>NZ_JAUSWV010000002.1:0-4800000 GCF_030815485.1 Streptomyces rishiriensis | reverse complement strand
TCCGTTTCTGCTGTTTCTGCTGTTTCTTCGGGTTCTTCGGTTTCCGTCAACCGGTACGAGTGGCCCCGAGGGACGTGACAGGTGTCACCAGGGGCGTGCGTCGGCTTCAGTGCGCGGGTTTGAGCGGGAGCAGCGCGCTGATGCGGAATCCTCCGCCGGGCCGCGGGCCCGCGTCCAGGGTGCCGCCCACCATGCCGACCCGCTCGCGCATGCCGATCAGGCCGTGACCCGCGCCGTCGGCGCCGCCCTCGCCGTACAGCTCGTGCGGGGCGCCCTTGCCGTCGTCCTCGACGAGCAGGCCGAGGCCGTCGTCGAAGTAGACCAGGCGCACGCTCGCGCCCGTGTTGGGCCCCCCGTGCTTGCGCGTGTTCGTCAGCGCCTCCTGGACGATGCGGTACGCGGTCAGCTCGACGCCACTGGGCAGCGGCCGTGGCGTGCCCTCGACCTTGAAGTCCACGGGCAGGCCCGAGCCGCGGCACTGCTCGACGAGGTCCTCGATCTGCTCGACGTCCGGCTGCGGCACGTACTCGCCGCCCTCCTGGTGCTCGCCGGTACGCAGCACGCCCAGCAGGCGGCGCATCTCGGCGAGGGCCTGGCGGCCCGTGGAGGAGATCGTCTCCAGGGCCTTCTTCGCCTGGTCGGGCGCGGCGTCGAGGACATAGGCGGCGCCGTCGGCCTGCACCACCATCACCGACACGTTGTGCGCGACGACGTCGTGCAGCTCTCGCGCGATGCGGGCGCGCTCGGCGGCGACCGCGACCTTCGCCTGCGCCTCGCGCTCCTTCTCCAGGCGGGCCGCGCGCTCTTCCAGCTGCGCGAAGTACGCGCGACGGGTGCGGATGGAGTCGCCCAGCACCCAGGCGAGGGCGAACGGCACCGTCTGGAAGACGATGACCGCGACCTGGCCCGGCACGCTGGCGTTCTCGTGCGGCCAGCGCACCTGCGCCAGGGTGGCCGCGCTCAGCGCCATGACCAGGGCGAGACGGGAGGCCCAGCGGGCACCGTTCGCGGCGACCGTGTAGACGATCACCAGCAGGGCGAAGTCGGCGGCCGTGACCCCGACGTTCAGCACCAGCTGAGCCAGTCCGAGCGCCGCGGCGAGCACGAGCATCTGCTCCGGCATACGCCGACGCAACGCGATGACCAGGCACAACAGGAACACGACCGGCACCAGCAGCGCCATGGAGTCGGTGCCGCCGCGATCTTGTCCCGCGGTCCCGGCGGCCGCGGAGATCCCGAACAGGACGAGGGCCCAGAAGGCGTCGACCCCGGTCGGGTGTCTGCGGAGGAAGTCATAGAGGCGCTGCACGTAACCCAGCGTAGGGAAGCCCGATGCGTGCAGGGGTCAACCGGAGGGCCGATCCGGTCCGGGCGCGCGTACTCCGCAAGGTGGATGCCGTGATCACCTGTACGCCTAGTCTGACCGGGTGGAGGACGACGGGACGGGCTCGGGCGGATGGCGTGGCTGGCGGGCGGCGACGCAGGCGGCCCTGTACGGCGTGGACGGAACGGGCGGCTTCTACCGGCGCTCCGAGGGACCGGTCGGACACTTCCGTACGTCCGTGCACGCGTCGCGGCTGTTCGCCGGGGCCGTGGCCGGGCTGCTGTGCCGGGTCGACGAGGCGCTGGGCCGTCCCGCGTCGCTCGACTTCGTCGACATGGCCGCCGGCCGGGGCGAACTGGTCACCGGTGTGCTGGCCGCGCTCCCCGCCGATGTGGCGGCCCGCACGCGCGCGTGCGCCGTCGAGGTCGCCGGCCGCCCCGCCGGTCTCCCTCATCGGATCGAGTGGCTGCCCGAGCCCCCGCAGCGGCTCACCGGACTGCTGTTCGCCAACGAGTGGCTGGACAACGTGCCCCTCGAGGTCGCCGAGGTGGACTCCGCGGGCGTGGCCCGACTGGTGCTCGTGCGGGACACCGGGGCCGAGCGGCTCGGGGATCGGGTGTCCGGCGCGGAGGCGGAGTGGCTCGCGCGGTGGTGGCCGACGGCGGGCGAGGAGGGGGTGCGGGCGGAGATCGGGCTGCCCCGGGACACGGCGTGGGCGTCTGCCGTCTCCCGCGTCGAGGCCGGGCTCGCGGTGGCGGTGGACTACGGACACACGGCGGACGCGCGCCCCCCGTTCGGAACGCTCACCGGCTTCCGGGAGGGACGCGAGACGGCACCCGTGCCGGACGGTTCCTGCGACATCACGGCCCATGTCGCGCTGGACGCGTGCGCTGAGGCCGGAGCGGCAGCGGCAGCGGCAGCGGCAGCGGCAGCGGCAGCGGCAGCGGCACCAACGGCTGGGAGGGGCGCGGCGCGTGAACCCGCCTGCGCGCGCCTGCTCACGCAACGCGCCGCGCTGCGCGCCCTGGGCATCACCGGCGCCCGCCCTCCGCTGGCACTGGCGTCCACGGACCCCTCCGCGTACGTGCGCGCCCTCGCGAGCGCCGGCGAGGCCGCCGAGCTCCTGGCGCCGGGCGGACTGGGCGGCTTCGGATGGCTGCTCCAGCCGGTCGGCATCCCCGACCCGCTGGGCCCGGGACCCGAGACCGGCTGACCTCCCGCGACGGCCTCCTCCGCCGCCGCGGCCCACCTGCGTCGCGTCGCCCGCCTACTTGTCGATGTCCCCGACCACGAAGAACATCGACCCCAGGATCGCCACCATGTCCGAGACCAGCGTGCCCGGCAGCAGTTCGGTGAGGGCCTGGATGTTGTTGTACGAGGCCGAGCGGAGCTTCAGCCGGTACGGCGTCTTCTCGCCCTTGCTGACGAGGTAGTACCCGTTGATGCCGAGGGGGTTCTCGGTCCACGCGTACGTGTGCCCCTCGGGCGCCTTGAGGACCTTGGGGAGCCGCTGGTTGATCGGGCCGGGCGGCAGCTCCGCCAGACGGTCCAGGCAGGCGTCCGCGAGGTCGAGCGCGTTCCGCGTCTGCTCCAGGAGGCACTCGAAGCGCGCGAGGCAGTCCCCCTCGGTCCGGGTCACCACCTTCAGGGTGTCCTGAAGCTCCCCGTACGCGAGATAGGGCTCGTCGCGGCGCAGGTCGAAGTCGACACCGGAGGCGCGCGCGATCGGCCCGCTCACGCCGTACGCGTGCACGTGTTCCGGCGCGAGCGTTCCCACGTCCCGCGTGCGCCCGCGGAAGATCTCGTTGCCGAGCACCAGATCGTCGAAGACGTCCATGCGCGAGCGCACGGCGGCGACAGCGCCACGCGCGCGTGCGGCCCAGCCGGCCGGCACGTCCTCCTTGAGGCCGCCGACCCGGTTGAACATGTAGTGCATGCGCCCGCCGGAGACCTCCTCCATCACGTTCTGCAGCACCTCGCGCTCACGGAAGGCGTAGAAGACCGGGGTGATGCCGCCCAGCTCCAGGGGGTAGGACCCCAGGAACATCAGGTGGTTCAGCACCCGGTTCAGCTCCGCGAGGAGGGTGCGGGTCCACACCGCGCGCGGGGGGACCTCCATGCCGAGCATCCGCTCCACCGCGAGGACCACGCCCAGCTCGTTCGAGAACGCCGACAGCCAGTCGTGGCGGTTGGCCAGCATGACGATCTGGCGGTAGTCGCGTGCCTCGAACAGCTTCTCCGCGCCACGGTGCATATAGCCGATCACCGGCTCCGCCTGCCGGATGCACTCACCGTCCAGGACGAGCCGCAGACGCAGCACACCGTGTGTGGAGGGATGCTGGGGGCCGATGTTGAGCACCATGTCGGTGCTCTCCGCGGCACCGCCGATCCCGACCGTGGTCTCCGTCGTAGGAGTCATGGGCACAGTCTCCCCTACGCGCTCGCCTACGTACGCTGACGGTATGGAAACGGGGAGCCCGGGTGGCGCGGGGACGACGGCGGCCGGACCGGTGTGGATCGGGCTGCCGCCGGGACTGCTGCGGATGCGTCGGCTGCTGCTGGTGGTGTGGCTGGGGTCTGCGGCCGTCGGCGCCGGGCTGCTGCTCGGGCTGCTCGTCGGCCCCGCGTGGGCGGCGTTCGCCCTGCTGCCCCTGGTCGGCATCGGATGGGGCTGGGTGCTGCTCGGCCGCAACTGGCACTCCTGGCGGTACGCCGAGCGGGCCGACGACCTGCTGATCAGCCGGGGCGTGCTGTGGCGGGAGGAGACCGTCGTGCCGTACGGGCGCATGCAGCTCGTCGAGGTCACCTCCGGGCCCGTCGAACGGCACTTCGGGCTGGCCAGCGTCCAGTTGCACACGGCGGCCGCCGCGACCGACGCGACCATCCCCGGCCTGGACCCGGCCGAGGCGGAACGGCTGCGCGACCGGCTCACCCAGCTCGGCGAGGCCCGATCGGCGGGCCTGTGACGACGCGGGGCGTCGAGGACGGCGTACCCGAGGTACCCGACGTGCCCCCCACCGCAGACGCCACGCACCTCACCGACACGCCGAACACCCGACGCACCACCGGCACCACCGGCACCACCGGCACCAAAGACACCAAAGACACCGGCAGCGACCCAGGCACCTCGGGCACCGCACATGCGCCTGCCGCAGATGTCACGGAGACGACGGACCCGGCCGGCAACCGACCCGAACGGTCCGTCGCCGAGCGTCGGCTGCACCCCGTGACCCCTTTTCGGCGGGCGTGGGCGCCGATCGCGGTCCTCGTCGGGTGGGCCGTGCACGATCCGAACCAGGCGCAGGCGCAGCTGACCCGGCTGACCACGACGACCTTGCTGATCGCGCTCGCCGTCCTCGTTCCCGCGGCCTCCCTCTACGGCTTCCTGACGTGGTGGTTCACCCATTTCTCGGTGACCGACAGCGAGCTGCGGATCCGGACCGGCCTGCTGTTCAGGCGCGCCGCGCACATCCGGCTGGAGCGCATCCAGGCGATCGACGTCAGTCAGCCGCTCCTGGCGCGGATCGCGGGTGTCGCGAAGCTCCGGCTCGACGTGGTCGGCGCCGAGAAGAAGGACGAACTGGCCTTCCTGGGCGAGCAGGAGGCCCGGGTGCTGCGGGCGGAGCTGCTCGCGCGGGCGGCGGGTTTCGCGCCGGAGACGGCACACGAGGTGGGCGAGGCGCCCGCGCGCGAGTTGTTGCGCGTCCCGGCGCGCGAGCTGGCGATCGCGTTGGTACTGACGGGTGCGACCTGGGGCGCGCTGGTCGCCGCGCTCGTGGTGCCGCCGGTGCTGTGGCTGGCCACCCACAGCGTGTGGACGGTGCTCGCGACGGGCGTGCCGCTGCTCGGCGCGGCGGGCGCGAGCAGCGTGGGACGGTTCGTCGGCGAGTACGACTGGACGGTCGGCGAGTCGCCGGACGGGCTGCGGATCGACCACGGGCTGCTGGACCGTACGCACGAGACGGTGCCGCCCGGGCGGGTGCAGACGGTGCGGATCGTGCAGCCGCTGCTGTGGCGGCGGCGCGGTTGGGTCCGGGTCGAGCTCGACGTGGCCGGCTCGGCCAACTCCGTACTGGTCCCGGTCGCCCCGCGCGCGGCCGCGGAGGCCGTCGTCGCGCGCGTGCTGCCCGGGGTGAGCGTCCCGGCCGCCACCTCGCTGTCGCGCCCGCCGCGGCGGGCCGGGCGGTGTGTGCCGCTGTGGTGGCGGGGCTACGGGATCGCCGTCACGGACGCGGTGTTCGCCACCCGGCACGGCCTGCTGCGCCGCAGCCTGGCGCTCGTCCCGCACGCCAAGGTGCAGAGCGTGCGGCTGACGCAGGGCCCCTGGCAGCGCCTGTGGCGGCTTGCGGACGTCCATGTGGACACGGGGGCCGACAAAACCGTCACAGCTCGGCTGAGGGACGCGCAGGAGGCCGAGGAGCTGCTCCGGGGTCAGGCCGAGCGGTCACGGACCGGGCGCCTGGACGCCCGGCCCGACCGGTGGATGTCGTAGGACGCCCGGGGACGCCTCAGGAGACGGCGCTGCGCAGTCCCTGAAGGTCGATGTGCTCCGTCTCGTCGTGCGCGGTCAGGTCGATCACCTGACCGATACCGCGCGCCGCCTCGTCCAGCGGCTTGAACTCCGCCTCGGACTCGGCCTTGTGCAGGGCGAGGGCCTCCTGGCCGACGACATCGGCCAGGTCCTCGTTCTGCACCGCCTCCAGGGCCTGAGGCGTCGAATCGCCCTTGGTCCCGAAGAAGTCGAAGCCGCCCTCGGCCGTCGGACGCCGTACGGGATACGCGGCCGGTACGACGGCCACGGCGGTCGGCACGGCGAAGTGGCCGGAGGGACGGCGCTCAACGGCGCCGGCGGGACGGGGGACGAGCGCACCGGTCCCCGCGGCGGCGACGGGGGCGGAGACGCCGGTGCCCGAGAGGGCGGCGAGGCCCGAGGGAGCGGGATGCACCGGCGGCGCGGGCCGCTCGCTCTCCGTGTGGTCCACGTGTCCGCCGACCTCGGAAGCTTCCGGGGCCGCCGGTTCCGCCGCGTTGCCCTCCGCCTCGTCCGCTTCCGCAGCGGTGGAAGCCGGATCGTCCGGAGCCTGGTGGTGGTCCGGAGTCCGGTGGACCCCGGCCTGACCCTCCGGGCTCCGGTCCTCCGAGACCGCGTCGGCCTCGGCAGCTGCGTGGGGGGCGGTCGCGCGCGTGTGCTCGTCGACCGCCTCGGGCTTCCCCTGCGCCTCGTCCTCCTGCGCGGCCTCCGTGTCGCCGCCGGCTGTGGCGCCGACGTCCGCGGAAGTCGCCTGCGCGGGCGCCTCCTCGGCGCTGTGCCCGGCCGTCGTCGCCTGGACGCCGTCGGTGTCGAACCGGTCCAGGGCCGCCTGGGCCCGCAGGAACAGCTTGGACCCCTCGGGAGAGAAGACCGCCGCAGCCGTCGGCTCCTCCTCGGTCTTCTCGGTCTCCTCGGCGCCATCGGTCTCCGCGACCGGTTCGGCGCCATCGGCGGAGTCGTCGGGGGTACCGGGGTCGACAGAGCCGTCGGACGCGGCTTCCTCGACCGTCCCCTGGGCTTCGGCCGCCGCCTCGTCGGCGTCCGCGCCTTCGGTGACCTCGCCGTCGTCGGTGTCCTCCGCGTCCCGCGCGACGACCGTGCCGGTCGGCTCGGCGTCCCGCGCCGCGCGTGCGGCGGGCAGCGCGGGCGTGGGAGCCGCCTCTATCTCGAGCAGCCGGCGGCCCTCCAGGGCGCTGGCCCGCTCGGTCTCGGCCGTGGCGTAGCGGCGCAGCAGCGCGGCGTGCTCGTTGCGCAGACCCGCCAGTTCGGTGCGCTTGGCCCGCAGGCGCTGCTCCAGCTTGACGCGCAGCTCACGTGATTCGTCGAGGTCGCTCTCCAGCTCGGCGACCCGTTCCTCGTAGCGCCACTCGTCACTGGCACGCGCGCGTGCCAGGTCGGCGACCTGTTTGCCGGCCTGCATGTCCCAGCGGCGCATCACGTACGCGCCGAGGATCGCCGTCGCCGCGGCAGCCGCGGCCAGACCGCGGAGCGCCATGGGTTCCGTGAACACCCAGGGACCGAGGGCGCAGACAAGGGAGACGCCTGCGATTGCCGAGGGAGGCAGCAGCCTGTGCAAAGGCGGGGAATGGCGGTGACGTCCACGTGGCATGGCCAGAAACTTACCGCGCGTAGGCGAATGTTGGCGCCCCGCCCCGCAAAAAGGCGGCCATACCGAAGTCTTCACACGGCATCAGGAAACAGAGCGGTCACGGAATTCGACAAGAAGCAAGATCATTTCTCGTCGGGGCGCCCCGGGCAGCCCTCATGAACCCCGGTCGGCCGCCCACCCTTACCGGCCCGCGACGCCGCCCAGGGCCCCCGGTCCCGGGCCCCCCGACGCCCACCGACCCTCGCCGCGACGGGCGTCGGCCCCGTCACCGACGTCCGATGTCCACCGCCGGCTCCCGGCGTCGGGCGTCGGGCGCTCACCGGTCGCTCAACCGTCCGCTGATCCACTCGAGGGTCGGCGGGATCTCCCGCCGCCAGGTGTTGAAGTTGTGCCCGCCGCTTTCCAGGATGATCGACGAGATCCTGGTCGTGCCCGTGGCCTTCGCCAGCTCTATGAACTTCTGCGTGGCCTTGAAGTTGGATTCTCCGACCCGGCTGCTGGTGACGAGCAACGAGGTGGCGGGAGCGGAACGATTCTTCAGAAACCAGTGCAGATCCGCCTCGTTGCGCAGGGTGGTGTTGCCGTGGAAGAGGTCGCCGGTGGTCGGATCGCTCGGCGCCTTGTAGTACGCCGACAGGCCCGCGCCCGCCGCGTAGACCTCCGGGTGGTGCATCGCCAGCTTCAGCGCGCAGTAGCCACCCGTGGAGTCCCCGACGATGCCCCAACTGCCGGCCTTGCGACCCACCCGGTAGTGGGCCGTCACGGCGTCCGGCAGGTCCTTGGCGAAGAACGACTCGGCCTGCGGGCCGCCCGGGATGTCCACGCACTCGGTGTCCCGCGGCGGCGCCACGGTCGGCCGCAGCATCACCAGGATCATCGGCTGCATGCGCCCGTCCCTGGCGAGCTGCCGCGCGGTGCGCGGGTAGTGCAGCTTGTCCACGAGCGCCTCCGCCGTTCCGGGGTAGCCCGTGAGGACGACGGCCGCGGGGAACGTACGCGTGCGGTACTGCGGGTCGAAGTACTCCGGCGGCAGATACACGTACGCCGGTGTGGCTATATGAGTCGTACGTCCGTTGACGGCGACCTTCTGGATCTGTCCGCCGAACTGCGGACGCCCGCCGCCGCCACTGTCCACGCCCCGCGTGTCGAGCACCCGCAGCGGCCCCGCCGGGGCGCCACCGGCCGCGTGGTCGACGACCACGCCCTGGTCGGTCTCCCGGCCGAACAGATCCGCCCAGCTGGCGTAGAAGCCGAACGCCTGGTTGGCGGTGAGGCCGACCGACACGAACAGCGCCAACTGGGTGGCGAGCAGCAGCCCGACCCGCCCGCTGACCGCCCGCCAGCCGGTCCGGGCCAGCCTCGGCCACAGCCACACCGTGCCGACGAACAGCAGTAAGGCGAACAGCACTGACAGCAGCAGCGTTTTGTCGCTCGTGAGCCCCATGCGGTGATTTCCTGCCTGCTCTCCGTCCGGGATCCCGCCCGCTCCCCCCGACTCCTTCGCGAGGGCTTGTCCCGGACTTTCCTTGGCCTTTTCAGTGGCTTTGAGAAGACGAGTGAACCTCTCTCCTCAAGACACCGTCCTAGAGGGCGCAATGTCGCCGGATGCCCGAATCGGGCCCGGGTCGAAGGTCTCTCGCGGAACTACGGGATGCGATGTCTGTCACTCAAGATGGGGAAATGTCGGGCGGGGTTCCGCACCGATCAAGCCGGGTGCGGCAGATAGTGCGAGGTCCGCGCCCCGAGTCCGTTCCCGCGCTCGTCGCCAGAGCCTGCGCCCTGGTCGGTCTGCTGGACGTCGCCGCGGGCGTCTTCCCGCGGTTCCGGCACAGCCGTATGCACTCCTTCGCCGAGGTGCTGCCGGGCTCCTTCGGGCCGTTCGCGGCCGCGCTGTCCCTCAGCGCGGGCGTCCTGCTGCTGCTGCTCGCCCACGGCCTCAGGCGGGGCAAGCGGCGCGCGTGGCGCGCGGCGGTGGTGCTGCTGCCGGCGGGCGCGGTGGCCCAGTTCGTGTACCGGCACTCGATCGTGGGCGCGCTCATCTCGGTCGCGCTGCTGGCACCGCTGCTGCTGCACCGCGACCAGTTCGCGGCGCTGCCCGACCCGCGCAGCCGCTGGCGCGCGCTCGCCAACTTCGTCCTCATGGGCGCCGGTTCCCTCGCTCTGGGACTGGTCATCGTCAGCGTCCACCCCAACCGCCTGATCGGCGACCCGAGCCTGGCCGATCGCATTACGCACGTCCTGTACGGCCTCTTCGGATTCGAGGGCCCGGTCGACTACCAGGGCAACACCTCGTGGACGGTCGCCTTCTCCCTCGGCGCCCTCGGCTGGATCACCGCGGTCACCACGATCTACTTCGCCTTCCGCCCCGAGCACCCGGCCGCCCGCCTCACGGAGGAGGACGAGGTGCGCCTGCGCGCCCTGCTGGACAAGCACGGCAGGCGTGACTCCCTGGGTCACTTCGCGCTGCGCCGTGACAAGGCCGTGGTCTTCTCCCCCAGCGGCAAGGCGGCGGTGACCTACCGCGTCGTCTCCGGCGTGATGCTCGCCAGCGGTGACCCCATCGGCGACGTCGAGGCCTGGCCCGGCGCCATCGAACGCTTCATGGACGAGGCCAAGGCCCACTCCTGGACGCCCGCCGTCATGGGCTGCTCGGAGACGGGCGGCGAGGTCTGGACCCGTGAGACCGGCCTCGACGCGCTCGAGCTGGGTGACGAGGCGGTGGTGGACGTAGCGGATTTCTCCCTGGCCGGCCGCGCGATGCGCAACGTGCGCCAAATGGTCAAGCGCATCGACCGCGCCGGTTACGAGACCCGGGTACGGCGCGTCCGTGACCTCGGTGAGGCCGAACTGGAGCGCATCCGGCGGGCCTCCGAGGACTGGCGCGGCACCGACACCGAGCGTGGCTTCTCGATGGCCCTGGGCCGCGTCGGCGACGCGGCCGACGGCGACTGCCTCATCGCCACCGCGCACAAGGCCGACGAGGTCCCGGGCGAGTACGGCGATCTCAAGGCGATCCTGCACTTCGTGCCCTGGGGCCCGGACGGCGCCTCCCTGGACCTGATGCGCCGCGACCGCGCGGCCGACCCCGGCATGAACGAACTCCTGATCGTCGCCGCCCTCCAGGCCGCCCCGAAGTTCGGCATCGTGCGCGTGTCGCTGAACTTCGCCATGTTCCGCGCGGCGCTCGCCCGCGGCGAGAAGATCGGCGCGGGCCCGGTACTGCGGGCCTGGCGCGGGCTGCTGGTGTTCCTCTCCCGCTGGTTCCAGATCGAGTCGCTGTACAAGTTCAACGCCAAGTTCCAGCCGCGCTGGGAGCCCCGCTTCGTCGTCTACCGGGCCTCCGGCGACCTCCCTCGCATCGGCTTCGCCGCCATGCAGGCCGAGGGCTTCGTCAACCTCGCCCTCCCGCTGCCGCGCTTCCTGCGCCGCCGTTCCGCGGCGGCACGCGTGTGTACGCACGCGGTGGCGGAGCGAGACGTACGGGCGGCGTAGCCGCGGCGCTGCCGGCCCGGCGGGCGCGGGCCGGGACCACCGGCCGGCCCGGGAGGCGGCCCCGCCTCCTCCCGGCTCCGGGGCTTGCACCCGGGCCGCACCGCGGCGCGGCCCGGTCCTGGGCCTACGCTGAACGCATGAGCAAGCAGAGCGGACGCGGGCGCGTCGTCGGCCTTCCGGAATGGGACCGCTGCGCGGTCCTGGGAGTCGTCAACGTGACCCCCGACTCCTTCTCCGACGGCGGCCGCTGGTTCGACACGACGGCCGCCGTCAAACACGGCCTCCAGCTCGTCGCCGAGGGCGCGGACTTCGTGGACGTCGGCGGCGAGTCCACCCGCCCCGGCGCCAGCCGGGTCGACGAGACCGAGGAACTGCGCCGGGTCGTCCCCGTGGTCCGCGCCCTCGCCTCCGAGGGTGTCGTCGTCTCCGTCGACACGATGCGCGCCTCCGTCGCCGCCCAGGCCCTCGCGGCCGGCGCCGCCCTCGTGAACGACGTCAGCGGCGGTCTCGCCGACCCGGCGATGATCCCGGCCGTCGCGGACACGGGCGCCCCCTTCGTCGTCATGCACTGGCGCGGCTTCCTCGAGGGCGGCAACGTCAGGGGCGTCTACGCCGACGTCGTCGCCGAGGTCGTGGACGAACTGCACGCGCGCGTGGACGCCGTCCTTGCGGGCGGCATCTCCCCCGACCGCATCGTCGTCGACCCGGGCCTCGGCTTCTCCAAGGAGGCCGATCACGATCTGTCCCTGCTGGCCCACCTGGACCGGCTGCACGCGCTCGGTCACCCGCTGCTCGTCGCGGCCTCCCGCAAGCGGTTCCTCGGCCGTGTCCTGGCCGGCCCTGAGGGCGCACCGCCGCCCGCGCGCGAGCGCGACGCCGCCACCGCCGCCGTCTCGGCCCTCGCGGCGCAGGCAGGCGCCTGGGCGGTCCGCGTGCACGAGGTGCGCGCGACGGCGGACGCGGTACGGGTCGCCCGCGCGGTGGAGGGGGCGCGCACCGAGAGCGTCGCGCCCGGCGCGGGCGCACCACGCCCGGCGCATCACGCCATGGGCGGACCCGCGACACCGGACGCACACCACGGCGGGCGCGGCACGAACGGCGCGGAAGGAGCCCGGTGAGCACCCCCGACACCGACGTCGAGCAGGTCGAGGCCGCCAACGCCGCCTTCTACGAGGCGCTGGAACAAGGCGATTTCGACGGCGTGTCGGCGCTCTGGCTCACCCCGGCCGACCTGGGCGTGGACGAGACGTATCACGACCCGGCGGACGTCGGCGTGGTCTCCTGCGTGCACCCCGGCTGGCCGGTGCTCACCGGCCGGGGCGAGGTGCTGCGGTCGTACGCGCTGATCATGGCGAGCACCGACTACATCCAGTTCTTCCTCACCGACGTGCATGTCTCCGTCACCGGCGACACCGCGCTGGTGAACTGCACCGAGAACATCCTCAGCGGCGGTCCCGCGCCGGAGGACGGCGAGGAGCTCGGGCCGCTCGTCGGCCAGCTGGTGGTGGCAACCAACGTGTTCCGCCGCACTTCCGACGGCTGGAAACTGTGGTCGCACCACGCCTCCCCGGTACTGACGGAGAGCGACGAGGCCGACAGCCCCGAGGACTCCGAGAGTGACGAGAACCCCTCCTGAACGGGTAGGCGGTCCGCAGGAAGGGACAGGAAGCCCTGAGATGCCCCGCAGGGACCAAGAAGTGGTTGGAATCACGAACCGCGGGTAGGGGCGGCTACCAGCCCGTGAGCAGCCGGGTCCCGTAAGGGAAACGCCCGGTGAAAAGTCCTGGCTCCGGCCCGGGCCACCGTCGCCGGTGCCCGGCTCTGTCCGTGCTCGCGGGTAGATTCGTTCCAGGCCGGGGCGCCGACCGCACCCGGACGCACCGGCCCAAACCGACGACTGCAGGAGTGATTCGCGTGGATCGTGTCGCGCTGCGCGGCCTGAAGGCCCGCGGGTACCACGGCGTGTTCCCCAAGGAACGCGAGGAGGGCCAGACCTTCATCGTGGACCTCGTGCTGGGCCTGGACACCCGACCGGCCGCGGCCGACGACGACCTGGCGAAGACCGTCCACTACGGCATCGTGGCGGAGGATGTCGTGGCCGTCGTCCAGGGTGACCCCGTCGACCTCATCGAGACGCTCGCCGAGCGCATCGCCCAGGCCTGTCTGAAGCACGAAGAGGTTCAGGAGGTCGAGGTCTGCGTCCACAAACCCGACGCCCCGATCACGGTCCCCTTCGACGACGTGACCGTCACCATCATCCGGAGCCGAGTATGACCGCGTTCTTCGCCGAGGGTCAGAGCGACCCGACCGTACAGCCGGTGCCGGCCTCCGTCGTCGAGAAGGTCGACGCCGCCGACACCACCCTGCACAACCCGCAACGGGCCGTGATCGCCCTCGGCTCCAACCTCGGCAACCGCCTGGAGACCCTCCAGGGCGCCATCGACGCCCTCGAGGACACCCCGGGCGTACGGATCAAGGCCGTCTCCCCGGTGTACGAGACGGAGCCGTGGGGCGTCGAGCCCGGCAGTCAGCCGTCGTACTTCAACGCGGTGGTCGTGCTGAAGACGACCCTCCCGCCGTCCTCCCTGCTGGAGCGGGCCCACGCGGTCGAGGAGGCCTTCCACCGGGTGCGGGACGAACGCTGGGGTGCGCGCACGCTCGACGTCGACATCGTCGCGTACGCCGACGTCGTGGACGACGATCCGCGCCTCACGCTCCCCCACCCCCGCGCCCACGAACGCGCCTTCGTCCTCGCTCCCTGGCACGACGTGGAGCCCGAGGCCCAGCTGCCCGGCCGCGGCACGGTCGCCGGTCTGCTCGACACCGTGACCCGCGAGGGCGTCGCGGCACGCAAGGACCTGGAACTCCACCTGCCCGAGTAGTCGTTAAGGTCGACAGGACCACTGCCCGCGGGATGTCCATGCCCGCGGGCTCGGGGGAGTTGAAGGGACACCGTGAGAGAGCTGCGCATCAGGGTGCTGGCCGGCGTGTTCGGCGTGGCCGCGATCCTGTCCTGGGCGGGCGCCCGCCTCTGGAACTCGGTCGGGACCCTCCCCAGCGTCCCGCTGGCCGCGCCCATCGTCCTCGCTTTGATCGCCGTGGTGCTCACGGCCACCGCGCTGTCGCTGCGCGCCCGTCTCAAGGCCCAGCGTGAGCGCCGCCCCGAGGCCAAGGGTGTCGATCCCCTGATGGCGGCCCGCGCGGTCGTGTTCGGCCAGTCCAGCGCGCTGGTGGCCGCCCTCGTCTCCGGCATGTACGGCGGGACGGGCGTCTTCCTGCTGGAGTCCCTGGACATCCCCGCCCGCCGCGACCAGGCGATCTACGCCGGTTTCTCGGTTCTGGCGGGGATCGCGGTCATAGCGGCGGCCATCTTCCTGGAGCGCGTCTGCAAACTGCCCGAGGACGACGACCAGGACAAGGGGGCGACGTCACCGGCGTGACGTCGCCCGGGTGGACGCAGGCCCGTCAGCGGGCCATGATCAGGCTCATCGCCTCGTTGCGCGTCGCCGCGTCCCGCAGCTGTCCCCGCACCGCCGAGGTGATGGTCTTGGCGCCGGGCTTGCGGATGCCCCGCATGGACATGCACATGTGCTCGCACTCGATGACGACGATCACCCCGCGCGGCTCCAGGATCTCCATCAGGGAGTCGGCGATCTGCGTGGTGAGACGTTCCTGCACCTGCGGACGGCGCGCGTAGACGTCCACGAGACGGGCGAGCTTGGACAGGCCGGTGATCTTCCCCGTGGTGGACGGGATGTAGCCGACGTGGGCGACGCCCCTGAACGGCACCAGGTGGTGTTCGCAGGTGCTGAACACCTCGATGTCCTTCACGAGCACCATCTCGTCGTGCCCCAGGTCGAAGGTCGTCGTCAGCACGTCCTCCGGCTGCTGCCAGAGCCCCGCGAATATCTCCTTGTACGCCCGCGCCACCCGCGCCGGCGTCTCCCGGAGGCCCTCGCGGTCCGGATCCTCGCCGACCGCGATCAGCAGCTCGCGTACGGCGTTCTCGGCGCGCTTCTCGTCGAACTCGCCGATGGCGCCCTCGCCGTCCAGCGTCACGGGGTCGGTCATGTGGTGCCTCGTTCCTGTGCGGGTCGCGCGTGTGGGTCACGCGCCTCATCGCGGCACCGACGGACGTCGGACGAAAATGCCGCGCCCCCCAGGCTAGAACCTGGGGGGCGCGGCATCCATTCCGGGCCTGGTGGGGCACCCGGGAGCCTGATCAGCTCTCGGGGCGGTCCTCCGGGGCCGGCTCGGTCACCGGGGTGGGCTCCACCGCGGTGGACTTCGCCGTGGAGATCGCCGGTGCCGCACCGTTGGCGCCGTTCGTCAGTGCGAGCTCCCTGGGGGAGAGCACCGGCGGACGGGTGGACGGCGTGCGCCGCGAGGAGCCCGTCCAGGCGGGCCGCGCCGGGCGCTTGACGATGGCGGAGAAGACCTCGGCGATCTGCTCCTTGTTCAGCGTCTCCTTCTCGAGCAGCTGAAGCACCAGGTTGTCGAGCACGTCGCGGTTCTCGACCAGGATCTCCCAGGCCTCGTTGTGCGCGTTCTCGATGAGCTTCTTGACTTCCTCGTCCACCAGCGCGGCGACCTCTTCCGAGTAGTCGCGCTGGTGAGCCATCTCACGGCCGAGGAACGGCTCGGTGTTGTCGCCGCCGAACTTGATCGCGCCCAGACGCTCGGTCATGCCGTACTGGGTGACCATCGCGCGGGCCGTGGCGGTGGCCTTCTCGATGTCGTTCGCGGCGCCGGTGGTCGGGTCGTGGAAGACCAGTTCCTCGGCAGCGCGGCCACCCAGCATGTAGGCCAGCTGGTCGAGCATCTCGTTGCGCGTGGTCGAGTACTTGTCCTCGTCCGGCAGAACCATCGTGTAGCCGAGGGCCCGTCCGCGCGACAGGATCGTGATCTTGTGGACCGGGTCGGAGTTCGGGGAAGCCGCAGCGACCAGGGCGTGGCCGCCCTCGTGGTACGCGGTGATCTTCTTTTCCTTGTCCGACATGATCCGGGTCCGCTTCTGCGGGCCCGCCACGACGCGGTCGATGGCCTCGTCCAGCGAGTGGTTGTCGATGAGCTTCTTGTCGCTGCGCGCCGTGAGGAGCGCCGCTTCGTTCAGCACGTTCGACAGGTCCGCGCCGGTGAAGCCCGGGGTACGGCGGGCGACGGCCGACAGGTCGACGTCCGGGGCGACCGGCTTGCCCTTCTGGTGAACCTTGAGGATCTCCAGACGGCCCTGCATATCCGGACGGTCGACCGCGATCTGGCGGTCGAAGCGGCCGGGACGCAGCAGTGCCGGGTCGAGGATGTCCGGGCGGTTCGTGGCGGCGATGAGGATCACGCCGCCCTTCACGTCGAAGCCGTCCATCTCGACGAGCAGCTGGTTCAGCGTCTGCTCGCGCTCGTCGTGACCGCCGCCGAGGCCGGCGCCGCGATGACGGCCGACCGCGTCGATCTCGTCGACGAAGACGATCGCCGGGGCGTTCGCCTTGGCCTGCTCGAAGAGGTCACGGACCCGGGAGGCGCCGACGCCGACGAACATCTCGACGAAGTCGGAACCCGAGATCGAGTAGAAGGGAACGCCCGCCTCGCCGGCCACGGCGCGCGCGAGCAGCGTCTTGCCGGTACCGGGCGGGCCGTACAGGAGTACGCCCTTGGGAATCTTGGCGCCGACGGCCTGGAACTTCGCCGGTTCCTGGAGGAACTCCTTGATCTCGTGGAGTTCCTCGACGGCCTCGTCCGAGCCCGCGACGTCGGCGAAGGTCGTCTTCGGGGTGTCCTTGGTGATGAGCTTGGCCTTGGACTTCCCGAAGTTCATGACTCGGGAGCCGCCGCCCTGCATCTGGTTCATCAGGAACAGGAAGACGACCACGATGAGGACGAAGGGGAGCAGGGACAGCAGAATCCCGACGAAAGCGTTCTGCTTCGTCGGCGAGACTGTGTATCCGTCCGGGATCTGCTTGTCCTGGTACTTGGTCTGCAGCGTGTTGGCAATGGTCACGCCCTGGTCGCCGATGTAGCTCGCCTGGATCTTCGAGCTGTCCTTGACCTTTTCGCCGTCCTTGAGCGTGACCTTGATGGTCTGCTCGTCACCGGTGGTGAGCTTGGCCGACTCGACCTTGTTGTCGTTGATCGCTGCAATGACCTGGCCGGTGTCCACCGTCTTGTAGCCGCCGGACGAGCCGACGACCTGCATCAACACGACCACGGCAAGGACGGCCAGCACGATCCACATGACCGGCCCACGGAAGTATCGCTTCACGTCCATCCATACGGAGCGGTGTCGCCCCGTCCCTCCTGCCATAGTGAGTTTGATAAGACAGTTCTTCTGACGGTACCCCAGCTTCGTCGCGCGGAGCCGCACGGGAAGGCTGGCGCACCCGTCTGCATGCTCCAACGGTGAAAGGCCCGCCGAGGTTCCCGATCTTCGTTCGGGGCTTGGGCCCTTCGGGTTTCAGCCGCCGTAGACGTGGGGCGCGAGCGTACCGACGAACGGGAGGTTGCGGTACTTCTCGGCGTAGTCGAGGCCGTAGCCGACGACGAACTCGTTGGGGATGTCGAAGCCGACCCACTCGACGTCGATGGCGACCTTGGCGGCCTCGGGCTTGCGCAGCAGCGTGCACACCTTGAGGGTGGCGGGCTCGCGCGAGCCGAGGTTGGAGATCAGCCAGGACAGCGTCAGACCTGAGTCGATGATGTCCTCGACGATCAGGACGTGGCGGCCCTTGATGTCGGTGTCCAGGTCCTTGAGGATCCGCACGACACCGGAGGACTGGGTGCCCGCGCCGTAGGACGACACGGCCATCCAGTCCATGGTGACGGGGGTGGACAGGGATCGGGCGAGGTCGGCCATGACCATCACGGCGCCCTTGAGGACACCGACGATGAGCAGGTCCTTGCCCGCGTACTCCGCATCGATCTTCGCGGCCAGATCGACCAGCTTCGCGTCGATCTCTTCCTTGGTGATGAGCACCTCTTTGAGGTCGGTGCCCATGTCTTTCGCGTCCACCCGCATCACTTTCGGTTGTCCCAGCGGCCACCGGGACCGCCCACGACCACGTAAGCGGTCCTGCCGGAGGGCCCGGATTCAGCCTTGCCGAATCACCAGTCTGCCACCCTGGCGCTGGGCGAGGACTTTGCCGGGGAGATTGATGACCCCCTGGCCGCGCCAACCGGTGATCAGCCGGTCGACCTCCTCGATGTGCCGGGCGAAGAGGGAACCGGCCGGAGCGCCCGCCTCGATGGCGGCGCGGCGCAGGATCCGACGGCGTACGGCGGGCGGCAGGGCGTAGAGCTTGGCGCACTCCAGAAGACCGGCGGCGTCCCGTACCGAGGACTCGGCCTGGCCCGCCCAGGCGTCGAGGGCGTCGGCGTCGTCACGGGAGAGCTGGGCCGTACGGGCGAGAGCCTCGACGACGCCCTTGCCGAGGGCCTTCTCCAGGGCGGGCAGCCCCTCGTGGCGCAGCCGGGAGCGGGTGTAGGCCGGGTCGGCGTTGTGCGGGTCGTCCCAGACGGGCAGGGACTGGACCATGCAGGCCTTGCGGGCGGTCTGCCGGTCGAGCTGGAGGAAGGGGCGGCGGTAGCGGCGGGCGGCCCCCGGACCTCCGGAGACGGCCGCCATCCCGGACAGGGAGCGGATGCCGGAGCCGCGGGCGAGGCCGAGCAGTACGGTTTCCGCCTGGTCGTCACGGGTGTGGCCGAGCAGGATCGCGACGGCGTCGTGGCGGACGGCGGCTGCGTCGAGGGCGGCGTAGCGCGCGTCGCGAGCGGCGGCCTCGGGACCGCCTTCGCGGCCGACGGTCACGGCCGTGGCCTCGACGGGATCGAGGCCGAGTTCGCGCAGGCGCAGGACGACTTCCTCGGCGCGCAGGTCGGAGCCGGGCTGGAGGCCGTGGTCGACGGTGACACCGCCGGCGCGGATGCCGAGCCGGGGTGCCTCGAAGGCGAGGGCGGAGGCGAGCGCCATGGAGTCGGCGCCACCGGAACACGCCACGAGCACGAGCGGCGGTGCCGGTCGCTCGTGGGAGCCTGTCTCGGGGGCGGGGTGGTCGTTGAGGATGTCGTGGAGTACGCGGCGGACCGCCAGGCGTATCGCCGCGACCGCAGGATGGGGACCCACTGTCCGGTTCCCTTCATGAAGTTGTCGGGGGTGAACCCGAGGTTCGGTCACGCAGAGTGTGTAGATGGTGACAGAACCGGGGCGTTCCCCGAGCATTGCACGCCTGCCAAGGGCTCACGGTCCCTCGGACGGGTGATTGAAGGGGCGTTCGCCTGCCGTCGGCCGGATACGGTCCACCGTCGTACCGGCGGGTTCATGACTCGGCCTTGCGGTGCACCCGTGCGACCCACTCCGCGGGCTGGGCGATCTCGGCCTTGGTCGGAAGTGTGTTCGGGGAGGTCCATACGCGGTTGAAGCCGTCCATGCCGACCTGGTCGACGACGGCCCGCACGAAGCGCTCGCCGTCCCGGTACTGCTTGAGCTTGGCGTCCAGGCCGAGCAACTTGCGCAGCGCGATGTCCAGTCGGGAGGCGCCCTTGGCGCGGCGCTGCTGGAACTTCTCGCGGATCTCGGCGACGGACGCCACGACTTCCGGGCCCACTCCGTCCATGACGAAGTCGGCGTGCCCCTCCAGGAGGGACATCACGGCGGTCAGACGGGTCAGGATCTCCCGCTGGGCGGGCGTCTGCACCAGTTCGACCAGGGAGCGGCCGCCGTCGTCCTCCTCGCCCTCGGGCCGGCCGCCGGCGAGGGACTGCGCCGCTTCCCTGACCCGCTCCAGGAACGTCATGGGGTCGACGTCGGTCTCGCCCAAGAACGACTGGATCTCGCCCTCGAGGTGGTCCCGCAGCCAGGGCACGGCCGAGAACTGGGTGCGGTGCGTCTCCTCGTGGAGGCACACCCACAGCCGGAAGTCGTGGGGCTCGACGTCGAGTTCGCGTTCCACGTGGACGATGTTCGGCGCGACGAGCAGCAGACGGCCGCCGCCATTGGCCCCGGCGGGGAGCTCACGCGTGGCGGGGGCGAAGGTCTCGTATTGACCCAGGACGCGGGAGGACAGGAAGGACAGCAGCACTCCGAGTTCCACGCCGGTGACCTTGCCGCCGACGGCGCCGAGGACCGCGCCGCCGGGGGTGTTGCCGCGCCGTTCCTGCATCTTGTCGAGGAGGGGCTTGAGGATCTCGCGGAAACCCGCCACGTTCGCCGCCACCCAGCCCGGGCGGTCGACGACGAGGACCGGGGTGTCGTGGATGGCCTCGGTGCCCATACGAGTGAAGCCCCGGACGTGTTCCTCCGAGGCCTTGGCGTGTCGGCGCAGTTCCGCGACGACGGCACGCGCCTCGTCACGGCTGACCTCCGGTCCCGGCCGAACGAGCCGGGTCGCGGTCGCCACCGCGAGATTCCAGTCGACCATCCCCGAAGAAGCAGCGCCACCGATGCTCGTCATGCGTCAACCGTACGTGAGCGCCGCCATTGGGGGCAGGCCATGGGAGACCGGTCAGGGAGATGTCAGGGTCGGGACCGGGGACGGCTCGGGGGCGCCGGGGCCGCGGCCCGTCAGCGGCAGCCGCACCCCGCCAGCGCCGTCGCCGCCCGGTCCAGCGCCGCCTGGGCCGCCGCCGGGTCGGTCGTGCCGGCGGCCAGGAGGGCGAACGCGAGGAGACGGCCGTCCTGGTCGACGACCGTGCCGGCGAGGGTGTTCACACCGGTCAGGGTGCCGGTCTTGGCGCGCACGACACCGGCCGCGCCCTCGGTGTAGCGGCTGGTCAGGGTGCCGGTGAAGCCCGCGACGGGGAGGCCGGTGAGGACGGGGCGCAGCTCGGGCCGGGTGGCGTCGCCGGCCTTGACCAGGAGGGCGGCCAGAAGGTTCGCCGTGAGCCGGTCCTCGCGGTCGAGTCCGCTGCCGTCCTTGATCCGGACGCCTTTCAACGGCAGTCCGAGCTTCCTCAGTTGGGCCTGGACGGCCTTCCCCGCGCCGGCGAAGTCGGCGCGGCCACCGGTCGCGACGGCGGTCTGGCGGGCGAGAGCCTCGGCGATGTCGTTGTCGCTGTTGGTCAGCATCCGTTCGACCAGGACGGACAGCGGGGGCGAGGACACCGTGGCGAGGGTCTTCGCGCGCGTGGTGGCCTTGGAGGGCCCGGGGGCCGAGGTCTTGATGCCGGCGGCCTTCAGGAACTCGCCGAACTTGACGGTCGCGTCGGCCGCCGGGTCGCTCACCCGGGTCGTCGGGCCGCTGGTGGAGTCGTCGGTACGGCCCTCGTCGGCGGACAGGGCGGTGACCGGGGCGAGGTTGGGGTTGACCCCGATGGGGTGAATCCGGGTTCCGGCGAACAGCGTCGTGTCGTACGAGAGCGTCACCTTGGTGAGACCGCTCTTCTTGAGGGCGGCGGCCGTGGAAGCGGCGAGGGTGCGCAGGTCGGCCCAGCCCTCGGCGTCCGCGCGCGCCGTCAGGGTGGGGTCGCCGCCGCCGACGAGGACGACTTCCTCGGTGTCGGGTTCCAGCGCGGCGCGGGTGGTGAGGCGGTGGTCGCCGCCCATCGCGGAGAGCGCGGCGGCAGCGGTGGCGATCTTCGTGGTGGACGCCGGGGTCAGCGCCAAGTCGGCGCCGGAGCCGTACAGCCGCTTGCCGGTGGCCACGTCGACGACGACGGCGGTCCGCCGGGCGCCGAGGGCCGGATCGCCCAGGAGGGGGTCCAGGACGCCCGCGATGCCCGTGCCGGCGGGAAGGGCGTCCGGGGCGGACTTCACGGCGTTGGCGGTGCCGCCGAGGCCCGTGAGGACGGAGGCTGCGCTCGGCGCCGGACGCGGCGCTCCGGCCGCCGTGTCGGAGGTACCGGACGAATCGTCCGTTCGGCCGTGATCTGTGCCACCCACCCGTTCCAGGGCGGCTGCCCGGTCGCGCTCCGCCGTACGCTGACCGGTGGAGTCCCAGGGGCCGGCGACGGTCACCACACCGGCGGCCAGTGCCAGCCCGGCGGTCGCCGCACCCGCGGTGTACTGCCAGGACCTGGTGTTCGGACCGGCCTTCGTGATCCGCTCGAGCCGCGGCTTCGCCGCCTGTGTGAGCCGTGCCACCTGCGGCTTCGCGGCCGCCGTCACCCGTGCGAGACGAGGTCGTACGATCCCTGCGGTCCGTGCCAGACGCGGTCGTACGGCGTCCGCGACCCGCACCATGTGCGGTCTCACGGCCCGCCAAGGCCTCAGCTCTGGCACGAACACCAGCCCCTTTCGCGATCACACTGTGGCGTGAGGGACACTTAACCACCAGAACTATGTGCTGATCATGGAGGAGCCACCGGTGGAGTTCGACGTCACGATCGAGATTCCGAAGGGTTCGCGGAACAAGTACGAGGTGGACCACGAGACCGGTCGGATCCGCCTGGACCGTCGACTCTTCACTTCGACCGCCTACCCGACCGACTACGGATTCGTCGAGAACACTCTCGGCGAGGACGGCGACCCGCTCGACGCGCTGGTCATCCTGGACGAGCCGACGTTCCCGGGCTGCCTGATCCGCTGCCGCGCGATCGGCATGTTCCGGATGACGGACGAGGCCGGCGGGGACGACAAGCTGCTGTGCGTCCCGTCGACCGACCCGCGCGTGGAGCACCTGCGGGACATCCACCACGTGTCGGAGTTCGACCGCCTGGAGATCCAGCACTTCTTCGAGGTCTACAAGGACCTGGAGCCCGGCAAGTCCGTCGAGGGCGCCGACTGGGTCGGCCGCACCGAGGCCGAGGCCGAGATCGAGCGGTCCTACAAGCGTTTCAAGGACCAGGGCGGCCACTGAGGCCTTTGTCGTCTGATGCTGCGGAAGGGCCGCACGCGTACGCGTGCGGCCCTTCCGCGCGTCTGTGCGCATACTGAGGCGTAGTACGGAACGTGTCGTTCAGGGAGCGTTGCTGAGTGTCGGAGGCGGAGGACCGCAAGCCGCAGTCGGACGAGGCGAGGAGCGGGTTCGACCCCGAGATCACGTCCGAGTTCGCGATCCCGGCGGGGCTGGCCGTCCCCAGAACGGGCGGTGAGCCGGAGACCACGTCGGAGTTCGCCGTCCCGAACGGGCTGGACGTGGGCCCGCCCGCCGCCGCGGAGGGCGAGGGATCGGCGTTCAGCCTGCCGAGCACGTACAGCGCCCGCCAGGCTCCGGCCGCCTTCACACCGGCCGAGGGCGTGCCGGTGGTGAGTCTGATCAAGGACCTGCCCTGGCAGGACCGGATGCGCACGATGCTGCGGATGCCGGTGTCCGACCGGCCCGCGCCGGAGCCGGGGCCGAAGGCCGAGGAGGGCGGTCCGGCCGTCCCGCGCGTGCTCGACCTGACGCTGCGCATCGGCGAGCTGCTGCTCGCGGGCGGCGAGGGCGCCGAGGACGTGGAAGCCGCGATGTTCGCGGTCTGCCGCTCCTACGGGCTCGACCGCTGCGAACCCAACGTCACGTTCACCCTGCTGTCGATCTCGTACCAGCCGTCGCTCGTGGAGGACCCGGTGACGGCGTCCCGGACGGTCCGGCGCCGGGGCACCGACTACACACGCCTGGCGGCCGTCTTCCGGCTCGTGGACGACCTGAGCGACCCGGAGAGCCATCTCTCCCTGGAAGAGGCCTACCGGCGGCTCGCGGAGATGCGCCGCAACCGGCATCCGTACCCGGGATGGGTGCTGACCTCGGCGAGCGGACTGCTCGCGGGCGCGGCCTCGGTGCTGGTCGGCGGCGACCTGGTCGTGTTCGTGGCGGCGGCGCTCGGCGCGATGCTGGGTGACCGGCTGGCGTGGCTCTGCGCGGGGCGCGGGCTGCCGGAGTTCTACCAGTTCCTGGTCGCCGCGATGCCGCCGGCCGCGATCGGCATCGCGCTGACACTGGCGGACGTCGATGTGAAGGCGTCCGCGGTCATCACGGGCGGGCTGTTCGCGCTGCTGCCCGGACGGGCGCTGGTGGCGGGCGTGCAGGACGGTCTGACCGGTTTCTACATCACCGCGGCCGCGCGCCTGCTGGAGGTCATGTACTTCTTCGTGGGCATCGTGGCGGGCGTCCTGGTGATGCTCTACGTCGGTGTGCAGCTCGGCGCGCATCTGAATCCCGACGCGGCCCTGGGGATCACCGAGCGGCCGCTGTGGCAGATCGGCGCGTCGATGCTGCTGTCGTTGACCTTCGCGGTGCTGCTCCAACAGGAACGGTCCACCGTGCTGGCCGTCACCCTGAACGGCGGTGTGGCGTGGTCGGTGTACGGCGCGATGCACTATGCCGGGGAGATCTCGCCGGTCGCCTCGACGGCCGTCGCGGCGGGCGTCGTGGGGCTGTTCGGGCAGTTGCTCTCGCGGTACCGGTTCGCTTCCGCCCTGCCGTACACCACCGCCGCGATCGGCCCTCTGCTGCCGGGTTCTGCGACCTACTTCGGGCTGCTAGCCATCGCGCAGAACGAGCTGGACGCGGGGCTGGTGTCGATCACCAAGGCCGCGGCGCTGGCGATGGCCATCGCGATCGGCGTGAACCTCGGGTCCGAGATCTCGCGGCTGTTCCTGCGGATCGGCTCCGCCGAGAAGCGCCGGGCCGCCAAGCGGACGCGAGGCTTCTGAGCCTCTAGTAGCCCTGGTCGTCGTAGGGGTACTGGCTGTTCTGCTGAGCGCCGTACGGCTGCTGCTGGGGCTGCTGCTGCCAGTCCTGGGGGTACTGCTGCTGTTGCGGGTACGGCTGCTGTTGCGGGTACGGCTGCTGCTGGGGGTACTGCTGCTGACCGTAGTAGTCGTGCTGTTCAGCCGGGCCCTGGTTCTGACCGTGATGCTGGCCCTGGTTCTGGCCGTGGCCCTGGTACTGGCCCTGGTGGCCGTACTGGTGCTGCTGGTCGGGCTGGTACTGCTGCTCGTGCCGGTACTGCTCGTCGGGCTGGTCGATCCGGCGGAGCTGGGTCGTCGCGTCGTCCATGACCGGGGCCTGCTGGTGCTGCTGCTGCCCGGGAGTCCGCGCCGGGGTCTGCTGCGGGTTCTTCTTGGCCTTCGAGCGGGCCCTCAGGAACTCGATGGCGATCGGGACCACGGAGACGAGGACGATCAGGATGAGGATCGCTTCGATGTTCTTCTTGACGAAGTCGATGTTGCCCAGCCAGGAGCCGAGCAGCGTGACACCCGCGCCCCACAGGACGCCGCCGATGACGTTGAAGACCAGGAAGGAGCGGTACCGCATGCCGCTGACACCGGCGATGATCGGCGTGAACGTGCGCACGATGGGCACGAAGCGGGCCAGGACCAGGGACTTCGGGCCGTACTTCTCGAAGAACTCGTGCGCCTTGGTGACGTTCTCCTGCTTGAACAGCCGGGAGTCCGGCCGGTTGAACAGCGACGGCCCGACCTTCTTGCCGAACATGTAGCCCGCCTGGTCGCCGAGGACGGCGGCGAGGCAGATCAGGGCGACCGCGCCCCACAGCGGGAAGTCCAGCTGGTTCGACGTGATCAGCAGGCCGGCGGTGAACAGCAGGGAGTCACCGGGCAGGAAGAACCCGATCAGCAGGCCGGACTCCGCGAAGACGATGAGCAACAGGCCCCAGAGACCGAAGTTGTCGAGCAGGTAGTTGGGGTCCAGCCAGCTCGGTCCGAGGGCGATCGTCGTCACGGTTCCGGGCTCCTGATGGGTGGGGGAAGGTACGGCGTCCATGGTGCAGCCGCACAAAGCTATCAACGCAACGGGTCCGCCCCAGGTTCCACGGACGCCTCCGGGATGCACTGTGGGCCCCGCTGGGACGAAGCTGTGAGCCATGGGCATCGAAGACTACGGCGGCGGGCAGGGCCCCGAGCCGGACGTACTGGTCGTCACCACGAACGACGTACCCGGGTTCCGGGTGGAGCGGGTCATCGGCGAGGTCTTCGGGCTGACGGTGCGTTCACGGCACCTGGGCAGCCAGATCGGCGCCGGCCTCAAGTCGATGATCGGCGGCGAGCTCAAGGGCTTGACGAAGACCCTCGTCGAGACCCGCAACCAGGCCATGGAGCGCCTCGTCGAGCAGGCACGCGCGCGTGGGGCCAACGGCGTCCTGATGTTCCGCTTCGACGTGACGGAGGCGGCGGAGGTGGGCACCGAGGTGTGCGCGTACGGGACCGCGGTGGTCCTGGTCCGGGAGTAGCCCCCGGACCAGGACCGACAGAACCACGGGACCCTCAGGACCGACAGAACCACGGGACCCACGGGACCCACGGGACCCACAAGGCCCGCAGGACCGTCCTATGCCGTGTGCCGGGCCGCGTTCGCCGTGATCGCCTCCTCGAGGTGTTCGGCGAGGCCCGGGCGCATCGCGTCGTAGAACGCCTTGAAGCGCTCGTCGGAGACGTACGTCTCCCCCAGACAGCGGTGCGTCTCGTACGAGCAGTCGTAGAACCACCTGCTGATGTGCTGCCGGTGTTCCTCGGCCATGCCCATCGCCGCGTCGCCGGTCGGCGGCTCACCGGCGGACATGAGGCCCTCGTAGCGCGCGCCCCAGTCGAGGACCTCGTCCTGCATGCGCTTCCAGTCGTCCTTGGTGTAGCGGGCGGCGCGGCGCTGCGACTCCGCGTAGGCCTCGGTGCCGCCCCAGCGCTGCTCCGCCTCTTCGGCGTACCGCTCCGGGTCCTTGTCGCCGAAGACCTCGAATTTCTCCTCGGGCGTGAGGTTGATGCCCATCTCGCGTGCCTCCATCGCGTGTTCCACGGCCGCGGCCATCTTCTTCAGCTGCTCGATCCGGGCGGTCAGCAGTTCGTGCTGCCGGCGCAGGTGCGCGCGCGGGTCGGCCGCCGGATCGTCGAGCAGGGCCGCGACGTCCTCGAGCGGGAAGCCGAGCTCGCGGTAGAACAGGATCCGCTGGAGCCGGTCGAGGTCGGCGTCGTCGTAACGCCGGTGGCCCGCGTGGCTGCGTCCGCCGGGGACGAGCAAACCGATGTCGTCGTAGTGGTGCAGCGTGCGCACCGTGACACCGGCGAACCCGGCGACCTGCCCTACGGAGTACTGCCCTACGGAGTAGCTCACTTCGTCCGCTCCCTTCTCGGTACGCGCTCCACGGTGCGTCCTCACGCCACGTGAGGTGCAAGGCGCATTCGGCCGCGTGCGCCGCCGTCCGGATGTCACGTCCGATTTGCCCGCTTATCGTGAGCTCGTGGCCCAGGACACCGCACAGCAGCCTCCCAGCGCTCCGGCGAGTCCGGCACGCGCCCTGCTGCCGTCGATCCTGCCCGCTCTCGTCATCGGCGTACTGGCGAGCCTCGTCCTCCTGCTGGTGGAGGGGGCGGCCGAGCAGTTGCAGCACGTGCTGTGGCAGAACCTCCCGGACGCGCTGGGCGTGGGCCGGTACTCGGTGCTCTGGATGATGGTCATGCTGACCTCGACGGGCGTACTGGTCGGGCTGGTGGTGTGGAAAGCGCCGGGGCACGCCGGTCCCGACCCGGCCACGATGGGCCTGGACGCGCGCGTGCTGCCGCCGGTGGTCCTGCCCGGGCTGCTGGTGGCGACCGCGCTGATGCTGGCGGGCGGGCCGAGTCTGGGCCCGGAGAACCCGGTCATCGCCGTGAACGTGGCGGTCGTCTTCTGGCTGGGCCACCGGTTGCGGCCGCAGGCGCCGGGCGAGGGGTGGGTGGTGCTCGCCGAGGCGGCGACCATCGGCGCGCTGTTCGGCACGCCGGTGGCGGCGGCGCTGCTGATCTCCGAGGCACTGGCCGGCCGGCAGACCAAGGGGCCGCTGTGGGACAGCGTCTTCGCGCCGCTGGCCGCCGCCGCGGCCGGCGCGATCACGACCACCCTCGTGGCCCAGCCGAGCTTCGACATGCACCTGCCCCCGTTCGGACAGCCCGGCTGGGACGACGTGCTGGCGTCGGTCGTCGTCGCGTCGGCGGGCGCGCTGCTCGGCCTGTGCGGCGTCTACGCCTTCCCGTACGTTCACAGCGGGTTCGCGCGGCTGCGGCACCCGATGCTGATCCTCCCGGCCGGTGGGGTCGTGCTGGGGCTGCTGGCCGCCCTGGGCGGCCATCTGACGCTCTTCAAGGGGCTGGACGAGGTCGCGGAGCTGGCCGCCGATCCCGACGGCTGGACGGCCGGGCAGTTCGCCACGATGACGGTGGTGAAGATGGCCGCGCTGGTCGTCGCCGCGGCCTCCGGTTTCCGGGGCGGGCGCATCTTCCCGGCCGTGTTCGTGGGCTCCGCCCTCGGTCTCACCGCCCACGCGCTCGTGCCGGGCGTCCATCCGGCGGTCGGCGTGGCAGCGGGGGTACTGGGCATCCTCCTGGCCATCACCCGGCAGGGCTGGGTGAGTCTCTTCGTCGCGGCCGTGCTGGTCGCCTCGCCCTCGATCATCGCCCTGCTGTGCATCGCCTCGCTGCCGGCCTGGCTGCTGGTGACGGGGCGGCCGCAGATGCAGTTGCGCGAGGACGGAACTCCGGTCCGCTGACACCCGTTCGATCCATCAGGAGGCAGTCCATGCCGTTGCACAAAGGGCCTGAGAAGGCCGACGAGCGCCCACTGTCCGTCAACCCCTTCTACGGCGAGGCCGATCCGGTCAGCGGCATGACGGAGGCGCCGCCCAAACACAGGCTGCCGGACGGCCCGACGCCGCCGTCGGCGGCGTACCAGCTGGTGCACGACGAGCTGATGCTGGACGGCAACTCGCGGCTCAACCTGGCCACCTTCGTCACCACCTGGATGGAGCCGCAGGCGGGCGTCCTGATGGCGGAGTGCCGGGACAAGAACATGATCGACAAGGACGAGTACCCGCGTACCGCCGAACTGGAGCGGCGCTGTGTGGCGATGCTCGCCGACCTGTGGAACGCGCCCGACCCGTCGGCGGCCGTGGGCTGTTCCACGACCGGGTCGAGCGAGGCGTGCATGCTGGCCGGGATGGCGCTGAAGCGGCGGTGGTCGCAGCGCGTCGGCGACCGCTACCCGGGCGCCCGGCCGAACCTGGTGATGGGCGTCAACGTCCAGGTGTGCTGGGAGAAGTTCTGCAACTTCTGGGAGGTGGAGGCCCGGCTGATCCCCATGGAGGGGGACCGCTTCCACCTGGACCCGCAGGCCGCGGCCGAGCTGTGCGACGAGAACACCATCGGGGTCGTCGGCATCCTCGGCTCCACCTTCGACGGGTCCTACGAGCCGATCTCCGAGCTGTGCGCGGCCCTGGACGCCCTTCAGGAGCGGACCGGCCTCGACATCCCGGTGCACGTCGACGGCGCGTCCGGCGCGATGGTCGCGCCCTTCCTCGACGAGGACCTGGTGTGGGACTTCCGCCTCGCGCGCGTGGCGTCCATCAACACCTCGGGGCACAAGTACGGGCTGGTCTATCCGGGCGTCGGCTGGGCGCTGTGGCGCGACAAGGAGGCCCTGCCGGAGGAACTGGTCTTCCGGGTGAACTACCTGGGCGGGGACATGCCGACCTTCGCCCTCAACTTCTCGCGGCCGGGCGCCCAGGTCGTCGCGCAGTACTACACGCTGCTGCGGCTGGGCCGCGCGGGCTACCGGGCGGTTCAGCAGACCACGCGGGACGTGGCCCGCGGCCTCGCCGACCGGGTGGAGGCGCTCGGCGACTTCCGGCTCCTCACCCGGGGCGACGAGCTGCCGGTGTTCGCCTTCACCACCGCCCCGGGCGTGGACTCGTACGACGTCTTCGACGTCTCTCGGCGGCTGCGTGAGAGCGGCTGGCTGGTGCCCGCGTACACCTTCCCGCCGAACCGGGAGGACCTGTCCGTCCTGCGGGTCGTGTGCAGGAACGGCTTCTCGGAGGACCTCGCCGACCTGTTCGTGGAGGGCCTGACCCGGCTGCTGCCGGAACTCCGCCGGCAGTCGGGCCCGCGAACCCGGGACAAGAGCGCGGCAACCGGGTTCCACCACTAGGTCGTGTCCGCGAAGCAGCGCCCTCTGCCCGGAGGGCGGGGCTCGCAGCGTCCGGTGCGCCCGATCGCAAGGGGCAGGAGCGGCCTCCTACCGGGTGCGCGTGGGCAATCCCCACAACGCGGCGAGCGTGCGTGCCGGGCGTCGCGAGCCGGCTCGGGGCCTCACGGACACGACCCCGGTGAGTGCTGTCCCCCACCAGGGCCCGTCCTCTCAATGGCTCATGCGGGCGAACTTCCGGACCGCCAGCGGGAAGAAGACCGCCAGCAGTGCCAGGGGCCAGGCGACGGCCGTCCAGAGGTGGCCCGGGTCGGCGCCTGCGCCGCCGAGCAGGTCGCGTGTCGCGGTTGCCGTCCGGGACATCGGGTTCCATTCGACGGCCGTGCCCAGCCAGCCCGGCATGGAGGTGGGGGCGGCGAGGGCGTTGGAGAGGAAGCCGACCGGCCAGACGAGGATCTGCACGGCCTGCACCATCTCCGGCTTCCCGGCCACCAGCGCCAGATGGATGCCGATCCAGAGCATCGCGAAGCGGAAGAGGAGCAGCAGCCCCACCGCGGCCAGGAAGGCGCCAGGGCCGCCCTGGGGGCGCCAGCCGAGCGCGAGACCGACGGCGATGAGCACGGCCAGGCCCACGGCCGACTGGAGCATGTCCGCCGCCGAACGGCCCACCAGGACCGCGCCGTCGGCCATCGGCATGGCGCGGAACCGGTCGATGACACCCTTGTTGAGATCCTGGGTGACGGCGAGCATCGTGCCCTCCAGACCGAAGGCCATGGTGAGCGCGAGCATGCCGGGCATCAGGTAGTGGAGGTAGTCGCCGCTCACCCCGCGGCCGCCGCCGACCAGATAGCCGAACATCAGCAGCAGCATCACAGGGAAGGCGAGACCGACGACGAGGCGGCCCGGTTGCCGTGCCCAGTGGGCGAGTTCGCGCCGGGTCATGGTCCAGGAATCGGTCAGCGCGTACGTACTCACACGGTCTCCTTCGTACGGTCGTCCTGCCCGGTCAGGTGCAGGAACACCTCGTCCAGGGTGGGGCGGCGCAGCGCCACGTCCTCCGCCTCGACGCCGGCCTCCTCCAGGGCCCGGACGACGGCGGAGAGGGCGGCCATGCGGTCGGTGACCGGGGCGCTGAGCAGGCGGCGGTCGGGATCGACGGTGACGTCCGCCCCGGGCAGGGGCAGCAGCGCGCGGGCCTCGCCCAGCCGGTCCGCGTCGCGCAGGACGACGTCGATGCGGTCGCCGCCCGTCAGCGCCTTCAGCTCGTCCGCCGTGCCGTCGGCGATCACGCGGCCCCGGTCGACGACGGAGATCCGGTCGGCGAGCTGGTCGGCCTCCTCGAGGTACTGGGTGGTGAGCACCACGGTCGTCCCGCCGCCCACCAGCGAGCGGACCGCGGACCACACCTCGGCGCGCCCGCGCGGGTCGAGGCCGGTGGTCGGCTCGTCCAGGAAGAGCACCTCCGGGTCGGTGCCGTGCCGGTTGCCGATCAGGGACGCGGCCAGGTCGAGGCGGCGGCGCATTCCTCCGCTGTAGGCGTGGACCGGTTTGCGGCCGGTGGCGGTGAGGTCGAAGCGCTCCAGGAGTTCACCGGCGCGCACGCGCGCGTGGCGGGCGCCCAGGTGGTGGAGGCGGCCGAACATCTCCAGGTTCTGGCGGCCGCCCAACTCCTCGTCGAGAGCGGCGTGCTGGCCGAGCAGGCCGATGCGCAGACGGACCTCCCGGGCCTGGCGCACGACATCGTGTCCGGCCACCTCGACCCGTCCGGAGTCCGGCCGCAGCAGCGTGGACAGGATCCTGACCAGGGTCGTCTTGCCGGCTCCGTTCGGTCCGAGAACGCCGTGCACCGTGCCGCGGGCCACCGTGAGGTCGATCCCGTCCAGTGCCCGGGTGTCGCCGTATCTCTTGTGTGCTCCTTCGACGGTGATCGCTGCGTCGGCCATGAAGTCTCCCCACCTGCCTTTAGTCAAACTTGACTACTTGGGTAAGGTAACGCGTCGATCCGCAGTCGTCAAACTTGATTAATGTGCATCCCCCGGATGACGCTCATCCGTGGCGTACGGGTTCTCCTCGCCCTCCGCAAGGACGCCCACGAAGGGATCGCCCTCCCCCGCGAAGGTGTACGCGCCGCGCTCGATCCGCGCGATCAGGCCCCGCGTCCAGGTGGCCTCGGCGTCGGCCGTGTGGATCCAGAGGTTCATGATCTCCCCGATGTGGCCCAGTTGTTCCGGCCCGTCCTCGGGGACGTAGTGCTCGGTGACGGCGGAGCGCCACTTCTCGATGCCGTGAATGCGTTCCCTCAGAAGCGACACGGCCTCCGCGCGCGGGAGGTCGACCACGAAGCCGATGGCCGCCGACTTCACGTCCGTCTTCTGGTCGTACGAGGTCAGCGCCTCGCGCAGCAGCCTGAAGTACTCCTCGGTGCCGGCCTCGGTGATCTCGTACTCGGTGCGCGGCGGGCCGCCCGCGGTGGACGGGGCGGTCTCGTGCTCGCGCAGCAGCCCCTGCTTCGCCATCTGCTTCAGGGCGTGGTAGATCGAGCCCGGCTTGGCGTTGGACCACTCGTGGGCGCCCCAGTACTCCAGGTCGCCGCGCACCTGGTAGCCGTGGGCCCGCCCGTGCTGACGCACGGCGCCCAGCACGAGAAGACGGATCGCTGACATGCGCCCAGGTTATGGCGTGGCGGACACGAGCCCGTCAGGCGCCCGGGCGCATGTCCGCCGTGCCGCCGATGCCGCGGTCGCAGCCCTCAGGGACCCGGGCGGCTCAGAACGGGAATCCGCTGCGGCCGTGCTGGACCGAGATCCACTTGGTGGTGGTGAAGGCCTCCAGGGTCGTCTCGCCGTTGAGCCGGCCGACGCCGGAGTTCTTCTCGCCGCCGAAGGGGACGATCGGCTCGTCGTGGACCGTGGCGTCGTTGACGTGGAACATGCCGGTGACGATCTGCTTGGCGAAGGCGACGCCCCGCTCGATGTCGGCGGTGTGGACCGCGCCGCTGAGGCCGTACGGCGTGTCGTTGGCGATGCGGACCGCCTCCTCCTCACCGTCGAAGGTGTTGATGAAGACGACCGGGCCGAAGACCTCCTGCTGGAGCAGGGCGGAGTCGTCCGGCAGGCCTGCCAGCACCGAGGGCTCGACGAGGTTGTCCGTGGTCGCCCCGTGCAGCAGGGCGGTCGCGCCCTCGGCGATCGCCTGCTCGACGGCGCCGGTGACGGCCTCCGCCTGCTGGGAGTTGATCACCGGCCCGATGACGGTCTGCGGGTCGCGCGGGTCGCCGGCCTTGAGGGTCTTCACCTTGGCGACGAACTTCTCGGTGAACTCGTCCGCGAGCGAGCGGTCGACCAGGATGCGGTTGGCGGCCATGCAGACCTGGCCCTGGTGGACGAAGCGGCTGAAGACGGCCGCGTCGACCGCGTAGTCGACATCCGCGTCGTCCAGGACGACGAAGGCGCTGTTGCCGCCGAGTTCGATGATGGACCGCTTGAAGTGCGAGGCGGCGACCGTGGCGACATGGCGGCCGACCTTGTCGGAGCCGGTGAAGGAGATGACCCGCGGGATCGGGTGCTCCAGGAAGGCGTCGCCGATCTCGGCGATGTCGGTCACCACGACGTTCAGCAGACCCGGGGGCAGACCGGCGTCCTCGAAGAGCTTGCCGATCACCGTGCCGCCGGCGATCGGGGTGTTCTGGTGCGGCTTGAGCACCACACCGTTGCCGAGGGCCAGCGCGGGAGCGACGGACTTCAGCGACAGCAGGAAGGGCACGTTGAACGGGCTGATCACACCGACGACGCCGACCGGCTCCCGGTAGACGCGGTTCTCCTTGCCGTCGATCGGCGAGGGCAGGATGCGGCCCTCGGGACGCAGCGCCAGGTGGATCGACTCGCGCAGGAACTCCTTGGCGAGGTGCAGTTCGAAGGCGGCCTTGCCAAATGTGCCGCCGGCCTCGGCGACGAGGATCTCGCTGATCTCCGCCTCGCGCTCCTCGACCAGCCGCAGCACCTTCTCGAAGACCGAGCGGCGGGCATAGGCGTTGGTCGCGGCCCACTGCTTCTGGACGCGGGCGGCGGCACGATAGGCGTCGTCGACCTCTTCGACGGTGGCTATGGTGATCGAGGCCAGCTTCTCGCCGTCGTAGGGATTGAAGTCGATGATGTCCCAGGACCCGGTCCCCGGACGCCACTTACCGTCGATGTACTGCTGGGCCAGGTCAGTGAAGTAGGACGACATGTGATCCCTCAATCCCCTGCTGCGATCGGCTGTGATCGATCGGCATCACGATCTGATCACACGTCATCGTACGGGGGTTTCAAGGGAGTTGGGGTCGTTACAGAGGTGCTCCAGGGGAATCCCTATGACAGCTGGATCAGCCCGCGCAGGAGGTCACGGCTCTCGTCCGGACCGGGGCTGTCCTGCTGGAGTTCCTTCAGCGCCTGCTCGTACTGCGCGACGTCCTCGCGCTTGTCGAGGTACAGGGCGCTGGTGAGCTGCTCCAGGTACACGACGTCCTGAAGGTCGGACTCCGGGAAGCTCAGGATGGTGAAGGCGCCGGACTCACCGGAGTGCCCGCCGAAGCTGAACGGCATGACCTGGAGCCGCACGTTGGGGCGCTCGGAGATCTCGATCAGATGCTGGAGCTGTCCGCGCATCACCTCGCGGCCACCGTACGGCCGGCGCAGCGCCGCCTCGTCGAGGACGATGTGGAAGTCGGGCGCGCTCTCGGCGACGAGGTACTTCTGCCGCTCCAGGCGCAGCGCCACCCGCCGGTCGATGTCGGCCGCGCTCGCACCCTTCATGCCCCGGCTGACGACCGCGTGGGCGTACGCCTCGGTCTGCAGCAGGCCGTGCACGAACTGGACCTCGTACGCCCGGATCAGCGCGGCCGCGCCCTCCAGACCGACGTAGGTGGGGAACCAGTTGGGCAGGACGTCCGAGTAACTGTGCCACCAACCCGCCACGTTGGCCTCACGGGCGAGCCCGACGAGCGACTGGCGCTCGGTGTCGTCCGTGATGCCGTACAGCGTCAGCAGATCCTCGACGTCCCGGGTCTTGAAGCTCACCCGGCCCAGTTCCATCCGGCTGATCTTCGACTCGGAAGCCCTGATCGAGTATCCCGCCGCCTCGCGCGTGATGCCGCGGGCCTCACGCAGTCGCCGTAGTTGCGAGCCGAGCAGCATCCGCCGCACCACCGATCCGGGCTCTCCCGCGCTCACGTTCGCCAGCCTCCCCAACCGTCTTAGGGGCCGCAGTCTGCCACTAAAACACTTCGAGCAGTACTCGTCCGATTACAGAGATGGAAAGAAGACAAAGGATACGTACAGAGTGATGCGAAGGAACAGTGAGGAGAAAGCAAGAGAAGTGGACCTGATGGGCGAGAAGTTGGCGGAAAAAATGGCCAAGAAGCGGTACGGGCGGGTTCATTTCGGTCACGTGCACGTGCATCTGCCCTTGCATCCGCAGTGCGCATCCGAAACCATGGTCTCGCGCCACCGCTGCATCGCAACGACCGCGAATCCCGGGAGTGCCTCGCATGGGGACGAATGGATCGACCATGCTCGAGCCGTTACGGCAGGGCCTTCCGCCGCTGGATCCCGCGGCCGTGTCCAACGCCGCCTCATGCGCTCTGCCCGCCCGCTTCGAAGCGGTCCGCGAGGCGCGGCAGTTCACCAAGAGAACCCTCGGCCAGTGGGACGTCGGCGACCGTTTCGACGATGCCTGTCTGGTCGTCTCGGAGCTGGTGACCAACGCGCTGAGACACGGACTGTCCCCCGACGAGGTCCCGCACGTACCGGATCGGCAGCATCCGCCGGTGCGGCTGCACCTGATGCGCTGGACCGAGCGGCTCGTGTGCGCGGTGCGCGATCCCAGCCGGGAGAGTCCGCTGCCCCGTGAGAGCGAGGACTTCTCGGCGGAGTCGGGCCGCGGCCTGTTCCTCGTCGACTCCTTCGCCGACGGCTGGGGCTGGCACCCGCTGTCCGGCAGCCTGGGCGGCAAGGTCGTCTGGGCGCTGTTCCGGCTGCACACAGCTGCCGAATGACGAACCGCGGCGCGCTCCCACGCCGCGGTTCTACGCGCGTCGCCCGCCGTTTTCACGCGATAAATCCGCAATTCCGGTAGGGGCGGCAGGAAGGCGAGAGGGGCGTAGGGGAAGGCTCGGAACCCTTCGCGGACGTCGGGAGACGTCAGCTCGCGATCAGGTGGTCGAACTCGCCGTCCTTGATGCCGAGCAGCATCGCCTCGATCTCCGCACGGGTGTAGACGAGAGCGGGACCGTCGGGAAAGCGCGAGTTGCGCACGGCCACGTCACCGCCCGGCAGCCGCGCGAACTCGACACAGGAACCCTGTGAGTTGCTGTGCCGGCTCTTCTGCCAGGCAACCCCGTACAGCTGTGTGGCCGTCATGCCGTTGTACACGTCGTGCCCCCCGTCATCGTGGTGGTCCACAGGTCGCTCCCTGGTGGTGCACTGGCTCGTGTGGCCATTGGTGCCGTGGTCAACTTTCCCGGATCATAACCCCGTTCATGTGCACACGCATGAGCAGATGCACGTGCACGCGGGGTGGCTGCGCGGTTACAGCGTTGACGCCCGCTTTACCCGGCGTTCCGTCCCGCGCGTCCGCGTGCGCGCCCCACGGCGGCTGCGGGCGAGAGTCGTTCGGATCGAACCACCCGTGCACTAGGAACAGACGCGTGGCAGGGCCGTCCTGTTCCGTCGGCGCGGCAACGGATCGGCTGGCCGGAGCCCGCGTGCGGCGCCGGGACCCTCCCGAAGGAAGCGATTCCGGCGGATGCCCTCCGTCCGTTCGGCGCGGCAGGACGTCCCTCCCGATGCGGCTCCGCCCGGTGTGCGCGACTGATGCGGGGCGGCGGGGGGCGAGGGCGGGCGGTCGCACCCCCGACATCCCGCCCGCGACCCGTAACCGCCCGACACCTGCCGTCCGAGGACGCCGCCACCGGTCGGTCACCCGCGGCGGGAGCGGGGACACCCCGCACCACGACGGCCGCCGACGACAAGCCGCCGCCCTCACGCACGACGGCGAAGTCGGTCGCGAGAACGGCATCGGAACGGCCCTACGCCGTACCCACGACTCGGCTCACCGTCCGGCCTACGGCTGCTTCGTACGGCCAGGTCCATTAGACGGGATACGTGAATCCGCTCGTACGGGCGAGGGACGTGCCGTACGGCGGTGGCGGAGCCCGGCCTACGCAGGGAGCGGCTCCCGGGCGGGCGTGAGTGGACGGGAAGGACGTGTACAGGACAGATGCGGAGGGCCGGGGGCGGGGGTCCAGCGCGGACACGGCGGGCATGGCGGGCAGGTAAGCAGGCAGGCAGGCAGGCAGGCAGCGTGGCGGGCATGGAGGACGTGGCGGACATCGTCGGCGTGGCGGACATGGCGGGCGTGGCGGGCAGCGGGCGCGGGCATCGCGGGCATGGCGTGGAGCCCGGGTGGGGGCCAGGGGGCCTGGCCGCCGGGCTGCCGTGCCGGGTGGGTCCGGTGGTGATCCAGGGGGCCGGTCGGTTGGTGGCCGGTGGGCGGGCCGGCTCGTGGCTCGGGGCGGTCAGTTGAGGTCAGTGGGCGGGTCAGTTGGCGGTTCGGCGTGGAAGGAGGGCCATTTCTCGGGCGTTTTTGATCGCTCGGGACAACTGACGTTGCTGTCGGGCGGAGATGCGGGTGACCCGGCGGCTGCGGATCTTGCCCCGGTCGGAGAGGAACCTCCGCAGAAGGTCGGTGTCCTTGTAGTCGATGTACGTGATCTCGGCCTGGTCGAGCGGGTTGGGGCGGGGCTCGGCGGGCCGGCGTTCGCTCTTGCGGGGCATGGGTCAGACCTCCAGGAGGGTGTCGAAGGCGGGCGGCAGCCGCTTCCAGGCGGCCCGGCCCGCGGCGTACTCGGCGTCGGTGAGCAGGCAGGATTCGAGGAGACGCGCCAGGCCGTCGCGGTCGAGACCGGGAGACGTGAAGACCAGGTGCTGGCAGCGGTCGCCGTGCTCGGGGTGCCAGTCCAGCGCGGCGGCGGCCCGGCGCACCGGCGGGACCATGTCCCAGGCCGCGTCGGGCAGGGACGCCAGCCACGGACCGGCCGACTCCAGACACAGCGCTCCGCCGGCCGCGTCCCAGTGGAGCAGGACGTCGGGCTTGTCGGCGAGCCGGAAGCGGCCCCGGCTGCGGGCGGCGGCACAGGTCAGATCCTCCAGCGCCGCGTACAGCCGCTCCGGGTGGAACGGGCGGCGCCGGTGCCAGACGAAGGTGCTCACCCCGTGCGCGTCGGCCTCGGCGGGCAGCAGCGCACAGGCCGGGTGCTGGGCGGCGGCGGCCGACTCGACGTCGAAGCCGGCCAGCACCGCCCGGGCGAGCGCCGACCGCGCGTCGGCAGGGTCGGCCGGCCCGATCGCGACCCGACGGGCCGTCGGGTGCAGTTGCGCCAGCAGTTCGCGGTCCTCGTCGTCGGCCTCCGGGGAGTCGACGACGGCCAGCACGGGCGCGTACTCCAGCTGGCGCGCGAAGGTGTCGGCGACCGTGCGCCGGTCGGTGGCGGCCGCGGCGAGACCGCACTCGGCGAGGTCGTCGCCGTTGCCGAGGCAGGGCAGGAGCAGCGCCGGGTCGACGGCGGTGACGACCCCGGTGAGCGTGAGCCCGCCGGCCACGACCACCTCGGCCATGGCCTTGGGCTCGACGGAGTCCCACAGTTCGACGACCGCGAGACGCGTGCTGCCGTCGTCGGCGAGGCGGCGCAGTTCGGGGACGAGATCCTCGCGCAGGGCGCAGCAGGCGCAGTCGTTCACGAGGGGCGTCTCAGCGGCGGAGAGGATTCCGGTGGCGTCGCCGACGGTCCGTACGACCGTACCCGCCACGGCCGTCGAGAGGTCGTGGTGCAGGACGACGCTGCCCGGGACGTCGGCGAGCAGACGCCTGACCGTCGCCCGGCGGGCATCGGCGTGCAGCCCGCCGACGATGACGACCGACAGGCTCACGCCTCGCCCCGCTTCCCGTAGCGCCGCTCGAAGCGCTCGACCCGGCCGGCCGTGTCCAGGACGCGGGCGGTGCCTGTGTAGAAGGGGTGGCTGACGTTGGAGGTCTCGACGTCGACGACGGGGTAGGTGTTGCCGTCCTCCCATTCGACGGTCTTCTGCCCGACCGCGGCGGTCAGCGTCGAGCGGGTGAGGAAGGCGTGGTTCGCGGCGCGGTCACGGAAGACGACGGGACCGTAGGCCGGGTGGATTCCCTTGCGCATGGCGGAGTTTCAGCGCTCCTCTCGGAAGTCGACGTGACGGCCGACGACGGGGTCGTACTTGCGCAGGGTCATGCGGTCCGGGTCGTTGCGGCGGTTCTTGCGGGTCACGTAGGTGTAGCCGGTTCCCACCGTGGACCGGAGCCTGATGACCGGGCGGAGTTCGTTGCGTGCCATGCTGATACCTTACTGAAAATGAATTCCATTAGCATCATGGTCCTGGAACCGACGAGGAGAGGTACGTCACCCGTGTCCGCCCACTGCATGCTGACCGGCGCCCGGCCGGGCTTCGGCCGTCGCATCTCCCACTCCCACCGGCGCACTTCGCGCCGCTTCGACCCGAACATCCAGTCCAGGCGCTACTGGTTGCCGAGCGAGAGCCGCCGGGTACGGCTGCGGCTGAGCACCAAGGGCATCAAGACCGTCGACACGATCGGCGTGGAAGCGGCCGTGGCACGCATCCGCGCGCGGGGGGTGCGGATCTGATGGCGAAGAAGAGCAAGATCGCGAAGAACGGCAAGCGGCAGGAGACCGTCGCGCGGTACGCGGCACGGCGGGCCGCGCTCAAGGAGACCATCCGGCGGCCGTCCTCGACGGAGGTCGAACGGGAGGCCGCCCGGCAGGAGTTGCGCGCCCAGCCGCGGGACGCCAGCGCGACGCGGGTACGCAACCGGGACCAGGTTGACGGGCGCCCGCGCGGGTACTTCCGTACGTTCGGACTGTCCCGCGTGGGTCTGCGGGCGCAGGCCCACGCGGGGTATCTGCCCGGGGTCCGGAAGTCGTCCTGGTAGGTCACGGGCCGCCCCCGGTGCTCTGCCGGGCCTTGCTGGTAGCTTGCTGCGGTCCCTACCTACCGGTCCGTACGGCCTCACGGTCCGTGCGGCCCACGGTCCGTGCGGTCGACCCGGTCGGCCGGCTACAGCTTGGGAGCTTGCAGTGACTTCGGCGATCTTCACGCGGGGCGCGTCCCGTCGGCCGGTGCGCGCCACGGCCGTTGCCGTGGCCGCCACACTGGCGGGCGTACTCGTGCTGACGGGGTGCAGTGACGACGGAGGGTCCGACGACGGCTCCTCCGCGACGCCCACGACGGCGACCGGCGGCACCGGCGGCACCGGCGACGCGACGGGCTCCGCGTCCGCCTCGGTCTCGGCCTCCGGCGAGCTGGAGGGCAGTTGGCTCGCCACTACGGACGGCAAGGCAGTCGCCCTGATCATCACCGGGAAGCAGGCCGCCCTCTTCGTGACCGGCGGGTCGGTGTGCAGCGGGACCGCCGGCGAGGAGGCGGGCATGCAGATGATCCACCTCAAGTGCACCAGCGGGAAGGACGACCGGACGACCGGCATGGTCGACTCCGCCGACGCGAAGTCCCTGAAGGTCACCTGGTCCGGTGCGGTCGGCAAGGAGACCTTCGCGAAGGCGGAGGACGGCCAGTGGCCGTCGGGACTGCCGACGCCCGGCCTCGGGTAGTCCGGCCGTCCCCTTCGGTGGAGGAAGACTTCGGAGGCCCCAGCGGCCCGGGCGACCTGGACGCGAAGCGGTCAAGAGCGGGGGCGCGCGACACATGCACGCGCGCGTGCGTGATGATCCTTCGAGCACCGTCACGAAACCCTAGGGATCACTCATGCGCGCCGTTCCCCTCACCGTCACCGCCCTCGCCGCGGCCCTGCTCCTCACCGCCTGCGGCGGCGGGGACGACAGCGCGTCCGACACCGACGCGAGCAAGGCCTCCGAATCGACCGGCTCCGGCTCCGCCGGCGGCACCTGCGCCGCCGCCGACCTCGGCCAGGAGGTCGGCCCCGTCAACGCCGCTCCCGCCGCCGGCGACAGCGGCAACGTCACCGTCACGCTCACCAACAAGGGCGCGGAGTGCACCCTGAACGGCTTCCCGACCGTCACCCTCGCCTCCGACGGCGGCTCCGCGGACGTGCCGAAGGACGAGGCCGCCGAGGCTCAGGCGCTGACCCTCCCGGCGCAGGGCACCGCCACCTTCACGATCACCTACGTGCGCGGCGAGGACGGCGGCGACAAGAGCCTCGCCGTCAAGACGGTGAAGTACGGCCTGCCGGGCGCCTCGGCCGACCAGAGCTTCCCCTGGTCGTACGGCGATGTCGCCCTCAAGAGCGGCAAGGTGCCGGACGCGACGGTCAGCGCCTTCCAGCAGGCGGGCGACTGATCCACCGGGCACCTGCCTGTCCCTGCCTGCCCCCACCTGGGGTGCCATGGGAGCCGGGGCCGGGGCGTCACGGGAGCCGGGGCCGGGTGTCCCGGCAGCGCTGGCGTCACGGCAGCGGAGGGGCGGGGGGTGATGTCCCGCGCTCGGGCAGCCTCGCGCGGCTCCGTGGTCGGTGGTGCAGGTCCGCGAGCGGTGGTCGCGGCGCGTGCGCCGGCGCACGCGTGTGGCGGCGGGACATCCCCGGGCGGGGCGTCACGACAGCGGGGGGCGGGGCGTCACGGCAGCCGTGGACGGGATCGCATCCGGGCCCGGTCCGCCGCTTCGGCGCCCTCGGTCCAGCCCGCCTCGTCGGTGACTCCCCGCAGGCGGGTGGAGACCGTTGCCGGGAACATCCGGTCCGTCGCGGCAGTGACCGCGACCTCGCGGGAGGCGAGGACCGGCAGCAGTTCGTCGTTCACCTGGGTCTCGGCGGCGGCGGTGACCTCGCCCAGACGGGTGCCGATGCGGTGGGCGTAGGCGGCGAGGAAGGACTGCCGGAAGGTCTTGGTCCGCTTTCGGCCGCCGGCCCGCTGGGCCGCCTCCGCCCTGGCCATCGCCGACTGCGCCTGCACCAGCAGCGAGGTGTAGAGCAGTTCCACCGACTCCAGGTCGGCCTCGAAGCCGACGACAGTGGAGAAGCCGAAGGGTTCGTTCCACACCGCCCGGCAGTGGTTGGCGTCGGCGACCGCGTTCAGCAGCACCGCCTTCGCCTGTTCGTACGGCGGCTCGACGCCGATCCGGCAGGCGCCCGGCGCGTCCGGGGCCGTGGCCTGGGCGTCGAGCAGCGCCTCGTCGACGCTGTGCCGGGCCATCAGCTCCTGCGCCTTCGCGGTGAGCGCCTCCGCCTCCTGCGGATACCCGGTCGCCTCGGCCTTGGCGAGCAGCGCGCGGATGCGGGTGAGCATGCGCGAGTGCGAGCCCGGGCTGGACTGCCGGTGCGGTTCGCGTTCCTCGAGAGGTTCGAGGGCGGGCAGGCGCAGCAGCAGGCGGTAGAGCTCCAGGACCGTGGTGGCGTGCGAGAAACGGTCGGTGACGGGCGCGGGCGGAGTCTCGGCGGACAGCTCCGCCAGCTGGGCCGCCCAGCGTCGCCCGCGCGCCCGGTCGTCCCGCGCCTGCGTCAGGATCAACTGCGACACCAAACCCACATGGACGTCGTCCAGCTCGCGCCGCACGAGCCGTACGAGGTCGGCGGGCTGCCAGCCACGACGCCAGGCCGTCGCCACGAAATCGGCGCCCCGCCGGGCCAGTTCGGCGTCCGCCGCGCGGTCGGCGGCGAGGAGCGAGGCGCCGGTGTCGAGGGCGGCGTCGGCGGTGTCGTAGAGGGCGGCCCGGAAGGCACGTTCGACGGTGCCCGACGGCTCGCCGGACGACTGGCCGGACGACTGACCGGAGGAGTCGCCAGGGCGGTCGTCACCAGGGGCGGTGTGGTCGGTGCTGCTCACCGGTCGATCGTGTCACGGGGCGCGGCAGCGCATTCCACGGGAGTGACAACCTTGGGTTGACACTCCGCTACTGTCAACCTACGGTTGACACATGACGTCTCCACGACCCGGCACCACCTCGTCCGTCCGTCTCGACGACCTCATCGACGCCATCAAGAAGGTCCACAACGAGCCGCTCGACCAGCTTCAGGACGCCGTCATCGCCGCCGACCACCTGGGCGACGTGGCGGACCATCTGATCGGCCACTTCGTCGACCAGGCCCGCCGCTCGGGCGCCTCCTGGACCGACATCGGCCGGAGCATGGGCGTCACCCGGCAGGCCGCCCAGAAGCGGTTCGTGCCGAAGGAGTCGGCCGGCCTCGACGCGAGCCAGGGCTTCGCCCGCTACACCCCCCGCGCGCGGAACGTGGTCATGGCCGCGCACAACGCGTCCAAGACCGCCGGCAACGCCGAGGGGCTGCCCGCGCACCTCGTCCTCGGCCTGCTCGCCGAGCCGGAGGCCTTCGCGGCGAAGGCGATCGCCGAGCAGGGCGTCTCCCTGGAGGCGGTCCGTGAGGCCGCGACCGCCGCGCTCCCGCCGGCCGCGGACGAGGTGCCCGAGCTGGTCCCCTACGGCCCGGACGCCAAGAAGGTCCTGGAGCTCACCTTCCGCGAGGCGCTCCGCCTCGGCCACAACTACGTCGGCACCGAGCACATCCTGCTGGCCCTGCTGGAGTACGAGAACGGCGAGGGCCTCCTCAGCGGCCTCGGCATCGACAAACCCGGCACCGAACGGTACGTCGCGAAAACCCTGGCCGCGATCTCGACGACACAGGAGCAGGAGCAGAGCCAGGAGCGGGGACAGGAGCAGGAGGGGGGACAGGCGTAGCAGGAGCAGCGGAAGCAGGCGGCAGGAGCAGGGGAGCGGGAGTGGCCGGCAGCGGCCGTTGTCAGACCCTGCTGCCACACTCGCAGCATGGCCGACCGGTGGGCACTCGCTCCGGCCGAGGACGGTGGCGTGGAAGTCGCCCCCCTCGGTCCCGACGGGTTGCCCACCGGTCCGGTGCTACGGGAGGCGGACCTCGCGCGGGCCGTGCGCGAGCGGCCCGACGTCGCCCGCTGGGTCTGGCGTTCCACGGCCGAGGTGTATCCGCGTCTGCTCGCCTCGGGGGTGCGGGTGGAGCGGTGTTACGACGTCGAGGACGCCGAGAGCCTCCTCCTGGGCCACGAGGGGCGCTCGGGTGAGCCCCGGTCGGCGGCGGCCGCGCTGGCCCGGCTGCGCGGCGGCCCCGTACCGCCCGACCCGCCGCAGCGCTCCGCAGTGCCCGGCGCGCAGTCCTCGCTGTTCGAGGCGCAGGACACCGCCGTGCGGCTGCCCCTCGCCGACCTCCTCGCCGTCTATGCCGATCAGCAGCGGCGGCACGAGCTGGCCGAGCACCCCACGCGGATGCGGCTGCTGACGGCGGCCGAGTCGGCGGGGATGCTGGTGGCCGCCGAGATGAACCGGGCCGGGCTGCCCTGGAGCGCGGAGGTGCACCGCGCGGTACTGCACGACCTGCTCGGCGAGCGGTACGCGGGCGGGGGCGAGCCCCGGCGGCTGGCAGAGCTGGCCGAGGAGGTGTCTGCCGCGTTCGGGCGCCGGGTCCGCCCCGACCTGCCCGCGGACGTGGTCAAGGCCTTCGCGCAGGCCGGCATCCGGATCAAGTCCACCCGGCGCTGGGAGATCGAGTCCCTCGACCACCCGGCCGTGAAGCCGCTGATCGAGTACAAGAAGCTGTACCGCGTCTGGGTGGCCCATGGGTGGTCCTGGCTCCAGGACTGGGTGCGGGACGGCCGGTTCCGGCCGGAGTTCCTCGCCCACGGCACGGTCACCGGGCGCTGGGTGACCAACGGCGGGGGCGCCCTCCAGATCCCCAAGGTCATCCGGCGGGCCGTGGTCGCCGACCCGGGCTGGCGGCTCGTCGTCGCCGACGCCGACCAGATGGAGCCGCGCGTACTGGCGGCGATCTCACGCGACCCCGGGCTGATGGAGGTCGCCGGCCGGGAGACCGACCTCTACCAGTCCGTCTCCGACCGCGCCTTCTCCGGCGACCGCGCCCAGGCGAAACTCGCCGTGCTCGGCGCGGTCTACGGGCAGACCTCCGGTGACGGCCTGAAGAACCTCGCCGCGCTCCGCCGCCGCTTCCCGCGCGCGGTGGCGTACGTCGACGAGGCGGCCAAGGCCGGCGAGGAGGGGCGGCTCGTGCGGACCTGGCTCGGCCGGACCTGCCCACCGGCGACCGGGGCCCGGGACGAGGGTACGGAGGAGGCCGGCATTCCCATGGACTCCGCCGGCCTCGGCGGTCGCGGCAACCCGGGCGATCCTGGCGGCTCTGACGGCTCTGGCGGCTCTGGCAGCCCTGGTGGCTCTGGTGGCTCTGGTGGCTCTGGTGGGGACGACGATCCGTTTGGCGACCGGCAGTGGGTGCCGGGGTACGCCTCGAGCAACGCACGCGCGCGTGGCCGGTTCGCCCGCAACTTCGTCGTCCAGGGCAGCGCCGCCGACTGGGCGCTGCTGCTGCTCGCCGCACTACGGCGCACCTGCGCCGGAATGGCGGCCGAGCTTGTCTTCTTCCAGCACGACGAGGTGATCGTGCACTGTCCGCTGGAGGAGGCCGAGACGGTCGTGGCCGCCATCCGGGAGGCGTCCGGCCTGGCCGGGCGGCTGACGTTCGGGGAGACACCGGTGCGCTTCCCGTTCACCACGGCGGTGGTGGAGTGCTACGCCGACGCGAAGTGACAGAGCTCGGCCGAGTGACCGGCTCCAGGCGAGTGACCGGCTCCGGGCGAGTGACCGGCTCCGGGCGAGTGGCTGGTGGGTGGTCGGCCGGCTCCGGTCGGCCACCTCCGTCGGCGTTCACGCCGTCGACGTTCCCTCCGTCGACCTTTGCTCCGTCGACCTTTGCTCCGTCGACGTGCGCTCCGCCGGCGTTGGCTCCGTCGACGTGCGCTCCGCCGGCGTTGGCTCCGTCGACCTTCGCCTCGTCGGCCACCGTCCCGTCGGCCTTCGCGAGTTCGCGGGCGAAGTCCCGTACCAGGTCGTGCGGGGTGTAACGGCCGTAAGTGTGCTCCTCGAGGAGCGCCACGTCGACGAGTCGGTTCAGGGCTGCTTCGGCGCGCGGCTCGTCGGTGCCCGTGAGTCGGGCCAGGAGCGGGATGCCATAGGCGGGCAGGTCCTGCGCGCCGATGCGGCGCAGGGCGAGGGCCGCGTCCCGGTCGGTCTGACGTCCGGAAGCGGCGAGCGCGTCGTGGGCGACGGCAAGAGAGCGGCGGACGCTGAGATCGTCGTACTCCAGATGGGCCAACCTATTTTCGGCGTCCGCCAGTTGATCGGCCAGCCCGTCCGGGGTGAGGGCGCTGCGCGCGGCGAGTCGAGCGGCGACGACGCGCAGCGCGAGCGGGAGGCGGCCGGTGAGGTCGACGAGCGGGTGGGCCGCGTCCAGACCGGCACGCCCCTCGCCCGGGCCGGAGGCCGCGCGCAACAGGGCCGCGCTGTCCTCGCCGGACAGCGGTCCGAGCGGGAAGCGTTGGGCGCCGTCGAGCGTGGTGAGCGGCGAGCGACTGGTGACGATCACCGCGCAGCCGGGGCCCGCCGGCAGCAGCGGGCGGACCTGCGAGGCGGTCGCGACGTCGTCCAGCACGACGAGCGTGCGGGTCGGCGCGAGCAGGGTTCGCAACAACGCGGATGCGGCGTCCGGGTGTTCGGGTATACGCCGGGGTCCCATACCGAGATCGCGCAGCAGGGCGGTGAGCGCCTGGGCCGCGGTGAGGGGGGTCATGCCTGGGGTGGCGCCGTGCAGGTGCAGGTACAGCTGCCCGCTGGAGAAACGTTCCTTCAGAGCGTGTGCCACGCGCAACGCCAGCGCGCTCTTGCCTACGCCGGCCATACCGCTGAGAACGACGACCGGCTTTGCGCCCGCAAGGGTGCGGTGGAGGAGGCGCCGGGTCTCGACGCGGCCCGTGAAGTGAGCCGGTGCCGGGGGGAGTTGCGCGGGCCGGGTGAGCGGTCCGACGGGACCGGGCGTGGCCGACGGTGGTCGCTCTGGCTGGGGACTGCGTTCGGGATCGGGATCGGGTTCGGTATCGGCGGCCGGGATGGGAGCCGAGGCCGACGCCGACGCCTGAATGGGAGTCTGAGACGGAGTCGGAGCCTGCGCGGAAACCGGAGTCGCAGTCGAAGTCGAAGCCGGGTTCAATCCCGAAGCCGAAGGTGAAGGTGCAGCCGAAGCCGAAGGTGCAGGTGCAGCCGAAGCCGAAGGTGCAGGTGAAGCCGGGGGCGAAGGTGAAGGTGCAGGTGAAGCCGGAGTCGGAGTTGAGGTCGGCGTCAGAGTCGGGGAATCGACGGGCGTGGGAGCCAGTATCTGCACGTGGGCGTCGCGTATCGCCGGGCCTGGTTCGATGCCGAGTTCCTCGACGAGGCGGGCGCGCAGGTCGCGGTGGACGGCGAGGGCCTCGGCCTGTCGACCGGTGCGGTGCAGGGCGATCATCAGCTGGCGGTGGTAGGCCTCGCGCAGTGGATGTTCGGCGACCAGGGCCGTCAGCTCCGGGACGAGGCGCTCGAACCGGTCGCCGCCGAGACCGAGTTCGGCGTCGTGGCGCCACTCGAGCAGGAGCAGCCGGGCCTCCCGCAGGCGTCGCACGAAGGCGTAGCCGCCGACCTCGGCCGGGAGTCCGCTCAGCGGGGTGCCTCGCCACAGTGCGAGTGCCGCCGCGCACTCGCGCGCGACGCGTTCCCAGTTCCCGGCGGCGTGCGCGGCACGTGCCGCGGCGACATGTCGCTCGAACACATGGACGTCCAGCTCACCGCGTTCGACTCTGAGCCGATAGCCCGGTGCTATCGCACGCAGCCGCTCGGGGTCGTCGAGCAGCCGGCGCAGCCGGGTGACGTGGTTGTGCAACGAGGCCTGCGCGGACGTCGGCGGCGCGCCGCCCCAGAGCGCCTCCTTGAGCGACTCGACGGGAACGATCCGGCCGGCGTCGAGGAGCAGGGACGTCAGCAGGGCACGTACCTTCGGGCTGCGGACCGTGTCGTAGGGAGGGACGCCCGCCTCGCATTCGGCGTCCGACGTGTCGACCGCGAACAGGACCGGTGTGCCCAGCAGTCCGAACCGCAGCCCGTACCGCCGCATCACGCCGCCCATCACCTTTCCACGCCCGGTCCACACCGGTGCCCGTACCGACTTGCCTTACTTGCCCGAGTTCCCTTGCCGGGTCGCATGATCGAGTCGAATCACCGAGTCGCATTGCCGGGTCGCATGATCGAGTTGCTCGCGTTCGTGATGCGTACCCAGCCCCAACACGGGAACACCAAGTGACCAGTGACGACGCGCATCCGGTCGGCCACATGTTAGCGATCCGTTGGCGCGATCTGATGTGATCACATCATCGGAATCGGCCCGACGGTGCGCGCGTATCCACGCGCAACTCGGGGGAGTGTCGCCGCCGCGGCCGGATCCGGGGGCGCGCGGGGCCTCGGTCGGCGGAGGTGACCGACCGGGCCCCGCGCCCCGTTTCGCGCCGGTCCCTCAGAGCTCTCGACGGAGCCTCAGATGATGGGCGGCCTGCCCAGCCTGGTCAGCCGCCACACCGTCCGCCACTGCATGGGCCGCCTACGTCCGGCCGGCTTGCGCACGCCCTCCGCGAATCCGCCGAACCAGGCCTTGAGGCCACCGAGCGAGCGGGTGCGCAGGAGCGTGACGGCGATCCAGACGCCCAGGTGGACGGGGATGAGGAGCAGCGGAAGGTTGCGCCGGACCAGCCAGACCCGGTTCCGGGCCGTCACCCGGTGGTATATCGCGTGCCGGGCGGGCGAGGTCTTGGGATGCTGGAGCAGCAGCTCAGGCGCGTAGAGGATCTTCCAGCCGGCGTCGGTCGCCCGCCAGGCCAGGTCGGTCTCCTCGTGCGCGAAGAAGAACTCGGCGGGCCAGTCGCCGGTCTCCGCGAGCATGGCCATGCTCAGGGCGTGGCCGCCGCCGAGGAAGCCGGTGACGTAGCCGCCCCGCATCGGGTCCGAGGCGCCGACACGCGGCACATGCCGACGCTGGGTCTCGCCGTGCTCGTCGGCGATACGGAAGCCGACGATGCCGAGTCGTGCGTCCGCGGCGTACAGGTCGCGTATGCGGCTCAACACGTCGGCGTCCACCAGCAGCCCGTCGTCGTCCAGTTCGACGACGACGTCCACATCGCCGTACTCCCTCAGCCGGGCGAGGGCGACGTTGCGACCCCCGGGGCAGCCGAGGTTCTCGTCGACGTCGATCGCGGTGACCTCGCCTGGCAGGGAGAGGCGCCGGGCGAAGTCGGGAAGTGCGCAGCCGTTGCCGACGATCACGATGCGGGCGGGCGCCAGGTCCTGCTTGGCCACCGACTCCAGCAGCGCGTCGACCTCGTCGGGCCGGTTGCCCATGGTCACGACGGCCACGGCGATCCTCGGCTCCGCCATGTCCCCGATGTCCGACACGTCCACCACGTCCCTCACTCCGTCCGGCCCTCGACGCGACCGTGTCCCGTCCACGCGCGGGCCCGTCGTTCACCTAGATGTTGCCTCAGGTGCGGGCGTTGCTCCGACGCCGCCTCATTTTGCCTCCCCTATGTGCCGGTCCGGCCGCGTCGGTCCTGCCTGCGTCGGACGAACTTGAGCCCCGACCAGTCCTCCCCCAGCGCGGCGACCTTGACGTCCACGACGCCGAGGGGGAGGAAGAGGTCGCGGAGGGCGTTCTCGGTGAGGTCGCTGACATGTCCGGCCGCCTTGCGGGGCCAGGCGATCCAGAGCATGGCGTCGTCGGCGAGGTCAAGGACGAGGGCCGGGGTCTCGGCGGCGAGGTGGGCGTGGTCGCGGTAGAAGGCCACGGTGACGTCGGCGTCGCGGGGGCCGCCCGGGGCGACCTGGACGCCGTCGGGGAGTCCGGGGACGTCCCAACCGGCCGGGGCGTGTCGCAGTCGCACCCGGTGGCCGGGCTTGACGCCGAGCTTCCTGGCGAGGGGGGTGCCGGAGTAGCCGCCGGTCGCGGCCGAGTCGCTCACGGGCTCGCCGTAGCCTCGGACCGGACCTGTTCCCGGTCGGAATCACCCCACCCGGAGGAAAGCCGTGCCCTTCCGCTGTGCCGTACTCGACGACTTCCAGAACGTCGCGACGACTCTCGCCGACTGGTCGGCGCCGGCGTCGGACGAGGAGGTGGAGGCCGTCTCCTTCACCGAGCATTTCGATGACGAGGACGAACTCGCCGCGGCGCTGGCCGACTTCGACTGTGTGGTCACTTTGCGGGAGCGCGTCTCCTTCCCGGCGTCGCTGCTGGACCGTCTCCCCCGGCTGCGCCTGCTGATCGCCTCCGGCATGCGCAACTCGGTGATCGATTACGCGGCGGCCAAGGCGAACGGCGTGACGGTGTGCGGTACGGAGAGCTCCTCGACTCCGCCGGTGGAGCTGACGTGGGCGTTGCTGCTGGGCCTCGCGCGCGGGCTGGTGCAGGAGAGCACCGCTCTGCGGGAGGGCGGGCCGTGGCAGTCCACGGTCGGCGCGGACCTGCACGGACGGCGGCTCGGGCTGCTGGGCCTGGGGAAGATCGGCACGTCGGTCGCCCGGGTGGGCCTCGCCTTCGGCATGGAGGTGAGCGCGTGGAGCCAGAACCTGACGGCGGATCGGGCGGCGCAGTCCGGCGTGCGGCTGGCCTCCTCGAAGGAGGAGCTTCTCTCCGGGAGCGACTTCGTGTCGATTCACCTCGCCCTGAGCGACCGCACCCGGGGGCTGCTCGGCCCCGCCGAACTGGCTCTCCTCAAGCCGACGGCGTACCTGGTCAACACCTCGCGGGCGGGGATCGTCGACCAGGCGGCGTTGCTGGCGACGCTGCGGGAGGGCCGTATCGCCGGCGCGGGCGTGGACGTCTTCGACATCGAACCCCTCCCCGCCGACCACCCGATGCGCACGGCTCCCCGCCTGCTGGCGACGCCGCACCTCGGGTACGTCTCCCGGGCGAACTACGAGCGGTACTACGGGCAGGCGGCGGAAGGAGTCCGGGCGTATCTGGCGGGAAAGCCGGCACGCGTACTGAGCTGAGCCAACCGGACACCCGCTGCATGCCTGCCCCGCTGCCTCTGCCTGGCTGCCAGGGGGCCTGCCCGCCCTGCATGCCTGGCTGCCTGTCTCGCGGAGGCGGCAGCCCGGCCGCCACGACCGAGCGTCATCGTGGTGTCGAGGGGCTTCCCCTGATACCGAGCTCGGAAGCCTGATCAAGGCGGAAAGGCTCGTCCAGATTCCGTACTCAACTGCGCATACGCTCAACGAGTTTGGCGATCTTTTCGTTGTGGTTCAATGAATGCGCCGTGATTCGGTTTACGCGGGCGGAGCAGCGTTGATCAAGGAAAAGACCTTCGAGGCCACTTCGGCGCTGCTCACCGAACTGCTGGCCACCCAGCCGCGATATCGGGGCCGGTGGCGCGCACGTGTCCAGCGGGACCGTTCGGGCGGCCGGGTGAGCATCGCCGCCGTGGCTCAAGTCCTGGCCGAACACCTGTGGGATTCCGGCGAGTTCCCCGAGTCCGAGCAGTCCCTCGCCCGCAACCTGAAGGACCGCGTCCGCCGAGCGCTCGACGGTACGATGATCACAGCAGAGACGCTGACCTGGCTTATCGACGCCTTTCGCGTGGACGAGCGCGACGCCGTGTGTCTGCGGGCCACGCACGAAAGCGATTCCGGAAACCGGCCCGACGGAATCTCCGACGCGGTCCAGGAACCCCGGGAAATGATCAGACGCCAATGGCATCGCACGGTGACGGTATTCGAACGCTATTTCCTCGACAGTGAGGGACAGTTGACCGAACGCCGCACCAAGCATGTGATCATGGCTCTCGAGGACGGAGTGGACAGCTACCTGTTCAATCACGAATCCTCCGTGGCGGCCATCGAGGTGTTGCACGGCGGAACTCTCGGACCGGAACATCATTACGACGGCCTGGTTTCCCACGAGATCGCATTCCCCCAGCCGCTCAAGCAAGGTCAGCGCACCTCGTTCGAATACCGGACCGCCTACCGTCCCGCGCCGCAACCCCCTCAGGAGGTACGGCGCCCCGCCCGCGGCCGGATCGAGAACTTCGACATCGCGGTGCACTTCGAGCCGCGTCGGTTGCCCAGTCGGCTCTGGTGGGCGACCTGGTCGGACCACCACCTCGGCGACCCGGTGCAGTTGGAGCCCGCCGAAGTGTGCGAAGCGGGCAGTGCACATCGCTATGTGCCTTTCGTCGAGCGGTCGGTGGTCGGCTTCCGCTGGAACTGGTGAGTGGCGCAACGGAGTTGAGCGCACCCTGTGCGCCGTAAGGGCGCTCCGTGCGCCGTAAGTGCGCCATGCCGCGTGTTCACTTCCCCCGTCAGTCAATCGGACGATCTCGGGGGGACACCGTGGGAATCCTCAACCAGTTCGACGTCATCGACTCCTTCAACCAGCTGATCCCCGGCGCGGCCGGGCACTCCGACAGCTACCTGCGCGAGGTCGCCAAGGCGACCCAGGATCAGGGCCTGCCCGTCGAGATGAACCTGGAGAACAACTCCGACGGCCTCTTCGCCGCGATGCGCGGGCAAGGGGCTCGGAGGTTCCTCGTCGTCCAGCCGTTGGACCGCAAGGCCCGAGGCCTGCGGATGATGCACTACGGCTTCCCGGTCGGCACCAACCTCACCGCAGGCTGGCTCCTCACCGGAACCACCGGCAACCTCAAGCTCTTCGACTACCTCGACCTCACCGCTGTCATCGAGTCCGTCCACGGACTCGCCGTCGCCCCGGCGCTCTACAGCGTCGCGGACAGCACCGGCTTCGCCCGCGAGGAGATCCGCAAGTACCAGAGCGGATTCTTCGGCGTCTGAGCCGCGTCGCCCCACCATCCGGATCCACGACGCTCCGAGCCGTCACGGAAGGACAGCCATGGGCTGGGTCATCTTCTTCGTCTATGTCGCGGGCATCATCGGGACCACCCGCTACGCGATGAGTCTCTTCAACCTGCACTGGGCCGACATCAACGGGTCCGGTCTGAACGGCATCGGCGCCCGCTTCAAGACGATGGTGCCGGGCACTTTCTGGCCCATCGGTCTGCCGATCCTTCTGCTCGTGGCGCAGCAGCGGCAGGGAAACCGCCAGGTCGCCCGGCAGAACGTGGCCAACCTCATGAGGGGCGACGACAGCCCGCGGAACGCCCCCGCGCCGCAGCCCGAGCACCGCACCCGCAACCCGTTCGACGAGATCTGAGCCGCCGACACCCGCTTTCTCCAGGAGGTGACAACGTGCAGTGGCCCCCGGACGTCCGTCATGACACAGCCGTGATCTGGGCAGACACGGATTTCTTCGCCAAGCCGGACTGCTGGGCCACTGCGGCGGCCCGGATCGTCTCGGGCCCCCGAGCGCCCGAGACGGCCGGTCCCGCAGAGAGCGGCGCGGCGATGCGCGCCGTCTCCACCCGAATCGTGCAGGCCCTGCGGGGCTGGGCGAACCGCGCGGCTCTGGAGGTCCGGTACACCGCGCCCGCCTCCGGTCGCCCCCAGGGCATCGACTGCCACCTCATCGCCCGCGCCGCGGGCAGCACGCCGTCCGAGGCCGACGTGGCCGCCCAGCAGTTGCTGGGCGCGGCGGCGCGGCTGCTGCCCGCCGGCTTCGTCGTGGAACCGGCCGACCCGACGGACCTCGTCATCCCCACAGGCCCGGTGACCTGTGCCGAGGTCCGGAGGCACGAGGAGATCGTCGCCCCCGCCCTGGCCGACTACTCCGCCGCCGAGTACTACTACCTGCCCGGGCGGCTGCACGGCGACGGCTCCGCCTGGGATCCGTTCCTGCGTACCCTGCTGCACACCCCGTCCCTCGTGCTGGTCAGCCTGGTCTTCCTGCCGACCGCGCTGTCTCCCCTGGAGAGCGAGGCCTACGGTCACCTCTGCTCCGGCCTGGAGTACGAAGCCACCGCCCGGACCGTCCATGAGTACCTGGGGCCACTGGAACTGCCGCCCGACGACAACGCCCGCCGCGCCCTGGAGGCCTGGCGCCGCTTCGGTGACAGCTCGGCCAAGATCCTGGCGCGGGCCACGGTCGTCGGCGACCGGGCGACCACCGACACGGTTGCCGCCACGCTCGCGGCGGCCGTCGGGTCGTCGTACGAGGTGACCGAACGCGGGATGACCGGCGGCGTGAGCGTCGTGCGGCCCGGCAACGTCGAGGAACTTCGGCTGGCCGCACAGTGCCTGGCCGGCGGCTCGGTCGCGCCCTGGGGCGGCCACCCTGTCTGGCAACTGCCCCTGGCCCCCGAGTCCATACGCCGCGTGCCCTATCTGTTCGGGCCCGAGGAAGCCGCCTCGATGCTCGTCCTCCCGGTTCCCGGCCCCGACGGCTGCCCCGGTCTGGAGGTGTCTTCGCCCGCACTGGAGCAGGTCACCCCGGCGCCCGCGCCCGATCCGGACACCCCCGTGCTCGCCCTGGGCGACCGGATCAGCGGCGGCCCCGCGGCCGCCCTCCACCTCCCGCTCGACGACCTCGTCAGCCACGCCCTGATCGTCGGCGCGCCCAACACCGGCAAGTCGACCACCCTTCAAAGCCTTCTCGTCCAGCTGTGGCGGGACCACAAGGTGCCCTGGCTGGTCATCGAGCCGGTCAAGACGGAGCACCGCGGCATGCTCGCCGTACCCGGCATGGAGGCGCTGCGCATCCACACTCTCGGTGACTCGGAACGTGCACCGTGGCGGTTCAACCCTCTCCAGCCTCCCCCGGGCGTCTCCGTCCACGCGCACATCTCGTCGCTGATGGCCGTCTTCCGCGCCGTAGTGCCCGACATGGACAGCGCGCTGCCGCTCATCCTCGAACAGGCTCTGGAGGAGACCTACGTCCGGGCCGGCTGGGACGGCGGGCGCGAGCTGCCCGGCCCCGTGCCGACCTTGCGCGCACTGCTTCCCGTTCTCGACACGCTCCAGGACGACAGTGCGTACCGAGGCCAGGCCCTCAACGTCTTCCCCGCCCTCGTCACCCGCGTGCGGGCGCTGCTCAGCGGTGAGCACGGCTACATGTTCGACACCGTCGAGCAGACCGACTGGGCCGGCCTCCTCGACCGGCCCGCCGTACTGGAACTGGCCTCCATGGCAGACCCGGCCGCGATCGACATGACCCTCGGCTTCCTGATCTCCCAGTTGTCCGCCTTCGCCCGGCTGCGCGGCAGCCAGAACCGCCGGCTGCGCCATCTCCTCGTGCTGGAGGAGGCCCACCGCGTCTTCGCCCGGCCGACCGGCGGCCCCGACCGCAGGTCGGCGGAGGCGGTCTCCGCCCTCGCCAACGCCCTCGCCGAACTCAGCTCGTTCGGGCAGGGCTTCGTCCTCGTCGACCAGGTGCCCGAACGCCTGGACGAGGCGGCAACCGCCTTGACCGGCGTCAAGATCATGCACGCGCTGCGCAGCGCGCAGAGCCGTCAAGCCATGCTCGACGACATGGGCGCCGGTCCCCGTTCCGCGCAGACCGCGGCCACCCTCCGGCGCGGCCAGGCGCTCGTCACCACCCCCCGCACCAGCGATCCCCTGCTCGCCGGGATCCGGTCCGACCCGGCTGTGGACACCGCACGCGTCGTCGATGACGACTCCGTCGTACGGCATATGGCGGAGCCGACCCGCGCTCTGTCCCGGCTGCTGCCGTACGAACTGTGCTCCCGCGACATCTGCCGGGACGGCTGCGCACCGCCGCGCAGGGAACAAGGGCGGGCCCTCGCCTTCGCCCGGCGCCGGGAGGCACGCGCCGAGGCACACCGGACGCCCCACGGTGAGCCACACCGCACGCCCGCCCTCGGTGACCTCGCCCAGTCCATGGCCCGCGCCTGTGCCGGCGAGGTGGCCGACACGTACTGCGCGATGGTCCACGTGGACCTCGACAGGCCGCTCCCCGGCCTGACCCCTCAGGGGCGGCAGTCCGATCTGACGGCGGTGGTACGCAAGCAGGCGGCACGGGCGGGAGGCGCACGGTGATCCTCCACGACACACCCGAGGACGAGCGGGAACACGAGGAGATGCTGCGTCAGGCTCTCGACGACCACCAGGATGTGCATCCCGACCACCACCGGGAGCGGGGGCGGGTCGCCGAGTTCCGGGACCGGGACGCGGAGTACCGCGAACTGTCCGACCGGCTGCCTCCGTCCGGAGTCGACGTGCTCAGCGACCTGTACCGCGAGGAACTGCGCGACGTCGGGCACGCGATCGACAAGCACGTGGGGTGCTCCCTCGACGAGCTACGGGAGTTCGATTCGTACGCCTCGGAGTCGGGCGCGTCCTCCTTCGACACCCCCGGTCAGGCCGCCGATGCCGTCAACGACGCCCTGTACGACTCCGCCGACGACATGGTCACGTGGCTGGTCGGCGACGACCTGCGCCCCTTCGTCTGCGACGCCGATCTGGGCAGGGCAACCGGTCGCTGGGCCCGCGCCCGCGACCACGCGGACGGCACCGAGGTGACCGGCGTCCGCGTGGTGCTGGCCAGGGACACCGACGATCCGCGCGGTTTCGTGTTCCGCACGGCGTTCCCGATCCCGGCGGATCAGGTACGGGGCGCAGGACGGCGACGGCCATGAAGGACATACGGCAGCAGATCACCGTCGGGATCGTCTGCCTGGTGTGGCTCGCCCTCGCCCTGCTCACCGGTGAGGCACTGTCCCCGGCACCGCTGCGCCTCTTCTCCGCGGCCGGAACCACGGTGGCCATCGTGGCCCTGGCGTACGAGAGGTCCCTGTGGCAGTGGAAGCTCGTACGCCGGTTCACCGGGATCCCGCTGCTGCACGGCACCTGGCGGGGCGAGGTGGTCACCTCCGTCATCCGTGAGGACGGCGACCCGGTGCCCCCGATCCCCGCCGTCCTGCACGTGGTGCAGAGCGCCTCGCGCGTCAGCGTGTCCCTTTTCACCGCGGACTCGGTGTCCACCTCGACCCATGCCTCGCTGCTGCGCGGGGACGACGGCCGATGGTGTCTGCGCTGGCAGTTCACCAATCAGCCCCGGCCCGGGGCCCGACAGCGCAGCCAGCGGCACCGCGGGGTGGCGGAGCTGTGGATCGGCGCCGTACCCGGCGAAGGGCTCAGCGGTGAGTACTTCACCGACCGGCGGACGTACGGCGAACTGACCTTCGTGGAGTGGAGCCCGCGGCGCTACGGCAGCGCGTCTACGGCCCTCGCGGCGACGGACTTCGCGCTCGTGGCGCCATACGCGGCGAGCTGACGCACCCCCTGCCCGCCTGGGCCGTCCCCGCCGTGCCGGGGGCTCCCCCGCTCACCGCTCTCGCGTCCGACCCAGCCCCCGAAAAAAGCAAAAGCCCCAGGTCACGGCGAGTGAGTCCTGAGGCTTTTACAGAGCCGCCTTCGGGATTCGAACCCGAGACCTACGCATTACGAGTGCGTTGCTCTGGCCATCTGAGCTAAGGCGGCACGCTGTCCGCACCATGGTGCGATCAGCAACGTCGGTAAGTCTACACAGTTTCGAGGGGTGCTCCGAACAGCCCCCGGGAGCGGTACTCCCGGGGCCGGCGACGGTGGCTACTTGCAGCGTTTGCCGTCCGTCGGAGGGGTTCCGTGGAGCAGGTAGGTGTCGATCGCGGAGTCGATGCAGGCGCTGCCGCGGCCGTAGGCGGTGTGGCCGTCGCCCTCGTAGGTGAGGAGGCGGCCCGAGGCGAGCTGGTGGGCCAGGGACCGGGCCCAGCGGTACGGGGTCGCCGGGTCGCGGGTGGTGCCGACGACGACGATCGGGGCGGCGCCCTTCGCCTCGATACGGTGCGGCTCGCCCGTGGGGCGCACCGGCCAGTAGGCACAGTTCAAGGAGGCCCAGGCGAGGCCCTCGCCGAAGACCGGGGACGCCTTCTCGAAGGACGGGACAGCCTTCTCGACCTGCTCCGGGGTGGAGAAGGCGGCGGGGAGGTCGAGGCAGTTCACGGCGGCGTTGGCGGCCATCAGGTTGGCGTAGCGGCCGTCGGGGTCCCGCTCGTAGTAGCTGTCGGAGAGGGCGAGCAGGCCCGCGCCGTCCTTGTCCTTGATCGCTGAGGACAGCGCCTCGCGCAGCTGCTCCCAGGTGCTCTCGTCGTACATCGCCGCGATCACGCCGGTGGTGGCGAGGGCCTCGCCGAGTTTGCGGCCGTCCGGGTCGCCGGTGGGGATCGGGTGCGCGTCGAGTGTGCGGAAGAAGGCTTTGAGGTTCTCGCCGACCTTGGCGGGAGCCGTGCCCTTCCCGCCGAGCGGGCAGTCGGACCGCGTGACGCAGTCCTTCGCGAACGACTGGAACGCCGTCTCGAAGCCCGCCGTCTGGTCCAGGTTCAGTCGGCGGGCGGGCAGCGACGGGTCCATCGCGCCGTCCAGGACGAGCCGGCCCACCCGGTTCGGGAAGAGCCCCGCATATGTCGCCCCGAGGAACGTCCCGTACGACGCCCCCACGTACGTCAGCTTCCCGTCGCCCAGGACCGCGCGCAGGATGTCCATGTCACGGGCCGCCTCCACGGTGGAGACGTGCCGCAGCAACCGTGCCGAGTGCGCGCCGCAGCTCTCCGCGAACTCCTTGTATGCGTCGACGAGTTCGCCGGACTCCCGCTGGTCGTCGGGGGTGGTGTCCGTCTGCGTGTAGGTGTCCATCTTGCGCCCGTCGAGGCACTCCACGGGCTCGCTGCGGGCCACGCCCCGCGGGTCGACGGCGACCATGTCGTAGCGGGCGCGGACCCCGGCGGGGTAGCCGATGCCGGCGTACTGCTGGAGGTAGCCGACCGCCGAGCCGCCCGGTCCGCCCGGGTTCACCAGCAGCGACCCGAGCCGCTTGCCCGGGCCCGTCGCCTTCTTGCGGGCGACCGCGAGCCGGACGTCGCCGCCGCCCGGCTCGGCGTAGTCGAGTGGCGCCTTCAGGGTGGCGCACTCGAAGCCCGGCACACCGCAGCCGCGCCAGCTCAGCTTCTGCCCGTAGTACGGCGCGAGCGCCGACGGCGTGGCCCGTGGCAGCGCGACGAGCGCCGCCACCGCCGTGGAACCGGCGGAGCTCGTCGACTCGGCGGCGGAACAGCCGGAGACGAGCAGCGCGGCGAGCGAGAGGAGAGTGACGCCGGTACGGAACCTGCGGGGAGAGCGCCTGATGTACATCCAGCGAGCGTAACTCTGTGCAACGGTGCGAACGCCTTACGTACGCGAACGGACACGGACGAGTGATGCCGTCAACCCGAGATCGACCTGACCGACGCCGACGGGACTTCCCGTCCCCGAGCCGCTCGTCGAGCGTCGGCCCGCGTCGGCTCGACGGGGACGGCGCCGGTTCGCTCGCCGCCTTACGCGTCTACTCGCCGCCTTACGCGTCTGCTGGCCGCCTTCGGCGTCAGCCCGCTCTCAGCGCCATCGTCATCGCCTCCACCGCCAGCAACGGAGCCACATTGCGGTCGAGGGCCTGTCTGCACGCGGCGATGGCCTCGATGCGCCGGAGCGTGGACTCCGGACTGCTGCCACGGGCGAGCCGCTCCAGGGCGTCCTCGGCCTCCACGTTGGCGATCGCGACGCGGGAGCCGAACTGGAGGGCGAGGACATCGCGGTAGAAGGCGGTCAGGTCGGTGAGCGCGAGGTCGAGGCTGTCGCGCTGCGTCCGCGTTCTGCGGCGCTTCTGCTTGTCCTCGAGGTCCTTCATCACCCCCGCCGTACCGCGCGGCATCCGGCCGCCCTGAACCGCGCCCATCGCCGCCTTCAGCTCCTCGGTCTCCTTGCCGTCCATCTCCTCCGCGAGCTGCTTGGCGTCCTCGGTGGCCGCGTCGACCAGCTCCTGGGCCGCCCGCAGGCAGCCGCCGACGTCGTCGACACGCAGGGGCAGTTTCAACACGGACGCGCGGCGTTCGCGGGCGGCGGGGTCGGTGGCCAGTCTGCGGGCCCGGTCGACGTGCCCCTGGGTGGCCCGCGCGGCGGCCGCGGCGACGGCCGGCTCGATGCCCTCTCGCCGGACGAGCATGTCGGCGACGGCTTCGACGGACGGCGTACGCAGGTTCAGATGCCGGCAACGGGAGCGGATGGTGGGCAGCACATCCTCCAGGGAGGGCGCGCAGAGCAGCCAGACCGTCCGAGGGGCGGGCTCCTCGACGGCCTTCAGGACGGCGTTGGCGGACTTCTCGTTCAGCCGCTCGGCGTCCTCGACGAGGATGATCTGCCAGCGGCCCGTAGCGGGCGAGGTATAGGACTTACGGACCGTGTCGCGCATGTCCTCGGCAAGGATCTGCGAACCGACCGCGGCGACGGTGTGGACGTCGGCGTGGGTACCGATGAGCGCCGTATGACAACCGTCGCAGAACCCGCAGCCCGGGACGCCGCCGAGCGCCCGGTCCGGGCTCACGCACTGGAGGGCGGCGGCGAAGGCCCGCGCCACCTGGCCCCGACCGGCGCCGGGCGGGCCGGTGATCAGCCAGGCGTGCGTCATCCTCGACGTCTCGGGCGGTGGGGCGGCGGAGCCGGCCGCGGTGACGAGCGCGTCGGCGTCCCGAGCGGCGGCGGCGAGCTGATCGCTCACTTTCTCCTGCCCGACGAGGTCGTCCCACACGGTCATGCGTCACGCCGCCCTTTCGTCACGTTTCGCGATGCGGCTTCCATTGTGCGGGGCGCCACTGACAATCGAGTCGAGCCCCGGGTGAGCTCGGCGTCCCACCGACGACCGACCGTCGACCGGAGTCTGCCGCCGACGACCGGCCAGCGACGACCGGCAGTCACAGTCGGCAGTCGGCAGTCGCCAGTCGGCGATCGAAGATGGGCGTCCGGCGTCCGACGTCCGACGCCCGATGCCCGATGCCCGACGCCCGACGCCCGACGCCCGACGACAGGACGCCAGGCGGCGCCGGAACGCTCAGCGGCGTCGGCCCCGCCCGCGGCCCTCGTCGTTCCCGTCCTCGTCCCGGCGCGGGCCCAGCAGTTCGTCCGCCAGCGTCGGCAGATCGTCCAGCGGGGTCTCCTCGGCCCAGTCCGGCCGGGGTCGCTGCCGGGGCGCGCCCTCCTCGTCGACCTGCGGCAGCTCGCGCGTGCGGTCGTCGGTCCCGTCCGGCCGCGCCCGGTCGCGTCCGCCTCTGTCGTCACGCTCGTCGCGCTCGTCGCGCTCGTCGCGGAAGTATCCCGGCGGCACCCGGTCCGAGGGCTTCTGGTCCCTTACGGGAGGCAGCACGGCCGTCTCGGCGGCAGGGTTCTCCTCGCGGACCGGAGGCAGTACCGCTGTCTCGTCCTCGGAGCCTCCGGTGCGCACGGGAGGCAGTACCGCCGTCTCGTCAGCCGCCCCCGGCGGGATCGAGGGCTGCGGCAGCTCCGCCGTCACCTCGGCGTCGGCCCCGCCCGCAGTGCCGGAAGGCTTCCCGGATCCGGACGCCTTCCCGGACGGCCGGGAGGGCTGCGCGGGCTCCTCGTCCATCCGGATCGGCGGCAGCACCGCCGTCTCGTCCACCGGTCCGCCCGACGCGTTCGTCGGAGTCACCACCGGCGTCGGCACCGTGACGGCCTCCGGCGGGACGGCCGGAGCCGCAGCCGCCGTGGGGCGCGCCGGCTTCGGTCCGACCTGTGCCGCAGCGGCGGCCTGCTCCGCCGCGCGCCGGGCCTGCTCCGCCCGCAGCAGCGCCTCCTCGGCCTTCCGCTGCTTCTCCAGGCGCCGCGCCTCGGCCTCGGCGCGCAGCCGCGCCTCTTCCTCGGCCTGCTGGCGGCGCCGCTCCTCATCCGCCCTGCGGCGGGCCTCCTCCTCGGCGCGGGCCTTCTCCTCCGCGAGGAGCCGGACCCGCTCCTCCTCGGCACGCCTGCGTGCCTCCTCGGCGCGCAGCCGCGCCTCCTCGGCCTGCCGTTCGGCCTCGCGCCGCTGCGCCTCCTCGAGCTCGCGCCGCTTGCGCTCCTCCTCCTCGGCACGCAGCTTGGCGAGCTGCTCCTGGCGCTCGCGCTCCAGGCGCTCCTCCTCGGCCTTGCGGGCGGCCTCTTCCTCGGCCTTGCGGCGGGCCTCCTCCTCGGCCTTCCTGCGCGCCTCCTCCTGGGCCTTGATCTCGGCCTCGGACAGGGGCAGCAGCTGGTCGAGCCGGTGCCGGACGACAGCGGTGACCGCCTCGGGCTCCTGGGCCGCGTCGACCACCAGATAGCGTCCCGGGTCGGCTGCGGCCAGCGTGAGGAAACCGGCGCGCACACGCGCGTGGAACTCGGCCGGCTCCGACTCCAGCCGGTCCGGCGCCTCCGTGAAGCGCTCGCGGGCGGCTTCCGGCGACACGTCCAGCAGGACGGTCAGGTGCGGGACCAGGCCGTTCGTCGCCCACCGGGAGATCCGCGCGATCTCGGTCGGGGACAGGTCGCGGCCCGCGCCCTGATAGGCCACGGACGAATCGATGTACCGGTCGGTGATGACCACCGCGCCGCGCTCCAGGGCGGGCCGGACGACGGTGTCGACGTGCTCCGCGCGGTCCGCCGCGTACAGCAGCGCCTCCGCGCGGTGCGAGAGCCCGGCGCTGGAGACGTCCAGCAGGATCGAACGCAGCCGCTTGCCCACGGGCGTGGCCCCCGGCTCACGCGTGAGGACGACCTCGTGGCCCTTGGCCCTGATCCACTCGGCGAGCGCGTCGGCCTGTGTGGACTTGCCTGCGCCGTCACCGCCCTCCAGGGCGATGAAGAAGCCCGTCCCGACCGACGTCTGCACCGGGTCGTCGCCACCGAGCAGCGCGTCCCGCAGGTCCTGCCGCAGGGGTACGCCGGAACGGTCGTCGACCTTGGCCAGCACCAGCGCGGCCACCGGCAGCAGCAGCGCGCCGACGAGCATCAGCGTGAACGCCGCCCCGCCGTGCGCGAACACGAACTTGCCGTTCTCCAGCCGGTGCGGCCCGATGAGCGCCGCCACCAGCGGCGCGATCACCACGCCGAGCGCCACCACGACCCGTACGACGGCGTGCAGGTGCTCCGTCGACCGCGACCGGCGGTGCTCCTCGGTCTCCTGGTCGAGCAGGGCATGCCCGGTGTTGGCGGCCACGCCCGCGCCGACGCCGGCCAGGGCCAGGATCAGCAGCACGCTGGTGACGTCCGGGACAAGCCCGGCGGCCAGCAGTGCCACGCCGGTGAAGGCGATGGCGAGCGCGAGCAGCCGGCGCCGCGACAGCGAGGCCAGCACCTTCGGCGCCGTACGGACGCCGGCAACGACTCCGCCGGTCAGGGCGAGCACGAACAGCCCGTACATGACCGGACCGCCGCCCAGGTCCTTGGCGTGCAGCACGGCCACGGCGACGGCGGCGGCGACCGCCCCGGCCACGGCGGCACAGGCGAGGACGAGCAGCGGGATCGCGCCGGTGCGGCCCGCGTCGACGCCGGTGGCGGTCCTGGGCCGGCGCAGCCCCTCGAGCGGCGACCGCGCGCGCGGAGTGCGCACCGCGGGCAGCTCGAGGAAGGTCACGATGGACAGGGATCCGGCGAAGAGTCCCCCGGCGACGTACGAGGCGAGGGCCGCCTGGTGCTGCCCGAACCAGTCGATCCCGGCACCCAGGAGATTGTTGAACAATGCCGCGACGACCAAGGTGGCCGCGCCCAGCGGGATCGTGACGAAGCCCGTGCGCAGCGACAGGCGGCGCAGGGCGTCCATGTGGTCCGGCAACGGCCGTACGGTCGCGCCCTCCAGCGGCGGGGCGGGCAGCAGGGCCGGGGACGCGCTTTCGCGGGCGACCGTCCAGAACCTCTCGGCCACTCCGGTCACGAACACCGTGACGAGCAGCAGGGCCAACGCGTCGTCCGGCATCCAGTCGATCCACAGCGGCGCGACGATCAGCAGGGCGGCGCGCACACCGTCGGCGCCGACCATGGTCCAGCGGCGGTCGAGCGGGCCGTCCGGTGAGGTCAGTGAGGTCAGCGGGCCCAGGAGGACGGCGCCGAAGAGGAGGGTGGCCAGGATGCGCACCGCGAAGACGGTCGCCACCGCGAAGGCCACACCGCGGTAGCCGCCCCCGAAGGAGCCCTCCACGATCGCCGCCTGGAGGACGAGGAGGACGAACACCAGGAGTGCGAGGGCGTCCCCCACACCGCTCACCAGCTGCGCGCTCCAGAGCCGCTTGAGCTGCGGCTCGCGCAACAGGGCGCGCACAGCGCGTTCGCGGGAGTCCGCCACCAAGGCGTCGTCCGCTGCCGGGTGGTGGGCCGTTGGCTGCTCGGCTCGCGTCATGCTTTCAGCCTATCGGCCGCGACTGACAGCCTGTCGCCCCCGTCCACGCGTGCGACCGCCCCGACATCAAAGTGATGCCGGGGCGTGCGTTTAACAAACCGCCGTGGAGGAACCGCGACCGGCTCGCTCGTCGTTCAGGCGTCGCTCGGGGATCCGGCGTCGCTCGTGGTTCAGTCCTCCGACGAGGCCGGGGAAGCCGTCGCCTTCTTGGCGACCGTCTTCTTCGCCGTCGTCTTCTTGGCCGTCGTCGTCTTCGCGGCGGTCTTCTTCGCGGCCGTCTTCTTCGCCGGGGCCGCCTTCTTCGCCGTCGCCTTCTTCGCGGGCGCCTTCTTGGCCGTCTTCTTGGCCGGCGTCTTGGCGCGCTTCTCGGCGAGCAGCTCGTAGCCGCGCTCCGGGGTGATCTCCTCGACGCTGTCACCGGAGCGCAGGGTCGCGTTGGTCTCCCCGTCGGTGACGTACGGGCCGAAGCGACCGTCCTTGACGACGACCGGCTTTTCGCTGATCGGGTCCGTGCCCAGCTCCTTCAGCGGCGGCTTGGCGGCGGCCCGGCCACGCTGCTTGGGCTGGGAGTAGATCTCCAGCGCCTCTTCGAGGGTGATCGTGAAGAGCTGGTCCTCGGTCTGGAGCGACCGCGAGTCCGTGCCCTTCTTCAGGTACGGGCCGTAGCGGCCGTTCTGCGCGGTGATCTCCACGCCCTCGGCGTCCTTGCCCACGACACGCGGCAGCGACATCAGCTTGAGGGCGTCCGCCAGCGTCACCGTGTCCAGCGACATCGACTTGAACAGCGAGGCCGTACGCGGCTTCACGGCGTTCTTACCGGTCTTCGGGGTGCCCTCGGGGAGCACCTCGGTGACGTACGGGCCGTAGCGGCCGTCCCGGGCGATGATCTGGTGGCCGGACTCGGGGTCGGCGCCCAGCTCGAAGTCGCCGCTCGGCTTGGCGAGCAGCTCCTCCGCGAGCTCGATGCTCAGCTCGTCCGGGGCCAGGTCCTCGGGCACGTCGGCCCGCTGGTGGCCCTCGGAGTCCTTCTCGCCGCGCTCGATGTAGGGGCCGTAGCGCCCGACCCGCAGCACGATGTCGTTGCCCACCGGGAACGACGACACCTCGCGCGCGTCGATCGCGCCCAGGTCGGTCACGAGCTCCTTGAGGCCGCCGAGGTGGTCGCCGTCGCCGTTGCCGGCCTCCGCGGCGACGCCTTTCGCCGTGCCTTCGCCGAAGTAGAACCGCTTCAGCCACGGCACCGCCTGCGCCTCACCGCGGGCGATGCGGTCGAGGTCGTCCTCCATCCTGGCGGTGAAGTCGTAGTCGACCAGGCGGCCGAAGTGCTTCTCCAGGAGGTTGACCACGGCGAAGGACAGGAAGGACGGCACGAGCGCCGTGCCCTTCTTGAAGACGTAGCCGCGGTCGAGGATGGTGCCGATGATCGAGGCGTACGTCGACGGCCGGCCGATCTCGCGCTCTTCGAGCTCCTTGACGAGACTGGCCTCGGTGTAGCGGGCCGGGGGCTTGGTGGCGTGCCCGTCGACCGTGATCTCCTCGGCGGTCAGCGGGTCGCCCTCGCCGACCTGGGGCAGCCGGCGCTCGCGGTCGTCCAGCTCGGCGTTCGGGTCGTCGGCGCCCTCGACGTACGCCTTCAGGAAGCCGTGGAAGGTGATCGTCTTGCCGGAGGCGCTGAACTCGACGTCCCGGCCGTCGGCCGCGGAGCCACCGATCTTGACCGTGACGCTGTTGCCGGTCGCGTCCTTCATCTGGGAGGCGACCGTCCGCTTCCAGATCAGCTCGTAGAGCTTGAACTGGTCGCCGGTCAGGCCTGTTTCGGCAGGCGTGCGGAAACGATCACCCGAAGGGCGAATCGCCTCGTGCGCCTCCTGCGCGTTCTTGACCTTGCCGGTGTACGTGCGCGGCTGGGGCGGCAGGTAGTCGGCGCCGTACAGCTGCGTGACCTGGGCGCGGGCGGCGGAGATCGCCGTCTCGCTCAGCGTCGTGGAGTCCGTACGCATGTAGGTGATGTAGCCGTTCTCGTACAGCTTCTGCGCGACCTGCATGGTGGCCTTGGCGCCGAAACCGAGCTTGCGGCTGGCCTCCTGCTGAAGCGTCGTCGTACGGAACGGGGCGTACGGCGAGCGGCGATAGGGCTTCGACTCGACGGACCGTACGGCGAACCGGGTGTTCTCCAGGGCGACGGCCAGGGCGCGGGCGTTCGCCTCGTCGAGGTGGAGGATGTTCGCGTTCTTCAGTTGTCCCAGGGAGTCGAAGTCGCGGCCCTGCGCGACCCGCTTGCCGTCGACGGCCTGGAGGCGGGCGACCAGCGACGACGGGTCCGACGGATCCCCGGCGCGGCCGGTCGAGAAGGTGCCCGTCAGGTCCCAGTACTCGGCAGAACGAAACGCGACGCGCTCGCGTTCCCGCTCCACGACGAGACGGGTGGCGACGGACTGGACACGGCCGGCCGACAGGCGCGGCATGACCTTCTTCCAGAGGACCGGCGAGACCTCGTAGCCGTAGAGACGGTCGAGGATGCGGCGGGTCTCCTGCGCGTCGACGAGCTTCTGGTTGAGCTCACGCGGGTTGGCGACGGCCGCCCGGATCGCGTCCTTGGTGATCTCGTGGAAGACCATCCGCTTGACCGGGATCTTCGGCTTGAGGACCTCCTGGAGGTGCCAGGCGATCGCCTCGCCCTCACGGTCCTCATCGGTGGCGAGGAAGAGCTCGTCGGATTCCTTGAGGAGGTCCTTGAGCTTCTTGACCTGCGCCCGCTTGTCGGCGTTGACCACATAGATCGGCTGGAAGTCGTGTTCGACGTCCACACCGAGGCGGCGCACCTCTCCCGTGTACTGGTCCGGCACCTCCGCGGCGCCGTTGGGAAGGTCACGGATGTGCCCGACGCTGGCCTCGACGATGTAGCCGGGGCCGAGGTAACCCTTGATCGTCTTCGCCTTGGCAGGCGACTCGACGATCACGAGTCGGCGGCCGCCCTTCGCGGTCTCGCTGGTCGGGGACAACTTCGCTCTTCTCTCCGGTCGACGCTGGGGGCCTCGCCCAGGCCTTGCTCCCGGGGTCGGGTCATGGTGACGCTGCGGAGTGTGACGGTACATCCCGCCCCCGTGTCAAACGGGAAAAGCCCGCAACGGCCACTCGAACGGTAACCCGACTACCGCCATTCCTGCCGCCCGGAGTACCGACCGGCTCTTTTCCGTACGACCGGAACCCGTCTTCCCCTTTACTGGCGCCTCCACGTTCACGCGGTGCGGACGCGGGTCCGGCCAGATCGGCGAAGGCGGCCTCGCAGTCGGCCTCGTGGATGGTCCCGCAGGTGGTCCCGCAGGCGGCTTCAGAGCCGGGTGAAGCACCACATCCCGACGGCCAGCGCGGCGACGGAGGCCAGGGTCGCCAGGGTCGCCGATGCGACGGGGCTCACATCGTGGGCCACGGGTTCACGATGCCGTACCCGGATCGCGGTCCACGCCAGCAGCGCGCCCCCGAACAGGGCGAACACCGTCCCTGTGAAGATCGTCGGTCCGCTTTCCATGATCGTCCCCGCCCCTTTTGCTCGGCCCCCGCCTGCCCCGGCCACGGGAGGCTGTCACGCGCGCGCGGCGCCCCGGCGAACCCGAGGTGAACGCCGGGGCTACGGGTGGGGGCGAGGGGTTCGGCGAACCGCCGGCCGGCCGCGGTCGGGGAAGGACCGGCGGGCCCTCGGACCGCGAATGCGGGTGGCCCCAAGACCCGCGGGGCACACCGGTCCGGGTGCGGGCCTTTCCGGCCGACTTCATCGCAGTCGGCGTTGTCGATCGGCTCACACTGCATACGATCTTGGCGGATCGGAGCCGGGAGCGAAGAAAACAGGGAGAGCGGGACCGAACGGCGCGGAGCCGGCTGAAGCCGGCCGCGCTCCAAAGACTCCGGGTGACGTCCCGGATGACATCCGGGACGGGGTCCGGGACGCCGTCCGGGACTGGGCCCGGGATGCGGTCCGGGATGACGTCGTCCCGTGGCATCCGGGACGGCTTATCCTGCGATGCTCCCGTCGACGTGACTTCTGCTGCGATGTTCCCGATGACGTCCCGGGTGCGGTTCCGGGTGCGGTTGCGGGCGCGGTTGCGGGCCGTCCTCCGGATGACGTCCGGTAGCCCGCTCCTACGGACCGGGAACGGCCGGACCGGGGCCGGCCCCGACCGGGTCGGATCCAGCCGGATGCGACCGGGTCACTCCGCCGGTTCGAGGAAACCCTGCTCGACCAGCAGGCGGATCTGTGCCGGAGTACGGTCGCGCAGCAACACCGGATCCTCGTCGACCAGTTGGGCGATGGCGTCGAGAATGCGGCCGGCGCTCAGCGAGCCGTCGCACACGCCGGCGAAGCCCGCGCCGACCGTGTCCACCTTGGTGGCCCGGCGCATGCCGCGGTGCTGACGCAGCACGACGTGCTCCGGGTCCTCGGCGCCAGGCAGCCCGACCTGTTCCTGGACGACCTCCGTGACCAGCCGGAAGCGCCCGGCGAGCAGGGCCGCGTCGTCGTGGGCACGCAGGTAGTCCAGCCGTCCGAAATGCGCCAGGACGGCGTCACCCAACGGTTGTTCCACCGGGTGCGGCCACTCCTCCACCGTGATCACCGGCTCGGCGGCCGACGTCCTGCGCAACGTGATCCAGCCGAAGCCGACGGCCTTCACCTTGCGTGCCTCGAATTCGTCCAGCCAGGTGTCGTAGTGCGCCTGGTACGCGGCCTGGTCGCCCCGGTGATCACCGGCGTCCCTCAGCCAGAGCTCCGCGTACTGCGTGACGTCCTGCACCTCGCGCTGCACGATCCAGGCGTCGCACCCGCGCGGCACCCACGACCTGAGCCGGTCCTGCCAGTTCTCCCCTTCCACGTGCTGCCAGTTGGCGAGGAACTGTGCGAAGCCGCCCTCGCTCAGCCGTTCCCCCGCCCCTTGAACGAGCGAGCGGCACAGATCGTCCCCGCCCATGCCGCCGTCCCGATAGGTCAGCCGGGCGCCCGGCGAGATCACGAACGGAGGATTCGACACGATCAGGTCGTACTTCTCGTCGTCCCGGAGCGGCTCGAACAGCGAGCCCTCGCGCAGGTCCGCCGCCGGAGCCCCGGACAGCGCGAGCGTGAGCGCGGTGATGTGCAGCGCGCGCGGGTTGAGGTCGGTCGCCGTCACCCGCGTGGCGTGCTGGGCGGCGTGCAGCGCCTGGATGCCGCAGCCGGTCCCGAGGTCGAGAGCGGCGGAGACGGGCGTGCGCACGGTGATGCCGGCGAGGGTCGTCGACGCGCCGCCGACGCCGAGGACGACGGCCGTGTCCGCCTGACGGCCTTCGCTTCCGCTGCCGCCCGCGCCACCGACCGCGCATCCCAGGTCGGAGATGATGAACCAGTCCTCGCCGCCGGGCCCGCCGTACGGCCGTACGTCCACGGTCGCGGCGACCTCGTCCTCACCCGTACGGACCAGCCAGCCGCTCTCCACGCACGCGTGTACGGGCAGGAACTCCGCCACGCGCGCGTGCGGCACCGGCTGCTGGAGCAGGAAGAGGCGGACGAGCGTCTCCAGCGGCGTGTCCCCGCGGGTCGCGCGCAGCGCGGGCACGGTCTCGCTGCGCGCGAGGGCCGCGTAGGCGGGCGCGCCGAGCAGTTCGAGGAGACCGTCCGCGGTGAAGGAGGCCGCGAGCAGCGCCTCGCGCAGCCGGGCGGCCACGTCGGGGCGGTCGGCGGAGGGCAGGGGGGAGAGGGTGGCGTTACTCACGCCCCCCATTGTGTCCCGTCACCGCCGGGGGCGCGTTCCCCCGGATCGTTCCCGGCCGCGCGGCCTCAGCTGGTCGTCGCGCGGGCCGAGGCGGAGGACGCCACCTTCTTGCAGCTGGCCTGGTTGGCCATGGCGTTCTTGACGTCACCCTGCTCGAGGTTCTTCAGCGCGGTGTTGCCGCTCTTGCTGAGCTCGCCGAGATCGGTGGCGATGTCCTGCAGGCCGTCGGCGAACTTCGCCTGGTCCTTCGTGTCCAGCGCGTCGACCTGCTTTTTCAGGCCCGCGTAGGAGGTCGAGAGGGTGGTGAGCGCGGAGACGGCGTCCTTCTGCTTCTTCTCGCCGTCCTCGACGCCGGGCGGTGTCCCGGCCTTCTGGACGGCCTGGGCGAGCGCCCCGTAGGCGTCGGACATGTCCTGGAAGGCCTGCGAGTCGGTCTTCTGGACGTTCGCCGGGGCGTTGTTGTCGGTGGCGGCCTGCTTGATCGCGGCGTTGGCCGCGTCGACCTTCGCGTCCTGGGCAGGCAGCGCGTCGCAGACCTGTTTGGCCCAGGCGTCGAGTTCCTTGTTGCCGTCGTCGTCGCTGCTGCATCCGGACAGCGCCAGTACCAGTACCGCACCGCCGGACACCACGGCCGCGAGCTTCTTGTTCACCGGGTTCGTCCCTTCCATGGCTCTCGGCCCCGGAACATACACGGCAACCGGGCGAGAACCCCAGAACGAATGTCCGCTATGCAGGTTATTACAGCCATTTGCACCAGGAGAGAGAAGGCTCACGGCTCCCCCACATACTCAACACAACGGGCGGGCGACGCGACAACGCGCGTCACCCGCCCGCCCCTTGAGCTGGGCACCGGTGGGCCGTACTACGAAATCACCGCCGGATCGGCGGACTTGGACGAGGAACCGGCGTTGTCTTCGTCACCCACGGCGATCCCGCGCCGCTTGGAGACGTACACCGCGACCACGACCACCGCGAGCGCCAGGACCGCGACCAGGATCCGCACGCCGATGCTCTTGTCCTCGCCGTAGCTGAACTTGATCACGGCGGGCGCGATGAGCAGCGCCACGAGGTTCATGACCTTCAGCAGCGGGTTGATCGCGGGACCGGCGGTGTCCTTGAACGGGTCGCCGACCGTGTCCCCGATCACCGTGGCCGCGTGGGCCTCGCTGCCCTTGCCGCCGTGGTGGCCGTCCTCGACGAGCTTCTTCGCGTTGTCCCACGCGCCGCCGGAGTTGGCGAGGAAGACGGCCATCAGCGTCCCGGTGCCGATCGCGCCCGCCAGGAAGGCGCCGAGTGCGCCGACCCCGAGGGTGAAGCCGATGAAGATGGGCGCCAGGACGGCGAGCAGTCCGGGAGTGGCCAGCTCGCGCAGGGCGTCCCGGGTACAGATGTCGACGACCTTGCCGTACTCCGGCTCCTCGCTGTAGTCCATGATCCCGGGGTGCTCGCGGAACTGCCGACGCACCTCGAACACCACGGCACCCGCCGACCGCGACACCGCGTTGATCGCCAGCCCCGAGAAGAGGAAGACGACCGCCGCGCCCGCGATGAGACCGACGAGGTTGTTGGGCTGCGAGATGTCCATCATCAGGCTCATCGGCGCGCCCGGCCCGGAGAGCTGCTCCCCGACGTCCCGCGCACCCGTCGTGATGGCGTCCCGGTACGACCCGAAGAGCGCCGACGCCGCCAGGACGGCGGTGGCGATGGCGATGCCCTTGGTGATGGCCTTGGTCGTGTTGCCGACGGCGTCGAGGTTGGTGAGCACCTGCGCGCCCGCGCCCTGGACGTCACCGGACATCTCGGCGATGCCCTGCGCGTTGTCCGAGACCGGCCCGAAGGTGTCCATGGCGACGATCACGCCGACCGTGGTGAGCAGACCGGTGCCGGCCAGCGCCACCGCGAACAGCGCCAGCATGATCGACGTACCGCCGAGCAGGAACGCCCCGTACACACCCAGGCCGATCAACAGGGCGGTGTAGACGGCCGATTCGAGACCGACGGAGATGCCGGCCAGGACGACGGTGGCGGGGCCCGTCAGCGACGACTTGCCGATGTCGCGCACGGGTCGGCGACTGGTCTCGGTGAAGTAGCCCGTCAACTGCTGGATGACCGCGGCCAGCAGGATGCCGATCGCCACCGCGATGAGCGCGAGAACGCGCGGGTCGCCGTTCTTTCCCTGGATCGCCGCGTCGGTGACGCCGTCGAGGTCGGCGTACTTGCCGGGGAGGTAGAGGAAGACGGCCACCGCGACCAGCGCGAGCGAGATCGCCGCGGAGATGAAGAAGCCCCGGTTGATCGCGGTCATGCCACTGCGGTCGGTGCGCCGCGGGGCGACCGCGAAGATGCCGACCATGGCCGTGAGCACGCCGATGGCGGGAACGAGCAACGGGAAGGCGAGCCCGGCGTCGCCGAAGGCCGCCTTGCCGAGGATCAGCGCGGCGACCAGGGTGACGGCGTACGACTCGAACAGGTCTGCCGCCATGCCCGCGCAGTCGCCGACGTTGTCGCCCACGTTGTCGGCGATGGTCGCGGCATTGCGCGGGTCGTCCTCCGGAATGCCCTGCTCGACCTTGCCGACCAGGTCGGCGCCGACGTCGGCGGCCTTGGTGAAGATGCCGCCGCCCACCCTCATGAACATGGCGATGAGGGCCGCGCCGAGTCCGAATCCCTCCAGCACCTTCGGCGCGTCGGCCGCGTACACCAGCACCACGCAGGAGGCGCCGAGCAGACCGAGCCCCACCGTGAACATGCCGACCACGCCGCCCGTGCGAAATGCGATCTTCATTGCCTTGTGCGAGACGGCGGTGAGATCCTTTTCCGGTTCGCCTTCCGCCGGAGTCGCTTCCCGGGCCGCCGCGGCGACGCGCACATTGCTCCGCACGGCCAGCCACATGCCGATATATCCGGTGACGGCCGAGAACCCGGCACCGATCAGGAAGAAGATCGACCGTCCGGCGCGCTGATTCCAGTCGTCCGCGGGCAGCAAGAAGAGCAGGAAGAACACCACGACGGCGAATACGCCGAGTGTGCGCAACTGTCGGGACAGATAGGCGTTGGCGCCTTCCTGGACCGCGGCCGCGATCTTCTTCATGCTGTCGGTGCCCTCGCCGGCCGCGAGCACCTGGCGCACCAGCACGCCCGCAACCACGAGCGCGGCCAGCGCCACGACCGCGATGACCACCACGAGCAGGCGATTTCCGTCGGTCAGTACTGCGGCTGCGAAGGTTGTGGGTTGATCAAACCGATGAGGGGAAGAAAGCCCCGCCATTCGTCCTCCTTGACGCTTGGGCTGAGCTCAAGATGTGGACGGATTGTAGGTACCGGAACCTGATCAAAACAGTGTGCGGCAAGCGGAATTCGCCTTCGCGCGCGAAACCCGCACGATCTCGCCAGGTAATGCCTTGAGAGCATTGGGGTTCGTGAATTGATTCACGACATTCGAAGCAAGATTCACTTCGCCAAGATTCACTTCACCGAGATTCCAAGATTCATTTCACGGAACCACTGTAAACGCGGTCGGCGAGGTCCGCACATGCCGAAGGGCCCTACGTGGTAGGGCCCTTCGGGTGAGTCGATCGCGAGATCAGGTCAGGACAGCGTCGCGGTCACCGGCGTGGTCGGCCAGGTCATGCGGATCAGCCCACCGTGCTCGCCTGCGGAGACCTCTACGTCGTCGACGAGGCCGCTGATGACCGCCAGGCCCATCTCGTCCTCCTCGGTGTCCACGTCGCCGTCTCCGCCCGAGCCGGGTGCCCGGTCACCGGGCACCGAGCGCGGCGCCTCGTCACCGACCTCGATGGAGAACTGTTTCTCCTCCTCGATCAGCGACACCTTCACCGGCGCGGTGATGCCGCCGGTCTGGTGCAGTCCGACGGCACGGGTGCAGGCCTCGCCGACGGCGAGCCTGACCTCGTCCAGGACGGCCTCGTCCACTCCGGCCCTGCGCGCCACCGCCGCCGCCACCAGCCGGGCGGTCCTGACATGCTCGGGCAGCGCGCTGAAGCGGAGTTCAACGGTGGCCATGCGTCCCCCTCGGAACTACGGGCGTGCTGTCGGGGGGCCGGGCCGCCAAGCCCGGACCCCCTCTTTGTTCAACCAGCCGTGCCGGGCCGCGCGGGCCCGGGACGGGATGGTCAGTCGGTGGCAGCGACCGCTTCGTCGACCGAGGTGTGGATGGGGAACACCTTGGTCAGACCGGTAATGCGGAAGATCTTCAAAATACGCTCCTGGTTGCAGACCAGACGGAGCGAGCCCTCATGGGCGCGCACCCGCTTCAGTCCGCCGACCAGCACGCCGAGCCCGGTGGAGTCGAGGAAGTCCACGCCCTCCATGTCCACGACGAGGTGGAAATTCCCGTCGTTCACCAGCTCGACCAGCTGCTCGCGCAACTTGGGCGCGGTATATACGTCGATTTCGCCACCGACCTCGACGACCGTACGATCGCCGACGGTACGGGTCGACAGAGACAGGTCCACGGATCCTCCAGCACCTTGCTATCGAGCGGTCGCCCCTCGGAACACCTGGGCAGGAGTCCCCGGGACGGTACGCCAGCCGCCATGGCATTCAATCACTTACCGGCAGGCGTGCACGACGCCTTGGCCCCATTGTCCGTCACGCCGGTGACACACTCGGTGCCGATGGCCAAGAATCACCGATCCGATGGACCCTCGCCCGAGGCCGTGCCCCGCCTGTCCCCGGCCACGGTCCTGGACCGGCTCGCCCCGGGACCGAGCCGCGCGTCGCGCATCACTCATACGGAGCACTTGCCCCCGCGTGAGGGCCGCCATGCCGTCTGGCCGGACCGTATTCGTCCCGAGGTCATCGCGGCCGTGCAGGCCTGCGGCATCGAACACCCCTGGGCCCACCAGGCCCGGGCCGCCGAGCACGCCCTGGACGGCGAGTCGGTCGTGGTCGCCACGGGCACCGCGTCCGGCAAGTCCCTGGCCTACCTCGTACCGGTCCTCACGGCCCTCCTGGAGGGCTCCGAGGCCCCGAACGGCCGCGGGGCCACCACCCTCTACCTGGCCCCCACCAAGGCCCTGGCAGCGGACCAGTGCCGCTCCGTGAAGGAACTTTCACAACCGCTGGGCCACGCCGTACGGCCGGCCGTGTACGACGGCGACACTCCGTTCGAGGAACGGGAATGGATCCGGCAGTACGCCAACTACGTCCTCACCAACCCGGACATGCTGCACCTGGGCATCCTCCCGTCCCACCCCCGCTGGTCCTCCTTCCTGAAGTCCCTGAAGTACGTCGTCATCGACGAGTGCCACACCTACCGCGGCGTGTTCGGCTCCCACGTCGCCCACGTGCTGCGCCGCCTTCGGCGCCTGTGCGCCCGCTACGGCTCCTCCCCGGTCTTCCTGCTGGCCTCCGCCACCGCCGCCGAACCCGCGGTGGCCGCCGGGCGCCTCACCGGGCTCCCGGTCGTCGAGGTGGCCGACGACGCCTCACCCCGCGGTGAACTGGTGTTCGCCCTCTGGGAGCCGCCGCTCACCGAGATGGTGGGCGAGAAGGGCGCACCCGTCCGGCGTACCGCCACCGCCGAAACCGCCGACCTGCTGACCGACCTCGCCGTCCAGGGCGTGCGCACCGTCGCCTTCGTCCGCTCCCGACGGGGCGCCGAGCTGATCGCGCTGATCGCCCAGGAACGCCTCGCCGAGGTAGACCGTTCACTGGCCCGGCGTGTCGCGGCCTACCGCGGCGGTTACCTTCCCGAGGAACGACGCGCCCTGGAGCAGGCCCTGCACTCGGGCGAGCTCCTCGGTCTCGCCGCGACCACCGCCCTGGAACTCGGCATCGACGTCTCGGGTCTCGACGCCGTCCTGATCGCCGGCTACCCGGGCACGCGTGCGTCCCTGTGGCAGCAGGCCGGCCGCGCCGGCCGGTCCGGGCAGGGCGCACTGGCGGTTCTCGTCGCCCGGGACGACCCGCTGGACACCTTCCTGGTCCACCACCCGGAGGCGCTGTTCGACCGCCCGGTGGAGTCGACCGTCCTCGACCCCGACAACCCCTACGTCCTGGCCCCGCATCTGTGCGCGGCCGCCGCGGAGCTCCCGCTGACGGACGAGGATCTGGCTCTGTTCGGCCCGGAGACCGAGGGCCTGCTGCCGCAGCTGGAGGCCGCGAAGCTGCTGCGCCGCCGGACCAAGGCCTGGCACTGGACCCGCCGGGAGCGGGCCGCCGACCTCGCTGACATCCGCGGCGAGGGTGGCCGGCCCGTCCAGGTCGTGGAGGCGGGCACCGGCCGACTGCTCGGCACGGTCGACGCCGGCTCCTCCCACACCACCGTCCACGAGGGCGCCGTCCACCTCCACCAGGGCCGTACGTATCTCGTGCGTTCCCTGGACCTGGAGGACTCGGTCGCCCTGGTCCAGGAGGCCGATCCCCCGTATTCGACGGTGGCCCGCGACACGACGTCGATCTCCGTCCTGGAGACGGACGTGGAGATCCCCTGGGGCCAGGGCCGGTTGTGCTACGGCTCGGTCGAAGTCACCAACCAGGTCGTCTCCTTCCTGCGTCGCCGTGTCATCACCGGTGAAGTCATGGGCGAGTCGAAGCTCGACCTCCCTCCGCGAACGCTGCGCACGCGTGCTGTGTGGTGGACCGTGACCGAGGACCAACTGGACGCGGCCCGGATCAACCCCGAGATCCTCGGCGGGGCCCTGCACGCCGCCGAACACGCCTCGATCGGCATGCTCCCTCTCTTCGCGACCTGCGACCGCTGGGACATCGGCGGCGTCTCGGTCCCTCTCCACCCAGACACCCTGTTGCCCACGGTCTTCGTCTACGACGGCCATCCCGGCGGCGCGGGCTTCGCGGAGCGGGCCTTCCACACGGCGCGCTCCTGGCTGACGGCCACCCGCCAGGCCATCGCCTCCTGCGAGTGCGACGCGGGCTGCCCGTCCTGCATCCAGTCCCCCAAGTGCGGCAACGGCAATGAACCGCTGCACAAGAGGGGAGCCGTACGGCTGCTCACGGAACTCCTGCGGGAGGCTCCCGAGGAGAAGGCTCCGGAGCAGCCGGCTCCAGAGGGGGAACCTCCGACAGCGCCGGAGAAGAGGCCCCAGAAGGCGCATGCGAAGGGGGCGACGGCGGCAGCCGGTGAGGTTGCGAGGGCGGAACCGCATCCGCAGGACCCGCCCGCGCCCTGACCTCGGCCGTGAACAGCCCCCGTCCCGACGCCGCCGTCACGTCGGAGATCGCACCGACGACCACGCACCGCACCAGTCGCGCGCCCTGCGCCCGGGCCACCCGCTCCGCCCGGTCACAGGCCCGCGCGGCGCCTTCCGACCAGTTGTCGGCTGCCGCGAGCGCCGCGAGATCGGCGCCGCCCGCGGCGCGGTGCCGGGCCGCCACGGCCTGTCCGAGGGCGAGCACGATCCCGAACACCACACAGAGCACGGCGATCGCACCCACACTCCAGACGGTGGCGGAACCCCGGTCCGCATCCCGGTGGCGCCCACCGAGGACCCGAGCCAACAGATGAGCGTCCTTGCGGCGCCCACCGACGTCTTGGGCCCCCGCGAGCCCTGCGCCACCCACAGCACCACGCCCAGCGTCGCGCCCCGCACCACGCCCAGCGTCGCGCCCCGCACCACGCCCAGCACCGAGTCCCGCGCCGCGCCCAGCGCCAAGCGTCGCGCCGCTCACGGCAGGTCTCCCAGCGTCCGTGGCGTCCGTGGGGCGTCTCCTGGCGCACCCTCGGCCGACTTCACCGTCACCACGGCCTCCTCCGCTGCCGCCACGGCCTCCTCCCGCACCTCGAAGGGCAGGCCCCGCAGGACCGGCGGCTTGGCCACGACCACGACGCGGACGTGGTCGCCCTCCCTGCTGATCGTCACCTCCGCCCCGCGCGGCGCCGTCGCGCGCGTCACCTCGAGGACCGCGTCGGCCGGATCCTGCCGGGCCGCCGCGCGGGCGCCGGTCCTGGCCGCGTCCACGCACTGGATCTGAGCCGCCATGGCCAGCAGCCCCCACACCAGCGCCGTCGCGAACACCACCAGCACCGGCAGCACCACGGCCGACTCCGCCGTCACGAACCCCCGGTCCCCGACGCACTCCCGTCGGCCTGCGCGACGAGGCTCCCGTCCCCCCTCACGCCCCCGCACTGAGCGCCCGCTTCACGATGGCCTGCAGCTGAGCCGCGACCACCTCGCTCGTCACCACCTGGTAGAGGAGCACCGCGAAGCCCACGGCCGCCACGATCCCCATCGCGTACTCGGACGTCACCATCCCCGCGTCACCGCGCGCCGCACGCATCCTGCACACCAGGGCGCTCAGCCGCGCCCACACCGCCTTGTACATCTCAACCCCCGTGAGGTTCCGTTGTGTTGATCTCTGTCTTGTTCGTCTGTTCGGCTGGTCGGCTGGTCGGCTACTTCGCGTCAGACCGTTGGCCGTTGGCCGTTGCCCTTCGCCGTTCGGCCGTTCGGCCGTTCACCGTTCGCCGTTCGGCCGTTCACCGTTCGACCTCCCGCTGGTCGACGGCCGGTTCTTCAGCCACCCGAGCTCTTCAGCCACCCGAGCCGGCGCTCCTCGTTAGTCACGTCATCCAGGCCGTCATCGACCACCTCCTCCCAGCACGCCGCCCGCGAGCCCGATGACGATGGGCAGCACACCGACCGCGATGAAGGCGGGCAGGAAGCAGAGCCCCACCGGCACGGTGACCATGACGGCCGCCCGCCGGGCCCGGGCCGTCGCGGCTCGCGACCAGTCGGCGCGAGTGTCGGCGGCCAGCCGGGCGACCGGTCCGGCCGCGGGCAGGCCCGAGACGTCGGCCCGCTCCAGCAGGCGGGCCAGGGACGCGGCGCCCGGTGTCGAGGCCAACCTCCGCCAGGCGTCGGCCGGTTCGCCGCCCAGCCGTACTTCGGCGGCACCCCGCGCAAGCCCTTCCCCCACGGGACCGCCGAGGGCCTCGCCCACGGCCTGCGCCGCGACCACCGGGCCGGCGCCGGCCGCGATGCACGCTGCCAGCAGATCGGCGGCGAGCGGGAGCTGGCGTGCGGCGAGCTGGGCATCGGCGTCGCTGACCACACCCGCCGCCTGTTGCCGACGGCGCCACCGCCCCAGTCCCACAGCACCGATCAACCCCAGGGCGAGACCGGCGAGGCCGCCGACCATCACCCATCCGGCACCGACCACCAATGCGTCGGGAAGCCACCGCCGGACGGCTTTCCGCAGCAGCCCGGCCCCTCGGGGTGTCGCCGTCCTCCCCGAGGCGAACAGTTCGGTCAGTCGCCGCCGTGCTGTGCGTCGCCGTCGCGCAGTCTCCCACCAGCCCATCAGCCAGCAGAGGGTCACCACGATCCCCACGGCCGCCCCCAGCCTGTGGACAACTTCCACGCTCATGTCTCCTCCGTCCACGTCGCCCGCCTCCCTCTCCGCGCCTCACTTCGCTTCCGCGTGGCGGACGATCCGCAGTGCCCACCACATCCCCACGCCCTCCAGCACGCCGCCGACGAGCAGGCAGCCCAGCCCCGCTCCGGTGTGCAGCAGGACGTGCAGCGGGTCCGCCCCGAGCGCGGCGCCCAACAGGAGGCCGAGGACCGGCAGGCCGGCGAGCATCACCACCGTGGCGCGTGGTCCGGCCAACTGAGCCCGTAGATCCGCACGTTGATCGCGCTCTGCACGCAACGCCGCCTCCAGTCGGTCGAGTCCGGCCGCGAGACCGGCGCCCTGGTCCACGGCAACCCGCCAGCACGCGGCGAGACCCAGCAGCCCGTCGGCACCCGGTTGCCGGGCGGCGGCCGCGAGAGCCCCGGGCACGTCACCGCCGAACCGTGCCGCCGCCAGTACCGCGGGTTGCGCCGCCCCGAGTCCTCCGGAGTCCTGTGCGGCCCGCCGCAGCGCCTCCCCTGGCTGCCGGCCGGTGAGCACCTCCCCGGCCAGCGCCGCGCACAGCGCGATCACCGCGTCCCCTCGGCGCTCGCCCGCCCGTCGGGTCACGGCGGCCCGCCGTGCCCGGCCCAGCAGGGGCACTCCGGCGACCCCCGCGACGACCGGCAGCACCGAACCTCCCAGTACCGCCAGGACCAGTCCCGCGACCGGTGCCCACCATTCGGGTCGCCAGCGCCGCCGGAGCCTCCACAGCTCGCCGGTGAGCTGCCGCCACGGCGCGGGCCCGCTGCCGACCACACCGCCCCCGGCCAGGAGCAACCGCGCCCGCCTGGCCCCTGAGTACGGTCCACCCATCAACCAGGCCGCCGCTCCGGCACAGGCCACGGTGGCAGCCGTCGACATCTCACTCATCACTCCCGACCGTCCCTTCGTTCTCTTCGCCGTTCCCCTCGCCCCGCAGCAGCTCCCGCAGCCGCCCCCATCCCCGCTCGTAGGCGAAGGCGTCCGCCCGCCAGCGCAGTGCCGGCACGGTCCGCACCAGCCCGGAGGGGTCCCGCTCCAGCACGTGCACCTCGGAGATCCGCCGCCGCCCGGCCGGGTCGCGCACGAGGTGCAGGACCACCGACAGAGCCGCCGCCAACTGGCTGTGCAGAGCGGCCCGGTCGAGCCCGGCCGCCGTCCCGAGCGCCTCGAGCCGCGCGGGGACGTCCGCGGCGGCGTTCGCGTGGACGGTTCCGCAGCCGCCCTCGTGACCCGTGTTGAGCGCGGCCAGCAGATGGACAACCTCCGGCCCGCGCACCTCTCCCACCACCAGCCGGTCCGGCCGCATCCGCAGGGCCTGCCGCACCAGGTCCTCGAGCGTGACGAGCCCCGCTCCCTCCTGGTTGGCCGGTCTCGTCTCCAGTCGGACGACGTGCGGATGATCGGGCCGCAGCTCGGCGGAGTCCTCGGCGAGCACAATCCGCTCCCCCGGCCCGACCAGACCCAGGAGCGCGCTCAGAAGGGTCGTCTTGCCGCTGCCGGTACCGCCGCTGACCAGGAACGACAGCCGCGCCCGCATCAGGTCCCGCAGCACGCCGTCCCCGCCCGGCGGCACCGTCCCCGCGGCCACCAGTTCGCCGAGCGTGAACGCCCGGGGCCTCGCGACCCGCAGTGACAGACAGGTGCAGCCGACGGCGACCGGGGGCAGCACCGCGTGCAGTCGTGTCCCGTCGGGCAGCCGGGCGTCGGCCCAGGGCCGGGCGTCGTCCAGGCGCCGCCCGGCCACGGCGGCCAGACGCTGCGCGAGGCGCCGTACGGCCACCGCGTCCGGGAAGGAGACGCCGGTCAGCTCCAGGCCGCCGCCCCGGTCGACCCAGACCCGGTCCGGAGCCGACACCAGTACGTCGGTCACCGCAGGGTCGGTGAGCAGTGGCTCCAGCGGCCCGCTGCCGATCAGCTCTGACCGCAGGTGCTCGGCCGCCCCGAGGAACTCCGCGTCGCCAAGGACCCGCCCCTGTTCACGCAGTGCCTGCGCCACACGCGCGGGCGTCGGTTCGGCACCGCTGTCGGCGAGCCACTGCCGTACGCCGTCGAGCAGTGTGCCGTTTCCTTTCGCCCGTTCGAGGCCGGACGGCGTGCTCATGAGCCACCCGCTTCGATGAGGGCGCGCTCCCAGAACTCCTTGCAGAAGCGGGCGAGTGGCCCGCGCCGGGTCGCGCCGGGCGGCGCCTTGCCGCCGTCCGGACGCAGCAGCCCCGGTTCGACGGGTACCTCACCGGCCAACGGCAGACCGAGCAGCCGGGCCACTTCGCTGTCGTCGAGTCCGGGCCCGAAGGGGCCGCGCACCGCCACCCGCAGGTCGCGCAGCACCATGCCGACGGCGGAGGCCACGCGCTTGCCCGCCGCGACGGCCCGCAGTTCGGCGGGGACCACGAGAAGCCCGAGGTCGAGCTGGGCGAGGATCTCGGCGACGCCGTCGTCGACGCGGCGCGGGAGGTCGACGACGACCGTGCCGCCCCGGCGCCGGGCCGCCGCCAGCACCGCGCGTACGGCCGAGGGCGCGATGGCCACGCAGTCGCCCCGGTCCCAGCTGAGCACCCGCAGCGAGTGCAGCCTGGGCAGCGACTCCTCGAGGGCGCTGCCGCCGACCCTGCCGCGCGAGGCGGCGAACGCCGGCCAACGCAGGCCCTCCGTGCTCTCACCGCCGAGGAGGACGTCGAGTCCGCCACCCAGGGGATCGGCGTCGACCAGAAGGGTGCGCAGCCCTTCTCGCGCGGAGGTGACGGCGAGGGCGCACGCGAGCGTGGACGCTCCGGCGCCGCCGCGACCGCCGATGACGCCGACGGTGAGGGCGGGCCGTCCGACGCCCTCGGCGACGTCGGCGATGCGGTCGACCAGCCACTGTTCACCGTCGGGCAGCATCAGGACGTGGTCGGCGCCGATCTCCACGGCGCGCTGCCACACCCCGGAGTCGTCCTGATCGCGGCCGATGAGGACCACTCCGCGTCGACGGGCGGCCCCACGGACACGGCGTGCCGCGTCGTCGCCGACCAGGACGAGCGGCGCGGACTCCCAGCTGCCCCGGCGTTCCGGCACCGAGTGGTGCACCTCCGGTGTGGCGCCGGCGGCGGCGCACAGGCGCAGCAGATCGTCGAGGAGCTCGGCGTCCTCGGTGACGATCAGTGGCTTGCCCGGTCCGCCTCCGGCGGTGGGCGGCGGGTCGTGTGTGACGGCTCCGGTCACGATTTCCATCCCCCTTCACTGCGGGGCGCGCAGTCGCTGCGGTCCCGCGATTCCGAACGTGTGAAGAACCGGAAGCCGGTCTCCATATGAACGGCCGACAGAATCCGGCCGGACGCCCCCGGCAAACGGAACCGGCCCTCTGGAGCCGGCCCGGAGCGGACGCGTTGGAATCACGGTGCAGCGAACCCGGAAATCGTGTTGATCTTGGTCGAAAACTGTGGACGAGCGGGTGGTTGTGAATATCGCCGTCACCCATACCGGTGAGCACTGCACCCCCTGCTGTGCGACTTCCGCAGAGGAGTCCGACGACTACACACGGTGACGGAGTGCGGGCAAGCAGAAGAGGCGGCCGCAGCCGCCTCGATGCGACCCGAAGGCCGCGTTCAGAACTGGAAAATGCACCCGGACATGCGACGACCCCCGCCGGGGGGGAGAGCGGGGGTCGCCTTCACGGCCGACTCGGGGGGGGAGGAGCCGGACCGCGTTAGCACGGTCGCGAACGATCCGTGACTTCCATGGTGTACCCGAGAGCCTTCTCAGGCAAACCCACGCGCCAAGCTTACGCCGAATGGGCTGCCCCTATGCTCATGGTTGTGGAAAACCACTCCTTGCCCCGCACAGCGGCCTTCTTTGACCTGGACAAGACGGTCATTGCGAAGTCGAGCACGCTCACCTTCAGCAAGTCCTTCTACCAAGGCGGTCTGATCAACCGCAGGGCCGCCCTGCGGACCGCGTACGCCCAGTTCGTGTTCCTCGTGGGCGGTATGGACCACGACCAGATGGAGCGGACTCGCGAGTACCTGTCCGCACTCGTGCGCGGCTGGAACGTCCAACAGGTGAAGGAGATCGTGGCCGAGACCCTTCACGACCTGATCGACCCGCTGATCTACGACGAGGCGGCCTCCCTGATCGAGGAACACCACACGGCCGGCCGGGACGTCGTGATCGTGTCGACCTCGGGCGCCGAGGTGGTCGAGCCGATCGGTGAACTGCTCGGCGCGGACCGCGTGGTCGCCACCCGCATGGTCGTGGGCGAGGACGGTTGCTTCACGGGCGAGGTGGAGTACTACGCCTACGGCCCGACGAAGGCGGAGGCGATCAAGGAGCTGGCCGAGTCCGAGGGCTACGACCTGTCGCGCTGTTACGCGTACAGCGACTCGGCGACCGACCTGCCCATGCTGAAAGCGGTGGGGCACCCGCACGCCGTGAACCCCGACCGGGCCCTGCGGCGCGAGGCCGTTGCGCGGGGGTGGCCGATTCTCGATTTCCACCGTCCGGTGCGCCTCAAGCAGCGGATTCCCTCGTTCTCCGTACCGCCCCGCCCCGCGCTCGTCGCGGTAGCGGCCATAGGAGCGGCGGCGGCCACCGCGGGCCTCGTCTGGTACGCGAGCCGACGCCGGGCGACGACCGTCTGAAAAGGCCGCCCGCGCGCGGGTGGCCCGTCACCACTGGGATCGTCACCACTCAGGATGCCCGTTCCCTACCTGTTTGGGAGCAAAGCAAAGAACTGGTGCCAGCACTTCCGCTTGTCCAGGTCCAGGAGTACAAAGGACTTAACGGCCCGCGAGACCAAGGACATCCGAGAGGATGACCTTAATAACGCATTCGGCCCCACGGACCGCGCATGGCCACTGGGCACCCACGCGACGTCGACCCGTCGATTACGGGCCAGCCGCACCAGGTCACGGGCAAAGTTCCCGGCCTGATGGGCAATATTTCGAGGACGCTTGGTAACCGGGTGAGCATGCCAGCGGCGGTACGACGACTCGTACCGCCGCAACCCTTTGTGAGGCCCCCCGCGTGAGGGGCCTTTCGCGTACCCGGGGTTCACGCGCGCGTGTGGCTCACGCCGCCCCGCGCTGAAGCGCCTCGCACACCGCCGTCGACTCGCGGGCGCCCAGCTCGACCGCCCTGCCGCAGTGGGCGATCCAGGCCGCCATGCCGTCCGGGGTGCCGGAGACGTAGCCCTCCAGGGCCGCCAGGTAGGCCGCCCGCCCCAGTTCGGCGTGCCCCACCTCGGCCGGGCACACCGACTTGGGGTCAAGACCGCTGCCGATCAGGACGATGCGCTCGGCGGCCCGCGCGACCAGGCCGTTGTGGGAGGTGAACGGGCGCAGGGCCAACAGCTCGCCGTGGACGACGGAGGCCGTCACCAGGGCGGGCGCGGAGCCTCCCGCGATGATCAGCTCGGACAGCCCTTCCAGGCGGCCGGCCACCTCGGCGGCGCCCGGCAGCGGCAGCTCGATCAGCGGCTCGTCGACCGCTTCGCCGGCCTGGCGCGGACGTCCGACCTGGTCGTCACCGGTCGCCGCGGCCACCAGGTGCAGCCGCGCCAGCACCCGCAGCGGCGACTGGCGCCAGATGGACAGCAACTGTCCCGCCTCGGCGGACAGCCGCAGAGCCGCACCCATGACGCGCGACTCGTCGTCGGCGCTGAAGTCGGTGCGCCGACGTACCTCTTCCAGCGCCCAGTCCGCGCCGGACAGGGCAGCCGAGCCACGGGCGCCGCGCAGTGCGGCCTCGGAGGTGATCTCGGTGCTGCGGCGGCGCATGACGCGGTGTCCGTAGACCCGGTCAACGGCCTTGCGCATGGTCTCCACGGACTCGGCCACACCGGGCAGGGAACCCAGGGCCGCGAGCGGATCGGCGGACGCGCCTGTCGTACTCATGAGTACGACAGTACGCAACGAGCACGCGGACCCCACGAAGGAGTGGTCTTCTTCACGCACTCCTGCCACGTACAGCGATCACGGCACTACTCTTTGTGAACATGAAAATTGCTTTCGTCGGGAAGGGCGGCAGCGGCAAGACCACCCTGTCCTCCCTGTTCATCCGCCACCTCGTCGGCGACGGTCGGCCCGTGATCGCGGTCGACGCGGACATCAACCAGCACTTGGGCCCCGCTCTCGGCCTCGACGAGGCGGAGGCCGCCGAGCTGCCCGCCATGGGCGACCGGCTCCCGCTGATCAAGGACTACCTGCGCGGCTCCAACCCTCGCGTCGGCTCGGCCGAAACGATGATCAAGACGACACCGCCCGGCGAGGGCTCCCGTTTGCTGCGGGTACGCGAGAACAACCCGGTGTACGACGCCTGCGCACGGCCCGTGGAACTCGACGGCGGCGCCGTCCGTTTGATGGTGACGGGCCCCTTCACGGACGCCGACCTGGGGGTCTCCTGCTACCACTCCAAGACGGGAGCGGTGGAGCTGTGCCTGAACCACCTGGTGGACGGCCGTGACGAGTACGTCGTGGTCGACATGACCGCGGGCTCGGACTCCTTCGCCTCCGGGATGTTCACCCGCTTCGACATCACGTTCCTCGTCGCCGAACCGACCCGGAAGGGGGTCTCCGTCTATCGCCAGTACAAGGAGTACGCCCGCGACTTCGGCGTCGAGCTGAAGGTCGTCGGCAACAAGGTGCAGGGTCAGGACGACCTCGACTTCCTGCGCGCCGAGGTCGGGGACGACCTGCTCGTGACGGTCGGCCACTCGGACTGGGTCCGCGCCATGGAGAAGGGCCGGCCGCCTCGGTTCGAACTTCTGGAGGACACCAACCGCCAGGCCCTGCGTCTGCTCCGGACGACCGTCGACTCGGCGTACGAAAGGCGCGACTGGGAGCGCTACACCCGGCAGATGGTGCACTTCCACCTGAAGAACGCCGAGTCCTGGGGCAATGCGCGGACCGGGGTCGACCTGGCGGCCCAGGTCGACCCCGGATTCGTCCTCGGCGAAAGCCTCACGGCCTCCGTGTGACGACTTCTGAATGACCGCCTCCGGGTGACGGCCTCCGGGTGACCGCCTCCGGGTGACCGCCTTCGGGCGACCGCCTTCGGGCGACCGCCTTCGGGTGACCGCCTTCGGGTCACGGTTCCTGGCGGTGAAGGCCCTTGGCCGTGACGGTTCCGTCAGGTGGCACCCCTCGCTGTGGCGCCTGTCCCGTCCGGGCGCCTACTGCCTGACCGCGGGAGCCCCGGGCACGCCCTTCGGAGCCGGGGCGGGGCTGCCGGGCAGGAAGGACGCCCAGCCGTGCTTCGGGGACTCGCCGACCTCGAGCGTGCGCAGCTTGGCCAGGGCCTTCGGGTCCTGGGCGTCCAGCCAGTCGGCGAGCTGCCGGAAGGACACACAGCGCACGTCCGGCTTGTTGCAGACGTTCTCGACGACCTCCTGGACGGCGCGCATGTACGTGCCGCCGTTCCAGGACTCGAAGTGGTTGCCGATGATCAGCGGCGCGCGGTTGCCGTAGTAGGCACGGTCGAAGCCCTTGAGCAGCCCGTCACGCATCTGGTGGCCCCAGAACTCGCGCTTGTCGGGGTCGCCCTGGCTGGAGGTGCCGGACTGGTTGACCATGAAGTTGTAGTCCATGGTGAGCTGCTCGTAGGAGTGGCCGGGGAAGGGCACGAGCTGCATCGACAGGTCCCACAGGCCCTGCTTCTTGCCGGGCCACACCTGGTTGTTGACGCCGCTGGTGTCGTAGCGGAAGCCCAGCTCGCGGGCGGCCTTCATGAAGTTCTTCTGGCCCTCGAGGCAAGGGGTGCGGGCGCCGATGAGTTCCTTGTCGTAGTCGAAGGGCAAAGGCGCCGCGTCCTTCATCCCGGTGTTGGTCTTCCAGGTCCTCACGAACCGCTTGGCCTGGTCGATCTCCTCCTTCCACTCCTCGACCGACCACTCGCCGACACCACCGTTCTTGCCGCAGAAGTGGCCGTTGAAGTGGGTGCCGATCTCGTTGCCCTCCAGCCACGCCAGACGCAGCTGCTTCACGGTCTCGGCGATGCCCTGCTCGTCGTTGAAGCCGATGTCGGAACGGCCCGGCGAGTGCTGTGGCGGCCTGTACAGGTCGGCCTTCTCCTCCGGCAGCATGTACACGCCGCTGAGGAAGTACGTCATGGTCGCGTGGTTGGCCTTGGACACCTGGCGGAAGTGGGAGAACAACTTCTGACTGTCCTCGCCGGCGCCGTCCCAGGAGAAGACCACGAACTGCGGTGGCTTCTGGCCCGGGTTCAGCCGCTCGGGGCGGGGCAGGTGGGGCTGCGCTCCGGTGTACGCGGTGGAGCCGTCGCCGATCAGGCGGACGACGCTCTTGGGAGCCGGAACCGGTTTCGCCTTCTGCGGGCCCGGCACTCCTTCCTCGGCACCGCGGGAACCCCCGGTTCCCGATCCGCAACCGGCGAGCGATGCGGCGACAGCCGCGGCGACCACTGCGCCCGCGGCGATCCTCTGGGTGGCGGCCATCTTCCGCCCACCTTCTTCCTTCTCTCGGCCAACGCCGACGAGGGCGTTCTCTGGTGACGCGCCGGGACGAGCCGGCAGCGCCGTCAAGGTCGCACGGAGTCGAGAAGGAATTAGTACGACAAGCCGACAAAAAGGCCACTTCACCCTTGGGAGTGATTACATGCCCCATTTGCCGCAAAAATCCATGCTTGGCCTTTACTCTGCATTACGATCTGTTTACCGAGCGTTGATTTTCATCCCGCCGCTGCACGCCGTGACCCACGGCCGCGACCCCCCGCCCCAACCGGGGGACCACATGTTCCGCGACCGCGCTGCCCCGGAGGAGACGGGAACCATGTCCGCCTGCGCCCCCACCCGCACCGCCCACTCGACGCACGCACAGCGCGTCCAGCCACCCCACGCCCCCCCACCGGCCCCGCACCGCCGCTTCCGCATCGCGGGCGCCGACGTGTCCGCCTCGATCGCGGTCTTCCTGATCGCCCTCCCCCTGTCCCTCGGCATCGCCCTCGCCACCGGCGCGCCCCTCCAGGCCGGTCTCGTCGCCGCCGCCGTGGGCGGGATCGTCGCCGGGTCGATCGGCGGTGCACCGCTCCAGGTCAGCGGCCCCGCAGCCGGCCTGACGGTGGTCACCGCCGATCTCATCCAGCGCTACGGCTGGCGCACGACATGCGCCATCACCGTCCTCGCCGGACTCGCCCAGCTGGGTCTCGGCTGCCTTCGCGTGGCGCGCACCGCCCTCGCCGTCAGCCCCGCCATCGTGCACGGCATGCTCGCCGGCATCGGCGTCACCATCGCCGTCGCCCAACTGCACGTCGTCCTCGGCGGCACCCCCCAGAGTTCGGTCCTCGACAATCTCCGTGCTCTGCCCGCCCAGTTGGCCGGACTGCAACCTGCGGCCGTCGCCGTGAGCGCGCTGACCCTGACCCTGCTGCTGCTCTGGCCGCGCATCCCCGGCCGGGTGGGCCGCCTGGTGCGGAAGGTGCCCGCCGCACTCGTCGCGGTCACCGGCGCCACAGCTGTCGCGGCGCTGGCGGGTCTCACCCTGCCCAAGGTGGACCTGCCGTCCTGGAGCAGTCACGCGCTGGCGGGACTGCCCGAGGGACCGGTGCTCGGGATCGTGGCCGCCGTCCTCACGACCACCCTGGTGTGCAGCGTGCAGTCGCTGCTCGGCGCGGTCGCCGTGGACAAGCTGATCGCCTCGCGTCCGGACCTGCTCAGCGCCCGCTCCAGCCGTGTCGGCCGTTCCGACCTGGACCGCGAACTGCTGGGCCAGGGCGCGGCCAACATCGTCTCCGGAGCACTCGGCGGACTGCCGGTGGCGGGCGTGGCCGTGCGCAGTTCCGCAAACGTCCAAGCCGGTGCCGTGAGCCGGAACTCCACGATGTTGCACGGCGTTCTCGTAGTAGTCGCCGCGCTGCTGATGGTCCCCATCCTGGATCTCATCCCGCTCGCCTCACTCGCCGCCCTGGTGATGGCCGTCGGCATCCAGATGGTGTCCCTGCACCACATTCGCACGGTGACCCGCCACCGTGAGGTGCTGGTGTACGCCGTCACCACCCTCGGCGTGGTGTTCCTCGGCGTCCTGGAGGGCGTGACGATCGGCATCGCCGTGGCCGTGGCCGTCGCCCTGCATCGCCTCGCCCGCACCCGCATCACGCACCACGAGCAGGAAGGAGTCCATCACGTACACGTAAGAGGCCAGTTGACGTTCCTCGCCGTGCCTCGACTGAGCCGCGTCCTGCATCTCGTACCCCGAGCCACCCGGGCGGTCGTCGAGTTGGACGGCTCCTTCATGGACCACGCGGCGTACGAGGCCCTACAGGACTGGCAGAAGACGCACACCGCCCAAGGCGGCTCCGTCGAGCTGACCGGCCGCCGCTCCGGTACGGGGTTCGACTCCGGAATCGACGTCGAGGCGTACGCCGAGGCAGGCGTCGGCTCCCGCAGCAATACCAGCGCCGACATCGGTATCGGTACCGGAGAGGGTGACTCGACCGCTCCCCCAGCCCTCGATCCCGCTCGCGTCGGCGAGGCACCTATCGCGGACTGCCGGTGCCGTCCCTGGACGCCATGGCGCAACCACCAGTGCGAAGTCCCACGGGGAACGACGCAGACAGCACAGACACCACAGGCGCCGGAGACCACGTCGGCGCCCACACCGGCACCGGCTTGGGCGCCGCTGACAGCACAGCCGACGGAGGTGACCGCCGCAGCACACCCAGCGGAGGCGGCGGGGTCGCCCGAAGCAGCCCGGAGGAGGGGACGGGAAGAGACGACAGAGTTCACGGAGCTCACAGAGCCGGCGAAGCCAGGAGACTCGGAACAGCCGGAACAGCCGGGGCAGTCGAGGCAATTGGGACAGCCGGAACAGGAAGGGCAGCCGGCCCAGGAAGGGCCGGAGGTCGTCGAGCCGAGTGGGCGTCAACTGGTCCGTGGTATCAGCGCGTTCCAGCGCAACACCGCACCGCTGGTGCGGGGCGAGCTGGCGCGGCTGGCCCGGGAGGGGCAGCAGCCCACCCAGCTCTTCCTCACCTGCGCCGACTCCCGGCTCGTCACCTCGATGATCACCTCCAGTGGTCCGGGAGACCTGTTCGTGGTGCGCAACGTCGGCAACCTCGTGCCGCCGCCCGGTGAGGAGTGCGGGGACGACTCGGTGGCGGCGGCGATCGAGTACGCGGTGGACGTGCTGAAGGTGCGGTCCATCACGGTCTGCGGGCACTCCGGGTGCGGCGCCATGCAGGCACTGCTCGACGCCGAACCGGGCGAAGCGCGGACCCCGTTGCAGCGGTGGCTGCGGCACGGTCTGCCGAGTCTGGAGCGGATGGTCGACGACGGCCGTCCCCGCGCCGGACTGGCCGGGCGTGCGCCGGCGGACGCGGTGGAGCAGCTCTGTCTGACCAACGTGGTCCAGCAGCTGGAGCACCTACGGGCCCACGACTCGGTGGCCCGCTCCCTGCGAAGCGGGGCGCTGGAGCTGCACGGACTGTACTTCCACGTGGGCGAGGCCCAGACGTACCTGCTCGCCGAGATGGCCGCGGGCTCGGGTGAGGCCAAGGGCGAGTTGTTCGGTCATGTGGGAGACGCGGACCTGCCGGCCTGAACCGGCGCGATCGCGATGCCTCACGCGTCCCCGCCCTCTCGCGACTTCGCGCGGGGCGGGGACGCGGGCGGTGCAGCGCGCGGCACGGCTGGATGTGAAAGGCGTTACACGGGCTGAACTACGTCCGGTCCTGGTCCGTGGGTACGGATGACCCCCTGGCCCATCCAGGGGGGCGACCTCCGGCCACCGGGAACAAGGTCGAGAAGCAGTGGACTCCGACAGGTCTAAACCAATTTCCGGTCGGCCCTTGTCACCGGACCCCCGGGTCTGATGAGCTGTGGCCTGGGACACAACGGACACGGACACCCTTCGAGAGGGAGATGTCGTGAGCAACGAATCCTTGGCCGACCTGCTGAGGGAGGAGAGGTAATGACCGACGAACGTTCTTCACTCTCCAACCTGCTCAAGGAAGAGCGCAGGTTCGCGCCGCCCGCCGAACTGGCGGCCGACGCCAACGTCACGGCGGAGGCGTACGAGCAGGCCAAGGCGGACAGGCTCGGCTTCTGGGCCGAGCAGGCCCGTCGGCTGACCTGGGCCAAGGAGCCGACCGAGACGCTGGACTGGTCGAACCCGCCGTTCGCCAAGTGGTTCAAGGACGGCGAACTCAACGTCGCCTACAACTGCGTCGACCGGCATGTGGAGGCCGGGCACGGCGACCGGGTCGCCATCCACTTCGAGGGCGAGCCCGGCGACAGCCGCTCCCTCACCTACGCCGAGCTCAAGGACGAGGTCTCCAAGGCCGCCAACGCCCTGGTGGAGCTGGGGGTCCAGAAGGGCGACCGGGTCGCCGTCTACATGCCGATGATCCCCGAGACGGCGATCGCGATGCTGGCCTGCGCCCGGATCGGCGCCGCGCACTCCGTCGTCTTCGGCGGGTTCTCGGCCGACGCGCTGGCCACCCGGATCCAGGACGCGGACGCACGGGTCGTCATCACGTCCGACGGCGGGTACCGGCGCGGCAAGCCGTCCGCGCTGAAGCCGGCCGTCGACGACGCGGCCGACCGCGCCGGCAACGTCGAGCATGTGCTCGTCGTCCGGCGCACGGGCCAGGACGTCGCCTGGAACGGTGAGCGGGACGTGTGGTGGCACGAGATCGTCGAGCGTCAGTCGGCCGAGCACACGCCCGAGGCGTTCGACGCGGAGCACCCGCTCTTCATCCTGTACACGTCCGGCACCACGGGTAAGCCGAAGGGCATCCTGCACACCTCCGGCGGTTACCTCACGCAGACCGCGTACACCCACCACGCTGTCTTCGACCTCAAGCCGGAGACCGACGTCTACTGGTGCACGGCCGACGTCGGCTGGGTCACCGGCCACTCCTACATCGTCTACGGACCGCTGGCCAACGGCGCGACGCAGGTCATGTACGAGGGCACGCCCGACACCCCTCATCAGGGCCGCTTCTGGGAGATCGTGCAGAAGTACGGGGTGACGATCCTGTACACGGCGCCGACCGCCATCCGTACGTTCATGAAGTGGGGCGACGACATCCCCGCGAAGTTCGATCTCAGCAGCCTGCGGGTGCTCGGCTCGGTCGGTGAGCCGATCAACCCCGAGGCCTGGATCTGGTACCGCAAGCACATCGGCGCCGACCGCACCCCGATCGTCGACACCTGGTGGCAGACCGAGACCGGCGCGATGATGATCTCGCCGCTGCCGGGCGTCACCGCCACCAAGCCCGGCTCCGCACAGACACCGCTGCCCGGCATCTGCGCCACCGTCGTCGACGACGAGGCGAACGAGGTGCCCGACGGCGGCGGCGGCTACCTGGTCCTCACCGAACCGTGGCCGTCGATGCTGCGGACCATCTGGGGCGACGACCAGCGCTTCCTCGACACCTACTGGGCGCGTTTCGAGGGTCGCTACTTCGCCGGTGACGGGGCGAAGAAGGACGACGACGGCGACATCTGGCTCCTCGGGCGGGTCGACGACGTGATGCTCGTGTCGGGCCACAACATCTCCACCACGGAGGTCGAGTCGGCGCTCGTGTCCCACCCGGCCGTCGCCGAGGCGGCCGTCGTCGGCGCGGCGGACGAGACCACCGGACAGGCCATCGTCGCCTTCGTCATCCTGCGGGGCACGGCGAACGCCGAGGACGAGCAGCTCGTCGCCGACCTGCGCAACCACGTCGGCGCCACGCTCGGCCCGATCGCCAAGCCCAAGCGCATCATGCCGGTCGCGGAGCTGCCGAAGACCCGCTCCGGCAAGATCATGCGCCGGCTGCTGCGGGATGTCGCCGAGAACCGCCAGCTCGGGGACGTCACCACGCTGACCGACTCCACGGTCATGGACCTCATCCAGGCCAAGCTCCCGGCCGCGCCCAGCGAGGACTGAGCCGGCGAGGACTGATCCCGTCAGGGAAGGGCGCCCGGCGACCATCGAGCCGGGCGCCCTTTTCGCGCCTATCATGAGGGTTGTCGGATTTATCCGAGCGTGTTCTAGGTAGGCTGAAGAAAAGGTGCGCCGGGAAGTCTGGTCGGCAAGTACTCAGTGCTGCCCACCGACCGGAGGCCCCCACCGTGCCCGCGCCCCGCAACACCGCCCCCCGTAAGGTCCTCGGACGGCTGTCCCTCCCCGAGCGGAACTTCGTCGCGGAGGCACTGCGCGCCGAGACCGTCGGCGGTGTGCTGTTGCTCGTCGCCGCCGTCGCCGCACTGGTCTGGGCGAACGCACCCGGGCTGCACGACAGCTACGAGAGCGTCAGCCACTTCCACCTCGGACCCGAAGCCCTCGGCCTGAACCTCTCGGTCGCGCACTGGGCCGCCGACGGCCTGCTCGCGATCTTCTTCTTCGTCGCCGGTATCGAACTCAAGCGAGAACTCGTCGCCGGCGATCTCAAGGACCCCAGGGCCGCCGCGCTCCCCGTGGCGGCCGCGCTGTGCGGGATGGCCGTGCCCGCGCTCGTCTACACGCTGACCAACATCAGCGGCGGTGGCTCAACGGCTGGTTGGGCGGTGCCCACGGCCACCGACATCGCGTTCGCGCTCGCCGTGCTGGCCGTCATCGGCACATCCCTGCCGAGCGCGCTGCGCGCCTTCCTGCTCACCCTCGCGGTCGTCGACGACCTGCTCGCGATCCTGATCATCGCGGTGTTCTTCACGAGCGGTATCGACTTCGTGGCGCTGGGCGGCGCGGCCGTCGGCCTCCTCGTGTTCTGGCTGCTGCTGCGCAAGGGCGTGAGCGGCTGGTACGTCTACGTCCCCCTCGCGCTCGTCATCTGGGCGCTGATGTACAACAGCGGCGTGCACGCCACCGTCGCCGGGGTCGCGATGGGCCTGATGCTGCGCTGCACGACGCGCGAAGGTGAGGACCAGTCACCCGGCGAGCGGATCGAGCACCTCGTCCGGCCTCTCTCCGCGGGCCTCGCGGTGCCGCTGTTCGCCCTGTTCAGCGCCGGTGTGGCAATCTCGGGCAACGCGCTCACGGATGTCTTCGGCAAGCCGGAGACGCTCGGCGTCGTCCTCGGTCTCGTCGTCGGCAAGACGATCGGCATCTTCGGCGGGACCTGGCTGACCGCGCGCTTCACCCGCGCCTCGCTGAGCGAGGACCTCGCCTGGGCGGACGTCCTCGCCGTCGCGTCCCTCGCCGGCATCGGGTTCACCGTGTCGCTGCTGATCGGCGAACTCGCCTTCGAGGGCGACCCCACCCTGACCGACGAGGTCAAGGCCGCCGTCCTGCTCGGCTCGCTGATCGCGGCGAGCATCGCGACGGTTCTGCTGAAGCTGCGCAACGCCGAGTACCGCCGGATGTGTGAGGCCGAGGAGCGCGACGACGACCTCGACGGCATCCCGGACATGTACGAGGAGGACGACCCGGCCTACCACCTGAGGATGGCGGAGATCTACGACGGCAAGGCCGCCGAGCACCGCCGCCGGGCCGAGGAGCTCGACCGCGAGAGCCGCCCCGAGGAGACTCGCGGAGAGGCCGGGGAGGGGCCGACACGCGCCACGGGCCTACCGAAGTGACGGGCGGGGCAGGCGAGGAGGGCGACCGTCCGGCATGATCTGACGGGACGGTACAAAAGAAGCCAGAAGCAGCACAGCAGCAGGAGAGGGAGAACGCGATGAGCGCACCCGACGGCAGCCCGGTCGGCGCCGAACGCAGCATCGGCCAGCTGTTCGCCTCGGCGACGACCGAATTGTCGGCGCTGGTGCACGACGAGATCGCACTGGCCAAGGCGCAGCTGAAGCAGGACGTCAAGCGCGGGGCCATGAGCGGTGGGGCGTTCTCGGTGGCCGGCGCGGTCCTGGTGTTCTCCCTTCCGATGCTCAACTTCGCGCTGGCGTACGGCATCCGGACCTGGAGCGACTGGAACCTCGCGATCTGCTTCCTGCTCTCCTTCGCGGCGAACGTGCTCGTCGCGCTCGTCCTCGTGCTGATCGGCGTGGTCTTCGCGAAGAAGGCGCAGAAGGGCAAGGGCCCGCAGAAGGTCGCCGCCTCCATGAAGGAGTCGGCGGGCGTCCTGCAGAACGCCAAGCCGCACCCGCGGCCCGAGCTCCCGCAGGACCGGGTCCCGGAAGCCATCGAGGCTGTGGCACGCTCGTCCTCATGACGGACCCCGCCACTCCTCCGGCCCAGCCCGCTTCGGTCGTACGGCCGGACGCCGTCTGCGGCGTGCAGGTCACCCATCGCGAGGTCGCCGCGAACGGTGCCCGCTTCCACATCGCCGAGGTCGGCGACGGTCCGCTGGTCATGCTCGTCCACGGCTTTCCGCAGTTCTGGTGGACGTGGCGGCATCAGCTGGTCGCGCTGGCCGACGCGGGCTTCCGGGCCGTCGCGATGGACCTGCGGGGCGTGGGCGGCAGCGACCGCACGCCGCGCGGCTACGACCCGGCGAACCTGGCTCTCGACATCACCGGCGTGATCCGTTCCCTGGGCGAGCCGGACGCCGCGCTGGTCGGCCATGACCTGGGCGGTTACCTGGCGTGGACGGCGGCCGTGATGCGCCCCAAGCTCGTCCGGAGGCTCGCCGTCGCCTCGATGCCGCATCCCCGGCGCTGGCGCTCGGCGATGCTCGCGGACGTCCGGCAGACGACCGCGAGCTCCCACATCTGGGGGTTCCAGCGGCCATGGATCCCCGAGCGGCAGCTCACCGCCGACGGCGGCGAACTGGTGGGCCGGCTGATCCGGGACTGGTCCGGGCCGCGCCTGCCGGAGGACGACGCGGTGGAGACGTACCAGCGCGCCATGTGCATCCCCTCCACCGCGCACTGCGCCGTCGAGCCGTACCGGTGGCTGGTGCGCTCGATGGCCCGGCCGGACGGCGTCCAGTTCTACCGGCGCATGAAGCGGCCCGTGCGCGTGCCCACGCTGCATCTGCACGGATCCCTCGATCCGGTGATGCGCACCCGTAGCGCGGCCGGCTCCGGGGAGTACGTCGAAGCGCCGTACCGCTGGCGGCTGTTCGACGGTCTCGGCCACTTCCCGCATGAAGAGGACCCGGTCGCTTTCTCCACCGAACTGGTCAACTGGCTGAAGGATCCCGAGCCAGATCGGTGACCGCGCGGTCGCGCCCGGCACCCGGTTCTGAACGCCTGTACGACGACCGGCCAAATGCCCGGCGCATAGGCCAATTGGCCGCTCCGATAGCGGTTATCGACCTTGGGGCAGGGGCAGACGTCGGTGTATGGGCTGGACGCACGACTACAGTGATGCAGCACGCAACCGCCGCTCGGCCAGTGGCCTGAGCCCCCACCAACGAGGTGCCGACCCGCAACTGCCGGGCTCCGAGCTCCGAGTGGGCATTCCGCGCATCCTGCGCCGCCGGGCCCGTTGGGTCTCGGTCCGCTTGCGTCACCCTCGAGGCTGACCCGGCGAAGGATTCGAGGGGCCCTTGGCGGGGCCCCTCGGCAGGATCCTCTCCGGTGTTCGTCAAAGGGCGCAGCTGTCGCTGTCCACCTGCTGGCCCGCGGTACGCCCCTCGGTGATGTCCTGCTGAATCTCGTCCGCGGTGAGGGCGTAGCCGGTTTCGGCGTCGTCGAGGGACTTCGCGAAGACCACGCCGTACACCTTGCCGTCGGTGGTGAGCAGCGGGCCTCCGGAGTTGCCCTGACGGACCGTCGTGAACAGCGAGTACACGTCACGGCGCACGGTGGTGCGGTGGTAGATGTCCGGGCCGTTGGCCGTGATGCGACCGCGCACCCGCGCGGCGCGGACGTCGTACGACCCGTTCTCCGGGAACCCGGCGACGATCGCGTCGTCACCGCTCACCGCGTCCTTGGTGGTGAACTCCAGCACGGGCGCGTCGAGATCGGGTACGTCCAGGACGGCGATGTCGCGCTTCCAGTCGTACAGGACGACCGTGGCGTCGTACTTGCGGCCCTCGCCGCCTATCTGGACGGTGGGTTCGTCGACGCCGCCCACGACGTGCGCGTTGGTCATGACGCGACGCTCACCGAAGACGAAGCCGGTGCCTTCCAGGACCTTGCCGCAGCTCTCCGCGGTGCCCATGACCTTGACGATGGAACGCTGCGCGCGCTTGGCCACCGCGCTGTTCGCCAGGGCCGGGTCGGGCGGCTGGACGTCGGTGATCGGCTCGTTGGAGAACGGGCTGAAGACCTGCGGGAAGCCGTTCTGCGCGAGGACGGAGGAGAAGTCGGCGAACCAGGTGTCGGCCCGGTCGGGCAGCGCGTCGGACACCCCGTGCAGCACCTTGGAGCTGCGGACCTCCTTGCCCAGCGTGGGCAGGGTGGTGCCGGCGAGGGCGGATCCGATCAGCCACGCCACCAGCAGCATCGCCACGACGTTGACCAGCGCGCCGCCGGTCGCGTCCAGCGCGCGGGCCGGCGACCAGGTGATGTACCGGCGCAGCTTGTTGCCGAGGTGGGTGGTGAGGGCCTGGCCGATCGAGGCGCAGACGATCACGACGATGACCGCGACGACGGCGGCCGTGGTGCTCACCTCGGAGTTGTCGGTCAACGCGTCCCAGATCACGGGCAGCAGGTATACGGCGACGAGGCCGCCCCCCAGGAAACCGATCACCGACAGGATCCCGACGACGAAGCCCTGGCGGTAGCCGACGACCGCGAACCAGACGGCCGCTACCGACAACAGGATGTCCAGCACGTTCACCGCTTCGCGCCTCGCCTCGTCAATTCGCGGTCACCACAGGCCGGCCGGGGGTCCGACCCGCCGCGAAGCGGCGATGGGGCACAGCTTCCCCCGGACATACACAGCACGGTGGACACCCTGTCATGACCGCCAGTCGAGCGGGACCTGCTTCTCGCGGTCCCAGGGGCGCTCCCAGCCCGCGAAGTGCAGCAGGCGGTCGATCACACCGGCCGTGAAACCCCACACCAGGGCGGATTCGACCAGAAATGCCGGGCCGCGGTGACCACTGGGGTGCAAGGCCATGGCACGGTTGTCCGCGTCCGTGAGATCCGCCACGGGAACGGTGAAGACGCGGGCCGTCTCCGCCGGGTCGACGACGCCGACCGGGCTCGGCTCACGCCACCAGCCCAGAACCGGGGTGACGACGAAGCCGCTGACCGGGATGTACAACTTGGGCAGCACACCGAAGAGCTGGACGCCGGCCGGATCGAGCCCGGTCTCCTCCTCGGCCTCGCGCAGGGCGGCCCGGAGCGGCCCGTCGCCGTGCGGGTCGCCGTCCTGCGGGTCGAGGGCGCCACCCGGGAAAGAGGGCTGGCCGGGGTGGGAGCGCAGGGAGCTGGCGCGCTCCATGAGCAACAGCTCGGGGCCGCGCTCCCCCTCACCGAACAGGATCAGGACGGCGGACTGGCGCCCCGCGCCGTTCTCCGGGGGCAGGAAGCGGCTGAGCTGGAGGGGCTGGACCGTCTCCACAGCGTGCACCACCGGGTCCAGCCAGGCGGGCAGGCCTTCTTTGCTCAGCGCCACCGCACCGCCCTGCGTGTTGCTCGCACGTGTCATCGGCACACCACCCCCCGTTCTGCCCTGTCCAACGCCCGGGAACCGACAGATCGTTCCGCGGGCCGTCCCCCGATCGTGTGTGTCACGGGTGTCCTGCGGGCCGCACCCGTCGTGCGGGCCGTACCCGTCGCCGCAGGTGTCCTGCGTGCCGTACCCCTTGTACCCGTCGTGCGGCCGGCACGCGTCATGCGAGTCGTACGCGTCGTGGCGGCCGTACCCGTCGCGTGGGCGGCACGCGTCCTGCGGGTCGTCCGCATCGTGCGGGTCGTACGCGTCGTTCGGGTGCCGACCGGCGTCAGCCCTTCCCTCATCCGGCCCCCAGCGGCGGGGCCGGCCTGCCGCCCGCGTCCAGGTAGGACTGGGGCGGGTTCAGACGCTGGCCGGGGAAGCCGCCCTTCTCGTACTTCAGCAGCTTCTTCGCCTTCTCCGGGTCCGTCTCGCCCTCGCCGTACGCCGGGCAGAGCGGGGCGATGGGACAGGCGCCGCAGGCCGGCTTGCGGGCGTGGCAGATGCGGCGGCCGTGGAAGATCACGTGGTGCGAAAGCATCGTCCAGTCACTCTTGGGGAAGAGCGCGCCGACGGCCGCCTCGATCTTGTCGGGCTCGGTCGCCTCCGTCCACCGCCAGCGCCGTACGAGCCGCTGGAAGTGCGTGTCCACGGTGATCCCGGGCCGGCCGAACGCGTTCCCCAGCACCACGAAGGCGGTCTTGCGGCCGACGCCAGGCAGCTTGACCAGGTCCTCGAGCCGACCGGGGACCTCACCGCCGAACTCCTCCACCAGGGCCTTGGAGAGACCCATCACCGACTTGGTCTTGGCCCGGAAGAAGCCGGTGGGACGGAGGATCTCCTCGACCTCCTCCGGAGCGGCGGCGGCGAGGTCCTCGGGGGTGGGGTACTTGGCGAAGAGGGCGGGCGTGGTCTGGTTCACCCGCAGGTCGGTGGTCTGGGCGGACAGAACGGTGGCGACCACCAGTTGGAACGGATTCTCGAAGTCCAGCTCGGGATGGGCATAGGGGTAGATCTCGGCTAGCTCGCGGTTGATGCGACGGGCACGGCGGACGAGAGCGGTACGGGACTCGGGCTTGCCCACCGCGGCACTCCTGCTCACGGCGTCCTTCTCCGCGGCCCCTCTGCCCGGTGCGTCCTTGCGCGCTGCGTCCTTGTCAGTCGGGGCCTTGTCCGTCGGGGCCTTGGTTGCGGCGCGCTTGGCCGCGACCTTCTTGACGGCCGCCTTACCACTGTCGGCCGCTTTCTTCGCAGGCATCTCGTTTGTCACCTTTGACGCTTTCCTACCACCGCCGGGGTCCTGTTCGCCCACAGCGGAAACGCGACGTACAGCCACCCGCCCAGCCCCCTTGGCCTGTGCTCTCACCGGCGTTTTGGACACTCGGCCAGCCTAAAGCCCGACACCGACATCCGCCCCGGACCCTGAAGATCGGCCCCCAATTGGACCCCTGCCGCTTACCTCGGGACACGTGTGCGGCATCCTTGTGACAGATCACACTGTTTTGGAACGTCCAGCAAAATGGGGAACACGGTCCCCTGGTAAGCGGGGGAGCAAGATCCCCTGAGCAGGTCGACAAGGAGAGAACTCGTGGACGACGTTCTGCGGCGCAACCCGCTCTTCGCGGCACTCGACGACGAGCAGGCCGCAGAACTGCGCGCCTCCATGAGCGAGGTGACTCTGGCCCGTGGTGACTCCCTCTTCCACGAAGGTGACCCGGGCGACCGGCTCTACGTCGTCACCGAGGGCAAGGTCAAGCTCCACCGCACCTCCCCGGACGGCCGGGAGAACATGCTGGCCGTGGTGGGTCCCAGCGAGCTGATCGGAGAGCTGTCGCTCTTCGACCCGGGCCCGCGCACGGCGACCGCCACCGCCCTCACCGAGGTCAAGCTCCTCGGTCTCGGCCACGGCGACCTCCAGCCCTGGCTGAACGCCCGGCCCGAGGTGGCCACCGCGCTGCTGCGCGCCGTCGCGCGGCGTCTGCGCAAGACCAACGACGCCATGTCGGACCTGGTCTTCTCGGATGTCCCCGGCCGGGTGGCCCGTGCTCTGCTGGACCTCTCGCGCCGCTTCGGCGTGCAGTCCGAAGAGGGCATCCACGTCGTCCACGACCTGACGCAGGAGGAGCTGGCCCAGCTCGTCGGCGCGTCGCGCGAGACCGTGAACAAGGCGCTGGCGGACTTCGCCCAGCGCGGGTGGCTGCGCCTGGAGGCACGTGCGGTCATCCTGCTGGACGTGGAGCGACTGGCCAAGCGGTCACGCTAGCCGTCGCGTCGGCCACGGCCTACGAGGCCGACGAGGTCGACTGTGTGAGCTTCGTCGGCGGCTCGGTTCGCCGGTCGCCGGTCGCCGGTCGCCGGTCGCCGGTGTGAGCGTGACCGGGGCCGGCGTCCCCGGCTGTCGTTTGTCGGCGGTCGGCGGTCGGCCCTGAGGGGCTTGCCCTCCTTCGCAGGACGGGCTTGTCTCCGCGTCCGCGTCCGCACCGGCCTCCGCCCCCGTGCCGGCGTCCACAGCGTGCCTCCTCCCGCGCTGACTGTCGTGCCGCCTCCCCCGCCGGAAAACGGTCCGCCGGAACGCTTGTGAGGCAGCACAGTGGGCTCATGGCAGAAACGTCTCTCTTCCGAGGCCTCGACTCCCGGGGAAACATCGCGCGCGAAGGCTCCCTCGCGCGCGTGGCCGACGCTTTTCGGCCCGTCGTGCTGGCGGCCCGGGAACGGATCCCGGACGTCTTCGGAGACCGGCTGCACAGCGCGTACCTCTACGGGTCGATTCCGCGCGGTACCGCGCGTGAGGGCCGCAGCGATCTGGACCTTCTCGTCGTCCTGCGGGAGGAGCCGACCGACGCCGACCGGACCGACGGCCGTGCGCTCGACGAGGCCCTCGACAAGGAGTTCCCGCAGATCGACGGTGGCGGGACGCTGCTCGTCGGCCACGCGCGCGTGCTCAGCGACCTGGAGAGACACGACCTGGGGTGGTTCCTCGCGTGCCTGTGCACGCCGCTGCTCGGAGAGGATCTCGCCGAGTACCTCCCGCACTACCGTCCGGACTCCCTGCTCGCGCGCGAGACCAACGGCGACCTCGCCCTCGTCCTGCCGCGCTGGCGCGAGCGCATCGCCTCGGCGGCCGACTCCGAGGAGGCCCTGCGACCTCTCGTCCGGGTCATGTCCCGTCGGCTCGTGCGCACCGCGTTCACGCTCGTCATGCCCCGCTGGAACGGCTGGACGAGCGACCTGCACGAGATGGCGGAGGCCTTCGGCCTCTACTACCCGCAGCGTGCGGAGGAGCTGCGGGCGGCGGCTGTCCTCGGCTACGAGCCGACCGGCGACAGCGCGGTCCTCGCGTCCTACGTCGACGATCTCGGCCCCTGGCTCGCCGAGGAGTACGCGCGCGTGCACGGCGTGAAGGCCGACAGGCCCAAGGAGCCTTAGGCCGGTCCCTGGATGAGCCCGTGCTCCCTCAGGTACTCCAGCTGCGCCCGTACGGACAACTCGGCCGCCGGCCACAGCGAGCGGTCGACGTCGGCGTACACACGGGCGACGACCTGGGCGGGGGTGCCGTAGCCGTCCTCGACGGCCGTCTCGACCTGGGCGAGGCGGTGGGCACGGTGGGCGAGGTAGAACTCCACGACGCCCTGTGCGTCCTCCAGGACCGGTCCGTGGCCCGGGAGGACGGTGTGGACGCCGTCGTCGACCGTGAGGGACCTCAGCCGGCGCAGGGAGTCCAGGTAGTCGCCCAGGCGGCCGTCGGGATGCGCGACGACGGTCGTACCCCGGCCGAGGACCGTGTCGCCGGTCAGCACGGCCCGGTCGGCCGGGAGGTGGAAGCAGAGGGAGTCGGCGGTGTGACCGGGCGTCGGGACGACCCGCAGTTCCAGGCCGCCCACCGTGATCACGTTCCCGGCGGCCAGACCCTCATCGCCCAGCCGCAGCGCCGGGTCCAGGGCCCGCACCTTCGTGCCGGTCAGCGCGGCGAAGCGGGCTGCGCCCTCGGCGTGATCGGGGTGGCCGTGCGTCAGCAGGGTCAGCGCGACGCGCTTGCCGGCCCGTTCGGCGGTGTCGACGACCGCGCGGAGATGGCCGTCGTCCAGCGGGCCCGGATCGATGACGACCGCGAGGTCCGAGTCGGGCTCCGACACGATCCAGGTGTTCGTGCCGTCCAGGGTCATCGCGGACGCGTTCGGCGCGAGGACGTTGACCGCGCGCGGGGTGGCCGGGCCGGAGAGGACCCCGCCTCGCGGCTGTCCGGGGAGAGCGGCTGCGTCGGTCATGCGAACGGGCCTTCCATAGGGCTGGACGGAACGTCACCTGGGCGGCCGGGGCCGGCGACCGGCGCGGCGCATCGAGGCGCTCCAGGCGGCAGGAGGGGCCCGTGAAGGACCCGCCGGTCGCCACGGGGCCGGTGTCGAAGACCGCTCGCGTCCGCCCGCCTGCGGAAGTCCGTGTGCGTCATGCGGAGCCCCCGCGCGCGTCCGTCACGGCGGTCGGGTCCGCCACGGCGGTCGTCTCCGTCGGGATGTGCTTGGTGAACTCGTCGTGCCCCGGCCACGACAGCACGACCTCGCCCTCCTCCAGGCGGGCCCGCGCCAGGACCGGCGTCAGGTCGCGCTCCGGGGCCGCGGCGAGTGCCTCGGCGGCCGTGGCGTACGGGACGAGCCGGCGCAGCGTCGCGATCGTGGGCGGCATCATCAGCAGCTCGCCCCTGTCGTACGAGGCCGCCGCGTCCGCCGGGCGGATCCACACCGTGCGGTCGGCCTCGGTGGAGGCGTTGCGGGTGCGCTGGCCCTCGGGAAGCGCGGCCACGAAGAACCAGGTGTCGTAACGACGGGACTCGAACTCCGGCGTGATCCACCGTGTCCAGGCTCCGAGGAGGTCGGAGCGCAGGACCAGGCCACGGCGGTCGAGGAACTCGGCGAAGGACACTTCACGGGCGGCCACCGCGGCCCGGTCGGTCTCCCAGTCGGCGCCCGTGGTGTCGCCCACGACGGAATCGGGCGTCGGTCCGGCGAGCAGGACGCCGGCCTCCTCGTAGGTCTCGCGCACCGCCGCGCAGACGATCGCCTGGGCCGCCGTCTCGTCGACGCCCAGCCGCTCGGCCCACCACGCGCGCGTGGGGCCCGCCCAGCGGACGTGAAGGTCGTCGTCGCGTGGGTCGACGCCGCCACCGGGATAGGCGTACGCGCCACCGGCGAAGGCCATGGAAGCGCGTCTGCGCAGCATGTGGACGACAGGGCCGCCGTCGGTGTCCTTCAGGAGCATGACGGTGGCCGCGCGCTTCGGGACGACCGGAGTGAGGGCGCCGTCCGCGAGCGCGCGGATGCGTTCCGGCCAGTCCTGGGGGAACCACTGCCCATTCGCCATGGTCGCGAGGCTATCCCGTGGTGCGCGAATGTTCGAGAGGCCCCCGAGGTCAGAGCCCCTCCACGGGGTGCCTGGGGGGACGCCTCCGGGATGCCGGCGCGGCACCCGGGAGGGCGTCCGGAAGGCGCCCACAGGGCGGAGGCGCCTACGGGACGGAAGCGACTACGGGACGAGCTCCACCTGGATCTCGACCTCGACGGGCGCGTCCAGCGGCAGCACCGCGACACCCACCGCGCTGCGCGCGTGCACGCCCTTGTCGCCGAGGACCTCGCCCAGCAGTTCGCTCGCGCCGTTGAGGACGGCGGGCTGGCCGGTGAAGTCCGAGGCCGACGCCACGAAGCCGACGACCTTCACCACGCGCGCGATGCGGTCCAGGTCGCCCGCGACCGACTTGACGGCGGCCAGGGCGTTCAGCGCGCAGGTGCGGGCCAGCTCCTTGGCCTCCTCTGGGGTGACCTCGGCGCCGACCTTGCCGGTGATCGGCAGCTTGCCGTCCACCATGGGCAGCTGGCCGGCCGTGTACACGTACGGTCCGGACCGCACGGCGGGCTGGTAGGCCGCGAGGGGCGGCACGACCGCCGGCAGGGTCAGCCCGAGCTCGGCGAGCCTCGTCTCGACCGCGCTCACGCCTTCGCCCGCTTCAGGTAGGCGACGAGCTGCTCCGGGTTGTTCGGCCCGGGCACGACCTGGACGAGCTCCCAGCCGTCCTCGCCCCAGGTGTCCAGAATCTGCTTCGTTGCGTGGACGAGCAGCGGCACGGTTGCGTATTCCCACTTGGTCATGGGGCCGACTGTATCCGCTGTCGTCGGAGGGCCCGTTCCACGGGCCATGTGGCCGATATCGGCCCCCCTTGTCCACAGTCTCCCGATTGCCTCGGGCGCCGAATGGTTACGCTCGAAGACGTGAGCAGGCTCCAGGTCGTCAGTGGCAAGGGCGGGACCGGTAAGACGACGGTCGCCGCGGCCCTCGCGCTGGCCCTCGCCACGGCAGGGAAGCGGACGCTTCTCGTCGAGGTGGAGGGTCGGCAGGGCATCGCACAGCTCTTCGAGACTCAGGCGTTGCCCTATGAGGAACGCAAGATCGCCGTCGCCTCGGGGGGCGGTGAGGTGTACGCACTGGCCATCGATCCCGAACTGGCCCTTCTGGACTACCTCCAGATGTTCTACAAACTGGGAGGCGCCGGACGGGCCCTGAAGAAGCTCGGCGCCATCGACTTCGCCACCACCATCGCGCCCGGCGTGAGGGACGTGCTCCTCACCGGCAAGGCGTGCGAGGCGGTACGCCGCAAGGACCGCAACGGACGGTTCGTGTACGACTACGTCGTCATGGACGCCCCGCCCACGGGACGCGTCACCCGCTTCCTGAACGTCAACGACGAGGTCGCCGGGCTGGCCAGGATCGGCCCGATACACAATCAGGCGCAGGCCGTGATGCGAGTGCTGAAGTCGTCGGAGACGGCCGTGCACCTGGTGACCCTGCTCGAGGAGATGCCCGTCCAGGAGACCGCGGACGGTATCGCCGAGCTGCGGGCGGCGAAGCTTCCGGTGGGGCGGGTCATCGTCAACATGGTGCGGCCCGAGGTGCTGGACGAGGACGGACTGGAACTCGTACGGAGCGTGACTCGTTCCTCTGTCGCCCGGTCGCTGTCCGCCGCCGGGCTCGGCGGAGCGCGGCGCGGGGGGCACGCCGAGCGGCTGGTGGATCCGCTCCTCCAGCAGGCCGAGGAGTACGCCGAGCGGCACGCGCTGGAGCACGAGCAGCGCGCGGCCCTCGGCGAACTCGACCTGCCACTGCACGAACTGCCGTTGCTCGCCGAGGGCATGGACCTCGCGGGCCTGTACCAGCTCGCCAACGAACTGCGGAAGCAGGGGATCGCATGAGTCCGGACCAGACTCACGACCAGGGAAGCACCCGGCGCATCTCCTCCGCGCCCGTGCTGGACCTCGACCCACTGCTCGACGACCCGTCGACCCGCATCGTGGTGTGCTGCGGCTCGGGCGGCGTCGGCAAGACGACCACGGCGGCGGCGCTGGGGCTCCGGGCGGCCGAGCGGGGCCGCAAGGTGGTGGTCCTGACCATCGATCCGGCCCGCCGGCTCGCCCAGTCCATGGGCATCGACTCGCTGGACAACACCCCGCGCCGCGTCAAAGGCGTCGAGGGGGACGGCGAACTGCACGCCATGATGCTCGACATGAAGCGCACCTTCGACGAGATCGTCGAGGCGCACGCGGACGGCGACCGGGCGACCGCGATCCTGGGCAACCCGTTCTACCAGTCGCTCTCGGCGGGCTTCGCGGGCACGCAGGAGTACATGGCGATGGAGAAGCTGGGACAGCTGCGCGCGCGCGACGAGTGGGACCTGATCGTCGTCGACACACCGCCGTCCCGCTCGGCGCTGGACTTCCTTGACGCGCCCAAGCGGCTCGGGTCGTTCCTGGACGGCAAGCTGATCCGCGTCCTGCTCGCGCCCGCCAAGGTCGGGGGCCGCGCGGGGATGAAGTTCCTGAACGTCGGGATGTCGATGATGACCGGCGCGCTCGGCAAGGTGCTCGGCGGACAGCTGCTGAAGGACGTGCAGACGTTCATCGCGGCGATGGACTCGATGTTCGGCGGCTTTCGTACGCGCGCGGACGCCACGTACAAACTGCTCCAGGCGCCCGGCACGGCGTTCCTGGTGGTGGCGGCTCCCGAGCGGGACGCGCTGCGGGAGGCCGCGTACTTCGTGGAGCGGCTGGCAGCCGAGGACATGCCACTGGCCGGCCTGGTGCTGAACCGCGTGCACGGCAGCGGCGCCGCCCAGCTGTCCGCCGAGCGGGCGCTCGCCGCTGCGGAGAACCTCGACCTCGTCCATACCCGTGCTGCGGAAAATCTTGAAGAGCCCCGCATTGTGGATCAGGACGGCGGGAAAGCTGGTCTTCGTAACTCTCCCGACACGTACGGCAGTTCAGAATCTCCCGCAACCGATCCGGAGCGCGACGCCCCCACCGGCGCGAACCGGCCCACGGCCACCGACACGGACCGGACAGCGAGCGCCGACACGCACACCGGCGTGCCTTCCGGCGCGGACGCGGACCGGACCGTGGACGACCTCACCGCAGCCCTGCTGAGACTGCACGCGGAACGCATGCACCTGCTCTCCCGTGAGCAGCGCACGCGTGACCGCTTCACCGCGCTGCACCCCGAGGTCGCGGTGTCCGAAGTGGCCGCGCTCCCCGGCGACGTGCATGACCTCACGGGGCTGCGGGACATCGGGAACCGGCTCGCGGCCAACCAGCCGGAGCTGCCCGAGGCTGCCGACGCCTGAGCCGAGGGTTCTCCTCAGCCCACCGCCGCGTAGTTCTCGTAGATCTGGTCGTCGTCGAGCGGCAGGATGCCGGCCCCACGCTCGTACTCCGAACGCGCCGTCTCCAGCAGGCGGCGCCAGGAGGTCACAGTCGGACGCCTGCGCAGCAGTGCGCGGCGCTCGCGCTCGGTCATGCCTCCCCACACACCGAACTCGACACGGTTGTCGAGCGCGTCGGCCAGGCACTCGGTGCGTACCGGACATCCGGTGCACACCGCCTTGGCCCTGTTCTGCGCTGCTCCCTGAACGAACAGTTCATCCGGATCGGTAGTGCGGCAGGCAGCCTGCGCACTCCAGTCGGTTACCCAGCCCATACCGGCGCCGTCCTCTCCCGAATCGAGGCTCCCCCACGGCGGCAGCGGCATATTCACCGCCGCCAGTTGAGGACGTTACGGAAGGTGGGCACAGCGCAACACCCCCTTCGGGCCCAATCTTGAATGGCCCGAACGGACTATGCGTAAGCGGCAGATCACCCGGGGGAGTGAGCCCGCGACATATGCGACTTTCCCGGCAACCGGGATAGTTCAGTTGAGTCACAACGGACGCCGGGTGACACACAAGGCGGATTCGGACACGTCCCCATCAGAAAGTCGGGGAACCTCCGGAACGATTCGGGGTCGCCGGACGTATTGATACGTAGCCCTGCTGCTGTGACAGTTGAGAGCAGCTTAGGCCAAGGCATTGACGCGTGTCCGGCGAATGAGAACGTAGGCTGCCCCCATGCCAAAGAAGCGCTCGGGCGGTGGTCTGTCGCCAACGCAGCAGGCCGCCAAGTTCCTCGGTGTCAGTGTGCTCGCGGGAGCCCTGCTGGCCGGTATCGCCCTGCCCGCGTTCGGCGCGCTGGGCCTCGCCGCCAAGGGGTCGGTGGAGTCGTTCGACGAACTCCCGGCCAACCTCAAGACGCCCCCGCTGAGCCAGCGCACCACGATCCTCGACGCCGAAGGCGGCCAGATCGCCACGGTCTACTCGCGGGACCGCACGGTGGTCGACCTCAAGAACATGTCGCCGTACATGCAGAAGGCGATCGTCGCGATCGAGGACTCGCGCTTCTACGAGCACGGCGCGGTCGACCTGAAGGGCATGCTCCGCGCGCTCAACAAGAACGTGCAGAGCAGCGGCGTATCCCAGGGCGCCTCCACGCTCACCCAGCAGTACGTGAAGAACGTCTTCGTGGAGGAGGCGGGCGACGACCCGACGAAGGTCGCGCAGGCCACCGAGCAGACCATCGGCCGCAAGATCAAGGAGCTGAAGTACGCGATCCAGGTGGAGGAGGAGCTCGGCAAGAAGAAGATCCTCGAGAACTACCTGAACATCACGTTCTTCGGCGAGCAGGCATACGGCGTCGAGGCGGCCTCACAGCGCTACTTCTCCACGCACGCCAAGGACCTCACCCTCCCCCAGGCGGCGCTGCTGGCCGGCATCGTCCAGTCCCCGAGCGTCTACGACCCGGTCAAGGACGACGTCACGGCCACCAACCGCCGAAACGTCGTGCTGCAGCGCATGGCCGAGGTCGGTGACATCACCCAGGCCGAGGCCGCGAAGGCGCAGCAGGCCCCGCTCGGCCTGAAGGTCACCCAGCCGAAGAACGGCTGCATCACCGCCGTGAAGGGCGCCAGCTTCTTCTGCAAGTACGTGGAACGCGTCTTCCTCAGCGACCCGGTCTTCGGCAAGACCAAGGAAGTGCGGGCGAAGCTCTGGAACCAGGGCGGCCTGACGATCAGGACGACGCTCGAACCGCAGTCCCAGAAGTCCGTCCAGGACTCGCTCAAGGACCACGTCTACAAGTCGGACAAGGTCGCCGCGGCCGCCACGCTCGTCGAGCCCGGCACCGGCAAGATCCTCGGCATGGGCCAGTCGAAGCCGTACGGCTACGGCAAGAACGAGACCGAGTACAACTACTCCGTCAACGCCTCCATGGGCGGCTCGAACTACGGTTTCCCGACCGGCTCCACCTTCAAGCCGTTCGTGGCCGCGGCCGCGCTGGAGGAGGGCCGCCCGGCGAACCAGAGCTACCCGGCGCCGTACGAGATGCCGTACCCGGACACCGTCCAGACGTGCAGCAGCAAGCCGTGGACCAACGAGGGCAATGACAAGCTGGAGAACGAGAGCGAGTCCGAGAAGGGCCCGTACCAGCTGAAGAAGGCCATGGAACTGTCGGTCAACACCTACTTCGTGCAGATGCTCGCCGACATCGGCATGTGCCCCGTGGTGAAGATGACCGACAAGCTGGGCGTGGTCCAGGGCAACGGCGACAAGGTCCCCGAGGTGCCCTCGTCGATGACCCTCGGCTCCACCGGCCTCTCCCCCCTGACGATGGCGAGCGCGTACGCGGCCTTCGCCAGCCGGGGCATGTACTGCACCCCGGTCGCGATCGAGTCGATCACCCAGACCGTGGGCGGCGCGAAGAAGTCGCTGGAGGTGCCGAAGTCGACCTGCTCGCGCGCGATGAGCGAGAAGACCGCGGACACCGTCAACACGCTGCTGAGCGGTGTGACCGACTCCGGTACCGGCCAGCAGGCCGGCCTGTCCGGCCGCGCGAACGCCGGTAAGACCGGTACCACGGACTCCCGCAAGAACGCCTGGTTCGTCGGTTACACCCCGAACCTCGCGGGCGCCGTCTGGGTCGGCAGCGCCACCCAGAAGGTCGAGATGACCAACATCACCATCGGCGGCGTCTACCACTCCCAGGTCTACGGCGGCGACACCCCCGGACCGATCTGGCGCGACGCCATGACCGGCGCGCTCGAGGGCAAGGAAGCCCCGCCCTTCAACCTCGTCGACATCCCGAAGCCGCCCGACAAGGACCGCGGCAACGAGAACAACGACGACGGCGACAACGGGGACGGCAACACCGGCAACACCGGCAACGAGGACGACGGCTTCCTCACCGGCCTGCTCACCAACGGCACGACGAACGGCGGCAACTCCAACGACGGAGGCACGTTCTTCCAGGGCCAGAGCAACGGAAACGGCAACGGCGGACGCGGCTGAGACTGAGGCGACCGGCCCTCCAGCGAACGGCCCCATTGCGAACGGCCCCTGCTTCTCGTACGGGAATTCTTCTCGTACGGCGAGGTGGGGGCCGTTCGTCGTGCGGGGACCGGTCGCCGTGCGAGGGCCGTTCGTCGTGCGCGGCCGCTCGCCGTGCGGGCGCCGGGCGCCGGGCGCCGTGCGGGCGCCGTACGCCGTGCGGGCGCCGTACGCCGTTTGGGGCCCGTGGCGCTCGGCGGAGGCGGATGTACAGAAGAGGCACGTGCCCGGGGCCAGCCCGGGGCAGAAATCCGGGGGCAGCCCGGGATCAGCCCAGGGATGGACTGGGGGTGGACTGGGGGGCGCTGGGTCAGCTCGGACTCAGCCCGAGGGTGGACTGGGACCGGTTAAACCCGGGGTCAGCCCCCGGGATCAGCCCGGGGGCTGGTCCCGGGGGCGGACCGGCTTGGCCCGGGGTCAGCCCGCGAGCAGCTTCTTCACGACAGCGGCGACGCGGCCGCCCTCGGCCAGACCCGCCACCTTCGGGTTCACGATCTTCATGACGGCGCCCATCGCCCGCGGCCCCTCGGCACCGGCCGCCCTCGCCTCCGCGACGGCCTGGGCGACGATGTCGTGCAGCTCCTCTTCGCCGAGCTGCTTGGGCAGGTAGGTGGCGAGCAGCTCGCCCTCCGCCTTCTCCCGCTCGGCCGATGCGGCCCGCCCACCCTGCGCGAAGGCGTCGGCGGCCTCACGGCGCTTCTTCGCCTCCTTGGTGATCACCTTGAGGACCTCGTCGTCGGAGAGCTCGCGCTTCTCCTTGCCCGCGACCTCCTCCTTGGTGATGGCGGTCAGCGTGAGCCGGAGCGTCGAGGAGCGGAGCTCGTCGCGCTCCTTGATCGCGGCGTTGAGGTCTTCCTGCAGCTTCGACTTGAGCGTGGTCATGCGTGTGATTGTCGCAGGTGTCGGTAGCCGCACGCCCCGATTTAAGGGGCGGCGGGGCAAAGGACGTTGGCGGCGTCTGACACGATGGACGTATGCGCGCGCGATACGGAGTACCACTGTCCATTGCGGCGGCCGGCGCCGCCGGTCTGGTGTACGCGGCGGGCTTCGAAGCCCGCTCGTTCCGCCTGCGACGGGTGACGGTCCCCGTCCTCCCCGCCGGGATGCGTCCCCTGCGCGTGTTGCAGGTCTCCGACATCCACATGGTCGGCGGACAGCGCAAGAAGCAGCGCTGGCTGCGTTCCCTGGCCGGCCTGCGCCCCGACTTCGTGATCAACACGGGCGACAACCTGTCCGACCCGGAGGGCGTGCCCGAGGTCCTGGACGCCCTGGGCCCGCTGATGGAGTTCCCGGGCGCGTACGTCTTCGGCTCGAACGACTACTACGGCCCGCGGCCGCGTAATCCCGCCCGCTATCTCCTCGAGAAGGCCCAGGGACGCCACGGCCTGAACGGCAACCCGCCGGTCGTCGACGTGGTCCACAACCCGTGGGAGGACCTGCGCGAGGGTTTCGACGCGGCGGGCTGGCTGAACCTGACGAACACCCGGGGCGTGCTGAAGGTCGAGGGCGCGTCGATCGAGCTGACGGGTCTGGACGACCCGCACATCAAGCGCGACCGCTACGCGAAGGTGGCCGGCGGCCCGTCGACGTCGTCCGACTTCTCGATGGGCGTGGTGCACGCGCCGTACCTGCGGGTCCTGGACGCCTACACGGCGGACGGCTACCCCCTGATCCTGGCCGGCCACACCCACGGCGGCCAGATCTGCGTCCCCTTCTACGGCGCCCTGGTCACCAACTGCGACCTGGACGCGAAGCGCGTGAAGGGCCTCTCGACGCACACGGCGGAGGGCCACACGTCCTACCTGCACGTTTCGGCAGGCTGCGGAACCAACCGCTACACGCCGGTACGGTTCGCCTGCCCGCCAGAGGTGACCTTGCTGACCTTGGTCGGGAAGGACTAGGAGGGGAAGAGGCGGAGGCCGAAGAGGCGGGAAAGGCGGAAGGGGAAGGCCGAGGGCGCGCGGCGGGGGCGCGGAACAGGTACGGCAGCGCTTTCACTCGGACGGTCCACCCGTATCGCCCCTTTTGCCGCGCTTGCCTAGCGTGAGGGTATGACCGCGCCGATACCCAGGGACATCCCGGATCTGCCCGCGATCCCGCGGACCCACGCGCTACTTCTCTCCTCCGTCCCCGCCTCGGCGGTGGTGGCCCCCGTACGCCGCCCGCTGGCCGCCGTCGTCCGCCTGCTCCTGGCCAGCACGGCTGCCGCGGGCGTGACGCTGGCCTTCATGCTGGGCAGCCCCTTGCGGGTCCTGAGTCACTTCGCGATCCAGAGCAACATCCTGCTGGCTCTGGTCACGCTGCTCTCCGCCCGCCGCGCATGGACGGCCCGTCGCCCCCTCCCCGCCGCCCTGACCGGCGCCGCACTGCTCTACGTCACGATCACCGGCCTGGTCTACCACCTGCTCCTGACGGACGCGGCGGTCCCCTTCTCGGTGACCGGCACGACGACCGCGCCCACCGGCTGGCACCTGGTCGCCGGCCATCTCATCCACACGGTGACCCCGACGGCCGCCGTCCTGGACTGGCTGCTGCTGACGCCCCCCGGCCGACTGCGCCTGCGCCGGGCCGCCACCTGGATGATCTACCCCGTCGCCTACCTGGCGTTCTGCCTCGCCCGCGCCCAGCTGATCCCGGCCGGCGCCCCGGGCCGCTACCTCTACCCCTTCTTCGACGTCGAGGCCCACGGCTACAAACACGCCCTCGCCAACGCCCTGCTCCTCGGCCTCTCCTTCTACGCCCTCGCGGTCGTCCTCGTGGCCCTCGACCACGCCCGCCCGAACCCGCTCAGCCACCGCGCCAAAACCGGATTTCGTCTCGGGCCACCGGTGGGCTAAAGTAAACGACGTCGCCGCGACAAGCAGGACAAGCAGCGACATCGGGGTGTAGCGCAGCTTGGCAGCGCGCTTCGTTCGGGACGAAGAGGTCGTGGGTTCAAATCCCGCCACCCCGACAGTTAAACCGCAGTTCAGAGGGCCCTTACCGAATCGGTAAGGGCCCTCTGGCGTTGCTGCGTGTCTAACTGCGTGACTATCGATTCCTGAGTGGCCGGCTGCGTGACTACGACGGCTACGGCCGCCACGGATCGGTGCCGAAGATGCCGTCCATGGCGACGGCCCCGGTCTGGATGACGGGCCTGATCTGCTTCCGGTAGACCTCCTCCGTCACAGCCGTCCCAGAGTGCCCGACGAGCCGCGAAATCACTTCCAGCGGCACGCCACGGTCAGATAGCAGCGACACGAAGCTGTGCCGGAGCTCCCGCGGAGTCCACTCGTCGGCGTCGATCCCGTCGACGTCCTTGAGTGCCTGGCGGAAGGCGCGGCGGACGTTGGCGGCGTCGAGCGGCTTGCCGACGGCTGAGGAGAAGACGAGCCCGTGTTCCTCCCACTTCTCGTCGGCGGCGAGCCGGTCCCAGCCCTGATCTTCGAATTGCTGCCACAGAGCATCGACGCAGCGCGTCGGCAGAGCGAGCGTGCGCCGGGACTTCCGGGTCTTGGTGTCCCCGCTCTTTCGGACCGAGCGCCACACGGCGATATGCGGAGGCTGCGGCGGGTCGGCATCCGGCTTGCCCTTGAGGAAGACGTGGCCTAATCAGACTGTTCCGCTTGTCGGCCGTCGGCTGCCCTCTCACGCCAGGCTCCTGCACGGAAGCGCGGGCACGAGACCGTGTACACCTGGCCGTTATCGAGGGGTCAGGGGTCGGAGGCCAACGCGCCGACGAGCCGGTCACTTGGGCGGAGCAACGGCCGGGTCTGCCATCGGGAGGCGCACATGCCGGGTCGGGTGAACACCGGTTTGATCTGGCTGAACTTCCAGGTCACCACCCGCGATAGTGGCGACAGGTCGATGGCCCGCAGCTTCCGGGGCTGGAGGTTTGGCCAGGCGTACGGCCTCCGGAAGCGGGCGAGCAGGTCGGACGCGCATACCTCACGAGCCCCAGCAGACCTCAGGACACACCCCGAGTTAGGCTCGCGGCCTTGGCATGGATCTGCCATCCATCTTGGGGGTCGTGGGAATGTCCGTTCTTGTTTCCGTACCGCGCAGAGCGACGAGCGTGGCGTTCGTGGCCGTACTGCTCGCTGGGGGGTCGGTAGCCTGCGGAGGGGGTGCCAAGAGCGATTCCGCGGTTGAAGACCCACCCAAGGTGACTCCCGCGGCGGCCGTGGCGAAGGCTGCGAAGAACCTCGAGGACATCACGTCGCTTCACTATCGGATCAGCGGAACCGTGCCAGCGAAAGGCCGCTTGAATGCCGAGGCCTTTATGAACACGCAACCACTGGCCATGAGTATGAAGATGACCCCTGCGACCGCCCGGGCCGGGGACGGCCAGCTGGAAATCCGGTTCGTCGACGAGGTGATGTACGTCGGCGGGAGTGGGGTGCGTTCCCAGAAGCTGAACGGCAAGAGCTGGCTGAGCGCTGCGCCGGCCACATGGGGAGGCAGCGGGGTGAACAACCAGTCCTACGGCGTGCTGCCGAGCCAGCTGCAGGAAACCCCGACCGCGCAGGCCACGCTTCTGAGCAACTCCAAGGACCTGCGGCTGATCGGCACGGAGACGGTCGACGGCGCCAGGACCACGCACTACAAGGGGACGGTCAACAGCGACGGCCTGATGGGAGAGCGCCTCGATCAGCTCCAACAGCTGGAAGTTTCCGACCCGCTCGTTATGGACTTGTGGATAGACGGCGACGACCGCACCAAACAGTTCCGCGTGCGGGGCAAGCACAGCGACCTGCTTGCCGGCGCCGGAGACGGGCCGCTCGACCTGACCATCACCTTCCTCGACACCAATCAGCCTGTGGCCATCACAGCCCCGCCGACCAAGGACACCGTCCCACTCGCGGACGACGCGCGAGAAGGCTAGTCACTGTCCGGCGGATCATGTGGCCGGGATGGCACCAAGTTAGTTATCGCGGGCCGGAGTGCGCACGGTTGCGAGGCGATTCTGCCCCTCGGGCATGGGCAGGACCGCCAGTGCGGTGTCTGCGATGTTCCGCAGCGTCTCCGGGTCCAGGCCGGCCTTGCCTACCGCCTCGATACCGCGGACCACCGTCAACAGCAGTGCCGCCAACCGCTCCGGATCCGCAGCGCTATCGATGTCGCCGTGGCGCTGGGCGGCGCTGATCTCCGTCCGCAGCAGGGTCAGCAGTGCCGTCATGGTCTCGGCCGACCGTCCGGCGACCGTCGGATCGTGCTGGGCCAGTTCCGCCGCGCCCTTGGCCAACAGGCACCCGCGGCGCTCGGCGTCCGAGGCGGTGTTCTCCGCCATGAGGTGCACGTATCCCGACAGCCGCGCCAGGGCCTCAGCGTCCGGGCCACCTGCCAGCCGCTCTTCGGCCACCTCAACGACTGCGGTGCACCAGTCGCCAAACACACGGTGGAACAGCTTGCCCTTGTCGCCGAATGCGCCGTACAGGCTGCCCTTGCCCAGGCCGGTCGCCTGGGCGATGTCGTCCATCCGGGTTCCTGCATAGCCGGTCGCCCAGAACTGTTCCCGGGCACGCTCCAGGACTTGGCGTTCGTCGAATGCGCGTGGTCTCGGCATGATCTCAGCCTAGCCATTCTTGACTCGATCGTCCATTACTGCCTACGTTATGGACGATCCATTCCACAACTGAAGGGGTTCGACATGCCAGGCGTGCTGCAGGAGAAGGTGGCCGTGATCACCGGAGGGACCAGCGGGATCGGGCTGGCCATCGCCCACCGCTTCGTCCGAGAGGGCGCACGGGTCTTCGTGACCGGCCGGGACATCGCCCGCCTCGAAACGGCAGTCAAGGAGATGGGCCCTGCGGCCACCGGCGTACGATCCGACGTCTCGGTCCTGGCCGACCTGGACGCGCTCTACGCGCGAGTCCGCGAGGAGGCCGGACGCATCGACGTGCTGGTGGCCAACGCGGGAATCGTCGCGGACGCCGCGCTCGGCGCCCACACCGAGGCGAACGTCGACCTCACACTCGCCGTCAACGTCAAGGGCCCACTATTCACCGTCCAGAAGGCGCTTCCGCTGCTGGCGGAGAACGCCTCCATCCTGGTCATCGGCTCAAGCAACAGCGTGCGCCCCAATGAGCATCTCGAGGTCTACAGCGCCTCGAAGGCAGCGTTGAGCAACCTCGTGCACAACTGGGCCCGGCAATCGCGAGAGCGTCGATTCCGGGTCAACGTCCTCAGCCCGGGACCCACGCGGACCCCTGCCCTGCTGCGCGCCGCGGGGCCGGACGTCGACCGGTTCGCCGAGGCCGTCGTGCCACTGGGGCGGCTGGCCGAAGCCGAGGAAATAGCCGAGGCCGCCCTCTTCCTGGCTTCGGACGCCTCGTCGTTCGTCACCGGCGCCGAACTCTTCGCCGACGGCGGCTACACCCGGGCCTGAACGACGGCCGGTGGTGCGCATCCGGTTCCCTCGAAGCGACGGGGCGCACTCCCGGCCGCGCGTGTGCGTCGTACGAGGCCCAGTGCGCTCGAAGCAACGCGATCGTGGCCGCGGCCTCTTTGGATGACGTCGGCCGCCACCCCGACTGCCGGCTCGGCAACGCCGACCTCCGCTGGGTGCTCATCCATCTCGTCGAGGAGACCGGACGGCACGCGGGGCACGCGGGGCCCCCGCACGCGGTCCAACGCCCCGCCACCACAGTTGTAAAGCGTGCGTCCGCCCACGCGAGAGGGGGTGCGCGGCCGGCGCTGACAGGTCACCTCGTGGCCATCGACGAAGCCCGACCGTCGGTTAGGTCCCGGACAAGTCCCCGAGCCGCCCCCAGACAGGCCGGGGATGAAACCATCCCTTCAGAGCTGGAACCCCCGGAAGCCGACCGCGCGTTCGAGACCATAGGCGCAAGCACTGACATTGATGCTGATACTCGGGTTCCGGTGGTCGTGACCCGGGCACTGACTGACGCCCTGCTGGACTGTCTTCGCGTTGTTCTGTCCGGCCGCCGGGATCTGTTCTCATGGCCCCGGCCGGGCGGAACATGACCTGATAGGAGCTTGGTCAGAAGCCCCTTCAATGTCCTGTCTGCGCCACCCGGCCGGCGCCTACCTTCGGCTGGGAAGGCTGTATCAGCATGACATCAGAGGGTGCGGCGGACATCGTGGACCAGGATGTGTTCGGCGGGGTCGACTCCCACACCGACACCGTCCACGTCGCTGTCATCAGCGACAACGGAGGCCATCTCGCCGACGCGGAGTTCGCCACCACCACCGCCGGATACGCGGCGGCCCTGGCCTTCCTGACCGCCCACGGGCGGGTGATCGCGGTCGGGGTGGAAGGCACCTCGTCCTACGGGGCCGGCTTCACCCGGACTGCCCGCTCCCACGGACACCAGGTCATCGAGGTCAACCGCCCCGACAAGGCCGAACGTCGCCGCACCGGCAAGTCCGACCCCATCGACGCCTACGCCGCCGCACGCGCCGCCCTGTCCGGACGCGCCACCAGTTCCCCCAAGGACGACACGGTCGGTGGGATACGCGCCTTGCACAACACCGCCCGCTCGGCCGTCAAGGCCCGCACCGCCGCGCTCAACCAGATCGGCCAGGTCCTCGTCACCGCTCCGGAGGCGATCCGCTCGAAGTACGGGCAGCTCAAGCGCACCGACCGCACCGAGGCCCTGGCTCGGCTGCGACCGGCCGGCGACGCCCTGCACACCGCTGTCCTGACCGCGCTGAAAAGCCTCGCCCGCCGCGTCAAGGAACTCACTGCCGAGCACGAGACGCTGACGCGGGCCCTGGATGCCGAAGTCACCACACACAACCCCGGCCTGCGGGCGACCTACGGTGTCGGCCCCGACACCGCCGCGCAGCTGCTGATCACCGCGGGCGGCAATCCCGAACGGATGCGAACCGAGGCGTCCTTCGCGGCTCTGTGCGGAGCCGCCCCGGTCCCCGCATCCAGCGGCCGAACCAACCGCCACCGCCTCTCCAGGGGCGGGGACCGGACCGCCAACTCCGCGCTCTACCGCATCGCCCTGGTCCGTATGTCCGGCGACGTCCGAACTCGCGCCTACGTCACACGGCAAGTCGCCGCCGGACGGACGAAGAAAGAGGTTATCCGGATGTTGAAGCGGGCCATCGCCCGGGAGATGTTCCGCTGTCTCACCACCACGCTCAACATTCCAGGCATAGCCGACCTACGGCCTCTGCGGCAGGCCAAGAACATCACCCTCACCACCGTCGCCCAGCACTTCGGCGTCTGGCCCACCACCATCTCCAGACTCGAAAGGGGACTCAGCAGGGACGACGACCTCGCTCACGCCTACCGCGACTGGCTCCGAGCCGCTTGACAGCAATAGGAGCATCAACGCACCTGTCGACGATCGACGGTTCGGGCCACACCAGCCAACGGCCAGGCCGGGCACCCCTTGCTCTGATCGATGAAGCACAGACACCGCCAGGTCTGCGCCCTGCGCCAGTCTGGATGACGGGCCGGTTCTGCTTCCGGTGGGCCTCCTCGGTCACGGCCGTCCCAGAGGGCCCGGCCAAGCCTGGAGATCCCCTTCAGTGGGGCGACCCGGTCGGAGGGGAGGGAGCACGAAGCCGTGCTTCCGGAGCCAGTCGGTGATCGCGGAGAAGTCCGGGTCCGCGAGGCCCCGGGCCGGTTCTACGCGATGAAGCAACGAAGGCCCCGGGTGTTGGGCGGAGACCCAGAGACGGTCCATGGAGCCGATCTCGTCGTCGACCCAGATGAACGGTCGGCCGTCGGCCCACTCGACAAGGTGCCGGGTCTTCCCATGGAGGCCGCGCGGGTCCTTCTCGGCATCGGCATGGCCGTCCGGCCACTCCGCCACGGGCAGTTTCGGAAGCCCTATCCGTGGGGCGACAACCTCGTTCGCCTGCTCCAGCCAGGTCGTGGCCCAAACGAGTTGGCAGCCCAAGGCCATGAGACGCGCCCCGATCCCGGGATCAAGCCGATCCAGCAGTGGGTTTCCCTGATCGACAGGTGTCGAGGCGCGGGTGGTGGCGGCAGGTGGGTGATCGGGTGACGACCCGAACGGGATGAGCGGACCATCTACGTCGAGGAAGAGGAGGGGGCGTTCCGCCGCGCTTGTCACAGCCTCACGGTAGCCCGGCACGGGCCGCCCAGGACTGGGCTGTGTTCCACGCCGCCTCCGAGAGCCGACGTGCGATCCGACTCCGGCGCGGCGAGAGGCCTCGACGCGTTTCGCCCGGTGCAGTTTCCGTCCCGTTCGACATCGTGGGCGGCTCTTTCGGCGGTGAGGGTGTCAGAGCTCGATGGCATGGTGTCCGGCATGGAGACACCCATGGCCCCTGACAGCGGGGATGAGGAGCACGCCGTCATCGCGTACTTCCGGCTTGCCGGTGACGGCTTCGGCGACGTCGACCAGCGCGAGCGGATCTACGACGCCGCGCAGGCGATGGAGGCGGCGAGCGAGGAGGCCGGCGTCGGGGAGGTCGACGGGAACGAGTTCGGAGGAGGCGAAGCCGCCGTGTACGCCTACGGGCCCGATGCCGATGCGCTGTTCACGGTCCTCGAGCCGGTTCTGCGCAGCGTGCCGTTCCGACCGGCGCACGTCGTTCTCAGGCGGGACGACAACGAGACACGACGTGTCGATCTGTAGGGCTGCCCGGTAACGCGGGGCGGCGGGGAGCGGGGCATGAGCGCATGCACACGATGCGCGAGGACGAGCGGGCATCACGGTGAGAGCACGGTGCCCAGCCACAGGATGTCGCGGGCTCGGGTCATGGCTACGAAGAGGCCGCTGCGGAGGAGTTCCTCGCGCTCGCGTCGCGTTTCGGATACTTCGGCTTCGGGTGGGCGGGAGCCGTTCGTCAAGGCCGCGTTGTGTTCAGGGAGGTAGACCCGCTTGAACTCCAGTCCCTTGGCCCGGCGGTAGCTGCCGAGTTTGACGGCGTCGACGGGGCGGCCGTCGTAGTGCTCCAGCTGGCATACAGGGATGCCTGCCCGTTCGAGAAGGCGCTGGTAGTGGCCGATGGCGCGCATGGAGGGGCACAGCACTGCGGCGTCGGCGCGCGCTGCGAGCGGCAGGCCCAGCAGGGCTTCCAGGAGAGCTTGGTCGTGCTCGGCCAGGGTCGACCGCGTCACCCGGAGGACGTGTCCGTCGTGGTACGTGAGGTCGACGTCCCGGCGGCCTGGGGTACGCAGCCCGTCGATGTCCTCGAAGGAGTCCTCGGCGACGACGGCGAGCGCCGCGTCCAGGATCTCCTTGCTGTTGCGGTAGTTGGTGCGCAGCACTTGTCCACGGTCACCGCGGATGTCGATGCCGGCATCGGACAGGCGGAAGCCGCCCGGATAGACGGCCTGTTGGCCGTCGCCGACCAGCAGCAGCCCGTTGGGTGCGTCACCGACAAGGGCGTGCAGGAGCCTCACTCCGACCAGGGTCAGATCCTGGACCTCGTCCACGATCACGGCTGCGTAGCGCGGTCGTCCCGGGTGGCGGAGCGCCTCTGCCAGGGCGAGGGAGAGGACGTCGTTGAAGTCGTGCACGCCACGCTCGGCGCGCAGCGCTTCGTACGCCTCGTGCAGCGCCCAGACCGCCTGTCTGTGGGGACGGCGCAGACTCGCGCGGCGTCGCCTGCGGGGCACCGTGGCGTACTCCTCGAAGGAGGTGATGCCTCGGCCCTTGATGACGTGGTCGATCTCCTCCTTCCAGTAGGCCGGGGCCGGGTCGATCTCGGCCAGGCAGCTGTCGCGGCCGACGTGCTTCCAGGCGAGGCTGAAGGCTGTCTGGGCCTTGTCTCCGTGCAACCGGACCGGGACGCCGTGTTCGTTCAGGAACTCCTGGGCCCAGGAGTGGAGGCTGCGGAATTCGACCCGGTCGGCCACGGCGGGAGACATGGCCTTGAGGAAGGTGGCCTGCACGCGAGGCAGGTTGTTGGCGAAGGTGACGTACAGGATGCGGCCGGTGGTGCGCTGGGCGAGATGGGCCGCTCGGTGCAGGCCCACCACCGTCTTACCGGTGCCGGCCGGGCCGCTGATCCGTGCGGGACCCGCCCAGTTACGGCGTACGAGAGCCACCTGGTCGGGGTGCAGGAAGGTCATCCACTGTTCGATCGGGGCCCGCAGCGCTTCCTCGAGAGCCGCTTCGCGCAGACCGTCGAGGTCGAACAGCCCGTCGGGGAGCGCTTCTTGGGACTGTTCCCGTGGTGGGGCCGGGGTCACCCCCGGTGCCACGGCGGAGCCCTCGTGCTCGGGGAAGACCCGCTCCAGGTGATCGGCGATCGCCCGTACGGATTCGGCGCGCAGTCGGTGGCGCTCCGACAGCAGGACCGGTCCGACCTCGTGCTCTCCCAGCAGGCGAATCCTGCCCAGTTCCGCATCGACGCGATGCCCCGCGAAAACCATGAGGGGCTGGACCGCCACCGGAGACATCCCCAGGCTCGCCACCGCCGACTCGGCCGCCTTCGTCACGGCCAGGAGCTTGGCCACGTGGTCGCCACGGGGCTCGCCGCCGACGCGGAGCCTTCCCTCGTGGGCCTCCGGTGCGGAGCGCCAGTTCTTGACGTCGACGACGAACACCCCGCCGGGACCGACCAGCAACATGTCCACGTTGGCCGCCCTGGTCCCCGGCCACCTGCGGTCCACCAGTAATCGCCACCCGCGTGCGGTCAGGACCAACAGCTGCGCCGCGACCCTGCGTTCACCCTCACTCGCGGCTTCCCATCGACGTGCTTGTCGCCGGGCCGCCTGCCACTGCTCCCTCAGCAACCGTTCCTGCCGCCGCGCCTCCTGTGCCCGCCGCGATGCCGATCCACCAGCCGCCATGCCACGCCCCCTCGTACGCAGAGTAGTGATCATAGGACGACCAGCGACGACGAGACAGGGCGCACGACCGACGCGGTTTCGTCACCGCGTCGGGCCTTCGGCTCGGGTAAAGATCGCCGTTTCCCCGTGCCCCGGCCAGAGTCGAGGGTGCGAGGGACGGCGGTGGCGGAGGGTCCCGCCCGTGGAGCGGAGGCGGTGCGGACGGGCAGCGTGGTGGACCAAGCACAGGCGCAGCCGCAGCCGCAGCCGTAGTCGGCGTCGGCGTGCTGCGGCGTGCTTCGGCGTGCTGCGGCGCTCCGTCGGTCGTCGAGAGCGCGGGGTCGATGGCGGCGGTGTTCAGGTCTCTTGGGCGGGCAGTCGTCCGGTCCGGAGGGCGGTGACGAGTGCCTCGTGGTCGCGTTCGTTCTGGTCGGCGTACCGCTCGGCGAAGGTCATCAGCGCGCGGTCGAAGCTGTCGCCGCCGCCCAGATAGGCGGCGATGGCGATCCGGTCGCCGGATCTCGCGTGGGCCCGGGCCAGGGTCGCGCCGCACAGGGCGCCGAAGGTGCGCATACCGCGGGGCACCATGTCCTCGGCCACGGCGACCCACTTCCAGTCCCGCAACTGCCGTACGTAGAAGTCCCGTCGTCGGCCGTCGATGCCCTCGACGCGCTCCCAGCCCAGGAAGATGTCGCTGGTGGCCTGCATCAGGCGTTGTCCGGCGACCACCCGCTCGCCCTGGGTCCGGTACGCGCTCACCCCGGCGTAGGGCGCCAGGACCGACTCGTCGGCCTCCTTGGCCTGGAGGAACAGCGGATCCTCGTCGTCCTTGCCGAGCAGCAGCACGATCCAGCAGCGGGTGCCCACGCTGCCGACCCCGACGACCTTGCGTGCCATGTCGGCCACCCGGTACTGCTCCAGCAGGTACCGCCGGTCCGACTGGATGGATTGGCCGTAGCGCTCGATGAGCCGGCGGATGCCCTTCTCCACGTCGCCGCCCCGTCCCTCACCGGGCATCAGGTCGTCGAGGCGGGTGATGAGCGGTGGGTCGGGGGCGATGAGGCGTCTGCCGTCGACGACGTGGGTGAGCTTGTCGAAGACCTGGAGGGTGTCGTGCGAGAGGGCTTTGGTCACGGCCTGCGCCCACCGCTCGCGGCCCCGCGCGGACAGGTCCGCCCCGAACCGGTCCCGGACCCACTTGACGTCGAACTGGGCGTACCAGACGGCCAGGTTGCCGAGTCCGGCGAAGGAGCGCATGTTCTCGCGGTAGGACCGCACGGTGGCCTCTACGATCGAGGCCCGCTGCTTGGTGCTGAAGCCGTTCGCCCGGCCCGCGATGACGAGGCTCGCGGCCAGGCGCTTGACGTCCCACTCCCAGGGGCCCGGCAGCGTCTCGTCGAAGTCGTTGATGTCGAACATCAGGCGCCGCTCGGGTGAGGCCAGCAGCCGGAAGTTCAACATGTGGGCATCACCGCACAGTTGGGTGCGCAGTCCCGTCGTCGGGGTGTTGGCGAGATCGGACGCCATGATGGCGGCGGCTCCCCGGTAGAACCGGAACGGCGACTCGGACATCCTGGCGTAGCGGATCGGCACGAGTTCGGACAGCCTTGTGGCCGACTGCCTCTCGATGATCTCCAGCGGGTCCCGCCGCCCCGGTCCGGGCGCGAACTCGGCGTGACTCGAGCGGGGCACGTCGGCCCGCGCGGCCTTGCCTAGCGCGGCCCGTTCCTGCGGGGCGCGGTGCCGCACGTCGTCTCCGGCCGGGCGGTTGTCGGTCATGGCTGCGGCTCCATGGGTGGTCTCGCCGGACGCCCGGGGCGGTGGCGGTGGCAGTGGCAGTGGCAGTGGCGGTAGTCATGGCCATGGCGTGGGGCCATGGCGATGTCGTGACTCCCTTCGGACGTCGGGGCTCCCTTCGGCCGATCACGGGCGGTCGGCTCCGCGTGCCCACGCCTAGGGGAACGCGGTCGGCGCCGGCGGTGCGAGCTCCCGGGCGCCCGCCGCGTCGCCGATGTGTGCGCTTCCAGGCCACCAGTGATCCGCGCCGCGGACTTCACCCGCCCAGGGTGATCTCCCGCCCCGGTGACGTCTCAGGCTCGAGGGGGCGGTGCCGCACGTCGCGTATCACCGACGACGACAGCTACGTCTCCACCCCCGACTACGTCTTCCAGTTCGTCCTGACGAGCTGGGGCTGGATCCAGCTGGTTCTCGGAGTGATCGCCATCGCCGTGAGCGCCGGCCGGCCTCTTGCACCGCTCTGGGGGAACGCTGACGCCCGTGCGGCCGGATCACGGCGAACCGCCACCCGGCTGACCCCGCCGCCGAACCGCCACCCGGCTGACTCCGCTGGCGAGCCGCGGAGCCGTTCCGTGCCACCGTTGCGAGACTCCGAGGATGAGTCCCCCAGCAGACACGCACGGTCGTTCGGGAACGGCGCGGATGGTCCTGCTGACCCTCGCGGCGGGCCAGTTCCTGATGGCTCTCGACAGCTCCGTCATGAACGTGTCGATCGCCACCGTGGCCGAGGACGTGGGCTCGACCGTGACCGGGATCCAGGGCGCGATCACGGCGTACACCCTCGTGATGGCCATGCTCATGATCCCCGGCGGCAAGGTCGGCGCGCTGATCGGCCGCAAGCGGGCCTTCATGATCGGCTGTGTCGTCTACGGATGCGGGTCGCTGACCACGGCGCTCGCCCCGAACCTGCCGGTGCTGCTGGTCGGCTGGGCGCTCCTGGAGGGGATCGGGGCGGCGCTGATCCTGCCCGCGATCGTGGCCCTCGTCGCCGGCAACTTCACCGTGGAGCGGCGCCCCGCCGCCTACGGGCTCGTCGCCGCCGCCGGGGCGGTGGCCATCGCGGTGGGGCCGCTCATCGGGGGCGTGGCCACCACGTACTTCTCCTGGCGGTGGGTGTTCGCGGGGGAAGTGCTCCTGGTGTTCGGCATCCTGGTGCTGGCCCGGCGGGTCGCCGACGCGACGCCCGACAGACGTCCGCGCATCGACCTCGTCGGGACCGGGCTCTCCGCCCTCGGGCTCGGGATCTTCGTGTTCGGCGTCCTGCGCTCGTCCCAGTGGGGCTGGTTCCGGCCGAAGCCCGACGCGCCCTCGTGGCTCGGCGTCTCGCCGGTCGTCTGGCTGATGCTCGCGGGCCTGTTGCTGATCTGGGTCTTCCTCCGCTGGGAGACCCGGCTCGTCCGCCGGGGCCGGGAGCCGCTCGTGCAGCCGGCCCTGCTGGAGAACAAGCAGCTCACCGGCGGCCTGACGATGTTCTTCTTCCAGTACCTCGTGCAGATGGGCGTGTTCTTCGTCGTACCGCTCTATCTGTCCGTCGCGCTCGGCCTGTCGGCGCTCAGGACCGGCGCGCGCATCCTGCCGCTGTCGCTGACCCTGCTGGCCGCCGCGATCCTGATCCCGCGGCTCCTGCCGGACGTCTCACCGCGCAAGGTCGTGCGGCTCGGGATCCTGGCGATGTTCGCGGGGGCGGTGATCCTGATGGCCGCCCTCGACGCGGACGCCGGCGCGGAGATCGTCACGGTCCCGCTGCTGCTGATCGGGCTGGGCATGGGCGCGCTGGCGTCCCAGCTCGGCTCGGTCACCGTCTCGGCCGTGCCGGACGAGCAGAGCGCAGAGGTCGGCGGCGTCCAGAACTCCGTCACCAACCTCGGCGCCTCGATCGGTACGGCACTCGCCGGGTCGATCATGATCGCCACGCTGACCACCTCGTTCCTGACCAGCGTCGAACAGAGCCCGGAGGTCCCGGACCGGGTCAAGAGCGAGGCTGCCGTCCAGCTCCAGAGCGGCGTGCCCTTCCTGTCGGACGCCCAGCTCAAGTCCGTGCTCGACGACGCCGACGCGTCCGCGGCCGTGACCGACGCCGCGCTCGACGCGAACTCCGAGGCACGACTCGACGGCCTGCGCGCCGCCCTCGCCGTCCTCGCGCTCGCCGCTCTCCTCGCGCTGTTCTTCACCCACCGGATCCCGACGACCCAGCCGGGCTCGACCGAGCCGTAGCGGGGAGCCACCGCCGTCCGCCGCGTCAGGACCCGCCTGCGGGCCCCGCGCCCGGGCGGGACGACCGCGCGGCGCCGCCTCGGCCCGCGGTTCGCGGCGCGGATCGCTCGACAGTTCCGCGCCGTGGATCGCTTCGCGGTTCCGCGTCGTGGATCGCTCCGCCGCGGTTCGCTCCACGTTCGCTCCGCGCGGACCTGCCCATCGGGCACGAGGGCGGGGACGTGGGGCCAGAGCACGGGTCCAGGGGTCCAGGGGTCCGGCGCGGTTACCGTCATCGGTGTCGCAGTCTGAGGATCGTCACACGCCGCACCGTTCGGCACCGGTCCCTCCCCTCGTGCGGACCGGTGACGAACGGTGCGGGCGGAGTCGACCACGCCATGGACGGCGCGGTTCGCGCGCCGGGCGCGCGGTCGCCCGCGTACGCCCGGAAATGCGCTTCTGTCTGCGGATCCTGCCAGCTGCGGCCCGAACCGAGGAGGATCCGATGTCCGGTCACCCACTTAACCGCAGGTCAGCCATATAAAGTGGTTTTTCCGGTCCGGATTGCACGTGCGGGGTAGTTAGGGGTGGAGGCCTTGAGTTCCGACTCGGGCGCACGCACAGCCTTCGCGGAACGACTCGCGCTGTTGTACAGGGAGGCCGGCAACCCTCCGCTCAAGCGCGTGTCCGAGACGGTCGCCCGGCTCCAGCGGGTCGACGAACGGGGACGCCCCGTCAGGGTGTCCACCCAGCGGATCAGCGACTGGAGACGGGCCAAGAACGTACCCGCGCAGTTCGCCGCCCTCGCCGCGGTGCTGCACGTCCTGATACCCGAGGCGCGGCGCGCGCGGCCCGCACCGGTGTCCACCGGACTGTACGACCTCGGCCAGTGGCAGCGGCTGTGGGAGCGGGCGGTGGCCGATCCGGTCGTCGGTGATGTGGCCGTCGCTTCCGTGACGGAGGACGAGGGCGAGCGGCCGGCGGCCGAGGCTCCGGGCGTCCCCGGCGGGGTGTGCCCCTACCGCGGGCTCGCCTCGTACCGTGAGCAGGACGCCCGTTGGTTCTTCGGCCGGGAGCGGAGCACGGACGCTCTCGTCGGCCAGCTCCGCGCGGCGGAACGCACGGGCGGCATGGTCATGCTGGTCGGCGCCTCCGGGGCGGGCAAGTCCTCCCTGCTCAGCGCCGGTCTCGTGCCCGCCCTGCAGAACGGTGCGGCGGCCGACCGGAACAACGGCGGCCGGGCGACCCGGACCGGCGACTCCGCGCGCGTCCTTCACCTGGTGCCGGGGGCCGATCCGCTGGCCGAGCTGACCAGGGGAATCCCCGAGCTCGCCCCTTTCACCGCCGCATCGGCATCGACCCCTGCGTCCGCGGCGTCCGCATCGGCATCGGCGTCTGCACCGGCGTCCGTGTCCGCATCGGCCACTGGGCGTGCCTCCGCCTCTCGCCCTCGCCCTGGCTCTGTCTCTGGCTCAGACACAGGCACGGCCGCGGCCGCGGCCACCGCCGGTGTCGCCGGCGGGACACCCGGCACCCCTGGCTTCGCGCGGGCCGTACGGGAGGCCGTCAGCGCCTGGGCGCGACGGGTCGCGGCCCCCTCCTCCGAACCTGGTGAACCTTCCGGACCTTCCGATCCAGCCGCCCCCTCCGCCCGCACCGCCCCCTCCGCCCGCACCACCGGCTCCGCCCGCCACGCCACCTCCGCGCCCTCCGGCCTCCCCGCCACCTCCGGCCTCCCCGCGCGGCCGGTCATCATCGTCGACCAGTTCGAGGAGGCCTTCACCCTCTGCCCCGACGAGGCGGACCGGCGGCTCTTCATCCAGCTCCTGCACGCCGCCTGCACTCCCGCCGACCCCACGGACCCCACCGACCCCACCGACCCCACCGACCCGCCCGAGACCACCGGCCCCTGGAGCACCAGGGCCAGCACAGGCACCAAAACCCCCACAGACGCCACCGGCACGGCTCGCGCTGCGTTACCGCCCCCCGTCCTCGTCGTCCTCGGTGTCCGTGCCGACTTCTACGAGGAGTGCCTCAGCCATCCCGAGCTCTCCGACGCGCTCCAGCACCGGCACATGGTGCTGGGGCCGTTGTCCACTTCGGAGCTGCGCGAGGCGGTGACCGGGCCGGCCAGGGCGGTGGGGCTGGAACTGGAGCCGGGGCTGGCCGAGTTGATCATGCGTGAGGTGACCGTCGACGGTCCGCGCGGAGCACACGCGGGCGCGCTACCCCTTCTCTCGCACGCGCTGCTCGCGACCTGGCAGCGCCGGAAGGCGGGACGGCTGACGCTGGCCGGCTACCGAGCGGCGGGCGGTATCCAGGGCGCGGTGGCGGCGACCGCCGAGCGGGCCTGGTCCGGGCTCGACCCGGCGGCGCGGACGGCGGCCCGGCTGCTCCTGATGCGGCTGGTCCGGCTCGGCGAGGACACCCAGGCCACCCGGCGCCGGGGCACCCGCCGGCAACTGGCGGAGGAGTCGGCCGACCCCGGCAAGACGGAGGAGTCGCTCGAGGCCCTGGTGCGCGCCCGGCTCGTGACCCTCGACGCGGAGACCGTCGAGATCACCCACGAAGCGCTGCTGCACGCCTGGCCCCGGCTCCGCGACTGGATCGACGAGGACCGCAGCGACCATCTGCTGCGTCAGCGGCTGGAGGAGGACGGCCGGGCCTGGGACAACTCGAACCGGGACGCGGCGCTGCTCTACCGGGGTTCCCGGCTGGAGCAGGCCCACAGCTGGGCGAAGTCGGCGGGCGACACCTTCCTGACCCGCAGCGCGGTGGAGTTCCTGGCCGCGTCGGTCAGGCTGCGCAGGCGCATCGTGTGGATCAGCCGGGGCGCGGTGTCGGCGCTGGTGGTGCTGGCGATCGTCGCCGTCGGCGCGGCCGTGGTCGCCTGGCAGCAGCGCAACGACGCCGTGTTCGAGCAGGTGGTCGCGGAGGCCGACCGCGTCCAGTACACGGATCCGTCGCTGTCCGCGCAGCTCGACCTCGTGGCGCACGACCTGCGGCCCGGCGACGCGGGCACCAACAACCGCCTGATCTCCATCGTGAACGCGCCGCTGGCCACGCCGCTCCTCGGCCACACCGGCGCCGTCTACCTCACCTCGTTCAGCCCGGACGGCAAGGTCCTGGCCACCGCCAGCTACGACCGGACCGTCCGGCTGTGGGACGTCGGCGACCGGTCCCGTCCCGAGCCCCTGGGCAAGCCCCTCACCGGCCACAGGAGCTGGGTGAGCAGCGCGGTGTTCAGCCCGGACGGCCACACGCTCGCGAGCGCCGGCGACGACGGCACCGTCCGGCTGTGGGACGTCCGGGATCCCGCCCGTCCGCGCCCGCTCGGGAAGCCCCTGACCGGCCACACCGGCACGATCTACCTGCTCGCCTTCAGCCCGGACGGGCGGACCCTGGCCTCCGCGGGCGAGGACCACACCGTACGGCTGTGGGACATGTCGCAGCCGGCCCGGCCGACGGCGCTCGGCACGCTGACCGGCCACACCGCCGCCGTGCGTTCCGTGGCGTTCAGCCCGGACGGGCGGACCCTCGCGGCCGGCGGCGACGACAACACGATCCGGCTGTGGGACACGGCCGACCCGCGCCGGCCGCGACGGATCGACCGGGTCCTGACGGGTCACACCGACACCGTGCACTCCCTGGACTTCAGCCCCGACGGGGACACCCTCGCCAGCGGCAGCACGGACGACACGATCCGGCTGTGGAACGTCACCGACCCCGGCCGGACGACCCAGCTCGGCCCACCGCTCACCGGGCACACCGGCCCCATATGGTCGGTGGCGTTCAACCCCGCCGGGACCATGCTGGCCGCCGGCAGCGCGGACAGCACGGCCACCCTGTGGAACGTCAGCGACCCGGCGTACCCCTCACAGGTCGGCGAACCGCTCGCGGGGGGCAGCGGCGAGATGTACGCCGTCGGCTTCAGCCCCGACGGCCGTACCCTCGCCACCGGCAACGGCGACAGCAAGGTCCGGCTCTGGTCGATCCCCACGTCGGACATGATCGGCCGCAGCGGCTCCTTCCGGCCGGACGGGCGAGTGCTGGCCACGGCCGCCCGCGACGGCAGGGTCCGGCTGTGGAACGTTGCGGACCCCGACCGGCCCGTGACGCTGGGCGCGCCCTTCATGCCCGACGACGGCGGCGAGCGCACCCTCGCGTTCTCGCCCGACGGCCGTACCCTCGCGGTGCTGACGGCCAACCGGGCGGTGTACCTGTGGGACGTCACCGACCCGGCCCGGCCGGTCTCCGCGGGCCCGCCCGTCGAGCTGCGCACCCGGTTCCTGGGCCCCGACGCGCTGGCCTTCGCGCCGGACGGACGCACGCTGGCGACCGCCTACGACGACCGCACCATCCAGCTGTGGGACGTCGGCGACCCCGCCCACGCCACCGCGCTCGGGCCCCCGCTCACCGGGCACCGGGGGTTCGTCAACGCCCTCGTGTTCAGCCCGGACGGCCGCACTCTCGCCAGCGGCAGCGCGGACCACACCGTACGGCTCTGGAACGTGACCGACCCCCGGCACACCAAGGCCGTCGGCAAGCCGCTGACCGGGCACGTCGGCCCCGTCAACGCGCTCGTCTACAGCCCGGACGGCCGAACGCTGGCCAGCGGCAGCGACGACGACACGGTTCGGCTGTGGAACGTGACGGACCCGGCGCAGGCGTCCGGGCGGGGATCGCCCCTCACCGGTCACACCGAGGCGGTGGTGTCGCTGACCTTCAACCAGGACGGCGACACCCTCGCCAGCGGCGGCAACGACAACACGATCAGGCTGTGGAACGTGACCGACCCGGCCGGGGCCTCGGCCATCGGGCAGTCGATGAGCCCCAACGCCAAGACCGGCAACTTCCTGTCCTTCAGCCCCAACAGCCACATGCTCGGCGTCTCCAGCGGCGCCGACACCGTACGGCTGTGGAATCTGGACGTGGACGAGGCGATCACCCGCATCTGCGCGACCACGCGAGGCGTGCTGACGGCCGACAAGTGGCACGAATACCTGCCCCGGCTCTCCTACGAGCCTCCGTGCGAGGACTGACCGGGAAAGTGATCCCGATCACAACGGCAGGGCAGCTGAGAAGTCGGCTCCCGCCGGCCCGGCAGCCTTGTTAGCCTTGGCCATAGCCCGGTCGCTGGTGCATCCCCCGTCGCCAGCGACCGGGCCTTTTCCTGCCCTTCTCCCGCTCCGCTCCCGGCTCTTCCCCGTCCCCTTCCCGGCCGGCCCGTGCCGGTGCGCCCCGGTGCACCCTCGGTGAGTTCCGGCGACCGGGAGTCGTAGGCTGGCGGCGTGCCGATACCCAGCAAAGTGATCGCGGTCCGTGACAGCGAGGGGTGCGAGCGCTCAGGGCGCCTCGGACTCCCAGTACTTTGCCGGGAAGTGTCCTCGTGAGCCGGCGCATCGTCATCGTCACCGCCGTGCACGCGCCTTCGGCCCGCTATCTGCCCGAGGCCTACGAGTCCCTGTGCGCGCAGGAGTTACCCGCCGGCTGGGACTGGCACTGGGTGATCCAGGAGGACGGCACGACGGACGAGGTCGCGCCCCGCGTCCCCGACGACCCCCGGGTGACCTTCCGTCAGGGACGCCCGGGCGGGCCGGGAGTAGCCCGCACGATCGCGCTCGCGCACGCCGAAGGCGAGTACGTGAAAGTCCTGGACGCCGACGACCGGCTCGCGCCCGGCACCCTCGCCCGCGACCTCGCCGCCCTCGAACGCGATCCGGGCCTCGGCTGGGCGACCTCGAGCGCCCGCGACCTCATGCCGGACGGCTCCACGGTCGGCTTCCCCGGCGATCCCGCCGAGGGGCCGATCGAGCGGGGGGCCGTACTCGACCACTGGAAGGCGAACGACTTCCGCGCGCCGGTGCACCCCGCGAGTCTCTTCGTACGGCGGGACCTGCTCACCGCGCTCGGCGGCTGGATGGCCCTGCCGGCGTCCGAGGACACCGGCGTCCTGCTGGCGCTCAACTCGGTGAGCCGCGGCTGGTTCTCGGCGCGGACCGGGCTGCTCTACCGGAAGTGGGACGGTCAGGTGACGAGCCGGTCCGCGCATGTCGACCCCGCCGAACGGGAGGCGCGCATGGCGGTGGTGGAGGCGCGGACCCGGGCGCTGGAGTCCTTCCGCTGGAGCTACCCGCCCCGGGGCACCCCTAGAGACTGATGGCCTGCGAAGGGCAGCGCTCGGCCGCGTCCCGCACCTCCGGGTCGTCGCCCGTGTCCTCGCGTCCCGGCACGACGGCACCGAGGCCGTCCGCCGTGGTGAAGACGGAGGGCAGGCGGAAGGCGCATTCGCCGGAGCCGTAACAGAGTTCGCGGTTCACGGAGACCGTCATACGAGGTGTCTGCCCTGCGGCCGGCTCACTCAACCGGCCCGCCGGCCAGGGCCATCCAGTGGGCGACCCTGCGCAGCGTGGCCTCGTCCACCTGGTCGACCAGGGTGCGGACGGCCCTCTCGTCGTCCGGCGCGAGGTCGTAGAGGCCGGCCCTGCTCAGGCCCGCCATGAGGACCTGCTGCCGACGGTCCTCCATGCGTTCCGCGAGCCTGGCGTGGCCGGGCCGCGCGGCGCCGTCGCCCGGCGGCGGGGGCGCGGCCTCCGGGGCGATCGCGGCCGGGGACGGGTCGAAGCGCTGCCACTCACCGTCCTGCGGGCCCCACAGGGCGACGGCGACCTCGTCGCCCCGGGCCCGTTTGACCTGCGTCATCTCGCCGATCGCGTACAGCACGGGCGTGCGGTCGGGGGATTCGGCGCCCGGTCGCCAGGACCCCGAGACCGGGTCGTGGAACATCGCCACCCAACGGGGTTCGCCCGGTGGCTGAGGGCTGGGGGAACGTCGGGTCGGACGGTCCGGGTCGCTCTCCATGGCACTCGCCCCTTCCGTATCGGCATCCGTTTCGCATCGGCACCGGGCTCCGGCACCGGGCATCGGCACGATAGGGCGACCATAACTGACGGGTCATCAGCTCACCAGACGCCCGGGGCGGGTCGCCTCGTGACGGGTTGCTCACCTGACGACGGGGTGTTCACCTGACGACGGGGTGTTCCCTGACGGGGTGTTCACCGGCGGCCGCCGCGATCGCCGCACGCGTAGGCGCCCGGAGGGCCGCCCGGCTCCGGGTGACAGGGATGCGGACGTCTAGATGCCGCCGGCGGTCTCGCGGGTGAGCGCCACTTCCCGGTCCTCGTTACAGCGCGGGAGGGCGGTCATGTCCACGGCCGGGTGCCTCTGGTGGGCCTGGAGGGCGGCGCTGACCAGCGTCATGAGCAGGTCGATGTCCGTCTCGCACTCCAGATGGACGGTCACCCAGGGCGAACCGGGCAGCAGCCGGATCGCGGTGGAGTGCCGCAGGTCCCTCTCGAACCGGTGGATCGCCTTGCCCGTGAGATGCAGGTCGACACTCTGGTCGGAGTGGAAGTGCGCGATCTCGACCCCGCCCGAGCGCAACGCCCGACCGGTGCCGCAGCTGGGGCGGACCTCCGCGAGGTCCGGCCAGGTCGCCAGTCGTGTCAAGGCACGCGAGGCCGCCGTCATGGTCCCCATCATGAGGCGCTCACCGTCCGGCCACCAGAGGTTGAGGGTGCCTTAACCGAGCTGTATCGCGGAGAGTGGCGCCCTCAGTTGTTCCACGACTCGTCGTAGGGGTCCCGGGGGGCCGGAGTCGGTTTCGCGGTGGTCACCTCGATGAAGGGGATCGGGCCGTCGTTGACCGGGTCGTGGGTGGTGCGAGGGGTGTAGGTGCCGGTGACGGTCAGCCAGGTGTCCGGCTGGAGGACCGGGGGCATGTCGCCCGTCAGGCCGACCTTGACCGGCTGGGCGTCGGCGGCGCAGCAGTTGAGGGCCATGCGGACCAGATAGGGCGTGCCCTCGTGGTCCAGGGCCACGAAGCCGGTCAGGCGGACTTCGCGGCCGGCGAGGGTGCGGCCGTGGTCGTACACGGCTCGGCCCGCGTAGTCGACGACACTCAGGGGCAGCGGATCCGTGGCGGGGAGGGACGGGTAGGCGAGGGGCTCCTGGAGAGCAGTGCCCGTGCGGGTCGCGCTGTACGAGCCCAGGGCCGGCGGCGCGACCAGGATCAGCGCGAGCAGAGGAAGGATCAGAAGCCAGGAAACCCAGGGTTCGGGGTGGGCGTGGTCGGGACGGGCGTGGTCGGGGTCGGCGCGTTCGGAGCGGACGTGCGTTTCCACGTCGGTTTCGTGCCGGTACTGCCGCTCCTGCCTGCCCTTCGTCCTCGTCCTCGTCCTCGTCCTCGTCCTGCGGTGCTCGTACCACGCCGTCGCCAGCGCCGTGACGATCAGGATCGCGCCGGACGCCAGCAGCAGCGGACGCAGGCCCGACTTGACGTAGCGGAGGTACAGGTCGGTGGTGCCGGCGTGCAGCAGGGCCGCGCCGAGGAGGAAGAGAACGGCCGCCTGGGACTGTCGGTTCACAGCAGCACCCATCCCGTCAGGGCCGCCGACCCGATGGCCAGCACGAAGGTCGCCGGGGCGAAACGCAGCGCGAAGCCCCGGCCGAAGGTGCCCGCCTGCATCGCGAACAGCTTGAGGTCGATCATCGGGCCGACCACCAGGAAGGCGAGCCGGGCCGTGAGCGAGAACTGGGTCAGGGACGCGGCGACGAACGCGTCCGCCTCCGAACAGATGGAGAGGACGACCGCCAGAACGGCCAGCGTCAGGACGGCGACCGCCGGGTTCTCCGCGGCCGTGCGCAGCCAGCTCTCCGGAGCGACGGCCTTCAGGGTCGCCGCCGCCATCGCGCCCAGGACCAGGAAGCCGCCCGCGTGCATCACGTCGTGCCGGACCGAGTCCCAGAACGCGGCGCCCTTCGTCTCCCCCTCGTGCGGCGCGTGGGCCGGCAGACGCAACCAGTCCGTGCGGCCCAGCCGTTGCCACAGCCAGCCCATCACGCACGCCACGAGCAGACTGGCGACGAAACGGGCCGCGACCATCTCGGGGTTGCGGGGAAAGGCGACGGCCGTCGCCGTCAGCACGATGGGGTTGATCGCCGGGGCGGAGAGCAGGAACGCGAGGGCCGCGGACGGGGCCACGCCCCGGCGGACCAGGGCGCCGGCCACGGGGACCGACGCGCACTCGCAGCCCGGCAGCAGCGCGCCCGCGGCCCCGGCGACCGGGACGGCGAGCCCTGGGCGGGCCGGCAGGGCGCGGGCGAAGAAGGAGGGCGGTACGTAGACCGCGATCGCCGCCGACAGCAGCACCCCCAGCACCAGGAACGGCAGGGCCTGCACCACCACCGCGACGAACACCGTCGTCCAGCTCTGCATCACCGGGGCGGACAGCGCGCGGCGGATGGGGCTCTGCAGCAGCACCATCAGGAGCAGCACCATGGTGAGGACCAGGGGCGAGGTGAGGCGCGCGGGTTCTTCGGGCGGCGCGGGCGGGGCCTGCGGTCGGTCCCGGCGGGCGCCCTCCTCGGGCGGGGCCGCTCTGGTGATGGCCACGGCTCGCGCACCTCCGGCTTCCGTGTTCTCCCTGACGCCTGTTTCTCGCATCCCCTCCCCTTTCTTACGGGGGTTCCGTACGGGTTGTTCACCCGTGTTCATCTCATCCGTGGAACCTCCCGCCTCGGTGAGGCAGTCTTCTCCCTCGTGAGCGTTCCGAATCAGGGTCGGCCGCCGGGTGCCGCCGGCGCGCACATGGTGGTGTGCGGTGACGACGGTCTGGCGCACCGGCTCGCCGCCGAGCTGCGGGGGGTGTACGAGGAGCAGGTCACGCTTGTCGTGCCGCCCGCCGAGCGGACGGTACGGCCGCCGGTCGTGGGACGGGCCCGCGCCGTGTCGGCGGCGCTGCTCGACCGGGTGGTGAACGCGGCCGTCAACCGGGCGGCGGGCAACGGCACGCCCACCGTCCTGGGCGAACCGGCCGACGGGCAGCGGATCTTGGAGGCCGTGGAGGCCACCGAGGCCGTGCTGGCCGAGGCGGGTGTGGAGCGGGCCGCCGCGCTGGCGCTCGTGTACGACGACGACGAGACCAACATCCGCGCCGCCCTCACGGCCCGTCGGCTCAACCCCCGGCTGCGCCTCGTTCTGCGGCTCTACAACCGGCGATTGGGCCAGCACATCGAGGAACTCCTCGACCAGGCAGCCGCGTTGGCCGCCGAAAGCGCGGGTGGGGCGGGGGACGCCTATGACGCGTTCTCCGGTGACGCCTCGACCACCGTGCTGTCCGACGCCGACACCGCGGCCCCCGCGCTCGCCGCGACCGCCGTCGTCGGCACCAGCAAGGTCGTCCAGACGGACGGGCTGCTGCTGCGCGCGGTGGAGCGGCCGCCGACCGGCCCCGGGGAGTCCGACCCGCCGGGCCTGCCCACGCTCGCTCTGCTCTCCGCCGATGCCGGCGACCCGGCCTTCGCGGACGGTTCCGAGGCCAGCGGCGAGCAGGGGCCGCTGCTGTTGCCCGACGCGGCGGCCGTACGGGAGGCGGCCGTGTCCGGCAGGCGCGGGTCCGTCGTCCTGGAGCAGGTCGCCTACTCCGCCGGGCCCGCGTTGCCCGCCGGGCGGGGCGTCGGGGTCGTGGCGCCGTTCGCCTCGCTGTTCTCGCGGCGGTTGCGGTGGTCGCTGGCCGGACTGGTCGGGTGCGTGTTCGCGCTGGCGGTGGCGTTGTGGCTGGTGACCGGCATCCACCCGCTGGGGGCGCTGTACCTGACGCTGCTGGATCTGTTCGCCATCAACGACCCGGCCGTCGGGGCCACCACCGAACGCCAGGTTCTCCAGCTCCTCTCCGGGCTGATGGGGTTGCTGCTGCTGCCGGTGCTGCTGGCGGCGGTGCTGGAGGCGCTCGGGACGTTCCGTGGGACGGGAGCCCTGCGCCGGCCGCCCCGGGGGCTCGGCGGACATGTCGTGCTGCTCGGGCTGGGCAAGATCGGCACGCGGGTGCTGACACGGTTGCGTGAGCTGAACATCCCCGTGGTGTGCGTCGAGGCGGGGCCGGACGCGCGGGGGCTCGCGGTGGCGCGCCGGCTTCGGGTGCCGGTGGTGCTGGGGGACGTCACGCAGGAGGGGGTGCTGGAGGCGGCGAAGATCCACCGGGCGCACGCGCTGCTCGCGGTGACCAGCTCCGACACGACGAATCTGGAGGCCGCGTTGTACGCGCGGTCGCTGCGGCCCGACCTGCGGGTCGTGCTGCGGCTGTACGACGACGACTTCGCGACCGCCGTCTACCGCACCCTGCGGGCCGCGCATCCGCAGGCGCTGACCCGGAGCCGGAGCGTGACCCATCTCGCGGCGCCGTCGTTCGCCGGCGCGATGATGGGGCGGCAGATCCTGGGGGCGATCCCGGTGGAGCGGCGGGTGTTGCTGTTCGCCGCGCTGCGGGTCGGGGGGCATGCGCAGTTGGAGGGGAAGACGGTCGGGGAGGCGTTTCGGGCGGGGTACTGGCGGGTGCTGGCGCTGGACAGGGGGCGGGAACCGCAGGGTGGGTCGGGGCTGGTGTGGGATCTGGCGGACACGTATGTCCTGCGGGGCTCGGATCGGGTGGTGCTGGCCGCTACCCGGCGGGGCCTGGCGGACCTGCTGCGCCGCAGGCGCCGGGGCTGACCGGGGCTGGCTTCCGCCCCGCCCGGAGGGTTCCTCGCCCCCGCCGCCCCTATCCTTCCCGTCCCCGGGGTGCTCCGCCCCCGGACCCCCGCTCCTCAAACGCCGCAGGGGCTGAGGGCCGGGCACGGGAGGCCGGGAGCCCGCGAGAGGCCGAGGGTGCGGGCAGGGGAACCCTGGGCGCCCGAGGGGCTGAGGCCGGGCAGGGGAACCCTGGGCGCCGGAGGAGTCGAAAGGTTCGGACACGGGAGTCCGAAGGCGCCCAGGGGCTGGAGGTCAGTAGGTCAGCGGGGCAGATGGCGCTCCGCGAATTCCAGTTCCAGTCTTACCTGCTTGATGCGCTCGTCCACCACCAGTGAGCCGTGGCCCGCGTCGTAGCGGTACACCTCGTGCACCGCCCCCCTGGCCTCCAGGCGCTTGACGTAGTTGTCGATCTGGCGGATGGGGCAGCGGGGGTCGTTCACACCGGCCGAGATGTAGACGGGGGCCCGCACCTTGTCGACGTACGTCAGCGGGGACGAGATCTCGAAGCGTTCCGGGACCTCCTCCGGGGTGCCGCCGAGCAGCGTGCGGTCCATCGCTTTCAGGGCCTCCATCTCGTCGTGGTAGGCCGTGACGTAGTCGGCGACGGGGACGGCGGCGATGCCCAGGGCCCAGGCGTCGGGCTGGGCGCCGAGGCCGAGGAGGGTGAGGTAGCCGCCCCAGGAGCCGCCGGTGAGGACCAGCCGGGCGGGGTCGGCGAGGCCCGAGCCCACCGCCCATTCCCTCACCGCCTCGATGTCCTCCAGCTCGATCAGGCCCACCCGGTGCTTCAGGGCGTCCGTCCAGGCACGGCCGTACCCGGTGGAGCCGCGGTAGTTGACGCGGACGACCGCGTAGCCGTGGTCCACCCAGGCCGCCGGGGCAGCGGCGAAGGCGTCGCTGTCGTGCCAGGTCGGGCCGCCGTGGATGTCGAAGACGGTGGGCAGCGGGCCGGTGGCGCCGACGGGTCGCTGGACCAGTGCGTGGATGCGGCCGCCCGGCCCCTCCACCCACACGTCCTCCACCGGGACCGAGCCGGGGGACTTCATGCCGGGCGGGTCCAGGACGACTTCGCCGGTCGTCGAGCGGACCGCCGGCGGCCGGGCCGCGGACGACCACAGGTACTCCACGCTGCCGTCCGGGCGGGCCGTGGCCCCGGAGACCGTGCCCGGCGGGGTCGTGATCCGCTCGAGCGCGGCGCTCGCGAGGTCGTAACGGAACAGCTCGCTGCGGGCCTCGAAGCTGTGCACGATGAGCAGGCCCGAGCCGTCCGGGTACCACTCGGCGCTGACGTCGCCCGGCAGGTCCAGGTCCAGGTCGGTCTCCGAGCAGGTGGCCACGTCCCAGACCAGGGGCTCCCAGCGGCCTCGGCGCTGGTGACCGATCAGCAGCCTGGTGTCGCCGTCGACCGGGGCGAAGCCCAGCACCTCCAGGCCCAGCTCCTCGGCGCCGCCCTTGGTGTCGTCCAGCTCGGCGACCTTCGAGCCGTCGAGGCGCAGGACCCGCAGCGCGGAGTGCATCGCGTCGCCGTGCTCGGTGTGCTCGACGGCGACGAGGGCGCCGTCGTGGGAGAGGTCGCCCACGCCGGCCGACTCCCGGTGGCGGTACAGCTCGAAGGGGGGCTCGCCGTGCCGCGTCACATGGATCGTCGTGCCCTCCTCGTCCGTGGAGCGGCCGACCACCGCGGTACGGCCGTCCCGGCCGAGGGCGAGGCCCGCCGGGTAGGAGGCGTCCAGGCCCGGGGTGGCGGGCTCGTCGGTTCCGCCGTCGAAGGGCTGACGGCGCCAGACGCCGAACTCGTCGCCGTCCTTGTCGTCGAACCACCAGATCCACGCGCCGTCCGGGGAGAGCACGCCGTCCGTGGTGCCGTTGGCCCGGTCGGTCACCTGGCGCTGGTGGCCCGTGGCCCGGTCCCAGGCGTACAGCTCGTACGTCCCCGTCGCATTGGAAACGAACAGGGAGCGGTCAGGCGCGTCCTGCGCCCAGTCGGGCAGCGACACCCGGGGCGCCCGGAAGCGCTTCTCCCAGTCCGGCATCTCCTCGTACTGCTCGGGTGCGGCGGACCCGTTGCTCTCAGTCATGACCCCATACTGCCCGTCCTTGACGACATTGGGACGCCAGGGTCCCCAGGCTGTGGATAACTTCCCACCGACTTCGCACCTTCTTCCCACGGATGAACCCGGCCGAGCCTCACCCCGCGGGTCGCCGCCCGGCGCCCGCCCCGTACCGTGGAGGGCGTGTACCGGTTCCTGCTGACGCCCCGCTGGTGGGGGATCAACGTCTTCGTGCTGCTGGCCATCCCCTTCTGCGTGTTCATGGGGTCCTGGCAGCTGAGCCGGTTCGAGGCGCGGGTGGACGACCACCGCAGCGCGAAGGAACAGGCCGAGTCCGCCCGCACGCAGGCGGCGCGACCGCTGGCCGAGCTGCTGCCCGTCGACAAGGCGACCTCCGGCCGGCGCACCACCGCCACCGGGCACTACGGCACGCAGCTGCTGGTGCCCGACCGCCAGCTGGACGGCAGGGACGGGTACTACGTGCTGACCCTGCTGCGCACCGACGGCGGCGAGGCGCTGCCCGTGGTGCGCGGCTGGCTGCCCGGCAGCGCCGACTCCGCGAAGGCCCCGAAGCCGCCGGCCGGCCAGGTCACCGTCACCGGCACGCTCCAGGCCTCCGAGACGCCGGGCGACAACGGAGTGAGCGCACAGGGCGGTCTGCCGACCGGACAGACGTCGGTGATCAGCGCCGCGTCACTGGTCAACCTGGTGCCGTACGACCTCTACGACGCCTGGATCACGCTCGACACCGCCGACCCGGGGATGACGGCGGTGCCCGCGACCGCGGCGGCCGACACGGGGCTCGACCTGAAGGCGTTCCAGAACCTGGGCTACACCGGCGAGTGGTTCGTCTTCGCCGGGTTCGTGGTGTTCATGTGGTTCCGGCTGCTGCGCCGCGAGGTGGAGTTCGCGCGGGACGCGGAGCTCGGCATCCTCCCGGAGGAGCCCGGCGCCGGATCGGCCGACCGCCGGGAGCCGGTTCAGGAAGACGCCAGCACGCCCGTCCGGTAGAGGGTCCCCGCGCACGCGCCGGACACCGTGGCCACACTCGTCGGGGAGCCGCTCTCGGCCGTGTACGACACGTTCACGCTGCCGTCGGCCGTGCCGTCCTCGGTGTACAGCTGGGCCGCGGTGCCGGAGGTGGTCTCGCCGGTCGTGCTCGACTGCTCGGTCGGGGTCGGGGAGGGGGACGCCGAGCCGCCGCTGTCGCCGCCGCTGCTGCCGCCCGTGCCGGGGCAGGTCTCGGAGGGCACCCAGGCGAACTTCACCTCGTAGGCCGAGCCGGGGGCGAGCGCGTGCTGGGAGACGTAGAGGGAGGGGTCGGGCAGGCCGGCCGCCGCGTCCCCGGAGGTGTGTTCCACGACGGTGATCTTCGAGGCGTCGGCCGCGCCCTGGGCGGTGAACGTCACGGTGACGGCGCCGCTGACGGTGCAGGTCGCGCCGGAGGCGTTCCGGACGTGGAAGGTGCCGTAGACGGTGCCGGCCGAGTCGGGGACGTCGACGCCGGGGGTGCCGGCCTCGAGCTGGTCCGTCGTGCAGGCGGGCGCGCTCGCCGCGGACTCGGAGGTGGGGCCGGCGCCGCCCGAGGCGGTGCCGCTCGCGGACTCCTTGCCCTGGCCGGAGTCGGTGGCGCCGTCCTTGCCCTGCTCACCGGTCGCGCCGGAGGAGTCGCCGACCTTGCCCGAGGAGCCGCCGTCGGGGTCCTTGCCCTGATCCGTGCCCCCCTGCGCCTGTGAGGCCTGGCCGGCGATGGAAGGGTTGGCGTCGGAGCCGCCGGCGTTCGAGACGTGCAGTACGGCCGGGACGGCGGTGCCGAGGAAGAGGGCCGCGGCCGCCATGCCGACGGCCGCCTGCCGCTTGCGGGCCCGCCGCACGGGCACGGCCCGCCGCAGGTGGTCCAGCGAGCCGTCGCGCGGCTCCATCTCCTGGACGGCGTCGTGCAGCATCCGGCGCAGTGCCAGCTCGTCCGAGTCGAGCCCGTCCGGGCTCTGGTCGTCGAGGTGGTGGTTCACGGTTGAGTTCCCAGCGTGCGATTGCTTCGGCTCTTGTGTACGCGACGAGCCCGTCGGCTCGTGCCAGGCGAACGGCTCGTGGCGCTCGTGACTGTCGTGGCTCCCGTGTGGGCCCTGCCCTTCGGCTTCCCCGCTCACGCCGGCGCCTCCATGGCTATGCGCAGGGCGGCGATGCCGCGCGAGCCGTAGGCCTTGACCGAGCCGAGGGAGACGCCGAGGGTCGCGGCGACCTGGGCCTCGGTCATGTCGGCGAAGTAGCGCAGCACCAGGACCTCGCGCTGACGGCGCTGCAGGCCCTTCATCGCCTTGATGAGCGAGTCGCGCTCCAGCTGGTCGTAGGCGCCCTCCTCCGCGCTGGCCATGTCCGGCATCGGCTTGGAGAGCAGCTTCAGGCCGAGGATGCGGCGGCGCAGGGCGGAACGGGAGAGGTTGACGACCGTCTGACGCAGGTAGGCGAGGGTCTTCTCCGGGTCGCGGACGCGCTTGCGCGCGGAGTGGACGCGGATGAACGCCTCCTGGACGACGTCCTCGCAGGAGGCGGTGTCGTCGAGGAGGAGGGCGGCGAGACCGAGCAGCGAGCGGTAGTGGGCCCGGTAGGTCTCGGTGAGGTGGTCGACGGTGGTGCCGGCCGCCTCGGCGTTCTCGGCGGCGACGGTCGCTTCGGCGGCTTCGGCGCCGTCACGCTGGCTGGGGACGCGGGCGGGCCGCGCTGCGGGCATGGGCGCGATCACCGGCATGCCGCCGGGCGTGCCGGGCATGCGGGGTCGGAGGACGGCTCGCGGCGGCCGAAGGGCCGCGCCGCGGGGCGCCACTGGGAGTTCGAGTACCTCTGCCACGCCAGTTGGACACACATCCCCCCGTGGGGGTTGTACGCGTCCGGCGTCTCTTTCGCGTCGACCAAGGCCCCGCGCACCCGTCTCATGTGTCCCGCTCTTCCCCTATATGCCATATGAACGGGCGTCCCCACGCCCGGACCACCGCGTCCCCGAACGCTGTGATCGTTCACACGTCTGCGCACACCCCGCAGGGTGACCGCAAAGACGCTCCCCGCCCTGCGCACGGTTGCGGAGAGCGGGGAGGAAAATCTTCGGATGCCAAAGGTGTCCGATACAAGTGGTTCGGACCGACGACCGGCTCACATTGCACTGGAGATCCTACAAACCCACCAAGCCCTGGTCAGCGCTTTTTATCCGGGAAGCGCCTCGCCGCCGCCGGTGCGAGCGCCTCAGGCCAGCTCGGCCGCCACCAGCTCGGCGATCTGCGCGGTGTTCAGCGCGGCGCCCTTGCGCAGATTGTCCCCGCACACGAACAGTTCCAGCGCCGTCGGGTCGTCCAGGGCCCGTCGTACGCGGCCCACCCAGGTCGGGTCGGTGCCGACCACGTCGGCCGGCGTGGGGAACTCCCCGGCCGCCGGGTTGTCGAACAGGACGACACCGGGCGCCGTCGCGATGATCTCGCGGGCGCCCTCGACGGTGACCTCGTCCTGGAAGCGGGCGTGGACGGTGAGGGAGTGCGTGGTGACCACCGGGACGCGCACACAGGTCACGGCGACCGGCAGCTTCGGCAGCCCGAGGATCTTGCGGGACTCGTCCCGCACCTTCATCTCCTCCGACGACCAGCCGTCCGCGCGCAGCGACCCGGCCCACGGGACGACGTTCAGCGCCACCGGCTCCGGGAAGGGACCGGTGGCGTCGCCGACGGCCCGCCGCAGGTCACCGGGGTTGGTCCCCAGTTCGGTGCCGGCGACCAGCGCGATCTGCCGCCGGAGGGTGTCCACCCCGGCCCGTCCGGCACCGCTCACCGCCTGGTACGACGACACCACCAGCTCGCGCAGCCCGTACTCGGCGTGCAGCGCGCCCAGGGCGACGATCATCGAAAGCGTCGTGCAGTTGGGGTTGGCGACGATCCCGCGCGGCCGGGACCGCAGCGCGTGCGCGTTGACCTCCGGGACGACCAGCGGCACCTGCGGATCCATCCGGAAGGCGCCGGAGTTGTCGACGACGACCACGCCCTTGGCGGCGGCGACCGGCGCCCACTGCGCCGCGACCTCGTCGGGCACGTCGAACATGGCGACGTCGACCCCGTCGAAGGCCTCCTCCGACAGGGCCACCACCTCGACCTCCTCCCCCCGCACGGCCAGCTTGCGGCCGGCCGAGCGCGGGGAGGCGACAAGCCGGATCTCGCCCCAGATGTCGGCCCGCTGGGACAGGATCCTGAGCATGACCGTGCCGACGGCCCCGGTCGCTCCCACGACCGCGAGGGTCGGACGCACCTTGTCGGCCATCAGCGGCCGGTGCCCCCGTAGACGACGGCCTCGTCGCTGTCGGAGTCCAGCCCGAAGGCGGTGTGCACGGCGCGCACGGCCTCGTTGACGTCGTCGGCGCGCGTCACGACCGAGATGCGGATCTCGGACGTCGAGATGAGCTCGATGTTGACGCCCGCGTCGGACAGGGCCTTGAAGAAGTCGGCCGTGACGCCCGGGTTGGTCTTCATCCCGGCGCCGACGAGGGAGATCTTGCCGATCTGGTCGTCGTAGCGCAGCGAGTCGAAGCCGATGCCCGACTTGTTCTTCTCCAGGGCGTCGATGGCCTTGCGGCCCTCGGCCTTGGGCAGCGTGAAGGAGATGTCCGTCAGGCCGGTCGCGGCCGCGGACACGTTCTGCACGATCATGTCGATGTTGATCTCGGCGTCGGCGATCGTCCGGAAGATCACGGCGGCCTCGCCCGGCTTGTCCGGGACACCGACGACCGTGACCTTGGCCTCGGAGGTGTCGTGCGCGACACCGGAGATGATGGCCTGCTCCACCGGCTTTTCCCCTTGCTGCTGTGTCTTGACGAGTGGCTCACTGCTGACCCACGTGCCCTGGAGCCCGCTGAAGGACGAGCGGACGTGGATCGGGATGTCGTAGCGGCGGGCGTACTCCACACAGCGGTGGAGCAGCACCTTGGATCCGGAGGCCGCGAGCTCCAGCATGTCCTCGAAGGAGATCCAGTCGATCTTCCGCGCCTTCTTCACCACGCGCGGGTCGGCGGTGAACACGCCGTCCACGTCGGTGTAGATCTCGCAGACCTCGGCGTCGAGCGCGGCGGCGAGGGCGACGGCCGTGGTGTCGGACCCGCCACGTCCCAGCGTGGTGATGTCCTTCTTGTCCTGGCTGACACCCTGGAACCCGGCGACGATGGCGATGTTGCCCTCGTCCAGCGCGGTCCGGATGCGCCCGGGCGTGACGTCGATGATCCGGGCCTTGTTGTGGACCGAGTCGGTGATGACGCCTGCCTGGCTGCCGGTGAACGACTGGGCGCTGTGGCCCAGGTTCTTGATCGCCATCGCCAGCAGGGCCATGGAGATCCGCTCTCCGGCGGTCAGCAGCATGTCGAATTCCCGGCCGCTGGGCATCGGGGACACCTGCTCGGCGAGATCGATCAGCTCGTCCGTCGTGTCGCCCATCGCGGAAACGACGACGACCACTTGGTGGCCGTTCTTCTTCGCTTCCACGATCCGCTTGGCGACGCGCTTGATGCCCTCGGCATCGGCTACGGAGGAACCTCCGTACTTCTGCACGACAAGGCCCACGTGCGCTCCTCGCTCAGTTTGTCTGTTTCCGCACATACGCCCTTGTACTGCGGGTCGGCTCAGTCTAACGAGCGCCCGAAAACCGCCTCCCGAGTACCGCATGGTGAGACTCGGCGGAACTCGCGGAAGAGGCCGGAAAGAGGCCCGGGCGCCCGTCGTCGGGTCTTCCCTTCCCACTGGAACCGAAGTGATAGCTGTGAATTAAGTTTCAAGCACTATCGTGCGGCTGTGCACGTACTCCTGGTGGAAGACGACGAACCGGTCGCCGAGTCGCTGCGACGCGGACTGCAGCGCTACGGCTTCGGGGTCACCCGGGTCGCCACGGGCGCCGCCGCGCTCGCCCACTCCGGCCCCTGTGACGTCGTCCTGCTGGACCTGGGCCTGCCGGACACCGACGGCCTCGACGTGTGCAAGGCCCTGCGCGAGCGCGGCGACATCCCGATCATCGTGATCAGCGCCCGGAGCGACGAGACGGACCGCGTGGTCGGCCTGGAGCTGGGCGCCGACGACTACGTGTCCAAGCCGTTCGGCGTGCGGGAGGTCATCGCGCGGATACGGGCCGTGATGCGGCGCGTGCGGCCGCGTACGGCGCAGGACGGCACGACCGGCGGCCCGGACCGCTACGGCTCCCGGCTGACCGTCGACCGCAAGGCCGCCCGCGTCCACGTGGACGGCGAGGAGGTCGCGCTCACGCCGAAGGAGTACGACCTGCTGTCCTTCCTCACCGAGGAGCCGGGCGCGCTGATGTCGCGTGAGCAGATCATGGAAGCGGTCTGGGACGCGAACTGGTTCGGGCCGACGAAGACGCTGGACGTGCATGTGGCGGCGCTGCGGCGGAAGCTCGCCGGGGTCGTCGCCATCGAGGCGGTGCGGGGTGTGGGGTTCCGCCTGGAGATAGCCGGCCGGACCGCTCCCGGCCCGGGCGGCCCACCGTCATGATCAAGCAACTCATCCGCAGCTATGTGCTGCTGGTCGCCGTCGCCATCCTGCTGTTCACCGTGCCGGTGGCCTTCACCCTCACCGCCCAGCTGCGCGGCGACACCGAGGTGTCCATCGAACGCGAGGCGACCACCATGGCGCTGCTGCTGGGCAACGGCGACACCGCCTCCTGCCAGGCCCTGGAGGAGATGGCCAGGGCGTACGCCGTGGAGACCGAGGACGAGGTGCAGGCCACCACCACCGCCCGGTGCGGGCCGGCCCTGCCGCGCCCCGAGCGGGACGCGGCGCTGGCCGCGGCGCTGGAACGGGGCCGGCCGACCACCGACTGGGGATCGGACCTCATCTGGGGCCGCGACCTGGTGATCACCGTCCCCGCGAAGGACGGCGGCCAGGTCGTCGGCGCCGTACGGATCGTCTACTCGACCTCGGGGCTCACCCACAGGCTGTGGACGATCTGGGGGTTCCGGGCCGGCCTGGCCGTGGCGGTGCTCGGCGTGGCGGCGCTGATCGGCGCGATCGTCGCCCGCCGCATCACCCGCCCCCTGCGCCAGCTGAACGCCATGGCGAGCAGGTTCAGCGACGGCGACCTGACGGCCCGCTCCCCCGTGACGGGCCCGCAGGAGACGCAGACCCTGGCGCGCACGCTCAACCAGGCCGGCGAGCGCCTGGACACGCTGATCGCCTCGCAGCGCATCTTCGTGGCGGACGCCTCGCACCAGCTGAGGACCCCGCTGACGGCGCTCCGCCTCTCCCTGGACAACATCGCGGACGGCGTCGACGACGCGTTCGTACGGGAGGACGTGGAGCAGGCCACCGCCGAGGTGGTGCGGATGAGCCGGCTGGTCAACGGCCTGCTGGTGCTGGCCAGGGCCGAGGCCAAGGTGACGGCGGCGGAACCGCTGTGCCTGACGGACATCGTGGCGGAACGCCTGTCGGTGTGGAGGCCGGCCGCCGACGAGCGCGGAGTCACCATCGCGCTCGGGGGGAGTGTCGTCGACGACCGGCCGTCTGTGCTGGCCAGCCCCGGCAATCTGGACCAGGTGCTGGACAACGTGCTCTCGAACGCTCTGGAGGTGTCACCCGACGGCGGGGAGATCACCGTCCGGGCCGATGCGCGGGGCGACCGGGTGGTGCTGTCCGTCCTCGACGACGGTCCGGGCATGTCCGACGCGGAGAAGTCCCGCGCCTTCGACCGCTTCTGGCGCGGCCAGGGCCTCACCGGTCGCTCCGGTTCCGGCCTCGGCCTGGCCGTCGTCAAACAGCTGGTGACGGACGACGGCGGGACGGTGGCCCTGACGGACGCTCCCGGCGGCGGCCTCTGCGTGACGGTCAGCCTCCGGGCATCACAGAGGAGTGGTGGTTGACGATCTTCCACTCGCCGTTCCGCTTCTCCCACTCGTAGGTGTAGCGGGCCTTGACCACGCTCTTCCTGCCGGTGTCGTGGTCGGTCAGCGAGAACTGATAGACGCCCGCGTCCAGCACCGAGTTCGCGTCGAGGACGTTGATGTGCGTCTCGATCTTCTTGCCGAACGGCTTGTTCGCGAGGAAGTGCTCGAAGTAGTCGATGCGGCCGGCGCGGTCGGTACGGACCTCGTCGGAGAGGGTGGGCAGCAGCACCGCGTCACCGGCGTAGAGGTCGGCGACCTGCTGCGGATCACCGGTCTGCAACGCCGCGTTCCACGTGTCGAACAGGGCGGCGGCCTGCCTCTTGGTGGGCTCGGCGGGCCGGTTGCCGCCGGCCGCGCTGATCCCGGCCGACACCGTGGCGGCGGTGACGACGGCGGTGGCGGTGACGAGGGCGGCGCGTATGCGGGTCTTGCGGGTCATCGCAACTCCTGTGCGGCTGAGCGCTGTCGGGATGACCCAAGATTCGCGTCCGGCCGGTCAGCGCCCGTGCAGCCCGCGTACAGGGGACGTCCAAGTCCCTGCCAATTCTCAGGAGGCGGCCCTTCCTCCCCGGTCACGGACCAGGCTGACGCCGGCCCCGAGCGACACGACGCCCATCCCGGCGGCCGTCATCACGCCCTGCGCCCCGTCGACGACGAAGGGCGCGACGGCGGCGACCGCGAGGTTGAAGAGGAAGAGGAACCACAGGACGGGACGGGAGGAGAGCAGAGCCTTCATGACGGGCTTCCTTAGCGGCAGTGGTGACAGTGCGGTCCGGGGAGATCCGGAGAAATCCGGAAAGATCCCGGGTTTTCGCTTGCGAGATCAACGATCCCGTCCCCGACCTGCGCAAACGAGGGAGCGCACTCCCGAAGGCATGGTGTAGGCAGGTACACCATGACGATGGATGTTCTGCGCTATGTGGCCTTCGGCACCGATCCCGCGGGTGGCAACCCCGCGGGCGTGGTGCTCGACGCCACCGGTATCGACGACGCGACCATGCTGGCCACGGCGGCCGAAGTCGGCTATTCGGAAACGGCGTTCGTGACGCCGTCCGACGACGGCACCCTGTCCGTGAGGTACTTCAGCCCGCTCGCCGAGGTGCCGTTCTGCGGTCACGCGACGATCGCCACGGCCGTCGCCCACGCCGACCGGCACGGCACCGGACCCCTGACCCTGCGCACCGGCGTGGGCGTCGTCCCCGTCACCACCGCGGTGGCCGCAGACGGTACGACCGTGGCGACCCTGGTGAGCGTCGCGCCGCGCACGGAGCCCCTGGCGGCGGCCGACCTGGCGGAGCTGCTGTCCGCCCTGCGCTGGTCGGCCGACGAGCTCGATCCGGCGCTGCCGCCCCGCGCGGCCTACGCGGGCGCCTGGCATCCGGTCATCGCCGCGGCCGACCGGAGCCGGCTGGCCGACCTCGACTACGACATGCCCGCGCTCACCGCGCTCATGGCCCGCCGGGGCTGGACCACCGTCGACCTGGTCTGGCGGGAATCACCCACCGTCTTCCACGCCCGCAACGCCTTCCCGCCCGGCGGGGTGGTCGAGGACCCGGCCACCGGAGCGGCGGCCGCCGCCTTCGGCGGCTATCTGCGCGAACTCGGACTGGTGGCCACCCCGGCGACCTTGACGATCCATCAGGGCGAGGACATGGGCCGTCCGAGCACCATCACGGTCTCCGTGCCGGCCGAACGGGACACCGGCATCGCCGTCACCGGCGCGGCCGTACCGATCTGACCTGCGGCCGGGTGCCCGGTCGGGGCATCCGGCCGGGCACGGCCGCCGCTACTTCGCCGGGCGTACGCCCAGCTGTCCGCCGATCTCCTCGGCCATGACCCGGCCCGCCTCGAACTCGAGGGTCTCGTCGCCCAGCGCGGACTGGTCGGTGTCGAGGCCGTTCAGCTCCTCGAGGGGCTGGTCCAGGCGGATGTGGGCGAGGACCGAGTGCAGGGCGCGCAGGGTCGCCGAGGCCGTGGAGCCCCAGTTGGAGAAGTAGGAGAACTGCCACCACCACAGGGCCTCCGTGGTGCGGCCCGCGCGGTAGTGGACCATGCCGTGGCGCAGGTCGGCGATGACATCGGCGAGGTCGTCCGAGATCCGGGCCGGGACGGGCGCCTTGCGGGGCTCGTAGGGGTCGAAGACCTCGGAGTAGACGTCGACCGGCTCGAGGAGGCGGGCGAGGTTCTCGCGGAGTTCGTCGGCGTCCGGCTCGAAGCCCGGGTCGGGCTCGTAGCGGTCGTCGGGGACGATGTCCTCGTGGGCGCCGAGGCGGCCGCCGGCCAGCAGCAGCTGGGAGACCTCCAGGAGGAGGAAGGGGACCGCCAGGCCCGGCTCGTCGCCCTTCGCCACCTCCGTGACGGCTACCAGGAAGCTTTCGACCTGGTCCGCGATCTGGACCACGAAGTCGTCCGGGTTGTGTTCGGTCGCGTGCAGCGTGGCGTCAGACATCTAGGAGTCGTCTCCCCTCGAAGGCGCGACCGAGGGTCACCTCGTCCGCGTATTCCAGGTCGCCACCCACCGGGAGGCCGCTGGCCAGGCGGGTGACCTTCAGGCCCATGGGCTTGATCATGCGGGCGAGGTACGTGGCCGTCGCCTCGCCCTCCAGGTTCGGGTCGGTGGCCAGGATCAGCTCCGTGACCGTCCCGTCGGCCAACCGCGCGAGAAGTTCTCGTATCCGCAGGTCGTCGGGGCCCACACCTTCGATGGGGCTGATCGCGCCGCCCAGGACGTGGTACCTGCCGCGGAACTCACGCGTGCGCTCGACCGCCACGACGTCCTTCGGTTCCTCGACCACGCAGATGACGCTCGGGTCGCGGCGCGGGTCGCGGCAGATGCCGCACAGCTCCTCCTGCGCCACGTTGCCGCAGGTCGCGCAGAAGCGGACCTTCGCCTTGACCTCCAGCAGGGCGTGCGCGAGCCGCCGTACGTCCGTCGGCTCCGCCTGGAGGATGTGGAAGGCGATCCGCTGCGCGCTCTTGGGACCGACGCCGGGCAGTCGCCCCAGCTCGTCGATGAGGTCCTGGACCACGCCTTCGTACAACGGACTGCCGTCCTTCCTGGGGTTCCTTGCGGTACGTACCGTAGTTGGCCGAGGCCGGTCTTAGAAAGGCGGACCGGCCCTAGAAAGGCAGTCCCGGGATGCCGCTGCCGCCGCCCAGACCCTGGGCCAGCGGACCGAGCTTCTGCTGCTGGAGCGTCTGCGCGTTCTCGTTGGCCGCGTGAACGGCCGCGACGATCAGGTCGGCGAGGGTCTCGGTGTCGTCCGGGTCCACCGCCTTCGGGTCGATCCGCAGCGCGCGCAGCTCGCCGGAACCGGTCACGGTGGCCTGCACCAGTCCGCCGCCCGCCTGCCCGTCGACCTCCGTGTTCGCCAGCTCCTCCTGGGCACGGGCCAGGTCCTGCTGCATCTTCTGGGCCTGCTGGAGCAGCTGCTGCATGTTGGGCTGGCCACCACCGGGAATCACGATCAGCTCCTGTGTCCTACGACTGTCGGGCGTGCCTTCGGGCGGGTTTTTTCCCGCTCGGCACGAGCCTACGTGGTCTGTGCGGGTGTCGCCCCAGCACTCTTTCGAGTGAGTCGGGTGTGGGGCCTATACCTGATCAAGGCCCACTTCCGGGCGTAAAAGAGATGAAACCTTCCTCTTCGCCACCCATTGGGAGGTAGGAAAGGTCCAGCGCAGCAGCATCATGCGTCACGGGTGTCACGCAACGTGAGCGGTCGGGATCCGTCGGGTTCCATCGGTCCGGATCAGTAGGGAGTGCCGGGTGGGTCAGCAGCCGGAGATGCAGCCCGAGGGTCCGCCTCAGGACGGGCGGAGTGAGGGCGCGGCCGGGCTGCGGCCGGGCGATCTGGCCGGGCGGACGTTTCCGCTCGGGGACTGGGGCGAGCCCGCCGAGCGGCTGGACGAGCTGTACCGGTGGGTGGAGCGCGGGGCGCTGGAGACCTCCGCCTGGTACCTCGCGGACCGGGTGTGGAAGCGGCGGGGCGCCCGGGGGCTGCGCGCCGGGGCGTCGGCCGGAGCGGTGTGCGCGGCCGCGCTGCCGTTGCTGGACCTCACCCGGGTGCTGGGCGGTGTCGCTCCCTGGGGGTATCTGGCGCTGCTGGTCGCGGTGGGGTGCGTGGCGGTGGACCGCTTCTTCGGGTTGACGTCCGGCTGGATAAGGGACGTGGCCACCGCGCAGGCCGTGCAGCGCCGGCTCCAGGTGCTCCAGTTCGACTGGGCCTCGGAGAGCGTCCGGGAGGTGCTGGGCCCGGCGGACGGTACGGCGAGCGAGGCCGCGGAGCGGTGCCTGGCGGTGCTGCGGCGGTTCTCGGAGGACGTCTCGGAGCTGGTGCGTACGGAGACCGCGGACTGGATGGTCGAGTTCCGGACCGGGCCGGCGCCCATGGGGATCCAGGGGGCGGTCGCCTCCGGCGGGCGGGCGGACGTGGGTGGAGGGTACGGACGGTTTCCGCTGCCGCCGGGGGCGAACGCCCGGCCGAACATGCCTCGGCAGCGGCCGCCCGAGCCTCGGTGAGAGGTCGGCTCCGCCGCGTTTCCCGCCCCGCCGCCCCGTCCTCGGGGGCCCTCCCCGTCCTCGGGGCCCGTCACGTCCCCGCCGCCCCGGCCCGTCCTCGGGGGCCCGTCACGCCCGCCGCCCCGGCCCGTCCTCGGGGGCCCGTCACGTCCCCGGGGGCCCCGGCCCCGAATCTCCGCCCCGGAACCTCCGTCGCCGAATGTCCGCCGCCGGGCTTCGGAGGGCGACCGGCACAGGCGCGTGTCCTCCGGGGAGGGTGACCGCACCGACGTTCACCGACGGGTGTAGGTCAGCTTCTCCCCGGTGCCGGTGTTCACCCGGCGCAGGGCGCCGTCGGCGAGCAGCGTGATCTCGGAGGCGGCGCCCGGGCTGCACGAGGAGAGGGGTTCGCCGGCGGTGACCTTGGACGGGCCTATCCTCAACGGGCCTTCGCCGCCCGGCCGTTCGGAGAGAGTGGCGCTGAACTCGCAGTGGTAGCCCTCCCCGTCGGCGACGAGGGCCAGCACCGCGTCGCCCACCTTGCCCTGGGCGAGGGTCAGCCGGCGCGTGTTCGTGCCGCTCTCGTTCTCGATCGTGGTGGTCCAGGTGCCGAGGTAGGCCGCCGGGACGACCCCGTCCGTCGAGGACGGGGAGGGGGACGCGGAGGGGGACGTCGACGAGTCCGGCGAGGGCAGCTCCGAGGCCTTCGCGGAGGACGGCGTCGAGCCACCGGACGCGGTGGGCGCCGGGTCCGCGGTGGCATCGCCGTCGCCGTTCATGAACGCGTACACCGAACCGCCCGCGGCGATCGCGACGATCAGGGCGACCGCGACGAGCAGGGCGGTCGTCCGGCCCTTGCGGCGCGGCGGCTCCTGCGGGCCGGCGGGATCGGCCGGCCCGTACGGGTCGTGCGCCGGAGTGGCGCCGGGGCCCGCCGGGCCGTCCGCGTACGGGTTGTACGGCGCCGCCCGGCCGGGCGCCGCGGACCAGGCGGCCGGCGGCTGGTGCGGGTGGCCGTAGGCGGCCGGCTGCGGATGCTGCTGGGGGTAGCCGTACACCGGGTGGGGCGGGGCTGCCGGACCGCCGGGCGGGAGGGGCTGCCGCGGGATGCCGTCGGCGCCCGCGACCCGCGTGGGGCGGGGATCCGGCGAGGGAGCGCCGCCGCGCGGGCCGGAGTGCTCCGGGAAGGCCTCGGAGGCGGCAGCCGAGTGGTGCGGGAGGGCGGGGCGCGTGGGGTGGCCGGAGTGGGACGAGACGCCCTCCGGGTCCTCCACCTCCAGCAGCCGCACGGCGTGGCGGCCGAGTTGCGCCACGAGGGCGCCGGGCAGCCAGGGGTCGCGGGAGCGGCCGTCGGAGACGGTGTCGTCGACGCCGGTGAGTTCCAGGACGCGGTCGAGGGAGGGGCGGGCGGCCGGGTCCTTGCGCAGACAGGCGCGGACCAGGTCGGCGATGCCCTCGGGGACGCCGGAGAGGTCGGGTTCGTCCTCGGCGATGCGGAACATCAGGGCGTGCGCCCCGCTGTCGGCGGAGCCGAAGGGGAGGGTGCCGGTGGCGGCGTAGGTGATGACCGAGCCGAGGCAGAAGACGTCGCTGGCCGGCGTGACCGCGTCGCCGCGCAGCTGCTCGGGGGCCATGAAGCCGGGCGAGCCGATCACCGCCCCGGTCTGGGTCAGCCGGCTGTCGCCGGTCACGCTCTCCAGCGCCCGCGCGACGCCGAAGTCGATGACCCGGGGCCCTTCGATGGTGACCATCACATTGGACGGCTTGAGGTCGCGGTGGACGATCCCGGCCGCGTGGATGTTGGCCAGCGCGTGCGCGAGCCCGGCGGCGAGGATGCGCACCGACCGCTCGGGCAGCGGACCGTGGTCGTGGCTCACGACCTGCTGGAGGCTCGGCCCGGCGACATAGCCGGTGGCGACCCAGGGCACGGCGGCCTCGGTGTCGGCGTCGAGGACGGGCGCGGTCCAGAACCCGCCGACGCGCTGCGCGTTGCGCACCTCCTGCCGGAACCGCGCGCGAAACTCCTCGCGTGCCGCCAGCTCCCGCCTGACCAGCTTCACGGCGACCGTGCGCCCCCGATCCGAGCGGGCGAGGTAGACCTGCCCCATGCCGCCCGCTCCCAGTCGCGCGAGCAGCCGGTAGCCGCCGATGCGCTGCGGGTCCTCCGGGCCCAGCTTCTCCATCGCAGCGCCGCCTTTCCCGCACATGTGTGATCGAGACATGTGCAACCCAGCCGAGAATAATCCGGCCGTTCGGGGAGTAGGGCGGCGCGGTGTCTACGGTTGCGTAACAGCGGAGTCCAGCCCGTCCAGCACCTTGGACAGCCGTTCCAGTACGTGTACGGCCTCGGCGAGCTCCGTCTCCCCGAACGCCTCCGCCAGCCGGTCGGCGAGGGCCGCGTGCCCGGGGTGGACGCGCGCGACCGCGGCGCGGCCCTCCTGCGTGGGCGCGAGCAGCTTGGCGCGCCGGTGGGCGGGGTTGGGCCGGTACTCGGCGAGGCCCTGCTCCACCAGCAGGTCGGCGACGCGCTGGACGCTCTGCCGGGTGATGCCCATGGCGCGGGCGATGCCGGACACGGGCAGCGGGTCGCCGAGCACCGCGCCGAGCACCTGCCACCGGGCGGCGGTGAGCCCGGCGGGCCCGGCCAGTTCCTCCGCCACGGCGAGGAACTGGCCGTTCAGCCGGAACACCCCGAGGGCACTGCGGCTGAGCAGATCCTGTCGTTCCCGGCTCACCGGCCGGCCGTCGCCTTCTCCAGTACGGCGTACGCCGCCGCGTCGGAGTCGTGGAACAGCCGGTACCAGGCGTCCAGCACCTCGCCCTCGTAGACGCCGAGCAGCCGGAAGATCTCGCGTGCGAAGGCGACCGGCTCGGTGGGACCTGCGGTGATCAGGCCCGTGTCGGTGACGGCGTCCGCCTCGACGTAGCGGTCGGCGCCCCCGTAGCCGGTCGCCGCGAGGTAGAAGGAGACCGCACCGGTGTGGTCGCGGTCGTCGAGCAGGCCTTCGCGGGCGAGTCCCGCGGTGGCCCCGCAGATCGCGGCGACCGGCACCCCGGCGTCGAGGAACGCGCGTGCCGTGCGGGCGAAGGGCGCGAGATCGTCGGAGGTGTCCCAGAGGTCGGCGCCCGGGAGGATCAGCAGCGAGCTGTCCTCGGGCCGTACGGCGTCCAGCGCCAGGTCGGGCCGGATCCGCAGTCCGCCGGTGCTGGTCACCGGCTCCCCGGAGCCGCCGACGGTCCGGATCCCGTACCCGTTCCGTGCGAGGTACGCCGTCGCGAACCCCGTCTCCCAGTCGGCGAGCGTGTCGTACACGGCGAGATGCACCGGCTTGCGGCTCATGGTTCCTCCTCGTGAGCGGATCCCTGCGAGAGCCCGATGACAGCAGCCTGTCATTTCGACAGCAGGCTGTCAATCTGGGGAGAGGCTCTCCGCACGCCCGACAACCTGTCGCGGAATCGCCCCGTCCAGGGAACAGGACGCCGATACCGCTTCCGCATCGCGGACATTTACGCTCGCTGACATGACCCCTCAGTCCAACCCCCAGGCCGGCGCCGCCGTGAAGGCCGCGGACCGCGCGCATGTCTTCCACTCCTGGTCCGCCCAGGAGCTCATCGACCCGCTCGCCGTGGCCGGCGCGGAGGGGTCGTACTTCTGGGACTACGACGGCAAGCGGTACCTCGACCTCACCAGCGGGCTCGTCTACGCCAACATCGGCTACCAGCACCCGAAGGTCGTCGCCGCGATCCAGGAGCAGGCCGCACACCTGACCACCTTCGCGCCCGCCTTCGCCGTCGAGGCCCGCTCGGAGGCGGCCCGGCTGATCGCCGAGCGGACCCCCGGCGACCTGGACAAGATCTTCTTCACCAACGGCGGGGCGGACGCCGTCGAGCACGCCGTGCGCATGGCCCGGCTGCACACGGGGCGCGCCAAGGTGCTGTCCGCCTACCGCTCGTACCACGGCGGCACCCAGCAGGCCGTGAACCTCACCGGCGACCCGCGCCGCTGGGCCTCCGACAGCGCGACGGCGGGTGTCGTCCACTTCTGGGCGCCGTACCTGTACCGCTCCCGTTTCTACGCGGAGACGGAGGAGCAGGAGACCGCGCGGGCGCTCGAGCATCTGGAGACGACGATCGCCTTCGAGGGGCCGGGGACGATCGCCGCGATCATCCTGGAGACCGTCCCGGGCACCGCCGGGATCATGGTCCCGCCGCCCGGCTATCTCGCCGGGGTGCGGCAGCTCTGCGACCAGTACGGGATCGTCTTCGTCCTGGACGAGGTCATGGCCGGATTCGGTCGCACCGGTGAGTGGTTCGCGGCCGACCTGTTCGGTGTGACGCCCGACCTGATGACCTTCGCCAAGGGCGTGAACAGCGGTTATGTGCCGCTCGGCGGGGTCGCGATCTCCGGCGGGATCGCGGAGACCTTCGCCCGGCGGCCCTACCCGGGCGGTCTGACGTACTCCGGGCATCCGCTGGCCTGCGCGGCCGCCGTCGCGACGATCAACGTCATGGCGGAGGAGGGCATCGTCGAGAACGCGAAGAACCTGGGCGCCTCGGTCGTCGAGCCGGGGCTGCGGGAACTGGCCGAGCGGCACGGATGCGTCGGCGAGGTGCGCGGGGTCGGCATGTTCTGGGCGCTCGAACTGGTGAAGAACCGGGAGACCCGCGAGCCGCTCGTGCCGTACAACGCTGCGGGCGAGGCCAACGCGGCCATGGCCGCGTTCGGCGCGGCCGCCAAGAAGGCCGGGGTGTGGCCCTTCGTGAACATGAACCGCACACACTTCGTGCCGCCGCTCAACGTCTCCGAGTCCGAGATCAAGGAGGGCCTCGCAGCCCTCGACACGGCCCTGTCGGCAGCCGACGAGTACACGGACTAGAACCCGGCGGAAGGCCGCGCGGGACCGGACGAGGGCCGCCCCGGGACCGCACGGGCCGCACGGGGGCTGGTCCCGGCCCCGGCGGGCCGGTGGCGCGGGCGGGCACGACGGGTCCGGCCGGGGCAGGGCCAGGACACGGTCACGGCGCCCCCCTCAGGACGCGGGGAACCGCGCGACCGGCCCCCCTCGGACCCTGCCCGACGACGCAGCAATCGTCCAAGGTCTTGTTTTCGTCGAACGCGTAAGGTGGCGTGCTCGTACATACCGACGAGCACGCCACTTTCCCGTACCCGACGATGGAGACGCCGCGACCATGCCCGGCAGCACCGGCAACGGAGCCGTGACGCGCAGCACCCTGCGACAGCAGATCGCCGACGCGCTGCGCGACGAGGTGCTGGGGGGACGACTCCAGCCGGGCCAGGAGTTCACCGTCAAGGAGATCGCCGATCAGTACGGCGTCTCCGCGACCCCCGTCCGCGAGGCTCTCGTCGACCTCTCCGCGCAGGGCCTCCTGGAGGCCGACCAGCACCGGGGCTTCCGGGTCCACGAGTACTCCGTCGACGACTTCCGGGGCATGATCGAGGCGCGCAGCCTGATCATCGAGGGGATGTTCCTCGCCCTCGACGAGGGACGGCAGCGCCACCACAACTACGAGGACCCGCGGACCGCCGCCGCCATAGCGGGGGTGCGCCGCCGCGGCGACGAGGCGCAGCGGGCCGCCGCCGCGGGCGACCTCACCGTCCTCATCGGTTACGACCTGCGCTTCTGGCGCGAGCTGAGCTCCCTGTTCGGCAACCCCTATCTCGCCGACTTCCTGCACCGGCTGCGGCTCCAGTCCTGGGTGTGCACCGTGCAGCAGCTGCGCCGGCCGACCGATCTGCGCGGCCACCTGTGGTCCGGCCACACCGAACTCGTCGACGCCCTGTACGACCGCGACACCGCCACCGCCCGGGCGATGCTCGCCGCGTACAACGAGGACTCCATCGCCCTGATCGAGCGCCTGGCGGCGGAGTGAGCGGGGCGGACGCCCTCGGCCCACCCGCCCCCGCGCCCCGCACCGCACCCGTCGAACTCTCCGTCGTCATCCCCGCGTACAACGAGGAGCGCCGGCTCGGCCGCACCCTGGACGCCGTCACCCGCTACCTCGACGCGGGCGGAAGCCACTGGCGCAGCTGGGAGATCCTGGTCGCCGACGACGGTTCCACCGACGCCACCCGCGACCTCGTCACCGTCCGCCGCGACCCCCGGGTGAAGCTCGTCGCGGGCTCCGGCAACCGGGGCAAGGGCGACGCGCTGCGCCGCGGTGTGGCAGCCGGACGCGGCCGCCAGGTGCTGGTCATGGATGCCGATCTCGCCACTCCCGTCGAGGAGTTGGAGCGGCTCGAGAAGGCGCTCGCCGACGGCAACGCTGCCGCGATCGGCTCACGGGCCGTACCCGGCGCGACCCTCGGGGACCGCCAGCACCGGATACGCGAACTCGCCGGGCGGATGGGCAGCCTGCTCATACGCCGGACGACCCTGCGGGGCACCCGCGACACCCAGTGCGGGTTCAAGCTGTTCGACGGCGACAAGGCCCGCGCCGCCTTCGCCGCCTCCCGCCTCAACGGCTGGGCCATCGACGTGGAGGTGCTGCGCCACTTCGAGCGGCTCGGCTGGCCGGTCGCCGAGGTGCCCGTGCACTGGTCGCACCAGCCCGGCTCGAAGGTCCGTCCGGCGGACTACCTCCGGGTCCTGCGCGACCTGGTCCGGCTCCGGATCCCGGTGCCGCGACCCGGGGACGCGGTGGCCGTCCTGCTGTTCCTCGCGATGGCGACGGCCCTCTGCTCCGGCCGCCTTCCCGACCCGGCCCACCGCTACCTCACCGACTCCCTCCAGGACCAGAACCAGTGGGAGTGGTTCTTCGCGGTGACCGCCGACAACATCGCTCACCTGCGCAATCCCCTGTTCACCGACCTCCAGGGCGCCCCGGACGGCGTGAACCTGATGGCCAACACCACGATGCCGGGCCTGTCCGTCCCGCTCACCCCCGTCACCCTGCTGCTCGGCCCGGCCGTCACGCTGAGCCTGGTGATGACGCTGGGCCTGGCCGCGACGGCCGTCGCCTGGTACCGGCTGATCGTGAAACGGCTCGTCCGCCGACGTGCCGCCGCCTTCGCCGGAGCCGCGCTGGCCGCCTTCGCGCCGCCCATGGTCAGCCACGCCAACGCGCACCCGAACTTCGTCGTGCTCTTCATGATCCCGCCGATCGTCGACCGCGCGCTGCGGCTCGCGGCCGGGGAACGGGTCACCCGCGACGCGGTCCTGCTCGGCCTGATGGCGGCATATCAGCTCTTCCTCGGCGAGGAGCCGCTGCTGCTCGCCGCGATGGGCATGCTGCTGTTCGCGGCCGCCTACGCAGCCGTACGCCCCGACGTCGCACGCAGCGCCGTACGGCCCCTGCTGAACGGCCTCGCGATCGCCGCCGCCGTCTGTCTCCCGCTCGTCGTCTACCCGCTGGCCTGGCAGTTCTCCGGCCCGCAGAGCTACACCGGCATCGACCACGGCACCGCGCCCGGCGTCGCCAACTCCGTCCGGGCGCTGCTCTCCTTCGCCGAGCGCTCCCTGATCGCGGGCGACGCCCACCGCGCCGACGCCCTCTCCCTGAACCCGACCGAACAGAACGCCTTCTACGGCTGGCCGCTGGTCCTGCTCGCGTGCGCGACAGCGGTGGGGCTGCGGCGGCGACCCGTGGTCAAGGCGCTGGCCGTCACGGCGTCGGCCGCGGCCGTGCTGTCCCTCGGCGCGCGCATCCCCCTGCCGTTCACCGACACCACCGTGCCCGGCCCCTGGGCGCCGCTCGCCGGGCTGCCCCTCTTCGGCTCGGTCATCGAGAGCCGGATCGCGCTGGTCTGCGCCCCGGTCCTGGGCATGCTGCTCGCCCTGGCGCTCGACCGTCTCGCCGGGGCCCGTCGGCCGGGCACGCGGTACGCCGGTCTGCTCGCCGTCTGCCTCGCCCTGCTCCCCCTCGTTCCCGCCCCGCTGAAGTCCGAGCCGCGCGCCGAGACGCCCGCCTTCTTCACCGACGGCACCTGGAAGTCGTACGTCCGGGACGGCGAGACGCTGGTGCCGGTGCCGCTCGCCGAACCCGAGGACGCCGAGGCCCTGCACTGGCAGACGGCGGCCGGTCTCGGCTTCCGGATGCCCGGCGGCTACTTCAACGGCCCCTACGGCGGTGGCGACCGGACCGGCGTCTACGGCGTCCCGCTGCGCTTCACGGCGAGCCTGCTGCGGGACGTGCGGTACACGGGCGTGGTGCCGGTGATCGACGCCCCGGCCCGGGCCCGGACCCGCGAGGACCTCGCGTACTGGCGGGCGGGCGCGCTCGTGCTCGTCCCGCAACCGCACGAGGACCGGCTGCGTGAGACGGTGGAGAAGCTGGTCGGCCGACCCGGTGGGAGGGTGGCCGGAGTGTGGGTATGGGATCTGCACGAGGGGAGCTGATGCGTGCCGCACCGACTAGTCTTCCCTGACCGGTCAACGTACTGAGTGAGGAGCTCTCTTTGGCCTGTGACCTGTGGCTGGTGCCGCTCGTCGACGTGTTGTGCCACACCCCCGACAATCCCTTCGCCGACGAACTCGCCCAGTACAACAAGGTGCTGGCCGAGGCGGGTCTGCCGCCCGTGCCGGTGTACCAGTACATGCCGGGGCTGTCCGGCGAGGTCGCCCCGGTGGCCGGCTTCGACTACGACGCCCTGCACTTCCTGCGCCGCGCCTACCTCCTCCAGGTGTGCGGGCTGCCGGTGACGCCGGTGGACGAGCTGGGCGGCGACTACGAGCAGCTCCTGGAGATGTTCGAGGCGACGGCCCAGCAGTCGCACCTGGTCTGGCACTACGACCACGCGGGTGCGTACGTTCCCGTCGACTTCCCGCAGCCCCTGTCCAACGACGAACTCCTCGCGGGCGGCGGACCCCTGGGCTCCGCGCAGTCCCTGCTGCGGGAGCTGGAGTTCGTGGCCCCGTCGATCGGCATCGATCCGGCCAATCCACCGGCGGCGCCCCAACCCCCCGCGGCGCCCACGGAGTTGGAGGAGCCGGCCGTGCCGGCGCCGTACGACTCCAGCCCCTTCGCGCGCGAGCGGCACGTCTGGCTCGGGCTGCACGCGGCGGCGACGCGGAGCCTGGCGCAGGGATCGATGATCGTGTTCAGCTGAGCGGTCGCGTCGAGCGGACGGTCAACGGCCGAGCTGCGAGAGGCCCTTCTGCACGTCCTCTCTGTTCATCACCGGGGTGTAGGAGACCTCCGCCCCGAGGTTGAGGAAGAAGGGCTCGCTGAGCACGGGCATCTGCGCACTCTCCTCCATGTCGAAGAACAGGAAGGCGGTGCGCCGGCCGTGCTCGGTGGTGAAGTAGGCCGCCTCGGGCTTGAGCTGCGCCATGGACTCCTCGATCAGCTTTCCGAGGGTCCCGTTCCTGATGGCCTCGTTGGCCTTCTCCGTGTCCATGGACGCCTTCAGCATCATGCGCATCGCAGTCACTTCCTTCTGGTCGACACACATGTCTCTCGACCTCAGGATATGCCCATACGCACCTTTTACCCATGCCGTCGGAGCCGGGTGCCCGAGGTGCGGCCACCCGCGTGGCCGCCCGCTCGCGCGGGTCGCGGGCGTCACCGCGAACAGGCCACGGGCCGGTCCCGGACGTCCAGGACCGGCCCGTGCCGACGTACCGCCGGGTGTTCTACAGGAACGAGTTGATCTCGATCGTCTCGTCCCGGCCCGGGCCCACGCCGATCGCGGAGATCGGGGCGCCGGACATCTCCTCCAGCGCCTTGACGTACGCCTGGGCGTTCTTCGGCAGGTCGGAGAAGGACTTCGCCTTGGTGATGTCCTCGGACCAGCCGGGCAGGGTCTCGTAGATCGGCTTCGCGTGGTGGAAGTCGCTCTGCGAGTACGGGAGTTCCTCGACGCGCTTGCCGTCGATCTCGTACGCCACGCAGACCGGGATCTGCTCCCAGCCGGTCAGGACGTCCAGCTTGGTCAGGAAGAAGTCCGTCAGGCCGTTCACGCGGGTCGCGTAGCGGGCGATGACCGCGTCGAACCAGCCGCAGCGCCGGTCACGCCCGGTCGTCACGCCCCGCTCGCCGCCGATGCGGCGCAGCGCCTCGCCGTCCTCGTCGAACAGCTCGGTCGGGAACGGGCCCGAGCCGACGCGGGTCGTGTAGGCCTTCAGGATGCCGATGACCCGGCTGATCTTCGTCGGGCCCACGCCCGCGCCCGTGCAGGCGCCGCCCGCGGTCGGGTTCGACGAGGTGACGAAGGGGTACGTGCCGTGGTCGATGTCGAGGAGGGTGCCCTGACCGCCCTCGAACAGCACGACCTTGTCGGCCTCCAGGGCCTGGTTGAGCAGCAGGACCGTGTCGGTGACGTACGGAGCGAGCTTCTCCGCGTAGCCCAGCAGTTCCTCGACGACCTGGTCGACGGCGATCGCGCGGCGGTTGTACAGCTTGGTCAGCAGCTGGTTCTTGCCGTCGAGCGCCGCCTCCACCTTCTGGGTGAGGATCGACTCGTCGTACAGGTCCTGGACCCGGATGCCGACCCGGTTGATCTTGTCGGCGTAGGTCGGGCCGATACCGCGGCCGGTGGTGCCGATCTTGCGCTTTCCGAGGAAGCGTTCCGTCACCTTGTCGACAGTGACGTTGTAGGGGGTGATGATGTGCGCGTTGCCGCTGATCAGCAGCTTCGACGTGTCGACGCCGCGCTCGTTCAGACCGCTCAGCTCGGAGAGCAGGACCGACGGGTCGACAACGACACCGTTACCGATGACCGGCGTACAGCCGGGTGACAGAATTCCCGAAGGGAGCAGGTGGAGTGCGTACTTCTGGTCGCCCACGACGACCGTGTGGCCGGCGTTGTTGCCGCCCTGATAGCGCACTACGTAATCCACCGAGCCACCGAGAAGGTCGGTGGCCTTTCCCTTGCCTTCGTCACCCCACTGAGCACCGAGCAGCACAAGTGCGGGCACGCGCGTACACCCCTTCCGGGTGGGGCATGTCCAAGGCCAGGGGCGTACGCGGTGGCACTTCCCACCGCGTGCACCACGTGCACAGCGACCGTCGTCGGCCGCCGCTTGTCGGACCCGGATGCCCCGGAATAGACCAAGCCCCTGGCGCAATAGCGCAAGGGGCTCTTGCACAAAGATGCTACCCGAGGAAGCGAGGCAGGACCGAGGTGGCGACTTCTCCGACGTCCGATCAGCTGCTGGTGATCATCGATCCGGTCGCCCGGCACACGGACGGGGAGTCCGTTCGAATCGCGAAAGACGTGCTCAGCGCAGGTGCGGCGAGCACGAAGGTCTGCCTCCCGGACGACCCGGAGGAGTTCGCCCGGGCGCTGTCCCGGCGGGGTTCGCGCCGGCCGGTGGTCATCGGTGACGACCGCGCGCTGATGCTCGCGGTGGCCCTGCTGCACCGGCAGCGGACCCTCGCCGAAACCGTACTGTCGGTGGTGCCGGTGGGTGCCGCCCTGGGCGTCTCGCACGCCCTGGGGGTGCCCACGGGGGCGGTGGCGGCGGCCCGGGCCGTCCTGGACGGCGCCGAGCGGCGTCTGGACGTACTGGTGGACGACAGCGACGGGGTGGTGCTGGGCGTGCTGCGGATCCCGCCGGTGCCGCTCGCTCCGCGGCCGGAGCCGTCCGTGGCAGACGCCGGGCTCCCGCAGAGCGGCGGCCACCCCTGGCTGCGGACCTACCAGTCCCTCTTCCGGACCCTGGTGCCGTCCCGGCCGGCGCGGCTCTCCGCCGCCCCGGGCCCGCCGGGACCGGCCCGGCTGCGGATCGAGGTGGACGGGGTGACGCTGATCGACCTCGACCAGCCCGTCGAGGCGGTGTCGGTGACCCCGGGTTCCTCCGGCACGGCGGTCGTGCGGGTACGGCCGCTGTCCCTGGGCGCGGTGGCGGTCCCCCTGGAGGCCCGGGGGCGGACGGTGACCGTCTCGGGCGCGGACTTTCGCTACCGGGCGGACGCGGCGGTCGCCGGACCGGTGCGCGTGCGCACCTGGACGGTGCGCGAGGGCGCGCTGGGGCTGATGCTGCCGGAGCGGTGACCCGCTCGCGCCGCGGACCGGGCTCCCCCTCGCGCGCGACCATGTGCTCGACGTCTCCGAGCGGATGGGCGGCCGCTCGGACCTGTCGGACGCGTTCCTCGCCTCGGTGATCGCCATGCTCGGCCCGATCCGGCCCCGACGGGGACACGGCCGACCCGGGCGGGGAACCCCCGGGCGGCCCGCCCGCGTCCGTCCCGGGCATGGGACAACGTACGCAGGCCGCCGGGGGCTGCCTCGCCATGGCGCTGGGCTGGGGCGCCGGGCTCGCGGTGTGGGCCGTCGGTGTCCGCGACCGCCTCCGGCGCTTCGAGCAGAGCCCCGACTGGAGCGTTCTCTACGCCGAACTGCCGCTGGCCCTGCTGGGCGGGACGGCCGCGGGCCTGGCACTGTGGGCCCTGTTCGCCCGCCTCGGGGGCCGCCTCAGAGGGTCACGCCGAGCCCCTCCAGGCCCCGGATCACGAAGTTCGGCTTGCGCCGCGGCTCCGCCGCCAGGGCCAGGGTCGGGGCCCGTTCCAGCAGGGCCGTCATGGAGGCGGCGAGTTCGATACGGGCCAGCGGGGCGCCGATGCAGTAGTGGATGCCCGCGCTGAAGGAGATGTGCGGGTTCTCGGCGCGGGCGAGATCGAGCCGGTCCGGATCGGCGAAGACGGCCGGATCGTGGTTCGCCGACCCGAAGAGCATGGCGATCTCCGCGCCCCGGGGCACGGTGGTCCCGTCGATCTCGATGTCGTCCAGCACCCAGCGCTCGAAGAGCTGGAGCGGAGTGTCGTACCGCATCAGCTCCTCGACGGCGGAGGGGACCAGCGCGTGGTCGGCGCGCAGCGCGGCCAGCTGCTCCGGGTTCCTGAAGAGCGCCCACCACCCGTTGACGGTGGCGTTCACGGTCGCCTCGTGCCCCGCGTTGAGCAGCAGCACCGCGGTCGAGATCATCTCCTGCTCGGTGAGCCGGTCGCCCTCGTCGTGCGCGGCGATGAGACCGGAGACGAGATCGTCGCCGGGCTCCTTGCGCCGAGCGGCGATGAGCTCCAGCAGATACTCGGAGAACTCCACGGAGGCCCGCACCGCCCTCGCCGCGGTCTCCTTCGACGGGCTGAGCTCGTACATCCCGCAGATGTCGGCCGACCAGGGCCTGAGCGGTCCCCGGTCCGACTCCGGGATGCCCAGCATCTCCGCGATCACGGCGACGGGCAGCGGCTCGGCGACATCGCTCAGCAGGTCGCCCCCGCCGGCCTCCACCAGCCGGTCCACCAGCTCCCCGGCCAGCCGCCGCACGTACGGCTTCAGCCGCTCCACCGTGCGCGGGGTGAACGCCTTCGACACCAGCCGCCGGATCCGGGTGTGGTCGGGCGGCTCCAGATCGAGCATCCCGTGATCGTTGAGCGTGTGGAACGGCTCCTGCTCGGCCGGAGGCGCCGTCCGCCCGAAGTCCTCGTGCGTGAACCGGTGCTGATACGTCCGCCCGAGCCGCCGCTCGCGCAGCAGCGCCGAGACATCCGCGTGCCGCGGCACCAGCCACTGGTCGGTCGGCTCGTAGTAGATCACCCGCCCCCGCTCCCGAAGCTCGGCGTAGGCCGGGTAGGGGTCCGAGACGAACGCGGGATCCCAGGGGTCGAAGGAGAGAGCGTCAGCTACTGCCATGAACGGACGCTAGCCGGTGAACGGACTGCTGACCAGGGGGGTCTTCCCCGTCGGCCACTTCACCGCAGCGCCTCGAAGTGCCCCGAAGCGCAATCCACGGATCCGGTCGGTTCCGGCGTTCGCGCCTTCATGAGTCCGCCGCCCGGGCCGCTTCGACGACGTACAGGCGGACGACGTCGTCATCGCCCTCCCACAGGGGTTTCCGGGGGCGCGCGCGGGTCTGCCAGCACGCTTCCTCCCGCGGGAACGGGAGGCGGTGGCCGGCCGCGCGGTTGCGTCTGGCCCATCTGCGCCAGCGGGCCTCGCGCGGGTCCGGCAGTCGCCACACGTACGGGTCCGGCATCCGTACCTCCCGACCCGCGTCCCGGTCCCGGTCGTTCGGTACGGGACCGTTCTTGTGCCGCAGCCCGGCGAGCGCCTCATAGATCCGCCGGAACATGGGTCCTCTCCGGCCGTTCCCCGAGCGTGAACCGAGCCCACACGCACTTCGTGTGCCGCTGTTGTACATGCCCCCAGGCACTGGCCAGCCGCCCGACCAGCGCGAGGCCGCGTCCACCTTCGTCGTCCGGGCCGCAGGCGCGAGGCGCGGGCAGTCGGTCCCGGTCCGGGTCGTAGACCTCCAGGAACAGGTACGGCCCCTGGAGATACAGCGTGATCCCGACCTGCGCGTGGGACACCCGGCAGTGCGTCACCGCGTTCGTCACGAGCTCGTTCGCCGACAGGGTGACGGCATCGGCCAGTTCACCGCCGACACCCCAGCCCGCGAGGACCTTGCGGACCTGGTTCCGGGCGACTGACACGTGTCTTCTGTGCTTGGGGATACGGAAGGTTTCGGTTTCGGGCATGGGGGTGCCGTACCTCCTGACGTGCTGTCAAGAATGCGCTGTTCGTCGGCGTGCATGTGGAGGCTAGGGCCACAAAGGGAACTGTCGCAAGGAAATGAATCAGCATGTATGCGGCAGTACAACTGTGCGATACCGGGGCTGTTCTACAGTTGGCTTGCGAGAGAGAGGGGTCTGCGATGCCCGCAGGGGGACGTCCGACCGTGCGCAGCAGGCGACTTGGCGCGGCTCTGAGGCGCTACCGGCAAGCGGCCAAACTCGACCAGCCGCAGGCAGCCGAAGTGATCGCAGCCCATCAGACCAGGGTCAGTCGCATAGAAACAGGCCACGTCATCGCACGACCCATCGAGATCCGGGCCATGTTGAAGGCGTACGGCGTGGGTGACCCAGACGTCCGCGAAAAACTCGAGGCGTTGGCACGGCACTCGAAGAACCGAGGCTGGTGGCTCGAACATGCCGCGCATCTGCGACCGGACTACCTCGACCACATCGCCCTGGAGGACGACGCAACCTACATCCGCGACTGGCAGCCCGTTCTGGTTCCCGGCCTCCTGCAAACTCCGGCCTACGCGAAGGCGGTCATCATCGGTGGCCCGAACTACGTCGCTTCGGAACGTGTCGAGCAATTGGTCAAGGTGCGTACGGGTAGGCAGGCCAAGATCGAGGAAGGCGGTGCCTCGTACGCGGCCATCCTCTGGGAAGCGGTCATCGCGCACCCGTTGGTCGACATCAGCGTTCACCGCGGGCAGTTGTCCGCGATCCTGGAGATCGGAAAGCGGAAGAACGTCACGGTGCAGGTACTGCCGTTCAGCGCCGGAGCTGTTGCGGGCACGACTTACGCCTTCTCCTCCTTCAGCTTCGAATCGGAGCCGACGGTCGAAGCAGTGACGATGGAGAACCTGAGGGGTACCTCCATCCTCGAAGCACCTGAGGATCTTGCCGCTTACGCCAATGCATACGACCAACTACGATCGGCAGCACTGTCACCGGACGCCAGTGCGCGGCTCATTCGAAGCGCACTGCAAAGCACCAAGGAAGGCGCATCGTGACCGAGGTCGTAAGCACCTTCTGGAAGTCGTCGTACTCCGGGCAGGAAGGCAACTGCGTGGAGGTCGCAGTGACAGCCACCGGCGGCCGTGCCGTCCGCGACAGCAAGGAGCCGCACGGCCCCCTCCTCACCGTCTCCGGTGAGGGCTGGCGCGCCTTCGTTCAGCAGTTCTGAACGAGTCCGGTACCGCGCGTGCCCTCACAGCGAGCGCCGCGCCTACGCGTCGGTTCATGCGGGGGTGGCGGCATGACGCTGCCGGAGTCCTGGGCGCCGCCCTGCGCCGCTGCCGGGTGTGAGCCGAGCGCCGAGCCGTACCGGGGCCTCGTCCTCGACGGAGTACCGCCCGCGACCTGATCCGGTGGGACCGCCGACCGGGACCGCCGACCGGGACTACCGGGCAGCCGCCGGCCGCGTTTCCCCTAGCCCGGCGTGACCAGCCGGGCCTCGTAGGCGAAGACCGCTGCCTGGGTGCGGTCCCGCAGGCCCAGCTTGACCAGGATCCTGCTCACATGGGTCTTGATGGTCGACTCCGCGACCACCAGCCGGCCGGCTATCTCCAGGTTCGACAGACCCTGGGCGATGAGGACCAGCACCTCCGTCTCCCGTTCGGTCAGCTCGCCGTAGGCCGCCTGCGCGGTCGGCGACAGTCGCGGGGTGTCGGACAGCTTGGAGAACTCCGTGATCAGGCGCCGGGTGACGGACGGGGCGAGGAGCGCCTCGCCGGCCGCCACCACCCGCACTCCGTCGGCCAGTTGGCGGGCCGACGCGTCCTTCAGCAGGAAGCCCGAGGCGCCCGCGCGCAGCGCCTGGTAGACGTACTCGTCCAGGTCGAAGGTCGTCAGTACCAGGACCTTCGCCGAGCCGTCCGCCGCCACGATCTCCCGCGTCGCCTCGATACCGTTCAGCTCCGGCATCCGGATGTCCATCAGGACCACGTCGGGCGCGAGTTCACGGACGCGATCGATCGCCTCCCGGCCGTTGACCGCCTCACCCACCACCTCGATGTCCGGCATCGCGTTCAGCAGGACGGAGAAGCCCTCGCGCACCATCATCTGGTCGTCTGCGATCAGTACGCGGATCGTCATGTTCCACTCTCGCTCGCGGCGGGCACCGGCAGGAACACCGTCACCTCGTAGCCGCCCGCCGGGGTCGGCTCCGCCGTCATCTCACCGTTCAGCATGCCGACTCTCTCCCGCATCCCGGTGATGCCGTGGCCGGCGCCCGGCGAGGGTTTGATCAGGGACGGGTTCGGCGGTGCGCCGTTGACTATGCGCAGCCCCAGGCCGCCCAGCACATAGCCGATCTCCACGCGGGCGCCCGCCCCGGGAGCATGGCGCAGGGTGTTGCTCAGCGCCTCCTGGACTATCCGGTACGCCGACAGCTCCACGCCCTGCGGCAGCTCCCGCACCGCGCCGGTGACCGTCTTCTCCACCTCCAGGCCCGCCTCCCGCACATTGCCCAGCAGCCCGTCCAGTTCGGCGAGTGTGGGCTGCGGGGCGTCCGGGACCTCGTAGTCCTCGGCGCGGACCACGCCCAGGACCCGGCGCAGCTCCGTGAGAGCCGCCACCGCGTTCTCCCGGATCGTGGCGAAGGCCTTCTCCAGCTCCGGGGGCGGGTTCTCCACCCGGTAGGGGGCGGCCTCGGCCTGGATGGCGACCACCGACATGTGGTGGGCGACGACGTCGTGCAGCTCGCGGGCGATCGTGGTGCGCTCCTCCAGCAGGGTGCGGCGGGAGCGCTCGTGCGCGGTCACCGTCTGCTGGGCCGTGACCTTCTCCTCGGCCTGCCGGCGGATGTGCCAGACGGTGACGGCGAGCAGGAGGAGCGCCGAGAAGACCAGCATGGGCGCGACGTTCGTGAAGTAGTGGCCCCAGCTGAAGACGGTCTCGGCGACGAAGCCGTAGGCCGCCGTCAGCATCCACATCCACGCCGCCGTGCGCGGGCGGGTGCGTATCGCCACGACCGTCAGAACGATCAGGTGGGCGGCGAAGCTGCCCGGCAGCCAGGGCCACTCGGTGTACGTGGTGCCGATGACGGCGACGACGGTGGTCCCCGCGAGCGAGAGCCAGAACGCGCCGACCGGCCGCACCAGCGTCAGCAGCACCGGGGCCAGGGCGAGCAGTCCGATCAGGAGACCGAGGCCGCTGCCCTGGGCGTCCGCCCAGCCGATCAGCATCGCCAGGACGCCGGCCGCCCCGACCATCGCGTGCCGGGACCAGGCCGCGTACTCCCGCCTGCGGCCCTTCAGGCGGCCCAGGACGCGGCCTCCGCGCTCCTTGCGGGGCAGCGGGCGATAGGCGAAGGCCTCGTGGAAGAGGTCCTCCCGCAGGCCGCGCAGGGCGCCCACGGCCGCCCGGAACTCCGGACTGCGCGGCCGGTAGACCTCGTAGGAGTCGTCCGGGTCGTCCGGGCGCGTGGTGTGCGTCTGCGTCGTCTCTGTCACGTTCAGAACGGTATGCGGAGCAGGGGGTCGCGGTCGTCACCAGTGAGAGGGGTTCGTGCGGATCCCTCTCAAGTACTACGGGTCCGACGGGGAGGGACTGGACACCGCCGACAGGGGGCGCGGGGCGCCGCCCGACCGAAGGCACGGGGCACCGCGGCGACCGGGGCACCGGGGCGGCATCGCTCAGTACCCCGAGGGTCTCACCAGCCCCGACTCGTACGCGAACACCGCCGCCTGGGTGCGGTCCCGCAGCCCCAGCTTCACCAGGATGCGGCCCACGTGCGTCTTCACGGTCTGTTCGGCCACGAAGAGGTGGTCGGCGATCTCCGCGTTGGACAGGCCCTGCGCGATCAGGGTGAGCACCTCCGTCTCGCGCTCCGTGAGATCGCCGACCCGCTCCTTCAGCGGGGCTCTGGGCTTGCCGTCGAGACGGGAGAACTCGGCGATGAGCTTGCGGGTGATGACGGGGGCGAGCAGGGCGTCGCCGGCCGCCACCACCCGGACGGCCTCGGCGAGCCGGTCGGCTGAGGCGTCCTTCAGCAGGAAGCCGGAGGCCCCGGCCCGCAGCGCGTCGTACACGTACTCGTCGAGGTCGAAGGTGGTGAGCACCAGAACCTTGATGTGCGGGTGCGCGAGAGTGATGCGTTGCGTGGCGTCGATGCCGCCGAGCTCGGGCATGCGGATGTCCATCAGCACAACGTCCGGGGCGAGTTCGTCGACCTTGGCGATGGCGTCCAGGCCGTGCACCGCCTGCCCGACCACCTCGATGCCCGGATGGGCGTTGAGCAGCACGGTGAAGCCCTGCCGGACCATCTCCTGGTCGTCGGCGATCAGTACGCGGATGGTGCCGCCGGTCGTCATGGGGTTCCTTCTCCTGTCGGGGGCGGGGCGCCCACGTCGTGCACATCGTCCTGGTCGTCCTGGTCGTCCTGGTGGTCCGGGTCGTCCGGGTCGTCCGGGTCGTCCGGGTCGTCCGGGAAGACGAGTTCGAGGCCCTCGGGGACACCGGGATCCGCGGAGTCCTCCGCGGACCGGGAGGCGGCGAAGGCGTCCGGGCCGTCGTGGGGCGCGGCCGCGCCGTCCTGCGGGAGGAAAGCCGACACCGCGAATCCGCCGTGCAGGGTGGGATAGGCGTTCACATGGCCGCCCAGCATGACCGCCCGCTCGCGCATCCCGAGCAGACCGTGCCCCGCCCCCGGGGAGGGCGGCACGGGTTCGCGCGGGCGGGAGTTGGTGACCTCCAGGTACAGGCCCCGGGCATGATGGACGACCTCCACCCGCACCTGGGAACCCGGCGCGTGCCGCAGGGCGTTGCTGAGCGCCTCCTGGACTATCCGGTACGCCGACAACTGCACGCCCGGCGGGTACACGGGCGCCTCGCCCTCGACGGTGGCGACCACGTCCAGCCCCGCGGCGCGGGTGTTCTCCATGAGGGCGTCGAGCCGGTCGAGCGTGGGCTGCGGTGTGTCCGGTGCGGCTCCGGTGCCGGCCGCGCCGAGTCCGTAGGGGTCCTCGGGGTTCTCCGAGCGCAGCACCCCGAGCACCCGTCGCAGCTCGCCGAGCGCCTCCAGGGCGTTCTTCCGGATGCCGGCGAGGTTCTCCTTGAGTTCCTCGGACGGGTTGTCCACCAGGTGCGGGGCGACCTGGGCCTGGATGGAGATCACCGACATGTGGTGGGCGACCACGTCGTGCAGTTCGCGCGCGATCCGGTTGCGCTCCTCCAGCAATGTGCGTCGGCCGCGTTCCTCGGCGGTGATCGTCTCCTGTTCGACGAGCTGGGTGCGCGCCTCGCCGAGACCGCGGAAGGCGGCGCCGACGAGCACGACGGCCCCGAAGACGGCGACCGCGGTCAGCCCCGTCGAGGTGTAGGCACCCCCGCCGATCAGGCCCTGGATCAGCCAGGTCGTCACAGCGGTGGCGGTCAGCGCCGCGAAGGACACCCGGGCCCGCATGCGGAGCGCCAGGAACAGGAGCACGAGGGCGTGGGCGAGGACTTCGCTGGTGTTCCACGGCCAAGGGGGACCCGGCAGCGGGTGCCCCACCAGGGCCGGCCGGGCGGACACCGCGGCGACGAAGACGCCGGCCAGCGACAGCGCCCACGCGGGGACGGGCCGCCACAGCGCGAGGGCGACGGCCGCGCCCTGCGCGAAGCCGGTCAGCACTCCCAGTTCCGTGCCCAGGTCGTAGCGGCCCATCTGATCCGTGGCGGCCAGCGCGATCCCGAGGGAGATCCAGCACACCACCACGTACCCGGGCAGCCGCAGCAGACGCCAACCGCGCCGGCGCGGGGCGGCTCCCGCGGAGCGGGACGCGCCGAAGCCGTCGCGCAACGGCTTACGCAGGCGCTGGAAGCGGGCCGGGCCGGTGGGTGCGAGGGCGGCGCGCTCGGACCGGGTGCTGCTCTCCTCGCCGTTCACGGGCTCAACCCTAGGCACTGGGGGCCGCCTTCGACTCCGTCCGGCCGGAACGGTGGTGGACGCGGATCACCCGGGACCCCCGGCCGTCGGAACGGCGTGGCTCGCGCGGCCCGCGTTCGCAGGCGTGGAACGCCGCCCGGCACACCGCCAGCACCAGGGCGAAGACCGGCAGCCACAGCAGCCGGGCCGCCACCCACTCCAGCCCGTCGGGGTCCGTGTGCAGGCCGGTCAGGCGACCCGCGAGAAGGCCCATGGCGGTGGTCGCCATCATGGCCGTCTGGTGCCAGAGGAACACCGTCATCGCCGAGAGGTTGAGCAGCGCGACGGCCGCCCAGGCCAGGGGCCCGCGCATGGCCCGGCGCAGCCGGTCCCGCAGCAGCAGGGCCAGTCCGCACTGGGCGAGACCGAACGTGACGGCGGCCAGCGTGGGCGGGTTGAGGTTGGAGACCGCCGCGCCCGGCACACCCACCATCGACGCCGGGTAACCGGCCCAGCCGACGAGCAACGCCGTGGCGACCGCCCCGCCGACCAGCAGGAGCCGGCCCGACCGGGGCCGCTCCAGCTCGCCGCGGGTCCAGGCCGCTCCGACGGTGTACGGCACCAGCCAGCCCGCCACCACGTTCACCCAGCCCAGCCATGCCGGGCCGCCCAGGCCGAAGCGCACCAGATCCACATGGAGGACGACGGCCAGCGGCCACAGCGGGTTGAGCCGGACCAGCAACGGGGTCGCGGCCGTCAGCACGGCGAACACCAGCAGGAACCACAGTGGGGACAGCGCGAGTTTGACCACGGTGTGCACGGTGACCATGGACGCGCCGCCGAGCAGGAGGCCCACCGCGGCGACCGTCCACACGGCCAGTACGGTGGCGACCGGGACGAACAGCCGCGCCAGCCGGGTCCCGAGCCACGCGCCGTAGGTCCCGCCCCGCGCACGGGCCGAGGCGAGGCTTCGGGTCGCCACATGGCCGCCCACCATGAAGAACACCGCGAGGGTCTGGAACGTCCACGACACCGGAGCCAGCCAGGGCATGGGCCCCAGCGGACTCGCGGCGCGCAGGGTCGCGCCGTCGGCGACGAGTGCCGTCACCAGCCAGTGGCCGAGGACGACGCCGAGGATCGCCAGTGCCCGCAGGGCATCGACGGCCCGGTCACGCTGCGGCGGCGTGGCCGCGTCGATGCGGACGGCGGCCCGCCGCATCCGGAACGACGCCCGCCGCTGCTCACGCTCCTCGGGCCCAGGCACCGGTGACTCACTGCCCTGGACGTCATGCACCGGTGACCTCCGCGGTCGCGCCGAGGACGATCCGGGCGATGTTCTCCAGGGAGGGAGAACCGGGCCGGAAGTAGTCGCTGTGGCCGCCGGAGCCCGCAGCGAAGACACGGGCGCCGAACGACGGGGACAGGGGATCGGTGCCGAAGCCGACCGTCGTGCCGAACAGGTCGGCGCTGACGTGCGGGACGTCCGCCACCCAGTCGTCGGCGCCCCGGGCCGCCCAGATCCGCGCGCGGGTACGCAGGTCGGCCGCCGACTCCGCGCCCGTTCCCGGGCTGCCCAGGAGGACCAGGTCCGTCACCTCCAGGTGCGGGGCGGCGCGGCCGCACACGACCGTGCCGTACGAGTGGCACAGGAGGGTGAACCGGGATCCCGGCGCGGTGACGGCGCGCAGCCCGCGCAGGAACTCCCGCAGCTCTGGGGCCGCTTCCTCGGCGCGGCCCGGCGTGATCACGGCGGCGCTGACCGTGCCCGGGGTGGTGTAGCCGAGCCAGGCCACCACCGCCGTACGGGAGCCGGCGGCAGTCTGTGCGGAGAGCCGGTGGTGCAGTGCGGCCGCACCCGCCCGGAAGCGGCCGAAGGTGTCCAGCGAGGTGTCGGAGCCCGGTACGAGGACGGCGACCCGGTCGGCGTGGGCGAGGTCCCCGAACACCTCGACCGCCCGGCCGGAACCCCGGCCGTCGAAGGAGAGCAGGTGGCGGGACGGGGCGGCCAGCTCCCGCTCGGCGGCGGCACGGTGGCGGTCCCCGTGGGCGGCGGCCATCGCGGACGCCAGCGCGGCGTTGGCCCGGTTGGCGGCGTACGCCTTCTCCAGGGTCGCCGCCGTCGGCGGGGCCAGGGCGGCGGGGGCCGGGGCGGGGATGTCCGGCCGGACCGCCGCCGTGAGGGGGACGACCACGGCGGCGGTGATGAGGACGGCCAACAGGGCGCGGACCCAGTGCCGCCCTCCGTGCGACTTCCCCGCACGGCGCCATCCCCCGCGAAAACGAACCTCCGCCATCCCGCCCCTCCCCCGCCAGTGCGCCCGGCCATCGGGCCTTTCTGGCTTGGAAGTTACGGATCGGCGCTCGTCGTTCGCGTCCCGCTGGGGAGCTCTTCTTCGGCGTAGCTCTCAGGTACTACGGGTACGACCCGGGGGCTTCACGCCGCCGAACCGGGGCCACGGCTACCACGCCAGTTGGGCGATCTCCTCCGCCACGACCGCGCACGCGTCCGCCGCCGGGTCGATCAGCGGGAAGTGGCCGACGTCCTCGAGAAGGGTCAGGCCCACCACCTCCCCGGCCTTCGCCGCCGCGTCCGCGTACGCCTCGGCGACCGCCTGCGGGACGACCAGGTCGGTGCGGCCCTGGACGAGGGTCGTCGCGACACCGGTCGGCAACAGCAGCGCGGGGTCGGCGAACGGCTGCCGCTCCTCGAACCGCTCCTGACCGCCAAGGAGTTGACGGGCCGCTCCGCCGCACACGTCCAGCTTCTCGGCGACCGCGAAGTCGGCGATCGGGGCCAGCGCGACAACGCCCCGCAACCAGGCCGAATCCGCGGTGCGCCAGGGCGCGTCGGCGGGCAGCACATGCCGGGCCGCCGCCCACAGGGCGAGGTGGCCGCCCGCCGAGTGACCGGTCAGCACCGTGCGGCGGGCGTCGGCCTGCGGCACGGCCTCCCGGACGAGGGCGGGGAGGGCGTCGAGGGCCGCGGCCACGTCGTCGAAGGTGTCCGGCCAGCGTCCCGCGACCGGGGATGTCCCCTGCGGGTCGGCGCTCCCGGTGCCCCGCCGGTACTCCACGTTGGCCACGGCGAAGCCGCGCTGGGCCAGGTAGTCCGCGAACGGCGTGATGTGCCGGCGGTCGTAGGGCGCCCGCCAGGCCCCGCCGTGCAGCACGACGACGAGCGGAACGGAACCGCCCGGGCCGACCTGCGCCCGCGGCACGTAGAAGTCGATCACCTGGTCGGGGTGATCGCCGTACGCCGTGGTGACGTCGGGCTCGACGGGCGGATGCGCGAAGGCCGACGCCTCCTCGGCGGCGGCCCGGGCTTCGACAACGTCGTCCGGCATGCTCCAACCTCTCAGCGGCGATGGGTTACTCCCAGGCTTTCGGCACTGGGGGAGGATGTGGCGGACCAGATGAGAATTCGGCCGTTGGCCGGGACGGTATCAGGCCCGTGACGTGCGCCGACACGCGGATATCACGCTCGGTGAGAGGTGCCCGGTCCACATGAACGGTTCTGCTGTTCCGCCGCCCCGGCAGACCCGCCCGCCGGACATCCCCCTGGGCGTGCCCCTAGGTACGCCCAGGAGTCCCGGCCGGTTCAGCCGACCGGGACTCCCTGCCCAACCCGCCGCCGGGTCAGCGCAGTTCCTCCGCCAGCACCCGCGCCGCCCGCTCCACGTCCGCGAAGCCGACGTACAGCGGGGTGAAGCCGAAGCGCAGGACGTCCGGGCGGCGGAAGTCGCCGACCACACCGCGCCCGATCAGCCGTTTCATGACCTCGCCTGCCTCCTCGCAGCGCAGCGCCACCTGGCTGCCGCGCTCCTCGTGAGACACCGGAGTCAGCGACTCGACCCGCCCCTCGGGGACGTACGCGGCCACGCACTCCAGGAAGAAGTCCGTCAGGGCCAACGACTTCGCCCGTACCGCCTCGACCGAGACCCCGTCCCAGACCTCGAGCGCCGCCTCCAGGGCGAGCATCGACAGGATGTCCGGGGTGCCGACCCGCCCGCGCGGAGCGCCTGCCGCCGGCTCGTACGTCTCCCGCATGCCGAACGGCTCGGCGTGCGAGTTCCAGCCGGGCAGCGGGGAGTCGAACCGGTCCTGGAGGCCGCGGCGCACGTACAGGTACGCCGGCGAACCCGGTCCGCCGTTCAGGTACTTGTAGGTGCAGCCGACCGCGAGGTCCACGCCGTGCTCGTCGAGACCGACGGGCAGGGCGCCCGCGCTGTGGCACAGGTCCCAGACCGCGATCGCGCCGACCGCGTGCACCGCGGCGGTGAGCGAGGGCAGGTCGTGCAGCCGTCCGGTGCGGTAGTCGACGTGGTTGAGCAGTACGGCGGCCGTGCGCTCGGACAGCGCCGCGGGCACCTCGCCCGGTGCCACCGCACGCAGGGTGCGGCCGGTGAGACGGGCCGCCGACCCGGCGATGTAGCCGTCCGTGGGGAAGGTCGTCGCGTCGACGAGGATCTCGTCCCGGGCGTCGTCCACCAGACGGACCGCTCCGACAAGTGCCTTGAAGACGTTGACACTTGTCGAGTCGCCGACCACGATCTGACCGGCCGCCGCGCCCACCAGCGGGGCGATCCGATCACCGATCCGCTCGGGCGCCGTCCACCAGCCGCTCTCGTCCCAGGACCGGATCTTCAGCGCGCCCCACTGACGCCGTACGACGTCCTCGACGTGCCCGGGGACGGACCGCGGGAGCGCGCCCAGCGAGTTGCCGTCGAGGTAGACGCCGTCGTCGAGGAGGAACTGGGCGCGCTTGCCCGCCAGCTCGTCGCCGCTGTCCAACTCCTTCGCCCTGAAATCGAGTTGCGCGAATCCGGGGCGCTCAGACATGGGACCTGGCCGTCCACAGCTCGGGGAACACGTTCTTCTGCGCACGCTTCTCGAGCCAGGCCACACCGGCCGAGCCGCCCGTGCCGGCCTTCGCGCCCATCGCGCGGCGGGTGGCGACGAGGTGGTCGTTGCGCCAGCGCCACACCAGCTCGGCGACGTCCGTCAGGGCCTCACCGAGGCGCGCGATCTCGTCGCCCTCGTCACCCGCGTACACGGCCGTCCAGACCGCCTCGACCTCCGCCGAGGGCTCGTACCGCCGCGTGATGTCCCGCTCCAGGACGGCCGACGGGATCGCGTGGCCGCGCCGGGCCAGCAGCCGCAGCACCTCGTCGTACAGGCTCGGCTCGTGCAGCGCCTTCTCCAGCTCCGCGTGGACGCGGGGCGCGCCGCGGTGCGGGACCAGCATGGACGCGGACTTGTCACCGAGCAGGAACTCCATGCGCCGGTACATCGCCGACTGGAAGCCGGAACCCTCGCCGAGCGACGAGCGGTACGAGTTGAACTGCGCCGGGGTCAGCTGCCCGAGCGGCCGCCAGGACGCGTTCAGCGCGTCCAGTTCACGCACGGACCGCTTCAGCGCGTCGATCGCCACCGGCACCCGGTCCTGGCGCAGCGCCTTCGCGGCGGTCTCCCACTCGTGCACGATGACCGTGAACCACAGCTCCATGACCTGGGTGGTGACCAGGAAGACCATCTCTCCGGGATCGTCGGAGAGGGTGTGCTGGAGGTGGGTGAGCACGTCCGCCTTGACGTAGTCCTCGTACGGCGTCGTGCCGGCGAAGTCGAGATGCGGGGTCTCGGGCTCCGAAGCCTCTTGGGGCTGAGCCTGCTGGGACATCGCTGTCTCCTGATGTGTACTCCGGGTAGCGGTCCGCCCCTGCCGTTACCGACACGGGGGCCCCGGTCCCCACCGGCACATATTGCGCAATGCTCTCCCGAAAACGCAAGGCCCGCCTGGTCACACCAGACGGGCCCGGAAGAACGCACAGGTGAACGGCTATCCCAGGGTCTGGGCCGCCGTCGCCGAGGAGTCCTTCAGGAACTGCGAGCAGCGCTCGTACTCCGCCTGCTCGCCGATCGCCTGCGCGGCGCGGGCGAGGCCGTGCAGGGCACGCAGGAAACCGCGGTTCGGCTCGTGCTCCCACGGCACCGGGCCGTGACCCTTCCAGCCGTTGCGGCGCAGGCTGTCCAGGCCGCGGTGGTACCCCGTGCGGGCGTACGCGTACGACTCCACGACGCTGCCCCGCTCGAACGCGTCGTCGGCGAGCTGCGCCCAGGCCAGCGAGGACGTCGGGTACTTCGCGGCGACGTCGGCGGGCGCGGTGCCGTTCGCGAGGAGCTCGCGCGGCTCGGGGTCGTCGGGGAGGTGGGTCGGGGGCGGGCCCCCGAGGAGGTTTTCGTGAAGGGACATGCGTCCAGTCTGCGCCATCCGCGGAGCCCCGGCCCCGGCCCGCCGGGAAACCCGGACGGCCTTCGCCCGGGACGGGGGGCCGGCCGGACCCGGCTAGGACAGCCGGCCCTTGGTCCGCTCCCCCTCGAGAGGCGGCGCCAGCACGCTCCCGTGGGTCCTGCACTCCGGCCTGCGGCAGTCCGGGGCCGGGCGGCGCACCGTCGCGAAGGCGACCACCGCGCCCACCGCCAGCACCCCCGCACAGAGCACCATGGCCCGCCGGAACGCGTCGTCGAAGGCGGCGGCCGAGCGGTACGCCTCCGCGCTCATCCCGGTCAGCAGGGGCAGCGCGGCCACGGCGACGAGACCGGCCGCGCGGGCGGCCGCGTTGTTGACGCCGCTGGCCACCCCGGCCCGTGCGACGTCCACGGAGGCCAGCACGGTCGCGGTGAGCGGGGCGACCAGCGCGACCATGCCGAAGCCCAGCACCAGGACGGCAGGGAGGACGTCGGCGGCGTAGGACGCGCCGGTCCCGACGCGCAGCATCAGGAGCATCCCGGCGGCGCACAGCAGCGGGCCGACGGTGAGCGGGATCCGCGGCCCGATGTGCTCGGCCAGTTCGCCGGAGCGGGCGGACAGCAGCAGCATCAGCACGGTCGTCGGCAGCAGCGCCGTACCCGCTTGCAGGGCGGACCAGCCGGCCACCACCTGGAGCTGGACCGCGGACAGGAAGAAGAAACCGCCGAAGGCCGCGTACACGCACAGGGTGACCAGGTTGACGGCCGTGAACTGGCGGGACGCGAAGATGTCCGGCGGCAGCATCGGGTCGGGGCTGCGACGCTCCACCGCCACGAAGGCGACCCCGGCCACCACTCCGGCGACCGCCGCCCCCGTGACGACCCCTACGGGTCCGCTCCGGGCCTCGATCAGCGCGTAGGTGACGAGGGCGAGCGCCAGCGCGCCCAGGAAGGCGCCCAGCACGTCGAAGCGCGCGTGCGGACTCCCTGTCGCGCTCCCGGCCGCTCCCCCGGGCACATGCCCGGTCCCGGTCCCGCTCCCGGTGGCGGTGGCGGCCGCGCGGGGGCGCGCGGGCCGCCCGTCCGACTCCGGTACGTGGCGCAGTGCGACCGGCACGCACACCGCCGCCAGCGGCACGTTCAGCAGGAACACCCACCGCCAGCCCGGCCCGTCCACCAGCCAGCCGCCCAGGAACGGCCCCACGGCCGCCCCCATGCCGCCGAACCCGGACCACAGGCCCACCGCCCGCCCCCGGTCCTCCCGGTGGAAGGAGGCCTGGATGAGCGCGAGGGAACCCGGCGTGAGGAGCGCGCCGCCGACCCCCTGCAACGCCCGGGCCGCGATCAGCACGCCCGCGTTCGGGGCGATCCCGCACAGCAGCGAGGCGACGGCGAACCACACCACCCCGACCACGAACACCTTGCGCCGCCCGTAGTGGTCGCCCAGGGAGCCGCCCAGCAGGATCAGTCCGGCCAGCGTGAGCAGATACGCGTTGACGGTCCACTGGAGGGCGGCCAGGTCGGCGTCCAGGTCGCGGCCGATGCGCGGGAGGGCCACGTTGACGACGGTCGAGTCCAGCAGGGCCATGCTGGAACCGAGCACGGTGGTGAGCAGGATCCACTTGCCCTGCGGCGAGGCCAACCGGACGTCAGGCATGCCCCAGGTATACAGCGAGCCCGGCGCCGTAGACAGACGCCGGGCTCACCGCTGCCCGTAGCACCTCCGGGGTACCTCCAGAGGGTCCAGGGGTACGGCGAAGGTTCCTTCGGGGACTACTTGATCTTCTGGCCCGCCGAGCGCAGGTGCTGCGTGGCCTCGACGACGCGCGCGGCCATGCCCGCCTCGGCCAGCTTGCCCCAGGTCCGCGGGTCGTAGGTCTTCTTGGAGCCGACCTCGCCGTCGACCTTCAGGACGCCGTCGTAGTTCTTGAACATGTGGTCGGCGACGGGACGCGTGAAGGCGTACTGCGTGTCCGTGTCGAGGTTCATCTTGACGACGCCGTTGTCCAGCGCGGTCGCGATCTCCTCCGCGCTGGAGCCGGAGCCGCCGTGGAAGACGAAGTCGAACGGCTGGGAGCCGGCCGGCTTGCCGTACTTGGCGGCGATGCCCTCGTTCAGCTCCTTGAGCAGGTCGGGACGGAGCACGACGTTGCCCGGCTTGTACACGCCGTGGACGTTGCCGAAGGACGCGGCCAGCAGGTAGCGGCCCTTCTCCCCCAGACCCAGCGCCTCGACGGTGCGCACCGCGTCGTCGACCGTCGTGTAGAGGGAGTCGTTGATCTCGTGGGAGACACCGTCCTCCTCGCCACCGGTCGGGGTGATCTCCACCTCGAGGATGATCTTCGCGGCGGCGGCGCGGGCGAGCAGCTCCTGCGCGATGGCGAGGTTGTCGGCCAGGGTCTCGGCGGAGCCGTCCCACATGTGCGACTGGAAGAGCGGGTTGCGGCCGGCCTTCACGCGCTCCTCGGAGACCGCGAGCAGCGGGCGGACGTACCCGTCGAGCTTGTCCTTCGGGCAGTGGTCCGTGTGCAGCGCGACGGTGACCGGGTACTTCTCGGCGACGACGTGGGCGAACTCGGCGAGGGCGACCGAGCCCGTCACCATGTCCTTGCTGTACTGGCCGCCCAGGAACTCGGCGCCACCCGTGGAGATCTGGACGATGCCGTCGCTCTCCGCCTCGGCGAAGCCGCGCAGTGCCGCGTGCAGGGTCTGCGTCGAGGTGACGTTGATGGCCGGGTAGGCGAACTTGCCTGCCTTCGCCCGGTCGAGCATCTCGTTGTAGACCTCGGGGGTTGCGATGGGCATCTGTCCGCTCCTTGGTATCTGCGGGTTGGCGATCTGTTCGATCTGCGTACTACGGCCCTGACCTAGACCTGGGGTGCGACGTCATCGTCGGCCCCATCTTTCCAGACCTGGGCGAATGGTCCATGCCTGGTCCACGCCCCGGTCAAGTGCAGGTCAATACGGCCCGTCAGTCCAGACCCAGTTCATCCTTCGAGAAGGCGAACAGGTACGGCACGCCCGCGCCCTCGCGGATCTTCTCGTCGGCGCCGGTCGCCCGGTCCACGATCGTCGCCACGGCCACGACCTCGGCGCCCGCCTCGCGCACGGCCTCGACGGCGGCGAGCGGCGAGCCGCCGGTGGTGGACGTGTCCTCGACGACCAGGACGCGCCGGCCCTTGATCTCCGGGCCCTCGACCCGCCGCTGCAGGCCGTGCGCCTTCGCCGCCTTGCGGACCACGAAGGCGTCCAGCCGCCGGCCGCGCGCGGCGGCCGCGTGCAGCATGGCGCCGGCCACCGGGTCGGCGCCCATGGTCAGACCGCCCACCGCGTCGAAGTCCAGCTCGGCGGTCAGGTCGAGCAGCACCTGCCCGACGAGCGGGGCGGCTTCCCCGTCGAGGGTGATCCGGCGGAGGTCGATGTAGTAGTCCGCCTCCAGCCCCGACGACAGGGTCACCTTGCCGTGCACCACGGCCTTGTCCTTGATCTGCTGAAGCAGCGCGCCACGTGTGCCCGACGGCATCACTTCGTTTACGTCCGTCATGCCCCTCAGCTTAAGGGCGGCGGCCGGAGGCGGAACTCAGAGCCGGGTCCAGTGCCACGTGGTGCCGGCCTCCAGCGGCTCCAGGGGCGTGACCAGGCGCGGAAGCGTGTTCAGGCCGTCGGGCGGGCCGGTCTGCGGCTCCACGCACACGGCCGCCTCCTGCTCGTCGTAGACGACGACCCACGCCTCGGGGCTGGTCACCCTCAACTCCAGCCGGCCCGGCCAGGTGAGGCCGACGGCGACACCGCCGGGCATGCCGAAGCAGTCGTCCCACGGGCCGGGCTTCGGCGCGATCCGGTTGCCGGTCGGCAGATGGTCGTCGCCGCGCTCCTCCTGCCACTCGGGGTCGAAGGAGACCCGCACGTCCTGGTCGTCCGGCCCGCCCAGGTTGCGGTTGAACCAGGGGTGCCAGCCGATCTGCGCCGGGAAGGACGAGCCGTGCGTCTCCACGGCCATCGCGAGGGACAGGCTGTCCTCGGTCAGCGTGACCACCTGGGTGACCAGACCGGGGTAAGGCCACGGCTCCACCAGGCGGTACGTCAGCACGGCCTCGTCGGCGGTCCGCCGCGCCACCTTCCAGGCACCGTCGCGGACGGTGCCGTGGATGGCGTTGGGCGCCGCGTTGAGCGGCATCTGGTGAACGGTGCCGCCGTCCCGGAACCGGCCGTCGCGGATCCTGCCGCACCAGGGGACCATGGGGAAACACCCGAACCGATCCCCCTGGCGCAGCAGTTCGAGGCCGCCGACGCGCAGCCCACCGATCCGGCCGCCGTTGTCCGGCTGCACGGTCACCTCCGCGTCGCCCGCGGTCAGCGTGATCTCTTCGTCACTCACGGGACGACCCTACTGGGACGATCGGAGCGGTCGGGTCGCGGACCGGCCGGGACGCCGTGCGGGCAACCGGGCCGCGCCGCCGGCCCCGGCCCCGGGCCGTTCGGTGTCGCAGGCCTCAGCCGCGTCGGCGCAGTGCCCGGCCCACCACGATCGCCGACGCCACGACGAGCGCGGCCGCCGGCGCGGCCCACCGCAGCGTGCTGTTCGGTACGACGGTCTGCGGGGCCGGGACCGGCGCGTAGCGCCCGCGCGGCGGAGCGTGGTCCACCTCCTCGGCGCTGCGCCCGATCATCGTCCGGCGCGCGTGCGCGGCCTCGGCGGCCGGCTCTCCGGGCCCCGTGAGGTCCTCGAGCCCACCGGCCGGCACCTCCGCCTCGAAGACGGCGCCGGGGGTGGGCACGTCGTCGACGTCGTCGACGTCGTCCACGTCGTCCAGGTCCACGTCAGCGACCTCGTCGACGGCGTCCGCGACCTCGTCCACGGCCTGCGCGACCTCGTCCGCGGCGTCCGCCGCCACGGCTTCCGCGGCTTTCACGGCTTCGGCCGCTTCCGCCGCCAGGTTCGCCGCGAAGCGGTTCAGCAGCCGGGTGACCGCCGACTCCACGGCCTCCGGAGGCAGTTCCGCGATCCGGCCGTCCGCCGACGCCGTCCCCTCGAAGCGGAGCGTCGTGCCCGCTCCGGCCTCCCGCAGCCACAGCGTGAGGACCGGTTTCACCACCCCGCTGCCGCGCACCTCGGTCGCGTCGCCCTCCACGGCGTACGCGCCGTCCTCCCGCACGCGCACCCGTACGGCGCCCCGGTACGTGATGGTGTGGCCGCCGACCCGCACCTTCAGCCGCCCCGCGACGGGATCGGTGCCCGCGTCCTGCTGGAGCCCGGGGACCGCCCGGGCCACCTGCGCCGGATCTGCGAGGGCCGCCCTCAACCGCTCGGCCGGAACCGGAACGAACACCTCTTGCTCCATGACACCGGAGCCTACCCAGCGGGCGCCGGAAAGCACCCGGCGAAACCGGGAATCGGCTCCGCCGCGCTCCGGCCGGTGATACACCGCCGGCGCCGGATCAGTACCGCGGATGCACCAGCGTCGAGGGCCGCAGCCCCGTCACCCGGGTCGCCTCCGCCGCCCGCGCGTCCGCCGTCAGCTCCGCCTGGGTCAGGGTGCGCGGCGGCTCCCGCCCGTCGAGGCGCAGCGGCGGGCGGGTACCGGCGGTGGACAGGACGAAGCCCCAGTCACCGGGGGCCCGGGAGCCGCCGGCGCCGCGGTCGGGGCCCGCGCCGCGGTCTGCGTCGCGGCCGTCCACGCGGTAGGGGGCGGTGTGCAGGCCCGCCGCGCGCATCGTCGTCTCGACCGTCCAGAACGCGCGTGGCCGGCCGGCGACCGGACCGGCGTGCACGACGAGCCGGCCGCCCGGGGCGAGGGCCCGGCGGGCGAGACCGTAGAACTCCTGTGAGTAGAGCTTCGTGCTCGCCGTCATGCCGGGGTCGGGCAGATCCGCGACGACCACGTCGTACGTCGCCGGAGGGGCCCCGCGCAGCCACCGGAAAGCCTCCTCCGTGGCGACGTGGACCCGCGCGTCGCCGTAGGCATGGTCGTTGAGGCGGGACAGGGCCGGGTCGGTGCGGGCCAGTCGGACCAGGCCGGGGTCGGTCGCGACGATGTCGACGCGGCGCACGCCGGGGTGGCCGAGGGCCTCGCGGGCGGCCATGCCGTCGCCGCCGCCGAGGATCAGCACGCGCGCGTGCGGGCCGCTCATCGCGGGGCGGACCAGGGCCTCGTGGTACCGCCGCTCGTCGTGGCCCGCGAAGCGGAGGCGGCCGTCCAGGTAGAGGTCGAGGGGGCGGCCGTCGGTGCCGCCGGCGAGCACGATCTCCTGGACGCCGGTCCGCACCGCCACGCGCACGTCGTCGCCGTACACCGCCTGCCGGGCCGCCCGTTCGAAGTCGTCGACGAGGACGGCGGCGGAGGCGAGGACGCCGAGGACGGTGATGTTGGCGACGAGCAGCACCGCGCGCGCCCGGCAGGTGAGGTCGCGGCGGAAGAGGCCCAGGACCAGGGCGGCGCCGGCCACGACGTTGACCCCGCCGGTCAGCAGGGAACTGGTCAGCTGGCCCAGGAAGGGCAGCAGCAGGAAGGGGAAGGCGAGGCCGCCCACCAGCGCGCCCACGTAGTCCGCGGCGAACAGGTCGGCCACCGCGCCGCCCGCGTCCTGGCGGCGGATGCGCTGGATCAGTTCCATGAGGAGGGGCACCTCGGCACCGATGAGCACACCGATGGCGAGCGAGAACGCGACGAGGAGCACACGGGGGCCGTGGGCCCACAGGCCGCCCCAGTCGCCCGTCCACGCGAACACCGCGTACAGCGCCATGGCACTGCACCCGCCCACCAGGGCGAGGGTGGCCTCCAGGGCGGCGAAGCCGGCCGCGGCGAACCGGCGCAGCCGTTTGGCGGCGAGCGAGCCGACGCCCATCGCGAAGACCATGACGGACAGCACGACGGAGGCCTGGGTGACGGAGTCGCCCATCAAGTAGGAGGCCAGTGCGACGAGTTCCAGTTCGTAGACGAGACCGCAGGCCGCGCAGACGAAGACGCACGCGAGAACCAGGAACCGCCCGGTGTCCGGCCGGACCGGAAGCCGCGCGACCCCGTGCGGTGGCGGCTCCCGGTCTTGCCGGACACGGGGCGGGGCCGGCGCGTGCGGTTCGATCACGACTGCGACGTTACGTCACGGCATGGGTGCCCTTCGTCACCCACACGTGTGGAATCCGAGGTCGTTCACGCGGCGGACGTTTGAGGCGCCCGCGCCTCAGAGTGCCTGGGCCGAGGCGCTCACGGACAGGCCGGGAGCGCCCGACCGCACGCCGACGGCCACGCGCGTCCTGGTCGCCACCAGCTCCCCGTCCTGCGGATAGGCGTGCCAGGTGCGCCAGTGCACCTGGCCTTCGCTGCGGTGGGCGAGCAGGGCGGTGAAGGCGTGCGGGCTGCCGGGGAAGACGCCTGCGAGGCCGTGCGGGTGCTCGGAGACGAGGGCCAGGAGTTCCTGGGCGCGGCCCGCGAACTGGCCGGGCGAGAGCTCCTCGACGCGCGCCGCGAACTCGTACTCCCAGTCGCCGACCCGCTTGGCGACGCCCAGCGGGAGCGGGGTGCTGCTGCCGGGGAGGCAGGCCACCGTCTCGGAGCAAGAGCCCTGCTCCTCCTCCAGCAGCACTTGATGCGAGGCGCCGAGCAGTCTGAGCTGCAACGTGGCGCCGGACAGTTCGAGGTCGAGTGTGGCGAGGGCGGGCAGCGGCTCCCGCCCCAGGGCCCAGGCGAGATCGGCCGCGCGCGTGTCGGTGTAGGAGGTGTTCAGGGTCGTGAGCATGGATCGGCTCCGCGGAGACGCAAAGAGGAGAGGGGGCAGGTCGGCGCAATCCGGTCGAAGCCGGGAGAACGGCCCCGGTCGGCCCGGTCCGGAAGGTCGTCCGCAGGGGACGTCCGAAGGGGTCCGAGGGGCTGCGTTGGTGGTTTAGAGGGAATCATGAACTGCGGTGGCTCCACAGCGTTTTTACCCAAGTTCGTGCGGTTTCCATCCCTCGGGGGGACCACAGCTCAATTGTTCAACCACGGCGTACCCCGGGCGGCCCAGGCGTGCATCCGCGCGCCCCACATGAAAGGCGCGACCGGGGGTAGACGATGCGGCCGCCGTCACCGGTGCGACCGCGGAGCCCGTGGTCGGGATCGGGCCCCGCGGTCCGGATGCGGCTCCCCCCGAGGGGAGTCAGCTGCCCCGTGTCAGCTGCCTCCGCCGCATCCGCCGCCTCCGCCTCCGCCGCAGGACGATCCGCCGCCTCCGCAGGACGACCCCCCGCCGCAGGAGTGGCCGCCTCCGTGGCCGCCGGTGTCGCCGCCGCCGGAGCCGCCGTCGCCGGCCCACCAGCTGCCGCCGGCGGCTGCGGAGCCGCCCCCGCCGCTGTACCGGCGCGACCGGCCACCGCGGTGCGACCTCGCGGCGCCGCGCCTGCCGGCGTTGGCCAGCAGGGCTGCCACGAGCACGATTCCGATCACCGCCAGGATGATGCCGAAGACCATGGCGTCACCCTCCTTCCGTGTCCCCCGAAGCGGCCCCCCGTGGGCGCCTCGCGTGGCGCCCGAGCGCCGCGTGAACGGGGGATGCCCGCCTGTCTCAGCTGCCAAAGCAGAGTTGAGGAACTCCAGAGCTTCGGCGCAGGATGACGGGCATGACCTCCACCGCGCGCCCCTTCCTCAACCGCCGTCTCGCCGAGTTCGGGACGACGATCTTCGCCGAGATGTCCGCCCTCGCCGCGGCGACCGGCGCCATCAACCTGGGACAGGGCTTCCCCGACACCGACGGCCCGGAGGAGGTCCGCGAGGCGGCCGTGCGGGCGCTGCGGGACGGCCGCGGCAACCAGTACCCGCCGGGCCCCGGCGTCCCCGAGCTGCGCGCGGCGATCGCCGACCACCAGCGCCGCCGCTACGGCCTCTCCTTCGACCCGGACACCGAGGTCCTGGTCACCGCGGGCGCCACGGAGGCCATCGCCGCCACCCTGCTCGCGCTGCTGGAGCCCGGCGACGAGGTCGTCGCCCTCGAGCCGTACTACGACTCCTACGCGGCCTGCATCGCGATGGCGGGCGCCTCGCGGGTGCCGGTCACCCTGCGCCCGGACCCCGAGCAGGCGCGCTTCCGCCTCGACCTGGACGAGTTGCGCGACGCGGTCACCGGGCGCACCCGGCTGCTGCTGATCAACACCCCGCACAACCCGACCGGCACGGTCCTCACCCGCGAGGAGCTGACGGCGATCGCCGAGCTGGCGGTGGAACGGGACCTGCTCGTCGTGACGGACGAGGTGTACGAGCACCTGGTCTTCGACGAGGCGGAGCACGTGCCGCTGGCGACGCTGCCGGGGATGCGGGAACGGACGGTCACCATCGGGTCGAGCGGCAAGACGTTCTCGTTCACCGGCTGGAAGGTCGGCTGGGTCACGGCGGCGCCCGGGCTGGTCACGGCGGTGCGCTCGGCGAAGCAGTTCCTGACGTACGTGTCGTCCGGGCCGTTCCAGTACGCGGTGGCCGAGGCGCTGGCCCTGCCGGACTCCTACTTCGAGGCGTTCCGCGAGGACATGCGGGTGAAGCGGAACCTGCTGTCGGCGGGGCTCACGGAGGCGGGCTTCGAGGTGTTCCGGCCCTCGGGCACGTACTTCATCACCACGGACATCCGCCCCCTCGGCGCTGTGCTGTCCGAAGGCGGCGACGGCTTCGCCTTCTGCCGCGCCCTGCCGGAACGGGCCGGCGTGGTCGCGATCCCGAACGCGGTCTTCTACGACCACAAGGACGCGGGTGCCCCCTACGTCCGCTTCGCCTTCTGCAAGCGCACGGAGGTCCTGACGGACGCGACGGACCGACTCCGCAAGACATTCGCGCACTGACCGCCGCCGCACGGGGGCCGGTCGTCGTATTCCTCGTCGTCTGCCGCGCCTCACCCGCCCGGAACCCTCACTCCGCAGGCCACCCGTCGAGGCCGTCATTCCGTGGTTGCCACACGAAAGAGACCGACGTACAATTTCTTGTACGTGAAGGAGGGTCGATCATGAAGACCATGACGTATTCCGAGTCGCGCGCACGGTACGCCGAGGTGCTCAACTCCGTCACCGACGACCGCGAAGAGGTCGTCATCACCCGGGCCGGACATGAGCCGGTCGTCATCGTCTCCCTTGAGGACTACGAGTCCCTGAAGGAGACGGCCTACCTGCTGCGGAGCCCGGCGAACGCCCGGCGCCTGCTCGCGTCCATCGACGAGCTGGAAAACGGCGGCGGCACCGTACGCGAGCTGACGACCGACGAGTAAGGGCCGCGAGTGAAGATCACCTTTTCCTCCCGGGCCTGGGAGGACTATCTGTGGTGGCAGCTTCAGGACCGGAAGACCCTGAAGCGCATCAACACACTCATCGCGGACATCGCCCGGAACGGCAACGAGGGGATCGGCAAACCGGAACCGCTCAAGCACGGATTCCAGGGCTACTGGTCACGCCGCATCAACGACGAGCACCGACTGATCTACAAGGCCACCGAGGACGGCGTCCTGATCGCGCAGTGCCGCTACCACTACGAGAGCTGACAGGACTCAGGGATCGAGCACAGCACCTGCTGACCCCTCCTGCGTCACACAGTGCTCACCCAGGCCGACAATGGTTGAAGCGGGTTCTGGATCCTTCAAACCGGACAACAACCGGGACGCGAGCGGACTGGTCCGACGGCAGACCACCCCGGCTCCGCTCCTGGCGAAACCGTTGGACCGTCGAGGGCCGCGACGCCCAACTATTTCGCGGTCTTCCGCCCGGCCGGCACGTACTTCGTCACGACCGACATCCGCCCCCTCGGCGAGTCCGACGGCTTCGCCTTCTGCCGCTCGCTGCCCGAGCGCGCGGGCGTGGTCGCCATCCCCAACGCCGTCTTCTACGACCACCGCGAGGCGGGCGCGCCCTTCGTACGGTTCGCGTTCTGCAAGCGGGTGAGCGTGCTGGAGGAGGCCGCGACCCGGCTGAAGGCGCTGGCCGGCTGAGGCGGGGCCGGACGCGCGCGGGGCGCACGGAAGCAGCCCCACGCGAGCGGGCGCCCGTCCACAGGCTGTGGACGGGCGCCCGCTCGGCGTACCGGCAGGTCGGGGGGACCTACTCGTCGTCCTCGGCCTTCTCGACGTTCTCGGCGCCGTCGCCGGGCTTCTCGTCGCCCTCGGCGACCGCCGACTCCAGGCCCAGCTGTTCCACGAGCCACTTGTCGAACTCGATCGCCGCCCGCACCCAGCTCACCGTCGAGGAGACGAAGAGCTCGATGTTCACACCGGCGCCGATCAGCAGCTGCGCCTCGCCGATGAGACGGACGGTGCCGTCGTCGTGGGTGTGGGTGTAGACCTTGGGCCACAGGGTGCGGCGGTTCCAGTCGTCGATCGACTCGAGCAGCTGCGCCTTCTCGTCGATCCCGTGGGGCCGGTCGTAGAACGTCCGCACCGAGTAGACCGCCTGGTCACCCTCGCCGCGGAACATGAAATACGTACGGAACTCCTCCCACGGCGCCGCGAGGTCACCCTCGTCGTCGACGACGTACTTCAGCTCCATCTGGTCGAGGAGCTGCTTCACGAGATCCTGGTCCGGGACGACGGGGCCCGCCGGTCCACCCTGGGGCTGCGGCTCTGGCTGGCCCCCGAAGTTCGGAATCGAGGACGGGTCGATGCTCACCGTGTTTTTCCCTTCGTACGGATCCCGCCATCCTCCCCCAGGAGGGGCGGGGGATGGCAAGCCGGGCCCGGTGTGTAAGCCGTGGGCTGACAGCATCCGGCCACCGCTCAGCCCTGCGGGGCGGCCAGACGGGTCGCGACCGCGCGCCGGTCGATCTTGCGGTTGGCGCTCAGGGGAAAGGCGTCGAAGTGGGTGAAGGCGCGCGGCAGCATGTACGTCGGCAGGCGGTCCGTGAGGTGGGCGCGCAGGGCCCGGGGGTCCTGCGGGGTACCGGTGTAGGCGGCTTCCAGGCCGGGCTCGGCGCCCTCGGCCGTCCCGACCGTGACCACCGCCTCCTCGACGCCGTCGGCCGAACGCAGCGCGGCCTCGACGTCGCCGAGTTCGATGCGGTGGCCACGGATCTTGACCTGCTGGTCGAGGCGACCCAGATGGAGCAGCGCGCCGTCCACGTCGCGGCGGACGCGGTCGCCGGTGCGGTAGTAGAGGTCGGGTGCGGGCGCCTCCCGGCCCTCGTGCACCGTGGCCCGGCGGCCGTCGAAGCGGACGAAGCGGCCCTGGTTCTCGGCCGGGTCGAGGTAGCCGGGGAAGCGCTGCGGGCCGCGGACGCACAGTTCACCCTCGTCGGCGGGGTGGCCGTCCTCGTTCAGGACCAGGAAGTCCAGGTGCGGGTACGGCGTGCCGATGGGGACCGTGCCGTTGGCGGTGGCGGGCCAGTCGGCGGGGTCGGCGGGCAGGCGGTGCTGGGTGCAGGAGACGGTGACCTCGGTGGGACCGTAGAGGTTCTCCAGCACGCTGCCCGGGGCCGCGGCCTGCCAGACGGCGGCCTGGGCCAGGGTGAGCGGCTCACCGCCGAACAGGGTCCAGCGCAGGGACGGCAGCGAGTCGGGGGCGAGGTCGCGCAGCCGCTGGGCGTAGGTGATCACCGAGGGGACCGAGAACCAGTGGGTGACACCCGTGCGTCGGATGAAGCGGGCCGGGCGGACCAGTTCGGCGCGGGCCGGCACCACGAGGGCCGCGCCGGCGCTCCACGCGGTGAACATGTCCCACGCGGTCGGGTCGAAGGTCAGGTCGAACGTCTGTGAGACGCGGCTCCCGGGGCCGATGCCGTAGCGGTCGACGGCGTAGTCCAGCATCGCCGCCGCGTTGCGCTGGAGCACCGGTACGCCCTTCGGGGTGCCGGTGGAGCCCGAGGTGAACACGATGTAGGCGACGGCGTCCGGACGCGCCTCGTACGGCGAGAGGACGGGATGCGGCTCCCGTTCCGGCTGCGCGCCGCCGGTGTCCTCGTCCGGCTCGGTGAAGGGCAGCACGGGGCACGGGAAACCGACCGAGCGCCCGTGGTCCACCGCGCTCTGCTCCGCCAGCACCGCGTCGAGCGCCGCCGCACGGCCCACGGCGGCGAGCCGGACCGGCGCGACCTCCGGGCCGAGCGGCACGGCGGCCGCGCCCAGACGCTGCGCTGCCAGGTAGGAGGCGTACGCGGCCACGCTGCGGTTGGCCAGGACGCCGATCCGTTCGACGCGGCGACCGTCCAGGGCGGTGAGCAGGCGGGCCGCGGTGTGCTCGGCGAGGCGGCGCAGGGCGGCGTAGGTGAGGACGCGTCCGCCGGTCTCCAGGGCGGTCCGGTCGGGGTGCGCGTCGGCGGACGCGGCGAAGCGCTCGTAGAGGGTGGACACGTCAGCCACGGTCGGGGTCCTCGGGATCCTGGGTGACGTAGGCGTCGTAGTAGACGGGCGTGCCGAGGAAGGACGAGGTGAACACTCCGCCGACATGTGATCCGGTCGCCGCCAGGTACACGTAGGAGAACAACGGCACCAGCGGCACATGACGGGTCGTCAGGGTCTCGTCCAGGGCCGCCCATTCGCCGGCCGCGCGGTCGGCGGGGAGGGCGGAGATCCGGGCGATCTCGGCGTTGACCCCGGGATCGTCGAAGTAGGTGTAGTTGGCGTTGCCCGTCGGGCGCAGGGTGCGCCCGTCGAAGCCGGTGAGGAGCGTCGAGGCGCCGGGCCAGTCGGCGGCCTGGCACATCAGGTACAGGTCGGCGTCGTGGCCTCGGGTGAGGACGGTCGCGTTGTGCTTCGGCCGCTCGATCTCCACCAACTCGACCACGAAGCCCGCCTTCTCCAGGGAGCGTCGGACCGCCCGGGCGCCGGCGGTGAAGTAGTCGCCGTCCCGGCTGAGCAGACGCAGGGTGCGGCCGTCCCAGCCGTCCGGCAGTCCGCGCGGGCCGCCCGCGTGGGGGTCGGGGTAGGGGCGGTGGCCGATGGTGGCCGGGGAGAGGATCGTGTGGGTGATCTCGCCCTGCGCCCGTCCGGGCATCGCGTCGCGCACCGCCTCCTTGTCCACGGCACGGGCGATCTCCCGGCGGACCTCCACGTCGGTCACCCGGGCCGTATTGATCGCCAGGTACCAGACGAGGGGGGTGCGGTCGCGGCGCAGGCGCCGCGCGAGACCGGGGTCCTCCAGGAGCGTCCGGGCCACGTCCTCGGGCGCGTTGTTCTCCGCGACGGCGAAGGCGTCGGCGCCCTCCGATGCGCGGGCGCGCAGGCTCTGCGCGCCCGCCCCGACGGCGAGTTCGATCTCGACGCGGTCCGGGTGGTCGTGCCGTACGGCGTCCGTGGCCGGGTCCCAGTGCGGGTTGCGCTCCAGGACCAGGCGGTCGCCGGGGATGTGCTCGGCGATGCGGTACGGGCCGGAGGCGAGCGGGGCCCTTGCCGTAGCTCTCGCCGGTGTCGGCGTCCGCCGGGACGGGCACGGTCGTCACCAGGGCGGCGGCGAACGGCAGGTCGGGGCGCGGCTCGGGGAAACGGAGGACCAGGACGCGGGCGTCGCGCACCTCCAGGCCCGGGACCTGCTCGGCGCCGTCGGTGAAGGGGCCCGCGTAGGGGCCGTTGCCGTGCAGCCAGTCCTGGAGGTGGTGGGGGCCGCCGGCGAGGCTCTCCTCGAAGGAGCGGGCGATGCCGTGGGCGACGTCCGCGGCGGTGATCTCACGGCCGTCCTCGAAACGCAGGCCCTGCTTCAGGGTGAACTCCCAGGTCCGGCCGTCGCCGTCGACGTCCCGCCCGGGGTTCTCGGCGAGGTCGCCGACCAGCCGCCAGCCGCCCTCGCCGTCCTCGGCGAACATCGTCAGCGTCCGGAAGAGGAGGTGGCCGAGCGCGGTGGCCTGGAGGGTCTGGATGCGCTGGGGATCAAGGTGGTCGTAGTCGCCGTCGCGCAGGATGCGCAGCGTCCCGCCGCGCACCGCCCCCGGCACCGGCCGGGCCGGACCCGCACTGTCGCGCGGGTCCCAGGCGATGGATGTCGTCGTACTCATGAGCGTGCTCCGAGGGATGCGGGGCGGGACGGGGGGTGTGCTCCGAGGGTCGGGGCCGGGCCCGGTACTGCGAAGTCGCTGTTCACGAACAGCAGCGGGCGGGCGGTGTCGAGCAGGCCGAAGGTCTCGACGCGGCCGACGACCAGGGTGTGGTCGCCGACCGGATGAGCGGCCCGGACCGCGCAGTCGAACCAGGCCGCGCCGTCGCTGAGGACGGGGCAGCCGGAGGCCGGGCCCTTCGTCCAGGGGTCGGCCGTGAAGGCCGCCTCGCCGACCGGACGGGCCGGGTCGGCGAAACGGCGGGCGGTCGGCTCCTGGTGGTCGGCGAGGACGGTCACCGCGAACCGGCCCGAGCGCAGGACGTGTCCGTGCGCCCGGGCGCGGTGCCCGATGCCGACGGCGACCAGCAGTGGGTCGAGGGAGAGCGTCATGAAGGCGTTGGCCGTCATGCCGTACGGCTCGCCGTCGGCGAGGGTGGTCACCACGGTCACCCCGGTCGGGAAGCGGCCCGCCGCCCGCCGGAAGAGCGCCGTGCGGTCCGCTGTCGCCGCGGCGGCTGTCACCGGGCGGCCCCCGCCGAGGCCACACGCAGCGCGTTCAGGTGCTCCAGGCCCGCGAGCACCTCGCCGTGGCCCACCCCGAAGTCGATCAGGCAGGCCAGCTCGTCGACGCCCGCCGCACGGGCCCGCTCCACCACGGCCGCCGCCTGCTCCACCGTCCCGAACAGACCGCTGGTCGTGTAGTACGTGTCGAACGAGCGGCGGACCAGGAAGTCGATGTCGGACTCGCGCAGCTTGTCCGGGTCGAAGCCGGACAGGATGCTTCCGGCGGAGCGGGCGATGAGGCCGAAGGAGCTCTTCAGATACGTGGTGAACGGCTCGCGGACCGTCTCCTTCACCCGGTCCGGGTCCTCGCCCAGGTACGTGTGCAGCATCAGCGCCACATGGCCGGGCCGGCCGTCGTGTCCTGGACGGTCGGCGAGCGCCTTGCGGTACAGGGTGATCTTCTCGGTGAGCTGGTCGAAGTCCTGGCCCAGCAGGTGGGTCAGCACGCCTGCGCCGGCCGCGCCCGCCGCCCGGAAGGTCTCCGGGCCGCCCGCGCTGGTCACCCAGACCGGCAGCTCGGGCTGGACGGGCGGCGGGAAGATCCGCACCTCGGCCGGGTTGCCGGCGCCGTCGGTGACGGTCAGCGGCTCACCCCGCCACAGCGCGCGCACCTGCTCCACCGCCTCGATGACGGCGGTCTTGCGGCCCGCGTAGCCCTCGGGACGCAGCGCGAAGTCGACCGCGTTCCAGCCGGACGCCAGCGACAGCCCGACCCGGCCGCCGGAGAGGTTGTCGACGACCGACCACTCCTCGGCGATGCGCACCGGGTGGTGCAGCGGGGCGACCACGCTGCCCGCGCGGATGCCGACCCGCTCGGTGACGGTGGCGACGGCGGCGCCGGTCACCGACGGGTTCGGGTAGAGCCCGCCGAAGGGGTGGAAGTGCCGCTCGGGGGTCCACACGGCGGTGAAGCCGTGCGTGTCGGCGAACTTGGCGCCGTCCAGCAGCAGGTCGTAGCGGCCGCCGCCGCTGCCGTCCACACTGCCGTCGGCGAAGTAGAAGAGACTGAAGTCCATCGCAGGGCCTCTCTGACAGGTCGTCGGCGTCGGTCAGCGCAGGCTGAGCGGGCGCAGGTCGGTCCAGACGGTCTCGATGTGCTCCAGGCACGCGGCGCGGGCGCCGGTGAAGCCGGTGGCGCGCCAGCCCTCGGGGAGAGGCAGCAGGGCGGGCCACACCGAGTACTGCTCCTCGTGGTTGACGACCACGGTGTGCGGCGGCTCGGCGGAGGCGTCGTGGGTCGGGTGTGTGTCGTGCGGCTGGGACATCAGGCTTCTTCCTTGATCTGGATCTGGGGCGGGAGTTCGTACCTGATCCGGGCCAGCGAGGACAGGGCCAGCGGGACCAGCGCCGACGACAGTCCGATCGCGGTGACCAGGACCGTCGTGCGCAGGCCGACGGAGCCGCCGAGGAAGCCGCCGACGAGGGCGCCCAGCGGGGCGATGCCCATGGCGACGAAGCGGTTGGTGGCGGCGACGCGGCCCTGGAGGGTGTCCGGGGTGAGGGTCTGGCGGATGCTGAGGACGGTGACGTTGTTGGCGACGCCGAACGAGGCGAAGAGGAAGTTGATCAGCATCAGGGTGCCGACGGCGACGACGCCGGAGCCGTGCACGGTGGCGAGGCCGAGCATCACCAGGTTGGCGACGGAGGCGGTGGTCAGCATGGTGCGGCCGTAGCCGAACTTCTGGGGGAGCCGGCCCGCGAAGGCCGCGCCGACCAGGAAGCCGGGGCCGAGCGCGGCCATGACGAGGCCGATCTCACCGGCCGACAGACCGAGGGTGCGCGGCATGAACTGGAGGAAGGCGACCTCCAGCGCGGTGAACGACAGGTTGAAGATCGACGCCATCACGGTCATGGCGCGCAGCGGCTCGTTGCCGAACACGAACTTCAGGCCCGCCCACACCTCGCGCAGCGTCCCCGCGGGCGTGGCGCCCCGCGCCTGTTCGAGCCGGTCCTCCTTGTGCCGGATGCCGGCGATGGTGAGCGCGGACACCAGGTAGGACGCCGCTCCGGCCAGCACCGCGACCGGCGCGGTCAGCCACTGCACCAGCACACCGCCGAGCGCCGGCCCGCCGATGGTGGCCGCGGACTGGCTGGCGCCGAGCGCGGAGTTGCCGCGGGTGAGCTGGTCGCGCCCCACGATCTGCGGCAGATAGGCCTGCCCGGCCACGTCGAACAGCACACTGCCGCAACCGGCGAAGAAGCCGAGGACGTACAGCCAGCTGATGCCGAGCCGGTCGGTCCAGTACAGAACGGGTACGACGGACAGCACGAGGGCGCGGCCGAGGTCGGTGACGATCAGGATGTTCCTGCGCCGGACCCGGTCCACGAGCACGCCCGCGAACAACGAGACGAGCAGGTAGGGCAGTTTGACCACCGAGGTGAGCAGGCCGACCTGCTCGGAGGTGGCGGCCAGGGCCAGCACCGCGACCAGCGGCAGGGCGAGTTCGCTCACCTGGGCCGCGAACAGGGAGGCGGTCTGCCCGGTCCACAGCTTGGTGAAGTCGGCGTTGCGCCACACGCCGGCGGCGGGCTGGGCGCCCGCCTCCTCGACTGCGGCGGCGCCCGTGGTGGCGTCCGTCATGGAAGTGCTCCTACTGGGATGGCCCCGCTGGGGGCGTCCTACGGGGGTGGGGGGAAAGGGCGTCAGGACTCGGCGACGACACCGCGCGGGCGACCGGCGGCCGCGTCCTCCAGACGGCGCGCGACCTCGGGCACGTTGGGCTGCTCGAGCATGCTGAAGTGGTTGCCGGGCGACTCGTCGATCAGGAGGGTGCCGCCGACGCGCGGCTGCCAGCCCATGTGCCAGCCCTCGAACAGCTCGGTCTCGGCGCGGATCAGCACCGCGTCGCCGCGCAGCGGTTCGCGCGGGGTGTCCCGGTAGGTGAGCAGGGCACGGGCGTGCCGGGTGTAGAGCCGCACCAGGCGGCGCAGGTCCTCCACCGAGCGGGCGTCGGCCCGCTCGTGACCGGTGCCCTGGGTGAGCCGGACGACGTGTTCGAGGCGGGCCTCGGGGTCGAGGGCCTCCAGCTCGGCCTCGGTGACGTCGATGCGTCCGGCGAAGGCGCCGAGGATGGCGGCGGACTCGCTGGTGGCGTAGCGCGGCGGGACCGGGTCGTCGATGCTGGCGCTGATGATCGTCAGCATGGCGACCTCCTCGCCCGCGGCCTCCAGCTGACGGGCCATCTCGTAGGAGACCATGCCGCCCATGCACCAGCCGCCCAGGTGGTAGGGGCCCTCGGGCTGGACGGCGCGGACCTCGGACAGGTAGAGCGCGGCGATCTCCTCGACGCTGTCCGGACGGGGCACGTCGGGGCCCGCGTACTCGGGAGCCTGGAAGGCGTACAGCGGACGGTCCGGATCGAGGACGTCGACGAGTTCGCTGTAGCAGAAGACACTGCCGCCCAGCGGGTGGACCAGGAAGAACGGCGCCTCGGTCCCGGTCGAACGCAACGGGACGAGAGTGGAGGCGGCCTGCTGCCGCTCGCCGCTGACGATCGCGGCGAGCCGCTCGATGGTGCCGCCCTCGAAGAGCGCGGCGACGGGCACTTCCACGTCGGTGATCTCGGGCAGCCGCATGATGACCCGCAGCGCGGAGATGGAGTTGCCGCCCAGCTCCAGGAAGGCGTCGGTGACGCCGACCTTCCCGACGCCGAGAACGTCCTGCCAGATCGTGGCGAGCGCCTCCTCGGTGGGGGTGCGCGGCGCGACGAACGCACCCGCGGTGGTCTCCTCGCGGCCGGGGGCGGGCAGCGCGAGCCGGTCGACCTTGCCGTTCGGGGTGAGCGGGAAGGCGTCGAGGACGACGAAGGCGCTGGGCACCATGTACTCGGGCAGCGCCCCTGCGGCCAGGGCCCGCAGGTCGGCCGCGGCGGGCGCGGCGCCGGCCTCCGGGGTGAGGTAGGCGGCGAGCCGGGCGTCGCCCGGCTGGTCCCTGCGCGCCACGACGACGACCCTGCCCACCTCGGGGTGGCGGGACAGCACGCTCTCGATCTCGCCGAGTTCGATACGGAAGCCGCGCACCTTCACCTGGTGGTCGGAGCGGCCCAGGAACTCCAGCCGGCCGTCGGGCAGCCACCGGGCCACGTCACCGGTGCGGTACATCCGGGCGCCCGCCCCACCGGCGTACGGGTCGGGCACGAAGCGGTCGGCGGTCAGGTCGCCGCGGCCGGAGTAACCGCGGGCCAGGCCGTCGCCGGCGATGTACAGGTCGCCGGGCACGCCCTCGGGGACCGGCGCGAACGCCTCGTCGAGCACGTACACGCGGGTGCGGGCGATGGGGCGGCCCAGGGTGACGGGCTCGCCGGGCAGGACCCGGTCCAGGCAGGACCAGATGGTGGTCTCGGTGGGGCCGTACGCGTTCCACACCACCGGGAAGCGGGCGGTGAGCTCCCGCGCGAGGTCCTCGGGCAGCGCCTCGCCGCCGGAGACCACCCGCAGCCGTTCGTCCGCGCCGAGTCCGGCCTCGACCAGCAGCCGCCAGCTGGACGGCGTGGCCTGGATGACGCTCGCGCCGGACCGCTCGACGGCCTCCTTCAAACGGGGCCCGTCGACCGCGATGTCGGGCGCGACGATCAGCTCGGCGCCGGTCAGCAGCGGCAGGTACACCTCCAGGCCCGCGATGTCGAAGGAGAGCGAGGTGACCGCCAGCAGCCGGTCGTCCTCGGTGAGTTCGAGGTCGCGGCCGAAGGAGCGCAGCAGGTTGAGCAGCGCCCGGTGCGGGATCTGCACACCCTTGGGGCGACCGGTGGAGCCCGAGGTGTAGATCGTGTACGCCAGGTGCTCGGGGCCCGCCGTGGGCAGCGGGTCGGCGTCGGGCCGGCCGGCGGCGACCGACCGGTTCACCTCGATGACGGTCGTGCCCTCGGGGGCGGCGGGCGCGGTCAGCCCGCTGCCGTTCAGCAGCACCGGCACGCGCGCGTCGTCGAGCATGTACTCCAGGCGCTCGCGCGGGTATCCGGGGTCCAACGGCACGTACGCGCCGCCCGCCTTCAGCACGGCGGTCAGGGCGACGATCAGCTCGACGGAACGCTCCAGGTGGACACCGACCAGGGTGTCCGGCCCGACGCCGAGATCGCGCAGCTCATGGGCGAGACGGTTGGCCCAGGCGTTGAACTCGCCGTAGGTGAGGGCGGTGTCGCCGAAGCGGACGGCGGTGCGGTCGGGGTGCTTGGCGGTGCGCTCGGCGAGCAGCTCGGGCAGGGTGCGGTCGAGGTCCCAGTCGGCCCGGGTGTCGTTCCACCGGGTGAACAGCCGGTCGAGGTCGGCCGGGGCGAGCAGCGCGGTGGCGTGCACGGCGGCGTGCGGGTCGGCGACGAGGGCGGCGAGCGCGTCCGCGTAGTGGCCGCCGACGACGGTGATCCAGGCGTCGGTGAACCGGGCGGCGTCGTAGTTGATCCGCAGCCGGACCTCGCCGGTGACCGGGTCGGTGCCGAAGTTGGCGGTGAAGGGAAAGTTGGTCTGCTCGAAGAAGTCGCCGCCGGTGACGGCGAGGTGGTCGAGCGCCATGTCGTAGCTGCGGAAGCTGCGGTGGTCGACGACCGTCTCGAAGAACTGGGGGCGGCGCAGGTCCTGGAGCATCTGCGCCATCGGGTAGCGGCGGTGCGGCAGGGCGCCGTTCTCGGCGGCGTGGACCCTGCGGGCCAGTTCCAGCCAGCTGGTGGCGGAGACGTCGACGACGAGCGGGAGGGTGTTCAGGAACAGGCCGACGACCTGGTCTCCGTCGGCGGTCTCGGGGCGGCCGTTGCCGACCAGCCCGGTGACGACGCGGCGCCGGCCCGACAGCAGCGACAGCACGCGCGCGTGGGACGCGAACATCACCGACTTCACCGGCACGCGGGCCTCGGCGGCGACCGCCCGCAGCTTCTCCCCGAGCCCCTCGGGCAGCGGCACCTCGTGGACGCGCGCCTCGCGGACGGAGGCGAGCGCCGGGTCCTCGCGGCGGGGCAGGCCGGTGAACGAGGTGTTCTCGAGGACGTCCGCCCAGTACGCGGCGGACTCCTCGCTGGCCAGCGCCTCCTGTTCCAGCGCCAGGTAGTCGCGGAACCGGGTGACCGGGGCGGTCGCCGGGTCGGGGCGGCCGGCGAGCCGGGCGTCGTAGCCGGTGATCAGCTGGGAGGTGACCAGGGACAGGCTCCAGCCGTCCAGGATCGCGTGGTGGAAGCTCAGATTGAGCTGGAAGTCGTCGTCGGCGAAGACGTGGACGTGCAGGGTGAGCAGCGGAGCCCGGGTCGGCGCGAACGGTGTCGCCTTCTCCCGTTCGGTCCACTCCGCCACCCGCCGCCGCTGCTCGCCGTCGTCCAGGCCGCGCAGGTCCTCGACGGTCAGCGGGGTCTGCACCGAGGCGTGCACCAGCTGCATCGGCTTGCTGAAGCGGGTGAGGTCGAAGGAGCTGCGCAGGATGTCGGAGCGCTCGATCACGCCGGCGAGGGTGGCGCGCAGGGCGTCCTCGTCGAAGCGCCCGGACAGCCGGATGGCGGAGATGTCGTGGTAGGTGGGGGTGTCGCCGTCGGCATAGCTGTGGAAGAGCATGCCGGACTGGAGCAGGGTCAGCGGATAGGCGTCGGTGATGTCGTCGTGGGACGGCACGGTTGTTCCTCCGGGTGCGTGGGGCGTCGAGGTGGCGGGCGCGGACTCGGTCAGGACCTGAGGCGGGCGAGGTCCTCCGGGGACAGCAGGCCGAAGGCGGTGACCTCCTGCCGCGCGGGCCCGCTGTCGGTGCGGTCGGCCAGCCACCGGGCGAGGACCTCGACGGTCCGGCTGGTGAACAGCTGCTGGAGCGGGATCTCGCGCCCGGCGTCACGTGCCAGGCCCACGATCCGCACGGCGTGCATCGAGTCGCCGCCGATCTCGAAGAAGTCGTCCCGGGTACCGACCCGCTCCAGTCCCAGGACCCGCTGCCACAGCCCGGCCAGCAACTCCTCCTCGGCGGTGGCCGGGGCGGTGAACGGTGCCGTGGTGCCACCGGTGCGGTCGGGCGCGGGCAGCGCCTTGCGGTCGACCTTGCCGTTGGGGCTCAGCGGCAGCACGTCGAGGATCACGAAGGCGCTGGGCACCATGTGCTCGGGGAGCCGCTCGGCGAGGGCGGAGCGGAGACCGCCGACGGACAGGACGCCGCTCGCGCCGCGCCCGGCTGCCGGGGCGGGCGTCAGGTAGGCGACGATCCGGCGGTCGCCCGGCCGGTCCTCGCGGACCACGACCACCGCCTGGCCCACCCCGTCCAGGGCGAGCAACTCGGCCTCGATCTCGCCGGGTTCGATGCGGAATCCGCGCACCTTGACCTGGTGGTCGGCACGCCCGAGGTACTCGATGTGGCCCTCGGCGTGCCAGCGGGCCACGTCACCGGTGCGGTACAGACGGGCGCCGGACGGCCCGAACGGGTCGGGCACGAAGCGGTCCGCGGTGAGGCCGGGCCGACCGCCGTAGCCACGGGCCAGCTGTACGCCGCCCAGGTACAGCTCGCCGGGCACGCCGATCGGGGCGGGCCGCAAGAGGCTGTCGAGGACGTAGGCGCGGGTGTTGGCGATCGGCGCGCCGATGGGCAGCGCCGGGCCGGTCCAGTCCGGGCGGCACGACCAGCGGGTGACGTCGACGGACGCCTCGGTGGGGCCGTACAGGTTCTCCAGGGCGGCCTCGGGCAGCGCGCGGTGGAAGCGGCGCGCCAGGTCGGCGGGGAGGGCCTCGCCACTGCACACCACCAGGCGCAGCGCCCCGCAGTCGGCGGTGCGGCCCGCGGCGAGGAACGTGTCCAGCATCGGCGGCACGAAGTGGCAGACGGTCACCCCCTCGTCGCGCACCAGGTCGGCGATGTGCCCGGGGTCGCGGTGCCCGCCGGGCTCGGCCAGGACGATGCGGGCGCCGGTCAGCAGCGGCCAGAACAGCTCCCACACCGACACGTCGAAGCTGATCGGCGTCTTCTGGAGCACGGTGTCCGCGCCGGTCAGCCCGTACGCGTCCTGCATCCAGCGCAGCCGGTTGACGATGCCCCGCTGCGGTACCTGCACGCCCTTGGGGCGGCCGGTGGAGCCGGAGGTGTAGATGACGTACGCCAGGTGGTCCGGGCCGGCACCGGGTTCGGGCGCGGTGTCGGGGAAGCCGTCCCCGGCCCGCTCGTCGACGGTGACGACGGTGAGCCCGTCGGCGGCGAACTCCTCCCCGCCGCCGGGGTGCGCGAGCAGCACCGGCACCCGGGCGTCGGCGAGCATGAACGCCAGCCGCTCCCGCGGGTATCCGGTGTCCAGCGGCAGATAGGCACCGCCCGCCTTCAGCACGGCGAGCAGGGCCACCATCAGCTCCAGGGAGCGTTCCAGGTGGACGCCGACGACCGTGTCCGGTCCGACGCCCAGGCCGCGCAGCCGGTGCGCGAGCCGGGCCGCGCGCCGGTGCAGCTCGGCGTACGTCAGCTCGCGGCCGGCGAAGCGGACGGCGACCGCGTCGGCGTGCCGGCCGGCCGCCTCGGTGAGCAGGCCGGTCAGGGTGTCGCCGTCGGGCCAGTCGACGCGCGTGTCGTTCCAGGCGTCGAGGAGCCGGGCGCGCTCGTCGGCGCCGAGCGGGTCGACGAGGGGGACGACGGCGGCGGGGTCGGCGGCGACGGCCGTCAACACGTTGGTGAAGTGCTCGACGAACCGCTCCACGGTGGCCGCGTCGAACAGCTCCACGTCGTGGTCGAGCCAGCCCACCAGCTCGCGCCCGGTGTCGATCATCCGCAGGTTCAGGTCGAACTGGCTGTTGGCGGCGGACACGTCGACGTACTCGCTGTCCACACCCGGCACGTCGAGGGTGCCCAGCTCGACGTTCTGCAGCGCGAACAGCACCTGCACGAGCGGGCTGCGGGACAGGTCGCGCTCCGGGGCGAGCCCGGTCACCAGCCGTCCGAAGGGGACGCGCTGGTGGGCGAAGGCCTCCAGGGAGCTGTCGCGGACCCGGCCGAGCAGTTCACCGAAGGCCGGTTCGCCGTGCAGGTCGACACGGAGGGGCAGGGTGTTGAGAAAGCAGCCCGGCAAGTCCTCGAACTCGGCGCGCGACCGGTCGGCGACCGGGGTGCCGATCAGCAGCCGCTCCTGGCCGCTCCAGCGGGACAGGACGACGCCGTACGCCGACAGCAGGGTCATGAACAGCGTCGAGCCGTGCTCGCGGGCCAGCTCGCGCAGAGCGGTGGCGGTGGCCGCGTCGACGGTCAGCCGGCGGCGCGCGCCCCGGTGGGCGCTCACCGCCGGGCGGGGCCGGTCGGTGGGCAGCTCCAGCACGCGGGGCACACCGTCCAGGTGTCCGCGCCACCAGTGGACCAGTGCGTCCAGCGCGGGCCCGTCGAGCTCGGCGCGCTCCCAGCGGGCCACGTCGGCGAACTGGAGCGCGGGCCACGGGAGTTCCCGGCCCTCGTAGGCGGCGGACAGCTCGCGCAGCAGCACGCCGAAGGACCAGCCGTCGAAGACGATGTGGTGCACGGTGAGCGCGAGGACGTGGTCGCCGTCGGCGATCCGCAGCAGCACGACGCGCAGCAGCGGGCCGCGGGCCGGGTCGAAGGGTTCCTTGACGCTGTCCATGGCCGCGGCGACGGCCGCCGTCCACGGGTCCGGACGGTCCGACAGGTCGGCGACGCGTATCAGGACCCTGGCGCCGTCGACGGCCCGCTGACGCGGGGTGCCGTCCTGCGCGGTCTCGAAGACGGTCCGCAGCACGGCGTGCCGGGCCACGACCGTGTCCACGGCCCGTTGCAGCGCCGACAGGTCCAGCGGGCCGCGCAGCCGCAGCACGACGGGCATGTTGTAGGCCGCGTCGCCGGGCCGCAACTGCTCCTCCAGCCAGAGCCGTTCCTGCGTCCAGGACAGGGGGGCGGGCTCGGCGGGGTCGGTGCGCGGGATGTCCGTGCGGGGCGCGTCCGCAGCCGGGACGGCGTCGGTCAGCAGCTCGGCGAGCGCGGCGACGGTCGGTCGGGCGAAGAGGTCCTGGAGGGTGAGGCGTTCGGCCGCCGGGCCGGGGAAATCACGCCGGACACGGGCCAGCAGCCGGGTCAGCAGCAGCGAGTGGCCGCCGAGCGCGAAGAAGTCGTCGGTGGCGCCGACGCGTTCGCGCCGCAGCAGCTCGCGCCACTGCGCCGCGAGCCGCTCCTGCACGGGCCCGCGCGGGGCGGCGTACGCCCCGGTCGCGGCCTCCGCCCGGTGTTCGAGGGCCAGCAGGGCGGCGCGGTCCAGCTTGCGGTTCGCGGTCAGCGGGAGGGCGTCGACGACGACGTAGGCGGACGGTACGAGGTGGTCGGGGAGCCGGCGGGCCAGTGCGGCGCGGACCGCCGTGAGGTCGGGGGCGGACCGGCCGCCGGTGGCGAGGAACGCGACGAGGCGGTGGTCGCCGTCCCCGTCCGGGACGGCCAGCACGGCGCTCTCCCGCACGCCGTCCAGCCCGTCGAGCACGGCCTCGGTCTCGGCGGGCTCCACCCGGAAACCGCGCACCTTGGTCTGCCGGTCGCCCCGCCCGAGGTAGTCGACGAGCCCGTCGGGCCGCAGCCGGGCCTGGTCACCGGTCCGGTAGACGCGGTCACCGGGCCGCCCGGAGAAGGGGTCGGACCGGTAGCCGGTGCCCTCGCCCTCCTCCGCGTACGACGCCAGATACGGCGTCCTGACGACCAGTTCGCCGATCTCTCCGAGACCGGCGGGGCGGTCTCCCACGAGGACGAGGAGCTGGACGCCGTCGATGCCGGGCCCGAGCGGGACCGGACCTGCGGGCACCGCGTCGGCGGGCGTGTCCGCGCGGTGGGCGAGGTGCACGGAGACCGCCTGCGGGGTCTCGGTGGCGCCGTACAGGTTGAGGAGGTCGGCGTGGGGGGCGAGGCGGGCCCAGGTGCGCAGGGTGCGGCCGCTCAGGGCGTCACCGCCGAAGCCGACGAGACGCAGGGCGGGGTAGACGGCGGGACCCGTAGCGGCGGTGGGAGCGGTAGGAGCGCCAGAAGCGCTGGATGCGATGGGAGCGGTAGGGGCGGTAGGGACGACGGCATGAGCCCGAGGAGCCTCCCCGCCCCCGTCGGCCACACCGGGCCGCTCGGGCGGTCCGGGCCGCTCGGCCGCACCGGGCCGCTCGGTCCGGTGAGCCGGGGCGGTCCGGTAAGCCGGGTCGGTCCGGTGGGCCGGGTCGGTCCGGTGGGACGGGGCGGTCCGGTGGGACGGGGCGGCCGTGCTCGCCGGGTTCTGCGCGTCGGGCGTCCCGTCCGCAGCGGCCCGCTGCGGGCCACCCGTCCGGTCCGCCAGCGCACGCGCCAGGGCCGGGGTCAGGTGGGCGACCGTCGGGGCCGCGGTGGCGAGCCAGCTCGCGACGGCCGCGGTGTCCCGTACGTCCGTGTCGGGGAAGACCGCCGCCGCGCCCGCCCACAGGGGGGCCAGGACGTCCCGCAGGAACGGGTCGTGGCCCAGGCCGGAGAGGGTGGCGAAGCGGTCGGCGGGGCCGAGGCCGAAGCGGCGGGTGTACCAGTCGAGGAAGTGGGTGAGCGGGCGGTGCGTGCCGACGACGCGGCGGGGCCGGCCGGTGGTGCCGGAGGTGAAGGCCACGTAGGCGGGGTCGTCGGGCTCCACCGAGACGGGGGCGCCGTCGGGCAGGCCGGCCAGGGCCCGCTCCAGCGCCTCGCCGGGTTCGATGCGCAAGGCGGGACCGGTGACGAAGCCGGGCAGCGGGCGACCGGGGGCGCAGCTGATCCAGGCCCGCGGGGCCAGTGTCCCGGCGCGGGTGCGCAGGACCTCCTCGGGGTACCGCGCGTCCAGCACCGAGAAGACCGCGCCCGCCTTCACGGCGGCCAGGACACCGAGGACCACCGCCGGGTCGCGCTCGGCGTGCAGCGCGAGCACGTCACCGGGCCGGATGCCGCGCGCGTGCAGCAGCCGGGCCAGGCGGCCGGTGACGCGGTCGACCTCGGCGTACGTCCAGACGCGCGCGCCGGTGACCAGCGCGGGCGCGTCCGGGGTGGTCGCGGCGTGCCGGGCAAGGCGGTCGGTGAGCGGCTCGGGTGCCGTGGGGTCGAGGACGGCGGTGAGGTCGGGACGCAGGGCGGCCGCGCGGTCGGTGGCCAGGTCGAAGCCGCCGACCGGGCGGGCGGGGTCGGCCGCCGCCTGGGCGAGGACCGCGCGCAGCTGGTGCAGCAGGTCGTCGACGCGCGCGCCGTCGTACAGGCCCGCGTCGTACACCGCCTCCAGCGTGAAGCCGCCGCCGGCACCGGCGCCCACGTACAGCGTGAGGTCGAACTTGTTGTCGATGTCCCCGAACGGCAGCTGCTCCACCGTGCAACCGGGCAGCTCGGGCGTCACGGCGGGCGGCAGCATGTTGAAAAAGACCTGCACGAGTCGGCCCCGGGACAGGTCACGCTCCGGGGCGAGGTCGGCGACCAGCCGCCCGAACGGCACCCGCTGCCGGGCGAAGGCCTCCAGAGCGTCGCGGCGGACCCGGCCGAGCAGCTCGGCGAACGTCGGGTCGCCGGCCGCGTCCACCTTCACCGGCAGCGTGTTGAGGAAGCAGCCCACGAGGTCGCGGCTGCCCGCGCCCCGGGTGGACGCCGGTGTGCCGACGACCATCCGCTCCTGCCCGGTCTGCCGGGCCAGCACCACGCCGAAGGCGGCGAGCAGCGCCATGAACGGCGTCGCTTCGTGGGCGCGGGCCAGCGCGCGCACGGCCTGCCCGGCCGCCGCGTCCACCTCGAGCCGACGGCTCTCACCACGGTGGCCGCGTACGGCGGGCCGGGGCCGGTCGGCGGGCAGGTCCAGCACCCGCGGCACGCCGTCGAGGTGCCCACGCCACCATGCCACCAGCTCGTCCGCGGCCTCCTCGCCCAGCTCGGCGCGCTCGGCCGCCACGGCCTCGGCGAAACCCCGGCGCAACGGCTTCAGCGCCGCGTCGGCGTCGGCGTACAGCCGGGACAGCTCGCGGAAGAGGATCGCGAACGAGTGACCGTCCGCGACGAGATGATGGGCCGTCACCGTCAGCAGGTGCGCGTCGTCGGCGTACCGCACGGCGAGCACCCGCAGCAGCGGCCCGTGCGCCAGGTCGAACGGCTCCCGTGCGGCCCGCCGTACGGCGGCCCGCGCCGCCCCCTCCGGGTCGGCGAGTGCCCGTACGTCCTGCGTGCGGACGGGTACCGCCGCCTCGGCGAGGACGCGCTGACGGGGCGTCCCGTCGACGGTCGTGAAGACCGTGCGGAGCGCGTCGTGCCGGGCCACCAGGGCGCCCACGGCGTCTCCCAGCGCCTCCAGGTCGAGCGGCCCGCGCACCCGCAGGGTCACCGGCATGTGGTACGCCACGTCCCCCGGACGCAACTGCTCCTCGAACCAGATCCGTTCCTGGGTCCAGGAGAGCGGGGCGGCATGGTCGGTCATGTGTGATCCTCGGGTGCGCGTCGGAGGGACCGGGTGGGGACGGTGGGTCCCTCGATGAGGTCGGTGAGGCCCGTGGTGAACAGTGCGGCCGTCTCGGCGAGGGTCGCCGGGTCCAGCAGGCCCTCGGGGGCGGTGAGGGCGCCGGTGAAGCTGCGGCCGTCGTCCCAGAGCTCGCAACACAGCTCGGTCTGGGGGCCGAGGGCCGGCGCCGGCAGCGGGGTGAGGCGCAGGGCGGCCGCCCGGGCCGGGGTGGCCACGCGTTGCAGGACCAGCAGGTTCTGGTAGAGCGGGGTGCGGCCGCCGGGCGGGCGGGGTGCGAGCGCGGCGATCTCGTCGGTGCCGAGCGCGGTGTGCGCGAGGACCTCCAGGAGCCGTTCCCGGACCAGCGCGAGCAGCGCAGGGGCGGGCAGGGCCGGGTCGGCGGCGACGCGCACGGGCAGGCCGTTGGCGAAGTAGCCGACCGTGCGCTCGTACGCGGGCGCGCGGTCCTCCACGATGGTGCCGAGCGCGAGATCGCTCCGCCCGGTGATCTTGGCCAGCGCCCGCCACCAGGCGGCGAGCAGCGGCACGAGCACCGGGTGCCGGTCCCGGACGGCCGACGCGCGCAGCGCGGACGTCAGGTCGGCGCCCAGGTCGAGGCGGTGGGCGACCAGGGGACGCGTCCACAGCTCGCGCGTCCCGAGCGCGACGCCGCCGGGCCAGCCGGGCGCGGTCAGCCCGTCGAGCCGCCCGCGCCAGAACTGCCGCGCCTCCTGGGCGCCGAGGCGCTCCCCGCCGGCCGGCGGGGCGGGGGCCGGGGCCGGGGTGCGGCCCTCGTAGGCGGCGGCGAGGTCGGCCACCAGGACGTCCTCGGAGCGGCCGTCGTAGACGATGTGGTGCACCGCGAGGAGGATCAGGTGCCGCTCGGGTCCGGCGCTCAGTACGCCCGCGGCGAGCAGCGGGCCCGTACCCACGTCCCGCACCAGACCCGTCAGTTCGCGGGTCAGGGCGTGCTCGGCGGGGGTGGGGACCGGGGTGCGGTCCCAGTCGGGCGCGGGGGCGGGCGCGGTGAGCAGCGGCGGTGATGCCGGAAGGTCCGCCACCGCCCGGCGCGGACGGGCGCCCTCGCGGGGGAACGTGGTCCGCAGCGCGGGGTGCGCGGCGGCGGTCGCCGTCAGGGCGTCCCGCAGGCGGTCGGCGTCCAGGGGGCCGGTGACCGAGACACGGCTGACGGCGATGTGCCCGGGGGCGTCGGGCACCAGCCGCGAGGCCAGCCAGAACCGGCGCTCACCCGCGGAGAGCGCGGAGGACGGGGCGGCCGGGAGATCGCCGGCCTCCGCCTGCCCGGCGTGCCCGGCCTGCCCGGCCCGGCGGTCCGCCGCGAGCGCCTCCAGCGCCGCCGCGCTCGGGTGGTCGTACACGTCACGGGCCGACAGCCGTACCCCGAGCAGCCGGGAGAGCCGGGCGGCGATCCGCAGCACGTGCAGCGAGGTGGCGCCGGCTTCCAGCAGATCCGCTTCGGGGGGAAGGCCGGTTCGCGCGAGGACGGCACGCACCTCGCGCAGGGCGGGCCCGGCGGCGACGTCGTCCGGTGCGGCCCGGCCCGCCTGTGCGATCCGCTCCGCCACCCGGGCCTCCACGGCCCGCAGGTCCGCCTTCCCGGTGGGTCCCAACGGCACGGGGTGCAGGTGCAGGAAGCGTTCGGGGCGCAGATACGCCGGCAGGACTGCCGCGGCTGCCTGCCGCAGGCCGTCTTCCGGCAGCGGCGCACCGTCCTCGCTCGCGTAGGCGCACACGGTCGCGGTGACGGTGGAGTGCGCGTCGCGCAGCGGGACGAGGAACGCGTGCCGCACGCCGGGGAGGGCGGCGACGCGCCGCTCCACCTCGCCTGGCTCCACCCGGTACCCGCGGATCTTGAACTGGCGGTCGGCGCGGCCGACGTAGGTGAGCCGGCCCCGGTCGTCCATGCGGACGCGGTCGCCGGTGGCGTAGGCCCGCACGGTGCCCCGTCCGGGCACGTCGACGTGGGCGAAGCGACGGGCGTCCTCCTCGGGTCGCTCGAGGTAGCCGAGCGCGAGCCCGTCACCGGCCACCCACAGCTCGCCCTCGGTACCGCGGGCGACGGGCCGCCGGGTGGCGGCGTCGAGGACGGCGAGGACGGTGCCGCGGACCGGGCGGCCGACGGGAATGCCGGACGGGTCCGCGGTGTCGGCGGGGCGCACGTCGTGGGCGCTGACGAAGACCATGGACTCGACCGGGCCGTACCCGTTGGTGACGCGCAGGCCGGGGTGACGGTCGAGGAGGGCGGCGATGTGCGCCGGGGACAGCCGCTCGCCGCCGCACATCAGGTGGCGGACGCCGGTGAAGGCGCCGGGGTCCTCGTCGACGACGAGGTTGACGAGGGAGCTGGTGAGCCACAGCGTGTTCACGCCGTGCCCGGTGACGAGGGAGCGCAGTCCGTCCGGGGTGATCAGCGGCTCGTCCGGTACGACGCAGGCGCCGCCGTTCATCAGCGGCCCGAACGTCTCCAGCGCGCCCGCGTCCCAGTAGGGCGCCGCGAGCAGCGGCATGACGGTGCCGGGACCCAGGTCGGCGTACCCGCCGTCGACGAAGGTGCGGACGAAGGCCCGGTGCGGCAGCAGCACGCCCTTGGGGCGGCCGGTCGAACCGGAGGTGAAGAAGACGCAGGCGGGGTCGTCGGCGCCGACGTCCGTCCGGTCGCCGCCCGCGGGCCGGGCCGAGCGCACGGCCGGGCCGGGCAGCCGCAGGGTCCGTACGTCGGCCGGGAGAGGTCCCGCGTCGCCCGTGGCGTCGAGCGCGACGCGCGCGCCGAGGTCCTCGACGACGCCTTGCAGCCGCCGCGCGGGCCAGGCGGGATCCACGGCGGCGTAGGCGGCGCCCGCCAGCAGTGTGCCGAGCGCGGCGACGACGAAGTCCTCGCCGGCCGTGGCCACCACCGGCACGAGCGTGCGGGGACCGGCTCCCGCGTCCGCCAGGAGGTCCCGCACCGCGCGGGCCCGGTCCACCAGGTCGGCGTAGGTCAGGCGGGTACCGCCCGGTCCGCGCAGGGCGGTGGCCAGCGGGGACCGGGCGGCCTGCCGCAGTACCGCCTCGTGGGCGGTGGCGTCGGCCGGGACGGGACGTCCCGGGCCGACGGCGACCGAGGTGCGCGGACGGGTCATGACGGCCGGCGCGCCGCGCGCAGCGCCTCCGCGAGCTCGGCCGGAGTCGACTGCAGTACGGCGGTGAAGTCGGCCTCGATTTCCCAGAGCTCTTCGATGCGTTCGACGACGAGCACGGCGTGGAAGGAATCCCCGCCCTGGGCGAGGAAAGAGGAGTCGTCGCTGATTTCGCCGCCCAGGACGTCGGCGAAGACCAGTCGGATGCTTTCGGCGTCGATAGCCGGTATGGCGTCAAGCTGCTTCATGTCGCTTTCTCCGTTGTTCCGCCGGCTTTACCGGAAGATCGGGTTCCTAGCTCCAGCCGCTGTCGCCGAAGGGCGCTGCGGCGGGGACGTCGACCCCGTCTGTTTCGGACAGAGCGACACTCGGAGCCCGGTCCGTCGACTCCGCGGTGACGGCTTCCGCCCCGACAGTGAGCCCGGCCGCGACCAGAAGAAGAAAAGCGGCAAACTTGGACTTACCCATGAATAGAACCCCCGTTTTCGCCACACCGTGTGATCGGCCCACCGCGCGGCAGACCTGTTTCACGATGTTGTAATCCCGCCGGATGGCTGTCCAGGAACCCCGGCGCGCATGATGGTGCGAACAGGAAACTGCAGGGGGGAACAATTGGACAAAATCCTGGAAAACGACCCTTCTCAGCTTCTCCAGCAGCTGGCGCCGGATCACATACGGCTTTATCGCTGGGGAGCGACTCAGACTTTTTTCACCGCGGAAGAGGCAGCGACGGCACTGGACACCACCGAGGGCGCGGCGACCACGGCGATCAAGGCGCTGGAGGAATTCCATCTGGTGGACCAGGCGCACGGCTCGGTGAACCTGCAGGGCTTAGGAAATTACGGCCCTTCATGGCGTGTCGTGCACCCTCATCTGGCCGCCGCCAGGATGGCCAACGCCGAATCACAGCTGCGCCGCCGGCTTTTCGAACTGAGCACGCGACGCGATTCCCTGGACGCGCTCGCCTCGGTCCACGTGACCCGGGCGGACGAGCGGGAGGCCACCGAGGTCGTCGAAGTGGTCGACCGGCTCAGCGACGTGATCACGCTCATCGAGCAGGCCAGCGCCGAGTGCGAGCACGAGATGATCAGCTGCCAGCCCGGAGGCGGACGCCCCACGGAGGAGTTGGAGCAGGCGATCGCGCGGGACACCGCGCTGCTCACCAGAGGGGTGCGGATGCGCACGCTCTACCAGCACTCGGCCCGCAGACACGCGCCCACGCAGGCCTATGCGGAGCGGGTCTCGCTGGCGGGGGCGGAGGTGCGGACGATGACCGAACTGTTCGGGCGGGTGATCGTCTTCGACCGCCGGATCGCCTTCGTCCCCCACCATCAGTGCCGCGGCGGCGCGGCAGTGGTGCGCTCGCCGGCCGCCATCGGGTTCCTGGTCAACGCGTTCGACCGGGCCTGGGACCTCGCCGTCCCGTTCGGCGAGCCGGAACACACCCCGGTCGCCGTCGACGACCTGCGTCAGGGCATCCTGCGGCTGCTGAGCAAGGGCCTCAAGGACGAGGTGATCGCCCGCCGCCTGGGCATCTCGCTGCGCACCTGCCGCAAGCACATCGCGGACCTCTTCCAGGAACTGGGCGCCGACAGCCGCTTCCAGGCGGGCTATCTGGCGGCGACCCGCGGCCTGCCCGGAAGCCTCGAGGACGAAGCCTGACCCCGCCGGCCCGATCCCGCCGGCCGATCGGGACATCTCCTCTCCCGGCCGGTGGATCAGCCCGTCCGGCGGGTGAGGGCGCGCGCGTGGGGGCCGGGCCCGTCCAGGGCGGGCAGCGGCGGCAGTCCGGGGGCACGGCCCCCGGAACGGAAGGGGCAGGGGCCGTGGGGTGTTCTCGCCCCACCGCCCCTGCCCGCGACCTGCCGCACGTCAGAGCGTCTTGTCCGGCTTCGCCGTCGCCGGGCCCACGATCAGGCCCTCGCCCTCGCCGAAGGTGTCCACCCGGACCGTGTCACCGTCCTTGACCTCGCCGGCCAGGATCTCCTTGGCGAGCCGGTCGCCGATGGCCGTCTGGACCAGGCGGCGCAGCGGGCGGGCGCCGTACGCCGGGTCGTTGCCCTCGTCGGCGAGCCAGGCCAGGGCCGCGTCGGTGACCTCCAGGGTGAGGCGGCGTTCGGCGAGCCGCTTGGCCAGGCGGTCGATCTGGAGACGGGCGATCCGCTCCAGCTCCTCCTTGTTCAGGGCCGAGAAGACGACCAGATCGTCGAGCCGGTTCAGGAACTCCGGCTTGAAGGAGGCCCTGACCACCTCCAGGACCTGTTCCTTCTTCTCCGCCTCGGTGGACAACGGGTCGACCAGGTACTGGCTGCCCAGGTTCGACGTCAGCACCAGGATGGTGTTGCGGAAGTCGACGGTGCGGCCCTGGCCGTCGGTCAGCCGGCCGTCGTCCAGCACCTGGAGCAGGACATCGAAGACCTCCGGGTGCGCCTTCTCCACCTCGTCCAGCAGGACCACGCTGTACGGGCGCCTGCGCACCGCCTCCGTGAGCTGGCCGCCCTCCTCGTAGCCGACGTAACCGGGAGGGGCGCCGACCAGACGGGCGACGCTGTGCTTCTCGCCGTACTCCGACATGTCGATGCGGATCATGGCCCGCTCGTCGTCGAAGAGGAAGTCGGCGAGGGCCTTGGCCAGTTCGGTCTTGCCGACGCCGGTCGGGCCGAGGAAGAGGAACGAACCGGTGGGGCGGTCGGGGTCGGCGATACCGGCGCGGGAACGGCGTACGGCGTCGGAGACCGCCTGCACCGCCTCCGTCTGGCCGATGAGGCGGCGGCCCAGCTCCTCCTCCATGCGCAGCAGCTTCTGCGTCTCGCCCTCCAGGAGGCGGCCCGCCGGGATGCCGGTCCAGGAGGCGACGACGTCGGCGATGTCGTCCGAGCCGACCTCCTCCTTGACCATGGTGTCCTTCGCGGCCTCCTCCTCGGCCTCGGACGCGGCCTCCAGGTCGCGCTCCAGGGTCGGGATCTCGCCGTACAGCAGCTTGCTGGCGGTGTCGAAGTCGCCGTCCCGCTGGGCGCGCTCGGCCTGGCCGCGCAGGTCGTCGAGCTTCTCCTTCAGCGCGCCGACCCGGTTGAGGGACTGCTTCTCCTTCTCCCAGCGGGCGGTGAGCAGGCGCAGCTCCTCCTCCCGGTCGGCGAGGTCACGGCGCAGCTTGTCCAGCCGCTCGCGGGAGGCGGCGTCCGTCTCCTTGCTGAGCGCCAGCTCCTCCATCTTCAGCCGGTCCACGGACCGCTGGAGCTCGTCGATCTCGACCGGCGAGGAGTCGATCTCCATACGGAGGCGGGAGGCCGCCTCGTCGACCAGGTCGATGGCCTTGTCGGGCAGGAAGCGGGAGGTGATGTAGCGGTCGGAGAGGGTCGCGGCGGCGACCAGGGCCGCGTCCGCGATCTGGACCTTGTGGTGGGCCTCATAGCGGCCCTTGAGCCCGCGCAGGATCGCGATGGTGTCCTCGACCGACGGCTCCGCCACCAGCACCTGCTGGAAGCGGCGCTCCAGCGCCGGGTCCTTCTCGATCCGCTCCCGGTACTCGTCGAGCGTCGTCGCGCCGACCATGCGCAGTTCACCGCGCGCGAGCATCGGCTTGAGCATGTTGCCGGCGTCCATGGCGGAGTCGCCGCCCGCGCCCGCGCCGACGACCGTGTGCAGCTCGTCGATGAAGGTGATGATCTGCCCGTCGGAGTTCTTGATCTCGGCGAGGACGGTCTTCAGCCGTTCCTCGAACTCGCCCCGGTACTTGGCCCCCGCGACCATGGCGCCGAGGTCGAGCGCGACGAGCCGCTTGTTCCGCAGGGACTCGGGCACGTCGCCCTTGACGATCCGCTGGGCGAGCCCCTCGACGACGGCGGTCTTGCCGACGCCGGGCTCGCCGATGAGGACCGGGTTGTTCTTCGTGCGCCGGGACAGCACCTGCACGACGCGCCGGATCTCCTGGTCCCGCCCGATGACCGGGTCGAGCTTGCCCTCGCGGGCGGCGGCGGTGAAGTCCGTCCCGAACTTCTCCAGGGCCTTGTACTGCCCCTCGGGGTCGGCGCTGGTCACCCGGCGCCCGCCGCGGGACTTCTGGAAGGCCTCCTGGAGCTTCCTCGCGGTCGCTCCCTGCCCGCTCAGCACCTCGCCGGCCTGTCCGCCCTTGGCGGCGATGCCGATGAGCAGGTGCTCGGTCGACAGGTACTCGTCGCCAAGGTCGCGGGCCCGGCTCTGCGCGTCGGCGATGACGGCCAGCAGCTCGCGGTTGGGCTGCGGGGGCGCGACGGTCGACCCGGTCACGCTGGGCAGCGCGCCGAGCACCTTCTCGACCCCGGCCCGCACGGCCGCCTGGTCCGCGTCCACGGCGGCCAGGAGGTCGACGATGTTGTCGTTCTCCTGGCCCTGGAGCAGCGCGAGCAGCAGATGGGCGGGGATGAGGTCGGCGTGTCCCTGGGACACGGCCCTGTTGCTGGCCGCGTTGATCGCGTCCCGGCTCCGGTTGGTCAGCTCGGCGTCCACGTTCGCTTTCTCCTCCTGGCGTCAGCAGTCTCCCGTGTCTGACTCAGTCAGCGTACACAAAGTTGAGTCTATTCCGCTCAAGGTGTGCGCGGGAGTCCGGGAAGGGGTTAGGTTCCGGGCCATGGCCGCATACCCCCAGGACCCGGGCGCCCCGGACGCGCCGTATCTCGCCTTCTGGCGCGAACGGCACCTGTGCACCCTGACCACACCACGTCCGGACGGCAGCCCGCACGTGGTTCCGGTCGGAGTGACCTACGAACCCGGGGCCCGCCTCGCCCGGGTCATCGCCGACAAGCGCAGCACGAAGGTCGGCAACGTACTGGCGGCGGGCCCGGACGGCGCCCGGGTCGCGGTGTGCCAGGTGGACGGCCGGCGCTGGGCCACCCTGGAGGGCAGGGCGTACGTACGCGGGGAGCCGGACCGGGTCGCGGAGGCGGAGCGCCGGTACGCCGAGCGCTACGGGCGCACGCCGAGCCCGAACCCCGCACGCGTGGTGATCGAGATCGAGCTGACCCGGGCGATGGGACGCGGGTGACGTGAGGGGCGCCGGTGGCCCGGATGACCAAAACCGATTCCGTCGTTTTTCGGCCAACGCTCAAGCAGGGGCATGTAGGGAAATGTCCCGGTAAACACAGCGGCGTCACCGTGTTCAGGTCACGGTGACGCCGCTGCGGGGGGAAGCACCTGAGCGATCTGTTACGACGGGGGAATCGCGTCAGGCACTGCGGGGGGTGGCTGAGATGGTCTTCACGGGCGCCGTCTCGGGCTCTACGAGCCTGTGGTCCCGCTGGTCCAGGTTCACAAAGATCATTCCGTACCGAATGGCGCACCGCACGGGCTGCGGCGCTCCCCGGGGCTTGCGCAGGCACCGGTAGGCCCGTACGTCCTCGTCCTCGTCGCGCGTCACGACCACCGGCTCGCCGAACACGGTCACCATCAGCGAGTCACCACTGTGGGGGATGGCGGTGACCAGATCGATGAAGTGCCAGCCGGAGCGGTAGGCGGTGGCCATTTCGCGGCGGAAGGAGCGGTCGTCGGGTGGCGTGGTCATGACTCGGCGACCCACGTACTGTCGCTGGGAGCGACCCAAGTGCTGTCACCCGGCACGCCTGCCGCCGTGATCACCCACGTGCTGTCACGGGGCGCGACCCACGTACTGTCCGCGGGCGCTGCGACGGTCTCGGTACCCGTGCTCCAGGTACTGTCGCGCGCCGTGTCACCCGTCGTTCCTGCAAGGCCACTCAGCGCCCCGAAGGCCAAGGCAGCGGAGAAGGCGGCGGCAAGCGCCGAGCGAAGCATTCTCTTATGCATAGTCGGCTTCGTCCTCATTTGAAGGTCACCTCTCCCCCGTCCACTACGACGATGGCCCATTCGGGCACGTCATGGCCACACAATCGATGCATCATGTTCCTGCACGTTCAGGACCCTGGGGGGTGGAGATTTGACGAAAAATGAGACAAAGCAGACACATCCTCATGCGTCGACTGAGCTGTGCGAGGAAGGTCGCCGTCTCTATGGGAACGCTCTTCGGACGGGCCGCATAGCCCGCGCCGACGTGGAGCCTGCTCCGTGTTTGATGGAGTTCGCCCTGCTTCATGCGGACCCTGACGACGCGAACTGGCTACGTCCGGTACCCCCGTCGATCGCCCTGTCCCAGCTGCTCAACCCGATCGAACGCGAGATCACCCGGCGCAGGCGGCTGTCGGTGGAGCTCGCCGACGCTTTCGAGCCGTTCATGACCCTCAGCGCCCAGCCGACGCCCACCACACACTCGATCACGGTGCTGGAGGGCATCGACCGGATCAACGCGGCACTCGATCTGGCCACCTCCCAGTGCCAGACCGAGATGCTCACCGTCCAGCCGAGCCGCCGGCGCCTCGAACACACCCTCGTGCAGGGCCTCGAGCGCGACCGACCGCTGATCGAACGCGGCTGCCGGATCCGGACCCTCTACCAGCACACGGCCCGCTACAGCCCCGAGACGCTGGGCTACGTCTCCCAGTTCACCGACGGCAAGGTGGAGTACCGCACCATCGACGAACTCGTGGAGCGGCTGATCATCTGCGACGAGACCGTCGCCTTCATCCCGACCCGGGACGACGGACAGGTCGCCCTCGAACTCCGCCACCCGGGGCTCGTCCGCTACCTGATCAAGGTGTTCGAATTCATGTGGGGCCGCGCGGTACCGCTGGCCACCGGCGCTCCCTACGAGACCGCCCCCGACGGCATCACGGACATCCAGCACTCGATCGCCAAGCTCCTCGTCGAGGGGCATGTCGACGAGGCCATAGCCCGCCGCCTGGGCATGAACGTCCGCACCTGCCGAGCCCACATAGCGAAACTCGCCACGGCTCTCGGCAGCGGCAGCCGTGCCCAACTCGGCTTCCTCATAGCCCAGTCGGGGATCCTCAAACAGGAACCCTGACCGTGCGGGCGGGCCCGGAACCGAGAACCGGGACCGGCACGCCCGCAGCACCGCTGCCACCCGGCCACCCGGCCACCCGGCCACCCGGCCACCATCCGCCGCCCGTCGCCCGTCGCCCGTCGCCCGTCGCCCACCATCCTCCGCCCGTCGTCTCGAACAGGAGAGAGATTCGCAGTGAACGCGCCGCCGCACTCCCACCACGGCGTGGAGAACCTGTGCGCCGCCGGCACGAGCCTCTACGAGGCGGCCCTGCGCGACGGGCGGGTCAAGACCGAGGAAGCCGAGGCGGCGGCCCCCTGTCTGCTGTCCTTCGGCCTGCTGCACCCGGTCGTGGACGACCCGGACCAGCTCGAACCCGTCTCCCCGGCCCTGGCCCTGCACCGGCTGCTGCGCGCCTCGGGCACCCGTATCGCCGACGAACGGCGACGGGAGGAACGGCTGGCCACCCTCTTCGAACCCCTGATGCGGATCACCGGCAGCCGCACCGCCGCCGCCGATCCCGCCTCCCTGCGACTGCTCAGCGGCACGGAACAGATCAACGGCGCCATCACCGAGGCGACGGCCGAGGCCACGGACGAACTGCTCTGCATCCAGCCCAACGTCCACTACAGCGGCCCGCGCGGCGAGACGGCCCAGACGGTGGCCATGGCCCGCGACCAGGCGCTGCTCGACCGGGGCTGCCGTATCCGCACCCTCTACCAGCACACCCAGCGCCACCAGCCCCTCGTACTGGCCCGCTACGAGCAGCTACGGGGCGACGTGGCGGCCCGCACCCTCGACGAGGTCACCGACCGTCTGATCGTCATCGACGGCAAGGTCGCCTTCATCCCCGCCGGCGAGGACGGCCGACTGGCCCTCGAGGTCCGCCACCCCGCCCTCCTGACGTACTTCACCATCACCTTCGACCGTCTCTGGCGACTGGCCACCCCCATGTACCCCCAGGCCGTGCACCGCCCGTCCCTCAACGGCGTCACCCCCCGGCAGCAGGCCATCGCCGCACTCCTCGTCGAAGGACACACCGACGCCGTCATCGCCGACCGCCTCGGCATGAACATCCGGACCGCCCGTGTCCACATCGCCAAACTCGCCACCACCCTCGGCAGCGAGAGCCGCGCCCAACTCGGCTATCTCATCGGGCAGTCGGGGATCCTTGACCGGGAACAGAACCGGAACCGGGTGACGGAGCAGGCCCAGGAGCAGGTGTAGGCGCAGGAGCAGGTGTAGCAGCGGGAGCAGGTGTAGCAGCGGGCGCGGCGGCCGGGCCCGGGCCTCCGCCCGCCGCCGTGGCACCGAGCGACGACGGCTCCGCCTCCCCGGACGGCCGGTCGAGGCCGACCTGCGCGATCCGCACCCCCAACTGGGTCCGGCTGGCCGCGCCCAGGGTTTCCGAGAGCCGTGCGATGTGCGCACGGCAGGTGCGGACGCTGATGCCCAGCCGCTCGGCGATCACCGCGTCCTGGTGTCCCTCGGCCAGCAGGGCGGCGATGGACTGCTCCCGGTGCGAGATGCCGTCGATCCTGGTCTCGGGCAGTGGCGCGGTGAGCGGGATCGCCAGCCGCCACAGCCGCTCGAAGACCGTCACCAGGTAGGAGACGAGGGCCGGGTGGCGCAGCTCCAGCGCCATCGTGCGGTCGGTGTTCGCCGGGATGAAGGCGACCGTGCGGTCGAAGAGGATGAGCCGGTCGATGACCTCGTCCAGCGTGCGGGCCTCCACCGCGTCGCCCATCAGCTCCAAGTAAGTGAGGAGCCCCTGGCCGTGCCGGGCGACGTGGTTGTAGATGTCCCGCATGCGCACGCCCCGGCCGCGCAACTCCAGCGCCCGGTGCAGGCCTTCCGACAGCTCGTGTTCACGCCGGATGCCGCCGGGCTGCACGGTGAGGACTTCGGTCGTGCACGCCTCGGTCGCCGCGTCCAGGGCGGCCTGGATGCGGGAGGCGCCGTCCAGGACCCGGATCGCCGCACCCTCGCCGGCCGTCCCGCCCCGCGTGGGGCCGCCCAGGCCCGCGTACCACTCGAAGGCGGCGACCGCCGAGCCCATCCGGCGTCCGCTCGCGCTCACCTCGTCGTACAGACCGCGCAGCAGCCGGGTCATGACCTCCTGCGGGGAGGTCGGCACCAGCCAGTCCATGTCGTCGGGATCGGGGTGCAGCAAAGCGAGCTCGAGGAGGCACGGGACCGGCTCGGCGTCGAGCCGCGCCACCCGACCGCGCCGTACGGCCCGGGAATACACGCGATCCCCGGCCTCGCACAGTCGGTCGGCACCGTGTGGATGCTCCTCCGTCCCGTGCCCGGCCATCGCCCATCCCACCCCCGCCGTACGCCTCTTCCGGAGCGCAACTATGCGCGGCCTGGACCGGCTCCGCAACACGGCTGCCCCGGCCGACGCCCCGGAAAACCACCGATCTGTTCCTGTTTCTCCCGGCCTCCTTCCCTCACACTGCAACAAGCTGACGGTGGTGCGGGGCGACGGCCGCAGTGCATCGTTGGTTTCGCTTGCCCCCGGGTGCTCCCCACTCGGGGGAGAGCGCAGCCAACCCGGCCGGACCACGGGGGAGTCCGGCCGGGCTCAGGCCACGGCCGACCCACTGCTCGAGCGGCCTGAAGAGGTCAGCACGGCCCACGAGCCGGCACCGGCGGCGCTCCGGACGCTCACGCCGGGCGAACTGCCTCCCCGCGCCGCCGAGATGGCCCGCGCCTTCGAGGACGGCGCCGACCCACCCGGCGGGGTACGCATCACCGGCATCGGCAGCGGCGCGGCAAGGGCAGGGGCATCGGCGGGGGTATCGGCAGGGGCATCGGCAGGGGCATCGCCATCGGCAGGACCCAGGACGCCCAGGACGAGGCCGGGGGCTTCCATGACTCCTGGACAACGTACGGGTCCCAGCGGGGTGTGTACGTCATCGAGAACACGGTTAGGAGGCGCCGGAGAGGCCGCAGGAGCCCGAGAGGCCGCAGGCCGCCGGAGGGCTTCTCCCGCGTGGCGTCAGCGGTGGGAGCGGGCGGGGGCGCGGGCGCTGTCCGGGCGGGCCGGCGGCCCGCCCGGAGACCGTGGCTCAGATGAGGTCGAGGGCCTGGCAGGCAGCCTTGTACTTGGCGGTGCAGATCTCGGAGACCTTGTAGATGCCGTCGGCGATGATGGTCGACTTGAGGTTGTCCTTCGTCAGCGCGACCACGGTCACCAGCTTGGCCGGGATGTCCTTCTTCGTGGGGCTGTCGACCCGGTCGCGGGTGAGGGCGTCGAACTGGAGGTCGCGACCCTGGACCTTGGCGACGGCGGCCTCGGCGGCGGCCTCGGCCTCACTGGGGTACGGCTTGTAGACGCTCATGAACTGCTCACCGCTGAGGATGCGCTGCACGGCCGCCAACTCCGCGTCCTGGCCCGTGATCGGGGGCAGGTCGCCGCTGCTGACGCCCGCGGCCTTCAGGGCCTTGATGATGCCGCCGGCCATGGCGTCGTTGGCGGAGTAGACGCCGGAGATGTTGGACACGCCCAGCGCCTCGATCGCCTTCGTCATGTTGGCCTCGGCGACCTCGGGGCTCCACTTGTCGGTGTCGTACGACTTCGCCACCGTGACCCGGCCGCTGAGCTCGTTGAGCGCGCCCGCCTTGAACTGCCCGGCGTTGGGGTCGGTGGGCGAGCCGTTCACCATGACGATCTTGTCGCTGGCCTGGACGTTGGGAATGGCCTCCACGAGGGTGCGGCCCTGCACCTCGCCGACGAGCTCGTTGTCGAAGGAGACGTACCCGTCGATCGGCCCCTGGGCCAGACGGTCGTAGGCGATGACGGGGATGTCCGCGTCCTTGGCCTTCTGCACCATCGCCGCGATCGACTTCGAGTCGACGGCGTCGAGCAGGATGACGTCGACCTTCTCGTCGATCATCTTCTGCATCTGGGTGAGCTGCGCCTTGGCTTCCCCGTCGGCGTTCGCGTACTCGGTCCTGCCCTTGTTCTGGGTGAGCTCGGCGACCTTCTTCTTGATGATGGGGTAGTCGAAGTCCGCGTACCGGGTGTTGGTCTTCTCCGGCATCAGCACGCCCACCGTGACGTCGTTGCTCCGGGTCGGTGTCGCGCTGCTGCTGTTCTCCGAGGCTCCCAGCATTCCGCACCCGGCGAGCGACAGGGACATCGTGGAGGCGACCACAGCTATGGCGATACGACGCATTCGGGGCTCACTTCAGGTGCGTTCGGTGCGATTCCGGACACATGGGTGTGACAGGTAGACCCAGGTGTCTGAAAAGACAACGCGGCGGCGGCCGTCGGCGTCAAGCGGAACTACTTAACGAAGTAGCAACATCACACTCCGCTCAGCAGGTGAAGACGCATGGAGACCACGCGGAGACGTTGCGAAGACCTGGACAGAGAACCACCAGACGAGTGGGCAGAAAGTCGCACGATCAAGGCTGTTCCCGATGCGTCACGATCACGAAGGCCTTTTTTCCGACCAGGGGAACGCATGAATCCCGCCAGACTCGCCAAGGCCGTCGGCATGCCGGCCACGACCGGCGGCCTCCTCACCACCGCTGCCGCCGCCGCCCCACCGCCTCGCCCGCGACAACCTGCGCCCCGCCGGTCCACCAGCGCCGGATCCTCGTCGGTACCATCGGCCCTGTCGGCTCCTGACCAGCGGAATCGTCGCTTCCGGCGCTGTTGCGAAGTGGTGACGGAGCGACGATTGATCACCTGAGGGATCCAGGTGAAGATGAGTGCACCGCGAGCCGCCGGGGGGACAAGCAGTACCGGCGGGCGGTCACTTCTCTTCCTTCTGTCGCACGTGCCGCTCGTCGCACTTCGTCGTCGCCACGCTTCTGTTGTTCGCCGCACGTCGTCGTCGCACTTCGTCGTCGTACTTCGTTGTCGTACTTCGCCGTCGTCACGCTTCCAACGCAGGTCATGCCGCGGTCATCCCGGCGTGCCCCTGCTGATCGATTCCTTGGGGGGATTCATCATGTCCGCTCGTTCCGTCGCCGCCCGCCGCATCCGCACCGTGGCCGCGACCGCCGTCGTCACCGCTGTCGCCGGCGCCGCCTTGGTCCCGGGCACCGCGTTCGCCGCCGACAAGGCGGGCGAGCACGCGCTGAGGATGACGCTCGGCGCGCCCGCCCCCACCGGCCCGCTGAAGCGCGGCGGGGCGACGGAGTCGATGATCCTGACGGTCGCCAACTCCTCCGACAAGGCGCAGGACTTCTCCGCCTGGCTGCCGGGCACGCCGGACGGTCCGAGCCCGGTGCTGAAGGACTCCATCGTCTTCGGCGTGACCGCGATCGACGCGCCCGCGACCAAGTCGGCCGTCGGGCGCCAGGACGGCTCGTTCCAGGGGCTGTTCTTCCCGGCCACCGGGAACGCGGCCTCCCACTTCTCCATCCCGGCGAAGACCGAGTACACCTGGAAGGTCACGGTCGGCCTCGGCGCCTCCTACCCCACCAACGACGGTGACTTCACCCTCACCGCCGGGCGGCTGATCGGCGACACCGACGACGACCCGGCCCGCAACACCCAGGTCTTCACGATCGACCCGGCGATCACGCCCGGCAAGCTGAACGTGGCGTGGGAGCAGAAGACGGGTGCCGTCGCCCGACCGGGTCAGCGTGCCGAGCTGGTGCTCGACGCCACGGCCACCGGCCCCGGCGAGTTCCCCGCCGAGCTCCGGCGCACCGTGTCGGCCCAGCAGTTCCGTGAGGGCGCCGGCCATCCCGACTTCGTCCTGGAGGCCGAGGTCGACGGCAAGATCGTCAAGCTGAAGGAGTTCAACGACAGCGAGTGGGAACTCCCGGTCATACCCAAGGGGTTCGGCGCCTCCGCGGGTACCGCGAGCATCAAGCTGTACCTCTCGCTGGGCGAGAAGAGCGACATCAAGAAGGACACCGTCGTCCCGCTGGAGGCGCTGTTCTCCATGGGCGACACCTGGGGCTTCAACGGCGCCGAGACCCAGGTGAAGGCCGGCCCGGCCCTGGCCGCCACGCCGAGCGGTACGCCGTCCACGACCCCGTCGACGTCATCCTCCACGACCCCGTCGACGTCGGCCTCCCCGTCGGCATCCGCCACCGGCTCGGCAGCCGCCACCACGGGTGGCACGACCGGCGGCACGACGAACACCACGAGCGCGACCGGTTCGCTGGCCGCCACCGGTTCGGGCGCGGGCCTCTACGGCGCCCTCGCGGCCGCTCTGCTGGCCGTCGGCGGTGCGGCGGCCTGGCTCGGCACGCGTCGTCGCCGGGCGGCACGCGCCTGATCACCGGACGACCGGCAGACCGGCAGACCGGCAGACCGCGGGGAGTTCGCGCGGAGACACCGGGAGCCACGGGGGAATACGGCGTAACACGGGATGAGGGCCCGGAGGCATCCGCCTCCGGGCCCTCATCCTTCATTCCTCATCCCTCTCGCCTCTTTGTGCCGCCGCCGGCTCAGCGCGCCCCGGGGTCGTACTTCTTCAGCGAGGCCTGGACCTCGGCGGCGTACCCGCCCTCCCACCACGGGACCGTCTCGACCAGCACCGGCTTGGTGCCGGAGGCGAGGACGAGGGCCCGGCCGGGCGGCATCGCGCCGAGGTCGGAGACCTGCAGGACGCGCTCGCGGCGCGTGGACTCGCTGATCGCGCGGTTGCCGGACCAGCCGCCGAACTCCGACTCACGGCTGGTCTGGTACTCGCGCAGCTCGTACTCGCCGGCCAGCTCGCTCAGATCACCCAGGAAGCGGGTGTCCGAGACGCCACCGCCGTAGACGCGGACGTTCGCGGCGGACCACAGCTTCTCCATGCCGCGCTCGCCCCACACCTCGATGCCCTGCGCCCAGGACTGGAGGATCGTCATCAGGATGATCCCGCGCGAGCCGTAGTGCGAGTACAGGTCGGGCAGGTTCCGCCAGCGGCACACGTTGGCCGCCTCGTCGAGGACACCGACGAGGGGCAGCGGGAGACGGCCGCCGCGCTGGGTGGTGGCGTACTCCTCGGCCGCCTCGACGACGGCCACGGTCAGCGCGGTCACCAGTGGCCCGGCGGAGTCGCGTCCCTCGCGGCTCAGCGAGTACAGGGTGCCGCCGCCCCGGACGAACGCGTGCGGGTCGAACTCGCCCGCGTACTCGTCGGCCGGGGGCGTGACCCACCGGTTGACCTCGGGATTGACCAGGCAGGACGCCATCTGCTGGGCGACGCCGTAGATGCCGCTGCGCTGCTTGTCGGGGGCGTTGATCACGCCGGACAGCCCGTCCGCGGACATGGCGTGGCCGGCGCCGCGCAGGATCCGCTCCGGAGCGTCGTCCCTGGGGTTGGACAGCCAGGTGTAGATCTGCGTGATCGGCGCCTTGGCGCAGGCGGCGGCGAGCAGCAGGTTGGCGAGCAGGTCCTGTCCCGCCGGGTCGAAGAAGGCGTCGGTGGAGGCGTTGGCGTCCCGCGAGCCGCTGGCGAAGTGGTCGGCCATCTTGCGGGCCCTGGCCACGTCGGTGACGTACGACAGCGGGTTCCACCACCAGCTCGGCTCCTCCTGCGCGACCTGCTGCGGGTCGAACACCCACACCGGGCCGCGCGCGGTCCGCGGACCCCGGGTCGCGTCCACGATGTCGCGCTTGTTGGAGGTGACGAGGACGGCGCCGGGCCCGTCCAGGATGGCGGGAATGGCCCGCCGGGTCGTCTTGCCGGTCCGCGGGCCCCAGATGTCGACGTGCATGTCCTCGTACGACCCGTACAGCGGCTGACGCCCCTTGACGGACCGTCCGATGAACACGCCCGGCGTGCTCGACTGCACGCCGAGACGCTCGGCGGTGGCGGCCGCGCCCTTCATGGTCAGCTTGCCGAGCTCCTCGCCCTTCGCGAGGTGCCGGGCGGCGCCGTCCACCTTGGGCTTGTTCCTGAACCGCTCCCGCACCCGGTGGGCGACCAGGCCGAGAATCCCGACCACCACCCCCTCGCCGGCCGCGACGGCACTGGCCGCCGAACCCGGCCAGCTGTAGTCGCCCTTGATCACCTCGACGAGGAACGTCAACGGATTGCCGGCCGGCGCGGGCGCGTCGGCGTACCCGGCCCCGACCTTCGCCGCCAGCCAGGCACCGGCGCCGACGAGGAGCACGACCGCGACGGCGATGACGATCTCGAAGGTCCAGTCGTCCTCGGCGCGGGGCTTCTTCTGCTGTTCTGCGGTCACCCGCGGGTCCGTCCTTTCTGGACTTCGGAACTGTCTGGGAAGCTCGGTCGAGCGGTCCGGTCAGGCCCTCGTCGCCGCGAAGGCGAAGAGAGCGTTGTCGGCGGTGACGAGCGTGTAGCCGTTGCTGGTGAACTCCAGGGGGATGTCCACGTCCTCGGGGAGCATGCCGAGAAGCAGGCCGCTCCCCGTCGCCAGGGCCGCGGCCTCCTGGTCGAGTTCCGCGTACAGGACACCCCGGGGCGTCACGGTACGCGGCCGGATGTCCTTGCCGCCCGTGTCCTGCCGCCACAGTTCGACGCCGGTGCGGGTGTCCCACGCCACCGCTTCCTCGGCGAAGTTCACGGCGGCGATCCACCCGTCCCCGTGCTCCGGTCGATCACCGACACGGGCTCGTTCACGCCGGTGCCCCGGGTCGCGTATCCGCGGCCGGTGTCGAGCAGTCGGGCCTCGGCGGGCAGGACGAGATTCCGGCCGCCGCCGATCGGGGCGAGGCCGGGGATCGCCTCGCCCGGGTAGCGGGCCAGCCGGGTCGTGGAGGCCGAGGCCCTGGGCCGGTCCTGGCGGGTCGCCTCCGCGCCCGCCCGACCGTCGTCGCCCCCGCAGCCGGTGACGAGTCCCCGTGACAGGACGGTGCCGGCGGCGACGGCCGACAAGGGGTGCCGTGCGGTGGCCACCGTCTCAGGCGCCCTTCTCTTGGCCCGTGCCGTCGCCTTCGACCGGGTCCGTGCCCGGCGGGATCGGGACGCGGTAGACGCCGGTGATCTGGTCCTGGTAGTCCCACTTGCTGAACTCGACCGTCTTGCCCGGCCGCGGAGCATGGATGATTTTGTGGCCCTTGGGGTCCCAGACCAGGCCCACGTGGCCCGAATGGCCGGCCTCCGGCCGGAAGAAGATGACGTCGCCGGGCTGGGCCTCGGACAGCGACACCTCGTACTTCTTGAGGTAGGGCTCCTGCGTGTACGTCGTCGTGCCGATGTTGATCTTCCCGCCGCTGGCCATGTAGTACACCCACTGCGTGAAGCTCGAGCAGTCGAAGCTGGTGGGGCTCTGGCCCTGGAGTCGCGGAGCGCCGAACACATAGGGGACGCCGATGCCCCGCTGGGCCCAGCCGAGGACCGCGCGGATCACGGGGTCGTCGGCGTCGGGGATGACGCCGGAGGCACCGGCGCCGTCCGGGGCGACGGCCGCGCTGCCGTTCTCCTCCGCGCAGTCGGCGTACTGGGCGTCCTTGCCCTGGTCCTCGTCGACGGAACCCGGAACGGTGCCGTAGTCCGGGTTGGCGGTGATCCGGCCCTTCATCCATGCCTGAGGGTCGACCATGCCGGGGCCCGCGTCCTGACCGCCGACGAACGGGTTGTCGACCCCCGGGACCCGCACCTCCCAGTGCAGGTGGGGCCCGGTGACGTTACCGGTCGCGCCGACCGTGCCGATCTGGTCGCCGCGTTTGACCGTCTGTCCGACGGACACCTTGATCGAAGTCTGGTGGGCGTACAGCGTGATGACGCCGTCGGCGTGCTGGATCTCCGTCTCGTTGCCGTACGAGCCGCCGGGGCCCGCGTGGACGACCTTGCCGTCGGCCGGGGCGTAGATCGGGGTGCCGGAGGTCGCCACGAGGTCGAGGCCGGTGTGGTAGCCGAGGCTCCACATGCTGCCGTTCTCGTGGTACTTGGTGCCGAGGGTGTAGCTGCCCTCCTTCAGGGGCCACTGCCAGCCGGCCCCACCGGTGGGCTGCTTCGCCTCGGGGAAGGCGACGGTGCCGACGCCGGTCGTGTCGAGGGTGCTCGTGGTGTACGCGGCCGGCGCCATGGCCGTGGTGGTCTGCGCGTCGTCGCCCGCGTCCAGCGGCGGGGTGGACCACGAACGGGGGGAGGTCGCGGCGATGCTGAGGGCCGAGCCGGGCTGGGCGTTGTTGCCGACCGGCTCCGGGATGTCCGACTGCTGCCCGAGCGTGGGGAAGTCGGGGTTCTTCTCGACGGTCTCCTTGAGATGGGCGTACCAGCGCTTGATCAGAGCCTGATCGCCCGTAAGGACCCCGTGATAGCGGGTGGCCTGGGTGATGACGACACGCGGGTAGATCGTGTTGGAGGCCGTGGATCCGGAGTAGATCTGCAACGCCTTGAAGGGTGCGGTCTCGGCCTTCTTGGCGTGCAGGAAGTTGGCGGCGGCCCAGGCCGCGTCGTCGATGTTGTAGAGGTCCTTCTTGCCGTCCCCGTTGCCGTCGGCGCCGTAGTCCGTCCAAGCAGGGGTGCCGAACTGGAGGATGCCCATGTAGCCGAGGGAGTTCTTTCCCCCGGGTGCTGCCGACTTGTCCTGACCGAACTTGGTCTCCTGGTACATCTGCCCGGCGATGAGGGCCCAGTCGAGGCCCTCGTAGCGGGCGGCGGCGCGCATCGCGGCGAGGATCATCTTCGGCGGTATCTCGTTGCGTGCCGCCTCGCTCGGCATGTACACCTTGCCGGCCGGCAGGATCGGGTTCGTGGCCGCGGCGTCACCGGTGTTGCCGGCGCTGGCGTTGTCGGCGTAGTCGCCGCAGGCGGCCGCGACAGCGCCGTTCCCGGTCCCGCCGATCATGCCCATGAGGATGATGGTCACCAGGGATATGCCACCGAATGTCAGCAGTCCGCCGCTGCCGCCGAGGATGAGCCAGAGCTTGAGGTTGCTCTTGTCCTTGCCCTTGTCGTCGCCCTGGCCGCCTCCCCCGGACGCGGCCTGACGGGCCTTCTTGGCGGTCTTGGCGATCTTCGCGGCCTTCTGCGCGGCCGCCAGTACGGCGGGTGCCACCATGCCGGATCACTCCCCCGATTCGTCAGAGGCGCCCACGTCGCCGAGACCGAAGATGTCGAAGCCGGAGACGACCCACACGCCGCTCTCCTCCTTGACGGTCACCAGCCACCGGTTGGACTCCGTGACGGTCTGGCCGTCGGTGGTCCGTGCGGCGGTCACGTTCACGACGCTGGAGATCGACCGGCCGCTGTCACGCACCAGGTCGTCCGAGATCATCGCGTCCCGCACGACGGTCGCGGTGCCCTTCGAGGAGCACCGGCCTGCCTCGCACTGGGCCCAGTCCTTGCCGGTGGGCAGGGCGGTCACCTGCTCCATCTGCGTGTCACCGGTGGTCAGTTGCAGCAGCGGGGCGCTCCAGGCGGCCGGCTTGCTGGCGTGGTCGTACGTGTTGAGGCCGGCCATGTACTTCGCCATGACCTCGTGCGCCGCGGCCACCTCGGTGAGCGCGACGATGGGGGTGGCGCCGCCGCTCGGCTGCTGTGTTCCGCCGGATCCGGAGTCCGCGTTCGCTCCGTCCTGCCGTGCGGCCGTGGCGGCGGAAGTCGCCGCGCCGTCGTCGCCGCCCGAATCGTCCCCGTCGAAGACGGTGAACACCGTGAGCACGGCGACCAGCAGAACTCCGAGCACCGCCAGGGCGAGCAGCCCCGAGCGCTTGCCCTCCTCAGGCACATCCACGCTTCCCGCGCCTCCCTTGTGCTGATCCGGTACGGCGGGTGACCGGGACACGGTAGGTGGAGGCGGACGAGGGAGGCCGCGAGGATTCCCGGCAGGGAAAGGCCGCGCCAGAGCCGGGAAAACACGGGAAATCGGTTCCGCTCCGGCCGCCCCGATCACTCGGGACGTGGATCCACCGGCAGCGGGTCGAACGGGTACGCCGTATGCCCGTCCTTGGGTGAACAGGCCGCGAAAGGACCGGAGTCGGCGTCCATCAGGACCCGCAGATGCGGGTCGGCGTGGTGCAGCCACCACGTCGACATGCCGAGCGCCGGATCCTGACGCAGGTGTTCCCAGGCCAGCCAGAGCGCGGAGAGGCGAGCGCCTGCCTCGGGGTGCTCCCACCACGTGGGGCACCAGGTGGCCGTGGCGCCGTTGACCCGGCGGCGGATCATCTGGGCCAAATAGTCGGAGACGAAGACGAAGACGTCCGCGAAGTAGAACTCCGGTTCCTCGGCTGCGGGTTCGGTATTGGTCATCGTTCGACTCCTGCGGGCTGCTGTCGGGGAAGCGTCGGCGGCACGGGCGAAGGCCGCGGCCCGGTCGTGGACCCCGTGGCCCGCGGCCTGCCCGCGCGGGGCGGCGGGACGGGCGACGGGGCGTACGTCGACGCCGGGGAGGGACGCGTTGACGGCGGCGGGCCGCGAGGTCTTCGCCCGTGCGTCCACCATCAGACGATCACCCGGTCCGTCCGCGCGATCAGGTCAGGACGATACCGAGCAGCAGCAGTACGACCACCACGGCGCCCATCACGATGCGCGCCGTCGGGTCCTCGCGTTCCCACAGATCGTGGACGACGGCCCAGCCCGTCAGGCGCGCGGCCCGACCACTGTGGATGTCGGACGCGGACGCCTGCTGTCCCTCGTCCACGACCTCCTCGTCCGCCGACGACGGTTCGGGGTCCTCGTCGAACCCGACCGGCATCCCCTGCTGCTCCTGCGCCACCAGGACCATCTGTTCGAGGAGTTCGGGAATCGTGTTCGGTGTGAGGGGATAGGCGAAGGTGCCGTACGGCGTCTCCACGCACAGGCTGGCCTGCCAGGGGTTGCCGGGCTCGTAGCCGTCGATCCAGGCGTGCCCGGCCTGGAAGACCTGTGGGGCCGGTACGGCGGCGGGGACAGGGGCGGGGACCGGCGCCGGGGCGGGGGCAACTGCGGGGGTCGTAGCAGGGGCCGGGGCCGCACCAGGGACCTGTTGGACCGGCGGAACCTGCTGAGGGATCTCCCAGGTGCGCGGGTCGGGCTGCTCCGGGGATTGCGGCTGCTGCGGGTACTGCGGCTGCTGCGGGTGCCCGTTGTGGTCGGTCAACTCTCGTCCTTCGCCGGGTCCGTCGGGTCCAAGGGGTGGTGCCGGGTGGCGGTAGCCGGGCACCGCGGGCGCACGTGCCCAGCGCATTGTGGGCCCAGGGCGGGCCGGGGCGGCACGGCAGCTTCCCGCCGTGTTCCTGACACTTTTCCCGACCGGTTTCCTCATGGGCACGACATCGGGAATTCCCGCAGTCCCGGCGAGGAAAGCGACACCGGTCCGGTGACAGGTCTTTGTCACACTGCCAAGCGCACCTGGCCGGGCCAGGGCCCGTCGTGCGGTGCGGTCGTGAACCCGCCCAGGCGGACGGGGAACCGACTCGCTGGAGTAACCGACTCGATGACAGACCACAACAGCCCTGCTGGCGCGGTCGGCGGAGGCCAGCCTTCCGGGCAGCCCGGGTCCTTCGGTCCCTCCCAGCAGCCGCCGCAGCAGGCGTGGCAGGGGCAAGGGCAGCAGGCCCCCGTTCCGCAGCCGGCCCCGGCCCCGCAACAGGCCGCCCCGCAGCAGCCGCAGCCGCTGCCCTCCGACGCGGCCCGCGCCCAGGTCGCCGCCGCCTGGGTGCGCAGTACGCCCCGGGCCGGCCAGGCCGCCGTCCCGTCGCTGCCGCCGCGGGAGACGCGGTCCCAGGGCGAGTCGAAGAAGGACAAGCGCGAGCGCGAGCGGGCGGCGCGCAAGGCGGCGTACGAGCAGAAGAAGGCGGAGAAGGAGCAGCGCAAGCGCGGCGGTACGGCGACGGCCGCCACCGCCCCGGCGCCCGCTCCCGCGCCCGTCACGACCGCCCCGCATCCGCCCCAGCACGGCCATCACGCCCCCGCCCACAGCTCTTCCACCATGTCGCTGAGGGCCACGGCCGCCCCGACCACGGGCGCGTCCGCCCCCGGCGCAGGCCCCGTCGGCACCGGCGCCCCCGGCCAGGCCGCCTCGAAGCCCGCCCCCGCGCGCGACTTCGTCGTGCCCAAGCCCGGCGGCCGTATCTCCACCGGCGGCCGCCGCACGCACGTCGCACTCCGCGCCACGCTGCTGATCACCACCTGTGTGTTCGCGCTGGGCTCCTGCGGCGTGATGGGGCTGGTGATCGGCAAGTCCTCCGGTCCCAAGACCGCCGGGCTGGACACCGCCGACGTGAACAAGTACCGCCTCACCGACTTCCCGACCCGGCAGGCGGCCACCTTCGCCGAGCAGTACGCCCTGCTGTGCATGACGTTCTCTCCGGAGACCGCGTCCACCCGCCGGGCGAACCTCGCCCGCTACGCCTCCTCCGGCGTCGACGCCGAATGCGGTTGGAGCGGCGAGGGAACCTCCACGGCCGTCTCCGCCACCTGGGACGGGACCGCCGAGAAACTCGCCGAGTACGGCGACCACGGCCGCTACATCGGGGTCCAGGTCCGCACCGACGACGGCACGCTCACCACGCTCACCGTCCCCGTCTACGTGAAGAGCCTCACGACGGGCGAGGGCATGCGCGTCGCCGGCGATGTCGGCCAGATGCCCCTGCCCGGCCGCGCGGACGTGCCGGAGACGGACCAGGACGACGAGGTCGTGGACGACGCGCTGGGGCAGCAGCTCCAGCAGCAGGTACTGCCTGGCTACTTCGCGGCCTGGGGCGCCTCCGACGCCACCGCGATGACCCGCTTCACCACACCCGACGCTTCGCAGTCGGCCACCTCCGGCCTGGCCGGACGGCTGACGACCCCGACGATCAACGACGTCGTCGCACTCGTCCCGAAGAACGTGCGGAACACCGACCCGTACGCGTACCCCGCCGGACAGGCCGTCGAGATCCGCGTGGTCGTCGACTGGGGTGACCCGAAGGGCGAGACGGTACGCCGCGCCTACCGGATGACGGTGGTGAACACGGCCCAGGGCTGGTTCATCAAGGACATCCGCGGCGGCGTGCTCGACGCGCAGGGCGGACGGGCCGACAGCGAGGGGGGCACGAGCGCCGGTACCGGCGCCGCCTCCCCCTCGACGAGTCCTTCCACCTCCGCCTCTCCCTCCAGCTCCGCCTCCACGACCACTCGGTCGTCCACGGGCCGACCGCCCGGCAAGTCCTGACCGGGACCGCGCCACCCTCGACCCCAACGCCTGCCTACTGCTTCACCACCCGAGAGGAAACACCGTGTACCTGGCCGCCACCACCATGGAGGACATGTTCGGAGAGATCGAGACGATCCTCCGCAACGCCGGCACGATGGTCGCCGTCATCGCCCTCCTCATCCTCGGCATCCGCATGCTCCTGTCGATGAAGCGCGGCGACGGCATGCGCGAGGCCTTCCAGGGCTTCGGCATGATCGCGCTGGCCGCCCTCATCATCGGCGGCGCCACCGGCCTCGCCGGTCTCCTCATCGACCTCGGCGGCCAGATCGGCGGCGGCAACGGCTGACTCCGTCGCCGGATGGACCGTCAGTAGCCGTCCCCACCAGAGGAGTTCGCAGACATGAGCCAGGAGGCACCGGAGCCGCTGGTCGCGTACGACCACACCGATCTGGTCAACCGCCCCAAGAGGATCTGGAACTGGGGCAACATCCCGCTGCCGGGCCTGCTGCTGCCGGCGCTGGGCGCGGCCTTCGGCTTCGGGCTGATCTGGCTCATCGTCCTGTTCACGATGTCGGCGTTCCTGCCGTTCCTCGGCATGTCGATGTGGACGTCGATCCTCTATTTCGGGCCGCCGTTGGCCGTCTACTTCGTCTGGGGACGGCCGCTGCCCTCGGCGCTCACGCTGAGCCAGCAGATCGTGGTGTGGACCGACTGGTGGTTCCAGCCCAAGCGCCTCCAGGGCCTCGCCGCCGACCAGGAGCCGGAGGAACTGCACTGGCAGGTCATCCTCTTCGCTCCCGGCTCGCAGCGCTGGCAGTCCCGTTACGAGGCCGCGCGCCGGGCCGCCGCCGAGCGCGGCAGCGCCTTCTCCACCTACCGCTGACCCTCTACACGTCAACTACCCCAGGGTGACTCCTCCATGTTCATGTTGATCCTTTTGGGCGGGGCGGCCGCCTTCTTCGTGGTCGCCATGATCATGGCCGCCTCGTCGAGCAAGAAGAACGGCCAGGGCGGCTCGCGGCAGTCGTCCCCGGGGCGTTCCAAGCCGTCCGGCTCGTCGGCCGCCGCCCGCCGCGAGGACCTCCGCCTCCCCTACCGCTACGCCGACGACATGATCTTCGTGCACGGCGACTCGGTGTGGACGGGCATCGTCCTGCCCAACGCCATCGACGAGTACCTGAACGCCGGCGAGCTCCAGGCGATGGCCGAGGGCCCCGCCCGCGGTCTGCTCAACCTGGCCCGCGGCGACCGCAACGTCGAGTGCCACTACCGCAAGGTCTACCAGCCGATCACGGCCATGACCTGGGCGGAGGAGCTGAACGCGGTCGCCTGGGAGCCCACCGAGAACTACAAGGCGTACAACCTGCGCAAGGCCGAGTACCAGGAGCGCATCGGCGCCAAGCGCGAACGCAACATCCTGCTGGTGAAGCTGGGCTCGCTCAAGCGCACCAACGGCGGCAGCGGGGTCGTCGCCCAGGACGACGAGCCGTACGACGAGCCCGGCCTGCTCCAAGGCGTCCGCGGCGCCGCCGACCAGGCCGCCGCCACCGCGACCGGCGTCGCCGACGAGTACCTCTCCCCGCACGTCCTCGCCGAGTGGACGCAGGTCGCCGTCGAGGTCCACGAGAGCCTGGAGGGCCTCAAGGGCACCCCGCTCAGCCGCGAGGAGCTCGTCTGGCTGATCCGCAAGCCGCTCCACGGCGACCTGCCGGTCCCGCCGGAGCCGGTGCTCGGCTCACGCGCCTGGGGCCCGAACCAGTTCGACCTGGTCGTCGACTTCTCCGGCGAGAACCGCAAGACGCACATCGTGCTGAACCAGTACGACGAGGTGACGGGCGAGCAGCAGACCAGCTACACCACCACCCTCGTGGCCGCCAACTGGCCCGCGGAGACCCGCTTCCGCCAGTCGACCGCGTGGGCGCGCTACGCCGCCCAGCACGTGGACTTCCCGGTCGAGATCGACATGCGGTTCACGCTCATCCCGTACCTGAAGTTCAAGGACCGCGCCGACAAGATCCGCGGCAACCTGGTCGACGAGATGAACGACATGGCCAACTCCGGCCGCAGCCCCGACACGAAGCTGGCCACCCAGGTCACCCGCGCCCAGGAGCTCGTCGACGACATCGACGAGCACAAGATGCCGGGCATGGAGGCGCAGATCCGCTTCACGATCTCGGCGCACGACGTGAAGGAGCTCGAGCGCCGGCGGCGTGTGCTGGAGATGCAGTTCAAGCAGGACCTGAAGGTCACGCTGCTGCGCCCGACCCGCCAGCAGTGGCGGCTGCTCCAGGCACAACTCCCCGGCGACGCTCCCAAGTTGCCGATCGCGCCCTACCTCCGGCTCCAGGAGGTCGAACAGCTCGGCGCCGGCCTGCCCACCGCGGGCACGGAGCTGGGTGACAACCCCGAGCACCGTTCCGGCAAGCGGCTGGGCTGGGTCGGCAACCTGGTCGGCTGGGCGGGCAAGATGCCGGTCCACTACTCGCTGCACGTCGGCCCGGCCCGCAACGACGGCGGTGGCCTGGCCATAGTCGGCGCCTCCGGCGGTGGCAAGTCCTCGCTGGCTTTGCAGAAGTTCTACGAGGAGTCGGAGTCGGGCGTCCGCTGCCTGGTCATCGACCCGAAGACCGACTTCGCCCAGCTCTGCTACTACCTGGGCTTCGGTGCCCAGGTGAACGACCCGGACTTCGCGAGCGACGCGGAGACGGGCCTGCTCGGCACCCCGGCCAGCAAGTTCCAGCCCGTGAACCCCGAGTTCTGGGCGGAGACGGAGGTCGTCGACCTCCTGAAGGGCCAGGCCGGCGTCCTGGACCCGTGGGTCATCGCCCGGGACGTACCGGCCGGCCGGCTGCTCGCCGAGTCCATGCTCCGCGGCTTCCTCGGCGACGAGGACTACCAGCGCGTACGCCTCCCCGTCATCGAGGGCATGGCGACCGTCATCGGCCGCTACAACTCCGCGATCCGCCAGGCGGTCGAACAGGGCTACACGGCCCGCGACGCCGAACTCGCCGTTCCGCGACCGACGCTGTGGCAGGTGGTCGACGAGGTCGTGGCGGCGTACGACCACGCGGTGGCGTCCGGCGACCGCGAGGCCATCAAGGATTTGAAGCTCGCGCAGATGCTCCTCACCGAGCTGCGCACGCTCCCCTACGCCCGGCTCTCCTTCGCCGAGCGCCCGCAGCCGCTGTCCAGCATGCGCAAGCGCCGCACGGTCATCACCCTGCGCGGCTTCCAGTCCCCCGCGGCCTCCGACCCGCGCAGCTGGAACCCGGCGGAGCGCCTCGCGGCCACGGCCCTCATGGCGGTCGTGGAACTGGGCAGCCAGATGCTCGACGTCGGCTACGAGAAGAACCCGGTGACCGGCGAGATCGGCCTGCGCCCGAAGGCGCTCTTCGTCGACGAGGCATACGTCGTCACCGCCACCGAGTCGGGCCGCGACCTGATGCGCCGCGCGCTGAAGCAGGGCCGCTCCTACCTCGCGGTCACCGTCCTGATCACCCAGCAGGCCATCGACCTGGTCCAGATCGAGGACTCCGAGGCCCGCAGCGGCGGCGCCAACCAGATCCACACGGTCTTCGCCTTCAAGCAGAAGTCGGCGCAGGAGGCGTCCATGGTGGCCCCGCTCCTCGGCCGCCCGGAGAACGACCCGAAGGTCATCGCCGCCCTCCAGGAACTCCGCACCGGTGTCTGCCTCCAGCGCGACGCCGACAAGCGCGTCGGCACGGTCGCCGTCGACCTGGTCTTCAAGGAGATCCTCGCCGCCACGGACACCAACGGCACCACCCGCCCGGCCCGCCAGGGCGTCAACCCGCCTTTGAGCGTCTGGGACTGGACGTTCCTGCAGGAGGTGGAGGAGGACCCGGCACGTTCGGCGACACACGCGGCGGAGACAGCGCCCGTATGACGCCCGGACTTCACTGGCACCCGGTGGCCACCGCACCGCGAACGCACTGGCTGACGGCTGCGTGCTGACCAACTACCCCTCCGAACAGGTGAAGAAGCATGCGAATCAGGCGAGTACTCGTGATCGGCACCACCCTCGTCGCGCTGACGGCGGTGGCGGGGTGCGGGGGCGACGACGACAAGAAGAGCGGTGACAAGGGCTCGTCCGCCAGCCCTTCCGGCAGCACCGGGCAGGACGCGAACAGCAGCCTGCCCAAGGCGGCGGACCTGGCGTCCATCGCCTACTACGTGAACAAGTTCACCCCCTGTCTGGACTTGAAGACAGGCGCCGACTACGACGCCGACCACGACGGCGACAAGACCGCCTGGGGGGCCGACGAGGCGGCGGACCCGTCATGGGGCATCAAGGAACGGGGTGTGTGCAGCGACGGGTCCGGCGACCCGGTCGCCCTCCTCTCCGTGGCGGACATGAAGACATTCCAGACCGCCGCCAAGGCGAACAACGAGCAATTCCTGGTCGGTCAGGACTTCGCGGTCATCCCGGTCGGGGGCCAGGCGATCCAGGAACTGCAGAAGTCCGAGCTCCTGTTCATGACCTGCGATCCGGACTTCTCGGCGCCGAGCGGCTTCGACAAGAGCCCGGGACTCGTCGACGGCTGCGTGCTGAGCAATTACTTCTCCAGCTGAACCGGCCCGCCTGTTCGGCTCCACTCTGTTCCCGCGTTCCCGAAGGATTCCAGATGCCCTCGCGCAAAGCGTTGCAACGGGCCCTCACCAAGGCCGCCACAGCCGTCCGCGCCGTCGTCTTCGTGGCACTGGCCCTGACGGCCGTCTCCCTGGCCATGCCGACCCCGGCGTACGCGGGCTTCTCCTGCGACTTCACGGGCGATGACAGCTACCAGATGGACACGCCCGGCACCAACGGCGAGTCCATGTTCGCCGCGGTCATGCAGTGGGACAAGGACACCAAGCAGTCGACGACGCTCCTGGACGACTCGGGGACGACGACCGGTGCGGTGAAGATGGCGAACCCGCCCGACACGTACACGATGTACGAACTCGACGGCATGCGCGGCATGAACTGGTCCCAGACCTTCAAGGGCCAGGGTGACGCCTCGGAGAACAACGGCGACTGGGGCAGCGGCGCCGACGACTGCTCCGTGATGTCCTACATCAACAACGGCATCGCCGACTCCATCTTCAACGGCACCAAGATCTTCACCCGGGCCGCCATCTCCATCAAGGAGTCCGCCTCCAACCCCAGCCCGCTCGCCGGCCTCTACGAGGGCCGCGACAGCGTCGTGACGACGCTGAAGGAGAACGTACTGCGTCCGGCCGTGCCGGTCATGATCGTGCTGGTCGGCCTGTGGGTGTTCACCAAGTGGCGCAAGGGCGACATGCGCGAGGTGTGGGCGGGCATCTCGTGGTCGGCCCTGACGATCATCGCCGTCACGGCGTTCCTGACGGGCGGCAACTACGACAAGTTCGTGAGCACCGCCGACTCCTACATTGCCCGGACCAACTCCGCTCTGACCGAAGTCGTCCTCGCAGGCGTCTCGGGCGAGACACAGGCGCCGTGCGACCTGGACAAGGGCGCTTACAACCGTGGTCTGCGCATCTCCAGCTGTGCCATGTACGACACGCTCGTCTTCCGTCCCTGGGCCCTCGGACAGTTCGGTGACGCGGGCAAGAACTGCATCTTCAAGAAGGAGGGCGGCGGCGAGATCAAGAACGGCGTCTGCGTCCCTGCCGAGAAGAGCAAAACCTGTGCCTGGGGCAAGGGGGCCCGCTGCGAGGACCTGCGGGTGATCCAGCTCGTGGCCCAGTCGAAGACGAACGTCGACGCCTTCAGCGACAAGAAGCTCGACAAGTTCAAGGACGACTGGATACCCATCCGCCAGGACATAGCGGGCGGCAAGGACAAGGGCGACGACGTCGGGGACATGCACATCTACCCGGTGTCCTTCGACGAGTGGGCCGGAAGGAACGCCGGCAACCGGGTCGGACTCGCCTTCTACTCCATCATCGCCGCGCTCATCGTCGGCCTGATGGTCATCGTCCTCAGCGGCCTGACCCTGCTGTGGCACGCGGTCACCCTGATCCTGGTCATTCTGCTTCCGCTGGTGGCCACGATCGGCATCCATCCCTCTCAGCAGAAGCTGCTGAAGAGCTGGCTGGAGACGTTCATCCACAGCTTCGTGCTACGCGCCGGCTTCGGCGTGATCCTGACCGTGCTGCTGGTGCTCTACCAGATGATCCTGCCGGCCAAGGTCGCCCTCGGCACGCAGTTGCTCATGCTGCTCCTGGTCACCATCGCCATCGTGATGATGCTGAAGAAGCTCCTCGGCGGGAACTTCACCCCGCAGGTCGCGGGCGGCGAGGACATGCTCGGCCTGCGGGACGTCGCGGGCAAGGTGACCGCCATGGCACCGGGTCTCGCCGCCTCCACGGCCAAGACCTCGGGCCGCGTCGCCAGCGGTGGCGCGAAGGGCGTCGCCTGGACGGCGGACCGGGTCGTCACCGGAGGCAAGGGCCGCGGCAAGATGCAGCAGTGGGGCTGGGTCGGTCAGTCCAAGCGCGAGCAGCGCAAGTCCCAGAACCAGGCCTCGGAAACGACACGCATGAAGTACGAGCAGACGCGCGAGGAGCACGAGGCACGCTCGGCGCCGGAGCCGGAGGCGCCCGGCGCGCCCAAGCGCGGTGGCCGGGTCAGCGGCGGCGCAGGCCAGTCGTCCCCGCAGCCGACGACCCCGTCCGAGCCCCGCCCGGCGTCGGCTCCCGCCCCTGCTCCCGTCCCCCGGCAGCCCCAACAGCAGGCCCAGCCGCAAGCGCCCCGCCCCCGGCCCGCACCCGTGGAGCAGCCCCCGACCCCGACCCCGCCATCCCCGCCACCCAGGGACCCGCGCGGCCCCAGCGGTCGCGTCTAGCCCCGCACTGCCGCCTCCGCCTCCCCTCAGCCACCAAGGAGCCATCCGATGCCCGCCCTGACCGCCGACCGCAGTCCCGACCAACTGGTCGCGGAACTGGAGCGGCTCATCGGCGTGGACTGGCCCACGGTGTGGGCCGGGGTTCCGGAGGACGCGGAGAAGCGGGCGAGGTGGTGCGCCGGGTTCGGCTGGCGTCCGCTGTGGGCCGAGGCGGGACTGCGCGTCCGTACGGCCCTGGGCGGCCGCCTGCACCTCGTCTCCGCCACCCCCGGCGGCCCGGTGACCCGGATCGACCACACGGTGTGGTCGGCCCGGTCCCGGGACACGGACGAGAACGCCCACGTCACCGCTGCTGCGGAGGAGCGCTGGACCGCCTGCCTGACCGCCCTGCGCGGCCTGCTGGGAAACCCGACCTGGAACGGCACCTGGGACACACCGGACTTCCCGGAACTGCCGGGTCCCGGAGCCTGGCCCGACGCCGGATGGCGTACGGAATACCGGGACCCGCACCACGTCGCCGTATGGCGGTTCCGAGTGCCACAGGCGCCGGTGTTCGAGCTCAGGGCGACGCTCGGCGCAACGGCGCGACGTGGTCCGGTTCCGGCCGATGCGAGGATCGGACTCGTCTGCCACGACCCCGATCACGTGGAGTCCCGTCGGCAGGCGCGGCGCGGATGAACCGGAGCCGCGCGGAACGCGAGGAAGGTGACAAGCGATGACGACCCTCAAGATCGACCGCAGCGCCGAGCAGCTGGCCGAGGAGCTCCGGGGGCTGGAGCACGTGGACTGGCCGGCCGTCTGGGCGGGCCCGCCGAACCCCGGCCAGGCACTGGACGACTGGTGCGCGCTGTTCGGCTGGCGCCCCCTGCCGGGTGAACGGGTCCTGAGCGTCCACAGCGCCACCGGCCAGCGCATGACGCTGTATCCCGTCCACGGCGGTGGATGGGCGCCGGTGCAGAACCTCAACTGGAGCACCTGGCACCTGCGTGCCGACAGTGCGGACGAGAATGATCTGGTCCTGAGGCGAGCGGCCGAGGCCTGGAACGCGTTCGAGTCGGCGGCGCGCACCGCTCTCGGCGATCCCGCGTTCTCGGGCAGCTGGGACGACCCGGCCTTCCCTGAGCCTCCGCGCGAGCACCACTGGCTCGTGCAGCGCGAGAACCGCCTGGAGGACATGGACCCCTACCGAATGGCCGTGTGGCCGGCCGCCGGTCCGGAGGGCTGCGACACGGTGCTCACCGTGAATCTCGGGCTCGCGCCCCTCCCCGGAGAGACGCGAGGCGCACTGATCAACGTCGACTGCTATCCGCCGGAGGCCTTGTGACCGAGCAGCAACTGGCTGATGAAGTCGTCACGGGCGCGCGCGAGCGGGCCACGTTGGCCCATCTGGACGCAGGCCTGTCGGACGCGGAAGCCAGAAAGATCGTCAGGGAGCTGAAAGCGGGCGCCCTGAGGTCCGGTATCAAAGTGGAGGAACTGACGGAAAAGTTGCCCTCCTACATCGTCGGCCTCGTCGGCGAGATGGACGTCGACCTGCCGGCTCCGGACACGAAGTCCGCTTTCTGGTCCTGGGCCCTCGAAAACCACCCTCAGCTCGGCGAGGGCGAAAAGATCCGCAGCATGCACGTCGCTGCCGCCTACGCCGACGTGGAGAATGCGGCGTCCCACCAGGATGCCGTGCGCTACTTGGAGGGAACCCCCGGCGGTCAGAAGCTAGGTGAACTGCATCTGTGGGACAAGACTCTCCACGGCGCCCTGGGCCTGGACGCGGCCAGTGGTGAGGCCATGGCAGGAAGTGCCTGGGACGCGCTCTCACAGAAATACGCCGCGAAGACGGAGAACGAAGCCCTCTTCTTCATGGCCGAACTCAACCCCGGAACCGTCGCCTACCAGACGGAGTCCCGTCAGCTCCGCCAGGACGGCAAGCTCGACATCATCCAGTTCATGTATCCGGCGCCGACGCAGAAGTACACGGATCTCGCCCCGGAGACCCAGGAGTTGCTGGCTTCCCAGGTCGTCCGCGCCCAGGTCCACACCTTCCCGTACGAGGAGAGCGACCCGAAGTACACGCCACTGACCAAGGCGGGCCACCTGGACCTCCAGCAGCTCGCGGCGCTCCCCACCCCCGAGGCCCAGCGTGCCGCCGTGCTGGAGGTGTGCGCCCGGGTGGCGACCATGGACGGCCCCGCTCGATCGGCCGATGTGGAGAAACTCGTCGAGGAGATCAAGGTCCTGCGCCCGGACCACGAGATCACCCTGCCCAGCGTCGAGGACCAGCAGTGGGCGGCCGAACAGCGCGGCCCCGAACTGGACTCACCGGCAGGACCACCTGCCGTCGCTGTCAGCACCCACGGCCAGTACCTCCCCGGTGTCACGGTCAACGCCAGAACGGGACCGGCCCCGCTCGAGCCGCTCACCCTCCCGGCCCCGGGGGCCGCCGCCGTACAGGCCCACAGCTTCCTGCCCGGTGTCACACCGCAGGCGAAGTCGGTCGTCGCCCCGGGCAGAACCGACACCCCGGCGGCTCCTTCGAAGGCGCCTCCGTCCCCGGAGCAGTCGAACGACGCCGGAAGGGGAATGTGACCCGCCCATGAGCCGCACTCCGGGCAACGCCCGTACCCCTCGAATCCGCCCCCAGGGGTCTCCCGGCACGAAGAGGCAGACGCCCGCCTCCGCACCGCACCGCCTGCGCCGTCTCCTCCACCAGGACAAGAACGATCCCTGGGCGATCAGGCTCCTCCCTCGCATCGTCTTCGGCATCGCGGCCGCCTACACCTTGTTCACCCTGGCCTCCCAGAGCGGCTCGTCCTTCGTCGCGGTCGGCACGCTGATCGTCCTCGGCATCGTCGTCTGGCTGCTCCGCCGCCGCGTCCAGCTTCTGCTGGCGCTGGCCTCGACGACGATCGGCGCCGCACTCACCGGCTACTTCTCGGCCGCAGGCGACGCCGCTCGGTGGAACACGGGCGCGGCAGTCAGCGGACAGGCTGTGTTCGGCTACTGGGCCCTGGCCGGAATGGCCCTCCTCGGCGCCTGGATGGTGAAGGAACACCCGGGCCGACGAGGCGTCACCGTCGTCCTCGCGGATGTGATCCTCGTCATCGCATCCGTCGCCGGGATGTTCCTCCCGGAAGCAGGTGTACCGCTCGGTTTCCTCGGCGTGCTCGGCGTGCTGGCGATACGCGGAAGCAGCGCGAAAGCGGTTACGGGCCGGGCCCGCCAGGCACTCGGCCGCCTGCGGAGGCGCAAAGCCAGTGACCCGGCGGACAGTTGAGGCCCGTGTGAACGTTTCGTCTCGTCACTGTGCCAAGTCGGCACATGCTTTGCAGATGCGTTGCACGGGGTTGACGGAACGTCTTAGGCTCCCCCCCGATCACGTATCACCACGGGGGACGACACACATGCCTATGGCCAGCCATACGGCGCTTCCCGCGCGCCCCGCGCGCGGGCCGGTACGGGGAGCGGGGGCGGGGGCGGGGGCCCACACTCCCGACGCCGCTCTGCCCTGCCAGCGCCGACCGGACGTCTTCCAGCATCCGCTGCTGGAGGCACCCACGGACATTCCGCACACCTCGCCCGAACAGCGCCACCAGCACCTCGTACTGCTCCGCACCGCCCGCGACCTGTGCGCTTCCTGCCCGTTGTGGGCGGAATGCCTCCAGGACGCCGTGGCCCACGCAGAGCCCTACGGCTACGCGGCCGCGACCACGCTCGACGACCGTCGCTGGATCCGCCGCGCCCTCGGTGTCGGCGACGCGAACGGCGACCTGCCCACCCACACGGTGGACGGCCCCGGCGCGGGCCCCGGTTACAGCTCCGGCGAAACGTCCCGCCGCCTGCTCCGCCTGCGCTCCCTCAGCACCGGCACGGCCGCCCGGCACGACGCCGAGCCCGGTCAGCCCGTGCTGGAGCGAATCCTCGACGCTTTCGACGCGCGCCAGGACCAACTGGCCAGGCAGCGCAGTGAGTTGCCTGCCATCCCGAGGCAGTTGCACGAGCACACGACCTCACAGCAGACGCAGGGCGACGGTCACCATTCCAGACGTACCCACCCGGAAAGCAGGAGCGAGGACATGGCAACGGCCGAGTCCGGGCAGCGGATCGCCTTCTCGTACGAGGATCCCGCCCAGGCCGTACGACAGGCTCTGCTGGCTCCTCTGATCCGCTCCGCCCTGCCCACGCTCACCGGCCTGGAGCAGCTGGTCGTGATGCTGGCGAGCGTGCCCGGCGGCGAGATCGCGCCGGAGCTGCCGGACACCATCCGCGGTGCGCGCAAGGCCGTGGAGGCACTGGCTCCGCAAGGCGGCCGGGGTTCCTGCGACCCCGCCGGGACCGCTCCCGACACCGCCGGCCCGCTGCGCGCCCTCACCGGCTCGGTCTCCGTCGAACTCGCCACCACCGACCCGGTGGCGGCCCTGCGCCGCGACTTCCTGGAACCGCTGCTGCGCGAGCTGGCCACATCGCTCGCCAACATCGAGAAGGTGACGACGATGCTGGCCGCGACCGGGGCCCCGGACGGCGACCGGATCCCTCTGGAACCGATCCGCATCGCGCTCCAGGGCATCCGCGCGTGTCTCCCCCACCCCGCCCCGTCCGGCAGGACGTCCGCCGGCACGGGTCAGGCCGCCACCCTCGTGCCCTCCGGCGCCCCCAGCATCCGGGCAGCCGTGGAAACGGCCGTCTCGACCTTCCCCGCCTCCTTCTCGGCCCGTGACGTCCTGCGCGCGCTCCCGCCCGGCGTGTACGGCGACCCCTCCAAGACGATCAGCAACGTGCTGTCCGCCCTCGTCAAGTCGGGCCGCCTTCAGCGCCTCGCCCGGGGCACGTACGCTCGCACCGTCGACGTCCCCATCGACGTCGTCGAACAGGACGAGGCGAAAAGCGCCTGAGCCGGAACTGATCCGGAACCGAGCCGGAAGGACCCAGAGCCCCGATGACCGAACCGACGCCGCCACCCCCCGCCACGGCGGACGCCCAGGTGCACGTCTTCTCCCCCAACGCCGGCCTGATCGACGGCGTCCCGGTCACCGCCCCGCCCTACGGCGACATCCAGGACGTCGTCCTGGCGATCCTCCAGCAACGCGCCCAGCAGCTCGGCGCCCCCACCCCGGCCACCATCACCGACAACCGCTACGGCGGCGCGATCCGCCTCCTGATCCACCCGGACGGCACAACGGAACAGCTGGGCTGAGCCCTGTCCGCCGGGCCCGCACTCAGGCCTGCGGCCCGCTCTGGCCGGGCGGGCGGCTGACCTCGTCGATGTCGGCGAGGATCTTCCGCGTGAGGTCGATGTCCATCTGGAGGATGTCGCGGTCGAACTTCGCCGGCTCCCGCTCGTAGCGTGCCCTGCCCGCCTCGGAGGTGAAGGCGGAGGCGGGGACCGCGTCCTGGCCCGGAGGGATGAACTTCAGGACCTCCTCAGAGGCGGCCAGCGCGTACGCCATCGCACCCCGGTACCTGTGGTGCTCGGATTCGGGTGAGTTGAGCATCTCCAGTCCTGCGCGGCGCGAGACGTCGTGGGCGACCCCGACGAACTCACCGGGGTCGATGATCTCGGACGGCTCAGGGCCACCGAAGGCCGGCGGAGGCGGGGGGATCTCGTCGGCCATCAGGAAGGCGAAGTTCCGGTTGCGGCCGCACTGGGTGCAGGGCCCCTCGTACACGGCGACGATGCCGTCACCGCGCTGCTCCAGGCGGTGCCGGCGGACGAAGTCGGAGCTCCCGCACTCGCATGGATGCAGGTCCATGTACAGGTGCGCTTCAAGTGAGGAACGGGCTCTCAACATGGGATGATCCTAAAGTCTGTTGTGCGGTGTGCATATGTACAGAGCCTGGGGGAGGGCATCACGTGGACACATCGGCCGATCCGCAGATCTTCATGGGGACGCTCGGGCCGGGCGGAACCGTACAGCAGCAGGATCTCGTGTGGGCCGCGAGGCGGGACATGGGCGCGGTGGCAGCCGTCGTCCTGGGGGACGGACTGGCCTCCCTCACCCCGGCCCAGACCGAGGACGGCCGCCAGTATTTCGTGTTGCAGGACAGTCGCGGGGAATCCGCCCAGATCTGGGTGGACGCCATTCCATTGACGACGGGAGCGATCGCCGACACGGCGACAAACACCGCCTCCCAGAACTACGTCATCCGGGTGTCCGACCGCCTTCCGACCGCGATGCTGGGGCGAGTCCTCGCCCACGAACTCGGTGAGCTCGCTGCGGTGCGCGAACGCGCCGCCGAAGGTCTGACCCCCGTACGGGAGAGCCTCCTGCGCGAAGGAGCGGAACTCCCCGCGGACCAGCAGCTGTCCGCAGCGGATCGAGGCCGCATAGGTGAGCTCAACTGGCTCGCCGCGCGTAGCGCGGACCCCGATCTCTCCCCTCAGCAACAGAGGGAAGCGCGTGCGGAGTTCTCGGCGCTGCTTGATCCGTACGGCATCCGCCCGACCGCTGCCATGAGCGACGAGGAAGCGTTCCGCCCCCAGGAGAGGGCGGCACGCGTGCGACACCGGGCGTCGGCCGATTTCCTCTCCGCCGGCTCCCGGCGCTTGGTCACCGCCCTCGCCCACCCCATAGAAAACCTCTCCCCCGCCGACGCCGCCGCCCTCCAGGCCTCCCGGGACGCCGCTCTCCGGGCGGAACGGCAGGTCGAGGCGTTCATCGGGCGGCGGGACGTCACCATGCCCATGCCGGGCTACGACCAGAACGGCCTCCCCCTCCCCCGCGACGAGCTCGAACCCGCCGCCGAACGGTGGGCCGAGTACCGCGCCCAGGTCAGCGAACGCACCGTACGGACGCTGGAGGGGCAACTCGCCGAAGGCCAACTCCCGCTGCGCAAGGTAGTGATCGGTGGCGGGGCGAGTCTCACCGGGCGCGACCCGGAGGCGCTGCTGGTGGACGGCGCGGGCCGCTGGCACCTGGACCCCGGTGACGGGATCGTGCAGTCGGCGGACCAGGACCGCGACCTCGCGCAGTGGATGGGCGTCGACCCGTACGCGGCGGTCGAGGACCCCCGGCACCGCATCTCCATCCACGCCGTCCGGGTCTGGGAGGACCAACTCGCCACGCAGGGCGACGTGGTGAACGGCCACGCCCGTCTGCGGCTGGGCCGGGACGGCGAACTCCTCGCCGAGGTCCGCACGTTGGGCGAGGACGGCACGGAGAAGGCGACCCCCCTCTGGGTGGCGTGCGACGGCACCCCCAGCATCGCCACCGGCCTCACACCGGAACTCGTACCGGGAACGCCGCGTGGAGAATTCGCCGTGGAGAGCCGCATCGAAGCAGTACGGCTGATCGGTGAGCGGCTGCGGGAGTTGGAGGGGCAGGGGTTCGCCGGTGCGGGCGAGATGCGCACCTGGCTGACCCAGGCCGAACGCAGCGGCGCGGACACCGCAACCCTCCTCGGCGCCCTGGACTCGTACGCCGCACTGAAGGACGCCCTCTCGGCCGGCCTGGGCACCGCGGACGAGACCCGCATGAGCAACTGCTTCACCGCTCTCGACTCGACGCAGAAGTGGGAGGCGGCGCGCGAAGCCGCGGAGGGCCGGGCGCTGCTGGGCGACGAGGTCGCCGAGAACCGTTTCGATCCGCAGGCCGCCAAGGAGTGGATCGTCGTGGGTTCCGGCGGCACCGCCGTCGCCAACGCGGAGATCATCCTGATCCGGAATCCGGACACCCACGTCACGATCATCGGCTCGGCGCCGCCGCCGGCGTTGCAGCACCAGGTCCAGTTCCCGGCGATGGAACAGAGATACGGCCATGGCGAGGGCGGCCAGAAGCGCCTGTCCTTCGTCGAGGCACGTGTCGGGGCCATCGAGACCTACCAGGACGAGCAGGGCGAGACCCGTTTCCAGGTCCCCTACGTCGAGAAGGGCACCGGGGAACGGAGAGTGGCCCGCAGCGACGGCTACGTCACCAGCCTCGGCCGCACCAACCCCCTCCCGCCCGCCCTCCAGGTCCTCGCCGACGAGGTGCGGGACCGGGGTGGCGAGATCTCCGGGGACCTGCTGTTCGACAAGGACGACCAGTACATCGGCTACGGACTCACCTTCGCCGTGGACGGCAGGGAACACCGCGTCGACGTGGACGGCGCGGCCTCCTGGCAGCTGCCGCGCGAGATCTTCGCCCCGGAGACGGGAATCCAGGGCCAGTTGAACGGGATGGGCGTCCGCGGCCTGCCCTCCGAGACCGGCAACGCGGCCCCGGGTTTCTCGCCGATCGCCCGCCAGAGCGCCCTGCGCGCACGCGCCGTCGCGGCGGCAGCGGCAGGCGACCCCGACGCCGTACGACGGCTGTCGACGATCCCGGAGCGCTGGCGCCGCCCGGACCTGAGCCAGGACCTGAGCGGGGCTGGCAGCCCGGACCTGAGCCAGGATGGCAACCGGGACCTGGGCCAGGATGGCAGCCGGGACCTGGGCCAGGATGGCAGCCGGGACCTGGGCCGCCAGGACCCGAGCCGCAACGCCAGCCCCGACCCGAACCAGGACCTGAGCCAATTTCAGAGCCTGGACCAGGGCCTGGACCAAGCCCGGGACCAGGGCCGAGGCTCGGAGCCGCCGACCACGAGCCCCCAGAGCCCCGCCCCGCCCGCAGAAACCAAGGAAAAGTCCGAACCCACGGCGGAGCGGACCCCGAGCGCGGAACAGACCCCGAGCGCAGAGCAGCCCCCGAGCGCAGAGCAGCCCCCGAACCCTGTCACCGCCCCAGCCCCAGCACCCGCCCCAGCACCACAACCCGCACCGGCGCAGCCTTCAGCCCCGGGCCCGCCCCCAGCACCGGCCCCAACCCCCGCCCCGTCCCCCACCTCCCGTGTCTCCCCCGCCGCCCCCGCCTCCCCCGCGTCCCGCATCTCCGGCTCGCACCTCTGGCAGCTGGGGATACCGCAGGGCGGCGCCAACCGGGCTCCCGCCCCTGCCCAGGAGCCGCCGCAGCAACAGCCGCCCGGGCACGAACGGCCCGAGCCGGACGTCGGCGTGGGCAGCTGACGGCTGACGGCCGACGGCCGACGGCCGAGAAGAACCGACGGCCGAGAAGAACCGACGGCCATGGACAGACAGTGGGGGAGGGGCCCGGAGACGAATCTCCGGGCCCCTCCCCCACTGTCTGTCCGCGTGCTGCCGCGCCGTCGGTCAGTCGGACGACGGCTGCTGCTGCCGCTTCGGCCGCCAGACCACCAGCGCGCTGGTCTGCTGCACCTCCTGGTACGGCACCAGGTCCCGGCGGTAGGAGGCGTGCACCGCCGCCTCCCGCTGCTGCATCGTCGCGGCCGCGCCGTCCAGCGCGGCCTCCAGCTCCGCCGCCCTGGCCTGGAGCGCGGCCACCTGGTTCTCCAGCTCGATGATCCGCTTGATGCCGGCCAGGTTGATGCCCTCGTCCTGGGACAGAGCCTGCACCGTGCGCAGCAGCTCGATGTCGCGGGCCGAGTAACGGCGCCCCCGGCCGGCGGTGCGGTCGGGGGAGACGAGACCCAGGCGGTCGTACTGGCGTAGCGTCTGCGGATGCAGGCCCGAGAGCTGGGCCGCCACCGAAATGACGTAGACCGGAGTCTCCTGGGTCAGTTCATACGGGTTACGCCGACGGCCGTCCATCACTCTCATGCTCCCTTCGCGGCCTCGAACAGCTCCGCCCGCGGGTCCTCGCCCGCGGTCGCCTCGCGATACGACTCCAGCGCCTCACGAGCCTTCCCCGACAAGTCCTTCGGGACACTCACCTCGACGGTGACCAACAGGTCGCCGCGAGTGCCGTCCTTGCGGACCGCGCCCTTGCCCCGCGCCCGCATGGTGCGGCCGTTGGGCGTGCCGGGCGGAAGCTTCAAGGTCAGGGACGGCCCACCGAGCGTCGGCACCCTGATCTCGCCGCCGAGTGCCGCCTCGGTGAACGTCACCGGGACGGTCACCGTCAGGTTGTCCTCCTTGCGGCCGAACACCGGGTGGGCGCCGACGTGGACGACGACGTACAGGTCGCCCGCCGGGCCACCGCGCTCGCCGGGGGCGCCCTTGCCGCGCAGCCGGATGCGCTGACCGTCCGTCACCCCCGCGGGGATGCGGACCTGCATGGTCCTCGACGACTTCGCGCGGCCGCTGCCCTTGCAGTCCAGGCAGGGATGCTCGGCGATCAGCCCCCGGCCCTTGCAGTCCGGGCAGGGGTCGGTCAGCGAGAAACCGCCACCCGAACCCCTGGCCACCTGGCCCGTGCCGACGCAGGTCGGGCACACGCGCGGGGTGCCGTTCTTGTCGCCCGTTCCCGAACACGCCTTGCAGGGGGCCTGCGAGGACATGCGCAGCGGGACCGTCGCGCCCTCGATCGCCTCCGTGAAGGTCAGGGTGACCTCGGTGTCGATGTCCTGGCCGCGCCGGGGCTGGGTGCGGGTCGTGCCGGGGCCGCCGCGGTTGAACAGGCCGCCGAACACGTCCCCGATGCCGCCGCCGAAGCCGCCCTGGGCACCGCCGCCCTGGGCGCCGCCTCCGAAGAGGTCGCCCAGGTCGAAGTTGAAGTTGCCGCCGGCGCCCGGGCCGGGACGGAAGCCGCCGTTGCCGAAGAGGGCGCGTGCCTCGTCGTACTCCTTGCGCTTCTTGGGGTCACCGAGGACGTCGTTCGCCTCGGAGATCTCCTTGAAGCGCTCCTCCGCCTTGGCGTTGCCCTTGTTGGCGTCCGGGTGGAACTCACGGGCGAGCTTGCGGTACGCCTTCTTGATCTCGGCCTCGGTGGCGTCCTTGGGGACGCCGAGGACCTTGTAGAAGTCCTTCTCGACGAAGTCCTTGGTGCTCATCCTCGACGTCCCTCCTCCCACCGGCTCATCCGATCGAGCTCAGCCCTCGTCCGGGCCACCGCTCTCCTTGTCGTCGGCCGCCTCCGCCTCGTCGGCCTTCGCCGCCTGCGCACCGGGCTGCGGTTCGGCGACGGCCACCCGCGCGGGGCGGATCGTGCGTTCGCCGATCCGGTACCCGGGCTGAAGGATCGCCACGCACGTCGTCTCGGTGACGTCGGGTGCGTAGCTGTGCATCAGGGCCTCGTGGATCGTCGGGTCGAAGGGCTCGCCCTCCTTGCCGAACTGCTGGAGGCCCATCTTGGCCGCGACGGTCTCCAGCGATTCGCCCACCGACTTGAAGCCGCCGACGAATTCGCCGTGTTCCCGCGCGCGGCCGATGTCGTCGAGGACGGGCAGGAGCTCGGTCAGGAGGTTCGCGATGGCGATCTCCTTGACCGCGATCCGGTCGCGCTCGACCCGGCGGCGGTAGTTCTGGTACTCGGCCTGGAGGCGCTGGAGGTCCGCGGTGCGCTCGCCGAGAGCGGTGCGCACCTGGTCCAGCTGGGCCACCAGACCGGCTGTCTGGTTCGCGTCCCCGGCCGGGGCCTCCCCCGCCGCCGAGGCGGAAGAGGGGTCGGCCTTCGGCTCGGCGTCTTCAGGGGTGGCGCCGGAGGGGACGTCAGGCTTCTCCTCGAAGCCCGGAGTCTCCTCCGTCACGCGGCACCGTCCTTGCGCTCGTCGTCCACGATCTCGGCGTCCACGACGTCGTCGTCGCCCTTCGGGGCGTCGGCCTGGGGAGCGTCGGCGCCCTGACCGGCCTGGGCGTCGGCGTACATGGCCTGGCCGACCTTCTGCGAGACCGCGGCGACCTTCTCGGTGGCGGTGCGGATCTCGGCGGTGTCCTCGCCCTTGAGCGCGGCCTTCAGCTCCTCGACGGCGGCCTCGACCTCGGTCTTGACCTCGCCCGGGACCTTGTCCTCGTTGTCCTTGAGGAACTTCTCCGTCTGGTAGACGAGCTGCTCGCCCTGGTTGCGGGACTCGGCGGCCTCGCGACGGCGGTGGTCCTCGTCCGCGTACTGCTCGGCCTCCTGGCGCATGCGGTCGACCTCGTCCTTCGGCAGCGAGGAGCCGCCGGTGACGGTCATCTTCTGCTCCTTGCCGGTGCCGAGGTCCTTGGCCGTGACGTGCATGATGCCGTTGGCGTCGATGTCGAAGGCGACCTCGATCTGCGGGACGCCGCGCGGCGCCGGCGGCAGACCGGTCAGCTCGAACATGCCGAGCTTCTTGTTGTAGGCCGCGATCTCGCGCTCACCCTGGTAGACCTGGATCTGCACCGACGGCTGGTTGTCCTCGGCCGTCGTGAAGATCTCCGAACGCTTCGTCGGGATCGTCGTGTTGCGCTCGATCAGCTTGGTCATGATGCCGCCCTTGGTCTCGATACCGAGGGACAGCGGGGTCACGTCGAGGAGCAGGACGTCCTTGACCTCACCCTTGAGGACACCGGCCTGGAGCGCGGCGCCGATGGCGACGACCTCGTCCGGGTTCACGCCCTTGTTGGCGTCCTGACCGCCGGTCAGCTCCCTGACGAGCTCGGCGACGGCGGGCATCCGGGTCGAACCACCGACGAGAACGACGTGGTCGATCTCGGAGAGGTTGATGCCGGCGTCCTTGATGACGTTGTGGAACGGCGTCTTGCAGCGCTCCAGCAGGTCGGCCGTCAGCTGCTGGAACTGGGCGCGCGTGAGCTTCTCGTCCAGGTGCAGCGGGCCCTCGGCGGACGCCGTGATGTAGGGCAGGTTGATCGAGGTCTCGGTGGACGAGGACAGCTCGATCTTCGCCTTCTCGGCGGCCTCGCGCAGACGCTGGAGCGCCATCTTGTCCTTGGCGAGGTCCACACCGTGGCCGGCCTTGAACTGCTGCACCAGGTAGTCGACGACACGCTGGTCCCAGTCGTCACCACCGAGGTGGTTGTCGCCGTTGGTGGCCTTCACCTCGACGACGCCGTCACCGATCTCCAGGAGGGACACGTCGAACGTGCCGCCACCGAGGTCGAAGACGAGGATCGTCTGGTCGTCCTTGTCGAGGCCGTACGCGAGCGCGGCCGCGGTGGGCTCGTTGACGATGCGAAGGACGTTGAGACCGGCGATCTCGCCGGCTTCCTTCGTCGCCTGACGCTCGGAGTCGTTGAAGTACGCCGGGACGGTGATGACCGCGTCGGCCACCTTCTCGCCCAGGTAGGCCTCGGCGTCGCGCTTGAGCTTCTGCAGGATGAAGGCGCTCATCTGCTGCGGGTTGAAGTTCTTCCCGTCGAGCTCGATCGTCCAGTCCGTGCCCATGTGACGTTTCACGGAGCGGATGGTCCGGTCCACGTTCGTGACTGCCTGGCGCTTGGCCACCTCGCCGACGAGCACTTCACCGTTCTTGGCGAAGGCGACGACGGACGGCGTGGTCCTGGCACCCTCGGCGTTGGTGATGACGGTGGGCTCGCCGCCCTCCAGAACGCTGACGACGGAGTTTGTTGTGCCCAGGTCGATGCCGACCGCACGTGCCATGGTGATCTTCCTCCAGCTGACTTGAGTGGAACGGACTCAAGTGTGCACGAGCCTCCCCTCTGGGTCAACAGACCTGAGTCACACCCACTCAACTCTTATCCGTTCCTTACGCGCAAGGAGGCGTTGACCTGCGGCGATACAGATCGCCCGGTCCGCCGTACACCGGATTCCGGGTGATGCGCATGGTCCTCGGATTGACGTCGGCCCTCGGATTGACGCCGGGGCGCGTACACCGAAGCGGACCCCGATCCGGGGCGAGGGGCGGGGCGAGGGGCGGGGGCACGCTGCGCGCCCCGGGCCCGTCGGTCGCGACGGCCACGCGCGCGTGGCGGCCCGTACACCGCGACCCGCAGCATCCCGAGCACGACGACGAGTACCACGCCGGCCACCCACCACACCGCCCGCGCGTCCGCCCACCCGGCGTGCACCAGCACCCCGACGAGCACCGCGCCGAAGGCCGCCACGCCGAGCAGTACGGTCACCCCCTGCGCGGTCAGCCCCAACCGCCGCAGCCGGTGCGCGAGGTGGTCGGACGTGCCACGCAGCAACGGCCGTCGGGCCAGCCGCCGCGACACCACGACCAGGACGACGTCGGCCACGGCGACCGCGGTGAGCGCGAACAGCACCCCCGCGCCGGCGACCGGAGCGTGTCCCGCGCGGGCGGTCACGGCGGCGGCCGCGAGGAGGAAGCCCGCGAAGAGCGACCCGCACGCCCCGAGGGCGACACGCGCGGGAGGCCAGTTGTGCATCAGGAAACCGGTCAGCGCGGCGGCGAACACGCTCAGCAGCACCGCCAGCCCGTCCATGACCTCGACGGCGGCACAGGCGGCCACCCCGAAGGCGGTGACGACCCCTACGGTTCCGGCCACGCCGTCGGCGTGATCGAGCGAGCGGAAAGCCAGGGCGACGAAGGTGATCCAGCCGACACTTGCCACTCCGGCCACCACCCCGGTGTCGCCGTACGGCACCACGAAGGCGGCCGCGGTCGCGGTGCCGACCACCAGGAACCGCGCGTTGAGCCGCCACACGTCCGCGACCAGCCCGAGGGCGGCGACGGCGCCCCCCGCGGCGAGCAGCACCTCGATGCCGTCCCCGAGCGGGGCGATGCCCGTCCAGTCCCCGGCAACCGCGACGAGACAGGTGGCGAGCACCACGGCGGCGCCCCCGAACAGCGGCACCCGCCGCTGCCGCTGCCGCCGGTCGAGCAACCCCAGGCGCAGGGCGGGCACACGCAGCAGCGCGGCGAGGACGGCGGCGAGGAACAGGGCGGTGATGGCGGCGACGATCCCGTAGAGCACGGATATAAATTAGTCACATATGTATCAATTTGGTACGAATAACACGGCCGAATCGCGACCTGATCCCTACCGGAACCCGACCCTCCCCCACCCTGGAGTCATCCCGGGAACGACCCGGCCCCCCACCCGGACCCGGATTCGTCCCCCACCACCCCCGCCCTGAACCCCACCGGGATCCCAGCGGAACCCCACCGAAATCCCACCGGGATCCGGCCCGAACTCGGCCGGATTCTGAGGCAACCCTGAGCGACTGAGATCACTCCGCACCCCGCTACAGTGCGACGGAGAATACGGGGTAGTCTCAAACGGACTGCATAAGTTACCGCTTAGTAATTTCCCTCGCAGGCCCGAGGAGCCCCCAAATGCAACTCGCCGCGATCATCGTGTCGCTGCTTCTGACCGTGGTCGGCGTCGCCCTGATCGCACGTGCCATCGGCCAGTTCGTCCGGTACTTCAAGCTGGGCCAGCCGCTCCCCGCCGGAGCCCGGACAGACAACCCCTACGCGCGCAGCGTGACGCTGGTACGGGAGTTTCTCGGCCACACGCGGATGAACCGCTGGGGCATCGTGGGCTTCGCCCACTGGTTCGTGGCGATCGGCTTCCTGACGCTGCCGCCGACCCTCGCCCAGGCGTTCGGCCAGCTCTTCGAGGCCGACTGGGTGCTGCCGGTCATCGGCGACTTCCTGCCGTTCGAGCTCTACATCGAGTTCATCGGCGTGATGACGATCCTGGGCATCGTCGTCCTCATGGCGATCCGCCTGCTGAACCTGCCCTCCCGCGCCGGCCGCAAGTCCCGCTTCGCCGGCTCCAAGGCCGGTCAGGCCTACTTCGTCGAGTACGTCATCCTCACCATCGGCCTCGCCATCTACGTGCTGCGGGGCCTGGAGGGCGCACTGCACCACGTGGAGCACTACGAGGCCGGCTACTTCGCCTCGTACCCGCTCGTCCTGGCCTTCAAGGGACTGGGCGTCACCACGCTCCAGAACCTGGTCTACCTCGTCGCGATGATCAAGATCGGGACGTCGTTCATCTGGATGATCGTGGTCTCGCTGAACACCAACATGGGTGTGGCCTGGCACCGCTTCCTGGCGTTCCCCAACATCTGGTTCAAGCGCAACGCCGACGGCGCCACCGCGCTGGGCGCCCTGCTGCCGATGACGTCGGGCGGCAGACCGATCGACTTCACCGATCCCGGCGACGACGACGTCTTCGGCGTCTCCCAGGTCGAGCAGTTCTCCTGGAAGGGCCTGCTGGACTTCTCCACCTGCACCGAGTGCGGCCGCTGCCAGTCGCAGTGCCCCGCCTGGAACACCGGCAAGCCGCTCTCCCCCAAACTGCTGATCATGTCGCTGCGCGACCACGCCCACGCCAAGGCCCCCTACCTCCTGGCCGGCGGCGGCAAGACCGCCGAGGGCGAGGAGAAGGCGACGGCGCAGCAGCTCGAGAACGTGCCCGCGCCCGCCCTCGCCGAGGCCGCACGCCCGCTGGTCGGCACCGCCGAGGAAGGCGGCGTCATCGACCCGGACGTGCTGTGGTCGTGCACCACCTGCGGCGCCTGCGTCGAGCAGTGCCCCGTCGACATCGAGCACGTCGACCACATCGTCGACATGCGCCGCTACCAGGTCATGATCGAGTCCGCGTTCCCCTCCGAGGCGGGCACGATGCTCAAGAACCTGGAGAAGAAGGGCAACCCCTGGGGCCTGGCGAAGAAACAGCGCCTGGAATGGACGAAGGAAGTCGACTTCGACATCCCCGTCGTCGGCCGCGACATCGACGACCTCACCGACGTCGAGTACCTGTACTGGGTCGGCTGCGCCGGCGCCCTGGAGGACCGCGCGAAGAAGACCACCAAGGCCTTCGCCGAACTCCTGCACATCGCCGGCGTCAAGTTCGCGATCATGGGCGGCGACGAGAAGTGCACCGGCGACTCCGCCCGCCGCCTGGGCAACGAACCCCTCTTCCAGGAACTCGGCACCGACAACGTCATGGCCCTGAACACCGCCTTCGGCGAGGAACTCGACGACGACGGCAAGGCCACCCAGGAATCGAAGAAGCCGCAGTCCGCGAAGAAGATCGTCGCGACCTGCCCGCACTGCCTCAACACCCTCGGCAACGAATACCCGCAGCTCGGCGGCGACTACGAAGTCATCCACCACACCCAGCTGCTCCAGCACCTCATCGACGAGGCCAGACTCATCCCCGTCACCCCCGTCGAGGGCCTCATCACCTACCACGACCCCTGCTACCTCGGCCGCCACAACAAGATCTACACACCCCCGCGCGAGATCATCGCCAGCGTCCCCGGCCTGCGCAACGAAGAGATGCACCGCCACAAGGAACGCGGCTTCTGCTGCGGCGCCGGCGGCGCCCGCATGTGGATGGAAGAGCGCATCGGCAAACGCATCAACAACGAACGCGTCGACGAAGCCCTCTCCCTCGACCCCGACATCGTCTCCACCGCCTGCCCCTTCTGCCTCGTCATGCTCACCGACTCCGTCAACGGCAAGAAGAACGAAGGCAAGGCCAAGGACACCGTCCAGGTCGTCGACGTCTCCCAGCTCCTGCTCGAATCCGTCAAGACCCCGGTCGACGACGAGCCCCCGGCGGGCGGAACGGCGACCGAGAACGAGCCGGAGCCGCAGCCGGTGAAGTAACCCGGGTAGCAGTCACCGGGAAGTAACCCGAACGGCTGTACCGCAGCGATACCGACGCCCCCGTGCCCCCCGTGGCCACGGGGGCGTCGCCGTTCGCGCCGCACTCCTCCACCACCCCGACGCCCCGTACGACCTTCCCCTGAAGAACCACTGATTCCCGTCCCGTTACTCCCCTTAGGGGATGTCACAGCTCGGCAGCAAAGCCGTGCCCGGACGGCAGGCCCCGGCACGTGGCTCTCCGGGACCAGGTACGTTCGAAGACGTGGCTGGATTCAGGATCGGACGCGGCGGCCGGGACAACCGTGCCCCGCAAACGCGACCGCAACAACCTCCGTACGGGCAGCAGGCGCCCCAGGGACCGTCGCGGTCCTCAGGGCCGTCGGGACCCTCGGGGCCGTCGTACGGCTACCCGTCGGCCCAGCAGCCGTACCCGCAGCAGCGTCCGCAGTACGGCGGCACGGGTGCGGGCGGCGGCCAGTGGCCGCAGGCGAACGGCGGAGGGTACGGCGGCCAGAACGGCGACGAGCCGGAGTACTTCGGCGGTGACGCCCCGTACGGCGCTCCGGGCGGCCCCGGTGGCCCGGGAGGCGTCCCGCACGACCCGTACGCCGCGAACAATCCGGGCCACACCCAGGCCTTCTCGATCGACGAGCACCACCAGTACGACCAGTACAACCAGGGTGGTACGTATCACGCGGGCTCGGCCCCGGCGGGCCCGGTCGGTCCGCGTCTGCGCTGGAAGGAACTGCTGAAGGGCATCGTCCTCGCCCCCAAGCAGACGTTCCTCCAGATGCGGGACTACACGATGTGGGGCCCCGCCCTCGTCGTCACGTTCCTCTACGGCCTGCTCGCGGTCTTCGGCTTCGACGACACCCGCGCGGACGCGATCAACGCGACGCTGTCCAACGCGATCCCGATCGTCCTGACGACGGCCGTCGCGATGGTGCTGAGCTCCTTCATCCTGGGCGTGGTCACCCACACCCTGGCCCGCCAGCTGGGCGGCGACGGCGCCTGGCAGCCCACGGTCGGCCTCTCCATGCTGATCATGTCGCTCACGGACGCCCCGCGTCTGGTCGTCGCGATGTTCTTCGGCGGCGACGCGTCGTTCGTACAGCTGCTGGGCTGGGCGACGTGGGTGGCGGCCGGCGCCCTGCTGACCCTGATGGTCAGCCGCTCCCACGACCTGCCGTGGCCGAAGGCGCTGGGCGCGTCGTCGATCCAGCTGATCGCACTGCTGTCGATCGTGAAGCTCGGCACGTTCTAGCACCTGGCGGACATCACGAGGGCCCTCGGCGGGTTGGCCGGGGGCCCTTGGCATGCCGTCACCGAGCGCAGCCTCCCACGAGCGCCATACGGAGCAAAAAACCAGAAATACCGCATGTCGCACCATGGCAACTACAGAGCGTAATACATTGTGACTGTTCCCTACACCCTCCTATACAAGGAGTGCGCGTGAAAGCTCGCTTTGGCGTGAGGCGGGGAACGGCGCTCGTGGCCGCCCTGCTGGTCGCCGTCATCGCCCTGATCCTTCCGGGATCGGCAGCCGCCCGGACGGACGACGGCCCCACCCACTCGGACCACTGGGGCGTGATCGCCCGCAACACGATCGGCTCGCCGGTCGCCGAACTCCGCAACGGGCCCTACGGCCCGTTCGGCACGACGGGCGCCGCCGCCAGACCGCCGTACGGGCGAGGCAGTCTCGGCATCGAGGTGGCGGACGACTCCACCACGCTGACCCCTCCCAGCGAGAAGGTCGACTTCGGCAATGAGGTGGACTTCTTCGGCAAGCAGGTGCTGGGGCTGCGCCGAGTCGGTTTCCACGTGTTCCAGACGGGCGAGAACGTCGGCTACGGGGGCCCGACGAACATGCCGAACATCAGGTTCGAGATCGACCCGAACGTGACGTCCACCGACGACTACTCCACGCTGGTGTGGGTGCCGACCGCGTCCCCGGTGACGAACGGCTGGAGCCCCTTCCTCGACGCCACGAGGACGGGCTACTGGTACCTCACGGGCGGCGAGACGGCCTGCACCCAGGCCGCCCGGTGCACCTTCGCCCAGCTGAAGACCTCGTTCACCGCCGTCAACGCCAGACCGACGGTCTACACGGTCGCCGTGGGCAAGGGACGGGACTTCATGTGGATCGGCGCGATCGACGGCCTCCGGCTCAACGACTACGTCTACGACTTCGAGCGCGACGGCGTCAAAGTACTGCGCGCGAAGTGACACGGGACGGCGGGCAGTAACGCGGAGAAACAGAAGGAAACCTCAGCCGGATCGGGCCGGCCGACGCCAGAAACTGGCCGGCCCCGGTCGTTACTACAGGGCTTCCTTGGAGGGCGTGACGGGTTCCCCCGCCTTACGCACGACCGGCAGGACGCTCCACGGGAAGTTGATCCAGTCGTCGGTCCGCTTCCACACGTACTCGCACTTCACGAGCGACTGCGTCTTCTCGTAGATGACGGCGCTGCGCACCTCGGCGACGGCGTCCAGGCAGAAGTCGCGGACGAGCTTGAGCGTCTTGCCCGTGTCGGCGACGTCATCGGTGATCAGGACCTTCTTGTCCGAGAAGTCGATGACGTCGGGGACGGGCGCGAGCATGACGGGCATCTCGAGCGTGGTCCCCACCCCGGTGTAGAACTCGACGTTCACCAGGTGGATGTTCTTGCAGTCGAGGGCGTAGGCCAGCCCGCCGGCGACGAACACTCCGCCGCGGGCGATGCTCAGCACGACGTCGGGTACGTAGCCGTCGTCGGCGATGGTCTGCGCGAGTTCACGGACGGCGGTGCCGAACTGCTCGTACGTCAGGTTCTCCCGCGCCACGTCCGCGCCGCTCACGTCGTCAGCGCTCACACCTGGGTCCGGTGGAAGTTGAGGAACGACCGGGAGGCCGTCGGCCCGCGCTGGCCCTGGTACCTGGACCCGTACCGCTCGCTGCCGTAGGGGGACTCGGCCGGCGAGGTGAGCCGGAACATGCACAGCTGGCCGATCTTCATACCGGGCCAGAGCTTGATCGGCAGGGTGGCGAGGTTGGACAGCTCGAGCGTCACATGACCGGAGAACCCGGGGTCGATGAACCCGGCGGTGGAGTGGGTGACCAGGCCGAGGCGGCCGAGGGAGCTCTTGCCTTCGAGCCGCGAGGCGAGATCGTCGGGCAGCGTGATGACCTCGTAGGTGCTCGCCAGCACGAACTCCCCCGGGTGGAGGATGAACGGCTCGTCGCCCTCGGGCTCCACGAGCCGGGTCAGGTCCGCCTGCTCGACGGCGGGATCGATATGGGGGTACCGGTGGTTCTCGAACACCCGGAACATCCGGTCGAGCCGCACGTCGATGCTCGACGGCTGCACCATGGATTCGTCGTAGGGATCGATCCGTACTCGCCCGGCATCGATCTCGGCCCGGATGTCCTTGTCTGAGAGAAGCACGTCCCGAGGATACGCAAAGCGCGCGGAGCGACCACCATCGGACGACTCCGCGCGCCAGGCCGGCGGCGTCGGCGGCGCCTCCGGCTCTCCTTGCCGCTACCGCTTCTCGAGCGTCACCGGTACGGCACTGCGCAACCGGGTACACCGAGGACACCGGACGAGCCGCCCGGGACCGAGCCGCTCGGCCTGCTGCATCGGGAACGAAGCGGTACTGAACACGTGCCCATCGGCACAGCGGACGACGGTGCGCTCCATCAAGTCCTGAAGTCCCTTCCCCAAGAGCCCTGTCCGGCTGCTACCCACCGGACCACGAAAGCCACATTACGGGACGAACGGGACGACCCTCCAGGCGGCACTCCGACCCCGCCCGACCCCACTTCCACGCCCACACCGTACGCCCCAACTCCGGCCGCCCGCAGCCGCATCCCTCCCCGGAGACGCACGCGGGCCCCGGGGCTTCATCGCCCGGGGCCCGGCATGAGGTAGAGTGACGGAGCGTTCCGACCCGGTGCGAACCGGCGTCTTACGCGGGTGTAGTTTAATGGTAGAACATCAGCTTCCCAAGCTGAGAGCGCGAGTTCGATTCTCGTCACCCGCTCCGTGAAGAAGGCCCAGGTCATCGACCGGGGCCTTTTTGCTGTGCTTGGCGGTCACTCGCCGCGTGTCGGAAACGTGCCGGGAGGGTGATCGTCGGGGGCGGTTCGGAGGGGTGTGGCGTGTCCTGTCGGGCGGCTGTGCGCAGGGCGGCGACGACGGCGCTGGTCGCCGTCTCGGTACGGCGTGTCGCGGCGAACAGCGGGCGCAGGATCGGGTGGTCCTCGATAAGCCGATGGCTGTCCGGCTCGTCGAGGTGTTGACCACCTCTTCGACCCCGTGAGCGAGCACCCGTGTCCGTCCCCGGTGAATGGCCCCCGCGCGCGCCGAAACCGGCACACGGCATCCAGCGGCGTCTGCGGGCATCGGCAGGCATCATGCAGGCGTGATCACCATTCATCTGAAGTACGAGATCGACGCCGACAAGATCGAGGATTTCGAGGAGTACGGTCGCCGCTGGGTCCGGCTCGTCAACCGGTTCGGCGGGACGCACCACGGCTACTTCCTGCCGAGTGAGGGCGACAGCGACATCGCCTACGCCCTCTTCTCCTTTCCCGGCCTGGCCGCGTACGAGCAGTACCGCACGGACAGCATGTCCGACCCGGAGTGCCAGGAAGCCATCCGACTGGCTCGGGACACCGGCTGCATCAGGCGGTACGAGCGCCGCTTCCTCCGGCCGCTCGACGGTGCGTCCCAGCCGACAGGAGGTGTGACGGGTTGAGCGAACCGCGGGCGCAGGATGGCGACGGTGCCGCCCGCGACACCCTCCCCGTCCACAGCCTGTGGACGGGGAGGCGGACAGAACGACTCTCGTCGCCCGTTGATCCCATCTCGACGGCTCGGAAGTCGCTTGTGGGGCAGTCGATCTGACGGACCGTCTGCGCGGTGATGCCACGACGGGGCACTCGACACCGGCGAGTCGAAAGCGAGGTGCGTGTGGGCCGTTCGGTCCGCGCGAACGACAACCGGGAGTCTTCGATGACGAGTTATGGCAGCTCATCCGCCGCGTCCTCCGGATCACGCACCAACGGTCTGGCGATCGCCAGTCTCTGCTGCGGCATCGTCGGACTGTTCATCCTGAACATCGTTTTGGGTCCACTGGCCATCATCTTCGGTGCCGTCTCCCGACGGCAGGCGGCGGTCAGGAACGGCGCCGGAATGGCGAAGGCCGGCATCATCCTCGGCATCGTCGACGTGGTGCTCTGGCTCGTACTCCTGGCCGTCGCCGCCAGCAACGGCGGCTTCAGCTGGTACGTGGGCGGCTGACGGTCGCGGATGCCGCCGAGACGACGCCCGGATGACACCGGATGGCAGCGCGACGGCGTCGGGACGACCGGGACGGCATCGCGGGTACGGGAGAGAAAAGTCCGTTATGGGGCTTTTCTGCGCATGAGCGGTGCCCAGGCGGATACCCGTACGGAATGGTGAGGACACTGAGGCCGCACAGGCGGCACGGCGAGCGCTCGGCCGACCGTGAGGGCGAGACAGGTCGGGGCCCGGCCACCGCCGGTCCCGACGAGCAGGTGGAGCGGCAGGCCCCCGACAAGCCCACCGACCTGCCGAAAGGCTCCTGGTCCGCGGTGCTGAAAGGCACCCTGAAGGAGTTCAAGAAGGACGAGCTGACCGACCGGGCAGCCGCCCTGACCTACTACTCGATCCTCGCGCTGTTCCCCGCGCTGCTGGCGCTGGTGTCGCTGCTCGGGATCGTCGGGCGGTCGGCCACGCAGACGGTCCTGGACAACATCCAGAAACTCGCGCCGGGCGCGGCTCAGGACGTCCTGCGCAACGCCGTGCAGCAGATGCAGGGCAAGGGCGGGATCGGCTCGGTCATGGCGATCGTGGGCCTGCTGCTGGCGGTCTGGTCGGCGTCCGGCTATGTCGCCGCGTTCATCCGCAGCGCCAACGCGGTCTACGACATACCCGAGGGCCGTCCGGTGTGGAAGGTGCTCCCGGTGCGGGTCGGCCTGACCGTGGTGCTCATGGTCATGGCGGTGATCAGCGCGCTGATCGTGGTGTTCACCGGCAGCCTGGCCCGGCAGGCCGGCACCACCCTCGGGCTCGGTGACACGGCGATGACCGTGTGGTCGATCGCCAAGTGGCCGGTGCTGGTGGTGCTGGTCACGGTGATGATCGCGGTCCTGTACTGGGCCAGCCCCAACGCGCGGGTGCGCGGCTTCCGCTGGATCACGCCAGGCAGCTTCCTGGCCCTGCTGATCTGGATGGCCGCGTCCGCCGGGTTCGCGCTGTACGTGGCGAACTTCGGCTCGTACAACAAGACCTACGGCGCCCTCGCCGGGGTGATCATCTTCCTGGTGTGGCTGTGGATCACCAACCTGGCCATCCTGCTCGGCCTGGAGTTCGACGCGGAGATGGTCCGCCAGCGCGCCGTAGCCGGGGGTCACCCGGCCGACGACGAGCCGTACGTCCAGCCACGCGACACCCGCGCGTGGGACGAGGAGGACCACCGCCGCCTCGGATCCTGACCCTCGCGCTCGGGACACGCGCGGTCAGGACACCGGCCGCCGTCGGCCCGGTTCCAGGGAAATGTGGGGGGACAGGGCCCGGAGGAAGTCCGGCGCGTCGAAGATCTCGCCGGCGGAGGCGACACCGACCGTGCGGGTCCGGCCCGTGAGGATGCGGTCCACCGCCTCCACCGCGAGCGGCGCGCTGACGGCGTAGATGTCCCGGCCGCTCGCCACGGCGCGTCGCTCGACGTCGCCGGATCGTACGACGGCCTCGACGAGGAAGGTCTGGTCGGACCGCCCGTTCCCGTCGGTCGCGGTCGGCGCCGGTGTGTCCGCGGTCGCCAGGTCCGTGGCCGCCTCGGTCGTCATATGGGTGCGTACGACAGGGATCGAGAGGTGACTGGGGACGGTGACCACATCCGCCATCGTGAAGTCCTCGACGACCTCCCTGGTGCCCAGTGGTTCGGGGAAGGGCCACTTCAGAAGCGTCGGCCGGTCGTCGTGGTACTCCAGCCGACCGCCGGAGTAGCGGACGCGTCGGCCGCCGCGCCGCTCCCGGGAGACCGCACCGGCGGTGCGTGTACCGGGGGTGGGGTGCCAACCGCTCAGTCCGTACGCGACGGTCGCCTCGTCGGCCGCCGTCCAGTCGCCCATCGCGACGGTGGTCAGCAGGTCGCCGAGCCCACCGTAGAAGGCCATCGCGGGGACGATCACCGCGCCCATCGCACGGGCCCGGTCCGCGAAGTGCGCGAACGTGTCGGCGTTGGCCTCGATCTCGGCCGCCACGTCGACGTACGGGATCCCGGCGCGCAGGGCCGCCTCGATCACCGGAGCGGCGGTCGTGGCGAAGGGCCCGGCGCAGTTGATCACGGCGTCCGCGCCGGCCAGGGCACGGTCGAGCGAGGCGGGGTCCTCCACCGACGCCGGCCGGACCTCCGGCCCGGTTGCGGACGCGGGTGCGGACGCCTCCGCCGCTGCGGCCGCCACCCGCAGCTTCCCGGCGTCACGGCCGGAGAGGACCGGGACGAACCCGCGGTCCCGCAGGTGCGCCACGACGAAGCGCCCGGTGTGGCCGTACGCGCCGTACACCGTCACCGTCCGCCCCGGGCCCTGCTTCGATGCTGATCCTGATACCGGTCCCATGGGTTCTCCCCCGCCCTCGAACGATCAGCGTGATCTCTGGTGATGCGTGCGATCCGTTGATCCGTGATCGGTGTGATCCGTCGAGAACATCCTGGCTACGGCGGGTGGCTCCCGGTGAGTGTCCGGAACGACACGCCCCGTACACTTTCGGACATGGGTACCGTCGCACTGGCCGTAACCGAGGGGATGCTGCACTTCGAACTGTCCATGGCGTACGAGGTGTTCGCCGCCGCTCCGGTCGGCGTCACCGTGCCCTGGTACGACGTCGAGGTGTGCGGGTCGGACGCCGTGCGGGTCGGTCGGTTCCGACTGGAGCCCGACCACGGGCTCGACCGTCTCGGCCGCCTCCGGCACACCGACACGGTGATCGTCCCCGGCTGGGCGGACGTCGACGAGGAGCCGCCCGCCGAACTCGTCGGCGCGGTGCGCGCGGCCCACGAGGCGGGTGCGCGCGTGGCCTCCCTGTGCACGGGCGCGTTCGTACTGGCCGCCGCCGGGCTGCTGGACGGCAGGCGCGCGACCACGCACTGGGCGCACACCGAGGTGCTGGCCGCCCGTCACCCGCTGCTGGACGTCGATCCCGACGTGCTCTATGTGGACAACGGCAGCGTGCTCACCTCGGCCGGCAAGGCCGCCGCGATGGACCTGTGCCTGCATCTGGTCCGTCTCGACCACGGCTCCTTCGTCGCCAACGCCGTCGCCCGCCGTCTGGTGGTGCCGCCGCACCGGGCGGGCGGCCAGGCCCAGTTCGTCGCCGCCCCGGTGCCCACCCGGGACGACCACCCGCTCGCCTCGCTGTTCCCCTGGGCGATCGAACGCCTCGACCGGCCGCTCACCGTGGAGGACCTGGCCCGCCGGGCGGGGATGAGCTCGCGCACGCTGGGCCGTCACTTCAGGTCGGCCACCGGCACCACTCCGCTGCAATGGCTGCTGACCCAGCGGATCCGCCGCGCCCAGGAGTTGCTGGAGACCACCGACGACGTCGTCGACGTCATCGCGACTGCCACCGGCATGGGCACCGCCACGACACTGCGTCGACACTTCAACCGCACGGTCGGCGTGCCCCCGGACACCTACCGCCGGACCTTCCGCTCACGGCCCGGCACCGACCCGACACCGACCACGCAGGTGCCGGTCACCTAGCTGCCCATCAGATAGCTGCCGGTTACACAGGCGCGAGACACACAAGAGCCGGCCACACAGGCGCGGGACACACAGGGCCGGGACACACAGGGCCGGCCACGCCGGTGCCCGCCCCACAGGTTCAGGGCGCGCTGCGCCGAGGAGGTCGGGGCCGTGACCCGGACCGGTGGTGGCCTGGGGTGGCGGCGGGCGCCGGGCCGACGCGGCGTCACGGCGGTTGCCCGTTCCTTCTCCCCGGGCCTGGCCCGAACCCCCGAGCGCCCGGGCCCGAGCCCGGCCCGCGTCCCGTTAAGCCCCCGGGCCACCGGGTACTCGGCAGCGCGTCCGGTAACCGCGACCACCTGTTTCACCTGGGAGAGAAGATGCCCGACTTCGGATACTTCCTGTCGTGCGAGGAGCACAGCCCGGCAGAACTCGTCGAACAGGCCCGGATGGCCGAGCAGGCCGGCTTCGACTCTCTCTGGATCTCGGACCACTATCACCCGTGGAACGACCGGCAGGGCTCGAGTCCGTTCGTGTGGACAGTGATCGGCGCCCTGTCACAAGCCGTCTCGCTGCCCGTCGAAACCGCGGTGACCTGCCCTCTCGTCCGCACCCACCCCGCCGTGATCGCCCAGGCGGCCGCCACCAGCGCGGCCCAGCTGGGCGGCCGTTTCCGGTTGGGGGTAGGTACCGGCGAGGCGCTCAACGAGCACATCCTGGGCACGCCGTGGCCGGAGGCGTCGGTGCGTCTGGAGATGCTGGAGGAGGCGCTGCAGATCATCCGTCAGCTGTTCACCGGCGAGCAGACGAGCCACTACGGCAAGCACTACACGGTGGAGAACGCCCGTCTGTACACGCTGCCCGACGAGCCGGTGCCCATCGATGTCTCCGCCTTCGGCCCGCAGGCCGCGGAGGTCGCGGCACGCATCGGCGACGGCCTGATCACGATGATGCCCGACACCGCCCTGGTCGAACGCTTCCGTCGCGGTGGCGGCGGCACCAAGCCGGTGTACGGCGGGACGAAGGTGTGCTGGGGCCCGGACCGCCAGGAGGCGATCCGCACGGTGCACCACCTGTGGGCCAACGAGCAGCTGCCCGGGGAGCTGCCACAGATCCTGCCCACCCCACGCCATTTCGAGCAGGCGTCCGAGCTGGTCACGGAGGAGCAGGTCGCGGACTCCGTACCGTGCGGCGACGATCCCGACGCGCACATCGAGGCGCTGTCCGCGTTCGTCGACGCGGGGTTCGACACCGTCTACGTCAACCAGATCGGCAAGGACCAGCAGGGCTTCTTCGACTTCTACCGTACGAAGGTGCTGCCGGCACTGCGGGGCTGACAGCCACGACCCGACGTCCCCCGTACGACCACGACGAGGCCGAACTGCTCGTGAGCGGACTGCTCGTGAGTGAACTGCCGTGAGTGGACTGCTCATGGCCGCTGCTCGTTGCCGACTGCCCATGGCCGACTGTCCGTAGCCAACTGCTCGTGGCCGACTGTCCGTAGCCGACTGCCTCGTGGTCGTACGTCCGCCGGGTCGTGCCCGTCCTCGCGGAGGGCCGGCGCGGCCCGGGGTGTCAGTCCCGGACGAGCTGGTCGGCCAGGCGGTGCGCCTGGGCCAGCAGCGTTCCGTACGTCACCAGTGCGTCCGGGTCGTCGGGCACGGCTCCCGGCAGCCGCCGACGGAACTCCTCGAGGGTGCGGTGGAGTTCCGCGACCGCTTCGCGCAGTTGCTCCGCCGCACGATCGCCCGGTTCGCCGGTTCCGCCGGGGTCGCCCGGGGCGAACCGGGTCCGTGCGTAGAGCCGGACGGCACGCGCCGTGTGGCGCAGGAAGTCCGCGTAGGCGCGGGTGATGCCCGCCGGCGGCCGGGCCTCCTCCCCGCGCTCCGCGATCTCCCACACGGTCCGGGTGACTCCCACGGTGTGGACGGCGACCTGGTCGAGCACGATCAGGGCGTCGTCGTAGGCCTTCTCACGCGGGGAGAGGAGCCGGGTGCGACGCCCCCGCGGGTTGCCGCGCATGCTCTCCCGGCTCCAGCCGATCGCCGACCGCGCCTGGTCGACCAGCCGCCCCAGCCGCAGGGCCCGCTCGTGGCGGCTCCCGGCCGCCTGCCCGTCCCACTCGCCGTCGGCCAGCCCGTCGGCCACCGCGTCCAGGATCTCCCGCGCCTCACGGGCCGCGTCCTCCAGTGCGGCGCGGGCGTCACGCAGGTAGACCGGCGGCCTGATGAGCACGTTGACCGCCACCCCGACCACCGCGCCGAAGGCGGCCTCCGTGATCCGCGCGGCCGAAAGGGCGACGCTCACCTGGCCACCGGTCAGCACGAAGAGGGCGCCGGTGGCGGCGTAGACGCCCTGGCTTCCCAGGCGCCGCCACTGGCCGAGCAGCAGCACCGCCGGAAGGACCAGGGCCATGGCGGCCATGGTGCTGCCCAGCGCCAGCGACACGGCCGTCGCCACCACCGTGCCCACCCCGATCGCCGCGAGCTGCTGGAGCCCGTGCGCCACGGACCGATACACCGTCGACTCCACCAGCACGACCGCGACCCACGGCGCCACGAACGCCATCGGGGCGTCGAGCCACCAGCCCACCACCGCCCACGCCAGCCATGCGGCCAGCGCCGCCTTGCCCGCCTGCACCGCCAGGTCCCGCTCCCGGCCCGGGCTCCGCACCGCCCGCCGCACCGCGGCGACGGCGGACCCGGTCCAGCGGCGGACGGCCCGGGCCGCCCAGGTCGCCCCATGTGTCCACTCCATGGGACAGCGAGTGCCACATCTGGGACGAGACGCACCTGCCGATCACGATCTCCCTCGTCGACCTTCAAACGCGAGCGACCCGGGCGACCCGAGTGACTGCCGGGCGACCCGAGGGACCCGGGCGACCCGGCACGGTGTCACGGTCCGAGGATCCGCGGGGCGGGATGCCGATCAGAGGGTCGAACCGGGATCGCCGGGCCGGATGCGGCCCCGCCAGGCGCCCGTCTCGCCGCCGCGCTGCTCGATGTAGTCCTTGAAGCGGTGCAGGTCACCCTTGACCCGGCGGTCGATCATGCCGAGCATGTCCGCACCCTTCTCGGCCATGCCGGTGGGCTCGACGTCCATGGTGAGCTCCACCCGGGTGTGGCTGTCGTCCAGGCGCTCGAACCGGACCGACCCCCGCTGCCGTGACTCGCCGTCGACGACCCGCCAGGTGATCCGGTCGTCCGGCAGCTGGTCGACGATCTCGGTGTCGAACTCCCGCCGCACCCCGCCGATCTTGGTGGTCCAGTGGTTGTGCCGCTCGTCGAGCTGGCGCACCTCCTCGACGCCCTCCATGAAGTTCGGGAACTCCTCGAACTGCGTCCACTGGTTGTAGGCCGTGTGGACGGGGACCTCGACGTCCACCGCTTCCTTCACCGTGCTCATCGTTCCTCCTCCTCGCTGTCGGTCGTTCCGTTCGGCAGACGGCCGGGTACCCGGTGCGCAGGAATGAAGACCAACATATGAGGGCGTATCGCGGCGTATCCCGGCGTCCGGCGGGCACTCGGCCGCCATGAACGCCGAGACAGGAACCCACGGCTCCTACTGGCTGGAGACCGCGCCCCCCGGCGCCGCCGCACCCCCGCCCTCCGGTGACCTCACCGTCGACGTCGCCGTGGTCGGCGGCGGCATCGCCGGGCTCAGCACGGCCTGGGAGCTGGTCCGGCAGGGACGTGAGGTGGCCGTGCTGGAGGCGGACCGGATCGCCGCCGGGGTCACCGGCCACACGACGGCCAAGCTGACCGCCCAGCACACCCTGATCTACGACCATCTGCGGCGCACCCGCGGCCCGGAGGGCGCCGCCCTGTACGCGCGCTCGCAGAGTGAGGCGATCCGGCACGCCGCCGACATCGTCGGCGAACTCGGCATCGACTGCGCATGGGAGGAGGCGGCGGCCTTCACCTACGCCGAGGACCCGCGGCACGTCGCGGAGTTGCGGGCGGAGGCCGAGGCCGCACGCGAGGCGGGGCTTCCGGCCGAGTTCGTGACCGAGACCGAGCTGCCCTTCGCGGTCGCCGGCGCGGTCCGGGTGAGCGGACAGGCGCAGTTCCACCCCCGCAAGTACCTGCTGGCGCTCACCGAGGACCTGGTCCGGCGGGGCGGCACGGTGTACGAGGGGACACGGGTCGTCGGGCTCACCGAGGGCGAACCGTGCGTCCTGCGCACCGAAACCGGTGTGTCGATCCGTGCCCGCGAGGTCGTGGTCGCCACGCACTACCCGGTGTTCGACCGGGCCCTGCTGTTCACCCGGCTCAGTCCGCGCAGAGAACTCGTCGTCGCGGCGGCCATCGACGAGGACCGCGCCCCGCGCGACATGTACATCACGCCGGAGCGGTCCACCCGTTCCGTGCGCACCGCTCCGTACCGCGACGGTGAGCGCCTGCTGATCGTCACCGGGGAACACTTCACTCCCGGCACCGCCGACGCCGAGGAGGGGTTCGCCCGGCTGACCGCCTGGGCCGACGACCACTTCAGCGGGCTCACCTTCACCCACCGCTGGGCCACCCAGGACAACGACTCGACCGACTCGGTACCTCTCGTCGGACCCCTCCACCACGGCAGCCGGCACACCTATGTGGCCACCGGCTTCGGCGGCTGGGGCATGAGTGGCGGCATCATGGCGGGCCGTCTCCTCAGCGACCTGGTCAACGGCCGCGAGGCCGAGTGGAGCGGCCTCTACGATCCGCGCCGGCTGACGTCCGTGGTCCGCGAGGGAGCCACCTTCCTGAAGCACCAGGCCCAGGTGGCCCGGCACTTCGTCGGCGACCGGCTGCCGTCGGTGACGGCCCCCGCGCCGGACGACATCCCCCCGGGTCACGGCGCCGTACTGCGCCTGGGCGGACGGCAGTACGCCGTCCACCGGGACGAGGACGGTTCCCTCCAGGCGGTCTCGGCGCGCTGCACCCACCTCGGCTGCATCGTGGCCTTCAACCAGGGCGAGCAGGCCTGGGAGTGCCCCTGCCACGGCTCGCGCTTCGCCCCGGACGGACAGGTCCTGCAAGGCCCGGCGGTCCAGCCGCTGGAGAAGCGGGACCTTCCGGAGTAGGGGGCGTCCTCCTCGGCTCCGCCCGCGCGTCCGGCGGCCCCGTGGCCCGGACGGCCACACATACGAGCGGCGCGCCCGTGCCCTGGAGGGCCAGGCGCGCCGCCTGTTGCGCGCCGGTGTGCCGAGTCAGGTGTTCATCGGCTCACCGGTTCGGGGTCGGTCAGTGGCGGTTGCCGTGATTGCCGCCGTGGTTGCCGCCGTGGTGACGGTTGCGGCCCCAGGACTCGTCGTCGACGAAGCGGCCGTGGTCGTTGCGCAGGGTGGCGGTGTCGGAGCGGTTGTCCCACACCTCCTTGTGGCGGTCCTGGAAGAGGTCCCCGCGGGTGTCGCGGCCCTCACCGGTGTGGATCCGGACGGTGGCGCGGCCCTCCAGGCGGTAGTGGTCGAAGGTGTAGGCGCGGCCGTCCTCGTTCTCGAGGGTCCAGCCGTCGAGGTTGATCGTGTGGCGCGTGGTGTTGGTGAGTTCCACCCACTCCCTGTTCAGCGAGCTCCGGGAGCGGTCGTCACGTCCGGGGGCGTCGTACTGGACGGCGCTGATCCGCACCTCGGGGCGGTCGGGACGAGCGTGGTCGGACGCGGAGGCCGGCAGTGCCATGGCGCCGACCACGGCGCCGGCCGTGAGGGCGGCGGCGGTCAGGCGACGGGCGGTGACAGAAGCGGAAGTGGACAAAGAGTTCCCCTGGGATGTGCGGGCACCTTTCCACTGCGGCCTTCGAGGACGCCGTGGAAGTCGATGCGATGTGCGGGTGCGGTCGGCTGGCCGCACACACACTCTGTCCACGGGGTGCGGAAGATGGGTGGGAAACGTGGCGTGTGTTACGTGTTGTCCATATCTCTGTGACTCTCGGCTGCAACGTCCATGTAAGTGAACGTGTCGCGAAGTTGACGTCCCGACAGCCGACACCCTCTTACGGGAGCTGACCTGTGCCGCCCGGACGCCATGTCACGCCACCCCACCGGAAGACGGGCCGTCACTCGAAAGTGGGTAACGGTCGGCGTCGGTGAGCGGCGGACGGCGTGGACCGGCGGGTCGCGGCCGCCCCGCGGCATCCGGAGGCGGTCGGCGCGGGGAGCCGGTCGGCGGACGCGAAGCGGGGGCGGACGGCCTAGAGGTAGTCCTCGAGGCGGGCGACCGTGAAACCCTGTTCCTGGATGTGCCGCAGCATGTTCGCCGTCATCTCGGTCATGGTCGTGCCCTTGAGCTCGGACGGTCCACGGAAGTGGGCCAGCACGATGTCGCCCGGGTGGAGCTGCTTGTCGCCGCGCTGGTACTGCATGTTCTTGATCTGCATGGACTCGCGCCACAGGACGATCGCCTCGATGCCGCAGGACGCGGCGGCGGCCCGGGTGTCCTCGTTCCAGTTGCCGTAGGGCGGCCGGAACAGCCGGGGCGCGGTGCCGTATCGATCCTTCAGCTTGGTCTGCTGGCCGCAGATCTCGCGTTTCTGCGCGGCCGCGCCCAGGGTGCGCAGGTTCGGGTGGGTCAGCGTGTGGTTCTGGACGCCGTCGCCGAGAGCCTGGAGCCTGCCGAAGTAGCCGTAGTCCGCGCTGATGGCGGAGTCCGTCAGGAACATCGTGAAGGGGATCTTCAGTTCCCGCATCATCGTCAGGAACTCCGGGTCCTTCTCCGCGCCGTCGTCGAAGGTGAGAAAGACGATCTTCTCCTGGGTGGGTATCTCGCTGATCACCGGCACCGGGCCGGCGGCGGCCGGCAGCCCGACCGGCTTGGCGTCGGGCGGGGCGGGCGCCGCGGCCAGCGGTTCGAGGCCCCACTTGGCGTATGCCGCCTCGACGCCCGCCCGCGCGCCCGCCTCGCCGCCGGGTGACCCGGTGGGCGACCCGGTGGGCGCCACGGAGCGGGACGGGGCGGTGGGGCGGCGGGACTCCGCCGGGGGCTCGGTCGCGCAGCCCGTCGCGACACCCGTCACGAGAAGGACGCAGGCCAGCGCCGCTCCCCTGATCCGCCTGTCCATCGCGTGCACCCCATGTCATCCGTACGCCTCGGCCCGCCCACTGCTTGATGTCGAACGGACGTCCGAGGTTCCGCTCCGGAGCGGACCAGGTGCCGCGTCTCCCCGGCGCGGGCGGACACGGGATGATGGCCGGTATGCGCATCCGCATCGACGCCGTCGACCTGCCCGGCCTCACCCGACCGGCCTCCGCCGACGGCAGGGTCCCCGCGTACGGCAACCTGCACGTCGCCGTGCAGCGCCGCGACCGTCCGGCCGAGCTGCTCGAGCCGCAGCCCGGCGACGCGCCGTCCGCGACCTGGACCCTGGACTGCACCACGAGCGCCTCCCCGAACGGCATCGAGGTCAGGGGGCCCTACGTCCAGGACCGTCTGGGCCGGCGGTTCGTCTACCTGTCGTGGGGAACGGTCGACGGATCGGGCGTCTTCACGATGTTCCGCCGCGCCAAGCTCATGCTCGACGCCGTCCCGGCCGACGTGCTCGACGCCGCCGCCCGGGGCGGACTGCTGGTCGGACGCCTCGGTCTCACCGACGCGCAGGGCGGGCCCCTCTGCGCACGCGTCGAGCCCCCACGCATCACCTGGACCGCCGGACGCGCCGACTAGAGCGCCTTGGCTACGCTTGGCATCAGTGCCTGATTCGGGGCAATCGCGGACAAATGCCCTAAGGAACCGAAGATGGGTCTCGGTGCCGGCCGTCCGGCCGTGAAACGCAGGTCCCGCACCCGCGCGTCCCTGGCGGTCGCCGCCGGTCCCCTCCTGGCCAGGGCCTGCGGCGGAAGCGAGGGGGACGGCGACGGTGACGGCAGTCTCACCGTGGGGGTGCTGCTCCCGGGCGGCGGGGCCTCACGCTTCGGACAGTTCGACAAGCCCCTGCTCCAGCGGCAGCTGAAGCGGCTCTGCCCGGACCGCCCGGCGCCGACCGTCGCCGCCACGTCCGACCCGGCCGTCCAGCGGCAGCAGATCGAGTCCATGATCACCCGACAGGTGGACGTACCGATCCTCGCCGCCGTCGACCCCCAGCTGCTGCGCCCGTCGGTCGAGGCCGCGCACCGGGCCGGTATCCCGGCCGCCGCCTACGACCGGCTCGCCCAGGGCCCGATCTCCGGACACGTGACCTTCGACGGCGCGACGGTCGGCAGGCTCCAGGGCGAGGCGCTCCTGAAGGCCATGGCCGCCGAGGCCCGCGGCGACAGGATCGTCATGACGAACGGCGCCACGACCGAGGACGTCCCGGCGGTCCTGCTCCCGTCCGTCCCGGTGACCGTCGGCACTATCAAGGACACTGTGGTCAAGGACGGTATGTACACCGTCGACCAGCTATGCACCCCCGAGCTCAGGTCCGCCCGCGACAAGGCCGGACTCACGTGACGCGTCTTCCCCGAAGGCGGAAGGAGGTGACCCCGTGGCGGCTCAGCCCTTGCTCGCGTTGCGCGGTGTCTCCAAGCGGTTCGCCGCCGTCCAGGCACTGGCGGACGTCGAGCTGGAGATCAGGGCCGGGGAGGTGGTCGCTCTCATGGGCGACAACGCCGCCGGTAAGTCCACCCTGGTCAAGGTGATCTCGGGGGTCGGCCCAGCCGACCGGGGCGTCATCGAGTGGCAGGGCAGTGCCGTCCAGATCAGGCGTCCGCAGGACGCCCAGATGCTGGGGATCGCGACCGTCTACCAGGACCTCGCGATGTGCGGCAACCTCGACGTCGTCGCCAACCTCTTCCTCGGCCGGGAGATCCACCGGCTCGGCATCCTCGACGAGGTGGAGATGGAACGCCGCACCCGCGAACTGCTCAAGACCCTGTCCATCCGCATCCCGGACGTGCGCGTGCCGCTCGCCACCCTGTCCGGCGGCCAGCGGCAGGTCGTCGCGATCACCCGGTCGTTCCTGGGCGAGCCCCGCCTGATCCTGCTCGACGAGCCCACCGCCTCCCTGGGCATCGAGCAGACGAGCCAGCTCCTCGACCTCATCGAGGAGCTGCGCGACCGGGGCCTCGGGGTGCTCCTCATCAGCCACAACATGGGGGACATCAAGGCCGTCGCCGACCGGGTCGCCGTCCTTCGCCTCGGTCGCAACAACGGCTTCTTCGACGTCACCACCACCTCCCAGGAACAGATCATCGCCTCGATCACCGGCGCGTCGGACAACGCCGTGGCGCACCGCACGACCCGCCCGGAGGAAGCGTGGCCCTGAGGGGGAGGAGAGACCCCGACCACGCCTCGACTCGCTGACACGGCGCTCCGCGGAGTCGCGCGGCCGGGTCCGGGAGTGGCCGCAGCGGCGGCCCGGAGCACCACCCCGGGCCGCCGCCGTCGCGGCAGCGAATCACTGGTGACGCGCGCGAGCCGTCACGACGCGGTGGGGACTTCCGGCGTCTTCCGGCATTGTCCGGCCCTGGAAAGATCGGTGATCTTCCGAAACATTCGAAGATATGGCCAGTGTTCATTTGATCTTGCATTTACCGATCTTGCTCAGGTGAATTGACGAAGAAGCCCCGATAGGCCCTTGAGCAGCGCATATATGCCCCCGCGCATGCCACACAGACTCCGAATGTTTCGAAGCGTAAACCGAAAGTATTGACAGTTGTCGTGCCCCGGCCAACACTGGCGCCGTCATCGGCCGTATGAGGACGAGGAGGAAGCACGCACATGAAAACCGCACCCGCACAGCGACTCAGGCTGCTCATCAGCGGTGTCTGCACCATGCTGCTGGTCGCCGTGGCCGCGCTCACCCTGCCCGGCACCGCACACGCCGACACGGTGGTCACCACGAACCAGACCGGCACCAACAACGGCTACTACTACTCGTTCTGGACCGACTCGCAGGGCACGGTCTCGATGAACCTGGGCTCCGGCGGCAACTACAGCACCTCATGGAGCAACACCGGGAACTTCGTCGCAGGAAAGGGCTGGAGCACCGGTGGGCGCCGCAGCGTCACCTACTCGGGCACCTTCAACCCGTCCGGCAACGCCTACCTGGCCCTCTACGGATGGACGTCGAATCCGCTCGTGGAGTACTACATCGTCGACAACTGGGGCACCTACCGGCCCACCGGCACGCACATGGGGACCGTCACCAGCGACGGCGGTACGTACGACATCTACAAGACGACGCGCTACAACGCCCCGTCCGTCGAGGGCACCAAGACCTTCGACCAGTACTGGAGCGTCCGGCAGTCGAAGCGGACGGGCGGCACCATCACCACCGGCAACCACTTCGACGCCTGGGCCCGCGCCGGAATGCCCCTCGGCAACTTCAGCTACTACATGATCCTCGCCACCGAGGGATACCAGAGCAGCGGCAACTCCAACATCACGGTGGACGGCGCCGGTTCGGGCGGTGGCGGTGGCGGTGGCGGCGGTGGCGGTGCCTGCACCGCGACCCTGTCCGCGGGCCAGCAGTGGAGCGACCGGTACAACCTCAACGTCGCGGTCACCGGTTCCAGCAACTGGACCGTGACCATGAACGTGCCCTCCCCGGCGAAGGTCCTCTCCACCTGGAACATCAGCGCCGCCTATCCCAGCGCCCAGGTACTGACCGCCAAACCCAACGGCAGCGGCAACAACTTCGGCGTCACCATCCAGCCCAACGGCAACTGGACCTGGCCGACGGTCTCCTGCACCGCGAGCTGACCCCCACCCCCCGCACCAGGCTGGAGGAGCACTCCGTATGAGCACCCGACCCCATCACTCCTTACGCGCCCTGGTCACGAGGCTGGTCGTCGTCGCGACGGCCGCCGCGTGCACCCTCACCGTCCAGGCAGCCGCCGCCCCGGCACAGGCCGCCGCGTGCGGCGGGTACGTCGGGCTCACCTTCGACGACGGCCCCGGCGGCACCACGACGGCCCTGCTCAACGCCCTCACCCAGAACGGGCTGCGGGCCACGATGTTCAACCAGGGCCAGTACGCGGCCGCCAACCCCTCCCTGGTCCGGGCCCAGGTCAACGCCGGTATGTGGGTGGGCAACCACAGCTACACCCACCCGCATCTGACCCAGCTCGGCCAGTCGCAGATCGACTCGGAGATCTCCCGGACCCAGCAGGCCGTCGCCGGCGCGGGGGGCGGCACCCCGGTGCTGTTCCGCCCGCCGTACGGCGAGACCAACGCGACCGTGAAGGCGGTCGAGGCCAAGTACGGTCTGACCGAGATCATCTGGGACGTCGACTCGCAGGACTGGAACAACGCGAGCACCGACGCGATCGTGCAGGCCGCCGGCCGGCTCACCAACGGCCAGGTCATCCTGATGCACGACTGGCCCGCCAACACCCTCGCCGCGATCCCGCGCATCGCGCAGGGTCTGGCCGCTCGCGGCCTGTGCGCCGGGAAGATCTCCGCCCAGACCGGCCGGGCCGTGGCCCCCGACGACAGCGGCGGCGGTGGCGGCGGTGGCGGTACCGGTGCCTGCACCGCCACCCTGTCCGCGGGCCAGCAGTGGAGCGACCGGTACAACCTCAACGTCGCGGTCACCGGTTCCAGCAACTGGACCGTGACCATGAACGTGCCCTCCCCGGCGAAGGTCCTCTCCACCTGGAACATCAGCGCCGCCTATCCCAGCGCCCAGGTACTGACCGCCAAACCCAACGGCAGCGGCAACAACTTCGGCGTCACCATCCAGCCCAACGGCAACTGGACCTGGCCGACGGTCTCCTGCACCGCGAGCTGACCCCGGCATTCCCGCAACACCGCCTCCGTGGCGCGGCGACCCCGGTCGCCGCGCCACACCACGGCCCGGCGGCGCCGGTGAGGCATTATCTGTCGTCGCGAAGTAAGAAATGGACGGGACGCACGATGAGTATTTCTCGACCGACAGACGGAGCGTAATTATCGGTCACGCGCTGTCGATCGTGGCGTGCTACTGTCTTTAGCAGTTGCAGTTGTGGTCTCCAGAAGGTTCTTTCCGACGGGGTGATCATCACGGCGACCGGGATCCGCACAGGGTGGATTCCGACACCGTTCCCGAAGGAGATTCAAAATGGCTGCTGGCACCGTGAAGTGGTTCAACGCTGAAAAGGGCTTCGGCTTCATCGAGCAGGACGGCGGCGGTCCCGACGTCTTCGCCCACTACTCGAACATTGCCGCCCAGGGCTTCCGCGAGCTCCAGGAGGGCCAGAAGGTGACGTTCGACATCGCCCAGGGCCAGAAGGGCCCGACGGCCGAGAACATCGTCCCCGCCTGACCCACGCTGACGCGGACACAATAGTTTCGCAGCTGGGGCCCGCACCTTGGGGTGCGGGCCCCAGCTCGCTGCATTCACGCGGTAAAACCCGCGGCGCATCTTTTGCCGTCGACCTGATTCGACGCCATCGCCTTTGGCCCGTTCTCGCGATTCTCAGCGCCGCACCTGTGCCGCGGGAATTCCTTGATACGCGCCGACGCATCAAGGAAGGTCCCATGAACTACGCACGCACGCCCACCCGCAGGAACGATCGCTTCGCCGATCACCGCTCCCGGCCCGACCGCTCCGGCGTTCCTCGCCGCGGCAACGACGGCGGACGCCGGCGGATCTCGCCGCAGGGCGAGTTCGCGCTGCCGAAGACGATCACTCCCGCGCTGCCCGCGGTCGAGTCGTTCGCCGACCTGGCGATGCCGGACCGGCTGCTGGCCGCGCTGGGCCGCGAGGGCATGGCCATACCGTTCCCGATCCAGGCGGCGACCCTCCCGAACTCGCTCGCGGGCCGCGACGTGCTCGGCCGCGGCCGCACCGGCTCGGGCAAGACCCTCGCCTTCGGTCTCGCGGTGCTCGCCCGTACGGCGGGCCGACGCGCCGAACCGCGACAGCCGCTCGCGCTGGTCCTCGTACCGACCCGCGAACTCGCCCAGCAGGTCACCGACGCGCTCGCCCCGTACGCCCGCTCCGTGGGTCTGCGGCTGGCGACCGTGGTCGGCGGGATGTCGATCGGCAGGCAGACCGGCGTGCTGCGCAACGGCACGGAGGTCGTCGTGGCCACGCCGGGGCGGCTCAAGGACCTGATCGACCGGGGCGCCTGCCGACTGGACGCCGTCGACATCACCGTCCTCGACGAGGCCGACCAGATGGCCGACATGGGCTTCATGCCCCAGGTCACCGCGCTGCTCGACCAGGTGCGGGCCGACGGGCAGCGGATGCTCTTCTCCGCCACCCTGGACCGCAACGTGGACCTGCTGGTCCGCCGCTATCTGGTCGACCCGGTGGTCCACTCGGTCGACCCGGTCGCGGGTGCCGTCACCACGATGGAGCACCACGTTCTCCACGTGCACGGCACGGACAAGCAGCAGACGACCACCGAGATCGCGGCACGGGACGGCCGGGTGATCATGTTCCTGGACACCAAGCACGCGGTCGACCAGCTGACCAAGCACCTGCTGCACAACGGCGTCCGCGCCGCGGCCCTGCACGGTGGCCGGTCCCAGCCGCAGCGCACCCGGACGCTGGCCCAGTTCAAGGACGGCCACGTCACGGTGCTGGTGGCGACCAACGTCGCGGCCCGGGGCATCCACGTCGACAACCTCGACCTGGTCGTCAACGTGGATCCGCCGAGCGACCCCAAGGACTATCTGCACCGCGGCGGCCGTACGGCACGGGCCGGCGAGTCCGGCAGCGTCGTGACCCTGGTGACCCCCGACCAGCGGCGCGGCATGAGCCGGCTGATGGTCTCGGCCGGCATCACCCCGCAGATCACCCAGGTCCGCTCGGGTGAGGCGGAGCTCAGCCGCGTCACCGGTGCCCGGACGCCCTCCGGTGTCCCGGTCGTCATCACCGCGCCGGTCGCGGCCACGCCTCGTCGGCGCACACCGTCGTCCTCGTCCCCCTCGTCGTCCTCGTCCCGCTCCTCCTCGTTCCGGGGCCGCCGCGGGCGGCCGAGCCTGAACCGGCCCGCCGTCAACCCGGCGGCCTGATGCCGGACCCGGCCCACTCGGCCGGAAGGCTCCCCCATCTGCGCAGGAGGCACCAGTGACATCGGTCCAGACGCACCCGCTGCGTACGCGGCGGCATCACGACGAGTCCGGCCCCCGGGTCCGTGACGACATGACCGTCGAGGTGGCCCTGTCCGTCATGGCCGGTGCGCAGGTCGATCACCTGATCCTCTGCGACGGCGACGACCAGTGCACGGGCTCGGTCACCCGAGCCCAGCTGGCCGTTCTGCGCGCGGGGGCCACGTACACGGACCGGCTCCGCCTGCGGGACGTGCTCGACGCTGCGGTCCTGCCCTCGTCGAGGCCCTGCTCCTTCTCTCTGTGAGGCAACATGCGCTGTGTCATCGCCCGGTACCCGTTCGACCTCACCAAGGACGGCGTCATCGACTCGATGAAGGGCATTTCGCCCGAGCCCGTCACAGGTGAGTCCGTGACCATCGGCCGCCGCCGGTACCCCGTCAAGCAGGTGGGGGAGATCATCACCCGCCAGGACCGCCGTGACTTCACCGGCGGCGAGGTCGTCCGGGCCATGGCCCGCCTCGGCTTCACCTGCCACGATCACCCCGCCGAACCCGTACAGGTTCTGACGCCGCTGGAGAGCGCTTCGGCGCTGCTCGGCGCCCCCGCGACGTGGGAGGCCTGACGGGTCGAAGACCCGGTAACACCGTGAGGGCCCTGCCGACATCTGTCGGCAGGGCCCTCACCGCGTGGTGGGTCCGCGCGGCGCCCCTGCCCGCCGAAGGATTGAAATCTACTCTGGTGAAGGTAGACATTGGCATGCGGCTTGGGTAGCGTTTCTTTCGTAGACGCGACCAGCCAGTGGTCGGTTCAGAGGAAGGACGGAAACGCATACGCCATCAGGATCGCCCGGCCCGAGGAAGCCTCCGGGTACGGGTACCGCAAGGCCATCGATTGGAAGGTGGTCCCCGGTCACGCAGCCGCGATCCTCGCGCCCCCGCCCCGAGAACGGGCCCGGGTAGCGAAAACAGAAGGTCGGCGCAGCAGTACAGCCGACCGATGGTGTTGAATTTCCCTCGGGGCCCTGGTGCCGTACGGCACCAGGGCCCCTCGACGCGTTGTACTACGAGGTGACATGACAGCAGATACCCCGCTCGGCGGTCGTCTGGAAGACGACGACTATCCCGCGTACACGATGGGCCGGGCCGCAGAGATGCTCGGCACCACTCCGGGCTTCCTCCGAGCCATCGGCGAGGCCCGGCTGATCACGCCGCTCCGCTCGGAGGGCGGACACCGCCGGTACTCCCGCTACCAGCTACGGATCGCCGCCCGCGCCCGCGAGCTCGTCGACAAGGGCACCCCGATCGAGGCCGCGTGCCGCATCGTCATCCTCGAGGACCAGCTCGAGGAGGCTCAGCGCATCAACGCCGAGTACCGCCGCGCCGCGAACGAGACGTCCGACAGCTCCGGCTCCGGCTGAGCTCGCAGCGTCCGGTCCGGGCGCTCGCCCCGGCGCGGGGCGCGGGCGCGCCAGCCGATGACCGTGGCGTCGACCAGCGCGCCGAACGCCACACCGACGAGAAACATCGCGACGCCCTCCGGCAGCACGGGGAACACCAGTCGGCCCGGGTGGCGGTGGCGAGCGGCGGGAGCACGCCCGCCAGGGACTCGCCCGAGCCGTCGACGGCGCCTGCCACGGGCGCCCCCACACCAGCAGGTCCGCGCAGAGCGCCGGGTGGAGACGGGCGAAGACGTCGCCGAGTACCTGGCCCGCACGGTCGCGCAGCCGATGTCGCGGACGTCGCGCGGAAAGGTCCGGCCGAAGCGGTACCGGTCACGGGAAGGCCGTCCGGCACCCGGCACCGGCTTCCCCTGCATGACCTGCGCCACACTCGCCCCACGCGGCTCCTACGGGTCCCGGCGTAGAGGTTCGTACGCGCGCCGTCACTTCCGGCGGTGTTCGGCGGCGGTCTTCAGGTCGTGGAGCCAGGCTTCGAGACCCGCGCCGAGCGCCGCGGTCGCGGTGGGGACATCTGCTTCGACCTGGTCGCCGGTCCAGGTCTCCTCGGTGTGGACGCGGACGCCGCCCTCGACCTCGGTGAAGGTCCACAGGTGGACGCCCTCGTCGATGCGCAGTCCCCGACCGATCGCGGGCCCGCTCCACAGGACGCAGGTCCGGTGACGGAGTTGGCGGACGGTGGAGGTGATCTCGAGGGCGGTGGCGGGGGTGGTGGGCGTGGCGGGCACGGGAGTGGTCCAGCGGAACGCCGAGCCCGTGCCGAGCCGGCCGGTGTCGAGGCGTGCGGCGGTGAGGACGGGCGGCTGCCAGGACGGCCAGCGTTCGACGTCGGTCTGCAGCTTCCAGACGGTGCTCAGCGGCGCCTCGATCACCACGTCGGAGTGGTAGCGGATGCGGGCGGAGGCATCCACCCCCTGGCCTCGGCACTGAGACGTACGGCTGTGCCGGACGGCGGCCGGGGCGGGCGTCACCCGATCGGCCGGGGCGGCGGTGGCCGGGACGGGGATGGCGACCGGGGCGGGGACGGCTGCCGGGGCCGGGGTGGCGAGGGTGCCGACGACGGCGAGTGCGAGCGGGAGCGCGAATGTCAGTGTCCTGGTGCGGGGCATGAGGGTTCCTCGGTCCGATGGCATGGCGGCTCGATGGCTCGATGGCCTCGTGGGCCGGTGTGGCGGGTGTGGGCGGGTCGTTCAGCAGGTGGCGGAGCCTTCAGGTGGAGGAGACCCTCCGGACGGAGAGCGCCCGCGAGGGAGCACCTCTACGGGTGGAGGACGACCTTGCCGGCAACCGTTCCGGACTCGGCCAGACGGAGGGCGTCGGCGATGTCGGCGAGCGGGAGCCGGGCCGCGATCCGGGGTGTCACGTCGCCGCGCTGGAGGGCGGCGAAAACCTCGGTGAGGTCGGCCCGCAGGCGGGCCCGGAAGCGGTTCCTGGCCAGGGCGCGGCCGGCCCAGACGTTGAAGAAGTAGGCGCGGCGGCGGTTGGGCAGCGCGTTCCACAGCCACAGTCGGCCGAGCAGCTTCAGCACGGGCCACTGCTTGGACCCCTCGTCGTCCCGCGTGGAGGCGGTGCCGTACGAGACGAGCGTGCCGCCGGGGGCGAGGAGCCGCCAGGAGTCGACGATGCCCCGGCCGCCGACGTGGTCGAAGACGGCGTCCACGCCGCCGGGGGCGAGTTCGCGGATACGCGCCGCCAGGTCACCGGCGCGGTAGTCGACGGGGGTGACTCCCTGCTGCCGCAGAGCGTCGTGGTGGCGGGTCGACGCCGTGCCGATCACCCGTACACCGGCGGCCCGGGCCAGCTGGACCAGGATCGAGCCGACGCCGCCGTTGGCGCCGTGCACGACGACGGTGCCGCCCGAGCGGATCCGTGCCCTGCGGTGCAGCATCTGCCAGGCGGTGATGCCGTTGACCACCAGGGTCTCCGCCTCCGCCGCGTCGATCCCGGCGGGTACCGGCACCACGTCGGCGGCGTCGACGAGGACATGACTGGCCCAGCCGCCGACCTTGAGCAGGGCGGCCACCCGGGTGCCGGCCAGCTGGGGCTCCACGCCGTCGCCGGTCGTCAGCACCGTGCCGACCAGGTCGTAGCCGGGGACGAAGGGGAAGGGCGGCTGGTCGTAGTAGCGGCCGCGGCGCATCTGCTGCTCGGCGAAGGAGATCCCGGTCGCCTCCATGCGGATCAGCACCTGCCCGGGCCCCGGGGTGGGGACGGCTCCGTGCCGGATCCGCAGCCCTTCCGGCTCGACCTTGCCCGGCAGGACGACCTCGACGAGTCCCTCGGGGTTCATGACGACCTCCAATGAGCGTTACCTCTGCTTGCGTTCGTTAGAAGTTGTAACGCAGAACGCAGGAGGGTGTCAATAACGTTCGTGATAGCCTCTAACTAAATCTTGGGGCTGTAGAAGCGGCAGCCCGAGAGCGTGCGAGTGGAGAGGTGGCGGCAGGGTCATGGCGGAGACGGGCACGACCACCCCGCGCGAGCGCTACCGCGCCCAGGTGCGGGCGGAGGTCAAGGAGCGCGCCTGGGAGCAGATCGCCACGGCGGGGGCGTCGGCGCTCTCCCTCAACGCGATCGCCAAGCAGATGGGGATGAGCGGACCCGCGTTGTACCGGTACTTCGCCGGCCGCGACGAGCTGATCACCGAACTCGTCCGGGACGCGTACCGAAGCCTCGCCGACGCCTTCCGCGCCGCCTCGGCCGCGGGCGGCGGCCTGACCGGGCTGGCACACACCCTGCGCGACTGGGCTCTGGACGATCCCCAGCGGTACTTCCTCGTCTACGGCACCCCCGTCCCGGGCTACCACGCGCCCGACGACGTCACCACGATCGCGTCCGAGATCATGACGGCCCTGCTCGACGCCTGCGCCGGCCTGCCCGCCGACGGCTCCCCGACGCCGCTCGCCGCCCACCTCGAAGGCCTCGGCGACCAGTGGACGGGCGGCCACCCCGCCCCGCCCGCCGCCCTCCAGCGAGCCCTGACCTGCTGGACCCGCCTGCACGGCGTCCTGTCCCTCGAACTGGCGGGCCACTTCACCGGAATGGGCTTCGACCCCGCCCTGCTCTTCACGGCCGAACTCGACGCGTTGACCGGCCGGTCGGCGAGCTGACCGGCCCGATCTCACCCACGGACACGAAATACCCAAGGCCGCACGGGAGTTGACGTCGTCATGACTCAAGGTCCCGCGCCCCGCACCCTGTCCGACGAAGCACTCTCCGAACTGCTCGGCCGACAGCGGTTCGGCACACTCGCCACCGTCCGGCGTACCGGCCACCCGCACCTGACCACGATGGTCTACAGCTGGGACGCCGACGCGCGGATCGTGCGGTTCTCGACGACGGCCGACCGCGTCAAGCTCCGGCACCTGCGCCGCGACCCGCATGCCGCCCTGCACGTAGCGGGGGACGACGTGTGGTCGTTCGCCGTCGCCGAGGGCGAGGCCGAGGTCTCCGAGGTCACGGCCGTCCCCGGTGACGCGGTCGGGCGGGAGCTGCTCGGGATGATCCCGGCGGACGCGCGGCCCGAGGACGAGAACGGCTTCCTGGAGCAGCAGGTCGCCGAGCGCCGCGTGGTCGTCCGGCTGAAGGTGGACCGGCTGTACGGCACGGCGCTCGACATCGACGGCTAGGAACCGTCCGGCGGATCGTGCCCCGGACGCCGCGTACGGGTGCGAGGGGAAGCCTCCCCCGGCACCCGTACCGGCCGCTCGGCTAGAGCGTCACCCTGCTGCCGCCCAGCGTCACCACCAGCTGGCCGGTCGAGGCGAAGGACCAGGCGAGCGCGCCACCGTAGGCGGAGGCGCACCGGGAGCCGTTGGCGCCGGTCCAGAACTGGTTGGTGCTGTCGGCGTCACCGACGGTCTTGTCGTTGGAGCCGCTGACGTTGTACCGGCAGGACGTGTTGTTACGGAACACCGAGGTCCCCGCGTCCCACGAGTAGTTGCGCTCGGCGTTGTCGATGCTCAGGTTGTTCGACACGGCCATCGAGCCCGGGTTGCTGTTGTACGTGAACCCGTGATGGCCGTTGCGGTAGGCGATGCTGCGCCGTACGACGTGGTTGACGGCGATGTCGTCGCCGCCGAGCTTGTAGCCGTTGCGGTCGCCGTTGGTGTTCACGGTGCCGTCGGAGAGGGTGCCGTTGTTGTAGGAGAGGGAGTCCTCGACGGTCACCGGACCGATGGCTCCGGTGTCCGTCTTGGTGTAGAGGTCCCAGCCGTCGTCGATGTTGTTGTGCGCGACGGCGTACCGGAAGACGTTGCCGGTTCCGGTGGTGAGCTTCGCGGCGAACCCGTCGGCGTCCTCGCCGTCGGAGTCGGCGTTGTCGTGCGACTCGGCGCTCAGGACCAGATTGCGGGCCGGCCACTGGGCGGCGGGGGTACTGGAGGCGATCCGGCCGAGCTGGAGCCCGGTGTCGCGGTTGTAGCGGGTGACGGTGCGCTCGATGACGTTGTCGCTGCCGCCGACGTAGATCCCGTTGTCACCGGCGTGTTCCACGACGAGACCGTAGACATGCCAGTACGAGCCGAACAGCTGAAGCCCGCGGTTCGTCGAACTCTCGCTCTGCGCGGAGAAGTTGAGGACCGGCGTCTCACCCGGGTAGGCGGACAGGGTGGTGCGCGCGGCCGCCGTGCCGCTGCTGGTCGCCGGGACGGTGACCGTCGACGACTGGGCGTACGTGCCGCCGCGCAGATAGATCGTGCCGCCCGCGGTGACCCGGCTGATCGCCGAGGTGAGGGTGGTCGGCGCCGACTGGGTGCCGGCCGCGCCGTCCGTGCCGCCCGGTGCGACGTAGATCGCGCCGCCGGCCGGGGGTGTCGTGCTGTCGGCGGTCGTCGCCTCCAGGTAGTCGACGTTGGGCAGGCCCGCCGCGGCGGTCGGGGTGAGCCGGACGGTGTTGCTGCCCGCGTTGAGGGACACGGTGAGCGTCTTGGTCACCCAGGTCGTCCAGGCGCCGGTGCCCTCGAAGGACGGCGTCTGCACGGCCGTACCGTTGACGACCAGGGAGGCCGGGCGGGCCGTGGTGGTGCCGTTGGCGAAGCGGACGTTCAGCGTCGCCGTGCCGGCCGTCGCCGCGTTCACGGTGAACTGGGCGTAACCGCTCGTCGCGTTGGTGCCGTTGCAGAACCCGCTGCCGGAGTAGCCGGTCCAGTCGGAGTCGATGGTGCCGGCGCAGACCGCCGGGGAGGTCTCGGCCTCGTAGCGGGTGGTGGTGGCCGCCTGGGCCGTGGTGCCGGATAGCGCGACGAGCGCCCCTGCCAGCAGGCTGACGCAGGTCGTGACGGATCTCAGCTGCATGATTCATCTCCAGGAACGGAACGAGTGCGGTCGGCCGAACCAGAAAGCGCTTTCCATCGGAAGTTAGGTGCGTGGCGTGAGCGCGTCAAGAGACGCGTACCTGTTCTCTGTTCACATCTGTGGACGGAGACGATGTGCGTGTCCGGGTACGCCCAACCTCCTCAAGGGATCCGTGCAGGAGCGTCACACAGACTGCACACAGTCCTCCGAACGACTCGTTAGCGTTCCGGCCATCGGACCCCCGCGTAGGAAGACCGCAGATGGACTACTGCTCCACGTGTCGCCGGCATCTCAACGGCGCCCTGGTGTGCCCCGGATGCGGGGCCTACGCTCCGGACATCGCGCCGGTCACGGTCGGCCGCGGCATCGCACCGGCCCGGGTCGCGATGCCGACCCGGACAACGGCCCCGTCGCCGTCGCCGACGCGGATGTCCGCTCCCGCGCCGGCACGGACGTCGCCGACGACGACGTACACCGATGTGGCGCCGTCGGCCGCCGCATCGCCCGACCACGAGAGCGAGCCGTCCGCTCCCCCCGCGCCCCAGGGGCGTGCGGCCCGGCGGCGGCAGCTGGCCCGCTGGAAGAAGAACCAGCGCCGGGCCGTGGTCGCCACGGCCGTCGCCCTCGTCGGAGGCGGACTGACCTTCGCCGCGCTGGACCGCCAGACCGGCGACCAGGCGCAGGCGGCCACGGCTCCGGAGACCCCGCCCACGGCGGGCGGTGAGGAACCGACGCTGGAACACACCCGCCCGACGGTGACCCGCTCCGACGCGCACCGGGCCACGCCCTCGACCGGCGCCCCGTCGCGGTCGTCGGCGAACACCCACCCGGACTCGCTCGCCTCCACCCCCGCCACGGAGCCGTCGGCCCCCCGGCAGCAGCGGACCGGATCCTCGTCCTCCGACGGACACGTCACCGCTCCCGCCGGCACGGCCGGCACCACGGACACGACCGGTATGAGCGGAACCGGCGGGCAGCAGTCGTCCGCTTCCACCGCGGACGACGCCGCGGATTCGTCGACCTCGACCTCGACCTCCGCCTCGAACGCCTCCAACTCATCCGGTTCGTCGTCGACTTCGTCTTCCTCGTCTTCTTCGTCCTCCTCGTCGAGCGGCGCGCCCGCGGGGACCTCGCCATCGGACGTCTGCCTGCTCGGACTGATCTGCCTCAGCTGACTGTCCGGACCGGGGGCTGCCCGACCGGGCTGCCGGGCCGGGCTGCCGGGCCGGGCTACCGGGGCGCTTGGGGCGCCCGGGGCCGGGGGAACTTATCGGGGCGGCTGTGAGTTTCTACGTTGCTGTAGATCCTGTGCAGTCACTTGTCTCCGCCCCGACCTTCTGGAGTTCTCATGGCCCTGTGGGACCGCGTCAAGGAGTCCGCGTCGACGATGCAGACCCAGCTCATGTCGAAGAAGAACGACCTCAAGAGCGGCGCCTTCCGCGACGCGAGCATGGCGATGTGCGCCCTGGTCGCGGCGGCGGACGGCACCATCGACCCGGCCGAGCGGCGCCGGGTGGCGCAGCTGATCGCGACCAACGAGGTGCTGCAGAACTTCGACGCCACGGATCTCCAGCGCCGCTTCGACGACAACCTCAACAAGCTGACCACCGACTTCGACTTCGGCAAGGTCAGTGTTCTGCAGGAGATCGCCAAGGCGAAGAAGAAGCCGGCCGAGGCACGGGCGGTCATCCAGATCGGCATCGTCATCGGCGGCGCCGACGGCGACTTCGACAAGACCGAGCAGGGCATCGTGCGGGAGGCCTGCTTCACCCTCGACCTCCCGCCGCACGAGTTCGACCTCTGAGCGCCCTGGACGCCCTGAACACGTGGGGGACTGACGCCGGTTGGAACGGGCCGGCTCGTCGTCCCGGGCCGGGCGGCAGCGGTTCCGCAGGGTGAAGCCGCGCCGGTGAAACGGCCGGCCGGACGATGGTGCGGGACGACCGGATCCACTCCTCCCGCACCCCCGTCGACGTCAGGAGCGGATCGTCCGGTCCTCGCACCGGCGGCGGTCGGCCCGTGTCTGTCGGCGACCGCCCGCCGGCCGAGATCCGTCAGCCGAGATCCGTCAGGCCTGTCGCCGTGCCGTGCTCGTCCCAGTCGACCGCCAGGACGCGGGTCACGGCGTCCCGGTCGATCGGTCCGAACACGTGCGGGAACAGCGTGTCTTCGGCGACCCCGGGCGGCGGGACGGGCGCGGCCGCCTCCCACGCGCAGGTCGCGGTGAGCCGATCCTCGTCGAGCACGAGCGCCAGCAGCGGCCGGGCGCCGGTCCGGTAGAACGCGTTGACGACGGCGAGCGTGGTCCTCTCGTCCGGCGAGCAGTGCACGAACCCGTCCTGCGCGAGCGAGGCGGGCGCGTAGGGCCGCTCGGGGTCGGTGTTCCAGTCGTCGAGCGGTACGACGTGATAAATCATGATCCCGTTATACAAGGGGAGGCCCGGGTGCTCACCGGTCTCCGGGCAGCTGGACGATCTTGACGTTCTCGTCGGGGGACGCGCGTGCTCGACACAGGTGTGTGACGTCCGCCCGGTCCCCGGCCCCGCATCCGGACCTGTGCTACCGTGATAAAAGTGGCAGTTTCGGTTACCAGAGGCTTTTGAGTGCTCTTCGACCATCCGTCGACGGGCACTCTTTTTGTTTTCGGTGCTTTCCCGATCCTGCCGCACCCGGGTCCGCAAGGTGCGGAGTCCGGGCATTGCCCCATAGGGAGATTCAACATGGCATCTGGCACCGTGAAGTGGTTCAACTCGGAAAAGGGCTTCGGCTTCATCGAGCAGGACGGTGGCGGCGCTGACGTGTTCGCCCACTACTCGAACATCGCCACGTCCGGCTTCCGTGAGCTTCAGGAAGGCCAGAAGGTTACCTTCGACGTCACTCAGGGCCAGAAGGGCCCGCAGGCGGAGAACATCCAGCCCGCCTGAACCGCCTGACGCCGCCTGACGCTGACGCTGACGCGATCGGCTGCGCATCACGCGGACTAGTGGCCGGGGCCCGTACTCCTGAGTGCGGGCCCCGGCCCATGGCATTTTGCCCTTTCGAGGAAGGTATCGGATGAACCGCAACAGCTCCGTCCGCTCCCGTACGGACCGGCGCCAGGGCGCCCCCTCCCGTTCGGCCAAGCCCGGGCGGAGTGGACGCGGGAGTCGTCCCGCCGCGTCCGGCGGTGAATTCGCGCTGCCCGTCACCCTCACCCCGGGGCTGCCGGCGGTCGAGTCGTTCGCCGAACTCGACATGCCCGAACCGCTGCTCACCGCCCTCGGTACGGAAGGGGTGACCACCCCGTTCCCGATCCAGGCCGCGACGCTGCCGAACTCGCTGGCCGGCCGGGACGTCCTGGGCCGTGGTCGCACCGGTTCCGGCAAGACCCTCGCCTTCGGCCTCGCGCTGCTGGCCCGTACGGCCGGGCAGCGGGCCGAGCCCCGGCAGCCGCTGGCCCTGGTCCTCGTGCCCACCCGGGAGCTGGCCCAGCAGGTCACCGACGCCCTCACCCCCTACGCCCGCGCCCTGCGGCTGCGGATCGCCACGGTGGTCGGCGGTCTGTCGATCGGCCGGCAGGCGAGCGCCCTGCGCGGCGGCGCCGAGGTGGTCGTGGCCACGCCCGGCCGCCTCAAGGACCTCATCGACCGGGGCGACTGCCGGCTGGACCGGGTCGCCATCACCGTCCTCGACGAGGCCGACCAGATGGCCGACATGGGCTTCATGCCGCAGGTGACGCAGCTGCTCGACCAGGTGCTTCCCGGCGGTCAGCGCATGCTGTTCTCGGCGACCCTGGACCGTAACGTCGACCGGCTGGTGCGGAACTACCTGCACGACCCCGTCGTCCACTCGGTCGACCCGTCGGCGGGCGCCGTCACCACGATGGAGCACCACGTGCTGCACGTGGAGGACGAGGACAAGCACGCCACGACGACGGAGATCGCCGCCCGCGACGGACGCGTGATCATGTTCCTGGACACCAAGCACGCGGCGGACCGGCTGGCGAAGAAGCTGCTGGCGGTCGGCGTGCGCGCCGCGTCCCTGCACGGCGGCAAGTCGCAGAACCAGCGGACCCGGACGCTGGCCCAGTTCAAGGACGGCCACGTCACGGTGCTGGTGGCGACCAACGTCGCGGCCCGCGGCATCCACGTCGACAACCTCGACCTCGTCGTCAACGTCGACCCGCCCGCCGACCACAAGGACTACCTGCACCGCGGCGGCCGTACGGCACGCGCGGGCGAGTCCGGCACCGTCGTCACCCTGGTCCTGCCCAGCCAGCGCCGGGAGATGACGCGTCTGATGGCCGACGCCGGCATCACCCCGCAGACCACCCGGGTCCGCTCGGGCGGGACCGAGCTGACCCGGATCACCGGTGCGCAGGCGCCGTCCGGCGTGCCCGTCGTCCTCACTCCGCCGCCGGCCGCCGAGGAGCGTCCCGCGCGCTCGGCGTCCACCGCGCGCTCGCGCCGTGGCCGTCCCGCGGCCCAGGGCGGCGGCCGTCCCACCGCGCAGGGCGGACGACCCACCGCCCAGGGCCGTCGCCGGGCCCCGGCCAAGGGCAACGGCAACGCCGCGAACGGCCGCTGAGCCCCGGCAGGGGCCCGGCCGGGGCTCACGCCCCGGCGTCCTCCGCCAGCGTGTGCGCGACCAGCGCGTTGGCGTGGCCGTGCCCCAGACCGTGCTCGGTCTTCAGCCAGGACACGAGCTCCATGTGCCGGGTGAGCGGCGAGGCCCGGATCAGGGTCTTCCACTCGGCGATCGGACGTCCGTACTTCTTCTCGATCGACGGGAAATAACTGGCAGGGCCCTTCACAGGTTCAGTCATGTCCGTACGACCGGCGCCGGGGCGGGAAGTGATCGCCGCCGCGGAGTGATTCGCGTCACCTTTCTCCGGCCGTTGCGCGGGACGTCGAGGACGACGAGCGGCGGCGCGACGAACCCGCCGGCGTGCCGGAAGCCGCAGCCCTGGCCTCGCGCCCTTGGATGTGCCCGGGCGTCGGGGGTCAGAGGGGGGCGCCGCCGAAGCCGATCTCGTTGCCGTCCGGGTCGTGGTAGGTGATCTTGCGTACGCCGTTGGAGTAGGTCTCGCGCTGCGTCGGGGTCAGACCGCGCTCGTTGATGGCGGCGACGCGGGTGTCGAGGTCGTCGACGAAGAGCGTGTGCAGGGCGTGGCCCCCGTGACCCGGGCGGTGCTCGATGTACAGGTAACGGTGTTCGGCGAGCTCCCAGACGGCCTCCTTGTCGTTCGGCAGGAACGCCGGCGGGTCGCCGAGCAGCCGCTCGTACCAGGCGAGGGCCGCTGCGTAGTCGTTGACGGGGATGCCTGCGAAGAGGTCGACGGCCATGTCCTCATCGTAGGTCCGGGGGTACGCGGCCACCCGGTGCCACGCAGCCGCCTCAGTCGACCAGCACTCCCCGCAACTCGCCCCTGCGCCGGATGCCCAACTTCCGGTAGGTGCTGGTCAGGTGGGTTTCCACGGTGCGGCGCGCCACGTGCAGGAGCTCCGCTATCTCGGTGTTGGTGCGGCCTTCCGCCGCGAGTTCCGCGATACGGCGTTCGCTGCCGGTGAGGGCCCCGGAGCCGGTGTGGGCGGGGGTGGTGCGGCGGCCGCCGGCGGTGCGCAGGGCCTGTTCGGCGTGGGTCAGGAGGCGGACGCTGCCGAGCCGTTCGGCGCGTTCGGCACCCTCCCGCAGATGGTCGCGGCCCCGCCCGCGTTCACCGGCGTCGGTCAGCTGCCTTCCGTGGGCGAGGAGGGACGCCACGAGTTCCGCCTCGGCCGGGGAGTCCCGCAGCACGGCCACGGCCTCGGCGCCCAGTTCCAGACCCCGTCGGCCCCGGGTCGCCCGCCCCAGGACACGCAACGCGCGTCCCGTCGTGCGCGGGGTGTTCCACACCCGGGCCAGTCGCAGTTCCTCCGTCGCCAGGGCCAGCGCCTCCTGGGGATTGCCCAGGGCCAGCCGGCACTCCGCGGCCGCCGTCCGCCACGGCGTGACGACCGGACTGAGGACGGCGCGGGCGGACTGACGCCGACCGCATTCCAGGAAGTCGTGCAGGGCGCCCGCGACATCGCCCTCGGTGAACCGCAGCACGCCTCGCGCGTAGAGGAACCGGTTGAGCTCCCAGGAGTCGGGGGTGGCGCGCAGGTCGAAGGTGTCGGCCAGCCGGCGGGCCTCCGGCGTACGGCCCGTCTCGACCAGCGCCAGCAGGGTGTGCGCGTCGGCGTTGACGGGGCCGCCGCCGGTGCTCCGGGCGCGGGCCGCCCCGGGGAGGGCGGCGAGCAGGGTGCCGTAGTCCCCCCGCGCCGCCGTGATGTCCCACCTGGTGTCCAGCAGGGCCTTCTCCATCGGGTGCAGCAGGCTCGGATGCTGGCCGGCCAGGCCGCGTTCCACGAGGCGTTCCGCCTCGTCGAGCTCGTCGGCCCACTGGGCCACCGCGGCGGCCGTGCCCAGCAGGAACGGCTCGGCGAGGGGATCCGCGGGTTCCGTCAGGAGCGTGCGCATCCGGCGCATCGCCTCCCGCGCCGGGAGATCGCCCGCGGTCGCCGCGTAGCGCACGAGCAGCGCCTGGCCGGAGGCGCCGACGAGTTCCGGGGAACGCTCGGCGGTGTCGGTGAGCCAGCGGTAGGCCTCCCGGCGGACCGTCTGGTCCTGGTCCGAGAGCAGCGCGGACGCGGTCTGGAGGGTACGCGCCAGGTCGGGATGGGCGGCCAGCCTGGCCTCCAGCCGGCGCAGCACCTCCACCGCCGTACGGACCTCCCCCCGGCCCGCCAGCGCGGTCCCCAGCGCGATGGCCGTACGGACCTGGTCACGGGGTTCGGCGGGCAGGTCGAGCGCCTCGGCCAGCCGGGGGATGCCCGCCGGGGTGTCCGCGGAGGCGTACTCCAGGGAGCCGAGTTCGGTGAGCAGCCGCTGACGCAGGTCGTCGGGCAGCGGCTCCTGGAGGGCTCGGCGCAGATAGCGGACGGCGTCGCCGGGGCGGGCATCGCGCGCGGCCACGGTGGCGGCGTCGCGCAGCACGCGCAGCGCCCAGGGCAGGCCGGCCGGTGCGCTGCCCAGCAACTGCCGGGCCACGGCGTCGAGATGGTCACCGCGGCGCAGCATCGCCTGGGCGAGCGCCCGGTGCGCGTCCTGCCGGCGGGCGGTGGACCAGCCGCCGAGCACGGCGTCCCGCAGCAGCGGGTGCGCGTAGCGGGGCCGGCCGGCCGGGTCCGGGCGCAGCACGCCGAGCCGCGTCATGGCGGTGAACCACCCGCAGACCCGGGCCGGGTCGGCGCCGGAGGCGTCGGCGACGAGGGCGGCGAGGGTGTCGGTGGCGGCATCGGTGGCGGGCAGGGCTTCGTGGACGGTGCCGGAGGTGGCGTCGGAGGCGGACAGGCCTGCGGGATCGGTGTCCTGATCGGGGGCCGGCGCGCGTGCGGGCCCGGGCCCCGGGACCGGGCCGGGAACGGAGACGGGGGCGGGGTCGGGAACGGGGACTGGGCCTGGGCCTGGGCCTGGGCCTGGGCCTGGGACGGTGTTCCGGGCGGCGGTGCTCTCCGGCCACTCGCTGCGCTCTGCCCGCTCGGCTCGTTCCCTCCGTGCCGTGCGCTCGGCACGCTCGGCGTGTTCCCTGCGTTGTTCGGCCTGTTCCAGCGCCGCGAGGGTGCGGGCCACCTCCGCCGTCGCCGGGCCCGCGCTGTCCAGCCACCAGGAGACGGCCGCCGGGTAGGAGCCCGGGTACAGCGCGGCGCACGTCCTCGGGACGGCCGTCGGCGGTGGGGCGCCGCCGAGGTCGTCGAGGAGGGCGTGCAGAAGCAGCGGGCTGCCCGCGCCGGCCCGCACACAGTCCGCCGTCCACCGGTCGGAGGCCGTCGGGAAGGCGGCCCGGACCAGGTCGGCCGAGGCGTTGTCGGTGAGCGGGGCGAGAGTGTGGGTGCGCACCTCGGAGGGGGACAGGGCGTGGGTCAGACCGGCCGGCCGCGGGCCGATGTCGTACTGACTGCGCTCGGTGACCACCAGGAGTACCGGTAATCGGTCGATACGGCGGGCCGCCTCCACGAACCAGCGGCGCGAGGCCTCGTCGGCGAGGTGGACGTCGTCCACGGCCACCATCAGCGGCGTCTCGTCCGCGTAGGAACGCAGCAGCCGCCACAACCGCGCCGCGCTTCCCCGGTCGTCGCCGCCCGGCCCTACGTCCGCGAACTCCGGTACCGAACCGAGGAGGTGGAGCACCGAGGAGAACGCCAGCGTGGTGTCGTCGGGCGAGCAGCGGGCCCTCAGCACCCGCAGGCCGAGGTGGGTGGCCTGCGCGGCGGCGGCTTCCAGGACGGCGGACCGGCCGGTGCCCGTGGCTCCGCGCAGCAGGACGAGCCGGCCCTGGCCGGCCCGGGCCCGCTCCGCCTCCGCCGTGAGCAGCGCCTGTGCGTCCTCGCGTTCCCGCAACGGTCCGGTCATCCCTGCCTCCTGCTGTCGGGCACATCGGACTTGTCCATGTACACGTAGAGGTCGTGCGGTTCGTCACGGGTCCGCGCGGCCGCTGTGGCGAGGCTCACGGTGACCACGTCCACACCGGCCAAAACGGCCTTGACCTGCGACGATGCAGGTGAACCGTGGTGGTGGGGGGCTTGCTCTCGTGGTCCGCCTCGTGGTGCTCCACGATTGCGCGCGCCCCGGAGATCCCAGAAGTCTGGACCGTACCCACCCGTCACCGGTCCCCATCGGACGGCGGGCCCGTGAACTTGGGGGAAACGGTTGCTCAGCTCACCACGGACACCAGAGGCCGGCGCCTCGGTCATCGCCTCGATGGGCGCCGCGGTTCCAGGCCCCGCCATCGGCATGCGGCGGCGGATTCCCGTGGCCGTCCAGGCCCCGGACCCGATCTCCCGCGAGGGCGCCGTCAGCCAGTTGCGCGGACGCCCCGAGGTCGAGGTCCGCGACGAGGTCTCGGCCGCCGCCGGCACGGTGGCGCTGCTCATCGAGGACACCCTCGACGAGGGGGCGCTGGGCCGGCTGCGAAGGATCGTGCGCAGCGAGGGGGCGCGGGCGGTGCTCGTGGTGGGCACGATCCGCGAGACGGAACTCCTCGACGTCATCGAGTGCGGGGTCGGAGCCATCGTCTGGCGCCGCGAGGCCACCGCACACCGGCTGGTGCAGGCGGTGCTGGCCGCCCACCGGGGCGACGGCGACCTGCCCGCCGACCTGCTCGGCCGGCTCATCAGCCAGGTGGGCACGCTGCACCGCGGTGCGGCGGGCAGGCCCGGCGCCCCCTCCCTGGGACTCGCGCCACGGGAGGTGGACGTCCTGCGGCTGGTCGCCGAGGGCCTGGACACCGGAGAGATCGCCAGCAAGCTTTCCTACTCCGAACGAACCGTCAAGAACGTCATGCACGGACTCACGACGCGGTTGCATCTGCGCAACCGGGCGCACGCTGTGGCATATGCCCTGCGGGAAGGCTACATCTGACCGAACGGGCAATCGAAGGCGGACACGCGGGCAGCGGGCCCTGCCCGGACGCCGACCCTGCCGTGCCTGCGGATCCGGGGCCGTCCGGGGCACGATCGTCGGACGGTGGGTGCGGCAAGGCAAGTTGAGGAGCACGACGGTGATCCACGAGGTGGACGAGGTCCTCAAGAAGCTGCTCGAAGGCGGCGCGCTCGCGGGGTCCGGGATCGACGTCTCCTTCGAGGCGCCGACCCGGGACTGGGCGGCCCGACGCAACGCCCCTGTGATCAACGCCTACTTGTACGACATCCGCGAGGACGTGACCCGTCGGCAGCGCGGCCAGATGGCGGTGCGGGACGAGCGGGACGTCATCGTGAAGCGCCGTCAACCACCGCGCTGGTTCCGTCTGTCGTACCTGGTGACCGCCTGGACGCGGACGCCGCAGGACGAACACCGGTTGCTGTCAGCCGTGTTGGCGACTCTGCTGCCGCGCGAGATGCTGGCGGCCGACGAGCTGCCCGGCTCGCTGCGCGCGCTGGGGCTCGCGATGCCCGTGACGGTGGCCGGCATCCAGACCGAGTCCCGTTCCCTCGCCGAGATCTGGTCCGCCCTGGGCGGTGAGCTGAAGCCGTCGCTCGACCTGGTGGTCACGGCGCCCTTCCCGGCGTACCCCGAGTACGACGCCGGGCCGCCGGTCACGGAGGGCGCGGCGGTCCGCCTGCGCGGGATGGACGGTGACCCCCCGGAGTCCGGCGAACGCGCCCACCGCCCCCACCAGGTGGCCGCGGCCCGCGCCGCCCGCGAGGCCGGCGCCCGCCACCCGGACCAGCAGTGACCGGCACGCACACCGCGGCATCCGCGCCCGCCACGAACACCCCCGCACCCGCCACCGAGCCGGTGGCGGCCGACACCGAACCACTCGCGACCGGCTCCGGAGCGACCCCGGGCGGCCCTGTGGGCCCCGGGACGCAGCCGCGCTCCGGGGCTTGCGCAGCCCACGCCGAGGCGGACCGGGGCGACGCGGCCGCCACCCGCCCGTCCGCAACCGGCACCGACGCGTCCGCAACCGGCACCGGCACCGACGCGGTCGCGGCCGAGGCCGGGCCGGGTGGCGTCGACGGCGGGCCGGGTGGGGTCGGGGCCGCCGTCGGCATCGACCCGCCCGTGGGCGGCCCCGGGGGGCACAGCGGGGATCGGCGACTCGATTCCCGGGACGGGGGCGCCGCGTTGCTCGTCCGGCTCGGTGCGCTGCGGGACCGGGTCGGGGCCCTGGTCGACCGGCGGGCGGCCGTCGACCCGACGGCCGCCGATCCGCTGCGCGGCCTGTACCTGTCCGAAGAGGCGGTACGCCATCTGCTCAGCGGCGGTCCGGCCGACGCCGGGTCGGTCGTGGCGCCGGGTCCGGGTCCGGTCGACTCGCTCAGTGCCCTTGCCGTCCGGCTCCGGCTCACCGAGCTCGACGCCGCGATCCTCCTCATCGCCCTCGCGCCCGATCTGGACCGCGACTTCGAGCCGCTCTACGGGTATCTCAACGACGACGTGAGCAGGCGGCGGGCCACCGTGGGTCTCGCCCTCGAACTGTGCGGGGCGCCCGCCCACCGGGCCGCGGCCCGCGCCCGCTTCCACTCCTCGGCGCCGCTGCACGCGTACGGGCTGCTGGACGTGGAGGAACCGGAACGGCCTTTCCTGTCCCGCTCGTTGCGCGTGCCCGACCGGCTGCTCGCCCACCTTCTCGGCGACGACACGCCGGACGCCGCCCTGCACGGACACCTGCATCCGCTGCCCCCGCCGCTGCCCGCCGCCGACGACGAGTTCGTCGTCCGGCTGGCGCACCGGATGCGGGACGGCGGCCCGCTCACCGCCTATCTGCGCGAGCACCGCGAGGGCGACGGCCTCGCGGTGATCACCTCCGCCCTGCGCGCGGCCGGAATCGGGGCCCTCCGCTTCACCGGGCCCGACGACCGCGTTCCCGGCCTGCTGCGCGAGGCGCGCCTCGGCGGCCGGGCGGTCGTGCTGTCCGGGCTGCCGGACCAGCCGGGACAGCTGATCGGCGCGCTGGCCGACGCACCGGACGTCACCGTCCTGCTCACGGACCCGCGCCCCTACGACCCGCACTGGTCCACCCACGATCCGCTGGTCCTGGACGCACCGCGTCGCCGGGCCGGCGGTACGGCTGCCTGGGCCGCCGCGCTGGACTCCGCCGGCACCCCCGACACCGCCCCCGGCTTCGACCTCGCCGCCACCGTCGCCCCCTACCGCCTGGGCGGCGAGCGGGTGGTCCGGGCCGCGCGGGCCGCCTCCGTCCTGGCCGCCTTCGAGGGCGGGCCGCTCACCGCCGACCATGTACGGCTGGCCGCGCGCCAGCAGTCGGCGTCCGGCCTGGAACGGCACGCGCGGCGGATCCGTCCGGACGTCGGCTGGCAGGACCTCGTGCTGCCCGAGCGGCCGCTGACCCAGCTGCACGAACTCGCCCTGCGGGCCCGGCACCGCGACCGGGTGCTCGGCGACTGGCGGCTCAGCGCCGGCGGCGGACGCGGCCGGGGGGTGCTCGGGTTGTTCGCGGGCGAGTCCGGCACCGGCAAGACGCTCTCCGCCGAGGTCGTCGCCGCCGAACTCGGCCTCGATCTCTACGTCGTGCAGCTCTCGTCGGTCGTCGACAAGTACGTCGGTGAGACCGAGAAGAACCTGGAGCGCATCTTCTCCGAGGCCGACCGCACCGACGCCGTGCTGCTCTTCGACGAGGCCGACGCCGTCTTCGGGAAGCGGTCGGAGGTCAAGGACGCGCACGACAAGTACGCCAACATGGAGAGCGCCTACCTGCTCCAGCGGCTGGAGTCCTTCGACGGCATCGCGCTGCTCACCACCAACCTGCGCGCCAACATCGACGAGGCGTTCACCCGGCGCCTGGACCTGGTGGTCGACTTCCCGTTCCCCGACGCCGGGCAGCGGCTCGCGCTGTGGCGGCACGGGCTGCGCCACGTGCCGTGCGCCGCCGACGTCGACCCCGGGCCGCTGGCCGCGGACTTCGAGCTGGCCGGCGGCTCCATCCGCAGCGCGGTCGTCACCGCCGCCTACCTCGCCGCCGGACGCGACGAACCGGTCGGCGACGGCGACCTGCTGGAGGGGGCACGCCGCGAGTACCGCAAGGCGGGCCGCCTGGTGCCGGGCGAAGCCAACTGGTGAGCGCCGGGCGGGCTCACCCACCCGCCGGGGCCTACTGCGCGCGCCACTTCTGGTTGGGCGTGCCCGAGCACGTCCACAGCTGGAGCTTGGTGCCGTTGCCGGTGCCGTTGTCCTTGGCGTCGATGCACTTGTCGGCCTGCGGGTTGACCAGGTCGCCGTACTGGCTCAGCACCCACTGCTGAGCGGGATTGCCGGAGCAGTTCGCCACCTGGATGACCGCGCCGTCGTCCTTCGAGCCCCAGGCGACGTCCATGCACAGGCCGAGCGCGCGCACGGTGCCGTCGCTCTTGAACACCCACTTCTGGTTGGCCGACCCGGCGCAGTCCCACAGCTGGAGCGGGGTGCCGTCCTTGCCCTTGCCGTTCTGCGCGCCGGTGATGTCGATGCACCGGTCCGAGGCCTGGCCGATGATCACGGCGCCGGGTACCGGGGCCGTCGTCTTCGTGCCGCCCGAACCGCTGGATCCGCTCCCGCCGCCGCTGCCCGACTCCGGGGAACCGCCGGACCCGGAACCGCCGCTGCCGTCCTGCTCCTCGGCCGGTGCGGAGGACGTCTGCTGCTCGGGCAGCGGTGCGGCGGAGGCGTCCACCTTCGGCGCGGACGGCGCGGACACGGACGGGCTGGGCAGCGCCGTGCTGCCGGCCTCCGCGAGTTTCTCACTGGCGCTGGTGGTGACCTGCGGCTTGTACGCCAGCCAGATCATCACGAACGCGATCGCCAGGGCCAGCGACAGACTGAGCGCCGTCGCCAGCCAGCGCGGCAGGAACCCGCGCTGCACGAACGTGCCGTCCACCGAGAGCGGCACCGCCCCCGACCGCTGCACGTTCAGCGCGTACGGCCGCTGCTCCTTCGAGCCGAACCAGATGATCTGACGGGGGCGCAGCGTCGTGTCGACGAACACCGCCCGTCCCGGCTCGATCTGCACGCTGCCCGGCCGGAACTCGTACCCGAGGTGGTCACCCATGTCGGTGCCCGCGACGGAGGCCGTCACCCGGGTGTTGCCGATGTTGTCGATCGCGAGCCGGGGCCGGCCGCGGAAGCGTCCCTTGACCGTCGGCGGGACCAGTTCCGCCCGCACCTCGGTGAACGGGGTGACCGTCAGGTTCCCCTCGGGGACCGTGACCGCTTCGGGGTGTTCGGTGGGCGTGATGCGCACCGCGTAGGGGTTGGGGCCGGCCGTCGCGTCCGGGGTGCGCGGCGGGGCGAAGGTCAGTTCGACCGTGCCCGTCGTACCGGGATAGAGACGCAGCGTCTGCGGCTCCACCGTCGTCCAGGGCGCCACGGCGCCCACCGGCTCGAAGCGGTACTCGTCGACGACGTCACCGGTGTTGCGCACCCGCAGCCGTACGGTCGTAGTGCCGCCGGGGTCCACGGTCGCCGCGGCCGGTTCCAGAGAAGTCCACAGAGTCACCTGTCGACGCTATGACGCCGGGCGGGGGCGCGTCAGGAGGCCGTGGGGCACCACCGCTGCCCGAAAGGGACGGGCGGTCCTGCCCCCGCAGACGGTTCACGGCCGCGGGCCCCCATCCCGGCCCGGGCCCCGGGGCCCGGGACTGCGCGGACTGCGCGTCAGACCGTGAAACGGACCGCCTCGAGCTGGAGCTTCTGCTCCATGGGGCTGCCGCCGTAGATCCAGTCCCCCGGCTTGGTGCAGCCGTTGCCCAGCCAGCCGCGGTCCTTGACGTGCGCGTTCTGGCAGACGGAGTCCTCGAGGGTCTTGATCGTGAACCCCTCCATCGCGGCGACCGCCGGCTTGCTGGAGCCCATGTACATGTTGACGCCGTCGGACGCCTTCGACCACTTGTCACCGGTCAGCCAGCCCCCGACCACATGGGCGGCGTTGCCCGTGACACCGCCGGTCCTCGCCGTGGCGATGTTGAGGGCCTTGATCGCCAGGTTCTTGCCGGTCGTGCCGGCGATCGCGCCGTCGCAGACCGGGTCCTGCCAGCCCTTGTCCGCCACATAGGCGCGGTAGCAGATGTGGCGCCCGTCGCTGCGGGCCGCCAGCTTGTTCACGGCGTCGGCCGCCGTCTCCTGCTTGGGCTTCACGGGGGCCTTCGACTCGCTCCCGCCGCCGTCCCCGCTGCCGCCGCCGCTCGCCGGGGCCTCACTGGTGGCGGGGGCCTCCACCACGGCGGGCGCGGTCGGGGTGGGCACCAGCGCCGGGGCGCTGGGCGTGGCCGACGGACTGGGCGCCAGGGTGCTGACGCCCGCCTCCGCGAGTTTCTCGCCGGCACTGCTGGTGACCTGCGGCTTGTACGCCAGCCAGATCATCACGAACGCGATCGCCAGAGCCAGCGACAGACTGAGCGCCGTCGCCAGCCAGCGCGGCAGGAACCCGCGCTGCACGAACGTGCCCTCCACCTCCAGCGCCTGCGCGCCCGACCGGCGCACCGCCAGGTGGTAGCGCTGCTCCTCCTTCGAGCCGAACCAGATGATCTGGCGCGGGCGCAGCGTCGTGTTCACGAACACCGCCCGCCCCGGTTCGATCTGCACGTTGGCGGGCTGGAGTTCGTACGACAGCCGGTCACCGTTGTCGCTGCCGCTCAGCGAGGCGGTGAGCTTGGTGTTGCCGATGTTGTCGATCGCGAGCCGGGGCCGGCCGCGGAAGCGTCCCTTCACCGTCGGTGGGACCAGTTCCGCCCGCACCTCGGTGAACGGCGTGACCGTCACGTTCCCCTCGGGGACGGTCACCGCCTCCGGATGCTCGGTCGGGGTGATGCGCACCGCGTAGGGGTTGGGGCCGGCCGTCGCGTCCGGGGTGCGCGGCGGGGCGAAGGTCAGCTCGACCGTGCCCGTCGTGCCCGGGTACAACCGCAGGGTCTGCGGCTCCACCGTCGTCCAGGGCGCGGTCGGGCCGACCGGCTCGAAGCGGTACTCGTCGACGACGTCACCGGTGTTGCGCACCCGCAGCCGGACGGTCGCGCGGCTGCCGGGGTCGACGGTGACGGAGGCGGGTTCGAGGGAAGTCCACAGGCTCACGCGCCGACGCTACGGGGAGGACCGCGGGCGGGGTCAGAGGCGACGGGGCAGGGTGCGTGCCCTGCCGGGCCGCGACCGGCTGCCCGAGGGGACCCGACGGGCCCTGCGCCACCCCCGGGTCGGCCCCCGTGCTGCCGTCGGTGCCCCCGTCGTACCCGCGGTGACGGGGGCGGCGCGCACGGGTTCCGGCGGCCCGCGCTGCCTTCGAGGGCAACAGCCGTGCCCCGGACCGTGCACCGGAAGCCGTTTCGGGGGACGCGCTTCGCGCGTGACGGTGAAAGACGTCCTGACGCGTACCCCGAGGAGAGCACAGCATGCCGTCCTACCTGTCGCCCGGCGTATACGTCGAGGAGGTGGCCAGCGGCTCCCGCCCGATCGAAGGGGTGGGCACCTCGGTGGCGGCCTTCGTCGGGCTCGCCCCGACCGGCCCCCTCAACGAGCCGACCCTGGTGACCAACTGGACCCAGTACGTGGCCGCGTTCGGTGACTTCACCGACGGCTACTACCTGGCGCACTCCGTCTACGGGTTCTTCAACAACGGCGGCTCGGCGGCGTACGTCGTCCGTGTCGGCGGCTCCTCGGCGGGTGCCGCGGGAGACGCCAAGTCGCCCGCCGCGGTCGCGGGTTCCGGCCCCGCGCCGGCCGCCCTCCCGGCCGGTGAGCCGAAGCAGCTCGGCACGTTCACGGTGACGGCCGTGGCGCCGGGCGAGAACGGCGGCGCGCTGAGCGTGGAGGTCGCGGACGCGGAGGGCGAAGGCCCCGCCGAGCGCTTCAAGCTGATCGTCAAGGACGGCGACAAGGCCGTCGAGACGTTCGACGTGTCGGCGAAGAAGGGCAACCGCTCCTACGTCGTCACCCAGGTCAAGGAGCGCTCCAAGCTCATCACCGTGGCCGAGGCCGCGCCCGCCGCGCAGCTGGCCCGCCCGGACAACCAGACGGTCGCGCTGGCCGCGCCGCCCGCCGGCGCGCCGGCCGGCGCGGTCGAGGCCGCGCAGCCCGTCGGCCCCGCGCAGTACCTGGGCGACAGCTCCGACCGCACCGGCTTCGGTGGCCTGGAGGCCGTCGACGAGGTGTCCATGGTCGCGGTGCCCGACCTGATGGCCGCCTACCAGCGCGGCGCGATCGACCTGGAGTCGGTCAAGGCCGTCCAGCTGGGCCTGATCGCGCACTGCGAGCTGATGGGCGACCGCGTCGCCATCATCGACCCGCCGCCCGGCCTGAACGCCCGTCAGATCCGGGTGTGGCGCCAGGAGACGGCCGGTTACGACTCCAAGTACGCGGCCCTGTACTACCCGTGGATCAAGTCCTTCGACCCGTCCGCCGGCAAGGCCCGGCTGATCCCGCCGAGCGGCCACGTGGCCGGTGTGTGGGCCCGCAACGACTCCGAGCGCGGCGTCCACAAGGCGCCCGCGAACGAGGTCGTGCGCGGCGCGGTGGACCTGGAGATCCAGATCACCCGCGGCGAGCAGGACCTGCTGAACCCGATCGGCGTGAACTGCATCCGGGCGTTCCCGGGCCGGGGCATCCGCATCTGGGGCGCCCGCACCCTCTCCTCGGACCCGGCCTGGCGCTACCTGAACGTCCGCCGGTACTTCAACTACCTGGAGGAGTCGATCCTGATCGGCACCCAGTGGGTGGTGTTCGAGCCGAACGACCACGCCCTGTGGGCCCGGATCCGGCGCAACGTCTCGGCGTTCCTCGTGAACGAGTGGCGCGGCGGCGCGCTGTTCGGCGCCCGTCCCGAGGAGGCGTTCTACGTCAAGTGTGACGAGGAGTCCAACCCGCCGGAGTCGGTCGACCTCGGCCGCGTGATCTGCGAGATCGGCATCGCACCGGTCAAGCCCGCCGAGTTCGTGATCTTCCGGCTGGCCCAGTTCTCCAGCGGCAACGGAGAGCTGGAGGAGTAGGCCCCTCACGCCTCTTCGGCCCTCCGTCGTCGGATCGTCGTCGGATCGAACCTCCTCACCACACTTAGAAGGAAAGCCAGATGAGTCTCCAGCCGGGTGACGCCCTTACTTCACACAATTTCGGCCTCCAGATCGACGGCGTGATGGTCGAGTACCTCGCCGAGGTCAGCGGCCTCAGCCTCGAACAGGACGTCATCGAGTACCAGCAGGTCTCCGCGCAGGGCAAGCCCGTCACCAAGAAGCTGCCCGGCGTGAAGAAGGCGGGCACCTGCACGGTCGTCCGCGGCATGACCCAGTCCGCGGCGTTCAACCAGTGGATCACCGAGTCGATCAACGGCGTGATGGGCACCGCCCGCAAGAACGCCACGATCATGGTGATGGACTACCAGAACAACCCGGTCAAGCGGTACAACATGCGCAACGCCTGGTGCAGCAAGATCGACACCAGCTCGGTGAAGGCCGGCGAGGCCTCCGCGCTGACCGAGACGGTGACGATCACGTTCGAAGAACTGGTCATCGAGTAATGCGGCGCACGGCTGTCCGGGCCGCGGCGGCGAGCGGGGAGCCGCAGGAGGCGCTCCCGGCCACCGCCGTGCCCGAGTCCGAGTCCCTGTCCGGCTCCGCGTCCGCGTTCTCCGCGCCGGGCGCGGCCGCCGCCCCGGCCCCGGCGCCGTACCGGCTCCAGACGGAGTTCCCCTTCGAGCTGCCGCGCGGTTACGTCGACGACGCGGGCACGGTCCACCGCGACGGCGTGATGCGGCTGGCGACGGCGCGGGACGAACTGGTCCCGCTCCGCGACATCCGCGTCCAGGAGAACCCGGCGTACCTGTCGGTGGTGCTGCTGGGCCGGGTCATCACCCGGCTCGGCAGCCTCCCGCTGGTGCACGACGGCGTCGTGGAGAACATGTTCGCCTCCGATCTGGCGTTCCTCCAGGACTTCTACCGCCAGGTCAACGCCGAGGGGCACACCCGCGCCTCGGTGCAGTGCCCCCACTGCTCGGAGCCCTTCGAGGTGGAACTCGGCGGGAGCCGCCTGGGGGAATCGTGACGTACGCGACCGACCGGCTGCACGAGGAGATCGCGTACGTCGCCTACCACTTCCACTGGAGCCAGGACGAGATCCTGGACCTGGAACACCACGACCGGCGCCGCTACGCCGACCAGATCGCGTCCCTGGTGACCCGGGGCGGGGCGGAGGGCTGAGGCATGGGGTTCCTGGAACGGTTCCGGGGCGGCCGCGGGAGCGGACGCGCGGACGGCTCGGGCACGTCACCGGCCGCCGCCACCGGTGCGCCGGCCCCGAGCAGCGGCGCTCCGGCGCCGGTGAGCGGTGTCGGTGCGGTGCCGCGCGTCGTAGCGGCCGCCTGGCCGACGCTTCCGCCCATCCAGCGGGCGGCGTCCGGCGGCACGTCGGGGGTCGCCGACGCCGGGTTCGGCGGCCGGCTGGCCACCTGGCAGAACCCGTCCTTCACCGGCACCGGATTCCAGGCCGTGCTGGACGCGGCGCCTGGCGGGCTGATGAGCAGTCTGCGGACGGCTCCGCCGGCCGCCGAACCCGAGCGGGTGGCCGCACCGCCCCGGCCGACGCCCCTGCAGCGTTCCGTTCCCGCCTCCCCGGCGGCCGCACCCCGTCCGGCCGTGACCGGCCCGGGCGCGACGGCCGGTCCGGGTGCACCGAGTGCCACGGGCGCCAGGCGCGGTCCTACCGCCGGTGCCACGGGCGCTGCGGGTACTGCGGGTACTGCGTCCTCGGGTACGGCACCGCGCCCGGCCGGGTCGGCCGCTTCCCCGTATCCGACGGGGGGCGCTCTGCCTGCGGCTCCGGCTTCCCCGGCGGTGCCTGTGGTGCCGTCCCGCCCGGCGGAGCCGTCCGCTCCCGCCGCCTTCCCGGCGCGGGGCATCCGGGTGTCCCCGGCCGGCCCGGTCCCCTCGACCGGCCCGGCCCCGTTGACGAGGTCCGTGTCGGCGCCGGTACAGCGACGCAGCCTCCCCGCCCGACCGGCGTCCCCGTCCGCCTCCCCGGCATCGGCCCCGGCCCCTGCCTCGTCCGCCGGCGGCGGACCGGCCCGGGCGTCCGGCCGGGGTGCGGACACCGACGGCGCAGGCCCGGCGAGCGCCAAGGAGCCCGCTCCGGGCCCGCGCGGAGGTGTCGCCGCGGCTTCACCGGCGGTGGCGGGCGACTCCGGCGCGGGGGAGGCCCGTAAGGCTGCCCTCCCGCCCGTCGGGCTCCAGCGAGCGGTGCCTCTTCACGACGGTCCGGGGCCCAGCGGCGCCCCGGTGCGAGTACAGCGAGCGGTACCCGGCGCGGTCTCGGGCACGGGTGACGCCGGTGCGACTGCCGCCGGCCCGTCGGCGCCGGGTGGCGTCACACCCGCCGCGCGGGCCGGCACGGCTCTGCCCTCGTCGGCGAACCCGCCCTCCGCAGCGACCGGTTCGGCTTCCTCGGCTGCTTCGCGGGCAGCGGCCGTTCCGGCGGCCGGTTCCACCGGGTCTCCCTCGGCGGGCGCCGGTCACCCCGTGCAGCGTGCTGTTCCGGCGCGTACGGCCCCGTCCGCCTCCCCCGGCGGGGCGCCCGGCGCGAGCGGCCCGGGGGCGCCGGGCAGCGGCCCCGCCGTACCTCGGCCGGGAGGAGCGGAACGTGGCTCGTCGCCGACGTCCGCCGCCGGTCCGCCCGCCCGGACCGTCCCGCCCGCCCCGACCGTCCAGCGCTCCGGCGCGGTCGCTCGGGTTCCGGTGAGCGGACGTCCAGCGGCCGACGCGAACTCCGCTCCGACCGCCGACGCCCCGACCGGGCCGTCGGCCGCCCGTGGTTCGGGTTCCCGATCCGGTTCCGGTCCCGGTACCGACTCGGGTTCCGGTTCCGGACGGGTGCCCGGCTCCGGTTCTGTGCCGGCCCCGGGATCTTCCTCCGCCCCGACCGCCGCTGCGACCTCCGCCGCCGCTCCCGGCCCCACGCGAGGCTCCGGTCCTGCGCCGGGCCCGAGCCCGAGCACCGGTCCCGGTTCGCCCACGCGTCCCGGCCAGACCTCCGGTGGTGGCGGTCGTACGTCGTCCCCCAGCGTGCAACGGGCGGCGACGACGCCGGACTCGTCCACGGGCCGCACCGCTTCCTCGCGTGACGGTGGCCGCGCATCGACGCCCGGCGTGCAGCGCGCCGTGACGGCACCGACCCCGGCCTCCGGAACCGGCCCGAGTTCCGCATCCGCTTCCGGTTCGCGTGCGGCCTCCGGTCCTGGTCCTGCTTCGGCGCCCGGCCCCGCCGTGTCCCCGCCCGACGGTGGCCGCGTGCCGACGCCCGGCGTGCGGCGCGCCACGGCGGCGCCGTCTTCGCCCACAGGCTCCGGCCGCCCCGCCTCGACGCCACGCCCGGCCCCGGGTCCCGGCGATGCCGGCCGCGCATCGACGCCCGGCGGGCAACACGCCGTGGCAGCACCGGCCCCGGCACCTGTCCCGGCGCCGTCCCCGCCGACGACCACGCCTGCGCCCGCGCCACTCCCCGCGCCCACCGGCCTTCGTACGGGACCCATCGACGTGCAACGTTCCGTCTCAGCCCCCGTTGCGGCCACTCCGCCCGCGCGGGCCGCCGCCCCCGCTCCGGGTGGCGTGAGCGATTCGGTGCCGGCGCACACCGGCCCGGCGCTGCCGGCCCGCTCCGCCGCCGACCGAACGGCCCCCGCTGCTGTCTCGACCTCCGCGTCCGCCCACGCATCCACTCCCGGGTCCCCTTCCGCGACGAGCGTCCAGCGGGCGGCCGCCGGGCAGCCCGCCCCCCGGCGTCGCGCGGGCCTCGGTGCTCCGACGAGCCTTCCCCCGGGCCGACCGGGCCCGGTGGCACCGCCCCACCCGCCCACCGCGTCGCCGACGCCTGCCGCGGCACCGGCTGCGGCCCCCGTCCGCACGCCCCAGGTCGCCGATCCCGCCCACCGTGCCGACGCCCCGAGCGCCCTGGCCGAACCGCTCCCTCGGCCACGGCGTGCCACCCCGCTGGGCGCCCCCGTGCAGCGCGCCGCCGTGCCGGTCACCGCCGCCGCGCAGCCCCCACGCACCGCGCCCGCGCGCCCCGCGCTGGGCGCTCCGCTCTCCACCCGCCCCGCCGACGCGGCACCGTTGAACGCACCGCTGAACACACCGAGCGGTATCCCGATCGCGTCCCAGGACGGGGCCTCCCGTACGGCGACCGGTCCCGCAGGCACCGCCTCGGTGCTCCGCCCGCCCACGGCCCCCGTCGTGCAACGCAGCACCGCAACGCCCGGCGCCCCCCAACTCCCCCTCCACACAGCGGCGTCCGGCCACGGCACCGGCATTGGCTCCCCGACGCGTCGTCCGGCACCCCTGCCACAGGACACCTCCCCCGCCCCCATGGGCGCCGCCCCTCACGCGGCCGCCACGACGGCGGCGACCGGACAGGGCCACCGGCACCGCCCCGAGGCTCCCGTCTCCCTCACCGGCAGGCCGCCGGGGCCTGCGGTGTCCCCGGCGCCCTTGCAGCGCCTCGCCGTCAAGGCGCCCGTGCCGTTGCGCCGGACCACGCCGTCCGCGGCCGCCGACCGGCCCGTGGCGCATCCGTATCCCACCCCCGCCCCGGCACCCGCCCCGGCACCCGCGGCCCTGCCCGCCGCCTCCGCCCCGCCGACTCCGTTCGTCCAGCGTCGACCGCTGCCCGCCCCCGTATCGGCGGCCACGGCCCCCGTACGTCCCTCCGCACCACCCGCATCACCGGCCGAGGCGGCACCCGCGCCGGTCCCGGCACCCGCGCCCAGGCCCCTGCCCGCGGCTGCGACGCCGCCCGCCCCCGTGGTGCAGCGGCGCGCCGCCCCACCGCCTCCCGCACCGCCCAAGCCGCCCCGTCGCGCCGGCGGGCCCCCGGCCGACGCCGACCGGGGCGCGGCCGATCCGGCTCCCTCGCGGGCGCATCACGGTTTCGATCCCCGCGACCTCACCGACTTCCAGCTCGACGAGCTGACGCACCGCCTGACCGGCCGCATCACCCGTCTGCTCCGCACCGAACTGCGGCTCGACCGCGAACGCATCGGCAGACTCCGCGACCCCCGCCACTGATCCCCGACGCGCCCGACGCCCCCGACCTCCCCCTCTCCCAGAAAGGCCAGGCTCCCGATGCCCTCCGATCTCGACCCGGGCTCCACCATCTTCTTCACCCTGACCATCGACGGCGAGAGCCTCGGTTTCTTCAACGGGTGTGAGGGGCTCTCGTCGCAGGTGGAGATCGAGCACCGCCAGGAGGGCGGCAACAACGGCTTCGTCTGGCAACTGCCCTCCCGGGTCACGTTCTCCACGATCCGGCTGACCCGGCCGCTCACCCCGGACACCACCAAGGTCGCCAAGTGGATCTCGTCGGTCACCACGGGGGTGACCAGGCCGACCGCGCAGATAGCGGCGCTGCGCGCGGACGGTTCCGAGGTCGCCCGGTGGGGGCTCATCGACGTGCTGCCGGTCAGCTGGCAGGGACCCTCCCTCAGCCCGGACAGCCCGGGTGTGGCCACGGAGGTCCTGGAGATCACCCACCACGGCTTCACGGACTGAGGACCGGCACGGGAAGCGGACCAGGACCAGGACCAGGACGAGGCAGGGAGTAGCAAGCCATGGCCAAGGGAAGCAAAGGCGGCGCCGGCAAGAGCCTGGTCCGTGCCACCCTCGCGATCCACGAACCGCCGGTGGGCACGAGCACGACCCCCGGCGGGCTGATCAAATCCTTCGGGTTCGACTTCAACCCGTCGCAGCTCCAGCTCGGCCGCCGGGCCCAGTGGAAGGTCACCCCCACGGCGGCCGTCCGGGACGGCTCCGTACCGGAGTTCATGGGCCCGGAGCCCCGCGAGATGACCGTCGAGATCTTCCTCGACACCTCGGACCAGCCCGGCAGCAACACCGTCCTGAAGAAGGTCGAGTCGCTGCTGGAGTGCTGCGAGGTCACCACCAAGAGCATCGCCGCCAAGCAGCCCTCGCCGCCGTGGGTGGTGTTCCAGTGGGGTTCGTTCTCCACCGCCCGCTTCACCGCCTACGTCAGCAGCATCGACGTCACGTACTCGCTCTTCGGCACGACCGGCGTGCCGATCCGCGCCACCTGCCAGGTCCGCCTGAACGAGATCCCCAGCAAGACCAAGGGCCAGAACCCGACCTCCGGGGCCCTCACCGCGCAGCGCGTGCACCGGGTCGTCGCCGGTGACTCACTCCAGTCGCTGGCCTGGCGGGAGTACGGCGACGCCTCCGCGTGGCGGTCCATCGCCGAGGTGAACGGCATCGACGACCCCTCCCGGCTGCCGACCGGCATCGAGCTGGTCCTGCCGGCCGCCGAGGAGGTGCGCCACTAGTGGTCCAGTCCGCGTTCTCCAGCGTCATCCAGGTCACCCTCGGGGGCGGTCCCCTCCCCGTCGACATCGCGCCACTCCTCGTCGACGGCTGGGTCGACCAGGGGCTCGGTGTGCCGGCCGCCTTCCGGCTCACGTTCCGCGACCCCGGCCGTCAGGTCCTCGGCAAGCTGAACGTCAAGTTCGGCACCCCCGTCGTCCTCGCCCCGATCGCCGACGGCAAGGGCGCCTCCGACCCGCTCTTCACCGGCGAGGTCTGCGGCCTGGAGGCCGACTACGACGGCACCGGCTCGTTCACCGTCATCCGCGGCTACGACTTCGGCCACCGTCTGATGCGCCAGCGCCGCGTCGCCGCCTACCGCAACCAGAGCGCCTCCGACATCGCCCGCAAGCTGGCCGCCCAGGACGGCGTCCCGGTCGGGAAGATCCAGTCCACCAAGACCGTCTACGAGTTCATCAGCCAGGCCAACGTCACCGACTGGGACTTCCTCGCCCGGCTGGCCGACGAGAACGAGATGGTCATGTCGGTGGACTCCAAGGGCAAGTTCCAGTTCGTCAAGCCGGACCCGGCGTCCGGTGCGCCGCCCACTTCCACCCCCGGCGACAAGAGCCCGTTCGTCCTCGAGGCCGGCACCGACATCCTCCGTCTGCGGGCCGCCGTCACCGCCGCCGAGCAGGTCGGCTCCGTCGAGGCGCGCGGCTGGGACGTGACGACGAAGAAGAAGCTCACCGCGACCGCGCCCGCCAGGACCAACCCGGGCATCAGCATCGGCACGACCCCCGGTGAGGCCGCCGCCAAGTTCAAACCGGCCAAGCTGGTCGACGCGCAGACGCCGTACGACCGGCAGTCGGAGGTGAAGTTCGCGGCCGAGGCCCTCGCCGACGACGTCACCGGATCCTTCGCCGAGCTGGAGGTCATCGCGCGCGGCACCCCGAAGCTCCGCCCCGGGCTGCCCGTCACCCTCGCCGACGTCGGCGCCCCCTTCGAGGGCAAGTACACCGCCACCTCCGTTCGGCACGTCTTCGGCGACGGCAAGCACTACGAGGCCTGGGTGACGGTCAGCGGACGGCAGTGGCGGTCGCTGTACGGCCTGTCCTCCGGCGGCGGGAACGCGTCCAACGGCCTGAACCTGCCCGGCACCGTCAACGCCCTGGTCACCGACGTGGGGGACCCGCTCAGGCAGGGACGCGTCAAGCTTCAGTTCCCCTGGCTCGACGACGCCTACGTCAGCGACTGGACGCGCGTGGCGCAGTGGGGCGGCAAGCGCGGCGGCTCGATCTTCCCCCTCGACGTCGGGGACGAGGTGCTGGTCGCCTTCGACCGGGGCGCCCTGGACCACCCGTACGTCATCGGCGGCCTCTACAACGGCAGGGACAAGCCGACCCCCGTCAAGGACGTGCCCCTGCACGACGGCGCCCGGCAGCGGGCTTCCCGGCACACCCTGTCCGACCGCGAGGGCAACCGGATGGACCTGCTCAGCCAGCGGACCGGCGGTAAGCAAGGCGTACGGCTGACCAGCGGCGACGACAAACTCGTCATCAACCTGGACCGGGCGCAGACCGAGATCACCGTGGACAGCAAGGGCACCGTCAGCATCACGGGCAGCCGCTCGGTGACGGTCAAGGCGGGCACCGACCTCACCCTCACCGCGGGCCGCAACATCGCCATCAGAAGCGGCGGCTCCATCACCCTGCGGGGCAACCTGATCAACATCAGGTCGATGACGGGCATGGTGTCGGTGGACGCGGCGGGCCTGCTCAACCTCAAGGCGGGCGGTGCGGCCACGTTCAGCGCGGGCGCCGCCGTCCAGATCAACTCCACCGCCAACGTGGGCATCCGGGCCGCCACCCTGCTGCTCCAGGGCATGGTCATGGTCAACGCCAAGCCGTACCCGCTGCCGTGACGCGCGGACGGCACGCCGTGAGAATCAGGAGAAGGCAGGTGGCCCTCTGATGGCCGAGCAATTCGTCGGTTCGGGCTGGGCGTTCCCGCTCCGCATCGGCCCCACCGGGGGCATCGCCCTGGTCAGCGGGGAGCGCGAGATCGAGGAGGCCATCCGGCTGATCCTCGCCACCGCGCCGGGCGAGCGCCCCATGCGCCCGGAGTACGGCTGCGCCATCCACGACCTGGTCTTCGCCCCGGTCAACGAGGCGACGGCCGGGCGTATCCAGCACGAGGTGTACACCAGCCTGGACCGCTGGGAACCGCGCATCGAGGTCACCGACGTCGAGGTCACCGCCGGCGCCGAACAGGGCGTGCTCTTCATCGACGTCCAGTACGCGATCCGCGGCACCAACAATCCGCGCAGTCTCGTCTTCCCCTTCTACGTCATTCCGTCCCACGACGAGCCGGGTCTTCCCGGTCCGTCCGGTACGGCTTCCGAAAGCGATCGCTGATGGCCCTGCCCTCCCCGAACCTGGACGACCGCCGCTTCCAGCAGTTCGTCGACGACGCCAAGCGCTACATCCAGCAGCGCGCACCGGAGTGGACCGACCACAACGTCTCCGACCCGGGCGTGACGCTCGTCGAGACGGTCGCCCACATGGCCGACCAGATCGTCTACCGCCTCAACCGCGTCCCCGACAAGAACCACCTGGCCTTCCTGGACCTGGTCGGCATCCGCCTCTTCCCGCCGTCGGCCGCCCGCACGGAGGTGACCTTCTGGCTGTCCGCGCCGCAGGACGAGCCGGTTCTCCTCCCGGTGGGCACCGAGGTGGCGACGGTCCGCACGGAGAGCGAGGAAGCGGTCGTCTTCGCGACGGAACGCGAACTCAACGTCGTGCCCAGCGAGTTGCAGCACCTGGTCGTACAGCACCGGGGTGAGCCGGTCACCGACCGGACCAGCGACCTCACCGAGGGCAAGGACCTGCTCTGCTTCGCCGAGGCGCCGCAGCCCGGCGACTGCATGCTGTTCGGCCTGAGCGCCGCCGTCCCGCACTGCGCGGTGGTCCTGGAACTGGACAGCCGCGTCGACGGCGTCGGCGTCGACCCGCGCCAGCCCCCGCTGGTCTGGGAGGCGTGGACGGAGGACGGCTGGCAGGAGTGCGAGATCGACCGCGACGGCACCGGCGGCCTCAACCGCCCCGGCGAGGTAGTCCTGCACATCACCGGCGGCCACGTCCTGTCCCGCTCCGGCGGCCAGGAGGCCGGCTGGCTGCGCTGCCGCGTCACCGAGCCCCTCCCCGGCCAGCCCTTCTACACGACCTCCCCGACCGTGCGCTCCGCCGAGGTGTTCACGGTCGGCGGCACCGCGCCCGCCGTGCACGCCGAGACCGTCCACGACGAGGCCCTCGGCGAGTCCACGGGCCTCCCCGGCCAGCGCGTCGGCCTCGCGCACTACCCCGTCGTCGGCGACCATCCGCCGCTCCTGCTCCAGACCGCCGAGCACGAGGGCTGGTCCGACTGGCAGGTCGTCCCGCACTTCGCCGCCTCCGGCCCCGACGACCGCCATGTCACCCTCGACGCGGCCACCGGCGAGATCGCCTTCGGCCCGTCCGTCCGCGAACCCGACGGCAGACTCCGCCAGTACGGGGCCGTCGCCCCCAAGGGTTCGGTGATCCGCGCCCGCCGCTACCGCACGGGCGGCGGCCGGGCCGGCAACGTGGCCCGGGGGGCGGTCCAGGTGCTCCGCACCTCCGTCCCGTACGTCTCGGAGGTCGTCAACCGGGAAGCGGCGCGCGGCGGGGTCGACGGCGAGACGGTGGAGGAGGCGAAACTCCGCGCGCCGATCACCCTGCGCGCCCAGGAGCGGGCCGTGACCCTGCGCGACTACGAGGAACTCGCCCGCCGCGCCGCACCCGAGACCGCCCGCATCACGTGCCTGGAGGGGCAGCCCGACGAGCACGGCTCCTACGCGGTACGGGTGCTGGTCGTCCCGCAGGCCGTGCCGGACCCCGGCGGCCGCCTGCGCTTCGAGCAACTGGTGCCCGGCGACTCCCTTCTGGACCGCATCACCCGCCATCTCGACGAGCGCCGCCTGATCGGCACCAGGCTGGCCGTCGGCCCGCCGTACTACCAGGGTGTGACGGTGGTGGCCACGGTGCACGCCTTCCGGGGCGTCGACACGGACCGCGTCCGCCGTCAGGCCCACGACGCCCTCTACCGCCACCTCGACCCGCTGACCGGCGGCGCGGACGGCAAGGGCTGGCCCTTCGGCCGCCCGGTGCAGTCGGGCGAGGTCTTCGCCGTCCTCCAACGCGTCCCGGGAGTGGAGCTGGTCGACCAGGTCATGCTGCACCCCGCCGACCCGCTGACGGGCAAGCGCGGCGAGGCCACCGACCGCATCGACCTGGCCGCCCCGGCCCTGGTGTTCTCCTACGACCACCGGGTGCGAGTGATCGGGGACGGCGCATGAGCGACGCGAACGCACGGAAGGGCACGGGACGTTGAGGGGCTCGGTGGACGGACTCGGCTCCTCCGTCCCGATCGGCGCGATGCTGCCGGCGGTCTTCGCCGACGACGACCTGGCCCAGCGCTTCGTCGGGGGTCTGGACGAGGTGATGGCCCCCATCCTCAACGTCCTCGACTGCCTGCCCGCCTACTTCGACCCGGCCCTCGCCCCGGTCGACTTCACCCGCTGGCTGGCGGGCTGGGTCGGTGCGGAGACCGACGGCACGGAACCGGAACCGAGACTGCGGGCGGCGGTCGCGGCGGCCGCGTACCTGCACCGGGTGCGCGGCACCCGGCGCGGCCTGTCGGAGACGGTCCGGCTTGCCTTCGGCGTGGAGCCGGAGATCTCGGAGAGCGGCGGCGCCGCCTGGAGCGCCCGGCCGCTCGGTCCGGTCCCCGGCGAGCCGCGGCCGCATCTGCACGTCACGATCCGGCTGCCCGACCCCGGCCCGGCGGACGAGCACCGCCTGGACACCCTCGTGGCCGCCGCCCGCCCCGCCCACATGCCGTACTCGGTCAAGGTGACCGCCGCCGAAAGGACCCCGGAGAGATGACCACCCAGAACTGCGCCGAGTGCGGCACGCGGGCCGAGCCCGGCCAGTCGTTCTGCGACGCCTGCGGCGCCGTGCTGAGCTGGACGGACCGCCCCGGGGCGCGCACCGGCGCGGGCCCCGGCCCGGGCTCGGGGTCGACCTCCGGCGCGGGCACGGCCCCGGGGCCCGGGGCGGGCTCGGGATCAGGGTCGGCCGCCGCCGGACCCGGGACAGGCGCCGGAACAGGTGCCGCCGCCGGGTCGGCGCCGGACTCCGGGTCCGCTCCCGGGTCCGCGTACGCGGCCGGGGCCGGAGCCGGGGCCGGAGCTGCGGCCGGGACACCGTCCGTTCATGGATCGGGGTCGGCGTCGGGCTCCGGGTCCGCGTACGGCTCCGGCTCGGCCACCGGCCCCGGCCCGGGTCACGGGTCCGGCGCAGCGGCCGGTGCGGACTCCGGGGCCCCGCGTGGCGGCGCCGGGGCCGGTCAGCGCTCGCCGGAGGGCACCCGGGAGCCGGCGGGCGCCGCGGGGCAGGAGGCCGGTGCGGTCTCGCGTACGGCTGCCGTCCCCGCCGCCACCACCGCTGCCGCTCCCGCCGCCGTATCCGGTACGGCGGTGGCGAACGCGTCGGGACGAGTCTCGCCCCACGCCACTCCCGAGCCCCCGACGACCCGGGCCGCCGCCCCGCCCACCGATGACGACTACGACCCGGACGACGAGGACACCACGGAAACTCCCCTGCCGGTCATCCCGCCGGAGGACGGCGCCGCCGCTCCGTCGGGCGCAGCACCGGCCCCCGCGCACGCTCCCGCCCCCGGCCACACCGGCCCGGCCACACCCGTACCGGCGGCGGCCCCCGCTCCCGCCCTCGGCGACACGATGGCGGCCCGGGCCCGCTCCCTCCTGGTCCCCGTCGCCGACGCGGAGCCCCGCCCCGCCGCGCCCCCGTCCGTGGCCCCGGTCCTGCCGGGCAGGCCGGTCGCGGACCGTCCGCAGGTACGCGCGCCCGGCCCCGTCCAGGGCGAGCAGTACGGCGTCGCGTGCCCCTGGTGCGCCACGCCCAACAACCCCGACCGGCACTTCTGCGTCCGCTGCGCGATGCCCATGACGCTGGAGGACCGCTCCTCGCTCCGCCTGCCCTGGTGGCGCCGTCTGTTCAACCGCAACGGCACGACCCCGTGGGCCGGCGACCGCCCGCGTCTGCGCCGTACGTTCGACCGCATCCTCAGCTGGGTGGTGGCGGCGGTCGTCCTCACCCTCCTGATCATCGCCGGGGTGAACACACCGGCCGCGATCCAGGCCACCCGCGACCACTTCGCCAAGCGCGCGCCGGTCGCCCCGGACTCGTTCGCGGCCTCGCGCTCCTACCCGGGGCACAAGCCGGAGCTGGCCTTCGACAAGATCAACAACAGTTGGTGGGGTCCCGGTGTCTCGCAGTCGGGCGAGGGCGAGTGGATCGAGGCCCGCTTCGACGAGCCGACCCGCCTGCTGGACCTGATCATCACCTCGGGCACGTCGGTCCGCGCCGACCAGCTCAGCCAGTCGGCCCTGCCTCACCGCATCAAGGCGACGATCACGCTGAAGGACGGCAAGACGACGACCAGGGAGATCATCCTGGACCAGAGCTCGGGAGGCCAGCGGCGCGCCTTCCGCGTGGGCGAGGTGACCAAGGTCCGGTTCACCATCGAGTCGTCGTACATGGCTTCCGCGAGCAAGCAGGTGTCGATAGCCGAGATCGAGTTCTTCGGCCGGTCGAGCGCGAACTCGTCGTGACGGCTCGGCGCTCGCCGCGCGACGGCTGACGACACGTGACGGTGTGACGTTCCGGCCCGGCGGTTCAGGGCTCCGGGTGATCGGGAGGCAGGTCTCCCGATGATCCGGAGCCCTTCCCTCGTAGGACGAGGCAGCACCCGCCGACTGCGCCGACGTCGCCGAAGTGCCCCCCGCACGCGGGAAAACGAACGAGTCCCACCCCGTCTGACACGGGATGGGACTCGTTCCACATGGAGCGCCGGGCAGGCCTTGCACCTGCATCTCCCCGCAGGAAGCGGGGCGTCTTTCCTTGGACCACCAACGCAGAGGTCGTTCACCGTTTTTCTTCCGGTGACCGGCTCAAGATCAAGCTTACCCCATCTCCGGGGTGCTCTTGACCATGTACATCGTCACGTCGGACGCCTCGTCAGGCGACGTCGCCGATCTTCAACTCCGGCCCGACGACCAGGGTGACGACGCCCGGAGCGGCCGAGGCGTCGGCGGTGGCCTTCCCGCCGGGCAGCCGGGACGCGAGGACGGCGGCCTGGCTTTCGAGGCCCGCCGGGTAGGTGACGGCCGTTCTGGTCACCGTCTCGGGGGCGTTGCCCGTGCCGGTGACGGTGTATCCGGCGTCCTTCAGCTTCTCCGCGACGGCGGCGGCGCGTCCGGAGACCCCGGTGCCGTTGAGGACCTGGACCCGCACGCTGGAGGCGTACACCACGTTCTTCCTCGCCGCCTCCAACTGCGCCTTGGTGACCTCCTTGTCCTTGGCCAGGGAGGTGAACAGGTCGGCGGCCTGCGGGTACTGCCAGACCACGTTGGCCTTGTCGGTGGGCTGGTCGGCCTCCCGCCCGTAGTTGGGCACGGTGAGGAAGCTCAGGCGGTCGCTCGGTATCCCCTTGAGCTCGTCGGCCAGCCCGTACAGCGGCTTGATGCCGGCCATGTCGGGGTCGGTGGTGAGCGACTTGGTGATCGACTGCAGGAAGCCGTACATGGCGTCCGGGCTCGTGAGCTTGGACTTGGCCTTCTTGGCCAGGGCGTCCATGAACTCCTGCTGGCGGCCGATGCGTCCGATGTCGGACCCGTCGCCGACGCCGTAGCGGACCCGGACGTACGCGAGTGCCGTCTCGCCCTTCACGGTCTGGCAGCCGGCCTCGATGTCCAGGTGGGACTTCTTGTCGTGGATCGCCTGCTTCGGGCAGACCTCGATGCCCTCCAGCGCGTCGACCATGCCCTTGAAGCCGGAGAAGTCGACCGACATGAAGTGGTCGATGCGCAGACCGGTGTTGGCCTCGACGGTCTTGATGCTGCACGCGGCGGCCTCACCGACCTTGCCGTTGCTGCCGCCGAGCGCGAACGCCTCGTTGATCTTGAAGTGGTGCGGGGAGGACGAACTGCCGTCGCCCTTCTCGCAACTGGGTATCTCCACCCACGAGTCGCGCGGGAAGGAGACGACCGAGGCCCATTTACGGTCGGCGGGGATGTGCAGCACCATGAGCGTGTCGGACTGCATGGTGGTCAGGTCCTTGCCGTACTTGGCGTTGGCGCCGTCGCGGCTGTCGGATCCGACGATCATGATGTTCTTGGAACCGGGACTGAGGTTCTCGGGCCGGTTCTCGCCCAGCTTGTCGTCCACGTCGGCGGAGTTGATGTTGTTGTTGAGGTCGTTGTAGACCCAGGCCCCGACCCCGCCCACACCGAGGACGACCACGGACGTCACGCCCGCGCCCCACACGAGGATCCGCCCCCGTCGGGTGAGCCGCGTCCTGCCGGTTCCGCCCGTCCTGCCGGCGGGCCCGCCCGTCCTGCCCCTGCTGCCGCGGCCGGCCGCCTCCACCGGAGTACGCCCGCGCCTCCTCGTCCCGCTCACCGGCGCTCGCTCCTCCGCCTCGGCTGTTTCACCCCGTACACCGTGCTCGGATCGTCGGCGTTGGTCACCGCCGAACGTCGGAACCCTACACGCGTGCAGGAATACGTCCGAAAAGCACAGATGACTCAGGAGACTCACGGAGCCCCCCAAGGGTTGCCCCCGAGGGCAGGTGACCGCCGGGCGCGTCCGACCGTCTTCCGCTCACCGCGGGTGCAGCGGTCCCGCCGTCCGTTCGACCTCCGGCCTCGGCGTGGGCCGGTGCCGTGCGGTGAACGTGGGCACGTACGGCCACATGACCTGTCCGCCTGCGTGCGTCGCGGGAGTCGCCGCCCAGACGACACCGTCGCGGTCGGTCCAGTGCGGCCAGTAGGCGGCGGCGCCACGAGCCATATCGACGCGCAGTCGCTCGACGAGGGCGGCCGGGACCGCCCTGACCCGGGGCGGCGGGGGCCGCCAACCGGGCAACGGCCCCCGGAAGCCGACGCCGTGGCGACGGCGCAGGAGGAACACCTCCACCACGGCGGTGACGGTGACGCCGGCCGGACCCGCGAACAGGGCCGACCAGTAGGACGAGGTCGGGTGCGCGTCGGGCAGGGCCGCCACGGCGTCGACGAGGGCGTAGTGCGCGAGTGCCGTCAGCCAGACGAGCGGGACGCTCGCCAGGGGACGGACGAGGGGATGGCCGCCGACGCCGAAGGCGTTGCGGTGGATGAGGAAGAGGACGGAGCCGGAGAACACCATGAGCCAGGGACCGAAGACCACCAGCGGGAGCAGCCAGGTCGCGCTGTCGGGCTCGTAGTCGTAGCCGTGGATCGCCCAGAGCACGAACAGTGCGCAGAAGAGGGTGGTGATCAGCGCGGTGAGGAAGGGGCGGGCGCACAGCCGGGCCACCGTCACCCGGGTTCCGGGGCGGGCCAGGGCGACGAGCGGGGCGCAGGCCAGGAGCAGCGCCACCGGCCCGGTCGCGAGCATCAGCACCGCGTCGGTGAGCCACTGTTCGGCCGGACCGAAGAGATCGCCGTCCGTGAACAGGCCGATGACGAACACCAGGATGCCCAGTCCCAGCAGCGCCCGGGGCAGCAGCAGCCGTTCGATGAGCGGATCGGCGGCCGGCTCGACGAGGGCGGCCGCCACCGGGGGCTGCCCGAATCCGCCCAGCCCCACCGCGTCGGCCGCGTCGAACCGGAACATCGCGAACGGGCCGTAGATCCTGCGGGCCAGCCGCCAGGGCAGCAGTGCGTCGATCGCCCACGCACCCGGCCCGCTCAGGCGGGCCGGGGCGCGGGTGACGCGGTACGGCGGCCGGTCGTAGGGGTCGGGGGCATCAGGGGGTGCGGTGAAGGGGCGCATGGCACCACTCAGCCTGACATGTGCACCGCCAACGCGCCTTTCGATTAAGGGGCGTTGATCAGGCCGACCGGCGGGACCGAGACCGTGCGGGCACCCTCGGCGCCGCCCAGGACGACCTTGCGCAGGGAGACGTTGTTCTTGGTGTCGCTCTCCTGGAGGCGGTTCGCCGGGTTGGCGACGACCTGGATGTAGTAGGTGCCGTTCGGCAGGCCGGTGATGTCGAAGGACTGGCCGGGACGGTACTGGGTGTACGTGTCACCGGAGCCGACGTCGAGGACCTCCCGCACGGAGATCGAGTTCTGCTGACCGCAGGCGGTCGACAGATCGGTGTTGAACGGGTGCCAGTTGGCGTTCTTCACCGTGTAGTCGATGGCGTCGGTGTTGGCGAGGCAGAACGCCTCCTTGCCGCTCTTGACGATCTCCTTCTGGTCGGCGGCGAGCAGCCGGTAGCTGGCGAAGTCGGTGAAGTGCCAGTGCTCGTGGCCGACCCGGGGGTCCCACTCCATGGTGCCGGCCGGCGCGTAGCCGACCTGCTTGCCCTTGGCGTCGTAGAAGTACTGGTACGAGTCCATCAGGTCCGCGCCCGGCTTGCGGAAGCCGTCCACGACGAGCGGCGCGGGGCCGGCGTTCCAGACGTTGGCGCTGAAGGCGAGGTAGTCCTTGCCGGCCACGTCGCCGTCCTCGCCGTCGGTGACCGCGATGTCCCAGGCGGGCAGCGAACGCAGGTCCGGCTTGGGCACGCCGGCCGGTACGCCCGCCCGGCCGGTGGGCCGCTCGGCGGCGGACTTCAGCGCGGGCGCGACCCGGGAGCCGTCGGTGTGACCGGCGCCGTCGCCCAGGTGGTGGGCGAGACCGCGGGCCTCCAGGGCGTGCGAGAGCGCGGAGGGCGTGGGGGCGTCGGCGCCGCGGGGCCCGTAGTGATGACCACCGTGACCACCCCCCACGCCGGCCATGCCCTCCATGCCTTCCATGCCGGCCATGTCGTGCGACGCGCCATGGCCGCCGTCGGCACCATGGGCGCTGCGGGCGGTGAGACCGGCCCCGCCGCCCCCTCCGGCTCCGCCTTCCCCGCCGTCGCTGATCTCCCGGACGGTCAGTGCGATGGTCGGCCGGTCGTCGGGGATGCCGAACAGGTCGCGGTACTTCTTCGCCACCGCCACCTTGACGGTGTACTCACCCGCCGCCAGATCCAGCGGCCTGTCGTAGTCGAAGGCGGAGGTGTTGGCCGCCCAGCCCTTCTCGACACCCCAGACCGAGCCGAGCGTGAAGGGGTTGGTGGAGCAGCTCTCCGGATAGTGCGAGGTGGCCGGGGCGTCCGGGCGCAGCCGGCCTGCGGCGTTGTTCAGGCAGAAGTTGCTCTTGCTCTTCTGCACCTCCACCCCGGCCGCGTTCCTGATGGAGACCTCCAGGAAGTCCGGGAGACCGCCGAAGTTCTTGACGAGCCCGGCGGGCAGCGTCTTCGTCGTCACCTTCGACCCGTTGCGCAGGATCTGCTGGGCGACGATCGGGTCCTTGTACGACTTGCGCGTCACCTTCAGCTCCAGCGGAGCGTTGTCGACGGTGACGTACGTGCCGAGGTCGAGGTAGACCCCGGGTTCCCCCTCGTACCGGTCGGCGGTCACGGCCTTCGACGCGGCGACGAGCGCGAGCTTCGGCGTCCCGGCCGGGGTCGCGGGCGCGGCCCCGGCGCCGGGAGCGGAGCCGGCTACGGCGGCCACGACGGTGAGCGCGGCCCCCGCGGCGAACGCCGCGCGCTTGGGGCCCTTGCGGTGTTGCGATCTGGTCATCGGTTCCTCGTCTGCGAGTGCCATGGTCAGTGGCATCGGACTGGACAGCCCAGACCTCCGGCCGGGTCGGAACACACCCCTCGCACCCCGGCCGAAGCTTTGAGCAACCTGTGAGAGAGGCAAATGGCCTGCCGGGGTTGCCTGTTGGGTGAGAAACCGACCGAAGAAACCCAGAAGTCGGCGGGTTCCCAGGTGGCGCCGGAAGTCGCGGAGCGGGAAGCAGCACCGGCCGGTGCCCGGGTCGCCGCCGGCCCTCGGCGGGTCGCCGCTCGCCGGCCGTAGCATCTGTGCCATGGCGGACTGGGTGACCCGGCCGGCCACGGCGGACGACGTCGAGGCCGTGGCGGAGGTGCGGGCGGTGGCGATGAGGGCCGATCTGGAGCGGCTCGGGCGCTACGACGAGCACCGTGTGCGACAGCGGCTGCGCGACGGGTTCGTGCCCGCGCACACCCGGATCATCGAGCTGGACGGCGTCCTCGCCGGCTGTGCCGCCCTGCGTCCGGCGGACGACGCGCACTGGCTGGAGCACTTCTACCTCGCGCCGCACGCCCAGGGGCGCGGTATCGGGACGGCCGTCCTGCGGGAGCTGCTCGAAGGGGCCGACCGCTCGGCACTCCGGCTGCGCGTCGACGTCCTCCGCGGCAGTCCGGCCCGTCGCCTCTACGAACGGCACGGCTTCAGGTTCGAACACGAGGTCTCCGTAGACGTGTTCCTGGTACGGGAGCCCCGTGCCCGGCCCCGTTCGCGTCCATCATGAGCCGGTGTTCCGCTTCCTTCGCCTCCTTCGGGCTCCGCTGACCGCGCTTCTCGCCGCCTGTGCCCTGCTCGCCGGGCCCGCCTCCGTCCCCGTCGGGCGGGGGGTCGGCGCGCCGCCCGGGGCCTTCGGGGCGTACGTCGGGTACGACGACGCCGGTGTGCGGCGGATCGCGGCGCTCGACGGGTGGCTCGGGGCGGCCACGCCCCGGGTCGGGCACGCGTATCTGCCGGGGGACCGGTGGAGCAACATCGAGGGGGCGCCCGGGTATCTGGAGTACTGGGCGCGGTGGCGGCGGGAGCGCGCCGACCGGATGTTCGTGCTCAACGTGCCGATGCTGGAGGGCACCGAGGACCATGTGCCCGACCGGGTCGTGCGGCAGGAGCTGCGCAGAGGGGCGCGCGGGGACTACGACGGGCACTTCCGGGTCCTGGCCCGGCGGCTCGTCGCGCTCGGGGTGCCCGATGCCGTGCTGGTCGTGGGGTGGGAGATGAACGGGATCACCTACACCCACCGGTGCGGGCCCGACCCGCTGGCCTGGAAGCGGTACTGGGCGCGGATCGTCGACGCCATGCGGTCCGTGGAGGGAGGGCAGCGGCTCCGGTTCGAGTTCACGCCCAGTCGCGGGCCGGACGCCGTCCCCTGGAGCGACTGCTATCCCGGCGACCGGTACGTCGACGTCATCGGCATGGACGCCTACGACCAACCGCACGGCATGTCCTTCGAGGAGCAGGTCGCCGAGCCGTACGGCCTCGCCGCGCACGTGCGGTTCGCGCGGGCGCACGGCAAGCCGGTCTCGTATCCGGAGTGGGGGCTGTACCGCAACGGCGACAACCCGGAGTACGTGCGGGGCATGCTCACCTGGTTCGCCGAGCACCGGCCGCTGTACCAGACCATCAGCGACTACTGCCCGCACGGCGTGTGGCGGTGTGCCGGCAATCCACGGTCGTCGGCCGTGTACCGGTCCCTGGTCGGGGGGCCGTTCGGCTGAACCCGGCCGCCACGCGGGCCGGCTGCCGTCCTCGACCGCCCCATCGGTCCGATGATCACACAATGGGACGAGAACACCACGCGCGTCTCCCGCGAACGCGTACACACTGGCGGGTGCGCTTCCGTACGGCGACCGGGGCCGCGAGCGGCGCCGCCCTGCCGGCCCTTCTGCTGCCGGCCCTCCTGCTGCTCGCGCTCGCCGCCGTGCCCGCCGACGCCGGGAGCGACGGGTTCCGCAAGGAGGCCGCCCGTGCCGTCCGCGCGCACGAGCGCGCCCGCGCGCAGGTCGACCGGCTGCGCGAGTCCGACGCCTCTCCCACCGAGGTGAAGGACGCCGAACGCCGCCGCAAGGCGGTCCGCGCGGAGCTCTGGGACCTGCTGTGGTCCACCGGCAGGAACTCCGGCGATCCGGTGGCGGTCGACCCGTCCGGACGGGACGGCCGCTGTCCGTTCGGCGAACGGAGCCGCCCGCCGGAGCGTCGCGCCCACGCCTGGACGGCCCCGACCCGCCGCTACTGGCTCTCCGCGGGCTACGCCGCCAAGGGCTCCCGCTGGGCCCACCGGCACACCGGCCAGGACTTCGCCGTGGACTCCGGTACCCCGGTGTACGCCGTCGGCTCCGGCACCGTCCGCGCCACGACCTGCGGCGACGGCTTCGGCAACCAGGTCGTGATCCGCCACCGCGACGGCTACTTCACCCAGTACGCCCACCTGTCGCGCATCGACGTGCGCAAGGGCGGACGCCTCACGGCCGGACAGCGCATCGGTCTGTCCGGGGCGACCGGCAACGTCACCGGGCCGCACCTGCACTTCGAGGTGCGGATCACCCCGTACGTCGGATCGGCGGTGCCGCCCCTGCCGTGGCTGCGCCGGAAGGACGTCCAGGTCACCGCAGCGGCCGTGACGCCCTGACCGCGGGCGGTGGCCGGGGAAGGACTACGCCTGCTGGGGACGGTAGGCGGCCAGCGCCCAGATCACGAACACGTCGATGGCGATCTGGATGACCGCCCAGAACGGCGCGTACGGCAGGAACAGGAACTGCAGGACCAGGCTCAGGGAGGCCAGTGCCAGACCGCTGATCCGGGCCCATCCGGCCCACTCGCCCCCGCTCAGCAGACCCCAGCCGGTCAGCACGGCCACGACGCCCACGATCAGCAGGACCCAGCCCCAGCCGGTCAGGCTCATCTCGTAGACATAGCTGCCGATCCGGGCGTAGACGTCGTCCTGGGCGATCGCGGCGATGCCCTGGAACACGGCGAGGAAACCGCTCACGAACATGAGCACACCGCCGAAGACGACCCCACCGGCAGCCAGTCCACCCCCGGCCGACGGGGGTGAACCCAGGCCCGGCGCAGTGGTGCCCTGGTGGGACGGGTCCCACACCGGGGAACCCTGCGACGGCTGGGAGTGCGGCTGATCGCTCATGGCGCTGTCCCGTCTCTCTGTCGGTGTTCTCCACCGACCCTCCGTCCGGACGGAGCCCGCCACCACGGGGGTGCGCCGTACGGGTGACCCGGCATGCGGACGGACCGGAGCGCGCCTTCACTGGTGGAAGCCCCGCGGACCCCTCAGGAGGAGACAAAATGCCACGCACCACAAGCGTGCTGCTGACGACGGCGGCGATCTGCTGCGCCGCCCTGCTCACCGGCTGCTCGGACGACGACACCCCCTCCTCGGTGTCGTCCGCGGCCAGCAGGGCCGCCTCGGCGGCCGAGTCGCTGGGCAGGGAGGCCACCGCGGCCGCGTCCTCCCTCGCCTCCGGCTTCGCCTCCGAGGCGTCGTCGGCGTTCGCGTCGGCATCGGCGTCGGCGAGCCGGGAGCTGGACGAGATCAAGGACGGCGTCGACGCGAGGTCCGACGTGAAACTCGGCACCCCGGCCACCGACGGGGACGACCGGGCCACCGTGGACGTGACCGTCTCCAACTCCTCCGACAAGTCCAGGTCCTTCTCCGTCCAGGTCGACTTCACCGATTCCGCCGGCAACCGGCTCGACACGGTCGTCACCACCGTCTCCGACGTGGCAGCGGGCAAGACCGGCAAGGCGACGGCGCGCAGCAACCGCACGCTGTCCGGCGCGGTGAAGGCGGAGGTGGCGCGGGCGGTGCGGTACTGACGCGGACCGTCCGCATACTCGCCGCCGACGTGCGCCTCGCGGGGGGGGTGTCGGACAGGCGCTCACGCCATCCAGAAGAAGACGGCCGTCATCCGCTTCTCCTGCAGCGTCGTACCGGAGTAACCGGTCGCGCTGTGCACGAGGTTGGCGTTGTAGAGGAGCAGCCGATTGTGCTTGTGGGGGACCCGTACGTCCTCCTCGAAGGCGTCCGGCGCGACGAACCGGGTGCCGAGCGCTTCGACCAGGTTGTCGTGCGGGGCCTGGACGACGTTCCCGCCGAGCCGCCCGCCGGGCAGCGACTGCCGGTAGAAGCTGGTCCCGCAGTCCTTGGGTACGGCCGGGTTGAGGTACAGGACGGCCGCGTACCGGCAGAGCGCCCGGGAGTCGGCGTGCGGGCGGGGCGCGCTCTCGCCCTCCCCCACCACCTGGATGCAGTTGTGGTTGAGGGTGCCGCCACCGGGCGCCCGCTGCACCCACAGCTTCCCCGCCCCGGTCGCCTTGCGCACCAGCCGCTCACGCGCCCGAGTTCACCGGGTTCGAGACCGGGCATGGTGCGCAGCCCGGGCCAGCTCTCCGCTGTGTACGGGTAGCCCTTGACCCAGTCGTCCTTGGCGAGACACCGATCGCGGATCGCGGTGACATCGGCCTCGGGGAAAACGTCGTCGATCACCCAGTAGTCGCGGCCCTTGGTGGGCTTGCGGTAGGGGAGCACGGGGAGCGTGGCGGCAGCCCGCACGGGCCGGCGGGGCCGCTGTGGCATGGACATGCAGCGAATCTAGGTCGGGCCATCCTCATGACTCGCCCTTCCGTTCGTCCGCACTCCTCCGCGAAGTGGTCAACGTTTCGTCGAGGCGGTCAACGGTTCACCAACCGAGGTCCGCGAACCGCCCTTCTTCGCGGCTCTGTTCCTCCACCCGGAATTGTGGCCTCCATCACAGCCCGGACGGGCCGCGCCTGCTGAAGTGACCGGATGATCGGTCTCATCGTGCGCGCCCTCCCGTTCTGGGTGCGCGAACCTCTGCTCGTCGCCGTCGGCATCCCCTTCAGCGGTCTCCTCTTCTACGCCGCCATCCGGGACCAGGAGTGGATCGGGGCCGCCCTCGGCACCGCCGTCGCCGTGTTCACCGCGGTCCGCATCCACACGATCAGGCGCGCCCTCGAGACCCGCCGCCGGCAGAAGGCGATGGAGGGCATGAAGCGCATCGAAGGCATCTAGGGCGGCGCCCGGAACACACCGGGCCGAGCGGGGGCGCCCAGAGCCTCTCAGTCGTCGACGTCGACGTGGTCGAACGTCCGCAGCATCTCCGTCAGCACCCGTACACAGCCCCGCACCTCCGCGTCGGTCAGATCGCCGCCGACCTCGCGGTTCAGGGTGTGCTCGCGGTTCAGGACGGTGGCGATCAGGGTCCGGCCCTCCTCGGTGATCCGGATCAGGGACGAGCGCTGGTGCGCGGGGTTGGGCAGGGTCTCCACCCACCCGTGCGCCACCGCGTCGTTCACCATGCGCTGCACGAACTGCCGGCTCAGCGCCTGGCTCCGGCTCAGCTGGGGAACCGTCATGTCTCCCTTGCGGCGCAGCAGATCGAGCACGCCGCGCACCCCGACGGAGGCGCCCTCGACGGCCTCGCCCTGCTCGACCTTGCGCAGGGCGCGGCGGTAGAGGGGGCCGACCAGGTCGAACACCTCGGTGAGCCGGTGGCCGAGTTCGTCGGGCGGAAGGGGGGCGTCGGCGGGGAGAGACGGGTCGGTGTCGTTCACCCCCACATGATGCACCCCGGAAAACATGACACCTTGGTTGCCAAAATACGAGCAGAGTGACACCTTGGTTGTCATGACTGCTGCTTCGGACATGAAGTACTTCGCCTCCGCCGACGGGGACCTCGCCTACCGCGAGGCCGGCGCCGGAGAGCTCGTGGTCCTCGTCCACTCGGGATTCGTCGATCACCGGGTCTTCGACGACGTGCTCCCGGCACTCGCCCGCACCCACCGGGTGATCGCGCCGGACGTACGCGGCCACGGCGCCTCCGCCAACGCCACCCGGCCCTTCCGCTGGGCCGACGACCTCGCCGCGCTGCTGCGCCACCTCGACGCGGGTCCCGCCGTGCTGGTCGGGGTCTCGATGGGGGGCGTGATCGTCGGCGACACCCTGCTCGAACATCCGGAACTGGTCCGCGCGGCCGTCGTGGGCGGCGCCTCGACCGGCGAGTTCCAGGACTCCGACCCCTGGCACCGGGAGATCCAGGCCGAGACGTCCCGCGCCCTGGCCGCCGGTGACATCGAGGGCTGGCTGAAGGCGTTCCTGAGCTACGTGCCCGGCCCGCACCGCGCTCTCGACGCGGTGGACCCGGACATCCCGCGCCGACTGGGCGAGATGGCCCTGCACACCCTCTCCAAGCACACACCCGGAGAGCAGGACCGGCTCGTCCGGGTGACCGACACCTGGTCGCGGCTACCGAAGATCGACGTTCCCGTGCTCACGGTGAACGGCGCCCTGGACACCCCCGACGTGATCGCCGCGGCACAGCGCCTGGCCGACACCGTCCGGGACGGCCGGTCCGTGCTGATCGAGGGCACCGCGCACTACCCCAACATGGAGCGGCCCGAGGAGTTCACCGCCGTCGTCACGGACTTCCTGCACGCCCTCTGACCAGCGGCGGGAGCATCCACCGGACCGGGCGTCGGACCGGGCGCCGGGCCGGCCGGTATCCGGTGGAGCAGGTCGGAGGCGCGTGGCAGGCTGTGGGCGTATGGGCGAACAGCCGCGGGTGCGGACAGAGTTCAGGACGGCCGGCGGTACCGTCCGCGGCGTGCGGTCGGCCGACGGCGTCGCCGCCGTGCTCGGCATCCCGTACGCCGCCGCGCCCTTCGGCGTGAACCGGTTCTGTCCGCCCCGGCCCGCCGCCGACCGGAGTGCCCCGCTCGACTGCACGGCGTTCGGACCCGTCGCGCCGCAGTCCGCGGAGCTGCCCGGCTCACCGGTCTGGCGTCCGGGGGACGAGGACGTGCTCACCGTCAACGTGTGGGTGCGGCCCCCGTCGGACGCCGCCCCTCTGCCGGTGCTCTTCTGGATCCACGGCGGCGCCTACACCTTCGGCTCCTCCGCCCAGCCCGACTTCGACGGCACCGCGCTCGCCCGTGCCGGAGTGGTCGTGGTCAGCTGCAACTACCGGGTGGGCTTCGAGGGGTTCGGCCATGTGCCGGGCTTCCCCGACAACCGCGGGCTGCTCGACCAGGTGGCCGCGCTGCGCTGGGTCCAAGAGAACATCGCCGCGTTCGGCGGCGATCCCGGGAACGTCACGGTCGCCGGGCACTCGGCCGGTGCGGGTTCGGCCGTCTGCCTGATGGCCATGGACGCGGCGCGCGGACTGTTCCACAGGGCCATCGCCCACAGCGCGCCCCACGGCCTCTTCACCGTGGAGGCCGCCGCCGCGATCACGTCGAGGATCGCGGCGGCGGCCGGGGTGGCGGCCACGGGACCCGGACTGCTCTCCGCTTCGCCGCAGGCCCTCGTGGCCGCCTCCGACCAGGTCGCCGCAAGGTGCGAGGCTGATCCCGTGACCGCCGTGCAGGCATTCGATCCGGTGGTCTTCCAGCCGGTGATCGACGGCGAGGTGCTCCCCCTCGATCCGCTCGCCGCGCTCGCCTCCGGCATCTCCCGCGAGGTGGACCTCCTGGTGTGCCACACCCTCGAGGAGTACTGGTTCCTGCACGAGGTCGGCGCGGTGCGGGAGGTCGCCTCGGAGGCGGGACTCGCGGAGTTCGCCGAAGCCCTCGCCCTGCCCGCCGAACTGGTCGCAGGATACCGCGCGCTGATGCCCGACGCTCCGGTGCTGGACCGCTACCTGGCGATCTTGGGCGACGCGGTGTTCGGCGAGTACGGCAGCCGGCTCGCCGAGCAGCACGCCCGGGCCGGTGGGCGGGCCCACCTGTCGAGATTCGCCCGCCGACGCGCCCGGCCCGGCGGCGGTACCCGGCCGTGGCACACCGCCGACATCCCCTTCGCGTTCGGCAACCTGGACGCGGCGGGCGCCGACTTCCTCATCGGCGGCGCCCCCGACGCACCGGACCGGGCACTGTCGCGGCGCATGCTCCGCGCCTGGGCCGACTTCGCCGCCCGCGGTGACCCCGGATGGCCCCCGGTCACCGCCGACGGCACCCCGGTGCGGGTCTGGGCCGTGCCGGACGATCACCTGTCCGACGACGGCGCGTGCGCCGTGCGCGCGCTGTGGCGGGACGTCCCCCTCTATGCCGAACGCGAAGCCGCGGCCGGGCTCGTACGCGAACCCACCACCACCTCGTCGCCCACCGCGACCCTGCCCGCCCGCCGTACCTCGAAGTAGGCGCCGAAGGCCACTCCGCCGCCGTCGGCCCGGCGGTAGTCCGCGAGGGTGCGCAGGGGTTCCGGGCCCGAGCGGCGGCCGGTGCGCTGATCGACCATCGTGATGGCGCAGCGGATCGTGTCCTCGGTGAAGGCCAGCTCGGTGCCCGCGATGGTGAGGCGGGCCGCGCCGTCCTCCGTATGGGGGGCGTCCCAGCCGTCCACCACCAGGTTGGGCCGGAAGCGGTTCATCGGGAGGGCTGTGCCTCCGCGTTCGGCGATCCGGTGGTTCAGGGCGTCCAGACTGGCCCGGGAGACCAGGTGCAGGCGGCCGCTGTTGCCGTCCGGGGAACGGACCAGGGTGCTCGGGGCGCCCAGTACGTCGGTGAGCCAGTCGTGCACGTCCGCGCTGTCCGCCCGCACCGGCTCCCGGCCAGGGGCCCGCAACGTCAGCTCGCCCTCCGCCGACTCCGGTGTGATCAGGGCCAGTCCGGGGTCGCCCCACTGCCAGCGCAGGTCGCCCTTCTCGTCGGCGATCGCGTACGTGCGGTCGTGCCGCAGCCCGGTGCTCGTCAGCTCCGCCTCCGAAAGCTCCGTTCCCGCGCAGCCCTTCACCGGGTAGTACGTGATCCCTGTCAATCGCGCGACCGTCATCCCCACGCCCCTCGTCCGTCCGTCTCGGTCCTTCTCGGTCCATCTCAGTCCGTCACCAGCGCCCGTACGAAACCGTCGTACCCTTCTCCGCCCACCGTCTGAACCGCTGTAGCGGTCAACCCGGGGCTGTGGGCGATCAGTGCGGTGAGACCGCGGACCCCCTGGACTCGGGGATCCGTGCTGTCGGCGTCCGTGACCGCGCCCTCGCGCACCACGTTGTCGCCGATTGCCCGTGGGCCTCGTCCATCAACTTTTCACTCCGGACGGTGAGCAGGTTCGGCGCCGCATCCGTACTCCTGTGTGTCCGCCCCCACCGGGCACAGCACATCGACATATCGGCGGTACCCCCGACCGGGCAGGAGGCACGGTGCCAATTTCGCGAAACATGATGGGAACCCTGTTCGTGGGCGGTGCGCTGACCCTGACACTCAGCGCGCTGGCCTACCCATCGATGCTCGGACTTGACACCGTGTCGACCTCCACCGACCGGATCATCGCCAACACCCAGTGGGGCCCACTGACGGAGGGCGACCGCAACTTCGTCGTGGCGGTGCGCGCGGCCGGACTGTGGGAGTACCCGGTCGGGCAGATCGGGCTCCAGAAGGGGCAGAGCAAGGGCGTCATCACCGCCAGCCAGCACCTGATCGACGGCCACGCGGCACTGGACGAGACCTGCCGCAAGATCGCGCCGATGCTGAACATCACGATTCCCAACGTCGCCAGTCCGCAGCAGGAAGGGTTCGTCAACACCCTGAAGGCGGACCAGGGCAAGCAGTTCGACATCGACTTCGCCAACATCCTGCGTCAGACGCACGGCTCGATCTTCAACACGGTGGCGAAGATCCGCTCGACGACGAAGAACACGCTGGTGCGCGCGCTGGCCGACCAGGCCAACGACACCGTCCTGGACCACATCACGGTGATGGAGCAGACCGGCCTGGTCGACTTCGACACCACGCTGTTCAACCAGACCACCCCGCCGAAGCTGCCCAAGTCGGACATGACCCCGCCGGTCCCGCCCGCCGGTCAGCCGCTGATCGTCCTCACCCCGCCGCCGACCGCCACGGCCACCCCCGTGGACATCGGCGCCATCGTGGGCAACGGCGGATAGCCCGCGCGGACCCATGCGAGAGAGCGGCCCGGCCGACAACTGTCGGCCGGGCCGCTCCGGTACGAGGTGCGCGGAGCGGAATGTTTCACTTCCACTTCGGTCCCGGTCAGCACGCCACAGGTTCCCTAGGCCAGCCAGACCGTCGTGTCCGGGCCCAGCCGCCCGTCGCCGTCGAGGGGAACGCTGGTCAGCAGCACCTCGCCCGGCGGCAGCGGCACCGGCACGTCCGACAGGTTGGTGACGCACCGCCAGCCGTCGTGGCGGGCGAAGGCCAGCACACCCGGCGGGGTGTCGTCCCGCAGCCAGCCGAGCTCCTCGCCGTCGAGCAGCTTGCGGCGCAGCCGGAGAGCCGTGCGGTACAGCTCCAGGGTGGAGCCCTGCACCCCCTCCTGGGCCTCGACGGCGTACCGCGCGAAGTACGGCGGCTGCGGCAGCCAGGCACCGGCCGCGCCGAAGCCGTACGACGGTCCCGTCGTCGTCCACGGCAGCGGCACCCGGCAGCCGTCGCGGCCCTTGCGGACACGGCCCGTCTGCTCCCAGAGCGGGTCCTGGAGCACTTCCACGGGCAGCTCGGCGACCTCGGGCAGGCCCAGCTCCTCGCCCTGGTAGACGTACGAGGATCCCGGCAGCGCCAGCATCAGCAGCGTCGCCGCGCGGGCCCGGCGCAGGCCGGCCGCCTCGTCGACGGAGGGGGCGTGGCCGTTCGAGAGGAGCCAGGCGTTCTCGTCCGTGCCCGGAGGCAGCATGAGCCGGGAGGCGTGGCGCAGGACGTCGTGGTTGGACAGCACCCAGGTGGCCGACGCTCCGACGGCGCGGGCCGTGGCCAGGGAGTCGGTGACGACCGTACGGATCTCCTCGGCGTCCCAGCTCGCCTGGAGATAGTCGAAGTTGAACGCCTGGTTCAGTTCTTCGGGGCGGGCGTAGAGGGCACGGCGGGCGCCCGGCACCCAGGCTTCGGCGACGGCCGTGCGGGGCGGTGTGTAGGAGTCGAGGACGCGGCGCCAGTCCCGGTAGATCTCGTGGACCTCGTCGCGGTCGTAGAACGGGTGGGTGCCGGGGGGCAGGTGGGCGAGGACGTCCTCGCCGACGAGTTCCGGTGAACCGAGGTCGCGGAGGGGTTCGGTGAGGTCCTTGGCGAGGGCGTGGGCCACATCCACGCGGAAGCCGTCGACGCCCCGGTCGGACCAGAAGCGCAGGGTGGTGCGGAAGTCCTCGCGGACCTCCTCGTGGTCCCAGTTCAGGTCGGGCTGCTCCCGGGCGAAGAGGTGCAGGTACCACTGGCCGTCGGGGACGCGCTGCCAGGCGCTGCCGCCGAAGACGGACTGCCAGTCGGTGGGCGGGAGTTCGCCGCTCGGGCCGCGCCCGTCGCGGAAGACGTAGCGCTCGCGGGCCGGGGAGCCGGGCCCGGCGGCCAGTGCCTCCTGGAACCAGAGGTGCTGGTGGGAGGTGTGATTGGGGACGAGGTCGACGATCACCTTCAGACCGAGGCGATGGGCCTCGGCCGCCAGCGCGTCGAAGTCGGCCAGCGAACCCAGGCGCGGGTCCACGTCCCGGTGGTCGGCCACGTCGTAGCCGCCGTCGGCGAGTTCGGACGGGTAGAAGGGGGAGAGCCAGAGGGCGTCCACGCCGAGGCCCGCCAGGTGGGACAGCCGGTCGGTGACACCCCGAAGGTCCCCGAGTCCGTCGCCGTCGGCGTCGGCGAAGCTGCGCGGATAGACCTGGTAGACGACGGCCTGGCGCCACCAGTCGGGGCGGTGGGAGGAAAAGTCGGTCATGATCGGAAGTCTGTCCATCTTGCCCGGAAAGTGAACGCACGAACCTTCGGAGTGGATCATTCCGTACGTGACGGAGATGTGACGGAACCTTGAACTCCCCGAGGATTGACGCAGGTTGACAGCGGTCTGTGGTCCGCACGACGATGGGCCCGCGCCGTGGCCCCTGTGACCTGAGGGCCGGGTGTTTCTCCTGATCTGACCAATCAGCCCCGGCCATTCAGCTCTGGCCGATCAGTCCTGGCACTCGCCAAGAATGGGATACGCATGTCCATAGCGAGACGTGTCACCGTGCGCCGCCTGCTGGGGACGGGCGCCGCTTCGCTCACCCTGTGCGCCGCCTCCGTCGCCGCCGCCTCCGGCGCCTTCGCAGGTACCGGCACACCCGGCGGCGACGGCTGGAAGTCCGGCGGCCAGTACCAGCCGGGGACCGGCGCGGGCACCGAGACGGGCACCGACCGCTGCGAGTTCTCGCTCGACGGCACCCACTTCCAGCAGTCGGTCAAGGTCGACGACCAGACCCTCCAGCCGACCACGGACGGCAAGATCCACGTCACGGTCCGCGCGGCCGGCGACGCCTCGACGTGTACCGCCTCCCTCGCCTCCTACCTCGCCCACGGCGCGAGCTTCGGCACCTCCGGCGAGCAGGTCTTCGTCGACTTCGACAGCGTGACCGTCAAGCCCGGACAGACCGACACCCTCGACATCTCCGTGCCCGACGCGGGCTGCTACGCGCAGATCGACCTCTACCGGGGCGCGGTCAAGTTCGACGGCGAACTCGACGCGAAGGACGGCTTCGTCCACGGGGACCTGCCGAAGGGGCCGGATCGTCCCGTCATCAAGGACAAGCTGATCGCGGCCTGGAACGGCGGAACGAAGGACTGCACGGTCACCGAGCAGCCGCCGGCGTCCCCGCCGGCCGGGGGCGGCGGTTCCTCGCCGTCGCCGTCCTCCTCGACCCCGTCGGAGCCGTCGAAGCCTTCGGAGCCGTCGGCCTCGACGTCCGGGAGCACGTCTCCGTCGCCGTCCGCGCCGGAGTCGGAGTCGGAGTCCAGCACGCCCACGCCGTCCGCCTCCGCGTCGACGAGCGCGCCCGCCCCGACGCCGAACGGTGGCGGCGGTGACCTCGCCGAGACCGGCGCGGACAGCAACACCCCGCTGATCGCGGGCGGCGCGGCCGCGCTGCTTCTCGGCGGCGCGGCGATCGTCGTCGCAACCCGCCGCCGCAAGGCGCTGCGCGGCTGAGCCGGCCGGGCTCGCACACTGGGCTGAGCCGGTGCCTCGGCCGGCTCCCCTCAGCGCTGGCTCGGCTGAGCGGCCGGCTCGCTTTGGCTCGGCCTCAGCGACTGGCTCGGCTCGGCTGAGCGGCTGGCTCGGCCCACCGGCTGACTCCGCTGAGGCCGGAGAGGTAGAGCGGCTGGCTCGGCCGACGTGACGCGGGTCTGGGGATACATGTCCCCAGACCCGCGTTCTTCCCTTGAGGGCCTTGGGAAGGGCTCGGAGAGCCCCGGGGCACGACGAGCCCGAAGGCCCAAGCGGCCGGGGCCGGAGGCTGGGAGCACGACGAGCCCGAGGCCCAAGCGGCCGGGGGCTGGGGGCTGGGGCACGACGAGCCCGAGGCCCAAGCGGCCGGAGGCCGGAGGCTGGGGCACGACGAGCCCGAGGCCCAAGCGGCCGGAGGCCGGAGGCTGGGGGCACGACGAGCCCGAGGCCCAAGCGGCCGGAGGCCGGAGGCTGGGGCACGACGAGCCCGAAGGCCCAAGCGGCCGGGGCCGGAGGCTGGGGGCACGACGAGCCCGAAGGCCCAAGCGGCCGGGGCCGGAGGCCCGGAGGCCGGGAACCGGAGGCCCGGAGGCCGGGAACCGGAGGCCCGGAGGCCGGGAACCGGGGAACCCGGGAACCGGGGAACCCGGGAACCGGGGAGCTGCGGAGCCCGGGCTCCGCAGCTCCCCGGGAGCCCGGGACGTGCAGGGGCGGGCAGGGGCGGGCAGGGGCGTGCAGGGCTTGGAGGGGGTCAGCCCTCGACCGCCGTCAGCCACAGCTTCACGTATCGCTCCACGTCCACGTCCAGCGCCACGTCCACGAGGGTCTGCTCGCGTACGCCCTCGTGGATCTCGGACTCGCCGGGGCGCGGGCGGCGGTCGACGACCGTCTGGCCGCGGGCCGGGCCGGGGGCCAGCGAGACCTCCACCGGGAGCAGCTCGGTGGTCAGCCCCGCCGGGTCGGCCACCGCGCAGACCGCGCCCGCGTCGCCGAGGCCGCCGGTGGGCGTCGGATCGCCGGAGGTGGCCGGGTCGCGGTGCGCGAGCAGGTCGCCGGCCAGCCGCAGCCGCGGCTCCGGACTCGCCCGCAGCCGCGCCACGTCCGCCGCCGGCACCAGGACCCGCTTGAAGACGTCCAGGCCGTACATGGTGATCGGCACGCCCGCGGTGAGCAGGATCGCCGCCGCCTCCGGGTCGTGCCACACGTTGAACTCCGCGACCGGTGTGGCGTTCCCGGTCGTCACCGCGCCGCCCATGAACACGATCCGCTCGATGTTGCGGGTCACCTCCGGGTGGGTGCGCAGCAGCAGGGCGATGTTGGTCAGCGGGGCGGTGGGGACGAGGGTGACCGGGCGCGGGGAGGCGAGGATCTCCCGGCGCAGCAGCGTGACGGCGTCCACGTCGGCCGGCCTGCGGGTCGGGGCGGGCAGACCCAGGTCGCCCATGCCGTCCTGCCCGTGCACGTGCGCCGCCGTGCGGACCGGTTCGATCAGTGGCCGCTCGGCGCCCCGGGCGACCGGGATGTCCCCGGCGCCCGCGTACTCCAGCACGGTCAGCGTGTTGCGGACCACGCCGTCCACGTCCGTGTTCCCGGCCACGCACGTCACCGCCCGCACGTCCAGGCCGGGATGGCGCACGGCGAACAGCAGGGCCAGGGCGTCGTCGACGCCCGTGTCGCAGTCGATGATCACGGGAATGGGCTGCTCGGTCACCTTCGGGACTCCTTCCGCACCACGGTCGCCGTCGCCACCGACCCTATGCGGGGGCCCTCACGCCCACAGCCCGGTTCCGCGTGCCGCCGCCCGCTCGCCGATCCGGCGGAGCAGCTCGTCGGCGGGCAGCGCCCCCGGGCGGCGGCCGTCGCGCAGGCGGACGGCGGCCAGGTCGTCCCGCGCCTCCCGCTCCCCGATCACCGCCTGGTACGGCACCAGCCGCGCCGCCCGGATCCGGGCCCCCAGGCTGCCCCGGTCCGGCCCGGCGAGCTCCGCCCTGAGGCCGGCCGCCACCGCCCGCCGCACCAGTTCCGCCGCCCCTTCCTCCTGCGCCGCCGACACCGGCAGCACGACCAACTGGACGGGCGCCAGCCACACGGGGAACGCGCCGCCGTGTTCCTCGAGCAGGTGCGCCACGGCCCGTTCCACACTGCCGATGACACTGCGGTGCACCATCACCGGTCGGTGCTTCGCCCCGTCGGCGCCGATGTAGTGCAGATCGAAGCGTTCGGGCTGGTGGAAGTCGATCTGGACGGTGGAGAGGGTCGCCTCGCGACCCGCGCGGTCGGTGATCTGTACGTCGATCTTCGGCCCGTAGAAGGCGGCCTCGCCCTCGACGGCCTCGTAGGCGACGTCCGCCTGCCGAAGGACCTGCCGGAGCAGGTCGGTGGCCCGCCGCCAGAGCTCCGGGTCGGCGACGTACTTGCCGCCCTCGCCCGGCAGGGAGAGCCGGTACCGGGCCGGGCGGATCCCCAGGTCCGCGTAGGCGCGGCCGATGAGTTCCAGGGCGGACCGGGCCTCGTCGACGGCCTGCTCCAGGGTGCAGAAGATATGGGCGTCGTTCAGCTGGATGGCCCGCACCCGGGTCAGCCCACCGAGCACACCGGACGGCTCGGAACGGTACATGCCGCCCAACTCGGCCATCCGCAGCGGCAGTTCGCGGTAACTGTGGGAGCGGGAGCGGTAGATGAGAGCGTGGTGGGGGCACAGGCTGGGCCGCAGCACGACCTGCTCGGCCCCCAGCTCCATCGGCGGGAACATGTCCTCGCTGTAGTGGTCCCAGTGACCCGAGATCTCGTACAGCTCGCGCTTGCCGAGGACGGGGGAGTACACGTGCCGGTAGCCGGCGGCGCGCTCGGCCTGCCGCACGTACTCCTCCAGAGCGTGGCGTACGACCGCGCCGTCCGGCAGCCAGTACGGCAGGCCCGCGCCCATCAGGGGGTCGGTGTCGAAAAGCCCCAGCTCGCGGCCGAGGCGTCGGTGGTCAGGACCGCGCCGGTCGTGACTGCCCTGGCTGACGTGGTCACCGGGGTCGCCCGGGCTGCCGTGGTCGCCGGGGTCGCCGGGGCTGCCTTGGTCGTCGTGATCGTCGTGGCTGTCGTCTCGTTCGTGCGCCTGGTCTTTCACGGTGGGCTCCCTCGCTCGGGGCGGGGCGAGGGACCAGGGCACGTCGAAGCCCCGGGGCACTCGCCCCGGGGCTTCGGACATCCAGTTCGTGGATCAGCGCGCCGGGACGGGGTCCGGCGTCGTCGTGCGGGACGGCTGGGCGCGCTTCATGCCGGCGACGGTAGCAACGGGGCCCCGCGGAACGCGATCCCTTTTCCCGCGTCGGCCACCCCGGCCGTCACCACCCCTTGACCCACCCCGTCACACCCCCCACCCGCCGCCACCTCCTCCCCCCCAGGCGTACCGCCACCCGCCACCCGCCCGCAGCAACGCCGGTAACCCGTACGGCCCGCCGCGCTGGTCGGCTCGTGGCACCGGTGTTGCCGTGGGAGGAGGCACCCGCGCGCACCCCTGGAGGCACCCCCCGATGGCCCGTCCCACCGCCCTTGCCTCCACGCTTCTCCTCGTCACCTTCGCCACGCTCACCAGCGGCTGTGCCACCCTCGGCCTGGAGCATCCGCCGACCGCCGACCCGGCCACCCCGACCGTCGAGCGGTCCTCGGCCGCACCCACCGCGCCGACCACCGCTCCCGGCCTCACCGAGGCGCAGGCGCGCGCCGCCCTCATCACCGACACCGACCTCGGCGCACCCTGGACCCCGACCCGCGGCGCCGCCACCTGGCGGGACGGCATGCTCAAGGCGACCACCGCCCTCCCCGACTGCCAGAAACTCCTCGACGCCCTCTACGCCGACGAGTTGCTCGGCGGCCCGGCCCGCGCGGTCGTCGGACTCGACGACCCGGACGCCGGCGCCCAGCTGCGCTACCAGCTCAGCGGCAGCCGTCCGGCGGAGATCGACGCCAGGCTGGCCTGGCTGAAGACGATGCCGCAGAAGTGCGCCCGGTTCACGGCCAAGGCGACCGGCGACACGGTGCTGGACGCCGAGGTCTCCGAGCTGCCGCTGCCGGAGGTCGGCGACGCCCGCCAGGGCCTGCGCGTGACCCTGACGGTCTGGGCGACGGCCGAGAAGAACCCCGGCGGCGACCCGACCGCCCTCACCCTGGACGTCGCCGCCGTCCGGGCCGGCGAGGACGCCTTCGCCCTCACCAACGGCGGCCTCAACGACGCGCCCAACGCGGCGACCCAGGCGGCCGTGCAGCTCGGCGTACGACGCCTTGCGGACGTCAGACAACAGGGGAAGGTGCAGGTCTGAGGCGCGCGGAGGGGAAGGGAAAGGCCCAAGGGCCCCAGAGTCCGGGGGGTGCGGGGCGTCCGTACGGGTCCCGGGTGCGGCGTCCGTGCGGGTGCGGGCTCAGTAGGGCAGGTCGTCGTCCAGGCCCGTCCGCAGGGCGACCACCTCGTGGGCCAGCTCCAGCACCGTGCGGCTCTTCGCGAAGGCGTGGCCGCGCAGCAGCGACAGCGCCTCGTCCGCGGCTACGCCCAGCTGTGCCATCACCATCCCGACGGCCCGGTACACGTCGTCGTGGGCGGTGGCCAGCGGGCTGAGCCAGCTGCCGAGGTCGTCGACGTCATACGGTCCGGCCTGCGACAGCTTCACCAGCGCCTCGGTCAGCATGTCGGCCACCACCCGCGCGGTGAGGGCCTCCTCGGCGGCGAGCTCACCGGGCACGTCCCGGTAGAGATCGAGGGTGCCCACGCACGCCTCACGGGCGCCCAGCGGCAGCGCGTACACCGACCGCACCCCGAGGGCCGTCGCCTGCTGGGCGAACACCGGCCAGCGGTTGGCGTCCCGGTTCGACATCAGATCCGCGGCGCAGACCACCGAACCGGTCGCCGCCGCCTCGAAACAGGGCCCGTCCCCCAGGGAGACCTCCATCTCCATCACGTACGCGGCCCGCTCACCGCTCGCGCTCAACGGCACCGGCATGCCGTCGCCGCGCAGTGACATGCTCGCCCCGCTCACCGGCAGCAGCTTCAGCACGGCGTCGCACAGCCGCTGGGGCACCTCGCGCGGGCCCGCGCCGCGCGTCTCCTCGGCGATGACTTCGGCCACCCCGTTCCGATCCCGGTGGCTCATGGTCATCACCTGCCATCAGCTGCGTCGACGGGCCGGCTCATCCCTCGTGGTGCGCCGGGTACCCCTCCCGCTCACCAGGAGAACCTGTCGCGGCTACGGCTTCTCGTACGGATCCGCCGGCTGTTTCACCCGCGTGACCGTGACCGCGTCCAGGACCGGCGGCCAGGCGGCGTCGGAGCCGAGGCTGCCCTTCGGACGCCAGGTGCCGGTGACGGTGACCCAGGTGTCGGCGGGCAGGACGTCGTCGTCCGCGTCCCGGATCTCGACCTTGCCGGTGGTGGCGTCGGCGGCGCAGCAGGTGACGAGGAGACGGGTGACGTACCAGGTGCCGTCGTCGCCGTGGGTGACGAAGCCGGTCATGCGGACGGTACGGCCCTTCAGTGAGCGTCCGCTGTCGTAGATCGCCCGCGAGCTGTACTCCGCGACCGTCAGCTCGACCGGGTTCCCCGCCGGGAGGGCCGGGAAGCCGCCGACGCCCTGCGCGGCCCGCTGGGCGGCCTCACGGCCGGCGCTGTAGGAGCCGAGGGCCGGGGGCGGGAAGAGGAGGAGGGCGAGCGCGGGGAGGGTGAGCAGCCAGGCGACCCGGGGACCCGCGGGCCCGTGGGAATGTCCCTCGTGAGCCGCGTACTCCTCGTCGTCCTCGTGAGCCGCGTACTCCTCGTCGTCCTCGTGAGCGCCGGTCCCGGGGTCGACGCCCGCGTGGTGGGGCGCGGCCGTGTGAGGGAAGTGCGTGCGGTGGCGCAGGATCGCCGTCACGACGCCCAGCAGTACCAGCGCGACCCCGGACACGATCAGGTAGGGCCGCAGGCCCGCCTGCACATAGCGCAGGTAGAGGTCCCCGAAGAGGGTGATCCGCAGGACCGCGCCGCCCGTGAGCAGGAGCAGCACCGCCGGTCCGTACCGCCTCACAGCAGCCACCACCCCACGAGGACACTGGCGGCCAGAGCCACCACCCAGGTCGTCGACGCGAACCGTACGGCGAAGGACCGGCCGAAGGTGCCCGCCTGGAGGGCGAGCAGCTTCAGGTCCACCATCGGACCCACCACCATGAACGCCAGCCGCGCGGTGGGCGGGAAGGCGCTCAGGGAGGCGGCGACGAAGGCGTCGGCCTCGCTGCACACGCACAGCACGACGGCCAGTACGGCCAGCAGCGGCACCGCGAGCCAGGGCGAGGCGGTGAAGACGTCGAGGACCGAGCGCGGGACGGCGATGTTGAAGGTCGCCGCGGCCGCCGCGCCCAGCACCAGGAAGCCGCCCGCGTGCAGGAAGTCGTGCTGAAGGCCGTCGAGGAAGGCGCGGAGGCCGGTGATGTGGGCCGACGGGGCGCCGCGCCCGGGCAGCCGCAGCCACTTCTCCTTGCCGAACCGGGCCCAGAGCCAGCCCATCACCACGGCGGTACCGAGCGAGGCGAGCAGCCGGGCCACGACCATCTTCGGCTGCCCGGGAAAGGCGATGGAGGTCGCGACGAGCACGACCGGGTTGATCGCGGGCGCGGAGAGCAGGAAGGCGAGGGCGGAGGCCGGGGCGACCCCGCGCCGCATCAGGCTCCCGGCCACCGGTACGGAGGCGCACTCGCAGCCGGGCAGCACGGCCCCGGCGATACCGGCCACCGGCACGGCGAGCGCGGGGTTGCGCGGCAGGAGCCGCCGGAACGCCCGTTCCGGCACGAACGCGCCGATCGCCGCCGAGACGACCGTACCGAGCAGCAGGAAGGGCACCCCCTGGACGGCGACGGCGGTGAACACGGTCCACCAGGCGGCCACCGGCGGGGTGTAGAGATCGAGCGCGAGCAACGGCCCGAGGACGGACGCGACGGTCGCGATGGCGACGAGCGCGGCACCGCCCAGCACGGCGTACACGGACGCCCGCACGGCGACCCGCAGGCCGTCGGCCACAGTCCGTTGAATCTGCACGCGGCGCACGCTAACGGCGACGGCTGTGCCTGACCGTCCGCTTTCCCAAGAGAACGCTGTGACGCCGTCCGCCTTCCAGCCCGTCCGGCGAACCAGGACCAGGCCCGTACAGGACCGATGGGGATGCCCGGGCACAGCCCCTAAGGGGACGGGAAGGGGCGGCGGGGTCGAGAGAACTAGAGCGGCGGTTGCGCGGGCGCCGGCCCCAGGGTCGTCGTCCCGGGCGCCGTCCGGTGCCCGAGCCCCGTGCGATACGCGTCGAGCGCCGCCTCCACCCGCCCGGTACGCCGCAGCAGATCCCCGAGCATCCGGCACAGGTCGGCGAGATCCCCCGCCGCTCCCGCCCGCTCCAGCAGGCTCAGGGCGCGTACGTAGTGCTCCTCCGCCGCCTCCGTGTCCCGCGCGTCCTCGGCGATGATCCCGAGCAGCCGGTGCGCCCCCGCCGAGTGCACGGCGCCCCGCTCGGGCGACAGCTCCCCGAGGACGGTGTGCAGCAGCGCGGCGGCCTCCCCCGACTTGCCCCGCCGGTGCAGGACGTCGGCCAGTTCCACGGCGACCTGGCTGCTGTAGAGGGCGGCGCGCTGCGCGGAGAGCATGGCCTGGGCCTGCTTCAACTCGTCCTCGGCACGCTCCAGTTCGCCGTTCTGGGCGTAGACGTAACCGCGCATCCAGTGGCAGTTGGCGAGCTCGGTACGCAGCTGGAGCTGGCGGTAGAGCTCGGACGCCTTGGCCAGCGAGGCGTCGGCCTCCGCGAGGCGGCCCTCGGCGAGCAGGGTTCGGGCGACGGACCGGTGCATGCGGGCGACCAGGGCGGGGTCGCCGACCTGGGGCGCGAGGGCGAGGGCGAACTCGGCGGCCTGCGCGGCGCGGGCCTGGGCGCCCATGTCCATGTACGGGCCGATCACGGAGGCGTAGAGGAGGAGCAGCGCGTCGGGATCGTGCAGCCCGCCCCGGTTGAGCTCGTCGAGGGTGGACTCCAGCAGGTAGACGGCGTAACGGAGTTCACCGGTGAGGTAATGGGCGACGGCGCGGCCGCGCAGGGCGGGGACGCGGGCGGGCAGCGGCGCGTGCGCGAGAGCCGCCTCGGCGCGCTCGAAGCAGCGCAGGGCCGTGTCCAGGTCTCCCGTGTCGATCCCGCACTCCCCGAGGCCGAGCAGCGCGGTGGCCTGCTCCTCCGCCAGCCCGTGCTGCTGCGCCTCCGCGAGCAGCGCGGTGTACTGCGAGGACGCCTCCTCGGCCGCGCCGGTGGCCAGCGCCCGCTGCGCTTCGGTGAGGCGCAGGCGCAGATCGGTGACGAGGCGGGCGGGCCGGCCCGTCGCCAGTTCCTCGAAGTCGACGCCGAGCCGCTCCGCGATGTGTCTCAGCGCCTCGTCGGAGGGCCGCACCCGGCCGGCCTCCAGCGTGGAGACATAGGCGGGGGTGTAGGTCGGCTCGGCCAACTGCCGTTGTGTCAGGCCCCGTTCGACCCGCAACCGTTGCACCCGGCGACCGACGACCTCCGGTTCGTCCCGCTTTCCCACGCCCGGCTCCCCCAACTGCGCCTGTGCCTCTTGCCGTTGGACTATCTCAGCCCCTAGGTTAAACGGCGAGTTAAGCATGCTTAATAGCTGGCTGACGTGAGTATCGCAGTCGCCGACGTTGCGAGGTAGCCGTGCCCGGACGCACATCCGCACGCCTTTCCGCGCCCTGTGTCAGGGCCGTCGCCGCGGCGGTCCTGGCCGTGACCGCCCTGATCACCGCGGCCAACGCGGGCCCTGGGAGAGCGACGGACGCCGGGCCCACCTCACCGGCGGCCCGGCACGAGCCGGCGGAGCGTCGCTAGGGGCTGCCGCCGGCGCGGCGGACTTCCCGCGGCCGTCCGCAGGCGGCCGCTCCCTTCACCGGGGCCTCAGCCCTGCGTCCGAAGCTGCCGCAACTGCTGCCGGACGTGGTCCAGCGCGCCCTCGCGGCGGCCCGGCACCCGGCCGCGCAACTGCGCGATCGCGGGGCCCAGGGCGCGGGCCCGCGGTGCGTCGGGGATCCGCCCCCACTGGTGGTGCGCCCGGTCGACCGCCGCCTCCACGGCAGGCGCGTCGACCGGCTGACCGGCCTCCAGCCGCGCGGCGGCGACCGCCATCCAGATGCGGCAGCTGCGCTCGGCGTCCCCCGCGAACATCGCCAGATCCGCCCGCACCTCACCCCAGTGCAACGCCTCGTCGGACCCGGCCCCGCAGGAGACGGCGGCCTCCTCCTCGAGCCGCGCGGCAAGCACGTCGGCGTCGTCGTGCCGCCCGTCCCGCACGGCGGTGGAGATGGCCGTATGGGGATCGGCAGGTGTGCCGGGGCCGGCGGACGCACCGGCCCCGCCGGGGCCACTCGCCGCAGAAGCGGCGGATACAGCCGGAGCGGGAGCGGCGGAGACAGCGGGAGCGACAGCCGCGCCCAGGCCACCGGCTTCGCCGCGAGCCGCAGGTACGGCCGACATGAAAGGCCTCCCCGAGGCGGCCGAGGCGGCGGGGGACGCCGACGCCGGAAACGCGCCCGGGCCGACGGACACGACGGAAGCTGCCGGTGCCGGCGAGGCAGGACGTGCGCCCGGGATGGCGGGGACCGAGAACCCGGCGGGGAGTGCGGGAGCGGCCGGGGCAGGCGGTGCGGGGGAGGCGGAGGAGGCGACGGGTTCGCGGAAGGCGGGCGAGGCGACGGGATCGCGGAAGGCGGCCGGCACGTCAGAGGCCACCGGCACGCCGGACGGCGTGGGGCGGGACCAGGCGGTGAGTACCAGGTCGCCCACCTCGCCGTCTCCCGCGATGCGGGCCAGGGCCGCCTGGTGGAGCCGTTCGACCGCCGGACGGCCCCCGCTGCGCAGTATCGTCGCGACCGCCTTCATGTACGACGGCGCGGCGACGGCCCGGCGGCCCGGTGGCGGGGCGATCCGCCCGTAGACGGCCACCGCGGGCCCGCAGTCCAGGACGTTCCCCCGCAGCCAGTCCCAGGTCTCGGGGTCCGCGCGCAGATCGAGCACCACCGTCGTGGAGCCGGGCGCCCGCAGCCGCAGCTCCTCCCGGAACCAGTGCCACGGGAACGCCGTGTACCGCACGGTCGGGGGCGTCGTACGGGCGAGCGCGAGGTGGGGCAGCCGCTGCCGCCGGTCGAGCTGGAGCTGGCCCGCGACGAACAGGGTGAGTGGCCCGGGGGCCATCGCGGCGGCCCGCAGCCGGGTGAGAACGGCCTGCGGATCCAGCGGATCGGCGAGTTCCACGACGTTCGCGGTGTCGGTGCCGGCCAGCACGGGGGGTGGCACGGCCGCGAGCACGGGGAGCACGGACGCCGCGTCCACCAGACATCCCTTGCCCATGGGCGAGGCGGCGAGCAGCAGCACCGTTCCGGGCATGGTCCCCTCCCGCATGGTCCCCTCCCCTGTCGATCACGTACGTCAGCACCGTAACCGCTGCGGGTGCAAAGGGGAGCCTCAGGCCTGCAAACGTCCCCCTACGAGGCCTTCGCCGGGCGGCGGCTCCTACGACACGGACGGCACAGGCGGCAGCGGCGCAGGCGGCACAGGCGGCAGCGGCGCAGGACTCACCGGACCGCCGGACCCGCCGGTGTCACCGGATCCACCGGATCCACCGGAAGCCCCGGTGTCACGGGCCGTATCGCGAAGACGGTCGTGTCGTCGGCGAGGCGCCCTCGGCAGTGCCGCAGCGTGCCGTCGCGGACGAAGGCCACCAGCCGGCCCGGCTCGGCCGTCCGGGGATCGCGGGCGAGGGCCGCCGCGACCTCCTCGGCCAGCGGGTAGAACTCACCGGCGCCGTCCCGCGCCTCGGTCACCCCGTCGGTGACCAGCAACAGCGTCTCCTCCGGGGCCACGGCCACCCGCAGCACCGGCGGGGGTCCGGCGTCCTGCGCGACGAGCTCACCGAGGCCGAGGGGGAGCCCCTCGCCGTTCGGCAGGGCCCGTACGCCCTCGGTCCCGCCGACCTCGAGTGTCGGCTCGTGCCCGAACCCGACGATCTCGACCACCCCCGGCTCCCCCACGACGGGCCCGTCCCCCGTCCCTCCGCCACCGCTCCCGGGGAACCCGATCAGCACGGCCGTGGCGAACCGGTCGCCGTCCGCCCACCCGAGAGCCGCGGTGTGCACACGGTGCCGTCGCATCCGGGTCTCCAGCCGGCCGGCCACCGTCGCCAGATCCGCCTCGTGGTACGCGGCCTCGCGGAACGTGCCCAGCAGCGCGGCGGCCGCCTCCACCGCACCGAGCCCCTTGCCCTGTACGTCGCCGAGGAGGACCCGGGTGCCGTGCGGACCGGGCTGGATGTCGTAGAAGTCGCCGCCCACCCGGGCCTCGGCGTCGGCGGCCAGGTAGACCGCCGCGTGGTCGAGGCCGCCCCAGCGCGGCGGCAGCGGACGCAGCACCGTACGGCGGGTCGTGTCGGCGATGTGCATCATGTGCAGCATGCGCCGCTCGCCGCGCACCCGGACCGACGCGGCGAGCACCGACAGCACCCCGCCGACGAGCACCAGCACGAAGTCGGCGGCGCCCTCCCGGTACTCGGACGGCCAGGAGGCGTCGCTGGTCGCGTAGGTGAGCAGGGCGAGCGCCGCGAAGAGCGCCGTCGTCCACACCCCGCAGAGCGCGGCGGCGATGGCGGCGACGAAGACGCACCAGGAGACGACGCGGAACTCGCCGGTGGTGTTGAAGTCGACGTAGGTGATGGCGACGAGCATCACCAGAGGCACCAGCCAGGTGACGCTTCGGCCCCGGATCTGGAGCAGTTGGTGCCGCTGGAGGACGTCCCGGCGCCGGGCCCGCGGATAGCGGTCGAGCAGGCCGTGACCGCCGGACTCCATGAGGTCAGCGAAACACGGGTGCGGAGCACCCGCATCCGGAACCCCGCGCCCGGACCCGGCGCACGGACCCACGGTCCGACCGCGAATCGGACCGCGATCGGACCCACGTTCCGACCCGCGATCGGACCCGCGCTCGGACCCGCGGCCGGAAACCGGGGAGGAAACCGGGGAGGAAACCGGTGCACCCGACTTGCCACCGCCTCGGCGCAGGTGTGCCCTGGTAGGCGGGGGCGACGAGAGAGGAGTGCTCTCATGGCTCATGCGGCACCCGCGTCAGGGGTACGGACACGGACACCGTCCGCACGGTCCCGTACACCCGACGTCTTCAGCGAACGGACCCACCGGGCCGCGGCGTGGGCGACACCCGTGGCACTGGGTCTCGTCTACGGCTACTGGGTCGCGGCCAACAACCGCTCCGGAGGCCCCATCACCGGCTGGAACCTCCTGCTCGGCTTCGTCAGCGCGTTGGTGTTCGCGGCCCTGTGGAGGGGCATCCACGCTCTGGCCCCCCGCATGCGGCGCGAGGTGCACGCCCTGCTGTGGACGGCGTTCGCCGGCTGCGCCTTCGGCTTCCTCTACAGCGAGGCCGGCGCCGCCGTCCTGCGTTCCGTGGGCATGTCCCTGGCGGTCTCGGCGGGCGTCTTCGTGACGCTGTTCTACCGCTTCTACACACACGAGGACGCGGCGGGAAACCGCATCCGCTGATCCGCTCGCCGACGGCGTCCGCACCGGGACGCACACGGGCCCCGGCGTTGTGCGCCGGGGCCCGTGCCTTCCCTCATCCCTCCACTCACCGGCCGACCGGGACCCACTCCCAGTCACCCGACGAGGTTTCTGACGTTCCGCCGACGCTGAAGCTCCAGGAGCCGGAGAAACTGAACGTCCCGGAGGCCGAGACGCCGAACGAGCTGTTGGTGAACGGGTCGTCCCAGTTGGTCCAGTCGCCGTTCTTCCACCGGGGGCACGGGTCGGCGCAGTCGGGCACCCGCGCGCCGCCGGTGTCCACGAAGGCGGCGCTCGCCCAGCCCTGGGCGCCGAAGAGCCAGTACCAGTCCGGGTTGCCGTTGACGCTCTGGCCCTTGACCATGCACTGCACACGGTCGTGACTGCCGGGAGCGAGCGTCGCGACGACGGGCGAGTGGGTGGTGGGTTCCTGTCGCACACTCAGCTCGGAGCCGGAGACGACGGTGCCCCGTATCGAGCCGTTCCCGTCGCCGCCACCGGTCGCAGGAGCTGCCGCCGCAGTGGTTCCCAGTGCCGCGACGACGAGGGTGCCGCCGGTGAGCAGGGCCGCGGCCAGAGTCCGCGGGGCCAAAGTGGTGCGCATGATCGACCTCCTTCTCCCCAGAACCAGGAAACACCCGTTCGGGTGAACCCTCCACCGGAGGGCGTCGGCAGGGGCCCCGCCACGCAAGCTCCGGGGCGCCACCCGGACGGCCGACATGGGCTCGCGTTCCCCGCCCTGACCCCGTTGCCTGGAGAGGTGTCCCCAAGCCTGCGGACCGCCCTCTCGGCCGTCCTCGTCGCGCTGTCCTGCCTGCTCGTGCCGTTCGGCGCGCTCGCGGCCTGGGCGGCGTACGGCCTGACCGACACCCGGGGCTATGTCGCCACGATGGCGCCGCTCGCCTCCGACCCCGCCGTACGGAACGCCGTCGCGGACACGGTCGGTGACGGGGTGGCACGCGAGGCGGGGATGGACCCGGCCTTCCTGCGGGACGCGGTCCGCTCCTTCACCGCGACCCGCGCCTACCGCACCGCCTGGGACGCGGGCAACGAGGCGGCCCACACGGCCGTGATGAAAGCGCTGAACGACGAGAGCGCCGACCGCGACTCCCGCCCGGTGACCGTGGACCTCGCGGCCGTCACCTCGCCCCTGAAGCACCGGATGACCGCCGATCACGTGCCGTTCGCCGACCGCCTGCCGGTGGAACACACCCGTGTCGCACTCCTCCCGCCAGCTGAACTGACCGCTCTCCGGAAGGGCTACCACGTGCTCGACGTAGCCGGTTTCTGGCTGCCCCTGGCAGCCGTCGTGTTCGCGGTGGCCGGTATCTCGGTGGCGGTCTCCCGCCGCCGGGCGGTCACCGCGACGGCCCTCGGCACCGCCCTGGGCGGCGCGCTGCTGGGGCTCGCCGTGGCGGTCGCCCGCCGTCTGACCCTCTCCGACCTGCCCGACGCGACACACCGCCCCGCCGCGGGCGCGGTGTACGACGCGCTCACCGCGACCCTGCGCACGGCGTCCTGGCTGCTGCTCGCGCTGGGCCTGACGGTGGCGGCGGCGACCTGGCTCATCCGCCGGCACTCCCCGGCGGTCCGGCTGCTGCGACGCCGACCAGTGTGCGCAGCGCCCGTGCCAGCTCCGCCTCCGGAGCCGACGCGAGTCCGAGCCTGACCGCGTCGGGGGTGCGGTGCGGGTCGACGGCGAAGGCGGTCCCCGGGGTCACGGCGATACCGTGCGCGGCGGCCGCGGCGGTGAAGGTGTCCGCCCGCCAGGGCGCGGGCAGCTCCCACCAGGCGAAGTAGGCCCGCGGATCGGTCACCACCGCGCCCCCCACGAGCCCCTCACCGCGACGTCCGGCGAGGGGCTCGCCGAGGCGTCGGGCGAGGGGCTCGGTCAGGTTCTCGGTGAGGATCGTCTGACGCCGGGCGGCATCCGCCCGTTTCTCCTCGACGAGCCGTCGCACCACCCCGTCCCCCGTCCACCGCACGGCCGCCTCCAGCGCGAAGCGTCCCGCGCTCCACCCGCCGGACCGCACCGCGGCCGCCACCGCCTCCACCCGGCCCTCGGGAACGACGACAAAGCCGACGGTCAGTCCCGGCGCGACCCGCTTGGACAGCCCGTCGACGACGTGGGTCAGCCCGGGGGCGTGCGCGGCGAACGCGGCGGCGTCCGGACCGAGAAAGGACCAGATGCGGTCCTCGACGACCGGCAGCCCCCACTCGACGACCTTCCGGCCAAGTTCGCCCCGCCGCTTCTCGCTCGTGGTCGAGGACGTCGGGTTGTGGAGCGTCGGCTGAAGGTAGAGAGCGGAGAGCGGGGCGGCGCGATGGGCGGCGGCGAGGGCGTCCGGCCGCACTCCTTCCGCATCGCCCGCGAGCGGGACGAGCACCACACCGAGCCGTCCGGCGATCTCCTTGACCAGCGGATAAGTCAGCTCCTCCACCCCGACCCGGCCGCCCGGCCGGACCAGGGAGGCGAGGGCGGCGGCGATGGCCTGCCGGGCGTTGCCGGTGAACAGCAACTGCGCGGGGTCCGGCCGCCAGCCGGGCACGGCCAGGAGCCGGGCGGCGCTCTCGCGGGCGGCCACGGTCCCGTCGGCGGCGCCCGGACGCATGGCCTCCGTCAGCACGTCGGCCCGCAGCAGCGGCGCGAGGGAGGCCGCGATGATCTCCGACTGACCAGCGGCCGAAGGGTAGTTGAGCTCCAGGTTGACGGGCGCGGAGGTGGCCGTCTCGATGAGCGCCCGCCCCTGCGCGACGGCCGGCGCGGCCCGCACGAAGGTCCCGCGCCCCACCTCGCCCACCACCAGTCCGCGCCGCACGAGTTCGCCGTAGACCCGTCCGGCCGTCGACGGCGCGATGCGGTGCCGCCGGGCGAACCAGCGCTGCGGGGGCAGCTGTTGACCGGGCCGGAGCCGTCCGGCGGCGATGTCGCCGGCGATGCGATCGGCGATGAGACGGAAGTCGGCCATGGGCGGTCAGGCACCTTCCCTCGAGATTGCACCGAGGGCAAAGATCTTATTGCACCGAGAAGTCGGCCCGCCCTACTGTCCCTCCCATGGCACCCTTCCTCGCATACGAGGACAAAGGCACGGATACGCCCCCGGCGCTCCCGCTCGTCCTCGTCCACGGCCACCCCTTCGACCGCACCATGTGGGCCCCGCAGATCGAGGCGTTCTCCACCACCCGCCGGGTGATCGCCCCCGACCTGCGCGGTTACGGCGCGTCCCCGGTGGTTCCCGGCGTCACGCTGCTGTCCGACTTCGCCCAGGACATCGCGGCGCTCCTCGACGAACTGGGAGTGGAGACCTTCGTCCTGGCCGGGCTGTCGATGGGCGGCCAGATCGCGATGGACATGTACCGGCAGTTCCCCGAGCGCGTCCGGGGCCTGGTCCTCGCCGACACCTTCCCGGCCCCGGAGACCCCCGGCGGCAGGCTGGCGCGCAACGAGATGGCCGACCGGCTGCTCGCGGAGGGCATGCGGGGCTACGCCGACGAGGCCCTGGAGAAGATGGTCGCCCCCTACGCGACCCCCCGGGTCAAGGCCCACGTCCACCGCATGATGACGTCGGCGTCTCCCGAGGGCGCCGCCGCCGCACTCCGCGGCCGGGCCGAACGACCCGACTACCGCCCTCTGTTGACCCGCGTCGGCGTCCCCGCCCTGGTCGTGGTCGGCGAGGACGACGAGTACACCCCGGTGTCGGAGGCGGAGACGATGCACGCGGCGCTCCCGCACTCCGAGCTGCGGATCGTCGAAGGCGCCGCCCACCTGCCGAACCTGGAGCAGGCGGGTGAGTTCAACCGGGTGTTGGCGGAGTTCCTGGCGAAGACCGGGGCGTAGCCTTCGGCGGGATGAGGTCGATGCGAGGACGGCTCCTCGGCGCCCGGTGCGCCGGGCTGTCGCTGGCCGGGGTGAGCGTGGTCGTCGGATGCCGGGTCGCCGACACCGATGCCGTGACCCCCGTACCGCAACTGCTGGCCTTCCTGCCCTGGCTGTTGGTGCCCACCGGCGCCGCCGTCGTCCTCTCGCTGCTCGCCCGCTGGCCGGCCGGGCTCATCTGGGGAGCGGTCGTGCTCGGGCTGCTCGCCCGCTTCGTCGAGCCGTACGGGACCGCCGGCAGGCCGGACGGGCCGGCCCTCGCGCGGCTGCGGGTGCTGACGTCGAACGTGGAGTTCGGGTGGGCGACCGATGCCCTGATCCCGCTCGTGCGGCGCGAGAACCCGGACATCGTGTTCGTGGAGGAGTGCGAGTACACCTGCCAGGCGGCGGTGAGGAAGGACCTCGGGGCCGCCTATCCGTACCGGCAGGCGGTCGAGGGCGACAGCTCCGTCGGGTCCGTCATCCTCAGCCGGTTCCCGTTGACGGCCACCGCGGGCGTGCCCGGCAGCATGGGCATGCCCGGGGCGGTGGCCGACGTCGGCGGACGGGCCGTACGGCTCCAGCTCGCGCACCCCAAGCCCCCGCTGCCCCGCCAGGTGTCCCTGTGGAAAGAGGAGCTGGGGCGGCTGCGGGACTTCGCCGCCCGCCACGAGAGCGGCCCGCTCGTCCTCGCCGGGGACTTCAACGCCTCCCAGGACCACGCGGTCTTCCGCCGCATCCTCGGCACCGGACTGCGCGACGCGGCCCGCCTCTCCGGCGACGCCCGCGAGCCGAGCTGGCCCAGCCGCACCGCGCCCGCGTTCGGCGCGCAGATCGACCATGTGCTCGTGTCACGGGACTTCGCGGCGAGCGGCGCCCGCTTCCTCCACCTGGACGGCACCGACCACCGCACCCTGGTCGTGGACATCACCCTCCACCAGGGCCGGTCCCACCAGGGCTGACAGCCGGACGCCCGGGACACCCCGAACGCCCCTGACGCCCCTGACGGGCCGGAGACCCCGGAGGTGCCGGACGCCTACAACCCGCGAGCGGCCTCGGCGGCGGGCTTCCCGGCCGGTTTACCGGACTCCCGCACCGGCGCGGCGGCGGCGGGCGGCGCACCGGCCACCCCCGCGGTCCCGGCGGCGGCCGCGGCGGTGACGACCGCGGCGGCCCGCACCAGGGCACGCCGGCCGATGGCCCCCGCGATGACCTCACCGACGTACTCGTTGTCGCTGGTGTGGGGCACCTCGTGGAAGCAGGCGTCACCACACCGGAAGCGGCAGGTCATGGCGGAGCGTCCGCCGGGATGAGACGGCGTTGCGAGCAGCGGCAGAAGCTTGCGCACCTTTAATCACCCCTTGCGTGCCCTTGGTGTAAGCGTGACGTTAGGGGCACGTATGTGCGGAGGGGGCGCGGCGGGATGAACGGAGAGTGAAGCCCCGTCAGCCACACGGGTGTTGGACTTGCGCGGAGGGGGTGCCGAGGCGGTATTGACACACCTGGATTCCTTACACTCACCCCTGCCCAAGATCACCACCGAGGGCCGCTAACCTTACGTGTCCGTCCTGGCCAGGGATTACGGGCTTCAACTCACGCGAAGGGTTGCGCACATGGGCATTCTCACTCTCCTGCGGAACGCGTTCGGGCGGTCACGCAAGGAGCGGGCCGCCGAGGCAGAGGGTGCGGAACAGGTTCCTTCGCAGGAACAGACCGCCTCCGAGGAGCGGGACCAGGAGTCGAACGGGGCTGCCCCCGAGCCGACCCCGGCCTCCGCACCGACGGTCCCTTCCCCCTCCCCCGAACCCACCCCGAGGGCCACCCCCACGGCCCAGGTCCCGGAACCCCGCCCGGCATCCCAGGACGAACACGACCTCGTCTCAGCAGCCTTCGACAACGTAGCGGTCCCGAAGCCGGCCCAGTCGACCGAGGACCTGCCCACGCCTACGCCCACGGCCGAGCCGGACAAAGCGACCGCGAAGGCCTCCAAGGCCGCCAAGGCCGTAGAGGCCGAGGCCGCCGAAGCGGCAGCGGACGCCGAGCCGACAACGGAAGCCGCGGAAGCCGCAGAGGCCGCGGAGACCGCAGAGACCGCAGAGACCGCAGAGACCGCGGAGACCGCAGAGACCGCGGAGACCGCAGAGACCGCAGAAGCCGCGGAGACCGCGGCTGAAGCGGAACCCCAGGCCGAGACGCCGACGACGGCCGACACGGAGCCGGTGGCCGAGCCGGAGAACGAGCCGGCGGCGGAGAAGCCCGCAGTGGAAACAGCCGCCGAGCCCGAGGCCGCACCGGAACCGGCCACTGTCCCCGCCGAGCCCGAGGCCGCCGAGGCGGAGATCAAGGCTGAGGCCGAGGCCCAGCCCGAGGCTGAGGTCGCGGCTGAGCCCGAGGCCGAGCCCGCGCCCGAGGCCGCACCGGAGCCGGCCACTGCCCCCGCCGAGCCTGAGGCCGCCGAGGCCCAGCCCGAGGCTGAGGTCGCGGCTGAGCCCGAGGCTGAGGTCGCGGCTGAGCCCGAGGCTGAGGTCGCGGCTGAGCCCGAGGCTGAGGTCGCGGCTGAGCCCGAGGTCAAGGCCGAGGCCGACGCCGAGGTCGCCGAGCCCGCAGCGGATACCGACGAGCCCGAGGGCGACGAGGTCAAGGCCGAGCCCGAGGGCGCCGAGGCCGCGGCGAAGGCCGACGAGCCTGCGGCGAAGGCCGACGGGGCCGCGGCCGCCGACGGCGAGGACGCCCCGCAGGGGCCACTCGCGGCCGACAACGAAACCCGCACGGGTGGTGCGGGTGGGAACGACTCGGCCGAAGGCGAAGCCGAGGACGACACCAAGGCCGAAGGCGAAGCCGAGCCCGAGACCAAGCCGGAGGCCACTCCCGCCCCGGCACCGGCCCCGGCACCGGCGGCACCGGCCCCGGCACCGGCCCCCGCCCCTGTCCCCGCCCCGGCCCTCCCCGCCGGCCTCGGCACCGCCTACGCCGCCGCGGCCACCGCCCTGGAGTCGACGAACCTCACCGGCACCCGAGCGAAGCTCTACCTCGTACTGGACCGCTCCGCGAGCATGCGCCCGTACTACAAGGACGGCTCCGCCCAGGCCCTCGCCGAGCAGACCCTCGCCCTCGCCGCCCACCTCGACCCCGAGGCGAAGGTGCACGTCGTCTTCTTCTCCACGGAGCTGGACGGCACCGGCGAGCTGACCCTCACGGACCACGAGAACAAGATCGACGACCTGCACGCAGGGCTCGGCCGCATGGGCCGTACCAGCTACCACGCAGCGGTCGAAGCAGTCCTCAGCCACCACGAGAAGGAAGCCGCGGACACCCCCGCCCTGGTCGTCTTCCAGACGGACGGCGCCCCGGACGCGAAGACCCCGGCCACCCAGTCCCTCACCGACGCGGCGAAGAACCACCCCGCCGTCTTCTTCTCCTTCGTCGCTTTCGGCGAGCACGACAACAAGGCCTTCGACTACCTGCGCAAGCTGAAGACCCCCAACACGTCCTTCTTCCACGCGGGCCCGACCCCGCGCGAGCTGACGGACGCCGAGCTCTACGAGGGCGTACTGGCCGGCTGGCGCCCGTAGGCCCCCTTCGGGGGGTGGAGAGACACGTCCACCCCCCGAAACGCATGTGAGTGGATCTTCGCGGGCCCAGTAGGATTTCGGGCATGGCGGCCACTGGAACCGAGAAGCAGGGTGGCAAGGCGTTCTACGTCTCCACCCCCATTTACTACGTCAACGACGCTCCTCACCTGGGCCACGCCTATACGACCGTCGCAGGCGACGTGCTCACCCGCTGGCACCGCCAGCGTGGCGAGAAGGTGTGGTACCTCACCGGCACGGACGAGCACGGTCAGAAGATCATGCGCACCGCGGAGGCGAACGGCGTCAGCCCGCAGCAGTGGGCCGACAAGCTCGTCGACGAGGCCTGGCGCCCCCTCTGGGAGCACCTGGAGATCGCGAACGACGACTTCATCCGCACCACGCAGCAGCGGCACACCGACCGCGTCCAGGAGTTCGTGCAGGACCTGTACGACAAGGGCGAGATCTACAAGGGCGGCTACGAGGGCCCGTACTGCGTCGGCTGCGAGGAGTACAAGCTCCCGGGCGAGCTGCTCGACGGTGAGGGCGACTTCGCAGGTCAGAAGCTGTGCCCCATCCACAAGAAGCCCGTGGAGATCCTCAGCGAGGAGAACTACTTCTTCAAGCTGAGCGCGTACGGCGACAAGCTCCTCGCCCTCTACGAGGCGAACCCGGGCTTCATCCAGCCCGAGTCCGCGCGCAACGAGGTCGTGAACTTCGTCCGGCAGGGCCTGCAGGACCTCTCCATCTCCCGCTCCACCTTCGACTGGGGCATCCCGATCCCGTGGGACCAGAAGCACGTGATCTACGTGTGGGTCGACGCGCTGCTGAACTACGCCACGGCGGTCGGTTACAACGAGAACCAGGAGAAGTTCGAGGCCACCTTCCCGGCCGACGTCCACCTGGTCGGCAAGGACATCCTGCGCTTCCACGCGGTGATCTGGCCCGCGATGCTGATGGCGCAGGGCCTCCCGCTGCCCGGGAAGATCGCCGCGAACGGCTGGCTGATGGTCGGCGGCGAGAAGATGTCGAAGTCGAACCTGACGGGCATCAAGCCGCAGGACCTGACCTCGCACTTCGGAGTGGACGCGTACCGCTGGTACTTCCTGCGCGCCATCGCCTTCGGCCAGGACGGCTCGTTCTCGTGGGAGGACTTCTCCGCCCGCTACACGAGCGAGCTGGCGAACGACTACGGCAACCTCGCCTCCCGGGTGGCCGCCATGGTCGGCAAGTACTTCGACGGCGTCCTGCCCGAGGCCGCCGCCGACAGCGAGGCCGAGAAGGCGCTGCACGACGGTCTGGCGACCGCGGTCGCGGTGGCCGACCGGAAGATCGGTGAGGAGCTGGACTTCCAGGGCGGCATCCTGGCCGTGTTCGACTTCGTCAAGCAGGTCAACGGCTACATCACGGAGCAGGAGCCGTGGAAGGTCGCGAAGGACGACTCGGCCGAGGGCCGGGCCCGCCTCGCGACCATCCTCTACACCGCCGCGGAGTCGCTGCGCGCGGTCGCCGTGCTGCTTAACCCCGTCATGCCGGACACCTCCCAGAAGCTCTGGGACTCGCTCGGCGCCGAGGCGGTCCTGGGTGCTCTCGCGGACCAGCGGGTCCAGGAGGCCGGCGCCTGGGGCATCCTCCCGGCCGGTACGACGGTCACCAAGGGAGCGGTTCTCTTCCCGCGCCTGGAGGAGAAGCCGACCGCGTAGCGCGCGGACGGCCGACCACGGGTCCGGGACGTACGGCCTCCCGGACCCTGGTCGCAAGGCGGCCGGTGCAGAACGGGCGCGGTGCAAGACGGCCCCTGGTCGGAGGACGCGGAGGAAGAGCCGTAGAGGTTCCCCCGACTCCGGCATGTTCCCGCCAAGCCGTATGGTTTCCGCCATGGCAGTCCCCAACGTCATCCCGATCGCCTACGAGCCGAAGCACCGCACCGAGTCCATCGGGCGGTACGCGGACGGCCAGTTCCTCGCGTCGGTCACGTACGCCTTCCCCGAAGGGTTCCGTCTCGACGACGGCTGGGAAGAGCACAAACGCCTCTACACCGTGCTGCACACCTTCGACGCCGAGGGCCACTACCGCGACTCGGACATCTGGTGTGCCGGCACCTGGGCGCAGCAGCAGCGCAACCCGCACGGCGAGGACTCGGCCCTCACCCGGGCCCGCGTCCGCCTGGCGACCCTCCTGCGCAGCCTGCCCCGCCGCTCCTACACGGACATCGCGGTCCGCCCCTTCCGGCTCACCTTCGAAGGCGTGCTGTTCGGCCTGGTGATCCGCGAGGACAAGGACGAGGACGGCACCCCCGAGACCTGGGCGGAGCTCTACCCCGACCGCCTGGCCTTCGCCGAACCATGGGACGGCACGTACGACACCTGACGGCACCTGACGGCACCTGTCGGCATCCGACGGCTGGTGAACGCGAGGGCCGGGGGCTCGTGGTCACCCGGCCCTCGCGTGTCCGGGGGTGTTACTTCAGGACGCTCGCGCCCGTGGTCGTCGCCAGGGTCGTGGGCAGGTTCTTCGCCGACGTCTCCAGGTCCGCCGTCAGGGCCGGGGTCCAGTTGACCGTCGTCTTCAGGTCCTTCGACGAGGCGGCGTTGTACGCGGCGACGACGTCGGTGACCATGCCGTTGACGAGGTTGCCGGAGCCCTTGACCGCGCCGGTTCCGTCGCCGCTGAGCAGCTTCGCGACCTTGCCGCCGGCCGGGACCTTCCAGTAGTTGTTCTCGGCGACGACCTGGGCCTTGGCGCGCGAGTTGATGCTGTACTGCGTCGCGTAGCCGTTGAGGGTCGTGACGTCGTAGTAGTTGTTGTAGATGTGCACCTGGCCGACCCGGGCCAGCGGGGCGCGCTGGACGATGCCCTTCCAGATGTTGTGGTGGATGGAGACGCGCAGCTTGCCGCTGGGCTCGCTGTCGCTGCTGCCGATCAGCATCGTCTTGTCGTGGTTGGTGAACTGGTTGCGCGAGACGGTCACCAGGTCCGAGCTCTTGGTGATGTCCAGGGCGCCGTCGTGGATCTGGTACTCGCGGCCGCAGTACGTGGGGTTGGCACTGTCGAGGTGCGGCGCGTCGGTGAACGTGTTGTGGTCGGCCCACACGTGGGTCGCCCCGCGCAGGGTGACGGAGTCGTAGTTGGAGTTCCAGTTCCCGTCGTCGCCGTCCGTCGGGTCCCACTGCGGGAAGCAGTCCTCGGTGCCGCCGAAGGTCAGGTTGCGGACGACGACGTTGTCCACGTTCTGGATCTGGAGCATGCCGCCGGAGATCCCGGCGTTGGTGCCGGGCACACCCACGACACTGGTGTTGGCGGGCACCTTGAAGACGATGTTCTTCGCCTGCTTGGTCTGCGCGGCGGCGCGGGCCTTCTCCTGGGTGCCGGAGGGCAGCTTGGAGGTCCCGTACGAGGAGGGGTCGTACGCCTTCAGATAGGCGGACAGCGAGTAGCCCGTGCCCGACGCGTAGTCGGCGCAGGTCAGCTTCTTGCCCGCGTCGTCGGTGTTGGCGTCGATCGTGCCCTTGACCTTGATGATCCGGGGGGTGGTGTCGGAGGCGGACCCCAGCGCCTTCACCAGCTGGGCGCGGGTGGACACCGTGAAGGTGTGCGCGGCGTCGGCCTTGGTGCCACCGGTGGTGCCCGTGCCGGAGGAGGCCCAGCCGTCCTTCGCAGCGAGCGTCTGGTGGTACAGGTCGACGGTCCCGGCGTTCGCGTTCATCACGACGACACCGGCGCCGACGGCCGCGGCCACGGCGGCGGCGGAGACGACGAGGACGCGGCGCGAGCGGAGGGACCGGCGGTGGGAGGGAGCTGCCACGGGGGATCCTTACGGGGAGGAACGGACTTACGTCCTGTCAGTGGTCGCCGCCACGTGAAGAGTTGCCGCGCGAAGAGGATTTTTTCCGTCGCCCCCTCCGCGACTCGATCAAACTCCTTCACGATTCCCCCACCTCCCCCTTAAGGTGCGCATCGGGGACGAACACCTCCCTCCGGGGAGGGATCACCACACATGGATCGGCGTCATCGTCAACTGGGGGATCTTCCATGGCACTCTTCGGCAACGCACACCCGATCGACCCGGCGCAGGCGCAGCAGGACTACGCCCGGCTGCTGGGCCAGGGCGAGCATGTGCAGGCCGCCTTTCTGCTGATCCGCGACACCATCCTGTTCACGGACCGCCGGCTGATCCTCGTCGACAAGCAGGGAATCACCGGCAAGAAGACCGAGTACCACTCCATTCCGTACCGCAGCATCACGCACTTCGCGGTGGAGACGGCCGGCACCTTCGACCTGGACGCCGAGCTGAAGATCTGGGTGTCCGGCTCGTCCGTGCCGATCCAGAAGACGTTCACCAAGGGGGTCGACATCTACGAGGTGCAGGCGATCCTCACGCAGTTCGTCGCGAAGTAGCGCCCGCGTTCAACCCGTCGTTCACCGCCTCGGGCCGCGGTCCGGTCACCGCACCTGGTACGACTACTCGGTGGACCTTCTCGAATCCCACCTCCGGCTCCTCGCCGAGGTCGTCGACGTGGCCGCCGCCGGCTCCCCCTGGGCCCTCGCGGGCGGTTACGCGCTCCAGGCGCACGAGCTGCTCCAACGCCCGCACGCGAACGTGGACTTGGCGACGGAGAGCGCGCAGCCGATGCCCCGGCTGGCCGAGGAGCTGGGCGTGGCGCTCACCGCCCGGGGCAGCCACCGGGCGACGGTCCGGGACGCGGATCCGCTGTCTGCGCACCTGGCCGTGCTGGACCGCACCACGGACACGGTCCTCCGGTTGGCCCTGCACAAGGAGACCTTCTGGAGCCCGCCCGTGCCCACCCCGTACGGTCCGGCGCTCGCTCTCCCGGACGCGGTGGGCACGAAGGTCCGGGCGCTCTACGACCGCGGTCTGGCCGTCGACCTGATCGACGCGAGGGCGGCGTCGGCCCTCTTCACCCACCCCGACCTGGAGGAACTGGCCCGCCGTCACGCCCGTGACGACTTCGACCTGCCCACCCTCCAGACCCGGCTGACGGGTACGGACCACTATCCGGACTCGGCGTTCACGGCGTACGGCCTGACCGAGGACCAGCTCACGGAGGTGCGCGCGTGGGCCCAGAGCTGGTCGACGGACATCGCGGAGCGGCTGCTGGAGGAGGGGGCGTCACCGGACGAGTGAGACGACCGACCGGTACGCCCCGTCCCGAGCGGTGCGCCCCCACTGCACGGATCAGCTCGCGGAGGCCGACGCCTCGGCCGACGCCGTCGCGGACGCGCCCGGCTGGACGGCGTCGTCGGTGCCGTCGTGGGTGGCGTCGGGTTCGACACCCATCGTGATCGAAGCCACGACACCCTTGGCGATGTTCTTCTTGTCGTACTTCAGCTTGAGCAGACCACCCTGGACGCCGCTCTGGTCGTAGATCGTGTCCTCGGTGAGCGTGGTGCGCTCGGTGGTGCTGGTGGAGTACGGCGCCACCTCGGCCGAGGCGAGAACGGACTCCTCGTCCAGGAAGAACTGGCCGGTGTGGCAGGTGTTGCCGCCCTCGTAACCGGCGTCCGTCCACTCGCCGTTGACGTGCACCTTGGTGTGGATGTGGACCGTGCGACCGCGGTACCAGCCCGGGAAGATCGTTTTGAAGGTGACGCGTCCCTGCCGGTCGGTCTTCCAGGTCCCGCGCAGATAGCGCTCGTCGTCGGTGGGCTCCTCGTGCCCGCCGCCACCGCCGCCACCGGCCGGCGGCTCGCCGGTCGGGACTCCGGTCGGCACGTCGGTCGGCGTACCGGTCGGGGTGCCGGAGGGCGCGTCGGTGGGAGCACCGCCGCCACCGCCGGTGGAGAGGCTCTCGTAACCCGAGTAGATGCCGAGGGCGTCGCAGTGCCAGACATCGACGGCGGCGTTCGCGAGGGGCTTGCAGGTCTCGGAGTCGATCACCTTGAGGGCGAGGGTGAGCGGGATGCCCTCCTTGTCCTCGGTGATGTCCTGGCGGATCTTGTCCGCGTCGATGTAGTACGGGCCTTCGGTGGTCTCGGAGGTGAGTTTGTAGCAGACCTCCCCGGCACCGGCGGAAGCGGTGGCCTTGGGCTTGCTCCCGCTCTTCTCCCCGGCGAAGGCGCCGGCGGCGAGCGCCCCGCCCGCCCCGACGGCGACGGCCGCGCCCGCACCGGCGACGACCACCTTGCGGCGGGTCAGATCACGCTTGTGCCGGGGGCCCTGCTGGTCGTTCTCGGTGCCGGCTGTGTTTGCTGTGTTTCCTGAGTTTCCCGTCATGGCCGCGAAGCTAGGAGGCGGGCCTGTCACAGGCGTGGGAACGACCTGTGGAATTCCAAGCGCAGGCAAAAAGCGCCGGGAGGGGCCCGGCCCCGACCGGGGCCGCTCGGCACCAAGCGGTGCCATCGGACACCACCCGGCGCCACCCCGGCATCATTCAGTGCCACTCGGTGCCACTCGGCGCCACTTCGGTGCCATCACGGACACTTGAACAGAGATGGCGCCACAGTCACCCCATCGGGTGCCATCACATTTTCGCAGGTCAGAGCAGTCATAGCGACCGGCCGTCCAAGAAAGACACTCCACCGCTTGCACATGGCGCCATTGTGGTGCCATCATGGCGTCATGGACCTCACCCCGTATGTCGACACTCTCCGCCGCGAACTCGCGGTGGCCGCCGAAGCCGGCGGTGACGAAGCACGCGAGCTGGCGGAGAGGCTCACCGCTCCTCTGGAGTCGGCGACCCGGCTGACCATGCTCCACGTGCTCTCCGCCGCGACGGACGAGATCACCCGCGATCTCGCCCCCGGCTCGGTCGACGTACGGCTGCGCGGGCTCGACCCCCACTTCGTGGTGACACTCCCGGCCGGCGGCGAGCGCGGCATCGTGGAGCCGGTCGCGCCCGCCGAACCGCTCAAGGCCCCGGCCGACGGTGACGAGGGCGGTACCGCCCGCGTCAACCTGCGCCTGCCGGCCCACCTCAAGGCCCGCGCCGAGGAGGCCGCGACCCGGGAGGGCCTGTCGGTCAACGCCTGGCTGGTGCGCGCCGTGTCGGCCGCGGTCGACGGCGGCCCGCGGCAACCGCGCACGACGGAGAAGACCCAGACACTCGGACAGAGCTTCACGGGCTGGGTGCGCTAGCCCCGCTCCCGCCCGCACGCACCACCGCACCCGCACCCGCACCACTTCATTCACCACGTCCCACCAGCGGGGACGCCCTGAAGACCCATGAGGACGGGACAGCCATGCCTTCTTTCGACACTCCCGAAGCGATCTCGGTCACCGCACGCGTGGACGCCGGTTCCCTCCAGTTCACCGCGTCCGACCGCTCCGACACCGTCGTCGAGGTGCGGCCCCGCGACCCGGAGAAGGACCTGGACACACGGGTGGCCGCCCAGACCGAGGTCACGTACGCGGGCGGAGTCCTGACCATCAGGACGCCCAAGCCCACGCTGTTCGGACTCGGCCGCACGGGCACCGTCGACGTGACGGTCGACCTGCCCACGGGCTCACGGATCGACACGACCGGCGCCTGGACCCAGGTGATCGGCGAGGGCCGGCTCGGCGAGGTCCGCGTCAAGAACTCGGCGGGCGACGTCCGCCTCGACACCACGGGCCCGCTGGAGCTGACCGCGGCGCACGGCACGATCACCGTGGACCACGTCGAGGGCTCCGCCGAGATCACCGCCAGCTCCGGCAGCATGCGCGTCGGCTTCGTCGACGGCCCCGCCGTCCTGAAGAACTCGCACGGCAGCACGACCGTCGGCGCCGTGACCGGCGAGCTGCGCGTGAGCGGCGCCAACGGTGACATCGACATCACGCGCGCCGAGGACTCGGTCACCGCCACCACCGCCCACGGCACCCTGCGGGTGGGCGAAGTGGTTCGCGGCACCGTCCAGTTGGAGACCTCCTACGGCGCCATCGACGTCGGCATCCGCGAGGGCACGGCCGCCTGGCTCGACGTCAGTTCCGACTCCGGCCAGGTGCGCAACACGCTCACCGCGTCCGAGTCCCCGGAGAAGACCGAGGACACCGTCAAGATCCGCGCCCGCACCCGGTACGGCAACATCCACATCCGCCGCGCCAAGGCCTGAGCACGCCTTCCCGACCGGCCCCGTCCCCCGCCCACTTCAGCCTTCGAACGGAGGGCCCCATGCCTTCTTCTGTCATGCCCACGTCCAGTCCGAGTCACCGTGACCCGTCGCCCATCGCCGTCTCCACCATCGGTCTGCGCAAGTCGTACGGTGACAAGACCGTCCTCGACGGCATCGATCTGCTCATCCCCGCCGGGTCCGTGTTCGCGCTCCTCGGGCCGAACGGCGCCGGCAAGACCACCGCCGTCAAGATCCTTTCCACGCTCATCAGCGCCGACGGCGGCCAGGCCCAGGTAGCGGGCCACGACATCGCCACGGCACCGGACGGGGTACGTGCCGCGATCGGCGTGACGGGTCAGTTCTCCGCCGTGGACGGCCTGATCACCGGTGAGGAGAACATGCTCCTCATGGCGGACCTGCACCACCTGTCCAAGGCGGAGGGGCGGCGGATCACCGCCGGGCTGCTGGAGCGCTTCGACCTGGTCGAGGCCGCGAAGAAGCCCGCCGCCACCTACTCCGGCGGAATGAAGCGCCGTCTCGACATCGCCATGACGCTCGTCGGCAGCCCGCGGATCATCTTCCTCGACGAGCCGACGACCGGCCTCGACCCGCGCAGCCGGCACAACATGTGGCAGATCATCCGCGAGCTGGTCTCCGACGGCGTCACCGTCTTCCTCACCACCCAGTACCTGGAAGAGGCCGACGAACTCGCCGACCGCATCGCCGTCCTCAACGACGGCAGGATCGCCGCCGAGGGCAGCGCCGAGGAACTGAAGAGGCTCGTCCCCGGCGGCCATGTCCGGCTCCGCTTCGCCGACCCGGCCACGTACCGGAGCGCCGCCTCCGCCCTGCGCGAAGTCGCCCGGGACGACGAGGCGCTGGCCCTGCAGATCCCCAGCGACGGCAGCCAGCGTGAGCTGCGCTCGATCCTCGACCGGCTGGACTCGGCCGGTATCGAGGCCGACGAGCTGACCGTGCACACCCCCGACCTCGACGACGTCTTCTTCGCCCTGACCGGCTCCACCACCGTCCCCCACCAGTCCAAGGAGAACGTCCGATGAGCACTCCCCCGGCTCCCGCCCGCCCGGCCCGGATCTCCCTCGCCGTGCGCGACTCGTCCACGATGCTGCGCCGCAACCTCCTGCACGCCCGGCGCTACCCGTCGATGACGCTGAACCTGCTGCTCACGCCGGTCGTGCTGCTGCTGCTCTTCGTCTACGTCTTCGGTGGCGCGATGAGCGCGGGCATCGGGGGCGGCGGAGCGGACCGGTCCGACTACATCGCCTATATCGTCCCGGGCCTGCTGCTGATGACCATCGGCTCCACCACGATCGGCACCGCGGTGTCCGTCGCCATGGACATGAGCGAGGGCATCATCGCCCGCTTCCGCACGATGGCGATCCACCGCGGATCCGTGCTCTTCGGACACGTCGTCGGCGGCGTGCTCCAGTGCGTCGCCGGCGTGATCGTCGTGGGAGTCGTCGGGGTGGCCATCGGGTTCCGGTCCACCGACGCCACGGCCCTGGAGTGGCTGGCCGCGTTCGGGCTGCTCGTGCTCTTCGCCACGGCGCTCACCTGGATCGCGGTCGGGATGGGCCTGTCCAGCCCGAACGCCGAGGCCGCCAGCAACAACGCCATGCCGCTGATCTTCCTGCCGCTCATCTCCAGCGCCTTCGTCCCGGTCGACGCGATGCCGGGCTGGTTCCAGCCGATCGCCGAGTACCAGCCCTTCACCCCGGCCATCGAAACCCTGCGCGGCCTGCTGCTCGGCAGCGAGATCGGCCACAACGGATGGCTCGCCGTCGCCTGGTGCCTCGGTCTCGCCGTACTCGGTTACTTCTGGTCCCGGTCGCTCTTCGACCGCGACCCGAAGTGACGGGAGAGGAACCGGTCACAGCACTCGTCCCGCTCCGGGGCGGCGCACTCCGACACCACGTCGGCGTACGCCGCCCCGCAGCCGTTCCCTCGGCGGTACCGGCGTACGGGTGTCGGGTGGGGTGTGTGGGGTGGAGCTGTCGGCGTGGAGGAAGGCCCCGGCCAGAAGGCCTGCGGCACCGGCCGGCCGGGCCGGGGTGGTCAGACAGCCGGACGGTCAGGCATTCGGGCCCGGTCAGGCGGACAGGCATTCAGGCGGACAGCGCCGCGAGTTCGGCGTTGGCCCGCTCGGTGACCAGGGCGAGGACACGGCCGGCGGCGGCCAGGTCCGCGGCGGGTATCCCGCCCCAGACGCGGGCGCTGACGGGGGCGGTCTCCGCGCCGACGGCGGCCGTCAGCTCACGCCCCGCATCCGTGGGACGAACGTGCGCGCCGTCCGCGACGAGCAACTGCCTGGCCAGCAGTTCGTCGAGAGTGGCGCGGATGGCGGCCGCGTCGGCCTTGAGGGAGCCCTGGACCTGGCTGACGAGATCGTCCGGCGTCTGCGGGGTGTCGGCGCCGAGGGCGGCGCGCAAGGCGACCTGCTGCTGGAACGTGATGCCGTGCCGCGCCAGGACGTGCTCCAGGACGCCGCGGGCGGCGTAGTGGGCCAGGCCGAGGGCGCGGGCATCGGCGAGGGGGCCGGTGACGGGCTCGGTGGTGGCGGGCTCGGTGGTGGTGGATGCGGTGGTTGACGCGGTGGTGGTCATGGTGTTGCCCCCTGAGTGCTCTCGTCGTCCGGTACGGCTGGAGTACGCACGGGCGAGGTGAAACCCTGCCCATGACGAATAGAGTACTTGGCTACTATGTCCATGGCTACTAATTTGTGAGGCTGCCGTTCTGATGGCTGCCTGTTGCGACGGCTGCCCTTGCGATGACTGCCGTGGCGATGACTGCCGTTTTCCGCGGATACGGCCCCGGCGCCCTAGCTAAGGCACCAGCCGCAAAGTAGCTCTCGGGTGGCCGAACGCGCGCCGTTCCCGGTCCTTGGCGCCGGCGTTGGCCTGATCGGGTGATCGAGGCCAAAGGGGCGGATGTGCGGCAGGAGTGGTCGCCAGAGGAGTTGTTGGCGAACTGGACGCTGGTAGACGGCGACGGGGACCTGGTGGCGAACAAGAGCGGGACGACCCGGCTCGGCTTCAGCCTGTTGCTGAAGTTCTTCGACCTGGACGTCCGGTTCCCCGATGTGCTGGAAGAGGTCCCGTCAGCCGTGGTGGGGTACGTCGTCGATCCGGTGAAGGTCCCGGCCACCGACTTCGCGAAGTACACGCTGGTCGGCGCCCAGAGCGACGGACCGGTCCTCAGGCTGGGTTCGGCGTACCTGCGACGACGTCCACCGCGTGGCGGCGGTGGGCGGCGAAGAGGGGGAGGGCGGCCTGGCGGTCGCGGGCGCGCAGGGCGGCGGCCAGTGCGTGGTGCTCCTGGGGGATGCAGCCGAGGTAGCCCTCGGTGCTGAGGCCGATGCGGGTCAGCAGGAACAGGTGGACCTGGCAGCGGATGGACTCCCAGGCCGCGGCGAGGCGCTGGTGGCCGGTGGCGGCGAAGACGGTGTCGTGGAAGGCGATGTCCAGGCGGACCATGGCGTGCGGGTCCGTCGTGTGCTCCATCAGGCCGGCTGCCTTCTCGATGGCGGCGAGGTCCTCCTCGGACGCGTGGGTGATGACCTGCTGGACGGCGAGGTCCTCGAGCGCGCCGCGCAGACTGTCGAGCTCGGCGACATCCTCGGCGGACAGCGTGGTGACGACGGTGCCGCGGTGCCAGGCGCAGTGCACGAGTCCCTCGCGCTCCAGTACGCGCAGAGCCTCACGCACCGGACCTCTGCTGACCTGCAGGACGCCGGAGAGTTCGACCTCGCGCAGCGGTGCCCCGGGGGCGTACGCGCCGCTGAAGATCGCCTCCCGGATCCGGTCGGCGACTTCGTCGGCCAGTCCGCGACGGCGGGCGGGGGCCACCGCGTCTGTGACTTGCATCTGCTCCATGTCGCAATGTTAACATTCCCCTGTTGTCGTAATGTCAACATTAGGACAAGCGGGTGGCCGGTCGTCCGGCCAGGAAAGAGACGATTTCCATGAAGGTGTTCCAGATCGGTGCCGCCGGAGGTGTCGGCAGGAGGCTCGCCGGCCTGCTGTCCGAGCGCGGTGACGAGGTGACCGGCATGCACCGCAGCCCGGCCCAGGCCGACACGATCCGCGCGACCGGTGCGACGCCGGTGACCGGCGACCTGATCGCCGACTCCGTGGAAGAGCTCGCGGGCAAGCTGGCCGGGCACGACGCGGTGGTGTTCTCGGCCGGCGCCCACGGAACCGGCATGGACAAGACCACCCTCATCGACGGCAAAGGCCTGGAGAAGGCAGCCGACGCGGCTGCCGCCGCCGGGGTGACACGGTTCGTCCTGGTCTCGGTCTTCCCCGATGCGCTGCGCGGCGGCGAGGCCGGTGAGGACTTCGAGCACTACATCAAGGTCAAGAAGAGCGCCGACGTGTATCTGGCGCGCACCGACCTCGACTGGCTGATCGTCCGTCCCGGAACCCTGCTGGACACCCCCGGCAGCGGCCGGGTCACCGCCAGGCCTGCCGTCGAGTACGGCGACGTGCACCGCGACGATGTCGCCGCGTTCATCGACGGGGCTCTGCACGAGCCCGCCCTCAGCCGCGTCGTCGTCGAGCTGACCTCCGGCGACACCCCCGTCGCGGACGCGGTCGCCCGCCTGGCTTCCTGAGCCCGGCGCCCCCACCCACCCCCGCATCCCACACCAGAGAAGGACAACCACCATGACTGCCATCGATTCCTACAGCCACGGCGTCTCGGGCGAGCGCGAGTTCGGCTTCGCCCAGGCCATCAAGGTCGAGCACACGGTCTATGTCTCGGGCCAGCTCTCCCACGACGACGAGGGCAACTTCCTCTACGCGGACGACTTCGAGGCCCAGACCGCGCAGGTCTTCGCCAACCTCGAGAAGGTCCTCGCCCACTACGGCGCCACCCGCAACCAGGTCGTCTCCGAGACCCAGTACATCGTGGACCTGCCGAAGTACAACAACGCGATGGCGGCCGCCAACCTGGCCTACTTCGGCGACCACCGCCCCACCAGCAGCACCATCGGCGTGGCCTCGCTGTTCTTCCCCGGTCAGCTCATCGAGACCAACTTCGTCCTCGACACCCGTCTGCCCGCCTGATGGCGCAGGCGTACTGGAGCTCCGTCTTCACCAGCTCCGCAGACCAGACATGGGCGGTCGTCCGGCAGTTCAACGGTCTGCCCGACTGGCACCCGGCCATCCGGGCGAGCGAGATCACCGGGGGCGGCAACGGGCTTACCCCTGGTGCGGTCCGCCTTCTCACCGGGGTGGACGGCAGCATCTACCGGGAACGGCTCGTGGGCCTGGACGAGGTCGACCGGAAGCTGAGTTACGAGATCGTCGAGGCACCGCTGCCGGTCCGCGGCTACCGCTCGACGCTGCACGTCCAGCCCGTCGCCGACACCGGCGGCGCCTTCCTCAGCTGGCGCGCCACCTTCGACCCGGCCCAGGGCACCACCGCCCAGGAAGCCGCCACGGTCCTCGAAGCGGCCTACGCCCCCGCCCTCGCAGGCCTCCACATGCTCCTCGCCTGACACCGGACGGCAGCCGCCCCGGTCCGACGACACCGATCACGAAAGAAGCGCCCCCGCGTGAGTTCCCTGTTCACCCCCCTCACCCTGCGATCCCTGTCGATACCCAACCGGGTCTGGATGTCCCCGATGTGTATGTACTCCGCCGCCCCCGAGGGCCCGGACACCGGTGCGCCGACCGACTTCCACCTCACCCACCTGGCCTCGCGCGCCGCCGGCGGTGCGGGCCTGGTCATGGCCGAGGCCACCGGCGTGCGGCCCGACGGGCGCATCAGCCCCTGGGACCTTGGCCTGTGGAACGACCGCCAGCAGGAGTCGTTCACCCGCATCACCGCGGCCATCAGGGCCCACGGCGCCGTCCCGGCCATCCAGCTCGCGCACGCCGGCCGCAAGGCGTCGGTGGACAAGCCCTGGCTGTCCGACCGCTACCTGAGCGAGTCCGAGGGCGGCTGGCGGCCCGTCGCCCCCAGCGCGATCGCCTACGACGGACTCGCCGTCCCGCACGAGCTGACCGTGGAGGAGATCCAGCAGCTCGTACGCGACTTCGCGGACTCCGCGCGGCGCGCGCTGGCCGCCGGATTCCAGGTGGCCGAGGTGCACGGCGCCCACGGCTACCTGATCAACTCCTTCCTCTCCCCGGCCGCCAACCACCGCACCGACACCTACGGCGGCAGCTTCGGGAACCGCATCCGCTTCGCCCTGGAGGTGGTCGACGCCGTCCGCGCCGTATGGCCCGAGGACCTGCCGGTGTTCTTCCGCGCCTCGGCCACCGACTGGCTGACCGAGAACCCCGAGGACACCCGCGAGGGCTGGACCGGGGACGACACCGTGCGTCTGACCAAGGAACTCCAGGCCCGCGGCGTCGACCTGCTGGACGTGTCCACCGGGGGCATGGTCCGCGACGCCAGGATCGTCGCCGGACCCAACTACCAGGTCCCCTTCGCCACCCAGGCCCGACAGTCCACCGGCATCCCCACCGCCGCCGTCGGCATCATCACCGAGCCGAAGCAGGCGCAGGAGATCCTCACCAGCGGGCAGGCCGACGCGGTCTTCCTCGGCCGCGAACTGCTCCGCAACCCCTACTGGGCCCAGCACGCCGCGCTCACGCTCGGCGCCGAGCCGAACTGGCCGGACCAGTACGCCTACGTGGTCAAGCGCCCCAAGCACTGACCTCCCCACCCCGTACCGCCACAGCCTCCGCGGCGCCGCCCTCACCAGGGGAAGCGTGCTGCACCACCGCACGGGGAGATCCCTATGAACCACCTACAGGACAAGGTCGTCGTCATCACCGGCGCCTCCTCCGGCATCGGCGCCGTCAGCGCCAAGGCCCTCGCCGCCCGCGGCGCCACGATGGTCGCCGCCGCCCGCGGCCAGGAAGACCTCGACCATCTGGTCGCCGACATCGAGAAGGCCGGCGGCACTGCCACGGCCCGGCTCACCGACGTCACCGACGCCGCGGACATGCAGGCGCTGGCCGACTTCGCCGTCGACACGTACGGGCGGATCGACGTACTCATCAACAACGCCGGACTGATGCTCTTCTCGTACTGGAAGGACCGAGCGCTCGACGACTGGAACCGGATGCTCGACGTGAACATCCGCGGCTACCTCAACGGCGTCCACGCCGTCCTGCCCGTGATGCTCCGCCAGAAGTCCGGCCACATCCTCAACATGGACTCGGTAGCCGGACACCAGGTCGGCGATGGCGCCGGTGTCTACAGCGCGACGAAGTTCTTCGTGCAGGCCATGACCGAGTCCATGCGCAGGGAACTCGGCGTCCGCGAGGGCATCAAGGCGTCCACGATCAGCCCAGGCGTCATCGACACCGGCTGGGCCGACAAGGTCACCGACCCCGCCGGACGCAAGGCCGCCCAGGAGCTCAACACCATCGCCATCAGCCCCGAGGCCATTGCCGAAGCCGTCGTCTACGCCCTCGACCAGCCCGCCGACGTCACCGTCAACGACCTGATCATTTCCCCCACCCGTCAGAACTGGTAAGCGCCAGGCACTCCACGCCGCACGGAAGGAACCCCACCCATGTTCGGTCTTGCCTCCCCCATTCCCCGCTTCCACCTCGCCGTCCCGGTCGACGACCTGGACGCCGCCCGCCGCTTCTACGGCGGGATCCTCGGCCTGGAGCAGGGCCGCAGCGCCGACACCTGGGTGGACTGGAACCTGCACGGCCACCAGTTCGTCACCCACCTCGCCCCGGCCCGCGCCGAACGGATACACAACCCGGTTGACGGCCACGACGTCCCGGTACCGCACTTCGGGCTGATCCTGACCGTCGACGCCTTCCACCGGCTCGCCGACCGGCTGCGCGCCGCGGACACCGACTTCGTCATCGAGCCCTACGTGCGCTTCGCGGGGGAGGCCGGCGAGCAGTGGACGATGTTCCTGCTCGACCCTGCCGGCAACGCCCTGGAGTTCAAGGCGTTCGCCGACGACTCCCAAGTGTTCGCCGCCTGACATCCTCTCTGGACGGTGGAAGGATTTCAGAGGGGCTGCCCATCTATCCCATCGGGCAGCCTCTGTTTCAGCGCCGGCGCCGAACCGGTCGGGCACGTCCGCCTCGGATACGCCGCGCCTCGACCGCCCGGCAATCCCTCCACGCACAGCTCGACTCCCTCGCCGAGGCCGGGGGCACCCGGGTCTTCTCGGAGAAGAATTCCACCCGTGCGACCAAGCGCCCCGAGCTGGAGGCCGCCGTAAAGCTTGCTGGTGAGGTCCGCTCCTCCGGCGTCGCTGTCACCCTCGTCGTCCACGAACACAAGCGACTCGGCCGCGGTATCGAACTCGCCATGCTCGCCGAGGAGCTGAAGGCGAGCGACGTCGGGCTGGAGTTCCTCACCGGGGAACTGAAGGGCTCGCACGACCCGTCCGGCATCGTGTTCACCGTGCTCGCGGCCATGTCCGGTATGGAGCGCGAGTACATCCGGGACCGCACCCTGGAAGGTCACGAGTCCGCGCGTAAGCGCGGCAAGACCATCGGCGGCGCCGGCGTCGCGGACGAACCCATGCCGTCCATGGCCCTGCACCTACGCGACCAGGAGATGAGCCTGCGCGACACGCCAGGCGGCTCGTCATCGCCAGGGGCGCGAAGCGGGGCCGGCACCCCTCGCCCGCCACCGTCATGCGGATGCTGCGTGAACACGACGAACGGGCCGCCACGGCGGCGAGCACGTGGTTACCCCGCTACTTCGCGGCTGGTGTCTGAGGTAGGACAACGACGCCGATACGCCGACGCGCCCCAAGCCGAAGCAGGCGGTGACCCGACAGCGGCACCGTCCCAGCGGGCCCCGGCCCTACCGAGAGGTGACCACGCAGGCCACGCCCACCGCCGGCACGCGGGCGGCAAGGGGGAGGGCGGACACGCCCCCGACCGAGGCCGGCCGGCCCGACGCCCCCGCACCCGCACCCGCACCCGCACCCGCACCCGCACCCGCGGCCGGTTGTCCCAGGGCCGCCCGCGCCACCCGAAGATGCTCCAGCCCTTCCCTCGCCAGCCGCGTGACCTCCTCGTACTCGTCCGCCGTACGGGCCCCGGTCAGCCGGCGCCGCGCCGCGCGATGGCACTCCGCCGCGCCGGTCAGCGCCCGGCCCGCCGCCTCGTCCGCACCCGCCCACGCCCGCGCGTCCGGCGGTACGAGACCGCCACCCAGCCGGATCAGCCAGTGGTTCGCCTCCACCTCCGCGTCCAGGTCGGACAGTCGGGAGGGGCCCGGTGGACCGGACCGATGGGACCGGCCGGGGCGGCGGCCGGCGCGACCGTTCAGACGCCCGGTGCGACCCGTGAGGCGCTGGGCCGCCACCACCGCCACCGCGCCGACGATCAGCAGCACCGACAGCGTGATCATGAATCCCGTGGATCCCATGACTGGCTTCCTCCTTCGCCCGACCTTGCCCGACCTTGCCCGCCGGTCCGTGCCGACGTACCGCCATGAGACGACGCGGCGCTGTGCTCCCCCCTCGGGCTTCCTGTGCGCCTGCGGTGAGGATTCGAGGAGGGGACGGGAGGCCGCGCACCTCGAGCCGACGCCGGCCGTGGCCGCGTCGTGAACCCATGAGGAGAGCCACGCCCCCGACACACAGGTCGGGGGGCGTGGCCCGGAGGGATCCGTCGGCTGGAGATCCGTCGTCGGAGATCCGTCAGCTGTCGGAGACCGAAGAGGCAGCCGACGCCGAGGCGGAATCGGACGCCGAAGCGGACGCGCTCGGCCGCGGCGGCGAACCCTGGCCGTCCTCCGTCGCGTCCGGGTCCACTCCGACCGTGATCGACCCGTGAACGCCCCTCGCGATGTCCCGCTTGTCGTAGCGCAGCTTCAGCAGACCGCCCTGCGTACCGCTCTGGTCGTAGATCGTGTCCTCGGTGAGGGTCGTGCGCTCCGCGGCGTTGCTCGCGTACGGCTCCACCACCGCCGAGGCGAGCACCGACTCCTCGTCGAAGAAGAACTGCCCGGTGTGGCAGGTGTGCCCGCCCTCATAGCCGGCGTCCGTCCACTCGCCGTCCACGTGCACCTTGACGTGGATGTGGACACAGCGGCCCCGGTACCAGCCAGGGAAGACCGTCCGGAAGGTCACCTGACCGTGCCGGTCCGTACGCCAGGTGCCGCGCAGGTAGCGGCTGTCGTCCGTGGGCTCCTGGTGGCCGCCGCCCGGGGGCGCCCCGGTGGGCGCGCCCGTCGGAGGTTCGCCGGTCGGGGGCTCTCCGGTCGGAGCGGGACCGCCACCGCCACCGCCGTTTCCCTGGCCCTCGTAACCCGAGTACACCCCCGCCGCATCGCAGTGCCAGATGTCGACGGCCGCGTTCCGGATCGGTCTGCACGTCTCCGAGTCGATCACCTTCAGGGCGAGGAGGAGCGGGATGCCCTCCCGGTCCTCCGTGACATCCCGGCGGATCTTGTCGGCGTCGATGTAGTAGGGGCCCTCGACCGTCTCCGAGGTCAGGCGGTAACAGACCTCCCCGTCGGAACCGACGCCGGCGCCGGCCGGGGTCGTTCCGCCGCGCTCACCGGCGGCGCCCGCAGCGAAGGCGGTGCCGCCCAGGCCCACCGTCGCGATGCCGCCCGCGGCGACGGCCACGACCTTCCGACGCGATAAGTCCTGTTCGCTGTGTGGTTTCTGAGTTCCCGTCATGAAGCCGGGACGCTAGGGACCAAACCTGTCAGCAGCATAAGGAAGGGCTGTCAGTTCCCGGGGAAAACGAAAGTGGCCCGGAACCGACGCCGGTTCCGGGCCACTTTCGTTCGTACCGCCTGCTTCCGCGGCTTCCGCCGCTTACCGCTACTTGGGCTGCGGCTTGCGCACCGACAGGTGCAGCTCCCGCAGCCGGGCCTCCTCCAGCTCCGTCGGCGCGCCCATCATCAGGTCCTGGGCGTTGCCGTTGAGCGGGAAGGAGATGGTCTCGCGGATGTTCGGCTCATCGGCCAGCAGCATCACGATGCGGTCGACGCCCGGGGCGATACCGCCGTGCGGCGGGGCGCCGAAGCGGAACGCGCGCAGCATGCCGGCGAACTTGTCCTCGACCGTCTCCCGGTCGTAGCCCGCGATCTCGAACGCCTTGAGCATGATCTCCGGCTCGTGGTTCCGGATCGCGCCGGAGGACAGCTCGACGCCGTTGCAGACGATGTCGTACTGCCAGCCCAGGATGTCCAGCGGGTCCTGGGTCTCCAGGGCCTCCAGACCGCCCTGCGGCATCGAGAACGGGTTGTGCGAGAAGTCGATCTTGCCGGTTTCCTCGTCCTTCTCGTACATCGGGAAGTCGACGATCCAGCAGAAGCGGAAGACGTTCTCCTCGAAGTGCCCGGCACGCTTGGCGGCCTCGACCCGCACCGCGCCCATGATCTTCGAGACCTCGTCGAACTCGCCCGCGCCGAAGAACACCGCGTGACCGGCGGCCAGCGACAGGCGCTTGGTCAGCTCGGCGACGTTCTCCTCGGTCAGGAACTTCGCGATCGGGCCGGTCAGCGAACCGTCCTCGGCCACCCGGACCCAGGCCAGCCCCTTCGCGCCCAGCGTCACCGCGAAGTCGCCGAGCTGGTCGAAGAACTTCCGGGACTGAGCGGCGACGTCCGGCACCGGCAGCGCACGGACGTGCTTGCCCGCGAAGGCCTTGAACTCCGAGCCCTCGAAGATGTCGGTGATGTCGGTGAGTTCCAGCTGAGCCCGCAGGTCCGGCTTGTCGGAGCCGTACTTCAGCATCGACTCGCGGAACGGGATGCGCGGGAAGGGGGAGGTGACATGACGACCGCCGCCGAACTCCTCGAACAGCTCCGTCATGAGCTTCTCGATCGGCTGGAAGACGTCCTCCTGCTCGACGAAGCTCATCTCGACGTCGAGCTGGTAGAACTCGCCCGGCGAACGGTCCGCGCGCGCGTCCTCGTCACGGAAACAGGGCGCGATCTGGAAGTAGCGGTCGAAGCCCGAGATCATCAGCAGCTGCTTGAACTGCTGCGGGGCCTGCGGCAGGGCGTAGAACCGGCCCGCGTGCAGACGGGACGGGACGACGAAGTCACGGGCGCCCTCGGGGGAGGTCGCGGACAGGATCGGCGTCGCCATCTCGTTGAAGCCCAGCGCCGTCATCTTGTGCCGCATCGCCGAGATGACCGACGTGCGCAGCATGATGTTGCGGTGCATGCGCTCACGGCGCAGGTCCAGGAAGCGGTACTCCAGGCGCCGCTCCTCGTTGACCCCGTCCTCGGCGTTGATCGTGAAGGGGAGCGGCTGGGCGGCGCCGAGCAGCTCCACCTCGCCGACCTCGACCTCGATCTCGCCGGTCGAGAGGTCCGGGTTGACGTTCTCCGTGCCGCGCGAGACGACCTTGCCGTCGATGCGGACCGTCGACTCCTTGGTCAGCCGGTCGAGGGCCTCGTACGCGGGGGTGCCCGGACGGGCGACGAGCTGCGTGATGCCGTAGTGGTCGCGCAGATCGATGAAGAGGATGCCGCCCAGGTCGCGCCGATTGTGCAGCCAGCCGCTCAGCCGGACGTCGGTGCCGACGTCAGAGGCGCGGAGCTCGCCGCAGGTGTGGGACCTGTACCGATGCATCGTCGTTCATCCAGTCTTCGCGGATCGAGGGCGTGTTTCACGTGAAACAACCCCCAGGGTACCGGGCGGTCACTGATCACCTCCCCGCAATACCGGCGCGGCGATCAGTGGCAGCTTTCGTTCGCATCTTCTTAAAGTGGGGCAATGCGCACTGGCGAGCCGTTGCCCGCCGTGGGGGAGGTCCTCGCCTCCCTCGCGACCGGCCTGTGGCACTGGGACACCGCCACCGGGCTGGTCACGGTCGACGCCGAGGCAGCCCGGCTGCTCGGGCTGCCCCGGGAGGAGACGGTCCTCACCGAGGCCCAGACCCGGGCCCGTCTCCACCCCGTCGACTGGAACGAGATCACCGGGGTGATCCAGCTCGCCGTCGCCGAGGGCACCCTCGCGGAGGTACGCATCCGGATCATGGATGACCAGGGGCGGGTCGTCCGGGTCGTGCGCAGCCGCTCCAAGCCGTCCTTCGACCCGGCGAAGAAGGCGTACGAGCTGATCGGCACCCTCCAGGAGGTGACCGAGCCGACGCCGGGCACCCCCGCGGGACGGACCGCCGTCACCGGCGACTGGCGACGCTCGCGCGAGGCGTTCCTGCTGGACGCGGGCCGGGCGCTGGCGGAGGCGCGATCCACCGAGGAGGTGCTGAGGGTCGCGGCGGGCCTGTCCATGCCGGGCTTCTCACCGGACGGACTCGCCGTCTTCGGTGTGGAGGGCGACCGGCTGACGATCATCGGCCACCACGGACACCGGTCCGGCGACGAGGACCCGTTCAGCCAGATGTCCCTCCACACGGACTATCCGGCGGCCGAGGTCGTGCGCACCGGACGGGCCGTGTATCTGTCCTCCCCCGAGCAGTACAAGGAGCGCTACCCGCTCACCTGGCCGCTGGCCGCGCACTTCGGCCGTCACTCGTGGGCGTTCCTGCCGCTGACGGTGGCCGGCCGCACGATGGGCGCCTGGATGGCCGGCTTCGCGTACCCGGTGGCGTTCACCCCGGACGAGCGGTCCGTGCTGACGACGGTCGCGCGCATGCTGGCCCAGGCCCTCACCCGGGCCGGCCTCGCGGAGACCCAGCGCGAGCTGACCGACGGCCTCCAGCGCTCCATGCTCCCCACGCTCGGCCCCGAGATACCGGGCATGACGCTCGCCGCCCGCTACATACCCACCGGCGGCGGCCTCCAGGTCGGCGGCGACTGGTACGACATGATCCCGCTGCCCAGGGGCCGCTTCGCCCTGGTCATCGGCGACGTCCAGGGCCACGACGTCCGCGCGGCGGGGCTCATGGGCCAGCTGCGCATAGCGGTACGGGCGTACGCCGCCGAGGGTCACCGCCCGGACGCCGTCCTCTCCCGCGCCTCCGGCTTCTTCCACGGACTCACCGACACGGACGGCGGAGCCGGGGCCGATCCCCGTTTCGCCACCTGTCTCTACATCGAGGTCGACCCGGTGACCGGGGTCCTGGAAGCCGCCCGGGCCGGACATCTGGACCCCGCGATCCGCATGTCCGACGGCACCGTGCTGATCCGCGTCACCGCCGGGGGCCTGCCGCTGGGCATCGACCCGGACGCCGACTACCCCACCACCCGGCTCGCCATGGAACCCGGCGAGGCGCTGATGCTCTGCACCGACGGCCTGCTGGAGACCGGCGGCCACGACCTCGACACCGGTTGGCGACGCGTCCGCAAGATCCTCGAGGCACACGAGGGCGATCTCGAGGAACTGGCCGACGCCCTGGTCCAGGCGGTGCACGGTCCTTCCTCCCACCACACCACGGGCCCGCTCGCGGACCGCCGTGAGGACGACATAGCGGTACTGCTCCTGTGCCGCCAGGGCGAGGGCGGCTGCGGTCCGGGCGCCACTCCCGTGCCGGTCCGCCGGCCGGTACGCCGCTCGATGCTGACGGTCGCGCAGGCCGAGCCCGAACGGATCTCCGTGGCCCGGCAGCAACTGCGCGAACTGCTGCACGACTGGACCTGCGAGGACCAGATCGACTCGGCGGTCCTGCTCGTCTCCGAGACCCTGACCAACGTCCTCGTCCACACCGACGCGGACGCGCTGCTCGTCGCCGAGGTCACCGGCGCCCCCGGGGAACGCCGGCTCCGCATCGAGGTCACCGACACCGGCGACGACCTCCCCCACAAGCGCCGCCCCGGTGAGCTGGCCTCCTCGGGGCGCGGCCTGATCCTCATCGAACTGCTCGCGGACACCTGGGGGGTGGCGCCGCGGGGTGAGGGCAAGACCATCTGGTTCGAACTCCACGAGGTCTACGAGCCCTGCGAGCCCTCGGCGGGAGCCCCGTAACGCGTCCGCGGGAGCAAGTGCACGGGTTCAGCGGATCACGGAGGCACCGGGTTGTCCTGGCCGGACGACCGCCCGGGTGACGGGGACGTGACCCAGGGTCAGATTCGAACGCCCGCTCCTAAAGGGTGAACATCCTTGCCAGCGCGGCCAGTTGCGGTGGCATATGCCTATTTTTCATGGCGGAGGTGATGCTCGATGTACGAGCAGAACGACACACCGCCGCCGGACCAGACGGCGGCACGGCAGGACGCGATCGACATCAACGACTTCGTGTTCGTGGCGACGGGGGCGCGACTCAGGAGGCTGACGACACCGGACGGAGAGCACTGGTTCGTGGCAGCCGACGTGGCCACGGAACTCGGGTACGTGAACACGCGCCAGGCGCTGCTTGCGCATGTTGCAGCAGATTGCACCAGGTCCCTGGCCGAGATTGCACAAGGCGTCTGTACAGCAGACGCCTCGCGCAAACTTGCAGCTCACAGGCTGCAAAAGACAATGAAGATGGTGAACCTCAAGGGGCTCATCAGGCTCGTCAACGGTTGCAGCAAGCCCGAGTGCGCCCCGTTCAAAGCCTGGGTCGACGAAGTCATCGAGACGGTCCAACAGCAGGGCTCCTACTCCCTGGAACCGGCCCCCGTGCAACCCGCTCCCACCGGCGGCACCGCGTACCTCATGCCCGAGCAGGTCGCCGACGCCATCGTGCGGCTCGAAGAGCGCAACCTGCGGGTTGACGAGATGCTGGCGGCCGCCGCGGGGGAGCGCAACGAACTGCTGCGGCAGATCACCGACAGCCAGAACAGGATGGCCGACGCGCTGAGGGACATCGCCGAAGCCCTCAGGCGGCCCGGACACAGCGTTGCCGCGCCGGAGTTGACCGCGCAGCAGATTCTCGCCACCTGGAAAGCGAAGAACCTCCTCGTCACGGACGACGTGCACATGGTCGCCGCCGTCCTCGCCCCGGCTCTGTCGCGCGGTGAGGCCCGTTACCGGGTCGAGGAAATCGCCGCCCGGACCGGCATGTCGCAGGATCGCGTCCTCGACTGCCTGCGCATGCTGCTCAGGCGAGGCTGCGTACGGCAGACCGGCTGCGCCGCCGACGGGGCGCCCGTGTACGTGCTGCCGTAGCGAAGCGCACCGGAACAGACAGGCCCGAAGTCGCAAACCAAAGTTGCGGCTTCGGGCCTTGTCACACCGTAGCCGGTTTCCGGCCGGCCGGAGGACTAGATGCCCTCGGCCGTCATCCCGTGCACCGCCGGAACCGTGCCCAGCCGGCCCTTCTGGAAGTCGTCGAAGGCCTGCTGGAGCTCGTCCTTGGTGTTCATCACGAACGGGCCGTAGTGGGCCATCGGCTCACGGATCGGCTGACCGCCCAGCAGCACGACCTCCAGGTCGGGCGTGTGCGCGTCCTGCTTCTCGTCCGCGCGGACCGTCAGCGAGGATCCCGCGCCGAAGACCGCCGTCTGGCCCAGGTGGATCGGCCGGCGCTCGGCGCCGACCGAACCGCGGCCGGCCATGACGTACGCGAGACCGTTGAAGTCCTCACGCCACGGAAGAGTGAGTTCCGCGCCCGGCGCGAGGGTCGCGTGGACCATCGTGATGGGGGTGTGGGTGACACCGGGTCCGGCGTGGCCGTCCAGCCCGCCCGCGATGACCCGCAGCAGCGCGCCGCCGTCCGGGCTCGTCAGGAGCTGCACGTGGCCGCCCCGGATGTCCTGGTAGCGCGGCGCCATCATCTTGTCCTTGGCCGGCAGGTTCACCCACAGCTGGAGGCCGTGGAAGAGACCGCCGGACATGACCAGCGACTCCGGCGGCGCCTCGATGTGGAGCAGGCCCGAGCCGGCCGTCATCCACTGGGTGTCGCCGTTGGTGATGGTGCCGCCGCCGCCCTGGCTGTCCTGGTGGTCGAAGATCCCGTCGATGATGTAGGTGACGGTCTCGAAGCCGCGGTGCGGGTGCCAGGGGGTGCCCTTGGGCTCCCCCGGCGCGTACTCCACCTCGCCCATCTGGTCCATCATGATGAACGGGTCGAGGTGGCGGTAGTTGATCCCGGCGAACGCACGGCGTACCGGGAAGCCCTCGCCCTCGAAACCGCTCGGCGCGGTCGTGACGGTGAGCACGGGACGTGCGACCGCGTCGGCCGATGCGGTGACGCGCGGCAGGGTCAGCGGGTTCTCGACGGTCACTGCGGGCATGTCCGTACCTCCTTGGGCGACGTGCGTCCCAGTTTAGTTGAGCATTGAACTTTCTGCTACCCGTAACGAGGGAAGCCCGTAGGACATTCCCGTGAAGAGGCGGCCATGCGGGGGCGGTGGCGCGGGGGAACCCTATGACACGGCTGTGAGGGGAAAGGGCTGATCCCCGGCGCCCGAGGGCCGACCGGGGATCAGAAGAAGGAGGGCGGAGGGGAAGAGGAGGGGGCCCTCAGCCGTACATCCGCCGCATCGCGAACTCGACCATCTGCTCGACCGCCTTCGCGTCGAACACCATCCGGTGCTCACCCTCCATGTCGAGGACGAAGCCGTACCCGGTGGGCAGCAGGTCGATCATCTCGGAGCCGGTGATCACGAAGTACTTGGACTCCTTGCCCGCGTACCGGCGCAGCTCCTTGAGCGAGGTGAACATCGGGATCACCGGCTGCTGGGTGTTGTGCAGGGCGAGGAACCCGGGGTTGTCACCGCGCGGACAGTAGACCTTGGACGTCGCGAAGACCTGCTGGAAGTCCTCCGCGGCCAGCTGCCCGGTGGTGAAGGCCCGCACGGCGTCGGCGAGGGACGGCGGGGACGGCTCCGGGTAGAGCGGCGGCTGCTGACCGTACCCGCCGTGGCCGCCGGGCATCTGCTGCTGCGGCGGGGCGTACTGCTGCTGTGCAGCACCGCCGTCCATGGGCTGGCCGTATCCGTACATGGGCGCAAGCGTACCGAGCGCGCCCGGCCCGCGGGGCGGTACGGGGGCCCCTTCCGGGGAGTACGGGACGCGTCACACGTCACAGATGACCGGTTCGGGGTTGCGACTTATTACCGACGGGTAGCATCATCGGTAGCTACTTGTTGGTACGTGAACTAGCGCGAGGATCCCAGTCCCTCGCCGATCTCTCTTTACGGAGCCGTCGCCATGGGGCACTACAAGTCGAATCTCCGCGACATCGAGTTCAACCTCTTCGAGGTACTCGGGCGCGACAAGCTGTACGGCACCGGCCCGTTCGGGGAGATGGACACCGAGACCGCGAAGAGCATCCTCGAGGAGCTGACCCGCCTCGCGGAGAACGAGCTGGCGGAGTCCTTCACGGACGCCGACCGCAACCCGCCGGTCTTCGACCCCGAGACCAACACCGCGCCGGTCCCCGCTTCCTTCAAGAAGAGCTACCAGGCCTTCATGGACTCCGAGTACTGGCGTCTCGGCCTGCCCGAGGAGATCGGCGGCACCACCGCGCCGCCGTCCCTGATCTGGGCGTACGCGGAACTCATCCTCGGCGCCAACCCGGCCGTGTGGATGTACTCCTCCGGCCCTGCCTTCGCCGGCATCCTCTTCGACGAGGGCAACGACGTCCAGAAGAAGATCGCGCAGATCGCCGTCGACCGGCAGTGGGGCTCCACGATGGTCCTCACCGAGCCGGACGCCGGCTCGGACGTGGGCGCCGGCCGCACCAAGGCCGTCCAGCAGGAGGACGGCTCCTGGCACATCGAGGGCGTGAAGCGCTTCATCACGTCCGGTGAGCACGACATGTCGGAGAACATCCTCCACTACGTGCTGGCCCGTCCCGAGGGCGCCGGACCCGGCACCAAGGGCCTGTCCCTCTTCATGGTCCCGAAGACGCTCTTCGACTTCGAGACCGGCGAACTGGGCGAGCGCAACGGCGTCTACGCCACCAACGTCGAGCACAAGATGGGCCTGAAGGCCTCCAACACCTGCGAGATGACGTTCGGCGACCGGCACCCGGCCAAGGGCTGGCTGATCGGCGACAAGCACGACGGCATCCGTCAGATGTTCCGCATCATCGAGTTCGCCCGCATGATGGTCGGCACCAAGGCGATCTCCACCCTCTCCACCGGCTACCTCAACGCCCTGGAGTACGCCAAGGAGCGCGTCCAGGGTCCCGACCTGGCGAACTTCATGGACAAGGCCGCGCCGAAGGTCACCATCACCCACCACCCCGACGTGCGCCGCTCGCTGATCACGCAGAAGGCGTACGCGGAGGGCATGCGCGCCCTCGTCCTCTACACGGCCTCCGTCCAGGACGCGATCGCCGTGAAGGAGGCGAACGGCGAGGACGCGAAGGCGGAGCACGCGCTCAACGACCTGCTCCTGCCGATCGTCAAGGGCTACGGCTCCGAGAAGGGCTACGAGCAGCTCGCCCAGTCGCTCCAGACCTTCGGCGGCTCCGGGTTCCTCCAGGAGTACCCGATCGAGCAGTACATCCGCGACGCCAAGATCGACACCCTGTACGAGGGCACCACGGCGATCCAGGGCCAGGACTTCTTCTTCCGGAAGATCGTCCGCAACCAGGGCGCCGCACTGAACTCCCTCGCCGAGGACATCAAGAAGTTCCTCGCGCTGGGCACCGGCGGCGAGGAGCTGGCCGGCGCCCGCGAGCACCTGGCCAAGGCCGCCGTCGAGCTCGAGGCCATCGTCGGCCTGATGCTGACCGACCTCGCGGCCACCGAGCAGGACGTGAAGAACATCTACAAGGTGGGCCTGAACACGACCCGCCTGCTGCTGGCCTCCGGTGACGTCATCGTCGGCTACCTGCTCCTCAAGGGCGCCGCGATCGCCGCCGAGAAGCTCGAGTCCGCCGCGACCAAGGCCCTCTCCGCGAAGGACGTGGCGTTCTACACCGGCAAGATCGCGGCGGCGAAGTTCTTCGCCGCCGACGTCCTGCCGGGCGTCACCCTGGCCCGCAAGATCGCCGCGGGTGTCGAGCTCGACCTGATGGAGCTGGACGAGGCCGCCTTCTAGCACTCAGAGGCCGCGTTCCAGGACGCATCCGCACAACCGCGCAGCACTCCACATTGTCCTCACGAGGGCCCGCTCCCCATCACCGGGGGCGGGCTCTCGTACGTCGTTAAGGTGAACCCCATGAGCGCACCCTCCCGCTTCGACCGCGGCCACACCGACGACCTCATGACGTTCCTGACGGCGAGCCCGTCGCCGTACCACGCTGTGGCGAACGCGGCCGAGCGCCTGGAGAAGGCCGGGTTCCGGCAGGTCTCGGAGACGGACGCCTGGGACGCGGAGACCTCGACGGCCTCCGCGGCGGTCAGCGGTGGCAGGTACGTGCTGCGCGGCGGCGCGATCGTGGCCTGGTACGTGCCCGAGGGCGCCGCACCGCACACGCCGTTCCGGATCATCGGCGCGCACACCGACTCCCCGAACCTGCGCGTCAAGCCGCTGCCCGACACCGGGGCGCACGGCTGGCGCCAGGTGGCCGTGGAGATCTACGGCGGCCCGCTGCTGAACTCCTGGCTGGACCGCGACCTCGGCCTGGCGGGCCGGCTGACCCTGCGGGACGGCTCGACGCGCCTGGTCGACGTCGGCCGTCCGCTGCTGCGCGTCCCCCAACTCGCCATCCACCTGGACCGGGCGGTCAACACCGACGGCCTCAAGCTCGACAAGCAGCGCCACCTCCAGCCCGTGTGGGGCCTGGCGAACGACGTGCGCGACGGCGACCTGATCGCCTTCCTGGAGCAGGAGGCCGGGCTGGCCGCCGGGCAGGTCACCGGCTGGGACCTGATGGCGCACTCCGTGGAGCCGCCCGCCTATCTGGGCCGCGACGAGGAGCTGGTGGCCGGCCCCCGGATGGACAACCTGCTGTCCGTGCACGCCGGTACGGCGGCGCTGACGGCCGTGGCGTCCGGCGGCGAGAGCCTGCCGTACATCCCGGTGCTGGCCGCCTTCGACCACGAGGAGAACGGCTCGCAGTCCGACACCGGTGCGGACGGGCCGCTGCTGGGCAGCGTGCTGGAGCGTTCGGTGTTCGCGCGCGGAGGGTCGTACGAGGACCGGGCGAGAGCCTTCGCGGGCACCGTCTGTCTGTCCTCCGACACCGGTCACGCCGTCCACCCCAACTACGCGGAGCGGCACGACCCCACGCACCACCCGCGGGTGAACGGCGGACCGATCCTCAAGGTCAACGTCAACAACCGTTACGCGACGGACGGTTCGGGCCGGGCGATCTTCGCCGCCGCCTGCGAGAAGGCCGGCGTGCCGTTCCAGAACTTCGTCTCCAACAACTCCATGCCGTGCGGCACGACCATCGGTCCGATCACCGCGGCCCGGCACGGCATCCGCACCGTCGACATCGGCGTCGCCATCCTGTCGATGCACAGCGCGCGGGAGTTGTGCGGCGACGCCGACCCGTACCTGCTGGCCAACGCGTTGGTGGCGTTCCTGGAGGGGTAGCAAGTCGGCTGCCGCGCATGGGAGTCGGGCTCCGGGGTACCCGGATCCGGTGGTGAACCGGAGTGGCCGGTACACCGGACAGGAGGCAACATCATGGGCCTCGGCGGATGCATCATCCTCATCGCCGTGGGAGCCATCCTCACGTTCGCGACCGACTGGGACATGCAGGGCGTCAATCTCGACCTGGTCGGCGTCATCCTGATGATCGTCGGGCTGATCGGCGTGACGACCTTCAGCAGCATCGCCCGGCGGCGCCGTGTGATGGTGCCTCCCACCTCGACCACGGTGGTCGAGACGGAACGGCACCAGCGCGACGGTTACAACGGCGGCTACGGCGTCTGACCGTGCGCCGGGTCAGCTGTCCATCCCGACCAGGACCAACGGCAGCCGGTCCGCCCCGCCCTCGGTGAGGCGGACCGGAACACCCCAGTCCCGCTGGTGGACATGGCAGGCGGGGTACTCGGCGGCGGGGTCGTCGTCGCACGAGGCGGCCGTCGCCGAGACGTGCAGGACGCCCTCCGGGACCGCCGGATCGAGCCGCAGCGTGCGGAAGAGATCCGTGCCCGCGCCCGCGCCCTCGAGCAGCAGCTCGGGCGGGGTCGCGGACACCAGCAGCCGGGTCGACGGACCGTGTGCGGTGTCCGGCTTCTGCCCGGTCGGCGCCTGGAAGATCACGTCCAATCGCAGGTCCCCCGGCGCTATTGCGGTCGCGGCGCGCCGGGTGCGACGGGCCACCGCGCCCGCCTCGACGGCTTCTGCCGGCAGCCGCAACCGGGTCAGCCGGTGCCGGGCCGACTCGACGACCACGATGTCCTCGCCGGCCAGGACGGCTCCGCTGGGCTCCCTCAGGTCCGTCGCCAGGGTCGTGACCTCGTCCGTCGCCGGGTCGTAGCGACGCAGGGCATGGTTGTAGGTGTCGCTGACGGCGACCGAGCCGTCGGGCAGGACGGTGACGCCGAGCGGGTGCTGGAGCAGGGCCCGGCCGGCGGCGCCGTCCCGGTACCCGAAGTCGAACAGGCCGGTGCCGATGGCGGTGTGGACGGCCCCTTCCCGGTCGACCCAGCGCAGCGCGGACGTCTCGGCGTCGGCGAGCCAGAGCCGCTCCCCGTCGGGGGTGGCCGCGAGTCCCGAGGGCTGGGCGAACCAGGCCTCGGCGCCCGGACCGTCGACGAGCCCCTCGTTCGTCGTACCGGCGGCGACGGCCACCGTGCCCTCGGCCGGGTCGTACGCCCACAACTGGTGGACACCGGCCATGGCGATCCACACCCTGTTCCCGAAGAGCGCCACGTCCCACGGTGAGGAGAGGGCGGTCTCGCGGGCCGGCCCGGAGGCCGGCGACCCCCGCCACCACTGCTTTCCGGTCCCGGCCAGGGTCGTCACCTCCCCGGAGACGAGGTCGAGGCGGCGCAGGGCGTGGTTGACCGTGTCGGCGACGACCACGGCGGAGTCGTCGAGCAGGGCCAGACCCTGCGGCTCGTTGAAGGACGCGGTGTCCACCGTCCCGTCGTCGAAGCCCCGCGCCCCCGACCCGATCCGCCGCACCACGGTCTCCCCGTCCTGCGCCAGTTCCACCAGCTGATGCCGGGTGGTGTCGCTGACCAGGAAGTTCCCGCCCGGCAGGACGAGCGCCCCGCCGGGGAAGCGCAGCGCGGTCGGCTCGGGCTCCGGCGCCACATACGGCCCGTCGCCGCGCCGCAGGGTGCCCTTGGCCCCGTGCTCTGCCTCCAGCTCGGTCACGAGTTGCTCGATGGCGTGCACATGCCCCTCACCGGCGTGCTGCGCGACGACGTACCCCTCCGGGTCGACGACGACGAGCGTCGGCCAGGCGCGGACGGCGTACTGCTTCCAGGTGGCGAGTTCGGGGTCGTCGAGCACCGGATGCTCCACCCCGTAGCGCTCCACGGCGTCGACGACGGCCCCGTGCTCCGCCTCGTGGACGAACTTCGGCGAGTGCACCCCGATGACGACGACCGTGTCCCGGTGCTTCTCCTCCAGGTCCCGCAGCTCATCGAGGACATGCAGACAGTTGATGCAGCAGAACGTCCAGAAATCGAGCACCACGATGCGTCCTCGCAGGTCGGCGAGGGTGTACTGCCGTCCGCCCGTGTTCAGCCAGCCGCCCTTGCCGATCAGCTCGGGGGCGCGGACGCGTGCGCGACGGCGGGTCGGGGCCGGGGCGGAGTCGGTCATGACCCAAGAGTGCCACCGGCCACCGACAGTCACGCCAGGGCGTGCCCCGTCGTGGCGTCCACATGGTCCGGAACGTCGTCGTGGCGGTCGCCCACGGAGAGCGTGCCGGTCGGCTCGAAGACGAGGATCTCCGTGGGGACCGGCGCGAACGGCTTGTGCTCCGTACCGCGCGGGACGGTGTACACCGAGTTCCTGGGCAGGACGACGGTGCGCTCGCCACCCGCTTCCCGCAGCGCGATGTGGAGCTCGCCGTCCAGGACGAGAAAGAACTCGTCGGTGTGGTCGTGGACGTGCCACACGTGCTCGCCCTCGACCTTCGCGACGCGCACGTCGTAGTCGTTGACGGCGGTGACGATGCGAGGGCTCCAGCGCTGGGTGAAGGAGGCGAGGGCGGTGGCCAGGGAGACGGGTTCGGTGGTCATGCGCCCAGCGTGCGGGATGCGCAGGCCGCCCCACGAGTGCTAGGAATCGCACATGCCGCAAGAATCCTCGCAGCCCGCTCGGCCGACTCGATCCACTCGGTCGGGCGGGCGGGTACCGCACCGGGTCGCCGTGATCGTGGACGAGGGCACCAATCCCTTCGAGGTCGGGGTCGCCACCGAGCTGTTCGGACTGCCCCGGCCCGAACTCGGGCTGGCCCGGCCGCTGTACGAGGTCGTGCTGTGCACGCCCGCGCGCGAGGTGCGGATGAACCACGGGTTCTTCACCATGACCGGCGGACGTGGCCTGGAGGCGGTGGACTCGGCGGACACCCTCGTGGTGCCCGGTCGGCCGGACAACGTCGTGCCGCGCGGCCCCGACGTCCTCGACGCCATCCGGCGCACCCACGCGCGCGGGGCGCGGGTGATGAGCTTCTGCACCGGCACCTTCGCGCTCGCCGAGGCCGGGCTGCTCGACGGACGCCGGGCCACCACGCACTGGATGTGGGCCGAGACGTTCCGGGCGCTGCATCCGCGGGTGCGGCTGGAATCCGACGTCCTGTTCGTCGACGAGGGCGGCATCCTCACCGCCGCGGGCAGCGCCGCCGCGCTCGACCTGGGGCTGTACGTCGTACGGCGCGACCATGGCGCGGAGATCGCCAACGCGGTCTCCCGCCGGCTGGTGTTCGCCGCGCACCGCGACGGCGGCCAGCGGCAGTTCGTGGAGCGCCCGGTGCCGGACGTGCCGGACGAGTCGCTGGCGCCGCTGCTCGCCTGGGCGCAGGGGCGGCTGGGGGAGCCGCTGACCGTGACGGAACTCGCGGCGCGGGCGGCGGTGAGCCCGGCGACCCTGCACCGGCGGTTCCGGGCTCAGCTCGGCACCACCCCGCTCGCCTGGCTGACGGCGGAAAGGGTGGCGCTCGCCTGCCGGCTGATCGAGCGGGGTGAGCAGCGGCTGGACGTGGTGGCGGCCAGGAGCGGGCTGGGGACCGCCGCGAACCTTCGCGCACGCGTGCGGCGAGAGACCGGACTCAGCCCATCGGCCTACCGGCGGCGTTTCGGACCGGCCGCCGGGGAAGCCGTAACGGCATGAGATTCCTCGTACGCGACCGGCTTCTCGGCTTCGGTGACGACTACTGGATCGAGGACGACCACGGCAACAAGGTGTACCTCGTCGACGGCAAGGCGATGCGGCTGCGGGAGACCTTCGAGCTGAAGGACACCCGTGGACGGGTCCTGATCGACATCCACCAGAAGATGTTCGCCCTGCGGGACACCATGGTGATCGAACGGGCCGGGGAGCCGCTGGCCACGATCCGGCGCAAGCGGCTGTCGCTGCTGCGCAACCACTACCGGGTGGCCCTGGCGGACGGCCGCACCGAACTCGACGTCAGCGGCAAGATCCTCGACCGCGAGTTCGCGGTCGAGTACGACGGCGAGCTGCTGGCCGTCGTCTCCCGGCGGTGGCTGCACGTGCGGGAGACGTACGGCGTCGACGTCGTACGGGAGGACGCGGATCCCGCGCTGCTGATCGCGGTGGCCGTGTGTGTGATCCACCTCGCCGACAAGGACCACGAGGACTAGGCGCGCCCGGGGAAGCGGCTGGCCGGGAGGCCGCCACCCCGCGGTTCTGGCCGCGCGGGCCGACGTGCCCCGCTGAGCGGAGAGGCGGGAGGCGACCGGGAACGGGCGGGCTGGCCAAACAACCGGGAACGGGCAGGCCGGAGGGACGACCGGGAACAGGCAGCCCGGCCGGCGACGGGAAGCGGCCACGCCGAAAGCCGGGGCCCGCGGCGGGGCGCCGGCGGCGGGCCCCCGGGACGGGGGCCGGCCGCGGCTAGGAGCGCTGCGGGGTGCGCAGTCCGAGCACCCGGTCCTTCAGGGCCGGGAACTGCTCCCGGGTCGTGGCGACCCTGGACGGATCGAACTCGACCGTCAGGACCTCCTCGCCGGAGCCCGCCTCCGCCAGCACCTCGCCCCACGGATCCACCACGATCGAGTGACCCGCCTGCGGAACTCCGGCGTGCGTCCCGGCCGTTCCACACGCAAGCACGAACGCCTGGTTCTCCACCGCACGCGCCTGAGCCAGCAGCGTCCAGTGCGCCCGGCGGCGCTCCGGCCAGCCCGCGGGGATGACCAGGGTCTCGGCGCCGGCGTCGACGAGACCGCGGAACAGTTCGGGGAAACGGAGGTCGTAGCAGGTGGCGACACCGACGGTCGTCCCGGGGAGGCGGACCGTCACCAGTTCCTCGCCCGCGCCCATCAGGACGGCCTCGCCCTTGTCGAAGCCGAAGCGGTGGATCTTGCGGTAGGCGGCGGCCAGCTCACCGGAGGGGGAGAAGACGAGAGACGTGTTGTACAGGGGGCCCTCGCCCGCGGCGGAGCCGTCGGCCGGAGCCCGCTCCGGGATCGAGCCCGCGTGCAGCCATACGCCCGCGTCGCTCGCGGCCTTGGCCATCGCCTCGTACGTCGGTCCTTCCAGGGGCTCGGCCTCACTGCCGAACTCCTCGTAGGCGAACGCTCCGGTCGTCCACAGCTCCGGCAGCACCACGAGGTCGGCGGCACCGGCCTGTTCCCGTACCAGCGCGGCGACCCGCACCCGCCGCGATTCAACCGATTCGCCCTCTTCTACAGCGATCTGGATCAGAGAGGCGCGCACACTACCACCGTCCTGGCATTCGAGTCGTCCACACAGGCCTACGATCGTCACACGAAAGCACTGCCGGGGTGCCTCACAGCAGCGTAACTTAGCGTTCCGAGACACCCGCCGACATCTGCCGCCACAAGCCACCTCCCGCTGGCAACGCCGCCACAAGCCACCCGAGTACCGACCGCCGAGGGGTCCCGTTTCCGTGAGTCTGCATCCCACCCTCCAGCCCTACGCCGACGCCTGGACCCACTCCATCGAAGCGATATCCGAGCTGGTGCAGCCGCTGGCGGAAGCGGACTGGAACCGCCGGACGCCGTGCCCCGGCTGGTCGGTGCGCGACATCGTGTCGCACGTCATCGGGCTGGACTGCGAGATGTACGGCGACCCGCGCCCCATCCACACCCTCCCGCGCGACCTGTACCACGTCACCAACGACATCCAGCGCTACATGGAGATGCAGGTGGACGTCCGCCGCCACCACACGGCGCCGGAGATGACGTCCGAGCTGGAGTACACGGTCATCCGCCGCAACCGCCAGCTGCGCAACGAGACGCGCCAGCCCACCACGATGGTGCGCGGCCCGCTCGGCACGGAGCTCACGCTCGAGGAGTCGATGCGCAAGCACGCGTTCAACGTGTGGGCGCACGAGCAGGACCTGCGCGCCGCTCTCGGCCGGCCCGGCAACCTCGACTCGCCCGGCGCGCACATCGCCCGCGACGCGCTGCTCGCCGAGCTCCCGGCCGTCGTCGCCGAGAAGGCCGACGCGCCCCGCAGCTCGGCGGTCGTCTTCGACGTGCACGGGCCGATCGAGTTCCTGCGCACCATCCGCGTCGACATCCAGGGCCGCGGCTCCCTGGAGACGGCCCCGGCGCTCGGCCCGGCCGCCGCCTTCACCCTCGACTGGGAGACGTATGTGCGTCTGGCCTGCGGGCGGGTGACGGCGGAGGCGGTCGCCGACCGGGTGAAGGCGGAGGGCGAACCGGAGCTGACCACCGCGATCCTGCGGAACTTCGCGGTCACCAGGTAGCCGGCGGCGTCCCCCGGCAGACAGAGTCGACAGACTCGACGGAAAGGGCCCGTCGTGCGATCACGACGGGCCCTTTCCGATAGGCGTTACCGGTCCGGCGGGTGTCAGCCCAGCTTGGCGAAGCCGAAGTTGAGCAGCTTCGTCGCGTCGGAGGCACGCACCGTCACGCTGGTGGAGGCCAGCACGGTACCCACGACGGTCTTGCCGTTACGGGTGGCGGCGAAGACGAGGCAGTACTTCGCCTCCGGGCCGGAGCCCGTCTTCACGCCGATGGCGCCGCGGTAGCTGCTCAGCAGCGTGTTGGTGTTGGTCCAGGCCGCCATGGTGCGGGTGGAGCCGGTCTTGGTGATCGTCTTCGCGGTGTACGACTTCTTCGCGACGATCGCCCGGAAGTTCGCGCCCTTCAGCGAGTTGCTGGCGAGCTTCGTCAGGTCCTTGGCGGTCGAGTAGTTCGACCCGTTGCCGATGCCGTCGAACGAGTCGAAGTGCGTCTTGGTCATGCCGAGCGCCTTGGCCTTGCTGTTCATCTTGGCGATGAAGTTCTTCACGCGCGCGGCCCGCGTCGTGCCCGTGCCGAACTTGTCGGCCAGGGCGTACGCGGCGTCACAGCCGGACGGCAGCATCAGCCCGTAGAGCAGCTGACGGACCGTGACCTTGTCGCCGACGATCAGACGTGCGGACGAGGCGTTGTTGGCCACTATGTAGTCGCTGTAGGCCTTCTGGATGGTGACCTTGGTGTCCAGGTTCAGGTTCGTCTGCGACAGCACGACGTTCGCCGTCATGATCTTGGTGGTGGAGCCGGTGGACAGCTTGGTGTCCATGCCCTTGTTGTAGAGCGCGGCACCGTTCGCATTGTTCATCACGAAGCCGGTCTTGGCGGCGATCGTGGGCACCGTGACGGCTTGTGCGGGTGCCGCGGTGAGGGCTCCGGTCGCGAGCACTGCGCCGACGGTGACGGCGACGGACGCGGCCCTGCGGACTCGGAGGCCCTTGGTGGCGGTTATCAACTGAAATACCCCGATTACGTCGAATGCCCCTGCGATGCGGCCAAGTTGGGGAGGGGAAAGAAGAAGGAGCCGCATGTGTGTGACACGTAAGTAGCACAGAAAGTTGTGCGCTTGCTGGACCGAATTTCCGATTACTTGACCCGGCTCTCACCCCGCCCCCGCCCGTCCCGCTTCCCACCCCGCCCCACGCACCCCTCCCGCCCCCGGCGCGGGTCCGCATTCTGGACGGGTTCCCCCGTTGCGTACGTGTTGTATCTATCCTGTGGGCATGCCGTCCTCCGCCCCGCCCGCGCCCGTCCCCGTGAAGCAACCGCCCGCCGCCGACCGCGTGTACGCGCACGTCAAGCACGCTGTACTGGACCGCCGTTACGAGGGGGGCACCCTTCTCACCGAGGGCGAACTCGCCGAGGCCGTCGGCGTCTCGCGCACTCCGGTGCGCGAGGCGCTGCTGCGCCTGGAGGTGGAGGGGCTGATCAAGCTCTACCCGAAGAAGGGCGCCCTGGTCCTGCCGGTCTCCGCACAGGAGATCGCGGACGTGGTGGAGACCCGGCTGCTGGTCGAGGAGCACGCGGCACGGAAAGCGGTTCCCGCGTCGGCCGCGCTGATCGAGCGGCTGGAGGAACTGCTCGCGAGGCAGAAGGCGCAGGCCGCGGCCGGCGATCTGGCCGCGGCCGCCGTGACGGACCGGTGCTTCCACGCGGAGATCGTCCGCAGCGGCGGCAACGACATCCTGTCGAGGCTGTACGACCAGCTCCGCGACCGCCAGCTGCGGATGGGCGTCGCCGTGATGCACTCCCACCCCGACCGGATAGCCAAAACGCTGGGCGAGCACGAGGAGATCCTTCAGGCGCTGCGCTCCGGTGACGCCGAGGCCGCCGTCGAGATCGTGCACCGGCACGTCGGCTGGTTCTCCCACCTGGCCCGCGGAGAGGTCCGATGAGCGCCGGCTCCCGCGGCCTGAACTCCACCCTTCCGGGTGATCCGCCGGGCGGACGGCGCGCGATGGCCATCTGGGGGATCGGGGTCTCGGTCTACTTCGTCGCGGTCATCTTCCGCACCTCCCTGGGGGTGGCCGGCCTCGACGCCGCCGAGCGCTTCCAGGTCAACGCCTCGGCCCTGTCGACCTTCTCCATCCTCCAGCTCCTGGTCTACGCGGGCATGCAGATACCGGTGGGCCTGCTGGTCGACCGGCTCGGCACCAAGAGGGTGCTGACGATCGGCGTCGTGCTGTTCACGGCCGGCCAGCTCGGTTTCGCCTTCTCCCCGTCCTACGGCACGGCCCTCGCCTCCCGCGCTCTGCTCGGCTGCGGGGACGCGATGACGTTCATCAGCGTCCTGCGGCTGGGGACCAGGTGGTTCCCGGCGCGCCGGGGCCCGATGGTCGCGCAGCTGGCGGGACTGGCGGGAATGGCGGGCAACCTGGTCTCGACCCTGGTCCTGGCCCGCCTCCTGCACGGCATCGGCTGGACGGCGGCCTTCGCGGGCAGCGCCCTGGCCGGAGTGGTCGTCCTGGCCCTGCTGCTGCTCTTTCTGAAGGACCACCCCGAGGGGCACGAGCCCGAACCGTTCCCGCACCAGGGCGCGGCGTACGTCCGCCGCCAGATCGCCGCGTCCTGGCGCGAGCCGGGCACCCGCCTCGGCCTGTGGGTGCACTTCACCACCCAGTTCCCGGCGATGGTGTTCCTGCTCCTGTGGGGCCTGCCGTTCCTGGTGGAGGCACAGGGCCTGTCGCGGGCGACGGCCGGTGAACTCCTGACCCTGGTGGTGCTGAGCAACATGGTCGTGGGCCTGGTCTACGGCCAGATCGTCGCCCGCCACCACGAAGCCCGGCTGCCGCTGGCCCTGAGCACCGTCGGCGCGACGGCCCTGATGTGGGCGGCCACGCTCGCCTACCCCGGCGACCGGGCGCCGATGTGGCTGCTCGTGACGCTCTGCGCGGTGCTGGGCGCGTGCGGCCCCGCCTCCATGCTCGGCTTCGACTTCGCCCGCCCGGCCAACCCGCCCGAGCGTCAGGGAACGGCCTCCGGCATCACCAACATGGGTGGTTTCGTGGCGTCCATGACGACGCTCTTCGCGGTCGGCGTGCTGCTGGACGCGACCGGCGACGACTACACGATCGCCTTCTCCTGCGTCTTCGTCCTCCAGGCCGTCGGCGTCAGCCAGATCCTGCGGCTGCGCAGCCGGGCGGCTCGGCGCGAGCGGGAGCGGCTGGTGGCGAGCCGCGTCGAAACGGTGCACGTGCCTGCGTAGAACGGCACGCCCGGCTGGGACGGCTGGGACGGCAGAGACTTGGTGGTCGGCGGGGACTGCGTTGACGGGCGGGAATGCACGCACGGCGGGACGGCGTGGACGGCCGGGACTGAACGCACGGCCGGGACCGTGGGCCGCCGGGACTGCGTGGGCTGCCGGGACTGCCGGACTGTCTGGAACGGCGCGGGCGGTGCGGGCAGCGCGGATGGCGAGGATGGCGGACGGCTCTTCCGGGCGGCCCAGGGCTAAACACGGTTGTCCGGACGGGCGTTCGACGTCTACCGTCGGGCCTCATCGACGTGTAGCTCAGTAGCCAGAGCGCCGGGCTTCAGACCCGGAGGGCGCAGGGGCGGAACCTGCCACGTCGGCTCATCGACGTGTAGCTCAGCAGCAGAGCACCGGGCTCGAGACCCGGAGGGCGCGGGGGCGGCACCCGTCACGTCGGCTTATGAACGACGACGCTGACCAGCAGCACCTCGCAGAGGCCAACCCGGGCTACGCCTCCGGCCAACTGGCCAGGGCGTTCAGCACCGCGCTCGCCCACGAAGACCCCGACACCCGCCGGCGCGCCGGGGAACGACAGCGTGCGTGGCGGTCCGTGCTGGCGGGCATGGCGAACGGCCTGCTCACCATCGGCTCCCGCACACCGGTCCGGGATCTGCCCGCGTGGGTGACACCCGAGGTCCTCCGTGGCGGCTTAGCCACCGGCGCGCCGCGCGCCGGCGGCCCCCTGACGGAGTACGAGGCCGAGGCCGCGCGCCGGGCCGGGGTGCCGCGGGACAGGCAGGCGCTGTTCGCGTACTGGCTGTCCGAGGACGGGCTGGCACAGCTCTACGAACTCCTCGACGGCGGACGGTACGAGGTGACCGTCCCCGAGGAGGCCGCCCTGCTCACCGTGGCCTGGCTGGCCCGGGCCGGGGAGACGGACGCGGCGCTCGGACTCGTCGAGGAACTCGCCCCGTTCGCCGGACGGCTGCGGTTCACGCCCCGCCCCTCCACCCGCCGGGCGCCCGACTCCGACGCGGTGCACCGGCGGACCGTCGCCGAGGCCGGCGAGCGGCTGGCGATACGGCGGACCAGCGAGGCGGTGGAGACGCAGCGGGAGGCGCTGGCCGTGTGGCAGCCGTTCGGCGACGAACTGCTCGCCCACTGGCTGGAGACCGCCGAAGCCGGTCAGCCGACCCGGGTGCTGACGCGCGCCCCCGACGCCGCCTGGCGCGGGCACGGCGCGGAACTGCTGCGCCGCTACCGCGACCTGGCCGGACGTCACACTTACTGCACCAAGCATCTCAAGCCCAAGGAGAACCTGGCCATCCTGCGCGGGGCGCTGGAGGAGACCGTCGCCGGGCGGGAACTGGACGCGCGCCGGCTGGGGCTGCTGCGGCATGCCGTCACGTCCATGGTGCGGCGGCGCGGGCTGCCCGGCTCCGCTCGGCTCGTCGCGCTGCGCCGGGAGCAGGCCGCGCAGGCGGCGCTGCCTTCGCACCACGCGCTGGCGCAGCTGGTGCTGCGGCGGCTCTCCGGGCTGGACCCGCAGGCGGGCGTGGCCGAGGTCGCGCCGCTCGTCGCCGACGTGAGCGAGGAGGAGGCGCGGGAGACGGGGCTGCCCGCGGGGGCGGTGGTTCCGGCCTGTGTCCGGCGGCCCGTCGAGGCAGCGTGGAGCGCGCCCCTGAGCACCCTCGTGGAACGCGGGGTCGTGCCCTCCGCGGAGGTGCTGGCCGAGCTCGTACCGCAGCTCGTCGCCGCCACCACCGCGCAGGCCTACCCCGACCCGGCCCTGCGCACGCTGGCGGCCGCCCATCACCGGGCGTTCGCGGGCCGCCGTTCGCTGCTGCTGCTCAACCTCCAGCGGCAGGTACGGGCGGAGGAACTGCCGTGGGTGCGGGCCGTGGCCGGGCAGCGCGCGGACGGTGCGGCGGGCGCAGTGTCGGCCGTCGCGCTGCGGCAGCTCGGTGAGCTGGCCGTGCAGGGCTTCCCCGGCACGATCCTGCCCAACCCCCTGGTCCGGGAGCTGTCCCTGCTGGCCCGCCAGGCCGAGCTGGACGCTCCGCTGGTCGAGGAGCTGGCCGCGGACATCTTCATGGGCACGTTCACGCCGAAGTTCCTCGCCGCGGCCCGGGTCGCGGCGGAGCTGCTGGGTGGCGGCTCGCTCTACGAGCGCTACTACGCCATCGACTACCGGGCCGTCCACAACCTGGCGATCGCCGAGGCCGGCGAGGCGCTGACGACGTCGTACGGGGCCAGGACCTCGCCCGGGTTCGCGAAGCTGTGCGTCGAGCGGGCCGAGGCCGGCTCGTCCCGGTCGCGGCGCGGAGACGGATCGGTGGCCGCGAACGGCAAGGTGATCGAGCAGGCGCAGATCCTCACCACGCACAACCTGGCCACCCTGGTCCACCGGGTCGGCATCGCCCCGGCCGCGGGCTGGGCGGAGCTGGCCCGCCGCTCTTTCGTCACCGTGTGTCGGCTGACCGGCCGCGTGCACGGCAACCCCCGCCCGCTGAGCACCATCAAGGACGTGGCCTACGCCTGGCGGCAGCTGGTGTTCCACCTGTCCCTGTGCACCCCCGGCGAGCGGGCCCGCATGCCGGGCCGGCTGTCGGAGGAGCTGGCCCGGCACCCCGGCCATGTGGCGGGGCGACTGGCCCCCGCCCTGACCGGCCTGCACCAGGTCGCCGAGGGCGGCCGGGCGGACGAGGGCGCCGGCCGGCTGCTCCTCGGCTGGACCACGGACGGACACTGGCTGCGTCCGGACCCGGCGTCGGCGGGCTGAGACCGCCGGGGCGTGGGCCGCGCTCCCTCGGGATGCGCGGCCCTGCCCGCGGGGCCCGGCCTAACCCCAGGTGATCAGCTTCCTGGGCTGCTCCAGGATCGCCGCCACGTCGGCCAGCACCTTGGAGCCCAGCTCCCCGTCCACCAGCCGGTGGTCGAAGCTCAGCGCCAGTGTCGTCACCTGACGTGGCTTCACCTTGCCCTTGTGGACCCACGGCTGCAGCTTGATCGCGCCGATCGCGAGGATCGCGGACTCGCCGGGGTTGAGGATCGGGGTGCCGGTGTCGACGCCGAAGACGCCGACGTTGGTGATGGTCACCGTGCCGCCCTGCATGGCGGCCGGGGACGTCCGGCCCTCCCTCGCCGTCGAGACCAGCTCGCCCAGGGACTCCGCCAGCTGCGGCAGCGTCTTGGCGTGGGCGTCCTTGATGTTCGGGACCAGCAGGCCCCTGGGGGTCGCGGCCGCGATGCCCAGGTTGACGTAGTGCTTGACCACGATCTCCTGCGCCGCCTCGTCCCAGGAGGCGTTGATCTCCGGATTGCGCTTGACGGCGACCAGCAGGGCTTTGGCGATCAGCAGGAGCGGATTGACCCGCAGCCCCTGCATGTCCTTGTCCTGCTTGAGCTCCTCGACCAGCTTCAGCGTGCGCGTCACGTCGATGGTCACGAACTCCGTGACGTGCGGCGCGGTGAAGGCCGAACCGACCATCGCCGCCGCCGTCGCCTTGCGGACGCCCTTGACCGGGACACGGGTCTCACGAGCCGTGTCGTACGACGGCACGGGCACGGCGGCGGGGGTCGTGGCCGGAGCCTGGGTCACCTGCGGCGCCGGCTCGGCCACCGCGGCGGCCTGGGTCACCGGGGCTGCCGGGGCCACCGCCGCGTGGACGTCCTCGCGGGTGATGATGCCGTCCGGGCCGGACGGGACCACCGTGGCGAGATCGACGCCGAGGTCCTTGGCCAGCTTGCGCACCGGCGGCTTGGCCAGCGGGCGCTCCCGCACGGCGGGCGCGCCGCCGTGGCCGTTCAGCTCCGCCTGGATCGTGTCCGGGACCCGGGGGACGGCGATCTCCGGTCCCTTGCGCGGACGGCGCTTGGTGGAGGACGCGGCCACGCCGTACCCGACGAGGACCGGCTGACGGCCGGAACCCACCGGCTTCGCGGCCTCGGCCTGCGGTGCCGCTGCCCGCGGTGCCTCGGCCTGCGCCGGCTCCGGCTGCTTCTCGGGGGCGGCCGGGGCCTGCGCGGGCGTCTGCACGGCCGCCTGCGCCGGTACCTCGGCGACCGGGGCGGTGACCGGGGCGCCGCCCGCCCCTCCCGCCACGTCCACGGCAATGATCGACATGCCCACGTCGACCGTGGTGCCCTCGGGGAAGTGCAGTGCGCGGACCACCCCGTCGTAGGGGATGGGCAGTTCGACGGCGGCCTTGGCCGTCTCGACCTCGCACACCACCTGGCCGTCCGTCACCGTGTCGCCGGGCTGGACGTACCACTTGAGGATCTCGGCTTCGGTGAGCCCCTCGCCCACATCGGGCATCTTGAACTCGCGTACGGACGCTTCCGTCATCGTCGTCACGACCCTCTCCTCAGTACGCCAGGGCACGGTCGACGGCGTCGAGCACCCGGTCCAGGCCCGGCAGGTACTCCTCCTCCAGGCGCGCCGGCGGGTACGGCGCGTGATAGCCGCCGACCCTGAGCACCGGGGCCTCCAGGTGGTAGAAGCAGCGCTCGGTGATCCGGGCGGCGATCTCCGCGCCGGAGCCGAAGAACACCGGCGCCTCGTGGACGACCACCAGGCGGCGGGTCTTCTCCACCGACGTCTGGATCGCGTCGAAGTCCAGGGGGGACACCGACCGCAGGTCCAGGATCTCCAGGTTCTTGCCCTCCTCTGCGGCCGCGGCGGCGACCTCCTGGCAGAGCTTCACCATCGGGCCGTAGGCGACGAGGGTCAGGTCCGTGCCCTCACGGACGACCTGGGCCCTGTGCAGCGGGCCGGGGATCGCCTCGGGGTTGACCTCGCCCTTGTCCCAGTAGCGCCGCTTCGGCTCGAAGAAGATCACCGGGTCGTCGCTCTGGATGGCCTGCTGCATCATCCAGTACGCGTCGGACGCGTTGGACGGGGAGACGATCTTCAGGCCCGACACGTGGGCGAAGAGGGCCTCCGGCGACTCCGAGTGGTGCTCGACCGCGCCGATGCCGCCGCCGTAGGGGATGCGGACGACGACCGGCAGCTTGACCTTGCCGAGCGAGCGCGCGTGCATCTTGGCGAGCTGGGTGACGATCTGGTCGTAGGCCGGGAACACGAAGCCGTCGAACTGGATCTCCACCACCGGGCGGTAGCCGCGCAGGGCCAGCCCGATCGCGGTGCCGACGATGCCGGACTCGGCGAGCGGGGTGTCGATGACACGGCTCTCGCCGAAGTCCTTCTGCAGGCCGTCCGTCACCCGGAAGACGCCGCCGAGCTTGCCGACGTCCTCACCCATGATCAGGACCTTGGGGTCCTCCTCCAGGGCGCGGCGCAACGACTCGTTGATCGCCTTGGCCAGGGCCAGGTTCTTGGACGTCACGGTCTCCGCCATCTCAGTTGTCCCCCGAACCCGCGGCGAAGCCGCTCTCGGCTTCCGTCGCGAACGATGCCTGGTAGGCCGCGAACTGGGCCCGCTCCTCGTCGACGAGCGCGTGTCCGTCCGCGTACACGTGCTCGAAGATGGCGAAGCGGTCCGGGTCCGGCATGGCGCGGACCGCTTCGCGCACTCGCCTGCCCAACGCCTCGCTCTCCGCCTCGAGTTCCGCGAAGAATCCCTCGTCCGTGTGGTTTGAGGCCTCCAGGTGGCGGCGCAGGCGCAGGATCGGGTCCTTCGCCTCCCAGGCCTCGCGCTCCTCGTCGGCCCGGTACTTCGTCGGGTCGTCGGAGGTGGTGTGGGCGCCCATGCGGTACGTGTACGCCTCGACGAGGGTGGGTCCCTCGCCGTCGCGGGCCCGGTCCAGCGCCCACCTGGTGACCGCGAGGCAGGCGAGGACGTCGTTGCCGTCGACGCGGACGCCGGGGAAGCCGTAACCCTGGGCGCGCTGGTAGAGCGGCACCCGGGTCTGCTTCTCGGTGGGCTCGGAGATGGCCCACTGGTTGTTCTGGCAGAAGAACACGACCGGCGCGTTGTAGACGGCGGAGAAGGTGAAGGACTCCGCGACATCGCCCTGGCTGCTCGCGCCGTCGCCGAAGTAGGCGATCACCGCGCTGTCCGCGCCGTCCTTGGCGACGCCCATGGCGTAGCCCGTCGCGTGCAGGGTCTGGGAGCCGATGACGATCGTGTAGAGGTGGAAGTTGTTGCCGTTGGGGTCCCAGCCGCCGTTGTTCACCCCCCGGAACATGCCGAGCAGGTTGGTCGGGTCGACCCCGCGGCACCAGGCGACGCCGTGCTCGCGGTAGGTCGGGAAGACGTAGTCGTCGTCGCGCAGGGCCCGGCCGGAGCCGATCTGGGCGGCCTCCTGGCCGAGCAGCGAGGCCCACAGGCCCAGCTCGCCCTGGCGCTGGAGCGCGGTGGCCTCGGCGTCGAAGCGGCGGGTGAGCACCATGTCGCGGTAGAGGCCGCGGAGCTCCTCGGGGGTGATGCCGGCGACGTACTTGGCGTACTCGGCGTTCTTCGCGTTCTTGACCCGCTTGCCCTCCGGCGTCAGAAGCTGCACGAGCTCGGGCTCGGCGGCCTTCCTGGCGGTGGTGCGGGTGGTGCGCTCGGTGCCGGTGGTGCCGGCCTTGCTTCCGGCGCTGCGTCGCGGCTTGCGCGCGGCAGTGCTCTCCACGGTCACGTGTGCTCCTCCGTCGGTCCGGCCCCCGGGGTTGCCGGGTACCAGTGCGGCTCACCTGAGTCCGACACCCGTGCACGGGGTGGGTGCCACTCGGTCGGAACAGGTGTGACAGGTGCCCCGGCGAGCGCCCTGCGGTCATCACGTTACCCAGTGCTTCACATTTCTGTGAAACCCCTCTTGACCTGCGTTTTTGCTTGGATTTCCAAGTAAATCGGCAAAGTCGGGAGAGAGCCTGGTCACAGCCTTGCAGGAGGCCGGAGCAACGGCACGTTATCCCGGGCACCCGGTCCACGGGAAGACTCCGTATGTGAGACCGACCGAGTGCGCGAAGAACGAGAATTCACCCTTTTCCTACTCGCCGGCCATGAGATCGTCCGGCGCGGGGTCGGCGGGATGCTCTCCGCGGAGAGCGATGTGGAGGTGTGGGGAGAGGTCGGCACGGCGGCGGACGCGCTGGCGCGCCTCCCCGCCGCCGAGCCCGACGTGGCGGTGCTCGACGTACGGTCCCGGACGGCAGCGGCACGGAGGGGCCGACGCCCCGGTCCACCTGCGTGTGACGCCGCGATGCGTCACCGTTCCCACCCGGCGGCAACCGGAAGCGACCTGAACCGACCGTCTGTGACACCTGTTGACCTTCGGTGACGTTCTGTGACGACGCCCAGCTCACAGCCTCGAATCGTGCCCTAGCATCAGGCGCGTGCCGCGCTCCTGTGTACCACCTTTAGTGCTCCACGCGCCCCCTCTGGGCGCCCTGCTCCGCCGCTACGCCGCCGGCACCGCGCTCACCTGTGAGCCCGTCGACGAGGGGCTGCTGAACCGCGGCTACCGGCTGCGCACCACCCGGGGCCGCTACTTCCTCAAGCACCACTTCGACCCCGACACCGCCGACCCCGCCGCCATCGCCCGCCAGCACCGGGCCACCGAGCGCCTGGCCGACCTCGGCGTCCCGGTCGCTCCCCCGCTTCCCGGCCGCGACGGACACACGGTCGCCGTCGTCGGCGGCCACGCCTACGCCCTGCACCCGTGGATCGACGGCCGCCACCGCCACGGCGCCCAGCTCACCCCCGGCCAGTGCGGCCGCCTGGGAGCGCTGCTGGGGGTGGTGCACGCCGGCCTGGAACACGTCATGCGGGCGGCCCACGGCGAGCGACCTCCCCCGGCTCGCGGAGGTCACGTCCCCCGAAGGCCCGGAGCCGACACGCCCCCGGCGCGCGTTCCGGAAAGCGACCCGGAGCACGGCCTCGAGCGCTCCCCCGAGCACCGCGCCACCTGTCCGGAGCGTCACGCCCGCGGCGCGGTCACCGCCTCCGCCGAGCGCACGGCGCCTGCCGCGCGCACCACGCCCGTCGAGACCACCGCCCCCGCTCCGAGCCCCGACCCCGCCGACACCTTCGTCCTCATCGACGACCTCCTCGCGCGCGTGCACCGCCACCGACCCGCCGACTCCTTCGACGAACTCGCCCGCCACCGCCTGGTGGAGAGGCGCGCGCTGCTGGAACGGCACGCGGACCGGCGTCCCCCGCACGGCGGCCCGGTCGGCTGGGTGCACGGGGACTTCCACCCCTTCAACCTGCTCTACCGCGGTGACGCCCCCGCCGCCATCGTCGACTGGGACCGGCTGGGCGTGCAGCCCCGCGCCGAGGAGGCGGTCCGCGCCGCCGCGATCTTCTTCGTCCGTCCCGACGGGAGCCTCGACCTGCCGAAGGCGAGGGAGTACGCCCGCGCCTACCGACGCGCGGCCGGGGCCACGCCCTGCGAGCTCACGGCGGCCGTGCACCGGGTGTGGTGGGAGCGTCTCAACGACTTCTGGATGCTGCGCTGGCACTACGAGCGCGGCGACACCCGCGCGGACTCCCAGTTCCCGGCGGCCTCGGCCCTCGCCGTGTGGTGGACCCGGGAGTACGACGCGGTGTGCGGCGCGTTCGCGGACTGAACGGGCTCCCCCAAGAGCGGACTGACCCGGGCTCCCCGAAAACGCGACACGCGCGTGTGGAGCCCTGTCACGGGTCCACGCGCGCGTGACGCGGTGACGGCGTACGCCGGTCGGTCAGCCGAGGCCGCCGAGCGTGGTGTTGCCCTGGTCGGCTCCGCCCGTCTCGGTGTCCGTGGGCTGGTCGCTCGGCTCGGTCTCCGTGTCCGTCGGCTCGTCCGACGGCTGGGTCTCGGTCTCCTCGTCGGTCGGCTCGCTGCTGGCCGACTCGGAGGGGGAGGACTCCGGCGTGTCCGAGGGCGTGTAGGACGGCGTCCAGTTCGAGTTGTCGTCCGAATTGGAGCTGTTGTCCGAACTGTCGTCCGTGGACGTGTCCGTCGCCTCGTCGCTCGGCGTCTCGGTGGAGGCGTCGTCCGTCGCGGACTGCGAGGTGGACGGCGAAGGCGAGGTGTCGGCGTCGCCGCTCCCCTTCCCCTGGCCGTTCAACGCGAGCGCGACGCCCGCGGCGATGGCGATCACCGCGAAGACGGCGAGGATCCACAGCTTGCCGCGGCCGCTGCCCTTGTTGCCGTGCCCCTCGAAGCCGCCGTCGTCACCGCCGCCGTAACCGGTGGGCAGGATCGGCTGCGGGATCTGCGAGGTGCTGGAACCGTCGGCGCCGTGGGCCACCGCGGTCGTGCTCGCGAAGCCGCCCGCGGGCGTGCCGCGGCCGTCGGGTGCCCCGACCGGGCCGGTGTTCCAGGTGCCGGTGTGGCCGCCCTGGTCGTACAGCATCTGGAGCCCGTACTGGACCAGGCCGCGCATCTCCTCCGCCGTCTGGAACCGGTCGTCGGGATCCTTGGCCAGGGACCGCATGACCAGACCGTCGAGCTCCGGCGGGCACTGCCCGTCCGAGGTCTGCGACGGCGGCACCGGGATGTCCTGCACGTGCTGGTAGACCACCGACAGCGGCGTCTCGCCGGTGAACGGCGGCCGCAGCGCGAGGAGTTCGTACAGCAGGCAGCCCGTCGCGTACAGGTCGGAGCGGTAGTCGACGGCCTTGCCGAGCGCCTGCTCGGGGGAGAGGTACTGCGGGGTGCCCATGACCATGCCGGTCTGCGTCATCGTCGTGGACGCGCCGTGCAGGGCGCGCGCGATGCCGAAGTCCATCACCTTGACCGCGCCGTTGTGCGTGATGATCACGTTCGCGGGCTTGATGTCGCGGTGCACGATGCCGTGCTGGTGCGAGTAGGCGAGCGCTTCCAGGACCCCGGAGGTGATGATCAGGGCCTGCTCGGGCCCGGGCGCCTCGGCGTTGAGGAGGAGGTCGCGGATGGTGCGTCCCTCGACGATCTCCATCACGATGTACGGCACGCTCTGGCCGCCCACGAAGTCCTCGCCGGAGTCGTACACGGCGACGATCGCGTGGTGGTTGAGGCCGGCCACCGACTGCGCCTCACGCGTGAAGCGGGCCTTGGACACGGGGTCCTCGGCGAGATCGGCGCGCAGCAGCTTCACCGCGACGGTGCGTCCGAGGCGTACGTCCTCGGCCGCGAACACCTCGGCCATGCCACCTCGGCCGAGTCTGCGGGTCAGCCGGTATCGGCCGTCCCCGACCAGTCCGCCGTTGCCCCAGTTCTCCGGCGCATCTGACATACCGCCGCCAGTCGCCTCGGGGTCGGACGGGCCCTGAGCGCGCTGCTGTGCCATCAGTCCTCGCCGTCGTTTCTGCCCGCGGTGCGCGCGGTGTTGTTACGGTCTCCGTCGGCCACGCTACAGCCTCCGCGCAAGCCTCCGGCCCGGGCCGATCCCCGGAACATCGCCCGGGGCGGGCCCGGGCGCCGGTCCACGGCGGACCGGTCATCAAACCTGTACTCCGTACCGACGTGCAAATTCTGTGTACCGGCCGTACGGCACCTGTAACGCTTCCGCGACGCTTCTTTCTCGTAGGGTCACGGAACGGGCACCGAGCTTGACGTGTCGGTGCCCTACGGCAGACTTGGCCGGGAATAGCACTTTCGATCAACGACAGTCAACGGCGCCTGAGGGCCTACGGGGGACGCAGAAGATGAGCCAGGACGGCGCGCAGGGCCGGTACGCGGGGCGGGCGCTCGCCGCCGGCCGGTATCAGCTGCGCGACTTGCTCGGCGAGGGCGGCATGGCCTCGGTGCACCTCGCCTACGACGCCGTGCTCGACCGTCAGGTCGCGGTGAAGACCCTGCACACCGAGCTCGGCCGCGAGCAGGCCTTCCGCGAGCGGTTCCGCCGCGAGGCCCAGGCCGTGGCCAAGCTCACGCACACCAACATCGTCTCCGTCTTCGACACCGGCGAGGACGACGTCGAGGGACTGACGACTCCGTACATCGTCATGGAGTACATCGAGGGCCGCCCGCTCGGCTCGGTGCTCGACGAGGACGTGCGGCAGCAGGGCGCGATGCCCGCCGACAAGGCGCTCAAGATCACCGCGGACGTGCTGGCTGCGCTGGAGATCAGCCACGAGATGGGGCTCGTCCACCGCGACATCAAGCCCGGCAACGTGATGATGACCAAGCGCGGCGTGGTCAAGGTGATGGACTTCGGCATCGCACGCGCGATGCAGTCCGGGGTCACCTCGATGACGCAGACCGGCATGGTCGTCGGCACCCCGCAGTACCTTTCGCCCGAACAGGCCCTGGGGCGTGCGGTGGACGCCCGCTCCGACCTGTACTCGGTCGGCATCATGCTGTTCCAACTGGTCACCGGACGACTGCCGTTCGAGGCCGATTCGCCGCTTGCGATCGCGTACGCGCATGTGCAGGAGGAGCCGGTGGCTCCCTCCTCGGTCAACCGGGCGTTGCCGCCGGCCGTCGACGCGCTGATCGCCCGCGCGCTGAAGAAGAACCCGAACGAGCGCTTCCCGACCGCCGTCGCCATGCGCGACGAGTGCCTGCGGGTCGCCGCCTCCTTCCAGCCGGCCCCGCCGAGCATCGTGCCCGGCGCCCGGACGTCGAACGGCGCGGGCGTCGGTTCCGCGGTGTTCCCGCCGGTCGGCCAGAGCACCCCGCCGCCCCAGGCCGGCGTCCAGACGCCCTACCAGCCCGCGCCGACCCCGAACCCGTACGGCACCCCGACGCCGTCCGCCTCCTACGGCTATCCGCAGCAGGGCTACCAGACGCCCGCGCCGGCGTACGGCCACCAGCAGGCCGCGCACACCCCGCCCGCATACAACCTGAGCCCGCAGCCGTCGACCTCGGTGTCCTCGGGCGGCGGTGGCCGCCGGAACAGCAAACCGGTGCTCATCGGCTCGGCCGTCGTCGCCGTGGTGGCGGTCGGCGGCCTGCTCGCCAGCCTCGCGGTGGGAGGCGGCGACGACGACGCCAAGGGCGGTACCGCCAGCTCCTCGCCCTCGGTGACGAAGGCGGCGGACTACCGGGCACCGGACACCTCCAAGACGATCGAGGCGACGGAGTGCTCGGAGCCGCAGGAGTCGTACAACGACCCCGACAAGATCCGGGTGCCGAACTTCAAGTTCAAGTACATCGGCTCGGTCAAGGAGTGCTTCCAGGCCGCCGGCTGGCAGTACAAGATCACAAAGGTGGACGAGAACACCTACGGCGACGGAGCGGTCATGGACCAGTTCCCCTCCGCCGGCACGGACGTCGACCCGAAGGACATGCCCGAGATCGAGATCAAGGTCTCCACGGGCAACCCGGCGTCCTGACCGTCCGACGTCATGGGAGAAGGGCCCGGCGGCGTACGCGGGGCCCTTCTCGTGTGGACGGCTACGGACAGCTGATCAGCGCTTCAGACGCCAGAGGCACCAGGGGTGCCCGAGGCGCTAGAGGTACGGTCCGCCCGAGCGGCCGCCCGCGCGCGGATCGTCGAGGCCCTCGTGACTCACTCCCGGCGGCAGCGCGCGACGCATCTGCTCCAGCTGGGCACGCGCGGCCATCTGCTGGGCGAAAAGGGTGGTCTGGATGCCGTGGAAGAGGCCTTCCAGCCAGCCGACCAGCTGGGCCTGCGCGATGCGCAGTTCCGCGTCGCTCGGCGTCGAGTCCTCGTTGAACGGCAGGGAGAGCCGCTCCAGCTCCTCGACCAGCTCCGGCGCCAAACCGTCCTCCAGCTCCTTCACCGAGCTGGAGTGGATCTCCTTCAGCCGGGCCCGGCTCGCCTCGTCGAGAGGGGCCGCGCGCACCTCCTCGAGCAGCTGCTTGATCATGCTGCCGATCCGCATGACCTTCGCCGGCTGCTCGACCTGCTCGGTCACCGGGATCTCACGGGAGTCGTCGTCTGCGTCGATGTCACCGAGCGCCATGCCGTCCTGACCTACGACCAGGATCTTCTGGGCGTTCTCCGGCGACCTTTCGTTCCTCGGCATCTCCATGCCGTCATTCTCTCGCACGCCCCCACCTCATCACCGTGGCACCCCCCGGGAAAGGTGATCCACTGTTTCCGTTCGGCGGAGTCCGTAATGCGGCTATGGATCACGGATGTGAGGCTTATTGCGTCTTTTCTTGGCGACTGGTCACCGGGAGGGGGTCACGAACGTGACTCCATGGCAGCAGGCGTGGTGGGCGATGCGGGCCGGCATGGGCGTCGGCGCGGGCGTGCTGGGCATGGTCGTGCTGCTGCCCTACGGCGGAGTCTCGTCGTACGCGGCCGTCGCGCCGTACGGCCCCGCGTCCGCGTCCGCCACCCCCAGCCCCTCCTCCCCCGAACCCGACCGGGCCGGCAGCCGGGCGGGGGAGGGACGCCAGCGGCCCGGACGGGCGGGCGACCACACGGAGGAGGCCGAGGACGAGGCGGAGGAGGAGGCGCGGGACACGGAGGGCGAGGACAGTACGGGTGAGGACGCGGGCGAGGAGAGCGGCGAGGGCGACCTCTCCGGCGACGCCGCCGCGTCCGAGTCGCCGGAGGCCGCCGCTCCCGTGCCCTCGGCGGCGCCACGGGACGCCGTCCGGCGGGCCGCGGAGCAGCCGGAGCGGTCCGCCGGTCCCGTGCTTCAGATCCTGCCGCTCGGCAGCGGACTCGTCCTCATCGGCCTCGGTATCGCCCTCGCCCTGGCAGGCCTGCGGCTGCGCCGCACCTGAGGCCGCCGCCTCGCCGGGCAGCTACGGCCTGGCCCCGGACGTGACCAGCAGGACCTTGCCGACGTGGGAGCTGCCCTCCACGATCCGGTGGGCCTCGGCCGCGTCGCTCATCGGGACTTCGCGGTCGACGACGGGGCGGACGTGGCCCTCGGCGAGCAGTGGCCAGACGTGTTCGCGGACGGCCGCCACGATCGCCGTCTTCTCCTCCAGGGGGCGGGCCCGCAGCGAGGTCGCGCTGATCGCGGCGCGCTTGCCGAGCAGCGCGCCGATGTTCAGCTCGGCCTTGCTGCCGCCCTGCATACCGATGATCGCGAGGCGGCCGTTGACGGCGAGTGCCTGGACGTTGCGGTCCAGGTACTTGGCGCCCATGTTGTCGAGGATGACGTCGGCGCCCGCGCCGTCCGTGGCCTGCTTCAGCTCGGACACGAAGTCCTGCTCGCGGTAGTTGATCAGGATGTCCGCGCCCAGCTCGGCGCACTGGGCCAGCTTCTCCTCGGTGCCCGCGGTGACGGCGACCCTGGCGCCGACAGCCTTGGCCAGCTGGATCGCCATGGTCCCGATGCCGCTGGAGCCGCCGTGCACGAGCAGCGTCTCGCCGGGGCGGAGGTGGGCGATCATGAAGACGTTCGACCAGACCGTGCTGGTCACCTCGGGGAGCGCGGCGGCCCGCCGGAGGTCGACGCCGTCCGGCACCGGCAGCAGCTGACCGGCCGGCACGGCGACCTTCTCGGCGTATCCGCCGCCCGCGAGCAGCGCGCACACCTCATCGCCGACGGCCCAGCCGGAGACCCCGGAGCCGACCTCGACGATCCGGCCGGAACACTCCAGGCCGGGGTAGCGGGAGGCGCCGGGCGGCGGATCGTAGAAGCCCTGACGCTGGAGGATGTCGGCCCGGTTGACGGCGCCGGCCACCACCTCGACCAGGACCTCACCCGTACCGGGTACGGGATCGGGGACCTCGTCCCACACGAGCGCCTCGGGGCCACCGGGTTCGGGAATCGTGATCGCATGCATGAAGGGGACGCTACTCCTCCCCCTCCCGGATGCCGATCATGATCCGCGGCGGCATCGGCGGAATCGGCGGGCCCGGAAAAACGGGATGCGATCACCGATGAGTTCGGACGACGGTAAAGGTCTCCCCATGCGTAGCCCCTGTACGCGGAAGGAACCCCCATGAGCCAGCACACCGCCGGCCTGGCGATCGAGACTGCGGGCCTGGTGAAGACGTTCGGCGCGACCAGGGCCGTGGACGGCGTCGACCTCGCCGTCCCCGCCGGCACGGTCTACGGCGTCCTCGGGCCGAACGGCGCCGGCAAGACGACCACCGTGAAGATGCTGGCCACGCTGCTGCGTCCCGACGGCGGCCAGGCCCGTGTCTTCGGCCACGACGTCGTCCGGGAGGCCGACGAGGTGCGCGGCCTGGTGAGCCTGACCGGCCAGTACGCGTCCGTGGACGAGGACCTCACCGGTATGGAGAACCTGGTGCTGCTCGGCCGGCTTCTCGGGCACGGCAAGAAGGCCGCCCGGGAGCGGTCCGCGCAGCTCCTCGCCGCGTTCGGACTCACCGAAGCGGCCGCAAAGCAGGTCAAGCACTACTCGGGCGGCATGCGACGCCGGATCGACATCGCCGCGTCCATCCTCAGCACACCCGACCTGCTCTTCCTCGACGAGCCGACGACCGGACTCGATCCACGCAGCCGCAACCAGGTGTGGGACATCGTGCGGGCTGTGGTCGCGCAGGGCACCACCGTGCTGCTGACCACCCAGTATCTGGACGAGGCCGACCAGTTGGCGTCCCGGATCGCCGTCATCGACCGGGGCCGGGTCATCGCCGAGGGCACGAAGGGCGAGCTGAAGGCGTCCGTCGGCGCCGGCTCCGTCCATCTGCGGCTGCGCGACGCCGAGCAGCGGCCCGCGGCCGAGCAGGTGCTGCGGCTGGCCCTGGACGTGGACGTCCAGCGGGAGCCGGACCCGGTGGCGCTGACCGCCCGGCTCGACGCGGCCATGGGCGACACGGCCGCGGCACAGGCCGCCCGGGCCCTCGGGGAGCTGGCCCGGGCCGGGGTCGTCGTCGACAACTTCTCCCTGGGTCAGCCCAGCCTGGACGAGGTGTTCCTCGCCCTCACCGGACACGACACGAAGACCGACACCGAGCCGGGGACACGGGCCGATGCCGGAACACCGGCCCACGACCAGAAGGGCGAGGTGGCGGTATGAGCACCGTGACCGGCACGGACGTCCAGGATCTCGCCCCCGTCAGCGCCGAGTCGCTGGCAGAGCTGCTCGTCGCGCGGGAGCGGCCGCCCCGCCCGAGCGCCCTCTCCGCCTCCCTCACCTTCGGCTGGCGGGCGATCCTCAAGATCAAGCACGTGCCGGAGCAGCTCTTCGACGTCACCGCGTTCCCGATCATGATGGTGCTGATGTACACGTACCTGTTCGGGGGTGCCCTGGCCGGGTCTCCGGAGAAGTACATCCAGTTCCTGCTGCCGGGCATCCTGGTGATGTCGGTCGTGATGATCACGATGTACACGGGCGTCTCGGTGAACACCGACATCGAGAAGGGCGTCTTCGACCGCTTCCGGACCCTGCCGATCTGGCGGCCGTCGACGATGGTCGGCTACCTGCTGGGCGACGCGCTGCGCTACACGATCGCGTCCGTCGTGATGCTCACCGTCGGCATGGTCCTCGGCTACCGGCCGGACGGCGGGCTCGCCGGGGTGGTCGCCGGAATCGCCCTGCTGGTCGTTTTCTCGTTCGCGTTCTCGTGGATCTGGACGATGTTCGGTCTGCTGCTGCGCACCGAGAAGTCGGTGATGGGCGTCAGCATGATGGTGATCTTCCCGCTCACCTTCCTGTCCAACGTGTTCGTCGACCCCCGCACCATGCCGGGCTGGCTCCAGGCGTTCGTCAACAACAGCCCGGTCACCCATCTGGCCTCGGCGGTGCGGGGACTGATGGGAGGTGACCGGCCCGGTGCGGAGATCGCCTGGTCGCTGGGGTGGGCCGGGCTGTTCGTGCTGGTCTTCGGGCCGGTGACGATGCGGCTCTACAACCGCAAGTAGTGCCGGGCAGCGCCCGGGGGCACACGTCTCAGGCCGACGGCAGCGGCGGGACCCCGGGCATGCCGGGCGTTCCGAGGGGGGCCCGGCCACGGTCCGGGCCCACCCGCACGATCGTGACCAACCGGTCGGTGGGTTCCAGCCTGCCGATCGCCGGGTCGTCGTAGGCGAGGACGCGGTGCCCGCGGACGACGCTCACCACCAGGTCGTGCGTCTCGCGCGGTCCGCGGCCGGCCTCGGCCTTGGTGACGGGCCGTTCGACGAGGTCCAGCCCGTCGCCCTGCTGGATGAGGTCCTCCATGACCCTGCCCGCCGCCGGGCTGAGGACGGACAGGCCGAGGAGCCGCCCGGCCGCACCGGCGCTGGTGATGACCTCGTCGGCGCCCGACTGCTTGAGCAGCGGGGCGTTCTCCTCCTCGCGGACCGCCGCCACGATCTTCGCCCCGGGATTGAGCTGGCGGGCCGTCAGCGCCACCAGGACCGCCGTGTCGTCCCGCTGGGTCGCGATGACGATCCGCCCCGCCCGCTGCACCTCGGCCCGCCGCAGCACATCACTGCGCGTGGCGTCCCCGACCACACCCTCGTAGCCCTCGGCCGTCGCCGCGTCGATCACCTTCGCATCGGGGTCGATCACCACGACCTGCTCCTTGCGCAGGCCCGCCGCGCAGGCCGTCCGGATCGCGGACCGCCCCTTCGTTCCGAAGCCGACGACGACAGTGTGGTCGCGCAAGGGGACCCTCCGGGATCATGGATTCTGTGGACTCATGGACACGTGTTGCTTCATGACGGGTACGAGCCCGCCGGGAACCATGGTGCCCACCGATCGGATCACCGTCACAGGGGGCACACGATGAAGGACCACGAACGACAGCCGGCCGGCCCGGCCCGGCTCTCCCTCTTCAGGTCCCTCTGGTACCGCTCGCGCAGCGAAGCCCGCGACGACGCGGAGGCGGGTCGCTCCATCACCATGCCCATGCGCATCGGCGTGCCCCCGCTCCAGCAGGTGCTGCGGCGCCTCGCCATGGGCCTGCTGGTGCTGGCCGTCACCACGCTGATCGTCTACGCCGACCGCGACGGCTACCACGACAACTCGGGCGGCGGCATCACCCTCCTCGACGCCGCCTACTACGCCACCGTCACGCTCTCCACCACCGGCTACGGAGACATCACCCCCGTCAGTGACACGGCCCGGCTCGTCAACATCCTCGTCATCACCCCGCTGCGCGTGATGTTCCTGATCATCCTGGTCGGCACCACCCTGGAGGTGCTCACCGAGCGCACCCGTCAGCAGGTCCGCGTCCACCGCTGGCGGGCCCGCACCAGCGACCACGTCGTGGTCGTCGGATACGGCACGAAGGGCCGCCACGCGGTGGAGACCCTCGTCGGCCAGGGCATCGCCAAGGACCGGATCGTCATCGTGGACGCCCAGCGCAAGTCGGCGCTCGCCGCCGGTGACGACGGGCTGGTGTCGGTGACCGGGGACGCCACCCGCTCGGAGACGCTCCTCAAGGCAGAGGTCCAGAACGCCTCCCGGGTGATCGTCGCCCCGCAACGCGACGACACGGCCGCCCTGGTCACTCTCACCGCACGGCAGCTGAACCGGCGCGCGACGATCGTCGTGGCCGCACGCGAGGACGAGAACGTACCGCTGCTCAAACAGAGCGGCGCGGACACCGTGATCACCAGCTCCAGCTCCGCCGGCCGGCTGCTCGGCGTCTCGATGGTCAGCCCTACCGTGGCCAGGACCCTGGAAGATCTGATGACCCTCGGCAACGGCCTGGATCTCATCGAGCGACCGGTCAGCAAGGCGGAGGTCGGCGCGGCGCCCCGCAGCTGCGCCGACCTGGTCGTGGCCGTCGTCCGGGGCAAGGAGCTGCTGGACTACGCCGACCCCCGGCTCACCCGTCTCCAGTGGGGGGACCGCGTGATCACGGTCAGCCGCGCCGTCCCGGTCCCCGAGCAGGCATGAAGATGTTTCACGTGAAACCGGGGGCGGTTGAGGTGGGCCGAGTCGGGCCGTTTCACGTGAAACACGGGTGAATGAGAGCTGTGAGAGCTGAATCAGGACTGTTTCACGTGAAACAGGCGTCGATCCCGGCCGTCGCCCACGGCAGGTCGAGGAGTTCCGTCTCCTGACCCGCGCGCGCTCCGCCCGGCGGCACGACGGCGAGGGCATCGGCCGCCGCGATCCCCCGCAGCATCGCCGGACCGTTGTAATGCAGGGGCACGGCGTGGTCACCCCGCAGGACGACCGGGATCAGCCGGGTGTCGTACGGGTGCCCGTGCGCCGCCTGCCGCAGCGGCAGCGCGTAGGGCTCGGGAGCCGGTCGGGCGGCGAGAGTGCGCAGCAGCGGCTCGGCGAGCGTCAGCAGACCGGAGACGGCCGCGAGCGGGTTGCCGGGCAGGCCGACGAGGTGCTGATCCTCCTTGAGGCGGGCCAGCAGCATCGGGTGACCGGGGCGCACCTGTACCCCGTCGACGAGAAGTTCGGCGTCGAGCCGGCCCAGGATGGGATGCACATGGTCGACCGGCCCCGAGGCGGTGCCCCCGGTGGTGACGATGAGATCGGCACCGGATGCGGTGATGGCCTTGTGCAGGGCCTTCGCGTCGTCGCCGAGCCGGCGTACGGAGACGACCTCGGCGCCCAGCGCCCGCAGCCACGGGGGCAGCATCGGGCCGAGCGCGTCCCGGATCAGCCCGTCGTGCGGGCGCCCCTCGGTGAGCAGTTCGTCGCCCAGGACGAGCACCTCGACCCGGGGCCGGGGGACGGCGGCCAGCGTGTCGTACCCGGCTGCCGCGGCGAGGCCGAGGACGGCCGGGGTCACCACCGCACCGGCACGCAGCAGCTGATCCCCGCTCCGGCACTCCTGGCCCCGCGGTCGGATGTCCTGTCCGTGCTGCATCTCGCGGGTCGGGTGCAGCCGGCCGTTGTCGTCGGTCCGGCCGTGCTCGCTGCGCAGTACCGCGGTGGTGTCCGGGGGGATCCGGGCGCCGGTGGCGATCCGTACGGCTTCGCCGTCGGCCAGGGGCGCGGGCGTCGCGCTTCCGGCCAGCACGCCCTCGTCCCGCACGTGCCAGGGGCCGGGGCCGGCGACCGCCCACCCGTCCATCGCCGAGGTGTCGAAGGAGGGCAGGTCGGTGAGGGCCGTCAGCGGGGCCGCGAGGACGAGGCCGAGGGCGTCGCCGAGGGTCACGGAGACGGGGGCGAGGCGGGCGGCGCCGGACCGTGCGGCGCGGGCGGCGATCGTCCGGGCCTCGGGCCAGGAGGTGGCCCGGTGGCGGTGTTCGGCGGCGTCGCCCCGGTGCCCGCTTCCCGGCGTCCGGTCCGATGAGGAGAGGGAGGGGGCAGAAGGGGTGCCGTGACCGCTGTCCTCGCGGGCTGCGGGGCTGTGTCCGCCGGCCGGGCGGCCGGTGCCGTTGCCGTCCTTCACGAGGGCGAGCGCCTCCTCGACGTCGAGGTCCTCGGCGTCGAGGCCCTGCCGGGTACCGCGGGCGGTCATCCGGCGTCCGGCCCGGAGCCGCCGGACCTGTCGGCCGCCTTCTGCTGCCCGGCGTTCTGCTGCCCGGCCTGCTGATGTGTCTGCTGCTGGCCCTTCTGCTGCTCGGCTGTCTCCTGTTCGGCCTCCTCCGCCCAGCGCAGCGCCAGCGCGGCGGCCTTGCGGGCGGCCTCGGCCACGGCTTCGGGGCCTCCCCGCGCCTGCGCGGCCGCATAGCCGACCAGGAAGGTGGTCAGCGGCGCCGCCGGTCTTGCCACCCCGTGGGCGGCATCGCGGGCGAGGTCGAGAAGGACGCCGGTGTCGACGTCGAGGTCGATGCCCAGCTCGTCCTTGACTGCGGAAATCCATTCATCCAACACGTGGCCATGCTCCCTGATACGTGCCCTGGCGGTGGCGATGTCGTCCCAGGTGTCGCAGTCGAAGGACGCGACCGGGTCGGGGACGCGGGTGAGGTCGAGTCCGGCGGTCAGCCGGCGCAGCGGCAATCCGGTGAGGCCGCCCTCGCCCGCGGTGAGGAGCGCCAGTTCGCGGCGCAGGGCGGCCGTGCGGTACGCGGCGACGAGCGGCTGGTCACGGCCGTCGGCGTCGGTGAGCAGCACGCCCTCGGCCGGGCCGGCGCGCAGGGCGGTCAGCAGTCGCCGTACGGTGTCCGCCGCGAGGAAGGGCAGATCGGCGGAGAGGACGAGGACGTCGTCCGCCGCGGTCTGGCGCAGTCCGGCGTCGAGCGCGGCGACGGGACCCGCGCCGGGCGGGTCCTCGCGTGCCCACCGCACGGGCCGCGCGGTGGGGCGGGGGTCGGCGACGACGACGGTGGTGCGCGCGTCGGCACAGGCGCCGAGCACCCGGTCGAGCAGCGCACGCCCGCCCACCCGTACGCCCGGCTTGTCGGCGCCGCCGAGCCGGCGGGCGCCCCCGCCGGCGAGCACGACGGCGTCGTGGGCGGCGGGCTCGTTCGAGGTCACCCCCCGAGTATGCGGGCCACCCCGGGGATGCGGGTCCGCCCGATCACGGGAAACGCGCGAATCGCCGGGGTGGGCCCGCGATCACAGGGTGCGCAACAGCACCGCCGGCTGCTCCACGCAGTCCGCCACGTGACGCAGGAAGCCTCCTGCCGTTCCGCCGTCGCACACCCGGTGGTCGAAGGTGAGCGAGAGCTGGACGACCTGGCGTACCGCCAGCTCGCCGTCGTGCACCCAGGGCTTGGGAATGATGCGGCCGACGCCGAGCATGGCCGCCTCGGGGTGGTTGATGATCGGCGTGGAGCCGTCGACTCCGAACACCCCGTAGTTGTTCAGGGTGAAGGTGCCGCCGGTCAGGTCGGCGGGGGTGAGCCGGCCGTCCCGGGCCGCCTCGGTGAGCCGGGCGAACTCCGCGGTGAGTCCCTCGGCGGCCCGGGCGTGCGCGTCACGGACGACGGGCACGACGAGTCCCCGCTCGGTCTGCGCGGCGAAACCGAGGTGGACGTGGTCGAACTGGACGACCTCCCGGGCCGCCGTGTCGACGGTGGAGTTGAGCTCCGGGAAACGGGCCAGCGCCGCGGTGCAGATACGGGCGAGCAGCGCGAGGAGGGAGATCTTCGGCCCGCCGGACGCGTTCATGGCCGCCCGGGCCCGCATGAGTTCCGTCGCGTCGGCGTCCACCCAGCAGGTGGCGTCGGGGATCTCGCGCCGGCTGCGGGAGAGCTTGTCGGCGACGGCGCCGCGAACGCCCTTGAGGGGGACGCGGCGGCTTCCGGTGGGAGTGGAGGAACCGGGCGACGGCTGCGCCGCCTGCGCCCGGGGGACCGCCTCCCGCAGCGCGTTCTCCACGTCCGCCCGCAGGATCAGCCCCTCGGGCCCGGAGCCGGTGAGCTCCCGCAGGTCCAGGTTGTTCTCCCGGGCGAGTCGGCGCACCAGGGGCGAGATCACGGGGACGGGACCGTCGGGGACCCGGCCCGGGACGGCAGGGAGAACCGGGGCTGCGGGAACGGCTGCCGGGGCGGCGGCGACGGTCACGGGGGCGGCGGGTTGCGGTCGCGCCGACCGGACCCGGCGTCTGCGTGCGGGTGCCTCCGAGGTGCCGTAACCGACGAGCACGTTGCCCGATCCCTCGGCGCCCTCGGCGGGGACGTCCGGGCCGCCGGAGGCTGGAGCGCCGACCGCGACGGTGATCAGCGGGGCGCCGACGGGCAGTTCGGTGCCCTCCTCGCCGAAGCGGGCGGTGACCACACCTCCGTAGGGGCAGGGCACCTCGACCATCGCCTTGGCCGTCTCGACCTCGACGACCGGCTGGTCGACGGCGACGACATCGCCGACCTGGACCAGCCAGCGGACGATCTCCGCCTCGGTGAGCCCCTCACCGAGGTCGGGGAGCTTGAACTCCAGGACCTGTGCCATCAGTTCTCGGCCTCCCACTGCAACCGCGCCACGGTGTCCAGGATCCGGTCGACGCCCGGCAGGTGGTGGCGCTCCAGCATCGGCGGCGGGTACGGCAGGTCGAACCCGGCGACGCGCAGCACCGGCGCCTCCAGGTGGTGGAAGCAGCGCTCCGTGACACGGGCCGCGATCTCCCCGCCCGGGCCGCCGAAGGACCCCGACTCATGCACGACGACCGCGCGGCCGGTGCGCCGCACCGAGGCGCAGACCGTCTCGTCGTCGAAGGGCACCAGGGAACGCAGGTCGACGACCTCGAGGTCCCAGCCCTCGGCGCGCGCCGCCTCGGCGGCCTCGAGACAGACCGGCACCGACGGCCCGTAGGTGATCAGCGTGGCGCTCCGGCCGGTGCGCCGCACCACCGCGCGGCCGATCGGGTCGACGGGCTGCGGGTCGTCCGGGTTCCAGGAGTCCTTGGACCAGTACAGACGCTTGGGTTCGAGGACCACGACCGGGTCGTCGGAGGCGATGGCGGCGCGCAGCAGGCCGTAGGCGTCGGCGACCGTGGCGGGCGTGACGACATGGAGGCCCGGGGTCGCCATGTAGTACGCCTCGGAGGAGTCGCTGTGGTGCTCGACGCCTCCGATGCCGCCGCCGTAGGGCACCCGGACGGTGATCGGCAGCGGCATACGGCCGCGGGTGCGGTTGCGCATCCGGGCGACATGGCTGATGAGCTGTTCGAACGCCGGATAGGCGAAGGCGTCGAACTGCATCTCCACGACCGGCCGCAGTCCGTACATCGCCATGCCGACGGCCGTGCCGAGGATGCCCGCCTCGGCGAGCGGGGTGTCCGTGCAGCGGTCCTCGCCGAACTCCGCGGCGAGTCCGTCGGTGACCCGGAAGACGCCGCCGAGGACGCCCACGTCCTCGCCCAGGACGTGCACGGAGGGGTCGGCGGCCATCGCGTCCCGGAGGGCGCGGGTGAGTGCCTGGGCCATGGTGGCGGGCTTGAGGGCGACGGTGGTCATCGGTGCGTGCCCTCCTGGTCGGCGTGCTCGGCCTCGAGCTCCGCACGCAGCAGGGCCTGCTGTTCCCGCAGTTGGGGGGTGGGTTCGGCGTACACGTGGGCGAACAGGTCCATGGGGTCGAGGACCGCGTCCTGGTTCATGCGGGCGCGCAGGTCGGCGGCCATCGTCTCGGCCGCGTCCCGCGCGGACTGCTTCGCGTCCTCGTCGAGCAGCCCTCGCGCGGTGAGTTCGCGCTCCAGCAGCTGTATCGGGTCGTGTTCGCGCCAGGTCTCGACCTCGGCGTCCCCGCGGTAGCGGGTGGCGTCGTCGGCGTTGGTGTGCGCCTCGATGCGGTAGGTCACCGCCTCCACGAGCGTGGGGCCGCCGCCCTCGCGCGCGCGCCGTACGGCGTCGGTCAGCACCTCGTGCACGGCGGCCGCGTCGTTGCCGTCGACCAGGCGGCCCGGCATGCCGTATCCGACGGCCTTGTGGGCCAGCGAGGGGGCGGCGGTCTGCTTGGCGAGCGGTACGGAGATGGCGAAGCCGTTGTTCTGCACGAGGAAGACCACCGGGGCCTGCCAGACGGCGGCGAAGTTCAGCGCCTCGTGGAAGTCGCCCTCGCTGGTGCCGCCGTCGCCGACCATGGCGAGCGCGACCACGTCGTCGCCCTTGAGGCGGGCGGCGTGCGCGAGGCCCACGGCGTGCGGAAGCTGGGTGGCGAGCGGGGTGCACAGGGGCGCCACCCGGTGCTCGTAGGGGTCGTAGCCGGTGTGCCAGTCGCCGCGCAGCAGGGTGAGGGCCTCGACGGGGTCCACACCGCGCGCGACGACGGCGAGGGTGTCGCGGTAGCTGGGGAAGAGCCAGTCCCGCTCCTGGAGGGCCAGCGCGGCGGCGACCTCGCAGGCCTCCTGGCCGGTGCTGGAGGGGTAGACGGCGAGTCTGCCCTGCTTGGTGAGGGCAGTGGCCTGCACGTTGTAGCGCCGGCCGCGCACCAGCTGGGCGTACAGCCGGCGCAGCAGCTCCGGGTCGGCCTGCGCGGCCGCGTCGGTGCCGAGAACGCGGTAGGGCTCCGCGTCGGGCAGCAGCGGCGTGGGATCGGTGCGGGGCTGCCAGGCCGGCGGCGGGGTCGGCCGGTACGCGCCCCGTTGCTCCATGACCGTCATGACGGCACCTCCTCGTGGGAGTGGCTACGGGAGGCGCGCCGGTTGTGATGCGCCTCACCTACCGATTGTTCGGTCGTCGGCACATTTTGGCTACAGGGCCCCTCAGGCTGTGGACAAACGGTTCTCCACAACCTGAGATGAATGCAGTACGTCCATGGCAGGGAGGCAGGGGGACATGGCGCCTGAACAAATGGCCGACGGGCCGGAGAACGGCACGTCGCCGCCTCCGGGCAGCCCTCCGCCGTCGACCGGCGCCCCGGCGCCGAGTGCCGCCCCCGCCCAGGGCGGCGCCCCGCTGCCGCCGCCGCGTCCGCTCGACGCGATCGATCAGGACATCCTCCAGATGCTCCAGGCGGACGGCCGCGCCTCGATACGGTCGGTCGCCGAGCGGGTCCATGTCTCGCGCGCCAACGCCTACGCGCGGATCAACCGGCTCATCGAGGACGGCGTCATCCGCGGCTTCGGCGCCCGTGTCGACCACGAGCGCGCCGGTCAGGGCACGAGCGCCTACATCACGCTGAAGATCGTGCAGAACTCCTGGCGAACGGTGCGCGAGCAGCTCAGACTGCTGCCCGGCGCCTCCCACATCGCCCTCGTGGGGGGCGACTTCGACGTCCTGCTCCTGGTGCACACGCCGGACAACAGGGCGCTGCGCGAGGTGGTCCTCACCCGGCTCCAGGCGATCCCGGAGGTGCTCAGCACGCGCACGCTGCTGGTGTTCGAGGAGGAGGACCTGGAGCCGCAGGGGTGAGCCCTACGGGGTCGCGCGCAGCCCCTCGAAGACCAGCCGCACGACGGCGTCGGCGACCTCGATCTCGACCATGCCCCGGCCGCCCGGGCGGTACCACTCGACGATCGAGTTGATCATCCCGAAGACCAGCCGGGTCGCGAGCCGGAACTCCATGTCACCGCGTATGTCCCCGTCGGCGGCGGCCGCCTTCAGCAGCTCGGCGACCCGGTGGTCGAAATCCCGGCGCCGCTCCAGGGCCCACCGCTCGGTGTCGGTGTTGCCGCGCACGCGCAGCAGCAGCGTCACGTACGGCAGTTCGCCGATGAGCACCTCCACCATGCGCCGCACGACGTACTCCAGGCGCTCCGAGGCGTGCCCCACGCGCGCGTGCTCCTCCTCGAGGATCCCGAAGAGGCCGTCGAGGGCCCGGCTGACGGCGCGCCGCAGCAGCTCCTCCTTGCCGGCGACATGGTGGTAGATCGACGACTTGGAGATGCCGGCCGCCTTGGAGAGGTGCTCCATGGAGGTGCCGTCGTAGCCGCGCTCGTTGAAGACCTGGACGGCGACGGAGAGCAGGGTCTCCGGGGTGTACGTATCGCGTTTGGCGGTGGTCACGAGGCGCCCTCCCGCTTCTCGGTGGCGTAGGAGTGGCGGTACAGCGCGAGGGACGGCGCGTAGCGGCCGGAGGGGTCGCGCTCGTGCAGGTCGTCCAGGAGGGAGCAGGCCCAGGTGCGGCCCAGTCTGCGGCTCCACTCGAAGGGGCCGAGGGGGTAGTTCACGCCCAGGCGCATCGCGGTGTCGATGTCCTCCTCGGTGGCCACGCCCTTGGCCACCGCGTCGTGCGCGAGGTCGACGATCCGCGCGACCGTACGGGCGACGATCATGCCGGGGACGTCGCCGATGACGCTGACGTCCTTGCCGAGCGCCTGGAACAGGCCGATCGCCTCGGACATCGTCCGGGTGGAGGTGTCCTTGGAGGCGGACAGGGCGATGCGGGTGGCCTTGCGGTAGTCCAGGGCGAGGTCGAAGTAGACGACGTCCCGGAACTCCACGGAGGTCTGGCCGTCGGCGAGGGCGAGCTGACCATCGCCCGGCAGCACCAGACGGGTGCCGTGGTCGTCCTCCTCCTCGCGGACCTGGATGCCCGCCTCGCGGATCAGCGCGAGCAGTTCGGAGGCGGGGCCCAGGTTCCCCTCGGCGACGACGTACGCGGGCGGCTGTGCCTTCTCCGCGGTGTGCGGTTCGGCGGCTCCGGCCTTGTCCGCGTAGTCGTACCAGCCTTGGCCGGTCTTGCGGCCGAGACGGCCCGACTCGACCAGACGCCGCTGGGCGAGCGAGGGCGTGAAGCGCACGTCCTGGAAGAAGGACCGCCATACGGAGTGCGTGACCGACTCGTTGACGTCCTGTCCGATCAGGTCGGTCAGCTCGAAGGCGCCCATCTTGAAGCCGCCCGACTCGCGCAGGATCGCGTCGATGGTGGCCGGGTCGGCGCCCTGCGCCTCGTAGACGGCGAACGCCTCGGCGTAGAAGGGCCGAGCGATCCGGTTCACGATGAAGCCGGGGGTGTCGGCGCAGGCGACCGGCGTCTTGCCCCAGGCGCGGGCGGTCTCGTACGCGCGGGTGGCCGACGTGACGTCGGTGGCGTACCCGGAGACGACCTCGACCAGCGGCAGCAGCGGCGCCGGGTTGAAGAAGTGCAGGCCCACCAGGCGGCCCGGGTTGCGCAGGGCGCCCCCGACGGCGGTCACCGACAGGGACGAGGTGTTGGTGGCGAGCAGACAGTCCTCGCCGACGACGTCCTCCAGCTGCCGGAACAGCTCCTGCTTGGCCTCCAGCAGCTCCACGACGGCCTCGACGACCAGGGAGCAGTCGGCGAGCTCGGTGACGCTCTCCGCAGGCCTCAGGCGGGCACGTGCCTCGTCCCGGTCGGCGGCGGCGAGGCGGTCCTTCTCGACGAGCCGGTCCAGGCGGGCGCCGATGGCGGCGGCCGCCTCGCGGGCACGGCCGGGCACGGCGTCGTACAGCCGCACGGGGTGACCGGCGACGAGCGCGACCTGGGCGATGCCCTGGCCCATGGTGCCGGTGCCGACGACGGCCACGGGGCTGTTGAGGTCGATTGCTGTCATGTGCGCGATCCTCCCGCACGGGGATTTCCACAGATGCGGCAGGCCCCCTTGTCCCGACCGATCGTTCGGTTACTCTAGCTCTGACTGGCTGTTCCTGCCCAGGTTTCCGCCAGGTCATGAGCTCGACGGAGAGTTCTCAAGACGAGGAGTTGGTCCCGCATGGCCGCCGCCGAACCGACCGCGCACGCTCTGATCGCCCAGCACCGGCCCACCCTCGACCAGGCCCTGGAAGCGATCCGCACCCGCGCGTACTGGTCCCCGCACCCGGAACACCCCAAGGCGTACGGGGAGAACGGCAGCCTGGACGCCGCGGCCGGCAAGGCCGCCTTCGACGCCGTTCTGCACACCCGCCTCGACCTCGGCCAGCCCGGCACCGACGGCTGGGTGGGCGGCGAGGTCTCGCCGTACGGCGTCGAACTGGGCGTGACCTACCCGCACGCGGACGTGGACACGCTGCTGCCGGCCATGCGGGCCGGACAGGGCGCCTGGCGCGACGCGGGAGCGGAACTGCGCGCGGTGGTCTGTCTGGAGATCCTCAAGCGGATCAGCGACCGGACCCACGAGTTCGCGCACGCGGTCATGCACACCTCAGGACAGGCCTTCATGATGGCCTTCCAGGCGGGCGGCCCGCACGCGCAGGACCGCGGCCTGGAAGCGGTGGCGTACGCGTACGCGGAGCAGGTCCGCACGCCCGGCACGGCGGAGTGGAGCAAGCCCCAGGGCAAGCGCGACCCGCTCACGATGACCAAGAGCTTCACGCCGGTCCCGCGCGGGATCGCCCTGCTCATCGGCTGCAACACCTTCCCGACGTGGAACGGCTACCCGGGCCTGTTCGCCTCCCTGGCCACCGGCAACGCGGTCCTGGTCAAGCCCCACCCGCGCGCGGTGCTGCCGCTCGCGCTGACCGTCGGCGTCGCCCGCGAGGTGCTCACCGAGGCCGGATTCGACCCGAACCTGGTCGCGCTGGCCGCCGAGCGCCCCGGCGAGGGCATCGCCAAGACCCTGGCCACCCGCCCGGAGATCAGGATCGTCGACTACACCGGTTCGACCGCCTTCGGCGACTGGCTGGAGACCAACGCCCGTCAGGCGCAGGTCTACACCGAGAAGGCCGGCGTGAACACGGTGATCGTGGAGTCGACGGCGAACTACAAGGGCATGCTCGCCAACCTGGCGTTCTCGCTCTCCCTGTACAGCGGCCAGATGTGCACGACCCCGCAGAACCTGCTGATCCCCCGCGACGGCATCCGCACCGACGAGGGCGCGAAGACCTTCGACGAGGTCGTCGCCGACCTCGCCCGCTCGGTCGACGGCCTCCTCGGCGACGACGCGCGCGCGAACGCGCTGCTCGGCGCCATCGTCAACCCGGACGTCAAGGCCCGCCTGGAGGCCGCCGCGGGCCTCGGCGAGGTCGCCCTCGCCTCCCGCGAGGTGAGCAACCCGGAGTTCCCGGACGCGATCGTGCGCACCCCGGTGCTCGTCAAGCTCGACGGGGCGCGGAAGTACTGGGAGGGAACGGACGACGAGGCCGCCTACATGGACGAGTGCTTCGGCCCGGTCTCCTTCGCCGTCGCTGTCGACTCGGCGGCGGACGCGGTCGCCCTGCTGCGGCGCACGGTGCGCGAGAAGGGCGCGATGACGGTCGGCGCGTACACCACCGACGAGGAGATCGAGCGGGCGATCGAGGAGGTCTGCCTGGAGGAGGCCGCTCAGCTGTCCCTCAACCTCACCGGCGGGGTCTACGTCAACCAGACGGCCGCGTTCTCCGACTTCCACGGCTCGGGCGGCAACCCGGCGGCCAACGCGGCCCTCACCGACGGCGCGTTCGTCGCGAACCGCTTCCGGGTGGTGGAGGTCCGCAGGGACACCTAGTCCTCCAGGGGACGTGCGGTGCGCCCCCGAGGTCGCTCCCTCGGTGGCACAGACGCGCCCCCGGTGGCGCTCCAGTGGTACAGCGTCATGGCCACACTGGTCGCGAGGTTGTAGCTGGAGACCTGGGGGCGCATCGGCAGGGCGAGAAGGTGGTCGGCACGCGCGCGCAGCTCGGCAGAGAGCCCGCTGCGCTCCGAGCCGAAGGCCAGCAGCGCGTCGTCCGGCAGCTTGACGCCCCGGAGGTCGTCCCCCTCCGGGTCGAGGGCGAACACCGGGCCGGCCGGCAGTTCGTCGACGGTCAGCCGCTCCACGGCGGTCGCGAAGTGCAGCCCCGCCCCGCCGCGCACCACGGTCGGATGCCAGGGGTCGAGCGTGCCCGTGGTGACCACCCCGGTGGCCCCGAAACCGGCGGCCAGCCGGATCACCGCGCCCGCGTTCCCGAGGTTGCGCGGGTTGTCCAGGACCACGACGGGAGTGCTCCGAGGCGCGTGCCCCAGCCGCTCCAGATTGGCCTCGCGGGAGGGCCGTACGGCCAGCGCGGCGACCGCGGTGGGATGCGGACGCGGCACCAGGGAGGTGTACGTCGCCTCCGCGACCTCCGTCAGCAGCGCGTCCAGCGCGTCGCGCACGTCCGGGGCGAGTTCGCCGGCGAGGGCGAGCGTCGCCCGCCGGTCGGCGGTGACCGCCACCGGGACCTCGGCCCCGAAGCGCACGGCGTGCTTGAGGGCGTGGAAGCCGTCGAGCAGGACGGAGGCGTCGGCGAGCCGGCGCCACTGGCCGAGCGGATCGGAGCCGGCGGCCACGGGGTCGGTCATGCCGTGAACCCTACGTGGGTGTGCTCGGGGTTCTCCTGGGCGCGCGGCTCCGGTACCGCCGTACGACCGCCGCCGGACAGCAGCGCTCCACGCGCGCGTGCCGCCCATCCGCCCATCCTGTGCAGGAAGGTCGTCGGCAGGAAGACGGCGTCCGTCGCGATCATCGCCAGCGAGAAGAACGGCAGCCCGAGCAGCACGGCGATCACCGCGTGCTCCGTCATCATCAGGGCCAGCAGCACGTTCTTCATCCGCCGGTTGGCGAGCGTGAACGGGAAGGCAACCTGCACGATGACGGTGCCGTAGGTGGCCAGCAGGACCATCGTGCCACTGGCGGCCAGCAGGTCCGCGAGCGCCGGCCAGGGCGAGAAGTAGTCCAGGTGCAGGGGGTAGTACGCGGCGGTGCCGTCCTGCCAGCGCGAACCCTGGATCTTGTACCAGCCGGCCGTCGCGTAGATCAGACAGGCCTCCGCCATGATCACGAACAGGGCGCCGTTGTGCAGAACGTTGCCGATCACGTCGAGCAGGACCCGGGGCTCCGCCGACTTCGTGCGGCGGCCGACGGCCCACCACAGGCCCTGCACCGCCCACGCCGCCCACAGAAGCGCCGGAATGGTCCAGTCGCTGTGGAAGCGGCCCGCCACGGTCACCGTGACCAGGACGAACCCCGTCACGGCCCACAGAACGGGGCCCACCCGGTCCGTGACCCGCTCGCCACGCGCGCGTGCCTCCTGCGCGCGCCGTTCCCGCCGCGCGTCCAGCGACCACACCCGGCCGCACCGCAAGAACACGAGGTAGATCGACATGAGGTGCAGGACGTTGTCCCCGCCGTCCCCCATGAAGACGCTGCGGTTCTGCAGCGACAGGACGCCGACCATGAACAGCACCGACATCGCGCGCGTGCGCCAGCCGAGGAGCAGCAGCCCGGCAAAGAGCAGCGCGAGCAGGTAGACCGCCTCGAACCAGCCCCGCCCGTCCGACCACATCAGTGCCGTGAACGCGCCGTTGGTGTCGATCAGCTGCCGGGCCAGCTCCCAGTCCCAGGGACCGTCGGGGCCGTAGAGCTCCTGACGGTGAGGGAACTCGCGCAGCAGGAACAGCAGCCAGGTGACACTGAAGCCGATCCGGACCACGGCGCTCTGGTACGGCGCGAGCGCCGACCCGGTGACGCGGGCGATGGCGGCGGACACCGTCAGGGAGAACCGGTTCACCGCGCGCCTCCCTCTGTCTCGCCGTCCGGCAGCGACCACCAGGACAGCACGCGGTACACCGGGCTCGTCGACACTTTCTCGGTGCTCCACTTCGGCGGGGTGACGTTGGTGGTCTGCGAACGGACCTGGATCCGCTCGACGACACCGCCGTCACCGGCCGCGCCGCCGCGCTCCAGGCGCAGCGTCACGATGCGGCGCAGGTACGTCTCGGAGAGGGCTCCGCGCAGGCCGACGGGGCGGTTGTCGTTGTCGTGGGTGGCGGTGAAGAAGTCCCAGGCGCGGCGCAGCTCGTTCTGCTCGGTGTGGCTCGGCAGCAGATTGCCGTCGATGGCCCGGCCGTCCTGCGCCGACAGGTCGTACCACCCGGTGGTCCGCGAGCCGCCGTCCACCGTGCGGACCTGGGCACGGACCTGAACGGCGATGTTCTGCTGCAGCGGGTTCGGCGCGAAGAGCTTCCAGTTCTGCTCGAACTCCGGATACATCCAGTCGTCGATCGCCTTGCCGTGTGCCTTGCTGACGGTGTTCGGCGGGGCGACGTGCAGGAACACCATCCCGACATGCACACAGACGGCCACCGCGACGACGGCCAGCGCCAGCGCCGCGCCGACCTGATAGCGGGGGGAGAGGGCGGCCACACCGGTACGGGCCTCCGGTCGCCGGGGCCCGCTGCCGGGACCGGCGGCGGGGTCGCCGAGGACGGCACCGCCAGGACCGCCGACGGAGGCGCCCACGGGAAGACCGGCGGAAACACCGACGGGCTCGGCGGGCTCGGCCCGCGCCACAGGCTCCGAGACGGGGTCGACGACCTCGGGCCGGGAGGCCGGCTCGGAGCCGGGGTCGACGATCTCGGGCCGGGAAGCGGGCTCGGAGCCGGGGTCGACGACCTCGGACCTGGAAGGAGGCTCGGAGTCCGCTCGTCCGGTCCGGGAATCAGGCTCGGGGTCCGCTCGTCCGGTCCGGGAATCAGGCTCGGGGTCCGCTCGTCCGGTCCGGGAATCAGGCTCGGAGTCCGCTCGTCCGGACCGGGAGGCAGGCTCGGGGCTCGGGAGTTCAGCTCGGGGCCGGGGAACGGCGTCCCGGGCGGATGGCGAGTCCGCCTCCGCCTCCCCTGACGTGTTCGGCCCCTTTGGAGAGCCGGACCCTCCGTCGTGCACGTCCATTCCGCCCCGTTCCCCGATACCGGTCTCTTCGCGCTGCGTCGCGCAATCGCGAACGGTACTCAGCCTCACCCGTTCGGCGCAGCCCCCTCCCCGCCGCACCCAGGCCGGGAAAAGGCCGGGGCAGGTTTTCCACAGGGGATGCCCGCAGGTTATCCACAGCGGTTGACACCTTACGACGGCCGTCCCACCATGGAATCGCACGGACCGAACGATCGGTCGGGAGAAGGCTCGGGCAGAGCCGAGGCCGAGGCAGCGAGCCGAGGCCCGAAGTCAAGGGGGACCGCATGGCGACAGCAGCCGCGCACCAGACGGCCCGCACACAGCCGCACACCGAACAGGCCGGCGGGTCGGACGCCGACGAGGCGTACGCGCGCGTCTTCGACGCCACCGTGGCCGCCGACGAACGCATCGAGCCACGCGACTGGATGCCCGACGCCTACCGCGCGACGCTGGTGCGCCAGATCGCCCAGCACGCCCACTCCGAGATCATCGGCATGCAGCCGGAGGCCAACTGGATCACCCGGGCGCCCTCCCTGCGCCGCAAGGCCATCCTGATGGCGAAGGTCCAGGACGAGGCGGGCCACGGGCTCTACCTGTACAGCGCTGCCGAAACGCTCGGCGCCAGCCGCGAGGAACTGCTCGACAAGCTCCACTCCGGCCGCCAGAAGTACTCCTCGATCTTCAATTACCCCACGCTGACCTGGGCGGACGTCGGCGCGATCGGCTGGCTGGTGGACGGCGCCGCGATCACCAACCAGGTGCCCCTGTGCCGCTGCTCCTACGGCCCGTACGCCCGCGCGATGGTCCGGGTCTGCAAGGAGGAGTCCTTCCATCAGCGCCAGGGGTACGAACTGCTGCTGGCCCTCAGCCGAGGCACCCCGGAGCAGCACGCGATGGCACAGGACGCCGTCGACCGCTGGTGGTGGCCGTCGCTGATGATGTTCGGCCCTCCCGACGACGAGTCCGCGCACTCCGCGCAGTCGATGGCCTGGAAGATCAAGCGCCACTCGAACGACGAACTGCGCCCGGCGCTTCGTCGACATCTGCGTCCCCCAGGCGGCCTCGCTCGGCCTCACGCTGCCCGACCCGGACCTGAAATGGAACGAGGAGCGGGGACACCACGACTTCGGAGCCATCGACTGGACCGAGTTCAAGGAGGTCCTCAAGGGCAACGGCCCCTGCAACGAGCAGCGGATCACACAACGCAGGCGCGCGCACGACGAGGGCGCGTGGGTACGAGAGGCGGCCGCCGCCTACGCGGCCAAACACAGCTCTGGGACGGAAGTGGAGCAGGCATGACGAACACCGACTGGCCCCTGTGGGAGGTCTTCGTGCGCTCCCGGCGCGGCCTCTCCCACACCCACGCCGGCAGCCTGCACGCGCCGGACGCCGAATTCGCCCTGCGCAACGCGCGTGACCTGTACACCCGGCGCGGCGAGGGCGTCTCGATCTGGGTCGTGCCGTCATCCTCGATCACCGCCTCCTCGCCGGACGAGAAGGACCCGTTCTTCGAGCCCGCCGCCGACAAGCCGTACCGGCACCCGACGTTCTACGAGATCCCGGAGGGGGTGAAGCACCTGTGACCACGACGACGCACACCCGCACCGCCGCCCTCGCTCTCGGCGACGACGCCCTGGTGCTCTCCCACCGCCTGGGGGAGTGGATGGGCCACGCGCCCGTGCTCGAGGAGGAGGTCGCCCTCGGCAACATCGCCCTCGACCTGCTGGGCCAGGCCCGGATCCTGCTGTCGATGGCCGGCGACGAGGACGAGTTGGCGTACCTGCGCGAGGAACGCGCCTTCCGCAACCTCCAGTTGGTCGAGCAGCCCAACGGCGACTTCGCCCACACCATCGCCCGCCAGCTGTACTTCTCCACCTACCAGCACCTGCTGTACGCGCGGCTGGCGGCCACTGAGGGCCCGTTCGCGGGACTGGCGGCGAAGGCCGTCAAGGAGGTCGCCTACCACCGCGACCACGCCGAACAGTGGACGCTGCGGCTCGGCGACGGGACCGAGGAGAGCCACGGGCGGATGCAACTGGCCTGCACGGCTCTGTGGCGCTTCACCGGAGAGATGTTCCGCCCTGTGGACGGGCTCGGTTTCGCTCCGTCGGAGCTGGAACCGGCCTGGCTGGAGTCGGTGCGGGGCGTGCTGGGACGGGCCGGCCTGGCCGCGCCCGAGGGCTCACGCACCGGAGCCTGGCGCGCGGGCGCGGGCCGCGAGGGCCTGCACACCGAGTCCTTCGGCCGCATGATCGCCGAGATGCAGCACCTGCACCGCAGCCACCCGGGCGCGTCATGGTGACGCTCACCCCGCTGGAGGCGGAACTCCTCGAGGTCGCCGGTTCGGTGCTCGACCCCGAACTGCCCGTGATCACCCTCCGGGAACTCGGCGTCCTGCGCGCGGTGCACGTCCGTGCCGCGGACGCGGTCGAGGTCGAGCTGACCCCCACCTACACCGGCTGCCCGGCGGTGGAGGCGATGTCCCTGGACATCGAACGGGCGCTGCACGCACACGGAGTGCGGGACGTCACCGTGCGCACGGTGCTGTCCCCCGCCTGGTCGACCGACGACATCTCCGCCGAAGGACGCCGCAAACTGCGCGAGTTCGGGATCGCCCCGCCCCGCGTGCGCAAGGCGTCCGAACCGGTCGGCGTCACCCTGGGACCCACCCGCGCCCTCCCCCCGAAGCCCACGGCCGCACGGACGGCGACCGGGACGGCGACGGGACCCGGGACGACGGCCGGAACGGGGGCTTACACGGACACGGACACGGACCAGGCCAGTGGCACGAGCGCGAGCGCGGTCTTGGAGCCGATCAGCTGCCCGCACTGCGGCTCCGCCGACACCGAGCTGCTCAGCCGCTTCTCCTCCACCGCCTGCAAGGCGCTGCGGCGCTGCCTCGCCTGCCGTGAACCCTTCGACCACTTCAAGGAGCTGTGATGGCCCGCTTCCACCCGCTCCAGGTGGCCGCGGTGGACCACCTGACCGACGACTCCGTCACCCTCACCCTCGCGGTCCCCGCCGCGCTGCGCGAGGAGTACCGGCACGCGCCCGGCCAGCATCTCGCCCTGCGCCGCGTGGTCGACGGGACCGAGGTCAGGCGGACGTACTCGATCTGCTCGCCCGCGCCCGAGCCCGACGGCGAGGGGCCCCGCACCCTGCGGGTGGGCGTTCGGCTGGTCGAAGGCGGAGCCTTCTCGACGTACGCGCTGAAGGAGATCGCCGTCGGCGACGAGCTGGAGGTGATGACTCCGGCCGGACGGTTCACCCTCGTGCCCGCGCCCGGACGGTACGCGGCGATCGTCGGCGGCAGCGGGATCACTCCGGTGCTGTCCATCGTCTCGACGCTGCTGGCCCGCGAGCCCGCCGCCCGCTTCTGTCTCGTCCGCAGCGACCGGACCGCTGCCTCGACGATGTTCCTGGAGGAGGTCGCCGACCTCAAGGACAGGTACCCCGAGCGGTTCCAGCTCGTCACCGTGCTCTCCCGGGAGGAGCAGCAGGCCGGGCTGCCGTCCGGGCGGCTGGACCGGGAGCGGTTGACCGGGCTGCTGCCGTCGCTGCTGCCGGTGACGGAAGTGGCGGCCTGGTTCCTGTGCGGGCCGTTCGGGCTCGTCCAGGGCGCGGAACAGGCGCTGCGGGAGATCGGGGTCGCCCGGTCCCGGATCCACGAGGAGATCTTCCACGTGGAGGTCACGGCGCCCCCGGCACCTGTGGCGGCCCCCGCCCACAGCACCGTGACCGCCCGGCTCGACGGCCGGGGCGGCAGCTGGCCCGTGCGGGACGGTGAGTCGGTCCTGGAGACGGTGCTGCGCAACCGGCCGGACGCGCCCTACGCCTGCAAGGGCGGGGTGTGCGGAACCTGCCGGGCCTTCCTGGTCTCCGGTGAGGTGCGCATGGACCGCAACTTCGCGCTGGAGCCGGAGGAAACGGACTCCGGGTATGTGCTGGCCTGCCAGTCCCATCCGCTGACGGAGGCGGTGGAGGTCGACTTCGACCGGTGAGGAACGCGCCGAGGGAGACCGACCGTCTCCCTCGGACCGACCGACTGCCCCCGGACCGACCGCCCCCGTTCCCTTCTTCTAGAACCTGTTCTATCTTGACGCTCCGTCAGATGGGCTGACCGTCGGGAGGACAGGCCGTGGACTTCACCTTCACCGAGGAGCAGCAGGCAGCGGCGGAAGCGGCGCGGGGCGTGTTCGCCGGGGTCGCTCCCGACGGCGTGCCGAGCCCCGCGCTCACCAGGGGCGCCGTCGCCGACGACTTCGACCGCGCACTGTGGGCCAAGCTGGCCTCGGCGGACCTGCTGAGCCTGCTGCTGGACGAGGAGTTCGGCGGGGCGGGCCTCGACGCCATCGCCCTCTGCCTGCTGCTGCGTGAGGCGTCGAAGGTGCTGGCACGAGTGCCGCTGCTGGAGAGCAGCGCGGCCGTCGCCGCCCTACAGGCCTACGGCGGACCGGAGTTGAAGTCGTCCCTGCTCGCTCGGGCCGGCCGGGGCGAGATCGTCCTCACCGTCGCCGCGAACGGCCGCACCGGCCACGACCCCGCCGAACTCGCGGTGACGGCACGGCAGAACAGCACTGTCGGCGCGACCGACGGAACCGGCGGAACCGGCACAGGTGACGAACCCGGTGCAGGCGACGGCCCGGGGGAGCCCGGCGCAGGCGAGTGGCTGCTGGACGGGGTGCAGACGATGGTGCCGTGGGCGTACGACGCCGACTTCGTCCTCGTACCGGCACACACCGGGGACGGCCGGAGCGTCCTCGCCGTCGTCGAACGCGGGCACGAAGGAGCCGTGCTCGCCGAACAGATCTCCACCACCGGTGAGCGGCTCGGCGAACTGCGCCTCGAATCGGTGAAGATCGCCGACCGGAACGTCATCACCGCCGACGGCGCCTGGGAGTGGCTGCGCGCCCTGCTGACCACGGGGACCTGCGCGCAGGCGCTCGGCCTGGGCGAGCGCGTACTGACGATGACCGCCGAGTACGCCGGCAAGCGGGAGCAGTTCGGACACCCCATCGCCACTTTCCAGGCCGTCGCCGTACAGGCCGCCGACCGCTACATCGACCTGCGAGCGATGGAGGTCACTCTGTGGCAGGCCGCGTGGCGGATCGCCTCGGGGGCGCCAGGCCCACTACCGGCCTCCGGAGACGTCGCCGTGGCCAAGATCTGGGCTGCGGAAGGCGTACGGCGGGTCGTGCAGACCGCACAGCATCTGCACGGAGGCTTCGGCGCCGATGTCGACTACCCACTGCACCGGTATCACGCCTGGGCCAAGCACCTGGAACTCTCGCTCGGCCCGGCCGCGGCACACGAGGAGGCCCTGGGCGACCTGCTGGCCGCCCACCTCCTCAGCTGACGCCCGCCCGACAAGACGAACCCGGCCGAGCCGCGACCACCGACCCACCGACCCACCGACCCACCGACCCACCGACCCGACAACGCACCGGTCCGACGGTCTGCCGGTCCGCCGGTCCGCCGGTTCGACGACTTACAGGACCGAGCCCGGGTTGCCCTCGTCCGTGACGACCGGGCGGCCCGCGGCGGCCCAGATCTGCATGCCGCCATCGACGTTCACCGCGTCGATGCCCTGCTGGACGAGATACATGGTGACCTGGGCCGAGCGACCGCCGGAACGGCAGATCACGTGGACCCGACCGTCCTGCGGAGCCGCCTCGGTCAGCTCACCGTAGCGGCCGACGAACTCGCTGATGGGGATGTGCAGTGCCCCTTCGGCATGACCCGCCTGCCACTCGTCGTCCTCGCGGACGTCCAGCAGGAAGTCGTCGTCCTTGAGGTCAGCGACCTCGACCGTGGGCACACCAGCTCCGAAACTCATACGCCCGACGCTACCCGACCCGGCACACGACCCGACCGGTCCCGCCCAGCCCGTCATCTCCGCCCAGCCCACCGACTCGGCGCAGCCCGCGGCTCGGCCAGGTGAAGAGGTTGCCGCCGGCCGGGTTTCCGGCCGGGTTTCCAGCCGGTTCACGACGTCGACGAAGGACCTGCCTGGCCCACCAGCTCGGCCAGCTCCGCCTCGCGGGCGGCCACGTCCGCGAGGAGCTTGTCGGCGATCTCGTCCAGAAGCCGGTCGGGGTCCTCCGGCGCCATGCGGAGCATCGAGCCGATCGCGCCGTCCTCCAGTTCCCGGGCGACCAGCGCGAGCATCTCCTTGCGCTGAGAGAGCCACTCGAGGCGGGCGTAGAGCTCCTCGCTGGGGCTCGGGCTGCGCTCCTCGGGCGCCGGGCCGGCCGCCCACTCCTCGGCCAGCTCGCGCAGCAGCGCTTCCTCGCCACGGGCGTAGGCCGCGTTGACGCGGGTGATGAACTCCTCGCGCCGGGCCCGCTCGGCGTCCTCCTGGGCCAGGTCCGGATGCGCCTTGCGCGCCAGCTCGCGGTACAGCTTGCGGGCCTCCTCGCTGGGCCGTACCCGCTGCGGGGGCCGGACCGGCTGATCCGTGAGCATCGCCTCGGCCTCGGGGAACAGCCCTTCGCCGTCCATCCAGCCGTGGAACAGCTCCTCGACCCCGGGCATCGGCATCACCCGGGCCCGCGCCTCGGCGGCCTTGCGCCGATCCTCGGGATCACCGGTACGGACCGCCCTGGCCTCGGCGATCTGGGCGTCCAGTTCGTCGAGCCGGGCGTACATCGGGCCGAGTTTCTGATGGTGGAGCCGCGAGAAGTTCTCGACCTCGACGCGGAAGGTCTCCACCGCGATCTCGAACTCGATCAACGCCTGCTCGGCGGCCCGCACGGCCTGCTCCAGCCGTGCCTCGGGCCGCGGCTGCTCAGCTTCGGGGGTCGTCACCCGACCAGCCTAGGCCAACGCTCCCCCGAACCCACCCGGCCGCCGTCCCGCAGCGCCCCGCTCGCGTCCCGCTGCCCGGACTCCCCCGCTCCGACTCGGCTCGTCCGCACCTCATACGCCCGTCTCCGCAGCGATCCGTCCCGCCCGTACCGCCGCCACCAGGTCCGAGTGGTCCGCCTCCGTACGGTCGGCGTAGGCGACGGCGAAGGTGGCGATCGCCTCGTCGAGTTCCTCGTTCTTTCCGCAGTAGCCGGCGATGAGGCGCGGGTCGGCGCTGTGGGAGTGGGCGCGGGCGAGAAGCGCGCCGGTCATCCGGCCGTAGTCGTCGACCTGGTCGGCGGCGAGCGCGGCCGGGTCGACGCTGCCCTTGCGGTTACGGAACTGCCGTACCTGGAAGGGGAGTCCGTCGACCGTCGTCCAGCCCAGCAGTATGTCGCTGACGACCTGCATGCGTTTCTGGCCGATGACCACCCGGCGGCCCTCGTGCTCCACCTCGGGCACGTCGAAGCCGGCGGTCAGCAGGTGCGGGACCAGGGCCGAGGCGCGGGCCTCCTTCACCTGAAGGATCAGCGGCTCGTCCCGGTGGTCGAGCAGCAGCACCACGTAGGACCTCGTCCCCACGCTGCCCGTGCCGACGATGCGGAAGGCGACGTCGTGGACCGAGTGGCGGGCCAGCAGCGGGTGGCGGTCCTCGGACAGGGTGGTCAGGTAGTGCTCCAGGGACGCGGCCACCGCGTGAGCCTCCGCGTCCGCGACGCGGCGCAGCACCGGCGCCGCGTCGACGAAGCGGCGGCCGCCGTCCTCCGTCACCTCCGTCGACTTCGCCGCGAACCGCCCACTCGTGTTGGCCCGCGCCTTCTCGGAGACCCGCTCCAGGGTGCCGAGCAGGTCGTGCGCGTCGGTGTGGGAGACCAGTTCCTCATCGGCGATGGCGTTCCACGCGTCCAGCACCGGCAGCTTCGCCAGGAGCCGCATGGTGCGGCGGTAGGAGCCAGCCGCGCCGTGGGCCGCTCTGCGGCAGGTGTCCTCGTCCGCGCCGGCCTCGCGGCCCGCGAGCACCAAGGAGGTGGCGAGACGCTTGAGGTCCCATTCCCAGGGGCCGTCCACGGTCTCGTCGAAGTCGTTGAGGTCGATGACCAGTCCGCCCCGCGCGTCGCCGTACAGACCGAAGTTCGCGGCATGGGCGTCACCGCAGATCTGGGCGCGGATCCCGGTCATGGCGGTGCGGGCCAGGTCGTACGCCATGAGTCCGGCCGAGCCGCGCAGGAACGCGAAAGGCGTCGCCGCCATCCGGCCGACCCGGATCGGGGCCAGCTCCGGGATGCGGCCCCGGCTGGACTCCTCGACCGCCGCCACCGCGTCGGGTCGGGCGGGGTCCAGGTCGAACGCGGCGTGTGCCGAACGCGGCACCCGGCCGCGCAGCGCCTTGCCCTCCACCTTCGGCGACCCCGGGGCCGCCCCCGATTCCGCTCCTGCGGCGGGCGGCCCGGCGGGCCTGTCGGCGAAGCCCCGCACTCGGGGAAGCCTGCGCGCCCCGCCCATCTCCGCGCCCCCACCACCGGCCTCGGTCACGATGACCGCCTCCCCCGCACCCGTACGTCCGTCGGCTCGACGAGCCGATCATCAACTCGTGCCGACCGTACAGCGCGACGACGGCACGGCGGCAGCCCCTGTGGACAACCTCCCGTTTGTGGAAAACCCCTCGCCCGCCCCTGCGGTACAGCCGAGCCGGTACACCCTCTCGCCCTGGCACAACGGCCGCCCGGCAGCGGGTTCACGACGGCGCCGCCACAGCAGCGGGCATGTTTCACGTGAAACACGCCCGTCGGGCGAGAACACCGGCACGCGGAGGCCGGATCGCGATCCAGTCGCGCCGGGCGAGCCCGATCCGAAGTCGCGTCGAACGGAGCCCGATCCGCAGCGGCAGAGCGACCAGGGGGCTGGGCGCCGTAGGGCGGGGCATGTTCGATGCGGCGCGGCCCAGGACCGTGGGCAGGCATGCCGTGCACGGCGATCGCGTAGACGCGGGTCCCGGTCAGCACCCGGCTCCGGACCAGCTCCGGACCGGCTCCGGACCGGACCGACCCGGGGGCGCACCGACCCCGCACCCGGACCCAGGCCCAGGCCCGGGCTGCGAGGCGTGCCTCGGGTGAGGTGAGGGTTCGAGCAGGGCCGCCGCTCAACACCCGGGATGAAGACAGTGCAGTCCGCCGCACCCTCGAAGGGCCCGCCGATGAGCGACGAACCGCGCCCGGCCGGCACTGCCCCTCGGACCTGAGACGTTCCTCACACACCGTGAGCAACCATGACCTGAACCCACATCACCCGGCCCGCATGGCCCGGATCAACCGTGCCGGTCAGTAAGCCTTCCGGGAACGCGAAAGCCCCGCAGGTCTGAGACCTGCGGGGCTTTCAACTGTGCGCGAGGGGGGAGTTGAACCCCCACGCCCTTTCGGGCACTGGAACCTGAATCCAGCGCGTCTGCCTATTCCGCCACCCGCGCATTGGGTGTGTCTTCCGGCTTGTGGGCCTTGCGGCCTGGCGCCTTCCGACACGCAGAACATTAGCACGCGGTCCAGGGTGCGTTCACATCCCTTCTGTGGGGGCAGGGAGCAGGTGGGAGGCCGTCGGCGGCCCCCGTACGTCCCGGCAGTGACTGGTTCACGTATCAACCTCGTACCTAAGGCGGCCGTCTCCCCGGTAGCCGGACAAGGACCACAGCCAGGTGCGGGACACTGGTCCTCGGCCGCCTCTACGATCCTGGGCAGAAGCGGGTGCGCACGAGGGCGTCGACACCCGTCGACGGGTGTCGACAGGGGGAACCAGCCGATTCACCGGCGCGTGGATACGATCAGTAAGCAGTACCAGGCAAGCAGCACGGCACGGGACAGCAGCCACTACGGAGGAGGTGCCCCATGGGAGTCCTGAAGAAGTTCGAGCAGCGTCTCGAGGGTCTGGTCAACGGCACCTTCGCGAAGGTGTTCAAGTCCGAGGTCCAGCCCGTGGAGATCGCCGGCGCGCTCCAGCGCGAGTGCGACAACAACGCGACCATCTGGAACCGGGACCGGACCGTCGTCCCCAACGACTTCATCGTGGAACTGAGCACGCCGGACTACGAGCGGCTCAGCCCCTACTCCGGCCAGCTCGGCGACGAGCTCGCGGGAATGGTCCGCGACTACGCCAAGCAGCAGCGCTACACCTTCATGGGCCCGATCAAGGTCAACCTGGAGAAGGCGGACGACCTCGACACCGGTCTGTACCGGGTGCGCAGCCGTACACTCGCCTCCTCCAGCAGCCAGGCGCCCGAGCAGCCGCCCGCGGGCGGCCGACAGCGCCCCGGCGGATCGGGCGGGCCCGGGTATCCCGGGGCCGGAGCCGGCACCGCCGCTCCGCCCATGCCCTCCGCTCCGCCGCCCGGCGCCCGCGCCGGCGGCTACGGCTACCCGCCCGCCGCGAGCGCCCAGCGCCCCGGCGCAGCGGGCGGTGGTCCGGTCGGGGCTCCGCAGCCCGGGTCGCGCGCCCGCCACTGGGTCGAGATCAACGGCACCCGCCACCAGATCTCCCGCGGGACGCTCGTGATGGGCCGCAGCACCGAGGCAGACGTACGGATCGACGACCCCGGCGTCTCCCGTCGGCACTGTGAGATCCGGACCGGTTCGCCCTCGACGATCCAGGATCTCGGATCCACCAACGGCATCGTGGTGGACGGGCAGCACACCACCCGCGCTACGCTCCGCGACGGCTCGCGGATCGTCGTGGGCAGCACCACCATCATTTACCGGCAAGCCGAAGGGTGAAGCGGGGGCAATGTCAGAGCTGACCCTCACGGTCATGCGGCTGGGTTTTCTGGCCGTACTGTGGCTGTTCGTCATCGTGGCCGTGCAGGTCATCCGCAGCGACCTCTTCGGTACGCGTGTGACCCAGCGCGGTTCGCGCCGGGAGGCCGGGCGGGCGCAGCAGGCACAGCGCCAGCAGGCGCCTCCGCAGCAGCGCCAGCAGTCCGCCGCCGGCCGCACGCGTCGTAACGCACCTACCAAGCTGGTCGTGTCCGAGGGCACCCTCACCGGCACGACCGTCGCACTCCAGGGCCAGACCATCAGTCTGGGCCGGGCGCACGACAGCACGATCGTGCTGGACGACGACTACGCCTCCAGCCGCCATGCCAGGATCTACCCGGACCGCGACGGCCAGTGGATCGTCGAGGACCTGGGCTCCACCAACGGCACGTACCTCGACCGATCGCGGCTGACGACTCCCACACCGATCCCGCTGGGTGCGCCGATCCGTATCGGCAAGACCGTCATCGAGCTGCGGAAGTAGTGCTACATCATGACTGAGTGCGAGCGGAGCGAGCACGCGGCGGCGGCCGGCACCCATGGCCCCGATGTGCTCCCGACCGGAGGGTGGGCAGTGTGGCTCGACACGACCGGCTGTACCCGGGGCCGACGGGCGAGGTGCGCATGAGCCTGTCACTGCGTTTCGCCGCCGGATCGCACAAGGGCATGATCCGGGAGGGCAACGAGGACTCCGGTTACGCCGGGCCCCGTCTGCTCGCCATCGCCGACGGCATGGGCGGCGCCGCCGCCGGTGAGGTCGCCTCCTCCGAGGCCATCTCCACCATCGTCGCGCTCGACGACGACGTCCCCGGCTCGGACGTCCTCACCTCGCTCGGTACCGCCGTCCAGCGCGCCAACGACCAGCTGCGCTCACTGGTCGAGGAGGACCCCCAGCTCGAGGGCATGGGGACCACCCTGACCGCCCTGCTGTGGACCGGCCAGCGCCTCGGGCTCGTGCACGTCGGCGACTCGCGCGCGTACCTGCTGCGGGACGGCGTACTGACCCAGATCACGCAGGACCACACCTGGGTGCAGCGCCTCGTCGACGAGGGCCGCATCACCGAGGAAGAGGCCACCACCCACCCCCAGAGGTCGCTGCTGATGCGGGCGTTGGGCAGCGGTGAGCATGTCGAGCCGGATCTGTCGATCCGCGAGGTCCGGGCCGGCGACCGCTACCTGATCTGCTCCGACGGCCTCTCCGGCGTGGTCTCGCACCAGACGCTCGAGGACACCCTCGCCAGCTACCAGGGCCCCCAGGAGACCGTGCAGGAGCTGATCCAGCTCGCGCTGCGCGGCGGCGGCCCCGACAACATCACGGTCATCGTCGCCGACGTCCTCGACCTGGACACCGGCGACACCCTCGCCGGGCAGCTCTCCGACGTCCCGGTCGTGGTCGGCGCGGTCGCCGAGAACCAGCTCCAGCTGCACGACAACGGCATCATGCAGACCCCGGCAGGGCGCGCCTCGGGCCTCGGCCGCAGGCAGCAAGGGCGCGGCGGGGGCGGCGAGTTCGGTCCGCCCGGCTCCGGCGGCGACATCACCGGTTTCATCCCAACCGACGGCTTCGGCGACTACACCGACGACGACTTCGTCAAGCCCCGCAAGGGCCGTAAGTGGCTGAAGAGATCCTTCTACGGCGTGCTCGCGCTCGCCGTGATCGGCGGTGGCCTGTACGGCGGCTGGCGCTGGACGCAGACGCAGTACTACGTCGGCACCAAGGACAAGCACGTCGCGCTGTACCGCGGTATCAGCCAGGACCTGGCCTGGGTGTCGCTGTCGAAGGTCGAGAAGGACCACCCCGAGATCGAACTCAAGTACCTCCCGGACTATCAGCAGAAGCTGGTCGAGGCGACGATCGCCGAGGGCGATCTGCCCGCCGCTCAGAAGAAGATCGACGAGCTGGCCGTCCAGGCCTCCGCGTGCAAGAAGCAGGCGGAGACCGTCACGGCGAGCAAGACCGGTTCGAAGACCGGCGAGGGCCAGGCCGGCGGCAGCACGGGAACCACGCCTGTCTCCGTCACGTCCAAGGCATCGCCGAGCCCCTCGGCAACCGCGTCCCCGTCCGCACCCGCGACCACTACTCCCACCCCCGGCCCCAGCCTTTCGGAGGAAGAGCAGAAGGTCGTCTCGCGGTGCGGTGAGCAGTAGGCAAGCCGTGAGAGGCCCCGTCACACGATGAGCAGTACTACCAACTCGCCGACGCACCACACGTCAACGATCGGCTCGATCGGCACCCCGAGCCGGCGCAACACCGAGCTCGCGCTCCTGGTGTTCGCCGTCCTGATCCCGGTCTTCGCCTACGCCAACGTGGGCCTCGCCATCAACGAGCAGGTGCCGTCCGGCCTTCTGAGCTACGGTCTCGGCCTCGGTCTGCTGGCCGGCGTCGCGCACCTCGTCGTGCGCAAGTTCGCGCCGTACGCGGACCCGTTGCTGCTGCCGGTGGCCACGCTGCTGAACGGGCTCGGGCTCGTCGCCATCTGGCGGCTGGACCAGTCCAAGCTGCTGCAGCGGATCGAGCAGGCCGGTACCGCCGCGCCGCGACAGCTGCTGTACACGGCGATGGGCATCGCGCTGTTCGTCGTGGTGCTGGTCTTCCTCAAGGACCACCGCGTCCTCCAGCGCTACACCTACATCTCCATGGTCGGCGCGATCTTCCTGCTGCTGCTGCCGCTCGTGCCGGGCCTCGGCCAGAACATCTACGGCGCCAAGATCTGGATCTCGGTGGCCGGTTTCTCCATCCAGCCCGGTGAGTTCGCCAAGATCGTGCTGGCGATCTTCTTCGCCGGCTATCTGATGGTGAAGCGCGACGCGCTCGCCCTGGCCAGCCGCCGGGTGCTCGGCCTGTACCTGCCGCGCGGCCGCGACCTCGGCCCGATCATCGTCGTCTGGATCATCTCGATCCTGATCCTGGTCTTCGAGACGGACCTCGGCACCTCGCTGCTGTTCTTCGGAATGTTCGTCATCATGCTGTACGTCGCCACCGAGCGGACCAGCTGGATCGTCTTCGGCATGCTGATGTCCGCGGCCGGCGCGGTCGGCGTGGCCCAGTTCGAGAGCCACGTCCAGCAGCGTGTCCAGGCCTGGCTCGACCCGATGAAGGAGTACAAGCTCTCCCAGGAGGGCGTCGTCGGCCACTCCGAGCAGGCCATGCAGGCCCTGTGGGCGTTCGGCTCCGGCGGCACCCTCGGCACCGGCTGGGGCCAGGGCCACTCCGAGCTGATCAAGTTCGCCGCCAACTCCGACTTCATCCTCGCCACCTTCGGCGAGGAACTCGGCCTGGCCGGCATCATGGCGCTGCTGCTGCTGTACGGCCTGATCGTGGAGCGCGGCGTGCGGACCGCCCTCGCCGCCCGCGACCCCTTCGGCAAGCTGCTGGCCATCGGCCTCTCCGGCGCCTTCGCCCTCCAGGTGTTCGTCGTCGCCGGCGGTGTGATGGGACTCATCCCGCTCACCGGTATGACGATGCCCTTCCTGGCCTACGGCGGTTCGTCCGTCATCGCCAACTGGGCGCTGATCGGCATCCTGATCCGCATCAGTGACACCGCGCGCCGCCCGGCGCCCGCCCCCGCCTCGAACCCCGACGCCGAGATGACCCAGGTGGTCCGCCCGTCATGAACAAGCCCCTGCGCCGGATCGCGATCTTCTGCGGCCTCCTGGTCCTCACCCTGCTGCTGCGGGACAACTACCTCCAGTACGTCAAGGCGGACAGCCTCGCCGGCGACACCAAGAACCGCCGCGTCAACATCACTCGCTACTCCACCCCGCGCGGCAACATCATCGTCGACGGCAAGGCCATCACCGGCTCGGTCGAGACCACCGGCGACTACAAGTACAAGCGCACCTGGTCCAACGGCGCGATGTGGGCGCCGGTCACCGGTTACTCCTCGCAGGCCTTCGGCGCCAACCAGCTGGAGAGGCTCGAGGACGGCATCCTCAGCGGCAACGACGACCGGCTCTTCTTCCGCAACACCCTGGACATGATCACGGGCAAGGAGAAGGAGGGCGGCAGCGTCGTCACCACCCTCAACGCCGCCGCGCAGAAGGCCGCGTACAACGGCCTGGGCGACAAGAAGGGCGCGGTCGCCGCGATCGAGCCGTCCACCGGCAAGATCCTCGCGCTGGTCTCCACTCCGTCGTACGACCCGTCGAAGTTCGCCGGTTCCTCCGACGCGGACGCCGAGGCGTGGAACGCGGTCCAGAAGAAGAACGACCCCGACGACCCGATGCTCAACCGCGCGCTGCGCGAGACCTACCCGCCGGGCTCCACGTTCAAGGTGGTCACGGCCGCCGCGGCACTGGAGAACGGCGAGGTCTCCGGCGTCGACGAGAAGACCGACACCCCGGACCCGTTCCCGCTGCCGCTGTCCACGAGCAAGCTCACCAACGAGCACGGCGACTGCGAGAACGCCACGCTGCGCTACGCGCTCATGGTGTCCTGCAACACCGTCTTCGCGAAGATGGCCGACAACGTCGGCAACGAGAAGATGATCGAGCAGGCGGAGAAGTTCGGCTTCAACGAGACCGAGCTGGACACTCCGGTGCGGGCCGCCAAGTCCACCTTCCCCGAGGACAACCGGCCGCAGAACGCCCTGGACGGCATCGGCCAGGGTTCCAACGCGGCCACCCCGCTCCAGATGGCCATGGTCGCCTCGGCGGTCGCCAACGACGGCAAGCTGATGAAGCCGTACATGGTCGACCAGCTCAAGGCCCCGAACCTGGACACCCTGGAGACGACGGAGCCCCAGCAGCTGTCCCAGGCCGTCTCGTCCAAGACGGCGCAGGCCCTGCAGGAAATGATGGAGACGGTCGTCAACGACCCGCAGGGCACCGGTGGCAAGGCCAAGATCGACGGTGTCACCGTCGGCGGCAAGACCGGTACCGCCCAGCACGGTCTCAACAACAGCGAGAAGCCGTACGCCTGGTTCATCTCGTACGCGAAGCTGTCCGACGGCAGCGCGCCGGTCGCGGTCGCCGTCGTCGTCGAGGACGGTGCCGCCGACCGCGGCGACATCACCGGCGGCGGTCTGGCCGGCCCGATCGCGAGGAACGTGATGAAGGCAGTCATCGACAGCAAGAAGTGACCCCCATCACGTCGCCTACACATCGGTGCACGTTGCGATACCGGTCCTGTATCGGGTGACGGGCTTGGCCAGGTCACACAGCGCCGTCCGGGTACGGTATGCCCGGACGACAGCCTCCGGCCGCACACGTGTGCCGGTCGGGACCGACGGAGAGGGCTGGTAGGTAGCTATGGAAGAGCCGCGTCGCCTCGGCGGCCGGTACGAGCTGGGCCACGTGCTCGGGCGTGGTGGCATGGCGGAGGTCTATCTCGCGCATGACACCCGCCTCGGCCGCACCGTGGCGGTGAAGACGCTGCGCGCGGACCTCGCGCGCGACCCTTCCTTCCAGGCCCGGTTCCGCCGGGAGGCCCAGTCTGCCGCCTCGCTCAACCACCCCGCGATCGTCGCGGTCTACGACACGGGCGAGGACTACATCGACGGGGTCTCGATCCCGTACATCGTCATGGAGTACGTCGACGGTTCCACGCTCCGCGAGCTGCTCCACTCCGGCCGCAAGCTGCTGCCGGAGCGGACGCTCGAAATGACGATCGGCATCCTCCAAGCCCTGGAGTACTCGCACAGAGCCGGCATCGTCCACCGTGACATCAAGCCCGCGAACGTCATGCTGACGCGCAACGGCCAGGTCAAGGTCATGGACTTCGGCATCGCCCGCGCGATGGGCGACTCCGGGATGACGATGACCCAGACGTCCGCGGTCATCGGCACGGCCCAGTACCTCTCGCCGGAACAGGCCAAGGGCGAGCAGGTCGACGCGCGCTCCGACCTGTACTCGTCGGGCTGTCTGCTCTACGAGCTGCTGACGGTCCGCCCGCCGTTCGTCGGGGACTCCCCGGTGGCGGTGGCCTACCAGCACGTCCGCGAGGAGCCGCAGCCCCCGAGCGTCTTCGACCCCGAGATCACCCCCGAGATGGACGCCATCGTCCTGAAGGCGCTGGTCAAGGACCCGAACTACCGTTACCAGTCCGCCGACGAGATGCGCCTGGACATCGAGGCCTGCCTCGACGGGCAGCCGGTCGGCGCGACGGCGGCGATGGGCTCGGTCGGCTACGGCGGCTACGGCGACGACCAGGCGACCACGGCCATGCGCTCCGCGGACGCCGGCGCCACGTCGATGCTGCCGCCCATGAATGCGGACGACGGCGGCTACGGCTACGACGACCGCCCCGACCGGCGCCGTCAGAAGAAGTCCAACGTCTCGACGATCCTGCTGGTCCTCGCCGCCGTGCTGGTGCTCGTCGGCGCGGTGCTGATCGGCAAGTGGGTGTTCAGCGGCGGCGTGAACAACGAGTCGGTGGCCGTCCCCAACCTGGTCGGCCAGGTCCAGGCCGACGCCGAGAAACAGCTGACCAACAGCGACCTCAAACTGGGCACGGTCACCCAGAAGCCCTGCGCGGACCAGAGCAAGGGCAAGGTCTGCGACCAGGACCCCGACGCCGCGACCAAGGTCGACAAGGACTCCACCGTCAACCTCGTCGTGTCGACCGGGGCGCCCAAGGTGGCGGTGCCGAGTGTCCTCGGCAAGAGCCTGGAAGACGCCAAGGCGCTCCTGGAGGGCGACCAGTACGCGCTCGTCGTCGAGACGAAGCGGCAGGTGTCCACCGAGAAGGAGGGCACGGTCCTGGAGCAGAGCCTGGAGCTCGGCAAGGAGGTGGAGAAGGGGACCACCATCACCCTCACCATCGCCAAGGCCGAGGAGAAGGCGACCGTCCCCGACGTCTCCAACAAGAGCTGCGACGAGGCGAAGGCGCAGATGGAGCAGAACGACCTCAAGGGCAACTGCGTCGAGGTCGACACCCAGGACCAGAACCAGGTCGGCAAGGTCATCCAGACCGTTCCGGCGATCGGCTCCCAGGCCGACAAGGACTCCACGGTCCAGATCCAGATCGGCAAGAGCACCCAGACCCAGGTCCCGTCCAACCTCCAGGGCATGACCGTGAAGGACGCCAAGCAGGCACTCCAGAACGCGGGTCTGACCGTCGGCAACATCACCGGCAACTCGGACGACGACGCCCAGGTCATCAGCTCGGACCCGGCCCCCGGCAGCACCGTCAACAAGGGGCAGACGGTCAATCTGGTCGCCTTCAAGAACGGCGGCAACAACGGCGGCAACAACGGCGGGACCACCTTCTTCGGTGGGACCAGCGGTTAGCCGCACAGCACAAGAGCGTGGGCCCCACCGGACGGATCCGGTGGGGCCCACGCTCTTGTGTTGCGCGCCGGGCAGGAGCCCCGCGGTCCGGCGGTCTAGCTCAGTTCCTTCGGCGGCGTCCGGTCCGCGTCGACCTTCTCCACACGCTCCAACTCCCCCCACACCACGTACCGGTACCGGCTCGTGTACACCGGCGTGCAGGTCGTCAGGGTGATGTAGCGGCCGGCCTTCTTCCTGCCGGACTCCTCGGGGATCCCGCCGAGCACCTCGACGTTGTACTTCGAGGTCTCCGGCAGGACGGCGTACACCTTGTAGACGTACCAGTCGTCCTTCGTCTCGAAGACGATCGGGTCGCCCTTCTCCAGCTTGTCGATGTTGTGGAACTTCGCGCCGTGGCCGTCGCGGTGGGCGGCCAGCGTGAAGTTGCCCTGCTTGCCGCTCGTCGGGAGAACGGCCTTGAAGGGGTCGGTGTAGTAGCCGGCGACGCCGTCGTTGAGGATCTTCGACGAGGTGCCCTTCTCGACCAGCACCTCGCCGTTCTTCATCGCGGGCACGTGCAGGAAGCCGATGCCGTCCTTGGTGTCCAGCGCGCCGGGACCGCCGTCCTGCTGGGCCCAGGTGTCGCGCACCTTGTCACCCTGCCGGTCCGCGTGCCGGTCGGCCACGACGTTCGTCCACCACAGGGAGTAGACGACGAAGAGTCCGAGCACCAGGCCGGCCGTGATGAGGAGTTCGCCGAAGACGCTGACGGCCGACGCGATCCGGCCGCCCCCGCGGCGCCGCGGCTCGGGATCGGACGCGTCCACGCGCGCGTGCTCTTCGTGCTCGGTGTCGCCGGTGGTCGCTGCCACGTTCATCTGCCCCTACTCGACTGCACGCCTACTCGACGAGCGCATCCGGCTTGCCCTTGCTGCGCGGCCGTTCCTCGACCATCTTGCCCCAGACGATCAAGCGGTACTTGCTGGTGAACTCCGGGGTGCAGGTGGTCAGGGTGATGTACCGGCCCGGTCCGGTGAATCCGGACTCCGGCGGCACGGGGTCGAGGACGCTCGTGTTGCTGGGCGCGGTCACCGGCAGCGAGGACGCCATCTTGTAGACGAAGTACTCGTCCTGCGTCTCGACGACGATGTCGTCGCCCGCCTGGAGCCGGTTGATGTAGCGGAACGGCTCGCCGTGCGTGTTGCGGTGGCCCGCGAGCCCGAAGTTGCCGGTCTTCGCGTCGGGCATCGCCGTCTGCAGCGGGCTCTCGCCGTAGTGCCCGACCATGCCCTTGTCGAGCACCTTCTTGTTGCTGATGCCCTCGGCGATCGGCACCACCACGTCCAGCTTCGGGATGTGCAGGATGGCGAAGCCCTGCCCCGGCGAGAACACCCCGGGGGCGCCCTTGCCGTTGGCCCAGTCGTCCTGGAGGCTGCTGGCCTCCTTGTCGGCCTGCGCGTGCGCCCGGACGTTCGTCCACCACAGCTGGTAGGTGACGAACAGCAGCATCAGCACGCCCGTGGTGATGAACACCTCGCCGACCGCCCGGCTGGCGACCACGGCGGCGCTCGGCTTACGGGCCCGCTGCCGACGGCGCGCCTCGACGCGTGACAGCGGCCGCTCGCCCTGCGACGGCGCGTCGGCCCCGTTGTACGACTCGGAGACCTCGTCCGAGCCCCCGTGACGGCCACGGCGGCCCTTGGCGGCCTTTCTGCGGGCCGCTCGGCCACCCGCGGGCGTTCCAGGGGCGGGAGAGGAGGCGGAGGCGCCAGAAGCGGACAGGGGGCCACGGCCGAACGTGGCCGGCGGCGGTATCCGCAGCGCCACCGTCTCCTCGTCGGCCGGCTGCTGGAACGGCTCCCCGGAGTAGGGACCGGCTCCGTAGGCGTCACCGCCGAACGACTCGTACGACGCCGTGCCGTACGAGTCCTCACGCTCGGGGCGCAGCGCGGTCACGCCGTGGCCCTGCCCACCACCGGGGCGAGCCCCGCCGACCTCGCCACCGCGCCCTGGTCGCCGCACTCCACCAGCCAGTTGGCCAGCATCCGGTGCCCGTGCTCGGTCAGCACCGACTCGGGATGGAACTGGACGCCCTCGACGGGCAGTTCACGGTGGCGCAGCCCCATGATGATCCCGTCGTGCGTACGGGCCGTGACCTCGAGCTCGGCCGGGACCGTCGCCGGCTCGGCGGCCAGCGAGTGGTAGCGGGTCGCCGTGAAGGGAGTCGGCAGGCCGGCGAAGACGCCCCTGCCCTCGTGCTCCACCGGCGAGGTCTTGCCGTGCAGCAGTTCCGGCGCCCGGTCCACGACACCGCCGTACGCCACCTGCATCGACTGCATGCCCAGGCAGACGCCGAAGACGGGCACACCGGTGGCCGCGCAGTGCCGGACCATCTCGACGCAGACGCCGGCCTGTTCGGGCGTACCGGGCCCGGGGGAGAGCAGCACGCCGTCGAAGCCGTCCTGCGCGTGGGCCGTGGAGACCTCGTCGTTGCGCAGGACCTCGCACTCGGCGCCCAGCTGGTACAGGTACTGGACCAGGTTGAAGACGAAGCTGTCGTAGTTGTCGACGACAAGGATGCGCGCGCTCACTGGTTGTCCACCGTCACATCGTTGAAGGGAAGCAGCGGTTCGGCCCACGGGAAGACGTACTGGAACAGCGCGTACACGACGGCCACGATCAGCATGATCGAGATCAGCGCCTTGGCCCACGCGTTTCCCGGCAGATGCCGCCAGATCCAGCCGTACATGCCGTCCCTTCCGTCGCATCACGGCACCTGACTCACGCCGTACACCACCAGACTAGCGGCGCAGGGCCTTCGGTTCGCCTGCCTCCACGGGCTGTGTGGAGTCGAGGTGCGCCCAGACGATCAGCCGGTGACTGTGCCCCCATTCCGGATCGCACGTGGTCAACGTCAGGTACCGGCCCGGACGCGTGTACCCCGACTTACGTGGCACAGCGTCGATCACCTCGACGTCCGAGGGCACGGTTTTGTAAGGCCCCTTGTCGACGCGATACGTGAACCAGGTCGTCCCGTCCGTCAGGACCACCGCGTCCCCCCGCCTGAGCTGGGGAAAGTCCTTGAAGGGGTCACCATAGGTACGGCGGTGACCCGCGACGGAGAAGTTCCCGGTCTGCCCGAGCCGCGCGCTGCCCGCGTAGTGCCCCAGCCCCTTCTTCAGGGTGCCGGTCGCCGTTCCTTCGAGCACCGGCTTGTTCCACGTGAAACCAAGACGTGGGATGTACATCACCGCGAAGGGCTTGCCGCTGCGGTACGGCGTCGGCCGCGCGGTGGCGCTCGCGCCGGGGGCGGGGCCGACCGTTCCCTGTGCCCACTGGTCGTGCAGGTCGTCGATCTGGTCGCCCATGACGCGGTCGGCCTGTACGCCGGTCCAGAACAGCGCGTAGCCGACGAAGAGGACGATGACGGTGCCGACGGTGATGCACAGCTCGCTGAACGTCCTGACGATCACCCGCACCGACACAGGCGCCCCCCGGCGGCCGCTACCCCACTACTGCACAGGCTTGGCGTAGTGCAGATCCACTGTGCCCGAGTAGCCGGGCAGAGTCACCGCCCCGTCCTCGGTGACTTTCCAGCCGAGGCCGTAGACGTTCACGTAGACCATGTAGTTCTGGATCGCCGGGGCTTCGGCGAGCGCCTGCTGAAGCCTCTCCGGGTCACCCACCGCCTGGATCTTGTACGGCGGTGAGTAGACGCGGCCCTGGAGGATCAGGGTGTTGCCGACACAGCGCACGGCGCTGGTGGAGATCAGCCGCTGGTCCATGACCTTGATACCCTCGGCGCCGCCCTGCCAGAGCGCGTTCACCACGGCCTGGAGGTCCTGCTGGTGGATGACCAGGTAGTCGGGCTGCGGCTCGGGGTAGCCGGGGAGCTTGGCGGTGGCGTTCGGCGGGGCGTCGTTGAGGGTGACCGTGATGGCCTCGCCCTTGACCTTCTGGGTCCCTGCGTCCTTCTCCAGTCCCGCGAGTTTGTCGTCCTGGGCCCGGGTGCTGCCGTCGTCGGCCTCGGCCAGCGACTCGACGTCGTCGCGCAGCGCCCCGTTCGTCTCGTCCAGCTCGCCGTTCTTCTGGCTGCGCTCCTGGATGAGGTCGGACAGCTTGAGCAGGGAGGCGTCCGTGCGGATGTTGGTGCCCTTGGCCGTGTCGAAGCTGGTGAAGAAGAGCAGGCCGGCGAGTGCGAAGACACCCACGGTGAGGACCCGCACGGGCCGGAAACCGCCCCGTCGGTCGGAGGCGGAGGGAGAGTCGCCGGCGGACTCGGGGTCGGAACCCGTTGTACCTGTCCCGGGGGAGTCGGCAGAATTGCTCAACGTACCCTTATCTCCTTCGGCGCCGTAGAAGCACTACGCTAACGGACGCCCGGGGGAGCCCCTCAGTCCCCTAGCAGCAGCCCCCGAGCCCGATCCAGCACCTGCGCGGCCACGCAGCGCATCGACAGGAGAGACCCTCGTGCCGAAGTCACGTATCCGCAAGAAGGCCGACTACACGCCGCCCCCGGCGAAGCAGGCGACCGCCATCAAGCTGAACAGCCGTGCCTGGGTCGCGCCGGTGATGCTGGCCATGTTCCTCATCGGACTCGCCTGGATCGTGGTCTTCTACGTCACCGACGGCTCGCTGCCCATCGACAAGCTGGACAACTGGAACATCGTCGTGGGCTTCGGGTTCATCGCGGCCGGATTCGGCGTCTCCACGCAGTGGAAGTAGGGGTGGCGGCGGCGGGGGCAGTGCGGGCTCACTAGCTCTGCCCAGGGCTATCCCCTGAGTTATCCACAGCAGTTTTCCACATGGGGAAAAGAAAGACGATCTGTGGATAACTCATCGGAGGTTGACGCCGGTGTGACGTAACTACCGGCTGCCCCCATTACTCGAAAGAGTGTTCGCCCCCTGCCTGACCTGCGCAAACGCGGGACGGCGGCAGGGGGCGAAGCTGTTCCCGCACGTTGTGCACAAGATTCGGCACAGACTGTGGACAACAGTCCGCTCAGGTGAGCTGAACGGTCCTCAGGAGCGTCATCACCACGACGACCGCCAGCACCAACCCGCAGGTCCCGAACTGGACGAGGGCCCGGCGCTCGCGGGGGGCGTGGACCATGCCGGCCCCGATGACGACACCGGCGACCAGACCGCCGATGTGGGCCTGCCAGGAGATACCGCTCCATCCGAAGGTGATGACCAAGTTGATCACCAGCAGGGCGATGACCGGCCGCATGTCGTAGCGCTGGCGCCGCACCAGCACGACAAGCGCGCCGAACAGACCGAAGACGGCCCCGGATGCGCCGAGCGAGGCCTGGTTGGGCTCGGCGATCAGATAGGTCAGCGCACTGCCGGCGAGACCGGAGACCAGATACAGCGCGAGGTAGCGGGCCCTGCCGAGGGCCGCTTCGAGGGGGCCGCCGATCCACCAGAGGCTGAGCATGTTGGACAGGATGTGGATATAGCTGCTGTGCAGGAACATCGAGGTCAGGAGCCGGTACCACTGCCCTTCGGCCACACCCTGAATCTCGCCGTACCCGAGGGTCGGCATGATCGCGCGACCGATCAGGTCGAACCGGTCGGTGAAGCTGTCGCCGACAGCCTGCTGGACCAGGAACATCGCGAGGTTGAGACCGATGAGGATCTTCGTGACCAAGTGCGCATCGGCGGCGACCACGCCTCCCGCGAGCGTGCGAGGTCGCGATGCACTGGGCGCGTGCCCCGTACCGGAGCCCTCGCGGACGCAGGTGGGGCACTGGAAACCGACGGAGGCGCTGACCATGCACTCGGGGCAGATCGGGCGCTCGCACCGGGTGCAGCGAATGCCGGTCTCCCGATCCGGGTGCCGGTAGCAGACGGGCAGGCCGCTCTGCGCGTCGTCCTGCCGGCTGCCAGGCGCCTGGTCCATGGGCTCCCCCAAGTAGGTCGTACGAGTCGTCGGGGCCGAGTGTCGGAGTAGTCGGCGTAGCCGGAAAGGAACCGCCCTGCTCATCCTTACGGACGAGCAGGGCGTTTGGTTCCCAGGGGTGCGCCGTGGGCGTCGCCTCAGCCCTTGCGGCTCTCGACCACGACCGATTCGATGACGACGTCCTTCAGCGGACGGTCGGTGCGCGGGTTGGTCTGGGCGGCCGCGATCGCGTCCACGACCTTCTGTCCGGCCGGTGAGACGACCTCGCCGAAGATGGTGTGCTTGCGGGTCAGCCAGGCCGTCGGGGAGACGGTGATGAAGAACTGCGAGCCGTTGGTGGCCGGCCCGGAGTTGGCCATGGCCAGCAGGTAGGGCCTGTCGAAACGCAGGTCGGGGTGGAACTCGTCCTCGAACTGGTAGCCGGGGTCGCCGGTGCCGTTGCCCAGCGGGTCGCCGCCCTGGATCATGAATCCGCTGATGACCCGGTGGAAGACCGTGCCGTCGTACAGCCTGTCCTTGGACCGCACGCCGGTCGCCGGGTTGACCCACTCACGCTCGCCGGTGGCCAGGTCGACGAAGTTCTTGACCGTCTTCGGGGCGTGGTCCGGGAAGAGCCGGATCTCGATGTCGCCGTGGTTGGTCTTCAGGGTGGCGTACAGGTGCTCGGCCACGGTCTGCCTTCCGTTGTCTCTCTGTTACCCCCAGATCCTCGCACGGCGAGGGCCAGGCATCGCCCGACGGCGCGTTCCGGCCCGTTCCCGCCCGCTCCGGCATCGGACCCGCCTTTTCGGGTACAGAAAAGCATCCGACTCGTCCGGGACGGGAGCGGGCGGCGCCGATCCGTGGCATCGTCGGCTTTGTCGCTCTGTCGACCCTCTGTGACATTGCCCCCGATCCGTCCCCTATCGCATGTGATCAGCACCCGAATGACCGCCCACACATGCCGGGACGGTCCTTGACAGGCATGATCCGTAAAAGGGTGGAAAGTCGAAATACCGTACGCCACCGAGGAGGAGGAACCCGTGACCCGCATCGACAGCGTGCGCGCCGCGACCGGCTCGGCGAGGGACAGCGTGCTGCACGCCGCGGAAGTGGTGGCGCCCTACGCCGACACGGCCAAGGAACGGGCCGCGCTCTACGCGCATGAGGCCCGTGTACGGCTCGCGCCCAAGGTGTCACTCGCCGCAGACCAGGCCCGCGTGCAGTACGTAGCCCACGTCGCCCCACGTCTGGAACAGGCGAAGACCCATGTCCCGCCGAAGGTCGACCTGGCCGCGCAGGAGGCGGCCGCCCGCGCCCGGCTGGCCGCACGACAGGCCGCCGACTACTCCCGGCCGAGGATCGAACAGGCGGTTGCCGCGGCCGGGCCGATGAAGGGCGAGGCCGCCGCCCGAGGTGTCGCCGCGCTCGCCGCTCTGCGCGGCCAGGTGACGCCGAAGGAGATCGAGAAGCTGACGCGCAAGCACCGGCGGCGGGCCAAGGCCGGCAAGCTCGGCAAGGCGCTGATCGTCCTCGGCGCCGTCGCCGGCGGCGCCTACGCGGCCTGGAAGTGGTGGGACAAGCAGGCGAACCCGGACTGGCTGGTCGAGCCGCCCGCCGCCACGGAGGTGCCCGCATCCGGCGGCCTGACCTCGGTGGACGGCAGCGTCGACCCGTCGGTCCTCGACCCCGAGGTACAGGTCAAGGAGGCCGAGGAGGAGGCCGCGAACCGCGACGACCGCAGCTGAGCGGTCGGCGCCGACCTGCGCCCCCACCTCGCCATCTCGCCAAAAAGACCCCGCCCACCTGCGTTTCCGCAGGTGGGCGGGGTCTTGTCGGGTGGAGCCTAGGGGAGTCGAACCCCTGACATCTGCCATGCAAAGACAGCGCTCTACCAACTGAGCTAAGGCCCCGCAAGAGACGTCCGGCCGGAAAACCTCGTACCGGCGGGCGCCGCAGACCAGAGTACCGGGTCACCCGGGGTATCTCGCAAAAAGATGGGGGTCCCCGCGGATGACCACTCTCCGTAAGATGCTCGGACGCGGTTCGCTGGAGCGAACCGCGGTTTCTGGGGAAGCGATGGGGAGACGCAATGGACGCCGCACAGCAGGAAGCGACCGCGAGAGCGCGGGAACTTCAGCGGAACTGGTACGGAGAGCCGCTGGGGGCGCTCTTCCGTAAGCTCATCGACGATCTTGGCCTCAACCAGGCTCGTCTCGCTGGGGTACTGGGCCTCTCGGCGCCGATGCTGTCGCAGCTGATGAGCGGTCAGCGGGCGAAGATCGGCAACCCGGCCGTGGTGCAGCGGGTGCAGTTGCTCCAGGAGTTGGCGGCACAGGTCGCGGACGGCAGCGTCAGCGCGGCCGAGGCGACCGAGCGCATGGACGAGATCAAGCGGTCGCAGGGGGGCTCGGTGCTCAACAACACCACACAGACCACGAGCGGTTCGGGAGCGCCCACGGTCAAGCGCGTCGTGCGCGAGATCCAGTCCCTGCTGCGCTCGGTGGCCGCCGCCGGCGACATCATCGACGCCGCCGACACCCTCGCCCCGACCCACCCCGAACTGGCAGAGTTCCTCCGGGTGTACGGCGCCGGCCGTACCTCCGACGCGGTCACGCACTACCAGTCCCACCAGAACTGAGCCGTCGGCCCGGTCGCCGAAGGGGGTTCGGCAGCCGGGCGGTCGGCAGCTCGGGGACATCACGAAGCGACGAGGCACACGGGGGTCGTATCGCTCATCGCGGGGGAAGCAGAGGGGGAGACCCGAGCGGGACCAGGGGGAGGAGCGACGCACAGCCATGGGTGAGGTCTTCGCCGGACGGTACGAACTGGCCGACCCGATCGGCCGCGGAGGGGTCGGCGCGGTCTGGCGCGCCTGGGACCACCGCCGCCGCCGCTACGTGGCCGCCAAGGTGCTCCAGCAGCGCGACGCGCACGCGCTGCTGCGCTTCGTCCGCGAGCAGGCGCTGCGGATCGACCACCCCCATGTGCTCGCCCCCGCCAGCTGGGCCGCCGACGACGACAAGGTCCTGTTCACCATGGACCTGGTGGCCGGCGGCTCGCTGGTCCATCTCGTCGGCGACTACGGCCCGCTGCCCCCGGTCTTCGTGTGCACCTTGCTCGACCAGTTGCTCTCCGGCCTCACCGCGGTCCACGCGGAGGGAGTCGTGCACCGCGACATCAAACCCGCCAACATCCTGCTCGAAGCCACCGGTACGGCCCGGCCGCGCCTCAGGCTCTCCGACTTCGGCATCGCGATGCGGCTGGGCGAGCCCCGGCTGACCGAGACGAACCTCGTGGTCGGAACGCCCGGCTACCTCGCGCCCGAGCAGATGATGGGCGCCGAACCGGACTTCCCCGCCGACCTGTTCGCCGTCGGCCTGGTCGCGCTGTACCTGCTGGAGGGCGCCAAGCCGGACGCCAAGGCGCTCGTCCAGTACTTCGCCGAGCACGGGACCCCGGGCGCCCCCAAGAGCGTCCCTGAGCCGCTGTGGCAGGTCGTCGCCACCCTGCTCCAGCCGGACCCGCAGGCACGCTTCCGTACGGCCACGGGGGCGCGCAAGGCGCTCGCGGCGGCCGTGGAGCTCCTGCCCGAGCCGGGACCCGACGACGAGCTGATCGAGATCTTCGACCAACTCGGTCCCCTGCCACCGGGTTTCGGCCCCGACGGCCCACCAAGACCACCAAAGCCCCGCCACTCCCTGCGCCCACGCCCTGACACCGTCCCCGAACAGGGCCACCCACCCACCACCACCCCCGACCGGAACCCCCCACCCCCCGCCTCCGGCAGGGACCACCCGAACACCCCACCCGAGTCGGCCGGCCTCGGCGCCACACCCGGTTCGGGCTTACCGGGCGGCGGCGGGCCCCGGTCGCTCGGCCGGGCCACCGATTCACTGCCCGCTCGGCCAGGAGGGGTCCCCGGGGGCCCCGGTACAGCCCCTGCGGGCACCGGATCCCTTCCCCCAAGTCCAGCGGCTCCCCGCGTTCCTGCCCAACCGGGCACAGACGGTCTGCCCTTCCGGCCGGACAGCGCACCGCCTCCGTTCCGACCGGGCACGGGCGGGGGCGCGGGTTCAGACCCGGACCCGGGTACGGGTACGGGTACGGGTACGGGTACAGGTTCGGGCGTGGACGGCGGCCTGAGCACCGGTACCGGTACCGGGTCTGCATGGTCGGGCGGGGAATCCGTACCGTCCGCGCCGGGCCCTGCCCCCGGCTCGGCGCCGAACAACGCACGGCCGCAACCGGATTCGACGCCTGCCGATGCTCGTCGGACCACGAGAGCGACCCACGGTACGGCGACCCCCACCCCTGCCCCCTCCATGTCGGACACCGGCAGCTTCCACCTGCCGCCCCCGCGACCGGCGACCGCCGACTCCCTCTCAGGCCCGGGAGCCCCGGAACCCTCCACTCCACAGCCCCCCGCCTACGCGCCGGCGCCCGGCCCCATGGCTGTGCCCCCGTACGAGCCCACGTTCGTGTTGCCCACCCGTGGGCAGCGCGGTGAGGTGTCCACCGCCTCGTACACCGCGCAGGACCACCAGGCCTCACGGATCCCGCAAGCCTCGCAAGCCCCGCCGGTGCCACCTTCCCCGCAGGTCGTCTCACCGCACGGTCGGCGTCGAGGGCATCGCGCCGCCCGCCGGGGGCGTCCCGGCCCGCCCGCCGGGGTCGTGCTGCCGCTGCTGCTCCTCGCGCTGGCCTGCTACGCCGTGGGGTTCTGGGCGTTGACGCGCATCTGAGCCGCCGCCCGGCGCCGGGCGGCGAGTGTCCATACCCCGAGCACCGTCAGCAGCAGGCTCCCGGTGCCGATGCCGCCCACGGCCACCGCCTTCATCGCGCGGTCGCCGCCGGACGTGCCCGCCCCCGACGCGTCGGCGCCCGCCACGTCCCCGCCCGCCGGAGGCTCGGGGTCCGGGGCGCCGACGTCGAAGAACCCGCGCGGCGCCGACTGCCGCGCGTACCCCGGACCGGCCTGGGTGCTGCCGCTGAGACCTATGCGCAGGGTGAGCCCGTAGGGCCCCTCGCCGAAACGCTCGGCGACCTGCGCGGCGAGGTGCACCACGAGGTAGTACGAGCCCGCGAACCGCAGGGACTTCGTCGGCTCGGTGGGTGCGTACCGGTTGGCGTATCCGACCGGCGGTACGGGCGGCAACGAGGCCGATTTCTGGCTGCCGCCGTAGCCGATGCCCGTGTCCTTCACCGAGGCACGCACCGGGTTGTAGAGCGTCAGGTCAAGGGCGTCGACCACGTACCCGGAGTTCTTGTCCGCGCTGCCCAGGTCGACGGTGGCGGACAGTTGCCGCCCCCAGTCGACGGGCACCTGGTAGAAGAGCGTCTGCCCGGGGACGATCTCGTCGCTCCAGACGCCCTGCTTCACGGCGGCCGCCTCGGTGAAGCCGGCCCCGCCCCGGACCCCGGCCGGCTCGTCCACGGGCGGCGTGGGTGTGGCGGAGTCCCACACCTCGGGCACCCTCGTCGCGGCCGCCTTCGCCAGGGGCGACTCGGAGACGGGCGCGAGCTCCAGGTCCCAGGACTGGGCGTCGGGGAGGTCCGTCCCCTCCTCGCCGCTGCCGCCACCGCTTCCGGTGGGCTCGACGACGACGTAGTACGTACCGGCCTTCTGGCACAGCCCCTTGCCGGGCAGGAGTTCGCGCGCCCCCCAGGCGGTCAGCGGCTGCGGGCTCCTGGCGGCGCCGACGGTCACGGAGTCGGTGGAGCACGTGGTGCTGTCGGAGTCCTGCACGGAGACGCTGATCCCGTCCCCGGCCAAGAGGGCGGCTCCCGCGCGCGGGATCGCCGTGACGGAGACGTACACGTTCGACGTGCCGTCGAGTTCGAGGCGGTAGTAGGCCCTGCCCTCGCGTAGGGAACTCCGGTACGTCGCACCGGGTTCGAGGCGGGCCGCTCCGGTGGTACCCGTCGCCGCGGGGGCGCCGCGGACGTCGTCGGCGAAGGCGTAAGGAGGGACGTCCGGAGCCGCCACGGCGTCCTGTCCGGGCAGTACCGACGACGACCCGCAGAGCACCGCCGCTACGACCGCGCTCCGCACGACGGCCCGCCACACGGCCGCTCCACGCCCCGTACGCCGGGCCATCGACCCCGCCCCCTCGCCTTCGACCGAACGTGGGCCATCCTGCCCCGCACGCGCGCGTGCCACCCCCGCATTCCGTACGAGCGTCCGAAAAGCCCGCCTCTAACCGCGGGCCGGAGGATGCGCAACACAAAACCCCGACCGCGAGCGGCGGCCGGGGTCTGTTCAGTCTTCGGTATCGATACTCACGAACCCGTGGGCACGGAGTCAGTCGCCTCCGTCCACAGATCCTGCTCGGCGCGATCCGCCTGGATCTGGCGGTACACGAGGAGCCCGCCGATGGCGGCCAGTGCGACCAGGAGAAGCTTCTTCACCGCGCGACCTCGTCTTTCCTTGACGTAGGGGACCTCTGGCGCCCGACTATACACACCGACCGAGACCGATCGGTGACCTGCGTCGGCCCCTCAACTCCCGCCTTCGGCAGCGCAGTAGCGGCGGATCACAGCACGGCGACCGGAGGGTGATCACGCCCGCACGGACGGTGAGATTTGCCCACTCTCATCCCAGCTGATCCTCACTTCGGCGCTTTTGGAGGTCCTTGCACCCATCCGGGTGGTGTTCATCAGAACAACACCACGCCGCGAGCGTCGGTCCACCACTTCGAGCCGCCCATACACATCATGAGGAAAGTACGCAAATCGCCCAACCCGAAAGTGAGGGGCCATGCCCGAGAACCGGGTCATGAAGCTGTGGACCGCCATCGTCACCGCCTTCCTCGCGCTGTGCACGGCGCTCGGACTCATCACGACGACCGCCACCACGGCGGCGGCACAGACCGCGCCGACGCGCAGCAGCGAGAGCACGACGACCACGGACACGACGGCGTGGCCGACGGTCGCCGCTCCCTGGGTCTGGGCCCAAGCCCGCTCCCTGCCCCCCACGATGAAGCAGCGCATCCGCGCCGAGGCGCACGGCAAGTCCCCCAGTTGCCGCCACCGCGGCCTCCCGGACACGGAAGCGGCCGAGCACACCACCGCCTCCTGCGACTCCGCGGACCCGGCCGAGCCGGCCACCCCGCTCCAGCGCTGAGTTCCCGGCACGCCACGTGCCGCCTCCCCCGACGTAACGGCGAACTTGCGTACAGCCCGCACGAGCAGGCCCGGCAGCTCCCCAGGAGCCACCGGGCCTTCGCCATGCCCCTGCCACTCCACCAGGGTTACTTCGCCGCTCTACGACACCGTCCTACTCCTCCGGTTCCCACGCGCGGAGCAGGTCGAACAACCCTGCGTCTCCGTCGATCCGCAGTGAGTCGGCCGAGATACGGTCGTACACGAAGAGGACCAGCTCACTGGCCGTGCCGCGGACGGAGACGCCGGCCGGGTCCGGGGCTTCGCCGGCAGCAGCGACCGGCGTCGTGCCGGGCGCAGGGATACGGGTGGAGCGTGCGCCGTCGCCGTCGACCGTCAGGCGCCAGGAGTGGCCCTCGGTGGCGTGGAAGTCGAAAGCGGTGGGCTTGTGCGGCCAGGCACTCGTCGTTGCGACGCAGGTGAACAGGAAATCCTCGACACCGTCGAGTGCCACCTCCTCCGGCAGCGGCTGCGGGGCACCCACAGTGACCTGGGCGTCGTAGGTGTGCACCGCGATCTGCTGGAGCTGGTGCCGGGCGACGGCGCCACAGGTCTGGGGCGACTGCGACGCACCCCACCACGTCCAGCAACCGCGATCCGGGCCGGCCTCCCCCAGTGCGTCCAGCAGCTCCTGCGTCGACGCGGCCAACCAGGCCGACACGGCCTCGCGCTCCCGAGGCGCGGCCGGGGCGCCCTCTGGGACGGACTTGGCCGGAGCGGCGGGCCCTGCGGCTACGGTGGCGGCCCAGGAACGGCGTCCCTCGCCGATGTGCTGCACCAGGTCGAACAGCGTCCACTCCGGGCAGGTCGGCACCTGCACGTCGAGGCTGGGCGCGGAGGCTACCGCGGCGCGGAAGGCGATCGACCGTTCGTCGAGCAGTCGCAACAGCACGGGGAACGCAAGAGTCGTTGTCACAGGGACTCCCTATCACCGCGTTCCGACCATCGGACAGCGATTTTCCCAGCCTCCGCGGCGAGCGCACGGCACGGGCCGGGCGCCCACAGGAGCCTCCGACGCCCGCCACGATGTGCCGGCACTCGCGTACGTCGCCCCGTCCCTCCACACGACCGGTCTCCCGGTCGGATCGCGGCATGATCGACCCGAAAAAACCCCCGGTCCACCGGACCGGGGGTCTTTCTCGTATGTGGGGCTAACAGGATTTGAACCTGTGGCCTCATCCTTATCAGGTCGGTCATACCCTGTCAGGGTCCTAGGCAAATGGCTTTCGTGGCTGGACCCCTCAAGCGCAGAGGTTCAGCATCGTCCGCCGCTGTTCGCCCTTGTTGGTGTCAGCTACTGGTGTCAGCCTCCGTGGGCGGCTTGACAACTGGCTTCGCTGCACCTCACTGCCCATCAAGGCGGCATCGATCATCAGGCAGGCGCAGCCTCGAAGCGTTGAATGTTCATCGCTGGCTTGTCCCATGTGAGGTTGAATCGGTACTGACCACGCTTCTGACGATCAGCCTGCTCAAAGAGCATCCCAATAGTCGCGGTGCCTCCGACTTGCTCCCTGGCCTCACCAAGCGAAGAAACCTCATCGCTCGGCTTGAAAGACGTGTACTCCAGCCGGCCCGCCTCAGGCCAAAAGATCGCGACTGCCACTGGCGGGGAGTGCCTGCGGACTCGGCTGAACACATCCTCGACCGTGTCACTCTCCAGGGCGACCACGATCTCTTCATCCGAGCGGTACCCGCTGGCCTCAAACAAGGCCCGGGTCTCGTGGCGCCTCAGATCGCGAGCCACAGCGAACGCCGCCTTACGCCGAAGTACTTCCTCGTCAGCGGCCACGCCTCCACCTCCGCAGGTTGTCTTCCCAGCGCTCTTCCATCTCGTCCAGCGCCCCCTCATAGCTATCATCCACGACTTCCCATGACTTCTCTCCATAGGGGATGTCACAGATGAGGTCGTGATCGAGCAGGGTCTCACCGCCTTGCGTGACGAGGTGCCGATGGACGGTACCCCGACAACAGTCGATGCGAGCCAACTGCTCCCACTGCCCGGCAACCAGCGTCTCCTGCATGACGGCGTAGTCAACGATCTTCTTGCGATACGTACGAAGCCGCACTACAAGCCGGTCATTCTCACTCAGTTCGATGGGAAACGTTGTTTCCTCGGCAGGAGGCACACCAGGGGGCGTATAGACCTGCGCCGCTGGCTTCCCAGCCATGTCAGCAACCCTGCCGCGTCGCTTCCCGCTGTTGTTTGCCAAGAGGCCCCCCATCCCCTCGAACGAGTGATGAACGCTACACACTTAGCCGAAGCCTCGCGAGGCTCTGGCCAGATTGACACCATCGCGCGATGAATGCACTAGTTGCACGCGACGGCCACGAATGATCGCAGAGAGTCAATGGCCGTCGGCCGGGCAACCTCGTCCCTGGGGGGAACATGGAGCCATACGCTATCGCCGCTATTGCGATAGTAGGCACACTTCTGGGTGCATTGGTCGGCTATCTCCTACAAAGGCGCCAAGCCCGGGAGCAACGAGCCTGGCAAGTGACTGACCTGCGGAGACACGAAAATCTGACCTTGGTCGAATCGTCGGCCGCCACTTTCAATGAGCGTGAAGCTCTCTTGTGGCAGGAGCGACGTGCTCTCTACATCCGATTCCTGGTGATCGTCGATGACTGGCTGGGCGTGCTGAAAGACGCACGGGATCACGGTGGAGTCGCATCGAGCCTAGGCAGCCAGCCAATCCGGACCTCTGAAGATGCACGGCAAGCCTCCCCGTTCGCTTCCGCCCACATCGATGCATCTCAGGCGTTCGCCAAGGGCAACACCGAGATGACGGTACTTGCCGGCACCCCTGTGCTGTCAGTTCTCAGTGATCTTCGTGATGTTCTTTACGCTGCCGCTGCGGCCGCCCTTGAAGGGACGGATCAGCTTCCTGCCGTCTATGAACAGCGTGGGCGCCTGGTCCAAACCATGCGCTACGAACTGACAACCTCGTTCGTGGGAGATCGGCATGCAGTCAACCGGCAGTAGGACGTGAGCCCTCAGCCCACCACTCACCCCAGCTCCCATCCCGTCCGCCGTCGACCCACACACCGTGGAGCAGGCGTGGTTCCTGGCGTCCAGGTGGAGCGCGCCACTGTACGAACGACCTGGACGCCAGGGGCCGCGTCTGCTCGGCTCTGCCTGGGTCGACGGCGGGCGGGATGGGAGCACCCCACGCACGCCACTACGGACCTGAGGCCGCGAGCGGCGCCCCCTCCATCCCGGTGCCGACCGATCCCCAGCCGGAGGCATCGTTCTGACCACGGCCACGCTCGCCTGCTACTCGGCTCACAGCCTTCGGCTAATCCACTCTTGCGCGGCTCGGACACCGGCCGGGCTGGAGCGGGACGAAGGCAGGAGCGCAGGCCCGGCCGGGGGCCGGGCCGCGTGCGGGGAGCGAAGCGAGCCGCCTTGATGAGGTAGAGAAACCTGTAACAGGTGATCTGGCTGCATGATCAAAACTGAGGATCGTAACGGCATCGCGCCAAGGTCAAGACGGACACGCGCTGCCTCCCGGCTGCTGTGGTGTCACCCCCGACCCACCCCGCGTTTCAACTGGCAAGAGCCGGTGACGCCGATCGTCCGTGACCCTGACTCCTCCAAGCCCTAGCCCGGCAAGGTTGCTGGCCACAGCCCTAGTCACAAGTTGGCATGTCTGAAATCGTGAAGTCTCCGACGGGAGACAAAGAGGCACTCGGGTACCAGTAGTTGCCAGCCACAAACTTGAGCCACACGGCTCCATCCGAGTCCCTGCCCACGCACTCAAAGTCGTAGGTCTCTCCGACAGGCATGGGGTACCCGCCAATCTGCGGCTCGGCGCCAGGCCTCCCAGATGACCGAAGAATGCGCGCCTGATCGTCGCCCTCAACGAAGAACGGGTAGGTCAATCGGTCCTCGGAGTCGAAGAAGACGTGGTAGGTCCATGATCCGACCGGAAGTGCCAGCGCCACGCCGAGTGCACACCAGAGCCACCACACCTTCTTGTCAGCTGTGTCGGCGGTCGCCGCCCTTTCCACAGTGAGGAATAGCGCGGCAACCAGCACGGTGAGGAGAGCCAACACCCAGAGAGGGAGTTCTGCGGCTCCAACGATGACTCCGACGCCTCCCGAGATCAACCCGATGATGATGGCCGTTGCATCTCGTCGTGCAGGTGAAGCGAAAAGGTTCCGCACCGCAGTCGTGAAGCGGGCCGCGCGCGAGGCCGGTGGGTTGCCGGCGTCACCGGTCGAGTCGTCCGCCAACTTGCCTCTCCTGTCTCAGCATTAGCTCTGAGGATAGTGCTGTGACCGACAGCCTTCGCAGGGTCAGCAAGTCGTAGAGCGGGCTTGTCCGATCTGGTGCGGGTTCGGACGGGAACCCGGTAACCCTTCCGGTCGCTGCACGAGGGCCGTCCTGAGAGACAGTCACTGGTGTACCCGGCGTCTACTGCCTCGTGGTGTAGAACCCTGAGTATGGGGAGAGAGCGGCAGCAGCGAATGAAGGCGCTCGGGTTGCGTCTTCGGGAACTTCGTACCGGGGCCGGTCTGACAGGTGCCGCGTTGGCACAGCGGGCCAGCGTGGGACAACCGACCGTGTCCAAGGTCGAGAACGGGCGCATGGTTCCCAGCCTCGACGTCCTGCGGCGCTTGGCGCTTGCCCTCGAACTCGACGAGCCGATCACTCGTGAGGTGCGCGACCTACTGGCCGCCATCGAGGCTGCGCCAGACACCGACGAGACAAGTGGCAGCGACGCACTAGCCGGGACGACCCTCGACAACGCGGTCCGGTCCGCACGGCTGGTGCGCTCGTTCCAATGCGTAGTCCTGCCCGCCATGATCCAGAGCGCGGAATACGCCCGCCACGTCTTCGACAGCGCGCCAAGCATGAGCCCTGAAACTGTCGGTCGTGCCGTAGCTGCCCGAGTGGAGCGGCAGAGCCTCTTGTATGAGCCTGGGCGAGAATCGGTATTCGTCCTGACGGAAGCCGTGTTGCGGACCTGGCCTGGGAATCCCTCCCTAATGCTCGCCCAGCTCGACAGGCTGCTGGCCGTCGAGAGTCTGAGCACGGTACGTCTCGGGGTCATCCCCTGGCGCCGCGCTGTGCCGGTCATGCCTCGTAACGGGTTCACCCTGTGCGACCGGCGGGCCGTTGTGGTCGAGACCTTCCGGGGCGAGCGACTGTTGGACGACTCCGCCGAGATCGCCGCGCACGAGGAGACCTTCGTCCGGTTCGAACAAGCCGCGATCTTCGGGGGCGATGCACGGGAGCTCTTGCTCCGGGTGATGCAGGAGTTCCGGGAGTTGGAAGACTTCACCCCTCGTTAGAGGAATAATTCCTCTACATGCCTGGCCCATCAGTCACATACAGGAATACTCTGCTCGCTGTGTCGTCTAGCCCCCTAGACACTGAGGAGTGTTCTCATGCTCAAAAAGTGGTGCCGCATGTTCCCTGGCCTGGCCTGGCAGGTGGCCGAAGCCCGTCACTTCGTCGCCGCCTTGCTCGAGGAGGAGCAATCGAACCTCGTTGACGACGCCGTCCTGGTGGTCGGCGAGCTCGCGGCCAACGCTGTCCAACACTCACGGAGCGGCTGGTATCGCGGGTGGTTCCTCGTGGTCATCGGCTTCAGTGACGACCTGGTGCGTATCGAGGTGATCGACCAGGGCGGCGACGAGGAGCCCATGCTTCGCAGCGTGACCAGCCCCGTAGAGGAAGGCGGCCGCGGGCTGATGATCATCGCAGCCTGCGCCAAAGACTGGGGAGTGAAAGACAGGCCTTCTGGAGCACGCTGCATCTGGGCCGACCTTGCTCGGGTGGGCGCGTGAGAGCGGCCTTCTCGGCAGTACTGCGCGGATGCTTCACGGGCGGTGGAGGGTGAGTCCCCGTGGCGTGCCTCGGCGGCGAGCCAGGTTCTACGTGGTTGGGGTGTATTCGGGACGGCGACTCCCACCGATTCCGTCTAGGGCCCTAGACTCCTGGGTACTTCTAGGAGGTGTGGTCATGTCGGACGAGTTGCAGCGGATCACGGCGATCGAGGATCCGTACCTGCTCCTGCGCGAGGTCACGACCCGGTTGGCCGACGCGCAGCAAGAGGTGACCGAACTCGCCCGGCTCCGTCGGCGCGTTGTTCAGGATCTCCATGCGCAAGGGCTCTCGTATGCCCAGATCGCCGAAAAGGCCGGCCTGAGTCGCGGGCGAATCCACCAGATCCGCCACACTGGGCCGGCTCCCGAAGGTGCGTTCCTCGGACGCGGTTCGGTCACTGTCGCAACTCCACTTCGTCGTGACGACGAACGCGGGCGCACGGTCGTCGCCGTGGACGACGTCAGTTCCGGCAAGCGGCTGGAAGACCTCGCGCGCTCCTACGGGCTCGACGTCACCTCGGAGCACGTGCCGGTGAGCGGGGACCTGGACCTCAACCGTGACGGCCTGATTGTCGTCTGCGGTCCGCGTATGTCTCAGCAGATGTGGGACACCTACGCCCAGGATCCCGTACTGCAATGGGAGCGCGTGGAAGGCGGTCCCTGGACGGTCGTCGACCAACGAACCGGCACCGTCCACCGGTCGGGACAGGACGGCGATCCCGCTCGCTCCTACGATGTCGGATACGTCGGCAGGCTGCCGCGCCCCGACGGCAACGGCTCACTGCTTGCCATCGCCGGTATCCACACGCAAGGCTCCCTCGGCGTCGTGCAACTGCTCGCCTCCGACCTCAACGCGCTCTGGGGCCAGGTGGGCGACCATCGCTTCTCCACGCTGGTCGGCGTCGAGTACGACCCGGAGACCAGCGAACCGCAGTCCGTCGAGCTGCTCACTCCTCTCTACCGGCACGACGAGGAGACGTCGGCGTGAGAGTCACCCTCGCCTCGCTGCCCGCAGAACCAGGGCAGGAGAACGAGGATTTCGCCGCCGTCGCTCCCGGCGCTGCCGTGCTCTTGGACGGCGCAGGCGTGGCCGGGGCAGTGACGGGATGTACGCATGGCGTCGCTTGGTTCTCCGCCACGCTGGGCGGGCTGCTGCTGAGCACGATCACGGCGCATCCCGCCCGGCCGCTGGCCGACTGCCTGGCAGACACGATCACGACCGTCCGGTCCCTCCACGAGGACAGTTGCGACCTGACCTATCGGGCCAGTCCCACTAGTACGGTCGCCGCTGTCCGAGCCGATGCGGACGCTCTTGAGTACCTCGTCCTAGGCGACTCGTCCCTACTCCTCGCCGACAAGGCCGGCGAGGTGGTCGCCGTCACCGATCGGCGCCTGGACGAGGTGAGCAAGGAGCTACGCCGCCCGGTCGATGCCCTGCCCACCGGCTCGCCTAAGCATGCCCTTGCGCTGGCCGCATACAGAGACGCTCTCACCAAGCTGCGCAACCGGCCAGGAGGCTTCTGGATCGCCGGGCCGGAGGCGCGAGCTGCTGGGCATGCCCTCACTGGCACAGTGCCACTGGAGTCCCTAACGTCCGTGACACTGCTGAGTGACGGTGCCGCACGACTCGTGGAACGCTTCGAACTCGCCACTTGGCAAGAGACGTTGATCGTTCTCAACTCCTCCGGGCCAGACGAACTGATCGGCAATGTACGAGAAGCCGAGGCCGAGGATCCCTACGGTCGACGCTGGCCACGCGGTAAGACACGGGACGATGCGACCGTTCTTCACTGGGTGCTGCGCTAGCGCGGACCGATGCTAGGAGCCCCTCGTCATGACCCACAGCATCATGTGATGGACATCACATTCCCTGGCCGATATCAGGCTGACCCGGTTCATGGGTTCTAGGGTCCCCGATTGCGGCGGTTTGGATCTGACCTGCGGTTTCCGTGATTTAGATCCCTGCAATTATCGGTTGTCTATCCAACTCCAAAAACAATGCCACCTTTGGACCCGGTCGCGCCCCTAGACAGGACGCCCGATCAGGCCATCTCCGGGTGATAACGTATTTCTTGCTCCCAAGTAGCTGCCTCCGCGTTGAGGCTCGGCTGTGAAGGGAGGTGAAGAGCGGATGACCGCTGGAGAAGAGCCCGACGAGGGTTCAAGGCCGGCGGAGAGGCAGCGTCGAGGGTTCGGGTCGCGCATCAAAAGTGCCCTGAAGCCTGCGGTCGTGGTCGCACAGCTCGTCTACTACGCACTCTGCGTGTGGCGGGAGCTGTAGGGACCTGACCTCGAAAGACGCGAGGGGCTCCACCTGGCAGGGTGGAGCCCCTCAGCCCACTCCGTTCGGTGGGCCCTGTCGCCGATCTTGCGAACCTGTGACGGGGCCCACCCCTCATGTGGACTGCTATCCGCTACGGTAGCACGCTCGTAAATCCAATTAAGCAATCCCCAACCTAATTGGTCGATGCTTACTAGCGTCACATTGCAACCTAGAAAATTTCACAACGGATTAGTGCCGTCGATAGCTAACCCCGCAAAGCTCCACCGTAATCATTGGTGAAAACATCAGGCGCTCGACGCACGTTGATTGTGCCGCGAATTGGACGCCAAAATAACCCCCTCGGGCACCCCCATCACCCGGCGAAGCATCTTGACAGCAACTTCCGGCGGCCGCAGCACAGGCATCTCGGCAGGTCAGACCCGGTACGGCACGGGATGCTAGGTCCACTGACCACAGCAGGGCCCGTTGCCCCAATAGCGACTGAAGCGCTGCCAAGACGACGGGCGATGCGCGAGCTCCGGCCTCACCAGGCACATTTGCCCCGCTCAAGCGAGACGGTTAGCAAGGCCCCAGCCGGCAGCCCAGCATCTTTAGGTAGCCCTCGCCCGGGAGCCACTCGCGACCTTTCGACCACGGCCGCCCACTCGTACAACGAAGGTAGACAGAGTCACCTTTAGGCCCCTGACCTGCTTGTTTGCATCTCAAGATGCCACGGTGGGCCCTCGCAGCCGCCCACGCGCTACCTCGCCCACTCCACCGTGAGAGCAGTCGCCGAGTCCACGTGCCAGACGGGCCACTCCCCGCTAAGCAACTTGCATACCCCCCTAGACAGTTGAGGAGTGCGAGGTCTAATGTTGCCGTCAACCCCCCTAGACAGTAGCGGCGGGCCGCCGCCTAGTTTGTCTAGGGGGGTATCCAAGGTTGCCAAACAGTGAGGTTCACGAAATGCGTGTCATCCCCGTAGACGTCTCGGCCGCGACGCTCCTCGTCACCAAGCTGCCTGAGGTCAAGGTGAAGGACCGTCAGACTGGTGAGATCGCCGTCGACCCGGTGACCAACGACCGGCTCATGGTTCTGGAGCTGGTGTTCATCGCGGCGGGCGGTTCGGACATGATCAAGGTCACCGTTCCCGAGAAGGGCATCGGTGAGGGCCTGGTGATGGGAGCTCCGGTCATCCTGCCCGGCCTGATCGCCCGGCCGTGGGAGAGCGAGTTCGGCGGGCGGATGCGTCACGGCATCGCCTACCGGGCGGACGCGGTCATGGTCAACGCTCCGGCTCCGGTTCAGGGCTGAGCGCCGTGACTAACACCGTCTGGACGCTGACACTGTGCCTGCTGGCACTCGCCGCTCTGCTGGTCCTGCGCCGCCGCGCACCGGTCGCGTTCTGGTGGCTGGTCGGCTACCCGTTCGTCGCGCTGCGCGTGCTCACCACCTACCGGGCCACGATGGACGCGTGCGGCCTGACGGTCCCGGCCTCGGCCGTGCGTCGGGCCACGGCCCGGATGATCGGGCGGGAAGCGGCCCCGGTCCCGCCTCGGCGGTCGCTGCCGTGGCCGACCGGGTCCGGGCTAGTGATGCGGCTGCGCATGGCGACCGGGCAGGCTCCTGAGGACTTCATGGCCTCGGCGGACCGGTTGCGCCATGCCTGGGCCGCGCACGCTGTGCACATCCGTCCGACCAAGCCGGGTTGGCTCGAACTGCGGCTGATCGGCTGGGACGTGCTCTCCGACGTGCAGCCCGCACGGCGGTGGAAGCAGCGCGGGCCGCTCACCCTTCCGCTGGCGCTTCGGGATGACGGACGGTGGCACGTACGGGACTTCCGCGCTGTGCCGCATGAACTCATCCTCGGCGCAACGCAGTCCGGCAAGTCTGTCTACCTGCGGAACCTGGTGTGCGGCCTGGCCCGGCAACGGGTCGTGCTCGTCGGGGTCGACTGCAAATGGGGTGTCGAACTCGCGCCGTTCGCACCCCGGTTGTCCGCGCTCGCCGACACTCCGGACCGGGCGAACGAACTCCTTGACGTCCTGCTGGAAGAGATGGAGGCACGGTTCCGTCTGATCGGTCTCTCGTCCGCTGCGGGACCGGATGCCGTGCTCACCTCGGACGTGTGGGGGCTGCCGGATGAGGTGCGGCCGGTGCCGGTCGTGGTCGTCGTCGACGAGGTCGCCGAACTCTTCCTCGCCGCGAGCCGCGACGACGAGAAGCGACGCGATGCCATGGTCACCAAGCTGATCCGGATCGCCCAGCTCGGGCGTGCGGCCGGCATCTACCTCGAGGTGTGCGGGCAGCGCTTCGGCTCCGAACTCGGCAAGGGCGCGACCATGCTCCGCGCCCAGCTCACTGGCCGCATCTGCCACCGGGTCAATGACGAGTCCTCGGCAAACATGGCGCTCGCCGACATCTCCCCGGAAGCGGCCCTCGCCGCCACCTCCATCCCGGCCGAACGGCCCGGCGTCGCGATCGTCGGCGACTCCTCCGGCGGCTGGTCCCGCGCCCGCTCACCGCACCTCTCCCTCGACGAGGCGGCGGCCATCTGCCGCGACACGGCCGCACTGGTGCCGGAACTGCCACGCCTCGACTCCTTCCGGCCCGCCGTCGCCGTCGAGTCCTCCAAGACGCTCACCCCGGCCGGCGTGCCCACCGCCCGCCCGGTGACCGAGTAACCGCACCACCCTCCCCACGGCCGGCGTGACCGCCTCACGCCAACTCCCTACCCCTCCCATGCCGCGAACAGGAAGGAACCCGAGCCGATGCGCGCCCAGTTGGCCCGTGTGGACGCCGTGATCGTCCAAGCCGTCATCGCGGGTGCCCTGTCCTTCTCGCACCTTCACGACCTCGCCGACGCGGCCGGACAGGGCGGCTGGAAGGCATGGGCCTACCCCGTCTCCGTCGACCTGCTGCTGGTTGCCGCCTGGCGCCAGATGCGGGAACAGCAGCGCGCCGGACAACCGGCCGGGGGACCGCGGCTGTGGTTCCTGATCGCCCTGGCCGCATCCCTCGGGGCCAACATCGCCACCGCCGGGCTCCTCGACCTGGACGACGTCCCCGCGTCGCTCCGCGTCGTGGTGGCCGGCTGGCCCGCCGTCGCCTTCTTCGGCGGAACCCTGCTCGCCCACACGCCACGCACCCCGGACGCGCCGACGGCCACCGCCACGCCCGAGACGGGCACCGAACCAGCCCACGTTCCGGCTGGGGTCGACGCGCCCGAACATGACCCGCTTCCGGCTCAGGCCACCGGCCCGGACTCCGATTCGGAGCTGGCCGTGACCCCCGAACCGGTCGCGGCTGTCCCCGCCTCGGCGCCTGCCCCGGCCGTCACCCTCCCGCCCGCCCTCGTCGACCGCGTCCAGGCCCTGGCCGAGGAACACCGCGCCACCACCGGTCTCGCCGCCGACCCCGACGCCGTCCGTGCCCGGCTCGGCCTGCCCCCGTCCATGACGCCCTCTGTCGCCGCTCACCTCTGAGAAGGGACGAACACCGTGAACCCGCGCTTCCGCAACGTCCGCCGCATCGGCCCCGTACAGGTCGCCTCCTACATCGCCCGCGGCCGCAACCGCCACCTCGCGACCTGCACCGCACCCCGCTGCGACTTCTCCACCGAGTACGACAGCCGCGCCGCAGCCGAACTCGCCGCCCGCACCCACCGCTGCAAGGCCTGAGAAGGAGATCCCGCCATGGACGTCCCGCTCTGGTTCGCCGTCCTCGTCGTCGCTGTCCTCGGCATCCAGCTCGCCCGCCCGCCGTGGTGGCTGGTCGCCCTGCTCCTCCTCGGCGGCTACCTCGTCGCCAACAGCGTCCTCGCTCCCGCCGTCGCCACGCTCCTCGACTGACCGCCCTCAGAAGGGATCACCCGCGTGTTCACGCCGAAGTACCCGCCGCAGGTCACCGCCCCGGTCCCCGCCACTACAACCGTCTACACCCCGGCTCCTTACGTCCCGGCTCCCGCCCCGGTTCCGCCCGCTCCGCCTTCCGCCCGGCCGACGGTTCAGCTCACTCCCGGAAGCGCGCTCGCCCTCGTCGCCGGTGGCAGCGCCGCCGTCCTGGTCGTCGGCGCGGTTCTGGTCTCCATGCTCCTGGCGGTCGCCGTCACCGCCGCTTCGGTGGCTGTCTGCGCGGTCGTCATCCGCTCCATCCTGCTGAAGGGGAACAGGGCGTGACCGACTCCGCCTCCATGGCGGGCCTGGACCCGGCCACCCTCGCCGACGTGCTGAGGCTGGCCGGGTCCCCCGGCTTCGACCGCATTCAAGACCAGATCCGCCGCACCGGCGGCTGCACCGACCCGATCCACCTGCAAGGCACCACTGTTACCCGCGACAAGGTCACCGGACAGGTCCTCCACACCTACAGCACCGACACCGAACCCGGTGGCCGACTCCGAATCGCCTGTGGCAACCGCCGTGCCTCCCGCTGCCCTTCCTGCGCGTGGACCTACGCGGGCGACACCTACCACCTCATCCGCGCCGGACTGGTTGGTGATCCAGCCAAGGGCACCCCGCACACCATCCGCGATCACCCCCGTGTCTTCGCCACCCTGACCGCCCCGTCCTTCGGACCGGTCCACAACCGCCCCGGGAACCGGCCCTGCCGCTGCGGTACCCGCCACACCGAGGATGCGTCCGAACTCGGCACCCCCCTCGCCCCCGCCACCTACGATTACGTGGGCGCGGTGCTGTGGAACAACCACGCATCCGACCTGTGGCGGTACTTCACGATCTACCTCCGCCGCGAGATCGCCCGCCGGGCCGGCCTCACTCAGACGGCCGCCCGCGAAGCCTCCCGCGTCTCCTTCGGCAAGGTCGCCGAATACCAGAAGCGTGGGGCCGTGCACTTTCATGCGGTGATCCGCTTCGACGGACCCGACGGGCCCGACTCGCCTCCTCCGGCCTGGGCCACCCTCGACCTCCTCACCGATGCGATCCGTTCCGCTGCGGCCCGCGTCGTGGTTGACGTCGACCCGGCCGGTGAGCAGCCCGCCCGAAGCCTGCGCTGGGGCACCCAACTCGACGTCCAGCCGATCGGAGCCTTCGGCGACGGCGAGGAGATCACCGAACAGGCCGTTGCCTCGTACGTCGCCAAGTACGCGACAAAAGCCGCTGAAACCACTGGCACCGTAGACCGCCGAGTCGGCAACAAAGAGGCTCTCATCATCCTCGACGTCCCCGAGCACCCCCGCCGACTCATCGAAGCCTGCCTCGACCTACACCCGCTCTACCCAGACCGCAAGCTCCGAGACTGGGCTCACATGCTCGGCTTCCGCGGCCACTTTTCCACCAAGTCCCGCGGCTACTCCACCACCCTCGCCGCACTGCGCCAGACCCGCGCCGACTACCGCGCAGCCCAGCAACGCGAAGCCCTCGGCCTGCCCGACCCCGAAGCCCTGGGGGCAACCACCCTGACCCTCGCCCGCTGGTCCTACGCCGGCCACGGCCACAGCCCCGGTGAATCCTGGCTCGCCTCCAGCATCCGCCGGGACATCGAACTCAACCGCGAGACCGCCCGCGAAGCCCTGCTCGACCAACCCGCCCCACACCAACCCGCCACGGAAGGAGCCGCCGCATGACCACCGCCGCCCCCGAGCTGCTGACCGTGCCGGAAGTCATGATCCGGCTCAAGGTCGGCCGGACCAAGGTCTATGACCTGATCCGCACTCACAGACTGGCGTCCCTCAAGGTCGACGGCTGCCGCCGCATCCCGGACGACGCCGTGCGCGACCTCATCCGCCGTGGGATCGGGGAGGCCGCCTGATGTCCAAGCGTCGCCCCAACGGCGGGGGAACCATCACGAAGCGCAAGGACGGCCGGTATCACGGGGCCGCGTACGTCACGGACACCGACGGCAACCGCGTCCGAAAGTACGTCTACGGCCGCACCTGGGACGAGACGAACGAGAAGCTCGGCAAGCTCCAGGACCAGGAGCGCAACGGCGTCCCTGTGCCGTCCCGTGCCTGGACGCTTGGCGAGTGGCTGGCCTACTGGCTGGAGCACATCATCAGGCCGGAGCGCGAGCACAACACGTACGTGAAGTACGAGTCCAAGCTGCGGCTGTACCTGCTGCCGCACCTCGGTAAGAAGCCTCTGGCCAAGCTGACACCCGCCGAGGTCCGCACCTTCATGGCCACCCTGAAGCGAGAAAAGGTCGGTGCGTCCACCCGCTTCGAGGTGCTGCGTGTCCTCCGGAACGGCCTCAACGCGGCCATGCGCGAGGAGCTGCTGACGCGCAACGTCGCCCTCCTGGTCGACATGCCCAAGGTCAGTAAGGACAAGGGCTCGGCCTGGAACGCGCGTGAGGCGATCACGTTCCTTCGCTCGGCCCGTGCCCACCGCCTCTACGCGGCCGGCGTCCTGGTGCTCGTCCTTGGTCTGCGCCGGGGCGAGATCCTGGGCCTGCGCTGGCAGGACGTCGACTTCGAAGCGGGGCAGTTCACCCCGGTCAAGCAGGTGCAGCGGGTCAAGGGCGTGGGCCTGGTCCTGAAGGACCTCAAGACCGAGTCCTCACAGGCGGTGCTGCCGCTGCCGGAGTTCTGCGCCCGTGTCCTGGAGGAGCGCCGGGAGCTCCAGGAACTGGAACGCAAGATCGCCGGTGAACACTGGGTGCAGGAAGAGGGGCACGACCTGATTTTTTCCTCCGAGCACGGCGGCATGATCGACCCGATGGGCTTCTCACGGACCTTCGATCGCCTCGTGAAGCGGGCCGGTGTGCGGCGCATCACAGTCCGGCTCGCCCGACACACCTGCGGCACCCTGCTCGCCTTCCTGAAGGTGCATCCCAAGGTCGCTCAGGCGATCCTGCGGCACAGCCAGATCAGCATGACCATGGACGTCTATACACACGTTGTGGGCGACGGCGAGCGGGAGGCTGTGGGCATGCTGGCCGAACTCCTGGAGGACCCGCTTATCGGCTGACCGCAGCCATTCACGGCCGTTGATGTCAGCCGTAGATGTCAAAGACCCCCAACCATGATCGATTGGGGGTCTTTGTGCTGGTGGGGCTAACAGGATTTGAACCTGTGGCCTCATCCTTATCAGGGATGCGCTCTAACCAACTGAGCTATAGCCCCGCCGCGCTCTGCGGTGTGTGTCCCGCGCGCTGACTCCTGAAGATTAGCGCACGACGTGCGCAGTCCCAAAATCGATAGTCGCGGGACGCACGGCAGGGTTTGGAACCGCTACGACGGCAAAGGTCACTCGTCCTCGGCCAGCGTCAGTTCGACGCCACCGACGAAGCCCGCGGACAGGTTGTAGATGAACGCGCCGAGCGTCGCGAGCGCGGTCGCGAGGACGACGTCGATGACCGCGATGATCGCCGTGAACATCAGGACGTGGGAGAGCGACAGGAACGACTGCAGGTCGAAGCCGTTCGACTCGTTCGAGCCGGTCGCCTCGGAGACCGTGCCGCCGACCGTGGAGAACACGCCCATCGCGTCCATGACCATCCACAGCACGGCGGCCGCGACGATCGTGCAGATGCCCAGGGCGATGGAGAGCAGGAAGCTGACCTTCATCACCGACCAGGGGTCGGCCTTCGCCACGCGCAGGCGTGCCTTGCGCACCCGGGGCGTGGTGCGGGCGCCGGTTCGCGGACGCCGTACGGCGCCTGCCGCGGCCGGCGCCGCCGGCGTCTGCGTCGGGTAGGCCTGCGGCGGGTGGTAGGGCCCGGCGGGCTGCTGCGGCTGCCGCTCACCGGGGAGCGGCGACGCCTCCTGCTGGGCCTGCGTGCCTCTGGTGTCCGTCACGGTTCCCCCCTGGGATCCCTTCGATCCTTGCGTGTCGGTCGAGGGTGTGGGCGAGTCGACCGCAGCGGGCTTGATGGCCTTCAACTGGGTCGTGTGGGTGTCCGCCGCACGCCCGTCGGCACCCCCGGCGCCCCGCGCGTCGGTCGTACGCGCGTCCCCCGCCGACGCGGCGGAGCCACGGCCGCCGCCGTTCTTTCCCGTACCGGCAGACGTACCGGCGCCCGTGGCTCCGCTCACGATGACTCACTCCTCGTGCTACTCGGACGAGGGCGACTCACCCTCGTCCGTGCCGGTGGTCGTGGCTGCCTCGGCGGTGTCGTCCACGGCGACCACGCCGTCGACCTCCTCCGCCTCGCGCCCCGCCTCGGCGTTACGTGCGATACCGACGACGGCATCGCGCTTGCCCAGGTTGATCAGTTGAACGCCCATGGTGTCACGGCCCGTCTCCCTGACCTCGTTGACTCGCGTACGAATCACACCGCCGGACAGCGTGATGGCGAGGATCTCGTCGGTCTCCTCGACCACCAGCGCGCCGACGAGCGAACCGCGGTCCTCGACGATCTTGGCAGCCTTGATACCCAGGCCGCCGCGACCCTGGACGCGGTACTCGTCGACGGCGGTCCGCTTCGCGTACCCGCCGTCTGTGGCAGTGAACACGAACGTACCGGGTCGAACAACATTCATCGAGAGCAGCTGGTCTCCCTCACGGAAGCTCATGCCCTTGACACCCGAGGTCGCGCGGCCCATGGGCCGCAGGGATTCGTCCGTGGCGGTGAACCGGATCGACTGCGCCTTCTTGCTGATCAGAAGCAGATCGTCGTCGGCCGAGACGAGTTCGGCTCCGATCAGTTCGTCGTCGGAACCGTCCTCCGTCTCACGGAGGTTGATCGCGATGACACCACCGGCACGCGGCGAATCGTAATCCTTCAGAGGCGTCTTCTTGACCAGGCCGCCCTTGGTGGCCAGCACCAGGTAGGGCGCCGCCTCGTAGTCGCGGATCGCGAGAATCTCGGCGATCGCCTCGTCCGGCTGGAAGGCCAGCAGGTTGGCGACGTGCTGTCCACGCGCGTCCCGGCCGGCGTCGGGCAGCTCGTACGCCTTCGCCCGGTACACCCGGCCCTTGTTGGTGAAGAACAGCAGCCAGTGGTGCGTGGTGGAGACGAAGAAGTGGTCGACGATGTCGTCTTCCTTGAGCTTCGCCCCGCGCACGCCCTTGCCGCCGCGCTTCTGGGAGCGGTAGTCGTCCGTCTTCGTGCGCTTGACGTAGCCACCGCGCGAGATGGTGACGACGATGTCCTCCTCGGCGATCAGGTCCTCGATGGACATGTCACCGTCGTAGGGCACCAGCATCGTCTTGCGGTCGTCGCCGTACTTCTCGACGATCGCGGCCAGTTCCTCGCTCACGATGCCGCGCTGGCGGACCGGCGAGGCCAGGATCGCGTTGTACTCGGTGATCTTCGCCTGGAGTTCGTCGTGCTCCTGGATGATCTTCTGGCGCTCCAGGGCGGCCAGTCGGCGCAGCTGCATCTCGAGGATGGCGTTGGCCTGGATCTCGTCGATCTCCAGGAGCTGCATCAGGCCCGTGCGCGCGATGTCGACGGTGTCGCTGCGCCGGATCAGCGCGATGACCTCGTCGATGGCGTCCAGGGCCTTCAGCAGGCCGCGCAGGATGTGCGCCCGCTCCTCGGCCTTGCGCAGCCGGAAGCGCGTACGGCGGACGACGACCTCGATCTGGTGCGTCACCCAGTGGCGGATGAACGCGTCCAGCGAGAGCGTGCGCGGCACCCCGTCGACCAGGGCCAGCATGTTGGCGCCGAAGTTCGACTGGAGGTCCGTGTGCTTGTACAGGTTGTTGAGGACGACCTTGGCGACCGCGTCCCGCTTGAGGACGATGACCAGGCGCTGGCCCGTCCGGGACGACGTCTCGTCACGGACGTCCGCGATGCCGCCGACCTTGCCGTCCTTCACCAGGTCGGCGATCTTCTGCGCGAGGTTGTCGGGGTTGGTCTGGTACGGCAGCTCCGTGACCACCAGGCACTGGCGGTTCTGGATCTCCTCGACCGCGACGACTGCGCGCATCGTGATGGAGCCACGGCCCGTGCGGTACGCCTCCTCGATGCCCTTGCGGCCGACGACGAGTGCCCCGGTCGGGAAGTCGGGGCCCTTGATGCGCTCGATGAGGGCGTCCAGGAGCTCCTCGTGCGAGGCCTCCGGGTTCTCCAGGTACCACTGGGCGCCGGACGCGACCTCGCGCAGGTTGTGCGGCGGGATGTTGGTCGCCATGCCGACCGCGATACCGGCCGAACCGTTGATCAGCAGGTTCGGGAAACGGGCCGGCAGGACGGTCGGCTCCTGGGAGCGGCCGTCGTAGTTGTCCGTGAAGTCGACGGTCTCCTCGTCGATGTCGCGGACCATCTCCATGGACAGCGGCATCATCTTGCACTCGGTGTACCGCATGGCGGCCGCCGGGTCGTTGCCGGGAGAACCGAAGTTGCCGTTGGAGTCGACCAGCGGCATCCGCATCGACCACGGCTGCGCGAGGCGGACCAGCGCGTCGTAGATCGAGGAGTCGCCGTGCGGGTGGTAGTTGCCCATGACGTCGCCGACGACGCGGGCACACTTGTAGAAGCCCTTCTCGGGCCGGTAGCCGCCGTCGTACATGGCGTACAGGACGCGGCGGTGGACGGGCTTGAGGCCGTCCCGGACGTCCGGCAGCGCGCGGGAGACGATGACGGACATGGCGTAGTCGAGGTACGAGCGCTGCATCTCCGTCTCGAGCCCGACGGGCTCGATGCGCATCACGACGTCGCCGCCCTCTTCAGGGGTGACGGGAGTGTTCTCGTCGGTCATTGCTGGTGAGAATCCTTTCTGACGCGGTCAGCTGAGACCGACTCAGATGTCGAGGAAGCGGACGTCCTTGGCGTTGCGCTGGATGAAGGCGCGGCGCGCTTCGACGTCCTCGCCCATCAGGACCGAGAACAGGTCGTCGGCCTGGGCGGCGTCGTCGAGGGTGACCTGGCCGAGAACGCGGTGTTCCTGGTCCATGGTCGTGATGCGCAGTTCCTCGGCGTTCATCTCACCGAGACCCTTGAAGCGCTGGATCGAGTCCTCGCGCACGCGCTTGCCGCGCTGGCGGCCCATCTCGAGCAGCGCGTCGCGCTCCCGGTCGGAGTACGCGTACTCGATGTCCTCCCGGCCCCACTTGATCTTGTAGAGCGGGGGGCGGGAGAGGAACACGTGCCCGGCCTCGACCAGCGGCCGCATGAAGCGGAACAGGAAGGTCAGCAGCAGGGTGTTGATGTGCTGGCCGTCGACATCGGCGTCCGCCATCAGGATGATCTTGTGATAGCGGAGCTTGGAGATGTCGAAGTCCTCGTGCACACCGGTACCGAAGGCGGAGATCAGCGCCTGGATCTCCTGGTTCTGGAGGATCTTGTCGATCCGCGCCTTCTCGACGTTGAGGATCTTGCCCCGGATCGGGAGGATCGCCTGGTACTGCGGGTTACGGCCGGACTTGGCCGAGCCGCCGGCGGAGTCACCCTCGACGATGAAGATCTCGCACTTGATCGGGTCGTTCGACTGGCAGTCGGAGAGCTTGCCCGGCAGGGACGCCGACTCCAGCAGACCCTTGCGGCGGGTCAGGTCGCGGGCCTTGCGGGCCGCCACGCGCGCGGTGGCCGCCTGGATGCCCTTGCGGACGATGTCCGCCGCCTCCACCGGGTTGCGGTCCAGCCAGTCGTTGAGGTGCTCGTAGACCGCCTTCTGGACGAAGGTCTTCGCCTCCGTGTTGCCCAGCTTGGTCTTCGTCTGACCCTCGAACTGAGGCTCGCTCAGCTTGACGGAGATGATCGCCGTCAGACCCTCGCGGATGTCGTCACCCGTGAGGTTGTCGTCCTTCTCCCGCAGCAGCTTCTTGTCGCGCGCGTACTTGTTGACCAGGTTCGTCAGCGCGGAGCGGAAGCCCTCCTCGTGCGTGCCGCCCTCATGCGTGTGGATGATGTTGGCGAAGGAGTACACGCCCTCGCTGTAACCGCTGTTCCACTGCATGGCGACTTCGAGGGAGAGGCTCTTCTCCTTGTCCTCCGCCTCGAGGTCGATCACCGTCGGGTGCACCGCGTCGCCCTTGCGGGAGTTGAGGTACTTCACGAAGTCGACGATGCCGCCCTCGTAGTGGTACGTGACGGTCTTGACCTCGTCCTTCTCGTCCGCACCCGCCTCGTCCGCCCCGGCGGTGGCCTTCGCCGACTCGCGCTCGTCGGTGAGTTTGATCGTCAAACCCTTGTTGAGGAACGCCATCTCCTGGAAGCGCCGCGAGAGCGTCTCGAAGGAGTACTCCGTGGTCTCGAAGATGTCGGCGTCGGCCCAGAAGGTGACCGACGTGCCGGTCTCGTCCGTGGCCTCGTGCTGGACGAGAGGGGCCGTCGGGACGCCCATCTTGTAGTCCTGCGTCCAGCGGTGGCCGTCGGTGCGCACCTCGACCGCGACCTTGCTCGACAGGGCGTTCACGACCGAGACGCCGACGCCGTGCAGACCACCGGAGACCGCGTAGCCGCCGCCGCCGAACTTGCCGCCCGCGTGCAGCACGGTCAGCACGACCTCGATGGCCGGCTTGCCCTCGGACGCCACGATGCCCACCGGGATGCCGCGGCCGTTGTCGATGACACGGACGCCGCCGTCGGCCAGGATCGTGATGTCGATGGTGTCCGCGTGGCCGGCCAGCGCCTCGTCGACCGAGTTGTCGACGACCTCGTACACGAGGTGGTGCAGGCCGCGCTCGCCGGTCGAGCCGATGTACATACCGGGTCGCTTACGGACCGCGTCCAGACCCTCGAGGACGGTAATGGCGCTGGCGTCGTAAGAGGAGGTGACCTCGCTGGTCGAGGCGGCTGCCCCGCCGCTCGCGCCGGCGTCGATGGACGGGATGTTCTCGTTGGGGTTGCCGGAATCGGCCACGAAGCGCCCTTTCTGGCACAGCACCAGCCAGGCTCGTCGGCAGGTTGCCGGAGCGGCTGCGGCATGTTGCGTTGGTAAGCCTTGATCAGCGTTGCTCAGCTTCTCCCGGGCGGTCCCCACGTTCGGGGCGGGATTGGCTTCCAGTCTACCGGTAGCACTGACACTGATGGGTGTTTGCCGGTACCTGAGTCCGCATGTGCCGCCCTCAACCGGTCTCTTCCGGGTCCCGATATACGGAAGGGGGCTCCAAGAGGCTCACGGAGGCACTCAGCCCTTCGAGGCGTCAACCCTTGGCTACTTGGGAGTCACGTCCGGATTCGCACCCGCACGCAGGCACACACGACGAAGGCCGGGCGGTCCTCAGGGGATCCTCCCGGCCTCGAAAAGCGTGACGCACGTCACCCGTAGGTATCGCCGGGACCGGTGCTTCCAGGGGCCCTGAGGGGGCCGTAGCGGCGCGCGGGACCGTTGGGCCCGAGCACCTTGATCAGCTGCACCGTGCCGTGGCCCAGATCCTCGTTGAGACGCGCGACCAGAGTCGGGGCGAGCAGGCGCAGGTTCGTCGCCCAGGCCGTGGAGTCGCAGCGCACGATCAGCGCCCGCTCGTCCTCGTCGTACTTCTCCGGCACGCAGTGCTTCGCGACGTCCTCGCCGACGATCTGCGGCCACCGGCCCATCACACCGCCCACCGCCGCCGGCGCCTCCCACCCGCGCTCGTTGAGCAGCCGGTTGATCGCCGCGCCCAGCGCCATGGGATCGCGGCCGTCCGCGCGCGCGCCGGAGCGCAGACCGCCACCACGACGCGCCTGCTTCTTCTGCTGCGCCGCGTCCCCCCGCGCGCGTGCCTGCTCGCGGGCCGCCCTGAGCGCCACGCGCGCGAGATCGACCCCGGACGGCTCGGGATCCCGCTTCGCGGCGGGCTCGTCGGCGGTCATACGCGCTCCACCGTCCCCTCGGCCACGGCGTACCTGGCCCCCGCGAGCACATGCGGTACGTCGTCGTCGACCGCCGCCGTCACCAGCACCTGCTCGCCCGGCGCCACCAGCTCGGCCAGCCGCTCCCGCCGACGGACGTCCAGCTCTGCGAAGACGTCGTCCAGTACCAGAACCGGCTCGTTGCCCTCCGCCCGCAGCAGGTCGTACGAGGCCAGCCGCAGCGCCAGCGCGTACGACCAGGACTCGCCGTGGGAGGCGTACCCCTTGGCCGGCAACTGGCCGAGCTTGAGGACCACGTCGTCCCGGTGCGGGCCCACCAGCGTCACGCCCCGCTCGATCTCCTGCTTGCGGACGTCCGCGAGCGCGGCCATCAGCTGCCCGTAGAGGTCTTCACGCGTGTGTGCCTCACCGGGCGCGGACGGCTTGTACTCCAGGGCCACGGGACCGCCGCCCGGCGCCAGTTGCTCGTACGCCTTGTCGGCGAGCGGCTGGATCGCGGCGACCAGGTCGAGGCGCTGGGCGAGCAGCTCGGCGCCCACCCGCGCGAGGTGCTGGTCCCACACGTCCAGGGTCGACAGGTCCATGGAGCGGCCGCCGTGCCGTCGGGCGAGCGCGGCCGACTTGAGCAGCGTGTTGCGCTGCTTGAGCACCCTCTCGTAGTCCGAGCGCACACCCGCCATCCGCGGGGAGCGCGCGGTGATCAGCTCGTCGAGGAAACGGCGCCGCTCACCGGGATCGCCCTTGATCAGCGCGAGATCCTCGGGCGCGAACAGCACCGTCCGTACGATGCCCAGCACATCACGGGGCCTGACCTGCGACGACCTGTTGATCCGGGCCCGGTTGGCCTTGCCCGGGTTCAGCTCCAGCTCGATCAGCTGCTGCCGCTCGCCCTGTCTGATCTGCGCCCGGACGATCGCGCGGTCGGCGCCCATGCGGACCAGGGGCGCGTCCGAGGCGACCCGGTGGCTGCCGAGGGTGGCGAGGTATCCGACGGCCTCGACGAGGTTCGTCTTGCCCTGCCCGTTGGGGCCCACGAACGAGGTGACGCCCGGGTCGAGCGGAACCTCGACCCGGGCGTACGAGCGGAAGTCGGCCAGCGACAGATGCGTGACGTGCATGGTCGTTCGCCGACCTCCCCCAGGGTTGTGGATCGCGGGGCGACCCTGTGGATTACTTCTTCTCGACCGCGTGGCCGCCGAACTGGTTGCGCAGCGCCGCGATCATCTTCATCTGCGGCGAGTCCTCCTGGCGGGAGGCGAACCGCGCGAACAGCGAGGCAGTGATGGCGGGCAGCGGCACGGCGTTGTCGATGGCGGCCTCGACCGTCCAGCGGCCCTCGCCGGAGTCCTGCGCGAAGCCGCGCAGCTTGTCGAGGTGCTCGTCCTCGTCGAGAGCGTTGACGGCCAGGTCCAGCAGCCAGGACCGGATGACCGTGCCCTCCTGCCAGGACCGGAAGACCTCGCGCACGTCCGTGACGGAGTCGACCTTCTCCAGCAGCTCCCAGCCCTCGGCGTAGGCCTGCATCATGGCGTACTCGATGCCGTTGTGGACCATCTTCGCGAAGTGGCCGGCGCCGACCTTGCCTGCGTGCACCGCGCCGAAGTCGCCCTCGGGCTTCAGCGCGTCGAAGACGGGCTGCACCTTGGCGACGTGCTCCGCGTCGCCGCCGTACATCAGCGCGTAGCCGTTCTCCAGGCCCCAGACACCGCCGGAGACGCCGCAGTCCACGAAGCCGATGCCCTTGGCGGCCAGTTCCCCGGCGTGCTTCTCGTCGTCCGTCCAGCGGGAGTTGCCGCCGTCCACGACGACGTCGCCCGGCTCCAGCAGCTCGGCGAGCTCGTCGACGGTCGACTGGGTGGCGGCACCGGCCGGAACCATCACCCAGACCACCCGCGGGCCCTTGAGCTTGCCCACAAGCTCTTCCAGGCTGTGGACATCGGCGAGGTCCGGGTTGCGGTCGTATCCGACGACGGTGTGGCCTGCGCGGCGGATCCGCTCGCGCATGTTGCCGCCCATCTTGCCGAGGCCGACGAGACCGAGCTCCATCAGTTGTTCCTTAGGTCGCTGTGTGGCGTGTGGGGCACCTTCGTACCCATGTCCGAGCCTAAACCCGGACGGTCACGCACACCTGTGGGCATACGCGCTCAGACGTACGACCCCACCTGGGGATTCACCGATGGCTCCTCCCCAGGGACCGCCCCGGTCGTCCACGGCCTGTGGACGACCGGCCGGATCACGGCGCCGGCGTCAGCCGCTGAGGCGCACCGGCATGATCAGGTACTTGTAGGCCTCGTCCGCCTCCGCGTCCAGCGCCGGCTTGCCGCTGAGCAGCGCCGGCTTCGTGGACGTCGTGAAGGACAGCTGGGCGACCGGGGAGTCGATGGCGCTCAGGCCGTCCAGCAGGAAGGTCGGGTTGAAGGCGATCGAGATGTCGTCGCCCTCGAGCTGGGCGTCGACCCGCTCCACAGCCTGTGCGTCGTCGCTGGAGCCGGCCTCCAGGATGAGCACACCCTGCTCGAAGCTGAGCCGCACCGGGGTGTTGCGCTCGGCGACCAGGGCCACGCGCTTGACGGCCTCCACGAAGGGGGCGGTCTCGATCACGGCGACGGAGTTGAACTCGGTCGGGAACAGCGTGCGGTACTTCGGGAGGTCGCCCTCCAGGAGGCGGGTCGTCGTACGCCGTCCCGCGCCCTCGAAACCGATCAGGCCCTCGCCGGAGCCGGAGCCGGACAGCGCCAGGATGACGCTGTCGCCGCTCGTGAGCGCCTTGGCGGTGTCCAGGAGCGTCTTGGCGGGCACCAGGGCGACCGCGGAGGCATCCGGGTTCTCCGGCTTCCACAGGAACTCGCGGACCGCGAAGCGGTAGCGGTCGGTGGAGGCCAGCGTGACCGTGTCGCCCTCGATCTCGATGCGCACACCGGTGAGGACCGGCAGCGTGTCGTCACGGCCGGCGGCGATGGCGACCTGGGCGGCCGCGGAGGCGAAGACCTCGCCGGGGACCGTGCCCGTGGCGTTCGGCATCTGCGGCAGGGACGGGTACTCCTCCACAGGCAGGGTGTGGAGGGTGAAGCGCGAGGAGCCGCAGACCACCGTCGCCCGTACACCGTCTGTGGAGATCTCCACCGGACGGTTGGGCAGGGCGCGGCAGATGTCCGCGAGCAGGCGGCCGGAGACGAGGACCGTGCCCTCCTCCTCGACCTCGGTGTCCACGGAGACCCGCGCGGAGACCTCGTAGTCGAAGCTGGACAGGCTCAGCTGGCCGTCCTGGGCCTTCAGCAGCAGGCCGGCGAGGACAGGCGCCGGCGGACGGGCCGGGAGGCTGCGTGCCGCCCAGGCCACGGCCTCCGCGAGTACGTCGCGTTCCACCCGGATCTTCACTCTTGCCGCCTCCTGCTGTTGCCGGCGTTCTCGCCCTGCCTGGCCTTCGTCGTCTGTCTCGGTGTGGTCGGCCCCGGCGAGGGGCAGGACCAACGAGGACCAGTCTGACGCACCGCACTGTCAGTCGGTGCCCCTCGGGGTCAAGTCGTGACGAGGGGCAGCCGGGCACCGAGGAGCGAGTTGTGCACAGGACCCCCTTCTAAACGGATTTCTCGCTCTCTCTAGTCGGGAGTAGTAGTAGGGGCTGTGGAAACGGTGGATAACCTCGTTTTCCCAGCTCAGAGGCAAGATTTTGTCCACCGGGCCTGTGGGCGGAGGCGGTGGACAACTAGGGCCTTCTGTGGAGAACAGAAAGTTCTGCACACTCCGTGCACAGGCGGAGGCGAGTTGTCCCCAGCGGCGTCCCCAGGTTTACCCGGCTTTCCCACAGGCCGACCCGGCACCTTCGTGTGACGCCTTTCACTCGACTCGGTGAGGAGGCGCGCCAGGTTGCCGAACAGTGGACAGACATGTGGAGAAGCCGGTGATCGCTGGGGACAACCGGCCTCAGCCTGTGGGTTGCCGGTGGACAACTCCGTGCACAGCCTGTGGATCATTTCTTTGTCCACAGGCTGTGGAAATCCTTCGTCCACGAATCCACAGCCAGGTGACCTGGTCCAATGGTCCCGCACCGGGAGCGCCTGTGGACACAGTCTGGACAACTTCCCGGTCCCCAGGGTGTGGACGAGAGAAAGTCACCGAATCTGTGGAGAGTGGCCGTAACCCGGCCGGTAATCGAACACCGGGTGAGCAGTGGACGACGGTCGGCGGAGGCGGTTCGGCGCGGGTTCCGCCCCGGATCGGCCTCGGTTCCGCCCCGGTTCCGCCCCGGATCGGCCCCGGACCGGCCTGTCATTAGCGTCGGATCCGCTTTCGTGTCGGCTTGGGCCGGGGCGGGGATCGGCCTTGGACCGGCCTGGGATCGGCCTTGGATCGATGCGGATGGGCCCGGGGATCGGCCTCGGATCGGTGCGGATGGGCCCGGGACGGGGTGGATGGGGGTCGAGACCGGCCTGGGATCGGCATGGATCGGCCTCGGCTTGGCATCGGACAGGGCCTTGATCAAGCACGCGAACGGCTCGGGAGCGGCCGCCGACGGCGCGCGTGCCCGGCCCGTGCTCGCCCTGTGCGTCCGGCCCCTGCCCGCCCACTACCCGCCCCGCGTTCCGCAGTGCCCGCCGCGCGTTCCGCCCCTGTCCGCCCCGCGCTCGGTTCGCGTCCGCCCCGCGTTCCGCCCGTGCCCGCCCGGCGCTCGGCCCCTGCCCGCCTCCTGCCCGCCCCTGCCCGGGCCCGGAGCGGCGGAAGGCGCCCCTGGAGTTCTGCCTCCAGGGGCGCCCTCAGTGACGTCCGTGCGCGCTGTGCGGTGCCGTCAGCCGTTCTTGATGCGGTTGGTCAGCTCGGTGACCTGGTTGTAGATGGAGCGCCGCTCGGCCATCAGATTGCGGATCTTGCGGTCCGCGTGCATGACCGTCGTATGGTCACGCCCACCGAACAGCGCGCCGATCTTCGGCAACGAAAGGTCCGTCAGCTCGCGGCACAGGTACATGGCGATCTGGCGGGCCGTCACCAGGGCGCGCCCGCGCGAGGTGCCGCACAGGTCCTCCACCGTCAGACCGAAATAGTCGGCGGTGGCGCCCATGATGGCCGTCGAGGTGATCTCCGGGGCGGAGTCCTCGCCGCCGGGGATGAGGTCCTTCAGCACGATCTCCGTCAGGCCCAGGTCCACCGGCTGCCGGTTGAGCGACGCGAACGCCGTCACCCGGATCAGCGCGCCCTCCAGCTCGCGGATGTTGCGTGAGATCCGGGACGCGATGAACTCCAGCACCTCCGGCGGCGCGTTCAGCTGCTCCTGGACCGCCTTCTTGCGGAGGATGGCGATCCGCGTCTCCAGCTCGGGCGGCTGCACATCGGTGATCAGGCCCCACTCGAAACGGTTCCGCAGCCGGTCCTCCAGCGTGACCAGCTGCTTCGGCGGCCGGTCGCTGGACAGCACGATCTGCTTGTTCGCGTTGTGGAGCGTGTTGAAGGTGTGGAAGAACTCCTCCTGCGTCGACTCCTTGTCCGCGAGGAACTGGATGTCGTCGACGAGCAGGATGTCCATCTCGCGGTACCGCTTGCGGAAGCTGTCGCCCTTGCCGTCGCGGATCGAGTTGATGAACTCGTTGGTGAACTCCTCGGAGCTCACGTACCGCACACGCGTGCCCGGGTAGAGGCTCCGCGCGTAGTGCCCGATGGCGTGCAGCAGGTGCGTTTTGCCCAGGCCCGACTCCCCGTAGATGAACAGCGGGTTGTAGGCCTTCGCGGGTGCCTCGGCGACGGCGACGGCGGCCGCGTGCGCGAAGCGGTTGGACGCGCCGATGACGAACGTGTCGAAGAGGTACTTCGGGTTCAGGCGGGCGGTCGGCTCACCGGGGCCGGGCGTCGGCGAGGACTGCTTGGCCGACTGCCCGGGCGGGCCGGACTGGCCGGGGCCGGCCGGGCCACCGCGGTGCGGGTGACCGGGACCGGCCGACGGGTCGGACAGCTCACGCCGTCCGCTGTCGCGCTGGTCGTAGTCGGAGCGCGACGGCTCGTACTCCGAGCGCTTCTGCCCGTACGGCGAGGGATCGTACGGCGGCCGCTCCATCGACTGGGGACGGTAGTCCTGCGACGGGGAGCCGTAGGGGTCCTGCTGCGACGGGGCGCCGTACGGGGCCTGGTTCGAGGACCCGCCGTACGTGTCCTGCGACGAGGGGGAGGCGTAGGGGTCCCGCTCCGGGAAGCCGAGCCGCTGCTGCTGCCAGCTGTGCTCGTCCTGCTGCGGTCGCGGCCAGGCGCCCGGCTCGGGGCGCTGGTACTCCGACGGGTACGCGGGCCGTGCGGTGGGCAACTGGTCCGGGCGCGAGCCGGGGAGCTGGTCGCCGGGCGTCGGGGGCAGCTGCTCGGCACGGTGCCGGCCGTAGCCCTCGTACTGGCTTTCGTACGGCTTGTCGTAGCCGCCGTCGTACCGGTTGTCCTGACCCTCGTACCGGTTGTCCTGACCGTCGTAGGGACCGGCGGGGAGCTCCGACTCCTCGTAGCGCGACTGCTGCTGCGTCGGCGGTGCCGGCGGGGTCGGAGGCTCGCCGGCGGAATCGTCGACGGTGATCGCGATGCGGATCGGCCGGCCGCACTCGCGGCTCAGCGTCTCGCTGACGACCGGGGCGAGGCGCCCTTCGAGGACGCCCTTCGCGAACTCGTTCGGCACGGCGAGCAGGGCGGTGTCGGCGACCAGCGCCAGCGGCTGGCAGCGCCGGATCCAGTGCTCGTCCTTCCCCTCGACACCCTGGCCGCGGCCCTCCCCGAGGAGCTGCTCCAGTACTCGTGGCCACACTGCGGCAAGATCGGCAGGCACGTCAGCCACAGGGCACGCTCTCTCGTGGGTCCCACGAACGTGTGGTTGTGGGACGGTCGGGATTCATATCGGCGGGGCGGGGACAAAGGACCGAATCGGAGTCCAGCCACGGTAGTCAGGGCGACGGGTGCGGTTCAAGTTGTTGTCCCCAGCCTGTGGACAGTGTCTCTCGTGACCGCCGGTTTGACCGAATGGCGCAGCCGCGCGTACCGTAACCAGGTCGAGTTGTCGATGGCTGCTGCCGCCTGCCTCCGATGGGCACAGATCACGTCAGGTGATCGGGAAGCGGTGCACTCGGGCGTTTAACCGCGAGCTACCTCGTGGGCGCACGGTGACAGCCAGGACGGCACCCCGCCACCACCGATTGATTTCTGGAGCCCCCGAGTGAGCAAGCGCACCTTCCAGCCGAACAACCGTCGTCGTGCCAAGACCCACGGCTTCCGCCTGCGGATGCGCACCCGTGCCGGTCGCGCGATTCTCGCGAACCGCCGCAGCAAGGGTCGCACCAACCTGTCCGCCTGAGCCTGATCAGGTCATGACGTCGTGCTGCCTACCGAGCATCGGCTGAGGCGGCGCGAGGACTTCGCGACCGCTGTACGACGGGGTCGTCGGGCCGGTCGCCCGACCCTCGTGGTTCATCTTCGAAGCGGTGCCACGGACCCGCACGCGCCTGGGGAGAGCGCTCCCCCGACGCGTGCGGGTTTCGTCGTGAGCAAGGCTGTGGGCGGCGCGGTGGTGCGCAACAAGGTGAAGCGCAGACTGCGTCATCTGATGCGCGACCGAGTCACCCTGTTTCCCCCCGGTAGCCTGGTAGTCGTACGGGCGTTGCCCGGGGCGGGCGACGCCGACCACGCACAGCTGGCCCAAGACCTGGATGCCGCCCTTCAACGGCTACTGGGAGGGGGCGCGCGATGAAGTACCCGCTGCTGGCTCTGATCAAGCTCTACCAGTGGACGATCAGTCCGTTGCTCGGGCCGGTGTGCAAGTACTACCCGTCGTGCTCCCACTACGGCTACACGGCCATCGACCGGCACGGCGCGATCAAGGGAACGGCACTTACCGCCTGGCGGATCCTGCGGTGCAATCCGTGGTCGCTCGGCGGCGTGGACCATGTTCCGCCGCGCAAGCGCCCGCGGTGGCACGAAATGTTGCGTGACGCCTGGCGTACACGCAGGGGCGGGCCCTCCGCCGCCGAAACGGCCACCGAAGAGAACCTTCCTTCTCCTTCGAGCCCGGCCGCAGAGACACCGTCCCATGCCCAAGGAGCATGATTAGTGGACACGATTGCCAGCCTCTTCAGCTTCATCACGACACCTGTCTCCTGGGTCATCGTCCAGTTCCACAGGGTGTACGGCGCCATCTTCGGCCCCGACACCGGGTGGGCCTGGGGCCTGTCCATCGTGTCCCTGGTGATTCTGATCCGGATCTGCCTGATCCCGCTCTTTGTGAAGCAGATCAAGGCGACGCGGGCCATGCAGACGCTGCAGCCCGAGATGAAGAAGATCCAGGAGCGCTACAAGAACGACAAGCAGCGCCAGTCCGAAGAGATGATGAAGCTGTACAAGGAGACGGGCACCAACCCGCTCTCCTCGTGCCTTCCCATCCTGGCGCAGTCGCCCTTCTTCTTCGCCCTCTACCACGTGCTCAACGGCATCGCCAACGGTGACACCATTGGCGTGATCAACGAGAGCCTCCTGGCGAGCGCGCAGAAGGCGCACATCTTCGGCGCCCCGCTGGCCGCGAAGTTCACGGACAGCGCCTCGGACCTGGTGCCGTTCGACGCCTCGCTGACCAACGTCCGTATCGTCACGGCGATCATGATCGTCATGATGTCGGCGTCGCAGTTCTTCACGCAGCGTCAGCTCATGACGAAGAACGTCGACACCTCGGTGAAGACGCCGTTCATGCAGCAGCAGAAGATGCTGATGTACGTCTTCCCGGTCATGTTCGCCGTCTTCGGCATCAACTTCCCCGTCGGTGTCCTCGTCTACTGGCTGACCACCAACGTGTGGACCATGGGCCAGCAGATGTACGTGATCCGCAACAACCCGACGCCGGGTTCCAAGGCTCAGGCCGCTTACCTGGAGCGCCTGTACAAGCACGTCACGCACCACGGCAAGACCCGCAGCCGCGGCGAGCGGGCCATCGTCAAGGCCATCGTGGCCAAGGGCCGTGACCGCAACGACGCCGAGCGCAAGTTCATCAACGGTCTGACCAAGGTGGGCTTCGCCGCCCAGGCGGACGGCACGGTGATCAAGAGCGAGGCCCAGGCCGCGGTCCAGGCCGAGGACGGCACGCCGACGAGTGCGGCCGCCGCCAGGCGGCAGCAGCCCAAGCGGCAGTCGAAGTCGCAGCGCCAGTCCGCGGCCCCGGCGAAGGGTGCCGGCGAGACGATCTCGCTGAGCAAGTCCGACGAGCCGGAGGACACCAAGGCCTCCGGAGCCGCTGACACGGCCGCCAAGCCGGCCGCTCCCAAGTCCGGTGGCGGAGGTCGCAGCAAGGCCCAGTCCGGGCAGCGCAAGGGCGGCCCGCAGCGCCCCAAGTCCCCGTCCAAGAAGTAAGAAGGAGCTCATCCCGTGACGGAAGGCACCACCTCCGCCGCCGCCGAGGGTGCAGACACCCTGTCCCGCCTGGAGCAGGAGGGCGAGATCGCGGCGGACTACCTCGAGGGTCTGCTGGACATCGCCGATCTCGACGGCGACATCGACATGGACGTCGAGGCCGACCGCGCCTCTGTGTCGATCATCAGCGATGAGGGCACTCGTGACCTGTCGAAGCTGGTCGGCCGGGACGGTGAGGTGTTGGAGGCGCTCCAGGAACTCACGCGCCTGGCCGTGCACCGGGAGACCGGCGACCGCAGCCGGTTGATGCTGGACATCGCGGGCTACCGTGCCCAGAAGCGCACCGAGCTCTCCGAGCTGGGTGCCAAGGCAGCGGCGGACGCGAAGAACAGCGGTGAGCCGGTGAAGCTGAGGCCGATGACACCCTTCGAGCGCAAGGTCGTCCACGACGCGGTCAAGGTCGCGGGCCTGCGGAGCGAGTCCGAGGGCGAGGAGCCGCAGCGCTTCGTCGTCGTCCTGCCCAACTGATTCGGTACGTACGTGTCTCCGGCCCCGTCTGTTGCGCAGACGGGGCCGATCTTTGTCAGCCCGGTAGTTCTGGTGGTCGGCGCTCGAAGCGCTGATGCGGTACGGAAGGACGGTCCCCGTGACGGAGGCAGCGGAGCTCCCGCCTGCGCCTGAGGTGGCACGAGAGGTATTCGGTGATCGCTTCGGTGATGCGGTCCGATACGCCGAGCTCCTGGCCGAGGCGGGTGTGCAGCGTGGGCTCATCGGTCCACGCGAGGTGCCCCGCCTCTGGGAGCGGCACATGTTGAACTGCGCGGTGCTCTCCGAGGTGGTGCCCGAGGGTGTGACCGTCTGTGACGTCGGTTCGGGTGCCGGCCTGCCCGGCATTCCCCTGGCACTCGTGCGGGAGGATCTGAAGATCACCCTGCTGGAGCCGCTCCTGCGACGGACCAACTTCCTCACCGAAGTCGTCGAGCTCCTTGGCCTCGACCATGTGACGGTCGCGCGTGGCCGTGCCGAGGAGGTCATGGGAACGATGCCGCCGGTGCATGTGGTGACCGCCCGCGCCGTGGCGCCGCTGGATCGTCTGGCCACCTGGGGCATCCCGCTGCTGCGTCCCTACGGCGAGATGCTGGCCCTCAAGGGAGACACCGCCGAAGAGGAGCTGAAGAGCGCCTCCACGGCTCTGAGCAAGCTCGGAGCCGTAGGCACCTCGATCCTGCAGGTCGGTGAGGGCGTGGTGGATCCGCTGTCCACGGTGGTACGGGTCGAGGTAGGGGAGAGCCCGGGCGGTGTGAGGTTCGCCGCCAAACGTGCCAAGGCGGCTAGGACCAGTCGCACGCGCCGACGGCGCTGAGACGTACTCCACACAAGCTGCCAAACCCACGCATCACGGAGTGTCGCGAGGGGTCCGGCCGTCGGCGCTGTGCATCGTGTTTCACGTGAAACGTCGCTCTCTGCTCCACGGCATCATCAGCCGCGGCCGCGCCGCAGCCGAACCCCGCGACCGTAAGCCTCTCGGTTCACTCGATGAGGGACGGGAGTTGTCCACAGAGGTGGATTTCTCCACAGAACAACAGGCCTCACTGGTTCATGACCCCGAAGGCATGGGAGGCTCTGTTCATTGCGAGCCTGAAGTCGAGGAGAGTGAATCCTTGCGGTCCGACGCCAACATCGCGGGACCGATGACCGATCCGGTCCCCGGTCCCCGTACCGAGTCCTACGGGGAGGATGTTTCACGTGAAACACCGCCCCCGATGGACGACACCCCGATCGGTCGTGCTGCCCAACTCGCGGTAGAGGCTCTGGGCCGGGCCGGCGAGGGCCTGCCGCGTCCTGAGCAGACCCGTGTGATCGTCGTCGCCAACCAGAAGGGCGGGGTGGGCAAGACGACGACGACCGTCAATCTTGCCGCGTCTCTGGCCCTGCACGGTGGCCGGGTCCTGGTGGTCGACCTCGACCCCCAGGGCAACGCGTCCACCGCCCTGGGTATCGACCACCATGCCGAGGTTCCATCCATCTATGACGTGCTGGTCGACAGTCGTCCGCTCGCGGAAGTCGTGCAGCCTGTCCCCGATGTAGAAGGCCTCTTCTGCGCTCCCGCCACGATCGATCTCGCCGGCGCGGAGATCGAGTTGGTGTCCCTGGTGGCACGCGAGAGCCGCCTTCAGCGGGCGATCCAGGCTTACGAGCAGCCGCTGGACTACATCCTTATCGACTGCCCGCCGTCTCTCGGCCTGCTGACGGTCAACGCGATGGTGGCCGGTGCCGAGGTCCTCATTCCGATCCAGTGCGAGTACTACGCGCTGGAGGGTCTGGGGCAGTTGCTGCGCAACGTCGACCTGGTGCGGGGGCACCTCAACCCCACCCTGCATGTGTCGACCATTCTGCTCACCATGTACGACGGCCGGACGCGCCTCGCGTCGCAGGTCGCGGAGGAGGTGCGCACCCACTTCGTCGAGGAGGTGCTGCGGACGAGCATTCCCCGCTCCGTCCGTATCTCCGAGGCGCCGAGCTACGGACAGACGGTGCTGACCTACGATCCGGGATCGAGCGGTGCTCTCTCCTACCTTGAGGCAGCACGAGAGTTGGCGCTGAGGGGTGTTGGCGTCAGCTATGACGCGACACACGCCCATATCGGCGCCCAGAACAACCCGAACATGGTGGAGGGCATTCAGTGAGTGAGCGACGGAGGGGGCTGGGCCGCGGACTTGGCGCACTGATCCCGGCTGCCCCGACGGAGAAGACACCGGCGCAGGCCGCGCTGGGAGGCGGAGGATCCATGTCCCCCGCAGCCGTGCCGGTTCTGACGACCGACCGCGGGGTCGCCGCGGCGAAGGTGGCCGCGCTGCTGCCTGTTTCACGTGAAACGGAGGATTTGTCGACGAACGGCTCCGTGGAGATGCCCGCGCCGCCCATTGGCGCACACTTCGCCGAGATCCCCCTCGACCACATCGCGCCCAACCCGCGTCAGCCTCGTGAGGTCTTCGACGAGGACGCGCTGCACGAGCTCATCACCTCCATCAAGGAGGTCGGTCTGCTCCAGCCGGTCGTCGTACGTCAGCTGGGCCCCGCCCGCTACGAGCTCATCATGGGCGAGCGGCGCTTCCGGGCCTGCCGCGAGGCCGGCCTGGAGGCGATCCCCGCGATCGTCCGGGCCACGGACGACGAGAAGCTTCTCCTGGACGCCCTTCTGGAGAACCTTCACCGGGCCCAGCTGAACCCGCTGGAAGAGGCTGCCGCCTACGACCAGCTGCTGAAGGACTTCAACTGCACGCATGACCAGCTGGCGGACCGCATCGGTCGATCCCGTCCGCAGGTCTCCAACACACTGCGTCTGCTCAAGCTCTCGTCGGCGGTCCAGCGACGGGTCGCGGCCGGGGTGCTCTCCGCCGGTCATGCCCGGGCGCTTCTCTCGGTCGATGACTCGGAGGAGCAGGACCGGCTGGCCCACCGCATCGTGGCCGAGGGACTCTCGGTACGAGCCGTCGAGGAGATCGTCACCCTCATGGGCTCGCGTCCGCAGACGGCTCAGCGTGCCAAGGGGCCGAGGGCCGGCGGCCGGGTTTCCCCGGCGCTGACCGACCTCGCGACTCGGCTCTCTGACCGCTTCGAAACCCGGGTGAAGGTCGACCTGGGGCAGAAGAAGGGCAAGATCACCGTCGAGTTCGCCTCCATGGAAGACCTGGAGCGGATCCTCGACTCGCTGGCGCCCGGCGAAGGCCCCGTCCTGCAGAAGGGCCTCGTGGAGGGCGACGCCGAGGAGCCGGAAGACTGAGCCGCTGCCCGGCCGAGCGTGTGCCGGACGGGGGACCGGTGAGCGAGCCGTGTCCGGTGTGTACCGGAACACGGCTCGCTTCTTCCTTTCAGGCATTATCGATGGAATCGCATCGTGGATACGATGCGAGGGGGTTGTGGCGCATCCACCTGGCAGTACCTCGGAGCAGGAGGCGAGGGCCATGCGAACGATGAGCCGGACCGGACTGGTGAGCGCCGGACTGGGACTGGGCGCGGTCGGCGGCTTCGTCGGCAGCCTGCTCAGGGAACGCAGCGCTCTGACAGCCGCTCGCGACGCCGCGAGCGAAGGAAGCGAGGAACAGCCTTCATGGGGCGTCGGCTCGTACCGCTCACGCTGGACAACCTTCAAGACCTTCCCAAACGCTGTCGGGCGTGTGTCTTCTGGGAGCTGGACCCCGTCAGCAGTGCGGCCGCGGTAAGGGCGGGCACGCCCGCTCTGGAGAAGGAGTCCTGGATCTCCGCTGTCCTGCTGGACTGGGGATCGTGCGGCCGGGTCGTCTATGTGGATGACGTTCCCGTGGGGTTCGTGCTCTACGCGCCGCCCGCCTACGTTCCCCGCTCCACGGCGTTCCCCACGAGCCCTGTATCGCCGGATGCCGTGCAGTTGATGACCGCGTTCATCATGCCGGGCTACCAGGGGCAGGGGCTGGGCCGTGTGATGGTTCAGACGGTCGCCAAGGATCTCCTGCGGCGGGGCTTCAAAGCGATCGAGGCATTCGGCGACGCACGCTGGAAAGAGCCGGCCTGTGTGCTCCCGGCCGACCATCTGCTGGCGGTGGGCTTCAAGACGGTGCGTCCTCATCCCGCTCACCCTCGGATGAGGCTGGAGCTGCGGACCACCCTCTCCTGGAAGGAGGACGTGGAGATGGCGCTCGACCGGTTGCTGGGGGCGGTCCAGAAGGAGCCGGCGCTGCGCCCGCTCTGACGCCTCAGGCAAGGCAATGGGCCAGCCCTTGTGGGCCGGCCCATTGGTGTTTCACGTGAAACATCGGCCGTCGGTGGGACGGCTCAGTGCGTCGTCACTCGGAGATGAAGGTCTCCAGGTCGCGGACGAGCGCGGCCTTCGGCTTGGCACCGACGATGGTCTTGGCGACCTCGCCGCCCTGGTACACGTTCAGCGTCGGGATGGACATGACGCCGTACTTGGCGGCCGTCCCCGGGTTCTCGTCGATGTTGAGCTTGACGACCTCGATCTTGTCGCCGTGCTCGGCGGCGATGGCCTCGAGCGAAGGGGCGATCTGACGGCACGGCCCGCACCACGCGGCCCAGAAGTCCACCAGGACGGGCTTGTCGCTCTTGAGGACGACCTCTTCGAAGTCGGCGTCGGTCACATTCTTCAGGGTGCCGGCCACAGGGGGCTCCTTAATTCTTGGGCGGTGGGGCGGGGAGAGGGTCAGACGGCGGTCTTCTCGGGCTCGGCCTGCTCCTCGTCGGCGAGGGCGGCGAGGTAGCGCTCGGCGTCGAGAGCGGCGGAGCAGCCGGTGCCGGCCGCGGTGATCGCCTGGCGGTAGGTGTGGTCGACCACGTCGCCGGCGCCGAAGACACCGGTCATGTTCGTCCGAGTGGAGGGCGCGGCGACCTTCAGGTAGCCCTCCTCGTCCAGGTCGAGCTGCCCCTTGAAGAGCTCGGTACGCGGGTCGTGGCCGATCGCGATGAACAGGCCGGTCACCGGGAGGTCGGAGAGTTCGCCCGTCTTGAGGTTGCGCAGCTTCAGCCCGGCCAGCTTCGGGTCACCCTGGATCTCGGCGACCTCGCTGTCCCAGACGAACTTGATCTTGGGGTCGGCGAAGGCACGCTCCTGCATCGCCTTGGAGGCGCGCAGGGTGTCCCGGCGGTGGACGATCGTCACGGACTTGGCGAACCGGGAGAGGAAGGTGGCCTCCTCCATCGCGGTGTCGCCACCGCCGATCACGGCGATGTCCTGGTCCTTGAAGAAGAACCCGTCACAGGTGGCGCACCAGGAGACACCGCGACCCGAGAGGGCGTCCTCGTTCGGCAGGCCGAGCTTGCGGTGCTGGGAGCCCGTGGTCACGATGACGGCCTTGGCACGGTGGATCGTGCCCGCGGTGTCCGTGACGGTCTTGATCTCACCCGTGAGGTCGACGGAGACGATGTCGTCGGGGATCAGCTCGGCGCCGAAGCGCTCGGCCTGGGCGCGCATGTTGTCCATGAGCTCCGGGCCCATGATGCCGTCCTGGAAGCCGGGGAAGTTCTCCACCTCGGTGGTGTTCATCAGAGCGCCGCCCGCGGTGACGGCTCCTTCGAACACGAGCGGCTTCAGCGACGCGCGCGCGGTGTACAGCGCCGCGGTGTAGCCGGCGGGCCCGGAGCCGATGATGATCACGTTACGGACGTCGCTCACGGCTTGTTTCCTCGTCTCTGGACTGCATCGGTTGAGCGGTGGGAGCTACTTGGACTCTCACCCCACCCAACGGATCCTAAGGGGCGTGCATTCCCGGTGTGTCCGGGCACACGGAGGGACGCCACCGTAGGGAATGTCAGGGGCATACGACGCGACAGCGAGAGGGGTCGTCGCCCGTCAGTGACGTGGGTAGGAGCGCGTCAGCAAGACCTTCGCCGGACTCGAGGCCGGATGATCCACACACGTCTTGTCCATGACGTAGGCGTCGATCCGCGTACTGTCGGACGTGTCCGGCAGCACGACCAGAAGAGCGTCCGTCCCCTGGTACGTGCCTTCCTCTACGGCGAGCGCCGCATCGCTGCGTCCGATGCCCTGCTGGACGCACGAGGGCACCACGGGCTGCCGGAAGAGCTGGGGTGGTCCGCCACTGGGGGATGCGACGCCGGACTCTTGAATGCCCAGGCTGTGTGAGCCCCGGGTGTCGGTGGTCTTGGCGAGGAGATCGGTGACCCGACCCTCCAGCCCGCTCGCGAAGAAGGTGTCGGGGCCGGCCGACTGATGAGCCGAAGTACCCGGCCCCCCGCCGTCCGTGAGCGACGACACCAGGACTGAGCCGAGCCCCAGTGCCGCGGCGGTGAGGACCGCCCCGAGGACAGCGATCTTGCGGCGGCCGCCCCGCCGACGCTCCTTACGCCCAGGGCCGGTGGTGGCGTGGGCGCGCCCGGCGGGCCGGTCCGTCGCTGTCGTTGTTTCACGTGAAACATGGAGCGCGTCGGCGTCGCTCGTGAGTGCATCGGCCGTTGGCGAGGCGTCCGCGTTCTCCGGCGCCGTGGAGTTCAGCAGCGCTTCGGCGGCGAGTGCCGCATCGATGCGGTGGGCGACATCGTCCGGCATGCGCGGTGGGCCGGGGAGGGTGCCGAGAAGGCCGCGGATCTCCTCGAGCGACGCATGGACATCCGCGCAGAGCTCGCAGGCTTCCAGATGTCGCCGCACATCGCCGCTCCGGGAGGGAGCGAGCAGTCCCTCGGTGAGGTCGGAGATCTCCGCGACGTCCGGGTGCCCGGTCGTGTCCTTCGTCGAGGTCACGCTCGTCCACCTCCGCCCTTCACAGCAGCTGAATCGCCTGTCCCGGCGTTGCCCGGCTCCTCGTCCCGAGGTTCCGCTGCCGGTGGGACGGATGTCCCCTGCACCCGGTTCCGTCCTGTGCCCTTTTCTCTCTCGCCGCCGAGGGAGTCCGGTCGCAGATGGGTGAGGAGCGGCAGCAGTCTTGCTCGTCCTCGGGCGCAGCGGCTCTTCACCGTGCCGGTCGGCACGTCGAGCACGCGGGCAGCCTCGGCGACCGGGTAGCCCTGCATGTCCACGAGGACGAGGGCGGCTCGCTGGTCGGGAGGGAGAGTGCCGAGCGCTTCGAGGAGCTGGCGATGCAGGTCGTTGCGTTCGGCCGGGGCGGACGCGGGCTCGTGTGGCTCGAGCAGCTGCTCCAGCCGCTCGGTGTCGTCGACCGGGGAGGTCTTACGGGAAGCCGCTTTGCGGGCACGGTCCAGGCAGGCGTTCACCGTGATGCGGTGCAGCCAGGTCGTGACGGCGGACTGGCCGCGGAAGGTGTGGGCGGCCCGATAGGCGGACACGAGGGCGTCCTGGACGGCGTCAGCGGCCTCCTCGCGGTCCCCCAGCGTGCGCAGGGCCACCGCCCAGAGTCGGTCGCGGTGACGCCGTACCAGCTCGCCGAAGGCTTCGTGGTCGCCCTCTACGTGGCGGGTGAGGAGGTCCTGGTCGCTCGCTCCGTCGTATCCGGCGCCTTCCGCCATCGGACCCCCTCCCCCTTCGGTGAGACGTCAGCCCGTGAACTTCACGTCGGTGATGGCCTGCTTGTAGCCCTCGCGACTGTACTCATCCTGCCCGGAGCGCGGCGCGGCGGTGATCCATACGAGGACGTACCGGGTCTTCACCGGTGTCTTGGCGGAGATCTTCAGCTCCTGCCCGGACGTCTGAGCGCCGGCGATCTTCGTCATGGACGTGAGGGGCGCCGACGACGAGAGCGAATCGGCCGCGTAGAGGCTCACGGCGGTGTAGGAACCGCTGTAGTGAAGCCCTATCGAGGCTACCGAGACGCTCTTCGCGGAGCCGAGGTCGTAGACGATGCCCACCCCCTTCTTGAACGGCGCGAGCACGGGCCCGCCGTCGAAGGAGTACGACCGCCAGTACGTGGAGCTGTCGTCGTCGTAGGTGAGCTTCGCGTCCTCGGGGTGCTGGGGCTTGCCGTCCGGGTAGTACTCGGCGGCATCGTGGATCTTGAGCGTCGTGACCGGCTTGGGCGCCGCGCTGTTCTTGTCGCCGTCCTCGGTCGTCTGCGTCTGGTTCGTGTCGTCGGACTGGCTCTGGTCCATCAGAGCGTCCGCCAGTTGCCAGCTGCCCAGACCGAGGGCGGCGATGAGGAGGGCGGAGACCGCCCACTTCAGCGCCTTGCCGGTGCGACTCTGCAGCGGGGGCGGGGCCGTCGGCACCTGCTGGGTGACACCCGGGTGCGGCGCGGGACGGCCGTAGGTGCCCTGCTGGTACGTCGTGCGCTGGTATTCGGGCGGGGCGGTGAAGGCGGGCTCCGGCGGGCGGATGCGGGGCATCTCACCGATGGCCTTCACCAGCTCCTCCGGCGTCGCGCAGGCAGCCTCGTGCCGGGAGGCGGTCGCACCGTCGTTGACGAGGGCGCGCATCGACAGCTCCGACAGGCCCCGGTGAACGCCTGCGCGCACCTGGTCGGGGGCGATCAGCCCGATGTCCTTGGGCAGCCCCGAGAGGCCGTAGGCGTCGTTCTCGTACGGCCAGCGTTGGGTCAGCGCCGCGTAGAGCAAGGCGCCGATCGCCTCGGTGTCGGTGCGCTGAGGCTTGTCGGTGGTGACACCGCGCAGGGCGGCATTCACCGCGAGGCCGCGGATGCGCCACTGACCCGAGGAGGTACGCAGAACGGCGTTGGGGTTCAGACGCAGATGCGCCAGGCCTTCGCGGTGGGCGGCGGCCATGGCGGAGGCGATCTGACTCACCATCTGGTAGGCGTCGTGCGGCTCCAGCGGGCCGGCCGCGAGCAACGCGGTCAGCTCGGTGGCGTCGGGCAACCACTCATGGACCACGTAGACGAGGTCGTTCTCCTCGACGGCGTCCAGTACTTGGACGAAGCGGGGATCTCCGAGCAGGGCCGAGGAGCGGGCCGCTGCCAGCACCGAACGGGCCCGGGTGTGGTCCGCGGGCAGGATGTGGACGCCGACGGCACGACGGAGTTTCTCGTCGACCGCACGCCAACTGCTGAAACCGTCCAGACGGGTGACGCACTCTTCGAGGCGATAGCGTCTGGCGAGCTTGTGACCGCTGTGCAGTTCCGGCGGTGAGGCCTTCCCGGGACGCTCCGCCCCGCCGCTCCCCTGTGCCTCGTCGCTGTCCGTGTCCTGCTCCCGGTTCGTGACCACCCCGTCGGCCGTGGACTGGTCCGCTTGTGCGGTCAGCGGCTTGTCACCGCTGTTGTCTGCCACGTCGACGGCAGCTGTGCTCCGTTCTGCCACCGTCGTTCCTGCCTCCCCATTCAGTGCGCGCCGTCCGGCTTCGTGCGCGCCGTCCGACGCCGAACCCAATTGTGCCCACAGTCCGACGCTATGCACGACACACGGCGGTGGACGATGGTTGTGCGCCTACCCCGTGTCTCAGCGCCCCAGGCGTCCGCGGACCATGCCGACGAGTGAATTGAGCTCCTCGATGCGCATGCGGCGGGCGGCGACGAAGAAGATGCCGAGCAACAGGATCCCGCCGGCCAGCAGCGCGGCGAAGGAACCCAGGACCCCCTGGCCCAGGCTGTGACCGATGCCGTAGCAGGCCACGCCACTGATCAGGGCGGCCGGAACGGAGGCGATGCACAGGCGGGCGTAGGTCCGCAGGACATGGGAGCCGTCGAGGTCACCGCCGAGCCGCTTGCGCAGCCTGTTCCAGGCGACGCCGACGCCGATCGCGTACGCCAGGCCGTAGGAGGCCGCCATGCCGACTACGGCCCAGCGGGCGGGCAGAACGAAGTAACAGAGCGCCGACGCGCTCGCGTTGACCGCGGCCACGATGACCGTGTTGTAGAAGGGAGTCCGGGTGTCCTCGTAGGCGTAGAAGGCGCGCAGGACGACGTACTGCACGGAGTAGGGGATCAGACCGAGGCCGAAGGCCATCAGCATGAAGCCCATGTTCGTGGCTTCGCTGGTGCCGGAGGAACCGAAGATCAGCGTGCACATCGGGATGCCGAGTGCGAGGAAGCCGAAGGCGATCGGGACAATCGCGACGGCCGTGGTGCGCAGACCCTGCGAGATGTCGTCGCGGACCGCGCCGGCGTCGCCCTCGGCCGCCGAGCGGGAGATGCGGGGCAGCAGCGCGGCCATCAGGGAGACGGTGATGATGGCCTGGGGCAGTCCCCAGATCAGCTGGGCGTTGGCGTACGCCGAGAAGCCGGTGCCGTCGACCGGCGAGTCCTTGCCCGCGGACGTGGACAGCTGGGTGACGACGAGCGCGCCCGCCTGGTTGGCCAGCACGAACAGCACGGTCCACTTGGCGAGGGTCGCCGCCTTGCCGAGGCCGTGGCCCTTCCAGTCGAAGCGCAGTCGCAGTCGGAACCCGGTCTCCCGCAGGTACGGGATCATGGCGAGCGCCTGCACGACCAGGCCGAGCAGGATTCCGATGCCGAGGAGCCGCTCACCCTCCGGCGGGATGGTCGTGACCTTCATGCCGGAGTCGGCGGAGGTGCCGTAGACCCAGATGAACATGCCCAGCGTCACGATGATGACGATGTTGTTCAGGACCGGCGTCCACATCATCGCGCCGAACTTGCCGCGCGCGTTGAGGATCTGTCCCATCACCACGTGGACGCCCATGAAGAAGATCGAGGGCAGGAAGTAGCGGACGAAGGTGACGCCGACCTCGTTGGCCGCCGGGTTGCTGGCGACCGAGTCGGACAGGAGGCGGATCAGGACGGGCGCCGCGAAGACCGCTGCGACCGTGAGCAGGCCGAGCGCCACCATGACCAGCGTGAGCAGGCGGTTGGCGTACGCCTCGCCGCCGTCCTCGTCCTCCTTCATGGCGCGCACGAGTTGCGGAACGAAGACCGAGTTGAGGCCGCCGCCGACGGTCAGGATGTAGATCATCGTGGGCAGCTGGTAGGCGACCTGGAAGGTGTCGCCGAGCAGACCGACACCCAGCGCCGAGACGATCAGCGCGGAGCGGACGAAGCCGGTGAGGCGGGACACCATCGTGCCCGCCGCCATGACGGCGCTGGACTTCAGCAGGCCGCCGGCGCGTCCGCCCTTCTTCGCGGCAGGGGCGGCCGCGGCGGGGGGCGCGGCCGGCGTGGCGGTGAGGTTCATGGTCTGGTCGGACGCGGACGAGGCATCCATCGGGGCCTGGTACGCCGGAACCGCTCCCTGTCCCCCGGGAGCGGGCGTCGGGCCGGGCACCGACGGCGAGTCCGCGGAGCGGGCGCCGGCCTGTTGCTGGTCCCGGAAGAGGTGGGCGAAGGCGTCGGGCTGGTGCTGCTCCTCGCCGGAGTGCGTCACCAGGTCGTCCACGCCCACGAACTGCGTCGTACGGGGGTCGTCGCCGTAGGGCAGGTACTGGGTGGGGCCCTCCGGCTCGGGCGCCGGGGTCTGGGCCCATACCCGCGGGTCGGGGGCGTACGGAGACTGCGGGGGCCGTCCGTAGAGCGGCTGCTGCGGCTGCTGCATGCCCGGCGGCGGCGGGGGGTGCGCGGCACGGTCATAGAGCGCCTCGGCGACCGGGTCCTGCGCGGTGAGGTCCTGGGACCGGTAGGGGTCCTGGTCGTAGGCGTCCTGGAGGTACATGTCCGCGGGGTGCTGCGGCGGCACCTGGCCATGCTCGGGCGGCGGGCCCTCGGGGTGGCCCGAGCCGCCCGCGGCCTGGCCGCGGTCACCGTCGTACGGCGCGTTCATGGTTACCCCACCTCATCGTCCCGGGCCGACCGGCCACGACATCCTCAACGGTCCACTCTCTCACCCGTGCCGGACGGGTCTGTGCTTTCCACTGCGGTGTCCGGTGTCTCGTCACTCGGCTGCTCCGGGTCGGCTGTTCCCGCTCGGCCGCCGGACTTCTTCTCGGGACGGTTCGTGTGGTTCCCGGCGTTCTCCGGGCCGTCGGCGGGCTGGCCCGCCTCACCCGCCTCGTCCGGACCGTCCTCGCCGTCCTCGCCGTCCTCGTCGGTCGCGTCGGACTCTTCGGCTTCCCGGGCCGCGGCACGCTTGCGCTGGGTGTACATGCGGAAGCCGGCCAGCACGAGCAGCAGGACGCCGCCGCCGATGACCAGCATCACCGTGGCGGTGATCTCGGTGACCCGCACGTCGAAGGCGACCTCTTCGCCGTACTTCTGGCCGTCCTCGGTGTACAGCTGGGCGACCACCGTCGTCTGGCCGTTGACCTTGGCGGACGTGGTGAACTTCACCGTCGTGGTGTGCCCGCCGGAGACCGTCACGCGCTGCTCGGCGTAGGCCTCGTCGGAGATCTCGAGGCGGGTCGGGTTCTTGGAGGTGAGCCGGAGGACCAGATGGTCGACGCCCTGCACCAGGTTGTTCTGCACGGTCACCGGGATCGTGGCGCTTCGGCCGGAGAGCTTGGTCTCCGACTTGTCGATCAGCTTGACCTGGCCGGTGAGGGTGTCGAGATAGGCCTGCACGCCCTGGCGGAACGAACTCGCGGCGGTGTTCCGGCCCCGCCAGGACGTGGACATCTCCCGGTTTATGGCCCGCCCGAAGGGGGTCACCACCCGCGCCTCGTTGGCGAGGATCACCTTGAAGTTGTCGAGCTTGTCCTGCGTGTACGCGATCTGCTCGAAGGCCGAACGGGGCAGCTCCTGCTTGCGCAGCGAGGACGGGTACGCCGACCTCGACGGCACCTTCGTCGTGGCGTCCGGGTCGGGTTTGGCCTTGGCGGCCGCCGCGAGCTGCTGCGACTGCGACCAGGTGCCGCCCTGGAGCGTGGTGACGGCCTCCGCCAGCGCCCGGGCCTGGGTCGTGGTCGGCATGCGCTGCGGGGCGACGACGACACTGCGCTGCTTGCCGGTCTGAAGGTTCAGGGCCAGGCTCTGGGCGAGGAACTCCTGCACCGCGAGCGTGGAGGTGGACGCATTCGTCAGATCGCCCTGGAACGCCGTCGACAGCCGGGCGTCCGCGACCACCGCCGTGGTGCCGCCGCCGATGGGCCGGGCCGCGGACGGGGTGTAGGTGAGATCGCCGTTCTCCGTCAGGCTGTCGCCGCGCGCGATGACCTTGTCGGCGCCCGCCGAGGTGGCGACCTTGACGATCGACGGGTCGACGGCGCCGTCCACCGGCCAGGCGAAGTCCGTGTTCGGGGTCACATGGAGCACGGTCTCCACGGTGGTGGCGGCGACGTCGGTGGCCGCCTTGAGCTGGCTCAGCGAGCCGGCGACACCGGTGCCGTTGTGGGCGAGCGAGGCCAGGTCGGGATCGGCGAACGGCAGCGCCACGACCTCCTTGCCGAGCACCGCGTTCTGGAGCTCGTGGAGCCACTGCTTGGCGACCGCCTGGTGGGTGCCGGCCGTGGTGGTGTCCCCGTCGCCCCGGACGCGGTAGGTGCCGGTCATGGCGTCGACGGACGCCAGCAGGTCCGGGTCGATCACCCAGGTGACGTCCAGCTCCTTGCCCAGGCTCAGAAGCTGCTCCAGGCGGCCGCCGGGAGAGAGCTCCTTGGCCAGGTCGTCGTTGAGGAAGACCGGCGTCTGCTGGGCGTTCGAACCGGTCTCCGCCGACATGTGGACGCTGGAGACCAGCGGCCACAGCACCGTCGTCCTGGTGGGGGCGTCCGCCTCGTCGGGCTGCCACGGCAGAAAGGTCCGCTGGACGCCCAGCACCCGCTCCCACGGCTGCGCGGCCGTCTCACCCGAGAGGGAGACACCGAGCGGGTAGACGCCGTCGTCGTCCAGGTCGAGCTTGCCGACCGGGACGGAGATGCTGAAGTGCTCGGAGACGCCCGGTGTGAGCTTGGCGAACTCGGCGACGTATTTGCCGCCCACCTCGGAGCCGTCGTCGCCGGAGAGGGCGTCCGCGCGCTTGGCGGCACTGTCGATCGCCGAGCGGGTGGTGAGCGCGGATCCCACTCCCAGACCCACGTGGGCGTCGGTGACCGCCTGCTTGCCGTTGTTCGTGACCGTGCCGGAGACCGTCAGGGTGTCCCCGTCGGTGGGAGCGGCGGGGCTGAGGGAGTCGACGGTGACAGCCACGGTGCCGGCGTCGGAGGCCTCCTTTGCGGACGCCTGGCCGGCGGCCTGCGCGGGGGCGGCGGGCAGCTGGAGCAGACCGGCCAGCAGGGGCGCCCCGGCGAGCAGTGTGCCGGTGCGCCGCAGCCACCGGCGGGCAGGTGAGGGAGTCATCCCCGGAAAGTCTGCCGCCTCGGCCACGCGTTCGCCCGTCCCTCGTCGTCGTCAGTGGTCGTCGGAATGTGCGTCCACGCATCGTAACGATGCGCGCTGAGGGGAAGTGCCGCGGACTGCTCCACAAGATCGTGGAAGCCGGTCGGATCGTCCGCTATCGGCGGGTATGAGGAGAACAGGAGGTCTATGCGTTAAGGGCCGTCCTGCCCGGCTAACAGAGATGATGTCCGCGCACTCTAAATCGGGGCGCCCCCGATCGGCCGGGCCACGTACCCTCTTCTGTTGTGCCGAACGCCAACGAAGACAATCTCAGCGTCCTGAGCCAGGTGCAGCATCGCGCGGTCAGTGAACTGCTGCGGGTCGCCCCTGTCGCCGATGACCTAGCCCGCCGCTTCCAGGAGGCCGGGTTCTCTCTCGCCCTGGTCGGCGGCTCGGTCCGGGACGCGCTGCTCGGCCGGCTCGGCAACGATCTGGACTTCACCACGGACGCGCGACCCGAGGACGTCCTGAAGATCGTCCGGCCATGGGCGGACGCCGTGTGGGAGGTCGGGATCGCGTTCGGCACCGTCGGGGTCCAGAAGGACGCCCGCGTCGGAGACGTTGATCGATGCTTCCAGATCGAGGTCACCACCTACCGGTCCGAGGCCTACGACCGCACCTCGCGCAAGCCCGAGGTGTCGTACGGCGACTCCATCGAGCAGGACCTCGTCCGTCGGGACTTCACCGTGAACGCCATGGCCGTGGCGCTTCCCGAGAAGGAGTTCATCGACCCGCACGGTGGCCTCGAGGACCTCGCGGCCCGCGTGCTGCGCACCCCGGGCACGCCGGAGGAGTCCTTCTCGGACGACCCCCTGCGGATGATGCGCGCCGCCCGCTTCGCCGCCCAGCTCGACTTCGAGGTCGACCCCGAGGTGGTCACGGCGATGAAGGAGATGGCCGGCCGCATCGAGATCGTCTCGGCCGAGCGGGTACGGGACGAGCTGAACAAGCTGATCCTGTCCGCACACCCGCGCAAGGGGCTGGCGCTGCTGGTCGACACCGGCATCGCCGACCATGTGCTGCCCGAGCTGCCCGCCCTGCGGCTGGAGAGCGACGAGCACCACCGGCACAAGGACGTCTACGAGCACACCCTGATCGTCCTCGAGCAGGCCATCGCCCTGGAGGAGAACGGCCCCGACCTCACGCTGCGGCTGGCCGCGCTGCTGCACGACATCGGCAAGCCGCGCACCCGGCGCTTCGAGAACGACGGCCGCGTCTCGTTCCACCACCACGAGGTGGTCGGAATGAAGATGACGAAGAAGCGCATGACGGCGCTGAAGTACTCCAACGAGTTGGTGAAGGACGTCTCCCGGCTGGTCGAACTCCACCTGCGCTTCCACGGGTACGGCACCGGCGAGTGGACGGACTCCGCGGTGCGTCGCTATGTGCGGGACGCCGGACCGCTCCTCGACCGCCTGCACAAGCTGACCCGCTCGGACTGCACGACGCGGAACAAGCGCAGGGCGGCTGCGCTCTCGCGTGCGTATGACGGGCTGGAGGAGCGCATCGTCCAGCTGAAGGAGCGGGAAGAGCTGGACGCGATCCGCCCCGACCTGGACGGCAACCAGATCATGGAGATCCTGGGGGTCGGCCCCGGGCCTGCCATCGGGAAGGCGTACAAGCACCTGTTGGAACTGCGCCTGGAGCATGGACCGATGGAGTACGACGCGGCGGTGGCGGCGCTCAAGGAGTGGTGGTCCGCACAGGACTGACTCTGTGAAACGGGGGTCATGTTTCACGTGAAACATGACCCCCGCGACACGACAGGCGCACATGCGAAGGGGCGGTGTTTCACGTGAAACACCGCCCCTGACTGCAACTGCCCTACTTCTTGTAGTCCTTCAGGCAGAGCAGGAAGTTACTGCTGCCACCGGTCTCGGTGTACTGGTACTGGTAGTCCTTGGCCTGCTCTGCGCACTTGCTGTCGGCCGTGACCTGCGTGTACGTACCCTTGATCTTCGCCAGCACGATGTACTGAGCCTGCGAGGAGTCGCACTTGACGACCTCGAGGTCGGGATTGTCGTCGCTGCTGCTGCCGCGGTGCATGCAGTCGCCGACCGCCGCCGTGTTGGCGTCATCCTTGTTGGATATGTAGACGCCGATGCCCACGCCGATGACCGCGAGAACGATGACGACGTTCTTGATCAGCTTGAAGCCGACCTTGCGGCGGGGCTGCTCCGGCGGGACCGCACCGTAGGGAGCGGCGCCCGGCTGCGGGTAGCCGGGCTGCGGCGGGTACGGCGCCTGGCCCTGGGGCTGGCCGTAGGGCTGCTGGCCCTGCTGCGCGAACGGGTTCTGGCCCTGGGGCGGCGGAGTCGACACTTGGGGTCCCCCTAGAAAACTTAGACGTGTGGCGCGAAATCACTCGCGAAGTAAGACGCACGTAAGTTACCGGGCCCCACTGACAACCCCGTAGCCGAAGGGGAGTCTGTGTCATTGATGTGACACTCGCCGACTTTCAAAGCGGGTCATAGCGGCAGCAATTACGCCGTAGATAACGGCGATCGTGACCACCAATGCGGTGGAACGTCCGTCAGGCGGCAGCATCAGAGCGGCGACAGCGGCGGCGCCTACGAAGGCTACGTTGAACAGGACGTCGTAGAGAGAGAAGATCCGGCCGCGGAAGCCGTCCTGCACGGACGACTGGACGATGGTGTCGGTGGCGATCTTCGCGCCCTGGGTGACCAGCCCCAGCACGAACGCCGCGAAGAACGTGGTGAGCTGGGTGAACGGCGGCATGAGGGCGAGCACCAGGACCGCGGCGGCCGCGGAGCAGACGACGATCCAGCGGGCCGGGCCCAGCCGTCCGGCAGCCGCGGGAGTGACCACCGCGGCGACGAAGAAGCCCACCCCGGACACCCCTGCGGCCAGCCCCAGCAGGGCCAGTCCGTCGGCCGGGTCGGACGACCAGGCGTACCGGCACAGCATCAGCACCATGACGGTCAGGGCGCCGTAGGAGAACCGCATCAGGGAGATCGCGCCGAGCGCCCAGGCGGCCTCCCGGCGTTCGGGCTCGACCAGGTGGCGCAGGCCCGCCGACAGGCCGCGGGCGGTGCCGCTGAGCGCGCTCGCCAGCCGGGGCCAGACCTGATCAGGGTCGGGTCCGAGCAGATCCGCCGCCATGGTCAGGGAGGCGAGCGCCGCGGACAGGTACAGCGCGCAGCCCAGCAGCACCACCGCGGCGTCGGAGTCCGCGATCACCAGCCGGACGACGAAGGCGAGACCACCGCCCGCGACCGCGGCGAGCGTTCCGGCGGTCGGGGAGAGGGAGTTGGCCATGACCAGGCGCTCGCCGTCGACGACGCGTGGCAGAGCCGCCGACAGGCCCGCGAGGACGAAGCGGTTGACCGCGGTGACACACAGAGCGGAGACGTAGAAGAGCCAGTCGGGGACATGGCTGATCATCAGGACGGCCGTCACGGACGCCAGCAGGGCGCGCAGCAGGTTGCCGTGGAGGAAGACCTGTCGGCGCCGCCAGCGGTCCAGCAGGACACCGGCGAAGGGGCCGACGAGCGAGTACGGCAACAGCAGGACCGCCATGGCGGAGGCGATCGCGCCGGCCGAGGTCTGTTTCTCCGGGGAGAAGACGACGTAAGTGGCGAGCGCGACCTGGTAGACGCCGTCCGCGCACTGGGAGAGCAGCCGCACCGCGAGCAGCCGCCGGAAGTTCCCGAAGCGCAGCAGGACGCGCAGATCACGGACGACGGCCATGGGGGACAGCCTCACATACGGGGAGGGTCCCCGGGTCAGGCGACCCGGGGACCCTCCTCAGCCCTGGCAGGAGCGAATTTTCCGTGCGCGTCGAGTCAGCGCTCGACCTCACCGCGGATGAACTTCTCGACGTTCGCGTACGCCTCGTCGTCGAAGTACTGGACCGGCGGGGACTTCATGAAGTACGAGGACGCGGACAGGATCGGGCCACCGATGCCGCGGTCCTTGGCGATCTTCGCGGCGCGCAGGGCGTCGATGATGACGCCCGCGGAGTTCGGGGAGTCCCAGACCTCGAGCTTGTACTCCAGGTTCAGCGGGACGTCACCGAACGCACGGCCCTCGAGGCGGACATACGCCCACTTGCGGTCGTCGAGCCAGGCCACGTAGTCCGACGGACCGATGTGGACGTTCTTCGCGCCCATGTCGCGGTCGGGGATCTGCGAGGTGACGGCCTGCGTCTTCGAGATCTTCTTGGACTCGAGGCGGTCGCGCTCCAGCATGTTCTTGAAGTCCATGTTGCCGCCGACGTTGAGCTGCATGGTGCGCTCGAGCCGGACACCGCGGTCCTCGAACAGCTTCGCCATCACACGGTGCGTGATGGTGGCGCCGACCTGGGACTTGATGTCGTCGCCGACGATCGGGACGCCCGCCTCGGTGAACTTGTCCGCCCACTCCTTGGTACCGGCGATGAAGACCGGAAGGGCGTTGACGAACGCGACCTTGGCGTCGATGGCGGCCTGGGCGTAGAACTTCGCCGCGTTCTCGGAACCGACGGGCAGGTAGCAGACGAGGACGTCGACCTGGCGGTCCTTGAGGATCTGGACGACGTCCACCGGGGCCTCGGCGGACTCCTCGATGGTCTCGCGGTAGTACTTGCCGAGACCGTCCAGCGTGTGGCCGCGCTGAACCGTGATGCCCTTGTTCGGGACGTCGCAGATCTTGATGGTGTTGTTCTCGCTGGCACCGATGGCGTCCGAGAGGTCGAGGCCGACCTTCTTCGCGTCGACGTCGAAGGCGGCGACGAACTCGACGTCACCGACGTGGTAGTCGCCGAACTGCACGTGCATCAGACCCGGGACCTTGGACGCCGGATCGGCGTCCTTGTAGTACTCGACGCCCTGAACCAGCGAGGCGGCGCAGTTTCCGACGCCGACGATGGCTACGCGAACCGAACCCATTCCGGTTGCTCCCTGTGTGTACGAGTGAGGCCCTGAACGGGCGCTCACGTGGCGGTTTCGTCGGGCAGATCCGTCCCGGGGGTGTCCCCGGGGCGGGGCAGGCCGCCCGTCGATCCAGATGTGGTGTTCTGTTGAGCGGGCCCCCCGGAGGCGGAACCTGTCAGGTCCCGTCCGGCCCGCTCGCTCTCGATGAGCTCGTTCAGCCAGCGCACTTCGCGCTCCACGGACTCCATACCGTGGCGCTGGAGCTCAAGCGTGTAGTCGTCGAGGCGCTCCCGGGTGCGCGCCAGGGAGGCGCGCATCTTCTCGAGACGCTCCTCCAGCCGGCTGCGGCGGCCCTCGAGTACGCGCATGCGGACATCGCGTGACGTCTGCCCGAAGAAGGCGAAGCGAGCGGCGAAGTGTTCGTCCTCGTACGCGTCGGGGCCCGTCTGCGAGAGCAGCTCCTCGAAGTGCTCCTTACCCTCCGCCGTCAACCGGTAGACGATCTTGGCGCGACGCCCTGCGAGTGGAGCGGCGAGGGCGTCTTCGTGGGTGTTTCCCGGCTCCTCGATCAACCAGCCGTTGGTGACCAGCGTCTTGAGGCAGGGATAGAGCGTGCCGTAGCTGAACGCACGGAACACACCCAGTGACGTATTGAGTCGTTTGCGCAGCTCATAGCCGTGCATCGGGGACTCACGGAGAAGACCGAGGACGGCGAACTCAAGGATTCCGGCACGCCGGCTCATCGTCGCCTCCTCTCGGTCTTATGTCGCGCTGATGTATCGACTCGATACATCACGACGATAGAACGGCCTTCCGGATGCGACAAGGGGGGAAAGGGTGAACGGGATCACATCACCGATTCGTTGAGGGCAAGTTGCCTGGTTTGGTATGAACTTCGGGCCGAGGCGGGTTTTGACGGTGCGTAGTCTGTGCGCCATGCACACCACCGGGACCCATGAGACGCCGGGGGGCGTCGAGGTCCTCGGTGCAGTACGGGTGAATGCGCGACCGACCACATCCGTACTTCGGGGGGACAGGAAACCAGCCGCCCTTTCCAGGCGCGCACGGATGCGCCTGCCCGAGGAGTAATCGTTCGATGAGCGAGCACCGTCGCAAACCGCCGCAGTCGCAGGAAGGCGGACGTGCCGCGGCCCGACGCGGCCAGTCCGGTCCGTCCTCCGGCCGCCGCGCGGCACCGCGAGGCGCCACCGGATCTCCTTCCGACTACGGGTTGGGTCTCGGGGCCGGAGGCGAAGAGCACTCGCACGGCAACCGCGCCGACGCCCGGCGCGCGTCCCAGAGAGACTCGGGCGGGCGGCGTAGAGCGGCCGAGCCCACAGGAGGCCGTCGGGGAGCCCCGGCCGGCCCCGGACGCGGCAGAGGGCGACCGGCGCCCGACAGCAAGCGCCTGATCGACTACCCGCGCGCCGGCAAGTACGGCTGGCAGCGCTGGATGCCGTCCTGGAAGCTGGTCGCGGGCCTGTTCGTCGGCTTCGTGGGCAGTCTGGTGGCCGTGGCGGGCATCGGGTACGCCATGGTGGGCATCCCGGACGTCGCGAAGACGGCGACGGCGCAGAACAACGTCTACTACTGGAAGGACGGCAGCCAGATGGTTGCCACCGGTGGTGAGACGAACCGGCAGAACATCGGCCTCTCGCAGATCCCGGAGGAGATGCGCTGGGCGGTGATCTCGCAGGAGAACAAGACCTTCTACGACGACAGCGGCATCGACCCCAAGGGCATCGCCCGCGCCGTGTTCAACATGGCCCGGGGCGGCCAGACGCAGGGTGGATCGACGATCACCCAGCAGTACGTGAAGAACGCCATGCTGAACGACCAGTCGCAGACGATCTCCCGGAAGTTCAAGGAGATCTTCGTGTCCATCAAGGTGGGCGCCGAGGTCGACAAGGACCAGATCATGGCCGGCTACCTGAACTCCGCGTACTACGGACGCAACGCCTACGGAATCCAGGCCGCCGCCCGCGCCTACTTCAACAAGGACGCGATCAAGCTCAACCCGGGCGAGTGCGCCTTCCTGGCCGCCATGCTGAAGGGCGCCACCTACTACGACCCCGCCGGCGCGACCTCCGTCGACCCGGTCGGCGCCACGCCCGCGGCCAACAGCAAGCGGGCCGAGCTCCAGATGCAGGACACGCTCGACAAGATGGTCGAGTACGGCCATCTGAAAGCCTCGGTGCGGGCCCAGTACCCCAAGCTCCCCAAGTGGCAGAACCCCCGGTCGAACACGGACCTCAAGGGCCAGGTCGGCTACCTCGTGGACCTGGCCAACGGGTACCTGGTCACCAACAGCAAGAAGACCGGGATCACCCAGGACCTGCTCCAGCAGGGCGGCTACTCGATCTACACGACCTTCGACAAGAACAAGGTCAAGCAGCTCGCGGACTCGGTCGCGAAGGTCCAGAAGGCCAACATCAAGCCGAAGCAACGACCGGACACGGACACGCACGTCCAGTTCGGCGGAGCGTCCGTGGAACCGGACACCGGCGCCATCCGGGCCATCTACGGAGGTGAGGACGCCACCAAGCACTTCACCGACAACGCCGACCAGACCGGTGCCCAGGTGGGCTCGACCTTCAAGCCGTTCGTGCTGGCCGCCGCGATGACGTGGGGCGTGCGTGACCCGGATCTGGGGACGTCGCAGGCGCAGGACGAACGCACGATCGTGTCGCCCAAGAGCCTGTTCAGCGGCAAGAACAAGCTCAAGATCGAGAACTACGACGGTTCGGTCTGGAAGAACGAGAAGGGCGAGGAGTGGCTTCAGACCAATGACGGCAACGTCTCGCTCGGGAGTCCGCCCAAGTACAAGATCGACCTCCGGGAGGCGATGCGCGAGTCGGTGAACTCCGCCTTCGTGCAGCTCGGCATGGACGTCGGTCTGGACAAGGTGAAGGAATCCGCCATCAGCGCGGGCCTGAAGGAGTCCAGCCTGACCAACAGCGGCTTCCCGTCGTTCTCGATCGGCATCTCCGACCCGAGCGCCATCCGGATGGCGGGCGCGTACGGCACCTTCGCCGCCAGCGGCAAGCAGCGCGATCCCTACTCCGTGGAGAAGGTCACGAGCGAGAAGGGCCAGATCTTCACGCACGAGACCGAGACGAAGCAGGCGTTCACCGCGAAGGTCGCCGACAACGTCACGGACGTTCTGAAGACCGTGGTCGAGAAGGGCACCGGTACCAACGCCCAGCTCCCCGGCCGCGAGGTGGCCGGCAAGACCGGTACCACCGACGGCAACAAGTCGGCCTGGTTCGTGGGCTACACGCCGCAGCTGTCGACCGCGGTCACCATGTTCCGCTACGACGACGACGAATCGAACAAGAACCGCACGTTCCTGGAGATGTTCGGAACAGGTGGCCAGGAGAAGATCCACGGTGCCTCCTTCCCAGCGCAGATCTGGCACGACTACATGGCCGAGGCGCTGAAGGGCACGAAGGCGAAGGACTTCCCGGACCCCCAGCCGATCGGCGAGGTCGTGAACGCGGAACCGTCCCCGACTCCGACGCCTTCGGCCACGGAGACCGAAGAGGAGTCGCCGTCGCCGTCCGCGTCCCCCAGCGAGACGGAGGCCGAGCCCTCCCCGTCGGCCACCGAGACCTGCTCCAAGTTCTTCGGTTGCGAAGAGGAGAACGGAGGGACGAGCAACGGGAACGGAAACGGTGGCTCGGGCGAAACCAGCCCGTCAGCCACCGCCACCGAGACGGAAAGCGACATCAGAGGGAATACCAGCAACGGCTTCTTCGGAGGCCCGGGCGGCTGACCGCACCGCTGCCCCACTTGCGTGTTTCACGTGAAACATGCGCATGTTTCACGTGAAACGAGGGCCGCTCCACCGAACGAGGTGGGGCGGCCCTCGGCGTTTTCCTAGGTACGTACGGCAGGATGTCGCTCATGCCCAGTGCAGAATCGACGCCGACGCGCGCGCACGAGCCGGATCCGGTGAAGCCGACCAGCGATGACCCGGTGGCCGCGGCCGGCAGTGAGCTGATCGGCGGTCCCGTCGGCCGCCGGGCCCTGATCGGGACGTCCTGGTGGACTCCCGTACGGATCGTCGCGCTCGTGGCGATCGGGATGTTCGCCCTGGGGCTGATCCAGAAGGCGCCCTGTTACAACGGCGGCTGGTTCTTCGGCGCCACCACCCAGTACACGCACGCCTGCTACTCGGACATTCCGCACCTCTACCAGGGACGCGGGTTCGCCGACGGACTCGTGCCGTACTTCGACAAGCTTCCCGGCGACATGGACTACCTCGAGTACCCGGTGCTGACCGGCGTGTTCATGGAGGTGGCCGGCTGGCTGACGCCGGGCAGCGGCAGCATCCAGGACCAGGAACAGTGGTACTGGATGGTCAACGCCGGGATGCTGATGGCGTGCGCGGCGGTCATCGCCGTCTGCGTGGCCCGGACGCACGCCCGGCGCCCGTGGGACGGCCTGCTGGTCGCCCTGGCGCCCGCCTTCGCGCTGACGGCGACCATCAACTGGGACCTGCTGGCGGTCGCTCTGACGGCCGCGGCGATGCTGATGTGGTCGCGGGGCCGGTCTCTCGCCTTCGGCATCCTGCTGGGGCTCGCCACGGCCGCCAAGCTCTATCCCGTCTTCCTGCTCGGCCCCCTGTTCGTGCTGTGCTGGCGTGCGGGGAAGTGGCGGGACTTCGGCAAGGCCGCCGGTGGTGCGGTCGTCGCCTGGCTGGTGGTGAACCTGCCCGTCATGCTCTTCGCCTTCGACGGGTGGTCGAAGTTCTACCGGTTCAGCCAGGAGCGGGGCGTCGACTTCGGCTCCTTCTGGCTGATCATGGCGCAGAACTCGAGCGATCCACTCACCACCGACAGCGTCAACACCCTCGCCACGCTTCTCGTCGTGGTGTGCGCCGCGGGTGTGGCCGTGCTGGCGCTGACAGCGCCCCGTCGTCCCCGCTTCGCCCAGCTGGCCTTTCTGATCGTGGCCGCCTTCATCCTCACCAACAAGGTCTACTCGCCGCAGTACGTCCTGTGGCTGGTGCCGCTGGCGGTGCTGGCCCGACCGAAGTGGCGGGACTTCCTGATCTGGCAGGCGTGCGAGGTCGCCTACTTCCTGGGCATCTGGATGTATCTCGCGTACACGATGAGCGGAGACGCCCACAAGGGCCTGCCGGCCGACGGCTACCACTGGGCCATCGGCGTGCACCTGCTGGGAACGCTGTACCTGTGCGGCGTGGTCGTCCGCGACATCCTGATGCCGGAGCGGGACGTGGTGCGGCAGGCGGGCGACGACGACCCCTCGGGCGGAGTGCTCGACGGGGCGGAGGACGTCTTCGTGCTCGGTGCCGCGGCGCATCCGCCGCGGCACGCATCCCACTTCGACGGGCCGCAGGTGGACTGGGGCAAACAGGACACCGCGGATCGTTCGCTCTGAGCGAACAGGGTATGACCGGCGGTGTCTGGACCTGCCGACGGGTCAAGGGGAAAGGCCGTACACGGAGTCTCCGTGTACGGCCTTTCCCGTTGCCTGCTGCGCCCTTCGGCGTCGCGCCTCAGCGATCCACGATCCGGTCGAACTGTGTGGTGGTGTGCCGCAGATGGGCCACGAGTTCGTCGCCGACGTGCGGCTCCGGCGCGTCCGAGGGCACGAACAGGATGGACACCTGCATGTGCGGCGGCTCGGCGAACCAGCGCTGCTTGCCGCCCCAGACGAACGGGGACAGGTTCCGGTTCACCGTGGCGAGGCCGGCCCGGGCGACGCCCTTGGCGCGCGGCATGACGCCGTGCAGGGCCTTGGGGGCCTCCAGTCCCACTCCGTGCGAGGTACCGCCCGCCACGACCACCAGGAAGCCGTCCGAGGCCGCCTTCTGCTGCCGGTAGCCGAAGCGGTCACCCTTGGCGACCCGCGTGACGTCGAGGACGGCGCCGCGGTACTCGGTGGCCTCGTGGTCCCCCAGCCACAGCCGCGTGCCGATACGGGCGCGGAAGCGGGTCTGCGGGAACTGCTGCCGCAGGCGGGCGAGTTCGTCGGCCTTGAGGTGGCTGACGAACATCGTGTGCAACGGCAGCCGGGCCGCGCGCAGGCGGTCCATCCAGCCGATGACCTCCTCGACGGCGTCGGAGCCGTCGGTGCGGTCCAGCGGGAGGTGGATGGCGAAACCCTCGAGCCTGACGTTCTCGATGGCGGCGTGCAGCTGCGGCAGGTCCTGCTCGCTGATGCCGTGCCGCTTCATCGAAGACATCACCTCGATGACCACCCGAGCACCCACGAGGCCGTACACGCCGTCGATCGACGACACCGAGCGCACGACCCGGTCGGGCAGCGGGACGGGCTCCTCACCGCGCCGGTAGGGCGTCAGCACCAGGAGGTCGCCGCCGAAGAAGTCCTTGATGCGCGCGGCCTCGTACGTCGTGCCGACGGCGAGGACGTCCGAGCCCAGCCGGGTGGCCTCCTCGGCCAGCCGGTCGTGCCCGAACCCGTAGCCGTTGCCCTTGCAGACCGGGACGAGTCCCGGGAACTGCTCCTGCACGTGCTGGTGATGCGCCCGCCAGCGCGCGGTGTCGACGTAGAGGGTGAGCGCCATGGCCGGACCTGGGACCTTTCTCGTGGCTGCGGTGTGGGGAAACGCGTCAGAGGTGTCAGAGGTATGGAATCACTGAACGTGACGTCAGCGGCGCGACATGTAGATGTCGAGGGCCTTGTGGAGCAGCTTGTTCAGCGGGAAGTCCCACTCGCCGAGGTACTCCGCGGCCTGTCCGCCGGTGCCGACCTTGAACTGGATCAGGCCGAAGAGGTGGTCGGTCTCGTCCAGCGAGTCGGAGATGCCGCGCAGGTCGTAGACGGTCCCGCCGAGCGCGTAGGCGTCGCGCAGCATCCGCCACTGCATCGCGTTCGAGGGCCGGAACTCACGGCCGATGTTGTCCGACGCGCCGTAGGAGTACCAGACGTGGCCGCCGACGATCAGCATCGTCGCCGCCGCGAGGTTCACGCCGTTGTGACGGGCGAAGTACAGCCGCATGCGGTTGGGGTCCTCGGTGTTGAGGGCCGACCACATGCGCTGGAAGTAGGAGAGCGGGCGGGGCCGGAAGTGGTCCCGTACGGCCGTGATCTCGTACAGCCGCTGCCACTCCTCGAGGTCGTGGTAACCGCCCTGGACGACCTCGACGCCGGCCTTCTCGGCCTTTTTGATGTTGCGGCGCCACAGCTGGTTGAAGTTCTTGTGGACCTCTTCAAGGGAACGGTTCGCCAGCGGCACCTGGTAGACGTAGCGCGGCTGGACGTCGCCGAAGCCGGCGCCGCCGTCCTCGCCCTGCTGCCAGCCCATGCGGCGCAGTTTGTCCGCCACCTCGAAGGCGCGCGGCTCGATGAAGTCGGCCTCGATGTCGCGCAGTCGCTTCACGTCCGGGCTCTGGATGCCCGCCTTGATGGAGGTGGCCTCCCAGCGACGGATGATCACCGGCGGGCCCATCTTCACCGAGAAGGCGCCCTGCTGCTTGAGGTGCGCGAGCATCGGTTCCAGCCAGTCGGCCAGGTTCGGCGCGTACCAGTTGATGACCGGGCCCTCGGGAAGGTAGGCCAGGTAGCGCTTGATCTTGGGCAGCTGGCGGTAGAGGACGAGGCCCACGCCGACCAGTTCACCGGTGCGCTCGTCGAACCAACCGAGGTTCTCCGAACGCCACTCGGCCTTCACGTCGGCCCAGGCCGGAACCTGCATGTGGCTCGCCGACGGCAGGCTCTGGATGTATGCCAGATGCTGCTCGCGGCTGATCGTCCTCAGGGTCAGGCTCATTCGGGGCGCTCCTCGGGCTGGTGTGTCCCCATGGGTACAGGGGCTCCGGCTCTCGCGCCGAAGCCTACTGCGCCTCGCGACCAGCCCGACTGGGCGTACGGAACCTGCGCCCCGGCCCGCGTGCGGCCGGGGCGTTCCGTCCTGATTCGTAGGTGTCCTACGCGATGTCCGGTGTCCTACGCGATGTCCGGCGCGGCGGTGTGCGTGGTGCGGGCACCGGCGCCGGTCACGTCACCAGACTCCGCCGAAGAGACCGCCGTGGGCCATTCCGATGAAGAAGCCGAAGGCCGCGGCACCGAGACCCAGGATCAGACCGAAGCGCTCACGGGTGGTCTCGGAGATCCACTGTCCGTACGCGCCGGTCATGATCCCCACCAGGCCGGCCCAGGAGCTGAGCAGATGAAGGCTGTGGAAGAACGACGTGATGAACGCCGTCACGCCGAGCACCAGAGTCACTGCCAGCAGGACGTCCTGGATGGGATGGGCTCTGCCGTCGGTGGCGAAGAGAGATCCGGCGGTATTGGGTCGCAATGCCTGTGCCATGGGGCACCTCCTGCGGAAGCGGCGCATCGTAGCGCCATACACACCCGACGTGTACAGACTGACGGTCATCCACGCCGGATTTCAACCGGAAGCGTGTGTGCAGGTAGTCTGTACCGTCTGCACCGGTGTCTGCCCAGGCATTGCCAGGGAGTCCGCCCAGCTGAGAGCGGGGAAGGCGTAAGCCGAACCCCGATTGTCAGTGGCGGCCGATACCGTTGCGTACGCATCACAACCCTCCTGCCACGGATCGACCGTGGCCGCTGAGTCCAAAGGAGGTGGGTTCCACATGCGTCACTACGAAGTGATGGTCATCCTCGACCCCGATCTCGAGGAGCGCGCTGTCTCCCCGCTGATCGAGAACTTTCTCTCCGTCGTCCGTGAGGGCAACGGAAAGGTGGAGAAGGTCGACACCTGGGGCCGCCGTCGTCTCTCGTACGAGATCAAGAAGAAGCCCGAGGGCATCTACTCGGTCATCGACCTGCAGGCCGAGCCTGCGGTCGTCAAGGAGCTCGACCGCCAGATGAACCTGAACGAGTCGGTCCTCCGGACCAAGGTCCTCCGTCCCGAGACCCACTGAGCTCTCCCGCTCAGCTGATCTCGGGATTCTGAGTAGCAGCACTAGCAGCCAGCAGCAAACCCGCCGAGAGGTTCCCCCATGGCAGGCGAGACCGTCATCACGGTCGTCGGCAATCTTGTCGACGACCCCGAGCTGCGCTTCACCCCCTCCGGTGCGGCGGTCGCGAAGTTCCGTGTCGCGTCCACTCCCCGCACCTTCGACCGCCAGACGAACGAGTGGAAGGACGGCGAGAGCCTGTTCCTGACCTGCTCGGTCTGGCGTCAGGCGGCGGAGAACGTCGCGGAGTCGCTCCAGCGAGGCATGCGCGTCATCGTGCAGGGCCGGCTGAAGCAGCGGTCCTACGAGGACCGTGAGGGCGTCAAGCGCACGGTCTACGAACTGGACGTCGAGGAAGTCGGCGCCAGCCTGCGCAGTGCCACGGCCAAGGTCACCAAGGCCTCCGGCCGCGGTGGCCAGGGCGGCCAGGGTGGTTACGGCGGCGGTGGCGGTGGCGGCCAGCAGGGCGGCGGCTGGGGTGGAAACTCCGGCGCCGGCCAGCAGGGCGGCAGCGCTCCCGCTGACGACCCGTGGGCCACCGGCGCTCCTGCCGCTGGCAACCAGGGCGCCGGCGGCGGTGCCGGTGGCTGGGGTGGAAACTCCGGCGGCGCCGCCAGCGGTGGCTCCGGCGGCGGCTACTCGGACGAACCCCCCTTCTAGGCCGTTCGGGCCCGGGTCTCCGGGCACGTCCGGGTCGAGGGTGGGTTGTATCCCAACTTCTTGATCACACAGGAGAAACACCATGGCGAAGCCGCCTGTGCGCAAGCCTAAGAAGAAGGTCTGCGCTTTTTGCAAGGACAAGGTCACGTACGTGGACTACAAGGACACGAACATGCTGCGGAAGTTCATTTCCGACCGCGGCAAGATCCGTGCCCGCCGCGTGACCGGCAACTGCACGCAGCACCAGCGTGACGTCGCCACGGCCGTCAAGAACAGCCGTGAGATGGCGCTGCTGCCGTACACCGCCCAGGCGCGATAAGGGAAGGGTGACCGACAAATGAAGATCATCCTCACCCACGAGGTCTCTGGCCTCGGTGCTGCCGGTGACGTCGTCGACGTCAAGGACGGTTACGCTCGCAACTACCTGATCCCGCGGAATTTCGCTATCCGCTGGACCAAGGGTGGCGAGAAGGACGTCGAGCAGATCCGTCGCGCTCGCAAGATCCACGAGATCCAGACCATCGAGCAGGCCAACTCCGTGAAGGCCCAGCTCGAAGGCGTGAAGGTCCGTCTGGCCGTGCGCTCTGGCGACGCCGGTCGTCTCTTCGGTTCCGTCACCCCGGCCGACATCGCTTCGGCGATCAAGGCTGCCGGTGGCCCCGAGGTCGACAAGCGCCGCATCGAGCTCGGCTCGGCGATCAAGACCCTGGGCGCCCACGTGACATCCGTGCGTCTGCACCCCGAGGTTGCCGCCAAGGTCAACATCGAGGTAGTCGCGGCCTGATCGCCGCACTTGGCTCGAAGAGCTGGGAAGGGGCCGCACCCCGCGGGGTGCGGCCCCTTCCGCTTGCTTGTTTCACGTGAAACGCCGGTCCTGCACGGTCGGCCGTTTCACGCGACCGCCGGTTTCACGTGAAACGGTCAGCGCGTAGCGCCGGTGATGATCCAGCGACCGGAGCGGGCACGCAGCCAGAGGGTCAGCATCCGGACTGCCATCATCAGCGTCATCGCTCCCCACACCGCGGTGAGACCGCCGCCGAGAACCGGCACCAGCAGGGCCACCGGAGCGAAGACAGCCAGGGTGAGAACCATCGCCCAGGCGAGATAGGTGCCGTCTCCTGCGCCCATCAGTACACCGTCCAGAACGAAGACGATGCCGCAGATGGGCTGGGAGAGCGCTACCACGAGAAGAGCAGGCAGCGCGGCCTCCTTCACCGCAGGGTCACTGGTGAACAGGGGCAGGAACAGTGGTCGGGCGATCACGACCAGCAGGCCGAGCACGACACCCACGGCGACGCCCCACTGAACCATGCGGCGGCAGACGCCACGGGCGCCCTGAGCGTCGTCGGCACCGAGATACCGTCCGATGATGGCCTGCCCGGCTATGGCGATGGCGTCGAGGGCGAAGGCCAGCAGGCTCCACAACCCCAGAGCGATCTGGTGCGCCGCGATGTCGTCGTCCCCGAGACGGGCGGCCACAGCGGTGGCGATCATCAGGATGGCTCGCAGCGAAAGCGTGCGGACCAGCAGGGGAACCCCGGCCTGGGCGGAGGCTTTGATGCCGGCGGCGTCCGGGCGCAGAGACGCGCCATGGCGCCGGGCGCCGCGGACCACCACGGCCAGGTAGACCACGGCCATGCCCCATTGGGCGATCACGGTGCCCCAGGCAGAGCCGGCGATCCCGAGGCCCACGCCGTAGACGAGGACGACGTTCAAAGCGGCGTTGGCGACGAAACCCGCGCCGGCCACGTAGAGCGGTGTCTTTGTGTCCTGCAGTCCACGCAGGACACCGGTCGCGGCCAGTACCACGAGCATGGCCGGGATCCCGAGCGCCGAGATGCGCAGATAGGTGGTGGCGTAGGGGGCGGCGGTGTCCGAGGCGCCGAAGAGTTCCACGAGTGCCGGGGCGGTGGGCAGGGTGGCGGCGATCACGGCGGCGCCGAGCAGTAGCGCCAGCCAGATGCCGTCCATGCCCTGGCGGATGGCTGCCGGCAGGTCACCGGCGCCCACGCGGCGCGCTACGGCGGCGGTGGTGGCGTAGGCGAGGAAGACGAAGATGCTGACCGCTGTCGTAAGAAGAGCGGAGGCGATGCCGAGTCCGGCAAGTTGGGCGGTGCCGAGGTGGCCGACGATCGCGCTGTCGGCCATGACGAACAGCGGCTCGGCGACGAGCGCGCCGAAGGCCGGGACGGCCAGTGCGACGATCTCTCGATCGTGCTGCCGTCGGACGGCCACGGAGGGCGCGGGAGCCTGTGTCATGACCACCAATCTAATCGTCCACAGGTAAGAGGTCCAGTGGCTATCTGACCATTACCTCTCCGTGTGTTGCGTCTCCTGTCGGGCGCCGTTCGAAGAGATCTTGGTCCGACCGGGCAACTTTTTCTTCTGCACAGCCGGTGGATGGGGAAAGGGCAGGTCAGGGACGCTTCGCAAGAAAAGTCGAGGGCTTGTTCACAGGGCTGTCCACCGAGTCGTGCACAGGTTTTGCGGAGTTCTCCACAGCATCGGGGCCGTCGTCCACATGGCCTGTGGATAACCAGATTGGCTGACGGTGCAGACGGGCCTACCGTGGTCCGGCGCCCGCTCCGTCCGTCGGCCGAGAAAACCCTCGTAAAACCGACGCGGCACAAACGGAGTTGGCGCTCTCAATTGTCAGTGCCGTGCCGTAGAAAGAAGGCATGGCGAGGTCCGCTCGGCGGACGGGAGGAGGTCGCTCGGGTGAGCATTTCCGAGCCCTTGGACGACCCGTGGGCCGACAGCGGGCCCAGTGATCGTCTGCCTCCTGCCCGGCGGCGCGGTGAAGGGGGGCGCGGTCGGGACGAGCAGCACGATCGCGGCCGGGACAGCGGCGAGTGGGAAGGCGGTGGCACCGCCTTCGAGCGGGTACCGCCGCAGGATCTCGACGCCGAGCAGTCCGTTCTCGGTGGCATGCTGCTGTCCAAGGACGCCATCGCCGACGTGGTCGAGGTCCTCAAGGGCCATGACTTCTACAAGCCCGCGCACGAGAAGATCTTCCAGGCGGTCCTGGACGTCTATGCCAAGGGCGAGCCGGCCGACCCCATCACGATCGCCGCCGAGCTCACCAAGCGCGGCGAGATCAACAAGGTAGGCGGGGCGTCCTATCTGCACACCCTCGTCCAGACGGTGCCTACAGCCGCCAACGCCGAGTACTACGCCGAGATCGTCCATGAACGCGCCGTGCTGCGCCGCCTGGTCGAGGCCGGCACCCGCATCACGCAGATGGGATACGCGGGCGAAGACGACGTCGACGAGATCGTCAACCGCGCCCAGGCCGAGATCTACGCGGTCACCGAGCAACGCACCAGCGAGGACTACCTCCCGCTCGGCGACATCATGGAGGGCGCCCTCGACGAGATCGAGGCGATCGGTTCGCGCAGCGGCGAGATGACGGGTGTGCCCACCGGGTTCACCGACCTCGACTCGCTGACCAACGGTCTGCACCCGGGCCAGATGATCGTCATCGCGGCCCGTCCCGCCATGGGCAAGTCGACGCTCGCGCTGGACTTCGCGCGCGCGGCGTCGATCAAACACAACCTGCCCAGCGTCATCTTCTCTCTCGAAATGGGGCGCAACGAGATCGCGATGCGTCTGCTGTCCGCCGAAGCCCGCGTCGCCCTGCACCACATGCGCTCCGGCACCATGACGGACGAGGACTGGACCCGTCTGGCGCGCCGGATGCCCGAGGTCTCGTCCGCGCCCCTGTACATCGACGACTCCCCGAACCTGTCGATGATGGAGATCCGGGCCAAGTGCCGCCGACTGAAGCAGCGCAACGACATCAAGCTCGTGATCATCGACTATCTCCAGCTGATGCAGGCCGGTGGTTCCAAGCGCTCCGAAAGCCGTCAGCAGGAGGTCTCGGACATGTCCCGTAACCTCAAGCTGCTGGCCAAGGAGCTGGAGGTCCCGGTGATCGCGCTTTCGCAGCTCAACCGTGGTCCCGAACAGCGCACGGACAAGAAGCCGATGGTGTCCGACCTGCGTGAGTCCGGCTCCATCGAGCAGGACGCCGACATGGTGATCCTGCTGCACCGCGAGGACGCCTACGAGAAGGAGTCCCCGCGCGCGGGCGAGGCGGACATCATCGTGGGCAAGCACCGTAACGGCCCGACGGCCACGATCACCGTCGCCTTCCAGGGCCACTACTCCCGCTTCGTGGACATGGCGCAGACCTGATCCGGTGCTCCTGCGGGGTGTCGGACGGCACGGTCCCCTCTCGCCCTGCAGGCGGTCGAGTCGCGAGGCGGGCGCTCAGCGCCTCGTCTCGTACCTGGTCAGGATCACGCCGCAGGGAAGCGTCCGCGTCTCCACCAGGTTCAGGTTCACCCAGCTGTCCAGCGCGGTGAAGAACGGCGTGCCGCCGCCCACCACGACCGGCGCGGTGGCCAGCACGTACTCGTCAATCAGCCCGGCCCGCATGGCCGCCCCGGCGAGCGTCGCGCCGCCGATGTCCATCGGGCCGCCGTCCTCGGCCTTGAGCCGGGTGATCTCGGCGACCGCGTCGCCGGTGACCAGGCGGGTGTTCCAGTCGACCTTGTCGATCGTCGAGGAGAACACCACCTTCGACATGTCCCGCCAGCGGCGCGCGAACTCGGTCTCCGCCGGGGTGGCGTCGGGCCGCTGGTCGCCGGTCGGCCAGTAGGAGCTCATCGTCTGCCACAGCTTGCGCCCGTACAGCGACAGGTCGGTCGCCTGCAACTGGTCGGACCAGAACTGGAACAGCTCGTCGCTCGGCACGCTCCAGCCGATGTCATCGCCGGGTGCGGCGATGTAGCCGTCCAGGGTCAGGTTCATGCCGTAGATCAATTTCCGCATGGCGCCAGCCTTCCGTGAGTCGGTCTCACGCGCACAGACCGGCGCGGCGCGGGAAACTCATCGGTGCGCGATCTGAGCTCGCATGTAGTCCTGGTGCTCGGTGGCTCAGCCGCAGACTCATCGTTCCGCCGAGGGGATGGCATCGATCTGGCACCGATCTCGGGTGACATCGCGATGAGACAACAGAGAACCAGCAGGTCACGGAAGATCGACATGTCATCGGCGGCGAGATCCTACAGGTGCTCTGGGCGAAATGAGCTCGACGCCGGCCGCGCCGACGGGTGGACTGGGACCATGACGACACCTCAGGAAGAGCTCCTTCCCGGCACCCGGCGGGCGCTGCTGCACCGGATCGCCGTGGCCCAGGCCGAGGGACGGGCTCCGTCGCTGGTCGCCGCGGTCGTGCGGGACGGACGGGCTGTGTGGCACGGGGCGCGGACCTCGGTCGACGGGCACGCTCCGGACGAGAACGTGCAGTACCGGATCGGCTCGATCACCAAGACCTTCACCGCCGTTCTGGTGCTGCGGCTGCGGGACGAGGGAGCGCTCGACCTCGAGGACCCGGTGGAGAAGCACCTTCCCGGGAGCGGCGCGGGAAAGGCCACGGTGGCCCAACTGCTGGCCCACACGGGAGGGTTTGCGGCCGAGTCGCCCGGCCCCTGGTGGGAGCGGACCCCGGGTACGCTGCGGCCCGGGCTCGCGGACGTCCTCGGCGACCAGGCCGCCCCGTTTCCGGCCGGCCGGCGTCATCACTACTCGAACCCCGGTTACTCACTCCTGGGTGCTCTCGTGGAAGAGCTCCGCGGGGCGTCCTGGGAGGGGGTGCTGCGGCGGGAAGTGCTCGAACCTCTGGGTCTCGACCGCACGAGCGTTCGCTCGCAGGCGCCGGCCGCAGGTGGTTGGGCGGTCCATCCCTGGGCCGACGTGCTCCTGCCCGAACCCGTCGAGGACTTCGGGCGGATGGCCCCGGCGGGCCAGCTCTGGTCCACGACAGGCGACCTCGCGCGATTCGCCGCTTTTCTGGCCCGGGGCGACGACCGTGTCCTGCGCGCGGAGACGCTGCGTGAGATGTGGACACCCGCGGCACCGGCCGGACTGCCTGACGTCGCGGACGCAGCCACCTATGGACTCGGGCTGCAGATCCAGCACCGGGACGGCCGGTTGCTCGTCGGCCACTCCGGTTCGGTGCCGGGCTTTTTGGCCACCCTCACCATCGGTGTGGCGGATGACGTGGCCGCGGTGGTGCTCGCCAACTGCACGTCAGGCCTTCTGACGTCACAGGTGGCCGCCGATCTCGTGCGGATCGTCGCCGAGGCCGAGCCGCGGATTCCCGAGCCGTGGCGCCCGCTGCGGAAGGTCGACCCCGCCGATCTGGAGCTGGCAGGACAGTGGCACTGGGGAACCAGCCCCTTCGCCCTGCGGGTGACGGCCGACGGGATGCTCTCCCTCGGACCGGTGACCGGCGGTGGCCGGAGCTCCCGGTTCGTAGCGAACGGGGACGGCACCTGGACCGGGCTGGAGGGTTACTACGCAGGAGAGCTCCTGCGGGCCGTACGGCGGCCTGACGGGAGCGTGGACCACCTGGACCTCGGGTCGTTCGTGTTCACGCGCCAGCCGTACGACGAGAGGGCTGCTGTGCCCGGCGGCGTCGACCCGGAGGGCTGGCGCGGCATCGGATAGCCGCTCGCGAGGAGGAAGCGCCTTGTTTCACGTGAAACAAGGCGCTTTTGTGGGGCGAGGACGCTTCAGAGCTGGAGCTTGAAGCCCACGTGTGACGCGACGAAGCCCAGACGCTCGTAGAAGCGGTGTGCGTCAGCGCGCGTATTGTCGGAGGTGAGCTGTATCAACTGGCAGTGCTCGCGCCGGGATTCCTCGATCGCCCACTCGATGAACCGCGTGCCCAGGCCACTGCCGCGCTCGTCGGCGTGCACTCGCACGCCTTCGACGACCGACCTGGTGGAACCTCGCCGGGACAGGCCGGGGATGATCGTCAACTGAAGCGTCCCGACGACCCGTCCCTCGCGGACGGCGACGACCAGGCGCTGGTTCGGGTCGGCGGTGAGTCGTTCCAGCGCGGTCAGGTAGGGGCCGAGGTCGTCCGGCGACTCGCGCTGTGCGCCCAGGGGGTCGTCCGCGAGCATGCCGACGATCGCGGGGATGTCCTCGGCGACGGCGGCCCGTATTTCAAGATCTCCCATGCTCGCAACCCTAAGCGCCCAGGGCGGCGGCGGGTGTGCTCAGTGACTCCACGACCCGTACCAGCGGGGCCAGTTCGGCGTTCTTGGCGGCTTCGTCGAGTGCCTCGCGAAGGGCGGCGTCATTGGTCGGACGGGCTTCGGCGAGCAGCTTCAGACCGGCGTCGGTGACGTTGGTGTAGATGCCCCGGCGGTCGGTGGGGCACAGGTAGCGCTCGAGCAGGCCACGGTCCTCGAGTCGGGTCACCAGCCGGGTGGTCGCGCTCTGGCTGAGGACCACGGCGTCGGCCACCTGCTTCATCTGCAGATGCCCCCCGTTGCCGTCGTGCTGCCGGCTGAGCACGTCGAGCAGGGAGTACTCGCGCACGCTCAGGTCGTGCCGGGTCTGTAGCGCGCGCTCGATGTGGGCCTCGATCCTCCCGTGCAGCAGGGAGAGGGCGCACCAGCCCTGGGCGAGAGCGGTGAGCGCGGGGTCCGTCGCAGTCATGGGATTCTCCTCCGTCCCGGAGCGGCTGACACCAGGATAGAGCAACCCTGCAATAGACGGCGGTTGCATGTAGCCCGCGTCTGCAACTATTGTGAACGCACGTAAAGCGCATCTGCAATCGTCTGGAAGGTGTTACCTCCTATGCCTCTCGCGCTTCTGGCCCTCGCGATCGGGGCCTTCGGCATCGGTACGACCGAGTTCGTGATCATGGGTCTGCTGCCCGAGGTAGCGGGCGACTTCGGAGTCTCCATCCCCACGGCCGGCTTCCTGGTGACCGGCTACGCGCTCGGTGTCATGTTCGGCGCTCCGCTCATGACGGTCCTCGGCACCAAGGTCTCCCGCAAGCGGATGCTGATGATGCTGATGGGCCTGTTCATCGTCGGCAACCTGCTGTCCGCCGTCGCCCCGTCGTTCGGCGTGATGCTGGTCGGCCGCGTCGTCGCGTCCCTCGCCCACGGCGCCTTCTTCGGCATCGGCTCGGTCGTCGCCGCTGACCTGGTCGCCCCGGACAAGAAGGCGGGAGCCATCGCGATGATGTTCACCGGTCTCACCGTCGCCAACGTCGTGGGGGTTCCGCTGGGGACCCTCGTCGGACAGAGCGTCGGCTGGCGCGTCACCTTCGCCGTCGTCGCCGTGCTCGGCGTCGTGGGCCTGGCAGGCATCGCCAAGCTGGTGCCCGACATGCCGCGAGCCGAGGGGGTGCACCTGCGGCACGAGCTGGCCGCCTTCAAGAACGCCCAGGTGCTGCTCGCCATGGCGATGACGGTCCTCGGCTTCGGCGGCGTCTTCGCTGCCATCACCTACATCGCGCCGATGATGACGCACGTGGCCGGCTTCGCCGACGGATCCGTCACCTGGCTGCTAATCCTGTTCGGCCTCGGCATGGTCGGCGGCAACCTCGTCGGCGGCAGGTACGCCGACCGTGCGCTGATGCCGATGCTGTACGTCTCCCTGGGCGCCTTGGCGGTCGTCCTGGCGCTCTTCACGCTCACCGCGCACAACAAGGGTCTGGCGGCCGTCACCATCGTGCTGATCGGCGCCCTGGGCTTCGCCACCGTCCCGCCTCTCCAGAAGCGCGTCCTGGACCAGGCTCACGGCGCGCCGACCCTGGCGTCGGCGGTGAACATCGGCGCCTTCAACCTCGGCAACGCGCTGTCCGCCTGGCTCGGCGGCCTCGTCATCGCGGCCGGACTGGGCTACACCGCCCCGAACTGGGTCGGCGCCGCCCTCGCCGCGGGCGCCCTGCTCCTCGCCGTCGTCTCGGCCGCACTGGAGCGCCGCGACCACCCCCCTGCCGCTGCCGACGCCGTGGTCACCGGCGGCGTGCCCGTCGAGCGGCGGACCGCCGTCCAGCGGTGAGACACGCCGATCACAGGGCCGTCCCGGTGAGTCGGCGAGCGTCCCTGATCAGCCGGGGGCCTCGACCGCATCGACCTCGGCACCGAGACCTCGGTCACGCCGAACCCAGACAAGCCTCGACAACATCGCAAGGAGAAGCTCCCCCCATGAGCACCACCACCGTCGCGCCTCTGACCATTCACGACGCCGAAGCCCTCGTCACGGCCGCCCGCCGGGCAGCCGAGGCCGCCCGGGTCACGGTCAGCGTCACCGTCCTGGACGCCGGCGGCCATCTGCTGGCCTTCCGGCGCGATGACCGGGCCGTACTGATCTCCGGGGAGACGAGCACGCGCAAGGCGTACACGGCGCTGCAGCTGAACGCCCCCACCGCCGACCTCGTCGACGCCGTGCAGCCCGGTGGCCCCTTCCACACCCTGCCCACCGCGCTCGACCGGCCGCTGCTGTTCATCGCGGGCGGGGTGCCGGTACACCGCGACGGCCGGCTGATCGGTGCCCTCGGGGTCGGCGGCGGCGCCCCGGAGCAGGACCACGGTTTCGCCACGGCCGCCGTGGAGACGCTCGTCTGATCTGACACGTCCGCCGGAACGCCGGTTTCCGACCACCACGGGAACCGGCGTTCTGCCGTCTCGTCCGGCTCAGCCGGCCGCCACCGTCAACGGAGCGAACCTGCGGCGCCAGTCCCCCGGCAACGCCGTGATCCCGTGGGTCATCACGGCGTTGAAGGCGACGGACTCCAGGCCCCGTGCCTTCACCCAGGCCAGCAGTTCCTCGTGCCGTACGTCGATGTCGGTGCGCAGCGGTCGGTCGGTGCGGGCGGCGAGAGAGGTCAGCAGGACCTTCGCGGTCTCCGTGTCCCTGGCGATCAGCGGGCCCACTACCTGGGTCTCCATGTTGGGCCATGCGGCCGCGTAACCGATGATCCGGCCGGCGTCCTCGGCGACCCGCAACTGGTCGGCGAAGGCGGGCAGGCGGGTGATCACGTGCGTCCGATCGGTGCCGAAGACTTCCTCGTCGAGACGGATGATCGCGATGAGGTCCTCGGCCGTGGCCGCGCGGGTGACAACGCCCGACGTCGTTGCGTCCGGTGTGAGACGGCCACGCACCATTTCCGCCCGGCCTGTGGTCTTGAATCCCAGCTCCTCGTAGAGCGGACGGCCGTTCGGCGTGGCGTGCAGAGTCAGCGGGGTGGTGCCCATCAGGGAGACGACGTGCCGCATCAGCCGCCGACCGATGCCCTGCCGGGCGTGGCGTTCGGCCACCAGCACCATGCCGATGGCACCGAGGGTGGGGCGCCCGTGCGGACCGTACTCGGTGACGACGCAGGCAGTGACGAGTCCGCCGTCGGGATCGTCGATGCCGTAACCCCTCCCGGCCGACAGGAGCAGGCCCCACTTGTGCTCCTCGCGCGGCCACCCCCGATCCTCGGACAGGTCGGCGCATGCGGTGAGATCGCGGTGCGTCAGACGACGGACGGGCAAAGCGGAGAGGGAAGGAGTCGGCACGCGGTTCAGGCTGTCCGACCCGTACCGTCGGCGTCCACCGGTTTCCCCGGGGAGGTATGTGCTTTTGGCCATGCATGGCCCATCACCCACGTCCTCGAGCCGACGGCGCGTGACTGTTTCACGTGAAACAGGGCGAACGGCAGCTCGGGAGAACCGCCGTCACGGTCGGGCCGGGACCGCCCGTTAGCCTCGGGCCATGGCGCGACTTCACCTGTTCGACCTCGACGGCACGCTGCTGCACGGGACATCCGCTCCGTTGGAGATCTCCCGCCAACTCGGCCGGGAGGCAGAGACGGTGCTGCTGGAGCGTTCCATCTCGGCGGGGCTGATCGGGCCGCCGGAGTACGCGACGCAGGTCTACGACCTCTGGACGCAGCTCACCGAGGAGCATGTGACGGCGGCGTTCGACGGAGCGCCGTGGCTGGCACGCATTCGTGATGTCTGGGCCGAGATAAGGCGCAGGGGGGAGTACTGCGCGGTCGTGTCGCTCTCGCCTTCCTTCTTCGTGGAAAGACTCACCGGTTGGGGCGCTCACGCGGCGTACGGGTCCCGTTTCCCGGCGGTCCCTTTCACCGAGCGCGTGGACCCGGCGGGAGTGCTCAGCGCCGCGGCCAAGGTTTTGATCGCCGACCGGCTCTGCGCGGAGTTCGGAGTGACACGGGACGACTGCGTCGCTTACGGCGATTCGCTCTCCGACAAGGATCTGTTCGGCGTCGTGCCGGTATCCGTGGCCGTCAACTCGGATCACCATCTGGCGGGCCTCGCGACCCACTCCTACGTGGGGAGAGACCTGTGGGACGCCTACGCATTGGTGTGCCGCGAGCGCTGATGCCGTTCTACGGCACGCGCAGAGATTGACCGGGGCGTCGGACGGGACGTTTCGGTGCCGGGTTCATGACCTCAGCCGAGGTCGGGCGCGTGCATGGCGCGGACGCCCTCGATGTTTCCGTCGAGGTAGTGCCGCAGGGACAGCGGCACGAGGTGGACGGAGGCGATCCCGACCCGGGTGAACGGCACGCGGACGATCTCGTACTCGCCGGCGGGTTCCTCGATCTCGGGGCCGTGTCGCTGGGACGGGTCCATGGACTCCAGACGGCAGACGAAGAAGTGCTGCACCTTCACGCCGGTCGCACCCCCGTCGTCACCGATGTGTTCGACGGTGTCGACGAAGCAGGGCACCACGTCGGTGATCTTGGCGCCGAGTTCCTCGTGCACCTCGCGGTGCAAGGCGTCCACCACGGTCGCGTCGTCCGGTTCGACCCCGCCACCGGGCGTGACCCAGTAGGGATCTACACCGGGCTTGGTGCGCTTGATCAGGATCAGGTTGTCGCCGTCGAGCAGAACGGCTCGTGCGGTGCGCTTGACCACGGGTCGGACGGTCATGGGAGAAATGTGGCCCCGCTGGTTCCACGTGAAACATCGGGAGAGGCCATCGGATGAGCTCATTCTGCGCCGACGCGCGGAAACCGGGTCAGTACCACGCGGTGGCCGCGCCCAGCAGCCACTCATGGGCCCGCGCGATATGCGGCGTCGCCAGCGTTCCGGTGCGCGCCACGAGAACGTACGTCCGTAGCGGCGGCACCGCCGGCTCATGCAGCGCGACGATGTCACCCCGCTCCAGCGCCGCCGCGCACAGATAGCGGGGCAGGACCGCCAGCCCGGCGCCCGCGGCAGTGCACGCGAGGACCGCGCGCAGGTCGGGCACGATGACGGTGCCCGAGGCGGCGGGCCGGGAGTCGAAGACGGAGGCCCAGTAGCGGGACACCAGGGGCAGCGACTCGTGGACTTCGACGACCGGGAGGTTCTCCAGCGCGGACACGCCCTTGCGGCACAGGTTGCCGGCGTCGATCCGCTCGTCCCATTGCGGGGCGGCGACCAGGACGTGTTCCTCGTCGCACAACGGCGTCGCCGTCAGCAGCGACCCGCGCGGTCGCGCCGTGCTGATGGCGAGGTCGTGATGGCCGGCTGCCAGGCCTTCCAGGACCTCCTCGGCGTTTCCGAAGGAGGCACGCAGGGCGAACCCCAGGCCGTCGTCACCGGAGAGTTCGGTGAGTGCCGGAAGAGCTCGCTCCGCGGTGAATTCGGGGGGACCGGCGAGGTGCAGGGTCCGCTCGGCGGCCTCGTCGCCGGGACCGGTTCCGGCGATCTCCACCAGGGCGTCGAGATGAGGAGCGGCCTTGTGGGCGAGCTCGTCGCCGATGCTGGTCGGTGTCACGCCGCGGGCCTGCCGCAGGAACAGGGGGCGGCCCAGCTGCCGTTCCAGCGTGCGGATCTGGGATGTGACGGCCGGTTGGGACAGCCCCAGCAGAGCGGCGGCGCGAGTGAAGGAGCCGGCCCGGTGCACGGTCACGAAGGTGCGCAGCAAGGCCAGATCCATGGGCGTCCTCCCTCTTTCCCGCCTCTCCTCCAGACCTGAGGCAAGGCCCAACTATAAATAAGTCGATAGCTCTCTGCCGCTACTGTGATTGGACACTGACACAGAGTCAACTAGCCTTGTCGACGCGGTTCTTCGCGCGCAGAACCGAGGACGGTCCGAGCCACGAGGGGGGAGGCTCGGACCGTCCGTTGTGCGTAGCGGGGCCCCGACGGGGCGTCCGTAAGGCGGTCACCGTGCCGACTCCTCGAGCGCACGCAGCACATCCGCCACCAGGTCCTCGGGATCCTCGGCACCGACGGACAGCCGGATGAAGCCCTCCGGCACCGCGTCCCCGCCCCAGCGTCCGCGGCGTTCCGCGGTGGAGCGCACCCCGCCGAAGCTCGTCGCGTCGTCCACGAGCCGCAGGGCGTCGAGGAAACGCTCGGCACGCGCGCGCGTCGACAGCGTGAAGGAGATCACGCATCCGTAGCGACGCATCTGCTGCGAGGCGACCTTGTGGGACGGGTCGTCCGGCAGCCCCGGGTACCGCAGCCCGGTCACCTCGGGCCTTTCCCGGAGTGCCTGGGCCACGGCCATGGCGGTGCTGTTCTGCCGCTCGACGCGCATCTGGAGGGTGGCGATCGACCGGTGTGCGAGCCAGGCCTCCATGGGCCCGGGAATCGCCCCGACGATCTTGCGCCAGCGGCGTACGGCTGACATCGGTGTACCGGTCCGCCCGGTGACGTAGCCGAGGAGGACGTCGCCGTGACCGGTGAGCTGCTTGGTGCCGCTGGCCACCGAGAAGTCGGCGCCGAGTTCCAGCGGGCGCTGGCCGAGCGGGGTGGCGAGCGTGTTGTCCACAGCCACCAGAGCACCACGCGCGTGTGCCGCCTCGACCAGCCGCCGGATGTCGCACACGTCGAGCCCCGGGTTCGAGGGGGACTCGATCCACAGCAGCTTCGCACCGTCCAGGACGTCCAGCTGGGCGTCGTCGCCGGTCGGCGCGGTGCGTACCTCGATGCCGTACGCCTCGAGCTGCGCGCGCACCAGGGGCAGCACCTGGTAGCCGTCGTCGGGCAGGACGACGGTGTCCCCGGCCCGCAGCTGGGAGAACAGCACCGACGAGATCGCGGCCATGCCGGAGGCGAAGACGAGCGTCTCGACGTCGTCCCGGCCCGGTGCCTCGAGCTCGCCGATGGCGTGCTCCAGGTGGGTCCACGTCGGGTTCTCGTCACGGCCGTAGGTGTACGGGCCGGTCGGCTCGCCCGGCAGGTGGAAGTGCGCTGCGAACACCGGCCCGGGAAGGGTCGGCTCGTACTTCACCGGCTCGGGCAACCCCGCCCGCACCGCGCGCGTGCCCTCGCCGGGGCCTCTGGAAAGCTCTCCGTCGGTAGCGGATCCGCTCATGCCACTCGTCCTTCCACGTCGTGTCGTACGGCGGCGAGCAGACCGGTGCTCGCCTCCTCCACCATCTCAAGGCACTCCTCGAAGCCGCTCAGCCCCCCGTAGTAGGGGTCGGGGACGTCGAGGTCGTCGACCGCCGCGGGATCGTAGGACCGCAGCAGCCGTATCTTCGCCGCGTCCTCCTCGGTGGGTGCGAGGAGGCGCAGCGCTTTGAGATGGCCGGAGTCGAGGGCTATGACGAGGTCGAGGCGGGCGAACCAGGAGGACGCGAAGCGCCGGGCCGTGTGGCTGAGGGCGTATCCGTGCTCCTCCAGGACGGAGAGGGCACGCGGATCGGCGTTCTCGCCCTCGTGCCAGTCGTCCGTGCCGGCGCTCTCCACCTCGATCAGTCCCTCGAGGCCGGCGTCGTCCACGCGCGCGCGAAGGACCGACTCGGCCATCGGCGAGCGGCAGATGTTGCCGGTGCAGACGAAGCAGACGCGGTAGGTCATCGCGCGCTCAGTCCCCGTCGGGCATGACGACGTTGAGGGCCCAGGAGACGACGGAGATGATCAGGCCGCCCAGGACCGCGGTCCAGAAGCCCTCCACGTGGAAGCTCACGTCGAGCTTGTCGGCCAGCCATGAGGTCAGCAGCAGCATCAGGGCGTTGACCACGAGGGTGATCAGGCCGAGCGTGAGGATGAACAGGGGGAAGGTCAGCACCTTCACAAGCGGCTTGACCAGGGAGTTCACCAGTCCGAAGAGGAGTGCGACGACGATAAGGGTGCCGATCTTCTTGCCCGTGCTGTCACCGGTCAGGGTGATCTTGTCGAGCAGCCAGACGGCGACCGCCAGGGCACCTGCGTTGGCGATCGTCTTGACTACGAAATTCTTCATGTGTCTGATCGTGGCAGAGAGATCGAGAACGAGCACCGGACGAGGGCGGACAAGGTCGATGAAGGCATTCCGGTTGGATGAACTGGAGGCGGAGCGAGCCGCCAACGACGGCGCCTACCTGCAGTTCTTGCGCGAACGGAACATGTCGGTCGGGCTCTACGCGCTCGATGCCGGCGCACATGATCCGCAGAACCCGCACAACCAGGACGAGGTGTACTTCGTCGTGAGCGGACGCGCCTCGATCACGGTCGGCCTGGAGACCACGCAGGTGGCGCGCGGCAGTGTGGTGTATGTCCCGGCCGGGGTCGCCCACAAGTTCCACCACATCAGCGAGGACCTTCGGGTCCTGGTCGTGTTCTCGCCGGCCGAGGGCTGAGCGCTCCCCGCCCGAGCCTGCCGTGGGCATGGCTGTCCGGTGCACGTCCTGACGGGTCCGTCTGCCGGGTGAGCAGTGGTCTCGGGGTTCCCTAGGGGTTCGGTCAGGGGAGGACAAGGGATGCGAGGCCCCCGTCGGCACCCTCTTCGGACCTAGCATCGGCGGCAGGACATCGAAACGCTCCGGCCCGCCAAGGGCGCCGGACATCGACCGAAGATGAGGACAAAGGGCGATGCGAGAGATCTTCGCGGGAATGCCGTGGTGGGTGAAGTGGGTCGCGGTGCCGGTCATCGCCCTCGTCGTGTTCGGCGGCCTCATAGCCAGCTTCGTCGGGTTCGTGATCGGCCTGCTCTTCAAGCTGCTGGTCTTCGTGGCGCTGGTCGGCGGACTGATCTACGTCGTGAGGAAGTTCACGTCGAGTTCCTCGTCGCGCAGCGACTGGTGAGCGGTGCGGGAGGCCGGTGAGCGGTAACAGGAATCGCCTGTTCCCTCGGCCGGGGGAAGTTTCGCCGACAGCCCGTCTGTACGTGGTGGCAGGCGGTTAAAGTCCGGAACTCGTCGTGGGGACGAACCCCGCGAGTGGCGCACATCCCCCCTCCCCGGGTTCCCCACACGGGGACCTCCCCCCTCGCGCTCCGGAAGTGACCCGTGGTCATGGTTGACACCGCATCGGCAGAACCGTTCGCACCCCCCGCCCGGCCCCGTTCCGCCGCCCCCCCGCTGCAACGCCCACCGAACACGAACACCGGCGAGCATCCCCACCCCGCCGCCACCCTGATCGGCTCCGTCCAGCGCGCCATGCGGCTGCTGGAATCCGTCGCGGAGCACGAGTACGGGGCTCCGGCCAAACAACTCGCCCGCGAGACCGAACTCGCGCTGCCGACGGCCTATCACCTGCTGCGCACCCTCGTGCACGAGGGCTATCTGCGACGGGACAAGGGGCTGTTCTTCCTCGGTGAGGCGGCTGAGCGGCTCGGCAGGAGCGGGGCGGCGCAGAAACGTCGCAGCACGGTGGTCGACACCCTCGCCCGGTGGCGCGATTCCATCGGTGTCCCCGTGTACTACGCGAGATACCGCGACGGTGAGATCGAGATCATGTGCGTCTCCGACACCCCGGGCAATCCGGCGGTCGAGGAGTGGGCCGACTTCGGCGAGACCGGCCACGCACACGCCATCGGCCAGTGCCTGCTCTCCCAGTTGGACGAGGAAGCCCGCCGCGACCACCTGGACCGCTACCCGGCGCAGTCGATCACCCCGTACACCGTGCGTGACAACCACTCTCTGCTGCGGCGCCTGGAGCGGATGCGGCGTATGGAACCGGTCGTCGAACGACAGGAGTACGCGCTGGGCACCGTGTGCGCCGCCATTCCGATCACCGTGGGGACCACCGCGGCCACGATGGCGATCTCACTGCCCGCCCATCACGCCGACCGGCTGCTGCCGGCGGCTCGGCAGCTCCAGAGTGAGGTCGGACGACTGCTGGGATCACTGGCGATCTCTATCAGTATCTGAAAACTCACTCCTTGTGATCTGTTGAGTACTTTCTGCAAGATGCGTGCAGTGTCAGAAGGTCCATTCCCGGCCAGTCGGCGGCAAATGACGGGGTAAGGCGATGCGCGAGTCCGTACAGGCAGTACAGGCAGAGGTCATGATGAGCTTCCTCGTCTCGGAGGAACTCTCGTTCCGCATTCCGGTGGAGCTGGGTTACGAGTCGTGTGACCCCTATGCGGTGCGACTCACCTTCCATCTGCCCGGCGATGCCCCGGTGACCTGGGCCTTCGGGCGCGAGTTGCTCATCGACGGGGTGGGCAGGCCGTGCGGTGAAGGAGACGTCCGGGTCTCGCCGGTGGACATCGATGTGCTGGGGGAGGTCCTGATCCGGCTTCAGGTCGGGGGTGACCAGGCGCTGTTCCGTTCCTCGGCGGCTCCGCTCGTGGCGTTTCTCGACCGCACCGACAAGCTGGTGCCGCTGGGCCAGGAGGGTGCTCTCGCCGATTTCGACGCGCATCTGGACGAGGCGTTGGACCGGATCCTGGCAGAGGAGCAGAGCGCCGGCTGACGTGGTGGCGAAGCGAGAGCCGGCGAGTGCTCAGCCGCGGTCGGGGTTGTGCAGGAACGCTTCTTCATGCAGAGCCCGCAAGGGCTGAACGGCCTTGCGGGACGGGTGGGGCGGGTGCCCGAGCGGGACGGTGTCGTCCGCGCTCGGGCACCCTCCGGTTTCAGCGCTTGCGCCGCCTGCCCCGGCCGCCCCGGGCCGGGGCGCTGCCGCCCCCTGCGGCCGTTGCTCCCACCGGCGCCGCAGGAGCCGCTTCGGGAGCCGCCACGGGCGCCTTTCCTGAGCCCGGCCGGTCCGCGGAGACCACCAGCGCCGCCAGGGCCGTGGTGACGGGCACGGAGGCGACCAGGCCGATGGAGCCCACCAGGGTGCGCACGATCTCCTCGGCGACCAGTTCGCTGTTGGCGACGCCGCCCACGCTGCTCTGCGCGATCGAGAAGAGCAGCAACAGCGGGAGCGCGGCACCGGCGTAGGCGAGGACGAGCGTGTTGACCACGGACGCGATGTGGTCGCGGCCGATGCGGATGCCGGCCCGGTACAGGTCGCGCCAGCCCATCGCGGGGTTGGCCTCGTGCAGTTCCCAGACCGCCGACGTCTGGGTGACCGTCACGTCGTCGAGGACGCCGAGCGAGCCGATGATGATGCCGGCCAGCAGCAGACCGCTCATGTCGATCGACGGGTACAGGCCATGGATCAGGCCGGTGTTGTCGTCCGTGTTGCCGGTCAGCGCGGCCCAGTCGATGAACAGCGAGCCGAGGACGCCGATCAGCAGCAGGGAGATCAGTGTGCCGAGCACCGCGACGGACGTGCGGGCCGAGAGCCCGTGACAGAGATACAGCGCGATCAGCATGATGGCGCTCGATCCCACCACCGCCACGACCAGTGGGTTCGACCCCTGGAGGATCGCGGGCAGGACGAAGAAGTTCAGCACCATGAAGCTGATGGCCAGCGCGACCAGCGCCATGACGCCCCGCAGCCGCCCGACGACCACGACGGCGACCGCGAAGATGATGGCCAGGACCGCCATCGGAATGCGGCGGTTCACGTCGGTGACCGAGTACTGGAGATCCCTCGGAGCGGAGGGCTCGTAGGCCACGACGACCTTCTCGCCCTGCTCCAACTGCCGCGACTGGTCCGGCTGGACGATCTCGGTGAACGTACGGCCCTTGTCGTCGCCGGTGTCCACGCGGATCGTGGCGCGCTTGCAGTCGCCGCTCGCCTGTTGCTGAGCGGAGGAGCCTTCCGCCGTGGAGGTGTCGCCGGTAGGAGTGTCGCCCGAGGCGTTCACCGAAGCGCAGCTCACGCTCACGACCTTGGTGACCGTGGCCTGTTGGGTCTGTCGGTCGAAGCCGACTCCGGTGCGTTCGTGCGCCGGGGCTCCGCCGGGCCACAACACCACGAGCCCCACCAGAACGGCGGCACCGAACGGGATGAGGATGGCCGCGATGACCTTGCGCAGGTGCTGGGAGACCGGGGCGGCCGGGCCGTGACTGTGGCTGTGCGAATGGCCGTGCCCACCGTCGGACCCGGAGCCGTGTCCGCCGTCGGAGCCGGAGCCGGAGCCGGAACCGGTGCCGTGCCCGTCGCCCGGGCCGTGGCCGTGACCGCCGCCGTGGCCCTCACCGGAGCCGTTCCCGGGGCCGCCGCCATGAGCACCGTCGTGGCTGTGCCCCTGACCGTGTTCGCGCTCGAAGCCGTACCCGCCACCGGAGCCAGAAGCTGTGCGGCTCGGACCGGGAACAGCCGCACGGCGGCCGCCGGAACCGGATCCAGGGCCATGCCCGGTACGAGGGCCTGAGCCAGGACGAGGGTCGGCACCGTGGTCGGGGCCGTACTCCTGCCCGGCAGCGGATCCGCCCCCGGCCCCCCGGTCGCTCCCGTATCCGCGGCCGTACCCGTACGCCTGGTCGCCCCCGTACGCCTGGTCGTTTTCGGGCCCTTGTCCGCTCCCGTCTCCCGGCCCGCTCCGGTATCCCCGGCCGTTCCCGTTCCCGTTCCCGTCCCCTGGACCGGGTCCGTACCCACGGCCGGTTCTCGACTCGGCCCCGCTCCCCGACCCCGCTTCGGTCGCCGACCGTGTTCCCGGGCCGGACCCGGGGCCTTCACCCGGACCGCCGGGAACTCCGACGCGTCTCAGTCCGCCGAGTCCGCCGGCGTATCCCGGACCGTGGCCGGGGCGAGGGGGGTGATCGTGACCGTTGCCGAAGTCGTGGTCGCCTCTGGGACCGCTGCCAGAACCGCTTCCGGAGCCAGTGCCGGAGCCGGTGCCAGTGCCGCCGGCGGCGCCCGGTCGGCGGGGCGGCTCGGGCGGTGGGAACGGGGGCTGGTGTGTCGTGGTCACCGACCGATCATCGCAAGAACGACACGGGCCCTCTGTTCACCGCGCCAGAATTGACGCTAGCGTGGAGCCAACCTTTGCACACGCGGGAGCTCGGAGCACCGGGCTGAGAGGGCGCTGACCTCCGTCTTTGCGATGTTTCACGTGGAACGTCTCTCGAATCGAGTGATGTTTCACATGAAACGTCGGCAGGCGGTAGCCGCTGCGTCGACCGCCGAACCTGTTACCGGGTAATGCCGGCGTAGGGAGTAGGTCTCATGACCAACAAGGACGCACGCACGCCTGCCTTCACGCAGAACGCGGCCAGCGAAAGCTCGGTCGACGTGAACGCGTCGGAGGCCGGGAAGTCCATCGGCTGGCACAAGGGGTACGTCGAGGGCGCTCGCTCCGATCTCCGGGTGCCGGTCCGTCAGGTGCATCTCACCAACGGTCAGTCGGTCACCCTGTACGACACCTCGGGCCCGTACACGGATCCACTGGTCGAGACCGACGTTCGCAGGGGCCTGTCGCCGTTGCGCGAGAACTGGATCATTGCCCGGGGCGACACCGAGGAGTACACGGGCCGTCCGGTCCGCCCCGAGGACGATGGCATCAAGCACACCTCGCCGCGCGGCGGTCTGCGCAACCTCGACGCGGTCTTCCCCGGTCGGCCGCGACTTCCGCGCCGCGGCCGGGGCGGTGAGGCGGTCACCCAGCTCGCGTATGCGCGCCGGGGGGAGATCACACCCGAGATGGAGTTCGTGGCCATCCGAGAGAACGTTTCCCCCGAGGTGGTGCGGGAGGAGATCGCGGCGGGCCGCGCGGTGCTGCCGGTCAACATCAATCACCCGGAGATCGAGCCGATGATCATCGGCAAGCGGTTCCTGGTGAAGGTCAACGCCAACATCGGCAATTCGGCGGTGACGTCCTCCATCGAGGAGGAGGTCGAGAAGATGACCTGGGCGACCCGTTGGGGCGCCGACACGGTCATGGACCTGTCGACCGGCCGCAACATCCACACCACCCGCGAGTGGGTGCTGCGCAACTCCCCCGTCCCCATCGGCACGGTGCCGCTGTACCAGGCGCTGGAGAAGGTAGACGGTCGCGCCGAGGAACTGACCTGGGAGATCTACAAGGACACCGTCATCGAGCAGGCCGAGCAGGGCGTGGACTACATGACGGTCCACGCCGGTGTCCGTCTCGCGTATGTTCCGCTCACCGCCAACCGCAAGACCGGCATCGTGTCGCGCGGCGGTTCGATCATGGCGGCCTGGTGCCTCGCGCACCACAAGGAGTCGTTCCTCTACGAGAACTTCGAGGAACTCTGCGAGATCCTCGCCGCCTACGACGTCACGTACTCCCTGGGCGACGGATTGCGGCCGGGTTCCATCGCGGACGCCAACGACGCCGCCCAGTTCGCGGAGTTGAGGACGCTCGGGGAACTCAACCGGATCGCGAAGCGTTTCCATGTTCAGACGATGATCGAGGGCCCGGGCCATGTCCCGATGCACAAGATCAAAGAGAACATCGACCTTCAGCAGGAGATCTGTGATGAAGCTCCGTTCTATACGCTCGGCCCGCTGACGACGGACGTCGCGCCGGCGTACGACCACATCACCTCCGGCATCGGCGCCGCGATGATCGCCTGGTGGGGCACGGCCATGCTCTGCTATGTCACGCCCAAGGAGCATCTGGGCCTGCCCAACCGTGACGACGTCAAGACCGGCGTCATCACCTACAAGATCGCCGCCCACGCGGCCGACCTCGCCAAGGGGCACCCCGGCGCGCAGGAATGGGACGACGCGCTGTCCGACGCCCGCTTCGAGTTCCGCTGGGAGGACCAGTTCAACCTCGCTCTCGATCCGGACACCGCACGGGAGTTCCACGATGAGACCCTGCCCGCGGAGCCGGCGAAGACGGCGCACTTCTGCTCGATGTGCGGACCTAAGTTCTGCTCGATGAAGATCAGCCAGAGCATCAACGAGCGGTTCGGCTCCGGGGCGGCCGACGGGGCCTCGGCGGAGGAGATCGCCGAGGGGATGCTGGAGAAGTCGAAGGAGTTCGCGGCGAGCGGGAACAGGGTGTACCTGCCGCTGGCCGACTGACTGGCGTATTCGCACGGGCGCTGTCCCTCGAGGTCTCACACCTGGGACAGCGCCTGAGCGGCCCCGGCTCAGGACAACGCCGCGAGCGGTTCTCACCCAGGGGGACGGCATGTTTGCGATCGGGGGGAGCGGGGCCTTGGAATGGGTGAAGTCGACGACGCCGGTCCGGTCATTGGCCTGGCAGGGTGATGAGCTGGTCGATGTGGTGGGGGGACGGGCCTGGAGCGCCGACGGGGTGGAGCGCCGGATCGCCGGCGACCACGGTCCCGGTTTCGACCGATGTGTCATATCGCCGTCCGGCCGCTACAGCGTCGTGTACGCGGAGCGGGGGACCGAAGCGCTGTTGCTGGAGGGCACCCGGCCCCTCCGTGGACTGACGCGTAGTCCGGACCACGCCGAGGACTACGACTATCCCGTGGCCCTGGGGATCCTGGCGGACGGCCGGGAGATCCTGGTCCACTGCCCCGAGGAGTCCGGCGTGCTGCAGATCGAGGACGTGGCGTCGGGGCAGCGGATCACCACCGGCGCCCGCGAAGCGAGGGACGTGTTTCATTCCCGGCTGTCGGTGGCCGGGGACGGCAAGCACCTGCTGGTGGCGGGCTGGGTCTGGCATCCGTACGGGATCGTCGAGGTGTTCGATCTGGAGAGCGCCCTGACAGACGCGGCCGTACTGGACGGGCACGGTGTGTTGCCGTTGCAGCCGGGTATCGACGCCGAGGTGGAATCCGCTTGCTGGCTCGACGCCGACCGGCTGGCGGTGGCGACCGGAGACGAAGTCCTCGCGGACGAGGACGTCCCCGAACTCGGACGCCGCCACATCGGAGTGTGGTCACCGTCCCGGCGCACATGGCTGCACCGGAACCCCGTCGATTTCGAGGTCGGCACGCTGCTCGCGGGGGGCGGTCGCCTCGTCTCCTTGCACGGCCACCCTCGGCTGATCGACGTCACGACAGGTGAAGTGGTCGCGGAATGGCCCGAGCTGAGGGTGTCGCGCCGCGAGGGTGCCTACGGAGTCACCCACATACCGACACCGGTCGCGGCTTTGCGTCCTGACGGCATGCTTTTGGCGGTCGCCCAGGAGCAAGGCATCGCGTTCGTTCGGTTGCCTCAGGGCGGCGGCTCGGCAGACTTGCCTCCATGACAGCGCGATTCCTGAGCAAGGGTGCCAATCTGCCGGTCGACGCGCCGGACGTACGGGTCGAACTGAGCTGGGCCGAGGGGGCCGGTGGGCCGGACATCGATGCCTCGGCGCTGCTGTTGGCGCAGGACGGACGGGTGCGTGACGACGGCGATTTCGTCTTCTACAACCAGCCGCTGCACGCTTCCGGCGCCGTGCGGCATGCGGGAAAGCGGCGCGAAGCCGGTGTCATGACCGACACCGTCCAGGTGGACCTGCGCGCGATCGAGGGCGCCATCACGCGGGTGGTGCTGTGCGCGTCGGCCGATGGCGGCACCTTCGGTCAGGTGAGCGGCCTGACGTTGCGGCTGCTCGGCGGCGACGGGCGCTCCGAAGTGGCCCGCTTCGAGATGCAGGCCGACACGGAGACGGCGTTCATCGCCGGCGAGCTGTATCTGCGCGAAGGGCGATGGAAGTTCCGTGCGGTCGGGCAGGGGTACGCCTCTGGCCTTTCCGGGGTGGCCACGGACTTCGGGATCACGGTCGACGAGGAACCGGAGCAGGCGGTCAGCCCACCGGACCGCCCGGCGCTCGCCCCACCTCCGGTCACCCCGCAAGCAACCAGCACCCCGCAAGCCGGCACCCCGCAAGCCGGCACCCCGCAAGCCGGCACTCCCCGAGCAGCCGTCACTCCGCCCGGGCTCACCCCACCGACAAGCACGCCACTCACCAGCGCCCCACCGACCGGCCCCCGTCCGACCAAGGGGGAGGAACGGCTTCCTGTCGACATGCGCAAGCGGCTGTCGCTGCGCAAGGAGCAGGTGGCCGTCAGCCTGAGCAAGCGGGGAGCGACGGGGATCAGCGCGCGGGTGGTGCTGGTCCTCGATGCCTCCGGGTCCATGTCGTTCCTGTATTCACGGGGTGTGGTGGCGGACGTCGTCGAGCGTATGGCGGCCGTGGCGGCACAACTCGACGACGACGGCGAGATGCAGGCCTGGACCTTCGCCAGCGATGCCGCGCGCCTTCCCGACCTGCGGTTGGGTGAACTCCCCGAATGGCTGCGGCTGCATGTGCGGGTGGGTGAGATCAGTCTGTTCCGGCGCGGCAAGAAGCCGCGTAAGGGGATGGAGCCCGGGCAGGTCGACATGCGCTCGGTCGGCATCCAGAACGAGGAACAGAAGGCGATCGCCCAGGTCAGGTCGTATGTCCGGGAAAATCCGGCAGCTGCCCCGACCTTGGTGCTGTTCTTCTCCGACGGAGGGGTCTACCGCGACGCGGCGATCGAGCGGGAGCTGCGGGCGGCGGTCGAGGAGCCGATCTTCTGGCAGTTCGTCGGACTCGGCCGGTCCAACTACGGGGTCCTGGAACGGTTCGACACGCTGCCCGGACGCCGCGTCGACAACGTGGGGTTCTTCTCGGTGGACGACATCAGCACCGTTCCGGACCAGGAGCTCTACGACCGACTGCTGTCCGAGTTCCCCAGCTGGATCACCGAGGCCGGTCGGGCGGGCATCCTCTGACCGGCGCCGGACGATCGATCATATGGAGGTATGGACGTATGGCGGTCGGCCCGATGGCCGGAGGTGTGACTCGGGGCTGCCCGTCTCCGTGCCTCCGTCCGGTCACAGGGCAGCACTGAGCACTGAGCGTGCACCGCAGGGCGGCACCGATCCTGGACCGGCTCGTCACCAAGGCCGATCGGTGCCGGGCGTACGGCTTGCGCTCCCCTTGGCGGGGTCGGCAGGGGGCGCAAGCCGAGTGCCTAGTCCGGCTGGTGCTCCGGGCCGCCGAAGTCCGGGCTGGTGTAGTCCGGGCTGCTGAAGCTCGGGCGCGGGCCGGTCGAACGGCCGTCGTCCGGGCTGCTGAATCCCGGGCGGTCATAGCCGATCTTCGGGAGGCGGCTGATCGGAGCCGGTGGAGCCGGGGCGGGGTGCAGGGCCGCCGCCGCTCCGGGATCGGCGAGTGCCTCCCGGAGGAACGGCAGGATGCCGCGCTCCAGCAGGGCATCTCGCCAGGCCTCCTTGGCCTGGTCGACCTCCTGGCTCAGTTCGCCGTACGGTCCTGCCTCCAGGGAGGGCCGGTTGCGCAGGGCGGTGAGCAGCAGCGCGACGGTGGCGACGAGGATCGCGGCCACGGCCACGGCCCCGAACGTCCAGCCGGCGGTGACCATGGTCCGGGCGAACGCCTGCTCGGGGTCGAGCGCCCTGAGGAGATAGCCGACGAGCAGGAAGATCACTGCGGCGGCGCCGGCGAGGACGGGGGTGAGGACGGCGGCGACGGCGCCCGCTCCGGCGGCTTCGGCGGCCTGGACCGCCTCCCCCATGGTGGTCGCGAGCCCCATCGCGGCCGCGCCGGGCTCCGTGGAGCCGGTCTCGGACGGGGACGACGGGGTGGACGGCGCGGGATGGCGCAGTTCCTCGCGGACCTTCACGTAGTGCTGGTACTCGGCCGCCGCGGCCACGGTGATGAGTGCGGAGGCGTTGAGCGCCATGGTGCGCAGTTGTTCGGGGTTGAGCCGCTGTCCGACCGCGGCCAGTTCCGGGTGGTGTGGGGCGGAGCGCAGCGCCTCGTCGAGGATCCGCTCGTACTCCTGGCGGTCCTCGCTGTTCAGGTGCTGCGGAACGCTGTTCATCTGCATCCCCCGATGCTCCGTAGGGCTTGGGGCTCGCATGCCAACGAGCCGTCGGGCAGAAACGGAGGGGAGCCTGCTACGGATAACCCGATGGTAGAGCGGTGACGGCATGGGGTGACAGGGGGTTTGCCGAAATTGGCCCCTGGCCTGCGATGTCGCCGACGGCTTCACAGTGGGGTACTTCTGCCCCGGGAACCGCTCCGGGAGCGCCTGGCAGACGCCCCGGGAACGCTCAGATCTCCAGGGGCAGTTGCTGGACCAGCAGTTTTCCGGCCATCGTCACGCCGCCGTCCATCGCGATGGCCAGCCCGTCCGCGTAGACGTGCGGCCCCTCGACGTGCGGACCGCCGTTGTCCTCGCCGTCCTCGGAGCCGACTTCGCCCAGAAGGTAGGGAATCGGGCTGTGGCCATGAACGATACGGGTGCCGCCGTACGTATCGAGCAGGGAGCGTACGGCGTCGGCGCCGCCCTCGTCGCGGAAGGAGAAGCGCTTGGTGAACTTGCGGAACAGGTCCCACACCTCGTCCGCGTCATTGCGCGTGATCGTCTCGCGGACGGTGTCGTTGACCGCCTCGATCGAGTCTCCGTAGTCGAGGTAGGCGGTGGTGTCCGAGTGAACGAGCAGGTGGCCGTCGACCTCCTCGACCGCGTCGAGGCGGGCCATCCATTGGAGGTGGTGGTCCTGAAGACGGTCCATGTCGTACTTCTGGCCGCCGTTGAGCAGCCAGGCCGCCTGGAAGGTGGCGGTGCCCGCACCGGAGTTGACGGGCGTGTCACCGAAGCGCTTGGCGCCGAGCAGCAGCAGTTCGTGGTTGCCCATGAGGGCCTTGCAGTACCCGCCGGCCGCGGCGGCCTCGGCGGACAGCCGCATGACGAGATCGATGACGCCGATGCCGTCCGGGCCACGGTCGGTGAAGTCGCCCAGGAACCACAGCCGGGCGGTGCCCGCGCACCAGTTGCCGGCGGAGTCGACCAAGCCCTTCTCCTGCAGCGCGGCCACCAGTTCGTCGAGGTAGCCATGGACGTCGCCGACGACGAACAGCGGTCCCGGACCGGTCGCCGGCAGCGGGGCCTGGACCGCCGCCGGGTCCACGGCCACCTGGAGGGTGTCGCCGCGCCGGGTGATGACGGGCAGGTCGCGCTGGGTGGGCGTGTATCCGTCCGGGTGCTCCAGCGGCTCCTCGAGAGGCGGCGCGGCATTGCCGGGGTCTGTGCCGGGGTCGTACGGACCGGTCTCGTGGACGTACGCGGGCACCCGGAAGTCGCGCAACGTCGCCGTCCGCTCCACCTCGGGTCCCTGACCGGCCCCCTGAGTCATCAGACCCCTCCACCATCGCGCCGCATCTGCACCCTTCGGGCTGCCTGGTCGCAGCGGCCCGCGGTGCCGTGCGTCCATCATAGGAATGCGGATCGTGCCGTGTGATGACCCAGGGGTGGTGAATCGGAGCAAGGCTCCAGTTCATCGCGGCTTTCGCCCCGATTGGGCCGGGCTTCGGCAGTGCGCACTCACCCGGCGCACACCTTGCCCACACCCGCACCCCACCCCCCGCGGGCTGCTCCGTCGGACGGACCGGAGGACGCATCGGCCGCGCAAGGGTGTTTTCGGCGACCGGAGCGAGGCCGATGAGGCGGGTGTTGCCGAAGCGGCATCCGATGTCTTCCACACTGCCGGAAATCGCCCGTACGTGCCTCCCGCCAACTTTCGTTGACGCGGCCCGCGCCATCCCTACGGCCCCACCCGAATGCCGCGGGCCGTCCCATCCCGCCCCATTTCGCGCTGTCCCGCATCGCCCCACCGCGGTCCCGCCGCAAACCCCCACTGCCCCGGACCGCCCCCCACATGGTCCGGTCCGCCCCCTCCGGACCACTCCCGCACGGTCCGGTCCGCCGCCCCAGTCGTCGCGGGCACGGTCCGGTCCGTCCCCTCCGGACCGCCCCCGCACGGCCCGACCCGCCGCCCCGGCCGTCGCGAACGGGCCTCGCCCGCCGCCGCTTGCCCGAACGAGCCGCCGCTCGCGACGACCCACGCCGTGGCGTCGGTCGGGGCGAGCGGCGGCGGGGCTACTTCTCCTCCGGAGCCCGAGGTGGGCTGACCGTGGTCCGAGGGGGGCGTCGTTGCGAAGACGTTCGTACGAACAGTTCCGTAGGTATCACCTGCTCGACCGGACGGTCCGCTTCCACGCCCTCGATCGCGTCGATGAGGAGTTGGACCACCGCCGTGCCGATGCGGCGCGGCTTCAGCGAGAGGGTCGTCACGGGCGGCTCGGTGTTGGCGTACACCATGGACTCGCTGCAACACACGATCAGCAGGTCCTCGGGCACCCGCAGCCCGTAGCGGCGGGCCGCGGCGAGCAGGTCGGTGCCGTTGGGGTCGAACAGTCCGTAGACGGCGTCGGGGCGGTCGGGGCGGGCGAGCAGCCGGTCGGCGGCCACGGCGCCCGCGCACGGGTCGTGCGCGGGGTAGGCCTCGTAGACCGGATCCTGGCCGACCCGCTCGCACCACCGCAGGTACGCGCTGGTCGACAGGTGGGTGTACGTGTCCGTAGTGGTGCCGGTGAGGAGGCCGATGCGCCGGGCGCCGGCGTCGGCCAGGTGGTCGAGGATGTCGAGGACGGCGGCTTCGTGGTCGTTGTCCACCCATGCGGTGACCGGGAGCGTGCCGGCCGGGCGGCCGTCGGAGACGACCGGTAGGCCCTGCCGGACCAGCTCGCTGACCACCGGATCCTGGTCGGACGGATCGATGACGACCGTGCCGTCCAGGGCGACGTTGGACCACACGTCGTGGCGCGAGGTCGCCGGGAGGATGACGAGCGCGTAGCCGCGGGCGAGCGCGGCCGAGGTCGCGGCGCGCGCCATCTCCGCGAAGTACGCGAACTCGGTGAAGGTGAAAGGTTCATCCCCGTACGTCGTCACGGTCAGGCCGATGAGGCCCGACTTGCCGGTACGGAGGGTTCGGGCCGCCGCCGAGGGGCGGTAGCCGAGTCGGTCGGCGACCTCGCGGACATGGCGTCGGGTGGCGTCCGGGAGCCTGCCCTTGCCGTTGAGGGCGTCGGAGACGGTCGTGATGGAGACTCCGGCGGCGGCAGCCACGTCCCTGATGCCCGCCCGGCTCGGCCGGCTGCCTCGGCGTGATGTTTCCGCGCGGCTCACCTGGTGCTTCCCTGCTGCTGTCATGGCGAGCCGATAGTAGGGCTCATTCGGTGGGGTAGGGCGGACGCATATGCACGCATTGACAGGCACGTTTCTGCAAGGCCAGATAGGGTCAAGTGCCTTGGATGCAAAGGCAGTTAGCTCAGTCAATACCAAGACGTGACGCATCGGCACGGATGAGCCTGCCAACGCACTGATGTTTCGAAGAGGTCTCAACTCACCTGCACGAGGGATGCGCGCCACGGAGCGCACTACCGGCGCGTAGATATATGTGTAGCGCGCCCCTGAGGCGTACGCCTTCGTGCGGCTTCGTCCGCAGAAGTCGCAGAGGTCTCTCCGTTTCAGGCGCCGGTCCCCTGCTCAGCTGTTCGCACCCGCGCCGAATCCTCATAAGGTGAGCAGTATTGAGCCGGTGGTGTCACGAGGAGGACTGCGGTGAGCGAGACGAGCCCCAAGCTGCGCGCCGAGCTGGAGGGGATCCCGACCTACAAGCCGGGCAAGCCGGCCGCGGGTGGCGGTCCCGTGGCCTACAAGCTCTCCTCCAACGAGAACCCCTATCCGCCGCTGCCGGGCGTGATGGAGACGGTGACGGCGGCGGCCGCCACCTTCAACCGCTATCCGGACCTGGCCTGCACGGTTCTGATCAACGAGCTGTCCGACCGGTTCGGGGTCCCCGCCTCCCACCTGGCGACCGGCACCGGCTCGGTCGGTGTGGCCCAGCAGCTGGTCCAGGCCACCTCGGGCCCCGGCGACGAGGTGATCTACGCCTGGCGGTCCTTCGAGGCCTACCCGATCATCACGCAGATCAGCGGCGCGAAGGCGGTCCAGGTGCCGCTGACGCCGGGGGACGTGCACGATCTGGACGCGATGGCCGACGCGATCACCGAGCGGACCCGGCTCATCTTCGTCTGCAACCCCAACAACCCCACGGGCACGGTCGTGAAGCGGGCCGAGCTGGAACGGTTCCTCGACCGGGTGCCGCGTGACGTGCTGGTCGTGCTCGACGAGGCGTACCGGGAGTTCATCCGCGACCCCGAGGTGCCGGACGGCGTGGAGCTGTACCGGAAGCGCCCCAATGTCTGTGTCCTGCGGACCTTCTCCAAGGCCTACGGCCTCGCCGGTCTGCGCATCGGCTTCGCCATCGCCCACGAGCCGGTGGCGGAGGCCCTGCGCAAGACGGCGGTGCCCTTCGGTGTGAGCCAGCTCGCGCAGGAGGCCGCGATCGCCTCGCTGCGCGCCGAGGACGCGCTGCTCGGCCGGGTCGGTTCCCTGGTGTGCGAGCGCCTGCGGGTGGTCGAGGGGCTGCGCGCGCAGGGCTGGACGGTGCCCGAGACCCAGGCCAACTTCGTGTGGCTGCGGCTCGGCGAGCACACGGTTCCCTTCGCGGCCGCGTGCGATCGGGCCGGCGTCGTGGTGCGGCCGTTCCCGGGTGAGGGCGTGCGGGTGACGATCGGCGAGAACGAGGCGAACGACATCTTCCTGAAGGTGGCGGACGCGTTCCGCAAGGAGCTGTAGCGAGGTACCCGTACCGGTTTCGGCTGGTCAGAAGGGGTCGCAGGGGGGTTTCCGCGGGTAGGCGGGGACCCCCCTTCGTCTTTCGAAAATCGGTGCGGCATACTAGCTTGTGAATGTGAACGCTTTCACAAGCGTGATCCACGAGCGTGAGGTAAGGAGTGACGACGTGGACCTGGCTCTGGCGCCGGAGACACTGGCGCGCTGGCAGTTCGGCATCACCACCGTCTACCACTTCCTCTTCGTCCCCCTGACGATCTCCCTCGCGGCCCTCACCGCCGGGCTGCAGACCGCCTGGGTGCGCACGGAGAACGAGAAGTACCTCAGGGCGACGAAGTTCTGGGGCAAGCTCTTCCTGATCAACATCGCGATGGGTGTCGTCACCGGCATCGTGCAGGAGTTCCAGTTCGGCATGAACTGGTCCGACTACTCGCGTTTCGTCGGGGACGTCTTCGGTGCCCCGCTCGCCTTCGAGGCCCTGATCGCCTTCTTCTTCGAGTCCACCTTCATCGGCCTGTGGATCTTCGGCTGGGACAAGCTGCCGAAGAAGATCCACCTGGCCTGCATCTGGATGGTCTCGATCGGCACGATCCTTTCGGCGTACTTCATCCTCGCGGCCAACTCGTGGATGCAGCACCCTGTCGGCTACCGGATCAACAAGGAGAAGGGGCGGGCCGAGCTCACCGATTTCTGGGCCGTGCTGACCCAGAACACCGCGCTCAGCCAGGTCTTTCACACCATGTCCGCGGCCTTCCTCACCGGCGGCGCCTTCATGGTCGGCATCGCCGCCTTCCACCTGTACCGCAAGAAGCACATCCCGGTGATGAAGACCTCGCTGCGGCTGGGCCTGATCACCGTGGTCATAGCCGGCCTGCTCACCGCCATCAGCGGTGACACCCTCGGCAAGGTCATGTTCAAGCAGCAGCCGATGAAGATGGCCGCCGCCGAGGCCCTGTGGGACGGCGAGGCGCCCGCGCCGTTCTCGGTCTTCGCCTACGGCGACGTCGAGGAGGGCCACAACAAGGTCGCCATCGAGATCCCCGGCCTGCTGTCCTTCCTCGCGAACGACGACTTCAGCTCGTACGTCCCCGGCATCAACGACGTGAACAAGGCCGAACAGGAGAAGTACGGTCCCGGCGACTACCGGCCCAACATCCCCGTCGCCTACTGGGGCTTCCGCTGGATGATCGGCTTCGGCATGACGTCCTTCGCGCTCGGCCTGGCAGGACTCTGGCTCACTCGCAAGAAGTTCCTGCTGCCGCAGCACCTGAGGGTCGGCGAGGACGAGGTGCCGCATGTGGTGCTGTTCAGGAACAAGGCGCTCAGCCCCAAGCTCACCAAGCTCTACTGGCTGGCGGCGATCTGGACCCTGGGCTTCCCGCTGATCGCCAACTCCTGGGGCTGGATCTTCACCGAGATGGGCCGCCAGCCCTGGGTCGTCTACGGGGTTCTCCAGACCCGTGACGCGGTCTCGCCCGGGGTCTCCCAGGGCGAGGTCCTCACGTCGATGATCGTCTTCACGGCGCTCTACGCGATCCTCGCCGTCATCGAGGTCAAGCTGCTGGTGAAGTACGTGAAGGCCGGCCCGCCCGAGCTCACCGAGGCCGACCTCAACCCGCCCACGAAGATCGGCGGCGACTCCCGGGACGCCGACAAGCCGATGGCCTTCTCCTACTAGGCCGAGGGAGCTGTACAGACATGGAACTGCACGACGTCTGGTTCGTCCTGATCGCCGTCCTGTGGACCGGCTACTTCTTCCTGGAGGGCTTCGACTTCGGGGTCGGCATCCTCACCAAGCTGCTCGCCCGCGACCGGCCCGAGCGGCGGGTGCTCATCAACACCATCGGACCCGTCTGGGACGGCAACGAGGTGTGGCTGCTCACGGCGGGCGGCGCGACCTTCGCCGCCTTCCCCGAGTGGTACGCCACCCTCTTCTCCGGTTTCTACCTGCCCCTGCTGCTCATCCTGGTCTGTCTGATCGTGCGCGGCGTCGCCTTCGAGTACCGGGTGAAGCGGCCCGAGGAGAACTGGCAGCGCAACTGGGAGACCGCGATCTTCTGGACTTCGCTCCTTCCCGCATTCCTGTGGGGCGTCGCCTTCGGCAACATCGTGGGCGGCGTCAAGATCGACCAGGACTTCGAGTACGTGGGCAATGTCTGGGACCTGCTCAATCCGTACGCGCTGCTCGGCGCGGCCTGGTGACTCTGACGCTGTTCACCTTCCACGGTGCGGTGTTCACGGCTCTGAAGACCGTCGGCGAGATCCGGGAACGGGCACGGAAGCTGGCGCTGAAGGTGGGGCTCGCGACCGCCGTGTGCGCTTCGGTCTTCCTGCTGTGGACGCAGGTCGACAGTGGTGACGCGAAGAGCCTGGTCGCCCTGGTCGTGGCGGTCGGCGCCCTGGTCGCGGCACTCGTGGCGAACCAGGCGGGACGCGAGGGCTGGTCGTTCGCGCTCTCCGGCGTCACCATCGTGGCCGCCGTGGCAATGCTCTTCCTGACGCTCTTCCCGAACGTCATGCCGTCCTCGCTCGACGAAAGTTGGAGCCTCACGGTGACCAACGCCTCGTCGAGCCCGTACACACTGAAGATCATGACCTGGTGTGCGGGGATCGCCACGCCGGTCGTGCTGCTCTACCAGGGCTGGACGTACTGGGTGTTCCGCAAGCGGATCGGTACGCAGCACATCGCCGAGGCCGTGCACTGAGTCTGATGTGGGGGCGTTTCACGTGAAACACCCCTCATGAGGAGAGAGCATGTTTCACGTGAAACATGCTCTTTGAGAAGAGGGTGTTTCACGTGAAACCGATCGACCCGCGTCTCCTTCGGTACGCCCGCGCCACCCGCCTCTTCCTGGTGGCGGTCGTCGGTCTGGGTGCTGCCGGAGCGGCCCTGGTCATCGCGCAGGCGATGCTCGTCGCCGAGGTCGTGGTGGGAGCCTTCCAGCACGGTCTGTCCATTACCGAACTGGGCACTCCCCTGCTGCTGTTGGTAGCCGTGGCGATCGGCCGGGCGCTGGTGGCCTGGCTCACCGAACTCGCCGCGCACCGTGCGAGTGCCGCCGTGAAGTCGGAACTGCGGGGGCGGCTGCTGGAGCGGGCCACCGCACTGGGCCCGAACTGGCTCAGCGGCCGGCGCACCGGCTCCCTGGTCGCCCTCGCCACGCGGGGCGTGGACGCCCTCGACGACTACTTCTCGCGCTATCTGCCGCAGCTGGGGCTGGCGGTGGTCGTACCGATCGCGGTGCTCGCACGGATCGTGACCGAGGACTGGGTGTCCGCCGCGATCATCGTCGGGACGCTGCCTCTGATCCCCGTCTTCATGGTGCTGATCGGCTGGGCCACGCAGTCGCGGATGGACCGTCAGTGGCGCCTGCTGTCCCGGCTGTCCGGACACTTCCTGGACGTTGTCGCCGGGCTGCCCACGCTCAAGGTGTTCGGACGGGCCAAGGCGCAGGCCGAGTCGATCCGGCGCATCACCGGCGAGTACCGGCAGGCGACCATGCGGACGCTGCGGATCGCCTTCATCTCGTCGTTCGCGCTGGAGCTGCTGTCGACGCTCTCGGTGGCCCTGGTGGCCGTGTCGATCGGCATGCGGCTCGTGCACGGCGAGATGGACCTGTACATCGGCCTGGTGATCCTCGTGCTGGCGCCGGAGGCGTATCTCCCGCTGCGGCAGGTCGGGGCGCAGTACCACGCGGCCGCCGAGGGACTGGCCGCCGCCGAGGAGATCTTCGAGGTGCTGGAGACACCGGCACCCGAGTCCGGCGCGGTCGCGGTGTCCGAGGGAGGGATGGCCTTCGAGGGAGTGACCGTCCGCTATCCCGGGCGCTCCACCGACGCCGTCACGGACGTGTCGTTCACCGTCGCACCGGGTGAGACGGTCGCGCTGGTCGGGCCGAGCGGTGCGGGCAAGTCGACCCTGCTGAACGCACTACTGGGGTTCGTGAGGCCGGACGAGGGCCGGGTGCTGGCCGGGGGAGTCGACCTCGCGGTGGCCGACCTGGAGCAGTGGCGCTCTCGGATCGCGTGGGTGCCACAGCGCCCGCACCTCTACGCCGGCACGATCGACGAGAACGTACGGCTGGCGCGTCCCGACGCCGACGACGAGGCCGTACGCCGGGCGCTGGCGGATGCCGGGGCGCTGGAGTTCGTCGAGGCGCTTCCCGCCGGGGCCGGCACCCTGCTGGGCGAGGACGGGGCCGGGCTGTCCGCCGGGCAGCGGCAGCGGCTGGCGCTGGCCAGGGCGTTTCTCGCGGACCGGCCCGTGCTGCTGCTGGACGAGCCCACCGCCGCGCTCGACGGGGAGACCGAGGCGGAGGTGGTGGCAGCCGTGCGGCGCCTCACGGTCGGTCGAACGGTCCTGCTGGTCGTGCACCGACCGGCCCTGTTGGCGGCGGCGGACCGAGTGGTGCGGCTGGCCGAGGCCGGGACACCCGTGCCCCAGGGGACCGCGCCCAAGAGCCCTCCCGCCCCGCTGGAAGAGGCGGCTGTCCCGCCCGTCACCGGTGAGTCCGGAACGGGACTCGCCGCGAGCGGCGGGGGCGTCCTCGCCCGGGTCCGCGCCATGGCAGGCGCCCGACGCGGCCGACTCGCCCTCGCGCTGCTGCTCGGCAGTCTTGCCCTCGGCAGTGCCGTGGGGCTCATGGCCACCTCCGGATGGCTCATCTCGCGGGCCTCGCAGCAGCCACCGGTGCTGTACCTGATGGTGGCCGTGACGGCGACCCGCACCTTCGGTATCGGGCGGGCGGTGTTCCGGTACGCGGAGCGGCTCGTGTCGCACGATGCCGTGCTGCGGATGCTGGCCGATACCCGGGTCGCCGTCTGGCGTCGGCTGGAGCGGCTGGCGCCCGCGGGGCTGCGCTCGACCCGCCGGGGTGACCTGTTGACGCGGCTGGTCGCCGATGTGGACGCCCTTCAGGACTACTGGTTGCGCTGGCTGCTGCCCGCCGGTTCGGCGGTCGTCGTCTCGGCCGGGTCCGTCGCCTTCACGGCGTGGCTGCTGCCCGAGGCGGGAGCGGTGCTCGCCGCCGGACTGCTGACGGCAGGCGTCGGCGTCCCTCTGATCACCGGCGCCGTGGCGCGCCGGGCCGAGCGCCGGCTCGCCCCTGCCCGAGGGGTGCTGGCCACCCGCACGGCCGACCTGCTCACCGGCACCGCCGAACTGACCGTCGCGGGCGCGTTGCCCGTCCGTACCGCGGGGGTGCGCGCGGCCGACTCCGTGCTCACCCGGATCGCCTCACGCGCGGCGACCGCCACCGCCCTCGGCGACGGGCTGACGGCGCTCGTGTCGGGGCTGACCGTCACGGCCGCCGCCCTCGTCGGTGCCCAGGCGGTCGCCGACGGACGGCTGAGCGGAGTGACCATGGCCGTGGTCGTCCTCACCCCGCTGGCCGCCTTCGAAGCCGTCCTGGGGCTGCCCCTCGCCGTGCAGTACCGCCAACGGGTACGCCGGAGCGCCGAGCGGGTGTACGAGGTCCTGGACTCCCCCGAGCCCGTGCGGGAGCCGGAGCGGCCCCGTCGGGCGCCCGCCTCGCCCTTCCCGCTGGTCCTCCGGGGGCTGGCCGCCCGGCACGCCGGTCAGGACCGGGACGCACTCGCCGGCGTCGAACTCACCCTGACGCGGGGCCGCCGGATCGCCGTCGTCGGGACGTCCGGCTCGGGCAAGACCACGCTCGCGCAGGTGCTGCTGCGGTTCCTGGACGTCGGCGCGGGTTCGTACACGCTCGGCGGGGTGGACGCGCACACCCTGGACGGCGACGACGTACGCCGGCTCGTCGGGCTGTGTGCGCAGGACGTGCACCTCTTCGACAGCTCGGTACGCGAGAACCTCCTGCTCGCGAAGAAGGGGGCGAGCGAGGAGGAACTGCGGGACGCCCTGGCCCGAGCCCGGCTGCTGGAGTGGGCCGACAGCCTGCCCGGCGGGCTCGACACGCTCGTGGGCGAGCACGGCGCCCGGCTCTCCGGCGGGCAGCGGCAACGGCTCGCGCTGGCCCGGGCGTTGCTCGCTGACTTCCCCGTCCTGGTGCTCGACGAGCCGGCCGAGCATCTGGACCTGCCGACCGCCGACGCCCTCACCCGGGACCTGCTGGCCGCCACCGAGGGCCGCACGACCCTGCTCATCACCCACCGGCTGGCCGGTCTCGAGGCGGTCGACGAGGTGGTCGTGCTGGACGAGGGACGAGTGGTGCAGCGGGGTTCCTACGCAACGCTGGCGGCCGTGGAGGGACCGTTGCGGCGGATGGCCGAACGGGAGGAGGCCGCGGAGCTGTTGGCGGCGGCGTGACGACCGTCGAGCCCCGCCCGGCTTGCCGTGGCAAAGAGGGATGTCCAGGATCCGGGCATGTCCACGGATCCGCTTCCCGCTCCTCTGCCTGAACCGCGCTCCACGCCGGAGCGGACCGGTGAGGCCGCGGTGGAATTGACCGGGCCCGGTACGCGCTGATCGGCATCGTCGGCGAGGGCCACGAAAGGCCGACCGACGTCGCCTTCCACGGTGTCGACGAGGCCTACCGCCCGCCGTGTCGGCCCACGGCCCGAGGGGCGCAGCTGGCCGCGTCAGGCCCGCGCATCGGGGCGGACGGCGCCGGTACGACGGTGGTGTGACAGGCGCCGTACTGAGCCATCGGGGGCGGGCCGTCCCCCAGGCGTACGACTTGAACAGGACCGGGGCCGGCAACCGGGTCACGATCGCTGACATGCAATCATTTCGCCGTCGCGCCCCGCTCGTTCTGGTTCTGCTGTGCGCCTCCGGGCTGCTCGCGACCCGGCCCACGGCCGCCGAGGGAGAGTCCGGTGACGGCTCGGATTCCCGGATCAGCGCGCAGGTGGCACGGCTGTACGAGGACGCGGCGGTGGCGACGCAGCGGTACGAGGCAGGACGGCGCGAGGCGGATAAGCAGCAAGGGCGGGCCCGGCAGGCGGAGGAACTCCTCGCCCGTGAGCGGCGGGAGATCACCGTGCTGCGCGAGGACCTGGGCCGTGTCGCCCGCGCCCAGTACCGCGGCGGTGGCGGTCTGCCGGTCGTCGCGCAGATGCTTCTCGCGGGCAGCCCCGACACACTGATGCGCGGGCAGCACGTCTTCTCGCAGGCGAACCTCGCGGTCGACAACGCGATCGGCAGGAACCGGCGGGCGGAGGCACGGCTGGCGGCCGACGAGGCGAAGGCCGTCAAGGCCTGGCAGGCGGTGGAGCGTCGAGCCTCCGAACTCGCCCGGCTGAAGAAGGACATCGACGCCAAGCTCGACCGGGCACGATGGCGCTTGCAGGGCCGTGCGGACGCCTCGGTGGCGGCGGGTTCCTGCCGCGGTGCCGTGCGCCTGGACCAGCCGCCGACGCATTTCGCGGTCGACTGGGTCACGCCGGTCGAGACGTACGCCCTGTCCGCGTCCTACGGCAGCGGCGGCACGCGTTGGGCGAACCGGCACACCGGGCAGGACTTCGCGGTGCCGATCGGGACGCCGGTGCGGGCGGTCGGCGCGGGCCGCGTGACGCGGGTGGCGTGCGGAGGCGCGTTCGGGATCGAGGTCGTGGTGCGGCATGCCGACGGCTACTACACGCAGTACGCGCACCTCGCCGCCGTCACCGTCGACCAGGGCGACGGAGTGACCACGGGGCAGTGGGTCGGGCAGTCCGGCACATCGGGCAACTCGACCGGCCCGCACCTGCACTTCGAGGTGCGGGTCACGCCCGAGGCGGGCTCGGCGCTCGACCCGGTGCCCTGGCTGGCGGCACGCGGAGCACCCGTCGGCTGAGGCCCTTCCCGCGCACCCGACCCGATCGGGCACAGGATGTCGGGTCCGGCCGGATGTCCGCCGCCTAGCGTGGGGATCGCCACAGCGGAAGGAGACCGGAGTGCTGGAGCGGCTCAATCAGGCCATGGAGTACATCGAGGGCCACCTCGACGAGCCGATCGACGTGGCGGCGCTGGCGCACGGCGCGGCCACCTCGGAGTACCACCTGCGCCGGATGTTCTCCGCGCTCGCCGGCATGCCCTTGTCGGAGTACATCCGGCGCAGACGGCTGACCGTTGCGGGCGCCGAGGTGCTCGGCGGAGGGGACTCACTGCTCGTGATCGCGGTGCGCTACGGCTACGGCTCGGGTGAGGCGTTCGCCCGGGCGTTCCGAGCCGTGCACGGTGTCGGGCCCGGCGAGGCCCGACGGAACGGCGCCGCGCTCGTCTCACAGCCCCGGCTGGCCTTCCGTCTCACCGTCGAAGGGAGCAGCAGCATGCGCTATCGCATAGTGGACCGGCCGGACTTCACCGTCGTCGGTCTCAAGGCCCGGGTGCCTTTGGTGCACCAGGGGCCGAACCAGGCGATCATCGACTTCGTCAGGGGGATCGACCCGCAGGTCCTGGAGCGCCTGGAGAAACTGTCGGACCAGGAACCCCAGGGCGTCGTCGCGGTCTGCGACGACCTGGATCCGAGCCGGGCCGAGGGCACCGAACTCGACTACCACCAAGGGGTGATCACCTCCGCGCCCCCTCCCGCGGGCACGATCGCCCTGGACGTACCGGCCGGCAGCTGGGCGGTGTTCACCACTTCCGGTCCGGCCCCGCAGGCCATCCAGGAGCTGTGGCGGGACGTCTTCACGCAGTGGTTCCCGTCCAACCCCTACCGCAGCCGCCCCGGTCCGGAGATCCTGCGCACCCGGCTGTCGCCGGACGGGACCGAGGCCGACGCCGAACTGTGGCTGCCGGTGGAGCGGGAACGGGGCTGAGTCCGTCGGGGAGGATCACTCCCGCTCGGCGATCAGCCGCTCGATGACGACGGCGACCCCGTCCTCGTTGTTGGCGACGGTCCGTCCGGAGGCGGCCGCGAGTACGTCCGGGTGCGCGTTGCCCATCGCGTACGACCGGCCGGCCCAGGTGAGCATCTCGACGTCGTTCGGCATGTCCCCGAAGGCGACGACCTCCTCGTGGGAGATGCCGCGTTCCGCGCAGCACAGGGCGAGCGTGCTGGCCTTGGAGACTTCGGGGCCGCTGATCTCCAGCAGGGCGCTGGGGCTGGAGCGGGTGACGTTGGCGCGGTCGCCGATGGCCAGCCGGGCGAGGGTGAGGAAGGCGTCGGGGTCGATCGTCGGGTGGAACGCGAGGATCTTCAGTACGGGCTCGCCGGCCCCGGGCGCGTCCGGCGCCAGCAGACGCTCGGCCGGGGCGAGGGTGTCGGGTATCTCCATGTGCATCTTGGGATACTCCGGCTCCTGGTAGAAGCCGTACGTCTGCTCGATGGCGTACATGGTGCCGGGCGCCGCCTCCCGCAGCAGCCGTACGGCGTCCAGCGCGTTCTCCCGCGCCAGCTCGCGCACCTTCACGAACCGGTGGGCGCCGGGGCCGCCGTGCAGGTCGACCACGGCGGCACCGTTGCCGCAGATCGCCAGGCCGTGCCCGTGGACGTGCTCGCTGACCACGTCCATCCAGCGGGCCGGGCGGCCGGTGACGAAGAAGACCTCGATGCCCGCCTCCTCGGCGGCGGCGAGGGCGGCGACCGTGCGCGGGGAGACCGACTTGTCGTCGCGCAGCAGAGTGCCGTCGAGATCGGTGGCGATCAGCCGGGGCGGGAGGGCGGCGGCCGGGGTCTCGGGCTGTCGAGTCGCTGAGGTCACCGACCCATTCTCGCGCATATGCCCGCACGGTCGGGCGGGGGCCCGCACACATGAGACGCCGCCGGGACGCGGATGACCGGATGCCGAGGTCAGCGCAGTTGCGCCGGGGCCTCCATGGCGATCTGCTCGAAGACCTTCTGGTCCGCGGCGAAGACCGAGTCGGCGATCGGCGAGTGGACCACGATCTCCGTGAAGCCGAGCTCCCGGTGCCGGCCCGCGAAGTCGACGAAGGCGTCCAGGGACTCCAGCGGACGCCCGCGGTCCGGGGTGAACCCGGTGAGCAGGACCTTGTCCAGTTCCTGCACGTCCCGCCCGATCTCGGCACAGGCGTCGGTGAGCTTCTCCAGCTGGCCGCGAATGGCCTGAACCGACTGCTCAGGAGTGCCGCTCTCGTAGAGCTTGGGGTCGCCCGTGGTCACCCAGGCCTGTCCGTACCGCGCAGCGAGCCGCAGCCCGCGGGGTCCGGTCGCGGCGACCGCGAAGGGCAGCCGGGGGCGCTGGACGCAGCCGGGGATGTTGCGCGCCTCGTGCGCCGAGTAGTGGTCGCCCTCGTAGGACACCGAGTCCTCGGTGAGCAACCGGTCCAGCAGCGGTACGAACTCGGCGAGGCGGTCGGCCCGCTCGCGCGGCGTCCACGGTTCCTGGCCGAGGGCGGTGGCGTCGAAGCCGGTGCCGCCCGCGCCGATCCCCAGGCTCACCCGGCCGGCGGAGACGTCGTCCAGGGAGATCAGCTCCTTGGCGAGAGTCACCGGGTGCCGGAAGTTCGGCGAGGTCACCAGCGTGCCCAGCCTCAGCCGGTCCGTGACGGCCGCGGCGGCGGTCAGCGTCGGGATCGCGCCGAACCACGGGCCGTCACGGAAGGTGCGCCAGGACAGGTGGTCGTAGGTGTACGCCGTGTGGAAGCCGAGCTGCTCGGCCCGTGTCCAGGTGGATCGGCCCCCTTCGTGCCAACGCAGGTAGGGGAGGATCACGGTGCTCAGACGCAGACTCATGTCGTCGAGCGTATGCGGACGAGCCCGTTTCACGTGAAACAGTCACCGTGTGCGTCCGCCCAGCCACGGACTGAGGCCGACCAGGATGAACTCCTTGTGCACGCGGTCGTGCGGCAGCGGGACCATCAGGAAGTGACCGGGCGGGAAGCGTCGGGCCTTCACCCACGCGTGGCCCTCGTAGAGGGAGCGGAGGAAGGCGGGTACGTCGTCGCGGTCGACATCGGGGCACTCGACGCCGTCGACGGTGATCAGGGCGTCGTCGTCGGGGTAGAGCCGCACGCTCACGCTCGGGCGGCCGCCGAGCTCGACGTAGGCCTCGTGCGGCAACGAGCCGTCGGGGTCGGTGGTGACGCCGACGCCGGCGGAGCTGCGGCGGGAGGTCTGATCGGCGCCGATGTCGTGGGTGACCTCGATCTCGAGCGCGTACCGGGCGGCGATCGACCGGAGGACGGCGACGGCGGCCTCAGTGCTGGGGAGGTGGTCCATATCTGTGATCATGCCGAAGGCAGGCCGGGTGCGGCAGCCGGAGGGGCTCTTCAGTGTGGCTCCGGAAAGCGCAGGTATCGCGGGGGTACGGCCTTCGTCAGCCACACGCCGTTCGCACTGACGTGGAAGACATGGCCGTCGCGGTGCATGGCTCCCGCGTCGACGGCGAGGACCACGGGGCGGCCCCTGCGCGCTCCGACCCGGGTCGCGGTCTCCCGGTCGGCCGACAGATGCACGTCGTGCCGGTTCATCGGCCGCAGCCCCTCGGCCCGGATCGCTTCCACGGAGCGCGCCACCGTCCCGTGGTAGAGGTAAGACGGCGGGGTCGCGGGGGGCAGTCCGAGGTCGACCTCGACGCTGTGGCCCTGGCTGGCGCGGATCCGGGTGCCGTCGACAGCGAAGCGCTTCTTGTCGTTGGCGGCGACGACATGATCCAGTTCGTCCCGGGTGAAGCGGAATCCGTGCGCGGCGCAGGCCGCGATCAACTCGTCGATCTCCACCCAGCCGGCCTCGTCGAGCGTGAGGCCGATTCGCTCCGGCTGGTGCCGCAGGTGTTTCGAGAGGTACTTCGACACCTTCACGGTGCGTCTCTCGTCCCCGTCCTTTTCGTTCATCCGCTCAGCATGACGCGAGAGACGCAGATCACGCACACTCTTTTGGGGCCGAGGTTTGGTCCACAGCCAACTGTAGTTATCCACAGGCTAGTTGGCTTTTCTGTGGACAACTGACCTCCCTCTCAGCCCTTTTCGCCAAGTGCTCCGAGTGAACCACTACTTGGGACCAGTCCGTCCAAGGCGCGGGCACGCACCTCTCGTTCGGCGGCGAGCGCGACGAAGGCCGCGGCGTTCGCCGGGCCAACCAGCGCCTCGACGGCCCGCATCGTCTCCACCGGAAGAGCGACCGTCCGTGTCACCGGCAGCGGTGGCGGGCGTTTCCCCGCCCCGAGGTGCCGGCGCAGGTGGCGACCGGCGAACAGGCGCATGGCCCGCGCCAGTTCGGCGTCCACGGTCTGCCGGGCGAGCGGGCGCAGACGTCGGACGAGCGAGGCCGCCTCGGCCGCGTCGTCCTCGGTCGGGCGGTGCGGTCCGTCGAGACAGCGCGCGAAGACGTGCTCGGTGGTGAACTCCAGGAAACGGGCCGCGATCTGCTCGACCTGGCTCCTCAACTCCCGCAGATGCGCGGTGATCGCGCCGAGGGGAACCCCGGCGGCATGCAACTCGACGGCCACCGACAGCTCTTGGGGACTGGGTACGAGGAAGACCTCCTCGTCACCGGCGACGGGTTCCAGCACGCCGAGCGCCACGGCGTCGGCGATCGCCCTGTCGTCGGAGGCCCCGCCGAAGCGGGCGGTCAGGTCCGCGCGGGAGACGCGGGAGGGCTCCTCGTCCGTCCACGGACCGTCGACCTCGGCCACCAGCCCCAGGACACCGGCCAGGTCACGACCGGTGTCGTGGGCGTCCAGAAGTTCCTTGATGGAGGCGAGCGTGTAGCCGCGGCCGAGGAGGTCGGCGATCTGGTGGAGACGAGTGCGATGGGTGTCGGAGTAGTGGTTGGCCCGCCCCGAACGCTCGGGGCGGGGGAGCAGGCCGCGGTCCTGGTAGGCGCGGACGGTGCGGACGGTGGTGCCGGTGAGGTGCGCCAACGTCTCTATGCGGTACGGGGGTCCGGCGTCCGGGTCGGCGCTCACGGCGTCCTCCACCGCGCGCTCGTCGGTGTGGCGGACACCCCGCCCGCCGACGGGCGCGGCGGCGCCGTGCGGCGGCTCACAGCGGCGGTCCCACCCGCGCCAGCGCCCGCAACGCCCTGGGCAGGAAACGCGACAGCGCGTACGAGGCCCGTGCCTCCGGGGTGACCGGAACCATCGCCTTGTTGAGCACGACCGCCCGCAGGATGGCGTCCGCGACCTTCTCCGGCGGGTAGTTCCGCAGGCCGTACACGCGCGTGGAGCGTTTCTGGCGCCGTCGCTCCTCCTGCGCGTCCACGCCCACGAAGGTCGCCGTGTCGGTGATGTTGGTGTTCACGAGGCCGGGGCAGATCGCGGTGACGCCGATGTCCTGACCGGCCAGTTCCGCGCGCAGACACTCGCTCAGCATCAGCACCGCCGCCTTGGAGGTGCTGTAGGCGGGCAGCGCCTTGGACGGCTGATAGGCGGCCGCCGAGGCGGTGTTGACGATGTGGCCGCCCTGCCCGCGCTCGGCCATCTGCCGGCCGAAGAGGCGGCAACCATGGATGACGCCCCACAGGTTGACGTCCAGGACCCTGCGCCAGTCCTCGGGCGTCGTGTCGAAGAACGAGCCCGACAGCCCGATACCCGCGTTGTTCACCAGCACGTCCACCACGCCGTGTTCCGCGTGGACCTTCGCCGCGAGTTCCTCCATCGCCTGCTCGTCGGAGACGTCCACCGCCTCCGACCAGGCCTCGGGCGCACCGGCCAGGAGCGACAACTCGGCGGTGCGGGCCGCGCCCTCGGCGTCCCGGTCGACGGCGATCACCCGGGCGCCCGCCTCGGCGAACGCGAACGCGGTGGCCCGCCCGATGCCGCTGGCCGCACCGGTGACCAGCACCAGCTGACCGCCGAAGCGCTCGGCGTACCGGCCGGTCGCCGGCGTGCGTGCCGGTGCTTGCGCGCCGTCCCCTCGGGCTTCTCCCGCCGTCTCGTCCTCCCGCTCCTTCTCGACCGACGTGACGAAGTCGTCGATCCAGGAGGCGAGCCGGTCGGGCCGGGTGCGCGGGACCCAGTGTCCGGCGGGCAGGGTGCGCCGGGTCAACCGCGGTACCCAGTCCTCCAGTCCGTCGTACAGCCGCTCCGACAGGAACCGGTCCCCCGAGGGCGTGATGAGCTGCACGGGCGCGTGGGCGTACGCGTCGGCGCGCGGACGGCGCAGACGGGGCCGTACGTTGTCCCGGTACAGCCAGGCTCCGTGCGCCGCGTCCGACGCCAGCGACGGCGTCGGGTAGTCACCGGCGGGAACCTTCTCGATCCGCCGCAGGATGCCCGGCCAGCGCTTGCCGAGCGGGCCGCGCCAGGCCAGTTCGGGCAGCGCGGGGGTGTGCAGCAGGTACACGTACCAGGACTTGGCGCCCTGACCGAGGAGTTGACCGACCCGGCGCGGAGTCGGCCTGGTCAGCCGCTTGTCGATCCAGTGGCCGAAGTGATCGAGGGACGGCCCGGACATCGAGGTGAAGGAAGCGATGCGGCCCCTGGTGCGCTCGACGGTCACGAACTCCCACGACTGCACCGAGCCCCAGTCGTGCCCCACGAGATGCACCGGCCGGTCCGGGCTGACGGCGTCCACGACAGCCAGGAAGTCGTCCGTGAGCTTCTCCAGGGTGAACCCGCCCCGCAGCGGCTCGGGGGCGCTGGAACGGCCGTGCCCCCGGACGTCGTACAGCACCACATGGAAGCCGTGCCGGTCCACCAGCCGGGACGCGACCTCGGACCACACCTCCTTGCTGTCCGGATAGCCGTGCACCAGGACGACCGTCGGCCGTCCGGGCTCCCCCAGCTCGGCCACGCACAGCTCGATCCCGCCGGTTCGCACCCGCCGCTCACGCGCACCCTCTGGCAACGTCACTTCCCCTCCGCCTTCCGCGCCGTGTCCGTTGTCGCCTCCGTACCCGCCCAGCGCCTGACATGCGGGAGGTCGTCGTCCAGCCAGAACGCGCTCTCCGCGGGGTCCGCGGAGTCGCTGACGACGAGGATCTCCTCGAACTTCGCGCCCGGAATCCGAGGTGCGGTTCGACCGCCCACAGGCCCGGCCGCGGCGGATGGCCGGAGAAGCGGTACGGCGACCACAGCGGCGACCACCCCTCCCGATGGCCGCGCAGCGCGTCGGACAAGCCGCTGCATCCGCCGGAATCCCCGCAGCTCGGCGGAGAGTCCGTGCGGCCCGGTCGTCCGTGCCGTCGTCATGCCACCCCGTCCCACCCAGTCCCCGTCGACTGCGCCACCTGGCCGTAACTTGACATCGCCGAATGTGACAGTTGTTAGAGGCCGCGTCAATAGGAGGGTGCGGGACCTGTGGAAAACCCGCTCCGGCCGCCCCCGTAGCTCTCAGGCATGGCATCCCCTACGGACCCGTACATCTGAGGTCTGAGGTGAAGACGGCTCTGAGGTCTGACGATTTTCGTGGCGTGCGTCACTAATTTTGATGACGTGACTGTGATCGTGACCGAAAGCCTGAGCAAGCGGTTCCCCCGGGTGACCGCTCTTGACCGGCTCTCTGTGGACGTCGGGCCCGGTGTGACCGGCCTCGTCGGAGCCAACGGGGCCGGCAAGTCCACTCTGATCAAGATCCTGCTGGGTCTGTCGCCCGCCACGGAGGGCCGAGCCGAAGTGCTCGGCCTCGACGTCGCGAGCAAGGGCGCCGACATCCGCGAGCGGGTCGGCTACATGCCGGAACACGACTGCCTGCCGCCCGACGTCTCGGCCACCGAGTTCGTCGTGCACATGGCCCGCATGTCCGGCCTGCCGCCCACCGCCGCGCGGGAGCGCACCGCGGACACCCTGCGCCATGTCGGCCTGTACGAGGAGCGCTACCGTCCCATCGGCGGCTACTCCACCGGCATGAAGCAGCGCGTGAAGCTCGCCCAGGCCCTCGTCCACGACCCGCAGCTGGTCCTCCTGGACGAGCCGACCAACGGCCTCGACCCGGTCGGTCGTGACGAGATGCTGGGGCTCATCCGCCGTATCCACACCGACTTCGGCATCTCGGTCCTGGTCACCTCCCACCTGCTGGGCGAACTGGAGCGCACCTGCGACCACGTCGTGGTCGTCGACGGCGGCAAGCTCCTGCGCTCCAGCTCCACCACCGACTTCACCCAGACGACCACCACCCTCGCGATCGAGGTCACCGACACCGACGACCACCCGGACGGCACCCGCGCGGTCCGCGAGGCGCTCCGCGCGCGGGGGGTGGACGTCCTGGACGGCAGCAGCGGCCTGCCGGGCGCCGGCCATGTCCTGCTGCTGACCGCGCAGGGAGAGGACACCTACGACGTCGTCCGGGACGTGGTCGCCGACCTCGGCCTCGGCCTGGTCCGCATGGAACAGCGCAGGCACCACATCTCCGAAGTCTTCACGGACAGCGACACCAGCAACGACCAGCAGCGGAAGGAGGCCGTCGGCCATGGCAGTTGAGCACCCGGTCACCGCCCCCTCGGGTGATCAGACCCGCATCCACAACATCGGCTACCGCAGCTACGACGGTCCCCGTCTCGGCCGTGCCTACGCCCGCCGCTCCCTCTACTCGCAGTCCCTGCGCGGCGCCTACGGCCTCGGCCGTTCGGTGAAGTCGAAGGTGCTGCCGATGCTGCTGTTCGTGGTGATGTGCGTGCCCGCGGCCATCATGGTCGCCGTCGCGGTCGCCACGAAGGCCGACGAACTCCCGGTGGACTACACGCGGTACGCGATCGTCATGCAGGCCGTCATCAGCCTGTACGTCGCCTCGCAGGCGCCCCAGTCCGTATCGCGCGACCTCCGCTTCAAGACCGTGCCGCTGTACTTCTCGCGGCCCATCGAGACCGCGGACTACGTACGCGCGAAGTTCGCGGCGCTGGCCTCGGCCCTCTTCGTTCTCACCGCCGCCCCGCTGCTGGTGCTGTACATCGGCGCGCTGCTCGCCAAGCTCGACTTCGCCGACCAGACCGAGGGATTCGCTCAAGGACTCGTCTCCGTGGCCCTGCTCTCCTTGCTCTTCGCCGGCCTCGGCCTGGTCATCGCCTCGGCGACCCCGCGGCGCGGCTTCGGCATCGCCGCCGTCATCGCCGTCCTGACCATCTCCTACGGCGCCGTCTCCACGCTCCAGGCCATCGCCGACGCGCAGAACAGCACCGGTTCCATTCCCTGGATCGGCCTCTTCTCGCCGGTCACCCTCATCGACGGCGTGCAGTCCGCGTTCCTGGGCGCCACCTCCGCCTTCCCGGGCGGGATCGGCCCGTCCCACGGTGAGGGCGTCGTCTACGTCCTCGTCGTCCTGGGCCTCATCGCCGCGAGCTACGGCCTGCTGATGCGCCGCTACCGAAGGGTCGGACTGTGACCACGCTCACCATCGACCACGTCTCCCGCTGGTTCGGCAACGTGGTCGCCGTCAACGACATCACCATGACCATCGGCCCCGGCGTCACCGGGCTGCTCGGCCCCAACGGCGCCGGAAAGTCCACCCTCATCAACATGATGGGCGGCTTCCTGGCCCCTTCCACCGGCACGGTCACCCTCGACGGGCAGCCGGTCTGGCGCAACGAGGCCATCTACCAGCACATCGGCATCGTCCCCGAACGGGAAGCGATGTACGACTTCCTCACCGGACGCGAATTCGTCGTCGCCAACGCCGAGTTGCACGGCCTCGGTGCCAAGGCGGCACAGAAGGCACTGGCCACCGTCGAGATGGAGTACGCACAGGACCGCAAGATCGCCACGTACTCCAAGGGCATGCGACAGCGTGTGAAGATGGCGTCCGCCCTGGTGCACGATCCCTCGCTGCTGCTGCTCGACGAGCCCTTCAACGGCATGGACCCGCGCCAGCGCATGCAGCTCATGGACCTGCTGCGGCGCATGGGCGACGAGGGCCGCACCGTGCTGTTCTCCTCGCACATCCTCGAAGAGGTCGAGCAACTCGCCTGGCACATCGAGGTCGTCGTCGCGGGCCGGCACGCGGCCAGCGGCGACTTCCGCAAGATCCGCCGTCTGATGACCGATCGCCCGCACCGCTATCTGGTGCGTTCCAGTGACGACCGCGCGCTCGCGGCCGCGCTGATCGCCGATCCTTCGACGTCCGGCATCGAGGTCGACCTCGCCGAGGGCGCGCTGCGCATCCAGGCCGTCGACTTCGGCCGCTTCACCGCACTGTTGCCGAGGGTCGCCAGGGACCACGGCATCCGGCTGCTGACGGTCTCGCCGTCCGACGAGTCCCTCGAGTCCGTGTTCTCGTACCTGGTCGCGGCGTAGGAGGCCCTGATGTACGACCCCACAGTCGCCCGGCTCACATACCGGGCTCTGCTCGGCCGACGCCGGGCCCTCATCCTGGGCGCCCTGCCCCTCCTGCTGATCGCGATCTCCGTGGTGGTGCGCGGTCTCGCCGGCGCCGACGACCAGACGGCGTCCGACCTGCTCGGCGGACTCGCGCTCGCCACCATGGTGCCGATCATCGGCGTCATCGCGGGCACGGGCGCGATCGGCCCGGAGATCGACGACGGCTCCGTGGTGTACCTGCTGTCCAAGCCGCTGAAGCGGCCGACGATCATCTTCACCAAGCTGATCGTGGCGATCGCGGTGACGATGGTGTTCTCGGCGCTGCCCACGCTCATCGCCGGCTTCATCCTCAACGGCAACGGCCAGCAGATCGCCGTCGCCTACACAGTGGCCGCGCTGGTCTCCTCCATCGCCTATGCGGCGGTCTTCCTGCTGCTGGGCACGGTGTCCCGGCACGCGGTGGTCTTCGGTCTCGTCTACGCCCTCGTCTGGGAGGCCCTGTTCGGCTCCCTGGTACCGGGCGCGCGCACGCTCAGCGTCCAGCAGTGGTCGCTGGCCGTCGCCCACAAGGTGGCGGGCGGTGACCTCGTCACCTCGGACGTCGGACTGACCACGGCGACGGTACTGCTGGTCGTGGTGACCGTGCTGGCTACCTGGTACGCGGGACAGAAGCTCCGGTCGCTGACACTCGCCGGCGAGGAGTGACCCGCCCTGTCGGGGCGGGAGCGGTGGGCCGTCTTGACGGCGGCTTCACCCGCGCCCCGGCACACTGGGCCGAACGGACATGGCTAGGAGGACGGGGATGGCGGACGACGAGCCGGGGAGCGGCGGTCGCGAGCGGCCCGAGGACGAGGTCTGGAACGACCTCGTGCTGGACGAGGACTTCATACGCACCGCCGAGACGTCCGAACCGTCCGCCCGGGCCCGGATGCTGGCCGCACGCTGGCGGGCGGAGGAGCCGGAGCCGCAGCCCTGGCGCTCCGACGAGCCGCCCGCGGGCTGGTTCTTCAGCAAGGCACGTCGGCGCAGGTGGCGCCGCCGGTAGTCGCCGCTCGGTCCCTGTCCTCGCACGGGCGTTTTATTCGGTGGCGCCCAACTCGTCCTGCGGGCACAGTGGTTGTACCCGCAGGGCCGGAAGGGTTCCGGCGGTAGAGACCGGGAGGAGCTCGACGATGTCCATGCACGGCAGTCCGTCGAGTTCCCTTCAGGGCAGCCAGGGGCGGGTTCCGGAGTAGTTAGCCCTCCGTCGAACCCGACCCGCACTGGGGAGCTGCCCGGGGCGGCCGCTTCGAGCACGCGATTGTCGCTCTCGCGTGGGCCGCCCACCCGGAGGATTGGCCGAGAGGCAAGGCACCGGCTTGCTAAGCCGTGGTCGGGGGTGACCCCGCGCACGTTCGATCCGTGCATCCTCCGCGAGGCGTTGGCACTGGGACGTGGCGATGGTCGTGCCGATGGCTCGGCCCGACGCCGTCGGGTGGCCGGGTTGCCCCGTTGCGGGGGGCCGGGTTGCCGGGTGATGCTGGTGGGTTTCCGGTGCGGGCCCGTCGTGGCGGCCCGCGCAGATCCCCCGCGCCCCTGATCGTCTACGGCGATCGGCGCGAGCTCACCGGCCCGGTGGTTTCCGTGACCCGGTTCGGGATCGCTTGCGGCGATCGGCGGGAGTTCGCGGGGCCGTTGGTTTGCGTGAGCCGGGTCGTGATCGCTTGCGGCGGTCGGGTGCCCGCGCTGCCTACGTGGGCAGCATGCCTTCCAGGGTTACGGCGATGCCGTCGTCGTCGTTCGAGGCGGTCACCTCGTCGGCTACGGCCTTCAGTTCCTCGTGGGCGTTGGCCATGGCTACGCTGTGGGACGCCCAGGCGAACATCGGGATGTCGTTGGGCATGTCGCCGAAGGCGATCGTGTCGGCGGCCTTCAGGCCCAGCCGGCGGGCCGCCAGGGAGAGCCCCGTGGCCTTGGAGAGGCCCAGGGGGAGCAGTTCCACGATGCCCGCGCCGGCCATGGCGACCGTGACGAAGCCCCCCGCGGCCTTCCGGGCCGCCGCGGCCAGTGCGTCGTCCGACAGCTCGGGATGCTGTATGTAGATCTTGCTCAGCGGGGCCGACCAGAGGTCGGACGCATCCTTGAACGGTGTCGATGGCAGGGTGCCGGTGACCGCGTAACCAGGGCCGACCAGCACGTCTCCGTCCAGACCGTCACGGCTGGCCGCGAGGTACAGCGGGCCGACCTCCGCCTCGATCTTGGCCAGCGCGACACCGGCCAGCTGCCGGTCCAGGGTCACCGAGGTCAGCAGGCGGTGCGCGCCGGCGTCGTAGACCTGGGCGCCCTGGCCGCAGACCGCGAGGCCGTCGTAGCCGAGATCGTCGAGGATGTGCCGGGTCCACGGGACCGCCCGGCCGGTCACCACGATGTGCGCGGCGCCCGCCGCGGTGGCCGCGGCGAGGGCGTCGCGGGTGCGCCGCGAGATCGAGTCGTCGGAGCGCAGCAGCGTCCCGTCGAGGTCGGTCGCGACCAGGCGGTAGGGGAACGCGGCGGTCACTTGGTTACCGGCTCCAGGATCTCCCGGCCGCCGAGGTACGGGCGCAGCACCTCGGGCACGTACACGGAACCGTCGGCCTGCTGGTGGTTCTCCAGGATGGCGACGATCGTGCGCGGGACGGCGCAGAGCGTGCCGTTGAGCGTGGCCAGCGGGCGGACCTTCTTGCCCTCGCGGACGCGGATCGACAGCCGGCGGGACTGGAACTCGGTGCAGTCCGAGGTCGAGGTCAGCTCGCGGTACTTGCCCTGGGTCGGGATCCACGCCTCGCAGTCGAACTTGCGGGCCGCCGAGGAGCCGAGGTCACCGGAGGCGACGTCGATGACCCGGAACGGAAGTTCCAGCGCGGACAGCCACTGCTTCTCCCACGCCAGCAGACGCTGGTGCTCGGCCTGCGAGTCCTCGGGCGTCACGTACGAGAACATCTCGACCTTGTCGAACTGGTGGACGCGGAAGATGCCCTTGGTGTCCTTGCCGTGCGAGCCGGCCTCGCGGCGGAAGCAGGGCGAGAAGCCCGCGTAGCGCAGCGGCAGCCGGTCCGCGTCGATGATCTCGTCCATGTGGTACGCGGCGAGCGGGACCTCGGAGGTACCGACCAGGTAGAGGTCGTCCTTGTCGAGGTGGTAGACGTCCTGGGCCGCCTGCCCGAGGAAGCCGGTGCCCGCCATGGACTGGGGTCGCACCAGCGCCGGAGTGAGCATCGGCGTGAAGCCGGCGGCCGTGGCCTGGGCGATCGCCGCGTTGACCAGGGCCAGCTCCAGCAGGGCGCCGACGCCGGTGAGGAAGTAGAAGCGGGAGCCGGAGACCTTCGCGCCGCGCTCGACGTCGATCGCGCCGAGGATCTGACCGAGCTCCAGGTGGTCCTTGGGCTCGAAGCCCTCGGCGCCGAAGTCGCGGATCGTGCCGTGCGTCTCCAGGGTGACGAAGTCTTCTTCGCCGCCCACGGGCACGTCGGGGTGCACGAGGTTGCCGAGCCGCTGGAGGAGCTCCTGGGTCTCGGCGTCGGCGGCGTCGCGCTCGGCGTCGGCCACCTTGACGTCGGCGGCGAGCTGGCTCGCCTTCTTCAGGAGCTCGGCCTTCTCGTCCGCGGAGGCCTTGGGGATGAGCTTGCCGAGCGACCGCTGTTCGGCGCGCAGCTCGTCGAAGCGGACGCCGGACGACCTGCGCCGCTCGTCGGCGGACAGGAGGGAGTCGACGAGCGCGACGTCCTCTCCACGGGCACGCTGGGAAGCGCGCGCACGGTCGGGGTCCTCACGGAGCAGGCGAAGGTCAATCACGCGGCCAAGGCTACCCGTGCGGGGTTGCGGCTCACGACACCATTCCGCACCGTGCGCGGCCGGGTCCGAATCATGGCTTACGGTGCGTTATGTGCGAATTGCCCAGCGTGTCAATATAAAGTGTCTCACTCCCTGGGACGGGGCATGCGGCGGGCGTCCCGTTGACCTGATTCCCTTGCGGCGGCGGGGACTTGGGGGTCGATGTTGTCCACAGGCGGCTCCGGTCCCGGAATAGTTATCCACAGGGTGTGCGAAAGATCTGTGGATATTGGAATTGATCATTCCGATACCGCTGTGTCGGGTGGGTAATTCCTTGCCCAAACCTGGCTCGGACCCACTTTCGGGTGGAAATGGGTCGCCCAAAGGATTGATCGAAGGAAACAGGTGGACGAAGGGTGGCCCGGGGGGCGGGTGCCGCAGTGGGGCGCCGCAGGGCGATTTGTCGACTGAAGGGCACTTCGTTGTCGACTTGTCCCCAGGTCGAGAAGCGGCCCTGTGGATAACTTCTGTGGATAACGAAGATGTGCAGATAGGACCGGCCGAAACGGCTCCCGCAACCAGCCGGAATGGGTCCGGACCCGGCCGGAGCGGCTCCCGGACCCCATCGGAGCGGCTGCTAGAACCGGCCGTCCTGGCAGCGCGCCACCCAGTCCGACGCCGCGACGAACTCCAGGTCCGAGGTTCCTGGCAGTGGAGCCGCCACGTCCGCCGCGCTGACTTCCGCACGCGGGTACGAACCCAGGAAGCGCACCTCACGGCAGATTCGCTTGAGCCCCATGAGGGCTTCGGCCATCCGGCGGTCGGAGATGTGTCCCTCGGCGTCGATGCAGAAGCAGTAGTTGCCGATACCGGCGCCGGTCGGGCGGGACTGGAGCAGCATGAGGTTGACGCCCCGGGTGGCGAACTCGCCCAGCAGGTCGCGCAGGCCGCCGGGGTGGTCGTCGCGCTGCCACAGGACGACGGACGTCTTGTCCGCGCCGGTCGGTGCCGCGGGCCGAGCGGGCCTGCCCACCAGCACGAACCGGGTCTGGGCGTTCTCGGCGTCGTGGATCTCGGTCTCCAGGGCGGTCAGCCCGTACCGGGCGGCCGCGAACTCGCCCGCGAAGGCGGCGTCGTAGCGGCCCTCCTGGACCAGCCGGGCCGCGTCCGCGTTCGAGGCGGCCGACTCCCATGCCGCCTCGGGCAGGTTCGCCTTCAGCCAGTTGCGCACCTGCGGCTGCGCGGCCGGATGCGCGGAGACCGTCTTGATGTCCGTGAGCTCGGTGCCGGGCCGGACCAGCAGCGCGAAGGTGATCGACAGCAGCACTTCGCGGTAGATCATCAGCGGTGTGCCCGCGACCAGCTCGTCCAGGGTCGTGGTGATCCCGCCCTCGACGGAGTTCTCGATGGGCACGAACGCGGCCTCGGCCTCGCCGGTACGCACCGCGTCCAGCGCGGACTGCACCGACACGTACGGGATCAGCTGCCGGGTGGCCGCCTCCGGAAGCGTGCGCAGGGCGACCTCCGTGAAGGTGCCCTCGGGGCCGAGATACGCATAGCTCGCTGGCATGACCTCACCCTAATGGCCCTTGCCGAAGCAGGGGTACGTGTCTCATGACAGCCCCACGCAGGAATGAATCCGCCCCGGGAGGCGTAACTTCCCGTTCCCGGACTCACGCCTCCAGCAGGCGCTGGCCCACGTACTCGCCCTCCGCCGCCCCGCCCGGGACCGCGAACAGGCCGCTCGCCTCGTGGCGGATGTACTTCGACAGGGCGTCGCCGCGGTCCAGCTTGCGCTGCACGGTGACGAAGCCGCGCAACGGGTCCGCCTGCCAGCAGACGAACAGCAGGCCCGCGTCGGGGGCGCCGTCCGGGTCGATGCCGTCGTGGTAGGAGAAGGGCCGGCGCAGCATGGCCGCTCCGCCGTTCTGGTCGGGGCGGGTGATACGGGCATGTGCGTTGATGGGGACGACCAGATCCCCGTTCGCGTCGGTCTTCTCCAGGTCCATCGCGGTCGTCTCGGTGCCACCGGACAGGGCGGCTCCGTCGGCCTTGCGGCGCCCGATGACCTGCTCCTGTGCCGTGACCGGCAGCTTCTCCCAGTCGTCGAGGAGCATGCGGATCCGGCGTACGACGGCGTAGGAGCCGTCGGCCATCCAGGCCGGGTCCTTCGTGCTCTGCGCCGGGACGAAGATGCGCTGGTCGAAGTCCGGATCGGCCGGCTTGGGATTGCGGGTGCCGTCCAGCTGGCCCATCAGATTGCGTGCCGTCATGGGATGGGCGGTGGCGCCCGGCGTCCGGTTGAAGCCGTTCATCTGCCAGCGGACCTTGGCCGCCTCCCCCGCGTCCTTCTGGATGGCGCGCAGGGCGTGGAAGGCCACCAGGGCGTCGTTCGCGCCGATCTGCACCCACAGGTCGCCGTTGCTGCGCGCCTTGTCGAGGTGGTCGGAGGAGAACTCGGGGAGCGGGTCCAGGGCGACCGGACGCTGCTTCTCCAGGCCGGTGCGGGCGAAGAAGCTGTTGCCGAAACCGAAGGTGACCGTCAGCGAGGAGGGCCCCGCGTCCTGTGCCACGCCGGTGTCGCCGGTGGCGGTGGCCTCGCCCGCCATCAGCCGCCGGGCCGTCTCCGACCAGCGGCGCAGCAGCGCGGCGGCCTCCTTGCGGCCCGCGCCGGCCGCGAGGTCGAAGGCGACGAGATGGCCGCGGGCCTGGAGGCCCTGGGTGATGCCCGGCTGATGTTTCACGTGGAACATCGCTTCGCCGGAGCCGATCGAGGACAGCGGTGTCGCCTGTGAGGGAGCGGCCGTGTAGCCGACGGCGCCGCCGACCGCACCGAGCGCGAGCCCGGTGGCTCCGGCGGTGCCGAGCAGCCTGCGCCGGGTCAGCCCCTCGGAGGCCCGCTCGGGGGAGGGGGGCTCCGAGGAGGCGCCTTCTGCTGCGTCCACGGGTGTACGGGTCTCGGGCAGGGACTGCGGAATGGACTGGTCGGGCATGGGGCGGTTCAGCCGATCTGCGCGTTCTTGGAGACGGTCACCTGGTCGATGTCGGAGGTCCGTACGGTCACGGAGATCTCCCACTCGCCGGCCACGGGGAGCTGGACCCCGGAGGCCGACCAGTGGCCGGTGGTGATGTGGTCGGGGACGACGGGCAGCGGCCCGATGTCCTTGGCCTCGAGGGTGAAGGCGACCTTGACCTCGGGCACGTCGAAGGCGCGGCCGTTGGGCCGGGTCACATAGACGTGCATCTCGTTGGCGCCGGTGAGCGCGGGGTCGAGGTCGACGCTGACCACTCCCTTGCCGTCCGTACCACCGGTGTCGAACGACATGTCCAGGGTCAGGGCACCCGAAGCGGTGTCCCCCTCGGAGGACGAGGAGGCGGAGGACGAGGTCCGGTTGGCCGCGGCGGCGTCCTGCTCCGTACGGCCGGGTTCGGTCGACGTCAGGAGGGTGGTGACGGCGAGCACCACCACGGCGATGCCTGCCTCGGCGAGCACCGAGCGGCGCAGGCCGAAGCGGTGGGTGTCGGAGTCCCGCAGCCGCTTCTGCCGGGTGGCGTCGACGGCGGCCTGCTGCCGGGCGAGCTGCGCGGCCCGCTCGGCGTTCCCGGAGCCGGGCTCGGGATCGCCGGATGAGGGCTCGGCGCCGCCGGACGTCTGCTTCGCGGTGTCGCCGGTCCCGGCCGACGCCGTGACGCGCTCCTTCTCGGGTGCGGAATCCCGTACCGCTTCCTTGGTCGTCGTGTCCGCCAGCCGTGCCGTCCACCGCCGCGAGATCGACGCGACGCCGACGAGCAGCGCCACGAGCCCGATCTTGACGAGGAGCAGCTGGCCGTAGCGGGTGTCGGTGAAGGCGGACCAGGAGCCGAGCTGGCGCCAGGACTGGTAGGTGCCGGTGGCGACCACGACGAGGACGCTGCCGAAGGCCAGCCGGGAGAAGCGGCGCGCGGCGGGGGCCTCGACGGGCCGGTCGGCGGGCGCCCGGTAGAGGGCGATGAGCAGCGCGGTGAGTCCGCCGAGCCAGGTGGCGACCGCCAGCAGGTGCAGCACGTCGACCGGCATCGCGATGCCCGGCTGCAGTCCGGTCGAGGCGTGTTCGGCCATGGCCCAGCTGGCCGCGAGCCCGGCGGCGACGACGGTTCCGCCGATGGCGAGTCCGAAGGCGAGGTCCCGCTTCTCCTCGCCCTCGCGCTTGTCGTACGCGCCGAAGAGCACGGCGATGAACAGCGCCGCCGCGGCGAGCAGGAGCAGTCGCGACACCAGAGCCGCGCCCGTCTTGGTCTGGAGGACCTCGCCGAGGAGGTCGAGGTCGAAGACATCGCCGAGCCTGCCGGAGCCGGTGTAGGAGCCGCGCAGGAGAAGCAGGAACAGGGTGGCCGCGGTCATCGCGACCCAGCCCGAGACGACGGACCGTTGCAGGGCCCGTACTCCGGTGCCGCGCTGCCAGCAGGCGAGCACGAAGGCGGCCCCGCCGGTCATCAGGATGAACCCGGCGTACGACACGTACCGGCCGAAGTCGTAGAGCCGGCCGACCACGCCGCCTCCCGCCTCCTGGTCGGACACCGAGACGCTGGTCTCGGAGGGGGAGCCGATGGAGAAGGTGTAGGCGCCGGCGACGGGGTGGCTGTCGGCGGACACCACCTGGTAGGTCACCGTGTAGGTGCCGTCGGGCAGCCCGGAGTGCAGTGGCACGGCGTAGGTGGTGCCGCTCACCTCGGACGGTTTTCCGGTGTCGACCCGGGCGCCCTTGGGGTCCAGGACGCGCAGCGAGTCGTCGTTCATCGAAACGGTCTCGGAGAAGGTCAGCGACACCTGTGTGGGCGCCTTGTCGACCACCACCCCCTGCGCGGGGTCGCTGCCGGTCAGCGCGGCGTGCGCGGATGCGGGCCCGGCGCCGGCCAGGAGCGCGCCGGTGACCGCCAGGAACAGCAGCACGAGCGTCCGGACGCGCGGGGCGATGGTCTGCGTCAAGGTGGTCCCCTCCCTCAGTGGCCGGTCTTGGGGTTGTACGTGGCGGACTTCACCGGCATCTCGACCGCGACGGGGTCGGACACGGCGAAGTGCAGCTCGACGGTCACCGTCCCGCCCTGCACCGGCCTGCTCTTCAGCTTCTCGAACATCAGATGGTTTCCGCCGCTCTTGAACACGAGTTGACCGTGCGCGGGCACGTCCAGGGACGTGACCTCCTGCATCGACGACCCGACGGTCTCGTGGAGGGTGACGCTGTCCGCCGCGGCGCTCGTGACGGAGGTCAGCTCATCCTTCGTACCGCCCTTGTTGACGACGGTCAGGAAACCGGCGGCCATGGTGTCGGAGGCGGGCTGCGGGATGTAGGCGGCCTGCACGGACAGTTCGGCCCGCCCGTCGGAGTCGGACCCGCACCCCGAGAGCAGCAGCGCCCCGGTGATCACGGCGGTGGGTACGGCGAGCAGCCGTGCGGGCCCGGCGGGCCGGACAGGCCTCACGGGTTCGCGCCCTTGACGATCTTGGGGAGGTCCTTGGTGTAGTCGTCGACGGTGGCGTCCTCGCCGTAGAGGAGGTAGCCCCCGTCCGTCTTCGGGGAGAAGGCGACGACCTGGGTGCCGTGGGTGGAGACGATCTTGCCGTTCTTGTCCTTGTGCGGTGCTTCGACGGAGATGCCGAGGGTGCGGGCGGCGGCCTGGATGGTCGCGAACTTCCCGGTCAGACCGACGGCCTGCGGGTCGATGCCCTTGAGCCAGGTGCCGAGGGCGGCCGGGGTGTCGCGGTCGGGGTCGGTCGTGACGAACACGACGCGCAGCGCGTCCTGCTCGGCCTTGGGCAGCTGCTTCTTGGCGACGGCGATGTTGTTCATCGTCAGCGGGCAGACGTCCGGGCAGTTGGTGTAGCCGAAGTAGATCAGCGTCGGGTGGCCCGCGGTCTCCTTGCGGAGGTCGTAGCTCTTGCCCCGGGTGTCGGTGAGGACCAGGTCGGGCTTGGTGAAGGGCTGGTCGAGCACGGTCGCGGCCTGCTGCTTGCCGTCCTCGGAGACGGCGGCGACGGGGCTGCTCCCGCTGTCGCCGCTGCCACAGGCGGAGAGGGTGAGAGTGGCGGCGGCGAACAGCGCGGCCACGGCGAACGTCTTCTTGCGCATAGGAAAATGTCCCAGATGTGTGAACTCCGGCGCGCACCGGGGTGTACGGGGCGAGATGTACGACAGGGCGTACGACCCGGGTGCGCACCGTCGAGGAGCAGGCGTCGGGCGACGGCGGCCGCCCGACGCGGGAGGTGGGGCTCAGGCCTCGTTCGTGGTCCGGCGACGGCCGGCGAGGACGCCGTACGCCACCCCGGCGGCGCCGACGACGATGCCGACCACGCCGAGGACCCGGGCGGTGGTGTCACTGCTGTCGGAGTCGGAGGCCGCGTCGGTCGTCGAGGAAGCAGCCTTGGCGTCGTCGGAGGCGTCGTCGGCGGTCGTGCCGTGGGAGTGCTCGTCCTCGGAGGCGGCGGCCAGGGCGAGCACGGGGGCCGGGTTCTCCGGCTCCTCTGCGCCGTCCTCCTGGACCTCGATCCAGCGCACGATCTCCTTGTTGGAGTACGTCTGGACCGCCTTGAAGACGAGTTCGTCGGCGTCCTCGGGGAGCGCGCCGATGGAGACCGGGAACTTCTGGAAGTAGCCGGCCTCGATGCCCTTGGCGGTGGCGGTCCAGGTGATCCTGGAGACGGCCTCGGAGATCTGCTTGCCGTGCAGCTCGATGGGCTTGGCGAGCTTCGCCTTGGTGACCTCGATCTTCCAGCCGTTGATCGGCTCGGGCATCGCGGAGGCCAGCGGGTGGTCGGTCGGGAAGGTGACCTCGAGCTTGGTGGTCGAGGCGTTGTCCCGCTCGTTGGGAACCTTGAAGTCGACGACCGCGTAGCCGCCCTTGGCGGCGGTGCCCTCGGCGGCGACGCTGACGTGCGCGAAGGCGGGCGCGGACAGGACGAGAACGGCGGAACCGGCGACGGCAGCGGCGGCGGCGACGCGGGAGGCGGTACGAGAGACCTTCATGACAGCGAGCACTCCACTCTGAGTGAATCTGCGGGTGGGAGAGGCGTGGGCACGGAAATGCGCACGCGCGCGTGCCGCACGACGGCGGCCGTTCCCCCCGGATGCGGTGGAGTGCTGGTCGTGTCGTGTCAGGCAGCGAGGACGAGAAGGGATACGGCCGGCGGGCCGCGCCTGATCACCGAGTGCTGGAGTGCGGTGGTACGGGGGACCGGCGTCGCCGCGAGCAGGGCGGTGCGCGGGACGCGCGGTGCCGCTCCGGGTGCGGCGGGCAGTCCGGCGAGCAGGGCGCGCACCAGTGCCAGCGCCCCGCGCAGGGAGCGTACGAGGGCCCCCTCGGCGACACCGTGGGCCGACAGGGCGAGCAGCCGCAGCACGGCCTTGTCGCCCCGTCGCAGCAGCCATCCGGCCGCGACGGCCGCGAGGACGTGACCGAGCAGCATGGGCAGGGACGGCAGCAGGGACATCGAGGTGCCGGCGGTGGTCAGGGCGTCCGCGGGATGATGCGCGGTCCCCATCCCGCTCATCCCGCTCATGTCCGTACCGGCCCCGGTGCTCGGGTAGAGCCGCGCGTCGACGAGGATCCGCTGGGCCTGGGCGGGACTGATCGCGGCCGCCGTGGCGCCGCACACCAGCCGGGCCGCCCGTTCGACGAGCGTGGCGTCGGACACGGCCGAGGCCGTGGTGGAGGCGGAAGCCGAGACGGAGGCGGCGTGCTGGCCGAGTCCGAACAGCGTGTGCAGCACGGTCTGCCCGACCGCGAGCAGTACGGCTATGCCCGGCAACGACCGCTCGCGTCCGGCGAGCGGCAGCACGACCGCGACGGCGCCCAGGAAACCCGCTCCCAGTGTCCACAGCGGAACCGTGGCGCACGAGGCCAAAGTGTGCCCGGCCGCGGCCAGCACGACGCAGACCGCGGCGAACACCGCGGTCCGCAGCAGCCGTAGATCGCGACCTGAGCGCGCGCTGTGGGGGGCAGACATGGCGGGCTCATCATCGCACTGGCCTCACCGCGTCCATACGGCAGGTCCACAAGATTCCGTACGATGCGGAAGATCAGCTTCTGTTGTGACTGGTGCGACTGATGACCGTGAGTCCTACATACACCGATTTCAGGGCCGCAGGCATCCCCCATATGGGCGGCATCACGTGGAATTCACGCTTACACAGGGCCTTGAGGGGCAATACGTATCGGTATGTCGAGCCGCGGCCTGGAGGCTGGAGCATGAGCATCTGGTGGTCACTCCATCTGCGGCGCGATGCCGCGAGCGTGCCGCTCGCCCGCCGCCTGCTGCTCGGCACCATGGAGACGGCGGGCGTCGATCCCGACGTCAGTTACGACCTCTCCGTCGCCCTGAGCGAGGCCTGTGCCAACGCCGTCGAGCACGGCGGAGGCGCAGCGCGGGGCGGCTGTTCGGAGGCGTACCGCGTCACCGCCTATCTGGACGGCGAGAAGTGCCGCATCGAAGTCGCGGACTCGGGGCCGGGTTTCGCCGGCGGGCGCACCACCCGCGTCGACCGCTCCGTCCACCACGACACCTACGCCGAGCAGGGCCGCGGTCTCTATCTCATCCAGGAACTCGCCGATCACGTCCACATCGGCAACAAGCCGGGGCGCAGCGGCGCGGTGGTGAGCTTCGACAAGATCCTCAAGTGGCGCAAGGACGCTCCCCTCATGGCGGTCTGACCGTTCGTCGGACGGGACGGGCGTCGATCCCGGCCGGTCAGGGCCGGCAGTGGCCTTTCGTGGAGCCGGAGTTCAGCTTTCTCAGCACTCACAGGTCGCTCTCAGCGTTCCCCCATGTCGCTGACGGGTGACCTTCCTACGTTCATGTCCATGACGGGAAACCACAAGGACTCCACCCTCACCCGGCGCCGCGCCCTCGCGGTGACCGGCGGCACGGTCGCGGCCGGCGGGCTCGCCGTCGCCGGTTACCAGTCGGCGTTCGCCGACACGGCCGCCGATGCCGAGGCGAGCGTGTCGGCGTCCGCCACCTCGACCTCCACGAGCAGCAGCTGCATGACGCTGATGACGAGCGTCACGGAAGGCCCCTACTACCTCGATGGCGCCTTGGTGCGCAAGGACATCACCGAGGGCAAGAGCGGTGTGCCGCTGACCCTGCGTCTCACCGTCGTCGACGCCACCGACGGCTGTACGCCCGTCTCCGGAGCCGCTGTCGAGATCTGGCACTGCGACGCCTGGGGCTACTACTCCGGCTACACGACCGCCAACCCCGGCGGTTCGGCCCCGGCGGAGAGCGAGGACGGCTCCACCGCCGACGACGACACCTACCTGCGCGGTTACCAGGTCGCCAACGCCAACGGGGTCGTCAAGTTCGAGACGATCTTCCCGGGCTGGTACACCCCGCGCACCTGCCACATCCACCTCAAGGTGCACACGGGCGGCCAGAAGGAGGACGGCACCTACGAGGGCGGCAAGGTCAACTACACCGGCCAGCTCTTCTTCCCCGACGACATCGCCGAGGAGATCTTCACCCTGGAGCCCTACTCCCGGCACTCCGGCAGTTACACCACCCTCGACAACGACATGGTCTACGACGGCGGTGGCACCGCCAGCGGCCTGCTGACCCTGAAGGCTGTGCACAAGGCCGACCCCTCCAAGGGCTACAAGGGATCCATCACCCTGGGCGTCGACCCCGACGCCGAGAACACCGGAGCGGGCGGCGGGGGCGGCGGGACGCCCCCGAGCGGCGGCGCCCCGACGGGCACCCCGCCGAGCGGCGCCCCGTCGGCCTCCGCCTCCTCATAGGGTCGGTACATGACAAGTCGTGAGGACGAGGCGCTCGCGCAGGCCGCGGTGGCCGCGCTGACCGGGGAACTGGCCCTGGCTCCCAAGCCGGGCCTGCCCGACCCACGCGACCTGGCCGCCCGCGTCACCCGCAAGGACCACTGCGGGTTGCGCTGGTCGGCCAAGGCGCTCGCACCCGGCCTCGCGGCGATGGCCGCGGCCGCCCGCCGCACCGGCGAACCCACGCCCCGGCTCCGCGCGGAGCTGGGCGCGATCGGGAGGTGCACCGAACACTCGGTGGGCCTCGCCGGCGGCGGGCACCGGGGTGCGCTGTGGACGCTCGGCCTGCTGGTCGCGGCCGCCGCCCTGGACACCCGCGCGCGGGGCGTCGAGGTCGCCGCGACCGCCAAGCGGATCGCCGCCCATCCCGACCGGGCCGCCCCACGGCGCCCCTCGCGGGGTGCGACGGTCTCGGCGAAGTACGGCGCCGCCGGTGCCCGCGGCGAGGCACGCGCCGGATTCCCGCACGTACGGCGGGCCCTGGACGCGCTCGCAGCGGCCCGCGCGGCCGGTGCGGACGAGGCCGACGCACGGCTCGACGCCCTGCTCACCATCATGTCCACCCTCCAGGACACCGAACTCCTGCACACCGCGGGCCCCCTGGGACTGCGTCATGTACAGGCCGGCGCCCGCGGGATCCTCGAGGCGGGCGGCACAGCGACCCCGGCAGGCCGGGCGGCCCTGTCCGACCTCGACACCGACCTCCACGCGCGCGCGTGGAGCCCACGCGGCAGCGCGGGCCTCCTGGCGGGCGCGCTCTTCGTGGACTTCCTACCGGTCACCGCACTCACCCGGGCGGCCTGAGCCGGACACCGACGACGGGCGTCGGGGTTGGGTGACGGGTGACGGGTGACGGCATCGGGCATCGGGCGCGTCGAGGGTGGGTGAAGGCGGCAGCCTCCGGGTTGCTCCAGAGAGCGCTCAGGGCTGTGCGGACGGGTGGGCGGGCCCAAGGCTGCGTAGGCGGACGCCGGTTGGGCTCGGGCGGGCGGAGGCCGTCGCAGGGTTTGCTCAGGGCTGCGCAGGCGGGCGCCGGGCGGGCACACGCGCGTGAAGAGTGTGCGGGGTCGTCAGCTCGCCGGGACCGACATGACCGACGGCCCGGTCGTCCGGCCGGCTGCGGCCCGCCGGGCCGCCGGACCCATCGCGTACGACGCCGCGACCATCGCCCCGCCCAGCAGCAGCCAGCCCGGCGTGCCCCACTCGACCAGCAGCCAGGTCAGGACCAGCGGTCCGAGGGTGCGGGCCACCGTGACGCCGGTGCCGAACAAGCCCTGGTACTCGCCGACGCGGTCGGCCGGGGCCAGGTCGAAGGAGAGCTGCCAGGAGCCCGCGGACTGACCCATCTCCGCGACCACCTGAAGCAGCGACCCCAGCACCAGCACGCCCGCCGCCACCCATGGCGAGGCACCCGCGGACAGGGCGAACACCGCGCAGGCGGCGCCCATCACCCAGCCCGCCCGACGCACCGCGCGCGTGGCGCTCGCCAGCCCCGTCACGCCACGCGCCGCCCGCACCTGGAACGCCGTCACCACGGCCGTGTTGAGCACGAAGAGCGCGGAGACCAGCCAGGCGGGCGCCCCGGTCCGCTCGGTGATCCACAGCGGCAGCACCAGACTCAGCAGCGGCATCCGCAGCAGCAGCACGGTGTTCAGCAGCGCCACCAGGGCGTACGGCCGGTCCCGCAGCACACCCAGGCCGCTCCCGCGCGCCCGGACGGCCCCGGGAGCCACCCGGGGCAGCCGGGCGAGCAGCGACGCGCACAGCAGGAAGCTCACCGCGTCGACCACGAACACCCCGAGGTACGCCTCCCGCGTCCCGGCGTGCAGCGCGAGCCCGCCGAGCCCGGCGCCCACCGCCAGACCGGCGTTCAGCGTCGCCTGGAGCCGTGCGAGCAGCCCCGTCCGTTCCCCGGCGGGCACCAGCCCGGCCAGCAGGGCCTGTCGGGCCGCCGCGAGCCCCGACTGCGCGGCCGCGTACCCGCACGCCACGAGCACGAACGGCACGAAGCCCCGTACGAGGGTGAAGGACGCCACCGCGAGCCCCGTCGCGAGGGCCAGCAGCACCGCCGTCCCGCGTGTCCCGCGCCGGTCGGCGAGTCGCCCCAGCGGCACCCCGGCCAGCGAGCCGACCGCCCACCCGAGGGTGAGTCCCAGGCCCACGCGCGCGGGGGCGAGACCGATCATCCGGGTGAAGTACAGGGCCGACGTCGTGTAGTACGCGCCGTCCCCGACCGAGTTGCTCAACTGGGCGAGCGCGAGCAGCCGCGCGGGGCGAGTCTTCGACATACCGATGACGCTAGAGGCGCAGTGGGCCGCTCGACAGCACCAATCACGGACCGCAGTACTGGCCCAATCCGGACGGTCGCGCTCGCTTTCCGGCCCCTTACGCTCCGGCCCCTTCCGGGCAGTCCCCGTCCGGTCAGTCCCCGTCCGGTCAGTCCCCGTCCGGTTCCGATCCCGGTCAGTCCCCGTCCGGTTCCGATCCCGGTCAGTTACGGCCCAGGACCTTCGTCAGCGCGTCCAGCGCCTCCGGATACAGCCGCTCCCGGGGGGTCCCGTACCCCACGACCAACCCCTGGGGGTGTCCCGCGCCGGGAGTGTGCCAGTGCTCGCCGAGACGGCCCACCGCGAGCCCCTCCGCCTCCGCGCGGGCCAGCACCTCCGCCTCGTCGTCGACCTCCACGAGCGCGTGCAGCCCGGCCGCGATCCCACGCACCCCCCGCCGCGCGCCCACCCGTTCCAGGAGCAGGTCCCTGCGGCGGCGGTAGCGCAGCCGGCACGCGCGTACGTGCCGGTCGTAGGCGTGGCCGACGATCAGCTCGGTCAGCGCGAGCTGTCCGATGGTCTCGGTGTGGTGGTCGCTGTGCAGCTTGGCGTCGGCGACCGCGTCCACCAGCTGCGGCGGCAGCACCATCCAGCCGAGCCGCAGCGCGGGCCCGAGCGTCTTGGAGGCGGTGCCCAGATAGACGACCTGTCCCGGCGCCATCCCCTGAAGCGCGCCGACCGGCTGCCGGTCGTAGCGGAACTCCCCGTCGTAGTCGTCCTCGACGATCAGCCCGTCACGCGCGCGTGCCCACTCCGTCAGCGCCCGTCGTCGCCCCGGGTGCAGCGTCACGCCGGTCGGATACTGGTGGGCGGGTGTGACGACCACGGCTCCGGCGTCGCCCAGTTCCCCGACGCGCACCCCCCGCTCGTCCACCGGCACCGGCGTCACGGTCCCGCCGTTGCGTCGTACGACCTCGCGGTGGAAGGGCAGCCCCGGGTCCTCCATCGCGATCCCGACGCCGTCCAGCACGCGCGTGAGGAGCGCGAGGCCCTGCACGTATCCGGAGGTGATCACGATCCGCTCGGGCGGCGCGATGACGCCCCGGGCCCGCCCCAGGTACCCCGAGAGGGCGGTGCGCAGCTCGATGCGACCGCGCGGGTCGCCGTAGTCGTACGCCAGGGAGGGCGCCGTCGCGATGGCCCGGCGCAACGCGCGCAGCCAGGCCGCTGCCGGGAACGCTCCGACGTCCGGGCTCCCAGGCCGCAGGTCGAAACGCGGCTCACGCGCGCGTGCGGCGGCGCCCGGCGGTTCGGCGGCGTCGGACGGCAGTGCCGCGACCCGGGTGCCCGAGCCCTGCCGCGCCGTCAGATAGCCCTCGGCGACGAGCTGGTCGTAGGCGGCCTTCACCGTGTTGCGCGAGATGCCGGTCTCGGCCGCGAGCCGCCGGGTGGCGGGCAGCCGGCTGCCGGGCGCGAGGCGTCCCTCCCGCACGGCGTCCCGCAGAGCCCGCTCCAGCCCCGCCCGCCGCCCTTCGGCAGCGTCCGGATCCAGGTGCAGGTCGACACCGACACCGGACCAGAAGTCGTTCACGCAGTCTCCCCCTAGACAGAAACGCCCCTGGACGGAAGCCCCCTCGCCGGCCAGCGGTCCTACCGAAGTCCCCGTACGAAAGCCCCGGTAGAAGCCCCGTACGGAAGCCCCGTGCAGATGTCCTCCCGTACGGCAGTCCTCCGGGACAGGTGAATGGCCGGGCACTCACCAGTACCCGGCCATCGATCAGCGATGTGTCAGCCGTTCAGCGAGGCCATCCAGGCCTCGACCTCGTCGGAGCGGCGCGGCAGGCCGTCCGACAGGTTCCGGTTGCCGTCCTCCGTGACGAGGATGTCGTCCTCGATCCGGACGCCGATCCCCCGGTACTCCTCGGGCACCGTCAGGTCGTCGGCCTGGAAGTACAGGCCGGGCTCGACCGTCAGCACCATGCCGGGCTCCAGCGTCCCGTCGACGTACGACTCCACGCGCGCGGCGGCGCAGTCGTGGACGTCCATGCCGAGCATGTGTCCGGTGCCGTGCAGCGTCCAGCGGCGCTGGAGACCCAGCTCCAGGACGCGCTCGACCGGGCCCTCGACCAGGCCCCACTCGACGAGCCGCTCGGTCAGCACGCGCTGCGCGGCGTCGTGGAAGTCGCGGTACTTGCCGCCGGGCCTGACGGCCCCGATACCGGCCTCCTGGGCGTCGTACACGGCGTCGTAGATCTTCTTCTGGATCTCGGTGAAGCGGCCGTTGACCGGCAGCGTGCGCGTGACGTCGGCGGTGTAGTACGTGTGGGTCTCGACGCCCGCGTCGAGCAGCAGCAGATCGCCGGAGCGGACCGGGCCGTCGTTGCGCACCCAGTGCAGCGTGCAGGCGTGCGGACCGGCGGCGGCGATGGTGCCGTAGCCGATGTCGTTGCCCTCCACGCGGGCGCGGAGGAAGAACGTGCCCTCGATGTAGCGCTCGCTCGTCGCCTCGGCCCTGTCGAGGACCTTCACGACGTCCTCGAAGCCGCGGACCGTCGAGTCGACGGCCTTCTGGAGCTCGCCGATCTCGAAGTCGTCCTTGACGAGGCGGGCCTCGGAGAGGAAGACGCGCAGTTCCTCGTCGCGCTCGGCGGTGACCTTGTCGGTCAGGGCCGCCTCGATGCCCGCGTCGTAGCCGCGCACGACCCGCACCGGGCCGGTGGCCTCGCGCAGCTTGTCCGCCAGCTCGCGCACGTCGGAGGCCGGGACGCCGTACAGCTGCTCCGCCTCGGTGAGCGAGTGCCTGCGGCCGACCCACAGCTCGCCCTGGCCGGACAGCCAGAACTCGCCGTTCTCGCGGTCGGAGCGCGGCAGCAGGTAGATCGTGGCCCGGTGGCCGCCGGCGACGGGCTCCAGCACGAGGACGCCGTCCTCCGTCTGGTTGCCGGTGAGGTACGCGTACTCGACGGAGGCGCGGAAGGCGTATTCCGTGTCGTTGGAGCGGGTCTTCAGGTTGCCCGCGGGGATCACCAGGCGCTCGCCGGGGAAGCGCGCGGAGAGCGCGGCCCGGCGGGCGGCGGTCTCGGCGGCCTGGGCGATCGGTTCCAGGTCACGCAGCTCCGTGTCGGCCCAGCCGGACTTCATGCTCTCGGCCAGCTCGTCGGAGACGCCTGGGTACAGGCCGTTCTTCCGCTGCTTCATGGGCTCCTCAGACTCAGTCTCCGGGGTCTCCGGGGTGAGTTCGTCGGCCACGGTCATCCTCCTAGATACGGCACTGGACCCCCTCCATCGTACGGACGTACGTAAGGGGGCCCAGGGCCGAAGGGCCTGTCACGGCCTGTGACGGCGGCTCACTCGAAACGGGCGGCGAGCAGCACCACGTCCTCGCTGCCGTCCCGCTCGGCCGCCCCGTCCGGCAGAAGGGTGCGCAGTACGTGGTCGGCGATCGCGCCCGGGTCGTGCCGCAACGCCTTCGGGACCCCGGCGGCGGCCGCTTGCAGCCGGGCGAAGGCGCGGTCGACGGGCTCGCCGGTGCGGTGCAGCAGACCGTCCGTGTAGAGCAGAACCGTCTCGCCCGGCTCGGCCTCCAGCTCGACGCTCGGCGCCTCCCAGCAGGCCAGCATGCCCAGCGGGGCGGAGACGGAGGTCTCGACGAACTCCGTGCGCCGCTCGCCGACCAGCAGCGGCGGGCAGTGCCCCGCGCCGGCCAGAGTGATCTTGCGCAGGGCGGGTTCGCAGTAGGCGAACAGGGCGGTGGCGGACCGGGCGGGCTCGGTCAGCCGCAGCAGCAGCTCCAGGTCGGACAGGACGGCGACGGGGTCCTCGCCCTCCATCACCGCGTACGCCCGCAAGGAGGCGCGCAGTCGGCCCATCGCGGCGACCGCGCTCGGCCCCGCGCCGGTGACGGACCCGACGGCGAGGCCCAGCGCCGCGTCCGGCAGCGGCAGCGCGTCGTACCAGTCACCGCCCCCGCGCGGGCCGGTGTGGTGCCGGGCGGCGAGCTGGACGCCGGGCACGCGCGGCAGCCTGGAGGGCAGCAACTCCTCGGCCATCGTCTGCATGCACGCGCGTGTGCGCTCGAGCTCCGAGAGCCGCGCCAGGTGCTCGGCGGCGTACCGGACGTACAGGCCGATCAGGTGGCGCTGGCGCTCGTTCGGCTCGGCGGGCTCGTCGTAGAGCCATACGGCCGCGCCCAGACGGCCGGGGGCGCCGTCCGTCTGCAGGGGCAGTGCGTAGCTCGCGGCGTAACCGAGGCGGGCGGCCACCTCCCGGTGGCGGGGGTCCATGCCGTCCTCGGCGAAGAGGTCGGGCTCGGCGATCTCCCCCTCGCCGCCGGGCAGCCCCTCGAGGATGCGGCCGTAGGACAGGGCACTGCGCGGCACGGTCTCGATATGGCCGAGGTCGGCGCGGCCGAGGCCCAGTCCGATCATGCGGTCCGGGCCGAGCCCATCGGCGGGCTCGAGGACGACGAGACCGCGCCGGGCGCCCACGAGGGCGGCTCCGGCGTGCAGCAATTCCTCGAGCCCGGTCGGCAGCGCGTCCGTGCGGGCCAGGCGTTCGGTGAGTTCGTGGAGGGTGGTGAGATCGGAGACCCAGCCGGCGAGCCGGTCCGTCAGAAGGGCGCCCGGGCCGGTGGGGCCGGGCGCGCCGGAGGGGGCAGCAGGGACCGTCGGGATGCCCGGGGTGGCGGGCGCGGGCGCGACAGTGTGTGCGGGCGAGGGAACCGTTGAATCGATTCCAGCCACTTTCGGAGGGTGAGGGGCGTTCATGGCGTCCGGCTCTCGGACCGGAGCGTATTGCTCAAAAGCATCGCAAACCCCCATGTCATTCTGCGCCGCTAGCGGTGTCTCCACATGTACACGCACTCGTGAGGGGATGTCCAGCATTGTCCTGCTGGGATTGCTGGTGTCCGTGGGCTCTTGGGGAGAATCGGGCACAGTTCTTCCGGCTCCCTTGCAGAATTGTAAAGTTGGCTTAAAAATGCCTCGGGTAACGGGTGATTGCGGTCGACTGGGCTTGCTCCACGGAGCGTCACAGCGGTCTTGATGGGTACGTACTCGGTAAGGGCCAGGTGTCGTCGGGAGCCCGTTGGGAGCCTTCCGGAACCTGGTGACCGGCCCGGGCGTCATAGTCATCGACGACCGTGCCCCATCCTCCCGTGGCGGAGGCGGAGAGAAATACGCGCGACGGCAAACGCCAGACTTCGCCACCCCACGCCACGCCCAGGCATGAGATGGATGCAAGTCGGACGGAGTGGCCGCGGAAGCAGCCACCGCTCGACCCTGAGGGGTTCCCCCTGTCCCGTACAGGGGTGTGATGCGCCAACAGGTACGCACAGTGAAGTGATCGACACACGATGTGATGTGGCCCACGGTGTTGCCAGCGGTGCAACGGAAAGGAACGAGCGCTCATGCGCGAGATCCTCGGAAAGCGACGCAGGCTCCTGTCCCAGTCCAGCGACAGAGGACCTGAGTTGATCGACTCGGCCCTGACTTTCGCGACGGAATGGCAGTGGCCCGTCCTCCCGGGCGTGACGGCGGACCCGCAGGGGCGTTCCCGCTGCGGCTGTCCCGACCCGGAGTGCACGGTCCCCGGTGCTCACCCCTTCGACCCCGGCCTTCTCGTGGCCACCACCGAAGCGCGCATGGTGCGCTGGTGGTGGACCAACCGGCCGACCGCACCGATCATCCTGGCCACCGGGGGCACGGCCCCCTGCGCGGTCAGTCTCCCCGCCCTCGCGGCCTCGCGCGCGCTCGTGGCGCTCGACCGGCAGGGCATCCGCCTCGGCCCGGTGGTCGCCTCGGCCACCCGCTGGTCGATCCTCGTCCGGCCGTACACGATGGAGCAGCTGGGTGAGCTGCTCTACGCCAAGGACTTCGTGCCCGGCTCCCTCCGCTTCCACGGCGAGGGCGGCTACATCGCCCTGCCCCCGTCCGAGACGGGTCACGGCGAGGTCCGGTGGGAGCGCGCGCCGCTGCCCGGGTCGGCCTCGCCCTGGGTGCCCGACGTCGAGGCCGTGGTGGACGCCGTCGTCGACGCCCTCACTCGTACGGGTGTGAGCGCACCCGAGTTGTAGGGGTGTCGGGCGCGCGCCGGACAGAACACCGGCGATCGCCCTCTATCTTCCGCTACATGAACCTTCGTCTCCTCGCCCTCGGGGGCGCCGTGGCAGGCGCGATCGCACTGCCCCTGGCCATGGCGTCCGCGGGGCCGGCCGGCGACGAAGGGCGTACGGCCGGCGCGGCCGAAGTGGCCGATACACGTGCCGTCGGCGGTGCGGATCCCAAGGCGCCGCCCGTCCGGCCCTCCCGGTCTCCGCTGCTGCTCGGCCTGGGGCTGGCCACCGCCGCCCGCTGCGGCCCCGAACTCACCTCCCCGGACGGCGTGGAGGCGCAGACCTGTGTGCTGTCCCAGGGCGAGGACAGCTGGGCGCGCACTTACTACCGCAACGCCACCGGACGCGCCCTGGACGCCTTCCTGAGCCTCATGGGACCCGAGGGCCGCACGGTGCGGACGCGCTGCGCGGTGGGCGCCGAGGACGAGCCGGAATCCTGCGAGACACCCCATGAGCGAACCCGGGGGGAACTGGCGGCGTACACGGCGGTCGCGGAGTTCGCGCGAGCGACCGGCGACGGGCCGCTGCTGCTGCGCTCCGGCAGCAACTCCCAGTCGGACGCAGGCAGTTGACGTGCGATCGCACACTGTGAACGGCGCCGGGCATGAAAAGACCCGGTTGCTGACGACGGGGGATGCATCAGCAACCGGGCACCTCGAACGGTAACAAGAGATCCGCTCCGCGCAAATTCGATCTTTTGTTTTCATCGGTATTCCGGACACCGGCGAATCGGCGCTTCTCGCGCCGACTCACCCCGCACGGGCGGGAGTTGTGAGCGGAGTCACGCCACCCGCCGACGCGCGGAGTGCTGACCGGTCGGTCAGTTCGGCCGGGGCCCGTCCCCGTGTGTCAGCTGAGCGTCACCTGTCGGTTGGTCAGGCCGCCCCGCGCCCGACGCTCGTCCGCCGTGAGCGGCGCGTCCGAGGCCAGCGCGGTGGCGAGCCGCTCGGCGAACTCGGCGGCCGGCTTCTCCACGTCGTCCGCCGTGACAGCGCTGGGCAGGTCCCAGACCGGCACCGTCAGCCCGTGCGCCCGGAAGGAGCCGACCAGACGGGTGCCCTCGCCGAGGCTCGAACGCCCCGCCGCGTGCAGCCGCGCGAGGGCGTCCAAAAGCCGCTCCTCCGGGTGCGGCATGACCCAGCGCAGGTGGTTCTTCTCCGGCGTCTCGCACCAGTACGCGGAGTCCACACCGGTCAGCTTCACGGTCGGGATCGCCGCGGCGTTGGCCCGCTCCAGGGAGGCGGCCACCTCCGGCGCGGCGTTCTCCGGGTCCGGGACCCAGAACTCGAAGCCGCTGTGGACAACTGGCTCGAACGCGCCTTCGGCGGCCAGCAGATCCTGCATCCGCGGACCGTCGGCCGGGGCGCGGCGCGCCTGCACCGGGGTGCCGGGGTCCGCCTCCAGGGCCCGTCGCAGGGTGTCGGCCAGGTCGCGGCTGATGTCGCCCGACGGCGTGTCGTTCTGCAGGCCGAGCAGCACCGAGCCGTCGTCGCGGCGCAGGGCGGGCCAGGCCATCGGCAGCACCGTGGCGAGCGTGACGGACGGGACGCCCTCGGGCAGACCGTCCTTCAGCGTCAACTCGACCGTGGCGGCCGGCACCAACTCACGCAGCGCCACCCAGTCGCCCTCGCCCGGCAGGCCCTCGAAGGGACGCTGCACCAACTCGGTCACGGCATGTGCGGCGGCCCGGCCGTGACAGGCCTTGTAACGGCGGCCGCTGCCGCAGGGGCAGGGCTCCCGTGCGCCGACGACCGGGATGTCCGCGTCGGTGGGCTGCGGCCGCTTGGCCTTCGTCTGGGGGCGCTTCTTGGCCATCTGGGTGTCTCCCGGGTACGGCTCGTCTGGTACGGCGGGAGCCTAGCCGTTCGCACGCTCCGTCACGGGAACCTGTGGACGGCGCGGGGCTGTGGGACGACGATCCCGTCCGGCCGCTCCCGACCGGCCGTCTCCGGTCTAGTCCAGGTCTTCGAACGCGTCCGCGAAGTCCAGGCCGGGCATCGAGGCCACCGACGGGGCCGCGACCCGGGACGCGAAGTCGTCGCGGCGGCAGCCCGCGTCGGGGTCGTACACGTCCGCGTGGACGACGACCCACACCGTGACCTCGCCGCGGGCGTCGTCCCGGACACCCCAGTCGTCGGCCAGCGCCGTGATGATGTTGAGCCCGCGGCCGCCGTGCGCGGTGACGGAGGGGGTGGCCGGGGCCGGACGGGTCGGACCGCCGCCGTCGGTCACCTCGACCACCAGTCGGCCACCCGGATCGACACGCCACGCGGCCCGGACGTCGCCGTCCCCGGCCAAGGCGTCGCCCAGGGGCCTGCCGTGCTTGCACGCGTTGCTCAAGAGTTCGGAAAGGATCAGTACGGCGTCGTCGATGACCGATTCCGACACCCCGCCCGTGCGCAACTGATCGCGCATGCGGTGTCTCGCGTTCCCCACGCCCGCAGGGCCATGGGGTACGGCCATGCTCGACGACGCGGGCACCTCCTGTGCCACCACCAACGCCACCCCCGAGACCTCCTTCGCCCCACGCCACGGTGTGGATGCCCCATTGGCCTGTACCGGAAACCGGCCAATGCGGCTCCGGAGACGCATTCGTCCTGATCGAACACGTACCGAACGCGCCGGAGCACTCCCTGTGAGGGGCCTGTCAGTGAGTGGCTGAATTTGGACGGTATGGCTGAGAACGGAGGATGCTGTAAGGGCGCTGTGGGGTCAAGAGGTAAGGACGGGGCTTCCGTGTCTCTTGTGACTGTTGTGACCTTCACGGCCGGTCGGTGTTGTCACCCGCGTCGGCCGGTCGCGGCTCGGCGGCCCGGTCGGCGCGGGCTCAGCGGCCCAGTCGGCGCAGCACCTCGCGCGGGCGGTTGGTGATGATGGCGTCGATGCCCAGCTCGACGCAGAGATCCACGTCCGCCGGCTCGTTCACGGTCCACACGTGCACCTGGTGACCGGCCGCCTTCAGGCGCTCGATGTACGCCGGATGGTTGCGCACGATCCGGATCGAAGGGCCGGCGATCCCGACGCCGGCCGGCAGTCGCCCGTCGCGCAGCCTGGGCGAGACGAACTGCATCAGGTAGACCGTCGGCACCGTGGGCGCGGCGGCACGCACGCGATGCAGCGAGCGCGCCGAGAAGCTCATGATCCGCACGGGCGACGCGGCCGCCGAGGCCGGCGCCTCCAGGCCGAACCGCTTGAGCAGCACCAGCAGCCGCTCCTCCACCTGTCCGGCCCAACGCGTCGGATGCTTGGTCTCGATGGCCAGTTCCACCCGGCGCCCCGCGTCGGAGACGAGCTCCAGCAGGCGCTCCAGGGTCAGGACGGACGTCTCCTCGCGGTCCTCGGGCCGGACCTCCCAGTCGGGATCCTCCACGCGCGCGTGCCAGGCCTCGCGGGCCTCCCGTGTCTTCCAGGAGCCGAAGTCCAGCGCCGCGAGATCGGCGAGTTCCAGGGCGGAGACCGCCCCACGGCCGTTGGACGTACGGTTGACGCGACGATCGTGTACGCAGACGAGATGGCCGTCCGCGGTCAGCCGTACATCGCACTCGAGGGCGTCCGCACCGTCCTCGATCGCCTTCTTGTACGCGGCCAGGGTGTGCTCGGGGGCCTCCTCGGAAGCCCCGCGGTGGGCGACGACTTGAATGTGGTGCTGCCGTGCGTGGGTCACCGCGTCATGGTGCCATCGGCGCCCGGTCGTCTGAGAACCCTCTGAGATGTTTCGATGATGCGCACTTATTGTGCGTAATGACCTATATAAGGAATGGCCAAGGACCCACAGCAACCGCTTATGGTGCTCTGACGGCCCGTGGGAAAAGCTGAGACGTACAAAAGCACATGCACAGCTTCAGCGCGCGAGGTCGACGACAAGAGCGTGCGAAAGCGCGACGAGCGCGCCGACGAGTGTGACCCAGTGCGACCGACGACAACAGCCGTGGATCGAGGAGAAGAGCTGTGAGCACCGAGAACGAGGGCAAGAACGAGGGCACCCAGGTACCCCCGGCCCCGTCCGCACCCCCCGTGCCGGTGGAATCTCCCTCGGCCTCCCCGCAGGCGCCCGCGCCCGACGCCGGCGCGCCCACGACTCCGCTCCCGGCGGCGCCCGCGCAGGCACCGGAAGTCGGTCACGCCGCCTCGGGAGCGCCCGAGGGCCACTGGCCGCCGCCGACCGCGCCGCAGGGAGCGCCGGCCCCGGGCGAGGGCGACTGGCCGCCGCCGACCGCGCAGCAGGCCGCCCACGCCCCGCAAGGGGCCCCGGCCGCCGCCGACGACTGGCCCCACCCGGCCCCGGCGACGCCCCACTACGCCGACAACGGCGCGGGCACGCACGCGTACGGCGCCCCTGGCGCGGACGACGTCGCTGCCGGCGGTTCCGGTCAGGTCGGTGGCCCGGGCGGCCCCGGTGGCCCGGGCGGGACCGTGTGGGGTGCCTCCTACCAGCAGCCCGCGCCCAAGTCGGGCCGTGGCCGCGGCGGGCTCGTCGCCGCGATCCTGGTCGCCGCGCTGGTCGCGGGCGGCCTGGGCGGCGGACTCGGCTACACGCTGGCCAAGAACGACGACGACACCGGCTCGACGACCGTCGCCGCGTCCACCAACGGCGGCGACGTCAAGCGCGACCCGGGCACGGTCGCCGGGGTCGCCGCCAAGGCGCTGCCCAGCACGGTCACCATCGGAGGCGGAGTCCAGCAGCGGCGAGGGCGGTACCGGTACCGGCTTCGTCTTCGACACCCAGGGCCACATCGTCACCAACAACCACGTCGTCGCGGACGCGGTCGACGGCGGCAAGGTGACGGCCACCTTCCCGGACGGCAAGAAGTACGACGCCGAGGTCGTCGGACACGCCCAGGGCTACGACGTCGCCGTCATCAAGCTCAAGAACGCCCCTTCGGACCTGAAGCCGCTCACCCTCGGCGACTCCGACAAGGTGGCGGTCGGCGACTCGACGATCGCGATCGGCGCTCCCTTCGGCCTGTCCAACACGGTCACGACGGGCATCATCAGCGCGAAGAACCGCCCGGTGGCCTCCAGCGACGGCACCAGCAGCGCCGCCTCCTACATGAGCGCCCTGCAGACGGACGCCTCGATCAACCCGGGCAACTCCGGCGGTCCGCTGCTGGACGCCTCGGGCAACGTCATCGGCATCAACTCCGCGATCCAGTCCACCGGCAGCGGCGGACTGGGCGGCACCACCCAGTCCGGCTCGATCGGCCTCGGCTTCGCCATCCCGATCAACCAGGCCAGGTACGTCGCCCAGCAGTTGATCAAGACCGGCGAGCCGGTGTACGCCAAGATCGGCGCGTCCGTCTCCCTCGCGGAGTCCACGGAGGGCGCGAAGATCACCGACACGGCCGAGGGCGGTAACTCCGCGGTCGAGTCGGGCGGCCCGGCGGACCAAGCGGGTCTCAAGCCCGGCGACGTCATCGTCAAGCTCGACGACATGGTGATCGACAGCGGTCCCACCCTCATCGGCGAGATCTGGACCCACCAGCCCGGCGACAAGGTCACGATCACCTACGAGCGCGACGGCAAGTCCCACACCGTCGACCTCACCCTCGGCTCCCGCAAGGGCGACAGCTGACGCCCACGCGCGCGTGCCGACCTGCCGGTCCCGTCCCCGCGCCGCCGATCACGAACGGCGGCGCGGGGTGGCCGGCCCGAGCGTCCCGAAGGAACGGTCCTGAAAGACGCGAGGACCCGAACGTCCCCGCGGGCCCGGATCCGTTGACCACCGCCGACTACGACTCACTACGACCCACACGACTCCCGTCCTCGCGGAGACCGGTCGCCTCACCAGGTCGGCCGGCGTGGGTCCCCCGTCGATACCGGCATCGCCATCGGCCGACCGGTGAGACAGCGATAGCCGAGCCATGAGCCCGCTTACGGGCGAAGACGGCTGAAATCACCAGTCAGCGCGTGGAATGGGCTGCTTTCGACCGGAACGGTGTGAGTTCGGGATGGCGACTATTCGGTGGGTACCCGGACAGTCCAACGCCATGGATCAGGACTCTCGGCAGGAGACGATCATGACCGATCAGACTCATACGACTATGGAGTCGCACCCGGACATCGCGGAGATGCGGGAGCGCCATGCCAGGGCCGAGCGCGCGGTGACGACGCAGCAGGGGCAGGCTGTCGAGGCGCTGGCCCTCGTCACCGGGCTCTACCTGGCTGCCTCGCCCTGGATCGCAGGCTTCAACGGTTTCAGCACCCTGGCCGTGAACAACCTGATCACGGGCGTCGCTTACGCACTGCTTCTGGGCGGGTTCGGGCACGCCTACGAGCGCACCCACGCCCGGGCATGGGCCGCAGCGATGATCGGCATCTGGACCATCGTGGCGCCCTGGGTGGTGGCCGGGAACGTGGACACCACACGCACCGTGGTGAACAACATCATCGTCGGCATCATCGCTCTGGTGCTCGCGCTCGCCACCAGCTCCGCGGCGGGCGAAACCGACCGGGGAGGCCGTGGCCGCTCGACCCGGATGGCTCGCTGACGCGGCGCTCCGAGCCGATACGACGGCTGACACGACGGTGACCGCGGGCTCCCGCGGTCACCGTCCTCATTTCCGAAGGCAGGACCGACGACTGACCGGGTGGTCCGCCCTTCCCGATTCGTTTGCCGCAGACCCCGGTGGGGACCCGTGGTCGCCCGTGCTCCGACCGGAGCCGGGCAAGAGCACGCGAGCGACGGCAGGGCGGCCGGCGACCGACCAGGACTGGAGTGGCACATGAGCACAGCGGCTGACAACCGCCTGTCACGACGTCTGCACGGATTCCTCCGCAGTACGAAGAAAGACTATTCGGCCGGGGCCGAGCGACCGCTGGGCGGCTATCTGACAGCCATGGCGGGATTCGGGGCGTACACGGCGGCCTGGGCGACGGTGGTGCGGCTTCGTGGGCGCCCTTTGCCGGACCGGCCCGCTCCTTCGGACATCGTGCTGACGTCGCTGGCCGCCTTCCGGCTGAGCCGGCTGCTGAGCAAGGCGTCGGTGACCAGTCCGCTGCGGGCGCCCTTCACCCGCTACGTCGGTCCGCAGGGCCCGGCCGAACTGCACGAGGAAGCCCGGGCCGAAGGGGGCAAGGACACCGTCGGAGAACTGATGACCTGCCCCTTCTGCATGAGCGTGTGGGTGGTCTCGACCCTGACCGCGGGCCAGTTGCTCTGGCCCCGCGCCACGCGCACCGCCATGGGCGGACTCGCGGCCCTCGCCGGGGCGGACGCGCTGCAACTGGCCTACGCGGCCCTGGTGGACAAGACCCAGGGCGAGTGACTCCCGGCATGACGCGGCCCGACGCCGGGCTGGGCGCCTGTCGCTGAGGGCCCCCTGCGGACCACGCCCCCGAGCAGCGTCCGGGCCCGGTACGCTGTACCCGCTCCGCCCCAGGTGGGCCGGGGCGCGGGTGGGTTGCCCGAGCGGCCTAAGGGAACGGTCTTGAAAAACGCGCGAGCGTGACAGCGTTCCTGTGGACCCGGCTCCTGCTCATTGCGCAGGTCATAGACGCGCTGCTCAGCAGGGGTGCCCCTCAGTGAGGGCGTGCTGGACGCGTTTCACAGGTAGTTCCCCCTTTGGTGTATCCAAGCAGGCGTACCGGCGGGTCGGGCCCGACTCTGGAGTCATGCACAGATCCAGGGTGGTCGTGGAGCCGCCGGATAGCCGTGGCCTGCGACAGGTCCGTGTGGGTGGTGAAGCGGTGGGCGCGGCCTGGTCACCGCACGATCTTCGGAAGGTCCTCGTCCACGAAGGCTTCCCGGATGACGTGGACCTCAAGGATCGTGCGCTCATCTCCTGGCGCGAGGCGGGCAGCGACAGTTGGCCCGACCGCCCAAGCAAGAGACGCACGACCGCTGGACTCATGATGATGGGCTTGGCCGGATCGGCGGCCTTCTTCATTGCTATTGGCAGTGAGGATGCCTTCGGCGCGCTGACTTTCGCGTCGCAGGTGAGCGGCTTTTTTCTCTTCCTCGCGGGCGTTGGCCAGCTACTGGCAGCCTGCGCTGTGCTGGACTTCTGGGGCAAGCGGACGATGCGGTACTCGGGGTTGCTGGTCTTGGTCTGTGTCTTCGTTGCGCTCCTGGTCAATTCCATGCTGGTGATCCTTTGGTCCCAGAAGATGGAATTCACGCCCTGGGCTTTCAGCTACGTTCCGCTGATGGTGTGGTCCTTTTGGGTAATGTGGATCGTCCTTCGGGAGAAGGCTTGGCGGGGGGCCCCGCTCCCCAGGCAAGTCACTGCGGGGGTACTGGCGACCGCTCTGTTAGCCGGCGGGAACTTCGCCTACTCGGCTGCGTATCAGCCGTATGCGACGAAGCCGCAAATCACGCTCAGTGCCAAGTTCGGAAAGCCTCAGCTGGACCCTCGGGAGCCGGTCATCTACATTCCAGTGACGTTCGACCTCCATAACACGGGAAAAGTGTCCGTCACGGTCCTTGGTAGCGTGTTCTGGGTGCGTGGTAGGGCGTCGAAATCCGAGACTGGTAAGGACGGGCTGGATGGGGCCAGGAAGGACGCAGAGTCGTTCGAGGACAGTGAGCTGTATGCCGCGTCGCCGAAGTGGCATCTCATCATGACTGGGCTGATCAGCCCACCTGGAGACTGGTTTGACCCGGGGACGGGGCAGGCCGAGGAAGCAGTGGTTCAGGTACCGAAAGGGGCTGACTACGAGAGTCTGGAGGTCAGCGGGGAAGTCACCCTGATCAGGAAAGACCGGGGAAAGGTTGACGACTCCTTCCTGACCCCTCGACTTTCGTGGGTGAAGGGGGAAACGGACATCTTTGAGTGTCCGCCAAAGAAATGCGGCGACTATGTCCTGTACGTGGGAAAACTGACCCACAACAATAACATTATCAATGTGACGCGCAGGGACCGCTACGTCTTCGAGGCGCGGTCGCTTGGCGAGGGGGCGAGCACATTCGAGGTCATCGCTCCACTCAATTCCCGAGGCAAGGTGTCCTATGACTACGAGAGAGATGAGACATACGGATTGGAGACCATCCCTAGCGGAGCTGCCGTCATCCCGTTCGCTGCCGTCCTGAAATCCGTCGCCTAGCGGACGATACTGCCGTTGGTGTGCGTGGTCGTTGGTGACGATTCCTTCTGTGCGAAAGCAATGCGTGTGGATAGCGCAGAGCCCCGCTTAACCTCAGCCTGGGCCAACGGGGCTTCGTAATAGGATTAGATCCTCAGTCGGCTGCTCGTGCGTTGGCCAGCACGGCTCTGCCGGAGCAGTTGCAGGCTTCCGTGCGTCGCTGCGGAACAGCAGATCAGGTGGTGATGGGACCGGCAGCCGCCGATGCTCGGAACCGACCCAGTGGACCCCGAGTGGACCACGCCCCGAGCAGCGTCCGGGCCCGGTACGCTGTACCCGCTCCGCCCCAGGTGGGCCGGGGCGCGGGTGGGTTGCCCGAGCGGCCTAAGGGAACGGTCTTGAAAACCGTCGTGGCAGCGATGTCACCGTGGGTTCAAATCCCACACCCACCGCACTGCATGCGAACGGCCCCTGACCTCGGTCAGGGGCCGTCGCGCTGTGCTGTGCGTTGCCCGGTCGCCACCGTGGTTCCCCGAAGCCCCCTGGGCGGCTGCTGATCTCATCCGTGCTTCTTGCTCCGGCGTTCCGCTGAGCCTGAATCGACGCGGGGCGAGGTGGGGTCCTCCGTCTGGCGGGCCCGGCGTTGTTCCTCCGGCGCTCCCGGGCCGGGCGGAGGCGTGAGACACCTGGCGGCTCGCACCAGCCGTGCCCGGGGCGTCAGGGTTCTGGGCGGTGTGTGGTCATGCGGGCCGCCGAGGTGATCGTCGCCCGCGCCTCCCGTGGGGTCAGGCCGGTCCGTACGGCGGCGTCGACCAGGTCCTCGGTCAACTCAGGGCCGATGCCGTCCTCGTAAGCCCGGCAGGCCGCCCAGAACAGCCGCGTGTTGCGCTGCCCCTCGTGGGCGGCCAGGACGAACTGGACCAGGCCCCGGCCGTGTGCGCCGCCCGCCGTCGAGCCGGGACCGGGGCGGGAGGAGCGCGGCGGTGGCAGCAGCAGGCGCAGGAGGGAGCGCGGGCAGGGTGCCGGGGTGAGGTGGGCGGTGCCGGGGGCGGTGGCGTAGACGCCGTGGGTGGTGCGGGAACCGGGGCCGACCAGGTAGCCGCCGGCGCCCCGGATGTCGATGCCGGGAGCGAGCCGGCCGGCCGAGTTGGGGACGACGACGTCCGGCGGGCCGGTGAGCCACAGGTGCCGCCCGCCGGACGGGGTGAGGACGACGATCGTGGGCGGGATGGTGAAGAGGTGGCGCAGGGCCAGTTCGCGCAGGGCGGCCGTGGAGTCCGTGTCCGACTTGGTGTCCAGGTCGACGCCGATGAGGTGGTGCGGGGACAGGCCGCAGGCGATGCCGTAGCCGGTGGCCCAGGGCGCGGCGGCGAACAGTGCGCGGATGCGGGCCGGATCGGTCGAGGCGTCGTACACGCCGTGGCCGAAGCGGCCGCACTCGCCGTGGCAGGGCGGCCCCGCGGGCTCGGGGGCGGCGCGGTGGGGGGAGCGCAGGGCCGGGAGTTTCGTCCGGGACAGCGGGATGACGGACAGGCCGCGTTCGGCGGCCGACAGGGCGTGGGCGAGGGCCAGGGTGGTGGCCTGCCGGGGGTACCGGTCGGTGGTGGCCATGAATCCAGTGTCGTACGCGTGTTCGATAAAGGGAAGAGGGTGGGCCGCGACGCGCCCGGCGGTGGTCGGCGGGGGCCAAAAGGCGGCGGGGTGCTGAAGGAACGCTTCGCCCCTTGTGGGGCCCGGGGGGCGCGTGTCCGACTTGCCGGGGGTTATGGCGGATAGGACGGGAAAAGTGATGCTGGGGGTTTATCGACTTGTCATCACGCTTGAGTGCGAATCACGGCTTCCGGGGTGGTTCGGCGGGGGCCGGTGGGCAACTCTGGACTCGCGACGTCGTCACAAGTGCCGGGGTGGTCGGCCAACTGCCCAGGTCAAAGCCGTACTTCATGCACTCGGGTACTCACGTACTTCCGTTCTGGAGGAACCACATGGCAAGCATCCGTACCGCCCGTGTCATCGCCGCCGTCTCCGCCCTCCCGCTGGCAGCCGCCCTCCTCACCGGCGTCGCGGTGGCGGACAACGGCGGCTTCGCGGACGACGGATCGAACGCGGGTGTCGCGAGCATCGTCGGCAGCGGTGTCGGGCACGACAACCGCGGGAATTCGGCGACCACACAGCAGAACGCCGTCGGCTCGGGCGCCTCGAACCAGAACAACACCGCGCAGGTCAACGGGTCCGCGTTCACGGCGATCAACCAGGGCAACAGCAATGTCGGGGTCTCCTTCACCCCCCTGTGGTGGTGATCCGAGAGAGCCGGCTCCCGGAGTCGGCCGCGGGGGAAGGGAGGGGGCTTCGGGCCCGGTGGGGGGTGCGGGGCGGGTAGGGGTGCGGGGCGGGTAGGGGGTGCGGGGCGGGTAGGGGTGTGGGGCGGGTAGGGGGTGCGGGGGGTGACACGTCTGCGCGGCGGTACTTCGGTGCCGCCGCGCAGGCGTTTGCGTACGCGGAAGTGACCTTGACAGAGGCCCTTATCTGACGGACAGTCAGAAACCGTGTCCGGTAAGTCGGCAAGCCTTTCCCGCGGAAGGAGTACGGCCGTGGACGACGAGCTCCACGCGCGGCTCGACGACGAGTTCCACGCGCGGCTCAAGGCCTACGAGGGCCGCCCCGCGGCGGTCGCGGGCGCCGGCCGGGACCCTGTCAACGCGCCCATGATCCGGCACTGGTGCGAGGCGATGGGCGACCGGAACCCCGCGTACACCGGCCCCGGCGCGATCGCCCCGCCCACCATGCTCCAGGCGTGGATCATGGGCGGTCTGAGCGGCCACGAGGGGCGCGCGCAGGCCTACGGGGAGCTGCTCTCCCTCCTCGACGACGCGGGCTGCACCTCGGTCGTCGCCACCGACTGCGAGCAGGAGTACCTGCGCCCGCTGCGGCCGGGGGACGAGGTCGCCTTCGACACGGTGATCGAGTCGGTCTCGCGGCGGAAGACCACCAGGCTGGGCACCGGGTATTTCGTCACGACCCGGACGGACATCCGGGTGGGCGAGGCGCCGGTCGGCACCCACCGCTTCCGCATCCTCAAGTACGCGCCGACCGGGCGCGGGCAGAAGGCGCGGGACCGGCAGGAACCGTCGCGGCGGCCGCGTCCCGTCGTCAACCGGGACAACGCCGGCTTCTGGGAGGGCGTCCGGCGTCACCGCCTCCTGGTCCAGCGGTGCACCGCCTGCGCCACGCTCCGCTTCCCCTGGCTCCCCGGCTGCAACGCCTGCGGCTCGGCGCGGTGGGAGGGCGTCGAGGCGAGCGGCGAGGGCACGGTCTTCTCGTACGTCGTGATGCACCACCCCCCTTTCCCGGCCTTCTCCCCGCCGTACGCGATCGGCCTGATCGAGCTCGCCGAGGGTGTTCGCATCGTCAGCAACGTGGTCGACGTGCCCTACGACAAGGTGCGGATCGGCATGCCGGTGGAGCTGGAGTTCCGGTCCTACGACGACGAGGACGGCGAACTGGTGCTCCCGGTGTTCCGGCCCCGCGCGGGGGAGACGGCCGCGTGAAGGCCGGTGACGAGCTGCCGCCGCTGGAGATCGGGATCACCCGCACCCTGATCGTGGCCGGCGCCCTCGCCTCGCGGGACTACCAGGACGTCCACCACGACCCCGAACTGGCCCGCCGGAAGGGGTCCCCCGACATCTTCATGAACATCCTGACGACCAACGGCCTGGTCGGCCGCTACCTCACCGACCACTTCGGCCCGACGGCCGTGCTCCGCAAGGTCGCCGTCCGGCTCGGGGCGCCCAACCACCCGGGGGACACCATGGTGTTGCGGGGCAGGATCGAGGAGGTCGACGGAGACACCGCCGTGGTGCGGGTCACCGGGGACAACGGGATCGGCCGGCACGTCACCGGGACGGTGACGCTCACGGTCCCGTCCGACGCACGGCCGGGAGGCGCGGAGTGAGTGTGCGCACGCGGGACTCCCTCGGCGGCCGGGCGGCCATCGTGGGCATCGGGGCCACGGAGTTCTCCAAGGACTCCGGACGCAGCGAACTGCGGCTGGCGGCGGAGTCGGTGCGGGCGGCTCTCACCGACGCGGGACTCACGCCCGCCGATGTGGACGGCCTGGTGACGTTCACGATGGACACGAGTCCGGAGATCACCGTGGCGCAGGCCTGCGGCATGGGCGAGCTGTCCTTCTTCTCGCGGGTCCACTACGGCGGCGGGGCGGCCTGCGCGACCGTGCAGCAGGCGGCGCTCGCCGTCGCGGCCGGAGTGGCCGAGGTCGTGGTCTGCTACCGCGCCTTCAACGAGCGGTCGGGGCGGCGTTTCGGATCGGGTGTGCGGCACCGCGAGCCGTCGGCGGAGGGGACGGCGCTCGGCTGGACGCTGCCGTTCGGGCTGCTCACCCCCGCCTCCTGGGTGGCGATGGCGGCGCAGCGCTATCTGCACGCGCACGGGCTGACCCCGGAGGACGCGTTCGGACCGGTCGCCGTCACGGCCCGCCGTCACGCGGCGGCCAACCCGGCGGCGTATTTCCACGGCCGCCCGATCACCCGCGCCGACCACGCGGCCTCGCGCTGGATCGCCGAGCCGCTCAGGCTGCTGGACTGCTGCCAGGAGACGGACGGCGGCCAGGCGCTGGTCGTCACCTCGGTGGAGCGGGCCCGGGACCTGCCGCGGCCGCCCGCCGTGGTCGCCGCGGCCGCCCAGGGCGCCGGCCGGTCCCAGGAGCAGATGACCAGCTTCTACCGTGACGACCTGACGGGCCTGCCGGAGATGTCGGTGGTCGCCCGCCAGCTGTGGCGCAGCTCCGGTCTGGCGCCGGCCGACATCGACGTGGGGATCCTGTACGACCACTTCACGCCGTTCGTGCTGATGCAGCTGGAGGAGTTCGGCTTCTGCGCCCCGGGCGAGGCCCCGGCCTTCGTCGCGGAGGACCGGCTGCCGCTGAACACCCACGGCGGCCAGCTCGGCGAGGCCTACCTCCACGGGATGAACGGTGTGGCCGAAGCCGTACGGCAGCTGCGCGGCACGTCCGTGAACCAGGTGGAGGGGGCCGCCCGGACCCTGGTGACGGCGGGGACCGGGGTGCCGACGTCGGGCCTGGTCCTCACCTCGGACGGGGCCGCGGACGGCTGAGCACCCAGGGGTCATCCCGTAGTAGTCGCCGCCGTCTCGTCCACCTTCAGGAGGTGGGGCCGGCACCACCCCTACAACCTGAGAGGGATCCCGCTTCGGGACCTGCGGCCGATCCGCCCGAGCGGGCCGCGAACCTAGCGTGGAGCCATGACCACACCCGTCTGCACCAGCGCTTCGAACGGCATGACGCGGCCTGCTGCGTACCCGTCCTTCGCGTCGTACGTCAGGGCGCGTCAGCCGGTGCTGATGCGCACCGCGCGGTCGCTGACCGCGAACCCGAGCGATGCGGAGGACCTGCTGCAGACCGCTCTCGCCAAGACGTACGTCGCGTGGGAGCGGATCGAGGACCACCGGGCGCTCGACGGCTACGTCCGCCGGGCCCTGCTGAACACCCGCACGTCGCAGTGGCGCAAGCGCAAGGTCGACGAGTTCGTGTGCGACGAGCTGCCGGAGCCGGATCCGGTCGGCCCCGCGGACGACCCGGCGGAGCGGCAGGCGCTGCACGACGCCATGTGGCGGGCGATCATGAAGCTGCCCGCGCGGCAGCGGGCCATGGTCGTCCTCAGGTACTACGAGGATCTCAGTGAGGTCCAGACGGCCGAAGTGCTCGGTGTCTCGGTGGGCACCGTGAAGTCGGCGGTGTCGCGGGCGCTCGGCAAGCTGCGCGAGGATCCCGAGCTGGTGGTCGTCCGCTGACGGGAGCGGATCTTCCGGCCGGCGCCGTGATCCCGGCTCCCACGTGACCTGATCGATCACCGCTCCCTAGTGACATACCGCGCGGTATGTGCGCAGAATCAGCACAACCGTTACCACCGCGTAGGCAATGTCGCCGCCATGGGAGGACGCCGTGCTGAGCACCATGCAGGACGTACCGCTGACCGTCACCCGCATTCTCGAGCACGGTGTGCAGGTGCACGGCCGCTCCCGGATCACCACCTGGACGGGTGAGAGCGAGCCGCAGCGGCGCAGTTTCGCCGAGGCGGGCACCCGGGCGGTGCAGCTGGCGAACGCCCTGCGCGACGACCTCGGCGTCCGCGGCGACGACCGGGTGGCGACGCTGATGTGGAACAACGCCGAGCACGTCGAGGCGTACTTCGCGATCCCCTCCATGGGTGCGGTGCTGCACACCCTCAACCTGCGCCTCCCGGCCGAGCAGCTGGTGTGGATCGTCAACCACGCAGCCGACAAGGTCGTCATAGTCAACGGCTCGCTGCTCCCGCTGCTCGCGCCCCTGCTGCCGAAGCTGCCCACCCTCGAGCACATCGTCGTCTCGGGTCCGGGCGACCGCTCGCTCCTCGAGGGCGCCCACGCGCGCGTGCACGAGTACGAGGAGCTGATCGCGGACAAGCCGCGGACCTACGACTGGCCCGAGCTGGACGAACGCCAGGCCGCCGCCATGTGCTACACCTCCGGCACCACGGGCGACCCCAAGGGCGTGGTCTACAGCCACCGTTCGATCTACCTGCACTCCATGCAGGTGAACATGGCCGAGTCGATGGGCCTGACCGACCAGGACACCTCGCTCGTCGTCGTCCCGCAGTTCCACGTCAACGCCTGGGGTCTGCCGCACGCCACCTTCATGACCGGGATCAACATGCTGATGCCGGACCGCTTCCTCCAGCCCGCGCCCCTCGCCGAGATGATCGAGAGCGAGAAGCCGACCCACGCGGCCGCCGTCCCCACCATCTGGCAGGGCCTGCTGGCCGAGCTCACCGCCAAGCCGCGCGACGTCTCCTCGCTCACCCAGGTCACCATCGGCGGATCGGCCTGTCCGCCCTCCCTCATGACCGCCTTCGACGAGCTGGGCATGCGGGTCTGTCACGCCTGGGGGATGACGGAGACCTCCCCGCTCGGGACCGTCGCCCGTCCGCCGGCCCACGCGGTCGGCACCGACGAGGAACTCGGCTACCGCCTCACGCAGGGCCGCTTCCCGGCCGGTGTCGAGGGCCGCCTCACCGGCCCCGGTGGCGAACGCCTCCCCTGGGACGGCGAGTCCGCGGGCGAGCTCGAGGTACGCGGCACATGGATCGCCGGCGCCTACTACAACGGCCCCGACGGCGAGCCCCTGCGCCCCGCCGACAAGTTCAGCGAGGACGGCTGGCTCAAGACGGGCGACGTCGGCACCATCTCCCCCGACGGCTTCCTCACGCTCACCGACCGCGCCAAGGACGTCATCAAGTCCGGCGGCGAGTGGATCTCCTCGGTGGACCTGGAGAACGCGCTGATGTCCCACCCCGACGTCGCCGAGGCCGCCGTCGTGGCCGTCCCGGACGACAAGTGGGGCGAGCGCCCGCTGGCCACGGTCGTCCTCAGGGAGGGCGCCACCACGGACTTCGAGGCCCTGCGCGCCTTCCTCGCCGCCGAGGGGCAGATCGCCAAGTGGCAGCTCCCGGAGCGCTGGACGATCATCGAGTCCGTCCCGAAGACGAGCGTGGGCAAGTTCGACAAAAAGGTGCTGCGGAGGCAGTACGCGGAGGGCGAGCTGGACATCACCCGGCTCTGACCTCGACCGAGCCGCGACAGCGGCAGCGGTAGCCGACAGGGCACCAGACGCGGCATCGAACACGACACACCGAACACGGCACCGGTCGCGTCGGCCGGCGCGGTCGTTCACGGGTGTCGAGTACGCCGCCGGTCACGGTTCTCGCGCGCCCTGCCCGGCGTACGCCGTTCTTCCGCTCGTAGGCCGCCATGGACCGTGGGCCGCCCTCATGACCATGGGCGGCCCTCATGGCCATGGGCGGCCCTCATGCCCTGGGGGCGGCCTTCACGCTCGTGGGTCGGTGTCACCGGCGTACGGCCGTCACCGGCGTACGGCCGTGGCCGTCCAGCCAAGGAGCAGCCACGCGCCCGCCACCGCGACGACGCCACCCCAGCCGAAGTGGGTGAAGGCGAGGCCGGCCAGGGCCGAGGCGGTCGCGCCGCCGGCGAACCCCGCGACGACATAGGCGCTGTTCGCGGTGGCCGGGGCGGAGGTGGTCGTCAGGGCGAGGGTCTGGTTGGCGACGTGGGAGGCGACGAGCGCCGCGTGGATCACGATCGCGGCCACGAAGAGGGCCACGAGCACCTGCCCGCCCAGCCAGAACAGCGGGACCGAGACGGCGGCGAGAAGATACGCGTTGCGTACGACCTTCGCCGCCCCGAAGCGGTCGACCAGACCGCCCGCCAGCGGTGCGACGACGCTGGCCGCCAGCCCGAAGAGGCCGAAGAGGCCGGCGGTCGCGGTCGACAGGCCGTAGGGCTCCTCGCCCGTCAGCAGCAGGGCCAGCGAGGTCCACAACGCACTCCACGCGCCGTACATCCCGGCCTGCCGCACGCAGGCCCGCCACAGGTCGGGCGAGCGCCGCACCAGGCCTGGCATCGCGGTGAGGCCGGCGAAGAGGTGCCCTTCGCGGAGGCGGTGGCGTTCGGAGGGGAGGGCGGCCGCGGTCAGCAGGCCCAGGACCGTGGTGAGCACGGCCGCGCCCACGAACACCGTCCGCCAGCCGAAGGCCTGCCCGGCGAGCCCGCCGAGGACGCGTGCCGCGACGATGCCGGTGAACAGCCCGGCGATGACGGCGGCCACGTGCCGGGCGCGCCGGTCGGCGGGAGCGCGGGCGGCGACCAGCGGCACGAGAAGCTGCGGGACCACGGTCGCGGCCGAGGCGACGAACACGGCGGCGGCGAGCGCTCCGGTCCCGGCGGCCGCGGCCGCCGCGACCAGGGCCGCCGCGGTGACCAGGGAGAGGACGGCGACCAGACGGCGCCGGTTCACGCGGTCGCCGAGCGGGGCGAAGACGAGCAGACCGGCCGCGTAGCCGAACTGGGCGACCGAGGCGATCCAGGCCACGGCCGAGGGCGCCGAGCCGAAGTCGTGGGCGATGAGGGGGAGCAGCGGGGCCGCGAGGTAGATGTTGGCGGCCGTGACGGCGGTGCAGAGGGCGATGAGGACGAGGAGCAGTTCCCTGCGGCGACCCGTGGCCCCCGAGGGCGCGACTCCCCGCGCTTCTACTGCCTCCACAGCCTCTACGGCTTCTACGGCTTCCACGGCTTCCACGGCTTCCGCAGTTCGTGCGGCTTCCGCAGCTTCTCGGACTGCTCGGGGTTCCGTGACTTCGGGCGACATGGTGCGGTGCTCCCACTCCGACATCTGACATCTGACATCTGGCTTATTGGCTTGTCGCTGGGCTTGGGGGTCGGGGCGGCATCCGGCATCTGGCCCGACCGGCAACCAACCAGTTGGTTGGAACGGAGGGAGAACAGTCTGGAGCGGGAGTGAATTCCCTGTCAACCAACTAGTTGGTTGGCTGCTCTCGCTACGATGGCTCCATGGCAACCACCAGGGATCCCGAGGCCACCCGCGCCCGGATCTTCGACGCCGCCGTCGCGGAGTTCGCCCGTTACGGCATCGCGGGCGCCCGAATCGACCGCATCGCCGCCGAAGCCAAGGCGAACAAGCAGCTCATCTACGCCTACTTCGGCAACAAGGCCGAGCTGTTCTCCCAGGTCCTCGGTCGCTCCATGGTGGACCTCGCCTCCGCCGTCCCGGTCGACCCGGACGACATCGAGGGCTGGCTCGACCGGCTGATGGACTACCACGCCGCCCACCCCGAGCTCCTGCGCCTCCTGTACTGGGAGGGCATCGAGTACGGCAGTACCGAGCTGCTGCCCGACGAGGCGCAACGCCAGAAGCACTACGCGCTCAAGGTCGCCGCCGTGCAGGACGCGCAGGACAGGGGAGTGATCTCCGACGCGATCCCGGCCCGCGACCTCTTCTTCCTGCTGATCGCCATGGCCAACTGGGCTGCGTTCGTCCCGCAGATGAGCCGCATCCTGGCGGGCTCCGAGGACGCCGACCGCGACCGCCTGCGCGCCTCCATCAAGGAGGCGGCGCGGCGGATGGTCGCCCGGTAGGTCCGGTAGGTCCGGTAGGACGGGTGGGCCCGGTAGGACGGGTGGGCCCGGGCGCCCGGTGGGCCGGGTCGCACGGGCCTAGTTGGTGCCGATGCGGGCCAGCAGGTCCACGATCCTGGTCTGCACCTCGGCGCTCGTCGACCGCTCGGCGAGGAAGAGGACCGTCTCCCCCGACGCCAGCCGCGGCAGGTCCGCCGGGTCGACGGCAGCCGTGTAGACGACCAGCGGCGTGCGGTTGAGCTGGCCGTTCGCCCGCAGCCAGTCGAGGATCCCGGCATGGCGCCGGGACATCTGCATCAGGTCCATCACGACCAGGTTCGGCCGCAGCTGCCCGGCGAGCGTGACGGCGTCCGCGTCGCTCGCCGCCCGCGCCACCTGCATCCCGCGCCGCTCCAGCGTGGACGTCAGGGCGAGGGCGATCTCGGCGTGCTCCTCGATGAGCAGCACCCGCGGCGGATGCTGCTCGCTGTCGCGCGGCGCGAGGGCCTTCAGCAGGACGGCGGGATCGGCGCCGTACGCCGCCTCGCGCGTCGCCTGTCCGAGCCCCGCCGTGACCAGCACGGGAACCTCCGCGGCCACCGCTGCCGTACGAAGCGACTGCAACGCGGTACGGGTGATCGGCCCGGTCAACGGGTCCACGAACAGCGCGGCCGGGAAGGCGGCGATCTGCGCGTCGACCTCTTCGCGCGAGTGCACGATCACCGGCCGGTAGCCGCGGTCGCTGAGCGCCTGCTGCGTACTGACGTCCGGCGCCGGCCACACCAGCAGCCGACGCGGGTTGTCCAGCGGCTCAGGCGGCAGTTCGTCGTCCAGGAGCTGCGGCCGCGGCGGATCCGCCACCTCGACGGCCCCACCGGGACCGTCCAGCGGCTCGGGCCCCTCGGCGGCGTTCTCGTCCGGCGCCCCTATGGCGTACGACCGTCCGGCGCCCTCGGTCCCCGGCCCACCGGGCACGAGCCGTGACTGACCCGCCAGGGAGGGATGCGGTACGGGTGCCGGCGCGGCCGCGGGCGTGGCTGCCGTGACGGGCTGTGCCGGGGCCTGCGCCGCGACGGGCTGCTCGGCCGACGGGTGCGGACGCGCCGTCTGCTCCGGGCGCGTCGCCGGGTCGGGCGGAGTGCCCAGCTTGCGGCGCCGTCCGGAACCGCCGGGGGCGTGCGGAGCGGGGGTGGCGGTGGCCTGCGCCGTCGGCAGCCCCGGCTGCGAGGGCCGCAGCGCCTGCGCCTGCTGGGCGTGCTGCGCCTGCTGGGTGTGCTGTGCCTGGTGCAACTGCTGTGCCTGCTGAACCTGCGCGGCCTGCCGGGTGAACGGCACGCCCTGACCCAGGGTGCGCACGCTGATCGCCCGCCCCTGCGTCGAGTTGGGGTCCATGGGCCGGCCCGTTGCGGCCTCCGCGGGCAACGGCTGAGCCGCGCGCGGCTGTCCGGCGCCGGTCTCGGGCGGGAGCGGGGTACCACCGCTGGGCGTTGCCGGTGCGGGCTGCGTCGCCGCGGGGGCCGCGGCAGGCGCTGCCTCGGCCGGAAGCGGCTGACCCGGTCCGGGCACGTTCGGCACGGGGCCGGGGGCCGCCTGGCCCGCAACCGCCTGCGCGGGGAGCGGCGGACCTGCGGTCGGCTGCCCCGGCAGCGGCTGCCCAGGGACGGGCGCGACCGGCGGAACCGGCTGCGCGGCGGCGACGGGCTGCCCCGCTTGCCGCGGCTGGGACGGCGCCTGGGGCTGCGGCTGAACCTGTGCTGCCGGGGCGGCGCCCTCCCCTGCCTGCGCGACGGCCCGTCGACGGCGACCCGTGGGCGCGTTCGTGGGGTGCGGCTGGGGCGGGGTGTGGTCGTCGGCCTGGTCGTGCGGGACGGCGTCGTGCCGCCCGTGGTCGAGCCCGGAACCCTCGGCGCCCTGGACCGGCGCCTGAGCCTGGACCGGCGCCTGAGCCTGAACGGGAACTGGTGCCTGCGCGGGAATCGGTGTCTGAACGGGCACCGGTGCCTGCGCGGGAATCGGTGCCTGGGTGGGCGCCTGAACCGCACCCGGCACCGAACCGGGCACCGGGACCGGCCCTACGGCCCGGGCTGGCTGGGCGGTTTGGGCAGGCTGTGCGGGCTGGGCGGCCGCAGTCGTGCCGACGGAGCCGTCCGGCACCCGGTCGGCGTCCGCGGGGGGCAGGGCGAACACCGAGCGCGGCCCGGCCTCCTGCGCGGCGGCACGCTCGTTGGCGGCGGCCAGTGCGCGCCGTCGCCTGCCCGTCGGCTGCCCGTCCTCCGTCTCCGCCCGGGTCAGGGCTCCCGGACCCGTCCCCGGCGCCTCGGCCGGTGCGCCCGCGAGCGCCGGCAGGGCGGGCTGCAACGCGTTCTGCGGCTGCCGGCCGTCCGGTGCGTGGGGGGCACGCTGGCCACCCGGCGCCGGTACGCCCTGCGGCGGAACGGTGCCGCCGAGTCCCGTGCCCGAGGCCGCGGTCCCCGCCGCGTGCTCGGCGGCGGTGACGACGGCGCCCTCGCTCACCGCTCCGTCGACCCCTGGGAGCATCCCCGCGTCGGCCCCCATGACGGCGACCTCGGCAGACCGCCCACGCCGCCGTCCGGTGCCGCCGGAGCCCTCCGCTCCCTCGGCCTCGTCCGCGACGGGCGACACCTCGGCCGGCGTCTCCTCCGCGGCCGGGGCCCCGGCCCGCCTGCGCCGCCGTCCGGTCGGAACCGTCGGCTCCACTTCGGCGCCGCCCTCCGCGCCCGGGACGTCACCCTCCAGGAAGGCGTCCACGGAGGCCCGCCGGGCCCGTCGGCGCCCAGCGGCGCCGTACTCGTCCGGAACGTCCTCCTCCGCGGCCATGGCGGCCGCGGGAGCCGCCGGGGCGGGCCCGTCACCGGCCGCGAGCGCGGGCAGAGCCATGGCCGCCGGAGCCGCCACGGCCCCCGCGCCACCGCCCAACGGCACCTCGAGCACGTACGCGCTGCCGCTCATGCCCGGCACCTCGTGCGTCTGGAGCACGCCTCCGTGCGCCCGCACGATCCCCCGCACGATCGGTTCGTGCACGGGGTCGCCGCCGGCGTAGGGCCCGCGCACCTCGATGCGTACGACCTCGCCGCGCTGGGCGGCCGCCACCACGACCGTGTTGTCCATGTAACCGCCCGCCGAGACGGGCGCGTTGCCGGTGGCGTCGACGCCCGCGACGTCGGCCACGAGGTGCGCGAGCGCGGTCGCGAGGAGCCGCGCGTCGACCTCGGCCTCGATGGGCGGCGCGTGCACGGCGAACTGCACCCGTCCCGGCCCGATGAGATCCACCGCGCCGTCGACACCGGCGGCGACCACGGCGTCGAGCATCACCTTCGACCGGGCGACGACCTCCGCCCCGGTGTCCAGGCGCTGGTAGCCGAGCACGTTGTCGATGAGGGTGGTGATCCGCGAGTAACCGGCGGACAGGTGGTGGAGCACCTGGTTGGCCTCGGGCCAGAGCTGACCGGCGTCGTCCGCCGCGAGCGCGGCCAGCTCGCGGCGCAGTTCGTCGAGGGGCCCGCGCAGGGACTCCCCGAGCAGGGTGAGCAGCTGCTCGTGCCGCCCGGCGAGCGCCTCGTACCGGTCCTTCTCGCGCTCGCCGAGGGAGGCGTAGCGCTCCTCGCCGGCCGCGAGTTCCTCCTCGTGCCGCTCGCGGAGCTCCTCGAGCTCGGCGACGTGCTGCTGGCGCAGCGCGGTGAGATCGGAGGCGTGCTCCTCGGAGAGCTTCTCCAACTCCTCCGCGTGCCGCTTCTCGACGCCGTCCTTCTCCTCGGCGAGGGCGTCGAAGGGCCGGCGGTCGGTGAAGGTCATGACGGCGCCGACGAGCTGATCACCGTCGCGCACGGGCGCGGTCGTCAGATCGACCGCGACCCTGTCCCCGCTCTTGGACCACAGCACCTGCCCGCGCACCCGGTGCTTGCGGCCGGAGCGCAGGGTGTCGGCGAGCGGCGACTCGTCGTACGGGAACGGCGAGCCGTCGGCGCGCGAGTGCAGCACGAGGGTGTGCAGCTCCTTGGCGCCGAGGTCACTGGCCCGGTACCCCAGTATCTGGGCGGCGGCCGGGTTGACGAGGACGATCCGCCCGTCGGTGTCGGTGCCCACGACGCCTTCGGAGGCGGCCCTCAGGATCATCTCGGTCTGCCGCTGCGAACGCGCCAGCTCGGCCTCGGTGTCGACGGTCCCGGACAGGTCGCGTACGACGAGCATCAGCAGTTCGTCGGAGGCGGAGGAGTAGCCGTAGCCGTCGTAGGCCTGCTGGCCGTTCTCGAGGTTGGCGCTGGTGACCTCGACCGGGAACTCGCTGCCGTCGGTCCGGCGCGCGACCATCCGGGTCGGCTTGGTCCGCCCGCGCGGGTCCATGTGATCGGGCCGCCGCATGGACCCCGGGATGAGCTTGGAGTCGAACTGCGGCAGCAGGTCGAGCAGCCCCCGGCCGACCAGTGCGGTGCCCGGGGTCTCGAACGCCTCGAGCGCGATGGTGTTCGCGTTGACGACGGTCCCGTTGGCGTTGACCAGCACCAACGCATCGGGGAGCGCGTCGAGTATGGCTGCGAGGCGAGCAGCGCCTCGGGATGGCCTGCTGCTCACGAGTCGCTTCCTCCCTGTTACCGCACCTTGCCGACCGTTCGGGCCATCTTGCCAACCGGCCCGCACCGTGTCACGCGAGGGAGTCTAAGGGCTGGGGTCCCGTCGGCGGCGCCGGATGAGAGGGAGCTCGCACGACGAAGTGACACAGAACGTGTGTCCGCACCCGTCGTGGCCTGTCCTTGCGCACGGCGGACCGCCCCGCGCCAGCCCCGCCGCCTGCCCATACTTCGCGGGACCTTCGCGCGACCTTTACGGAACCGGTGCTTCCGCCACGCGTCCCCTGTAGTCACCTGTACGAGCACGACAACGAAGACGGAGGACCGCCGCGAACACTCGCGCATCGACGCATCGACGCATCGCCGCATCGCCGCATCGCCGCATCGCCGCATCGCCGCATCGCCGCATCGCCGCATCGGGCCGTCGGGGCACCCGGCCGTCGGGGCATTGGGCCGTCGAGTCATCGGGCCGTCGAGTCATCGGGTGCAGGGCCACGGATCCGAGGCCCTGGACACCGGACGCGGCCTCGGATCCGAGGCTTCGTACACCGGACGTGCGTCAGCGGGTGGCCGGGCGCAGGTCGGGCAGCAGCGGCACGAGCCGGTCCCACCGCTCGATCCGGCAGCCGTTGCTGCGGTCGTACGTCGCGTCGACCGGGCGCCCGGCCCAGCGGCCCGTGACGTGGGCGGTGGCCGGCCCGCCGTACCGCATGGTGCAGACGCCGTCCTCCGGCGCGGGCGCGAAGACGTCCCGGCCCCAGCGGGTGTTGCGGTCAACGGCGCGGCAGGCGTCTCCCACGTCCGGGTGACTGCCGCCTGCCGGGTGGCAGTACACCTGGAACGTCCCGTCCGAGCGCCCGTCGGCGTGCCGGACGGTGACCGTGAGGTGATCACCGGAGACCCGGTCCTCCTCCCGGGCGGGCGGAGGCGCGAGGGAGGTGACGTCGGCGAGGGCCGTGACGGCCTCGGCCGTTCCGGAGGCGTAGGCGGTGACAGGCCCGGTGGCGCACGAGGCGACCACGACGGCACCGGCGGCGGAGAGGGCGACGGCGAGCCGTCGGAGCGGGGTGACCTGGAACATGACAGGACTAACGCCGAGCCCCCGACGACGTTGCGCCCCGCCAACCGCTTTGCCCTGCGACCCACCTGCCTAGTACCGTGGACGCCGATTGGTGACACGCCGCTCGACTGTGTCATCATCTGCACGCACCACTCGCCCACACGCGAGCGGTTGTGCTGGAGGCGTCGCCTAGTCCGGTCTATGGCGCCGCACTGCTAATGCGGTTTGGGACTTCAATCCCATCGAGGGTTCAAATCCCTCCGCCTCCGCGCGATCACCGAAGCCCCGGTCCACACGACCGGGGCTTCGTCGTTTCCGAGAGTGCCCTCAGAGAGGCGTTTCCGCAGCTCACAAGCGGTATGGCAAACGGATTTCACATGTCGGCGGCAGTCATGTAATGTTCTTCCTGTCGCCGCGAGCGGGCCGCAAGGGCCGAGAGCGGAGACAGAAAAACCGAATAACAAGCACTCGTAGCTTAACGGATAGAGCATCTGACTACGGATCAGAAGGTTGCAGGTTCGAATCCTGCCGAGTGCACAGTTGTCCAGAGGCCTGAGGATCACTCCTCAGGGCCTCTGGTTTTTGCCTTGAGTGTCAGTGGGGGCCGGTAGCCATGGCCAGGGACCCGGCCACCCGTACCGCCTTCACGACCTCGCTCCTGACCCGAGCAAGCGTTTCCTTCAGCCGGCAGGCACGTCGCCGTGCGCCCGGCCCCTGGCGTGGAGATCAGCCGGCACTTCGGCACATCCCGGCGCCGCACCGGGGCGCGGCAATTGCCAATGTAAGAGTCCGTTTCGACTGCTGACGATCACGGCGGCATTGCGCATCATCGGCAGCCCTCGTGCCGTGGCAACCTGCCTGGTGACACAGCTATTTGGAGCCGGAGGTACACCGCGCGTGGCGGCGAAGACCAATCCCACTGTCAGGAGACGCCGTCTGGGGGCCGAGCTTCGCCGGCTCCGCGTGGCCAGCGGGTTGAAGAGCACAGAAGTGGCTGAGCGGCTCATGGTCTCCCAGCCCAAGATCAGTCACCTGGAGAACGGCAACCGCGCCATCAGCCCACGGGATGTGCGCGACCTGTGCGACATCTACGAAGTGATGGACGAGCATCTCATCGACTCCCTGATGGAGATGGCCAGGGAATCCGCGCAGCGGGGCTGGTGGCACCCCTACGGCGACCTCTCCGACCGTGTCTACATCGGCCTGGAGACGGACGCCGCTTCGCTGCACACTCACGCGCCCACGATGGTGCCCGATCTGCTGCAGACCCCCGCCTACGCCCAGGCTGTCATCGGGGAGACGGTCCCACGGCTCACTGCCGAACAGGCCGCCACGCAACTCAAGGTCCGGCTGCGCCGCCAGCATCGGATCTACGACCCGGCCTTCCCGCTGCGCCTGTGGGTCGTCCTCGACGAATCGGCGCTGCGCCGCGTCATCGGCAGCCCGGACGTCATGCATGAACAACTGGAGCACCTGAAAGCACTCAGCGCGGAGCCGAACATCACGGTGCAGGTCCTTCCCTACACGGCCGGCGCCCACCCGGGCCTGTCAGGACAGTTCTCCGTTCTGCGGTTCGCCGACAGCCCCGGGGCAGCGGTGGTGTACGTGGCGCGGTTCACCAGCGATCTCTACCTGGACAAGCCGTCCGACGTGCGGCACTACAACGCGATGTACGACCACCTCCAGGCGCAGGCCCTCACCCCGGTCAGCAGCCGCGAATTCATCACCCACCTCGCCGGGGCGTACGCCGACGCGGCGATCCATGCCTGAATGCGGGCGTCCCTGGAGGCGATCGCGGAGGATCCGAGTGGTCCAGTCGATCAGTGCCCTCACCGAGCTGTTCTCCGCCGGCCCGGTGTTCACCCGAACAGGCCGTCGGTGAGACACGGCAACCGGTCCAGGTCGCCCGTGCGTCAACGACCCCGGCGTATACACACCGGGGTCGCCCTTCCGGGCCGGTCGCACGTGAGAGTGTGCCGACCCTCTTCCATGCTATGCCCGGTGCACATTTCGGGCACAGGCTGTCTCGCGGCCCTCGTGGGTCAGGTCTCGTCGGTTTGCGTGCGGCCGTTTCCGGAGGACCGACTGGTGACCAGCCAGGAGCGCGCGGGTTCTGCTGCGCGGGCGGTGTCCACCGTCAGGTGGAGGCGGGTTCCGCCGGTTTCCGTGCTGACGGGATAGCTGCGCTGCTCGGACGAGGCGAAGCAGCGACGGAGAACCTCCGCGACTCGGCGGGCGGCCTCGGGTGACGAGGCGATGAGACGCACGTCGACGTTCCCGGCAGAGGGCGGTTCCGGTGACTCCACGATGTGACTCCGTTCCGGCCTGCCCACGGTTTCCGTCGGGGAACCGGCCGGATCATCCGTCGTGCCGCCCGGCTCGGCGTCGTCGACGGCGGGCGACGCGGAAGGCGTTGCCGCTCGTCGGTTCTTCGCCCGCAGGCGGCCGATCCCCGGCAGCGCATCGCCGTACCGATAGCCCGCGATCCTCGCGTCGTGCTGCGCGTTGAGCTGATGGATCAGGGCGGCTCCCATGACGATCAAGGCGATGATCAGTGCCGTCGTGACGACGGTCTCCACGTCCTCACCTCCCTCGTGCGGAGCACGCCGGAGAGGCCGTGTTCGGTGGAGGCTTCGACTCTGCTTTCGCGGTCATGGTGCGCACCTGTCCCCGGGCTCGTCATCGACGTTCCGGTCCTGTCGCTCGCCGAGAACGGCACCAGCATCTGACTCCGGTGTGCGAGGTGCTCCCGGTACTCCCGACCCTACTCCGCTGGAAGGCCCCTGCGGGTGGAGCGTCCGACCGGCCGTGCTCACCCACGACGCGTCCGTCCGGGGCACCTCGCGGGGACCTCGCCCTCGTTGCCGGGCGCCGTGTGCCTCCGGCTCGGTGAGCACTCGTCGGCTCCGGACAGTGCCTCGGGACGGGGCCGTACGGAGCCGGTGGGGGAGGAGGAGCGCACGGTGCGGGTTCATCAACCGACGGGAGGGTCCGTCGGCCCGGCCGAGGGGTACGCTCGAAGGTACCGAGGATATTTCGCGCACCGGCTGCCACGCTCGTGTCGTTTTCGGCGATCGAATAGGCCGGGCCGACCGTGGTCGCCCCGGGGCAGGGTCCGCGTCATGACTGCGACCATCTCCCGCTCGCCGACACCCGAGGACCGGCTCTCGTCGTCCTCTCCTGTTGCTTCCTCTCTCCGCCTCTCGCTGGCGCCTGCCGACGCCGCGCCGGCCCTCCTGGACGGCGCATGGTGGCCCCGCTCCCGCGATCTCGGGACGGAACTCCCGATGCTGACGGCCGCCCTGGAGCCGCTGTGGGGGCGGATCACCCGGGTCACGGTGAACCCCACCCACTGGCCGGTCGTCCCGCGCAAGGTGCCCGTCGCCGGGCACGTGGTGCACGTGGGCTGGTTCCTCGCCGAGCAGGACCCGCACGAACTGCTCCTGCTCTCCTACCGTGTGGGCCGCTGGAACCTCCTGGTGGTCCCGCCGCCGACGGACCCCGTCTCGGCCGCCTGGCTGATGTCCGCCGCGAGCAGCCCCCTGGGCACCTCGACCGCGAGCCGGCTGATGGAACAGGCCGCGCGCCTGCGGAAGGCGACGGAGAGCGACCGGTCCCTGGAGGCGGTCTGGGACTCTGAGGGAGGGCACGGGGCCCGCGATCCCGCCGTGTGGCCACGGATCCGGGCGGCCAGGGCCGAGCGCGGAGATCGAGCCGCGGTACCCGCCGCGACCCCGGGTCGGCCGACGGGGATGTGACGGCCATGGAAACCTTCGCGACCGTGGTCGTCATCATGGCGATGATCGCTCTGGGTGTGCTCCTCATCCGCCTGGCCAACCGGCAGCACGCGATGGGGCCGCCACCTTCCACCGAGGCCGCTGCTGGGTGGTCTGGGCGGCGACACGGCACCCGGAAGGGAGTGAGGTGAGTCCCCATGACCCCCATGACCCCCATGACCCCCGCCAGGCTCCTGGCGGACACCAACAGGGAGCCGATGGTCCCCGGCATCGCGGTCCTGCGGATGGAGACGACGCCGAAACGCACGGGGACGTTCGACGGCGCGTGGTGGCCGCGGTCACGTGACCTCGACAGTCAACTGTCCGGGCTGCTCGCGGCGTTGACCGACCGGCTGGGTCCGCTCGCCCGTGTCGGCCTCGACGCGGGCGCCTGGGACGAAAGACCGGGCCATCTGTCCGTGGACGGCCGGACCGTCCGCATCGACTGGTCGGCCGTCGGCGACGACACCATGATCGTCACTCGGGGCGACCAGGACCACTTCATGTTCCTGGTGATCCCTCCGCAGACGGCTCCCCCGCTCGCTCGCGCCGCGATGGCCATGGCTGTACGAGACGACAACGATGCCTCGGCCGAACGGATCCTGACCGCCACCGGCGTCAGCCCCGCCGACCGGACCCGCGTGCTGCCCGGTGCTCCCGGCTGGTAGCCGGCCGGACCGCTCATCGCGCACTCCGGCTCCGGAGCCCGCCTCCAGCCACCGCGTTCAGGGACCGAGGGCACCACCTCGGTTCATCGAAACAGGAGTCCATGCCTGTTCGCCACCGCGCACGCGCACCCCCATGTGTCCGAACAGAGGAGCCATGGCCCTTCCCCAACTGAATGTCTACCGGCACGAACGCAGCACCCGTGCTCTGATCACCCACGCGGGAGAGACGGACCTGGCCACGGCCGGGGCGCGACCGGGTCGGATTCCCGCTGCCGCGGGCGGTGCACGGTGACTCCCCCGCCCGGGCGGCAGCAGCCGTCGTCCGGTGACGGAAGCACATCGTCCGCCCAGGACGCGCTACGTCTGCGCCGGCTGAACCGCTGGCAGGCCGAGACCCTCCGGGAGGATCTGGCCGATCTGTACGTGGAGTCCTCCCGGGCGCAGCCCGGCGAGGGGTACCGGGGCCGGGAGGCGTTCCTGCGACGCCTTACAGAAGCCATCCGGCGGCCCGGTTTCGCCCTGCTGATCGCGGAGAGCACCGCTTTCGCCGGGTGCGTCTACGGGTTCCCGGTACGGCGCGAGGGGACGTGGTGGCGGGGTTTCGACGGGCCCCTTCCGCGGAGCGTCGAACAACTCACGGCGTCCGGGCACGTCTTCGCGATCACCGAGACAGTGGTTCACCCCCACGCGGACGACAAAGGCCTCGCCCGCCGCCTTCAGCACCGCCTGCTCGCCGACCATCACGCCTCGCTCGGGGCGACGTTGGTGGAACAAGCCGACTCGGCGGTCTGCAACGCCTTCCTGTCGTGGGGCTGGCAGGACATCGGGCTGGTTCGTCGGCCGTCGGACCAGCAACTCCTCCGGCCGTCGGACCCCGTGGTGCTGCGAGCCCTGGTCCTTCCCTTCGGGCTCGGGCCGCCTACGGCCACCCACCTGGACGGGCTCGCCCACGAGAACCGCACCCAGCGGCATGGCTGACGAACGGCACTCCGTGCGGTGCTTCCGGCGGGGCATCGCATGGCCGACGGCTCCGCCCGTTCCGGGGGTATGCCGCGCGGTCATAATTGCGAATCAGCGTATTAACACAGCGCTGTCCGCTGTCTGAATGAGTGGGGAACGCCCCTGTTTCATTGCTGCCGACGCAAGGATATTTCTGCGTAATATGCGGCAGCAGTGAAAAGGCTTTCCGGGTGATCGGTAGGGCCCGGGTATGCCACGGCCCCCACAGAAAATGGCCTTTTGATGAAGCTGAAAAACCCTCAAGTGGCCGGCCGCCGAACTCTGTCCGGTGTGCTGGCCTCCGCCCTCGCGGCGACGGTTTCCGCTGCGATGGTCTTCCTGACACCGACGGCCGCATCGGCGATCGCCTTGCCCGTACCTCTGGGCACAACCGCCAGCTACTCCGTTCTGGCGGGTCAGGGAGTCACCAACACCGGCAACTCGGTGCTCGCCCACGACCTCGGGACGCACCCGAGCCCGGCCATCACCGGATTCCCGCCCGGCCAGGTGGGAGGCGCCATCCACGCAGCGGACGCTGCGGCACTCCAGGCCAAGGCCGACCTGCTCGTGGCATACAACAACGCCGCGGGCCAAGCCGTGGACTTCGCACTTCCGGCCGGAATCGGCGGAGGTCCGGCGCTGCTTCCCGGCGTCTACCACGCCACAGCCGGTGTCGGCATCACCGGCGACCTGGTCCTGGACGGTCAGGGCAGCTCCGACGCGGTCTGGGTGTTCCAGATTCCTGAATCCCTGACGACGGCGACCTCCAGCCGGATCCTCCTCACCAACGGCGCTTCGGCGTGCAACGTGTTCTGGCAGATCGGCGAAGACGCGTCGCTCGGCGTCACCACCAGTTTCGTGGGCACCCTCATGGCCGAGAACTCGATCACCGTGAACCAGGGAACGAACGTCGAGGGCCGGTTGCTGGCTGAGGTAGGTTCTGTGACCCTCAACAACAACCGGATCTTCCTCGGCAGCTGCGCGGCCTCCACCACTGGTGGTGCGACGGCGGGAACGACCACCGGCACCACCACCGGCACCACCACCGGCACCACCACGGGCACGACCGCCGGCACGACCACCAGCGGGGGGCTTCTCGGCGGCGGCCTCGTCAGCGGTGGCCTCGTCACCGGTGGTCTCCTGGGCGGGCCCATCGTCGGGACCGGCGGCACCTCGGGCAACACCGCCGGCAACTCGTCCGGAAACACCGCGGGCAACACGGCCGGGAACAACGCGGGCAACACCGCCGGGAACACCACCGCCGGGAACACCACCGGCGGGAACACCGCGGGCAACAGTGCGGGGAACACCACCGGCGGGAACGGCCCCGGCGGGAACGGCCATGCGCCGGGCGGACCGGGCGGACCGGGCCACGGCGGCAACGGTGGCAACGGTGGCAACGGAAAGCCGGACCACGGCGGCAAGCTCGACCTCGGGCAGTACCTCCACCCCGGTCAGTCCGACCACGGCAAGTACGAGCACGGTCAGTCCGACCACGGCAAGTACGAGCACGGTCAGTCCGACCACGGCAAGGACGACCACCGCCCGGACGACCACCGCCCGGACGACCACGGCAAGCAGTCCGACGAGAACTTCGGTTACGACGACGTGCCCCAGGGCCACCAGGGCGACGACCACTCCAAGGACTACGAGGGCTAGACAGCGCACTGCGGTCGGTCCGCTCACGGGATGACGGCGCGCGGCGGGATTCTCAGCGAGTCCGCCGCGCGCCGTCGGTGGCAGCCGGCGAAAAGCCAGGCGCGAGCAGCTGATGAAGAAAGACAGGTAGGCGGTGTCGAGCGGAATCGACTCAGCGGACGTGCGGGAAATCCAGCAGTCCGACTCCGGTCCGGCCACACGGGAATGTCCTGACGCCCTGGCCGCGCCCCCCGGGCTGCCGAGAGGCGCCCGCGCACTGAAAGCAGGGCTGTACACCGCCGTGGCTCTGTGCTTGGCGGCGAGTTTCGTCCACGTATTCCTGGTTTTCCTTCACGTGGCACCGGCCAACACCGTCTCCAAGAGATACAGCCCGCTGATCAATGCATGGGTGTACCCCTTCTTCGAACAGAATTGGCGGCTTTTCGCTCCGGACCCCGAATCCGTCAACCGGCAGATTCTGGCGAGAACCGCGCACACCGGTTCCGACGGATCGGTTCGGGTGAGTCCCTGGTTCGACCTGACCGCGGTGGACCGCTCCGCCGTCGTGCACGATCCGCTCCCGAGCCACACGGCACAGAACATGTTGCGCCGCGCCTGGGCCGGCTACGTCGACTCGCACGGAGCGGACGACAGGGCGCGTACCGAACGCGCCCTGATGATGCAGAAGTACCTGGGCAACATCGCCGCGGACCGTGTCGCCGCCCGCGAGGACGGCGCCTTCGACTTCATTCAGCTCCGCGTCGTCACACGGCCCATCCCCGCGCCCGGCCCCGCCGCCGGCAACCGCCCGGCGACGCCGGTCGAGAACCGGCTGCTGCCCTGGTGGAAGGTGACCCGCCATGGAAAGTGACGCACAGAGGTCCGCGTCCGTCGGCGCCGGCCGGTGGCTCGCCGACCGGATCACCGCCGGGTGGGACTTCCTGACCGGCCGCCCGGTCTCCTTGTACGCGGCGTCGGTGCTGCGTATCGGCTACGGACTGCTCTACCTGATCTTCCTGCTGCGCGAGTTCCCGCACCGTGACGAGATCTGGGGTCCGGGTTCCGCGTGGACGCCCGCCCTGGCACAGCAGCTCTTCGAGCAGACGGGCTGGTTCAGCGTTCTGACCCTGTCCGACAGCCGTGCCTACTTCGAGCTCTGCTACGTGCTGGCGCTGGTCACGGCCGCACTGTTCATGCTGGGCTGGCGAACCCGTGCCCTGTCGGTCCTCTTCGCCGTTGTGGTGACCTCGTTCCACAGCCGGGCGATCTTCATGACGGACGGCGGCGACAACCTGGTCCTCCTGATGTCCCTCTACCTCGTCCTCACCGCGTGCGGCCGACGCTGGTCCCTGGACGCACGCGCAAACAGGCTGAAGGCGGTCCGTGCGAGCAGCGGGTCGGAACCGGCCGGGAATCCCTTCGCGCGGCAACTTCGCGACGCCCGAACCGCTTTGATCACGGTGGTGCACAACTGCGGCATGTTCGTGATCGCGGTGCAGGTCTGCGTTCTCTACGGTTCAGCCGGCCTGTACAAGGTCCAGGGAGCTTCCTGGGGCGGCGGCACCGCGCTCCACTACGTCCTGAACCTCGAACTGTTCCAGCCCTGGCCCGCCATCTCCCACTTCGTAGACGAGTACCCGCTCGTGGTCGCCGTCGCCGGCTACCTGACCGTGCTCCTGCAAGTGGCCTTCCCGTTCGTCCTCTTCGGCAGGCTCAAGTACCCCGTACTGGCCATGCTGCTGGGCTTGCACATCGGCATCGCCGCACTCATGGGGCTGCCTCTCTTCTCCGGCGCGATGATCGTCGCGGACGCCGTGTTCCTTCCCGACCGCTTCTACACCTTTCTGCCTCATCTCTGCCGACGCGTGGTGCAGCGGACGGACAGCAGCGGGTCGGTACCCGGGCCAGCAGCAGGACCCGGGACCGTGCCCGCGCAAGGCGGGCCCGGCGTACTCGGCTCGAAGCATCGAGTCGTACTCCCCGCAGGGCGGAAGGACGCCACGCTCCCCGAGCCCGCGTCCACCACCCAGGTGCCCCCGAAAAGCAGTTGAGTCGGAACCGAGCTGGACAATCTCGAAGGGCCCCACTGCAAGTAGTGGGGCCCTTCCACGGCAGGGGCCAGGTCTGCTGAGGCTGGGACGGGCGCGGATAGTCGGCTGGTCCGGATTTGACGGCAGTCCTGACGGCAACGACGGCAACGACGGCACGCAGAGGCACACGGGGCGGTGCCGACAGCTCCGTCGAGGACGAGGACGAGGAAGAGGCAAGCGGCACTGACAACGGCCCCGGACCAGGTGGAGCGGGCGGTGCCTCGCTGCTGGGCCGGGAGAGCCGCGATCGAGGGCGTCCTGGCCGGACGGTGTCAGGAGTCCGTCCGCGCAGGTGCTTGGGCCGTCCGCGGGACGTCGAGAGCGCGCCCGGCGCGAGGGGCGAGACATGACCGGCCCGGGCCCTTTCCGTCGGTGAGGGGGGAGGGGAGACTGTCCGGCATGCCCGTCTCGTTGCATCACATCGTGATCGATGCTCATGATCTGCCCGGTCTCGCCCGGTTCTGGGCCGAGGTGCTGGGGTGGCGGATCCTGTCCGAGCGGGAGCGGGAGGTGGTCATCGGGGTGGACGAGGCGGCTCCGGTGGGGATCTGCTTCATGCCGGGGCCGGATCGCAAGGTGGGCAAGAACCGGCTGCATCTTGATCTGACGTCCGCGGCGGAGGACCGGGAGGCGGAGATCGAACGCATCCTCGGGCTCGGCGCTCGCAGGGCGGACGTCGGGCAGAGCGGCGACGAGTCGTGGACCGTGCTGGCCGATCCCGAGGGGAACGAGTTCTGCGTGGTCCGCCCGAAGACGACCCTCGTTCAGTAGACGATGACTCTCCAGCGCTCGACCCACAGCAGCCACGCGCCCCCCGTGCCGCGTACCTGGACGCGGTCGGGTTCCACCTGGCAGGCGGTTCCGTAGAGCGTGGCCTCGGGGAGGTCGACCCTGACGACGTCGTGGACCTCGAGGTCGTCCTCGACGGGGCGGGTCCATGTGTGGGCACAGTGATCGCAGCCGTAGCGGACCACATCGCGTCCCGCGAGGGTCGACGGGCTGCCGTGGCGGACCGCCTCGACGAAGCACCGGGGGCACGGGTCGGCCGTGTGTGCGCCTGCTGATCGGGACATCGTTCGATCCTGCTGTACGGCGGAGAAGGGCGGCAACCGCAATCAGTCGCCTCCAGGCGGAGTTCCTCCCGGTAGGTGTGGGCGAGGGTGGTGGCACGGGTGAACCAGTCCGTCAGGACGGCGGTCTCCTTGGGGGAGTAGTCCGCGAAGAGGGCGTTGAGACGGGCGTAGTACGGCTCGTAGAGGGCGTGGACGCGGGCGACTGTCTGGCGGCGCTGGTCACCTGGGGGCTGCATGTCGCCGGGTGGGGGAAGCCGCCGGGGGTTCGGCCGAGGTCGGAGTGGGGGATGCGGGTCCGGGACCCGTGGGCCCGGGGCGGTCATCCGGGGTGTGTCGGATGCCGGCTCGCGGGGCGTGCGTCCAGGGTCCCGGCCGTGGTGTCAGTGCCTGGGCCTACCGTGGTGGGTGATGGCACAGGCATGGAAGTGCGCGGGGTTGCGGTGGTCGGCGGAGGGGCCGGAGCTGAGGTGGGACGGAGGGCGTCGTAGCCCGCTGTCCTGGGGGAAGCGGGTCTCCTTCGCCGTGGTGGAGGGAGCTGTGCGGGAGTGTGCCGGGGCTCGTGGGCACGCGTGTCCCCGGCGGGTGGTCGTGCCGGGGAGGAGCGCGGGCGGGCGGTGCGAGGAGTGCGCGCGGCTGGACCGGGCGCACTCGGTGGCCGCGGACCGGGTCGCCGACGACCCGCGGCCGTACCGCGTGTATCTCGCGTGGTTCGGGCCCGGTCTGGTCAAGGTCGGGATCACGGCGGTCGAGCGGGGCCCGGCGCGGTTGCTGGAGCAGGGGGCCGTCTGCTTCAGCTGGCTCGGCGCAGGGCCCCTGATGGCCGCCAGGCGCACGGAGGAGTTGCTGCGGGCCGCTCTGCGGGTGCCGGACCGCATTCCCTACGCCCAGAAGCGCGCGGTACGGGCGGCGCTGCCGGAGACGGAGGGGGAACGGGCCGAGGAGATCGGCGCGGTGTACGCGCGGGCCGTGGAACTGGGCGGCTGGCCGGAGTCGTTGGAGCGCGCGCCCTTCCGACCGGTCGATCATGTGCGGGCGTTCGGGCTGGCCGGAGCACCGGCGGCGGTCGGAGAGGTGGGCGAACTCGTCCCCGGGGGAGCGCTGGACGGTGAACTCGTGGCGGCAGCCGGGCCCGATCTGCATCTCGCCGCCCCGGGCGGAGTGGTCGTGCTCGACACGCGGTTGATACGGGGGTGGCCGCTGATGCCGGTGGTGGGCGGTGAACCCGGCTTCCCGGTACGGCACTTCGAGGCCGGGGCGGACCATCGTCAGGACGGGCTGTTCTGAGAGGCACGCGCGCACCCGCGACGCGCCGGGCAAAGAGTTGGATCCCGGAAGGATCCCTTTAGGCAAGGAGGCTGGACCGGGGCGGTGCGCCCGGTCGATCGTGGGTGACATGAGCGAACAGCGCGTAGCACCTGTTGCCGCCTTTCAACCCCCCTACTACGCCGTGGTCTTCACCTCCCTGCGCACCGAGGGGGACGCGGGGTACGGCGGGACCGCCGAGCGGCTGGGCGAGCTGGTCAAGGACGTCCCGGGGTTCCTGGGCGAGGACTCGGCGCGCACCCCGGGCGGACTCGCGATCACCGTCGCGTACTTCCGCGATCTGGACGCGATCGAGCAGTGGCGGATGCAGCCCGAGCACCGGATGGCCAAGGAGTACGGACGTGCGCACTGGTACGAGCGGTACTGCTTGCACATCGCCAAGGTGGAACACAGCCACGGGTATGAGCGGACCCCCCAGGCGATCCTCACGGAACACACGTCCTGAGGGCCGCACAGCATGCCGTACCGGGCATACCGCCCCCGGCGGTCGATGCGGAGCAAACGGTTCCCAGGTGTTGCCTGAGAGGTGCCTGTGCGTTTCTCAGGGAAATCACAGATTAGTGAAAGAGTGCTCTCAGGGGACCCGGTCAAGGTGTTCACCATGACCACGACCTCGCCCCAGGGGCGCACCGAACTGCTGAGGCCGGACGGGAGCCCCGTCCGAGTGCTTGTGGTGGACGACGAGCTGTCGATCACCGAACTGCTGTCCATGGCCCTGCGCTACGAGGGATGGCAGATCCGGAGCGCGGGAGACGGCACGGGTGCCATCCAGACCGCGCGGGAGTTCCGTCCCGACGCCGTCGTCCTCGACATGATGCTCCCCGACATGGACGGGCTGACCGTCCTGGGGCGGCTGCGTCGTGAGTTGCCCGAGGTGCCGGTGCTGTTCCTGACGGCGAAGGACGCGGTCGAGGACCGGATCGCCGGCCTCACCGCCGGCGGCGACGACTACGTCACCAAGCCGTTCAGCCTCGAGGAGGTCGTGGCGCGGCTGCGTGGGCTCATCCGGCGCTCCGGCGCCGCCGACCGGCGCTCCGACTCGGTGCTCGTCGTCGGCGACCTCACCCTCGACGAGGACAGCCACGAGGTGTCGCGGGCCGGGGACAACATCCACCTGACCGCCACCGAGTTCGAGCTGCTGCGCTTCCTCATGCGCAACCCGCGGCGCGTGCTCAGCAAGGCCCAGATACTCGACCGCGTCTGGTCGTACGACTTCGGCGGTCAGGCCAACGTCGTCGAGCTGTACATCTCCTACCTGCGGCGGAAGATCGACGCGGGACGCGAACCGATGATCCACACCCGGCGCGGCGCCGGGTACCTGATCAAGCCCGCCGTGTCATGAGCGGGCGACGACGGCCGCGTGCGCAGAAGAGACGAGCGGGACAGCCGCGCACCCTGCGGACGCGGCTCGTCGTCGTGTCCGTGACCCTGATCGCCGTCGTCTGCGCGGTGATCGGCGCGGTGACCACTCTGGTGCTGCGGGATCACCTGTACGGGCAGCTGAACGGCGCCCTGAAGGAGGTCGCCGCGCGTGCTTCGGGCGGGCCCGTCGGAGGCCCCGGCGGCAAGGGCGACAGCAGCGCCAAAACCGACGGGCCCGAGCAGCAGCAGACGACCCGGATCGACCAGTTCGTCACCCAGGGTCCGCAGCCCGGCGGCAGCACCCTCGCAGCGAAGGTCGAGAACGGCTCCATCACCAGCGCCGTGGTCGGCGAGAAGAAGAACGACGACAACAACATCCCGCAGATGAACGCGGACCCCCTCTCCGAAGCCGCGATCAGAGCGCTCGGCTCGGTTGCGCAGGACGGTAAGCAGCACACCGTCGACATCCCCGGGCTCGGCACGTACCGCGTCCAGTACGTCGACGGCAACAAGGGCACCTACTACGTCGGGCTCCCCACCTCCGACGTCGACGGCACGATCAGCACCCTGATCCTGGTCGAGATCAGCCTCACCGTCTCGGGCCTCATCGCCGCCACCCTCGCGGGCACCGTCATGGTCAGTGTCGCCACCCGCCCCCTCCGCAAGGTCGCCGCGACCGCCACCCGGGTCTCCGAACTCCCCCTGCACACCGGCGAGGTCAATCTCAGCGAGCGGGTGCCCGAGTCCGAGACCGACCCGCACACCGAGGTCGGACAGGTCGGAGCCGCGCTGAACCGGATGCTGAACCACGTACACGGCGCGCTGCACGCCCGCCAGGAGAGCGAGATGCGGGTCCGTCAGTTCGTCGCGGACGCCAGCCACGAGCTCCGTACGCCGCTCGCCTCCATCAGGGGATACGCCGAGCTGACCCGGCGCGGCCGGGAAGAGGTCGGACCCGACACCCGGCACGCCCTCGGGCGCATCGAGTCCGAGGCCGGCCGGATGACCTTCCTCGTCGAGGACCTGCTCCTGCTCGCCCGGCTCGACGCGGGCCGCCCCCTGCAGTTCGAGCAGACCGACCTGGTCCCGCTGGTCATCGACACCATCAGCGACGCCCGCGCCGCCGGACGCGACCACGTCTGGCGCCTCGAACTTCCCGACGAGCCCGCGCTCGTCTCCGCCGACGCGGCACGCCTTCAACAGGTTCTCGTCAACCTGCTCGCCAACGCCCGGACGCACACCGCGCCCGGTACGACCGTCACCGCACGCGTGCAGCGCCGCGGGCCGTGGCTCTGCGTGGACGTCCAGGACAACGGTCAGGGCATCCCGGCCGATCTGCTCCCGCACGTCTTCGAACGGTTCGCCCGCGGTGACTCGGCGCGCTCCCGTACCACCGGTTCGACCGGTCTCGGCCTCGCCATCGTGCAGGCCGTGGCGACCGCGCACGGCGGCGCCGTCACGGTGGACAGCGTGCCCGGACAGACGGTCTTCACCGTGCATCTGCCGGCCCTTGCCCCCGCCGTTCCCCAGCCCTCCCCCGAAACGAACTGGCAACTCGACTCACAGGTCGAGCACAGTGCCACCACATGGGTGCAACAGGGCGCCTGACGAAAGTCGATGTCATGCGAACCGACTCTTCTCCCGGCACCCTGCCGGCGCGGGAGCACCTCCCGGCCGCCACAGCCGGTACGCCTGTCCTGGACGTAGTGATCCCCGTCTACAACGAGGAGAAGGACCTCCAGCCGTGCGTCCAGAGACTGCACGACCACCTGACGCGTACGTTCCCGTACTCCTTCCGCATCACGATCGCGGACAACGCGTCGACGGACACCACCCCCGTGGTGGCGCAGCGGCTGGAGGCGCGCATCCCGGAGGTCAAGAGCTTCCGGCTCGAGCAGAAGGGCCGCGGCCGTGCGCTGCGGACGGTCTGGTCGGCCTCGGACGCCCCGATCCTCGCGTACATGGACGTGGACCTGTCCACCGACCTCAACGCGCTGCTGCCGCTGGTGGCACCGCTGATCTCCGGCCACTCGGACCTGGCGATCGGCTCCCGGCTGGCCCGTAGCTCCCGTGTGGTGCGCGGGCCGAAGCGGGAGTTCATCAGCCGCGCCTACAACCTCATCCTGCGCGGCTCGCTCCAGGCCCGTTTCTCGGACGCGCAGTGCGGGTTCAAGGCGATCCGGCGTGATGTCGCACAGATTCTGCTCCCGCTGGTGGAAGACACCGGCTGGTTCTTCGACACTGAGATGCTGGTGCTCGCCGAACGTGCCGGCCTCCGTATCCACGAGGTGCCGGTCGACTGGGTCGACGACCCGAACTCCACGGTGCACATCGTGAAGACGGCGACGGACGACCTGAAGGGGGTATGGCGCGTGGGCCGGGCGCTGGCCACCGGTTCGCTCTCCCTGGACCGGCTGACCAGGCCGTTCGGTGACGACCCGCGCGACCGCGACATCATGGACGTACCCAAGGGCCTGGCCCGCCAGCTCGTCGGCTTCTGTGTCGTGGGTGGCCTCTCCACCCTCTTCTACCTGCTGCTCTACACCGTGTTCCGGCAGTTCGGCGGATCGCAGATCGCCAACGCGCTGGCGCTGCTGGTGTCGGCCGTCGCCAACACCGCCGCCAACCGCCGGCTCACCTTCGGGGTGCGCGGCCGGGGCGGGGCCGTCAAGCACCAGGCCCAGGGCCTCGTCGTCTTCGGCATCGGACTCGCGCTGACCAGCGGCTCGCTCTTCGCCCTGAACACGGCGACCTCCAGCCCCGCGCACTCCACCGAGCTGGCCGTGCTCATCGCCGCCAACCTCGCGGCGACCGTGCTGCGCTTCCTGCTCTTCCGCGTCTGGGTGTTCTCCGACCGGCGCGAGGGCGACGAGCCGGCGAACGGCGTGCCGGCCGCCCCCCGCGCCTCCGCGGCGGCCCCCGGCGCATCCGCCCCCCGGGCCTCGGCGCCGGCCCCCGGCGCATCCCTCCCCCATGCCTCCCCACCGGTGTACCCGACCGGCGCTCCGCAGGCCGGCGGCCCGTCCGCGCCGCTGCCGCAGCGGCACATCCTGCACCCGCACGACCACGACACGACCGCTCAGTTCCGCGCCGGCGAAGCCGCGGACGGCACCTGGAGGGACGCCACCATGCAGATGCTGCCGGTGCGCCGCCCCCATGACACCGACCCGGGGGACGCCCGATGACCACCGACCTCGATCAGACGACCGCCTGGGATCCGCCGCCTGCCACGGCGCCGGCCGGCGCGGATCCCGACGCCCGGGAGACCGCCGTCCCGGCCCCCGGGTCGGGTGAGCCGAAGCAGCCCCTGCACCGCAGACTGTGGCGCGGACGCCCCGAGGACCCCCGCTGGGCGCGCCCGGCCTTCCTCGCCCTGCTGGCCGCCACCCTCCTGCTCTACCTGTACGACCTGAGCGCCTCCGGCTACGCCAACTCCTTCTACTCCGCGGCCGTCCAGGCCGGCAGCCAGAGCTGGAAGGCCCTGTTCTTCGGCTCGCTGGACGCGGGCAACGCCATCACCGTCGACAAGCCCCCGGCCGCACTGTGGCCGATGGCGCTGTCGGTCAGGCTCTTCGGCCTGAACTCGTGGGCGATCCTCGTCCCCGAGGTGCTGATGGGCGTCGGCACGGTCGCCGTCGTGTACGCCTCGGTGCGCCGCCGGTTCAGTGCCGGGGCCGGTCTGATCGCGGGCGCCGTGCTGGCGCTGACGCCGGTCGCCGCGCTGATGTTCCGGTTCAACAACCCGGACGCGATGCTGGCCCTGCTGATGGCCGTGGCCTGCTACATGGTGGCCCGCGCGCTGGAGGACGGCCGTACGAAGTGGCTGGTGTGGGCCGGCGTCGCGATCGGTTTCGCGTTCCTCGCCAAGACCCTCCAGGCCTTCCTGATCCTGCCGCCGCTGGCGATCGTGTACGCGGTGTGCGCGCCGGTGGGCCTGAAGAAGCGGTTCGGCCAGCTGGCCGTCGCCACCGGCGCGCTGATCGTGTCCGGCGGCTGGTGGGTGGCGATCGTCGAGCTGTGGCCGGCCTCCTCCCGCCCGTACATCGGCGGCTCGCAGAACAACTCCTTCCTGGAGCTGACCTTCGGCTACAACGGTCTCGGCCGCCTGAACGGCGAGGAGACCGGCAGCGTCGGCGGTGGCGGTGGCGGCGGAGGCACCGGCCAGTGGGGCGAGACCGGCTGGGACCGGATGTTCAACTCCGAGATCGGCGGCCAGATCTCCTGGCTGCTGCCGGCCGCGCTGGTCCTGCTGGCCGGCGGTCTGGTGGCCACCCGGAAGCTGAAGCGGACGTCGACGACCCGCGGCCTGTTCCTGGTGTGGGGCGGCTCGCTGCTGATCACCACGGTCGTCTTCAGCTACATGGCGGGCATCTTCCACCAGTACTACACGGTGGCCCTCGCTCCGTACATGGCGGCCGTGATCGGCATGGGCGCGGGTCTGCTGTGGGAGAAGCGGTCCGAGCTGTGGGTGTCGATCACCCTCGCGGCCTCGGTCGTCGCGGCGGCGTCCTGGTCGTACGTCCTGCTCGGCCGCACCTCCGACTACCTTCCCTGGCTGAAGTGGCTGGTGCTGATCGGCGGTCTGACCGCCGCGCTCGGCCTGACCTTCGCGGGACGGATCAACCGCCGGCTCGCCCTCGCGGCGGCCTCGGTGGGCCTGGTGGCTGCGCTGGCCGGACCGACGGCGTACACCGTCAGCACGCTCCAGGAGGGCCACACCGGTTCCATCGTGACCGCCGGTCCGTCCGGCGCGAGCATGATGGGCGGCGGCGGCCCGGGTGGCGGCGGTGGCGGTGGCCGAGGCGGGTTCGGCGGTGGCCAGAACCAGAACGGCAACACCCAGAACCAGGGCCAGGGCCAGAACCAGCAGGGCGGCGGCACCGGCGGCTTCCCCGGCGGGGGCATGCCCGGCCAGAACCAGCAGAACGGCAACGGCGGCACGCAGGGCCAGGGTCAGAACCAGCAGGGCGGTCCCGGCGGTCAGACCGGCGACGGCGGCGGCATGGGCGGCGGTGGCGGTGTCGGCGGTCTGCTCAACGGCGCCTCGGTCACCGACGAGGCCAAGAAGCTGCTGGAGGCCGACTCCGGCGAGTACACCTGGGCGGCGGCCGCGATCGGCGCCCAGAACGCCGCGAGCTACCAGCTCGCCACGGGTGACGCGGTGATGGCGATCGGCGGCTTCAACGGCACCGACCCGTCCCCGACGCTGGCGCAGTTCAAGCAGTACGTGACCGACGGCAGGATCCACTACTTCATCAGCGGTGGCTCCGGCGGCGGCATGAGCGGCGGCAGCGACGGCACGTCCTCGCAGATCACCTCCTGGGTCACGGCCAACTTCAAGAAGGTGACGGTCGGTTCGGCCACCTTCTACGACCTGACGCAGAAGGCGAGCAGCTGACGTTCGGCGTGCAGTGAGCAAGGGCGGTGACCGACCGAGGTCGCCGCCCTTCTCCATGTCCCGGACAACTCTGTTGTACGGCGTATGTCTCTAGTTCTACGGTGTAGAGCATGACCCCCTCCCCGTCCTCCTCCCCGCGCCCGGCCCCGGCCCCGGCCTCGTCCCCGTCCCCGGCCTCGTCCCTGCCGGACAGCGCCTCGGGCCACCCCCGGCGCTGGCTGATCCTCGGTGTCATCTGCCTCGCGCAGCTCACCGTGCTCCTCGACAACACCGTCCTGAACGTCGCGATCCCCTCGCTCACCCGGGAGCTGGACGCGGCCACCGCCGACATCCAGTGGATGATCAACGCGTACTCGCTGGTGCAGGCCGGTCTGCTGCTCACCGCCGGCAGCGCCGCCGATCGCTACGGCCGCAGGAAGATGCTGGTCGCGGGCCTGGCGCTGTTCGGCATCGGTTCGCTGGCGGCGGGCCTGTCGGAGACCACCGCCCAGCTGATCGCGGCGCGGGCCGGTATGGGGGTGGGCGGGGCGCTGCTGTTCACCACCACCCTCGCCGTGGTGATGCAGGTCTTCGTGCCCGAGGAGCAGCCGAAGGCGATCGGCATCTGGGCCGCGGTGAACTCGCTCGGCTTCGCCACCGGGCCGCTCATCGGCGGCTTCGTGCTCAACCACTTCTGGTGGGGCGCGATCTTCCTGATCAACCTGCCGGTGGCGGCGCTGGGCCTGGTGGCCGTCGTCGCCCTGGTTCCCGAGACGAAGAACCCGCAGGGCGACCGTCCCGACCTGTTCGGCGCGTTCCTGTCGACCGTCGGTATGACCTCGCTGGTCTTCGCGATCATCTCCGGCCCCTCGCACGGCTGGACGTCGTCACGGGTCCTGGTGAGCGCGGGGCTGGCGGTCGTCGTCCTCGCGCTCTTCGCCTACTGGGAGGCGAGGATCCCGTACCCCATGCTGGACCTGGCGTTCTTCCGCGACCGGCGGTTCACGGGCGCGGTCGCCGGCGCGGTGCTGGTCACCTTCGGGATGGGCGGCGCGCTGTTCCTGCTCACCCAGCAGCTTCAGTTCGTCCTCGGCTACGGCCCCTTGGAGGCGGGCCTGCGGACCGCGCCGCTGGCGCTGACCGTGGTCGCCCTCAACTTCACCGGACTGTCGGCGAAGGTGATGACCCGGCTCGGTGGGCCGGTGTCGGTGCTGGTGGGGATGGCGCTGGTGGCCGGCGGTCTGACGGCCATCGCCACGCTCGCCCCGGGCGGCTACCCGGGGATGCTGGCCGGGTTGCTGCTCATCGGCGCGGGGACGTCGGTCGCGAGCCCGGCGATGGCGTACGCGATCATGAGTTCGATCCCGCCGGCGAAGGCGGGGGTGGGCGCGGGCGTGAACGGGACGCTGGCGGAGTTCGGCACCGGGCTGGGGGTCGCCGTGCTCGGCGCCGTCCTGAACGCGCGGTTCGCGGCGGTGTCCCTGCCGGTGGCGCTGGCGGCGGCCGACTCGGTGGCGGAGAAGGCCCGGGTGATCGACTCGTTCTCCTCCGGGCTGGAGGTCAGCCTCCTGATCGGCGCGGCCGCCGTACTGCTGGGCGGAGTGGTGGCCGCGGCCCTGCTGACCCGGGCGGAGCGCGAGAAGGCGTCGCCGGTACCGGCCACCCCGTGATCCTCCGAGGCTTGGGAGGCCTGGGAGCCTTGCGATCACTGTGAGCCCCGTGCGGAACGGGGCCCACAGGGCCCGAGCCGACGGAGCCGCATGTCAGGACCGGTCCCCCGCGCCACGACGGCAGGCCTCGGCCTAGCATCTTCCCCAGTTACCGGAAGGAAGGTGCCTCGCCATGGCCGAGACCGCCAAGGGTGCCGCGCAGCGCAGTGTGTGGCTGGAGGGCAAGGCGCGTCGGCGTGGCCGTGGCGGGGGGCAGCCCTCCGGACTCGACCGCGACCGGATCACCGCGGTCACCGTGCGGCTCCTGGACGCGGAGGGGCTCGCGAAGTTCTCCATGCGGCGGCTCGCGGCCGAGCTGAACGTCACGGCGATGTCCGTGTACTGGTACGTCGACACCAAGGACGACCTGCTCGAACTCGCCGTGGACGCCGTCTTCGGCGAGCTGACGGCGTTGCCCGACCCGACGGACGAGGACGCGGACTGGCGTGAGCAACTGCGCGCGCTGGCCACGGAGTACCGCGGGCTGCTGGTCCGCCATCCCTGGCTGTCGCCGCTGGCCGGCCACTACCTCAACATCGGCCCCCATTCGCTGGTCTTCTCCCGCACGGTTCAGCAGGTCGTCCGCCGCACCGGCCTGCCCGCGCACGGCATCACCGGCGCGATCTCGGCCGTCTTCCAGTTCGTGTACGGCTACGGCACGATCGAGGGCCACTTCTTCGCGCGGGTCGCGGACGCCGGTCTCACCCCGGACGAGTACTTCCGGCAGGCCATGACCGCGACGGCCGGCGCCCCGCAGACCGCCGAGATCATCGAGGAGTCGAAGAACCTCATGGCGGCCCGCGGCGGCGACACGGTCGAGGAGATGATGAGCCGCGACTTCACCTTCGCCCTTGACCTGCTGATCGCGGGCATCGAGGCCATGGTGGAACGCGGCTGACGCCGCGGTGACCCGAGGCCCCGTCCGGCCGCCCGGACTACTGGTCGGTGACCAGGCGGGCCGGGAAGCCACCGGTGGCGACCGGGCCCCAGCGCTCCGGCGTGATCCGGATGATCGACTTGCCCTGCTTCAGCATGGCCTGCCGGTACTCGTCCCAGTCGGGGTGCTCGCCGGCGATGTTGCGGTAGTACTCCACGAGCGGCTCGACGGAGTCGGGCGTGTCGATCACCTCGGCGGTGCCGTCGATCTGCACCCACGGCCCGTTCCAGTCGTCGCTGAGCACGAGGACGCCGACCCGGTCGTCCCGCTTGGCGTTGCGCGTCTTGGCCCGCTCGGGGTAGGTGGAGACGACGATCCGCCCCGAGTCGTCGACCCCGCAGGTCAGCGGCGAGGCCTGGGAGCCGCCGTCGGCGCGCCGGGTCAGCAGGATCGCGCGGTGCCGGGGCCGTACGAAGTCCAGCAACTCGTCCAGGGAGACCTTGGTGTTCGTCGCGATGTTCGGTGCCATGAGGTCAGCCTAGGCGCAGCGGTGCCCGTTCCGGCCGACCCGCCGTGCCTACGCCTGGGGCAGGGCGTCGCCCTGCACCGCCTGGACGTCCAGCTCCACCTTCAGGGTCGTGCCGATGGCCGCGATGCCCGCCTGGACGACCTGGTTGTAGTTCATCGCGAAGTCCTCGCGGTGCAGCTCCGCCGTGGCCCGGAAGGCGGCCCGGGTGCCGCCCCAGGGGTCGGAGCCGGTGCCCAGGTAGGCGAGGTCCAGGTCGACGGGGCGGGCGACACCGTGCAGCGACAGCTCGCCGTGGACGGTCCAGCGGTCCTGGCCCGCCGGGGTCAGACCGCTGGAGCGGTAGGTGATCTCCGGGTACGTCTCGACGTCCAGGAAGTCCGCCGAGCGCAGGTGGGTGTCCCGTATGGCGTTGCCGGTGTCGATGGAGGCCGCCCGGATCACCGCCTCCACGCGGGACTGGGCGATGTCGTCCGGGGCGACCTCGATCACCGCCGAGAACTCCGTGAACCGCCCGCGGACGCTGGAGATGCCCAGGTGCTGGGCGACCGCCCCGACGGACGAATGCGCCGGGTCGACGGTCCAGGGCCCTGGCGGGGGCAGTTCCGTGCCGCCCCGCCGGGCCAGGGTCACGGTCCCCGCCTCGGCACGACCGCTCGCCGTCACGATCGCGCTGGAGGCCGCGGGCGCGTACCCGACGGCCGTGACGATGACGGTGTACGCCCCCGGTGCGAGCGCGGTCGTGTCCCGTACGGCTCCTTCCGCGTCCGCCTCGGCGCGCAGCACCTGGCCGCCCGCCATGTCGGTCACCGTGACGACCGCGTGCGACACGGCCCACCCGTCCCGCGTACGGATCTTCGCGGTCAGTCCCATCTCATGCACTCCTCGAACTGGAACCGGCCCGGTGCGGGGCGAACGCCCGCACCGGGCCGGAGCCGATAACTGTCGGAACTACTCGCCGGGATGGGCGAGTTCGATGTCGTGGCCGTCGACGCCGGCGCCCGCCACGGTCAGCGCGGTGGCCACCGGCGGGTAGCCGGTCGCGATGACCGTGTACTCGCCGCCGTCGAGGTCGGCGAAGGCGTACGCGCCGTCCGCGCCGGTGGTGGCGGTGCCGACCACGTTGCCCGCCGCGTCCACGAGCGTCACGCGCGCGTCGGCCAGCGGACCGTACGGCGCCCGGACGACGCCCTGGAGCTGGGCGCCCGCGTCGAGGACGACCTCCACGCGGGTCACGCCCGTCGCGCCGATCTCGACCGGCAGGGCGCGCGGCCGGAACCCGACGGCGTTCACCGCGACGGTCACGGCACCCGGCACCAGCTCCGCGAAGGAGAACTCGCCCTGCTCACCGGTGGCCGCGGTGGCCAGCAGATCGCCGCGCACATCGGTGACGATCACCATGGCGTCCTTGACGGCCTCACCCGACTCGGCGGCGCGCACGACACCGCCGAGCCCGCTGGTCCCGCTGAGCAGGATGTCGTACGCGACCGGCTCGCCGTTCACGACGATCGTGGAGGCCTGCGGCTGGAAGCCGTCGGCGGAGGCGATCAGCACGTACGAACCCGTGCCCGGCGCGTCCAGTGCGTAGGAACCGTCGGCCTGCGCGACCGAGCGGCCCAGCTGGCGTCCGGCGAGCGAGATCAGGGTGACGGCGGCCTGCGGGACGGGAGTGCTCTCCGCGCCGCGGACGAAGCCGTGCACGGGGACACCGCCCGAGGGCGCCTGGAGGGGCTCGGCGGTGGCGACGGCGGCGAGCCGCTGCGTGGCCTGGGGAGCGTTCTCCCGGCCCGGCTCGGCAGCCGTCTCGGCCACCGCCCAGCTGGGCACCTGCTCCTCGGCGCGAGCCGTGACCGCGGCCGGAGCCGCAGCCGTGGCGGTGTCCGTGGTCTCCGCCTCCGGGGTGGCCGCCTGCGCCATGGCGCCCTTGGTCCGCAGCGGTACCTCCTTGATGAACAGGGTGATCAGGAAGGCGAGCAGGGCCAGGGCGGACGCGATCATGAAGACGTCCGCGATGCCGTGGCCGTACGCGCTCTCCATGACGGTGCGCAGCGGCGCGGGCAGCTTGTCCATGTCCGGGATCGAACTGGAAGAGCTCGAACCGGAGGCGAGGGAGGCGTACTTCGGGCCGAGGTCGGTGATGCCGTCCTTGGCGTAGTCGGTGATCCGGTTGGCCATGACGGCGCCCAGCGCCGAGACGCCCATCGCACCGCCCAGGGACCGGAAGAAGGTGACCGTGGAGCTGGCGGAGCCGAGGTCCTTCGGCTCGACCTGGTTCTGCGTCGAGAGCACCAGGTTCTGCATCATCATGCCGACGCCGAGGCCCACCAGAGCCATGAAGACCGCGGTCTTCCAGTACTCCGTGTCGTAGCGGATGGTGCCCAGCAGACCGAGGCCGGCCGTGATGAGCACCCCACCGCTGACCAGCCAGGCCTTCCACTTGCCGGTCTTGGTGATGAACTGCCCGGAGACGGTGGAGGAGATGAACAGGCCGCCGATCATCGGGATCGTCATGACGCCCGACATGGTCGGGGACTTGTCCCGGGCCAGCTGGAAGTACTGGGCGAAGAACACCGTGCCGGAGAACATCGCGACGCCGACGAACATCGAGGCGATGGAGGAGAGGGTGATCGTGCGGTTGCGGAAGAGACGCAGCGGGATGATCGGCTCGGTGGCCTTCGACTCGACGAGCACGAAGATCAGCCCGAGCAGGATCGAGCCCGCGACCATCACGGCCGTCTGCCACGACAGCCAGTCGTACTTGTCACCGGCGAAGGTGACCCAGACCAGCAGCAGCGACACCGCGGCGGAGATGAAGAACGCGCCGGCCCAGTCGACCTTCACGTCCCGCTTCACCGTGGGCAGGTGCAGGGTCTTCTGCAGCACGATCAGCGCGATGACGGCGAAGGGGACGCCGACGTAGAAGCACCAGCGCCAGCCGAGCCAGCTGGTGTCGGTGATGACGCCGCCGAGCAGCGGACCGCCGACGGTGGCGACGGCGAAGGTCGCGCCGAGGTAGCCGGAGTAACGGCCGCGCTCACGCGGGGAGATCATCGCCGCCATGACGATCTGCGCGAGGGCGGACAGACCGCCGACGCCGACGCCCTGCACGACACGGCAGGCGATCAGCATGCCGGGGTTCTGCGAGAGCCCGGCGGCCGCGGATCCGAGCACGTAGATGACCAGCGCTATCTGGACGAGCGCCTTCTTGGGGTACAGGTCCGCGAGCTTGCCCCAGAGCGGGGTGGTCGCCGTCATCGACAGCAGGGTGGCGGTCACGACCCAGGTGTAGGCGGACTGGCCGCCGCCGAGATCGCCGATGATCTCCGGCAGGGCGTTCGAGACGATCGTGGACGAGAGGATCGCCACGAACATCCCGAGCAGCAGCCCGGAGAGGGCCTCCATGATCTGCCGGTGGGTCATCGGAGTGGCCTCGGCGGAGCCGTGGGACCCTCCGCCGTGCTTCGCGTGAGCCCGCACACCGGCTGGTGTGGTCGTTGCCATGGGCTTCCTTTTCCTATGTTGCTTGTGCGGGTGTACGGGTGGTTCGGGTCTGTTCGCCTACGGGAACGGGAGGCGGCGGCGCGGGCGGTGCCGGTGGCCGGTGCGTGACCGTCCGGCAGTCGCCGAAGCTGGCGCGCAGCCGGGTCAGCAGGGCGATGAGCCGGCCGACCTCGGCGTCGGTCCAGTCGCCGAGCCGTTCCGCCAGCAGCTCGGTGCTCCGGCGGGAGAGCTCGACGAGCATCGCGTGGCCCGCGGGCGTGAGGTGCAGGATGCGGGAGCGCTTGTCCGCCGGGTCGGGGGAGCGTTCGATCCAGCCCCGGTCGGCGAGGTGCGCGGCGTGTCGGCTGGTCACGGACATGTCGACGGCGAGCAGCTCGGACAGCGCGCTCATGCGCATCTCGCCGTGGCGGCCGAGAAGCGCCAGTACGCCGGCCGAGCCCGCGGAACAGTCGGGCGGCAGGATCCGCCCGAGATCACGCTTCACCGCCCCGACGGCACTGAGCTGACGCGCCAGCTCCTCGTACTGCGCCTGCCCCGCCATCACACCTCCCGATTTGTTGCTTAGGGCAACCATAGGAGCGGTTGGTTGCTACAGGCAAATAAAAACCCGGTGAGGCCCGCAAAAAGTTGGCAAAGGCAAGTATTGCGAGGGTAAATGTGCAGGTGAGGGCGTTGCGCCAGCCCGATCCGGGCAGGGCGGGGGCCCTGCGGGGACGTGCGGACGGGGTCGGGGACGTGCGGACGGGGCTGTGGGACGGGCTGTGCGGACGGGCGGGGCCGTGTGGACGGGGTCGGCGTTGCCAGGGGCGGCGGCTGGGTGGCCGGCGGGGCTCGGCGCCGAGGGCGGTCGGGGGTGGCCGAGGGGGTCAAGCGGCGCGGGCGTCCGACGGGCTCCGGGCCGTCTTCCGGAGTTGGGCGACCGGTCCGAGCCGTCCCCCGGTGCCTGGTGAACCGGCGGGTGGCGGCTGGCGGTGATCAGCAGCGAGCGTGTCCGGTGAGGGCCGAGCGTGCCCGCGGCGGGGTGATCCCGTGCGGGGCGGCCTTCAGGGGCGGGGCGTTCTCGTGCGGGCGGCCCTCGGCGGGCGGGGGTGACCCTGCGCGGTCGGCCCTCGGCGGCGGGGGTGACCCTGCGCGGTCGGCCCTCGGCGGCGGGGGTGACCCTGCGCGGGCGGCCCACGGCGGCGGGGTGACCCTGCGCGGGCGGCCCTCGGCGGCGGGGTGACCCTGCGCGGTCGGCCCCGTAAGGCGGGGCGTTCCATCGGGTCGGCTGTCCTTGGCGTCGTCGGCGGATGCCGGGCGAGGTGGCCGGCCGGCGCGAGAACGACGGACGTGCTCCGGGGGGACGGACGTGCTCCGGGAGCCCAAGTGGGCGGTCGTGTCCGGAGGGTTCGATCCTCCGGACAGCCACCCCCACTTGGGCCGCCCCGCGCATTTTCGCTAGTGTCTCGGCCCATGGCTAACACGCAGGGCCCCCAGGGCAACCACGACCCCGCCGGCAGCACCCAGATGTTCCGCGCGTTCGTCGACGACGGCGCCCCCCGGGCCGCCCAGCCGGCACCCACCCAGTCCGGGCCCCGTATCGGCCTGATCGTCGGCATCGTCGCCGCGGTCGTGATCGTCGCGGCGGTCGCCTGGCTGGCACTGAAGTAACCGCCGGACCGCACCGGGCAGTGTGACGGGTTGGCGGGATGACGGGGTGACGGGGTGACCCAGCGGGTCGACCGTCGGGTCGCCACAGCGGGGTCGGCTCGCACGCCCCCGTCTCTCGGCTGACGGGGTCGGCTCGCGCGCGCCCGTCTCTCGGCTGACGGGGTCGGCTCGCACACCCCCGTCTCTCGGCTGTCCGGTGCCGTCCGTTCACTCCCACCGGACCGACACGTCCCGCGTCTCGATGTGCATGCCCAGCGGTACGCGCCACGCGTCGACGCAGACCGTCCAGGTCCTCTCGTCGCGCGTGCCCGCGGCGATCGGCGTCGGGAGCGCGACCGTGGACTCGCGTGTCGCCCAGTCGATGCCGAGCGCGTCGACGACATGGGTCCCGAAGGTGACAGTGCCCGAACGCACGGCGGTGCCGCCGGAGTTGCGGAAGGTGAGGGTCACATCCTCGCACCATCGCTGATCCGTACCCGCGCGAACGGGATCGCCCACGGTCAGCGAGGCCGGTCCGGCGGGCGTAGCGCTCGGAGGGGCCGTGGGTGCCGGTGCGGGCACGTCCGGCGGCGTACCGCCGGTGGCGGAGCCGCCCTCGGCGCCCGGTACGCCCGGGGTGCCTGAGACCCCCGGGGCGGTGGTTTTCTGTGGGGCGCCGGATCCGGCGTCGCCCGCCGCGGTGTCTGCCGGCCCTTGTCCGGCCTTTTCTCCCGCCGGGGTCCCCGGACGACCGGCCTTCCCCGCGGGGGAGCCGCTCCCGTCGTCCAGCGGGACGAGTCGCACTCCGCCCGTGGGATCCGCCGGGCCTCCCGCACGCGTGCCCGGGAGCGCCGTGTCGCCCGCTCCGCCGACGGCGACGTAGCCGCCCGTGTGCCCGTCTCCCCCGCAGCCGGCCGGCAGAACCACCGCCGCCGCCAGCACGACGGCGGCCGCCGACGCGCCCCATACGGCGCCCCGGCGGCCACGTGCCCGTGTCGGACTTCGCATCGCGCCAGTTTCGCTGACGCTCCGTCAGGAGGGAAGTCCCCGGCCGGAGTCCGGCTAGTCGGAGATCAGGCCCTCGCGCAGCTGCGCCAGGGTGCGGGTCAGGAGGCGGGAGACGTGCATCTGGGAGATGCCGACCTCCTCGCCGATCTGCGACTGGGTCATGTTGGCGAAGAAGCGCAGCATGATGATGCGGCGCTCGCGGGGCGGGAGCTTGGCCAGCAGCGGCTTCAGCGACTCGCGGTACTCCACGCCTTCCAGGGCCGTGTCCTCGTAGCCGAGGCGGTCGGCCAGGGAACCCTCGCCGCCGTCGTCCTCAGGGGCCGGGGAGTCCAGCGAGGAGGCCGTGTAGGCGTTGCCGACCGCCAGGCCGTCGACGACGTCCTCCTCGGACACGCCCAGTACCGCGGCGAGTTCGGCGACCGTCGGCGAGCGGTCCAGCTTCTGGGAGAGCTCGTCGCTGGCCTTGGTGAGGGCCAGGCGCAGCTCCTGGAGCCGGCGCGGGACGCGCACCGACCACGAGGTGTCGCGGAAGAAGCGCTTGATCTCGCCCACGACCGTCGGCATGGCGAACGTCGGGAACTCCACGCCCCGTTCGCAGTCGAAGCGGTCGATCGCCTTGATCAGGCCGATGGTGCCGACCTGGACGATGTCCTCCATCGGTTCGTTGCGCGAGCGGAAGCGGGCCGCCGCGTAGCGCACGAGGGGGAGGTTGAGCTCGATGAGGGTGTCCCGGACGTACATGCGCTCGGGGCTGTCCTCGGCGAGGGTGGCCAGTCGCAGGAACAGGGAGCGGGACAGGGTGCGGGTGTCGATGGCCCCTGTCGTGAGTACCGGGGCCGGAGTGGCCTCGGGGGCCGTGACGTCGTCGAGCACGTCGAGCACGGCGGGCTCGACGGGCGCGCTTGGCGCGGACTCGCTCTTTGTGAGCGTGAGCACCTCGGAGCTGCCCTGATCTGCGGACATGCCACCCCCTTTGGGTCGCGGGACGGTCGCGGCGAACATTCCCGCTTGAGGAACGTCAGCCTTCACCTGAATACCGGAGCCGAAGCCCCGGCAAACGCGCTTCCGGCAGAATGTCACATGTCGGCAACACGCTGTAGTGACATGTCGACATGTGAGTGACGAATCAGCCCTGGAAAGAGGGGGTCTGACGGCATTTCAGCGCCGATCCGGCGGGAAGGGGCCGGTTGAGCGATTCGCTCCCAGCGGTGACGACTCGCTCAGGCTTCCGAGCCCTGATCGAGTGACGTGTCCTTCGGGTCCCGCGTCACGCCTCGATGCGGTTCGCCGAGCGGAGCCGCTGGAAGCTGCGCGCGAGCAGCCGGGACACGTGCATCTGGGAGACGCCGAGTTCCGCACTGATCTGGGACTGCGTGAGGTTGCTGTAGTAGCGCAGGAGCAGGATGCGCTGCTCGCGCTCGGGAAGCTGGACCAGGAGGTGGCGCACGAGGTCGCGGTGCTCGACGCCGTCCAGCGCCGGATCCTCGTACCCGAGGCGGTCCAGCAGGCCCGGCAGGCCGTCGCCCTCCTGGGCCGCCTCCAGCGAGGTGGCGTGGTACGAGCGGCCCGCCTCGATGCAGGAGAGCACCTCGTCCTCGCCGATGCGCAGCCGCTCGGCGATCTCGGCCGTCGTCGGAGTGCGGCCGAAGGCGGTCGTCAGGTCCTCGGTCGCGCTGTTGACCTGCACCCACAACTCGTGCAGCCGGCGCGGTACGTGGACCGTGCGGACGTTGTCCCGGAAGTACCGCTTGATCTCACCGATGACCGTCGGCATGGCGAACGTCGGGAACTGCACGCCCCGGTCCGGGTCGAAGCGGTCGATGGCGTTGATCAGGCCGATGGTGCCGACCTGGACGACGTCCTCCATGGGTTCGTTGCGGGAGCGGAAACGGGCGGCCGCGTAGCGCACGAGCGGGAGGTTGGCCTCGATGAGCGCCCCGCGCACCCGGTTGTGCTCCGGCGTGCCCGGCTGGAGCTCCTTGAGCTCGCCGAAGAGCAGCTGGGTCAGCGCCCGGGTGTCGGCGCCCCGGCGCCGCTCGGGCGGCTGGACGGCTTCGGCAGGGGCTTCCTGGACGGCTTCCTGGACCGTTTCCAGGGCAGGCGCGGGGGCGGGTGCCGGGGGTGCCTCTTGCTGAGGCGGCGCAGTACTGGCCGACACGGTCAACGCCACCTCTTCGTCAGGTCAACATCGGTCAACTCATCCGTCAAAAGCGGTCATAGCATCACAAGACATGTGCACTGTGTGCAAGCACCCCATAACGCCGTGTTGAGGGAGAAGTTGAGCCGCGCACCCTGCTGCGCGACATGCCAAAGCCCCCCGCTTTTCCGGCGGAGGGCTCCGAACTGCCGAGAGAACTGCCGAGAGAACTGCCTGAACGGCGGCTCAGAACTCGTAGTCGGCGACCACCCAGGTGGCGAACTCGCGCCACAGGGCGACGCCCGCCTGGTGGGCCGGGTGCTCGATGTACCGCTTCAGCGCGTCCGCGTCCTCGACCGCCGAATTGATCGCGAAGTCGTAGGCGATGGGCCGGTCGCTGATGTTCCAGCCCAGCTCCCAGAAACGGAGTTCCTCGATCCGGTCGCCGAGTGCCCGGAAGGCGGCTTCGCCCTGCACGACCCGGGGGTCGTCGCGCTCGACGCCCTCGTTGAGCTTGAAAAGGACCAGGTGGCGGATCATGGGCACTCCCCGTGCGAGCCTACTCGGCCCCGTCGGCGAGCCAGGTGAAGAAGTCGCCGACGGCCTTGGCGGCGTCCGATATGCCCTGGAAGCCTATCTGGACGTAGTCCGCGGCCTTCGCCGGGTCCGTGATGATCACGTAGAGCACGAAGACCACGAGTACGTAGACGGCGATCTTCTTGGCGTTCACCGCCACCTGGCCTCCCCTGTATGTGCCCGTCCGGGCCCTGTTGACGGCGGCGAGTGTAACCGGAAGTGCGATTTTCACACCGCTTTTGAACGTCCACGGCGCGTTCGTGAACCGTTCGGGGGTCCTCGTCCGATGAGGGGGTGAACACCGGTGCGTGCCGGACGGAGTGGAAGAGAAGGGAAGGGGAGGAAAATGCTGGGAGTCCTGGAACCGCTGGCCGTCGCCCCGATGGTCCTCGTGGCGCTGCTGTACCTGTGGGCGATGATCGACTGCGTCCGTACGCCCACCGAGCGCGTCCGGTACGCCCCGAAGGCACTGTGGCTGCTCTTCATGCTCAGCGCCCCGCTGGTCGGCGGCCTCGCGTGGACGTACCTGGGCAAGCGGCCCGCACCACGCGAGAGCCCGGAGTGCACGACAGCCGCGGAGAGCCCGGAGCACGCGACGAAGGGCCCGGCTCACAGAGAGCCGGACCCTTCCAGAAGCGGTAGCGGAGGGATTTGAACCCTCGGTGACTTGCGCCACACTCGCTTTCGAGGCGAGCTCCTTCGGCCGCTCGGACACGCTACCGAGGGAGACCTTACAGCAAGGCCGCCCCCGGTTTGAAATCGGTATTCGGGGGGTGGATCAGCGGTCGCGGAAGAACTCCGTGAGGAGTCCCGCGCACTCTTCGGCGAGGACGCCTTCGACGACCTCGGGGCGATGGTTGAGCCGTCGGTCGCGGACGACGTCCCAGAGGGAGCCGGCCGCGCCCGCCTTGTCGTCACGGGCGCCGTAGACGACCCGGTCCACCCGGGACTGCACGAGCGCGCCCGCGCACATCGTGCACGGTTCGAGGGTCACGACGAGCGTGCAGCCGGACAGCCGCCACTCGCCCAGCGCGGCCGCCGCCCGCCGGACGGCGAGCACCTCCGCGTGGGCCGTCGGATCGCCGCCGGCCTCCCGTTCGTTGTGGGCCCTGGCGAGGACCGTCGTGCCGTCCGGAGCCAGCACGACGGCGCCGACCGGGACGTCCCCGCCCCGGGCGGCCAGCCGTGCCTCGTCCAGGGCGAGCCGCATCGTGGCCCGCCAGCGGTCGCGTACGGGATCCGGCGCCGTCCCCGGCGCGGTCAGCGGACGGTCTCCAGGACCTCCGAGGCGCCCAGGGCGTCCGCGATCTCGGTGACCGCGTCCGCGGACAGGGCTCTCAGCTCCTTCTCCCCGACGCCGAGGTCGTCGAGGATGCCGGCGTCGCCGACCGGGCCGTGTGGCACGGCCTCGGCGGAGCTGCCGTTCACGGTGCCGACGGCACCCTCGTCCTCGTCCTCGTGGTCGGCCTCGTCGTCGGCCCCGTCCTCACCGTCCTCGGTGCCGTCGAGGTCCAGGGCGTCCAGGTCGTCGACGTCACCCGGGTCCCTTCCGAGCAGTTCGTCGGTGAGGAGGATCTCGCCGTACGAACTGCGAGCGGCGGCGGCGGCGTCGGAGACGAAGATGCGAGGGTCCTCCTCGCCGTCGATGCGGACGACCCCGAACCAGGAGTCCTCCTGCTCGATCAGCACGAGCACCGTGTCGTCGTCGGGAGAGGCTTCCCGGGCCAGGTCGGCCAGATCCGACAGGGTCTCCACATCGTCGAGCTCTGTGTCGCTCGCTTCCCACCCGTCTTCGGTGCGCGCGAGCAGTGCGGCGAAGTACACCGTGACTCTCCCACTGGTCTTAGGCGTGCCGGTTGGGGGTCCCCCCGGCGGAGGTTGCGGGCGGAGAGAGCTCAGGCTCCGAGCCCCGCCCACTCGGAATCGTGGCAGAAACAAGGCGTCCAGGGGACGTCTTCGGCTCCCTGTGTCCGGTGGTTTTGATCGCGTGCCCACGAGTACGCCCACGAGGACGTCCATGAGCACGTCCATGAGACGTCCGTGAGTGACTCACCAGCGCTCTCGTTGCCGCCACCAGCGGATCGTACGCGGCTTTCCCGTGCGCCCACGTGAGCCCGCCCCACGCGACACCCGTGACGGTGGCGATCTTCCCCGTATGCCCCAAGTCCCGTACGCCTGCGGCTACCAGCGGAAGGTGCGCATCCGCATCGCGTGGCGCAGGCGGGCGGTCTTGGCGCGGCGCGGCTGGACCCGGTCGCGCAGTTCGCGGGCCTCGGCCAGCTCGCGCAGGAACCGGGCGCGGCGCCGACGGCGCTCTGCGTCGGTCTCCTCCGGCCGCGCCCCTCGCGGCGAGTCGTCGTCGGGCGGGTAGGGCAGCTCAGGCATCAGCACATCACTCCGGGTACCCCCGGTTCGTCTCCGTACCTTTCTTCCGCTTTCCCTCCGCCGGGCGGTTTGACGCCGCCAACGGCTCAACCGGAGGGCAGGCCGAAGGGGAGGGGTTCACTGTGCGTGGGGGGCGCTGGGCGGGTTCGGCCCGGTTACTGTTGTGGACATGCGTCTCCACGTCGTCGACCACCCCCTGGTCGCTCACAAGCTCACCACGCTCCGCGACCAGCGCACGGACTCCGCGACCTTCCGCCGGCTGGCCGACGAACTGGTCACCCTGCTCGCCTACGAGGCCACGCGTGACGTGCGTACCGAGCAGGTCGACATCAAGACGCCGGTCTCTGCGACCACCGGCGTGAAGCTCTCCTACCCGCGCCCGCTGGTCGTGCCGATCCTGCGTGCGGGCCTCGGCATGCTGGACGGCATGGTCCGGCTGCTGCCGACCGCCGAGGTGGGCTTCCTGGGGATGATCCGCAACGAGGAGACGCTCGAGGCGTCCACGTACGCCACGCGCATGCCGGAGAACCTCCTCGGCCGCCAGGTGTACGTCCTGGACCCGATGCTGGCCACCGGCGGCACCCTGGTCGCCGCTATCCGCGAGCTGATCCGGCGCGGCGCCGACGACGTGACGGCCGTGGTGCTGCTCGCCGCCCCGGAGGGCGTGGAGCTCATGGAGCGCGAGCTCGCGGGCACCCCGGTCACCGTCGTCACGGCGGCGGTCGACGACCACCTCAACGAGCACGGTTACATCGTCCCGGGCCTGGGCGACGCGGGCGACCGGCTGTACGGCGCGGCCGAGTAACGCGGCGGCCCGAGCGGGCCGAGACATCCGTCTCGCTCGGACCATCGGACGGCGATGCGGGAAGGGCTGCTGCTAGCAGCCCTTCTTCGTGCTCGCCGTCGGCTGTGGCGCGGCCAGCGCCGTCAGCGCCTTGACCGAGGCCGCCTGGCTGGTCAGCGCCTTGAACTGGTTGCCGATGATCAGATCGAGGGCGGTGCCCGCGCGGGCCGCGTCGGTGCGGCGTTCGGCGGTCGTGAGCTGCGTGGCGAGTACCGGCAGCGAGGTGTTCAGCGAGGACGCCGGGCCGAGCAGTATCCCGGTGCCGGTGACCTTCTTGTCGTACTGCTTGATGGCGTTGCCCACCTCGCCGATCTTGAAGCCGCGTTTCTTCAGCTCGTCCGCGGTGGTCTTGGCGAGGCCGCTGCGGGTGGTGGCGTTGAAGACGTTCACGGTGATCTGCGCGGGTTCGGGCGCCGTGCCCGCGACGGCCGCGGCAGCGGACACGGAGGCCGCGGGGCTCGCCTTGGTCGTCTTCGGCGAGCAGCCGGTCCCGGCGGCCGTGGCCGTCCCGCCGCCGCCCGTGAAGACGTCGATGAGCTGAAGAGTGCCCCAGCCGGCCACGCCGAGCACGGCGCCGCAGGCAACGACCACGACGGCCAGTCGGCCGCGTCGTCGGTGGGGGCGCATGCGGGGGTATTTGTCCCCCGTGATCCGGTACTTGCCGCCCATGCCGGGGGGAGTCAGCATGCTCATGAGCGCAGCGTAGTGCGCCCCGGCGGCCGTGACGAATAAACGATCATCCGACGCCGCTCGAGGCGCGGGAAAGCACCCGAAAGGGTCAACCCGGAGGGTCGGCCGGGGCGGAAACGGGCTTTCTGGCGGTGGATCAGTCCAGCTCGAGCACGCGCGCGTGCAGTACCTGTCGCTGCTGGAGCGCCGCCCGCACCGCGCGGTGCAGTCCGTCCTCCAGGTACAGGTCGCCCTGCCACTTCACGACGTGCGCGAAGAGGTCGCCGTAGAACGTGGAGTCCTCCGCGAGCAGGGTTTCCAGGTCGAGCTGCTGCTTGGTGGTCACCAGCTGATCGAGGCGGACCGGGCGCGGCGCGACGTCCGCCCACTGCCGGGTGCTTTCCCGGCCGTGGTCGGGGTACGGCCGGCCGTTTCCGATGCGCTTGAAGATCACACGGAAAGCCTACCGGTCCCGACGTTCCGGGCGCAGCCATGGAGACGGAGTGCGACGCTGGAAAAGACGTGATGAACAGGGGTAAAACGGAACGAGGGTCTGCTGATGACCGGGTCGACGAGCGCCGCCGACATCGCCGCCGGGTACGCCTTCACCGGGCCCGCCCTCGACCTGGGCGCGCTGCTGTGGGACGGGACGTGCCTGCCCGAGTCCCCCGTCCGCATCCCCCTCCCCATGTTGAACAGGCACGGACTGGTCGCGGGTGCCACCGGCACCGGAAAGACCAAGACGCTCCAGCTGATCGCCGAGCAGCTCTCGGCGCAGGGCGTGCCGGTCTTCCTCGCCGACGTCAAGGGCGACCTGTCCGGGATCTCCGCGCCGGGAGCGGCGAACGACCGGGTGCGGGGACGGGCGGCGGAAGTCGGCCAGAAATGGACGGCGACCGGCTTCCCGGCCGAGTTCTACGCCCTCGGCGGTCTCGGCCACGGCATCCCGCTGCGGGCCACGATCACCAGCTTCGGCCCGGTGCTGCTCGCCAAGGTGCTCCAGCTCAACCGCACCCAGGAGCAGTCCCTGGGCCTGATCTTCCACTACGCCGACCGGAAGGGCCTGGAGCTGCTCGACCTCAAGGACCTCCGGTCGGTCGTCGCCTTCCTCACCTCGGACGAGGGCAGGGCGGAGCTGAAGGGCATCGGCGGGCTGTCGACCGCCACGGCCGGGGTGATCCTGCGGTCCCTGACCGCCTTCGAGGCCGAGGGCATGGCGAGCTTCTTCGGCGAGCCGGAGTTCGACACGGCCGAGCTCCTGCGCACCGCCTCCGACGGCCGCGGTGTCGTCTCGGTCCTGGAGCTGCCCGCCGTGCAGGAGAAGCAGCGGCTCTTCTCGACCTTCCTGATGTGGCTGCTGGCCGACCTGTTCCACGACCTGCCCGAGATCGGCGACGCCGACAGGCCGAAGCTCGTGTTCTTCTTCGACGAGGCGCACCTGCTCTTCGACGACGCCTCGAAGGCGTTCCTCGACTCCATCACGCAGACCGTCCGGCTGATTCGCTCGAAGGGGGTCGGCGTGTTCTTCGTCACGCAGACCCCGAAGGACGTGCCCGGTGACGTCCTCGCCCAGCTCGGCAACCGGGTCCAGCACGCTCTGCGGGCCTTCACGCCGGACGACCAGAAGGCTCTCAAGGCCACGGTGAAAACGTTCCCCGACTCGTCCTACGACCTGGAGGAGCTGCTCACCGGGCTCGGTACCGGCGAGGCCGTCGTCACGGTCCTCAGTGAGAGGGGCGCCCCGACGCCGGTGGCCGCGACCCGGCTGCGCGCTCCCGAGTCCCTGATGGGGCCCGTCGACGGGCCGGCCCTCGACCGGGCGGTGCGGGAGTCGCGGCTCCACGAGCGGTATGCACAGGCTGTGGACAGAGAATCCGCGTTCGAGAGACTGGCGGCCCGGCCCGCCGAACAGCCGCAGCCGCAGCCGCAGCCGCAGCCGTCGGCGAGGGGGACGGGGGAGACGGGTGGGGCGAGCAGGGATGCGAAGGCGGCCAAGGTCGCGAAGCCGGCGAGGGAGCCCGGGTCCCCGCAGCGCGTGGAGGATCGCTCGGTCGTCGAGCAGGTCGTCGGCAGCGGCATGTTCAAGTCGCTGGCCCGTTCCTTCGGCACGCAGATCGGCCGCGAGATCACCCGTTCGCTCTTCGGTACGGCCAGGCGGAGGCGGTAGCCCGCCCCCGCCGACCGGTCAGCGGTCCCGGCGCTCCGGGGACTGCTGCGGTTTCGCTTCCTTCACCTGCGGTTTCGGTGTGCTGCGCGTGGCCTCCGCGCGCAGCAGGGCGCGCAGGATCGCGTACGGGTCTGTGGGCATGGCTCTTTCCCTCGCATGTTCTTCGCGCGAACGTGGCGTGTCAGCCGGTGGGCCTGGGAACGGCGTCCGTCAGCAGCGCAGAACCACGGTGCGCAGGGCGCGCAGGGCGTACGACGGCCGGTGCGGCGCGGGGCGGGGAGCGTCGGCCGGGACGCCGGGCGCCGCGACCGGGAGGGCGGCGGGGCGCAGCGGGGCGGCGGGCCGGTGAAAGCAGGGGGCCGGTCGCAGCGCCGTGTCGAGCGTGTCGTACTCGGCGATCTCGGCGGCGGCGAAGGGTGCCGCCGAGACCTCGGCGGCCGCACCCGGCACCAGCAGGGCGAGCAGCAGCGCGAGCGTCCGCAGCCAGGTGCGGCTGAGGGGGCGGCGTGCTGCGGAGCTCATGAGAGGTCATCTCCCCCCGACACGCCCTGGGTTCAGCATGCAGGGGGTCGGATCCGCCCGTTCGGCGCACAACCGGTTTGGCCCGGTGGGGCTCAGCGGGCGCGGCTTGGTCCTCTCCGGTGGGACTCAGTCGGGTTCGGCCCGCTCCGGTTCAGCGCTCGGCCCGCTCGGATCCGGCCCCGCGGTCCGGTGGGGCCCGGTCTGGTGGGGCTCGGTCTGGTGGGGCTCGGTCCGGTGGGGCTCGACCCGGTCCGGTCAGGCTCGGTCGGATCCGGCCGGTGGGGCTCGGTCCAGTCCGGCTCGGTCGCGTCCAGCCGGGCCCGGCTCGGTGGGGTTCGTGCCGATGGGGTTCGGCCCGGTTGGGCTCGGTGGGCGTGGGCCGGTCGCTCGGGTCGGCCGAGCCGGAGTCCGGCCGGGCCGCTGTCCGGTTGGCTCGCTGTCCGGTCGGGTCGGCCGGGCCGCTGTCCGGTTGGCTCGCCGTCCGGCTGGGTCGGCCGGGCCGCTGTCCGGTTGGCTCGCCGTCCGGTCGGGCTACTGCTTCGCGGTCCTGTCGGCCTTGTTCGCCTTCTCCGCCTTGGCCGCCGCCTTCATCTCCTGCTTGTGCGCCCGTACCTTGGTCAGCGACTCCGGGCCGGTGATGTCGGCGACGGAGCGGAAGGACTCCGGCTCGCCGTAGGCGCCGGCCGCCTCGCGCCAGCCCGTGGGCCGCACCCCGAGCTGCTTGCCCAGCAGCGCGAGGAAGATCTGCGCCTTCTGCCTGCCGAAGCCGGGCAGTTCCTGGAGCCGTCCGAGCAGCTCCTTGCCGCTGCTCACGTCCTTCCAGACGGCACCGGCGTCCCCGTCGTAGTGCTCGACGAGGTACTGGCAGAGCTGTTGGACGCGCTTGGCCATGGAGCCGGGGTAGCGGTGCACGGCCGGCTTCTCGGAGAGCAGCGCGGCGAAGGCCTCCGGGTCCTGGGCGGCGATGTCGTGCGCGTCCAGGTCGTCGGCGCCGAGCCGGTCGGCGATCGTCCGGGGTCCCTTGAACGCCCACTCCATCGGAACCTGCTGGTCCAGCAGCATCCCGACCAGCGCGGCGAGCGGGGACCGCCCGAGGAGCTCGTCGGCCTCGGGGTCCTGCGAGAGGTGAAGGATGACGTCCATGCGTCGATGATCCCGCCTGGGCCGTCAGGTCGCGCGCCAGTACCCCAGCGCGTGCAGCCGCTCCTTCGGGAGGCTCAGCTCCTTGCGCAGGTAGACCGACAGCGTCCTGGTGGTGCGGGTGTCGCAGGCGATCCAGACGTACGGGTCGGGGGTGGCCCTCAGCAGGGCGGGCAGCTCGGCCTTCACCCGCTCGACGAGGTGGGCGCCGGAGTCCGCCCGGGGCACGTGCCGTATCTCGTGGCGTACGGGGTCGGTCCGGAAGGGGAGGCCGTCCGGGCCGTCGGGCGAGCCCTCGAACCAGACGGTCGCCGGGGCGGAGCCGAGCGCTCCCTCGCCCTCGCCGAGCAGGGAGTTGATGGCGGGCAGGGAGGCCGGGTCGCCGATCACGAGAACGTGCGAGGGGGCCGGAGAAGGCGCTTCGAAGCCGGTGCCCTGGACGGTCGCCTCGATGGTGTCGCCGGGCGTGGCCGCCCGCGCCCAGTCGCTGGCCGCGCCCTCGTGCAGCGCGAACTCCAGGGCGAAGGCGCCGGCCGCCGGGTCGGGGTCGACCAGGGTGTAGGCGCGCTGGTGCGGCCGGCCCGCGTTCTCGAACCAGAGCCGGATCCAGATCGTCGGGTGGACGCCGGTGGCGGCGAGCAGCCCGCCGTCCGAGAGACGCAGCCGGCGGTACTCCCGGGTGACCTCCTCCACGCCCGTGACCGTGAGCGTGAAGTCCTTCGCCCGCATCAGTCTGAGGACCGTGCCCTCCCAGCCCCGCCCCTGCGCCATGACCCCGCCACCCCTCGCGTACGATTTCGACACAACTTACTTAGGCAAGCCTAACCTAAAGCAAAAAGGGGCCAGAGGGTGACCAGCGAGATCTACCGTGACGCATGGGGCGTCCCGCATCTGCGTGCCGACAGCGCCCACGCCCTCGCCCGCCTCCAGGGATCCGTCACCGCACGCGACCGCGCCTGGCAGCTGGAGGTCGAACGGCACCGGGCGCGCGGCACCTCGGCGTCCTTCCTCGGCCCCGAAGCCCTCTCCTGGGACTGTTTCGTGCGTCGCGCCCGCCTCGACGACACGGCGAGACGCTGCTTCGAGGAGCTGGAGAGACGGGACGCGGAGACGGCGGACTGGGTGCGGGCGTACGTCGACGGGGTCAACGAGGGGCTGGCCGCCGCCGACGCCCCCGAGTTCACCCGGGTCGGACTCGCCCCCGGCCGCTGGGAACCGTGGACCCCGCTCGCCGTCTGGCTGGCCACCCACATCCTGTTCGCCGGGTTCCCCGCCAAGCTGTGGCGCGAGGAGGCCGTCCGGCATCTCGGTCCCGAGGCGGTCGGCCTGTTCGCCACCGACGGGCCCGGCACCTCCGGCAGCAACGGCTGGCTGGTGGCCGGTGCCCGGACGGTCACCGGGCAGGCGGTCATCGCCGGCGATCCGCACCGCTTCATCGAGGACCCCGGCGTCTACCAGCAGATCCGTCTGGCCTGCGACGAGTTCGACGTCGTCGGGCTGGCCGTGCCCGGCGTCCCCGGCATCGCCCACTTCGGCCACACCGGCACGGTCGCCTGGGCCATCACCAACGCCATGGCCGACTACCAGGACCTCTACCGCGAACGGCTGCGCCGCACCGGTGCGGGAGTCGAGGCGCTCGGCCCGGACGGCACCTGGCGGCGGGTCGCCCGGCACACCGAACTCGTACGGGTGGCGGGCGAGGAGACCGTCGAGGTGGAGGTGCTGGAGACCGAGCGGGGACCGGTGATCGCGGGCGGTCCGGAAGGCCTCGACGACGGCACCCCGCTCGCGCTGACCCTGCGCCACCCGCCCCGCGTCACCGCCGACCTGGGCTTCCAGGCGCTCCTGCCGCTGCTCCGGGCCCGCCGGGTCGCCGACGTGGACCGCGCCTTCGACCTCTGGGTCGAGCCCGTCGACGTCGTCCAGGCCGCCGACACCGAGGGCGGCCTGCTGCACCGGGTCGCGGGCCGGGTGCCGCTGCGCGCCGAGGCGAACGGCGTCCGGCTGGCGACCGCCTGGGAGCCCGGCCACGAGTGGACCGGCTGGCGCGAGATGCCCCGCGCGGGACTGTCCGACGGCGTCGCGGTGATGGCCAACCAGCGGGGCCCCGCCGCGCGGCTGGGCGTCGAGTTCGCCCCGCCGCACCGCGCCGACCGCATCCGGGCCCTGCTCGGGGAGCGCAGGCAGTGGTCGGCGTCCGACATGCCGGCCATCCACACCGACACCCGTCTGGCCTCCGCCGCGCCCCTGCTGGACCGGCTGTCCGCCCTCGACGACCTGACCGGCCCGGCCGCCGAGCTGCGCGAGCGGCTGCTGAGCTGGGACCGCCGGATGGACGCCGACAGCCAGGACGCGGCACGGTTCGCGGCCCTGCGCAGCGCCCTGGTCCGCCGTCTCGCCGCCCACCCGGCCTTCGCGGCCCTCGCGAACCCGCCCGCCTACCCGGAGGTCTTCCTCCCCTGGCTGGCCCTCCTCCCGCGCGTCGGCTTCGCCCTCGAACACCTCCTGCGCGCCGAGGAGCTGTACGGCATCGACCGGGCGGCACTCGTACGGGAGGCCGTCGAGGAGGTCGCCGGCCGGCCCGCCGCCCGGTGGGGCGACACCCACCGCCTGGCCCCCTGGCAGGCGCTGCCCGACCCCGGGCGGCAGGCCCCGGCCCTCTCCGGCGACCACGACTGCGTGCTGTGCACCTCGGCCGTGCCCGGGTGGACCGACCTGGCCGCGCGTGGCCCGGCCGCCCGCTACGTGTGGGACCTGGCCCGCCGCGAGGACAGTCTGTGGGTCGTTCCGTACGGCGCTTCCGGCCTCCCCGGCCATCCCCACCACCACGACCAGCTCCCCCTGTGGCTCAAGGGCGAACTGGTCCCGGTCGTCACCGACTGGGCACAGCTGAAGAAGGAGAGCGACGATGAGTGACCCCCAGAACCGCCGGAACCCCCGGGACACCCGGGACACCCGGGACCGCCGAGACGGCCAGGACCGCCAGGACGGCCAGGACGGCCAGGACCGTGAGAACAGCCGAGGCGACGGAGGCAGCGGAGGCGTCAGGGCCAGCCTGGGCAGCCGGGGTGTCCCCGTGCACGAGCAGGTGGTCGACGGGTTCGGGACCGTCGTCATCCGCCCGCTCGACGCCGAGGGCGACGCGGACGTCGTCCACGGCTGGGTGAGCGAGGAGCGGGCCGTGTTCTGGGGCATGAACGGCCTGACGCGGGAGCAGGTGGCCGAGATCTACGCCCACATGGCCGGCCTCGACACGCATCACGCCTTCCTGACCGAGCTGGACGGCGAACCGGTCGCCCTCCTGCAGACCTACGAGCCGGCCGAGGACCGGGTCGGCGAGTGCTACCCGGTCGAGCCCGGGGACATCGGCGTCCACCTGCTGATCGCGCCGGCCGGCGGGCGAGGGGCGCGGCCGGGCTGGTCGGCGGCGCTGCTGGGGGTGTTCGCGTCGTACGTGCTGGTCGGCCTGGACCGGCCGCGCGTCGTGGTGGACCCCGATGTGCGCAACGAGAAGGCGGTCGCCCGCTTCTTCCGGCAGGGCTTCGAGGCGGGGCCGGTCGTCACGCTGCCCGAGATCGACCTGCCGGACGTGTACCTGCCGGAGAAGAAGGCCCAACTGGCGTTTCTGCGCCGGGAGGTAGCGTTCCCCGGGTGACAGACCCGGCGGAAGCAGACCCGCTCACCCCCGAAGACCTCGTCGCCCATTACGGCCTGGAGCCGATCCCCCGCGAGGGAGGCCTGTTCCGCCGTACCTGGGCGGGTCCGGAGGGGCCGGACGGCCGGCCCGCGGGCTCCGCGATCGTCGCGCTGCTCACCGCCGAAGACTTCTCGGCCCTGCACCGCCTGCCCACCGACGAGGTCTGGCACTTCTACCTCGGCGACCCGCTCACGCTGCTGCTCCTCGCCCCCGACGGGACCTCCCGTACGGCGGTGCTCGGCCCGGACCTCCTCGGCGGACAGCAGCCGCAGCTCACCGTGCCGGCACGCACCTGGATGGGCGCGCGGGTGGCCGCCGGGGGCGCCTGGACCTTCTTCGGCTGCACGATGGCCCCCGGCTTCACCTACGGGGACTACGAACACGGTGACGCGGCCGCCCTCACGGCGCGGCACCCGGACCGGGCCGCCCTCATCGCGGAACTGTGCCGTCCATGACGATGCTGGCGGGCCGGGTGGCCCTGATCACGGGTGCGGGCGGCGGGATCGGGCGCGGCATCGCGCTGCGGTTCGCCCAGGAAGGGGCGGCGGTGGCGCTGCACTGCCGCACGGGGACCGAGGCGGCTCACGCGCTCGCCGAGGAGATCGCCGGCGAGGCCGGCGCGCGGGCCGTCGTGCTGGCCGGTGCCGACCTGACCGTCGAGGACGAGTGCCGCGAGGTGGTGGCCCGGGCCGCCGAATGGGGCGGCGGGCGGCTCGACGCGCTGGTCAACAACGCGGGCGTACAGCCGGTGCAGGGCCTGCCAGGGATGTCGGCGGCCGACTGGCGGGCCGTCGTGGACACCAACCTGACCAGCGTCTTCGCCTGCACGCAGGCGGCGGCGGAGGTCATGCGGGAGCGCGGGGGCAGCATCACGCACATCGCCTCCGTCGAGGCGGCGAGGCCGGCTCCCGGGCACGCCCATTACGCCGCCTCCAAGGCCGCCGTCGTGATGCACGCGCGGGCGGCGGCACAGGAGTACGGGCCGTCCGGCATCCGCGTGAACACGGTCTCGCCCGGGCTGATCGACCGGGAGGGGCTGGCCGAGGCGTGGCCCGAGGGCGTGCGGCGGTGGCGGGAGGCGGTCGCGGTCGGCCGGCTGGGCCGCCCCGAGGACGTCGGTGACGCCTGCGTCTTCCTGGCCTCGCCGCTCGCGTCCTGGATCACCGGGCACGACCTGGTGGTGGACGGCGGGGTGTCGGCGCGGCCGACGTGGTGAACCGGATGCCCCGTGCATGCGTACGTATCTCCGAGCACACGAGTGTCGGGTCTCAGGCAAGGCGGAGCGGTGACGTGGGCGAAGGGCGAGATGGCGGACGACACGGCGGCGGGCGACCCGGCGGCCGGGGACACGACGGCGGCCGCAGGGGACTTCAAGGGCTGGTGCTGCTGGGCACCGTGCTGGTCCTGCTCCTCCTCGGCGGCGGACCGGCCTCCGCGCACGCGGCTCTCCGCGGTGCCGACCCGGCGGACGGAAGCGTCGTCAAGACGGCCCCCGGCGCCATCACCCTCACCTTCACCGAGTCCGTAGGTCTGCTCGACGACTCCTTCCGCGTCTTCGACCCCGACAACCGACGGGTCGACACGGGCGAGGCGGGCCACGCGGACGGCCGCGCCGACACCGCCCGGATCAAGCTCCCCGCGAAGCTCGGCACCGGCACCTTCACGGTGGCCTGGCGCGTGGTGTCGGAGGACAGCCATCCGATCGCCGGAGCCTTCACCTTCTCGGTGGGCACGCCGTCCGCGACCCCACCGGCTCTGCCCAGCACCTCCGTGGAGAACCCGGCCACCGGAGGCCTCTTCAACATCGGCCGCTGCCTCGCGTACGTCGCCGCGGCGCTCCTCATCGGCACGGCCGCCTTCATCGCCGTCTGCCGCCCCCCGGACGTCCGGCCGCTGCGCAGGCTGCTGCTGGCCGGCTGGTGGGCGCTCGCCGGGTCCACGGTGTTCCTGCTGCTGCTCCGCGGCCCCTACGAGAGCGGCACCGGCCCCACGCAGGCGCTGGACCCCTCGGGTCTCGCCCGCACGCTGGGCACCCGGCCGGGACTGGCCCTGGTGGCGCGCCTCGTGCTGCTCGCGGCGGTCGCGGCCGTTCTGCTGTGGCGGCGCAAGGCCCTCCGGGAGGGGGAACGGCCGTCCCGCGCGGCGCTGCTGACCGGCGCCGCGCTGGCCGGGTGCCTGGCACTGACCTGGGCCGCCGCCGAACACGCGTCGGCCGGCATCCAGGTCCCGGCGGCGATGACGTCCACGGTGCTGCACCTGCTGGCGATGGCGGTGTGGCTGGGCGGCCTGGCGGCCCTGCTCACCTTGTTCTACCGCGCGTCCGTCCCGTCGCGGGTGGTCGGCCGCTTCTCGCAGCTGGCGGGGCTCTCGGTGAGCGTCCTGGTGGTGACGGGCGTGTACCAGTCCTGGCGTGGCCTCGGCTCGGTGTCCGCGCTGACCGACACGACGTACGGGCGGATCCTGCTGGCCAAGCTGGCCGCGGTGACGCTGCTGCTGATCGCGGGGGCCCGGTCGCGACGGACGGTGACAAGGGAGAGGACGGCGAGGAACGTGACGGTGGAGGCTGTCGAGGTGCGCGAGGAGCGCGAGGCCCGGGTACCGGAGACGGTGGGCGGCCGGGCCGAAGGCGCGGCGGACGGTCGGCCGGTCGGCCGGGCGGCCGGTACGGCCGACGCCCCGGCGGGCGGCCCGCCGCCGTCCGAGAAGCCCCGGCCGCCGGCTCTCGGGGCCCTCACGCCGGCCGAGGACGCCCAGCGCCGGGCGTTGCGCCGCTCCGTGCTGGCCGAGGTCGTCGTCTCCGTCGTCGTCCTCGTCTTCACCACCGTCCTGACGGGCACCCTGCCGGGACGGGCGGCGGCCGAGGCGGCGACGGCGGAACAGTCCGCCGGGCTGCCCGTGGCCTCGGTGACCACCATTCCGTTCGTCATCGGCTCCGGGGCGCCCGGTGTCCGCGGCGTCAGCGGCAAGGTGCAGGTCACCCTCGATCCGGGCCGGGTCGGCGACAACGGCCTCCAGGCCGTGGTCTACGGCCCCGACGGCGGCTTCGTGAGCATTCCCGAGCTGCGCGTCTCCTTCAGCCTGCCCGGCCAGGACATCGGCCCCCTCGACGCCAAGGTCGGCGACCGGGGCGGCTACTGGGCCGCCGACGCGGTCAACCTGCCGCTGCCCGGCGCCTGGGAGATGAAGGTGACCGTGCGGGTGTCGGAGACCGACCAGGTGAGCGAGTCCGAGCGGGTGGAGATCGGCCGCTGAGACGCGGGCCGTCCTTCCCGGGGCCGTCCTGCGCGGAGCCGCCCTTCGCGGGCGGCCGGTCAGCGTGCCGGGTCGGGAGTGGCGTGGCGGGCCGCGAGGGCACGTTCCTCGTCCTCGAGCCGACGGGAGCACCGGGCGTCCGGGTCGTAGGCGACGGCCGTGCTCACACAGGTGCAGAACACCCGGGCGTCGCGGGTGACCCGGCTGGTGACGCGGAAGGTCGAACGGCGCAGGTCACCGATGGTGGTGGTGATGGTGACCGGCTCCGGCTGGAGGACGAGGGGTTCCGTGTAGTCGAGTTCGTGGCGTGCGTAGACGAACCGCGGGCGGATCTCCTGGCCGGGCAGTCCGGGGCGCAGATAGAACATGTCGATATGGGCGTCCTGGATCATCTCCAGCAGCCGGACGTTGTTCACATGGTGCATGGAGTCCAGGTCGCTCATGCGCACCTGGCGGAGATAGAGGTGCGGCCGGCTGTCCGGCACCTCGAGGGGCGTGCGCCCGGTGCCGGTGCGGCGGATGTCGGACGGCAGTTCATGGGTCAGGGTCACGGTGTCACTCCTCGGAACAGCGGAACAGGGTCCCGGCCTCCTGGCCGGTACGCGGTACCGGTGCCGGGGCTGCGGGGACTGCGGGTCTACAGGGCCCGCTCGATGAGGTCGGCCGCGGCTCCCGCTCCGCCGGCCGCCGCGATCTCCCGGCGCATGGCGGAGACGCCCGCGCGGATGTCCCGGTCGGACGAGACCCGCAGGACGGCCTCGCGCAGCGCCTCGGGGGTGACGCTCTCGCGCGGCAGGTGGATGCCCAGCCGGAGGCGTTCGATCTGGGCGGCGTTGACCCGCTGCTCGGCCATCTGCGGGACGGCGACCAGCGGGACGCCGTAGTGCAGGGCCTCCATCGTGCCGCCCATCCCGGCGTGGGTGACGAAGGCGTCGGCGTGCGCGAGCACGGCCAGTTGGGGCACGTGGGGATGGACCTCGACGGTCTCCGGCAGCGGGCCCAGCCCGTCCGTCGGGACGGCGCCGACGGACATGACCACATGCCAGGGCAGCTCGGCGAACGCCTCGACGCAGGACCGGTAGAACTCCGGCCGCCGGGTGAACTGGGAGCCCAGCGAGACCAGCAGGACGGGCAGATCGGGCCGCGGCGGCTGCCAGGAACCCTGGTACGAGCGGTCCCCGAGCGCCGGTCCCACGTACGCGACGCGCTGTGCCGCGACGGTGTCCGCCCTGCGCTGGAAGGCCCGCGGGAAGAACGCGACGGCGTGTTCGGGCCGTACGAGGTCCTGGATCCGCGCGGCGTCGATCCCGTGGTCGGCGAAGGCCGCCGCCAGTCGCGCGAAGCCCGGCAGCTGCGGAAGTCCGGGCACGCCGAAGAACTCGGGGACGATGCCGTCGTAGGCGAGATGGGTGGGCGACGCCACGACGGTCGGCACCTCCCATCGTGTCCCCAGCAGCAGGCCCGCGAAGGCGTAGATGTCGCACAGCACCAGGTCCGGACGGTCCTTGCCGAATGCCCGGTTCAGCGCGGGCAGGGCCGTCAGCGCCACCTCGACGACCCGCGCGAACCCCTCGCCCATGTCCTCCGGCGCGTCCGAGCCGTCTCCCGCGTCCGGGTAGAGCACGGGCTCCGCACCGGCCGCCTTCACCTGGTGCACGAAGTCCTCGGGGACGGCGTAACTGACCCGGTGCCCCCGCCGGACGAGCTCCTCGACGACCCCCAGGGTCGGATTCACGTGCCCGTGCATCGGCACGTTGAACACGGCGATGTGGGCGGGGAAGCGGGCAGGGGTGTGCGCGGGGATGTGCGCGGGATTCGGATGAGTACCAGGCACGACACACAACTCCTGTCCGGCACGGGGGCCGGGGCGGGGGATTCGGGGACGGGGCGCCCGAGCGGCGGACGCGGAGTCCCGATTAAAGGCGCACCGACACCGTTCCTGACCGCAAACCTGCGGCAGTGTCACCCCATCAGGGAGCCTCCACGGCCGCGCGTTGACACCTGCGGGACACCGGAGAGGTACCTGGCGGCGCGCACGGTGACGCCGCGGACGTGACCGCCGGTCCGATCGGCCGTTGGGGGTACAGGACGTCGTCCCCCAGCGGCCGGCCCACGACGGGACCGGCCCACGACACGGACGGCCCACGACAGGAGCAGTCTCATGCCCGGATCGCATCTGCCCTTGATGGAAGAGGGGATGGCCCGCTGGCCGTTCGGCCCGCCCAACGCAGGGATCGCCCTGGACCTCGCGGGGGCCCCACCGCCACTGGACGAGCTGCGGGCGTTGGTGGAGGAACGCTGGAAGGCGCTGCCCAGGCTCACCCAGACCCTGGTCGCTCCCGGCGGCGCCCGGACCGGCCCGGCCCGGTGGACCGGCCGGCACCGCTGGGAGCGGCGGGACGGCCACGACCTGGCCCGGCAGCTCGACAGCGCGGACCTCACCCTGCGGGACGCGGTCCGGCAGTGGTTCCACACCCCGTTCCCTGCCGGCCGGCCGCCGTGGGGCCTCCACCTGCTGCGCGGGGAGACGGAGGGGGAGTTCTCCCTGCTGTTCCGGATGCACCACAGCCTGCTCGACGGCCGTTCCCTGACGACCCTGCTGCGCGCGCTCTTCGACGACGGCCGGCCGCTGGACGGCGGCGCGTCCGTGGCGGCGCCCGGCTCCCGGCGGCGGACGGTCGGCCCCGGCCCGACGGGGGGCGGCCCGCCGGGTCTGCTCACCACGGGCCGCGCGGTGCCCCTGCCGCACCGGGGGCCCCGCGAACCCGCGTACACCGTCGTACGGCTGCGCGCCGACGTGCTGCGGGCCGCGCGCGCGGCCGTCTCCGTGGGAGCGGCCGGTCCCGGCCGCCCGGCGACCACGAACGAGGTGTTCCTGGCGACGGTCTCCGGAGTCCTGCGTGCCTGTCTGTCGGCTGCGGAGCGCGATTGCGCCGCCGCCCCCGATGCGGCGTCCGCCGGCGGTGGCCGGACTCCGGAGCCGAGGCAGGTGTGGCTGTCGGTCCCGGTCGACGAGCGGCCCGACGACTGCGGCGAATTCCTCGGCAACGCCTTCGCCAACGTGCGGGTCCCCGCACCGGTGACGCTCGCCGACCCGGCGGCCCGTCTGACCGCGTGCATCGGCCTGCTGACCACCGTCACCCGGCCCCGGCGCACCGCCGAGAAGCTGGTCGAGGGCACGCTCGCGGCGGTTCCCGGGGCAACCCTGGCGCTGGCCGGCGGGACGATCTTCGCGCCCGCGTACGCGCCGGCGGCCTGCTCCTACGTCCACCTGCGCGAGCAGGGGCAGACCCTGGCCGGACGGCCGCTGCGCCACCTCACCATCGTCCCCATGGTGCCCCCGGCCGACACGGCGACCTTCGCTCTGGGCGGCTGCGCCAAGGGCCACACGCTGAGCGTCGCGACCAACTCCGGCGGCCAGGACGCCGGCCTGCTGGCCGAGGCGTTCCTGGACGAGCTGGCCCTGCTCGCCGAGGGCGCCCGCTGACCTGTCGGGAGCGCACATGTCGAAGGGCCCCACCGTTTTCTGTGGGGCCCTTCGGCGCGCGCGAACCGGGACGGCCCGTGGCCGCCGACTGCGGGGCCACCGTGACCGGCCGGAGCTAGCTCGCCTGGCGTCGATCCACACCCATGCCCGAGAGGGATGCCTGCGCATCCTCGATCAGGAAGATCTCGTCCTCCCCGAAGTCCGGGGCCTGGAAGGGGTTGGTCGTCGGAGGCGGCGATGCCGCGGTGGCATAGCGAGTCGCCCCTTCCGGAGCGGAGAACAGCGAGGTCGGGTCGATGAGAGGTCTCCCATTCGTTACAGGGCCGTGGACGGACCTGGCGTGCCGTGACCGGGCACAGCGGTCCTACAGCTTGCTCATCTTGGTGTACGGGCTCAGGATCCGCATTTGCGCCGAACCGAAATCCACGAGTGCCGCGATTCCGTCCTCGATGCCGATCACGCGGCCGAGACCGTACATGTCGTGCGTCACCTGGTCGCCCACCTCGAAGTGCTTCGGGGACGGAGCGGCCGGGGCCTTGAAGGGGCTGGTGGGCAAGTATCGCTTCGGTGCCGATGGCTTTGTCATTGACTCCAGTATGGGCCTGCATGCGCCGCTCGTAGCGGTCGTCTTTCTCCCCTGTTCGTCACAGACCCGGACAGCGATCACCGCTGCGGCCGGGACAGGGACAGTCGCGCGCCTCTGACCTGGGGCTTCGCCGGTGAGCCCTCGAAAGCGCCCGCTCGACCCCAGCACAGACCGTTACCTTCGGAAGCCACTTCACGCGCGTGGACCCGGGTGGGTGGTGACGTCGGGTACGTGGGGCCATCCGGTGCGTGGTGACGTCCGTGTCGGCGGTCGGCGGTCGGCACGCGGCACTGGGGGCGGCCGGGGCGGACGTCCCGGATCCGCGGACCGGTCCCGGAGGCGAGGAGCGCGCGCCGCCGATGCCGTCGCCGCCGTCCGGACCCACGGAACCGGCAGGAACCGAGCCGGCAGGCGGGCGGGGCAAAGTCGAAGGGCCCCACCGCGAACGGTGGGGCCCTTCGACTTCGTGCCCGGTGAGGCACTGGCGGAGGATACGAGATTCGAACTCGTGAGGGGTTGCCCCCAACACGCTTTCCAAGCGTGCGCCCTAGGCCACTAGGCGAATCCTCCGCGGCAAACAATACAAGACGTTGAGGAGTGCTCGCGAACTCGTTCCCCCCGCTCAGATCCTGTAGCCTGTGCGCAGCCCCTCACGCGGCGCTATCTGACTGAACTCCCCCAGGGCCGGAAGGCAGCAAGGGTAGGTCGGCTCTGGCGGGTGCGTGGGGGGCGCTTGCGTTCCCGGTGGGAGCCGGGCGCCGGATCCGCGCGGGACCCGATGTCGGTGGTCGCCTATAACCTCGTATGCGTGTCGTCTCTCGCGCTGTACCGCCGCTATCGCCCGGAGTCGTTCGCCGAGGTCATCGGGCAGGAGCATGTCACCGGCCCGCTGCAGCAGGCGCTACGGAACAACCGGGTCAATCACGCGTACCTGTTCAGCGGGCCGCGCGGGTGCGGGAAGACCACCAGCGCGCGGATCCTGGCCAGGTGCCTGAACTGCGAGCAGGGGCCCACTCCGACCCCGTGCGGGGAGTGCGAGTCGTGCAAGGACCTGGCGAGGAACGGCCCGGGGTCCATCGACGTCATCGAGATCGACGCGGCTTCGCACGGCGGTGTGGACGACGCCCGTGACCTGCGAGAGAAGGCCTTCTTCGGGCCCGCCCGCAGTCGCTACAAGATCTACATCATCGACGAGGCCCACATGGTCACGTCGGCCGGCTTCAACGCGCTTCTCAAGGTCGTCGAGGAGCCGCCGGAGCATCTGAAGTTCATCTTCGCGACCACCGAGCCGGAGAAGGTCATCGGGACCATCCGGTCGCGGACCCACCACTATCCGTTCCGGCTCGTGCCGCCGGGGACGCTGCGGGACTACCTCGGCGAGGTCTGCGGGCAGGAGGCCATCCCCGTCGAGGAAGGCGTGCTGCCGCTCGTCGTGCGCTCCGGCGCGGGTTCCGTGCGTGACTCCATGTCCGTCATGGACCAGCTGCTCGCCGGCGCGAGCGACGCCGGTGTGACGTACGCCATGGCCACCTCCCTGCTCGGCTACACGGACGGCTCGCTGCTCGACTCCGTCGTCGAAGCCTTCGCCACCGGTGACGGCGCCGCCGCCTTCGAGGTGGTCGACCGGATCATCGAGGGAGGCAACGACCCCCGGCGCTTCGTCACCGACCTGCTGGAGCGCCTGCGGGACCTCGTCATCCTCGCCGCCGTCCCGGACGCGGCCGACAAGGGGCTCATCGACGCCCCCGCCGACGTGATCGAGCGCATGCAGGCCCAGGCCGGCGTCTTCGGCGCCGCGGAGCTGAGCCGCGCCGCCGACCTGGTCAACGAGGGGCTGACCGAGATGCGGGGCGCCACCTCGCCCCGCCTCCAGCTCGAGCTGATCTGCGCGCGCGTGATGCTGCCCGCCGCCTACCGCGACGAACGCTCCGTCATGGCCCGCCTCGACCGCATCGAGCGCGGCGTGAACCTCTTGCCGGGCGGCGCGGGGCAGGGGGCGGTGCCCGGAGCGCCCGCGATGCCGACGATGGGTTACGTGCCCGGGCCCGAGGCGCACGGCGGCGCCCCCTTGGCCGGGGGTGCGCCGACCCCGCACGGTGGCGGGGCAGCGGCCGCCCGGGCCGCGGTACGGGGTCCGGGTCCGGGTCCGGGTCCGGGGCAGGGTCCGGGGCAGGCGCCGGGCCGGCCGGCCGAGCCCGCCGCGCAGACCCCGCCAGCGCCCGTCCAGCCTCCGGCCGTGCCACCCGCCGCCGCCCCGGCCCACGCCACCGCACCCACTCCCTCTCCCGTCGCGGCTTCCGCCCCGCCGGTGGAGGAGATGCCGACCGCCGGCCCTCAGGCCCCGGCCCAGCCCGCGCCCGGTTCCTGGCCCACCGCCACCGCGGCGGGCAGCGGGCGCCGCCCCGGCGGCTGGCCCACGGCCGCGTCGGCGGGCAGCGGCCGTCCCCCGGCGCAGGCGGCCCCCGCTTCCCCTCCGGCGGCCCCGGCCGGTCCCCCGGCTCCGGCAGCCACCCCCGCGCCCACCCCCGCGGCGGGCGGGTACGCGCCCCCCGTCGGCGGCCTCGACCCCCGCATGCTCTGGCCGAACATCCTGGAGGCGGTCAAGAACCGCCGTCGCTTCACCTGGATCCTGCTCAGCCAGAACGCCCATGTGGCGGGCTTCGACGGCACGACCCTCCAGCTCGGCTTCGTCAGCGCCGGCGCCCGCGACAACTTCACGAGCAGCGGCAGCGAGGACGTGCTGCGGCAGGCGCTGGCCGAGCAGTTCAGCGTCCAGTGGAAGATCGACGCGGTCGTCGACCCCTCCGGCGGTTCGGGGCCCCCGCCCGGCGGCGGCTTCGGTGGCGGTGGCGGTGGTGGCGGAGGCGGTGCGCCCGGCGGCTACGGCAGCCCCGGCGGCCACAACAGCCCCGGTGGCTACGGCGGCGGTGGCGGCGGAGGTTCGGCCGCCCCCTCGGGCATGGCCGCGCCCCAGGCGCCGGCCGCTCCCGCCGCCCCTGCCCGGCACGCGTCGTCGTCGGCCTCGGCGTCGGCCCACGCCGCGCCCGCCCCGGCGCCGTCGCGTCCGCCCGCCCCGGAACCGGTGGCTCCGGAGGACGACACCGCGGAGGACGACGACCCCGATCTCAATGAGTCGGCCCTCTCCGGGTACGAACTGATCGTGCGCGAGCTCGGAGCGACGGTGGTGGAGGAGTTCACCAACGAGTAGCGGGAGGAAGTCCGGGGGAGACACGGACGTCCCCTCGGCGACGCCTCACCCTCCGGCCCGGTTGCCCGGAGGAGCCCTTGGAGGAACGCACGACGTCGTCCCCTCCCGGCTTTCGGAAGCCCGCACAAAACGCCCCCGTCCCCGCCCGTTAGGCTGACCCCCGTGAACGTCCTCGTCATCGGCAGCGGCGCCCGCGAACACGCCCTGTGCCGCTCACTGTCCCTCGACCCCGCCGTCACCGCGCTGCACTGCGCCCCCGGCAACGCCGGCATCGCCGAGGTGGCCGAGCTGCACCAGGTCGACGCCATGGACGGCGAGGCCGTGTCCGCGCTGGCCGTCGAGCTCGGCGCCGAGCTGGTCGTCGTAGGCCCGGAGGCGCCGCTGGTCGCCGGGGTCGCCGACGCCGTGCGCGACGCGGGCATCCCGGTGTTCGGCCCCTCCAAGGAGGCCGCGCAGCTCGAGGGCTCCAAGGCGTTCGCCAAGGACGTGATGGCCGCGGCCGGTGTGCCGACCGCCCGCTCCTACGTCTGCACCACCCCGGAAGAGGTCGCCGAGGCCCTCGACGCCTTCGGCGCGCCGTACGTCGTCAAGGACGACGGTCTGGCCGCCGGCAAGGGCGTCGTCGTCACCGACGACCTGGAGACCGCCGCGGCGCACGCGGCCGGCTGCATGGGGGTGCCTTCCACACCGTCCGGGCAGCGGGGAAGCGTCGTCATCGAGGAGTTCCTCGACGGCCCGGAGGTCTCCCTCTTCGCGATCACCGACGGGGTGAGCGTCGTCCCGCTCCAGCCCGCCCAGGACTTCAAGCGCGCGCTCGACGGCGACGAGGGCCCCAACACGGGCGGCATGGGCGCCTACTCGCCGCTGCCCTGGGCCGACCCGAAACTGGTCGACGAGGTCCTGGAGACCGTTCTCCAGCCGACCGTCGACGAGATGCGTCACCGCGGCACCCCCTTCTCGGGACTGCTCTACGCGGGCCTCGCGATCACCGGCCGCGGCATCCGGGTCATCGAGTTCAACGCCCGCTTCGGCGACCCCGAGACGCAGGTCGTCCTGGCCAGGTTGAAGACCCCGCTGGCCGGTGTGCTGATGGCGGCCGCCACCGGCGGCCTCGCCGACCTGCCGGCCCTGCGCTGGAGCGACGACGCGGCCGTCACCGTCGTCATCGCCTCGCACAACTACCCCGGCACCCCGCGCACCGGTGACCCGATCTCCGGCCTCGCAGAGGTGGCCGCCGAGGACGCCCCGCACGCCTACGTCCTGCACGCCGGGACGAAGTACGACGGTGCCGACCGCGACACGGTCGTCAGCGCGGGCGGGCGCGTACTGTCCGTCACCGCGACCGGCACGGACCTCACCGAGGCCCGCGAGCGCGCGTACGAGGCGGTCGGCCGCATCGGGCTCGACGGCTCGCAGCACCGTACGGACATCGCCGCGAAGGCGGCGGCAGGCGCATGACCCGCGCCGCGGCGCACGTCGGCAGGCGGCCCGCACGGTCAGGCGAACAGCGCCTCAGCAGGCGACAGCAGGGATCTCCCAGGCCCCGGGCCACCATGGAACTCCGCACGGAGGACCCGTGGAACCCGGGGCCTGATCTTTGCCCACCGTCATCCACCTTTCCCCAAAGCCATTCCATCGTGTGACCGCTGAGCTATCCGGCTGACGTGGGCCGGAGTGCCAACTAGGGTGCGGCGCAAGCGTTCCGGCGCGGGTTCCGGCACTTGGCCCACCGGCATTGCGATGTCAGTGGTCGGTGCCACAGTGGGGGAGTGACCACTGCGAAGACAGCCGGGGGAAACAGGACCGTAGGGAGGGGGTGAGGTCCGGTCGTGACCGGTACGGGAGTCGAGATGGGCGCGCAGGCCGCGCGGGCCCGGGCACTTGCGGTGCTTCGCATCCGCAGCCGGGCGCTCGCCGTCGCGCTGCTGCCCGCGGCCGCCGCGGTGATCCTGCTGGCGGGCCGTTCCACCGGGCACTTCGTGGGCCCGGGATGGGACACCGCCCGCTGGGCCGTGTCCGTCGTCGCGCTGGTCGTCCTGCTGGCTGCCGGTGTCATCGGCCTGGTCGTCGCCCGGGCGCGCCCCGCCGTCAGCCCCACGGTCGCCGTCGCCGAGGAGGCGGCCCCCGACCTCTACCGGCTGGTCCGCGACCTCGCCGACCGTCTCGACGTCCCCGCGCCCTCCGCGATAGCGCTCACGCCGGACTGCGACAGCTGGCTGGAGGACCGTACCCACCGGGCCCACGGCCCGTCCCCGTCGCGCGGTGCGGACGAGATAGCCGGTCCGGGCGGCTCCCACGGCCCCCTGCACCGCCGTACGACGGCGACACCCGTCCTCGTCATCGGCTCGCCTTTCCTGTGGTGGATGCGCGTCGGCGAGCTGCGTGCCGTGCTGGCCCCGGTCGTCGCCGGTACGGGCCCCTCGGCGCACCCCGACATAGCCGCGGCCCGGCGCTTCGTGCGCGGGCTGGACGCCGCGGTGGCCGTCTGCGCCTACCGCGGCGACCGGTATCCCGCACTGCGCCCGGCCTGCTCGGGCATCGGCTGGGTCGCGCGCCTGATGCTGCGCGGCTGCCAGCTCCACGCCGGCGAGATGGAGCGGGGCGTCGCCGCAGCGGCCTCCGAGCGCGCACAGACTGTGGACTACGGACTGCGCATCGTCGCCCAGGAGCAGGTGGGCCTGGCCTACGCGGGCTGGGACCGGCTTCTGACGCGGGTGGCGCTGCCCGCCTGGCGGATGGGCCGCTGGCCCTCCCGGCTGGACGCGGGCGTCGTCGCCGCCCTCACCGAGCTGTCCCGGCGCGACCGGCTGGCCGAGGGGTTCACCTCCCGCCTCGGCGAGCGCCCCGCCTGCGACCTCCTCGAAGAGCCCGGCACGATCGACGAGGCCACCTCGCTGCTCGCCGCCCGCCTCTTCCACGGCGGGCCCGCGGACCCGGGCCCGGACTGGTCGCCGGTGGCCTGGGAGGACTATCCGGACGAGGTCGTCGACCGCAAGTGGCGTACCGACGCCGCCCGGCTCCACCGAGTCCTCGACATCCTCGGCGTCCGCCGCCCCCACGACCCGACCGGCACGGTCCGCCCCGGCGGCCCCACGCTGGCCCGGGTCCTGGATCACCTGACGGACAGACCGACGGACCGGCCCACCGCCGCGGACGGCCCCGAGCCGACCCACCTGACGGCACCGCCCGCTTCAGCGGCCCCCTTCGACCCGGCGGCGACACGTGCCTCGGTCCCACGTGACGCCACGGCAGAGCCGAGCGCCCCTACACGCCCGGCATCCGGCGCCGGACCAAGCCCCGACGCGCCCACGTCTCCTCACGGATCCGCGGACGTCAATGACCCCATGGGTCCTCGCGCCGCTGGCTCTACGGTCGCCGGTGAGCCCGCCGCTGAGCCCGCCGGTCCTGCCGCTGTTGCCACTGCTGGCTCTACGGGTGCCACCGACCCCGCTGGTCCTGGCGCCGCTAGCGCCGATGGCTTTGCGGGCCTCAGCGAGCCCACTGGCCCCGGCGTCACCGGCGTCAACCCCATGGAGCCGAGCCCCACCGGCCCCATGGATCCCACGGAGCCCACCAGCCCGACCGGTCTCCCGGTCACGCCGACACCTGCCGGGCACCCCGCCTCCGCCTCCGGCCATGCCTCCGCTCCCGTGCCCGTCCCCGCCTCGGCCGACCCAAACGTCGTGCCGGACCCCGACCAGGCAGGGAACCCCGACCAGGACGCGAACCTCGACCAGGGCCCCGCCCCGGCCGTCGATCCGCCCCAAGCACCGGCCCCCGTCACCGCTCCGGAGTCCGCGCTCCTCGCCGGTGACGAGGAGCCCCCGCCGCCGAACCCCCGCAGCCTTGCTCTCGCCGCCGGGCTCGGGGCCGAGCTGGGGCGCGAGGAAGCCGCGGCGGCGGCGGCCGCGCCGCCCGCTCAGGCCGGTCCTCCGGCGTCCGGGCAGGGCCCCGACATGGCGCTCTGGGACGAGGAAGCGCTTCCGCTCTTCCCCCTCCAGCCGCCGCGCACGGACCGCGAGCTCCTGGCCGATCACGTCACGGCGATGGTCTGCTGCGCCGCGATGGACACCGTCGGCGCGGTTCCGGGTCTCGACTGGCTCGACGGCCCGACCCTCCTGGTCGACGGCGAGCGCGTGGCCGATCTGGCCCCCCGGGTGCTCAGCCTGGTCGAGGACGGCGACGCGGTCCCCCTGCGCACCTGGCTGGTGGAGCTCGGCATACGCCCGGAGAAGCCGGTTCGGCTCGGCTGAGCGGGCCGGAGCACCGGCGCCGCCCCGCGCCGCCCAACCCCGGACGGCCTGGCCCCGGACAACCCCCGGCAGCCAAACTCGCCCAAGCACTAACGGAGCTCTATATTCCACTTTCGGCCAATTCGCAACGAATAGTGACTGCCTGCGCGCGTCATGTGATGTGCTGGGACCGATCGAGCCCATGGCAAGGGCTTGCGACATAGGACAAACGCGCAAGGCGGTCACGTACGGCGTACGCACCAGGCACCACGGGGGCACAAGGGAGGGGAGCACCATGGGACCCGGACCAGGACCGGAACACATCCGCCGATGGGAGTCGGGAGCACTGGCCCACGCCGTGACGGACCCCTTCGGACAGGGCCCCGTCCCCTGGCTGCGGGGCAGCGAGACGTACTTCGACGACACCGGCCACGTAGTGCCCTGGTACGTGGACGCCGTCCCGGCCCCCGCCGAGGGCGGCCCGCGCGTCCCGGCCCCCCGCGCCTCCTCCTCGGCGGGCGGTCCCCGATCGGCCGACGACGTGCGCCGCCAGATCAAGGGCTTCGTCTCCACCGGCGCGGTCGCCCCCGGCGAAGCCGTCGACTTCCACATCACGGTCGACCCGCCCCAGGAATTCAGCGTCGACGTCTACCGCATCGGTCACTACGACGGCGACGGCGCCGCCAAGATCACCACCAGCCCGCGCCTCTCCGGCATCGTCCAGCCCCCGCCGCTGACCGCCGACCGGACGGTCTCCTGCCACCACTGGTGGCTCTCCTGGCGCCTTCAGGTCCCCTCCTACTGGAACGTCGGCGCGTACGTGGCCGTCCTCACCACTGTCGACGGCTACCGCTCCCACGTCCCTTTCACGGTCCGCGACCACCACCCCGCCGATCTGCTTCTGCTGCTCCCCGACATCACCTGGCAGGCGTACAACCTCTACCCCGAGGACGGCCGCAGCGGCGCGAGTCTCTACCACGCGTGGGACGACGACGGCCGTCTCCTCGGCGAGGCCGACGCCGCGACCACGGTCTCCTTCGACCGCCCCTACGCCGGCGCGGGCCTGCCCCTCCACGTCGGCCACGCCTACGACTTCATCCGCTGGGCCGAGCGCTACGGCTACGACCTCGCCTACGCAGACGCCCGCGACCTGCACGCCGGTCACATCGACCCCACCCGCTACCGCGGCCTGGTCTTCCCCGGCCATGACGAGTACTGGTCGACGAGCATGCGCCGCACCGTGGAACTCGCTCGTGACAGCGGCACCTCACTGGTCTTCCTGTCCGCCAACTCCCTCTACTGGCAGGTGGAGTTGGGCCCCTCCCCGTCCGGCGTCCCCGGTCGCCTGCTGACCTGCCGCAAGCGCAAGGGCCCCGGCAAACCCGTCCTCTGGCGGGAGATCGACCGTGCCGAACAGCAGCTGGTCGGCATCCAGTACGCGGGCCGGGTGCCCGAGCCCCACCCGCTGATCGTCCGCAACGCCGACCACTGGCTGTGGGAGGCGACCGGCGCGTGCGACGGCGACGGCATCGAGGACCTGGTCGCGGGCGAGGCCGACCGCTACTTCCCGCGCACCCCCCTGCCACCCCACGAGGACCGCATACTCCTCGCCCACTCCCCGTACGCCGACAGCGAGGGGGTCCTCCGCCACCAGGAGACCTCCCTCTACCGGGCCCCTTCGGGCGCCCTGGTCTTCGCCTCCGGCACCTTCGCCTGGTCCCCGGCCCTGGACCGCCCCGGCCATGTGGACCCCCGCGTCCAGCGCGCCACGGCCAACCTCCTGGACCGCATCTGCAAACGCGACTGACACCCCTACGCCCGCCGGCCCGACCCGCTGTCCTCGAGCGATCCCGATGTACGGGACAATCGACCCACTAGGACAGAACCACGGGGAGGAACCGTGTCCGGATTCGTAGAAAAGCCCGAGCCCCTTCAGGTGCCGGGCCTGGTGCATCTGCACACCGGCAAGGTGCGCGAGCTGTACCGCAACGAGGCGGGCGACCTCGTGATGGTCGCCAGCGACCGCACCTCCGCCTTCGACTGGGTGCTGCCGACCGAGATCCCCGACAAGGGACGTGTCCTCACCCAGCTGTCCCTCTGGTGGTTCGACCAGCTCCGCGACCTGGTCCCGAACCACGTCCTGAGCACGGAACTGCCGGCCGGCGCCCCCGCCGACTGGGCCGGCCGCACCCTGGTCTGCAAGTCGCTCCAGATGATCCCCGTCGAATGCGTGGCCCGCGGCTACCTCACCGGCTCGGGCCTCGTCGAGTACAAGGAGTCCCGCACGGTCTGCGGCCTCGCCCTGCCCGAGGGCCTGGTCGACGGCAGTGAACTCCCCGCGCCGATCTTCACCCCGGCCACCAAGGCCGCCGTCGGCGAGCACGACGAGAACGTCTCCTACGAGGAGGTGGCCCGCCAGGTCGGTGCCGAGACCGCCGCCCAGCTCCGCCAGGCGACCCTCGCCGTCTACGGCCGCGCCCGCGACATCGCCCGCGACCGGGGCATCATCCTCGCCGACACCAAGTTCGAGTTCGGCTTCGAGGGCGAGAACCTGGTCATCGCCGACGAGGTCCTCACCCCGGACTCCTCCCGCTTCTGGCCCGCCGACCAGTGGCAGCCCGGCCGCGCGCAGCCCTCGTACGACAAGCAGTTCGTGCGCGACTGGCTGACCTCGGCCGAGTCCGGCTGGGACCGGGCGAGCGAGCAGCCCCCGCCGCCCCTGCCGCAAGACATCGTCGACGCGACCCGCGCGAAGTACGTCGAGGCCTACGAGCGCCTCACCGGCACCAGCTGGGCCTGACGCGAAAGGCCCCGGTCGATGACCGGGGCCTTTGCGATGGAGCGGACGACGAGGCTCGAACTCGCGACCTCAACCTTGGCAAGGTTGCGCTCTACCAACTGAGCTACGTCCGCACTGCGCCGTGGCGCGAGGCCAACTATACCCAACCCCGCTCCCGGGCGAGCCGCACCGCCGCGTGACGGTTCTCCGCCCCGAGCTTGGAGACGGCCGACGACAGGTAGTTCCGTACGGTCCCCTGGGACAGCGCGGCCCGCTCGGCGATCTCCGCGACGGGCGCCCCGTCGGCGGCGAGTTCGAGAACCTCCGCCTCACGCGAGGTCAGCGGTGAATCCCCGGCGGCGATCGCGTCGGCCGCCAACTCCGGGTCGACGTACCGGTTCCCGGCGTGCACCGTACGGATGATCTCCGCGAGCCGCTGTGCGCTCACCGTCTTCGGGACGAATCCCCGCACACCCGCCGCGAGCGCCCGCTTGAGATGCCCGGGCCGGCCGTGGCTGGTGACGATCAGTGCCTGGCAGTCGGGCAGTTCGGCGCGCAGGGATGTGGCGACGTTCACACCGTCGGTGCCCGGCATCTGCAGATCCAGGACGGCGACGTCGGGCCGGTGCGCCATCGCCATCGCCAGCGCCTCCGGTCCGGTGGCCGCCTCGGCGACGATCACCAGGTCGTCCTCCAGGGAGAGCAGCGCGGCCAGCGCACCCCGGATCAGATGTTCGTCGTCGGCGAGCAGCACCCGCACGGTCATGAAGCGCCCTCTCTCACAGCGGCCTTTCCGCTCAACGGAACCTCGGCGACGACCCGGAAGAGGCCCGTCCCGACGAATCCGGCCTCCAGCGTCCCGTCGACGCCCCGTAGCCGCTCCCGCAGCCCGGTCAGCCCCGACCCGTCGCCGTTCCCGGTGGTGGAGGGCCCGGCGCCGTCGTTCTCCACCGTCAGCACCACGCGTCCCTCCTCTGTCCGCAACGCCACAGCGCAGCGCCCGGCGTCTCCGTGCCGCAGCACATTGGTGGTGGTCTCCCGCACCACCCAGCCGAGCGCCGACTGCACCTCGGCGGGCAGCCCGCCCGCCTCCCCGCTCACCTCGCACGCGATGCCCGCCGCCCTCAACACTCCTTGGGCTCCGGCAAGTTCGACTCCGAGATCGGCCTCCCGGTAGCCCCGCACGACAGCGCGCACCTCCCGCTGCGAATCCTGCGCTATCCGCTGCACCTCGATCATCTGCTCCACGGCCTCCGGCCGCCCGCGCCTGGCCAGCTGCACGGCCAGCTCGCTCTTCAGCGCGATCACCGCCAGGTTGCGCCCCATCACGTCGTGCAGATCCCGTCCGAACCGCAGCCGTTCCTCGGCGACGGCGAGCCGGGCCTCGACCTCCCCGGCCCGGTCCGCCTCCCACAGCACCGCCAGGTTCCAGGCGCTGCAGCGGCAGGCGAACAGCGAGAAGCAGGTCGCGAAGGCGGTCAGCAACCCGACCATGAAGATCCCCGCCGCATCCGGTTCGGCCCAGCCGAAGGCGGCCATGAGGACCACGGCGAACAGGGCGGAGTGCCGCAGGAACCGCCGGATGGGCACCACGAGTCCGTACAGCATCCCGAAGGGCAGCATCGCGGCTCCCATGCAGAGCCGGGTCGTCACCGGGTCGGCGCCGCCCACCACGGCGAGCACCAGGGCCAGCGCCAGTCCGAGGGCCAGCAGCCCGGCCGCGGGATACAGCGCGCGAGGCGGCAGCTCGGCGCGCCGGAGGTAGTGATCGAGGACGGGCCGCGTCAGACGGTTCGCCTCGGCGCACTGGAGGGCGGCCGTCAGCATGAGCAGCCCGCCGACGAGCAGCGGCCCGGGACGCCTGTCCAGCCCGCCCACCAAGGGCAGCGCCAGCCAGGCGAAGGAGAAGAACCAGGCGGTGAAGTACCAGGTGCCCAGGGTCTGCAACTCGACCCGCTCAGCCTTGCTGCGGTCCCGCCAGTGACGCCGCTGCCACCCCCGAATGCGGCCCAACATCCTTGCCTCCCCCTGTTGTTCAGCCCGCCGGGATCCCGGCTCGTCCCCGTGCGGCCGCGGCGGGGTCAGCGCCGGGGCTCCCATCGGAACCACCGCCGTACAGCAAACACCGCCAGCAGGGTCCAGGCCAGTGCGGTCGCCAGGGCGCCCAGGGCCTCGTACGCCGACAGGCTTCCGGTCCAGCCGCCGCGTATCAGGGTGATCACCGGGGACAGCGGCAGCAGTTCGCAGACGGAGGCGAGCCGGTCGGGCAGCATTTCCAGGGGGACGGTCACGCCGGAACCCATCATCGACAGGAGCACCATGGGCATGGTGGTGACCTGCGCGCTCTCCACGGTCCGGGTCACCACCGCCGTGACGGCCGCGAGCGCCGCGCACATCGCCAGGCCCGACAACAGGCCCAGGACCGCGAGATGGGGCGCCTTCGGGGCCGGCACATCGAGCAGGACCGTGGTGCCGGCCACCAGCACCAGGGACTGCACCAGCCCCGTGGCGACGACGGGCAGCGCCGACCCGCCAAGGATCTCGGGGTCCCGCAGCTCACCGGTCCGCAGCCGCTTCAGCACCAGTTCCTCGCGCCGGGCCGTGTAGATGGCCGTCAGCGCCGAATACACCCCGAACAGCAGCGAGAAACCGATGGCGGCGGGCAGCAGCACCAGGCCGGCGCTGAGCCCGACGTCCTCCACGTCCATGTCCTCGACCACCGACGCCAGGCTCACCGGCAGCACCAGCGGAATGAAGACGGCCGCGCGATGATCGTGCTCTTGCTCCGCCCGAGCAGCGTCAGCTCGGCGCGCGCGAGGGCGGCCATCCGGCTCGCGGGAGTCGTGACCGAACGGCCGCCCGCACGGGCCGCCGAGTCCTTCACCGTTGCCCCGCTCATGCCGCGACCTCCTCGGTCTCGTCGCTCTTCGACGCCTCCCGGGCGATCCCCAGGAACGCCTCCTCCAGCGAGGCCGACCGCACGTCCAGCCTCCGCAGCGCGACCTGGGCCCGCTCGGCCCACACCAGGAGTCCGGTGGCCGCCCGCTGGAGCTCCCGGGTGCGCAGCCGTATGACGCGCCCGTCGATCTCGTGACCGCACACCCCCAGCTCGCCCAGCGGAGGCAGATCGCCCACGAAGTACCCCTCGGGCAGTTCGAAGGTGATCCGGGACGGCTGGCCGCCGGTCACCTCGGCGGGTGTCCCGGCGGCCGCGATACGGCCTTCGTGCAGGATGGCCAGCCGGTCGGCGAGGTTCTCCGCCTCCTCCAGGTAGTGCGTGGTCAGCAGCACCGTCGTACCGGCGTCGCGCAGCGCGCGCACCAGGGCCCAGGTGTCCCGGCGCCCCTCGGCGTCCAGGCCGGTCGTCGGCTCGTCGAGGAACAGCACCTCGGGTTCGCCGAGGACCGCGAGCGCCAGGTCGAGGCGCCGCCGCTCACCGCCGGACAGCTGCTTGACCCGGACGTCGGCCCGCGCGGCGAGCCCGACCAGCGCCAGCGCCTCTCCGACGGGACGGGCGCCGCTCACACAGCCGGCCCACATGCGGGCGGTCTCGGCGACGGTCAGTTCGGAGGGGAAGCCGCCCTCCTGGAGCATCACGCCGGTGCGCGGCCGGACGGCGGCCCGCTCGGTGTACGGATCGTGGCCCAGAACTCTGATCCGCCCGCCGTCGGGGCGCGCGAGCCCCTCCAGCAACTCGACCGTCGATGTCTTTCCGGCGCCGTTGGTGCCGAGCAGCGCGAAGATCTCACCGCGGTCGACGTGGAAGGAGATCCCACGCACCGCTTCGAACCCGCCCCCGTACACACGCCGGAGGTCGGTGACCTCCATCACGCGTTCATTCGTGTCCATGCCCCAAGCGTCCCCGCGGGCGGAGGCCGGCAGCAGTGCGAGCTGTCACCACTCCGTATGACAAATGTCAGACGGCCCCTCGGGTCGCGCACCGCCGGTCGGGCACTGCGGTCGCGCACCCCGTCAGGACGCACGAAAAGACCCCGGTCCAGAGGACCGGGGTCTGATTCCCGAGCGGACGACGAGGCTCGAACTCGCGACCTCAACCTTGGCAAGGTTGCGCTCTACCAACTGAGCTACGTCCGCATTGCCTCCGACCGGCTTTCACCGATCGGCGCGAGCACCACCCTACCTGATCCACGACAGTGGTCAGACAGGTCATGCAGAGCGGGTGACAGGGATCGCACACTGCGCCTTCCCCCTGGAAGGGGGATGTTCTACTACTGAACTACACCCGCGTGTACTCCGTGAGCCGGGCTTTTCGGCCTTGCCCCTCGGCGTGCTCCAGACTCTAGCTGACCAGGAGGGGTGCAGCGCAAGTCGGTACGTCCGAGGGGCCCGTGACCGGCCGTCGGCCCGCGGTCCGGGGTGAGCCGATCACCGCCGTCGGCTCACTGGGCGTCGGCGAACGCCTCGTAGACCTTCTTGGGGATGCGGCCGCGCGCCGGCACCTCCAGCTTGTTGGCCTGGGCCCAGGCCCGGACGGCCGCGGGGTCGGGGGCGACCTCCGTCTGCTTGTACGCCTTGCCGGACCTCGACCGCTTGCGGCCGGCGTCCACGTAGGGCTCGAGAGCCTTACGCAGTTTTTCGGCATTGGCTTCATTCAGGTCGATCTCGTACGACTTGCCGTCGAGTCCGAAGGCGATCGTTTCCGCCGCTTCCGAGCCGTCGATGTCGTCAAAGAGAGTGACCACGACCTTCTGCGCCACGAATATCGGTCCCTTCGTGCGACAGCTCTGCGATGACGTGCGAGGACGTCATGGAGATGTCGACTGTCCGCCTGTTATGGGGCAAAGTATCGGCTATTGCCAATTCATTTGTACAGTGCCCGGCATTGCATTGTGAAGCTCGACTAAATCTGCCCGCGTGTCCCAGGGCAATAGGGAACGTCGGTGCACCCCGGATCTTTCCCTGAAATTTTCGCGAAGGCACTGGTCCGATACCTGATCGTGATGGCCATCACGTAGTTTCCTACAACTCTACTCGCGTAGAAATTTTGTACGGGTAGTCTGAAGACACCTGTTGGAGACACCCGCAGGCACCTGCTCAGCACCACACCACCGGGAGTGCCAGTGGCACGCGTCGTAGTCGACGTCATGCTCAAGCCGGAGATCCTCGACCCCCAGGGCCAGGCGGTGCAGCGCGCACTGCCGCGGCTGGGTTTCGAGGGCATCTCCGACGTACGTCAGGGAAAGCGATTCGAACTGGAAGTTGACGGGCCGGTCGACGAGGCCGCCCTCGCCCGCATCCACGATCTTGCGGAATCCTTCCTCGCGAACACCGTGATCGAGGACTTCATCGTGAAGGTCGAGTCCGAAGAAGCAGCCGCGGGGGCCGCGAAGTGACCGCTCGTATTGGCGTCGTCACTTTCCCGGGCAGCCTTGACGACCGGGACACTCAGCGTGCGATCCGGCTCGCGGGTGCCGAACCCGTCGCTCTCTGGCACAAGGACAAGAACCTCCATCAGGTCGACGCCGTGGTGCTGTGCGGTGGTTTCTCCTACGGGGACTATCTGCGCGCCGGCGCCATCGCGCGCTTCTCGCCGGTGATGGAGACGGTCATCGAGCAGGCGAAGGCCGGGCTTCCGGTCCTCGGCATCTGCAACGGCTTCCAGATCCTCACCGAGGCCCACCTGCTGCCCGGCGCGATGCTCGGCAACGACCACCTCCACTTCATCTGCCGCGACCAGAAGCTGCGGGTGGAGAACGCGGGGACCGCCTGGACCGCCGACTACGAGGCGGGGCAGGAGATCCACATCCCGCTGAAGAACATGGACGGCCGGTACGTCGCCGACGAGCACACCCTCGACAAGCTCGAGGCCGAGGGCCGGGTCGTCTTCCGCTACCTGGACGTGAACCCCAACGGCAGCCTCCGTGACATCGCCGGCATCACCAACGAGGCCGGCAACGTCGTCGGTCTCATGCCGCACCCGGAGCACGCCGTCGAGCCCCTCGTCGGGTCCGGCCGCACCGACGGCCTCCCGTTCTTCACCTCGATCCTCAAGAAGCTGGTCAACGCATGAGCCGGACGCCTCTGGACACGGTCGAGCACGCGGCCGAGACCCCCGACGTCGAGCTGCCCTGGGCCGAACTCGGTCTGAAGAAGGACGAGTACGAGCGCGTCCTGGAGATCCTCGGCCGCCGTCCCACCGGCGCCGAGCTCGCCATGTACTCCGTCATGTGGTCCGAGCACTGCTCGTACAAGTCCTCCAAGGTCCACCTCCGCCAGTTCGGCGAGAAGGCCCCCCAGTCCGACGCGCTGCTCGTGGGCATCGGCGAGAACGCGGGCGTCGTCGACGTCGGCCAGGGCTACGCGGTCACCTTCAAGGTGGAGTCGCACAACCACCCGTCGTACGTCGAGCCCTACCAGGGCGCGGCCACGGGCGTGGGCGGCATCGTCCGCGACATCATCGCGATGGGTGCGCGTCCGGTCGCGGTCGTGGACCCGCTGCGCTTCGGCGCCGCCGACCACCCCGACACCAAGCGTGTCCTTCCCGGCGTCGTCGCCGGCATCGGCGGCTACGGCAACTGCCTGGGCCTGCCGAACATCGGCGGCGAGGTCGTCTTCGACGCCTGCTACCAGGGAAACCCGCTGGTCAACGCCGGTGCCATCGGCGTGATGCGGCACGAGGACATCCACCTCGCGAAGGCGTCCGGCGCAGGCAACAAGGTCATCCTCTACGGGGCCAGGACCGGCGGCGACGGCATCGGCGGCGCGTCGATCCTCGCCTCCGAGACCTTCGACGACGCCAAGCCGTCGAAGCGACCGGCCGTGCAGGTGGGCGACCCCTTCCAGGAGAAGCTGCTCATCGAGTGCACGCTGGAGGCCTTCCGGGAGAAGCTCGTCGTCGGCATCCAGGACCTCGGCGCGGCCGGCCTGTCCTGCGCCACGTCCGAGCTGGCCTCCAACGGCTCCGGCGGCATGCGCGTGACGCTGGACGACGTACCCCTGCGGGACTCGACCCTCTCTCCCGAGGAAATCCTCATGAGCGAGTCGCAGGAGCGCATGTGCGCGGTCGTCGAGCCGGCGAAGGTCGAACGGTTCCTGGAGATCTGCGACAAGTGGGACGTCATCGCGACCGTCATCGGTGAGGTCACCGACGGCGACCGGCTGGAGATCTTCTGGCACGGCGGCAAGATCGTCGACGTCGACCCGCGGACCGTGGCCCACGACGGCCCGGTCTACGAGCGGCCCTACGCCCGCCCGGAGTGGCAGGACGCGCTCCAGGCGGACGACGCGAACCGGCTGCCCCGGCCCATCTCCGGCGCCGAGCTCAAGGACCAGGTGCTCAAGCTGGTCGCCTCGCCCAACCAGGCGTCCAAGAAGTGGATCACCTCGCAGTACGACCACTTCGTGCAGGGCAACACCGTCCTCGCGCAGCCCGAGGACTCGGGCATGATCCGGATCGACGAGGAGACCGGCCTCGGAGTCGCCATCGCGACCGACGGCAACGGCCGGTACGCCAAGCTTGACCCGTACGCGGGCGCTCAGCTGGCCCTCTCCGAGGCCTACCGGAACGTGGCGACGACCGGCGCCAAGCCGCTCGCCGTCTCCGACTGCCTGAATTTCGGCTCGCCCGAGGACCCGGCGGTCATGTGGCAGTTCGCGGAGGCCGTCCGCGGCCTCGCGGACGCCTGTCAGCAGCTGGGCACCCCGGTGACCGGCGGCAACGTCTCCCTCTACAACCAGACGGGCGAGGTGGCCATCCACCCGACCCCGGTGGTGGCCGTGCTCGGCGTGATCGACGATGTCGCGCGCCGTACACCCGTCGCCTTCCGGGAGGAGGGCCAGCTGCTCTACCTCCTCGGCGACACCCGTGAGGAGTTCGGCGGCTCGGCCTGGTCCCAGGTCGTCCACGACCACCTCGGCGGTCTGCCCCCGAAGGTCGACCTGGAGCGGGAGCGGCTGCTCGGCGAGATCCTGATCTCCGCCTCCCGCGACGGCATGATCGACGCCGCGCACGACCTGTCCGACGGCGGCCTGATCCAGGCGGTCGTCGAGTCGGCGCTGCTCGGCGGCAAGGGCGCGCGGCTGGTCGTACCGGACGGTCTCGACGCCTTCACGCTTCTCTTCTCCGAGTCCGCGGGCCGTGCCGTGGTGGCCGTCCCGCGCTCCGAGGAGCTCCGCTTCAACGACATGTGCGGGGCGCGCGGCCTGCCCGTCACCCGCATCGGTGTCGTCGACGGTGACACGGTCGAGCTCCAGGGCGAGTTCGAGCTGTCCCTCGAGGAACTGCGCAAGGCCCACGAGGAGACCATCCCGGCGCTGCTCGCGTAAGCACCAGCGGCATCTGTACGGCGCTGGAGGCCTCGCCCGTTCCCACGGGCGGGGCCTTCGGCGTGGCCGTCGCACGGTCGCGCCGGCCGGGACGGCCCCGGTGTCACCGGCGCCCACTAGGCTCACCGCCATGCCCCCGGCCAGGAAGCGCACGCGCGCGTACGACCCCGTCAAGATCCGTGCCGCGGTCACCGCGCAGTTCGGGAACGTACGGCGGGCCGTGGCCGGTCTCGGCCCGGAGCAGCTCGCGCTGCCCACGCGGCTGGCGGGCTGGACCGTACGGGACCTGGCCGCGCACGTGACCATGGCGGTGGCGACCGTCGGCCGCAACCTCGACCGGGACGAGCCGGCGAAGGCGGAGCTCACCCTCCTGGAGTGGCCGTTCGCCACCGCCCGGCGGGCCGCCGACATCTCCGACGGCACGCGGGATCTCGCCGACGCGAACCCCGACCTGGACGCCCTGTTCGCCCGCACCGAGGAGCGCTTCGCCGAGGCCCTCGCCACCGCGCCCGGCGACCGCCTCCTCGCCGCCCGCACCGGCGCGATGACCCTTGCCGACTACCTCGTCACCCGGACCGTCGAGCTCGTCGTCCACAGCGACGACCTGAACGCCGCGGTCCCCGGCCTGGACATCCCGTACGACCGCCAGGCGCTCGCCGCCGCCACCCGGCTGCTCGCCGACGCCCTCGCCCTCAGGGCGCCCGGCGGCGCGACGGAGGTGCGGATCCCGCCGTACGCCGTCGTGCAGTGCATCGAGGGCCCCCGGCACACCCGGGGCACCCCGCCCAACGTCGTCGAGACCGACCCGCTGACCTGGATCCGGCTGGCGACCGGCCGGGTGACCTGGCCGGACGCCGTGGAACAGGCGAAGGTCGCGGCGAGCGGCGAGCGGGCCGACCTCACGGCGCTGCTGCCCCTCCTGTCCTGAATCCGACCCCAGAGGGAACCGATCGCCCCACTCGCCCCGTCGAACCGGCATGTACCGGCAGAGGCAGAGCCCTACGCACACGTACAAGCGGCGCATGACGCTGACCGCGGCCCTCCTGCTGATCCCGCTCGCCGCGGCCTGCGGCAGCGAGAAGGCGGGCGAGCGGCCCGGCAGCGGAGCGGTGAGCGCCGAGCAGCCCCTCACCGGTGTCCGCTGGAACGTCGACAGCGTCACCGTGGACGGCACCACCCACCGGGCCCCGGCCGGCGCGCATGTCGAGATCCAGGACGGCAGGGCGGCGGGCAGTTACGGCTGCAACAACTTCACCGCGAAGGCCGCCGTCGAGGGTGACAGCGTCCGGTTCAGCGACGCCAGGTCGACCAGGATGGCCTGCGCGGCCCAGCCCATGGACTTCGAGCGGACGCTGGCCGGCACCCTCGCCGAAGGCGCCCTCAGCACCGAGGTCGACGGGACCACGCTGACGCTCGCCACGGCCGACGGCGATCAGGTCCTGCTGACCAGGAAATGACGTCCGGCCGGCCCTGCGGCTCCGGTGGAGCGCGCCCGCCGGCCCCGATGGTGTGCGACACCTCACTCGCGCCTGCGGAACGGGCGCCGGGCCGGTCGCCGCCGAGGCGCGCCCGACCGCCCATTGGATCAGCAATTCGGCCATTGACCTGCGCAAACGAGTGAGTCCTGGCAGTGGTGGCCGATGCATGATCGAGTTACCCGTCGGTATCCCCAATTCGGACCAGTGGTCGATCTCGCCTACACTCGGAGGCGTGCCACGTGGTGACGGTCGACTCAGTCATGATCTGCTCCCCGGCGAGAAAGGACCCCAGGACGCTTGCGGCGTCTTCGGAGTCTGGGCTCCCGGTGAAGAGGTCGCCAAGCTCACTTACTTCGGGCTCTACGCCCTACAGCATCGGGGTCAGGAATCCGCGGGAATCGCGGTCAGCAACGGCTCCCAGATCCTCGTCTTCAAGGACATGGGCCTCGTGTCCCAGGTCTTCGACGAGACCTCGCTCGGTTCGCTCCAGGGTCATATCGCGGTCGGACACGCCCGCTACTCGACCACCGGTGCCTCCGTGTGGGAGAACGCCCAGCCGACGTTCCGTGCGACCGCGCACGGCTCGATCGCGCTCGGTCACAACGGCAATCTCGTCAACACCGCCCAGCTCGCGGAGATGGTCGCCGACCTGCCCAAGCAGGAGGGCCGCAGCCCGCGCGTCGCGGCGACCAACGACACCGACCTGCTCACCGCGCTGCTTGCGGCCCAGGTCGACGAGGACGGCAAGCCCCTGACCATCGAGGAGGCGGCCCACCAGGTCCTTCCGCAGGTCAAGGGCGCCTTCTCGCTCGTCTTCATGGACGAGCACACCCTCTACGCCGGCCGCGACCCGCAGGGCATCCGTCCGCTGGTCCTCGGCCGCCTGGAGCGCGGCTGGGTGGTGGCCTCCGAGTCCGCCGCCCTGGACATCTGCGGCGCCGCCTACGTCCGTGAGATCGAGCCCGGCGAGTTCATCGCCATCGACGAGAACGGACTGCGCACCTCGCGGTTCGCGGAAGCGAAGCCCAAGGGCTGCGTCTTCGAGTACGTGTACCTGGCCCGTCCGGACACCGACATCGCCGGCCGGAACGTGTACCTCTCCCGCGTGGAGATGGGCCGCAAGCTGGCCAAGGAAGCGCCGGTCGACGCCGACCTGGTGATAGCGACCCCGGAGTCCGGCACCCCCGCCGCCATCGGTTACGCGGAGGCCTCCGGCATCCCCTTCGGCGCGGGTCTCGTGAAGAACGCCTACGTCGGGCGGACGTTCATCCAGCCCTCGCAGACCATCCGCCAGCTCGGTATCCGCCTGAAGCTGAACCCGCTGAAGGAAGTCATCAAGGGCAAGCGCCTGGTCGTCGTCGACGACTCGATCGTGCGCGGCAACACCCAGCGAGCCCTGGTCCGCATGCTCCGCGAGGCGGGCGCGGCCGAGGTCCACATCCGGATCTCCTCGCCGCCCGTGAAGTGGCCCTGCTTCTTCGGCATCGACTTCGCCACGCGTGCGGAGCTCATCGCCAACGGCATGACGATCGACGAGATCGGCACCTCCCTGGGCGCCGACTCCCTCTCCTACATCTCCATCGACGGCATGATCGAGGCGACCACCATCGCCAAGCCGAATCTCTGCCGCGCCTGCTTCGACGGCGAGTACCCGATGGATCTCCCGGACCCCGAGCTGCTCGGCAAGCAGCTCCTGGAGACCGAGCTGGCCGCGGGACCCGCAGCCACGGCCGCGGCTGACGCCATCCGTCGCCCGTAGCGCCGCAGAGCCCCGTTTCACCAACCCGAAAGATCCCAGGCAATGTCTTCTGTGTCTGATCAGTCCCCTCCGGCGACGGGCAGTGCTTCCGGTGCGTCCTACGCCGCTGCCGGAGTCGACATCGAGGCGGGCGACCGCGCCGTCGAGCTGATGAAGGAGTGGGTGAAGAAGACGCAGCGCCCCGAGGTACTCGGTGGGCTCGGCGGCTTCGCCGGCCTCTTCGACGCCTCCGCCCTCAAGCGTTACGAGCGTCCGCTCCTCGCCTCCGCCACGGACGGCGTCGGCACCAAGGTCGACGTCGCGCGTCAGCTGGGTGTGTACGACACGATCGGCCACGACCTGGTCGCCATGGTCATGGACGACATCGTGGTGTGCGGCGCCGAGCCGCTGTTCATGACCGACTACATCTGCGTCGGCAAGGTCCACCCCGAGCGGGTCGCCGCCATCGTCAAGGGCATCGCCGAGGGCTGTGTGCTCGCCGGCTGCGCCCTGGTCGGCGGCGAGACGGCCGAGCACCCGGGTCTGCTGGGCGAGGACGACTTCGACGTCGCCGGGGCCGGTACCGGCGTCGTGGAGGCCGACCGGCTGCTCGGCCCGGATCGTATCCGCACGGGTGACACGGTGATCGCCATGGCGGCGTCCGGCCTTCACTCGAACGGGTACTCCCTGGTCCGGCATGTCCTGCTGAAGCAGGCCGGGCTGTCCCTGGAGGCGCGGATCGACGAGCTCGGCCGCACCCTCGGCGAGGAGCTGCTGGAGCCCACCAAGATCTACTCGCTGGACTGTCTGGCGCTCACCCGCACCACGGACGTCCACGCCTTCTCGCACATCACCGGCGGCGGCCTCGCGGCCAACCTGGCCCGGGTGATCCCGGACGGGCTGCACGCCGTCGTGGACCGCTCCAGCTGGACCCCGGCCCCGATCTTCGACCTGGTCGGCAGGACCGGCTCCGTCGAGCGCCTGGAGCTGGAGAAGACCCTGAACATGGGCGTCGGCATGATGGCGATCGTGCCCGAGGAATCCACGGACGTGGCCCTGGCGACGCTGGCGGACCGCGGCGTGGACGCCTGGGTCGCCGGCGAGATCACCGAACGCGGCGAGCACCCGACGGGCGCGGAGCTGGTCGGGAACTACGCCGGCTGAGGCTCCGTCGGGCCCGCCACCGGGCGGGCCCTGGGCCGCGTAGGCAGCACAAGACCCGGTCGGTGACCGAAGTCACCGACCGGGCGGGTGCTCAGTACGAGGTCAAGCGCCGCGACGGTGTTGCGAGGAGTCCTCGCCGTCATCCTCGTCGTCGTCCCCGTACAGCTCGGCGTACCGTGCGTACGGGTCGTCGTCCTGCTCATCGTCATCGTCATCGTCCTCGAATGGCTCAGCATTCGGCGGAATATTCGATGGCGATGCGCCCAGCTCTTCGGCCAGGCGCGAGAGATCTGTCCCGCCGCTGTTGTACTTCAGCTGGCGGGCGACCTTCGCTTGCTTGGCCTTGGCCCGGCCGCGCCCCATGGCTCGACCCCCTCAACGACGGGGCTCGACGGCCCCAGGTTGACACGCGTTCATGATCCAGGACGGCCCCTCCGTGGAGAGCCCGTCGTAGGGCTCCCACGGTACCTGAGCCCACGCCCGTACGGTACGTCGCCCGTGGCACGCGCGTGTGCGCAGCACCGTTCGGTCGCCCCGTCCTTGCTGGTCAGTGGCGATTTTAACCACTTATCGGCGGCCGACCCGCCGGGAAGAGTGAGAGTTCTCTCCAACTTTCCACCCGGCGGTACCGCCGAAACCCCCGGACGGGTCGCCGCGGAGCCCTACGGGAGGGTCACCAGCCGCGTGCCTGGGCGGCTTCGTGCATGCGCTGCTCGGCGATCCGGTCGGCCGCGGCGGCCGGCGGAATCCCGTCCGCCTTCGCACGTGCGAAGATGGCGAGCGTGGTGTCGAAGATCTTCGCGGCCTTCGCCCTGCACCGCTCGAAGTCGAAGCCGTGCAGCTCGTCGGCGACCTGGATGACCCCGCCGGCGTTCACCACGTAGTCCGGCGCGTAGAGGATCCCGCGGTCGGCGAGGTCCTTCTCCACGCCCGGGTGGGCGAGCTGGTTGTTGGCCGCGCCGCAGACGATCTTCGCCGTGAGCACCGGCACGGAGTGGTCGCTCAGCGCACCGCCGAGCGCGCAGGGCGCGTAGATGTCGAGCCCCTCGAACTCGATCAGGCGTTCGGTGTCGGCGGCCACCCGCACCGTGGGGTGCTTGTCGGCGATCCGCCGGACGGCTTCCTGGCGCACGTCCGTGATCACGACCTGGGCGCCCTCCGCCAGCAGGTGCTCCACCAGGTGGTGGCCGACCTTGCCGACGCCCGCGATGCCGACCGTACGGCCCCGCAGCGTCGGGTCGCCCCACAGGTGCTGCGCGGAGGCCCGCATGCCCTGGTAGACGCCGAAGGCGGTCAGCACGGACGAGTCGCCGGCCCCGCCGTTCTCGGGCGAGCGGCCGGTCGTCCAGCGGCACTCGCGCGCCACGACGTCCATGTCGGCGACATAGGTGCCGACGTCGCAGGCGGTCACGTACCGGCCGCCGAGCGAGGCCACGAAACGGCCGTACGCGAGCAGCAGCGCCTCGGTCTTGATCGTGTCGGGGTCGCCGATGATCACGGCCTTGCCGCCGCCGTGGTCCAGGCCGGCCATGGCGTTCTTGTACGACATGCCGCGCGCGAGGTTCAGCGCGTCGGCGACGGCCTCCGCCTCGGTCGCGTACGGGTAGAAGCGGGTGCCGCCGAGGGCGGGGCCCAGAGCGGTGGAGTGGAGGGCGATGACGGCCTTGAGGCCGCTGGCGCGGTCCTGGCAGAGCACGACTTGCTCATGACCGCCCTGGTCCGAGTGGAACAGGGTGTGCAGTACATCAGCAGGTGCGCCGGAAACGTCGGTCACTGTGGTGACTCCCGGGTATCGAGCGGCGGTCGGAACGGAGGCACCGTAAGGGTGGCGGGGCCTGTGGACTGAGAGTAGAGCCTGCGTGGCCCGCCGATCTCGCAGTGTCGGGGATCACCTTCTCCCGGAGTACCGCCGTGGGACGATTCGCAGGGTTTCCCGATCGGCCGATGGGGGAGGGAGCAGGCGTGCCCAAGGTGTCCTCGGTGATCGTTCCGTACGCGGTCTATCTGCGCGTGTACGAGCCGCTGGCCGCCTTCGCTGAGCCCGAGCGCACCCACTGGACGCGCTACGCCGGCCGCCCCGACCTCCCGACCTACCAGGACGAGCTGCGCCGCTCGCTGGCCGATCTGCTGCCCACCCCGCCGGTCGCGGTGCCCGTGCACGAGAGCGGCGACGCGTTCGTCGTCCAGGTGGACGGGGTGCTCTGCGTCTGCCCCTGGCGCACCCGGCTGCGCGGCTGGCTGGCTCTGACGGAGCTGGACGAGGAGCTGCCCCGGCCGGTCCTGGAGGCGGCGCTCCCCGAGGTGGTCCGCCAGGAGGCCGCCAAGGACCACGAGCGGTGGCTGGAACACAACCCCGACGCCCGCCCGTGGATCCGTACGGCCGTCTGGCAGGTGCCGCTCAACTGGTTCGTGCTCGTCTCCGACGAGGAGCGGGAGTACGAGAAGGGGACGGCGGAGGTGCCCCCCGTGCTGCGCTACCGCACCCCGATGGTGCAGGCGCGGCGCCGGGTGGCCCGGTCGCTGCGGACGCTGAAGGACGCCATGGACGAGGGGCCGCTCATCGACGGCCTGGTGGACGTGGGCCGCTGGCTCGAGGAGTTCCACCCGCGTTCGCTGGTGGAACTGGATTACGGCGGCCTGGTGCATGTGCTGCCGGCCGGTGATCTGGAGGACGATCACTCGGCGAAGGACGTGGCCGAGGGCATCGAGGCGCTGCGGACCGGGGACGGCGCTGCGGCGGGCGAGGCCTACGGGCGGCTCGTGGAGCGCTGGCGGTCGGTCCGGGAGCGGCGTTCCGCGAACTGACGTCCGCCGCGGGGAGCGGGGCCGCGGGGTCCGCGGCCGCTGTGAGCTGACGATGTGACAGATACGACAGCGCTTTCCATAGTGACCTACGTCACGGCCGTGAACCAGTGGAACAGCGTACGGTCAACCGCACTTCACGGAACTGACGGGACGTAGGTCCCGATCCGGGCTTATGTCGTAAGGGTGATGGAACGCACGTACGCGACCCTTGCGCCGCTTGCCCCTCCTCGTGCCAAAATAGGACAAGGAGTCCGGGGAGGGCTCCGTCCGCCTGCTTATGCTCCACTGTGGGGGGAAATCTCAGCATTGCAGCGCTTTGGGGGGACTGATGCCTCCTGATCGTCCTGTGACTGATCGTCACAGTGGCGTGACTGTCCGCTATGGCATGGTCCATCGGCTTCCGTCGCCGATGAACACCTGGGGGGCAATTCCATCGGTTTGGCCGACGCGGCTGGACGGATGGTGTAGTTGTAGTGCCGAGGACAAGCCGTTCGTCCTATAACCGACTCGACTCGCGTCCGCCATTTCGGGCAACGCGGGTCAAGGTGCAGAATTTAGAGGAAAGAACCGAGAAGGTTCGGTTCTCCCGAGGAGGCCGCTCATGACCGCTCGCACCCCTGATGCTGAGCCGCTGCTGACCCCCGCTGAGGTCGCCACCATGTTCCGCGTCGACCCCAAGACGGTCACGCGGTGGGCGAAGGCCGGCAAGCTCACATCGATTCGTACGCTCGGCGGACACCGCCGTTATCGCGAGGCCGAGGTCCGCGCACTGCTTGCGGGTATCCCGCAGCAGCGCAGCGAGGCCTGAACAAGTGAATAACCGGGCAACACGTCAGGTCCCCCAACCTGTTCGGACGCCCGAAACCTAGCTACAAGCGACGTGGGTCCTGCCCCAACAGGCCCCTCGCCCACACGGAACGTCGTCGATCGCGCTGGACTCCGCCGGGTCCAGCGCGATCTTTTTTGTGTGCTCGGGGCTGCTTGCGGGCGCTCGACGGGTTGTATCAGGTGGCTCTGTGCGCGGCCTTGTCGGAGTCTGGGGAGGCTCTGGGAGGGTTCCGGGGGGCATCCTCCGGAGTGGTGCAATTGCACATATAAAATTGACCAGTTGTAGGAGCCTGGTAAGAACCCGGGTTTTCAAAACTCATGCCGTGACACCCGTCACATGCCAGGAGCCTTGTTGCCTCTGACTCATGTGCGCTAGGGGAAGCTCCCGTTCCAGCTGCCCACGCAGGTAAGGCCGTTGACGCGTGCGCCGGCGCGCGGGGCGGTCGCGAGGGCTCGGGTCACGCCGTCGAGGGGCTCTCGCCTTCCACGGCCCTCTCAGGGGCCTCCGTGCCCCCTGGGGCGCCGTCCATCGCCAGCCGCAGCAAGCGGTGGCAGATCGGACAGTGGCGGGTCAGATGCCGGTAAGGGGTCGCGGCCGACAGATGTGCGCGAAGCAGTGCCCGTGTCTCGTGCCTGACCGATGCCGCCATGCCCCACCTCCCTCGGGGCCCCGCGGGAACGGGCCCCGGTTTCTGGGGTACCGGGGGAAGGGTGACGGCGTCAAGACACCGGCGGACAACGTCCGGCGGACGACGCAGAGAGCCCGGATCCGAAGATCCGGGCTCTCTGCCACTCACGAGTGAGGCCCGCGTCCCTCGAGGGGGAAGCGGGCCTCACTCTTCACTGCGGTCCTGACGGGATTTGAACCCGCGGCCTCCACCTTGACAGGGTGGCGAGCACTCCAAACTGCTCCACAGGACCAGGTTTTGCGGCACTTGATGTTGCGCTGTGCTGCGAGAAGGACTGTACAGGAGGGTGAGCCCGCCGGTCGAACTCACCCTCCGTGCGGGCGCCGTCACGGCGCCAGCGCGTCGATCGCCTTCACGATCCGCTTGTCGGAGACGGGGTACGCCGTGCCCAGCGCGTGGGCGAAATAGCTGACCCGGAGCTCCTCGATCATCCACCGGATGTCCAGGACCTGCTGGGGAACCGGCCGGCCCCGCGGCAGCTGCTCCAGCAGCCACGCGTACTCGTCCTGCATCTCGTGGACCTTCTCCATGCGGCTGGTGTCCCGCTGGACGCCGGTCGGCATCTGCTGGAGGCGCCGGTCCGCGGCCACCAGGTAGCGCATGAGGTCGGGCAGGCGGCGCAGCCCCGCCGACGTCACGAAGCCCGGCTTCACGAGGGCGTCCAGCTGTGTGCGCACGTCGGCCAGGTTCGCGAGCAGCACGGGGCTGCGTACGCCCTTCAGGCGGCGTTCACAGGCCTGCCAGGCGGCCAGGACCTGCTGCACCTGCCCGACCGTCCGCACCGTCGTGTCGACGATCTCCGCGCGCACCTTGTCGTAGAGCTTGCGGTACGACTCCTCGTCCCAGGCCGGACCGCCGAAGTCGGCGATCAACCGGTCCGCCGCCGCCGTCGCGCAGTCGTCGAACAGTGCCTGGATCGAACCGTGCGGATTCGCGGACAGCGCCAGCTTCTGGGCGTTCGTCAGCTTCTCGGATGCGAACTTTGCCGGGTTGACCGGGATGGAGCGAAGGATCAGCCGACGCGTGCCCTTCCACATCGCCTCCGCCTGCTCCGCCTCCGTGTCGAAGAGGCGCACGGACACGGTGTCCCCGTCGTCGACGAGCGCCGGGTACGCCTTCACCGGCTGGCCCGCGCGGCGGGTCTCGAAGACGCGGGTGAGCGAGCCGATCGTCCAGTCCGTCAGGCCCGAACGCTCCAGCGACTCGCCGCCCTGCCGCTCGGCGATGGCCGCGGCCGCCTGCGAGATGGCCTGCCTCGCCTTCGGTTTCAGCCGGAGCTTCAGGGTCTCGAGGTCCTTGTCCTCGGCCAGCTTGCGGCGCCGCTCGTCGACGATCCGGAAGGTGATCCTCAGATGGTCGGGGAGCCGCGACCAGTCGAAGTCCTCGGCCTCGAACGGGACGCCGACCATGCGCCTCAGCTCACGCGCCATGGTCGTCGTGAGCGGCTCCTGCAGGGGCACCGCACTGTCCAGGAAACGCTTCGCAAAGTTCGGCGCCGGTACGTAGTGGCGGCGGATCGGCTTGGGGAGGGAACGGATCAGCTCCGTGACGACCTCCTCCCGCAGGCCCGGGATCTGCCAGTCGAAGCCCTCGTCCGTGACCTGGTTGAGGACCTGGAGCGGGATGTGGACGGTCACGCCGTCCGCGTCCGCGCCCGGCTCGAACTGGTAGGTGACCCGGAACTTGAGCTGACCCTGGCGCCAGGAGTCCGGATAGTCGGCCTTGGTGACCGCTTCCGCCGACTCCCGGATGAGCATCTCCCGCTCGAAGTCCAGGTACTCGGGCTCCTCGTGCCGCTTGTGCTTCCACCAGGAGTCGAAGTGCGCGCCGGACACGACGTGTTCGGGCACCCGCTGGTCGTAGAAGTCGAACAGCGTCTCGTCGTCCACCACGATGTCCCGGCGCCGGGCACGGTGCTCCAACTCCTCGACCTCGCTGAGGAGCCGGCGGTTGTCGGCGAAGAACTTGTGGTGCGTGCGCCAGTCGCCCTCGACCAGCGCATTGCGGATGAACAGGTCGCGGGAGGTCTCCGGGTCGATCCGGCCGTAGTTGACCTTCCGCTGGGCGATGATCGGGACGCCGTACAGCGTGACCTTCTCGTCCGCCATCACGGCGGCCTGGTCCTTCTCCCAGCGCGGCTCGCTGTACGTGCGCTTCAGCAGGTGCCCGGCGAGCGGCTCGACCCACTCCGGCTCGATCCGCGCGTTGACGCGGGCCCAGAGACGGCTCGTCTCCACCAGCTCGGCGGACATGACGAAGCGCGGCTGCTTCTTGAAGAGGGACGAACCCGGGAAGATCGCGAACTTGGCGCTCCGCGCGCCCAGGTACTCGTTCTTGTTGCCGTCCTTCACGTCCTTCATGCCGATGTGCGAGAGCAGGCCGGCGAGGAGCGAGACGTGGACACTCTGTTCGGGCGCGTCCTCCTCGTTCAGATGGATCCCCATCTGTTTGGCGACCGTGCGGAGCTGTGTGTAGATGTCCTGCCACTCACGGATGCGCAGGAAGTTCAGGTACTCCTGCTTGCACATACGCCGGAAGGAGGAGGACCCCCGCTCCTTCTGCTGCTCGCGGACGTACCGCCACAGGTTGAGATAGGCGAGGAAGTCGCTCGTCTCGTCCTTGAAGCGGGCGTGCTGCTGGTCGGCCTGGGTCTGCTTGTCGGCCGGGCGCTCACGCGGGTCCTGGATGGACAGCGCGGCGGCTATCACCATGACCTCGCGCACACAGCCGTTCTTGTCGGCCTCCAGCACCATGCGGGCGAGGCGCGGGTCGACGGGCAGCTGGGCCAGTTTGCGGCCGGTCTGGGTGAGCCGCCGACGGGGGTCCTTCTCGGCCGGGTCCAGCGCGTTCAGCTCCTGGAGCAGCTGTACGCCGTCGCGGATGTTGCGGTGGTCCGGCGGGTCGATGAAGGGGAACTTCTCGATGTCGCCGAGGCCCGCCGCGGTCATCTGGAGGATGACGCTCGCCAGGTTGGTACGGAGGATCTCCGCGTCCGTGAACTCCGGACGGGCGAGGAAGTCGTCCTCGTCGTACAGCCGGATGCAGATGCCGTCGCTGGTCCGGCCGCAGCGGCCCTTGCGCTGGTTCGCGCTGGCCTGCGAGATCGGCTCGATGGGCAGCCGCTGGACCTTGGTGCGGTGGCTGTAGCGGCTGATCCGGGCGAAGCCGGGATCGATGACGTACTTGATGCCCGGGACGGTCAGGGACGTCTCGGCCACGTTCGTCGCCAGAACGATCCTGCGGCCCGTGTGCTGCTGGAAGACCCGGTGCTGCTCGGCGTGCGAGAGCCGGGCGTAGAGGGGCAGCACCTCGGTGAAGCGGTACTTCTTCTTCTCCAGCGCGTCGGACGTGTCCCGGATCTCCCGTTCACCGGAGAGGAAGACGAGGATGTCGCCCTTCCCCTCGCCCATGAGCTCTTCCACGGCGTCGGTGATCGCGGTGATCTGGTCGCGGTCGGCGTCCTCGGCGTCCTCTTCGAGGAGCGGCCGGTAACGGACCTCCACCGGATACGTCCGCCCGCTGACCTCGACGATCGGGGCTTCGCCGAAGTGCCGGGAGAAGCGTTCCGGGTCGATGGTCGCGGAGGTGATGACGACCTTGAGGTCCGGGCGGCGGGGGAGCAGCTGGGCCAGGTAGCCCATCAGGAAATCGATGTTGAGGGACCGCTCGTGGGCCTCGTCGATGATGATCGTGTCGTACGCGCGCAGCTCACGGTCGGTCTGGATCTCCGCGAGCAGGATGCCGTCCGTCATCAGCTTCACGAAGGTGGCGTCCGGGTTCACCTGGTCGGTGAACCGCACCTTCCAGCCGACGGCCTCGCCGAGGGGTGTGCTGAGTTCCTCCGCGACCCGCTCGGCGACGGTGCGGGCGGCGATCCGGCGGGGCTGCGTGTGCCCGATCATGCCGCGGACGCCGCGCCCCAGTTCGAGACAGATCTTGGGGATCTGGGTGGTCTTGCCGGACCCGGTCTCACCGGCGACGATGACGACCTGGTGATCACGGATGGCGGCCGCGATCTCGTCCTTCTTCTGGCTGACGGGGAGCTGCTCGGGGTACGAGACGGCGGGTACCCGGCCGCGCCGCAGGACCATCCGCTCCTCGACCTGTGCGACCTCCGCCTCGATCTCGGCGAGGACGGCGGCACGGGTCTCCGGCTTGCGGATCTTGCGCGCGCCTTCGAGCCTGCGCCCGAGCCGGTGCGCGTCGCGCAGGGACAGCTCGGTCAGGCGGGAGGCGAGGTCACCGAGGGCGGGGGTGCCCGGAGCGGAGGCGCCGGGAGTGGGGTGCGTAGACATACGCGATCCAGGATCTCATCTCGGCGAAAGAAGGGGCGAGTGCTTTTGGCGCGGCCCCGTCCTGCGCACAGCGACGAAAACCCCCTCCGGTCACCCGGAGGGGGTTTTCGTTCTGGTGGCTGGGGCCGGGGTCGAACCGGCGACCTATCGCTTTTCAGGCGATCGCTCGTACCAACTGAGCTACCCAGCCACGAGGTTTCACGTGAAACCTCAGCGGTCCTGACGGGATTTGAACCCGCGGCCTCCACCTTGACAGGGTGGCGAGCACTCCAAACTGCTCCACAGGACCCAGCTGTTGTGTACGACAGTGTCGCACACGGTGTTGCGTGCCCCCAACGGGATTCGAACCCGTGCTACCGCCTTGAAAGGGCGGCGTCCTAGGCCGCTAGACGATGAGGGCTATCGGCCCGCCTGGGCGCTTCTCAGCGCGTCGGGGACGTCATGAGCATATGGGATGGCGGGGGGTATCGCCAAAACGGTTTACGGGGCCGTCCTGGAAGGGGTCGCGGAGGGGCGGACGGACGGGCCGGTGGAGGGGCTGAGCGGCGGGCCGGTGGAGGGGGTCGGGGACGGACTCGGGGAGGAGCTCGGGGACGGACTCGGGGACGGTGCGGCTCCGGGCAGGTTCTCCTTCGGGAGGTGGCGGCTGACCTCGGCCGTCGTCAGGCCCAGGCCGCCGAGTTTGATCTCGTCCCAGGCCTGGAGGCGGCGGGTGCCGCGGTCGAAGTAGAGGATCGACGCCTCGATGGGGTCCGGGTACTTGCCCTCCACGGCACGCAGGCCGCTGCCGCCCGTCGAGCCCTCGACGCGCAGCCGCGTGCCCTTCTTCATGACCTCCATGTCCTCGTGGTGGAGGTGGCCGGCCAGGACGAGTGGCACCTCGCCGTCCGTGCCCCGGGCGGCGGAGGGCTCGTGGGCGATGGCCACGTCCGCCGGGGTGCCGGCGTCCCGCTGGGCGCGCAGGGCCTGGGCCAGCCGGGCGCCCGCCGCCTCCTGGGACTCCTCGGCGCCGGGCGCGGAGGAGCGGTCGGGAGTGAACTGGGGGTCGCCGATGCCCGCGAAGCGCAGCCCGGCGAGAGTGACCGCGCGGCCGTCGTCGAGGACGTGCACGTTCTTCATGCCCTCGAGGTAGCGCTGGGTGACGAGCGAGTCGTGGTTGCCCCTGACCCACACGTACGGCGCGCCCAGGGTGGCGATGGGGTCCAGGAAGCCGTTCTCCGCCGCCGAGCCGTGGTCCATCGTGTCGCCGGAGTCGACGATCACGTCGACCTTGTACTGCTCCACGAGCGAGACGATGATCTTCCAGCTCGCGGGGTTGAGGTGGATGTCGGACACGTGCAGCACCCGGACCGTGGTCGGGTCGGGCTGGAAGGCGGGCAGCGTGGAGGTGACGTCGTAGAGCTTGGTCACGTTGGTGACCAGGCGGGCGAGTTCCTGCTGGTAGACGTCGAACTCGGTGACGATGCTGCGTGCGTTGCCGACGAGCGAGGGTGCGGAGGACAGCAGGCCCGAGAACCGCGGCTCCAGCACCGACTTGGGGTTCCAGGTGGCGTACGCGGTCGCGCCCGAGGCGGCCAGCAGGGTCAGGGCGAGACCGCCGGCGGCCAGGGCGCGGCGGGGCCTGCGGTAGACGGCGAGGCCGAGCGCGGTGGCACCGGAGACCACGGCGACGACCGAGCGGAGCGCGAGGTCCAGGGTGCCCTGCTCGATGTCGCGGGCGACCTCGTCCTGCAGGCCGGAGAGGCGTTCGGGATGGTCGACGAGGGCCTGCGAGCGCTCGGGGTCGAGCTGGTCCACGTTCACGTCGAGGCGGACCGGGGCGTTGTGGCTGTCCAGGCTGAGCGCGCCGAGCGGAGAAATGTTGATCTTCGTGCCGCCGGTGACGGACGGGCGCAGGGTCATCGTCGTGTTCATGGGGCCGACGGACACCCGGACGTCCCCGACGATCAGCAGGCCGAGCCAGGCGCCGATGAGGACCACGGCGGTCAGCCCGAGAGCCCGGATCCAGGGGCTGGGCCGGGCGGCGAGTTCGGGGACCGGGTTCCGGCGCCCGGCGGACTCGGGACGCTTCAGGAGTGCGGTGGGGAGGCGGGCGCGGACCATTGGTGCCCTATGCCCCGGTCCGGGCGCTGGTATGCGGACGGTCGGTGACCTCCCCCGACCGCGTCGTACCGGACAATGGTCCTGTGCTGGAGATGACGCGCGAGGAGTTCGAGGAACTGGTCGCCGAGGCGCTGGACCGGATTCCGCCGGAGTTGACGCGACTGATGGACAACGTCGCGGTGTTCGTCGAGGACGAACCGGCGGCGGACGATCCCGAGCTGCTCGGGCTGTACGAGGGGACCCCGCTGACGGACCGCGGGGAGTGGTACGCCGGTGTGCTGCCGGACCGGATCACGATCTACCGGGGGCCGACCCTGCGGATGTGCAGCACACGGGAGGACGTCGTCGCGGAGACGGAGGTGACGGTGGTGCACGAGATCGCCCACCACTTCGGCATCGACGACGCGCGGCTGCACGCCCTCGGCTACGGCTGAGCCGTACGGCACAGGGGCGCGCGTCGGCGCGTGTCTTCTTGCGGGCGCCGGGAGTTGACACGTCGACTCCTTACGCCTGCCCCGGAGGTGGCCCCGTGCGCCCCTTGTACGTACCCGTTCGTCTGGCCGCGACGGTCCTGGCCGTCGCCGCGGCCGCCGGCTGCATGAGCGTGGGACACGAGGAGGGCGATCGGGCCAAGCCGTCGCACTCGGCGGGACACCCCGGCGGTGAGGCCCCCGGCGGGGTCTCGGCGGGCTCGGGGGGCGGCCTGGGGATGGGCGCGGCGGACGGCGACGGCAAGCACGGGCACCGAAAGGGTGACAAGGGCGGGGCGAGTGCCTCGGCGTCGGCCTCGGCGGCGCCGTCGGCGGGGCGGAGCGCGCCGGCCTCGGCGGGGCCGGTGCGGCCGGGGACGAGCCACCGGCCGGGGGCGCCGACGCCGACCGGGGCGCAGCAGCCCGCGCCCACGCGCTCGCCGGACCCGGAGCCGCCCGCGCCCACGCCGGAGCCGCCGTCGCCCACGCCGGAGCCAACGGTCGCCGAGCCGTCGTCCTCGGCGCACGAGGGCGACGGAGGAGCGGCGGCGCAGCTGGTGGACCGGGAACCGGCACCGGAGGCGGGCACGCCCGCCTAGGAACAGGTGTTCCGGTCCGGGCAGGGTGTCCGTCCCGGGCGGGTGCGCCTTCCGGGCGGGACGTCCGCCGCACCTGCCGGTCGGGGTGTCCGCCCGGGCGGGTCGTCCGTCTCGCGCAGGCCCTTCGGTCCGGGTCCGCCCGGGGCCTTCCGCTCGGACCCGAGAGGGCCGCTGAGCTGCGGTGATGGGGCTCGGTTTGCCTTCGGTGGCCAGGGTGCTTATAGTGGTAGATCGTTTGATCCCATTTGCCCGGCGCCACCGCAGAGCGCGCCGTGTGGCGCGTACTCTCCCTTGCCGTGGCTGACCGCATAGAGGCGGTCGTAGTGCAATGCGACACGGAGTTGACGGGCGCGTGCCGACTTGAGACTCCGGAAGGTTTCGCATTCGCATGTCCATTTCCAGTACTGATCACTCCGTCGTGCCCGAGAACAACGACGAGCCGATCACCCTCGAGGCGATCGAGGTCACCGAGACCGTCGGGACCGCTGAGGCCATCGAGGCAGCAGTCGAGGCAGCCGTCGAGGCGACTCCCGAGACCCCCGAGGCCCCCGGACTCACCTTCTCCGACCTCGGGCTCCCCGAGGGCGTCGTGCGCAAGCTCGTGCAGAACGGCGTGACCAGCCCCTTCCCGATCCAGGCGGCGACCATCCCGGACGCCCTGGCCGGCAAGGACATCCTCGGCCGTGGCCGCACCGGCTCCGGCAAGACCCTCTCGTTCGGTCTGCCGCTGCTGGCGTCGCTGTCCGGCGGCCACACCGACAAGAAGAAGCCCCGCGGCATCATCCTGACGCCGACGCGTGAGCTCGCGATGCAGGTCGCGGACGCGCTTCAGCCGTACGGCGACGTACTCGGCCTCAAGATGAAGGTCGTCTGCGGCGGTACGTCCATGAGCAACCAGATGTACGCCCTGGAGCGCGGCGTCGACGTCCTCGTCGCCACCCCGGGCCGTCTGCGTGACCTCATCAACCGTGGCGCCTGCTCGCTCGAGAACGTCCAGGTCGCCGTTCTCGACGAGGCCGACCAGATGTCCGACCTGGGCTTCCTGCCCGAGGTCACCGAGCTGCTCGACCAGATCCCCGGCGGCGGCCAGCGCATGCTGTTCTCGGCCACGATGGAGAACGAGATCTCCACGCTGGTCAAGCGCTACCTGAGCAACCCCGTCACGCACGAGGTCGACAGCGCCCAGGGCAACGTCACGACCATGTCGCACCACATCCTGATCGTGAAGCCCAAGGACAAGGCGCCGGTCACCGCCGCGATCGCCTCCCGCAAGGGCCGCACGATCATCTTCGTCCGCACCCAGCTCGGCGCCGACCGTATCGCCGAGCAGCTCTGCGACTCCGGTGTGAAGGCCGACGCGCTGCACGGCGGTATGACGCAGGGTGCGCGCACCCGCGTGCTCGAGGACTTCAAGAAGGGCTACGTCAACGCGCTCGTCGCGACCGACGTCGCCGCCCGCGGCATCCACGTCGACGGCATCGACCTGGTGCTCAACGTGGACCCGGCGGGCGACCACAAGGACTACCTGCACCGCGCGGGCCGCACGGCGCGAGCCGGCCGCACCGGCACGGTCGTCTCCCTCTCGCTGCCGCACCAGCGCCGTCAGATCTTCCGTCTGATGGAGGACGCGGGCGTCGACGCCGGGCGTCACATCATCCAGGGCGGCGCCGCCTTCGAGCCGGAGGTCGCCGAGATCACCGGCGCCCGCTCGATGACGGAGGTCCAGGCCGAGTCCGCGGGCAACGCGGCGCAGCAGGCCGAGCGCGAGGTCTCCGAACTCACCAAGGAGCTGGAGCGCGCGCAGCGGCGTGCGACCGAGCTGCGTGAGGAGGCCGACCGTCTGGTGGCCCGCGTGGCGCGCGAGCGCGGCGAGGACCCGGAGGCGGCTGTCGTCGCGGCCGCCGAGGCGGTCGTCGAGCAGAACGCCGTGACGGAGGCGCCGGCCGTGGCCGCGGTCTCCGAGCAGCCCGCCGAGCGTGCCGCGTACGAGCAGCCGCGCCAGCGCCGCGACGAGCGGGGCAACTACGAGCGCCGTGACGACCGTCGCGACGACCGTGGCGGCCGTTCCTTCGAGCGCCGTGACAACGACCGTGGCGGTTTCAACCGTGACGACCGCGGTGGCTTCAACCGTGACCGCCGTGACGGCGAGCGCGGCGGCTTCCGCCGTGACGACCGTCGCGACGACCGCGGTGGCCGTTCCTTCGAGCGTCGTGACGACCGCGGCGGCTTCAACCGTGACCGCCGTGACGACCGTGGCGGCGCCGACCGTGGCGGCCGTTCCTTCGAGCGTCGTGACGAGCGTCCCGCGGGCGGCTTCAACCGCGACCGTCGTGACGACCGCCGTGACGACCGTCGCGACGAGCGTCCCTCCGGCGGCTTCCGCCGCGACGACCGCCCCTCGGGCGGCTTCAACCGCGACCGTCGTGACGAGCGTCCCTCGGGCGGCTTCCGCCGCGACGACCGGCCCACGGGCGGCTTCAACCGCGACCGTCGTGACGAGCGTCCGTCCACCCACCGTGGCAGCGACCGTCCGTTCAACCGTGACCGCCGCGACGACCGCCCGGGCTTCCGCTCCGGCGGCCACGACCGCCCGTTCGGTCGCCGTGACGACCACCGTGGCACCGGCTCCGGCTCCGGCTCGGGCTCCGGCACGACCGGCCGCCGCGACGACAAGCCGCGCTGGAAGCGCAACGGCTGACGTCGGCCCAGGCGAGTGAACGCCGTGGCCCCCACCGCACACCGGTGGGGGCCACGGCGTTTTCGTCGAGGGCGCTTTCTGGCCAAGTTGTGACGTGTGTCACGACTCCGGCTGGGGAATTGCTGGGGGCATGACAGATGACGGCACAGCGGGCCGGCAGTCTCCCGGGAAACTCTCGGACGAAGAGCTGCTGGCCGAACTCGGTTACACCCAGGTCCTCGCCCGCCGCATGTCGGCGTTCTCCAACTACGCGGTCTCCTTCACGATCATCTCGGTCCTGTCGGGCTGTCTGACGCTGTACCTGTTCGGTATGAACACGGGCGGTCCTGCGGTGATCACCTGGGGCTGGGTCGTCGTGGGGCTGATGACCCTCTTCGTCGGCCTGTCCATGGCCGAGATCTGTTCGGCGTACCCGACCTCGGCGGGCCTGTACTTCTGGGCGCACCGGCTGGCGCCCCCGCGATCGGCGGCGGCCTGGGCCTGGTTCACGGGCTGGTTCAACGTGCTGGGCCAGGTCGCGGTGACGGCGGGCATCGACTTCGGGGCCGCGTCCTTCCTCGGCGCCTATCTGAACCTCCAGTTCGGCTTCGAGGTGACACCCTGCCGTACGGTCCTGCTCTTCGCCGGGATCCTGGTGCTGCACGGGCTGCTGAACACCTTCGGGGTGCGGATCGTCGCCCTCCTCAACAGCGTGAGCGTGTGGTGGCACGTGCTGGGCGTGGGCGTCATCGTCGGCGCGCTGGCCTTCGTCCCCGACGAGCACCGTTCGACGTCCTTCGTGTTCGGCGAGTTCGTGAACAACACCGGCTGGGGCAGCGGCGTGTACGTCGTCCTGCTCGGCCTGCTGATGGCCCAGTACACCTTCACCGGGTACGACGCCTCCGCCCACATGACCGAGGAGACGCACGACGCGTCGACGGCCGGCCCCAAGGGCATCGTGCGGTCCATCTGGACCTCGTGGATAGCGGGCTTCGTGCTGCTGCTCGGCTTCACCTACGCCATCCAGTCCTACGACGCCGCGCTCGCCTCCCCGACCGGCGCGCCCCCCGCCCAGATCCTGCTCGACGCGCTCGGCGCGACCGCCGGCAAGCTGCTGCTGCTCGTGGTGATCGGCGCCCAGCTGTTCTGCGGGATGGCGTCCGTGACCGCCAACAGCCGCATGATCTACGCCTTCTCACGGGACGGCGCGCTGCCGTACTCGCACATCTGGCACACGGTCAGCGCGCGCACCCGCACGCCCGTCGCGGCGGTCTGGCTGGCGGCCGGCGGCGCGCTGCTGCTGGGCCTGCCGTATCTGATCAACGTGACCGCGTACGCGGCCGTCACCTCGATCGCCGTCATCGGCCTCTACATCGCGTACGTCATCCCGACCCTGCTGCGCCTCCGCAAGGGCGACGCCTTCGCGCGGGGGCCGTGGCACCTGGGCCGCTGGTCGAGGGCGATCGGCGTGGTGTCGGTGGTGTGGGTGGCCGTCATCACCGTCCTGTTCATGCTGCCCCAGGTCTCCCCGGTCACCTGGGAGACCTTCAACTACGCCCCGATCGCCGTCCTCGTGGTGCTGGGCTTCGCGGGGGTGTGGTGGCAGGTCTCCGCCCGGAAGTGGTTCCTCGATCCCGCGCACGAACGGACCATCGCGCGCGAGGCGGCACGGGCGGGGGCACCCGCCGAACTGCCGGAGCGGTGACCGGTCCCCCTCGCTTCGCGTCGCCCGGCGCGCCCGTGTCTCCGATACCCGATCGGAGACACGGCCACGTCCGGCTATGCTCGGGGAGGCAACATCGCCTGGGCCCTTAGCTCAATTGGCAGAGCAGTGGACTTTTAATCCATTGGTTGTGGGTTCGAGTCCCACAGGGCCTACCGGCGGCAGGCGGGGGAAACCCCTTTTGCCTGCGACGCGGCGCTCGGGTCGACCTCGGTCGACCCGAGCGCTGTTTCCGTTCCGGGCCGTACCGCTCGCGGCGCGGCAGGGCGGGCGGGGCGCGGTGCGGCGGTGGGCCCGCGGATCAGTGGTCGGAGTAGCTGAAGTCCCCGATGGTCCAGGCGCTGACGTCCTCGATCGCCACGCGGTACATCCCGCCCGTCTCCGGGATCCCCACCGTGCCCTGGAGGATCCGGGCGACATGGAAGTGCAGGTGCGTGGGCGGCCCGTCCTTCTTCGGGGGGGTGTCGAAGACGGCGGAGAACTCGGCCAGCTGGGCGGAGTTCGTCAGCACCTCCGACACCCGCTGCCTCCACATGGCTTCGGTGGCCAGTCGACCGGTGATGACAGCACCACCGGTGACCACGGTCAGGGGCATCTGATTGCTGTGCCCGGACTCCACAAGGGCGGCGATGTCAACGATCAGCTCGTCAGGCTTCGGCATGAGATCGCATTCTAGGCCTCACCTCGTCGCGGCGAGCGGCCGGTAGGTGATGTCTGATCGTTGCGCACGAGAAAAGCTGTTCTTGTCAGGGGAGGTATCCAGCCCCTGGTTGGTCGGTTCCGCCCGCCATGGAGGCCGGCGCAGGGCCGGCGGCCCCGAACTGCCGAGCCGGGGCAGGCGCGTGACCCGTAACGGGAGATGAACATGTCGTTGTTCGTTCGAACGGCAGCATGGTAGAAATGCCGTCATGGATGTCGCAGACCGTCTCGACCTGACCCTCCGCCTCGTGCAGGGACACGGCACGGGCCAAGGACATGACACGGGGCAGGACCGTGGGCATGGCCGGGCGCCGGGGCGGGTCTCCGTCGTCGAGCTCGCCCAGCGGCTCGGGGTCTCGGAGATGACCGTGCGCCGGGACCTGGACGTGCTGGAGCGCCAGGGGCTGGTGCGGCGGGTGCACGGCGGGGCCGTCGCCGGGCGGCCTCGCGAGGAGGGCGGCGGCTTCGAGGCCCGGCAGGCGTGGCAGGCGGCGACGAAGGACCGGCTCGGCGCGGCCGTCGCCGGACTCGTCGAGCCGGGGTCACGGGTGCTGCTGGACGCCGGGACCACCACCGTGCACGTGGCGGAACACCTGGCCGCGCGGGGCCCGTTGACCGTGGCCGTGCTCAGCCTCCAGGCCGCGCTGCGGCTGGCCGACCGGCCGGGCATCGACCTGCTGGTCGTCGGCGGCAGGTCCCGCCCGGGTGAGCGGTCGTTCGTCGGGCCGCTGGCCCTGCGCACCCTCGAGTCCCTGGCCTTCGACGTGTTCGTGATGTCGATCGGCGGGGTGCACGCCGCACACGGCTGGTCGGAGTTCTCCCTTGAGGACGCGGCCGTCAAGCAGGCGGGGCTCGGCCAGGCGGCTCGTACGGTCGCCGTCGCCGACGCGACCAAGCTGGGCGTGCGCGCCTTCAGCCAGGTCGCCCCGCTGGACGCCGTGGACTCCTTCGTCACCGACGCCGCCGCGGCGGACCCCGCCACCCATCCCGGCGGCCCGCAGACCCTGGCCGCCCTGCGGGAGGCCGGCGTCGAGACCCGGCTGGCCTGAACCCACCTCAGGAGACCCCGTGGAACCGCTGATGATCCTGGTCGCCGGCCCGTACCGTTCGGGCACCGGCGACGACCCCGCGAAGCTCGCGGCCAATGTGAGGGCGATGAACGAGGTCGCGCTCGTCCTGTTCCGCGCCGGGCATCTGCCCGTCACCGGCGAGGCGCTCGCGCTGCCCCTGCTGGAGACGGCGGGCGGCGCCGCCCCCGGCGACCCGCTGTTCGACGCACTCTTCCACCCCGTCGCCGAACGCCTGCTGGAGCGCTGTGACGCCGTGCTGCGCATCGGCGGTCCTTCCGAGGGTGCGGACCGGATGGCCGAGCAGGCCCGTGCCCAGGGCAAGCCGGTCTACGCCGACCTCGCCGACGTCCCCGACGCCCGCACCGCCGATCCCGCCGCCCACCTCCCCGAAGGCCAACGATGACCGAGCACGTCACCACCTCGCCCGCCCCCGCCCCCGCCCCCGGCTCCCGGGGCGCGCCGGCCCGCCCCGCCCCCGGCACCCCCGGCATCGACCTCCCCGACCCCCGCGGCCGTACCGGACTCGACCGCCACGGACGCGACCTCACGGGCAACGAGCGGGTCCGCGTCCTCGACGTGGAGGTCCTCGCCTGCGACTGGTCCGTCCTGCGCCGCACCACCTTCGACTACCGGCACAGCGACGGCCACTGGAGCCGCGAACAGCGCGAGACGTACGACAGAGGCGACGGGGCCACGATCCTCCTCTACGACCCCCACCGCCGTACCGTCCTGCTCACCCGGCAGTTCCGGCTGCCCGCGTACGTCAACGGACATCCGGACGGCATGCTGCTGGAGGCGGCCGCCGGGCTCCTGGACGGCGACGACCCGCGCGAGGCGATCCGCCGCGAGGCGGCCGAGGAGACCGGCCGGGCGGTGCACGACGTCGAGCATGTCTTCGACGCGTTCATGAGCCCCGGTTCGGTCACCGAGCGCCTCAGCTTCTTCGCCGCCCCCTACGACGCCTCCGCCCCCGGAGCGGACACGGCGGGCGTGGCGGCCGAGGGCGAGGACATCGCCGTCGTCGAACTCCCCTTCACCGAGGCCCTCGGCCTCGTCCGCACCGGCGCGATCGCGGACGCGAAGACCATCATGCTGCTCCAATGGGCCGCGCTGGACGGCCCGTTCGCGCCGCCCGCGGTCAGCCCACGCTGAGCCCGGTGAGGTCGGCCAGCGCCAGCGTGTGCTGGGTCTGCAGGACCTTCGCGCGCAGGTAGCGGACATTGTGCGGGGTGGTGAAGACGCCCGTCGGGACCCGGTCCTGGACGTCGATGCCCAGGTCGCGCAACTGGCCTGCCTTGTCCGGGTTGTTGGACAGCAGATCCAGGCTCGTGATGCCCAGCGCGCGCAGCATCTGGGCGGCGGCCGTGTAGTCCCGGTCGTCCTCGGGCAGGCCGAGCGCGGCGTTCGCCTCGTAGGTGTCCAGGCCCTGGTCCTGGAGGGCGTACGCGTCGAGCTTGTTGTAGAGACCGATGCCGCGGCCCTCCTGACGGAGGTAGAGCAGGACACCGCCCGTGACGGCTATGCGCTCGACCGCCTCGCGCAACTGCGGCCCGCAGTCGCAGCGGGCGGAGCCGAAGACGTCACCGGTCAGGCACTCGGAGTGCAGCCGGACCAGGGGGGTGGCGCCGGCGGCCGGCTCGCCGAGGACGACGGCGACGTGCTCCTGGCCGTCGGCGAGACCGTGGAAGGTGACCAGTTCGGCGTCGACGGAGTAGCCGTCGGGGAAGCGCAGCGGCACCCGGACGCGGGCGCGCGGGGTGGCGGCGGGGGTGTCGGGCATGCGGTCTCCCGGGTCCGGAGGACGGTGACAGGGCGGCACAGGGCCACCCTGTGCTTCAGATTTGAAGCAGATCCAACGAGCCGAGACCCTACCCCATGCTTTAAATTTGAAGCAACCGGTGTGTGGCGCCCCTCACAGGGCCCGCGGTCAGGGAGTCCCGGTTCCCGAGCAGGGCGACGAGCGCCGGCGCCACGGGAGGTCCTCGGGCGCCGTCTCGCCGTCGCCGTTCTCCTGGAACCCGCGTGCGACCTGCGTGAAGATCTCCTCCAGCTGTCCCACCTGCTCGGGGGTGAGCCGGTCGAAGAGGGCCGCGCGAACCGTCCCGACGTGGCCGGGCGCGACGTTCTCCAGCACCGTCATGCCCTCGTCCGTCAGGACCGCGACGCTGCCGCGCTTGTCCCAGCGGCAGTCCTCGCGCCGCACCAGCCCGTCCTTCTCCAGCCGGGACACCGCATAGGTCAGCCGGCTGCGGGTGATCTTCAGCCGTTCCGCGAGGTCGGTCATCCGCAGCCGCCGTTCCGGGATGTCGGAGAGGTTGGCGAGGATGGAGTAGTACAGGTGGGGCATGCCGGCCTCCTGCTGGAGCTGCCGGTCGATCGCGTCCTCGAGGAGGAGGTAGCCGGCAACATACGCGCGCCAGGCGCGTTGCTCCTCGGGGGTGAGCCAGCGAGTCGTCATGCCCCCAGTGTAAGTTTGTTTCAAACTTGAACCAAGTCCTGCCCGTCAAGTCCTGCCCGTCAGCCCTGCCCGTCACCCCACCGGAGAGCCGCGTCGATGCCGTACCCGTACGTCCTGCTGTCCGCCGCCGTCTCTCTCGACGGCTACCTGGACGACACCACGCCCGAGCGCCTGCTTCTCTCCGGCCGCGCCGACTTCGACCGTGTCGACGAGGTCCGGGCCTCGGTCGACGCCATCCTCGTCGGCGCCGGCACGATCCGCGCCGACAATCCCCGGCTCCTCGTGAACTCCCCCGAGCGCCGCGCCGCCCGCGTGGCCGCCGGGCGGCCTGCGTACCCCCTCAAGGTCACCGTCAGCGACTCGGGCGAGCTGGATCCGGCGGCGAACTTCTGGCACACGGGCGGCGAGAAGATCGTGTACACGACGGAGAAGGGCGCCGACCGGATCCGTGCGCTGGGCATCGCCGCGGACGCCGTCCCGCTCGGCCCCGAAGTGGACTGGCGCCGCCTCCTCGAACACCTCCACGACGTCCGCGGCGTACGGCGGCTCATGGTCGAGGGCGGCGGCACCGTCCACACCCAGCTGCTCCGGCAGGGCCTCGCCGACGAGCTCCAGCTCGTCCTCGCCCCGCTCTTCGTGGGCGACCCGTCCGCGCCCCGCCTCTTCGGGCCCGGCGGCTACCAGGGCGGACGGCTGCGCCTGGTGGAGTCCCGGCGTATCGAGGACGTCGTCCTGAACCGCTACGAGCCCACCGCACCCGGCACGGGACCGCTGCCCGCCGCGGCCGACCGGCACTGGCTGGCCCTGGCCTGCGCCCTCGCGGCCGACTGTCCGCCGTCGGAGACCGCCTTCAGCGTCGGCGCCGTGATCGTGGCCGCCGACGGCACGGAGCTGGCGCGCGGCCACTCCCGCGAGGCCGGCGACCCGGTCGTGCACGCCGAGGAGGCCGCCCTCGCGAAGCTCGACCCCGCCGATCCCCGGCTGCCCGCGGCCACCGTCTACAGCAGCCTCGAACCGTGCGCCCGCCGATCCTCCCGCCCGGCGCCCTGTGCCCGCCTCATCCTCGACGCCGGAGTGGGCCGGGTGGTCACGGCCTGGCGCGAGCCGGACACCTTCGTCACGGACGCGGACGGAACCGGTCTGCTGGCGGGCCGGGGCGTCGACGTCCTCGTGCTTCCGGAGTACGAGGAGCGGGCGAAGGAGCCGAACCGCCACCTCCTCTGAGGCCGCCGGGGCCCCGGTGATCAACCGATGTGCTTTCTGCCCCGCCGATGGCGTACAGTTGTGTTCATCGCCGCGGGGTGGAGCAGCTCGGTAGCTCGCTGGGCTCATAACCCAGAGGTCGCAGGTTCAAATCCTGTCCCCGCTACTGATGAACCGAAGGCCGGAATCCGAAAGGGTTCCGGCCTTCGGTGTTTTCGTCGCGCATCCCATCCCCTTACTGCCGGTGACCGGGCGACCGCCCTGCGCATTACAACTGAGTTACCATCACCACTCCTATGACTGACGGGGCGTTTACGGGGCATGGCGGGGGGCGGTCAACTCGCCCGTTTTTCACCGCTGGTGGCCTAAAAGTCCAGGCCGGGAATGATGTTGATCAAGAGGAACGGCTTGGAAACCCACCCCCGGGTCTATTAACGTTCGATAACGCAGCGCGGTCGTCCCAGCCGGCACCAGAGTCGGCTCCGTGCGGCACGTGCCGAATCCCGCAAGGGAACCGGGGAACCACCACCTTGGGGTGAATCACGCGGAAGCCGTCGTGAACTCGCAGAGTCCACGACCGGTATACGCGCGTAGGAGACCTTCCCGCTCCGAACCCGTCAGCTAACCCGGTAGGCGACGGAAGGAAAGGAGTGCGCCCGCGTGGCGTCCAACCCGCCTGCCCCCGAGGCCCCGTACGCGCCCAGCCAGCCGTCCACCGACACCTTCGGCTACGGCGGCTATCGCACCGACGAGGGACCTTGGGAGGAGTGGAACCCCACCGCGGAGTCCACTCGCCCGGTACGCGGCAAGCACCGCGTCGCCAAGCAGCGCGGCGGCGGATTCGCCCGCAGCTCCACCGTCCTCGGTGTCGGCGTCATCGCCGCCGTCAGCGCGGGTGGCATGGCCAGCGCCAACACCGGCAAGGCCCCGGTCTCCATCTCGATGCCGGACCTGCCCAACGTCGGTTCGCTCATCTCCGACGACGACGAGCCCGTCCAGGAAGCCGCGCCGGCCCTCGCCGGCTTCGGCTCCGAAGCCGCCCTGGACACCGAGGAGAGCGCCGCCGACGCCGGCGAGGCGCTGCGCAGCCGGATCATGGCGCAGGCCGAGTCGCAGCAGTCCCAGGTCGAGGTCAAGGCACTCGCCGCAGCGGCCGAGGCCGAGGCCGACGCCGCCGCCAAGGCCGAGAAGGAGGCGGAGGCCAAGGCCGCCGCCGCGAAGAAGAAGGCCGCCGAGGAAGCCGCCGCGAAGGCCGAGGCCGCGCGCCTGGCCGAACTGGCCAAGCAGTACACGCTGCCGACCTCCTCGTACACCATCACCTCGACCTTCGGCCAGGCCGGTTCCCTCTGGTCCTCCGGCTACCACACGGGTCTCGACTTCGCCGCGCCGACGGGCACCCTCATCAAGGCCGTCCACAGCGGCACCATCACCGAGGCCGGCTGGGCCGGTTCCTACGGCTACCGCACCATCCTGACCCTGGACGACGGCACCGAGCTGTGGTTCTGCCACCAGTCGTCGATCAGCGTCAGCGTCGGCCAGAAGGTCGCCACCGGTGATGTGATCGGCCGGGTGGGCGCGACCGGGAACGTCACCGGGGCCCACCTCCACCTCGAGGTCCACCCGGGCGGCAGCGCCGACGGCATCGACCCGGCGGCCTGGCTGCGCGGCAAGGGCCTCAACCCCTGAGCCGCCCGTCCGGACACCCCTGATGCACCCCGCAGCCCTGACGCCCTCCGCGTCGGGGCTGCCGGTCCGTGCCAATCCGCTGGGGCTGATCCGCTGTGCCGGGCACCCCGTTCGGCTGTGCTGTTCACATGTTCTTCGCGTCACGCGCGGAATGGGCGGACCGTCGGCTTCCGTTGAGACCGAGCATGACGTCTCTTCGCACACTCGGCTCCTCCGACCTCGAGGTCTTCCCGCTCTCCCTCGGCGGCAACGTCTTCGGCTGGACCGCCGACGAGGCGGCCTCCTTCGCCGTACTCGACGCCTACGCGGCCGCCGGCGGGAACTTCGTCGACACCGCCGACTCCTACTCGTCCTGGGTCGAGGGCAACAGCGGTGGTGAGTCCGAGACCATCATCGGCAGCTGGCTGAAGGCCCGGGGCAACCGCGACGACGTCGTGATCGCCACCAAGGTGAGCCAGCACCCCGAATTCCGCGGCCTGTCCGCCGACAACATCAAGGCCGCCGCCGACGCCTCGCTCCGCCGTCTGGGCACCGACCACATCGACCTCTACTACACGCACTTCGACAAGCCCGAGGTGCCCGTCGAGGAGATCGTCGGCGCGCTCGACGAGCTGGTGAGGGCGGGCAAGGTACGGCACATCGCCGCCTCGAACATCTCGCCCGAGCGCCTGCGGGAGTCCCTGGAGTTCTCCGACCGTGAGGGCCTGGCCCGGTACGTCGCCCTCCAGCCCCACTACAACCTGGTCTCCCGCGACACCTACGAGGGCGCCCTCCAGGACGTCGCCGGCCGCTTCGGGCTCGCCGCCGTCCCGTACTTCGCGCTGGCCGCCGGCTTCCTCACCGGCAAGTACCGGCCCGGTACGACCGTGCAGAGCGCCCGCGCCGCCGGCGCCGCCAAGCACCTCGACACGGAGCGCGGCCGGAACGTCCTCACCGCCCTGGACGAGATCGCCCGGGCCCACGACAGCCAGATCCCCACGGTCGCTCTGGCGTGGCTCGCCGCGCAGCCGACGGTGGCCGCGCCGATCGCGTCCGCGCGGACGGTCGAGCAGCTGCCGGCGCTGCTGGCGGTGGCCGAACTGGAGCTGACGGCGGAGGAGATCACCCGGCTGACCCGGGCCTCCGCCTGACCTGTCTCGTCCCGGCCCGCCCTACTGGTGCGGGCGGGGCGCGGGGTACTGAGCGGGGTAGCCCACCGGATGACCGGGTGCGGATCCCTGCGCTGGAGCATGCACGGGACCGGTTCCGGGACCGGTTCCGGGACCGAGTACGGGGCTGTGCACTGCGGGATACCCGTAGCCGTACCCGTACGACTGCCCCGCCGGAGCTCCGTACGACTGTCCCGCCGGATTCCCGTACGCCGGCCCCGCTGGGTGCGGGAACCCGGCGAGGTGGCTCTGCCCGTGGGCCGGGCCCGGGCCGTGCCCGTACGCCCCGTACACCGGCCAGGGCGGCGCGGTCACCCGTACCGGCGGGGCCGTCATCCGGGCCGCGTGGTCGAGCGCGGGCCGGGCGACGTCCCTCCGCCTCAACAGTTCGTTGAGCAACTCCCGCTCGCGTACGAGGAAGTCCGCGCCGGCCCGGCCCTTTCGGCCGCGGTGCCGCAGGAACGCGAGCGACGTCGCGTACGCCTCGTACCGCGCCACCTCCCGTGCCGCCGGTTTGCCCAGGTGGCGACCGGCGTACTCCCGGGCCAGCCGCCGGGCCCGCATCGAGCCGAGCGCGTACGGCTCGGCCGGAGCGAGCCAGCCGGCGGCCGCGTAGGCGGGCAGTTCCTCGCGCACGGTGCGCAGCTCGCGTTGCCGCGTCCACACCACCAGCCAGGTCAGCAGCCCGAACGCGGGCACCATGAACGCCGCGTACACCGCGAAGAAGCCGAACTCGCCGAACGACGATGAGCCGTTCCACAGGGCGTGCATGCCCATCGCGAGGAGCAGCCCGCACAGCGGGACCAGCACGCGCCGCAGGTGTTGACGGTCCCCGAAGAGCGCGGCGACGCCGAAGCCGATGCCGGTCAGAACGGTGAACAGGGGGTGCGCGAACGGCGACATGATGACCCGCACGAAGAAGGTCGCGGCGGTGACGGAGGCGATGCCCGTGTCGCCCGTGAGCTGGTCGGTGCCGAAGGCGGTGCCGAGGTAGAGGATGTTCTCGGTGAACGCGAAACCGGTGGCGGTGACCCCGGCTATCACCACGCCGTCGACGATCCCGGTGAAGTCGCGCCTGCGGAAGAGGAACACCAGCAGGACGGCGGCGGCCTTGGCGGACTCCTCTACGACCGGCGCTATGACGGTCGCTCCGAGGGTGTCCGCGCCGGACGGGTCGGCGGTCGCGGTGGCTATCCACCGGGTCGCGAAACTGTTGGCGATGATGGCTATCAGCGCCGCCGCGCACGCGCCCCAGGCGAAGGCGAAGACCAGGTTCCGCCAGGGTCCCGGCTCGACCCGGTCCAGCCACCGGAAGGCGGCGACCAGCAACGGCACGGGCAGCACGGCCAGGCCGAGCCCCACCAGGAACCCTTGCGTACCGGTCTGTTCGCGCACCAGCGCGAGGATGACCAGGCCGGACAGCGCGAGCAGGGTGATCAGCGCCCCGTACCGCACCCACCTGTGCTGCCACCAGTGAGCGTGCCGGAGCACACCGTCCTCGGGCGGGCCGCCGGGATGCGGCGGACAGGGCGGAAACTGAGGACTGATGGCCACGGCATCGACCCTAACGAGGGAGAGGACTGTGGTGGAGGTGCAGGTCGGTCGGTGATCCTTGGCTGATGTTGTCGGCCGACCCCTTGTGCGGTCAGCGATTCCCGGGCCGGACGCGGTGCTGTACGCGACGGAAGAGCAGATCGTTCACGACGTGACCCTTGTCCAGCCCCTGTCCCTCGAAACGGGTCAGCGGCCGGAAGTCGGGCCGTGGCGCGAACCCGCCGTCGGCCCGGGTGTTCTCGAAGGCGGGGTGCGCGGTCAGCACCTCGAGCATCTGTTCGGCATACGGTTCCCAGTCCGTGGCGCAGTGCACGATCGCGCCCGGTTTCAGCCGTGTCGCGGCCAGGTCGAGGAACTCGGGCTGGATCAGGCGCCGTTTGTGGTGGCGCTTCTTCGGCCAGGGGTCGGGGAAGTAGACGCGCAGCCCGTCGAGCGAATCCGCCGGCAGCATCTCGCGGAGCAGGATGATCGCGTCGCCGTTGGCCACCCGGACGTTGGTCAGCCCGGTGCGGTCCGCGAGATTGAGCAGATTCCCCTGGCCCGGTGTGTGCACGTCCACCGCGAGGATGCCGGTGTCCGGGTCGGCGGCCGCCATCTGCGCGGTCGCCTCACCCATGCCGAAGCCGATCTCCAGCACGACGGGGCGGTCGTCGCCGAACAGCTCGGCCAGATCGACGAAGTGCCCGTCGATGTCGAGCCCCCACTTGGCCCACAGCCGCTGCAACGCGTCCGCCTGCCCGGCCGTCACCCGGCTGCGGCGGGGCTGGAAGCTCCGGATCCGCCGCTCGAAGTGCGACCCGGCGGGGTCGGCCTTGGGCCCGTCGGGAAAGCGGGGCTCCCCCTTGGCCCGGGTGTGCCGAACGGACTCGCCCGGGTGGTGCTCGCCGCCGGGAAAGGGCTGGGGGACTTCGGGGGTGCTCACGGAATCAGACACAGTGAAGTCGATTTTACGGGTCGGCTCCAGGTGCCTGCCGCGCCCGGCAGCCCGGTCTGCGGTCCGCTGTCGAGGCGAGCGCGGTTCCGGACCGGGAGCCCGGCGCTTCGGTCCGGCGTCGAGCCGAGCGGCGGTACCGGACCGGGTGCCCGGCCCCCGGCCCCCGGCCCGGCGCCGAGCCGAGCGTGGTACCGGACCGCTCATGCGTCGGCCAGTGCCACCAGGGCGCGGCGGGCCACCTCGCGTCCGATCGGCAGGGAGGCGGTGGCCGCGGGTGAGGGCGCGTTCAGCACGTGGACCGCCCGTGGCCCCTCCCGTATCAGGAAGTCGTCCACCAGAGAGCCGTCCCGCAGCACCGCCTGGGCCCGCACCCCGGCCGCCGCCCGCACCAGGTCCCCCTCCTCGACCGCCGGCAGCAGTCGGCGCACCGCGTCCACGAACGCCCCCTTCGACACCGACCGCCGCAGCTCCCCGACCCCGTACCGCCAGTGCTGCCGGCCCATCCGCCACACCCCGGGCCAGGCCGCCGTCGCCATCGCCTCGCGGGGCCGTACGACACCCCAGCCGTACCCCTCCCGGGCCAGCGCCGGCACGGCATTGGGGCCGACGTGCACACCTCCGTCGATCCCCCTGGTCAGATGGACGCCGAGGAACGGGAACGCCGGATCGGGAACCGGGTACACCAGCCCGCGCACCAGCTCCGGCCGCGCCAGCTCGTAGTACTCACCCCGGAACGGCACGATCCGCACCTCGGGCTCGTCCCCTGTCAGCCTGGCGACCTCGTCCGAGTACAGCCCCGCGCAGTTCACCAGCACCCGCCCCCGTACGACGTCCCCGCGCGCGGTGAGCACGGCCACCCCGCGCTCCGGCCGCCGGTCGATCCGCACGGCCCGCGCGCCGTACCGGATCTCCGCCCCGGAGGCCCTGCCCAGCTGCCGTGCGACAGCCGTGTAGTCGCAGATCCCCGTCGTCCGCACGCGTATCGCGGCCAGCCCGCGTACCTCGGGCTCGTACTCCGCGATCTGGGCGGCGCCCAGTTCCCGGACGGGAATCCCGTTCTCCCGGCCGCGCTGCACGAGCGCGTGCAGCCGGGGCAGCTCCGCCCGGTCCGTGGCGACGATCAGCTTGCCGGTGACGGAGTGCGCGATGCCGTACTCGGCGCAGAACTTCGTCATCTCCGCCGCGCCCCGCACCGCGTAGCGCGCCTTCAGCGACCCCGGCCGGTAGTAGATCCCGCTGTGGACGACCCCGCTGTTGCGCCCCGTCTGGTGCCGGGCCACCCCGGGTTCCTTCTCCAGCACCGTCACCCGCGTACCCGGCGCGGCACGCGTGATCGCATACGCGGTGGACAGCCCGACGATGCCGCCGCCGACCACGAGCACGTCACAGTCGTAAGCGATCTCCGACACGTGCACCACCTCCCGGCTTCGATAGTGCACTGCGCCACTGACAACGCCTTCAAACCCGGGCAGGCGGCATGCCGGTCGCGCGCCGCCCCTACGCCGGGGTCATCAGCAGGGGCCGGGCCCGCTCGCGCAACTCCACCACCCGGGGCTCGTCGCCGTAGGGCTCCAGCCGATGCAGGAGATCCTTGACGTATTCCGTGGTGCGGGCGGAGGAGATCCGCCCGGCCACCTCCACGGCCCGCACCCCCTGAGCACAGGCGGCGTCGAGGTTGCCCGACTCCAGTTCGGCGACCGCCGAGACGACGAGCCGCAGCCCGTGCGAGCGGACGAACTCCTCCGTCGGCTGCGACAGTGCCTGCTCGGTGAACCTCCGCACCTGGCGCGGCGCCTTCAGGTCGCGATAGCACTCGGCCGCGTCGGCGGCGAAACGGTCGTAGGAGTAGAAGCCGAGCCAGGACGGGTCGTGGTCGCCGTCACGGGAGCGCTCCAGCCAGCCCTCGGCGGCCTTCAGCGCCGCCCCGGCGGCCTGCGCGTCTCCCGCGCGGGCGTGTGCGCGTGCCTCGACGAGCCGGAAGAAGCTCATGGTGCGGGCCGTGGCCAGCCCCCGGTTGCGCTCCAGCGCCGCCTGCGCGAGATCGACGCCCTCGTCGCCGAAGCCGCGGTACGTGGCCTGGAGGGACATGGAGGCCAGGACGTAGCCCCCGAGAGGGACGTCGGCCGCCGCCCGGGCCAGCCGCAGCGCCTGGATGTAGTAGCGCTGCGCGGCCTCCTGCTGACCGGTGTCGAAGGCCATCCACCCGGCCAGCCGGGTCAGTTCGGCGCTCGCCCCGAACAGGGCCCGGCCCACCTCGTCGGAGTACGAGCCGAGCAGCAGCGGGGCCGCCTCCACCCGCAGGCACTCCGGCACCATGGACGAACGCCAGTCGCCGCCCCCGTACTTGGAGTCCCAGCGTCTGGCGTCCTCGGCGGCCTCCCGCAGCTTCTGCACATCGCTGTGGCCGACTTTGAGCGGCGCGCCGGACTCCTCCACGAGGTGTACGTCGCGTGCCACCGAACTGTCGGCCGGGGTTATCAGCCACCGTGAGGCGGGCGTCGCGTACGCGCTTACTGCGAACGATCCGGCCAGCGACTGCCAGATGCCCCCGGAACCGGCCCGGCGGCCGGCGAGGTCGAGGCGGTAGAGCTCCGTGGCGGAGCGCACGGCCTGGTTGACGTCCCTGGGGAAGGCGAGGCCCACTTCGGGCGCGGGATCCGCGTCCGCCAGGCCGATCTCGTGGAGCGGCACCGGACGGCCGAGCTTCTGACCGATGGCGGCCGCGATGAGGTGGGGCGCGGCGCCCTGCGGCACCATGCCCTTCGACACCCAGCGCGCCACGGACGTCTTGTCGTAGCGAAGAGTCAACCCGCGTTGAGCGCCAAGATCGTTGACGCGTCGCGCGAGTCCTGCGTTGCTGATTCCCGCGAGGGCGAGAACGGCGCCGAGTTTTTCGTTCGGCCCGCGTTGCTCCCTGGACATTGCGCCACCCCTCGACACAGACGGCTGCCGCGCTGGCATAACCATGCGGCATTCGTAAACCCAGCGTAGTTCGCCGCATCCCAAGCGTTAAGGGGCATTCTTCCGGTTGGCGGGATTGTGGTCCGCACGAAAATCCGGGCGCAGGTACGGACCGTTGCGGCGTGCTCCCGCTGTGTGGCCGTGCGCCCGGCCGTGCGCTCTTCTCCGGCCACCACGGGAGCGGTTCCATGGGCCGTGCGTGGGTCGGCCCGCTGTACTGGATCCAGTGGGCTGGGGGACACCGCCGCCTTCATCCCCGCGGGCGGCGGAACGGTCCGGGAGACGGCGTCCGTCTCCCGGACCGGCGCGAGCCCCAGTGGGGCACGCGTGTGTGTACGGAGCGTGTGCGAAGCCTGCGCGGGACGTTCTCGACGCGCGGCGCCCCAAGGGGATTTGGCCGAAAATCGACCCTCTGTTCTGCGGGGGACAACGCCTCCCACCATGGAAATCGAGGGCGCGCAGGGCGTCTTGGGGGAGCGTACCGGGGGCGCATTCACGTCGCAGACGCCGGGGTGCGCAAGGACTCCCCCGGCGCCGCCGCCGCGTCGACACGGGCGCAGTCCCCGGATCGCGAGCGGCGCCGCCTCCTTCTACGGCGCGTTCTTCGTGGCAGCATGGTGAACCGTTCGTGCGGTGCACTTGGTTGTCCACAGCCTGTGGAGGCGTCCATGCGGTGGTTGGTGGGATGGAGCAGCACCGCCACGGGCGCGCTCGGAGCCGTCTCCTACGACGGCCGTCACGACGACGACGTGGCGTACGGCGGGCGGGTCGGCCACGACGGCGAGACCCTGCACCCGGTCGGCTCCCAACTCCTGTGGGGCGACCCCGATCCGCTGTGGGCCGTCGGCGACTGGCGCCCCGACGAGGTGCGGATGGTGAAGGCCGACGCCCAGACCCGGGTCGCGGTCCTCGGCACCTGCGGCGCGACCGACGAACAGCTGCGCATCGGCCTGTTCGCCGCGCGCGGAGGGGCACTTCGGCATCTGACGGCGTGGCCGGGCAGCTACACGGCGATCGTCCAGGTCGGCCGGCGCATCACCGTCTGCGGCGATCTGGCGGGCGCGCGCCCGGTGTTCCACACGCCCTGGGCCGGCGGCACGGCGTACGCGACGGCGGCGCTGCCGCTGGCCGACCTCGTCGAGGCCAACCTCGACTTCGGGCACCTGGCGGCGCTCCTGGCCGCGCCCGACGTGCCGGCCGCCCTGCACGACTCCACCCCGTACGACGGCGTGCACCGCATTCCGCCGGGGCACGCGCTGATCCTCCGCGCCGGGGCCCGTGAGGTCGTCGGGTACGAGCCGGTCGCCTCGCTCGCGGTGGCGGCGCCCCCGGCCGATCCGGAGAGCTCGGTCGGCGCCGTACGCGACGCGCTCATCGAGGCGGTACGCGTGCGTCTGGCCGCGCCCCGGCACGTTCCCGACATCGACCCCGGCCCCGTGCCCGGGATGGGACCCGCGGAACGGCGTGCCGCGCGCGGGATGCCCGTTCCGGGCATCGGCGCCGACCTCTCCGGCGGTCCGGCCTCGGGCACGCTGGCGCTCCTCGCGGCGGGCCTGCCGGGCATGCCGGGCACGCTGCTGGGACACGGCACGGGCGCGGGGGAGCGGCTGCTGGCCGTCACCTTCAACGACCTGGCGGTCGGCGGACGCGAGGCCGAGCTGGAGCGGGCCGGAACCCTCGCGGCCAACCCGCGTCTGCACCACGTCGTGGTGGCGGGCGGCGAGGAGGCCCTGCCGTACGCCGACCTGGACGGCCCGCTGACCGACGAACCCGGCCCGAGCCTGGTCACGGCCGCCCGTCACCGGGCGCGCCTCGCCGCGGGCAGCGCGGACCACTTCACGGGCTACGGCGCCCGGCAGGTGCTGGACGCCCACCCGGCCCGCCTCGCGGACCTGTTGATGGACCGCAAACGCCGCCACCTGGTGCGTCCGGTGGCGGCGCTGACGAAGGCCGACGGCTCGGTGCTGGTCCCCGCGCGCGTGTACGGCGCGGCCCGCCGGCTGGCCCGTACGCCGTACCGCGCGGGCGTGGAGGGCCTGGCCGAACGCCTCCTGGACCGCAGTTTCAGCTCCGACGGCCCCTCAGGCGCCGTAGGAGCCTCCCTCGCCGCCCTCACCTGGGGTGGCGCGGGCCCTGCCGCGCGCTGGCTGACGGGGGAGGCGCTGGCTGAAGTATCGGTTCGCCTCCAGGGGGCGGCGCACCGCACCGGCGTCGGTCCCGGCCAGCGTCCGGGCGACTACCGGGCCCGGTCGGCCCTTGCCCGGCACGCCATGGACCTGCGCGTCCTGGAACAGGCCGCCGAGATCCGCTCCCAGCGGCTGCACGCGCCGTTCCTCGACAACCAGGTCGTCCGCGCGTGCCGCGCGCTTCCCGAGACCCTGCGGGTGCAACCGGGGGCGCGTGCCGCGATCCTGCGCACGGTCCTGAAGGGCGCCGGCGTCACCGACCTCCCGCCCGGCTGGGGCGCGCCCTCCCAGGAGTCCGCCACCGCGGCGGCCCGGGCGGGCCTGCGCATGGCCATGGACCCCCTGCTCACCCTCTTCGAGGCCCCCCTCCTCGCCGAGGCGGGCCTGATCGAGGCGCGAGTGGTCCGCAAGGCCCTCCGGGCCGCGGCGGCGGGCGAACCCCTCCCCCTGGACGGCCTGGCCGATCTGATCTCCCTGGAACTCTGGCTGCGCCGCCTGCTCTCCCGCAGGGGCACCTGCTGGACGGGCACACCGGCACGCGCGCGTGCGGTACCGGCGGGCATCGCCCCCCAGAGACGCGCGGTCTCCTCCGGAGGATGAGACACCCACCGCCCGCAAACCCCGTGCCCCACGCCTCACCCCCGGTGACAATGAACGGGTGCGGTACAGAATTCTGGGCGTCACCCAGACAGCGGACGACCAGGGCACCCTCGTATCCGTACCCGGGCCCCGGCTCCGCGCCCTCCTCGCGGCCCTGGCCCTGCGCCCTGGCCGCATCACCGCCCCGGAGACCCTCATCGACGAGGTGTGGGCCGATACCCCGCCACACGACGCCCCGGCCGCCCTCCAGGCCCTGATCGGCCGGCTCCGCCGTGCCCTCGGCAAGGACAGCGTCGCCTCCGCCCCGGGCGGGTACCGCCTCGCCGCGACCGAGGACGACGTCGACCTCTTCGTCTTCGAACGGCTCGTACGCCAGGGCAACGAAGCACTGCGCCGGGGCAACGCGCCCACCGCCGCCCGCATCCTGGACGACGCCCTCGCCCTGTGGCGCGGCCCCGCCCTCGCCGACCTCCCCGACCGCACCGCGGCCACCCGCCCCGAGGCCCTCCGGCTGGAGGCCACCCGCGCCCGTGCCGAGGCGGACCTCCTCCTCGGCGACGCCCGCGAAGCCGTACCGCGCCTGACGGAACTGGCCGCGGCGCACCCGTACGACGAGCCGCTGCACGCCCTCCTCATCCGCGCCCTGCGCGACACCGGCCGCGCAGCCGACGCCCTCGCCATGTACGAGACCGTCCGCCGCACCCTCGCCGACGGCCTCGGCACCGACCCGGGCCCGCAACTGCGCGCCCTGCACACCGAACTCCTCAACCGCCCGGAGCCGACCCACGGCACCCCACCGGCGCGCAGCCGCGGACCGGTCGCGGCGCCGACGCCCCGCACCTCGCTCCGACTCCCCGAGCGCACCGGCAACATCCGTCCGCGGCTTACCTCCTTCGTGGGCCGGGAACCCGAGCTCGACGCCATCCGTTCCGAATTGCACAGGGCCCGCCTCGTCACGCTCACCGGACCGGGCGGCTCCGGGAAGACCCGCCTCGCCGAGGAAGCCGCCGCCGGGCTTCCACAGGCCTGGCTGGCCGAGCTGGCGCCGCTCGACCGGCCGGAGGCGGTGCCGGGCGCGGTGGTCAGTGCCCTCGGTCTGCGCGAGACCGTCCTGATGACCACCGAGCTGGCGTCCCCGCAGGACGACCCCGTCGCCCTGCTCGTCGAGTACTGCGCCCCGCGCAGCCAACTCCTGATCCTTGACAACTGCGAACATGTCATCGGCGCGGCCGCCGCCCTCGCCGAGACCCTCCTCACCCGCTGCCCCGGGCTCACGATCCTCGCCACCAGCCGTGAACCCCTGGGCGTTCCCGGCGAGTCGGTCCGCCCGGTCGAGCCCCTCCTCCCCGACCAGGCGCGCCGCCTCTTCACCGAGCGCGCGACCGCCGTCCGCCCCGATGCGGCGGCCGCCCTGCGGGACGAGGAGGCGACCGCGGAGATCTGCCGGCGGCTGGACGGACTGCCGCTCGCCATCGAACTGGCCGCCGCCCGGCTCCGGTTGCTGACCCCGCGACAGATCGCCGACCGCCTCGACGACCGCTTCCGCCTCCTCACCTCGGGCAGCCGCACCGTCCTGCCCCGCCAGCAGACGCTGCGTGCCGTCGTCGACTGGTCGTGGGACCTGCTCGACGAACCGGAGCGCACCCTGCTGCGCGAGCTGTCGGTGTTCGCGGGCGGCTGGGACCTGGAGGCGGCGGAGGCCGTGTGCACCGGCCCGGTCACGGAGCTCGTCGGCGCGCTCGTCGACAAGTCCCTCGTCGTGGCCGCACCGTGCGGGCGCGGCGGCGGGGGCGGCATGCGCTACCGCATGCTGGAGACGATCCACGAGTACGCCACCGAACGCGCCGCCGAGCTCCCCCGGTGCCGCGCGGCGGCCCGAAGGCGCCACCGTGCGTGGGTGCGCGCGCTCGTCGAGCGGGCCGACCCGCTGCTGCGCTCCGCCGGGCAGCTCCCCTGGATCTCCCGCCTGGAGACCGAGCTGGACAACATCCGCGTGGCCCTCCAGCGCGCGCTCACGGCGGGCGACGAGGAGGAGGCCACCGCCCTGTGCCTCGCCACGGGCTGGTTCTGTTGGCTGCGCAACTACCGCCACGAGGGCGCCGAGTGGAGCGACCGCACCCTGCGCCTCGGCGTCGTCCTGGACACGCTGCGGGAACCCGCGCCCGACGGGCCGTTCACCGCACCCGCCGACCTCGTCGCCCGCATCGCCGCCATCGACCCCGTCGAGGCCCTGCTCGGCACACCCGCCGCCACCGACGACGCCCATCCCCGGCACGCCCAGCGGATGAACCTGCGGATGCTGAACCTGTTCCTGCTGTCGGAGGCCGAACCGAAGGAGATGGTGGCGGACCCGCGCTACCAGGAGTACCTGGCCCGTCTGCGCGCCGACTACGAGCCGGGCGGCCCGATGGCGGCGCGGATGCCCGGCCTCCTCTGGCCGCTGACGGCCTTCCAGATGCGGGACATGGTGGACGTCCGGGGGGTCCTGGACCGGGCCGTCGCCAACTGCCGGGTCCACGGCGGTGACTGGGAACTCGGCTGTGCCCTGATGTTCCGCACCCACATGGTCGTCGACTCACCCGGCGGGCTGCGCGGCGTGGACGACGACCTGGCGGAACTGCGGGTGCTCAGCCTGCGCGTCGGCGACCGCTGGATGCGGGCCCAGGTGTGCGGCGCGGCCGGCGAGGCGGAGATGGCCCGCGGCCGGTTCGCGGAGGCGGAGCTGGAGTACCGCGAGGCGCTGCGCCTCGCCTACGAGGTCGGCGCGTACGCCGAGTCGCCGTTCCTCATGGCCCGGCTCGCGGAGATCGCCTACCGTCTTGGCGACGTCGACGGCGCCCTGGCCGCGCTGGACGAGGCGAGCAACGCCGCCGACCGGTACGGGGTGCCGGACGTCCGGGCGTTCGTCCTGCTGCTGCGCTCCCACATCGCGCTGTACGAGGACGACATGGCCCTCGCGCGCGTGCTCTGCGACGAGGTCAAGGTGGCGGCCGGGGCGGGCACCCCGCCGCCGCAGTTCACGGCGGCGCTGACCATGCTCGACGCGGAACTCACCGCCGCCGAGTCCGGCCCGGAGCACGGTCTGCCGATGCTCGCCGACACGCTGCGCCAGGCGGTGGCCGACCAGTGCGCCGAGGCGGTCACGTCGTCGATCCTGGACGGCGCGGCGGATCTGCTGGGCCGGCTCGGCGACCACCCGCGCGCGACCCGTCTCCTCGCGGCCGCCGACGCCCTGCGCGGCCCCCATCCGCGTCCCGCGCCGCAGGGCACGCGGGCGGAGGGGACCGAGGCCGCGGCCCGCGAGGCCCTGGGCGCCGAGCGGCACGCGGCCGAGCGCGCCCTGGGCACCGCCTTGACGGTGACGGACGCCCTGCGCGAGCTCACGATAGGCGTGCGCGACCATCCGGCCGGACCGTCGGCCGTGACCGTACCGGCGTCTACGCGCAGGTGAACGCGGAGTCCGCCCAGTCCGCGAGCGCCACCGAGTCCAAGCCGCTGTGCGGCTCGACGACCAGACGCACGGTGGTGCGGCCGGCGAGGTTCACATGGACGGGCACGGCCGGGTCGCCGCCCCTGATCACCCCGGACGCCCAGACCCGGCGCCCGTCGGCGTAGACGGCGAAGGAGACCTTGCCGAGCTTCAGCGTCAGATCGTCGACGCCGACGAGCGCGTCGTAGGAGGTGCACGCCCGGTTGAGGTCGACGGTGACGGAGGAGTCGCCGTGCACGGTCACCCCGCGCTCGTACCGCCGGTCCGCGATGGACAGCCCGTACCGCTGCCACACCCAGCTGCTGCCGCCGAGCCGGATCTCGGGTCCGGCCCCGTCACCGCTGACGTCGAAGGGCAGCCCGCTCAGCGCGTACACGGCCGGGGCGGGCTCGGGCGTGGGTGCCGTGGTGGGCGTCGGCGTCGGCGTGGGGGTCGGGACGGGCCTCGGAGCCGGGACGGGGGTGGGTGTCGGGCTGGGCGTGGGGGCCGACGTCGGCGTGGGCGTCGGCTCGGGGGTGCGGGTCGGTGTCGGAGCGGCCGCCGGGACGATCGCCGCAGGCTCCGGCCCGCGCTCCTTCGTGGGCGCCGGCGCGGGCGTCGGTTCCTCGGGCTGTGCCACCGGAGCCGGTGCGGAGGCCGGGGGCCTCGCCTCGGGCTGCTTCGCGGGACCGCCGTGGCCGACGAGCGCGAGGGCCACCGCTGCGGCGGCCACCGCGACCACACCGGCCGCGATCCCGGCCTTCACGGGGGCGCCCAGCCCCTCCGAGGCCACCGCTCCGCCCCCCGCGCCCGCTCCGCTCGACGAACCGCTCGCCGCGGCGGCCGCACCGGCGGCGCCCGCCGCCCCCGCTCCCGCACCGCCGGCGATGAGCGCCACCGCCTTGGCGTACCCGGCGGCGCCGAACCAGCCGATGACCGCGACCGGTACGACGGCGGGAATGCTGCTGGCGACCTCCTCGATCTGGAGGGCGGCCAGCCGGCACTTGACGCACTCCTCCAGATGTTTGCGCAACCCCCGTTCGGCGCGGGTGCGCAGCCTGCGACGGGCATACGTGCCGAGCTGGTCGGCGTAACCGGCGCACTCCTCGTCGCTGGTGAGGGTGGCGCTGACATGGGCCTGCAGGTAGGCCTGCTTGAGGCCCTCACGAGCGCGGCTGGCGAGCACGCGCGTGCCGTTGGCGTCGAGGCCGAAGAGCATGGCGACCTCGCTCGGCGACTCGTCCTCGACCTCGGTGTGCCACAGCACCGCCTGCCAGCGCTCGGGCAGCGAGCGGAAGGCCTGCATGGCCATGGACTGCTCGGCCTCGTGCATCGCGCGCACATCGGCGCCCAGCTCGAGGCCCGCTCCGAAGGAGCCGATGGACGCGGTGTCGTCGGCCGCTTCGGAGGAGCGGGCGGACTGCGCGGCGAACACCGCGAAATCGTCGACCAGTTGCTCCCGCTTCGCCGACCGCGTCCAGCCGGCGGCCACCCGCCGGACGCAGGTGAGGAGGTAGGCGCGGACGGCGTACTCGGGCCCCGAGCCGCCGCGTACCGCCTGAAGCATGCGGGCGAAGACCTCGGCGGTCAGGTCGTCGGCGGTGTGCGCGTCCCGGCAGCAGGTGCGGGCGTAGCGGCGTACGGCGTCGGCGTGACGCCGGTACAGCTCCTCGTACGCCGTGTCGTCGCCCGAGCGCATCCGGCCGATGAGGTCGGTGTCGGCCGGCGGCAGGTCCCGCGGCGGCAGGACGACCTCGGCGCGCCGCTCCCGCTGGGCCGGAACGCTGCCCTCGGACGGGTCGCCGAGAAGCGGGCGGGCCGGCGGACGTGCCACCGGATCGCCCGGGCGGCCCCGGGGTCCGCTCGCGCGTCCACCCTGGCTCGGTACCTGCGGTGAGGTCAGGCCCTCGGCGCCCGTGTCACCGTCACCGGACGGACCGAGCGCATCGTCCCCACCGTCACCACTCATCGCGGAAAGCCCCCGCCGCCGGCCCAACCAGTCCTGACCACCGGGTCAGAGTGCCATATTGGCTTTCGTTCAGGGCCTCGTGGGACGGGCCGTCCACTCGTCCGTGGGGACCTGACGCAATCCAGTACTGGCCTTCACCCACACGGGGAAGGCTCAACTGTCGTGCCGCGGGCGCCAGTTGAGCCGCCCGTCCGGAATGCCCTGAATATCCCGCACCGTGGACGGGGGCGAGGGGCACGCGGCGCCCCCGCCCCTCCGTCACTCTTTCGAGCCACCCGCCCGGCAGCCTCTGAGGCTGCCGGGCCGCCGGCCCCGGCCACTCACGAAGAGGGACGTGACCGCAGACCCTCCAGCAGGATGTCCAGCAGCCGCGCCGAAGCCGCCGCCTGCTGAGCCGGATCCGGCAGCGAGGGCGCCGCCGTCGCGATGACCAGCAGCACATCCGACACGGACACATCGGTGCGCAGCTCGCCCGCCTCCCGCGCCCGTTCCACCAGCAGCCCCACGACCTCGAGCAGCGCCGCCGCTCCGGCGTCGTCGACAGCGGCCGTCGTGCCGTCGCCCGCGACGAGGCGCAGTTCGCCGCCGCCCGGCTGGGTCCGCTGCTGCGGCACCCGCGCCTCGTCGGCCGGCGCACCCTCGCCGCCGTCCTCCGCGACACCGACCCGCAGCACCTGCGGCGGCAGCAGCCGCCCGGCGCCGGACGCCACGGACGTCCGCAGGAAGCGCGACAGCGCCGACCACGGTTCGTCCTCCTGGCCGAGCGCCGCCCGCGCCTGATCGGTCAGCCGGGACGTCTCCTCCTCGGCGATCCGCCGCACCAGGACGTCCTTGCTCGGGAAGCGCCGGTACACCGTGCCGACCCCGACCCGAGCGCGCCGGGCCACGTCCTCCATCGGCGCGCCGTAACCCAGCTCGCCGAAGACTTCGCGCGCCGCCCGTAGTACGTGCTCCAGATTGCGCTGTGCGTCCACACGCAGCGGTGCCGTCCGCGCGCTCTCTCCGCGTCCGTTGCCGACCGCCGCACCGACCGCGCCGCCTGGTGAAAGGGCTGACGTGGACGACCAATGCGAGTTGTGAGTGTGCATGATTGTTCCCCCGGTAATGACGTCTCCCCCCGGAGACTCTCCCCGCCATGGAAAGTCGGGGGCGTGGAACACAGGGGACGGCCTCCCGGGCCCGCCCGTCGCAGACCCGCAGAGCACTTCCCCCTGACACCCCGTCGACACACGAACATAGTTGAGAGGGAGTCAATTCAGAAGGGGCAGGTTCCGCACGGAGCGCCCCCCGATCGGAGTACGGGCCGTATACGTCCCGATTGCACCCCTTCCCGCACCCCGCCGCACAGCACCTGACCTGCCCTCCTGCCCTCCACTCCGGTGTTTCGGCCAACCCTGCGCACGCCCGACTCGCGGTCACACAAATTGTCGGGGCTGTGGACAAACTCCGGCGTCCGGTGCGTCATGGGATGGTGAAGGAACGTGCGCGCATTCTCGTTGTCGGCGGCGGCTACGTCGGGATGTACACGGCCCTGCGGCTCCAGCAGAAGCTGAAACAGGAGCTCGGCCGGGGCGAGGCCGAGATCACGGTGGTCACACCCGACCCGTACATGACCTACCAGCCCTTCCTCCCCGAGGCCGCCGCGGGCTCCATCTCCCCGCGGCACGTCGTCGTGCCCCTGCGCCGCGTGCTGCCGCACTGCCGGGTCATCGTCGGTGAGGTCACCACCGTCGACCACGCCAAGCGCAGCGCGACCCTCACCACCCTCGCCACCGACGAGGAGGGCACCGGCCCCCAGCAGCTGACGTACGACGAACTGGTCCTCGCGCCCGGTTCCGTCTCCCGCACGCTGCCCATTCCCGGCCTGGCCGACCACGCCATCGGCTTCAAGACCGTCGAGGAGGCCATCGGGCTGCGCAACCACGTCATCGAACAGATGGACATCGCCTCCTCGACCCGCGACCCCGCGATCCGCGACGCCGCCCTCACCTTCGTCTTCGTCGGCGGCGGCTACGCGGGCGTGGAGGCGCTCGGCGAGCTGGAGGACATGGCCCGCTACACCACGCGGTACTACCACAACGTCCAGCCCGAGGACATGAAGTGGATCCTGGTCGAGGCATCCGACCGGATCCTGCCGGAGGTCGGCTCCGACATGGGCCGCTACACGGTCAGCGAACTGCGCCGCCGCAACATCGACGTACGGCTGGAAACCCGCCTGGAGTCCTGCACCGACCGCATCGCGGTCCTCAGCGACGGCGCCCGCTTCCCGACCCGCACGGTCGTGTGGACCGCGGGTGTGAAACCCCACCCGCTCCTCGCCGCCACCGGCCTCCCGCTGACCGCGCGAGGACGGCTGAAATGCACCCCCGAGCTGACCATCGAGGGCGCCACGCACGCGTGGGCGGCCGGAGACGCCGCCGCCGTCCCGGACGTGACGGCCGACGAGCCCGGCACGGAGACCGCCCCGAACGCCCAGCACGCCGTCCGGCAGGCCAAGGTCCTCGGCGACAACATCGTGCGCTCGCTGCGTGGTGAACCCCTCCGGCCGTACTCCCACAAGTACGTCGGCTCCGTCGCCTCGCTCGGCCTCCACCAGGGCGTCGCCCACGTCTACGGGCGCAAGATCAAGGGCTACCCGGCCTGGTTCATGCACCGGGCGTACCACCTCAGCCGCGTGCCCACCTTCAACCGCAAGGCACGCGTGCTCGCCGAATGGACCCTCTCGGGACTCTTCAAGCGGGAGATCGTTTCCCTGGGATCCCTCGAACATCCCCGCGCGGAGTTCGAACTCGCTGCCGGTGGAAAGCCTTCTGACGAGTCCTCCGGCGACCCGAAGGGGTCGTCCTGACCGGACCCAGGAACTCCACCGACCGCCCCCACGTCTGACGAATGTCGGCCCGCACGGCGGCCACACTGCCAGACTGCTCCCTGCTCCAGTCCCTCCCGAGCCCTTCCCGGCGGGCCACCACCCGCCCCCGACCCACAGGCCGTTCCACATGCTCCACACCCGGGTGCTGTAACAATGTGCGGCCACCGCCGCGCGGTCCCGCAGCCCAGGCCGGGCCCGGAGCCGGGCCGCCGACGACTACACGAGGCATGGATTCGTGAACTTCACGCGCTGGAGCGCCCGGCTCCCCGGAACGCAGCGCCGCGCCGCCGCGCGAGCCGACCACCCGGTCACCACGACGGACCGGCGGAGCGAGGGCTCCGTACCCGCGGCCCGCGCCGAACGGCTCACCGACGAGCCGCCCCCGGTGCCCGCCGTCGACGAGCTCCCGGTCCGTGAGGTCCTCGACCGCGTCCCGGCTCTCGTCGCGCTCGTCCACGGCGCCGACCACCGCCTCGCCTACGTCAACGACGCCTACGCGGCGGCCTTCGGCGCACGCCCCTGCGGCGAACCCGCCGCCAAGGCCCTGCCCGAACTCCGCGATCTCGGCCTCATGCCCCTCCTCGACCAGGCCCTGCGCAGCGGCAAGCCCCGCACGCTGAAGTCCCGCAAGGCCCCCGACGGCCGCTCCTACACCTTCACCTGCACCCCGGCCGCCGAGAACAACGGCAAGGGCACCGTCCTGATCTTCGCCACCGACGTCACCGACCACGCCGAGGCCGCCGAACGCCTCAGAACCAGTGAACGCCGCCAGCGCGAGACCGCCGTCACCCTCCAGCGCTCCCTCCTCCCCCAGGAACTCGAGGAGCCCGACGACCTGCGCATCGCCGCCACCTACCAGCCCGGCGGCACCGAGGCCGCGGTCGGCGGCGACTGGTACGACGTCATCACCCTCGGCGGCGGCCGCACCGCCCTCGTCATCGGCGACGTCATGGGCCGAGGCGTCCGCGCGGCAGCCGTCATGGGCCAGCTCCGCACGGCGGTCCGGGCGTACGCCCGCCTCGACCTGCCCCCGCACGAGATCCTCCAGCTCCTCGACGGCCTCGCCACCGAGATCGACGCCAACCAGATCGCCACGTGCGTGTACGCCATCCACGACCCCAACGAGGGCCGGCTGGTCTACGCCTCCGCGGGCCACCTGCCCATCCTGGTCCGCGACGACAGCGGCACCGTCCTGCGCGCCGACGAACCCACCGGCCCGCCCCTGGGCACCGGCGGCTGGATGCACGCCTCCGGCTCGATCCCCCTCGGCCCCGGCTCGACGGCCGTCCTCTACACCGACGGCCTGGTCGAGCGCAGGGACGAAGACCTCGACGAAGGCATCGCCTCCCTGGAACGCGCCCTGTCCGGCGCGACCGGCACCCCCCAGGTCGTCTGCGACCGCCTGGTCCGCTCGGCCGGCGTCACCGCCGACCACGACGACGACGTCGCCGTCCTGGTCCTCCAGCACCCGGCCCGCACCGGCCCCGACGGCGAGCTCTTCCGCAACGCGGCCCTGGAGCTCCTCGGCGGCGTCGAGGCCGCCCCACGCGCGCGTGCCTTCGCCTCCGGCGTCCTGACCAGCTGGCGCTTCCCGCCCGACCTGCACGATCTCGGCGTCCTCGCCGCCAGCGAACTCGTCGCCAACTCCCTCCAGCACGGCACCCCGCCCATGCGGCTGCGCCTGCGCCGCACCGACCGCCGCCTGATCATCGAGGTCACCGACGGCGACGACCACCTCCCGCGCCGCCGCCGCGCCGAACCGGGCGACGAGTCCGGCCGAGGCATCGCCATCGTCGCCACGATCGCTTCCCAGTGGGGCAGCCGCCGCACACCGGGCGGCGGAAAGGCCGTGTGGTGCGAGTTCGTCCTGCCGAAGCCTGCGGACTGACGACCGAGTGACATCCGGGACGACAGGGAGCACGCCCCGGCCGGGTCACGGTCACCCGCCGATACGAAAGGCGGCCGCCGCCCTCCCGGACGACGACCGCCTCCCCACCCGCCTCACGCCTCGGCGGCCACCGGCTCCGCCACCGCGCCACCTCGCGCGACCACCCGCTTCCGCGCCAGCCACGGCTGATCCTGGACGGCGGTCAGCTGCCGCCCCAGCCGCAGCGCCAGATAGGTGATCCCCAGCGAGAACAGCAGGAACGTCACGATGTACGGCGCGTGCAACGACGCCCCCATCGGCCCGCCCACCGCCGGCCCGACGGCCAGCGCGAGCTGCTTCACCAGGGCGAACGCCGAGTTGTACTGCCCCGCCAGGCCGGCCGGCGCCAGGTCGGCCACCAGCGGCGCGACCGTCGGCGACAGCATCGCCTCACCCAGCCCGAACAGCGCGTACGTCGACACGAACGCGGCCGTCGCCATCTCGCGACTGCCGTGGCCGAGCCCCGCGTACCCAGCGACGACCCACGCGACGGCCCAGATCAGCCCCACGACCGCGATCACCCGGGACCGCTTCTGCCGCTCGACGAACTTCAGCACGGCGAACTGCGCGACCACGATCATCGCGGTGTTGGCGGCGAGCGCGGTCCCGAGCGCGGACGTCGAGATCCCGGCGGCCTCGACCCCGTACGCGCTCAGCCCCGACTCGAACTGTCCGTAACAGGCGAAGAACAGCACGAAGCCCAGCACACACAGCTGCACCATGGCCCGGTTGCCCAGCAACCGCTTCCAGCTGCCCCCCGCGGACTGCGGGGCGTCCCCGACCTGCGGAGCGTGCGGCAGCCGTACGGTCGACATCACGACCGCCAGCAGCAGGAACATCGCCGCCTCGATGGCGAACAGCAGCGTGAAGGAGGACACGCGCGAGGTGTCGACGAGATGCCCGCCGATCAGCCCACCCACCCCGAGCCCTAGGTTCTGCAGGAAGAACTGCGTCGCGAACGCCCGTGACCGGGTCTCCGAGGTCGAGCAGTCCACGATCATCGTCGCCAGCGCCGGCTGCATGACGGCCTGCCCGGCGCCGAGCGCGGCCGCGGCGGCCAGTACGGCGGTGGCGTCACCGGCGAGCCCGAGGCTCAAAGCGCCCAGCGCGGCGGTCACCAGGGCGGCGAGCAGGACCGGCAGTGGACCGCGCCGCACGATCGCCCTGCCGGCGAACGGCAGCACGATCAGCGCGGCCACGGCGAAGACGGCGAGAACCAGCCCCGCGGTCATGGCACCCAGCCCCCGCACCTGCGCCACATAGACGTACAGGTAGGGGACGGTGAAGCCGAGCCCGAACGCGCTGAGCGCGTTGCCCACGTGGATCCGGCGCATCGCTGCGCCCCTCGCCCTGGTCACGTTCACCTCTCTCAGGTAGTCGTCTGCGGTACGGCGTCCGAGCAGCGTCACTACTTCCACTGCCTCAGTACTTAGTGCCGAAGACTTCAAAGCTAAACTTAGAAGCTAAACTGTACACCTAGAAGAACTTCAAGGCGAACGAGCCCCGTGCGATACTTGCGCCCATGGGCGACACCCCCGGCACGGTCGGCACCGGCAGCGGCGGCGAGCCGACCCTCGAAGAGCAGATCGCGGCGTACCAGCGCGAATTCCAGGACCTCGACCCCCAGGTCGAGAAGATCGTCTCGGCGCTCTCCCGTCTCAACCGCCGGATGAACGTCGCCTACGGCCGTCAGACCGCGGACCTCGGCATCAGCAACGCCGAGTGGGAGGTCCTCAAGGCCCTGGTCCTCTCCGGGGCCCCGTATCGCCTGGGACCCAGCGATCTGGCCAAGCGCCTCGGCCTGACGCCGGCCGCGATGACCCACCGCATCGACCGCATGCTGGCCGAAGGACTGGTGACCCGTGAGCGCGACGAGTCCAACCGTGTACGCGTGATCGTCGAGCTGACGCCCGAGGGCCGCGAGAAGTGGCTGGAGGCGATGCGCATGGCGACGGTCTTCGAGGAGGATCTTCTCCAGGACCTCTCCGCGGACGAGCGGACGGTCCTGGGCGAGGTCCTGACCAGACTCCTGCGCCGGGTGGAGCACGCCCAGCCGGACGCCGGCGGCCGGCTCAGCGACCTCGACTGAGCACTCCTCCCAGGGCCGGATAAAAGATCTTGACAGGGGTGGTTGACATCCCTACCTGAGGGCCGTAGAGTTCTTCGGGTTGCCGGGGAGCCGTAACGGTTCTTCGACAGCGACTCCGCCGCAGTAGCGGCACCACAAACCACCAGCACGATCTCCCGACGGGGTTGAATTCGGCGTGCCCGAATTCAATTCGATTTGGGATCGGCAGCCCGATTAGGAACTGCCGAGCGGATCCGCTAAGGTTTGAGACGTCGGAACGGCCCAACAGCCGGGAAGGCAAACCCCCTCTGACTGGGAATCAGCGCCGAAAGGTTCTGATAGAGTCGGAACCGCCGGAAAGGAAACCGCGAAAGAAAAGCGGGAACCTGGAAAGCACCGAGGAAATCGGGTCGAGAAAAGATCTGATAGAGTCGGAAACGCAAGACCGAAGGGAAGCGCCCGGAGGAAAGCCTGAGAGAGTCTCTCGGGTGAGTACAAAGGAAGCGTCCGTTCCTTGAGAACTCAACAGCGTGCCAAAAATCAACGCCAGATATGTTGATACCCCGTCCCCGGCAGTGATAGCCGAGGATGAGGTTCCTTTGAAACAAAACACAGCGAGGACGCTGTGAACGGCCGGGCTTATTCCGCCTGGCTGTTCCGCTCTCGTGGTGTCGACCGGATTACCGGTAAACATTCACGGAGAGTTTGATCCTGGCTCAGGACGAACGCTGGCGGCGTGCTTAACACATGCAAGTCGAACGATGAACCACTTCGGTGGGGATTAGTGGCGAACGGGTGAGTAACACGTGGGCAATCTGCCCTTCACTCTGGGACAAGCCCTGGAAACGGGGTCTAATACCGGATAACACTTCCACTCGCATGGGTGGAGGTTAAAAGCTCCGGCGGTGAAGGATGAGCCCGCGGCCTATCAGCTTGTTGGTGAGGTAATGGCTCACCAAGGCGACGACGGGTAGCCGGCCTGAGAGGGCGACCGGCCACACTGGGACTGAGACACGGCCCAGACTCCTACGGGAGGCAGCAGTGGGGAATATTGCACAATGGGCGAAAGCCTGATGCAGCGACGCCGCGTGAGGGATGACGGCCTTCGGGTTGTAAACCTCTTTCAGCAGGGAAGAAGCGAAAGTGACGGTACCTGCAGAAGAAGCGCCGGCTAACTACGTGCCAGCAGCCGCGGTAATACGTAGGGCGCAAGCGTTGTCCGGAATTATTGGGCGTAAAGAGCTCGTAGGCGGTCTGTCACGTCGGATGTGAAAGCCCGGGGCTTAACCCCGGGTCTGCATTCGATACGGGCAGACTAGAGTGTGGTAGGGGAGATCGGAATTCCTGGTGTAGCGGTGAAATGCGCAGATATCAGGAGGAACACCGGTGGCGAAGGCGGATCTCTGGGCCATTACTGACGCTGAGGAGCGAAAGCGTGGGGAGCGAACAGGATTAGATACCCTGGTAGTCCACGCCGTAAACGGTGGGAACTAGGTGTTGGCGACATTCCACGTCGTCGGTGCCGCAGCTAACGCATTAAGTTCCCCGCCTGGGGAGTACGGCCGCAAGGCTAAAACTCAAAGGAATTGACGGGGGCCCGCACAAGCAGCGGAGCATGTGGCTTAATTCGACGCAACGCGAAGAACCTTACCAAGGCTTGACATACACCGGAAACGTCTGGAGACAGGCGCCCCCTTGTGGTCGGTGTACAGGTGGTGCATGGCTGTCGTCAGCTCGTGTCGTGAGATGTTGGGTTAAGTCCCGCAACGAGCGCAACCCTTGTTCTGTGTTGCCAGCATGCCCTTCGGGGTGATGGGGACTCACAGGAGACTGCCGGGGTCAACTCGGAGGAAGGTGGGGACGACGTCAAGTCATCATGCCCCTTATGTCTTGGGCTGCACACGTGCTACAATGGCCGGTACAAAGAGCTGCGAAACCGTGAGGTGGAGCGAATCTCAAAAAGCCGGTCTCAGTTCGGATTGGGGTCTGCAACTCGACCCCATGAAGTCGGAGTTGCTAGTAATCGCAGATCAGCATTGCTGCGGTGAATACGTTCCCGGGCCTTGTACACACCGCCCGTCACGTCACGAAAGTCGGTAACACCCGAAGCCGGTGGCCCAACCCCTTGTGGGAGGGAGCTGTCGAAGGTGGGACTGGCGATTGGGACGAAGTCGTAACAAGGTAGCCGTACCGGAAGGTGCGGCTGGATCACCTCCTTTCTAAGGAGCACTTCTTACCGAGTTCGCTCGGTCAGAGGCCAGTACATCGGCGTACGTCCGGTGCTGGTTGCTCATGGGTGGAACGTTGATTATTCGGCATTTTCAGTCATCTCGGGCTGCAAGTACTGCTCTTCGGAGCGTGGAAAGCTGATCACGAGTGGGTGGGGTGCCGGGCACGCTGTTGGGTATCTGAGGGTATGGCCGTATGGCTGCCTTCAGTGCCGGCCCCAGTGCACTCCAGCTCAGGTTGGGGGTGATGGGTGGCTGGTCGTTGTTTGAGAACTGCACAGTGGACGCGAGCATCTGTGGCCAAGTTTTTAAGGGCGCACGGTGGATGCCTTGGCACCAGGAACCGATGAAGGACGTGGGAGGCCACGATAGTCCCCGGGGAGTCGTCAACCAGGCTTTGATCCGGGGGTTTCCGAATGGGGAAACCCGGCAGTCGTCATGGGCTGTCACCCATACCTGAACACATAGGGTATGTGGAGGGAACGCGGGGAAGTGAAACATCTCAGTACCCGCAGGAAGAGAAAACAACCGTGATTCCGGGAGTAGTGGCGAGCGAAACCGGATGAGGCCAAACCGTATACGTGTGAGACCCGGCAGGGGTTGCGTGTACGGGGTTGTGGGATCTCTCTTTCACAGTCTGCCGGCTGTGAGACGAGTCAGAAACCGTTGATGTAGGCGAAGGACATGCGAAAGGTCCGGCGTAGAGGGTAAGACCCCCGTAGTCGAAACATCAACGGCTCGTTTGAGAGACACCCAAGTAGCACGGGGCCCGAGAAATCCCGTGTGAATCTGGCGGGACCACCCGCTAAGCCTAAATATTCCCTGGTGACCGATAGCGGATAGTACCGTGAGGGAATGGTGAAAAGTACCGCGGGAGCGGAGTGAAATAGTACCTGAAACCGTGTGCCTACAAGCCGTGGGAGCGTCGCGCATCGAGTTTACTCGGTGCGTCGTGACTGCGTGCCTTTTGAAGAATGAGCCTGCGAGTTTGCGGTGTGTTGCGAGGTTAACCCGAGTGGGGCAGCCGTAGCGAAAGCGAGTCCGAATAGGGCGTTTCAGTAGCACGCTCAAGACCCGAAGCGGAGTGATCTAGCCATGGGCAGGTTGAAGCGGAGGTAAGACTTCGTGGAGGACCGAACCCACCAGGGTTGAAAACCTGGGGGATGACCTGTGGTTAGGGGTGAAAGGCCAATCAAACTCCGTGATAGCTGGTTCTCCCCGAAATGCATTTAGGTGCAGCGTCGTGTGTTTCTTGCCGGAGGTAGAGCACTGGATAGGCGATGGGCCCTACCGGGTTACTGACCTTAGCCAAACTCCGAATGCCGGTAAGTGAGAGCGCGGCAGTGAGACTGTGGGGGATAAGCTCCATGGTCGAGAGGGAAACAGCCCAGAGCATCGACTAAGGCCCCTAAGCGTACGCTAAGTGGGAAAGGATGTGGAGTCGCACAGACAACCAGGAGGTTGGCTTAGAAGCAGCCACCCTTGAAAGAGTGCGTAATAGCTCACTGGTCTAGTGATTCCGCGCCGACAATGTAGCGGGGCTCAAGCGTACCGCCGAAGTCGTGTCATTGCAGCAATAGGGCCAACGCCCGCTGTGATGGGTAGGGGAGCGTCGTGTGCCGGGTGAAGCAGCACCGGAAGGTAGTTGTGGACGGTTCACGAGTGAGAATGCAGGCATGAGTAGCGATACACACGTGAGAAACGTGTGCGCCGATTGACTAAGGGTTCCTGGGTCAAGCTGATCTGCCCAGGGTAAGTCGGGACCTAAGGCGAGGCCGACAGGCGTAGTCGATGGATAACCGGTTGATATTCCGGTACCCGCTGTGAAGCGTCAAACATTGAACCAGGCGATGCTAAGTCCGTGAAGCCGTTCCGGACCCTTCGGGGAATGGAAAGTGGTGGAGCCGACGGACCAGACTTGCAGTAGGTGAGTGATGGGGTGACGCAGGAAGGTAGTCCATCCCGGGCGGTGGTTGTCCCGGGGTAAGGGTGTAGGACGAACGGTAGGCAAATCCGCCGTTCACGTAGTCTGAGACCTGATGCCGAGCCGATTGTGGCGAAGTGGATGATCCTATGCTGTCGAGAAAAGCCTCTAGCGAGTTTCATGGCGGCCCGTACCCTAAACCGACTCAGGTGGTCAGGTAGAGAATACCGAGGCGTTCGGGTGAACTATGGTTAAGGAACTCGGCAAAATGCCCCCGTAACTTCGGGAGAAGGGGGGCCATCACTGGTGAGAGGACTTGCTCCTCGAGCTGGGGGTGGCCGCAGAGACCAGCGAGAAGCGACTGTTTACTAAAAACACAGGTCCGTGCGAAGCCGTAAGGCGATGTATACGGACTGACGCCTGCCCGGTGCTGGAACGTTAAGGGGACCGGTTAGTCACTCTTCGGGGTGGCGAAGCTGAGAACTTAAGCGCCAGTAAACGGCGGTGGTAACTATAACCATCCTAAGGTAGCGAAATTCCTTGTCGGGTAAGTTCCGACCTGCACGAATGGCGTAACGACTTCTCGACTGTCTCAACCATAGGCCCGGTGAAATTGCACTACGAGTAAAGATGCTCGTTTCGCGCAGCAGGACGGAAAGACCCCGGGACCTTTACTACAGTTTGATATTGGTGTTCGGTTCGGCTTGTGTAGGATAGGTGGGAGACTTTGAAACGTGGACGCCAGTTCACGGTGAGTCGCCGTTGAAATACCACTCTGGTCGTGCTGGATGTCTAACCTGGGTCCGTGATCCGGATCAGGGACAGTGTCTGATGGGTAGTTTAACTGGGGCGGTTGCCTCCTAAAGAGTAACGGAGGCGCCCAAAGGTTCCCTCAGCCTGGTTGGCAATCAGGTGTTGAGTGTAAGTGCACAAGGGAGCTTGACTGTGAGACCGACGGGTCGAGCAGGGACGAAAGTCGGGACTAGTGATCCGGCGGTGGCTTGTGGAAGCGCCGTCGCTCAACGGATAAAAGGTACCCCGGGGATAACAGGCTGATCTTCCCCAAGAGTCCATATCGACGGGATGGTTTGGCACCTCGATGTCGGCTCGTCGCATCCTGGGGCTGGAGTCGGTCCCAAGGGTTGGGCTGTTCGCCCATTAAAGCGGTACGCGAGCTGGGTTTAGAACGTCGTGAGACAGTTCGGTCCCTATCCGCTGCGCGCGCAGGAATATTGAGAAGGGCTGTCCCTAGTACGAGAGGACCGGGACGGACGAACCTCTGGTGTGCCAGTTGTCCTGCCAAGGGCATGGCTGGTTGGCTACGTTCGGGAGGGATAACCGCTGAAAGCATCTAAGCGGGAAGCCTGCTTCGAGATGAGTATTCCCACCCCCTTGAGGGGTTAAGGCTCCCAGTAGACGACTGGGTTGATAGGCCGGATGTGGAAGCCCAGTAATGGGTGAAGCTGACTGGTACTAATAGGCCGAGGGCTTGTCCTCAGTTGCTCGCGTCCACTGTGTTGGTTCTGAAACCACGAACGGCCCCATGCCATGGTCACGGTATGGTGCGGCTGCATGAGTTTCATAGTGTTTCGGTGGTCATAGCGTAAGGGAAACGCCCGGTTACATTCCGAACCCGGAAGCTAAGCCTTACAGCGCCGATGGTACTGCAGGGGGGACCCTGTGGGAGAGTAGGACACCGCCGAACAAATATTACGGGAAACCCCCGCACCTCACGGTGCGGGGGTTTTCTGCTTTCCAGGGACTTTCCGGTGGCACTACGGTGATCCACATGAACTACGTTATTCGGTCTGTTCGTGCCGATGAATGGCGCGCGGTGAGGGCCCTGCGGCTGGCGGCGTTGCGTGATCCGGTCGCCCATCTGGCCTTCCTGGAGACGTACGAGGAGGCCGAGGCGAAGCCCGACTCCTTCTGGAAGGAGCGGACGGCGGGGGCCGCCGAAGGTTCGGAAGGGGCGCAGCAGATCATCGCGGAGGGGCCCGACGGGGAGTGGGTCGGGACGCTGACCGTGCTGTGGGAGGAGGCCGGCACGGCCGACTGGGCCGGGCTGCCGGTGGAGCGGCGGCAGGGGCATGTGGTCGGGGTGTTCGTGCGGCCGGAGTCCCGGGGGATAGGGCTGACCGAGGTGCTGTTCGACGCCGGCCTCGAGTGGGCGTGGGCGCGTGGTGCGGAGCGGGTACGGCTGATCGTGCACGAGGACAACGGTCGGGCGCAGGCCTTCTATCGCAGGGCGGGCTTTGTGCCGAGCGGGGTGGTCGTACAGCTGGCGGGGGATCCGGACGCACGGGAGCTCGAGTTCGTGGTCGAGCCCGGCCAAGGAGAGGTGTCCGGGAGGGGTTAGCCCCGCCGAGTGGACTGAGGGATGTGGATCCAGGGTGTGGTCACACCGGTAGTTCGGCGTGGGGCCAGCGGCTGCGGGCCTGTTCGCGGGAGCGGAGCAGGGCCAGGGTGGGCAGGCCGCGGTCGGTGCCGGTGGTCAGCAGGTCCGGGAGCTGGGGGATGGGGGCCACGGCCGCCACATCGTCGAGGACCAGGGACATTGGTGGGTCGAGGCGACCGGAGGATGACCGTTCGGCCATGCGCCGGCCGCGCTCGACCACGCTGGAGACGAGGGCTGTCAGGAGCGGCATCGCGCCGGGATCGGTCCTGGGGTCCTCGATTGATTCACCGAGCACATAGAGACTTCCCCCTTCGTCCACGAAGGAATCCAAGGCGAGGGCGTCAGTTCGGTTGGGAGTGCACGCCTCGCGGATGTTCACCGTGGACAGGGCGGAGAGGGCACGGGAAGTCAGTTCCTGGGCGATGTCGCGGCGTTCGGGGTGTGCGGTGAGGGCGGCTTCGAGTTCGCCTGCCGCGCCCGGGGCGGCCTTGGGGTTGGTCCGCAGGGTGCGGACGGCTTCCTGGACACCGGTGCCCTGGGACCAGCGGTGGACGTGACGGATGGTGCGGCCGTCGATCGCCGCGGCGTGCAGGTAGCTGCGCAGGAGGGTTTCGGCGGTGTCGCTGACCGCCTGGTCGAGCCGCGAGGTGGGGCGCACGGGCGCGAGGAGTGCCACGGCGCGCGAGATCGCGGTCTGTTTGTCCTCGCAGCCTGTGGTGGGGGACCAGTGGAGGCGGGCAGGGGTGTCGCAGAGGTGGCCGGGGTCGTACAGGTGGACCGGGCCGAGTTTGGCTCTCGCGTCCTTGGTCTCCTGCCAGAGGGTGGGGCTGGAGGTCAGGATGAGGGCGGGCCCCTCGGCGTCCCGGATGGCCTGGATCGCGGTCGCGTGGCGGGTTGCCGCCGGGGCGTAGTGTGCCGCGCCCTCGAAGCGCTGGGCTTCCCACCCGGCGGCCCGTTCCCCTGGGACGGCCGGGAACAGGGCGGCGGCCGCGGTTGGAGAGGGCTGGGGCTGCCGCGACCGGGGGGACGGTGACTGCGAGGCATGCGGCGCGGCCGGCGTCGGCTGAGCAAGCTGCGTCGGCTGGAGGGACTGCGTCGGCTGGAGGGGCTGGGGCGGGCTGGGGGCCGGCGGCTCGGTGTCCGTCGTGGGGTCGGTCTCGGCCCGTTGGGTCGGTACCTCGTGAGGGGTCGGGGGCGGCACGGTTTCCTCGACGGATGTCGGTGCCGGGTCCGCGCCCTTTGTCGCTCGTACCGCCCGCCACCGGGCGAGTGTCCCCATCACGAACACCGTGAGCACGAGCAGGATCATCACCTGGCCGATGAACAGGCCCCAGAACAGCCCGTAGCCCGAGAAGTCCGCCGCCTCCGCCTCAGGCCAGGCGCCGGGGATGTCGTGGGGCTGCGCGATGAGGTGCCGCATGGCCAGCGGGGTGCGGGTGAAGGTCACGCCCGCGGGCCAGGAGCCGTGGGCGAAGAGGGCCGCCAGGCCGGTCGCCGTCCAGACCAGCAGGGTCATGCCGAGCAGGAACGCGAGTATGCCGACCAGCAGGCCGTCCGGGATGCCTCCCTGGACGTGGCCGGAGCTGTCGCGGCGCTGCTCGTCTCCCGGTCTCATGACGGCCTCCTCTCCCGCGCTAAGCCACCGTCGACTCGGACGAGCCGTCCAGGTCGGCCAGGTGCTGTTCCATGAAGGCCGCCGCTCGCCGTTCCTGTTCCAGTTCGGCGGCGAGCAGTGCGTCGTCGTCGGACATGGTGCGTTCGGTCGAGGATTCGGTCATGGCCCGGTCGGTGAAGACGAGTGGTCGTTCCGTCTCGGTGACCAGGTGTTTCACCACCTGCACATTGCCGTTGACGTCCCAGACCGCGATGCCCGGGGTGAGGGTGGGGATGATCTCCACCGCCCACCGCGGCAGACCGATGACCCGGCCCGTGGCCCTCGCCTCGTCCGCCTTCTGGGCGTAGATGGTCCGGGTCGACGCCATCTTCAGGATGGCCGCGGCTTCCTTGGCCGCCGCTCCGTCCACGACGTCGGACAGATGGTGGACGACCGCCACGAACGACAGGCCGAGGCGACGGCCGAACTTCAGCAGCCGCTGGAACAGCTGGGCCACGAACGGGCTGTTGATGATGTGCCAGGCCTCCTCGACCAGGAAGATGCGCTTCTTCCGGTCGGGGCGGATCCAGGTGTGCTCCAGCCAGACGCCGACGATCGCCATCAGGATGGGCATGGCGATCGAGTTGCGGTCGATGTGGGACAAATCGAACACGATCAGCGGGGCGTCCAGGTCGATGCCGACCGTCGTGGGGCCGTCGAACATGCCCCTGAGGTCACCGTCGACCAGGCGGTCCAGTACCAGTGCCACGTCCAGACCCCAGGCCCGTACGTCGTCTATGGCGACGTTCATCGCCTCCGCCGACTCCGGTTCCGGGTGGCGCAGCTGCTCGACGATGTCGGTCAGGACCGGCTGGCGTTCCACGATCGTCTCGTTGACGTAGGCGTGGGCCACCTTGAGCGCGAAGCCGGCGCGCTCGTCCAGGCCGTGGCCCATCGCCACCTCGATGATCGTGCGCAGCAGCGCGAGCTGACCCGTCGTGGTGATCGACGGGTCCAGGGGGTTGAGGCGGATGCCGTGGTCCAGGGCGGCCGTCGGGTCCAGGCGGACTGGAGTTATTCCCAGCGCCTGTGCGATGAGGTTCCATTCGCCGACGCCGTCCTCGCCCTGCGCGTCCAGGACGACGACCTGGCGGTCGCGGAAGCGCAGCTGGCGCATGACGTACGTCTTCTCCAGCGCCGACTTGCCGTTCCCGGACTCGCCGAGGACGAGCCAGTGCGGGGCGGGGAGCTGCTGGCCGTACAGCTGGAAGGGGTCGTAGATGTAGCCCTTCCCGGAATAGACCTCGCGGCCGATGATGACGCCGGAGTCGCCCAGGCCGGGGGCGGCCGTGGGCAGGTACACCGCCTGGGCCTGGCCCGTGGAGGTGCGTACCGGCAGCCGGGTCGTCTCGACCTTGCCGAAGAGGAAGGAGGTGAAGGCGTCCGTGACGACGGACAGTGGATCCCGCATCAGCTCATCAGCCCCTACCGTCGGATTCCGGTGGCGAACGGGAGCGTGTTCACGAACGCCCGGTGGTGCTCTCGGTCGCACCATTCGAGCTTGAGGTACGACTTGCCGGCCGACGCCCTTATCGTCCGTTTGTCGCGGGCGAGGGCCTCGGGACTGCGCGAGGAGACGGTGATGTAGCCGACCAGGTTCACGCCGGCGGCGCCGGACGCGAGGTCCTCGCCGCGCTGGTCGAGCCGGGAGTGGGCCGCCACGTCGCGGGGGTCGACGGTGCGGTTCATCTTGGCGGCGCGGCTCGCCTCGGCGTCGTCGTTCGTCTTCTCCGTCAGCATGCGTTCGATGGCGACCTCGGTGGGTTCGAGGTCCATGGTCACGGCGACGGTGCGGATGACGTCCGGCGTGTGGACGAGGAGCGGTGCCAGGAAGTTGACGCCCACCGGGGTCATCGGCCACTCCTTCACCCAGGCCGTGGCATGGCACCAGGGGGCCCGGGTCGACGACTCGCGGGTCTTGGCCTGGAGGTACGTCGGCTCCATGGCGTCGAGCTCGGCCGGCCAGGCGTTGCGCTTGGTCATCGCCTGGATGTGGTCGATGGGATGGTCCGGGTCGTACATGGAGTGAACGAGCGAGGACAGCCGGCCCTGGCCGAGGGGCTGTCGGACGCGGATGTCCGCCTCCTGCAGGCGGGAGCAGATGTCCGTCAGCTCGCGGGCCATGACGACCGCCAGGCCCGCGTCGCGGTCCAGCTTGCGGCCCGACCGGGGGCGGGCGGCGCGCGCCATGGCGTGGGCCTCGGCGGACAGTTCGCGGGTGTAGTGCATGCAGGCGACGAGGTAGGCGCGGTGCTGCTCGCTGCTCGTGGACACCATGGACTGGAGCTGGTCGTAGGAGCGGGCCAGCCAGTCGGGGGACTTCTCGTCCCCGCGGACGGCGACGTCCTTCGCGTGGGCGTCGGGGTCGGCGGGGAGGGTGCGGGCGAGCATCTGGAGCCGGGTCACGAAGCCGTCGCCGTTCGCCACGTGCTTGAGGAGGGTGCCGAAGCGGTCGACCAGGGCCTCCTGGTCCTCGCTGTCGCGCAGGCCGACGCCCGGGCCCTCGATCTCGATGGCGGCCGTGACCGTACGGCGGTCCGCGTGCAGGAGCACGGCGATCTCGTCGGGGCCGAAGGGGGCGGCCAGCCAGTTGATGCGGCCGATCCCCGGGGGCGGGCCGATCTCGATCTCCTGGCCGTCGAGCCGGGTGCCCGCCTCCATGACGGTCGAGCGGTAGGTGGTGCCCTGGCGGAGGGTGCGCTTGTAACTGCGGTTGATCTCGAACCACTTGTAGAACGTGCGGTGCTTGTACGGCACGTAGACGGCGGCCAGCGCGATCATCGGGAAGCCGCTCAACAGCACGATCCGCAGGGCGAGGACGGGGACGAGGAGGCCGCACATCATGCCGAGGAACGCGCCGACGACGATGAGCGCGATCTCGCCGGTCTCGCGGTTGCGGCCGACGATCGCGTTCGGCCGGGCGCGGCCGATCAGATATGTACGGCGGGGCGTGACCGCATGGGACACGTGGGACTCGGTCGTCAACGCCCTTCACCTCCCGTGCGGTTGTTGCTGCTGTTGCGGGTGTTGCTCGCGTGCGGGGTGTTGACCGGGCTGCTCGCGCGGGGTGCGGGTGCGGCGGAGGGGACAGATCCGCCGCCCCCGTTCGGGGTGCGCGAACTGTGCGCGGCCACGCCGCCGGAGGCGGGGTTGGAGGGGCGGGCGCCGGAGGAGCCGGACTGGCCGCCGCCGTTGTTGTCCGCACGGCTGCTGTGCGTCTTGATGCCCTGGGCGACGAGGGTCGCCGGGGAGCTGATGACGGCCGCCGCCTTGCTTTCGGCGCCCTGCATGATGCGGTTGTTGCGGGAGCCCGCGATCTCGTCGCCGAAGCCGGGGACGAAGCGGTAGATCATCGCGCTGGCGAAGATGGCCAGCAGGATGATGGAGAGGCCGGAGACGACGGCGGAGAAGGCGTTCGGGCCGTCGGCGGAGGACAGCGCCCCGGCGAGGCCGAGCACGATCACGATGACCGGTTTGACCAGGATGACCGCGATCATGATGCCGGCCCAGCGGCGGACGTGGCTCCACAGGTTCTTGTCGACCAGGCCCGCGTAGACGACGGTGCCGAGCAGGGCGCCCACGTAGAGGAGCGCGGCCCGGATGACGAGCTCCAGCCACAGCACTCCGGCCGCGAGGATCGACACCAGGGAGACGACGATCAGCATGATCGGCCCGCCGCCGATGTCCTCGCCCTTGGCCAGGGCCGCGGAGAAGGTGCCGAAGAACGTGTCGGTCTGGTTGCCGGTGGTCTTCGCGAGGACGTCGGTGATGCCGTCGGTGGCGGACACGACGGTGTAGAGGATGAGGGGGGTGAAGGCGGAGGCCAGGACGGTCAGCCAGAGGAAGCCGACGGCTTCGCCGATGGCGGTGGTCAGGGGGACTCCGCGCACCGCCCTCTTGGTGACGGCCAGCAGCCACAGCAGGAGGGTCAGGACGGTCGAGGCGGCGAAGACGACGGCGTACTGCTTGAGGAACCGCTCGTTGGTGAAGTCGACGTTCGCGGTGTCCTTGACGGCCTCGCTGAGCTTGTCGACGGTCCAGGACGCGGCGTCGGCACAGCCCTTGGCGAGCGAGGAGAGGGGGTCGAGGGTGTCGGAGATGCCGGGGTTGGTGGTCGTGCCCGAGTTCGCGTTGCCCTTTTCGCAGTACTTCTTGGCCTCGCCGGAGATGAGGCTGCAGTCCAGGCTGTCGGACGGAGAGGGCGACGACGAGGGTGCCGGGTCGGGCGTAGGGGCCGCGAAGGCGCGGGTGGCCAGCAGGACGGCCGAGGTCTGGACGGCCGTCACGACTCCGGCGAGCGTGAGCAGGCGGCGCGGGTTAGCGGGCATAGGTGAACCCTCCGTACTCCTCGATGGCCTTGCTGATCTCGTCGGAGGTGGCGGCCTGGTCGTCGCCGGGGACGGGCGCGGGGCCGTCCTTCTGCTCGTCGCTGACGATCTTCCAGTCACCGTCGGTCCACTGGAGGTCGAACGTCCACGTCTTCCATGACGAGGTGACCGGGTCGGTCGAGCTCGTCCCGGACATGCCGATGAGGCCCAGGTACCAGACGGCGACCTTGGCGGTGGTGGCGGAGTAGGCCTGGGGTGTGGTTCCCACGGGGATCACCCGGGAGACGAAGGTGCTGCCCTGCGGGGCGTTCCCGTCGGCGTCCAGGCCCATCTTCGCGAGGAAGTCGGTCGAGTACGCCCGGTCCATCGCGCCCTGGAGCTTGGCCGCCGCGGCAGCGGTGTAGACGGTGTCGACGAGGGCGTGGCGGCCGTCCGTCCGGAACATCCCGGTCGAGCCGAGCGCCACCGCGTAGTTGGCGGCGGCCGACTGGGCACCCTGCTGGGTGTGCGCGAAACCCGAGGGGACGCCGCCCGTCTTCGATTCCACCGGCTTCGTGCCGGTGGGCGCCGTGCTGGTCGTTTCCGGTTTGTCGCCGGTCGAGCCGCCTGCCGAGGTCGAAGAGGAATCGTCTCCTCCGCGGTTCGCGAACGCGATCGCCGCGATGAGGAGGACGACGACGCCGACCACCGTGACCAGGCTCCGCGAGGACGAGCGGCCGCCTTTGCGGGTAACGCCGTAGGGGTCGTTCTCGGGCAGCCGGAGGCGGGTCCGGCCGTATCCGTGACCCTCGTCGGAGCGTGCCGATTCGCCGTAGTCGTGTTCGTCGCCGGGAGTCATGCCGCGTGAGCCCCCTCGCTGCCGTACCGGGACGCGTACAAGTACGACGGTAGCCGTGCTGGTTCCCGCGCGGGCGCGGTGTGGTGACTCGACATCAGGGACATCAGGGAAACGCAACCTCAGCCGGTGGGCACGACAGGTGGGTGGGGACGGCGGGCCGGGCGTGCCCGGACGGGACTGGGGGTGGTGCGGAGGCCGCGGCTACACGGCCATGCCGTACACGATGGTGAACAGTGTCCCGAGGGAGCCGATGATGAAGACCCCTGTCAGCCCCGCGATGATGAGGCCCTTGCCCTGTTCCGCGCTGAAGGTGTCCCGCAGGGCGGTCGCGCCGATGCGCTGCTTGGCCGCGCCCCAGATGGCGATGCCGAGGCAGAGGAGGATGGCGACCGCCATCACGACCTCGATCATCACCTTGGCCTCGTTGCCCAGGCTGCCGAAGGGCCCCCAGTCCGGAGCGATCCCACCGATGATGGTGTTGATATCGCCTTTGTCGGCCGCGAACAGCATGTAAGTCACCGCCCCTGATGGGTAGTTCCGCAGTTCCTCTGCGGGTGTGCAGAGGTCACGCCTCATTCTCGCCGACAAAGTCGCCGTCGTATGTCGACTTGGCGTCTTTGACGGACGGGAGTCGTACGAATAGCTCGTATGGTCACTCTGTGTATCACGGCAGGTTACGCCGGGCAATGAGGCCGGAGCGGAACCTGTGGTGTGGTTCCGTCGTTAGCCCACTTCACGGCCCCGCCCCGTTTCTGACGGCCGGTCGGGTGAGCGTACGTTTCGATGTTCTCATGACGTGGCGCACACCGGGCATGGCGAACGGGCCACGGCCGGCTGCCGGGGCCCGTTCGTCCTTTCACCACGTGTGGCCCCCACGGCCCACGGTGGCTGTTCTGTTGGGGCTGGCGGGGTTGTGCCGCGTCGTTCCGCGGTGTCCTGCCCGTTCCGCCTGACGGCGGGTCAGCCGGTGAAGGCGTCCGTGCCCTGGGGGGTGCCGAGGCCGGTGGGGCCGTCGTAGCCCGACTTGGCGGTGCAGAGGTAGGCGGCGGAGGAGGAGCAGGTGCCGTTGCTGCCGCTGGTGACGTCGTTCAGGGCGGAGGAGCCGGCGGCCGCGTAGGGGTAGGAGGCCGGGTAGTCGCTGCTGCCCGGGGTGCCGGCGAGGGCGTAGACGGCCGCGATGAGGGGCGCGGAGGCGCTGGTGCCGCCGAAGGTGTACCAGCCGGCGGTGACGCCGTAGGAGTCGTAGACCGAGACGCCGGTCGCGGGGTCGGCCACGGCCGAGACGTCGGAGACGGTGCGCTTGGAGCAGCCGGTGTCGGTCTGCCAGGTCGGCTTGGTGTCGTAGGCGGAGCAGCCGGAGCCGGTGCCCTCGGTGGAGCTGGTGTTCCAGACCTTCTCGGTCCAGCCGCGGGTCGTGGAGGACGTGGACAGGGCGGTGCCGCCGACGGACGTCACGTACTGGGAGGCGGCCGGGTATTCGGCGCCGTAGCCCTCGTCGCCCGCGCTGACGGTGATGGCGACGCCGGCGTGCTTGAAGTACGAGGTGTCGTACGAGGTGTCCGCGGAGGACTCCGCGCCGCCGTAGCTGTTGGAGACGAATTTCGCGCCCAGTGCCACGGCCTCGTTCACGGCCTTGCCGAGGTTGGCCATGGATGCGGAGGTGGCCTCGACCAGCAGGATCTTGCAGTTCGGGCAGACCGCGCTCGCCATGTCGAGGTCGAGGGACTCCTCCTCGGCCCAGCCGCTGTCGGCGCCGGGGAGGGAGGTGGTGGAGCCGCTCTGGCTCACCTTCTTGAAGCAGCCGTTGGCGACGGTGCAGGCAGGGAGGCCGTAGTACGTGCGGTACTTGGCGAGGTCGGCGGCGGCGTTGGGGTCGTCGTAGGCGTCGACGACGGCGACGGTCTCGCCGGATCCGTTGCTCGAGGCCGCGTCGGTCACGCCGTAGGCGTCCTGGAGGTCGGACGGGCCGTAGCCGGTGGGGCTCGCGGCGGCGGCCTTCGGGGTGACCTTGGCGGCCTTGCCGGTCTCTGCGGCGCGTTCCTTCTGGAAGGCGGTGGCGCCGCCGGTCACGCGGAAGGAGTGGCACACCACATCACCCTGGTGCTTGGGGGTGGCGCAGGGGGTGGCCGCCCAGGTGACCTTGGCGGGCGCGGGGGTGGTGGTGGTCGTGGGTGCCGCGCTCGCGTGGGCCGCGGTGCCGAGTCCGGCGAGCACGAGGGCGGCGGCGCCGAGGGCAGAGGCGCCGATGCGGCGCGATCTGCCGGATATGGCGTGGGAGTCGGGGGAAGTCGTCGTACGCAACGGACAGCTCCTGAAGGTGGGGTGACAGGGGCGGTGCGGGTGGGGGTGATGCGTGCCACCGGTACGTGGTCCCCGGTGGCGGGCGGCGGCCCGCCGACGACTGTTCCTTTGTTGAGTACGCGACAACAAGACGAGCGGCGGAATCCTGACTTCCGCCTTACTGAAGGGGGTTCGGGGATTGCTGATCAATGGCCGGTGGATGGCGCGGCGATGGCCGGCGCTTGACCCCGGGTGCGCGGGTGGCGCTCCCTCGTGCCGGGAGTACAGTCTGCTCGCCGTGTCCCGTGCCGGACCGGGCAGCGCGGCTCCCTTGTCCTCTGTGGGTGCCGGCCGGGTGACGACATGACCAGTACGCAGGACCGGCCCGAGCTGACCGCGGCGCCCGGTCCCGACGCCGCGGCGCCGGAGCGGGTCCAGGAGCGCGTCGCGCGCATACGCCGCCGGCTGGAGCGGCTGATCGGCATCGCGGCGACCGAGGGCAACGCGCTCACCGCCCTGCGCAACGGAGACGAGATATTTCCGGCGATGCTGGCGGCCATCCGGTCCGCCGGGCACACCGTGGACATGATGACGTTCGTGTACTGGCGGGGGGAGATCGCCCGCGAGTTCGCGCGGGCGCTCGCCGACCGGGCCCGGGCGGGGGTGCGGGTGCGGCTGCTGCTGGACGGGTTCGGCAGCCGGCTGATCGAGAAGGAGCTGCTGGAGGAGATGGAGCGGGCCGGGGTGCAGGTGGCCTGGTTCCGCAGACCCCTGACGCTGTCGCCCTTCAAGCAGAACCACCGCTGCCACCGCAAGGTCCTCGTCGTGGACGAGCAGACGGCCTTCACCGGCGGTGTCGGCATCGCCGAGGAGTGGTGCGGCAACGCCCGCAACGAGCGCGAATGGCGCGACACCCATGTCGAGGTCCGCGGGCCGGCCGTGGACGGCATCGCCGCCGCGTTCGCGCAGAACTGGGCCGAATGCCATGACGAGCTCTTCGACGAACGCGACCGGTTCGTCCCGCACCGCCCGCAGGGCGACGCGGTGGTGCAGGTGGTCCGCGGGTCGGCCAGTTTCGGCTGGCAGGACATGCAGACCCTGATCCGGGTGATGCTGGAGTCGGCCGAGGACCGTTTCCGGCTGGCCACCGCCTACTTCTCACCGGACGTCTTCTTCATCGAACTGCTGTGCGCCGCCGCCCGGCGTGGTGTGGAGGTGGAGATCCTGCTGCCCGGTCCGCACACCGACAAGCGGGTCTGTCAGCTGGCCGGTCAGCACTACTACGAGGACCTCACCGCCTGCGGCGTGAAGATCCACCAGTACCAGCCGACGATGATGCACGCCAAGGTCATCACCGTCGACGGTGTCGCCGCGCTGGTGGGCTCGACCAACTTCAACCGCCGGTCCCTCGATCACGACGAGGAGATCATGCTCGCCGTGCTGGACCAGGAGTTCACGGCCACGCTCGACGGTCACTTCGACGAGGACCTGAAGTCCGCGACGCTGATCCGGGAGGGGCGCTGGAGACGGCGCTCCCTCCTTCAGCGGGCGCGCGAGGCCGCCGTCGTGCCGATCCGCCGTTTTCTGTGACTCCGGTCAGACGTTTCCCGGTTTTCGGCCGATCCGTATTCCCGGGAAACCGGTACCTATGCATTTCAAGATTTGAGGGCGTGAAGGGAATTTGGTGGGGCACATGAATCAGCGGAGGTTGATAATCATGGTTCCCCTGCTTCTTGTTCTGCTTCTCGCCCTGATCCTCTTCGGTGCCGGTTTCGCTCTGAAGGCCCTTTGGTGGATCGCGGTCATCGTGCTGGTGGTCTGGCTGGTGGGCTTCGTGGCCCGCCCTGCCGGACATGGTGGCCGGAAGGGCCGTTGGTATCGCTGGTAAACAGCAGCACACAATACCGAAGGGCCCCGCCGACCAACGTCGGCGGGGCCCTTCGGTATGCCCCGCGCTATTCGTTCCGGCCGCTTTCCGGCACACCCTCGACGAAGTGGTCGAATTCGCCCGCCCGAACGCCCAGGACGAACGCGTCCCACTTTCGGCGGTCCGGAGGAGGCTCGGGTTCGACCCCGGCGAGGGCCTCTCCGCCGTCGTGGCGCCGGAAGCGGACGGCGGGCACGGGCGGGGACTGCACCGGATGCGGGCGTGTGCGGCGGGCCGGGGGGTATCCGAGCTCGGTGGAAAGAGTGGAAAGGTGCTGTGGGCCGAGTGCGGGTAGCGTCGTGGGGGAAGCATGCGTCTGACGTTTCTCTCACCTTCGTGGGACACAGTGAACCCGATGAAGCGAAACGCCCTGCTCGGTGCGGTCGTGCTGCTGGCCGTCACCTCCGCCTCCGAGGCGGCCGCCGACGGTGGGCCCGGCCCCCTGGGGGTGACGGCCGTCGCGGCGGACACGGCGCAGTCCGCGCGGGTCGGCGCGCTCTTCGCCGCCGCCGATGCCGACGCGGGCCGGCTCGCCGGTGAGCACTTCTGCACCGCCTCCGTGGTGCACAGTCCGCACCGCGACCTCGTCGTCACCGCCGCGCACTGCCTCGGCGGGGCGGGCGAGCTGGTCTTCGCCCCCGGATACCGGGACGGCAAGGCCCCCTACGGCACCTGGCGGGTCCGGCGGGTCTTCCTGCCCGACGGGTGGGCGCAGGGGCAGGACGAGGACAGCGATGTGGCCTTCGCCGTCCTCGACGAGCGGGGCGGCGAGGGCGTCGAGGACGTGGTCGGCGGCAACCGGTTCGCGACGGGTACGACCACCGGGGCGACCGCCGTGACCGTCACCGGCTATCCCGACTCGCTGGAGGTGCCGGTCCGCTGCACGAACCGGCCCACCGTCCACAACCCCACCCAGCAGCGCATCGACTGTCCCGACCTCACCGGCGGGACCAGCGGCAGCCCCTGGGTGAACGGCGACGGGGAGGTGGTCGGCGTCCTCGGCGGGCACGAAGAGGGCGGGGCGACGGCCGACATCTCGTACAGCGTGGTCCTGGGCTCGGAGGCCGCGGAACTCTACCGGGACGCGGTCTCCGGCCCCTGAGGCCTCAGGGGCCCTGAGGCGTCAGGCGATGCGGTGGACGAGCTGGGTGGACAGCTCGTAGCGCGCGCCGACGACGGCCAGCTCGCCGGCGGAGATCTTCGCGGCGAGGTCGGGTTCCGCGGCCAGGCGGGAGCGGACGGCTCGTATCTGGGCGTCGACGGTGGAGTCGACGCGGGCGTCTCCCTCCTTCGTGCGGTCGATGTACGGGTTGATCTCGTCGGCCAGGTACTGGATGTGCCGGGGCAGTCCCGCCCCGGTGAGGTCCGCCTGGACCGCCGCCTTCACCGCGCCGCACGACTGGTGGCCGAGGACCACGACCAGGGGGATGTCCAGCTCGAGCACGCCGTACGCGACGCTGCCGAGCACGGCCTCGTCCAGGACCTCGCCCGCGCTCCGGACGGTCATCAGATCGCCCAGGCCCTGGTCGAAGACCAGCTCGGGCGGCACCCGGGAGTCGATGCAGCCGAGGACGAGGGCGAAGGGCTGCTGACCGGACGTCAAGCTCTGCCGGACGGCGGGTGTCTCGTCCGGGTGCCGCTCGTGGAAGGTGCGCCAGCGGCGGTTGCCGGCCGCCAGTTCCCGCAGGGCCTCCCCGGCCGTGCCGGGACGGGGCGTGGCGCGGGGACCGCCGCCGGACGTGGCGCCGGGCGTGGCGGCGGACGCGGAGGCGGTGCCGAGGGCCGCGCCGCCCAGGGCCACGGCACCGGCGATGCCACCGCGCAGCAGGGCGCGACGGGCGGGGCTGGAGTAGGTGTCTTCGGTGATCACGGGGTGGAACGTATGTCCGAGCCCGAAGGCCGGTGCCCGCGTTGCCCGATCATGGCGGCGGATGGGGAATCCGAGGCCGATCGATGGTGGACGCTTGGGCCGTCCCATGCCCGCCCTTTACGCGACCCGGCGGGTGTCGCGCGGAGAAGGGCCGGGAACGCTCCGCGGCGCGCGGCCGGGCCTGACGACCCGTCTGACCGGATGAGGTGCCCCTCGGGCGCGTAACCCCCTTGCGAAAGGGGCGAGTCGGGACGGGTCGTGTGGCGCCCGGGGCGAGGGGGCGCCACGTGCGGTTTCCCCTTGTTCGTGATCACCCCGCGGCGCGGCAGCCGCCCCTACACTGTCGGGGGCGGACTCCTGGGCGACGAGGGGCGGTTGACGGTGCGTAAGGCGTGGATCCTGGCGACCGTCGCCGTCAGTGGCGGTGTCGCCTTCATGATGGCGCTCGTCATCGGGGTGTACCTGGTCGGCGGGAGCGTCACGAGCGGGGTGGGCGGTGCGGGCAGAGCACTGGCCAAGGGCGCCGTGCCCGCCGCCTACCGGACGCTCGTGGAGAAGTGGGGCAACCTGTGCTCCGCCATCAACCCCGCGCTGCTCGCCGCCCAGCTCTACCAGGAGAGCGGGTTCAACCCGAGGGCGCAGAGCGCCGCCGCCGCGCAGGGGATAGCGCAGTTCATCCCGGGCACCTGGGCCACGCACGGCATCGACGGTGACGGCGACGGCGACCGCGACGTCTGGGACCCGAATGACGCGATTCCGTCGGCCGCCTCCTACGACTGCCAGCTCGCCTCGTACGTGAAGGACGTCCCCGGGGACGCCACGCACAACATGCTGGCCTCGTACAACGCGGGGGCCTACGCGGTCATCAGGTACGGGGGCGTGCCGCCGTACAAGGAGACCCAGAACTATGTGAAGACGATCACGACTCTGGCGGAGTCCTTCGCCGCGCCCGTCAGCCGGGTGGATCCGTCCGAGCAGGCCGCGGGGGCCATCTACTACGCCCAGAAGAAGCTCGGCACGCCGTATCTCTGGGGCGGCAACGGCACGGCTGACCAGGGAGGACGCTTCGACTGCTCCGGGCTGTCCAAGGCCGCTTACGAGAGCGTCGGGATCACGCTGCCGCGCGTCGCCAACGACCAGTACAACGCGGGGCCGCATCCGCGGCGCAGCGAGTTGCTGCCGGGGGACCTGGTGTTCTTCTCCACCGATCCGAACAACTCGCGGGCCATCCACCACGTGGGGATCTACGTGGGCGGCGGATACATGATCAACGCGCCCTACACGGGGGCCGTCATCCGGTTCGACCCCATCGACACGGCCGAGTACTTCGGGGCCACGCGCGTCACCGAAGATGGCGCGAAAGCGCTCCCCACGACCGTCTGAAGGACGCCCGCACCCGGTCCCTGAGCTGCGGGGATCTATCTCTCTTCGATAACGTCTGAGTGATCATTCAGTGGAGAGTGGAACGTATCAACCGGGGCCGTGCGTTCCTGTTGGAGCGGGCGCATGTGAGGTGTGCCGAGCAGAACACGACGAAGGGGCCGCAGCACCATGGCTGGACTCGCCGAATCCGGGTCGAACCCCGACGTCGACCTCCTCTATGACATCAACGGGCTCGCCAAGGACGCTCCCCACTGGCTCGACCGGACCGTCGAGTTCGTGGGCGAGTACGGGCTGCTGCTCGCCATGGTGCTGCTGATCCTGTGGTGCTGGTGGGGGGTGCGGCGGCGGCCCGGCGGGGCCGAGGAGGCCGCGTCCTCCGTCGCCGCCCTGATCTGGGCGCCGCTCGCCGCAGGTGTCGCCGTGCTGGTGAACGTGCCCATACGGGGATTCGTGGAGCGGCCCCGGCCCTTCCTCGACCATCAGGGGCTCGAGGTGCTCGTCTCCGGCAAGACCGACTACTCCTTCGTGAGCGACCACGCCACTCTCACGATGGCCATGGCCGTCGGGCTGTTCGTCGCCCACCGCAGATTCGGGCTCGTCGGCATAGGGATCGCCCTGCTCGAGGGGTTCTGCCGGATCTACATGGGCGTGCACTATCCGACGGACGTCGTCGGCGGGTTCGCGCTCGGGACCGCGGTGGCCCTGCTGCTGTCGCCCGTCGCCTCGATGCTGCTCACCCCCGTGCTCAAGGCCGTCGACCGGTCGCGCCGGGTCGGATGGGTCGTACGGAGCCGGGCCGCCCGGGACGGACAGCGGGACGGGTTCGTCCCCGGCTCCCGGACCGAGGTCGCCGCCGAGGAACGGGACCTCGCGGCCTAGCCGGGTCAGCACCTCGGAAGGCTCGGTCAGCGGGTCGGAGGGCTGGAACGGCAGGTCTGAGGGCTGGGGCGCCAGGTCAGAGCGCTGGTGCGGCAGGTCAGAGGGCTTGGGGGTAGCTGAAGAAGCCGTTCGGGTCGTACTGCTTCTTCAGCTGGGTCAGACGCGGCAGCGCGTCGCCGTAGTACGCCTTGCGCCAGTTCGCGAGGGTCGGGTCCGCGTAGTTCTGATAGGCCGCGCCCGAGGCGTACGGGGCCATCGCCTTGTGGGCCGTGTTCAGCCAGGACTGGGCGGCCGTCCCCGCCGTGCCGGCCCGCCACGCCCCGATGTACTGCGCCAGCATGCGGGAGCGGCGGTGGACGAACGCCGTGGCCGTGGGCGAGACGCGGTTCACCGCGCCGCCCCAGCGCGGTGAGGGCGATGCTGCCCGAGCCGCCCTGGACCGACTTCATCTGCTTCAGGAGGGTCTGGACGCCCGCCGTCGAGAGCGAGACGTCGAAGAAGTCCGAGCGGGCCGCGTACGTCTCCCGGCCCAGCGCGCCCTGCGGGGAGCGGCCCGGCGTCGAGCCCGGCAGATGGCACTGGGCGTCGGAGGAGAACGACGAGCAGCCGGCGTAGATCTCCATCGCCGCCTCGTACGTACGGCGGCGCAGGGAGACGTTCGTCGCGGGGGCGCCCACCCGGTCCGCGAGGCGGTCGACCGCGTTCTGGAGCTGGCCGTACGTGCCGATGCAGAACGCGGCCACGGAGATGGTGGGGGTGCCGCCGGTCGCGTTCGCCAGGTGGAGGGAGGACCAGATCTCGTCGGGCTGGGACGGGCCCCACTCCTGCCAGGCCTTCACCACCGCCGCCGCCTTCGACCAGGGCCAGGTGAGGTAGCCCGTCACCGCCTGGGGCGCCGGGTGTGTCCTGAACTCCAGCTCGGTGACGACGCCGAAGTTGCCGTTGCCGGCTCCGCGCAGGGCCCAGAACAGGTCCTTGTTCGTCGTCGCGTCGGCGGTGAGCTGCTTGCCGTCCGCGGTGACGATCGTGGCCCGGGTGAGGCTGTCGCAGGTCAGGCCGTAGGCGCGGGAGACGACGCCGTGGCCGCCGCCCAGCACCAGGCCGGAGACGCCGACCGTCGGGCAGGATCCCGCCGGGATCGTCACGCCCTTCGCGGCGAGCGCCCGGTAGACGTCGATGAGTTTCGAGCCCGCGCCGACCACGGCCGTGGTGCCGCTCGTCCGGACCCGGTTCAGCTTGGAGACGTCGATGATCAGCCGGCCGTCGCCCGAGGACCAACCGCCGTAGGAGTGGCCGCCGTTGCGGATCGCGGCCTTGATCCCGTGGGCGCGGGCGTAGGCCACAACCGTGCGGATGTCGTCGGCGTGGGCGACGTACGCCACCGCCGCGGGCCTGAGGTCGTCGAAGCGGGTGTTGTAGAGCTGGCGGGCCGCGGCCCAGGAGGCCTCGCCGGGGCGGACCAGGGTGCCGTCCAGGCCGCGGGCGAGCGCGGTCCAGTTGGCCGGGACGGCGACGCTGGTCGTGGTCAGCGGGGCCGTGGTGCCGGTTCCGGTGGCCGTGGGGGACGCGCCCGCACTGCCGCCGTTCGCCTTGCACCCGGTCGCTGCCGCCGCGACCGCGGCCGTGCCGCCCGCGATGAACGTACGCCGTTCCATGTTCGTGCGCCTTCCCTCGGCCGCCTGTCGGCTTCGTGCGGCTTCATGGAGCGAGACGGGGTCATGGGACCACAGGTTCCAGCGACGTCCGGCGGTGACGGAACGGTGACGTCAGCCGGTCGGACGGTCGTCAGTCGGCCGTTCGGTACGGCTGGTCGGGGTCCGGTCCGTCCTGCGGCGCCCGCCGGCCGGTGCCGGTGGGTCAGCCGCCCGTGTGCCGCTCTCCGTCCGCTCTCGCCATGCTTCTCGCCCTGCGGGCCGGGCCGCGCCAGCCGCAGGTACAGCGGGCCAGACAGAACCTGCCCTGTTCGACGGTCGTGGTGCTGTGATCCCCGTCGGTGCGGGGGCGGGGCGATCCGTCCTGCTGCGTCACAGGACAACGTTACCCAGGATCGGCAACCGACCCGTACGGCGGTCGCAAGCCCTCGGACCGGCGTGACGGCGGCACTTACCCGTCGTTAACCGCAACGACAGGAAGTCCGTGACGGACGTACCGGTTGGGGGTGTACAGGCCATGGCGGAGCGGCGGCGCGGGCTGATGGGTGCGGGGGTCCTATCGGGGCTCGTGGCTGGGGTCTGTGCGGGTGTCGCCGGATGTTCCGCCGGTGGGGCCGCCGCGGAGGACGGCCGGGCGGCCGATCCCGTCGAGACCTTGCACCGGGCCGCCGACACCCTCGTGGCGGCGGGTACGTCGAAGGCCCGTACCTCGATGGAGATGGCCACCGGCGGCACCCGGGTGACCATCCGGGGTCAGGGTGTGTACGACTACCGCACGCAGCGCGGCGCGCTGAAGGTGCTGCTGCCGCAGGATCCGGCCGGGACCAGTGAGCACCGTCCCATCACCGAACTCCTCGCACCCGGCGCGCTGTTCATGAAGAACCGCGGGGCGGGGGTGCCGGACGACAAGTGGGTGCGGGTGGAGACGGCGGCACTGTCCGACGGGAATCTGGTGACCGGCGGGGCCACCGATCCGTTCGCCGCCGCGGAGGTGCTGCGGGGGACGCGTACGGCGACGTACGTGGGGAGGACGGAGGTGGCCGGGACGGCGGTGCGGCACTACCGCGGGACCGCCGATCTGGCGTTCGCCGCCGACAAGGCGTCCGCGGGCGGACGGGACGCGCTGCGGGCGGCGGCGAGCGGGTTCGCCACCGCGCGGGTGCCGTTCGACGCCTACCTCGACGACGAGGGGCGCATCCGTAAGGTCCGGCACCGGTTCAGCTTCGTGAACGGGCAGCAGAAGGAGGCCGTCGCGGTCGCCTCCACAACCCTGTTGTACGACTTCGGAGCGCCCGTCGAAGTGCGGCTGCCGGCCGCCGAGGACATCTACGCGGGGCGGATCGCGGAGGAGTGAGGGTGCCCGTGCCGGGCCGACCGGTCGGGTGTACGAGCGTTTTCGGCCAGCGGGTGGGCACAAGGACTAGCCCGTCCGTGCCATGCGCGCGGTGTACGGCGCTCCCTACTCTAGGAAGTCGGTGACGGCAGGGACGAGGTGATGCGCGTGGCTCCGGGCGGCGGTACGGCAGTTCAGGACCACGAGGCCCTCGCCGAGATCGAGCTGTGCGGGGAGCTGATCATCGCCGCCTCCGCGGCCGGGGAGGAACGGCTCAGTCTCGAGAGCATCGACCAGGTGCTGCGGGTGGGGGAGGAGAGGGCGGGCGGTGAGCCGCGGCCGGGCGCGGGCGCGACCGCCGGTTCTGGCCCCGGTACCGCGCGAAGGTGCTGATCAGGTACGCAGCAGACGGCCGATGGCCTTGGTCGCCTCTTCCACCTTCGCGTCGATCTCGTCGCCGCCCCTGAGCGCGGCGTCGGCGACGCAGTGGCGCAGGTGTTCCTCCAGGAGCTGGAGCGCGAACGACTGCAGCGCCTTGGTGGAGGCGGACACCTGGGTGAGTATGTCGATGCAGTAGGTGTCCTCGTCGACCATGCGCTGAAGGCCGCGGATCTGGCCCTCGATGCGGCGCAGGCGTTTGAGGTGTTCGTCCTTCTGCTTGTGGTAGCCGTGGACCGTCCCGGGCGCGTGGTCCGGTTCGGCGCCTGCGGGGGCCGTGGGCTCGCCGGCCTCTGTGGTCGTCATCCTGTCCTCCAGCGCTCCGGCCCCGCATACATACCCCTACTGGGTATATCGTACCGAACTTCGGTGGGTATACGGCCCGAGCAGGGGCTTCGCCGGTCGCCGACCCGTCGGTCGCCCCCCTCCCGGTCGCTGTCTCCGATGCGCGACACTGGTGGACGGCCCGTTAGCCGTGGCCGGATGATGCGCCTAGCATCAGCCTGACCGAAACCGATGCATCCTGAGGACCCCACGTGCGCTTTCGTCTGACCCCCAGGGAGACGAGCTTCTACGACATGTTCGCCGCATCCGCGGACAACATCGTCACGGGCTCGAAGCTCCTGATGGAACTGCTCGGGGCGGACCCCGCCGGCCGGGCCGAGATCGCAGAGCGTATGCGGGCCGCGGAACACGCAGGTGACGACGCCACGCATGCGATCTTCCACCAGCTGAACTCCTCGTTCATCACGCCGTTCGACCGTGAGGACATCTACAACCTCGCGTCCTCCCTCGACGACATCATGGACTTCATGGAGGAGGCCGTCGACCTGGTCGTCCTCTACAACGTCGAGGAACTGCCCAAGGGCGTCGAGCAGCAGATCGAGGTGCTGGCGCGGGCGGCCGAGCTGACGGCCGAGGCCATGCCGAACCTGCGGACCATGGCGAACCTCACCGAGTACTGGATCGAGGTCAACCGGCTCGAGAACCAGGCCGACCAGATCCACCGCAAGCTGCTCGCGCATCTCTTCAACGGCAAGTACGAGGCCATCGAGGTGCTCAAGCTGAAGCAGATCGTGGATGTGCTGGAGGAGGCCGCCGACGCCTTCGAGCACGTGGCCAACACGGTGGAGACCATCGCGGTCAAGGAGTCCTGAGCACTTAATGGACACCTTTGCTCTGATTGTGACCATCGGCGTCGCACTCGGATTCACTTACACGAACGGTTTCCACGACTCCGCCAACGCCATCGCCACGTCCGTTTCGACCCGGGCGCTGACGCCTCGGGCGGCGCTGGCCATGGCGGCGGTGATGAACCTCGCCGGTGCGTTCCTCGGCAGCGGGGTCGCGCACACCGTCAGCAAGGGGCTGATCGAGACGCCCGAGGGGTCGAAGGGGATGGGAATCCTCTTCGCCGCGCTGATCGGGGCGATCGTCTGGAACCTCGTCACCTGGTACTTCGGGCTGCCCTCGTCGTCCTCGCACGCGTTGTTCGGTGGCATGGTGGGCGCGGCGCTCGCCGGCGGCACGGAGGTCATCTGGTCCGGCGTCCTCGACAAGGTCGTCATTCCGATGTTCGTCTCGCCGGTGGTGGGGCTTGTCGTCGGTTACCTGGTGATGACGGCCATCCTGTGGATGTTCCGCCGGTCCAACCCGCACAAGGCGAAGCGGGGCTTCCGGATCGCTCAGACGGTCTCGGCCGCGGGTATGGCGCTGGGCCATGGTCTCCAGGACGCGCAGAAGACGATGGGCATCGTGGTGATGGCGCTCGTCATCGGCGATGTGCAGGGGGCCGACGATCCGATTCCGGTGTGGGTGAAGATCGCCTGTGCGGTGATGCTTTCGCTGGGGACGTACGCGGGTGGGTGGCGCATCATGCGGACGCTGGGGCGGAAGATCATCGAGCTTGATCCGCCGCAGGGGTTCGCCGCGGAGACGACCGGGGCGTCGATCATGTTCACTACGGCGTTCCTGTTCAAGGCGCCCATCTCCACGACGCATGTGATCACTTCGGCGATCATGGGTGTCGGGGCGACCAAGCGGATCAATGCCGTGCGGTGGGGTGTCGCCAAGAACATCGTCCTCGGCTGGTTCATCACGATGCCGGCGGCGGGGATTGTCGCTGCGTGCGCGTTCTGGATCGTGAACTTGGCGTTTCTGTAGGCGGGTCTTGCCCACCCGCCCGCCCGACTCGGTGGTGGGAGTGTCCCCGTCACGGGGCTCCGCCCCGGACCCCGGCGGGGACTCCGCCCCGGACCCCGCGGGGACTGCGTCCCCTGCACCCCTTCGGGGACCGCCCGCCCGGCGCGGTGGGGAGACAGCTCCGGTCACGGGGCTCCGCCCCGGACCCCGGCGGGGACTGCGTCCCCTGCGCCCCGGATGTTCCCCGCCCGCCCGCCCGACTCGGTGGTGGGAGTGTCCCCGTCACGGGGCTCCGCCCCGGACCCCGGCGGGGGCTCCACCCCATGCACCCCGGATGTTCCCCGCCCGCCCGGCCCGGTGGGAAGGCAGCTCCGGTCACGGGGCTCCGCCCCGGGCCCCGGCGGGGGCTCCGCCCCCTGCACCCCTGCGGGGACTGCGTCCCCTGCACCCCTGCGGGGGCTCCGTCCCCTGCACCCCTGCGGGGGCTCCGTCCCCTGCACCCCTGCGGGGGCTCCGTCCCCTGCACCCCTGCGGGGGCTCCGTCCCCTGCACCCCTGCGGGGGCTGCGTCCCCTGCACCCCTGCGGGGACTGCGTCCCCTGCACCCCTGCGGGGACTGCGTCCCCTGCACCCCTGCGGGGACTGCGTCCCCTGCACCCCTGCGGGGACTGCGTCCCCTGCACCCCTGCGGGGACTGCGTCCCCTGCACTCCGGATTTCGCCGCCCGCCCGCCCGGCTCGGTGGTGGGAGTGTCCCCGTCACGGGGCTCCGCCCTCTGCGCCCCGGGTGTTGGCCCGCCTGCCCGGCTTGGTGGGGAGGCGGCTCCTGTCACGGGGCTCCGCCCCGGGGCCCGGCGGGGACTGCGCCCCGTCACCGGGTTTCGCCCCTGCACCCCTGCGGGGGCTCCGCCCCTGTACCCCGACGAGGGCTGTGCCCCCCCGCACCCCGGATTTCCCGGCCGCGTCGCCGAGGCACACGTGGGCCCGCCCTCCGGGTGGAGGGCGGGCCCTTTGTGTCCTCGCGGTGGCACCGCCATGCAGCACCGCGAGGGGTCCGGGAGGGGTCCGGGAGGGAGGAGGTGGGAGGGGTGGTCAGCCGAAGCGGCCTGAGATGTAGTCCTCCGTTGCCTGGACCGAGGGGTTGGAGAAGATGCGCTCCGTGTCGTCTATCTCGATCAGCTTGCCGGGCTGGCCGACGGCGGACAGGTTGAAGAAGGCCGTGCGGTCCGAGACGCGCGCCGCCTGCTGCATGTTGTGCGTCACGATGACGATCGTGAAGCGTTCCTTGAGTTCGCCGATCAGGTCCTCGATCGCCAGGGTGGAGATCGGGTCCAGGGCCGAGCACGGCTCGTCCATCAGGAGGACCTTCGGTTCCACGGCGATGGCGCGGGCGATGCACAGCCGCTGCTGCTGGCCGCCGGACAGGCCCGAGCCGGGCTTGTTGAGGCGGTCCTTGACCTCGTTCCAGAGGTTCGCGCCCTTGAGGGACTTCTCGACGACGTCCGCCAGCTCGCTCTTCTTGTACGAGCCGTTCAGCCGCAGGCCCGCCGCCACGTTGTCGAAGATCGACATGGTGGGGAACGGGTTCGGGCGCTGGAAGACCATGCCGATCTCGCGGCGCACCGAGACGGGGTCGATGCCCGCGGCGTACAGGTCCTCGTCGTCCAGGAGCACCTTGCCCTCGACCCGGCCGCCCGACGTCACCTCGTGCATACGGTTGAGCGTGCGCAGGAACGTCGACTTGCCGCAGCCGGAGGGGCCGATGAAGGCGGTCACCGAGCGCGGCTCGACCGTCATCGAGATGTCCTCGATCGCCTTGTGGGATCCGTAGTAGGCGGTCAGACCGCTTACGTCGATTCGCTTCGCCATTTTCTCTACTTCACTTCCAGTCAGTCGCTGAGGGGGCCCCGTGCGGCGGTTGCCGCGCATCGCTGCGTTCAGCGACCGGTCTTGGGGGCCTTCCAGCGGGCGATACCGCGGGCCACCATGTTGAGGATCATCACGAAGGCGATCAGCGTGAGGGACGCCGCCCAGGCGCGGTCGTAGGCCGCTGTCGAACCCGCGCTCTGTGAGTACTGCTGGTAGATGTACAGCGGGAGGGACGCCTGCGCACCCTCGAAGGGGTTCGCGTTGATGAACGGGTTGCCGAAGACGAGGAGGAGGACCGGCGCCGTCTCGCCCGCGATACGGGCGATCGCCAGCATCACGCCCGTGATGATCCCGCCGATCGAGGTCGGGACCACCACCTTGAGGATCGTGCGCCACTTCGGGACGCCCAGGGCGAGGGAGGCCTCGCGCAGCTCGTTCGGGACGAGCTTCAGCATCTCCTCCGTGGACCGTACGACGACCGGCATCATCAGGATCGCGAGGGCGAGAGAGCCCGCGAAGCCGAAGGGCTGCATGTCGAGCATCAGCATCAGGCTGAGGATGAACAGGCCCGCGACGATCGACGGGATGCCGGTCATGACGTCCACGAAGAACGTGACCGCCTTGGCGAGGCTGCCGCGGCCGTACTCCACCAGGTAGATCGCCGTCAGGATGCCGACCGGGGCGCCGATCGCGGTGGCCAGTCCGACCTGCTCCAGGCTGCCGAGGATCGCGTGGTAGATGCCGCCGCCGGCCTCGCTGTCCGCCACCACGCCCATCGAGTGGGTGAGGAAGTAGACGTCCAGGACCTTCACGCCGCGCTGGATCGTCGTCCAGAGGAGGGAGACGAGCGGGACCACGGCCAGCAGGAACGCCACCCAGACCAGGCTCGTCGCCACCCGGTCCTTCGCCTGGCGGCGGCCCTCCACCTTCGCGGCGATGCCGAAGGTGCCGAGGATGAACAGGATGCCGGCGATCAGGCCCCACTGGACCTTGCTGTCCAGGCCACCGGCGAGGCCGATGACGAGGGCGAGGACGAGCGAGCCGGCCGCGATGGCCCACGGGGACCACCGGGGGAGGCTGGCGCCCTGAAGCGTGCTCGGGGACTTGTCGGCTACTGCTGCGTGGCTCATGCGTTGGCCCCCGAGTACTCGCTGCGGCGGGCGATGATCATGCGCGCCGCGCCGTTGACCAGCAGGGTGATGACGAACAGGACCAGGCCGGAGGCGATGAGCGCGTCACGGCCGAACTCCGTCGCCTCGTTGAACTTGCTGGCGATGTTCTGGGCGAAGGTGCCGCCGCCGGGGTTGAGGAGGCTGGCGTGGATGTCGAAGTCGGGGGAGAGGACGGTGGCGACCGCCATCGTCTCGCCCAGCGCGCGGCCGAGGCCGAGCATCGAGGCCGAGATCACGCCGGAGCGGCCGAAGGGCAGCACCGACATGCGGATGACCTCCCAGCGGGTGGCGCCCAGCGCCAGGGCCGCCTCCTCGTGCATCTGCGGGACCTGGCGGAAGACCTCGCGGCTGACGTTGGTGATGACCGGGAGGATCATCACGGCCAGCAGGATGCCCACCGTGAGCATCGAGCGCGGCGCGCCGTCGTCCCAGGAGAAGACGCCGGTCCACCCGAGGTAGTGGTTCAGCCAGCCGAACAGACCGTCCATGTGCGGTACGAGGACGAGGGCGCCCCAGAGGCCGTACACGATGGACGGGACGGCGGCGAGCAGGTCGATCACGTACGCGACGGGACCGCTCATGCGGCGCGGGGCGTAGTGGGTGATGAAGAGGGCGATCGAGACGGCGATCGGGACCGCGATGACCATCGCGATGATCGATGAGACGACCGTGCCGAAGGCCAGGACCGCGATGCCGAACCTCGGCGGGACGAGGCTGGTGTTCCACTCGAAGGTGGTGAGGAAGTTCGCGTCGTCCTCGCTGATGGCGAGATAGGCCCGGTAGGCGAGGAAGACCGCGATCGCGGCCATGATCGCCAGCAGGAAGATGCCCGAGCCGCGGGAGAGGGCGAGGAAGATCCTGTCACCGGGTCGGGTGGCGCCGCGCGCCGCGCGCTTCTGCTCGGCCGTGGCGGCCGGCGGGACGGCGGGCGGAGGCGTGTCGTCCGTGTCTGTGTTCTGTGTGGCTGTGTCCATGGAGGTCTCCGGTCTGCGGAGCCGCCTGCGGTGGTGGGGGCGGCTCGGGTGGGGCCGGGTTACGGGCGGCCCCTGGCGGCGGTGCACCGGACGGGTACGGTCCGGACCGGGTCGTGCCCGGCGCCGGACCGCACCGCTGGGATCAGCTCAGGCCCTCGATGGTGGTGCGGACCTTGGCGATGATGGCGTCGGGGATCGGCGCGTAGTCGATGCCCGAGAGGATGCCCTGGCCGTCCTCACTGGCGATGTAGCGCAGGAACGCCTTGGTGGCCGGCAGGGTGGCGGCCTTGTTGCCCTTGTCGCAGGCGATCTCGTACGTGACCAGGGTCAGCGGGTAGGCGCCCTCGGCCTTGGTGTTGTAGTCCAGCTTCAGCGACAGGTCGCTGCCGGTGCCGACGACCTGGGCGGCGGCGACGGCCTTGGTGGCGCCGTCGGAGGAGGCCTTGACCGGGGCCGAGGCGCCCGTGTCGACGGCGACGGTGCCCAGACCGTCCTTGGCGTACGACAGCTCCATGTAGCCGATGGCGCCGTTGGTCTGCTTGACGCCCTGGGCGACACCGGAGGAGCCGGCCGCGGCCTGGCCGCCCTTGGCCTGCCAGGCCTTGCCGCCCTCGTACTTCCAGTTGTCCGGGGTGGCGGCGATCAGGTACTTGGTGAAGTTGTCCGTGGTGCCGGACTCGTCCGAGCGGTGGTACGGCTGGATCTTCAGGTCGGGCAGCTTCGCGTCGGGGTTGAGCTTCGCGATCGCGGCGTCGTTCCAGTTGGTGATCTTGCCGTCGAAGATCTTCGCGATCGTCGCGGCGTCCAGGACGAGGTTGTCCACGCCCGAGACGTTGTAGGCGACGGCGATCGGGCCGGCCACCATCGGCAGGTCGATGCCCTGGCCGCCGGAGCAGACCGCCTTGGACGCGGTGACGTCCTCGGGCTTGAGCGCGGAGTCCGAGCCGGCGAAGGCGACCTGGCCCTGGGTGAACGCGGTGACACCGGCGCCCGAGCCCGAGCCCTTGTAGTTCACCTGGACGCCCGAGCAGGCCTGGGTGAAGTTCTTGACCCACGCGTCGATCGCGTTCTTCTGCGCGGAGGAGCCGTCGGCGAGGAGCTGGCCCTTGGCGTCGTCACACTTGATGGAACCGGCGGCCGCGGTGGCGGAGGTGCTGCTGCCGCTGCTGGAGCCGGTGTCGTCGGAGCCGCACGCCGTGAGGGCCAGGGCGCCGGAGACGGCGAGAGCACCGAGGGAGAGAGCCCGCCGGTTCATGCGCTGAAGCTTCACTTGAGGAAGATCCTTCCAGGAGCCGCCGTCCTGAATCCGGCGGCGTGCGGAGTCTGCAGAAGTCTGCTCGGCACGGACACGACCCCCCGGGTCGCGCACCGCACCGCGTAAGGCCGAAATTAGGCAGAACAGGTGAAGGCGCTCACGGGCGCGGGTGAACGGGGGGTGAACCCCTGACGGCGGCGCGGTTAGGTCACGGAACGCTTACGTCGAGGACACGAGGAGATTCCGGCGGCCGGCTGCGTCCGCCCGCCCGTCATGCCGGGTGCGGGGTGCGGTGGGCTCTGTGTTCGCCCGCCCGTCGTGCCGGGGGCAGGATGCGGCCGACGTGTCCGCCGCATCCTGCCCCTGGGATGCGTCCGCCGCGTCCGCCGCCCGTCATGTCAGGTGCAGGACGTGCAGCAGCGCGTCCACGAGGGTGCGGTCCCTCGGCTGGGTGAGCCGGTCGCGGGCGGCCGGCGGTGGGAGCCAGAGGAGACGGTCCACCTCGTCGTTCGGCGTGAACGCGCCGGACACGGCCTCGGCCGCCCAGTAGCTGACCTGCTTGGGGCGGCCGTTCGCCTCGTAGTCCACGGTCGGCAGCCGGCTACCGGGCGCCGCCCGGTGGCCCGTCTCCTCGAGGACCTCCCGCAGGGCCGCGGCGAGCGGGTCCTCGTCACGTTTCAGCTTGCCCTTGGGGTGCGACCAGTCGTCGTACCTGGGCCGGTGGACGAGACAGAGCTCCAGCCCGCCGTCCGCGGGGGAGCGGCGCCACAGCACGCAGCCCGCCGCCCGGACGGGGCTGTCGTCGGCGTTGTCCGCGGTACTCACCTCGTCTCCACCACCTGTCCGGTCAGGGTGCGCCGATGGTCTGCTTCTGCCACGACCGCTGGAACGCGAACCGCGCCGCCTCCACCTCGTGCCGCTGGTCCGCGTGCAGCACGCCGAGCGCGTACGCCGTCGCCGGCGCGATCCGCGGGGTGCGGGCGGCCTGGGCAGCGGCGGAGGACGCCTCCGAGGCGTCGCGGTGCCGGTCGAGGGCCTCGCCCGCCGAGAGCAGGCGGACGTCCGGCGGGGTGCTCCGGCCGTGCACGACCTCGCAGGCGTAGCGGTGCAGCCGCAGCAGCAGGCGGACCTGGTCCCAGGGCGCGTCCTGCGGGTGCGGGGCCGGGTCCGCGGAGAGGCCGTGGATCAGGGCCGCCGCGTTGTAGGGGCTGCCCGCGGTGACGAGCGGCAGTGCCGTGACCGCGTCGGCGAGGCGTTCCTCGGCCGCTGCGGCCAGCGGGCGCAGGGCCGTGGCGGGGGCGGTGGGAGTGAGCGGGACCTCGCTGGCCAGGACGGCGACCTTGTCGGCGACGGCGTGGAAGCGGGCGGAACCGAGGGCCTGCAGGGCGGTGGAGTGGGCCCGAGTGCGGGCGAGGGTGAGCTGACGGTCCAGCAGAGCGCCCGCCTTCGCCGCGCCCACCGTGAGGTTGCCGCGGTCCGGGGCCGCCGGGTGGGCGCCGGCCCGGCCGTTCGCGTCCGGGGCCGCCGAGCCGACGGTGCCACCCGGTTGGCCGGGCACCGGCGCCGCGCCCGACAGCCGGTTCAGCGCCAGCAGCAGCCGCTCCAGGCGGGCCCCGTACGCGTGCTCCAGGGCCAACGTGCCGGACAGCCACGCCAGTTCGGGGCGTATCCCCTCCGACCACTCGGGTTCGAGGAGCGGCCGGAAGGTGTGCAGACTGCCGCTGATCCGACGGGCCGAGCGGCGCAGGGCACGCACCGCGTCGACGCGCACCTCCGCGCTCGCCGGACCGCCCGCCGAGGCGCCCGGCGAGCCGTTCGCCACGCCACCGCCGGTCTCCCGGTGCAGGCGCAGTGCGCGGAGGAACTCCGTGGCCTGGCCCCGGAGATAGCCCGCCAGGGCGTCTCCGGTGGTCACGGGCCCGGCCGTGGAGTCCGTCAGGTCAGGGTGTCGCTGTGCCACGCCGGCGCCTCCGGGCGTCTATGAGCGTCTCCTGGATGTTGCGCAGGGGCGCGCCGTCCGCGTCGTGCGAGTGCCGGATCCACTCGCCGTCCGGACCGAGGTGCCAGGAGGCGGTGGAGTCGGACATGCCGGTTTCCAGGAACCGGTTCAGGGACGCCCGGTGGGCCGGGTCGGTCACCCTGACCAGGGCCTCGATACGGCGGTCGAGGTTGCGGTGCATCATGTCGGCGCTGCCGATCCAGACCTCGGGCTCCCCGCCGTTGCCGAACCCGAAGACCCGCGAGTGCTCCAGGAAACGGCCGAGGATCGAGCGGACCCGGATGTGGTCCGACAGCCCCGGCACGCCCGGGCGCACCGCGCAGATGCCGCGCACCCACACGTCGACCGGCACGCCCGCCTGGGACGCGCGGTAGAGGGAGTCGATGAGGGCCTCGTCGACGATCGAGTTGACCTTGATGCGGACGTGCGCGGGCCGTCCCGCGCGGTGGTGCTGGATCTCCTTGTCGATGCGGGCGATCAGGCCGTCCCGCAGGGACTTGGGGGCGACGAGGAGACGGCGGTAGGTCTCGCGGCGGGAGTAGCCGGAGAGCCGGTTGAAGAGGTCGGAGAGGTCCGCGCCGACCTGCGGATCGGCGGTGAGCAGGCCGAGGTCCTCGTAGAGCCGGGCCGTCTTCGGGTGGTAGTTGCCGGTGCCGACGTGGCAGTACCGTCGCAGCGTGTCGCCTTCCTGACGGACCACCAGCGACAGTTTGCAGTGCGTCTTCAGGCCGACGAGCCCGTAGACGACATGGCAGCCGGCCTCCTCCAGCTTGCGCGCCCACTTGATGTTGGCGTGCTCGTCGAAGCGGGCCTTGATCTCGACCAGGACCAGGACCTGCTTGCCGGACTCGGCGGCCTCGATGAGCGCGTCGACTATCGGGGAGTCGCCCGAGGTCCGGTACAGGGTCTGCTTGATGGCGAGGACGTCCGGGTCCAGCGCCGCCTGCTCCAGGAAGGCCTGCACGGACGTCGAGAAGGAGTCGTACGGGTGATGCAGCAGGACGTCCCGGCTGCGCAGGGCCGCGAAGATGTCCGGCGGGGACGCCGACTCGACTTCGGCGAGGTCGCGGTGGGTGCCGGCGATGAACTTCTTGTACTTCAGCTCGGGCCGGTCGAGACCGTGGATGCGGAAGAGACCGGTGAGGTCGAGCGGGCCCGGCAGCGGGTAGACCTCGGCCTCGCTGATCTTCAGCTCGCGCACCAGCAGGTCGAGCACCTCGCGGTCGATGGACTCCTCGACCTCCAGGCGCACCGGCGGCCCGAAGCGGCGCCGCATGAGCTCCTTCTCCAGGGCCTGCAGGAGGTTCTCGGCGTCGTCCTCCTCGACCTCGAGGTCCTCGTTGCGGGTGAGCCGGAAGGCGTGGTGCTCCAGCACCTCCATGCCCGGGAAGAGCTCCTCCAGGTGCGCCCCGATGACGTCCTCGATGGGGACGTACCGGCCGGGGGAGCTCTCCAGGAAGCGGGACAGCAGCGGCGGCACCTTGACGCGCGCGAAGTGCTTGTGGCCGCTGACCGGATTGCGCACGACGACCGCGAGGTTGAGCGAGAGACCCGAGATGTACGGGAAGGGGTGCGCGGGGTCGACGGCGAGCGGGGTCAGCACCGGGAAGATCTGGTGCCGGAAGAGCGTGAACAGGCGTGCCTGCTCCTTCTCCGTGAGCTCGCCCCAGCGGACCAGGTGGATGCCCTCCTCCGCGAGGGCTGGGGCGATGTCCTCGTGGTAGGTCGCCGCGTGCCGGGCCATGAGCTCGCGCGAGCGGGCCCAGATCATCTCCAGCACCTCGCGCGGCTGGAGCCCGGAGGCCGAACGGGTGGCGACCCCGGTGGCGATACGGCGCTTCAGACCGGCCACCCGGACCATGAAGAACTCGTCCAGGTTGCTGGCGAAGATGGCGAGGAAGTTGGCCCGCTCGAGGAGGGGCGTGTCCGGGTCCTCGGCGAGTTCCAGGACGCGTTCGTTGAAAGCGAGCCAGCTGCGCTCCCGGTCGAGGAAGCGGCCCTGAGGCAGCTGCGGGCCGTCGTACGGCGCTTCCTCGTACGTGTCGAGGTCGGCGTCGATGTCGGGCTCCAGATCGGAGACCACGGCGGAGACGGTGTGCGGGCGGTGCGCGGCTATGGAGCCCACGGAGGGCTGCGCGTGCTGGACCTCGGCCTGGGCGTCTGACTGGCTCATGGACCCATTCTTCCGCGCCAGGAGCGTGACAGGCGCGTCGGAACGTGCGGGCGGGATCGCGTAGGACTCGCCATGGGGCTGATTTCCCCCGGGAGGCGGCGAAGGCTCGGGCACGGCGGGCTTCATTTGCCGAGCGTCGCAAGGTCGTCTGAACCGATGGTTACGGCGACATGGCGTGCGGGATATCGGGGAGCGGCTCGCGGGGGTCGATGTCGTGGAGCGACGGTGTGCGGGCCGGTCCGCGTGGGACGACGGTGTGCGGGCCGGTCCGCGTGGGGCGAGGCGGGGTGGGCTGGGGCCGGCGGGTGGGCTGGGGGTGGGGCGTGGGTGGGCCGGGGTGATCCCGGGGTGTGTGGCGGGGTGGGCCCGGGGATGGGCTGGGGTGATCCCGGGGTGTGCGGTGGGGCCGGGGGCTGCGGGTCGGTTTCTCTCCCCCCGCTCAGGGGCCCGCGCACCCCGGGGCCGGCGGTGGGGTCAGGCCGGGCAGGGGCGGGCCGTGCGGTGGCGCAGGAGGAGGAACGCGGCGGCGACGGCGAGGGCGGCGACGGTCAGGACGACGCCGGTCTCCACCAGCTGGATCGGCCAGTAGTGCGACTCGGGGTGGTAGGTCGTGTAGGAGCCGGTGATGCCCAGGTCGTCGAGGCAGCGCCGCGCTTCGGCGGCCGTGCCGTCACAGGTCCAGTAGCCGATGTCCGGGGTGCGCCGCCCGTGGATCAGCACTCCGTTCTCCAGCTCCCAGGCGTTGTCCGGATAGTCGACCGTGCCCGCCGTGGAGGTGCGGGTGACGGCCGGCCAGAACGAGCCGCGGTACTGCGCCACGACGAAGGCGAGCAGCCCGGTCGCGGCGACGGAGACGGCCAGCGCGGGCAGCGCGCGGCGCAGCAGGAGCGCGGTGAGCACGCCGACGGCGAGCGCGCACAGGACGTACGCGAGGCCGGCCGGTCCTCGTGAGAGGTAGGCGTCGTCGCCCATCCACCCGTTGTACGTGAGGAAGCGGTTGGCGCCCCAGGCCCAGCGGTACACCAGGACCAGCACGGTGACGCCGGCGGTCAGGGCGAGCGCGGGGACGGCGAGCTTGGCGGCGAGCCAGCGGGCGGGGGTGATGCCCTGGGCCCAGGCGAGGCGCGCGGTGCCGTTCTCCAGCTCGCGGCCGATCAGCGCGCCGCCCGCGAAGGCGGCCACGCCGAGGAAGCAGGAGGAGATCAGCAGGCCGACCCAGCCGAGCGACTCGCTGTACCCGACCCAGCCGACCGTCATGTCGCACAGGTCCTGGCCCGCACGCTCACAGGCTTCCCAGGCCGCGACCTCCTCCTGGACGGCGACCGCTGTGAGCCACACCAGCCAGCCGCTCAGGGCCAGTACGACGGCGGCCCAGACAAGGAGTGCGGTGCGGTGCAGACGCAGCACGGTGCGGGCGGTGCCCCAGGCGGTACGGCCGACGCTGCTGCTGCTGATGCGGCCGGCCGGTCCGGCGGGGGCGGCGGCGGGGGCGACGGCGGTCATGCGGCGGCCTCGGTGCGGACGCGTGCGGGGGCGGCGGTCGAGCGCTTGAGCAGGACGAACGCGGTCACGGCGAGGGCGGCGGCCACGGCCAGCACGAGGGCGGTCGTGGTCAGCTGGAGCGGCCAGTAGTGGGACTCGGGGTGGTACGTGGTGTAGAAGCCGGTGGCGTCGAGGTCGGCGTACACCGTCTTGCAGCCGGCGACGATGGTGGACCCGCAGCCGGGGTCGGCGATGTGCGCGCCGGTGGCGGTGACCAGGCCCGAGTCGACGTTGAGCCCCGAGCCCCGGTAGCCGTCGGCGAGGCTGGTGACCTGGGTGACCGCCGGCCACAGGTGGGGCATGAGCTGGTCGGCCAGGAACCGCAGGGCGGCGACGCAGGCGAGGGCGAGCGTGAGAGCGGGCAGCGTACGGCGCAGCAGCACGCCCGCGAGGGCGCCGCCGGCCAGGCCGGTCAGGGCGAAGGCGACGGTGGTGGGGCCGTTGGCGTGCAGGGTGAGGTTGGCGTACCAGGCGTCGGCGGTGTCGATACGGCCGTCGCCCGCCGTCCACATCACGCGGTGCAGCGCGACCAGCAGGCCGGTGCCCGCGGTGACCAGGACCGCGGGCACGATCAGCTTGGTGGTCAGCCAGCGGGTCGGGGACAGGTTCTGCGTCCAGGCGAGCTGCGCGGTGCCGTGCTCGAGCTCGCGGCCGAACAGCGCGGCGCCCGCCCAGGCGGCGACGACGAAGGGGAGCGCGGTCAGCGCGGCGGTCGTGTACGCGTACACGTCCTTGTAGCGGACGATCGAATCCTGGTCGTAGCGGCAGGAACCACCGGTGTCACAGGACTTGTCGTACTCCCGCCAGGCCGTGGCCGCCGAATCGGTCAGCGGACCCCCCAGCCACAGAAGGACGACGGCGAGGACGGCGACGGCACCGATCCACAGGTACAGGGCGGGCCGGTGCAGGCGGAGCAGCCAGCCCGCTCCGGGGGTGGTCCTGGTGGTCTCCGAGAGGGTCGGCGACGGGGCGAGGGCGGTCATACGGCGGCCTCCTCGGGCTCGGTCGGGGTGAGCGGGGCGGCCTGCGGGTTGCGCAGATAGGCGAGGACGAGTTCCTCCAGCGAGGGCGTCGACGTGCGCCAGTCGTCGGCGAGCGGGCCGGCGGGGCGCACCAGGGCGGTGAGCTGGCGGCCGGTGACCCGGGACTCGACGACGGTGTGCGGGGCCAGCTCCGGCAGGCCGCCCGGGGTGCTGTCCGCGGAGCCGTCAGGTGAGCCGTCCGCGGTGGGCCCGGTGGAGCCCGCGGTGGTGCTCACGCGCGTGTGGGCGGCGAGGAGGTCGTCGATCTCACCGGCGAGGCGCACCCGGCCGCCGCCGACCAGCAGCAGGTGGTCGCAGGAGTCCTCCAGTTCGGCGACCACGTGCGAGGACATCACGATCGTCGTGCCGTACTGCGCCGCGCGCGCCATCAGGGTGCCCATCAGCTCGTGCCGGGCCAGCGGGTCGAGATCGGCCATCGGCTCGTCGAGGAGGAGCAGCTCGGGCCGCTTGCCGAGGGCGAGGGCGAGCGCGACCCGGGTGCGCTGGCCGCCGGAGAGGGAGCGGATCTTCTTCCCGGGGTCGAGGTCGCCCGCGGCGACGATCCGCCCGGCGGTCTCGGCGTCCCAGCGCCCCGGGTTGAGGTCGGCGCCCACGCGCAGTGTCTCGGCGACGGAGAGCTGGGGGTACAGCGGCTTGTCCTGGGCGACGTAACCGACACGCGCGCGTGCGGACGCGGGGTCCCCACCGAGGACGGTGACCCTGCCCTCGGTGGGGGCCAGCAGGCCGGCGGCGAGGGCGAGGAGCGTGGACTTGCCCGCGCCGTTGGGGCCGACGACGGCACAGACGCGCCCGGCGGGGAGGCGGAACGTGCAGTCGCGCAGCGCCCAGCCCCCGCGTCGGCCGAAGCGCTTGCCGAGCGCGGTTGCCGCCATGGCGGTGTCGGTCATGAGGGGTCTCCAGGATCGATGTCGTTCCGGTCGTGCGGGTTGCGTGGGTCGTGCACGCCGGTTCGGCTGTGCCGGTCGGGCGCGTCGGTCGGGGTGTGCCGGTCGGTTCGGCCGTCGGTGTCCGGTACGGCGAAGTGCTCGTCGAGTACGGCGGTGAAGAGCGCGGCCACGTCGTCGCGGTCCAGTGCGGCCTCCCGGGCCCGGACGGCCCAGGCGTCCAGTTCCGCGCGCAGGGGGGAGTCGGCCGGGGTGGTGTTCAGCCCGCGCCGCACGAAGGTGCCGACACCGCGCCGGGCCTCCACCAGCCCGTCGCGCTCCAGTTCCCGGTACGCCTTCAGCACGGTGTTCGGGTTGATGGCGGTCGCCTCGACGACCTCGCGGGCGGTGGGCAGCTGGTCGCCGGCCTGCAGCACGCCCAGGCGAAGGGCCAGCTTCGTCTGCTGGACGATCTGGACGTAGGTGGCCACGCCGCTGTGCCGGTCGATGCGGTATTCGACCACTGGACAACCACCCTTTCACTAATTGAGTAGTGAAAGGGTGGTGGAAGGTGGTGCGGGAAGTCAAGAAAAAATTCCTCCGGTCACCGTGAACCGATCGGCGGGGCCCGTCCGATGAGGGGATGTGAGCGAAACGAGAAGCGACGGGGAGCTGCTGCGGGCCATCGCGGCAGACCGGGACCGTCACGCCTTCGAGGAGCTGTACCGGCGGTACGCGCCGTGGCTGACCGCGCGCCTGCGCGGACGCTGCGCGGACGCCGGGACGGTCGACGACGTCGTGCAGGAGACCTTCCTCGCGGTGTGGCGCGGCACCGCCCGCCACCGCCAGGAGGGTTACTCCGACGACGCCGCCGGCTGGCTGTGGCGCATCGGCTCGCGGCGGCTCGTCGACGCCGTGCGCGGCGACGGGGCGCGCGGCCGACTGCGCCAGGCGCTGTACCGGCTGCGCCACCGGGACGAGGCCTCGGCGGAGGAACGCGTGCTCGCGGGGGTGGAGCACGGGGACCTCGCCGGGGCCCTCACCCGCCTCTCGCCGGAGCTGCGGGCCGTCCTCCAGGCGACCGTCATCGACGGGCTCACCACCCGGGAGGCGGCCGTTCTGCTCGGCATCCCGCCCGGCACCGTCAAGACGCGGGCCCAGCGTGCCCGCAAGCAACTGCGGGAGGCGCTGGCATGAGACGGCACAGGGGCGGAACGGACCTGCGCGGGCGCGTGGGCGGCGGACAGTCGAGGGAGGTCGTGGCATGACGTGGCATGTGGCTGAAGAGGATCTGCGGGCTTACGCGCACGGCGAGTTGACGCCGCCGCTGCTGTGGTCGGCCGACACCCACCTCTCCGGGTGCGCACAGTGCCGGGCCCGGCTCGCGGACACCACCGACCCCGTCGCGCTGGACGTCGGCTGGGAGCGGCTGGACGCCGAGCTGGACGCGCCGCGGCAGGGCCTGCTCGAGCGGCTGCTGGTGCGGCTCGGCGTGGCCGACCACACGGCGCGCCTGCTGACGGCGACGCCGGTGCTCCGCCGCTCCTGGCTCCTGTCGGTGCTGTTCCTGCTCGTCATGACGGTGCTGGCGGTGCGGGTGGCGGATCAGCCCGCGCTGTTCCTCGCCCTCGCCCCGCTGCTCCCGCTCGCCGGGGTCGCCCTGTCGTACGGCCCGTCCCTGGACCCGACGTACGAGATGGCCGTCGTCTCCCCGCTGCACGGCTTCCGGCTGCTGATGATCCGCACGGTCGCGGTGCTCACCGCGGGCCTGGCGTTCAACGGCCTGGCGACGCTGGCCCTGCCGGGGTACGGGCTGGCGGCCCTGGCCTGGCTGCTGCCCGCGCTCGCCCTCACCGCGACGGGACTCGCGCTGACCGCCCGGCTGGGTCCGGTCGTCGCGCCCGCCCTGGTCGGCGGCGGGTGGGTGTCGCTGCTGGTGGTGGCGAAGAGCCAGGTGCACGCCCACGACACGCTCGCCCCGTTCACGGTGGCCGGCCAGTCGGCCGCCGCGGCCGTGACGGTCCTCGCCGCCCTCCTGCTCTACCAGGCCCGTGACCGCTTCGACGCGCGCCCGCTGGGCGGCTTCCCGGACGGCGGCCCCGCGTGACGCGGCCGTCCGCCCCCGTGACCGCCGCCCCGGCCCCGCCCGCCCACCGGACTTCCAGGAGCTCCACATGACCACCGCCTCCGCCGGCCCCGCCACCCTGACGGCCACCGACCTGTCCCTGCGCTTCGGCGGGACCCGTGCCCTCGACGGGATCTCGCTGCGGCTGACACGCGGCGTCACCGGGCTGCTCGGCCCCAACGGCGCCGGAAAGACCACCCTGCTGCGGGTGCTGGCCACGGCCGTGCCGCCCGACGGGGGCACGTTCACGGCCCTCGGGCACGACCCGGGCACCGCGTCCGGCCGCCTCGCCCTGCGGCGCACGCTCGGCTATCTGCCCCAGAGCCCCGGCTTCCACCCGGATTTCACGGCCTTCGAGTTCGTCGACTACGTGGCCATCCTGAAGGAGCTGACCGACCGAGCCGCCCGGCTGCGCGAGGTGCGGCGCGTGCTGGAGGCCGTCGACCTCTCGGACGTGCGCGGCACACGCATCAAGCGGCTGTCCGGCGGCATGCGGCAGCGCGTCGCCCTGGCCGCCGCGCTCGTCGGCGACCCCGGCTTCCTGGTGCTGGACGAGCCGACCGTCGGCCTCGACCCCGAACAGCGCATGCGCTTCCGCGAGTTGATCGCCCAGGCGGGAGAGGGCCGCACGGTACTGCTGTCCACCCACCAGACGGAGGACGTGGCGATGCTCTGCCATCGCGTCGTGGTGCTGGCCCGGGGCCGCGTCCGCTTCGAGGGCACCCCGGCCGACCTGACCGCCCGCGCGGCCGGCCGGGTCTGGAGCAGCACCGAACGGGATCCGAACGCCCTGGCGGGCTGGCGCACCGGCACCGGAAGCTTCCGCAACATCGGCGATCCGCCGGCCGGCGCCCAGCTCCTCGACCCCACCCTGGAGGACGGCTACCTGCTCGCTCTCGACGGCGAGAGCGCGCAGGTGGCGGCGTGAGCACCACGACCCCGACGATCAGCGAACCCGGCCGCACGCTCACCGAGCCGCCGCGCGAAGGGCGTCGCACCGGAGCCGTCCTCGCCCTCGCCCGCTTCGAGGCCCGCGAGCTGCTCCAGCAGATCCCGGTGCTGTTCTCCTTCTTCCTGTACGTCGTCCTCGTCGGCCTGCGGCTGATGAGCAAGGACGGCATGGACGACTTCCCCGTCCTCAACACGGTCGACCGCCGTACCCAGGCGGCACCTCTGCTGTTCGCCCTCGCCCTGTTCATCTGCGTCAACGCGGCCGCGCTGCGCTCGCGCAAGCACGGCACCGCGCAGCAGTTCGGGGTGCTGGCCATGGAACCCTGGCGGCGGACTCTCGCCCATGTGCTGTCCGTGATCCCCTTCGCGGGGCTCACCGCGCTCGTCGTCGCGGCCGAGTACACCCGGGAGGCGCTGAAGCCCGGCGCGATCGGTCACGGCTCCTTCGGGGAACTGGCCGTCGGCCCCCTGAGCGTCCTGCTGGCAGGCGTCATGGGTGTGCTGCTGGCCCGGCTGCTGCCCTCCTCGTTCGTGCCCATACTGTTCGTCATCGCGGTGTACGTGATCGGCGTCCTGGTCTCCGGGCTCATCGACGTCGAGCAGGACGGGGTGCGCCGGCTCGACCCGATCCAGTTCTTCTCGTCCAGTGGCGGCGATCCGGTCCCGAGCGACCTGCTGGGCCGCCCGGCCGGTTGGCACGCCCTGTACGTGACGGGCCTGTGCGCCGTGCTGGCCTGTGCCGCCCTGCTGGTCGCCGGCGGCCGCACCCGGGCGGTCAAGGCGGCGACCGCGCTCGCCCTCGCGGCCACCGCGGCCGGCGTGATCGGCCAGGTCCCGCGCGACACGGCGGCTCTGGACGCGGCGCGCAGGACCGCGTCCGACTCTCCGCAGAAGGTCCAGTCGTGCTTGACGCACGACCACTCGACGTACTGCTCGTTCCCCGAGTGGAGCGGTGTGCGGGACGACTGGGCCCAGGTCGTCGACCGCGTCAGGTCCGGGGCCGGCGGCACGGCGGCGGACGCCGGCCTGACGGTCCGCCAGCGCATCTCCACCGACGGGGGTCTGGAGACGGACGGTGCCCTGGACCCCTCCACCACTCCCGGCGAGGTGACGATCGGCACGCGCTGGGGCGGCAACCGCGTCCCCGAGTTCGCGGTCGGTGTCGCCACGGTCCTGGTGGGAGGCTCCGAGGAGGTGACGACCGAGCCGATGTGCGACGCCCGCGCGGTGACCATCATGTGGCTCGTCCTGGGCCACGACCCCACCCCGATGGCCACCTTCCGCGACGTGCGGCTGGACGACAGCACCACCGGCTCGGGCGTGGTCCTGGCCCCGACGAACGGACTGAGCCTCACGGGCGCGCAGACGACGGTGATCGGGGAGCTGCTGGAGCGGCCGCGTGCCGAGATGACGGCCCGGGTCAAGGCGCACTGGACGCAACTGACGTCCGCCAGGACGACGACCGCCCGGGCCGCGCAGCTGCTGGGCGTCGAGGTGCCGAAGGAGGCGGAAGAGTGCACGGAGTAGCGCGAGCGGAATCGACGGTGGTCCCGCCGGGTCTGCTGCGGTCCCTGGTGCCGCCGGTGTGGCGCGGCCTGCCCTGGCGGGCGCTGACCACGGTCGGCGGGCTGGGTCTGCTGCTCGCCGGCGCCACCCGGCTGCCGGAGCACGCTCCGGACGCCGAACTGGGGCGGCTGGTGCTGCGCCTCATTGCCCTCACCGGCGCGCTGGGCCTGGCCTTCGTGCTGGACGACCCGGCCCGCGACACCACGGCGACGACACCGGTGGGCCGCCCGCGGCGAACCGTGCTGCGGCTGGCCTTCGTCGCGCCCCTGCTGGCCCTGTGGTGGGCGGCGGTGCTGCTCCTGACCCCCGCTCCTGCCCGCCCGGCGCTCGGCCCGGCCACGCTCGAGGCCGCGGGGATGGCCGGTGCCGCCCTCGCCCTCGCGACGATCGCCGTCCGTTTCACCCGGACGGCGGAGGTGGGCAGGGGCGCGGCGATCCGGCTGGGCGCTGCGGCCGCGGTGGCGGTGCTGGTCCCTAACCGGTGGGGCCTGCTGGGCACGTCCCAGGACCCCTACTGGGCGGCGACGCAGGTGAGATGGGCGTTGCTGCTGGGGGTGACGGTCACGCTGAGCGTGCTGTGGACACCGGAGCCGCTGCGGGGCGGGCGACCCCGCAGACACGGGTCGGGCCGGCTCGGCCCGTCCGGAGGCGGTCCCTCCGGGTGACCCGGGCTGGGATCCCGGCCCTGCCTGCCCGGCTCACGTCTCGGTCCGGTACATCAGGTCCGTCTCGTGGGTGACGAATCCCAGCCTCTCGTAGACCGACACCGCGGCCTTGTTGTCGGCGTCGACGTACAGCATCGCCGTCGGCAGGCCCTGCGCCGCGAGGTGCCGCAGGCCGATCGTGGTGAGGGACTTGCCGAGGCCGCCCCCCTGCGCGCCGGGGGCGACGCCGAGGACGTACACCTCACCGAGCTGCTCCTCGGCGTGCACCTTCGTCCAGTGGAAGCCGACGAGCCGCTCGCCGTGGAAGGCGAGGAAGAAGCCGGCGGGGTCGAACCAGGGCTCCGAGCTGCGGGCGTCCAGGTCGCGCTGGGTGAGGGAGCCCTGTTCGGGATGGTGGGCGAAGGCGGCCGCGTTGACGGCGAGCCAGGCGGAGTCGTCCTTCCCGGGGACGAAGGACCGGACGGTCACGCCGTCGGGCAGCACCGGATCGGGCAGCGCGAGGTCGGTCAACGGCCGTCGCATCTGGCGCAGTTCGCGGAACAGGGAGAGCCCCAGGACCTGGGCGAGGTGCCGGGCGGCGGAGTGGCCGCCGTGGGCCCACACCCGAAGCCGCTTGCCGGAGGCGGCGAGCAGGGCGGAGCCGAGCGCGCGGCCGTGTCCGTGGCCGCGGTGCGAGGGGTGGACGACGAGTTCGGCGGCGGGTGCCTCGACCGGATCGGTGTCCTCCAGCTGGGCGTAGCCGACGAGTTCGTCGCCGAGCGTGAGGACCAGGTGGGAGACGCCTTCGCGGGCGCCTCCGCGCAGCTGTAGGCGGCCCTGTTCGGACACCGCCTGCTGGCCGTCCGTCCGGGCGGCCTCCGCGAGCAGTTCGAGGACGGCCTCGGTCTGTTCGGGGGGGAGCTCGGAGTGGGTCTCGATGGATCGGGAGCCGGGGATCCGTGCGATGTCGTCGCTGGTCATGCGTACGAGGGTAAGGGGCGGGCCGGGCAAAGTGGCGGCAGGAGGAGAGCCGGAAGGACGCGGTCCGCGAAGGGGGAGCCGAGGGTATGCGAAGGGCAAAGGGAAACCAGGATGTAACCAAGAACCCCCTGTCGCGCTACGCGCGTTGACCCTAGGCTGCGCCGGACGGGGCCACGTCCTCATACGTCTCTCGGGGCCGGTCGGACCCGGGGGACGCAGACACCACAGGCAGACACCTCAGGGGGGCGCATGCCAGCCACTTCCCAGCCGCATCCGAACGGCAGACGTCGTACATACCGTCTTCTCGCGGCCGCCGCGGGCCTCGCCACCGCCGGTGCCATGGCCGCCGCGCTCCCGGCGGACGCGCACGACGCCAAGCACTCCAAGCCGCTGCCGAGCCGTTACCAGGATGTGCAGCTGCTGTCCTTCAACGACCTGCACGGCAACCTCGAGCCCCCGTCCGGCTCCTCCGGCCGTGTCACGGAACTCCAGGCGGACGGCACGACGAAGACGATCGACGCGGGCGGTGTGGAGTACCTTGCCACGCACCTGCGTGAGGCCCGCAAGGGCAACGCGTACTCGGTCACCGCGGCCGGCGGCGACATGGTCGGCGCCTCGCCGCTGATCTCGGGTCTCTTCCACGACGAGCCCACCATCGAGGCGCTGAACAAGCTCGACCTGGATGTCACGTCGGTCGGCAACCACGAGTTCGACGAGGGCGCCGGGGAACTGGCCCGGCTTCAGAACGGCGGCTGCCACCCGACGGCCGGCTGCTACACGGACAAGCGTTTCAAGGGCGCCGACTTCCCCTACCTGGCGGCCAACGTCCTGTCGGAGAAGACCGGCAAGCCGATCCTGCAGCCGTACTTCGTCTGGAAGAAGAAGGACGTCAGGATCGGCTTCATCGGCGTGACGCTGGAGGACACCCCCGGTGTGGTGTCCGCCGAGGGCGTCAAGGGCCTGAAGTTCAAGGACGAGGTCGAGACGATCAACAAGTACGCCAAGGTGCTGCAGAAGCAGGGCGTGAAGTCGATCGTGGCGCTCATCCACGAGGGCGGGCTGCCGGCCTCGGCCTCCTACAACTACGACTGTGACTCCGCGGGCGCGGGCTCCGGCATCTCCGGCCCGATCGTCGACATCGCGAAGAACATCACGCCGTCGGTGGACGCGCTGGTGACGGGCCACACACACGCCGCGTACGCGTGCACGATCCCGGACCCGTCGGGAAAGCCGCGCACGGTCACCTCGGCCGCGTCCTTCGGCCGTCTGTACACGGACACCACGCTGACGTACGACCGGTTCACCGGTGACATCGCGCGTACGGCGGTCAAGACGGCGAACCACGTGGTCACCCGGACCGTCGCCAAGGCGCCCGACATGACCGAGCTGATCACCAGGTGGAACACCCTGGCGGCCCCCGTCGGCAACCGGGCGATCGGCTACATCTCCGGGGACGTGCCGAACACCGGCACGGAGTCCCCGATGGGCGACCTGATCGCGGACGCCCAGCTCTGGTACGGCAAGGGACTCGACCCGGAGACGGACCTCGCGCTGATGAACCCGGGCGGCGTCCGGGCAGGTCTCACCTATGCCGCCAAGGGCGCTGAGGGCGACGGCGTGGTGACCTACGCCGAGGGCTTCACCGTCCAGCCGTTCTCCAACACCGTGAACCTCCAGGACTTCACCGGCGCTCAGCTGGTACAGGTCCTCAAGGAGCAGGTGAGCGGGACGAACGCGAGCGCGCCGAAGATCCTTCAGCCGTCCGCCAACCTGACGTACACGCTGGACCTGACGAAGAGCGGCGCCGACCGTGTCGTCACGGACTCCATCAGGCTGAACGGCGCGGCGATCGACCCGGCCGCCACCTACCGCGTTTCCACGAACAGCTTCCTCGCGGGCGGCGGCGACGGCTTCACCACGCTGGGTCTGGGCACCAACGACCTCGTCGGCGCCGACGACCTGACCGCCCTGGAGCAGTACCTGCTCGCCAACTCCTCGGCCGCGGGCCCGATCGCCCCGCCGACGGCGAACCGGATCGCGATCGTGCAGTAACCCTTTCGGCAGGACACCAAGAGGCACCCAGAGGCGGCCGCGTCACCGACGCGGCCGCCTCTTCGTATTAAAACCTGTGTGAGTTCACGGTTGGTTCCCACTGCCGTCTGAAAACTCGTCTCAGCCGCAATTCATCGAGGTCTCAGCGGAATCGGCCTTTTCTTCTCCGGTCGTCCCGTAGTGTTTTCCATGTCGAAAGCGAACGACGCGAAAGCGAAGTGAGCGAACACAACGAACGGAGAACGTCATGAGCTTCCACAAGGTCACCCCCGTCAAGAAGGCCCGTAAGACCGCTGCCGCCCCGGCTCCGAAGCCTGTGGCCAAGAAGAAGGCCGCGAAGAAGGTGACCCCGAAGCGCCGCCCGGTCTCCCACAAGGGCTGAGATAGCAGTCGCACTGTTGCAAACCCGCGACAAATAAGCCACGCGTAAAGCGAACATAATCGGCACCTGATAAATGGAGAGGTAATTCCCATGAGCTTCCACAAGATCACCCCCGTCAAGAAGACCCGCAAGACCGCCGCCGCCCCGGCTCCGAAGCCCGTGGCCAAGAAGAAGGCCGCGAAGAAGGCGGCCCCGAAGCGCCGCCCGGTCGCGCACAAGGGCTGACGGCACGCCACGAGGCGGGGCCACCGGCGAGACCCGGTGACCCCGCCTCGGCCATGCCTTGCCGTATCCGCAGGGATCCGTGCCCGCAGAGGTTCGTACCCGCAGGGATTCGTGCCCGCAGAGGTTCGTGCCCGCAGAGGTTCGTACGAGCAGGAATGCGTACGAGCAGGGAGTCGAGGGAGTTGCTGACATGAGGGAAGCGCGTGCGGCCTTCCGCCGTTTCTGGCCGCTGACGCGCGGCGACCGCAGGTGGATGCTGGTGATCGTGGCGTGCGTGGTGGTGTCCGCGCTAGCCGAGACGGCCTCCATCCTGCTGTTCGCCGAACTCACCGACAACGCCCTCGAGGCCGGCTCGCTCGCCGCCTTCTGGGGACCGGCCGGAGCCTGGCTGGGCGTCGCCGCACTGGGCGCGCTCGTCGGCTACCTGGGCAACTCGCTCGCGACCTGGACGGCGGAACGGTTCGTCCTCCGGTTGCGCGCGGACGTCTTCGGCCATGTCCAGGACCTTCCACCCCACTTCTTCCAGCGACACCGCCGCGGCGACTTGGTGGAACGCCTCACGGGAGACGTGGAGGCCATCGAACAGCTGGTCGTGTCGGGCGTGGTCGGCACGATCGCCGCGGCCTTCTCGGCGGTCTTCTACGCGGCGGCGGCCCTGTGGCTCCGCTGGGACCTGGCCCTCGCCACCTTCGTCCTCGCCCCGCTCTTCCTGCTCGCCGCCCGCCGCTTCTCCGGCCGCATCAAGCAGGCCTCGCAGGACGAACGCGTCGCCGACGGCGCGATCACCTCGGTAGTGGAGGAGTCCCTGGGCAACGTCGTGCTGACCCAGGCCTACAACCGCCGCCGGGACGAGGAGCGACGCCTCGACAAGGAGGCCCGCGCGTGGATGCGGGCCAGTGTGCGCGGGGCGCGGCTGAGCGAGATGTACGAGCAGTTCGTCGAGGTGGTCGAGACCCTCTGCGTCCTGTCGGTGATCGGCCTGGGCGTCTGGGAGATCTCGGCCGGCCGGATGACCCTCGGCGCCCTGCTCGCCTTCGCCGCGTTCGTCGGCTACCTCTACCCGCCGGTCCGCAACCTCGGCCAACTCGGCCTGACGGTCACCGCGGCCACGGCGGGCGCGGAACGCATCGCGGAACTCCTGGACGCGCAGCCGTCGGTGAAGGACCCCGACGTCCCCGTCCCCGCCTGGCCGGTCCGGGGCCGGGTCAGCCTGCACGGCGTCTCGTTCCGCTACCCCGACGCGGCGCGCGAGTCGCTGCGGGACGTGACCTTCACGGCGGGTCCCGGCGAACTGGTCCTGGTCACGGGCGCGAGCGGCGCCGGCAAGTCGACCCTGTCCAAACTCCTCACCCGCTTCTACGACCCGGACACGGGTGTCATCCGCCTGGACGGAGTCCCGCTCACGGACGTCCCGCTGGAGTTCCTCCGCGAGAACACGGCCCTGCTCCCGCAGCAGACCCTCGTCCTCAACGGCACGATCCGGGAGAACATCGAGTGCGGCCGCCCGGGCGCCACGGACCCGGAGATCGAGCGAGCGGCCAGGTCGGCCGCCGCCCACGAGTTCATCGTCGCCCTCCCCGACGGCTACGACACCCACATCGCCCCCGGCACCGCGGCCCTCTCCGGCGGCCAGCTCCAGCGGATCGCCATCGCCCGCGCGATGCTCCGCGCGGCGCCGGTCCTCGTCCTCGACGAACCCACCGCCGGCCTCGACTCGGTGGCCGCCCGGCAGATCGTCCAGCCCCTGCGCCGTCTCATGTCCGGCCGCACCACCATCATGATCACCCACGACCTGAGCCTCGCCCCCGACGCCGACCGCATCCTGGTCGTGGACGAGGGACGGCTGCTGGACGCGGGAACGCACGACGAGTTGATGACCCGCTGCGAGGCCTACACCAGGCTGGTCCAACCCTGGTCGGAGACGACCGGGAAGCCCCCGGCGGCACGCACGGAGAAGAAGGAACTCACCGACGACACCCTGGTACTGCGCCTCTGAAGCGGCACCGCGACCCGGGGCCACCGCGACCCGGGGCCACCGCGACCCGGGGCCACCGCGGCCCGGGGGCGCGGCAGCCAGGGGCACGGAGCCGGCAGGGGGATGTCAGGAGGCCGTGGGGGTCCAGTCGCCGAGCCAGTCGGCGACCTCCTGGGCGGCGGCCTGGGCGTCGGTCAAGAGGGGCCGGTCGGCGCTCGCGGCGCCCGCGCCCGCGCCGGTGTTCTTGTACTCCGCGAACCGGTCGTCCTTCCAGGAGAAGCCGCCCATGTCGGACCAGGGCGTGGTCTTGATCGCGGCGCTGAGGGAGGTGTTGCGGACGGTGGTCTGCGGGTCGAGGGTCGCGTCGCCGCCCGCGTGCCAGTTGCGGCCGAGGAAGAAGCTCCGGTCGGACACGTCACCGTTCACCGTGGAGTTGGCGATCAGGATGCCCTTGCGGCCCGCGGCCGTGCTGGGGGCCGTGACATAGCCGGCCGAGGTGCCGTTCCAGCGCTTCTTCAGGGTGATGACGGACTTGTCGATCACCGCGGTGGCACGGCCGAAGACGAAGTCGGTGTTGCCGACGACGTAGGAGTTGGTGATGTAGACGCGGCCCAGCTTGTCCTTGGCCGCGGTGTCACCAGCAGGGTGTCCTGGTCGCCGCTGACGATGACGCCGTCGAGGAAGACCTTGTCGGCGGAGGTGCGCAGGGCGACCGCCTGGTTGGCGATGTCCTGGTGGGCCGCCTCGTCGAAGTCGTTGGAGATGGTCAGGTTACGGGCCTGGAAGTCGTCGCCGTCGACGGCGACGGTCGCGCTGCCCCCGGTGCCGTAGGTGCCGGAACCGTCGGGCTTCGGCGTACCGGACGCGTTGTCGTAGACGATCGTGGTGTCCTTGCGGCTGCCGCCGGTGCCCTGGACGGTGACGTGCGGCTTGTTGGACGGGACCTTGACCAGTTCCCGGTACGTGCCCGGCTTGACGGCGATGACGACGCGCGCGGGGTTGTTCGCCGGTACGGCGTTCACGGCGGCCTGCACGGTCGTGTACTGCCCGCTGCCGTCCTTGGCGACGGTGAGCGTGGTGGCGGCGGCCGCCTTCGTGGTGGCCGTCGTCGTACTCGCGGAGGTGCCGATGGAACCGCGCGGGCCCGCGCCCGACTTGAGGAGCGCCGGGACGTCGGCCGCCTTGTCGAGCGTGTACGCGTAGTACGTCTTCGGGTCCCAGGCCGCGCCGGTGCCGCCGCTCTCGTTCTTGCCGGTCGTGCCGGAGAAGACGTTGCCGCGCTGGACGAGGGTGGCGGTGGCGTCCCGGACGACGGGGTTGGTCAGGCCCTGGAAGGAGGAGTTCTCCAGCACCATGTTCGTCGCGCCGCGCGAGTAGTTGCCGTACGAGGACTTGATGTCCGTCCCCGCCACGTCCTCCAGGAAGTTGTTGTACAGGTGCGCGTGCGCGACGTTGTCCGTGGAGGGGTTGCGCTGTTCGGTCTCGCGGATCCAGTTGTGGTGGATCGTGATGTCGGCGGTGACGTTGTCGGTCCAGCCGATGCCGAACGCCTTGTTGTCCTGGCTCAGCTTGTTCCAGGAGACCGTCAGGTAGGTCGTGTCCTTGCGGCTGTCGATGAGTCCGTCGGCCATGTGCCGGATGTCGTTGTGATCGATCCAGACGTGGTGGGCGCCGTCCATCTGGATGCCGTCGAAGTCGTGTTCCTTGTCGTTCCAGACGCCCTGGTAGGCGTCCCGGATCGTCAGGTTCCGGATGATCACGTTGTGGACGCCCTGGCCGAGGAAGAAGCCGCCGCCGACGATGTGCCCGGCGGTCCCGGACCCCACGATCGTCTTGTCCGACTGGACCTTGATCTCTTTCCCGACCGGGTCCATGGTGATCGTCGCGGCGACGACGATGACGTACGGCTCGGCGGCCGTCGCGTACTTCTCGAGGTCGGCGAGTGTCTTCACGGTGACGGTCTTGCCGTCGCGCCCTCCGTAAGTGCCGTTCTGGCCCAGGGCGTTGACGGAGGCGAAGCCGTCGGCGGTGGCGGTCGCCCAGGCGGGCGCCACCGCGGTCGCGGCCGCTGCCCTCGCCTGCGCGTCGGCGCCGAAGAGCCCGGCGTCCGTGCCGTAGGCGAGGGTGCCGGCGGCGGTGAGGGCGAGAGGTACGCCGATCGCGAGGGCGGTGCGACGCCTGCGGTGTCGGGGCCTGCTGGTGCCGCTGCTTCGGTGCGCGCTCATACGACATTCCGTTCCGTGCGGGGCGGGGGGAGTTGATGCGCTCCTGGGTCGCCGCCCGGATCGGAAAGGTTGCCGAACACACGGAATTGCGGGAGGAGAGAGCCGTCCGCCCCCTACGGGGCGAGAGCGGGGCCCTCCGGTGGAGGGGTCGGAGCCCCCGGCAGCCGGACCGTCGCCACCGTGCCGCCGCCGTCCGCGCGGCCCAGAGTGACCTGGCCCCCGGCCTGTTCCACCGTGCGGGCGACGATCGAGAGGCCGAGGCCCGAGCCCGGGAGGGCCCGCGCGCTGGGGGAGCGCCAGAAGCGGTCGAAGACGTGCGGGAGTTCCTCGACGGGGATGCCGGGGCCATGGTCGCGGACGGTCAGCGTCCCGTGGCTCAGCCGGACGTCGATCGTGCCGCCCTCGGGGCTGAACTTCACCGCGTTGTCCAGGATGTTGACCACCGCCCGCTCCAGCGCGGCCGGCTCCGCCCGGGTGTACCAGGGTTCCAGCGAGGCCGTGATGGTCAGCTCCGGGCCGCGCAGCCGGGCCCGGCGCAGCGCCGACTCCACCGCGTCCTCCAGCGAGACCACCTGCACACGTTCACCGCGCTGGCCCTCGGACCGGGACAGTTCCTGAAGGTCGCCGATGAGTGACGCCAGCTCGGTCATCTGCGCCGTCACGGAGGCGAGGAGCGCCTTGCGGTCCGCCGGGGGGATCGGGCGGCCCGTCTCCTCGCTGCGGGTGAGGAGCTCTATGTTGGTGCGCAGGGAGGTGAGCGGGGTGCGGAGCTCGTGCCCTGCGTCCGCGATCAGCTGCTGCTGGAGCTCATGGGAGTTGGCGAGGGCCGACGTCATGGAGTTGAAGGAACGGGAGAGGCGGGCCACCTCGTCGTCGCTGTCGCTCTCGACGGGGATCCGGATGCTCAAGTCCTCCGTCCGGGCCACGTGTTCGACGGCTTCGGTCAGCTTGTCGACGGGCCGCAGCCCGGCCCGGGCGACGGCCAGACCGGCGGCGCCGGCGCCTACGACTCCGATGCCGGAGACGAGAAGGAGGATGAGAGCGAGCTCGTTGAGGGTGGACTCGGTGCCCTTGAGGGAGACCGCGAGTTGCAGGGCAACACCCTGTGAGTCGTTCTGGTCGGCTCCCAGATACATCGTCAGCACGCGTACGTCGTTGCCGTCGTCATCGGTGCCGTTGCGGAAGAGGGCCTGTCCGTTCTTCGCGTCCTTGATCACGTCCTTGTCGGACCCCGTGACCTTGACCGTGCCCGGGGAGGTCGGGTCGACGCAGGGAGAGCCTTCCTCCTTGATGGCCTGAACGTAGTTGTTCCGGCCGGGGAAGAGCTGGGTGTTGTTCTCCTGAGGGTTCTGCGTGCACCTCTGCAGAAGCGAGTTGACCGTGCCGGGCCTCCGCGCCATTTCCTCCAGATCATCGTTGACCTGCTGGTACAACTTCCCCTGCACGATGAACCAGCACGTCACCGAGACCGCCGCCACCGCGAAGGCGACCGCCGCCGCCACCAGCATGGCCAGGCGTGACCTGATCGGCAGGGAGCGGAACCGCCGTACGACCCTGTTCACTCCGCCCCGCCCTGTCGCAACACGTACCCGACGCCCCGCACGGTGTGCACGAGACGCGGCTCTCCGCCCGCCTCCGTCTTGCGGCGCAGGTACATCACGTAGACGTCCAGCGAGTTGGACGAGGGCTCGAAGTCGAAGCCCCAGACCGCCTTCAGGATCTGCTCACGGGTGAGCACCTGGCGCGGGTGGGCCATGAACATCTCCAGGAGGGTGAACTCCGTGCGGGTCAGTTCCACGGGGCGTCCGGCGCGGGTGACCTCGCGGGTCGCGAGGTCCATGCGCAGGTCGGCGAAGGTGAGGGCCTCGTCCTCCTCCACGGCGCCGGCTCCGGCCGCCGCCGCGTAGGAGCTGCGCCGCAGCAGGGCCCGTACCCGGGCGAACAGTTCGTCCAGCTCGAAGGGCTTGACCAGGTAGTCGTCCGCCCCGGCGTCCAGTCCCGTGACCCGGTCGCCGACCGTGTCGCGGGCCGTCAGCATCAGGATGGGCGTGGTGTCGCCGGCCCCGCGGATGCGGCGCGCGGCGGTGAGGCCGTCCATGCGCGGCATCTGGATGTCCAGCACCACCAGGTCGGGCTGGTAGGCCGTCGCCTTCTCCAGCGCGTCCGCGCCGTCCACGGCGACCTGCGTGTCGTAGCCCTCGAAGGCCAGGCTGCGCTGGAGTGCTTCGCGCACCGCCGGCTCGTCGTCGACGATCAGGATGCGCTGGGTGTCACGGTCGCCTTCGGCGGGGCTCATGGGCGTGGATTCCTCGGGTGCGGTGGGACGACGGGAGGCCGGACCTGCTGAACGTGCTGAGTGTTCTCAGCCTCGCACGGTTCCCGGTGTGCGCGTGAAGAGTGGTTCGGGGCGGGATCAGCCGCGCAGCGCCGCGAGCCGGTTGAGCGGCACCTTGCGCTGGTGCGGGCGGGCCGCGCTGGTGCGCAGCCCCATCAGCTGGGGGGCCGCCACCTCCGGCGCGCGGGCCGGCACGACCGGCGGTTGCAGCTCGTACGCCACGTCGAGGGCCAGGCCGAGGTCGGCCGCACCGAAACCGGTCACCGTGTGCGAAACCTGCTTGATCATGACGTACTCCCTGACTCGGTGGTGGTTTGTCAGCTGTCGGAGCCGCCGGCCCGCAGCGTGGCGAGGTCGGCCTTGACGGTGTTGATCGGGATGGCGAAGCCGAGGCCGACGCTGCCGGCGTCGGCGGACGAGGAGGAGTCCGTCGCGGCGGAGTACATCGCGGAGTTGATGCCGATGATGTTGCCGCCGGCGTCGATGAGCGCGCCGCCGGAGTTGCCGGGGTTCAGGGAGGCGTCCGTCTGGAGCGCCTTGTAGGTCGTCGTGGACGTACCCGTGTCGCCGTTGAACTGCTGGCCGCCGAACTGGAACGGCCAGTTGCCGTCGCCGCCCTGGCCCTGGCCCTGGCCCTGGCTCTGACTCTGGCTCTCGTCGGTCGAGACGGTCACGTCCCGGCTCAGCGCGGAGACGATGCCGCTGGTGACGGTGCCGGTCAGGCCCTCGGGAGAGCCGATCGCCACGACCGTGTCGCCGACCTTGACGCCGTCGGAGTTGCCGAGGGTCGCCGCCTTCAGGCCGGACGCGTTCTCCAGCTTGATGAGCGCGAGGTCCTTCTTGCTGTCCGTGCCGACGACCTTGGCCGTGTACGACTTCCCGTCGCTCGTCGTCACCTTGATCGAGTCGGCGCCGGAGATGACGTGGTTGTTGGTGATGATCTCGCCGCCGCTGGTGATGATCACACCCGAGCCGGTGGACGTCCCGTTGCTGAGCGTGGCGCTGACCTCGACGACGCTCGGACTGACCGCCGCGGCGATGGTGGCCACGTCACCCGTCTTGCTGGAGGGCACCACGCTCGTGGTGGTGGACGAGGAGACCACCTCGTCCTTGCCGGTCAGCTCCTGGATGCCGTAGGCCGTGCCGCCGCCTATGGCCGCCGCGACGATCGCCACGGCGGCGAGCAGCGCGAACGGACCGCGGGCGCGCTTCTTCCGGGCGGGCGCGGGTTCCGAGACCACGGGGGTGAGGAGAGCCGTTCCGCCGCCGCTGCCGCCGTTGTCGGCGCCGCCGGCCGCTGCCTGGGTCTGCCACACCGCGGTGGGCTCGACGGCCGGCTGCTGCTGTCCGGGCTGCTGCACGGGCTGCGCGACCGGCTCGTACGCCGGCGGGGGCGGCCATTCCGGGTTCACCGGGGAGGCCATGGGAGAGGAGGCGTGCTGCTGGGCGCCCTCGTACGGGGCCTGGTACGGGTTCTCGAAGTTCTCGTACTCGCCGCTGCGGCGGATGCTCTCGGTCATGGGAAGAAGCTTCTCGCCCGACCATGAGAGCTCCCTGAGTGCTCCCTGAGAAGCCCGCGAGAACCTCGTATGCCCGATATGAAGAGCGATCCCGGAGAAGGGCGGAGCCTCTCAGACGCGTCTCAGGCGCGTCTCATCAGGGCTCGTACGGGGACCGTACGGGGTTCGAGACGCGTCTCACGCAGGGTTGGTACGGGGGTCGCACGAGCCTGTGGAGAGCCGCCCGGGGAGCACGGGCCGCTCGTGGAGGGCTACTCGCAGCCGCAGGACCGCCGGACCACCAGCTGCGACGGGAACACCTTCAGCCGCTCACGCCGCGACCCCGCGACCCGCAGACCGTCGTCCAGGACGAGGTCGACCGCCGCCCGGGCCATCGCCGAGCGGTCCGATGCGATCGTTGTCATGGGCGGGTCGACGAGGGCCGCTTCCTTGATGTCGTCGAAGCCGATGACCGCCAGCTCACCGGGCACGTCGATGCGCAGCTCGCGCGCCGCGCGCAGCAGACCGATCGCCTGGTCGTCGGTGGAGCAGAAGACGGCCGGCGGCCGGTCCGGGCCCGCCAGCAGCTCCAGGGAGACGCGGTAGGCGTCGTAGCGGTTGTACGGCGCCTCGAAGAGGCGGCCCTCCGTGCTGACTCCGGCCTCGTCCATCGCGCGCCGCCAGCCCTCGACGTGGTCGGAGACCGGGTCGCCGACGGAGGGGGTCTCCGCGGTGCCGCCGACACAGGCCACGTACGGGTAGCCGTGCTCCAGGAGGTGGCTCACGGCGAGCTGGGCGCCGCCCAGGTCGTCGGTGACGACGGCGACGTCGTCGATGGCCTCGGGGCGTTCGTGCAGCAGCACCACCCGGGCGTCCCAGGCGTCGATCTCCGCGGCCGCCAGGTCGTTCAGCGCGTGGCTGACGAGGATGAGGCCCGAGACGCGCATCCCGAGGAACGCCCGCAGATAGTGGACCTCGCGCTCGGCGACGTAGTCGGTGTTCCCGACCAGCACCATCTTTCCGCGCTCGGAGGCGGCCTGCTCGACCGCGTGGGCCATCTCGCCGAAGAAGGGCTGACGGGCGTCCGGGATGATCAGGCCTATGAGGTCGGTGCGCCGGGACGCCATCGCCTGGGCGACCCGGTCGGGCCGGTACCCCAGTTCCTTGATGGCGGCGAGTACACGCTCGCGCGTGGCCGGGGCGACCGGCCGGGGTCCGTTGTTGATGACATAACTGACGACGGCGGTCGAAGTCCCCGCCAGTCGCGCCACATCATCCCGAGTCACCTTGGCCACGCGCGGAGTCTACGCGGATGGACCCGCTCCGGGCAGGGCGTACAGGACCTTCCCTGTGCGCGAGCAACGCCCTTCCCGAGCGGGCGCCGGGCTTACCGGCGGGTACTACGCCTCCGCCGAGACCTCTGCGGCGTCGAGGGCGGCCACGTTGTCCGCATCGTCCGGTTTTGCCTGCTCCGACCGGTCCGCCTTGGCCTTCGCGTCGTCACTCGCGCGCTCCCCCTTCTCAGGGGTAACGAATCGATAACCGACGTTCCGGACGGTTCCGATCAGCGACTCGTGCTCGGGGCCGAGCTTGGCGCGCAGACGTCGTACGTGGACGTCGACGGTGCGGGTGCCGCCGAAGTAGTCGTAGCCCCAGACCTCCTGGAGCAGCTGTGCGCGAGTGAACACCCGGCCCGGGTGCTGGGCCAGGTACTTCAGGAGTTCGAACTCCTTGAAGGTCAGGTCCAGGACCCGTCCCTTCAGCTTCGCGCTGTAGGTCGCCTCGTCGACCGACAGGTCGCCGTTGCGGATCTCCATCGGGGAGTCGTCGTTGACGATCTGCTGGCGGCCCATCGCCAGTCGCAGCCGGGCCTCGACCTCGGCCGGTCCCGCGGTGTCCAGCAGTACGTCGTCGATGCCCCAGTCGGCGGTGACGGCGGCGAGGCCGCCCTCGGTCACGACCAGGATGAGCGGACAGCCGGGCCCGGTGGAGCGCAGGAGCTGGCAGAGGCTGCGGACCTGGGGCAGGTCGCGACGGCCGTCGATCAGGATGACGTCGGCGCCCGGCGTGTCGACGAGGGCGGGGCCTTCGGCCGGGGCCACCCGCACGTTGTGCAGCAGCAGTCCGAGAGCCGGGAGCACCTCCGTCGACGGCTGGAGAGCGTTGGTCAGGAGCAGCAGAGAACTCATACGTCTGGTTCCTCCTCGGTCCCTGCGAGGACATTGCGGCACTGCGGCTTTTGCGGCACTGCTCTGCGTTCTCGAAGGGCCGTACACCAGCGGTCACCTGGCGTTTCCCGCCCGGTTCCCATTTCGTATACAACGCTTCCGAAAGCACAAAAGGACCCGGGGGCTTCGCTGCCCGAGTCCTCTGTCCAGCAGAATAGCCCACATGAGCAGCGGTCCGGCAGGTCATGTGGCACGTTCCACCGTTCGTCCGGATTCCGAGACGGGCACGCGGGCACCATTGCGGACGTTTCTGCCCACCGCCGACGGGATTGCCGTCGATTCCGTATACGAACCGGGTGCGGTCGTATACGACGCCTCCGCGCCATCCACCCGTCACCCGGTGTTCGTCGTCGCCCACGGGTTCACCGGGGACGTGGACCGCCCGCACGTGCGGCGCGTGGCGTCCGCCCTCACCCGGTACGGCGCCGTCGTCACCTTCTCCTTCCGGGGTCACGGCCGCTCCGGCGGACACTCGACGGTCGGCGACCGCGAGGTCCTCGACCTGGCCGCCGTGGTGGAGTGGGCACGCTCGCTCGGGCACGCGCGCGTGGTGACCGTCGGCTTCTCGATGGGCGGCTCGGTTGTCCTGCGGCACGCAGCGCTGTACGAGGGGACGGTGGACGCCGTCGTCTCGGTGAGCGCCCCCGCCCGCTGGTACTACCGGGGCACCGCCCCGATGCGCCGGCTGCACTGGATGGTCACCCGCCCCGAGGGCCGCCTGGTCGGCCGCTACGGCTTCCGCACCCGCATCCACCGCCGCGACTGGAACCCCGTACCGCTGTCCCCGGTCGAGGCGGTCCCGAAGATCGCGCCCACCCCGTTGCTGATCGTCCACGGCGACCAGGACGGCTACTTCCCCCTCGACCACCCCCGGATGCTGGCCGAGGCCGCCGCCGACCACGGCGAACTCTGGGTGGAGCACGGGATGGGCCACGCCGAGCACGCGGCCGGCGACGGCCTGCTGGCCCGGATCGGGGACTGGGCGGTCGCGCGGGCGGGCTAGCCTGACCGTGTACACAGCCGATTGATTGAGGAACCTGATGCCCAAGGTCACGGTGCGCTACTGGGCGGCGGCCAAGGCCGCGGCCGGAGTCGCCGAGGAGCCGCACGACGCGGCCACGCTCGCCGAGGCACTCGACGCCGCACGTGCGCGACACCCCGGTGAACTCGTGCGTGTCCTGCAGCGATGCTCGTTCCTCGTCGACGGTGACCCCGTGGGCACCCGCGAACATGAGACGGTACGGCTGGCCGACGGCGGCACGGTCGAGGTGCTCCCGCCGTTCGCAGGAGGGTGAGATGACCGACCAGCCGTACGACGATCAGGGCTACGAGGAGTACGACCCCTACGATCCCTACGCCCAGCAGCAGCGGCAGGCTCAGCAGCCGCAGCAGGCCGTGCAGCAGTCCTGGCCGGGGCAGCAGCAGGGGTACGAGGACCCGCAGGCCCACCTCCAGCACACGCAGCAGTGGCAGGGCGAGACCTGGGAGACGAGCGTCCAGGCGCCGATCACCCCGGCCGACCCGGCCCAGACCGCCTATCTGCCCCCGCAGACGGGTGAGGCGCCGGTCTACGGCAGCTCGCAGCCCGGTTACGGCAACGCTCCCGCGTACGACGACGCCTCCGGATACTCCTCCGGCTACGGCGACTCCTCTGTGTACGGCGACTCCTCCTCGTACGGCGACTCCTCCGGGTACGGCGGCTCCCCGTCTTACGGCGCCGGCGCCGGGGCGGGCGCCCCCCTGCCGCCGGAGAACCCGGCCCAGCCGCAGCACCAGGCTTACGATCACGCTCAGGCGCAGCACCAGTCCCAGCCGCAGTACCAGGTTCAGGCGCAGGCCCAGGATCACGCTCAGGCGCAGCACGAGGCCCGGGTGCGGCACCAGGCCCGGGCGGAGAACTGGCAGACCCCGGCCCCGCAGCACGCCGCCCCCCTGCCCCCGGCGCCCGCCGCCCCCTTTGCTCCCGCCCCTGTTCCGGAACCCGTGACCGGAGGCACCGGCATGACCTACGGCCCCGCCACCCTGGCAGGCAACGCCCGCGTCACCGACGCCCAGCGGGCCCGCCTCGAAGGGCGTTCGCCGATCATCGAGCCGGGGATGCAGCCCGCCGCGCTCACCGCGCTGCTCGGCCTGCTCCTGTCCGGTGCGGCGGCCGTCGGCTCGTACGCCCTGCTCGTCCCGCTCGTCGCGCTCCAGGCCGTCACAGCGGCGGGCTGGTTCCGGCTGAACGGCATGTGGCCGGCCCGCCAGGGCATCGCGCTCGCCTTCCTGGGCGCGCTGGTGTCGGACGCGGCGCTCCTCGCGGCGGGCCGGGAGAACGCGCCCGCCGCGATCTTCGGCACCCTCGGTGTCTGGGTGCTGCTCTGCCTGGTGCTCCAGCTGCGCTCGCACGCCGATCCCGACGAACGCATGTACGGGCTGATGGCGACCGTCGCCTCCTCCGCGCTGGCCGTCCTGGCCACCGGGCACCTCGGCGCCGAGCCGGACGCGGTGACGGTCGGCACGGCCGCGGTGGCGGTGGCCGTCCTGGCCCGGGCCCTGCCGCTGCCCACCCCCGCCTCCGTCGTGGTGGCCCTGCTCGCCGCGGCGGGCGCGGGCATCGCGGTCGGCGGGATGACCGGCCTGGGCGCCAAGGGCGCGCTGCTCGGCGCGGGCGCGGCGGTCTGCGCGCTCGTCGGCCACCGGGTCGCGAGCTACGACTACCCCTCCCGCTTCGTCCACCTCACGGCGGGCGTGGCCCTGCCGCTGGCCGCGGCCGCGCCGGCGGTCTACGTGCTCGGGCGGGCGCTGGCGTAACGGGCGCGCGCAGGGCTGAGCGGTGATCGGGCGGCGGGTAAGGGGCAAAGCGCGGTCATGCTCTGTCACAGGTGATCGACAAATCGGCGGGTCCGCTTCCGTGCGGGGTTACCTTGAACCGTTGTCAATGAACCGTTCAGGCCATCCGGGTGGGGGAACTACCGCATGCGTGCGCTTCGAATACTGCTGGTCGTCGTCGTGGTCCTGGGCGGCCTGTTCGTGCTCGCGGACCGCCTCGCCGTGAACTTCGCGGAGGGCGAGGTGGCCGACAAGCTGAAGGCCAACGAGGGCCTCGCCACCACCCCGGACGTGTCCATCAAGGGCTTCCCGTTCCTCACCCAGGTCGTCGGCGGCTCGCTGGACGACGTCGAGGTCGGCATGAAGGACTACGAGGCGGCGACCGGCAAGAGCGGTCAGTCGATCCGCATCGACGACCTCCAGGCGGACATGAAGGGCGTGGAGTTCTCCGGCGACTACAGTTCCGCCACCGCCTCCAGTGCCACCGGCACCGCGTCCATCACCTACGCCGAGCTGCTGAAGACGGCGAAGTCCGAGCCGACGCAGGTGATGCAGGGGGTCACCGCAAACGTGGTGGGTCTCTCCGACGGCGGCAACGGCAAGATCAAGGTCGCTGTCGAGGCCACCGTGCTCGGCACCAAGCTGCCGCAGCCCGTGTACGTCCTCAGCACGGTGACCGTCGAGGGCGACACCGTCCGCGTGCACGCCGACTCGCTGCCCAGCTTCGGCGGGGTCCGGGCCGCCGAGAGCGAGGTGCGCTCGATCACCGACTTCGAGCAGAAGATCGACGACCTGCCCGGCGGCATCCAGCTCGACAAGGTCCAGGCGGGGACGAACGGTGTGGACATCTCGGTGAAGGGTTCGAACGTCAGGCTGGCCGGGTAGGGCTGACCCCGGACCGGGGTCGGACCGGCTGCACCGGGGTCGGACCGGCTTGCACCGGGGTCGGACCGGCTCGGACCGGCCAGGACAGCCATCGGCCGTGGCCCGTCCCCGGTGGACGGCGAACGTCCGACTGGCGAGACGACACCTCCGTAGCGCGGGAGTGACGACGGACACAAGCGCCCGGAAGCCGTACGACGACGGCCCGGGCGCTTTTCGCGTCCCACTATCCGGACGATCGCATCTCACCATTCGGAGCGCTGGTGACATGCCCGCCTGTCCGTCCCTACGATCGTCGGCATGATGCAGCGACAGGCGGATCTCACGAAGCGGCGGGCAGTAGACCTGTGCCGCGTCGCCGCCATGCTCTGTCGCACTTTCTGAGCGGAAGCGCCGCCGGCCTTCCGCGCCTCCCGGCGCCCTCATTTCGAGGGCATCCGTGTGTCGGCCGCAGGCAAGACCCGGCCGCGCACCCCTCTTTCTTGCACACCCCCGCCGCAACTGCCCCGGAGGAGAACGAGCATGAGCCGCAGTGACGTCCTGGTCGACGCCGACTGGGTCGAGGCCAACCTCGACAATGCCGACATCGCCATCGTCGAGGTCGACGAGGACACGTCCGCGTACGAGAAGAACCACATCCGGAACGCCATCCGGATCGACTGGACCACGGACCTGCAGGACCCGGTCCGCCGTGACTTCGTCGACCAGGAGGGCTTCGAGAAGCTCCTGTCGGCCAAGGGCATCGCCAACGACACGCTGGTGATCCTGTACGGCGGCAACAACAACTGGTTCGCGTCCTACGCCTACTGGTACTTCAAGCTCTACGGCCACGACAACGTCAAGCTTCTCGACGGTGGCCGCAAGAAGTGGGAGCTCGACGCCCGCGAGCTGGTCGAAGAGGTGCCCGAGCGCCCCGAGACCTCCTACCGGGCCAAGCCGCAGAACAAGGCCATCCGCGCCTTCCGCGACGACGTCGTGGCGGCCATCGGCTCGCAGAACCTGGTCGACGTCCGTTCGCCCGACGAGTTCAGCGGCAAGCTGCTCGCGCCGGCCCACCTGCCGCAGGAGCAGTCGCAGCGTCCGGGTCACGTCCCGTCCGCCCGCAACATCCCGTGGTCGAAGAACGCCAACGACGACGGCACCTTCAAGTCGGACGACGAGCTCAAGGAGCTCTACGCCGACGAGCAGGTCGACCTGGCCAAGGACACCATCGCGTACTGCCGCATCGGCGAGCGCTCGGCCCTCACCTGGTTCGTGCTGCACGAGCTGCTGGGCGTGGAGAACGTCAAGAACTACGACGGCTCCTGGACCGAGTACGGCTCCCTCGTCGGCGTCCCGATCGAGCTCGGCGCCAACAAGTAATCATCCCGACACCGACCTGAACGACCTCTGGAGAAGCACATGTGTGGAGCGAAGGCCGGCGGCCCGGACGCCTCGACGATCAAGCCCGGTGAGACCACGATCCAGGGTCAGGTGACCCGGGACGGCGAGCCGGTGACGGGCTACGTCCGTCTGCTGGACTCGACCGGCGAGTTCACCGCGGAGGTCCCCACCTCCGCCACCGGACAGTTCCGCTTCTACGCGGCCGAAGGCACCTGGACCGTCCGCGCCCTCGTTCCCGGCGCCACCGCCGACCGCACGGTCGTCGCCCAGCAGGGCGGTCTCGCGGAGGTCGCGATCGCGGTCTGAGCCCCGGCTCCGGCACCGACGACGAGAAGGGCCGCGCCCCCGGGTCGAACACCCGCGGGCACGGCCCTTCTCGTCGTACCGGGCTCCGCCCGTCGGCTCGGGGTATGGGGTGTACCCATCCGGTTGCGCCCGCCCCGATCGGCTCCGCCGGTTTTATCCTGGACCTATGTACGCCCGCCGTCGGCACGTCTACTTCGCCATGATGGGCAGCTGTGTGGCGCTGTTCGTCCTGGCCTGGGGGGTCGTGCGTCTCTGGTCGATGCCCGTGGCCGTCGGGATGTGTGTGGTGGCCATGGTCATCCCGCCGCTCGCCGCGATGGTCGCCAATCGGCGCGGCCCCGAGGACCGCTGGTGGGACGACCCCTCCGGCGACCCGAAGTCCGACGAGTGGTGGGACGAGCTGGACGGCAAGAAACGCCGCCCCCAGGACCGGCCCTAGGCAGGACACGGTCCGGGTCGTGTCCTAGTAGACGAGCGCCTGGACGCCGTCGGTCAGCGCCTCCTGCACGAACACCTGCGCCCCCGCGATGCGTACGCCCTCGATGACGTCCTTCTCCGTGATGTCCCGGCGGGCCGCGCACTGGGTGCACAGGGTGAGCCGGCCCCCCGCCAGGATCGACTCGAGCAGGCCGGGCAGCGGGGCCGCGTGCGGCAGCTCGAACTCGGCGGCCCGGCCCGGCAGCGCGAACCAGGCGGACTCCCCGGTCAGCCAGAGGGACACCTCGACCCCGCTGGCCACGGCGACGGCCGCGACCGTGAACGCCTGAGAGCACCGTTCGGGCGCATCGGCCCCTGCCGTCACCTTGATCACGAGCTTCTTCGCCATGCCTGAATCGTAATCAACTCGACTACAACTCCTTGTGTTGACCATGGGTCTCCTGTGGAGCGCGATACGGAATACGCGCTTCACGCTTCTGAGGGGGATGTTGTGGAAGGTCCTGAAAGGGCCGAAGAGGTAATAGGTGAAATCGGGATCGTCGAGGCAGACGGAGCAGCAGAGGGCGTCGCCGTGGAAACGGCCGCGGCTCCGGACGCTGCGGCAGAAGCGCCTCTTCCGCGTCCCCGCCGTCGCCGCGGCCGTACGACGCTGCTGATCGCCGGAGCCGCCGCGCTCGGTGTCGTCGCCGGCGTCTGCGCCGGATTCATCGTCCAGGCCGACCGCGAACCGACCGCGCTGCCGCCGCTCTCCCAGCCCGTGCTCGAACAGGGCAAGGGCGAGGTCGAGCCGCTGTCGGCGGCGCAGGACCGGCGGGTCAAGACGGACGGCGACCTGCGCAAGCTGCTGATCACGCGCCCCAAGGGAGCCAAGGACACCGCGTTCGCGGTGGACAGCGACGGCTGGGCGGACCTGGCCACCTACGCGGCGGAGTACACGCGGCCGGGCACCACGTTCAACAACCTCGTCGACGACGAGTTCCGCCGCGCGGCCATGGCCTCGTGGCGGGTGGGCGAGTCGTACAACGTCGAGATCGCCCTCGTGCAGTTCCGGCAGGAGAGCAAGGCGGCCGCGTCCGAGTGGGCCGAGAACGGCGAGTACTGGGCCGAGGACGAGGACGACACCCGCAGTTGGCCCATTCCCGGCGCGGAGGACAACGGGACGGCGTACGTGCACGACACACCCGAGCAAGAGGCGGGCTACCTCCCGATGTACACGGCCGAGGCCTACGCCTGGCGCGGTGACATCTGCGTCGAGATCCAGGTCTACGACAGCAAGCCGATCTCCAAGGCGAAGATCATGGACCTGGCCCAGCGGCAGGTGGGGAAGCTGTGAGCGAGAACCCCGAGAACAACTCCCGGAACAACCCCGAGAGCCCCGAGAACAACCCCGCGAGCCCCGTGAGCCCCGTGAGCCCCGCGACCTCGGAGAAGCCCGAGACCGGTCTCGGGAGCCCGGAGGTCGTCGAAGGCGTCGGCGCGGACGCCGAGCCCGCCGTCGTGAAGCCCGCCCGCAAGGTCCGCCGCCCCGGCCGGATCGCCGCAGTGGCCGGATCCGCGCTGCTGGCCTGCGCGGTCGTCGGCGGCGTCGGCTACACCGTCGTGACCGTCCAGGACGCCGACCGCGACGCAGGCAAGCCGACGTGGAAGTACGCACCGCCGGTCGCCCGGGACGACGAGAAGACCAAGCGGGACGGTGCGGCGGAGTCGGGGCTGAGCGCCCTGCTGCTGCCCTATGGCACCGACGGCTACGAGCGCGGCCCCGACCTCGCCGAGTTCGGCCCGGACGCCGAGTTCAGCGGAGCGCAGGCCACCGCCCTGCGCAAGGAGTCGATCAAGGATCTGCCCGGCACGTCCCGCCGGCAGCTGGAGAAGCTGATCGACAAGCAGCACATCGAAGGCGTGGCGATGCGCAGTTACGTCGTCGGCCGGCTCGACTACAACATCACGGACGCGATCACGGTCGAGGTCAACCTGTCGCGGATGGAGAACCGCACCGCGGTACGCGAGGCGGCGACGTCCTTCAACGGCTTCCTCGCCGCCACGGACGTTCTGCGCAAGGGTCCGAAGATCGCGGGCAACAAGGACGCGCAGTGCTTCCTGACGCCCAAGGCCAAGGACAAGGACAAGGAACTGGGCGTCGCGCTCTGCACCGCCTATGTGGGAGACGTGCTGGTCAGCGTCACCGCGGACGCTCCCGGCACGCTCGACGCGAAGTTCGTCGCCAAGTTCTTCACCGCACAACTCGACCGCATCGACGACCCGGGACAGGCCGTATGACCGAGCAACAGCAGACGCCGGCCACCGCCGACCGGCCCGTCGAGACGGCCGTCGAACCGTCCGTCGCGACGATCGACGCGGCGCGCCCCGAGCCGGCCGACGTGACGGCCACCGCCGAGCCGGGGACGACCGAAGCGACGGCCACCGCCGGGCCGGGGACCGCCGAAGGGCTCCAGGGCGCAGAAACGGCCGCCGCTCCGCAGGGTCCCGTCGCGCCGAAGGACCGACGGGTCCTGCGGGCCCTCGTGCGCTGGACCGCCGCCGTCACGGTGTTCGCCGCGCTCGGAGCCGGGACGGCGTACGGGATCACGAGCATGGAGCGCACGGACGTACCCGGTCTCGCCACCGAGTCGGACGGCCGCTGGGTCTATCCGGAGATCACCAGGCCGCCGCTTCCCTCGGGCAGCCCCAGCCCGTTCGACGCCAAGAACTGGGCGCAGGCCCACTACGCGGACCTGCGCACGCTGCTGCTGCCCGCGCCCGAGGGGGCGACGGACGACAAGACGCTGCACGGCGTCGACGGCTGGCTGCCGACCAAGGACTTCCTGACGGTGTTCGAGACGGAGGGGGACCGGGACGACGTCGGCCGGCTGCTCACCGACCACGGACTGCGGCACACGGCGGCCCGTGGCTGGACGACCCCGGACGGCACCCGCACCCGTGTCTACCTGCTCCAGTTCGACACGGAGACGGTGTCCAACCTCGTCTTCAACCGACTCACCTCCTACGGCGCTCCCCTGCACGCCGTCGAGGGCGCCACCGCCGCGATGTTCGACGAGGCGTACCCCACCGCCGGCGACCTCACCGACGTCACGCGTTACTCGTACGACGAGGCGAAGCCGTACGGCGACGAGCAGGTGCGGCAGGCCTACCTCCGCGCGGGCGATGTCGTCGCCCTGGTCGTCCAGTCCCGCAAGGGCACCGCGGCGCCCGTCCCGTTCCAGCAGACCGTCACCCTGCAGAGCCAGCTGCTGGGCTGACCCCCGTGAGGCCCCGTGAGTCCCCGTGAGGGAGTACCTCACGGGGAGGGCCGGTCCCCGGCCGCGTAAGCTGGGGGCCGGCCCTGTAGTACGTACCCCGAAGCACGCTCATCCGAGGAGCACCCCGTGGAGATCTTCTTCGAAGCCCTGCTGGTCCTGGTCTGCGTCGGCACCCTCGCCTTCGCCGGTCTGACCGTGAAGAAGCTGTACCAGGGCCAGCGCTGACCACCACGTCCAGGAACTGTCACTCATGATCGAGATTCCGTCCGACCTCCACAAGGACCTCGTCCCCCTCGCTTTCCTGCTGGGCAGCTGGGCGGGCGCGGGCGTGCACGACTTCCCCGGTTCGGAGAAGTGCAACTTCGGGCAGGAGGTCACCTTCGGCCACGACGGCCGGGACTTCCTGGAGTACCACTCCCACACCTGGGTCCTGGACGGCGAGGGCAACAAGGTCCGGCCCCTCGAGTCGGAGTCCGGCTTCTGGCGGGTCGACGCCGACCGCAAGGTCGAGGTGACCATGGTCCGCGACGACGGCGTGGTCGAGATCTGGTACGGCGAGCTGGCCGACAAGAAGCCGCAGATCGACCTCGTCACCGACGCCGTGGCCCGCACGGCCGCCTCCGGCCCCTACACCGGCGGCAAGCGCTTGTACGGCTATGTCAAGAGCGACCTCATGTGGGTCGGCGAGAAGCAGACCCCCGAGGTCGAGCTGCGCCCCTACATGTCGGCGCACCTCAAGAAGGTCGTCACCCCGGAGGACGTCGAGCGCTGGGCGAAGGCTCTTCCCGACGACATGCCGGACGACGGGATCGCCTTCTTCAAGTAGTTCTAGACTCTTCGGTGTGGTGAGCACTGAAAGCACTGACTGGAAGAGCGACCTGCGGCAGCGCGGCTACCGGCTGACGCCGCAGCGCCAGCTTGTCCTCGAAGCCGTGGACACCCTGGAGCACGCGACCCCCGACGACATCCTCGTGGAAGTGAGGAAGACGGCGTCGGGGGTCAACATTTCCACCGTGTACCGGACCCTGGAGCTCCTGGAGGAGCTGGAGCTGGTCAGCCACGCGCACCTGGGACACGGGGCGCCGACGTACCACCTGGCGGACCGGCACCACCACATCCACCTCGTGTGCCGGGACTGCGGCAACGTCATCGAGGCGGACGTGCAGGTGGCCGCGGAGTTCCGGGACAAGCTGCGCGAGACCTTCGGCTTCGACACGGACATGAAGCACTTCGCGATCTTCGGACGCTGCGAGGACTGCACGCTCAAGGGTTCAATTACCAAGTCGTAGGCTTGGGTCCATGAAGAGCCCCTTGCTGTCCCTGCCCGGCGCCGTTCCCGCCGAGGGCGTGGACGAAGGCGTCGCCGGCCACTACGGCGACCTGTTCCGCGAGCAGCGCGCCCTCGCCGACGGCGCCGGTTTCGTCGATCTCTCGCACCGTGGAGTCGTCGCCGTCTCCGGCGAGGACCGGCTGAGCTGGCTGCACCTTCTCCTCACCCAGCACGTCACCGACCTCCGCGTCGGCGAGGCCACCGAAGCGCTGATCCTCTCCGCGAACGGCCACATCGAACACGCGCTCTACCTGGTGGACGACGGCCTGACGGTCTGGGCGCACGTCGAACCCGGCACCCAGGAGGCGCTGATCGCGTACCTGGAGTCGATGAAGTTCTTCTACCGGGTCGAGGTCGCCGACCGCACCGCCGATGTCGCGGTCGTGCATCTTCCCGCGGGTTCCATCGCCCCCGTCCCGCCGGGCGCCGTCGTCCGGGAGACCGCCTACGGCAGGGATCTCTTCCTTCCCCGCGCCGATCTGGAGACGTACGCCGGGCAGACGGGTCCGCCGGCCGGGATCCTCGCCCACGAGGCCCTCCGCGTCGAGCACCACCGCCCGCGTCTCGGCTTCGAGACCGACCACCGCACGATCCCGCACGAGCTCGGCTGGATCGACACCGCCGTGCATCTGCAGAAGGGCTGCTACCGCGGGCAGGAGACGGTGGCCCGGGTGCAGAACCTCGGCAAGCCGCCCCGTCGTCTCGTCTTCCTGCACCTCGACGGCAGCGAGGTCCACCTGCCGGTCGCCGGTACCGAACTGCGTGTCGCCGACGAGGGCCCCGACGGACGCAAGATCGGCTTCATCACCACGTCCGTACGCCACCACGAACTCGGCCCGGTGGCTCTGGCCCTGGTGAAGCGGAACGTGCCGGTGGACGCGCCGCTGCTGGCCGGGACGACCGCGGCCGCGCAGGAAACGGTCGTGGAACCCTAGGGGGCCCGGTGCACGGGGTCCTGGCGGCAGGGGCCGGATCAAGGCCCCGGCCGCAACGGACTCAGGCCGCAGGAGAACCTGGCACGGGTCATGACCGCAGGGGACCCCGGCCGCACGGGGTTCTGGATCAGGGAGGCCCTGGAGAAGGGAGGCCCTGGATCAGGGCCCTGGATCAGGGAACCCTAGACCTCGATCAGCACGGTGAACGGGCCGTCGTTCGTCAGTGACACGCGCATCCGCGCGCCGAACCGGCCCGTCGCCACCGTCGCGCCCAGCTCCCGGAGCCGGGCGACGACCTCGTCGACGAGCGGCTCGGCCGTCTCGCCGGGAGCGGCCGCGTTCCAGGTGGGCCGACGCCCCTTGCGCGCGTCGCCGTAGAGCGTGAACTGGCTGATCACCAGCAGCGGGGCGTCGATGTCGCTGCACGACTTCTCGTCGTGCAGCATGCGGACGGACCAGAGCTTGCGGGCGAGCCGGGCCGCCTTCTCCTTCGTGTCCTCGTGGGTGACCCCGACCAGGACGCACAGTCCCTCGCCGCTGATCTCCCCGACCGTCTCGCCGTCCACGACGACGCTCGCGCCGTCCACCCTCTGCACCACCGCTCGCATGCGGACCATGATGCCGGGTGCGCCGCACCGACCCGCAGGGGGCCCATTTTCGTTCCTTAAGCCCCCATCTGGGGCCGTTCGGGGGGACTCGGTAACCCAGCGGTCGATCGGGGTGGCACGATGCTTCCCACACGCCGGTCGAGGGGACGGTAAGAAGGACATGAGCACACCGAGTACCGGGCGGCCTGCGACACATCGGCCGCCGACACAGCGCAGTGACAGCCCCGTGCTGCCCGCGGAGACACCCGAGCACGACCTGACCGGACTGAGCCTGCCCGAACTGCGCACCCTGCGCCGGGACGCCCAGCGCAACGAGGCCGACCTGAGCTATGTACGACGGCTGCTCCAGGGCCGTATCGACATCCTGCGCGCGGAGCTGGCCCGCCGCTCTCCGACGGGTGCGGCCTCCGTGGTGGAGCGGCTGTCGGAGATCCTCACCGACGCCCCGGCCCGGCACCGCTCCTCGGCGCGCCACGTGACCCTGGGCACCCCGCACGGCGCGGAGTACCGGCGCCTGGCCGCCGACATGCTCGCCGACGTCGAACTCTCCGACCTCGACGCGCGCACCGATCCCGAACTCCACGACGCGATGGCCTGCCTGGTCCGCTACGAGCAGCAGGTCTCGAGCCGCCGCCAGCGCCTCCAGCGCACGGCCGACGAGTCGGGTGCGGAGATCACGAGGCGGTACCGGGAGGGAGAGGCGCAGGTGGAGGATCTCCTGGTGTGACTCGGGCGAGGGGTCGGGCGGGGCGCACCCCGGGCGGGACGGCGGGGCCGTAAAAATCTGCGCGTCACCCGCCCGCCCCTGCCTACGGTGATCCCCATGACCCGCCGAACCGTCCAGCAGCCCCTCGACGTCCGCCCGATCACCGACGCGGAGCTTCCCGACTGGACCCGTGCCGTGAACACGGGCTTTCTGCGCCCGCCCACCGTCCCCGACCAGATGCTCGCCGACCGGCGTATCGCGTTCGCCGGCTCCCGTGTCTCCGGCGCCTTCGACGAGGGCCGGTGCGTGGCGACGTTCCGCTCGTTCGACCAGGAGCTCACGGCGGTCGGCGGCGCCCCCGTCCAGGCCGACGCCATCTCCAACGTCACCGTCGCGCCCACACACCGCCGCCGCGGGCTCCTCACCCGGTTGATGGCGGCCGACCTGACGGCGGCGAAGGAGCGCGGGGACGTCGTGGCGACCCTGATAGCCGCCGAGTACCGGATCTACGGCCGGTACGGCTTCGGTCCGGCGACCACGATGACCGAGTGGTCGATCGACGTGCCGCGGGCCGGACTCGACCCGAACTGGCCCGGCCCGCAGGACGGCGGCCGGATCGACTTCGCCGACGGCGAGGAGATCCGCCGGATCGGCCCCGAGCTGCATGAGCGGCTGTGTCGCGCGCAGCCGGGCGCGATCAGCCGGGACGAGCACTGGTGGGCGGCCCGCACCGGGCAGCTGTGGCTGTACGGCGATGCGTGGGTCGAGCCGTTCTTCGTGGTCTACCGCTCGGCGGACGGTGTCGTGGAGGGCATGGCCTCCTACCGGACGGACGACGAGTGGAACGACGGCAAGCAGCCGCTGAACACGGCGACGGTGAACTGGCTGAGCGCGGTGACCCCGGCCGCGGAGCGCGCTCTGTGGTTCTACCTCTGTTCCATCGACTGGATCAGCCGGGTGAGGACGGGCTGGCGCTCACCGGACGACCTGCTGCCGCAGCATCTGCCGGACCCGCGCGCGGCGCGCATCACCACGCAGGCGGACTGGCTGTGGGTGCGGATCCTGGATGTCGTACGGGCCTTGGAGGCGCGGACGTACGACGCGTCGGGCGCGTTGGTTCTCGAGGTCGTCGACCGGGCGGGCCTGGCCGGAGGCCGCTTCCTGCTGGACGCGACGCCCGACGGCGCCTCCTGCACGCCGACCACCCGTGGCGCCGACCTCACCCTGGACGTGGCCGAGCTGGCGAGGCTGTGGCTGGGCGACGAGTCCGTTGGGCGGCTGGCGGCGCTGGGCCGGCTGCGGGAAGAACGAGCGGGCGCCGCCCGGGAGGCCGACGCCCTGCTGCGTACGTCCGGGCGGCCTTGGTGCCCGGACATGTTCTGACGGCTCCTTCCTGAGCGCCTGAGTTGCTGTGTGCTCGTGTGCTTCCGTGTCTTCGACTGCGGGTATCCGTAGCTGTTCAGTTGTGGCTGTGCGAGCGATCTGAAGTTGTGGCTGTGCGAGCGATGTTCGGTTGTGGCTGTGCGTCGGCGCCGACTGCTCGGGCTCCCGGCTCCCCTCCGGAAGGGTGCCCGACCGGCCAACCGTCTGAAAGTTTGACCATGTTGTTGAAGTTGGCTGCCAACTTCACTGTAACTATGTCCGCTTGGAAGCGTCCTATAACCATCTCTCTTTGAACTGCCCAAAGATGGCGAGAAGTTGTAGTGTGCGGACGTGGAGCCGGAACATGCCTCCGTCAATGGGCGGAGGAGGGCGGTGCGGCCGCAACGGTCACACCACGAGGTGGCCGACGAGCTGCGCACCCGGATCAGGACCGGAGTGCTGCGGCCGGGTGAGCGCATGCCGACGCAGGCCAAGCTGGCGGACGAGTTCGGTGTCGAGCGGGGTGCCGTACGCCAGGCGCTGCGCATTCTTCAGTCGGAGCAGCTCCTCACCAACGTCTCCAAGGGAAGTCCGGCGACGGTCGCCGCGCGGCCGGGTGCGGCCGGCCTCCCGTTCGGCCCCGCGGCGACACCGCAGCCCTCGATGGTGGCGCTTCCGCCGCGGATCACCGAGGCCTTCGCGGCCGACCACGTCGAGGTCGACGCCCTGTGCCTGACGGCCGTCTCGCTCACGGCCGCCATCGGTGAACCCCTGCGGCAGATCCACGCGGGGCGACTGAAACCGGCCAAGATCGACGTCCGTGTCCTGTTGCCGTCCCGGAACATCGAACTCGCCTTCCCGGCGCCGGTGGACATCGCGGAGACCGGGCGGCTCCAGCGCCGCTGGCTGGCCCACCGCAACGCCCAGGGCCAGGTGCTGCGGCACAACCTGCTCACCCTGCGCTCCACGCACGGCATCGACGTGCACGTCACCTTCCGCGCACTGCCCTTCACCCCGCCCGTGAAGCTGTACCTCCTCAACGGGAGGGAAGCGCTGTTCGCCTACTACACGGTCGAGCGCGGCGAGCAGACGATCGACCACGAGCACCTGGAGATGTACGACGCCGAGGGCACGCGGTCGGTGCTGTTCGCCTTCGAACAGGGCGCCGGCCCGCGTGACACGACCTTCGTGAAACAGTCCCACCTGTGGTTCGACGCACTGTGGGAGACGATCAGCTCGGAGCTGGTGCTCACGAGCTGACGGCGGGCCCGGTGGCGAGGAGGGCGAGGATCACGGCGCCGGCGGAGCTGATGACCGGGCTCTTGGCCTTGATGCCGACGCTGAGCAGGAGCAGACCGAGGGCGCCGGCGGTGCCGTACTTCCACTGGATGGTCTGTTCGACTCCGACGACGAAGGCGGCGCAGAGGAGGACGAGGACGGGCATGGTGGTTCCCCCCTTCGGATACGGGGGTGGGAGGCAATCTTTCCGCCAACTCACCCAAGTTGGTTGCCAACTATGGCTATGTTGTCCCCACTTGGTAGCAACCGCTAAACAACTTCCAAACAACTCCCGCCATGTGGATCTAAGTTGTAGCGTTTGGTCGTGACCCAGGAGAACGTGGCAGTGAACGGCAGCAGGCTCTCACCCCGTGAGATCGCCGATGTCCTGCGCGAACGCATCCGCGTCGGGAACCTCAGGGCCGGGGACCGGTTGCCCACCCAGGCAGAGCTCGCCGACGAGTTCGGGGTCGAGCGCGGCACCGTCCGCCAGGCCCTGCGGGCACTCCAGGACGACGGGCTGCTCACCAACGTGAGCAAGGGCAGTCCGCCGCGGATCGCGGAGCCGCCGGCGCCTGACCGCGGCGAGCCCCAGCCCACGATGGTGGGCCTGGCCCCGCGGCTGACCGCGGCCTTCGGGGTCCCGCATGTGCGTATCGACGCGGCCTGCCTCACCGCGGAGAGCCTGATCCCGGCCCTGGGGGAGCCACTGCGGCTGATCCACGCCGGCAGCATCCGGCCCCAGAAGATCGACGTCCGCATCCTGCTGCCGTCCCGGGACATCAGCCTCGCCTTCCCGGTCCCGGTCGAGGGCCGCGGCGCCGACGAGGACCCGGTTCACCAGCGCTGGCTGTCGATGCGCAACGCACAGGGGCAGGTGCTGAGTTACAACCTGCGCGCGCTGCGTTCGCACGGGGTGGACGTGAACATCACCTTCCGCGCGCTGCCGTTCACCCCGCCGGTGAAGCTGTACCTCCTCAACGGCCAGGAGGCGCTGATCGCGTACTACATGGTCACGCGCCGGGAGGAGCCCACCGACACCGGAACCCTCGAGATGTACGACGTGCTGGGCACCGAGTCCCTCCTCTTCTCCTTCGAGAAGGCCACCGGCCAGCGCGACGCCGCGTTCGTGGAGCAATCCCAGAAGTGGTTCGACGCCCTCTGGGAAACCATCACGACGGACCTGACACTCTCCTAGTGACCTCTGATGCGACGCAGACCGGACAGGTGGCAGCCGGCACGGGTAGTGAGACGGGGAACGGGACCGCGGACCTGCGGGAGTTGATCGCCCGCGCGAAGGTCGTGCTGTGGGACTTCGACGGGCCGATCTGCCGGCTCTTCGCCGGCCACCCGGCGAAGGGTGTCGCCGACGGCCTCGTGGAGTGGCTCGAGGGGCGGGGCCTGCGCGGCCTGCTGAGGGAGTCCGAGCGGGAGTCGCCGGACCCGCAGGTCGTGCTGCGCGCGGTGTACCGCCGGCATCCGGGCAGCGACCTGCTCGCAGAGCTGGAGAAGCGCCTCACCCAGGAGGAACTGAAGGCGACGTCCACGGCGATGCCCACGGCGTGGGCGGACCCCTTGATACGGACACTGGCCGCACTGAAGCTGCGGCTGGCCATCACCACGAACAACTCACCGCAGGCGGCGGCCACCTACCTGGCCGGCCGCGGTCTCGCCTCCTGCTTCGCGCCGCACATCTACGGCCGCACCCGCGAACTGCGTCTCCTCAAGCCCGACCCGTACTGCCTGAACCGCGCCCTGAGCGCCATGGGGTCGGCGCCCGGCACCGCCCTGATGATCGGCGACGCCCCCTCCGACTTCGAGGCCGCCGGCGAGGCGGGCGTGCCCTTCCTCGGCTACGCGCGCAACGAGCGCAAGGAGAAGCTGCTCAGAGAAGCCGGCGCCACGACGGTGGTGGGATCGCTGGAGCCACTGCTGAACGCGGTCAGGTCAGGCGGCTCGGAGCAGCAGTAACACGAGCACGACGGCCGCTCCGACGGCAAGCACGTCGCGCCGGGCCCGTACGCCCACCGTCACGGTGAGGACCAGCATCACGCCCACCGCTCCCAACTTGGCCTGCGCCGTCCATCCCGCGAAGAACGCGAGGAGTTCCCAGAGTGCCGATAACAGGAGCACGACCTTCCACCTCCCTGCCATTCTCAGTGAAGCCTGCAAGTCGCGGTCCAATTGGCCTGGTTGACTTGAAATGGATTTCCCCTGGTCCGCTGATCCTTAATCGGCCTGTCCAGTGCGGGAGTTGACTGAGATTGGTTTGCGATTGGACGGAGAGCGGTACGGTCGCTGTGTGGAAGCACAGCAGGGAGGTGACGGCGGCGGCCGGGAGTTCCACCGGGTCGCCGACGAGCTGCGTGCCCGGATGACGAACGGGACGTATCCGCTGCGCTCCTTCCTGCCGTCCCAGCGTGACCTCGCCGAGGAGTTCGGAGTCTCCAGGGACACCGTGTCCCGCGTGATGCGGGAACTGGCCCACGAGGGCTGGATCGCGTCCCGTCAGGGCAGCGGGTCCCGGGTGGTCAAGAAGCAGCGGACAGAGCCCGCCACGCCGAAAGTCACCCGGCAGCTGCGGGGAGCCACGCTGGGACCGCTGCTCAGCGAGGCATTCGAGCAGCCCGAAGTCACCTTGGACGTCTACACCTTGACGTCGGAGTCCTTGGACGCGCACATCCGGTTGCAGGCCGAGCGGATTCTCCAGGGTTCCATCGCTCCCCGGCACATCGGCCTGCGGATGCTGCTGCCCTCCGAGGAACTGGTGCTGCCCTACCCGAGGGCGAAGGACGACAAGGACGACGACCGGCTGCGCATCCGGTTGCACGAGATCACGAACCAGCGCACCGAGTCACTGAGCGAGGTGCTGGGACTGGTGCAGTCCGAGGTGCCGTCCGTCGACGTCGACATCCAGATCCGGCACGCCCCGCTGACCCCCGCCTTCAAGCTCTACCTCCTGAACGGGGTCGAGGCGCTGCACGGACCGTACGAGGTGATCGAACGGCAGATCGCCGTGGGCGCGGGCGAGGAGGTTGCCGCTTTCGACGTGCTGGGTCTCGGCGCGACGCTGACCCGTCATGTGAAGGACGAGGACGCGCACTCCCCGGGCACCGTCTTCGTCGACTCCTGGCAGGCGTGGTTCGACTCCGTCTGGAACCTTCTCGCCGAATAGCCTCTACCGCTGCGCTAGCATGCCTCAATCGCGCGAGCAAGCGCTCCCGTCCGTACGTATGAGACGGTGAACAAGCCGCCTCGAACGGCCGACGTGAGTGAGTGGCGGAACCACCATTCGGCTCAGCTGATCATCCCTCCGGTCGTGCGGCGCGTTTACCGTTTGCCCTACCCTGCCAGCGCGAGTACCGGAGCGGCCAGTGGTCGACCATCTTGTTCCCCCTCGTCACCTGGGGGAACGGGCCGCCGAGGACGTGTCCGGAGCGCTGCGGACCTTCGTCAGGGCCGCCGAAGCCACCCAGGCGTCCAGTGGCCACCACAACCGCAACCACGTGCTGCCGCTGACGGAGGATGTCGCCGCTCTCGTGGGCCGTGCGCCGGGGACCTCGGTGATAGTGCGGATCAAGCGGTCCGACGCGCTGTCCGTGGTGATCAGGACCTGGCGGGAGGAGGGCGCGATCCTCGACGCTGTCCACGGCGTCCTGCCGCACGCACCCGAATGCCTGCTCAGGACGCCGGGTTACGCCATCCACAGCTACCTGGAGGGTGTGCCGCTCTCCACCATCTGCGGAAACGGTAAGCCAGTCGACACGTTGCTGGTGAAGGCGCTGGCCGAGCTGCTGGCGCGGATGGCCCAGGTGCGTCGGCAGGCACTGCCGCCGCTGCCGGATTCCTGGCCCGCCAACCACAGTGACAGCCAGGCGTTCCTGAGGACCCTGGCCCTGCGCGCCGACGAACAGATCCGCAAGCCCAACTGGGACGAGTTCGGCGGTCTGTTCAAGGCCCTGGGCATCTCCGACGACGCCCTGCTGGGACTGGCCGCAGCCGTGCCCGCGATGACCCGGCGGCCGTACAGCCTGCTGCACGCGGACCTGCACCGGGACAACCTGATCGTGTCCTACGGCGGCGACCCGCCGCTCATCTGCGTCGACTGGGAGCTCGCCACCTACGGTGACCCGCTGCACGACCTCGCCACCCACCTGGTGCGCATGCACTACCCGGACCACCAGTGGGACGAGGTGATCGAGGCGTGGGCCGGCGCCATGCGGAAGTACCGGCCCGCTGCGGTCAAGGGCCTCTACAAGGACCTGCCCCACTACGTCGACTTCGAGCGGGCGCAGTCCGTCTATCCGGACGTGATGCGAGCGGCGAGGTCGCTCCAGGAATCGTTCACGCAGAAGGGCTGTGACGAGGCGACGGTGGAGGTGCGCCGGGCGCTGACAGCGGCGGCGGAACCGTTGCGGCTCCGGAGCACGCCCACGCACGGCGAGATCGAGGGGGCCCTCATCAGGTGGCTAGCCTCGCGGAGCGACCGGGGAGGCAGCGGGCGGCACTGGCTCACCGACGTCTCCGCCTGGCGGCCGGACCGGCGTATGGCGGAGAACCCCCGGTTCCCGGTGTCCGCCGTGCGGGCGGCGTTGCTCGCGGAGGGGGCCGCCCCGGCGCACCGGGTGTTCAAGGGAACCGCGCATCTCAACTCCGTGGTCTGGGTGCGCGACGTTCCCCACCCCGTGGTCGTGCGCCGCAAACTGCCCGACGTCACACGGCGCGAGCCGAGTTACCTGAGCGAGCACGCCGTCCTGAAGGCGATCCAGGAGTCGGGCGCCCGGGTCGCGGCGCCGCAGGTGCTGGCCCTGGGCGAGAGTTACCGGGACGACGCCTTCACCATCCACACCTACGTCGGCACCAGCGTCGACCAGCCGCCGAGCCACCCGGTGAACGGACTGCTCCCGCACGAGGCCGACGCACTCGTCGACCAGTTGTGCGAACTGACGCGGGTGGACCACAGAGGGCTCGATCCGCAGGCAGGCGACGTCGAGTTCTACGCGTGGCTGAAGGAGCAGCTTGTCGGCCTCGTGCGGAACCTGCCGAGGGAGTCGCTGCAACTGGCCCGCACGCTGGGGCTGCCCGACGAGCGTCGACTGCGGGAGATCCTCTCCCGGCACCGGCTGAGTCACCGGGCGGCCGCCCTGCTGCACGGCGACCTCAACCCGTGGAACCTGGTGCGCCGGGACGACCACCGGGCGCTGACCATCATCGACTGGGAGATGGCCCTGGTCGGCGATCCCCTCTACGACCTGGTCCGGCACATGCACCTGACACCGACCCGGCCGGAGATCAGGGACCGCATGTTCCGCCGCTGGGAACGGAACATGCCCCCGCAGTGCAGCACGGACTGGCGGCTGGACTGGCCGGTCTACCGCTGGATCGAGATCATCCGGTCGGCCTACGTCGATCTCGACCGGCTGGTGACCAGGACGGGCCTGGACGCCCCCAACGTCCGCCGGGCCGTGGACTCCTATGCCGAGACGCTGGCCGCGGCCACCGCTTCCCTCGGCCTTCCGGCCTCCCGGACGACCAACCCCTACCTCGCGCTGGCCCTCACCCGGAGCCGGTCCTGATCCCGGCCGCCCGTGCGCGGGTGGGTGAACCGGGACCGGCGCCGGTCCCGGTTCACATCCCGAGCACCACCTTCCCCAGCAGTTCGCGCCCCTCGATCGCCGCGTGCGCCGCGGCGGCCTCCGTCAGCGGGAACTGGGCGCCGATCACGGGCCGCAGCCGCCCCGCGGCGGCCTCCGCGAGGACATGGGCGGTCAGGCGGCGCGCCTCTGCCTCGCCGAACTGCACGTCGCCGATCCCGAACAGGGTGACGCCCCGGCGTTCCGCCTCCGCCGCGTCGACCGCGGCGAAGCCTCCCGTGGGCGCCCCGTGCGCGGAGAAGCGGCCACCGTCGGCGGTCAACGGGAAGGCGGCGAGGCCGAGTTCGCCGCCGACGCCGTCCAGTACGACATCGGCGGCGGCCTCGCCGGCGCCTTCGGCAACGGTCCCGGCAGCCGTTTCGGCGGCGGCCTCGGCATCCGTCTCGGCAGCGGGTTCGCCGACTGTCCCGGTGGCGCGGGTGGCCGCCGGCCGGCCCAGGGCCTCCCGCGCCCGCTCCGCCCAGTCCCGCTCCGACACGTCCACCACCGCGTCCGCCCCCAGCTCCCGCACCAGCGCCGACTTGCGCGCCCCCCGTGCCGCGGCCACCACCCGGGCGCCCCGGGCGCGGGCCAGCTGGATGAGCACGGTCCCCATACCGCCCGAGGCGCCGAGGATCAGGACCCGGTCACCGGGGGCCACGGCGGTGCGTTCCAGCAGACCGGCGGCCGTCACCCCGTCGTGGACGAGTGCCGCGGCCGTGCGCAGGTCCACGCCGTCCGGGACGGGCGTCGGCGCGGTGGCCGGGACCGTCACGCGCTCGGCGTAGCTGCCGTCCACGAAGGACGTCACCCTGCGGCCCACCCACTCGGCGTCCACGCCCGCGCCGACCGCGGTGACCGTGCCGGCGACGCCGCCACCGGGCACGTAGGGCGGCTCGACGGGAAAGTAGGCGCGGAAGCGGCCGGTGCGGACCTGGGTCTCCACGAAGAGCGTGTCGGCGTGGGCGACCTCGATCAGGACCTCGCCCGGGCCCGGAACCGGGTCCGGCAGCTCCACCGTGGTCAGGACCTCCGGGCCGCCGAACGCCTTCACCTGTGCTGCTCGCATGACATACCTCCACTGCGGTGCCGTTGGATGCGCGTGCATGGAGTCTTCGACCTCAACCGCGGTCGAGGTCAAGCGGGAACGCGTGCCGACCGGCCCCGTAGGCTCGGTCCATGAGCGAGACCGGGCTGCGCGAGCGCAAGCGGCAGCGGATGTACCAGACCGTGTCGGACGTCGCCGTCCGGCTCTTCATCGAGCGCGGCTTCGACGCGGTGTCCGTCGCCGAGGTCGCGGCGGCGGCCGAGATCTCCAAGCCGACCCTCTTCCGGTACTTCCCGGCCAAGGAGGACCTGGTCCTGCACCGGATCGCCGACCACGAGCAGGAGTCGGCCCGGGTCGTCACGCAGGGACGGGCCGAGGGGGTCGCACCGCTGCCCGCCCTGCGCCGGCACTTCCTGGCCGGCCTCGCCGCCGGCGACCCCGTCACCGGCCTCAACGACCACCCGCAGGTGCGCGCCTTCTACGCCATGCTCTACGGCACGCCCTCCCTGGTCGCCCGTCTCCATGGCTACCTGGAACGCTCGGAGACCGCCCTCGCCGACGCCCTCGCGGACGAGTTGCCCGACGCCCTCGACGCCCGGCTGGCCGCAGGTCAGATCATCGCCGTCCGCCGGATCCTCGCCGAGGAGAACTGGCGGCGGATGGCGGCGGGCGAACGGGTGGAGGACGTACGGGGGGACGCGGAGGCCGCGGTGCGCCGGGCGTTCGCGGTGCTGGCGGCGGGTCTGCCCCGGCTGGCTGACCCCGAGGCGACGACTGTGACCGAGTAAGAAATATTACTCGGTCACGCTTTTCGTTACCCTTGCCCCATGACCACATCCGAGCCGGTCCCCGAGGGCGACCGGAAGAGCCCGCCGGACCTCGGCACCGCCTTGCACGACGAGCGCGCCCACCACGACCTCTGCCGTGCCGCCCTCACCGCGATGGTCGAGGGCGCCGACCTCCAGGTCGTCACCGGCGAGGACGTCTCCGCCTCCGGCGCCGACGCCGAGGTCCTCGGACACCGGCTGCGCAGCCACGCCAAGGCCCTGCACGAACTGCCCGACGGCCCCCTGTTCTTCGGCCGGCTGGACTTCGCGCCCGGCACCGGCGGTGCGCACGAGGGCCTCGCCCACCACATCGGCCGGCTCCGCATCAGCGAGCACCCGGCGGCCCCGCCCCTCGTCGTCGACTGGCGCGCCCCCGTCTCGCGCGCCTTCTACCAGGCGAGCACCCGCGACCCCCGGGGTGTGGCCGTCCGGCGGCGGTTCGGCTGGGCCCCCGGCAGCCGGGGCGACTCCGCCGACCTCACGGGCCTGGAGGACGAGCGCCTCGACGCGGGCGGGCAGGCCGACCGGGAGCGGAGCGGGCGTCACGGGCCGGTCGGGGCGGGGCGGCCCGGCGGCATCGTCGCCCGGGAGATCGAACGGCCCCGCGTCGGCCCCATGCGGGACATCGCCGCCACCATCCAGCCCGAGCAGGACGAACTCGTCCGCGGGGAACTCGCCGAGTCCGTGTGCGTGCAAGGCGCTCCCGGCACCGGCAAGACCGCCGTGGGCCTGCACCGGGCCGCCTACCTCCTCTACACCCACCCGCGGAGCATCCAGCGCGGCGGACTGCTGATCCTCGGCCCCCACCGCGCTTTCCTCTCCTACATCGCCGAGGTGCTCCCCTCCCTCGGCGAGACCGGCGTACGGCAGTCGACCCTGCACGACGAGATCGCCCGCCGGACGGCCACCGGGACCGACCCCGACCGGACCGCCGCGGTCAAGCACGACGTCCGGATGGCCGAGGTGCTGCGCCGGGCGGTGTACGGGCGGGTGACGGCCGACCGCGCCGAGGACCTGTCCGTCCCCGACGGCTCCTACCGCTGGCGGATCGCGGGCGACCGGCTGAGGGACATCGTCGCCGGGGTGCTCGCCGAGGAGCCGCCGTACGAGGTCGGACGCGAGCGGGTGCGCAGCCGGATCGTGCGCCGGATCCAGGAGCAGGCGGAGCGCCGGAGCGGGCCGCGTCCGGCCTCCTGGACGCGCCGTGTCGAACGGGCCCGCCCGGTGAGCGTGTGTGTGGAAGCGCTGTGGCCGAAGGCGCGCCCCGAGGAGGTGCTGGCCCGACTCCTCGCGGACCCGGAGGAGTTGGCGCGGGCCGCGGACGGTGTCCTGGACCCGGCGGAGCAGCGGGCCCTGCTCCGGCCGCAGCCGCCCCGCTCACCGAGGACGGCGCGCTGGTCGTCCGCCGATCTCGTCCTCCTCGACGAGATCGCCGGCCTTCTCGACCACCCTGAGGGGTACGGCCATGTCGTCGTCGACGAGGCCCAGGACCTCTCCCCGATGGAGTGCCGGGCGGTCGCCCGCCGGGTCCGCTTCGGCTCGCTCACGGTGCTCGGCGACCTGGCCCAGGGCACCACCCCCTGGGCGGCGGACTCCTGGCGGACGCAGATGGCCCATCTGGGCAAGCCGGAGGCGACGATCGTCCCGCTGACCACGGGCTTCCGGGTGCCGGCCGCGGTCCTCACCCTCGCCGGCCGGCTGCTCGACCTCCTCGACGCCGACGTGCCCCGCGCCGACTCCCTGCGCCGGGACGGCGAACTGCGCGTCCGGCGAGCCGACGGCGGCCTGATCCCCGCGGTCGTCGCCGCCGTGCGCGACGCACTCCCGCGGGAGGGCTCGATCGGCGTCATCGCCGCGGACTCCCAGGTCGACGAGGTCCGCGAGGCGCTGACCGGGGCCAACATCCCGGCCTCCGGCCCGGAGGAGCCGGCCACGCGCGTGACGGTGGTTCCGGCGACCCTCGTCAAGGGCCTCGAGTACGACCACGTCGTCGCCGTCGAACCGGCGGCCATCGCGCAGTCGGAGCAGCGCGGCCTGAACCGGCTCTACGTGGTGCTGACCCGCGCGGTCTCGCGACTGGAGGTGGTGCACGAACGGGAGTTGCCCTGGGAGGTCTGAGGAGCGGTGTGCGAGGCCGGCCTCAGTCCCAGTTCTCCAGGGCCTCCCGCGTCGTCCGGTACCCCCGCTCGATCAGGTCCGGAACGCCGACGGCCGACCAGGAGGAGTGGCCGGTCGCGTCGATGGTGACGGCCAGGTCGGCGTGGCGGCCGTGGGCCGGGTGGTCGGGACGGGACTCGAGCCAGCGGCGCCAGCGGGTGTTGCCGCGGCCGAAGCCCACGGCGATGACCCGCTCGGCGCCGAGCCGGTGCGCGGCCCACACCGGAGACGGCGACAGCACGGCGCCGTCGACGCAGAGCGCGCCGCCCTTCTCCAGGCGAACCGGCGGGAACAGTCCGGGTACGGCGCTGCTGGCGCGGACGGCCGCCGTCAGCGAGCCGGAGTCGACCAGCCGGGGTGTCGTGGACCGCAACTCCGTGACGACCGCGCCGAACCGGATCGGCAGGTCCTCGATCAGCAGGTCGCCGAGCATCTCCTCGATGTTGCGGGCCAGGGGAGTGGTGTCCAGGAGGCCGAGGCGCGGGGTGATCACGGCGGACCCGAAGTCCGCCCACTGCGCGCGCAGCAGCCGCCCGGTGATCCGCTCGCTGCCGATCCCCGCCGCCCAGGCGCCGCCGATCAGCGCCCCCGCGCTGGACCCGGTCACCACGGACACCTCGATCCCGGCCTCCTCGACGGCTCGCAGGACACCGGCGTGCGCGGCGCCGAGGACCGCCCCGCTGGACAGGACCAGACCGACGGTGGGCGACTGCGAGGACACGTGCGCGTTCCCCTTCCGGGGGTGCAGGGGTGGAGTGTTCGGGTGAAGTGCCGGTGTGGAGTGCCGGTGTGGAGCGTCGGGGTGGGGCGCTCAGTCTGGAGTGGCGCGACACACTATTGCAAGCAGGTGCTTGCAATAGTTAGCGGGACTGGTGCACAGTGGAGGCATGGCATCGCTCAACGTCGGCAATCTCGGTGAGTACCTGCGCGAGCAGCGGCGCAACGCGCAGCTGTCGCTCCGGCAACTCGCCGAAGCCGCCGGCGTGTCCAATCCGTACCTGAGCCAGATCGAGCGCGGGCTGCGCAAGCCGAGCGCGGAGGTGCTCCAGCAGGTCGCCAAGGCGCTGCGGATCTCCGCCGAGACGCTGTACGTGCGGGCCGGCATCCTCGACGCGGAGCGGGACGGGCAGGAGTACCGGGACGGCGCGACCCGCGCGGTCGTGCTCGCCGACCCCACGCTGACCGAGCAGCAGAAGCAGGTGCTGCTCCAGATCTACGAGTCCTTCCGCAAGGAGAACGGATTCGCGGACGGCGACGGGGCGGCGGACCCACGGAACCCCGAGAGCGACGCCGACCCGCAGCAGACGGCCGGTTGACCGGACCAGGGGACCGGCCGCACCGCTGCGGACCTGCACGACCCTCAGCCGAATACGACGTATGTGAATCCGGGAGGACCTTCACCATGGCCATCACCGACGACCTGCGCAAGACCTTCAGCGACCCGACTCCGTTCTACTTCGCCGCAGGCACCGCCGATCTGGCCCTCCAGCAGGCGAAGAAGGTGCCGGGCCTGGTGGAGCAGCTGCGCACCGAGGCGCCGGCCCGTTTCGAGGCCGTCCGCAACACCGACCCCAAGGTCGTGCAGGAGAAGGCCGGCGCCCGCGCCAAGGAGGCGACCGCCAAGGCCAAGGAGGCGCAGGAGACCCTGCAGACCAAGGTCACCGACTTCATCAGCAGCCTCGACGGGGACATCAAGAAGATCGGCAGCACCCTCGACGCCGACCTGAAGAAGTTCGGCGAGTCCGCCCAGGACTTCGCGCTGCGCGGGGTCGGCGTCGCCGCCGAGTACGCCGTCAAGGCCCGTGAGGCGTACGAGAAGGTCGCCGAGCACGGCGAGCAGGCCGTGAAGACCTGGCGCGGCGAGGCCGCCGAGGAGATCGAGGAGCTCGCCATCGCGGTCGAGCCCAAGTCGGAGTCCAAGCCCGCACCCGTGGCCCAGCCCGTCGTGGTCAAGGACCAGCCGAAGCCCGCCGCGGTCGAGACGCCGTCCGAGACCGCCGAGAAGAAGGCCGCGGCCGCCAAGAAGGCTCCGGTCCGCAAGCCCGTCGCGAAGAAGACGACGCCGCCGGCCAAGTGAGACGCACGGCCGGGACGGACACGGCGGACAGGGACATACGGTCACGGGCCGGGCACTCATGTGGTGCCCGGCCCGTTGTACGGGTAGCGGGAGCGTGGTTGCGGGTACGGTGACCGCGTAAGGACGAGCGAGTCGAATCGCGTCGAGTCGGGTGGTGGACGTTGTGCTGATCGAAGGCTTCGCCGGGCTGGTGTGGCTGCTCTACCTCGCCATGCTGGTCCTCGCCGTGGTGGCGCTGGTGATGGCCGCTCTGTTCCGTGACGACGCCTACCGGGCCGCCGGCAAGCAGAACAAGGGCTTCTGGCTGATCATCCTCGGCGTGACGGTGGCGGTGAACCTCCTGGTGCCGATGCTCTTCCTCCAGCTCGCGGGACTCGTCGCCACGATCGTCTTCTTCGTGGACGTGCGGCCCGCCCTCCGGCAGATGGGCGGTGGCGGCGGCTGGGGCCGCAGGCGCGGCGGCAGCAGCAGCGACGGCCCGTACGGCCCGTACAACGGCGGCCGCTGACCACCCCGGAAACACCTCCCGCGCCCCCGCAGCCCCCACCCGGGGGCCGGGGGCGCCGCACGTGGACGGCTCGGCCACCTGACTCAGCCGCGCGGGTTCCGGGCGGCGGGAGATCGGCGCCGGACGACCGGTGGCGCGTGATCGGTGCCGGGAAACCCGTTGCGCGTGACCGGTGTTGGACGATCGGCGGCGCGTGACCGCGTCGGACAGGCCGTGGCGCGTGACCGGTGGCGAGTGACCGTCGTCGGACGACCGGTGGCGCGTGATCGGTGCCGGACACCCCGTCGCGCGGGGTCGGTGCCGGACAAACCCGTGACGCGTGACCGTTGTCGGACGACCCGTGGCGCGTGACCGCGTCGGACAGGTCGTGGCGCGTGACCGCGTAGGACGACCGGTGGTGGATGAGCGGTGTCGGGTTACGGGACCCGGTCCAGCAGGACCAGGGCCACGTCGTCCGTCAGTTCGCCGCCGTTGAGCTCGCGCACCTCGTTCACCGCGGCCCGCAGCAGCGCCTCGCCGCTCAGTCCCTCGGAGAGCTGGCGGCGGATCATCTCCACCATGCCGTCCTGGCCGAGCCGTTCCCGGCCCTCGCCGATCCGGCCCTCGATGAGGCCGTCGGTGTACAGCATCAGGCTCCACTCGGCGCCCAGCTCGACCTGCATCCGCGGCCAGCGGGCGCCCGGCAGCAGACCGAGGGCGGGGCCGTTGTTGTCGAACGGCAGCAGGCGTGCGGGCCGATCCGGGCGGGCGATCAGCGGCGCGGGGTGGCCGGCCAGGCACAGGCCCGCCCGGCGGCCGTCGGGCGCGATGTCCACCGTGCACAGCGTCGCGAAGATCTCGTCGTCGTCGCGCTCGTGCTCCAGCACCTGCTGGAGCGTGTTCAGCAGTTCGTCACCGCACAGGCCCGCCAGCGTCAGCGCCCGCCAGGCGATGCGCAGCTCGACGCCGAGCGCCGCCTCGTCCGGGCCGTGCCCGCAGACGTCGCCGATCATGGCGTGCACGGTGCCGTCGGGCGTGCGGACGGTGTCGTAGAAGTCGCCGCCGAGCAGCGCGCGCGAGCGGCCGGGGCGGTAGCGGGCGGCGAAGCGCAGCGGGGAGCCCTCCAGCAGCGGCGTGGGCAGCAGGCCCCGCTCCAGGCGGGCGTTCTCCTGCGCGCGCAGCTTGCCCTCGGCGAGCCGCCGCTCGGCCGTGTCGGAACGTTTCCGCTCCACCGCGTAGCGGATCGCGCGGCTCAGCAGCCGACCGTCCAGCTCGTCCTTGTAGAGGTAGTCCTGGGCGCCCACGCGTACCGCCTGGGCGCCGCGCTCGGCGTCGCCGGACGCGGTGAGCGCCAGCACGGCGTGCCGGGGCGCGAGCCGGAGCACGTGCCGCAGGACGGCGAGCTCGTCGTCCGACTCGGCCGCCTTGCCGGGCGCCGGCAGTGCCAGGTCCAGCAGGATGCAGTGGACGTCATGGGTCAGCAGCCGCTCGGCCTCGGTGAGGTTGCGGGCGGTGCGGACCCGGATCGGCTTGCCGTCCGCGTCCAGCAGGTCGTGGACGATCGGCGCGGCCGTGGGGTCGTCCTCGATCAGCAGCAGGGTGAGAGTGGTGTGGGCACTGCCCCCACCGGTGGCGCTCACGCTGGTCGTGCCTGCGCTGCTGGTCGGGTTCACGCCTTGGGGGACGCCGTCGGCGGGCGTCGCGTTCAGCGCGGTGTGCTGCGCGCCGTGGTCGTGCGTGGTGTCGTTGCGGTTCTCGGCCGTGGTCGCCTCGTTGCGAACGGTTTCTTCCCTGGAGGGGCCGCCGACCATGGGCGCGGCCTGCGCCTGACCGCTCTCCACGGCCGGGATCGCTCTCTGCCGCGGTACGGGTACGGGCATCGTCTTGAGTTCCTTCCCTCCCCCCGAGGGCTGGCGGGGACGAGGGACCTCGACCCACCGACGGGGACCATAGCGGCAGAAGGCGCCGCAACGGAATGGTGTGAGGCAGGCCGCTTGATCTCTGGCCACTGTCATATGCCGCGTTCTGTACCGCATTTGGGCAGGGCGGGTGTGGTGCGGGGATGACGAACGTCACGTCCGCGCGGGGTTTGGCGGCAGGGCGGAGGTGGCCTGGGTCACGTGCGGGACGGCGTCCCGGGGGACCGCCCGGCCGCCGGGCCTCACGCGTCCGGCCGGACCACCCCGAGTATCGGCATCGAGCCCGCTCCCGCGAGCGTGACCGTGCGGCCCGGACGCGGAGCGTGGATGATCGCGCCGTCGCCCACGTACAACGCGACGTGGCTGGCGTCGGCGAAGTAGATGATCAGGTCGCCGGGGCGCATGTCCCCGACGGCGATGTGCGGCAACTGCTTCCACTGCTCCTGTGAGGTGCGGGGTATCGCCTGCCCGGCGCTCCGCCAGGCCTCGGAGGTCAGTCCGGAGCAGTCGAAGCTGTCCGGGCCCTCCGCACCCCACACATACGGCTTGTCGATCTGGGCGGTGGCGAACTGCACGGCCTTCTTGCCCTGGACGGACGCCGCGCTGTTGATCTCGTCGAGGACGCCGGTGCCCAGCCAGGCGGTCTGTGCCTCCTGCGCGACCTGCGCCTCCAGTTGTTCGAGGCGCTCCTTCTCCTTCTTCTCGAGCCGGGACTGGAGCTGCTCGGCCGCCGCGATCTGCTTCTCGATCCTCTTCTGGGCCGCGGCCTTCGTCTTGCGGCCCGCCTCCAGCTTCTGCCACTGGGTGGAGGCGTCCTGGGAGTACTGCTCCAAGTCCTGCTGCGTACGGGTGAGTTCGCCGATCAGGCCCTTGGTCGCGCGCTGGCCCTGGAGCACCCGGCCCGCGCCGTCGAGGAACTCCGACGGGTCGTCGGTCAGCATCAACTGCGCCTCGTCCGGAAGACCGCCCGTGCGGTACTGGGCGCGGGCCGCGGCACCCGCGCGGTCCTTGAGGTCGTCCAGCATCTCCTGGCCCGCGACGATCTTCTTGGCCAGCTCGACGATCTCCGCCGACTGCTTCTTCGCCGCCTCCTCGGCCGCGTTGTAGGCGTCGGTGGCGACCGCGGCGTCGTGATAGAGCGCTTCGAGCTTGGTGCGGACGGCCTCGAGGTCCTTGTTGGACGCGGTGGAGGGCAGCGGCGGGGTCGTGGAACTCGCCGAAGGTGACGGTGTGGGGCTCGGGCTTGCGAACGCGGTGCCGGGCGCGCCCAGCACGGTGACCGCGCAGACCACCGTCACAGCAGCCGCGAGCAGACCGCGCTTGCCCGTTCCCATATCCCGTCCCCCAACGCCTGATTAACCGTCAGTAACATATGGTGCCCGGGGGATCGTGCCACGTCACGGCCGAAAACGACAGAGGTGACGACGGAACGCCGCTGCGGCACAGCGACCGAAGCAGTCCTTCCCCTCTTCGCCACCCCGCCATGACGATCTCCCCGTCAGTGTGACGAACGACTCATGGAGATCGTTCCCGGTGTCCGCGGTCGGAACGGGTTCAGTTCATGCTCCGGCCCGGGGTGCCAACGCTCCCCACCGCACCGTCACTTCCCCCTGCCGCCACCGCGCCGGCCCGTCCGTGACCGGCCAGTCGGCCGTCAGCTCCCGTACCGCGCGGATCCACCGCTGACGGGCGCCGTACGACGCGTAGGGCGCGGCGGCCGCCCAGGCGCGGTCGAAGTCGCGCAGGAACGCGTGCACCGGTTCACCCGGGACGTTGCGGTGGATCAGCGCCTTGGGCAGTCGCTCCGCCAGGTCCGAGGGCCGCTCCAGCGACCCCAGCCGGGTCGCGAACGTGACCGTGCGCGGCCCTTCCGGCCCGAGCGCGACCCACACGTGCCGTCGTCCGATCTCGTCGCAGGTTCCTTCCACGAGCAGGCCGCCCCGGGACGCGGCCGCAGGGTCGGCGGGCGCGAGCCGCGCGCACAGCCGCTGCCAGACGGCGGCGACCTCGTCCTCGTCGTACTGCCGCAGCACGTTCGCGGCCCGTACGAGGTGTGGCCGCCGGGGCACCGGGATCTCGAACCCGCCGTGCCGGAAATCCAGTCCCTCACGCTCGTAGGGCTTGGCGGCAGCCACCCGCGCCGGTTCGATCTCGACGCCCACGACACGCGCGCGTGGAGCGACGGAACGCAGCCGCCGCAGCAACTCGACGGCCGTCCAGGGCGCCGCCCCGTACCCGAGGTCGACGGCGAGCGGCTCGGCGGCGCGGCGCAGCTCCGCGCCGTGCGTCGCGGCGATCCAGCGGTCCATACGGCGCAGCCGGTTGGGGTTCGTCGTCCCGCGCGTGACCGTGCCCACGGGGCGGGCGGGTGCCCGGGATGTCATGCCTACGAGGGTAGTGCGGCGCCACGTATCGGCCGGTCCGCAGGGTCGGCCCGTCCACTCGGCCGGTCCGCGGAGAGCCCGTGCCCCGCGTGAGGACGAGGCACTTTCGGGCCGACAGCGGGGGTCCGGGGGCGCCGGACCCCCGGGTCGGGGAGGTGGACCCAGGGTCGGGGAGGTAGGGGGCGGCGGGCGCGAGTGCAAGGGGCAAGGGGGAAGGTGAGAGCAGCCCGGCGTCGGCGACGCGCTTCCGTGTCGAACGGTTGAGCGATAGGGGGTAATGAGTGTGCAAAAACCGCTCCCTTCCGAAATCCGCACGGAATGGGAGCGCCTTCTTCCGGTGTTGCAGCACCTTGGAGGGCCCCACACCCTTATTCCGGCATGCCCGCAGCAAGGAGGAACGCCCCGTGAGCCAGTACACCAACAGGCTCGGGCGTCGCTCTACGGCGGCACCCCCGCGGCTCAGGCTCCACCGCCGCCCCCGCCGCGTCGCGATGCTCTCCGTGCACACCTCTCCGCTCCACCAGCCCGGCACCGGCGACGCGGGCGGCATGAACGTCTACATCGTCGAGCTGGCGCAGCGCCTCGCCGCGATCAACATCGAGGTCGAGATCTTCACGCGCGCGACCACCGGCGGCCTCCCGCCGACCGTCGAGCTGGCCCCCGGCGTCCTCGTCCGGCACATCGACGCCGGCCCCTACGAGGGCCTCGCCAAGGAAGACCTCCCGGCCCAGCTGTGCGCCTTCACGCACGGTGTCATGCAGGCCTGGGCCGGTCACCGCCCCGGCTACTACGACCTCGTGCACTCACACTACTGGCTCTCCGGCCACGTCGGCTGGCTGGCCGCCCAGCGCTGGGGCGCCCCCCTGGTGCACGCCATGCACACCATGGCCAAGGTCAAGAACGCCAACCTGGCCGACGGCGACACCCCCGAGCCCGCCGCGCGCGTCATCGGCGAGACCCAGATCGTCGCCGCCGCCGACCGCCTCATCGCCAACACGGCGGAGGAGGCCGACGAACTCGTACGGCACTACCACGCCGGCCCCGGCAAGGTCGCCGTGGTGCACCCCGGCGTCAACCTCGACCGCTTCTCCCCGGCGGACGGCCGGGCCGCCGCCCGCGCCCGTCTGGGCCTGCCCCAGGACGCCCTGGTCCCCCTCTTCGCGGGCCGCATCCAGCCCCTGAAGGCCCCGGACGTGCTGGTGCGCGCGGTGGCCGTCCTGCTCGACGAGCGCCCCGAATTGCGCTCCCGCATCGTCGTCCCGGTCGTCGGCGGCCCCAGCGGCAGCGGCCTCGCCAAGCCGGAGCGACTGCAGAAGCTGGCCGCGCGGCTCGGTGTCGCGGACGTCGTACGGTTCCGTCCGCCGGTCGGCCAGGATCAGCTCGCGGACTGGTTCCGGGCCGCGTCCCTGCTGGTCGTGCCCTCCTACAGCGAGTCCTTCGGGCTGGTCGCCATAGAGGCGCAGGCGGCCGGCACCCCCGTGCTCGCCGCGTCCGTCGGCGGGCTCCCGGTGGCCGTGCGGGACGGCGAGACGGGCTTCCTGGTGCAGGGCCACGACCCGGCCGCCTACGCGCGCGTGCTCGCCCGTTTCGCCGACGCCCCCGACCTCACCGACCGGATGGGCGCGGCTGCCACCGCACACGCCCAGTGCTTCGGCTGGGACACGGCGGCCGCCGCCACCGCCGACGTCTACGCGGCCGCGACCCAGTCCCACCGCCGTCGCGTACGCTCCGAGCATGGGTGACGTGGAGAAGACGGCCGCACAGGTCATCGAGGATTTCCTGAAGGACGCGGAGCTGGAGTGGGAGAGCCCGGCGCCCGGCAACTACGTGGTCCAGCTCCCCGGCACCCGCAAACTCAAGACGACCGTCTCCCTCATCGTCGGCCGCCACTCCCTCTCGCTGAACGCCTTCGTCGTCCGGCACCCCGACGAGAACGAGCCCGGCGTCCACCGCTGGCTCCTGGAGCGCAACCTCAAGCTGTACGGGGTGAGTTACGCCGTCGACCGGCTCGGCGACGTCTACGTCACCGCGCGCCTGCCCCTCGCCTCGGTCACCGCCGACGAGATCGACCGCCTCATGGGCCAGGTCCTGGAGGCCGCCGACGGCGCCTTCAACACGCTTCTGGAGCTGGGTTTCGCGAGCGCCATCCGCAAGGAGTACGCGTGGCGCGTCTCGCGCGGCGAACCGACGCGCAACCTGGACGCGTTCGCCCATCTGACGCAACGCCCGGCCGACTGACCCCGAAGACACGGTCAGGAAGGTCAGAAGGCCCAGCCAGGAAGGTCACGAAGGTCACGAAGGCAAGAGCGGTCAGGACGGTCGGGAGGGCTTCCGTCGATCCCCGTACCGCCCGGGCGTGACCCCGACCAACTTCCGGAAGTGCCGGGTGAGATGGGCCTGGTCGTAGAAGCCGGCCGCCGCCGCGACGTCACCCGGCGGCCGCCCGTCGAGCAGGAGCCGGCGGGCGAGGTCGACCCGGCGGGCGGTGAGGTACTGGTGCGGCGCGATGCCGTACGCCGTGCTGAACGCCCTTACCAGATGGGCCGGATGGGCTCCCACGAGCCCGGCGGCCTGGTCCAGTGTCAGGCCCTCGACGACATGTTCGTCGAGCAGCTCGCGCAGGCGGCGCGCGAGGTCCGGGTCGCGTCGCTCGGCGGCGGTACGCAGCCCCGCGCGCAGATGGGTCCGCAACCGCTCGCCGATGAGGGTGAGCCGGCTGTCGGCCTCCAGCTCGTCGCCGGGCCGGGCGAGCGCGGAGTGCAGCTGCCCGACCCGTCGGCGCAGCACGGGATCACGCAGGTCCGGGGCGTCGACGGCGGCCCCGATGAGCTCTTCGCCGAGCACCTCGGCGTCCAGGTACAGGACCCGCTTGCGGAAGCCGCCCGAGGTCGCCGGTGAGCCGTTGTGCGGCACGTGCGGCGGCAGCAGGGACACGGTGTCGTGCGGGGTGCCGTGCTCGTGCCGGTCGAGGTCGTACCGTACGGCGCCGTCGTCGACGATCAGCAGCGTCCACGCCTCATGGACGTGCATCGGGTACGCGTACTCGGTGAAGTGGGCGTGGAAGACCTCCACGACGCCCGGGACGGCCGGGCGCCAGGCGGAGACTTCCTGCCGGGCTGCCATGCAAAGAACGTACAAGACGAAGCCGTACGGCGATCGGCAGTCTCATCCCATGACCACGAGCACGAACACGACCACCGACGCAGTCCCGAGCACGGGCGCACCCCGGAGCACGAGCCCGACCGAGAGCACGAGCCCGACCGCGGGACCCGTCCGCTTCGACACGAAGATCGCCGTCCTGCTGCGCGAGGACCTGGAGACCTGGCAGCGCCTCAACGTCACCGCGTTCCTGGTCAGCGGCCTCGGTACGGCCGTGCCCGAGGTGATCGGGGAGCCGTACGAGGACGCGGACGGGGTGGGGTACCTGTCGATGTTCCGCCAGCCGGTGCTGATCTTCGAGGGCGCGAAGGAGACGCTGGCCGCCGCTCACGCGCGCGTGCTCTCCCGGGCCCTCCCGCGCGCGGTGTTCACGAGCGACCTCTTCGCCACCGGCCACGACCGCGACAACCGCGCGGCGGTGCGTGCCGTGCCGACGGCAGGCCTGGATGTCGTGGGCCTGGCGGTCTACGGACCGAAAAACGCGGTGGACAAGGTGCTCAAGGGCGCGCGGATGCACCCCTGACACTTCCTACGCCCCCTGCATCCGTACGCCGCCTCGGTCCCTGGCCCCCTGCGTTCCTACGCCGCCCAAGCCCCCGCGCCACCCAGGTCTCCTGGCCCCCCAGGTTCCCGACGTCCGTGCCCGCTGCTCAGACGGCGCTGGCCGCGGGTTCGGCGGCGGCGCCGGCCGTCCCGCCGGCGACGGTCCCCCCGACCTGCCCCCGGACGTCGCCCTCCCCCGGAAGCCGCCGCATCAGCACGGCGTATCCGACCCCCGCCGCCGTCCCCACGACCGCGCACATCCCCCACAGCCACTCCGCTCCGAACCGGTCGATCACGAAGCCGGACATCACCGGGGCGACCAGGGAGGCCACGGCCCAGGAGAGCGTGTACATGCCCTGGTAACGCCCGCGCCCGTGGGTGGGGGAGAGGCGGACGACGAGCCCCGTCTGGGTCGGCGCGTTGACGATCTCCGCCAGGGTCCACACGCAGACGGTGAGCGCGAAGACGCCGACCGACCCGGCGAAGGCGGTGAGCCCGAAGCCGTACCCCGCGAGCACCGAGGAGACGACCAGCAGCCGCCGCGGATCCCGGTGCTCGATGAACCGGGTCACGGGAATCTGCAACACGACGATGAGGACACCGTTGACGGCGATCGCCAGGCCGTAGTCGGCCGGTGTGAACCCGGCCGCGCCCATCGCCACGGGCAGCCCCACGGCCCCCTGCTGGAAGACGAGCGCGACGAGGAAGGACAGCCCGACGACGCTCATGAACCGGCCGTCCCGCAGCACGGCGCCGAGCCCGACGCCGTCCTCCTGCACCGCCTTGGCCTCCCGCTCGGGCCGGGACTCGGGCAGCTTGAGGAAGACGACGACCGCGCAGACGAGGGTCATCCCGGCCTCGAGCAGGAACCCGGCGCGGTAGCTGACCTCGGCGATGAACCCGGCAGCCATGGAGGAGACGGCGAAGCCGAGGTTGATGGCCCAGTAGTTGAGCGAGAAGGCGCGGACCCGGTCCTCGGGCCGCACGATGTCGGCCATCATCGCCTGCACGGCCGGCCGGGAGGCGTTCGAGGCCATGCCGACCAGGAAGGCGACGCCGGCGATGGCGACGGGATGCTCCACGAACCCGAGCAGCGCCACCGAGGCGGCGGTCGAGGTCTGCGCGACGAGCAGGGTGGGCCGCCGCCCGAGCCGGTCCGCCATGACCCCGCCGGCGAGCGACGAGACGACCCCGCCCAGCCCGAGCAGCGAGGCGACGAGCCCGGCGTAGGAGGCGGAGTAGCCGCGGTCGAGGGTCAGGTACAGCGCCATGAAGGTGGCGACGAAGCCGCCGAGCCGGTTGACGAGGGTGCTGGTCCACAGCCACCAGAACTCTCGCGGCAGCCCGGAGAGGGTCTCGCGGGCAGCACGTCTCAGGACGGCGACGGACATGACGGAATCCCCCGGGTGTAAGTGGCTCTGGTGTAAGTGGCTCTGGCGGCGCTCAGAACTTACGAGAGGCGAAGCGCGGGAGGCCACTCAATTAACAGATCCCGTCAACCGTCGGAGGGCCTGTCCGCTGTACGAGCGGGCGCACAACGCATCGGAGCGGTGGATTACGCTCATACGCATGGCCGACGCACCGTACAAGCTGATCCTCCTCCGTCACGGCGAGAGCGAGTGGAACGCGAAGAACCTGTTCACCGGCTGGGTGGACGTCAACCTCAACGAGAAGGGCGAGAAGGAGGCGGTCCGCGGTGGCGAACTCCTGAAGGATGCCGACCTCCTCCCCGACGTGGTCCACACGTCGCTCCAGAAGCGCGCGATCCGCACGGCCCAGCTGGCCCTCGAATCCGCCGACCGCCACTGGATCCCGGTCCACCGCTCCTGGCGCCTGAACGAACGCCACTACGGCGCCCTCCAGGGCAAGGACAAGGCGCAGACCCTCGCGGAGTTCGGCGAGGAGCAGTTCATGCTCTGGCGCCGCTCCTACGACACCCCGCCCCCGCCGCTGTCGGACGACTCGGAGTTCTCCCAGGCCTCCGACGCCCGTTACGCGTCGATCCCCCCGGAGCTCCGCCCCCGCACGGAGTGCCTCAAGGACGTCGTCGTCCGCATGCTCCCCTACTGGTACGACGGCATCGTCCCGGACCTCCTGTCGGGCCGCACGGTGCTGGTCGCCGCCCACGGCAACTCGCTCCGAGCCCTCGTCAAGCACCTCGACGGCGTCTCGGACGCCGACATCGCAGGCCTGAACATCCCGACGGGCATCCCCCTGGCCTACGAACTCGACGCGGCCTTCAAGCCGATCAACCCGGGCGGCACCTACCTCGACCCCGAGGCGGCCGCAGCGGCGATCGAGGCAGTCAAGAACCAGGGCAAGAAGAAGTAAGCAGAGCCGAACAAGCCCCCTACCTGCGGGTTCTCCGTCGGTAGGGGGCTTTTTGGTGGGCCTGGGCCTGGGCCCGGGCCGTCAGCCGGTTGACGTCTTGTCGCGTCGTTTCGGCGGCGTCGAAGGCGGTGGCTACAGCCTTGCGGTTCACGTACGCATCGGGGACCACCGGACGACCACCACACTGACGCCAACTTGAGGTGGGGGGCAGCCGGATATCGGTTGGGGTTGTGGCATGTCCATGGGAAAGGATGGGCGGATGATGCGACCCGCGCGTGCGCTGCTCCCCCTTCTCCTGCTGCCGGTTCTCCTCGCAGGATGCGACGCGGACCAGGACGGTGGGACGTCCGCCGACCTCGACGCCGCCGCGCGCGTCTGGGGCGTCGCGCCGGAACTCGTCTATGTCACCGAGGTCTCCGGTTACACCCTGCTCCAGGGGTCGATCGGGGAGTACGACGACGAGTTCTCCGCCGCGTACCGGTCGGAGAAGGGCGCCACCGAGTTCGGCCTCTTCGCAGGGCGCGGCACGCTGACAGCGGAGAGCTGCCCCAAGCAGCCGCTGGGCGAGGTGTCGGAGAAGCAGGTCACCTGCGAGCAGGACGGCGACGCCTGGTACCGCAAGGCAGGTGGCAGCCACGAATACGCGGTGCCCGACGGCGACGTGCTGATTCGCCTGATCGCCGACGCGGACGAGGTCGACCGCGCCATTCTGCGTAAGGCGGCCGAGGCGGTCCACCGCCCGGACGACGCCGAACTGGCCGCACTGCTGCCGGCCACCGACGGCGCGGACATCTGAGAAGACGGCACGAAGCCGCCTGCCGGCCCATTCCCTGACCGACCCGCGGAAGCGGACGGACGGGCGGGCGGGGACGCGGGACGATCTGAGAAGCGGTCTACGTCCAGTCTTCGCGATCATGCCCCCGGCCTGCGCAAACGGCGCGGTCGGGGGCTTTTCGCTGTCTCGGGGCCGTCTTTCGGACCGTCGGCCGTTGGGTGGGTCCGCGTCAGGTCCCGGGGCGGAGGCCGTCGTACTGGGGCAGCGCGGCGAATGCGCAGGGCACCTCGGGCGGCAGCGTGCTGGGCCCCTGGAGGGGTCCCGGCGTCGAGATCACCCGGCGACGGCCGGGCGGCGAGCCGGACAGGGCCGCCACGAGTGACCCTTTCTTCTGATGTACGGGGATCAGTCGATGTGGCCCGATATCGTCACCGACGCGTCACAGGTCGGCTCTCGGAAGAACCCGAACGCATGCCCCTTCTGTCTGGGTTGACGGATGACAGGCAGACGAGTGGGTGCCGGGTCGATGCCTCCGGCCATGCGGATCCGGGGGCGGCATGCAGTACGGAAACACCAGCGAGAACGCGATCACCAACGCCATCACCAACACGAACACGAACACGTACGCGAACCAGAGCGCGAACGAGAACGCCAACAGGAACGGGAACCGGTACATGCGTGGGAACAGCTTCGGGATTCGGGGTTCCGTGATGGCGGCCGTCGTGGCCTCGGCCGCTCTGGTGGTGACCGGATGCGGTGCGGGGGAGTCCCCCGGCGCTTCGACCAGCGCTTCGGCCGGCGCTTCGGCCGGTTCCGCTTCGGCGGGTGCGGCCTCCGTCGGTCCCGCTTCCGCGACACCCGGCCACGCCACCCCCTCTTCCGTCACCTCCCCTTCCGTGGCGTCCCCCGCCGCGAGCGCCGCTGCCGTGACGCCCGCCGTGGACAGTTCCTCCGGCGGTGCCACGCCGGTCTGTTCGGCGGGGAGTCTGAAGGTCGCCGCCCGGCAGGCCGCCGATCGGCCGGACGGTACGGGGACCGGGGCGGCCGTCGTCGAGTTCACCAACGGCTCGGCCAAGGCCTGCGTCCTCAAGGGCCACCCGACCGTCGCGGGCGCCGGCAACGGCTCTCCCGAGAAGAACTCCCCGCTCTCCGTCACGACCACCGGATCCGCCTCGCCGGTGACGCTGGCCCCCGGCGGCAGGGCGTGGGTGAAGCTGACCTTCGTACAGGTGCAGGGGGAGGCCGACGGGTTCTGCGAATCCGGGGCGGAGCCCGTGGTGTACCCCACGATCGTCGTCGGACTGCCGGGCGCGGGCAAGCATCAGGTCGCCCTGGACGACGGACAGTTCGCGGAGTGCGACAACAAGGTGACCGTCACCGCCGTATCCGCCGTGAAGCCTTCCTGACCGGCTCTCACACCTCCAACGGCACCGAATGGATCTCGTCCGCCGTGTGGCCGGTGCGCTCGTGGACGCGGAGGACGGCGTCCGCGGAGGGCGCCTCGGAGAGGCAGTAGACGGTTCCGGACTCCGGGTCCGCCCAGGCTCGTTCGAAGTGGACGCCTTCCTCGCCCTCGACGGCGAGGTCCGCCTGGTGGGCCTCGAGGAGCTGGTCGGCGGTGATGCCCTGCATGCCGTGGTGGACGTCCATGAAGCGGGTCATGACTGCCCGCCCCCTTCCGGTCTTCGCCGTGCGTGAATCTGCGCCTGTCCTTCCTCCATGCTGCGCTCGCGTTCCCCGCGCGGCGACCCGGCGGCGGGCGGTCCGGGCATGGCGAAGGGCCGGTGCCGATCAAGGAGTCGGCGCCGGGCCCCTCGTTCACATGCGTTCGCCGTGCGTCGTCAGCCGCACTGGCAGGGGTTGCCCGACTGGCACCCGCAGCCGCACCCCGAACCGCAGCCGCACGCGCCGATGAGCATCAGGTTCCTGATCTCGGCGGGCTGCTCGGTCGGGCGTTCCTGTGCGGGGTCGGGCGTGGGAGTGACGGGGGACTCGGCCATGGGTTCCTCCCGGAGGCGTAGGACCTGTGCCCATTGCATGCCCGTTCCGCTGGGCGCATCAACGGCTCAATGGCGCACAGTGGCCTGCACACGCCCCTGAGGACATCCGGCACGCCCCGCGGACGACCCCGCGGTCACCCGTCAGTGGTCCCGTTCCCGGTTCCGTCCGACGTGGCCCGCTTTCAGGTTTCAGCCGTGCGTGGTCCGGTCCCGGTTCCAGCCGCCCTGGCTCCGCCCCGGTTCCACTCGTCATGGCCCGTCGCGGTCCGGGTTCAGGCCTCCGCGGTCGCCGGCCCCGTCCCGTTCCCCTCGTCATGGCCCGTCCCGGGCCGGGTCAGGCCCCCGCGGCGGCCGTGCCCGTTCCCGTGCCCGCTCCGGTCGTCGGCTGGATGTCGGGCTGGATCTCCGGCTGGAGCTCGTCCGCGTGCTCGCCCGTCACCAGGAACACCACGCGCTTGGCGACGGCCACCGCGTGGTCGGCGAAGCGCTCGTAGTAGCGGCCCAGCAGCGTGACGTCGACGGCCGTCTCGATGCCGTGCTTCCAGCGGTCGTCCAGCAGGTGCTGGAAGAGGGTGCGGTGCAGGAGGTCCATCTCGTCGTCGTCCGACTCGAGCTGGAGGGCGAGGTCGACGTCCTTGGTGACGACGACCTCCGCAGCCTTCGCCATCAGGCGCTGCGCGAGCTGGCCCATCTCCAGGATCGTGGCGTGCAGGTCCTGCGGGACCGCGCGGTTCGGGAAGCGCAGCCGCGCCAGCTTCGCCACGTGCTGGGCCAGGTCCCCGGAGCGCTCCAGGTCGGCCGACATCCGCAGCGACGTGACCACGATCCGCAGATCCGTCGCCACCGGCTGCTGCCGGGCCAGCAGCGCTATCGCCCGCGCCTCCAGGTCGTGCTGGAGCTCGTCGACCCTCTTGTCGGCCTCGATGACGCTCTCGGCGAGCTTCAGGTCGGCGTCGAGAATGGCGGTCGTGGCGCGTCCGATCGCCGACCCGACCAGCCGGGCCATCTCCACCAGGCTGTCGCCGATCGAGTCCAGTTCCTCGTGGTACGCGTCCCGCATCAGGGTTCCCTCTCGTACGTCGTGCTCGGGGTTCGGGTTCGGTTCCGGGGGCCGGAACCGGCCGCGAACCGGGCCGGGACCGGCTGCTGCACCGGCGCCGAACGGCCGTGGATCCGGTGCTGCGAAGCCCACGGTGCCACGCTCCGCCCCGTACGCGTCGATTTCCGGCACCCCGAATGAACCACTACTGGCTCCAAGGTGAACTCTGGGCGACGAGTGTTCGAGGTCGCACCTCGATAGCTGTGGCCAGGACCGATCGCGTGCCTAACCTGGTGCCATGGACGTGAACGCGGCGGTCGCCGCAGCGGCAGCGATCGCCGGAGTACTCACCGGTGTCATCGCCATGCTGGCGTTCCGCTGGAGCGAGCGGGAGCAGAAGCGCCCCACGCGCACCTCTCTGCACACGGACGCGGTGCTTCCGCCGGGTGTGGACACCGTCCTCTCCGTGCTTCGCTCCTCCGCCGTCGTGCTCGACGAGGCTGACGCCGTCGTGAAGGCCAGCTCCGCCGCCTACGCCCTCGGGCTCGTGCGCGGTGGCCGGCTCAGCGTCGAGCCCATGCTCAAGATGGCCCGGGACACCAGACGCGACGGAGAGATACGCCAGGTCGAGCTGGACCTTCCCCGGCGCGGGACCGGGCGCGGCGAGGCTCTCGCCGTGTCCGCCAGAGTGGCTCCGCTGGGATCCCGGCTGGTCCTTCTGCTGGTGGAGGACCTCACCGAGGCCCGTCGTATCGAAGCGGTCCGGCGGGACTTCGTGGCGAACGTCAGCCATGAGCTGAAGACGCCGGTCGGAGCGCTCTCCCTCCTCTCCGAGGCCGTCATGGACGCCTCGGAGGATCCGGAGGCGGTGGAGCGGTTCGCCGGCCGTATGCAGATCGAGGCCACCCGGCTGACCAGCCTGGTGCAGGAGCTCATCGACCTCTCGAGGGTCCAGAACGACGATCCTCTCGAGGACGCCGAGCCGATCGGCATCGACGAGCTGGTCGCCGAGGCGGTCGACCGCTGCCGTCACCAGGCCGGGACCAAGCAGATCACCATGGCCGCCGGCGGCACCGCCGACCTGCGCGTCTGGGGCAACCGGGGCCAGCTGGCCGCCGCCCTCGGCAACCTGGTCGAGAACGCCGTCAACTACTCACCCGCCCGGACCCGCGTCGGCATAGCCGCCCGCCGGGTGGGCGCGCCGGGCGGGGACCTGATCGAGATCGCCGTGACCGACCAGGGGATCGGCATCTCCGACAAGGACAAGGAGCGCATCTTCGAGCGCTTCTACCGCGTCGATCCGGCCCGCTCCCGTCAGACGGGCGGTACGGGGCTCGGGCTGGCGATCGTCAAGCACGTGGCCGCCTCGCACGGCGGGGAGGTCACGGTGTGGAGCGCCGAGAACCAGGGCTCCACGTTCACCCTGCGCCTACCGGAGACGGGCGTGGCCCGCGACCGTGCGCATCAGCATGCCGACCCGGACGAGATCGACGACGTCGACGACCTCGATGACGCCGACGACCTCCACGAGGTCGGCCACTCCTCCCCTCATCGCCCGACCCAGACTTCACCCCGCGCCTCATCCCCCGATTCGTCCGCGTACCGGACGCTTTCCGCCCCGGAGGTCCTTCCGTGACCCGAGTGCTCGTCGTCGAGGACGAGGAGTCCTTCTCCGACGCCCTGTCCTACATGCTCCGCAAGGAAGGCTTCGAGGTCGCCATCGCGGCCACCGGGCCCGACGGACTCGACGAGTTCGAGCGCAACGGCGCCGACCTCGTGCTTCTCGACCTGATGCTGCCGGGTCTGCCCGGTACGGAGGTGTGCCGTCAGCTGCGCGGCCGCTCCAACGTCCCCGTGATCATGGTGACCGCGAAGGACAGCGAGATCGACAAGGTCGTCGGCCTGGAGATAGGAGCCGACGACTACGTCACCAAGCCCTTCTCCTCGCGCGAGCTGGTCGCCCGTATCCGGGCCGTCCTGCGCCGCCGGGGCGAGCCGGAGGAGGTGACCCCGGCGGCCCTGGAGGCCGGCCCGGTCCGCATGGACGTCGACCGGCACGTCGTGACGGTCTCCGGCTCCAAGGTCGACCTCCCCCTCAAGGAGTTCGACCTCCTGGAGATGCTGCTGCGCAACGCCGGGCGCGTCCTGACCCGTATGCAGCTCATCGACCGGGTCTGGGGCGCCGACTACGTGGGCGACACCAAGACCCTCGACGTCCACGTCAAGCGCCTGCGGGCCAAGATCGAGCCCGACCCGGGCGCGCCGAGGTATCTGGTGACGGTCCGCGGCCTGGGTTACAAGTTCGAGCCGTAGACCGGCCCGCCGTGGCCGCCGTGGCCGCCGTGGCCGACGGGCGGAGTCGGCGCAGTGCCGCGAGGCCCGCGCCGCGGTGCGAGGGGTGCGTCCGGGACGGACATGGAGCAGGAAGGGCGGCGCCCCGTGCGGGGTGCCGCCCTTCCTGCGTGCGTGTGCGTGGAGGTCAGTGGCCGGCGGTCGCCGACTCCGACGCGGACGCGGAGGCGGAGGCCGTGTCCGACGGGGACGCCGATCCCGACCCGGCGGTACCGCCCTCGGCTGCCGAGCCGGAGGCCGACTCGGACGGGGACGCCGACGCGCTCGCGGAGGGGGACTCCGCGGCGCTCGGGATGTCGGTGGGGCCCCACTTGGAGAAGTAGCTCTCGGCGGGGACGACGAAGGCGCGCAGGCTGACCTCGCCGGTCTCGCTGAAGGTGAAGGTCACCTTCTGCGCGTCGCCGTCCTTGACGGCCTCACGGCTGCTCGGCAGGACGGCGGACGCGTTGTTCGCGCCGCCGATGACGACCGAGCCGCCGGCCGGGACGGTGAGCTTGCCCTTGCCCTTGGCGGGCGAGAGCTCGGCGGACTTGCCGCCGTCGAGGGTGATGGACTCCAGCGTCTGCGCCTTGCTGCCGCTGTTGAAGACCGTCGCCGAGATCACGGCGGGACCGGTCGACTCCAGGTCGGGCTGGGTGATGACGACGACGTTCTGAAGCTTGATGTCGCCGACGCTGGCGGCGGCGTTGTCCGGCTTGATCTCCAGGGTCTGGGAGTCGTTGCCGGCCCCACAGGCGGCGAGCGAGGCGATCGAGAACGCGATGGCGGAAGCGGCGAGGGCGCCGCGTCGAAGGCTGCTGCTCACGGCGGCGGCAACTCCTTGTACACGCGGGCGGCTTTCCTTTGGATAAAGCCGTCCTAAGGGTCTGTCAGCGGGCTTAGGTTACCGAGCCGTTCTCGTGCCGCCGCACCCGACCCGCCTCTAGAGCGATCCCATGCCGCGACGGACGCGCCGGACGGCCTCCGGCACCACCCGTCCGGACGGCCACAAGCGACCCGCGAGTCACATCGGCTTCACTTGCCGTCTTCTCGTTCTCCGCCCGTCGTCATCCCCTCTCGTTCGCCACTCGTTCCCCTCTCGTTCCCTCCGTCTTCTCCTGCCTTCTCCTCACCTTGCTGTCGTCTTCCGCGTCCTCTTCCCCTCCCCGTCCTCTTCTTGTCCTCTTCCGGCTCGTCTTCCGGCTCGGGGGCGCATTCGCATAACCGTGCCGGACCTCTGCTCGCGGATTTTCGGTGAAGGAATGCGAGGTCGTCCCCGGAATTGATCACGGGCCGGGTCGAGGGTCGATGATCAATTCCGGAAACGGCTTGTATCCGGCCACGTGAACCGAACGGAGTAGCGGAAGTCGCACTCCTGGAAGCGGACATATGTGGACGTTCGGCCGTTCGGGCGGGGCTTCCGATGCGTGTAACGTGCGCGTTTCTCCTCCCTCGGAGAGCACCTCCGACCTGCGAATACCTGCTTCCGCGGCCCCTCCGCAGCACGTTCCTGTCGCTGTTGTCAAGCCCCGAGATATGCCCTGACCTGCGAAAACGCCATTCAGAACCCGCAGTTTCCGTGTTACCCTGGATAGCCACGGAAGGGGTACCTGTCACATGACGTTCAAGGTTGGCGACACCGTGGTCTATCCCCATCACGGGGCCGCGCTGATCGAGGCTATCGAAACTCGCCAGATCAAAGGCGTGGACAAGACCTACTTGGTGCTGAAGGTCGCCCAGGGTGACCTGACGGTACGTGTGCCAGCGGACAATGCGGAGTTCGTCGGCGTACGTGATGTGGTCGGTCAGGACGGGCTGGACCGGGTCTTCGAGGTGCTGCGTGCGCCGTACGCCGAGGAGCCCACGAACTGGTCGCGTCGTTACAAGGCAAATCTGGAGAAGCTCGCCTCCGGCGATGTCATCAAGGTCGCGGAAGTCGTGCGTGACCTGTGGCGTCGTGAGCGCGAGCGCGGACTCTCCGCCGGTGAGAAGCGCATGCTCGCCAAGGCCCGCCAGATCCTGGTGAGCGAGCTCGCTCTCGCGGAGAACACCAACGAGGACAAGGCCGAAGCACTGCTCGACGAGGTGCTCGCGTCCTGAGCTCGCGTTTTCGTGTGCTGACGCCGGCCCGAGACCGGCCTCGGCACACCGAAGAACACGCGCCTGAAGAACACTGAAATGCCGCGGTGCCCGATGACGAATTCCCCGTCGCCGGGCGCTGCGGCATGTCCGCGCCGGGGCAGCCACCGTACGCCCTGCCCGACAGGGCTGGTCGGTCGATATTGCCCCGTACCGCCCCCGACCATGCGCCCGATGCCTCGATACTTGATGCGCCGGGCCCGGGCTGCTGCCCCGACCGGCACGTCACGGAAGGGTCCGGTCAAGGCGTCGCGCCCGGCACTTCCAGGGCCATACCCACGCCGGGCCGGAACACAAACCTGACAGGAACCGATGTCTGACGATTCGCGTCCCTCCCCCGCGCCCACCCGCACGGCCGCGGTGATTCCGGCCGCCGGGCGGGGCGTCCGCCTCGGTCCGGGCGCCCCCAAGGCGCTCCGCACGCTGGGTGGCACGCCCATGCTGATCCACGCGGTACGCGCCCTCGCCGCCTCCCGAGCCGTGTCCCTGGTCGTCGTCGTCGCCCCGCCGGACGGCACCGCAGAGGTGAAGTCGCTGCTCGACGCGCACGCGCTGCCCGACCGGACCGACTTCCTGGTCGTGCCCGGCGGCGAGTCCCGTCAGGAGTCCGTGAAGCTCGGCCTGGACGCGCTGCCGCCCGGCCACGACATCGTCCTCGTGCACGACGCCGCCCGGCCCCTCGTCCCCGTCGACACGGTGGACGCCGTGATCGAGGCCGTACGCGAGGGCGCTCCCGCGGTCGTCCCGGCGCTGCCGCTCGCGGACACCGTCAAGGAGGTCGAGCCGGCCGATACCGTCGGCGACCCCGAGCCGGTCGTCGCGACGCCCGAGCGGGCCCGCCTCCGTGCCGTGCAGACCCCGCAGGGCTTCGACCGCGCCACCTTGATCCGCGCCCACGAGACGGTCACGGAGAACGTCACCGACGACGCGAGCATGGTCGAGCAACTGGGGCTGACGGTCGTGGTCGTCCCCGGCCACGAGGAGGCCTTCAAGGTCACCCGGCCCCTGGACCTGGTCCTCGCGGAGGCGGTCCTGGCCCGCAGGAGGCTCAACGATGGCTTCTGAGACGCGGCCCCTGCTTCCCCAGGTCGGCATCGGTACCGACATCCACGCCTTCGAGGAGGGCCGCGAGCTGTGGTGCGCGGGCCTGAAGTGGGAAGGGCAGGGCCCCGGACTGGCCGGGCACTCCGACGCGGACGTGGTCGCGCACGCCGCCTGCAACGCGCTCTTCTCCGCGGCCGGCCTCGGTGACCTGGGGCAGCACTTCGGCACCGGGCGCCCCGAGTGGTCCGGCGCCTCGGGCGTCACCCTGCTGACGGAGGCGGCCCGGATCGTCCGCGCGGCCGGGTTCGTCATCGGCAACATCGCCGTACAGGTCGTCGGCCCCCGTCCCAAGATCGGCAAGCGGCGGGACGAGGCGCAGAAGATCCTGTCCGAGGCGGCGGGCGCGCCGGTGTCGGTCTCCGGTGCGACGACGGACGGGCTCGGGTTCCCCGGGCGCGACGAGGGCCTGCTGGCGATCGCGACGGCGCTGGTGGCGCGTACCGGCTGACCGGCGGCACCCGCACCCCGGCCGACATATGCCATGGCATGTCACGAATGTGTGGCCCTTGGGTGGAAGGGGCTCGGGGCATCGCTCCGCGCCCACTACCCTGGAGTGGTGACCATTCGCCTGTACGACACCAGTGCCCGGCAGATCCGTGACTTCGCCCCGCTCCAGCCGGGTTGTGTCTCGATCTACCTCTGTGGCGCCACCGTGCAGGCGGCCCCGCACATCGGGCACATCCGTTCGGGCCTCAACTTCGACATCATGCGCCGGTGGTTCACCCACCGCGGCTACGACGTCACGTTCATCCGCAACGTCACCGACATCGACGACAAGATCATCGTCAAGTCGCACGACCAGGGCCGGCCCTGGTGGTCGATCGGGTACGAGAACGAGCGGGCGTTCAACGACGGCTACCAGGCACTGGGTTGCCTGCCGCCGAGCTACGAACCCCGCGCGACCGGGCACGTGCCGGAGATGATCGAGATGATGCGCGGGCTCATCGAGCGCGGTCACGCCTACGCGTCCGAGGGCAACGTCTACTTCGACGTGCGCTCGTTCCCGGAGTACCTCCAGCTGTCCAACCAGGAGCTGGACAACCTGCTCCAGCCCTCGGCGGACGGCGAGACCGGCAAGCGCGACCAGCGCGACTTCGCCCTGTGGAAGTCGGTCAAGCCCGGGGAGCCGAGCTGGGAGACCCCCTGGGGCCGCGGGCGTCCCGGCTGGCACCTCGAGTGCTCGGCGATGGCGCACAAGTACCTGGGATCCGTCTTCGACATCCACGGCGGCGGCCTCGACCTGATCTTCCCGCACCACGAGAACGAGATCGCCCAGGCGAAGGCCTACGGCGACGAGTTCGCGCGGTACTGGGTGCACAACGCCTGGGTCACCATGAGCGGCGAGAAGATGTCGAAGTCGCTGGGCAACAGCGTCCTCGTCTCCGAGATGGTGAAGCAGTGGCGCCCGATCGTGCTGCGCTACTACCTCGGTACGCCGCACTACCGCTCGATGATCGAGTACAGCGAGGAGTCGCTGCGCGAGGCCGAGTCGGCGTTCGCGCGGATCGAGGGCTTCGTGCAGCGCGTCGTCGAGAAGGCCGGGGGCGTCGTCGAGCCGGCGGCCGAGGTGCCGCCCGCCTTCGCCGAGGCGATGGACGACGACCTGGGTGTTCCGCAGGCGCTCGCCATCGTGCACACGACGGTCCGGCAGGGGAACTCGGCCCTCGCCGCCGACGACAAGGAGGCCGCCGTGGCGCGCCTCGCCGAGGTCCGTGCCATGCTCGGCGTCCTCGGTCTGGACCCGCTCGACGCCCACTGGGCCGGTGAGGAGAGCCGGGGTGAGGACCTGCACGGCGTGGTCGACAGCCTCGTACGACTCGTCCTCGACCAGCGGGAGTCGGCCCGCGGGCGCAAGGACTGGGCGACCGCGGACGCCATTCGTGACCAGCTCGCCCAGTCCGGCCTGGCCATCGAGGACGGCCCGCAGGGGCCGCGCTGGAGCCTCGGCCCGCGGTAGGGGCGGCCCCAGGGCCTGTCCTTGATCGACTGTGCCGCCCGGCCTTCCGGGCGGCACACTGCATAAGACGTACGTACGAAAGCTCACGGAGACGAGAGACTCATGGCAGCCAACAACCGCCGCATGTCCGGCAAGAAGGGCGCGCAGGTCGGCAGTGGCGGCCAGCGGCGCCGGGGCCTGGAAGGCAAGGGACCGACCCCGCCCGCCGAGATGCGCAAGAAGCACAAGGCGAACCGCATCGCGACCGCCAAGGCGAAGCAGGCCGTGCGCCGGCCCGCACAGCGCGGCCGCGGCGGCAAGGGCACGTCCGAGATGGTCGTCGGCCGGAACTCCGTCGTCGAGGCGCTGCGCGAGGGCGTGCCCGCGACGATGCTCTACGTGCAGCAGTTCATCGACAACGACGAGCGGGTGCGCGAGGCGCTCCAGCTCGCCAGCGAGCGCGGCGGCATCCACCTCATGGAGGCCCCGCGTCCCGAACTGGACCGCATGACCAACGGCCTCAACCACCAGGGCCTGGTCCTCCAGGTCCCGCCGTACGAGTACGCGCACCCCCGAGGACCTGGCGTCGGCCGCCTACGACAACGGCGAGGACCCGCTGATCGTCGCCCTCGACGGCGTGACCGACCCGCGGAACCTGGGCGCCGTCGTCCGCTCCGTCTCCGCCTTCGGCGGTCACGGCGTCGTCGTCCCGGAGCGCCGCGCGGCCGGTATGACGGCCGGTGCCTGGAAGACGTCCGCCGGTGCGGCCGCCCGCACCCCGGTCGCCCGCGCCACCAACCTCACCCGCGCCCTGGAGGCCTACAAGAAGGCCGGCATCGCGGTCGTCGGCCTGGCCGCCGACGGCGAGCACGAGGTCGGCACGCTGAAGGCCCTGGACGGTCCGGTGGTCATCGTCGTCGGCAGCGAGGGCAAGGGACTCTCCCGGCTGGTCGGCGAGACCTGCGACTACCGGGTACGGATCCCGATGCCGGGCGGCGCGGAATCCCTCAACGCCGGTGTGGCGGCCGGGATCGTGCTGTACGAGGCGGCTCGCCGCAGGGGCTGAGGCAGGCCGGGCTCGGCCGGCCCGGGCCGACCGAGCCCGTCGGTCCGAGCCCGTCGGTCCGAGGCCCGTGCAGCCGCGCCAGTCCGGGTGGCGTGCGAGGGCGACAGAGGGAAACGGTTCACTCGGACGGGTTAATCCCGCCGAGTCGTGCAACCTTGACGGAGCCCGGACAGATCCGGCGGGTCAAAGCAGTGTCCTAAACACACGTCACTCGGTTAGATGAGTGTGGACACCAGAACACCCCGCACACCCACGGGGGACCGCTCGTCGGGATTCGACGACGCTCCCGCGCTGAGCATGGTGAAGGTGCCGAGCGATCCGGCGCAGATCATCGTCAGCCACGCGAGCTTCCGCGTGCAGCTGGGCGCGTCGGCGCGGCGTAACCAATCCCCGCGGATCGCCCGTCACGTGAGCGCCATCGATGACACCGCGCGCATCTCCGCCGTCGGGGCGGCGGGCAGAGCGGGCGCCGCTTCCGGTGGCCGTCGGCGGGCGGTCGTCTGGAGCGGCAAGTCCGCCCCGGACGACACCGGGGCCCACCGGCTGCTCCAGGCCGTGCGGGCAGGCAGTGTCGGCCACGGCGGACCGCCCGGCGCCGACGCCGGAGCCACCCAGGTCATCCCCCGCGTCGACATGGGCGACCCGGGTTACGACGGCGGCCTCGCCGCGCAGACCCTGGAGACCCCGATCGTCGGCGCCCAGCGGACGCCCGTCGACGGCGAGCAGCGGATCCTGCCGAACATGCGCGGCGTCGGCAGCGCCTACGACGAACCCGGCTACGACGACGCCCAGTTCGAGGACTTCGGGGAAGTCGACGACGATCCCGAACCGGCGCCGCGCGGTCGGCGGCAGGGCGACGATCCCGCCCGGCACGCCTACTACCCGGGCCGCCGGATGAACCTCGGCGTGGTCCTGCTCCCGCTGCGCATCTTCCTCGGCTTCATCTCCATCTACGCCGGCATGGGCAAGCTGTGCGACCCCGTCTACTTCGACGGCGGCAAGCGCGGCTCCATGGTGAAGTGGCTCAATACCCTGCACCCGTGGGAAGTCGCCGAGCCGCTGCGCCAGTTCGCCCTGCACCACCCCGTCGGCTCCGGCCTCGTCATCGCCTTCCTCCAGGTCGTCGTGGGCGTCCTCACGGTCCTGGGGTGCTGGCAGCGGATCGCCGCGGTCGTCGGCGCCGGACTCTCGGCCGCGCTCATCGTCACCGTCAGCTGGAAGACCGTCCCGGTCTACGACACCCCCGACATCATCTACCTCGCCGCCTGGTCGCCGCTGATCATCGCCGGCGCCCCGGTCTACTCGGTGGACGGCCGGCTCGCCGCCGGTGCGTGGCGCCGGCTCGGCCCGCGCTCCGACCTGTGGGAGCTGCGCCGTTACGTGCTGCGCCGCGGCGTTCTGGTGACCGCGATCGCCGTCGGGCTCACCCTGCTCGTCGGCTCGCTGCTCGGCGGCGCCGTCCGCGACGCCGACCGGGTGGTCGTCCCCGGCCCGGGCGAGCCCCCGCGCAACGAGCTGCCCGGCTCGCCGCTGCCGGAGAAGTCCGGCACGCACAAGGCGTCCCGCGAGCCCTCCGCGTCCAGCTCGCCCACCCAGGGCGCCACTTCGGCGGCCCCGACGGCGGGTACGGACAGCGAACCCTCCGAGGCGCAGGACTCCGGCACCACCGGCAGCGGGGACGCCGGCGCGCCCAGCCAGACGCAGGGCACCGCGGGCGAGGCTCCGCCCGAGCAGTCCACCCCGGTGGAGCAGGCCCCCGCCACCAGCTCGGGCCCCACCTCCGGCGGCTCGGCGACGTCAGGCGGTTCGACGGGTGGCGGCAGCGGCTCGGACGGCGGTTCCTCGTCCTCCGGCCAGCCGGGCCTGGTCGGAGGCCTGCTCGGCTAGGACGGAGCTGAAGGACCGAGGGTGCCGTGCGCTGAAACAGCGCACGGCACCCTCGAGGTTTTCAGGGGGGCGAAGAACTGCGCGACCGGCCCCCACCGGGTCGGCAACGGCAAGGAACCGCTCCACCCGTCCAGCGGCTCTCAGCGGCTCAGCGCCGCCAGCTCCTTCGCCGCCTCCGTGAGGTCCTTCGCGGTGTCGATGGCGCGCCAGTACGCCCCCTGCGGGAGCGGGAACCCGGCCAGCCGCCGTTCGCGGGCGAGGTGCGGGAACGTCGTCCGCTCGTGGTCCCCGCGCTCGGGGAGCAGCCCGGCGAAGGCGGGGGAGAAGACGTAGACGCCGGCGTTGATCTCGTACGTGGTGGGCGGCGCCTCGATGAAGTCCGTGATGTGACCGAACCCGTCCGTCTGCACCGCACCCCACGGAATGCGGGGACGGGCCAGCGCGAGGGTCGCTATGGCGTCGCGCTCGGTGTGGAAGTCGGCCATCTCGCGCAGCGAGAAGCGGGTCCAGATGTCGCCGTTGGTGGCGTACCAGGGCCGGTCGGGGTGGGGCAGGTGGGCGGCCGCGTACTTCAGGCCGCCGCCGCGGCCCAGGGGCTCGGTCTCCACGACGGTGGTGACCTTGACGGGCAGGTCGGCCGACTTCAGCCAGTCCTGAAGGACCTCGGCGAGGTGGCCGCAGGAGACGACGACGTCGGTGACGCCCTCCTCGGCGAGCCAGCGCAGCTGATGGCCGATGATCGGCGTCCCCGTACCGGGGATCTCGACCATCGGCTTGGGCCGGTCGTCGGTGTACGGGCGCAGCCGGGACCCCTGGCCACCGGCCAGGATGACGGCTTGCGTGGGGCGGGACGCGGCGTGCGGATCGGTCATGCCCGCACTGTACGTGCCGCTTGTTCCGGGGCGTGCGGCTCCCCCGGTGGGAGGGGAACCGCACGCCCGGGTCGTTACGGCCCGGGGCCCGGTGGCTCAGCCGCGGGCCGCCAGGACGCCCGAGGCGAAGGACGTGTCGCACACCGGGCGGGAGTACGACTGGGCGCGCGAGGGGCCGTACAGGCGGACGGCCGCACGGCCCAGGGCGCGGGCGATGGAGGAGCAGTGTTTCGCCAGCGACGGCCTGCCGTTCACGGCGGCCTGGAGGTGGGTCAGGGCTACGCCCGGATCCTTCTCCTGGAGCTCGGTCAGCAACTGGTCGCGCAGTACTTCCTGCGGGGCCTTGGCGGCCCGGTGCGAGGACTGCTGCGCGGCGGAGACGTCGGAGGCGGTGAGCACCGAATCCGAGGGGTTCCCCGACCAGTTGACCCGGGTGACCGCGAGGGTCCCGGAGAGCACCATGACGACGGGCAGGACGAGGGCGAGCGAGCGGCCGATCCGGCGGGCTGGGCCGCCCTGGCCGCGGCGCGTGCGCTGGGTGGTGGAGTGGTTCGCGGAGTGCTTCACGCGTGAGAGGGTAGCGTGCAGTAATGATCCGGCGACATTGAGTCACCCGTACGGGGGATGAACCCGTGCCCCCTTTTGGGTAAGGGGTTGACGGACCTCGGTCGGAATGTCCGCTGTGCCGGGGATTTTCGCGAGCACGGAAAAGGGCCCCGCAGCAGGCTGCGGGGCCCTTTTCGTCAGACCGGGTGAATCACCCGGCTTCAAACCGGGTCAGTCGGAGAGGCGCGCGCCCGTCGAGGTCGAGAAGACGTGGGTCTCGCCCGCGCGCGGGACGACGTGCAGCGTGCTGCCCTTCTCCGGGACGTCACGGCCGCCGACGCGGACCACGAGGTCCTTCGACTCGCTGCCGACCTTGGCGGTGCCGTAGACGAAGGCGTCGGAGCCGAGCTCCTCGACCACGTTCACGACGACCGCGAGACCCGTGTCGGCGTCGGCGCCGGCCACGTCGAAGTGCTCGGGGCGGACGCCGACGGTGACCGTCTTGTCGGTGGCGGCGGCGAGCGCGTCGCGCTGGACCGGGACCACCGAGTTGCCGAACTTCACGCCGCCGTCGGCGATCGGCACCTCGACGAGGTTCATCGCCGGCGAGCCGATGAAGCCGGCCACGAAGAGGTTGGCGGGCCGGTCGTACATGTTGCGCGGGGTGTCGACCTGCTGGAGCAGACCGTCCTTGAGGACCGCCACCCGGTCGCCCATGGTCAGGGCCTCGACCTGGTCGTGGGTGACGTAGACGGTGGTGATGCCGAGGCGGCGCTGCAGCGAGGCGATCTGCGTACGCGTCGAGACGCGGAGCTTGGCGTCCAGGTTGGACAGCGGCTCGTCCATGAGGAAGACCTGCGGCTCACGCACGATGGCGCGGCCCATCGCGACGCGCTGGCGCTGACCACCCGAGAGGGCCTTCGGCTTGCGGTCCAGGTACTCGGTGAGGTCGAGGATCTTCGCGGCCTCTTCGACCTTCTGCCGGATCTCCGCCTTGTTGACGCCGGCGATCTTGAGCGCGAAGCCCATGTTGTCGGCGACCGACATGTGCGGGTAGAGGGCGTAGTTCTGGAACACCATGGCGATGTCCCGGTCCTTGGGCGGCAGGTGCGTGACGTCGCGGTCGCCGATGCGGATCGCACCGCCGTTGACGTCCTCGAGCCCCGCGAGCATGCGGAGCGAGGTGGACTTGCCGCAGCCGGACGGGCCGACCAGGACGAGGAACTCGCCGTCCGCGATGTCGATCTCGAGAGCGTCGACGGCGGGCTTGGTGGAACCCGGGTAGATCCGGGTCGCCTTGTCGAATGTGACAGTGGCCATGGTGAAAGGCCCCCTTCTACCGGCAGGAACGTGCCGGACGATCCGTTGTAGGAAGGTGGTTGGTGTAGTCCACATGAGCGAACTGGGTCAGGACGGTACCTGGCGTTTCCCGGTCTGTCAGTACCCGCAGGCATGTGAACTTCGCGGAAACTTTCGAGTGGCGACGAGTGGCGTCGAGTGGCGTCGAGTGGCTCGCCGGCCCGGAGCGGTGCGGACGGTGGAAGTCCGTGGCCAGGGGAAAGCGGGGCTGTGTACAGTGGAGCCGCCCTCGCGCGTGCGCGGTGGCGCGCGATGCCTCCTTAGCTCAGCTGGCCAGAGCAGCTCACTTGTAATGAGCAGGTCGTCGGTTCGAATCCGACAGGGGGCTCCACGAAAAGCCCAGGTCAGCTCCGGTGCGGCCTGGGCTTTCCGCTGCCCCCGGCCGACGTTTCGCCGATACTGGGCCGGGTGAGACGGCTCAGCGGGCTTTCCGGCGTCCGGCGGGCGGTGTGGGCGTACGTCCGCAGCGCGCCCGGCACCTATGTGTGGCTGACGGTCCTGTTCGTCACGACGGTGGCCCTGCACCACATGTCACCGGAGTTCGAGCAGGAGTTCCTGCGGCAGCGGTCCACCAACATCCATGAGCTGTCCCGTCATCCGGTGCGGGTGCTGGTGGCGAGCGCGATGTGGATCGACGGCGGGTACTGGCTGCCGTACGCGGTGCTGTACTCCGTCTTCCACGCCCCGGCCGAGCGTTGGCTGGGGACCGCGCGGTGGCTGGCGGTGTGCGCGGCCGCGCATGTGCTGGCGACGCTGATCAGCGAAGGCGCGCTGGCGAAGGCGATCGGGGACGGTCTCGCGCCGCAGTCGGCCGTCAACACCCTGGACGTCGGGGTGAGTTACGCGCTGTCGGGTGTGGTGGCGGTGCTCGTCCACCGGATCCGCCCGCCCTGGCGGTACGGATGTCTGGCGGCCGTTCTCGTCTTCTACGGCTTCCCGCTGGCCGCCGGGCCCACCTTCACCGACCTCGGCCACTTCGTCTCCGTCCTCGTCGGGCTGGCGTGCTATCCGCTGGTCAGAGGGCGCGAAAGAGTACGGAATCCGAAGGAGACAGCGCCTGTGCCGCCGGGTTAACGTCCGGCCATGAGCAGCTCGGCAAGCGGTGTCGTGAACGGCGTCGTCAACGGCGGCATCTCCTTCTGGTACGCGGACGACGGCCTTCCGGCGGTGCGGGAGCCGCTCGCCGGCGACGCCTCCGCCGACGTCGTGATCGTCGGCGGCGGGTACACGGGGCTGTGGACGGCGTACTACCTGAAGAAGGCGGCGCCCTTCCTGCGGATCACCGTCCTGGAGCAGAGGTTCTGCGGATACGGCGCCTCGGGGCGCAACGGAGGCTGGCTGTACAACGGCGTCGCGGGCCGGGACAGATACGCGAAACTGCACGGCCACGAGGCCGCCGTACGGCTCCAGCGGGCGATGAACGACACGGTCGACGAGGTCGTCCGGGCGGTGGCGGAGGAAGGCTTCGACGCCGGTGTCCACCAGGGCGGGGTGCTGGAGGTGGCCCGGACCCCCGCGCAACTGGCGCGGCTGAGGGACTTCCACGCGCGCGAGCTGTCGTACGGGGAGGACGACCGCGAGCTGTACGGCGCCCGGGAGACGGCGCAGCGGGTGCGGGTGGCGGGCGCCGTGGGGTCGAGCTGGACCCCGCACGGGGCGCGGGTGCACCCGGTGAAGCTGGTCAAGGGGCTCGCGGCGGCCGTGGAGGCGCTGGGGGTGGAGATCCGTGAGTCGACGCCGGTGACGGAGATCGTTCCGGGTCGGGCGGTGACGCCGTACGGGACCGTGCGGGCGCCGTACGTGCTGCGCTGCACGGAGGGGTTCACGGCCGCGTTGAAGGGCGAGCGGCGGACCTGGCTGCCCATGAACTCCTCGATGATCGCCACCGAGCCGCTCACCGACGAACAGTGGGCCGCGGTCGGCTGGTCGGGGCGGGAGGCGCTCGGTGACATGGCGCACGCCTATATGTACGCCCAGCGCACGGTGGACGGCCGGATAGCGCTCGGCGGGCGCGGGGTGCCCTACCGGTTCGGCTCGCGGACCGACAACGACGGACGCACGCAGCTCGAGACCGCCGGGGCGCTGCGCGAGATCCTGGTCGGGTTCTTCCCGGCGCTGGCCGGGGTGCGGGTCGAGCACGCCTGGTCGGGGGTGCTGGGCGTGCCGCGCGACTGGTGCGCGACGGTGACGCTGGACCGGGCCACGGGGATCGGCTGGGCGGGCGGTTACGTCGGTTCCGGTGTCGCCACCGCCAATCTGGCCGCCCGGACTCTGCGGGACCTGGTGCGGCTCGACTCCGGCCAGGAGGGCCGCACCGATCTCACCGGCCTCCCCTGGGTCGGTCATCAGGTGCGCAGGTGGGAGCCGGAGCCGCTGCGCTGGCTGGGGGTGCGGGGCATGTACGCGACCTACCGGGCGGCGGACCGGCGGGAGTCCGAGCGCCACGCGGCGGGCTCCTCACGGCTGGCACGGCTCGCGGACCGCGTGGCGGGGCGCCACTGACGCGGACAGGCGCGCGCCTCTCGGGAGGCGGTGACGGCCGAGGTCCGGGGACGGTCAGCCCACCGACTCCGGGACGGCCGTGTCCGCCGGGGCGTGCCTCGGCGGCCCGGTGGTGACCATCAGGCCCGCCACCAGGCCGGCCAGCAGCATGATCCCGGCGGCCCACCAGATGGCCACCGTGTAGCCGTGCACGGTTCCCTCGGCCGCGACCTGCGCCCGGCGCGCGGGGCCGGTCGAACGGGCCGCGATGTAGGCGGCGCCACTGGTGGTGGCGATCGTGTTGAGCAGCGCGGTGCCGATGGAGCCGCCCACCTGCTGCGAGGTGTTGACGGTGGCGGAGGTGACGCCCGCGTCCTGCGGAGCGACCCCGGCGGTGGCCGTGGCGAAGACCGGCATGAAGGTCAGGCCCATGCCCAGGCCCATCAGCAGCAGCGCCGGCAGGATCTCGCTGGTGTAGGAGGAGTGCACGGTCATCCGGGTGAGGATCACCATGCCGCCCGACGCGAGGAGCATGCCGGGGACCATCAGCATGCGCGGTGCCACGCGGTTCATCAGCCGGGCGGAGATCTGGGTGGAGCCGATGATGATCGCGAGGGTGAGGGGGAGGAAGGCGAGGCCGGTCTTCACGGGGGAGTAGCCGAGGGCGACCTGGAGGTAGTAGGTCATGAACAGGAAGAGCCCGAACATGCCGATGATGGCCAGACCCATGGTCAGGAAGCAGCCCGCTCGGTTGCGGTCCCTGATGATGTGCAGGGGCAGCAGCGGACTCCGCGCCTTCGTCTGCCACCACACGAACGCGGTGAGCAGGACGATCCCGCCGGCGAAGAGCCCCAGCACCAGGGGGTCGGTCCAGCCGCGCGGCTCGGCCTCGCTGAAGCCGTAGACGATCGCGACCAGCCCGCCGCAGCCCAGTACCGCGCCGGGCACGTCGAGCCGGACGTCCGCGTGGCCGGGGCGGTCGTGGAGCAGCACGAGGGCGCCGAACACGGCGACGACGGCGATGGGCACGTTGACGTACAGGCACCAGCGCCAGTCGAGGTACTCGGTGAGCAGGCCGCCGAGGATGAAGCCGATCGCGGCGCCGCTGCCGGCGAGGGCGCCGTAGATGCCGAAGGCCTTGCCGCGTTCCTTGGGGTCGGTGAACGTCGTCGTCAGGAGGCTGAGCGCGGACGGGGCGAGTACGGCCGCGAAGACGCCCTGGAGGGCCCGGGCGCCGAACAGCATGGCCGAGCCGGTCGCCGCTCCGCCGAGTGCGGAGGCGACGGCGAAGCCGATCAGCCCGATGACGAACGTGCGTTTGCGGCCCACCAGGTCGGCGATGCGGCCGCCGAGCAGCAGCAGGCCGCCGAAGGCCAGGGTGTAGGCGGTGATCACCCACTGGCGGTCGCCGTCCGAGATGCCCAGGTCCTGCTGGGCCGAGGGCAGCGCGATGTTCACGATCGTCGCGTCCAGGACGACCATGAGCTGGGCGAGGGCGATGATCACCAGGCCCCACCAGCGGCGGGGATCGGGTGCGGTGTCGGCGGAGGATTCACCTGTCCGGGTGACACTCATTCCGACAGAACACCATGAATCATCCCCTATCGCATCCTTGAGCCGGTCGTCCCTGGCGGGTCACGGCACCAGGACGACCTTCCCCACCGTTCCGCGGGTCTCCAGCGCCCGGTGTGCGGCGGCGGCCTCGGCGAGCGGGAACGTCTGCACCGCCGGGGTCAGCCGGCCGGCGGCCGCCTCGGCGAGGGCGCGGGTCTCCAGGGCGCGCAGGCCGCCCGCCTTCTCGATCATCACGGGTCCCAGGACCGACCGGGAGACCCCCTCGACGAAGTAGCCCTTCCCGTCGCGGACGCCCTCCGCGGACCAGCCGAAGACGAGGTGCCTGCCCGCGGGACCGAGGAGGGCGACGGCCGCCCGGGCGACGTCGCCGCCCACCCCGTCGAAGACGACGTCGGCGGACCGGCCGCCCAGGTGGGCGCGGACCTCGGCGGGCCAGGCGGTGTCCGTGTAGTCGACGGCGAGATCGGCGCCGTTCGCCGCGACCCGGGCCACCTTCTCCGGACCGCCGGCCAGCCCGACGACGGTCGCGCCCGCGTTCTTGGCGTACTGCACGAGGAGCGTGCCGATGCCGCCCGCGGCCGCGGGGACCACGACGACGGACGCGGGCCCCGGCTCGGCGAACTGGAGGATGCCCAGCGCCGTACGGCCCGTGCCGATCATCGCGACGGCCGCGGCGGGGTCCAGGTGCGGCGGGATCTCGTGCGCGCGGTCGACGTCGGTGACGGCGCGTTCCGCGTATCCGCCGGGCGCGAAGCCGAGATGGGCGACGACGCGCCTGCCGAGCCAGCTGTCGGGGGTGCCCGCGCCGAGCGCCTCGACGACACCGGCGATCTCCCGGCCGGGCACGGTGGGAAGGGCCGTCGGCGCGGGGGCGGGGCCCTGGAGGCCCTCACGCAGGGCGGTGTCCAGGAGGTGGACGCCCGCCGCCTCGACGGCGACGCGGATCTGGCCGGGACCGGGCACCGGGTCGGCGACCTCCTCGTAGCGGAGGTTCTCGGCGGGGCCGAAGGCATGGAGACGGATGGCGTGCACAGGGATCCCCCGGTGGGTGGTGGGTGGCGGGCGGTTGCCCGGCCTCTCCCAGCCTCCAACCTGAACCTTGCTCGAGGTCAAGGGCGTTCGCGCCCGCGTGGAGGGGATGGGCGGCGGGGATTGTCGGTGGCGGGGTGCAGCATGGGGGCATGGCGAGGACAGGAACGACCGGGAGAACCGGTGGCAGGACCGGCGGCGGTACCGGTGCGGCGGTCAAGGGCGCGCGGCGACCGGAGGTGCGGCTGCCGCCGCTGGAGCCGTTCGGGGGCGGGGAGCTGGAGCCCGACGGCGACTACGACGGCGTGGAGCTGCGCGAGCTGGACCTCGCCGGGCAGGACGGCGGGGGCGCCCGCTTCATGGACTGCGCCCTGACGGGCTGCGCGCTGGACGAGACGCGGCTGCGCCACAGCCGCTTCCTCGACTCGGTCCTCGCCGGCATCCGCGGCGTCGGCACCGACCTGGCGGAGGCGACGCTGCGCGATGTCGAGCTGCTCGACGCCCGGCTGGGCGGGACGCAGATGTACGGCGCCGTCCTGGAACGGGTGGTGATCCGCGGCGGCAAGATCGACTACCTGAACCTGCGCCAGGCGCGGCTGCGGGACGTGGTCTTCGAGTCCTGCGTCCTGGTGGAGCCCGACTTCGGCGGCGCCCGTCTGGAACGCGTCGAGTTCGTCGACTGCGCCCTGAAGTCCGCCGACTTCACCGCGGCGGCCCTGGCGGACGTGGATCTGCGCGGAGCCGTGGAACTGGGCCTCGCGGGGGGCGTGGACCGTCTGTCGGGCGCGGTGATCAGCGCGGCCCAGCTGCTGGACCTGGCACCCGTGCTGGCGGCGGAGCTGGGAATCAGGGTCGAAGGCTAGCCCACCCGGGGGAAGCGGGCCTGCAGCGTCCAGATCGCCGGGTTCTCGGCCAAATCCTCGTGCAGGTCGGTCAGGTCGGCGAGGAGGTCGTGCAGGAAGTCGCGGGCCTCGCGGCGGAGTTCGGCGTGGGAGAAGGTGAGCGGAGGCTCCTCCACCGGCATCCAGTCGGCCGCGATGTCCACCCACCCGAAGCGGCGCTCGAACAGCATGCGGTCGGTGGACTCGGTGAAGTCCAGTTCGGCGTACTGCGGGCGGGAGGCCCGGGAGCCCGCCGGGTCCTGGTCGATCAGCTCCACGATGTCGCACAGCGCCCACGCGAAGTCCAGCACCGGCACCCATCCCCAGGCTGTGGACACCTCGCGGTCCGCCTTGGTGTCGGCGAGATAGACGTCGCCGCAGAACAGGTCGTGGCGGAGGCTGTGGACGTCCGCGCGCCGGTAGTCCTTCTGCGGCGGGTCCGGGAAGCGGTTGGAGAGGGCGTAGCCGATGTCGAGCACGTAGGCGATGGTGTCACGCCTCCGCGCCGAGGCCGGTCGTCCCCATAGGATCACTGACATGTCCCGATCCGTGCGTCTTGTCCCCGCGGTGGCCGCCGCGACGCTCGTGCTCGCCCTGACCGCGTGCGACGACGAAGGCGCGCCGGACACCTCGGGCGCCCAGGCCCGGGACGTCTCGGGCGCGCCTGGCGTCGGTGACCCGTACTTCCCCGAGGCGGGCAACGGCGGCTACGACGTCTCCCACTACGGCCTCACCCTCGCCTACACCCCCGACGGCGACGAGCTCACCGGCACCGCCGTCGTCACCGCCCGCGCGACCGAGGACCTCGCCGCCTTCGACCTGGATCTGGCGGGCATGAAGGTGGAGGAGGTGACCGTCGGGGGCGATCCGGCCGAGTTCCGGCGGGAAGGCCAGGAGCTGATCGTCCGGCCGTCCGGCGCCCTGTCGGACGGGAAGACGTTCGAGGTCCGGGTCCGCTACTCCGGCAGCCCTCGGACGATCACCGACCCCGACGGCTCGAAGGAGGGCTGGCTGCGCACCGCGGACGGAGCGCTCGCCCTCGGCGAGCCGACCGGCTCCATGGCCTGGTTCCCCGGCAACCACCACCCCTCCGACAAGGCGTCGTACGACATCGCCGTCACCGTCCCGAAGGGCCTGACGGCCGTCTCCAACGGCGAGTTGCGCCGTACGACGACAACGGACGACGGCCGCACGACCTTCGCCTGGCACACCGCCGAACCGATGGCGAGCTATGTGGCGACCCTCGCGATCGGCCGCTACACCGTCACCCGCTCCACCGTCCCTCGCTCCACCGGCACCGGCACCGGCTCTGCGGCGAAGGGCGGGCTGCCGGTGTACGTCGCCGTGGATCCGTCCCAGGTGGCCGCGAGCCGCAAGGTGCTCGCCCGGCTCCCCGAGGTCATGGAATGGGCGGAGTACCGCTTCGGCCCCTACCCGTTCTCCTCCGTCGGGGCGATCGTCGAGCGCCCCGAGGACGTCGAATACGCCCTGGAGACCCAGAACCGTCCCGTCTACCCCGGCGCCCCCGACACCGTGACCCTCGTCCACGAGACCGCCCACCAGTGGTTCGGCGACTCCGTCACGCCGAAGAGCTGGCAGGACATGTGGCTCAACGAGGGCCTGGCGACCTACGCCGAGTGGCTGTGGACGGAGGACGAGGGCGGCGCCACGGCGGAGGAGACCTTCACGGAGCTGTACGGCCACGGCGAGGACGAGTACGAGGACCTGTGGGCGTTCCCGCCCGCGAAGCCGACGAGCGCGGCACACGTCTCCGACACCCCCGTCTACCTGCGCGGCGCGATGGTGATCCACCGGATCCGTCAGACGGTCGGCGACGACGCCTTCCACGACATCGTCCAGGGCTGGGCCGCCGCCCACCGCCACGGCAGCGCCGCGACCGACGACTTCACGGCCTACGTCGAGGAACAGGCGCCGGACGAGGACTTCGACACGATCTGGGCGGACTGGCTGTACGGGGAGGGCAAGCCCGCGCACCCGTGAGCCGTCACGCCGGGTGCGGACCCGGACCCGGACCCGGACGACGGTGGCCGCTCTCCGCCTCCCACGCGTCGAGCAGCCGGGCGAGGCCGGGCGGCCACACCGGCTCCGCCTCCCGCGCGAGCTCCTCACGCGTCCACCAGCGCCAGCCGAGGATGCCGTCCCTGGCGTGCTCGGCCGCGAGGTCGGCCCCGCCGGGTTCGCGACGCGGGCCGGGGGAGACGTAGATGTGCTCGTACTGGGTCACCAGGATGCCCATGCGCGTGAAGTCGTGTTCCCAGGTGCACAGCAGCGGTCCCGGCTCCAGGTCCGCCCACCCGGTCTCCTCGCGCAGTTCGCGCCGCGCCCCCTCGGGCGGCGACTCGCCCTCCTCCAGCCCGCCGCCGGGCAGCGCCCAGTGGATGCCGACGTCGGCGTCGTGATAGCGGAAGAGCAGGACGGCGCCCTGCGGATCGACGACGGCGACCCGGGCCGCACGCCGGGACCTGCGCAGCGGCTTGCGCAACACGGCGCAGGGCCGGCCGAGTCGAAGGTCGGGCCGGTGACCGATGACCTGATACCCGAGGGCGGTCCAGAAGGCGAGCCCCGTGCCGTTGGCGTCGAGCACGGCGAGCCGTAGGGCGTCGCGACCGGCCGCCCGGAAGCGGTCCTCGACCTGCTGGACGATCCGCCTGCCGTGGCCCTGCCCCTGCGCGGCCGCGTCCACCATCAGCAACCCGACCCACGGATCGGGATCGGCCGGGTCGGGATGCCGGTCGAGCGTGACCACGACCCCCACCAGCCGGCCCCGGCTGCGGGCGAGCAGTACCTCCACACCCTCGTGCGCCAACTCGCGGGCGAGCGCCGCCGCCACCTGCTCCGGCCGGATGTCGTCCGGGTCCGGGAAGTCGCCGCTGAGGGCGTGGAACGCGTGCTGGGAGGCGTAGAGAGCGGTGAGTTCGGTGAGCAGGGGCCCGGGGATGTCGTGGTCGGCGGTGAGCGGGAGCGGGCTGAGGAGCATGGACAGCACGCTAGTCGGGCGGCCCCGGCCGCACGCGGCGGTCCTGCCCGGTGTCACATCCGCGTCGCCTGCGGTGTCTTCATGCCGAACACGACGAACACGAAGAACACGACGAACACATCGAACACGACGAACAGGCCGAACAGACGGGTGGCAACGGGCCCACGGCCCAAGGAGCCCACGAGCCCACGAGCCCGACAGGCCCAACGGGCCGCCGGACAAGGAGAACAGCATGACACCGCGTATCCCGAAGGCCGAGCTTCCGACCGAGATGCGGGAGGATCTGATCAAACAGCTCGGCGCCGTGCCCGAGCCCCTCGAGGTGGTGTTCAACAACCCCGAGGTTGCTCTGTCCAGCCAGGAGATCTCGGAGAAGGTGGCGTCGTGGAACGCGGCCGACGAGAGCCTCAAGACGTTCGCGCACATGGCCGTCGCCGCGCAGGTCGGGTGCAGCTGGTGCCTCGACATCAACTACTTCATGGCGCTGAACCAGAGCCTGGACCTGACCAAGGCGAGCCAGGTACCGCGCTGGCGGGAGGCGGACGTGTTCACGCCGCTGGAGCGGGACGTGCTGGAGTACGCCGAGGCCATGACGAACACGCCGACGACCGTCACCGACGAGCTGTCGGCGCGGCTGCTCGAGCGGCTCGGCCCGGCGGCGCTGGTCGAACTCACCCTGTTCATCGGCTTCGCCAACCTGTCGACCAGGAGCAACACCGCGCACGGGATCACGTCGCAGGGCTACTCCGAGGTGTGCGAGCTTCCGCTGGCGGCGCGTCCTGCGGAGTCCCGGGCTGCGTCGACGGTATGACCGAGTCCCCTTTCGTCGCCCATCGCAGTCTGCTGTTCACGGTCGCCTACGAGTTGCTCGGGTCGGCCGCCGACGCCGAGGACGTGCTTCAGGAGTCCTGGCTGCGGTGGGCCGACGTAGACCACGCCCAGGTGCGTGACCCGCGGGCGTACCTCGTCCGGATCGTCACCCGGCAGGCGCTCAACCGGCGGCGCGCGTTGTCGCGCAGCCGCGAGGAGTACGTGGGCGAGTGGCTGCCGGAGCCGCTGCTGACCAGCCCTGATGTCGCCGATGACGTCGAGCTCGCGGAGAGCGTCTCGATCGCGATGCTGACCGTCCTGGAGACGCTCGGGCCGACGGAGCGGGCGGTGTTCGTGCTCCGTGAGGTCTTCGACCTGGCGTACGGCGAGATCGCCGAGGCGACGGGCAAGTCCTCGGCCGCGGTACGGCAGATCGCGCGGCGGGCCCGCGAGCACGTGGCGGCCCGGCGGCCGCGGATGCAGGTGAGCCGGACGGAACAGCAGGTCGTGGTGGAGCGGTTCCTGGCCTCCTTGCGCACCGGGCGGCTGCACGAGTTGATGGAGGTGATGGCGCCGGACGTGGTGCTGATCGCCGACGGCGGCGGGATCGCGCCCGCGGTGCAGGCCCCGGTCCACGGGGTCGAGTCGGTGGCGGCGCTGCTCGCGCGGGCGGGCCGGCCGGCCGTGGCCGCGTTCGAGACGACGACCGTGTGGCTCAACGGGGCGCCCGCGGGCCGGTTCGAGATCGAGGGCGAGCCGACCGTGGTGAGCGTCGTGGTGGAGGACGGCCTGATCACCCGGGTCTATCTGATGAGGAACCCGCGGAAGCTGACCCGGCTGGACGAACCGGCCGAGCTCGCCCGCTGAAGCCCGCGGAGCCCCCGGCCGGTGGCCGAGGGCTCCGATGAGGCGTGCGCGTGGGCGCAGGACTCAGACGCTCACGCCGAAGTCCTGGGCGATACCCACGAGGCCCGACGCGTAGCCCTGGCCGACCGCGCGGAACTTCCACTCCGCGCCGTTGCGGTAGAGCTCGCCGAAGACCATGGCCGTCTCGGTGGCCGCGTCCTCCGAGAGGTCGTAGCGGGCGATCTCGGCGCCGCCGGCCTGGTTGACGATGCGGATGTAGGCGTTGCGGACCTGGCCGAAGTTCTGCGAGCGGTTCTCCGCGTCGTAGATCGAGACCGGGAAGACGATCTTCTCGACGTCGGCCGGGAGACCGGCCAGGTTGACGTTGATCGCCTCGTCGTCGCCCGCGCCCTCGCCGGTGCGGTTGTCGCCCGTGTGGACGATGGTCTGGTCCGGCGTCTGCTTGTTGTTGAAGAAGACGAAGTGACCGTCGGAGTAGACCTTGCCCTGGGGGTTGACCGCGATCGCCGAGGCGTCGAGGTCGAAGTCCGTGCCGGTGGTGGTGCGGACGTCCCAGCCGAGGCCCACGGTGACGGCGGTCAGGCCCGGAGCCTCCTTGGTGAGCGAGACGTTGCCACCCTTGGACAGGCTTACAGCCATGGTTGGGAGTCCTTCCCTCGTTGCGTACGACTTCGTACGGGGGCTTCGTACGGGCACGAAGCTACAGCTATCCCTATGAACGCAGCGAAGGGTGCTGAAGGTTCCCCGCCACACCGCGCTTCTTTACTTTCTTTACCAAGATGACCCCGTGACGGGTTCCGCGGATATTCGCGTGACGTGGGGACGCCACGAGCGGGAACATGGTCGGCATGTCTGGTCCCTATCTCGTCCGCGGCTCCGTCTCGCTTCCCGAGGCCGAGCTCATGTGGCGTTTCTCGCGGTCTTCGGGGCCGGGCGGGCAGCACGTCAACACCAGCGACTCGCAGGTGGAGCTCCGCTTCGACCTCGCGCGCACCGAGGCCCTGCCCGAGGTGTGGAAGGCGCGGGCGCTCGAGCGGTTGGCCGGTCGGCTGGTCGAAGGCGTCGTCACCGTCCGCTCCTCCGAGCACCGCTCCCAGTGGCGCAACCGCGAGACCGCCGCCGTGCGCCTCGCGGCGCTCCTCGCGGAGGCCACCGCCCCGCCGCCCAAGCCGCGCCGGCCCACCCGGATCCCGCGCGGGATCAACGAGCGCCGGCTGCGGGAGAAGAAGCAGCGCTCGCAGACGAAGCGCGGCCGGGACGGCCGGGACTGGGGCTGATCCGCCGGGACCTTCCGGCCCCGGCGGTGGGAGGCGCGGCGCGACCTGTTCGGCGTGCCCTGCGAACGGGAGCGGTGGCTAGTCCAGGGCGAGGACGCCGACCGTCTCCCCCTCGCTGGTCTCCCCGCTCTTCCGGAAGCCCAGTCCGAGATAGAAATCCGCGGGGCCGTTCTCGCCCTCGTGCCAGGTCACGTACATCTCCGCGGTGCCCCGGCGGCGCAGTTCCGCTGCGACGGACTCCACGGCGAACCGGCCGTAGCCGCGGCCCTGTTCGGCGGCGGCGATGTTCAGCCGCCACAGCCCGGAGCGGATCGGGCCGCCGTCGCCGCGGCCGTTCCAGTCGATGTCGAGGAAGGCCATCAGAAAGCCGACGGGACGGTCGCCGTCCACGATCAGCCGTGGCCAGGCGACCCCCGCGGGATGGACATGGGCCTCCGCGAGCGACTGCATCACCGGAGAGACCGCGAACTCCTGGCCGGGGCGTACCCGAATGCCGGTCGCGGCCTCGAAATTCGAGGGGGTGACTTTCTCGAGGCGGGGCCCTGACGTCTTCATGCGGGCAGCCTAGGCGGACCGTTCGTCCGGTGGCCACGGCATTTCCCGTGTCACCCCAACTGGCGGTAACGGCCCCGGAAATACATCAGCGGGCCGCCGTCCGCGTTCGGCGCCGACGCGGTGAGCACGCGGCCGATCACCAGGGTGTGGTCGCCGGCCGTGACCCGCTGCTCGGTGCGGCACTCCAGGGTCGCCAGGGCGCCGTCGACCAGGGGCGCGCCGGTGACCTCGCCGCGGACGCGGGGGAGGTCCTCGAAGAGCAGCCGGTCGCTGATACGGCCCTTCATGGCGAAGCGGCCCGCGATGTGCCGCTGGTTCTCGGAGAGCACCGACACCGCCCACAGGGGCTGCTCGTCGAGCAGGTCGTCCATGCGGGAGCCCGTGCGCAGACCGACCAGGACCAGGGGCGGGTCCAGGGAGACCGACATGAACGCCGTCGCGGTCATGCCGACGTCCTCGCCGTCGGGCGCCCCGGGGTCGTCCGGGTCGAGGGACGCTTCCCGGGCGGTCACCAGGACCACGCCGTCGGCGAGCCGGGACATGGCGGCGCGGAACTCGTCGTTGCTCACTCCCTCAGCATGCCTGGAGGGAGTCTCGGACACGGTGGTGAGCGCGGCCGGCTCGAGTAGGTCTGGGGACATGTCAGAAACGCTAGTGTCCGTCCGGTGTCCGCCGCATCGGACCTCCGCCCGAGTACGGTCGTAGGACCGTGGACCGATCGGCCCCGGATCCCGTTCGGCGCCCGCCCGGACCTGTTCGTGCCTGTGCGTGTTCAGGAAACACACAGGAAAACGCGGAAACTCCACTCAAATGTTCACGTTCAGCTGTGACTTGAGTCACAAGAAGCACTAATTGTTGACCCTGTGTACCGAGTGGGCAGCGCGCTGTGATTCAGTGGCGGAGGCGTCACAAGGAGACACACACAGACAACAGAGCACCAGAAGCGACGTTACGCCGAAGACAACCCTTGATTCGCTGCGAAGTCTCGGGGGGAGGGCGAAACATATGGAGACCGAGTCGGAGCCCTACGTCCGCCTTGCGTCCCTGCGACAGCTGCACCAGGTCATGGCCGACATGAACACGGCCCGCAGTCTGGCCGACACCTTGCAGACCGTCGCCGACGGCGTGGTCACGGCACTCGGGTACGAGCTGGCGTGCGTCAATCTCGTGCGCCCCGACGGCGATCTCGTGGTCGCCGCCTTCGCCGGCAATCCGGCTGCCGAGGCCCTCATCACGGGCCGGGTCGGCTCGCGTGAATCCTGGGACCGGCGCCTCGCCATGGGTGAGGCCTGGGGCGACCTGATCTTCATACCGCACACCGAGGGCTGGGTCCTCGACGACGACGACGTGCCCCAGTGGTACACCGACGGACCCGCGCCCCGCTTCGAAGACGAGTGGCACCCCTCGGACCGCCTCTTCGCCCCGATGTACATGCCCGCCGTGCCCGGTAGCGGAGGCGCTTGCGGTGAGCTGATAGGCGTCCTGTCCGTGGACCGGCCGCGCAACGGCCGGCGGCCCGGCGCGTGGGGGCGCGAAGCCCTCCAGATGTACGCCTTCCAGGCCGCCATCGCGGTGAGCAACGCGCGTCTACGTGCGAACATGCAGCGGGCACTGGTCCGGCTCGAGCGCGATCAGCAGGCCCTGCGCGCCAGTGAGGAAAGCTTCCGGCAGGCCTTCGAGTACGCCCCCTCCGGCATGGCGATAGCCGAGATGGGCGGCGACCAGCACGGACGGATACTCCGGACCAACGACGCCCTGTGTCGCCTGCTGGGCCGCCCCGCCTCCGCGATGCGCCGTTACTCCTTCTCGGACCTCGTGCACCCCGAGGACATAGGCACCCTGCTGCGCACGTCCGCCGAGGGCGGACGCGCCGAGCTCCGCCTCGGCCGCCGGGACGGCACCTACCTCTGGGTCAGCCTCCGCAACTCCGTCGTCGCGGACGCCGCCGACGGGCCCCGCTTCCTCCTCACCCACGTCGAGGACATAGAGGACCGCAAGCGCCGCGAGCTCCAGCTCGCCCACCGGGCCTCGCACGACTCCCTCACCGGCCTGCCGAACTCCGCCGAACTGCGCTCGCGGCTCTCCGCCCGGCTCTGTCAGCGCCCGCAGTCCACCCTCCCCGCCGCCGTCGACGCCATGGACACGGCCTACGGTCACGCCGCCTTCGACGCCAATGGGCACGGTTTCGACTACCGGCCCGGCGGCACCGAGACCTTCGACGGCTACGACCACCATGTGCACACCGCGGCCCCGGAGGAGGGCCGCGACGACGGCGCCAAGGGGCTCGCGGTCCTCTTCTGCGACCTCGACGGCTTCAAGTCGATCAACGACCGGTTCGGCCACAACGCGGGCGACGCGGTCCTCATCGAGGTCGCCCGCCGGCTCTCCCGCCAGGTCCGCGACGGCGACACGGTCGCCCGGCTCGGCGGCGACGAGTTCGTGATCCTCGCCGACGGCCTCGGCCGCGCCGACGCGGCCGACCTCGCCGTACGGCTGCGCAACGAGATCATCCAGCCGATCCGCGCCGAGGGCCGGGCCGTGCGGGTGGGCGCGAGCTTCGGCATCGGCTGGGCACATTGCGGGATGACCGCGGACGAAGTGCTGAAGTCCGCCGACGAACGCATGTACGTCGAGAAACGATCTCGTCCCAAACAGCACCGGCGTGCGGGATGATCACCAGGTCAGCGAGCTGATGCGATCAGAGTCACCTGTTCGGGCCATCGGAAGCGGGTAGGCTCGCCAGTCTGACCGCACCATCGCATCCGACCCGCACCTGCTGAGGAGTACCAAGGGATGACGTCCGGCAACAACGGCGCGAGCACGCCCGAGGACGACGACCCGTTCGGCTACCTCTACGCCGACGGCCAGGCCAACGGCGCGCAGCCGCCCTCCGGTGGTGGCTACGGCTACCCCAACTCGGTCAGCAGAGTGCGCGCGGTCGGCGAGCGCCGTAACGGACAGCAGCAGACCGCGCAGTACGGGCAGCCGCCCACGGTCCCTCAGCAGCAGGGCGCGTACGGCCAGCCGAGCGCGCACTACGCCGCGCCCGAGAACTTCGGCGGCGGCCCCTCCACCGGCCGCCAGCCCGCGCAGAACGGCGGCGGACGCGGTCGGGGACCCAACACCAAGGGCCTGCTGATCGGCGCGGTCGCGGTGGTCGCCGCGGTCGTGATCGGCATCGTGGTGGCCATGGCCAACGGTGACTCCGGCGACGACGACAAGGCCGGCGACCAGGCGTCCACCCCGGCCTCCGCCTCGGCGAGCCCCTCGCCCAGCGAGTCGGCCGGCGACGACGCGAACGAGGCCGAAGTGCCCACGGTCGACGCGAAGGCGCTGAACCTCGGCGGCAGTGCCGCGCTGGCCTCGGACGTCGAAGGGGCGCAGGCGGCCGGCGGCGTCTACGTGGGCAACCTCAACCAGGTCGGCAACTCCGTGACCTGGACGGTGAACGGCATCCCGTCGGACGGCGCCTACACCCTCTTCGCGCACTACAGCGTGCCGGGTGAAGACCAGGAAATGACGCTCACGGTCAACGGCAAGACGTTCGGCACCAAGTTCCCGCTGAAGAATTACGCGAAGGCGGCAGCCGGCGACTTCGTCAAGGGCTGGACGACGAGCTTCACGTATCCCACGCTCACCAAGGGCACCAACACGCTCACCCTCTCCTGCCAGGACGGCGACAAGTGCAACGTCCTGCTGGACCAGTTGTGGGTGAAGGCGGGCCAGGTCACGAGGTGAGCCCCCGGGCTCAGGCCGCGGCGGCCTCTGCGGTCACCCTGACCCGCCCGAGCAGCTCCTCGTAGGCCGCGCGGTCGAACTCACCCGCCGCCGGGGCCAGTACGGTCGCCGCGGACAGGGCGAGGGCGCGGGCCAGGCGGTCCGGCCAGGGCAGCCGTTCGACCAGGCCGGAGAGCAGCCCGGCGGACGCGGAGTCACCGGCGCCGGCCGGGTTGCCGTGGACGCGGGCGGGCGGAGCGGCTCGCCAACGGCCTTCCGGGGTGGCCGCGATCAGGCCCCCGGGACCGAGCGAGGCCACCACGGACCGCGCCCCGCGCCGACGGGCGTCCTGGACGGCGCCGGGCGGCTCGTGCGAGCCGGTGAGTTCGGCCAGCTCCGCGGCGTTCGGTTTGACGATGTCCGGGCGGGCGGCGACGCCGCGGCGCAGCGGCTCACCGCTCGTGTCCAGCAGCACGGGGACACCCGCGGCCCGTGCCCGCCGCACCAGCACCGCGTACGCGCCCACCGGCACCCCCGGTGGAAGACTGCCGCACAGGGCCACCGCGTCGGCGCCGACGAGCAGTTCCTCGTACGCCTCCTGGAAGGCGGACCACTCGGCCGGTGCGATCACCGGGCCGGGTTCGTTGAGCTGGGTCGTGTCGCCGGTGCGGGCGTCGACGACCGCGACCGTGCGGCGGGTGGTCCCGGCGACCGGGACGAACGCGTCCAGCACCCCGGCCGTACCGGTGAGCCGGTCCTGGACGGCCCGGCCGGTGGGGCCGCCGACGAAGCCGGTCACCGTCACCTCGTGGCCGAGGGCGGCCAGCACCCGGGCGACGTTCAGCCCCTTGCCGCCGGGCCGTTCCCGCACGTCGGTCACCCGGTGCGAGGCGTGCGGCCGCAGCGCGGGCACACGGTAGGTGAGGTCGAGAGCGGTGTTCAGGGTGACGGTGAGGATCACCTGGCGGCCTCCCCCGGCTGGCATGCGTACATGAACGGTTCCCGGAACCTTCCGACTTCCGGAGGCCTGATCATGCCAAAGAGACGGCGACCGGCCCAGAGCGCGGGTCGGCCACCGTTCCTGTGCGGGGGGGTGTCTCTATGTCCTTCGTCAAGGACGTGGTGCCTGGTGTGCGGGTGTTTGGGGTGTCATGCGGCGAGGGTGATGGCGGGCGTTCTGGACTCGTAGTAGGTGCCGTCACGGAGCATGGCGAACAGGACGCTGATGCGTTGGCGGGCGAGTCGGAGGAGGGCCTGGGTATGGGTCTTTCCGCGCGCTCTTTGCCGGTCGTAGTAGGTGCGGGAGGCCGGGTCGGCGTTCATGCAGGCGAAGGCGGAGAGGAACATCGCACGTTTGAGCTGCCGGTTTCCGCCTCTGGGTGCGTGTTCGCCGTGGATCGAGGTCCCCGACGACTTCGTCGTGGGGGCGAGGCCGGCGTAAGAGGCGAGGTGGGCGGCACTGGGAAAGGCGGTCCCGTCTCCGACGGTGACCAGTAGGACTGCGGCGGTCCTGACTCCGATGCCCGGCATCGAGGTCAGGACCGGGTGAAGAGGGTGGGCCTCCAGCAGGCTGCTGATCTGGGCTTCCAGTGCCCGGCGCTGGTCGTGGACCGCGGCGAGCGAGGCGGCCAGGGACGGGATCACGATGTCGAGGGTGCCGGTTCCTGGGACCACGACGGTCTGTTCGTCGAGGGCGTCGAAGATGTCGTCGATCAGCCGCGCGGCCATGCGCGGGGCCTTGGGCCTGATGAGTTCGGCGAGTCTGCGGCGGCCGGCTTTCCGCAGAGCTGCCGGGGAACCGTAGCGCTCGAGGAGCCAGGTGACAGCCGGGTGGTCGAGCCGGGGTCCGAGCACGCGCTCGAGGCTGGGGTGGAACTGCGTGAGCAGGCCGCGTATCCGGTTGCTGGTGCGGGTGGCCTCGGCCGCGAGGTCCTGGTCGAAGCCGGTCAGCACCGTGAGCTCGGCGGTGATCTCGTCGGTCAGCTCCAGCGAGCGCAGCGTGTGAGGCATCGTCCGGGCCGCGTCGGCGATCACTGCCGCGTCCTTCGCGTCGGTTTTCGTCTCGCCCGGATAGAGGTCGGCGATCCGCCGCATCGCGAGTCCGGGCAGGTAAGCGACCTCGCATCCGGTGTCGCGGGCGACGGTCAGCGGCAGAGCCCCGATCGAGGCGGGCTGATCCACGATCACCAGGACGGTGCCGAACTTGGCTTTGAGCTTGTCGAAGACGGCCCGCAGCTTCGGCTCGCTGTTGGGCATCGGCTTGTCGAAGACCCTCTTCCCAGCCGGGGTGAGCCCGTGACCGTGGTGAGCGGTCTTGCCGACGTCCATCCCGAGGAAGACGCCCACGCCTTCGATGTCGAACATCGCAGCCTTTCCAGGTCGTTGACCGTGCCGGCCAGGGCGGTGGCACCGTGCTCGCGCATCCACGTTATGCAGACCTGCCGCCCACGTCTGTGCCCGGCATTGCGCCGGACCGGGCGGTGGCCGGGTCTCTCATCAGCGTCTCCGACGGCACCCCACGGCCCCGGCGACACCACCCCCCAGGTCATTCCTTCGACAGAGGGGACACAGTCATACCGGGCCCGGAGGCCAGCAGCCCCATTGCAGGACCGCGAAGAACATAACGGGGGGGGACGTTTCACGCCAGTTGGGGATCGACCACCCAATCCCCCTTGCGCATCACGCCCTTGAGGTCGAAGTTCTCGTCCAGCAGGACCAGGTCGGCGTCCTTGCCGGGCTCCAGCGAGCCCACCCTGTCGTCGATGCCCAGCAGCCGGGCCGGGTTCGCGGACAGCGCGGCCACCACGTCCTCGACCGGCAGCCGGTCGATCGTCACCGCCCGCTGGAAGGCGCGGTCCTGGGTGAGGGTGGAGCCCGCGATCGAGCCGCCCTCCACCAGCCGGGCCACGCCCTCGCTGACCTCGACCTCCAGCGGGCCGAGCAGATAGCGGCCGTCGCCGATGCCGGCCGCGTCCATCGCGTCCGTGATGAACGCGACCCGGCCCGGACCGGCGTGCCGGAACGCCAGCTCCAGGGCGGCCGGGTGCAGGTGGGTGCCGTCGTTGATGAGCTCGACCGTCACCCGCTCGTCCTCCAGGAGCGCGGCGATCGGGCCGGGGGCGCGGTGGCCGAGCGGCGGCATCGCGTTGAAGAGGTGCGTGGCGACGGTGGCCCCGGCCTCGATGGCCTGGACCGTCTGCTCGTACGTCGCGTCCGTGTGCCCGACGGCGGCGATCACGCCGTGCTCGGCGAGCAGTCGTACGGAGTCCAGGCCGCCGGGGAGTTCCGTCGCGAGGGTGACCATGCTCGCCCGGCCCCGCGCCGCGTCGATCAGCTTGCGCACCTCGGCCGGGTCCGGGTCGCGCAGCAGGGCCTCGGAGTGCGCGCCCTTGCGGCACGGCGAGATGAAGGGGCCCTCGAAGTGGATGCCGGCCAGGTCGCCCTGCTCGGCCAGCTCGCTGAGCAGACCGGCCTGGCGGACCAGGAAGTCCATGTCGTCGGTGACGGTCGAGGCGACGAGGGTGGTGGTGCCGTGCAGACGGTGGGTGTGGATGGCCTTCTGCACGTCCTCGGCGGTGCCGGAGAAGGAGGCCCCGCCGCCGCCGTGGTTGTGCAGGTCGACGAAGCCGGGGACCAGCCAGTGGCCCGTCACGTCGACGACGTCCCCGTCCGGGGTCCGGTGCGGGGCGTCGTCGACGATCTTCGTGCCGTCGATCGTGACGCGGCCGCCGGGCACCGTGCCGGTGGGGAGTACCACCCTGGCGCCGGTGAGCACCCGCCTCCGTGCGCCGGTCGCGGGCTGCGGGTGCGTGGTGGCTGGTCGCGCAGTTCCCCGCGCCCCTAGGGGGGTGGCCATCAGGGTGATACCTCCATGCCGTCGGTTGTGTCGAGGAGATCCCAGGCCAGGAGGCCCGCGCCCAGGCAGCCGGCGGTGTCGCCCAGGGCCGCCGGGACGATCGCCGGCAGTTTCTGGAAGGTCACCCGCCGGCGGACCGCGTCCCGTAGTGGTGTGAACAAGGTTTCCCCCGCCTCCGCGAGGCCGCCACCGATGACGAGGGTGCGCGGGTCCAGCAGAGTGAGGGCGGTGACCAGGCCGTCGGCGAGCGCGTTCACGGCCGTCTGCCAGACCCGGACGGCGTTCGGGTCGCCGGACGCGACGGCCTTCGCGCAGTCCGCGGCGTCCGCCCCCGGATCCCCGCAGGCCGCCGCCCATGCCTCGCTGACCGCCGCCGCCGAGGCGAAACGCTCCAGGCAGCCCCGCTGTCCGCACGGACACGGGACTCCGCCGGGCCGTACGACGATGTGGCCGATCTCGCCCGCGAAGCCGTGGGCGCCCGCCTCCACCCGGCCGTCGACGCCGATCGCGCCCGCGATGCCGGTGCCGAGCGCCACGAAGAGGAAGCGGTCCGCGCCCCGGCCGGCACCGATCCGGCCCTCGGCCAGGCCGCCGGTGCGCACGTCGTGCCCGAGGGCGACGGGCGCGCCGAGGCGGTCGGCGAGCAGGGCGCGCAGGGGTATGTCCCGCCAGCCCAGGTTGGCGGCGTAGGCGGCGACGCCGTTCGTCTCGTCGACGATGCCAGGCACCGCGACGCCGGCCGCGGCCGCGGGCTCGCCGAACTGCCGGACGCCGTGGGCGCGCAGCTCGGCGGCGAAGTCGAGGATGCCGGCCACGACCGCGTCGGGTCCGCGCTCACGGCCGGTGGGCCGGCGGGCCCGGTGCAGCAGGGCGCCGTCCGCGCCGACCAGGGCGGCCTTCATCCCGGTGCCGCCCACGTCGAGGGCGATGACATGTCTCACGGGGACAGTGTGGACCGAGGACCGGTAAGAGGTCTAGTCCACTCACGGGTGTGGGGGGTACCGTGCCGCCCCGGAGGCCCGAAAGAGGTCTAGTCCACATGGGTGGTGTAGACCTTAATCCGGATAACGGTCCATTGGTATGATCAATCAGTTGGGAGCCTCACGGTGCAGCGGCGGGCGCGGAAGTCAGGAACGATCACGGGAACGGTCGCGGGGGTGTCCGCCCTCGGCATGGCCGCGGTCCTCACCGGCTGCGGACTGTCCGGAGACTCCGACGACGTCACGCTGAGACTCGTCGCCGCCGACTACGGCGACAGCAGCGCCAACAGCTCGCAGAAGTACTGGGACAAGCTCGTCGAGGCGTACGAGAAGGACCACCCCGGAGTCACCGTCGACGTGAGCGTCTACTCCTGGAACGACGTGGACGCCAAGGTCAAGGCGATGGTCGACGCGGGCAAGGCCCCCGACATGGCCCAGATCGGCGCCTACGCCGACTACGCGGCCGCCGACCGGCTCTACAAGGTGAGCGACGTGCTCTCCATCCCCGTCGAGGCCGACTTCGTCTCCCGGCTCGCCGACGCGGGCGAGGTGCACGGGGTGCAGTACGGCATGCCGTTCGCCTCCTCCACACGACTGCTGTTCTACAACAAGACCCTCTTCGCCAAGGCCGGTCTGACCCCGCCGACCACCTGGGCCGAGCTCGCCGAGGACGCGGAGGCGCTCAAGGACGAGGGCGTGAAGTACCCGTACGCGCTGCCCCTCGGCTCCGAGGAGGCGCAGGCGGAGACCCTCCAGTGGATGCTCAGCGGCGGGGGTGGCTACACCCAGACCGTCAGCGCCTACAGCATCGACTCCAACCGAGAACGTCGAGACCTTCGACTGGCTGAAGGACGAGCTGGTCGGCAAGGGCCTCACCGGGCCGGTCGCGCCGGACAAGCTGAACCGGGCCGCCGCCTTCGCCGCGTTCGCCGCCGGCGACGTGGGCATGCTCAACGGGCACCCCTCGCTGATGAAGGCGGCAGAGAGCAAGGGCGTGAAGTTCGGCATGGTGCCGATGCCCGGCGTCGCAGGCCCGACCAAGGTGTCCATGGGCGTCGCCGACTGGATGACCGCCTTCAAGCAGAACGGCCACGCCGAACAGGTCGGCGACTTCCTCGACTACGTCTACAGCGAGAAGAACGTCCTCGACTTCTCCCGTGAGTACGATCTGCTGCCGGTCACCAACTCGGCCTCCCAGGTCATGGAGGCGGCCAAGGAGGACGCCGACCTCAAGCCCTTCCTGGAGCAGCTCCCGCTCTCCGAGACCTATCCCGTCGGACGGACCTCCTGGGCGAGGGTCAGCGCGGAGATCAAGAAGCGGATCGGCCGGGCCGTGACCGCGAACGGCGACCCGGCGGGCGTCCTGGGCGAACTCCAGACCACGGCCACGACCCTGGAATCCGGCTCCGACGGCTGAGCCGCCGGGGCACAGCACACCGGGCCGCCGGGCCGCTGTCGGTGGCGGGCGTTACCGTGCGGACATGGAGCGGCGAGCGGAAGCGGACGAGCTGGGGGCGGCGGAGCGGGACGTCCTCGCCCTGGAGCGGCGCGGGTTCCTCGGCCCCGGCGCGAAGGAACGGGCGATACGCGAGGAACTGGACCTGTCCCCGGTCCGCTACTACCAACTCCTCAACGCCCTCCTGGACGACCCCCGCGCCCTGGCCCACGACCCGGTCACGGTGAACAGACTGCGCAGGGTGCGGGAGGCGAGGCGGGGGGAGCGTTAGCCGCGGGCGTGCGTTGGCTATCGTCGCCGTATGGGCACCCACGAGACGCACTCCACGGAACCCGAACCTCTCCCCCTTCCGGTTCCGGTCACACCGGCGGGCCGCGCCGCGCTCGACGCGATTCTCGGCCGGCCCTCCACCACCCTCGTCGCGCTCGACTTCGACGGCACCCTCGCCCCGATCGTCGAGAACCCGGCGGACGCCCGGGCCCACCCCGACGCCGTCCCGGTGCTGACGGCCCTCGCGCCGAAGGTCGCCGCAGTCGCCGTCATCACGGGACGGCCCGCCGAGGTCGCCGTCCGGCACGGCGGGTTCGCCGGGGCCGAGGGACTGGAGCACCTCTGCGTCCTCGGCCACTACGGCGCCGAACGCTGGGACGCCCGCACCGGCGCCCTCAGCGCCCCGCCACCGCACCCGGGAGTGGCCGCGGTCCGCGCCGAACTCCCGCGGGTCCTGGCCGCCGCCGGGGACCCGCCGGGCGTCGCCGTCGAGGAGAAGGGCGGCCGGGCCGTGGCCGTCCACACCCGTCGCGCCGACGACCCCCGGGCCGCCTTCGAAGCCCTGCGCGCCCCGCTCACCGACCTGGCCGGCCGGCACGGCCTGATCGTCGAACCCGGCCGGATGGTCCTGGAGCTGCGCCCGCCGGGCATGGACAAGGGCGTCGCCCTGCTGGAGCACGTCCGCGAGACCGGCGCGCGGTCCGTCCTGTACGCCGGTGACGACCTCGGCGACCTGCCCGCCTTCGCCGCCGTGGAGAAACTCCGCGCGGACGGCGTTCCCGGGCTGCTGGTGTGCAGCGGCAGCACCGAGGTCGGCGAACTGGCGGAGCGCGCCGACCTCGTCGTCGCCGGGCCCGCCGGGGTCGTGAGCCTGCTGCGGGAGCTGGCCGGTCAGCTCGGCTGAATCTCCCGCAGGGCGTTCAGCTGCTCCAGGAACCACTGGGCCGGGGGAAGCGCGGTCGCCGCGGCGGACAGCCGCTTCGTGCGCTCGGCCCGCTCCCCCGGCTTCATGGTCAGCCCCTCGTGCAGGGCGTCGGCGGTCTCCAGGACGTCGTACGGGTTCACCGTGATCGCGTCCTCGCGCAGCTCCCAGTAGGCCCCCGCCTCCCGGGACAGCACCAGCGCGCAGCCCTCGTCGGAGACGACCGGCACCTCCTTGGCGACCAGGTTCATACCGTCGCGGATCGGGTTCACCAGGGCCACGTCGGCCAGCCGGTAGGCGGCGAGGGAGCGGGCGAAGTCGTCCTTGAGGTTCAGCAGGACCGGGGTCCAGCCGGGCGTGCCGTAGGCGTCGTTGATCTCCTCGGACAGGCGCTGTACCTCGGTCATGTAGTCGCGGTAGACGGCGAGGTCCTGGCGGGAGGGGTAGGCGAAGGCCACGTGGACGACCCGCTCGCGCCACTCCGGGTGGTCGTCGAGCAGCTGCCGGTAGGCCAGCAGCCCGCGCACGATGTTCTTCGAGAGTTCGGTGCGGTCGACCCGGACGATCGTCCTGCGCCCCTCGCCGATCTCCGCGCGCAGCGCCGCCATGCGCTCGTCGACGTCCGGCCGGTGCGAGCGCTCGCGCAGGAAGTCGGCGTCCGCGCCGAGGCCGTGCACGCCGATCCGCGTCCGGCCGGGACCGCCCACGAACTCCGTGCAGCAGGCGGAGAACGCGTCCGCCCAGCGCCGGGTGAGGAAGCCCAGGCGGTCCGCGCCGAGCATCCCGCGCAGCAACTGCTCGCGGACGTCCCCCGGGAGCAGCGCGAAGTAGTCCACCGGCGCCCACGGCGTGTGCGAGAAGTGGCTGATGCGCAGGTCCGGGCGCAGCTCACGCAGCATCCCCGGCACCAGGCACAGGTGGTAGTCCTGGACGAGGACGGCCGCGCCGTCGGCCGCCTCCTGGGCCAGCGCCTCCGCGAACGCCCGGTTGTAGGCCTCGTACGACGCCCACTGCCGGCGGAACTCCGCGTCGAAGGCGGGCTCCAGCGGCGTCTGGTAGAGCAGGTGGTGGACGAACCAGAGCACGGAGTTCGCGATGCCGTTGTACGCGTCGGCGTGCACGTCGGCCGGAATGGCCAGCATGCGCACGCCCTCCTCGCCGACCCCGCGCAGGACCGCCTCCCGGTCGCCGTCGGAGAGGGCCGAGCACACCCAGAGGGCGCCCGCGTCGGGGCCGATGGCCGACAGGCCGGAGACCAGCCCGCCGCCGCCGCGTTTCGCGTGCAGCGAGCCGTCCTCGCGCACTTCGTAGGAGACCGGGCCGCGGTTGGACGCGACCAGCACCTCGGCGGTCGGGGCAGTGTCGTGCGTGGAAGCCATACGCCTCAACCTAGCCCGGTCGGGAAACGCTCAAACGTACGGTCGCGCTGCGTGGACGGGCCGTGTCCGGCGGTATATCGCCGCGTCTGGCTGGATACAGCCGTTATCGGCGCTGTTGCCGTGTACGGCCCGTCCGACGGTTCACGCGACCTTGCGGGTCGCGTACTCCGCGATCTCCGCCATCGGCGGCCGTTCCTCGGTGTCCACGGAGTAGGTGCGCGGCTCGAAGCCGTCCGTGCTCCGTTCGAACTGGGTGAGGGACGGGCGGATCAGGTGCCCGCGGGCCAGCCGGAGCTGGGCGGTGCGGTAGATGGCCGCCGCCATCCGGCCCAGGGCCTGTCCGTCCTGGTGACGGTGCTTGCGCACGCCGATGTCGACCTGGGCGAGGGCGTCCAGGCCCACCAGGTGCAGGGCGTCGACCAGCATGCCCAGCTCCACGCCGTAACCGACGGGGAAGGGCAGCTGCTCCAGCAGACCGCGGCGGGCCGCGTACTCGCCGCCCAGCGGCTGCACGAACCCGGCCAGCTGCGGCCAGTGCATGTTGAGCAGCGGGCGGGCCATCAGCTCGGTGACCCGGCCGCCCTGGCCGGCCGCGCCGCCCAGCGGACGGTCGTACATGCCCTTGACCAGGTCCACCCCGGGGTCGGTGAGCAGCGGGCCGACGATCCCCGAGACGAAGTCCGAGGAGAACTCCCTCAGATCGGCGTCGATGAAACAGACGATGTCCCCGGTGGTGACCAGCAGGGAGCGCCACAGGACCTCGCCCTTGCCGGGCACGGCCGGTATCCGCGGCAGGATGTCGTCCCGGTGGACGACCCGCGCGCCGGCCGCCGCGGCCACCTCCGACGTGCGGTCGGTCGATCCCGAGTCGACGACCACGATCTCGTCGACGAGCGGGACCTGGTGCATGAGGTCGTGACGGATGATCGCGACGATGTCACCGACCGTCTCCTCCTCGTTCAGCGCGGGCAGGACGACGGACACCGACTGGTTGGTGGCGCGCTTCGCGGCCAGGATCCGGTGCAGCGGACGATCGGTCGCGGACCAGGAGCGGGTGGCCAGCCAGCGCTCAGTTTCTTGAAGCACAGTCTGCGGCTCCTCACTGTCTTGATCACACCGGGTGCACAGGACGTGACCGTGTGATCCATCTCGCGGTACGGACGACTATCTCAACTGTCCTGGCCTTCGGTTACAGTCTTGAACAACGCGGATGACCATCGCATGTCCGAGGTCGCTCCCGTTCACAACTTCATACCGCTCATCCAGAGGGGCAGAGGGATACGGCCCGATGAAGCCCCGGCAACCCTCCAGCCGGTCTCGTAACGCTCACCGATCCACGTGGTGACCGCTCCGCGAGGCTCCCGGCTCGGGAAGGTGCCAAATCCGTCTCACGGCGAGATGCGTCGTGAGAAAGATGAGGAGAAAGGGCCTCGCCTCACATGGCTGCGCAGACTGTTGCAAGCACCACCGACTCTACGACGTCCTCTGCTGTCGACCTCGGTCCGGCCACTGCGTTGAGCTGCCGCGAGTGCGGACACCGCGTGCCCCTCGGCCCGGTCTTCGCCTGCGAGGAATGTTTCGGCCCGCTCGAGATCGCCTACGACTTCTCCTCCTACGACACGGAGGAGCTCCGCAAGCGCATCGAGGCGGGACCCGCGAACATCTGGCGCTACGCGCCGCTGCTGCCCGTCCCGGCGGACGTGGCCGACCAGCCCAACATCAACCCTGGTTGGACCAAGCTCGTCCAGGCCGACAACCTCGCCCGTGAACTGGGCGTCGACGCCGGCAAGCTCTTCGTCAAGGACGACTCCGGCAACCCGACGCACTCCTTCAAGGACCGGGTCGTCGCCCAGGCCATCGAGGCCGCCCGCGCGTTCGGATTCACCACTCTGTCCTGCTCCTCCACGGGCAACCTGGCCGGTGCCGTCGGCGCCGCCGCCGCCCGGGCGGGCTTCCGGTCCTGCGTGTTCATCCCGCACGACCTGGAGCAGGGCAAGGTCGTCATGGCCGCGATCTACGGCGGCGAGCTCGTCGGCATCGAGGGCAACTACGACGACGTCAACCGCTTCTGCTCCGAGCTCATCGGCGACCCGGCGGGCGAGGGCTGGGGCTTCGTCAACGTCAACCTGCGGCCGTACTACGCCGAGGGCTCCAAGACGCTGGCGTACGAGATCTGCGAGCAGCTCGGCTGGCGGCTGCCGGACCAGCTGGTCGTGCCGATCGCCTCCGGCTCCCAGCTGACGAAGATCGACAAGGGTCTCCAGGAGCTGATCAAGCTCGGACTCGTCGAGGACAGGCCGTACAAGATCTTCGGCGCGCAGGCCGAGGGCTGCTCCCCGGTGTCCGTCGCCTACAAGGCCGGGCACGACGTGGTCCGCCCCCAGAAGCCGAACACCATCGCCAAGTCGCTGGCCATCGGCAACCCGGCGGACGGCCCGTACGTCCTCGACATCGCGCGGCGCACCGGCGGTGCGGTGGAGGACGTGGACGACGAGCAGGTCGTCGACGCCATCAAGCTGCTGGCGCGGACCGAGGGCATCTTCGCGGAGACCGCCGGCGGGGTGACGGTGGGCGTGACGCGCAAGCTGATCGAGAACGGTCTTCTCGACCCGACGCTCACCACCGTCGTGCTGAACACCGGCGACGGCCTGAAGACGCTGGACGCGGTGGCCGGCACCGGTCTGACCGCGACCATCCGCCCGAACCTGGAGTCGTTCCGGGACGCGGGTCTCGGCTGAGAATCTGATGTCCGTGCGCGGGTCGCGGGGCTGGTCGCAGCCCACCCGGCGGCAGCCGCACGATCCAGCAGCCCCGCGCCCCTTCGGGGGCGCTCCGCCTGACCGGAGGTCGAAAGTCATGAGCGTTACCGTCCGCATCCCCACCATCCTCCGCACCTACACGGGTGGCGCCGCCGAGGTGAAGGCCGAGGGCGGCACCCTCGGCGAGGTCGTCTCCGATCTGGAGAAGAACCACACCGGCATCGCCGCCCGGATCCTGGACGACCAGGGCAAGCTGCGCCGGTTCGTCAACGTGTACGTGAACGACGACGACGTCCGGTTCGAGCAGGGTCTGGAGACGGTGACTCCGGACGGTGCGGGCGTCTCGATCATCCCGGCCGTCGCCGGCGGCTGACCCGTGTTCAGTACCCATCGGTAGTAACCGTCGGTAACAGCGATTACCGAGCGTTCATCGAATTGCCCTCTCCGCGATAGAAGCGGAGGGGGCAATTCAATGTGGTTGAGCGCGGTACAGTTGGGGAACCCGGTCCTGATCCACGGATCCGGCGTCTTTTCTCTCCGCCCCACGCCCGACAAGAAGCAGCCAATGTGCGCGCCTCTTTCGTGGCTTTTGCGGCTTATGTAGGGCCCGACTTGCCCTCAATTCAGGCGAATTCTCGCCACATTCCGGATCCCGCACGTCCGGAATTCTCGTCCGACTGACCTGTTGCAGACGGCAGTTGGACAGATACATTCAGCCGCGGTCGACGCGTTCCGGCGCACGCCCCCAAGCCAACCGGGGGGTGAGGTCTGACCCGGATCCGCGAAGTGTGGATCTGTGCAAGGGCCAGTAATAGGGGAGTTAGGCATGGCTCAGGGCACCGTCAAATGGTTCAACGCGGAGAAGGGGTACGGCTTCATCGCGGTCGACGGTGGTGCGGATGTTTTCGTCCACTACAGCGCGATTCAGATGGACGGCTACCGCACCCTGGAAGAGGGTCAGCGGGTCGATTTCGAGATCTCGCAGGGTCAGAAGGGGCCGCAGGCGGACATGGTCCGGCTCGCGACCGGCTGAAGCACGCGCCGACTGAAAGCGTCGTTCTTCTGTACAACTGACGAAGGGCTCGCACTCCCACGGGGGGCGAGCCCTTCGGTCTGTCCCGGGACTGCGCGGGGGTGCCCGGCGGCGACCGCGAGGCCCCCGTGGGAGGTGTCCGGAAGGGGCCCGGTCCGGCGGAGGCGCTTGCACTCTCATGGGTCGAGTGCTAATCATTGGCGTTAGCACTCTGAAGGTGAGAGTGACAACGAGGACCGGGTCGGTGAGGCCCGCAGGCCAGGTGGGGCAAGGAACCACGAGGCCGGCGAGCCGTCCGTCGCGGGCGCCAGCGCGGTCCGGAGCAATCCACCCCAGTCCGGGAGGACCACTTCACATGGCCAAGATCATCGCGTTCGACGAGGAGGCACGGCGCGGCCTCGAGCGCGGCATGAACCAGCTCGCGGACGCCGTGAAGGTGACGCTCGGCCCCAAGGGCCGCAACGTCGTCCTCGAGAAGAAGTGGGGCGCACCCACGATCACCAACGATGGTGTTTCCATCGCCAAGGAGATCGAGCTCGAGGACCCGTACGAGAAGATCGGCGCCGAGCTGGTCAAGGAAGTCGCCAAGAAGACGGACGACGTCGCCGGTGACGGTACGACCACCGCGACCGTCCTCGCCCAGGCCCTGGTCAAGGAAGGCCTGCGCAACGTAGCCGCCGGCGCCAACCCCATGGCCCTCAAGCGCGGGATCGAGAAGGCCGTCGAGGCCGTCTCCGGTGCCCTGCTCGAGCAGGCCAAGGATGTCGAGACCAAGGAGCAGATCGCCTCCACGGCCTCCATCTCCGCCGCCGACACCCAGATCGGCGAGCTCATCGCCGAGGCGATGGACAAGGTCGGCAAGGAAGGCGTCATCACCGTCGAGGAGTCCCAGACCTTCGGTCTGGAGCTGGAGCTCACCGAGGGTATGCGCTTCGACAAGGGCTACATCTCGGCGTACTTCGCCACCGACATGGAGCGTATGGAGGCCGTCCTCGACGACCCGTACATCCTGATCGCGAACTCCAAGATCGCCAACGTCAAGGACCTGCTCCCGCTCCTCGAGAAGGTCATGCAGGGCGGCAAGCCGCTGCTGATCATCGCCGAGGACGTCGAGGGCGAGGCCCTGTCGACGCTGGTCGTCAACAAGATCCGCGGCACCTTCAAGTCCGTCGCGGTCAAGGCCCCGGGCTTCGGCGACCGCCGCAAGGCGATGCTGAACGACATCGCCATCCTCACCGGTGGCGAGGTCATCTCCGAGGAGGTCGGTCTCAAGCTCGAGAACACGACCATCGACCTGCTCGGCAAGGCCCGCAAGGTCGTCATCACCAAGGACGAGACCACCATCGTCGACGGTGCCGGGTCCTCGGACCAGGTCGCCGGCCGGGTCAACCAGATCCGCGCCGAGATCGAGAACAGCGACTCGGACTACGACCGCGAGAAGCTGCAGGAGCGCCTGGCGAAGCTCGCCGGAGGTGTCGCGGTCATCAAGGCCGGCGCCGCCACCGAGGTGGAGCTCAAGGAGCGCAAGCACCGCATCGAGGACGCCGTCCGCAACGCGAAGGCCGCCGTCGAGGAGGGCATCGTCGCCGGTGGTGGCGTTGCGCTCATCCAGGCGTCCGCCGTCTTCGAGAAGCTGGAACTCGAGGGTGACGAGGCGACCGGCGCCAACGCCGTGCGCATCGCGCTCGAGGCCCCGCTCAAGCAGATCGCCGTCAACGGTGGTCTCGAGGGTGGCGTCGTCGTCGAGAAGGTCCGCAACCTGCCCATCGGTCACGGCCTGAACGCCGCGACCGGCGAGTACGTCGACATGATCGCCGAAGGCATCATCGACCCGGCGAAGGTCACGCGCTCTGCCCTGCAGAACGCCGCCTCCATCGCCGCGCTGTTCCTCACCACCGAGGCCGTCATCGCCGACAAGCCGGAGAAGTCCGCCGCGCCTGCCGGTGGCGGTATGCCCGGCGGTGACATGGACTTCTGATCGACCTGACGGTTGATCGCCTGTCCTTCACGCCGAGGGCGGCACTTCCCGGAAACGGGGGGTGCCGCCCTCGGGCGTTTCCGGGGTGCCGAGATCGCGGCGAGGGGCGTCAGGTGCTGCGTACGGCCCCCGGTGGTCCCTCCGTCCCCAACCGGTGCACGAACGCGTCGTACGACATCGACAGGCCGGACGGCGCCGCCTCACGAGCCCGCGCTTCGTCGGCGTCGGCCTCGTCCCGCATCCGCCGAAGCTCTTCCGGTTCGCTGATCACCGGGATGCTGCTGTCCTTTCCGGGTGTCTCCGGGACATCGCGGCTCGGATGCCCGCCGCATGGGCGTGGACGGTCGAGGTGGGTACCGGCGCCGGGGGGTGAGCGGGTCCGCACTCGCCCCGGCAGCCGCCGCACAGGCCGCCGGGCAAGGACTCCGAGCGGCCCGGGAGACCGCACTTCGCGCACTCCAGCATCCGGCGGGGCGGGCGTGGGACAGGCGGCTCCGGTGGGAGCTTGTCCGTCAGGCGGCGGCGCAGCAGGGCCGCCGGGCTGTGGACGGGAGTGGGCAGTCCTGCGGTCAGGGCGGCGGTGAGCGTCTCCTCGGTGGCTCCCCGCGCGAACCACTCCTCCACCAGCGGGGCGAGCCGCGCGCAGTCGGCGGCGGAGAGCGAGAGGACGGGGGCTGTGCGGCCGAGGGCGGCGAGGAGGACGTGGGCGCGGGAGCGGGTGGCGGCCCGGGCTCGTTCGGGGTCCGCCGACTCCTCCGGTACGTCACCTCGCGTGAACGTCGCCCACCAGCCGTCGTCACGTGCGGTACGGGTGAACCACGTTCGGGTGATCCAGCGCGACTCGCCCGAAGCGGTCGCCATACGTTCCCGGCCTCGCCTCAAGTGCCCGGCCTGCTGGATGCGGTTGAGGGCTGTGCGCAGGGCGCACTGACCGTACGGGAGCTGCTTGGCCAGCGTCTTCACGGAGATGTCCGTACCGTCGGGCAGCCGGTCGAGATATGCGGCGATGGCCGCTTCGCGGGGCGGGAGGTGCGCGAAGTCGTTCCTGGTGCGGGGGAGTTGTCCCGGCGCGGCGCGCTTTCCGTAACCCGGATTGGCCATCGGGTGCGGGGATACGTGCGCGAGCGGGGAGGCGGCACTAAGCTTGGCGTCAGCCACGGATCGACTGCTTTCGATCTTGTAGGTCAAGCCCCCGCAGGTGTTGGCGCACCTGGCGGGGGCTGTTTCGTTATGCGCACGCTAGGGGGTGGTGACCTTCCGTGGCAAGTCGGTCGCTCCACGTCAACTCGCCGGGTGGGAGGGTGGGTTGGGACCCTCCTACCGATCCATGCAAAGAGGGCTCGGAGCTGGGCGCTTGAGCTTCGGGGCCGGTGTGGATCAGTTGTCCTTGAGGTTCTCCACGAACGCGGCCCATGCTTCGGCCCGGAACGCGAGCTTCGGGCCGAGGGGGGTTTTGGAGTCCCGGACGGGGACGAGGGTGGGGTGGCCGGGGGCGACCTCCAGGCAGTTGCCGCCCTCTCCGCCGCTGTAGCTGGACTTGTGCCAGGTGGCGGTGCTCAGGTCGTACTCACGGCTGCGGTTGTCCATGCTCGTAATCCTGCGCCACCGACTCCAGCAGAGCCAGTGAATCCTGCGGGGAAAGCGCCGTTGCCTGGAGCAGGTTGAACGTCAGGGTGTGGCGGGCGACGGTGGCCGGATCGTCCAGCAGCCTTCCCATGTCCGGGCCCTCGACGAAAGAGAGCGGGGGAGCGTCCTCGAACTCCATGAGTTTCAGGGCGCCGGTCATCGACGCGTGTGCACCGGAACCGAACGGCAGTACCTGAACGATGATCCGATGCTTGCGGATCAGCTCCGCCACGTGACGGAGTGCCTCCGCCATCACTGGCCCTCCGCCCACCATCCGGTGGAGCACCGCTTCATCGAGGATCGCCCACAACAACGGCGTTGTTGGGTCGTCGAGGACATGCGCCCGTTCGAGGCGGGCAGCCACCGATTCGCCGATCTCGGTGGCGGGAGCGGTCGGCTTGTACGCGCGGAACACCGCAGCGGCGTATCCCTTCGTCTGCAGAAGCCCTGGGATCAGCATCTGCGCGTACTCCTTGATCGTTACGGCGATCGCCTCCGCCTCCGCCGCCTCCGCGAAATGGTCCGGGTACTTCGACTTGGCCAGCGCCTGGCAGTTGCGGACGAAGAAGCCGCCCGTGCCCAGGATCTCGTCTATGTGGACGGCGTATTCGAGCTGCATGCGCCTTGTCCCGGCCTCCAACTGGCCGATGAACGAACCGCTGACGAAGAGCGGCTCGCCCAGTTCGGTCTGGCTGAGGCCCTGCTGCTCGCGTGCGTGCCGCAATTCCGCGCCCAGTAACGCTCGCGGGGACGATGACGGATCGAGGTCCTTCGGTCCTGGCATGGCGACTCCCTGTCACACAGGTGGGTTTGTTGGGACGCCGTATCTGGCCAGGTTAGGGGTGTGGTCGCCACGCTGTGTGGTGAAAGGGAACACTCAGCGTGGAGGAATGGGCGAGATGGAGACGACAACGGGTGAGCGGCCCGCGCGGACGGTTCAGGAAGCTGTGGATCAGTTGCGGGCCGCCCTGCACGAGGTGGGGATCGTCCTGCCGTCGTTGCGGATCGACCCGGTCTCGGGCGCGCACGGGGACCCGTACGCCCTGGTGGACCTGGGCCGCTGCAACCTGGGCGTGGCCTCTCGGCTGGCCGCGGCGCTGCGCGGGGCGGGGGCGGGCGCGTGAGCGGGGTGTACGTCCGGGACGCGAGGAGCGGGCGGGTGGGGGAGGTCATGGAACGGCTGGAGGATCGGGTGGTGCTGCGGCCGGTGGGTGGCGGGCGGGAGTGGGACTGTCTGCCGGAGGACGTGGAAGCGGCGGCGCCGGGTGACGTGCTGCGGGAGAGGGTGCGCCGGCTGAACCGGGACACCCGTTCCCGGCAGGCGGCCGTCGGTCAGGAGGCGGTGTAGTACGAGGCGATGGCGGGCCGGCCCGTGTAGTCGGGGCCGGGGGGCGGGGCGGTGCGCCAGGTGGGCCGGGAGGTCGACGCCGAGTTCACCGGCGTAGCTGTTGACGCCGGTGAGGCCGCGCTCCCGGTTCATCGTGTTGTCGGCGACGACGGAGGACCGTTCCAGCTCGGAGGGCGAGAGCAGGGAGGGGGCGGCGGCCAAGGCTTCGGCATGGCGCCATGTCGGGCAGCCGGACCGCGTGGCCGGGATCACAGGACCTGTCTCCCGGGGCGCGGAATGGCTCGGAGGACCGTGGGGTTTCAGTGGGATAGGCACTCAATGCGTGTGCACATACCAACTGGTCTTTCGTCCCGAGGAGCCCCCCACGTGAGCATCACCTCGCCCGCCGCTTCGCGCGCCGCCGAGATCCTTTCCCGCCCGGTGTCCATCAACGGACTCACCGTCCCTAACCGCATCGCCATGGCGCCCATGACGCGCATGTTCTCCCCGGACGGCATTCCCGGCGAGGACGTCGTGTCGTACTACGGCCGTCGGGCCGCCGCCGGTGTCGGACTCATCGTCACCGAAGGGACGTACGTCGGGCACGAGTCCGCGGGGCAGAGCGACCGGGTGCCGCGGTTCCACGGTGCGGAGCAGCTCGCGGGCTGGGCGAAGGTCGCGGAGGCCGTGCACGCGGGCGGCGGAACGATCGTGCCGCAGCTGTGGCACATCGGGATGGTGCGCAAGCAGGGCGAGCCGCCGTACGCGGACGCGCCCGCCGTCGGCCCCTCCGGTATCCGTGTCGACGGAACCGAGGGCACCGGCAAGGCGATGACCCAGCGTGACCTGGACGACGTCATCGGCGCGTTCGCCGAGGCCGCGGCCGCCGCCGAGCGCATCGGCTTCGACGGCGTCGAGCTGCACGGAGCCCACGGCTACCTCATCGACCAGTTCCTGTGGGCCGGCACCAACCGCCGCACCGACGCCTACGGCGGCGACGCCGTGGCCCGTGCGAAGTTCGCCGCCGAGGTCGTGGCCGCGGTGCGGGAGACCGTCTCGGCCGATTTCCCGGTCATCTTCCGCTACTCGCAGTGGAAGCAGGAGGTGTACCGGGCGCGACTCGCCGAGACGCCGGAGGAGCTGGAGGCCATCCTCGCCCCGCTCGCCGCCGCCGGCGTCGACGCCTTCCACGCCTCCACCCGCCGCTACTGGCTCCCGGAGTTCGACGGTTCGGACCTCAACCTCGCGGGCTGGACGAAGAAGCTCACCGGCAAGCCCACCATCACGGTCGGCTCGGTGGGCCTGGACGGCGACTTCGTCAAGGGCTTCGCGGGCGAGGGCGCCCCGGTCAAGGGGATCGACGACCTCCTCGACCGGCTGGAGCGCGACGAGTTCGACATGGTGGCCGTGGGGCGTGCGCTGCTCCAGGACCCGGAGTGGGCGGCCAAGGTGCTCGACGGACGCCTCGACGAGCTGAAGCCCTTCGACGCCGCCGCGCTGCGCACCCTCAGCTGAGTCCCACCCCCTCCCGACCCGTTGACGTCGACTCGCTGAGCGTCCACCCGTCGGGCCCCAACTCGCGGGTATGGTCCGGGAGATGAGAATCCTGCATCTCTCGGACACCCATATCGGCCGCGTCGACGGGCCCGACGGCCGTCGCGTCGACGCCGCCGACTCCCTGCGGCTGCTGCTCGGGGAGCTGCGTCACCAGCGGGACGTGGACGCGGTCGTCGTCCCCGGCGACCTCGCCGACGACGGTTCGGTGGCGGCGTACACGACCGTGCGGGAGCTGATCGGCGGCTTCGCGCGTTCGCTGGACGCGCCGGTCTTCTACACGACCGGCAACCACGACGAGCGGTCCGCCTTCGCCAAGGTGCTGGGCAGCGGCCACCCGGACGCCGTCCTCGCCTTCCCCGGCGCCGAGCGGGCCGCCGTCAGCACGGTGGGCGGCTGGCGGCTGGTCACCCTTGACTCGCTGGTGCCGGGGGAGGTGTACGGCCGGCTCGGGTCGGCTCAACTGGCCTGGTTGCGGGAGGTGTTGGGCAGTCCGGCCGAGCTGGGCACCGTAGTCGCCTTCCATCACCCCCCGATCAGCCTCGACGTCTCGGCGACCCAGCGGGTCTTCGGACTGCGCGACCCCGAGGAGCTGGCGGAGGTGATCCGGGGGAGTGACGTCCGCGTACTGCTCACCGGGCACTTCCATCTCCAGCTCTTCGGGCTGCTGGCCGCCGTGCCGGTGTGGGTGACGCCCGGGGTCGTCAACCGCATCGACCTGACCACCGCGCCCGGCACCGAACGGGCGGTGCGTGGGGCGTCCGCGTCCCTGGTGGAGCTGGGCGGGACGACGGGGCCGATGTTCCACACCCTGCACGCACGGGATCCGCGGGCCCACGAGACGGTCTACGAGCTGGACGAGGAGCGGACCCGGGAGGTCATCGCGCGGCACGGCTGAGTTCCGGAGGCCGTTCCGCCTCGCCGCCTCGTCCGGCGTCGGTGTCGGTGTCGGTGTCGGTCCTGGCGGTGCCGTCACGGGAAATTTAGCTTGCTTAACTCAATCAATCTCCATAAGCTTGCTTGAGTCAAGCAGTTCTACCCTCGTGCATCCGACGGAGGCCCTGTCATGTCCGACGCCCTCGCCCGACCCGCTGCGGCGGAGACATCCGCTCCACCGAGGTCCAACGCCGTCGTGGCGGTGCTGGCCCTGGCCGGGATCGTCGTCTCGCTGATGCAGACGCTGGTCATCCCGATCGTCCCCGAGCTGCCCAAGCTGCTGGACGCGTCCGCCTCCGACACCGCCTGGGCGGTCACCGCCACGCTGCTCGCCGCCGCCGTCGCCACCCCGGTCGTGGGGCGGCTCGGCGACATGGTCGGCAAGCGGCGGATGCTGCTCACCAGCATCGTGCTGCTGGTGTCCGGCTCGGTGGTCTGCGCCCTCGCCGACTCGCTCGTCCCGATGATCGTCGGCCGTGCGCTCCAGGGTCTGTCGGCCGCCGTGGTGCCGCTGGGCATCAGCATCCTGCGGGACACCGTCACCGCCGAGAAGCTCGCCGGTTCGACGGCGGTGATGAGCGCATCCCTCGGCGTGGGCGGCGCGCTCGGTCTGCCCACAGCCGCCTTCATCGCGGACAACTGGGACTGGCACATCCTCTTCTGGACCTCCGCCGCCCTCGGCGTCGTCTCCTTCCTGCTCGTGCTGGTGTTCGTCCCGGCATCGCAGAACCGCGTCGGCGGCCGCTTCGACCTCGTCGGCTCGCTCGGTCTGTCCGCCGGGCTGGTCTCGCTGCTGCTGGCCGTCTCCAAGGGCGCCGACTGGGGCTGGACCTCCGGTACGACGCTGGGCCTGGGCGCCGCCGCCGTCCTGGTCCTGGCCGCCTGGGGCTGGTGGGAGCTGAGGGCCGACCAGCCGCTGGTCGACCTGCGCACCACCGCCAGGCCCCAGGTGCTCTTCACCAACCTCGCCTCGATCGCCCTCGGCTTCTCGATGTTCGCGATGTCCCTGGTCCTGCCCCAGCTGCTCCAGCTGCCCGAGCAGACCGGCTACGGCCTCGGCAGGTCGATGCTGACCGTCGGTCTGGTGCTGGCCCCGCAGGGCCTCGTCATGATGGTCATGTCCGCCGTGTCCGCCAGGATCACCAAGGCCAAGGGCCCCAAGGTGACCCTGATGATCGGCGCGCTGATCGTCGCCTCCGGCTACGGCCTGAACATCGCGCTGATGTCCGAGGTCTGGCACCTGGTCCTGGTGTCCTGCGTCATCGGCGCCGGTATCGGCTTCACGTACGGCGCGCTCCCGGCCCTGATCATGGGCGCCGTGGACCCGTCCCAGACGGGCGCGGCCAACAGCCTCAACACGCTGATGCGGTCCCTGGGCACCAGCTTCGCCAGCGCCATCGCCGGTGTGATCCTCGCCCAGATGACCACCGACTTCGGCGGCTACGCCCTTCCCTCGGAGAACGGCTTCAAGGTCGTCATGGCCATCGGCGCCGGCGCGGCCCTGGCGGCCTTCCTCCTCGCCATGTTCATCCCGAAGCGCAAGGCCCCGGCCGGGCGCCCGGTGGTGGATGGCGCCGAGGAGGCCGCCCCGGTCACGGCGTGAGGGCCAACCGACGTGCCGGAGGCGGCTGTCACCCACACGAGGGGTGACAGCCGCCTCCGGCACTTTCCCCGATCACCGCCCGTTCCACGAGCAGCCGCCCTTTCAGGAGTGATCCATGACGACACCCGACGCCACCGACGCCACCGACCGTCTCGTCGCCCGCACCAGCGCCGGTGCGGTACGAGGACGCCGCGAGGAGGACCTCACGGTCTTCCGCGGTATCCCCTTCGCCGCGCCTCCCGTCGGCGAGGCCCGGTTCCAGGCCCCCCGCCCGCCCGACCCGTGGGACGGGATACGGGACGCGTACGCCTTCGGCCCGCCGCCCCCGCAGGAGGCGGGCATCCAGGGCCGGGCGGCGCTCCTGGACATCCCGGCAGGCGACGACTGGCTGACGGTCAACGTCTGGACCCCGGACACGCGGCCGGACCCGTCGGCCGCCCGGCCGGTGATGGTGTGGATCTACGGCGGCGCCTACAAGCTCGGGCACTCCGGCAGCCCCGGCTACGACGCGCAGCACCTCGCCCGCGCCGGCGACCTGGTCATCGTCACCTTCAACTACCGCGTCGGCATAGAGGGGTTCGCGCGGATCGAGGGCGCGCCCGCCAACCGGGGACTGCTGGACCAGGTCGCCGCGCTGGAGTGGGTGCGGGACAACATCACGGCGTTCGGCGGCGATCCCGGCCGGGTGACCCTGTTCGGCGAGTCGGCGGGCGCCGGTTCGGTGGCCGCGCTGCTGGCCATGCCGAGCGCCCGGGGCCTCTTCGGGCGGGCCGTCGCGCAGAGCGTGCCCGGCACCTACTTCTCCGACGAACTGGCCCGTGATCTCGCGAGCGCGATCGCCGCGGAGGCCGGCCTGCGCCCGACGGCCGCCGACCTGGCCGCGGTGGACCCGCGCACGCTGACCGAGGCCGGTGCGGCGCTGGGCGCGAAGATGGCGCAGCGGGTGGACCGGTGGGGGCAGGTCGCGCCCACGGTCACGCCGTTCTCGCCCGTGGTCGACGGCGAGATCCTGCCGACGACCCCCTGGCAGGCGCTGGCGGCGGGCGCCGCCCGGGACGTCGAGCTGGTCGTCGGACACAACGCTCAGGAGTTCCGCCTGTTCCTCGCCATGGGAGGCCTGCTCGGCAAGGTGACGGAGCAGCAGGCCTCCGCCGCGTTGCGCCTGTTCGCCCCGGGCGGGGGAGCGGAGGGCGAACAGGCCTACCGGTCGGCCTTCCCGGACGCGGATCCGGGTGAGCTGTACGAGCGGGTGCAGTCGGACTGGCTGTTCCACATACCTTCCCTGCGCCTGGCCGAGGCGCAGGTGGCGGGCGGCGGCCGGGCCCACGTCTATGAACTGACCTGGCCCGCCCCGGGAGCCGGCGGCGCCCTGGGCGCGTGCCACGGCCTGGACATCCCGCTGCTGTTCGGCACCTACACGGCGGACCTCGGAAATCTGCTGTTCGCCGGGGCGGAGGTGACGGACGAGGCGCGTGCCCTGACAGCGGTCTTCCAGCGGTCGTGGACGTCCTTCGCGCGGACGGGAGACCCGGGCTGGCCGGCCTACGACCCGGAGCGCAGGCTGGTCCAGGTGCTGGACGCGGAGCCGGAGGTACGCCCCTACCCGGAGGAGACGTCCCGCCGGCTGTGGGAGAGCCACGGCTTCCCGCCGCTGCCGCTGCTGGACGGCGGTGCCGGCTCCTAGGGTGCCTCCAGGCCGCCGGTCCGGCAGCGCCCCGCAAGGGACCTAGAGGTTGCCGAGGGGTTCGATGTCGACCTTCACCGGGGTGCCCCAAATCCGCAGCACCTCGTAGTCGGTGAACTCGTGCACCAGGCGGTAGGCCATCGCGGGCCGGGATCCGCGGCGCAGGGCGGCGATGTAGAGCTCGGCCTCGCGGCGGTCCCGGCGCGGGGTCCCGCAGAGCTGCCACTCCTGGCCGGTCCACAGCTCCGCCAGCCAGCGCTGCTGGGGCTGCGGCCGGTCGGCGCGGGTGCCGTAGCGGGAGGTGGAGGGGGTGGGGGCGGTGTAGGGCGCCTGGGGGCCGGGGCCGTTGAACTCGGCGCGGCGGGCCGCCCGGCGGCGGGTCTCGCAGAGCAGGCACAGGTCGGGGGCCGCCTCGTCGACCGGGCCGTGCGGATGCTCGGCGCAGCGGGTGGTGGGCGTGGCGCCGACCACGCTGTCGTCCAGCAGGTTCAGGGCACGCCGCAGATCGGCCTTGACCTCGTGCAGCCGGGTGTCCGGGGTGTCCGCGGTGAGCGCTTCGCCGTGCTCGCCGAGGAGCCGGAGGGCACGGCCGAGCGCGGTGAGCTGGGCGTGGTTCATGGCTCCAAGGGTAGGGCGGGCACGGCGGGCGACGGCTCGCGGCCGATCCGCGCTCCGCAAGCGGATGCCGCTGACCCTTTCGGTGACGATTCAGGGGGCGCCGGCAGGAGGCGCCGGCAGGACCACACCGCGACTTCGTCAGCCGGATCCGGATCGGCGAGGCGCCGACCCACCAGGCCTCCCGCCCCGCTCCGGCATTGGCCCCGGCTCCGGCTCCGGCTCCCGCTCCCGGTCGGCCTCCGCGCCCAGGCTGCGGCTGCGGCTCCGGCTCCGCGCCCCCTGTTCCGGCTGCGACTCCCGGGCGGGCTCCGCACCCGCCCCCGCTTCGGCTTTGTCCCCCACTCCGGCTCCGGCTATCGCTCCCGCTCCGCTCCGCTCCGGCATTGGCCCGGGCTCCCGCTCCCGGTCGGCCTCCGCGCCCAGGCTGCGGCTGCGGCTCCGGGTCCGACTCCGCGCCCCCTACTCCGGCTGCGGCTATCGCTCCCGGTCGGGCTCCGCGCCCAGGCTGCGGCCCGGGTCCGGATCCGCGCCCCCTGTTCCGGCTGCGGCTCCCGGGCGGGCTCCGCACCCGCCCGCGCTCCGGCTTTGTCCCCCACTCCGGCTCCGGCTATCGCTTCGGGTCCGGCTCCGCGCCCCCTGTTCCGGCTGCGGCTCCCGGGCGGGCTCCGCACCCGCCCCCGCTCCGGCTCCCGCCCCCGCTCCCGCCCCCGCCCCCGCTCCCGCTCCCGCTCTTGCCTTCGCACCCGCTCTCGCCCCCCTCCCCGTCTCCGCTCCTGCTCGGGTGGGGAGGGGTGGTGGTCCTTGCTCGGTCGGTGATGCCGAAGGCGTAGGTCGCCGCGAAGCCGACCGCGTATCCCGTCAGGAGTCCGCCCGCGTAGACCGCCGCGGTCAGGCCCAGCCCCCGGTTGCCGGCCAGCAGCGGGAACAGGGCCCAGCCGGACGGGCCGATCGCCGTCGCACCCACCTGGTCGCCCAGCATCGCGAAGAAGCCGACGAAGGCGCCGCCGGCCGCCCCGCCCGCGCAGGCGGTGAGGAAGGGGCGGCCCAGCGGGAGCGACACCCCGTAGATCAGGGGCTCTCCGACGCCCAGCAGCCCGGCCGGGAGCGCCGACCTGATCGTCGTGCGGAGAGATGTGTCGTGGCGCAGCCGCACGTACACCGCCACCGCCGCGCCGACCTGGCCCGCGCCCGCCATCGCCAGGACGGGCAGCAGGACCGTGTAGCCCTGCTGGTCGATCAGGGTGGTGTGGATGGGGATGAGGGCCTGGTGCAGGCCGAGCATCACCAGCGGCAGGAAGAGGCCGCCGAGCACCAGACCGGCGAAGGCGCCCGTCGTCGCCAGCAGCCAGTTCGCCGCCGTGCCGATGGCCGACGACACCAGGCCGGCCGCGTACATCAGGCCGTACAGCGTGGCGAGCCCGGAGACGAGGACCGTCAGGGTCGGCGTGAGGAGGACGTCGAGCGCCTCCGGAACCCGGCCGCGGCACCACTTCTCGACGCGGGTCGCGAGGAGCGCGGCGGCCAGCGCGCCGAGGACCCCGCCCTGACCGGGGGCGAGGGTCACCCCGAATGCCGTCACCTTCGCGACCCCCGGGTAGACGACGATTGCGGCGACCGCGCCGCCCAGGATCGGGGTGCCGCCGAACTCCTTCGCCGTGTTGTGGCCGACGAAGACGGCGATCAGCGCCATGAACGCGGAGGCGACGGCGGTCAGGGCGGGGCTGAGGCCGGGCAGCCACCCGGCGTTGAGCAGCAGACCGTTCACACCGGCGAGGACGCCGCAGCCGATGAGGGCGGGGATCAGCGGGACGAACACGGCGGCCAGCCGGCGCAGACCGGCCTTGAACGGGGTCGCGTTGCCCCTGCGCCGCTCCTCCCGCAACCGGGCGCCGCGCGCGCCCAGTTCGGCGGCGGTGGACGGCTGGGCGAGCAGCTGCTCGAAGTCGGCCGTCACCCGCGTCACCACGCCCGGCCCGAGGACCACCTGGTACGAGCCGCCATCGACGACGACCCCGAGCACCCCGGGCACGGCCCGCAGCGCCTCCTGGTCCGCGTGGGACGGATCGGCGAGCCCCAGCCGCAGCCGGGTCATGCAGTGGGCGACGGACAGGACGTTCGCCGGGCCGCCCACCAGGGGCAGGATCGCGGCGGCGGTGGAGGAGGAGTCGATTCGCACCCCCCGAGCGTGCGGCTCAGCCGCGCGCCGCACCGAGCGCGGCGCGCAGATGTCCCCCGGACTCCTCCAGAAGGCGGGCGGCCGTCGGCCCGTCCACGCCGGCCAGCAGGGCGAGGATCGCGTTCTTCACCTCGCCGTCGGTGGCCGCGAGGGCGGCCTCGATCTCCGGCTCGGCCGCCCCGGTCGCCAGCGCGACGATCCGCCGTGAACGGGCGCGCAGCTTCTCGTTGGAGGCGCGGACGTCGACCATCAGGTTCCCGTAGGTCTTGCCCAGCCGGATCATCGTGATCGTCGAGATCATGTTCAGGACCAGTTTCTGGGCGGTGCCCGCCTTCAGCCGGGTGGAGCCGGTGAGCAGCTCCGCCCCCACGACCACCTCGATGCCGTGCTCGGCGGCGGCGGCCAGCTCGCTGTCCGGGTTGCAGGCCAGCCCGACGGTCAGGGCGCCCCGGGCCCGCGCGTAGCGCACGGCGCCGACGGCGTACGGGGTGCGGCCGGAGGCGGAGACGCCGACCACGGTGTCGTCGGGCGTGAGTACGAGGGCGGCCAGATCGGCTTCGGCGAGCTCCGCGGAGTCCTCGGCGCCCTCGACGGAGGTGACCACCGCCGCCGGGCCACCGGCGATCAGCCCGACGACCTGGCCGGGCCCGGTGTTGAAGGTCGGCGGGCACTCGGAGGCGTCGAGCACCCCGAGCCGTCCGGCGGTGCCGGCACCGGCGTAGACCAGCCGGCCACCTCGGGCCATGCGGGCGGCGACGGCGTCGATGACGGCGGCGATCTGCGCAAGCCGCGCCCCGACGGCGGTGGGGACCTCGGTGTCCTCCCCGTTCATGAGGCGGGCGATGTCGAGGGTCGGGAGCCGGTCGATCTCGGCGAGATCGGAGCGGAAGGCTTCGGTGGTGAGGGTTTCGAGCGCGGCGCGCAGCTCGCTGGGGTCGGGCTGGGAGGTCATCGGAGGTGGCTCTTTCCGGTGCGGGTCGGGACAACTGTCTGCACCACCACGGTCTACCGGTGCCGGTGCGCCAACGCCTCGTACGACGCGGCCAACGCCGGCGCGGCCGTCGCGTAGGTGCGCTGGGCCACCCCCACGAACAGGCAGTCGACCACCAGCAGCTGACTTGTCCGGGACGACATCGCCGCCGGGCGCAGCTCGCTCTCGCGCGCGGTCGACGTGGCCAGCACGTGATCGGCGTACTGCGTCACCGCGCTGTTCGGCCGTCCGGTGACGGCGACGGTGGTGGCCCCGTGCTCGAACGCCACCCGCAGCGGTTCGATGACGTCGCGCGTCGCACCGGAATGCGTGATGGCGATCGCGAGGTCGCCGGAGGCGAGTTGGACCGCGGTGGTCACCGCGAGGTGGGTGTCGCTGTGGGCGTGCGCGATGAGCCCGATCCGCAGGAGCTTCTGGGTGAGGTCCTGGGCGACGAGCCCGGACGCCCCGACGCCGTACACGTCGATGCGCCGTGCGGCCGCCGCCGCGGCGACGGCGGCCTCGAGCTGGCCGGTGTCGAGGGCGGCGGCGGTGTCGGCGAGGGTCTGCCGTTCGTCGTGGGCGAGTTTGGCGACCACGTCCGCCAGCGGATCGTCGACGGCGATGTCGGTGGTGAGGGCGGGCGCCCGCCCGGACCGCTGGTGCGCCGCCAGCCCGGCGAGGGCGAGCCGCAGGTCGCGGTAGCCGGGATAGCCGAGGAGGCGGGCGGTGCGCACGACGGTCGCCTCACTGGTGCCGGTGTGTTCGGCGAGGCCGGTGACGGTGAGAGCGGCGCAGCCCGCCGGGTCGTTCGCGACGGCTTCGGCGACGCGGCGCATGGAGCGGGTCAGGGAGGGGGCCAGGGTGCGGACCTTGGCGGCGAGGGCGGCGGGATCGGGACTGAAGGTTTCCTTCACGGCCTTGGTCACCTCTGAAAGCTATTTTCTGTTCGGGCTCGGGGTCAAGAGTGCGCACAATGGGGGCATGGACCCCATCAGCCCCCTGGAACAGGCGTTGCACACGGCACGCGCCCTCGTGCTGGCCGACCTGGCCTCGGGCGAGGTCGCCGCGGCGGACGTGGTGTCGTTGGTCGAGGACTCCGTGGTGCAGCGGCGCTGGTGGGTCGAGCAATGGCCGGACGGCGTGGCGTACGTGGCCGGACTCGTGGCGCAGGACGTGCAGGACGCGCTGCTGGAACGGCATGGGCGCTGGCCCGTCTGCCCGGTCTGCGGCTCCGGCGACCCGCACGCCCTCGAGGTCGAGCCCGAACTCGGCCCCGATCCGCACTGGGTGTGCCACAAGGCGGGGGTGAAGGTCGCCTCGGTGGGCTCGCTGGGGCCGGCCCTGGGAAGCGGGTCGTCCTCGTGAGGCTCTCGTGACCGTCTACATCGACCCGCCGGACTGGCCGGGGCACGGCCGCATGTGGTCCCACCTCGTCAGCGATGTCTCGTACGGCGAACTGCACGCGTTCGCCGAGGCGTTGGACGTCCCGCGACGCGCCTTCGAGCGCGATCACTACGACATCCCGTCGCACCGCTACACCGAGGTGGTGGCGGCCGGCGCGGTAGAGGTGAGCAGTCGCGAGGTGGTGCGCCTGCTGACGGCGGCCGGCCTCCGCAGACGCAAGTTCGCGGGAAGGTAGACAAGCCGGAAGGCAGACGGACCGGAAGGCGGGCAAGCCGGGGGGCACGCCGACCGGGAGCCAGGTGGGCCGGCAGGCGGGCGGGCCGGGAGGCGGCGGGTCGCGACAGGGCCGGGCGGGGGTTCGGGTGCGGGCGTTCCGGGCGGCGGCGACCCTTACGCCGGGTGCTCCCGCCCGCGCAGCTCGTACGCGTCCTCCTCGTCGCCTCCGCCGACCTTGACGAACCCGGCCCGTTCGAGCACGTGCCGGGAGGGGGCGTTGGTCCGCCCGACGACCGCGAACAGGCGTCGTACGTCGTCCCGCGCCAGCGCCCAGCCGGCCAGCGCGCGCAGCGCCTCGGTCGCGTAGCCGTGGCCACGGGCCGCCTCGACCAGGTCGTAGCCGATCTCCGTACGGCCGTCGTCGTCGGGGGCGGCGTGAAAGCTCACGCTGCCGACGGCCCGGCCGTCCTCCCGTCGCACCAGGACGTACATGCCGAACTCCGGCCGGTGCACGCCGGACACGAACGCCCGCACCATCGTCCCGGCGGCGTCCCGCGTCCCCTCGAACGGTCCGCCCCCGAGCCAGACGAAGCCGCCGCCGCCGCCCGCCCGCAGTCCGGCGGCGGCGCTGGGCGAGACGCCCTCGAGGGTGAGGCGTCCGGCGGGGATGCGCGGGGTGGTCACGAGGTGAGCAGTTCCAGCTCGCCCCGCAGGTTGTAGCGGGCCGTGGCCTCCCACCGCTCGCTCCCGTACGGCGTCCTGAACAGCCGGGGCAGGTCGAGGAGTTGACGCAGGATGTCCGCCCGGCCGGCCCGGAAGGCGTCGCTGGGGACGAAGTGGTACTCCTCGCGGACGGCGGCGGTGTAGGCGGCGTACGCGGTCGGCGGGGCGGCGAGGATCGCGAGGTCGGCGTCGCACAGCACCTGGCCGTCGAGGTCGTCGTCGGACGGATCGTGGGTGACGGTGAGCCGGACGAGCCTCGCGACCTCGGCGGTCCGCTCCGGCGACACACCCGCCTCGGGCAGGGCGCGCTCGGCGAGACGGGCGGAGCGCTCCTCGTTCTCGGACCGGTCGGGAAGGTAGACGGCGTCGTGGAACCAGGCGGCCAGCCGGACGACGTCCGGGTCGGCGGCGTGCTCCGCGAGCACGTCGACGCGGTCGAGGACGTCGGTGAGGTGCTTGAGCGTGTGGTAGCGGCGCTGCGGCTCCTGCCAGCGGGCGAGGAGGTCGTCGCAGTACGGCGCCGGGTCGGGACCGGCGGCCGGGCCCCGGGTCCTGTCCAGGGTGTGGCTGAAACGGGTGCGCAGGGCGTCGAGATCGGCCATGGCCCCATTGTCGCGCGTGCGGCGGGGGTTCTCCGGCGTATTCTTGAATTGGACTAGACCTGTAGCCGCCCAGTGGGGCCGATGAACGCCGACGAATGGGGTGCCATGAGCAAGCGTGCAGTTCTGGAGGTGATCGCCCTCGACGTCGAGGACGCGGTCGCCGCCCAGACCGGAGGCGCGGACCGCCTCGAGCTGGTCACCGACATGGCCGCCGACGGGCTCACCCCGCCGGTCGCGGTCTTCGCCGCGATCCGGGCCGCCGTCGACCTCTCCCTGCGCGTGATGCTCAGACACTCCGACGGCTTCGCGGCGGGACCCGCCGAGCAGATCGACTCCCTGGTACGGGTCGCCGGCGAGCTGCGGACGGCCGGTGCGGACGAGTTCGTGCTCGGATTCCTCGACGCGGACGGCGGGGCGGACCTGGCCGCGGTGGAGCGGATCGTCGCCGAGCTGGACGGCTGCCGCTGGACCTTCCACCGCGCCCTCGACCACGCCGGCGACCGCGACGCCCTGCGCAAACAGCTCGACGGCCTGCCCGGCCTGGACACCTACCTCACGGCCGGTTCCGCCACCGGCGTCGACACCGGCCTGCCCACCCTCCTCGCCGAGGCGGCACGGGGCGGGGAGCAGGGGTACGAGCAGCAGCTCCTCGTCGGCGGCGGGCTGCGCCTCGACCATGTGCCGGTGCTGAGGGCGGGAGGCGTCGACGCCTTCCACATCGGCGGCGCGGCCCGGCCGGACGGCTGGACCGGGCCCGTGTCGGCGGCCGCCGTGCGGGAATGGCGGCTCGCGGTGGACGGGAAGCAGGACGAGCGGGACGCGTAGACGCGGCCGGGCCGGTCAGGCGAGCTGGGGCGGCAGCGCGGCCGCGTGCGTCACGATCAGGCCCGACACCGCTCGGGTCAGCGCCACGTACAGCCGCCGCAGGCCCGTCCGCTCGTCCGGCTCGCCGTCGACCACCGCCCGGGGCTCGTCCAGGACGACGTAGTCGTACTCCAGACCCTTGGCCAGGGAGGCCGGGACCAGGGTGAGGCGGGTCTCGGCCGTCGTCTCCTCGCCCGGGGCGAGGAAGCCGATGCCCGACGCCGTCAGCGCCTCGGCCAGCTCCGGGATCCGGGCGTCGGCCGCGATCAGGCCCGTCGACCCCTCGTTGCGCAGCAGCTCCTCGCAGGCCGCGACGACCTCGGCGGTGCCGGTCACCGGCCGGAGGTCGAAGAAGCCGGGGTTCTCGCGGACCGAGGCGACGGGGGTCAGACCCGGCGCGATGTACGGGAGCAGACGCGAGGCGTAGGTGATGACGTCCGTCGGCACGCGGAAACCCGCCGTCAGTTCCTCGATCACCGCCTCCGCCTTGCCCAGGTGACCGAGGGCCTCCTGCCAGCTGCGGGTCGCCCACGGCGTGGTGCCCTGCGCCAGGTCGCCCAGCACGGTCGCCGAACCCGTCGTACAGCGGCGGCCGACCGCCCGGTACTGCATGGGGGACAGGTCCTGCGCCTCGTCCAGGACCACATGTCCCAGGGAGTGGGTGCGCTCGACGAGGTCGGTCGCCTCGTCGATCAGCACCGCGTCCGCCGCCGACCACCTGGCCGCCTTCACGGACCGGGCCGGCCTTCTGCCGGATCCCGGCAGCGCCCACAGGATGGTCTTCTGCTCGTCCTCGGTCAGCACGCCCTTCGCGTGCTCGGCGAGGAAGTCCGCGTCCGTGAGCAGCCGAAGGACCAGCTTCGCCGGTTCGACGGCCGGCCAGACCTCCTTCACGGCCGCCTTCACCGCGCTGTTGCGGGCGACGGCGTCCTGCACCCGGTCGTCCGGTGCCTCGCCCGAGCGTTCCATCTGCACCAGCACGGCGTGCGCGATGCGCTGCGGCAGGGCCTCGCGGGCGGCGCCGTAGCGGATGCCCCGGTCCAGCAACTCCCGGACCATCTCCTCGATCTCGTACGCCGGAAGCCGCCACCGCCGCGAGCCGCGCACGACGACGAGCGGTTCGCCCGGCATGCTGACGTGCGAGTACAGGGCGCGCCGCAGCACCTCCGCCATCCTCGCGTCCCCCTTGACCATCGCCGCCGCCGCGTCGTCCGTGCCCCGCACCTCGACGTGGGCCACCAGGTCGTCGACCGTGCCCTGGCGCACCGCCAACTCGCCCAGCGCCGGCAGCACCTGCTCGATGTAGTGCAGGAACGACCGGTTCGGTCCGATGACCAGCGTGCCGGTGCGGGCGAGCCGCTCGCGGTGGGCGTACAGCAGATACGCCACCCGGTGCAGACCGACGGCCGTCTTACCGGTACCCGGGCCTCCCTGGACGCAGACCGTCCCGCCCAGCCCGCTGCGCACGATCTCGTCCTGCTCGGGCTGGATGGTGGCGACGATGTCACGCATCGGTCCGACACGGGGCCGCTCGATCTCCCGCTGGAGCAGCTTGCTGGTCCGCGCCGTCTCCGCCGGGTCGGACAGATGCTCGTCCTCGTAGGCGGTGAGGTCGCCGCCGGTGTACCCGAAGCGGCGGCGCAGCCCGACGTCCATCGGGTCCTTCTTCGACGCCCGGTAGAACGGCTGCGAGACCGGCGCACGCCAGTCGACGACCATCGGGTCGCCGTCGCCGTCGTGCACATGCCGTCGCCCGATGTAGAACTGCTCCCCCTCCGCGCCCTCCGCCCGCTCGGCGCCGGGAGCGTGCAGGTAGTCGAGCCGGCCGAAGAACAGCGGGGTGTCGCTGAGGTCGGCGAGCGCCTTGATCCGCTCGCCCATCTGGCGTTCCAGGATCCGGGCGTTGACCCAGTTCGCGGTGACGTCGCTGATGTCGAGGGCTTCGACGTCCTCGCGCATGGCGCGCAGCGCCCGCCGGGAGGAGCTGAGGTGGGCGCGTTCGCGGGCGAGCGGATCGTCGTCGACGGACGTGGACGGTGTGGACGGCGTGGACAAGGGGGTGCCTCCGGACCGGCTGAGGGGGCGCTGGGGTGGGTCCGTCCGGTTTCCGTCCGGACGGCGGCACTCCGGAAAGGGAGGCGGGCAAGAGCGGAGATTGTAGGTGAACGAGAGAGAGGCGTGCCAACGCGTTTATCGGGACGCCTCCCGGTGCCGGCCCGCTCCGTCCACCGGGAGCCCTCCCACCCCTGCCCGACGGCCGTCCGTCCCGTAGGGGACACCCCGCCCGCAGGTGTACCGGAGTAGTACGCCGAATGGGGACCTGGGACCGATGCCCGCTTTACGCCGCGGCTCGCATCATGGAGACATGAGTGCTGCGACCATCACCCCGGCCCCCGGTCGCCCGTCCGGCGCGACCTCCCTGTCCGATACGCCCGACCTGCACCGCCACCGTCTCGGCGACGCCCTGCGCGCCGTGAAGGTCTTCGCGGGCGCCGCCTTCGACGTGATCATTCTCGGCGGGTACGGCGAGGAAGCGGGCGTCCGCCGCCGCGGATGACTCAGGCCTCACCCGCGAGCAGCTCGTCCGCGTCCATGATCCGGTACGCGTAGCCCTGTTCCGCCAGGAAGCGCTGGCGGTGCGCCGCGAAGTCCTGGTCGAGGGTGTCCCGTGCCACCACCGAGTAGAAGTGGGCCTGGTGGCCGTCCGCCTTCGGGCGCAGGACCCGGCCCAGTCGCTGGGCCTCCTCCTGACGGGAGCCGAAGGTGCCCGACACCTGGATGGCGACCGTCGCCTCCGGCAGGTCGATCGAGAAGTTCGCGACCTTGGACACCACCAGGACGCTGATCTCACCCTGCCGGAAGGCGTCGAAGAGCTTCTCGCGCTGCGCGTTGGAGGTCTCGCCCTTGATCACCGGAGCGTTCAGGTGCTCGCCCAGCTCGTCCAGCTGGTCGATGTACTGGCCGATGACCAGGATCTGCTGGCCCGCGAAGCGGCGGACGAGCGCCTCCGTCACCTTGCGCTTCGTCGCCGTCGTCGCGCAGAAGCGGTACTTCTCCTCCGCCTCGGCGGTCGCGTACGCCAGCCGCTCGGAGTCCGTCAGGTTCACCCGGACCTCGACGCAGTCCGCGGGCGCGATGTAGCCCTGCGCCTCGATCTCCTTCCACGGCGCGTCGAACCGCTTCGGACCGATCAGGGAGAACACGTCCGACTCACGGCCGTCCTCGCGGACGAGGGTCGCGGTCAGGCCGAGACGCCGACGTGCCTGGAGATCCGCCGTGAACTTGAACACCGGAGCCGGCAGCAGGTGCACCTCGTCGTAGAGGATGAGCCCCCAGTCCCGGGAGTCGAACAGCTCCAGGTGCGGGTAGACGCCCTTCCGCCGGGTCGTGAGCACCTGGTACGTGGCGATGGTGACCGGCCGGATCTCCTTGCGCGTCCCGCTGTACTCGCCGATCTCCTCCTCGGTCAGCGACGTCCGCTTCACCAGCTCGTGCTTCCACTGCCGTGCGGAGACGGTGTTCGTGACGAGGATCAGCGTGGTCGACTTCGCCTGGGCCATCGCCCCGGCGCCGACCAGGGTCTTGCCCGCACCGCACGGCAGCACCACGACCCCGCTGCCGCCGTGCCAGAAGTTCTCCACCGCCTGCTTCTGGTAGGGCCGCAGCGCCCAGCCGTCCTCGGCCAGCTCGATCGGATGCGCCTCGCCGTCGACGTATCCCGCGAGGTCCTCGGCCGGCCAGCCGAGCTTCAGCAGCGTCTGCTTGATCTGACCGCGCTCGGAGGGGTGCACGGCGACGCTGTCCGGGTCGATCCGGACGCCGACCAGCGGAGCGACTCGCTTGGAGCGCAGGATCTCCTCCAGCACCGGCCGGTCGGTGGTGGTGAGCACGAGGCCGTGCGCCGGGTGCTTGCTCAGGGTCAGACGGCCGTAGCGGTCCATCGTCTCGGCGATGTCGACGAGCAGCGCGTGCGGCACCGGGTAGCGGCTGTACTGCACGAGCGCGTCCACGACCTGCTCGGCGTCGTGCCCGGCGGCCCGCGCGTTCCACAGGCCCAGCGGCGTCAGCCGGTAGGTGTGGATGTGCTCCGGCGCGCGCTCCAGCTCCGCGAACGGCGCGATGGCACGACGGCAGTCGTCCGCCTGCTCATGGTCGACCTCCAGGAGCAGAGTCTTGTCCGACTGGACGATCAGCGGTCCGTTCACGTACGCCATCCCTTCCGCACGGGCCAAACCTCCAGTGTGCCGTACGGCGCGCCGTAGCGGTGGCCCGCTTCTTCCCGGCGGCCCCGCGCAACCCTGACCTGCGTTCGTGGGTCTGACCGGGGGAGCAGCGCGATCGACGCGACGCGGTGGGGAGTCACGGTATGTCGGTCCTGTCGTTCCGCAGAGGTGCGGTCGGCGTGGGAGCCGCGGCGGTGCTGGCGGCCACGGGCACCTGGGTGATGTGGCCCGCGGACATCGACGGGCGGTTGTGGGGCGAGGTACGGCCGGTGATCGAGGCCAGGATCGCGGCGGAGTCGCGGGGCGGCGAGACCGCGCCCGCGCTCCGGGCCCGCTGGTTCTGCCGGGCGGAGGCGCTCGAACTGGAGGAGCACGCGGGCGAGGTGCGGGCCGGCGTCAACACGCTGTGCGTCGAGTACGGGGTGCAGGGCGACGGCCTGGTCGAGTGCGGCGCCGGACAGTATCCGCAGGTGGTGCGTTTGCGGCGGGACGAGGTGGCTGCCGGGGGCTACCGGGTCGTCTCCCGCGAGGAGCCGCCGGACGGCGACGGTTACGGGCGGTGGACGGAATCCCACTTCGGGGTCTTCACCAGGCCCTCCCTCCAGGACCCGATGTCGTCCCGCGCCCTGGAGGCCACGGCCCGCGCCCACTTCGGCCTGCCCGCGGACGCCTCCGTCGCAGAATGCTGACCGGCCGGGCCCCGGCCCGACGCCATCCGACCGGCGGTCCCTGAACCGGCGGCCGGGTGCCTTGCGGCCGGGTGTCCGGCGGTCGTGCGTCTGCCGGTCGTTTCGGGGTCAGTCGTCCGCCAGTTCCGCGACTCCCGTGATCCGGTGCAGCGGGTACGTGCGGACTTCGTCCGCCGTGTGGTCGTACGCCGTCACGAAGCCCCCCTCCACCCGGACCGGGGCGATGACGCGCTGGCTGGCGGTGCCTTCGGCGTTGACGTAGCCGATCCACAGGGCCTCGCCGGTGAGGACGGCGGCCTGCATGGTGGCGAGGGTCTCGGCGGAGCTGGTCCGGGGCAGTTCGCCCGGGGCGAGCGGGGCGGCGTCCTCGGCCGGCTTGCGGGGAGCCGTGGCGGCCAGGTCGCCCGCTCTGATCGCGCGGATCGCCGCGGTGAGCAGGGTGGTGTCGGGCACCGGCGGACCGTCCGGCACCGGCTCGGGGGCCGTGCGGGGCGGGGTGCGGTGGGCATGGGCGCGGGTGATCAGGACATCCCCCTCGGCCGACTCGGCGGCGGGCGCGAAGCCCATCGAGCGCAGACCCTCGAGGAGGGCCGCCGGGTCGGCCTGGGTCGCGAGCACCGTCGGGGCCAGGCGGCGCAGGCGCAGGGCGGCGGCGCGCTTGTCGGCCAGGATCTCGTTCAGCAGGGCGTCGTCGTCGCAGCGGACGTAGGCCGAGGCCGCGCCCACCCGCAGATGGCCGTGCCGACGGGCCACGTCGTCGATCAGGTACGCCAGCGGCTGCGGCACCGGCGTACGGGAGTGCTCGGCGAGGAAGGCGTGCAGGTCGGAGGCGCTGCGGCCGGCGTCCAGGGCGCGGCGCACCGAACCGGGTGTGAAGCGGTAGACGGTCGCGCCGCCCTTGGACTCGACATCCGCGAGGACGCTCAGCACGTCGGCCAGCGGGCGCCGCAGCGGGCCGGGGGCGACCGCGGTCAGGTCGGCCTGGAGCAGGACGTGGTCCAGGGGCTCGGGCAGCAGCGGGGCGAGCAGACGGGCGGCGGCCGCCGTGGCCACGGCCTGCTCGGGAGGCGAGAGGGGCGCGGCGGAGGATCCGGCGGCGGTCGCGCGGTGCGGCACGGGGAGCTTGTCGCCGGGGCCGGTCGGGCCGGTCGGGCCGGTCCGCGCGGTCGCGGCGGCGGTGGCCGGTCCGGTCGCGGACCGTGCCCCCAGCAGCGCCCGCCCGTGCGCCGACAGCGCGCCGCGGCCGGTCACGCCCAGCAGCTCGGCCTCCGTCAGGGTCCAGCGGGCCAGCCGGGAACGCAGGTCGTCGTCGCCCTCGGAGCCCTGCGAGCCCTGTTGAGCCTGCGGGCTCTGCCGGCTCTGCGGTCCGCGCAGCGGGCGCTCCCAGCGCAGCCGGGCCAGCACCGCCTCCGGGTCCGGCGCGGCGCCCTCGGGCAGCCCGGCCAGCAGGGTCAGCACGCGATGGCGCACCTCGGGCGCGGCGGACCGGTCCAGGCCGGGCCCCAACGCCGACAGGGCCCGTTCCTTGAGGTCCCGGCCGCCGACCACCCCGGACGTCCGGGTCGCCGCCAGCCAGGCCTGCGCGAGCTGCGCCCACCGGTCGGCGGGGGCCCGCTCCAGCCACTCGTCGTACTCCGGGGTGGCCGCGTACCGCTCCTCGGCCTCCCCGTCCGAGGCGAGCAGCCCGGCCGCGTACGCCAGCTCCACCCAGAACGCGGCCATCGGCTCGGACACGTCGAGGGCCACGGCCGTCCGCTTGAGGTCGCGCACGCTCAGCCCGCCGGCCCGCAGGACCGCGGGGCCGCCCTCGTGCCAGTCCTTCAGCAGCTCCTCCACGGTCGCCAACGCCGTGTACGCCTGCCCGGCCGCCGTCGCGTCCACCACCTGTGGACGGTGCGTGGCGAGTGCCTCGACCGTGGGCGGCACGGGTTCCGCCGCGCGGTGGGCCCGGCCCTCGCGCAGGTGCAGGGCCACCTCGCGGGGCAGGACGACGGTTCCGGGCGCCGTAGGCAGCAGCAGCCCGCGATCGAGCAGCCAGCGCAGCCGTGCCCCCGGATCGGCCGTGACCTGCCCGTACGGTGGCCCCCACATCAGCCGCTTCAGGACGTCGACGGAGTCGGCGGGCGCCTTCGCGAGCAGGGCGGCCATCTTCCTGCGGTGCGTGAACAGGGCGGTGAGCGCGCCGGCGGCGGACACCGAGTCGTGCGTGGACGGCAGCCCGGCCGCCACCACCAGCTCCTGGATCCGGCCCGGGGACATGCCCGCCGTCGCCTCCCGCACGCTCGGCCCGAGCCCCGTCGGGGAGGGGTGCTGCGCGGACGGCGCGAGCAGTTCCCGGGCGGTGCGGACGAGGCGGAGGCTGCCCTCGTCGCCCCAGACCAGGGCCTGTTCCCGCAGCGCGGCCAGGGCGCCGGGCAGGGCGTCGGCGACCGCCTGGTCGCGGGTGTCGCCCGCCATCAGACCGAGCAGTTCGGCGTACGTCGCCGGGTCGCCGGCCACGGCCAGCGCCTCCGCGGTCTGGAGGGCGAACCGGTCGAGCCGCTCCAGCGCGCGGACGACGGAGGCGCGGGTGCCGGCGCGGGTGGCGAGCTGAGTGAGGTCGGTGGGGACCGGGGTGATGAGGTCGGGGCGGGCGCGCAGGAGTGCGGCAAGGGAAGCGTCGTCCCGGGCGCGGAGCGCTGCCGCTAGGGAACGGGGGGCCCGCTGGTCCTCGGTGCTCATCTTGCCCACGGTAGCGGTTGGCGTCCCCCGGGGGCTGCGCCCCCGGACCCCCGCTTCGGCCCTGGAGGGGCCTCGTCCCCGATCGCCGGACGGGCCGGGTGGTGCGGGCCGGTGTCCGACCGGTGGCGTCGCACGGGCTCGGTGATGCGGGGCGGCGGCATGGAAGGAGCGGTGCGGGGGAGGGGAGGCGGTAGCTTCTTCTCGTGGGGATCGAGAGCGACCAAGTCGTCTACGAGTATCTGAGCCGGGTCGGGGATGTCGCGCAGCAGCGGCAGTTGTCGTCGGCCACGCGGATGAGGCTCGTCTCCGAGCTGCGCAACGAGATCGACCGGCGCCGGGCGAAGGCGGTCGTCGACTCGCCCGCCGCCGTCCGCCGCATCATCGACCGCCTCGGCAGTCCCGACGACATCGTCGCCGCAGCGGCCGGTCGCGGCGGCGACGCGCCGCAGACGCCGGCGCCGCCCTCCGTGCCCGCGCAGCGCGACCGTGAGGACGAGCCGGAGCGGCCGAAGGGCATCCGGCGGGTCGTGCCGCGGCCCCGGACCGGCGCGCCGCCCCCCGCCGCCCCCGCCGCCCCCGCCGCGCCTTCCGACGTGGCGTCCCCGCCGCACCGCGCCCCGGCGCACGAGCTGGGCGACGGCCGCGGGACGCCCGACTGGTGGCTGAACGAGCCGACCCCGCTGGGCATCGGCGAGGACGTGCCGGGGTTCGTCGGCGGAGTGGAGATCGCGGATCTGCTCAAGCCTCCGCGGCCCAGGAAACTCGAGGAGGAGGGGGAGGAGCGGGAGGAAGAGGGTGAGGGGGAACCGGGTGCGGACGGCGGCGGCGGTCGGCCGCGTCGGCGTCGGCTGCGGCTCCTTCGGCGCTCGTCCTCGGGTGAACGGGCCCGCTGGAGCAACCCCCTGCTGCTGATCGCCGCCGGTGCTCTCGTCGTCGGCGCGGCGCTCGGGAACTGGTTCGGGCTGATCCTCGGGTGGCTCATCGCCTACGCCTCGCGCCGGCTGACCGAGCGGGAGACGAAGTTCGCCGTCATGGGGCTGCCGGGGCTCGCGATCACGGCCGGGATCGTCTGGCTGTGGGGACGGTCCGAGGGGCGCTGGGGCGACCCCGTCGCGGACGGGCACATGAACGACGCCGTCGCCCAGACCTGGCCCTGGGTGATCCGGGGCGCGGCCGTGGCATCGGCGCTGTTCCTGGTCTGGCGGTCCCAGAAACGCAGGTAGGAGGGCCGCGCCGACCAGGCAGAATGGGCCGCATGACGTCACCCCTGCTCACCGTCGGCTTCGACCTCGACATGACCCTCATCGACTCCCGGCCCGGCATCCGCGCCACCTATGCGGCGCTCGCCGAGCGGACGGGGACGTACATCGACGCCGATCTGGTGGTCACCCGGCTCGGGCCGCCGCCCGAGACCGAGCTGGCGCACTGGTACCCGGCGGAGCGGGTCGCGGCCGTCGCAGACCTGTACCGCTCCCTGTACCCCGAGCACGGCGTCACCGGCGCGACCGCGCTGCCCGGCGCCCGGGAGTCGATCGCGGCGGTGCGGGCGGCCGGCGGCCGGGCGATCATCGTCACGGCCAAGCACGAGCCCAACGCCAAGCTCCAGGTGGAGTATCTGCGCCTCGGCCCCGACGCGGTCATCGGCAACCTCTGGGCGGAGCAGAAGGCGCAGGCGCTGCGTGAGCACGGCGCGAGCGTCTACGTCGGCGACCACGTGGGCGACGTGCTCGGCGCGCGCGCCGCCGGGGCGCTGTCGGTGACCGTGCCGACCGGGCCGATCGATGCGGAGGAACTGCGGAGCGCCGGTGCGGATGTCGTGCTCACCGACCTCACCGAATTCCCGGCCTGGCTGGCCGGTCACCTCGAGACCTATCGCACGGCGCCCCGCGCCTGACGCCGGCCCGCGGCGACCGATCGCAGGACGCCCGCGCCCGCGATGAGGAATCCGACGCCCATGAACATGCTCAACCCGAACATGTACGTCGGAAAAGGCGTCGTATCGAGAAGGAGTGGGGCGACTGTGACCAGTGTGGCCACGGCGCCGACGAAGAACACGATGGCACCGGCACGGATCAGTCGGTCACCGGGAGCGGCGGAATTCGTTTGGGTTTTGTCACGCACCGGACCAGGGTAGTTCCCTGCGCGAAGGAACAACCGGGGGACGTCTTGTCACCGGCCCGAAGACCATTAGCCTTGGTACCGGCGGGTCGTGGTCGACCCGCCCGAGTGCTATCCAGAGCCGTTCAGAGCTGTTTCGGAGTTCGGGAAGCAGCTTTCCGACGAGTACGAGGACGAGGACAGACGTGCCTACCGGCAAGGTCAAATGGTTCAACACCGAGAAGGGCTTCGGCTTTCTCTCCCGTGACGACGGCGGTGACGTCTTCGTCCATTCCTCCGTCCTGCCTGCCGGAGTCGAGGCGCTGAAGCCGGGCCAGCGAGTGGAGTTCGGCGTCGTCGCCGGACAGCGCGGCGACCAGGCGCTCTCCGTCGTCGTTCTCGACCCGACCCCCTCGGTCGCCGCCGCACAGCGCAAGAAGCCCGACGAACTGGCCTCCATCGTCCAGGACTTGACCACCCTCCTCGAGAACATCACCCCGATGCTCGAGAAGGGCCGTTACCCGGAGAAGACCTCCGGCAAGCAGATCGCCGGTCTGCTGCGCGCGGTCGCCGACCAGTTGGACGTCTGACCGGTACCGGCCTCAGGCGAATCCGCAGCCGTCACGGGAAAGCGAGCGCGTCCGGGCCGAGGGGCGGCAACAGCCCCTCGGCCGCCGCGCGGGTCAGCAATCCCCTGACCGCCGCATAGCCGTCCTCGCCCAGGTCCGCCGTGAACTCGTTGACGTACAGACCGATGTGCTGGTCGGCGACGGACGGGTCCATTTCCTGAGCGTGTTCCATGACGTACGGACGGGAGACCTCCGGGGCGTCCCAGGCGGCGCGCACGGAGGCGCGGATCGAGTCGGCGAGCCCGGCGAGGGTCTGCCCGCCCAGCGAGCGCTTGGCGATGATGGCGCCGAGCGGGATCGGCAGGCCGGTCGTGGCCTCCCAGTGTTCGCCCATGTCCGCGAGCTTGTGCAGCCCGTAGTCGCGGTAGGTGAAGCGGGCCTCGTGGATCACCAGCCCCGCGTCGACCTTCCCGTCCCGCACGGCCGGCATGATCTCGTGGAACGGCATGACGACGATCTCGCCGACGCCCTCCGGGACCGTCTCCGCCGCCCAGAGCCGGAACAGCAGGTACGCCGTCGACTTCTCGGACGGTACGGCGACCGTACGGCCGGTCAGTTCGAGCCCGGCCTCCCTCGTCAGCACCAGCGGGCCGCAGCCCCGGCCCAGCGCGCCCCCGCACGGGAGCAGCGCGTACCGGTCCAGGACGTACGGCAGCACGGCGTACGACACCTTCAGCACGTCGAACTCGCCGCGCTCGGCCATGCCGTTGGTGATGTCGATGTCCGCGAACGTCACGTCGAACCCGGGTGCGCCCGGCACACGGCCGTGGGCGAGGGCGTCGAAGACGAACGTGTCGTTGGGGCAGGGCGAGTACGCGATCTTCAGATCGTCACCGGTCATGTGGGTTCCAACTCTCCAGGACGGGTGTGAGCTTCCCGAAGGCCGTGGTCAGGGCGGCGAGCGCCGTGCCGATGCGCCAGGCGTCGCGGTCGCGGGGGCCGACGGGGTTCGAGACCGCGCGGATCTCCAGCACGGGCACGCCGTGCGCGGCGGCGGCCTCGGCGACCCCGAAGCCCTCCATCGCCTCGGCCAGGGCGCGCGGGTGCAGTGCGCGGAGGGCGGCGGCCCGGGCGGCGCTGCCGGTGACCGTCGAGACGGTCAGGACGACGCCGGTCAGGGCCCCGGTGGCGGCCGCGGCCTCTCGTACGAGGGACGCGGGCGGACGGTGGGTGACGGTGCCGAAGCCCAGCTCGGTGACGGGCAGGAAGCCGTCGGCGGTCTCGGCGCCCAGGTCGGCGGCGGTGATCTCGTCGGCGAGGACCAGCGAACCGACGGGGGCGGCGGGCGCGAAGCCGCCGGCGATGCCCGTCGAGACGACCAGGCCGTAGGGGTCGCCCCCCAGCGCGGCGGCCGTGAGGGCCGCCGAGACGGAGGCGGCGGCCAGGGCCGGGCCGACCCCGGCGGCGAGCAGGTCGCAGGACTCGCCCGCGCGGTGCAGGATCGCACCGGGCAGGCGCACCTCGGGGCCGGACCCGGGCAGCGCCCGGGCCACCGCGTCCCGCTCGGCGGGGACCGCGGTGGCCACGAGGACGCGGGTACGGGACGTGGTCAGTCGTCCTTCTTGAGCTTGAACGACCACAGGCCGGTCACCGCCTGGCTGTCCTTCTTGCCGTCGCCTGCCTTGATGGAGACGAGGGTGGAGTCGCCCTGGGCGCCGTACTGGGCGTTGAAGAACACGCTGCCCGGGATCGTGCGGTAGGTCTTGTCGCTGTCCTCGGTGAGCGGCTGACCGTTCATCAGGATCGTCCAGCGCTTGTCGGCCACGTCGGGGTCGACGCCGAAGCGGACGGTCTCGTCCGGGTCGACGGTGATCGACTCGATGTCCTTGTCCGCGAGGCACTTGGTCAGCGCGGCGGCCTGGAGGGTGTCGCGCTCCCCGCCACAGGTGGCCTCGGCGCTGACCGAGGTGTGGCCGACGGTGATCGTGGACAGCGGGGTCGGCTTGTCGCAGGCCGACAGGACGAGCAGTCCGGCACAAACGGCGCCGGCGGCGGCGACGACGCGGCGGCGTCGCGCAACGCCAGGTACATCAGCGGCTCCGCCGCGGGGCATCGTGGTCATGGCGGAAGGCTATCGGGCACGCCCAGCCCTCTCTTTACGTGGGGGGCGGCGAGGCTGTGTGTCGGGCCACGCGGTTACGCCACGCGAGGCTTCGCACCGCTCCCGTGCCGCACCGAGGACAGCAGACCGCGGACCGTGGTCAGCCAGCCCAGCGCGACCACCGCGGCGGCCACCGACAGGCCCAGCGCGCCGTTCAGCGGCATCACGATGCCGACCGCGCCGCCGAACACCCAGCAGACCTGGAGCAGCGTCTCCGAGCGGGCGAACGCCGAGGTGCGCACCAGCTCGGGCACGTCCCGCTGGATCAGCGCGTCCAGCGACAGCTTGGCCAGGGCCTGCGAGAACCCGGCGACCGCCGCCATGCACGCCACCAGGAACGCCCCGAAGAACGCCGCGGCGACGATCGCCGCGCCCAGCACGACCGCGACGACCGTCACGATGATCAACTCCGGGGCCTTGGACCGCAGCCACGCCCCCACCGCCGTGCCGAGCGCGTTGCCCACGCCCGCCGACACCGCCACCATGCCCAGCGACACGGCCGCGCTCTGCCCGGTCAGCGGGTGCTCGCGCAGCAGGAACGCCAGGAAGAAGGTCAGGAACCCGGACAGCCAGCGCAGGGCCGCGTTGGCGCCGAGGGCGTGCGTGACGGCGATGCCGACGGTCCTGAGACCCGGGCGCTTCACCGGCTGCCGGTGCGGCCCGTGCAGGTGCTGCTCGTCGGCGGCGAGCAGCGCCACGGCCTCGCCCTTGGCGGAGTCGACCTTGCGGGGCAGCGAGAAGGACAGGAAGGTACCGGCCACGAAGATCACGAAGGCGCCGTAGAGGGGATAGCGCGGCCCGAGGGCCTGGAGTCCCGCCCCCACGGGCGCGGCGATACCGGTGGCGAGGAGGCCGCCGAGGGTGACCCGCGAGTTGGCCCTGACCAGGGAGAACCGGGGCGGCAGCAGCCGGGGTACGACGGCGCTTCTGACCACCCCGTACGCCTTGGAGGCGACGAGCACCCCGAGCGCGGCCGGATACATCTCGATGCTGCCGGTGACGACGGCGCCGGACAGCACGAGCGCGAGGAGCGCCCGGGCGAGCATGGCCCCGGCCATCGCTGCGCGCCGCCCGTGCGGGAGCCGGTCGAGGAGCGGGCCGATGACGGGGGCGAGGACGGTGAAGGGGGCCATGGTGATGGCGAGGTACAGCGCGACGCGCCCACGGGCCTCGTCGGTGGGCACCGAGAAGAACACGGTGGAGGCGAGCGCGATGGTGATCATGACATCGCCGGCGCCGTTCACGCCGTGCAGCTCGATCAGCTTGCCGAGGCCGGACTCGCCGGCGCCGTGCGCGTGGGTGGCCTTGCGGATTCCGCGGGCGGCGCCGGTGAACGGGAAGTGCAGGGCACGGCCGACCGCGCGGACGGACCCGCTCATCCGGCCCGAACCGCTCACCCGGCTCCTCCCCTTGTTCCCCTTCGTCGCACCGGTACCGGTGGCGTCCTGGGGTGTCCTCGCGGCTGCCACCCCGTCATAGTGCCCCGGAAAAGCGGTACGTAGTGCGGTTACCGCGCGTATGGGCGTGTGATCGTCCGCGCGCCGGGCGCGTCCGGAGGGTGTTCGGCGCCGGTTCGGCGGCTTCTGTGAGCGGGAAACGTCCCGTCGGTGTAGGCCGAGCGTCCGCGAGCAGGTAGCGTGCGTAGCGCGCCGTGGCGATTGTTCTCGGCCGCGCGCCTCCCGGCCATCCCGCAGAATGGATGACAGCAGGTGCGCCCGAGCGCGATCGGGCGCGGACGTCGACGCGGCCCTCCCCCAGTGCTCAAGAGCCTGGGAGGTACCCCCAGCCGCTCCGTCCGCACCCGCCGCCTTCAGGCCGGCGCACCGAGAGACGGCGTAGGAGAGAAGCGATACCTGTGAGCGCAGCGACCACGCGAAGCCGCACCCCCGACCGCCTGTGCGCCGAGGCCGTCGACCTCGCACGCGCCGCAGCCGAGGAGGCAGCCGCCCCCGGCGTGGTCGGTGAGCATGCGGGATTCGTCTCCGAGGGCGACCGGGTGGTCACCCACTACTTCGAGTGCAAGGAACTGGGCTACCGCGGCTGGCGCTGGGCGGCGACCGTGGCACGGGCCTCCCGCGCCAAGACCGTCACGCTCGACGAGGTCGTCCTGCTGCCCGGCCCGGACGCGGTCCTGGCCCCCGAATGGGTTCCGTGGAGCGACCGCCTGCGCCCCGGCGACATGGGTCCGGGCGACCTCCTTCCCACGGACGCGGAGGACCTGCGTCTGGAGCCCGGGTACACCGGCGAGGACGATCCGCGCCTTCAGCCGGGCTACTTCGACTCGGACGAGCCGACGCCGAACTCGCCCCTCTCCGAGGAGATGGCCGAGCTGGTGGAGGCGGAGGACGCGGAGGTGACGCCGGCCCCGCCCGCGGCCCTCCCGGCGGCTCCGCGCCGGGGCACCATCGCGGCGGTCGCCGAGGAACTGGGCCTGCGTCGCGCCCGGGTCCTCTCCCGCTACGGCCTGCACACCGCGGCCGATCGCTGGGAGGACGGCTTCGGCCCCAAGACGCCCATGGCCCAGGCGGCCCCCGCATCGTGCGTGAGCTGCGGTTTCCTCACGCCCATCGGCGGCTCCCTCGGTCAGGCCTTCGGCGTCTGTGCCAACGAGTTCTCCCCGGCCGACGGCCGGGTGGTCTCCCTGGCGTACGGCTGCGGCGGCCACTCGGAGGCGGCGGTCATGCCGACGCCGCCGCGGCCGGCACCGCCGGTGATCGACGAGACCCGCGTCGACCCGTTCCCGCTCCGCCCGGCCGCCGACTCGGGCTCCGTCCCGGAGAAACCGGACACGGACACAGCAGAACTGGGCCACTCCTAGCCCCACCAGGCCCCTCGGCGTACCGGTCCTGGTTCCTCAGGGCCCCGTCCCGGCCCCCGGGACCTGCCCCTGCTTCTCGGGTGCCTGCCCCGGTTCCTCGGGGTGCCCGTCCTGGTTCCCTGGGGGCCCGCTCCGGGGCCTCGGGGTGCCCGCTCCGGGTCCTCGGGGTGCCCGTCCTGGTTCCTCAGGGCCCCGTCCCGGCCCCCGGGACCTGCCCATGCTTCTCGGGCGCCTGCCCCGGTTCCTCGGGGGCCCGTCCCGGCCCCCGGGGGCCTGCCCCTGCTTCTCAGGGGCCTGCACCGGTTCCTCGGGGTGCCCGTCGCCGCTCTACCGGCGGTCATCTCGGCGCTCCGCAGGACCGACCAGGCTTTTCCTGGGTGACCCGGGTCCCTGCCGAGGTCGGTCCGGGGCCCGCCTTCCGTGCCACTTCGGAACCGTCGCCCGGTGTGCTTCGTGGGGCTCCCGGCGGGGTCTCGGGGGCGGCGGAAGGCAGTTGTTGTGGGATTGTGATGTGGGGTGGCCCGGGGTTCCGGTGTGGGGCCGTGGGGCGTTCTGTCGGTGCTTCGGCGCGCGGTACCTTCGAGCCCACGCCGATGAGGAGAGTGATCGTGAGCAAGTTCGTGCGGCCGGCACCCGAGGGCGCGGACCCCTTCGGCACGGCCCGCCTGCGTCGCGGGGTGCTGGATGCCTGGGCCACGAGCCCCGCGCGTTTCCGGGAGGACGCCAACGCCGAGGAGGACCTCGTCCTCGGCGGGTACCGGGACCGGCTCGTCGTCGAGCTCGCTCAGAACGCCGCCGACGCCGCGGCCAGGGCCGGCGTGCCGGGCCGGCTGCGGCTCACCCTCAGAGACGGCGTCCTCGTCGCCGCCAACACCGGCGCACCCCTGGACGCCACCGGTGTGGAGTCGCTCGCCACCCTCCGCGCCTCCGCCAAGCGTGAGGCCCGGCAGTCGGCCGTGGCCGTCGGGCGGTTCGGTGTCGGCTTCGCGGCCGTCCTCGCCGTGACCGACGAGCCCGCCGTCGTCGGGCGGCACGGCGGTGTCCGCTGGGACCTCGCCGAGGCCCGCGCGCTCGCCACGGAGACCGCCCGGCACAGCCCGGGACTCGGCGACGAGATCCGGCGCCGGGACGGGCATGTGCCCCTGCTCCGGCTGCCGTTCGCCGCCCAGGGCACCGCCCCCGACCCGTACGACACGGCCGTCATCCTGCCGCTGCGGGACACCGCGGCCGCCGACCTCGCCGAACGTCTTCTCGCCGCCGTCGACGACGCGCTCATGCTGGCCCTGCCGGGCCTGGAAGAGGTCGTGATCGAGATCGGCGAGGAGGCGCCCCGCGTCCTGCGCCGGGACGCCGACGCCGACGACGACGCCCTCACCGTCGTGACGGACACCCGGGACGGGACCACCCGGTGGCGCGTCGCCGCCGCGCACGGCCCCCTCACACCCGATCTCCTCGCCGACCGCCCGGTGGAGGAGCGGCTGCGCCCCCACTGGTCGGTCACCTGGGCCGTACCGGTGGACGACGACGGTTCGCCCGCCCGCCCCCGCACGACCCCCGTCGTGCACGCCCCCACGCCCAGCGACGAGCCCCTCGGCGTCCCCGCCCTGCTCATCGCCTCCTTCCCGCTCGACACCACCCGCCGGCACGCCGCCCCGGGTCCGCTCACCGACCACCTGGTGCAGCGCGCGGCGGACGGGTACGCCGGACTCCTCGCCGGCTGGCGACCGGTGGGCGTTGGGATCATCGACCTCGTGCCCGGCCCGCTGGGCAAGGGGGAGCTCGACGGGGCGCTGCGCCAGGCGATCCTCGAGCGGCTGCCGCGCACCGCGTTCCTGCCGCCCGCCGTCCGGCCCGTCCCCGAGGACGAGGCCGAGGACGCGGTCGAGTTGCCGGAGGCGCTGCGTCCGCGGGACGCCGAGGTCGTCGAGGGCGCCGGCGCCGACACCGTGCGGGTGCTGGCGGAGGTGCTGCCGACCCTGCTGCCCGCCGGTCTGGAGCGGCGCGTCGAGCTGCGCACTCTCGGGGTCGCCCGGATCCCGCTCGCCGACGCCGTGGACCGGCTGGCCGGTCTGGAGAAGGACCCGGAGTGGTGGTACCGGCTCTACGACAGCCTGGCCGGTGTGGACCCGGACCGGCTCTCCGGGCTGCCGGTGCCGCTGGCCGACGGGCGGACCACCATCGGCCCCCGCCAGGTGCTGCTGCCCACGGCGGACGCGGCCGGTCCCGACCCGGAGATCCTCGCCCGCCTCGGCCTCAAGGTCGCCCACCAGGACGCCGCGCACCCCCTCCTGGAGAAGCTCGGCGCGCTGCCCGCGACCCCGCGCGCCGTCCTGACCACCCCGCAGGTGCGGGCCGCCGTCGCCGCGTCCCTGGACGACGACCGCGGCGCCTGGGACGACCAGGACACGCCGGACGCCGAGGAACTCGCCGACACCGTGCTGGCGCTGGTCCGCGACGCGGGCCTGGAGCCCGGCGACGAGCCCTGGCTCGGCGCCCTCGCGCTGCCCGACGAGGAGGGGGAACTCGTCCCCGCCGGTGAACTGGTGCTGCCGGGCAGCCCGTTCGCCGCCGTCGTCCGGGAGGACGAACTCGCCTTCGTGGACGCCGAACTGGCGCAGAGGTGGGGCGAGCAGCCCCTGGCCGCCTGTGGCGTCCTCGCGAACTTCGCACTCGTCCGCGCCACCGACGTCGTCCTCGATCCGGATGAACTGGAGCCCCGGGAAGGGGACTTCGCCGAACCCGACGACGCGGGTCTGCTGGACGCCGTCGACGTGTGGTGCGAGGACATCCTCGACCGGTTCCCGGACAGCCCGGTGCCGCCCGTCGCCACCGAGCTGGTCGCCGTCCGCGATCTCGACCTCGTCGACGAGGACCGCTGGCCCCAGGCGCTCGCGCTGCTCGCCCGGCCGCCCCTGCGGGACGCCCTCACCCAGCCCGTCCGGATCCTGCTGCCCGACGGCACCCATGAGGTCGTCCGGCCGTACACCGCCTGGTGGCTGCGCGGGAACCCGGTGCTCGACGGCCGGCGGCCGGCGGGTCTGCTGGCGGCCGGCGGGGATCCGCTCCTGCACGGCCTGTACGAGGAGGCCGATGCCACCGGCTTCGACGACGAGCAGGTGCTGCGCGCCCTCGGCGTGCGGACCTCGGTGGCCGCGCTCCTCGACGAGCCCGGCGGCGCCGCCGAACTCCTCGACCGCCTCGCCGACCCGGAGCGCCCGGTCTCGGCCGCCCAACTGCATGGGCTCTACGGTGCGTTGGCCGAGTTGGATCCCGAGCAGGTGACCCTCCCGGACGAGCTGCGGGCCGTGGTCGACGGGCGGGTCGAGGTGGTGGACGCTGCCGACGCGGTCGTCGTCGACTCGCCCGATCTGCTGCCGTTCACCGAGGGTGTGCCGCTGCTTCCGGTACGGCCCGCCCGGGCCGCCGAACTGGCAGAACTGTTCCAGGTGCGGCGCCTGAGCGAGTCCGTGACCGGACGGGTCGACTCCGAGGGCGCCGAGCACGACGTCCCGGAGCCGGTGCGGGCGCTGCTCGGGCCGGGCACGCCCGGCACGTACGTCGAGCACGAGGAGCTCGTCGTCGACGGCGTGGAGATCGACTGGCGGCTGACCGACGACGGCGTCCTGCACGCCGCGACCCTGGAGGGCGTCGCCGCCGGGCTCGCCTGGGCGGCGCGTCAGTGGCCGCGCCGCTTCGAGGTCGCCGCCCTGCTGGAGGACCCGTCACGGACCGCGGAACTGGCCCGCGACCGCTGGTTCGACTGACGCGGACCCGCTGCCGGGGCGGGAGCGGATCGGCCGGGGGTGGTGGGGCGTGGCGGGTGTGAAGATTTTTTCCACGAATTTCTCACGTCACGTACAACCATCCGCCCCCGGCAGGCATCTGATCACTTGAGTCAAGAGACTCCACCATCACTTCGGGTTCCGGATGTGACGACGAGTCGTGCGAACGACCACCGTCCGGACCCCTCTCCTCAGGGGGAAACTTCATGCGCATACGAGCCACTGTGGCCGCCGTCACCGGCGCCCTGGCCCTGTCCGCCCTCGCTGTGCCGGCCGCCCAGGCCACCAGCAGCGACTCGCACAACCCCGTCGACACCCTGAAGGCCCTCCACGCGGCCACCTCGGGCAAGAGCGCCTTCACCGGTTCCACCGCCGACACCGGCACCCCGTACGCGCTGGACGCCAAGTTCGGCAACGTCAGGATCAACGGCGGCAAGCCGATCGTCGCCGGCACCAGCGGCAAGGTCACGGCCCCGGTCACCTTCACGGTCACGCACGGCGCGGACGTCGACGTCACCGCGGCCGACACCGAGCTGGACCTGGTCGTCTACCGCGGCGCGTACGACAACCCGGTCAACATGCTCGTCGGCGACGACTGGCCGTCCTGCACCAACACCTCCGCCACGGTCGCCAGCTGCAAGGGCACGCTCGACATCTACCCGGGTGAGGAGCTGGTCAACGCCGACGCCACCACCTGGAAGGCGCTCGGCTACGTCATCGACTGGAACGACGTCGACCCGTACAGCGACGACGACGTCGACTGGACCAAGGTCGGTTACGCCGAGGGCGACGCCCTGGCCACCACCAAGCTCCAGCGGCTGTCCAAGCTGACGGTCAACGCGGCGCCGGAGCCGGTGAAGAAGGGCGCGACCATCACCGTCACGGGCAGCCTGACCCGTGCCAACTGGGACACCGCCAAGTACAGCGGCTACGCCGGCGTCTACACCCAGCTCCAGTTCCGCAAGAAGAACTCCACCACCTACTCCACGGTGAAGTCGGTCAAGACCACCTCGACCGGCGGTCTGAAGACCACCGTCAAGGCGAGCGTGGACGGCTACTACCGCTGGAGCTTCGTCGGCACCACGACCGCCCCGGCGGTCAAGGCCGCGGGTGACTTCATCGACGTCAAGTAGCACGCCGTAGCGGAAGGCGGCCGGCTCCGGAGTTCCGGGGCCGGCCGTTCGCCGTTCCCGGGAGGCAGGAACCGCGCGAACTGCGCATACGCCCCCTCGCTCTCGCCCCGGCCTCCCCGGGCCGCTCCGACGGCGGCGCCGGGCGGCACCTCGACCGGCGCCCTGAAGACCACGGTCGAGGCCGCCGCCGACGGCTCCTACCGCTGGGGCTTCACCGGCACCGCGACGACCTCTGCGGTCAGCGCGCCGGGCGATTTCGTCGACGTGGAGCAGGCGCCGCGGGACCGGCCGGGGCCGGGAAGCGGCGGTCGACCCACTTCCAGGAGAACTCCAGGGCGACCGCCGCCACCGCGGCCACCCCGACCGCGATCCACGGCATGGTCATCCCGACCAGCTTCAGTGCGAAGAAGTCCTGGAGCCACGGGACCACCAGCACCAGCACGAACGCCGCTCCCATCGAGGCCACCAGCAGCACCCGCCACCAGGTGTAGGGCCGGGCGATGATCGCCAGCACCCACATCGAGATCAGGAACAGCGTGAGGGTCGCCGCACTGGTCTCCGCCTCCAGGGAGCCCGCGCCGGCGTAGTGGTGACGGGCGACCAGGTAGGTGACGAAGGTCGCGACCCCGGCCACCACCCCGCCGGGAACCGAGTACCGCATCACCCGTCGGACGAAGTGCGGGCGGGCCCGTTCCTTGTTGGGGGCGAGGGCGAGGAAGAAGGCCGGGATGCCGATGGTGAGGGTGGACAGCAGCGTCAAGTGCCTCGGCAGGAAGGGGTATTCGACCTGCCAGCAGACCACCAGCAGGGCCAGCAGCACCGAGTAGACCGTCTTCACCAGGAACAGGGTCGCCACGCGGGTGATGTTGCCGATGACCCGTCGGCCCTCCGCCACCACCGAGGGCAGGGTCGCGAAGCTGTTGTTCAGCAGCACGATCTGCGCGACCGCCCGGGTGGCCTCGGATCCCGAGCCCATCGCGACGCCGATGTCGGCGTCCTTCAGCGCGAGGACGTCGTTGACGCCGTCCCCGGTCATCGCGACCGTGTGCCCGCGCGACTGGAGCGCGCCGACCATGTCCCGCTTCTGCTGCGGGGTCACCCGGCCGAACACCGTGCCCTCGTCCAGGGCCCGGCCCATGCCCTCGGGCTCGGCGGGCAGCCGGCGCGCGTCGACCGTACGGCCGTCCAGCCCGAGCTTCGTGGCCACCGCCCCCACCGACACCGCGTTGTCGCCGGAGATGACCTTGGCGCGGACGTCCTGCTCGGCGAAGTAGCGCAGGGTGTCGGCGGCGTCCGGCCGCAGCCGCTGTTCGAGGACGACGAGTGCGGCGGGCCTGGCCCCGCGCGCGGGTTCGGGGTCGTCGAGGTCGCGGGCGGCGCGGGCCAGCAGCAGCACCCGCAGGCCCTGCTCGTTCAGCCGCTCGGTCTCGGCGAGGGCGGGATCGCCGTCGGCCAGCAGCACGTCGGGCGCTCCCAGCAGCCAGGTGCCGTTCTCCCCGTTGCCCTCGCTGAAGCTGGCGCCGCTGTACTTGCGGGCGGAGGAGAAGGGCAGCGACTCGGTGCAGCGCCAGTCCTCGGCGTCCGGATAGGCGTCGATGATCGCCCGGAGGGAGGCGTTCGGCCTCGGGTCGGACTCCCCGAGGGCCCCGAGGACCTGCCGCACGTACGTCTCGTCGTAGCCGTCGAGCATGCTGAGCTCGGTGACGTCCATGCCGCCCTCGGTGAGGGTGCCCGTCTTGTCCAGACAGACCGTGTCGACGCGGGCGAGGCCCTCGATGGCCGGCAGCTCCTGCACCAGGCACTGTTTTCGGCCGAGCCGGATGACGCCGATCGCGAAGGCGACCGAGGTGAGCAGGACCAGCCCCTCGGGGACCATGGGGACGATGCCTCCGACGGTGCGGGCGATGGACTCCTTGAGGTCGTTGTTCTTGACGAAGAGCTGGGTGACGACCAGGCCGAACGCGGCCGGGACCATCATCCAGGTCACGTACTTGAGGATCGTGGAGATGCCGGAGCGCAGCTCGGAGTGGACGAGCGTGAAGCGGGAGGCCTCCTCGGCGAGCTGGGCGGCGTAGGCCTCGCGGCCGACCTTCGTGGCCTGGAAGGCGCCGCCGCCGGCCACCACGAAGCTGCCCGACATGACCTGGTCGCCCGGCCGCTTGACGACGGGGTCGGCCTCGCCGGAGAGCAGCGACTCGTCGATCTCCAGCCCGTCCGCCTCGACGCACACCCCGTCCACGGCGATCTTGTCCCCGGGGCCGATCTCGATGAGGTCGTCGAGGACGAGGGCGGAGGTGGAGACCTCCACGGCGGTGCCGTCGCGGCGCACGGTGGGCCGGGCCTCGCCGACGACCGCGAGGGAGTCCAGGGTCTGCTTGGCCCGCCACTCCTGGATGATGCCGATGCCGGTGTTGGCGAGGATCACGAAGCCGAACAGGCCGTCCTGGATGGGGGCGACGAACAGCATGACCACCCACAGGACACCGATGATCGCGTTGAACCGGGTGAACACGTTCGCCCGGACGATCTCGCCGACGGAGCGGCTGCTGCGCACGGGTACGTCGTTCACCTGGCCGCGCGCGACGCGGTCCGCGACCTCGGCGGCGGTGAGGCCGGTCGCCGTCGGCGCGGAGGCGGGGGCGTCGGTGTGGGCCATGGGATCGACGGTACGTGCGGATCTGGGCGTTCACCCCCCGAGGGCGCCGAAGATCCGACCTCGGGAGGACGGGCGCGGCGCCGTCCGGTACTTCGGTAGTAGCCACCCGGGACTGCCGGAGGAGCTCCTGGCCGGTGGTGGGGGCGGGGAGCCCCTAGTCGGTGACGGGGCCCAGGGGCCCGGTCGGCTCGCGCGCCGCGTCCCGTTTGATCGCCGCGTCGCGTTTGCGGACGTACCAGATGCCGATGAGGCCGAGTCCGGCGCCGGCGAGACACGTCCAGATCCACCACAGACGGCCGTGGTCGTCGTACCAGCCGTAGAAGGGGAGCTGGACGAGGAAGAGGACGAACCAGAGGATCGCGCCGCCGGTGACGGTGGCGACCACAGGGCCCTCAAGGGGCTCGGGCGCCTCGTGTTCAGGGATCCACTTCTTCATGGTGCTCAGCTTACGAGGCGGTCGGGTCTACGCGCGGAGATGGCCGATCCGAACGTTATATGTTCATACTGAAACGGTTTGGTACTGACCACTTCTCTTCGTAGGAAACGCCAAAAGATGCCCACGTCGGCCCCCGCCAAGGTCCCCGCCCCGGAACAGCCGGGAGCCACGCCTCTCTTCGGCGCCCTCGACCGTTACTTCAGGATCACCGAACGGGGCAGCACCCTGCCCCGCGAGATCCGGGGCGGTTTCGCCACCTTCTTCGCCATGGCGTACATCATCGTGCTGAACCCGATCATCCTCGGCAGCGCGAAGGACATGTACGGGCATCAGCTCGACAACGGTCAGCTGGTCACCGCCACCTGTGTGACGGCCGCCTTCACCACGCTCCTCATGGGCGTGATCGGCAACGTGCCCATCGCCCTCGCTGCCGGCCTCGGGGTGAACTCGGTGGTCGCGCTCCAGCTCGCCCCCCGGATGTCCTGGGCCGACGCCATGGGCATGGTCGTGCTCGCGGGCTTCGTCGTCATGCTCCTGGTCGCCACCGGTCTGCGTGAGCGCGTCATGAACGCGGTGCCCTTCGGCCTGCGCAAGGCGATCAGCATCGGTATCGGCCTGTTCATCATGCTGATCGGGCTCGTCGACTCCGGCTTCGTCAGCCGGATCCCGGACGCCGCCCACACCACCGTCCCGCTCCAGCTCGGCGCCGACGGTCACCTGAACGGCTGGCCGGTCCTCGTCTTCATCCTGGGCGCGCTGCTCACGCTGGCCCTGATCACCCGCAGGGTGCCCGGCGCGATCCTGATCTCGATCGTCGCGATGACGGTCCTCGCGCTGATCATCAACGCGGTGGCGACGATCCCGTCCTGGGGCCTCACCACCCCCGAGTGGCCCGGCAACCCCGTCGCCACCCCCGACTTCGGGCTCATCGGCGAGTTCAGCCTGTTCGGCGGCTTCGGCAAGGTCGGCGTCCTGACCGGCGTCCTCTTCGTCTTCACGGTCCTGCTGTCGTGCTTCTTCGACGCGATGGGCACGATCATGGGCGTCAGCGACGAGGCCAAGCTGACCAACGCCAAGGGCGAGATGCCCGGCATCAACAAGGTCCTCTTCGTCGACGGCCTCGCGGTCGCCGCGGGCGGCGCCAGCTCCTCCTCCGCCACCACCGCCTTCGTGGAGTCCACGGCGGGTGTCGGTGAGGGCGCCCGCACCGGGCTCGCGAACATCGTCACCGGCGGGCTCTTCACCGTCGCGCTGTTCCTCACGCCGGTCGCCACGATGGTCCCGTCCCAGGCCGCCACCCCGGCCCTGCTCGCGGTGGGCTTCCTGATCCTGGCCGGTTCGGTCAAGGACATCGACTGGGCCGACCTCACCATCGCCATCCCGGCCTTCATCACCATGGTGATGATGCCGTTCACCTACTCGATCACCAACGGCATCGGCATGGGCTTCATCACCTTCGTGCTGCTGCGCCTGGCGACCGGGCGCGGCCGGGAGGTCCCGGCGCCGATGTACGTGGTCTCCGCCGTCTTCGCCTTCTACTACCTGATGCCGGCCCTCGGCCTCACCTGATGCCGGCCCCCGGGCTCCCTGATCCCCGCCCGCATGCGGCGCGGCTCAGGTGAGCCCGTAGAACTTCTCCGTCTCCTCGACGGCGGTCTGGAACCGTTCGTCGAAGTCATCGCGAATGAGCGTCTGGACGACATAGTCCTGGACGCTCATTCCCCTTTTCGCGGCATGCTGCCGGAGCCGTTCGAGCAGCTCCCCGTCTATCCGCAGGCTGAGCACACTGGTCCCCATGAGACGAGGGTCGCGGCCGCGTACCGCAGTCCGGTCACTTTCCGCTGCCTACTCACTCGTTCGAGTGACGAAGAGGTTTCCGTGGCCGGGCTCACGGGAATCCCGGCGCCCCCAGCTTGTTTAGCCAGGGTAATGAGTTATCCTAAAGAGATGCCTGACCTCACCCATGGCGACAACGCTGCCGCCGTGAACTCCCTGCGTTCAGCCGTGATGCGGCTGTCCCGTCGGCTCAAGCACCAGCGGGTCGACGAGTCGCTGAGCCCGACCGAGATGTCGGTGCTCGGCACCCTCTCCCTCTGCGGCAGTGCCACCCCGGGCGAACTCGCCCGCAAGGAGCATGTGCAGCCGCCGTCGATGACCCGCATCGTGGCGCTGCTGGAGGCCAAGGGTCTGGTCCGGCTGGAGCCGCATCCCGAGGACCGGCGCCAGAAGGTCGTCACCAAGACCGAGCAGGCCGAGGCCATGCTCGGGGAGAGCCGCGCCAAGCGGAACGCCTTCCTGGCCACCCTGGTCGACGGCCTCGACGAGGACGAGTGGGCGAAACTGCGCGCCGCCGCCCCCGTGCTGGAAAAGCTCGCACACCTGTAGGCAGCCAAAGAGGAGGCACCCTTTTGAGTTCGGGATCCGGAGCAGACTCCGCCCCCGCACCGACCACCCACGAGACCCTTGCCGAGGAGCCCGCCACGGGCGCCCGCAAGTCATCCATGTTCAGCTCTCTGAAGGTCAGGAACTACCGCCTGTTCTTCATGGGCCAGGTCGTGTCCAACATCGGCACCTGGATGCAGCGCATCGCCCAGGACTGGCTGGTCCTCAGCCTCACCGGCTCCGCGACCGCCGTCGGCGTCACGACCGCCCTCCAGTTCCTGCCGATGCTGCTCTTCGGCCTCTACGGCGGTGTGCTCGTCGACCGGCTGCCCAAGCGCCGGACGCTGCTGTTCACCCAGTCCGCGATGGCCCTCACCGGCATCGCGCTCGCCGTCCTCACCCTCTCGGGCCACGTCCAGGTCTGGCACGTCTACGTCGCCTCCTTCGCCGTGGGCCTCGCGACCGTCCTGGACAACCCGGCCCGCCAGACCTTCGTCTCCGAGATGGTCGGCCCCGACCAGCTCCAGAACGCGGTCAGCCTCAACTCCGCGAACTTCCAGTCCGCCCGGCTGGTCGGTCCCGCCGTGGCAGGCGTGATGATCACCGGCGTCGGCACCGGCTGGGCGTTCCTCTTCAACGGGCTGTCCTTCGTCGCCCCGCTCGCCGGTCTGCTGCTGATGCGCTCGCGCGATCTGCACGCCGTCTCGCGCGCCCCGCGCGGCAAGGGCCAGCTGCGGGAGGGGCTCCAGTACGTCGCCGGGCGTCCCGACCTGATCTGGACGATCGTCCTCGTCGGGTTCGTCTCCACCTTCGGCTTCAACTTCCCCGTCTACCTGTCGGCCTTCGCCGACGACGTCTTCCACGCGGGCGCGGGCTCCTACAGCCTGTTCAACACGCTGATGGCGGTGGGCTCCCTGGCGGGCGCCCTGCTCGCGGCCCGGCGCGGCACGGCCCGGATGCGGGTGCTGGTCGCCGGGGCGGTGGCCTTCGGCGCGATGGAGATCGTCGCGTCCCTCGCTCCCTCCCTGTGGCTGTTCGCCCTGCTCATGGCCCCCATCGGCATGTTCGGCATGACGGTCAACGTCACCGCCAACAGCAGCGTCCAGATGAGCACCGACCCGGCCATGCGCGGCCGGGTGATGGCCCTCTACATGATGGTGTTCATGGGCGGCGCCCCGATCGGCGCCCCGATCGCCGGCTGGATCACCGACGCGTACGGAGTGCGGGCGGGCCTGGCGGCGGGCGGCGTCGTCTCGGCCGCCGCGGCCGTCACCGTCGGCCTGGTCCTGGCCCGGATGGGCAACCTGCGCCTTGCGGTGGGCTGGAACCACGGCCACCCGAGCGTGCGGTTCGTGCCCCGGGAGAACCGGGAACTCGCCGCGGTGGCATGACGTCGTACGACGTCACCCGGAGGAGGCGGCGGGGGGCCGCACCCTCCGGGCCAGCACCTGCCCCGGCCACGCGTGTTCGCCGACGGTGTACGCCTCGGTCGAGGTGAAGCCGTTGGCCTCGTAGTAGGCGACGAGCCTGCGGTCGTCGCCCGCGTAGCAGTCCACCCGCAGCAGGCCGACGCCCGCCCGCCGGGTCTCCTCGGCGGCGTGCGCGAGCAGGGCGCTGCCCACGCCGTGCCCCTTGAAGCGGCGGTCGGAGGCGAGCCAGTGGATGTACCGCTCGGGCTCCCCCGGCGGCGGGAGATGGGCCAGGTACGCCCCGGGCGAGTCGGTGAGGGTGAGGGCGGCGGCCGGCACGCCGTCGGCCTCGGCGACGTACACCCAGCCCTCGTCCACGTAGCGGGCGACCGACTCCACCGTCCTGGGGCTCCGGGACAGGGGCTTCGTCCCCCACTGGCCGGGCCGCCCCTGCGCGGCCAGCCACTCCACACTGCTGTCGAGCATGCCGAGTATCGCGGGGACGTCGTCCGGTCCGCCTTCTCTGATCGTGATCCGCATGACGCGCATTATCCCGGGCGGGCGCCTCCGCCGACGGGGAAAATCGGGGCCATGAGACTCTTCGCCGCCGTGCTGCCCCCGGACGACATCGCCGACGAACTCGCCGTCGAGGTCGCCCGGTTGCGCACGCTGCCCGGTGCGGACGGGCTGCGCTGGACGGGCCGGCCCGGCTGGCACTTCACCCTCGCCTTCTACGGTGAGGTCGACGACGGCCTCGTACCGGAACTGTCGGCACGGCTGGGCCGGGCCGCACACCGGGGCAAGCCCTTCGGCCTGGCCCTGCGGGGCGGGGGACAGTTCGGGCACGGGCGGGCGCTCTGGGCCGGGGCCGCCGGGGACGTACCGGCGATGCGGCTGCTGGCCGACCGGGCGGAGGCGGCGGCCCGGAAGGCGGGCGTGGAGACGGGGGAGCACCGCCGCTACAAGGCCCACCTCACGCTGGCCCGCAGCCGGGAGGCGGTGGACGTGCGGCCGTACGTCGAGGAGCTGGACGCCTTCGAGGGCAGCACCTGGACGGTGGGCGAGCTGGTGCTGGTGCGCAGCAGCCTGCCGAAGTCCGGCGTCGCCGGGGAGCAGCCCCGTTACGCGCCGGTCGGGCGCTGGGCGCTCGGTGGGGCCGGTTAGGCTCGACCCGTGGACCCGAAGACCCGGAACCGGATCATGGCCGGTGCGCTCGTGTTGTTGTTCGTCGTGGTGGCCTTGGCGGCCGCGCTCGGTAGATAGGCCGAGCGGGCCGTCGGGGAACCGCGCGCCGTTCGCCGTGTGCGGACCGTGTGCGGCCGGTCGCGCGGTTCCCGCGCCCCGTCGGGGCGCACCCTCTACCAGGCGAAGGCCTCCGGGGACGGGCCCGGCCCGGGGAAGATCTCGTCCAGGCCGGCCAGCAGTTCCTTGCCCGGCTCCAGTTCTACCGCGCGCAGGGCGGAGTCGAGCTGCTCGGCGGTGCGCGGGCCGACGATCGGGCCGGTCACACCGGGCCGGGTGAGCAGCCAGGCCAGGGCGGCCTCGCCGGGCTGCACGCCGTGCTTCTCCACCAGGTCCTCGTAGGCCTGGATCTGCGCGCGAGCGGTGGGGTCGGCGAGGGTGTCGGCGGCCCGCCCGGAGGCGCGGCGGCCGCCCTCGGCCTGCTTCTTGATGACCCCGCCGAGCAGACCGCCGTGCAGCGGCGACCAGGGGATGACCCCGAGGCCGTACTCCTGCGCGGCCGGGATGACCTCCATCTCGGCGCGCCGCTCGGCCAGGTTGTACAGGCACTGCTCGCTGACGAGCCCGATGGTGCCGCCCCGGCGGGCGGCGGTCTCGTTGGCCTGGGCGATCTTGTAGCCGGGGAAGTTGGACGACCCGGCGTAGAGGATCTTGCCCTGCTGCACCAGTACGTCGATGGCCTGCCAGATCTCGTCGAAGGGAGTGCTGCGGTCGACGTGGTGGAACTGGTAGAGGTCGATGTGGTCGGTGCCGAGCCGCTTGAGGCTGGCGTCGACGGCCCGCCGGATGTTCAGCGCGGAGAGTTTGTCGTGGTTCGGCCAGGCCTCGCCGTCGGCGGCCATGTTGCCGTACACCTTGGTGGCGAGGACGACCTGGTCGCGGCGCCCGCCGCCCTTCGCGAACCAGCTGCCGATGATCTCCTCGGTACGGCCCTTGTTCTCGCCCCAGCCGTACACGTTCGCGGTGTCGAAGAAGTTGATGCCCGCGCCGAGCGCCGCGTCCATGATGGCGTGGCTGTCGGTCTCGTCGGTCTGCGGGCCGAAGTTCATGGTGCCGAGGACGAGGCGGCTGACCTTGAGTCCGGTACGTCCGAGCTGCGTGTACTTCATGGGACACAAGCCAACGGCCTGGAGTGCGCTCGATGCAAGGGGGACCGGCCGGGGAACAGGTCATTCGCGGGGGAAGCGGTCGGTCTCGAGGGTGAGGACGGCCACGGTGCAGATGAGGTCGAGGTCGTCGCCGAAGTCGGCCTTCCTCCCCGTGATGTCTCAGCCCGCGTACCGCCCGCCCAGACCCCACCCCTGGTGCATCGCCTCCGCGAAGGCCGATGCCAGCCGGTGTTCGCCGTTCGCGTTCGGGTGGGTGCCGTCGTAGGTGTCGGTGTCGATGTCCCAGGTCTGCGGGACCGAGGCCAGCAGGATGGGGGAACCCTGCTCGTCCAGGTCGGCTGCCGTCTTCGCCAGGAGTTCGTTGAAGCGGGCGACCTGGGCGGCGAAGGGCTCGTCGTTCGCGGCGCGGACGTTGGGGATGACCGGCAGCCACACCATGGCGATCCGCGGGTTCGCCGCGCGGGCCTCCGCGGTGAAGGCGCGCGCGTTCTCCGCGGTCTGCTCGGCGTTCGTGTAGAAACCCAGGTCGATCAGGCCGAGCGAGACCAGCAGGATGTCCGCCCGTGACGTCCGCACCGCTTCGCCGATCAGCGGGGCCATGTGCAGCCAGCCCTCACCCCAGCCGGCCAGATGACCGCGCGGGAATTCCGGATCGGCGTAGGCGTACGACGCGGGGGAGTCGGTCGCCTTGTCGTAGAGCGCCTCGCGGGGGCCGGCCAGCGTGAACGGGCCGCCGTAAGTGGCGCACAGGTGCCGCCACAAGCGGTAGCGCCAGGTGTGCTCGCCCGAGCTGCCGATCGTCATCGAGTCGCCTACGGGCATGAACCTGAGCATCCGCTCATGATGGGGGATCGGCAAAGGATCACCGCCGCCGGGGGCGTGTGAGACCGGCCACGAATCCGTGAACGGCAGTACGGGATGGCAGGCTTGTGGAATGCGCCGATCTTTCGCCGTCCGAGCCGGAGCCCTTCTCGCCGGGGCCCTCCTCTCGGGTGCCTGCACCGTGCTCGCCGCGTCCACCGCGCCCTCCGCGTACGCGGCCGACGGGGACAAGGGATTCACCATCGAGGATCCGCGCATCACCGAGTCCAGCGGTCTCGCCGCCTCGCGGCAGCACCCGGGTGTCTACTGGACCCACAACGACAGCGACGACGGCCCCTATCTCTACGCCGTCGACAGCGCGACCGGGAAGACCGTCGCCCGGCTCACCCTGACCGGCGTCGGCACGCCGCGCGACGTCGAGGCGATCTCGATCGGTCCGGGCAACGAGATCTGGGTCGGCGACATCGGCGACAACCTCGGCGGCACCTGGCAGTACGTGTGGATCTACCGGCTGCCCGAGCCGGCGAAGCTCGTCGACCAGACCGTCAAGGCCACGCAGTACGTCGTGAAGTACTCCGACGGGCCCCGCGACGCCGAGTCGCTCCTCGTCCACCCCAGGACGGGGCGGGTCTACATCATCGACAAGAAGGAGGACGGCGGGCACCTCTACGAGGGGCCGGCGGACCTCTCCGCCTCCGGGACGAACGTCTTCAAGCCCGTCGCGGCCGTCGACCTCTGGGCCACCGACGCCGCCTTCTCCCCGGACGGCGGCCGGCTCGCCGTCCGCGGCTACTTCGGCGGCATCTCCTATGCCTGGAACGGCGGGAAGATCAAGCGCGAGGGGCGGCTCGACGTGCCGCTCCAGCGGCAGGGGGAGTCCGTCAGCTTCTCCGCCGACGGCACCAGGCTCATGTACGGGAGCGAGGGTTCCGGGAGCTCGGTGGTGGCGGAGGACGCGCCCGAGGGCGCCGGGTCGGGCACCAGGTCGCCGTCCGGCGGCGGCAGTTCCAGTGCCTCGGACGAAGGTGACGGATCCGCGGCCTCCGGCAGCGTGAAGTTCGGCGCGCTGGCGGTCGCCGCGGTCTGTGTCGCCGTCTTCGGTCTCCGCCGGCTCCGGCGCCGCGACTGAGCACCTTCCCGCGTCCTTCCCGCGGCCTCTCCGCGTTTTCCCGTGGAACCGCTGCTGCCGCTCTTCTTGACGTGGTCATGGTGTGTCAGTTTCCTGGGGGGTGCGCGGTGTGTGGGAGCGCTCCCATGTGTTTCGGGCCCGCGCCTCCCGAGAGGAAGCAGCGAGATGTTCCGCAGCTTGCGAAGAGTGCTGTGCGGCCTGGCCGCCGCGCTTGTGATCCCGCTGGGAGCCGGAGCGCAGTCGGCCCACGCGGCGGACACCGCCGCGGCCGAGGCCGGCGCCGGTTACTGGCACACCAGCGGCCGGCAGATCCTGGACGCCGCCGGGCAGCCGGTCCGGGTCGCCGGGATCAACTGGTTCGGCTTCGAGACCGGCAACTACGTCGTCCACGGCCTCTGGTCCCGCGACTACAAGAGCATGATCGACCAGATGAAGTCGCTGGGCTACAACACGATCCGCATCCCCTACAGCGACGACATCTTCAAGAGCACGACCGTCGCCAACAGCATCGACTTCAGCAGCGGGAAGAACGCCGACCTCCAGGGCCTGAACCCGCTCCAGATCCTGGACAAGATCGTCTCGTACGCCGGTCAGGACGGCCTGAAGATCATCCTCGACCGGCACCGGCCGGACGCGGGCGGGCAGTCGGCGCTCTGGTACACGTCCGCCGTCCCCGAGTCGACGTGGATCGCCAACCTCAAGGCGATCGCGACCCGTTACAAGGGACAGGACGCGGTCGTCGGCATCGATCTGCACAACGAGCCCCACGATCCCGCCTGCTGGGGCTGCGGGGACACCGCGACCGACTGGCGGCTGGCCGCTCAGCGGGCCGGCAACGCGGTGCTGTCCGTCAACCCCGCCCTTCTGATCTTCGTCGAGGGCGTGCAGACCTTCAACGGCGTCTCCGGCTGGTGGGGCGGGAACCTGATGGGCGTCGGCCAGTACCCGGTGCAGCTCGACGTGGCGAACCGGGTCGTGTACTCGGCCCACGACTACGCGACGAGCGTCGCCCAGCAGAGCTGGTTCAGCGACCCCGCGTTCCCCGCGAACATGCCGGGGATCTGGGACAAGTACTGGGGCTACATCTTCAAGCAGAACATCGCACCCGTGTGGGTGGGTGAGTTCGGCACCACGCTCCAGTCGACGGTGGACCAGAAGTGGCTTGCCGCCCTGGTGAGTTACCTTCGGCCGACGTCGACGTACGGCGCCGACTCCTTCCACTGGACCTTCTGGTCCTGGAACCCCAACTCCGGTGACACGGGCGGCATCCTCAAGGACGACTGGCAGACCGTCGACACCGTGAAGGACGGGTACCTGGCGAGCGTCAAGGCGCCGGGCTTCCCGGGGACCGGCAGCGGAGGCGGAGGCGGTGGCGGAGGGGGCGGTACGGCCGCCTGCGCCGCCACGTACACCGTCAGCAGCGACTGGGGCGGTGGCTTCAACGCCGAGGTGAAGGTCACCAACACCGGGACCACGGCGATCGGTTCGTGGAAGGTGACCTGGACCTGGAGCGGCGCCCAGCAGGTGACGAGCATGTGGAACGCCTCGTACACCCAGAGCGGGGCGAGCGTGACCGCGGTGAACGCCGCGCACAACGGGGCGGTCGCGGCGGGTGGTTCGGCGAGCTTCGGGTTCGGCGGGACACCCGGGGGCGGGGGTGCGCCCAGCGTGAGCTGCACGGCGGCCTGACCGCACGGCGGCGTGACCTGCACGGCGGGCTGAGCTGTGCGGCCGGATGAGGAAGGGCGCCCGGTGTGCACCGGGCGCCCTTCGTCGTCGTACGGGTCTCGCTGTACGGGTCTCGCCGTAACGGTCTGGCTGTACGGGTCCCCGTCGTACGGAGTCCGGCGTACGGCGGACGACTACAGCTTGTCGATCACGTAGTCGATGCTCTTCGTGAGCGCCTCGACGTCGGCCGGGTCGACCGCCGGGAACATCGCGACGCGCAGCTGGTTGCGGCCGAGCTTGCGGTACGGCTCCGTGTCGACGATGCCGTTGGCGCGCAGCACCTTGGCGACCGCGGCCGCGTCCACGTCGTCGGAGAAGTCGATCGTGCCGATGACCTGCGAGCGCTTGGCCGGGTCGGCGACGAACGGGTTGGCGTACTTGACGTCCTCGGCCCAGCCGTACAGCGTGCGCGCGGAGGTGGCGGTGCGGCGCACCGACCAGTCCAGGCCGCCCTGGCCGTTGATCCACTCCAGCTGCTGGTTCAGCAGGAAGAGGGTGGAGAGGGCCGGGGTGTTGTACGTCTGGTTCTTGCGGGAGTTGTCGATCGCCGTCGGCAGGCTGAAGAACTCGGGGATGTGCCGGCCGGACGCGTGGATCCGCTCGGCGCGCTCGATGGAGGCCGGGGAGAAGACGCCGATCCAGAGGCCGCCGTCGGAGGCGAAGGACTTCTGCGGGGCGAAGTAGTAGACGTCCGTCTCGGCGATGTCGACCGGGAGGCCACCGGCGCCGGAGGTGGCGTCCACCAGGACGAGGGAGCCCTCGTCGGCGCCCGGCACGCGCCTGATCGGGGCGGCGACGCCGGTGGAGGTCTCGTTGTGGGTGAAGGCGTAGACGTCGACGCCCGCCTCGGCCGCGGGCTCCGGGTGCGTGCCCGGGTCGGCGGAGACGACCGTCGGCTCCGCGAGCCAGGGAGCCAGCTTGGCGGCCTTGGCGAACTTGGACGAGAACTCGCCGAACGTGAGGTGCTGCGACTTGTTCTCGATCAGACCGTGGGTCGCGATGTCCCAGAACGCGGTGGAGCCGCCGTTGCCGAGGACGACCTCGTAGCCCTCGGGGAGGGAGAACAGCTCGGAGATGCCCTCGCGTACCTGGCCGACCAGGTTCTTGACCGGGGCCTGACGGTGAGAGGTGCCGAGGAGGGACGTACCGGTGGCGGCCAGGGCGTCCAGCGCCTCCACCCGCACCTTGGAGGGGCCCGCGCCGAATCGACCGTCGGCGGGCTTGATGTCAGCAGGAATCCGGATCTCAGCCACGAAAGCGAGGTTAGCCGGTAGGGGAAACCTGGGTGAAACCTGGTCCGTCGGGTGAGACGGGTTTCTTCTGTGATGCCGGGGGCTGAGTCCCGGGCCTCCCTTCGGCCCGGACGGCCTCCTCCTCGAACGCCGGACGGGCTGGTTGGGTGGACCCATGACAGATCTCGAAGCCGATCTGCGCAAGGTCGTAGGGGGCGAGGTCGCGTTCGACGTGACCTCCCGGGCGCTCACCACCATGGACGCGTCCAATTACCGGCGCGTTCCGCTCGGGGTCGTGGCGCCCCGGGATGCCGACGACGTCGCGGCGGTGCTCGCGGTGTGCCGGTCGCACGGTGTGCCGGTCGTCGCACGCGGCGGGGGTACGTCCATCGCCGGGCAGGCCACCGGCACCGGCGTGGTGCTGGACTTCACGCGCCACCTGAACCGGTTGGTCGACCTGGATCCGGCGACGCGGACGGCCGTCGTGCAGCCGGGGCTGGTCCTCGACCGGCTCCAGGAGGCCGCCGCCCCGCACGGGCTGCGCTTCGGCCCCGACCCCTCCACCCACAGTCGCTGCACGCTCGGCGGGATGATCGGCAACAACTCGTGCGGCTCCCATTCGGTGGCGTGGGGGACGACGGCGGACGGCGTGCGCGAGCTGGAGGTCGTCACCGCGCGCGGGCGGCGGCTGCGGCTCGGGCGGGGCTGGGCGGGGGCGCCGGACGGCCTGCGGGCACTGGTGGACGGGGAACTGGCCCGGCTGCGGACCGGCTTTCCCGAGCTGCCCCGCCGTATCTCGGGGTACGCGCTGGACGCGCTGCTGCCGGAGAACGGCGCCGACGTCGCCCGGTCCTTCTGCGGCAGCGAAGGCACGCTCGGCGTGCTCACGGAGGCCGTCGTACGGCTCGTCGAGGCTCCACGCGCGCGTGCGCTCGCGGTGCTCGGCTACGCCGACGAGGGCGCCGCCGCCGAGGCCGCGGCCGGGCTGCTGCCGTTCGGACCGCTGACGGTGGAGGGGATGGCGGCCGACCTGGTGCCGCCGGGCGCGGCGGGCGGACTGCCGCGGGGCGGGGCCTGGCTGTTCGTGGAGACGGGCGGCGGATCGGAGAGCGAGGCACGCGCGCGTGCGCAGGCCGTCGTCCGCGCGGCGGACGTCCTGGACGCGCGGATCGTCCGGGACGCCGCCGGGCAGCGGGCGCTGTGGCGGATCCGCGAGGACGCGAGCGGGACGGCGACCCGCATGCCGGACGGCACGGAGGCCTGGCCCGGCTGGGAGGACTGCGCGGTGCCGCCGGCCCGGCTCGGCGCCTATCTGCGGGACTTCCGGGCGCTGCTCACCGACCACGGGCTGCGCGGCACGCCGTACGGGCACTTCGGGGACGGCTGCATCCACGTCCGTATCGACTTCGACCTGCTGACGGGGCCGGGGATCGCCCGCTTCCGCCGGTTCTCCGAGGAACTGGCCGAGCTCGTCGTGTCCCACGGCGGCTCGCTCTCCGGCGAACACGGCGACGGACAGGCCCGCGCCGAGCTGCTGCCGAAGATGTACGGGACGGAGATGGTCACGCTGTTCGAGCGGGCCAAGGCGGTCTGGGACCCGGACGACCTCCTCAACCCGGGGATGCTGGTGCGCCCCGCGCCCCTCGACGGCAACCTGCGCTTCGCCGTGCTCCCGCGCGAGCCGGTCGACGTGGCCTTCGGCTATCCGTCCGACGGCGGTGACTTCTCGGCGGCGGTGCGCCGGTGCGTCGGCGTCGCGAAGTGCCGTACGACGACCGCGCCGGCGTCGGTGCCGGGCTCGGGCTCCGGCTCCGGCTCGGGGGTGATGTGTCCGTCGTTCCGGGTCACGGGCCGGGAGGAGCACTCCACGCGCGGGCGGGCCCGTCTGCTGCACGAGATGCTGGCCGGTGAGCTGGTGACCGACGGCTGGCGCTCCACGGAGGTCCGGGACGCCCTCGATCTGTGCCTGTCCTGCAAGGGCTGCCGCTCCGACTGCCCCGTCGAGGTGGACATGGCCACTTACAAGGCGGAGTTCCTGCATCACCACTACGAGGGCCGTCGGCGTCCGGCCGCCCACTACAGCATGGGGCGGCTGCCGGTGTGGCTGCGATGGGCGAGCCGGCTGCGGCTGGCCGCCCCGCTCAACGCGCTCGCCTCGGTCGGCCCGTCGGCGAGCCTTGCCAGGCGGCTGGGCGGGATCGCGGCCGAGCGGGACATCCCCCGGCTGGCGCGGGAGACGTTCAGCGGGTGGTGGCGGCGCAGGGAACCCGCCCCCGAGCCGGGGCGGGCGGGCGACCTGGTCGTCCTGTGGCCCGACACCTTCACCGAGCACCTGTCGCTGTCCGTGGGCCGGGCCGCCGTGCGGGTCCTGGAGGCGGCGGGGCTGCGGGTGGCGCTGCCGCCGACCCTGCGGATGCGCGGGCGGCCGGTGGGCGACGGCCGGTCGAGGAGCGGGGCCGCGCTGCTGACCGCCCGCCGGGGCCGGGTCTGCTGCGGGCTGACGTACGTCTCCACCGGCCAGCTCGACCACGCGCGCGTGGTGCTGCGCCGCACGCTCGACCTGATGGAGCCGGTGCTGGAGACGGCCGCGCCGGTGGTCGTCCTGGAGCCGAGCTGTGCGGCCGCCCTGCGCACCGACCTGCCCGAGCTGCTGCACGACGACCCGCGCGCGGCCCTTCTCGCCGCCCGCGTCCTCACCTTCGCGGAGGCCTTGGAGCGGCACGCGCCCCACTGGACTCCGCCCCGCCTGGACCGTCCCGCGGTCGGCCAGACCCACTGCCACCAGCATGCCGTCCTGGGCGACGCGGCCGAGCGGCGGCTGCGCGAGGCCGCCGGTCTCACCGGCGAGCTGAGCGGCGGGTGCTGCGGCCTCGCCGGCAACTTCGGCTTCGAGAAGGGCCACTTCGAGGTGTCGGCGGACTGTGCGGAGGAGCAGCTGCTGCCGGCCGTGCGGGACGCCCCCGAGGGTGCGGTGGTCCTCGCGGACGGCTTCTCCTGCCGCACCCAACTGGACCAGCTGGCGGGGATCCGGGGCCAGCATCTCGCGGAGGTGCTGGCGGAAGGCCTGGAGGACGAAAGGCCGGGCGGACAGGCGGACCGCTCGCCGGGCGGACAGGCGGGCGGACAGGCGGGCGGACAGGCGCACCGCCGGAAGGGCGCGGGCGGAAGGGAGGGCGCGGACTGAGGGGAGGGCGCGGGCGGAAGGGAGGGCGCGGACTGAGGGGAGGGCGCGGGCGGAAGGGAGGGCGCGGACTGAGGGGAGGGGCTGAGGGCAGGAGAAGGGGGAGGACGGAGGGGGGAGGGAGGGGAGGAGTGAGGTAGGTGGCTTGTGCGCGTGGTGGGCGTGGCTGAGCCCGGGACGGGCGCGGCCGACTCCTACGCTGGCCGGGACGGTCGCCCGGCGATGCGAACGGGCGATGCGACGAACACTCGAAGGAGCCCGGCGTATGAGTCTGCGTGTCCGGTCCATCACCCGTGACGAGCACCTTGCGTTCGTCGCGGCCCGCCCCTCGGCCAGCCATATGCAGATCCCGTCGTGGGGCGAGGTGAAGGCGGACTGGCGGGCGGAGAGCCTGGGCTGGACCGACGGGACCGGTGCGCTGGTGGGGGTGGGACTGGTGCTGTTCCGGCCGCTGCCGAGGCTGCGCCGGTATCTGGCGTATCTGCCCGAGGGGCCGCTCGTCGACTGGCACGCCCCGGATCTGGTCGAGCGCTGGCTGGAGCCGATGCTCGCGTGGCTGAAGGCGCGGGGGGCCTTCTCGGTGAAGATGGGCCCGCCCGTCGTCGTACGTCGCTGGAGCGCCGAAGCGGTCAAGGCGGCCATCGCCGACCCGGGCGCCCACCGGCTCCGGGACGCCGAGGCGAGCTCGTACGAGCCGCGCGCCTTCGACGTCGCCGACCGGCTGCGCCGCGCCGGGTGGCAGCAGACCGAGCCCGGCGCGGAGGACGGCTTCGCGGCCGGACAGCCCCGCTACGTCTTCCAGATCCCGTTCGCGGGACGCACGCCCGAGGACCTTCACAGCGGTCTCAACCAGCAGTGGCGGCGCAACATCAAGAAGGCCGAGAAGGCGGGCGTGAAGGTCGTCAGGGGCGGTGCGGAGGACCTCGGGGCGTTCTACGCGCTGTACACCGAGACCGCCGAACGCGACCGGTTCATCCCGCGCCCCCTGTCCTACTTCCAGCGTATGTGGAGCGCGCTGAACGCCGAACATCCCGACCGTATGCGGCTGTACCTCGCCCACCACGACGGCGAGGTCCTCGCCGCGGCGACCATGCTCACCGTCGGCGAGCACGTCTGGTACTCGTACGGCGCCTCCACCAGCCGCAGGCGCGAGGTCCAGCCCAACAACGCCATGCAGTGGCGCATGATGACCGACGCCCATGAACTGGGCGCCGCCGTCTACGACCTGAGGGGGATCACCGACACCCTGGAGGAGTCCAACCACCTGCTCGGCCTGCTCCGCTTCAAGGTCGGCACGGGCGGCCAGGCCGTGGAGTACCTGGGCGAGTGGGACTTCCCGCTCAACAGGCTGCTGCACAGGGCACTGGGCCTCTACATGGCGCGCAGATAGCCGCCCACGCGGCCCTGGACGACGCGAGCCCTCACGCGGCTTCGGACGACGCGACGGCGAGCCCGGCCGGCGAGCGGCGTCCCCGTCTCACAACGCGACCCGCCGAGCATCTCGCCGCCACGTCTCACACCACAAGACAGCGGCATAACGGGTTCACACACCTGACGAAGTCCATTACCCTGGACTTGCCAGTGCAGCATGATGTACATACCCCGAGCCGAGCACCAGGACCGCCCGTGACTGCCCCCGACACCGCCGCCACACCCCAGCTCGCCCCCGGCGCCACGGCGACCGGCGCTCCCGGGAGCCCGGGCCGTCTGGGCGCCCTCGGTCCGGTCGGCCTCGTACTCGCCGGAGGCATCTCGGTGCAGTTCGGCGGCGCGCTGGCGGTGACGCTGATGCCGAGAGCGGGAGCGCTGGGCGTGGTGGCGCTGCGCCTGCTGGTGGCGGCGGTGGTCCTGCTCGTCATCTGCCGGCCACGGCTGCGCGGCCACTCCCGCACGGACTGGGGCACGGTCGTCGTCTTCGGCGTCACGATGGCCGCGATGAACGGCCTCTTCTACCAGGCGGTGGACCGCATCCCGCTGGGCGCGGCGGTGACGCTGGAGGTCCTCGGCCCCCTCGCGCTGTCGGTCGTGGTCTCGCGCCGCCCGCTGAACCTGATCTGGGCGGGCCTGGCCCTCGTGGGCGTCTTCCTGCTCAGCGGGGGCGGTGGGCACGGCGGGGACGGCGGCGGGTTCGGCGGCGGCCTCGACCTGGTGGGTGTCGCGTTCGCGCTGGGCGCGGGGGCCATGTGGGCGGCGTACATCGTCTTCAGCGCCCGCACGGGCCGCCGCTTCCCCCAGGCCGACGGGCTGGCCCTCGCGATGGCGGTGGGCGCGGTGCTCTTCCTCCCCCTGGGCCTCGCCGAGTCGGGCACGAAACTGGCCGATCCGGTGACGCTGGGCCTGGGCGCGGCGGTGGCCCTGCTCTCCTCGGTCCTCCCCTACACCCTCGAACTCCTCGCCCTGCGCCGCATGCCGGCCTCCACCTTCGCGATCCTGATGAGCCTGGAACCGGCCGTCGCCGCCACCGCGGGCTTCCTCATCCTCGACCAGGCCCTGACCACGATCCAGGCGGGCGCGATCGCACTGGTCGTCGCGGCGAGCATGGGCGCGGTCCGCACACAGGTCGGCCGGCCCAAGGCGGCGGTCCCGGAGGCCTGACGGACACCTCGGCCGGGGCGCTCGGCGACTCCTCCCGGCTGCGGCAGCATCAGCCGCAGCGATCGGCGATCGGCGATCCAGGACATGCCGAGTGCCGTCGCCCCGAGTGGCTCGACCCCCGTTCGCTCGCGGGCCGCGCGTGGTGGCCGGGCCCGCGCGAACCAGGCGCCCTCGCCCCCGGCCCACGGGTGCGGTGGCCGGGGAGGCCCGCGCGGACCAGGCGCCCTCGCCCGGACGGACGCCGATTCCCGTGTGCGGCGGCTCCACACTCGCGGCGCGGTTCCCGGCGCACGGCGAGAGCGACGAAGCGGCCGCGGCAGGGCACCGCTGCCGGTCGGCCGGAGCCGTGCGTACGACGTTTATCCCAAGGCGTCGGCGTCGCCCTGGCCGGCACGCCGGCCCAACTGACCTCCCCGGCCACCGCTATGACGTTGATGGCGACCGCAGCCCCCGGACGTGGGGTCTGCACGCGTCCCGCACATGGGGTCTGCACAGCCCCCGCACATGGGGTCTGCACAGCTCCCCGCCGTGGGTCTGCGTGGGCCCCGCACATGGGTCTGCCCGTGACCCGTACGGGGCCCGCAAACGGACCCGTGCGGGTCTCGGGGAAATTCATGCAAGCATGCTTGATTGTTTCTTGTCCCGCTGCCATGCTCCACCCCATGGCCGACCCGACGCCCGTGCTCGACGACCTCCGTGCCGAAAGCGACGAACTCGACCGGCTGGTCGCCGGGTTGAGTCCCGAGCGATGGACGCTGCCGACCCCCGCCCCCGGCTGGACCGTCGCCCACCAGATCGCGCACCTCGCCTGGACCGACCGCTCCTCCGTGCTGGCGGTGACCGATCAGGGCGCGTTCGCCCGCGAGGTCGAGAAGGCGCTCGCCGCGCCCGGGGACTTCGTCGACAACGGTGCGCGGGAGGGGGCCGCCAAGCCGCCCGGGCAGTTGCTCGCGGACTGGCGGGCCGGGCGCGAAGCCCTGGCGGACGCCCTGCGAAAGGCGCCGTCGGGAGCGCGCTTCCCCTGGTACGGCCCGCCCATGTCGGCCGCCTCCATGGCCACCGCCCGGCTCATGGAGACCTGGGCCCACGGCCGGGACGTGGCGGACGCGCTGGGCGAGGAGCCCGTACCCACCGACCGGCTCCGGCACATCGTCCGCCTCGGCGTCCGCACCCGGGACTTCGCCTTCGGCGTGCACGGTATGCCCACGCCGTTCGCGGAGTTCCGCGTGGAACTCCGCGGCCCGTCCGGCGATACGTGGACGTACGGCCCCGAGGACGCCACGGACCGCGTGACCGGCACCGCCCTCGACTTCTGCCTCCTGGTCACCCAGCGCGCCCACCCGACCGACCTCGCCCTGCGCGCCGAGGGCCCCGACGCCGACCGCTGGCTGGACATCGCCCAGGCCTTCGCGGGCCCGCCCGGCGGCGGCCGCGCGCCGAAGGGAGCCGTCCGGTGACGGTCCTGCGGATAGGCAACGCGTCCGGCTTCTACGGCGACCGCTTCGACGCCCTGCGCGACATGCTCACCGGCGGCGAACTCGACGTCGTCACCGGTGACTACCTCGCCGAGCTGACCATGCTGATCCTCGGCCGGGACCGGCTGAAGAACCCCGCCGGCGGATACGCCCGCACGTTCCTCCGGCAGCTGGAGGAGTCCCTCGGCCTCGCCCACGACCGTGGCGTACGCGTCGTCACCAACGCCGGAGGCCTCAATCCGGCCGGACTCGCCGACGCGGTGCGGCAGTTGGCGGAACGGCTGGGCGTCCCGGTGCGTGTCGCGCACGTCGAGGGCGACGACCTCGGCGCCCGGTATCCGGGCAGCCTCACGGCGCACGCCTATCTCGGCGGCTCCGGCATCGCCGCGTGTCTGCGCGAGGGCGCGGAGGTCGTGGTCACCGGGCGGGTCACCGACGCGGCCCTGGTCACCGGCCCCGCCGCCGCCCACTTCGGCTGGGGGCCCGGGGAGTACGACCGCCTCGCGGGCGCCGTCGTCGCCGGACACGTCCTGGAGTGCGGGACGCAGGTCACCGGCGGCAACTACGCCTTCTTCGCCGAGGGCGGCCGTGACCTGCGACGGCCCGGCTTCCCGCTCGCCGAGCTCCACGAGGACGGCAGCTGCGTCATCACCAAGCACCCCGGCACCGGCGGCTTCGTCGACGTCGACACGGTGACCGCCCAGCTGCTGTACGAGACGACGGGCGCCCGGTACGCCGGGCCCGACGTCACCGCCCGCCTGGACACCGTACGGCTCACCCAGGACGGCCCCGACCGGGTACGGATCCACGGCGTACGCGGGGAAGCCCCGCCCCCGGCCCTCAAGGTCGGCCGCACCCGCCTCGGCGGCTTCCGCAACGAGGTCGTCTTCGTCCTCACCGGCCTGGACATCGAGGCCAAGGCCGCTCTCGTGCGGGAGCAGATGGCCCAGGCTCTCCTCAAGTCCCGCCCTGCGGAGGCGCGTTGGGAGCTGGTCCGGACCGACCGGGCCGACGCCGACACCGAGGAGACCGCGAGCGCACTGCTGCGGCTCGTCGTCCGCGATCCCGAACAGGACTCCGTGGGACGGGCGTTGAGCGGCGCGGCCGTGGAGCTGGCGCTGGCGGGCTATCCCGGCTTCCATCTGCTCGCGCCGCCCGGGAAGGGCGCCCCCTACGGGGTGTTCGAGGCGGCGTACGTGCCGCAGGAGGACGTCGAGCACATCGCCGTCCTCGATGACGGCCGCCGCCTGCCCGTAGCCGCACCCCCGGCCGTCGGCACCCGCGTACTCGAGGAGGTCCCGGAACCGGACCTGCCGGATCCGCCACCCCCCGGCCCCGTACGGCGGGCGCCCCTCGGGCTGGTGGCCGGCGCCCGCAGCGGTGACAAGGGCGGCGACGCCAACGTGGGCGTGTGGGCCCGGACGGACGAGGCCTGGCGCTGGCTCGTGCACGAACTGACGACCGACAGGTTCCGGCAGCTGATCCCCGAGAGCCGCGAGCTGACCGTCACCCGTCACACCCTGCCCCGGCTGCGTGCCCTGAACTTCGTCGTCGAGGGCCTTCTCGGCGCCGGCGTCGCCGCCCAGCACCGCTTCGACCCGCAGGCCAAGGCGCTCGGCGAATGGCTGCGCTCCCGACACCTGGACATCCCGGAGGCCCTCCTGTGACGGCTCTGACGTCCGCCCTGGACACCCAGGGCCCCGACTACCGCGCGCACCGCGAGGCCATGCTCGCCAAGCTCGCCGACCTCGAGACCGAGCACGCGAAGGCGCTGGCGGGGGGAGGGGAGAAGTACGTCGCCAGGCACCGTGCGCGCGGCAAGCTCCTCGCCCGGGAGCGCATCGAGCTGCTCCTCGACCCCGACACGCCGTTCCTGGAGCTGTCGCCGCTGGCCGCCTGGGGCAGCGCCTCCCCCGAGTACACCGTGGGCGCCTCCCTCGTCACCGGCATCGGGGTCGTCGAGGGCGTGGAGTGCCTCATCACCGCCAACGACCCGACGGTGCGCGGGGGTGCCAGCAACCCCTGGTCCCTGAAGAAGGCACTGCGCGCCAACGACATCGCCCTCGCCAACCGGCTGCCCTGCATCAGCCTGGTGGAGTCGGGCGGCGCCGACCTGCCGTCGCAGAAGGAGATCTTCATCCCGGGCGGGGCCGTCTTCCGCGACCTGACCCGGCTCTCCGCCGCCGGGATCCCGACCATTGCCGTCGTCTTCGGGAACTCGACCGCGGGTGGCGCGTACATCCCCGGCATGTCCGACCACGCGATCATGGTCAAGGAGCGCGCGAAGGTGTTCCTGGGCGGTCCGCCCCTGGTGAAGATGGCGACCGGCGAGGAGAGCGACGACGAGTCGCTGGGCGGCGCCGAGATGCACGCGCGCGTGTCCGGCCTCGCCGACCACTTCGCCGTCGACGAGCGGGACGCGCTGCGGCAGGCGCGCCGCGTGGTGGCACGCCTCAACCACCGCAAGGCGTACCGGGATCCGGGTCCGGCCGTCCCTCCCAAGTATGACGAGGACGAACTCCTGGGCATCGTCCCCGGCGATCTGCGGACCCCCTTCGACCCGCGCGAGGTGATCGCCCGGCTCGTCGACGCCTCCGACTTCGACGAGTTCAAGCCCCTCTACGGAACGAGCCTCGTCACCGGCTGGGCGACCCTGCACGGCTATCCGGTCGGCATCCTGGCCAACGCCCAGGGCGTGCTCTTCAGCGCGGAGTCCCAGAAGGCCGCCCAGTTCATCCAGCTCGCCAACCAGCGCGACATCCCGCTCCTCTTCCTGCACAACACCACCGGCTACATGGTCGGCAGGGAGTACGAACAGGGCGGCATCATCAAGCACGGCGCGATGATGATCAACGCCGTCGCCAACTCGAAGGTCCCGCACCTGTCCGTCCTCATGGGCGCCTCGTACGGGGCGGGCCACTACGGCATGTGCGGGCGCGCCTACGACCCCCGGTTCCTCTTCGCCTGGCCGAGCGCCAAGTCGGCGGTGATGGGCCCGCAGCAGCTCGCCGGGGTCCTGTCGATCGTCGCCCGGCAGTCGGCTGCCGCGAAGGGTCACCCGTACGACGACGACGCGGACGCCGCCCTGCGCGCCATGGTGGAGCAGCAGATCGAGTCCGAGTCGCTGCCCATGTTCCTGTCCGGGCGGCTGTACGACGACGGTGTCATCGACCCGCGCGACACCCGCACCGTTCTCGGCCTGTGCCTGTCGGCCGTCCACACCGCGCCCTTCGAGGGTGCGCGGGGCGGCTTCGGCGTCTTCCGGATGTGAGGCTCATGATTACTTCCGTTCTGGTGGCTAATCGCGGCGAGATCGCCTGCCGCGTCTTCCGGACCTGCCGCGAGGCGGGCATCCGCACCGTCGCCGTGCACTCGGACGCCGACGCCGACGCCCTCCACGCGCGCGTGGCCGACGCGGCCGTACGGCTGCCGGGCAGCACGCCCGCGGACACCTACCTGCGCGCCGACCTCGTGGTGAAGGCCGCGGTGAGCGCGGGCGCGGACGCCGTGCACCCGGGCTACGGCTTCCTCTCCGAGAACGCCGACTTCGCGCGCGCCGTCCTGGACGCCGGCCTCGTCTGGATCGGGCCGCCGCCCGAGGCGATCGAGGCGATGGCGTCCAAGACCCGCGCCAAGCAGCTCATGGGGCTCGCCCCGCTCGCCTCCGACGAGGTGACGGAGGCAGATCTGCCGGTGCTGGTGAAGGCGGCCGCGGGCGGTGGCGGACGCGGTATGCGCGTCGTACGCCGCCTGGCGGAGCTGGACGCAGCGCTGGCGGGCGCCCGGGCCGAGGCCGCGAGCGCGTTCGGCGACGGCGAGGTGTTCGTCGAGCCGTACATCGAGAACGGCCGCCACGTCGAGGTGCAGATCCTCGCCGACACACACGGCACGGTGTGGGCGCTCGGTACCCGCGACTGCTCCCTCCAGCGGCGTCACCAGAAGGTGATCGAGGAGGCGCCGGCGCCGGGCCTGTCCGAGCGGTCGGCGGAGGAACTGCGCGCGCTGGCCGTGCGCGCCGCGCGGGCCGTCTCGTACGTCGGCGCCGGCACCGTCGAGTTCCTGGTCGCCGGCGGCCGTGCGCACTTCCTGGAGATGAACACCCGCCTCCAGGTCGAACACCCCGTCACGGAGGCGGTCTTCGGCCTCGACCTGGTGGCCGAGCAGATCCGGGTCGCGGAGGGCGCCGCCCTGGACCCCGAGCCCCCACGCGCGCGCGGTCACGCCGTCGAGGCGCGTCTGTACGCCGAGGACCCGGCGAACAACTGGACCCCGCAGACCGGCACCCTGCACCGTCTGACCGTCCCCGAGGACGTCCGCCTGGACACCGGCTTCGGCGACGGCGACGACATCGGCGTCCACTACGACCCCATGCTCGCCAAGGTCGTCGCCCACGCCCCCACGCGCGCGGAGGCGATCCGCAAGCTCGCGGGAGCCCTGGAACGCACGGTCCTGCACGGCCCGGTGACCAACCGCGACCTGCTGGTCCGTTCCCTGCGCCACGCCGAGTTCACCTCCGCCCGTATGGACACCGGCTTCTACGACCGGCATCTCGGCGACCTCACCGTCCCGGCCCCCGACCCGTACGCCCCGCTGGCCGCCGCGCTCGCGGACGCGCGCACCCGCTCGCCGTCGGGCGGCTGGCGCAACCTGCCCTCCCAGCCGCAGTCGAAGCGGTACACGGTGGCGGGCGAGGAGACGGAGGTCCGCTACCACCACACCCGGACCGGCCTCACGGCCGAGGGCGTGCAGGTGGTGCACGCCGACCCGGGCCTGGTCGTCCTGGAGATCGACGGCGTACGGCGGCGCTTCGAGGTCGCCCGCTACGGCGACCGCGTCCACGTCAACGGCACCGCCCTCACGGCGCTGCCGCGCTTCCCCGACCCGCAGGCCCAGCACGCCCCCGGTTCCCTGCTCGCGCCGATGCCCGGCACGGTCGTCAAGCTCGCGGACGGTCTCATCACCGGATCGAGTGTCCGAGCCGGTGAACCGCTGCTGTGGCTCGAAGCGATGAAGATGCAGCACGTCATCTCGGCCCCGGTGGAGGGCACGGTGACGGCCCTGCCGGTGACGACAGGACAGCAGGTGCGGGTCGGCACCCTGCTGGCGGTAGTGCAGGAGACGCAGTAGACGCCGGAGACGCGAGACGCAGGAGACGCAGGAGACGCAGGAGACGCAAAAACGCAGGAGATGCAGGAGACCTAAGGGCGTGGGGCGCCAGATCATGCGGCTACGCCGCGTGGGCGCGACCGGCCACGACGAACCCGCACGCGAAGGAGCCCCATGACCACCCTCATCGAATCCGACGAGCACAAGGCACTCCGCAAGGCAGTCTCGGCCTTCGCCAAGAGCCACGCCCACGACACCGGCTCCGGAGCCGATACCGGCTCCGAAGCCGACTCCGGCGCCGGTTCCGGCTCCGCTCGGACCGGCCTCTGGCGGGAGGCCGCCGAACTCGGCTACATCGGCGTCAACCTGCCGGAGGAGTACGGCGGTGGAGGCGGCGGCATCACCGAGCTCTCCCTGGTCCTCGAAGAGCTCGGCGCCGCGGGAGCCCCGCTGCTGATGATGATCGTCTCCCCGGCGATCTGCGGCACGGTCATCGCCCGCTTCGGCACCGAGGCCCAGAAGCGGGAGTGGCTGCCGGCCCTGGCCGACGGCAGCCGTCTCATGGCCTTCGGCATCACCGAACCCGACGCCGGCTCCAACAGCCACCGCATCACCACCACCGCCCGCCGGGACCCCGCGAGCGGCGACTGGCTGCTGACCGGCCGTAAGGTCTTCGTCTCCGGCGTGGACATCGCCGACGCCACGCTGATCGTCGGCCGCACCGAGGACGCCCGCACCGGCAGCCTCAAGCCCTGCCTGTTCATCGTCCCGCGCGACGCCGAAGGCTTCTCCCGCCGCCGGATCGACATGGAACTGACCAGCGTGGAGAAGCAGTTCGAGCTCGTCCTGGACGAGGTGCGGCTCCCGGCGGAGGCGCTCGTCGGCGACGAGGACGCGGGTCTTCTCCAGCTCTTCGCCGGACTCAACCCCGAGCGCATCATGACGGCCGCCTTCGCGATCGGCATGGGCCGCCACGCGCTCTCCAAGGCGATCGAGTACGCGCGCGACCGTACCGTCTGGAAGAGCCCGATCGGCGCCCACCAGGCCATCGCACACCCCCTCGCGCAGGCCCACATCGACCTCGAGCTGGCCCGCCTGATGATGCAGAAGGCGGCCCATCTGTACGACGCGGGGGACGACGTCGGCGCCGGAGAGGCCGCCAACATGGCCAAGTACGCGGCCGGGGAGGCCTGCGTGAAAGCGGTCGACCAGTCCGTGCACACCCTCGGCGGCAACGGCCTCACGCGCGAGTTCGGCCTCGCCAAACTGATAACCGCCTCCCGGGTGGCCCGGATCGCCCCGGTGAGCCGGGAGATGATTCTCAACTACGTCTCCCACCAGACCCTGGGTCTGCCCAAGTCGTACTGACCGCAGCCGGCAACCGTCGTGTCCGGCGCGCGAGGAGGAACCATGTTCCGCAGCGAGTTCGCAGACGTCCCGCCCGTAGACCTCCCCATCCACGACGCCGTGCTGGGCCGTGCCGCCGAGTTCGGCGAACTGCCGGCGCTCGTCGACGGCACGGACGGCACCACGCTCACGTACGAGCAGGTGGACCGGTTCCACCGGCGGGTCGCCGCCGCGCTCGCCGAGGCCGGGGTCCGCAAGGGCGACGTACTGGCCCTGCACAGCCCCAACACCGTCGCCTTCCCGCTCGCCTTCTACGCGGCCACGCGCGCGGGCGCCACGGTCACCACCGTGCACCCGCTCGCCACCGCGGAGGAGTTCGCCAAGCAGCTCGGCGACTGTGCCGCCCGCTGGATCGTCACCGTCTCCCCGCTGCTCCGGACAGCACGGCGGGCGGCCGAACTCGCGGGCGGCGTCAAGGAGATCTTCGTCTGCGACACCGCCGCCGGGCACCGCTCGCTCGTCGACATGCTCGCCTCGGCGGCCCCCGAACCGCAGGTGGACATCGACCCGGTGGAGGACGTGGCGGCCCTGCCGTACTCCTCCGGTACCACCGGTGTCCCCAAGGGCGTGATGCTCACCCACCGGCAGATCGCCACCAACCTCGCCCAGCTGCGGTCGGCGATGTCCGCCGGCCCCGGCGACCGCATCCTCGCCGTGCTGCCCTTCTTCCACATCTACGGCCTGACCGCCCTGATGAACGCGCCCCTGCGGCAGGGTGCCACCGTCGTGGTGCTGCCCCGCTTCGACCTGGACACCTTCCTCGCGGCCATCCAGAACCACCGCATCACCGGCCTGTACGTGGCCCCGCCGATCGTCCTCGCCCTCGCCAAGCACCCGGCGGTCGCCCGGTACGACCTGTCGTCCCTGCGGTACGTCGTCAGCGCGGCCGCACCCCTGGACGCCGGCCTCGCCGCCGCCTGCGCCGAGCGCCTGAACCTGCCACCGGTCGGCCAGGCGTACGGCATGACGGAACTGTCCCCGGGCACCCATGTCGTCCCGCTCGACGCCATGCGGGACGCCCCCGCGGGCACCGTCGGCAAGCTCATCGCCGGCACCGAGATGCGGATCGTCTCCCTCGACGACCCCGACAAGGACCTCGAAGCCGGCGCGGCCGGCGAGATCCTCATCCGGGGGCCGCAGATCATGAAGGGTTACCTGGGGCGTCCCGACGCGACCGCCGACATGATCGACGACGCCGGCTGGCTGCACACCGGCGACGTGGGGCGGGTCGACGCGGACGGCTGGCTGTTCGTCGTCGACCGGGTCAAGGAACTGATCAAGTACAAGGGCTTCCAGGTGGCGCCCGCCGAACTCGAGGCGCTCCTGCTCACCCACCCCGGCATAGCGGACGCGGCCGTCATCGGCGTCTACGACGACGACAACAACGAGGTGCCGCACGCGTACGTGGTCCGCCAGCCCACGTCACCCGGTCTGTCCGAAGGAGAGATCGCGATGTACGTCGCCGAACGGGTCGCCCCCTACAAGCGCGTCCGCCGGGTCACCTTCATCGACGCCGTGCCCCGCGCCGCCTCCGGGAAGATCCTGCGCCGCCGACTGAGGGAGGATGCATGACGACCGCCCTGGTCGGACGGAACCGTGTCCGAGGAGTCGAGACCCTCAGCCTCGACTCGCCCGCCACCCGCAACGCCCTCTCGCGCGCCCTCGTGAGCGAACTGGCGGACGCGCTCGGGGCCTGCGAGAAGGACGACGACGTACGCGCCGTCGTCCTCACCCACACCGGCAACACCTTCAGCGCGGGCGCCGACCTGAAGGACCCCCCGCCACCGCACGCGGTGCCAGCGCTGCTCCGGCGGATCCTCGAGCTGCGCAAGCCCGTGGTGGCCCGGGTCGCCGGGCATGTGCGCGCGGGCGGTCTGGGCGTGCTCGGCGCCTGCGACCTCGCGTTCGCCTCCGGGACGGCGACCTTCGCGTTCACGGAGGTGCGCATCGGGGTCGCGCCCGCCGTCATCTCACTGCCGCTGCTGCCTCGCGTCGACCCGCGCGCCCTCTCCCGCTACTGCCTCACCGGCGAGACCTTCGGAGCGGCCGAGGCCGCCCGGATCGGCCTCGTCACCCAGTCGGCAGGCGACGGCGACCTGGACGAGGTGCTCGCACCCGTCCTCGACGGCCTGCGCCGGGCCGCGCCCACGGCCCTGGCCAGGACGAAGGAGCTGCTCACGGCTAAGGTGCTGGAGGCCTTCGTCGAGGACGCGGGCGAGATGACCAGGCTCTCGGCCTCGTTGTTCGCCGGCCCCGACGCCCGCGAGGGACTGACGGCCTTCCTCGAACGACGGGATCCTCCATGGGTGTTGTGACCACGGACGACCGCACCCCGGACGACCGCGGGCCGGGCGGTGACCGCGGGCCGGGCGGTGACCGCGGGCCGGGCGACCGTGTGCCGGGCGACCGTGTGCCCAAGCAGGACCGCAGCCGGGCCACCCGGCAGCGGCTCCTGGCGGCTGCCGTGGCCTGCCTCGCCGAACGCGGCTGGGCGGGCTCCACGGTCACCGTCGTCGCCGAACGCGCGGGTGTCTCCCGGGGCGCGGCCCAGCACCACTTCCCCACCCGCGAGGACCTGTTCACCGCGGCGGTCGAGTACGTCGCCGAGGAACGCTCGGACGCGTTGCGCGCCCTGTTCCCGCAGGGCGCGACGGGCGACCGGCGGATGGTCGTCACCGCCCTGGTGGACCTCTACACCGGCCCTCTCTTCCGCGCCGCCCTGCACCTGTGGGTGGCCGCGTCCGACGAGGAGCAGCTGCGCCCGCGCGTGACCGAGCTGGAGGCCCGCGTGGGCCGCGAGAGCCACCGCATAGCCGTCGAGCTCCTGGGCGCCGACGAGTCCGCGCCCGGCGTCCGTGAGACCGTCCAGGGCCTGCTGGACATGGCCCGCGGCCTCGGCCTCGCCAACCTGCTCACCGACGACGCGGGGCGCCGCGAGCGAGTGGTGACGCAGTGGGCGCGGCTCCTGGACGACGCCCTCGGCAAGATCTGAGCGCCCGAGGGGACGGTCCCGACGATCCCGTCAGGGGCTGAGCCGCTCCACCCGCCAGCTTCCGTCGGCCCGCGCCACGTAGCGCAGCCGGTCGTGCAGCCGGTTCAGGCGGCCCTGCCAGAACTCCACCGACTCCGGAGCCACCCGGAAACCGCCCCAGTGCGGCGGCACCGGCACCCGCTCGCCCTCCGGGTAGCGGGCCGCCAGCTCGGCGTAGGAGGCGTCGAGATCGGCGCGGCCGGCGATCACCGAGGACTGGGCGCTGGCCCAGGCGCCGAGCTGGGAGCCGTGCGGCCGGGTCCGGAAGTAGGCGGCGGTCTCGTCCCGCCCGGTGCGCCGCGCCACGCCCCGCACGATGACCTGCCGGGCCATCGGATGCCAGGGGAAGAGCAGCGAGACGTACGGGTTCTCGGCGAGGTCGCGGGCCTTGCGGGAGTCGTAGTTGGTGTAGAAGACGAAGCCCTGCTCGTCGAAGTGCTTCAGCAGCACCGTGCGCGAGCCGGGCCGGCCCTCGGCGTCCGCGGTGGAGACGACCATGGCGTTCGGCTCGAAGAGATGGGCCTCGACGGCGGCGTCCTTGAACCAGCGGGCGAACTGCTCCACGGGCGTGGCGGCCAGCCCTGCCTCGGAGAACCCCTCGGCCCGGTACTGCTTGCGCATGGCGGCGGGATCGGGGACGGGGCCGGGGGAGACGGCGTCTTCGTCGGTCACGTGGTCATCTTGCCGCATGGCCCGCCGCCGCAGACCGACCCACCAGAGGTGGCACTGAGTGCCGCGAACACTCCCCAACGGTGGCACTCGGAGATATGGTGCAGAGGCGCCCGTAGCCGCCGGCCCGCCCCGGTGGGGTGCCGGTCGGGTGATCGACGGCCGCACGGGGCATCAGTGGAGTACCGCCCAGGACCGCGAGTCCTCGCACCCCAGGTGCACAGGACCGCGGAACCGCCGGCGCAGCCCGTCGCACGTCCGCCGTCCCCCCACAACCGCAACCGCCGCAAGCCGCCGCACAGCACGGAACCACCCGCCCGTCGCGCCCCGTCGCACCCGTCCCGTCCCCCACCCTGCGGTCGCCCCGTCCGTCCGACCCGCCTGTTCGACCCGTCCGTTCGTCCCGTCCGTTCCACCCCTTCCGTCCCGCACATCCCGTCGCACACATCACGAGGAGCCGCCCGATGTCCGACTTCGTACCCGGACTCGAAGGAGTCGTCGCGTTCGAGACGGAGATCGCCGAACCCGACAAGGAGGGCGGCGCCCTGCGGTACCGGGGCGTCGACATCGAGGACCTGGTCGGCCACGTCTCCTTCGGGAACGTCTGGGGCCTGCTCGTCGACGGCGCCTTCAATCCCGGACTGCCGCCCGCCGAGCCGTTCCCGATCCCCGTCCACTCCGGCGACATCCGCGTCGACGTGCAGTCCGCGCTCGCCATGCTCGCGCCCGTCTGGGGCCTCAAGCCCCTCCTCGACATCGATGCCGAGCAGGCCCGCGCGGACCTCGCCCGCGCCGCCGTCATGGCCCTCTCCTACGTCGCCCAGTCCGCGCGCGGACAGGGCCGGCCGATGGTCCCGCAGCGGGAGATCGACAAGGCGCAGTCCGTCGTCGAGCGGTTCATGATCCGCTGGCGCGGCGAGCCGGACCCCAAGCACGTGGCCGCGGTCGACGCCTACTGGACGTCGGCCGCCGAACACGGCATGAACGCGTCCACGTTCACGGCACGCGTGATCGCCTCCACGGGCGCGGACGTCGCCGCCGCCCTGTCCGGCGCCGTGGGCGCCATGTCGGGCCCGCTGCACGGCGGCGCCCCCTCCCGCGTCCTCGGCATGATCGAGGAGATCGAGCGGACCGGGGACGCGGACGCGTACGTCAAACAGGCCCTCGACAAGGGTGAGCGGCTCATGGGCTTCGGTCACCGCGTCTACCGCGCCGAGGACCCACGCGCGCGTGTGCTGCGCCGTACGGCCCGCGAGCTGGGCGCGCCCCGCTTCGAGATCGCCGAAGCCCTGGAGAAGGCGGCCCTCGCGGAACTGCACGCCCGGCGCCCGGACCGGGTCCTGGCGACGAACGTCGAGTTCTGGGCGGCCATCATCCTGGACTTCGCCGAGGTCCCGGCGCACATGTTCACCTCGATGTTCACCTGCGCCCGTACGGCGGGCTGGTCGGCGCACATCCTGGAGCAGAAGCGCACCGGCCGCCTGGTCCGGCCCTCCGCCCGCTACATCGGCCCGGGCTCCCGCAGCCCTCGGGAGATCGAGGGCTACGGGGCCATCAGCGGCTAGGGCGGGCCCGGCCGACGGAGCACGGCGTCACGCGGGGCTGAGCAGCTCCGCGTGGTGCCGTTCGGCCACCAGCGGGTGGGCCCGCAGCTTGCCCTTCAGCTCGTTGAAGCCGTACTCGGCGAAGAGCGGGTTGGCCGGGTCGTCGGTCACACCGGGCGCGGTGGAGGCGTGCGGGAAGGGCAGCGGCTCGACGCGGGCGTCCAGACGCGGGTTGTAGAAGAAGGGCACGGAGAACCGCTCGACGGCACTCGGCGGAGACACGACCCGGTGGTTGGTGGCCACGAGATACCCGTTGGTCGCCACCTCCAGCAGCTCACCCAGGTTGACCACGAAGGCGCCCGGCAGCGGCGGGACGTCGTGGAACAGCCCGTCCGCGCGCTGCACCTGGAGCCCGCCGACCCGGTCCTGGAGCAGCAGCGTCAGGAATCCGTAGTCCTTGTGCGCCCCGACGCCCTGACCGGCGCCGTCCCCCGCGCTTCCCGGATACCTCACGAGCTTCAGATGCGGATGCGCCCGCTCCCCGAAAGCCCGGTCGTAGAAGTCGACGGGCGCGCCGATCGAGGCGAGCAGCTCGTGCAGCAGCTTCTCGGCGACGGCGCTCAGCCGCTCGATCCAGGCGAGCGCGGCCTCGCGCAGCGCGGGCAGCCCGGCCGGCCACTGATTGGGCCCCTCCAGCCACCAGTAGGCGGGCTCCCCGGGGCCGGGGACGCGGGCGGGCCGCTCGGCCCCTATGTCGAGCTGGTCCCGCCAGTCCTGCCGTCCGCCGGTCCGCTCGTCACCGGTCCGCGTGTAGCCGCGGAAGTGCGGCGAGTTCACGTTGTCGATGGCGAGCCGCTCGGCCTCGGGCAGCGCGAAGAAGGCGCGCATGGCGGACAGCAGCTCGCCCGTCTCCCGCTCACCGACCCCGTGCCCGACCAGTTGGAAGAACCCCACGTCGTGCGCGGCGCCGTGCAGCTGCGCGTGCAGCAGCGCCCGCGCCCGGGGACCGCGGTCGGCGGCGGAGAGATCGATGATCGGCAGTTGCTGGTACGACGGATTCGTCATGGTTCGTCCGCAGGTGTACGGGGGCCCGGCCGCCGCCGTGGGTGGGGCGGCGCACGGGTGCCAAGTGGGCGGGAGGGAGACGCGGGCGGCTGGGGACCGCGGGAAGGGCTGGAAGGCTCAGAGGGAGCGTCGACAGCCCATGCTCGTGACGCGGACGTAGTCCACGTGGCGGCGTCGAACGAGCGAAAGCATGCGCCCAGCGTACTGCCTGACGAAAGATCCGTACGTGGCGCGGATCACGCCCCGCAAACCCTGCGGGCGGCGGGCCGGAAAGGCGGAGGGCCCGGAAGCGGAGGGCGGAAAGGCGGAGGGCGGAGTAGCGAGGGCGGAGAAGCAGGCGACCCGCGAGTCTGGTCCTCGCTCAGGAGGGCCGGCCGGACGTACCGGCGACTCGCGGGTCGGGTGACTGCGTTGAATTGGCCGGTTGCGTGCAACTCACACACGCTGGTCCGGCACCGCACTCAGTGGGCGACGGGCCCTAGCCCGCAGCCACCTCCGACGTCCGGTGTGCATACATGCTTCGGACCACCTCCTTTCCTTCGGTACGGCCCACCCTAAGAACCCGTCCCCGGTCGCTCAAGTGTTTTTTCCCGGATGTTGACTCGGCGGACCGGGAGGCGATTCCCTGCTCGCGTGACTGGTCTTCGTCTGCGCACCGAGCCCGTGGCCGGTGAGGCCGCGCTCGAGCAGTGGCGGTACGTCCACAACACGATCGTGCCGCCGGCCGCGATGTCCCTCGACGAGGTGCGCGAGCGCGCGGGCCGCTACCGGCTGGAGAACGCCTACGCCGGTGACGTCCTCGTCGGCTGCTCGACGGTGCGGCCGCCCGAGGGCGAGGAGGCGGTGGCGACCGTCATCGCGCGCGTGCTGCCCGGGTACCGCGGGCGCGGCCACGGCGCCGCCCTGTACGACCACGCTCTCGCCCGCGCGCGCGTGCTAGGCGCCCGGGTGGTGGAGACGTGCGTGCTGGCCGTCAACGAGGACGGCCTGCGCTTCGCGCGGGCGCGCGGTTTCGTCGAGGTCGAGCGGTACGTGCTCGACGGCGGGACGGCGGAATGGGTCGACCTGCGGCTCCTGCCCCGCAAGGCCGGGGCGCGATACAACGATTCCTCTGCAATCTTGCGGGAACCATATGTGGGCTGCGTCACGTTCGAGTTGAATGAGGGCAAGTGAGCGAACCTGCCAGGGGGTCCAGGTGAGTGCTTCCCGACGTAGTGGGACCACCGACGAGCTCGGGCCGGACGAGCCGGAGCGGCCGGGCGGCGACGGTCCCACGCCCCCGGAAGGCGCGGAGGCGGCCGGTCCGGTCGGTCCGGACGGCACCGATCTCCTCGCCGCGCTGCTCGACGGCATGGACGCGGCGCTCTGCGCGTTCGACGGCGACGGCATCGTCACCCACTGGAACCGCGAGGCCGAGCGCATCCTCGGATGGACCGCCGCCGAGGCGGTCGGCCGGCACGGCTTCGCGGGGTGGGCCGTGCGCGAGGCCGACGCCGAGGACATCGAGGGGCGGCTGATGTCCGCCATGCACGCGCCGGGCCGTCAGGTCCACGAGTTCGCGCTGCTGACCAAGGACGGCGGCCGTGTCCTCGTGCGCAGCCAGTCCGCCGCCGTGCGCGGGCCCGACGGCAAACCCGCGGGGCTGTACTTCGCCTTCAGCGAGGTGCACGCCCAGATCGACCTGGAGCGCTCGATCGCGCTCAGCGAGGCCCTCTTCGAGGACGCCTCCTGGGGCGTCGTCCTGGTCGACGCCGACCTGCGCCCCGCCGTCGTCAACGCACACGCCGCCCGCGCGCTCGGCACGGGCCGTACGGCCGCGCTGGGCCGGCCCCTGGGCGACCTGCTCACCCAGGGCGTCGAGGAGCTGGAGAACGCGCTGACGCACGTCCTCGCCGAGGGCGCTCCGCCCGCCCCCGCCGAGCTGTGGGTCGGGGTGCGCACCCCGGAGGGCGAGAAGCGGCGCTGCTGGCGCAGCGGCTTCCTGCGGCTGGCCTCGCCGCTCGCCGAGGAGCCGGTGCCCCTCGGGGTCGGCTGGATGTTCCAGGACGTCACCGAGGCCAAGCAGGGCGAGCAGGAGGCCTCGCTGCTGCGCTTCCGCACCAACCAGCTGCACCGGGCGGCGCGCGCGGCCGCCGAGTGCGAGAACCCCGCCGAGGCGGCCACCGTGCACCTCGACTTCGCGCTCGCCGGATTCGCCGACCACGCCCTGGTCGACCGGGTGATGGGGGGCGCCACGGCCGACGCGGAGGGGGCCGGGCCGCCGAGGCTGATGCGGGTCGCGGCCACCCCGTCGGGCGGGCCGGGCCCCAGCGCGCTCACCGGCCACACGGGCCTGCCCCTCCGCTACGGCGAGACGCACCCCGCGCTGCAGTGCGTGGCGCGGGCCGGTTCGGTGCGGGCCGGGGTGGGTTCCGCGCCGTCCGACGAGGCGCGGGAGTGGGCCAGGGCGCGCCTGTGGCCCGACGACACGGTGCACGCCCTGTGCGCGGTGCTGCGCAGCCGGGGCCGCACCCTCGGCGTCGTGACGTTCCTCCGCGGCGGCGGCCGTACGGCCTTCGAGCGTTCCGACGCGACCTACGCCGAGGACGTGGCCGGCCGGATGGCCGCGGCCCTGGACCTCGCCGATCTGACCGACGCGGCCCGGGCGACGGGCCGGGACGACGGCGCCTGACCGCGCGGCGGGAGGCCGGGAGGTGGTCCCCGGGCCGCTTGGCGCCGGCGGCGCCGTTCAGTGGCGGTAGAAGATCCGGTCCCGGTACTCCTCCATGATCCGTCCGTTCCAGTCGTGGCCGCCGTCGACGTTGCCGGAGCGCAGCAGCGGGGGCTCGATGCCGCGCTCGGCGAGGACGCCGGCCGCAGTGGCCATCACGGCCTGGAGGAGGGCCGAGGTGACGACCGTGGAGGCGGGGGCGAAGGGAGCCGGGACGGTGTCCAGGGTGAGCTCGGCGTCGCCGACCGCGATCTTCGAGTCGAGGACGACGTCGCAGTGGTCCTTCAGGAACGTTCCGGAGACGTGCCGGGACGTCGTCTGCGCGGCGTAGGCCACCGACGTCAGGCCGATGACGCGGACGCCCAGGGCGCGGGCGTGCTGGGCCATCTCCACGGGCAGGGCGTTGCGCCCGGACAACGAGACGATGACGAGGGCGTCGCCCGCGCGCAGGGGCGAGGTGTCCAGGACGGCGCCGGCGAGGCCCCCGACGCGCTCCAGGGCCGAGCCGAGAGTGGCGGGTGTGACGTCGACGCCGACCACGCCCGGGACGGCGAGCAGGTTCATCAGGGCCAGGCCGCCCGCGCGGTAGACGACGTCCTGGGCGGCGAGGGAGGAGTGTCCGGCGCCGAAGGCGAACAGGCGGCCGTCGGCGGCCACGGTGTCGGCGAGGAGCGTGCCGGCCGCCTCGACGGACTCGGCCTCCTCGTCGCGGGCCCGCTGGAGCAGGGCGATCGCGGCGTCGAAGAACTGGGCGGCGAGCTTGCGGTCGCTCATCCGGGGGCCCCTTTGCCCTAGCGGGTGTCCGTGTCGCGGATCACCGTGCGGTCTGGACCAGTGCGCTGTCAATACGCCCGGTGACGGTGGGGCGACCGGGGCGGCGGCCGGCCTCGCGGCAGGGGTGCGCGCCCCGATGTAACCGCCCCGTTCCCACGGCGCGGCACGCTTGTCAGTGGTATCCGGCAGAATTGAGTCAGGGCCAGCGCACGCGCCGGAGAGCCGTCCAGCCTTCGGCAGAGCTAATCGAGGGGCACACATGTCCGGACTGATCGACACCACGGAGATGTATCTCCGCACCATCCTCGAGCTGGAAGAGGAAGGCGTAGTGCCCATGCGAGCCCGGATCGCCGAACGCCTCGACCAGAGCGGGCCGACGGTCAGCCAGACGGTGGCGCGCATGGAGCGCGACGGCCTGGTCTCCGTGGCCAGCGACCGGCACCTCGAGCTCACCGACGAGGGCCGCCGGCTGGCCACGCGCGTGATGCGCAAGCACCGCCTCGCCGAGTGTCTCCTCGTCGACGTCATCGGCCTGGAGTGGGAGCAGGTGCACGCCGAGGCCTGTCGCTGGGAGCACGTGATGAGCGAGGCCGTCGAGCGTCGCGTGCTGGAGCTGCTGCGGCACCCGACCGAGTCGCCGTACGGCAACCCGATCCCGGGCCTGGAGGAGCTGGGCGAGAAGGACGGCGCCGACCCGTTCCTGCACGAGGGCATGGTCTCGCTGGCCGACCTCGACCCGGGCCTGGAGGGCAAGACCGTCGTCGTACGCCGCATCGGCGAGCCGATCCAGACGGACGCGCAGCTGATGTACACCCTGCGCCGCGCGGGCGTGCAACCCGGTTCGGTGGTGAGCGTGACGGAGTCGGCGGGCGGTGTCCTGGTGGGCAGCGGCGGCGAGGCGGCCGAGCTGGAGTCGGACGTCGCGTCCCACGTGTTCGTCGCCAAGCGCTGAGCTCCGTCGCGGCGGGCGCGGGACGTCGTCGGGGCGATCGCCGGTCGTATGCGAAAACCCTGAGCATTGTTCAACTCCTGTGGGGCATGGGGAAGTTGAGGTCGTCCGTCGATCTCGTCGAATCGCAGATTCCCTGTGTCGAATCGCAGCGCTCCGGCGCTTCACGTGCCAGGCTGTCGCGTGGGGCATATGACCTGAGGGGGGCCGGATGCCGTGCCGCGGAGCAGTGGAGAGCCCCGGTGCCGTACGGCACCGGGGCTTGTCCTCCCCTGTACTGACCCGGAGCCCCGAGCTCTCAGGGTCATTCCCCGCGGACCGATTTCCCCGAGCGGTCCGCCTCCCGATGAAGGTCTCCCCTCGGCGGCGGGGATCATTCCTTGAGTGTGGTCACTCGAACGAGGGGTGTTGTGCGCGGAGAGTGCATTTCTCGAAAGGCCATTCGATAGCCTGCGGGTGATTGAAGGCAGTACGAAGGCATCGGAAGCGCAGTGGTACGACGGCTAGGGGGTGCCAGGACCTATGGCGCGACGCATCGACGTGACCGGGGCGGGCGGCGTACGCCTGGCCGCCTGGGAGTTCGGTGATCCGCCCAAGGGCGACCCGGCGACAGCGGTGACGGAGGCCGTGATTCCGCCCCAGTCCGTGCGGAAGCCGGAGGGGGGCAGGCCCGCCGGGTCCATCGACGACGACGCCGAAAGCAGGCCGGGCGTCCTGTTACTGCACGGTCTGATGGGCCGGGCCTCGCACTGGGCCTCCACCGCCCGCTGGCTCTCCGAGCGGCACCGCGCGGTCGCCCTCGACCAGCGCGGCCACGGCCAGAGCGCGAAGTCGTCGGAGGCCGCCTTCACCCGCGAGGCCTACGTCGAGGACGCGGAAGCCGCCCTGGAACAGCTCGGTCTCGCCCCCGCCGTTCTCATCGGCCACGCCATGGGCGCGCTCACCGCGTGGCAGCTCGCCGCCAAGCGCCCCGACCTGGTGCAGGGCCTGATCGTCTGCGACATGCGGGCCTCCGCGCTGGGAGCGGCCTCGCAGCGCGAGTGGGGCGACTGGTTCAAGTCCTGGCCGGCCCCCTTCGCCACACTCGCCGACGTCCGCAAGTGGTTCGGCGAGGACGACCCGTGGGTGGAGCGCCCGAACCCGTCCCGGGGCGAGTTCTACGCCGAGGTGATGCAGGAGTCGCCGGACGGCTGGCGTCCGGTGTTCGAGCCCGAGCAGATGCTCAAGTCCCGCGAGACCTGGGTCCACGACGCGCACTGGGAGGAACTCGCCCAGGTCCAGTGCCCGGCGCTCGTGGTGCGCGGCCTGGACGGCGAGCTAGGCCGGGCCGAGGCCCAGGAGATGGTCCGGGTCCTGCCGCGCGGCGCGTACGCGGAGGTCGCCGACGCCGGGCACCTCGTCCACTACGACCAGCCGGAGGGGTGGCGCACGGCGATCGAACCGTTCCTCGACGCGGTACTCGCCCCCGAAGCGCCCTGACGCCCCCAAGCGCCCGACGCCCCGAAGCCCTGAGCCCCGAACCGCCGTGAGGCTCCCCGCCCGCTTCACGGTCCGGAGCCCTGTGACCCCCGCCGAGCACTCCTGCGCCCGCCGGATCTCGGACTCAGCCCGACGGACCCTCGGACTCAGCGGCGGAGCCCTTCGAGGCCGGGCGGCCGGTCGCTCCCGGCGGGCGGGCGGTCCGGCGGGCGGGCGGTCAGCCCTTGCTCACCGCCGTCAGGATCTCCGGGAGGCGCGTCGCCGTCCGGGGAGCTGCCAGGCGCAGCCCCAGCAGCGTGATCGCCGCGCCGTACACCGCGCCCCCCGGCAGCAGCAGCCACGTCCAGGAGTCCCCGCCCTCGGTGATGTGCAGCCAGATCGTCACCGCGATGACGGGCGCGCACAGCAGGGCCGCCGAGACCATCCCGCCGAAGATGGCGATCCAGGCCAGACCTGCCTGACCGGGAGCCACGTTCTTGTAGCCCTCCTGCGGAATCGAGTAGGGGAAGCGGGCCGAGGTCCAGGCGCCCGTCGCCAGCATCGCGCCCAGCAGCGCCAGGGACAGCCCCAGCGCCTCGGGCAGCCGGGACCAGTCGCCGAGCATCGCCGTCGTCAGCACGGTCACCAGCGTCGCGTACGGCAGGGTGATCAGCAGCAGGGCCAGCGCCCGCGCGCGCAACTCGACGTAGGCGTCCCGGCGTGAGGAGATCGTCATCGCGACCATCCAGAACGCGGACGTGTCCTGGCCGAACTGGTTGTACATCTGGATGCCGAGCATTCCGGCGGCGAAACAGGCGAAGTAGATCGAGCCGGTGCCCTGCAGGGCGTTGAAGACGGGCACGATCAGCCCGATGGCCAGCGAGGTCACCCAGGCCGCCTTCGTCTTCGGGTCGCGCCAGATGTAGCGCAGGCCCCGCTCCATCACCGTGCCGGTGCGCCCGCCCGGCAGCAGCCGCCCGAGCCCCGCCGAGCTCCGCCGCTCCCGCGCGGCCGGCTCCGCCGCCTGGAGGGTGGAACCGTCGGGCGAGATCATCAACCGCGTCAGGCTCCGCGTCCACATCCGCACCAGCAGCACCAGGGCGCCCGCGCTGACGGCGATCTGCGCGGCGGCCGACCCGTACGCACCCTCGCTCACCGAGTCCACCGCGCCGATCGCCGAGGCGGGCGGCAGCCAGCGCAGCACGTCCGCCGCCGGATCGAGCTGCCCCAGACCCGACGCCCCGAGCCGCTGCGCCCCGAAGTTGACGACCTGCGCCCCGATCGCGATGACCAGTCCGCTGAGCACCGCGAGATCGCGTCCCCTGCGGCTGGTCAGCAGCCGGATGTTGGCGGCGGCCACGGCCCGGGCGAGCGCCACGCACACCAGCAGCCCGAGGACGACGGCGAGGACGCCCACCGCCCAGGCGGCGGCCCCGTGCGCCACGGACACCACCGACCCCACCAGCATCAGCAGCGTGAACAGCGGTCCGATGCCCACCAGCGAGGCCGCCAGCAGCGCCCGCACCAGCGGCCGGGGCCGCAGCGGCAGCATCACCAGCCGGGTCGGGTCCAGGGTCTCGTCACCGCTGGGGAAGAACAGCGGCATCACCGCCCAGCCCAGCCCCAGCACCGCCACGAGGAGCACCACCAGCGACACGGCGTGGTCGTGCCCGCGCAACGCGATCAGCCCGAGCAGCTGGAGCGCGGCGAACAGCAGGGTGACGACGGCGGAGGCGACGTACGCGGCCCGCCGCCCGCCCGACTGGCGCAGCCCGTTGCGCAGCAGCGACAGCTTCAGCCGTACGACGGTGGGGACGAGGCCCGGCGGGGAGGTCGGCTCGCTCACCGGGCCGCCCAGCCGCCCAGCCAGTCGAGGTCGGAGCCGGTGTCCCGGCCCTGTGCCCCGACGAGTTCGAGAAACGCCTGCTGAAGGGAGGGTGCGGACCCCCGCACCTCCTCCAGCGTCCCGTGCGCCCGGATCCGTCCCGCCGCCAGCACCGCCACCCAGTCGCACAGCGACTCGACGAGCTCCATGACATGGGAGGAGAAGACAACCGTCGCCCCGGACGCCGTGTACCGCTCCAGCACGCCCCGGATGATCTGTGCGGACACCGGGTCGACGCCCTCGAACGGCTCGTCGAGGAAGAGCACTTCGGGGTTGTGCAGCAGTGCGGAGGCGAGCCCGATCTTCTTCCGCATGCCGGTCGAGTAGTCGACGACGAGCTTGTGCTGGGCCCCGGCCAGATCGAGGACGTCGAGCAGCTGAGTGGCCCGCTTGTCGACCTCGGGGCCCGGCAGCCCCCGCAACCGGCCGCTGTAGGCGAGCAGTTCACGTCCCGACAGCCGTTCGAACAGCCGCAGCCCCTCCGGCAGCACGCCGATCCGTGCCTTCACCTCGACGGGATCGCGCCACACGTCGTGCCCGACCACCTCGACGGACCCCTGATCGGGCCGCAACAAGCCGGTCACCATCGACAGGGTCGTGGTCTTCCCGGCGCCGTTCGGCCCGACGAGCCCGATGAACTTCCCGGACGGCAGCTCGAGATCGATCCCGGCGACGGCGACCTGCTGCCCGAACCGCTTCCAGAGGTTACGCACGCGTACGGACGTCATGCACGAACCCTACGGCCAGGGAAGCGCCCTCACGGGGCCGCCGCTAGCGATCCCGCCCGCACGCGTAGGCGAGCGGCGAGATCAACTCCTCCGCGTCCGGCAGCCACCGGTTCGCGGCGGTGGGCCGGCATGCCCACTGCACGGCGCCCCGGGACCCGAACCGTGTGGGCGGAGCGGCGACGTACATGCCCTCGCCGAGCGTCAGAAGATCGAGTGCGCCCAGTGACCAGCCCAGCTTGCGCACCAGATCCGGCACCTTCGCCGACGCTCCCGGCAACACGAAGAAGTGCATCCGCCGGTCCGGCGTCAACGTGACGGGACCGAGCGTCAACTGCATCCGCTCCATCCGCGCCAGCGCGAGGAACCCGGCCGTCTCCGGAACGGAGATCGCGTCGAACGTACGCCCGGTCGGCAGCAGGATCGAGGCGGTCGGCTGTTTCTGCCACATCCGCCGCGCGACCGTCGCGCTGCCGGTGGCCTGGGTCGCCCAGTCAGGGCGCGCGGCGTGCGCGCCCGGCGCCGCACACGCGCCGTCGCCGCAGGAACAGCGCTGCATTCCGTCGACGGGTTCCAGCCAGGTGCCGGGGAACACGTCCCAATGACGTTCCTCGGCGTAGCGAACAGCGGTCTCGAGCAGCGATTCCCCGCGCTGCTTCGGGATTTGAGTGGCTTCGGCGCCCGCGATGGTGTCTTCCACGATGAACACAACTCTAGCCGTCACCAGGGGTTACGCCCGCCCCATTGCGCGGGGGAGGAGCATCGATTCCGCGTCCGGGGCGCATGGGTGCACGAGTGGGGGCGCGCGGGAGGAACGGGCGCGGGAGCGGGTATCCAGGGAGAGGGGGCGGGCTTCCGCCGTTTAACCGGCAATTCTCTGTATTCCTCAGCAAGTCACGGCAATCCTCACATGCCTCGCATTTTCGCTGCAGCTGTGGGGCATTGATCTTCTCGGCCGGAACTTTTCGGTGGAAGACACGTCAACTCGGTGTGTGGACGGGCACCCGCCGTCCCGGTCACCGCAGCCACAGGGGGTAGTGCCCATGGCCGCAAGGCCGCTAGTCGCCCGGCAGCCGAACGAACGGTTGCAGGCGCTCATCCAGGAGGCGGGGTGCTCGAACGCCGGGCTCGCCCGCCGCGTCAACATGTGCGGCGCCGAGCACGGTCTCGACCTGCGCTACGACAAGACGTCCGTGGCCCGTTGGCTGCGGGGACAGCAGCCGCGCGGCCGCGCACCGGCGATCATCGCGGAGGCGCTGGGCCGCAAGCTCGGCCGTACGGTCACGATCGACGAGATCGGCATGGCCAACGGCAAGAACCTCGCCTCGGGCGTGGGTCTGCAGTTCTCACCGACGGTACTGGGGGCCATCGAGCAGGTCTGCGAACTGTGGCGCAGCGACGTGGGCCGACGCGACTTCCTCTCCGGTTCGTCCGTGGCCGCCTCGGCGTTGGTCGAGCCCAGCCGCGACTGGCTGATCTCCTCGCCCGACGCGCAGGTGGCGCGGTCCGCCGGGCCACGGGTGGGCGTCTCCGACGTCGCGGCCGTCAAAGCGATGACCCAGGCGCTCGTCGACCTGGACCACCAGTACGGCAGCGGGCATGTGCGCCCGGTCGTCGTGCACTACCTCAACAGCGTCGTCTCGGGGCTGCTGGCCGGCTCCTACCGGGAAGCGGTGGGCCGGGAACTCTTCGCGGCCGTGGCCCGGTTGACGGAGCTGGCCGGCTACATGGCCGTCGACACCGGCCAACCCGGCCTCGCCCAGCGCTACTACATCCAGGCCCTGCGCCTCGCCCAGGCGGCGGGCGACCGGGGGTACGGCGGATACGTGCTCGCCGCCTCCATGAGCCACCTCGCCGCACAGCTCGGAAACCCGCGGGAGATCGCGCAGTTGGCGCGCGCGGCGCAGGAAGGAGCGCGGGGACGGGTGACGCCGCGTGCGGAGGCGATGTTCCTCGCGGCGGAGGCGCGCGGCCACGCACTGCTCGGAGACGCGCGCGGAGCGCAGGCGGCGTCCGGGCGCGCCGTGTCGGCGCTGGAGGCGGCCGACTCCTCCACCGGGGACGACCCCGCGTGGATCGCCCACTTCGACGAGGCCTACCTGGCCGACGAGTTGGCGCACTGCCACCGCGACCTGGGCCAGGCCGAGGCGGCGGCGCGCTGCGCCGAACAGTCCCTGGCCGGGCACCCGGAGAGCCGTGCGCGCCGGCGCGCGATCGGTTACGTCCTGCTGGCGACCGCGCAGGTGCAGCAGCGCGAGATCGAACAGGCCTGCCACACGGGGCTGAAGGCGGTCGAGCTTCTGGAGACGCTCCGCTCCAACCGCGGCGCGGAGTACCTGGAGGACCTCCAGCAACGCCTGGAACCGTTCCGGGACGAGTCGGTGGTAAGGGAGTTCGGGGCGCGCCTGGAGTTGAAGACCGCGGCGTGAACGGACGGGGCGCCGCCGCGTGAACACGCGGGAAACGGCACTGCTGCGCGGAAGGAGGGACGGATACAGCGCACGGCGCTCCTGATCCGTCACCGATGTCACCGCCGAACCCGGTGGCAGGGAGATCACGATCTGAGCTGCGTGGCACGGGGTTCCGGGGACCCGGTAGCGTGAGCCGACGATTCCGAAGGTCCCCCATTCGTAGGAGTCCCGGTGACGCAGAGTGGACAGGGTGAGGAGCCCTCGGCGCAGCCCGCGCGCGAAGGCATCGTGCTGCCCTCCGACGGCGGGGAACCCCTGCTGCCGGGAATGACGACGAACGCACCGCGGCAGGCGCCCCGCCAGGGACCGCCACCCGGACCGCCGCCGGGCCGGCAGTCCGATCAGTACGGCGCCCAGCAGTACGGCGCCCAGCAGTACGGGCAGGACGAGTACGGCCAGGGCGAGTACGGGCAGCAGCAGTACGGGCGACCGGACTACGGGCACGCGGACTACGGACAGCACGGCCAGGGTCAGCACCCGCCCCAGGGGCAGCCCGAGTACGGGCAGCAGGCGCCGGCCGGGGGACAGACGTGGGGCGACCCCTGGGGTCCCGGCGGGCAGCAGTCCGCCCCGCGGCAGCCCGCCCCGGGCTGGCCGCAGCCGGCGGACCAGGCGGACGGGCCGGGCCGGACGGACCAAGGACACCAGCAGCAGCACCAGCAGCAGTACCCGCACCAGCCACAGGCCCAGTGGAACGGCGGACAGCCTGACCCGTGGAACGGCGGCACCCCGGCGGGCGCCGGTCCGCTCCCGCCGGAGGGCGCACCGGCTCCGGGCGCACCCCTGCCGCCGGCCGCCCCCGCTTCCGCCGACGAGGGCGCGACGCAGTACATACCGCCGGTCCCGGCCGACCCGGCCGCCGACGGCCGTGGCCCGTACCCGTCGGCGTACGCCGCGCCCGGTGCCGCCGACGAGGGCGCGACCCAGTACCTGCCGCCGGTCCCGGCCGACCCGGCCGCCGACGGCCGTGGCCCGTACCCGTCGGCGTACGCCGCGCCCGGTGCCGCCGACGAGGGCGCCACCCAGTACCTGCCGCCCGTCCCCGCCGCCCCCGTCGACGAGGGAGCGACGCAGTACATACCGCCGGTCGCACCGGGCGCGCTGCCGCCCGAGGTCCCGGCCGAGTCGACCCGGTACCTGGGCCGCACCCCGCAGAACGGACCGGGGCCGATGCCCGCCCCCGGGACGTACTCCGACTCCGAGCCCACGCAGTACATCCCGCCCGTCGCCGCGCAGGCCGACGGGGACCGGCAGCCGCCCGCCGAGTTCGAGAACCTCTTCCGCAGCGGGCCGGGCAGCGACAGCCCGGCCGGGTCCACCCAGCAGCTCCCGCGCTTCTCCGAGCCGGACGCCCCCGGTCCCGGTCGCGGCCACGGTGGCGCGCCGGGCTACGGCGCCGGGCCCGCCGCCCGTTCCCCGCAGCCCGGCTACACCCCGCCCGGTGACCCGGCGGCGGGCGGGCGGCGCGGGGCGCGGGGCGACGGCGGCGGCCGGGGAGGCCGTACCGGCTCGCGGCTGCCGTTGTTCGCGGCGGTCGGCGTGGCCCTCGCGGTCGTCGGCGTCGGCGCGGGCGCGTTGCTGGCGGGTGGGGGAGGTGGCGAGGGCGACGACAACAAGACCGTCGCCGCGTCGTCCCCCGCGGCCGAGGGGTCCGCGTCGGCGTCCACCGGCGCGGCCGAGCAGCAGGCCGTCGAACTCGACAAGCTGCTCGCGGACAGCGGCAGCAGCCGGGCCAGTGTGATCAGCGCGGTGGCCGACGTGAAGGCGTGCGGCAACCTCGCCCAGGCCTCCGCGGACCTGCGGGACGCTGCGAAACAGCGCACCGAACTGGTCACCAGGCTGTCCGCGCTGAAGGTCGACCAGTTGCCGGACCACACGGCGCTGACCACCGCGCTCACCAAGGCGTGGCAGGCGTCCGCGTCCGCCGACAACCACTACGCGGCCTGGGCCGACCAGGTCGCCGGCAACAAGAACAAGAGCTGCAAGAAGGGCTCGGCCCGGACGACCTCCGAGACCCAGGCCGGCAACCGGGCGAGCGGTACCGCCAGCTCCGAGAAGACGCAGGCCGCCAAGTTGTGGAACAAGATCGCGCGGACCTACGGCCTCACGGAGCGCCAGCCCGTCCAGTTGTAGACGCGGACGGTTCGGACGGACGGTTCCGGACGCGGGCAGCCGTGCACGCGGACCGGGGCCGTCGCGAAGGCGGTCCGGGCGGGCCGTCGCGAGGGCGGTCGGGGAGGGCCGTCGCGAGGGCGGTCGGAGCGGGCCGGTTCGGCTCTGTTCCGCCGGGCGGGGCAGGCCCCCGGGCGGGGCAGGCCCCCGGGCGGGGCAGGCCCCCGGGCGGGTCAGTCGACGTCCGCCTTCTCCAGCGTCTTCGTCACGTCCACGAAGCCCTTCTTGGCGGCCACCAGCCGGCCCTCCCGCACGGCCTGGAGGGTGACCTCGGCGTTGACCAGGCGGGGGAAGCCGATGGAGGCGAGCTGGTCGGTGAACTCCCAGCGGAGCGTCGGCGTGAGTCCGCCCGTGGTGATCTCCAGACCGTCGTCCAGGGCGCCCCGTACGGAGTGGGCGGTCACCTCGCCGCCGTCCAGCGACTCCACGGCCTGCCGGAACACGGTGTAGGCGATCCAGGTGGTCTGCACACCGGTGTCCGTGGGGTCGATACGGGTGTCCGAGAACGCCTCCTCACTGATCACCGTCTTCATCGGCGCCCAGGCGGGGTCGCTCGTCACCGGGTACCAGCCCGTGACGTAGGCCCCCTCGAAGGGGCCGGCGGCGGCGCCGGCGGCGTTGATCACCGTCTGGTCGACGCTGCCGAGGACGGTGCCGGCACGGACGTCGGGGTAGTCGTCGCGGGTGCGCCGGAAGGAGTCCATGAAGGTGGCGGTGCGGTCCCCGAGCGCGGTCACCACGCACCCCTTGCCGTCCCCCGCCTTCCCGCCGGTCGCGTTCTCCATGGCGGCCTCGGCCTGCGTCGAGTACTCCGTCGCGTCCTCCGGCGCCCGCTGGTCCTCGGCCTTGCCGTGCCCGCCGGCGGTCAGTCCGGCATTGAGCATCGGGGGCAGCGCGTCGCCGGCGATGGTGTCGGGGCGGACCAGGGAGACAGGGCCGCAGGTCGCGCCGAGCTCCTTGCCGAGACCGGCCAGCAGCGAGGGCTGGCCGCCGTTCACCGGGTAGGACAGCGGGCTGGTGAACTCGGCGTTCGTGACGCCGTAGCCGCCTATGTAGGGGATGCCGGCGCCTTCCAGGTGCGGGAGGAAGGCGTCGGAGTGCTGGCTGTAGGAGCCGACCACGGCGACCGCGTGCTCCTTGACGGCGCGCCGCGCGCAGGGCCGCGGCGGACACCGTGTCGTTGTGGTCGTTGCAGGTCAGGACTTTGAGCTGACGGCCGTTCAGCCCACCGTTCGCATTGATCCAGCGGGCGTAGGCGAGGGCGAAGGCGGGCATGCCGGGCTTGTTGGTGGCGGACGTCCCCTCGGGCGCCCAGGTCATGACGACGACCGGGCCGTCCCCGGAACCCCCCGTGACACCGGGGACGACCCCGCAGCCGACGGCGAGCGACGCACAGGCGGCCAGGGCACCCGCCGAGAGGGCGGTCGCTCTGACGGACCTGGTGAAGCGGAAGGACCTGGGGAGGAAGGTGCTTCGCGTTGATGTGCGTCGCTTGCCGGTCATGGACACACACCATTCCGTCACATCACTAACCCTGGAGTGACCCACGGTCGACGGTCGGTGACGGCAAGGTGAATTGCAGGGGCACCCGAGGTGCGCGGGACGGGGAAACGTACGATCTACGACCGTGCAAGGTTCGGAGAACTCTTCCCGTCGCGGCCGTCGCTCCTCCACCATGGGCGGCATGCCACTCAACGACATGCCGTGGTGGCGCTGGCGCAGCAATGTGCGCTCCGCGCTGCACATGCTCTCCGACCCGGTGTTCCAGCAGAACGTCTGGCTGGCCGGCGTCGAGGGGTACGGGGACGTCACCGACGCCGTGTACCGCCTCGTCGAGGACACCTGGCTCGACAACTGGTCCGCCGAGAAGTACGTCGGCACGATCTTCCGCGACTCGCAGGAGGCGGCCCTCGTGGACACCGCCGTGCTGCGGGTGCTGCGGATCATGCACCAGGTCGGGCCGGACGCCCTGGTCTCCGCGTACGTCGACCATGAGGCGTGGCCGGAGGCGGTACGGGCGGCGCGGGACGCACACGTGCGGATGGCGGCCAGTGACGGCGACGACGCCGACGCCCCGCCGCGCACCCTCGAGGTGCTGCGCATCATGACGCGGGCCGCGTAGGCCGGGCAGGCCGCGAGCGGGACCGGGGTAAGGGGGCGGACGCCGTGTTCCGTCCTGCGGGACGATTGCCCACGGCGCTGGCCGGTGTGCGACCCTGTCGGGCATGAACGCGCAGCCCACCCGAGCCGCGGCGACCGCCGCCGACCAGTACGTCCTCACCCTTTCCTGCCCCGACAAGCAGGGCATCGTGCACGCCGTGTCGAGCTACCTCTTCATGACCGGCTGCAACATCGAGGACAGTCAGCAGTTCGGCGACCACGACACGGGCCTGTTCTTCCTGCGCGTCCACTTCTCGGCCGAGCCGCCGGTGACCGTGGAGAAGCTGCGGGCGAGCTTCGCGGCGATCGGCGACTCCTTCCACATGGACTGGCAGATCAACCGGGCCGACGAGAAGATGCGCGTCGTCCTCATGGTCAGCAAGTTCGGGCACTGCCTGAACGACCTGCTGTTCCGCGCGAGCATCGGCGCGCTGCCGGTGGAGATCGCGGCCGTGGTGTCCAACCACACCGACTTCGCCGAGCTGGTGGGCTCGTACAACATCCCCTTCCGCCACATCCCGGTGACGAGGGAGAACAAGGCGCAGGCCGAGGCGGAACTGCTCGAGCTGGTGCGGGAGCAGGACGTCGAGCTGGTCGTCCTCGCCCGCTACATGCAGGTCCTCTCCGACGACCTGTGCAAGCAGCTCAGTGGCCGGATCATCAACATCCACCACTCCTTCCTGCCGAGTTTCAAGGGCGCCAAGCCGTACCACCAGGCGCATGCGCGGGGCGTGAAGCTGATCGGGGCGACGGCGCACTATGTGACGGCCGACCTCGACGAGGGGCCGATCATCGAGCAGGAGGTCGAGCGCGTGGGGCACGGCGTCACGCCGGACCAGCTCGTCGCCGTCGGGCGGGACGTGGAGTGCCAGGCGCTGGCACGGGCCGTGAAGTGGCACGCGGAGCGGCGGATCCTGCTCAACGGGCGACGTACGGTCGTCTTCGCGTAGCCGGGGCGCAGCCGTCGCGCGGCCCCGCCGAAGTTCCCTGCCCCGCCCCCTCGCCCCCCGCTCCCTTCCCCAGGCACCGGGCCCCTGTGCCAGGCCCGGCACAGGCGCCCGGCACACGGGCGCTTGCATCCTGCCGCTCCGGCGCCTGTCGGCTACATCCGGCTCAGCGACGCCGCCGCGAACAGGACGTCCCTGATGGCCTCGCGGTCGCCGAGCTGCCCCGCCGCGGCCTCCTCCGGGGAGACATGACCGGCGGCCAGACGGCAGAACTCCACGTCGTCCAGGGCGACATGGGCCACCTCGTGGTCGGCTGAGCCCACGGCGCCCGGCGAGTCCAGCGGGATCAGCCACTGGCCGCCGCCCGAACCCTCGATCTCCAGACGCAGGCTGCGCCCGGGGCGGCCAGCGGTCACCAGATGGCGGGTGCGCGAGGGAGCGGCGAGTCCGGCGCGGCGACGGGCCGCCAGGGTCTCGGGCAGCATCCGCGCGGCCAGGTCGATCATGCCGTGCAGGTGGCGCGGGGCGGGCGGCGCGTAGGGGTAGTCCACCGCGTCCGCGATGTCCTCGGCGTGCACCCAGCACTCGAAGGCCCGGTCCAGCATGGCGTCCCGCAGGGGCAGTTCGAAGCCGCCGTACGACACCGGCATGGTGCCGGGGCCTCCGCCGGTGAAGGACACCGTCCGTACGAGGGCGTGGGTCTGTTCGCGCCAGGGGCCGCGCACCGAGCGGGTGGGCGGGAAGTGCGAGCCCGCCCAGAACGACTCGGTGCGCCGGGCCGGAGTGTCCACCGGTTTGCCGGAACGGTGCGACCCGTCCCGTCCGACGGTCTCGTCCGGCCGGTCCGTCTCGTCCGTCCCGCCCATGTCGTCGGTCCGGTCCGTCCGGTCCGTCTCGGCGGCCGCGCCCGGCCTGTCGCCGGTGGCGAACGGGGTCAGCGGGTCGTCGAGGCCCAGGGCGACGGCCACCAGCCCGTCCACGGCGAGCAGGTGGGCGATGACTCCCGCGACGGTGGTCCGGCGGCTCGTGGCTCCCTCGCCGCGGAACCAGCGCAGCCGCACCGGCGCGTGCCACTCGGCGTCCCCGAAGTCCTGGAGCAGGGCGTCCAGCCGCGCGGTCTCGGCGTCGTACGACGCAGCCCAGACGGGCACCGGGATGCGGGGCGGACGCCGGTCCAGACAGCCGTCGAGGACACGGGTGCGCAGGCCCGGGTCGAGGTCGAGGCTCTCCGGGCGCTGGAGCAGACCGACCGCCTCGCGCAACCGCCGTGCCTCGTCGGCGCAGGCTCCGCAGTCGCCGAGGTGCTCCTCGACGGCCGCCGTCTCCTCGGCCGAGCAGGCCGCCAGCGCCCAGGCGCCCAGCAGGGACTTCAGCACCGGGTGCTCGAGCGTGAGCGGGCCCGGACCGGCGGGCTCCGCCGGCGGCAGCGGCAGCCCGCCGTCCTCCACGGAGGCGCGGGGGAGCGGGATGCGCGGCGCGCGGCCGGATCCGCGAGCCGGAGACATGCCGTCCCCGCCACGGGAAACGCTGTCAGCGGGCCTGCCGTCACCGGAGCCGCTGTCGCGGGAGGCGTCGTCGGCGGGCCTGCCGTCGCCGGAGCCGCCGTCGCGGGAGGCGTCGTCGGCGGGCCTGCCGTCGCCGGAGCCGCTCGGTCCGTTGCCGTTGTCGTCTGCTTGGGCGTCGTCACCGGATGGCGTTGCCCCGGCCTCTTGCGGGTTCGTCCGCTGGTCGTTCCTCATGTCCTCTTCGTCTCCGCCGTCTTCGGGCGACGGGAACACGTTCTCGCCACTCATGCCGCACCGCCGTACCCCGGCGGCGCCCCGGGAGCCGCGGCGTCGTGGGCGGTGGACAGCAGCTGGAGGCCGAGGCGGAGCCGACGGCGCGCCTCGTCCTCGGTGACGCCGAGGTCGGCCGCCGTCTGGCGGTAGTCGCGCCGCTGGAAGTAGGCCAGTTCCAGGGCGGCGCGCAACGGGGCGGGCATGGCCTGGACGATGTAGTCGGCGCGGGCGGCGACCGAGGCGTGCCGCACCCTGCGTTCCAGTTCCTCGGTCGCCTCGGCGGAGCCGGGGCCGGCCTCGGCCAGCGCGGCGGTCTCGGTGGTGCGCAGGCGCTGCACGGCGAGGCGGTGGGTCAACGCGGCGACCCAGGTGCGCAGCGGACCCTGCTTCGGGTCGTAGGCGTCGGGGTTCTCCCAGACATGCGCGAAGACCTCGCGGGTGATGCCGTCGGCCGCGCGTTCATCTCCGAGCACGCGGTGGGCGAGGCCGTGCACGAGCGAAGCGAACCGGTCATAGAGCTCGCCGAGGGCGGCCGCCTCACCGCGTGCCAGCCGCTGCTGCATCTTGCGGTCCCAGCGGGGCGGTGCGTCCTTCTTCGCCATGCGGCCCCCTCCCCCGTGTGCGTGTCTCTGCCTGTGCGTGTGTCCAGCGTGCGTCCACCGTCACCTCGAATGTAGTCGGCACGTCCGACAACGCACGCCCCTTTGTTTCAATGTGCGCCCCCTGTCCGTGAGGGGGTGGTATGGGCGGCGCCTACCCGACAGATAAGGATCGAACCGGACGGGATGCGACTGGAACAAGCCTCTTTCTCTCTGTTTCTGTTTTTCCGTCGGCGTTTCGGGGCACGGCCGCTGGGCAGCCGCGCTGCAAGGAAGCGAAGGGACGGCTTCCGTTTTCCGCGAGTTACAGCGAGCGAAGGGCGTGGTGGTGGCCTTCAAAGTGACCGGCGGGGAGCAGGGCGGATGGGCCGTGCTCCATGTGTCGGGCGAGCTGGACCTGATGACCTCGCCGGTGCTGCGCCAGAAAGTGCACGACGAGGTGGCCGAGGGTCGCCACAGTCTCGTCCTCGACCTCTCCGAGGTGTACTTCTGCGACTCCAGCGGCGTCGGCGTGCTCATCGCCTCACGCCGCCTGATCCGTTCCTGCCGGGGAAGCCTGCGCCTGATACTTCCCGCGCGGGGCGCGGCGGAGGGCTCACACGTCAACCGGGTGCTGGGCGCGCTGGGTGTCCGCCGCCTCTTCGACGTCTACGGGGACCTCGCGGCCGCCGTGGACGAGGGAACGGAACCGCTCTCGGCGTAGGTCCGCGCGGGTCCGGCGAAGGCCCCCGCTCCGCTACATCCCCGTCCCGGAATTCACCCGGTCTCGGGACAGGCGTCGCTTTCCCGATGCCCGGGAGTCGCCGGCGTCGTACGCTCCCTGCCGGAACCATTCCCAGCCACATCTCCACGCGATGACGTAAGGCGGCCCGAGAAGACATGGTCAGCAGCGAGTACGAACGCAGGATCGCCGCCCGGTTCGCCACCTTCGACCAGGACGGCAACGGCTACATCGACCGGTCGGACTTCGGCGCGGCGGCCAAGGCGCTGCTCGCGGAGTTCGGCACCGCGGCCCGGTCCGACAAGGGGCAGGCGCTGTACGCGGGAGCCGAGGCGTTCTGGCAGGGCATGGCCGGCATCGCAGACCGGGACGGCGACCAGCGCATCACCCGGGACGAGTTCGTGAACGGCGCGGTCAAGCGGTTGCGCGACAACCCGGAGCGGTTCGCCGAGATCGCCCGCCCCTTCCTGCACGCGGCCCTGGACATCGCCGACTCCGACGGCGACGGCCGGGCCACGGTCGCGGACACCGTACGGGTGCTCAGGGCGCTCGGAGCGCCCGAAGAGGTGGCCCAGGGGGCCGCCGCCGTCCTCGACGCCGACGCCGACGGCAAGGTCGGCGAGGCGGAGATCGTCCCCGCCTTCGCCCGCTACTTCACGATCGCCGAATAACGTCCGGCCGACCAGCGGTCACCCGCGCGGCGCGCAGCCGACCAGTGGTCGCCGGAGCAGCGCGCAGCCGGCGGTGACCATCCGGCCAACGGTCGTCCGAGCGGCGCGCAGTCGGCAGCGGTCACCCGATCAGGGCGTGGCCGACCAGCGGTCACCGGGACGGCACTCGGGCCCAGGCGGCTTCATCGGGAGAAGCGCTCGCGCAGCTTGTACTTCAGTACCTTGCGCAGCGTCTCGTTGCGGGGCAGGGCGTCCACCGACTCCAGCCGCTCCGGCAACTTGTGGACCGACAGGCCAGCCGCGCGCAGATACGAGCTCATCGCCTCGAGCGTCAACGGCTCCCCGGCCCCAGGCGCCCGTTCCACCACCGCGCACACCAGTTCCCCGCGCTCCGCGTCGGGCAGGCCGATCACCGCCACGTCCCCGACGGCCGGGTGTGCGGCGAGCAGGTCCTCGATCTCCTTGGCCGACACGTTCTCCCCCTTGCGGATGATCACGTCCTTCAGCCGCCCGGTGAGGACCAGATGCCCGCTGTCCGTCACGTGCCCCAGATCGCCCGTGCGCAGGAATCCCTCCGCGTCGAACGCCTCGGCCGTCTGGGCGGGATCCAGGTACCCCTGGCACACGGCCTCGCCGCGCAGCCGCACCTCGCCCTCCACCACCCGTATCCGCATGCCCTCCGGAGGCCGGCCCTCCGTCGTCGCGAGGTTCTCCGGGGTGTCGTCCGGCGCCCCCATGGTGATCATCGGCACCTCGGTCATCCCGTACCCGTGCGTCAGCTGCACCCCCATCTCGCGTACGACGGCGTGGTACACCTCGGGCGGCTTGGGCGCCCCGCCGCCCGCGAGCAGCCGCAGCGAGGGGATCAGGGGCGCCTCGGGCCGCTTGCGCTGCTCGGCGAGGAACATCGAGTAGAACGCCGTCGATCCGCCCGCGACCGTCACCCCGTGCCGCCGGTAGTCCTCCAGCGCGTCCGGCAGCGCGAAGTGCTCGAACATCACCGCCGGGAAGCCGTAGAGCAGCAGCATGACGGTGTAGTCGGGGCCGGCGATGTGCGCGTAGGGGAACGCCATCGAGCCGACGTCGTCCGAGGTGAGGCGCAGCGCGTGGGCGAGGCAGGAGCCGCCCGCGATCAGCGACCGGTCGGTGTGCAGCACGCCCTTGGGGTCGGAGGTGGTGCCCGAGGTCCAGTAGATCCAGCGCACCGAGGTGCCCTCGGCGGGCGGCGGCGGAAGCACGGCCGGGTCTCCGTCCGGCAGCTCGTCGTACGCCTCGAAGACGCCCTTCGCGCCCAGCCGCCGGGCCATCTCGGTGTGGTCGAAGCCGCGCCAGACGCCCGGCACCGCGAAGAACTCCGCCTTGGACTCGCGCAGCGCGAAGCCGACCTCGCGATCACGGTAGAAGGGGATGACGGGCGACTGCACCGCCCCCAGGCGGGCCAGCGCGAAGGACAGGACGGCCGTCTCGAGGCGGGTGGGCAGCTGCCAGGCGACGACCGTGCCGGGGCGTACCCCCCTGTCGTACAGCCCGGCGGCGACCCGCTCGGCCCTCTGGCGCAGCTCTCCGAAGGTCAGCGCCCGGTCGTCCTGGAGGAGGACCCGGCGGCCGGGGGTGCGGTCGGCGCGGCGGACGAGCAGGTCCCAGAGGGTGCGGGACGCGCTCAGCTCGTGGGCGGTGGCGGTGTCGTTCACATCTGCCCCCTGGCGTAACTGACGGACTGTCAGATTTTGGCAGAGCGTAGGGCCGGTCGCCTTGTCGGTCCAGGGGGTCGGAGCTAGCCTGCTGGGGAGGGATGACCTGACGGTCCATCAGATAGCCGTCATCCGTCGGTCGTCATGAGACAGCCGTCGTCCGTCGGTCGTCATCTGTCAGCCGTCATCAGATTGCCGGGACACGTCCATCGGACAACTGGCGTTCCGCCAGGCGGAGGGGAAGCCGTGAGCACCGAACTGCCGCGCATCGTCAGCGTCGACGACCATGTGATCGAGCCCGCGCACCTCTTCGCGACCTGGCTGCCGCAGAAGTACCGGGACCGGGGGCCGCAGCCGCTCACCGCAGGGATCGGCGAGCTCGCCTACGTCGCCGGGAAGTACCGGATCACGATGGACCCGGACGGCCAGCCGACCGACTGGTGGATCTACGAGGACCTGAAGTTCCCGTACAAGCGCAACATCGCCGCCGTCGGCTTCGACCGTGACGAGATGACGCTGGAGGGCATCACCCGCGAGGAGATGCGGCGCGGCTGCTGGGACCCGAAGGCGCGGCTGGCGGACATGGACCTCAACCACGTCGAGGCCTCTCTCTGCTTCCCGTCCTTCCCCCGCTTCTGCGGGCAGACCTTCGCCGAGGCGCACGACAAGGAGGTCGCGCTGGCCTGTGTGCGCGCCTACAACGACTGGATGGTCGAAGAGTGGTGCGGGGACAGCGGCGGGCGGCTCATCCCGCTCTGCCTGATCCCGCTGTGGGACATCGACCTGGCGGTCGCCGAGATCCGGCGCAACGCGGCCCGCGGGGTGCGCGCGGTGACCTTCTCCGAGATCCCCAGCCATCTCGGGCTGCCGTCGATCCACTCGGGCTACTGGGACCCGTTCTTCGCGGTGTGCGAGGAGACCGGGACGGTCGTCAACATGCACATCGGCTCGTCCTCGCAGATGCCGGCCGCCTCGCCGGACGCACCGCCGGCCGTCCAGGCGTCCCTTTCGTTCAACAATGCGATGGCCTCGATGATGGACTTCCTCTTCAGCGGGGTCCTGGTGAGGTTCCCGCGCCTCACGCTCGCCTACTCCGAGGGCCAGATGGGCTGGATCCCGTACGCCCTCGAGCGGGCGGACGACGTCTGGGAGGAGCACCGCGCGTGGGGCGGGGTCAGGGATCTCGTCCCGGAGCCGCCGTCCACGTACTACTACCGGCAGATCTTCTGCTGCTTCTTCCGCGACAAGCACGGGGTCGCGTCCCTGGACGTCGTGGGGCGCGACAACGCGACCTTCGAGACCGACTACCCGCACGTCGACTCGACCTTCCCGCACACCAAGGAGGTCGCCCTCGACCACGTCAAGGGTTTGGACGACGAGACGGTCTACAAGCTCATGCGGGGCAACGCGATCCGCATGCTGGACCTGGACCTCGACAAGTAGCCGGGCCGAAGAACAGAGGAACAGAGAGGCAGAGAGGCAGAGAGGCAGAGAGACAGCGGAAACAGCGGAAACAGCGGAAACAGCGGGAACTGAGGTCACTGAGGGAACGGGGGGATCAGGAGCATGGATCTCGCGGACAGCCCCGAGGACGCGGAGTTCCGGGCCCGGCTGCGCGAGTGGCTCGGCAAGGTGCTGCCCACGCTCCCGCCGAAGCCGTCGCCGGACGACTGGCCCGGCCGCCGCGCCTACGACCTCGGCTGGCAGCGGACGCTGTACGACGCCGGGTACGCCGACGTGCACTGGCAGGCCACGCCGGGCGTCCGGCTGATCTTCCTGGAGGAGACGGAGAAGGCGGGCGCGCCCTATGTGGGGGCCGGCTTCGTCGGGCTGCTGCACGCCGGGCCGACGATCGCCGCCGAGGGAACGGCCGGACAACGGGCGCGCTGGCTGCCGCCCATCCTGCGCGGCGAGGAGGTCTGGTGCCAGGGCTTCAGCGAACCCGACGCCGGGTCGGACCTCGCGGCGTTGCGCACGCGCGCGTGGCGTGACGGTGACGACTACGTGGTGAGCGGGTCCAAGATCTGGACCTCGCACGCGGAGGTCGCCGACTGGTGCGAACTGCTGGTCCGCACGGATCCGGGAGCGCCCAAGCACAAGGGCATCACCTGGCTGGCCATGCCCATGGACACCCCCGGTATCACCGTGAGGCCGCTGCGCACCCTCGCCGGATCCGCCGAGTTCGCCGAGGTGTTCCTCGACGAGGTGCGGGTGCCGGTCACCCATCGGGTGGGGGAGGAGAACGACGGCTGGCGGGTGACGATGGTGACGCTGTCGTTCGAGCGCGGCACCGCCTTCGTCGGCGAGGTCGTCGCCTGTCGGCGCGTGCTGGGCGAACTCGCCGTGGCGGCACGGAGGAACGGACGCTGGGACGATCCCGTCCTGCGGCGGCGGCTGGGCGCCCTCAACGCCGAGTTCCGGGCGCTCTGGCGGCTGACGCAGTGGAACGTCAGTGCGGCGGAGGCCCAGGGCGGTCTGCCGGGCGTCGGAGGTTCGGTTTTCAAACTGAGGTACTCGCAGGCGCGCCAGGAGCTGTACGACACGGCCGCCGACGTCCTGGGGGACGAATCCCTCGACGCCGACCGCCCCTGGGTCCACGACCGGCTCTCCTCCCTCTCGTACACCATCGCGGCCGGTACCTCGCAGATCCAGCGGAACATCGTGGCCGAACGGATCCTGGGCCTGCCGAAGGGACGGTGAACCCGACATCATGCGTTTCCGACTGACGGAGGACCAGCGAGCGCTGCGGGACGGGATGCGGGGGCTGGTGGCGCGCCGCTTCGACCGGGCGGCGCTGCGGGCCGCCGTGGACCGGCCGGGGCGGCTGGACCGGGTGCTGTGGCGGGAGCTGGGGGCGGCCGGTTTCTTCGCTCTGCGGTTGCCCGAGGCGGACGGCGGGGTCGGACTCGGGCTGCCGGAAACCGTGTTGGCGTTCGAGGAGGCCGGCCGGGCCCTGCTGCCGGGGCCGCTCGTGGCCACCCACCTCGCGGCGGGCCGCGTACCCGGCGCGGCCGAGGGGGAGACGGTCGTGGCGGCCGTGGACGCCGGCGGGCTGGTGGAGTGGCTGACGGAGGCGGACGTCGTGTGCGGAGAGGTGGACGGGGCTGTGCCGCTGCGGTCGGTGGACCCGCTGACGCCGTTGCACCGCGTTGCGGGCGTCACGGCGGCCGTGGATCCGGTCGCCGTTCTCCTCACCGCGGCCGAGCAGCTCGGCACGGCCACGCGCGCGTGCGAGCTGGCCGTGCAACACGCCCGGGCGCGCGAGCAGTTCGGGCAGCCGATCGGCGCCTTCCAGGCCGTCAAGCATCTGTGCGCGGAACTGCTGGTGCGGGTGGAGGTGGCCCGCGCGGCGGTCTACGCCGCCGCCGTCACCGCCGACCCGGCCGACATCGCGGCCGCCCGGCTGCTCGCCGACGAGGCCGCCGTGCGCGGCGCGCGCGACTGCCTCCAAGTGCACGGCGGCATGGGCTTCACCTGGGAGGCGGACGTGCATCTGCTGCTCAAGCGGGCCTGGCTGCGCACCCGGCGTGCGGGAGGCGGCACGGAGAGTGAGGAGCTGCTCGCGGCCGACCTGTTGTCCGCAGCGGGCCGTTAGCGGCGCCCGCCTGGGGTGACGGCAGGGTTGCCGCAGGGGCGGCCGTACGGATGTCACGGATCGTGGCATACCGAAATCACGGAGCGTTGATATCGGGTTGTGGCCGATGCGTGACCCGTTACGGCCCGGAGTCGGCAGGCCTCTCCGGTACCTTCTGTGGGATGCGAGTGGTTCCGAGCATGAGCCATGCCGGCGGTGCCCCTGGGGCGGTGCCGGATCCGGCGGTGCGCGCCGCCGCTCGCAGGGCGGACGGGCTCCGGGGGCCTGTCTGTTCGACTTCCCGCAACGAGCGTCGCACAGTATGCCGCACGGGTACTCCTTCGCGCTGGAATATGCCCGAAGCGCTTGTTGAGGTGACTGTATGTCAACCAAGCTGTCTCGTAAGGGATTCACGTTCCGTCACCCTGCCTCTGGCTGTTGTCCTGGCCATGCAGAAAATGGCTACGATCGTGGCCCCCGTCGTCATGGTGCACACGCGGCTCGCGTGGCTCGCGTGGCGCACGGCCATGTGTCCGCCGGTTCGGATGGTGTGAGCGGTGCAGGTGCTTCAAGTGCAGCTGGAGATCCGGCCCGACCCCGCTGAGGTGGGGCGCGCCCGCAGGTGGGCCCGTTCGCGCCTCGCCGGGTCCGGGATAGGGGACGAGGAGCCGCTCGCCGAGACGCTGATCCTGCTCGTCTCCGAACTGGTCACCAACGCGGTCGTGCACACCGGCTGTCCGGCCGTGCTGCGGCTCTCCCTGCCGGGCGGGACGGCCGAGCCGTCCACCGTCCGGCTGGAGGTGGCCGACACCAGCGACCGGGCGCCCGTTCCCCGGTGCGCCGGTGACGAGGCGACAGGCGGCCGTGGCCTGGCCCTGGTCGACGGCCTCGCGGACCGCTGGGGCTGGAGCGTCGAAGGCGCCGGCAAGCGCATCTGGTGCGAACTGGACCGCTGCGCGGAGCCCGGTGGCGCCGAGGTGGGCCACGGGGGCGCGGAGACGTGCCGGGGCGCGGTCCCGGCGGAGCCCGAGCCGGCGTATGGAGGCCTCGCTTACGAGGTCGTCTGAGCGGTGTCCGGGCGGCGGTGGTCGAGTGGGATCCGGCAACGGTGTTCGGGCAGTGGAGTTCAGGCGGCGGTGATCGGTCAGTGGTGGTCGGCGGCCGTGATCGGGCGGCCCTGATCGGGCGGCCCTGATCGGGCGGCCCTGATCGGGCGGTGGCGAGGGCGCACGGGTGCGGAGCGTCCATGGGAGGCGCGGAGTCGCGGTGCACGGGCGCAGAAAGCGCTGTCGTCGATCGTCCGGGCCGGCATCGGTGCGCCCGGCTGTGCTTCTGTGCGCGCCCACCGCAAAAGCGGACGTAAGTAATAAATGGCCGTTCAGGTGTTGACGCCTGGTGTCCGTTTGATCACGCTTGTGGTCAGCGATTCGCCGTGAGGGGACGACGAGGGCTTCGGTGACGGAGGCTCTCGCCGAGTGCGGGTCGCGATTCGGCGTCGGCTCCCTCAGGGCCGAGGGGAGTTGGTGGGGGTCGCTCCCGCTCGGGCGGAGTCGGGAGTGGGGGAGGGCGCGCCGAGGTCGGATGGCGGTGCGCGGTGCCGTGCTCGGGGCGGGCAGCCGCGTACCGCCAGCCGGCGTGGCGAGCGCCGGTCGGCGCAGCTCTCCTACAGCACCGCCACGGGGGCGACCGGAGTTCCGGTCCCGCCGACGAAGGGCTCGGGCATCGCCGACAGCAGGAACGCGTAGCGGCCCGTTTGTCCACAGGCTGTGGACAACTCTTCGAGATTCCAGTTCTGGCCCTGGAACATCCCCATCTCCACCAGGTCGAGCGCGTGCACCGGCAGCCACAGGTCGTCGATCTCCGGCGGGAAGATCTCGAAGGTGAGGGTGTCGTTGGCGACCGCCGCCACATCGCGCGCGTGGAACCACTCCGGCGTGCGGACCGAGAGGCCCGGCGACGGATAGCCGTACGCCTGCCTGTCGCCGGCCAGGTAGATCTGCACCTGCCCGGTCCGTACGAGCACGATGTCGCCGGCGCGCACCCGGGTGCCGGCCAACTCCTCCGCCGCCGCCAGGTCCTCCGGGGTGACCGCGTGCCCTCCGTCCAGCCGGTCGACGCCACGCGCGCGTGCCACGTCCAGAAGGACCCCGCGCGAGACGACGTGCCGGGCCTTGTCGATGCCGCCGAACTCGGCGCCGCCGTGCGGGGTGATGGTGGCGGCCGGCCGGCCGTTGTAGAGCTTCCCCGAGTGCGAGACATGGGTGAGCGCGTCCCAGTGGGTGCCGGCCTGGAGGCCCATGGTCACGGCGTCGTCGCTGCACGCCACCGTGCCGGGCCCGAAGATCTCCTGGTTGATCTGCACCATGGCGTGCAGGGGGTTGACCCGCCCCGGGATCAGCCCGGTCTGCACGCCGTCCTCCCGCAGGGGGAGCGCGAGCGGGACGCGGCGGCCGGTGCGGACCTCGGCGACGGCCGCGCGGACGACGTCGTCGGTGATGAGGTTCAGCGTGCCGATCTCGTCGTCGGCCCCCCAGCGTCCCCAGTTGTTGACGCGCTTCGCGATGTCGTGGAACTCGACCGGCAGTGTCATTCCATGCCTCCCCGGGGCTTGTCCCCGACCGACGGACGGGTCAACCTAGACCTCGAATCCAAATCTAACGGTCCGTCAGAAACTGTGGGAGGGGGCCGGACGTGGGGAACTTCCTGACCGGCAAGGTCGTCGCCGTCACGGGGGCGGGACGAGGCATCGGACGGGCGGTGGCGCTCGCGGCGGCGGCCGAGGGCGCGCGGGTCGTCGTCAACGACTACGGGGTCTCGGTGGACGGCGCCTCACCCACCAGCGAGATCGCCGAGTCCGTCGTCAAGGAGATCGAGGCGGCGGGCGGGGAGGCGGTCGCCGTCGCCGACGACGTCTCGACGATGGCCGGCGGGCAGCGGGTCGTCGACACCGCGCTGGCGTCGTACGGGCGGATCGACGGCGTCGTGTGCGTCGCCGGGATCCTGCGGGAGCGGATGCTGTTCAACATGTCCGAGGACGAGTGGGACCCGGTCGTGGCCACCCATCTCAAGGGCACGTTCACCGTGTTCCGGGCCGCGTCGGCGGTGATGCGCGGGCAGCGCTCCGGCACACTGATCGGCTTCACCAGCGGCAACCACCAGGGCTCGGTCTCGCAGGCCAACTACAGCGCCGCCAAGGGCGGGATCATCTCGCTCGTCCGCAGTGCCGCACTGGGGCTGCACAAGTACGGGGTGACCGCGAACGCGGTGGCTCCCGTGGCCCGTACCAGGATGTCCGCGGGCGTTCCCATGGAGCTGGCGGAGATCGGTGAACCGGAGGACGTGGCCGCGTTCGTCGTGTATCTGCTGTCCGACCGCGCGCGGGACGCGGGGGTCACCGGGCAGGTGTACACCGTCGCCGGGCCGAAGATCGCGGTGTGGGCGCAGCCCGGTGAACTGCGTTCGGCCTACGTGGAGGGAGGTTCCTGGACGCCGGAGCGGATCGCGGAGGTGTTGCCGGGGACGGTGGGGGTGGAGCCGATGCCGATGCTCGCCCGGTTGGAGGAGATGGCCCGGGCCGCGCGGGAGGGGAACCGGCCGAACCGGTGAACGTACCTGGTGCCGTCTGCCGTCTGCCGTCTGCCGTCTGCCGTCTGCGGGCCGCGTGTGGCCGGCGGACACCGCCGCCCCCGTGGCGGCCCGAGACGCCTGCCGCCGACAGCGGGCGGCAGTGTCGCGCAGTTGCCCGCGCCCCTGGGTGGGTTGCACCTGCCCCGGCTCAAGGAGCTGAACGTGGATTTCGGTTTTACCTCCGTGGACGACGAGTTCCGCGCCGAGGCGCGTGCCTGGCTCGCGGCGAACGCCCCGTACCCCGCCGACCGGCGGGCCTGGGAGCGCACGCTCGGGGCGGCCGGGTGGATCGGGCTCGGGTGGAGGGAAGGCGGGTACGGGAACCGGAGCGGGAGTCTTACGCAGCAGGTCGCCTGGGCCGAGGAGTACGCGCGGTCGGGGGCGCCGGCCCGCTCCGGGCACATCGGGGAGAACCTCCTCGCGCCGACCCTCCTCGCGCACGGCACGGCGGAGCAGAAGGCGCGCTTCCTGCCGCAGATCGCCCTCGGCGCCGAGCTGTGGTGCCAGGGGTACAGCGAGCCGGGCGCCGGGTCCGACCTGGCCGGGGTCCGTACGAAAGCCGAACTCGCCCCCGACGGAAGGTCGTACCGCGTCACCGGGCAGAAGATCTGGACCTCCCTCGCGCATGAGGCCGACTGGTGCTTCGTGCTCGCCCGCACCGATCCGCGGTCCAGGCGGCACCACGGACTGACCTTCCTCCTCGTCCCCATGGACCAGCCGGGACGGATCGAGGTGCGGCCGATCCGGCAGCTGACCGGCACCAGCGACTTCAACGAGGTCTTCTTCGACGGGGCGCACGCGCGCGTGGAGCACGTCGTCGGCGCGGTGGGCGACGGCTGGCGGGTGGCGATGAGCCTGCTCGGCTTCGAACGCGGGGTGTCGACCCTCGCCCAGCAGATCGGCTTCGCCCGGGAGTTGGAGCGGGTCGTACGGACGGCGGTGCGGACGGGGGCGGCCGACGACCCCGTCGTACGTGAGCGGCTGGTGCGGCTGTGGGCCGAACTGCGCACCATGCGGTGGAACGCGTTGCGGACGCTGGGAGGCTCCGGCGGCCCGGGTGCGCCCAGCGTGGCGAAGCTGCTGTGGGCGGGCTGGCACCAGCGGCTGGGGGAGGTGGCGGTGCAGGTGCGGGGGGCGGCGGCGAGCGTCGGCCCCGCGGACTGGTCGCCGTCGTCCCCGTACGAAATCGACGACACACAGCACCTGTTCCTGTTCTCCCGGGCCGACACCGTCTACGGCGGCTCGGACCAGATCCAGCGCACGATCATCGCCGAGCGGGTGCTCGGCCTGCCCAGGCAGCCCAAGGGATAGCGACGGGAAACGGACAGGACGGTGGGAACGCGATGCGAGGCGTGGTGTTCGACGGGAAGCGGGCCGAGGTCGTCGACGATCTGGCCGTCCGCGATCCGGGGCCGGGCGAGGTGCTCGTCGCGGTCTCGGCGGCCGGGCTGTGTCACAGCGACCTCTCGGTCGTCGACGGGACGATTCCCTTTCCGGCGCCCGTCGTCCTCGGCCACGAGGGCGCGGGGGTCGTCGAGGCGGTCGGCGCGGGGGTCGCCCATGTCGTGCCGGGGGATCATGTCGCGCTGTCCACCCTCGCCAACTGCGGCACGTGCGCGGAGTGCGACCGCGGCCGGCCGACGATGTGCCGGCGGGCCATCGGGCGCCCGCGGAAGCCGTTCACGCGCGCGGGGGCCCCGGTGTACCAGTTCGCGGCCAACTCCGCCTTCGCGGAGCGCACGGTGGTGAAGGCCGTACAGGCCGTCCGGATCCCGGCGGACGTCCCGCTGACGTCCGCCGCGCTGATCGGGTGCGGGGTGCTGACCGGTGTCGGGGCCGTGCTCAACCGCGCGCGGGTCGGGCACGGGGAGAGCGTCGTCGTCATCGGGACGGGCGGGATCGGGCTGAACGTGGTGCAGGGAGCGCGGATCGCGGGCGCGTCGCGGATCGTCGCGGTGGACGCGAACCCGGCGAAGGAGGCGGTGGCCCGGCGGTTCGGCGCCACCGACTTCCTGACCTCGACGGACGCCGTGCGGGAGGTGCTGCCCACGGGCGCGGACCACGTCTTCGAGTGCGTCGGCCGGGTCGAGCTGATCCGCCAGGCGATCGATCTGCTGGACCGGCACGGCCAGGCCGTGCTCCTCGGAGTTCCGCCGGCCACCGCCGAGGCGTCCTTCCTGGTCTCGTCGATGTACCTGGACAAGTCGATCCTGGGCTGCCGGTACGGCTCGTCGCGCCCGCAGCGGGACATCGCGCTGTACGCCGATCTGTACCGCGCCGGTCGTCTGCTCCTCGACGAACTGGTGACGGACACCTACCCGGTGGAGGACTTCGCGAAGGCGGTGGCGGACGCGGAGGCGGGACGAGTGGCACGGGCGGTGCTCACGTTCTGACCGGAGAGCCCGTCCGGCTGCCCGGCCGTGCCGCCCAGCCGCGGCCATCGGGGGTTGCGCGCGCTGCTCGGCGGGTGGTCGACCCGTCGGCGGCGATTCTGGCCGGGGTCGGGGTGACCCTGCTTCTCACGGGGGTGGGGGGGAGGTGCGCACCGGCGGGAGGTTACCGCAGGGCCGCGTCGACGGCGCCGTCACGACCACCGCTCTCGCCGCTTCCGGGACGGAAGGTGCGGAAGGTGCGCCGATACGCGGTCGGCGTGACCCCGAGGGCCGCCTGTAGGTGCTGCCGCATCGACTGGGCGGTGCCGAAACCGGCGTCCCGGGCGATCCGGTCGACGGACCGGTCGCTGGACTCCAGCAGGTGCCGGGCCCGCTCGACCCGTTGCTGGGTGAGCCACTGGCCGGGGCTGATGCCCACCTCCTCGCGGAAGCGGCGCGTGAACGTCCGTACCGACATGGCCTCCTGTTCGGCCATGTCGCGCAGCTGGATCGGTTCGTGGAGACGGCCCAGCGCCCAGGCGCGGGCGGTGGTCGTGGTCGCCTGCTGCGGGTCGGGCACGGGGCGCTCGATGTACTGCGCCTGGCCGCCGTCACGATGCGGCGGTACGACCGTACGGCGGGCCACCTCGTTGGCGACCGCGGCGCCGTGGTCACGGCGCAGGAGATGGAGGCAGAGGTCGATCCCGGCCGCCACCCCGGCGGAGGTCAGGACGTCGCCGTCGTCGATGAAGAGCACGTCCGCGTCGACCCGGATCCTCGGGAAGAGCCGCTGGAAGTGCTCGGCGTGCATCCAGTGCGTGGTGGCCGGGCGGCCGTCCAGATAGCCCGCGGCGGCGAGGACGTAGCCGCCGGTGCAGATGGAGACGAGGCGGGTGCCGGGGCGGAGGCGGGCGAGGGCGGCGGCCAGTTCGGGGGTGAGCACACCCTGCTCGTAGACGGGGCCCAGCTCGTAGGAGGTCGGGACGACGACGGTGTCGGCGTCGGCCAGCGCCTCGGGACCGTTGGCGACCAGGACGGCGTAGTCGGCGTCCGTCTGGACGGGGCCCGGCGGCCGGACGGAGCACGTGACGACGTCGTACAGGCGACGGCCCGCCGCGTCGCGCGCCTTGCCGAAGATCCGCTGCGGAATGCCCAGCTCGAAGGGCATCAGCCCGTCGAGGGCGAGGACGACGACGCGATGGCGGGAGGGTGCGTACGGTTCGGCCATGGCCCGATCCTAGCGAATGCTGTCCCCCGGGCCACTCGCCCGGTAGGTTCCGCTATCGGAAGCTCTGTGACGTGACCCAGACAACCGAAACCCCGGCGTCCGCCGGGGATCCGCAGCCCGTCTCCGACCGTGTCCCCGGCCGCCGTCGCGGCCGCGTCCACCGCGCCTGGTTCGTCGCCGCCGTCACCTTCGTCACGATCATCGGCGCGGCGGCCTTCCGTTCCCTCCCCGGCCTGCTCATCGACCCGCTGCACCAGGAGTTCGGCTGGTCGCGCGGCACGATCGGCGCGGCGGTCTCGGTCAACCTGGCCCTGTACGGCCTCACCGCCCCGTTCGCGGCGGCGCTGATGGACCGCTTCGGCATCCGCCGGGTGGTCGCGGTGGCCCTGACGGTGGTCTCGGTCGGCTCGCTCCTGACGGTCTGGATGACGGCGGCCTGGCAACTGATGCTGTACTGGGGCCTGCTGGTGGGCCTCGGCTCCGGCTCGATGGCGCTCGCCTTCGCCGCGACGGTCACCAACCGCTGGTTCACCGAGCGCCGGGGCCTGGTCAGCGGCATCCTGACCGCGGCCTCGGCCTCCGGACAGCTGATCTTCCTGCCGCTGCTGTCCTGGCTGATCACCCGGCACGACTGGCGCCCGGCGGCGGTGACGGTCGCGCTGGCCGCGCTGGCCGTCGTCCCCTTCGTGTGGCTGCTGCTGCGGGACCATCCGGCGGACGTGGGCCAGAAGCCCTACGGCGCGACGGAGTTCGTCCCGAAGCCGGCCCCGGTGCAGGGCGCCGCGCGCCGCACCCTGCGGGTCCTCTCCTCGGCGGTCCGCACGGGCCCGTTCTGGCTGCTGGCCGGCACCTTCGCGATCTGCGGCGCCTCCACCAACGGCCTGATCCAGACCCACTTCGTGCCCGCCGCGCACGACCACGGCATGCCGATCACGGCGGCGGCCTCGCTGCTCGCGGTCATCGGCGTCTTCGACGTGGTCGGCACGATCGCCTCCGGCTGGTTCACCGACCGCTTCGAGCCGCGCCGACTGCTGGCGGTGTACTACGCGCTGAGGGGCGTCTCGCTGCTGTTCCTGCCGATGCTGCTGGCCCCTTCGGTGCACCCTCCGATGATCTTCTTCATCGTCTTCTACGGTCTCGACTGGGTCGCCACCGTTCCGCCCACCCTGGCCCTGTGCCGCGAGCAGTACGGCGACGACAGCGCGATCGTCTTCGGCTGGGTCCTGGCCTCCCATCAGGTAGGCGCGGCGCTGGTGGCCTTCCTGGGCGGCATGGCGCGGGACGCGTTCGGCTCGTACGACATGGTCTGGTACGCGTCCGGGGCGCTGTGCGCGGCCGCGGCGCTGATGGCGCTGGTGATCCGGCGGCGGCCGGCGGCCCCTGTGGCGGCGGCTTCCGTGGCGGCGGCCACCTGAGCCGGTGACCTGCCTGAGCCGGTGCCGGGGCGAGGTGCTGGTCCCGGCCCGTGCCGGTCCCGGCCCGTGCCGGTCCCGGCCCGTGCCGGTCCGGGCCCGTGCCGGTCCGGGTCGTGCCGGTCTGGGTCGGGTCGGGTCGGTGAGGCGAAGGTGGTTTCGGGGCTCCTTTACGTACCATATGGGCACATTCCGACACGGATGGCTGCGCTGTGCGGCCTCCGTGTCGTTGCTCTGCCCGACCGCTGCGGGACCGCCCGCCGCTTTCCGCTGCTCTCTGCCCATGGAGGCGATACGTGACATCTCTGGCCCGTCGTGGCGTGCTGAAGTGCCTGCCGGTCGCCGCCGGGGCGGTCATGACCGGCGTGGCGGGGAGTCCGCGGGCGGTGGCACGGCAGGAGGGCGACCCCTCCTTCCCGCAGCCGGAGATCCGCAGTTCGGCGCCGCGCACGGGGCGGCTGGAGACCCGTCTGACCGTCGGGTTCACCGAGCAGGTGATCCCCGGGGTCGGCACCGTGACCACGCGCACCTACGAAGGGGTGATCCCCGGGCCGACGCTGCGGGTGCGTCCGGGGGACTCGCTCGAGATCGAGCACATCAACGCGCTGCCGCCGAACGACGGGGCGGCGCATCACGACATGAACGTCCCGCATCACTTCAACACCTTCAACCTGCACACCCACGGCATGCACGTGGACCCCACCGGCGAGGCGGACAACATCTACCGCACCTTCGAGCCCTCCGACACGCCGGGGGACACCACCACCCACCGCAGCAGGGTCGAGGTGCCGGCGGACCATCCGGCCGGCACGTTCTGGTACCACCCCCACCATCACGGCTCCACGGCGACCCAGCTGCTGGGGGGCATGGGGGGCGCGCTGGTCGTCGAGGGGGACGTCGACGAGGTGCCCGAGATCGCCGCCGCCAAGGACGTCGTCGTCTTCATCAGCGAACTCAAGCTGTCCGGCGGGCGGGTGCCGGACCTGACCTCCCACGGCACCTACGAGGGCCTCGACTCCACCTTCCTGGTCAACGGCGCGAAGAACCCCGTGCTGACCATCGCCCCGGGGGAGGTCCAGCGCTGGCGGGTCGTCAACGCCGGAGCGGTCACCGCTCACTTCCTGAGCCTGCGCGGACACGAGATGCACCAGATCGCCTGCGACGGCATCACCTTCATGGAACCCGTCGCCACCAGCGGACTGACGTTGCCGATGGGCGGGCGCGTCGACGTGCTGATCCGCGGGGGCGAGCCCGGTACCTACAAGCTGACCGGCGGGGGTCCCTCGCAGACCCTGCTGACGCTCGTCGTCACCGGCGAGCCCCGCTCGATGCCGCTGCCGACGAGCCTGCCCGGCCGATCCACGAGCCTGCCCGAGCCCACCCGCACCCGGCACCTGATCTTCCGCAGTGACGAGAACGTCTTCTCAGGCGCCTTCCCGAACGCCTACCGCATCCTGGGCGACGGCGAGACACCGCCCGCCGACCCGCTGGCGGGCCGCAGCGACCTGGCCTGGGGCCGCCTCGCGGCCGACTTCGTCAACCAGCGCGTGCGGCTGGGCGAGGTCGAGGAGTGGACGGTCGTCAACGACTCCCACGCCCACAGTCATCACCCCTTCCACCTGCACACCAACCACTTCCTCCTGACCGCCGTCGACAACCGCCGCCTGGCCGCGCCGGTCTGGCACGACACGGTCAGCGTCCCGCCGAACGGCTCGATCACCTTCCGGCTGCGCGCCGAGGACTTCACCGGCCGCTCGATGCTGCACTGCCACCAGCTCCAGCACGGCGACGAAGGCATGATGCAGATCGTCGACTACGTGCGCTGAGCGGGGCGTACCGGCGCCGGCGCTCAGAGGAAGCGGCCCCGGTGGAACAGCAGGGGCGGCGCCTCCGCGGCCTCGCCCGTTCCGAGGGCGGTCACCCGGCCCACGACGACGAGATGGTCGCCGCCCGTGTGGACGGCGTGGATCGCGCAGTCGATCCACGCGAGGGTGCCGGCCAGGCGGGGCGCCCCCGACACCGGCGCCGGGTCGTGGGCGACACCCGCGAACCTGTCGGTGCCGCTCGCCGCGAAGGCGCGGCACAGACCGTCCTGGCCGGCGCTCAGCACGTTGACGCAGAAGACACCGGCGCGGGCGATACGCGGCCAGCTCGTGGAGGTGCGGCCGACCATGAAGGCGACCAGCGGCGGATCGAGGGAGAGGGAGGAGAAGGACTGGCAGGCGAAGCCCGCCGGGCCCGCGCCCCCGTCCTCGCCCTCGACGGCCGGTGCCGTCACGACCGTCACGCCCGACGCGAAGCTGCCCAGCACCCGCCGGAACTCGCCCTGGTCCACCGGTGCGCGTTCGTCCTCGCGGACACAGCGCAACTCCGGGCGGGGCAGCGCCTCGACCGGGCGGTCCGTCCTGAGGTAACGGACGGCCGCAGCCGCCATTCCCGCATGTCCCATCATGTGTTCCATTGAAACTGACGACATGTCAGATAGGAAGGGCCGCGGCAGCGGCGACCCCGTCACCGGCCCCGGAACCTCGGCTCACGTCGTTCGACGAAGCTCGTCACGCCCTCCCGCGCGTCCGCCGTCGTCATGTTGATCTCCTGAGCGGTGGCCTCGGCGGCGAAGGCGGCGGCCCGGTCGCCGTCGAGCGAGGTGTTGACCAGCTGTTTGGTGAGCGCCAGCGCGCGGGTGGGACCGGCGGCCAGGCGGGCCGCCCACTCGCGGGCCGTCCTGTCCAGCTCACCGTCCGGCACCACCCGGTTGACCAGGCCGAGGCGTTCGGCGTCCGGCGCGGTGAGCGCGTCGCCGAAGAACATCAGCTCCTTGGCCCGCAGGGGACCGATCAGCCGGGGGAGGAGATAGGCGCCGCCGCCGTCCGGGACCAGGCCCCGGCGGACGAACACCTCGATGAACCTCGCCGATCGCGCGGCCAGCACCAGGTCACAGGCGAACGCGAGGTGCGCGCCCAGGCCGGCCGCCACGCCGTTCACCGCGGCGATCACCGGTTTCTCGCAGTCGAGGACGGCGGAGACCAGGCGCTGGGCGCCGAGGCGGAGAGTGCGGGCCACGTCTCCCGCCACCCGCTCGCCGTCCGGGGAACCGCCCCGCAGATCCGCTCCCGCGCAGAAGCCGTGCCCGGTGCCGGTGAGGACCACGGCCCGGACGTCCGGGTCGGCCGAGGCCTGCGCGAGGAGATCGATCAGCTGGTCCCGCATACCGGGGGTGAGGGCGTTGAGGGCCTCGGGACGGTCGAGGGCGATGTGGGTGACCTGGCGGTCGGTCCGGTGGAGTACCGACGGCTCGGCTTGGGGCGGGGGCTCCGGCTCGTTGCTGGTGCTGGTGCTGGTGCTGGTGCTGGTGCTGGTGCTGGTGCTGGTGCTGGTCCCCGGTGCCGGTGTCGGGCCCGCCGTGCTTGGTGTCGATGTCGGGCTCGGTGCCGTGCTTGGTGTCGGTGTCGGGCACGGGCTCGGGCACCATCACGCTCCGTTCCGGGCGCTCGTCCGGGCGGTGGTCCTCACCGGCACACCGCCAGGGCGTCCAGCGCCACCGCGCCCTGGCCCCACGGCAGGACCACCAGGGGGTTGATGTCGAGTTCGGCGAGGTCGTCGCCCAGCTCCAGGGCCATCCGCTGCACGCGCAGGATCACCTCGACGAGCGCGTCCAGATCGGCCGGAGGGCGGCCCCGTACGCCGTCCAGCAGCGCTCTCCCGCGCAGTTCGGCCAGCATGTCGCGGGCCTGGTCCTCGCCGAACGGCGGCACCCGCACGGCGGCGTCGCGCAGGACCTCCACCAGGACCCCGCCGAGGCCCGCGGTCACGGTCGGGCCGAACAGGTCGTCGTGGGTCACGCCGACCACCATCTCCACGCCCCGCTCGACCATCTGGCACACCAGGACGCCGTCCAGCGAGATGCCCTCGTAGCGCGCGATGTCGGTCAGCTCGCGGTAGGCGTCCCGGACCTGGCTGGCCGAGGTGAGACCGACCTTCACCAGGCCCAGCTCGGTCTTGTGGGCGATCTGCCCGCCGGACGCCTTCATCACCACGGGGTAGCCGACCAGCGCCGCCGCCCGCACCGAGGCCGCGGCACTGGTCACCAGCTGCTCGCGCGGAACCCGGATGCCGTACGCCCGCAACAGCTGCTTCGCCGCGTGCTCGCTCAGCTGCTGTCCCGGCCGCATCAGCAGCTGCGCCTTGCGGAAGGACGGGGACTGGACGCGCGGTGCCTCGTCGAAGGGGGAGCGGTAGCCGCTCACGAAGCGGTGGTGCGCGAGGTGGGCGCGGACCGCCGAGACGCAGTTGGCGAGGGTGCGGAAGGTCGCCACCCGGGAGGAGCCCAGCAGGACGTCCCGGTAGGCCGGTTCGGTGCCCACCGGCGAGCCCCAGACCACGCACACCAGCTTGTCCGTCCGTTCCGCCGCGTCCACGAGATCCTGGACCAGACGGTCGCTCAACGGGGGGAACGGGCCCGTGATGGGGCAGATCAGCACGCCGACGGCGGGGTCGTCGAGGATCGCGTCGATGATCTTCCGGCCGCGCTCGTCGCCCACCGGGTGCCCGCCGTTGTCCACCGGGTTGGCCACGTTCAGGTAGGCCGGGATCCACTGGTGCAGCTCGGCCTGTCTGTCCGCCGACAGGGTCGGCAGGGTCAGACCGGCCGCCGTCGCCAGGTCGGCCGCGTGGGCGCCGGTGCCGCCCGAGATCGAGTAGACGACGACCCCGTCGGCCCGCGGCGGCCGGGCCCGGGCCAACAGGGCGGCGGTGTCCTGGAGTTCGTCGAGACCGTCCACCCGGATCACGCCGTACTGGCGCATCGCCGCGTCGACGACCTCGTCCGCGCCGGTCAGCTTGCCGGTGTGGGAGGCGGCGGTGCGGGCGCCGGTCTCGGTGCGGCCGACCTTGACCGCGACGACCGGCACCCCGCGCCGGGCCGCCCGGTCGGCGGCGAGGAGGAAGGACCGGCCGTCCTTCAGCCCCTCCACGTAACAGGCGATCGCGCCGACCTCGGGACGCTCGGCGAAGTAGGAGAGGAAGTCGGCGGTCTCCAGATCGGCCTCGTTGCCGGTCGGCGCCCAGTGGGAGAGGCGGATGCCGAGTTCCTGGAGGGCGAAGACCGGGCGGCCCTGGTGGCCGGACTGGGTGATCAGCGCGATCGACGGGCCGCGGAGGTCGTCGCGGAACCGCTCGAAGGCGTTGAGGTTGGTGTTGGGGCCGAGGAGGCGGATGCCCGAGCGCGCCACCGCCGCGGCGAGGCGGGCCTGCGCGGCCGCGCCCTCCTCACCCGTCTCCGCGAAGCCGGAGGCGAAGACGACGGCGAACCTCACCTTCGTCTCGGCGAGCTGCTCGATGACGGGCAGCGGGTCGGCGACCAGCAGGACGGCCAGGTCGACCTGTTCGGGCAGGTCGGCCACGGACGGCGAGCAGGGCCGGCCGAAGACGCTCCCGCGGGTGGGGTGCACGGGATGCAGCCGCGCCCCCACCCGCTCCGCCCAGTCCACCAGTTGCCGGGTGACACCGGTGTTCGGGCGTCCTTCGGCGTCCGAGGCGCCGATGACCGCGACCGATTCCGGCCGGAAGAACCGGTCCAGATCGGGGACGTCCGCATAGAGCGGACGGCCGCTGACGTCGAGGTCGTCCGCCTCGGCCGGCCGGCCGTGGACGGCGGGCCCGGGATGCTCGCCGCACGCGACGACCCGGGCCCGGCGTGAGTCGGTGGTGAGGGTGCCGTGGGTTGATCCAAGCATCGGTCCGCCCGCTCCTGTGTGACTGCCATGAGTGACCGTCAAGTAACTGACGCTCTGTCAGGTTACATACCTGACGGAGTGTCAGGAATGGTCGTGCACACAGAAAGGAGCGGGCGGGGAGCGGACGCGGTCACCGGCTAGAGCACCGCCAGCACCTCCTTCGCCACCCGCTCGCCCGACCGCACGGCCCCGTCCATGAAGCCCATCCAGTGGACGGAGGTCTCCGTCCCGGCCCAGTGGATCCCGCCGACCGGCTCGCGCAGGGCCGGGCCGTACTGCGTCAGGACGCCCGGCGCGGCGATCGAGACGGGGCCGCCGCGGGTGTAGGCCTCGTTGTTCCAGCGTTGCAGGACGAAGGAGGAAGGGGAGGCGGCTTTCTCGCCGAAGTACGTCACGTAGTCCTTCAGCACGGCCGCCCTGACCTCCGCCTCGCTCGCGGCGTCCAGCTTGCGGGCCTCGTCGGCCTCGATGAAGCCCATCAGCGCGCCGTACGAGGCGTCGGGCGGGGAGTTGTCGAAGGTGGAGCTGATCACCCCGGTGTCGCTGACGACCTGGCCGTTGAGGCCGTCGGCCCGCCAGAAGGGGGTGTCGTAGATCGCGATCGCCTTGGCCACCGAGGCCATCGGCAGGCGCTGGGTGAGCTGGTCGCGGGCGGCGGGCAGCAGCGGGTCGTACCGGATGCGGGCGGCGAGCGGCGGGGGCACGGCGACGACGACCCGCTTGGCGGTGACGGTGATGCCGTCGGCGGTGACGACGTACGTGCCGCCTGACCGGGCGATCGTGCGCACCGGTGCGTTCAGCACCACCCGGTCGCCGAGGGTGGCGGCGAGTCCGGCCGGCACCCGTTGGGAGCCGCCGACGAAGCGCAGCTCCTGGGCGCCGTTCGCGGTTTCGGTGAGGCGTTCCAGGGTGCCGGGGGTCGAGGCGTTGCCGGCGGCCGCGATGTAGAAGAGGACGAAGAGCAGCGAGAGTTCGCGGGGCTCGGCCGAGAAGATCGACGTGCAGGCCACGTCGAGGAGGAACTTGGCCGAGGGGACCACCGCGTTGGCGTTCAGCCAGCTCTCGAAGGTCTGCTTGTCCCACTCGGCGGCCTTGGCGGCGGTCCACGGAGCGTCGACCGGCACCTGCTTGGCCATGTCGTCCAGCGAGGCCTGCACGATCGCGGCGTTGGCGAGACCGGCGACATCGACGGGCGGGACCGAGCCGAGGAGGCCGTCGGTGGCGTACGGGGTCTTCCTGCCGTCCTTGTAGAGCAGGTTCTTGCCGGTGTTGTAGGTGGCGAAGGTGGCCACGCCCAGGGAGTCGGCGAGCGCCTTGATGCGGTCCTGGGTGGGGCCGATGAACTCGCCGCCGCCCTCGGTGACCCCGCCGTCGGGCAGGCGCAGGTTGACCACCCGGCCGCCCACGCGGTCGCGGGCCTCCAGGACGACGACCGTCCGGCCGGCGGCCACGAGGTCACGGGCCGCGGTGAGGCCGGCGAGCCCGCCGCCGACGATCGCGACGTCCACGTCCCGGGTGGTGGCCGCGGCGGCCGTCCCGGCGGTGGTCGCGGTGAGGGTGGCCGCCCCGGCCAGGGCGGCGGTACTGCCGAGCAGGGAACGGCGGGAGAGCTGTCTTTCACGTGCCACGTGCGTCCTCCGTCGAGCGAGAGGTGAAGTGAAGCCGGAAAGGTGAACAGGGCTCACATTCTGGCTCCGCGCGAGGGCGCACGACAACGGCCTCGTCACATCCGACACAGATGTAACGGGCAGCGGAAATACCTGAGTTGTACGGGAGACGGGCTACGGGAGGCGCGCGGTTAGGCGTTCTTGCGGACCGCCTTCGCGATCTTCTCCGCGTCGATCGCCAGTTCGCGGAGGGTGCCGCTGATGGGGGTGGTGAAGCCGGTGAAGTACAGGCCGGGGGCGTTCTTCGGGGCGCGGGCGCCGTGGCCGACGGGTCTGCCTCGGTCGTCCAGCACGCCGAGGTGGCCGACGAGGTCCTCCAGGCCGCAGACGTACCCGGTGGCGGCGACGACGGCGTCCGGGGTGATGCGGGTGCCGTCGGCGAGGGCGATCCCGCCGCCCTCCTCCAGTCCCGTCACGGCGGCGACGATCTCCACCCTGCCCTTGCGCACGGCGTCGATCAGACCGACGTCCTGCACCGGGATGGCGCCCTCCTTGACGCGGGAGTAGAGGCCGCTGCCGGGGCGGGGCAGACCGTGCGCCGACAGGTCGGGCACGCTGAGCCTCGCCATCGCCCGCGCGAGCCGGTCCACGAGGCGCACCGGCAGCCGCCGTACGAGCACGGCCGTGTACTGCGCGGCCCACCCGGCCGTCGAGCGGCGCACGATGTGCGGGGCGGTGCGCACGGACAGCCGCACCCGGGCCGCACCGCTCTCCACCAGGTCGACGGCGATCTCGGCGCCGGTGTTGCCGACGCCGACGACCAGGACGTCCCGGCCGGCGTACTCCTTGCCGCTGCGGTAGGCGGCGGCGTGCGCCAGCTCGCCCCCGAACGTCTCGCGGCCGGGCCAGTCCGGCAGGTAGGGGGTGTGGTTGTAGCCGGTGGCGACGACCACCGCCGAGCCGACGAGCTCGCGCCCGCCGGTGGCGCGCAGCAGCCAGCCGGTGCCGTCCGGGGTGCGCTCGACGCGGGAGACCTCGACGCCGGTGACGGTCTCCAGCTCGTGGACCTCGGCGTACTTCTCCAGGTAGCGCACCATGTCGTCGCGTGCCACCCACCGCCCGAACCGGCGTGGCATCGCCAGGCCGGGCAGGGCCGAAAGGCGCCGGGTGGTGTGCAGATGCAGCCGGTCGTAATGACGCCGCCAGGACGCGCCGACCCCGTCGGCCTTCTCCACGACGACCGCCCGTATGCCCTGGGCACGCAGCGCGTACGCGGTGGCGAGGCCGCCGGGACCGCCGCCGATGACGTAGACGGGGCGGTCGGCCGGGTTCGCGGTGGTGATCGCCGGGGGAGTCGGGAGCGGTGCGGAGTCTTCCATGAGCGCGAGCGTAATCACGCAGGCGGTTGATGGGTCTCGGTCAAGACCGGAATTGGTTGCGGATCGATCACGTGTGGGGGAAGTACGGGCAGGGCCGGTGACGTGGGCCCGTCGGTCGTGTTCGGCCGGGCGGATCGGTGAGGAACCGGTGCGCAACCCGGCGGGGGAAAAGTGCGACGCCCGGCCGAGGTGCGCTCGGGCCGGGCGTCGCGTGCGGACGGCGTCGGTGACCATGACGGGAAACTGACGCGGCCGCGTCCGGGGTGCCACCCGGCGGGACCGGGGGCGGGCGGAACTACTGCTTCTCGGCCTTGGCGCCGCTCCTGGCCCGGTGGCCCGTCACCTTGGCGATCCAGGTGATGAAGTCGCCGGGGTCGGTGTTGGCGCCGTGGCCCTGGTCCCAGTAGTAGAGGTGGTCGACGTCGTCGCCGAGGCCGTGCGCGGCGGCGGCGATGTTGGCGGAGACCGTCAGCGAGGTGTCGGAGTCCTTGGTGCCGAGACGGATCCACCAGTGCTTGCTGCGGCCCGGGTTGGGCTTGTCGGCCAGGAAGTACATCGGGTTCATCAGCCGCAGCACCTCGGGGATGTCGCTGTCGAGGCGCTTGGCGGTGAGCCCGGTGGTGTCGTTCTTCAGGCTGTACGCCGTGAAGTGACGGGAGATGACCGTGCCCTTGCCGAACTCGTTGTTCTCGCCCGCCGACAGGTCGAAGGCGTCGAAGGCCGGAACGGTCTTCTTGCGGGCGCCGACGTGGGTGAGGAAGTCCGCCCAGGAGAAGCGGGCCCTGCCGTTCTTCCAGGTGATGAAGGTGTTGGCGGCCAGGTACGTCTCGCGGGCGGTGTCGGAGAGGGCCGCGAGGTAGGTGGTGGCCGACGGCTCCAGGTACTGCTTGACCAGGTACTCGTCGTAGTTGCGGGCGTTCAGCGTGCCGAAGCCGTTCAGGCCCTCGAGCTTCAGTCCGGCCTGGTACTCGGCGAACTGCGCCCGGAGCGTCCTGGACACCGCCTGGTCGACCTGCTTGCCCGTGCCGAGGGCGTTGGTGCCCCAGTTCCACTCGTAGGAGGCGTCGGCGTGCTCCAGGTCGGTGATCGGGCACCAGGCGCCGGTCGCGAAGATCGCGTCGGAGGCGTCGGCCGCGCCGAGCTCCTCGAGGTACTTGTCGTAGAGCGGGCTGTCGCCGGACGCGCCGAGCAGCGAGGAGAGAGCGCCGCCCGCGCTGGTGCCGGCGGACACGATCCGGTCGGTGTCGCCGGGGACGACGCCCTTGTTGGCGCGCAGGTACCGCACGGCGGCCTTGAGGTCGACGATCGCGGCGGGTGCCACGCCGTAGTACTCGCCGGCGGAGTTCTTGAGCGTACGGCCGCGGGCGCCGGGCTCCACGACGACGTAACCGGCGGCCAGGGCCAGCAGCTGGTTGGAGGACAGGGCCCCGCCGGTGGCGTTGGTGTTGCCGTTGGCGCCGGGTGCCGAGGCGGAGGCCGACGCGCTCGCGGAGGGCGCTCCGGAGGGGGCGCCGCCGCCCATTCCGCCGCCCATTCCTCCGGCGCCGACCCCGGTGGCGTCCGCCACGGAGGACGGCATGTAGCCGCCGACGGAGTTCGCGAACAGGATCGGCGCGTCGCTCGCGTCTACCGCCGTGCCGTCGATCTCGACCGGCACGCTCACGTTGAGCGACTGGTAGGCGGCGTCCAAGGGCTTGGCGACGTAGGTGATCGCCTTCCAGAAGTGGTACGTCACGGAGTGCTCGTCGCCCGCCGTGTCCGTGACGGTCGTCGTGAGCTTGGTGTAGGCGTCCGGGTCGAAGGCCAGGGACCCGGCGTCCGAGGACGAGGACGCCGACGTGCCGCCGGAGGCCTGCGCGCTGAGGGCGATGCCGCCCACCGCCGCGGCACCCGCGGTGGCGCCGAGCCCCAAGACGACCGACCTGCGCTTGACTGCCCTGTGCTTCACGATGCTGCCTCTCCATGGACCGGGTGGTGACTGTGTGCTCTCTCTCCGGCTTGCGATGGTGAACGTATTTCTTCGCCAACAAAATCGTCAACAATCTTCGGCGCATTCACGGGCGACGCACAGCTTCGTGGCGGACGCACAGGGATCTCTCATGGGGAATGCGAGGGCTTCCCGCGTCCGGACGACTGACGTACCGTCAGATCCATGGAGATGGGCAACCGTTTCGACGTCCCCGAGGCCGACGCCTTCACCCGCGCGTACTGGACCGCGGCCGCCGGCGGCCGGCTGCTGATCCGGCGCTGCGGGGCCTGCGCGCGGGCCCACCACTACCCCCGGGAGTTCTGCCCGTACTGCTGGAGCGAGGACGTGACCTGGGAGGACGCGAGCGGCCGGGCCACCCTCTACACGTGGTCCGTCGTCCACCGCAACGACCTGCCGCCCTTCCGGGAGCGGACGCCCTACATCGCGGCGGTGGTCGACCTGGCGGAGGGGCCGCGGATGTCCACGGAGGTCGTGGGGGAGGCCGTGCGGGAGGGGGCGGGCCTCCGGGCCGGACTGGCGCTGGAGGTCGCGTTCCGGGAGGGGATTCCGGTGTTCCGGCCCGCGCCCGCGCGCTGAAAGACCCGCGGTGTTCAATGGCCGGATGACCGACATGCGCGAGCCGCGCCGGGCCGCCTCCGGCACCGGTCTCCACGGCCACGGACTGACCCTGCGGCCCTGGGACCCGGAGTCCGCCACCGACGTGGACGCCTGGCTGCGTGGGCACACCGACCCCGAGTTCCGGCGCTGGAACACCCCGCTGCGGACGATCACCGATTCCGCCGGCGCCCGGGCGTCACTGGCGGTCAGAAGCGCGGACGCGGCGGCCGGGACCTCCATGTCGTACTGCGTCACGGACGCCGCCGACGGCACGATCCTCGGGCAGGTCGGGGTCAACGTGATCGACCAGGTGCTGAGCTCCGCCAGAGTCGGCTACTGGATCCTGCCGGAGGCGCGGGGCCGGCACGTGGCCACCCGCTCCCTGCTGCTCGCCTCGACCTGGGCCTTCACCGAACTCGGCCTGCACCGGCTGGAGCTGGGCCACGCGCTCGGCCACGACGCCTCCTGCCGGATCGCCGAACGCTGCGGCTACCGCCACGAGGGGACCCTGCGCGGCGCGATGTGGGAGTCGGGCCGCCGGGACGCCTTCCGCGACGTCCACCTGCACGGCCGGTTGGCGACGGACGCGGAGCCGGATGCCCCGTGAGAGCGCGGTAAATGGCGCGCGACGCACGGTGTCCGCGCGTCACGATGGGGCATGCGCCCCGACGACTGGCACCTCACCCACGACCTCGACGCGTTCCTGGACCGCGCGGGCGACTTCCTGGCCTCCCGCCCCGACCTGCACACCGTGCCGCTGACGGTGCTGAACGGCCTGCGCCGCCGCGGCCTGCACATGTTCGGTGGCGGGGCCCCCTTGTTCGGCGCGCTGGAGACCCGGGACGGCGAGGTCGGCGCGGTGTTCTTCCGTACCCCGCCGCACTGGATCAACGTCACACCGCTCACCGAGGAGCAGGCCGACGCCCTCGCCGCTCGGCTGGCGTCCGCCGGGCACCGCCTCCCGGGCATCTCGGCGGAGAGCGCGACGGCCGCCGCCTTCGCCACCGCCTGGCGGCGGCACGCCGGTCCGGAGCCGCGGTTGCGCCGGTGTGAGCGGCTCTACCGGCTGGACCGGCTCACCGTCCCGGCGCCGGCCCCCGAGGGCGCCCCGCGGGTGGCCACCGCCGCGGACCGGGACCGTCTGGTCCGCTGGTTCGAGGAGTTCGGCGAAAGCATCGGCGAGGGCAACCGCCAGGACGGCGGAGGCTGGGCCGACTCCCGGATCGCCTACGGCGGGATCACCTTCTGGGAGTCGGCCGACGGCACACCCGTCTCCATGGCAGGCGTCACCCCGGAGGTGGCCGGCCAGATCAGGGTGGCTCCCGTGTTCACCCCGGCCGGGCTGCGCGGGCGGGGCTACGCGGGCGCGGCGACGGCCGAGGTGAGCCGCGCCGCGCGGGCCACAGGGGCGGAGGTGCTGCTCTTCACCGACCTGGCCAACCCGACGAGTAACGGCCTCTACCAGCGCATCGGGTACCGCCCCGTGGCGGACTTCGCGGTGTACGAGTTCACGGCGCCGACGGAACGTGCCGCCGCCTCTTCCCGGTGAGGGAGGGGCTGGGCGGGGCCGGTCGAAGGGCCGGGGAGAACTGGCGCGGCGGGCTCGCGAGAACACGTACCGCGCCTGGACCGTCCTGCGTACGGATGCCGCGCCGACCGCCGGGACTCCCCGGCACCACCGCCTCGGGGGCGGCCTGCCGCACGGCGCATGCCGGGGGCGGGCCTGCCAGCAGTGGCAGATCGAGGTGACCGGCAGCGGACGTGGCCGGTATCTCCTCGACACGTCCCGCGACGCGTGCCGGCTCGCCGTCGCCGGGACAGGGCGCCTTCGCCGGGACGGGGAACCCTCGCCGGGAGACCCACGTGCACTGACCGGCCCTGAGGGGTGTGCTCAGGGCCACAGCTGTTCCCTGGTCCAGGAGCCGCCCGACCGGCGGTACCTCAGTCGGGCGTGACGGCGGGTGCTGTCGCCCTGGAAGAACTCCACCTCGTCCGGGCGCAGTCGGTACAGGGTCCAGGTGGGGGACTTGGCCGCGGGGTTCGCGCGGGCGTGTTCCCAGGCCGCCTGCGACGCGCTCGCCAGTTCCTCCGTCGAGGTCAGGATCTCGCTCTGCCGTCCGGTCAGGGCGGCGGCCAGGGCTCCCGTCGAGCGGGCGTGCAGATCGGCCTGGGCCTCCTCGGAGGGGGCGGAGGCGACCGGGCCGCGTACCCGTACCTGGCGGCCCAGCACCGGCCAGTAGAAGGTGAGGGCCGCGTACGGGCGGGCCGCGAGCTGGCGCCCCTTCCGGCTGGTGGCATGGGTCGCGAAGGCCCAGCCGTCCGCGTCGGCGCCGTGCAGCATCACGATGCGGGCGTCCGGCAGGCCGTCCTCGCCGACGGTGGCGAGGGTCGTCGTGTGCGGCTCCCGCTCGCCCGCCGCCACCGCCTCGGCGAACCAGTCCGTGAAGAGGGACAGCGGCTCGGCGGGCGCCGCCTCCGGGGCGAAGGGCGGCAGCGCCGTCACCTCCGGGTCCCACACCCGCAGCGACCTCAGCAGCTCATGAAGATCCTTGGCCATACGGCGAGGGTATGCGGTCAGTGCCGGGCGAACTGGACCCGTGTCGACTGCACCGCGTTCGGCCGGACGGCGATCCCCTCGACCGTCAGCCGCTCCCCGTAGATGTCGGTGAGCCGGAGCGTGCCGCCGCAGCCGGTGCCCTGCTCGGAGAGGAAGTAGTTGTACTCGGTGCGCGGCAGAGGGGTCCAGCCCGCGCTGGTGCGGACCTCGAGGCGGGCCAGCGGGTTGCGGTGGCCGATCGCCTGGATGCCGCACCAGTACTGACTGGAGCCGGTCTTGTACCGGATCGAGATCGTGTCGGAGACGGCGGGGCTCAGCAGGCTCCACGTGACCGGGATCCGGCCCGCCGAAAGGGGCGCGAGCTCGGCGAAGGCCTGGCGGCTGAGGTCGAGTTGGCCGGCCTCGCAGGGTGCCGGGCACTCGTTGGTGATCCGGACCGTGATCGACGCTCCGCCTGCGGCCCGGACGAGGACGTACGCGCCGCACGCCTTGGACGTCTCGTAGTCGGCGGTGTTCATCGCCGCCGTCATGACGTCGGAGGTCGGCCCGTAGGAGCAGGCGCCGTCGCCGTCCCCGACGTCGTAGGAGGTGGCGATCCCCTGGTAGGCGGTGCCGGGGGCGATCCGCCCCGCCGCCGGTGCCGTGCCGGACGCGGTCCGGGCGGCGGGCGCGGCCGAACGCCCGCCGGCCGGGCCGGACGCACCGGTCGGGGTGGCGGCGGGCGTGGCCGACCTGCCGGCCGTCGCGCTCGGGGACGCCGTGGACGGCTTCGGCGACGGCGCCCCGGTGGTCCCGGTCGCCGTCGGCGAACCGCTCACCCCGGCCCCGGCGACGGGCTCGACCGCGTGCGCCCCGCCGTCGGCCCCGGCCTCGCCCCCGCCGTCGGGACGGAAGGCCACGACCAGGGACACGACGAGCGCGACGGCCGCCACGGCCACCACCGTGACGACGGATACGCGGGGTCGGCGCCGCTCGGGGCGGGATCGGCGGTGGGAGGGAGATGCCACGGATGAATCCTTACGCGGTTCGGCGGAGCACGTCCGGGAAAGCTGTCGACACGTCTGTCGCCGCCGCTCGCGGAAAGGTTGCCGCCGCCGAAGGGCCGCCGTTCCCGCTGCCGGGTGTGGACCGCCGGGAGGGGGGCGCGGTGGGTCTCAGTCGCGTCCCAGGACCACCGTCCCCGACGAGCAGAACCACCCGCCGGTCCCGGAGGCGACCCCCAGCCGGGGCAGGCCTCCGTCCGACGCCCTCACCTGTCGCTGCCCGCCCTCGCCCCGCAGTTGCCGCACCGCCTCCACCAGCAGGAACAGGCCGCGCATCCCCGGATGTTGGGCCGAGAGCCCGCCCCCGTCCGTGTTCACCGGCAGGGCGCCGGACAGCGTCAGCCGCCCCTTCTCCACGAACGCGCCGCCCTCGCCCTTCGCGCAGAAGCCCAGGTCCTCGAGGGTCACCAGCGTCATGTAGGTGAACGCGTCGTAGATCTCGGCGAAGTCCATCTCGCCCGGACCCAGCCCCGCCCGTCCGAACGCCAGCCGGCCGCTCACCGCCGCCGGTGAGACCGTGAAGTCGTCCCACTCGGACATGGAGGCGTGCGACACGTGCTCCCCCGTCCCGAGGATCCACACGGGGGCCGTACGGCAGTCGCGCACGTACTCCTCGGCCGCCAGGAGCACCGCCGCGCCGCCGTCGGAGCGCAGACAGCAGTGCAGTTTCGTGAACGGGTCGGCGATCATCGGGCCGGACAGGACGTCGTCCACCGTCACCGGGTAACGGAACATCGCGTCCGGGTTCAGGGCCGCGTTCGCTCGCGCCTGGACCGCCACCTCCGCCAACTGCTCGATCGTCGTGCCGTACTGGAGCATGTGGCGGCGGGCGGCCATCGCGTACTTGGCGATCAGGGTGTGGCCGTAGGGGACCTCGAACTGGAGCGGACCACGGCCGCCGAAGGCGAAGGTGCCGGTGCGGCGGCCCGCCTTCACGTCCGCGCGGGCCGTCGAGCCGTACGCCAGCAGGACCGCGTTCGCGTGACCGGCGGCGATCGCGTCGGCCGCGTGCGCCGCCATGACCTCCCAGGTCGAACCGCCGACGGAGGTGGAGTCGACCCAGGTGGGCCGCAGGCCGAGGTAGTCCGCCACCTCGACCGGGGCCAGCGTGCCGAGTCCGGCGGACGCGAAGCCGTCCACCCGTGACCGGTCGAGCCCCGCGTCCGCCAGCGCCCGCCGGGCCGCCTGGGCGTGCAGGGTGTAGGGGGTGGCGTCGTCCACTCGGCCGCAGTCGGAGAGGGCGACGCCGACCACGGCCACTTTCCGGGTACCGGATGCCATGAATCTGACGGTACATCAGATACCGCCCGCCCTGAAGGCGTCTCCTCTCTGGGCATTCCCCTCCCTCCGGCCTAATATGACGCCCCGTCAACTCCGGATGAGAGGGGTGGCCATGGACCCCGGCTTCAGCGCCGAACAGGACGGGATCCGCCGCACGTTGCGCGAACTGCTGCACAAACGCTGCGGCCCCGAGGACCTGCGCGCCGCCCTGGACACCCCGCGCGGCCACGATCCCGTCCTCTGGGCCGCCCTCGCCGAGCAGCTCGGGCTGCCCGGCCTCGCACTCCCCGAGGCGTACGGCGGTGTCGGCTGCCCGGTCACCGACCTGGCCCTCGCCGCCGAGGAGACCGGCCGGGCCCTCGCGCCCTCCCCGCTTCTCGCGACCTCGGTCCTCGCGGCGCCGCTGATCCTCGCCCTCGGCACCGACGCCCAGCGCGCCGACCTGCTGCCCCGGATCTGCGCCGGCACCCTGACCGCCGCCCTCGCCGTGCCCGCGCCCGCCCTCGCCACCGCCCTCGCCCTGACCGGCCCCCAGGGCGGCGACTGGGCCGGTGGCGGGCGCGCGGGCGGCATCCAGGCCCGGCGGGTCCAGGGCGTCTGGCGGCTGTACGGGGAGGCCGCGCAGGTGCTCGACGGGCACAGCGCCGGGGCGCTCGTGGTCGCCGCGCACACCGGGGGATTCGTACGGTCGCGCACCCTGCTGTTCGTCGTGGCGGGGGACGCCGTCGGGCTCGTCCGCACCCGGCAGACCGCCCTGGACGCGACCCGGCCGCAGGCCCGGGTCCAACTGCGTGACGTGCGCGCGGAGCTGCTCGGGACCGAGGATACGGGCGTACCGGAGGCCCTCTCCCGCACCGGTGACTTCGCGGCCGCCTTCCTGGCCTGCGAGGCCGTCGGGGCAGCCGACCGCGCGCTGGAACGGACCGTCGAACACCTCGGCAGGCGGGAGCAGTTCGGCCGGGTGATCGGCTCCTTCCAGGCGGTCCAGCACCAGTTGGCCGACGTGTACGTCCAGATCCAGGCGGCCCGGTCCGCCGCGTACTACGCCGCCTGGGCGGCGGACGGCCCTGGTGGCCCGGGTGGTTCCGACGGTCACCGGGAGCGGGTCGGCGGGCTCGCTCTCGGGCAGGCGCTGGAGGCTCTGCGGCACGCCGCCGCCGAGGGGATCCAGTTGCACGGGGGCATCGGCTTTCACCTGGGAGCACGAGGCGCATCTGTACTTCAAGCGGGCCGCCGGCGACGAGCTGCTGTTCGGGCCCGTGCACCGGCTTCGGGCGCACGCGGCCGAGGGAGCCCGGCTCTTCGAGCGGACGGAGGTGTCGGTGTGATCGGCGTCCGGGCGGTGCAGAAGGTCTCCTCGACGCGGGCCTTCGCGAAGGTCGCGCCGCATGTGGTCCCCGCCCTCGACCGGGCCGTCCACCGTCTCACCCGGGGAAAGGTGCTGCTCAGCGCCCAGCTGCTGCCCGGGGCGATCCTGACGTCCACCGGGGCGAGGAGCGGGCTGCCACGTCGTGCGCCGCTGGCCTGTATGCCGGAGGAGGACGGCGGAAGCTGGATCCTGATCGGCTCCAACTTCGGCCGCACCGGGCACCCCGCCTGGACCGGCAACCTGCTGGCCCACCCCGACGCCGAGATCAGCTGGAGGGGCAAGGACATCCCCGTGAGGGCCGTGCTGCTGACGGGGGAGGAGCGGGCGGCCGTCTGGAAGGCGCTGCTGACGTTCTGGCCGCCGTACGCGACCTACCAGGCACGCGTCGACCGGGAGATCCGACTGTTCCGGCTCACCCCGAGGACTTAGCGGGCCCCGAGAGCCGGACGGCCCTGGCGGTCCTGGCAGGCCGGGCTGTCCTGGCGGTCCTGGCAGTCGTGGGGGACTGACGGTGCGGTGAAGATGTGGGGAGCGAGGTGGCCGAAGGGCTAGAAGGCGTGCTGGACGAGCAGGAACGTGCCGATTCCCAGCATCGCCGCCCCGGAGGTGCGGGTCACCGCCCGGGCCGCCGCGGGGCGGGCGCCCAGCAGGCCGCGGGCCAGGACGCCCACCGTCAGATAGACGGCGGCGCAGCACGCCATGTGCAGCAGGCCGAGGGCGGTCGTCTGGGCGGCCACCGGCAGGCGTCCCTCGCCCGTGGTGAGGAACTGCGGCAGGACCGAGAGGTAGAGCAGCAGGCCCTTGGGGTTCAGGCCGCTGATCGTGGCCCCGCGCAGGAACACCCGCCCGCCGCCGGCCGTGATCTCCTCGCCCGCGCCCGGGGTGCCCGGCCGCCGCAGCACGGCCCACCCCAACCACACCAGGTACGCCGCGCCCGCCACCGTCAGCCCGGTGAGCAGCGCCGGCGAACCCGCGACCAGCACCGCGAGGCCCGCCGCGGCCAGCAGCGTGTGCACGGCGTACCCGCTGACCAGGCCCCCCACCGCCGCGCCCACCGAACGGCCGCGCAGCCCGGCGGAGATCACGTAGGCCCAGTCGGCCCCCGGTACACACACCAGCAGCAGGTCGACGGCGAGGAAAGAAATCAGCGTTCCCGAGTCCATACCGGGGACATTAGGCGCGATGCCGCCGAAAGTGTTCCCGAAGGTTTCGCGGATCGGCGTGGTCTGGGGAAAGATCTGCCTCATGGATGACGTGGACCGGAAGATTCTTGCCGAGCTTCAGCAGGACGGGCGGCTGACCGTGACCGAGCTGGCCGCGCGGGTGCGGCTGAGCGTCTCGCCCTGTCACCGGCGGCTGCGGGAGCTGGAGCGGTCCGGGGCGATCAGCGGCTACCGGGCGGTGGTGGAGCCGGCCGCCGTGGGGCTGACCTTCGAGGCGCTGGTCTTCGTCTCGATGAGGCAGGAGGACCGGGACACGGTCGCGGAGTTCGAGCGGGCGGTGGGCGAGGTGGAGCACGTCCTGGAGGCGCAGCGGCTGTTCGGGGAGCCCGACTACCTGCTGCGGGTGGCGACCGCCGACCTCGCGGCGTTCCAGCGGCTGTACGACGAGCGCCTCGCCACCCTGCCGGGGGTGCAGCGGCTGACGTCGACGCTGGTGATGAAGCACGTGGTGAGGGACCGGGCGCTGCCCGCCTGAGGCCGACAGCGCGGCAGGCGGCAGCTCACCGGGTGAGCTGCCGCCTGGCAGACAGGACTTGACCGTAAAAAGACAGTGGGGGCCGGGCTACTTGGTCGGCTTCTTGCCGGTGATGCCCAGGTGCACCAACAGCGCGAGGTTCGGCTTGAGTTCAGCCTGCTTGACGCCCCACGTCTGGAAGCCCTTCTGGTGCGAGGCGACGGCCGCGAGCATCGCGACGAGCGCGCCCGCGACCGCGGCCGGGTTCACGTCCTTGTCGACCTTGCCCTTGGACTGCAGCTCGGCGACCGCGTCCGAAAGGGAGTTGTTGACCGAGTTGAGGATCTTCATGCGCAGTTTGTAGAAGCGCTTGTCCCCCTCCGCCGCGCCGAGGTCGACGACCCGGAGGATCGCGTCGTTCTTCCGCCAGAACTCCAGGAAGCCGTCGACGAGTTCCTGCGCCGTCTGCCAGCCCGCCTTGCCGACCCACGAGCGACCCGCGACCAGTCCGGTCAACTCGGCGCCCTCGGCGGCCATTTGCTCGGCGATCTCCAGGACGGCGCCTTCGACGTCCGGGAAGTACTGGTAGAAGGTCGCGGGCGAAGTGCCTGCCTTCCGGGCGACGTCGATGACCTTGACGTCGCGGTACGGAGAGGAGCTGAGCATCTCGCTGAGGCAGTCGAGCAGCTTCTGCCGCGTCGCCTGCCCGCGCCGACCGGCCACGCGGCCGTCGACGGTACGCACTTGTCCTGTCATGCCGTCAGCTTACCGAGGGGTGATCGGAGCGCTATTCGGCCGACTGCAAATGGGGTGCGAGGGGGTGCGGAGGCGGGTGTGCCTGGTCTGCGGCTTGCGCGCGACGCCGTTAGTTTGGCTGCATGGCCGAAAACAGGGCATCGGTGTACGCAGAGGGCGTCCCCTGCTGGGTGGACGCGCAGCTCCCCGACGTGGACGCGGGCAAGCGGTTCTACGGTGAGCTCTTCGGGTGGGGATTCGAGGAGGCGTACGGCTCCTCCGTGTGGGCCCGGCTGGAGGGCGCGCCGGTGGCCGCGCTCGCCCACAAGACGGACGGCCGGATGCCCACCGTGTGGACGGTGTACTTCGCGACCCCGGACGCGCGGCGGACCGCCCGCCGTATCCAGCAGGCCGGCGGGCAGGTCATCATGGCGCCGCTGCCGGTCGACGGAGCGGGCACCGCCGTGCTCGCCGCCGACCCCGAGGGCGCGGTCTTCGGCCTGTGGCAGCCGGACGGCCATCCCGGCTTCGGCGTACGGCACCGGCCCGGCACCTTCGCCTGGGCGCAGCTCTACGCCCGGGACACCGAGGCCGCCAACACCTTCTACGGTCATCTCTTCCACGAGGCGCTGTTCGGGCCGGGCGCCGAACCCGACTTCGGGCGGGCGCCGGTCGGCGATGTCTTCCCGGAGGTCATGCCGCCGCATTTCCTCGTCCACTTCGGCGTGGAGGACTGCGAGGCGACCCTCGGCGCGGTGAGCCGGCTCGGCGGACGGGTACAGGCGGGTCCGTTCACCGCCTCGTACGGAACGGTGGCGGTCGTCACGGACAATCAAGGGGCGTCGTTCGCGCTTCTCCAGCGCTGACGGGCGCCGTGTGCGTGCTGTATGCGCGTATATGAGATGAGACACCCCGATTGCCTCCGGGTTCGCAACCGGCCGTCCGGCCAGGAAGAATCAGGGTGCGTGCCGCCATGGCGGTGCGGTGGTGAGACGCTGCACGGGGCCGTGTGCACAAGCGGGTGACGCGGTTCGTACGGGGAGGTGGCAGGCAAGTGGTGGATCAGCTGACGCAGCACGATCCGCGGCGGATCGGGCCGTTCGAGGTGCTGGGACGGCTGGGGGCCGGCGGCATGGGGCTGGTCTATCTGGCCCGTTCGGCCTCGGGCCGGCGCGTGGCGATCAAGACGGTCCGGACCGAGCTCGCCGAGGACCAGCTCTTCCGGGTGCGTTTCACGCGCGAGGTGGAGGCGGCCCGGGCGGTCTCCGGGTTCTACACGGCCGCCGTCGTCGACGCCGATCCCCGCGCCGCCGTGCCCTGGCTGGCCACCGCGTACGTGCCCGCGCCCTCCCTCGAGGAAATAGTGAACGACTGCGGGCCCATGCCCGCCCAGGCCGTGCGCTGGCTGGCGGCGGGCGTCGCCGAGGCGCTCCAGTCGATCCACGGCGCGGGGCTGGTCCACCGGGACCTCAAGCCGTCCAACGTGCTCGTCGTCGAGGACGGGCCCCGGGTGATCGACTTCGGTATCGCGTCCGGCGTCTCGAACACGCGTTTGACGATGACGAACGTGGCTGTCGGCACCCCCGCCTACATGTCCCCCGAGCAGGCGAAGGACTCCCGCAGCGTGACCGGCGCGAGCGATGTCTTCTCGCTCGGCTCGATGCTGGTCTTCGCCGCCACCGGACACCCGCCCTTCCACGGCGCCAACCCGGTCGAGACGGTCTTCATGCTGCTGCGCGAGGGCCCGGACCTGGAGGGCCTGCCGGACGAGCTGCGCCCGCTCATCGAGTCCTGTATGCAGATGGACGCCACGGCCCGGCCCAACCCGGCCGACCTCCAGGCCCAGCTCGCCCCCCACCTCTTCGGCTCCGGCTCCGACGACAGCGGTACGGCGTCGGCGTGGCTGCCCGAGAAGGCGGTCACCCTGATCGAGACCCGCCGTGGCGGCCGCCCGGCGAAACCGGCGCCCCCGAGCCCCCGCAGCGGCGGCGGAGGCGGCGTGGGCATGGCCCGGCCCGCCGCCGGTCCCGCCGTACCGCCGCCGCCGTCCCACGCCCCCGTGGTCCTCTCCCGTCCGGCGTCCGCTCCCGTGGCCGTCGGCGCTCCCGACGTCGGTCCCGTCCGGCTGGCGGGCGCCGCCGTGCCGATCGGGCCGGGTCCGCGCGTCGCCGACGTCCGTGCCACGGCCGCCGTGAAGGCGCCGGTGGCCGAGCCCGGCCTGGTCGCCAACTGGTCGCGCCCGCGCCCCGGCGTCAACGGCGCCGACACGACCGTGCCGGCCCCCCAGAGCGCGCCCGCGGAGACCCCGGCGGGCTGGCGGCCCTGGCGTTTCCGCATGTCGAACGATGTGTGGGGCACGCCGTCCGTCGCCGGGGACCTGGTCTACGTCACCTCCTTCGAGGTGCACGCCCTGGATGTGGCCACCGGTCGGCGCCGCTTCAAGACGCGGGACGTGGCCTGGTCGATGGCGGTCGCGGACGGCAGGGTGCACGCCTCCGACGGCCCCACCCTGTTCGCGCTGGACGCCCGGGAGGGCGGCGACCTGTGGCGGCTGTCGACGGAGGCCTGGGTGTACTCGCTCAGGGCCGACCGGGGCACGGTCGTCACCGGCACGCGCGGCGGCGGCGTCCAGGCCTGGGAGGCCTCGACCGGGCAGAAGCTCTGGGAGATCACCGGCTGCCAGACGGACTTCGAGTCCCCGGAGGCCGGCCCGGTGCTGCACGAGGGCACGGTCTACGTCTGGCAGGACGCCCGGCTCAGAGCCCTGGACGCCCGCACGGGCGAGGAACGCTGGTCCTACCCCGTCGGCGACACGGCCTCCTGCGGCGGTGTCCCGGTCCGGGTCACCCCGGCCCCCGACGGCTACGTCTACCTCGCCGCCGGCACCCGCGTCCTCGCCGTCGACGTCGCGAGCGGCATGGTGCGCTGGCACTTCGAGGCCCCGGCGGTCTTCCTGTCCCCGCCGACGTTCGTGCCCGGCCCGGCGGTGACCGGCGGTGGCGTCTACCTCGCCGACTACCTCGGCACCGTGTACGCCATCGACGCCACCGACGGGCGCGACCGCTGGCGTATCGCCACCGAGGCCCGGGCGTCCGTCGACCCGGTGCTGGTGGCTGCCGGACATGTCCACGTCGGCAGCGGCAAGGGTCTCTACACCCTGGACGCGGTCACCGGCACGCCCAAGTGGCGCTTCCAGGCGGGCGGCGACATCGTGGGCGCCCCGGCGGTCGCGGAGGGCCGTATCCACTTCGGCTCCACGGACCACCTGCTGTACACCCTGAAGGCCGACGACGGCCGGCTGCGCTGGAAGCTGGCGACCGGCGGCGAGATCACCGGCTCCCCGGTGGTCCGCGACGGCGTCGTGTACGCGTCCAGCAAGGACCGCTGCGTGTACGCGCTGGACGCGGAGAAGGGCACGGGCACCGCGCGCACGGCCTGAGCCGGCCGCTCGGTGCGAGGAGGACGGCCGTCGGACCGGGACGGCCGTCGTGCCGGGTGCACGGAAGGGAGCCGGACGGCGGCCGCCACCCAAGACGCTACGCCGGGGACCGGCCGGTCGCCACGCGGTGACATGGTCGTGACAGCCATTGCCTAGGCTGGCGGCATGGATCCACGGGGGCAGAAACTCAAGTTCACAGCGGTGGCGGTGTTCGTCGTACTGGCGCTGACCGGTTTCTCGACGAGCCGGGGTCACGGCAGCAGCCACGGCGGCGGGGGCGGCGGATGCAGCAGCTCCAGCCAGAACCACGACAGTTCGTCGAGTTCGGGTTCGACGTCGAGCGGCTCGTCCGGCAGCACGTACCACGACTACGACGACGATGACGACTACACGGACGACACCTCCGGCGGCGGCTCCTCGAACACGTCCACGGTCCTCCAGGACGCCACGGTGGAGCTGATCGACTGCGCGACGCCGAGCGAGCCCTACGCGACGGTCGAGGTCAGCAACCCCAACTCGACCGGCGGCTACTTCACCGTCACGGTCGACTTCCTCGACGCGGGTTCCGGCCGGGTGGAGGAGCAGAGCGAGGAAGCGTACGTCTCGGGGAACGGCACGGCGAAGGTACAGCTCGACCTGTCCGCCCCGGCCGTCGTGGCGAAGGTCGACCACTGCGACCCGGAGCCGTACGCACCGGCCCGCTGACCGGACGTCTCTCAACGGACCGACGCCTCCACAGGCACCTCCGCCCACACCGTCTTGCCGGCCCACGTGGTGCCAGGCGTGTTGCAGACGGTGAACTACGCGCGGGCGGTGCTGGGTGTCGGTCGGAGGTGGCCGACGGGTTCCGGGCCGTCGTCCCGGTCCGTGACAGCAAGGTTCCGCACGGTCCCGCGCTGTGCTTCGAAGTCGCTTCCTGGGCCGATTTCATAGGCGAGTTGAAGGCCGGGCACCACCGTCCCTGAGGCGGCCGGATCCCGGCCACCGTCCACGTTCTGGCTCACCGGGCCCTTGTCCGCGAGGGTCCGGCGGGCCGCTGACCTCCTGAAAGAACCGGGGGAAAGAACTTCCCGCCCGCCCACCCTCCCCGGCCGGGAAAGCCGCGTCACCCGTCCGAGTGACCGGCTTGCAGCGGCGGGATACGGGCCGTTACGTTCGCCGCGACAACCGCAAACAGATACGGCCCCCGGCCGGGACTGGCATCCCGAACGAGGGCCTGACCGATCAGGAAGCAGAACCCTTCCCGATGGCTGAATCGCAGTCTAACGCGCCCCTGCGCGTCGACGCCGGAGCTCCGACGTCCGGAGTGATCCACGTCCGCACCCGCCTCGCGGCCGACTTCACCGTGATCTCCAACGCCCTCGCCCAACGGCGTGGCAGCGCGGTCACGATCGGCGTCGCGGCGTACATCGCCTCCCTGCCCGACGGCTCCCCCGTGACGATCACCGCACTGTGCGAGCACTTCAGCGAGGGGGAGATCCTGATCTCGCGAGCGCTCAGGGAGCTGGAGGCGGCCGGATACCTGGAGCGCCGCCGCGAGCGAACGCCCACCGGACAGGTCGGTACCCGAACATACTTCTACGACGTACCCGACGGCGCGCCGCATCCGGACGGGCCTCCCGAGCCGCCGAAGCACCGTCGCCCCCGCAGGCAGCCCGCCGTCGTACGCGGACCGCTGCGGCCGCCGGTCCAGCCCGAGGCGGAGATCCCGGCCCCGCTCACCGATGTCGCCGATGTCGCCGACGCCGCCGTCGCCGACCCCCGAGCCTTCGCCGCACTCACCGCCCTGCGCCGGGTCGACCCCCGCCTCGTCCTGTCCGCGCGGGAAGCCGCCCGCCTCGCCCCGGCCGTCACCCGGTGGCTCGCCGCCGGTCTCCTGCCCACGCACATCACGGACCACCTCACCGCGAGGCTCCCGGACCGGTTGCTGGCCCGCCCGGCCGGCATCCTCGCCTACCGGCTCGCGGAGACGCCCCTTCCCCTGCCCGCACCGGCTGGAAGCGCGGAAGCCTCCGCACGTCCGGCGGTTGTGCGCATGCGGAACTGCGACGGCTGCGACCGCGGATTCCGTACGACGGAACCCGGCCGCTGCCGGGACTGCCGGGCACGGGACCAACTCCGTGCGGCCGGCTGAGGCAATGAACCGGCGGGCGTTCCGCGCGCCGGAGCCGCGATCATCCGCACCTGTCGGCTCAGCGGACCCGGGGGGCGGCGGCCGAGCGGCCGGCGAACAGCTCCGCCTGCTCCCCGGTCGGCAGGTTTCCCAGTGAGATGAGGTGTGGCGCCTGGGCGAAGGCCATCGCGCGGGCCGCCTCCTTCGCCGCCCACAGTGCCCGCACGGTGCCCTGGACCCCGGCGGGGGGATATCCCGCGACGACGGCGGCGCAGGCGACGGCGGCGGCCGACGCCCCGCCGGGGTCGGTGAGTTCGGAGACCAGCCCGACGTCGAAGGCGCGCCGGGCGGAGATCCGTTCCGCCGTCCCCAGCAGCATCATCCGCGCGACCTCCCCGTACGGCATCCGCTGCGCCAGCAGCACCGACTCGTACGCGCTGACCATTCCGTAGGCGGTGTGCGGGTCGAAGAACACGGCGTCGGCGCCGGCCACGATGAACTCGCACTCCCCGAGCAGATAGAAGGCGCCTCCGCAGGCCATCCCCTCCACGGCGGCGACGACCGGCTTCCACAGGTCGTTCGCCTTGGGGCCGACGGTGAGCAGCGGATCGTCCTGCATGTACGGGGAGCCGGGCTGGGGCACGACGGCGTCCCGGTCGAGGCCCGTGCAGAAGGCCCGCTGCCCGGCCCCGGTGAGGACGACGGCCCGCACCGCGTCGTCGAACCGCAACGCGTGCCAGATGTCCCTCAGTTCGCGGACGGTCTCGAGGTCGAGGGCGTTCAGCCGGGCCGGCCGGTCGAGGGTGACGACGGCGACTCCGGTGACCTCGTCGGTGTCCAGGCGCACACTCACGGCCGCTCCAGGATCCACTGCGGAAGCCCGTCGCCGTCGAAGACGACCTGGACGCGGGCGCCGATGCGGACCTGGTCGGGGGGGAAGGAGCCGAGCGGCGCCCCCGGTTCGCTCACCAGGTTCCCCACCATCCGGATCCGGGGCGCGTCGGCCAGCTCGACGAGGATGACGTTGTAGGGGGCCTGGGCGGCGTAGTCGGGCAGCAGGGGCGGATGCGGGACGACGTAGGACCAGATCCGGCCGCGGCCCGACGTCGGCCGCCACTCGCTGGTGAAGGACCGGCAGTGCGGGCAGCAGGGGCGGGGCGGGAAACGGGGTTCGCCGCAGTCCGCGCAGGCCTGGACGCGGAGTTCGCCCCGGGCGGCGTACCGCCAGAAGGGGGCGCCGTCGGCATCGGTGACAGGGGTGAGCATCGCGGGATCGACTCCTCGGTGCGTCGGCTTCAGTTCCTGAGCAGCAGGGCGGAGGTCGGGACGCCCTCACCGGCGGTGACCAGGCAGGTCGCGGCGCCCGGCACCTGGGCGGTGCTGGTCCCGCGCAGCTGCTTGACGCCCTCGTTGATGAGGTTGAAGCCGTGGACGTAGGCCTCGCTGAGTCCGCCCCCGCCGGTGTTGAGGGGCAGCCGTCCGCCGGTCTCCAGGGCGCCTCCCTCGGTGAACGCCCCGCCCTCTCCCCGGCCGCAGAACCCGTACCCCTCCAGGGAGAGCGGGACGAGGGGCGTGAAGGCGTCGTAGATCTGTGCGACGTCGACGTCGTCCGGGGTGAAGTCGGCGTGCTTCCACAGGTGCCGGGCGGCCGCCCAGGCGGGGCCGGTGAGCGGGTCGTCGTTCCAGTAGTTGACCATGCCGTGGTGCTGGGCGGGCAGGCCCTGGGCCGCGGAGTGGACGTAGACGGGTGCCCGGCGGCAGTCCCGGGCCCGTTCGGCGCTCACCACCACGCATGCCAACGCCCCGTCCGTCTCGAGGCAGTTGTCGTACAGGCACAGGGGTTCGCTGATCCATCGGGACGACATGTACATCTCGCGGGTGAGGGGCCGTTCGTACATCACGGCGGCCGGGTTCTGGTTGGCGCGGTTGCGGCAGGCGAGGGCGACGTTGAAGAGGTGGTCGCGGGTGGCGCCGTACTCGTGCAGATAGCGGCGGGCGAGCATGGCTATCTCGTCGGCGGGCCGCAGCAGCCCGAAGGGCCGGGTCCACTGGGCGGGGGTGGGCAGCTGGACGGCCGTATTGGTCCACGGGCGCGGCCCTGAGCCCCGTTTGCGCGACCGCCAGGCGACGCCCACCGTGGCCTGCCCGGCGGCGATGGCGGCGGCGAGGTGGGCGACGGTGGCGCAGGAACCGCCGCCGCCGAACCCGATCTTGCTGAAGAAGGTCAGGTCCCCGAAGCCGACGGCCTTCGCCAGCTCGACCTCGTCCGTCTCCTCCATGGTGTAGGAGGCGAGCGCGTCGACCTCGCCGGGGGCTATCCCGGCGTCGTCGAGGGCGGCGAGGACGGCCCGGCAGGCGAGGGTCCTCTCGTCCTCGGGGAGGTGCTTGGCGAAGGACGTCTGCCCGATGCCGACGATGGCCGTGGCGTCCTTGATTCCGGTCACTGCGGGCACGCTCCACGCACCTCCACACGACGACAGCGCTGCTGACAGTCCGTCAGGTTACCGCTAATCTGACGGTCAGTCAGCTAGTGGTCCGGCGGGGAGGCTGGTCGTGCGTGGTGACATCGAGTGGGGGACGATCCCCGGCCTGGTCCGCTGGTCGGCCGAGCGGTACGCGGAGACCGAGGCGGTGGTGGAGGGACGTACCCGGATCTCCTACGCCGAACTGGGCGTCCGCGTCGAACGCGCGGCGGCGGCCTGTCTGGCGAACGGGGTGCGGGCGGGCGACCGCGTCGCCGTCTGGGCCCCGAACTCCCTGGACTGGATGGTGGCGGCGCTGGGCGCGGTGAGCGCGGGAGCGGTGCTCGTGCCGCTGAACACCCGCTTCAAGGGCACCGAGGCGGCGGACGTGCTGCGCCGCAGCGGGACGCGTCTGCTGTTCGTGACGGGCACCTTCCTCGGAACGTCGTACGTGGCGTCGCTGCGCCGGGCGGCGGCGGAGGGCGACGGTGGCGGCCCGCTGCCGGGGCTTCCCGCGCTGGAGCAGGTGGTGGTGCTCTCGGACGACGCTCCGGCGGACTTCTGGACCTGGAAGGACTTCCTGGCGAGCGGGGAGGGCGTCGGAACGGCGGAGGTACGGGCGCGGGCGGACCGGGTGGCGGGGGAGTGGCCCTCGGACATCGTCTTCACCTCGGGCACGACCGGCCGCCCCAAGGGCGCGGTGATCACCCACACGCAGACGCTGCGGGCGTACGGGATCTGGACCGACCTGGCCGGGCTGCGGCAGGGCGACCGCTACCTGATCGTGAACCCCTTCTTCCACACCTTCGGCTACAAGGCGGGCGTGATCGCCTGTCTCATGCGGGGCGCGACGATGATCCCCCAGCCGGTGTTCAACGTGGACACGGTCCTCGCGAACGTGGCGTCGGAACGGGTGTCGGTGCTCCCCGGGCCGCCGACCCTGCACCAGTCGCTGCTGGACCACGCGTCCCGGGACAAGCACGACCTGTCGGCGCTGCGGCTGGTGGTCACGGGCGCGGCGGTGGTGCCGCTGCGGCTCGTCGAACGTCTGCGGGGCGAACTGGGCGTGGAGACCGTCCTGACGGCGTACGGCCTCTCGGAGGCGAGCGGTGTCGTCACCATGTGCCGTCGCGGGGACGACCCCACGGTCATCGCCTCGACGTCGGGCCGCGCGATCCCCGGCACCGAGGTGCGGGTGGACGCGCCGCCCGGCCGGCCGGGGGAGGTCCTGGTCCGGGGCTTCCATGTGATGCGCGGCTACTACGAGGACGAGGCGGCGACGGCGGAGGCCCTGACGGAGGACGGCTGGCTGCGCACCGGCGATGTGGGCGTCCTGGACGCCGCCGGCAACCTCCGGATCACCGACCGCCTCAAGGACATGTTCATCGTCGGCGGCTTCAACGCCTATCCGGCGGAGATAGAGCAGCGTCTGGGCCTGCACCCGGACGTGGCCGACGTGGCCGTGATCGGCGTCCCGGATCCCCGCCTGGGCGAGGTGGGCAAGGCGTACGTGGTCCGGCGGCCGGGCGCGGTCTCCACGGCCGACGACCTGATCGCCTGGGCCCGGCGGGAGATGGCCAACTACAAGGTGCCGAGGTCGGTGGAGTTCGTGACCGCGCTGCCCCGCAACGCCGGCGGCAAGGTGGTGAAGGGCGAACTGCGCTCCCCCTGACCTCCCGCACCCGCACCCGCACCCGCACCCGCACCCGGACACGCCTCGGCCGCGGCGGCTCCCCTCCGCGCCGCCGCGGCCGATCCCCGTCGCAGTGGTGACGGACCGGTGCCTACTTGCCGCCCAGATCCAGGGCGGGCGGGACGGGCGCGTGGTTCTCGAGCGTGACGATCTTCTGCTCGGCCGCCTCGGTGTCCGGCGTCGCGGGTGCCGCGGGCTCGGACAGGGCAGGCAGGATCGGAGCGTGGTTCTCCAGCGTGGTGATGTCGGCGGTGACGTCCGTCGGCTGCTTCTCGGCGTTGCTCATGTTCGGCTCCCCCTGGGAGTGTTCAAGTGAGTGAGGCGTCTCTGTCCGGCGATTCCCCCGAGTATCGCCGGACAGAGACATGTGCCGGAGCCCACCCCCCAGCGGGCTCGTACGGCCCGTTCGTCCCCCGATGCGACGGACCGTTGAGTAGACCTTGCCCGATCGTCATAAACGTTCGATGAACGCCACCCGCCGGGGTCGCTCACGACGCGTCCAAAGGGGCCAGCAGACGGTGCACCTCGGCCGCCTCGGGCGCTCCCGACCGCTCCAGGAGAGGCAGGGCCTCCTGCCAGCAGGCGCGTGCCCGGTCCGACTGGCCGAGTGCGTGCAGGCTCCGGCCGAGTGCGGTCAGCACACCGCCGCGGATGAGGTCCCCGCCGATGAACCCGATCGCCAGGGCCTGTTCGGCGTGTCGCGCGGCCTGGGCCGGGCGCCGGTCGGCCAGGTGCAGCTGCGCGATGCGGTAGTGCGTCGTCCCCTCCCACAGGCGCTGCCGGTTGCTGCCGAACATCTCCAGCGCGTCGGAGAGCTGCACCAGACCCTCGGCGAGCCGGCCGGCGCTGATCAGCGCGACGCCGAGGGCGTAACGGCCGTTCGCGAGGCGCAGGGTGAGCCCGAGCTGCTGGTAGATGTCCACGCCCTGGCGGGCCAGGGTGACCGCGTCGGGCGGCCGGTTCATCCGCTCGTAGAGCCGTGAGAGGTTGCACAGCGCGTTGGCCTCTCCCGGCCGGTTCCCGTCCGCCCGGTAACCGTCCCTGGCGGTGGTGAGGAACTCCTCGGCCTCTTCGTAGCGGCCCTGGCCGAGCGCGATGATCCCCCGGTCCGTGGCCGCCCAGCTGACCGGCGTCGCGTCGTGCGCCGCCGTGGCGAGCTCGATCGCGCGCGCGGCCTCCTCGTCCGCCTCGGAGTAACGTCCGGCGGCCAGGTGGACGTTGGACAGCGCCGTCCGCGCGCGGCTCTCCGCGCGGATGTCGGCGGCGTCCTGCGCGGCGTCCCGCAGGGCCGTCGCCGCCCACTCGTACTGCTTCGCGTTGGCGCCCGACTCCGCCAGGTCCTTGGCGGCCCAGAGCAGATCGACGGCACGGCGCAGCCCGCTGCCCGTCTGCTGCTGCCGTGCGCACGCCAGCAGGCACTGCGCCTCAGCGAAGAGCCAGTCGAGGGCCTGGGTCCGCTCGTCGAAGGAGAGACCCCGGTACGACGTGGGCTCGAGGTGGACGACCGTGCGGTCGCCGGGCCGCTCGATCGCGTAGACCCCCGCCGCCGTCGCCAGATAGAAGTCCAGCAACCGCGACAGCGCGGCGTCGCGCTCGCCGGGCGGCTCGTCGCGGTCGGCGCACGCACGCGCGTAGAGCCGTACGAGGTCGTGGAACCGGTAGCGGCCGGGGGCCGCCGATTCCAGCAGGGAGGTGTCGACCAGGGACTCCAGCAGGTCCTCGGTGTCCTCCACCGGCAGGTCCAGGACCGTCGCGGCCGCGGCCAGGGAGGTGTCCGGGCCGTCGGCCAGGCCGAGCAGCCGGAACGCGCGGGCCTGGGCGGGCTCCAGGGCGCCGTAGCCGAGTTCGAACGTCGCCTTCACCGCGAGGTCGCCCGCCTGGAGTTCGTCCAGCCGGCGCCGTTCGTCCGCCAGCTTGGCGGCGAGGACGGACACCGTCCAGGTGCGGCGGGCCGCCAGCCGGGAGGCCGCGATACGGATCGCCAGCGGCAGGAAACCGCACGCGGCGACCACGTCCAGCGCGGCCTTGCGCTCCGCGGCCACCCGCTCCTCGCCGACGATCCGGGTGAAGAGGGCGAGGGCCTCCTCGGGGGACATCACGTCCAGGTCGACGAGGTGCGCTCCCGCCAGGTCCACCATCCGTACCCGTGAGGTGACCAGCGCCGCGCAGCCCTCCGTGCCCGGCAGCAGGGGGCGTATCTGGGCCGCGTCCTTGGCGTTGTCCAGCAGCACCAGCACCCGTCGGCCGTCCAGCACCGAGCGGTACAGTGCCGCCCGCTCCTCCAGGGAGTCGGGGATCGCCGAGTCCGCCGTGCCCAGGGCGCGCAGGAACGACCCGAGGACGGTCTCCGGCTCCGCCGACCGTGGCCCCGCGCCCTGGAGATCGACGTACAGCTGCCCGTCGGGGAAGGCCGGACGGGCCTGGTGGGCCACGTGCACGGCGAGGGTCGTCTTGCCCACGCCCCCGATGCCCGCGAGCGCGGACACCGCCATCACCCGGCCGCCCCCGCCCGGGCCGTCACCGGCGCGCGCCAGCACCTCGCTCAGCTCGCGCACGAAGGAGGCGCGGCCGGTGAAGTCCGGGACGGTGGCGGGGAGCTGCGCAGGCCGGACGCGTACCACCGCCGGTTCCGCCACCGGCGCCGACGGCTCCGCCAGTTCCGGGTCGGCCTGGAGGATGCGGCGCTGGAGCTGCCGCAGCCCGGCCCGCGGATCCACCCCGAGCTCCTCGGCCAGCAGCCGCCGGGTGTCGGCGTAGACCGCGAGCGCCTCCGCCTGCCGGCCGCTGCGGTACAGCGCCAGCATCAGCAGCTCGCGCAGCCGCTCGCGCAGCGGGTACGCCGCGGTGAGCGCGGTGAGTTCGGAGACGGCCTCCGCGTGGCAGCCCTGCTCCAGGTCCATGTCCAGCCGGGACTCCAGCAGCCCCAGCCGCCATTCCTCCAGCCGGACGCGCTGTGCCTCCGCGTACGGCCCGGGGACGCCGGCCAGGGCCTCCCCGTCCCACAGCCCCAGCGTCCGGTTCAGAACCTCGCGGGCGTGGGACAGGTCCCCGGCGGTCCGTGCCTTCTCCGCCTGCGCCGCCCACTCCTGCGCCACCGCCAGGTCCAGCGCGCCCTCGGCCAGACCGCGCACGGCGTAGCCGCCCGACTCGCTCACCAGGACGCCCGGGTCGAGCACCTTGCGCAGCCGGGAGGCGTAGGTCCGTACCGCCGCCAGCGCCTGTGACGGAGGGTCCTCGCCCCACAGCGCGTCGATCAGCTCGGCGGCCGTCGCCGTACGGCCCTCGCGCAACAACAGGGCGGCCAGCAGGGCGCGTTGCTGTGGTGAACCGGTGGCCAGCCGTTCGTCGCCGCGGCATGCGCGTACCGGGCCGAGCACGTCGAAGCGCAGCGTCGCCGGCTCCTCGGGGGAGCCGGGCCGTCTCTGCTCCGGCACACGCGGGTCGCGGCGTCCTACCCGGTCGTCCATCAGGGCTCCCCTTAGGCATCCGAATTACCAGGCCAGTTTGCCCTGTCCATGCCGGAACCGTCAGCTCCCCCCGGTGGTGCGCGGGAGTCCACACGCCCCACCCGTCCGATGCGCACACATCCCCCGGACCCGATCCGCCCGGCTCCCGCCCGCTAGCTGACGATCCGTCAGATCGGCGCTACCGTGCCCCCATGGAGAACGCACTGGAGAACGCATCGCAGACCGCGAAGGCCACGGAGAACCTCCCGCTGATCATCTCCGTGGACGACCACACCGTGGAGCCGGCCACCGTCTGGCAGGACCGCCTCCCGAAGAAGTACCTGGACACCGGACCCCGTGTCGTGCGGGCCCCGCTGAAGGAGATGACCTTCCTCGGCGGCCGCTTCAAGCCCGTCATGGGCGAGCCCGGCGACGACGGCCCGATCGGCGACTGGTGGGTCTACGAGGACCTGCGCCGCCCCCTGACCCGCCTGGACACCGCCGTCGGCTTCAGCCGGGACGAGATCAAGCTGGAGGTCATCACCTACGAGCAGATGCGCCCCGGCTCCTACGACGTCCCGTCCCGCCTCGCCGACATGGACGTCAACCACGTCCAGTCGGCCGTCTGCTTCCCGACCTTCCCCCGCTTCTGCGGCCAGACCTTCACCGAGGCCGCCGACCGCGAACTGGGGCTGCTGTGCGTGCGCGCCTACAACGACTGGACGGTGGAGGAGTGGTGCGGCCCGCAGGCGCGGGGCCGGCTGATCCCGCTCGCCCTCATCCCGCTCTGGGACGCCGAACTGGCGGCGGCGGAGGTCCGGCGCAACGCCGCCCGCGGGGTCCGCGCGGTCGCCTTCTCCGAGATACCCCCGCACCTCGGCCTGCCCTCCGTCCACACCGACTACTGGGACCCCTTCCTCGCCGCCTGCGACGAGACCGGCACGGTCGTGGCCATGCACATCGGCTCCTCCAGCCGGATGCCCTCCACCTCCGCCGACGCCCCGCCCGCCGTCGGCTCCACGATCACCTTCGCCAACTGCTGCTTCTCCATGGTCGACTGGCTGATGAGCGGCAAGTTCGAGCGCTTCCCGAACCTGAAGGTGATGTACGCGGAGGGGCAGATCGGCTGGATCCCCTACATCCTGGAGCGCGCCGACGTGGTGTGGGAGGAGAACCGGGGGTGGGGCGGGGTCGCGGACAAGGTCCACCGTCCCCCGTCCGAACTGTTCGCCGACCACGTCTACGGCTGCTTCTTCGACGACGCCTTCGGCCTCAGGAACCTCGACTCCATCGGCGTCGGCAACGTCCTGTACGAGACGGACTACCCGCACTCCGACTCCACCTGGCCGAAGTCGCGCGAGGTCGGCGAGGCGCAGATGGGCCACCTGGCGCCGGACGTGGTCGAGCGGATCGTACGGGGCAACGCGATCGGGCTGCTGGGGCTGACTCCGGACGGCCTGTGGAGCCCGCGGTGAGCCTCGGCTACGGCATCCAGCTCCCGGTCCAGTCCCAGTCCACGCTCTACGCGGAGCCCTGGGAGGCGGACGCGGGCCCCGCCGACCTGGTCGAGGTCGCCCGCGCCGCCGACCGCGCCGGATTCGCCTATGTCGCCGCCTGCGACCACGTGGCGATCCCGCACCGGCTGGCCGGGGCCATGAGCACGGTCTGGTACGACCCCGTGGCCACCCTCGCCCACCTGGCCGCCGTGACCGTTCGCGTCCGGCTGCTCGCGCACGTAGCCGTCGTCGGCCTGCGGCACCCCCTGCTCACCGCCAAGCAGTACGCGACCCTCGACCACCTCAGCGGCGGCCGGCTGATCCTCGGCGTCGGCGCCGGTCACGTACGGGAGGAGTTCGAGGTGCTGGGGGTGGACTTCGAGCGGCGGGGCGCCGTGCTCGACGAGACGATCGACGCGCTGCGCGCCGCGCTCGGTCCTGACGAGTTCCCCTCCCACCACGGCAAGTCCTTCGACTTCGAGGGGCTCGGGCAGCGGCCCCGGCCGGCCCAGGCGCGGGTGCCCCTCTGGGTCGGCGGATCCTCTCCGGCCGCGGTCCGCCGGGCCGCCCTCAAGGGGGACGGCTGGCTGCCCCAGGGCGACCCGAGGGAGCGGCTGCCCGCGCAGATCGAGACCCTGCGGCGGCTGCGGGGGGACGGCGCGCCGCTCACCGTCGGGGCCATCACCGAGCCGCTGTACGTCGGCGCCCCCGGCTGGGAGGTGGGCCGCCGCACCCTCACCGGGCCGCCCGGGGCCCTCGCCGAGTCGCTGCGGGCCTACGGCGCGATGGGCGTGCACCAGATCCAGGTGCGCTTCCGCTGCCGCGGCCGCACCGAACTCGTCGACCAGATCGACCGGTTCGGAGCCGAGGTGGGGCCCCTGCTCGACGGCGCTTCCTGAATCGGCGCACGCATCTGACGGTTCGTCAGCTATGGCGATACGATGCCGAGCTCCACCGATGCGAAGGGAGCCGGCATGGGCAAGCTCGACGGACGGGTGGTCCTCGTCACCGGATCGGCGCGCGGCCAGGGCGAGCAGGAGGCGCGGCTGTTCCGGGAGGAGGGCGCCGAGGTGGTCGTCGCCGACGTGCTCGACGAGCAGGGCCGGGCACTCGCCGAGGAGATCGGCGCGCTGTACGTCCATCTCGACGTGGGGGTGGAGGAGGAGTGGGTCGCGGCGGTGCGGGAGGCCAAGCGGGCGTACGGCCGTCTCGACGGGCTCGTCAACAACGCCGGCATCCTGCGTTTCAACGCTCTCGTCGACACCCCCCTCGACGAGTTCATGCAGGTCGTACGGGTCAACCAGGTCGGCTGCTTCCTGGGGATCCGGACCGCCGCGCCGGAGCTGTCCGACGGCGGCACCATCGTCAACACCGCCTCCTACACCGGGCTCACCGGTATGGCGGCGGTCGGGGCCTACGCGGCGACCAAACACGCCGTACTCGGCCTCACCCGGGTCGCCGCCCTGGAGCTGGCGCCCCGCCGTATCAGGGTCAACGCGGTCTGCCCCGGAGCCGTCGACACCGCGATGTCCAATCCGTCCCGGCTGGAGCCGGACGCCGACGCCGAGGAGACGACGCGTGCCCTCGACTCCCTCTACCGCAAGCTCGTGCCCCTGGGGCGGATCGGCCGAGCGGACGAGGTGGCCCGGCTCGCCCTCTTCCTCACCTCGGACGACTCCTCGTACATCACCGGGCAGCCGTTCGTGATCGACGGGGGCTGGCTGGCGGGCGTCTCGGTCATCTGACCGTTCGTCAGCTATTGACCATCCCGGTGCCCGGTGCCACAGTCGGCGGCATCCGCTGAATCTGACGAACCGTCAGTTAGTCACGACCCAGGAACCGGGACGGTGAACCTCCGTGGAATTCGGGCTCTTTGTACAGGGATACGTGGGCAAGCGCGCCGAGACCGATCCGCTCGCCGAGCACAAGGCACTGATGGAGGAGACCGAGTACGTCATCCAGGCGGACAAATCCGGCTTCAAGTACGCCTGGGCGTCCGAGCACCACTTCCTGGAGGAGTACTCGCACCTCTCCGCCAACGACGTCTTCCTCGGCTACCTCGCCCACGCGACCGAACGCATCCACCTCGGCTCGGGCATCTTCAACCCGCTCGCCCAGGTCAACCACCCGGTGAAGGTCGCCGAGAAGGTCGCCATGCTCGACCATCTCACCGGCAACCGCTTCGAGTTCGGCAGCGGGCGCGGCGCCGGCTCGCACGAGATCCTCGGCTTCCTCCCCGGCATCACCGACATGAACTTCACGAAGGAGATCTGGGAGGAGACGATCGCCGAGTTCCCGAAGATGTGGCTCCAGGACGAGTACGTCGGCTTCCAGGGCAAGCACTGGCAGCTGCCGCCGCGCAAGATCCTGCCGAAGCCGTACGGGAAGTCCCACCCGGCGATGTGGTACGCGGCCGGGTCGCCGCCCTCGTACGCGATGGCCGCCCGCAAGGGCCTCGGAGTGCTCGGCTTCAGCATCCAGAAGGTCTCCGACATGGAGTGGGTGCTGGAGCAGTACAAGACGGCGGTGGTCGACGCCGAGCCGATCGGCGACTTCGTCAACGACAACGTGATGGTGACGACGACGGCGATCTGCGCGCCGACGCACGACGAGGCGATCCGGATCGCCGTCGAGGGCGGGCTGCACTATCTGCCCTCGCTGGTGTTCCGCTACCACGACACCTTCCCGCGGCCCGAGGGTTTCCCGGTCTGGCCCGAGACGCTGCCCGAGTACAACGCCGAGTTCGTCGAACTCCTCGTCGAGGAGGAACTGCTGATCTGCGGCGACCCGGACGAGGTGCTGCGGCAGTGCAAGCGGTGGGAGCAGGCGGGGGCGGACCAGCTGTCCTTCGGGCTGCCGGTCGGCGTGCCCAAGGAGGAGACGCTGCAGACGATCCGGCTGATCGGGGAGCAGGTCATTCCGAAGATCGACACGGATCCCGTGCACCGGACGACGCGGTTCCGCCAGGGCGCGTAGTCGCTGTCGCGGACCGTGCGGGCGCGTGGTCGCTGTCGCGGGTCGCGGACTTCACGGGCGCGTGGTCGCCGTCGGGGTCCGGGGCGTCCGGCGGCTGCGGCGCCGTCGTGGCAGGTCGCGCAGGTCCCCGCGCCCCTGAGTAGGCATGCCTCACGCATCCCGAGGAGTCACCCCATGCTTGATCACGTCATCGAAGGAGCGACCGTCGTCGACGGGACCGGCGCGCCCGCCCAGGTCGCCGACGTCGGGATACGGGACGGACGGATAGCCGTCGTCGGCACCGTCACCGAGGAGACGCGGACGTCCGAGGACGCGCACGGCCTCGTCCTCGCTCCCGGGTTCGTCGATCCGCACACGCACTACGACGCCCAGCTCTTCTGGGACCCGTACGCCACCCCGTCCCTGAACCACGGGGTGACCACGGTCGCGGCCGGGAACTGCGGGTTCACGCTCGCGCCGCTGAACCCGGACCGTCCTGAGGACGCCGACTACACCCGTCGGATGATGTCCAAGGTGGAGGGCATGTCCCTCGTCGCGCTGGAGGAGGGCGCGCCCTGGAGCTGGCACGGCTTCGGCGAGTACCTGGACGCGCTGGAGGGGCGGATCGCCGTCAACGCCGGGTTCATGGTGGGCCACTGCGCGCTGCGCCGGTACGTGATGGGCGCGGACGCGGTGGGCGGGCAGCCGAGCGAGGAGCAACTGGCCGACATTGTCCGGCTGCTGCACGAGGCCATGGACGCGGGGGCGTGGGGCTTCTCCACCACGCAGTCCTCGACCCACTCCGACGGGGACGGACAGCCGGTCGCCTCCCGGCACGCCCGCCCGGAGGAGCTGCTCGCGCTGTCCCGGGCCGTCGGCGAGCACGAGGGCACCCAGATCGAGGCGATCGTGGCGGGCTGCCTCGACCAGTTCAGCGACGCCGAGATCGATCTGTTCGTGGAGATGAGCGCGGCCGCCGGACGCCCCCTGAACTGGAACGTCCTCACCGTCGACGCGGCCGTTCCGGAGCGCGTGCCCCGGCAGCTCATGGCGAGCGAACGGGCGCGGAAGGCCGGCGGCCGCATCGTCGCGCTGACCATGCCGATCCTCACCCCGATGAACATGTCCCTCGGCACGTTCTGCGCGCTGAACCTGATCCCGGGCTGGGGGCCGGTCCTCGGCCTCCCGGTCCCGGAGCGGATCGAACGGCTGCGGGACCCGGAGGTCCGGGCGGAGCTGCTGAAGCGGGCGAACTCCAAGGAGGCGGGCGTCTTCCGGCGGCTGACGAACTTCGGGCGCTACGTCATCGGCGACACCTACAGCGCCGCCAACGAGGGCCTCACCGGGCGCGTGGTGCGCGACATCGCCGCCGAACGCGGCCTGGACCCCTTCGCCTGTCTGGTCGAGATCTGCGCGGCCGACGAGCTGCGTACGGTCCTGTGGCCCATGCCGACGGACAACGACCCGGACTCCTGGGCCCTGCGGGCGGACACCTGGAGTCACGAGGACGTCCTGCTCGGCGGCTCCGACGCGGGCGCGCACCTGGACCGGATGTGCGGGGCGCCCTACACCACGCGCTTCCTCGGCGACTGTCTGCGCGGCCGGAAGCTGGCGGGCCTGGAGCAGGCGGTGAAGATGCTGACGGACGACCCGGCGCGGCTGTTCGGCCTCCGGGAGCGGGGCCGGATCCAGCAGGGCTGGCATGCGGACCTGGTCCTGTTCGACCCGGAGCGGATCGACGCGGGCAAGGCCACCCTGGTGCACGACCTGCCGGGCGACAGTCCGCGGCTGGACTCGAAGGCGATCGGCGTACGGGCGGTCTGGGTCAACGGAGTGGCGGCCATCCGGGACGACGTGGTGACGGGCGCCGTCCCGGGCCGGGTGCTGCGCTCGGGGCGGGACACCAGGACGGTGAGCACCAGGTGACCGACGGGAGCGCCGGCGCCGGAGGCGCCGGCGGGCAGCGGCTGTTCGTCGGCGGTGCCTGGGTGGAGCCCGACCGCGGGCACTACGAGGTCGTCGACCCGGCGACCGAGGGAACCGTCGGCTGGGCTCCGGAGGCCTCCCGGGAGCAGGTGCGCGCTGCCTGCGCGGCGGCCCGGGAGGCCTTCGGTCCCTGGTCGCGCACCCCGCCGGAGGAACGGGCGGCGACCCTGGCCCGGGCGGCCGACATCATGCGCGCCCGGCTGCTGCCGTACGCCGAGCTGGCCCAGGCGGAGACCGGCGCCACGACCGGCACCGCGCGCGGGATGCAGGTCGGGGTGGGCGTGGCCCGCTTCCGGCGCTACGCGCGCGTGGAGCCCGCCGAATGGCCGATCCCGCCGCAGGTCAACGAGGCCGGCCCGATGGGGAGCGCGGGGGTGATGGGCGCGGTCGCCGTACGGCAGCCGGTCGGCGTCGTCACCTGCGTCACCTCCTACAACAACCCGTGGGCGAACCCGGCCGGAAAGGTCGCCCCCGCACTCGCCATGGGCAACACGGTGGTCGTGAAACCGGCCCCGCAGGACCCCCTGTCCGTCTACCGGATGGCGGAGGCGCTGGAGGCGGCGGGCGTGCCGCGCGGGGTGGTGAACGTCGTCTCCGGCCGAGCCGTGGAGATCGGCGAGACGGCGGTGTCGTCGCCGGACGTCGACATGGTGAGCTTCACCGGCTCGACGGCGGTCGGGCAGCGCATCGCCGAGGTGTGCGGCCGGGACATGCGACGCCAGCTGATGGAACTGGGCGGGAAGGGCGCGGCGGTCGTCCTCGACGACGCGGACCTCGCCTCGGCGGTGGCCGGCATCGCCACCACCTTCTCCTTCTACAGCGGCCAGATCTGCACCGCCCCCACACGGGTGCTGGCGCAGCGCGGGGTGTACGAGCAGCTGGTGGAGCGACTGGCGGCCTGTGCGGTCCGGTTGAAGGTGGGCGATCCCCGGGCGCAGGACACGGTGGTCGGTCCGGTGATCTCGGCCGCCCACCGGGACCGGGTGGAGTCGTACGTCGAACTCGGCCGCAAGGAAGGGGCGTCGGTCGTCGCGGGCGGCGAACGCCCGCCCCTGGAGCGGGGCTTCTTCGTCGCCCCCACCCTCCTCGCCGACTGCACCAACGACATGCGGGTGGCGCGGGAGGAGATCTTCGGCCCGGTGGTGACGGTCATCCCCTTCGACGAGGAGGAAGAGGGGATCGCGCTGGCCAACGACAGCGACTACGGCCTGATCGACTACGTCTGGTCGGCGGACGTGGCCCGGGCCTTCCGGGTGGCCCGCCGGCTCCGGGCGGGCGGCGTCGGCATCAACACCGTGGGCCGCAACATGGAGGCGCCGTTCGGCGGGTTCAAACGCAGCGGAGTCGGGCGGGACGTCGGCTCGTACGCGCTGCACGCCTACAGCGAGGTGCAGTCGATCGTCTGGCCCGGGTGAGAACGCCCGACGACCACCCGTCACGGGCCGGGAACGGCACATAGGCCGCCACGTCGTCCGACAGGCTCATCGGCATGCCGACCGTCGTGCGGACCGGCATGTCGAACGTCGTGCCGTCATCATGCGGGAGGCATGGCGGCTCTCAGCTCGACAGATCCACCCGCACCGTGAGCAGGCCGGTCCCCAGGGCCCGGACGGCCGCGCTGTTGCCCCGGGGCAGGGTGCGCAGCCGGGCCACCGGGTCGTCGTCGGGGAGCAGCCGGGCGGTGCCCGCGTGCCACCGCCCGCCGATCCGCACCCGGACCCGCGGATCGGCCTGGATGTTGCGGACGTACTGCGACCGTTCGCCGAACTCCGAGACCAGCCAGAAGACGTCACCGACCCGGCGGCCGCCGAGCGGGGTGCGCCGGGGCAGACCGGAGACCCGGCCGGTGGTCTCCAGCAGCGTGTGGAACGGCAGCCGGCGCATCAGCGGATTGGCGACGTACCGCTGGAGTGCCGTGGTCGCGCGGAATCGGAGGTCGCTGGAACGGGCCATGATCCGGGGGCTCCTTCACGCACGGGATTGTTGCTTCAATGGTCCCCGACGCCGTCGGCGTGTCGAGAGCGGGGGCAGCACATGCGCGTCATGACCTGGAACCTGTGGTGGCGCTTCGGCCCTTGGCGGGAACGCCAGAAGGCGGTCCTGGCCGTCCTGCGCGAACTGGACCCCGACGTGGTCGGCCTCCAGGAGGTGTGGGCGGCCGGTGGCGAGAACCTCGCCGAGTGGCTGGCCGACGAACTCGGCCTGCACTGCACCTGGGCGCCGTCACCGGCCCCCGAACGCTGGCGGAAGCGGATCGACGACCCCGACGCCGGCTCGGTCGACATCGGCAACGCGGTGCTGAGCCGCTGGCCGGTGGTGGAGCGGGAGACGCTGCTGCTGCCCGCGCCCCCCGACCTGGCCGACGGCCGCGCGGCCCTCTACGCGCGCGTGGCCGCCCCCTCCTTCGACATCCCCTTCTTCACCGCCCACCTCACCTCGGCCGGGCACGCCTCGGCGGTGCGCCGCGCCCAGGTCACCGCCCTCGCGGAACTCGTCGCCCGGCACCGCGGCGGCACGCCCTTCCCGCCCGTCGTCACCGGCGACTTCAACGCCCGGCCGGACTCCGACGAGGTGCGCCTCTTCGGCGGCACGAGGACCGGGCCGGCCGTGCCCGGCCAGATCCTCCACGACGCCTGGGACTACGCCGACCCGGCCGCCCCCGCCGCCACCTGGACCCCCGAGAACCCCTACGCGGCCCGTCTGCTGGAACCCGCCGTCCGCATCGACTACATCCACGTGGGCCCGCCCGGCCCGCTGGGCGAGGGCCACGTCCGGCACGTCCGCCGGGCGGGCCACGGGCCCGTGGACGGAGTCTGGCCCTCCGACCACGCGGCGGTGGTCGCGGACCTGGCGGGGGAGGAGACGGCGATCACCTAGGCCGTCACCGTCGTGCCGGGCCGTTTCCGCCTCGAACGCGCGGGCGACCGCGAGGCGTCCTCGTACACGTGGTGCCGGGTGACCAGGCCGCCCCCGACCGTGGGGTACGACCATCGCGACCGGCGGGGTCGCCGCGGGCGCGTTCCGAGGCGGATGCCGACCAGTCGGTATGGACAGGCGTCCGTTCCGCCGGTAGAGATGAGAAGGTCACCCGCGACGACGCCGTCGAAAGAGCCGTACGCAGCGAAAGGGCCGCCATGCGCATCGCCGTCACGATCTTCCTCACCGACGAGACGATCACCCCCGTCCGCCTCGCCCGTGAGCTGGAGCAGCGCGGCTTCGCCGGGCTCTACCTGCCCGAGCACACGCACATCCCGGTCGAACGCACCAGCCCCTACCCGGCGGGTGGCGACCTCCCCCGCGAGTACGGCCGCACCCTCGACCCCTTCGTCGCCCTCGGCCAGGCGGCGGCGGTGACCGAGACGCTGGGCCTCGGCACCGGCATCACGCTCGTCGCCCAGCACGATCCGATCGACCTCGCAAAGCAGATCGCCACCGTCGACCACCTGTCGGGCGGCCGCCTCACCCTCGGACTCGGCTACGGCTGGAACGTGGAGGAGGCCGCGGACCACGGCGTCGAGTGGCGCACCCGCCGCGAGCTGGTCCGGGACCGGATGCGGCTGATGCAGGCCCTGTGGGCGGAGGAACCGACGGCGTACCAGGGCGAGTACGGCGGGGTCCGTGCCAGCACCGCGTATCCCAAGCCCGTACAGAAGCCGCGCGGGCCGGTCGTCGGCCCCCGCACCCTCGTCGGCGGCGCCGCCGGGCCGAAGCTGTTCTCGCACATCGGCGAGTACGCCGACGGCTGGCTGCCGATCGGCGGCCGGGGCCTGTCCGAGGCGCTCCCCGTGCTGCGCTCGGCGTGGGCGGACGCCGGCCGCGAGCCGGACGCCCTCCAGGTGGTGCCGTACGCCGTCCACCCGTCCCCCGGCAAGCTCGCGTACTACGCCGGGCTGGGCATCGAGGAGGTCGTGGTCCAACTGCCCCCGGTGGGCGAGGCGGAGGCGCTGCGCGCACTGGACGAGTTCGCGCCGTACCTCTAGGACCCGCTGTCCGCCGACGGGGGAGGCCGGGCGGCCACAGCTCGTCCCCGGCGGGCCGGCCGTCGCCCTGCCGCCGACCCGGGTCGACGGCGCGGGGCGTGGTCATGCGGCGACCGCAGGCCGGCCGGCGCGGGGCGTCGCTGCGGCTGCGTACGGCGGAACGGGGGTCCGGGCCGGGACCGCGCTCGCGCCGACGGAGCCGTCCCGGGAACCGCTCCCGCCCCAGGCTCGGAAAACGTGATCGTATGCTCGGAGGATGACGACTTCCGCGACCTCCGGAACCGGCCCCGGGCCGACCCCCGGCCCCACCGAGAACTCCATGCGTCGCGCTCTCAAACGGGCTCGTGACGGTGTCGCCCTGGACGTCGGCGAGGCGGCGGTGCTGCTCCAGGCGCGCGGGGCGGCGCTGGCGGATCTGACCGCCTCGGCCGCGCGGGTACGGGACGCCGGTCTGGAGGCGGCGGGCCGCCCCGGGGTCATCACGTACTCGAAGAGCGTCTTCGTCCCGCTGACCCGGCTGTGCCGGGACAAGTGCCACTACTGCACCTTCGTCACCGTCCCGGGCAAACTCCGCCGCGCGGGACACGGGATGTTCATGTCCCCCGACGAGGTCCTCGACATCGCCCGGCGCGGGGCCGCCCTCGGCTGCAAGGAAGCCCTCATCACCCTCGGCGACAAGCCGGAGGACCGCTGGCCGGAGGCCAGGGAGTGGCTGGACGCGCACGGCTACGACGACACGATCGCCTACGTCCGCGCGATCTCGATCCGCATCCTGGAGGAGACGGGTCTGCTGCCGCACCTCAACCCGGGTGTGATGTCGTGGACCGACTTCCAGCGCCTGAAGCCGGTCGCGCCCAGCATGGGCATGATGCTGGAGACGACCGCCACCCGGCTGTGGTCCGAGCCCGGCGGCCCGCACCACGGGTCCCCGGACAAGGAGCCCGCCGTCCGGCTGCGCGTCCTGGAGGACGCCGGCCGCTCCTCCGTCCCCTTCACCTCCGGACTGCTGATCGGGATCGGCGAGACGTTCGAGGAGCGGGCGCAGTCGCTGTTCGCGCTCCGCAAGGTCTCCCGCGCCTACCACGGCGTCCAGGAGCTGATCATCCAGAACTTCCGCGCCAAGCCGGACACCGCGATGCGGGGTATGCCCGACGCGGAACTCGACGAGCTGGTCGCGACGGTGGCCGTCGCCCGGCACATCATGGGCCCGGCCGCGAACCTCCAGGCCCCGCCCAACCTCGTCGACAGCGAGTACGAGCGGTTGATCGGGGCGGGCATCGACGACTGGGGCGGCGTCTCCCCGCTCACCATCGACCACGTCAACCCCGAGCGTCCCTGGCCGCAGATCGAGGAACTCGCCGCGAAGTCCGCCGCCGTCGGGTTCGAGCTGCGCGAACGCCTCTGCGTCTACCCGGAGTTCGTGCGGCGCGGCGAGCCGTGGCTCGACCCGCGGCTGCTCCCGCACGTCCGCGCGCTGGCCGACCCGGAGACGGGACTGGCCGTGCCGGACGCGGTCGTCGAAGGCCGCCCCTGGCAGGAGCCGGAGGAGGTGTTCGTGCCGTCCGGCCGTACCGACCTGCACCGCACCATCGACACCGACGGCAGGACGTCGGACCGCCGCGACGACTTCGACGAGGTGTACGGCGACTGGGGCGCCCTGCGTGAGGCGGCCGCCCCCGGCATGGTCCCGGAGCGCATCGACACGGACGTACGCCAGGCCCTGGCGACGGCCGCCGACGACCCCACGAAACTCACCGACGACGAGGCCCTCGCGCTGCTCCACGCGGACGGCCCGGCCCTGGACGCCCTGACCCGCATCGCGGACGACGTGCGCCGCTCGACGGTCGGCGACGACGTCACGTACATCGTCACGCGGAACATCAACTTCACCAACGTCTGCTACACGGGCTGCCGTTTCTGCGCCTTCGCGCAGCGCCGCACCGACGCCGACGCGTACACCCTCTCCCTCGACCAGGTCGCCGACCGCGCCCAACAGGCCTGGGAGCTGGGCGCGGTGGAGGTGTGCATGCAGGGCGGCATCCATCCGGACCTGCCCGGCACCGCCTACTTCGACATCGCGAGGGCGGTGAAGGAGCGGGTCCCCGGCATGCACGTGCACGCCTTCTCGCCGATGGAGGTGGTCAACGGCGCGACCCGCACCGGGATGTCGATCCGTGACTGGCTGACGGCGGCGAAGGAGGCGGGTCTGGACTCCATCCCCGGCACGGCCGCGGAGATCCTGGACGACGAGGTCCGCTGGGTCCTGACCAAGGGCAAACTGCCGACGGCGACCTGGATCGAGGTCGTCACGACGGCGCACGAGGTCGGGATCCGGTCGTCCTCGACGATGATGTACGGCCATGTCGACCAGCCGAGGCACTGGCTGGGCCACCTGCGGACCCTGGCCGGCATCCAGCAACGCACCGGCGGCTTCACGGAGTTCGTCACCCTGCCGTTCATCCACACCAACGCGCCGGTGTACCTGGCGGGCATCTCCCGGCCCGGCCCGACCATGCGGGACAACCGCGCGGTGACGGCGATGGCCCGACTGCTCCTGCACCCGCACATCCCCAACATCCAGACCAGCTGGGTCAAGCTGGGCTCGGAGGGGGCGGCCGAGATGCTCCGCTCGGGCGCCAACGACCTCGGCGGCACCCTGATGGAGGAGACGATCTCGCGGATGGCGGGCTCGTCGTACGGCTCCTACAAGTCGGTCAAGGACCTGATCGCGGTCGCGGAAGCCGCCGGCCGCCCGGCGAAGCCCCGCACCACCTTGTACGGCGAGGTGCCCGAGGAGCGGCAGCGCGCGGCTTCGGCGTCGGACGGGCACCTGCCGGACCTGCTGCCGGTGCTGGACTGAGCCGGCCGCTCCGGACCACTCAGGGAGGACTCGGGGGCCGCTTCCGGGACTTCTCGGGGATCAGGGAGCGGGCCCCTCGCAGTACGATGATCGGGCCCCGACCGGAGGGGTCCCGTAGCTGAGGAGATGCGTGCCCGTGCCTGCCCGACGGCTTCCCTCCTGGGTCTGGGTCACCGGCCTGACGACCGGCGCGATCGCCGCGGTCGTCTTCCTGACGGCGCAGGCCGAACAGGGCCCGCACCCCACGGCCTCGGCGGCGAAACGGCCGAGCGCGTCGGCGTCGGCGGGCGCGCGGCCCTCGGCCTCGCCGAAGCCGCCGGCCACTCCCGAGGCGGCCGGGATTCCCGCCGGTTCGGGCACCGGGCGGCGGATCGTCTACTCACTGGGGCAGCACCGGGTCTGGCTGGTCGACGCGGACGACACGGCCCGCCGCACCTTCACGGTCTGGCCCGGCACGGTGGACCCGGCCGTCGGCAGCTTCACGGTCTCGCTCCGCAAGGACGCCACCACGGGCTCCGACGGCGTGGCGATCGAGCACATCGTCTACTTCTCCGCCACGTCGGGCGTCAACATCGCCTTCTCCAACGCCGTCGACGGCTCCTCTCCGCCCCCGGCCGCCGCCGGTACGCAGACCGGCGGCATCCGGATGGCCAAGGCGGACGGGACGGCGCTGTGGGCCTTCGGCGAGACGGGCACGAAGGTCAGGGTCGTCGACTAGGTCCCCGGAACCGCGGGCGTCACGCCCGGGAGTCGTCCGGCGCCTGTCCGGCCGGCAGGTGGTCGACGATCAGCACGACCCCGGCGAACAGGAACGCCCGGGTCGCCGCGTCGAGCCCGTTCCAGGTGTCCGACTGCCACATCGAGAACCACTCCCCGCCGATCGCGATGAACCCGGCGCCGAACAGCAGCATCACCATGACGAGCCCGTACGTGGACAGCGCCCGACCGCGTATGTGGTCCCGCCGCGCCCAGAACCACGTGCCGGCGGCCAGCACCACGCCCGCGACGGTCTCCCACACGATGATCGCGACGTAGGCGGTGTCCTGGAGCCCCTTGCTCGTCACCGCCCGCCACATCACGTCGTCGTCCTTGAACGTCGTGTCCATCGCCAGCACATGGCGTACGAACTGCTGGTTCGTGCCGAAGTCCGTGATGTTCCCGAAGGCGACGAGAAGCATGTAGAGCGCGACCGTCCCGGTGAGGAGGGTGGCGGCGAGCGGCAGCACGCGTGACGCGTGTGCGATACGTGTGGTGGGGGTGGTCATGCCGGTGTCCTTACCCCACCAGGTCTTCATCACCCCTCCACCGGACAGCCCGTGCACAGGGTCGGAACGAGGCCCTGTTCGATTACAGTGACGGACGTCGTATGTACGCACGGTGCGGGAGGACTGGGTGGGTGCGACTGCCGGGCCAGTCTGGGGCCGTGCCGAACAGCAGGACTTCCGCAGCAGGGTGCGTGGCACGCTGCTGGGCGCGGCCGTCGGGGACGCCCTCGGGGCGCCCGTCGACGGGCTCGGCATCGAGGAGATCCGGCAGGCCCACGGGCCCGGGGGAGTCGTGGACCTGGCCCCCGCCCACGGGCGGCGCGGCGCGGTCACGCACCTCACCCAGCTGACCCTGTTCACCGTGGACGGGCTGATCCGCGCCCAGGTACGGCGGGACACCGGCGCCTGGCATCCGCCGACCGATCTGCACCGGGCGTACCTGAGATGGGCCGCCACCCAGCGCGACTGGGGGCCCGACCTGCGCCGCAAGGAGGACGGCTGGCTGGCTCGCGAGGAGTGGCTGTACGCCCGGCGCGCCCCGACCCGGACGCTGCTGCTCGGGCTCGGCGACGAGGTCATGGGCACCCTTGACTCGCCCAAGAGCCCCGGCGCGGCCGGGCCCGAGGTCGTTCCCCGTTCGGTGCCCTTCGGGCTGCTCGTCGGCTGGGAGCCGCAGCTCGTCGCCCAACTGGCCGTCGAGTGCGCCGCTCAGACCCACGGTCATCCCACGGCGTATCTCTCGGCGGCCGCCTACGCCGTCACCGTGCACGCGCTGGCCTGCGGCGAGAGTCTCGACGGGGCGGTGCAGCGGGCGCTCGCCCTGCTGGCCGCGTGGCCGGGGCAGGAGGCGGTCTCGCAGGCGCTGCGGCACGCGCTGGGCGCCGTACGGCAGGGGCTGCCCGGGCCGTCGAGGGTGGAGGGACTCGCGGGGGCGGGGACCGCGGAGGCCGTGCTCGCGGCCGCCGTCTACTGCGCCCTCGTCGCGGAGGACGTCGGGCACGGGCTGCGGCTCGCGGTGAACCACGGCGCGCCCTCGGGACCGACCGCCGCGCTCGCCGGCGGCCTCCTCGGGGCCCTGCACGGCGAGACGGCCCTCCCGCCGGCCTGGCTGGCCGAGCTGGAGGGCCGCCCCACGATCCTGGAACTGGCCGACGACTTCGCCATGGAGATGACCCAGGGGCCGGCTCTGCACGGCCCCGCGGGAGCTTCGCCCGGGTGGATGTCCCGCTACCCGAAGGGCTGACCGGGTCCGGGCCGGGCGGTCCGGGGGCCGCCGCCCCCGGACCGCCCGGCCCGGCCGCCGACAGGGCCTCGTCCTCAGACGCCGGACGGGCTGGTCGGTTTGTCCCCGACCGAGTCGCGCGGTTCGGGGACGACGGCCGCTGCCCCCGACGAGTCCCCGTCCGTGTTGATGCGCTCGATGAGCGCCAGCCGTTCCGGGGTGTCCTCGGGCTTGATGAACCCGATGAGGATGTAGAGGACCAGCGACACGGCCAGCGGGATCGACACCTGGTACTGGAGCGGCACTCCGCCGTCGACCTTCCAGTTGATCGGGTAGTTGACCAGCCAGAAGGCCAGCAGACCCATCGACCAGCTGGTGAGCGCGGCCGTCGGGCCGGAGCGGCGGAACGGGCGCAGCAGGCCCAGCATCATCGGGATGGCCATCGGGCCCATCAGCCCGGCCACCCACTTGATCACGACGGTGATGATGTCCTTGAAGGCGGGGGAGTTGACCTGCGTGGCCGCCGCCATCGAAAGACCGAGGAAGACGACGGTCGCCACGCGGGCCGCGATCAGCCCCGACCGCTGGTTCCACTCCCGGGCCCTCGCCCAGATCACCGGCGCGCAGTCCCGGGTGAAGACGGCGGCGATGGCGTTCGCGTCCGACGAGCACATGGCCATCGTGTGGGAGAAGAAGCCGACGATGACGAGCCCCAGCAGGCCGTGCGGCAGGAGCTGTTCGGTCATCAGGGCGTAGGAGTCGGAGCCGTCCGGCTTGTCCGACGTCACCAGCAGCGGCGACATCCACATCGGGAAGAACAGCACCAGTGGCCAGACCAGCCACAGCGCCGCCGACAGCCGTGCCGACCGCTCGGCCTCCTTCGGGGTGGCGGTGGCCATGTACCGCTGGGCCTGGTTGAGCATGCCGCCGTTGTACTCGAAGAGCTTGATGAAGAGGAACGCGAGCAGGAACACCGTGCCGTACTGGGCGACCAGGGGCTTGTCGTGGCCCTGGAGCGCCGGCTGGTCCCAGGCGTCCAGGAACCCGATGCCCTTGTCGTTCAGCTTCAGCACGACGGCGACGAACATCGCGACGCCGGCCAGCAACTGGATGATGAACTGGCCGAGTTCGGTCAGCGCGTCCGCCCACAGGCCGCCGATCGTGCAGTAGACGGCGGTGATCGCGCCGGTGATGAGGATGCCCTGGTTGAGGGAGATCCCGGTGAAGACCGACAGCAGCGTCGCGATGGCGGCCCACTTGGCGCCGACGTCCACGATCTTCAGCAGCATCCCGGACCAGGCCAGCGCCTGCTGCGTCTTGAGGTCGTAGCGGTTCTTCAGGTATTCCAGCGGGGAGGCCACGTGGAGTCGCGACCGCAGCCGGTTGATGCGCGGCGCGAACAGCTTCGAGCCGATGGCGATGCCGAGCGCGATGGGGAAGGACCAGGTGACGAAGGAGGTGACGCCGTAGGTGTAGGCGATGCCCGCGTACCCGGTGAACATCACCGCGCTGTAGCCCGACATGTGGTGCGAGATGCCGGACAGCCACCAGGGCATCTTGCCGCCGGCGGTGAAGAAGTCGCTCACGTTGTCGACGCGTTTGTGCGACCAGACGCCGATCGCGACCATCACGCCGAAATAGCCGATGAGCACGGCCCAGTCGAGACCGTTCATGTGCGTCCTCCCAGGGTTGAGCCCGGCGCTCATCGTGGGCGCTGCCGCGTGAACACGACAAGTAACCGTAGGGTCAAAGGGAGGTAAAGGAATTCGGTATGGTGGTTCGCGTTCACCTACATGAACTCATCGCATCAGCTCCCCGGCGTTGACCAGCAACGACTGTCCCGTGATCGCCCGAGCCCGGTCCGACGCCAGGAACACCGCCGCGTCCGCCACATCCCCGTCCGTCGCGAGTTCGGGCAACGCCATCCGCTCGGTGAGCCGCCCCAGCACCTCCTCCCGCGCCACTCCCTCCGTCTCCGCGGTGAACTGGACGTAGGCCTGCACCGGCGGCCCCCACATCCACCCCGGCAGCACGGTGTTGACCCGGATCCGGTGCGGGCCCCACTCCCGTGCGAGCGCATACATGACACTGGTCAACGCACCCTTGGAGGCCGCGTACGCGGCCTGCCGCACCTGCGAGGGGGCCGCCACGGCGGACTGCGTCCCGATGAACACCACCGACCCGCCGCCCGCCCGCAGCCCGGCCAGGCAGGCCCGCGTCATCCGCAGCGACCCCAGCAGGTTCACGTCGATCACCGACTGCCAGGTCGCGAAGTCGGCGTCCTCGACCCCGCCGAAGCAGGAGTCCCAGGCCGCCACGTTCACCACGGCGTCGATCCCCCCGAACCGCTCCCGCGCCAGCCCGGCGAGCGCCTCGCAACTCCGCTCGTCCGTGATGTCGGTGACCCGGTAGGCCGTGCGCACCCCCTCGGGATCGATCCCGGCCGCGCTCTTCGCGAGATTCGCCTCGGTCCGCGCCCCCAGCACGGCGTTCCCGCCGTCCCGGACGACCGCGGCGGCGACCTGGTGACCGAGCCCGGCGCCGACTCCCGAGACGACGACGGTCTTGCCGTCGAGCAGTGACATGAACCCTCCCTGATTCCCGACCCTGGCGCATGAACTGACGGACCGTCAGAGTATGAGCGACCGCAGGAGGACGGAAGGGAAGGGAAGTTCCCATGTCCGAGGAGACCCGCAGCGAGACCTACGCCGAACTGGCCGCCGTCGGCCCCTACGGGGTACACCCCGGCCACGCCCTGATCACCATGGTCGAACCGCACCCCGGCCACGAGTACGCCTACAACCGCTGGTACGAGGACGACCACTACTACGCCGGCGCGATGGCGATGCCCTGGATGTACGCGGGCCGCAGGTGGGTGGCGACCCGCGACCTCCAGCTCCTGCGCGGGCCGGACAGGTCGGCGATCGCCCAGCCGGTCACCGCCGGCTGCTACCTCTCCACCTACTGGATCACCGACGGCCGCTACGACGACCACATGAAGTGGACGGTCGCCATCAACAAGCGCCTCAACCGGGACGCCCGCGTCCATCAGGACCGCACCCACGTCTTCACGGCCTTCCAGGACCACGAGACCACCGTGTACCGGGACGGCGCCGCCGGCCCCCGCGACTTCCACGCCCTGGACCACCCGTACGCGGGCCTGGTGCTCGAGGTGGTCGACACCGACTCGGCGGAACAACGCGCCGAACTCCTGGAGTGGCTGCGCGCCCGCCACCTCCCCGAGCGGGTGGCAGGTTCCCCGACGGCCATGGTCACCGTCTTCCGCCCCACCCCGCTGCCCGGCGACCGCATGACCTACGTCAAGCAGGTCGAAGGGGTCGACACCCGCCTGACCCTGCTGTGGTTCCTGGAAACCGACCCGAGGCACTGCTGGCACCCGCACTTCACGGGCCTGGAGGAGGCGGTGACGGAGTCGGGCCTGGGAAGGGTGGAACTGGTGGCGCCCTTCATCCCGACGGTGCCGGGCACGGACCGGTATGTGACCGACCTGCGCTGACCAGCCCAGGACCGGGCGTCTCCGCCCGGCCGGCGATCATGGAAGAGGCCCGTCCAGAGCCGAAGCGGGGCCCCGGGGGAGCCGGCCCCCGGCCCCCGGCGACGCCCGCGTCGGCGGACGCCGGTCACCGCCCGCTCATCACTTCAACTCGTCCGGACACGGCGTGCCCCGCGGCAGCTGGTAGGGCGCGGCCAGCCGGTACACCCCCGCCCGCGGGGCGACCAGCATCGTCCACTTGTCCCCCTCCGCGTCCTCCTCCGTCTCGAACAGACACCCGTCGACGTTGTCGTACGTCCTCGGCTCGCCCTCGGCCCGGTCCTTCGACGCGTCCGTCTCCTGCGGCGGCTTCAGGCTCTTGCCCTGCGCGTCCACGACGCTCAGCCACGGCGAGTACGGAATCCGGATCAGGATCCGCCCCGCCTTCTTCACGTCGATCGTCATCTCGTCCTGCTTGGCCCGCTGCACCACCGCGTTCGGCTCGGCGAGCGAGGCCGGGTCGGTGACCTTGAACAGCTGCCAGTTGGCGTCGCCCCAGATCTGCACCAGATACGGCAGCCCCCGCTGCACCAGCTGCCGCTCCCGCTCGCCGCCGTCCCCGTCCAGCGCCTCCTTCGGGACGACGACGAAGTGCACGGCCCACCGCTGAAGCCATTCGTGGTAGTTCGCCGAGTTGAGGGTGTCGTCATAGAAGAGGGGGTTGCGCTCCATGTCGGCCTGGCGGTTCCAGCCCCGGGCGAGGTTGACGTACGGCGCGAGGGCGGACGCCTCGCGGTGCGAGCGGGCCGGCACGACCTCCACCCGCCCCTTCTCCGCGCCGATCTCCTGGAGTTCGTTGACGAGCGGCGCCAGCTCACGCGCCCAGGAGGCCGCCGGGGTCGTCCGCAGGACGTCGTCGACCGACTTGAAGCCGATCCAGCCCACGAATCCGGCGAACGCCAGGACGATCACGTACCACTTGCGGCTGCGCGGCACGGCGAACGGCAGCGCCGCCATCAGCACCACGCCCGTGAACAGCATCGCGAGACGCGTGATGTTGGACCCGATCTGGGAGCTGATCAGCCACACCAGCAGCACGCCGAGCCCGTACACCGCCGACGTGATCCGTACGGTCTTCCAGTCGCGCGGAACGGAGACGAAGACGGCGACGGCGGACAGCAGCGGCAGCGACGCCGAGCCGAACGACATCGGCTGGGTGCCGGAGAACGGGAACAGCCAGGCGGACAGGGCGACCACGGCCGTCGGCGCGAGCCCCAGCGCCCACGCGCCCGGTCGTCGCTTCTGGAGGAACAGCGCGGCGGCGACGAGCCCCACGAAGAGCCCCGCCACCGGCGAGCCCATCGTGGCGAGCGCGGCGAGCGGGGCGGCGCACAGCGCCTTCGCCCACCGTTTGTAGCGCCAGCGGTGCGGCCAGCAGAACACCACGGCGACCGCGCCCAGCGCGAACATGTTGCCGAGTCCGAACGTGACGCGCCCCGACGCCGCGTTGCACAGCAGGGCGAAGACCCCGGCCAGCGCCGGCCACCACGGGTTCCTCACCGGCCGGCAGCGCAGCAGGATCAGGGTGAGCAGCCCCGCCGAGAGCGTGCCCGCGATCATCATCGTCGTCCGGACGCCGAGCAGGGACATCAGATACGGCGACACCATGCTGTACGACACCGGGTGCATGCCGCCGTACCAGGCGAGGTTGTACGCGGAGTCGGGGTGCCGGCCGACGAACTCGGCCCAGGCGTCCTGCGCCGCGAGGTCGCCACCACTGTTCGCGAACGTGAAGAACCAGACGAGGTGCAGAGCGCCGGACAGCGCCGTCATGGACAGCACCGGGTGGCGTCGCAGCCACCCGCCCACCCGGTCGAGCGCGGATCTCACCCGGGACGGCTCCCGCGCGGGGGCCGCCTCGTCCGGACGGTCGGCCACACGGGCGTCCGCAGGGGTGTCCGTACGGCTGTCCACGCGGCCGTCCGTCGGCACGGGGTCCGGGACGTGGTCCCGCTCCAGCTCTGCCACCGCGTCACGGTCGCCGCGGTCGGCACGGTCGTGGTCGCCCGACTGTGGGACGGGCACCCTCGGTCGCGGGCCGGCGTCCGGGCCCGGACCGGTGTCGTCGGCGCGTGTCGGCTCCGCAGTGGCCACCTGAAGGCACTCCCCGTGTCCCGTCTTCTGCTCTCGGCCGCATGCCGTTCGCGTCCGCTTCACGGCTGCGTCCTTGCGACCGGCGACCTGTCCCGTTTCGTGACGCTAGCACGCACCCCGCCGGGCGGCTGCCCGACGGGGTGGCGCAGGCGTACGAGCGGGGCCGCGGGTCAGCCGATGCGCGTCAGCTTGTCCGAGAAGCCCGGCTCGGCCAGGTCCGTCTGGAGCGCGACCGGCACCTTCACGGCGCTGCTGGTGCCGTCCCCGACGGTGAGCGTGCCCACCTGGGTGCCGGCCTTCGCCGTGTGCGGCACGTCGTCGGCGGTGAAGGACAGCTCCACCGTCATGCCCGGCCAGCCGACCGCGGAGACGTCCTTGGTGATGACGACGGGCGTGCGACCGCCGAGCTGGTCGTCCACGTACCCGACGACGTCCCCCTTCTTCAGGATCTTCGCCGAGGCGAGCGCGTCCTGGGCGGCGAGCAGCGCCGTCTTGCTGACCGCGTTGACCGTTTCGAGGATCTTCGGCTTGTGCTGCCCGAGGACCGCGCCGACGAGGGTGACGGTCTGCCCGTTCACCTCCTTGCGGGAGGCGAAGAGCAGGTTGCCGCCGGCCGCGGTGGTGCTGCCGGTCTTGATGCCGATCGCGCCGATGTAGTACGGCAGGGTGTTGTAGTTGTTCCAGTACTTGCCGGAGGGGTCGGTCCAGCTGGCCGCACCGGAGATCGCCACCAGGGCCGGGACCTTCACGAACGCGCGGCCGAGCTTCACCTGGTCCTCGGCGGTGGAGACGGTCGTCTCCTTCAGGCCCGAGGGATCGGTGTACGTCGTGTTCGTCATCCCCAGTTCCTCGGCGGTGGCGTTCATCTTCTTCACGAACGCCGCCTCCGAACCCGCGTCCCAGCGCGCGAGGAGCCGCGCGATGTTGTTGGCGGAGGGGATCAGGACGGCCGACAGGGCCTGCTTCTCGGTGAGCCGGTCGCCGGCCTTGACGGTGTTGAGCGTCGACTCGTCGCCGGAGACGTCGTAGCCGCCCTCCTTCTCCGCCGTCGCGTCGACCTCGATCTCCGGGCCTTCCTCCCCGGCCTTCATCGGGTGGTCCTTGAGGATGATGTACGCCGTCATGGTCTTGGCGACCGAGCCGATGGCCACGGGCGTCTGCTTGCCGAAGCTGCCCATCGTGCCGACGCCGTCGGCGTCCATCCAGCCCTGCCCCTCACCCGGCCAGGGCAGCTGCGTCTTGCCGCCCTCGAAGGTGTACGAGTCCTTCGCGGTGAGCGTGAGAGCGGCCGCCGGGAGCGGTCGTACAGCCTGCGCGATCGCAAAGACGACCAGCAGCAGGATGACCAGGGGCGTCCAGATCTTGAGCCGCCGCCCGAGCGTGCGCATCGGGGTCGGCGGAGGCGGCGGGGTGTTCGTCAGCTCCGCCAGCAGGTCCAGCGGCGGCTTCGGCGGCAGCGGCTGCTGGGTGGTGCGCTCGGGACCGACCTGCGGGACAAGGGCGGTGACATCGGCCGGCTTCAGCGGGCGGGGCTCGTCGAGCGGCTTCAGCGCGACGAACTTGCTGGTCCGCTCGGCGGGAGCCTCGGGCTCGGCCTTCGCGTCGGCCTTCGCGTCGGCCTGTGCGTCGGCGTCGGCCTCCTCCGCGTCGGGCTTGGGCTTGGTGGCGCCGCCCAGCTTCAGCATGGTGGTCGGCTGGTCGACGGCGGGCTTGGGCCGGGGGGCCTTGAAGATGGCGGTGGGCTGGTCGACCGGGGAATCGGCGGGCCCGTCGGCTTCGGCGTCTGCGTCGGCGCCGGTTGCGGCTTCGGCGTCATCGGCCGGCCGGGCCCCACCGTCCGCAGCGGCGTCCTCCTCGGAGTCCGAGGCCCACTTCGGTGCGGGCTTGGACGCGGACCTGGAGGCGGGCTCGGGCTCGGCCGCCGGCTTCGCGTCGGCGGGCTCGTCGGCTTCCCCGGCGTCGCTCCCGGAACGTTCCTCCGCCTCGGCGTCGACGTCCTCGGCCGCGGTGTCCTCGTCCGGGGTGTCGCTGCTCGGGGTGTCGCTGTCCGGGGTGTCGCTGTCCGGGGTGCTCCCGGGCTCCTCGGTGGAGCTCTTGCCGTCGGCCGAGGCCACCCACTGGGCCACAGCCTCCCGCAGACGCTCGTCACCGCCCTCGGAAGCGTCCTTCGTGGCGCCGGGGGCGCTCTCGGCCGCCTCGGGGCCATCAAGGCCGTCCTGGGAGCCCTCGGAGCCGCTCCCGGCGTCCTCGACCTCGGCGGAGCCGGGCTTCGTGACGGTGCCGCCGCTTCCGGCCCCTGCCGCCTCGTCGGCGTCGGGCTCGTCGGCGTCGGCGTCGGGCTCGGTCCTCTCGGCGTCCTCGGCCTGCGCGGCGTCCTCGCCGGGCTCACCGGCCGTGGCCTCGTCGCCGTCCTCGGCCGCTGAGGGTTCCTCACCCTCCTCGACGGCTCCGGGCTTCCCGCCGTCCCCGGGCCGTTCGGACTCCGCGGTCTTCAGGTCCCGTACCGAGAACACTCGCGTCGCCGTGTCCACGCCGCCCCGTGACGCCGACGGCTCGGCCTCCCGCGCCACGGCCACCCGCGGATCGGGGACGTCGCGGGAATCGCGAGGCTCACGTGCCTCGGGAACCGTGCTCGCGCTCCCCGACGTCGGTTCCGCCGACGACTCGCGCTGCTTCGACCTGTCGGGGGACTCGCCCGCCACCGGTGCCTCCTCCATGTGCCGCACGCCCACCGCGCGCTCGTGCCGAACCGTGAACCGCCCGCCCGGGACACGCCTCACGGCGTGTCCGAACCATGTACCAGTGTCCTGTGTAGAGGGCTTGGCTCCTGCGGTAGACGAGAACGACATACCTACTGGTTCCACTACAAACAGGTCACGCACCCTCGACAGACCAATGTGAGAGGGGTCACCCTGTCACTCATCCACGCGGGGAGGCATGGATGGGCAGGAGCCGCAGAACAATTCCGGAAGAGCTTTTGTTGCTGGCGCTGGACCCGACCACGGGTACCACCGCACAGCCGCAGTCGCTCGACCTCGGTCTGGCCGGAGCACAGCTAGTGGAGCTGGCGCTGGCCGGACGGATAGCCCCTGACGGGGATCGTATCGCCGTGGTGTCCCCACGGCCGACTGGAGACCCAACGCTGGACTGCGCGTTGGAGTTGCTGCGAAGGCGTGGCGCTCCTGTACGGGCCGTCCACTGGATCGGCGGGCCGCGTCTCGGGCTACGCCAGACCTACCTCTCGCATCTGGAGCGGTGCGGCATGGTTCATGCCGTGGCGGGCCAGATGTGCGGAGTGCTGCCGACGACTCGCTACCAGGCGACGGACACCGACATCAGCCGGGAGATCAAAGCCCGGCTGGACTCCGCGATCCGCACCGGCGTACCGCCGGACCCGCGGACCGCGGCGCTCGCCGCACTGGCGCACGCGGTCGGCCTCGGCAAGCACCTGTACCCGGGCAACGAGGGACGTTCGTCCCGCTCCCGGCTGCGGGATCTGATCAGGCACGACCCGATGGGCGGCCTCGTGGCGCACGCCGTGATGGACGTCCAGAACGGCGCGGTGGCACAGCCGCGCCGCAACCAGGCACCACCCGGCCGGCAGGCCGGACCCGGTGCCAGGCCCGCTCCGGAGCCCGCCCGTGGCGTTCCGGCGCAGCCGCACCGCGGTCCCATGGCGCGTGTCGTGGCTCACTGAGCCGCAGTTCCACGACACCGCGCCGGCAGGTCCGGTGAACGCATGACGTAAGACCGCAGGACCGGTTGAACCCGTTGGACCCAGGACCCGTCCGGGAGCCGCAGCGGCCGCGCGGGGTGGTGGGGCGCATCGATCCGCCACTCCGCGCGGACGCATGTCGGTGACCGACCCGAACTGGCGTGTACCCGCCGCATATCCACCGTTTTCCAGCGCTGGAAAGCGCCTTGGTGGCAGTCTGCTCAACAGCAGATACGCAAAGTGTCAGTTACAGACACGCAGCCGGAGGTGCACGTCCCGTGGCGTCCAATGTCAATCCCACCGTCAGGCGACGCCGGCTGGGCCAGGAGCTGCGCCGGCTCCGTGAGCTCAAGGGCATGACGGCCGAAGAGGTCGCCGAGCGCCTGCTGGTGTCCCAGTCGAAGATCAGCCGGCTGGAGAACGGCCGGCGCAGCATCAGTCAGCGTGACGTCCGTGACCTGTGCGGGGTGTACGAGGTCGAGGACCAGCGGATGGTCGACTCGCTGATGGAGATGGCCAAGGACTCCCGGCAGCAGGGCTGGTGGCATGCCTTCGGCGATGTCCCGTACAGCGTCTACATCGGCCTCGAGACGGACGCGGCGAGTCTGCGCGTGTACGACCCGCAGGTCGTGCCCGGGCTGCTCCAGACCCGTCAGTACGCCGAGGCGCTGATCTCGGGCGCGCTGCCGGAGGCCCCGCCGGCGGACATCGAGAAGCGGATCCAGGTGCGCCTGCGCCGACAGGAACGTATTTCCACAGCCGACAACCCGTTGCGTCTGTGGGCGGTCCTGGACGAGGCGGCGCTGCGTCGCGAGGTCGGCAACCGGCAGGTGATGATCGAGCAACTGGACTACCTGCTGGAGATGTCCCAGCTGCCGCACGTGACCGTGCAGCTGATCCCGTTCACCATGGGCGCGCATCCGGGGGTGAGCGGCCAGTACGCGATCCTCGAGTTCCCGGACGCCGCCGACTCCAGCGTCGTCTACATCGAGGGAGTCACCAGCGACCTGTACCTGGAGAAGCCGCAGGACGTGCAGAAATACAGCGTGATGTACGAACACCTGCGGGCGCAGGCCCTGAACGCGGACCAGACACGGGAGTTCATCGCGAAGGTGGCGAAGGACTATGCCAGGGAGGTCACTTCATGAAGCGCCGCAAGGTACACCTTCGTCCCGGCTGCAGGGAAGTCCCTATGGAATATGCCATCCGGACGGGTGAATAGTCGCTCCGTATCACGATGTTGGCGAGTAGCGTCGATCACGCCATCAAGCAACAACGGTGGCGCAAACCATGCCGTGCAGACGGAGATCTGCGCACGGCGTGGTGACAGCAACTCAGCAACTGACTACCGGAGCGAACATGGCAATCCAGCAGGGCGCCGCGAACGAGTGGGTCAAGTCCTCCTACTCCCAGGGCAACGGCGCATGCGTCGAGATCAAGTCCCCTCTCCGTGCGGCCATGGCCGTCCGTGACTCCAAGGTCACCGAGGGTCCGACCCTGGCTTTCCCCGCAGACGCGTGGAACACCTTCGTGGCATCGGTCAAGGCATAAGGGGACGATCCCCTGAGACAGCCCCACAGCACGACCGGCTTCACCAGCAGGACCAGCTTCACCAGAACGATCGGCCTCACCTGTAGGGCCGGCTTCACCAGCACGACCCAAGAGCCCCCTCGACCAGATCGCCGTCCTTGCCGAGGGGGCTCGGCACATGCCCGGGCACATGCCGGGCGCGGGCCCGGCACTTGCCCGGCCCAGCCCCGCACCTGCCGGGCGCGGGCCCGCCGGCCGGACGCGTCGGCCGCGCCGGGTCCCCTGCCCCGCCGACGGGGCAGCCCGTCAGCCCCGCTTGACCGGGAACGCCACGTCACACACCGGGTCCTCGGCTCCCGCCGCGTCCCAGTCGGCGAAATAGATCTCCCGGCAGGGCCCGTCGTAGTCCCAGCCCTCCCGCTTCATCCACGCCTCCACCGCCTCGTACGGGGCGAGGATCTGCGGGTGTGCCACCTGCGCCTTGGTGATCCTCGTGTACGCGAGCCGCCGGGCCGGCTCCACCCGCGCCTGGAACTGCCGGCCCCGGCTCTGTGCGGCGGCCGCCCATGCCCGGGCCCCTGCCGCGTCCGCGACCGGCACACAGGACTCGACCGGCCCGTCGCTCTCCATGGACACCGCGGAGTAGTAGACGACGTACGGCGCGGCGACGACGCCCCCGCACCCCCCGGCCGCCTCCTCCAGCCGCCCCAGTGAGGCGGGGATCCACGTGGGCAGCTCGTCCGCGAGCGTGTGCCGTGTCTCGGTGACCACCACCTGCTCGGGCACGTCCACCAACCGGACCTCGAACTTCTCGTACATCTCGGAGCTCCTCCCCGACAGCCGTGCACGGAGGTAGGCGGCGAGGGTGCGCTGGGCGGCGAACCGGGCCTCGACATCGCCCCAGTAGGCGGCGAGCAGTTCCCCGGACACGGACCCGTCAGTGGTCTCCACCACCTCGGCGATCCGCGCGAGCGGCATGTCCAGCTGGCGCAGCATCGCCACCAGCCGGGCCCGTTCCACCTGGTCGGCCCGGTAGTAGCGGTAGCCGCTGGCGTCGTCGATGTGCGCCGGGGCGAGCAGCCCGAGCCGGTCGTACAGCCGCAGCGCCTTGGCCGAGAGCCGGGCCCGCGCGGCGAACGCGCCGATCGTGAGCAGCGCGCCGTCATCCCCGATGCCCATCACGCACCCCCGTCGTCCTCCGTCGCCGGACGGCCTTCGCGCCCGGCGACGAGGAGGCTCCGCCCTGCCCCAGGGACAAGGTCAAGCCGGACGATCCGTTCGATCCGTCCGTCCCGGGACGGATCAGCAAACGCCTAGGCCAGCTGGCCCTCGATGGCCGCGACGACCTCGGCGGCCTCGGGCTCGGTCTGCGGGGAGAAGCGGGCGACGACGGACCCGTCCCGCCCGATCAGGAACTTCTCGAAGTTCCAGCGGATGTCGCCGTCGTGGCCCTCGGCGTCCGCGAATCCGACCAGCCGCTCGTACAGCGGGTGCCGCTCCGCACCGTTCACCTCGACCTTCTCGGTCAGCGGGAAGGACACGCCGTAGGTGGCCGAGCAGAACTCGGCGATCTCCTCGGCGGTGCCGGGCTCCTGCCCGAGGAACTGGTTGCAGGGCACGCCGAGCACGGTGAAGCCCTGGGCGGCGTACCGCTCCTGGAGCTTCTCCAGGCCCGTGTACTGCGGGGTCAGGCCGCACTTCGAGGCCACGTTCACCACCAGCACGGCCTTGCCCGCGTACTGGGAGAGCTCCGCGGAACCGCCCTTGAGGGCATCGATCGAGACGTCGAGGGGAGAGGCACCGGCATCAGTAGTCATGCTCCGGATGCTAGCCCCGGACGGTGCGCCCACCTCTTCCGGGGCCGTCCCCCGCTTCCGCGTCCGGCGCGGACGCCCAGGGGGCCTGCCCGGCCGGTCGTGCCGTGGACCCGGGACCGGCCGGACAGGCCCTACCCGGCGGCGGCCCTGGCCAGGACGTCGCCCGCCGCGGTCCGCGAGTAGAGCACCGAACGCCCCGCACGCCGCCGCTCCACCAGCCCCGCGTCCAGCAGCACCCGCAGATGGCGGCCGACCGAACCGAGGCCCTGGCCGGTCAGGGCGACCAGCTGGGTGGTGCTCAGGGGGCCGGTGAGGAGGACGAGCACCGCGGCCCGGCTGGGCCCCAGCAGGGCGCCCAGCGCGGCCGGTACGGCACGGGCCCGGTCCCGCCGGTCCCCGGCGAGCACCCCCGTGCAGGGATAGACGACGGCGTACCGCTCCCGCGCCTCCCACGACACCCAGCCCGTCTTCGGGGTGACCGGCACGAACACCAGCTCGGCGCCGGAGATCTCGCGGGGCGGATACTCGTGCAGGTTGACCTGGAAGCGACTCTCGCCGAGCCACCGCGTCCCCGGCCGCAGCGAGTCCAGTACGGCGGCCCACCCGCCCCGGCTGACCTGTGCGGTCCGCGCGACCACATCGGCCTCCAGCACCCGCCGCCGCCGCTCCCAGTACGGCCGTACGCCCGCCTCCCACACGTACTCCAGCAGTCCGGCCGCCCGCTCCGGCAGGTCGTCCCGGTCCAGGGCGGCGGGAAGCGGGCCGGCCAGGGAGATCCGCAGATGGGCGCGGGCCTCCGCCGGGTCGGCCGCCCGTACCCGGGCCACTCCCTCCTCGAAACTCTCGCCGTCCCTCGGGGTGGGCGTGAGGAAGTCCGCGACCCAGCTCCGCCCCAGCCCGGCCCGCACCAGCAGCGCGGTCACCGGGTCGGCCGCCAGCACGGCTCGGTAGCCGGGGAGACGGTCGCGCAGCCAGTCGCGCTCGCCGGGGTGGGCGCCCACGCCCGCGTGCAGCAGCTTCAGGCTCGCGAAGGTCTCGGCGAGCGGCGAGAGCACGAACCGGCTGCGCGCCAGGGTGTCCGCGTTCACCTGCCACCAGCCCATGCCCCTGCGCCCCTCACCCGTGCCTGTGCCCGTACCGGTGCTTGGGCCCGTACCGGTGCCTGGGCCCCATGCCTGTGCCTGGGCCCGTACCTGTGCCTGGGCCCTGTACTCGTGCCTGTGCTTGCTGCCCGTACTCGGGCCCGCGCGCGTAACTCGTGCCCGCACATGCCTGTGCGACGTGCGACGTGCGACGTGCGACGTGCGACGTGCGACGTATGCCGTACGGCATACGACGTTTCGCGGTCACGCGAAACAATAACCACCCCTCTCCGGCCCGTCGCAGACTCCGCCCATGACCGGCCACACATACCGACAGCTCTTCCGGACCCCCGAGTTCACACCCCTCTTCCTCTCCGTCGCCGCGTCGACCGCCGCCGGGACGGTGAGCGGTCTCGCCCTCGGCACGCTCGTCTACCGGGCCACCGACTCCCCGCTGCTGTCGGCGGTGAGCATGTTCGGCCCGTCGCTCGCGCAGGTGCTGGGCGCGACCTTCTTCCTCTCGGGCGCCGACCGGCTGCCCCCGAGGTCGGCGCTGACCGGCCTCTCCCTCGCCTTCGCCGCCGCGACGGCCGTCCTGGCGCTGCCCGGGCTGCCGGTGTGGGGCGTCTTCGCGGTCGTGCTCCTGCAAGGGCTGATCGCCTCCCTCGGCGGCGGCGTCCGCTGGGGCCTGCTGAACGAGATCCTCACCAAGGACGGCTATCTGCCGGGGCGTTCGCTCTTCAACATGCTGAGCGGGTTGACGCAGATCATCGGGTTCGCCACCGGCGGCGCCCTCGTGACCGCGTTCTCGCCGCGCCCGGTCCTGCTGCTCGCCGCCCTGCTCCACGCGACCGCCGCCGTGGTCACCCGCCTCGGCCTGACCGCCCGCGCACCGCGGGCCTCCGGCCGGCCCTCGGTCGCGGCGACCCGGCGCACGAACGCCGTCCTGTGGTCCTCCCGCCCCCGCCGCCTGACCTACCTGGGCCTGTGGCTTCCCAACGGACTGGTCGTCGGCTGCGAGGCGCTCTTCGTGTCCTACGACCCCGAAGCGGCGGGCACGTTGTTCGCGTGCGGGGCGCTGGGCATGCTGGCCGGGGACCTGACCGTGGGCCGCCTCGTCCCACCGGCCCTGCGCCCCCGCCTGGCCACCCCTCTCCTTCTGCTGCTGGCCACCCCCTACGTCTTCTTCGCCCTGCGCCCCGCCCTCCCGCTCGCCGCGGTCTGCGCCGCTCTCGCCTCCGTCGGCTTCGGCGCGGGCCTGGTCCAGCAGGAGCGGCTGATGGCGCTCACCCCGCCCGAACTCAGCGGTCACGCCCTGGGGTTGCACTCGGCCGGAATGCTCACGATGCAGGGCGTGAGCGCGGCGCTGGCCGGGACGCTGGCCCAACTCACCTCTCCGGCAACGGCCATGACGGCGATGGCGCTCATGTCGATCGCGGTGACCCTGACGCTGAAGTTCACCGCCGCACGAGCCGACGCGGAACGCGAAGCGAACGACTTCGGGCGGGTCAGCGGGTGAGCGGGCGCCTGGCTGAGCGGGTGCCGACACGCGAGGCCCGCGGCGGCGCGGGCCGGGGTACAGGCGTAATCAGACGCGGCAGACGTAATCAGGCGCGGTCAGACACAATCAGGAGTGGTCAGGCGCGGCAGGCGTCGGGGTCGGTGAAGACCTCGGGGACCTTGTTGTCGACGACGACCCGGGCGAGCAGCGCGGCGAGGCGGTCGCGTTCGTTCGTGTTCAGCCCCGAGGGCAGGCCCTCGAGGCGGCGGCACGTCTCGTCGTAGAAGCCATGCGCGAGCCGGGCGCCCTCCTCGGTGAGCCCGACGCGTACGGCCCGCCCGTCCCGCGGATCCGGCTCGCGCCGGACCAGTCCGCGCTGGACCGTCCGGTCCACCAGCCCCGTCAGGCTCGACTTGGCGAGTCCGAGCATCTCGCCGAGTTCGCTCATGCCGTACGGCTGCGGCATCAGCACGCACAGCAGTTGACCCTGCTGGGGTGTGATGCCGTGGGCGCGGCTCGACTCGGCGTACACGGCGTTCACGAGGAACGCCGACCGTACCAACGCGGCCACGACCGCCCTCTGTCCACCCGCGGTTTTCCCCATGAGGGGACAGAGTAGCGGCGGGTGTGGGGACGGCTCGACCCTCGACAGGACGAGGTGTCCGGTCGGCTCGGCTGGTCGTTCGCGACCTTGCCATAGGTTGATCCGATGGGTTTTTTCGACAGATTGACCGGAACCAGGCACCCCGAGAGCGGTCTGGTGCCGCGTTCCGCCGACGAGGTCCGGGCCGCGCTCTTCGCGGTCAACGGCCCGGAGGTTCCCTTCCGCGTACGTCATGCGCTGCCCGAGGAGCGTGGCGATCTGGTGGCGGAGTGGCGGGTCCGCGAGCCCTCCTGGCACGCGCACTTCGTCCGGGTGCGGATGCACCGCACGCTCACGATACGGATGCGTCTGCTGCCGGGGGCTCACGAGGTGCGCAGCGTCGACGAGCAGCGCGAGGTCACCTGGATCGGCGATCCTCCCCGGCCCGGCGTGGCGCGGGAGTTCGGCCGCGGCCAGGTGACCGCCGTCTCCCGCCAGTGGTCCGTCGAACGCGGTCCCGACGGTCGCCGGCACCTCCAGGAGACGTACCGCTTCGACCCGGCGGAGCTGAAGGATCCGCTGCGGGATGCGGTGCTGGCGGCGGGTTGGACCTGGCGTGGGGTGGCGTTCGGCAGGCTGTGAGCGAGCCCGGGGGAGGACGATGGCCGCGAGGCGTTGCGAGGCGGGGCGAGGCGGGGCGAGGGCGTCAGGCGTGCTGGGCGTGGGCGACCGCGTGGCCTTTGCCGCGGCCGATCATCCACTTGTTCACGGGTGTGGTGATCAGGAAGGCGATCAGGAAGCCGCCCAGGAGGGCCGCCCAGAACAGCCCGTCCGAGAGCTGGGCCTCCATCGCGCCCGGGGTGAGGGCGACGACGGCGTTGTCGACCAGTTCCATCACGGCGATCGACACGGTGTCGGCGGCCAGTGCCACCTTGACCGCGGCCCGCAGCTCCAGGCCGGCCCGGCGCAACGCGAACAGGGTGAAGGAGTAGCCGAACAGGAACGCGAGAACGATCGCGACGACCATGGTCGGCGCATTGCCCCAGCCGAGGGCGGTACCGATGACCATCCCGAGGATCTCGCCGACGGCGCATCCGGTCAGGCAGTGCAGCGTCGCCTTCATCGCCATCGCCCAGGAGGCGCCGCCGTGCCCCGCGGGGGAGGCGTGATCGTGGTGCGGGTCGCTGTGCTGGTCGCTGTGCTGGTCGTGGTCCATGAGTCCTGTATACCCCCAGGGGGTATCCTGCGCAAGGATCCGCCCGGGCGGTGAAGGGCGGAGGCGAGAGGCTGCGTCTATACGATGTCCGACCGGGAAACGGACGGCGGCGGAGGGAGACGGGGCGTGGCGGATCACCGGCAGCGTCCCCGGCGTCGGGGACAGGGCGAGCTCGAGGCGTTGGTGCTGTCCGCGCTGCGGGAGGCGGACGGTCCGGCCACCGCGGGATGGGTGCGCGAACGCCTCGGCGGCGGTCTCGCCTATACGACGGTGATCACGATCCTCACCCGGCTGCTCGCCAAGGGCGCGGTCACCCGCGAGCGCGGCGGTCGGTCGTTCGCGTGGCTGCCCGCTTCGGACGAGGCGGGTCTCGCCGCCCACCGCATGCGCAGGGTCCTGGACGCCGAACGGGACCGCGAGGCCGTGCTGGCCAGCTTCGTCTCCGGCCTGCGCCCCGACGACGAACGCCTGCTGCGCGAACTCCTGGGACGGCCCCGCGATACACGCGCAGACGCAGACGCAGACGCAGACGAAGGCGCAGTAGCGGGCGCCGGCGAGGACGAACGCGAGGACAGAGGCGAGAACGCAGGGAAAGACCTCTGACCGCGTCGGGAGGTTTATCCCGACGCGATGCGGTAAGCAGGGCCCGGGTAATGGTGTCGGCTCTTCCCCCGGCGGGCCCGGGGCGGGGAGCACGGGTCGTGTGAGAGGTGTTCTGGTCTGTCCGGATCGCGCCAGGAGGGCATCGGGCAGACCACACTGCCCCCGAGCGGCACCGAGGAGGCACAGGGCGAGCCCCCAACGGTCCGCCCGGCACCGGCCCGGCCGGCCGAAGCCCCGCCGGTCCGGACGGCCTCGCCCGCGAAGAAGCGGGACGCCTTCTTCGACAACGCCAAGTACCTGGCGATCGTGCTCGTCGCGGTGGGCCATGCCTGGGAACCCCTGCGCGACGGCAGCCGTACGGTCACCGCGTTCTACACGCTCGTGTACGCCTTCCACATGCCGGCGTTCATCGTCATCTCCGGCCACTTCTCCCGCGGCTTCGACGGCAGCCCGCAGCGCGTCAAGCGCCTGATCACCGGCGTGGCCGTGCCGTACGTGGTCTTCGAGGTGGCCTACACCCTCCTCACGAGGTGGACCGACGACGCCCCGGACCGCGACATCAGCCTGCTGGACCCCCTCTATCTGACCTGGTTCCTGGCCGCCCTGTTCATCTGGCGGCTGACCGCGCCGGTCTGGCGACTCGTACGGTGGCCGTTGCCGCTGGCGCTGGTCGTCGCGATGCTCGCGACCCTCTCGTCCGCCATCGGCAAGGACCTCGCCCTTCAGCGGGTCCTGCAGTTCCTGCCCTACTTCGTCCTGGGCCTGCTGCTGAAACCGGAGCACTTCCGTCTGGTGCGCCGCCGCGCGGTCCGCGTCGCGGCGGTGCCGGTCTTCGCGGGCGCGCTCGCCGTCGCCCACCAGGTGGCCCCGCCGAACGTCTACCGCTGGTTCTTCCACGACGACAGCGCCGTGCAGCTCGGGGCGCCCGCCTGGTACGGCCCCCTGATGACCCTGGCCACCTTCGGCTGTTCCCTCGTCCTGGTGGCCTGCTTCCTGGCCTGGGTGCCGGGACGCCACACCTGGTTCACCGTCCTGGGCGCGGCCACGCTCTACGGCTATCTCCTGCACGGCTTCGTCAAGCAGCTCGCCGGCCCCGCCCACTTCTACGACCAGCCCTGGATCCACCGGCCGCTCGGCGCCCTCGTCGTCACCCTCGTCGCCGCCCTGACCGTCACCCTGCTGTGCACCTCCCCCGTCCGGCGGATCTTCCGGTGGGTGGTGGAGCCGAGGGCGGAGTGGGCGTTCCGGCGGAACGGCGAGGGCGGACGCGCGGCGGTTTAGCCAGGGTCACTCGGTGCGCAGGGCGGTGGCCGTGGTCGCCCGGGCGGCCCAGCCGGCCGGGAGCAGGGCGCCCGCCACCGCGATGACCAGCCCTCCCAGGGCGAGCAGGGCCAGAACGGGCGCGTCGTAGACGGCGATGTGCGAGGGGGGCAGCGTCATGCCGACGGCGTCGCCCATGAACGGCGTGACGTAGTGGTGCAGGGCCACGCCGACCGGGACCGCCAGCGCGCCGGCCGGCAGCCCGATCGCGGCGACCGAGGTGACGACCATGGTCAGGGTCTGGCGGGGCGCCATGCCCAGGGCCTTGAGGACGCCGAGGTCGCGGACCCGGTCGCGGGTGTCGAGGACGACCGTGTTGAGCACGCCCAGCCCGGCGACCACGACGAGCATGAGGGTCAGCGTCCCGATCAGCGCGTCCATGGCGACGATCACGCTGGATTCGTCCGAGGTGTCGGCCTGGGCGACCGCGCCGAGCGGGTCGAGCCTGTCGTTGAGCGCCGTCAGATAGCCCGTCAGATCCGTGCCCGGTTCCGTCTTCACGATGTACCGGCCCGGCGTCGCGTCGAGTCCGAGCGCGGTGAGGGTCGAGGCCGGGGTGAGGAGTTCCATGCCCTCGCCCTCCGTGAAGAACGCCTCGCCGACGATCCGTACCGCGACGTGCCGCCCCCGCTCCGTCAGGGTCACCGTGTCGCCGACCCGGATTCCGGCGGCCTTCAGGAACCGCCCGGTGACCACGGCCTGACCCGGCCCGTCCAGCCAGTCGCCCGAGACCATCGGGGGGCCGGCCCATGAAGTGTCGCCCTGGTACGCCACCACGGTGGTGGCTCCGGTGATGCCGGACGCGCCGACCTCCGCCTGCGTCGAGCCGTAGAAGCGGCCGGTCCCCTGCTGTGCGCGGAGCGCGGCGGCGACCGCGGCCGGGTCGGCCTTCGGCTCCTCGGGCCCGCCGCCCTCGTGTACGGCCTGCGCGCCGGGCGGTGCCTGTCCGCCGCCCGTCCCGACGACGACCGACCCGCCCGAGTTGAGCATGCGGCCCGACTGGACGGCGCCGAGCGTGAGCGCGAGCCCGACGCCGAAGGTGACGGCGACGGCGCCGAAGACCACCGCGGCGGCCGTCGTCGCCGAACGCGCCGGCCGCGCGAAGGGGCCCGCCAGCCCGAGGCCGACCGCGGGCGGCCCCGCGAACCGCCCCGCGAACCGCCGCGCCAGGCGCCCCCGGCCGGTGCTCGGCGTACGGCCGGCGGTGATCGCCGCGACGGTCCGCAGCCGTCCGGCGCGCAGCGCGGGCACCAGAGCGGCGCAGGCGACCAGGGCGAGGGCCGCGGTGGGCACGGCCGCGTCGATCCAGACAGGGATCGACGCCGCCGGACCGGCGAAGGCCTCGCCGACCTCGTGGAGCACGGGCAGGGCCAGCAGATTGCCCACCACCAGCCCTAGGGCGCAGCCGACGGCCGCCGGGACCAGCGCCTGCCCGACATACGCCCGCACGACCTGCGCCGGGGTGAAGCCGAGGGACTTGAGGATCCCGATGCGCCGGGTCGCGGCCCCCACCGCGCCGCTCACGACGATGCCGATGACCAGGACCGAAAGGAGCAGCCCGAGAACACCGAAAGCGGCCAGGAACGGCACGAACGCCATCGCGTTGGCGGTCGCCTCCTCCTTGACGGCCAGATAGGACTGCGACCCGGTCAGCGCGCCCTTCGGCACCGCCGCCGTGATCGCGGCCCGGTCGGCGGCCAGCTGTGCGTCCGTCCCCGCGCGGGCGAAGCGGTAGAGCATCTCGTACGAGGGGGTGTCGCCCGGCGCGGCCAGCGTCCCGGCCCGCGCGGGAGTCACCCAGGCGTCCGCGGTGCCGGTCACCGACCGCGCGATGCCGACCACGGTCAGCGTGGGGCTGCCCGGCGCGGCGGGGAACGTCAGCCGTGTGCCCGGTTCGACGGGCAGCATGCCGTCGGCCACCACGATCTGGCCGGGGCCGGTGAGCCAGGTGCCGGAGACGAGGTCGATCCGGTCGACATCGCCCCCGGTGTCCGCCCGGCCGACGACGGTCACCGGCGGCAGATCGACGCCCTCCGGGAACACGTCCGAGGACGAGGCGGTACGCGCGCGTACCGATGCGGTCCGGAACGGTCCGGCCGTGGCGGTCACGCCCTCGGCCCGGGCGGTCGCCGTGACCTCCACGGCCGTCACCCTGGCGCCGTCGAACCGCGCGGTCAGGTGGGCGCCGTGCTGCTGGGCGAAGGCGTGGTCGAAGGGCGCCCGGGACGCGACGAGCAGTCCGGCGGCGAGGACCGACGCGGTGACGGCCATGAGCGTCGTCATGATCATCACGGCGGTCTGCACCCGCCGCCGCCCGACCCCGGCGCGCACCACCCGGCCGAGGGCGCTCATCGGGCCACCGCCGCAGCGCCCTCGGCGCTTCTGGTGTCCCGGACGACACGGCCGTCGACCAGTTCGACGGTCCGGGTCGCGCAGGACGCGGCGAGGCCCAGATCATGGGTGACCAGGACGATCGTCTGCCCCGACGCGTTGAGTTCGGCGAGCAGTTCCCGGACCTCCGCGCCCGAGGCGGTGTCCAGCGCGCCGGTGGGCTCGTCCGCCAGCAGCAGAGCCGGACGGTTCATCAGGGCCCGGGCCACCGCGACCCGCTGCCGCTCCCCGCCGGACAGCCGGCCGGGGTAGGCGCCCGCGTGCCGGTCGATGCGCAGGTCCGCCAGCAGAGCGGCGGCCCGTGCGCGGGCCTCCGCCCGGGGCATCCCCGCCAACCGGGCGGGCAGCAGCACGTTGTCGGCGACCGTCAGATCGTCCAGCAGGTTGAAGAACTGGAAGACCATGCCGACCTTCGCGCGCCGGTAACGCGCCGACCCGGCCTCGCTCAGCCCGTCCACCCGCAGCCCGTCCACCGTGACGCTGCCGGTGCTCGGCCGGTCGAGTCCCGCGATCAGGTTGAGCAGCGTGGACTTGCCGCTGCCGGACGGCCCGAGAACGGCGATTGCCTCTCCGGCGGCCACGCTCAGCGTCACGTCGGCGAGGGCCGGCGGTCCTTCCCCGTACGTCCTGCTCACAGCCCGTATGTCGATGACGGGCGCGGTCGCTGCCACGGTGCCTCCAGGGTCGGCGGTCGACGGTTCGGTCCGAAGCTAGGGGCGGACCCCGGCCCGGGGCGTCGGCTGCCACGGCGAGACGGGCTGCCGTTGTGGGATGACCCGCCGGGCACGTCATCCCTGCGATGTACGCGGCGGATGTAGGCCGCCCGCGTCACCGTCCGCAGCGGGACGGATGTGGGAGGCCACACGGGTTGCCACACTGTGCGCATGGGCGGGGCGGGGACGGTGCGGGCGGAGATCGTGCAGCGGTGGCGGACGGGGGCCGCGGCCCTGCTGCGCCGGAGTCCGCTGCCCCGCCCGTCCCGCTGGATGTGGACGGCCGACGCGATCCTGGCCTTCGTCCTGGCCGCCTGCACGGTCGGCGCCGCCTACCGGCAGGGCGACGCCGCCGCGCCGGGCACGCCGGTCTTCGTGCCGGTCCCGCCGCGGATGCCCGCGCCCGGCCTCCCGCAGGTCGGTCCGCTCCCGGACGTCGGCGTGGGCATGGTGCGGTTCGCCGAAGCCGTCGATCCCTGGCAGCTGGTGCTGGCCGCCCTGACCGCGCTGCCCCTGGTGGTGCGCCGGAGGTTCCCGCTGTCCGCGTTCTGGGCGGTGATCGTCGCGAGTCTGCTGTTCAACGAGCACCTGCGCGGCGGCGACCCGACCCTGTACACGTTCCTGTCCGGTGTGGTCGCCGCCTACAGCGCGGCGGTGTACAGCCCGTACCGGGCGCGGGCCCTCGTCGGCCTGGTGATCGGCGCCGCCCTGCTCGCCGTACGGCGCGACGAGAACTTCCCGTCGTTCGCTCCCGGTCTCGTGCCGTTCCTCGCGCTGCTCGCGGTGGGGCTGGGAGCCAACGCGGTCCACACCTGGAAGCAGCGGCTGACCGCTCTGGAGGAGGAGCACGAGGCCGCCATGCGGCTGGCCGTCGACCGCGAGCGGTCCCGGATCGCCCGCGAACTGCACGATGTCGTCACCCACAATGTGAGCGTGATGGTGATCCAGGCGGGCGCGGCCCGCAAGGTGATGGACACCGCGCCCGACCGGGCCCGCCAGGCGCTGCTGGCCGTCGAGGCGGGCGGGCGTACCGCGATGGCCGAACTCCGGCACGTCATGGGCCTGCTCACCATGGCCGGTGACGTGGACGAGGGCGGGGCCGCGGAGCGGGCCGGGGGCGCCTGCGACCCGGCCGCCGGGACCGATCTGGCGCCGCAGCCGGGCCTCGCCCAGGTGCCCCTCCTCGCCGACCGGGTCCGCGAGACGGGCGTACCCGTCGAGCTGACCGTCACCGGCACCCCGGCGCCCCTCGCCGCCGGCGCCGACCTGGCCGCGTACCGCGTGGTGCAGGAGGCGCTGACCAACACGGTCAGGCATGCCGTCGGCAGCCGGGTGCGGGTCGTCGTCGAGCACGTCCCCGGGGCGGTGCGCATCGAGGTGTCCGACACCGGCGGCACGTCCGCGGCGCCGGGTGGTTCCGGTGGCGGCCGCGGACTGATCGGCCTGCGCGAGCGCCTCGCCGTGTACGGAGCCACCCTCTCCGCGGGCGAACGCCCCACCGGCGGCTTCGCGGTCCGCGCCGTCATCCCCGCGGAGGAGCCCGCGTGATCGAGGAGCCGCCGCGCGTGGTGATCGCCGACGATCAGGCGCTGGTCCGCACCGGCTTCGGCATGATCCTGGCGGCGGACGGCATCGAGGTCGTCGCGGAGGCCGCCGACGGCGACCAGGCCGTCGACGCGGTCCGCCGCACCCGCCCCGACCTGGTCCTCATGGACATCCGGATGCCGGGGACCGACGGCCTGGAAGCCACCCGGCGGATCCTCTCCGGCGCGGTGACGCCCGACCCGCCCCGCGTCATCATGCTGACCACCTTCGACCTCGACCGGTACGTGTACGCGGCCCTCACCGCCGGGGCGAGCGGCTTCCTCCTCAAGGACGTCACCCCCGAGCACCTGGTCGCCGCCGTCCGTCTCGCCCGCACCGGCGACGCGCTGCTCTCGCCGGCCATCACCCGGCGCCTGGTCGAACGCTTCGTCGCCCTCGAGACGGCGGCCTCCGCCGCCCTGCACCGCGATCTGACGGTACTCACCCCTCGCGAGCTCGAGGTCCTGGGCTCGCTCGGCACCGGCCTGAGCAACGCCGAACTCGCCGCGCGCTTCCGTCTGAGCGAGGCCACCGTGAAGACCCACGTGGCCCGGATCCTCGCCAAGCTCCACCTGCGGGACCGTGCCCAGGCCGTCGTCGTGGCCTACGAGACCGGCCTGATCACGCCGGGAGCGGGCACCCCGACCGGGGACCTCTAGAACTCCTCTCCGCCAAGCGGAGTGATCTGCCTCACATGCTGTCACAGGGGACGGCGACGCGGTGTCTTGAGGCCGAACCACTGAACACGGAGGAGATGTCATGGCTGAGAACATCGATGTCGTCGTGATCGGCGGCGGCTACGCCGGTGTCATGGCTGCCAATCGTCTGACGCAGCGCGACGACGTGACCGTGACACTGATCAACCCGCGACCGACCTTCGTCCACCGCGTCCGTCTGCACCAGCTGGTGGGCGGGTCCGACGACGCGGTCGTCGACTTCGGGGACGTACTGGCCGACGGCGTCCGGCTGGTGGTCGACACCGTGGCACGGATCGACGCGGCCGGGCGCAGCGTGACGCCGGCCTCCGGCGGCACGATCGACTACGACTACCTGATCTACGCGGTGGGCAGCGGCAGCGCCGACCCCCAGGTGCCCGGGGCGGCGGAGCACGCCTACCCGATCGCCGACCTGGAGGACGCCGAGCGACTGCGCCCGGCCCTCGACGCCGTGTCCGCATCGGCCGCGGTGACGGTGGTCGGAGCCGGCCCGACCGGCATCGAGACCGCCGCCGAGCTGGCCGAAGGAGGTCACAACGTCACCCTGGTCTGCGGCGGGGTGCTCGGCCCGTATCTGCATCCCCGGGGCCGCCGCTCGGTCGCCGGGCGGCTGGCCAAGCTCAAGGTGACCGTCCTCGACGGCCCCGGCACGATGGTGACGGCGGTGACCCGTGATGCCGTACGGCTCGCCGACGGCCGCGAGCTGCCGAGCGAGCTGACCATCTGGACCGCCGGGTTCGGCGTGCCGGACCTCGCCGCCCGCAGCGGCCTGCGCACCGACGCACTGGGCCGCCTGCTCACGGACGAGACGCTGACCAGCGTCGACGACGATCGCATCGTCGCGGCCGGAGACTCGGCGGCGCCGTCGGACCTGCCGCTGCGGATGAGCTGCCAAGCCGCGATGCCGCTGGGCGCGCGGGCCGCCGACACCGTGCTCAGCCGGATCGCCGGAGAGCAGCCCGCGCCGCTCGGCATGGCGTTCGTGGCGCAGTGCCTCAGCCTGGGCCGCAGCGACGGCATCTTCCAGAAGGCCAGCAAGACCGATGTCGCCCAGTGGTTCCACATCGACGGTCGTCCCGGCGCGCGGCTCAAGGAAGTCATCTGCAAGGTCATCGTCAAGCACCTGGCCGAGGAGGCCCACAAGCCCGGTGCCTACCGGTTGCACCGCACCGCGAGTCCCGCCAAGCGCCGGCAGCTGCTCGAGGCGAACGGCAAGACACTCGACCCCGTCGGCCGGGTGTCCTGACCGGCGGGCGTGACGGCACGGGAGAGAATGGCCCGTGGTGTGGACGCCACACCGAAGGCCGTCGGCAGCCAGGGCCGACCGTGAGGAACAGGAAGAGGCCGAACCATGGTCGACGACGCCGCTGATCGGGCGACCGACACGTTCGTCGCCCACCGCAACCTGCTCTTCACGGTCGCCTACGAGATGCTCGGGTCGGCGGCGGACGCGGAGGACGTGCTCCAGGAGACCTGGCTGCGCTGGAGCGAGGTCGACCTGGCGGAGGTCCGCGACCAGCGCGCCTACCTGATCCGGATCACGACCCGCCAGGCGCTCAACCGGCTGCGCACCATGAAACGCCGCAAGGAGGCCTACGTCGGCCCCTGGCTGCCCGAGCCGCTGGTCACCGCCTCGGACGTGGCCCAGGACGCCGAACTCGCCGACAGTGTGTCGATGGCGCTGATGCTCGTCCTGGAGACGCTGTCGCCGACGGAGCGCGCGGTCTTCGTGCTGCGCGAGGCCTTCGACGTCAGCTACGAGGAGATCGCGGACGCCGTCGACAAGAGCCCCGGGGCCGTCCGCCAGATCGCCCACCGCGCCCGCAAGCACATCGACGCCCGCCGCCCTCGCCAGGCGGTGTCCCCGCGCGAGACCCGGGCGGCTCTGGACTCGTTCCGGCGCGCGCTCCTCACCGGCGACATCCAGGCCATGCTCGACGTGCTCGCCCCCGAGGTCGTGCTCCTCAGCGACGGCGGCGGCGTCAAGCAGGCCGCACGGCGGCCGATCATCGGCGCGGACAAGGTGGCCCGCTTCATCGTCGGCGGCAGCGGCAAGTTCGAAGCCGAGATCACCGATGAGGCCACCATGGTCAACGGCAGTCCGGCACTTCTCGTACGGCTGGACGGCGAGAACGACGGCATCATGGCGATCCATGTCGAGGACGCCCGCATCACCGGCATCTATTACATCCGCAACCCCGAGAAACTGACCCGGGTCACCCGCGAGACCCCCCTCACGCTGCGCTGACCCGGCCCCCCCGCGGCAAATGACGGCACGCCCACCACAGCCGACGGGTCGGCAGGGCAGGGGCGGCGGCAGGGACGCGGGCGGCGGCAGCGGCACGGTCGGCAGGGGCACGGGCGACGGCGGCACAGGCGACGGTGACGCGGTCGGCAGCGGCACTGCCGGCGGCGGCAGCGGCGAGGTCGGCGACGACTTCCAGCGGGGCGGGCACCCTGTTTCCAGGCCGTGTTTCATGGCGTTTCCACAGGGTCGCGCCGGGATAGAAAGCGATATCCACCACTTTCCGAAACCGTTTCTGTTCGGAGCGTTGACACCCCGCACACCCCCTCTTATTGTCACGCCACTATTCCGACCACGTGACGAAATTTCGAACGGCTGAAAGGCAAGTGCCCTGCGCGCCACCGACATCCGTGCATACGTGGCAGGCGCGCCCCGGCGCAGCCTCACGTATGGACAGGCGCGCCCCGGTGACGCGCTCACGGGAGCCGGCGAAACCCGCTTACCGGGCCGTACCGCCGCACTGACCGGCGATCCACCGGACACCGAGGCGCTCCAGCGCCGTCCCGGGCGACGCGCCGGGCGATCCGATCGTCAGTCAGTCCAACGTGACCCTCCGCCTGTTCCCCGCCCATGAACAGGTGCGCCAGGCCCCCGACGGCCTCGCGGCCGCACGCGGATCCAAGAGATCGCCGAGCGGATCCGCGCCGCGGGGCGTACCGCTCCACCGGAAGCCCGGTCGGTACAGGCGCCCCGAACACACCCCCGCTCGGCGCCCCCTGAGGGGACGTGACCCGCACCCTCATGCGACCGCGCGGAAGCGGACCCGGCGCGTCCCACCCCCGGACCGCCCGGTCCCGTCCGCCGGCTGACCGGCTGACCGGCCCGCTCCACCGGTTCCCCACCGCCCTCAGATACGCCGCCACATCCTCTCAACGACGAGAAGAACGAGGAACGATCACCATGCGCAACCGAAGAGCGGCCCTCGCCGCCATCGCCGGAGCCGTCTCTCTCGCCCTCACGCTGTCCGCCTGCGGCAGCGACATCGGGAGCGGCTCCCAGAGCGACTCCGAGGGCGGCACCATCGGCATCGCCATGCCGACCCAGGCCTCCGAGCGCTGGCTCACCGACGGCAAGAGCGTCGTCGCCGACCTGAAGGCCGACGGCTACCGGACCAAGCTGGTGTACGGCGAGGACAACCCGAAGACGCAGGTCGCACAGATCGCCGCCCTGATCGAGCAGGGCGTCGACGCGCTGATCATCGCGGCCATCGACAACAAGTCCCTGAACGGCGTGCTCCAGAAGGCCGCCGACGCGGACATCCCGGTGATCTCCTACGACCGGCTCATCCTCGGCACCGAGAACGTCGACTACTACGTCTCCTTCGACAACGAGCAGGTCGGCCGGTTCCAGGCCCGTTACATCATCGACAAGCTCGGTCTGGAGGACGGCGCGGGCCCGTTCAACATCGAACTGTTCGCCGGTTCCCCCGACGACAACAACACCAAGTTCTTCTTCGACGGCGCGATGCACCTTCTCCAGCCGTTCCTGGACACCAAGCAGTTGGTGGTCCGGTCCGGCCAGACCGCGCTGAAGGACGTCACCACCCTGCGCTGGGACGGGCCCACCGCGCAGAAGCGCATGAACGGCATCCTCGCCGACTCGTACGGCAGCAAGAAGGTCGACGCGGTCCTGTCGCCGTACGACGGCATCTCCATCGGCGTCCTGAACGCGCTGAAGGCGGACGGCTACGGCTCCGGCGACACACCCCTCCCCATCGTCACCGGACAGGACGCCGAACTCGCCTCGGTGAAGTCGATCATCGCGGGTGAGCAGTCCCAGACCGTCTACAAGGACCTCCGTCAACTCGCCGGTGTGGCAGCGGAGATGGCCGACGACATACTCAACGGCAAGACGCCGAAGGTGAACAACAGAAGGGCCTACGACAACGGGGTCAAGGCCGTGCCCGCCTACTTGCTGCAGCCGACGACCGTCGACAAGACCAACTACGAGTACGTCCTGGTCGCGGGCGGCTACTACACCGACGCCGAACTCAAGTAGCCGCGGCCCGGCCCCGGCGGTCACGGCGATCGTCGCGGTGGTCGCGCCGACCGGTGCGACGGCCGGGGTGACCACCGGGACGACGGGCGGGGTGACCACCGGTGCGACGGCCGGGGCTGCCGCGGTCCTCGCGCGGCGTCCGCCCGGCTAGATCCACGTGTCCAGCCACATCCGCGCCCGCCAGTCGCCGACCGGGATCGCCTGACCCGTGTACACCGGCCAGAAGTAGACGAAGTTCCAGGCGATGAGCAGCACGAGCCCGCCCGCGACGACCGCGCCCCGTGTCCGACGCCTGGCGTCCGCCCCCGGCGGCCCGAGGAACGCCCCCAGCATCATCGTCACGGCCAGACACAGGTACGGCACGAAGGCGACCGCGTAGAAGGAGAAGACCGTGCGGTCCTGGTACAGGAACCAGGGCAGATAACCGGCCGCCACCGCGCACAGAACGGCGCCGGCGCGCCAGTCCCGGCGCAGCGCCCACCGGTAGAGCAGATACACGAGTGCGCAGCACGCCGACCACCACAGCAGCGGCGTGCCGAGCGCGAGGACCGCCTGTGAGCACTCGGCCGTGGCGTGGCACCCGTCCCGCCCGGCCTTCGGCGACCGGTAGTCGAACAGCACCGGGCGGCCGAGGACCAGCCAGCTCCAGGGGTTCGACTCGTACCGGTGCCAGGTGTGGAGACCCACGTTGAACCCGTAGACCCCGGACTCGTAGTGCCACAGGCTGCGGAGCGGAGCGGGTATCCACGCCCACGCGCCGCCGCGGCCGTCCGCCCAGTGCCGTCCGTATCCGTCGTCGGACCGGAACCAGCCCGCCCACGTCACCAGGTAGGTCACGACCGCGACCGGTACGACGGACAGCACGGACCAGCAGAGATCCCTGCGCAGCACCGCCCGGTACGGGCGCCCCGCCCCGGCCACGCGGCGGGAGCCGACGTCCCACAGCAGGGTGAGGACCACGAAGAAGGCGAGGAAGTACAGGCCGTTCCACTTGGTCGAGGCCGCCAGCCCCAGGAAGACGCCGGCCGCGAGCCGCCACGGACGCGGTCCCGTCCCGGCACGCTCGCCGGCGACCCGGTCCGGGCGCGCGTACCCGTCCCCGTCCACCGGAAGGGCCGCCGCGAGCCGGGCCCGTGCGTGGTCCCGGTCGACCAGCAGAGAGCCGAAAGCCGCCAGCACGAAGAACATGACGACGACGTCCAGCAGCGCGGAACGGCTCATCACCACATGCAGACCGTCCAGCGCCATCAGCGTGCCGGCCAGACAGCCCAGCGCCGTCGACCGGAACAGACGGCGTCCGACGCGGCACAGCATCAGCACCGACAGCGTGCCCAGGACCGCGGTCATGAAGCGCCAGCCGAACGGGGTGAAGCCGAACAGCCACTCGCCGAGGGCGATCACCCACTTGCCCGTCGGCGGGTGGGCGACGAACGCCCCGGTCTCGGAGAGCGGGATCACCTGAGGGTCCGCGAGGATCTGCGGGTCGGCGATCTTGCGGTCCGGCCAGGTGCCCTCGTAACCGAGCCGCAGCAGCGCCCAGGCGTCCTTGGCGTAGTAGGTCTCGTCGAAGACGAGGCCCCGCGGCTGCCCGAGACGCCGGAACCGGATCGCTCCGGCCAGCACGGCGACGAGCAGCGGCCCCAGCCAGTCCATCACCTCGGCGACGCGGTACGCCCCGGCCGGGCCCAGGCGCACGAACTCCCACCGGCGTGTCCGCGGCCCCGGAAAGGGCGGCACCAGACGTTCCCTGACATCGGCCCGGGGGCGCCCGGCATAGCCGAACAGACGCAGCCGGTCCTGCCAGCCGTCGTGAGCCTCCGTCGGACGGCCGACCTCCGGAACGGCGGAGCGCCGCGCACTGCTACTCGTCACCGCCCGACCCTAAACGCCGACTCGGGCGAACGTCCCCGCGACCAGTGAACACGCGGAGACCGCGCCCGGCCGAAGAGCGCCGAAGAGAGCCGAAGAGAGCCGAAGAGAGGTGAAGAGAGGTGAAGAGAGAAGCGGTGGCGGCAAGTTCGACGGTGGCGAACCGAATGGCGGGGCACCCAGAGAGGCACGGTAGTTCAGCGTGATCCAGCGCGGAACACCGGGCGTTCACGCCCGGGAGGAAGCGCTTCTTAACGCTGCTCTGGCCGCCCGCGCGGGTGCACGGCGTGGCCGGGGAACTCCTGCCGGAGGCGCCACGGCAAGGACCCCTGGCCGGCAGTCCAGTTGGAGGCCATGGTCCGTGCCTGCGCCGCGCTGTGCCGGGCGCACGGCTGGTCCGCCGCCTCCGTGATCGGCCACAAGGGGTGGACGAACACGAAGACGGACCCGCGCGGCTTCGGCATGGCGGACTTCCGCGCCAGGGTCGCGTCCCGGCTGCGCCAGGCCCCCGGCACCGACACACCGATCCCCACCCCGACCACCCCGAGCCAGGAGGACACCGTGCCCAACCCCTCGATGCTGAACGAGTCGAACGCCACCGACGTCGAACTGCCCTCCGGCGAGTGGGTCGGCCTCGCGTTCGCGGACCCGGTCGTCCACTCCGGGCCGCGCCTGCACGACACCCTGGTGCACGTCTCATTCGACGAGAGGACCCCGGACGACGCGCTCGTCGAGGGGCGCTTCTACCTGACGGACAATTCGGGCAAGCACCCGTCGGCCTTCCAGACCGTCACCCGGTACGGCGGCGGCGGCCACCAGTTCGCCCTGTCCGGCACCGTCCCGGCCGGGAAGCACATTGCGCTTCCAGCTCCGGGTGAAGACGGCCGACGCCGTTCCGGTCACCCTCGTACACCGCACGGCCCCGGCCCACCTCGGATGGCGCAGTAAATCGAACACATGATTGAATTAGGTCATGCGACGGTTCCCCGACGATCTCGTCCGAACACAACAGGAGTGGCGAGCCACCTACCGGCAGCTCGCCGCTCGGCCCGGTCGCACCGAGTTGCGGCGACGCCTGCACCGGCTGTCCGCTCAGGTGTTCTTCCACCCCTATTGGCAGCAACGGCGTCCCGGTCCCTCGGCGTGGCGGGACCTGCGGCGTCCGCAAGACATGACAGCGGACGTGGGCCGGCGGCTCACCGGATGACTCGCTGCGATGTCATCGTGCACCGGCCCTCCTTCAAGGGCGGCCGACGCGTTCGCGTGAAGGGCGAGATCCTCGGGCTGGCCCACAACGTCGCCGACGTCGCGGAGTTCCTCCGGCGCGCCGGCCTGGAGATCGACCCGGCCGACATCGCGGGCTGTCCCTGGATCGACTGGTGCGGCGTCGGGCCGGAGTGCTGGGACCCTGAGCAGCCGAGCAGCTGACGCCGGACCGTCCGCTCACCCATCGCCCACGCACTGTCGGCTCCGCCAAGTCCCTGCCATGTGCCGCCCGATCGGGCGCAGGAGGCATGGGCGCCGTCGGTCCGGCGTGCGGACGGACGGCGCTTACCTGTCAGGTCATCGACCCCGGGCACGTCGGCCTGCCATGCTCCCGGCGTACGGAGCTCGACCGACCGGAAGGACACCATGCCCGCCTACGCCATAGCTCACCTGCAAGAGGCCGCTCCGCACCCGGAGATCGTCGAGTACATCGAGCGCATCCCCGCCACCTTCGAGCCGTACGGCGGCTGCTTCCTCGTGCACGCCACGCAGCACGAGGTGAAGGAGGGCAGCTGGCCCGGGCATGTCGTGATGATCGGCTTCCCCGGGATCACCGAGGCGCGGGCTTGGTGGGACTCACCCGCATACCGGGAGATCGCACCGCTGCGCTCACGGCACATCGAGGGCGACATCATCCTGGTCGAAGGCGTCCCGGAGAGCTACGACCCGACGGCCACCGCAGAGGCGATGCGAGAGACCCTGCCTGCCGAGTAGCCCTCGAGCCCGGCTGAGCCCAGCGGCAGACGACGAACTGGGCTGACGGAGAGGAGTTCCGGGCGGAAATTTCCTCTACCGGTCGTTCACGCGGGTCGCGGCCGACGCGGGGCTGCGGGTGGTCCGGCTGCACGACGCGCGGCACGGCTGCGCCACGTTGCTGACGGCGGCCGGCGTCGCGCGACGGGTCACCAGGGAGATCCTCGGCCACAGCCAGATCAGCATCCCGATGGACGTGTACACGCACGTCGTGCACGACACCCCGCGCGAGGCGATCAGCCACATGGACCGGCTGCCGAGCGCCGCCTGCCGCCCACTCCCGTACCCCTCGCTCAGCTCGTTGATCCTGTTGGTCCTGGTGCGGGATCCTGAGCCGAACGAAGCGGAGGGAGACGTAGCGTGGCTGTCCCGTGGGGACTCCTGATATCCACCGTCGGAGGCATCACCGCCACCGTGGTGGGTGTCATCGCCGGTGGTGTCGTGGGACGGCGGAGTCAGAATCGTCAGTGGCTCCAGGAAGCACGAACCGCCGCCTACGAGAAGTTCCTCCAGGCCTTCGGCGCCGTGGAGATGGAGCTCCGCGAAGCCTTCGTGGACAGACGCACCCCCCATGTCGTCTGGGCGCCGTTCAATGCTGCTCTGCAGTCGATGTCCCTGGTGGCAAGCCAGGAGGCCATGGCGGCGGCTGAGCAGATCTGCGACGTCATCGAGGAGTTCACGATCCTGTTCCACGGCCGTCAGCCGGCAGATCTTGAGGAACTCCGGCCGATCCACAGCGGCTTGTACGAGGCGCACGTGAAGTTCGTCAACGCTGCCCGCCGCTCGCTCGATCCCTCCCAGGAACATCTCGTCCGGGCACTGGGCGGACCGTCGTCGTGGCACGGTGTCGAGTCCGCCTGGTCACCCGGGCACGGGGCTTCCCGATAGACCGTCCTCTTCAGTCGTAGATCGTGGTTGGGGGCGTCTGGGTCGTCGTAGTACTCGGTGCGTGCCATGATCACTTCTCTCCTACCGGCGTCGCGGTCGCCCACACCGCGTCGAAGCTGTCTGCGTAGGTGTCGAACATGCCGCCTTCCCCGTTTCGGCGCAGGTGCCAGACCGGGGCGCTGTAGGCGTTCACGCCCCAGACGTGGGCGTTGACCAGCGCCTGATCATCAGCCCGGTAGATCGAGTTGTAGAGCGTCGTGGCGTGAGTCCGTACCTCGATGCCCGGTACCCCGACGAGGGGGCGGTAGTGCATCAGCGCGAGACGGCACCGGGACTGGATGCCGTGGCCGAACTTCTCCTCGTCACCGCGCTGTTGGACGTCGGGGCTGTCCGCGTCGCCGACTGCGATGCGGACAGCGCAGCCCTCCGCCGCTCGCTCCTTCAACAACTCGTTGAGTCTCGGGTACGCCTCATGCGACATGGACCTCGGCCTGCACGCGCTCATCCTGCATACGAAGGAGTACGCCGAGCTGTGCGCACAGCACGGCGGGCCGCTTCCTGCACCACAACCCGAAGCCGGCCGGAGGAGTGCGCGACCCGGAGAAAGTCGCCGCCTCGGCGCACGCCATGAAGGCGGCCGGGTTCGTGGTCTTCGATGACCTGTGGACCGTGGACGGCACGAACCTCGCGCAGTGCGACTCGGACTGCGGCCGACCGTACGGTCAGGCGTAGCCCACGACACCAGCGACGCGGCCGGCCTCGACTCGTGGTCGGCCGCGCTCGCACGAAGGGAGTAGAGATCTTGTCCGGCCCAACCCCTGAACTGCCGATCGTGGTGCTCGACGCGCTCATGCCCACGACTCAGCGCATGGTCATCAACCGTCGAGGCTCCACGGTGTGGGAGGTGGAGAGCCACCGGGGCCACTTCGCCGTGAAGCTCGGCTATGCGATCGAGGCCACGGCCGAGTGGCCCGCCCAGCCCTGGACCGCGCTCGCGCCCGCACGCGAGGGCGCCGTCCTGCATCGCCTCGGGCTCGACCAGGTCGCATACGGCGAATGGGAGCGCGGTACGTGGAACTTTCAGCCGTGGCACGAAGGGCCGGACCTCTACAGGCTGTGGGAGCCATGCCGTGAGGCGGGCTCGTCCGCCAAGCCGCACACCAGCGTGGCGCTGGGATGTGTCGAGGCCCTGGCCGATCTTCACGTGAGGGGCTGGGCTCACGGTGACGTGCAGCCCGCCCACTTCATCGTCGGGCCGGAACGAACGCACCTCATCGACCTCGCCCTGGCCCAGGGCGGACAGGTCCCCGAGGGGTACGACTTCCCGTTCCGCGGCTGCCTCGTCCACTACGAGGCACCGGAGATCGCGCGCAGCGTGCTCGAGACCGGGCAAGCGGAGCCGACACAGGAAGCCGATATCTACGCGCTCGGGGCCTCGCTGCTCATCTCCGCCACGGGCTGGCGGGCGGTCGAGTACCCGGACGACGCTCCGCGCCCCGTGCAGCGAGAGGCGGTGGCCAACGGTCGGCGTCGGCCCGTGAAGGTGCCCGGTGAGCTGGGCGAACTGGTCGACGCGATGCTCAGCCATTCGCCGGGGGATCGGCCTTCCATCTATGAGGTGGGCAAAGCGCTGATCTGATCCCGAAGCCCCAGCTCGTCTCGCGTCACGTGCGCGGACGCTGACAACGGAAGACCGGATCACCCTCGGCCTGGACAGCATTCCGGGTGGTCCGGTCGTGGAAGCCCTGTTCAGGACCCCGGTGCCGATGGTGCCGGCGCGGTCGGCGTGCTCGGATTCAGGTGTGGCTACAACCCTTGGCTGTCGTTGAGTTGGAGAGGAGTGCGGTAGAAGCTCAGCCATGCGCAGCGCGGTTCTGACCTGCGCCCCGGAAGTCAGCCAGGGCGGCGCGTGCGCCGAACGAGCACTCGTCACGTATCGATCGTCAGTGACCGTCGCCGTTGATGTCAGATCTGGATGTCAGAAGGGGCCCACCTCCGAAATTTCGGAAGTGGGCCCCTTCTGGACTGGTGCCCCCGGCAGGATTCGAACCTGCGACACCCGCTTTAGGAGTTCCGGCCGCCGACTCTTGGGCTAGGACGTTGCCCGGCCATGGCGATCAGCCCGGTGCCAGGCTGTCTCTCCGAGTACGGCTGTGTGCACGCACGTTGCCGTCAGTCGTTGCCGTCAGACTCGCGCACCACGAGTCGTTCGATCTTGGTCCGTTGTGGACTCGGCTTACTGATACAGGTGTCGGCTGCCAGACTCCTCGCATGCTGGATGCAATCGTTGGCGGCCTCATCGGATCCGGGCTCGCCCTCATAGGCACGTTTGTCACGATGCGCGACGCCCGATGGGGAAGGACGTTGGCAACGGAGGAGAATGCTGCGGCGGTGCTGCTCGCGCAACTCCATCGCCTCCGTCATGACGACCGACTCCTTCGAAACCACCGAGCCAGCGTCGACTTCATCGAAGACTGCCTGGGTGCGGTACTAGCGTTCAGAGACACCCGCGTCAGAATGCGTCTGACCGCCTCGCTTGAGCTGATCGTCGACTGCGACCGCTGGGCACACATTCACGACGCTCACGATGCCGCCTATCAAGTTCGTCAGATGGTGCACCATCACATCCGCGAGTGCATCGAAGCTCGACTCGACCGGAAGCGTCTCCCGAAGCCTCCTCTCCCCTGGGACGAGGTATCGGGCGACCCTGCCGGCTATCTCACCCGAACCCAGCACGAGATCGATGCCGCCATGGAGGCCCTCGCCCTCGAGCAAGAAGAGGCAGCCGCACAGTGGGAAGGCCGCCTGTAGCGACGCGCCGCAGTCGCGACCACACGGCTCTGCTGTGCACACCGCGCCACAAGCAATGGCACGGTAATTCGCCACCGGAGATGAACTAGAGGCCTTTCAGAGCGTCTAGTGTGCGACACAAACGCGCTGGTCAGGTGCCATTTCCGAACATCCAAGGCCGCCTGGCCCACACGTGGTCCGCAGGTACGGCCGTCCCGCGATCGGCGTGACCCGGTGAGCCGTCGCGACCGTGACGACCATTGGCCAAAGGGTTACTCCAAGCAACTTTATAGATCACCCTGGTGACAGCGGCGCTGACGTCGCCATACTTACTCCATGGCGGCAGGTGAACAGCAGCAGGAACAGGGCCGAGAGGGCGCCTACTTCGCGCAGGCGTGGCTGGAGAGCACAACGCGCGTGAACGCTCCCTGGATTGTTTACGAAGCGCCGCAGATGACGACTTTGACGCTGCTGAACGGTAAGCACGAGTCCTGGGATGTAGCGGGGTATTTCGAGAACGGAAAGAAGAATCCGTTTTACGCCGAAATAAAGGCTTACTCAAGCGATAATCAAGGACCCAAATATCGCGAATATTTGACCGACTGCTACTCGGCCACGGCAAAAATGATCAAAGATGGACTGGATCGAGAGTGCGAGTTCATGTGGATAACATGGCACCCATTCGCAATGGGCGCATGGACCAAGTTATGTGACGAGGCTACGATCCAGCAAGCCGTTAACGAGTACCCGCATAAACTCGGAGAGGATGAATACGACCCCGAAATCGGTAAGTTGCTGGCTGACAGACTGTGGCTCATTGTCCTGTCGGCGCGGCAGGAAGAGCTGATGATGAAGCGCGAGTATCTGGGTCACATCCGCTCTTTCATCACAAGGGGGGCGTAGGCTATGAAGACGATTGACGCCCAAATCCAGAACGCTCTTCATCAGGCTTCCCCTGAAGCGGCGATTCGGGACGTCAAGCACGCTGTGGCGCGCGAACTTCAATCTCTTGACCCAAAAACCGAGATCAAGGCCACCGACTACTTCAATCACACATTCATTCCGGACTTTGTGTTGACTTGGGGCTCTGGGGGGCAGAGGCCAACTCGCGACATCTATCTCAGGTTCAGTGTGGATGCGCCGTTGATTCAAAGAGACTTGAAAAGTCTCCACGAAGATTCACCCGCATTCATCGCCATCGCCAGCGGCCAACGTCCCCCACGCGAGTCGGAATCCGTGGCTCGCGAGTACGACGACTGCCTTCTCTCAAGTACCTCTACGCTTGAGTCTATCTCCAGGGAAGACTCGCGCACTCCGGTAACTCAGATGCTTAAGGCATCCCTGTTGCAGGGTGGAAAGGGATACCTCGTCGGCGATTCAGCCGCAGGGGTACAGAGGGCTGTATCGTCTGCTGACGCTGCCCTTGCGAGGCTAGACGGGCAAGAGGTAGCGGCCAGCGTCAGGGCGCTGAGCAACCACCTCGCACCGGCGTTCTCCTCCCGTATCGAGCGCGTTATGCAAGTCATGTGGGTCAGTCAGGGCGGTGACGCAGAAAACTTTCCTGGAACTCACGAAACAGTTGCCTCCCTATCTTCGGGAGAATTGACCCAAATCCTTCCCTTTCTTCTTTCCTTGGAAGACGTAGTCAATAATGACTTCTGGAGGAATCTTGGAGAAAACCTTGAGCTTGGGCACCTGCAGGATCTGGAGTATTGGCGAGGCAGTAGCAACCTCAACTTGCTCATAAACGCGAATCTGGATCGTCTCAATGCGCGCGGTGCGGCGGTCGACCGAGTTCAACCGAACCTGTTCGATGAGCTCGACGGCCCGCCCTACTGGGAAGTCTCGGATTCTCACTTGCATCTTCGATGCGGCGATGTTGACTTCAAATTCGTCGACGATCGACGCCAAATCGCTCACCGAACCGAACTCGGGATCGCTCCGCGTTGGTTTGAGATTGAGCATCGCCTAGATCGATACGGGATTGAAGGCATCGAGTTCACATCCCCAGGAAGTAAGACCAGAATTCGGAGCAGCACCACTGAAGGCCTGCCTGAGTCTATGAACATGCAGGCGCTTTCTGAAGCGCTAGGGGAGTTCGCCAGGGTCATGGCTGTTGAACTCCGATGGCCCAGGTCTCGCCACAACGTCGAAGTTGATTTCGACCGTTTCGCGGTAGAGTCTGTGAAGTCTTCAATCGGCCTACATCTGTTGGCCTACTTAGGCCTGGACCTTCTCCATCAGGCCTCTCCGAGATTGTTGAGCTCATTCCAGAGATTTGTTACTGCAGACGAGCGTTTCCCGTGGTGGAACCATAATGGTGGCCATGCGGGGGCTCTCCATGAATAAGGAAATGCATCAGGCGTTGTGTCGATACAGTCGCGACCCATATCCCTGTGAGTAGCGCTCGCCTCTTGCGGTATAGGCATGTTCTGCAAGTTAGGACAGAGATGTAGCCGTTCAACCTCATCCATTCTTGCCCGCCCGTCCGGAGCGTAGCCCGCAGCGAATGGCTCCGGACGGGGGTGAACGAGACGGAGCGCTGCCCGACTGATCTGCGCGTCTGCCTTTGGTTGTCAGAGGTTGGAGGCATCCAAGAGCGCGACTACGACCGCAGGGTCACCGTCGTACAGCAGATGGGGTTCGTCTGTCTGAGGGGGGATGAACCGAGTGCGGTACCGCTGTAGGTCGCTCTCGGAGAAGTAGATCGAGTTGGGATCGTTCGCGTGGAAGTCGTTGCGCTTGCTGATCCTCGCCCACAGCTCATCGTGGCTGGCTGCGAGGTAGACGAGTACCGGCGTGGCACCAGCATCGATGGCAATCCCTCGCCACCTTGCCCGATCCTCTGGTGTCCAAAAGCCGTGGTCAACGACGACATCGTGTCCAGCTTTGAGCTGTTCCCCGAGGTCGGCAGCCACGTCTTCCAGGACCGGCCGCTCAAGGGTGGGGAAGACGCCCCGGGGAAAGTCCACCCCGTAGACGCCGTGTCGGCGGAACATCTCTTCATCGGGGCACAGCCGTATGAACCCGCGATCCGTGAGAGCGCGGGACAAAGTCGTCTTGCCGGACCCGGGGAGGCCGGCCATCAGGACACAGAACGGTGGGCGTGGGGGCATCGGTCTCGTCATGGTTCGGGAGATGGCGGCCATCTCCGCTTCGGCGTCGGGCGTGATTGTGCCAGCTCTGTGAGCCGCAAGCAGGGCATCTAGGCGGTCCTCGAGCACGCTCGCGAGCGTGTCATCCATGACCGTCACGGGGAGACCTCCGATTCTGTGCGCCAGGTCCGGCTGGGTCCCCCAAGGTCCACGCCGTATTCCACGATGGTGCCCTCGCTGTCGAGGAACTTCGCTGTCATCACAACTACCGGTTCCGCCGGCAGGTTGTCAGCGTCCAGCTCCAACAGCCGTGCGTACTCCGGGGTCAGCAGACGGGCTGAGGCCGTGTCAATGCGATGACTGATCGGGCGGCCGGTTGCCTGGGCGATGAGCTGGAGCGAAGTTCCCCCAGTCAGACGCTCACTCGCCGCAAGCTGAGGAATCAGCTTTCCGTACCGAGTGGGAATCCACGAGGTGCTGTGGGCCACGATGCCGTGCCGGTCCCTGTATACCCGGCTACGGCTGATGACGTCTGAGCCAGGCTCGATGTCGAGTGCCTGCGCCACTTCTGCGGGTGCCGGCACTACGGCCGCCTGGTGAGAGTCGGACCTTTCGCCTGCTCCCCAGCTAGATCCGGTACGGCGTCCCCGGTCCTGCCGCTGAGCTCCCGAAGACATCGGAGCCGGCCGGTCGAGCACTTCAGTGCCGATGCCGTGGATGCCACGGACAAGCCCTTCGTTGCGCAGCTTGCGTAGGGCCTTCTCGGCTGTCGCCGTGCTCACCTTCCACTCTTCCGAGAGGTTCTTGATGCTCGGCAAGAGGGTTCCTGGCTGGAGCTGACCAGACGTAATCAGCTCCATGTAGTGGGCTGCAATCTTCGCGTACGGCGCCCGATTGTCGGCCTGGCCTGCCATGTTGCCCGCTCCCTGTCGTCACTTCCCTGAGGTTCCCTAGCTTACCGCTTGACACCGCAGGGAACCCTAGGGAACCTTAGGGAAGTGCCCGCCGGTCGGAACGACGGATCGGAGGGTGTGGACCTCAATGCGCCCTCATTTAGGGCCTGTTCGAGGTCAAGGGGCCCGGGACAGAGCGGGCCGAGGGCGCCCCCGACCCTGGTCATTCGGGAGGGCTTAGACCGAAAGGTCACGTCTCCATACGCCTGCACCGGGAGCCCGCGTTCCCGAAGGAGACAGCTGGACCTCACCGCACCTCCGCTTCATGCGGCGGCCGGTTACCTCCGCTGCTCGTCTCGGACAAGCAGCGCTGAGGGGAGCCGGATGTTCCGACTTCCACGGCACGCGGCCCCGGTGCTGGAACACCGGGGCCGCTGTTCGGGCCGTCCACCTCTGGAAGGACACACGACCCAATGGATCACATCGTCACTGTTCAGGAAGCTGTTACCGCGTTCGCCGACTTCATGGAGCCGACGCTCGCGGAGCTGGACGCGATCGAGCTGGAGTCCCCGCTGATCCTGGCGGAGGTCGACTTGCTCGACGCGCAGATCAAGGCCATGGACCACCCCGAGAACGAGGTCGATACCCGCCGCATCCGCCGGGCCCGTAACCGGGTGCTCGCCGCGCGGCGGGACCTGGCCAACCGCACGGCCGACGCGAGCACGGCGGGCGGTGCGGCGTGAAGGCCAGGACGGCGCTGCCGGCCGTCGCGATGACTGCCGTGTCCATGGTCCTCACCCTGGCTGTGGTCGTGATGTGGCTCGGCAGCGCGATGCCGTGGCCGGTTGCGCTGGTCGTCGGTATCGGCATCGACGGGGGATGGCTTGCCACCCTCGCCTACGAACGCCGCCTGGCCGCGCAGGGCGACCACAGCCGCACGATGACCGCCGTCGGCTGGAGCTTCGGCCTGCTCGCCACCGGCGTCCTGGTCGCACACGCGCTCACCGCCCACCACTCCACCGGCGCGTGGCTCGCCGTGGCGTGGCTGCCGCTCGCGGCCAAAGCGTTGTGGCTCGTCCACAGCCTGTGGGAACACACCGCGCTCACCCCGTCCGCGATCGGCGCGATCCGCAGTATCCAGCAGGACGCCCGCGACGAGGCGGCCGTGGCACGTGCCCGGCTGCGGGCGGAAGCGTCCACGGAGGAGACGCGGCTGACGGCCGTGACGCAGGCCGGGGCGCGCGTCGCCCGCGTCCAGGCCCACACCGCCGCCACCCTCGCCGGAGCCTGGTCGACCCTGGAGAAGGCGCGCGCCGGGGAGGACACGGGCAGGGCGCTGACCAGCGTGACGACCCGCGTCACACCCGACGTCACACCCCGATGGGAACTCCCCGTCTGGGGCCCGACCGAGCCCGTTCCCGCCCTGGAGGCAGGGCCCGCGCTCACCGACGCGGAGCTTGACGCGCTGGTCGACACGATCCGCCACAGCCAGACCCCGGCCCTGTCCTATCGCGAGATGGCCATCCGCTTCCGCACGGCCGGCCACTCCGCTTCAGAGGTGCGCCTGCGGGCCGCGTGGAAGCGCGTCGCGTGAGCGCGCTGCGGATCGGTTCGGTGTGCACCGGCTACGGCGGTCTGGACATGGCCGTGCAGTCCGTGTTCGGCGGGGAGTTGGCGTGGGTGGCCGACGTCGACCCCGGCGCCGCTCGGATCCTCGCCCACCACTTCCCCGGGGTTTCGAACCTGGGGGACATCACCGCGCTCGACTGGCGCGACGTCGCCCCGGTGGACGTCCTGACCGGCGGGTATCCCTGTCAGCCCTTCAGCGTCGCCGGACGGCGGAAAGGAACAGCGGATGAGCGGCACATCTGGCCGTACATCGCGGACGCCCTTCGCGTTCTACGACCCCGATACGCGGTCTTTGAGAACGTCGCAGGACACCTTCGACTTGGGTTTGCCGACGTCCTCGCCGACCTTGCCCGCCTCGGGTTCGATGCGGAATGGCTCGTTGTACGCGCGGACCAGGTCGGCGCTCCGCACGAACGCCGCCGGCTCTTCCTCCTCGCCGTTGCTGCCGACGCCCCGCACCTCGGACACCAACGGCGCCGGAACACACGGGACGGGCGGACCGGACCTACGCACGGCCGTCGCGCTGCTGCCGACACCGACCGTGCAGAACTCGCACGGCAACCGCAGGAACGGGCAGGGGAAACTCCTGCTGCCGGGCATCGCCGACCTGCTGCCGACGCCCCGCGCATCGGACACCGGCACGCCGGGCCGTCGTGCGAGCGAGGGATGGCGACCCCCTCTGTCTCAGGTGGTGCTGCCGCTGACCCGGACGTCGACTGGGGACGCTTCGCCCCCGCCATCGGCCGGTGGGAAGCGGTCACCAGGCGACGTGCCCCTTGGGCAACTGACGATCGAGGACGCCTGAGTCCCGCGTTCGTCGAATGGTTGATGGGCCTGAACCTCGGCCACGTCACCGCCGTCCCCGGCCTGTCCCGCACCGCCCAGCTCAAAGCCCTGGGCAACGGCGTGGTCCCAGTCCAGGCCTCCCACGCCCTCTCCGTCCTGCGCGAGCGCCTCGCCCACGCGCCCGGACGACCCCACCTGCAAGCCGCCTGACCCTCTGCCATCACACATCCCTCAAGGGAGTACCGACCATGGGCAAGCCCGACACCCGCCGTCTCGACCGCGAGATCCACAAGACGATGCGCAAGCTGGACGCCGTCCGCGACCGGGAGATGTGGCCGCTGGACAGCCGCGAGCGACGCGCCGTCCTGGCCGGTCTCGCCGGCGGCTCCTACCGCGTGCTGCGCGGCGAGGCCCCGACCCGCGCGGAACGCAAGCTGGAGACCGCCTGGAACGCGGCGGAGACCCGACTGGTCGCGGAGATCGCCGCGCTCACGACCGAACGCCAGCGCGTCGTGAACGAGCACGCCAAGGCCAAGGCCGCCAAGAAGTCCTCCGGCTGGTGGTGACACCCGCCCACAGCACGTGAACCACCCGTCGGGACGGCCCGCACCCGTCCCGGCCTGCTTCCTTCCGCATGCCTTTACCCGCCCCCGCCGTGGGGTGTTGAGGAGACTTCCGCATGTCCGAGAACGTCGTTCACCTGTACAAAGACACCACCCCCGCCGGGCCGACCGTGCTCACCGTCGTCCCCGACCCGGCCCCGCCGACGCCCGTCCCGCTGTGGGTCCGCTCCGGCCGCGCGGTGAAGACGGCCGTCACGCACGAGCACACCAAGACGGCCGCTCGTACGGTCGCCCGCCACAGCCTGTACGTCGTGGGCGGGGCCCGGATCGTAGGCCGCCGCGCCTGGGACGGCCGCACCGCCGCCCGCTACGAGCGCTACATGCGCACGGCGGAAGCCGCGGGGAACATGGAACTCGCCGCCGAGTGGGAAGAGCGGGGCCAGCGCTACCGCGACGCCCGGCACCGCCGCCGCATGGACCTGCTCCACTCGCCCCTCGACGCGGGCAAGAGCGCGCTGGTCGGCACCGGGATGGGCATCGGCGGTCTGGTCGCCCTCGGCATCGTCATGGCGATCGCGACCAAGGACGTGTCCGACGTCGTCACCCCACTCATGGCGGCCGTGGACTTCATCAACCTGCTGATCACGATCGTTCAGGTGGTGTGGGGTCCGGCCGTCACCCTGGGCCCGTTCCTCGCCCTGCTCGCGCTGTGGGCGGTCGGCAGCAAGCAGCAGGCCGCACCCGCCTGGGCCCTGCCCGCCACCGTCCGCAACGGCGACGGCGAGCCGATCACCCCCTCGATCGTGGTCAAGGCCCTGCGCGACCTCGGAGTGCCCGCGCTGCGCAACGCGATCAAGGAGATGGGCGACGCCGGCGCGTCGATGCTCGGGCCGATCCGGATCGCCGGATGCGGAGTGGAGGTCGACGTCACGCTCCCGTCCGGGGTGTCGACGAACGAGGTGCAGGGCAAGCGGCGCAAGCTCGCCGAGAACCTCTCCCGGCACGAGCACGAGATGTTCATCACCATCCCGACCGCCGCGCGGACGGTGCGGCTGTGGGTCGCCGACTCCGGAGCCTTGGACGAGCCGATCGGTCCGTCCCCGCTGGTCACGGACGAGACGATGACCGCCGACTACGCCAAGGGCCGCGCCCCGTGGGGGCAGGACCTGCGCGGCGACGCGGCCGCGCTCAGCCTCTACCAGCGGCATCTGCTCATCACGGGTCTGTCCAACCAGGGCAAGACCGTGGCTTTGCGCTCTCTCGCGCTGTGGGTCGCGCTGGACCGGTCGGTGCAGTTCCTCATGGGCGACCTCAAGGGCGTCGGCGACTGGGCCATGTTCGACGGACTCGCCTCGACCCTCATCCAGGGCCCGACCGACGAGCACGTCATCCAGGTCACCGAGATGGTCGAGAGCGCGGTCGAGGAGATGAACCGCCGCATCCAGGCCCCGCCCGGCACCGTGTTCCCGCCGCTGATCGTGGTGGTCGACGAGGCACAGGTGGCCTTCATGTGCCCGGCCGTCGACGACGACCGCCGCCCCTACGGCGGATCCAAGGCCACCTCCCGCTACTTCATGGCCGTCCGCAAAATCCACAACCAGGGGCGAGCGGTCAACGTCCTGATGTGGCAGGGCACCCAGGACCCCACCGACCAGAACCTTCCCAAGCTCGTCCGCGAGGGCGCGCACACTCGGGCATCGCTCGCACTGGGCACCGAGCAGCAGGCCCGGATGGCGCTCGGGGACAAGGCCGTCGACGGCGGGGCCGCGCCGAACATGCTGCGCCCCGGCTTGGACAAGGGAACGCTGGTCGTCGCCTCCGACGGCATCAAGATTCCAGCCGGGCAGGCGTCCATCACGGTGCGCACGCACTACATCGACGACGACGGCGCCAAGGCCATCACCAACCGCGCCAAGGCCCTGCGCGACGGCGTCACCACCCTGCACGCCATCGACCGGAGCGAGGACCGCGACCCGCTCGCCGACATCCTCGCCGTCCTCGGCGACGCGTCCCGCGTCCTGACCGCCGACGTCCTCAAGCGACTCACCGTCCTGAACGCGGACGCCTATGGCGCGTGGACGCCCGGCGACCTCAAGCGCGTCCTGGAGGACGCCGGCGCGGAGCCCTACAAGTCCGACGGCCGCATGGTCGTAGGCCGCGACCGCGTCCACCGCGCCCTCACCAACCGCAACACCGAAGGTTCCGCTTCCGCCGACGGATGAAGGGAAGCAGCCCCCACCCGGGCCAGGGAGGCAGGGAGAACTCCCTCATCCCCTCCCTGACCCGCATCCCTGGCCCTGACCTGCACGAATGATCCATCAGGGAGGCAGGGAGGCACCCCAGGTCAGGCCCCTGAAACCCCCTCCACAGCCCACCCGGCAGGGAGTGTCTGAGCCTCCCTGAACCCTCGAAGCAGTGGATTCCGCATCGTCCGGCACCGATCCGTCGCACGCCCTCAAAGGAGGAGTCGTGACCCGCTTAGACCCGCCCGGGAACCTCGCCCCGCACATCCCCACCGACGCCTACCGCCGCGCACAGGCCACCGGCCAGCCCGTCGTGATCGTCGTCCACACCACCGACCACACCGGCCGCCCCCTGGGCCACTACCTCTACCCGCTCGCCGTCGCCACCGCCAGCGCGGTCGGAGTCTTCGCCACCGTCGCCGCGCTCCTCGCCCTGCTCGACTTCGCCGCCCACACCGCCGCGCAGATCGCCGCCGCCACCGGACCGCTCAGCGTCGGCGGGATCAGCCTCAAGCTCTTCGGCTCCAAGCGCTGACAGGAGACCACCACCCATGAACCAGCCCCACACCACCGACGCGCCGTTCCCGACGCCGGAGCAGGCGTACGCGGACGCCCCCAGCATCCTCGACGAGATCGGGTGGACAGCCCGCACCATCGCCGCCCGGGAGTGCTTCACCGCACTGGACCGGGACTTCTACCTCCGCAAAGCGGCCCTGCTCGACCGCATCGCGCTGCTCGACGAACCCGACACCCACGGTGAGACCACCGAAACCGCCGTCGCGGCCGCCCTGTACCTGCTCGACCTCGACCAGCCCGACCTGATCTGCGACCCGCGCGCCTACGTCCGCCAGCAGTACGCCCACACCCACACCGACGACCAGTAGCTACGCCAAGGGCGACCCCTACCTCTCGCCAAAGAACCGGGGTCGCCCTTGCCCAACCAGCCCACTACAGACCCGTTGGAGGTCACCCAGCATGCAGCAACCCACCGCCATCCGGCGAGTACCCCGCCCCGCCTCTCTGCCACTGCTGGACACCGCCCTCATGCTCGCCGCACACAGCATCCCGCCCCTGCCTCTACGGGCGGGGAAGGTGCCGTTCGGCAACTGCCCGGACTGCGCCGGCAACGCGTGCGGGGGACGGCCGAACATGAAAACCCCCGGCCCCTGCCGGTGCGCCGGCGTCTGCCACGCGTGGGCCGCCGCCACCACCGACACACGCGTCCTCACCTCCCCCGCATGGGCGACGGCATGGCGTCGGGCCGCCGCCGTCGCCTACCACCCGGGCGGCGCCGGCGTGACCGTCGTCGACCTCGACGACGCGGCGGCCGTCGACTGGGCCCACGCCACCCTCCCCGCCACCCTCACCGTGCCGACAACACGGGGAGAGCACTGGATCTACCAGGGCGTCATGCGGTCCGTGAACGCCGTCCGCCCCGGCATCGACATCAAATCCCTTATGGCATATGCCCGTTGGCTCGGTCCCGGCATCGGTGTCACCGCCCCTCTCCCGGACGTTGTGCGTGCGCTCGTAAAGGAGCCGTCTCCGGCCCGCAGCGCGCCACAGACGCCCACAGCGTCCCTGCGGGGTGGGCAGGGGGTGTGCCGTCACCGCACGCCCGCCTATCTGGACCGTGGCATCGCCATGGCCGAGCAGCGCATCACCGCGGCTTCCAGCGCGGTGCACGCCACCGTCTACCGGACGTTCCTCGCGGTGCTGTCGACGCACGGCCGGTGCGGATGCCTCACCGACGCCCACATCGGCCGGCTGTTCACCGCCGCGCAGGGCAAGGGCGAATCGGCCCGGCACTGCACCGACGCGTGGACCAACGCCCTGACCACGTTGGGACTGTGACCCGTGTCCGACGACGAGAAGAACCCCGCCCGCCAGATCATCACCGACTACGCGCAGGCGCACTTCCGGTACTTCCGCACCGCCGACGGCACCGTGTACGCGCAGCGCAACGGCCACCCCGTGGCCCGGCCGATCCGCTCCCAGGGCACCATGGGCAGCCACCGGCAGGAACTCATGGTCGGCCTGTTCAAGGACGGAGTGGGCGTGTTCAACGGGACCGCGCTCAAGGAAGCACTCGACCTGATCGAAGCGCTCGCGCTCACCGAGGACGTGCAGCCCGTCTACATCCGCGTCGCCCCCGGATTCGACGGGGCGACGTGGCTGGACCTGGGCCGCGCCGACGGGCAGTCCGTCCGCATCCACCCCACCGGCTGGGACATCACCGTCCCCGACCCGCGCGAAGTCTGCTGGCGACGCACCCAGCTCACCGGGGAACTCCCCCTGCCGGCCAAGGACACCGACGGCAAGGGCATCGACCTACTGATGCGGCTGTGTAACTTCGCCAACGCGGAAACGGAGTGCCTGGCCATCGCGTGGCTGATCGGCTGCTTGGGGCCGTCCGTGCCCGTCCCCGCCCCGTTCCTCACCGGCCCCCAGGGCGCCGGCAAGTCCACCGGGGGCCGGATGCTCGTGCGGATCGTCGAGGGCATGAGCGGCGACCTCCGCCGGGCACCGAAGGATGAGGAGAACCTGATCGCGGCCGTGGCCGCCGGATGGGTCACAGCCCTGGACAACCTCTCCCACATGACCCCGGACCTGTCCGACGCCATGTGCTGCATCGTCACCGGAGCCGAGAGCGTCAAGCGCGCTCTCTTCACCGACGGCGACGTGTTCCGAGTTGGCTACCGCCGGCCCCTGCTCCTGACCGGAATCGACGTCGGAGTCATCCGGCCCGACCTCGCCGAACGGCTCCTGCCCCTGCGGCTGGAACGGCCCCGGGTGCGACGGACCGAGGCCGAACTGTGGACGGACTACGCGGAAGTCCTGCCCGTCGTCCTCGGCTCGCTCCTCGACCTCACGGTCAAGGTCCGGGCCGTGGAGGCGGAGACGCCCACGGATCTGCGGATGGCGGACTTCGCGCACCTGTGCGCGCAACTCGACGCGGCGACCGGCCTCGGGGCGCTCACCGCCTACCGGGCCAGCCTCGACGACCTCAACGACGACGTGATCGAGGGCGACCTGTTGGCGCAGACCGTCCTGCGGCACGCCGAGACCATCGAGCCGGGCGCCGCGCAGCAGATGACGTCCACCGAGTGGCTGCACTGCCTCAGCCTCCTCTACAGCGGCGACGAATGCCGGGCCCTGCCCAAGGGGTGGCCGACCACCGGCAAAGTCCTCTCCGACCGACTCAAGCGCCTCCAACCGACCCTGGCCGCCCGGGGCGTCCTCATCGACTCGGGCCGAACGAAGGCGGGCCGCTACCTCGAAATGACCCGCACGGTCGCCCTGACCCTGCCTCCACACGAGCAGCAGCGGATGCACTGACCCCCGCGATCCGGAGGCCAGGGAACAAGCAAGAGGAGCACCAGGGGCCGGGCGTGCTCCTCTTGCTGTTCGGCGGAACGCCGCCCCAAGGTCGTGCCGCGCAGCGGCTCCTTCTTCGCGCTGTAAGGCGCACCGAAGTACTACAGGCAGCCCCTTCTTTGTCCTAAGTAGGAAGACGCTGCGTCACCTGCGTCACCCGAGCCGGAAAACGGCCGCTGATCTGCGACAACAGCGATGACGCAGACGGCCCGCTCTGCGTCATCCTGCGTCACCTGCGTCACCTGCGTGACGCAGCCGATGACGCACCGGTGACGCAGCCCCGATCCGCAGCGTCACCCAAACCCGCAGGTCAGAAGCCTGAATGACGCAGGTGACGCGGTGACGCAGAAATCCACACCTCGGACACACGCGGGCTCCTGAGAAGCCCTGACACCAACTCCACTCGCAGGCGCCGCCCTTTCCGGGAGACCTCAACGTGCTGACCGTCGTCACGAGCAACCCCCAAGCCCTCACCGTTCCGGAAGTCATGACCGCTCTGCGGCTCAGCCGCAGCAAGGTCTACGACCTGATCCGCTCCAAGCAGCTCCCTAGCTACACGTCCGGTCGCGCACGCCGCATCCCGGTCGATGCCGTACGCCACTACATGCAGGACCGACTTGAGGAGAACGCAGCCTGATGGCCCCCCGAAAGAGGAACCCCAACGGCGCCGGCAGCATCTGGCAGCGCAAGGACGGGCGTTACGAAGCGCGCGTCTACGTCCCCCAGCCTGACGGCACCCGCAAGCGCAAGACCGTCTACGGCACCACATGGGAGGAGTGCGACACCAAACGTCAGGAGTTGGTTCTGCGCGACCGCCAGGGCATCCCGACGCCCACCCGGTCCGCGAAGCTCTCCGAGTGGCTTCCGTACTGGCTGAAGCACTACGTCGAACCGCGCCGCAAGCTCAGCACGTACGACAAGTACGAAGTGCAGGTGCGGCTCTACCTCGTGCCCCTGCTGGGCACCAGGCGGCTGGAGTCGCTGAGCGTGGCAGACGTGCGCCGCTTCATCACCCGCGTGCAGAACACCCACACGGCCGCGACCGCGAAGGAGGCGCACCGGGTGCTGCGCTCGGCGCTCACGGCGGCCGTGCGCGAAGAACTGATCACGCGGAACGTGGCGTCGTTGGTGGAGCCACCGCGCGTCAAGCAGCGGGAGATCCGTCCCTGGTCCTTGGAGGAGACGCTGGGCTTCCTCGAGGCTGCGCGCAGCGATCCGCTGTACGCGGCGTTCGTGCTGGCCATTGCCATGGGTCTGCGACGCGGCGAGTTGGGGGGCCTGCGCTGGTCGGACGTGGACCTGGACAACCGCGTCGTGCACGTCCGCCAGCAGACGCAGCGCCGCAGAGGCGTGCTGTACGACGACGACCCCAAGAGCCGCCGCATCCGCGTGGTGCCGATGCCCGCGCTGTGCCTCGCACCGCTGCGGTGGCACCGGCTGCGGCAGCGCGAGACGTACGCGCGCACGGGCGTCGCCTGGTCCGAGACCGGCTACGTCTTCGCCACACGCAACGGCCGGCCGGTCGAGCCGCGGAACGTCTACCGGTCCTTCACGCGGGTCGCGGCTGACGCGGGCCTGCGGGTGGTCCGGCTGCACGACGCACGGCACGGCTGCGCCACGCTGCTGACGGCGGCTGGCGTCGCGCCACGGGTCATCATGGAGATCCTGGGCCACAGCCAGATCAGCATCACGATGGACGTGTACACGCACGTCGTGCACGACACCCAGCGGGAGGCGATCAGCCACATGGACCGGCTGCTCAAGCGCCGTCTGCCCGCCGCCTGAGACGCGACTGCCGTCAACCGCTACCGTCAAAGGCCCACCACCTACGGAAATCCGTAGGTGGTGGGCCTTTGACCTGGTGCCCCCGGCAGGATTCGAACCTGCGACACCCGCTTTAGGAGAGCGGTGCTCTATCCCCTGAGCTACGAAGGCGGGATGTGGCCCTGTGGGTCACAGGCGTCAGCGTACCGGATGCGGGTTGGAGGGGTGTGGGGGTCAGGTCAGGGGGACGTGGGTGAAGCGGGCGGCTGTGTGGAGGTCTGTCTCGATGTGGGAGGCGGTAGTGAGGAGGGCCGGGAGGATGTCGTGGACGCACTCCTCGGCTGTGCGGCGGGCGACGTGGGTCGCCGCGTCGAGGGCGGCGATCACCCGGCCGGCCCGGTCGTGGATCGGGACCGCGATCGCCCGTACGCCCTGTTCCGGTTCCTCGTCGATGAGGGTGTAGGACGCCTCCGCCGCCGGGCCGGTCAGGAGGAGGCGGCCCATGGATGTGGAGGCGGCCGGGAGCCGGGTGCCCACTGCGATGTCCACGCTCATGACGTGGTTCGCGGTAGCCCGGGCCGTGTACTGGATCTCGTCGCCCCGCTCGGTCAGGACCGCCAGGGAGGTCGTCTCCTGGATGGCGTCCGTCAGCGCCGTCAGGTGAGGGGTCGCGATCCGGGGGAGGGACGTGCGGGAGAGGGGCGGGAAGCCGAGGGAGAGGACCTGGGGAGTGAGGGCGAACGCGCGGCGGGGCGTGGGGGTCACCAAACCCAGGTGCTCGTAGGTGATCAGGGCGCGGCGGGCCGTCGCCCTCGCCAGGCCGGTCGCCTTCGCGACCTCCGTGAGGGTCAGCTCCGCCCGGCTCTCGTCGAACGCCGCCAGGACGGTCAGGCCCCGGGCCAGGGACTCGACGAATCCGCGGCCCAGCTCCTGCTTCGACGCGCCGGTCCAGGTCGCCAGTCCCGCAGAGGGCGGATCCTGTTCGGGGCGCGGTGCCCGGCGCAGGTCCTCCTCCATCGCGGCCACGGCCAGACGGAGGCGGGGGAGGAGCGTCTCGCGCAGGTCCGCCGACGTGTGCCGGCTCGTATGGCTGACGACGTTCGCCACGCACGCGATCCGGGCGGTGCGCGGATCCCGTACCGGGACGGAGACCGCGACCAGCCCCGGTTCGATCAGCTGGTCGTCCAGGGCGCAGTTCTCCTCCGCCGCCCGCGCGGTCCTGCGGATGAAGTCCTCGTCGCTCGACGCGCTCTGCGGGGGCGGCGGCGGCACGGTCGGGAAGTCGCTGTTCTGCGGATCCCGCGTCCTGCGGGCGCGCCAGGCCTGCCACTCCTCGTCCGTCCACTCCGTCGCGAACAGCGGTCCCGGCGCGGTGCGTTCGGCGGGGAGCAGGTCGCCGATGCGGAAGCTCAGGGACATCGCGCGGCGGCGGGTCGCCTGGTGGATGAAGCGGATGCCGTCGCGGTCGGCGACCGCCAGGGACACGGACTCGTCCAGTTCGTCGGCCAGGCGGTCCGCGCGGGCGGACAGCAGCGCGGGCAGGCGCAGCGCGGCCAGGTAGGCGTTGCCCAGCTCCATGACGTGCGGGGTGAGGGTCGCGTCGCGGCCGTCGAGACGGACGTACCCCATGCGGGTGAGGGTCGCGGTGATGCGGTCGACCGTGGACCGGGCGAGGCCGGTGGACCGCTCCAGCCCGCTCAGGCTCATCGTGCCGCCCGCTTCGGTCAGCTGCCGCAACACGGCGATCCCGCGGATCAGTGGCGAAACCGCCTCCGTCGGCGCCTGCCCCGCCTCCAGGACCGGAACCGGAACCGAGGCCGGAACCGAGGCCGGAACGGATGCGGTCGTCTTCGCGGACATAACTGCTCGGCTCTCCGATACGGCGGTGGAACTGGCGGTGGGGGCAGGGACAACGTGCTGTGCAGTGGCGGCGGCGTGCAGCAGTCGGGGTGGATGGCGGGTGGCGGGTGGCGGGGGACTGTGTACGTGCTCGGGCATGGGGGTTCGTGCGTGCCCGTGGGTGCGTGCTCGTGGTGTGGGTGCTTGCCCGCTGGGTGGGGGTGTGGGTGTGGGTGCTTGGTCGTGCGTGGTGATACGGCGTCGGGGAGGCCTACGGTAGCCGTGGTCGCCCCGCGGGCCGCGTGACTCCGTCCGCCTGCCCCGTCTTTTCCGCCCGCATCCACCTGGCCGGTCTGGCTACCCCCGGCTCACCCGTACGCGGTAGTCGCCCTTCAGGTCCGCCGCCACCACCGAGATACGGATGCCCCTCTTGGGATCCTTGAACGTCTCGCCCGGCGCGAAGGGGGCGTCGGAGAGTTCCGCGTGGACGTTGGGGCTGCGGGTGCAGCCACCGCTGTCGGTGTGGGAGTCGTAGACCGTGACCGGGCCCATGCCGGTGTCGACGTCCGCGTCAACCTTGTAGATGAGGACGCCCGACCGGCACACCGACTCGTCGTTTCCGCCGCGGGCGCGCAGTTCGACGGCGTAACCGGTGCGCTCGCTCAACGGGACGAAGATCAGCTTCGGGCCGGCCGTGCGGGAGAGGGGGGTCAGCGGGTACTCCGTCGTGCCCGGTGAGGCCGCGCAGGCGATCTGGGAGGCGTCCAGCCAGCCGAGTTTCCACTTGTGCCAGCCGAGCAGATCGTTGTTGGCGCCCCAGTCCTCGCTCATGATGTCCCAGTGGCCGACGGCGCCCCCGCCCTCCTGGGTGTAGAGGTCGGGCAAGCCGAAGACATGGCCGTTCTCGTGGGGGAGTACGCGGTAACCGGTGCGGTCGTAGGAGCCTGAGCCGTCGTCCTGGCGGGAGTACACGAAGGAGGCGTTCGCCACGGTCACGCCGTCGGCGACCGGTGCCTCCGCGTTGCCGGCGAACGTCACCGAAAGGACCGTGTCCAGGGCGGAGGGACCCGCGTTCGGGGTGACGAGCACGTTCAGAAGGTCGTACGAGCGGAAGTCCACCGTCGGGTCGGCGGAGGCCACGATGTCCTGGACGAGTTCGCGGTAGCCGGGATCGAAGGGCGCGCCGCGCTCTATGCCGTACTCGCGGAACGGCTTGGGCATGCGCAGCCAGCGCCGGATCGGCGTCTCGGCGCGGTAGTCGAGTCGGCCGTAGGACGCCGTGCGGAACCATTCCCCGGTCTGCGGGAAGAACTCGCGGTAGCGGCTGAGCGCGCTGCCCCGGCCGGGCGCGTCGGAGAAGTCGATCATCAGGGTGAGGGCGCGGACGGTGCCGGTGGAGCGGGAGTAGCCGCCGGGTGTGGGCAGGCCCTCCGACATCTGGACGGTGGCGCGGCCGTTGATCATGCAGGGGGCGAGGGCGGAGGAACGGGCCACGGAGACAGGGCCCGCGCCGGCCGTCGTCGCACCGGGGACGGGCGCGAGGCGTCCTGATCCGGCCGACGTGCTGACCGTCAGCGTCAGCACGGAGACGGAGACGAGGGCGGCGACGCGGCGCGGGCGTATCCGACGGCGCAGTGGCTCGCCTGCGCGGGCCGGGGCGGTGCGCAGGGGCTGCGGCTGCATGCAGGGGCCTTTCGCTCCAGGCAGCCACAGGTCACCGGCTGCACCCTTTCGATCACCCTCCGACGGGGTGCACGCGGGCGCGCGCTGGAGGAGACCGATCGTGGATTACCGGCCGGTACGGCTGTGGCGGTACCGTTCACGTGCTCACATCCCCCCTGGTCGCACTCGTCTCCTGGTGGTCCCGGCTACGGCTGTGAGCTCATCTCCGCCCCGGTTCGCCCGCTCCGGTCCGCCTCGGTCCGCCCGTTCCCGGTGGGCCTCCGTCCGCCGCTCCGGTCCGCCCGGTCCGGCTCGACTCCGGCCGTGAGAGACGTGTGACCCAGGTCACATGAAGAAACTTCGGGGTTTGGGAAATAACCGGGGACGCCATCCCCGTTTAGCCATGTGTCCGAGCGAAACGGGGAGTCGATCCCCGGATCGCCATCAGCGTCGATACGTGGATCCGTCCAAACGCAGATACGCAGATACTCAGATACGTCGAAACGTCGAACGTCAGAAGGAGTGCACCGTGCAGACCGCGACCGCTACCCCCACCGTGCGCAAGGCGACCCGGCCCCGTGCCGACGCTCTGCGCAACCGGGAGCGGATCGTCACCGCCGCCCGCGAGATGCTCGTCGAGTTCGGTGCCGATGTGCCGCTCGACGAGATCGCTCGCCGGGCCGGTGTCGGGAATGCCACGGTGTACCGGAACTTCCCCGACCGTGACGCCCTGGTGCGTGAGGTCGTCTGCTCCGTGCTGGACCGCATGGTCCAGCACGGACAGGTCGCCCTCGCCGAGAGGGACGCGTTCGGGGCGCTGGAGCGGTTCGTGCACGCCTCCGCCGATGAACGGCTCAGCGCGCTGTGCCCGATGATCTCCAGCACCTTCGACGAGCACCACCCCGACCTCGAAACCGCGCGCGAACGGGTCGAGCGGATCATCGAGGAGGTCATGGACCGTGCGAAGGCGGCCGGGCAGCTCAGGCCCGACGTCGGCGTGGGAGACGTGATGATCGCGGTGGCTCAGCTCAGCCGGCCCCCGGCCGGTACCGGCTGCCTGAACGCCGACCGTTTCGTCCACCGCCACCTTCAGGTGTTCCTCGACGGACTGCGGGCCCCGGCCCCTTCGGTCCTGCCGGGTTCGGCCGTGACCATGGAGGATCTGCGCCAGGCCTGAACGACCGGTTCGTGAAACCGCAGCAGCAGCAGTCGTCATCACCCGCACTGGTGGCCGCCGGTCCGCGGCGCCCCTGATGGCCCTCGGTCGCCCTCACCTTGCTTCGGCGGCAGGCGGCCGACGGCGACCCTCATGAGCCGTCACGCCCGTCGAGCGTCCATCGAGCGACGAGTTACTCCCCGAGCAACGAGTTACTCCTGAGCACCGAGCACTCCTCACATACCGAGCACTCTTCAAGTACCGAGCACTCCTGAAGTACCGAGCACACATCGAGCAACGGTCCGTCAGCGCTGACGAGCCGCCCCTTATCTCACTTCTTTTCCGTCACGAAGTCCCGAAGCGGGTATCCCCATGTCTGAAACAGCCCAGAAGGCCCCCGGTAAGACGGGCGGCCCGGACGCCAACCGCTGGAAGGCGCTGGCGTTCATCGCCCTCGCCCAGCTGATGGTCGTCCTCGACGCCACCATCGTGAACATCGCGATGCCCTCCGCCCAGCAGGACCTGGGCATCTCCGACGGCAACCGGCAGTGGATCGTCACCGCCTACGCCCTCGCCTTCGGCGGTCTGCTGCTCTTCGGCGGCCGCATAGCCGACCTGTGGGGCCGTAAGCGTGCCTTCGTCGTCGGTCTGGGCGGCTTCGCCGCGGCCTCCGCACTCGGCGGCGCCGCCGCCAACGAGGCGATGATGTTCGGTGCCCGTGCCCTGCAAGGCGCGTTCGGCGCCCTGCTCGCGCCCGCCGCACTCTCCCTGCTCGCCGTGATGTTCACCGACGCGAAGGAGCGCGCCAAGGCCTTCGGCATCTACGGCGCGATCGCCGGTGGCGGCGGCGCCGTCGGCCTCATCCTCGGCGGTTTCCTCACCGAGTACCTCGACTGGCGCTGGACGTTCTTCGTCAACATCCCGTTCGCGATCATCGCCGCGGCCGGCGCCTACTTCGTCATCCGTGAGCCCGAGGGCGGCCGCAACCGCTCCGCCCTCGACGTCCCGGGCGTCATCCTCTCCACCCTCGGTCTGGTCTCCCTGGTCTACGGCTTCACCCGCGCCGAGTCCGAGGGCTGGAGCGACTCCGTGACGGTCGGCATGTTCGTCGCGTCCGTCGTGCTGCTGGCTTCCTTCGTGGTCGTCGAGTCCAAGGTCAAGGCCCCGCTGCTGCCGCTGCGCGTGATCACCGAGCGCAACCGTGGAGGGATCTACCTCTCCCTCGGCCTCGCGATCATCTCGATGTTCGGTCTGTTCCTCTTCCTGACCTACTACCTGCAGATCGTGAAGGGCTACACGCCGGTCAAGACCGGTTTCGCCTTCCTTCCGATGATCGCGGGCATGATCACCGGCTCCACCCAGATCGGCACCCGCCTGATGACCCGGGTCGCCCCGCGCCTGCTGATGGGCCCCGGCTTCCTGGTCGCCGCCCTCGGCATGCTGCTGCTGACCCGGCTGGAGATCGACACCTCGTACGCGGCCGTGCTGATGCCGGCGATGCTGCTGCTCGGCCTCGGTATGGGTACGGCGTTCATGCCGGCGATGTCCCTGGCCACCTACGGCATCGAGCCGCGGGACGCCGGTGTCGCCTCCGCGATGGTCAACACCTCGCAGCAGGTGGGCGGCGCGATCGGCACCGCCCTGCTGAACACCATCGCCGCGTCCGCGACGACCTCGTACATCAAGGACCACGTCGCCGGTGCCACCTCCAGGCCCCAGCAGCAGCTGGTGCAGCTGGAGGGCATGGTGCACGGCTACACCAGCGCCATCTGGTTCGCCGTCGGCATCCTGGTCGCCGCCGCCACGATCGCCCTGACCCTCGTCAACGCCGGCAAGCCGGACATGGGCCCGGTCGCGGGCTCGGGTGCGGAGGACGGCGAGGACGTGGCGGTGCCGGTGATGGTCCACTGACCCGCCTACGGAACTGACCCGGCTGCGGAACTGAGCCGGTTGCGGAACTGAGCCGGCTACGGGAACTAGCGGAGCCAGGGCAGGTCCGCACCCGCTTCATCGGGCTGAAGTCCCTCGGCGACGATCTGCATGATCTCGCCGAGGGACTTCTGCTGTTCGGGGGTGAGCCGGTCGAACACCGCGTGGCGTACGACGGCGACATGGCCCGGCGCGGCGCGCTTCAGCACCTCCAGGCCCTGCTCGGTCAGTACGGCGAACTGGCCGCGTTTGTCGGAGTCGCACTCCTCACGGCGCACCCAGCCGTTCTTCTCCAGCCGGGCGACGGCGTGGGAGAGACGGGAGCGGGTGATCTTCGCGTACTTGGCCAGCTCGGTCATCCGGAGCCGCCGGTGGCTGGACTCGGCGAGCTTGACGAGCAGGCCGTAGTAGATGTGCGGCATACCCGCTTCACGCTGGAGCTGGCGGTCCATGTGGTCTTCGAGGAGGGTCGTGGCGTGCACGTAGGAGCGCCAGATGCGCTGTTCCTCGGCGGTGAGCCACTGGGGCTCGTCAGCGGATGCGGATGCCTTCGTCATGTAGTCCACTGTAAACGCCTTCTCCTTGAAGTTTAAACCAATCAGGAATATGCTGGCCGGCAGTGACGTTTTAGATTTCAATCAAGCGTCCCGAAGCGTTCGTCGCCGTCGAGCGTTCAGGGTCGCCGAGCATCCGAACCCCGCCGAGCACCCGGAGCCGGAAGCGTCCGGAGCCGAAGGCGTTCGAAGCCCGACGCGTTCGAGCCGGAAGCGACCGGAGGCGGGAGCGTCCGGAGTCAGGGGCCGAGGTCCCGGAAGGAGCAGTTGCCATGTCCGCCGCACCCCAGGAGCGTGCCCTCCCCCAGGAGCGCATGCCCGCGCTCTACCTCAGCCATGGCGCCCCGCCCCTCGCGGACGACCCGGTCTGGCCCGGCGAACTCGCGGCCTGGTCCGCCGACCTGCCCCGCCCCAAGGCGATCCTGATGGTCTCCGCCCACTGGGAGGAGGCCCCCCTCGCCCTGGGCGCCGTCGACCCGGTCCCCCTGGTCTACGACTTCTGGGGCTTCCCCGAGCACTACTACCAGGTGAAGTACGCCGCCCCCGGCGCACCCGAGCTCGCCGAGAGCGTACGGAAGCTGCTGCGCGCCCCTGGTACCCCTGTGCAGGACATTCCCGACCGAGGCCTCGACCACGGCGCCTACGTGCCGCTCGTCGAGATGTTCCCGGCCGCCGACATCCCGGTCCTCCAGATCTCCATGCCGACCCTCGACCCCGTGAAGCTGATGGAGATCGGGCGCAAGCTCGCGCCGCTGCGCGACGAGGGCGTCCTGATCGTCGGTTCCGGCTTCTTCACCCACAACCTGGCCGCGCTGCGGCACACCGGCGGGGGAGTGCCGACCTGGTCCTCGGAGTTCGACGACTGGGGCCGTCACGCGCTGGAGAACCGCGACTGGGACGGGCTGCTGGACTTCCTTCACAAGGCCCCGGCCGGCCGTTACGCCCACCCGCGCACCGAGCACTTCGCCCCCCTCTTCGTGACGATGGGCGCCGCGGAGATGTCCGGCGAGCTGGACGCGCAGAAGTCCGTGATCGACGGGTTCTGGATGGGGATGGCGAAGCGGTCCGTGCAGTTCGGCTGACGCTCCACCGCGGGGCTGGGGCTGGGGCTGGCGCGGAGGCTGGGGCCAGAGGGCGGCCGTATGGCGTCTGTGTGGGGTCCATGGGCCCCTTGTCGAGACCGCGTACGGGATCACGGCTCCGCCCGGCCCAGGGCTACCTGAGGAGTAGTCGGGGCGGCCTCTGAAGGGAGGGCTCCGTCCGGGGTCGGAGTTCCTTCTCGTACCAGGCCACGTCCCAGTAGCGGTCGAACTTGCGGCCGACCTCGCGGTACGTGCCGACGTGCCGGAAGCCGAAGCGCTCGTGCAGCCGCGCGGACGCTTCGTTCGGCTGCGCGATGCCCGCGTAGGCGCGGTGCAGGTCCTCGTCGGCCAGTGCCTCGAAGAGCGCCTTGTAGAGGAGCGTGCCGATGCCGCGCCGGCCGGCGTGCGGGGCGACGTAGACCGTGACCTCCACCGAGGTGGAGTAGGCCGCCTTCGGCCGGTAGGCGCTGGATGTGGCATAACCCAGGATTTCCTGTGAGCTCCCCCGGATGTCCTGTGAGTCCGCTTCCGTGGCAACCATCAGGCGGTGCGGCCCGTCTTCAGGGTGGGAGAGCAGCCAAGGACGTCGCTCTTCCGGAGTGAAGGCCACCGTGTCGAATGTGATGGGCGTCTCACGTACGTAGTGGTTGTAGAGGCTGGTGAGGGCTTCGAGGTCACCCTCGACTCCCGGTCTGACCTGCACCTCTGTACGTTCCGACGACATCGCGCCTCCTCGCGTGGTCGGACAGGGTACTGCAAGATCATCAAAATCGGGGTGCGGGTTGGGAATTCTGTCCTGATTCCAGTCGTTGTTTCCATCAGATGCAGGGCACCCGAGGAGAGTCCGAATCCGAGAGTGCCTGGTGTCTGAAGGGCCACCCGCTGAACCTCCATCGCAAGGGAGCACGCATGGCAACCCGTGCCGTCGCCCGTCGCAAGTCCGCCAATGGCGAGACGACCGACGCGGCCCGCAGTGTTCGCGCCCATGGCGGCGAGATCGCCGACCGCGACCTGGTCGGCATGTACCTCGACGAAATCGCGCGCACACCTCTGCTCGACGCCGCCAAGGAAGTCGAGTTGTCTCAGATCATCGAGGCCGGCGTATTCGCGCAGCAGGTCCTCGACGGTGACGAGGAGTCCCGTGCGGAGGCCTCGCGCGAGGAACTCGAGGCGCTGGTCGCCGAGAGCGAGCGGGCCAAGGACGTCTTCATCCGTTCCAACCTCAGGCTCGTCGTCGCGGTGGCCCGCCGCTATCCCCGCAGCGGTCTCCCGCTCCTCGACCTCATCCAGGAGGGCAACGCCGGTCTGGTCCGCGCGGTCGAGAAGTTCGACTACCGCAAGGGCTTCAAGTTCTCCACGTACGCGACCTGGTGGATCCGTCAGGCCATCACCCGCTCGATAGCGGACCAGTCGCGCACGATCCGCCTGCCCGTCCACCTGGTGGAGGAGCTCGGCCGGATCCGTCGTGTGCAGCGCGAGTTCAACCGCGAGAACGGCCGCGACCCGGAGCCCGCGGAGATCGCGACGGAGCTCGGTTCGACGCCGGAGCGCGTCACGGACGTCCTGGACTGGGCCCGCGACCCGGTATCGCTGAACATGGCGGTCGACGACCAGGGTGAGACCCAGTTCGGCGACCTGCTGGAGGACACGTCCGCGGTCTCGCCGGAGCAGTCCGTCATGACCCTGCTGCGCAGCGAGGAACTCGACGGCCTGATCGACCGCCTCGAGCCGCGCACGGCCTCCATCATCAAGATGCGGTACGGCATCGACGACGGTCGTGAGCGCACCCTGACCGAGGTCGGCAAGGAACACGGCCTGACGAGGGAACGCATCCGCCAGATCGAGAAGCACGCCCTGCTGGAACTGAAGAAGCTGGCCCGCGACACGGGCTTCGAGGCGGCGGCGTAGGCGCTTGTCCTTCCGTCGGCCGGCCGGAGCCCGACGCTCCGCCGGGCGACGCGGGGCCCCGGTCGGCCGCCAACCTGCCGATGACCTGGGGATCGTTGCCCGACGACCAGCGAACCGTTGGCTGACGGCTGACGGCTGACGGCTGACGGCTGACGGCTGACGGCTGACGGCTGACGGCTGACGGCTGACGGCTGACGGCTGACGGCTGACGCCGCTGACCGCTGTGACTGGTGGCTCGTGACTCATGGCCGATGGGGGCTTCCGGGTCGGGTGCCTTCGGCGGCGGTTGCCGGTGGTCGGTGTGGCCATCGCTCCACGGCGAACGGGCGCCGCGCTACGGCCCGGAGCTGCGACGAGTGGGCTTCGGGCGCCTTGTGGTGCAGGGTTCCCGCCAGCGTGCGCCGGGTGGTGGAGGGCCGCGCGAACATGGCGCAGGAACGCCGCTTCAATGGGGAAGAGCGCGGGAACAAGACTTCTGGGCACGGGAGTCCGAGTCGGCCGGCCCTCCGACGGACCGGACCTCGCAGCCCCGCCCTTCCTGCCATCTTCGCCGCACATGAGCCAAGTCCCGACGCACATCCCCCCGGCGCCGGGACTTTCCCCGAGCCGGGCTTCGGTGCCTCTCCCCCCAGGCGCCGGGGCCCGGCTCACCTTCGTACCCGGGCACCCGATTGTCGGCCAAGGGCGGGATTGCGGGCGCACACGTCCCGCCGGGCATATGACAGGGTGACGGGGCAGGCTGAGAGGGCGGGGCACCCCGTACCTGAACCACGGGGTGGCCCGCCCGAATGGCAGATTGTGCCACATGGGCATAGCCTGCCGACGTGATCAGCTCGACCTCCCCCTCCGCCTCGGCTTCGCTGACCGAGCGGCGCAAAGCGGCCACCCGCATGGAGATCGCCCGTGCGGCGGCAGGCCTCTTCGCCAGCCGGGGGCTGAAGGCCACCCGCGCAGAGGACATCGCCCAGGCGGCGGGCATCGCCCCGCGTACCTTCTACCGGTACTTCGCCACCAAGGAAGAGGCCATCGCCCCGCTCTACGCGGCGGGCGCGCAGCGCTGGGCGGAGGCGGTACGCGAGGCCCCGGCCGAACTGACCGTGCCGCAGGCCCTGGAACACGCGATACGACACACCCTCGTCCCCGGCCGCGGAGTTTCGGCGGCGTCCTGGGAGTGGGTCCGCACCCTGATCCGACTGGCCGGAACCAGCCCCGCCCTCGGCAAGGTCTGGGCGGAGGTCTGCCACACCTCGGAGGCGACGCTCACGGAGATACTGGCGGAGCGGACGGCGGCGGCACCCCGTACACCCGCCTCCGACGCGACGTCAGGCGCCGGTTCAGCCGCCACGTCCGCCACTGCTGACGCTTCTTCAGTCGTCCCTTCGGTCACCCCGTCAGACGCCCCTGACATCGCTGCGGACGTCTCTTCGAACGTCTCGTCGGGCGCCGCTTCGAACGTCTCGTCGGGCGCCGCTTCGGAAGTCTCCTCGCGCGCCGCTTCGGAAGTCTCCTCGCGCGCCGCTTCGGAAGTCTCCTCAGACGTCCCTGCTGCCGCCGCTTCCGAGGTCGCTTCCCCTCTCGACAACGTTGCCTCCCCCTATCAGCGGTTCGCCGCGGCGGTGGCCGGGGCGGCGGTGCGGGTCGCGGTCGAGAGCTGGGCGGTGACCAACCTGCCCCCGACCGGCCGACGGGGTCCCGCAGAGCTGGCGTTGCGCAATCTGCGGGCCCTGCACGGGTTCGCGTGGGAAGAGAGCCCGGCGGAGGAGGCCTGACCCGCGCCCCCTCCCGCGCCCCCTCCCGCGCCCTCTCCGCGCTCGTCCCTTCTCGCGCTCGCCCCTCGCGCGCCCTTCCCGCGCCTGTTCTCTCACCGTCCGGCGCTCCCCGGGGTGCCCTCCGTCCCGGCCGATCGGCTCAGGCGGGCGCCCAACTCACGTGCGCACCGGACCAGTTCCGGCGGCCCCTGGACCGAGAACTCGCAGCCCAGTGTCGCCAGCCGCATCGCCACCCACTCCACCGGGTTGCTGGTCGTCGCCCGCAGTCGGCACCCGTCCCCGCCGTCGGTGCCCGCCGTCGGGTGCGCGTCCGGGGTGCCCAGCCACGTCGGCAGGCGGGCCGTCACGAACTCCGTCGGTGCCTCGAACGTGACGTCGAGTTCGTACTCGTAGGCGTCCGGGCGCAGTTGGATGGATCGCCGGAGGTATTCCGCCGCGCTCCCCGTCGGCAGCTCGCGCGGAGTGAAGCGGGCCCCGGTCGCGAACGGGTCCGCGACCCGGTCCACCCGGAAGGTCCGCCAGTCCTCGCGGTCGAGGTCGTACGCCACGAGGTACCACCGCCGGCCCGTGGAGACGAGCCGGTAGGGCTCGGTCAGACGGCGCGACTCCGTGCCGTCCTTGGCGCGGTAGGCGAACCGCAGCCGTTCCTGCCCGGCCACCGTCGAGGCGATGACGGTCAGCGTCTCGGGTGCGATGCTCGCGCCGTCCCCGCTGGTCAGCGGTGTGGTTGCGGCCTGGAGGGTGGAGACGCGGTGGCGCAGCCGGGCGGGCAGCACCTGCTCCAGTTTGGCCAGGGCCCGGACGGACGCCTCGTCGACGCCCTCCAGCGCGTGTCCCGCCCCCGCCCGCAGGCCGACGGCGATCGCCACCGCTTCCTCGTCGTCGAGCACCAGCGGCGGCATCGCCTTTCCCGCCACCAGCCGGTAGCCGCCGTCCGAGCCGAGGCTCGCCTGCACGGGGTAACCCAGCTCGCGCAGCCTGTCGATGTCCCGTCGGACCGTGCGGCGGGAGACTCCGAGCCGGTCGGCGAGCTCGCCGCCGGGCCATTCGCGGGGCGTCTGGAGGAGGGAGAGGAGCTGGAGCAGCCGAGCCGGGGTGTCCGTCGTCATGTGTCCGAGGATGCCGCAGATCTAGGACATGATCTGACCTAGTGCGGTCCTACTGTCACATCATGACCTCCACGGAGACCTCCCTCGAGTCCTCGCCCGAGTCCTCGCCCGGCCCTCGAGCAGCAGCCAAGGCGGCGCCGGGCGACCGTCGCCGTTGGTTCGCGCTCGCCATCGTGATGACCGCGGCCTTCATGGACCTCGTCGACGTCACGATCGTCAACATCGCGATCCCCTCCATCCAGGAGGAGGCGGGCGCCTCCTGGAGCCAGATCCAGTGGATCACCGCCGGTTACGCGCTCGCCTTCGCCGCCGGGCTCATCACCGGCGGCCGGCTCGGCGACATCCACGGCCGCAAGCGGCTGTTCCTCCTCGGCATCGGCGGCTTCACCCTCGCCTCCGCACTGTGCGGCTTCGCCGCGAACCCGGAGATGCTGGTCGCCTCCCGCATCCTCCAGGGCGCCATGGCGGCGATGATGGTGCCGCAGGTGCTGTCGATCGTGCACGCCACCTTCCCGGCGCACGAGCGGGGGAAGGTCTTCGGGCTCTTCGGCGCGATCGTGGGGCTGGGCGCCGTCTCCGGGCCACTGCTCGGCGCGCTGCTGACCGAGTGGAACCTCTTCGGTCTGGAGTGGCGGCCGATCTTCCTCATCAACCTGCCGGTCGGTATCGCGGGCCTGATCCTCGGCAGCCGATTCATCACGGAGTCCAAGGCGCCGAAGGCGCTGAAGCTGGACCTCGTCGGCGTCGTCCTGGTCACCCTCGGCCTGCTCATGCTGCTCTACCCGCTCACCCGCGGCCGCGAGCTGGACTGGCCGGTGTGGGGGTACGTGTCGATGGCCGGCTCGATCGGTGTCTTCGGGGCGCTGGTCGCGTACGAGCGGCGCAAGGGCGCGCGGGACGGCTCGCCGCTGATCGAGCTCTCCCTCTTCCGGGTGCGCAGCTTCGCGGCGGGCGTCGCCGTGCAGACCGTCTTCGGGGTCGGCCTCGGCGTGTTCTTCCTGGTCTGGACGCTGTACATGCAGACCGGCCTGGGCTGGAGCCCGCTGCGGGCGGGGCTGACCGGTGTCCCGTTCTCGCTCGCCGTCTCGACGGCCGCCGGACTGTCCGTGCAGAAGCTGGTCCCGCGCTTCGGGCGCAAGGTGCTTCAGACGGGCGCCCTGACCATGGGCGTCGGCGTGCTCCTCTACATCTGGGAGTCCGAGCGGTACGGCCTCGGCATCGCCCCGTGGCAGATGGCGCTTCCGCTGGTCGTGATGGGCGTCGGCATGGGACTGATCGTCGCCCCGCTGACGGACGCGGTGCTGTCGGACGTACCACGCGAGCACGCCGGTTCGGCGTCCGGGCTGATCAACACCGTCCAGCAGATGGGCAACGCGCTCGGACTCGGCCTGGTCGCGGTCGTCTTCTTCGGCCGGATCGGCGACCGGCTGACCCCGGCCGACGTGGGCCCCGCCTTCGTCGACGCCTTCGAGCACGCCCTGGGCTGGGTCGCCCTGGTGATGTTCGCGATCTTCCTGTTGATGTTCGCCCTGCCGAAGCGGCCGGCCCAGCACCTCGAGGGCGGCGCCGAGGACGCCCCGGAGGCGGCCCCCTCCGGGGACCGGGAGCGCGAGCTCGTCGCCTGAGCGCGGAGGCTCCCGCGTGAGGGGCCCGTCACCCGATCGGGTGACGGGCCCCTCACGCGTCTCCTGCAGAGGAGGGGCATGTCCTGGTGCAAGGGGGCGAAGTCCGTTTGTGCCCACATCGCGTCCGAACCTGTTTACTTTCCAGAAATCCGAGCGTAGCCTCCGAGGCGAAACCACAGGTTCGGGCATAAATCCGGTAACGGTCGGAGGGAAACGGACATGTACGCACCGGAGCGGCAGCAGGAGATCCTGCGGCTCGCCCGTGACGGCGGCCGGGTGGACGTCCTGTCGCTGGCCGAGGAGTTCCAGGTCACGGCGGAGACGATCCGCCGCGACCTCAAGGCCCTCGACCGGGCCGGCCTGGTGCGCCGCGTCCACGGCGGTGCCATACCCGCCGGACGCCTCGACTTCGAACCGGACCTCGCCGAACGCGAAGGCACCTCCGCAGACGAGAAGGACCGCATCGCCAAGGCGGCCCTCACGGAACTGCCCACCGAGGGCACGGTGATCCTCGACGCCGGCACCACGGTCGCCCGTCTGGCCGCCGCCCTCCCGCTGGAGGCCTCGCTCACCGTCGTCACGCACAGCCTGCCCATCGCGGCCCGCCTCGCGGACCACCCGGGCATGCAACTGCACCTCGTCGGGGGGCGCGTACGGCACCGCACGCGCGCCGCCGTGGACGCGTGGGCGCTGCGTGCGTACGGCGAGATCCGCGCCGACGTCCTGTTCGTCGCCGCCAACGGGTTCTCCGCCGAGCACGGGCTGACCACCCCCGACCTCGCCGAGGCCGCGGTGAAGCGGGCGGCCGTCGCCGCCGCGCGCCGCGTGGTACTGCTCGCCGACTCGGCCAAGCACGGCCAGGAGCACTTCGCCCGCTTCGGCGACCTGAGCGACGTGGACCTGCTGATCACCGACAGCGGGCTGAGCCCCGACGACGCGGCCGCCATCGAGCGCGGCGGCACGGAAGTAGTACGCGCATGATCCTCACCGTCACCCCCAACCCGTCCCTGGACCGCACCTACGAGGTCCCGTCCCTCGACCGTGGCGAAGTCATCCGCGCCACCGGCGAGCGGATGGACCCGGGCGGCAAGGGCGTGAACGTCTCGCGCGCGGTCGCCGCCGCCGGACGGCGCACGGTCGCCGTCCTGCCCCTGGGTGGCGCACCGGGCGCACTCGTCGCCGACCTGCTCGACGCACAGGGCATCGAGGTCGCGCCGGTCCCGGTCACCGGAGCCACCCGCTCGAACATCGCACTCGCGGAGTCGGACGGCGTCCTGACGAAGATCAACGCACCCGGGCCCGAGCTGTCCCGGGAAGAGCAGGAACTGCTCCTGGAGACGGTCCGCGAACAGTCACGCGACGCCGACTGGATCGCCTGCTGCGGCAGCCTGCCCCGCGGTCTCGCGCCCTCCTGGTACGCCGAGGTGGTCGCCAGGGCGCACGCCGGAGGAGCACGCATCGCCCTGGACACCTCCGGGCGCGCCCTCCTGGAGGCGCTGCGGGAACGGCCCGATGTCGTCAAGCCGAACGCCGAAGAGCTCGCGGAAGCCGTCGGACGCCCCCTGGCCACCGTGGGCGACGCGGTGAAGGCCGCCGAGGAACTGCGCGGAATGGGCGCCCGTGCCGTGCTCGCGAGCCTGGGCGCCGACGGGCAGTTGCTCGTGGAGGACACGGGCACCTGGTTCGCGAGCGCCCGCGTCGACGTCGTACGCAGCAACGTGGGCGCCGGCGACTCCTCCCTCGCCGGCTTCCTCGTCGCCGGCGGCAGCGGTCCCGCGGCGCTCGCCTCCGCCGTCGCGCACGGAGCGGCGGCCGTACAGCTGCCCGGCAGCGTGATGCCGACCCCGGACGACCTGGACCCGGCCACCGTCACGGTCACGGCCCAGGTGCCGGTGGACCGCGAACTGAAGGAGCCGGTGTCATGACGACGAGCCCCACGGCGACCACACCGACGACGACTCCGGCGCCGTCCGCGCTGACGGTGACCGCGGGATCGTCCTCGAGGACGACTCCGGCGCTGTCCGTGCTGACGACTACCGCGGGGTCCTCCCTGAGGACGACCTCGGTGCCGTCTGTGCTGACGGTGACTGCGGGGTCGTTCTCAAGGACGGCTCCGGTGCCGTCCAGGCTGAAGACGATTGAGTCCCCCGTCCTGACGGCGACCGCTGCGTTCCCTGTCCCGACGGCGACTGTGACTCCCGTGGTCACCGTGGTCACCGTGGTCCCGGCGGTCCCCGTGCTGCCCGGCGAACCGGTCATCGAGCGGCGAGGTCCCTCGTTACGCGCCGCTCGATCGGCCGCTCGACATGGTCGGCCGGGCCGCCACAGGCACCCTGCCGACCAGGGGAGGCACGGTCCGAACCCGCCTGCCACCCCACGGAGGCGGGGTTTCCCCGGCCTCGTCTCCGCCTCCCCCACCTCCCCCCACTGCACCGCCGCAGCACCCCCCGTCCCCGTCCCCACCCTCGCCCACCACCCCATGCCCCGGGCGATACGCGTGCGAAGGAGCCCGCGATGAGCGACATGATCACCGCGGACCTGGTCGATCTCGACCTGTCCGTCCAAACGAAGGAAGCGGCGGCGCGATCCCTCGCCGAGCGCATGGTGGCCCTGGGCCGGGTGACCGACCTGGAGGGCTTTCTCGCCGACGTGGCCGCCCGTGAGGCCCAGATGCCCACCGGCCTCGACGGCGGCATCGGCATCCCGCACTGCCGCAGCGCCCACGTCACCGAGCCGACGCTCGCCTTCGGGCGCAGCGCCGCGGGCATCGACTTCGGCGCCGCCGACGGCCCCGCCGACCTGATCTTCCTGATCGCCGCCCCCGCCGGCGCGGACGACGCCCATCTGACGATCCTGTCGTCGCTCGCCCGCCAGCTGATGAACGCCGAGTTCACCGACGCGCTGCGCTCCGTCGGCGACGCGACCGCCGCGGCGGCGCTGATCCGCGGCGACGAGGCCCCCGGCGACGCCGCCCCGGCCACCGAAGCCCCGGCCACCGAAGCCGAGGGAACCACCGCAGACTCCGTGTCGGCGTCGGCGGCGGCCTCCGCCGACGCCGACACGGCCACCGGCGAGGACACCGACGCCGCGACCGCACGCCCCTTCCGGATCGTCGCCGTGACCTCCTGTCCGACCGGCATCGCCCACACCTACATGGCGGCCGAGTCCCTGGAGAACGCGGGCCGCGAGGCAGGCGTCGAACTGGTCGTCGAGACGCAGGGTTCGGCCGGCTTCACCCGGCTCGACCCGGCCGTCATCGCCGCGGCGGACGGCGTGATCTTCGCCCACGACGTCCCCGTACGCGACAAGGACCGCTTCGCCGGCAAGCCCACCGTGGACGTCGGCGTGAAGGCGGGCATCAACCGCCCCGCCGCACTCATCACCGAGGTGCGCGGCAAGGCGGCGCGCGGTGAGGTCAGCGCGTCGGCGGCCGGCGGTGGGACGCCGGTCGAGCGGACCGGGGAGTCCGGTGACAACTACGGCACCAAACTGCGCAAGTGGCTGATGACGGGCGTCAGCTACATGGTCCCGTTCGTCGCCGCGGGCGGTCTGCTGATCGCTCTCGGGTTCGCGATCGGCGGCTGGGAGATCAACAAGGCGCCCTCGGTCATGGAGCACTTCTCCTGGACCCAGGTCGACAGCTGGGGCGCCCTGCTGTTCCAGATCGGCGGGGTCGCCTTCGGCTTCCTCATCCCGGTCCTGGCCGGCTACATCGCGTACGGCATGGCGGACCGGCCCGGTCTCGTACCCGGCTTCGTCGGCGGCATGATCGCCTCCAACATCGCCGCAGGCTTCCTCGGCGGCCTGGTCGCCGGCCTGCTCGCGGGTGGCATCGTCCTCGCGATCCAGCGGATCAAGATCCCGCCGGTGCTGCGCGGCATCATGCCGGTGGTGGTGATCCCGCTGATCTCCTCGCTGATCGTCGGCTTCCTGATGTTCGTCGTGATCGGCAAGCCCATCGCCGAGGCCCAGAAGGGCATGACGGACTGGCTGGCCGGTCTCTCCGGCACCAACGCCGTCCTCCTGGGTGTGCTGCTCGGCCTGATGATGTGCTTCGACCTCGGCGGCCCCGTCAACAAGGTCGCGTACGCCTTCGCGACGGCCGGTATCGCCGTCCAGGACCCGAGCGACTCCGCGATGAAGGTCATGGCCGCCGTGATGGCCGCGGGCATGGTCCCGCCGCTGGGCATGGCGCTCGCGACCACCATCCGCAAGAAGCTCTTCACCCCCACCGAGCGCGAGAACGGCAAGGCCGCCTGGGTCCTGGGCGCCTCCTTCATCTCCGAGGGCGCGATCCCGTTCGCCGCGGCCGACCCGCTGCGCGTCATCCCGGCCTCGATGGCGGGCGGCGCGGTCACCGGCGCCCTGTCGATGGCCTTCGGTGCCACGCTGCGCGCCCCGCACGGAGGCATCTTCGTGGTCCCGCTGATCGGAAACCCGTTCCTGTACCTGGTCGCCGTCGCGGCGGGCGTGTGCGTCACGACGGCCGTGGTCATCGTCCTCAAGGGCCTGCGCAAGCCGGCCCCCGGCGCCGCCGAGGCCGGGACCGCGGAGGAGGCCGCGGCTGCCACGGCGACGGAAATGAAGCAGCCGGTGGCAGCCTGACCTGCGACGGCCGCGACCGGATCCGGCCGCGGCCGTCTGCCGTAGGCAGCGGCTGCTGTGACCACGGTCACCAGCCGCGGTGAACGATGGATTGCCGCGCCGACCAGGCCTGTCACGCGTTCTGAGCGATCTGCGTGATCTGTGCGGCCTGCGAGATACGTCACGGTCCGGGGCATAAGTCCCGGACCGTGGTGTGTACTGGGCGGTATGCCCGTGCACCTAACGTTCCCTCAGCTGGCGGCCCTGACGGTCCTCGCCGTGGTGTCCATCGCCTGGCTGGCCTTCGTCACCCGCATGCTGCGGCGCAGCCGCTCGGGCAGCGAGGCCCGCACCGTGCTCCCCGCGGCGCCGGTGCCGCCCGTCCCCCCGGTGCTGCCCGTCCCCCCGGTGCTGCCCGCTCTCCCGCGCCAACGGCAGTCCGGTCCCGGCCGGGAGGCCGTCGAACTGACGCCTGCGGAGAGGGACGCCTTCGCCGGCCTCGTACGACAGCTCGGCGGGGGCCGCTGACCGACGGCTCGGCGTCGCCGCCGAACGACTCAGGAGACCTGCGCCGCCCGGCGTTCCATCGCGTCCCTGGCCGCGGCCTCGGACACGTACACCTCGCACATGTGCCGACCGTCGGGCGTCGCCGTGTGTTCGACCTCCCACAGGGAGATCTCCCGACCGTCCCGCAACAGGAACGCGTGCTCGTAGAGCGAGTAGCCCAGTCCGATACGGCCCGCACGGCAGGGGCGCCCGAAGGCCTGCGTGATCTGGTGCGCGAACGCCGACTTCAGCAGCGCGTCCGTCTCCGCGTCCGGCCGGTCGGGGTTCTCCGCGCGACGCAGCAGCCTGCGCGCGTGGTCCGCCGAGTCGTCCGGCACGTACACGTGACGCGGCCCGGGGACCGGCGACAACTGCACCAGCACCGGCAGTTCGAAGTCCGGCGCGTCCGACGGCAGGGGCAGCCGGGCCGTGGCGGCCCGCAGCTCCTCCTCGTCGACGTACACCTCGTGCTGCGGCTCGCTGCCCGGCGCGGTGTTGTGCACGAGCTCCCACAACGTGAGCGCGCAGCCGTCGGCCAGCAGCCAGGTGTGTCGGTACGTCTCCCGGTGCAGGCCCGCGCTGTGGTGCGCGGAGTGCAGGGAGCTGTCATACGCGAGTGCGCAGTCGAGCCGCCGCAGGACTTCGTCGGGCAGCTCGAACGAGTTCAGGGCGCGACCGAGCAGTCGCGCGAGGTGCTCCTCCGGAGACTCGGGCGACTCGGCTGGTTCGTACGCTGTCGTCTCGTACGGAACGCTCAAGGTTTCTCCCGGCGTTGCTGCATGTCACCTTGTGGGTGCATACCGTAGCCCCTCGGTCGGACATCATGTCCGGGAACCGAGAAAACGTACGCCGTAAAAACGTGGGGGCCGCGCGAAAAATTCCCGCGCGGCCCGACGGTCCATCAGAAATCGCCGGTCAGAGGGCATCCACGGCGATCAGGCGGCACTCCCGGCGGTCCACTCGGCCCAGGACATGTTCCAGCCGTTGAGCCCGTTGTCCGGGGACACCGTCTTGTCGGGAGAGTTCTCGACGATCACCACATCGCCGATCAGCGAGTTGTCGTAGAACCACTTGGCGCTCGTGTCGCCCTGCGCGCCCTGAGCGTCCGCGAGCCCCACGCAGCCGTGGCTGGTGCCCGTGCGGCCGAAGGGCGGATTGCCCCTGTTGTACCAGTAGTTGCCGTGGATGAAGGTGCCGGACTGCGTCAGGCGCATGGCGTGCGGCACGTCCGGGATGTCGTACTCGCCGCCCAGGCCCACCGTCCGGCTGTTCATGCGGGTCTGCGTGAACTTCTCGGAGATGACCATCTGCCCGTTGTAGGTGGTGTGGTCCGGGCTGCCCGACGAGATCGGAACCGACTTCAGGGTCTGACCGTCCCGCACCACCGTCATGGTCTGCGTGTCGACGTCGACCGTCGACACCTGCGACCGCCCGATGGTGAAGGTGACCGTCTTCTTCTGCACCCCGTACACGCCGTTGGCGCCCTCGACCCCGTCCAGGTCGATCCTCATCGTCACCTTGGAGCCGGCCTTCCAGTACTCCTCGGGACGGAAGTCGAGCCGCTGCGCCCCGAACCAGTGGCCGATCACCTGCTGGCCGCTGCTGGAGCTGACCGTGATGTGCGACTGCACGGCCTTCGTGTCACTGACGGCCTTGTCGAAGGTGAACGACACCGGCATCCCCACGCCGACCGTGGTGTCGGCGTCCGGTGTGTACGTCCCTATGAAGCTGTTGGACGAAGAGACCGTGGTGAAGATGGCGTTGGCGGCGGCGGTCTTGCCGCTCGCGTCCTTCGCGGTCGCCGATATCTGGTACTTCGTCCCGCGCTCCAGCTGCTCCTTCGGCTTCCAGGTGCTGCCGTCGGCCGACAGGGAGCCCTCCACGGCCTGCCCGGAACCGGCCACGGTCATCTTCACCTCGGTGAGCCGGCCGTCGCTCACCTTCACGCCGGTCGCGTTGATCGACGCACTCGTCGAACCGTCCTTCGCCGAGATGACGATCTTCGCCGTGGACGTCTTGACGCTGCTCTTGCCGCCCTTGGCGTCCCCGTCGTCCTTGGCGTTGGCGCTGCCCCCGCAGGCGGTCAGGGTCAGGGCACCGACCACCAGGACGGCACAGGCTCCGACCGCGCGCCGTACTGCTTTGTCCGCCGTTGTCACGGGCTGCTCCAGCTTCGTGTGAGGTGAGTGATCCGCTCCAGTACGTGGAGAAGGAGGGATCCGACGGCCGATGAGGTTCCCTCCGGGCGCCGTTGGCACCATCACGTGACGGAACCCGGACAATCGCCGCCCGGTCCGCGGTGTCACCGGCCCCCGTACAACTCCTCGTACGAAGGCCACGTCCCGCCCGGACCGGTCACCGACTCGGCGGCGCGCACGGCCCGCACGATCGCGCGCGTCACCACATCCGCGCCCGCCGCGAGGAGGTCGTTCAGGGCGAGCGGACGGCCAGACGCTAGCGGGCGCGCGCCCGTCGCCAGCGTGAAGACGGTGTCCCCGTCGTGGAGCAGATGCACCGGGCGCACGGCCCGCGCGATCCCGTCGTGCGCCGTGCCCGCGAGTTTCTGCGCCTGCGCCTTCGTCAGGTCCGCGTCGGTGGCGACCACCGCCAGCGTGGTGTTGAGCGGGGGAGGCGCGTTCTTCGCCGTGATCTCGGCGAGACGTCGGCGCGCGGCCTCGTGCACGCGAGCCTCCGGATACTCCGCACGCCCCTGGAACAACTCCCCGTACAGCACGCCTGTCTCCGGATCCGTCACCGACCCCGCCGCGTTGGCCACGACCAGTGCGGCCACCGTGATCCCCGAGTCGAGAAGCATGCTCGCGCTGCCCACCCCGCCCTTCAGCGGCCCCGCAGTGGCGCCCGTCCCCGCGCCCACGCATCCCTCCCGCACCCGGGCCCCCGGAGCACTGGCCGCTGCCGCCTCCACGGCCGCTCGGCCGGTGGCAGCGTCCGGGCGAGCCCGGAAGTCGCCGCCCCGCGCCAGGTCGAAGACGCAGGCGGCGGGCACTACCGGCACGACGTGCGCCGGGTCGGGGCCGACGAGAACCCCGCGCCCCTGCTCCTCCAGCCAGGCCATCACGCCGGACGCCGCGTCGAGCCCGTAGGCGCTGCCGCCGGTCAGCACGATCGCCTCGACCCGCTGCACCACATTGCGTGGATCGAGGGCGTCGGTCTCCTTCGTGCCGGGACCTCCGCCGCGTACGTCGACGGCGGCCACGGCACCGCCCTCCGGTGCGAGGACGACCGTGGTTCCGGTGAGCCAACCGTCGCCGGTCCGCGTGGCGTGTCCCACGCGTACGCCGGCGACGTCCGTCAGAGCGTCAACTGTCATGGGGGTCAGTCTCGCCCGGATCGCGTCGCGCGCGGCCGTGTCACCCTCCCGTCACATCACCGCGCGCGAAGCCCGTGGGCGGTCCTCCCGCGCCTCCCGCGCGACCAGGCGTGCCGTCAGGGTCGTCCCGGTCGCGACCGCCAACGCCAGCGCCAGGCCGGCCGCGAGGACGGCCCACTCGCCGAGGAAGGTGGCGCAGAGCACCAGCAGCGCGGCGACGGGCAGCACCAGTTGCTGGGCCAGGCCCACCTTGAAGTGGCGTGCGTGCAGGACCCAGACCGCCAGCAGGTAAAGCGCCGTCGGCAGGGTGACCGCGGCCGACGCGGCGAGCGTCGAGATGTGGGCCTCGCCGACCGCCTGCTCGACTGCCACCTCCAGACCCGCACCGATCGCGGCGGCCGAGGCGAAGACCACGTAGTGCCCGTAGCCCCACAGAAACGCCTGACTGTTGGAGCGCAGATGCCCATGGATGGGCACCACGAAGTAGATCCACCAGGCGGCGAAGACGATCAGCAGCCCACCGACCGCGATGGGCAGCAGCTCGCCCAGTGCGTCGTTCTCGTCGATGCCGGACTTCACGGCGACCGTCGCCGCCGCGATCGTCTCGCCCAGCACGATGATCGTGAACAGTCCGTAGCGTTCGGCGATGTGATGCGGATGCCAGGACGTCGGGTGGTCCCTCTCGGCGTAGATCGGCACGCACATCTCCAGCGGCGCCATCACCAGGAACAGCCACGCCCTGCCGCCTTCGGGCAGGGTCAGCAGCCCCAGCCAGCCGATCTGGCAGATCAGCACGCCCCCCGCGTACCGCAGCGCCATCGTCCGCTCCGCGCCCTCGGCGGACCACGCGACTCGCAGCCACTGCCAGCTCAGCGCGAACCTCATGATCGCGTAGCCCAGCCAGACGGCCACGAACTCGTGGTCCTCGAAGGCCCGCGAGATGCCCGCCGCCAGCACGAGGACCCCGGCGATCTGCACCAGCGTGACGATCCGGTACAGGACGTCGTCGTTGTCGTACGCCGACGCGAACCAGGTGAAGTTCATCCAGGCCCACCAGATGGCGAAGAAGACCATCGCGTAGTTGAGGATTCCCTCGCCCGCATGGGACTCGGCCACGGCGTGCACCAGTTGGATGCCCGCCTGGGCGATGGCCACGACGAAGCACAGGTCGAAGAAGAGCTCGAGGGGCGACGCGACCCGGTGCGCATCGTCCCGCCCGCGCGCGGTCAGACTGCGCAACGGCTTCAGGCGGGCGGGAGCCGGGGAGACGGGGTTCCCGGGGGGAGGAGGAGAGGCCGACGGGGGCGTGCTGGACGTCATGGGTACCAGCACAGCAGACAACCGGCGGAAAATCTTGTGCGGAAGCCGAGGGTCCGCAGGCGGCGGGGCCGGCGACCAGACCCTGACCTGAGGGTGAATCGGGGTCGTACTCTGGAGGGATGAGCACCCCCTCCGCCTCCGAGCCGCGCGACCCGAAGGCCGCACTGATCTTCGACGACCCGCTGGACCGGCAGTCCTCGGACGACACCGACCGCGGTTGGGGTGAGCGTCCCTCTGCCGAGGGCGACAGCGTCGCCGACCTGAAGCGCTTCCTCGACGAGAAGCCGCCCCACCACGTCTGAGCCCTACGGACCGGTCCGGCCCGGCAGGCCCGGAAGCCTTGGCGGAGCACGGCCCGCAGGGCTCCGTCGAGCGCCTCTACCGCTCGCTGCGCCCCGAGCCCCGCTGGGCGACCAGCGCGTCGCGGATCTCCTTGAGCACCTCCAGCTCGGTCACCTCGATGATCTCCTGCGTGCCTTCCTTGGCCTTCCTGCGGGCTTCCGCCTTCGCCAGGTACTTCGACATGGGCAGGACCATCAGGAAGTACACGACCGCCGCGGTGATCACGAACGTGAGGGTCGCGCCGAGGACGGAACCCCACAGGATCCTGACACCCGTCGCGCTGTCCCCGGTGCCGGTACAAGGGCCCTTGAGGCAGGAGTTGTAGCTGTCCAGGTTCTTGGTGCCGACCGCTCCGATGAGCGGGTTGATGATTCCCTTCACCACCGAGTTCACGATGTTCGTGAAGGCCGCGCCGATCACCACCGCGACTGCCAGATCGACGACGTTGCCACGCATCAGGAAGGTCTTGAAGCCCTGCCAGACGCTTGCCTTCTTTTCGCTCACCTCGGGGACACTCCTCGCATGTACAGGTTGTGGAACAAACAGCTCCGCAACCTACGTCAACGCCAGGCGGCCGTGTCCAATGCGGTCCCTCGGACGAGGGACTTGACGTCACCACAGGGTCACCGCCAGCCGAGCCGTCGCACTCGCCCCCGCCAGACGCGCGGCAGTGGACCGGGGCACCGACAGGACGACCAGTGCCCCGTCGTCAGCTGAGCCGAGCGGGGTGTCCAGCGGCTCCGGCACCTTCGTCACCAGTGCCCCGCGCGCGACCACATGGGCGTCGCCGGCGGCGCCGTACACGCCGCCGGGTGTCGTCGGCTCGGCGGCGATGACATCGACGCGGTCACCGGGGCGCAGTAGCCGGACCGTGGCCGCGTCGGCGATCCGCACCGGCGCCGTCACCTTCTCCCCGGCGCGAGGGCCATGCACAGGGGCGCGCAGTGGCGCATGCGCGCGGGGGAGTGAGCGCCCGCCCGTGTCCGCGCGCGTAGTCCCGTCGGGACGTCCGCGGGCCGGATCGCCGTCCCATGGGCCGGACGCCACGAGCGCGGCGGCGGTGACGGCGAGACCTAGGGCAAGGGCCCGCCGCCGGCTCCGTACGAGCCGTCCGAGCCGGTACCGCCCGCCGCGGACCCGGACGGGGTCGAAGGACGGCACCTCGCGGGTGGCGGGAGCGTCCGTGCCGGGTGGACGCATCGCGAAGGGGGAGGGGGGCGGGGCGGGCGAGGGGAGCTGAGGGGGCGGAGGAAGCGAAGGGGAAGGAACGAACGAGTCGGACACGGGATCACCACCTGCGACGAGGAACGGGTTTGCGAAGCCACGATGAGCCTTCGCGCCGCCACTCGCCGGAGCCGGTGGACCACCGCCGGATTGTGGACAACTCCCTCACCCGAAGGTGAACTTCCGCGTCCGACGCTCCGCTTCCCGCCCCTCCGGCCCACACACGTCAGGGCAGTTCGAACCCCGGATTCAGGCCGCCCAGGGCGTTCGCGCACAGACAGTCCCGTTCGCCGCCGGAGGGCAGCGCGGCCACCGCGTCGAACAGCACGCCCCGCAGCCGGTCCACGTTCGCCGCGAACACCCGCAGCACCTCCTCGTGCGATACGCCCTCACCGCTCTCGGCGCCCGCGTCCAGATCGGTGACCAGGTTCAACGACGTGTAGCAGAGTTCCAGTTCACGGGCGAGCGCTGCCTCCGGGTGACCCGTCATGCCCACCACCGACCAGCCCTGCGTCTGATGCCACAGCGATTCGGCACGGGTCGAGAACCGGGGCCCCTCGATCACGACCAGCGTCCCGCCGTCCACCGGCTCCCACTCCCGGCCGCGCGCCGCCTTCAGGGCCGCCGAGCGCCCGGCGGGACAGTAGGGGTCGGCCAAGGACACGTGCACCACGTTGGGCACCGTGCCGTCGGGCAGGGGCAGACCGTCGAAGTACGTTCCGATCCGCGACTTCGTGCGGTCGACCAGCTGATCGGGCACGAGCAGTGTGCCGGGCCCGTACTCCGGGCGCAGACCGCCCACCGCGCAGCGACCGAGGACCTGGCGCGCGCCGACCGAGCGCAGCGCCCACAGGTTGGCCCGGTAGTTGATCCGGTGGGGCGGCAGATGGTGTCCGCGTCCGTGCCGGGGCAGGAAGGCGACCCGTCGGCCGGCGATCTCACCGAGGAAGAGCGAGTCGCTCGGCGGTCCGTAGGGGGCGTCGACCTGGAGCTCGGTCACGTCGCCGAGGAACGAGTAGAAGCCGGAGCCGCCGATCACACCGATCTCTGCGTTCGCCTTGTTCGCCATGCGTCGCACCCTAACCGCCTGGGAAGACGCCGAAGACCCCGTCGTCCTAAGACGACAGGGTCCTGTGAGCGAGCCTTACGCGGCCGAGCTGCTGCCCGTAGAGGTGCCGGTGCTCGACGACTTCGAGTCCGAGGACGTCGAGGTCGAGGTCGACGGCTTAGCGTCGGAACCGGACGTCGACGACTTCGAGGACGACGACGGCGAGCTGCTCGACGAGGAGCCGCGGCTGTCGTTGCGGTAGAAGCCGGAGCCCTTGAAGACGATGCCGACGGCGGAGAACACCTTCTTGAGGCGGCCACCGCAGTTGGGGCACTCGGTCAGGGCATCGTCGGTGAACTTCTGCACCGCCTCGAGGCCATCGCCGCACTCGGTGCACTGGTACTGGTAGGTCGGCACTGTCTTCCTCCTGGCACTCTCACTCAGTGAGTGCTAACGACGGTCTATCTTGACGTATTCCGGAGGATCAGTCCACTGTCACCGGCATCCGGTGACCGACGCCACGTGCGACGGTACGCGCGCGGGGACGCCCCGCCAGCCGTGAACGCAGCGCCAGCAGGGTCACCAGGGCCAGCACAGTGCCCCCCGCGGGCACCAGGAAACCGGCGCCGCCCCAGAAGCGGTCCTCGAGCTGTCCGGCGATCGTGACGGCGGCAGCCTGCCCGAGCGCCACCGCGCCCGTCAGCCAGGTGAACGCCTCGGTGCGGGCGCCGGCCGGGACCAGGTCCTCGACCAGCGTGTAGCCGGTGATCAGCGCGGGCGCGATGCACATGCCGACCAGGAGGCCGAGGCCCGCCAGGACGAGCACGGAGTGCGCCGCCCACAGGCCCGAGGCGACGAGCGCCAGCGCGGCGTAGGCGACGACCAGGCGCTGCCGCGGGGCGACCTTCCAGGCGATGGCGCCGCAGACCAGGCCGGAGAGCATGTTGCCCGCGGCGAAGGTGCCGTACAGGACGCCGTTCAGGCCCGGCTCGCCGATGGACTCGGTGAACGCGGTCAGCGAGACCTGCATGCCGCCGAAGACGGAGCCGATGCCCAGGAAGGCCACGATCAGCACGCGCACACCGGGGACGCGCAGAGCCGAGGCGTGCTCCACGCGCGCGTGCCCGGCGACGGCGACCTGGGGCTGCGTGCTCTTGCGTGCGGCGAACAGCAGACCGCCGAGCAGGGTCAGCGCTGCCTCGGTGACCAGGCCGGCGGCCGGGTTCACCGCGGTGCACAGTGCGGTCGCGAGCAGCGGACCGAAGACGAAGGTGAGCTCGTCGGTGACGGACTCGAACGCCGCCGCGGTGGTCATCAGGGGCGAGCCCTTCAGCCGCGCACCCCAGCGCGCCCGCACCATGGGCCCGATCTGCGGTACCGAGGCGCCCGTGGGAACGGCCGCCGCGAAGACCGTCCACAGGGGTGCGTGGGTCAGGGCCAGCACGGTGAGGGTGAGGCCCGACAGCGTGTGCAGGAGCACGCCGGGGATCAGCACCGCGCGCTGCCCGTAGCGGTCGGCGAGCCGCCCGCTGTAGGGCGCGCACAGCGCCATGGAGACACCGGTGACGGCCGCGGCGGCACCGGCCGCGCCGTACGAGCCGGTGGTGTGCTGCACGAGCAGCACGATGGAGATGGTCAGCATCGCGAACGGCTGGCGGGCCGCGAAGCCGGGCAGCAGGAACGTCCAGGCGCCGCGGGTGCGCAGCAACTGCCCGTATCCCGGGCGGGAGGGAGCCGACGAGTTCTTCGACGGCTCGGTGGTGACCGTGGATGCCACGGCCCGTGCCTTTCTGCCGCCTGGTAGCGCGACCCCGTCCGGTGGGCGGGGGCGCCGAGAGCTGTCCTCTTGCGCGTGCTGCGGTAGATGCCGGTGCTCGCCGCACGAGGTGTCCCGGCCGCCATACGGTCGCGCCAGCTCTGCGTCAGGCAGAGTTGGTTCGATCAAGGTGTGCCTTCATCGTACAGGGATCAAGGCGCCTCATCCCTGTGAAAATGAGCACCGTGAAGCCGCCCGCCTCGGAATGACGGGGGTGTGAACAGGGCGAAACATGCACTTAGAGGTCGTTTTCATCTGTCTTGCCTGTTTATAGACAGATTATCGATGGGTGAGGATGCGATGCGAAGGAGGCAGCCGGTGTGGCTGGGGTCGATGAGTCCTGAGGTGTGGCTGTTGGGGCGGAGTGCTGCTCGTTCCTGTCTCATCCCAGGATGACCGGCTTCCCATGCTGCGTGCTTCCGTCGTCATTGCTGTGCGCCTGGGCGCACTCGTTGAGCGGCGGTACGCCGGAGGCATGCCAAGTCGACGTCCTTATCCGAGTGATTTGTCCGATGCCCGCTGGGAGTTGGTCGAGCCGGTCCTGGCAGCCTGGCGCTTCGAGCGCCGTGGCAGAGCTCTGGACTTCGGCCGGCCGCCCGAGCATGACCTGCGCGACATCATGGACGCGATCTTGTATGTGGACCGCACCGGGGTCCAGTGGCGCTACCTCCCGCACGACTTCCCGCACTGGAACACGGTTTACGGCTACTTCGCCAGGTGGCAGCAGGAAGGCGTATTCGCCCAGCTCAACGGCCTGCTCAGGCAACTCTTACGACAGAAGGAAGGCCGGGAGGCCGAACCGTCGGCCTGCGTGATCGACGCGCAGAGCGTGAAAACCTCCACCAGTGTGCTCGCCACCAGCCAGGGCATCGATGCCGGCAAGAAGATCGTCGGACGGAAACGAAGCATCGTCACCGACACCATCGGCCTTGTGCTCGCCGTGTTGGTCACCGCGGCAAGCGTGCAGGACTCCATCGCCGGCACCCAGCTCCTGGACCAGGTCGCCGCCGCACATCCCAGCATCCGCAAAGCGTGGGTCGACGGCGGCTACCGCCAGCACCTCGTCGAGCACGCAGCCACCCTCGGCATCGACATGGAAATCACTCAACGCAAGCCCGGGAGCAGGGGATTCACCCCCATCCCGAAACGCTGGGCGGTCGAGCGGACCTACGGCTGGCTCATGCTCCACCGCCGGCTGGCCCGCGACTACGAAACCCACCCGCACCGATCCGAAGCCATGATCCACCTCGCCATGACCGACCTCATGGCCCGCCGCCTCACCAGCGAGAACACCATCTCTTGGCGCGACCCGGAACCGCGGACCAAACTGCAAATTCCGGGATGAAACAACGGGAGAAAACGACCTCTTAACGCGCGCTGCCGCCCGTGCCCAGCCATCCGGCGAGCTTGCCGCCGTGCCCGACGGCGCGCAGTCGCCGCTCGGCGGCGTCGCGGACCGGGTCGGTGGCGACCACGAGGAGTTCGTCGCCATGCCGCAGTACGGTCGCCGGCAGCGGCACGAAGGACGTCCCGTCGCGCACGACGAGGGTGACGGCCGCCCCGGCCGGCAGGCGTAGCTCGTTGACCTCGACGCCGTGCATCTTCGACCCCTCCGGGATCGCCACGGACAGCAGATGCCCGCGCAGCCGCTCCAGGGGCGCCGATTCGACGCCGAGGTCGGCGGCCTCGGGGTCGCCGCCCAGGCGCAGCTTTCGCGCCAGCCAGGGCAGCGTCGGCCCCTGGATCAGGGTGTAGACGACGACCAGGACGAAGACGATGTTGAAGATGCGGCGGCTGCCCTCGACGCCGTTCACCATGGGGATCGTCGCCAAAATGATGGGGACGGCGCCGCGCAACCCGGCCCAGGACATCAGTGTCTGCTCCTGCCAGGGCACCCGGAACGGCGTCAGGCACAGCGCGACGCTGAGCGGGCGGGCCACCATGGTCAGCACCAGGCCGATGACGAGCGCCGGGAGTACGTCGTCGCCCAGCTCGTGCGGGGTCACCAGGAGGCCGAGCAGCACGAACATGCCGATCTGGGCGATCCAGCCGAGGCCGTCGGCGAACCCGCGGGTGGCGGGCCAGTGCGGGAGCTTCGCGTTGCCCATGACCATCGAGGCGAGATAGACGCCCAGGAACCCACTGCCGTGCGCCAGGGAGCCCGCGGCGTACGCGGTGACCGCGATCGCCATGACGGCGATCGGATAGAGACCGGAAGCGGGCAGCGCGACGTGCCTGAGGCCCCAGGAGCCCAGCCAGCCGACCGCGAGGCCGATGGCGGCGCCGATGGCCAGCTCCAGCGCGATCTCGCCCAGCAGTACGTACCAGTGCTCCACGGGGCCTGCCATGGAGAAGGCGACCACCAGGATGACCACCGGGGCGTCGTTGAACCCTGACTCGGCCTCCAGCGTGCCTGTCACGCGCGAGGGGAGGGGGATCTTGCGCAGGACGGAGAAGACCGCCGCCGCGTCGGTCGAGGACACCACCGCGCCGATGATCAGCGCCTGTCTCCACTCCAGCCCGGTCACGAAGTGTGCGGCCGTGGCGGTGACGCCGACGCTGACCGCGACGCCGGCCAGTGCCAGTGCCGTGGCGGACGGCAGGGCCGGTTCGATCTCCTTCCACTTCGTGCCGAGGCCGCCCTCGGCGAGGATCACGACCAGGGCGGCGTAGCCGATGACCTGGGTCATCTCGGCGTTGTCGAAGTGGATGTTGCCGATGCCGTCCTGGCCCATGAGGACGCCGATGCCCACGTAGACGAGCAGGCTGGGGAGCCCGCTGCGCGAGGAGATCCGGACCGCTGCGACGGCGACGAGCAGGACGAGCGAGCAGACGAGCAGGAGCTGGTTGAGATGGTGGACAGTCAGCGGCGGTTCCCTTCACCGGCGCGCGCGGCTTGCGCGCGGGCGCACATGTGCTTCGGATACATCGGACACGAAGCCATGAGCTCCGGGCCCAACTACTTCGTTACCTTACCTAACTCTTGACGATTTCTTGACACTCGGCGGGGGAAGATCGAACATCCCTCCCCACCGGTACCCGACTCCGCGTCAAGGGGCGCAAGGCCCTGCGCCTATGGTTGCTCCAGCACTCCAGGACCGCCTGCCGCTCGCGTTAGGACAGCAAGGACAGCGATGCCCCCCAACACCACCGCCACATCGGGTGACAAGCCCGGCAAGTCCGGCAGGAAGAAGGGGCGCAAAGCCCGTTTGATCGTGCTTGTGCTGGTGCTGGCCATCATCGGAGGCATCGCCTACGGCGCCTACTGGTCCATCAGCACCGTCCGCGCTTCCTTCCCGCAGACCAAGGGTTCGATCACGCTCGAGGGCCTGACCGGCCCCGTGGACGTCAAGCGGGACGGCTACGGCATCCCGCAGATCTACGCGGACTCCGACGAGGACCTGTTCATGGCCCAGGGCTACGTCCAGGCCCAGGACCGGTTCTACGAGATGGACGTCCGCCGGCACATGACCTCCGGCCGCCTGTCGGAGATGTTCGGCAAGAGCCAGGTCGACAACGACGAGTTCCTGCGCACCCTGGGCTGGGACCGCGTCGCCAAGGAGGAGTACGACTCCAAGCTGGACGCCGACACCAAGAAGTACCTCCAGGCCTACGCCAAGGGGGTCAACGCGTACCTCAAGGGCAAGGACGGCGCCGACATCTCCCTGGAGTACGCGGCGCTGGGGTTCACCAACGACTACAAGCCCACCGAGTGGACTCCGGTCGACTCGGTCTCTTGGCTTAAGGCGATGGCCTGGGACCTGCGCGGCAACATGCAGGACGAGATCGATCGCGCCCTGATGACCAGCCGCCTCGGCCCGGCCCAGATCGCCGAGCTGTACCCGCAGTACCCGTACGACCGTAACCAGGCGATCGTCCAGGAAGGCCAGTACGACGAGCTGACCAAGACGTTCGAGCAGAGCGACGGTCAGAGCGACTCCGACGACAGCTCCACGGGCGACGGCACGGGCACGTCCTCGGACTCGTCCTCGAGTACGGACGGCTCGGCCCTCCAGAGCCAGCTCTCGGGCCTCTACAACGTCCTGGACGACCTGCCCACGGCCGTCGGCGTGAACGGCAACGGCATCGGCTCGAACTCCTGGGTCGTCGCCGGCAAGAACACCATCACCAACAAGCCGCTGCTGGCCAACGACCCGCACCTCTCGGCGTCGCTGCCGTCCGTCTGGTACCAGATGGGTCTGCACTGCCGCGCCGTCTCCAGCAAGTGCCAGTACGACGTCTCCGGCTACACCTTCGCGGGCATGCCCGGTGTGATCATCGGCCACAACCAGACCATCTCCTGGGGCATGACCAACTCCGGCGCCGACGTCACCGACCTCTACCTGGAGAAGCTCTCCGGAGAGGACGGCTACCAGTACGACGGCAAGGTGAAGCCGTTCATCACGCGCGAGGAGACCATCAAGGTCGCCGGCGGCGAGTCCAAGAAGATCGTCGTCCGGCAGACCGAGGACAAGATGCCTCTCTTGTCCGACCGCGACGACGAACTCATCGACGTCGGCAAGAAGGCCACCGTCGACAGCCTCGACGCGTCGGCGCCCGACCGCGGTGACGGTTACGGCGTCGCCCTGAAGTGGACCGCGCTGGAGCCGGGCACCTCCATGGACGCCGTTTTCGCCATCGACAGGGCGAAGGACTGGGACAGCTTCCGCAAGGCCGCCGAGGACTTCGACGTGCCCTCGCAGAACCTCGTCTACGCCGATACCTCGAACCACATCGGCTACCAGCTGCCCGGAAAGATCCCCACGCGCGCGAAGAGCGTCGACGGCTCGATCCCGGCGCCGGGCTGGGACTCCAAGTACAAGTGGAAGGGCTACATCGCCTTCGATGAGCTGCCCTACGAGTACGACCCCGCCCGCGGCTACATCGTCACGGCCAACCAGGCCGTCGTCGACAAGGACAAGTACCCCTACACGCTGACCACGGACTGGGGATACGGCGCGCGCAGCCAGCGGATCACCGACCTGATCAAGAGCAAGATCAAGGGCGGCGGCAAGATCTCCACCGACGACATGCGTCAGATGCAGCTGGACGACGACAGCGAGATCGCGAAGCTGCTCGTGCCCGTGCTGAAGAAGATCAACCTCGACGACCCGGACGTCCGCGAAGCACAGAAACTTCTCGAGAACTGGGACTTCACCCAGGACGCGGACTCGGCCGCGGCCGCCTACTTCAACGCGGTCTGGCGCAACATCCTCAAGCTGGCCTTCGGCAACAAGCTGCCCAAGGAGCTGCGCGTCGAGGACCAGTGCCTGTGGGTCGACCCGGTCAACACCACCGGCCCGGTCGACGACACCGAGAAGGTCCGTGAGTGCGGTCAGCGCGACGCCGACCAGGCGCAGCCGGACGGCGGTGACCGCTGGTTCGAGGTCGTGCGCACCCTCATGACGAAGACGGACAGCGACTGGTGGACGACGCCCGATTCGGGCACCCGCCCCGGCGCCGACCACGACCGCGACAAGCTGTTCGCGCGTGCCATGATCGATGCCCGCTGGGAGCTGACCGCCAAGCTCGGCAAGGACATCGACACCTGGAGCTGGGGCCGGCTGCACCGCCTGTTCCTGAAGAACCAGACCCTGGGCACCAGCGGCCCCGGTTTCCTCCAGTACGTCCTCAACCGCGGTCCGTGGAAGCTCGGCGGTGGCGAGGCGACGGTCAACGCTACCGGCTGGAACGCGGCCGGCGGCTACGGCGTCGTATGGGTGCCGTCGATGCGGATGGTGGTCAACCTCGACGACCTCGACAAGTCGAAGTGGATCAACCTCACCGGAGCCTCGGGGCACGCCTTCAGCGCTCACTACACCGACCAGACGAGCAAGTGGGCCAACGGTGAACTGCTCGACTGGTCCTTCTCGAAGAAGGCGGTCGACGACAGCACCAGCGACACCCTGGTGCTCAAACCCTGAGCTGCCGACCGTCCGGAAGGGCCCTCCACGCGCGCGTGGAGGGCCCTTCCGGCATGAGGCACGGGTGTCAGGTGAAGCGGCGCGTCCCCGACGGGGTCACCACCGCGTGTACCGGCCGGTCGTGTGCCTCGGCAGGGACGTGCTCGACGACCTCGGCGTCGTACAGGAGCACCACCAGCGAGGGGCGGGCCCCGGAGTCCTCCAGCCGGGCCAGCACGCGGTCGTACGATCCTCCGCCGCGCCCCAGGCGCATGCCGCGCCCGTCGACCGCCAGGCCCGGCAGCAGCACCACGTCGGCGGCCGTCACGGCGTCCGGGCCGAGGCGCTCGCCGGCCGGCTCCAGGAGGGCCATCTTCCCGCCGTGCCGGACCCGCGCCAGAGAGCCTTCGCCGGTGTAGGCCCCCCAGTCCAGGTCGTTGTCGGGCAGCAGCACGGGGAGCAGTACGCGCACGCCCCGCGCGCGCAGCGCGTCCAGCAGTGCCAGAGTGCCGGGCTCGATACCCACGGAGACGTACGCGGCCACCGTGCGCGCGTGCGCCAACTCGGCCAGCTCCAGGGCCCGCTCTGCCAGGGCGCCGGCTGCCGCGCGCACGTCATCGGGCGTCAATCTGTTTCTCACGGCGAGGGACCTCTGCCGCAACATACGTTTGTCAGACTCTGGTCCGCCTTCGAGGTGGCTCATATGTCGCTCCCGCACTTCTCCTACACCACTCCAATGCGTTCATATGATCATTAATTAACCGGAGCCACAGATCTCTCTCAAAGTCACCGGATAAGGTTGCCGACATGACGCAGTCGCACCCCAGGATCAGCAAGGCTGTCATCCCCGCAGCCGGCCTCGGAACCCGGTTCCTGCCGGCGACCAAGGCCACTCCCAAGGAGATGCTGCCGGTCGTGGACAAGCCGGCTATCCAGTACGTGGTCGAGGAGGCCGTCTCCGCCGGCCTCGACGACGTCCTCATGGTCACAGGTCGCAACAAGCGCCCTCTGGAGGACCACTTCGACCGCAACTACGAACTCGAGTCCGCTCTACAGAAGAAGGGCGATGCCGCCCGGCTCGCCAAGGTCCAGCAGTCCAGCGATCTCGCGACGATGCACTACGTGCGCCAGGGCGACCCCAAGGGCCTCGGACACGCCGTCCTGTGCGCGGCCCCGCACGTCGGTCAGGAGCCCTTCGCCGTCCTCCTGGGGGATGACCTGATCGACCCCCGTGACCCGCTGCTCCAGCGGATGATCGAGGTGCAGGAGCGGCACGGCGGCAGCGTCGTCGCGCTCATGGAGGTCGCCCCCGAGCAGATCCACCTCTACGGCTGCGCGGCCGTGGAGGCCACCGTGGACAGCGACGTGGTCAAGGTGACCGGCCTCGTCGAGAAGCCGGACCCGGCGGACGCCCCGTCGAACTACGCGATCATCGGACGCTACGTCCTCGACCCGAGCGTGTTCGGCATACTGCGGCTGACCGAGCCCGGCCGCGGCGGCGAGATCCAGCTCACCGACGCCCTCCAGCAGCTCGCGCAGGACGAGAAGATCGGCGGCCCCGTCCACGGCGTCGTCTTCAAGGGACGCCGCTATGACACCGGCGACCGCGGCGACTACCTGCGTGCCATTGTCAGACTCGCGTGCGAACGTGAGGATCTGGGTCCGGACTTCCGGTCCTGGCTTCGCAGTTACGTCACCGAGGAGATGTAGCCACTTTGAGCACCGCCGCGCCCCGCCCCACCGGTCAGGACCAGCTCTGGTCGGTGGACGAGCACCTGGAGGACATCCTCGCAACCGTCCGCCCTCTGGAACCCATCGAGCTGCAACTGCCCGACGCCCAGGGCTGTGTCCTGGTCGAGGACGTCATGGTGCCGGTCTCGCTGCCGCCCTTCGACAACAGTTCCATGGACGGGTACGCGGTGCGGGTCGCGGATGTCGCGGGCGCGAGCGAGGAGTTCCCGGCGGCTCTGGACGTCGTGGGCGACGTCGCGGCGGGACAGGCGGCCGACCTGCTGTACGTGGGGCCCGGCCAGGCCGCCCGGATCATGACCGGCGCCCCGCTCCCGGCCGGCGCCGAGGCCGTCGTCCCCGTGGAGTGGACCGACGGCGGACTCGGCGAGGGCCCGGTCAGCGGGATGCGTGCCCGCAGCCTCGCCCCTGAGCAGGCCTCGGGGCACGTGCGCGTGTACCGGCCCGCCGAGGCACGCGCGCACGTACGCGCGAAGGGCAGCGACGTGAAGGCGGGAGACCGCGCCCTCGACGCCGGGACCGTCCTCGGACCGCCTCAGATCGCCCTGCTCGCAGCGATCGGCAGGGGCACCGTACGCGTGCGCCCGCGCCCGCGCGTGGTCGTGATGTCCACCGGCAGCGAACTCGTCCAGCCCGGCGAGGAACTGGGCAGCGGCCAGATCTACGACTCCAACAGCTTCGCCCTCACCGCGGCGGCCCGGGACGCCGGCGCCATCGCCTACCGGGTCGGCGCGGTCGCCGACGACGCCGAGACGCTCCGCTCCACCATCGAGGACCAGCTCGTCCGCGCCGACCTCGTCGTCACCACCGGCGGGGTGAGCGTCGGGGCGTACGACGTCGTCAAGGAGGCCCTGGAGCACGTCGGCGACGAGGACGAGGAGGGCGGCGGCGTCGAGTTCCGCAAGCTCGCCATGCAGCCCGGCAAGCCCCAGGGCTTCGGCTCCGTCGGCCCCGACCACACCCCCTTGCTGGCCCTGCCGGGCAACCCGGTGTCGTCGTACGTCTCGTTCGAGCTGTTCGTGCGCCCCGCGATCCGCACGCTCATGGGCCTCGAGGACGTCCACCGGCCCACCACGCGCGCGAAGCTGACCGCCGACAAGGCGCTGACCTCGCCGAAGGGCCGCAGACAGTTCCTGCGCGCCACCTACGGCGCCGACGGCACCGTCCGCCCCGTCGGGGGCGCCGGCTCCCACCTGGTCGCGGCCCTCGCGCACGCCGATTCGCTGATCGTCGTCCCCGAGGACGTGGAGTCCCTCGAGCCCGGCGCCGACGTCGAGGTGGTCCTCCTCGGCTGAGTCCTCCTGGTGGGGAGTACCGTGTCGCGCACAACAGGCCCGGACCGGGAGCGCCACACCACCATGAGCACGCAGGACCGACTGACGCATATCGACGACGTGGGCGCCGCCCGTATGGTCGACGTTTCCGGCAAGGACGTCACCGCGCGCACCGCGCGTGCCAGCGGGCGGGTCCTCGTCTCGCCCCGTGTGGTAGAGCTGCTGCGCGGCGAGGGGGTACCCAAGGGGGACGCGCTGGCCACCGCGCGAATCGCGGGCATCATGGGCGCCAAACGCACCCCGGACCTGATCCCGCTGTGCCACCCCTTGGCCGTCTCCGGTGTGAAACTGGATGTGTCGGTCGCGGACGACGCCGTGGAGATCACCGCCACGGTGAAGACGACGGACCGCACGGGCGTCGAGATGGAGGCGCTCACCGCGGTCTCCGTCGCAGCGCTCACCGTGATCGACATGGTGAAGGCGGTCGACAAGGGAGCGGTCATCACGGACGTGCGCGTGGAGGAGAAGACGGGCGGCAAGTCGGGCGACTGGAGCCGGGCATGACACTCGACGTGCCGGCAGGCGGCGCCCTGGCCGCTCCGTACAGCGCACTGGTCGTGACCGCCTCCAACCGGGCCGCCGCCGGCGTCTACGAGGACAGGGGCGGCCCGCTGATCGCCGAGGGCCTGCGCGGCTTCGGCTTCGCCGTCGACGGGCCGCAGGTGGTCCCCGACGGGGACCCGGTGGAGGCCGCGCTGCGGGCCGCCGTCGAGGCCGGGTACGACGCCGTCGTCACCACCGGTGGCACCGGCATCTCGCCCACCGACCGCACCCCCGAGGCGACCCGCGCGGTGATCGAGCACGAGGTGCCGGGCATCGCCGAGGCCATCCGGGCGTACGGCCGGGAGAAGGTGCCCACCGCGGCGCTCTCCCGGGGCCTGGCCGGGGTGGCGGGCGGCACGCTGATCGTCAACCTGCCGGGTTCCACCGGAGGGGTGAAGGACGGGCTGGCCGTCCTCGCGCCCCTGCTGACGCACGCCGTCGACCAGATCCGTGGCGGCGACCACCCCAGACCGAGCCACGGGGGTGTGAGCTGAACACCTCATCCTGGCCCGTCGAACTGGTGGAGGGCGACATCGTCCTGCGGCCCATAAGGCTGCGCGACCAGCGGGCCTGGCGCGAGGTCAACCGGCGCAACCGGGACTGGCTGCGCCCCTGGGAGGCGACCATCCCGCCGCCCGCGCCCAGCGGGCCGATCGCGCACCGGCCGACCTACCGCCAGATGGTCCGGCATCTGCGGTCCGAGGCGAACGCGGGCCGGATGCTGCCGTTCGTGATCGAGTACCAGGGGCGGCTCGTCGGTCAGTTGACGGTCGCCGGGATCACCTGGGGGTCGATGTGCTCCGGGCACGTCGGCTACTGGGTGGACGAGTCGGTGGCCGGCCGCGGTGTGATGCCGACGGCCGTGGCGCTCATCGTGGACCACTGTTTCCGCACAGTCGGACTGCACCGCGTCGAGGTCTGCATTCGGCCCGAGAACGGGCCGAGCCGCCGGGTCGTGGAGAAACTCGGATTCCGTGAGGAAGGGCTGCGGCCGCGCTATCTCCACATCGACGGCGCCTGGCGTGACCACCTCGTCTTCGCGCTCACGGCGGAGGAGGTCCCCGAGGGCCTGCTCAGCCGGTGGCGGCGCACACGCTCGCAGAAGGCGTCCAATTGAATTAGCCGAATAAACGTTCGAAAATGATCGGTTGATCGCACCGGTCGCAAAAAAAGTTCGAAATATCAGCCAGATCGTGCGACACACCGGCCCAATTGGCGGATGGCCTTACGTAAACCCCTCTACCGTGTGAGGCGTGAGCAGCAGCGGCCTCATCTACGCAGTCATCGTCGGGGCCTGGGCCGCCTACTTGGTGCCTATGTGGCTCCGTAGGCAGGACGAGCTGAACGAGGCCCGTCCGACGGAACGCTTCAGCACCGCCATCCGGCTGCTGTCCGGACGGGCGGGAATGGAGCGCCGGTACGCCAAGGACCTGCAGGCGCGCTCCACCGACGAGGGGGAGTCCGACGCCGACGTTCCGGACGCCGCCACCGCATCGGTGGACGTCCGGTCCTTCGCCATGCCCCCGACCCGCCCGCAGGTGAAGGCGCCGGTCCAGGAGCGCGGGCAGGACCGGGTCCAGGAACGAGCTCAGGAGCGCGGGCAGGACCGGGCTCCCGAGCGAACTCAGGAGCGCGGCCAGGAACGAGGGTCGGGGCGCCCGGAGGCGGCGCGTGAACCGGCGCGCGATCCGGTGGCCAAGTCCGCGCACGACCACCGTGACCAGGGCAAGTCCGCGCACGAATATCGCGAGCAGGCCAAGTCCGCGTACGACCACCGTGAGCAGGCCAAGTCCGCGCACGACCACCGTGAGCAGGGTGCCAAGCCCGCGCGTGAGGGAGGCGCCGCTCCGGCCGGCCGGCGGGTGCCGGTGGCCCGGCGTACGCCCGCCGAGCAGGCGTCCGCCGCGCGCGCCCAGCGCTCGAAGGCGCTCGCACGCCGTCGGCGCACCACCGTGATGCTCTTCCTCGCCTTCACCCTCGGCGCGATCGTCGCCGCGGTCGGCGGGCTCGCGTTCCTGTGGGCGCCCGGCGTCCCCGCAGTCCTGCTCAGCGCGTACATCGGATACCTGCGCTCCCAGGAGCGCCGCCGCTTCGCCTTCCAGATGGACCGCAGGCGCGCGGAGGTCGCCGCACAGCGGCTGCGGGAACGTCAGCCGCGCCGGCGTGCGCCCGCCTCGGCGAACGCCTCGTCCGTCGACACCGGCCTCGACGCCGGCGCAGAGGAGCCGCACGCGGCCGCCGAGGCGGAGACCGATCCGGGGCTGCTGGCGCTCGCCGCGGACCGCAGGGCGCTCGTCGAGCAGACCGATCACGCGGAGTGGGTCGACCAGCAGCGCGAGCGGCAGCGCCGGCCCGGCCACGGCGAGAGCTGGGACCCGGTACCGGTACCGCTGCCGACGTACGTGACCGCGCCGGTCGCACCGCGGGCGACCTCCGACGTGGACCTCGGGGCGCCGGACTCCTGGAGCTCGGCCCGCTCGAGTTCGGTGGCGCCGGAGCACGAAGCGGCGGACGCCGGGGACTCCCCGGCCGGGGAATCCGGCGAGGCGGACCCCGCGGAGGACCGGGAAGCGGACGGCGGTGAGCGGAGCGACGCCCGGCGCGCGGCCTCGGCCCGGCGCTCGCGCGAACGCGGTCGCACCCCGCTGTTCGACCAGTACGAGGACGGCGAGCGGCCACTGGCCGCCAACGAATGAGAGCCCGGCATCACGCGCCCGGCCTCGGGGAACGGATTTCCAAGCAGGCCGAACGGGATGCTAGAGTTTCACTCGTTGCAAGGGCCTGTGGCGCAGTCTGGTAGCGCACCTCGTTCGCATCGAGGGGGTCTGGGGTTCAAATCCCCACAGGTCCACGCAGCATAGAGCCCCCGTCGGGTTACCGACGGGGGCTCTGTCGTGTTCGGGGTCATGGGCGGGTCGGGCGTAGTGCCGGTGTCGTCGTCGTCAGTGCCGTGGCCGTCGCGAGCAGGGCGCAGGCCGCCGTTGTCCAGGCGATCGCCTGCCAGGGCAGGACGATTGCCGCCGGGGCCGAGAGCAGGTGCAGGGCGGCGCTCAGGCCGGTCAGGTTGACGACCGTCACCAGGAGGCCCAGCAGCGCGCCCACCGCCACGGCGGTCAGCGCCTCCGTGGCGGCCAGTCGCAGTACCTGGCCGCCGGTGGCCCCGGTCAGCCGCAGGGCCGTCAGAGCGGGTCTGCGCTCGGCGGCCGCCATAACCAGGGTGTTGGCCAGCGAGATACCGGTGTAGAGAAGCGCGATGCCCAGGACGAGCAGCATGCCGAGCCGGGTCGTCCGGTTGGTCTGCGGGAGGGCGGCTCGCACCCACTGCGTGGTGTTCGTCACGCGTACCCCGTCGACGGTCCGCAGCCGTGCCGCGACCTCCGTCCGGTCGGCGCCCGCCCGCACGCGTACGTCCACGCGGTCCACGCCACCGCCACCGGCGTTGGCCGGGGTGACGTAGGCGCCGTTGTCGCCGGTGCCGACGGACAGTACGGCGGCGATCCGGAGGGTCTTCGGCGTCCCGTCTCCGAGCCACACCCGCACCCTTTGTCCCACCCGGTGCCGCGCCCACTCCTCGGTGACGACGATCGACCCGTCGTCGAGGTCGGCGAGCCGTCCGGCGGTCACCGGCAGCCGTACGGTGGCGGCGAGCAGTGCCGGATCGGCTGCCCTCGCCTCGGACTTCACGAGCGCCACGCCGTCCTCCAGCGTGAAGACGGCGGTGGCGGAACTGGCCGACACGACCGTGCCGGGCACCTTTCGCAGCCGTTCCAGTGCGCCTGTCCGCAGGGTTGTTCCGTCCTGCGGTGTCACCACGAAGTCGGCGGACGTCTGCTGCCGTACCTCCGCCGCCCGCGCCGCGCCGATCGTGGCCGTCGCGCCCAGCAGGGAGCCCGCGAGCGCGACGGTGACCAGGACGGGCGCGGCCACCGCGGCGGTACGGCGGACCCCGGTGACCGCGTCGGCCCGCGCCAACATCCCGATCGGGCCCGGCCATCGGGGGACGAGCGGACGGACCGTCAGGGGCGACAGCAGAGCGACCGCCGTGATGAGCATCATGGGACGGCTGATGTACGACTTGCGGTGCAGCAGCTCGCCGGGGTCGGTCACGAGCGTGTACGCCAGGGTCGCGACCGCCGCGAGCAGCAGTGCCGTACCGCACACGCGCCGTCCGCGGGTCAGCGCGCGCCCGTCGACGGAGGCTTCGCGCAGCGCCTGGGCCGGGGCGGTGCGTCCGGCCCGCCAGGACGCCGTGAGCGCACCGCACAGGGCGACCAGCAGGCCCGTCCAGAAGGCCAGATGGTACGGCCAGACGCCGGCCGACGGGCCGCCGATCGCGTACCAGTTCGGCGCGAGCCCGCCGTCGACCACCAGCTCGGCCAGGAGCGGCGCGCCGTACGTGCCCAGTCCGCAGCCCGTCGCGGAGGCGAGCGTGCCGACCAGCAGGGCCTCCGCGAGGACCGACCGCCGGAGCTGGGCCGGTGTCGCCCCGGCGGTGCGCAACAGGCCGAACTCGCGGCGCCGTCGGTCGACCGCGAAGGCGAAGGTGGAGGCCACGACGAAGACGGACACGAAGGCGGTCACGCCGCCCGCCGTGCCGAACAGGGCGTTCAGCGCCGTCAGGGCCTCGGCGTCGCGGTCCGGGTCGGCGTCGGCCAGCCGGCGGGCGTCCCCGGTGAGGATCCGTACGTTCTCGTCGGTGACCGCCGCCCGTACGGCCGCCGCGTCCGCCTCCACGACCAGCTGGGTCGATTCCGGGGCGAGGCGGGCGGCTTGGGCGTCCGGGAAGAACACGGCGTGCTCGAATCCGAGTTCGAGGTCTGGTCCGGAGCCGGAGCCGGAGTCGTGGTCGTACCCGTGGTCGTGGTCGTGGTCGAGTTCGCGTGCCGTGCGGGCCGTTCCGACCACGCGCAACGGTCCGGCCGTGGTGCGCAGTCGGGTGCCTACGGTCGCCCAGTCGCCGCTGGTCACCACCTCGTCGGCCGCTGCCGGGGCCCGGCCCGAGGTCAGCCGGTAGGGGGCGAAGCGGGCCGTCGACCAGGGGTGGCCGACCAGGTCGTCCGGCGCGGCGGGGGCGCCGTCCGCGCGGACCGGGAAGGAGCGGTCCTCGGTGACCGGGCCGAGCGCGCGGAGCGCGGCGACGGTCCCGGCGGGCACCGGCCGCGGCCGGGCCAGCCGCTCGGTCCGCTCACCGGTGGGGGTCGTCACCCGCAGGGTGTCCTGGCCCCCGACCACCACCGGCGCCGCCGCGAACCGCTCCGGCGCGCGCTCCGGCGCGTCCAGTGACGCGGCCAGCGCCTGCCCCGTCACGGTAAGCAGCGCGACACCGAGCGCGAGGGCGACGAAGCTGCCGGCGAAGGCGGCCCATCGGGCGCGCAGCGTGTGCCACGCGACGCTCAGCACGCGGCGCCCGCCGGGGAGAGCGCGGCGCCGTCGGCCGCGGTCTCCAGCCCCGCCATCCGGCTCGCGATCGTCTCCGGGTTCGCCCCGGCGCCGTGGAGTTCGCCGTGGACGCGCCCGTCGACCAGGAAGACCACCCGGTCCGCGTAGGAGGCGGCGAGCGGGTCGTGGGTGACCATGACGACCGTGCGGCCGGCCTGGTCGACCAGGGAGCGCAGCAGCGTCAGTACCTCGCGCCCGGTACGGGTGTCCAGCGCGCCGGTCGGTTCGTCGCCGAACAGGACCTCCGGGCGGGTGATCACCGCGCGGGCCAGGGCGACGCGTTGCTGCTGGCCGCCGGAGAGCCGGTCCGGGCGGTGACCGGCTCGGTCGGCGAGTCCGACCTGCCGCAGCGCGTCGCGGACCTGTGCCCTGGACGGGCGGCGGCCGGCGAGCCGCAGCGGGAGGGCGACGTTCTGCTCGGCGGTGAGGGCGGGCAGCAGGTTGAACGACTGGAAGACGAAGCCGATCCGCTCCCGGCGCAGCAGGGTCAGCCGCCGCTCGCTCAGGCCGGTCAGCTCGGTCCCGCCGATCCGCACCGACCCCGAGGTCGGCCGGTCCAGCCCGGCGGCGCACTGGAGCAGCGTCGACTTGCCCGAGCCGGACGGCCCCATGACGGCGGTGAACGAGCCCTCGGGAAGGGCCAGAGTGACGTCGTCGAGCGCGCTCACTCCGGTGCCCGCGGCACCGTATCGCCTGCTCACGGCGGTCAGTTGGACGGCGTGTGTGGTCATGGCCCAACGAAACCGCGCGCGCCCCGGTCCGGTCTCTGGGGCAGGACCGAGACCTGGGGTAGGGCCAGGTATACCCCCGGGACTCCGGTCAGGCCGATGGCTCCGGCGCGGTGACCCTTCTACGGTGATCCGCATGCACCCCCCAAACGTGTGGCAGGCCATGACCCGTCCGGGTTACCTGCTGTCGTCGTGGCCCTGGCGGGCCGTCGCCTATCTGCTGACGGGGGCGGTCACCGGAGCCGCCGTCCTCGTGGCGCTGGTCGCGCTGGTGGCGGCGGGCGGTGTCCTGGCGCTCGTTCTCGTAGGGCTGCCGCTGCTCGCGGCCGTCGCCTTCGCCGGGCTGCCGGTGGCCGCCCTCGAACGGCACCGGCTGCGGCTGGTCGACGCGGACGACGCGCCCGGCGCGCATGTCGAGCCCGCGGCGCCGGGTCTGCGCAGCTGGCTCACGACCCGGCTGCGGGAACGGGCCACCTGGCGCGAACTCGGCCACACCCTCCTCGCCGCGTGCCTTCTCTGGCCGGCCGAGGCACTGCTGCTGACCGTCGCCCTGTTCGTCCCCCTCGCGACGGTCGCGGCCCCACTGCTGATGGCGACGGCCGGTGAGGGACGTGAGACGAAGGTGCTCAAGGTGTGGACGGTGACCGGCTGGCCGGCCGCCTTCGGCGCCGCCGCGCTGGGCGTCCTGCTGCTGGCCGCGGGCGGGTACGTCCTCGGGGCGGCGGCGGGCGCCCGGGCCGCGCTGACCCGGCTGCTCGTCGCCCCGCGCGGGGGCGACCCGCAGACCAGGGTCGTGGAACTGACGCGCTCACGCGCGCGGTTGGTCGACGCGTTCGAGGGGGAGCGCCGGCGGATCGAGCGCGACCTGCACGACGGTGCCCAGCAGCGTCTGGTCGCGCTCACCATGAACCTCGGTCTGGCCCGGCTCGACGCCCCGCCCGGCGGGCCCCTCGCCGAGCAGCTCGCCCGGGCCCACGAGGAGGCGGGCGCGGCCCTCGCGGAGTTGCGTGAGCTGATCCACGGCATCCATCCCCAGGTGCTCGCCGACTACGGCCTGGAGGCGGCCGTCGCCGACGCGGCCGACCGCTCGCCCGTTCCCGTGGACGTGGAGTTCGCCGGGCCGGCGCCGCGGCTTCCGCAGGCCGTGGAGGCCGCCGCCTACTTCGTGGTCCGCGAGGCGCTGGCCAACGTGGCCCGGCACAGCGGGGCGCGGCGGGCACGCGTGCGTGCGGAGCACCGGGACGGGCGGCTGCTCGTCCTGGAGGTGGCCGACGACGGCCGCGGCGGCGCCGACAGCGCCCGCGGCACCGGCCTCACCGGTCTCGCCGACCGGGTGTCGGTGCTCGATGGAAGACTGACGCTGACCAGCCCGCCGGGCGGACCGACCCTGCTGCGTGTGGAGATCCCTTGCGAGCCGAGCCAGCCGAGCCAGCCGAGCCAGCCAGGCCAGCCGAGCCGACCGAGCCCGTCGGACGGGGCGAACGGGCCGAACGGGGTGAACGGGCGGACGGGGACGGTCACCGAGGCCTCCGCGTAGTCCTCGCGGAGGACGGCGTGCTGCTGCGCGACGGCCTGACGACGCTGCTCACCCGTTTCGGGCACGAGGTCGTGGCGGCGGTGGGCGACGCGCCCGGTCTGCTGCAGGCGGTCGCCGACCACGCGCCCGACGTCGTCGTGACCGATGTCCGGATGCCGCCCGCCTTCCAGGACGAGGGGCTGAGGGCGGCGGTCCGGCTGCGGGCGGAGCGGCCCGGGCTGCCGGTGCTCGTCCTCAGTCAGTACGTGCAGCGCGCGTACGCGGCCGAGCTCCTCGACTCCGGCGACGGCAGCGGCGTCGGCTATCTGCTCAAGGACCGGGTCGGCCAGGTGGAGCAGTTCGTGGACGCGCTGCGCGAGGTCGCGGCCGGCGGCACGGTCGTCGACCCGGAGGTCGTACGGCAACTGCTGCGTCGGCGTCGTGACCCGCTGGCCCGGCTCACCCCGCGCGAGCGGGAGGTGCTGGCGCTGGTGGCGGAGGGGCGGTCCAACGGTGCGATAGCCCGTCAGCTGGTGGTGTCGGAGGCGGCCGTCGGCAAACACATCGGCGGCATCCTCACCAAGCTGGACCTGCCCCCGGCCGACGACACCCACCGTCGCGTCCTGGCGGTGCTCGCCTACCTCAGAAGCTGAGGTTCTCCGGGAGCCGGGCGATCTCAGGAGCCAAGGTGCTTCAGGGGGCGAGGTGCTTCGGGAGCCGAGTGCTTCAGGAGCCGAGCGGCTTGGCGTAGCAGCGGCTGTCCTCGTACTCGCGGTAGTAGCCGAACTTCGTGCACGGCGTGTACCCGCTGGAGGTGTACAGGGCGATGGCCTCGGGCTGCTGGGTGCCCGTCTCCAGGACCATCCGGACGCGGCCGGCCGCCCGCGCGTCCTCCTCCAGGGCGGTGAGCATCCGCCGGGCCAGTCCTCTGCCGCGCATCTCCCGGATCACGAACATCCGCTTCAGTTCGGCGTCGCCGTCCTCGTGCCCCTTGCCGTCGGCGTCCTGGCTGCGCCAGCCGCCCGTGGCCACCGGCCGGTCCAGCTCGTCGTAGGCGATGAGGTAGATGCCGTGCGGCCGCCGGAAGTCGGACGGCTCCAGGACCGTGGCGTCACCGCCGTCGCCGTAGCGCTCGTGGTATTCGGCCTGGACCTCGTCGTTGAGCTTGACGGCGTCGGGGTGGTCGAAGGCGACCGGGCGTATATTCATGCTGCTCACAGTACTTGTATGCACAATCCTGGAAAAGTGGATGCGGACCCGCTCCAGTGTGCCGGTATCCGCCGCGGGTCCGCGCGGGGCCGGCCTGTATCGTGCCCGGGTGCTGACCGTGACCTCCGTGAATGTGAATGGACTGCGTGCCGCCGCGAAGAAGGGCTTCGTGGAGTGGCTCGCGGACACCTCCGCCGACGTGCTGTGCCTCCAGGAGGTGCGTGCCGAGGCGGGGCAGCTGCCGGAGGCGGTCCGGGCCCCGGAGGGCTGGTTCGTCACCCACGCGCCGGCCGCCGCGAAGGGTCGCGCCGGTGTCTCGCTCTACAGCCGCCGTGAACCGGACGCCGTCCGGATCGGCTTCGGCTCGTCCGAGTTCGACGGCAGCGGCCGTTACGTCGAGGCCGACCTGCCCGGTGTGACGATCGCCTCCCTGTACCTCCCCTCCGGCGAGGTCGGCACCGACCGGCAGGACGAGAAGGTCCGCTTCATGGGGGAGTTCCTGGCCCACCTCAAGGACCTGCGCGTCCGGGCCGCCGCCGACGGCCGCGAGGTCCTCGTGGTGGGTGACTGGAACATCGCCCACCAGCAGGCCGACCTGAAGAACTGGCGGTCCAACGCCAAGAGCTCCGGCTTCCTGCCGGAGGAGCGCGACTGGCTGACCCGGGTCTTCGACCCGGCGGACGGCGGCTACGTGGACGTCGTGCGGTCGTTGCACCCCGACGTGACGGGGCCGTACACGTGGTGGTCGTACCGGGGCCGGGCGTTCGACAACGACTCGGGATGGCGCATCGACCTCCACGTCTCGACGCCCACCCTCGCGGACAAGGCCGTCAAGGGTTTCGTGGAGCGGGCGGCCACGCACGGCGAGCGCTGGTCGGACCACGCTCCGGTGACCGTGGTCTACGACCTCTAGGGCCGTCGCGAGTACGACCCGGACGCGACCTTCAGGGCGACCGCACGTACGACTTGAGGATGACGGCGAGCACGACCCGGGAACGTCCGCGAGTGCGACCGCAGGTAGGTCATCGAGTGTGAACGCCGACGCGCTCCTCGACTGTGACCGCCGACGCGCTGTCGGGCGTGACCGCCCGCGCGCTGTCGAGCGTGACCGCTAGCGCGGGTTGTGCAGCCGTCGGTCCAGGGCGAGGGACAGTTCCGCCTCGACCACGCTGCGGGCCAGTGGGCGCAGGCGGGGCAGGTCGTCCTCGGTCGCGTGGCGCAGGATCAGGTCGGTGAAGAGGGTGGCGAGGGCGTCGGCGTGTTCGCGGACCCGGACGCCGGCCGCCAGCACCTCGGCGAGCGGGATGCCCTCGCGGACCAGGGCGGAGGAGACGTCCAGCAGGCGGCGGCTGATGTGGACGATCTCGTCGCCGTCGGTGCCCAGGTAGCCGAGGTCCAGGGCCGCGGCGAGGTTCTCGGTGGTGACCTGGCCCTCGAAGCGCGCGGCCAGTTCCTCGGGGGTCAGACGGACCGGTTCCTCCTCGGTGGGGCCGCCGACGCCGAGGAGGTCGGCCACGCCGCGGCCGTGGTCGAGGGCGTCCGCCAGCTCGGCGATGCCGGTGAGGGTGTGGCCGCGTTCCAGCAGCGCCGCGATCGTGCGCAGGCGGGCCAGGTGGTGCTCGTCGTACCAGGCGATACGGCCCTCGCGGCGGGGTGGCGCGAGGAGTTTGCGCTCGCGGTAGAAGCGCAGGGTGCGCACCGTGATGCCGGCCTCCGCGGCCAGCTCCTCCGTTCGGTACTCCCGCTTGTCCGTCACGGACGCAGCCTATGTTGTACCGCCGGTAACTTTCCCTCCCCCGGCCCTACCCATCGGTACGGAGCTGCTCTACGCTCCCATTGCGCCAGTGTTCACTGGCAGAGTCCGTAGAGTCGCACGCACGGCTAGGAGGTGTCGGGATGACCGAACACGTACGGGTGGCGGTGATCGGGTCCGGTTTCGGTGGACTGGGGGCGGCCGTTCGGCTGCGCCGCGAGGGGATCACCGACTTCGTCGTCCTGGAGCGGGCGGGCAGCGTCGGCGGGACCTGGCGGGACAACAGCTACCCGGGCTGCGCCTGCGACGTGCCCTCCCACCTGTACTCGTTCTCCTTCGCGCCCAACCCGGACTGGCCGCGCACCTTCTCCGGGCAGGAGCACATCCGCGCCTACCTGGAGCACGTCGCGGATGTCTTCGGACTCCGTCCCCACCTCCGGTTCGACTCCGAGGTGCTGCGGATGACGTGGGACGCGCAGGAGTTGCGCTGGGACATCGAGACCGTCGGCGGCCGGTACTCCGCCGAGGTCGTTGTGTCGGCCACCGGGCCGCTGTCCGACCCGAAGATCCCGGAGATCCCCGGCCTGGACACCTTCCCCGGCAAGGTCTTCCACTCGGCCCGCTGGGACCACGACCACGATCTCGCCGGGCAGCGCGTCGCCGTGGTCGGCACCGGCGCCTCCGCCATCCAGATCGTGCCCGCCGTGCAGCCCGACGTCTCCAGGCTGACGCTGTTCCAGCGCACCCCGCCCTGGGTGATGCCCCGCGTCGACCGGGCGATCAGCGGCGCGGAGCGCGCCCTGCACCGGTCCCTGCCCGTCACCGCCCGACTGCGCCGAGGGCTGCTGTGGGGCATCCGGGAACTGCAGGTCCAGGCGTTCACCAAGCACCCGAACCAACTCGGCTTCGTCGAGCAGCTCGCCAAGCAGAACATGGCCCGCGCCATCAAGGACCCGGCCCTGCGCGCCAGGCTCACCCCGGACTACCGCATCGGCTGCAAGCGGATCCTGCTGTCCAGCACCTACTATCCGGCCCTCGCGCAGCCCAACGTGGACGTCGTCGCGAGCGGGCTGAGCGAGATCCGCGGGTCCACGCTGGTCGCCGCCGACGGCAGCGAGGCCGAGGTCGACGCGATCGTCTTCGGCACCGGCTTCCACGTCACCGACATGCCGATCGCCGAGCGGGTGGTGGGCGCCGACGGGCGGACGCTCGCGGAGAGCTGGAAGGACGGCATGGAGGCCCTGCGCGGCGCCTCCGCGGCCGGCTTCCCCAACTGGATGACGATCATCGGTCCCAACACGGGCCTCGGTAACTCCTCCATGATCCTGATGATCGAGTCCCAGCTGAACTACATGGCCGACTATCTGCGCCAGCTCGACGTCCTCGGCGGGGGCGCGGCGCTGGACGCCCGGCCGAGCGCCGTGCACGCCTGGAACCGCCGGGTGCAGGACCGGATGAAGCGGACGGTGTGGAACACCGGCGGCTGCACCAGCTGGTACCTGGACGCCAGCGGTCGCAACACCACCATCTGGCCCGGCACCACGGCCGAGTTCCGGCGGGCCACCCGCCGAGTGGACCTCGCGGAGTACGAGGTCCTGCGCGCACCCGCCGTGAAGAAGGCCGTCGAGAAGCAGGACGAGGTGACGGCATGACCTCGTCCGCCGAGCCCTCCAGCCAGTCCGCCGCGCGCGCCGAGCTCTCCGGCCCGTCGGCCGAGCGCGTCGAGCCGTCCGGCCCGTCCGCCGAGCCCTCCAGCCTGTCCGTCGAGCGCGTCGAGCGCGTCGAGCCCTCCGGCCCGTCGGCCGTCGAGCCGTCCGCCCTCTCCGCCACGCTCTCCGGCCCCTCCGTCAAGTCTTCAGCCCAGCGCTCCGGCACATCTGGTGCGTCCTCGCGTGAGCTCACCGCCGTCTCCGCCGACGGCACGCTCCTGCACGTCGAGGTTCATGGCCCCGAGGGCGCGCCCGCCGTCGTCCTCGCCCACGGCTGGACCTGTTCCACCGCGTTCTGGGCGGCCCAGATCCGGGACCTGGCCGTCGACCACCGGGTCATCGCCTACGACCAGCGCGGACACGGACGCACCGGGCCGAGCCCGGCGTGCAGCACGGACACCCTCGCCGACGACCTGGAAGCGGTCCTCACCGCGACGCTCGCACCCGGCGAGAAGGCGGTCATCGCCGGGCACTCCATGGGCGGCATGACGGTGCTGGCGGCAGCCGCCAGAGACGTCTTCCAGGAGCATGCGGCGGCCGTCCTGCTGTGCAGCACCGGCGCCTCGGGACTGGTCGCCGAGTCCACCGTCCTGCCCCTGCGGCCCGGCCCGTTGCGGACCTGGCTGACCCGGCACATCCTCGGGTCGAGGGCGCCCCTGGGACCGGTCACTCCCCTCGCGAAGCGGATCCTCAAGTACGCCACGATGGGCGCGGATTCCGCCCCGCACATGGTGGACGCGTGCGCCCGTATCGTGCACGCCTGTCCGCGCACCGTGCGCTACACCTGGTCGCACGTGCTGAACCTGCTCGATCTCGACCACGGCGTACGGGAGTTGCGGGTGCCCACGGCGGTGATCGTCGGCAGCGGCGACCGGCTCACCCCGCCGGTGCACGCCCGTCGGATCGCCGCCGCGCTCCCGCACTGCGTGGGCCTCACCGAACTGCCCGGCCTCGGCCACATGACGCCGGTCGAGGCGCCCGACCTGGTCACCGGCCGGATCCGGGAACTCGTCACCGTATACGCACAGTTGGAGGAGGGCGCATGAGCAGGGTCAGTCTCGAAGGGCAGGTCGCCGTCGTGACCGGGGCAGCGCGGGGCGTCGGGGAGCTGCTCGCCCGCAAGCTCTCCGCACGCGGTGCGAAGGTGGCGCTGGTCGGTCTGGAGCCGGACGCGCTCAAGCAGGTCTCGGAGCGGTTGCACAGCGACAGTGACCACTGGTACGCCGACGTCACCGACCACGAGGCGATGGCCCGGGTCGCGGCGGAGGTGAAGGAGCGCTTCGGCAAGGTGGACATCGTGGTCGCCAACGCCGGTGTCGCCAACGGTGGTCCGTTCGCCGACTCCGACCCGGAGGCCTGGCGCCGGGTCATCGAGGTCAACCTGATCGGGTCGGCGGTCACGGCCCGCGCCTTCCTGCCGCTGCTGCGCGAGAGCCGCGGCTACCTGCTCCAGATCGCCTCGCTCGCCGCGATCACGCCGGCGCCGATGATGACCGCGTACTGCGCGTCCAAGTCGGGTGTGGAGGCGTACGCGCACAGCCTGCGCGCCGAGGTCGGTCACCTGGGTGTCCGCGTCGGTGTCGGCTACCTGTCCTGGACCGACACCGACATGGTGCGGGGCGCCGATCAGGACGAGGTGATGCGGGAGTTGAGGCAGCGGCTGCCGTGGCCGTCGAACAAGACGTACCCGCTGGGGCCGGCCGTCGACCGGATCGTGGCGGGGATCGAACGGCGGTCGTCGCACGTGTACGGGCAGTGGTGGCTGCGGGGGATGCAGGGGGTGCGTGGCTATCTGCCCGCGCTCATCGGGACGGTGGGCCAGCGCGAGATGAAGCGGTTCGCGCCCCGGCTGCACGGCATGCGGACGGGGCTGGTGGGCGCGGGCGGCTCGGCCGACGAAGAGGCGAGGGCTACGCAGCGTAGTTGATCGAGATGCGCGCGGTGAGCGCCCGTGTGAATCTGGTCGAGGCCCCACCAAGGGGCCCCAACCCCCCTCATCTCCTACAGGAGTGAACCCACATGGGTATGAAGGACAAGTTCCAGGACCAGTCCGAGCAGATCAAGCAGCAGGCCAAGCAGAAGGTCGGGCAGGCCAAGGAGCAGGCGCAGCAGCGTGGCAAGCAGCGTCCGGGCGAGCGTCCCGGTGAGCGTCCCGGTGAGCGTCCGGGCGAGCGGTCCGGTGAGCGTCCCGGCGAGCGCCCCGGTGAGCGTTCCGGCCAGCGACCCGGCCAGGACACGGAGCGTATGCGGCGCGATGACGACGACCGTATCGGCCAGGACTTCTAGCCGAACCCGGTCTGCGCGATGACGTGGGGCGCCCTCCCTTCCAGGAGGGCGCCCTGCCTCTTTGCCGAAACCGTCGCCGGCTGTTTGCCGAAACCGTTGTCGGGACCGTTGCGTCGTTGCGCCGGCCGCTGCCGGGTCCATGGCGAGATCCGTTGCCAAGTCCGTCGCGAGGTCCGTCGAGAAGACCCTAGAGCTGCCGGCGGGGAGGCAGTTCGGGCCGGGAGCGGTCGGGGACGTCGTCGTAGGTCGGCGGGGTGGCCGGAGGGCGGGTGGCGAGGAGGTCCAGGGCCAGCCGTACGGCGTCGTCGAGTTGGGCGTGGCGGCCCTCGGCCCAGTCGAGCGGGGTGCGCAGCACCTCGAGGTCGGGAGTGACACCCTTGTTCTCCACGGACCAGCCGTAGGCGTCGAACCAGGCGGCGTTCATCGGGACGGTGATGACCGTACCGTCGCCGAGCCGGTGGCGGCCGGTCATGCCGACCACGCCGCCCCAGGTGCGCTGGCCGACCACCGGGCCCAGCTTCAGCAGCTTGAATGCGGCCGTGATCATGTCGCCGTCCGAGGACGTCGCCTCGTCGGCCAGGGCGACCACCGGGCCCCTCGGCGCGTTCGAGGCGTACGACACCGGCTGGGCGTCGCGGGTGAGGTCCCAGCCCAGGATCGTGCGCGTCAGTTTCTCCACCACCAGCTCGCTGATGTGCCCGCCCGCGTTGCCGCGCACGTCCACCAGCAGCGCCGGCCTGGACACCTCCATCCGCAGGTCGCGGTTGAACTGGGCCCAGCCCGAGCCGCCCATGTCGGGGATGTGCAGATAGCCGCACATGCCACCGCTCAACTCGTGTACCACGGCCCGCCGTTTGGCCACCCAGTCCTGGTAGCGCAGGGGGCGTTCGTCGACGAGCGGGACCACGGCCACCCGGCGCGGACGGCCCGGCTCGCCCTGGGCAGGGGCGAAGGTGAGTTCCACCGTGGTGCCGCCCGCGCCCGCGAGCAGCGGGTACGGGCCGGTGACCGGGTCGACCCGGCGTCCGTCCACGTGGGTGAGGACCGCCCCCTCCCGGATCCCGGTCCCGGCCAGCGGTGAACGCGCCTTGGAGTCGGAGGAGTCACCGGGCAGGATCCGCCGGACGGTCCAACCCGCGTCCCGGCGTACGAAGTTGGCGCCCAGCAGGCCCTGGAGGCGCTGGTAGTGCGGCGGCCCCTCGTTGCGGCGGGCGGCGGTGACGTACGCGTGGGAGGTGCCCAGCTCGCCCAGCACCTCACGCAGCAGATCCGCGAACTCGTCGGGTGACGCGACGCGTTCGACCAGCGGCCGGTACTGGTCCAGGACCGCGTCCCAGTCGATGCCGCACATCCCCGGGTCCCAGAAGTAGGCGCGGATCAGCCGCCCGGCCTCCTCGTACGACTGACGCCACTCGGCGCCCGGGTCGACCTCGTGCGGGATGCGCCGCAGGTCGATCCAGACCGTGGAGTCCAGGTCGCCGGACTCGGCCGACGGCACCGCCCGCAGGTCGCCCTCGTCGACCACGACCAGCCGGGAGCCGTCCCCGCTGAGCGCGAACCAGTCGAGGTGGTCGACGAGTTCGGACTTCTTCGCCTTGCTGATGTTGAAGTGTTCGAGCGTCGGCCGCCCGCTGGTGTCGTCCGGGTTCGCGAAGGTCTCGCCCAGCGCCCCCGAGATCGGCCAGCGCAGCCACACCAGTCCGCCCCCCGCCACCGGGTACAGCGCCGAGTACTTGGACGCCGGTACCGGGAACGGCGTGACGCGGTTCTCCAGCCCCTCGACCTCGACGGTCACGGCTCCGTCGCCGCGCTCGTCGTCCTCCACCGGGTCCAGGCCCCCGGCGGCGGGCCGGCCTTCCGGGGTCAGGGCGAAGGGCGAGGGGGTCGCCGACGACAGCGGCACCAGGTAGGGGCGGCAGCCCAGCGGGAAGGACAGGTCCCCGGTGTGCACGTCGTACACCGGGTCGAAGCCGCGCCAGGAGAGGAAGGCCAGGTAGCGGCCGTCCCGGGTGAAGACCGGGTTCTCGTCCTCGAAGCGGCCGTTGGTGACGTCCACGATGAGCCGGTCCTTCATGCGGGCCATCTTGATCTGCCGCAGCGACCGGCCGATCCCCGGATGCGACCAGGTCAGCCAGCTCCCGTCGGGGGAGAAGGCCAGGTCGCGCACCGGTCCGTTGACGGACGAGATCAGCTCGGTGACCGAGCCGTCCTGCGCCGAACCGTCCTGGTCCGAGCCGTCCTGGTCCGAGCCGTCCTGCTCCGAGTCGCACGAGTCCTCCTTGCCCGCGTCGTCCGATCCGGTGAGGTCGTCGGACACGGTGATGAGGAGCAGCCGTCCGTCGTGCGCGGCGACGGCGAGCCGCTCGCCCTCGGGATCGGACACCATCTCCAGCACCCGTCCGAGCCGCCCGGAAGCCAGCCGTCGGGGCGCGCGCTCGCCGGTGGCCCGGGGCAGCCGGGCGATCTCGACGGCGTCCTCGCCCTCCGCGTCGGTCACGTAGGCGATCCGGCCGCCCGAGCCGAGCATCTCGGGCAGCCGCACCCGTACGCCGGGGGTGTCGGCGATCGTCCGGGCGGGGCCGTCGCGGTGCGTCAGCCAGTACAGGCTGCCGCGTACGACGACGGCGCTCGCCCGTCCCGTCTCGTCGACGGAGATGCCGTCCACGTGCTGGGCGGCCGGGATCTGGTAGGGCCGCCGGCCCGCGCGCGGTCCGCTGAGCCGTACGTCGATCCGGCGCGGCTCCGAGCCGGCGTCGAGGTCGTCGACGATCCACAGGTCCCCGGCGCACTGGTACACCACCCGGGTGCCGTCGCTGGAGGCGTGCCGGGCGTAGAAGGCGTCGTGGTCGGTGTGCCGGCGCAGGTCGGAGCCGTCGTGGGCGCAGGAGTAGAGGTTGCCGACGCCTTCGTGGTCGGAGAGGAAGGCGATCCGTCCGCCGACGAAGAGAGGGGAGTGCAGATGGCCGTCGAGGTTGGCCAGGAGCCGCTGTCCGTGCAGCCACAGGCGGCCGGTCGCGCCGCCCCGGTAGCGTTTCCAGGCGGCGGGTTCGTGCGGCGGGGTGCCGGTGAGCAGGAGGGTCCTGCGTTCGCCGTCGATGTCGGCGGTCTGGAGGTCGGAGACCGGGCCCCAGGGAAGTTTGCGGCCGGGGGCGCCGTCGGTGGGGACCTTGTAGGCCCAGGTGAAGTAGGAGAAGGGCTCGCCGTGGGAGGCGACGGCGAGGATGTCGGCGTTGCCGTCCGGGTCGGGGGGTGTCCAGCCGCAGACCTGGGTGTCGGCGCTGCCCCAGTACGTCAGTCGCCGTCCCGGTCCGCCCTCCACCGGGACCAGATGGATCTCCGGGACGAGGCTGCGCCAGCTCGTGTACGCGATCAGGCTTCCGTCGGGTGAGAACCGGGGGTGTCCGGCCTTGGTGCGGTCGACGGTGAGCCGCCAGGCGCGGCCGGGTTCGGCCAGGGGGGCCAGCCAGAGGTCGTCCTCGGCCACGAAGCACAGCAGGTCACCACTGAGGTGGGGCAGACGCAGATAGCTCACCTCCCCATGCTTTTCCGGCGAAAGGGGCCGGGCAACTCGTGCGGCGGGCCCCGTTCGCCTTATGCGCCCTTCACGTTCGTGAGCCAGCACACGTACGAAACGGTTTCGTTTCGCAGGTCCTCAGGGTATGTTCATGGTGTACGAGACGAGTTGGCATGACGACGGGGCAGGAAGGTGAGTGGCATGACTGAGATCGCAACGGCGCGTCGCAGTCGCATCACGCCCGAGCGCGAGGCCGAGCTGTACCGGGCCGTGCTCGATCTGCTCCGCGAGGTCGGTTACGACGCCCTGACCATGGACGCCGTGGCCACCCGTACCCGGTCCAGCAAGGCCACGCTCTACCGCCAGTGGGGCGGCAAGGCCGAGCTGGTGGCGAAGGCGGTGCGGCACGACAAGCCGGGCGCCGCCGCCGGCGGTGTCGACACCGGATCGCTCAGGGGTGACCTGCACGCCCTCACGATGCGGTCGGACGACTGCGAGATGGAGCAGAACTCCGCGCTGATGCGAGGCCTGGCCATGGCGATCCATGGCAACCCGGACCTCCTGAGGGCGTTCAAGGAACATCTCGTCGAGCCGGAGATGGCGGAGTTCCGCAATGTGCTCCAGCGGGCGATCGACCGGGGCGAGATCCGTGCGGACAACCCGGCGATCGACTTCGTGCCGCACATGATGATCGGCGCGTTCGCCGCCCGCACCATGCTCGACGAGCAGCCGCCGACGCAGGCCTTCCTGCTCTCGTACATCGACGCCGTGGTCCTCCCTGCCCTCGGCGTCTCCACCACCACTGCCTGACCGTCCCCACGGTTCGCCCATCCTGACGTCACCGCTCACGTCGTCGGGCCGATCAGCCCTGCCCTCCCCGCCGGGCTGGTCAACCCTGCCCTGCACACACACGACCTGACCGGGAGTACGCCTCCGTGGCCACGTTCCTTTACAAACTCGGCCGGTTCGCCTTTCGGCGACGCCACTTCGTCGCCCTCATATGGGTGGCCCTGCTGACCCTCGCCGGCGTCGGCGCCGCCTCCGCGCCCGCCGCCGGCACGACCTCCTTCTCCATCCCCGGCGTCGAGGCCCAGAAGGCCTTCGACCTGCTGGAACAGCGCTTCCCCGGAGCCAGCGCCGACGGCGGTACCGGGCGCCTCGTCTTCAAGGCGCCCGAGGGCCAGAAGATGACGGACGCCGCCAACAGGGCGACCGTCGAGAAGACCGTCAAGGCGCTGAGCGACGGCTCCGAGGTCGTCTCCGTCACCGACCCGTTCACGACGAACGCCGTGAGCAAGGACGGCACGGTCGCCTACACGTCGGTGAAGTACGACGCTCCCGGCATGGAGCTGAAGGACTCCACCAGGGACGCCCTCGAGGCGGCCGGGGACGAGGCCCGGGCCACCGGACTGACCGTCGACGTCGGAGGCGACGCCCTCCAGGCCGGCGCCGAGCCCGGTGCGATCGGCGAGGTCATCGGTCTCGCGATCGCCGCCGTCGTCCTCGTCATCACCCTGGGCTCACTGGTCGCGGCCGGACTGCCGCTGCTGACGGCGATCATCGGTGTCGGCATCGGCGTCTCCACCATCACCGCCCTCGCCAAGGCGCTCGACCTCGGCGACACCACCTCCACCCTCGCGCTGATGATCGGCCTCGCGGTCGGCATCGACTACGCGCTGTTCATCGTCTCCCGCTACCGCAGCGAGCTGGCCGAGGGACGCGACCGCGAGGAGGCGGTCGGCCGCGCCACCGGCACCGCCGGCTCGGCGGTGGTCTTCGCCGGCCTCACGGTCGTGATCGCCCTCGCGGGCCTCGCGGTCGTCAACGTGCCGATGCTGACCAAGATGGGCCTCGCGGCGGCGGGCACGGTCGTGGTGGCCGTCCTCATCGCGCTGACCATGATTCCGGCACTGCTGGGATACGCGGGCAAGAAGGTCAAGGCCACCGGCGAGAAGCGCAGGCCGGCCGGCGACAAGGGCGCCCGGGCCCAGCAGGGCACGTCGGCCAAGCCCGGACCGGGCGTGCGCTGGGCGAGCTTCGTGATCCGTCGCCCGGCCGCCGTGCTGCTGCTCGGCGTGGTCGGACTCGGCGCCGTCGCCGTCCCCGCCACCCAGCTGGAGCTGGGCCTGCCCGACGACGGCTCACAGCCGACGTCCACGACGCAGCGCCGGGCGTACGACCTGCTGTCGGAGGGCTTCGGCCCGGGGTTCAACGGCCCCCTGATGATCGTGGTCGACGCCAAGAACAGCGACGACCCCAAGGCGGCGGCCACCACGGTCACCGACGGGATCAAGGACCTCGAGGACGTCGCGACCGTCACCCCGGCGATGTTCAACAAGGCCGGCGACACCGCCACGATCACCGTGATCCCGGACTCCAAGCCGTCCTCGGTCCAGACCGAGGACCTGGTGCACGCCATCCGTGACCAGGGCGTGGACGTCAGGGCCGACACCGGCGCGCAGGTGCTGGTCACCGGCACCACCGCGATGAACATCGACTTCTCGCAGAAGCTCAACGACGCGCTGATCCCGTACCTGGGCCTCGTCGTAGGCCTGGCCTTCCTGCTGCTGATCGTGGTCTTCCGCTCCATCCTGGTCCCGCTGAAGGCGGCCCTCGGCTTCCTGCTCAGCGTGCTCGCCGCGCTCGGCGCCGTGGTCGCGGTCTTCCAGTGGGGCTGGCTCGGCGGCCTGATCGGCGTCGAGGAGACCGGCCCGATCATGTCGATGATGCCGATCTTCATGGTCGGCGTGGTCTTCGGCCTCGCGATGGACTACGAGGTGTTCCTCGTGACCCGCATGCGGGAGGCGTACGTCCACGGCGAGAGTCCGAGCCAGGCCATCGTCACCGGCTTCCGGCACAGCGCCAAGGTGGTGGCAGCCGCCGCGATCATCATGATGGCCGTCTTCGGCGGCTTCATCAGCTCCAGCGAGTCGATGATCAAGATGATCGGCTTCGGCCTCGCGATCGCCGTCTTCTTCGACGCGTTCATCGTGCGCATGGCCATCGTGCCGGCGGTGCTGGCCCTGCTCGGCAAGAAGGCCTGGTGGCTGCCGAAGTGGCTGGACCGCGCCCTGCCCAACGTGGACGTCGAGGGCGAGGGCCTGAAGACCCCGGCCGACGCCGCCTCGTCCGGGGGCGGCGACGAGGACCGGGAACTGGCCCGCGCCTGACGTACCGGTCCACCTGAAGACCGCCGGTGAGGGCTCCGTGGGGACGGGGCGCCCTCACCGGCTTCTTTTTCGCGGCGGCCGCGGTCGGCCGGGGCGATCGTCCATGATGTCCGTGTGACCCACCGCATCAGTGCCCTGATCTCGGCCTTCGGCGTGCTCGTCGGCCTCCTGCTGCTCGTCCTGGCCGTGCGCGAGTACCGCGACGGGGCCTCGGCTCTCTGGATCGGGGCCGGAGCCGCGATCCTCCTCGGTGCGACGTACGCGCTCGTGCGGGACGTACGGCGGCTTCGCTCGGGCCCGGCGTCGTGGGCGTGAGAACCCGCTCGCGTGCCCTGTGCACCGGCCGCTAGCGTGCCGTGCATGACGACGACAGCCGCGCATCCCCGATTCGCCGAGGCGCTGCACGACCTGGGCCTCGACCAGGTGCTCAGCCGGGTCCGCCGCTTCCCCGAGGCGACCAGGACCGCCGCCGAGGCCGCCGCCGCGATCGGCTGTGAGCTGAGTCAGATCTGCAAGTCGCTGATCTTCGCGGCGGACGGCGTGCCGGTACTGGTGCTGATGGACGGGGCCTCGCGCGTCGACCTGGAGCTGGTGCGCGGCGAACTGGGAGCGGAGCAGGTGACCCGGGCGAACGCCGACGTCGTACGGGAGAGCACCGGGTACGCGATCGGGGGCGTGCCGCCCTTCGGGCACCGGACGCGGACGCGGGTGCTGGCCGACCGGAACCTGCTCGCGCACGGCGTCGTGTGGGCCGCCGCCGGGAACCCGCACGTCGTCTTCCCCATGGCGCCCGAGGACCTCGTCGCGCACGCCGACGCGACGCTCGTGGACGTGCGCGAGCCCATCGCGTGACCCCGCTGGTCACCGCGGCCGTCCTGTGCGCCGCGTTCGCCCACGCCGGCTGGAACGCCATCGCCCACCGGATCACCGACAAACTCGTCGGGTTCGCCCTGATCGCCGGCGGCGGCATGCTCATCGGGCTCGCGCTCGTGCCCTTCGTCGCCTTCCCGGCGACCCGCGCGTGGCCGTACCTGCTGTCCTCCGCCCTCATCCACATCGCCTACTACGCGCTGCTGATGCGGTCGTTCCGGCTCGGCGACTTCGGACAGGCCTACCCCATCGCGCGCGGCTCCGCGCCGCTCGTCGTCACCGTCCTCGCCGCCGTCTTCGCGCACGAGGTGCCGGACGGCTGGGCAGCCGCCGGGGTCGCGCTGTCCTGCGCGGGGCTGACCGGCGTCGCCCTGTGGGGACTGCGCGGCCGGCGCCCGAACTGGGCGGCGATCGGCGCCGCGCTGGCGACCGGCCTGACCATCGCCGCGTACACCGTCGTCGACGGGCTCGGCGTCCGCGCCTCCGGCTCCTCCCTGGGCTACATCGCCTGGCTGATGGCGGTGCAGGGGGTCGTCATCCCGGCGTACGCCGTCCACCGCCGGCGCGGGCGGACCCTTGCCGTGCTCCGTCCGTACGCCGCCGTGGGCCTTCTCGGCTCCGCGCTGTCCGTCCTCGCGTACGCCCTCGTCCTGTGGGCACAGACCCGCGCCGAACTCGCGCCGATCGCGGCGCTGCGTGAATCGTCGGTCATCGTCGGAGCGGCCATCGGCGCGCTGTTCTTCAAGGAGCGGTTCGGTGTGCCCCGGCTCGTCGCCGCCGGGCTGCTGGTCGTCGGCATCGGGTTGATGCTGCACACCGGCTGACCTCGTGTCCGGGACGACACCGTTCGTCCCTGACGCTCTCGACTCATACCTCAGGCGGACCGGCCGGGACGGGACCTCAGGCGGACCGGTCGGGAGGGGGACGCCGTGCCGATGCGGCGTCCCGGACGGAACGGGTCTGCTGCACCGAGCCGACTGGGTGCGGTCGTCCGCTCGCAGGAGCACCCTGGAAGGAGGACTTCCGGAGGTGACCGCCATGACCACCATGCACACCGCTGTCGGATGGCATGTCGAGCTGGAGTTCGAGGAGGACGGCCGGCACACACGCGCGGTCGCACTCGTACGGCTGCCCGACGGGGCCGAGATCAAGACTCATGGGCATGCCACCCGGCACAACGTGGACATCGACCAGCCGCGGGTCGGCGAGGAGATCGCCGGCGCCCGCGCCCTCAACGAGATCGCCATGCGCTTGTTGACCAAGGCCCATGTGGAGATCGACGACGACTCGGGCCACAGGTCGCACTCGATCAACGTGTGAGACCTGAGAGGCGGGAGGCGAGGCGCGGGTCGTGAGACCTGTGGCGTGCGCGGCGTAGGTGGATGCCCGGACGGGCCGTGAGGCGGGCGGGTGTCAGCGCCCGGCCGCCAGGGCCGTCCGCAGCGCCCGCAGCAGCGCTTGGGCGCGCGGGTCCGCCGTCACGCTCGTCCGGAAGCCGTTGGTGACATAGCCGAAGGCGATCCCCGACTCGGGGTCGGCCAGGCCGAGCGCGCCCCCGCGGCCCGGGTGGCCGAAAGCGGTGGGGGACAGCAGTGGGGACGCGGCTCCGTGCAGCATGTAGCCGAGGCCGAACCGGGTGTTCACGACGAGCACCCGGTCGGGCCCCGAGGACTGCTCACGGCGGGCCAGTTCCATCGTCTCCGGGCGCAGCAGCCGCACCCCGCCCGCCACCTCGCCGATCAGCGACGCGTAGAAGCGGGCCAGGCCGTCGGCGGTGGCGATGCCGTTGGAGGCGGGGAGCGCCGCGGCTCGGTAGGAGGGGTCGTTCTCGTCGGGCAGCGGGGTGATCGCGGCGAAGGCGCGGCGGGTGAGGGAGGCGGGATCGGCGTAGGCGGCGGTGACGGCCGGCTTGGGCCGGGTCCTGAGCGCCCCGCGGTGCGCGGGTGCGTCCACCTGCCCCACCCGCCCCACGCGCGCGTGGCTCGCCCGTGGAAGCCCGAGCCACAGGTCGGCCCCGACCGGGCCCGCGATCTCGTCGGCGATGTACTCGCCGATGGTCCTGCCGGTGATCCGGCGTACCAGCTCGCCGGTCAGCCAGCTGTACGTCTGCGCGTGGTACCCGTGGTCCGTACCGGGCTCCCAGGCCGGCGCCTGCGCCGCCACCGCCGCCGCACCGAGGTCGGGGTCGGCGGCCTCGGCGGGGGTCAGCGGCCGGTCCAGCACGGGCACGCCCGCGCGGTGTGCGAGCAGGTGCCGGACGAGGGTCCGCTCCTTGCCCGCGGCCTTGTACTGCGGCCAGTAGGCCCCCACGGGCGCGTCCAGGTCCAGCTCGCCGCGCTGGTGCAGCAGCAGGAGCGCGGCGGCGGCGACGCCCTTGGTCGCCGACCGCACGATCTGCGCGGTTCCCTGTTCCCAAGGGGCCGCGGGGTCCGCGCCGTCAGCGCCGTCGACGTCCCGCGTGCCGGCCCACAGGTCGACGACCTTGTGCCCGTCCCGGTAGACGGCCACCGCCGCCCCCCGGTCCCCGAGCACCTCGAAGTTGGCCGCGAACGCCTCCCGGACCGGCTCGAAGCCCTCGGCCACCGCACCGTTCACGTCCACGCCCGCACCCCTTCGTCTGACCGCCTTCAACTCCTCGGGGAACGCCTCCGTCGGGCCTGCGATTCCTTCGTTCTCCTAGCCGAGAATGATCGTTACGTCGATGTTGCCGCGGGTGGCGTTCGAGTAGGGGCACACCTGGTGCGCCGCGTCCACGAGCTTTCCGGCGAGTTCCTGGTCGAGGACGGGGAGCGAGACGCTGAGCGCGACGGCGAGCCCGTAGCCCTTGGTCCGGTTGGGGCCGATCCCGACCTTCGCCGCCACCGTGGATCCCGTGAGGTCGAAGCCCGCGCGGTTGCCGACGAGGATCAGGGCGTTGTGGAAGCAGGAGCTGTAACCGGCCGCGAAGAGCTGTTCCGGGTTGGTGCCGTTGCCGTCGCCGCCCAGCTCCGGCGGCATGGCCACCTTCAGCTCGATCTGGCCGTCCTGGCTGGTCACGTATCCGTCGCGGCCGCCGTGCGCGGTCGCCTCGGCGACGTACGTGATCTTCGTCGGACGGGTGTCGACGGTGTGGACGGTGTCAACGGCGCTGCCGTCGGTCACGGCGGGACCTCCCCCGGGAACTTGCCCCATAGCTGGCCTTGCCCAATTGCATCGTGCACAAGGTACCGGCCGGTACGTGGGTGCGCTTCCCTCAGGGGGAGGTGACCGAGGGTAACCCGGCGGTCGGGCGGCAGCGGCGACGGCAACGGAGGAGACGGCGGGGACGCGGCGGGGTCCCGCACGGTCGGTGGGTGCGGTCCGCCGCGTCCTGGGCCCGTGGTCAGCGGGTGTGGTCCGCCGCGTCCTGGGCCCGTTGCGCGAGCTGCCACAGCTCCTCGCGCAACCGCGTGACCTCCGCCGTCCCGAGGCCCGTCGTCGCGAGCAGGGTGCCGGGTACGCGCTCCGCGCGACCCTTCAGTTCCTCGCCGCGCCCGGTGCACGCGACGAGGACCGAGCGCTCGTCCCGTGCCGAGCGCTCCCGGCGCACCAGCCCCGCCGCCTCCAGTCGCTTCAGCAGCGGCGACATCGTGCCGTAGTCCAGGCGCAGGGCCGCCGCCAGTTCCTTGACGGTCGTCTCACCGCGCTCCCACAGGACCAGCAGCACGAGGTACTGGGGGTAGGTGAGCCCCAGTTCGTCCAGCAGCGGCCGGTACGCGGCCGTCACGGCACGCTGAGCCGCGTACAGCGCGAAGCACAGCTGCTCGTCGAGGAGCAGCGTGCCGTCGGCGGTGGGTGCCTCGTTCGTCACGCGCCCATTGTCGCGGAGCGCGGGTCGAACCCGAAGGGCAACTCCAGGCGATGCGCGCGCATGAGGGAGTCGTCGGCGAGCAGATCGCCGGTCCGGCCGTCCGCCGCGATCACGCCCTCGCTCAGGATGAGAGCGCGCGGGCACAGCTCCAGGGCGTACGGCAGGTCGTGCGTGACCATGAGCGCGGTGACGTCCAAGGACCTCAGGATGTCGGCCAGTTCGCGGCGTGAGGCGGGGTCGAGGTTGGAGGACGGCTCGTCCAGGACCAGGATCTCCGGCTCCATCGCCAGTACCGTGGCGACGGCCACCCGGCGCCGCTGGCCGAAGGACAGGTGGTGCGGCGGACGGTTCTTGAACTCCGCCATGCCGACCTGCTCGAGGGCGTGGTCGACCCGCGCCTCCAGAGCGGCCCCCTTCAGCCCGGCCGCGGCCGGTCCGAACGCCACGTCCTCACGGACCGTCGGCATGAACAGCTGGTCGTCCGGGTCCTGGAAGACGATGCCGACCTTGCGGCGGATCTCGGCCATGTGCTGCTTGCCGACGGGCAGTCCGGCCACCGTCACCGTGCCCGCGCCGCCGGTCAGGATGCCGTTCAGGTGCAGTACGAGGGTGGTCTTCCCGGCGCCGTTGGGGCCGAGCAGCGCGACCCGCTCGCCTCGCGCGACGGAGAAGTCCACGCCGAACAGGGCCTGGTGGCCGTCGGGGTAGGCGAAGGCCAGACCGGCCACTTCCAGGGAGGGCGTGGGCATCACGGGGGGCGTCACGGCGTCAGTCACAGGGACCATCCCAACACGCAGACCGTGAGGGCGGCGAGCGGGAGGGTCAGCGCGTACGACCACTGCGCCCGTGACGCGTTCACCTCGTCGATCACCGGCATCGAACCGGCGTACCCCCGGCTGATCATGGCCAGATGCACGCGCTCGCCGCGCTCGTAGGAGCGGATGAACAGCGCGCCCGCCGACTTGGCGAGGACCCCCCAGTGCCGTACGCCCCGCGCCTCGAAGCCGCGCGACTCCCGGGCGATCCGCATGCGCCGCATCTCGTCCGTGATGACGTCGCCGTAGCGGATCATGAAGGACGCGATCTGCACGAGCAGCGACGGCAGCCGCAGTCGCTGGAGGCCGAGGAGCAGTTCGCGCAGCTCCGTGGTGGACGCCAGCAGCACCGAGGCGGCGACGCCCAGGGTGCCCTTCGCGAGGACGTTCCAGGCGCCCCACAGGCCGTTGACGCTCAGCGACAGGCCGAGGACGTCCACCCGCTCGCCCTCCGCCACGAACGGCATCAGCACCGCGAAGGCGACGAACGGCACCTCGATCAGCAGTCGTTTGAGCAGGAAACCGATGGGCACGCGCGCGTGCCGGGCGACGAAGGCCAGCAGGAGCGCGTACAGGCCGAACGCCCACATCGCCTCCCGTGGTGTCGACACGACGACCACCACGAAGCCGAAGACGGCGGCGAGCTTGGTGTGCGGCGGCAGGCCGTGCACGGGCGAGTGCCCGTGCCGGTAGAGCCGGTGTGCGTGTCCCGCGCCCATGACGTCAGACGTTCTCGACGGCCGTCGGCGACACGTCGCCGCCCGTGCGGCGCCTGCGCACCGCCCAGAACACCGCGCTGCCCGCGACGACGGTCGTGCCGACGCCGATCACGCCGGCGAGGCCGCCGGACAGCCGGGCGTTCGTCACGTCCTTGACGCCGTAGTCGGCGAGCGGGGAGTCGGCGGACGCGTGTTCCTCGGCCTTCTTGTCGATCCCCTTGTCGGCGGCGACCTTCTCCAGGCCGTCGGGGTTCGCGGAGGCGTAGAAGCTGACGAAGCCGGCCAGGACGAGGGAGGTGACGAGGCCCGTCACCCACAGCGTGCGGCGAGAGGTGCGCGCCGCCACGGGCGCCGTCCGCGCGCCGGCCGGCGTCTCGTCGGCCGCCGGAGCGTCGACGAGTTCACCGTGCACCCGCAGCTGAAGCGTCTGCCGCAGATCGCGCGCGCCGTGGACGAGATCCGGCCGTACGGCGACGACGGCACCCACGGTCAGCGCGGTGATCACGGCCTCGCCGATGCCGATCAGCACATGCACGCCGATCATCGCGGTCGCCACCTTGCCGATCGACACGTCGGTGGTGCCGCCGATCCAGTAGATGAACGTGAAGGCGACGGCGGCGGCGGGCACGGACAGGACGGCGGCGACGAACGACGCGACGGTGATGGACCGGCGGCCCCGCGGCAGCACCTTCACCAGGCCGCGGAAGACGGCGTACGCCACGACGGTCGTCACGATCGCCATGTCGGTGATGTTCACGCCGAGTGCGGTCAGACCGCCGTCGGCGAAGAGGATGCCCTGCATCAGCAGGACCACGGACACGCACAGGACCCCGGTGTAGGGGCCCACGAGTATCGCGGCGAGAGCGCCGCCGAGCAGATGGCCGCTGGTCCCCGCCGCGACGGGGAAGTTCAGCATCTGCACGGCGAAGATGAACGCGGCCACCAGGCCGGCCAGCGGCGCGGTCCGGTCGTCGAGCTCGCGCCGCGCGCCGCGCAGGCTCACGGCGATCGCGCCGGCGGCGACGACTCCGGTCACGGCTGAGGTCGGGGCGTTGATGAATCCGTCGGGTACGTGCACCCGACGATGATAATGGCTTAATGCGAACGGTTCGCAAGAGCGCACGGCTTGTCTCTCCGGCCGGGCGGCAGATCTGTAGAGGCCTGTGCCGACCCCGTTCATCCCACAAGTGAGATATACGCCTGCGCGGATGAGCGCAATCCGCAAAATATGCGACATTGGAAGGGGAGTGGACGCACAGCTTCCGCACAGGTCACGCTGCGTGAGAGGGTCGGCCGATGTCCGTAGTCGAACAGTACGCGCGAGCCCACATCGTCACCGACGCCGACCAGGCCGAGGAAGAAGGCACGGCCGCACCCGTAGTGCTGCGGTACGACCCGCACGACCCCCGGTCGGTCCGTGTCGGGCTGCCCGACCGGCGCGAGTGGACGTTCTCCCGCACCCTCCTCGAACAGGGGCTGCGCGCCCCCAGCGGTACCGGCGAGGTACGGGTGTGGCCGTGCGGGCGCGTCCAGACCGTCGTCGAGTTCCACTCCCCGCACGGCGTCTCCGTCGTGCAGTTCGAGTCGAAGACGCTGCTGCGGTTCCTGCGCCGGACCTACATGGCCACGGTGCAGCAGACCGTCACGCACTAGCCGGCCCGGCCCCGGCGTTCTCAGCCGCCGAGGCGCAGCAGCGCCGCCACGATCGGTCCGGCCGTGTCGCCGCCGTGGCCGCCCGCCTGGACGACGCCGGCGGCCGCCAGGTCGCCGCGGTAGGCGGTGAACCAGCCGTTGGGCTTCTCCTGGTTGTCGACCTCGGCCGAGCCCGTCTTGGCGCCGTAGTCGGGGCCCAGACCGGACATCGCCTCCGCTGCGGTGCCGGCCGCGGCGGTGTAGTTCATCAGCTCCCGCAGTTGCGACAGCGTGGACGACGACATCGTGCGCGAGGCCGTCGCCAGCGTGCGGTCGTCCACGGACGGGGCGACCAGATACGGCTGGTGGAAGGCGCCCGCCTTCACGGTGGAGGCGACCGACGCCATGTTGAGCGGGTTCATCCGGACCCCGCCCTGGCCGATCAGCGACGCCGCCATCTGGGCCGCCGACTGCACCGGCACCGAGCCGTCGAAGGACGGGACGCCGATCGCCCAGTTGTTCATCGACAGACCGAAGACCTGCTGCGCCTGCTTGGTCAGGCTGTCGTTGTCCAGCTCCGGCGCCTGGCTGATGAAGGCGGTGTTGCAGGAGCGCGCGAAGCTCGCCTTGAAGGTGCCGCCGGTGATCTGGAAGTCGTCGTCGTTGTGGAACTTCCAGCCGCCGTAGGTGAACGTCTTCGGACAGGGGTGCACCTTGTCCGCCGACGCCAGGTCCTTCTCGAGGAGGAGGGACGAGGTGATGACCTTCATCGTGGAGCCGGGCGCGAGCGAGCCGTTGAACGCGGTGTTGAAGCCGTGGCTCGCGTTGGCCACCGCGAGGATCTCGCCCGTGGAGGGGCGCATCACGACGACCGACGACCGCGGGGTCTTCGCCACCTGCTGCTCGGCGGCCGCCTGGAGGGTCGGGCTCAGCGTGGTCCTCACGGTGCCGGGAGTGCCCTTGCTGAGCTCCAGCAGCGTCTTGTCGGAGGCCTTCTTCGCCTTCGACGCCTTGCCGCGGACGACCTGGAGCTCCACGCCGGCCTTGCCGCCCGCCTTCTTGCCGTACTTTTCCCGCAGCCCGTCCAGGACCGGCTCGAGCGAGGGGTACTCGGCGACGGTGAGTTCGCCGCCCGCACTGTCGACGGCCTTGACCGGCGGGGTGCCGGACTCGCCGGTGACGAGCGTGTCGCCGTCCTGGAGGTCCGGATGGACGACGGACGCGTGCCAGTCGACCTGCGCCTTGCCGTTGGTGGGGTTGCGGACGACGGTGAGGGCACTGCGGTACGTGAGCGCCTTGCTGACGCCCTTGTACTTCACCGTGCCCTTCACGGAGAACGGGACCTTGGCGCCGCTGGGCCTGCCCGCGGTGAGGGTGACGCCCGTGACATGGGCGTCCTTGGTGTAGCCGGTCAGCAGGGCGGTGGCGGCCGCGGAGTCGTCCGTGGCGGCGGCCGCTGCGGACACCTCGCCCTGCTGCCAGGCGGTCAGGAACCGGGTGGCGGTGGTCTTCGCCTCGGTCGCGGACGGCGCGTCGGCCCTGACGCGCGGCACCTGCGTGCCGTTGACCGCCGCCGCGGCACCCTCGTCGGCCGCCGCTCCGCCGCCGTACAGGGCGTAGACGCCGATGCCCGCCCCGCCGACCACGACGGCGATCATGCCGCCGGCCACGGCGGGCCGTCGCTTCCTGCGCCGCTCTTCGACACGCCTTCGCTTGCCCACTGCCAGATCCTCCGGATCCCCAGGGGCTTCCCCCCAGCCCCGCTGCCCTCGTTGCCCTCACTGACCCCAACGACGGCTACCACCCTAGGGTCCCGTCCTGTGAGGTGACGTCACCTGTGACGTCACCCACCGTCCCGTCGGCTCATCCCGCCCGCAGCACGTCCACGACGATCGGGCCGGACGCGTCGACGCCGTGACCGCCGTCCTGGGTCATCGCGGCGGCCGCGACATCACCCCGGTATCCGGTGAACCAGCTGTCGGACCTGCTCTGCCCGTCGACCTCGGCGGAACCGGTCTTCGCGCCGATCCGGCCGCTCAGCCCGGCCATCACCTCGGCCGCGGTGCCGCTGGTAGCGGTGCGGTTCATCATGGAGCGCAGTTGCTGCACGGTGCTCGACGACAGGCCACGCGCGCGTGCCGGTTCCCGGCCGTCGAGGCTGAGCGGCACGATCACCGGCTGCCGGAAGGCGCCCGTCATCGCGGTCGCCGTGACCGACGCCATGTTCAGCGGGTTCATCTGGACCTGGCCCTGGCCGATCAGGCCGGCCGCGGTGTCCGGGCCGCCGGCCGCCGGGACGGAGCCGTCGAAGGACGGGATCCCGGTCTGCCAGTCGAGGCCGATCCCGAAGCGGTCCCGGGCCTCGTTCGTCAGCGAGTCGGCCTTCACCTCGTCCGCGAACTTCACGAACGCCGTGTTGCAGGAGCGGGCGAAGCTCTCGGCGAGGGTCGCCTTCTCGTTCGGCTTCATGCCGGTGATGTTGTGGAAGGTCTGGCTCTCGGAGACGGCCGAGGGCGGACAGGGCGCGGGACCGTTCGCCGTGGTCAGCCCGTTGTCGATGAGGGTGGCCGCGCTGACGATCTTCATGGTGGAGCCGGGCGCCACCTCTCCGAGGAACGCGGCGTTCCAGCCGTCCGTCCGGTTGTTGGCGACCGCCAGCACCTCACCGGTGCTCGGCTTGACGGCCACGACCGACGACTGGTTGTACTTGTTCACCGCCTTCTCCGCGGCCGCCTGCACGTCCGCGCTGAGAGTGGTGGGCACCTTGCCCGCCTTGCCCTCGGCGAGGGTCAGCAGCGGGGTGTCGGCGGTGTCCTGGGTGGCGTGTCTGATCGCCAGCTCGACGCCGGCCGTCCCCCCGGCCTTGTTCCCGTACTTGGCGCGCAGCTGGTCCAGGATCGGCCCCAGCGAGGGGTACTTCTCCTTGGTGAGCACCTTGCCGTCACGGTCCACGGCCTCGATCGACGGCGCCGCCGACGAGCCCGTGACCAGCGTGTCGTCCATGGACTTCAGCTCGGGGTGGACGACCGAGGGCTCCCAGTCGACCAGCGCCTTACCGGTGGTGACGCCCCGTACGACGGTCAGCTCGCTCTTGTAGGAGAGGGGTTTGGACTTCCCCTCGTACGACACCGTGGCCTTGACGGTGAAGGGCACGCTGTCGCCCACCGCCGCGCCCGGCGTGATCTTCACGCCGGTGATGTGCGCCGACTGGCCGTAGGAGGTCAGCAGGGGCTCGGCCTTCGCCGCGTTGTTGGTGAGAGCGGCGGCCGCCACGGGCTGTCCCTTCTCCCAGGCGGCGAAGAACTCGGTGCTCGTGTCCTTCACCTCGGACCCGCTGGGCGGCCCGGTCTTCACGGCCACCGGCTCGCTGCCCCCCGGGCCGCCGGACCCGCTCCCGCCCCCGTTCAGCGCGTTCACGATGTTGAAGGCCCCGTACCCGGCCCCGCCCACCATGACCGCGAAGACCGAGCCGACGACCGCTGCCTTGGCCCCCTTGCGCATGCCCACGCCCTCCCCGTTGTTCCCGTCCGTGTCCCCGCGGGCGCTTTCTGAACGCGTTCAGAAAAATCCCCTCAGGCTCACAGTAAGCGGAAAGCGTGGTGGGAGGGGCGAGAGTTTCCGCAATCGTTAGACCCATGTATCCGGCCGCATACGTGAACGCCGGTCGCCGACCGGGACCGCGGTGCGCTCGCGCAGGACGCCGGAATCCGCTGGCGCAGGACGCCGGAAGCGGCCGGCGTCCGCGTGATCCGGTCCGGGAGGACCCCTGCCGGACTAGAGCTCCGAGCCGCCCGACGCGGCCGCCGGCGCCTCGAGAAGGTGGGGATACGCGGCTGCCCGGTGCTGGAAGGAGAGGATCTTCGGGTTCTGGACGACGCCGTCGCGGATCTCGATGGCCTTGCCGACCGTGACGTCGGCGTCCCAGGCCGCCGGGCCGCTCATCACCTTCCGCAGGTAGGGAAGGAGCGCCTCGCTGATCTCCCAGGTGGCGGAGTTCCACAGGTGGGACGGGCTGTGGTCGACCGCGTAGTAGTGACAGCCCGACCCCACCGTGGGCATCGGATCGCCGAAGGTCGTCGGGCGGGCCCATTCGAAGCCCATGCCCTCGTCGCAGGCGACGTCGACGAAGAAGGTCCCCGGACGGAACAGGGGGAGTTCCCGGTCCGTGACGAACATGAGCGGCGCGTCGGTGTCCTGGAGGACGCAGTTGACGATGATGTCGAACCCGGCCAGGTACTCCGCCATCGGCATGGAACCGGCCGCGGTGACGGCCCGCAGGCTCGACGGATCGTCCTCCTGCTCCTCGAAGTGGGCCATCACGACCGAGGGCATCGGCGAGGCGACCGCCGCGGCGGCCCGCTGGGTGAGCACCGTGACGTCGGTGACGCCCATGGCGCCCAGGCCCGTGACCGCTCCGCGCGCCGTGGCGCCGAAGCTGATGACCACCGCGCGCAGGCGGCGCCCGTAGCTGCCGGTCAGCCCGCCGAGCTGGAGGGCGTGCAGGACCGAGCAGTAGCCGGCGAGCTCGTTGTTCTTGTGGAACACGTGGACGCTGAAGGCGCCGGTGGAGGTCCAGTGGTTCATGGCCTCCCAGGCGATCAGGGTCAGCCGTCGGTCGATGCCGATCTGGGTCATCTTCTCGTCCTGCACGCAGTGCGGCCATCCCCACAGGATCTGACCCTCGCGCAGCTCGGCGATGTCGTCGTGCGTCGGTTTGGGCAGCAGCACGATGTCGGACTCGGCGATGAGCTGCTCGCGGGAGCGCAGCCCGGCCACGAGTGGTCGCAGCGCGTCGTCGGCCACGCCGAAGCGCTCGCCGTAGCCCTGTTCGAGGAAGATCCGCGCGCGTACGTCCGGGGCGATCCGGTCGAGGTGGCGGGGGTGCAGCGGTAGACGGAACTCGTTCTCCTTGCGGGAGGAGGCGAGTACTCCGAGACTCATCAGGCTCATGTGGGGCGGCTCTTCTCCGGCCGGGCACGATGTGCTCCGGCATTGCCGTTCCCCGAGGGCGACGCCGAAACGGATGACGGCGTGCGAAGTGCGCTCGGTACCGCCACCGTACTCTCGACCCGGCCCCGGACGGACCGCCGTCCGTCCCGGGGAGAAGGTCCCGCCCGCCCGCCCCTCGCCGCCGGAACCGGCCGGACCTCCGCCGAAGGCCGGCGACGACCGAGGGGGAGCGGCGATCTGCCGCTCCCCCTCGGGACGTCGGTACGTCTGCCGGGCTACACCCAGGTGTCCAGCCACATCCGCGATCGCCAGTCGTCGATCGGGATCGCCTGGCCGGTGTACAGGGGCCAGAAGTAGATGAAGTTCCAGGCGATGAGCAGGACGAGGACGCCCGCGCCGGTGGCGCCCGCCACGCGGCGGGTGTCGCCGGCGCCCGGTGGCCCGACGAGCGCGCCGATCATCATCGCCACCGCCAGGCACAGGAAGGGCAGGAAGACGACGGCGTAGAAGAGGAAGATCGTGCGTTCCTGGTACATGAACCACGGCAGGTAGCCGGCCGCGATGCCGCAGACGATCGCGCCGGCCCGCCAGTCGCGGCGGAAGAGCCAGCGCCACAGGACGTAGGCGATCGCGAAGCAGGCCGCCCACCACAGCAGCGGGGTGCCGATGGCCAGGACCTCGCGGGCGCACTTCTCGCCCGCGTCCGTCGGGCAGCCGTCCCGGCCCGGCGTGGGGGACTCGTAGAAGTACGAGACCGGGCGGCCGAGGACGAGCCAGCTCCACGGGTTGGACTGGTACGTGTGCGGCGACGTGAGGTGGGTGTGGAACTCGTAGACCTCGTGCTCGTAGTGCCACAGGCTGCGCCACCAGTCGGGGAACAGCCAGGTCCAGCTGCCGCCCTTGCCGTCGGTGGCCGCCCAGTTGCGGTAGTAACCGCCCTTGCCGTCGGTGGCGGACAGGATCCAGCCCGTCCACGAGACCAGGTAGGTGACCAGCGCGACCGGGACCGTGGCCAGGAACGCGAGGCCCGTGTCGCGCTTCAGGACCGCCAGGTACGGGCGGCGGGCGCCCGCAACCCTGCGCGAGCCGACGTCCCACAACACGGCCATCAGGCAGAACGCGACCAGGATGTACAGGCCGTTCCACTTGGTGCCGATGGCCAGGCCCAGCATCAGGCCCGCGCCCCAGCGCCAGGGGCGCCATCCCATGCGGGTGCTCTCCGCGATGTGCGGGTCGGGGCGGTGGCGGCCGTCCACGTCGGGCGGGAGCGCGGCGGCGAGTTTCTCGCGCGCCTTGTCACGGTCGACCACCAGGCAGCCGAACGCCGCCAGCACGAAGAACATCAGCACGCCGTCGAGCAGCGCGGTGCGGCTCATCACGAACGCGAGCCCGTCGACCGCCATCAGCGCGCCCGCCAGGCAGCCCAGGAACGTGGAGCGGAAGATCCGGCGACCGATGCGGCACAGCAGCAGGACGCTGAGCGTGCCGAGCACCGCCGTCATGAACCGCCAGCCGAACGGGTCGAACCCGAAGATCAGTTCGCCCAGCCCGATCACGTACTTGCCGACCGGTGGATGCACCACGTACGCCGCGTCCGCCGGGATCGTGACGTGTCCGCCGGAGGAGAGGATGACGTCGTTGGCGTTCTTGTCCCAGTTGACCTCGAACCCGCGGTGGACGACCGCCCACGCGTCCTTGGCGTAGTACGTCTCGTCGAATATCACCGCCTTGGGGCTGCCCAGATGCCAGAACCGGAGCACCCCCGCCAGCAGCGTGACCAGCAGCGGACCGCCCCAGGACGACCGGCGCGCGATGCGGTCCGCCCACACGGGCGGGAGGCCGAGCGCCTGCCACAACCGGGGGCTGGGCTGCGCGAACGGCGGCACCAGCCGGTCCCGGACGTCGGCGGACGGCTCCGCCGTGTATCCGAAACGGCGCAGCCGTTGCTGCCACGACGGCCGCTGGTCGGGCGGCGCCTGGCCCTGCCGGTAGTCCGTGGAGTCCATGGAGGACGCGGTACTGGTCACCGCGCCATCGTAGGGAACAGGTCTGTGTGAGTCCCGTGCACCGGCCCTGCGAGGATGGAAACGTGACAGCTACGCCCGGAATCCTCGTTCTCGCCGGTACTCCCATCGGTGACGTCTCCGACGCCCCGCCCCGTCTCGCCGAGGAGCTGACCGGCGCCGACGTGATCGCCGCAGAGGACACGCGCCGGCTGCGGCGGCTGACCCAGGCGCTGGGGGTGACGCCCAAGGGGCGTGTCGTGTCCTACTTCGAGGGCAACGAGTCCGCCCGCACGCCCGAGCTGGTCGCGGACCTGGTGGGCGGCGCGCGCGTGCTGCTCGTCACCGACGCCGGGATGCCGTCGGTCTCCGACCCCGGGTACCGGCTGGTCGCCGCCGCCGTCGAGCAGGACATCCGGGTCACCGCCGTCCCCGGCCCGTCCGCGGTGCTCACCGCGCTGGCCCTGTCCGGGCTGCCCGTCGACCGGTTCTGCTTCGAGGGGTTCCTGCCGAGGAAGGCGGGGGAGCGGCTGTCGCGGCTGCGGGAGGTCGCGCAGGAGCGCAGGACCCTCGTGTATTTCGAGGCCCCGCACCGGCTCGACGACACCCTCGCCGCGATGGCCGAGGTGTTCGGCGCGGACCGGCGGGCCGCCGTGTGCCGGGAGCTGACCAAGACCTACGAAGAGGTCAAGCGCGGCCCGCTCGGCGACCTGGCGCAGTGGGCGGCCGAGGGCGTGCGGGGCGAGATCACCGTCGTCGTCACCGGGGCGCCCGAGCGAGGACCCGAGGAGCTCGACGCCACGGAGCTGGTGCGGCGGGTGCGGGTGCGCGAGGAGGCGGGCGAACGCCGTAAGGAGGCCATCGCTGCGGTGGCGGCGGAGGCGGGGCTGCCGAAGCGCGAGGTGTTCGACGCGGTGGTGGCGGTGAAGAACGCCGGGGGCCTGTGACGTTCGTCGGCGGTGCAGAACGCCGGGGGCCTGTGACGGGTGTCGGCGCGGCTGTTCTGTGACGGGTGTCGCCGGGTGTTTGTGAAGGGACTCACACCCCCTCTGAGCAGGGCGCATGTCGTCTGAGCGTGCGCCCCATGGGCGGGCAAAGGGCGCCGGGCGTTGTGGCAAGGGACGCCCAAATCGGCTTCAACAGTGCACAGGTCGAGTGCATTCGCTCCGGGCGGGGCGTCCACTGGGTGACGGGGCTTCAGGAGTCCCACCGGCGGACCACGGGAGCGGTCATGAGTGAGATCACAGGGCAGACCGGCCTCCGCGGCGGCGCGAGCGCCGTCGTCAACGAGTCGTACTCCTTCGCCTGCATGCGCTGCGGACACGGCTGGGAGCAGGCCTACGAGATAGAGCACCACACGAACGCCGACGGTCACGAGTTCGTCCTCTACGTGGCGGACGGGCGGATCGTGCCGTCGCCGCTGAGCCGCCCCGCCTGCCAGAACTGCGACGGGCACGTCGTGCGCATCATGCGGGCGGGACAGGTCTCGTCGGTGCAGAACGCGTCCCGCCCGCGCAGCGTGCCCACGGCGGCCGCCCCGGTGCGGACGGCGACCGAGGAGCGGGCCGGGGACCGGCCTGCCGAGCACCACCACTGGCATCTCTCCGACCTGCTGCATCCGTTCCGCAAGGCCGGCTGAGGGCCGGGTCCGGCCGCGGGCCCTTCGGGGGCCGCTCGCGCGGTTCCCCGGGCCCTTCGGCGCGGCAGGTCCTTCCGTAGGATCAGGGCATGCCTTCGAACGCCGACAAGAGCGCCGACAAGAACGCCGCGCCGCCGCTTCCGGCCCCCCTCGGGGTGCCGGTCGCCGACTCCCACACCCACCTCGACATGCAGTCGGGCACGGTGGAGGAGGCCCTCGCGAAAGCCGCGTCGGTCGGGGTGACGACGGTCGTCCAGGTCGGCTGCGACGTACGGGGCTCCCGGTGGGCGGCCGAGACGGCGGCGGCCCACGGCAGTGTGCACGCCGCGGTCGCCCTGCACCCGAACGAGGCGCCGCGCATCGTGCACGGAGACCCCGACGGCTGGTCCCGTCAGGGCGCGCGGACGCCGGGCGGCGCCGGGGCGCTCGACGAGGCGCTCGCCGAGATCGACCGCCTCGCCGCGCTTCCGCACGTCAAGGGCGTCGGGGAGACGGGGCTCGACCACTTCCGCACCGGCCCCGAGGGCAAGGAAGCGCAGGAGCACTCCTTCCGCGCCCACATCGAGATGGCCAAGCGGCACGGCAAGGCCCTGGTCATCCACGACCGTGACGCCCACGCCGACGTGCTGCGCGTCCTGAAGGAGGAGGGCGCCCCCGAGCGCACCGTCTTCCACTGCTACTCCGGCGACGCCGAGATGGCCGAGATCTGCGCCCGTGCCGGGTACTTCATGTCCTTCGCCGGCAACGTCACCTTCAAGAACGCCCAGAACCTCCGGGACGCCGTCGCCGTGGCCCCGCTGGAGCTGCTCCTGGTGGAGACCGACGCCCCGTTCCTGACCCCGGCGCCCTACCGCGGACGGCCCAACGCCCCCTACCTGATCCCGGTCACGGTGCGCGCGATGGCCGCCGTACGGGACATCGACGAGGACACCCTGGCCACCGCCCTGGCCGCCAACACCGCACGCGCGTTCGGCTATTGAGCACGTCCGACACCCGTCGAACACAACTCTCGGTAGCCGCGCCACTTTGGAGAGTGACCGTCGCTCCGCTAGGTTCTGGGGGGCCCGATCCGGACCCCTCCCCTGGAGTGTCGGCGTGAGCAACTCGCAGTACTTCGAGTACGAGCCGTACGGCGGAGGCGGGTCGTACGTCGACCTGCACAACGCCGAGACGATCGCGTACGGCGTGTACGCGGCGCCCGGGACGTACGACGACACCTACCGGCCCGCGTACGAGACGTACGAGCCGCCGCCCCCGCCCCCCGAGACCCTTCAGCTCCCCGAGCCGGTCCACTTCGCCGAGCCGGTCCAGCTCCCCGGGACCGCCCCGTACGCCGAGACCGGCCGGCTCCCCGGGACCGCCGGGTACGCCGAGACCGGCCGGTTCACCGGCCAGGCGGCGCCCCGGCTGTCGCCGCTGCCGCGGCAGGACGCGGGGGAGGAGGGGCGGGCCGCGCGCCGCCGCAGGACACGCTCCGCCGAGCGCCCGGAGTCCACGATCCGCCGACTGGTCCCGCAGGCGCTCGTCGTCGCCTTCCTGGCCGGCGGCACCACCGCCTTCGTCGCCGAGGACAAGGCGGTCGAGCTGACCGTCGACGGCAAGCCGCGCACGCTGCACACCTTCGCCGACGAGGTGAGCGAACTCCTGGCGGAGGAAGGCGTGCGGGTGGGCGCGCACGACGTGGTGGCGCCCGCCGTCGGCACCGCCCTCAGCAGCGGAGACGAGATCGAGGTGCACTACGGGCGGCCCGTCCGGCTCACCCTGGACGGACACCGGCACGAGGTGTGGACGACGGCGCACACCGTGCAGGAGGCACTCCAGCAACTCGGGGTGCGCGCGGAGGGCGCGTACATGTCCGTCCCGCGCTCCCAGCCGATCGGCCGCGCGGGGCTCGCGCTGGACGTACGCACCGAACGCTCGGTCACGGTCATGGCGGACGGCCGGGCCCGCACCATCCGCACCAACGCGGCGACGGTGCGCGAGGCGGTGGCGGCGGCCGGGATCACCCTGCACGGCCAGGACACCACGTCCGTCGCGCCCGGCAGCTTCCCGCGCGACGGCCAGACGGTCACCGTGCTGCGGATCACCGGCACCAAGGAGGTGCGGGAGGAGGCGATCCCGTTCGACGTGCACCGTACCGAGGACTCCTCCCTGTTCAAGGGCACGGAGGTGGTGGAGCGGACCGGCCGGCCCGGCCTGCGCCGGATCACGTACTCCCTGCGCACCGTGAACGGCGTACGGCAGACACCGCGGCGGATCCGCGACGAGATCGTGCGCGAACCGCGCGATCAGGTGGTGAAGGTCGGGACGAAGCCGCTGCCGGCCTCCGTGCGGGGCGCCGACGGCCTGGACTGGCAGGGCCTCGCGGTCTGTGAGTCGGGCGGCCGGCCGAACGCGGTCGACCCCTCGGGCACGTACGGCGGGCTGTACCAGTTCGACACCCGTACCTGGCAGAGCCTCGGCGGCAGCGGCCGGCCCCAGGACGCCCCGGCGGCGGAACAGACGCTCCGCGCGAAGAAGCTGTACGTGCGACGCGGGGCCAGTCCCTGGCCGCACTGCGGGACACGGCTGCACGGGTGAGAGGTGCGGCGGCGGACGGTGTCCGTGCGCCCCCGTACCCTTGTCCCGTGAGTACCAGCCCCGCCCCCGACGCCCTCCTGGGCCCCGCCGACATCCGTGAGCTGGCGGCGGTCCTCGGCGTGCGTCCCACCAAGCAGCGCGGCCAGAACTTCGTGATCGACGCGAACACGGTCCGCCGTATCGTCCGCACCGCGGAGGTCCGGCCCGACGACGTGGTCGTCGAGGTCGGCCCCGGGCTCGGCTCCCTCACCCTGGCGTTGCTGGAGACCGCCGACCGGGTCACGGCCGTCGAGATCGACGACGTCCTGGCCGGCGCCCTCCCCGCGACGATCGCGGCGCGCATGCCGGAGCGCGCGGAGCGCTTCGCACTGGTGCACCGGGACGCGATGCAGGTGACCGAACTGCCCGGCCCCGCCCCGACCGCGCTGGTCGCGAACCTGCCGTACAACGTGGCCGTGCCCGTGCTGCTGCACATGCTGGAGACCTTCCCGAGCATCGAGCGCACCCTCGTCATGGTCCAGTCGGAGGTCGCCGACCGGCTCGCCGCCGGGCCCGGCTCGAAGGTGTACGGCGTGCCGTCCGTCAAGGCCAACTGGTACGCCGAGGTCAAGCGGGCAGGCGCCATCGGACGCAAGGTCTTCTGGCCCGCGCCGAACGTGGACAGCGGGCTGGTGTCGCTGGTGCGGCGGGCCGAGCCGATCAGGACCACGGCGTCGCGGCGCGAGGTGTTCGCCGTCGTCGACGCGGCGTTCGCCCAGCGGCGCAAGACCCTTCGGGCCGCGCTCGCCGGATGGGCGGGCTCCGCGGCGCGGGCGGAGGAGGCACTCGTGGCGGCCGGCGTCTCGCCGCAGGCGCGCGGCGAGGCCCTCACGGTCGAGGAGTTCGCCCGCATCGCCGAGCAGAAGCTACCCGAGCAGGCCGAGCAGGCCGAGTAGTCAGAGCGGTCCGGGTGGTCGGAGCCTTCGGAGCAGCCCGGGGTGGTCCGAGCCGTCCGAGCCGTCACAGCCATCCGCGCGCGTCCGGGCCGTCCGACCGGGCCGAGCAGTCCCAGCAGTCCCTCCCAGCAGTCCGAGCAGTCCGAGGAGTGTTCCGAGTGAGTGTCACCGTGCGGGTGCCCGCCAAGGTCAACGTGCAGCTCGCGGTGGGCGCCGCCCGCGCGGACGGCTTCCACGACCTGGCGAACGTCTTCCTCGCCGTCGGCCTGTACGACGAGGTCACGGTGACCCCGGCCGACGGACTCCGCGTCACCTGCGCGGGCCCGGACGCCGGCCAGGTCCCCCTGGACCGCACGAACCTGGCGGCGCGGGCCGCGATCGCGCTGGCCGAGCGGTACGGCCGTACGCCCGACGTGCACCTCCACATCGCCAAGGACATTCCCGTCGCCGGGGGCATGGCGGGCGGCAGCGCCGACGGCGCGGGCGCGCTGCTGGCCTGCGACGCGCTGTGGGGCACCGGCGCCACCCGTGACGAACTCCTCGAAATCTGCGCCGGGTTGGGCAGCGATGTGCCGTTCAGTCTGGTCGGCGGGGCGGCCCTGGGCACCGGACGCGGCGAGAAGCTGACCGCCCTGGAGGTCGGCGGCACGTTCCACTGGGTGTTCGCGATGGCCGAACGGGGGCTGTCGACCCCGTCGGTGTTCCGGGAGTTCGACCGGTTGGCGGAGGGCCGGGACATCCCCGGGCCGGTGGCCTCCCAGCCCCTCCTCGACGCCCTCGCCGAGGGTGACCCGGACGCCCTCGCGGCCGGTGTCTCCAACGACCTCCAGGCCGCCGCGCTTTCGCTGTTCCCCGAACTCGCCGACGCCCTCGCCGCCGGGCGCGCGGCCGGCGCCCTCGCCGCCCTCGTCTCGGGCTCGGGCCCGACCACCGCCTTCCTCGCCCGCGACACCGCCGCCGCGGCGGAGATCGCCCAGGCACTGCGCACCTCGGGCACCTGCCGGAGCGTGCGGGTGGCGTCGGGACCGGCGCCGGGGGCGACGGTGGTCGGCGACCGGCCGTAGCCCGGCTGCCGGCTCGTCGTCGGCTGCCGGTTCGTCATCCGGTCGGCGGCCCGTAATTCGGCTGCCCCGGGCCCCCGCGCCCCTTAGGCTCCCCCGGCCGGTTCCATCGGGACGCCGGGGGCGGGAGAGGCATGCGCAGGGGGACGGCGGAGCTGGTCGCGGCAGTTCGGCGGGGGGACGTCGAAGCCGTTCGCAGCCTGCTCGACGGAGTGGACGACGCGAACGCCTGCGACCCGGCCGACGGCGTTCCGCTGCTCTGCGTGGCCGTGGCGGCGTACGACGAACCGGTCGCCGAGGCATTGATCGGAGCCGGTGCCGATCCGCTGCTCCCGCTGACCGGGGTGCCGGGCGGGGACCCCGGGCTGCCGGGAGGGGACACCGCGCTGACCCGGGCGGTGGACGGCGGCTGCTCCTGGATGACCGGCGCGCTGCTGCCGGAACTCGTGCGCCCCGACGCCGACGCGCGCGCCGACCTGCTGGCCCGTGCGCGGTACTGGGCCGGGGCGGACCCCGAGACCGAGCTGCGGCGCCGGACGGGAGCGACCGGGCCGGTCGAGCGGGGGCGGGTGCGCAACGAGTCCTGGTCCTCCCGTTACGACCGGTACACGCTCGGCGGGCAGACCGTGTGGGACGGCCACGCCGGCGTCCTCACCCGGCTCGAGGAGCGCTTCCGGATCCGTACGCCGTTCGACGAACTGCTCGCGCGTGCTTTCACCCGCCCGGACCGGGACCACGGCGTCTGGTCCGACGTGGTGGTCCTCCTCGCCGCCCGGCTGGACGCCGGGAGCTGGGCGGCCGCCGAGGCGCTGCGCGATCACCCGGACCGGCTGCACCGGCTCTTCGCCGCGGACGTGCTGCGCTGTCTGGTCATCGGGTTCGGGGAATTCCGCATGCAGCCGTCGGACGTGGTCCACAAGCCCGCGTCCGAGGTGTTCCTCGCCTGGGCCCGCGAGGAACGCGATCCCGAGGTGCTCGCCCTGGTGCTGTCCGGGCTGAGCGAGGGCGGGGAGGCGGCCGACCGGGCCGCGGAGTGCGAGGCCGTCGGCCTCTCGTACGCCGGCCATCCCGATCCTCGCGTCCGTGAGGAGGTGCCCGACCTGCTGCGATACGGACCCACGCCCGTGCCTCCCGAGAGGTTGGCGACCGTCTACGCGCTGGCACGCGATCCCGATCCCGCCGTGCGCGTGCGGGCGGCGGCCTGGCTGGGGCGCTGCCGCGCGGAGGCGCCCGGCATCACCGACGTGCTCGCCGGACTCGGCGACGACGAACTGCGCGAGACCCGGGTGCACGCCGCCTGGGGGCTCGCGCTGCGCGGTGACCCGCGCTGTGTGGAGGCCGAGCGCCGGCTGCTGCCCCTGGACCCCGACGGCTGGCCGGACGGCAACCTCATGCGGGCGATGTGGCGGTACGAGGAAGGCGTGCGTGACGGCGGGCCGCAAGGGCCGCTCGACGGGGCGCTCGACGGGGCGCGCGACGGGGCGCACGCCGGTGGTGTGCAACCGGCCGCCGCCGAAGACGCGGCGGCGTCCGACGGCCGGGACCGGGGGGAGTGAGCGCTCGCGGACGCGCTGGGGGCGGCCGGCGTGCACGGCGCCCACGAGCCTGCCTCGCGCACTCCGTACGCCCGTAGCCCGGTCCCGGGGGACAGGTTTTCCGGACCCCTGGTTGCGGCCAGTGCGGACCGCGTCCCGCGACTCCGCCGTCCGGGGCCCCGGACGGGCTGGATGGCGTCGCTCGCCGCCGGATTACCCTGGAGGGTCGAGCATCCCCCGTGGCAGGAGAGAAATGGCCGTCAATCTGGTCAATGTCGAGAACGTCAGCAAGGTGTACGGGACCCGTGCGCTCCTCGACGGCATCTCGCTCGGCGTGTCCGAAGGGGACCGGATCGGCGTCGTCGGCCGCAACGGCGACGGGAAGACCACGTTGATCCGCATGCTCGCCAAGCTGGAGGAGGCGGACTCCGGCCGGGTCACGCACTCCGGCGGGACCCGGCTGGGCGTGCTCACCCAGCACGACTCGCTCGACTCCACCGCGACCGTCCGGCACGAGGTCATCCGGGACATGGAGGACCACGAGTGGGCCGGCAACGCCAAGGTCCGTGACGTGCTCACCGGACTCTTCGGCGGGCTCGACCTGCCCGGCTTCCCGCAGGGCCTGGACACCGTCATCGGCCCGCTCTCCGGCGGTGAGCGCCGCCGTATCGCGCTCGCCAAGCTGCTGATCGAGGAGCAGGACCTCGTCGTCCTGGACGAGCCGACCAACCATCTCGACGTCGAGGGCATCTCCTGGCTGGCCCGGCACCTGCGCGAGCGCCGCTCCGCGCTCGTCTGCGTCACCCACGACCGCTGGTTCCTCGACCAGGTCTGCACCCGCATGTGGGACGTGCAGCGCGGCGCCGTCCACGAGTACGAGGGCGGCTACTCCGACTACGTCTTCGCGCGCGCGGAGCGCGAGCGCATCGCCGCGACCGAGGAGACCAAGCGGCAGAACCTGGTCCGCAAGGAGCTCGCCTGGCTGCGCCGCGGCGCCCCCGCGCGGACGTCCAAGCCGCGGTTCCGCGTCGAGGCCGCCAACGAGCTCATCGCGGACGTGCCGCCGCCCCGCGACAGCAGCGAGCTGATGAAGTTCGCGTCCTCCCGCCTCGGCAGGACCGTCTTCGACCTCGAGGACGTCACCGTCCAGGCCGGGCCCAAGGTGCTGCTCAAGCACATCACCTGGCACCTCGGCCCCGGCGACCGCATCGGCCTCGTCGGCGTCAACGGTGCCGGCAAGACCTCCCTGCTGCGGGCCCTGGCCGAGGCCGCCCGCACCGAGGGCGAGGTGCAGCCCGCGGCCGGCCGGGTCGTCGTCGGCAAAACCGTCAAGCTCGCCTACCTCTCCCAGGAGGTCGGCGAACTCGACCCCGGGCTGCGGGTCCTGGAGGCCGTGCAGCAGGTGCGGGAGCGCGTCGACCTCGGCAAGGGCCGCGAGATGACCGCCGGGCAGCTGTGCGAGACGTTCGGCTTCAACAAGGACAAGCAGTGGACGCCGGTCGGGGACCTGTCGGGCGGTGAGCGCCGCCGCCTGCAGATCCTGCGCCTGCTCATGGCCGAGCCCAACGTCCTCTTCCTCGACGAGCCCACCAACGACCTCGACATCGAGACCCTCACCCAGCTCGAGGACCTCCTCGACGGCTGGCCCGGCTCGATGATCGTCATCTCCCACGACCGGTTCTTCGTCGAGCGGACCACGGACCGGGTCTTCGCCCTCCTCGGCGACGCCGCCCTGCGGATGCTCCCGCGCGGCATCGACGAGTACATCGAGCGCCGGCAGCGCATGGAGGAGACGGCGGCCGCCTCGGCCCCGTCGGCCGCCGCCACGAAGCCCGCGCCCGAGAGGAGCGCCGCCGACCAGCGCGCCGCCAAGAAGGAACTCCAGAAGATCGAGCGGCAGTTGGACAAGGTCTCCGAGAAGGAGTCCAAGCTGCACGCCCAGATCGCCGACAACGCCACCGACTTCGAGAAGGTCGCCGAACTCGACGCCGAACTGCGGAGGTTGGCGGGCGAGCGCGAGGAACTGGAGCTGCGGTGGCTGGAACTCGCCGAGGACGCGTGAAGGGTGCGTGAAGGCGCATAACGACGGCATCACGGGCCGGTCCTCCCTTGGGAACAGGGGTGGACGGGCCCCGGGAGCCGTCCGTCACGGGTGATAGAAAGAGCCGTCTGAGAACTTTCTGAAGACGGCTCCGGGCGCGTAACTGACCTGGGGGCGTGGCTGGAAACCAGTGACATGGGGGGAAAACGCTGATGGCTACGCCGCCGAATCAGCCGCCGCAGCAGGGCGGTTTCGGAGCACCGCAGGACCAGCCGCAACAGCCACAGGCGCCGCAGGGCGGCTTCGGCGCGCCCCAGGTGCCGCCGCAGCCGCCACAGGGCCCGCCCGCCCAGCCGCCGCAGCCGGGCTACGGCTATCCGCAGCAGCCCGGCCCGTACGGGCAGCCGCAGCAGGCGACCCCCTACGGTCAGCCGCCGCAACCCGGCCCGTACGGGCAGCCGCAGCAGGCGGGCCCCTACGCCCAGCCGGGACCGTACGGTCAGCAGGGCGGGCCCTACGGCCAGCAGCCCGGTTACGGCTATCCGCAGCCGCCCCAGTTCCCCGGCGCGCCCGGTGCTCCCGGTACCCCGCCCGGCGGACGCAACCCCTTCAAGGGGCGGCCCGCGCTGGTGGTGGGGGCCGCGGTGGCGGCCCTGCTGGTGATCGGCGGGACGGTGTTCGCGGTCACCGACGGCGACGACGAGGGCGGCAAGAAGCCGGTCGCCGGTCCGAGCGACGACGGCAAGGCCACGTCGAGCGGCGCACCGGTCAACCCCGGTGACGGCAGCGGCGACGGCGGCGCGGACACCGAGGACTTCAACGCGGACCGCAAGGCCGGCGAGGCGAAGGTGCTCTGGTACAAGGAGGCGCCCGACGCCCCCGCCTCCGGCGCCGACGCCCCCGGCATGTGGGTCACCTCCAAGACGGCCGTGAAGGCCGCGTACAAGGAGGTCGTCGCGTACGACGTCGGCGACGGCAAGCCCACCTGGGACACCGTCGCCCTGCCGCAGAAGATCTGCGCGGTCACCCCGCAGAAGACGGCGGACGACAAGGTCGTCGTGGCGTACATGAGCGGCACCAGCGACCGCGCCAAGTGCAACCAGCTCCAGCAGATCGACCTGAGCACCGGCGCCAAGGGCTGGACGGGCGTGGTCGCGGACGGCGCGCTGTTCGACAGCGCCATCGACATCGAGCTGTCGCTGGCCGGCAACACGCTGATGGTGGGCCGCTCGCAGTCCGGCACGGCGTACGACGTCCGTACCGGCAAGAAGCTGTACGACAAGCAGAAGTACGGCGACTCCTGCTTCCCGACGGCGTTCGCGGGCGGGGCCCGGCTGATCGCGGTGGCGTCCTGCGACGCGACCGGGACCACCGAGCACGACGAGCTCCAGGAGCTGGATCCGGCGACCGGCAAGGTCAGATGGACCCAGAAGTTCGACAAGGGCTGGTCGGTCGCGAAGACGTACTCCGTCGACCCGCTGGTGGTGTACAGCACCAACAAGGACAAGAACACCTGGAACATCGCGACGTTCAAGCCGGACGGCAGCTACCGCTCGCAGGTCGGCTTCGACGAGGACTTCGCGCCCGAGTGCGACTCCGGCTTCCTCCAGCGCAACCTCACGGGCTGCGCGGGCACGGCATCCGACGCGAACACGCTCTACCTGCCGACCGAGTCGACCACCGGTCCCAACGAGATCGTGGCGATCGACCTCTCCACCGGCAAGGAGAAGTGGCGCGTGAAGTCGCCGACCGACGAGGCGATGCTCCCGGTGAAGGTCGAGGGCGGCAACCTCGTGGCGTACGTGGAGCCGTCGTACGACGCGGCCGGCCGGGTGGTCGCCGTCCCGGCGGCCGGGACCGCCCACACGCCGACGACGCTGATGCAGCTGCCCGCGAGCACGGCCGAGCTCGAGGACGGCTTCTACTCGCGTGACCTCGCCTGGGTCGACGGGCGCTTCTACATCTCCACCACCCGGCTGACGGGCAACGACGACACGAAGGAGAAGCTGATGCTCGCCTACGGCAAGTGAGGCGACCCACCGCCTTCTCCGCCCCGCCGACGTACCCGCCCGTCCGCCCGACTTCCGAGCGTCCTCCCGAGGTATCCACACCATGACCCAGCCGCCGCCCCCACCGCCGAACCAGCCCCCGCAGCAGCCGCAGCAGGGCGGCTTCGGCCCGCCGCCGCAGGACACGCCGCCGCAGGACGCCGTGCCCGAGGCCGCGGCGCCGCAGGACGCCGCGCCGCGGCCTCCCGCCCCCGACCTGGCGAAGGCGCCGGAACCGGGTTACGGCTACCCGCAGGCGCCCCAGCCGGGCCGGCCGCCCCAGGCCCCGGCCCAGCCGCCTCAGCAGTCCCAGCCGCCCCAGCCTCCGCAGACGCCTCCGCCGCCGGCGCCGTCCGGGCCCCCGCAGCAGCCCCAGCCGGGCTACGGCTACCCGCAGGCGCCGGCCGGACCGGCCGTGTCCCCGCAGCCCCCGGCCGCCGCTCCCGGTTACGGCTACCCGGCCCAGCCGGGCGCGCCCGCGCCCGCCGCGTACGGTCAGCCGCAGCAGCCGGGCCCCTACGGCCAGCCGACGCCGCCGTACGGCCAGCAGCCCGGTTACGGCTACCCGGGTCAGCCCGGTCAGCCTGGATACCCGGTCGCTCAGCCGGGTTACGGCTACCCCGGTCAGCCCACCATGCCCATGCACCCGCAGGCCGGCGGCCCCGGACAGGGACCGGGCGCCGGCGTCGGCAAGAAGTTCAACGCGCAGGTGGCGATCATCGTCGGGGCGGTCGTCGCGATCGCGCTGATCGTCGGCGGCGGCGTCTGGTACGCGAAGTCCGGCGACGGCGGCAAGAAGGAGGAGGCGGGTCCCGCGGGCCCGACCGGCGGCGGTGGCGACACCGGCGGCACGGGAGGCACCGGCGGCGGCACGTCCTCCGGCGGCAAGGAGAAGGTGCCGGCCGACCCCGCCTCGGACGTCCTGTTCAAGATCCCGATGCCCGTGATCAAGAAGGACGACAGCGTCGGCGTCAAGGGCTCCTGGCTGACCGACAAGGCGTACGTGAAGACGGGCGTCAACGAGATCGCCGGCTACGACCTGGCCAAGGGCACCAAGCTCTGGTCGGTTGCGCTGCCCGGTCCGGTGTGCGAGGCCAGCAGGTTCGCCACCGACGACTACCGCACGGCGGTCACCTTCCAGGCGAGCACGGCCGACACCGCGAGCTGCGACCAGGTCGCGGCGATCGACCTCGCCGCGGGCAAGCAGCTGTGGAAGAAGACCGTCAACTCCGGTGACTACCCGATCAGTTTCAACAACGTCACGGTCAGCGCGAATACGGTGGCTCTCGGCAGCACCAACGGCGGCGCCGCCTTCGACATCGACTCCGGCAAGGTGCTGTGGTCGCCGAAACCGGCCGACACCTGCTACGACGCCGGCTACGGCGGCGGCCCGAAGCTGGTGGCCGTGCGCAAGTGCGGCGCGTACGACAACCCCGAGCTGCACATCCAGACCATCGACCCGGTGTCCGGCAAGGTGATCTCCGAGTACAAGCTGGCCACGGGCATCGACTACGCGTCCGTCGTGTCGACCGAACCCCTGGTGGTGGCCGCCGACGTGGGCGACAGCGCCGGCGACGGCAGCGGCATCTCGGACTTCTTCTCCATCGACAACAAGACCGGCAAGCTGCGCACCCGCATCTCGGTCCCGGGCGACCAGTACGCCGCCGACTGCGAGGGCATCACCAGGATCGAGGCCTGCACGGGGCTGGCTGTCGGCAACGACCGGATCTACGTCCCGACCGAGGAGCACGACGGCACCGGCCAGTACAGCCGGACCAACGAGGTCATCGCCTTCGACCTGGCCACCGGCAAGCAGACCGGCCAGCGCGCGGACGCCGGCGACGGCTACACGATCTACCCGCTGCGCATGGACGGCAGCAACCTGATCGCCTACAAGAGGCCGCCGTACGACAAGGGCGGCCAGGTCGTCAGCATCGCCGGAGGCTCCTTCAAGGAGACCAAGCTGCTGGAGAACCCGGCCACCGACGCGGTGCACGACCTGGAGACCAGCATGTCCCCGGAGTACTCCGAGGTCCTCTTCTCGCAGGGACGCCTGTTCATGTCCGAGGTGTACGCCGACGACGGCTCGCTCTCGAGCGGTGATCCGCAGTACCTCGCGGTCGCGTACGGCGCGGGCAGCTGATCGTCTTAATCGCCGTGGACGGCCCCGCCCCTGCTCAGGGGTGGGGCCGTTCGTTTATTGCCCCTGACCCTCGAAGGTGAGGAATTTCGGCGATCCGGGCAGTTCTCGCCGGTAGGGGGAGCGCAACGTCGAACAAGCGTGTAGCTTCCGGGGGCATGAAGGACGGGGTGCCGGGGGGCACCCTTTGTCGGTCTGTGTCGGTCCGTGTGGGTCCGTGTGGGCATCCATGGGGGGACTGGGGGGTTGCTCGTTGGGAGTGCGGCTGATGGTGGTCGACGACCACCGACTGCTCGCCGAGGCACTGGCCTCGGCGCTGAAACTGCGGGGGCACCGGGTGCTCGCCGCGGCGGCACCGGCCGCGGGCGCGGCCGAGCTGGTGATCACCCGCGCCCCGGAGGTGTGCCTGCTGGGCACGGCGGTCCCGGCCGAACCGGGCATCTTCGACCCGGTGGTCCGCATCAAGCGGGAGCGGCCGCAGGTCGCGGTCCTGGTCCTGGGCCCGGTACCGAGTCCCCGGGGCATCGCGGCCGCCTTCGCCGCCGGCGCCTCCGGCTACGTACGCCATGACGAGCGCATAGAGGGCGTGGAGCGGGCCATCATGAAGGCGCGGGCGGGCGAGGCGGCGGTGGCTCCGGCGTTGCTGCAAGGCGCGTTCAGCGAACTCCTCAACCCGGCGGCCCAGCCCGACGACGAGGGCCAGCGGCTGCTGCAGATGCTCACGCCCCGCGAGGTGGAGGTCCTGGTCCGGGTCGCGGACGGCGAGGACACCCGCCTGATCGCCGCCGGCATGGGCATCGCGCCCTCCACCGCCCGTACGCACGTCCAGCGGGTGCTGATGAAACTGGGCGTCGGCTCCCGCCTGGAGGCCGCGGCACTCGCGGCCCGCACGGGCCTGCTGGACCGGGCGGGACCGCTGCCGCACACCTCCCGGGACACGGAGACGGGTACGGGGCCGCAGTTCTGACGAACTGCGGCCCCGGGTCCCGTCGGCGGGCGGGGTGTCGCGGGGGGCTCAGCCGAAGCGGAGCTTCGTCGTCGCCCACGCGCTGTCCGCGCTGATCACCGCCGTGCCCGTACCGATCACCGAGGCGCCGCCCTTGTAGAAGTAGATGCTTCCGGCGCTGGACAGGGCCCAGATGTCGGGGATGCCGTCGGCGTTGACGTCCGGGGTGCCGTAGAGGTGGGTCGTGGGCACCGTAGTGGTCGACCAGCCCTCGGCGTAGACCTCGTCGGCGCCCGTCTTGGAGGCCGCCGCCGTCGACAGGGAGGCGATGGTGGAGCCGCCGGCGCCGTCCTTGACGCCGAACCGCAGGTAGAGACGGCTGGAGGAGCCGGAGCGCCACAGCAGGTCGGGCGCGCCGTCGGCGTCGTGGTCGCCGACCGAGACGAGGTCGCGATCCAGCCAGGCGGTGGAGGCGATCTTGGTGACCGTCAGGAACGTGGCGCCGGTGTAGCCCTCGAAGGCCCACAGTTCACCGCCGGTGGCGGTGGCGAACAGGTCCACGCGGCCGTCCGCGTCGTAGTCGCCCACGATGATCTGGTCGAAGGTCGCCGGGTCCGGGGAGCCCGAGGGCAGCCGGAGGGTCGTCCGCCGGGAGATGTCGACGCTGCCGTAGCCGTCGCCGGGATAGACGTACAGCTTGCCGTCGGGCATCCGGGCGAAGACGTCGCCGATGCCGTCGGCGCCGAGCGCGTCGCCGCCGTGGGTGATCAGCGCCGTGCTGCCGTCGGCGCCCGTCCAGTAGGCGGGCGCGTGGTCCACGCCGTCCTCGTCCGGGTCGGAGAGCAGGCCGACGCCGTTGTCGTGGGCGGCCTCCATGCCGACGTGCAGGTCACCGGCGGCCGACGACGGGTACATCCACAGGTTGCCGCCCGAGCTGATCGCGAACAGGTCGGGAGTGCCGTCACCCGTGGTGTCGCCCGGCTCGTCGGCGGTGTCGCGCGGGGTGACGTAGAACAGGTACTTCGTGCCGATCGAGACATTGCCCGCACTGTCCACGGCCCGCGCGTACAGCACGTTGGGGCCGGCCAGCGGCGGCGACAGCGAAACGGTCGTCGACGCGCCCGCGGTGACGGTCTTGCTGCTCGCGTAGGTCGTGGTGTTGAAGGACCACTGGAACTTGGTGACGTCGGTGTCCTCGTCCGGCGCGAAGGCGAAGCTGCCGGCCGTGCCGAACTTCACCGTCGACCAGACCGAACCGTCCTCGTCCGCCGCCGGGAAGGCGGTGGAGGTGATCAGCGGCTCGTTGGGCACGCTGCTGTCGTAGACGAACCGGCACACGTACGGGTCGGAGGTCGGCGCGTACGGTGACGCGGCGCCGCTGGAGTCGATCGCGCGCACCCGCCACGAGTACTGGTAGCCGTTGGTGAACGACGACTTGGCGACCGTGACGGATGCCTTGCCCGCGCTGGTGACCGTGACGTTCTTGTCGAGGATCTTGCTGTCGCCGTAGCCGGTCCGCCACAGCTCGAAGTCCAGGTACTTCAGGTCCTGGCGGGTGGAGGTGTCGTCCGCGTCGGAGGAGGCGGCCGACAGCACGAGGTCGCGCTTGCCGATGTGGAGGTACGGGGTGGTGCGGTCGCAGGTGCCGCCCGGCGTCTGGACGACCGAACTCGGCGTCTTCGGCTTGCGGTTGTAGACGAGGGTGAGCTTGGGGGCGCTGTCGCCCTCCGCGCGGAACTTCTTCCAGGCGTACGCCGAGTCCTCGGTGCTGGCCCGCAGTCCGATGGTCATCGAGGACCAGCCGCCGTCCGCCGCGTCCTGCGCGACCGACTTGGCGTCGTAGCTGACGTAGGAGTCCGGGCAGGAGGAGTTGTAGCCGTACGCGAAGGACTTGGTGCCGATCTCCGACTTCCAGTCCGGCTGGTTGTTCCAGGTGGTCTTGGAGGAGATGCCGGAGGTCAGCCAGACCTGGGTCTCGCGTGCGGAGCACGACCAGGAGTAGGTCTCGCGCAGCCGGATGGAGGCCGAGGAGACGCTGGCGCCCTTGATGCTCGTGGACCAGCCGAGCTTGAAGAAGGAGCGGGACAGGCCCCAGGTGGTGGACTCGAAGCCGACGCGGGCCTCGGTGGTGCCGCTGTTGTAGTTGGCGCCGTCGTAGAAGCTGGAGCTGGGGTACTTCTTGTAGGCCGTGGTCCAGTTCTTCGTCTTGCCGTAGATCGTGGGGTCGACGAAGACCGGGTAGACGGTGTCCGCGTCCGTGAGCAGCTCGGCGTCCGGCACGATCGACAGGGCGGTGGAGGCGGCGCCCGGGGCGCTCAGCCCGGTCCCGGCGACGGCCAGATGGGTGCCCGGGTCGGGGCCGGCGAGGCCCGGCAGGGCGAACACCTGGGCGTCGGTGAGCGCGGCGGACGACGCCCGGCGGAACGCGGCCGGGTCGGCGGCCGGCGCGTCGGTGTCCTGTCCGTCCCCGGGAGCGGTGCTCTCCTCGCCGACCGGTGCGCCGGGTTCCTCGGAGTACGACGGGGCCGGCTCGGCGGGCTCCTCGGCCGGCTCGGGGTCGGCGCCCTCGGTGACCGCGTACGTGCCGGCGGAGTCCCACAGGTAGGGGGTGGGGGAGACGGCGATCTCCTGGCCGTCGCGGTCCGTGCCGGTGACGATCTTCGTGACGGGGTCGAGGTGGAAGGTCAGGTCGGGGGAGGAGAGCCCGTAGGACAGCCGGGTGAGCGCGGGGTCGGCCGCGGCCTCGGCGCTGTGCACGACGAGGACGTGGCTGAAGCCGCCGGCCTGGGCCGTCAGCATCAGGTCGACGCCGTCGAGGACGTCGCGGTACAGCGCGCTGGCCCCGCTGATCGTGGGCTCGGGCAGGGTGCCGGGCCAGCTCAGGGTGATCTCGTGGCCGCCGCTGGTGAGGGTGGCGAGCTCGGAGAAGCCCTCGGTGGCGTCGGCGACCCGTACGGCGTCGCCGGCGCGCGCGACGGTGTAGACGGCGGGCCGCACGGCCGTGGACGCCGAGTCGGTGCCCGGGGCGCCGCGGCCGTGCGTGCTGTTCGCGCCGCTCGCCCCGGCCTTGCGGCCCTTGCCCTTGCCGCCCGCGGAGAACACCACGGGATCGACGGTGGCCCTGGCGGCCCAGCCCTCCGCGGTCCGGGCCAGGCTCGTGTCGATGGGCTTCCAGACCCCGTTCACCCGGGCCCGCACCGGCGCCCCGTGGGCGACGAGCTCGAAGCTGCCGTCGGGGCGCGCGTACGTCGTGGACGTCTCGTCGCGCATCGCGGTGACCTCGACGCGCTTGCCCGCCGCGACGGCCTGCGCCTGCGCGGTGTCCTGGTCCAGCGGACGGGCGGCGGCCTTCTTCGTCCCGGGGGCGTCGGCGGTGCCGGGGTCGTCGAACAGCGGCACGGCCAGCAGCCCGACGCCGATCGCGCCGGCGACGGCTGCGGCGACCCCTGCCCGGCCGCGCCCGGACGCGGGCAGGCCGAAGCGACGACGTTCCATGGGCTTGCGCCCCCTCCCCCTGAAATCCCGGGCAGGCCGGGATTCTGTGAATGAGCTATGCCGCACCCGGGGGCCTGCTTTTCGCATTCCACGCCCGGAAAGCGCGCACCAGAGCATTGCCGATGCCAAGGAGATTGCGCCACACCACCCGGTCGCCTTTGCCTTTCCGTGACCTTGGGGGTGAGACGGCACGGTCCTCGCGTACGTCTAACCAGTGGGGCTGACCAGGGAGTTCGCGTCCCGGGCGTCTTGCACCAAACGATCACAATGTACGCACACGTGGCAGCGCATTGACCGGTATTTGACCCGGTCTTTCAGTGATTGAACCGTGCACGTATCTTTTTATTCGGACTGCGGAATTTCTCCGGTGAGCTAAATCACGCCCCTTCTCGGGCCTGTTGACTTTCCATGAACATTTGCCAGAGCATTCGTGCTCATCAATGGCCGGAACTGTGGGCGCGGGGGCTGTCGCTGTGTGGGGATCGCTGTCATGGAGCGGCAGGGGGTGGCGCGTGAGCACGCGAGCCGAACGCCGCAGACGGGCGCGGATGCGCGCCGGTGTGGTCGGTGCGCTCGCCGTGGCGCTGGTGGTGGGCATCTCGCCCGCCGCCGTCGCGCTGCCGCCGGGTGACGACCGCAGCGGCGTCGACCTGGTCGACCTGCCGGACGTCGAGCAGGCGGAGGGCGAGGAAGGCGGCAATCTCGCCGAACTGACCACCGCCGAGGCCGAGCAGCCCCTGGAGTACGACCCGAGCCAGGTCACCGCCCCCGTCGGCGGCACCGCGACGAAGGACCTCACCGGCCTCGCACCCGGCGATCTGGTCCCGCTGGCCCAGGCCGACGGCACCGCGCTCCCCGTAGAGGTCGGCGCCCCCGAGGACGCCACCGCGGCCGAGGCCACGGCCCTGGAGGGCGAGTGGCAGGTCACCCTCGCCGGTCAGAGCGAGCTCGCCACGACGGCCATCGAGGGCGTGGCCCTCACGGTCACCCCGCCGGCCGAGGCGACCGGCGACGCCGTGATCGCCCTGGACTACAGCGACTTCTCCGAGCTGTACGGCGCGAACTGGGCGGACCGGCTGTCCTTCGTGCAGTACCCGGCGTGCTTCCTGACCACCCCGGACACCGAGGGCTGCGCGGAGCCGACCGAGGTCTCCACCGACAACGTGGTCGCGCAGACGGGCACCGACGCCGACGGCGACGCGGTGTTCGAGCGCCGCATCCTGGCGACCGTCGACACCGAGGTCCTCGCGGCCGGCGGCACCAGCGCCTCGACCGCGTCCACGGCCGCCGCCTCCGGCACGGGCACGGTCACGGACGGCGTGTACCGCGAGTCGAAGACCGACGGCGGCGCCCGCCTGGCCACCCTCGCCGCCGCGACCGCCGAAGGCTCCGGCTCCTCCGTCCTCCTCGCCACCGACTCCGGCTCCGGCTCCAAGGGCGACTTCGGCGCGACGCCGCTGGTCAGCGCCGGTTCCTGGTCGGCCGGAGGCAACTCGGGCGGCTTCACCTACTCGTACAGCCTCCAGACCCCGAGCGTCCCCGGCGGCCCCTCGCCGTCGGTGTCCTTCGGCTACAACTCGCAGGGCGTGGACGGCCGGACCTCCGCCTCCAACAACCAGCCCTCCTGGGTCGGCGACGGCTGGGAGTACAACGCGGGCTCCATCACCCGCACATACGCCTCCTGCCGCGACGACCAGGCGAACGGCAACAACACCAAGAAGACCAGCGACCTCTGCTTCGGCTCGTACAACGCCACGCTCACGCTCGGCGGCACGACGACCGAGCTGGTCCTGCCCGACAGCGCGAGCAGCCCTTACGGCGACAAGTGGGTCACCGCGAACGACGACGGCTCACGCGTCGAACTGCTGCGGGACACCACCCTGGACAACGGCGACGCCGACGGCGAGTACTGGCGCGTCACCACCCGCGACGGCACCCAGTACTACTTCGGCAAGCACAAGCTGGCCGACGACTGGGCGAGCGGCGACCCGGTGACGAACTCGGTCCTCACCGCGCCCGTCGCGGGCAACCAGTCCGGCGAACCCTGCTACAAGGCGGGGGACTTCGCGGGGTCCTTCTGCAACCAGGCCTGGCGCTGGAACCTCGACTACGTCGTCGACGCCAACAACAACGCGATGACGCTGTGGTGGGCCAAGGAGACCAACCACTACGCGAAGAACAACAAGTACAAGACGCCCGTCTCCTACGACCGCGGCGGCTACCTCAAGCGCATCGAGTACGGCCTCACCACGGCCGACCCCTACGCGACCCCGATCTCCAAGGTCACCTTCGACGTCGACGAGCGCTGCTTCAAGGAGGGCGAACTCGCCTGCACGGTGGAGGGCGACGAGAACGACAACTTCGCCTCCGGCGACTTCGCGAAGAACCGCATCTGGTACGACACCCCGGCCGACCTGTACTGCGCCGCCGGCAAGGAGTGCTACGTCCCCGTCCCCACCTTCTGGTCGCGCAAGCGGCTGGCCCAGGTGACCACGTGGACGCAGCGCACCCAGGGCTCCACCGCCCTGTCGAAGGTGGACAGCTGGACGCTCCAGCAGTCCCTGCCCGCCGACCTCACCGACGAGGGCACCGCCCTGTGGCTGGAGTCGATCACCCGTACCGGCTACGACACCGAGGGCGAGTCGCTCACCCTCAACCCGGTGCAGTTCCTCGCCAACAGCCTGCCGATGCCCAACCGGGTCAAGGAGGGCGCGAACGACCCGAACCCGGCCTTCGACCGGCTGCGGATCGCGCGCGTCGTCAGCGAGTACGGCGGCGAGACCGTCGTCACCTACAAGGCCCCGTCGGGCGCGTGCAGGACGGGCAGCGGCTTCCCCGCCCCGGACGCCAACACCGGCCTGTGCTTCCCGGTGTTCTGGAACGCCGACCCGGACGTCGAGACCACCGACTGGTTCAACAAGTACGTCGTCGAGTCGGTCCAGGAACTCCCCGCCCTCACCGGCGCCGAGGCGATCACGACCACCTACGACTACCTCGGTGACGCGGCCTGGGCCCTGAACCAGGCGGAGTTCTCCAAGAAGAAGACCCGCACCTGGGACCAGTGGCGCGGCTTCGCCCGCGTACGCACCTACACGGGCGCCGACAGCGACGCCGCGTACGTGTCCACCAAGCGCGGCATGACGGAGACCCGCTTCTTCCGGGGCATGGACGGTGACCCGCTCTCGGGCGGCGGCACCCGCTCGGTCACCGTGAAGGACTCCGAGGGCGTCACCATCGCCACGGACGAGGAGCCGTTCGCCGGCCGCGTCGCGGAGTCGCTCACCTACGCCTCGGCGACCGCCGACACCTGGCTGACCAGGACCGTCGACAAGCCGAAGGCCGTGAAACTGGCCTCCCGCGCCCGCACCGGCGGCATCCCGGCCCTCAAGGCCTGGCGCGTCCTCACCCCCGAGTCCCTCACCTACACCCGCTCCTCCGGCACCGGCGACGACAAGCGCACCGTGCGCGTCCTGCGCACCGTCACCGAGTACGAGGACACCTACGGTCTGCCGACGCAGGTCGCCGAGTACAACGACTGGTCGTCGGACCCCGCCCTCGACAACGCGGACGACGACACCTGCACGGTCATGTCGTACGTCCACAACACCGCCAAGCACCTCATCGGCCTGGACCGGCAGACCCTCACCACCGCCGGCACCTGCGCGCAGGCGGCCACGGCGACCGCCGCCGACTGGATCGACGGCTCCCGCGTCGCCTACGACGGCCAGGCCTACGACGCCGCTCCCACCACCGGCAACGCCACCACCACCTGGGCGATCACCGGCACCGGCGGCGGCTGGGTCAAGGACGGCGAGGTCACGTACGACGGCTACGGCCGCACGACGTCCACGAGGAACGCCCTGGCCATCGCGAACGGCGACACCGCGAAGGACGTCACGACCTACGTCCCGGACAAGGGCCAGGTCTTCCAGATCACCACCACCAACGTGCTGAACCAGAGCGAGACCAGCACGCTGGAGCCCGGCCGCGGGGTCGCCCTGACCGACCAGGACGTCAACGGACGGGTCACCACCTACACGTACGACGCCCTCGGCCGCGCCACCCAGGTCTGGAACCCGAGCCGCGAGACCTCCGAGTCGCCGTCGGCGAAGATCACCTACGACACGACGATCGGCCAGCCGGTCTCGATCACGACCGAGTCGCTCACCGACAACGGCGACTACGGCGTCTCCACCGTCATCTACGACGGTCTCGGCCGCGAACGCCAGAAGCAGGAACCGGCGGTCGGCGGCGGACGCCTCATCACGGACACCCTGTACGGCGCCAACGGCACGATCCGGCAGACCAACAACGCCTACTACGACAAGGACGACCCCTCCACCGTCCTGTTCGAGCTGGACTCGGACTACCAGGTCCCCAACGCGACGCTGTACGCGTACGACGGCCTGGGCCGCACCCTCACCGAGACCCCGTACCTCAACGGCACCGAGGTCCCGGCGAAGGCGAGCCGCTACGAGTACGGCCTCGACAGCTCCACGGTGATCAACCCGACCGGCGCCGCCGCCCAGCGCACCTGGTCCGACGCGATGGGCCGCACGGTCCGCGTCGACACGTACACGGACGCGCTGCGCGCGGCGTACCGCTCGACGAGGTACACGTACGACGAGCGCGGCGACCGCGTGAAGGTGCAGGACTCCGAGGACAACGTCTGGACCTGGAAGTACGACGCCCGGGGCCGGATGACCGAAGCGGTCGACCCGGACACGGGCACGACCACGACCCGGTACGACGTCCTGGACCGGCCGGAACTGGTCACGGACGAGAACGCGGCCGTCTACACGGTCTACGACAAGCTGTCCCGGCCGACCGAGCAGCGCGAGGACTCCGCCACCGGAACCCTCCTGATGAAGACCACGTACGACACGCTGATCGGCGGCGTCGGGCTGGCCACCTCGCAGACCCGCTACACGGACGGGCTGGCGTACACCACGGCGGTGAGCGGCTTCACGGCCGACTACCAGCCGACCGGACAGAAGATCTCCATCCCCGAGTCGGTGGCGCTCTCCTACGGCCTCCAGAAGGAGTATTCCTACAGCTTCGAGTACTCGGAGTCGGGCGTCATGGAGGCGGTCAACCTGCCGTCGGTGGGCACCCTGCCCGCCGAGCGGCTGGTGATCCGCTACAACGAAGACGGCATGCCGGTCTCCACCTCGGGTCTCGCTTGGTACACCGCGCAGACCTCCTACTCCCCGTACGGCCAGGTCCTGCGCACGGCCAGCGGCGAGAACCCCAACCGGGTGTGGACCACGAACCTGTACGACGAGGCGACGGGTGAGCTGACCCAGAGCATCGTCGACCGTGAGTCGACCAGCGACACCACGGCCGTCACCGGTCACCGTGTCAACTCCCGCAGCTACGCCTACGACTCGGCAGGCAACGTCACGTCGATCGCGGACACCGCGAACTCGACGACCGACCGTCAGTGCTTCACCTACGATGCGCTGGGCCAGCTGAGCGAGGCGTGGACGGCACCCACGTCCTGCACGGCGACGGGCAAGACGACGGCGGCCGCGAAGTACTCGGACGGCACCACCAACGTCACGGCGGCGAACAGCGGTTACTGGCAGTCGTATACGTACGACGCGATGGGCAACCGGAAGAAGCTCGTCGAGCACGACCCGGGCCTGGACACCACCAAGGACGCCACGACCGACTACACGTACGGCAAGGCGGACGGCACCCAGCCGCACACCCTGACGGGTACGTCGTCCACGTACAAGGCGGACTCGGGCGCACAGGTCACCAAGGCCACGAGCCTCACCTACGACGACGCGGGCAACACGCTCACGCGCACGTACGACGGCTCGGAGCAGGCACTGACCTGGACCTGGGACGGCCAGGTCGAGAAGGTCACCGGCTTCGGTGAGAACGGTTCCGGCGCGTGGAAGGGACTGGCGAACAAGTGCCTGGACCTGGCTGGCGGTCTGACCACGGCCGGTACGCCGCTCCAGCTGTACACCTGCAACGGCTCCAAGGCGCAGAAGCTGCGCATCGCCCCGACTTCCTCGGCGGATCCGTCGACGGGCGCGCTGAAGGCCCTGGGCAAGTGCGTGGTCCCGAAGGACGGCGGTACGGCGAACGGCACGCTGGTCGTCATCGCGGACTGCACCGGCGCTACCGGCCAGCAGTGGACGGCGACGTCCACCGGCACCCTGAAGCACGTCTCGTCGGGCAAGTGCCTGGACGTCCCGAGCTCCAACTCGGCCGACAGCACCGACCTGCAGCTGAACACCTGCGGTACCGCCGCGAACCAGCAGTGGGTGCCGGACAAGGAGACGAAGTACGTCTACGGCGGTGACGGCGAGCGCCTGATGGCGATCTCCGCGACCGAGCGCACCCTGTACCTCGGAGAGTCGACGATCTCCGTCAATGCGGCCGGCGGTCCCGCCTACACCGAGCGCTACTACTCCCAGCCGGGCGCGCCGACCGTGATGCGCCACGCGCAGGGCACCGGCACGGCGGAACTGTCCGTGCAGATCGCCGACCAGAACGGCACGGCGTACGCCAACGTGGCGCTGACGTCGGGCAACAAGGTCAAGTTCTCAAAGACCGACCCGTTCGGCGTGGAGCGGTCGGAGCCGGGGACCTGGCGCTCCCACCAGGGCTACCTCGGCGGCGGTGAGGACGCCGGGAGCGGTCTGGTCCACCTGGGTGCGCGGGAGTACGACCCGGACACGGGCCGCTTCCTCTCCCCGGACCCGGTCCTGGACCTGGCCGATCCGGTACAGATGAACGGCTACGTGTACTGCGAGAGCAACCCGGTCACCTTCAGCGACCCGTCGGGTCTCGCGTCGGAGGGCGGCAGCTCGGAGTACGGAGGCCCCTCGGCGTCGGACGAGGCGTCGGCGAAGAAGACGCTGGGCACGACGGTGGCGGACGTGATCCTGTCCATCGGGTGGGCGGCTCTGAAGGAGTTCGTCGGCTGGGACAGCGTGGTGGGCTGCTTCTCCCGGGGCGATGTCTGGGCGTGCGGCGAGCTCTTCCTCAACGCCATCCCGTGGACGAAGGCGTACAAGGCCTTCGGTATCGCCAAGGCCGCAGCCCGGATCGCCAAGGCGATCAACGCGCTGATGAAGGCCAAGGAGAAGGCCCGCAAGGTCATCGAGCTCGCCCGCAAGGCCCGCGAGCTGGCCCGCAAGGCGGCCGAGGCCAAGAAGAAGGCGGCCGCGCTGGCGGCACAGCTGAGGAAGAAGGCCAAGGAAGCGGCTACCCGGCAGGCCAAGAAGGCCGCGCAGAAGACGGGTAACGCGATCCAGAAGGCCCGCAAGACGGCCGCGAAGAAGGTCGAACCGAAGCCGCAGCAGGCGAAGGCGAGAAAGCAGTCGTCCGGGGGAGGCGGAGGCGACAGCGGTGCGTCCGGCGCCAGCTGCCCGATCAACAACAGCTTCCTCCCCGGTACCCGGGTCCTGATGGCCGACGGCACCACCAAGCCGATCGAGGACGTCAAGAACGGCGACAAGGTCCTGGCGACGAACCCGAAGACGGGCGAGACCACCGCCGAGACGGTCACCGGCGAGATCGTCGGCGAGGGCGTCAAGCACCTGGTCGAGGTGACCGTCGCGACCGGTGACGGTACGACCGCCCAGGTGACGGCCACCGAAGGCCACCCCTTCTGGGTCCCGGAGCTGGGCGACTGGATCGACGCCACGGACCTGCGGACGGGCGAGTGGCTGCGCACCAGCGCCGGCACGTACGTCCAGGTCTCGGCGGTCGAGCGCTGGACGACGCAGCGGGCCAGGGTGCACAACCTCACGGTCGGCGAACTCCACACCTACTACGTGCTGGCGGGCGGAACACCGCTCCTCGTTCACAACTGCGGTACCGGTGGCGCCGACGTCGACCACCTCACCGACATGGTGGACGACATGACGGACGCGGCCGGAGCCGGTGCGGGATGGCGCACGATGGGTGCTCTCCACGCAGACGTTCCCGGCAATCCCCAGGGACTGGACATCGTCGCGGTGGGCGCTCGCGCGGACCTGACGGCGGGGCAGTGGCAGCGGCTCCCGGACCTCGGGGCCGGAACGCTCGCCATTCGGGTTCCGCAGCCGTTGAAGACCGTGCCGAAGGAACACCTCTGGCACGCGGAGACCAAGATGTTCTTCGAGGCGGCCGGAATTCTCCAGGTCAAGCCGAGACTTCTGGTCGTGAGCCGGCCGATCTGCCCCGCATGCCAGAACTTCCTCTCACGGGTGGGAGCCAGGATCACATCGGATACGACGGCTGAATGGCCCTGAAGCTAGGATGCGGGTTGTGCTCGGAGCGTCTCCTTCGAGCACAACCCCATCGTCCTGGAGGTGAGTTGTTCCCATGCCGTCCCTGAATGGTGAGAAAGCGGTGCTGTTCGGCTGTTCCACGGCTGCTCGCGTGGGTGGGGCCGTGTTCGTCGTCGCTTCCGACGAGGAACGCCTCCAGCAGCTCTACTACCGGGTCGACGCGGGAGTCAGCGCCATCTGGCGGGTATTTCGCGGATATGAACTGCGGGAGAGCGTGCTGGCGGACGCGGCATCGGCGAACGAGAAACTCTCGGGTGAGTTTCCGCCCGCGTTGCTGCCACGTGAATTCGTAGCCGATTACTCGCGGCTGGTCAGGAACCTTTTCCGGGCGCTGCCCGCGGCGCAGAGCACGGCGACCGGGACGGATTTCTCCGAAATCGCTCTGCGTGCGGCGCAATGTCTGGCGGAGAACGTTTCTCCGGCCCGGCAGGCCGTCGAGTTCGAGCAGACCTGCCAGGAAGAGGCGGCACGCATTCTCTCGGGTGACGGCCCTGTCGAGGAGAGCGCCGTCAGAGAGATCCGCAAGCGGTCCGGTGCGTGGGCGCTGGAATACCAAAGACTCGTACGCCCGCGATGAAGACGGCTGAAGCGAAGGAGACTCGGATGACGCGACGGCGTTCGGCAACCGCTGCCGTCGTGCTGTGCGCCCTGCTGACCGGCTGTGACGTCGCGAGCGGCGGCGCCGGCGGCGAGGACAATCTGCTGAAGCCCACCGCCCGGGCCGGTGCCACGGCGAGGGCCGGCGGCCTCGGCAGCGCGGCGCTGGTCTCGCGTGACACGAACGGCTTCACCGTGTCCACGCCGGACGGCCGCCGCAAGGTGCGGGTCACGCAGGACGCCTGCGCCCCGCTCGCCTACGCCCTGTCCGGCGCGGCCGTCGGCAAGCCGGTCACCACGGTCGTACGCGAGGCGTCCGGCGAGGGCGCCGAGGTCACCGTCGTCCTCGCCGAGTACGCCTCCGACCGGGCCCAGCAGGCGATGGACGCGATCGCCACCGCCGTCGACGCGTGCGCGGCCGGCTTCACGGCCACCGTCGACGGCAAGGAGCACCAGGTCGCCAAGGTCGCCCCGGAACTCGCCCCCGAGGGCGTGGACCAGGCGATGGGCGTGGGCGCGACGGTGACACGCTCTGGCAAGGCGACCCCGACCAAGGCCGTGATCCTCCGCTCGGGCAACGCGATCGCCTATCTCAGCGGCGCCCCGTCGATCCCGGCCACGGTCCTGGACGCGCAGTTGGTGAAACTGCGAGGCTGACCGCATGAGGCTGCGAGCGACGGTCCGGCGGGGAGCACGCCTCGGCGCGCTGATCGGCGCCTGGCCCGCGGGGATCGTCGGCACCCTGTGCCTGGTGGCGGCGTTCGTCTGCCTGATCGGCGGCCACGACGGGAGCGCGTGGACGCTGACGTGCGCGGGCGCGGTCGCCGTGCTGGGCAGCATGGCCGTGGGCGTCACCCTGGGCACGGCCACCGGCCTCGCCCTGGCGCTCGCACCCGGCCGACTGATCACCCGCGCCCCGCTGCGCGGCCTGCTGGCGGCACTCACCGCGGGGCTGCCGGTCGCGGCACTCTCCGTCGTCGCCCTGACCGGAGACGGCTACACCCTCGCGAGCTACCCGCCGTCGATCCACTTCCTCACCTGGTCGGCGACCCTGACGATCGCCCTGGTGGCGGCGGCCCGCAGCGGCGACATCGCCGGCCATGGCGCAGAGCACTGACGCAACGGCGATGAGTTTCGCCGCATCTCCTGGTCGAAGCTCATGACTGAACCGGCCCCGACACCCCGAGGAACCTCAGATGCGCACCCTGATCAGCACCGCCTTCATCTCGCTCGACGGCGTCGTGGAGGCCCCGGGCGGCGAGCCCGGCTACCGGAACGCCGGATGGACCTTCAAGGACATCGAGTTCCTGCCCGAGGCCTTCGAGATCAAGGGCCGGGAGCAGACCGAAGCCACCGCGATGCTGCTGGGCCGGACCAGCTACGAGGCGTTCAGCCCCGTGTGGCCCGACATGGCGGACTTCGCCGACTACAAGGTGATGCCGAAGTACGTCGTCTCCACCACCCTCACCGAGGACGCCCTGGTGCCGAACTGGGGCGAGACGACGATCCTGCGCTCGCTCGACGACGTCGCCGCGCTGAAGGAGACCGAGGGCGGCCCGATCATCGTCCACGGCAGCGCCTCCCTGAACCAGGCCCTCTCGGACGCCGGCCTGATCGACCGCTACCACCTGCTCGTCTTCCCGCTCCTGCTCGGCGCGGGCAAGCGGCTCTTCAGCGCCACGGACAAGGACACGCAGAAGCTGAAGCTCGTCGAGCACGAGGCGTACGCCAACGGCCTTCAGAAGAACGTCTTCGACGTCGTCCGCTGAGGGGTGGGTCCGGCGCGTATCCCTGCCAGGAGGCGAGCGAGAGCGACGGGCACGGCGCCGAGGGCCGTGCCCGGGGTGTCGCTCTCGCGGGGTGAGGGGTCACTGGTGCGGGGGAGGCGGTGAGTGATGACGGCTGCGTCATCACGCGATCTCGCCTCGCCTGTCCGCTGCACTCGCCGACGCCGAGCGCTCCCGGCTGCGTGACGTCGCGGTGTCATGGGTCGAGCAGCGCGCGGGGGCGGCGAGGTCATCGACACGGAGACTGCCGAAGCGATCGTGGGTGATCTGGCTGCTCTCGCCGCCGGTGCCCGAGACCGGAACGAGGGGGTCTACTGCTGGGTGGCACGGGACGTGGGAATCCTCGTCGGAGCCGGGTGACCGTCCGCCGCGTGATCCTTGGGGCAGGCCGGCGGGATTGCCGGCGTTTCCTTCACTGTCGCGGGCTATCGTCGTAGGTACGGCGCGCCAAAGGAGCACAAAGGAGTACATCGGTCATGACCGCCCATGCCGCAGAACCCGCACCGGTCGTCCCGCCCATGCCCGAGCGGACCCCGAAGGCGCTGCGCGAGGCCATCATGCAGAACACCCCCCAGCTGCTTCCCGATTTCGACGAGCACTGGAAGTGGGCTGTCGCCGATGCGTACGACATAAGTACCGTGCCTGCGTTCATGGCCCGCTGGTGGGGTGAGTACGCGATCGCCCGTGATCCGAAACTCGACGCCCACGTGAGCGGCCTCGAACGCCGCGCGGCCGAATCCACCGAGCTTGCCGAGGCCAAGGCGTGCCTCGAAGAGGTGTCCCACATCCGCCACCGGGTCCAACGACTGGAGCCCGGCCAGTGACCGACGAGTTCATGGGCCCGCCCTGGCAGATGGACTGGACGCTCAAGGCGCAGGCCGCCCGTGACGGGTTGCCCGAGCACGTGCGGAAAATGGTCGACTCCGTGCGCGCCGAACTGGTCACGGCCAAGGACCCCTACTTCCGCGGCGTCGACGCCGACGTGGACGTTCCGGACGGCATGAAGGTCCGGCCGGTACGGTCCAGCGATCCCAAAGGCCCTCGCGTCTTCTTCTTCGACCACGGGCACGGCTGGCTGCGGTACACGTTCATTCCCCGTGTCCAGGATCCTCAGGTCGTCGCGGAGGAGATCTTCTGGCAGTGATTCGGGCCGCCTTCATGCCGGGGAGACGGTCAGACCTCACGGACAGCGTTCGAAGCGTGGTGAGTTGGGCTTCGGCGTGGATGAACGCGGTGCCGGTCGCGCCTTCCCCGTAGACCGGTGTCGAATTGGGTACCGGACCGCCCGGATTCATCATCGAGCCTCCGGCCTCTCCACCTCGTGGACACCGCGGAGCTGCTCGCCTCGGAGCTGGTCTCCGACGCCGTACCGCACATCAAGGGGGCCCACCTGTCCGTGCCTCCGTTTCCGGGGCGTCGTCCTCCAGGTCGGCGCCTGGGACGCGGCCCCGGGCCGCCCGAGCCGCCGGGACGGCTGGGGGACCTGGCCGACGCGGAGAGCGGGCGCGGCCTGGCCCTCGTCCGGGCCTGTTCGGATCTCCGGCACGGCAGCCGCTGTCCCGGACGGGGCGCCGGGGCAAGCTCGCGTGTGCGAGCCGGCGGCGGCATAAGGCTCAGTCCGTGATGCAAAGTGGATAATCACGACATACGGTGCGTAACCGTAACGTCTCGCTCTGTCGCGAGGCACGCCATCCAGACGGAAAAGGGTATGCAATGCGCAAGCTCCGCAACACCGCTCTCGTGGCCGCCATGATCGGGAGCCTCGGCATGGCCGGCGCCGGGTTCGCCTCCGCCGCCGTCCACGGCGCGGACGGGGACTCCAGGGAGTGCTCCAACCACGTGGAGAACATCTCGTTCGGTCTCATCAACATCCCGAACCTGAACCTCCCGCTGCTCGGCGGCCTCTCGTCGAACCAGGACGCGACGCAGCAGATCTGCAACAACGGGGACGACGCCATCAACGCGAACGTCGCCGACCACGAGTAGACGGACCGAGCGGCTCCGGGACCCGAGGCCTCGGGTCCCGGAGCCTGCTCACCCGCACGGCCCCAGCCGCTACTCGCCCCGTGGCGGCTTCCCCTCCACCGCCTCCGGCGGCAGCGTCGCGGTGACCGGCGCCACGGGCCTCAGCTTCAGCCACACCAGGAAGAAGATGCCGAGGGCCAGCATGGCCAGGCCGGTCCACAGGTTGATGTTGATCCCCTGGGCCTTGTCGATCTCCGCGTCGCCGTCCGTGATGCCGGCGATCGTGACGATCACGCCGTAGACGACGAACAGGCCGCCGATGATGCGGCGCAGGTCGAAGATGCGGGCGGCGGTCGCGGACTTCTCCTCGAGTTCCGTGACCTCACGCTGGACGTCGGCCTCGGAGTACCCCGCCCGCCGCAGCCGCTCGGCCGCCTCGGGGTGTTCGGAGGGTTCGGAGGGCTTGGAGGGTTCGAATTGGTCGGACATGGTCTCTCCAGTCTCCCGCGGTATTCGCGACCGGGCTCAGAACGAGAACGGGATGTAGCAGGCGGCGGCCAGGATGATCGCGCTCCAGCCCAGCAGAGCCGGGCGCCGGTACCACGCGTCGTCGCCCGCCGCCGGCGGCTCGGTCATGCCGGGGGAGACGGTGCCGTACACCAGCCCCTGGAGCTCCTCGGCCGGCTTGGGCGCCGTGAAGAGGGACACCGCCACCATGACCACCGCGCCCGCGACGAAGCCCGCGATCGCGGAGACGAAGTTCGCGCCCTGGTCGGTGGGGATGCCGATGACGTCCTGCTTGTACAGGACGAAGTAGTTGACCATCGCCGCCGTGGTGCCCGCCAGCAGGCCCCAGAAGCCCGACTTCTTCGACGCCCGCTTCCAGAACATGCCGACGATGAAGACGACGAACATCGGGACGTTGAAGAAGGAGAACAGCGTCTGGAGGTAGCTCATGATGTTCGAGAAGGACGAGGCGAGGAACGCCGTGCCCACCGAGGCGGCCACCCCGATGGCGGTGATGAGACGGCCGAAGCGGACGTAGTAGGCGTCCTCCCGGCCCCGCACCACGTACTTCGCCCAGATGTCGGTCGTGAACACCGTGTTGAACGACGAGACGTTCGCCGCCATGCCCGCCATGAACGCCGCCAGCAGACCCGTCACCGCGATGCCCAGCACGCCGTTGGGCAGCAGCTCCTGCATGAGGTACGGGATCGCGTCGTTGTACTGGAGGTCGGAGTCGGCCGTGCCGATCTTCGGCACCAGCACCGCCGCCACCAGGCCCGGGATCATGACCAGGAAGACGATGAAGATCTTCGGGAACGCGGCGATGAGCGGGGTGCGCTGGGCCGCCGACAGGTTCTTCGCCGACAGGGCGCGCTGGACCTCGGCGAAGTTCGTCGTCCAGTAGCCGAAGGAGAGGACGAAGCCGAGGCCCAGCACGATGGTCAGCCAGTTCGCGCCGAGCGGGTTGTCGCTGCCGATGCCCGTGCCGCCCCAGGCGGTGACGAAGTCGTCGCCGTGGGACGCGGTCAGGGAGTCGGTCAGGCCGTCCCAGCCGCCCACCTTCTTCAGGCCGAGCACCGACAGCGGGATGAGCGCCGCCAGGATCACGAAGAACTGGAGGACCTCGTTGTAGATCGCCGAGGAGAGGCCGCCGAGCGTGATGTAGGCCAGTACGAAGGCGCCGGCGACCACGATCGCCACCCACTGCGGCCAGCCCAGCAGCGCCTCGACGACGATCGCGAGGGCGTACAGGTTCACGCCGGAGATCAGGATCGCCGCGAAGGCGAACAGGGCCGAGCTGAGCAGGTGGGCGCCCCGGTCGAAGCGCAGCAGCAGGAACTCGGGCACGGAGCGGACCTTGCTGCCGTAGTAGAACGGCATCATCACCAGGCCCAGGAAGACCATCGCCGGGATGGCGCCGATCCAGTACCAGTGGACGGTGTACGCGCCGTACTGCGCGCTGTTCGCGGCCATGCCCAGGATCTCGGTGGCGGCCAGGTTGGCCGATACGAACGCGAGGCCCGTGATCCAGGCGGGCAGGGAGCGTCCGGAGAGGAAGAAGTCGAGGCTGGTCTTCACCGATCTGCGAGCGGCGAAGCCGATGCCCAGGACCACGACGAAGTAGATGCCGAGGATCGTGTAGTCGAGCCAGTTCGTCGGCAGCCGCAGCTCTGCCGCCAGCTGTACTGCCGTGTGGGGCGGGTCTGTGGGGGTTCGCATACCCTGCTCACTTCTTTTGGTGTTCTTTGTTTGGTTGTGAGGGTGACTGGCGTGGGGGTTTATGGTTTTATGTGTTTGGTTCTGTTTGAAGCTTCGCTAGGTGTACGGATCTAGGTCTGCGGACCCAGAGGTACGGATGGAGAGTCGCGGTGAAGAAGACCTCGACCCGCTTGGCCGACGGTCGTGAGCTGATCTACTACGACCAGCGGGACGACTCGGTGCGCGACGCGGTGGACAGGCGTCCGCTGGATCCCACGGTCACCACTTCGGAGGTACGGAGGGATCCCCTGCTCGGCGATTCCATCGCCGTGGCCTCGCACCGGCAGGGGCGCATCTACCACCCGCCGGCCGACGAGTGCCCGCTCTGCCCCTCCCAGGGCGACCGGCTCAGCGAGATCCCGGACTCGTCGTACGACGTCGTCGTCTTCGAGAACCGTTTCCCCTCGCTGGCCGGCGACTCCGGGCGCTGCGAGGTGGTCTGCTTCACCTCCGACCACAACGCGTCCTTCGCCGACCTCACCGAGGAGCAGGCGCGTCTGGTCCTCGACGCGTGGACGGACCGGACGTCCGAGCTGTCTCATCTGCCCTCCGTGGAACAGGTGTTCTGCTTCGAGAACCGTGGCGCCGAGATCGGTGTGACTCTGGGTCACCCGCACGGGCAGATCTACGCCTACCCGTTCACCACCCCGCGCACCGCCCTGATGCTGCGTTCGGTCGCGGCGCACAAGGAGGCGACCGGCGGGGAGAACCTCTTCGACGCCGTCCTGGCGCGTGAACTCGCCGACGAGCGGGTCGTCCTGGAGAGTGAACACTGGGTCGCGTTCGTGCCGTACGCGGCGCACTGGCCCTACGAGGTGCACCTCTACCCCAAGCACCGGGTGCCTGACCTGCTCGCCCTCGACGAGGAGGCCCGCACAGAGTTCCCCCAGGTCTATCTGGAACTCTTGAGGCGCTTCGACCGGATCTTCGGCGAAGGTGAACCGCCCACGCCGTACATCTCCGCCTGGCACCAGGCGCCGTTCGGCGCACTGGAGGAGTTCGAGGGCGTCAACCGGGACGACTTCGCGCTGCATCTCGAGCTTTTCACCATTCGCCGCACTTCCGGCAAGCTGAAGTTTCTCGCGGGCTCCGAATCAGGCATGAACGTCTTCATCAACGACGTGCCGCCGGAGTTCGCGGCCCAGCGACTGCGAGAGGTAGCGAGTTCATGAGCGGCACCACCGGCACGAGCGGCAAGTATCTGGTCACGGGTGGCGCGGGCTACGTCGGCGGCGTGGTCGCCCAGCACCTGCTGGAGGCCGGCCACGAGGTCGTCGTGCTCGACAACCTCTCCACCGGTTTCCGCGAGGGCGTCCCGGCGGGCGCCTCGTTCATCGAGGGCGACATCCGCGACGCCGCCAAGTGGCTCGACGCCTCCTTCGACGCCGTCCTCCACTTCGCCGCGTTCTCGCAGGTCGGCGAGTCCGTCGTCAAGCCCGAGAAGTACTGGGACAACAACGTCGGCGGCACCATGGCGCTGCTGGGCGCCATGCGCGAGGCCGGCGTGCGCAAGCTGGTCTTCTCGTCCACGGCGGCGACGTACGGCGAGCCGAAGCAGGTGCCGATCGTGGAGAGCGCTCCGACGCAGCCCACGAACCCCTACGGCGCCTCCAAGCTCGCCGTCGACCACATGATCAGCGGCGAGGCCGCCGCCCACGGGCTCGGCGCCGTCTCCCTGCGCTACTTCAACGTGGCCGGCGCGTACGGCGAGCAGGGCGAGCGCCACGACCCCGAGTCGCACCTCATCCCGCTCGTCCTCCAGGTCGCGCAGGGCCGCCGCGAGGCCGTCTCCGTCTTCGGCGACGACTACCCGACCCCCGACGGCACCTGCGTCCGCGACTACATCCACGTCGCCGACCTCGCCGAGGCCCACCTCCTCGCCGTGGCCGCCGCCCGGCCCGGCGAGCACCTCATCTGCAACCTCGGCAACGGCAACGGCTTCTCCGTGCGCGAGGTCATCGAGACCGTCCGCGAGGTCACCGGCCACCCGATTCCCGAGGTCGTGGCCCCTCGCCGCGGCGGCGACCCGGCCGTCCTGGTCGCCTCGGCGGCCACCGCCCGCGAGCGGCTGGGCTGGAACCCGTCCCGCGCGGACCTCGCGGGTATCGTCGCGGACGCGTGGGCGTTCGCGCAGGACATCGCAAGCAGCGCAAGGGAGTCGTAGTGGGGGCACAGGAAGTTCGCGAGGGTTTCGTCCGGCTGTACGGGGCCGAGCCCGAGGGCGTCTGGGCGGCGCCCGGCCGCGTCAACCTCATCGGTGAGCACACCGACTACAACGACGGTTTCGTGATGCCCTTCGCGCTGCCGCACACCGCGGTCGCCGCGGTCTCACGGCGCACGGACGGCGTGCTGCGGCTGCACTCGGCCGACCTCGACAGCGGCGTCGCCGAGCTGCGGCTCGACGACCTGAGGCCCGAGTCCGACAAGAGCTGGACGGCGTACCCCGCCGGAGTCGTCTGGGCCCTGCGCGAGGCAGGGCACGCGGTGACCGGCGCCGACGTCCACCTGTCCTCGACGGTCCCGTCGGGCGCGGGCCTGTCGTCGTCCGCGGCGCTGGAGGTCGTCGTGGCCCTGGCGCTGAACGACCTCTACGACCTCGGGCTCCCGGGCTGGCAGCTCGCCCGCCTGTGCCAGCGCGCCGAGAACGTCTACGTCGGAGCGCCCACCGGCATCATGGACCAGACGGCGTCCGCGTGCTGCGAGGCCGGCCACGCGCTGTTCCTCGACACCCGCGACCTCTCGCAGAAGCAGATCCCCCTCGACCTGGCCGCCGAGGGCCTGCGCCTGCTGGTCGTCGACACCCAGGTCACGCACGCCCACAGCGACGGCGAGTACGGCAAGCGGCGGGCCGGCTGCGAGAAGGGCGCCGCCCTCCTCGGCGTCGACGCCCTGCGCGACATCGCGTACGCCGACCTGGACGCGGCCCTCGACCGGCTCGGTGACGAGGAGGAGGTCCGCCGCCTGGTCCGGCATGTGGTGACGGAGGACCAGCGGGTGGAGCAGGTCGTCTCCCTCCTGGAGTCCGGCGGCGACACCCGCGCCGTCGGGCCGGTCCTGACGGCCGGCCACGCCTCGCTCCGGGACGACTTCCGGGTCTCCTGTCCCGAGCTGGACCTCGTCGTCGACACCGCCCTCGCCCACGGGGCGCTCGGCGCGCGGATGACCGGCGGGGGCTTCGGGGGGTCGGCGATCGTCCTGGCCGAGGCCACCGATGTCGAGGCGCTCACCAAGGCCGTCGAAGAGGCGTTCGCGGCCGCGGGGCACAAGGCTCCGCGGGTGTTCGAGGCGGTGCCGGCGGCGGGCGCGCGTCGGCTGAACTGAGTGCTGTCCGGCGGGGCGGTGGGGTGCGCGAGGCCCGAGTGGCCCCCGGCCCCGCCGCCCCTTCCCGTTCCCGACCCCGGAGGCCGCGCCCCCGCACCCCCTTCCGGCCCCGGACGGGTTCCGTCCTCGGGCGCCGGACGGGCTGAGGGGAAGAAGCAGGAACTACCCCAGTCTTTTCGTCAGGGTGAACTCCGTCAGGCCCGGGGGGTAGTCCTCGATCACGCACACCACCTCGTAGCCCCGGCGCCGGTAGAAGTCCGGTGCCTGGAAGTCCCACGTCTCCAGGCGTACGCGGTCGCAGCCGCGCTGCTCGTGCGCGATGCGCTCCGCTTCGGCGAGGAGGGCGCTGCCGAGGCCCGTGCCCCGGTGCCGGGCGTCGACCCAGAGATAGGTGACGTGCAGCCAGGTCGTCCAGGTGTGGCCCACCAGACCGCCGGCCAGACCGCCGCCCGCGTCCGAGGCCCAGACGTGCAGCGCCGACTCGCGTTCCGCGGGTGTGCCACGCAGCGCGCGCAGCACCGGGGAGGCCTCGGTGTTGGTGGCGAGGAGCCGCGAACGGAGAAGATCGCGGCGAGTCCTGTCGACTTCTGTCTCAAGACGAAACATGCGGCACACCATAAACGCGGCGGCCGAACCAATCCTGCAATTTGCCTTCCGCTCCACGCCCGCGGCCCTACCCTGTGAACAGTGCCGGTGGGGGCCGGTACCGATCAGGGGGCGAGACAGTCGGGTACGGCGCCCGCGGTGGGGGTAGCAGTCTCTGCACGGCGGCGGCCGTCGCGGTAGTGGCATCCCTTCCGGGCGTCGTATCCGCGCCGGTCGACGTGCTCCATCTCCGGACCTTGGGGTATCCCCTGCTCTGTCAAGGAGCTTGGGGAAGGGGGTTTCGTGGTTCGCATCCGAGTTCTGGTCGTCGACGACCACCGTATCTTCGCCGAGTCGCTCGCCGCGGCACTGGCCGCCGAGCCCGACGTCGACGTGTCCGCGGCCGGCAGCGGCCCGGCGGCACTGCGCAGTCTGGAGCGCGCGGCCGCCGAGGGGCGCCGGTACGACGTGCTGCTCGTCGACGCGGACCTGGGCGCCGCTCTGCCGGGCATACGGCCCGCCGTGCCGGTGCAGGAGGTGGGGGAGGACGGGCTCGTCGACGGGATATCGCTGGTCGTGGGGGTCCGTGCCGCGCAGCCTCATGTTCGGATCGTCGTCCTCGCCGAGAAGGACGATCCGCGCCGCGCGGCCCTCGCCCTCCAGGCCGGGGCGTCCGGCTGGGTGGCGAAGGACTGCTCGCTGTCCCGGCTGCTCACCGTCATCAGAGGCGTGCTGCGCGAGGAGACGCATCTCCCCGCCGCCCTCCTCACCGGCGTGCTGCGGGAGTTGACGGCCGCCCGCAAGCACCGCACCGAGAGCGAACGACTCGTGGAGTCGCTCACTCCGAGGGAGCGGGAAGTGCTGCGCTGCATGGTCGCGGGACTGGGCAGGAAAGCGGTCGCCGACCGGTTGTTCCTCTCCCCGCACACCGTCCGCACCCATATGCAGAACGTGCTCGGCAAACTGGGCGTGCACTCCACCCTCGCCGCGGTCGCGCTCGCGCGCCGGGCCGGCGTCGGACCCGCCGACCTATCCCGGGATGTTGTCGAACGGGGCGGTCAACTGGCGTAGTAGACCCGCCAGTTCACCGCGCTGGGCGTGGGTGAGCTCGGCCAGGATCGCTCGCTCCTGGTCGAGCAGCCCGGCGAGGGCCTGGTCGGCGCGGTCCTTGCCGTCGTCCGTGAGGCGCACGAGCACACCCCGGCGGTCGCTCGGGTCCGGCAGCCGCTCCACCAGGTTCTTCTTCGCGAGCCGGTCGATACGGTTCGTCATCGTGCCCGAGGTCACCAGCGTCTGCGTCAGCAGCTGGCCCGGCGAGAGCTGGTAGGGCGCCCCCGCGCGCCGGAGCGCCGTCAGGACGTCGAACTCCCAGGGCTCCAACTGGTGCTCGGAGAACGCCAGACGGCGTGCGCGGTCCAGGTGCCGGGCCAGTCTGCTCACCCGGCTGAGTACTTCCAGCGGCTCCACGTCGAGGTCCGGGCGCTCCCGGCGCCACGCTGCGACCAGCCGATCGACCTCGTCCTCCATGACGATCAGTGTAGTGGTTGTGTCGACATGAAGTCTCTTGGTATGGAGTATCTTGATGTCAAGTCTCTTGACGTCAAGGTAAGTGAACGGGGAAAGTACCGGGCATGACGACCAACCCGACCTGGGACCCCGCCCAGTACCTGCGTCACGCCGGACACCGCGCCCGGCCCTTCGGCGACCTCCTCGCCCGCGTCCCCGACCTGCCCGGCGACCCGCCCCGCATCGCCGACCTCGGCTGCGGCCCGGGCCACCTCACCGCCGTCCTCGCCGACCGCTGGGCCACCGCCCGCGTCACCGGCTACGACAACTCGCCGCAGATGCTCGCCGACGCCGCGACGCACGCGGGCGCACGCCTCGACTTCGCTCACGCCGACCTCGCCGCCTGGACGCCGGAGGAGACGTACGACCTGCTCGTCTCGAACGCCGCCCTCCAGTGGGTACCCGGCCACCTCGACGCCTTCGCCGGCTGGCTGGACGGCCTCGCCCCCGGCGGCACCTTCGCCTTCCAGGTCCCGCACAACATCGACGCACCCCTGCACGCCCTCATGCGCGAACTCGGCAGCAGCCTCCGCTGGAAGAGCCGCCTCGGCCATGTCCTGCGCCACGAGGACTCCGTCCACGCCCCCGGCGTCTACCTCGACCGGCTGGCCCGCCTCGGCTGCGCCACCGACGTCTGGACGACCACCTACCTCCATGTGCTCCAGGGCGACGACCCCGTGCTCGACTGGGTCCAGGGCACCGGCCTGCGTCCCGCCCTCGACGCCCTCGCCGAGGATCCCGAGGCCCGCGACGCCTTCGTCACCGCATACCGCGACCTGCTCCGCGAGGCCTACCCGAGCGCCGGGTACGGCACCGTCCTGCCGTTCCGCCGCCTGTTCGCGGTGGCCACGAAGGCGGCCTGACATGCTGACCGCCGTCGACCACGTGCAGCTCGCCGCCCCGCCCGGCTCCGAGGAGCCGCTGCGCCGCTTCTACACCGGCACTCTCGGCATGACCGAGATCCCCAAGCCGCCGGCGCTCGCGGCGAAGGGAGGGTGCTGGTTCCGTGCGGGGACCGTCCACCTGCACCTGGGGATCGAGCCGGGCTTCAGGCCCTCCGCGAAGGGTCACCCCGGACTGCGGGTCACCGGCATCGAGGCGTACGCCGCCCGGCTCGAGGCCCACGGCACACCGGTCACCTGGGACGCGGACCTGCCCGGCCACCGCCGCTTCTACGCCCGGGACCCCGTCGGCAACCGGCTGGAGTTCCTCGAGCCCGACACCGAGGTTTGAGGAGCGCCGCACAGGTCACTCGCCCTACTGAGACCACACGCAGACCTGACTGGGAGTGATGGACAGTGGCAGGCGAGCAGAAGTCCAAGGCGAAGATGGAACAGGCCAAGGGCAAGGCGAAGGAAACGATCGGCCGCTCCGTGGGCAACGAGCGGATGGAAGCCGAGGGCCGCGCCGAGCAGGCCAAGGGCGACGCCCGTCAGGCCAAGGAAAAGGGCAAGGACGTCTTCAAGCACTGAGGTACCGAGGCGCCGAGGATCTGACGAGCCGCTGACGTGCGGCGGCGCCGAAGGCCCACAGTCGCAGACACGTGATCGTGCGGCGGCGGCACATGTGCCGCCGCCGCACGGCGGTGCCACGGCACACATGCACCACAGGCGTGGGTGCCGTGCCGGCGGCGGACATGCGGGCGGGCCCCGACCACCATGGCCGGGGCCCGCCCGCATGTCCGCGCCGCGTCCGTTCAGGCCTTTCGGCGTCCTATCAGGTGCGGCTTCGCCTCCAGCCCGTCCAGCCCGTGCCAGGACAGGTTCACCAGATGGGCCGCCACCTCCGCCTTCTTCGGGCGGCGTACGTCCAGCCACCACTGGCCGGTCAGGGCGACCATGCCGACCAGGGCCTGGGCGTACAGCGGGGCCAGCTTCGGGTCGAAGCCGCGGCTCTTGAACTCGCGGCCCAGGATGTCCTCCACCTGGGTCGCGATGTCGGAGATCAGCGAGGCGAACGACCCGGTCGACTGCGGGATGGGGGAGTCCCGGACCAGGATCCGGAAACCGTCCGTGTACTCCTCGATGTAGTCGAGAAGCGCGAACGCCGCCTGTTCGAGCAGTTCGCGGGGGTGTCCCGCCGTCAGCGACGACGTCACCATGTCCAGCAGCCGGCGCATCTCCCGGTCCACCACGACCGCGTAGAGCCCCTCCTTGCCGCCGAAGTGCTCGTACACCACCGGCTTGGAGACCCCGGCCTTCGCCGCGATCTCCTCCACCGAGGTGCCCTCGAAACCCTTCGCCGCGAACAGGGTGCGACCGATCTCGAGCAGCTGCTGGCGCCGCTCCGCACCCGTCATACGGGTGCGTCGGGCGCGCCGCGGCTTCGCTTCGGTACTGGGGGTACTGCTGGGATCGGTCGCCACGCCGTCAATCATGCCGCCTCGGCGGTGGCCTTCCCCCGTCGGGAGCCGTCCTCACCGGTGTTACGGCGCGAATCGATACGCGAGCGTGACGGCCAGCGCACGTCGTAGGCCCAGCCGAGCATCTCGAACCACCGGATGAACCGTGCGGAGGAGTCCAGCTGGCCCCGCATCACGCCGTGCCGCGCCGACGTCGGGTCCGCGTGGTGCAGGTTGTGCCAGGACTCGCCGCAGGACAGGATCGCCAGCCACCAGACGTTGCCGGAGCGGTCGCGGGACTTGAACGGGCGCTTGCCCACGGCGTGGCAGATCGAGTTGATGGACCAGGTCACGTGGTGGAGCAGGGCCACCCGCACCAGCGAGCCCCAGAGGAACGCGGTGAACGCGCCCCACCAGGACATCGTCACCAGCCCGCCCACCAGCGGCGGCAGCGCCAGCGACAGGATCGTCCAGTACACGAACTGACGGGAGATCGCGCGGAGCGCCGGGTCCTTGATCAGATCCGGCGCGTACTTCTCCTGCGAAGTCTGCTCCTCGTCGAACATCCACGCGATGTGGGCCCACCACAGGCCCTTCATCAGGGCCGGGAGCGTCTCGCCGAACCGCCACGGCGAATGCGGGTCGCCGTCCGCGTCGGAGAACTTGTGGTGCTTGCGGTGGTCCGCCACCCAGCGCACCAGCGGCCCCTCCACGGCCATCGAGCCCGCGATCGCCAACGCGATCCTGAGCGGCCGCTTCGCCTTGAACGAACCGTGCGTGAAGTAGCGGTGGAAGCCGATCGTGATGCCGTGGCACCCGAGGAAGTACATGAAGACCAGCAGACCGATGTCCAGCCAGCTCACGCCCCAGCCCCAGGCCAGCGGCACCGCCGCCAGCACCGCCAGGAACGGGACGACGATGAAGATCAGCAGCATGATCTGCTCGATCGAACGCTTCTGCTCGCCACCGAGGGTGGCGGAGGGCGTGGGGGTGCCGTCGGGCGTCTTCGAAGGGTCATCGATCACGTTGGAGCTGCCTGTGGTCATGCGCGTCCCCTGGGGGGTCTTGGGTTGAGGGAGATGCCGTCGTTCCGCACACCGCGGAAGGTCACGCAGCGAACCAATGCCACGCTCCTTACGGTTCCGTAACCTACGGCATCGTAAGTATGGCAGTGCCTTGCCCGGCGGCAAGAGCCCGCCAACCTGCGCGTCCCCAGGGACACCTATCCTTGGAGACAGCCGGACAGCGCGGTCCGCTCTGTTTTCTTCCCGGATGTCCGGCCCCTATGCGACGTGTGCCGCGGGCCGGAGTACGGGTTCCCTCCCGGACGAGCTTCAACACTGCAAGGAGCCGCACCTGTGAGCAGTGCCGACGACCTTGGCCAGGCCACCGCAACGACCAGCACCGAGCTGCGCGCCGACATCCGCCGACTGGGTGATCTCCTCGGCGAGACCCTCGTCCGGCAGGAGGGCCCGGAACTCCTCGACCTGGTCGAGAAGGTCCGCCGCCTGACCCGCGAGGACGGCGAGGCCGCCGCCGAGCTGCTGCGTGGCATCGAACTGGAGACCGCGGCCAAGCTGGTCCGCGCCTTCTCCACCTACTTCCACCTCGCCAACGTCACCGAGCAGGTCCACCGCGGCCGCGAACTGCGCGAGCGCCGCGCCGCCGAGGGCGGTCTCCTCGCCCGCACCGCCGACCGTCTCAAGGACGTCGACCCCGAACACGTCCAGCAGACGGTCCGCCACCTCAACGTCCGCCCCGTGTTCACGGCACACCCCACCGAAGCCGCGCGCCGGTCGGTACTCAACAAGCTCCGGCGCATCGCCGCGCTCCTCGACACCCCCGTCATCGAGGCCGACCGCCGCCGCTACGACACCCGCCTGGCCGAGAACATCGACCTCGTCTGGCAGACCGACGAACTCCGGGTCGTACGCCCCGAGCCCGCCGACGAGGCCCGCAACGCCATCTACTACCTCGACGAACTCCACGCGGGCGCCGTCGGCGACGTCCTGGAGGACCTCACCGCCGAACTGGAGCGCGTCGGCGTCAAGCTCCCCGAGAACACCCGCCCGCTCACCTTCGGCACGTGGATCGGCGGCGACCGCGACGGCAACCCCAACGTCACCCCCCAGGTGACCTGGGACGTCCTCATCCTTCAGCACGAACACGGCATCAACGACGCCCTGGAGATGATCGACGAGCTCCGCGGCTTCCTGTCCAACTCCATCCGCTACACCGGCGCCACCGAGGAGCTTCTGGAGTCGCTCAAGGGCGACCTCGAACGGCTGCCCGAGATCAGCCCCCGCTACAAGCGCCTCAACGCCGAAGAGCCCTACCGCCTCAAGGCCACCTGCATCCGGCAGAAGCTCGAGAACACCAAGCAGCGCCTCGCCAAGGGCATCCCCCACGAGACCGGCCGCGACTACCTCGGCACCAGCGAGCTCCTCGCGGACCTCACCCTCATCCAGACCTCGCTGCGCGAGCACCGCGGCGGCCTGTTCGCCGACGGCCGGATGAACCGCACCATCCGCACCCTCGCCGCGTTCGGTCTCCAGCTCGCCACCATGGACGTCCGCGAACACGCCGACGCCCACCACCATGCCCTCGGCCAGCTCTTCGACCGCCTCGGCGAGGAGTCCTGGCGCTACGCCGACATGCCCCGCGAGTACCGCACGAAGCTCCTCGCCAAGGAGCTGCGCTCGCGCCGGCCGCTCGCGCCCACCCCGGCCCCCGTCGACGCCGCGGGCGAGAAGACCCTCGGCGTCTTCGGGACGGTCAAGCGGGCCCTCGCCGTCTTCGGACCCGAGGTCATCGAGTCGTACATCATCTCCATGTGCCAGGGCGCCGACGACGTGTTCGCCGCGGCGGTCCTGGCCCGTGAGGCCGGCCTCGTCGACCTGCACGCCGGCTGGGCGAAGATCGGCATCGTGCCGCTCCTGGAGACCACGGACGAGCTCAAGGCCGCCGACACCATTCTCGAGGACATGCTCTCCGACCCCTCCTACCGGCGCCTCGTGGCGCTGCGCGGAGACGTCCAGGAGGTCATGCTCGGCTACTCCGACTCCTCCAAGTTCGGCGGCATCACCACCAGCCAGTGGGAGATCCACCGCGCCCAGCGCCGGCTGCGCGACGTCGCCCACCGCTACGGCGTCCGGCTGAGGCTCTTCCACGGCCGCGGCGGCACCGTCGGCCGCGGCGGCGGCCCCTCCCACGACGCCATCCTCGCCCAGCCCTGGGGCACCCTGGAGGGCGAGATCAAGGTCACCGAACAGGGCGAGGTCATCTCCGACAAGTACCTCATCCCCTCCCTGGCCAGGGAGAACCTGGAACTGACGGTCGCCGCGACCCTGCAGGCCTCCGCCCTGCACACCGCCCCCCGCCAGTCCGACGAGGCCCTCGCCCGCTGGGACGCCGCCATGGACGTCGTCTCCGACGCCGCCCACGCCGCCTACCGCGCCCTGGTCGAGGACCCCGACCTCCCGCCCTACTTCTTCGCCTCCACCCCCGTCGACCAGCTCGCCGACCTGCACCTCGGATCGCGCCCCTCCCGCAGGCCCGACTCCGGTGCCGGGCTCGACGGCCTGCGCGCCATCCCGTGGGTCTTCGGCTGGACCCAGTCCCGCCAGATCGTCCCCGGCTGGTTCGGCGTCGGCTCCGGCCTCAAGGCGCTGCGCGAGGCCGGCCTCGACACCGTCCTGGACGAGATGCGCGACCAGTGGCACTTCTTCCAGAACTTCATCTCCAACGTCGAGATGACCCTCGCGAAGACCGATCTGCGCATCGCCCAGCACTACGTCGACACCCTCGTCCCCGACGACCTCAAGCACGTCTTCGACCGGATCAAGGCCGAACACGCCCTCACCGTCGCCGAGGTACTGAAGATCACCGGCGAACCGGAACTGCTCGACGCCACCCCCGTGCTCAAGCAGACCTTCACCATCCGCGACGCCTACCTCGACCCCATCTCCTACCTCCAGGTCACCCTGCTCAAGCGCCAGCGTGACGCCGCGGCCGCGGGAGCCGAACCCGACCCGCTCCTCGCCCGCGCCCTCCTCCTCACCGTCAACGGCGTCGCCGCGGGCCTGCGCAACACCGGCTGACCCCCGCTCCCCGCACCTGAGGGTGCCCCCGGGACCGTACGGACCCGGGGGCACCCTCATGTCACGCGCTCACGAACTCAACGAACTCACGAACTCACGCGCTCACACCGCCAGGAACGCCGCCGTGAGCAACGCGATCCCCGACCCCGCCAGCACCCAACCCACCCGCACCCGCCCCAGACCACCCGCGACCACCACCGACGCCAGCAGCAGCGCCCCGCCCAACGGCACCCACGCGTACAGGACCCCGGCCGGACCGCACCGCACCACCTCGTCACTGCCCGGCTTGATGACCACCGTGTAGACGCCGCCCTTGCGGACCGCCACCGACTTCTCGATCACCACGCGCGCGCGTGCCGTCGACCCGGCGGACAGCGGCGTGTACGGCCCGGCACACGTGTCCTCACCGCACCGCGTCACCTCGACCGTGCCCTGCTCCCGGCCCTTCGTCAGCATCACGTGCTGCGCGGATCCCCAGGAACCCCACACCCCCGCCAACAGGAGCAGCACGGTGATCGCCCCCATCGCCACCAGCCGCCCCAGCCGCAACGCGGTCGCGGGAACCGAATTCCCGGCCGTCCCCTTCACCGAGCCCTTGGCCGATTCCGAACCCTTGGCCGCGCCGGAACCCTTGGCCGGGGCCGCGCCTCCGCCCGAGCTCCTGGCCGAGTTCTTACGGGAGTGACCCCGGCGACGGTGGGACGAGGCTGCTGTGGCAGGCATGGCCGGGATCATTGGCCATGCCTGAACGGCCCGTCAACCCGAGGGGGCGACAAGTCAGGAGTTGTACGTGGTTTGCGCCCGCTCCAGCCCCTCGAGCACCAGCGCCTCCACCGCGTCCGCCGCACGGTCCACGAAGTAGGCCAGCTCCTTGCGCTCGGCCGAGGAGAAGTCCTTCAGCACGAAGTCCGCCACCTGCATCCGCCCCGGCGGCCGCCCGATCCCGAACCGCACCCGGTGATAGTCCGCGCCCATGATCTTCGTCATCGACTTCAGACCGTTGTGCCCGTTGTCCCCACCGCCGAGCTTCAGCCGCAGCACGCCGTAGTCGATGTCCAGCTCGTCGTGCACCGCGACGATGTTCGCCACCGGCACCTTGTAGAAGTCCCGCAACGCGGTGACCGGCCCGCCCGACACGTTCATGAACGACATCGGCTTCGCCAGCACCACCCGCCGGCTCCCCGTGCCCGGCGGCCCCAGCCGCCCCTCGACGACCTGGGCCTGCGCCTTGCCCGCCCGCTTGAACCTCCCCCCGATCCGCTCGGCCAGGAGATCCGCCACCATGAAACCGACGTTGTGCCGGTTCATGGCGTACTCGGGGCCGGGATTGCCGAGCCCCACGATCAGCCAGGGGGCATTGGCGTCGGTCGTCACGTCCATGTCTCCTTGATACGCGCAGGCCGCCGCCCCCCGGAGGGAGCGGCGGCCGACGGGATGAGGTGCGGGGAAATCAGGCCTCGGTGGCCTCGGCCTCGGCGTCCGCCGGGGCCTCCTCCGCCTGGGCGGCCAGGACCTGGAGGACGACCGCGTCCTCGTCGATCGCCAGCGTGGTGCCCTCGGGCAGCGGGATGTCCTTGGCGAGGATGGCCGCACCGGCCTCCAGACCCTGGATCGAGACGGTGACCGACTCGGGGATGTGGGTGGCCTCGGCCTCGACCGTCAGCGTGCTCAGCACGTGCTCGAGCAGGTAGGCACCCGGGGCCAGCTCACCCTCGGTGTGGACGTAGACCTCGACGTTGACCTTCTCGCCGCTGCGGACCAGCAGCAGGTCGACGTGGTCGAGGAAGCCCTTGATCGCGTCGCGCTGCACGGCCTTCGGGATGGCCAGCTGGGTCTTGCCGTCGATGTCCAGGCTGAGCAGGACGTTCGGCGTGCGCAGCGCCAGCTGGAGCTCGTGGCCCGGCAGCGTGATGTGCACCGGGTCGGCACCGTGACCGTAGACCACGGCGGGAACCTTGCTGGCGCGGCGGATACGGCGGGCGGCGCCCTTGCCGAACTCGGTGCGGGTCTCGGCTGCGAGCTTGACCTCGGCCATGTTCACTCCTCGTAGAACTGGGGAAAGGTGGTCACCCGGCCAAACCATCGGCCTGCTACGAAGAGCGCGTCGATAACGGACCGCCGCACACAGACGTGTACGGCCTCCCTCGCCGAGCAACTGTGGCAGTTTACGCAGCGGGAAGGCCGTACAGGAAATCGATCTAGACGAGGACCGTCACTGCTCGTCGAAGAGGCTCGTCACCGAACCGTCCTCGAACACCTCGCGCACCGCGTTCGCGATCGTCGGCGCGATCGACAGCACCGTGATCTTGTCCACCTCCAGCTCACCCGGCGTCGGCAGGGTGTTGGTGAAGATGAACTCGCTGACCTTCGAGTTCTTCAGGCGATCGGCGGCCGGACCCGACAGCACACCGTGCGTCGCCGTCACGATGACGTCCTCCGCACCGTGCGCGAACAGCGCGTCCGCGGCGGCGCAGATCGTGCCACCCGTGTCGATCATGTCGTCGACCAGCACACAGACGCGGCCCTTGACCTCACCCACGACCTCGTGGACGGTCACCTGGTTCGCCACGTCCTTGTCGCGCCGCTTGTGCACGATCGCCAGCGGCGCGCCCAGCCGGTCGCACCAGCGGTCCGCCACCCGCACCCGGCCCGCGTCCGGCGAGACCACGGTCAGCTTGTCGCGGTCCACCTTGCTGCCCACGTAGTCGGCGAGCAGCGGGAGCGCGAACAGATGGTCCACCGGGCCGTCGAAGAAGCCCTGGATCTGATCCGTGTGCAGATCCACGGTCAGGATCCGGTGCGCACCGGCCGTCTTCATCATGTCGGCGATCAGACGGGCCGAGATCGGCTCACGCCCGCGGTGCTTCTTGTCCTGCCGGGCGTAGCCGTAGAACGGCACGATCACGGTGATCGAGCGGGCCGACGCGCGCTTCAGCGCGTCGATCATGATCAGCTGTTCCATGATCCACTTGTTGATCGGAGCCGTGTGGCTCTGGATCAGGAAGCAGTCCGCACCTCGCGCCGACTCCTGGTAGCGGACGTAGATCTCACCATTGGCGAAATCGAAGGCCTTCGTCGGGACGACCCCGACACCCAGCTGGTGGGCGACCTCCTCGGCAAGCTCGGGGTGGGCGCGGCCGGAGAAGAACATCATCTTCTTCTCGCCGGTCGTCTTGATCCCGGTCACAGCACTGTCTCCTCAGAGGTGTCTCAGCTGGGTGTCGAGAGACCTCGCCGCTGGGCGCGACGGGGCCGTCTCAGCTGGTGGGGTGCGGGTGTGCACCTATCACGGTACGCCGTGTCCGACGCGCCCGTTTCCGGTCAGCTTTCGCTTTCCGCCTGGCGGGAGGCCGTCTCGGCCGCCTTCGCCGCCGCGCTGCCCGGGCGCTTGCGGGCCACCCAACCCTCGATATTCCGCTGCTGACCACGGGCCACGGCCAGCGAACCGGGCGGCACGTCCTTCGTGATCACGGACCCGGCGGCGGTGTACGAGCCGTCCCCCACCGTGACAGGCGCCACAAACATGTTGTCCGAACCCGTACGGCAGTGCGACCCGACGGTGGTGTGGTGCTTGTCCTTCCCGTCGTAGTTCACGAACACGCTCGCCGCGCCGATGTTGGTGTACTCACCGATCGTCGCGTCACCGACGTAGGACAGGTGCGGGATCTTCGTCCCCTCGCCGATGGCGGCGTTCTTCGTCTCGACGTACGTGCCGATCTTGCCCTTCGCCCCGAGACGGGTACCGGGACGGAGATACGCGTACGGCCCCACGATCGCGTCCGGACCGATCTGGGCGCCGTTCGACACGGTGTTGTCCACCCGGGCGCCCGCACCGACCTCGGTGTCCCTCAGCCGGCAGTTCGGGCCGACCTCGGCGCCCTCGCCGAGATGCGTGCTGCCGTGCAGCTGCGTACCGGGGTGGACGACGGCGTCCTGCTCGAAGGTGACGGTGACGTCGACCCAGGTCGTCGCCGGGTCGACGACCGTGACGCCGGACAGCATCGCGGCGGTCAGCAGCCGGTCGTTGAGAATGCGGCGGGCCTCGCTGAGCTGCACCCGGTTGTTGATGCCGGCGATCTCACGGTGGTCGGCCGCGACGGACGCGCCGACCCGGTGACCGGCCTCCCGGAGAATCCCCAGGACGTCGGTCAGGTACTCCTCGCCCTGGCTGTTGTCCGTGCGGACCTTCTTCAGCGCGTCGGCCAGCAGCTGCCCGTCGAAGGCGAAGACCCCGGAGTTGATCTCACGGATCGCGCGCACCGCGTCGTTCGCGTCCTTGTGCTCGACGATCGCGGTGACGGCACCGGAGGCGCCGTCCCGGACGATCCGCCCGTAGCCGGTCGCTTCCGGCACCTCGGCGGTGAGGACGGTGACGGCGTTCCCGTCCGCGTGGTGGGTGGCGGCGAGCTCCGCGAGGGTCGCGCCGGTGAGCAGCGGGGTGTCGCCGCAGACGACGACCACCGTTCCGTCGACGCCGCCGCCGAGCTGCTCGAGCCCCATCCGGACGGCGTGCCCGGTGCCGTTCTGCTCCTCCTGCACGGCGGTGCGTACGCCGGGGTCGACCTCGGCGAGGTGCGCCGTGACCTTCTCCCGTGCGTGTCCGACCACGACGACCAGGTTCTCGGGGTCCAACTCACGCGCCGCGGCCAGCACATGGCCCACGAGGGAGCGGCCGCTGATCTCGTGCAGGACCTTCGGTATGGCGGACTTCATACGGGTGCCCTCACCCGCTGCGAGAACGACGACGGCTGCCGGGCGAATGGCGCTCACGGAAGTTGCCCTTCGGCTGTGGAGTGGGGTGGGACATCCGAAGGATACCGGGGCGTTTCTTTGGGGACATGAGAGCGGGCCCTGACTGTGCTGTCAGGGCCCGGTCCCGGCGCGGCTCCCCCGCCAGGACTTGAACCCGGACAGATGGCACCAAAAGCCACAGTGCTGCCAATTACACCACGGGGGAATAAATTCGACCGAACCGGACATTTGGCCGGACTGCCGAGTGGCGCCTCCTACTATGCCGTACCACCAGCCCTCGATGCGACGGTGTAGGCCGGCGCCGGCACCCGGCCCCGCGGTCGCCATTCCCGTGCCGCGGTCGCGGTTCCGGCGCCCTCTCGCACACGTCGTCCGTCGCTCGCGGGTGTTTCGTCCGCTCCGGGACGGTTCGCCCTCGACAAGGCGTTGCGGGGTGCCCTCGTGCGGCTGGAGTTGGTCGCGGATCGGCCGGAGGGCGAGCCCCGCCCGCCGCGGCGCGACCGCACGCTCCCGCAGCCCCCTCGAAGTCCGCGTACTTGCCGGGGGAATGTGCCACCTGCGTACCCCTCGGGCGGAATGCTCGGTTCCGGGTCGAACGGCCGTGGTTCAGCAGTTCGAGGGATACCGGTGGGTTTCGATGCTGTTCGGTTACGTAGTGTGGTGACGGCCGGTCGGGGAAAGTCGCCGGAAAAGCCGGGGGTCGCGCCCGTAGGCTGGAGGCATGACCATGACGGGGGAAGAGGACACGGCGGCCCTGGGAGGGCCGTGGTGGTGGACCAGATGGCGGAGTGCGGCGTTCGACTGGAGCCTGGGGTTGGTGTCCGCCGTGGAGTGCGCGGTGGAGGGGATCCCGTTCGCGCGGGACGCGGGGATCCCGCCGGCGGTGGGGGTGGTGTTCGGACTGCTCGCCGGGTCGGTTCTGGTGGTGCGGCGGAAGTGGCCCATCGCGGTGGTGCTGGTGTCGATCGCGATCACCCCGGCCCAGATGGGCTACCTGATGGGCATCGTGGGGCTGTACACGCTCGCCGCCTCCGAGCTGCCCCGGCGGATCATCGCCTCGCTCGCGGGAATGCAGCTGGTGGGGACGCTGATCGTGACGTTCGTGCGGGTGCGGCAGAGCATGGACCAGGGCCGGCTGACCATCGGTGACTGGTTCATCCCCTTCGCCGCCATCACGACCTCGCTGGGACTCACCGCCCCGCCGCTGCTGCTCGGGATGTACGTCGGTGCGCGACGGCGGCTCATGGAGAGCCTGCGGGAGCGGGCCGACAGTCTCGAGCGTGAGTTGCAGCTGCTCGCGGAGCGGGCGGAGGAACGGGCGGAGTGGGCGCGCGGCGAGGAGCGGACCCGGATCGCGCGGGAGATGCACGACGTGGTCGCGCATCGGGTGAGTCTGATGGTCGTCCACGCGGCGGCGTTGCAGGCGGTGGCGCGGAAGGACCCCGAGAAGGCGGTGCGGAACGCGGCGCTCGTGGGTGACATGGGGCGGCAGGCGTTGACCGAGTTGCGGGAGATGCTCGGGGTGCTGCGCAGCGGTGGTCCGGGGGAGCGGTCGGCGTCGGCCCCGGTGCCGGTGGTGGCGGTGGGGGTGGCCGCGGCGGTGGTGACGGAGGAGGGCGAGGGGCCCTGTCTGTCGGAGCTCGACGAGTTGGTGGGGCAGTCGGCGGCGGCGGGGATGGTCGTGGAGTTGCTGGTGGAGGGGAAGGTGCGGGCGTATGCGGGGGAGGTGGAGCAGACGGCGTACCGGGTGGTGCAGGAGGCGTTGACGAACGTGCACAAGCATGCGGCGGGCGCCAAGACGCATGTCCGGTTGGCGCATCGGGAGGGGGAGATCGCGATGCAGGTGGAGAACGGTCCGCCGCCGGAGGTGTCGGCGTTGTCGGCGGGGTTCCCGTCGGGGGGCAACGGACTGGTGGGGATGAAGGAGCGCGTGGTGGCGCTGGGTGGGGTGTTCGTGTCGGGGCCGACGGAGGCGGGGGGCTTCCGGGTGTCGGCGGTGATTCCGGCGTCGTAGGCCGGGCCGTCGTAGGGGTGCCGTCCAGGGATGCGGTCCGGGGCTGCCGTCGTAGGTCTGCCGTCCGGGCGTGCCGTCGTAGGTCTGCCGTCGTGGATCCGTGGACGAGGGCGGCGGTCGGTCAGCCGGCGGTGAGGCGGACGGGTTCGATGCCGGCGGTGAGGGCGCCGAGGGCCTGGTCGATGTCGGGGCCGAGATACCAGTCGCCGGTGTGGTCGAGGGCGTAGACGCGGCCTTCGGCGTCGATGGCGAGGATGCCCTGGGTGTCGGTCTCGGTGCCGAGAGGGGCGACGTCGGTGTCGAGGGCGCGGCCGAGGTCGGCGAGGGTGCGGGCGAGGTGGAGGCCGTGCAGGGGGTCGAGGTGGACGGTGATGGGTGCGACCTGGCGGCCGGGGCCGGTGGGGGCGATGGTGAGGCCGCCGAATTCGGCCCAGGCCTCGACGGCGGCCGGGAAGACGGCGTGGCGGTGGCCGGCGGGCGAGGTGTGGTCGCGGAGGGTGTCGGCCCAGATCTCGGCCTGTTTGATGTCCCAGCGTCCGGGTTGCCAGCCGGCGGCGCGCAGTGCGGCGTCGACGGGGACGGGGAAGCGTGTGGTGGAGGTGCGGTCGGGGTGCATCGGCCCTTCGTTCGTCGCGCTGGTGGTGCGTGGCCCGGTGGGGCCGTGGTGTCGTCCTGCGTGGAGGGTGGCGGGGTGCGGATCAGTCGTCGGTGGTGGACGGGTCGACGATGCGGACTCCGAAGTGGGCGCTGAGCGCGGTGCAGGCGCGGCAGGGGGTGGCGAAGCTGCCGTGCAGGGGGTCGCCGTCCTCGCGGATGCGCCGGGTGGTGAGTTTCGCTTGTTTGAGGGTTTTGCGCGCTTCGCCGTTGGTCATGGGGCGGCGGGCGGCGCGTCTGCTGCGGGCGGCGTCGGCGGCGGTGATGTGCCGGGAGATGAGGAGCGCCTCGGCGCAGCGTCCGGTGAAGCGGTCGCGTTGGGCGCTGGTGAGGGTGTCGAGGAAGTCCTGGACGAGGGGGTGCAGGGGTGGGGGCTGGTCGGTGCGTGCGGCGGTGCCGGTGAGGGTGGCGCCGCGGACGGAGAGGGCGGCGGCGACGGTGGGGAGTATGCCGTCCCGGCGGTGGCGGAGGACGGGCGTGTGCGGCCCCTCGGTGGCGGACCAGCCGATGCGGGGGTCGCCGGACCGGCCGGTGTGCGGGTCGCCGGTGCGGCCGGTGTGGTGGGCGGCCGTGTGGGCGGCGTACAGGTCGTCCGACCTGCCGGTGGGTGACCCCGTCTGTGTCGCGTTCATGATCCTTTTCCCCTCCCGTGCATCCCCCGGACGTCACAGACTGCCAAATGGCGTGGCTGGTGCGGAAGCTGGGGCGGTTCGACACGCCCGGGTTCGGGCTGGCTGTCACGGCGGGGTGACGGCTGGTCACGGAAGCGGAGGGCCGGTGACCGCTGTCGTCGTACCGCATAGGCTGTCGGCACCGTCGGCGCGCGGTTGACGCGCGTTGGAGATTGTTGGAGACAGTCGATACGGGGCGTGGTGGGTGGGTCCGGAGGCGGAACCGGCCGCTGCGGGCCGTACAGAGTGCCGCAGGGGGCAACCGCCATGACGACAGGTCGGCTCGGGCAGAAGGCCGCGCCGCCGAACGCGGCCTATGCCGGGCAGGTCGTGCATTTCCCGGATCCGGTCCGGGCGGCACGGCACCCGAGAGGCGTGCGGATGGACGAGCGGGGCTACCCCGACTTCTCGGCGTATGCGCGGGCGGCCGCGGAGATCGCGGATCCGCCGGAGGGCTTCGGCGTGGACGAGCTGCGGCTGACGGACTACGTGTCGGCGAACGCGGTGCTGGCGGCGTCCGGACACGAGCTGTGGGACACCGTGTCGAGCGTGGCGACGCCGCACGGCTGGACGTGGCACCACGTCGTGGGTTCGCGGCGGCTGGAATTGGTCCCGGTCGAGGTGAAGGCGCTGCTGCGGCATCACGGCGGCGTGTCGTCGGCGGTGGTGGACCACGCGAAACGGGGCACCCGGCCGCTCCAGGAGACGCGTCCGGCGCACTTCGGGCTGCCGAAGTCCGGTGTGGCGGTGACGGAGCAGCAGGTACAGGGGGTCGAGGAGGACCTGGGGTACCGGCTGCCCGGGGCGTACCGGTCGTTCGTGAAGGCCGCCGGTGGCTGCGCGCCGGTGGGCGCGGCCCTGGACGCGGAGCTGGGGCTGCTGGTGGACCAGCCGTTCTTCACGGTGCGCGACGAGGCGGCGGTCAATGACCTCGTGTACGTGAACAAGTGTCTGCGTGACCATCTGACGAAGGACTATCTGGGCGTCGGGTTCGTGCAGGGCGGGTTGCTCGCCGTGAAGGTGCGGGGCGAGCGGGCCGGTTCGGTGTGGTTCTGCTCGTACGACGACGTCCGGGACGTGGATCCGGCGTGGTCGCCGGCGGAGCGCATGGAGCGGCTCTTGCTGCCGTGCGGTGAGGACTTCGACGTCTTCCTGTCGAGGCTGGCCGGTAATCCGCCGGAACTGGAGACGGTCGCCAATCTGATGGTGGACGGCGGGTTCGCGCGTGCGGTGCCGGCGGCGGCCGCGTCTGCGGTGGGGGAGTGAGCTGGACGATGGTGACGTTCGCGCAGGCGCAGGAGCGCGCCGAAGAGTGGATCAACGGGGATGTGCCGGCGTATCAGCACCGCGAGGTGCGGGTGCGGGAGTTCGAGCTCGGGTTCGTGGTGTGGGCCGAGGACCGCGCGGAGGGGCCGCGTTCGGACGGCGGCGCGCAGCGGCTGGTGATCGCCCGGGACAGCGGGGAGGCCACGTTGTGGCCCGCCGTGCCGGTGGGCGAGGTGATCCGCCGGTACGAGGAGGAGTACGGCCGTTCGGACGCCCCTGCCGACGCCGTGCCGGCCCCCGCGGCGCGGGTGGATCTCAATCAGACGTCGTTCTTGTTGTCGCCGCCGGAGTGGCTCCAGGAGGCGGCGGACAAGCTGGGGATCGCGGATCGGCGGGAGGCCGGCTCCGGGGCGGGTGCCGGCGCCGGGTCTCCTTCCGGGTCGGGTCCCGGGTCCGGCTCCGGGAACCACGAGGCTTCTTCGGCGCCGGGGTCCGCCTCGCCCGCGGTCCCGGCCGCGGGTGCGGGTGCGGGCGGGGCGCCCGGGGGCGGTGATCCCTCGCTTCCCCGGACCCAGGGTGGGGTGCCGGGGAGCCGGCTGCCCGAGACGCAGGCAGGGGTGCCCGCGGGTCCGGGTTCCGGTGGGCCGTCGGCGCCTGCCGCTCCCGTCGGGGCGACACCGTGGGCGGGGACGGACACCAACGCCGACGCCGGTGACGACCGCTCCGTGTCGCTGCCCGCGACCGTTTTCGCGCCGCCGCTGAGCGGCTCCGACGACGAGGCGGTGCCGCCGACGTCCGCACCGGACGCCAAGACGGCGCTGATGTCGGGCGGCAGCCGGCTTCCGCGGACGGCGGTCGCGCCCGCGCTCGACGCTCCGGGGCCGGGTGGCGCGGGACCGGCCGGGAACGCACCGGCCGCCCCGACGCCCGCGACCCCGCCGACTCCGCCGTCCGGTCCGGCGGGTCCGTCCGGTCCGTCCGGTCCGTCCGGTCCGTCCGGTCCGTCCGGGTCGTCGTACGGCTACCCGCAGGGGCCGGGCGCGCCGGGGGGCCCGGGGTCGTCCCCGTCCCCGTCCGGGGGCCCGTCCTCGTCTTCGGCGAGTGGGCCTGCTACGCCGCCTCCGCCCGGCGGGTCCTCCTACGGGTATCCGCAGGGTGCGGGCGCTCCGCCGCCTCCGGCCGGTCCGGGTACGCCCGCGCGGTCCCTCGCGCCGAACGCCGGTGACATCGCGGACGCCGCGACCAGCAAGGCGGCGCCGCCGCCGCGCCGTAACCGTGGGGGAGGGGCGCAGCCGCCGCCTCCGCCGAGCGCGCCGGGAACGCCGGGTGCGCGACCGGCGAACACGCCTCCGCCTCCGCCCTCCGGCCCGGGTGCGCCCGGAACCCCGGCGGGTGGCTATGTGCCCACGCAGCTCGTGTCGGCCCTGGGCCCGGAGGGGTCCCCGGGTCCGGCTGGCCCGGCTGGTCCAGGGGGAGCGCCGCGGCCTCCCGGTGCTCCTGGTGCTCCTGGTGTGCCGAACGCGCCCGCCGGGCCCAACCCGCCCGGGGGCACGCCTCCCGGCGGTGTTCACCATGCCGCGACGATGCTGGCCGACCCGGGCCGGATGGGACCGGGCGCGCCGCAGCCGCCCGGTGCCCCCGGCGCGCCGCAGGCGCCGGGCGCGCCTGGGGTTCCGGGTGCTCCTGGTGTGCCCGGCGCGCAGGCCGCTCCGGGTGCCCCCGGTGCGCCGCAAGCGCCGGGTGGACCTGGCTTCCCGGGCGCCCCGGGGCCGCAGGGCGCGCCCGGTGTGCAGGGTCCCGGAGGGGGCGCGCAGGGCGCCGTTCACCATGCCCGGACCATGTTGGCCGGGCCCCAGGCGGGCGGTCCCGGCATGCCTCCGCCACCCCAGGCTCCCGGTGGCCCCGGGTTCCCGGGCGCTCCCGGCGCTCCCGCGGCTCCCGGTTTCCCGGGTGCTCCGGGCATGGCTCCCGCCGCTCCGGGCGCGCCGCAGCCCCCGATGCCGCCGGGCGGGCCGGTCCCGGGGCAGCCGCCCGGGTACGGGTATCCGCAGCAGCAGGGACTGCCGACGGTCGGCCCGGGCTACCAGGCGGTGCTGCGCTTCCGTGCGCAGGACGGCTCGGAGCAGCAGCTGATCCGGCGTTCCGCGCCGGGGACCCCGCACCCGGAGTGGCAGATCTTCCACGAGCTGCGGGCGATGAACGTGCCGCCGGACCAGGTGCTGGAACTGCACACGGAGCTGGAGTCGTGTGAGCTGCCGGGCGCGTACTGCGCGCGGATGATGCGGGAGCAGTGGCCGCAGGCGCGGATCACGAGCATCGCGCCGTACGGTACGGATCACGCGAGCCGCCAGCAGGGCATGCAGCAGTTGCTGGCGCACCAGGGCGAGTTGCACCAGGTGGCGGACGGACCGGCGCGTCCGGGCCCCGTTCGTGCGCCGTTGCCGCCGGTGCAGGCCGCGCAGCCCATTCCGCCGGAGGCGATCGGGCAGGAACTGGCGGGGGTGTTCGGGCCGGCGGTGTTCCGCTTCGAGCAGGCCGCGGTGTCCCGGCAGGGTGTGCCGCCGGTCGTGGCGCACACCCTGGTGGTGGCGGGTCTGCCGGCGGACATGGGGCCGTTCTTCTGGGCGCAGGCCCAGCCGGGCCGGCCGGTGCCGACGCTGGCGGAACTTGCGGCCGAACGGGGTGTGCAGCCGGCGTCGGACGCGGGCTCGTATCTCGTCATGGGCACTGACTTCGGCAAGGCGATCTGCGTGCAGTACGGCACGGCGAACATCGTCGCGGTGCCGGTGGAGGCGGGGCCGGGCGGTGCGCCCGTACCGCCGCAGTTCGTGAACACCGGACTGCCGGAGTTCGCGCGCTGTCTGGCGCTGCTCGGGCGGATGTGGCGGCTGCGGTTCGGTCTGAACCAGGAGCAGGCCGGTCGGTGGACCGTCGACTTCCAGGCCCAGTTGGCCTCGCTCGACCCGGCGGCGCTCGGGTCGCCCGAGAGCTGGTGGTCGGTGCTGCTGGAACAGATGTGGGACGGGCTGCTGTGACGAGCGGTCGCCGTGCCTCGTAAAGGCGTGCGGAACGTCGTCCTCGGCTGAGGACGAACAGGACGGAGAGGGGCCGGGCCCGGTCGGATGATCGGGCCCGGCCCCTTTGTGTTCAGGGCTGGCCGTGACCTGTGCGCGGAGTGTCGCGTTATGAACACTTGCGCCCGATCCATCAAGATATGCGCGAAATCATCATGTCGTGTCCGTCGGGTGGCGAGGGGTTCCAGGATGAGCAGCGCATCGGTGTCACCACCGGGATTCGTGACCGTTCGCGGCCGCGGATACCGTCCGGAACAGGTCGAGGCGTACACCGCCGCCCTCTGCGCCGACCGGGACGCCGCCTGGGAACGGGCCGCCCGGCTCACGGTGCTCGCCAGGGAGATGGAGGCGGAGGCCGAGGAACTGCGCGAGGTGGTGGCACGGCTCGCGCCGCAGACGTACGACTCCCTCGGGGAGCGCGCACGGCGCATTCTCCAGCTCGGGACGGAAGAGGCGGAGGCGGTCCGCGTCAACGCGCGGAGCGAGGCGCGAGAGCACGTCGCGCACGGCGAGGCGTGCGCCCTCGATCTGCGCCGCGCGGCGCAGGAGGAGGCGGACGCGCTGCGCGCGCAGGCCGAGGAACGCGCCCGCCAGCGGTTGCTCGCGGCCCGCGCCGAGGCCGACGAACTGCGCATCGGCACCCGGCGCGAGGTCAAGGAGTCCCGGGGCGAGGCACTGGCCGCCCTGCGCGAGGTACGACAGCGCACCGCCGCCATGCTCGCCGAGCAGGAGAAGGCGCACGCCGAGCGGTGGGCCGCGGCGGAGCGCGAGGCGGCCGAACGGGCCGCCGCCATCGACGCGCGGCACGCCCGGTCGCTGGCCCGCGCCGAGGCGGCGCTGTCCGAGGCCGAGCAGGCGTACGCGGAGGCCGAGGAGTCGGCCCGCCTGCGCCAGGAGGAGGCGGACGCGCGGGCCGCCGAACTTCTCGCCGAGGCGCGCGCCCGGGAGGAGCGCGCCGTCCGCGAGACCGAGCGGGTGCTGCGCGAGCACGGCGAACGCCGCGACGACGTCCAGGCGCACATGGACCACGTACGCAACAGCCTGAGCGCACTCACCGGCCGCGCGGTCGACTAGCGCCGGACCGGCACCCGACGCCGAACCGCACCGGGAGCCGAAGCGGACCCGGACCCGGCCCTGGCCTGGACCTGGACCCCGCCCTGACCCGGACCTGGACCCGGCCCTGGCCCGGACCTGGACCCGGCCCTGGCCCGGACCTGGACCCGGCCCTGGCCCGGACCTGGACCTGGACCCGGCCCTGGCCTGGACCCGGCCCTGGACCCGGCCCTGGCCTGGACCCGGCCCTGGACCCGGCCCTGGCCTGGACCTGGACCCGGCCCTGACCCGGACCCGGACCGGGAACCGACGCGGGCCTCGCCGGACCCGGCCGCGCTCGACGGCGGCGCTGTCGACTGGAGCCTTGCCGGGATCTGACTGCATGCGTCGGCCTCGCGGTCGGCCGGGACCTTGCCGGGATCCGGGCGGGTCGGCGACGGCGCGGTCGGCCGGGACCTGCCCGCATGGGGCGGTCATGATCCCGAAACGGGGCCCCGGGACCGGGGGTGGGTGACATGTGAGGGTCGCTTCCTTCGCTGAGAGGAGGTCGTCCCGGCCGGTCAGCGGCGCCGCAGTGACGGGTCGAGCAGGGCGGGCGGGGTGTCGAACTTCTCGTGTGCGGCGAGGTCGGTGCCCGGCGTGACGACAGCGTCGATCGCGTCGAGCACGTCGGCGGAGAGCACAGTGTCCGCGGCGGCGAGCTGCGCGCGCAGATGCTCCGGCGTGCGGGGGCCGATGAGCGCGCTCGTCACGGCGGGATGCGCGGTCACGAAGCCGAGCGCGAGCTGGATCATGGTCAGCCCGGCCTCGTCGGCGACCGCGGCCAGTTGCTCGACGGCGTCGAGCCGGGCCCGGTTGGCGGGGACGGAGGTGTCGAAACGTTCCGGCATGAAGGTCGAGCGGCTGGTCGTGACGGGCCGGCCCTCGCGGATCGCGCCGGTGAGCCACCCGGAGGCCAGTGGGCTCCACACCAGGACGCCGAGCCCGTACTCCTCGGTCACGGGCAGGACGTGGCTCTCGATGCCGCGCTGGAGGATCGAGTAGCTGGGCTGTTCGGTGACGTAGCGGCTCAGGTGGTGCTCGCGGGCGGCCCACTGCGCCTGCACGATGCGGTGGGCCGGGAAGGTCGAGGAGCCGAAGTGGCGGATCTTTCCGGCGCGCTGAAGGTCGGTCAGCGCCGCGAGCGTCTCCTCGTCGCTGGTGCGCGGGTCCCATCGGTGGATCTGATAGAGGTCGACGTGGTCGACGCCGAGCCGGCGCAGGCTGTTGTCCAGCTCGGTGACGAGCCAGCGGCGTGAGCTGCCCCGCCGGTTGGGGTCGTCGCCCATGGGCATGCCGGCCTTCGTGGCCAGCACGATGTCGTCGCGTCGTCCGGCGATGGCCTTGCCGACAAGTTCCTCCGACTCGCCGTCGCTGTACATGTCGGCGGTGTCTATGAGGTTGATCCCGGCTTCCAGGGCGGCGTCGACGAGGGCGGTGGCCTCATCCTGGCCGGTGCGCCCGATCCTGCCGAAGTTCATCGCGCCGAGCGCGAGCGAACTGACCTGCACACCGGTGCGGCCCAACGTGCGGTACTGCATGACTGTTGTCTCCTTCGTGAGGATGAGGCGTGGTGACGCACGCGTGCGTGACTTGGTCACGGGGCCGCCGCTCTGGCATGATGAGCAAACGGAACCGTGTTCCGTTTGAACATATGGAACGTCGTCCCGTTTAGCAACCCGGTGCGTGACTGGCCGGTCGGACAACAGCGGACCGGGCGGTGGGCGAGCAGGCGGAGGAGAGGGTGGCGCGGTGAACGACGGCGACGGGGACGCGGGGCACACGGCCCGGCCCCAGCGGGCGGACGCCCGGCGCAACAAGGAGACGCTGCTCGACGCGGCCGCCGCGATCTTCGTCACGGCGGGCGTGGAAGCGCCGGTGCGTGACATCGCCGCCAGGGCCGGCGTCGGCACGGCCACGATCTACCGCCACTTCCCGACGCGGGCGGACCTCATCATCGCCGTCTACCGGCACCAGGTCGACGCGTGTGCCGAAGCGGGTCCGGCCCTGCTGGCGCAAGGCCCCACCCCGTACACGGCGCTGGGGCGATGGATCGACCTCTTCGTCGACTTCCTGGTCACCAAGCACGGACTCGCCGCCGTGCTCCAGTCCGACAGCTCGGGCTTCGAGGCGCTGCACGCGTACTTCCTCGACCGCCTCGTACCCGTGTGCGGCAGCCTGCTCGACGCCGCGGTCGCCTCGGGTGAGATCCGGTCCGGCCTCCAGGCCTACGAGGTCATGCGGGGCGTCGGCAACCTGTGCATCGGCGCAGACAACGATCCCCGCTACGACCCGCGCCGACTGGTCGGACTCCTCGTCGCCGGGCTGCGCCGACCGCACTGACCGCCGTCGGAGCGCGGGCCGCACCGACCGCCGTCGGGGCGCCGACCGCACTGACCGCCGTCCCGAGACGGGCCGCACCCACCGGCGCCCTGGGGGCGGGCCGCACCGACCGGCGTCCCGAGGGCGGGTCGCACCCAGCGGCGTCAGGCGGCCTGCCGGGGGCCGCCCGGGCCGCCCGGGCCGCCCGCGCTCATCCCTGCCTGCGCACCGCGCCCGCCAGGATCCAGCCCTCCACCGCTTCGTACTCGCGGCGCTGCTCCTCCGCCTTGCGGCGGCCCGAGACCACCGTGCCCAGCCAGCCGAAGGCGAAGCCCAGGGGGACGGTGACGATGCCGGTGGTGGTGAAGGGGAACCAGTTGAAGTCGGCCTCGGGGAAGGCGGAGACGGGCGACCCCGAGACCAGGTTGGTGCCCGGCATGAGGAGCAGCACGGACAGGGTGCCGCCGATCAGGGTGGCCAGCAGGCCCGTCCGGGTGTAGCGGCGCCAGAAGAGGCTGTAGACGAGGGCGGGGGCGAGCGCCGAGGCGCCGAGGCAGAAGGAGAGGGTGACCAGGGGCTGGAGGCTGCGGTGCTGGACCTGGGCGGCCAGCAGGATCGTGGGGACGCCGACGGCCAGCGCGGACAGCCGGGCCAGGAGCATCTCGCGGCGCGCCGACATGCGCGGGTCGCGTGCCGCGAAGACGTCGTGGGCGAGGGAGTTGGCGCAGGCGAGGATCATGCCGGCGACCGAGGCGAGCACGGTGAGGAAGATCGCCGTGGTGACCGTCGTGAACAGCAGGGTCTCGGCCGTGGACACCTCGCGGCCGAAGGCGGCCCGGGAGCCCAGCAGGTAGGCGGTGTTGCCCTGCGGGTCCGCCTGCGCGATCACCGCACGGCCGACGATCGCCGTGGCGCCGAAGCCGACGACCGTCATGACCAGCACGAACAGCGCGACGCCGGAGACCGCCCAGGACATCGACCGGCGTACCTGGCGGGCGCTGGAGGCGGTGTACATGCGCATGGTGATGTGCGGCAGGCAGGCGCCGCCCAGCACGACCGACAACTGGGCGGTGATCATGTCGACGCGGGGGAAGGGGCCGCCGGCGAACTCCAGCCCCGAGTGCAGGAAGGCGTCGCCGACCCCGCTGCCCTCGGCGGCCGCGTCGAAGAGGGTGCCCGGGTTCCAGTCGAAGCGGTAGAGGACGAGCACGGCGATGACCGTGCCGGAGCCGAGCAGCATCACGATCTTCAGCATCTGGATGAGGGCGGTGCCCTTCATGCCGCCGATCGCCGCGTAGCTGATCATCAGCGCACCCATGCAGACGACACAGCCCGTCTTCACCGAGTCGCCGGAGAACCCCAGGATGAAGGCGAGCAGCTGGCCGGTGCCGGCGAGTTGCACGAGCATCATCGGCAGCAGCGCGGCGAGCGTGACCGCGCACGCCGTGATGCGCACCGCGCGCCCCGGCATACGGCGGGCCAGCGCGTCGCCCATGGTGAAGCGGCCCGCGTTGCGCAGCGGTTCGGCCAGCAGGAACATCAGCAGCATCAGGGAGAGGGCCGTGCTGAGGGCGAGGACGACACCGTCGTAACCGCACAGGGCGATCACCCCGCCGGTGCCCAGGACGGTGGCCGCCGAGATGTAGTCCCCCGCGATGGCCAGGCCGTTGCGCAGCGGGGAGAGGGAGCGGTAGCCGGTGTAGAACTCGGCGAGGTCGTCGCGGTCGGGGCCGGTCATCACGCACAGCAGCAGGGTGATCGTGGCGATCGCGGTGAACGCGACGAGGGACATCGTCTGGGCGTCGTCGCTGAACTCCGTCATCGTCCGGCCTCCCTGGTGCGGGTTGCGCGCGCGTCCCGCTTGGCGTCGATCTCGGAGAGTTTGCGGATGCGCTCCGCGAGCGGGTCCACGTGACGGCGGGCGGTCCGCTCGTACAGGGCGATCGCAAGGAAGGTGACCGGGAGTTGGAGCAGGGCGAGCAGCAGTCCCGCGGGAAGGCCGGTGGCGACCCTGTAGGTCATCAGGGACGGCGCGAACGCCGACAGGATCAGGAAGACGACGAAGTAGCCGAGCGCGGTGAGTGTGGCCACCCGCCGCTGGCGGCGGTAGGCGCCGCGCAGGAGCCGCAGGTCGCTGTGGCGCCCGAGCGGGGCGTGGTCGGCCGGCCGTCGCCGAGGTGGCTCGGGCGGCCGGGGTGGCGGCTGCCATGGATAGGTCGGGCCGGGGTGTGACGGGTCGTGTGACATCCCGTGCTCCTTGCGTGGCTCGGGTCCGTGGCGGCGGACCGCAGGGAGTGGGGGAGTGGTGCGAGGGACGCACGTTACTCGGGAGTACGCCGACTGCGAAGGGTTTTCCCCAAACTGGGCGGTCGGTATGCGCTTACTGCACGAAATGCTGTCTGACCTGGGGTGTTACCCGCGATAACCCCACATCTGTGGTGCTCTCGTGTGGCTTTCGTGTCGGCCCCCGCGGGTTGTCCGGCGGTCTCCTCACAGGGGCCGCGTGGGGCCCGTCGGCCCGTCGGCCCGTCGTCCCGCAGGTCGGCCGGTCGGCCGACGGTCATCCCCCGAGGGAGGCGGCCAGACGGCCCCCTGGCCCGTCGGGCGGTCAGCAGGTCAGCCCGTCGGCTTGTAGCCCCGCCGTCCCGCCGTCCCGCCGCCCAGTCAGTCCTGCAGGACCGGAAACCGTCGTGGGGCCACGCACAGCAGCACCAGGAAGGCGAGTGCCGCCGCGCAGGCCGCGCCCAGATAGACGGCGTGCACGGCGCTCGCGACGGCGTCCCGGACCGCCTCGGGCGCCGTGCCGGCGGCGAGGGAGCGGGTGACGGAGTCCAGGTCGCCCGCGCCGCCCAGCCGGGCCGCCAGCACCCCGTTGGCGACCGCGCCGAACACCGACGCGCCGATCGTCTGCCCGCTCTGACGGCAGAACAGCACGGACGCGGTCGTGGTGCCGCGTTCCGACCAGCCCACCGTCGACTGCACACCGATCAGCAGCGGGAGCTGGAAGAGGCCCAGCGCGGCGCCGAGCACCAGCATCAGCAGGGCCGGCTGCCAGGCCTCGCCGGGATAGGGCAGGAACGGGAACGCGAGGAGGATCAGCGTCGCCGCGCCGATGCCCAGCAGCGCCGTGTCCCGGAAGCCGATGCGCCGGTAGACGTGCTGGCTGAGGGCCGCGGAGAGCGGCCAGCTCAGGGTCCAGACGGACAGGACGAACCCGGCGGTCACCGGTTCCAGGCCCAGCACCGACTGGGCGTACGTCGGCAGGAACACCGTCGGGGCCACCATCAGCAGACCCAGCGCGCCCAGTGCGAGGTTGACCGCCGCGATCGTGCGGCGGCGCCACACCCAGCCGGGGATGATCGGTTCCGCGGCCCGGCGTTCGATGACGACGACGAGCCCGGCCAGCGCGAGACCGGTACCGAACAGGGCCAGTGAGGGCCCCGACAGCCACGGCCACGCGACTCCGCCCTGCACCAGCGCGGTCAGCAGCACCCCGCCGCACGCGAACACGGCCAGCGCGCCCGCCCAGTCGACACGCGCGCGTGCCCGCGAGGCGCCACCCGCACGCGCGCGTGCGGGTGGCGCCTCACCGGGTGTCGACGACTGCCGCTGCGGCTCGTGCAGGTGACGGACGATCAGCCACAACGCCACCGCTCCGATCGGCAGGTTGATGAGGAAGATCCAGCGCCAGTCCGCGTAGGCGGCCAGGACCCCGCCCAGGCCGGGCCCCGCGATCGCCGAGACCGCCCACACCGTGGACAGTTTCGACTGGATCTTCGGCCGCTCCTTCAGGGGATACAGGTCGGCGGCGAGCGTCTGCACCGTGCCTTGCAGCGCCCCGCCGCCCAGACCCTGCACGATGCGGAACGCGATCAGCGCTCCCATGTTCCAGGCCAGGGCGCACAGCAGTGAGCCGAGCAGGAAGAGGACCGCCCCGACGACCAGCACCGGCTTGCGGCCGAAGGTGTCGGACAGCTTGCCGTAGACGGGCAGGGTGACCGTCACGGCGAGCAGATAGCCGGAGAACAGCCAGGAGAAGACCGAGAACCCGCCCAGGTCGCCGACGATCTGCGGGACGGCCGTGGAGACCACGGTCGAGTCGAGGGCGGCCAGCGCCATGGAGAGCATGAGGGCGGCGACGACCGCTCGCCGTCGGTGCGGTGCGGCCGGCGGCGCGGCCTCGCGTGTCGCCGGTCGGATGTCCCCCACCTGATGCCCTCCCCGTATCTTTCGTGCCCCTTGCATCCAACTGCCGGGGATCAGCTTCCCACTTGACCCTCGCGTCGCGGGAGGGTGGAGCCTGACCGGGCCGAAGGGTGGAGCCGACCCTCAGGGCCTCTCCACCCCGCGGTGGACGGCCCCTAGGGGTCCCTCCCCACCAGGGCTGGGGGAGGGTTCGTACTGCCGGAGGAGGAGATGGGCCGGGTCCCGTCCTTAACCTGGCTTTACGCCGCTGGGGGGCGGCCGGCACCACTTCCGGGAGGTGGGGTTAACCCCCCCCCGGAAAGACGGGCCCGAGCACCAGCGCGAGGGACCCCCTTCCGCCGACAGACTCTTCCACGTAGCGCCTCGCACCATCCCTTGATCGTCCGATGCGCTGCCCATTCGCTTTCTGACACCGACATAGGAGACTTACCGTGACTTCGGCTGTGACCATTCCCAGGCACGGGGGCACTGGAGGGCGTACGGCCGTAGCCGCGCGAGCGCGCCAGGTCGTCAAGGCGTACGGATCCGGTGAGACCCGTGTCGTCGCCCTGGACCACGTCGACGTGGACATCGACCGCGGTCGGTTCACCGCGATCATGGGCCCCTCGGGGTCCGGCAAGTCCACGCTGATGCACTGCCTCGCCGGTCTCGACACCGTCTCGTCCGGGCAGATCTACCTGGACGAGACCGAGATCACCGGGCTCAAGGACAAGAAGCTCACCAAACTGCGCCGGGACCGGATCGGGTTCATCTTCCAGGCGTTCAACCTGCTGCCCACGCTCAACGCACTGGAGAACATCACGCTGCCGATGGACATCGCCGGCCGCAAGCCGGACAAGGCGTGGCTGAACCAGGTCGTGGAGACCGTCGGGCTCGCCGACCGGCTCAGGCACCGGCCCACCCAGCTCTCCGGCGGCCAGCAGCAGCGCGTCGCCGTGGCCCGCGCCCTCGCGGCCCGCCCGGAGATCATCTTCGGCGACGAGCCGACCGGAAACCTCGACTCCCGCGCGGGCGCCGAGGTCCTGGGCTTCCTGCGCCGTTCGGTGGACGAACTGGGCCAGACCATCGTGATGGTCACGCACGACCCGGTGGCCGCCTCCTACGCGGACCGGGTGCTGTACCTGGCGGACGGCCGGATCGTCGACGAGATGGTCAAGCCGACCGCAGAGACCGTCCTGGACCGGATGAAGGACTTCGACGCGCGGGGGCGTACGTCATGACCGTCATGAAGACCTCGATGCGCAACTTCTACGCGCACAAGGGACGCATGGCCCTGTCGGCCGTGGCGGTCCTGCTGTCGGTGGCGTTCGTCTGCGGGACGCTCGTCTTCACCGACACGATGAACACCACCTTCGACAAGCTCTTCGCCAGCACCTCCTCCGATGTGACGGTGAGCGCGAAGGGCGCCTCGGACACCGGCGAGACGACGTCCGACAACGGCAAGCCGCCGGTCATGCCGGCCTCCGTGCTCGGTGCGGTCCGCAAGGCGGACGGGGTGAAGTCGGCGGAGGGGACCGTCTTCTCGACCTCCGCGACCGTCGTCGACGCCGACAAGGACAGCCTGTCGCCCACCAGCGGCGCGCCCACCATCGTCGGCAACTGGAACGGCAACGACGCCCGCACCATGGAGATCACCGAAGGTGCGGCGCCCAAGGGCTCCGACCAGGTGATGGTGGACGCGGACACCGCCGACAAGCACCACCTGAAGCTCGGCGACGAGATCGGCGTGATCACCGCGGTCGGCACGCACACCGCGAAGGTCTCCGGCATCGCCGCCTTCCAGGTCACCAACCCCGGCGCGGCGATCTTCTACCTGGACACGAAGACCGCCCAGGAAACCCTGGTCGGCGAGTCGAACGTCTACACGAACGTCAATGTGACGGCCGCGTCCGGCGTGAGCGACGCCCAGCTGAAGAAGAACGTGGCGGCCGAGATCGGCGCCGACTACAAGGTGCAGACCGCCAAGGAGACCGCCGACGCCAACCGAGAGAGCGTCGGAGGCTTCCTGGACGTGATGAAGTACGCGATGCTCGGTTTCGCCGGGATCGCCTTCCTCGTCGGCATCTTCCTGATCATCAACACCTTCTCCATGCTGGTCGCGCAGCGCACCCGGGAGATCGGCCTGATGCGGGCCATCGGCTCCAGCCGCAAGCAGGTCAACCGGTCGGTGCTCGCGGAGGCCCTGCTGCTCGGCGTGGTCGGCTCGCTCCTCGGCGTCGGCGCGGGCGTCGGCATCGCGGTCGGCCTGATGAAGCTCATGGGCATGACCGGCATGAACCTGTCCACGGACGACCTGACGGTCGCCTGGACGACCCCGGTGGTCGGCATGGTCCTCGGCATCGTCGTCACGGTGCTCGCGGCCTACCTCCCGGCCCGCCGGGCCGGCAAGGTCTCCCCGATGGCCGCGCTGCGCGACGCCGGCGCCCCCGCCGACGCCAAGGCGAGCGCCGTACGGGCCGTCATCGGCCTGCTCCTCACCGGCGCCGGCGGCTTCGGCCTCTACCTCGCCTCCGCCGCCGACAAGGCCGCAGAGGGCTCGCTCTGGCTGGGCCTGGGCGTGGTGCTGAGCCTCATCGGCTTCGTGGTGATCGGCCCGCTGCTGGCCGGCGTGGTGGTCCGGGTGCTCGGCGCGATCGTGCTGCGGGCCTTCGGACCGGTCGGACGGATGGCGGAGCGCAACGCGCTGCGCAACCCGCGCCGTACCGGCGCCACGGGCGCGGCCCTGATGATCGGCCTCGCGCTGGTCGCCTGTCTGTCGGTGGTCGGCTCCTCCATGGTCGCCTCCGCCACGGAGGAGCTCGACAAGAGCGTCGGCACGGACTTCATCATCCAGAGTGACGGCGGTCAGCTGATGACCCCGCAGGCGGTGCAGGCCGTGAAGTCGACGCCCGGCCTCGAGCGGGTCACCGAGTACAAGTGGACCGAGGCCGACTTCACCACGCCGGACGGCAAGCGGCTCGACAAGACGGCGATCACGGCGGCCGACCCGACCTACGCGACCGACCTGCGCGTCGAGACCGTCGCCGGCAACCTCGCCGACGCCTACCGTCCCGACTCGATGTCCGTCCACGAGAAGTTCGCCGAGGACCACAAGGTCACCCTCGGTTCCAAGATCGCCGTGGCCTTCGAGAACGGTTCCACGGCCCGGCTGACGGTCCGCGCGATCACCAGTAGCGACGCCGTCATCGACCAGGGCGCGATGTACACGTCCATCGACACCCTCAAGAAGTACGTTCCGGCCGACAAGCTGCCGCTCGACACGCTGGTCTTCGCCACGGCGAAGGACGGGCAGCAGGACGCCGCGTACACGTCCCTGAAGACGGCGCTGCACGACTACCCGCAGTACACCGTCCGGGACCAGACCGACTACAAGCAGGAGCTCAAGGACCAGATCGGCCAGCTGCTGAACCTGATCTACGGCCTGCTCGCCCTCGCGATCATCGTCGCGGTGCTGGGCGTGGTGAACACCCTCGCCCTGTCGGTGGTCGAGCGCACGAGGGAGATCGGCCTGATGCGGGCGATCGGCCTCTCCCGCCGCCAGCTGCGCCGCATGATCCGCATGGAGTCGGTCGTCATCGCCCTCTTCGGCGCGCTCCTCGGCCTCGGCCTGGGCATGGGCTGGGGGGCCACCGCCCAGCAGCTCCTCGCCCTCCAGGGCCTGAACGTTCTCGAGATTCCGTGGCCGACGATCATCGGCGTGTTCATCGGCTCCGCCTTCGTGGGCCTGTTCGCCGCACTGATCCCGGCGTTCCGCGCGGGCCGCATGAACGTCCTGAACGCGATCGCGACGGAGTAGCGCCACCCGAACCGGCCCGGCACCGAGAAGAACGGGGGTCTTCTCGGTGCCGGGCCCTCGCGTGCTTTCGGCCCGTCCGGGGTGCCCCTGGGGGAGTCCGAGGACGAGCCCCCTCCGGGGCCGAAGCGGGGTTCCGGGGCCGAAGCAGGGGCCCGGGGGCGCCGGCCCCGGGTTCGTTGAGTGAAGGGGCGGCTGGGGTGAGGAGAGTCCTGCGCGGCCTCCGCCGCCCCCCGGGTTGTCCACAGCCCCCGGCGAACAACCCCGCCCCGACGTACGCTGGACACCCCCGGCCCGTGACACGCGTCGGGCCCTTCGCGTTGCCCACCCCGGACCCCGGTACGCCCGCCCCCGGACGCACCCCGGCCCCTCGGACGGAAAGCCCAGCCCTCCATGAGCCTGCACGGTCTGCTCGACGCCGTCGTCAAGGACACCGCCCTCTCGGAAGCGATCCCCGCGGCCGCCGACGGCAACCGCATGCACGTCGACCTGGTCGGCCCCCCGGCGGCCCGCCCCTTCGCCATCGCCGCCCTCGCCCGCGAGACCGGCCGCACGGTCCTCGCGGTGACGGCAACCGGGCGCGAGGCCGAGGACCTGGCCGCCGCCCTGCGCTCGCTGCTCCCACCGGACGGCGTCGTGGAGTACCCCTCCTGGGAGACGCTCCCGCACGAGCGCCTCAGCCCGCGCAGCGACACCGTGGGCCGGCGCCTCGCCGTGCTGCGCCGCCTGGCCCACCCGCGCCCCGACGACCCGGAGACCGGTCCCGTCTCGGTCGTCGTGGCACCGGTCCGCTCGGTGCTCCAGCCGCAGGTCAAGGGCCTCGGCGACCTGGAGCCCGTGGCCCTGCGCACCGGCCGTACGGCTGACCTGAACGAGATCGTCGAAGCCCTCGCCGCGGCCGCCTACGCGCGCGTGGAGCTCGTCGAGAAGCGGGGCGAGTTCGCCGTACGTGGCGGCATCCTGGACGTGTTCCCGCCCACCGAGGAACACCCGCTGCGCGTCGAGTTCTGGGGCGACGACGTCGAGGAGATCCGCTACTTCAAGGTCGCCGACCAGCGCTCCCTGGAAGTCGCCGAGCACGGCCTGTGGGCCCCGCCGTGCCGTGAACTGCTGTTGACGGAAGACGTGCGCACGCGTGCGCGTGCCCTCGCCGAGGAGCACCCCGAGCTGGGCGACCTGCTCGGCAGGATCGCCGAGGGCATCGCGGTCGAGGGCATGGAGTCCCTGGCCCCGGTGCTGGTCGACGACATGGAGCTGCTGATCGACGTCCTGCCCAAGGGCGCGATGGCCGTCGTCTGCGACCCGGAGCGGGTACGCACGCGTGCCACCGACCTCGTGGCCACGTCCCAGGAGTTCCTGCACGCCTCCTGGGCGGCCACCGCCGGCGGCGGCGAGGCACCCATCGACGTCGGCGCGGCCTCCCTGTGGTCCATCGCGGACGTCCGTGACCACGCGCGCGAGCTGGACATGATGTGGTGGTCGGTGTCACCGTTCGCGGCCGACGAGGAGCTGGACGCCGGCACGCTGAAGCTCGGCATGCACGCCCCCGAGACCTACCGGGGGGACACCGCGAAGGCGCTGGCCGACACCAAGGGCTGGCTGGCCGACGGCTGGCGGGTCGCCTTCGTCACCGAGGCGCACGGCCCGGCGGCCCGCACGGTCGAGGTGCTCGGCGGTGAGGGCGTGGCGGCCCGCCTGGACGCCGACCTGACCGATCTCGGTCCCTCCGTGGTGCACGTCTCCTGCGGCTCGATCGACTACGGCTTCGTCGATCCGGCGCTGCGCCTCGCCGTGCTCACGGAGACCGACCTGTCGGGCCAGAAGGCGGCCGGCAAGGACGGCGCCCGGATGCCCGCGCGCCGCCGGAAGACCATCGACCCGCTCACCCTGGAGGCGGGCGACTACATCGTCCACGAGCAGCACGGTGTGGGCCGCTACATCGAGATGGCGCAGCGCACGGTCCAGGGCGCCACACGCGAGTACCTGGTCGTGGAGTACGCGCCCGCCAAGCGCGGCCAGCCCGGCGACCGCCTCTACATCCCCACCGACCAGCTGGAGCAGATCACCAAGTACGTCGGCGGTGAGGCGCCCACCCTGCACCGCCTCGGCGGCGCCGACTGGACGAAGACCAAGGCGCGCGCGAAGAAGGCGGTCAAGGAGATCGCCGCCGACCTGATCAAGCTGTACAGCGCGCGGATGGCGGCCCCCGGTCACGCCTTCGGCACGGACACCCCCTGGCAGCGCGAGCTGGAGGACGCCTTCCCCTACGTGGAGACGCCCGACCAGCTCACCACCATCGCCGAAGTCAAGGACGACATGGAGAAGACGGTCCCCATGGACCGCCTGATCTGCGGCGACGTCGGCTACGGCAAGACGGAGATCGCCGTCCGGGCCGCCTTCAAGGCCGTCCAGGACGGCAAGCAGGTCGCCGTGCTCGTGCCCACCACCCTTCTCGTGCAGCAGCACTTCGGCACGTTCAGCGAGCGGTACGCGCAGTTCCCGGTCAACGTCAGGGCGCTGTCCCGCTTCCAGACGGACACGGAGGCGAAGGCCACGCTGGAGGGGCTGCGCGAGGGCGCGGTGGACATCGTCATCGGCACCCACCGCCTGTTCTCCTCCGAGACGAAGTTCAAGGACCTCGGCCTGGTCATCGTCGACGAGGAGCAGCGCTTCGGCGTCGAGCACAAGGAGCAGCTGAAGAAGCTGCGCGCGAACGTGGACGTCCTGACGATGTCGGCGACCCCCATCCCCAGGACCCTGGAGATGGCGGTGACGGGCATCCGCGAGATGTCGACGATCACCACGCCCCCGGAGGAGCGCCACCCGGTGCTCACTTTCGTCGGCCCCTACGAGCAGCGGCAGATCGGCGCCGCCATCCGCCGCGAACTGCTGCGCGAGGGCCAGGTCTTCTACATCCACAACCGGGTCGAGTCGATCGACCGCGCGGCGGCGCGGCTGCGCGAGATCGTGCCCGAGGCGCGCATCGCCACCGCGCACGGCCAGATGTCGGAGACGGCGCTGGAGCAGGTCGTCGTCGACTTCTGGGAGAAGAAGTTCGATGTGCTCGTCTCGACGACGATCGTCGAGTCCGGCATCGACATCTCCAACGCGAACACGCTGATCGTGGAGCGCGGGGACACCTTCGGCCTGTCCCAGCTGCACCAGCTGCGCGGTCGGGTCGGACGAGGGCGCGAACGCGGCTACGCCTACTTCCTCTACCCCCCGGAGAAGCCCCTCACGGAGACCGCCCACGAGCGTCTCGCCACGATCGCCCAGCACACCGAGATGGGCGCGGGCATGTACGTGGCCATGAAGGACCTGGAGATCCGGGGCGCCGGAAACCTGCTCGGCGGCGAACAGTCCGGCCACATCGCGGGCGTCGGCTTCGACCTGTACGTCCGGATGGTCGGCGAGGCGGTCGCGGACTACCGGCGTCAGCTGGAGTCCGGCGGGGTCGAGGAGGAGCCGCCGCTCGAGGTCAGGATCGAGCTGCCCGTCGACGCGCACGTCCCGCACGACTACGCGCCCGGCGAGCGGCTGCGCCTCCAGGCCTACCGGTCCATCGCCTCCGCCAACTCGGAGGAGGACGTCAAGGCGGTCCGCGAGGAACTCGTCGACCGCTACGGCAAGTTGCCGGAACCGGTGGAGAACCTGCTGCTGGTGGCGGGGCTGCGGATGCTGGCACGCGCGTGCGGCGTCGGCGACATCGTGCTCCAGGGCGCCAACATCCGCTTCGCCCCGGTGGAGTTGCGCGAGTCGCAGGAGCTGCGCCTGAAGCGGCTCTACCCCGGGACCGTCATCAAGCCGGCCGCGCACCAGATCCTGGTGCCCCGCCCGAAGACCGCGAAGGTCGGCGGCAAGCCGCTGGTCGGGCGCGAACTGCTGGGCTGGGTGGGTGAGTTGCTGGCGTCGGTGCTGGGCTCGTAGGGCGCGGTCGTTCGCGGGCCACCGGTCGGATCCGTCCGCCGGCGGCCCGCCGCGCTCAGGCCGGGGGCGTCAGCATCATCGGCAGGGCGCGGAGCACCGCCTCCGGGTCCTCGCCGTCCAGGAGGCCGTCGAGGTTGTGGCCGAGCAGCAGCGTGGCGAAGCCGTGGGCGAGGGACCAGACGGCGATACGGGCCAGCCGCGCGTCCGGGCCGTCCCCGGCGGGCGCACCGGTGGTGACGGCGTCGGTCAGGGCGGCGGCGGACAGGGCGCGGGCCGTGGTCAGCTCAAGGTCGTCGGCGCGCAGCAGCTCGGGCGAGAACATCACCTGGAAGTGCGCCGGGTGTTCGCGCGCGAAGCGGACGTAGCGCGCGCCCGCGTCCCGCAGATCCGTCGCCTCCGTGAGCGCCGCGGCCAGCAGTCCGTGTCCTTCCGCGGCGATCGCCGTCAGCAGACCGGTGCGGTCGCGGAAGTGGTGGGCCGGAGCCGCGTGCGAGACACCTGCGCGGCGGGCCAGGTCGCGCAGGCTCAGTCCGGCGGGGCCGTCGGTCGCGATGACGTCGAGGGCGGCGACCAGGACGGCGCGCCGCAGGTCACCGTGGTGGTAGGGGCGGTCGTTCATGGACAGCAGCGTACGCGGCATCTAGACATTGACAAGTTCGCCCCGGGCGGGCAATCTAGTCAGTGACAAGTTGTGGTCGATGTCCGAACGCGACGAGGGGGAGGCGGCATGTCCGACAGTCATGAGCGCCGAGCAGCCGAACAGGCCGGGCGGGGCGAGCGGAGCGGGCGGGGCGAACCGGTCGCGCCGGCTCAGGCGCGCAGGCTCTGGCATCTGCTGGAACCGCTGCACGCGGTGCTGTACTACGCGCCGGAGGCCTTCGAGGAGGCCCGCGCGCTCGGTTATCCGACCGAAGAACGCTGGGAGAGCTACTTCCCGTTCCGTGCCGCCCCGTTGGGCCCGGTGGGCGCCGAGGCGGTGGCCTCCGCCTTCTACAGCTTCCAGCCCGGCATGGTCGCCCGGTACGTCGGGGACGCCTGGAAGGTCGCCGGCCCCGAAGCCGTCCTGGCGGCGAGACTGCGAGGCGTCGACCGGCTGTACCGCACGCTCTTCGGCGACCTGGTGGACAGTCCCGAGCTGGCCGAGGCCGCCGCTCTCGCCCGCCGCGCGGCCGAGGCGGCCGGCACGGCGGGGCGCCCGCTCGCCGCGGCCAACGCCGCGCTGGAGTGGCCGCGCGAGCCCCACCTCCAGCTCTGGCAGGCGGCGACCGTCCTGCGCGAGCACCGTGGTGACGGCCACCTCGCCGCCCTGCTCCTCGCCGACCTCGACCCGGCCGAATCGCTGGTGTCCTTCGCGGCGATAGGCGCCGCGTCCGGCGAGCGCTTCGCGAGCCGCGGCTGGACCCACGAGGAGTGGGCGGCGGCGAGTGAGCGGCTGGCGGCCAGAGGCCTGCTCGAGGCGGACGGCACGGCGACGGACGCGGGCCGTGATCTGCGCCGCCGCGTCGAAGAGGACACCGACCGGATGGCCCTCGGCCCCTGGCAGGCTCTCGGCCCGGAGTTCACGGAACGCCTGGCCGCGCTCCTCGGCGACTACTGGGTCGCGGTACTGGGATCCGGCCTGCTGCCCTCGGAGAACACGCTCGGCATCGGGAAGGTCTGAGTTCCGCGGCCGTCCCGGGGCGACAGGGGTGAAGCCGCCCGCAGCGGATCGCTCCACGCGGGCGGCTCCGGGTGCCGGGTGATGTCGATGGCTCGGCCCCCATCGAGGCTTCGGGCCTGTGAAGCGCGGGCCCACGGGACTTCGTGCCCGTGAGGCTTGGCGTCCATGGAACTTCGTGCCCGTGAGGCTAGCGGCCCATGAAGTTTCGGGACCACGAGGTTCGGGGTCCATGTGGCTTGCGCCATCGAGACTTCGGACCCGTGAGTCTTCGGACCCGTGAGTCTTCGGGCCCATGAGGCTTCGGACCCGGCTGCGGCCGGTCGGTCGGCGGCCGGTCCGGGTCGCTCCGCGGGTTGCGGCTAGGGCTGTTCGGGCCGTTCCTCGTCCATGCCGAGCCGTTCGTGCAACTGCTGCTGCCCGGAGTCGACCTGGGACTCGTACTTGTTGCCCGTCCTCTCGTTCGCCTTCTGCTCCGCGGCGTCGGACATCTTCCTGGCCTTGTCCTGTGCCGTCTTGTTGCTCTTGAACCTGTCGAGGATGCCCATCCAGAGCTCCTTCCGGAGGTGACTCTCCACCGACGATATTCCCGACAAGTACGAGATGCCCACTTGAGTGGGTTGTGGTCTGGACCTCCCGACCGCCTCCGAGCGCCCCCTCGCTACGGTGTGTGCCAGTGCCCGTCAGGGGAAAGCGCCCTGTGCGGGGTGGTGTCGGGCAGGCAGGGGAGGGGCGCGTGAAGCGTCTGAGGGGCGGGGCGGCGGTCGCCGCCGTGCTGATGTGTGCCGTGACGGTGGCCGGATGCAAGGAGCAGGTCACGGGCTCGGACTCCGGTTCCGGTGCGGCCTCCGGTGGTGCGGGAGCGACGGCGGGCGGCGGAGCGGGGAGCGGCGGAGCGGCCCTCGCGGCGGCCGAGGCGCTGACGGTGAAGGGGCGGGCGCCCAAGACCGGCTACGACCGGGAGAAGTTCGGCTCCGCCTGGGCGGACACGGACTCGAACTCCTGCGACACCCGCGACGACATCCTCAAGCGCGATCTGGAGGAGGTGAAGTTCACCAGCGGCGCGTGCAAAGTGTCGTACGGCGTGCTGGAGTCGGACCCGTACTCCGGGAAGGACGTGACGTACCGCCGTGGCAGCAGCAAGGTGGACATCGACCATGTCGTCGCCCTGTCCGACGCCTGGCAGAAGGGCGCCAAGTACTGGGACGCCGGCAAGCGCATAGCTCTCGCCAACGATCCGCTCAACCTGCTGGCCGTCGACGCGAGCACCAACCGCTCCAAGGGGGACGGCGACACGGCGACCTGGCTGCCGCCCAACAAGGCCTACCGGTGCACCTATGTCGCGGCACAGGTCGCCGTGAAGAAGAAGTACGAACTGTGGGTCACCGCGGCGGAGAAGTCCGCGATGGAGAAGGTCCTGGAGACCTGCCCCGCCCAGAAACTCCCCACCGGGGGCAACCCCACGAAGGCGCCGGAGCGTTTCCACGCGGACTGACCGCATCGGTACGGCGGCGGCGGTCTCCACGGCGGCCTCCACGGCGGGCCCGCAGCGGATGCCGGGCCGCCGAGGCATCCGAAGCCGCCCGAAATGCCGTCCCGCCGCCGTGCTCCCCCGCCTACCGTGACCCGTATGGAACTGAAGGTGTCCAGCCTCGCCGACCGTCCCGACATGCTCGGCCCGGTGCGGGACATGCCCGACACCTGGCCGGAGTTCGCGACCCAGGACCCGGTGGGCAACGCGCACTACGGCGTGTGGATGCGGCACCCCCTGTGAGAGGGGCGTGCGATGTCGCCGATGGCGGTGCCAGGGGCGACTTCGCGCGTCGCGCCCGAAGCGCTCGGACCGCGGCGGCTAACGCCCGTAGGGGTAGCCCTGCTGATACGGCTGACTCTGGGAGGCCATGACCGCGCCGTACGCAGGCTGCGCGGCCGGCGGCTTCTTGTCGAACACCGCGGTCAGCAGCAGCACCGTCGCGGTCAGCAGGGTCACCAGGATGGCGATGCCGAAGAAGGCGTCCCCGTCGCCGTCGGGCGTCATCACCGCCCACGGCAGGATCAGGCACTCGTACAGCGCGAACGAGCCGAAGGCCACCCAGTCCGAGGAGAGACCGCGGCGGACCGCCACGTAGAGGAAGGGCACCCAGACCAGAAAGCCCAGCGAGACCCACACCAGGACCACCCAGGCGAGCCGCTGGAACCAGCCGGCCGTCAGTCGTCTCTCCGCGCCCGACGTCGTCGGCATCGTCGGCATTGTCATGTCGCCCCCCAAGTCACCTGGGGCAAGGGTAGGACACGGACAGGCCGCCACAGGGCGTCGCTTCTTTACTGTGACATGAGTGAATCTTGTGGCTCTGGGGGCCTTGTGTTTCCCGATCGGTGAGCTGCCGCGGGTTACCGTGCGTTCCGTTCAGGTGCTGGACGTCGAGCCGAGGCCGTATCGTCGCACCGGATCAGGGGGCTTCGGCCGGACACGACCGCGCGCGGCGACAGCGCCGTACGCGACGACGAACGATGGGGTGGGGATGGCCGAGCACCGGCAGTCCAGGAAGCGCAGATACATCACGTGGGGCGTGGCCGGCGCGGCTGTCCTCGCGGGGGCCGGGGTAGCGGCGCAGACCTCGATGGCGGCCACCACCTGGCCCGCCCAGAAGACGTACACCGGCCGTGCATTCGACGCCTGTACCGCGCCCTCGCTGGCGGCGATGAAGGCATGGAAGACCAACGGGTACTACGGGGGCGCCGCCGTCTACGTCGGTGGCAAGAACCGGGGCTGCGCGCAGCCGAACCTGACCGCCTCCTGGGTGAAGTCGGTCAACGCGGCCGGCTGGAAGCTGATCCCGCTCTACGTCGGCGCCCAGCCGCCCTGCCAGACCGGCTCGAGCCCCGAGAAGATCACCGCCGCCACGGCCACCTCGCTCGGCGCGACGGACGGCGCGGACGCGGTCGCCAAGGCCTCGGCGCTCGGCATGAAGGCCGGCAGCCCGATCTACCTCGACATGGAGGCGTACGACATCACCGACAAGGCGTGCAACGACGCCGTGCTGGCGTACGTGCGCTCCTTCACCAAGACGCTGCGCGCCAAGATCTACCGGGCCGGCTACTACGGCTTCAGCAGCTCCAGCGCCAAGGCCATCGCCACCGCGACGAACAAGACGGACCTGCCGGGCAACCTCTGGTACGCGCTGTGGGACAAGAAGGACACCACGACCGCCGACTGGCCGTGGGCTGCCACCCAGTTCACCAACCACAGTCGCGGCCACCAGTACCTGGTGAACAGCAAGGAGACCCGCGGCGGCTACACGATCACCGTGGACCGCGACACGTGGGACGCCCCGGTCGCCATCGTCGGCTGAAGCGGACCGCCCGCGTGAGGGTGGCGCGCTCGCGGGGCTGAGCCCTCGCACCGAAGAGCGGGCGACGAGCGGGCGCGGCGGTGCCCCAAGTCCTGGTGAATCGTTGGTCGAATGGGTTGGCCCCAGCCGTCACACTGCCTACCATCGATCACCGCAAGACTTTGTGCACCGTCGCACAATCTCCTCGGGAGGTTTCCCTTGCACCGCCGTCGTCGCACCGCGCTCCTGCTGTCCGCCGCGATCGTGGCGGCCCCTCTCCTCACCGCCTGCGGGAACGACGCGCATCCCGGCGCGGCGGCCGTCGTAGGCGGCCAGCGGATCACCGTCGCGCAGCTGGAGAGCCGGGTGAACGAGGTGCGCACGGCCCAGCGGGCCGCGGTCACCGACGACGCCCAGTACGCGCAGGCCGTCGCCCAGACCGGCTCCCTCGCCCGCGACACCCTGCATGGCATGGTCCTCGACAAGGTGCTGCACCGCGCCGCCGAGGACGCGGGCATCACCGTCAGCCGTCGGGAGGTCCAGGAGATGCGGGCCGGCCTGGAGCAGCAGGCGGGCGGTGCGAAGGGTCTGGAGACGGCGTGGCTCCAGCAGTACGGCATTCCGCCGCAGCGTCTCGACGAGAACCTCCGCCTCCAGCTGGAGGCCCAGAAACTCGCCACCGAGCTCGGCACGAACACCAGCCAGCCCGCCTTCTGGAACGCGCTGTCCAAGGCTTCCAAGACGCTCGACGTCGACCTCAACCCGCGCTACGGGAACTGGGACGCGCAGAAGGTCGCCCGCGTCGACGCGAAGACGCCCTGGGTCCGGGAGATCTCGGCGGCCGGGACGCAGCAGACGACGTGATCATGTGATCGTACGATCGGCCGGTCCTCCCTGTGGATAACTCGCGGGGCCGCTGACGGGTGTGGGTTACGTTCGGGGTGTGAACGCCATCAGCTCCGCCGCTGCCCACACCGAGGGCGACGCTCCCGGCCGCGTCGTCCTGCTCACCACCAGCCATCGGGTCGCCCCCGGTCTGCTGTCCTGGCCCGCCTGGCAGGCCCTGCGCACGGCGGACCGGGTGCTGTGCGCGGACGGCGCGCATCCGCAGCTGCCCTATCTGCGGGACGCGGGCATCACGGTCGCCGAGACCTCCCCGACCGCCGAGGAACTGCTCGCCGCCTGCGCCGGCGGCCGCACGGTCGTGGTCGTGGCCACCGGTGAGGGGGAACCCGCCCTCACCGACGGCCTGGCGCGTCTGGCCGGCTCCGGCCGTGTGTCCATGCCCGAGCTGGAACTGCTCCCGGCCTCCTACGACCTCCCCGGCGCCCGGCTCCTCGACCTCGTCCAGGTCATGGACCGGATCCGTGCCGAGTGCCCGTGGTCCTCCCAGCAGACCCACAAGGGCCTGGCGAAGTACGCGGTCGAGGAGTCGTACGAACTGGTCGAGGCGATCGAGGACGGCGACCACGACGAACTCCGCGAGGAGCTGGGCGACGTCCTGCTCCAGGTCGTCTTCCACGCCCGCATCGCCGAGGAGGACGAGGAGTCCCCGTTCTCCGTCGACGATGTCGCGGGCACCATCGTCGCCAAGCTCATCCACCGCCACCCCCATGTCTTCGGCGACGCCACGGCCACCACCCCGGAGGAGGTGAAGGCGCACTGGCTGCGCACGAAGGCGGCGGAGAAGCGGCGGGATTCGGTGACCGACGGCGTCCCCCTCCACCAGCCCGGCCTGGCCCTCGCGGCGAAACTGGTGTCCCGGGCCCGCACGGCACGACTGGAGGTACCGCTGCCGGCGGCCGAGGGCATCGGCTACGAGCTGCTGGCCCTGGCGGCACGAGCCGAAGCGGAGGGTGTCGACCCGGAGGCAGCCCTGCGCGCGGCGGCGCGGGCATACCGGGACGCGATCCGGGGCGCCGAGGGGGTCGAACGGCCAGGACCCTGAGCGCCTGATCCGGTCCGCGGGGACAGGGAGTCGCACGAGCCGGGGCTTGCGAAGCGGGCGCGCGGCGGCCGGGGGCGGTACTGCGCCAACGCCCGCCCACCCGAAGCCGCCGTCCGGTACCGCGACGCCGTCGGTATGGGGTGCCTTCCGCGCGGAGGGCCCTCGTGGAGCGCGTCCGGGAGACCGCTACCGTCACGGAGTGACCGAGCAGCCCGACAGGGACAACCCCGACACGGACAACCCCGACACGAACGACCCGGACAGCACCGCTCCCGAACTCTTCACCTGGGAGTTCGCGACCGACCCCTACCCCGCCTACGCCTGGCTGCGTGAGCACGCGCCCGTGCACCGCACGGTCCTGCCCAGCGGTGTCGAGGCCTGGCTGGTCACCCGGTACGCCGACGCGAAGCAGGCGCTCGCCGACCAGCGGCTCTCCAAGAACCCGGCCCACCATGACGAACCGGCTCACGCCAAGGGCAAAACGGGCATCCCCGGTGAGCGCAAGGCCGAGCTGATGACGCATCTGCTCAACATCGACCCGCCGGACCACACCCGGTTGCGACGGCTCGTCAGCAAGGCCTTCACGCCCCGCCGGGTCGCCGAGTTCGCGCCCCGCGTCCAGGAGCTGACGGATCAGCTCATCGACCGCTTCGCCGCCGACGGCGAGGCCGACCTCATCCACGACTTCGCCTTTCCGCTCCCCATCTACGCGATCTGCGACCTTCTGGGCGTCCCCCGCGAGGACCAGGACGACTTCCGCGACTGGGCGGGGATGATGATCCGGCACGGCGGGGGCCCGAGGGGCGGTGTCGCGCGGTCGGTGAAGAAGATGCGCGGCTACCTGCTGGAGCTCATCCACCGCAAGCGCGCGGAGCTCCCGGCCGATCCGGCTCCGGGTGAGGACCTCATCTCCGGTCTGATCCGTGCCTCGGACCACGGCGAGCACCTCACCGAGAACGAGGCCGCCGCCATGGCCTTCATCCTGTTGTTCGCCGGCTTCGAGACGACCGTCAATCTCATCGGCAACGGCACCTACGCCCTCCTCACCCACCCCGAGCAGCGCGAACGCCTCCAGCGATCGCTCACCGAAGGCGATGACGCCGGTGACGGCGAAGGCGACCGCGGTCTCCTCGAGACCGGCGTCGAGGAACTCCTGCGTTACGACGGTCCCGTGGAACTCGCCACCTGGCGGTTCGCGACCGAGCCGCTGAGCATCGGCGGGCAGGACATCGCGCCGGGCGATCCCGTGCTCGTGGTGCTGGCGGCGGCCGACCGTGACCCGGCTCGCTTCTCGGACCCCGACACCCTCGACCTGTCCCGCCGTGACAACCAGCACCTCGGCTACGGGCACGGCATCCACTACTGCCTGGGAGCCCCGCTGGCCCGGCTGGAGGGCCAGACCGCGCTGGCCACCCTCCTCACCCGCCTGCCCGATCTCCGACTGGGCGTGGATCCGGGCGAGTTGAGGTGGCGCGGCGGGCTCATCATGCGCGGACTGCGGACTTTGCCGGTCCAGTTCACTCCGGTGCATTCCGGATCACAAGGGGACCGCGCCTGACCGGATGTCAGCCGGAGTGTGACCGTTCGACGGAGCAAAGGTGACCAACCCTCAAGTCTGTGATCTTCACGTGATCTGCGCGGCATTAACTTGTGACAAGTGATCGTCTGCCGATACGTTCACTCGTCAGCGCGGAGCATCGGTCCTACCCGCCGCGCCGGTCAGTGCTGTCCAGAGAAAGGCCCTTCGCATGCTCTCCGGGAACGGTCGTCACCGTCGCCCCCGCCAGGCCCCGGCCCTCCTCGTCGCGGCCGGAGTGACGGGCTCCGCCATCGCCATCCCGCTGCTCGCCGCGTCCGGCGCGAGCGCGGCCGACGGCACGGTGTGGGACAAGGTGGCGCAGTGCGAGACCGGCGGCTCGTGGAGCGCCGACGAGGGCGGCGGCGAGTACGGCGGCCTGAGCCTCACCCAGAAGGACTGGGAGGCGTACGGCGGCCTCGACTACGCGGCGAGCCCCGACCTGGCCAGCCGCAGCCAGCAGATCGCCGTGGCGCAGAAGGTGCTCGCGGCCGACGGGATCGGCGCGTGGGGCACCTGCGGGCTGACCTCCGGGCTCACCCAGGCGAACGGTGCGCTGAGCGTGGACACCGGCGTGGCGGACGGCTCGTCCGACTCATCCGGCTCGTCCGACTCATCTGGGTCCTCCGGATTGTCCGACCTGTCCCGGGGGCTGTCCGGATCCTCGGGCTCCTCGGGCTCCTCGGCCGACGACTCCTCCACCGGATCGTCCGACTCGTCCGGCGATTCCGCCAGTTCGCCCTCGGCGTCCGCTTCCTCCCCTTCGTCCTCTTCCTCCGCCGCCGCGGATGACTCCGGCACGTCCGGGGATTCCGGCGGCAGCGGCGACGGCTCCACGGCCGACGCCTCGCCCACGGCGGCCCCGGGAGCGGACGACTCGGACAATTCAGGCCAGACCGAGGGCTCTTGGAGCCTCGTCGACACCGGTTCCCTCGGCTCCGGCAAGCATCGCGGCGCCACCGCGGACGAGGCCGCGACCGAGAGCGCGACCGACTCCGGCGTGGAGGGCACCACCACCGCCTCCGCCGGCCGGCATGCCGCGGCCACCTACGTCGTCCAGGAGGGCGACTCCCTCGCGTCCATCGCCGACTCCCTTGGCCTCGACGGCGGATGGCGCGCCCTCTATGCCGAGAACAGGGACCTCATCGGCGTCGACCCGAGCAACATCGCCGCCGGTCAGACCCTCGACACAGGGGTGGAATAGGGCGCAAAGCCCAAGAAAAACAGCGGGAGTTCACGTCACGCTTCGCGCCGAATGTCCGGTTTGGTGAAAGTGTGGGATGAGTCTCAGAAGCCCTGATCGTCTTTGAAATTCGGCCGATCGCGTGTCTACGGTCGAGGCCGCTCGGCAACCCGGGCCCCGGCCGTCGCAACGCCGAATCCTGCCAGCGACGCCCCGGGAACAGTCGTCGCGTCAAGCGCCGCAGGCAGGAGCGGGGGACCCAAGGTAAGTGCCGCGCCGGTCGGTTGACCGGAACGGCTGGGGGTGAAGCCACACCTCCCACGGAGCAGCGCTCCGGTGGGCGAGGAGTGGCCGGGCAACTCACACGGCCCGAACCCGACAGCTCACCTCGCAGGCGTCGGTGAGGGGATCCACCATGCTGTTTTCCGCGAAGGGCAAGCACCGCCGTCCGTCCAAGGCCACCCGCGTCGCCGCGCTCGCCGGCGTCACCGGTGTCGCCATCGCCGCCCCGCTGATGGCGGCCGGCAACGCCTCCGCCGCCACCTCCTCCGAGTGGGACGCGGTCGCCCAGTGCGAGTCCGGCGGCAACTGGTCCATCAACACCGGCAACGGTTACTACGGCGGCCTCCAGTTCTCGGCGTCCACCTGGGCCGCGTACGGCGGCACCGCCTACGCCTCCACCGCCGACCAGGCCTCCAAGTCCCAGCAGATAGCCATCGGCGAGAAGGTCCTCGCGGGTCAGGGCAAGGGCGCCTGGCCGGTCTGCGGCACCGGCCTGTCCGGCGCCGCCTACAACGGCTCCGCCGCCGACTCCTCGGGCTCCGGCTCCTCCAGCTCGTCCAGCTCGTCGAACAGCGGCAGCACCAGCAGCCGCTCGACCGAGGAGCAGAGCGCCTCCCGCTCGACCGACCGCCCGGCCGCCTCCAAGACGGTCACCACCCCGACCGGCAAGAAGGTCAAGAAGGGCGACGGTGAGTACAAGGTCGTCAAGGGCGACACCCTCAGCTCCATCGCCGAGAAGCACAAGGTCAAGGGCGGCTGGGCGAAGCTGTTCGAGCTGAACAAGGACATCGTCGTCGACGCCGACCTGATCTACCCGGGCCAGCAGCTGCACCTGAAGTGACACGTCGCCCGAGGTGACCCGGCGCCCGAGGCGCCGCCGCACCCGGAGTGACACCTGGCTGCCAGAGAAGCCACAGCGCCCTCACATCCGAGGTCGGCACACTGAAGACCTCGTGAGGGTCACCCCCCGTCCCCACGGGCTCCCCGCTCCGGTGCGTGTTCCCCCGTACGCACCGGAGCGGGGTTTCTCTTTGCCCGTTCGACACTTCCTGGGGGCCTTTCTCGGCCACCCCCTTTGTTCCGGGCGGAAACAATAGGTACCGTCTGTCTGTCCACGGGACGGTCGGTCGGCTGCCGACGGCCCCGGGGCGGTTAGGCTCTAGTCGCAAGGCTCAGCAAGGGCTCGTCAAGGCCCCTGGGCCCCGCACAACCAGCGTCACATCCCAAGAAGGAGATGCTCGTGCCGTCCATCGACGTCGTCGTAGCCCGGGAAATCCTGGACTCCCGAGGCAACCCCACGGTCGAGGTCGAGGTCGGCCTCGACGACGGCAGCACGGGTCGTGCCGCCGTTCCGTCCGGCGCCTCCACCGGTGCCTTCGAGGCCATCGAGCTGCGCGACGGTGACCCCAACCGCTACCACGGCAAGGGTGTCGAGAAGGCCGTCCTCGCGGTCATCGAGCAGATCGGCCCGGAGCTCGTCGGTTACGACGCCACCGAGCAGCGCCTGATCGACCAGGCCATGTTCGACCTGGACGCCACCGACAACAAGGGCTCGCTCGGCGCCAACGCCATCCTCGGCGTCTCGCTCGCCGTCGCCCACGCCGCCTCCGAGGCCAGCGACCTGCCGCTGTTCCGCTACCTGGGCGGCCCCAACGCGCACCTGCTGCCGGTGCCGATGATGAACATCCTGAACGGCGGTTCGCACGCCGACTCCAACGTGGACATCCAGGAGTTCATGATCGCCCCGATCGGCGCGGAGTCCTTCTCCGAGGCGCTGCGCTGGGGCGCCGAGGTCTACCACACCCTCAAGAAGGTGCTGAAGACCAAGGGCCTGTCCACCGGCCTCGGCGACGAGGGCGGCTTCGCCCCGAACCTGGAGTCCAACCGCGCCGCGCTCGACCTCATCATCGAGGCCATCAAGCAGGCCGGTTACGTGCCCGGCGAGCAGATCGCGCTCGCGCTCGACGTCGCCGCGTCCGAGTTCTACAAGGACGGCAAGTACGAGTTCGAGGGCAAGTCCCGCTCGGCCGCCGAGATGACCGAGTACTACGAGGAGCTCGTCTCCGCGTACCCGCTCGTCTCCATCGAGGACCCGCTGTACGAGGACGACTGGGCCGGCTGGAAGGTCATCACCGACAAGCTGGGCGACAAGGTCCAGATCGTCGGCGACGACCTCTTCGTCACCAACCCCGAGCGCCTGGCCCGCGGCATCGAGGAGGGCTCCGCCAACGCCCTGCTCGTCAAGGTCAACCAGATCGGTTCGCTGACCGAGACCCTGGACGCCGTCGAGATGGCCCAGCGCAACGGCTTCAAGTGCATGATGTCCCACCGCTCCGGCGAGACCGAGGACGTCACCATCGCCGACCTCGCGGTCGCGGTGAACTGCGGTCAGATCAAGACCGGCGCCCCGGCCCGCTCGGACCGCGTCGCCAAGTACAACCAGCTGCTGCGCATCGAGGAGATCCTCGACGACGCCGCGGTGTACGCCGGTCGCAGCGCCTTCCCGCGCTTCAAGGGCTGAGCAAGGGCTGACGCCGTCGACCCGAACCGGGTCAAGGCTCCGCCAGTCGTACGTACGTCCCCGTACCCGGTCCCGTACCGTGTGCGGGGACGTACGCACGTGTGAGACGGGAGGCGGGAAGCAGTGGCCGTGAAGGACCGGGACCGTTTCTCCACCGCGACCAGGATCAAACTGCTCGGCGAGCAGACCGCGGCCCGGGTCTACCGCTCCCAGACCAAGCGCCAGGCCCGCCGCTCCCGGCTCACCGGCCGGGCCGCGCTCCTCGCGCTCGTCCTGTGCACGCTGATCGTCGCCCTGGCCTATCCGATGCGCCAGTACGTCTCGCAGCGCGCCGAGATCGCCGACCTGCAGCGTGAGAAGCAGCAGGCGAGGGAACGCGTCGAGCAGCTGCGCGACCTCAAGGCGCGCTGGCAGGACGACGCCTACGCCGAGCAGCAGATCCGGCAGCGGTTGCACTACGTACTGCCGGGGGAGACCGGATTCGTCGTGATCGACCCGGACGCGGCCAGGCAGTCCCGCACCGATCTCGGGGCGGCCGACCGCCCCTGGTACTCGAACGTCTGGGACGCCGTCGACAAGGCCGACGCCTCCGGCCGGTGAACCGACCGGTCCGCCCACCGCACGCACCGTCAGACCGCGGACTTGCATATCGACCGACCCGGCAGACCGACCCGGTGGACAGACCCGGCAGACCGAGCCGGTAGGCAGAATCAGTAGCCGGAACCAGTAGCCGGCCCAGTCGCCAGAACCAGTAGCCGGAACCGCTAGCCGGAACCGGTCGCCAGAACCGATAGAAAGACAGGCATGGAAACGCCCCCGCCGACCACCCCGCGCACCGAGCCCACCGACGCGGACGTCGAGGCTTTCAAGCAGCAGCTCGGACGGCCGCCGCGCGGCCTGCGCGCGATCGCGCACCGCTGCCCGTGCGGTGAACCGGACGTCGTGGAGACGGCCCCCCGCCTGCCCGACGGCACGCCCTTCCCGACGCTGTACTACCTGACGTGCCCGAAGGCCAACTCGGCCATCGGCACGCTCGAGGCGAACGGCGTGATGAAGGAGATGACGGAGCGGCTCGGGACCGACCCGGAGCTGGCCGCCTCCTACCGCGCCGCGCACGAGGACTACATCCGGCGCCGGGACGAGATCGAGGAGCTGAAGAACTTCCCGAGCGCGGGCGGCATGCCGGACCGTGTGAAGTGCCTGCACGTGCTCGTCGCGCACTCCCTGGCCGCCGGCCCGGGCGTGAACCCCCTCGGTGACGAGGCCCTGGAGATGCTCCCGCAGTGGTGGCGCAAGGGCACCTGCGTGGTGCCGGTCGAGCGGGACGACGTGCAGGCGGCCGCCCGGTGACCCGCGTCGCCGCCGTCGACTGCGGTACGAACTCGATCCGCCTCCTGGTCGCCGACGCCGATCCGGAGACCGGCGAACTGGTCGACCTGGACCGCCGGATGACGATCGTCCGCCTCGGCCAGGGCGTCGACCGCACCGGACGGCTCGCCCCCGAGGCGCTGGAGCGGACCTTCGCGGCCTGCCGGGAGTACGCGGCCGCCATCAAGGAGTACGGCGCGCAGCGGCTGCGCTTCGTCGCCACCTCCGCCTCCCGGGACGCGGAGAACCGGGACGAGTTCGTGCGCGGGGTGCTGGACATCCTCGGCGTCGAGCCCGAGGTCATCACCGGCGACCAGGAGGCCGAGTTCTCCTTCACCGGCGCCACGAAGGAACTCGTGGTCCGCGCCGACCTGGCCAAACCCTTCCTGGTGGTGGACATCGGCGGTGGTTCCACCGAGTTCGTGGTCGGCGACGACCGGGTGCGCGCCGCGCGCTCCGTCGACGTGGGCTGCGTACGGATGACCGAGCGGCACCTGGTCGTGGACGGGAAGGTCACCGACCCGCCCACCGCCGGACAGGTCGCGGCCATATGCGCGGACATCGAGGCCGCGCTCGACCTCGCCGAGCGGACGGTCCCGCTGCGCGAGGCGCACACCCTGGTCGGCCTGGCCGGCTCGGTGACCACGGTCGCGGCGATCGCCCTGGGACTGGAGGCGTACGACTCCACGCGGATCCACCACGCGCGGATCGGTCTCGACCGGGTCAGGAGCATCAGCGACGACCTTCTGCGGGCCACCCACGAGCAGCGCGCGGCGCATCCGGCGATGCACCCGGGCCGGGTGGACGTGATCGCGGCGGGCGCGCTCGTCCTGCTGGCGATCATGGAGCGGATCGGCGCGGAGGAGGTCGTCGTGAGCGAGCACGACATCCTCGACGGCATCGCCTGGTCGATCGCGTGACTCCGCAAGACCCGCTACTTGCACTCTGCTGAGCAGGCAGGATGCGCGGATGAGCAGTCCCGAGGGGCTCTTCGTGGCCCCTCGGACGCGTTCCGGAGGCAGCCCCTCGGGAAAGTTCGTGAAGTTCTTCACAAGGAATTCGGCCCTGTCGGAGGACAGACGTGTCTCCATTGACCCTTCCGGGGGCCCAACACCCGTGTGAACGTGTTCAAAAGAGGCGCGCGCGGACGTATCGCGGAGACCCGGGAAGGGGGTCCCGAATGGCCCTCACGGAGCCCTTCCGGGCCCGGAGAGGCAGCTCACGCGGCATTGACAACGCCATGCCCTACACGCTGGTTCCCGCTTCGCGCCATGACGTGGATCACGCGAGCGGCGGAGGATAGCACACACCCCCGAGAAGCTTGTGAAGGGGCGCACGAGCGACCCCCCTCGAGCGGGTGGATACTCGATGGCATGAGCACCACGGAGCGTCCCAGGATCCTCGTAGTAGGCGGTGGGTACGTAGGCCTGTACGCAGCTCGGCGCATCATGAAGAAGATGCGCTACGGCGAGGCGACCGTCACGGTCGTCGACCCCCGGTCGTACATGACCTACCAGCCCTTCCTCCCCGAAACCGCCGCCGGCAACATCTCCCCGCGCCATGTCGTCGTCCCGTTGCGACGCGTGCTGCCCAAGGCGGAGGTCCTCACCGGCCGGGTCACCACCATCGACCAGGACCGCAAGGTCGCCACGATCGCCCCGCTGGTCGGCGAGGCGTACGAGCTGCCCTTCGACTACCTGGTGATCGCGCTCGGCGCGGTCTCCCGCACCTTCCCGATCCCCGGCCTGGCCGAACAGGGCATCGGAATGAAGGGTGTCGAGGAGGCCATCGGCCTGCGCAACCACGTCCTCGAGCAGCTCGACAAGGCCGACTCCACGACCGACGAGGAGATCCGCCGCAAGGCGCTCACCTTCGTCTTCATCGGCGGCGGTTTCGCCGGTGCGGAGACCATCGGTGAGGTCGAGGACCTGGCCCGGGACGCGGCCAAGTACTACAAGACGGTGTCCCGCGAGGACATGCGCTTCATCCTCGTCGACGCCGCGGACAAGATCCTTCCCGAGGTCGGCCCCAAGCTGGGCCAGTACGGCAAGGAGCACCTCGAGGGCCGCGGTGTGGAGATCTACCTCTCCACCTCGATGGACTCCTGCGTCGACGGTCACGTGGTGCTGAAGAACGGCCTCGAGGTCGACTCCAGCACCATCGTGTGGACGGCCGGCGTCAAGCCCAACCCGGTGCTGGCCCGCTACGGCCTGCCGCTGGGCCCCCGCGGTCACGTCGACACGGCCGCGACCCTCCAGGTCCAGGGCACCGACTACATCTGGGCCGCCGGCGACAACGCCCAGGTCCCGGACGTCGCCGCCCGCAAGGCCGGTGTGGAGAACGCCTGGTGCCCGCCGAACGCGCAGCACGCGCTGCGGCAGGCCAAGGTCCTCGGCGACAACGTGATCTCCGGTATGCGGGGCTTCCCGCAGAAGGAGTACTCGCACTCCAACAAGGGTGCGGTGGCGGGCCTCGGCCTCCACAAGGGCGTCGCGATGATCGTCATGGGCAAGGTGAAGATCAAGCTCAAGGGCCGTCTCGCCTGGTACATGCACCGCGGCTACCACGGCATGGCGATGCCGACGTGGAACCGTAAGATCCGCGTCTTCGCCGACTGGACGCTCGGCATGTTCCTCAAGCGCGAGGTCGTGGCGCTGGGTGCGCTGGAGTCCCCGCGCGAGGAGTTCTACGAGGCCGCGAAGCCGGCTCCGGTCGCCGCGAAGCCGACCGCCGAGAAGGCCGAGAGCGAGAAGGCCAAGGCCTCCTGACCTCCGGTCGCCTGACGTCCGGTCACCTGGCCCCCGGTCGGCTGACCGCGCGTCACCCGACCTGCGGCCTTCGGGCCGCCGGTCACTGAAACACCCCCGAAGGGGCCGTCCGCCATCCGTGGTGCGGACGGCCCCTTCGGCGTTCGCCCGCCCCGCCGCCGGACGACACATGTTGCATACATGTATTTTGCCGAGCCGTGACGGCCGCGCGGGACTGGACGGCGTGCTTTTCCGTGTTTACGTGGTGTCAGGACATTGCGGGATCACCCGTCACGGAGGTGTGCATCATGGCTGACGCCGCGCCGCGGCTCCATGCCCTCGTCGAACAGTTGCTGGGAGCCCCCTTTCCGGTGCGTGTCCGCGCCTGGGACGGTTCGCAGGCGGGCCCGCCCGACGCGCCGGCCCTGGTCGTACGCAATCGCCGGGCCCTGCGCCGGCTCCTCTTCAAGCCGGGCGAACTCGGCCTCGCCCGCGCCTGGGTGGCCGGAGACCTGGAGATCGAGGGGGATCTGTACACCGCTCTCGATCTGCTCGCCGGTCTGATCTGGGAGCGCGGAGAGGACGCCCGCACGCTCGGGCAGGCGCTGCGCGACCCGGACTTCCGTTCGGCGGTGCGCGGCCTGCTGAAACTCGCCGGACCGCCGCTGCCGCCCGCCCCGCCGCGGGAAGAGGTCCGCCGGACCGGCCACCTCCACACCCGCCGCACCGACCGACGCGCCATCAGCCACCACTACGACGTCGGCAACGACTTCTACGCGCTCGTCCTCGGCCCGTCCATGGTCTACTCGTGCGCCTACTGGGAGTCCGCGGACAGCACCCTCGAACGCGCCCAGCACGACAAACTCGAACTCGTCTGCCGCAAGCTGGACCTGAGACCGGGGGCGCGGCTGCTGGACGTCGGCTGCGGCTGGGGCTCCCTCGCCGTCCACGCGGCCCGTGAGCACGGCGCGACCGTCGTCGGGATCACCCTCTCCCAGGAGCAGGCGGCCTTCGCCCGCAAGCGCGTCGCCGACGCCGGGCTCACCGACAAGGTCGAGATCCGCGTCCAGGACTACCGGGACGTCGACGACGGTCCCTTCGACGCGATCTCCTCCATCGGGATGGCGGAACACGTCGGCTCCGCGAAGTACCTGGAGTACGCGCAGGTCCTGTGCGCGCTGCTCCGGCCCGGCGGCCGGCTGCTCAACCACCAGATCGCCCGCCGCCCGCAGCGCGACGAGTCGACGTACGGCGTGGACTCGTTCATCGACGCCTACGTCTTCCCGGACGGCGAACTCGCCCCCGTCGGCACCACGGTGGGCCAGCTCGAACGCGCGGGCCTCGAGGTCCGCGACGTCGAGTCGATCCGCGAGCACTACGCCCTCACGCTGCGCCGCTGGGTCGCCCGTCTGGAGACCGACTGGGACCGGGCGGTCCAGCTCTCCAGCCCCGGCCGCGCGCGGGTCTGGCGGCTCTACATGGCGGCCTCCGCCCTCGCCTTCGAACGCAACCAGATCGGCGTCAACCAGGTCCTGGCCGTCCGGACGCCGGAGTCGGGCGACTCCGGGATGCCGTTGCGCGCCCGCACCTGGAACTGACCGCCGCCCGACGCGCGAGGGGCCCCGTCGCACCGAACGACGGGGCCCCTCGTGCGGGTGCCGGCTACTCGGACTTGATCGCGGTCAGCATGTTCAGGCGCGACGCCCGCCGGGCCGGCCACAGCGCGGCCAGGATGCCCACCCCGGCGGCCAGCACCAGGAAGACGGCCATCCGGGCCCACGGCACGACCAGTTCGTACGTGGCCATGCGGGTGCCGAGCAGCTCACCGGCCGCCCAGCCGAAGAACACGCCCAGGCCGATGCCGAGCACCCCGCCGAAGAGCGAGATCACCAGGGACTCCAGCCGGACCATCCGCTTGACCGAGCGCCGGTCCAGGCCGATGGCCCGCAGCATGCCGATCTCCTGGGAACGCTCGAAGACCGACATCGCGAGGGTGTTGATGACGCCCAGGACCGCGACGATCACGGCCATCGCGAGCAGCCCGTAGAGCATGTTCAGCATCAGCGTGAACATCTTCGCGACCTCGTCGGAGAGGTCCTGCTTGCTCTGGACCTTGATGGCCGGGTTGGAGCCGAGGGCCTTCTCGAGCCGGTCCTTCGTGGCGTCCGAGGCGCCGCCGGAGGTCTTGACCATGACCCGCATGTCGGTCGGGTCCGCCAGATGCGGGGTGAGGGCGGCGTTGTCCAGCAGGATGCCCTCGATCAGCTCGTTGCCCTCGTAGACCCCGGACACCGTCAGCTGCTGCTTCTTGCCGTCCTCGTAGTTCACCGTGAAGGACGAACCGGCCTTCCAGCCGTGCGACTCGGCGGTGGCGTCGTCGACGACGACCTGCCCGCCGCCCACCTCGAAGGAGCCTTGGCCGACCTCCAGGTCGGTCAGGGCGCCGATGGTGGAGCCGGTGACGCCGGTGAGGTACTCGGTCGTGCCGTCGATCCGGCCGGGCGCGTTGCGCATCGGGCTGGTGGCGGTCACTCCGGCGGCGGCCTTCAGCTTCTCGTCGATGTCGGCGGAGAGTTCGTTGCCGTTCGCCATCGACACGACGTAGTCGGCCCTGATCGCGGAGGACGCCATCTTGTCGATGGACTTCTGGAGGCTGCCCGCCATCACCGTCATGCCGGTGATCAGGGTCAGGCCGATCATCAGCGCGGAGGCCGTGGCCGCCGTACGGCGCGGGTTGCGCACCGCGTTCTGCCGGGCCAGCTTGCCGGACACCCCGAAGATCCGCAGGACGGGCGCGGCGGCCGCGATCAGCGGGCGGGACAGCAGCGGGGTCAGGATGAAGACGCCGAGGATGAGCAGGACGGCGCCGAGCCCCATCGGGGCCTGGCCGTCGGAGCCGCTCATCGTCGTCGCGACCAGGACCACGGCGACGCCCGCCGCCGAGAACAGCGCGCCCAGCGTGTTGCGCAGCACCAGCGACTTGGTGCTCGCGGTCGCATGCACGCTGCTCATCGCGGCGACCGGCGGGATCTTCGCGGCCCGGCGGCCGGGCAGCCAGGCGGCCAGCATGGTGATGACGACGCCGACGACGAGCGCGGTGGCGACCGTGCCGCCCGAGACGACGAGCGGGCCGTCGGGGACGGTCGCCCCCAGCGTCCCGAGCAGTGAGCGCAGCCCGGCCCCGATGCCGACGCCGGCGATCAGACCGGTCACCCCGGCGACCGTGCCGACGACGAACGCCTCGATCAGCACCGACCGCGTGACCTGCCGGCGTGAGGCGCCGACCGCCCGCATCAGCGCGAGTTCCTTGGTGCGCTGGGCGACCAGCATGGTGAAGGTGTTGGCGATGATGAAGGTGCCGACGAACAGCGCGATCCCGGCGAAGACCAGCAGGCCCTGCTTCATCCCGCTCATCGACGCGGAGATCATCTCCGCCTGGTCGTCGGCGAGCTGCCTGCCGGTGGTGGTCTCGACCTCGTCCTTCGGCAGGGCGGTGTCCAGCGCGGCCTTCAGCGCGCTCTGCGAGGTCCCGGCGGCGGCCCGCACGTCGATCTCGTCGTAGGTGCCGGGCTTGCCGAAGAGTGTCTGCGCGGTCGCCGTGTCGAACAGGGCGAGGCTGCCGCCGGCCGCGACATTGCCGTCGTCGGTGGTGAAGATGCCGGTGATCCTCGGGGCGAGGACGGGACCGTCGACGGAGATCCGTACGGTGTCGCCGACCCCGTACCCGGCCCGCTCGGCGGTTCGGGAGTCGATGGCGACCTCGCCGGCGCCGCTCGGCGCGCGGCCGGTGGCGAGCGGGTACCGGGCGTCCTTGTCGCCCCAGTAGTTGCCGCCCTGCGACTGGAAGCCGCCGCCGATGAGCTTGCCGTCCTTGTCGGCGATGGCGGTGAAGCCGTTGACGACGCCGATGGCGGACGCGGCGCCCGGCGCCTTCGCGCTCTGCTCCAGCAGCGCCTGGGTCAGCTCGGGCGTCTTGACGATGCGGTCGCCGACGTCGTCCTGGACCTCGGCGGTGACGGCCACGTCGACCTGGTCGAAGCCCTTGGCGGAGCTGTTCTGGAGGGCGCCCGAAAGAGTGTTGGTGAAGACCAGCGTCCCCGACACGAAGGCCACGCCGAGCATCACGGCGAGCACGGTCATCAGGAGCCGGGCCTTGTGCGCGAGTACGTTGCGCAAGGCGGTACGGAACATGGGTTCTTCTCAGTCCTGCTCGGCGACGAGCGGTCGGTCCCGGTGGGGGATCAGCTGGTGCGGCCCTTGGCGTCGGACTCGGGGGTCCGGGGGTTTCCCCCGGAGAGACGCAGCATGCGGTCCAGCACCGAGTCCGCCGTCGGCCCGTACACCTCGTCGACGATCCGCCCGTCCGCCAGGAAGATCACCCGGTCCGCGTAGGCCGCCGCCACCGGGTCGTGGGTCACCATCACCACCGTCTGCCCCAGTTCCCGCACCGAGTTGCGCAGGAAGCCCAGTACCTCGGCGCCCGAACGCGAGTCGAGGTTTCCGGTCGGCTCGTCACCGAAGACGATGTCCGGTCGGGAGGCGAGGGCGCGGGCGACGGCGACCCGCTGCTGCTGACCGCCGGAGAGCTGCGAGGGCCGGTGACGCAGCCGGTCGGCGAGCCCCACCATCCGGATGACCTTTTCCAGCCACTCCTTGTCGGGCTTACGGCCCGCGATGTCCATCGGGAGGGTGATGTTCTCGATCGCCGTCAGCGTCGGCAGCAGGTTGAACGCCTGGAAGATGAACCCGATCTTGTCCCGGCGCAGCTTGGTGAGCTGCTTGTCCTTCAGCGTGCCGAGTTCGGTGTCGCCGATGCGCACCGAGCCGGAGGAGAAGCTGTCGAGGCCCGCCACACAGTGCATCAGCGTGGACTTGCCGGAGCCGGAGGGTCCCATGATCGCGGTGAACTCGGCCTGCCGGAAGTCGACCGAGACCCGGTCCAGAGCGACCACCTGGGTCTCGCCCTGTCCGTAGATCTTCGACAGGTCCGTGGCGCGTGCGGCCACCGTGGTGGTCCGGTCGGCGAGGGGGCTGGTGGTCACGGGCGGGGCTCCTGACGGGACGACGGCATGTCTGGGGGATGTGCACCATCGTCCTGGCCGCCGACGGCCGTGTAGTCACCCGCTGTTCCGGTTCCGAAGGCAGCCTCGGGTCGGACGGTGGACCGCTGTGTCATACCTGGGGATGACGCCCGTCCCTGAGAGCCGGATCGTCAAGAACCGGTGGAGCAACCTCGTTCGGACGGTGAAATTCCGTCATTCCGCATACACGAGCGGTTGCCAGGCGCGAGGCTACTGGCACGTGCGGATGGCCAGTTCCAGGTGCTGATGCACCCTCAGACGTCAATAAAATAAGACAACATCGGTCCGCTGTTCCGCTGTTCGAGGGACGGATCCCGATAGGGTCGGAAGCTCAAGCGGAGCCCTCAGGCCTGCCCAGATGGTGGAATGCAGACACGGCGAGCTTAAACCTCGCTGCCCCTTCGCGGGCGTGCCGGTTCAAGTCCGGCTCTGGGCACTTCCGACGTCTCGCCGATCGCTGCATCCTCCATCGAGACTTTGACCGCGGTGACGGCCGGCTCCCTTCAGGTCTCGACGAGAACCTCCCGGCGTATCGCCGCATCGACCGTTGACACCCGGTGGACGGGGGCGCAGACTCACGTCCCAAGGCAGTGAAGAAAACTTCACTGTGCGAACAGTGAAGGGATCGCGCGATGCGCACCACCGTCGGCATCGTCGGCGCCGGCCCCGCCGGCCTCCTCCTCGCCCGTCTGCTGCACAACGCCGGTATCGACTCCGTCGTGCTGGAGAGCCGCGACCGCGCCCATGTCGAGCAGCGCCAGCGCGCCGGGATCCTGGAGCAGGGCACGGTGGACGTGCTGCGCGCGGCCGGCGCCGGGGAGCGCATGGACCGCGCGGGCTTGCGCCACGACGGCATAGAGCTGCGCTTCGACAGGCGGCGTCACCGCGTCGACTTCCCCGCCCTCACCGGCGGCCGGTCCGTGACGGTCTACGCGCAGACCGAGGTGTGCAAGGACCTCATCGCCCTCCAGCTCGAGGACGGCGGCCCGCTGCTGTTCGAGGCGGAGGCGCTGGCCGTCGAGGGCGCCGAGACCGACCACCCGCGGGTCCGCTTCCGCCACGAGGGCGTCGAGGACGTCCTGGAGTGCGACTACGTGGTGGGCTGCGACGGCTTCTGGGGCATCGCCCGGCAGGCGATACCGCAGGAGCTGACCCGCGTCTTCGAGCGGACGTACCCGTTCGGCTGGCTCGGCATCCTCGCCGACGTGCCGCCCTCGCACGACGAGCTCGTCTACGCCCGCCACGACCGCGGCTTCGCGCTGCTGTCCATGCGCTCCCCGTCCGTCTCCCGTCTCTACCTCCAGGTGCCCGAGGGCACGGACGCGCAGGCATGGGCGGACGAGGAGATCTGGGACGAGCTGGAGCGCCGCTTCGAGACCGACGACGACTGGAAGCTGGAGCGCGGGGCGATCACCCAGAAGTCGGTCACCCCCATGCGCTCCTACGTGCACGAGCCCATGCGGCACGGCCGGCTCTTCCTCGCCGGGGACGCGGCCCACATCGTGCCGCCGACCGGGGCGAAGGGGCTGAACCTCGCCGTCGGGGACGTCGTCACCTTCGCGCGGGCCCTGGCACATCGCAGGGAGACGGGGTCCACCGCTCTCCTGGACGCCTACTCCGCGACCTGTCTGCGGCGCGTGTGGCAGGCCGAGCGGTTCTCGTACGACATGACCACCCTCCTGCATCGCGCCCCCGACGCCACCTCCTTCGAGGACCGTCTCCAGCTGGCCCGTCTGGAGCGGATCGCCTCCTCCCGCGCCGCCGAGACCGACCTGGCCGAGGCGTACACCGGGTTCCCGTTCGGGTGACCGGACAACGCGTTCCTTCGGGGCCCGTCCGGGGCCGTCCGGTCTCCGCGCGATACCGGCCGTGTCGCGGCTTGGTCATGAATACCTCCCTCCTGTGCCGGGAATCACGACGCCACGTAGCGTGTTGGCCAGCAGCAAGAGGGAAAGATCCTCCCCAAGCACTAGGGTCAATCCTTTGCCTACCCATTACCCTTGAGCTCAAGGCCGCGCAGTGTGGCCACGGAGGAGTGCAATGAGGAGCAGAAACCCGGTCTTCTCGCGACGGGGGTTCAGCCGCGACAACGGCTACGCGGGCTTCAACGCCGCGCCGCAGGCCGGGGGACCCGCAGTCGGCACGCAGCAGGGCAACCCCTACGCCCAGCAGGCCGGCAACCCGTACGCGCAGAACCCTTACGCCCAGCAGGACCTTCAGTACGGCGCCCCGCCGCAGGCCCCGGCCGCCACCGGCCGCATGACCATGGACGACGTCGTCGCGCGCACCGCGACCACGCTCGGCCTGGTGGTCCTCACGGCGGTGCTGTCCTGGGTGCTGCTGCCCGTCGACGAGGCCAACCTCGGCAAGTCGTACGGCATCGCCATCGGCGCCGGCCTGGTCGCCATGGTGCTGGCCCTGGTGCAGTCGTTCAAGCGCCGCGCGGCCCCCGCGCTGATCCTGTCGTACGCCGCCCTCGAGGGCGTCTTCCTCGGCGTGATCTCCAGCGCGGTCTCCACGTACATCGCGGACGGCGTCGTCGCCCAGGCCGTGATGGGCACCATGGCGGTCTTCGCCGGTGTGCTCGTGGCGTACAAGGCGGGCTGGATCCGCGTCAACCGGCGCTTCTACGGCTTCGTGATGGCCGCCGCGCTCGGCTTCGTCCTTCTGATGGCCGTGAACCTGCTGTTCACCGTCTTCGGCGGCGGTGACGGCCTCGGCTTCCGCAGCGGTCCGCTCGGCATCGTGTTCGGTGTCATCGGCATCCTGCTCGGCGCCTGCTTCCTCGCCCTGGACTTCAAGCAGGTCGAGGACGGCATCGCGTACGGCGCCCCGCGCGAGGAGGCCTGGCTCGCCGCCTTCGGCCTCACGCTGACGCTGGTCTGGATCTACATGGAGTTCCTGCGACTCCTGTCGATCCTCAACAGCGACTGAGCGACCGAGCGACCGAGCGACCACGAGCGGCCGGGTCGACCGCACACCGGTCGGACGGTGAGAAGGGCCCCGGGATCACATCCCGGGGCCCTTCTCCGTGTCCGTGGGCGGTGTGTCGCGTGCGCGCTAGAGGAGTTTGCGCGCGGCCCTCCTCAGGTCGTACTCGTGGATGATCGCCTTGGCATGGCCGTACGCGAGGTTGTGCTCGGCGCGCAGCCAGCTGACCTTCTCCTCGAAGCGGAGAGCGGGGCCTTCGTCGACGGTGCGCAGCCAGTCGGCGACTTCACGACCGGTGCAATGGGGGATGCGGGCCAGTATGTTGCGGTGGGTCTCCTCGGAGAGGACATGGGACATCGGCGCCTCCGGTAGCAAAGGGGATGTAAGCCGGTCCTTCAGGTCACCGTGCCTGAGTGTTCGCCCGTTGGCAACAGTCCCGGTGCGACGCGTAGTCTCGCGCCGTGGCTGATACGACGTCCCTCACCCGTGCGGTGGACCACTTCGCCGATCGTCTGCGTGCCGCTCCGCAGAGCCGCCTCCAAAGAGGCGCGGCCGCGGAGGCGCTGGCGCTCGCCAGGGAGTTGGCCCGGCGCACGCAGCTCATCGAGGACCCGGGATCGCCGCCCCGCGAGATGCCGGACGCCGGTATGTTCGCCGCCGCCGACCAAATCACCGTCGCGGCGCACGACTTGGCCCTCGTGCTCACGGACGAGGGCCAGATCCGAGAAGCTGTGGAACTGGTGGCGCAGGCGCAGAAGCGGGCGGGCGTGTGAGGCAGGTGAGGCCTGTGAGCCTCACAGGCTCGCTATGACCCGGTCGGCGAGGATGTAGACGTTCTCCGCGCCGCACTGGAACGTCAGCGTGTACGCGCCCGAGATGCCCGAGCCGCCCAGCAGGAACGGGGTCTCGCCCGCGGTGAGGGCCGCGGCGAGGCGCTCCGCCGTCTCGCGGTGGCCGGGGGTCATGCACAGGGTGGTGCCGTCGGCGAAGACGTAGACGTCCAGGGTGCCGAGAGGGCCCGGGCGGACATCGGTCAGTTCGATCTGCGACGCGGCCAGTTCCTCGAGCGTCGCCACCGTGCGCTCGTGGTCGTTCACGAGCGGTGACTGGACCGGTACGAAGTCGGGGTGGGACGGGTGGCGGCGGCGGGCGGCGGCCAGTTCGGCGGAGTCCCCGGCGAACTCGTCGGCGTCCGCGGACGGCTCGCTCACCGACTCCAGGGGCTCCAGGCCCACGAAGTCGGTCTGCCGGGGCAGGAACAGCTCGCTGTCCGGGAGGCCCAGCAGAGTGGGCGCGTCGGAGGCGTCACGGGCCTCCTGGGCGGCCCAGAAGGCGCGGGCCTCGGCCAGCTCCCGCTCCCGCTCCTCCGCGAGCGCCTCGGCGACGGCGGCGCGTATCTCGGACGCGTCCGCCGTACTACGGGCGGCCGGGACGAAGCCGCGCAGTTCGGCGGCGGTCTCCTCGGCGTTCCTGGCGTCCTTGGCGAGCTGGGTGTGCAGGGCGGCGACCTGCCGGCGCAACTGCAGAAGGGTGCGCAGGACGGCGACGCCCACGGCGCCCGTGGCGGCCGTGGTGACCAGCAAGGCGATCGGCATGGCGCTCACTGACGTACTCCCGGTTCAAAGTCGACCCCCGACTTCCTACATCAGCTTGAAGGGCGGACTATCCAGCTGTCAGTGCGTAACGTCACGAAACGGGCAGGACTTTGGGCCTGGGGTTTGGTGCAGAAAGGCGCTGAGCTGCGTAAATCCCTCCGGGGAGGGAGATAGGTCACATCCTGGGGGAGATTGGATCACAGAACGGCCCGGAATCCAGGGGCTTTCCGGACTCCGGGCCGATCCGTCACGGGGCGTGCGGGGGCAGTTACTCAGGGGCCTTGCCCAGGGCCCCGGTTCGGGCGATCAGCTCAGGCGCTCGATGACCATCGCCATGCCCTGGCCGCCGCCGACGCACATCGTCTCCAGGCCGAACTGCTTGTCGTGGAACTGAAGGGAGTTGATCAGCGTGCCGGTGATGCGGGCGCCCGTCATGCCGAAGGGGTGACCGACGGCGATGGCGCCGCCGTTGACGTTCAGCTTGTCCAGGTCGATGCCGAGCTCGCGGTAGGAGGGGATCACCTGGGCGGCGAACGCCTCGTTGATCTCGACCAGATCGATGTCGTCGATGGTGAGGCCGGCCCGGCGCAGCGCCTGCTTGCTCGCCTCGACCGGGCCCAGGCCCATGATCTCGGGGGACAGGCCGGAGACGCCGGTCGACACGATGCGGGCGAGCGGGGTGAGGCCGAGCTCGCGGGCCTTGGTGTCGCTCATGACGACGACCGCGGCGGCACCGTCGTTCAGCGGGCAGCAGTTGGCGGCGGTGACCAGACCGTCGGGGCGGAAGACCGGCTTCAGGCCCTGGACGCCCTCCAGTGTGACGCCGGCGCGCGGGCCGTCGTCCTTGCTGACGACGGTGCCGTCGGGGAGCGTGACCGGGGTGATCTCCCGCTCCCAGAAGCCGTTCTTGATGGCTTCCTCGGCGAGGTTCTGGGAGCGGACGCCGAACTCGTCCATGTCCTGACGGGTGACGCCCTTGATGCGGGCGAGGTTCTCGGCGGTCTGGCCCATCGCGATGTACGCGTCCGGGACGAGGCCGTCCTCGCGCGGGTCGTGCCAGGTGGTGCCCTCCTGCGCGGCGACGGCCGCGGTGCGGGCCTCCGCCTCGGCGAAGAACGGGTTGCGGGTGTCCGGCAGGCTGTCGGAGTTGCCCTTGGCGAACCGGGAGACCGTCTCGACGCCGGCCGAGATGAAGACGTCGCCCTCGCCGGCCTTGATGGCGTGCAGGGCCATCCGGCTGGTCTGCAGGGACGAGGAACAGTAGCGGGTGATCGTGCAGCCGGGGAGGTGGTCCATCCCCATCTGCACCGCCACGATGCGGCCGAGGTTGTTGCCCTGCTCGCCGCCGGGCAGGCCGCAGCCGAGCATCAGGTCGTCGATGTCCCTCGGATCCAGCTCGGGGACCTTGGCGAGGGCGGCCTGGATGATCGTGGCGGTGAGGTCGTCCGGGCGCAGGTCCTTCAGGGAGCCCTTGAATGCGCGGCCGATGGGTGAGCGGGCGGTCGAGACGATGACTGCTTCGGGCATCACGGCTCCATTGGCGAGGGGGTTCGTACGGGCACGGCTGTCTGGGAAGTTACCCGTACGTATGGGCTGGGTCACGGGGGCGGCGGTGTGACTCTGACCGCAATTTACTAAGCGCTTGCTTTGGTCTTCGGTGGTGGGCCGGGAAATCTGCGGGTGGTTCCGCGTGCGGGCCCTGGGGACCGGCCCCTGGGGCTGCGCCTCCAGACCCCAGATCGGCCCTGAAGGGGCCTCGTCCTCAAACGCCGGACGGGCTGAGAAGCGGACTCCCGGGGCGGGTTGGACGGCCGGGTCCCCCGGGCGGGTTCGAAGGGCAGGCCCCGGGCGGGTCGAAGGCCGGGTCCCGGACGGGCTGGAACGCAGGGCCCCGGGCGGGTAGAAAGGCCGGGTCCCGGGCGGGTTCGAACGCCGGGCCCCGGGCGGGTCGAAGGCCGGGTCCCGGGCGGGCTGGAACGCCGGGCCCCGGGCGGGTTCGAAGGGCAGGCCCCGGGCGGGCTGGAACGCCGGGCCCCGGGCGGTCGTGTAGGCGGATTCCGGCCGGGTTGGATGGGCGGTCTCCGGAGGGTCCGGTGGGCCGGGCCGGTGGGCCGGACCCCCGGGCGGCCGGTGCGCCGGGGCCCCGGGTGGGTCGGTGGGTCGGTGGGTCAGACTCCCGATGTGCTGGGGCGGGATGTCGGCTCCGATTCCGTCACCCGCCGCCTCCGGCGGCGCTTCAGGAGGGCCCAGGGGCCTCGGGGGCCCGTCGGCATCGCGGCTGTCACCTCTGTGCCGGCCTCCGAGGCCGCCTCCGCCGCTGCTCGGGCCACCGGCAGGAAACCCTCGCGGCGGGAGACGTCCGGGCGTTCCTCGTCCGCCGGCCAGAGGCCGAGGGCCGCGCAGACCGTGGGCAGGACCGCCATGGCCGCCGTCGCGTACCCCTCCGCCGAGGGGTGGTAGTGGTCGGGGCCGAACAGCTCGCGCGGGTTGGCCTCGAACTCGGGGCCCAGCAGGTCGCCCAAGGAGACCGTGCGGCCGCCCTGCTCGACGGCGCCGATCGTCTGGGCGGCCGCCAGCTGGCGTGAGGCCCGGCGGGCCAGCCAGCGCAGCGGCTGCTGGACCGGCTCGATCGTGCCCAGGTCGGGACAGGTGCCGACGACGACCTCGGCGCCGGCCGTGCGCAGCCGTCGTACCGCCGAGGACAGATGGCGGACCGAGCGGGTGGGCGGCATCCGGTGGGTCACGTCGTTCGCGCCGATCATGATCACGCAGACGTCGGGCACCTGGTCGGAGTCCGACAGGATCAGCGCGACCTGGCGGTCCAGGTCGTCGGACTGGGCGCCCGGGAGCGCCACGTTGCGCAGTTCCACGGGACGCTCGGCGACCGCCGCCAGGCCGGAGGCCAGCAGGGCGCCCGGGGTCTGTCCCGAGCGGTGCACGCCCTGGCCGGCCGCGGTGGAGTCGCCCAGCATCGTCAGGCGCAGGGGTTCCTTGCCGGGACCCGGCGCGTCGTAGGCGAGGCCGTAGCGGCCCTCCGCCTGGGGGACGTGCGGATGCGCCCCGTTGTTCACCTGGCGCCGCGCCAGATGGACCTCCGCCACCACCAGCCCTACGGCCGCCGCCCCGGCCAGGCCGATGCCGCCGCCGCCATAGGCCGCGCCGGCCGCGATGCGCCGGGCCACTCTCGCCCTCGACATGCTCGTCATGCCTCGACGCCACCTCCTCGTGTCCGTACACCCACTCCTTGCCCCGTACGCACCGTCGCCCAATCTCAACCGGGAGTGAACGTGCCGACCCGGCCGCCGCCCGGGCCGTACCCTGGCGTAACCACTACGACCACTGTTTTTGCAAGCAACCGGAGACAACGGTGCAATTCCACGACTCGATGATCAGCCTCGTCGGCAACACCCCGCTGGTGAAGCTCAACAGCGTGACCAAGGGCATCCGGGCGACCGTCCTGGCCAAGGTGGAGTACTTCAACCCGGGCGGATCCGTGAAGGACCGCATCGCCCTGCGCATGATCGAGGCGGCCGAGAAGAGCGGGGAGCTCCGGCCGGGCGGCACGATCGTCGAGCCGACCAGCGGAAACACCGGGGTCGGCCTGGCCATCGTGGCGCAGCAGAAGGGGTACAAGTGCATCTTCGTGTGCCCCGACAAGGTGAGCACCGACAAGATCAACGTACTGCGGGCGTACGGCGCCGAGGTCGTGGTGTGCCCCACCGCCGTGGACCCCGAGCACCCGGACTCCTACTACAACGTCTCCGACCGGCTGGTGCGGGAGACGCCGGGCGCGTGGAAGCCGGACCAGTACTCCAACCCGCACAACCCGCTCTCCCACTACCACTCCACCGGCCCTGAGCTGTGGGAGCAGACGGACGGACGGATCACCCACTTCGTCACCGGCGTCGGCACCGGCGGCACCATCTCCGGCACCGGCCGCTACCTGAAGGACGCGAGCGAGGGCCGCGTCCAGGTCGTCGGCGCCGACCCCGAGGGGTCCGTGTACTCCGGTGGGTCCGGGCGGCCGTACCTGGTCGAGGGCGTCGGTGAGGACTTCTGGCCGAGCGCCTACGACCGGACCGTCGCCGACGAGATCGTCCCGGTGTCCGACAAGGACTCCTTCCAGATGACCCGGCGGCTCGCGAAGGAGGAAGGACTGCTCGTCGGCGGCTCCTGCGGGATGGCCGTCGTGGCCGCCCTGCGCGTCGCCGAGCGGCTCGGCCCGGACGACGTCGTGGTCGTCCTGCTGCCCGACAGCGGTCGCGGCTACCTCTCGAAGATCTTCAACGACGAGTGGATGGCCGACTACGGCTTCCTCGAGGACGAGGGTCCCAGCGCGCGGGTCGCCGACGTCCTCAACGACAAGGTGCACGGCGCCATCCCGTCCCTCGTCCACATGCACCCGGACGAGACCGTCGGCCAGGCCATCGAGGTGCTGCGCGAGTACGGCGTCTCCCAGATGCCGATCGTCAAGCCCGGCGCCGGTCACCCGGACGTCATGGCCGCCGAGGTCGTCGGGTCGGTCGTGGAGCGGGAGCTGCTGGACGCGCTGTTCACCCAGCGGGCCTCCCTGGACGACCCACTGGAGAAGCACATGTCCGCCCCGCTGCCGCAGGTCGGCTCCGGTGAGCCGGTCGGCGACCTGATGTCCGTGCTCGGCACCGCGGACGCGGCGATCGTCCTCGTCGAGGGCAAGCCCACCGGGGTCGTCAGCCGTCAGGACCTGCTGGCCTTCCTGGCCAAGGGCGGGAAGTGACTTTCCGGGGGCAGGGGGAGAAACCCCGGGGAAACCTCCGGTGAACGGCCTCCGCGGGCGCTGAACTTCCGTTTGCCTACCGAAATGGTGGACTTCGCGGAAGTGGTACGAGGGTGTCACGTCGACGCAGCACTCGGTTAACACGCGTCCGGCATATTTATGGGTGTCGGCAGGGCGGGAGCGGCTCCCCGCCCCACCGGCACCGAAACGGCGTCACGGACCTCCGGAGCGGCTCCCGGACCTTCCACCGACGCCATGGACGCGCAAGCCCGGCCTGACCCGGCCCGCGTCCCTCGCGGGGACCGCCGTCGTCCCGCCCCCCGGCAACGGGGGTGCGGCGGTCCCCGCGCAAGCTTCCGCTCCTGGGGGGCCTGTCCGACGGACAGGCCCCCCAGGTCGCGTCCGGCACAGGACCTAGGACGACGTCTGCACCGGTGTCGCCTTCCAGCTGGCCAGCAGCCGCAGCCGCTCCTCCGTCTCGGAGCCCGCGTCCGGCGTGTAGACCAGCAGGTTCTGGTCCGCGTCCGCCGCGACCGCCAGCGTCTCGTAGGGGAACGTCAGCAGGCCCGCGACCGGGTGCCGGATCCGCTTCACCCCGTACGCGCACTCCCGGACCGGGTGATCGGCCCACAGGCGGCGGAAGTGGTCGCTCTTCAGCGAGAGTTCCCCGACCAGGGCGGTCAGCCGGCGGTCGTCCTGGTGATGGCCCGCCAGCATCCGCAGATGCGCGACGCACTGGACGGCCACCGCGGACCAGTCCGGATAGAAGTCGTGGGAGGCGGGGTCGAGGAAGACGTGCCGCGGGATGCTGCGGCCCGCGGGCCCGGTGCGGCCGTAGCCGAAGACGGCGTCGGCGAGCGCGTTCCACGCCAGCACGTCCATCCGCTGGTCCAGCACGAAGGCCGGGGTGCGTTCCATGCTGTCGAGCAGCGACTGGACGCCGGCGCGGACGCGGGGCGCGGCCGGCCGCCCGGCCTGCTTGCGCGGGCGGGCGACGGCGTGCAGATAGGCCTGCTCCGTGTCGTCCAGGCGCAGGACGCGCGCCACCGCGCCGAGGACCGCGTCGCTGACGCTCGGGCCCCTGCCCTGCTCCAGGCGGATGTAGTAGTCGACGCTCACTCCGGCGAGCTGCGCCACCTCCTCGCGTCGCAGCCCGGGTACGCGCCGGCGCCCGTGCGAGGGCAGTCCGACCTCCTCCGGCTGGATGCGGGCGCGGCGCGAGCGCAGAAAGTCTCCAAGGTCCCCGTCCATGCGTTCGATGGTAGGGGAGGGGCGAGCCGCGAACCTGGTACTGGCAGACCCAGGAAAAGCGCATCCCTGGGTAGCGCGGCCGCGGACGGCCAGGGTGGAGCGAGCCGCCGGGGAACCGCCCCGGCCCGCCTTCCCAGGAGCAACAGATGTCGCACGAGACGCCGTACACGAGCCTGGCCGGCCGCACCGCCGTCGTCACCGGAGCCGCCAGCGGGATCGGTGAGGCGGTGGCCCTGCTGCTCGCCGCCTCGGGTGCCCGGGTCACGCTGCTGGCCCGGCGCGGGGACCGGCTGGAGTCGGTCGTGGAGAAGATCCGCGCGGACGGGGGCGACGCCCTGGCCGTCGTCGCCGACGTCACCGACGACGCGTCCGTGGACGCGGCGGCCGCCAGGATCCGCGAGGCCTACGGGAACGTCGATCTGGTCGTCAACAACGCCGGCGTCATGCTGCCGAACCCCGTCGACGACGGCCGGATCGACGAGTGGCGGCGGATGCTCGACACCAACGTCACCGGGGTGCTGCGGGTGATCCGCGCCTTCACCGCGGACCTGGTGGACGCCGCCGCCGGGGGACGGGCCGCGGACCTGGTCAACGTCTCGTCCATCGCCGCGCACGTCGCGTTCCCGAACTACGGGGTGTACGGCGCCACCAAGGCGGCCGTCACCTATCTCTCCCAGGCCCTGCGCATCGAGTTCGGACCGCGTGACGTGCGGGTGACCAACGTGGAGCCCGGGCTGACCGAGACCGAACTGGCCACGCACCTCGACAACGCCGAGCTGGCCGGGCAGCTGGACGGCATGTTCGACCACATCGGCGGCCTGTCCGCAGCCGAGGTCGCCGACGTCGTCGCCTACGCCACCAGCCGCCCGCGGCACGTCAACCTGCGCCAGATCATGGTGCTGCCGACCCGCCAGGCGTGAACCCCGGGCCCCCGGGCTGCCCGGTCACTCCTCCCAGTCGCTGTCCTTCGAGGAGCGGCGGCGGGTGCCGAAGAGGCCGGGGTGGGAGCGGGCGGCCTGGACCGCGTTGACGCCGACGATGCCCACCCAGGAGACGATCAGGCCGGGCAGGTGCGCGGTGCCCGCGCCGATCGCGGACAGCGGGACCGCCAGCACCAGCGAGACGATGCCGAAGCCGAACCGCTCGCCCCACGAGTCCGTCGCCCTGGGCGAGCGGGCGTCCCGGGCCGCCACCATCTGCTGCTCCGCGAACTGCCGCCGCACCCGGCGCTCCACGACGCCGTCGATGCGCTGGTCGACCTTCTCCAGGAACGAGTCCACCAGCGCGGACTCGTACTCCTCGCCCAGCTCCCTGCGGGTCGCCAGGGTGGCGTCGAGTTCCTTCTTCAGGTCCGCGTCGCGCGCTTCCATGGTGGTCTCCCATCCCGTCATGGAGACCAGGCTAGGGAGCGGGAACGCCCCCCGCACTGGGGTTAGCCCCCCTGTCCGGCGTCGGGTTCGCGGGAGGCGGGCGCCGGAGCGGCCGGGTGCGGGGAACCCGAACTCACGCCGTACACCTCCCTCGGAGCGAGCCGGATCGTGAGCTGTCCCTTGCCCGGCTGTATAACGTCATGCAGAGTTCTCGGTAGATGAATAGCCTGTCAACGGTCCGGTGGTGATCCGAGGCAACGGACGACGGACCGGCAGGCGGGATCGCGTGTCCGGATCGATGGGAGTTCGTGGCCTTATGGCGTCTCGGACGGTGGAGGACCCTGCGGGGACGGGCTCCGGTCCCGTCGTCCTCGGCGGGACCGCTCCCGGCGTCGCGGACGTCGCGCGGCCCGCCGACCGGGCCGCCCGCCCGGTCCCCCGCACCGGGGCGACGCAGCGGATGACCGGGTCCTGGGTCGCCGCCCGGCAGAACGCCGCCGCCGGTCGCGTCCACGGCCGCGCCACCGGAGTCGGCGCCGGCCGGAACGAGGACGCTCGCCCGGCCACGCTGTACTCTCCCGGGGCGTCGGGGAACAGGCCGGTTTCGCCTCGCCCGCCGCCCGGCAGACACTGCGTGCCTGTGCCGCGTACCGTCTCGTCGTCGGCTGCCGGACCCGTCGCCGCCGTACGGGCGCCGCGCCGGCGCCTGCCGCGGTCAGGACCGGGACTTCCGGCGGGCCGGGCGCTGGAGCCGGCCGAAGCGGTGCTCGACGCGGAACAGGCCGGCCGGCCGCTCACGGACGACGTACGGGCGGCGGCCGGGCTGCTGGGCCGGTTCACGGACATCTGGAGGGGGAGCGGGGCATGAGCGCGGAGACGGAGACCGGTGGGGCGGTGCCGGGAGTGCCGGGCCGAGGAGCGGCGGCAGGTCCGGGAGTACCGGGTCCGGGGGCATCGGGTCCGGGGGCACCGGGCGCGGCACCGGGGGCCGGTGTGCCGGACAGTCCCGCCGCTCGGCTGCAGGCGCTCTTCGAGGTGCACCGGCTGACGCCGACGCAGCGGCGCATCGCGCACAGCATGGTGCGGCGCGCCGCCGACGTGCCGTTCCTGTCCAGCGTGGAGCTGGCCGAGCTCGCGGGCGTCAGCCAGCCGTCGGTGACCCGCTTCGCGGTCGCCCTCGGCTTCGACGGCTACCCCGCCCTGCGCAAGCACCTGCGCGAGGTCGCCCCCGCCGAGCGGACGGCCGGCCCGGTCTCCCGCAACGAGTACCAGCAGGCCGTCGAGGCCGAGATCGAGAACCTGAAGCACCTCGCCGAACTGCTCGCCGATCCCCGCCCGGTGCAGCGGGCGGGCCGGCTGCTGGCGGCCTCCCGCCCGCTCCCCGTGCTCGGACTGCGGGCCGCCGCCTCCCAGGCGTACGGGTTCGCGTACTTCGCCGCCAAGGTCCATCCGGACGTACGGCTGCTGAACGAGGGCGGCACGATGATCCATGACCGGATCGACGCCGCCGTCCGGGCGGGTGCCTCGGCCCTGCTCTGCTTCGCGCTGCCCCGGCATCCGCGTGAGGTCGTCGACACCCTCGCCTATGCCCGGGAGGCGGGGCTGAGTGTGGTGACCGTCGCCGACTCCGCGTTCGCGCCGGTCGCCAAGGTCTCCGACCTGCTGCTGCCGGCCGCCGTCGGCACCGGCCTCGCCTTCGACACGGCGTGCGCGCCGATGCTGCTCGGACGGGTACTGCTGGAGGCGATGTGCGACGACCTGCCCGACGCCCAGGCCCGGCTCGAGGAGTTCGACGCGCGGGCGGCGGCGCGGGGGCTCTTCGTGGAGTAGCCGCCGCTTGCGGAAGGCGCGCCTTTCCGGTGGTTCTCTCAGACTCGTCTCACGTTCGCTCACTAGTCTGAACGGTCACGAGACTGTGCCGGACAGAGCAGGAGGCGGACGTGGCGCGCGGAGGGCAGGGGCTGGCTCGGGTGGCCGTCGTCGTACGGGCCGGGGCCGCGCCGTTGTGGTGGTGCGGAGTGTTCGCGGCGGGGGTCGGGGTCCTGGTACCCGGCCTCACCGGACGGCGGATCGGGGTGCTGTCCGGGGCCGCGCTGTTCATCGTCGCCGTCGCCGTGGTGGCGTGGCGCGGCCGTCGGCGGCTCCTCGACCTCGGGCGCGGCGCCGCCCGGGCCGGCAAGCACGACGTGCTTCAGGACCGGGCGGTGACCGTGCGCACCTGGCGGCGGGGTCACCGCTGGTGGCTGCTGCTCGCCTTCGTGGCCGCGCTCGGCAGCTCCTTCGCGGTGCCCGCGGCCGCCGGACTGCTGCTCGCCGGCTGGGGGACGGGACTGCGGCTGAAGGCCGCCTGGCTGGGGCGGCGCGAGCAGGCCGACGACGCTCTGCTGTGGGTACGCGTGGACTGGCTGGACCGGCGCGGCGGACGCCCGGCGGGCAAGGCCGTCAAGGCGTACCGCAGCACCGGCATCGCGGCGGGCGACGCGGCCCCGGGCGGGTCCCGCCGCCGCACCGCGGCGCTGGTCTAGGCACGGAACCGGTCCGGCCGGACTCTCCGGTCGGACCGGACCGGCTAGACCTCGAGGTCCTCCTCGATCCTCTTCAACTGGTGGCGCGCCATCGCCAGATTGGCCCGCTTGGCGTCCAGGACCAGGTACATGAAGAGGCCGTTGCCGCCGCGGCCGCTGATCAGCCGGATCAGGTGGTACTGGTCGTTCAGCGTGATCAGGATGTCCTCGATCTGGCCTTTGAGCCCGAGGTGCTCCATGGTGCGCATCTTGGCGCGCACCACGTCGGTGTTCCCGGCGGCGGCGACGTTCAGGTCGAAGGTCTTGCTGCCGCCCAACGTGCCCAGCGCCATGCCGCTGGTGTAGTCGACGAGCGCCACTCCGGTCGCGCCCTCGATCGAGGCGAGACACTCTTTCAGTGTGGTTTCGGTGTTGGCCATGACAGTGCTCCTCGGTTCCTTCTCAACTTTCCGTGGTGGTGCGCGCGTTGGTGGTCGCCGATCCGCGCGCCGATCTGGTCCGTACGACGGGTGGTTTGGCGGGCGTCCGTACGGGCGCCTTCGCGGGTGTCCTCGCCGGCGCCGGGGGTGGCGCGGCGGCCTTCGCCTCCCGCGCCTTCGCCTCCCACGCGTCGACGAGCTCCCCGATGCGGGCCCCGGCCCGGCGGCCCTCCAGATGCAGCCGGCCGACGTTGACGCGGTCCTGCGCGAGCAGGGTCAGCACGGCGCTCTCGCCGGCCGCGTAGGTCGCGACGTAGCCGTGGACGCCGCGCACGAGCAGCTCGCGGAAGTCGCCCTGGCCGGTGGTGTCCGCCATCCGCATCGCGACGCCGAGGGCGGCGGCGGTCAGCGCGGCCACCACCTCCGGTTCCACGCCGGGTGTGTCGTGGGCGAGGACGAGACCGTCCACGCCGGCCGTCAGGGCCCCGGTCAACTGGGGCACCCGGGCCCGCAGTCGCCGGAGTTCGTCGAGTATCTCGGGCTCGGACACCATCAGCTCGCTCCTCTCGGCGCGCGGTCGCTGCCGTTCAAAGGGCCTCCAGCGCATCCCTGAGCCTCTTCAGCAAGGTGATGTCGGGGTCGTTGACACGGGGCAGGGCGATGCCCGGTGGCGGGTCGGGTTCCGGGGTGGGGGCGGCGGGACTCACGGCCGGATCTGCGGCCGACCGGGAGGGGAGCGGGGGCGCGCCCGGCGGCGCGCGGTGCGGCCGGGGTGGCGGGAAGAGGGCGGTCAGCAGGCCCGCCGCCGCCAGCCGCCGGACGTCCACCAGGGTGTGGAAGGCCTGTCGGCCCAGCTCCCGGGCTATGTCCGGCGCGGTGCGTACGCCGTCCACCGACGCCAGCACCGCGCTCTGCCGGGCGGTCGGCGCGGGCGCCGCGACGGTCTCGGCCCGCCGCAGCGGCGCCCCGTCGGTCAGCGGGTCGGGCCACAGCCGGTGCAGCAGTTCGCGCCGGCGCAGCGTCTCGCGCTCGACCGCTTCGACCGGGACCGGCAGGAGCGGGCCCAGCCAGTGCCCGGCGCCGTAGTGGAAGCGGCCCGGGGTGCTGCTGGGGGTGAGCGCGAAGTACGCCGCGTCGTACACCGCCTCCAGATGGCACAGTTCCAGCGCGCCGCGCGGGACGCGACCGGCGTCGAGCAGCAGCCGGGCGACGCCGTACTCCTCGTCGGCCCGGTCCACCGCGTCCTGCCAGACGTCGGGGGAGAGGGTGCCGTGGGCCAGGAGGAGCACGTCGAGGCCCGGGGCGAGGGGGCTCTCGGCGTGCACCACACGGCCCTCGGCGAGGTAGAGCGAGCCGCGCTCGCGTTCCAGGACACCGGTCGCCCGTTCGGCCGCGAGCCGGGTCAGCATCGGCGACAGTCCGCTGCCGCGCTCCCGGGCCGCCGACTTCTCCCGCACGGGCAGCCGGGGCGGCGGGGTCGTCCCCTGCGGGGGCGTTCTCACCGCGGTCACCCCAGCACCAGCCGTCCGGCCATCTCGCCCAGCCGGATCCGGGCCAGCGCGAGGTTGCCGTCCGGACGGGACAGCCACACGTGCAGGAACACGCTGCTGTCGAAGGACGTCGGTACGAAGCGGAGCACGTGATAGCTGTCCCGGTTGCTGATGATCAGGTCCTCGACCGGGGGTTCGGCGGCCCCGCCCCCGCTTCCTCGCTCGTCCTGACCGCCGTGGTCGTCGTAGCCGTCGGGGGCGAACGCCCGCTGCTCGGCCGTGAGCCGGGCCACCTCGGCCGCCTCGGCGGCCGCCGCCTCGTGGTCGCCGCCGGGGAACTCCCCGACCGCCCCCAGGGCCAGCCCGCTCGTCCAGTCGACCAGCGCGGCCCCCCGGGCACCGGGCAGCCGCATGGCCTCCAGGAGACACTCGTCGATTCCGGGCACCGTTGGGCTCCCCTCCCGCCTTCGGTTCGGCTGAGTGAGGAAGAAGCTACGCAACGTAGGCGCCGAGGAGTGAGTGTTCTGGCATTTTCCAGCGGAACATGCGGCGGGGTGGCTAACGTGGGTCGACTGACCGCGCTTCGGGCCGAATCGGGGCCCCGTGCGCCGCCTCTTCACCGTTCAACACCGGTCCACCGGCGCGCGTCAACGGCGCGCGTGCCACCGCGGGGTGGTGAATGCGAAGACGCGCGCCCCCACGCCTGCCTGCGCCCCACGCCTGCCTGCGTCCGCCGCCTTCGCGGCCGTGGCCTTCCGTGCCCCGCCGCCCCCGCGCGCCGTGGCCGCCCGGTCGCCGCCTCCGCGTGCCGTCGTCCCGGATGACCTGGCCCCACGACGCCGCGCTGCGGCCGTGGCCCCGAAGCTGCGGCCCGATGTATTGACTAGTCCTATTCATCAAGTCAGGATGTGAATAACAACAGCAAAAACCGCCGGGATCACCCATCCGCAAGGAGGCAGACCATGTCAGGACCCCGCCCCGTACGAGCGCCACGCGGTACGGAACTGAGCGCCCTGGGATGGCAGCAGGAAGCCGCCCTGCGGATGCTCCAGAACAACCTGGACCCCGAGGTCGCCGAACACCCCGACAAGCTCGTCGTCTACGGCGGCACGGGCAAGGCGGCCCGCGACTGGCGCTCCTTCGACGCGATGGTCCGCACGCTCAGGACCCTCAAGCAGGACGAGACCATGCTCGTGCAGTCCGGCCGCCCGGTCGGCGTCATGCAGACCCACGAGTGGGCTCCGCGCGTCCTCATCGCCAACTCCAACCTCGTCGGCGACTGGGCCAACTGGGAGGAGTTCCGCCGGCTGGAGCAGCTCGGGCTGACCATGTACGGCCAGATGACCGCCGGTTCCTGGATCTACATCGGCACCCAGGGCATCCTCCAGGGCACCTACGAGACCTTCGCCGCCGTCGCCGCGAAGAAGTTCGGCGGAACCCTCGCCGGCACGATCACCCTCACCGCCGGGCTCGGCGGCATGGGCGGCGCCCAGCCGCTCGCCGTCACGATGAACGACGGCGTGGCGATCTGCGTCGACTGCGACCCGCGCGCCATCGAGCGCCGCATCGAGCACCGCTACCTGGACGTCAGGGCCGACAACCCGGACCACGCGCTCCGGCTGGCCGTCGAGGCCCGTGACCAGCGCAAGCCGCTCTCCATCGGCCTCCTCGGCAACGCCGCCGAACTCGTCCCGCAGCTGCTCGCGACGGGCGCCCCCATCGACATCGTCACCGACCAGACCTCCGCCCACGACCCGCTCGCCTACCTGCCGACCGGGATCGCCTTCGAGGACATGGCCGACGCCGCCGAGAAGGACCCGGCCGGCTTCACCACCCGGGCCCGCGAGTCGATGGCGAAGCACGTCGAGGCGATGGTCGGCTTCATGGACGCCGGCGCCGAGGTCTTCGACTACGGCAACTCCATCCGCGGCGAGGCCCGACTCGCCGGGTACGACCGGGCGTTCGCCTTCCCCGGTTTCGTCCCCGCCTACATCCGCCCGCTGTTCTGCGAGGGCAAGGGCCCCTTCCGCTGGGCGGCGCTCTCCGGCGACCCGGCCGACATCGCCAAGACCGACAGGGCGATGCTCGACCTCTTCCCGGAGAACGAGTCCCTGGCCCGCTGGATCAAGCTGGCCGGTGAGCGCGTCCACTTCCAGGGCCTGCCCGCCCGGATCTGCTGGCTCGGCTACGGCGAGCGCGACAAGGCGGGCGAGCGCTTCAACGACATGGTGGCCTCGGGCGAGCTGGCGGCCCCGCTGGCCATCGGCCGCGACCACCTCGACTGCGGCTCCGTGGCCTCCCCCTACCGCGAGACCGAGGCCATGCTCGACGGCTCCGACGCGATCGCCGACTGGCCCCTGCTGAACGCCATGGTCAACGTGGCGTCCGGGGCGTCCTGGGTGTCGATCCACCACGGCGGCGGCGTCGGCATGGGCCGCTCCATCCACGCCGGCCAGGTCTCCGTGGCCGACGGCACCAAGCTCGCCGGCGAGAAGATCCGCCGTGTCCTCACCAACGACCCCGGCATGGGCGTCATCCGGCACGTGGACGCCGGGTACGACATCGCGGAGTCCGTCGCGGACGAGCGGGACGTACGGGTGCCCATGCGTGAAGGTGACGACGCGTGACCTTCCACAGCATGTGGGCGGAGCTGCTGCCGGTCGGCCGCAGCTCCGCCTCCGGCGGCTACCGCCGCTACGCCTGGACCGGCGCGGACACCGACTGCCGGACCTGGTTCAGGGAACAGGCCGAGGCGCGGGGACTGACGTACGAGGTCGACCGCAACGGCAACCAGTGGGCCTGGCTCGGCGACCCGGCGGCCGGGGACGCCGTCGTCACCGGTTCGCATCTCGACTCCGTACCGGACGGCGGCGCCTTCGACGGCCCTCTGGGCGTGGTGTCCTCCTTCGCCGCCCTCGACGAACTCCGCGCGCGGGACGTCACCTTCACCAAGCCGCTCGCCCTCGTGAACTTCGGTGACGAGGAGGGCGCCCGCTTCGGACTCGCCTGTGTCGGCTCCCGGCTCACCGCGGGCCGGCTCACCGCGGAGCAGGCCCACCGGCTCACCGACGGCGAGGGGATCACCCTCCCGCAGGCCATGGAGGCCGCCGGCCACGACCCCGACGCCATCGGCGCGGACCCCGAGCGGCTCGCCCGGATCGGCGCCTTCGTGGAACTGCACGTGGAGCAGGGACGCGCCCTCGACCTGAGCGGGGACCGGGTCGGCCTCGCCAGCGCGATCTGGCCGCACGGGCGCTGGCGGTTCGACTTCCGGGGCGAGGCCAACCACGCGGGCACCACACGGCTCGATGACCGGCGCGACCCCATGCTGCCGTACGCCGAGACCGTGCTGGCCGCCCGCCGCGAGGCCCGGCTCGCGGGCGCCGTCGCCACGTTCGGCAAGATCTCCGTCGAGCCGAACGGCGTCAACGCCATCCCCTCCCTGGTGCGCGGCTGGCTCGACTCACGCGCCGCCGACCAGGCCACTCTCGACACCGTGGTCGCAGGGGTGGAGCAGGCCGCCCGCGCATACGCCGAGGGCCACGGCATCGACCTGGACGTCGTCCGTGAGTCGTTCACGCCCGTCGTCGAGTTCGACCACGCCCTGCGCGACGAACTCGCCCGCATCCTCGGCAGCGACACGGACCTCAAGGTTCCCGTCCTGGGCACCGGCGCCGGACACGACGCCGGAATCCTGTCCGGGACCGTCCCGACCGCCATGCTGTTCGTGCGCAACCCCACGGGCGTCTCGCACTCCCCCGCCGAGTTCGCCGCCGAGGACGACTGCGTGGCCGGGGTGCACGCCCTCGCCGACGTACTGGAAGGACTGGCCTGCCGGTGACCCCCACGCAGCGGACACGGACGTACTGGCTGGAGCACGCCTGGCTCGACACGCACGTCGAGCCGGGCGTCGCCCTCACGGTGTCGACGAGCGGCTCGGCCGCGGGGCCGGACGGCCGCATCACCGCCGTCCGGACGGGCGTCGACACCCCGCCGCCCGGCGCCGAGATCCTGCGCGGCCTCACCCTCCCCGGCCTGGCGAACACCCACAGCCACGCCTTCCACCGCGCCCTGCGCGGCACCGTCCAGGTCGGCTCCGGCACCTTCTGGACCTGGCGCGAGGTCATGTACTCGGTCGCCGACCGGCTCACCCCGGAGACCTACCACCAGCTGGCCCGCGCCGTGTACGCCGAGATGGCGCTGGCGGGCATCACGGCCGTCGGAGAGTTCCACTACCTGCACCACGCCCCCGGCGGCACCCCCTACGCCGACCCCAACGCGATGGGCGAGGCCCTCATCGAGGCCGCCGCCGAAGCCGGTGTCCGGATCACCCTCCTCGACACCGCCTACCTCTCCGCCGGCTTCGGACAGCCCCCCAACGCCCACCAGCTCCGCTTCTCCGACGGCGACGCGGACGCCTGGGCAGAACGCTGTTCACTTCTCAAGGAACGGGGTCACGCGAGGATCGGGGCGGCGATCCACTCCGTGCGGGCGGTGCCCGCCGGGCAGCTGGCGACCGTGGCGCGCTGGGCCGAGGAGCGCCGGGCACCGCTGCATGTGCACCTGTCCGAGCAGACCGCCGAGAACGACGCCTGCCGGGCGGCCCACGGCCGCACGCCCACCCGGCTCCTCGCCGAGCACGGAGTCCTCGGACCGCGCACCACCGGTGTCCACAACACCCATCTCACCGACGAGGACATCACCCTCCTCGGCCGCTCCGGCACCGGCACCTGCATGTGCCCGACGACCGAACGGGACCTCGCCGACGGCATCGGCCCGGCCGTGGCCCTCCAGGCCGCCGGCTCACCGCTCTCCCTCGGCTCCGACAGCCACGCCGTCATCGACCTGTTCGAAGAGGCCCGCGCGATGGAGCTGAACGAGCGGCTGCGCACCCGCACCCGGGGTCACTGGACGGCGGCCGCCCTGCTGCGCGCCGCCTCCGCCGACGGCCACGCCGCCCTCGGCAACCCGAACGCGGGCACCCTGGAGACCGGCGCGGTCGCCGACTTCACGACCATCGCGCTCGACTCGGTCAGGACGGCGGGCCCGGTGCCCAGGCTCGGCGCCGAGACGGCCGTATTCGCGGCGACCGCGGCGGACGTACGGCATACGGTCGTCGCCGGGCGTCACGTCGTACGCGACGGAGTGCACGCGCTCGTACCGGATGTGCCGCAGGCCCTCGCGCGGGCCGTGGCAGCCCTGCACGGCCACTGACCACCACCGGACTTCGCCCCCACGAGGACACGACGATGAGCAGCAGCACCGGCACGACCACCGTCATCACCGACATCGCCACGCTGGTCACCAACGATCCCTCCCTCGGCGACGGATCCCCCCTCGGTCTGGTCCGGGACGCGGCCGTCGTCATCGAGGGCGACCGCGTCGTGTGGACCGGTGAATCAAGCAAAGCACCCGCCACTGACAACCGGGTCGACGCCGGCGGCCGGGCGGTCCTCCCGGGCTTCGTCGACTCCCACTCCCACCTGGTCTTCGCGGGCGACCGCACCGAGGAGTTCAACGCCCGGATGTCGGGACGCGGTTACACGGCGGGCGGCATCCGCACGACGGTGGCGGCCACCCGGGCGGCCAGTGACGAGGAACTGGAGGCGAACCTCACCCGTTTCCTCTCCGAGGCCCTCCGTCAGGGCACCACCACCTTCGAGACCAAGTCGGGCTACGGCCTGACGGTCGCCGACGAGGCCCGCGCCCTGCGCCTCGCCGCCGCCCACACCGACGAGGTCACCTACCTCGGCGCGCACATCGTCTCCCCCGACTACGCGGACGACCCGGCCGGTTACGTGGCCCTCGTCACCGGCGAGATGCTCGACGCCTGCGCCCCGCACGCCCGCTGGATCGACGTCTTCTGCGAGAAGGGCGCCTTCGACGGCGACCAGGCCCGCGCGATCCTCACCGCGGGCAGGGCGAAGGGACTGCACCCCCGCATCCACGCCAACCAGCTCTCCTTCGGGCCCGGCGTGCAGCTGGCGGTCGAACTGGACGCGGCCAGCGCCGACCACTGCACCCACCTCACGGACGCGGACGTCGACGCCCTCGCGAACGGGAACACGGTCGCCACCCTGCTGCCCGGCGCCGAGTTCTCCACCCGGGCCGAGTGGCCGGACGCCCGCCGGCTGCTGGACGCGGGCGTCACCGTCGCCCTCTCCACCGACTGCAACCCCGGCTCGTCCTTCACCTCGTCCGTGCCGTTCTGCATCGCGCTCGCGGTGCGGGACATGCGGATGACGCCGGACGAGGCGGTGTGGTCGGCGACCGCCGGCGGCGCCGCGGCCCTGCGCCGCACGGACGTGGGACGCGTGGCCCCGGGCGCCTACGCCGACCTGATGCTCCTGGACGCCCCGAGCCACGTCCACCTCGCCTACCGGCCCGGCGTGCCGCTCGTCTCGGAGGTCTGGCGACGCGGCGTACGGGTCGCCCCGGCGGTTGCCTGAGCGGAGGTCCGAGCGGGGTCGGCCGACGGCTTTGGCCCCCGGTCGGCAGGCTCCCGCCCCCGGTCCGCCGCCGACCGGCCCCAGCCGGTGCCGGCGAGCACGAGCGCCGCGCCCACGAAGCCGAGCCAGCCCGGCCGGTCCCCGGCCAGCGCGATGCCCACGGCCGCCGCCCACACCGGCTCGGTGCCCAGCAGCAGGCTGACCCGGGACGGCGACGTACGGCGGACCGCCCACATCTGCACGAAGAACGCGAACAGGGTGCAGAACACGGAGAGGTAGACCAGCCCCAGCCAGTCCCCGCCGTCGAAGTCCGCGGCGGCCGCCCACGGCGACGAGCCCGTCCCCGGCAGCGCCACCAGCACCGCGAACACGCCCACCGCGGACCCGAGTTGGACCGTCGTCAGCGACAGCGCGTCGGCGCCGCGCACCGACTCCATGCGCGCCATGGCGAGCACGTGCACGGTACGGGCGACGGCGGCCCCCAGCATCAGCAGATCGCCCCCGGACGGAGCGGTGAACCCGGCGCCCTGCGTCAGCAGGGCCACGCCGAGCACCGAGAGCCCTGCCGCCGCCATGAACGCCCCCGGCAGCCGCACCCCGCGCACGACGCTCTCCGCGAGCGGAGTGAACACCATGGTCAGGCTGATGATCAGCCCGGCGTTGGTCGCGGAGGTGTGCACGACGCCGTAGGTCTCCAGCAGGAAGATCACGGCGAGGATCAGCCCCAGCGACGCGGCCCCGCGCAGCTGGGCGCCGCTCAGCGCCCGTAGCCGCCGCCACCCCGCCCCGACCAGCACCGGCAGCACCACGGCGAATCGCAGCACCAGGACGGCCAGCACCGGTGTCGGCGGTCGTGACGCCCTTGGCGGCGAGGTAACTCGACCCCCACACGGCGGCGACCAGCAGTACGGGAACGTCGGCGAGCCGCCCGGGACGGGAGGGACCGGCCGGGGAGTCAGGAGAGGCGGGCATGGGTCTCCTCATGAGCAGAGGACGTGGCTGGCCCAGCGGCTCTGCTGGTCAGAGGGCTGGGCCAGAGTAGTCACCGGGAGGATGCCGGCCAACGGGTTTCCAGGATGAGGACAGCGGCAGCGACCGGACCGGTCCGACGGCGGTCGCCGCGCCCCCTGCTCAGTACGTGCCCGGCTCCGTCCGGGAACGGGTCCTGGCCTCCGCCGGCACGGGGAGCCGGGCGTCCGGCTCAACCGCTCGGCCCGGCCCCGCCTGGGCACGCCCTGCGCCGGCGCCCCGCGAGGATCGTCGCGGGGCGCGCTCTGCTTCTCGTGGGCGGTGGCGCAGTACGGGCGGTGCGGGCGGTGCGCCTCCGGGCCGGCGCCGTGCCGCGCGCCGTGAGCCGTCGCGCCGTCGCCCCTACTCCTCCAGCGTCAGCCCGTTGCGCAGCCGCACCAGCGTCCGCGACAGCAGCCGCGACACGTGCATCTGCGAGATGCCGAGTTCCTCGCCGATCTCCGACTGGGTCAGACCGGCGACGAAGCGCAGGGAGAGGATCTGCCGGTCGCGCGAGGGGAGTTCGGCGATCAGCGGCTTCAGCGACTCCACGTACTCGATGCCTTCGAGCCCGTGGTCCTCGTAGCCGATGCGGTCGGCGAGGGTGCCTTCGGAGTCGTCCTCCTCCGGCTGCGCGTCGAGCGACGAGGCCGTGTACGCGTTGGACGCGGCCATGCCCTCGACGACCTCCTCGTTGGAGATGCCGAGACGCTCGGCCAGCTCCCCGACGGTGGGCGCCCGGTCGAGCTGCTGGGCCAGTTCGTCGCCCGCCCTGGCCAGCTCGAGCCGCAGCTCCTGGAGCCGGCGCGGGACGCGCACCGACCACGACGTGTCACGGAAGAAGCGCTTGATCTCGCCGATGATGGTTGGCAGCGCGAAGGTCGGGAACTCGACGCCCCGAGACAGCTGGAAGCGGTCGATCGCCTTGATCAGGCCGATGGTGCCGACCTGGATGATGTCCTCCATCGGCTCACTGCGGGTGCGGAACCGGGAGGCGGCGAACTTGACCAGGGCGAGGTTCAGTTCGACGAGGGTGTTGCGGACGTACGAGTACTCGTACGTGCCCTCTTCGAGGGACTCGAGCCGCGCGAACAAAGTCTTGGACAAGGCCCGTGCGTCGACGGCTCCGACCTCGTCGTACGGGGGGATCTCCGGGAGTCCGGCGAGGGCGTCGGTGGGGTCGACGTCCGGTGCCGCGTCCTGCGCGATGGGTTCCAGATGTTCTTTGTCCGGAGGGGGTGTCGACGTCGCTCCGCGGGTAAGCGGTGCGTCGAGCCGGGGTGACATGAAGTCCTCCATCGTTCTCGGCGTATGGCCGCCGAAGCCAGTGAGTGCACTGCGGTGTGCGGCGCCTCCAAAGCCGGCCGTGTCGGGTAGGTGCTTGTACTAGCCCTACCCGCTTTACTTGCCCCGCCGCAAGTGCATTTTGTCCGACTATGTCTGTTTGTGTGCGATTGTTCGGGTGTTGAGGCGCGGGTCGAAGGCGTAGGGTGCGAGGGCGTCAGGAAGAGTCAGCGACCCCAGGAGAAGAGACGGCATGGACCGCGGGACGGTCGGCAGCGCACAGTCTGGCCGGCTTCTGGTCGAGGTGCGGCAAGAGGGCTCCAGCGCCGTGGTTACTCCGGCGGGTGAGTTGGATCACCACACCGCCGATCTGTTGCGTGAGCCACTCGACGACTGCCTTTCCAAGGGGCTCAGTCGCCTCGTGGTGGATTGCACGCGTCTGGAGTTCTGCGACTCCACCGGGCTCAACGTGCTGCTCGGCGCCCGCCTGAAGGCGGAGGCGGCCGGTGGCGGAGTCCATCTGGCGGGCATGCTGCCCGTGGTGGCGCGGGTCTTCGAGATCACCGGAGCGGACGCGGTGTTCACCGTGCACGCCACGGTCGAGGACGCCCTGAGTGACGGGCGCGGCGAGCGTGACGAGGACGGCTGAACTCCGCCGTCCGCCGGAAACGGGTGCGAACGGACGGGAACGGGGGGTGTTCCGGCGGTTCTCTCGGGCAGGAGACATCCTGAACCCGAAGATGTCGGCGGCAATGCCGACACGAACGCCGTCCGCCTACGTACGGACTTGCAGTGATCCGACTTGTGAATTGTGAACCGGTGAATCGGGGAATCGGTGAGGTGAAGCGCTGATGAGCACCACCCGGCCTTGTTCGCCGGGCGACCGCGGCCCGGAGCCCAGCGGCGCTCCCGAAGCGTCCGAGGGGGGCGCGCAGGGAGCCGAGGTGTCCCAAGGGGGCGCGGCGACCGTGACGTCCGGGTCGCCGGGCGGCCGCCAGGTACGCCGGCTGAGCTTCGACGACGCCAGCGGGGTCGTCCCGCTCGCCCGCGACTTCGCCCGCCAGGCGCTCTACGCGTGGGCCTGGCTGCCCGCGGCCACCGCCGACCGGCGGGCCGCCGCGGAGGACGTGCTGCTCGTCGTCTCCGAGCTGGTCACCAACGCGTGTCTGCATGCCGAGGGACCGGACGGCATGGTCCTCAGCTGTGACAACAAGGTGATCCGCGTCGAGGTCTCGGACCGCGGTGCGGGCCAGCCGACCCCCCGCACCCCCCACCGCGCGGGCCGCCCCGGCGGCCACGGCATGTTCATCGTCCAGCGTCTCTGCCTGGACTGGGGCGTCATCCGGACCCCGGACACCGCGGGCAAGACGGTCTGGGCGGAACTGGGCGCAGCCCCGGCCTGACCCCGCCGGCCCCCGGGCCTGCTCCCGGTTCCGGGCGTGTTCCCGGTTCCGGGTTCGGGGCCCGTTCCGGGTTCCCAGCGCGTTTCCGCTTCCGGGTTCGGGGCCCGTTCCGGGTTCCCAGCGCGTTTCCGCTTCCGGGTTCGGGGCCCGTTCCTGGCGCGTTTCCGGTTCCGGGCCCGCTCTGGGCCCAGCCGCTCCGGTCCTGGGCCCGGTTCGGGGGCCTGGGGCGCGGGGCACGGGGCCACTCCGCTCACTTCCCGTTTCCGGCCTGCTTTCGGTCCTGGACCCCTGTCGGCCGGACGGACCCCCTTTTCGGTCTACCGGCGCCTGCTCCCCTCCCGACCGGCCCTGCTCCCCGGCCGATCCGACCGGCTTCCGGCCGGCCGTGCCCCGCGAGGTGAGCGAGCGGGACCGGCCGCCGTTCCGGGGCTGCGTCGGCGCCCCGGCGGAGGGTCGCCGTCGTGCGGGGCGCCCAGCCGCAGGGGAGTCCCGGGTGTCCTTGAAACCCACCGGATCCGCGCGCCGGATCGCCGCAACTCCGGCGTGTACGTTCTCTTCCCTCCTCATCGCCCCGGGCGTACCTTGACGGCTCAATCTGATGCCTCGTCAGTAAGGGCGGGGCGGTGGGAGTGAGGGGACGGGACCGTGTCGAACCGGAAGCGAACCGCCGCGCTCGCGACTGCCGCGGCCCTGGCCGGCTCGGCGGTGTGGATGGCCGCCCCCGCGGCGGTGGCCGAGGTCGTGAACGTCGATTACGCCTGCAAGACGCCCATCGGCGACAAGAGCGCCGTATCGCCCATCGACATCAAGGGCGTCAAGAGCGGCGGCGGCTACAAGATCACCATGTCCTGGCAGAAGGGCGTCTCCTCCAGCCCCGTCGAACTCGGCGCCGGCTCCATGAAGCCGAGCGCCACGATCAGGCTGGGCGGCGCCGACAGCGGCACCCTCGAGGTCACCGGCCCCGCCAACCAGGCCGCGATCCCCGAGAACACCCCCATCAAGATCAACGACCTGAGTGGCACGTACACCCCGAAGAAGACCGGCAAGGTCACCTTCACGGCCGGCGTGCTCACCATCAAGGCGCTCGGTACGACCACCACCTGCACGCCCACCAACAACGCCGGCCCCTCGCTGACCCTCGACGTGACCGCGGCGGGCGGCGGCACGAGCGGCGGCGGCAGCGGCACGGGCGGCGGCAGCACGAGTGACGGCGGCTCCGGCGGCGGCCTCCCGCAGACCGGCCCCGAGGACTCCGCCGTCGCCCTCGGCACCCTCGGCGGCACGGTGCTCCTCGCGGGCGCGGCCGGCGCCCTGTGGCTGACCCGGCGGGGCCAGACGGCACGCGCCCGCCGCTGACCGTCCCCTCGTACGAGTGCTGGAGCCGCCGATGCCGTACGCCGCCGTCCGTGTCCTGCTGCTGACCCTGTCGCTGCCGCTGCTGCTCGCGGCCACCCCGGCCGCGCCCGGCGGCTGGTCGGTCGCGCCCTCCGGCGGGGGACGGCCGTCCTTCTACGCGGAGGGCACGCCCGGGGCCGTGCTCCAGGACACGCTCGCCGTCACCAACCGGGGCACGGGGCCGCTCACCGTCCGGCTGCGCGCCACCGGCGACGGCCTCCGGGTCGCCTTCGCCGAACCGGCTCTCGGCATCCCCGCCCGTACCCGTGCCGAGGTGCCCTTCACGGTGACGGTCCCGGCGGACGCGCCGCCCGGCGACCGCGCCGGCGAACTCCTCGTACGGGACTCCGGCGGCCGGGAGTCCGCCGTCCGGCTGCTGATCCGGGTCGGCGGCCCGAAACTCGCCGCGCTGACCGTCGAGCACGTGGCCGTGCGCGGCGACCGCATCACGTACGAACTGGTCAACCGCGGCACCACGGCGCTCGTTCCGCGGCTCGCCGTCCACGCGGACGGTGTCCTCGGCGCCGTCCTGGACCGCGCCCCGCGCACCCTGCCCGTCCGGCTGCCTCCGGGCCGCCGGCTCGCGCTCGACGAACCGTGGCCCGACCGCCCGGCCCTGGACGCCGTCACCGTCCGTCTGACGGTGACCGCGCCGGGAGCGCCGGGGGCCACCGGACGGGCGTCCGCGCGGTTCCTGCCAGGGGGTGCGGCGGCGGGTGCGGCGGCCGGCGTGCTGTCGGTCGCCGCGGCGGCGGTGGCCGTACGGCGACGCGGACGCCGGACGGCCGCGACGGAGGCCGCGACCGGCAGCGCGACGCAGGCCACGACGCAGGCCATGCCGAGGGGAGCACGGACATGAGAGGCAAGCTCCGGATCGCGGCGCTGGCGCCCGCCCTGCTGCTGATGCTGCTCCCGCTCTCGGCGCCGTCGGCAGGCACCGCCGCGGCGGCGGAGGGCAAGCCGGCCGTCGCCCTTTCCACGGCGCAGGCGGGGGCGGGTGGTTCGGTCACCGTGAGTGGCACCGGCTGGCGTTCGGGCGCCCTGTTGATGCTGCTGGTCTGCGGGCAGGCGACACCGGCCCGGGGCGTGGTCGGCGGCACCAACTCCTGCGCCAACGCCGACGGACGGGCCGTCACCACCGACGCCGACGGCCGCTTCAGCAGGGCACTGCCGGTGACCGAGCCGCCGGTGCCGTGCCCGTGCGTGGTGCACGTCGCCACCGCGACCGGAGCGAAGGCGCAGGCCGACGCGGTGCTCCAGGTGGCCGGGCACCCGGTCGAACCGCTGCCCGCGCAGACGGCCGGCGGACGCCTGTCCGTGCTCACCGACACCCGGCTCGACGGCTCCGGCTCGCTGCTGACCTGGTTCGGCGCGCCGCCCTCCCGCACCCTCGCCTTCACCGTCGGCAACGTGGGCACCGCGCCCGTCCGGAACCCCGTCTTCCAGGTCGGCACCGCCCACGGCGTGTTCGCGCCGCAGTGGGACGAGCGGCAGTGGCGCGGCACGCTCCGTCCCGGTGAGAAGGCCCGCGTCGAACTGCCCGTCGAACTCACCGCCGGCGCCCACGGCGACTACACCGTCTCCCTGAAGTACGGCGGGAAGGTCCTCGCCGAACAGCCGTGGGGGGTGGGCCGCCCCTGGGGCGTGACCCTGTTCTGGATCCTGCTCTGCCTGGTGGTGCCCGCAGCGGTGTTCCGCATCGGGATGGCGGTGGTGGACCGGGTGGGCCCGCGCCATGCGGCCCGGCGGCCCGTGCGCGTCCCGGGGCGCGGCCACGGACGCAGGACGGCGACCGCGCCCCCGGGTGCCGCGCCCCCCACCCCGAACGCGACCCTGCCGTGGTTCACCCCGGACACCGGTCCGGGCCCGGCGGGCCGGCTCTCCGCACCGCACGAAGACCGTCCGACGAGCCCCACGACTCCCGGCAGGAAGGGATCCACGTGAGTGAGAGAGCCGTACCACCCGACCGCGCGCCCGCGCGGAAGCGAGCGGCAGCGGCGGGCGCCGCCGTCCTGTTCACCGGGGCGGCCGTCCTGCTGGGCGTGAGCGCCGGGCAGGCCCAGGCCGCCGAGGTGGCCTACGCCACCAAGTGCGTGCCGCCCTCGGGCATCGGCCTGCCCGACGTCAACGGCACCACGAAGGTCGAGATCACGGCGCCGGCGACGGCGAAGGTCGGTGACACCGTCGACGTCGTCTGGAAGTTCACCCAGGCCGCGTCGAAGAACCCCGACATCATCGACCTGCCCGCGAACTCGGTCCAGCCGTCCGGCACCCTGAAGGCGGCCGGCGCGCAGACCGCCGACATCGCGATGCAGGGGCCGCGCGAGAACCCGGCGATCCCCAAGGGCGGCGCGATGACGCTGTCCGACATGAAGGGCACGCTGAAGCTGACGGCGGCCGGACAGGTGACGCTGACCCCGGACGCGTACGTCGTCAACGCGCTGTCCACGGACACCAGGTGCGCGCCCACGGAGGCCGTCCGGCCGGCGGCGACCATCACCGTGACGACCGGGGAGGGGAGTTCGGGCACCGGCTCGGGCTCGGCCTCGCCGAGTACGTCCCCCGGCCCCTCGCAGAGCCAGAGCCCGTCGCCCTCGTCGAGCGCGTCCGGCACGCCCAGCACCTCCCCGTCGGCGTCCGCGAGCGGCGGAGACGGCGGTCGGACCGACTTCACCGGCAAGGTCGTCGACATCCCCTACACCTGCCAGTCGCCGATCGGAGAGAAGAAGGCCACCTCGCCCATCCAGATCAACGCCAGGAAGAACGGCGGGAGTTACGACCTCACCGCCCAGTTCAAGAAGTCGGTGATGGACAGCCCGATCGACATTCCGGCCGGCAAGGTGAAGCCCACCATGCGGATCGTGCTGGGCGGTGCGGACCAGGGCTCGGTGACGGTGCAGGGTCCGCTGAACTCCGCGCCGATCCCGCAGAACCAGCCGATCGAGATCCCGGACCTCACGGGCGTCTACAAGCCCGGCGCGACCGGTGAGTCCACGCTCTCCCCGGGCGTCCTCACCATCGAGGCCATGGGCACGACCACCACCTGCACTCCGGACAGCACGGCGGTCTCCCTCACCCTGGACACCGCGGAACAGGCGAGCGGCGCGTCCGGCGGCAGTGGCTCCTCGTCCTCCTCGGGCGGGTCCACGTCGACCGGCGGCGGCCTCGCGGAGACGGGTTCCGGCGACCACGGCACCCTGAAGGCGCTGGGCCTGGTGGCGGGCACGGCGGTGCTGCTGGGCGGCGCGGTGTTCACGTTCATGCCCAGGAGAAGGGCGAGCTGAGCCGCGCGAGGACGGGACGACGGAGGGCCGCCGCATCCCAGGGGATACGGCGGCCCTCCGGCAGGCGGGGGAGCGGACGTCAGTGGACGTCGCCCATGAGCGCCTTGACCTTCTTGCGGTACATCCACACCGCCACACCGGCGATGACGGCGAGCACCGCCTCCAGGGCCACGATGCCCGTCCTGTTGAGGTCGACGCCCGCGATGGACAGCAGACCGGTCGTGGCGTCACCGGCGGTGACGGCCAGGAACCAGACGCCCATCATCTGCGAGGCGTACTTGGCGGGAGCCATCTTCGTGGTGACCGACAGGCCGACCGGGGAGAGGGTCAGCTCGCCGACGGTCTGCACGAAGTAGATCGCCGCCAGCCACAGCGCGGCCGCCTTGTGACCGCCCTCGGCGATCGACAGCGGGGCCAGGAAGAGGAAGAAGGACGCGCCGACCAGGACCAGACCCATCGCGAACTTCGTCGCGGTGCTCGGCTCCTTGCCGCGCTTCGCCAGGGCCAGCCAGGCCCAGGCGAAGAGCGGGGCCAGGGCCATGATCAGGACCGGGTTGACCGACTGGTACCAGGAGACCGGGAAGTCCCAGCCGAGGACGGTGTTCTTGGCCGAGGACTCGGCGAACAGGGACAGCGTCGAGCCGCCCTGGTCGTAGATCATCCAGAACACGGCGGCGGCGACGAAGAACCAGACGTAGGCGGTCAGCTGGGACTGCTCGGCGCGGTCCAGCTCCTTGTCGCGCTTCATCCGGGCGATGACGACGACCGGGATGACGAGACCGGCGACGGTGATCGGGACCAGCAGCCAGTTCAGCGTGTAGACGCCGGAGACACCGACGACGGCGTAGAAGACGATCGCGACGGCCGCCCAGAACGCGGCCTTCCGCAGCGTGGCCGCCTTCTCCCGCGCGGACAGCGGCGTGGGGACGACGTCCGAGCGGGAGCTCAGGTGGCGGCTGCCCAGCAGGAACTGGGCGAGGCCCAGACCCATGCCGAGCGCGGCCAGCGCGAAGCCCAGGTGCCAGTTGACGTTCTCACCGATGGTGCCGATGATCAGCGGCGCGGCGAACGCGCCCAGGTTGATGCCGATGTAGAAGAGCGTGAAACCACCGTCGCGGCGCGGGTCGTCGGGCCCGTCGTAGAGGTGGCCGACCATCGTCGAGATGTTGGCCTTGAGCAGGCCGGATCCTATGGCGACCAGGCCCAGGCCCCCGTAGAAGGTGCCGGCGTTCGGCAGCGCGAGGGTCAGGTGGCCGAGCATGATGATCGCGCCGGCGACGGCGACGGTCTTGCGCGGGCCGAGCACGCGGTCCGCGAACCAGCCGCCGGGCAGGGCGAGCAGGTACACGAGCGACAGATAGACCGAGTAGATCGCGGTCGCGGTCGCCGCGCTGAGGTGCAGGCCGCCGGGAGCGACCAGGTACAGCGGGAGCAGGGCCCTCATGCCGTAGTAGGAGAATCGCTCCCACATCTCGGTCATGAAGAGAGTGGCCAGTCCGCGGGGGTGGCCGAAGAAGGTCTTCCCGGAGCCGGGTGTGCCCGGGCGGACCGAGTCCTTCGTCAGGCTGGACGCCATGTCGTTCCTTGCTGCTCGGGACGCGCGTCGCAGTGGAGCGTTGCGCGCCCGGTGGGGGGCGGCCGGCACCGGCGGACCGCGTCGTCCACCCCCACGCCCCGGGGGAGTCCGCTCCGGGTCTCGGAGCGGCGGACCGCGACCACCGGGATCCACGCCCCCTCGAGTCGGGGGCCCGGCCACAGGTCGTTCCTCTGGAGGCCGGCGGGGACCGGCCCGCACACAAAGGAGACCCTCGACGTCTAGCCGACCGCCGAAGGTCCGTGCGTGCTACAGGCGTTACTTCACCATACGGCAGCACAACGCCTGATATGGAAGGACTTGAGACACGGATCACAGGTGATCAAGGAACCGTGGGGGAGGTTTCGAAGGTCTGCACCAGGATGCCATCCCCCGACCGTAGGTCCGTACCAAGATCGACGGGGGGATGGCGGGCCGCGCGGCATGCGGTCTGCCCGGCATGTCCGTGAGTAAGAAACAGCCGGGCGATCACACTTCGGCCGCCGCCCGGCGCGGTCTACCATCAGCTCATGACCCGTGTACTGCTCGCCGAGGACGACGCGTCGATCTCGGAGCCGCTGGCCCGCGCCCTGCGCCGGGAAGGTTACGAGGTCGAGGTGCGTGAGGACGGCCCCACCGCGCTCGACGCCGGTATGCAGGGCGGCGTCGACCTGGTCGTGCTCGACCTCGGGCTGCCCGGCATGGACGGTCTGGAGGTGGCCCGCCGACTGCGCGCGGAGGGCCACGCGATCCCGATCCTCATCCTGACCGCGCGCGCCGACGAGGTGGACACCGTCGTCGGTCTGGACGCGGGCGCCGACGACTACGTCACCAAGCCCTTCCGGCTGGCCGAGCTGCTGGCCCGGGTCCGGGCCCTGCTGCGGCGCGGCGCGTCCGAGCCCCAGCAGCCGCCCGCCACGCACGGCGTCCGCATCGACGTCGAGTCGCACCGCGCCTGGATGGGCGAGGAGGAACTCCAGCTCACGGCCAAGGAGTTCGACCTGCTGCGGGTCCTCGTCCGCGACGCGGGCCGGGTCGTCACCCGCGACCAGCTGATGCGCGAGGTCTGGGACACCACCTGGTGGTCGTCGACCAAGACCCTCGACATGCACATCTCCTGGCTGCGCAAGAAGCTCGGCGACGACGCGGCGAACCCTCGCTACATCGCCACCGTGCGGGGTGTCGGCTTCCGCTTCGAGAAGAGCTGACCGCTGCCGCGGGGGCTCGGCCGTCGACGCGCGTTGCGTCGTCGGCTGCGGGCCGTGGGGCTGCTCGCACAGTTCCCCGCGCCCCCAGGGGGTTGCCCCGACCGGTCTCGTAGCGGCGCCGCGCTGCGGCGGCGCTGCCCCGACCGGACTCGTGAAGTCATCGCCCGGAGGGCCTCGTGCGTCGCCGTCTCATTCAGTCCACCCTTGCCGTCGTGCTCGTCGTCATCGCCGTCTTCGGGGTGTCCCTCGTCATCGTCGAGACCCGGACGATCAGCAACAGCGCCCAGGAACGGGTGGACTCGGAGGCGCTGCGGCTGGCCAGCATCGTGGACAGCCGGCTGGTCGGCTCGGAGGACGTCACCGCCGAGATACTGCGCGACCAGGTCACGCAGGACCGCTACGCCGAGATCCGGATCCCCGGCCGGACGGTCATCCAGGTCGGCACCGAGCCACGCGGCGATGTGATCAAGGCGACGGCGCGGGGCGAGGAGGGCGAGACCGTCCTGGTCCAGGAACCGCGCTCCACGGTCACCCGGGAAGTCGGCCGCACGCTGTTGATCATCGGCCTGGTGGCGCTGCTCGCGGTGATCGCGGCGGTGCTGCTGGCCATCCGCCAGGCCAACCGGCTCGCCTCCCCCCTGACCGACCTCGCGGAGACGGCGGAGCGGCTGGGCTCGGGCGACCCCCGGCCCCGGCACAAGCGGTACGCCGTCCCCGAGCTCGACCGGGTCGCCGACGTCCTCGACGCCTCCGCCGAGCGCATCGCCCGCATGCTGACCGCCGAGCGCCGTCTCGCGGCGGACGCCTCCCACCAGCTGCGCACGCCGCTCACGGCCCTCTCCATGCGGCTGGAGGAGATCACCCTCACCGACGACCCGGACACCGTGAAGGAGGAGGCGACGATCGCGCTGACGCAGGTGGAGCGACTGACGGACGTGGTCGAACGCCTCCTGACCAACGCCCGGGACCCCCGCACCGGCTCGGCGGTCACCTTCGACCTCGACGAGGTCATCCAGCAGCAGCTCGAGGAGTGGCGCCCCGCCTACCGCGGTGTGGGCCGGGCCATCGTCAGCTCGGGCAAGCGTCATCTGCGGGCGGTGGGCACACCCGGCGCGGTCGCGCAGGTGCTGGCCGCCCTGATCGAGAACTCCCTCATGCACGGCGGCGGCACGGTGGCGCTGCGCACCCGCGTCACCGGCAACCAGTCCGTGGTCGAGGTCACCGACGAGGGCCCCGGCGTCCCCGCCGACCTGGGCGCCCGCATCTTCGAGCGGGCCATCAGCGGCCGCAACTCCACGGGCATCGGCCTGGCGGTGGCCCGCGACCTGGCGGAGGCCGACGGCGGCCGGCTGGAGATGCTCCAGACCCAGCCGCCGATCTTCGCCTTGTTCCTGTCCCGTACGGCCCCGCAGAAGCGGACCGCGGAGGACGGCGAGCCGACGGTCAGGTAGGCGCACGTCGGGCGGCGCCCGCGGCCGGTCGCGTCGGGTGGCGCCTGCGGTCCGTCGCGCGTCGGGCAGCATCCGCCCGCCGCGGCTCGGCCTTTTCGCGGCCGGGCCGGCCGGCGTCGGCCGACGTCCGACCGGCGTCCGGTCGTCAGCTCACTCGCGTGCCGGCCCTCGGCTCGGGCTTGCGGGACTGCTCGGCCACCGTCAGGAAAGGGTCGGCGCCGATCACGGCCTCCGGCACCGGCAGGGTCCGGAAGACCCACGTCCGGTAGGACCAGAACCGGAAGAGCGTCGCGATCCCGATGCCGACGAACTTGAACACGTTGCTCTGGATCGGGCTGTCCCAGCCGAAGCCGTACGTCGCGGCGAACAGCAGACCGTTCTCGATCACCAGTCCCACCGCGCTGAACAGCAGGAACAGCGTCAGTTCCTTCGTCCGCCCGCTCTTGTCGCGGTCGCGGTAGGTGAAGTAGCGGAACCCCACGTAGTTGAAGACGATCGACACGACCGTCGCTATGACACTGGCCCGCACGACCTGGAGGTCGGTGAGATGCCGGACGAGGTTGAAGATCCCGAGGTTGACGAGCAGCCCCGCGCCGCCCACGGCCCCGAACTTGGCGAGCTCGCGGACGACCCTCCTCAGCCCCGAGGAACCATGCGCCATGGTCGTACAGGCCCCCGTCCGGGTTCGGTTTCGTCAACCCAGCCATGCTAACCACCCCTCCTGCCGGTTTCCTGTGGTGCGGCTCACGCCTCGGTGTCCAGCGGGGAAGAAGGGGGGAAACGGTCGGTATGAGGCGGGAATGGTCCCGGTAAGAGACACGGAATTCGGCCGCGCCGATGTGGCCGATACCCTGGGGTCGTGACGTTCCCGGTAGTCGGCATGGTCGGCGGGGGCCAGCTCGCTCGTATGACACACGAGGCGGGCATCCCGCTCGGCATCAGATTCAAGCTCCTCAGTGACACCCCCCTGGATTCCGCGGCGCAGGTCGTGAGCGAAGTCGTCATCGGCGACTATCGCGATCTCGACACGCTCCGTGAGTTCGCGCGCGGGTGCGATGTGATCACCTTCGATCACGAACACGTACCCACCGAGCACCTCAGGGCGCTGCAGGCGGACGGCATTCCCGTCCGCCCGGGCCCCGACGCGCTGGTGCACGCCCAGGACAAGGGGGTGATGCGCGCGCGGCTCGACGCGATCGGCGTCCCGTGCCCCCGGCACCGGATCGTGAGCGACCCGGCGGACGTGGCCGCGTTCGCCGCCGAGGGCCTGGCCGAGGGCGTCGAGGGCGACGGCTTCCCGGTGGTCCTCAAGACCGTCCGCGGCGGCTACGACGGCAAGGGCGTGTGGGTCGTCGACTCGGTCGAGGAGGCGGCGGCGCCCTTCCGCGCCGGCGTCCCCGTCCTGGCCGAGGAGAAGGTGGACTACGTCCGCGAGCTCGCGGCCAACGTCGTGCGCTCCCCGCACGGGCAGGCGGTCGCGTACCCGGTGGTCGAGTCGCAGCAGGTGGGCGGCGTCTGCGACACGGTGATCGCCCCCGCGCCCGGCCTGGATCGGGCTCTCGCCCTGCGGGCCGAGGAGCTGGCCCTGCGCATCGCCAAGGAACTGGACGTGGTCGGCCACCTGGCGGTGGAGCTCTTCGAGACCCGCGACGGCCGCATCCTGGTCAACGAGCTGGCGATGCGCCCGCACAACTCGGGCCACTGGTCCATGGACGGCGCGATCACCTCGCAGTTCGCCAACCACGTCCGCGCCGTCCTCGACCTCCCTCTCGGCGACCCGCGCCCGCGCGCCAGGTGGACGGTCATGGTCAACGTCCTCGGCGGCGACTATCCGGACATGTACTCCGCGTACCTGCACTGCATGGCCCGCGATCCCCAGCTGAAGATCCACATGTACGGCAAGGACGTGAAGCCCGGCCGCAAGGTCGGCCACGTCAACACCTACGGCGACGACCTCGACGACGTCCTCGAACGCGCACGTCACGCAGCCGGTTACCTGAGAGGCACGATCACCGAATGAGCTCTGCCCTCCCGTCGCCCGACCTTCACCGCGCGACGAACGCCGACGCGCCGCCCCTTCCCTCGGTCGGCATCGTCATGGGGTCGGACAGCGACTGGCCCGTCATGGAGGCCGCCGCGCAGGTCCTCGACGAGTTCGAGATCGCCTACGAGGTCGACGTCGTGTCCGCGCACCGCATGCCGCGCGAGATGATCGCCTACGGCGAGCAGGCGGACGGGCGCGGACTCAAGGTGATCATCGCGGGGGCCGGCGGCGCCGCCCACCTCCCCGGCATGCTCGCCTCGGTGACCCCGCTGCCGGTGATCGGCGTGCCCGTGCCCCTGAAGTACCTGGACGGCATGGACAGCCTGCTGTCGATCGTGCAGATGCCGGCCGGGGTGCCGGTCGCCACGGTCTCGGTGGGCGGCGCCCGCAACGCCGGTCTGCTGGCCGCCCGCATCCTCGCCACCCACGACGAGGAGCTGCTCGCCCGCATGCGGGACTTCCAGCAGGAGCTGAACGACCAGGCCACCGAGAAGGGCAAGCGGTTGCGCGCCAAGGTCGAGGGCTCGAGCGGCTTCGGTTTCGGAAAGTGACGCAGATGACCTCACTGGACGCGGCCCGCGAGCTCCTGCGGGAGTTCCCCGTCGTCGACGGCCACAACGACCTGCCCTGGGCGCTGCGCGAACAGGTCCGCTACGACCTCGACGCCCGCGACATCGCCGGCCACCAGGACGCCCACCTGCACACCGACATCCCCCGGCTGCGCGCGGGCGGGGTCGGCGCGCAGTACTGGTCGGTCTACGTGCGCGCGGACCTGCCCGACGCGGTCCCGGCGACGCTGGAGCAGATCGACTGCGTGCGGCGGCTCGTCGCCCGCCACCCGCGGGACCTGCGCGCCGCGCTGACGGCCGCGGACATGGAGGCGGCGCGCGCGGAGGGCCGTATCGCCTCCCTCATGGGGGCGGAGGGCGGCCACTCCATCGCCAACTCGCTCGGCACCCTGCGCGGCCTGTACGCGCTCGGCGTGCGCTACATGACGCTCACCCACAACGACAACGTGGACTGGGCGGACTCCGCGACCGACGAACCCCGGGTCGGCGGCCTGTCCGCCTTCGGCCGCGAGGTCGTGCGCGAGATGAACCGCGAGGGCATGCTGGTCGACCTCTCGCACGTGGCGGCGACGACGATGCGGGACGCGCTCGACGCGTCGGCCGCGCCGGTGATCTTCTCGCACTCCTCCGCGCGAGCGGTCTGCGACCACCCCCGCAACATCCCGGACGACGTCCTCGGACGCCTTCCCGCCAACGGCGGCATGGCGATGGTGACCTTCGTGCCGAAGTTCGTCCTCCAGGCGGCGGTGGACTGGACGGCCGCCGCCGACGACAACATGCGGGCCCACGGCTTCCACCACCTCGCCACCACGGCCGAGGCGATGAAGGTCCACCGGGCCTTCGAGGAGACGAACCCCCGCCCCGTCGCCACCGTCGCCACGGTCGCCGATCACCTCGACCACATGCGCGAGGTGGCCGGCATCGAGCACATCGGCATCGGCGGCGACTACGACGGCACCGCCTTCACCCCCGACGGCCTCGACGACGTCTCCGGCTACCCCAACCTGATCGCGGAGCTCCTCGAGCGCGGTTGGTCCAGGCCGGACCTCGCCAAGCTGACCTGGCAGAACGCGGTGCGCGTGCTCGGCGCGGCGGAGGACGTGGCCCGCGGCCTCCAGGCCGCCCGCCCGGCCTCCCACGCGACGATCGAGTCGCTCGACGGCTGACCCGGTCGGTCGGGGCGGGCCGGCCGGTCGTACCGGCCGGCCCGCCCCGACCACACCCGCCGGGTCCCCCGAACGCCCCGTCCACCAGGAAGCCGGCCGTCCCGCGTGCGACGGTGACCGTACTGCTGATCGACGTACGGAGACCGCCATGGCCGACCTCCATGACGAGCCGCACACCCTCCCCGAGGTCGGCGAGCTCGACGACGAGGCGCAGGCGGCTCCGTTCGGCCCGTACGCGCCGCTCACGGCCGAGGAGGCCGCCGAGGCCGCCGGAGCCGTCAAGACCGCCCAGGAGCCCGGGGGCACCCCCCTGGAGCGCGCCCGCGCCCTTCTCGCCGCGCACCCCGTCGCCGACGGGTACAGCGGACTGTCCTCGGCGCTGCGTCAGCTGCCCTGGTACGACCTCCAGTCCGGCGAGAGCGCCGTCGACACGGACGTGCCGCGGCTGCGCCGGGGCAACGTCGGCGCGCTGCTCTGGTCGCTGCACCTGCCCGAGGGCCTCGCCGCCGAGCGGGCCGTCGGGGCCACTCTGGAGCAACTGGACCTCGCCCGGTCGGTGGTCGCCGCCCACCCCGAAGGACTGCGGCTCGCCCGCAGCGCCGGGCAGCTCATCGACGCCCACAAGTGCGGCCGGGTCGCCGTGGTCCTGGGCCCGGCCACGGCCGCCGCGCTCGACGACTCCCTGGGCGTCCTGCGCGTGCTGCACTCCCTCGGGCTGCGCGTCCTCACCCTCGCCGGCACCTCCTGGGCGGGCGACGCGGGGCTGACCCGGTTCGGCGAGGAGGTCGTGCGCGAGATGAACCGGCTCGGCGTGCTCGCCGACCTCTCCGGGGCCTGCGACCTCACCGTCGGCCGGGTCCTGACCCTCTCGAGGACACCCGTCCTGTGCACCCGCTCCGCCGCCCGCGCGCTGCGACCCCACCCCGCCAACCTGTCCGACGAACTGCTCGCCGGGCTCGGCGCGGCCAAGGGACTCTGCCTGGTGCCGCTGACCGCCGAGCAGACCGGCCCCGGCCTCCGGGACGTCGCCGACCATCTCGACCACGTCCGCGCGATCGCGGGGCCGGACTGCGTCGGCCTGTCCGGCACCTACGACTCGGGCGCCGCCCACCCGCAGGGGCTCGCCGACGCCTCCGGCTATCCGCACCTGATCGCCGAGCTGCTCCGCCGGGGCTGGCCGGAGACCGATATCACCCTGCTGACCTGGGGCAACGTCCAGCGGGTGCTGCGTACGGCCGACTTCGCCGCGCGGGCGGCCCAGGACCGCAGGGAGCCGTCGACGGCGAGGATCGCGGAGCTGGACGGGTAGCGCAGGCCGACGGGCCGACGGGCAGGGCCGCTACGGGTGCTCGATCCGGCAGAGGCAGAACGGATGCCCCGCCGGGTCGGCGTACACCTGAAAGTCCTTCTTCTCCCGGTCCTCCAGGTCCAGCGGCCGCGCGCCCAGCGCCAGCACCCGCTCGTGGGCCGCGTCGATCTCGGCCCAGGTGGCGCCACCGTCGAGGTCGAGATGGAACTGCTGCGGGTTGCGGTCGGCGCGCGGCCACTCCGGCGGGGTGTACTCCTCCACCTGCTGGAACGCGATCCGGGGACCCCCGGGGACGTCCAGGACGAACCAGTCCTCCGCGCCGTCCTCGGCCTCGGGCGTACCGCCGAGGACCGCCGCGTAGAAGTCGGCGAGCGCGTGCGCGTCGGGACAGTCGAGGACGACGGAGCGGAAACGGGCGACGGGCGACATGGAATCCTCCTGGCTCGGGCGCGATACGGCGTGTCCTTGCGGGCTTCAGCAGGTGCACAGGCAGAACGGGTGCCCAGCCGGATCGGCGTACACACGCCAGCCGCGCGAGCGGTCCTCCGCGTCCAGCGGCCTCGCGCCCAGCGCCAGCACGCCCCGCTCGGCCGCGTCCAGGTCCTCGACGGTCAGGTCCAGATGAAACTGCTGCGAGTGCTCGGGCGCGGGCCACGCGGGCGCCACGAACCCGGACGCGGCCTGGAAGGCCAGCGACTGACCGCCGGGCACCTTCACGTCGACCCAGTCCCCCTCGCCCTCGACGGTGCCGCCCAGCACCTCGGCGTAGAAACCGGCCAGCGCACCCGGGTCGGGACAGTCCAGAACGACGACACCCAGCTTGGCGAGAGCCATGACTTCCTCCTGACGATCGACGAAAGTTACCCCTAGAGCCGGGTAACCAGTAACGGTTACCGCATGCTCCCGCATCGGCGGTAACGTCGCAACCATGAATGACCGATCGGCGGCGCCCGGAGGTCTGGCCCTGATCGAGTCCCTGGTGAACACGCTGGACCTCGAGTCGGGCGCGGACGCGCTGGACACGGCGCAGGGCCGGGTGCGCTTCGGCCTGCCCGAGACCGTGGACGGCGCGGGGGACGCCGCCGACGAGCTGGCGCGGGCCCGGGAGCTGCGCGAGTCGCTGCGCGCGACCCTGCTGGCCCACGCGGGCCATCCGCCGCACCGCGAGGTGACGCCGCTGGGCGAGCTGCTGGCGTCGGCGCCGCTGCTGGTGACGATCGACGAGCGCGACGGCTCCGCCAGCCTCGCCCCGTCCGGCCCCGCCCCTACGGCCTCGCTGCTGTCCCGTACGGCCGCCGCGGTGGCGGACGCGCTGATCGCGGGCACCTGGACCCGCCTGAAGGCCTGCGAGGCCGTCACCTGCCACTGGGCGTACTACGACCGCAGTCCGGCGGGCCGGGGGCGCTGGTGCTCGATGCAGGTGTGCGGGGCGCGCGCGAAGATGCGGCGGTACCGGGCGAAGTAGTTCACCGGCCGGGGCGCAGGCCGGTGGTGCAGAATGCACCAAGACGCCGGTTCGGCCGACTGAGCCTCGGCCGAACCGGCGTCGCTCCGTGGGCCTGCGCCCGCGCCTCGCGTGCGACGTGCGTTCTCCCCCGACCGTGCCCGTTCCCGCGCTTATGCGGTGGGGCGGCCCATCGCCCGGTACGTCCACCCGGCCTTGCGCCACAGGGCGGGGTCGAGCGCGTTGCGTCCGTCGAGGACCAGCCGGGTCGTCGCGACCTCCCCGAGCTGCGCCGGGTCCAGCTCGCGGAACTCCCGCCACTCGGTCAGGTGCAGTACGGCGTCGGCGCCCCGGACGGCCTCCAGGGCCGAGTCCGCGTAGCCGAGCGTCGGGAAGACCCGGCGGGCGTTGGCCATGCCCTTCGGGTCGTACACCGTGACCTGCCCGCCCTGCAGGTGGATCTGCCCGGCGACATTGAGGGCCGGCGAGTCCCGTACGTCGTCGGAGTCGGGCTTGAAGGTGGCGCCGAGCACGGCGATCCGCTTGCCCAGGAAGGAGCCGCCGCCCAGCGCCTGCCGCGCCAGCTCGACCATCTGCCCGCGCTGGCGCATGTTGATGGAGTCGATCTCCCGCAGGAAGGTCAGCGCCTGGTCGGCCCCGAGTTCACCGGCCCGGGCCATGAAGGCCCGGATGTCCTTGGGCAGACAGCCGCCGCCGAAGCCGATCCCCGCCCGCAGGAACTTCTTCCCGATCCGGTCGTCGTAGCCGATGGCCTCCGCCAGCTTGGCGACATCGCCGTCGGCGGCCTCGCACACCTCCGCCATGGCGTTGATGAAGGAGATCTTGGTGGCCAGGAAGGAGTTCGCGGAGGTCTTCACCAGCTCGGCGGTGGGGAAGTCGGTGACGACGAACGGCGACCCTTCGCCGATCGGCGTCTCGTACACCTGCCGCAGCAGCGCCTCGGCCCGCTCGCTGCGCACCCCGACGACGATCCGGTCCGGGTGCAGGGTGTCCTGGACCGCGAACCCCTCGCGCAGGAACTCCGGGTTCCAGGCGAGTTCGGCGTCCGCGCCGACGGGCGCGAGCTCGGCGATCGTCCGGGCCAGCCGGTCGGCGGAACCCACCGGCACGGTGGACTTGCCGACGACGAGCGCGGGCCGCGCCAGGTGCGGCGCGAGGGAGCCGATGGCGGACTCCACGTAGGACATGTCGCACGCGTACTCACCGTGCTTCTGCGGGGTGTTCACGCACACGAAGTGGACGTCGCCGAAGGCCCCCACCTCCGCCCAGTCCAGGGTGAAGCGCAGCCGTCCGCTGGACCCCTCGAAGCCGGGGACGTGCCGGCGCAGCAGCTCCTCGAGCCCCGGCTCGTACATGGGGGTCTCGCCGCGCTCCAGCATCTCGATCTTTTCCGGCACGACATCGAGAGCGAGCACCTCGAAACCCAGCTCGGCCATGGCCGCGGCGTGCGTGGCGCCGAGGTAGCCGGTGCCGATCACGGTGATCTTGAGGGCCATGGATGCTCCAGGTGGGGATGTCGTCGCTGCGCGCCCGAGCATAGTCGGGCGGCTTGTCGGCTTCCCTCACCGGGCAGTTGTCGTAAGAAGGCGCCTCCTGTCGCCAAACTCACGTATCACTCGGGTGGGTGGACCTTTAAAATTTGAGTTACTTAACGGTAATTAGCGTCGGTGACCGTAGCGTTTTGGAGCGTGAGACACCTTGGCCGGATCGGCTGACTTCGACCTGTACCGCCCGTCCGAGGAGCACGACATGCTCCGCGACGCCATCCGCTCGCTCTCCGAGGCGAAGATCGCGCCGTACGCCGCCGCGGTGGACGAGGAGGCACGCTTTCCGCAGGAGGCGCTGGACGCGCTGGTGGCGAGCGACCTGCACGCGGTGCACGTGCCCGAGTCGTACGGCGGTGCGGGTGCGGACGCCCTCGCCACGGTGATCGTGATCGAGGAGGTGGCGCGGGCCTGTGTGTCCTCGTCGCTGATCCCCGCGGTGAACAAGCTGGGATCCCTGCCGGTGATCCTTTCGGGTTCCGAGGACCTGAAGAAGAAGTACCTGACGCCGCTGGCCAAGGGCGAGGCGATGTTCTCGTACGCCCTCTCGGAGCCGGACGCGGGCTCGGACGCGGCCGGTATGAAGACCAAGGCGGTCCGGGACGGCGATCACTGGATCCTGAACGGTGTGAAGCGCTGGATCACCAACGCGGGCGTCTCCGAGTACTACACGGTGATGGCCGTGACCGATCCCACGAAGCGCTCGAAGGGCATCTCGGCCTTCGTCGTGGAGAAGTCCGACGAGGGTGTCTCCTTCGGCGCCCCGGAGAAGAAGCTGGGCATCAAGGGTTCCCCGACCCGCGAGGTCTACTTCGACAACGTCCGTATCCCGGCCGACCGCATGATCGGCGAGGAGGGCACGGGCTTCCTCACCGCGATGAAGACCCTGGACCACACCCGCATCACGATCGCCGCGCAGGCGCTGGGCGTCGCCCAGGGCGCCTTCGACTACGCCAAGGGCTACGTCCAGGAGCGCAAGCAGTTCGGCAAGGCGATCGCCGACTTCCAGGGCATCCAGTTCATGCTCGCCGACATGGCCATGAAGATCGAGGCCGCCCGTCAGCTGACGTACGCGGCGGCGGCCAAGTCCGAGCGGCTGGACGCCGACCTCACCTTCCAGGGCGCGGCGGCGAAGTGCTTCGCCTCGGACGTGGCGATGGAGGTCACCACGGACGCGGTGCAGCTCCTGGGCGGTTACGGCTACACCCGGGACTACCCGGTGGAGCGGATGATGCGCGACGCGAAGATCACCCAGATCTACGAGGGCACGAACCAGGTCCAGCGCATCGTCATGGCGAGGAACCTGCCGTAGCCGGTCGCCGAGCCGACGTGCGAGGGGCGCCCGGGGAACCGGGCGCCCCTCGCGCTCTCAGCCCCCGAAGGACGGCCCGTCGAGGATGATCCGGCGTCCCACCAGCCGACGGGCCCCGGCCAGCTCCGCGGCGATGCGGTCGGCCCGGTCGCCCTCCACCACCACGGCCGCCGGCATCCGCTCACCGGCGATCAGGCCGGCGCGCCTGAGGTGGGTCGGCGGATGGGTCGCGTCCACGCTGTGGCCGCGCAGGGCCCCCACCCGTCGCTGCCGTTCGTACTCGGCCTCCGGGATGGACGCCATGTGCGAGGTCAGCCGCTCCCACAGCTCGTCCGCCCGGTCGCCGGCGGCGCGGTAGCCGCTCGGTCCGGCCAGCGCGGCCCGGTTCGCCTCCCGGGCCAGCACCGCCTCGACCGAGTCGGTGACCAGCATGCGGTCCGTGAGCCCCACGGCGGCCTCGGTGGAGCCGACGTGGGCGGACGTCCGGTCGGCGAGGTACTCGGCGCGCTGGGACGCGCGCAGCGTGAGCCGGTCGAGCAGGAGCAGTACACCGGTCACGAGCCAGTAGGGGACGAGAAGGAGCAGGTTGCTAATCAGTTCCAGGGCCGTGGCCGCGGGGTCGTCCTCGGGCGCGAAGCAGTACCACCAGGTGATCAGCGACGCGTAGGCGCTTCCCAGGACTGTGTGGTGGCGGACGTCGCCGTTGCCGTAGTGGCCGAGTTCGTGGCCCAGCAGGGCGACGCGCTGCTGGGGGGTGAGGATCTCCCAGTACGGCATCCCCAGCACCAGCATCCGGCGTCCGCGCATTCCGTACGCCTGCACGCTCGCGTTGACCGCGCCGTCGATCACGATGGCGTCCACGCCCCGGGTGCCGGCCACCTCGGCCACCTCGTCGACCAGCGCGAACAGCGTGGGGGCAGCGGCTCGGTGCAGCACCGGCACATGGTCGGGGAGCGAGGCAGGCCGGGGCCTGAGGACCCAGGCGAGCAGCAGCAGGAACAGCCCGGGCAGCATCGGCCAGCCGCCCCAGCCGTGGACGAGGCACCAGATGCCGAGCGCCGCCACCGCCGCCGTCACGCCGTGCACGGCCAGTGCGATCACGAGGGCGAGGAGCGCGGAGGCGTCCCTCCGGGCACGCAGGTCCTCGCCGGAGACGATGCCGGCGTGCAGTTTCTCACCGTGCCGGCGGGCCAGCGCGCGGCGCGTCCGGTCGAGCCGTCGCGGTTCCTTCCGCGGCCCTTCCGGATCGACGTTCCAGTCGCAGGCCGCGCACCAGACGGTGAACCGCTCGTCCCCGCCGATCCCCGCCCCGCACCTCGGGCACGGCCGGGTCTTCTCCTGTGTGCCGACGCTCGTCACCGCGGCCCCCCTGTCAGGCCCCTCCCCAGAGGCCGTCTGAACATGACAGCAAAGCTGATCATGCCCGGGGCGTTCGGGTAAAGCGCCTGATCAGTCCTCGAGCAGCCCCTCCGCGACGCGTCGCTCGCGCAGTTCCCTGATCGCGCGGCGCCGGGCCAGCCGGTGGGTGCGGCGGATCTGGGCCTCCTGGTAGCGGCGCTTGTCGCGTTCCGTCTCCGGGAGGACCGGGGGGACCACGCGGGGCTTGCCGTCGGCGTCGACGGCGGCGAAGACCAGGTAGGCCGAGCCGACCTGAGTGGCCGGGGCGGACTCGTTCCAGCGTTCGGCAAGGACCCGGACGCCGACCTCCATCGACGTCCGGCCGGTCCAGTTGACCTGGGCCTTCACATGGACGAGGTCACCGACGCGGACCGGCTCCAGGAACACCATCTCGTCCATGGACGCGGTGACGGCGGGTCCGCCGGAGTGCCGTCCGGCCACCGCGCCCGCCGCGTCGTCCACGAGTTTCATGATCACACCGCCGTGCACCGTGCCCAGCAGGTTGGTGTCGTTGTGGGTCATGATGTGGCTGAGGGTGGTGCGGGACGCGGATGTGGGCTTGCCCGGGATGTCCGGGGTGCTGCCCGAGTCCGCCGCGGTGGCCTGGTCTGTCATGTCCTCCACCTTATGCGGACGGGGACAACCCGGGACTTTGTGTCAGCTTGGCAACAGCGGGGCCCTGATTCTCCGACGGCCCTTGTACGGCACACAGCCCTGCCCTGCACACTGGTCCGCATGAACGATTGGCCCGAGGGGCGGTCCGACAGCGACCGCGGCAACCGGTACGGCGGCGGCAGCGCGAACGCGCAGCCCGAGAGCCCGCGTGTCATGCGGCAGGTCCGCCGCGGCCCGGCCGCGCCGCCGCAGGGCGCCGGCGTCCCGCCGCAGCCGTCGTACGTCAACGGCCAGGGGTACGGCGACTACACGAACGCCCAGAACACCGGCTACGACAGCGGCTACAGCTCGGGCGCGGTCTACGGGGGCGGCGGCGACTCCGGCGGCCCGGGGGACTACGACACCCGCTCGGCGCGCCCCGCGCCGAACTGGCGCCGTCGCATCAAGTGGACGGCGATCACCGTCCTGACGGTGCTGGTCGTGACGTCGGTGGGCACGTACATCTGGGCCGACGGCAAGCTGAAGCGCGAGGTCGACCTGTCGAAGGTCATCGACCGGCCCGAGGCGGGCGAGGGCACGAACTACCTGATCGTCGGCTCCGACAGCCGTGAGGGCATGTCCGCCGAGGAGAAGAAGGAACTGCACACCGGTTCCGCCGACGGCAAGCGCACGGACTCGATGATGATCCTGCACACCGGCGACAACGGCGACACGCTGATCTCCCTGCCGCGCGACTCGGACGTGGAGATCCCGACGTTCGTCGGCTCCGAGTCCGGCAAGACGTACAAGGGCACCGGCCGGCACACCAAACTGAACGCCGCCTACGCCGAGGACGGCCCCGAACTCCTCGTGCGCACCGTCGAGTTCAACACCGGCCTGCGCATCGACCACTACGTGGAGATCGGCTTCGCCGGCTTCGCGAGCATCGTGGACGCGGTCGGCGGCGTCGAGATCGACATTCCGCAGGACATCAAGGACACCAAGTCGGGCGCCGACTTCAAGAAGGGCAAGCAGACCCTGAACGGCGAGGAGTCCCTCGCGTTCGTCCGCACCCGGTACGCGCTCGCGGGCTCCGACCTGGACCGTACGAAGAACCAGCAGAAGTTCCTCGCGGCCCTCGCCAACCAGGTGGCCACACCGGGCACGGTCCTCAACCCGTTCAAGCTCTACCCGACCATGAGCGCGGGTCTGGACACCCTGATCGTCGACAAGGACATGGGCCTGTACGACCTGGGGTCGATGTTCTTCGCGATGAAGGGTGTCAACAGCGGTGACGGCAAGTCGATGAACATGCCGATCTCGGGTTCCAGCGGCGGCAACCTCGTCTGGGACAAGGCGAAGGTGAAGACGCTGGTCGGCCAGCTGAAGAACGACGAGAAGGTCACCGTCTCGGGCAACTGAGCCGGGCGCGGGACCAGGTCACCCCGAGCCGCACTCAGGGGCACCCGCACAGGGTGCCCCTGAGTGCGTTCGGGCGGCGGTCACATGGTGGCGCCCGCCATCGTGCGGCACATCTCGGCGCAGCGGCGACAGGACTCCGCGCAGCGCATCATCTGCGGATCGTCCGGCATGGCCATACACGCCTCCGCGCACATGTCGCACGCCTTGGCGCACATCGCGCACATCTCGGCCGACATGGGCGAGCGCCGCATCATCATGTCGGCGCACATGCGGGTCGTCTCCGAGCAGTCCATGAGCGCGCGCATGATCTGCATCTGCGCCTGGCCGCCCATCTGCATGCAGGAGCTCATGGTCTCCTCGCACATGCTGTGGCAGGACATGCACGCCTCGACGCAGTCCTGCATCTCCTTGCTCATGGCGGTCATGGTTCCGGGCTGGGTCATGGCTCCTCCTGGGGGTCACTGGGGCGAGGGGGCCCGGCGGGCCCCGTGCGTGCCCTTCCGTCGTACGCCTCCCGGCTGCCTCGCGCCATCGGGCGGACGGTCCCGTTCCGTACGTTTCGCACCAGAAACGCACATCCGCCTAGGAGCAGCCCACTTCGTCCCCCCGCACCACTGCCGATTCGCCCTGCTCCACCTGGGCCGCCCGCACCGTGCGGACCTTGCGGAAGTCCGTCCCCGCGATGACCTTCAGGGTCGGCCCGAGGCCCTTCACGGCCCGCAGCTCGCTGCCCGGCAGGGCCGTCGCGAGCGACTTCGCGGAGCGGTCCCAGCGGGGGTCGTAGGCGACGACCGTGCGCCGGGTCGAGGGGCCTGCGGCACTGACCGGCTGCCGGGTCGTACGGAAGCCCGTCGCCGCCAGCGCCGCGTCCACCCGCCTGCCGAGTCCCGCCGTGCGGGTGCCGTTCTCGACCTGGACCCGGATCTGCTGCGGGGCCACGTCCACGCGCGCCGCCCCGCCGTCGCGCGGCCGGGTTCCCGCGGAGGCGAGGGGCTCGTCGTCGCGCAGGGCGCGGAAGAGGCGCTGCGACTTCACCGGGTCCCACTTCAGCGTCGAACCGAGGCCTTTCACGACGTATCCCATCCGGCCGATGGGGACGGTCGTGAACTCGGAGGAGGAGGGGGAGAAGGTGCGCATCGCGCGGCCGAGGTCCAGGAGCTCGTCCGTGCCGAAGCCCCGGTCGGCCCGTACCGAGCCGAGCACCGCCCGCGTGACGTCCCTGAACCTCAGCGGGTTCAGCAGCACCCCGGAGGAGGTGGCCCGCTCCACCAGGGCCGCCAGGAAGCGCTGCTGGCGCTTCATCCGGCCCAGGTCGGAGGAGGCGTCCGCGTGCCGGGAGCGGACGTACTGAAGGGCCTGGCCGCCCTGGAGCGTATGGGCGCCCGGCGCCAGGTCCAGGCCCGTGTAGGTGTCCTTCAGGGGTTCCGCCGTGCAGATCCGCACGCCGCCCAGCACGTCCACCGTCTTCATGAAGCTGGTGAAGTCGACCTCCAGGTAGTGGTCGATCTTCACGTGGGTCATGTTCTCGACCGTGCGGACGGTGAGCTGCGGCCCGCCCTCCGCGTAGGCCGAGTTGATCTTGATCGGGTGGCCGCTGTGCCTCTTGCCGGTGACCTGGTCGGTGTGCGCCGGCGTCTGCGCGTAGGAGTCGCGGGGGAGGCTGACGACGCTGGCCCGCTCACGGTCCTCCGAGATGTGCACGATCATGATCGTGTCGGTGCAGTGACAGGGGGCCCCGCCCAGGCGGTAGCGGCGGCGCTCCGCCTCCGTGATGTCGTCGCGGCCGTCCGTGCCGACCAGGAGGACGTTCATGCCGTGACCGGCCCGCGGACGGTTCTTCATGTCCTTGAAGGGATCGACGCGGGCGATGTCCGCGTCGAGGCCGGCGACCACCGAGTGGCCGATTCCGGCGGCGGCGAGCAGCACCACCGAGAGCGTGGTCGTCGCCCGCATGGCCCAGCGGGGGCGCCCGCGCCGGGCGGAAGGACGTGGTAGACGGCGTGCCGGGTGGGGGCGACGCGGGAACCGGGACGGTGTGGGGGGCATACGGGGCACCTCCGGGCGGCGGCCGTGGGCGGTGGGAGCCGTTGGAACGGTAGGCCCATACGATCTGCCGACCGGCGCAGCACACCCGGCGGGGCGGGCCCTGTCCCCCGTTCGCGGTAACGTGATCCCCCTATGAACGCCAAGCCCGACGTGCAGCTCCCCGCAGTGTCCGTCATCATGCCCGTCCTCAATGAGGAGCGGCATCTGCGCGGAGCCGTCCAAGCGATCCTCGCGCAGGAGTACGCCGGCGAGATGGAGGTCGTGATCGCCGTCGGTCCGTCCACGGACCGTACGGAAGAGATCGCGGCCGAACTCGTCGCCGAGACGGCCTCCCGGAGCAAGCGCGTGCAGACGGTCCCCAACCCCACGGGGCGTACCCCCGCCGCGCTCAACGCCGCGATCAGGGCCTCCCGCCATCCGATCGTCGTCCGCGTCGACGGGCACGGCATGCTCTCCCCGAACTACATCGCCACCGCCGTACGGCTCCTGGAGGAGACCGGTGCGCAGAACGTCGGCGGCATCATGCACGCCGAGGGCGAGAACGACTGGGAGCACGCGGTGGCCGCGGCCATGACCTCGAAGATCGGGGTCGGCAACGCCGCCTTCCACACGGGAGGGCAGGCCGGCCCCGCGGAGACCGTGTACCTCGGCGTCTTCCGGCGAGCCGCCCTGGAGCAACAGGGCGGCTACAACGAGGAGTTCATCCGCGCCCAGGACTGGGAGCTGAACTTCCGGATCAGGGAGGCCGGCGGGCTCATCTGGTTCTCGCCCGAGCTCAAGGTGTCGTACCGGCCGCGGCCCAGCGTCAAGGCGCTCGCCAAGCAGTACAAGGACTACGGCCGTTGGCGGCACGTCGTCGCCCGCTACCACGAGGGCTCCATCAACCTGCGCTACCTGGCCCCGCCCACCGCGGTGTGCGCGATGGCCGCCGGGATCGTCGTGGGCGCCGCACTCACCCCGCTGGGCTTCCTGATCCCCGGCGCCTACCTCGCGGCGATCGTCGCCGGGTCGCTGCCGGCCGGCAAGGGGCTGCCCCTGAAGGCACGGCTCCAGATCCCCGTGGCCCTCGCCACCATGCACATGTCGTGGGGCTTCGGCTTCCTGACCAGTCCGAAGGCGCTGGCCAGGAAGGTCATCGCGTCGCGGCGGCCCGCGGTCCTCACCGACGCGCACTGAGCACCTCCGCGCACTGAGCACCGCCTCGCCGCCCAGGTGGTGGGGGGGCGCGCTCACGAAGCACTTGCGGAGCGCGCCCTCAGGGCGCCACAGGACCCGGGCTACCAGGTGTAGTCCGGGTCCACGTGCATGCACTGGGTGGTGTCCGACGCGTTGATCGCTTCGGCCGTGTCGGGCGTCGTGTCGTCCTTCACCGGCGCCTTGTACGCCGTCCCCGACCGCCAATCCGCGCCCACGACGACCGTGACCCCGGAGACCTCGTCGGACTTCTTCACCTGACCCGTCGGGATGCCGAGGGCCTTGGCGACCGCCTCCGCGTCGCCCTCCAGATCGGCGCTCGGGTAGCGGACCACCGTGGCCGCCACGGCCGACGCCCCCGAGGTGTCCGCGACGGCCTCGGTGAAGCCCTTGCCCGTGAGCAGTTCCTTCACCGCCGACGCCCGCCCGCGGACCGCCGCCAGCGTGCTCGTGGACGTCCCGTTCTGCACCTGCACGGCGATCTCACCGGCCGCGGCGGCCGGGTCGGTGACCGTCGGCGAGGGGCTCGCGGTCGCCTTCTTCGCGTCCTTGCCGTCCAGGGCGATGTCCTCGCGCACCAGACGGAACAGCTGCTTGGCGTCGTCCGTGGGCACCACCCGGCTGCCCTGGTAGCGGTTCGGCATCGTCGTCATCGTGATGCGCTCGGTGGGCACCTTCTTCAGCTCGCCCGCCAGGTCGTACATCTTCGTGATGGTGTCGAGGCCGTCGTCGACGGTGATCGCCTGCGTGGCCGCCTCGGCGAGCTTGCGCAGCTTGTTGGGGTTGGTCAGCTTGGCGTTGGCGCGCAGCTCGCGGACCATCGAGTTCATGTACATGTGCTGCGCCTTGGCGCGGGCCAGGTCGGTGTCGTCCTCGAAGCCGTAGCGGGTGCGCAGCCACTGCAGGGCCTGCTTGCCCTTGACGGCGTGCGTGCCCTTCTCCAGCTTCAGACCGGAGCCCTTGCCGGTGCTGGTGTGCGAGTGGACGTTGGCGTCCACACAGACCGGAACGCCGCCGATCGCGTCCGCCATCGACACCACACCGGAGAAGTCGATCATCATGAAGTGGTCGATGTGGATGTCGGTGAGCTTCTCCCACGTGGCCACCGTGCAGCCCGGGCCGCCGCGGCCGAGCGACACGTTCGTCATCTCGTCGGTCAGCGCCTGGTAGGTGGTCCCGTCGTCGGGGTCCGTGCACTTGGGGATGTCCAGCAGCGTGTCGCGCGGCATGCTCACCACCGACATGTTGCTGCGGTCCGCCGATATGTGCAGCAGCATCTGGACGTCCGCGAGCGGGGGGCCGTCGAAGGTGTCCTTGGCGCCGCCGAGCTTCTGGTTCGCCGCGGTGTCACGGGCGTCCGAACCGATCAGCAGGATGTTCAGCGCCGTCTGCCCGGCCGAGTTGGCCTCCGTCCTGGCCGCCCGGTCCTTCTCGTCGCCGATGTTCAGGTCGTCGCTCTTGATGTTCGCGTTGAGGTGTTCGTAGTAGAGGTATCCGGCCCCCGCGCCGCCGAGTATGACCACCGCGAGCACCGTCGCCGACCAGCGCAACGCGCGTCGACGTCGCCGTTTGCGGTCCGTGCGGCCGGCGCCGCGCCCCCCGCCGTGTCTGCCGTCCCCCTCGGACGTGCTCTCGTTCCGTGGTTCCCGCGCCGCCGGGGACTCCGTGTCCTCGACCGCGGGAACCTCCCTCCGCACCCCACTGCTCCCCGTCAATTCCCCTGCCCCTCCCCGCCGTGCGCCTGACACGGGCCCGTCCCGCGTCAAGTCAGACGCACGACGGGCCCGAAGGGTTACCTACTTGGCGCACTCGACCTTGTCCGCCGTGGACTTCTGGACCGTGTCCGGCACGGTGGTCGGAGCCGTGAGCGAAACGCCCGCGCCCTTGAAGTCCTTGCCCAGCGTCAGCGTCATCGTCGGCAGACCCTGGGAGTTCTCGACGCTCTTGCCCGGCTTCAGAGCGGTACCGGGCAGCCCCATGATGGCGGCGAGCTCGCGTGCCTGGTCGGCCTGGTCGGGCGCGTACTCGAGCGTCGTCTTGCTCAGTGCCGCGGGCGCGTTGCCCGCGTTCTCGGACTTCGTCACGCCCTCATCATTCTGCAGCCAGTTAAGAGTTTCCTGTGCGCTGCCGGCCGGAGCACCGCCGTTCATGACCTGCACCCGCACCGCGGAGGCGCCGGACCGGGTGCCCTTGAGACGGGCCGCCGCGGCCGCGGCGGCCGCGTTCTTCGACGCCGCCGCCTGCTCCTTCACCTCGGTGAAGGAGACGTCGTCCTTGATCATCTGGAAGACGGTGGGCGCCGTGGAGGCGTTCACCACGACCGTGGCCGCGACCTTCTCGGCCGGGTTGTCGACCACCGGCACGGTGGTGAAGGTCAGGTTCTTCACGTTGAGCTTGCCCAGCTCCAGACCCAGGTCCTTCAGCTTGTCGATGGTGTCCAGCTGGGAGTCGACGGTCAGCGCCTTCGTGCCCGCCTCCGCCAGTTTGATCATCTTGGTCGGGCTGGTGAGCGTGTCGTTCGACTTCAGCTTGCGCATCAGCGCGCTGAGGAACTGCTGCTGGAGCTCGATCCGGCTCAGGTCGCCGCCGAAGCCGACGGAGTGCCGGGTGCGCACGAAGGCCAGCGCCTGCTCGCCCTCGATGGTGTGCGTGCCCTTCGACAGCTTCAGGTGCGAGTCCTCGTCGTCGATGTCCTTCGCCAGGCACACCTCGACGCCGCCGACCGCCGTGGTCAGCGTCTTGACCGCGTTGAAGTCGGCCACCATGAAGTTGTCGGCCTGGATCCCGGTCAGCTCGGTGACCGTGCGCACGGTGCAGCTCGGCGTGCGGTTGTACTGCCCGAGGCTGGTGTTGAAGCGGACGTTGTCCGTGCCCTTGATGACCTTGGTGGAGCCGTCCTCCTGCTTGGTCTGGCAGTCCGGGACGTCCACGATCAGGTCGCGCGGGATGCTCAGCGCGGTGGCGTTCGTCCGGTCCTTGGAGACGTGCAGCAGGATCGTGGTGTCCGCGTGGCCCACGCTGCCGGAGTCGCCGTAGCCCTCGTTGCCCGAACCGGTGCGCTTGTCGGTGCCGATCACCAGCAGGTTGATCGCCTTGTCCTTGCTGAAGCCACCGGTGCTCGCGCCGTCGTCGGAGACGGACGTGATGTTGTCGTTGAGGTGCTCCAGATAGAGATAGGCCGCACCGGCCGTACCCACCAGGACGAAGGCCATGATCCCGCCGGTCCACAGCAGGATCTTCTTCGCCTTCGCCTTCGACTTCTTCTTCACCGGCCGGCGGCCACGCCGGTTCGCCGCCGGTTCCTCCGCCGGCGTACCCCGGCGACGGCGCGGCGACAACGCCTCAGGATCCGGCGTCTCCTCGGCCGACGACGACGGCGAGCCCCGGCCCGGCGCCGCCGTACGGCCGCGCGCCGAACCTCCTCCGCCCGCACCGGTCCGACCGGAGTCGGACCTACGAGGTCCCGGCACCGCCGATTGCGGTGCGGAAGGAGTCAGTCGCAGTTCGTATTCGCCGGTGTCCGGGTTGAGCACCCACTGGTCTGCGGGGTCGATGTTGTCCGCCCGCCCACGGCCTTGCGCGTCCACGGTTGTCCGAATCCTCCGTCGGGGCCACGCGGCGCCTTTCCCCCCTGCAAGGCGCTCGGGTCTCGGTCACTCGGTGCGCGACCCCAGGAAGGACCTCGCGGCCGGGTGCACCGGATCGCTCACACTATCCGCCCGATTCGGCGTCGAGCGACGGCCGTGACAAATTCCACGCCCCTACAAGCGGGCAATCCGCCCCATTTCTTTGAACTCGTGTTCGTCGGAAGAGGTCGGCTTGGCAAGCGCTTTACCCGCAGTCGTCCTCGGCGGCGGTGTTCCCGCGGAAGGTGGGAGCGGGTGGAGTGGGCGATACCACCCCGAAAGCCGCAGGTCCCGCCGCCCGGGATGCGAACGGACCGTGGTCGCCCGACTCCGTCGGGGCGGGGTCCGTGGGAATTTCCTGAGAAACCGCCACCGGTGTGTCCGTCCGCAGCCGTTCGAAGAGTTTCTCCGCCTCCGGCTCCACAAGCTGGTCGCGATTGGTGTTGTAGACGTACGACTCCCGTGGAACGGTCAGGAATTGCACATGTTCGGTGGTAATGTCCCGCAGGCCTCGCACGAGTTCGTACAGTCCGCGCAGACTCGCCAGATCCGGGTCGGTGGTGAGCGAGGACGTGGCCGCGTCCAGCAGCGGATACAGCTTCACCGGGTTCAGCAGGACGTCATTGCTCTGCACCTTGTTGACGAGCGCCCCGAGGAACCGCTGCTGCCGTTCCATCCGGTCGGTGTCACTGCCGTTCCCGAGGGACTTGCGGGCCCGCACGTACCCGAGCGCCTGCTCCCCGTCGAGGGTGACCTTCCCGGCGGGCAGTCTCAGCTTGGCGGCCTTGTCGTCGATCGGCTTCTTCAGGCACACCTGAACCCCGTCCACGGCGTCGACCATGTCCTTGAACCCGCTGAAGTCGACGACCACGTGGTGATCGATCCGCACACCGGTCAGCTTCTCCACCGTCCGGATCGTGCAGGCCGAACCCCCGGTCTGGAAGGCGTAGTTGAACATCGCGAACATCGGTTCGGTCCGCTTCCCGTCCGGCCGCAGGCAGCCCGGCACGTCCACCATCAGATCGCGCGGGAGGGAGACGGCGGTGGCGCTGCGCCGCCCGGCCGCCAGATGCAGCAGGATCGTCGTGTCCGACCGCTCGGTCCCGGAGTCCCGCCCGTACTTCCGGTTCTCGTCCCCCGACCGCGAATCGGACCCTATGAGCAGGATGTTCTGCGCGTCCCTGACCAACGAGGTCGGCCGCTCCCTCGCATACCGCGCGAGTTCCGCCGCTGCCGCGTCGTCCGGCGTGATGTTCCCGTCCAGCTTCGCGTAGACGACCCACCCCGCGATCCCGGCCCCCAGGACGGCCACGCCCACCGCCCCCGCCCCGTAACGCGCCCACCGCCGCCGGCGTCGCCGTATGAGTCCCCGCCCGTCGGCGGACGCCCCCGCCCCCGGCCCGAGAGGCCCACCGGAACCCGCCGCTTTGCTCACGTCCGATCACCCCTCCCGCCTCCGGACCGACTGCGGCCGTACGAGCGTGTAGAGCTGCCCCTACGACGATGCCGCCAAGCGGGCCGTGGGGCGGGGCGGGGTGGGCCGAACGGGTGAGGCGACCGGGGGCGCGTCCGGTGTTTCGCGGGCGGGAGCGAGGAGAACCGGCCCGTCCGCTGCCGCATGGGCGGCCGCGTGCGCGGCTGCACGGGCGGGGACGAGCGAATCCGTCCCGTGGCGAGGAACTCGCCCGGCTCGCCGCCCCGCACGGCGGCGCCACCTCCCACCACCCCTCCCCGGACCGTACGGTCACCGCCTCGGCCGGTGCCGTCACCCCCGTCCTGGCCGCCCCGGCGCCGACGCGGCACCCCGCCGGGCCCTTGCGGTCGCGCGCGCCGGCCGCCGCGCGCCCCGTGCTCCGGGCAGGCGGCGCTGCTTCGCGGAACGGCCTAGCGCGCGGTCGTCGTCACCCGCTCGCTCTCGACCCGCTTGGCCACGGCCTTCTCGCCGGCCTCCGCCAGGTTCCGGCACAGCACCACGGAACCCCCGCTCGCCAGCGGCGCGTACAGCCCGGCGCTGAGCCCCTCCCACGTGTCGTACCCCAGCCCCGACAGCAGCCGGGAACCGGGCCCCGTCAGCCCCAGCACGGACGCCTCCGCCCGCGCCCGCTCCACGACCTCGGCCCCGGTGTACTCCGCCCCGGCCACGACCAGCGCGGGTTCCTCCGGGTCGACGGGGACGTAGGGCACGAAGCGGTCCCCGAAGGTCGGGACGTTCACGGCGTAGTCGTCGTACCCCTCCGGCGGGCCGGGCACGAACCGTCGCCCGAGCGGCGCCAGCGACAGCGCGTACCGCTCGCCCCGGCACGCCAGCCCCGCTTCGAACGACCCGGGCCCAGCGACGACGAAGTCGGCCCGCGCCGGATCCCCGGCCACGTCCGCGACGACGCCCACCGACGAACACGCGAGCAGCCACACCGCCGTCTGCCAGTGCGCGGGAAGCAGCAGCGCGACCCGGTCGCCGGGCTCGGCGGACAGCCCGTCCTGGAGGAGGTTGGCGGTTTTGGCCACCCAGTTGGCGAAGGTGGCCACGGACAATTCGACCCGCTCGCCCGTGGCGTCGTCGTAGAAGGTCACCAAGGGGCGGGCGGGGTCCGCGGCCAGCGCGGAACGCAGCAGGTCGGCCGGGGTGCGATCGGTGGCAGTCACCCGCGCAAGCGTACGCGCCGCCCTCGGCGCCGTACCGGTTGCCGGGCCCTCCCGAAGCCACCGGTTCGGCCGAACGCGCCCGACGGCCCGTCAATTCCCCGATGGACAGAAATGTATGGGTATGTCCAGGATCGTTGGCATGCGCGGATTGCTTGCTACCTCGATCGGTGTCACCTGCGCGGCGGCACTCGCCCTCCCGCTGACGCCGCCCGCCAACGCGGCGACGGCGCGACCGGCGTCGGCCGCGAAGTCGGCGCCCACCGGGACGGCCAGGGCCACGAGCCCCGACACCCCCGTCACCTCGTCCCTCCTCTCCGACCGACCGGCTCACCCCACCCTTCCCGAAGCGCCGGACCAGCCCGACCGGCCGAAGCTGCCGGACCTGCCCGCTCTTCCCGACCTGCCGGGCAGCACCCAGTCGCTGCCCCTCACCGCTCTCACCCGCGACCGGGCCCCGGGCGGCCCGAGTACCGACCAGGGCCTGCCCCGCCGGGACGTACGCCACTTCTCGCTCCTCGGCGTCGTCTGGGACGACCCGGCCGCCGAACTGCACGGCCGCGTCCAGGTCCGCACCCGTACGTCCGACACCGGCGCCTGGTCCGGCTGGCAGGACGTCGAGACCCACAACACCGACCACGGCGCCGATCCCGGCACGCCCGAGAGCGCCTCGGGCCGGGTCCGCGGCGCCACGGCCCCCCTGTGGGTCGGTGACTCCGACGGCGTCGAGATCCGGGTCCATCCGGACACCGAACGCCGAACGGAGGAGACGGCCCGGGACCCCGGCACCCTCTCCACCGCCGCCCTGCTCCCCTCCGGCCTGCGCCTTGAGCTGGTCGACCCGGGCTCCACGCCCCCCGAGCACGTCCCCGCGGGCCCTCCGCGCAGCCGGACACCGGCCACCCGGTCCGGCCCGGCGGGTGCCCCGCGAGCACTGGACCCGCCGGACACGACGACCGGTAGTACGGCCGACACGGGCCGGGCGACCGAGGACGCCGAGGCCGGCGAGGAGGCCGACGGAACCGGGCCGGACGAGAGAGCCGAAGGGAACGAGGCGGCCGAAGGGGCCGAGCCCGCCGGGCTGCCCGCCATGACCGCCGAGGCGGCCGCGGCCTCCGAGGCCAACGCCCCCCTCGCCCCGCTCGGCGCCACGGAGATCCCCGCCCTGGACCGCCTGGGCACCGAACGCGAACTCCTGGCCCTGCGCGGGGCCGAGTTGACGCCGGCCCAGCGGGCGAAGCCGTACATCGGCCCGCGGCCGAGCATCGTCACGCGTCGCGGCTGGGGCGCCGACGAGAAGCTGCGGGAGAGCGGCTTCCGCTACACGACGAAGGTCAAGGCCGCGTTCGTGCACCACACGGCCTCGGGCAACACCTACAAGTGCTCACAGGCCCCGTCCGTCATCCGTGGTATCTACCGCTACCACGTGAGGAGCATGGGCTGGCGCGACATCGGCTACAACTTCCTCGTCGACAAGTGCGGGAAGATCTACGAGGGTCGCGCCGGGGGAGTGGCGAAGCCGGTCCTCGGCGCCCACACCCTGGGTTTCAACACCAACAGCATGGGGATCGCCGTCCTCGGCACGTTCACCTCCGCCAAGCCGACCACCGCCACGGTCAACGCCGTCGCACGCCTCACGGCATGGAAACTCGGCCTCTTCGGGGCGAATCCGAAAGGGAAGACATACCTGAAGTCCGGCGGTGGCAATCTCTACGGAAAGGGAAAGAACGTACGGCTGAATGTGATCTCGGGTCACCGGGACGGGTTCGCCACGGAATGCCCGGGCAGGCAGCTCTACGGCAAGCTCGGCTCGGCCCGCTCCACCGCGGCGCGCTACCAGGGGCGCTGAGGCGGCGATCCGGTGCGGGAGTCCGGGGCCAGGGGAGGCCCCGGAGGCCGCACGGCCCCCGGACGGGCGGAGCGCACATCCAGACGGGGGCTCATTCAGCAGCCGTCGGGGGGACGGTCCCCCCGGACCGGGACGGAACACCTACGGCCTGGAAGTCGCCACTCAACGTCTGCATACACTGGCCGGTCGAATGACGGTTCGACCGGTCCCGGCAGGAAGCAGAGACGACGGTGACAGAAGCGATCCTCCTGGTCGGCGGCAAGGGCACCCGGCTGCGCCCCCTCACGGTGCACACGCCCAAGCCCATGGTCAGGGCGGCGGGGGTGCCGTTCCTCACGCACCAACTGGCGCGGGCGAGAGCGGCGGGCGTGGACCACATCGTCCTGGCGACGAGCTACCTGGCCGAGGTCTTCGAACCGTACTTCGGCGACGGCTCGGCACTGGGCCTGCACATCGAGTACGTGACCGAGGACGAGCCCCTCGGCACCGGCGGCGCGATCCGCAACGTGGCCTCCCGTCTGCACTCGGGACCCGACGACCCGGTCCTCGTCTTCAACGGCGACATCCTCACCGGCCTGGACATCGGACGGCTGGTGGCCACCCACGAGGCCACGGCGGCGGACGTCTCCCTGCACCTGACGAGGGTGACGGACCCGAGGGCCTACGGCCTGGTCCCCACCGACGGCACGGGCAAGGTCCTCGCGTTCCTGGAGAAGCCGCAGACCCCCGAGGAGATCGTCACCGACCAGATCAACGCGGGGGCGTACGTCTTCCGCCGCTCGGTCATCGACACGATCCCGCAGGGCCGCCCGGTGTCGGTGGAGCGCGAGACGTTCCCCGGCCTCCTCTCGGCCGGAGCCCATCTCCAGGGCATGGTCGACTCGACGTACTGGCTGGACCTGGGCACCCCGGCGGCCTTCGTCCGGGGCTCGGCGGACCTGGTCCTCGGCCGGGCCCCGTCCCCCGCGGTTCCCGGCCGGTGCGGCGACCGTCTGGTCCTCCCGACGGCCAGGGTCGCCCCCGACGCGAAACTGACGGGCGGCACGGTGGTGGGCGAGGGCGCGTTCGTGGCGGAGGGCGCGAGGGTCTTCGGCTCGACGATCCTCCCCGGCGCCGTCATCGAACCCGGCGCCGTCATCACCGACTCCCTCATCGGCGCCCGGGCCCGGGTGGGCGAACGCTCCGTGCTCACGGGCACGGTCATCGGCGACGGCGCGATCGTCGGCCCCGACAACGAACTCCGTGACGGCGTGCGGGTGTGGTGCGACGCGAGAATCCCGGCAGGCGCGGTCCGCTTCTCGTCGGACCAGTAGCTTCCGGCCCGTCCGAGCGCGCCCTCCGGGCGAGGGGAACAGGTGGGGGCGGCGGGGGTGAGATCCTCCGCCGCAGCTCTCGCGGAGCCCCTCACAGACTCCCGATGTCCCACCGGGGCATCTTCGGCACCCGCCGCGCCGGCACCCGCCCGCTCAACAGGATCAGCCGAGCCGCCCGATGCCGCTGCCCCGCGTACGGCTCCAGCAACTCCAGCATCACGGCGTCGTCGGCTTCCCGGTCCCCGGCCAGCGCCCACCCCACGATCCCCGGCAGATGCAGATCGCCCACGGTCACCGCGTCCGCCGCCCCATGACTGCGCTGGACGGTCTCCGCGGACGTCCACGGCCCGATGCCCGGCACGACCTCCAGCCGCGCCTGAGCGTCGGCGGGAGCCATCCCCGCCGCCTCCTCCATCCGCCCGGCGAGACGAACGGCCCGCAGAATCGTCGACGCCCGCTTGTCGTCCACGCCTGCCCGGTGCCACTCCCAGGACGGGATCAACGCCCACGTCCGGGGCGTCGGCATCACCCAGAGCCGCCCGCCCGCCGCGGGCCCCGGCGCGGGCTCCCCGAACTTGCGCACCAGCAGGCGCCACGCCCGGTACGCCTCGTCGGTGGTGACCTTCTGCTCCAGCACGGAGGGGATCAACGACTCCAGCACCAGCCCGGTCCGCGTCAGCCTGAGCCCCGGCCGCCGATGCCGGGCGGCCGCCACCACGCGATGGCGGGGCACGAAGGCCTCCGGCGCGTCCGAGGCCCCGAGCAGCTCCGGCAGCCGGTCCAGCAACCACTCCGCGCCCGGCCCCCACGCCTCCCCGCACACCGCACCGCCCACCGCGGCGACGCGCAGCGTCCCCGGCCCGGCGGGAGTCAGCGTGGCCCGCCACACGGACCCGTCCGGCGTCGCGCGGAAGGTCGGATCGCCCGGCCCACGTCTGAGGGGTCCGAGGACCAGTCCGAGATCGAGCGGCCCCTCCGGCGTCCAGTTCCGTACCCGCCCGGCCGCCGAGGCCTGCCGCGGCACCCCGGCAGGCACGCCGACATGTCCACCGCGCACGGGCATGGGTGCGGCTCCCACGCCCTCGCCGCTGTGGGGAAGGGTGGGCCGGGGAGAGAACCGTCCTGACACGAAGAAATCCTGGAGAGAGAAGAAAGAGGTGCTACGAGAGTAGGCGCACCGCCCCACCGACCACCCCACGACGTCGAAACCTCCGGCCCGGTCACCGTCCGGCCCGGTCACCGTCGGGCACGGCTCACGGCTCCCGGCCGCGGCGCGGGTCACGGCCCCGCACAGGTCACCATCTGGCTTGGGTCACCGTCCGCCGCGGATCACGACCCGGCACGGGTCCCGGAGCGACGCAGGTCACCGTCCACCGACCCGCACCGCCGGGCCACCGTCACCGCACGCTGCCACGGCACGGGTCATGGCCCGGCACACGTCACCGTCCGCCGCGGATCACGACCCGGCACGGGTCCCGGAGCGACGCAGGTCACCGTCCACCGACCCGCACCGCCGGGCCACCCGCCCCGCACAGCACCGCCCCGCCGCACACCGCACCGCGCGCCTCATCGCACCTCGACGAAGTCCCGCACCTCCCGCTCGCCGCGGGCCCGGGGTTCCTCCGCCGCGTGTCCGACCGCCACCGCTCCCATCGGGTCCCAGCCCTGCGGCAGCTCCAGCACCTGCCGGACCACATCCCGGCAGAACATCGTCGACGACACCCACGCGGATCCGAGCCGCTCCCCGGCCAGCGCGACCAGGAAGTTCTGTACGCCGGCGCCGGCCGCGACCACGAACATCTCCCGTTCGGCCGCGTCCCGCCGGGCGTCGCCGTAGGTGTGCGACCCGTCCATGACCAGACAGGGCACCACCAGATAGGGCGCGCCGCGCAGGACGTCGCCCCGCCGCACCCGTTTGGCGATGGACTCCTCGGACTTCCCGTCCCGCCGCAGATCCGCGATCCACGCGTCCCGCATGGCGTCCAGCAGCCGCACCCTCGACTCCGCCGACTCCAGCAGCACGAACCGCCACGGCGTCGTGTGATGCGGCGCCGGCGCCGTGACGGCAGCGGCCACCGCCCGCCGTACGGCCCCGGGATCGACCGGCTCGTCGGTGAAGGACCGCACCGTCCGCCGCTGGGTGACCGCCAGCCGCACCGCCTCGGACGTCCCGAGCCGGAACATGTCGTCGCGCGCACCGCGCACCATGACCCGCGCCCCGGCGAGCCCGCCTTCGGAGACCTCACCACCCTCGGCGTTCTCGGCGCTCTCGGCCACGACGACGTGCGCCAGCCCTCGCACCACGGCGACCGGCAGCCCGGCGGCCTTCCCCTTCACGAGGTCCCCGGCGCCGGCCAGCTCGTCCGCCGTGGCGACGACCGTCGCGCTCAGCGGATTGCCGTGCGCGTCGGTGCCCCCGCGCAGGTCGTCCAGCACCCGCACCCCGGCGGCGCCGATCGCCACGTCGGTGAGCCCGGCGCGCCAGGGCCGTCCGGAGGTGTCGGTGACGACGACCCCGACGTGCACACCGAGCGCGTCCCGCAGCCCCGCGCGGATCGCCCGCGCCGACGCGTCCGGGTCCTCGGGCAGCAACAGCACCGTCCCCGCGGGGGTGTTGGAGGCGTCCACGCCGGCGGCGGCCATGATCAGACCCTGCCGGTTCTCGACGATCCGCAGGGTCCCGCGGCGGGCCACGACCCGTACGGTCTCGGCGTCGATCGCGGCCTCCCGGTCGTCCGCCCGGACGATCCGCCCCTCCGCCTTGGACACGATCTTCGAGGTGACGAGCAGGACGTCACCGTCCACCAGGCCGGGCTCGGCGGCCGCGATCAGTTTCGCGAGGTCGTCCCCGGGCCGCACCTCGGGCAGCCCGCTCACGGCCCAGACCCGGTAACCGGTATCGAAGGAGCCGCTCACGCCCCGCGCACCTCCTCGGCCAGTGCCAGCGCCTCCCGGGCCATCCGCGCGGTCGCGTCGAGGTCGCTCATCATCAGCGGGACGGCCCGGCAGCGGATCCCGGCCGCCTCCACCCGTTCCACCGTGCCCGCGTCCACGGTGTCCACGAGCCAGCCGTCGAGGAGACCCGAGCCGTAGTGCTCGGCCACCGCCGCGGCCGTCGACTCCACGCCGACCGCCGCGAGCACCTTGTCGGCCATGCCGCGCACGGGCGCGTCCCCGACGATGGGGGACAGGCCCACCACCGGTACACCGGCCTCGGCGATCGCCTCGCGGATGCCCGGCACGGCGAGGATCGTGCCGATCGAGACGACCGGGTTGGACGGCGGGAAGAGGATCACGTCCGCCGCCGCGACGGCCTCCAGCACCCCCGGCGCCGGCTTCGCCTGCTCGGCGCCGACCGGCACGACCGCCTCCGCGGGCACCGACGCCCGCAGCCGCACCCAGTACTCCTGGAAGTGCACCGCCTTGCGCTCGCCGTCCACCTCGACTGCGACATGGGTCTCCACCCGGTCGTCGGTCATCGGGATGAGCCGCACGCCCGGCTGCCACCTGTCGCACAGCGCCTCGGTCACCGCGCTGAGCGGGTACCCGGCGCCGATCATCTGCGTCCGCACGATGTGCGTGGCGAAGTCCCGGTCGCCCAGACCGAACCACCCGGGCCCGGCGCCGTACGCGGCGAGCTCCTCCTTCAGATGGAAGGTCTCGTCGGCCCGCCCCCAGCCCTGCTCCTCGTTGATGCCGCCGCCGAGCGTGTACATCACCGTGTCGAGATCGGGGCAGACCTTCAGCCCGAAGAGGTGGATGTCGTCGCCGGTGTTGCCGATGACCGTGATGTCCGCGTCCGGCACGGCCTGCTTCAGACCGCGCAGGAACCGGGCACCGCCGATGCCGCCTGCCAGAACCACAATGCGCATGAGGGCAAGTCTCGCAGGCGGCCGGGCCGACCCGTCGGCCGGTTGTGGACAACCGGCCGCTTGTGGATGTCCGGCCGTCCGTGATGGTCCGGCGCTTGTGGACATCCGGCCGTCGTGGTGGTCCCGCGCCTCTGGACATCCGGCCGTCGCGGTGGTCCGGCGCCGGTGGAGGTCCGGTCCCGCCCACCCCTACGGGCGACGGCGACCGGCCGCGTTCACGAGCTGACGGTGTCGGCGTGTCCGTACGGGGCGAACGCGGCGCAGGCGCCGGGGTTCCTTCCGGCCGTGCGGAGCCGGGACCCGGAGTGCATGGGCATGTCCGTCAGTCCCGGGAAGTACACGTGCAGGCTCACCGCGGGCTCCAGCGCGTCGTTGACGACCTCGTGCGCGTACCCCGGCGCGAACACCCTCTGCACACCCGACCCCAGCACCCGCTCGCCTCGCTCGGTGTGCTCGGTCAGCTCGCCGTCCAGGACGGTGAGGACCCCGCAGGAGCCGCCGTGGTCATGCGGTCCGCTGCCCTGGCCGGGCACCCAGGACAGCAGCCACACCTCGTAGCCGGGACCGGTGCGCAGCCGGTGGTACCAGCGGGTCGTCGCGTCGTACCGGACCAGGTGCTCCCACTGGGCGCGGTCCGCGGCGATCGAACGGGCCAGGCCGACGAATTCCGCAACGGTGGCAGGGTGCTCGCGCGGTGCCTGGAGAAGGTGCGGGACTTCGAGGATGTCGCCCGCGATCTGGAGGTCGCTGTCGCTGTTCATGGGGTGGGGTGGTTCCTCGGCGGAGAGGCGGAAGAGTGGGGGGCCTGCTGGGTGTCGCGTACCGTCCGCCCGGATCACGGGTGGAGCAGGAGCGCCCTGGTGTGGGCCGGAGGGAAACAGCAGCCGAGTCGCGGTGGACTCAGGAGGAGCAGCCGGAGCGCGTTGGGCTCAACAGCTGGAACAGGGACGACAGCCGAAGCGAGAGCGGGCAGCACCGTGGGACCCGGCGGAGCCGGTCGAGGTGAGTGCCAAGTTCGCGAGCATGCCCACAAGGACAGCGGTTCACACCTTCACTGTCAACTCGACGCCCGGTATGTGGGACAGGGTTCACCTCATCCGGTCCATCTCGGAGGCGAAAGGTTTGTGCACCTGCCCTTCGGGACACATGGCGCACAAGCCGGGCGCGCAAGCCTCGAGGCGATCCCGTGATCCGACTGTGATCATGTTCGCTTCCGCGTGCGTGCCGCAACGGGATCGCACCTTTGGGCGTCCTTCCCCGTGCAAGCACTGTGCGGGGCCGGTGGCCCTCCGGGGCTCCATCTGCTTGTCAAGGTTTATGGCGATTTGAACACTTAACGCATGGCCTTGGTTCCGCAGAGTGAATAAGGGGCCCAATAGCAGATCTCGGCTTGACTCGCCCGGAGCAGCACACTTGTAATTTCACTCGTGTCGTTCAGCCGAAATCGGTAACGGCCAGGTCACGGGGACGCGAAAGACAGAGCGAGGGGCGCACATGACCGAGCTGGTGCAGCAACTGCTGGTCGACGTCGACGACGCGGACGAGGAACTCGGCTGGCAGGAGCGCGCGCTGTGCGCCCAGACCGATCCCGAGTCCTTCTTCCCCGAGAAGGGCGGCTCCACCCGCGAGGCGAAGAAGGTCTGCCTCGCCTGCGAGGTCCGTTCCGAATGCCTTGAGTACGCCCTCGCCAACGACGAGAGATTCGGCATCTGGGGCGGCCTGTCCGAGCGGGAGCGCCGCCGGCTGAAGAAGGCGGCGGTCTGAGAACCGCACGGATCGACAGCACAAGGGCGTCGCGGCATCGCGGTACGCGCAGACAACGGTCCGAACGGCCCGTCGCACGTGGGTTGTCCACAGGCGGCGGGCCGTCGTCCTGCCCAGCCGATAGTGTGGGCGCTCGTCCGAGACACCCCGCCGCCCCACACGGCGCAGGCGTCCACCGCAGTCCACCGAACCGGGGCCCGTACCTCGATGTCCGTGCACAGCCACACGGCAGCCCATCAAGACCGCGCTGCCACACCTGAGTTCCCGCGTCATGTAGTGACCGCGGTGATCGTCGCGCACGACGGCGCCCGCTGGCTGCCCGACGCGCTCGCCGGGCTGCTCGGTCAGGAGCGCCCCGTCCAGTCCGTCATGGCCGCCGACACCGGCAGCTCGGACGACTCCGCCCGCCTGGTCACCGAGGCCCTCGGTGACGACCGCGTCCTGCACCTCGCCCGGCGCACCGGGTTCGGCCAGGCCGTGGAGGAGGCCAACCGGACGGCTCCGGTCCTCACCCCCGAGGACCTGCCGTACCTGAAGCGCCCCAGCGGCTGGGACCCCGTCACGCGCACATGGCGCGACGACACCTACGACCTGCCGGAGCTCCCGCACGGAGAGCCCGTCCAGTGGCTGTGGCTGCTGCACGACGACTGCGCCCCGGAACCGGACGCACTGGCCGAACTGCTGCGCGTGGTCGACAACGAGCTCGAACTGGGCCGGGACGACGTGGCCGTCGTCGGCCCCAAGCTCCGCGGCTGGTACGACCGCCGCCAGCTCCTCGAGGTCGGCGTCACCATCGCCCACTCCGGCCGCCGCTGGACGGGCCTGGACCGCCGCGAACAGGACCAGGGGCAGCACGACCACGTCCGGTCCGTGCTGTCGGTGTCCACCGCCGGCATGCTGATCCGCCGCGACGTCTTCGAACAGCTCGGCGGCTTCGACCGCCGCCTGCCCCTGATGCGCGACGACGTCGATCTGTGCTGGCGCGCGCAGGCCGCCGGCCACCGCGTCCTCATCGCGCCGGAGGCCGTCGTACGGCATGCCGAGGCCGCCTCCCGCGAGCGCCGCACCGTCGACTGCGCGGGCCGCACCAGCGCCTCCCCGCACAAGGTCGACAAGGCCGGCGCCGTCTACACCCTCCTCGTCAACAGCCGCACCGCCCTACTGCCGTGGATCCTCGTGCGCCTGATCCTCGGCACACTGCTGCGGACCGTCGCCTACCTCGTCGGCAAGGTCCCCGGACAGGCCGTCGACGAGCTCCGCGGTCTGCTGGGCACCCTGCTGCGGCCCGAGCGGATCATCGCCGGGCGACGCAGGCGCGGGAAGCCGGCCGTCGACAAGGACGAACTGCGCCCCCTGTTCCCGCCCCCCGGCGCGACCGTACGGGCCACCGTCGAACAGGCCGCCGGCGACTTCTTCGGCTCCTCCGACCCCGAGGCCACCTCCGGCGCGGGGCGGCACGGCGGCGCCGTCGAGTCCGGACCCGGGGGCGACGACGCCGACTTCCTGGAGATCGAGCAGTTCGCCCGCCTCAAGCGCATCGCGCGCAAGCCGGGCCCGGTGCTCTTCCTGGTCCTGCTGCTCGTCTCCCTGGTCGCCTGCCGCAACCTCCTCGGCGGCGGCGCGCTCGCGGGCGGCGCCCTGCTGCCCGCCCCGGCCGACGCCTCGGAGCTGTGGTCGCGCTACCTCGACGCCTGGCATCCGATCGGCGCGGGCGGCACCCCGTCCGCCCCGCCCTATCTCGCGATCATCGCGACGCTGGCCACCCTGCTGTTCGGCTCGACCGGGCTCGCCCTCACCGTGCTGCTGGTCTGCTCGGTTCCGCTGGCCGGCTTCACCGCCTACTTCGCATCCCGGCCGCTCGTCGAGTCACGCCTCCTGCGCGCCTGGGCGGCCGTCGTCTACGCCTTCCTGCCCGCCGCCACCGGCGCCCTCGCCGGCGGCCGGGTCGGCACCGCCGTCCTCGCCGTCCTGCTGCCGCTGATCGCCCGCGCGGGCGTCGCCGCGAGCGGCCTGGCGCACGCGTCCGGCGCCCGCGGCAGCTGGCGCGCCACCTGGGCGTACGCGCTCCTGCTGACGATCGCCACCGCGTTCACGCCGATCGTCTGGCCCATCGCGCTCGTCCTCGGCGTCGCGGTCCTGGCCGTGCGCCGCCGCGAGCTCACCGCCTACGGCCCGCGCTTCCTGGCCCAGCTGGGCACGCCCCTGTTGATCCTCGCGCCCTGGTCGCTGTCCCTGCTGCCGTTCGGCTTCTTCACCCAGGCCGGCCTCGACTACGGCCCGTCGACCGCGACCGCGCTCGACCTGCTCGGCGCCAGCCCCGGCGGCCCCGGCACCGTCGACGGCCTGATGCTCATCGGCATCGTGCTGGCCGCACTGGCCGCGCTGCTGCGTTCGGACCGCCACTTCGGCGTCTGGGCGGCCTGGGCGGTCGCCCTCCTGGGCCTCGTCTTCGGGATCCTGTCCAACGGTTCCACCTGGGCCGGCCCCGCCACCCTCGTCTACGGCATCGCCCTCCTCGCCGCCGCCGCCCTCGGCGCCGACGGGGCACGCACGCGTGTCGCCGAGCAGAGCTTCGGCTGGCGCCAGCCGGTGGCCGCTCTGATCGCCTTCGCCTCGGCCGCCGGCCCGCTGCTCGTCGCCGCCGGCTGGATGATCGGCGGCGCCGACGGCCCCCTGGAGCGCCGCGATCCCGTGCAGGTGCCCGCGTTCGTGGCCGAGGAGGCCGGCAACCGCGACCAGGCCCGCACCCTCGTCCTCGACAGCGACTCCGCCGCCCGCGTCGCCTACATGCTGGTCCGCGGCTCCGGCGCCCGCCTCGGCGACGCCGAACTCGCCGCGGCCGACGGCGAGAACGAGCAGCTGGACAAGGTCGTCGCCAATCTCGTCGCCGGCTCCGGCGCCGACCAGGCCGACCAGCTGGGCAGGTTCGCCGTGGGCTACGTCCTCGTCCACAAGGGCGCGCCCCGCGACGTCACCCGCGTCCTGGACGCCACACCCGGCCTGAAGCGGCTCAGCCAGCAGGACGGCAGCGGCCTGTGGCGGGTCGACCAGGAGGTCTCCCGCGCGGCCGTCGTCGCCGACTCCGGCAAGGGCACGGCCACCCCGGTCGCCGCGGGCCCCGTCGACATCCACACCACCGTCCCCGCCGGCTCCGGCAGCCGCGTCCTGCGCCTGGCCGACACCGCCGCCGAAGGCTGGACGGCCACCCTCGACGGCAGGCCCCTGACCCCCACCACCGTCGACGGCTGGGCCCAGGGCTTCGAACTTCCCGCGTCCGGCGGGAAGCTGGACGTCACCTACGACGACCCGTTCACCCACACCGCCTGGCTGTGGGCGCAGGGCTTCCTCGTCCTCGTCCTCGTCGTCCTCGCCCTCCCCGGCCGCCGCCGCGACGTCGACGACGACCTCCCCGAGGAGGAACCGGTCCCGGCCCAGGCGGCCGACGGCGAGGGCCGCCGCGCCCGCCGTCTGCGCGCCCAGGCCGAGGCAGAGTCCGAAGAGGGCGGCCAGGGCGAGGAGTTCCCGCCGCCTCCGCAGGAGGGGCCCCCGGTCGCGGTTCCCCAGCAGCAGTCGTACGACATGGGAGTCCCCCCGGACGGGCAGGGCGGGGACTGGGCCGGCGACCGGACGAGCTACCCGGGCGCCGAGTACGGCGGCTACGCGGGCGAGCAGTACCAGGGCGCCCAGCAGTACCCGTCCGGCGGCTACGACCAGCAGGCCTACGACCCCTACCAGGCCGGCCAGTACGACCCGTACGCCTACGACGGCCAGGCCCAGCAGGCGCCGTACGACCAGACCTACCAGCAGCAGGGCTACGACCCGTCGGCCTACGGCCAGGGCGGCTACGACCCCGCCTACGACCCGGACCCGCACCCCCACGGCACCGGCAACGGCACCGGCAACGAGCGCCCCGACGGGAGCCAGCAGTGAACCGCACCACCCTGTCCCTGATCGCCGGCACGGCCGCGCTCGCCGCGGTCACCGGCTTCGCCACGCTCAACCAGCCGGACGCGGCCGGGCCGGACACCACCGAGGCGGCCGCCGAACTGCCCGTGGAGCGCACGAGTCTGCTCTGCCCCTCGCCCAGCACCTCCGACCTCGCCGACACCTTGTACACGTCCTTCACGCCCGTCACCAAGGGCACGGACGGCGACGGCACCGCCGTACTCACCGCGGCCACCGAGGAGTCGGCGGCCACGACGGACGACCAGCCCACGGACAAGGCGAGCGGCAAGACGAGCGACAAGACGAGCGACAAGGCGAGCGACAAGGCCGACGACAAGAAGAAGGCGACGAAGCCCGTCGTCACGCCCAAGGCGCCCGGCACCCCGGCCGTCGGCACGACCTCCGGCGGCGAGACGCCCGCGCTGCTGGGCGCCGCCGAGGGGAAGTTCGCCCCCGGCTGGACCGTCCAGGAGACCACCGAGGTCACCGCGGGCAGCGGGCGCGGCCTCCAGGGCGTCACCTGCACCGCACCGGACACGGAGTTCTGGTTCCCGGGCGTCAGCACCGTCGCCGACCGCACGGACTACGTCCACCTCACGAACCCGGACGACGCCGCCGCCGTCGCCGACATCGAGCTCTACGGCAAGGACGGCGCCCTGACGACCACGGTCGGGGACGGCATCACGATCCCGGCGCACTCCAGCGAGCCGATCCTGCTGTCCACGCTCACCGGCGAGAAGCAGGAGGACCTCACCGTCCACGTCAACGTCCGCAGCGGACGTGTGGCGGCCGCCGTGCAGGCCCTGGACGAGAAGCTCGGCGGGGACTGGCTCGCCGCCTCCACCGATCCGGCGGGCACCCAGGTCGTCCCGGGCATCCCCAAGGACGCCACGGCGGTCCGCCTCATCGCCTACGCGCCGGGCGACGCGGACGCCGACCTGAAAGTCCAACTGGCCTCCCCCTCGGGCCTGATCAGCCCCGCCGGCCACGAGACACTGCACATCAAGGCGGGCATGACGGCGTCGGTCGACCTGGGCGACGTCACGCGCGGGGAGGCCGGTTCGCTGGTCCTGACCCCGACGGGCCAGTCGGTGCCCGTCGTCGCCGCCGTACGGGTCCTGCGCGGCAAGGGCGAGCGGCAGGAGTCGGCGTTCGTCACCGCCACCGCTCCGGTCGGCACGCGCGCGTCCGCCGCCGGCAACAGCGCCAAGGGCGCCACCCTCGCCCTGACCGCCCCCGAGGGCGCCGCGAAGGTCAAGGTCACCGCGTCCGCCGGCAGCGGCGGCGGCACGGCCGTGTCCAAGACGTACACGGTCGCGTCCGGCACCACCCAGGAGGTCGAACTCCCCGTCCCCGCAGGCCTGAAGGGCACCTACGCGCTGACCGTGGAACCCCTCACGGACACCCCGGTGTACGCCTCCCGCACCCTGACGGCCACACAGGAGGGCGTCCCGGGCTTCACGATCCAGACCCTGCCGGACGACCGGGGGACGGTGGCCGTCCCCGAGGCCGACGAGGACGTCGCGGTGCTGCAGAAGTAGCCCGAAGGGGCTGTCCGGGAACGCCGGAGGAAGGGCGCGGTGGGGGCGGGCTCAGTCCTCGCCGTAGCGTGGGTCCACCGTCTCCGGCGTCAGCCCCAGCAGCTCCGCGATCTGCTCCACGACCACCTCGTGCACCAACGCGGCCCGCTCGTCCCGCCCCTTGGTGCGGATCTCGACCGGCCGCCGGTAGACGACGACCCGCGCCCGCCGTCCCTCGCGCGCGGGAATCGTCCCGCCCAGCGGTACCGCCTCGTCGTTCCACGGTTCCGGTGCCGCGTCCAGACGCGGCACCTCCAGCACCAGGAAGTCCATGTCGGCGAGCTGCGGCCACCGCCGCTCCAGCCGTTCCACGGAGTCCTGCACAAGATCCGCGAACACGTCGGCGCGACTGGCGGCCAAGGGGACCTGGGGCGGCGCGATCGGCCCTCGCATGCCCCGGCCGTGGCGGTCGCGACGGCGGGGTCCGGGGCCTGCGGCGGGGGGCGGTACGGGGCTGTCCATCACTACTGAAGCGTAGTCCCCGCCGTGACCCGGCGCCCGGCCCCACACGGCGACCCGACCGACACCTGCCACCGCGCCCTCCGTGTCGCGGGATGACCATTCCAGCCAAGGTTGGGCTCGATTCCGTATCTCTCCGAGACCGGTGAACTCATCGCAATTGATGCCGTTTGTGTCGAGTGGTGACTACGAGTCGAGCTCTTCCTGTGCTCGAGGACTGGTGTCCGCGCAGGTCAGCGAGGTATGACTGGAGAGGCCCGTGGGGCGTTTCACAACACGACACGGTGGAGTGACCTGGTGGAGAGTCGTCGCGGCCCGCTCAAGAGTGCGGTACCGTCCAACGTCGTGAGCCCTGTACGTCGCTGTTCGCGCACTGCCTGCGGCCGACCCGCCGTCGCGACGCTGACGTACGTCTACGCCGACTCGACCGCGGTCCTCGGCCCGCTCGCGACCTACGCCGAACCCCACTGCTACGACCTGTGCGCCGAGCACTCCGAGCGCCTCACCGCCCCGCGCGGCTGGGAGGTCGTCCGGCTCCTCGACGGTTCGGCTCCGGCACGCCCCAGTGGTGACGACCTGGAAGCGCTTGCCAACGCCGTCCGCGAGGCGGCCCGTCCGCAGCAGCGCGCGGCCGGGGCCGGCGGCGGACGCGCGATCGACCCGATGGAGGTCGCGCGCCGCGGCCACCTCCGGGTGCTGCGCTCGCCGGACAACTGAGCCGGTTCCCTCCTCCAGGCGTTCCCTCCTCCAGCCGGATCCCTCCGCTCGTCTGCAGGGACCGACGCACGCCCAGTGACGCGCGGTTGTCGCGGACACGACCTTCCTGCCGTTGGACATCGTTGCGTCGGTGGTGGGCCGTCAGGCCCCGCTGGTCGCCCTCGCCGTACCGCTCGTCCTGGCCGGTCTCGTGGACGGCCGACGATGCCTGCGCGAGACATGGGTTCCCGCCCTGGCGTGTGGAACCGCTTTCACCGTCGCCCAGTTCGCACCCGTCAACTACGCCTCTGCCCGACTCGCCGAAATGGGCGCCGCCTTGGCGGGCGCGCAGCACTGGCCGCCGTACCGCACACGCGCGTGCCCGCCGTCGAAGCCGTACGCGCATCGGCCCTGACGGGCACCCACAGCGAGGAGTTGGTCGAACGGGACCCACCGCCGAGATCGTGCGCGCCTACGCCCCTCCGCGTTGATCGTCGTGACCTTCTCCGTGGCCCAGATCCCGCCGGTCGAGAACCGGCTCGCGCAGAACGGCATGCGGACCTACGACTGGCCCTTCCCCGACGTCGCGAACCTCTCCGGACAGGCCGCCACCAGCGGCCACTTCGTGGCGGCGACCGGCGCCGGCCTCGCCTTCCTCTCCCCGGTGCTCGGCCGGTTCGGCGTCGCCGTCTCCGGCTCGGACACCTCCGCCGACGCGCTCTTCGGCGCCCTCCAGGTCACCGCGGCCGCGAGTCGCGTCTGCCCCGGAGCCGCCGGCCGCCGCCGACAGCCCCGGCGGTGTCCTCGGCAAGATGATCTCGCCGCGGAACCTGGCCATCGCGTGCTCCGCCGTCGGCCTCGCGGGCCGGAAGGGCGACCTGCTGCGCAAGGTGCTCACCGTGGAGCCTCGGACCGCTCCTGGTCATGTGCCTGATCGTGATCGGCCAGAGTTCACCCGTGCTGGACTGGATGCTGCCGTAGCCGCGGCCCCACCTCGCAGGACGCCGAGGAACGGCGGCACGGGTACGTCTGTGGGTCCATTGGGCGGCCCCGCCGCGGGCGCAGATCCGGCCCGGGTAGTTTGTGGTGACCCAGAGACTCCAGGAAGGCTGGCCGTGGCTGCTGATCTGTCACAGATCGTGAAGGCGTACGACGTACGCGGGGTGGTCCCGGACCAGTGGGACGAGTCGCTGGCCGAGCTGTTCGGCGCGGCCTTCGTCCGGGTGACCGGCGCCCGGGCGATCGTCGTCGGCCACGACATGCGCCCTTCCTCGCCCGCCCTGTCCGGCGCTTTCGCGCGCGGGGCGGCGGCCCTCGGCGCACACGTCACCGAGATCGGCCTCTGCTCGACGGACCAGCTGTACTACGCCTCGGGCACACTCGACCTGCCCGGCGCCGTGTTCACGGCCTCGCACAACCCGGCCCAGTACAACGGCATCAAGCTGTGCCGCGCGGGCGCCGCCCCGGTCGGCCAGGACACGGGCCTGACGGAGATCCGGGAACTGGTGGAAGGCTGGATGGACTCGGGCGCCCCCGCACCCGCCCCGACCCCGGGAACCATCACCACGGCCGACACGTTGAAGGACTACGCGGCGCACCTGCGCGCACTCGTCGACCTGACCTCCGTCCGCCCCCTGAAGGTCGTCGTCGACGCGGGCAACGGCATGGGCGGCCACACCGTCCCCACGGTCTTCGACGGTCTGCCCCTGACGCTCGTCCCCCTGTACTTCGAGCTGGACGGCACCTTCCCCAACCACGAGGCCAACCCCCTGGACCCGGCGAACCTCGTGGACCTCCAGAAGCGCGTCCGCGAGGAGTCCGCCGACCTCGGCCTCGCCTTCGACGGCGACGCCGATCGCTGCTTCGTCGTCGACGAGCGCGGCGAGCCGGTCCCCCCGTCCGCGATCACGGCCCTCGTGGCCGCCCGCGAGCTCGCGCGCAACGGCGGCAGGGGCACGATCATCCACAACCTGATCACCTCCTGGAGCGTCCCGGAGGTGGTGAGGGAGAACGGCGGCACCACCGTCCGCACCCGGGTCGGCCACTCCTTCATCAAGGCGGAGATGGCCCGCTCCGGCGCGATCTTCGGCGGCGAGCACTCCGCCCACTACTACTTCAAGGACTTCTGGAACGCCGACACGGGCATGCTGGCCGCCCTCCACGTCCTCGCAGCCCTCGGCGGACAGGACGGCCCGCTCTCCTCCCTGGTCGCGGAGTACGACCGCTACATCGGCTCCGGCGAGATCAACTCCACGGTCGCCGACCAGGCCGACCGCATCGCCGCGATCAAGGCGGTCTACGGCGACCGCGAGGACGTCACCCTGGACGAACTCGACGGCCTGACGGTCACCGCCGCCGACTGGTGGTTCAACGTCCGCCCCTCCAACACGGAGCCGCTCCTCCGCCTCAACGCGGAAGCCCGCGACGAACCCACGATGGCCAAGATCCGCGACGAGGCACTGGCCGTCATCCGAGCCTGAAGCCCCCACGGGGTCCCGGACCAGCGGTACCGCAGGCGGTGTCCCGCCCGGCCTCGTCCCGCCTCACCCGGTCCCGCCCAACTCCCACGCCCCAACCCCACCAGCGGTACCCTGACCAGGCACATCCGCACACCCCGAAGGGACACCCCATGCCGCTCGAAGCCGGCCTCCTGGAGATCCTCGCCTGCCCCGCCTGTCACTCCCCCCTCGAGGAGCAGGACACGGAGCTGATCTGCACGGGCCAGGACTGCGGCCTGGCCTACCCCGTCCGCGACGGCATCCCCGTCCTCCTCGTCGACGAGGCCCGCCACCCCGCCTGACAACGCGCCGCGCGACCGCACCGCACCCCGCACCAGCACCCGCGCCGCCCACGGCCCGCCGGCGTTCCCCGGACCGAGCACCCGGCGCCCGGCCGCAACCGCGCCGAGCACCACGCCTCCCCGGCGACGCCCACGCCACACCCCCGGCCCCGCACACCGACGACGCCCCAGGCGATCGGAGACTGCCGACATGCTCGACGACTCGTTGCTCGACACGCCGGAGGCCCTGGCCGAGGCCGATCACCGGGCGCTCCTGCGCGGCGCGGCCGAGGCCGGCGCCCGCGTCCGCACCGCCGCCCGGTACGCGGCCGAGGCCGGTGTCCACGACCTCCAGCCGGACGGCCGCCCCCGCGCGATCCTCATCGCGGGCCCCGGCGCGGCGGCCACCTGCGTCGCCGACCTCCTCGGCACGCTCGCCGGCGCCGCCTGCCCCGTCATCCGGCTGACACCCACCGGCGTCGCCCCCGCCGCAGGCGCCCTGCGCTGGGAACTCCCCGGCTGGGCGGGCTCCGTGGACCTTCTCCTCATCGCCACCCCCGACGGCAGCGAGCCCGGCCTCTCGCTCCTCGCCGAACAGGCCTACCGCCGCGGCTGCACGGTCGCCGCCGTGGCCCCCGCCGACTCCCCGCTCACCGAAGCGGCAGGCGCCGCCCACGGACTGTTCGTGCCGCTCGCGACCGCACCGTACGAACAGGACGAGGGAGTACCGGACGCGGCCTCCGCCCCCGGAATCCTCTGGGCCCTCCTCACCCCTCTCCTCGCCCTCCTCGACCGCGTCGCCCTGCTCTCCGCCCCGCCCGAGGAGCTCGAACGGGTCGCCGACCGGCTCGACCAGGTCGCCGAACGCTGCGGCCCCGCCGTCGCGACCTACAGCAACCCGGCGAAGACCCTGGCCGGCGAACTCGCCGACTCCCTTCCGGTGATCTGGACCGAAGGCACCTCGGCAGGCCCCGCGGGCCGCCGCTTCGCCGCCGCCCTCGCCGAACTCGCCGGCCGTCCCGCCCTGGTGGCCGAACTCCCCCAGGCCCTCGCCGAACACAACGCGATCCTCGCCGGCCCCCTCGCCGCCAGCGCCGACCCGGACGACTTCTTCCGCGACCGCGTCGAGGAAGCACCCGCGCTGCACGCGCGCGTGGTGCTGCTGCGCGACCGTCCCATCGGCGGCCTCACCGCCGCCTCGGCCGCCCGTGAACTGGTCCTCAGCCACGACACGCCGATCAGCGAACTCGAGCCCGAAGAGGGCGACGAACTCGTCACCCTGGCCGAACTGATCGCCACCACGGATTTCGCCGCCGTCTACCTGGCACTCGCCTCAGGAGCCTGAGAGAACCGCATGGACCGCCTCGACAACACCGTCCGCCCCTACGCCTGGGGTTCCCCCACCGCGATCCCGCACCTGCTCGGCACCGAGCCGACCGGCGAACCGCAGGCCGAGATGTGGATGGGCGCCCACCCGGGCGCACCCTCACGCACGGACCGAGGCACCCTCGTCGAGATCATCGAGGCCGACCCGCAGCAGGAACTCGGCGCGGCGACGGTCGCCAGGTTCGGCCCCCGCCTCCCCTTCCTCCTCAAGATCCTCGCCGCCGGCGCCCCCCTCTCCCTCCAGGTCCACCCCGACCTGGAACAGGCCGAGAAGGGATACGAGGACGAGGAGCGCCGCGGCGTCCCCGTCGACGCACCGCACCGCAACTACAAGGACGCCAACCACAAGCCCGAACTCATCTGCGCCCTCACCGAGTTCGACGGCCTGTGCGGCTTCCGCGCCCCCTCGCACGCGGCGGACCTCCTGGACGGCCTCGGCGTCGACTCCCTCAAGCCGTACGTCGACCTCCTGCACGCCAAGCCGGAGGAAGCCGCCCTGCGCGAGGTCCTCACCGCGATCCTCACGGCCGACCGCGAGGAGATGGCCCACACCGTCGCCCGGGCGGCAGCCGCCTGCGACCGCCTCGGCGGCGACTACGCCCCCTACGCCGGCATCGCCCACCACTACCCCGGCGACCCCGGCGTCATCGCCGCGATGCTGCTGAACCACGTCAGACTCCAGCCCGGCGAAGCCCTGTTCCTCGGCGCCGGCATCCCGCACGCCTACCTCGACGGCCTCGGCGTCGAGATCATGGCCAACTCCGACAACGTGCTGCGCTGCGGCCTCACCCCCAAGCACGTCGACGTCCCCGAACTCCTGCGCATCGTCCGCTTCGAGCCCGCGGACCCCGGCGTACTGCGCCCCGAAGCCGCCCCGGACGGCGAAGAGGTCTACGACACCCCCATCGACGAGTTCCGCCTGTCGCGCTACGTCCTCTCGCCCGGCGCCTCCGCCCACGACCTCACCCTCCCCACCCCGCAGATCCTCCTGTGCACCGCGGGCGCCGTCCGAGCGGGCGAGCACGAGCTGACACCCGGCACGTCTGTCTTCGTCCCCGCGGGGCACAAGGCCGAAGTGACCGGGGCGGGTACGGTCTTCCGGGCCACGGTCGTCGTCGGACCACCGTCGTGACGACCTGACGCACCGCTGCCGAACAGGGCTGCAAGAATGACCCCCCGGCAAAGGACGGGCAAAGCCGAAGAAGGCGCCCCGCCCTGCACGGCGTACGCACGTAGGCGAAGGGACAACGCGAAAACATGAGCGCGTCAGGCGGCACCAAGGCGATCGTGGCGGCACTCGGGGCCAACCTCGCGATCGCGGCATCGAAGTTCGTGGCGTTCGCGTTCAGCGGCTCGTCGTCGATGCTCGCCGAGGGCGTGCACTCGCTCGCCGACTCCGGCAACCAGGCCCTGCTCCTCGTCGGAGGCAAGAAGGCCCAGCGCGAGGCCACCCCGCAACACCCCTTCGGCTACGGCCGCGAGCGCTACATCTACGCCTTCCTCGTCTCCATCGTCCTCTTCTCGGTCGGCGGCATGTTCGCCATCTACGAGGGCTACGAGAAGATCAAGCACCCGCACCAGATCGAGCACTGGTACTGGCCCGTCGGAGTCCTCGTCTTCGCGATCATCGCCGAGGGCTTCTCCTTCCGTACGGCCATCAAGGAGTCCAACCCCCTGCGGGGCGACCACTCCTGGAAGGAGTTCGTCCGCCGCGCCAAGGCACCCGAGCTTCCGGTCGTCCTCCTGGAGGACCTGGGCGCCCTCGTCGGCCTGGTCCTCGCGCTCGGCGGCGTCGGCCTGGCACTGCTCACCGACGACGGCGTCTGGGACGGCATCGGCACCCTCTGCATCGGTATCCTCCTCGTCCTCATCGCCCTCGTCCTCGCCGCCGAGACCAAGTCCCTCCTCCTCGGCGAGGCCGCGAGCACCGAAGACCTCCGGAAGATCGAGGCGGCGGTCGTCGACGGCGACACCGTCACCCGCGTCATCCACATGCGCACCCTCCACCTGGGCCCCGAGGAACTCCTGGTCGCCGCCAAGATCGCCGTCCAGCACGACGACACGGCCACCCAGGTCGCCACCGCCATCAACGCTGCCGAGTCCCGCATCCGCACCGCGGTCCCGATCGCCCGCGTCATCTACCTCGAACCCGACATCTACAGCGAGGCCGAGGCCGCCAAGGGCTCCGACCCCGAGGCGGCTCCGGGCGGCCCCACACAGCACCCGACAGAGCACTGACCCGCACCACCCCCGACAGGGCCCGCCTCGCCAGGCGGGCCCTGTCGCGTCTCTCCCTCACCGACCGTGATCGGCGCGATCTGATCGGAGACGGACTGGGGCCGTCCCGCCACTCCGGTGTAGCTTGGAACGGAGCCAGACGTCGCTGCTGATGGCGGTCGGGCGGTCCCAGTGCGGACCGTCCGAGGGAGAGAGGGCCTCCGACGGACTGCGCTGCGCGCACGTGGGCATGCCTGTGCCCTTCTTCGGGCACCCCTGTGTCCGCCGCCGCGCAGACCAGCCGTACCCACTCTCTCGACCCACACCCCGAGGAGCAGCTCACCATGACGACTGTCGACAACCGACAGGACTTCAAGGTCGCCGATCTCTCCCTGGCCGCGTTCGGCCGCAAGGAGATCACCCTGGCCGAGCACGAGATGCCCGGCCTGATGTCGATCCGCAAGGAATTCGCCGCCACCCAGCCCCTCGCCGGCGCCCGGATCATGGGCTCGCTGCACATGACCGTGCAGACCGCCGTCCTGATCGAGACCCTGGTCGCCCTCGGCGCCGAGGTCCGCTGGGTGTCCTGCAACATCTTCTCCACCCAGGACCACGCGGCCGCCGCCGTCGCCGTCGGCCCCCACGGCACCCCCGAGGACCCGCAGGGCGTCCCGGTCTTCGCCTGGAAGGGCGAGACCCTGGAGGAGTACTGGTGGTGCACGGAGCAGGCGCTGACCTGGCCGAACAGCCCCACCGGCGGCCCGAACATGATCCTCGACGACGGCGGTGACGCCACTCTCCTGGTCCACAAGGGCGTCGAGTACGAGAAGGCCGGCAAGGTCCCCTCCGTCGACACCGCCGACAACGACGAGCACCGCGTCGTCCTCGAGCTCCTCAACCGCACCATCACCGAGGGCTCGCAGAAGTGGACGCAGCTCGCCTCGGAGATCCGCGGCGTGACCGAGGAGACCACGACCGGTGTCCACCGCCTGTACGAGATGCACCGGGACGGCACGCTGCTGTTCCCGGCGATCAACGTCAACGACGCCGTCACCAAGTCGAAGTTCGACAACAAGTACGGCTGCCGCCACTCCCTGATCGACGGCATCAACCGTGCCACCGACGTCCTCATCGGCGGCAAGACCGCCGTCGTCTGCGGTTACGGCGATGTCGGCAAGGGCTGCGCGGAGTCGCTGCGCGGCCAGGGCGCCCGGGTGATCATCACCGAGATCGACCCGATCTGCGCGCTGCAGGCGGCGATGGACGGCTACCAGGTCACCACGCTCGACGAGGTCGTCGAGACGGCCGACATCTTCATCACCACCACCGGCAACAAGGACATCATCATGGCCGCCGACATGGCCCGGATGAAGCACCAGGCCATCGTCGGGAACATCGGCCACTTCGACAACGAGATCGACATGGCCGGTCTCGCCCGGATCCCCGGCATCGTCAAGGACGAGGTCAAGCCGCAGGTCCACACCTGGACCTTCGCGGACGGCAAGGTCCTCATCGTGCTGTCCGAGGGCCGCCTGCTCAACCTGGGCAACGCCACCGGCCACCCCTCCTTCGTGATGTCCAACTCCTTCGCGGACCAGACCCTGGCCCAGATCGAGCTGTTCACCAAGCCCGAGGAGTACCCGATCGACGTCTACGTGCTGCCCAAGCACCTCGACGAGAAGGTCGCCCGCCTCCACCTGGACGCACTCGGCGTCAAACTCACCACGCTGCGCCCCGAGCAGGCCGCCTACATCGGCGTCGAGGTCGAGGGGCCCTACAAGTCGGACCAGTACCGCTACTGATTCCGCAGCTCCACCCGCTGACAGCGCGTCCGTGCACTGACTCCGTGCACCGACCCGCTTCTCAGCACCAGGTACGTCCTCCGAGGCAGGCCCCCGCACCCCCGTGCCGGGGGCCTGCCCCTTCGGCCCACGGCCGCATCGGCCGTCAGTCTGCCCGGCCCGCCCGTCGAGACGGACCCGCCCAGCCCGTCACACTCCAGGACCCCCATGCCCCGCGGCCGATATTCGCTCCACGATCCGCACGATCACACCCCTCTCGCAGACGAGCACTTCCACTGCGCCCCCGGCCCCTCCGGCTGGCGTTACGTCTCTCAACTGACCACCCCCACCGGCGAACACACCGGCTCCGTCGACCTCACCCTCGACGACCTCGGCCGCCCCCTCCGCCTCGAACTCCACGCGAGCAGCTGGCAGGTGCGCGGCGCGGCCCTCGACGGCGTCACCTGGGTCCGCACCGACCCCACCGGCACTGAGGCGACAGAAGGCAACGTCCCCGCCCACGCCTTCACCGGCACGTCCCCCGCGTTCCTCGTCGCGACCAGCCGGCTGCTACGCCTCACCCCCTCTTCCTCCACCTGGGTACGCCTCGTGGCCTTCACCGATCCGGTGCTCGCCCCGCGCACCGTGGACCAGTCCTGGACCTTGCTGGGAAGCGAAACACACGCCACTGACAACGGCCCCCTGACCGTGGACGCATACCAGGTCACAGCCCTGGACACCGGGGAACAGCACGCGGTGCACATCGCCGGGGACGTCGTCCTCGCAGCCCCCGGCATCGAACTGGAAGACCTCGAGACCCCCCCGTCGACCTTCGACTGAAACCGCTCCGAAGGCGACTACGCCGGCGGCACGAACCCAGTCGCCGGGCCCGGGGACGGATCGGCGGCCGCCCCCTCCACCGGCACCGCGGAGCCGTCCGCCGACGGAACCCCAGCAGCCGCAGCGGACGACTGCACAGGAGCAGGCCCGTGCCCCACCGGCGCCCCGTACGGCGGTGCGTACGACACCGGAGGCCCGTAGGGCGTATGAGCCCCATACGGCACGGACTCCCCGTACGCCACCGGCGCCCCGTACGGCACGGACTCCCCGTACGCCACCGGCGGCCCGTACGGCGTGTGCGGCCCGTACGGCACCGGCGGGCCGTAACCCCCGGGCGCACCGCCCACAGCTCCGGCTCCACCCTCACCCACAGGCCATCCCGCCACCCGGCCGTTCGCGAAGGCCCGTCGCGCTTCCCGAACCTGCCGCTCCTGTACCACCGCCGCCAGATACGCGGCCGCCGGAACCCCTTGCGGTACCGGCGTCCCCGTACACGCGGCGAGATCTCCCGCCAGCCGCTCCGCCATCGACTGGCCGACCTGCGGATCCAGCTGGTACATCCGCCCCAGGTACTGGCGGACGGCCAGCCACAGCCCATCAGGCACGGACGAAAGATCAAGTGCCTGGAACCGTCCCGCCAGCCAGGGAGGAGGGGGAGGGACGAAACCGGACCGCGCCACAGGCACACGTTCCCGAACCACCAGCGTCCCGGCGAAGACATCCCCGAGCCGGCGCCCCCGCGCCGACACGAGCGAGGCGATACAGGCCACCACTCCGATCGTCAGGAGGATCTCCACCACACCGAGCGCACCCCGCACCAACGCGTGCCGGAACCGGATCGGCCCACCGTCGTCCCGCACCACCCGCAACCCGCACGCCATCTTCCCGAGCGACCGCCCGTGGCTGAGCGTCTCCACCGCGATCGGCCCGCCCACCAGCACCAGCAGGAACATCGCGATCGACAGCGCGATCTGTGCCGCCTCGTCCAGGGAAGCGGTCGCCGCCACCAGAGCGATGCTCACGACGACATAGACGACGAAGACCACGACCAGATCCAGCAGCACGGCCAACGCCCGGCTGGGCAGCCTGGCAGGCCGCAGCTCCAACGCCACAGCCTCACCCGTCACCAGCTCGCTCACGCCCGTCGTCCCTTCCCCGGCCCACCCCTGGAACGACCAGTCTGCCAAGCTGAAGGCACATCGCGCCGCAGTACGACAAGCTGACATCCATCACCGGCCGCCGACGAACAGCCGAGGAGCAGGCACACCGATGGACCTCGACGTCTTCGTCTCCGCCCACAGAGCCGAATGGGACCGTCTCGACGCCCTTCTGCTCCGTCGGCGCGGCCTCACCGGCGCCGAGACCGACGAACTCGTCACCCTCTACCAGCGCACCGCCACCCACCTGTCCCTGATCCAGTCCAGCGCCCCCGACCCGCAGCTCACCGGTCGGCTCACCCAACTCGTGGCACGCGCGCGCAGCGCGGTCACGGGAACCCGGCGCGCTTCATGGCGCGACGTCACCCGCTTCCTCACGCAGGGCTTTCCCGCAGCGGTCTACAGGGCACGCCACTGGTGGGTGCCCACGGCGCTCGTCTCCACCGCCGTCGCCGTCTTTCTGGGCTGGTGGATCGGTACCCACCCGGAAGTCCAGTCCTCCATAGCGGCCCCCGAAGAACTGCGCGAGCTCACCCGACCCGGCGGCCTGTACGAGACGTACTACTCGAGCCACCAGGCCGCGGCGTTCGCCGCCCAGGTCTGGACGAACAACGCCCAGGCCGCCGCCATGTGCCTGGTCCTCGGGGTCTTCCTGGGCCTGCCGGTCCTCTGGATCCTCTTCCAGAACATGCTCAACCTCGGTATCGGGGCCGGCCTCATGTCCTCGGCAGGCCGGCTCGACACCTTCCTCGGCCTCGTCCTCCCGCACGGCCTGCTCGAGCTGACAGCGGTCTTCGTCGCGGCCGGCACCGGGCTCCGCCTGGGCTGGACGGTCATCGACCCGGGCCCACGCACCCGGCGCACCGCGCTCGCCGAAGAGGGCCGAGCCGCGGTCGGCATGGCGATCGGCCTCGCGCTGGTCCTCTTCGTGTCCGGCGCCATCGAAGGCTTCGTCACCCCGTCGGGCCTGCCGACATGGGCCCGCATCACCATCGGCATCACAGCCGAACTGGTCTTCCTCGCGTACGTCTACGTCGTGGGCGGCAGAGCCGCCCGAGCTGGTGACACGGGCGACGTCGAGGCCACCGAGCGCAGCGCCGCGGTGCCGACGGCCGCTTGATGTGCGGACGGCCCCGCCGGGCTGCTAGTCTCCTCTTCGCCCCACAAGAGCCGTTGACACGGAGCGCGTGGGGAGGTAGATTCGAACAGTTGCCTGGAACTGGACAACGTCCGGTCGGCAGCGGTTAGTATCTGTCAGCCTCTTGAATCCAAGATTCAACAGAGGCACTCCCGATAAGTCGGAAAATGAATGGCCGGTCAGACCGGCCAGAAACTTCTGATAAAGTCGGAACCGCCGGAAAGGAAACCGCGAAACAAAAGCGGGAACCTGGAAAGCACCGAGGAAATCGGGTCGAGAAAAGATCTGATAGAGTCGGAAACGCAAGACCGAAGGGAAGCGCCCGGAGGAAAGCCTGAGAGAGTCTCTCGGGTGAGTACAAAGGAAGCGTCCGTTCCTTGAGAACTCAACAGCGTGCCAAAAATCAACGCCAGATATGTTGATACCCCGTCCCCGGCAGTGATAGCCGAGGATGAGGTTCCTTTGAAACAAAACACAGCGAGGACGCTGTGAACGGCCGGGCTTATTCCGCCTGGCTGTTCCGCTCTCGTGGTGTCGACCGGATTACCGGTAAACATTCACGGAGAGTTTGATCCTGGCTCAGGACGAACGCTGGCGGCGTGCTTAACACATGCAAGTCGAACGATGAACCACTTCGGTGGGGATTAGTGGCGAACGGGTGAGTAACACGTGGGCAATCTGCCCTTCACTCTGGGACAAGCCCTGGAAACGGGGTCTAATACCGGATAACACTTCCACTCGCATGGGTGGAGGTTAAAAGCTCCGGCGGTGAAGGATGAGCCCGCGGCCTATCAGCTTGTTGGTGAGGTAATGGCTCACCAAGGCGACGACGGGTAGCCGGCCTGAGAGGGCGACCGGCCACACTGGGACTGAGACACGGCCCAGACTCCTACGGGAGGCAGCAGTGGGGAATATTGCACAATGGGCGAAAGCCTGATGCAGCGACGCCGCGTGAGGGATGACGGCCTTCGGGTTGTAAACCTCTTTCAGCAGGGAAGAAGCGAAAGTGACGGTACCTGCAGAAGAAGCGCCGGCTAACTACGTGCCAGCAGCCGCGGTAATACGTAGGGCGCAAGCGTTGTCCGGAATTATTGGGCGTAAAGAGCTCGTAGGCGGTCTGTCACGTCGGATGTGAAAGCCCGGGGCTTAACCCCGGGTCTGCATTCGATACGGGCAGACTAGAGTGTGGTAGGGGAGATCGGAATTCCTGGTGTAGCGGTGAAATGCGCAGATATCAGGAGGAACACCGGTGGCGAAGGCGGATCTCTGGGCCATTACTGACGCTGAGGAGCGAAAGCGTGGGGAGCGAACAGGATTAGATACCCTGGTAGTCCACGCCGTAAACGGTGGGAACTAGGTGTTGGCGACATTCCACGTCGTCGGTGCCGCAGCTAACGCATTAAGTTCCCCGCCTGGGGAGTACGGCCGCAAGGCTAAAACTCAAAGGAATTGACGGGGGCCCGCACAAGCAGCGGAGCATGTGGCTTAATTCGACGCAACGCGAAGAACCTTACCAAGGCTTGACATACACCGGAAAGCATTAGAGATAGTGCCCCCCTTGTGGTCGGTGTACAGGTGGTGCATGGCTGTCGTCAGCTCGTGTCGTGAGATGTTGGGTTAAGTCCCGCAACGAGCGCAACCCTTGTTCTGTGTTGCCAGCATGCCCTTCGGGGTGATGGGGACTCACAGGAGACTGCCGGGGTCAACTCGGAGGAAGGTGGGGACGACGTCAAGTCATCATGCCCCTTATGTCTTGGGCTGCACACGTGCTACAATGGCCGGTACAAAGAGCTGCGAAACCGTGAGGTGGAGCGAATCTCAAAAAGCCGGTCTCAGTTCGGATTGGGGTCTGCAACTCGACCCCATGAAGTCGGAGTTGCTAGTAATCGCAGATCAGCATTGCTGCGGTGAATACGTTCCCGGGCCTTGTACACACCGCCCGTCACGTCACGAAAGTCGGTAACACCCGAAGCCGGTGGCCCAACCCCTTGTGGGAGGGAGCTGTCGAAGGTGGGACTGGCGATTGGGACGAAGTCGTAACAAGGTAGCCGTACCGGAAGGTGCGGCTGGATCACCTCCTTTCTAAGGAGCACTTCTAAGCCTGTCCCTTCGGGGGCCGGTTCAGAGGCCAGTACATCGGCGTACGTCCGGTGCTGGTTGCTCATGGGTGGAACGTTGATTATTCGGCATTTTCAGTCATCTCGGGCTGCAAGTACTGCTCTTCGGAGCGTGGAAAGCTGATCACGAGTGGCTGGGGTGCCGGGCACGCTGTTGGGTATCTGAGGGTGCGAGCGTTGCTCGTCCTTCTGATGCCGGCCCCAGTGAACTCCAGCTCAGGTTGGGGGTGATGGGTGGCTGGTCGTTGTTTGAGAACTGCACAGTGGACGCGAGCATCTGTGGCCAAGTTTTTAAGGGCGCACGGTGGATGCCTTGGCACCAGGAACCGATGAAGGACGTGGGAGGCCACGATAGTCCCCGGGGAGCCGTCAACCAGGCTTTGATCCGGGGGTTTCCGAATGGGGAAACCCGGCAGTCGTCATGGGCTGTCACCCATACCTGAACACATAGGGTATGTGGAGGGAACGCGGGGAAGTGAAACATCTCAGTACCCGCAGGAAGAGAAAACAACCGTGATTCCGGGAGTAGTGGCGAGCGAAACCGGATGAGGCCAAACCGTATACGTGTGAGACCCGGCAGGGGTTGCGTGTACGGGGTTGTGGGATCTCTCTTTCACAGTCTGCCGGCTGTGAGACGAGTCAGAAACCGTTGATGTAGGCGAAGGACATGCGAAAGGTCCGGCGTAGAGGGTAAGACCCCCGTAGTCGAAACATCAACGGCTCGTTTGAGAGACACCCAAGTAGCACGGGGCCCGAGAAATCCCGTGTGAATCTGGCGGGACCACCCGCTAAGCCTAAATATTCCCTGGTGACCGATAGCGGATAGTACCGTGAGGGAATGGTGAAAAGTACCGCGGGAGCGGAGTGAAATAGTACCTGAAACCGTGTGCCTACAAGCCGTGGGAGCGTCGCGCATCGAGTTTACTCGGTGCGTCGTGACTGCGTGCCTTTTGAAGAATGAGCCTGCGAGTTTGCGGTGTGTTGCGAGGTTAACCCGAGTGGGGCAGCCGTAGCGAAAGCGAGTCCGAATAGGGCGTTTCAGTAGCACGCTCAAGACCCGAAGCGGAGTGATCTAGCCATGGGCAGGTTGAAGCGGAGGTAAGACTTCGTGGAGGACCGAACCCACCAGGGTTGAAAACCTGGGGGATGACCTGTGGTTAGGGGTGAAAGGCCAATCAAACTCCGTGATAGCTGGTTCTCCCCGAAATGCATTTAGGTGCAGCGTCGTGTGTTTCTTGCCGGAGGTAGAGCACTGGATAGGCGATGGGCCCTACCGGGTTACTGACCTTAGCCAAACTCCGAATGCCGGTAAGTGAGAGCGCGGCAGTGAGACTGTGGGGGATAAGCTCCATGGTCGAGAGGGAAACAGCCCAGAGCATCGACTAAGGCCCCTAAGCGTACGCTAAGTGGGAAAGGATGTGGAGTCGCACAGACAACCAGGAGGTTGGCTTAGAAGCAGCCACCCTTGAAAGAGTGCGTAATAGCTCACTGGTCTAGTGATTCCGCGCCGACAATGTAGCGGGGCTCAAGCGTACCGCCGAAGTCGTGTCATTGCAGCAATAGGGCCAACGCCCGCTGTGATGGGTAGGGGAGCGTCGTGTGCCGGGTGAAGCAGCACCGGAAGGTAGTTGTGGACGGTTCACGAGTGAGAATGCAGGCATGAGTAGCGATACACACGTGAGAAACGTGTGCGCCGATTGACTAAGGGTTCCTGGGTCAAGCTGATCTGCCCAGGGTAAGTCGGGACCTAAGGCGAGGCCGACAGGCGTAGTCGATGGATAACCGGTTGATATTCCGGTACCCGCTGTGAAGCGTCAAACATTGAACCAGGCGATGCTAAGTCCGTGAAGCCGTTCCGGACCCTTCGGGGAATGGAAAGTGGTGGAGCCGACGGACCAGACTTGCAGTAGGTGAGTGATGGGGTGACGCAGGAAGGTAGTCCATCCCGGGCGGTGGTTGTCCCGGGGTAAGGGTGTAGGACGGTGTGTAGGCAAATCCGCACACCATGAGTCTGAGACCTGATGCCGAGCCGATTGTGGCGAAGTGGATGATCCTATGCTGTCGAGAAAAGCCTCTAGCGAGTTTCATGGCGGCCCGTACCCTAAACCGACTCAGGTGGTCAGGTAGAGAATACCGAGGCGTTCGGGTGAACTATGGTTAAGGAACTCGGCAAAATGCCCCCGTAACTTCGGGAGAAGGGGGGCCATCACTGGTGAGAGGACTTGCTCCTCGAGCTGGGGGTGGCCGCAGAGACCAGCGAGAAGCGACTGTTTACTAAAAACACAGGTCCGTGCGAAGCCGTAAGGCGATGTATACGGACTGACGCCTGCCCGGTGCTGGAACGTTAAGGGGACCGGTTAGTCACTCTTCGGGGTGGCGAAGCTGAGAACTTAAGCGCCAGTAAACGGCGGTGGTAACTATAACCATCCTAAGGTAGCGAAATTCCTTGTCGGGTAAGTTCCGACCTGCACGAATGGCGTAACGACTTCTCGACTGTCTCAACCATAGGCCCGGTGAAATTGCACTACGAGTAAAGATGCTCGTTTCGCGCAGCAGGACGGAAAGACCCCGGGACCTTTACTACAGTTTGATATTGGTGTTCGGTTCGGCTTGTGTAGGATAGGTGGGAGACTTTGAAACGTGGACGCCAGTTCACGGTGAGTCGCCGTTGAAATACCACTCTGGTCGTGCTGGATGTCTAACCTGGGTCCGTGATCCGGATCAGGGACAGTGTCTGATGGGTAGTTTAACTGGGGCGGTTGCCTCCTAAAGAGTAACGGAGGCGCCCAAAGGTTCCCTCAGCCTGGTTGGCAATCAGGTGTTGAGTGTAAGTGCACAAGGGAGCTTGACTGTGAGACCGACGGGTCGAGCAGGGACGAAAGTCGGGACTAGTGATCCGGCGGTGGCTTGTGGAAGCGCCGTCGCTCAACGGATAAAAGGTACCCCGGGGATAACAGGCTGATCTTCCCCAAGAGTCCATATCGACGGGATGGTTTGGCACCTCGATGTCGGCTCGTCGCATCCTGGGGCTGGAGTCGGTCCCAAGGGTTGGGCTGTTCGCCCATTAAAGCGGTACGCGAGCTGGGTTTAGAACGTCGTGAGACAGTTCGGTCCCTATCCGCTGCGCGCGCAGGAATATTGAGAAGGGCTGTCCCTAGTACGAGAGGACCGGGACGGACGAACCTCTGGTGTGCCAGTTGTCCTGCCAAGGGCATGGCTGGTTGGCTACGTTCGGGAGGGATAACCGCTGAAAGCATCTAAGCGGGAAGCCTGCTTCGAGATGAGTATTCCCACCCCCTTGAGGGGTTAAGGCTCCCAGTAGACGACTGGGTTGATAGGCCGGATGTGGAAGCCCAGTAATGGGTGAAGCTGACTGGTACTAATAGGCCGAGGGCTTGTCCTCAGTTGCTCGCGTCCACTGTGTTGGTTCTGAAACCACGAACGGCCCCATGCCATGGTCACGGTATGGTGCGGCTGCATGAGTTTCATAGTGTTTCGGTGGTCATAGCGTAAGGGAAACGCCCGGTTACATTCCGAACCCGGAAGCTAAGCCTTACAGCGCCGATGGTACTGCAGGGGGGACCCTGTGGGAGAGTAGGACACCGCCGAACAAATATTACGGGAAACCCCCGCACCTCACGGTGCGGGGGTTTTCTGCGTTCGGGGGGCACTGTTGTTTTAACGGGCTCTCTCTCGCAAAAGAGTCCGTTTTCTTTTACAGGCGTCCTGCTGCCTTTAGTGCCAGATAGGCGTCTGCGAGTGCGGGGGCCAGTTGGTCCGGTGTCGCGTCGACGACGGTGACGCCGTGTCGGCGGAGTTGCTCGGCTGTGCGATGACGTTCCGTTTGGGCCTGGGCTGCCGATGCCGCCTCGTACACGGCCTCGGCGTCGCCTCGGGAGGTGGCCATATGGGCGATGTACGGGTCGGCGACCGATGCCACCAGGACCGTATGGCGTTGCGTGAGCTGGGGGAGGACGGGGAGGAGGCCTTCCTCGACCGGGGCGGCGTCCAGGGTGGTCATGAGAACGATGAGGGAGCGGCGAGGGGCCGTACGGAGGGCTGTGGCGGTGAGGCCGCGGGCGTTCGTTTCGACGAGTTCGGGCTCGAGGGTGGCCATGGCGTTGACCAGGGCGGGAAGTACGTCGCGTGCTGTTCGGCCCTGGACGAGGGCACGCACCCGGCGGTCGTAGGCGAGGAGGTCGACCCGGTCGCCGGCGCGGGAGGCCAGTGCGGCGAGGAGGAGAGCGGCGTCCAGGGAGGCGTCGAGGCGAGGGGCGTCGCCGACGCGGCCCGCGGAGGTGCGGCCGGTGTCGAGGACGAGCAGGATGTGGCGGTCGCGTTCGGGGCGCCACGTGCGGACGGCGACCGACGCGTGGCGGGCCGTGGCGCGCCAGTCGATGGAGCGGGTGTCGTCGCCGGGGACGTATTCGCGCAGGCTGTCGAATTCGGTGCCTTCGCCGCGGGTGAGGACGCTGGTGCGGCCGTCCAGTTCGCGAAGGCGGGCCAGTTTCGAGGGGAGGTGCTTGCGGCTGGTGAACGGGGGGAGGACCCGTACGGTCCAGGGGACCTTGTGGGTGCCTTGGCGGGAGAAGAGGCCGAGGGGGCCGTAGGAGCGGATGGTGACGCGGTCGGACTGGTGGTCGCCGCGGCGGGTGGGGCGTAGGCGGGTGGTGATGCGGCGGCGTTCGCCGGGCGGGACCGCCAGGTCGTGGCGGGAGGCTTCTGTCTCTGTTCCTGGTTGCCAGCTGCTCGGGGGCCAGGCGTCGCGGAGGTGGGCGCGCAGGGGGCGACGGGACGGGTTGGTGACGGTGAGGGTGACGTCCGCCGGGTCGCCGAGGCGGGCGGAGGTGTCGCCTGAACGGGTCAGGCTTAGTCGGCGTACCGGGGCGGCCAGGGCGAAGTCGCAGGCGCAGGCCACGGCCAGGGGCGCGTTGACGGCGAGGATGCCGGTCCAGCCGGCGTCCCAGATGCCGACGGGGAGGGAGCCGAGGGCCGCGAGGAGTGCGGTGCGTCCGGTGAGAGCCATCAGCGGGGCACGGGGACGTGGGTGAGGATCGCGTTGATGACGGAGTCGGCCGTCACGCCTTCCATCTCGGCTTCCGGGCGGAGCTGCACGCGGTGGCGGAGCGTGGGGAGGGCGAGGGCTTTGACGTCGTCGGGGATGACGTAGTCGCGGCCGGTGAGCCAGGCCCACGCGCGTGCGGTGGCGAGGAGGGCGGTCGCGCCGCGCGGGGAGACGCCCAGCGTGAGGGACGGGGATTCGCGGGTGGCGCGGCAGATGTCGACGACGTAGGCGGTGATCTCCGGGGAGATCGTCGTCTCGGCGACGGCTGCGCGGGCCGCTTCGAGGTCGGCCGGGCCTGCGACAGGGCGTATGCCGGCGGCGTGCAGATCGCGGGGGTCGAAGCCTTCGGCATGGCGGGTGAGGACGTCGATCTCCTCCTGGCGGGAGGGGAGCGGGATCGTCAGTTTGAGCAGGAAGCGGTCCAGCTGGGCTTCGGGGAGGGGGTACGTGCCTTCGTACTCGACGGGGTTCTGGGTCGCCGCGACGAGGAAGGGGTCGGGGAGCGGGCGCGGGGTGCCGTCGACGGTGACCTGGCGTTCCTCCATGGCTTCGAGGAGGGACGACTGGGTTTTCGGCGGGGTGCGGTTGATCTCGTCGGCGAGGAGGAGGTGGGTGAAGACGGGGCCGGGCTGGAAGGAGAACTCGGCGGTGCGGGTGTCGTAGACCAGGGAGCCGGTGATGTCGCTGGGCATGAGGTCGGGGGTGAACTGGACGCGTTTGGTGTCGAGTTCGAGTGCGGAGGCGAGGGCGCGGACGAGCAGCGTCTTGGCCACTCCGGGGACTCCTTCGAGGAGGACGTGTCCGCGGCAGAGGAGGGCGACGACGAGGCCCGTCACGGCGGGGTCCTGGCCGACCACGGCCTTGGAGATCTCGGCGCGCAGGGCTTCCAGGGAGGCGCGGGCGCGGCGCGGGTCCCCGGTGTTCCCGGCGTTGTCAGTGGTCGGGTCCATCATGGACGGCGAACCTCTCTTTCGAGGGTGTCGAGTTGGTCGGCGAGCGCGATCAGGGCCGCGTCGTCGGATGGTGGTGGGCCGAAGAGGAGGGCGTGCAGGGGCTGTCCGTCGCCGTGGAGGTGGGCGGACAGGGCGGGGACGAGTGCCTCGGGCGTGTGCGCCTGGGTGACGGGGACGCCCAGGAGAGGGGCGAGGCGGGTGCGGGTGGTGGAGCGAAGAGCGGCGGCCGCGCGGTCGCGGGCGTTGGCCTTGCGGTAGAGGCGGGCGCGGCCTTCGACGGTTTCGGAGGCGCGGATCGCCACGGGGAGTCTCTCGGGCACGAGGGGGCCGAATCGGCGTGCCCGCCAGAGGGCGGCGAGGGCTGCCGCGACGAACAGCTGGAGTGTGCCCCAGACCCAGCCGGAGGGGAGCAGGTCGAAGAAGCCCTTCTCGTCGTCCGGGTCGGTGGCGGCGGTGTCGGAGAGCGAGGGGAGGTACCAGACCAGATGGCTGTGGGAGCCGAGGAGCTGGAGGGCGAGCGAGGCGTTGCCCTGTTCGTCGAGGCGGTCGTTGTAGAGGATGTCGGGCGCGCCGAGGACCACGGTGTCGCCGGCGCCGGAGGTGTCCGGGATGCGCAGCACGGTGGCCAGGCGTTCGCTGGGGTAGCACTCGTCGGCGTCGAGGCGGCGGGTGGTGTAGCGGATGCCGCCGGTTTCCGCGGTGCCGGCGCGGCGGGCGGCGGGCAGTGCGCAGTCGGGGGAGAGCGCGGAGCCGCGGCTGTTGGCGGGGTCCGCGGTCACGCCCGGGGCGAGGGTTCCCACGGACCAGCCGCTGGGGGCGACGAGGACGGTGCGGCCGCCCGAGCCGGCGATCGCCGAGTGCAGGTCCCGCTGTTGCCGTTCCGCCAGGAGGTCGGGGCTGGCGACCAGGAGAGTGGTGTCGGGGCGGGCCGCCGCGCGAGCCTCGGCCAGGGTGGTCACCACGCGGGTGGAGACGCCGCGGGCGGCGAGGAGTTCGGCTGTCGCGCGGCTGCCGTAGGGGCCGGCGGAGCGCGGGTCGAGGGCGCCGTGCCGGGCGTCGGACTGGAGCGCGGCGAGCGTGACGGCCCCGGCCAGGAGGAGTGCGAGCGCGAGGGCGATGCCGCGCGCGCGGGTCCACAGCCGCAGGGCGGTGGGCGAGGCCGAGGTGGACGGGAGCGTGGCCTCGGTCGTCATTCGGCGGCTCCGCGGTGGGCGGGGTGGGCCGTGGTGGGGGTGCTGCTCGCCGTCAGCTGGGGTTTGGTGCGTTCCAGGTCCAGGTCGAGTTCGGCCGTGCGTGCGTACGACTGCCGGGTGGCGCGGCGGCCGCCGTATGTCACGTCGTCGAAGTCGCGGGCGGCGGTGCGGAGTCGGTCGGTGTGGGCGGGCAGGGTGCGGCCGGCGTCGGCGGCGGCTTCGTCGGCCGTGCGGCCGGGGCGGGTGTCGAGGAGGGCGCGTTCCTCGAGGGAGCGGACGATGGCGCGCATGCGTTCCTGGACGGCCTGGTTCCAGTGGGCCTGGGCGGCGTGGGCCTCGGCGGCCGCGCGGTGTTCGGCGGCGCTGCGGGGACGGTCGTCGAAGAGGGCGGCGGCCGATGTGGGCCGGCGGCGCGGGGAGCCCAGGCGCCACCACAGGGCGCCCACGACGGCTGCCGTGGCCAGGATGACGACCACCAGGCCGAGTGTGCCGCCGGGAGTGGCGGTCGAGGCGGTGTCGAGCAGGTCGCCGACCCAGTCCCAGAGGGTGTCCAGGGCGCGCTGGAACAGGCTGGGGTCGTTCTGGTGGTACAGGTCCTTGGACAGCTCACGGCGGGCCGCCTCCCGCGCGGGGTCGCGCGGGACGGTGAGCGGCGGTTCGTCGTCCGAGCGGGCCCGCAGGGACAGCACGGTCGCGTCGCCCGCCCGCAGCAGGGCTGCCACCGCCCAGTCGGCGACGCGGTGCAGGGCCGCCGGGGCCGCGTCGGTGATGCCGGGTGGCAGTGTCCGTACGGGCAGGGTGCCCGGGAGCGGTACCGATGTGAGAACTCCCCCCGCCAGGCTCACCGCATCAGCTCCCCGGGGTCGTGCCGGGGGCGGCGGCGCCGTAGCCCTGGAGTCCTGCGGCGCGGGCCAGGTCGAGGTCGAGGGCCTCGCGGCGGATGCGCTGGTCGACGTAGAGGAGCACGGTGACTCCCGCGGAGATCGGGAAGGTGATCATGGAGCCGATGACCGAACCGATGCCGCTGACGATCAGGTAGGTCCAGCCGTAGTCGCTGCTCGCGTCGACCATGCCGCTGACGCCTCCGTCGCTCAGGGCGGCGCCGAGGAGGGCGAACGGGACGACGACGATCATCGCGACGACGTTCGCGATGATCAGGGCGAGCATCTGGATGCCGAAGACGCGCCACCAGGAGCCGCGGGTGAGCTTCGCGGAGCGGCCCAGGGCCTTCTTGATGCTCTGCTTCTCCAGCATCAGCGCGGGCGAGGCGAGCGAGAGGCGGATCATCAGCCACAGCACCAGGACGATCGAGCCGAGGATGCCGAAGGCCTTGAGGGCGGCTCCCGCGTCGGAGTTTCCGGCGGCGCTCACGAGGATGCCGGGCAGCAGGCACACGAGGACGATGGCGGCGGCGGCGACCATCAGCAGGAAGATCAGACCGAACAGCTTGAGCACCTGGGGACGGGCGTCGCGCCAGGCCTCGCCGAGGGCGACCGGTTTGCCGAGCACCGCCCGGCTGGTGACGGCGGTGAGCAGCGCGGTCGCCGCGATGGTGCCGATGAGGGTGATGAGGAGGACGGGGCCGGAGGCGCGCAGGGCGTCACCCATGGCGTTGAGCTGCTCGTCGGCCGTGGCGCTCGGGTCGCCGAGGGCGGTCGTGTCCGTGGTGGCGTCCAGGACGAGGCCCTGCAACAGGACGACGAAGACCTCGGTGATGACGGCGACGGTCAGCGAGATGCCCAGGACCGTGCGCCAGTAGGTGCGCATCGTGGCGACGGCGCCGTCGAGGATCTCGCCCACGGCGAGCGGGCGCAGCGGGATCACGCCGGGCTTCGCCGCGGCCGGGGGGCCGCCCCAGCCGGCGCCCCAGCCGGGAGCGCCGTAGCCGCCCTGCCCGGGGCCCGCGGGGCCGCCGGGGTAGGCACCGCCGGGTCCGACGGGCGGGTAGTTGCCCCAGCCGGGGCCGGGCGGCGGAGGCGGTGGGGGCGGCGTGCCGCCCGCGTTGCGGCCCTGGTTCGGGGGGCCCGCGGGCGCGGACCACTGGCCGGGGCCGGGCGGCGGCTGTTCCTTGGACCACTTCGTGCCGGGGCTCTGCGGGTTCGCGTCCGGCTGGTCCGCGGGCCGGGCGCCGGCGGGACGGTCCGTGGGCTCGGCGGGGCGGGACGCGCCGGGCTCCTGTCCGTCGGACGGGGCGGATCCGGGCGAGGCCCAGCCCGGAGTGTCTTTCATCGTCGCTCCTTCACGGTGCCCGTCCGCGGTCGCGGCGCCAGGTTGGGAGCCATCGTGCCATGGCGTGCTCATCGGTTGACCGGCCGCGGTATGGGCTGCACACCTTCAATTGTCCGCCGGATCGGGGGCAGACTGACGGCATGGCTGATCAGTACGCGCATTCCGGCGAGGACAAGCGGCCGGCCGACATACCTGCGATCCGCTGGGAGGAGCTGCCCGAGGGTCCCGTACTGGTGCTTCTGGACCAGACGAGACTGCCGGCCGAAGAAGTCGAACTCGTGTGTACAGACGCATCCGTGCTGGTGGAGGCGATCCGTTCGCTGGCGGTGCGCGGAGCACCGCTGCTCGGGATCGCCGGGGCGTACGGCGTCGCGCTCGCCGCCGCCCGCGGGTTCGGCGTGGACGAGGCCGCGGACGCGCTGTCGGGCGCCCGGCCCACCGCGGTGAACCTGTCCGTCGGCGTGCGCCGGGCCCTGGCCGCGTACCAGGCCGGGCTCGCCGAGAGCGGTGATCCGGCGCAGGGCGCGCGGGCCGCGCTGGCGGCCGCGCGGCAGCTTCACCGGGAGGACGCGGCGGCCAGCGTCCGGATGGCCGGGCACGGGCTGGCGCTCCTCGACGAGCTGCTGCCCGGAGGCGGGCATCGGGTGCTCACGCACTGCAACACCGGTGCGCTGGTGTCGGGCGGGGAGGGGACGGCCTTCGCGGTGGCGCTCGCGGCGCACCGGGTGGGCCGGCTTCGGCGGCTGTGGGTGGACGAGACGCGTCCGCTGCTCCAGGGTGCCCGCCTCACGGCGTACGAGGCGGCCCGCAACGGCATGGCGTACACCTTGCTGACGGACAACGCGGCGGGTTCGCTCTTCGCGGCGGGGGAGGTGGACGCGGTGCTGATCGGGGCGGATCGCATCGCGGCCGACGGGTCGGTGGCGAACAAGGTGGGGAGCTATCCGCTCGCGGTGCTGGCGCGCTACCACCATGTGCCGTTCATCGTGGTGGCGCCGGTGACGACGGTGGATCTGCAGACGCCGGACGGGGCGTCCATCGAGGTGGAGCAGCGGCCCGGGTTCGAGGTGACGGAGGCCATGGCGGCCCAGTCGCCGGTGACGGGAGCGGGCGCCGGCATTCCGGTGGCGCCGCTGGGGACCCAGGCGTACAACCCCGCGTTCGACGTGACGCCGCCCGAGCTGGTGACGGCGATCGTCACGGAGGAAGGCGTGGTGTCGCCGGTGACCGCCGACGCGCTTGCCGAGCTGTGCGGCGGGGCGACCCGGGGAGGGGCGCAGGCGGCACTCTGATCGCTCGCCGAGCACCACGTCGGCCGGCCGGGTGAGCCGGCTCGGACCTACGAGCGTGCGGGCTGGTCGGCGATCAGGAGGGTCGTTTTCTGCGGGGCGGAAGCCGAGGCGGGCGTAGATGCGGGCGACGCTCTCCCGCGCGTAGGCGAGGAAGACCGTCTCGACCCCGTGGGCGCGGGCGTGGGCGACCAGGGCCGCTGTCACGGCGGCGGCCAGTCCCTGGCGGCGGGCGGAGGGGAGGGTGCCGACGCCGCCGATCTCCGTGGTGGCGTGCGCCGGGTGGTAGTGACCGGTGGCCAGGGGGGTGCCGTCCGGAGCGAGGGCGGCGACGAGGGTCTTGTGCCCGGCGCGGATCGTGGGACGGACGGCGGCCAGGGTGCCGTCCGTGGTCAGCGTCTCGGCCGACCTGGCCAACCGCGCGCGGTCCGACGGGCCCGTGGCGGGGCCGGGCTCCCCGGTGCGGGGCTGCTGGGCGAAGGCCAGGTGCGGGAGGGCGAGGGCCGCGGGCAGGGCCGGGTCGTCCGCGGTCAGCGCGCGCAGTGTCACGCCGTCCGGCAGGGGCTGCGGGGGCAGCGGGTGGTGGGGCGGCAGCACCATCAGCGGGCGTCGCAGCACCGGGAGACCGGCGGCCTCGACCTGGGCGCGCAGCAGGGGCGCCGACTCGGCCAGCCATTCGAACGCCTCCGGCACACCGAGCTCACGCTGCCGGGCGCGCACCCGGGCGATGTCGGCGGCGCCCACGGAGGCCACGCCGGTGGGCTGGGCGTGGCTCGGACCGCCGTAGTACGGGGCGCCGGGTTCCTTCCGTACGAACAGGCGCAGGGGGCCGAAGTCCTCGGCGTCGGCGAACAGAAGGGGCACGGTGGCGTAGTACTGCTCGATGCGGTGGTGCAGCGGGGCGCTCATGCGGCGCATCCCACCATTGGAAGGCGCCGTACCGCACCGAGGTTTCCGCTGGGGGTGGCGCCTGTACGGCGGCAGCGGCCGGCGTCGTCGTCAGTTCCGGCACGCCGGTGCTGCCGCTCGGCTCCGATCCGACTGCCCGGGAACGGGTGGTACGGAGTGAGGCGAGGGGCGGCGGCCAGGAAACGGAGCGCGCGGTCACGGCGTCCCGCACGTGTTCCCAGGCAGGACGCAGCCCGCAGACGTTCCGTCGGACTTTTGTGGTCCCTGATGGCCACGCCCGCGTGCTCACGCATCCCGCCTGCGGATTCGTGGGGGCGGGGGTTTGATCGTTGCTACTCTCCCGCAGATCGCCGCATCGACATGTCGATGCGTCTCGAGGTGGGGGCAGGGTGCGGAAGAAACACAGGGTGGGGCTGGTCGCGGCTGCGGTGGCGCTCGTGGCGGTGCCCGGTGGGCTGGTGGTGAGGAGTCAGGCCGAGGCGGCCGGGCGGGAAGCGGAACAGAAGTCTCTCGAGCAGGCCGCCGAGGAGATCTTCCAGCGGCACGCGGACGCACCTGGAGCGTCCTGGCGGAAGGACGCCCTGCCCGCGGGCAGGGTGTGGAACCAGGCCGATGCCAAGGCCGTGGTGGCGCACGTGGAGAGGAAGGGCGCGCGGTTCACGGTGGACGTCAACGAGATCACCACCCCGTACCTTTCCGACACGTACGGCAGTGGGCTGGAGCCGACCCTGCCCCATGTGGCGTCCCACCGGTTCGTCTTCGAGCGGGACGGGGACGACTGGCGTCTCGTCAAGGACCTGACGTAGCGGCCGAAGCAGCTCCTTCGGCGTGACCGGGCGCTGCGCACCGCTCGGACCGCCCGGGACCGCCCGCCCGGAGTCGCTGGTGGCGGGAGGTGGCCGTTCGGCCGGTCGGGTCGTGACCGGCCGGGCGTCGGCGAGGCGGCTTCGACGGCAAGTCGTGGACCGGGGGCCGGACCTGTCCGGGTGGTTACGGGGTCCCGTCGCGCAGCCGCCGGACCGGCCTCCACGGGCCACTCCGTCGGATCGCCGTTTCGGCCAGGGGACGGGTGATCCGAGGGATGCGGATCGGGGACTCGGCAGGGGGTGACGATGTCGCGTTCGGCGGTTCCACGGCAGTGCTGACCTCGGTGCCGACGGACCGGGGCAGACAGTGACCGCCCCGTACGACTATCGTCACTGGCCGGTGAGCCTTCTCACCTGCGCCACCTTCACTGTTATGAGAATGGGATGATGTCGTTTATGAAGGGACGAGTCCTTGTCGTCGACGACGACACCGCACTGGCCGAGATGCTCGGCATTGTGCTGCGTGGTGAAGGTTTTGAGCCGTCTTTCGTTGCCGACGGTGACAAGGCGCTGGCCGCTTTCCGTGAGGCGAAACCCGACCTGGTGCTGCTGGACCTGATGCTGCCCGGCCGGGACGGCATCGAGGTGTGCCGCCTGATCAGGGCGGAGTCCGGGGTGCCGATCGTGATGCTCACGGCGAAGAGCGACACCGTCGACGTCGTCGTCGGACTGGAGTCCGGCGCCGACGACTACATCGTGAAGCCGTTCAAACCGAAGGAGCTGGTCGCCCGGATCCGGGCGCGGCTGCGGAGGTCCGAGGAACCGGCGCCGGAACAGCTCGCCATAGGCGACCTCGTCATCGACGTGGCCGGTCACTCCGTGAAGCGGGAAGGGCAGTCGATCGCCCTGACGCCGCTGGAGTTCGACCTGCTGGTCGCGCTGGCGCGCAAGCCCTGGCAGGTGTTCACCCGCGAGGTGCTCCTCGAGCAGGTGTGGGGCTACCGGCACGCCGCCGACACCCGCCTGGTGAACGTGCACGTACAGCGGCTGCGCTCCAAGGTCGAGAAGGACCCGGAGCGGCCGGAGATCGTGGTGACCGTCCGTGGCGTCGGATACAAGGCAGGACCGAGCTGACATGTCCGGTGACAGTGCCGCTTCGGCCCCCGGTCGGTCCGGGGCCCGCCCGGAGCGGCCTGTCGGCCGTAGGGCGCCGGGTTCACGCTTCGCACGCCTCCTCGCCGGGGGCCTGTTGCAGGGCGGGGTGCAGGGCAGCCCTGTCCTGAGGCTGCTGCTGCGCTTGGTGCGCCGGCCGCTGCTGCCCGTCATGCGGCTGTGGCGGCGCAACATCCAGCTCAAGGTCGTCGCCACGACACTGCTGATGTCGCTGGGCGTCGTCCTGCTGCTGGGCTTCGTCGTCATCGGGCAGGTGCGCAACGGGCTGCTCGACGCCAAGGTGAAGGCGTCGCAGAGCCAGGCCACCGGCGGGTTCGCCGTGGCCAAGCAGAAGGCCGACGAGGCCGCCGGCGCGTCCGCCGACGACGGGACCCCGGCCGACGGCGGCGCCTCGCAGAACGTCATCGAATGGATGAGCGAGCTCGTCCTGTCGCTGTCCAGCGGCGGCCAGGGCGCCTTCGACGTGGTCACCCTGCCCCCCGGCGACGTCAGCGGCGTCGCCCGCGGGCCGCGCGCCTCCGGCTTCGTCGACCCCGACAAGAGCGTCCCGGAGAAGCTGCGCGAGCAGGTCAACAGCAGCACCGGAGCGGCCCAGAGCTACTCCCGCATCAACTACCTCAACGACAAGGACTCCCAGCCGGCCCTCGTCATCGGCAAGCAAGTCAACGACCCCAACGGTGATCCGTACGAGCTGTACTACCTCTTCCCGCTCACCCAGGAGGAGAAGTCGCTGAGCCTGGTCAAGGGGACGCTGGCGACCGCCGGGCTGTTCGTCGTCGTACTCCTCGGGGCCATCGCCTGGCTCGTGGTACGGCAGGTCGTCACGCCGGTGCGGATGGCCGCCGGGATCGCCGAGCGGCTCTCCGCCGGACGGCTCCAGGAACGGATGAAGGTCACCGGCGAGGACGACATCGCACGCCTCGGTGAGGCCTTCAACAAGATGGCCCAGAACCTCCAGCTGAAGATCCAGCAACTGGAGGACCTGTCGCGGATGCAGCGGCGGTTCGTGTCCGACGTCTCGCACGAACTGCGGACGCCGCTGACGACCGTACGCATGGCCGCCGACGTCATCCACGACGCCCGGGTCGACTTCGACCCCATCACCGCGCGGTCCGCCGAACTCCTCGCCGACCAGCTCGACCGGTTCGAGACACTGCTCGCGGACCTGCTGGAGATCAGCCGCTTCGACGCCGGCGCCGCCGCCCTCGAAGCCGAGCCGATCGACCTCAGGGAGGTCGTCCGGCGGGTCGTCAGCGGGGCCGCGCCGCTCGCCGAACGCAAGGGCACGACCGTACGCGTCATCGGCGACCAGCAGCCCGTCGTCGCCGAGGCCGACGCCCGACGGGTGGAACGGGTGCTGCGGAACCTGGTGGTCAACGCCGTGGAACACGGCGAGGGCAAGGACGTCATCGTCAAGCTGGCCGCCGCGGGCGGCGCCGTCGCGATAGCCGTGCGCGACTACGGCGTCGGCCTCAAGCCCGGCGAGGCCACCCGCGTCTTCAGCCGGTTCTGGCGCGCCGACCCGGCACGCGCGCGTACCACCGGCGGTACCGGTCTGGGGCTGTCCATCGCCCTGGAGGACGCACGGCTGCACGGCGGCTGGCTACAGGCCTGGGGAGAGCCCGGCGGCGGCTCGCAGTTCCGGCTGACGCTGCCCAGGACCGCCGACGAACCGCTGCGGGGCTCGCCGATACCGCTGGAGCCCAAGGACTCCCGTCGCAACCGGGGAGACCTCGACGACGCGGGTCAGCCGCGCGGCGGCGGCCAGAAGAGTGCGACGGTGCCCGTACAGCCCGTCGGCGAACAGGTGTCGGCCGCGCGGAGCGCGCTCGCGCCCCGGACGGCCACCGCGGCCCCCACGGCCGACCCGACGGCGTTGCCCGGCAACGGCGCGCGCGTGGTGTCCCGGCCCGCCGCGGGCACGGGAGGCGGCGGACGCGGAGAGGACGAACGGCAGGCTGCCGGGGCGTCCGGGGCAGGCGGCGAAGCACGCGGCGCGGCCCCTGAGCGGACGGAGACGGCCGCTGCGGAGGACCTGGGCGCGCCGGACGACGTGAGTGGCGCCCGCGAAACGGCACTGAGGGGGACTTCGAACCGGCACAGAGCCGGGGCGGAGGGCTCGAACGAGCAAGGGGAGGCACGTCGTGGGCGCTGAGTGGCGCGAGGGGGGAACCCGGCGTACGCCGGGGCGCGCGGTGGCGTACGCCACCTGTGGCGTCGTTCTGCTGGCCGGGTGCGCCTCGATGCCCGACAGCGGGGATCTGCGCGGCGTCGAGTCCACACCGCGCCAGGACACCCAGGTACGGGTGTTCGCGATGCCGCCCCGGGACGACGCACAGCCGCTGGAGATCGTCCAGGGCTTCCTCGAAGCGCTCACCAGCGACGACCCCGGTTACGCGACGGCACGGCAGTACCTGACCGAGAAAGCCGCCCAGAAATGGGAGCCCGAACGGTCCACGACGGTCCTCACGGACGGGCCGGCGACCGACGCCGGGCCCACCGGGACCAGAGACGACGGCGACGACTACTCGTACACGCTGACCGGCACACGGGTCGCCGCCGTCGACGGACAGCAGTCGTACGCGCCCGCCGCCGGCGACTACCGCCAGGTGGTCCACCTCAGCCGCGACAAGAAGAACGGGCAGTGGCGCATCGACGCCCTCCCCCAGGGCGTCGTCATGGGCAAGTCGGACTTCCAGCGCAACTACGTCTCCGTCAACAAGTACTACTTCGCCTCCAACACCACGGCCGACGGCTCCCGGCAGCCCATGGCCGTCGCCGACCCCGTCTACGTGCGCGAACGCGTCGACCCGATGACGCAGATGGTGCGCTCCGTGCTCACCGGCCCGACCAGCTGGCTCCGCCCCGTCGTCAGGTCCAGCTTCCCCACCGGCACCGCGCTGCCCAAGGGCGTCACCGCGCTGACCCCCGACGACCAGAACAAGCTCACCGTGCCGCTCAACGACAAGGCCGCCCACATCGGACAGGGCAAGTGCGACGAGATGGCGGCCCAGCTGCTGTTCTCCCTCCACAGCCTGGCTCCCGCCGTCGACGAGATCGCGCTGCGCTCGGGCGGCACCCAGCTGTGCTCCCTCACCGAGGAGCGGGCCGCGGCCGTCGCCGCACGCGGCTCCGAGACCAGCCCCGGCTACCTGTACTTCATCGACGGCCAGCACCGCCTCGAACGGATGACGAGCGGCAGCGGCAACACCAAGGCCGACCCGGTGCCCGGAGCGCTCGGCGACGGCGCCAAGGCGCTGCGCTCGGTGGCCGTGGCCCGCGACGAACACAGCGCCGCGGGAGTCGCCCTCGACGGCAAGGCGCTCTACGTCACCTCCACCGTCTCCGGCAGCTCCATCGGCGACCCCGTACTCCAGAGCAAGGGCAAGACGGAGACCGACCGCCTCACCACCCCCAGCTGGGACACCCAGGGGGATTTGTGGGTCGCCGACCGCGACCCCGACGCTCCCCGTCTGCTCCTGCTGGAGAAGGGCGGCGGCCAGCCGCTGGAGGTGCTCACTCCGGGACTCGACGGCCGTATCAACGCCGTACGGGTGGCTGCCGACGGGGTGCGGATCGCGCTCGTCGTGGACAAGGGCGGCAAGCAGTCCCTGCTCATCGGGCGGATCGAACGAGGCCCGGGCAGCGGCGATCAGCCCTCCGTGTCGCTTCAGGAACTGCGCTCCGCCACCCCCGAATTGGAGCAGGTCACGGCCGTGTCGTGGGCCGGGGACAACCGGCTCGTGGTCGTCGGGCGCGAGTCGGGGGGCGTGCAGCAGGTGCAGTACGTGCAGTGCGACGGCTCGGTCCCCGAGGCGGGGACACTGCCCGGCCTCACGGAGGTCACGAGCATCGCCGCCTCCGAGGACAGCGAGATCCCGCTCTTCGCGACCTCCAAGGACGGGCTGCTGTGGCTGCCCGGCGGAAGCGGCTGGCGGACGCTCAAGGAGACCGCTTCGGTCGCGTTCTATCCCGGGTGATCTTCGGCTCCTGGTGATCTCCCGTTACGGGTGATCTCGGCCTCGGCGTGGAGAGCGGGGTTCTGGGTTCGGGGGCGCGGGGGCGCGGGGCGCTGGGGTACAAGGCGTGGGGCGAGGGGTGCCGGGGCGGGTTTCGGTGCCGGGGCGGGCTTTGGCGCGTGGGTGCGGGGCTGGTGTGGGCTTTGGCGCGTGGGTGCGGCTGCCCTCGGGGCGTTACTCGGGGGGCCGGAGTCGGCCAGGAGTTCGCGGGAGTTCCGGGGGAGCCGGTGGGACTTCTTCTCCGTGGACCGCACGGATTCCCGGGAACTGCTTTACGCCTCCTCCTTTTGGTGTTCCGATCGCTCCGAGTGCCTTCGAGCTGCCTTCCCGACGGTTTTCCACAGGGTGCTCCGCGGGTTTTCCACAGGGGTGGCGGGTTGCTTCCCGCGTCGGCACAGTAGGGGACGTGGAAAGCGTTCGCAGGTGGTGGCAGGAGCTCGCCGGCCTGGTCCTGCCCGCCGAGTGCGGGGGCTGCGGAAGCGCGCGTACGGTGCTCTGCCCGCAGTGCCGCGCGGTGCTGGGCGGAGCCGCGCCGTTCCGGGTCCGTCCGGTGCCGGAACCACCAGGGCTGCCCGCCGTGCACGCGGCGGCCCGGTACGCGGACGAGGTACGTGCGGCGCTGCTGGCCCACAAGGAGCGCGGGGCGCTGGCACTGGCGCGACCGCTGGGCACGGCGCTGGCGGGGGCTGTGCGGGCGGGGGTGGGGGAGGTGGGGTGGGGGGAGGGGGAGGGCCCCCAGCCCCCCGGACACCTGCTGCTCGTCCCCGTCCCCTCCACCCGAGCCGCCGTACGGGCGCGTGGGCATGACCCGGCGCGGCGGATCGCGTTGGCGGCGGCCGGTGAGTTGCGGCGGGCGGGGGTGCCGGCGCGGGTGGCCGCGGTGTTGCGGCAGCGGCGGGCCGTGGCCGACCAGTCGGGGCTGGACTCGCGGCAGCGGCTGGACAACCTGGTGGGCGCGCTGACGGTGGTGCCCGGGGGTGCGCGGGTGCTGTGCGGTGGGCCGGTGGTTCTCGTGGACGACGTGGTCACGACGGGCGCCTCGCTGGCGGAGGCCGCGCGGGCGGTGCGGGCGGCGGTGCAGGCGACAGCGGTGCGGCCGGGGGCGGTGCGGTCGGGAGCCGTGGCGTCGGCGGCGGCTGGGGCGGCTGCTGCGGCGGCGGAGTGGGCCGGGCAGGGGGAGAGTGGGCGGTGTGAGGAGGAGGCGAAGCGAGCGTTGTGTGGTGAAGGGGCGACAGCCGGGTACGTGGGTAGGACTCGGGAAGACAGTGAGCGACTGTCCGGAGCCGAGGAGGGAGGAGCGGACGAGGTGTCGGTCAGACCGCTGGAGGATGCGGGGCGAGCCGCTGACGTGCTCTGCGCGGCCGTGGTCGCCGCGTCGCCGGACTCTTTCGAAATAAACCGGAACTGAGCAGGAACTTGCGTCGTTGCAGGTAATGAGAGGTCCAATTCGCCTGAACGGAGGTACGCCGCAGTAGAGGGTGACGACATCCGTCCGGGCGAGATATGTTCGGTTGTGAGGGAAAGCGCAGGCCACACCTCGCATATCCGAATGCCGTGCTGCGGTTTTTCGTAATCTTCCGCGGCACCGGGGGTGTAGATCTCGCTCATGGGGGAGGAGGAGGTGGAAGTCACCGAGTCCGAGGTTCCGGTGCTCACCGGAGCCTGGTGCAAAAGGGAGACGCTCCGCACCGAAGCGGAGTGATCCGGGAACGGAGTTCTGCGTGGACATCGTCGTCAAGGGCCGCAAGACCGAGGTGCCCGAGCGGTTCCGCAAGCACGTGGCCGACAAGCTGAACCTGGAGAAGATCCAGAAGCTCGACGGCAAGGTGATCAGCCTCGACGTGGAGGTGTCCAAGGAGCCCAACCCCCGACAGGCCGACCGGTGCGACCGGGTGGAGATCACCCTCCGGTCCCGCGGCCCTGTGATCCGGGCGGAGGCGGCGGCCAGCGACGCGTACGCGGCACTCGACCTGGCGGCGGAGAAGCTGGATGCCCAGCTGCGCAAGCAGCACGACAAGCGTTACACACGCCGCGGCGCCCGCAGGATCCCCGCGGCGGAGGTTCCCGACTACGTCCCGGGTGTGGCGACGCTCAACGGCAACGGCCGTCCCGTCCCCGCCGACGAGTCGGAGAGTGTGCCGACCAAGCGGATCGGCTCGCTCGAGGTGCAGGGCGACGGCCCCCTCGTGGTGCGCGAGAAGACCCACGTCGCCGCTCCGATGACCCTCGACCAGGCCCTCTACGAGATGGAACTGGTCGGACACGACTTCTATCTGTTCGTCGACTCCGAGACCAAGCAGCCCAGCGTCGTCTACCGGCGTCACGCCTACGACTACGGCGTGATCTACCTCGACACCGACCCGATGGTGGCCCAGGCGCACGCGCCCGAGGCCGGCGGTGCGTTGGGTGGCTGACGCTGCCCGGTGACAGCTGAGCGGTGTGCCCCTGGAGCGCTGTGTGCGCCCCCAGGGGCACCCGTGTGCGACCCCTTCGAGCACCGCTCTGTCACCGCGTTGTCGTCCGGGCATGGAATCATGGCCAGGGCGGCTCAACCGGTGGGCCGCTGCCTTGGGTTGGCGACGGCACAGGACCACGGCCACAGCCTTCAGGGGGAGGAACGATGGCGGACAGCTTCGGACCGATGCGGGACGACGATGCCGACGACGGCGTCGTCGGCATGGGCCCGGACGGGGGCACCTCACGCAAGGAACCGATCAGAGTCCTTGTCGTGGACGACCACGCCCTGTTCCGCCGCGGACTCGAGATCGTGCTCGCGGCCGAGGAGGACATCCAGGTCGTCGGCGAGGCGGGTGACGGCGCCGAGGCCGTGGACAAGGCGGCCGACCTGCTGCCGGACATCGTGCTGATGGACGTACGGATGCCCAAGCGGGGCGGTATCGAGGCGTGCACCTCCATCAAGGAGGTGGCTCCCAGCGCGAAGATCATCATGCTGACGATCAGTGACGAGGAGGCCGACCTCTACGAGGCGATCAAGGCCGGCGCCACCGGCTATCTCCTCAAGGAGATCTCCACGGACGAGGTCGCCACCGCGATCCGCGCGGTCGCCGACGGACAGTCGCAGATCAGCCCCTCCATGGCGTCGAAGCTGCTCACCGAGTTCAAGTCGATGATCCAGCGGACCGACGAGCGTCGTCTCGTCCCCGCGCCGCGGCTGACGGACCGGGAGCTGGAGGTGCTCAAGCTGGTCGCCACGGGAATGAACAACCGTGACATCGCCAAGGAGTTGTTCATCTCCGAGAACACGGTGAAGAACCACGTGCGCAACATCCTGGAGAAGCTGCAGCTGCACTCCAGGATGGAGGCGGTGGTGTACGCGATGCGGGAGAAGATTCTCGAGATCCGGTGAGCCAGCCGGTGAGTCGGCTGCCGAGTCGGTGAGCGGGGCCTGAGTCCGCCCCGCTCCGGTGATGGTGCGGCGCTGATGGTGAGCCCGGTCCCGGTCCGGTTCCTGATGGTGGGCCCGACTCGGCCCGGCCCGACTGGTTCGCTGCTGGTGCACCCGGCTCGGACCCGGCTCGGACCGGTTCCGACCCGGCTCGGACGTGGTTTCGGAACCGAGTCAGGCCAGTGCGCGGGTGAGCTCGCTGACGAGAGGCTCGCGCAGGTCCGGAGCGTCCACGCGCTCCACGCGCACGTTTGTGCAGTCCACCCAGGTCGCTGCCTCGAGCAGGGCCTGCGCCACCGCCGGGACCGCCTTCGGGCCGTCCAGGGTGATCTGTCGGGCGATCAGGGTGCGGCCCTCGCGGGCCGGGTCCACGCGGCCGACGAGCCGTCCGCCGGCCAGGACCGGCATCGCGAAGTAGCCGTGGATCCGCTTCGGCTTGGGGACGTAGGCCTCCAGGCGGTGGGTGAAGCCGAAGATCCGCTCGGTGCGCGTACGCTCCCAGATCAGGGAGTCGAAGGGGGACAGCAGCGTGGTGCGGTGGCGGCCGCGCGGGGGTGTTTCCAGTGCCGACGGGTCGGCCCAGGCGGGCTTGGACCAGCCCTCGACCGTGACCGGGACCAGACCGGAGTCGGCGATCACGGTGTCGACCTGCTCGCCCTTGAGACGGTGGTAGTCGGCGATGTCCGCGCGGGTGCCGACGCCGAGCGACTGGCCGGCCAGGCGGACGAGACGGCGCAGGCACTCGGTGTCGTCCAGCTCGTCGTGCAGCAGGTCGGCGGGGACGGCGCGCTCGGCGAGGTCGTACACGCGCTTCCAGCCGCGGCGCTCCACGCAGACCACCTCGCCGTACATGAGCGCGCGCTCCACGGCGACCTTGGTGCCGGACCAGTCCCACCACTCGCTGGTCTTCTTCGCGCCGCCCAACTCGGTCGCGGTCAGCGGGCCTTCGGTGCGGAGTTGCTTGACGACCTGGTCGTACGTGCCGTCCGGGAGCGCGTGGTTCCAGTGCGGGCGGGCCCGGTAGGCGCGGCGGCGGAAGGCGAAGTGGGGCCATTCCTCGATGGGGAGGATGCAGGCGGCGTGGGACCAGTACTCGAAGGCGTGCGGTCGGGTCGCGGGCGTGCCCGCGGACCCGGGCTTCCAGTACGCGTCCTCGACCGTGTCGCGGCCCACGGCTCCGAGTCGGGCGTAGGGGATCAGCTCGTGGGAGCGGGCCAGGACCGAGATGGTGTCGAGCTGGACCGCGCCGAGGTGCCGGAGGACGCCGCGCACGCCGGCCCTTCGGTCGGGCGTGCCGAGGAAGCCTTGCGCGCGCAGGGCGATGCGGCGGGCTTCGTCTGCCGAGAGGGCGGTGTCGGGGCGCGGGGTCGTCATGGCTCGCACGATAGGGGGTGGGACTGACAGTGCGGGGTGAGCTGGGGGTTTGGGGAGGCGGGGGTGCGCGGGCGCGGGGTTCGCCTTCGCCGCCCCTTCCCCATCCCGCCGTGGGGGCCGCCGCCGGACCCGGCTTTCTCGTCCCCGCTCTGTGGGCTGGCGGCGCCGGACCCGGCTTTCCCTGGGGGCTGCCTCCGCCGGACCAGGCTCTCCGGTTCCCGCGCCGAGGCTGCCGTCGCCGGACCTCGGTTCGGCCCTGGGCGGGCCTCGTCCTCAGACGCCGGACGGGCTGCCTGTATCCATGGGCGGGCTGTCCGTGCCTCCCGGCGGGTTGTCCGGGCCGCTCGGTGGGCTGTCGGGTGCCGGAATGTAGGGGGCGGTCGACGGCAGTCCCAGGTCCGACGGGAGCAGGGAGGCGATCCAGCAGTCGCGTCGTACACCCTTGTTGGCGATGGCCGAGCGGAGGGTGCCCTCCAGGGTGAAGCCGGCGTTCTCGGCGACCGCGCGGGAGGCGGTGTTGCCGATCTCAGCCTGCCATTGGACGCGGTCGACGGGGAGCGTGGTGAAGGCCCAGCGGGCCGCGGTGAGGGTGGCCTCGGTGGTGTAACCGTGGCCGCGGTGTTCCTTGGCCGTCCAGAAACCGACCTCGGCCGTGCCCGGGGAGCGCATGGTGAGGCTGAGTACGCCGGTGAGGGCTCCGTCGGGGAGGAAGACGCCGAAGGTGAACATGGAGCCGCTCGCCCAGCCCTCCGGAGCGAGCAGCTCGGTGAAGCTGCGGGCGTGCTCGGGGAGGTAGGGGGAGGGGATCGTGGTCCAGCGCTGGATGTCGGGGTCCTGGGCGGCGGTGTACACGGCGTCGGCGTCCCGCGGGTCGAGGGGGCGCAGGACGAGGCGGGGGGTGGTGAGGGTGACGGGCTCGGGCTCCATCGGCCGATTCTGCGCGGGGTGTCCCGGCGGGCGCCAGCTTTTTTGCCGTGTGTGAGCGTGTGATCACAATTCGCGCAATTCGTCCGGTGGACGCGGCACCATCGGCGGGGCCCGGCCGTTGTCCCCTTTGAAGAAGATTTTGGAGCAGGTGCGCAGCAGTGTGCGGTCCTCGCCGCGGCAGGCCTCCCGGGGTGGCGGGGTCCTCGCATACGATGGCCGTTGCTCAGTAAGTCCATTGGAAACCGACCGTCCCAGGCCCGACCGGCAAGGAGACCAACCCCCGTGTCCGTCCTCTCGAAGATCATGCGTGCAGGCGAAGGCAAGATCCTGCGCAAGCTGCACCGCATCGCGGACCAGGTCAACTCCATCGAAGAGGACTTCGTCGACCTCTCCGACGCCGAGCTGCGGGCCCTCACCGACGAGTACAAGCAGCGGTACGCCGACGGTGAGAGCTTGGACGACCTGCTGCCCGAGGCCTTCGCCACCGTGCGCGAGGCCGCCAAGCGTGTCCTCGGCCAGCGCCACTACGACGTGCAGATCATGGGTGGTGCCGCCCTGCACCTCGGCTATGTGGCCGAGATGAAGACCGGTGAGGGCAAGACGCTCGTCGGCACGCTGCCCGCGTATCTGAACGCGCTGTCCGGCAAGGGCGTCCACCTGATCACGGTCAACGACTACCTGGCCGAGCGCGACTCCGAGATGATGGGCCGTGTCCACAAGTTCCTGGGCCTGGAAGTCGGCTGCATTCTCGCCAACATGACGCCGGCGCAGCGCCGTGAGATGTACGCGTGCGACATCACGTACGGCACGAACAACGAGTTCGGTTTCGACTACCTGCGCGACAACATGGCGTGGGCGCAGGACGAGCTGGTGCAGCGCGGCCACAACTTCGCCATCGTCGACGAGGTGGACTCCATCCTGGTCGACGAGGCGCGTACGCCGTTGATCATCTCGGGTCCTGCCGACCAGGCCACCAAGTGGTACGGCGACTTCGCCAAGCTGGTGACGCGCCTGAAGAAGGGCGAGGCGGGCAACCCGCTCAAGGGCATCGAGGAGACCGGCGACTACGAGGTCGACGAGAAGAAGCGCACGGTCGCCATTCACGAGGCCGGTGTCAGCAAGGTCGAGGACTGGCTGGGCATCGACAACCTGTACGAGTCGGTGAACACCCCTCTGGTGGGCTACCTGAACAACGCCATCAAGGCGAAGGAGCTCTTCAAGAAGGACAAGGACTACGTCGTCATGGACGGCGAAGTCCTGATCGTCGACGAGCACACCGGCCGTATCCTCGCCGGCCGCCGCTACAACGAGGGCATGCACCAGGCGATCGAGGCGAAGGAAGGGGTGGACATCAAGGACGAGAACCAGACGCTCGCCACGATCACCCTTCAGAACTTCTTCCGCCTCTACAAGCGTCACGACCACGACGGCAAGGAGCAGCCCGGCCTCTGCGGCATGACCGGTACGGCGATGACCGAGGCCGCCGAGTTCCACCAGATCTACAAGCTCGGCGTGGTCCCGATCCCGACGAACAGGCCGATGGTCCGCAAGGACCAGTCCGACCTGATCTACCGCACCGAGGTCGCGAAGTTCGAGGCGGTCGTCGACGACATCGCCGAGAAGCACGAGAAGGGCCAGCCGATCCTCGTCGGTACGACGTCGGTCGAGAAGTCCGAGTACCTCTCGCAGCAGCTCTCCAAGCGGGGTGTGCAGCACGAGGTGCTGAACGCCAAGCACCACGAGCGTGAGGCGTCGATCGTCGCCCAGGCCGGTCGCAAGGGTGCTGTGACGGTCGCGACCAACATGGCCGGCCGTGGTACCGACATCAAGCTCGGCGGCAACCCCGACGACCTCGCGGAGGCGGAGCTGCGTCAGCGCGGCCTGGACCCCGAGGAGCACATCGAGGAGTGGGCCGCCGCGCTGCCCGAGGCCCTGAAGAAGGCCGAGCAGGCGGTCAAGACCGAGTTCAACGAGGTCAAGGAGCTGGGCGGCCTCTACGTGCTGGGTACCGAGCGGCACGAGTCGCGTCGGATCGACAACCAGCTGCGCGGTCGTTCCGGCCGTCAGGGCGACCCGGGTGAGTCCCGTTTCTACCTGTCGCTGGGTGACGACCTGATGCGGCTGTTCAAGGCGCAGATGGTAGAGCGCGTGATGTCGATGGCGAACGTGCCGGACGACGTGCCGATCGAGAACAAGATGGTCACGCGCGCGATCGCGTCCGCGCAGTCGCAGGTGGAGCAGCAGAACTTCGAGACGCGTAAGAACGTCCTGAAGTACGACGAGGTGCTCAACCGTCAGCGTGAGGTCATCTACGGTGAGCGGCGCCGCGTTCTGGAGGGCGAGGACCTCCAGGAGCAGATCCACCACTTCATGGACGACACGATCGACGCGTACGTGGGCGCGGAGACCGCCGAGGGCTTCCCGGAGGACTGGGACCTGGACCGGCTGTGGGGCGCCTTCAGGCAGCTCTACCCGGTGAAGGTCACCGTCGAGGAGCTGGAGGAGGCCGCGGGTGACCGGGCCGGTCTGACCGCCGAGTTCATCTCCGAGTCCATCAAGGACGACATCCGCGAGCAGTACGAGTCGCGGGAGTCGCAGCTGGGTTCCGAGATCATGCGTGAGCTGGAGCGTCGGGTCGTGCTGTCGGTCCTGGACCGCAAGTGGCGCGAGCACCTCTACGAGATGGACTACCTCCAGGAGGGCATCGGTCTGCGCGCGATGGCGCAGAAGGACCCGCTGGTGGAGTACCAGCGCGAGGGCTTCGACATGTTCTCCGCGATGATGGACGGCATCAAGGAGGAGTCCGTCGGCTACCTGTTCAACCTGGAGGTCCAGGTCGAGCAGCAGGTCGAGGAGGTCCCGGTGGAGGACGCGGCGCCGGTCGACATGGAGAAGCAGGACGTGGTGCCGGCGCAGGCGGGTTCGCGTCCGGAGATCCGGGCGAAGGGGCTGGACGCTCCGCAGCGTCGTCAGCTGCACTTCTCGGCTCCGACGGTGGACGGCGAGGGCGGCACGATCGAGGGCGACTTCGACAGTGACGAGGACGAGCCGGTGCGCTCCGAGGCCGATGGCCTCACGCGCGCGGAGCGCCGCAAGCAGGCGAAGGCCGGGCGGCGTCGCAAGAAGTAGGGCGCGTCTGCCTGCGGCGCGGTCTGCCGTGCGTCTGCCATGCGTGACATGTGATGCGTGAGGTGTGTCGCGTCGTGCGATACGCGGTGCGATACGCCGTGCGGTGGGTGGCGTGACGTAGGGCGCCACGTGGGGCATGACGGCGCTGTGGCGGCGTTGCCGGCTTGGTAGCGGCTTGAGGCCGGGTCACCTTCGGGTGGCCCGGCCCTTTGCCGTCGGGCGGTGCCTGGGCAGCTCAGTCGTCCTGGGGGCGGGGCCTGCGCGAGCCGTCGAGTTCCACCGCGGTGCAGCGCCAGCGGCGGTCCGCGCCGAGCTCCAGGCGGAAGGCCATGGCCCGTAGGCGGTCACCGGCGCCGATGCGGGCGAAGGCCTCGATGGCGCCGGGGCGGGGCACGTAGTACCCGATGTCCCGGACTACGGCGCGGGCGCCGTGGGCGGTGCGCAGCGGGCCGCGTTCGGCGAGGTGCGCCAGATCGTCGTAGGCGTGGCCGAGGGTGTGCCGGAGCATGAAATGCACGGGGCGCCGGCCGGTCAGGACCGCGAGGAGACGGTCGGCGAAGAGGTCCGTGGGGCGGGGCTGGGAGACGGCGGGGCGACGGGAGACCTGGCCGGGGGCGGCCGCGGCGCCGGTGGGGGCGCTGGTCACGGTGCTGGCGCTGGGGCCTGGGCCTGTGCCTGTGCCTGTGCCTGTGCGGATCTTCGTGCCGGTTCCGGTTCCGGTTCCGGTTTCGGTGTTTGTGTCGGTGCTCGTGCTCGTGTCGGGGCGGTGCGTCGGCTGGTGGGTGAGGGAGCGGGGAGTTGTGGGGCGGCCGTCGGCGGGACGGGTGCGGTGGGAGGAGTCGGTGCCGGGGGGACCGGGTGGGCGGCCTCCGCCGGGTGCGGTGCGGGGCGTGCCGCCGCTCGGGGTGCGGGGCGGGGCGCCCGCGGGGCGGCGGGTGTCGTGGCGGCCGGGAGGGCGGGCGCCGGGGTGGCGCTGCATCCTCGTCATGACCTTGTTCATGGGACTCCCCGTTTCGATGGGCTCGGCTCTACCGGTCGGTAACTTGCCGTTGTGGATCTTGTACGGCGTTGCCGTGTGTGATGGCAAGCAAGCGGAGAGTGCTCGTCGAGGCTTGGGGAGGTTCACCTATCAGGGGTGGTGGAGGAGGGCGACGGCCCGGTGCTGCGGGGCTGGGGCGGGTGAACGGCGTGGCCTGGGATTGACGGTCGTCGGGGGGTGGGCAGGGGCCCGAAAGGGGACGGCCGCACGTATCCTGAAGGCCTTCCGGAAGGCGCGGAACCGCCACCCGGGACATCGAGTGCGAGTCGTCCGAGCCTGCGACACGAAAGAGCGGCCAGCCATGCGCGTCTACGTCCCCCTGACCCTCCCCGGCCTCGCCGAGGCGCACAAGACGGGTGAGCTGGGAAGCGGGCCGCTCGTCGCGTACGCCGTCACGCCCGCGTTGCGCGAGTGGTACGTCTCCGACGACATCGAGGAACTGGAGTACGCGGCGCTCAGCAGGGCCGCGCTCGCCTCGCTGCGGTTGCTCGCGGCGGATCCGGACGCCCCGCGGCGCCGGGTCGTGGTCGCCGTCGACGTACCCGACCGCGCGGCTGTGGCGGACCCCGACCGGGGGCTCGATCCGGCGGCGCTGGGCGAGGTGCGGGTGACGGGCGCGGTGCCGCTGGCCAAGGCGGCAGCGGTGCACGTCGACGCAGGGGAGGCGGAGGCGGACGTGACCGCCGCCGCGGGGGCGGTCACGGCGGCGGACGCCGGGGACGACGACGCGCAGTTCGTCGTGGACGGGGCCGAGGACCATGAGCTGCTGTGGTTCGCCAGGCAGGAGATTCCGACTCTGGTGGGGACGGGCGACTGAGTCCGCCGGCTGGCCGGCTTCCCGCTGCTGCCCTCTTCCCTGGGTCGGTTTGCGCTGCCGACTTGTCGCTGCCTCGCGGGCGGATTCCCCTGCCGGCTGCTCACTGCGCTGCTGTCGGTTTCCGCTGCCTCTTCCCGCTGCGCCGTGTCGGCTGCCGCTGCCGACTGCTCACTGCCGTCGTCTTGCCGGTGCCGGTGCCGGTGCCGGTGCCGGCTGCTGGTCAGCGGTCTGCGCGCCTGGTCCGGGGGGTGGCCGGGTGCCGTTTCGGTCGGTCACTTGATTGTCGGTGGCGGCGGGTACGTTTGCAGGTATGGGGAAGCAGGAAGCGGCGCACATCGTCTGGGACTGGAACGGGACGCTGTTCCACGACAACGACGCGATCATCGGGGCGACGAACGCGGCATTCGTCGAGCTGGGGCTGGAGCCGATCACGCTGGAGCGGTACCGGGCGCTGTACTGCGTTCCGGTGCCGATGTTCTACGAGCGGCTGTTGGGCAGGCTGCCCACCGACGCCGAGTGGGAGGTCATGGACGACGTCTTCCACCGGTACTACGCAGAGCACCGGGTGCGGTGCGGGCTCACCGAGGGTGCGGCCGAGCTGCTCGCGGGGTGGCGGTCAGCGGGCCACAGCCAGTCCCTGCTGAGCATGTACGTGCACGATGAACTCGTCCCGCTGGTCCGGGGATTCGGCATCGAGCCGCACTTCGTACGGGTCGACGGGCGGACCGGGCCCTCCGGGGGAAGCAAGGCCGAGCACATGGTGCGGCACCTTCAGGCGCTGACCGGCGTGCAGGCGGCGCGCACGGTGGTGATCGGGGATGCCGCGGATGACGCGGTGGCCGCCTTGCATGTGGGCGCGCGGGCGGTCCTGTACACCGGCGGCTCGCACAGTCGGGCCAGCCTGGAGGTGGTGGGGGTGCCCGTGGTGGACACGCTGGGGGAGGCGGTGGAGGTCGCGGGGCGGTTGGCCGAGGCCGCGTAGGGGGTGGTGGGCGGTCGCCTCGAGCGTCGGATCGGCTGCGGCGTCCTCGGCCTTCTGAGGGCGCCGCATCGGGAGGACCCCGGGGCGGGTCCGAGGCCGGGCTCGGGGTCGGCCTGCGGTCGGCCTGCCGTCGGCGGGCTGGGCCGGGGCCGGCCAGGACAGGTCAGGGTCAGGTCAGGGTCAGGTCACGGGTGCTTTGATGCGCAGCACCTTCAGGAACTCGCGCATCCAGGCCGAGTGGTCCGGCCAGGCGCGGGCGGATACCAGGGTGCCGTCGACCACTGCCTCGACGTCCTGGAAGGTGGCGCCCGCCGACTGCATGTCGAGCTCCAGGGCCGGGTACGCCGTGACGCGGCGGCCGTGCAGGGCGTCGGCGGCCGCGGTGAGCAGGGGGCCGTGGCAGATCTGCGCGACCGGTTTGTCGGCGTCGAAGAACGACTTGAGGATCTTGCGGAGTTCCGGGTCGTTGCGGAGGTACTCGGGGGCGCGGCCGCCGGGGATCACGACGGCGGCGTACTGGCCGGGGTCGACCTCCGAGAAGGCGAGGTCGGCGGGCCAGGTGTAGCCGGGCTTCTCGGTGTAGGTGTCGAAGCCGGGTTCGAAGTCGTGGACGACGAACTGGAGCTTTTTGCGGGTGGGGGCGGCGATGTGGACCTCGTAGCCTTCCTCGCGGAGGCGCTGGTAGGGGTAGAGGACTTCCAGGGATTCGGCTGCGTCGCCGGTGACGATGAGGATTTTCGGGGTCATGGTGGGCGGCTCCTCTCGGGCGGGCGTGGCTGGGGGCAGCGTGTCTCTTGGGGGTGGGCTTGCCAAGAGGGGGCGCTTTCAGCGTCCCGCGCGGTGGGAGCGGCGTCGACTTTTCTCGCCCCCGCCGCCCCTACCCGTCCCATCGGAGGGGCTCTGCCGCTTCCACCCCACCAGGGGCTCCGCCCCCGGCGCCCCGCGGGCACTGCGTCCCCTGCGCCCCTCTGTTGGCGTCGCCCTGTACGCCCGTGCGGGCGTCCGTCTCCGCAGCCTCCAGTGAGGGCCGGGCTCCCTGCCAACCCTCCCCGCCCCCAGCGGAGGGCTCCGCCACGCTCCCGGCCAGGCGCTCCCCCGGGCCCCCAGCCCCCGCCGCTCCGCCTGTGCCCCAGGGGCGGAGGGGCGGAGGGGCGGAGGGGCGAAGGGGCGAAGGGGCGAAGGGGCGGCGGGGCGGGCGGCTGACGGGCCGGTGGCGGAGGCGGGCCGGAGCGGCGGGCGGCGGATGGGCCGGGCGGTGGGTGGAAGGGCCGGGGGGCGGCGGGATGGCCCGCGTCCCATACCGCTCCTCGCTCTTGCGCACCAGCCCTCCGGGAAGGCCCGTTCGTCACGGTTTCGGTCGCGCTTCCTGTTCCCTTCCCACGTCATGCCCCGTTTTGCCGCTGTGCAGAACGGCAAAGTTATGGGTCGGGTTTTGTACACATACGGCTCATGACGGGAGGACCGGGAGGGGCGATAGCCTTGGTGGCGTGATCAGCGCGATAGTTCGCGGGGGCCGTGTTGCCCCTGCCCTGCGCCCGGTGTGTGCGGACCATCTCCGCAGCCGGGCGGCGGACGCTGGTCGGCGCGGGCGGGACGGGGCCGAGAGGGCTCCCAGGACGCCGTACATCCCCTGGACGCATCTGGCGCGGAGAGCAGCGTCACATCCGGGAGTGGTGTCGAGAATGGCTGATAACCCCCCGCTCATCTCATCTTGCGGCATAGCGTCGGTGCAGACCGGAGACCCCGGGCCGTGGCGTCGAGCCGCAGGGGAAGAGACCGTACTTCCTTCTACGTCACGCAACGGCGCGCGACAGGAGCCAGAGGACAATGCAGACCAAGCTGGACGAAGCCAAGGCCGAGCTGCTCGAGAGGGCGGCGCGGGTCGCTGAGAACAGCCCGGTCGGGGGGCACCTACCGACTGGGACGACGAGCGAGGGCACTCCGGGGACCCCGGACCACGCCACCCTCCTCGCGTTCCTCCAGCGCTACTACCTGCACACCGCCCAGGAGGACCTGAACGGCCGTGACCCGGTCGACGTCTTCGGAGCCGCGCTCTCGCACTACCGGCTGGCCGAGAACCGGCCGCAGGGAACGGCCAACGTACGGGTGCACACGCCGACCGTCGAGGAGAACGGCTGGACGTGCTCCCACTCGGTCGTCGAGGTCGTGACCGACGACATGCCGTTCCTCGTCGACTCCGTCACCAATGAGCTGACCCGGCAGGGGCGGGGGATCCACCTCGTCATCCATCCGCAGGTCGTCGTGCGGCGCGATGTGGCCGGCAAGCTCATCGAGGTGCTCAGCGCCGCGCCCGCCGCGGCGGACCTGCCGCACGACGGGCATGTCGAGTCGTGGATCCACGTCGAGATCGACCGTGAGACCGACCGGGCCGACCTGAAGCAGATCACCGCCGACCTGGTGCGCGTCCTGTCCGACGTCCGGGAGGCCGTCGAGGACTGGGAGAAGATGCGGGACACCGCGCTGCGGGTCGCCGATCACCTCCAGGAGGAGCCGGTCCCCGGTGACCTGGCGCGGCCCGATGTCGACGAGGCCCGTGAGCTGCTGCGCTGGCTGGCCGCCGACCACTTCACGTTCCTCGGCTACCGGGAGTACCAGCTGCGCGGGGACGACTCCCTGGCCGCCGTACCCGGGACCGGGCTCGGCATCCTGCGCTCGGATCCGCATCACGCCGACGCCGACAGCCATCCGGTCAGTCCCTCCTTCGAGCGGCTGCCCGCGGACGCCCGCGCCAAGGCGCGTGAGCACAAGCTGCTGGTGCTGACCAAGGCGAACAGCCGGGCCACCGTGCACCGGCCCTCCTACCTCGACTACGTCGGGGTGAAGAAGTTCGACAAGGAGGGGAACGTCGTCGGGGAGCGGCGGTTCCTCGGACTGTTCTCCTCCGCCGCCTACACCGAGTCCGTGGTGCGGGTGCCGGTCGTGCGGCGCAAGGTCGAGGCGGTGCTGAAGGGCGCCGGGTTCTCGCCCAACAGCCACGACGGGCGCGACCTGCTCCAGATCATGGAGACCTACCCGCGCGACGAGCTCTTCCAGACGCCGGTGGACGAACTGCGGTCCATCGTCACGTCCGTGCTCTATCTCCAGGAGCGGCGCCGGCTGCGGCTGTACCTGCGGCAGGACGAGTACGGGCGCTACTACTCGGCGATCGTCTACCTGCCCCGCGACCGCTACACCACGGGCGTGCGGCTGCGGATCATCGACATCCTCAAGGAGGAACTGGGCGGGACGAACGTCGACTTCACCGCCTGGAACACCGAGTCGATCCTGTCCCGGCTGCACTTCGTCGTGCGGGTCCCGCAGGGCACCGAGCTGCCGGAGCTGTCCGACGCCGACAAGGAGCGCATCGAGGCGCGACTGGTGGAGGCGGCACGTTCCTGGGCCGACGCCTTCCAGGAGGCGCTCAACGCCGAACTCGGCGAGGAGCGGGCCGCGGAGCTGCTGCGGCGCTACAACAACGCCTTCACCGAGGGGTACAAGGCCGATCACAGCCCGCGTTCCGCCGTCGCCGACCTCTGCCATCTGGAGCGGCTCACCGAGGAGCGGAACTTCTCGCTCAGCCTGTACGAGCCGGTGGGCGCCGCGCCCGGCGAGCGTCGTTTCAAGATCTACCGCAAGGGCGACGCGATCTCCCTGTCGGCCGTGCTGCCGGTTCTGAACCGGCTCGGTGTCGAGGTGATCGACGAGCGGCCGTACGAACTGCGCTGCGCGGACCGCAGCAATGCCTGGATCTACGACTTCGGTCTGCGGATCCCCAAGTCGCTCGCGGGTCCCGGTGGTGACTTCCTCGGCGACGACGGACGTGAGCGGTTCCAGGAGGCCTTCTCGGCGACCTGGACCGGCAAGGCGGAGAACGACGGGTTCAACGCCCTGGTGCTGGGCGCCGGGCTGCACTGGCGGCAGGCGATGGTGCTGCGCGCGTACGCCAAGTACCTGCGTCAGGCCGGGTCCACGTTCAGCCAGGACTACATGGAGGACACCCTCCGGACCAATGTCCACACCACCCGGCTGCTCGTGTCGTTGTTCGAGGCGCGGATGTCCCCCGACCGGCAGCGCGCCGGGCACGAGATCGTCGACGCGCTGCTCGAGGAGCTGGACGCCGCTCTCGACCAGGTGGCGTCGCTGGACGAGGACCGGATCCTGCGGTCCTTCCTCACCGTCATCAAGGCGACCCTGCGGACGAACTTCTTCCAGGAGCGCGCGGACGGCGAGCCGCACGACTACGTCTCCATGAAGTTCGACCCGCAGGCCATCCCGGACCTGCCGGCGCCCCGGCCCGCGTTCGAGATCTGGGTGTACTCGCCGCAGGTGGAGGGCGTGCACCTGCGGTTCGGGAAGGTCGCGCGCGGTGGTCTGCGCTGGTCCGACCGGCGGGAGGACTTCCGTACCGAGGTGCTCGGCCTGGTGAAGGCGCAGATGGTGAAGAACACCGTCATCGTGCCGGTCGGCGCCAAGGGCGGCTTCGTCGCCAAGCAGCTGCCGGACCCGGGCGTGGACCGTGACGCGTGGCTGGCGGAGGGCATCTCCAGCTACAAGACGTTCATCTCGGCGCTGCTCGACATCACCGACAACATGGTCGGCGGGGAGGTCGTCCCGCCGGCCGACGTGGTGCGGCACGACGAGGACGACACCTACCTGGTGGTGGCGGCCGACAAGGGCACGGCGACGTTCTCCGACATCGCCAACCAGGTCGCCGAGTCGTACAACTTCTGGCTCGGCGACGCCTTCGCCTCCGGCGGCTCGGCCGGCTACGACCACAAGGGCATGGGCATCACCGCCCGCGGTGCCTGGGAGTCCGTGAAGCGGCACTTCCGGGAGCTGGGCGTGGACACGCAGACCCAGGACTTCACGGTCGTCGGCATCGGGGACATGTCCGGTGACGTCTTCGGCAACGGCATGCTGCTCAGCGAGCACATCCGGCTGGTCGCGGCCTTCGACCACCGGCACATCTTCATCGATCCGAAGCCGGACGCGGCGACCTCCTACGCCGAGCGGCGCCGGCTGTTCGAGCTGCCCCGCTCCAGCTGGGCCGACTACAACGGTGACCTGATCTCGGCCGGCGGCGGTGTCTTCCCGCGCACGGCGAAGGCGATCCCGGTCAACGGTCACATCCGGGAGGCCCTCGGCATCGAGGCGGGCGTCACCAAGCTGACCCCGGCCGATCTGATGAAGGCGATCCTGCGGGCCCGGGTGGACCTGCTGTGGAACGGCGGCATCGGCACGTACGTGAAGTCCGGTGCGGAGTCGAACGCCGACGTCGGTGACAAGGCCAACGACCCGATCCGGGTGGACGGCGCCGATCTGCGCGTGAGGGTCGTCGGCGAGGGCGGCAACCTGGGGCTGACCCAGCTCGGCCGGATCGAGTTCGCGCTGCACGGCGGCAAGATCAACACGGACGCCATCGACAACAGCGCGGGCGTGGACACCTCCGACCACGAGGTGAACATCAAGATCCTGCTCAACGGGCTGGTCGGCGAGGGGGACATGACCGTCAAGCAGCGCAACAAGCTGCTCGCGGAGATGACCGACGAGGTCGGCGCTCTCGTGCTGCGCAACAACTACGCGCAGAACACGGCGATCGCCAACGCCCTCGCCCAGTCCAAGGACATGCTCCACGCCCAGCAGCGCTTCATGCGCCACCTGGTCAGGGAGAAGCACCTGGACCGGGCGCTGGAGTTCCTGCCCACCGACCGGCAGATCCGTGAGCGTCTGGGTGCCGGCCAGGGCCTGACCAGCCCCGAGACGGCCGTCCTGATGGCCTACACGAAGATCACGGTGTCGGACGAGCTGCTGCACACCTCGCTGCCCGACGACCCGTACCTGCGCGGTCTGCTGCACGCGTACTTCCCGACGGCGTTGCGCGAGCGGTTCCCCGACGGCATCGACAGTCACCCGCTGCGCCGCGAGATCACCACGACCGTCCTTGTCAACGACACGGTCAACACGGGCGGTACCACGTATCTGCACCGGCTGCGGGAGGAGACCGGCGCCTCGCTGGAGGAGATCGTGCGGGCCCAGACCGCGGCCCGGGCGATCTTCCGCTCGGCGCCGGTGTGGGACGCGGTGGAGGAACTCGACAACCGGGTCGAGGCCGACGTCCAGACCCGTATCCGGCTGCACTCGCGGCGGCTCGTCGAGCGCGGTACGCGCTGGCTGCTGAACAACCGGCCGCAGCCGCTCCAGCTCGCCGAGACCGTCGACTTCTTCGTCGAGCGCGTCGAGCAGGTGTGGTCGCAGCTCACGAAGCTGCTGCGGGGCGCGGACCTGGAGTGGTGGCAGCGGATCCACGACGAGCTGGCCGACGCCGGTGTCCCGGACGAGCTGGCCACCCGGGTGGCCGGGTTCTCCTCGGCCTTCCCGGCGCTGGACATCGTGTCGGTGGCCGACCGCATGGGGCGGGACCCGCTGGACGTCGCCGAGGTGTACTACGACCTCGCCGACCGTCTGCACATCAGTCAGCTGATGGACCGCATCATCGAGCTGCCGCGCGCCGACCGCTGGCAGTCCATGGCCCGCGCCTCCATCCGCGAGGACCTGTACGCGGCCCACGCGGCGCTGACGGCGGACGTGCTGGCCGTCGGCAACGGCACCTCGACGCCCGAGCAGCGCTTCAAGGCGTGGGACGAGAAGAACGCGGCGATCCTCGGCCGGGCGCGCACCACGCTGGAGGAGATCCAGAGCTCGGAGACGTTCGACCTGGCCAACCTGTCGGTGGCCATGCGGACGATGCGCACGCTGCTGCGGACGCACTCGTAAGAACCCGGAAACGGGGGTGCCCCCGAGCCGCGACGGCTCGGGGGCACCCCCGTTTCTCTGTCGGGTCGTCCGTCAGGCGGGCTTCGGCCTGGGCTTCTTCTTCTTGTCCCCGGTGAACGCCTCGTACGCCTCCAGGACCTCCTCCGTGGGGCCGTCCATACGCAGTTCGCCGCGCTCCAGCCACAGCACCCGGTCGCAGGTGTCGCGGATCGCGGCGTTGCTGTGGCTGACCAGGAAGACCGTGCCGGCGTGCGCGCGCATCTCCTGGATGCGCTCCGCCGAACGTGCCTGGAACCGCGCGTCACCGGTCGACAGTGCCTCGTCGATGAGCAGCACGTCGTGGTCCTTGGCGGCGGCGATGGAGAAACGCAGCCGGGATCCCATGCCGGAGGAGTAGGTCCGCATGGGCAGGGAGATGAAGTCGCCCTTCTCGTTGATGCCGGAGAAGTCGACGATCTCCTGGTAGCGCTCCTTGATCTGTTCGCGCGTCATCCCCATGGCGAGCCCGCCCAGGTAGACGTTGCGTTCGCCGGTCAGATCGCCCATCAGGGCCGCGTTGACGCCGAGCAGGGAGGGCTGGCCGTCGGTGTAGATCTTGCCGTTCTCCACCGGCTGGAGGCCCGCGATGCCCTTGAGCAGGGTCGACTTGCCGGAGCCGTTGGTGCCGATGAGGCCGATCGCCTCGCCCTTGTACGCGATGAAGGTGACGTTCTTGACGGCGTGCACCGTGCGCATGCCGGCGGCCTTCTGCGCCTGCCGGGGGCGGATGATGCGGTTGAGGGCGGCCGTCGCGCTGCCCCGGCCGCTGCCGGTGCCGTTGATCCGGTAGACGATGTCGACGCCGTCCGCGATGACGGTGGGGGCCCGCTCGTCGACGGGCTCGGTGGGCGCGGTGCGCGTTGCGGTCTCAGCCACGGCCGTACGTCTCCTCAGCCTTCCAGAAGTAGATGAAGCCGCCGACACCGGCGAGCAGCGCCCAGCCGGTCGCGACCAGCCACACGTGGGGCGGCAGCTGGCCGGCGTGGAAGCTGTCGATCAGCGCGAAGCGCATCAGGTCGATGTAGACGGCGGCGGGGTTGGCCCGCAGCAGGTCGGCGACCCAGGTCGGCATGCCCTGGTGCTTCTCGAGCAGGTTGTCGATGCTCCACATCACGCCCGAGATGTACATCCAGGTGCGCAGGATGAACGGCATCAGCTGGGAGATGTCCGGGGTGTTCGCGCCGAGCCGGGCCAGGATCATCGAGACGCCGGCGTTGAAGACGAACTGCAGTGTCAGGGCCGGCAGGACGAGGAACCAGGACAGCGCCGGCGGCACGCCCACGGCGAACAGGATGATCAGCAGGGCGGCCATCGAGAACAGCAGCTGCTGGAGTTGCTGGAGGCAGAACGAGATCGGCAGTGCGGCCCGGGGGAAGTGCAGGGCCCGCACCAGACCGATGCTGCCGCCGATGGCCCGGGTGCCCGCCATGATCGAGCTCTGGGTGAACGTCCAGACGAACACGCCCGTGACCAGGAACGGGATGAAGTCCGCGACGCCCTTCTTGGTCTCCAGCAGGACGCCGAAGATGAAGTAGTAGACCGCCGCGTTCAGCAGCGGGGTCATCACCTGCCAGACCTGGCCCAGCTTCGCCTGGCTGTACTGGGCGGTGAGCTTGGCGGTGGCGAACGCGGTGATGAAGTGGCGGCGCGCCCAGAGCTGGCGGATGTACTCGGGCAGGGACGGGCGGGCGCCGCTGACCGTGAGGCCGTGACGGGCGGCCAGAGCCGCGAGGTCGCCGTGGGGGGCGCCCTGCGTCTGGGGCGGTGTGTGGAGGACCTGACTCACATCCGCTGCTTTCGCTCGGGGAAGGGGTGCGGGCGGCGGCGTTTCCGTGGCCGCTCGACGTTTCCTTACGCTTTTCTTTACGTTTTCTTACGTCGGGACGGGACCGTATCGTCGCAACGTGAGAGTAGGCCGATTCGTCGTCGGAACGCAACCGTTTCGTCGTAACGCCCTATGCTGGTCCGCATGACGACGAACGCGACGAACGCCGACGGACCCCAGGCGCGCCCGCGCCGCCGGGCTCCCGCGGGCGCGGCCGTGCTCCGCGAGGATGTGACGGAGGCCATCCGGGGCGCCGTGTTCGAGGAACTCGCGGCTGTCGGCTACGCGCGGATGTCCATCGAGGGCATCGCCCGGCGCGCCGGGGTGGGCAAGACCGCGGTGTACCGGCGCTGGCGCTCCAAGCTGCATCTGGTGCTCGACATCGTCTCGGTGATCGCCGTGCAGGGGCTGCCGGCCCCGGAGACGGGCAGCCTCGAGGGCGATCTGCGCATGCTCTACGAGGTGAGCTCCCGGGCCCTGCGGCATCCGGTGGCCTCGCAGATCATCCCCGACCTCCAGGCCGAGGCGGCCCGCAACCCGGACATCGCCGAGGCCCTGCAGAAGGCGTTGAAGCAGGGGCAGGAAGAGGTCGCCCTGAAGATCGTGGCGGCGGCCGAGCAGCGCGGCGAGGTCCGCCAGGGGCTAGACGAGGAGCTGGCGCTCGATCTGATCTCCGGTCCGCTTTACTGGCGTTCGGTCGTGATCCGCAGCCCGAAGCTGCCCAAGGGCTACCTGGGCGCGCTGGCTCGTGCGACCACCGAGGCGATCAAGGCGCTGTGAGGGGCGCGGACGCCGTGACGGGAGCCGAGGTGGCATGAGAGTCGTGATGGCCGAGGACAACGCCCTGCTCAGGGAGGGCATGGTCCTGCTGCTGGCATCGGCCGGGCACGAGGTCGTGGCGGTCGTCGGCTCCGGCCCCGAGGTCCTGCCGGCGCTCCTGCGGCACCGGCCGGACGTGGCGGTGCTCGACGTGCGGATGCCTCCGGACTTCCGCGACGAGGGGCTGCGGGCCGCGCTGGAGGCCCGCGAGAAGATCCCCGGCCTGCCGGTGCTGGTGCTCTCCCAGTACGTCGAGGAGTCCTACGCCGCCGAGCTGCTGGGCGGGGGCGCGAACGGGGTCGGCTATCTGCTGAAGGACCGGGTGGGCCGGGTGGACGAGTTCCTCGACGCCCTGGAGCGGGTCGCCTCCGGCGGTACGGCGCTCGACCCCGAGGTCGTCACGGAACTGCTGTCCCGCCGCCGCGGCTCACCGCTGGACTCGCTCACCCCGCGCGAGCGCGAGGTGCTGAAGCTCATGGCCGAGGGCCGCGACAACACGACCATCGCGGGCGCCCTCGTCATCACCGAGCGGTCGGTCAGCAAACACATCGGCAACGTGTTCCTGAAACTGGGCCTCCCGTCGAGCGACAGCGGCCACCGACGCGTACTGGCCGTACTGGCGTACCTCAACAACGCCTGACCCGGGCCGACCGGAGCGCGGGCCGCGCTCCGCGTCGGCCCGTCGCGTCGCGTTCCGCGGACGCCGCCCGTCCCGCCGCCGGCCTCCGGTAGCCGCAGCTGTCACCGGCGGGCTCCGGCAGCGCCTGGTGCTGCGGCCGGCCGGACTCACCGGTCCGACGAAGCTGGCGGCGGCGGTCCGAGCCGCATCGACTCACTGTGCGGCAGGCGTCCGGATGATCTGGCGGTGCCGTCGAGGACCTCGTGCGGCGGGTACGGCGCGGGGGATGCCGGAGCGCCAGAGGCGGATGAGGGACAGGGCGGCGGCGGTGGTCAGCAGGCCGTTGCGTACGAGCATGAGCGCGGTGCCGGTCCAGGTGCGGTCGATGACCTCCGGGTAGAGGAGCGGGAAGATCACCGAGCTGACCGCGGTCGCCGCCAGGACCAGCGCGGCGACCGGGCGCTGGGTGGTGTGCCGTGAGGTCAGGCAGACGGCGGCCAGCCCCAGCAGCCAGATCATGTACTGCGGGCTGATGACCCGGCTGGTGACGGTGAACAGCAGCACGGCGCTCAGCGCCGCGTCGTACGGTGTCGCCTCCGTCCAGCGCCGGGCACGGATCCGCCACAGCAGCAGCAGACCGAAGGCGGCGGCGGTGAGGGCCAGGGAGAGATGGGCGACGGCCGGGACGCCGGGCCCGGTGAACTCCATCGCGCCGTAGCGGTAACGGACCTCGCCCGGCCAGCCGGCGTGCGAGGCGAGGGAGAGCACCGTGCCGCCCAGGGACTCGATCTGCACGCCTCTGCCGCCCTGCTGGAGCAGGAAGGCGAGGGGGTCGCGGAACGCCAGCGCGAGGAGCGCCAGAAACGAGGCTCCGGTCACCGCCGTCGACGTCCACACCGACCTGGTGTCCCGGCCCCTCGGCACCCCGAGCAGCGCCAGCGCCGGCCACACCTTCACCAGCGCGCCCAGCGCCGCGAACGCCCCGCACACGCGCGTGGACCGCGCCAGTGCCAGCAGCGAGACCACGGCGAGGGCCGTGACCTGCACGTCGTAGCGGGCGAGCGGAAGGCGCAGGAGCAGGGGCAGCCCGCCCACCCACAGCGCGGCGCCGTACAGACTGCGGCCGGGGCGGAGGCCCGTGCGGGCCAGGGCCAGGGCGATCACCGCGTCCGCGGCGACCGTCAGGGCGACGAACGCCTGAAGGTACGTCCACCAGGGCAGCGCCCCGGGCGCCAGCAGTACCGGTCCCGCGCCCGGCGGGTACTGCCACAGCGTGTCCCGCGCGGGGAAGGCGCCGGCCGACAGGGTGCCGTACCAGTGGTGGTAACCGCGCCACACCTCCCGCGCGACGCGGCCGCCGAGCATGGGCAGCGAGTCGTGGGCGAGCAGCCACAGCATGCCGGCGCGGCTGGCGAGCCAGGTGAGGAGGAGAGCGGTGACGGCGGGGGCGGCGGGGCGGGCAGGACCGGCGGTGACAGCGGGACCGGCAGTGACGGCGGGGTCGGCGGTGATGGCAGGGCGGGCGAGGAGACGGTGGCGTTTCATCACGCGCGGATCGTAAGTCGGGCGAAACGTCAGAAAACGTTCATCGGCGCCGAACTGCCCGCTGATGACGCGAACGGTCCGTCATGCCGGGGCGCCGGGAGAGCCGACCCCTCAGCCGTGCTCCGGCTCCTCCTCCAGGGCTGCCGCGTCGAGGGCCGAGGTGAGCTGGTCGAGCTGCTCGCGCAGGTCCCGGATCTCGTCCAGGTCGAACCCGGTCGCCGAAACGATCCGGCGCGGCACCCGCAGCGCCCGCCCGCGCAGGGCGGAGCCCTCCTCGGTGAGCCGGATCTCCACCGAGCGCTCGTCACGGGAGCTGCGCTCCCTGCGCACCAGGCCGGCCGACTCCAGCCGCTTGAGCAGCGGGGAGAGGGTGCCGGAGTCGAGGCGCAGGTGTTCGCCGAGCTTCTTGACGGGCAGTTCGCCGTGCTCCCACAGGACCAGCAGCACCAGGTACTGGGGGTAGGTCAGCCCGAGTTCCTTGAGGATCACGCGGTACACGCCGTTGAAGGCGCGCGAGGCGGCGTGCAGGGAGAAGCAGATCTGGGTGTCCAGGCGGAGCCAGTTCTCCTCGGTGTTCTCCTGCGCTGCGGGTGTGGGCGTCGGGCTCATGCCTCCAGGATAGCCCCGGCGAGCCATTTAGTTGTGCACAACTCAATTGTGTGCTCTACTTATCTCCGTGAGGCGGTCCGGACGCGAACGGCGCGAGGGCCGGCCACCCCCTACACGACTTCCGAGAGGGATGGTTCATCCATGGACGCGCTCTACACCGCAGTCGCCACCGCCACCCACGGCCGCGACGGTCGCGCCGTCTCCTCCGACGGCAGGATCGACCTTCAGCTGGCCCCGCCGGTGGAGCTGGGCGGCAACGGTCAGGGCACCAACCCCGAGCAGCTCTTCGCCGCCGGTTACGCGGCCTGCTTCGGCAGCGCCCTCGGTCTCGTCGGACGCCAGGCGAAGGTCGACGTCACCGACGCCGCCGTGACCGCCGAGGTCGGCATAGGCAAGCAGGGCGAGGGCTTCGGCCTCAAGGTGACGCTGCGCGTCGAACTGCCCGACGGTCTGGACGAGGCGACCGGCCGCAAGCTGGTCGAGAGCGCCCACCAGGTCTGCCCCTACTCCAACGCCACCCGCGGCAACATCGAGGTCGACCTCGTCATCGAGTAGTCGCAGGCCGCCACCGGGCGGTTCAGCGGTTCCCGACCCGCGCCAGCACCTCCCCCGTCCGCCTGCTCCACGCCACCACCACGGCCTCCTCGGGCACCGGGTGCCGGCGCGTCAGCAGCAGCCAGCGGATGCGGTAGCGGTGGGCGATCCCCACCCGCTCGGCGCGGGTCGACCCGCGGGACAGGTAGGTGCGGACGTCGTCGAGCCGCCGTAGCCGTTCCCGTTCGTCCAGGGCCGCGTCCGGCCAGGCCGGCGCGGCCAGGTTCGGCCCGTACCCGGCGATCGCGTGGACCGCGTGGTACCCGTCGGTGACCACCACCTCGCCGGGCCCGATGTACGCCGCGGCCCAGTCGTACGTGGGCCAGCGCGGCGGCGGTTCGAAGCCGACCGGGTCCAGCGCGCGCGGCACGACCGCCCCCGCCTGCACCGTGAGGAAGCCGAGACAGGCCGCGCCCGCCGCGACCGCGCCCATCACCCGCCGCCCCACCCGCCAGGGCCGGGGCGCCGTCAGTTCCACGGCCAGGGCGAACTGGAGCGGCACCAGGGTGAGCCCGAGGATCCGCCCGCAGGTGTAGTGGCCGCTGACGAACCCGTACGCCACCACCAGGCACTCCAGGGCGAACATCAGCACCAGCGGGTCGCGCACCGAGCGGCGGCCCCGCGCCCACAGCGCCGGCAGCCCCAGCAGCGCCAGCCAGAAGTGGCCAGCCAGCCCGTCGTACAGCCGCCGGTGCATCGCGTCCACGCTGCCGTCCCCGGCCAGCTCGAACACGTCGAAGTACGGCCAGACCGCCGCCACCAGCAGCGCCACGCCCCCCGCCACCGCCCACCGGGCGGCCACCGCGGCCCGCCACCCCCGCTGCCACCCCACCACGAAGGCCGCGCCCCCGGTCACCGTCGCGATCGACGTGATCGGATGCACCAGCAGGATCACGCCGTACAGCACGCCGAGTGCCGCGTACCCGGTGTGGCCGCGCAGCCCGCTCGGGCCCACGTAGCGCACCCGGCGCACGTCACGCGCGCGCGTCCCCGTGAGGGCCCACGCCCAGAAGGTCAGCCCGATGGCGAAGGTGGACGGGTAGCCGAGGTTGCCGGTCATCGACATCAGGCCCAGATAGCCGCTCCACCAGGCCCGCTCGGTACCCCACAGCAGCGTCATCGCCGCCAGGCCGAGCACCGGCGCCCACGGCCTCGGCGTCAGCACGCGCGTGAAGCGGCCGACGCCGGTCAGCAGCACCAGCAGGTTCACCGGGCCGGCGACCCGCAGCACCTCCCAGCCCGTCACCCCGCTCACCCGGGCGAACGCGCCCTCCGCCACCGCGTACGGCGAGTAGTACGGGCTGCCCGCACCCGGCAGATCGCCCATCGGATGCCGCGGGTCCAGGAGGCGGTCCTTCAGACGTTCCACGACCGCCGCGTGCTGGCCGGCGTCACAGCACAGCGGCACCCGCCAGTACGCCAGCGACATCACCAGCCAGAACAGGAAGCCGAAGGCCTGGTACGGGGTCGGCCGCCACCTCCGCCCGCCGCGCAGCGCCGTCACACCGCGTGCGGAACGCCGGATCAGGACACCGGCGCTCAACGGACCGCACCGGACCGGGTCGCGCCGCATCCGGCCGCGCCGCATCCGGCCGCACCGGATCGGGCCGCACCGGGGAGAAAGTCGGACAGGGAACCGGGCAGGGAACGCGACAGCGCACCGTACCGGAGTCCGAGCTGGGCAAAGAGGGGCATTGGCCCTACCTTCCCGCCCGGTCAACGGCCTTGCGGAAAGTCACCTCAAGGAGTGAGCCCGATCGGAGCCTTCTTGGGCCGGCAGGGTCACCCGGTCCCGCAGCACGGGCTCGAGCAGCAGCGGCACCCCCAGCACCGGCAGCAGCCACGCCAGCACGATCAGCCGCTCGCCCCAGATGGTGATGTCCGGATGCCCGGCCTGGGTGAGGACGCCGGTGCAGGCGGCGCCGAGCACGAAGACGCCGAACGCCCGCCGCCGCCCCCGCGCCACACCCCACGCCCCGGCCGCCAGCGCGGCCACGAACAGCGGCTCCCACAGCTGCCGGCGCAGCCACTCCGCCCAGAAGTTCAACTGGAGCCGCAGGAACTCCGGCCACACCCGCGCGCGGTCGGGCCGGTCGAAGTGGTGGGTCAGCAGGTCCTGCAGGCTCTCCGATTCGGACGGAAGGTGCAGCAGCCTCGCCAGTACCAGCGTTCCCAGCACCCCGAAGCCACCGACGACGGCCACCACGACCACCCCGGGCACCGGCGGCCGGCCGCGCCGCCGGTGCCGTACGGCGACCAGCGCCCCCGCGCCCGCCAGACACAACCCGAGAAACAGCGCCTGCGAGTGCTTGACGGTGAACAGGGCGGCCAGCGACCCGCCGACCAGCCACGCCCCCGTCCGCACCGCGCCGTCCAGCGCCAGCGCACAACCCCACACCGCCGCCAGCGTCAGCGCCAGCATCAGGCCCTCGGTCATCGGGCGCATGGCGGTCGTACCGCACGGCAGCACGTAGTACAGGGCCTGCCCGGTCAGACAGACACCGGCCGGCGCGCGCCGGGTGCGCAGGATCAGGAAGACCAGTACCCCGCCCGCCGCCGTCACCGCGACACCCGCCAGCCACACGCCCCAGGTCACGCCGAACAGGGTGATGAACGGCACCAGGAACACGGGGTAGCCGGGGCGCGCCTCGAAGATCCGCATGAAGCGCTCAGGCATGAACGGCACGGTGTGCCCGCCGGTCTGCCCCGCCCGCAGCCGCGCGTCGACCTCGCGCCACTGCCGTTTCCGGCACTCGGCGGCGATCCGGCGGCCCGGGTCGGGAGCGTCGAAGCGGAGCACGTCCACGCTCTGCCGGCGGGCCGCCGTCGAGGCCTCGCCCGCGCAGGCGTAGGCGATGGTCACGGCCGCCGCCTCGTGCTTGCCCTCACCGCGCAGACTCAGCGCGTACGACAGGTAGTTCTTGCTGTCCGGCGTGTCCCGGCCGGTCACGTTCGCGAGCTGGAGCAGCGCGAACACGGCGACCAGGACCAGCACCCGGGTGCGCTGCCGAGAGGGCGTCCTCACGTCGACGCGAGCAGATCGCGGGCCCCGGCCGGCCCGGGCACCTTCGGCGGGGCGGCCCCCTCGGGGAACTCCTCGCCCAGCAGCAGCCGCCGGACGACGCGCTCGGCGGCCCGCCCGTCGTCGTAGGCGCAGAACCGCTCCCGGAAGCCCGCCCGCAGCCGCGCCGACTCCTCGTCGCGACAGCCGCCGGAGGCCAGCAGCCAGGCCAGTTCCCGGTAGGTGCGCGAGACATGGCCGGGCGCGTCGGCGGTGACGTCGAAGTAGGCGCCCCGGCTCGCCGTGTACGCGGCCCAGTCGTCGGCGTGGACGACGATCGGCCGGTCCAGGTTGGCGTAGTCGAACATCAGGGCCGAGTAGTCGGTGACCAGGACGTCGGAGGCGAGCATGACGTCCTCGACGCGCGGCTCGTCCGTCGCGTCCACCAGCACTCCGCGCCGGTGCAGGTCGGCCAGGCCCATCCCGCGCGCCGGTCCGGTCGCCAGCGACGGGTGCAGCCGGACGACGAGGGTGTGCCCGTCGCCCAGATCCGCGGCGAAGCGGGCCAGGTCGAGCCGGTCGGCGTACCCGCCGCGCACGTACTCGCGGCGGGTCGGCGCGTACAGCACGACCGTGTGACCGGCCGGGATCCCGAGCCGCGCGCGGACGGCGAGACCCGCCTGCGCACCGGCGTTCACCAGTACGTCGTTGCGGGGGCTCCCGGTCCGCACCGAGGTGAAGTGGCAGGGGTAGGCCCGCTCCCACACCAGCTCCGAGTGCTGGTTGGCGACCAGGCTCCAGTCCCAGCGGTCGGCGCGGCGCAGCATCTGCGGCACGTCCACGCCGTGCCGGGCGCCGGGCCGCTGGAGCAGGTCGGCCGCCATGTACTTCAGCGGGGTGCCCTGGTGGGTGTGGATGTGGACGCTGCCGGGCCGCTTGGCGAGGGCGCCGGGCCAGTTGACGTTGTTGACGAAGAAGCCGGCCCGCGCGCTCACGCGACGGTAGGCGGGGGAGTCGAGCGTCACGTGCTCCACGCCCGCCGGGAGCCGGGCGGCCGTCTCCTCGTCGCGCACCACCCACACGCCGCGCAGCTGCGGTGCGATCTCCCGCGCCTTCTCGTAGACGGCCCCGGGATCGCCGAGCACGCCCCGGTGGGAGAACGCCGAGTACAGGACGAGGTGCGGGTCCAGCGGGAGGCGCCCGCGCACGGCGTCCGGGCCCCGGCGCAGCCAGCCGCCCGCCGCCCGGCCCGCCTGCCCGCCGCGCCGGGCGAGCTCCCGGCCCGCCTGCCCGGCCTTCCGCTTGGCCCGGTAGGCCGCGTAACCGCCCTCCAGAACCCTCAGTTCGGCGGGCACCGGCTCACCGGCGGGCTTGTGGCGGGCGAACAGCTCGGCCGTACGGCGGAAGAACTCGCCCTTGTCGGACGGCGGCAGCCGGTCCGGCTTGGCGAGGATGTCGAGGCAGTGCTCGCCCATCTTGCGGTGCAGATACGGCCGCCAGCCCGCCAGCCCGGGGCGGGAGTCGACGAAGGCGAAGACCCGCTCGTACTGGTCGTGCACGTCGAAGTGCTTGCGGCTGGTGGTGGACAGGATGTTGCCCTGGCGCCGCTGGCGGTAGTCGACGCAGATCCGGTCCAGCGTGGCGATCCGCTCCGCGCTGAGCATGACCGGGAAGGTCCAGGGCGTGTCCTCGTAGTAGCCGGGCGGGAAGGAGAAGCCGTTCCTCTCGACGAACTCCCGCCGGTAGACCTTGTTCCACACGACCATCAACAGGTCGAGGATCTCCGGGCGTTCGGCGGCCGTGAAGGTGCCCTCGCCGGCCTCCGCGAGGACGTGTGCGAGGGCGTTCCTGCGGGTGCCGCCCCACCAGTAGGTGCGCGCGTAGTCGAAGACCAGCACGTCCGGGTCGCCGGCCTCGTCGAGCCGGTCGGCCGTGGCACGCAGCGCGCCCGGGGTGAGGGTGTCGTCGCTGTCGAGGAAGAACAGGTAGTCGCCGCCCGCGAGCGGCATACCGGCGTTGCGGGCCCGGCCGAGGCCGGCGTTCTCCGGCAGGTGCAGGACCCGGACGCGGTCGTCGCGGGCCGCGTACTCGTCGAGGATCGCGCCGCACCCGTCGGGCGAGCGGTCGTCGACGGCGATCACCTCGATGTCGCGGTACGACTGCTCCAGGACCGAGTCGAGGCACTCGCGCAGGAAGCCCTGCACCTTGAAACAGGGGACGATGATGCTGAAGCGGGGCACTGCGGAGGTCAGCTCCTTACGAGAGTGGAGGCGGCGGGGGCCGGGACGCGCTCGGCGAGCGGCCGCACGGGCTCGATCGCCTCCGGGGGTTCGCCGAGCAGCACCCGGCGCACCACACGCTCGGCCGCCCGGCCGTCGTCGAACTGGCAGAAACGGGACCGGAACGCGGCCCGGCGGGCGGCGGATCCGGGGTCCGCGTAGGAGCCGTCGCGGAACACCCGGGCCAGCTCCTCGGGCGTGTGCGCGACCGGTCCCGGCGGGGCCGCCAGCAGGTCGAAGTAGACGCCCCTGGTCTCCCGGTAGACGTCCCAGTCGTCGGCGTACACGACGATCGGACGGTCCAGGTTGGCGTAGTCGAACATGATCGACGAGTAGTCGGTGACCAGCGCGTCGGCGGCCAGGCACACCTCCTCGGAGGAGCGGTGACCGGTGACGTCGATGATCCGGCCGGTGCCGCGCCGGACGCGCCCGTCGTAGAAGTAGTGCGCCCGCAGCAGCACCACGACGTCCTCGCCGGCCGCCTCGCAGAAGGCCTCCAGGTCCAGCCCCGGCTCGAAACCGGTGCGGTGGTCGCGGTGGGTGGGCGCGTACAGGACGGCCGTGGCTCCCTCCGGCACCCCCAGTTCCCGCCGGACCCGGGCCACGTCGGCCGCGGTCGCCGTGTAGAAGAGGTCGTTGCGCGGATAGCCGTACTCCAGCTGCTCGTACGAGCCGGGGAAGGCGCGCTCCCACATCTGGGTGGAGTGGGTGTTGGAGGAGAGGTTGTAGTCCCAGCGGTCCACGCGGCCCAGAAGCTTGGTGAAGGAGCCGGTCGCGGCGGCGACGACCGGGTACGTCGACTGGTCGACGCCCATCTTCTTGAGCGGGGTGCCGTGCTGGGTCTGCACATGCACAGTGCCCTCGCGCTTGACCACGCCCTCGGCGAAGTTGGCGTTGTTGAACAGGTACTTGGCGCGGGCCAGCACCTGCCAGTAGCGGCGGCCGCCGATGACGGCGTGGTCGACGCCGTCGGGCATCGTGTGCGCCTGGTCGGCCTCGACGAGGAACACCGAGCGGATGTGCGGGGCGAGTTCGGCGGCCTTGGCGTGGATCGCGGCCGGGCTGCACGCGTAACCGCGGCCCCAGTAGGCGCAGTACACCGCCAGGTTCGGGTCGACGGGGCGGCGCAGGGCGCGCCGGTAGAGCAGGCGGGTGCGCAGGCCCTGGGGGCGCGGGAGGCGCTCGACGGCGCCCGCGGCCTTCCGGTTGGCGCCGCGCAGCGCGCGGAACGCCGTGTACGCACCGGCCGCCAGCAGCCGGTGCTGTACCCCCAGGCTGCCGCCGGGACCGCGGAAGCCGGCCGGGCGGTGGCGCCGGTACAGCCGGGCCGCGCGGCGGAAGAAGGCCCGGCGGCGGCGACCGGTCAGCCGGGCCGGGTGCGCGGCCGTCTTCAGGACGGACGCGAAGAGCTGCTCGAAGAGCGGCCCCGACCGGTCGCCGGACAGCCCCAGTTCGGCCGCCCGGGCCAGCACCGCTTCGGTCCGGTCCAGAAGCTCCAGATGGTGTTCGCCCGGCAGGTTCAGCCGGTTGCCCTGCCGCCGCAGCAGATGCCGTACGACGACCGAGCGCAGCACCGCGATCCGCTCGGCGTGCACGGTGACCAGGCCGCCGAAGCCGACGTCCGTGAAGTGCCCGTCGGGGAAGGCGATGCGGTGCCCGGTGAGGAAGGAGCGCCGGTAGGCCGTGCCCCACGCGGGCAGCTGCACCCCGGTGATGTGCGGGGCCTCGGCGGGGGAGAAGGCGCCCTTCGGGGTCCGCGCCAGCAGCGGGGCGGCCGGGTTGGCGGGCTCGCCGTCCCACCAGGGGGTGCGCTCGTGCTCGGTGTACAGGACGTCGACGTCGCCGGTCTCGGTCAGCCGGGCGTCCAGCGTCGCCAGGGCGCCCGGGGCGAGGACGTCGTCGCCGTCGAGGAAGAGCAGATACGCGCCGGTCGCCGCCCGCATCCCGGTGTTGCGGGCCCCGCTCAGCCCGGCGGACGGCGGCGAGTGCACCGGGGCCACCCGGGAGTCCCGCCGCGCGTACCCGGCGGCGAGGGCCGCGGCCGGGGTGCCGGGCGCGTCGCTGACCGGGATCAGCTCGAAGTCGCCGAAGGACTGGGCCAGGACGGAGTCCAGTGCCAGGGACAACCGGCCCGCGACCCCATGGGACGGGACGATGATGCTGAAGCGGGGCATTCTGCTCTTTCTCTGTCGTGCCGATGGGCGGCCTGCGGCGGACGGACCGCGACGGCCGGAGTGCGGCGGGGGTTACGGGGCGGTGTTCTCCGGGCGGTACGGCCGGGCCGGGGTGGGCCGCGACGAGCCGGCGGGCACGGCGACTCCGGCGAGGGCGTACGGCGTTCAGCTCCGGTCGGTGACGGGGCTGACCGGGCCGGCGGGCGGTGGCACATGGGCGAGCGCCGGGCGCCCCGCGGGCATCGCCGCCGAGGCGGCGGCCGACGGCGCCGGACGGCGCTCGGCGAGCGGCACGACCGGGGGCAGCCGCGTCTCGCCCAGCACGACCCGCCGTACGACCCGCTCGGCGGCGCGGCCGTCGTCGTACGGGCAGAACCGCTCGCGGAACGCGGCCCGCAGCTGGGCCGAGCGGGAGCCGCGCCAGTGACCGGTCGCGAAGATGTCGATCAGTTCGTCCTCGCTGCGCGCGACCGCGCCCGGCGGACAGGCGCGCAGGTCGAAGTACGTGCCGCGGGCCGCCTCGTAGGCCTCCCAGTCGTCGGCGTGGATCACGATCGGGCGGTCCAGGCCGGCGTAGTCGAACATGAGCGACGAGTAGTCGGTGATCAGGGCGTCGGAGGCCAGGCAGAGGGACTCCACGCTCGGGTGGTCCGTGACGTCGATGACGCCGGGCACCGGCCGGCCGGCCGGCGCCTCCTGCCAGTAGTGGGCGCGGGCCAGGATCACGAAGCGGGGCCCCAGACGGCGCAGCACCCGCTCCAGGTCGAGGTGGGAACGCTGGACGCGGCGGTAGTCGCGGTGCGTGGGCGCGTAGAGGACGGCGACCGTGTCGCGGGGGATGCCGAGGGCCTCGCGCAGCCGGGCCACGTCCGCCGAGGTCGCCCGCTGGAAGACGTCGTTGCGGGGATAGCCGTACTCGAGGGTCTCGTAGCGCCCGGGGTAGACGCGCTCCCAGGTGAGGGTGGTGTGGCGGTTGGCCGACAGCACGTAGTCCCACTTGTCGACGCCCCTCAGCAGCTCGCCGAAGTCCATGTCGCGGGCGGCCGCCGGGCGCTCCTGGAGGTCAAGGCCCATGTGCTTGAGGGGCGTGCCGTGCTGGGTCTGCACGAAGACCTGGCCGGGCCGCTTGACCAGCCGCCGGTCGAAGTTGACGTTGTTCACCAGGTACTTGGAGCGAGCCAGCGCAGTCCAGTAGGCGGCTGTCCCGGGGCGGACGTGGCGAGGGCCCGGCGGGACGGCCGACCGGTGCTCGGGGCGGGCGATCCACGCCGTGCGCACCTGCGGCGCGAACGTACGGAACGCGGCTTCCAGCGCCCCCGGGTTGCAGCTGTGCCCGCGGCCCCAGTAGGCGGCGAACACGGCCCGGTCGGCGCGCAGCGGCAGCCTCAACTGGACGCGGTAGTGGGCCTGGAGGACGGCGGCCCGCAGCCCGCGGGCGAGCTTCGCGGCGGCCTTGTGCGTGCGCCGGCGTACGGTCATGGACGCCTGGAGCACCCGGTAGGTGCGGTGCACGCCGAAGTGCACCAGCGTGTGGCGCAGCCGGGAGCGCAGCGGGACCGGGACGCCCGGGGTGCGGTAACGGCGGTAGTGGGCGCGGGCCCTGCGCAGGAACTCGGCGCGCGAGTCGCGCGGGAGCCGGTCCCGCTTGGTGAAGACCGTCGAGAGGTGATCGACCATGCGGCGGAACAACACCGGCCGCCAGTGGGCCAGTTCGGGCCGCTGCTCGACGAACGCGAAGACCCGGTCGTACTGCTCGAAGACGTCGAAGTGGCCCCGGCTGGTGGTGGACAGGATGTTGCCCCGGCGGCGCTGCCGGTAGTGCACGCAGACCCGGTCCAGCGTGGCGAGCGTCTCCGCGGCCATCAGCGCCGGGTACGTCCACGGGGTGTCCTCGTAGTAGCCCGGCGGGAACGTCAGGCCCACGCCCTCGACGAACTCCCGCCGGTAGGCCTTGTTCCAGGCCACCATCAGCACCCTGAGCAGCCCCGGACGGTCCTCCAGGCGGAAGGGCGCGGTGCCCTCCTCGGTGAGCTGCGCCGCGAACTGGTTGCGTACGGTCCTGCCCGACCAGTACGTACTCGCGTAGTCGTAGACCAGGACGTCCGGCTCGCCCGTCTCCTTCACCCGGTCGGCGATCGCGCGCAACGCGTCAGGGGTGAGCGTGTCGTCGGAGTCGAGGAACAGCAGGTAGTCACCGGTCGCCCGCTCCAGACCCGCGTTACGGGCCTGCCCCAGGCCGACGTTCTCCGGCAGGTGCACGGCGCGCACGCGCGCGTCGCGGGCCGCGAACTCGTCGATGATCTCGCCGCAGGCGTCCGGAGAACGGTCGTCGACGGCGATCAGCTCGAGATCGGCGAACGACTGGGACAGCACCGATTCGAGGCACTCGTGCAGGTACGCCTGAACCTTGTACGCGGGGACGATGACACTGAACCTGGGCAAGGCACATCCATGGGTCGGCGCGGACGGAAGACAGGGCCTTGCCCGGGAACGGCCGATGGAGTGAATCGGTTACGGTTCGTACGGCATACGGGGGAATTGCGGGTGAACGGAAAGGGGCGGGCCGATGTCTCGCCCCGCCCCCCCTTGTTTCCGGCTCACTTGACCGCGCCCGCCATCACACCGGAGACGAACTGCCGCTGGAACGCGAAGAACACGGCCAGCGGGACCACCATCGAGATGAACGCGCCGGGCGCGAGCACGTCGATGTTGTTGCCGAACTGCCGTACCTGGGTCTGCAGCGCGACCGTGATCGGCTGGCTGTCGGCGTTGGTGAACACCAGCGCGACCAGCATGTCGTTCCACACCCACAGGAACTGGAAGATGCCCAGGGACGCGATCGCGGGGCCGCCCAGCGGCATCACGACGCGGGTGAACAGCCGCAGTTCACCGGCTCCGTCGAGGCGGGCGGCCTCCAGCAGCTCGCGGGGGATCTCCGCGAAGAAGTTCCGTAGCAGGAACACCGCGAAGGGCAGTCCGAACCCGACGTGGAAGAGGATCACTCCCAGGATGTTCCCGAACAGGCCGATCTTGCCGAACAGTTCGGCGATCGGGATGAGCGCCACCTGCACGGGCACGACGAGCAGCCCCACGACGCCCAGGAACCACCAGTCCCGGCCCGGGAACTCCATCCACGCGAACGCGTAGCCCGCGAGCGCGCCGATGACGACGACCAGGACCGTCGCCGGCACCGTGATCAGCACGGTGTTGACCAGGGAGCTGGTGATGTCGCCGTTCTCCAGCAGCTTCTGGTAGCTGTCGAAGGTGAGCCGGGAGGGCTCGCTGAACACGTTCCACCAGCCGTCGGCGCTCATGTCCTCCGGGGAGCGGAGGGAGGAGATGAGCAGTCCGATGGTCGGCACCAGCCAGAACAGGCCGACGACGATCAGGAAGGCGCGCACCAGCCCGCCGTTGAGCTTCTCCATGATCCAATCGAGCCGCTTCCTCGCCCCCGTCGTTCCCGTCCCTTTCGTCCCCGTCGTTTCTGTCGTCCCCGTCGTCGCCGTCACCGCCGCACCTCCCGCCTGAGCCGACGCACGTTGAACCACATCACCGGGATCACCAGCAGCAGCAGGAACACCGCGATGGCGCTGGCGATGCCCGGCTGGTCCTCCGAGAAGCCCTTGCGGTACAGCTCCAGGGCGAGCACGTTCGCGTCGTCCTGCGAGGAGCCGGGTGCGATGATGAAGACCAGGTCGAAGACCTTCAGCACATTGATCATCAGGGTGACGGCGACGACCGCCAGGACCGGCGCCAGGAGCGGGACGGTGACTCTGCGGAACACCTGCCACTCGTTGGCGCCGTCCACCCGGGCCGCTTCGAGCAGCTCCCGCGGAATCCCCGCGAGGCCGGCCGCGATCAGCACCATCGCGAAGCCCGCCCACATCCAGATGTACGAGCCGATGATCGCCGGCGTGACCAGCGACGGGCCGAGCCAGTCCAGACCGTTGTACGCCTCCTTGAAGTTGCTCGCGGGCAGCCGCAGCCGCGCGCCGTCGGCCTTGCCGGGAAGCGTGAAGGTGCCGTCGTCGGCCGCCTTCGTCGAGGCCACCACCTTGCCGTCCTTCACCGCCTCGATCCTCATCCCGGCGTAGCCCAGCTCGGACGGGTCGGGCGCGCCGAGGGTGCCGACACCCTTGCCGCGGGTGAAGTCCTGCCAGACGGTCCCGGTGACCTCCCCCTGTTCGGGCCGCGCCCCCACGGCCTTCTCCGCGCTGCCGGGCATCTGGTCGGGCGCGACGCCGACCAGCGGCAGGGCGACCGGGACGCCGGCCCGGACCGGGGCCTTGGTGAGGAAGCCGCCGTCTTCCGGTCGCAGCGGCGAGTCGCGGCCCGGGTGGGCCTTCGGGAACGCCGACGACTCGGCGAACGTGTCGTGGACGCCCACCCACACCGCGTTGGCGACGCCCTTGTCGGGGTCCTGGTCGTAGACCAGCCGGAAGATGATGCCGGCGGCGAGCATCGAGATCGCCATCGGCATGAAGACGACCAGCTTGAACGCGGTGCCCCAGCGCACCCGTTCGGTCAGCACCGCGAAGATCAGACCGAGCGCGGTCGCGACCGTCGGCGCGAACACCACCCAGATCACGTTGTTCTTCAGGGCGGTACGGATGCCGTCGTCCGTGAAGAGGGCCTTGTAGTTGTCGACGCCGGCGAAGCCGTCGCCGGACTGGTCGTAGAAACTGCGCACGACCGAGTACCCGATCGGGTAGACCACGAGCGCGCCGAGCAGCACCAGGGCGGGCAGCAGGAACAGCGCGGCCACGGTCCTCCGGGTGCCGGTCACACTCTTGCGCGAGCGAGGAGGGGCGGGGGCCCCGGGAGCCCCCGCCGCCGCGGGTGTCGCCATCGCCGCGTCAGTTCCCGTACGCCGCTGCCGCGTCCGACTCCAGTTTCGCCTGGGTGCCGGCCACGTCCGTCGGGTTCTTCAGGAAGTCCTGGAGATCCTTCCACTCGCCCTTGCCGGGGGTGCCGCCGAAGGCCTGCGGGGCCTGGTCGGACATGTCGAAGCGGAAGTCGTCGCCGGCCGCGACCAGCGCCTTGGCGATCGTCTGCTGGACCTCGTTCGGGTACACGGAGACGTCGACGTTCTTGTTCGGCGAGAGATAGCCGCCGAGCTTCGCCTGGATCTCCGCCGCGTCCGGCGAGGCCAGGAAGGTCGCCAGCGCCTGCGCGCCCTTGGAGTCCTTCAGGATGACGGCCGCGTCACCGCCGGAGACCACCGGCGCGGTGTCGCCGACCTTCGGGAACGGGAACACCTTGGCGTCCGTGCCGACCTTCGACTTGGTGTCGGCGATGTTGACCTGTACGAAGTCGCCCTCGTAGACCATGGCCGCCTTCGGCTGCTCGCCGCCGGTGAAGGTCTGGGTCACGGAGGCGGGGAACTCGGTCTGGAGCGCGCCGCTCGCGCCGCCCGCCACCCAGTCCTTCTTGCCCCAGACCTGGGCGAGGGTGGTCAGGGCCTCCTTCACCGAGGGGTCCGTCCACTTGATCTTGTGCTGGGCGAGCTGGTCGTACTTCTCCGGGCCCGCCTGGGAGAGGTAGACGTTCTCGAACCAGTCGGTGAGGGTCCAGCCGTCGGCGCCGCCGATCGAGAAGGGGGTGACGCCGGAGTCGTACACCGTCTGCGCGGTGGTCAGCAGGTCCTTCCACGTCGCGGGGTCGGCGGCGCCCGCGTTCTCGAAGACCTTGGCGTTGTACCAGATCAGCGACTTGTTGGCGGCCTTGTAGTAGACGCCGTACTGCTTGTCGCCCACCTTCCCGATGTCCTGCCAGCCCTGTGAGTAGTTCTTCGCGAGTTCCGCCTGGGCCTCGGCGCCCAGCGGTTTGGCCCAGCCCTTGTCGGCGGCCTGTTTGATGGCGCCGGGCTGCGGCAGCATCGCCACGTCCGGAGGTGAACCGCCCGCGATCTTCGAGCCGAGGAAGTTGATGATCGGATCCTGGGCGGGCACGAAAGTGATCTTCGCGCCGGTGCGTTTCTCGAACTCGGCGAGGACCTTCTTGAAGTTCGCCTGTTCGGTGCCGGTCCATACGGCGGCCACTTCGAGAGTGGTCCCGTCGAGCTTGGGGAGGGTGAGGGTGCCGCCGGATTCCTTGCCTCCGCTGCTGCTCTCGCCTCCGCCGCTCTTGTCGTCGTCGCTGCCGCACGCCGTGAGCGAGAGCGCGAGGGCTCCCGCCAGGAGCGTGGCGGCCGCCTTCATGGTCCTGCGTGTCCGAATGGTGTTGCTCGTGCTGCGCATCACTGCCCCGTTCTTCGTCCTCGTCGACTCGTGAACGTTCGAGCGCTGTCCCGTGAGCACTGGTCTACGCCGGGTGTCTGGGCTCGGCAAGGGCGCCTGTGCCGTCAAGCGGGGGATCGTGACCGCGTCGTGATCACAAGGTGAGCGGATCTCGACGCGAGGCCGGTGCGCGAGCGTCGTCGCGGGCTGCCGCCCGTCGCCGTGCGGCGGCCGGGGACGGGCGGGGCGGGGGAGGTCCGGGGCCACCGCCCCCGGTCACCCGTGGGCGACCCGCTCGAGCCGGTACCAGCCAGTTTCTGCCGGTTCTGGCGGGTTACGGCCGTTTCCGGCTCTGCGGGTCTCGGTCTCACACGCTCCCGGCGGGCGCGCCCCCGGACGGGCTGAGCTGGCGCGCGGCCCGCTCCAGGGCACTGGCCAGCAGGGCCAGGTCCGTCGGGCCGTTGCCCAGTTCCCGCACCGGACGGCGGGCCGGGGGGTCGCCCATGCGCTGCCACTCCAGGGGCGCCACCGTGGGGCGCTGCGTCGCCGTACGGGGAATGCGGCCCGTGACGCGGCCGCCCTGGAAGGCGGTGAGGCGGCCGTCCGCGCCCTTGAGGCGGCCGCGGCCCGGCGCCGGTTCGTCCGTGCCGGAACCCGGCGGGTCCAGAGTGATCCGAACGGTGGACAGCCGGGCCGGTTCCGACTCCGCCGTACGGCCGCCGGGGCCTGCCGCGACCACCAGGTGCACGCCGAGCCGCTCGCCCTCGCGGGCCACCGCCTCCAGCGCGCGCATGACCGAGCCGGCGGCCGGCCGGCCCGGGGAGCCGAGGGCGGGGGAGACCAGAGCGTCCAGGTCGTCGACGACCACCACCAGGCGGGGCAGCGCGGGCGCCGCCTCGGCCCGCTGCCGGGCGGCCGCGCCCGGGCGCAGCCGCAGGGTGGTGCTGGGCGGGGCCTCGATGTCGGCGGCGCCGCCGGTGGAGCCGCCGCCGGGCCCGGCTCCCGGGGACGGCTTGTTCGGGGTGCGTTGCGGGCCGATACGGCCGGACACCGCGCGCTGCGTGTGCCACTCCGCGAAGCCGGAACGGCCCAGCAGTTCGGACCGCCGTTTCAGCTCGGCGCTCAGCGACTGCGCGAACTCCCGCATGCGGACCGGGTCGTTGGCGGTGAGGTGGGTGGTGACATGCGGTACGTCCGTGCAGATCCGCAGGCCGTCGCCGTGACCGCCGCCGCCTTTGCCCACGGTGTCGCGGCCGTCCAGCAGGATGACGCCCAGCCGGTCCGGCCGCTCGGCGGCGGCCAGTGAGGCCACGATCGCCCGCAGCAGTTCCGTACGCCCGCTGCCGGTCGGGCCCTCGATCAGCAGGTGCGGGCCCTCGGCGACCAGGTCCACGCCGACCGGACCGCGCGGCCCGGCGCCCAGCACGGCCCACGCCCGTCCGCCGAGCGCCTCGGCGTCGTCCGCCGCGTCCGCCCAGCGGGCCATCAGCGAGGCGGGTGTGGCCCGGGCGAGCCCGAGCTTGTCCAGCAGCCGGGCCGACTGGGGCAGCGGAGCCGACACCCGCGTGGGCCGCTCGCCGCCGCCACCCGGGCCGTCCGGGCGCAGCGGCGCGAGGGCCCGTGCGAAGCGCTCGGCCCAGGCGAGGGAGACCGCGTCCACCGCGCCGACCGTGCCGGGTCCGACCGGGCCGGGCCGCTCCGTCTCCGCCCCGGCCGGCGCGACCCGCAGCAGCCGCAGCGCCGTCGCCACGTCCCCGCTGAGCAGCGCGACGGCTCCGCACGCGCGGAAGGTGGGCGCCGCGGCACAGGCCGCTTCATAGGTCGCGGTCACCGGGGAGGAAGGGGAGGCGGCGGGCGTCTCGGCCAGGCAGACGACGTGTATGCCGGCCCGCGGTCCGGCCACCGCCAGCCGGGCCACCGCCTCGCGCAGGTCGGCGCCGCCGGGATCGCCGTCCACGACGAGCACGCTGTACGGGCCGGGGAAGCCGCCGTCGCCCGTCTCGTCCGGCACGGCCCACGAAGGGCGGCGGCCGGCGGCGCGGGGCGCGGGTACCGGAAGCTGTGCCGTACCGCTCGGGCCGCCCCCGCTGTCGGCCAGGTGGTCCTCCAGACGGCGCAGCAGCTCGTCGGCGCGGGCTGTGGCCTGGTCGCGGTCGTAGGCGAGCAGGAGACGGCAGTCCTGGCCGTGCCCCGGGCGCAGCTGCGGCAGCCAGCCCAGCCAGGACCACTCGGCGACCCGCTCCTCCTCGGACCGCGCGCGGTCCGTGCTGATCAGGACGATTTCCAGGGTGTCGGGGGAGTGCAGCGCGGCGAGCTGGGCCAGTACCGCGCGCGCCAGCCCGGACAGTCGCGGGCGCGGCCCGGCCAGCCCGAGCGCGCCGACCTCGCGCAGTCCCGTGGTCACCGGTACGGCGGGCAGCAGGCCCGAGCCGTCGGGCGCCGGGCGGTCGGCGGTACCGAGCCGCACCGTGAGCGCCTCCGGGTGCCCCGGGCCGCGCTCCCACAGCCGGGGGCCCGGGCCCAGCGCCGTCAGCAGCAGCGCCGCCGGGTCCGGCCAGGTCTCGGGTGCGGGGGGCGCGGCGGCCGGCGGGTACGACCGCGCTCCGGCCGCCTCCTCCTCGCAGGGCCCGGGGACGTCGTCCGTGTCCTGCGCGTCCCCGCGACCGCCGGCCAGTCGGCGCGCCCACGCGGTGAGGCCTCCGCGTTTGCGCACTCCCGGGGGCACGTCGGTGCCGCGCAGCGGAGTGCCCTTGCGGCGCGCGGCCACGCGCGGATCGGCTTCGGCGGAGTCGTCGTAGGGGGAGGCGGCGGGGGAGGCGGACGGAGCGCCGGGCGGGACGGTGGAGGCAGGGGTGGCGGGGCGGCGCCGGGTGTCCGCGTCCTGCGGCGCGCCGTGCGGCCCGCGGACGTCGTCGTACGGCGCCGTGAAGGGGCCGAGGTCCGAGCGGCCGGCGTGGGTGGCCGAGGAGTCGTCACCCCCGCCGGGCGCACCACCGGAGGGAACCGCTCCGGGCGGGGTCGGGCGCCCGGGGTCCGCCGTGCGTGCCTGGCCGCCGGGCCTGCTCTCGATGCGCGGCGCCGTGCCCTGTCCGGGCACCACCGAAGGCGCCGAGCGGTTTTCCCCGGCGCCGCGGATCCGCTCGCCGCGGCCCTGCGACGAGCCGCTCCAGTCCACCCCGCCGTAGGCGTGACCGGTCGGGTCCGCGGGGCCTTGCCGGCCGCCCGCGCCGTCGCCTGCCGCCCGCGCGGGTGCGGCGTCGGCGAGCGGGCCGGGACGGTCGCCGGACGGGCCGCCGCCCGCCGCCTGGTCCGTGCCCGCGCAGGGCACCCGGACGTGTCCCTCGCCGTCCGGGGTGGTCGCCGCCCGGGGACCCGGGCCGCCTGGCGGGGCCAGGCGCAGGGCCGACTCGCCGACCCGCAGCAGGGCGCCGGGGGCCAGGCGGACGGGACGGGTCTGCACCGGCGCGCCGTCCAGCGTGGTGCCGTTGGTGGAGCCGAGGTCGGCGACCGTGACCCGGCCCTCGGGGGAGAGCGTCACCGCGCAGTGCAGACGGGAGACGTCCGGGTCGTCGAGGGGTACGTCGGCGTCGGCGGAGCGGCCCACCCGGACCTGGCCGCCGTGCAGCAGATGGACGCCGCCCGCGTCGGGCCCGGCCACCACGTGCAGCCGGGCCGGGGCGTCGTCGACCTCGGGATGCGGCTCGGGGTCGGCCGGGGCGCCCAGGGACAGCACGGCGCCGTCGATCAGCGGCGGCTCGCCGAGCGTGCAGCGCTGGGTGTCGAGCCGCTCCACGCCCGCGTACAGCACGACCGCGGCCGCGGAGGAGGACGACGGGGCGCCCTCCCCGGAGACCGCGGCGGCCAGCGCGGACGCCACTGCGGCCAGAGCCGTGCCGGCGGGCGCCGTGACGAGCACGTCGCAGCTCGTGGTGCGGGCCCGCGCCTGAGGTCCTCCCGCGCGAGCGGAGCCCGGCGCGGGAAGGGGCGGGCCCGTCGGGTCTACGACGGTCAGCCGGATCTGCATCGCCGTCAGCGGTCCCTTCTGCACGGGCGCGGACTTCCCCCCACCCCACACGAGCACAGCGGCCAGTACTGAAGGCATCCTCGCACCTGTCACTGACAACGCGCCCCACACCCGAGGACAAGTGATCTTGATTGGTCGGCTCTGCCCGCAAAAGTGCCTGACAAGTGCGTCACCGGCGATCAGTTGAGATCGGTCACGTCCGGCTGCGGCAACCAGGAAGACCGGGCCGGGCGTCTTTCCTTCGGATAAAGACGACAGCCCCGTGTCCGCACTGCGGCACTACAGTGGGTCGGAACACGGACAGGACAGTCAAGCAAGCAGCAGGGAGCGCGTGACGTGCGGCCAGTCGGCAGCAAGTACCTGCTCGAGGAGCCGCTCGGACGCGGCGCCACGGGCACCGTCTGGCGAGCCCGCCAGCGCGAGACCGCGGGCGCCGAGGCGGCCGTGGCCGGCCAGCCCGGCGAGACCGTCGCGATCAAGGTCCTCAAGGAGGAGCTCGCTAACGACCCCGACGTCGTGATGCGCTTCCTGCGCGAGCGGTCCGTGCTGCTGCGCCTGACCCACCCGAACATCGTCCGGGTCCGCGACCTGGTCGTCGAGGGCGATCTGCTGGCCCTGGTCATGGACCTCGTCGAAGGCCCGGACCTGCACCGCTACCTGCGTGAGAACGGCCCCTTTCACGCCCGTCGCCGCCGCCCTGCTCACCGCCCAGGTCGCCGACGCGCTCGCCGCCAGTCACGCCGACGGCGTCGTGCACCGCGACCTGAAGCCGGCCAACGTCCTGCTGAGGCAGGACGGCGGCCAGATGCACCCGCTGCTCACCGACTTCGGCATCGCGCGCCTCGCCGACTCCCCGGGCCTGACCCGGACCAGCGAGTTCGTCGGCACGCCCGCGTACGTCGCGCCGGAGTCCGCCGAGGGCCGCCCGCAGACCTCCGCCGTGGACATCTACGGCGCCGGCATCCTGCTGTACGAGCTGGTCACCGGGCGTCCGCCGTTCTCCGGCGGCTCCGCCCTCGAAGTCCTCCACCAGCACCTGAACGCCGAGCCCCGCCGCCCGTCCACGGTCCCCGACCCGCTCTGGACGGTCATCGAGCGCTGCCTGCGCAAGAACCCCGACGACCGGCCGAGCGCCGAGAACCTCGCGCGCGGGCTGCGGATCGTCGCCGAGGGCATCGGGGTGCACGCGAACTCGATGCAGATCGCCGCCGCCGACGGCGTCGGTCATCTGCTCGCGCCCGACCCGGCGCCCGCGACCGTGCCGGGCGGCGCCTACGACCCGAACGCCGCGACCAGCGTCCTGCCGCACACGGCCGGTCCCGCCGGCGCCGCCGACCCCACCGCCGTGCTCCCGCACACCGGTGGCGCGTCGGGCGCCGCGGACCCGACCGCCGTCCTGCCGCCGGTGCCGCCGCACCATCCCGGCCAGCAGGGTCAGGGTCAGTCGCCCGAACAGCCGCATCCCTGGCAGAGCCAGATGCGGGCCGCCCGCGACCGCAACGAGCCGACGCAGGTGCAGCAGTACCTCGACCCCGGCGAGGACCCGCTGCGCCGCCGCCCCCAGCGGCAGGTCTCCCGTCAGCCGCAGCAGCCGCAGCAGCCGTACCCGCAGCAGAACCAGCAGCAACAGCGGCCTCAGCAGCGTCCGCAGCAGCAGCGTCCGCAGCAGCCCGGCTACGGGTACCCGGCGCAGCCGCAGCAGCAGTACGCGCCGCAGCACCAGCAGCCGCAACAGCAGCCCCAGCGGTACGCGCCGCCGCCCCAGCAGCAGCCGAGGCAGCGGCCGGAGCCGGAACCCCGGCAGCCGCGGGAGCCGAGACAGCGCAGCGCCAACCCGATGAAGATCCCCGGGCTGGGGTGCCTGAAGGGCTGCCTGTTCACGATCGTCATCCTGTTCGTGGCCGGGTGGCTGATCTGGGAGCTGAGCCCGCTCCAGGAGTGGATCGGTACCGGCCAGAGCTACTGGCAGCTGATCAGCGGCTGGTTCGACAAGGTCACCGGCTGGATCGGCGACCTGGCCGGGAACTCGGGCGGCACCGGCTCGGGCGGCACCGGCGCCGACAACTGAGGCACCGGCTCCGGTCCTGACCGCGAGTTTGTGTACTTGTCGACATCTGGCGGGTGATTTCCGTCTCCGCGGTGAAGGTTGGCTCCTCGGACGCGTACTTTGATGGGCAACACGCGTCTGTAGGAGCAGCCTTGGCACGGAAGATCGGCAGCCGGTACACCGCCCACCAGATCCTGGGACGGGGCAGCGCCGGCACGGTGTGGCTGGGCGAGGGACCGGACGGCCCCGTCGCCGTCAAGCTGCTGCGCGAGGACCTCGCCTCCGACGAGGAGCTCGTGGGCCGCTTCGTGCAGGAGCGCACGGCACTGCTCGGCCTCGAGCACCCGCACGTGGTGTCCGTACGGGACCTGGTGGTCGACGGCAACGACCTGGCCCTGGTCATGGACCTCGTCCGCGGCACGGACCTGCGCACCCGCCTCGAACGCGACCGGCGGCTCGCGCCCGAGGCCGCCGTGGCGATCGTCGCGGACATCGCCGAGGGACTGGCCGCCGCGCACGCGGCCGGCATCGTGCACCGGGACGTGAAGCCCGAGAACATCCTGCTCGACATGCAGGGCCCGCTCGGCCCCGGCGGCTCGCACCGCGCGCTGCTGACCGACTTCGGCGTCGCGAAGCTGATCGACACCCCCAAACGGACCCGCGCCACCAAGATCATCGGCACTCCGGACTACCTGGCCCCGGAGATCGTGGAGGGCCTGCCCCCGCGTGCGTCGGTGGACATCTACGCCCTCGCGACCGTCCTGTACGAGCTCCTCGCGGGCTTCACGCCGTTCGGCGGCGGACATCCCGGCGCGGTGCTGCGCCGGCACGTCACGGAGTCCGTCGCCCCGCTCCCCGGCATCACGGACGAGCTGTGGCAGCTTCTCGTGCAGTGTCTGGCGAAGGCGCCCGCGTCCCGGCTGCGGGCGTCCGAGCTGGCGGCCCGGCTGCGGGAGCAGCTGCCGACGCTGGCCGGGATGCCGCCGCTGGACGTCGACGAGCCGGACACCGAGCAGGAGGAGGACGGCGAGCCGGCCGAGGCCGCGCCCTCCGCCTCCTCGGCCGCGGCCCCCTCCGGGCGGGTGCGGCGCGGGTCGGTCCCCCTGGTACCCGGCGCGAAGCCGGACTCCAACCGGGACACCCACACGTCGATGCGGGTGCCCGCGCCGGACGAGCTGGCGGGCGGGGCGCACGGCACGGCACGGGTCCCGAGGGCGGCCGGCGCCCCGCGCCCCGGATCGGCCCGGAACCGTTCCGCCACCCGACGGCGCCGGATCACGCTCGGCGTCGCCGCGGTGGCGCTGGCCGCCGCCGCGGGCATCGGTACATGGGCGGCCACCTCCGGCGACGACGCGGGGGCGACCCCGCAGGACACGAAGAACTCGGCGCCGACGTCACCGTGACCCCGGGGCTGCCACCCCGGACCCGCGCTTCGGCGCTTCGGCCCTGCAAGGGGGCCTCGTCCTCGAACTCCCCGGAGTGGCCCCGGCCGGGTCGAGACGTCCCGACCGGGGTTCGGCAGCCGAGGCCGGACCCGAGGCCGAGCCCAGGTCGACCCGAGGCCGGGCGGGTCCGGATGCCGGGTCCGTTAGGCTGGAGGCGTGGCAGTCGTCGATGTATCCGAAGAGCTCAAGTCCCTCTCCTCGACCATGGAGTCGATCGAGGCCGTTCTGGACCTCGACAAGCTGAGGGCAGACATCGCCGTGCTCGAGGAGCAGGCGGCCGCGCCGTCCCTGTGGGACAACCCGGACGAGGCGCAGAAGATCACCAGCAAGCTGTCCCACCTCCAGGCCGAGGTCAGGAAGGCTGACGCGCTGCGCAGCCGGATCGACGATCTCGCCGTGCTGTTCGAGATGGCCCAGGAGGAGGACGACCCGGACACCCTCGCCGAGGCCGAGACGGAGCTCACCTCCGTCAAGAAGGCGCTGGACGAGATGGAGGTCCGTACCCTGCTCAGCGGTGAGTACGACTCCCGAGAGGCGCTCGTGAACATCCGCGCCGAGGCCGGTGGCGTCGACGCCGCCGACTTCGCGGAGAAGCTCCAGCGGATGTACCTGCGGTGGGCGGAGCAGAAGGGCTACAAGACCGAGATCTACGAGACGTCGTACGCCGAAGAGGCCGGCATCAAGTCGACCACCTTCGCCGTGCAGGTCCCGTACGCGTACGGCACCCTCTCCGTGGAGCAGGGCACCCACCGGCTCGTGCGGATCTCCCCCTTCGACAACCAGGGGCGCCGGCAGACCTCGTTCGCGGGCGTCGAGATCCTTCCCGTGGTCGAGCAGACCGACCACATCGAGATCGACGAGTCCGAGCTGCGGGTGGACGTGTACCGGTCCTCCGGGCCCGGCGGCCAGGGCGTGAACACCACCGACTCCGCGGTGCGCCTGACCCACCTCCCCACCGGCATCGTCGTCTCCTGCCAGAACGAGCGCTCGCAGATCCAGAACAAGGCGAGCGCGATGAACGTGCTCCAGGCCAAGCTGCTCGAGCGGCGCCGCCAGGAGGAGCAGGCCGCGATGGACGCCCTCAAGGGCGACGGCGGCAACTCCTGGGGCAACCAGATGCGTTCGTACGTCCTGCACCCGTACCAGATGGTCAAGGACCTGCGCACCGACTACGAGGTCGGTAACCCCGAGGCCGTGTTCAACGGTGAGATCGAGGGGTTCCTGGAAGCCGGAATTCGCTGGCGCAAGCAGCAAGAGAAGTAACTTTGTCGACAAGGCAACCGCCCCTGAATCAGGGGCGGTTGCTTTTTATGTCACATTCACAGCACCAACACCGCGCAAAGCGCCCCGACTTGGACATTGCGTACGCAACGACCTTGACGATGCTTTGAAAAGTGGGGAAGGTGCAGTGTGGCATGCGTATCTCTGGGGCGCATGTGAACCGGGGGCTCCAGCTGCGTTTCAGCTACCTCCGTCGATCACGGCCCCGGGCGCGGCCTCATCGACGATTCAGCTACTGGGGGTAGCAGCTATATGACCAAGAAGACGCGGATCCGGTTCGCGCGCATAGCCGCCGGCGCCGTGATCGCCGCGGGCGCCTCGCTGACGGTCGCGGGCGTCGCCTCGGCCGACGATGACGCTCTTGTCGACACGAGCACGATCGTCCCCATGGACGGCGACCCGTGCGACATCGTGACCACGCCCGACTGCGACCCGGGGGGCACGAGCGGCACGACCGGTACGACGGGCACGACGGGCACGACCGGTACGACGGGCACGACGGGCACGACCGGTACGACGGGTACGACGGGTACGACCGGCACCACCGGCACCACCGGCACCACCGGCACCACCGGCACCACCGGCACCACCGGCACCACCGGTACGACCGGTACGACGGGCACCACCGGTACGACGGGCACCACCGGCACGACGGGTACGACCGGTACGACGGGTACGACCGGCACCACCGGTACGACCGGCACCACCGGTACGACCGGCACCACCGGCACCACCGGTACGACTGGTACGACCGGTACGACGGGCACCACCGGTACGACCGGCACGACGGGCACGACCGGCACGACCGGTGGTTCCAGCACGACCGGCGGTGACGACTCCACCGGCGGTTCCAGCAGCACCGGCGGGTCGAGCAGCACCGGTGGTTCGGACACCACCGGTGGCACCGACACCGACGGCACCTCCACCCAGGAGGAGGGCAGCTCCGCGCTGACCGACACCTCGAACGCCGCCGCCGACACCAGCGCGCAGGGTGGTGGCAAGGAGCTCGCCGAGACCGGTGCGGGCGAGACCACGTTCCTGGTCATCGGCGCTGCCACGATGATCGCCGGCGGCATCGGCTTCCGGGTGCTGCCGCGCCTCGCGGCCGGCCGTGACGGAGCCGCTGCCTGACGCCAGGTGGTCGCGTCCGTACGTGACGTACACGCGAAGGGGCCCGGAGCGATCAGCTCCGGGCCCCTCTGCGTGCGTGCCCTGGGGTTACGCGGTCTGGTGGGCCAGCAGCGCGAGCGCCGCGACCAGCACCGCGAGCAGCGCGATCAGCGCCATCGGGTTCAGCCCCGCGAAGAAGTTGTCCTGTTGCTGCAGCCGCTCGCGGTTCGCGCGGCACACCGGGCACCGGCCCTCGCTCACGGGCGCGGCGCAGTTAGCGCACACCAGCCGGTCGTACGTCATGCGCTCGCCCTCCTAGCACCGGTTCCACGTACACAACGCTTCGGGGAACGGGAACGTTCCCCCTCCACTGTGCCAGGTTCCTCCGGGGGCCGCGCGGCCCCCTCGAAGAGCGGGGGGCGTACAAAGTCCCGTACAAAAACGCACAAGCCCCACTCAACCCTTCCCGACGCCTGCGCCGCCCTCCCCGGTTCGCGTATGGTCACGCTCATCTACCCCCGGCGACCCGTGGTGCATCCGTGATCCGATTCGACAACGTCTCCAAGGTCTACCCCAAGCAGACCCGCCCCGCACTCAGGGATGTCTCCCTCGAGGTGGAGAAGGGCGAGTTCGTGTTCCTCGTGGGATCCTCCGGATCCGGCAAGTCCACCTTCCTGCGGCTCGTCCTGCGCGAGGAGCGCACGAGCCACGGTCAGGTGCACGTCCTGGGCAAGGACCTCGCGCGCCTCTCCAACTGGAAGGTGCCGCAGATGCGCCGCCAGCTGGGGACGGTCTTCCAGGACTTCCGGCTGCTGCCGAACAAGACGGTGGCGGAGAACGTCGCCTTCGCGCAGGAGGTCATCGGCAAGTCGAAGGGCGAGATCCGCAAGTCCGTGCCGCAGGTGCTCGACCTCGTCGGGCTCGGCGGCAAGGAGGACCGGATGCCCGGTGAGCTGTCCGGCGGTGAGCAGCAGCGCGTCGCCATCGCGCGCGCCTTCGTGAACCGGCCCAAGCTGCTGATCGCGGACGAGCCCACCGGCAACCTCGACCCGCAGACCTCCGTCGGCATCATGAAGCTGCTCGACCGGATCAACCGGACGGGCACGACCGTGCTGATGGCCACGCACGACCAGAACATCGTGGACCAGATGCGCAAGCGCGTCATCGAGCTGGAGCAGGGCCGCCTCGTCCGCGACCAGGCGCGCGGCGTCTACGGCTACCAGCACTGACCGCCACCGCCATCGCCCCCGCCCTCGCGGACGTCCCCGGAAAGGCCTGAACAACTCGCCATGCGCGCCCAGTTCGTACTGTCGGAGATCGGCGTCGGTCTCCGCCGCAACCTGACGATGACCTTCGCGGTCGTCGTCTCCGTCGCCCTGTCCCTGGCGCTCTTCGGCGGGTCGCTCCTGATGAGCGACCAGGTCAGCACCATGAAGGGCTACTGGTACGACAAGGTCAACGTCTCGGTGTTCCTCTGCAACAAGAGCGACGCCGAGTCCGACCCGAACTGCGCCAAGGGCGCGGTCACCGCGGACCAGAAGAAGCAGATCAAGACCGACCTCGACAAGATGGGGGTCGTCGAGAAGGTGACGTACGAGTCGCAGGACGACGCGTACAAGCACTACAAGGAGCAGTTCGGCGACTCCCCGCTCGCCAGCTCCCTCACGCCGGACCAGATGCAGGAGTCGTACCGCATCAAGCTGAAGGACCCGGAGAAGTACCAGGTCATCGCGACCGCCTTCGACGGGCGGGACGGCGTGCAGTCCGTGCAGGACCAGAAGGGCATCCTGGACAACCTGTTCGGGCTCCTCAACGGCATGAACTGGGCGGCGCGGGCGGTCATGGCGCTGATGCTCGTCGTGGCGCTGATGCTGATCGTCAACACCGTGCGCGTCTCGGCCTTCAGCCGGCGGCGTGAGACGGGGATCATGCGACTGGTCGGCGCCTCCGGGTTCTACATCCAGGCGCCGTTCATCGCCGAGGCCGCGGTCGCCGGGCTGATCGGCGGCACGGTCGCCTGCGGATTCCTGGTGATCGCCCGGTACTTCATCATCGACAACGGCCTGGCCCTGTCCGAGAAGCTGAATCTGATCAACTTCATCGGCTGGGACGCCGTGCTGACGAAGCTTCCGCTCATCCTCGCCACGAGCCTGCTGATGCCCGCGTTGGCCGCGTTCTTCGCGCTGCGCAAGTACCTGAAGGTGTGACGCACGCCCTGCGGGCCGTACGGTCAACCGACCGTGCGGCCCCTCGCGTTCCCCTAGACTCACCGCCATGTCAGGCCGTGACCTGTTCTGTCAGCCCCGCCGTTTCGGCCGCGGGGCCGCCCTGACCTTGCTGTTCGCGAGCGTGCTCGTCGCCGGTGCCGCCACCGGATCCCTGCCGGGTGACCCCGCGCAGGGCGGGCGGCGCGCCTCGGGCGGCGCCCCCTCCCCGGCCCCCGTCGGCCGCTCCGGGGACGTGACGCGGGCCGCCGAGGAGGCCGCCGCGGACGGCAAGTCCCCGATGGAGGCCGCCGAGCGCGCCGTCAGCCGCAGCGGGGACCGCTGGGCGGCCGTCTACTCCGAGGGCGAGTACGAGGAGTTCGAGGCGTCCCTCGACGGCCGGTACACCGGGGTCGGCCTGGAGGCGCGAGGCGACCGGGACGGCCGGATCGAGGTGACCAAGGTGCAGCCGGGATCGCCCGCGGGCGCCGCCGGGGTCCGCGCCGGCGACCGGCTGCGCAGCGTCGACGGACGGTCCGTGGAAGGCCTCCCGGTGACCGACGTCGTCTCCTTACTGCGCGGTGACGCCACGGGCGCGACCGCGGGCAGCGCCGTCCGTCTCGGCCTGGAGCGCGGCACGCGCGCGTGGACCGAGACCCTGCGCAGGGCGCTCCTGTCCACGGACTCCGTCACCGTCCACCGGCTCTCCGACCGCACCACCGTCATCACCGTCGCCGCGTTCACCAAGGGGGTCGGTGACAGCGTGCGCAGCGCCGTCCGCAAGGCCCCGGCCGGTGCCGGGATCGTCCTCGATCTGCGCGGCAACTCCGGCGGCCTGGTCACCGAGGCCGTCTCCACCGCCTCCGCCTTCCTCGACGGCGGTCTCGTCGCCACCTACGACGTCGACGGCGACCAGCGCGCCCTGCACGCCGAGGGCGGCGGCGACACCACCAGTCCTCTGGTCGCGCTCGTCGACGGCGGCACGATGAGCGCCGCCGAGCTGCTCACCGGCGCTCTTCAGGACCGGGGCCGCGCGGTCGTCGTGGGCTCCCGCACCTTCGGCAAGGGCTCGGTGCAGATGCCGAGCCGGCTGCCCGACGGCTCGGTCGCCGAGCTGACCGTCGGGCACTACCGCACCCCCTCCGGCCACGGTGTCGACGGCCGGGGCATCACCCCCGACCTGGAGGCGGACGACGGGGCGCTGGAGCGGGCCGAGACCGTGCTCAGCGGCCTCGGGGACGTGTCCTGAGCGACCGCTGGGTAATCGGCTTTCCCTAGGTGGGCCTCGGGGTGCGAAAATGGCCGGACTATGAGCAAGGGAATGTACGTACCGAAGGAGTCCCAGCCGAAGCAGGGCGGGGTGGCCCCGTCCGGCAAGGTCAAGGACGGCAAGCGCAAGATCGTCGCGCAGAACAAGAAGGCCCGGCACGACTACGCGATCATCGACGTCTACGAGGCGGGTCTCGTCCTCACCGGCACCGAGGTGAAGTCGCTGCGCGAGGGCCGGGCCTCGCTGACCGACGGCTTCGTCCAGATCGAGGGGAACGAGGCGTGGCTGCACGCCGCGCACATCCCCGAGTACTTCCAGGGCAGCTGGACCAACCACTCCGCGCGCCGCAAGCGCAAGCTGCTGCTGCACCGCGAGGAGATCGACAAGCTGTCGGTGAAGTCCGAGGAGACGGGTCACACGATCGTGCCCCTCGCCATCTACTTCAAGGACGGCAGGGCGAAGGCCGAGATCGCGCTGGCGCGCGGCAAGAAGGAGTACGACAAGCGGCAGACCCTGCGCGAGCAGCAGGACCGCCGGGAGACGGACCGGGCGATCGCGGCGGTCAAGCGGAAGCAGCGGCACGCGTAGCCGCCGCGGACGCGGTCGCCCCCACGCGGTCGCGGCACACGGGTCGCCGGGAATACAGTGGCATCGTCGTGCGTTGGTCACGTACGATGGCACCTGTGCCTCACAGCAGGCACGAGCCCTCTCCGGAGGGGCCCTCTTCGGAGGGATTGAAAAATCAACATGGGGATGATCGGTTTCGACAGCGGCTGTCGAAGCAGGGGAAGCGTGTCGAGGAAGCGGCAATGATCTCGTAAACCATATGTCGCAAAAAATAATCGCCAATATCAAGAGCGATTCCCAGTCCTACGCCCTCGCTGCCTAATAAGCAGTGAGTGTAGGACCCATAATGGGTGTCAGCCCGGAAGTGTTCCCGATCCGGATCCTGGCATAATCTAGGGGACTAAACCTTGATCCCGGTCACGGGGTGAAGAGGGAAATCAAACAGTGACTGGGCCCGTCGGCGACTTGTTCGCGTGATCGCCGGGGCCGAGAAAATCACAGCGAACTGCACACGGAGAAGCCCTGATTCTGCACCGTTGGACGCGGGTTCGATTCCCGCCATCTCCACTCATCCCATGTGAACAAGAACCCCGTCGCTTCCGAGCGGCGGGGTTCTTGTCGTAGTGCGTCGTATCAGTGTCAGTAGCGCGTCGTATCAGTAGTACGTCGTGTCAGAGACGGAGGCCCGGTGGACGACCCGCTGCACATCACGCTCCTTGGCGAATATCACGCGCGACCGCTCCGCAGGGGTCTCTACGACGATTTCGCCCCGGACGATCCCGGGGCCGGCCTCGGTCTGTCCGACGCCCTCGTCGCCGATCTGTCCGCCTGGGCCGGTGGCATCGACGCGGCCATGAACACCTGGCTGGCCGACCGGGACGACATCCGCTGGGACGCCGCCTTCCTGCGTCTGCACGAGGAGGGCGAGACCCTGGCCGAACGCCTCGCCCGGGAGCTCGCCCCCGGGCGGACCGTGGCCTACGAAGGCGTGCAGGGCGTGTCCTGCGCGCTCCTGGGGACCCGTCTCGGCAACCCGGTCAGCGCGGACTGACCGTCCGCGGCGCCGTGCTCGCCCGCCGGGTCATCGCCGGCGGCAGCAGGGTCGCCTCGGGCACGCTCTCGCCGGCGAGCTTGCGCATCAGCAGCTCCACCGCCCGCTCGCCCACCTCCGCCGACGGCAGCGCGATGGAGGTGACGGGCACCCGGAGCCCCGCGGCCAGCTCGTCCGGACAGATCGCCGTGACCGACAGGTCGCCGGGGACCCGCAGCCCCAGCTGCTCGAACGCGTCGACGAGGGGCTCCAGGACCGCCTCGTTGTGGACGACCACTCCGGTCAGCGCGGGTTGCTCGCGCAGGAGCTGCTCCGCCACCCGGCGGGCCGCGGCCGGGGTCGCCTCGCAGGGGTGGACGGCGGAGGCGAGTCCCGCCCGGTCGGCGGCCGCGGTGAACCCCTGGACCACGCGCTGCGCGAACGCCGTCCCGCGCACGTACACCTCCGGCGGCGACCCGACCAGTCCGACCACGCGGTGCCCCAGCTGCGCCAGATGCTCGACGCACCGCTCGCCCGCCGCCCGGAAGTCGAGGTCGATGCACGTCAGCCCGTCGGCCTCGAGCGGGAAGCCGATCATCACGGACGGCCGGTCCAAGGAGCGCAGCAACGGCAGCCTCGGGTCGTGGAGTTGGACGTCCATCAGGATCAGCGCGTCGACCAGGGCCGTGTCCGCGACCCTGCGCAGCCCCTCCTCGCCCTCCTCCTGGGTCAGCAGCAGCACGTCGTGGTCGTGGCGGCGGGCAGCCGTCACCACCGACACCGCGAACTGCATGACGACCGGGACATGGATGCCCGCCCGCAGCGGCACCACGAGCGCCAGCACGTTCGAGCGGCTGCTGGCCAGCGCCCGGGCGCCGGCGTGCGGGCGGTAGCCCAGCGCGCGGGCGGCCTCCTCGACGCGCCGCCGGGTCTCCTCCGAGATCGGGCGTTTGCCGCTCAGCGCGTACGACACGGTGCTGGGGGAGACCCCGGCGTGCCGTGCCACATCGGTGATCTTCGCCATCAGACGGGCCCCCCGTCGTCCGGGGTCTCCAGGGTCAGGAACCCGGTGCCCGGCGCCGCCCGTGCGGCCCGGTCCCCGGCCGCCAGCGCCCACGGCGCCGAGGGGTCGCTCGCGGACGCCCGCAGGGTGTCTCCCTCCCGTACGACGGTGAAGGTCACGTCCCCGACCCGGACCGTCACCTGGGCGCCGCGCTGCAGGCCGTACGTGCGCAGGGTGACCCCGTCGGCGTGCGGGTAGTCCGGCCGGTCCGCGTGGGCGCCGACCGGGAGCACCGCGCCCGGCCGCACCAGCAACGGCACGCTGAGGAACCCGTGGTGTTCGCGCACCCAGCGCGGCCCGGTCACCGTCCGCCCGGTGAGGTAGTGGGTCCAGGTGCCCTCGGGGACGTAGTACGTCACGTCGCCCGCGTCACTGAACACGGGCGCCACCAGCAGGTCGGGCCCGAGCATGTACTGCCGTTCCAGGTGCGCGCAGCCGGGATCCGCCGGGAACTCCAGCACCATCGCCCGCATCACCGGGGTGCCCTGCTCGTGGGCGACGCGGGCGGCCTCGTACAGGTAGGGCATGAGCCGCAGCTTCAGCCGGGTGAAGTGCCGGGCCACGTCCACCGACTCCTCGTCGAACAGCCAGGGCACCCGGTACGAGGAGCTGCCGTGCAGCCTGCTGTGCGAGGACAGCAGGCCGAAGGCCAGCCAGCGCTTGAACAGCGCCGGTGTCGGTGTTCCCTCGAAGCCGCCGATGTCGTGGCTCCAGAAGCCGAACCCGGACAGGCCGAGGGACAGCCCGCCGCGCAGCGACTCCGCCATCGACTCGTACGTCGCCTCGCAGTCGCCGCCCCAGTGCACCGGGAACTGCTGGTTGCCGGTGGTCGCCGACCGCGCGAAGACGACCGCCTCCCCCTCGCCCCGGTGCTTGCGCAGCACGTCGAAGACGGTGCGGTTGTAGAGGTACGTGTAGTAGTTGTGCATGCGCTCCGGGTCCGAGCCGTCGGACCAGGCCACGTCGAGGGGGACCCGCTCGCCGAAGTCGGTCTTGAAGCAGTCGACGCCCTGGGCGAGCAGCGCCTCCAGCTTCGCCGCGTACCAGTCCCGGGCGGCGGGGCTGGTGAAGTCGACGAGGGCCATGCCGGGCTGCCACAGGTCCCACTGCCAGACGCTCCCGTCCGGCCGCCTCAGCAGATGGCCGAGCGCCCGGCCCTCCGCGAAGAGCGGTGAGCGCTGCGCGATGTACGGGTTGATCCACACGCTGACGTGCAGGCCCTTGGCCTTCAGCCGGGTCAGCATGCCCTCCGGATCGGGGAAGACCCGTGGGTCCCAGCGGAAGTCGCACCAGTGGAACTCCCGCATCCAGAAGCAGTCGAAGTGGAAGACGGACAAAGGGAGTTCGCGCTCGCGCATGCCCTCGATGAAGGAGGTCACCGTCTCCTCGTCGTAGGAGGTGGTGAACGACGTCGACAGCCACAGGCCGAACGACCAGGCGGGCGGGAGGGCGGGGCGGCCGGTGAGGGCGGTGTACTTGCGGAGGATGTCCTTCGGGGTGGGGCCGTGGATGACGTAGTACGTCAGCTCCTGGGTCTCGGCGCTGAACTGGACCCTCGACACCGCCTCCGAGCCGACCTCGAAGGAGACCTTGCCCGGGTGGTCGACGAAGACGCCGTAGCCGGCGTCCGTGAGGTAGAAGGGCACGTTCTTGTAGGCCTGCTCGGTCGCCGTGCCGCCGTCGGCGTTCCAGACGTCGACGACCTGGCCGTTCCTGACCAGCGGTCCGAAGCGTTCGCCGAGGCCGTAGACGGCGGTCCCCACGCCCAGGTCGAGCTGTTCCCGCAGGTAGTGGCCGCCGGTGGCCGCGTCCCGCAGGATCCCCATGCCCTTGGGGCCGCTGGAGGTGAGCGTCCGGCCGTGGGCGAGGAACTCGACGCGCCAGGGGCCGGTGCGGGCGACCTTCACGCAGAGCGCGCCGGAGGTCAGGGTCGCGTACGCGTCGTCGTGCGAGAGCTGCGGGGCGGGCCCCGCCTCGGTGAGGCCGAAGGACGGCTCGCGGGGCCGTTCGCCCGTGAAGTGGGTGAGGGTGAGGCCGACGACGTCGGGCATCGGCGTGTGGACGGTGATCGTCATGACCGGTCCCGTCATCAGGTCGCCGCGGCTGCGGATGGGGCGGGTCGGTGCGTGGATCTCCAGGGCGCCGTCCGACTCGACGACGTCGAGGACCTCGGCCGGGTGGGCGGCCGTGATGCCCTCGCGCAGCAGCCAGTAACCGTCGGTGAACTTCATGGAGGGGGGGGGTCCTAACTGCTCGGTCCTCACTACTTCACGGCACCCACGGCGATGCCACGGGTGAGGGTCCGCTGGAAGACGAGGAAGAAGACGAGGGCCGGGAGCACGCCCAGGAGGGCGGCCGCGTTGGTCATCGTGGCGTCCATCAGGCGCTGCCCCTGGAGGACGCCGAGGGCCACCGACACGGTCTGGTTGTCGTTGGAGATCAGCATGACCAGCGGGAGCAGGAACTCGTTCCAGGTCCAGATGAAGAAGAAGACCAGCAGCACACCGAGGGTGGGGCGGCTGACCGGGACGACGATCCGCCACAGCACCTGCCACGGGCCGGCGCCGTCGATCCGCGCCGCCTCGATGATCTCGCGCGGGAACCGGCTGAGCACGGAGGAGAGCAGATAGGTGCCGAAGGCCGCCTGGATCACCGTGAAGACGATGATCACGCTGAGCCGGGTGTCGTACAGGCCGGCCTGCTTGCTCAGGTAGTAGACCGGGTAGACCAGCGACTCCTGGGGAAGCATGTTGGCCAGCACGAAGAAGGCCAGGACCCAGGTGCGGCCCCTGATCCGGCCGATGCCGATCGCGTACGCGTTCAGCACCGACAGGACCACCGCCCCCACCGCCACCGAGCCGCTGATCAGGACGGAGTTCAGCAGCTTCCGGCTGTAGTCGACGCGCTCCCAGAAATCCTTCAGACCGTCCAGGTACAGACCGTCGGGCAGGCTCAGCGGACCGCTGCGCGAGTACTCCGCCGGGGACTTGACCGCGTTCACGGCGACGATGAGAAACGGGACGATCATGAAGAGGGCGGCCAGGCAGAGGGCCAGCAGGACCGGGTAGCGGCGCAGGGCTCGTACGGCCTTCATGTCCGGTGTCCTTCCTCCGCGTCCTCCGCCCGGGTCTGGAGCCGCAGGCCGACCAGGGAGAGGGCGAGGATGATCACGGTGAGCACGGTGGAGATCGCGGCGCCGTAGCCGACCTGCGTCTTCTCGAAGAACGTGGTGAAGGAGAAGTACGAGGGGACGTTCGTCGCGCCGCCGGGGCCGCCCTTCGTCAGGACGTACACCGCGCCGAACACCTTCAGCGCGGCGATCGTGCACCAGGTCAGCACGACGTAGATCTCCGGGCGGATCTGCGGCAGCGTGACGTGCAGGAAGCGTCGCCACCAGCCGGCGCCGTCCAGCTCGGCGGCCTCGTACAGCTGCGGGTCGACGCGTTCCAGCCCCGCCATGAAGACGACCAGCGGGAAGCCGAGCTGCACCCACACCATCACGCCCATGACGCTGTAGAGCGCGAGGTCGGGATCGCCGAGCCAGTCCTGCCGCCAGGAGCCGAGACCCACGGCCTGGAGGAGTTCGTTCAGCGAGCCGTCGTCGGGGGCGAGGATCCAGCTCCAGACGATGCCGGCGACCGCGACGGGCAGCACCTGCGGAAGGTAGAAGCAGGCGCGCAGGACGGTCGCGGTCCGGTCGCCGAAGTGCTTGCCGACGTGGTCGAAGAGGGCGGCGGCCAGGACCAGTCCGACGGCCGTGGGGAGCGCCGCCATCGCGACGACCATGAAGAGGCTGTGCCGGAAGCTCTCCCAGAACTCCGCGTCGTCCATCAGCCGGCGGTAGTTGGCGAGCCCGGAGAACTCGGGGCTGCCGACCCCCTGCCAGTCGGTCAGGCTCACCCCGGTGTTCATCAGGAACGGGACGACGACGACGGCGAGGAAGGCGAGGACGCCCGGAAGCAGGAACAGGGCGTAGGAGTCGCGGGAGCGGCGCGGATGAACGGCCCCGTCCTGCTTGCCGGTCACCCGCCCGCCGCGTGCGGCGGTCACCGTCATGTCTTCGGTACGCCCTTGTCGTAGGCCTTTTGCAACGCGTCCAGATAGCCGTCCGGCTTCTCGCTGCCGGTGATGAGCTTCTGGGTCTCGGAGACGAGGACGTCGTAGAAGCCGGGGACCGGCCAGTCCGGGTAGAAGGCCAGGCCGTCGCGGCCGGAGAGAGTGTTGAAGTGGGCGATGAGCTCCTTGGACTTCGGGTCGGTGATGGCGGCCGTGTCCGCCGCGACCGGGACGCCGCCCTTGTTGCCGAGCAGGTTCTGGATCTTCTTCGACAGGGTGATGTCGATGAAGTCGTAGGCGAGCTCCTTGTTGTGGGCGCTTTGGGGGACCACCCAGAGGTTGCCGCCGGAGCCCGGGGAGAGGTTCGAGCCGGGCCACAGGCCGCTGCCCCAGTCGAACGTCGCCTCGTCCTGGAAGCGGCCGTACCACCAGCTGCCGGAGAACAGGATCGGCGCCTTGCCCTGCAGGAAGGAGACGCCGGCGTCCTCGGCCTTGGCACTGGTGGAACCCTTGCCGATGTAGCCCTTCTCCACCCAGTCGGCGAAGGTGTCGGCCGCGTACGTCCAGGCAGCGTCGTGGAAGTCGGTCTTCCCCCGGTACAGCTCGTAGGAGTCGACCCAGGAGCGGTCCGCCCTGGACAGGGCCAGCTGGTAGACGTACTGCTGGGCGACGTACTCGGCGCCGGAGTTGGCGAGCGGGGTGATCTCGTTCTCGGCGAAGGTGTCCATCGCCGCGACCAGGTCGTCGAACGTCTTCGGCTCGGCGAGCCGGTACTTCGCGAACAGGTCCTTGTTGAAGTAGACCATCGTGTACTCGGCGTAGTTGGGCACCCCGTACCACTTGCCTGAGCCCATCACGCCGTTCGCGTCGTAGCGGCTGGTGGTGCGCACGCCCGGACTGAGCAGCTTGTCCCAGCCGCGCTTCGTCACCTCGGCGGACAGGTCGGTGAGGAGCCCCTGCTCGGAGAGCAGGCCCGCTGTCGCGTTGCCCTTGTTGTACTCCATGAGGTCGGGTGCGTCGGAGGAGTTGAGGACCATCGGGGCGGTCTTCTGGATCTGGTCGAAGCTTTTCTCCTCGAACTCCACCTTCACGCCCGGGTGCTGGGCCTCGAACTCCTTGATCGCCGCTGTCCAGGCCACGCCCATCGCGCTGTTCGGTGCCTCGTAGTGCCACAGCCGCAGGGTCTCGGCGTCGGAGGCGCCGCCGCCGTCCGAGCCGCCGCAGGAGGCCAGGAGCAGCGATCCGGCGAGTACCGCCGCCGCGCCCGCCGTTCCCCGTCGTGCCATCACACGCCTTCGTGCCGTCAACATCCCGTGCCTCCAGGGGAGTCGGATGGTTCTGAGGGCGTCACGGTGCGTCCATCGAATCGATTCGATGGGTGACGTCGAAGCGCTTCGACGGGGGAAGTTATGTGGCTGCTGTGGTCACGTCAATGGCGCGAGTGGGGAGAACGGGTGATCCGGCGTTGGCGCCAGTGAACTTTCCGGCCATGCCTGAGTCGGCTCTCCGCGCTCCTCCCGATGTCGACCTTCTGTACCCCTATGCGGCTTATGCCGAGAAACTTGCCGAGCACCTCGATCCTCGATGTGCATCGAGGGGTCACTTTCGGGATCGCCGTGATCGAGTGCGACCACCGTGGCTCGGCAGGGGGCGGTTTTCAGCCATCGGCATGGCCGTGAATTCTGTCCATGTATGACACATCGCGAACACAGGGCCCAAGCCTGCGCTAGATTCGTAGACCTGAGCGCAATGGGATAAATGGGGCGCTGGAGCGGGGTGGGGGCCCGGTTTCATCGGCGTGTGCTCAGGGTCGTCGGCGCACCCGCAACGGTTCCGTGGGGGGAAGTACGCACATGAAGAATTGGCGGGAAGACGCCCAACCGGGCTGGCCCGAGGCGGCATCGCCGACCCGGGACGTGCCGGTCATGGGGGTGGGATCCCAGAACCTGGCCGGGATCGCGGGGCAGCCCCCGACGTCCATGGCGGGAGAGAGCCTCAGATACCGGTCACTGATGGACGTACCAGGTGAAAGCGGTCTCCTGTCGGCCTCGAGCACCCCGAACGGTCTTTCCGAAAACGAACGGTCGAGCGATCTCCGGGATCCCTGGGGAGAGGAGCCCGGCGGCGCGGACGGAGCGGAGAACGACCCGGGCGAGGTGACCGTCCAGCTCGACCCCCCGAAGAAGGGGCGGTCCGACGGATCGGAGGCCGCCTCCGACGTCCCGGTGTTCGTCGACGAATCGGGCCGGCGCAGCCGTACCTTCCGCCGTATCGGCATCGTCGTGGGTACCGCGTGCGGGGCGTACGCCGTCGTCATCGTGGCCGCGTTGCTCTCGGGCAACGCGGGCGCGCCCTGGCTGCCGGTTCCGGTGCCGGGCCAGGCCGACGACAAGCCGGCGGCGGGCAAGGTGGACGGCACCTCGGCGCCCGACGAGTCCGCCGGCTCGCGCCCCGGGGTTCCCGGCGGCGGGATCCCGGGCGGCTCGGGTGCCACCGCCACCGCGTCCGGCGCCATGTCGGGCAAGCCGGGCGCGAGTCCGGCGCCGGGCGCGTCGGGGAGCGCGGCTCCGTCGAGCGGTGCGTCCCCGGCGGCGCGGCCCTCGGCGAGCGGGACCGCCCGTCCCAGCACCGGCCCCACGGCCACGGCGTCCTCGGCGCCCGGCCCGAGCAGCCCGGTGGTCGCGCCGCCGCCGCCGTCCACGCCACCACCGCCGGCGGCGTCCTCACCCGCCGCCTCTCCTTCCGCGTCCTCCGAGCCGTCCCCGGCCGGAGGAGCCTCCACCACGGTCGCCGACGGCCCGCCGGAACCGGCCCCGGCGGCTTCGAGCCCGGCGGCCTGAACCGGCCCGTGCGCTCCGGGTGGGAGTCGTCGGCCGACGGGCCTCGCGGACGCCACGCCCCGCACCGGCCCCGGCGCGCGGTGGGCACCGCCGGCGGCGGCCGGCTTCGGTGAACACGGCCCCGGTGGGCACGGCTTCGACGGGTGCGGCCTGGACTGCCCCGTCGGCGGCCGCGGACGCCGGCCGACGCGTCCGGGCAGGTCATCGGCCGCCGAGGCCGCGGACCGGGCCCCGATCCCGGGGACGACGGTTCTCTGCCGTCGCCACCGGGCTGCCGGAGGCGGGTCACGGGTGGGGCGGACCCGAGCGCGGCGGATCCGAGCAGGAATCCGGGACCCGCATCGCGGGGCCCGCGCAACGGTTCCGACGCAACGGCTCCGACGCAACGGCTCCGACGCAACGGGCCGACAGACACGACGGCTCCCACCTGACGGGCCGGCACACCGCCCAGGACCACGCCCAGAAACAACGCTCAGACGCAACCGCCCCGACGCAACCGCCCCGGCACGAGCGGCCGGCGCAACTGCCTGCACGCAACGGGCCCGACGTAACGGGGCCCGGCACACGGAAGTCCGACCTCTGTCAGCGATGTCTTGATGCTCGCTCCTCGCCGCTGCAGCTCGCGGCGCGTACCTTCGCCCGACCTCGTCCCCGGAGAACCACCTCTCATGGCACCAACTTCCAGCCGCCGCTCGACCCGACGGTCAGCTGCCGGGCAGCCCGCGCACTCGTCCGGCGGCCACGCCGCGTCCGCTTCACCGTCGACGGGGGACGCCTCGGGAGGTGAGCCGGCCGGCGGGCCGCGCGGCGGGCGTCGGTCCTCCGGACGCCGGTCCGGCCCGAAACAGGGCCGGGGCCGGGGCCCGGGGCACGCCGCGGGCGGCTCCGCGCACGCCGCGCCGCCGTCACCCGAACGCCGGCGTATGGCGTCGCTCCGGCTGCGCCATCTGCTGCCGCTCGTCGTGCTTCTCGCGATGATGGCGATGCTGATGCTGCGCGGCTACGTGCACAGCGAGATCCTCGCCGACTACCGCATCCGCCCCGAGGCCGCCGCCGACAAGGTGCCGCAGAAGGTGCTCGACGGCGGGCCGGTCGTCGACACCCGCAACGGGCAGCAGACCAGCCTGGACGTCCCGGACCACCGGATCGTGCTCACCTTCGACGACGGACCCGACCCGAGGTGGACCCCCCAGGTCCTCGACGTCCTGAAGAAGCACCACGCGCACGCCGTCTTCTTCATCACCGGCACCATGGCCTCCCGCTACCCGGACCTGGTCCGGCGGATGGTGGACGAGGGCCACGAGATCGGGCTGCACACCTTCAACCACCCCGACCTCTCCTACCAGTCGAAGAAGCGCATCGACTGGGAGCTCACCCAGAACCAGCTCGCCCTGGCGGGAGCCGCGGGGATCCGGACGTCTCTCTTCCGGCCGCCGTACTCCTCCAGCACGGACGCCCTCGACAACGCCTCCTGGCCGGTGACCCGGTTCGTCGGCACCCGTGGCTACCTCACCGTCTTCACCACGGCCGACAGCGAGGACTGGCGCAGGCCCGGGACCGAGGAGATCATCCGCAACTCCACGCCGCAGGGCGGCAAGGGCGCGATCGTCCTCATGCACGACTCGGGCGGCGACCGCCACCAGACCGTCCGGGCCCTCGACACCTACCTCCCCGGACTCCAGGGCAAGGGCTACACCTTCGAGAACCTCACCGAGGCACTGGCCGCGCCGAGCGCGCACACCCCGGTCACCGGGCTCGACCTGTGGAAGGGCAAGTCCTGGGTCTTCCTGGTCGAGGCCTCGGACGACATCACCGCCGTCCTGGTCGTCGGCCTCGCCGTCATCGGCGTCCTGGTCTTCGCCCGGTTCGGGCTGATGCTCCTGCTCTCCGCGATCCACACCCGCCGGACCCGCCGCAAGGGCTTCGTCTGGGGCCCCGACGCGCCCGTCACCGAACCGGCGTCGGTGCTCGTCCCGGCCTACAACGAGGCCAAGTGCATCGAGAGCACGGTGCGTTCGCTGATGAAGAGCGAGCACCCGATCGAGATCGTCGTCATCGACGACGGTTCCAGCGACGGCACCGCCCGGATCGTCGAGGACCTGCGCCTGCCCGGCGTCCGGGTCGTCCGCCAGCTCAACGCGGGCAAGCCGGCCGCCCTCAACCGGGGCATCGCCAACGCCCGGCACGACCTCATCGTGATGATGGACGGCGACACGGTCTTCGAGCCCTCCACGGTCCGCGAACTCGTCCAGCCCTTCGCCGATCCCAAGGTCGGCGCGGTCGCCGGCAACGCCAAGGTCGGCAACAAGGACACCCTCATCGGCGCCTGGCAGCACATCGAGTACGTGATGGGCTTCAACCTCGACCGCCGCATGTACGACGTCCTGCGCTGCATGCCCACCATCCCGGGGGCCGTCGGGGCGTTCCGCCGCAGCGCGCTCGACCGGGTCGGCGGCATGAGCGACGACACCCTGGCCGAGGACACCGACATCACCATGGCCATCCACCGGGACGGCTGGCACGTCGTGTACGCGGAGAAGGCGCGCGCCTGGACCGAGGCGCCGGAGTCCGTGCAGCAGTTGTGGTCGCAGCGGTACCGCTGGTGCTACGGCACCATGCAGGCGATCTGGAAGCACCGCCGTGCCCTCGTCGAGAGCGGACCGTCGGGCCGCTTCGGCCGCGTCGGCCTCCCGCTCGTCTCCCTCTTCATGGTCGTCGCCCCGCTCCTCGCCCCGCTCATCGACCTGTTCCTCGTCTACGGCCTGCTCTTCGGCCCGACCGGCAAGACGATCGCCGCCTGGTTCGGCGTCCTCGCCGTCCAGGCGGGCTGCGCGGCGTACGCCTTCGTCCTGGACCGCGAGCGGCTCACCCCCCTCATCTCCCTCCCGCTCCAGCAACTCCTCTACCGCCAGCTGATGTACATCGTCCTGCTCCAGTCCTGGATCACCGCCCTCACCGGCGGTCGGCTGCGCTGGCAGAAGCTTCGCCGCAAGGGCCAGGTGGCGGCGCCGCCCGGTGCGGCGGCGACCGCGGACGGAGGAGCGGCCTGATGAGCACCCACCCGACGGACGCCACGGCCGAGTTGCCCGAACTGCCCCACCCGCAGGCCCGCGACACGCTGCCGGGGCAGCACGGTACGGAGCGGCAGGCCTCCGAGCGACAGGTTCCTGAGCAGCAGGGTTCCGAGCACAAGGGTTCCGAGCAGCAGGGTTCCGGGAAGAAGGACGCGAAGAAGAAGGGCGGGGGACGGGACCGCTACTTCGACCTGCTCCGGGCGATCGCCCTCTTCCGGGTCATCTTCTACCACCTGATGGGCTGGGCGTGGCTGCCCGTCGTCTTCCCCTCCATGGGCGTGATGTTCGCGCTCGCCGGCAACCTCATGGCCCGCTCGCTGACCAGACGTCCCGCGCTGGACGTCGTACGGGGCCGGCTGCGCAGGCTGCTGCCCCCGCTGTGGCTGCTGGGCGCGGTCGGTGTGACGGGCATGCTGGTGGCCGGCTGGAGCCCGGACGACGAGGGGCAGCCCGGCTGGTGGTGGTTCCACCTCGCCTACTGGATCCTGCCGTTGAGCGACCCGCCGTACGGCGACGGGCTGCCCGGCGTGCACGGGCTGATCAGCGATGGCTGGGCCGCCGACCTGGGCGTACCCCTGTGGTACATCCGCGCCTACCTCTGGTTCGTGCTGCTCTCCCCGCTCCTGCTGCGCGCCCTGCGCCGGATGCCCTGGCCGACGATCCTGGCGCCCGTCGCGCTGTCCGCCGCCCTGGAGTTCGGCTCCCTGTCGGTGCCGGGCTGGCGGCTCGAGGCCCAGCTCAGCGACTTCGGCGCGTTCGGCGCGTGCTGGCTGCTGGGCATGGCGCACCAGGAGGGCGTGCTGCGTCGTCTGCCGCGTTACGTGGTGCCGTCCCTGGCGCCCGCCGTGGCGGGAATCGGCCTCTGGTACGCCTTGGCCCACGACCTCAAAGAGGGTCACGACCTGGACGACATGCCCTTCGCCCAGTCCCTGTGGTCCTTCGCCGCCGTGCTGCTGCTCCTGCACATCAGCCCGTCCTGGTCCGAGTGGCCCGCCCGGCTGCGCCGCTGGGACCGGCTGATCACCCTGCTCAACTCCCGTGCCGTGACGATCTACCTGTGGCACAACGTGTGCATCGGGATCGTGGAGGCTCTGTGGGACCGGCTGTGGGGCGTCTCCTGGCTGGAGGTGAACGCCACCTGGGTCCTCGAGAGTCCATGGGCGCAGCTGCCGGCCGTCTGGCTGCTCACCGCGGCCTGCGTGGTCTGCTTCGGCTGGGTGGAGGATCTCGCGGCCCGTCGCAGGCCACGTCTGTGGCCGGACGGGAGGGCGGCGGCGCACCGGGCCTGAGCGCGCTCCGGCGTCCCGCGAAGGCGGGGTGGGCGCGCGGTGGGGGCGTGGTCCGGGTGGGCGGCCCCACGGCCGCCCACCCGGACCACGCCCCCACCGCGCGTGGGGCGCCCCTCGCGCCGAGCGCTCCGTAAAACCTCTCACCGGGCCTGCGCGCAAGGTGAGAGCAACGTTCCTTTCCGGTCACCCACAGCCACAGCGTGGAAACGCGCCCTCCCTACCTTCGGGACTCATCACCGCTCATCCCCGCGAACCACCCCAGCCCGGAGCACCGTGGAGGCGTCATGACAGCCCCGAGTACAGCCCCCGCATCCCCGCCCCCCACGAAGAGGGGGAGCCACTGGATCGAGGAGTGGGACCCGGAGAACGAGGCCTTCTGGAACGAGAAGGGCGAGAAGATCGCCCGCCGCAACCTCCTCTTCTCCGTCCTCTCCGAGCACATCGGGTTCTCGATCTGGACGATGTGGTCCGTGCTCGTGCTCTTCATGGGCCCGGAGTACGGCCTCACCCCTGCCGACAAGTTCCTGCTGACCTCGATGGTGACGCTGGTCGGGGCGGTCGTACGGGTGCCCTACACCTTCGCTGTCGCGGTCTTCGGCGGCCGGAACTGGACGATCATCTCGGCCGGACTGCTGCTGATCCCCACGATCGCCGCGTTCACGGTGATGGAGCCGGGGACCTCCTTCAACACGTTCCTGCTGGTAGGCCTGCTCGCGGGCATCGGGGGCGGCAACTTCGCGTCCTCGATGACCAACATCAACGCCTTCTTCCCGCTCCGTAGGAAGGGGTGGGCGCTCGGACTCAACGCGGGCGGCGGAAACATCGGCGTGCCGGTCATCCAGCTGATCGCCCTCGCCGTCATCGGCGCCAGCGGCGGGCCGCGCGTGCTGCTGGGGATCTACATCCCGCTGATCGTCGTCGCCGCGACACTCGCCTCGCTGTACATGGACAACCTGGCCTCCGTGAAGAACGACACGGGCGCCGCGATCGACTCGGCGAAGGACGCGCACACCTGGATCATGTCCTTCCTCTACGTCGGCACCTTCGGGTCGTTCATCGGCTACAGCTTCGCCTTCGGGCAGGTCCTGACGAACCAGTTCGGCCGGACGCCCCTCCAGGCGGCCTACCTCACCTTCATCGGCCCGCTGCTCGGCTCCCTCATCCGTCCCGTCGGCGGCTGGCTCGCCGACCGCTACGGCGGCGCCCGCATCACCCTGTACAACTACGTCGGCATGGCCGCCGCCACCGCCGTCCTGGTCTTCGCCAGCATGCAGAAGTCGTTGCCGCTCTTCGTCTCCGTCTTCGTGGTGCTGTTCGTCCTCAGCGGTCTCGGCAACGGCTCGACGTACAAGATGATCCCCGGCATCTTCCAGGCGAAGGCCGTGGCCAAGGGGCTGGAGGGCGAGGAGGCGGCCGCCTACGGTCGGCGTCTGTCCGGCGCGTCCATGGGACTGATCGGCGCGGTCGGCGCGCTCGGCGGGGTCGGGATCAACCTGGCCTTCCGGCAGTCCTTCCTGTCCTACGGTTCGGGGACCGGCGCCTTCGTCGCCTTCCTCGCCTTCTACGCGGCCTGCTTCGGGGTCACCTGGGCCGTATACCTTCGCCGGCCGTCCGGCAGGATCACGGCAGGAAGCACCGCCTCCGAGGCGAAGCAGCAGCTCAGCTACGCCGAGGTGTGACGTAACACCGGCGACACGTGGCCGAACCGAGCCTGTCACGCACCGTTGACAGGCTCGTCGGCATGTAGGTGCACACGGGACTCGAGCGGGACGAGAGTTATGTACGAGGAACAGCAGCGACTCGACGCCGGCCCTCGGGGCGCCGTCGAACACGGGCCCCTCGCGGGCTTCACCGTGGGCGTGACGGCCGCGCGCCGGGCCGAGGAGCTCAGCGCGCTGCTCCAGCGGCGGGGGGCGGCGGTGCTGCACGCGCCCGCCCTGCGGATCGTGCCGCTCGCCGACGACGGTGAGCTGCTCGCCGCCACGAAGGACCTGATCGACCAGGTGCCGGACGTCGTGGTCGCCACCACGGCCATCGGCTTCCGGGGCTGGATCGAGGCCGCCGACGGCTGGGGGCTCGGCGAGCAGCTGCTCGACCGGCTCGGCGGCGTCGAGCTGCTGGCCCGCGGCCCCAAGGTCAAGGGCGCGGTGCGGGCCGCCGGTCTGACGGAGGACTGGTCGCCGTCCAGTGAGTCCATGGCCGAGGTGCTCGACCGGCTGCTCGAGGAGGGCGTCGACGGGCGCCGGGTCGCCGTCCAGCTGCACGGTGAGCCGCTGCCCGGGTTCGTGGAGTCGCTGCGGGTCGCGGGCGCGGAGGTGGTGGGGGTGCCCGTCTACCGGTGGATGCCGCCGGAGGACATCTCGCCGCTGGACCGGCTCCTCGACGCCGCCGTCTCCCGCGGCCTGGACGCGATCACCTTCACCAGTGCCCCCGCCGCCGCGTCCCTGTTGTCGCGGGCGGAGGAACGCGGGCTGCTGCCCGAGCTGCTCGCCGCCCTCGCCCACGATGTGCTGCCCGCCTGCGTCGGGCCGGTCACCGCGCTGCCGCTCCAGGCGCACGGGGTGGACACCGTCCAGCCGGAGCGGTTCCGGCTCGGGCCGCTCGTGCAGTTGCTGTGCCAGGAGCTGCCGTCGCGGTCCCGGGCGCTGCCGATCGCCGGGCACCGGGTGGAGATCCGGGGTCACGCGGTGCTGGTGGACGGGTCGTTGAAGCCGGTGCCGCCGGCGGGGATGTCGTTGCTGCGGGCGCTGTCCCGGCGGCCGGGGTGGGTCGTGCCCCGCTCCGATCTGCTGAGGGCGCTGCCCGGCGCCGGGCGGGACGAGCATGCCGTCGAGACGGCGATGGCCCGGCTGCGGACGGCCCTCGGGGCGCCGAAGCTGATCCAGACGGTGGTGAAACGGGGATACCGGCTGGCCCTGGACCCGGCCGCGGACGCGAAGTACGCCGACGAGTAGGGGAGGCGCCCGGGGGCTGCCGCCCCCTGTGCGTCCCGTCCCGGGGGCCGCCGCCCCCGGATCCCCGCCTCGGCCTGAACGGCCTCGTCCGCAATCTCCCCCGGAGGGGAGCCCGGCGGGCTGGTTATTGGCATCCCGCGCTGTCACTGTGAAGGGACGGTTCCCCCGAGCAGTGCCTCGCGGCAGGCGGTGACACGCGCATGGACGAGCTCCGTTTCGACGCCGGGCGGATCTGTCTCGACCTGCTCGCCACCGCGCACCCGGTCGAACGGCTCGACGCCGTCACGCCGTTGACCGCGTGGATCCGCGGCTGCGGACTCGTCCCGCCGGACACCGCGCTCGTCCACGCCGACGCCTCCTGGCCGCCCGCCTTCCGTGAACTGCGACGGAACACGGGCCGGTTGGTGCACGGATGGCTCGGCCGCGCCGAAACCGGCTCGTACGACCTCGCCCTGGCCCGCGTCAACGACGCCGCCCGGGCCGAGCCCCCCGCCCCGCGTGCCGTACGCGGCGAAGACGGCCGGCTGGTCCGTGAGTTGGCCGGCCCGCCGACGTGTGCCGCGCTGCTGGCCGCGGTGGCCCGGGACGCGGTGGAACTGCTCACCGATCCCGTCGCCCGGGCGGGACTGCGGCAGTGCGCGGGGGACAACTGCCCGATCGTGTATGTCGACATGTCCCGGGGGCGTCGGCGTCGCTGGTGTTCCAGTGAGGTCTGCGGGAACCGGGAGCGGGTGGCGCGGCACCGTCGGCGGGCGGCGCTCGCTTCGCAGCCGTAACTGCCCTGCCTGGTATGCGGCTTTCGTAGAGGCGTCGCCGACCGGCTGTCGAAGTGATTTCGATTACACGCCGTTTACCCGGGCCGCGCGCCGGGCACACGGCGTGATCTTGTCGATGTGGCGAAAACGTAAAGAAAAAGCGGTGGGAATGTGCCGCCATGTCCCCGCTCGTCATGACACCACGAAGAAAAGTGTCTCCCCGGTTTGAACGCTCAACACCCCGCTTGCGTACCCGTCGTCGAGCGACCGACTGGGGGATCCCCCGGACACCGGAGGTGGGCGTGCGCAAGGATGCGGCCGTGGCCAATGAACGTGGATCGAGGGCCCGACATCGCATGTCCCAGCCCTCGGAACCTGACGAGGAGCTGATGCGTGCTCTGTATCGGGAGCATGCCGGACCCCTGCTTGCGTATGTCCTGCGCCTGGTTGCCGGAGACCGGCAGCGCGCCGAGGACGTCGTGCAGGAGACGCTCATCCGTGCCTGGAAGAACGCCGGTCAGCTCAATCGTGCGACCGGATCTGTACGCCCCTGGCTGGTGACGGTCGCACGCCGCATCGTCATCGACGGCCACCGCAGCCGGCAGGCCCGGCCGCAGGAGGTCGACCCGTCGCCGCTGGAGGTCATTCCTGCGGAGGACGAGATCGACAAGGCGCTGTGGCTGATGACGCTGTCCGACGCGCTCGACGACCTGACCCCGGCCCACCGGGAGGTGCTCGTCGAGACGTACTTCAAGGGGCGTACCGTCAACGAGGCGGCCGAGACGCTGGGGATACCCAGCGGCACCGTGCGCTCACGGGTCTTCTATGCCCTGCGGTCGATGAAGCTGGCTCTGGAGGAGCGGGGGGTGACGGCGTGATGAGCGTTTACGGGGGATTCGGAGCAGGTGGTTCGGGTATGTCTGGACCCATGCAGGGATCTACGGGATCTCAGAGCCCGAGCGAACACGAGACCGTCGGCGCCTACGCCCTCGGGATTCTCGACGACGCCGAAGCAACCGCTTTCGAGATGCATCTCGCCGGCTGCGAGTGGTGCGCCCAGCAGCTCGACGAGCTCGCCGGCATGGAACCCATGCTGGCCGCTCTCGCGGACCTGCCGGGCACCGGCACGCCCGCGATCGGCGAGTCCCTGTCCGCCCGCCCCAGCCCGCGGCTCGCGGAACGGCTGGTCGACGAGGTGTCCGAGCGCCGCGCGGTCAAGCGCCGCCGCTCGTTCTTCCTGGTGGCGGCCGCGGCCGCGCTGATCATCGGCGGCCCGCTCACCGTGCTGGCGGCGACCGGCGGCGACAGCGGGACCAAGGGCACGGAGGCGAGTTCCACCAAGTCGGCCAACGCCGCCAAGGACACCTTCGCCACGCTCACCGACCGGGTCTCCGCCACCGACTCCGCCACCAAGGTCTCCGCCACCGTCGCCATGGGCGAGAAGGGGTGGGGCACGGAGGTCGGCGTCGAGCTGAAGAACGTCACGGGCCCGGAGAAGTGCTCGCTCATCGCCGTCGGCAAGAACGGCGAGCGTGAGACGGTCTCCTCCTGGTCGGTCCCGGAATGGGGCTACGGCATCGCGAACGCGAAGACCGAGCAGGCCAAGAACCCGCTCTACGTCGTGGGCGGCGCCGCCTTCAAGACCAACGAGATCGACCACTTCGAGGTCATGACCTTCGACGGCAAGAAGCTCGTCCAGATCGACGCGTAACTTCCTACACGGGGTCCCCTTCGCGTACGGTTGACGGCTGCCCAGCACGTCAGAAGGGGGCCCGGTGGCCGTTCAGGCACAGCAGGAAACCGCGGTCGGATCGGTTCGGCACACCGCGCCGGATTCGGTGCGGGACCGAGAGATCGGCATCGAACAGGAACACCTCGACCGGGTGTACCGGCGCCTCGAGGAGAAGATCCACGAGGCGGAGTTCCTGATGCACGACGCGGCCAAACGGGGGCAGGTCGGCACGCCCGGCGCCCTCGCCGAGCGGGACGCCCAGGTGTTCCGCGCGGGCGTCCACCTCAACCGGCTCAACAACGAGTTCGAGGACTTCCTGTTCGGGCGCATCGACCTGCTCCCGGGCAAGGACGGCGCGAAGGGCCCGGACGGCGCCTACACCGCCGTGGAGCCCGCCGAGGGGGCCGTCCGCGACGACAACACCGCCGACATCGCCGAAACGCTCCACATCGGCCGTATCGGCGTCCTCGACTCCGACTACTCCCCGCTGGTCATCGACTGGCGGGCACCGGCCGCGGCGCCCTTCTACCGGTCCACCCCGGTCGACCCGGGGCGCGTCGTACGGCGCCGGGTCATCCGCTCGAAGGGGCGTCGCGTCCTCGGCGTCGAGGACGACCTGATGCGTCCCGAGCTGAAGGCGGTGCTGGACGGCGGCGAACTGCCCGTCATCGGCGACGGCGCCCTCATGGCCGCCCTCGGACAGGCCCGCAGCCACACCATGCGCGACATCGTCGCCTCCATCCAGGCCGAGCAGGACCTGGTCATCCGCGCCCCCGCCGCCTCCGTGACCTACGTCGAGGGCGGCCCCGGCACCGGGAAGACCGCCGTCGCGCTGCACCGGGCCGCCTACCTGCTCTACCAGGACCGGCGCCGGTACGCGGGCGGCATCCTGATCGTCTCGCCCACGCCGCTCCTCGTGGCGTACACCGAGGGCGTGCTGCCCTCGCTCGGCGAGGAGGGCCAGGTCGCCATCCGCGCCATCGGCTCCCTCGTCGACGGCGCCGAGGCCACCCTGTACGACTCGCCGGCGGTGGCCCGGGCCAAGGGGTCGTACCGGATGCTGAAGGTGCTCCGGAAGGCGGCGCGCGGCGCGCTGGAGAGCGGCGGCCGGGCCGCCGCGCAGCGGGCTTTCGACGACCCCGACGACGAGACCGGTGAGACCCCCGCGCCCAGGGCGGCACCGACCCGGCTGCGGGTCGTGGCCTTCGGCCGCCGCCTGGAACTGGAGGCCGCCGATCTGGACCGCGTCCGGCAGAGCGCCCTCAGCGGCACCGCCCCGGTGAACCTCCTGCGCCCCCGTGCCCGCAAGCTGCTCCTGGACGCCCTGTGGGAGCGCTCCGGGGCGGTGGGCCGGCACAGCGACCCCCAACTCGCCGCCGAGCTGCGCTCCTCCTTCGACGAGGACGTGACCTCCGAGGACTCGTTCATCGCCTTCCTCGACGCCTGGTGGCCCGAGCTGACCCCGGAGGCGGTCCTCGCCGCCATGGCCGACGAACGGCGGCTCGGCCGCTGGGCCCGGCGCGTCCTCAACCCGGGAGAGGTCCGCAAGGTCGCCCGCGCCCTCAGGCGGGACGGCCGCTCGGTGCACGACATCGCCATGCTCGACGAGCTCCAGGCGATCCTCGGCGCCCCGCTGCGCCCGCGGAAGCGGCGCGAGTACGACCCGCTGGACCAGCTCACCGGTCTGGAGGAGCTGATGCCGGTGCGCGAGGAGACCCAGCGCGAGCGCGCCGAGCGGCTCGCCCAGGAGCGCACCGAGTACGCCCACGTCATCGTCGACGAGGCACAGGACCTCACGCCGATGCAGTGGCGCATGGTCGGCCGCCGCGGCCGGCACGCCACCTGGACGGTCGTCGGCGACCCGGCCCAGTCCTCCTGGTCCGACCCCGACGAAGCCGCCGAGGCCCGCGACGAGGCCCTGGGCACCCGCCCGCGCCGCCGCTTCCAGCTGACCGTGAACTACCGCAACCCGGCCGAGATCGCCGAGCTGGCGGCGAAGGTGCTGGCCCTGGCCATGCCCGGCGCCGAATCCCCGTCGGCGGTCAGGTCGACGGGCGTCGTGCCGCGCTTCGAGGCCGTCACCGACACCCTGGGCGCCACCGTCCGCGCGGAGGCCGGGCGCCTGCTGGAGCGGGTCGACGGCACCGTCGGCGTCGTGGTGGCCATGAACCGCCGCGAGGAGGCGAGACGCTGGCTCGCCGGGCTGGGCGACCGGGTGGTGGCCCTCGGCAGCCTCGAGGCCAAGGGCCTGGAGTACGACGCCACGGTCGTCGTCTCACCGGCGGAGATCGCGGACGAGAGCCCGGCCGGTCTGCGCGTGCTGTACGTGGCCCTCACCCGGGCCACCCAGCAGCTCACGGTCGTCTCCGGGGACCGTGACGAACCGGACGCGGACGGCGTCCCGGACCTTCTGCGGGACTGAACGGCCGATCGTTTCCTGTGAACCTGCCGGACGGGAATGGTCTTCGGCCATCCGTTTGTTAGCCTGGTCGTGACACCGGCTCGATCCAAGCCCCCGGGCCCAACCTTCGTCGCTACGAGCGACCACTTGCCGCGAGGCGAGCATGGCGGGCCGGTGTCATGAACGGGAGAGAGGCCCACATCACTGCGATGTGGGCCTCTCTCGTTGCCTTCTCCGGCGCCTGCACCGACTTGATTGAGAACAAAACGATCGCAACCCGGGGCGGCTTTCACGTACTCGTCGGTAGGTGCGACGATCGGACGGCAATCCCGCCACCCAGCAGTGCAGAGGAAGTCGGCCATGGCAACGGCGCCCAGCGTCTCCTACTCGATCACGGTCCGTCTGGAGGTGCCCGCCAGCGGAACGGCGGTCTCCCAGATCACCACGGCCGTGGAGTCCCACGGAGGCTCGGTGACCGGCCTCGACGTCACCGCGTCCGGTCACGAGAAGCTCCGGATCGACGTCACCATCGCCGCCACCTCCACCGCCCACGCCGACGAGATCGTCGAGCAGCTGCGCGGCATCGAGGGCGTCACCCTCGGCAAGGTCTCCGACCGTACGTTCCTGATGCACCTCGGCGGCAAGATCGAGATGGCGTCCAAGCACCCCATCCGCAACCGTGACGACCTCTCGATGATCTACACGCCGGGCGTGGCCCGCGTCTGCATGGCGATCGCCGAGAACCCCGAGGACGCCCGCCGCCTCACCATCAAGCGCAACTCCGTTGCGGTCGTGACGGACGGCTCGGCCGTGCTGGGCCTCGGCAACATCGGCCCGATGGCCGCGCTGCCGGTCATGGAGGGCAAGGCGGCCCTCTTCAAGCGGTTCGCCGGCATCGACGCCTGGCCGCTGTGCCTGGACACCCAGGACACCGACGCGATCGTCGAGATCGTCAAGGCCATCGCCCCCGGCTTCGCGGGCATCAACCTCGAGGACATCTCCGCCCCCCGCTGCTTCGAGATCGAGGCCCGGCTGCGCGAGGCCCTCGACATCCCCGTCTTCCACGACGACCAGCACGGCACCGCGATCGTCGTCCTCGCGTCCCTCACGAACGCCCTGCGTGTCGTGAACAAGGGCATCGGAGACGTGCGGGTCGTCATGTCCGGCGCCGGCGCGGCCGGTACCGCCATCCTCAAGCTGCTGCTGGCGGCCGGCGTGAAGAACGCGGTCGTCGCCGACATCCACGGCGTCGTCCACGCGGACCGCGCGGACCTGGTCGACGCGGCCCCGGACTCGGCGCTGTGCTGGATCGCCGACAACACCAACCCCGAGGGCCTCACCGGCACCCTGAAGGAGGCCGTGCGCGGCGCGGACGTCTTCATCGGCGTCTCCGCCCCGAACGTCCTCGGCGGCGACGACGTGGCCGCCATGGCCGACGACGCGATCGTGTTCGCGCTCGCGAATCCGGACCCCGAGGTCGACCCGGCGATCGCCCGTCAGACGGCCGCCGTCGTGGCCACCGGCCGCTCCGACTTCCCCAACCAGATCAACAACGTGCTGGTCTTCCCGGGCGTCTTCCGCGGCCTGCTGGACGCGCAGTCCCGCACCGTCAACACCGAGATGATGCTCGCGGCCGCGAAGGCCCTCGCGGACGTCGTGAGCGACGACGAGCTCAACGCGAACTACATCATCCCCAGCGTCTTCAACGACAAGGTCGCCGGCGCCGTGGCGGGTGCGGTGCGGGAGGCCGCGAAGGCGGCGGGAGCGTCGGCCTCGTAAGCCCGGGATCGGCACAAGCCCGAGATCGGCGCCATGATCTCGGCGCCGCCGGGTATGCGGGGGCTGTGAGGATCGCCACGGCGGCCCCCGCAACGGCGCGTCGCGGAACCTCGCGCCGTCGACAGCCCTCTAGGGTTGCGCCCGACCCAACCGTCCTTCGTGTGACTCCCAAGGGTTGTCTCACGACTCCGTGCGGGTGCCGGATTGGCTTTCGCGCCGCTGGTAGGGGCAGGATGCGTCTCTGGGCGCGTGCACATCGACTTTCGCTGTGCCCAACATGCGGCTCCGCCGCGTGGCACGCCGCAACGGCAAGAAGAACACGGGAGTAACAACATGAACCGCAGTGAGCTGGTGGCCGCGCTGGCCGACCGCGCCGAGGTGACCCGCAAGGACGCCGACGCAGTGCTGGCCGCGTTCGCCGAGGTCGTCGGCGACATCGTCTCCAAGGGCGACGAGAAGGTCACGATCCCCGGCTTCCTGACCTTCGAGCGCACCCACCGTGCCGCTCGCACCGCCCGCAACCCGCAGACCGGTGACCCGATCCAGATCCCGGCCGGCTACAGCGTCAAGGTCTCCGCGGGCTCGAAGCTCAAGGAAGCGGCAAAGGGCAAGTGACCTTGCCGTCTACACCTCACCGGACGGTGTACGCGGTGTAGGCAACGTGATGGGGCGGCACCCGGATTCCGGGTGCCGCCCCATCGTTGTGCCCTCACGCACGCCCTCGAGCGCCGGCCGGGCCGGTTCCACCGGCCCGCGCCGAGGGGTTCCGGGCCAGTGCTCCGCCCGGGAGCCGGACCTCCGGGCCCAGCTCCACGAGCCTCTCCGGGCTGCCTTCTCCGTGCTGCCGCCGTGTCTGCCCGGGCGCGCCCCCCCGGACCCCCGGCCGGGTCGCTTCTCCGGGCCGGGGTGAGGCGGTGGGGGTCAGCCCAGTGCTTTGCCCGGGAGCTCGACCTTCGCGCCCAGCTCCACGAGCTTCTCCATGAAGTTCTCGTAGCCGCGGTTGATCAGGTCGATGCCGTGCACCCGGGAGGTGCCCTGGGCCGCGAGAGCGGCGATCAGGTACGAGAAGCCGCCGCGGAGGTCGGGGATGACCAGGTCGGCGCCCTGGAGCTTCGTGGGGCCCGACACGACCGCGGAGTGCAGGAAGTTGCGCTGCCCGAAGCGGCAGTTCGAGCCGCCGAGGCACTCGCGGTACAGCTGGATGTGGGCGCCCATCTGGTTGAGCGCGGAGGTGAAGCCCAGACGGGACTCGTAGACCGTCTCATGGATGATCGAGAGGCCGGTGGCCTGCGTCAGCGCGACGACCAGCGGCTGCTGCCAGTCGGTCTGGAAACCGGGGTGGACGTCCGTCTCCAGCGCGATGGACTTCAGCTGGCCGCCCGGGTGCCAGAAGCGGATGCCCTCGTCGTCGATCTCGAACGCGCCGCCCACCTTGCGGTAGGTGTTCAGGAACGTCATCATCGAGCGCTGCTGGGCGCCGCGGACGTAGATGTTGCCCTCGGTCGCCAGCGCCGCGGACGCCCAGGAGGCGGCCTCCAGGCGGTCGGACAGGGCGGCGTGGTTGTAGCCGCCGAGCTTGTCGACACCGGTGATGCGGATCGTGCGGTCGGTGTCCATCGCGATGATGGCGCCCATCTTCTGGAGCACGCAGATGAGATCCTCGATCTCCGGCTCCACGGCCGCGTTCGAGAGCTCGGTGACGCCCTCCGCCAGGACGGCGGTCAGCAGCACCTGCTCGGTCGCGCCGACGGAGGGGTACGGCAGCACGATCTTGGTGCCGCGCAGCCGCTGCGGGGCCTCCAGGTACTGGCCGTCCTCCCGCTTCTCGATCTTCGCGCCGAACTGCCGCAGCACGTCGAAGTGGAAGTCGATGGGCCGGCCGCCGATGTCGCAGCCGCCCAGGCCCGGGATGAACGCGTGGCCGAGGCGGTGCAGCAGCGGGCCGCAGAACAGGATCGGGATCCGGCTCGAACCCGCGTGGGCGTCGATGTCGGCGACGTTCGCGCTCTCCACGTAGGTCGGGTCGAGCACCAGCTCGCCCGGCTCCTCGCCCGGCCGGACCGTCACACCGTGCAGCTGGAGCAGGCCGCGTACGACCCGCACGTCACGGATGTCCGGAACATTGCGCAGCCGACTCGGCTCACTGCCCAGCAGGGCGGCGACCATGGCCTTGGGTACGAGGTTCTTCGCACCGCGGACACGGATCTCGCCCTCGAGCGGGGTGCCGCCGTGGACAAGCAGTACGTCGTCAGAGCCGTTGACGGTCATGTATCTCGCGTTCCATGGATGGTGGATGGGGCAAGGGCCGTTGATGTCGGGGGCAGGGCCAGATGAGACAGAGTAATCGCCGCCGACCCCTGTCCCGTAAGCCCAGGGACCGCCCAGGTGCGTCATAGCTGTGTCACAACACGAACCGTTCCCCACCGGGCACATGGGGTCACCGCCGACCGCCGCGCGGGCCTGTGCGCCCGGACCGCACCCGTGCGCGCCCCCGGTGCCCGGGTTGCCTCCCCACTTCACGGGAAGATGCGGGATCATGTCTGGCATGACCGAGGTGTCCTCGCTCACGGGGCGGCTGCTCGTGGCAACGCCCGCCCTGGCGGACCCGAACTTCGACCGTGCGGTGGTGCTCCTTCTCGACCACGACGAGGAGGGCTCCCTCGGTGTCGTCCTCAACCGGCCCACTCCGGTGGGCGTGAGCGACATCCTGGAGGGCTGGGCGGATCTCACCGGTGAACCCGGCGTCGTCTTCCAGGGCGGCCCGGTCTCCCTCGACTCGGCCCTCGGCATCGCCGTCATCCCGGGTGGCACGACCGTCAACGGCACCCCGATCGGCTGGCGCCGGGTGCACGGCGCGATCGGTCTCGTCGACCTGGAGGCCCCACCGGAACTCCTGGCCTCGGCCCTCGGCTCCCTGCGGATCTTCGCCGGATATGCCGGCTGGGGCCCGGGTCAGCTGGAGGACGAGCTGGAGGAGGGCGCCTGGTACGTCGTGGAGTCCGAACCGGGTGACGTGTCCTCGCCGTCCCCCGAGAGACTCTGGCGCGAGGTGCTGCGCCGCCAGCGCAGCGAACTCGCGATGGTGGCGACCTATCCGGACGACGCCTCGCTCAACTGACGGGTGTGAGCTTCGGTACGCGGCTTCAGTACCCTTGGCGTCATGAGCACTCTTGAGCCTGAGACCCAGCCCCAGCGAGGCACTGGGACGGGAACCCTCGTAGAGCCGACGCCGCAGGTGTCGCACGGCGACGGGGACCACGAGCGCTACGCCCACTACGTCCAGAAGGACAAGATCATGGCGAGCGCCCTCGACGGGACGCCCGTCGTGGCGCTGTGCGGCAAGGTCTGGGTGCCCGGCCGCGACCCGAAGAAGTACCCCGTCTGCCCCATGTGCAAGGAGATCTTCGAGTCCATGGCCGGTGGCGGGGACGACAAGGGCAAGGGCGGCGACAAGAAGTAGCCGCAGGACTCAGCAGCTTTCCCGAGGCCCCCGGGGCGCGTCACCACGCGCCCCGGGGGCCTTGTGTCGCCTTGCGCCGTCTTTGTCGTTGCACGGGGTGCGTCAGGTGGTCACAGAGTGGTGGAGACCTCTTGTCGGCGCGTTCCTCCAGTCCATAGCCTCCGGTGTGTTGTGCAGAGCGAAACAGTCATTGCATATGTTGCAACGCTCGGAGGATCGCGCCATGAAGCTCCCCACCCGACTGGCCGTGCTCACGGCCGCCGCCCTGGTCGTCACCGCCTGCGCCCCCCAGACATCCGGCAACTCCTCTTCCGACACGGACGACAAGACGGGCACCCTGCGCGTCTGGCTCTTCCAGGAGGTCGGCAACCAGCCCAAGGAACAGGTCGTCGACGCCGCCGTCACCGCCTTCGAGAAGGCCCACGAGGGTGCGAAGGTCGACGTCGAGTACATCCCCGTCGAAACCCGCGCCCAGCGCGTCAAGGCCGCCTTCAACGACCCGAAGTCCGCTCCCGACGTCATCGAGTACGGCAACACCGACACGGCCGGATACGTCCACGACGGCGGACTCCTGGACGTCACCGAGGACTTCGCCGACTGGAGCGAGGCCAAGGCGACCGACCCCACGGCCAAGCAGTCGGTCACCGTCGACGGCAAGCTCTACGGCGCGCCCTTCTACGTCGGCGTCCGCGCCCTGTACTACCGCACGGACGTGTTCGAGGAGCTGGGGCTGGCAGTCCCGAGGACCATGGCCGAGCTGGCGGCCACCGCCCGGAAGATCCGGGCCGCCGAGCCCGATCTGTACGGCCTGGTGGTCGGTGGCGCCTACACCTACGGCGCGATGCCCTTCGTATGGGCCAACGGCGGTGAACTCGCCACCGGAAAGAGCGGCTCCTACGCCTCCGGCATCGACAGCGCGGCCGCCCGGAAGGGCATCGCCGCGTACACGTCGCTCTTCTCGGACGACAACTGTCCCGCCGCCAAGTGCGCGGGCATGGGCGGCAACGACACCGTCACCGCCTTCGCCGCGGGCAAGGCCGGGATGGCGATCGGCGGCGACTTCAGCCACACGGCCGTGGAGGCCGGCAAGGTGAAGGGCGAGTACGCCGTCGTACCGCTGCCGGGTGTGACGCCCGGCTCGATCGCCCCGGCCTTCGCGGGCGGCAACAACATCGGCGTGCTGAAGAGCACCTCGCACCGCACCCTCGCCGTCCAGCTGATGGAGGCCCTCGCCTCGAAGAAGACCCAGGCCGCGCTGTTCGACGCGATGGGCTTCCTGCCCACCTTCACGGACGTCCGGGACCAGGCCGCCGCGAAGGAGCCCTTCGTGAAGCCCTTCGTGCAGACCCTGGCCGCCGGGACCGAGTTCGTGCCCGCGTCGCCCGCGTGGTCGCAGATCGACTCCTCCCTCGTCCTGCCGACGATGTTCCAGGAGATCGTCAGCGGCAGGAAGGACGTGGCCGCGGCCTCGGCGGAGGCCGCGAAGAAGATGGACGCCGCGTTCGGCTCCGCCGGGTGACGCCCATGACACCCGACAGCTCAACCGCCGAGGTCCGTGGGCGACCGCGGGCCGCAGCAGTCCGGTCGCGCCCACGCGGCGGTGGCCGCACATCCGATACCGCCTCGCGCCCCTCGGCAGGGCGGAGGGGGCGGCGGCAGACGGCGCCCTGGCTCTACCTCGCGCCCGCGCTCGTCGTCCTCGCCGCGCTGCTCGCCTACCCCGTCTACCAGCTCGGCCTGATCTCGCTCTTCCGCTACACCCAGGCCCAGGTCAGCGGCGGGGAGCCCACCGCCTTCCGGGGCTTCGGCAACTACGCGGACGTCTTCTCCGACGACCGGTTCTGGCAGGTGCTCCTGTCGACGGTCGTCTTCGCGACGGCCTGTGTGGTCTCCACCCTGGCCGTCGGCTGCGCACTCGCCGTGCTCCTCACGCGCGTGCGTGCCGTGCCGCGGCTGGCGCTGATGCTGGCCGCGATGGGCGCCTGGGCGACCCCCGCGGTCACCGGCTCCACGGTCTGGCTCTTCCTGTTCGACCCCGACTTCGGTCCGGTGAACCGGCTGCTGGGCCTCGGCGACCACTCGTGGACGTACGGCCGCCTCAGCGCCTTCCTCCTCGTCCTGCTCGAAGTGGTCTGGTGTTCCTTCCCGTTCGTGATGGTCACCGTCTACGCCGGGATCCGTTCCGTGCCGTCCGAGGTCCTGGAGGCGGCGGCGCTGGACGGCGCCTCGCAGTGGCGGATCTGGCGGTCCGTGCTGGCCCCGATGCTCCGCCCGATCCTCGTGGTCGTCACCATCCAGTCGGTCATCTGGGACTTCAAGGTCTTCACCCAGATCTACGTGATGACCAACGGGGGCGGCATCGCCGGGCAGAACCTCGTCCTGAACGTCTACGCCTACCAACAGGCCTTCGCCTCCTCGCAGTACGGCCTGGGAGCGGCGATCGGCGTCGTGATGCTGCTGATCCTGCTCGCCGTCACGCTGGTCTATCTGCGGCTGCTGCGCCGACAGGGGGAGGAACTGTGAGAGGAGTCGCGAAACGCGGAAGCGTGCGTTCTGTGCGGGGCGCGGTGGCCCGTCCATGGCGGTTCGCCGCCGAGGCCTGCGCGCTGCTGGTCGCGGTGGTCGTCGCCTTCCCGCTGTACTGGATGGTGCTGGGCGCCTTCAAACCGGCCGGGGAGATCCGCTCGAGCGAGCCACGGCCGTGGACGCTCGCACCCTCCCTGGATTCCTTCCGGCGCGTCTTCGGGCAGCAGGAATTCGGCCGCTACTTCCTCAACAGCCTGGTCGTGGCGGGTGCGGTGGTGATCGCCTCCGGAGTGATCGCGTTTCTCGCCGCGACCGCCGTGACCCGGTTCCGGTTCCGCTTCCGCACCACCCTGCTGATCATGTTCCTGGTGGCCCAGATGGTGCCCGTGGAGGCGCTGACGATCCCGTTGTTCTTCCTCATGCGGGACTTCGGCCAGCTGAACACCCTGGGCTCCCTGATCCTGCCGCACATCGCTTTCTCACTGCCCTTCGCGATCTGGATGCTGAGAGGGTTCGTGAAAGCGGTTCCGGAAGCGCTGGAGGAGGCCGCGTACCTCGACGGGGCGAGCCGTACGCGCTTTATGTGGCAGATCCTTTTCCCGCTCGTCCTGCCGGGTCTGGTGGCCACGAGCGTGTTTTCCTTCATCTCCGCCTGGAACGACTTCCTGTTCGCCAAGTCCTTCATCATCAGCGACACCTCGCAGTCGACGCTGCCGATGGCCCTGCTGGTCTTCTACGAGCCGGACGACCCCGACTGGGGCGGGGTGATGGCGGGTTCCACGGTCATGACGATTCCGGTTCTGGTGTTCTTCGTACTCGTACAGCGACGGCTGGTCTCCGGGCTGGGCGGAGCGGTAAAGGACTGATGTGACTTCTGCATTCGACCTCGTCGACCTCGTCCCCGCGCCGCGTGCCGTGGAGGGCCCCAAGCGCTGCGGTGTCGACATCGACGAGCACACCACCGTGTGGGCCGCGCCCGGCACGGAGGGCACCGAACGCTGGCTGCGCGCCACCCTGGGCGCGGCCTTCGGGGTGCCCCTGCGTCCCGGGCCGCAGGGCGCCCGCGACTCCGTGCGGCTGTGTCTGGACGACACGATGGAGCCGGAGGCGTACCGGCTGAGCGTCGTCGCCACCCGGGGCATCGAGATCCTCGGCGGAAGCCCGGCCGGTGTCTTCTGGGGCGCGCAGACGCTGCGTCAGCTGCTCGGCCGGCACGCGTTCCGGCGCGCCCCCGTGCGGCCCGGGATCACCTACGGCGTCCCGCACCAGATCATCGAGGACGCCCCCCGCTTCCGCTGGCGCGGCCTGATGCTCGACGTCGCCCGCCACTTCATGCCCAAGGACGGCGTCCTGCGCTACCTGGACCTGATGGCGGCGCACAAACTCAACGTCTTCCACTTCCACCTGACGGACGACCAGGGCTGGCGCATCGAGATCGAGCGGTACCCCCGGCTGACCGAGGTCGGTTCCTGGCGGACCCGCACGAAATTCGGCCACCGGGCCTCACCGCTGTGGGAGGAGAAGCCGCACGGTGGCTTCTACACGCGGGACGACATCCGGGAGATCGTCGCCTACGCCGCCGAGCGGCATATCACCGTGGTCCCGGAAATCGACGTCCCCGGCCACTCGCAGGCCGCGATCGCCGCCTATCCGGAACTCGGCAACACCGACGTCGTCCCCGCGTCCGCCGACGGGGGCGCCGCCCTCTCCGTGTGGGACGACTGGGGGATCAGTCCCCACGTACTCGCCCCCACCGACGACACCCTGCGCTTCTACGAGGGCGTCTTCGAGGAAGTGCTGGAGCTGTTCCCCTCGGAGTTCATCCACGTCGGGGGTGACGAATGCCTCAAGGACCAGTGGCGGCGGTCGCCTGCCGCGCAGGCCCGCATCGGGGAACTCGGCCTCGCCGACGAGGACGAGCTCCAGTCCTGGTTCGTCCGGCACTTCGACACATGGCTCTCCGCGCGCGGGCGCCGGCTCATCGGCTGGGACGAGATCCTGGAGGGCGGGCTCGCGGACGGGGCGGCCGTGTCGTCCTGGCGTGGCTACGCGGGCGGGATCGCCGCCGCGCGAGCCGGGCACGACGTCGTGATGTGCCCCGAGCAGCAGGTGTACCTGGACCACCGGCAGGACGGCGGAGCGGACGAGCCGGTGCCGATCGGGTTCGTGCGCACCCTGGAGGACGTCTACCGGTTCGAACCCGTTCCCGAGGAGCTCACACCGAAGGAGGCGGGGCACGTGCTCGGCACGCAGGCCAACCTGTGGACCGAGGTGATGGAGGACCACGCGCGCGTGGACTACCAGGCCTTCCCCCGGCTCGCCGCCTTCGCCGAGGTCGCCTGGAGTGTCCTGCCCGCCCCGGCGGAGCGGGACTTCGCCGACTTCGAGCGGCGGATGGAGGCCCACTACGAACGGCTCGACGCGCTGGGCGTCGGCTACCGTCCGCCCACCGGGCCCAGGCCGTGGCAGCGGCGCCCGGGCGTCCTGGGGCGCCCGATCGACGGCCCACCCCCGAACCGGTGATGCCGTACGTCCTGGATAAACCCCGGCATGCTCACCGAAGAGTGGCAATTCACGCGCACCGGCGATGCCGTACGAAAACGGACCATCTCCCCGATGAGGTGGGCGAATGCCTCCTAGCGGACCCCCGCGTTCGGGTGTTGCGAAGATGTGCCAGAGTTGCCACGTCCGCCCTGTCAGCACGTACCGTACGGCAGCACAGGTGGGACCAGGTGGGGCAGCGGGAAGGGGCAGCCGGTTTTGACCACGCACGCACCGCAGGCGGGGCAGGCCGTCACCCTGCCCACGACGCTGGACGAGGCCGTGGCGGCGCTGGCCGCCATGCCCGCCGCCGTCCCGGTGGCCGGCGGCACCGACCTGATGGCCGCCGTCAACTCGGGGCAGCTCAGGCCCACCGGCCTGGTCGGCCTCGGCCGCATCAGCGAGATCCGCGGCTGGCAGTACCAGGACGGCCACGCGCTGCTCGGCGCCGGACTCACCCACGCGCGGATGGGCCGCCCCGACTTCGCCGCCCTGATCCCGGCGCTCGCCGCGGCCGCGCGCGCCGCGGGCCCGCCGCAGATCCGCAACGCGGGCACCCTCGGCGGCAACATCGCCTCGGCCGCTCCCACGGGCGACGCGCTGCCCGTGCTGGCCGCGCTGGAGGCGACCCTGATCATCGCGGGCCCGGGCGGAGCCCGCCGTGAGATGCCGGTGTCGCACCTGCTCGCCGGCATGGAGATGCTGCGCGGCGGCGAACTCATCGGGTACGTGCGCGTGCCGCTGCTGCATGCCCCGCAGATCTTCCTGAAGGCGACCGGCCGCACCGGTCCGGGCCGTGCGGTGGCCTCCGTGGCGCTGGTCCTCGACCCCGCCCGGCGGGGCGTCAGGTGCGCCGTCGGGGCCATAGCGCCGATGCCGCTGCGGCCGCTGGAGGCCGAGCAGTGGGTCGCCCGGCTCATCGACTGGGACAACGCCCGCGCCATCGTCCCCGAGGCGCTGACCGCCTTCGGGGAGTACGTCGCCGCCGCCTGCATCCCCGACCCGGTGCCGGACGTGGACGGCTCCGTACCGGAACTTCCGCCCGCCGTACTGCACCTGCGGCGCACTGTCGCCGCGCTGGCCCGACGAGCACTGGGGAGGGCGCTGTCGTGAGCGACGACCAGCACGGACCCGGACACGGACAGGAAGACGGGCAGGGCCGGGGCGCGCCGCAGGGCGGCGGCCGCTGGGACCCGCTGCCCCAGGGGGACTACGACGACGGCGCGACCGCCTTCGTGAAGCTCCCCGAGGGCGGCATCGACGCCTTCCTGGCCGCCCGCGGCGACAGTCCCCTCGCCGCGCCGGGCCATGGGTACGTGCCGCCGCAGATAGCGGTGGCGCCCCCCACGGACGGCACCGGACCCTGGGCCGCCCCGGCCGGCGGCTCCGACTGGCCCGTCGCGCAGGACACCCCGCAGACGGTCGGCGACGACCGGTTCACCTACCACCCCGGCGCGACCGGCCAGTGGGCCTTCGAGGACACCTCCGGCGAGTCGGGCGCACCGCGGCCGGCGCCCGGCCACGACGTGACGGGCCAGTGGTCGATCCCCGTCGCGGGCGGCGACCTGCCCGACGAGTCGGGCGAGTTCACCACCTCGTCCCTGGTCGAGCAGTGGGGCGGCACGCCCCCGTCCACCCTGCCCGGCGGCGCGTCCGCGCCCTGGGCGACGGAACCGGCAGGCCCGGCGGACCACGGTGTCACGGACCACGGTGTGACGGACCAGGCGTGGGGGCAGCGCACCGACGAGGCGCACACGGCCGTGCGGCCGGCGACCGAGGAGTCCGCGTTCGGGCAGGCGCCGGAGCGCGGCCCGATGGGCGGGGAACCCGACCGGCACCACCCCGCCGCCGAGCACCCCGCCGAGTACACCGGGCAGCACGCGCACCCGAACGGGACCTACGCCCCGGAAATCTCCGCCGAGGCGTACACGGTGGCACCGAGCGGGCCTGCGGAGACCGCCGGGCGGGACGCCCAGCGGGCCGCTGAGGCCGAGGGGACCGCCGAGGCGTCCGGCGAGACCGACTACGCCCACGAGGCCGCTGACGAGCCCGCTGAGGCCTCCCACGGGCCCGCGCGACCGCCCGTGGAACCCGCGCCCCCGCACGGAGCCGCGCACGGCCCGGCCGAGGCGTCGGAGGACCGGTCCGCCGACGCGGACGCCCCTCGGGATCCCGAGGCCCACGCCGCTCCCGACACCGCCCCGCCCCGGTCCGCCGAGGCCGCCGAGCCGGCTGGGTCCGACGGGCCCGCGGACGAGACGGACGACGCCCCGGCGCCGTTCCACGAGGAACACCCCCTCGCCGGCTACGTGCTGCGCGTCAACGGCTCCGACCGCCCCGTCACCGACGCCTGGATCGGCGAGTCGCTGCTCTACGTCCTGCGCGAGCGGCTCGGCCTCGCGGGCGCCAAGGACGGCTGCTCGCAGGGCGAGTGCGGGGCCTGCAACGTCCAGGTGGACGGGCGGCTCGTCGCCTCCTGCCTGGTCCCGGCCGTCACCACCGCCGGCAGCGAGATCCGCACCGTCGAGGGCCTGGCCGTCGACGGCCAGGCCTCGGACGTGCAGCGGGCGCTCGCCCGGTGCGGTGCCGTGCAGTGCGGCTTCTGCGTGCCCGGCATGGCGATGACCGTGCACGACCTGCTGGAGGGCAACCCGGCCCCCACCGAACTCGAGGCCCGCCAGGCCCTGTGCGGCAACCTGTGCCGCTGCTCCGGCTACCGGGGCGTCCTGCGCGCCGTCCAGGACGTCGTGGCCGAGCGGGAGGCGACCGCCGCCGCGGACGCCGAGACGGACGGCGACGAGGCACGTATTCCGCACCAGGCGGGCCCGGGCGCCGGAGGCGTCCACCCGTCGGCGTTCGAGAACCCTGCACAGCCCCACCCGCACGACCCGGCGTACGGACAGGGCCAGGACGGAGGCCAGGCGTGAGCAACGAGACGGTCACCACGACGACCCCCGTGGATGCCGCCCCGGCACCCGAGCCGATCCCGCACGGGCTCGGCGCCTCCCTGCAGCCCGCCGACGCGCGCGCCAAGACGGAGGGCACCTTCCCGTACGCCGCCGACCTGTGGGCCGAGGGCCTGCTGTGGGCGGCCGTGCTGCGCTCGCCGCACCCGCACGCGCGGATCGTGTCCATCGACACGTCACACGCGCGGGAGATGCCCGGCGTCCGGGCCGTCGTCACCCACGAGGACGTCCCCGGCCGCGCCCTGCACGGTCGCGGCAGGGCCGACCGTCCGGTGTTCGCGTCCGACGTCGTACGCCACCACGGCGAGCCCATCGCGGCCGTCGCCGCCGACCACCCGGACACCGCGCGGATGGCCGCCGCGGCCGTCATCGTCGAGTACGAGGTGCTCGAGCCGGTGATCGACCCGGAGCAGGCCTTCGAGGCGCAGGCGCTGCACCCCGACGGCAACCTGATCCGGCACATCCCGCTGCACCACGGCGACCCGTCCGCGGCCGGCGACGTCGTCGTCGAGGGCCAGTACCGTATCGGCCGCGCGGATCCCGCCCCGATCGGCGCCGAGGCCGGCCTCGCGGTGCCCCGTCCCGACGGCGGTGTGGAGCTCTACCTCGCCTCCACCGACCCGCACACCGACCGGGACACCGCCGCCGCCTGCTACGGCCTCGAACCCGAGCGCGTGAAGATCGTCGTCACCGGGGTGCCCGGCGCCACCGCCGACCGCGAGGACCAGGGCTTCCAGCTCCCGCTCGGCCTGCTCGCGCTGAAGACCGGCTGCCCGGTGAAACTCACGGCCACGCGCGAGGAGTCCTTCCTCGGCCACGCCCACAGACACCCGACGCTGCTGCGCTACCGTCACCACGCCGACGCCGACGGCCGGCTGGTGAAGGTCGAGGCCCAGATCCTGCTGGACGCCGGCGCGTACGCCGACACCTCCGCCGAGGCCCTGGCCGCCGCCGTCTCCTTCGCCTGCGGCCCCTACGTCGTCCCGAACGCCTTCATCGAGGGCTGGGCGGTCCGCACGAACAACCCGCCGTCGGGCCATGTGCGCGGCGAGGGCGCGATGCAGGTCTGCGCCGCCTACGAGGCGCAGATGGACAAGCTGGCCAAGAAGCTCGGCGTCGACCCGGCGGAGCTGCGGCTGCGCAACGCCATGGCGACCGGGGACGTCCTGCCGACCGGCCAGACGGTGACCTGCCCGGCCCCCGTGGCCGAACTCCTCCAGGCCGTCCGGGAGTTCCCCCTCCCGGCGCTCCCCAAGGACACGCCGGAGGACGACTGGCTGCTGCCCGGCGGCCCCGAGGGCGCGGGCGAACCCGGTGCGGTGCGCCGGGGCGTCGGCTACGGGCTCGGCATGGTGCACATGCTGGGCGCGGAGGGCGCCGACGAGGTCTCCACGGCGACCGTGAAGGTCCAGGACGGCGTCGCGACGGTGCTGTGCGCGGCGGTGGAGACGGGGCAGGGCTTCACGACGCTGGCCCGCCAGATCGTCCAGGAGACGCTGGGCGTGGACGAGGTCCACGTGGCCCCCGTCGACACCGACCAGCCGCCCGCGGGCCCCGGCTGCCGCGGCCGGCACACGTGGGTGTCGGGCGGCGCCGTGGAGCGCGCGGCGAAGATGGTCCGCACGCAGTTGCTCCAGCCCCTGGCGCACAAGTTCGGCATGTCCACGGAGCTGCTCCAGATCACGGACGGCAAGATCACCTCGTACGACGGCGTTCTGTCGACGACCGTCATGGAGGAGATGCACGGCAAGGAGCTGTGGGCGACGGCCCAGTGCCGCCCGCACCCGACCGAGCCGCTGGACGCGGCAGGCCAGGGCGACGCCTTCGTAGGCCTCGCCTTCTGCGCGATCCGCGCGGTCGTGGACGTCGACATCGAGCTGGGCTCGGTCCGGGTCGTCGAACTCGCGGTCGCCCAGGACGTCGGCCGGATCCTCAACCCGGCGCAGCTCACCGCGCGCATCGAGGCCGGTGTGACGCAGGGGGTCGGCATCGCGCTCACCGAGAACCTCCGCACGCCGAGGGGCCTGCTCCGCCACCCCGACCTCACCGGTTACGCGCTGCCCACGGCTCTGGACGCCCCGGACATCCGGATCGTCAAGCTGGTCGAGGAACGCGATGTGGTCGCCCCGTTCGGCGCGAAGGCCGCCAGCGCGGTCCCGGTGGTGACCTCGCCCGCGGCGATCGCCTCCGCCGTGCGGGCCGCCACGGGCCGCCCGGTGAACCGGCTGCCGATAAGGCCGCAGGCGGCCGTGGTGACGGACCGGTGAGCGAGCGGCAGCCGGCGCCGGACGCACCTGCGGGCCCGGAATCGGACTCGGGCTCGGATCCGGGCTCGGACGCGCAGCGGTTCGAACCCGCGCCCGGCGTGGGCAGGCTGCTGGGCTGGATCCTGCTGTTCGTGGTGGCGGCGGTGGTCGTGGTGCTCGGCGGTGTGTACCTCACCTGAGAGGTGATCGGGCCGATCGGGCCGAAAAGGGAACTCGCGAGGCCGCCCCGACGTCTGTCAGTGCGGGACCGGTGACAGGTGTGCTGGGTGCAGTCGCTGGTCAGCGCCGTTGTCAGTGGTGCCGCATAGGCTGCGGAGCAGTGGGACGGCGCACGCAACTTTCCGCACGGGGGACCCGATGGGCACGACCAGGACCACCACCGCCACGACGACGATCACCTTCACCGAGGACGAGCTCTTCCCTCACGTCACGCATGCGCCGACGCGCCGCTGGCTCACCGGCCCCGGCCTGCCCGCGACCCCGGGCGACGGCGGCCTGCTGACGTTCGAGGCGCTGCGCACGGACGGCCTGCGCACGGTGGGTGACTCCACGGGCGACCCCGGCGGCCGTCTGGCGGCGGAGCTGCGTGACCGGCTGGTGATAGGCGGGCTCCTGGGCGCCGACGGCCGTGAGACGGAGTCCGTCCTGCTCGACGGCATGACGGGCGAGATCTCCACGACCTACTTCCTGCACGACCGCCCCGACCTGATGGACCTCCGCCCGCTCGCGCCCTCCCTGGAGAAGCTGGTGCGCTACGCGACGGCGGTGGACGAACTGGCGGCGCTGCGCGGCCAGTTCGCCTGCTACGCGAGCCGGCTCGGGCCGAAGGCGGTGGCGGAGGCGTCACGGCAGCTGCTGGCCGTCTTCGAGGAGGGCGCGAAGGACACGGGCGGCGCGTCCGGCCCCTTCTGGAAGCTGGCCGCGGTGATCCGCCCGCTGGCCCTGGTGGCGGGCCCGGGCACGGCGTCCGGCCTGGCCCTGGATCTGCCGGTCCGTCTCCTGGACGAGGAGTTCGGCTCCGGCGAGGTCGTCCGGTTCGAGGACGTCGACTGCCCGAGGGCACTCACGCACGCCCCGACCCGCCGCTTCCTGCGCGAGGTGGGCCTGCCGGAGCAGGTCGTCTGGTTCTCGCTGGAGACGGACATGCCGCTGCAGACCCTCGCCGAGTACTACGCGGACGACCGCGCCGGCGTCCTCACCGAGGAGCTGCTGCCCGCGAACGCCGACCGGCTGATCCGCCTGGGCCATCTCCTCGAGGACACCAGCCTGGTCGTCGACGGCGCCACCGGCGCGGTGCTGAGCTGGAGCGAGCCGGACCTCGGCCTGCGCCCGCTCAACGCCGACATCTCGACGCTGGCGTTCACCCTCTGGCTGATACGCCGTGAGCGGGCCCTGGACGCGGTGCACCGGCTGACCGAGGCCTACGACCAGCTCGCCGAGACGATGTCCCGCACCCTGGCCGCCGTCGACCCGGTCGCCTGCGACCCGACCCCGGTTGCGGCCGTCCCCACGGACGACGGCCGGCGGTACTGGCCGGAGGTCTTCGAGGACGAGGCGGGCGGGGGCCTGTACGCGTAACCCGGGCCCGCACCCGCCCGCACCCGCTCCGCCGTTCTCCTGCTCCGCGGTCAGTCCTTGCGGCACCGGCTGACGTCGATCCGTACGACCTGCGGGTCGTGATCGCTGGCCTGGTCGGCGAACTCGGCGTTGATGTGCACCACGTCGTAGTCGTAGTGCGTGACGGCCGGGCTCGTCAGGATGTGGTCCAGGGTCTGCGAGTTGCCGTCGTAGACGTAGGTGTAGCGCTCCGCGGCCGGCAGGGTGCTGATCAGCGGCTTGAGGACCTTGCCGTCCGTGAGGGTGGTGACGGTCCGGGAGAACTCGTAGTCGTTGAGGTCGCCGAGCACCACCGTCCTGGCGTTCTTGTCCGCCGCGAGCAGGGACTTGACGAACGAGTTCACCTCGGCCGCCTGTGCCTGGCGCTGGGTCTCGGAGCTGCGCGACGGCGGCTGGTAGCGGCCGTGCAGGGGCTGGTCGCCGCCCTTGGAGGTGAAGTGGTTGGCGATCACGAAGACCGTCTCGCCGTGGAAGACGAACTCGCCGACCAGCGGCTTGCGGCTGTTGTCCCAGGCGTCGGAGGCCGGGTCGATGCGACCGGGGGAGGCGGTGAGCCTCGCGCCCTTCCTGGTCTTCACCACGCCGGTGGCCGTGACGGCGTCACCGCCGGCCCGGTCGGCGAAGGAGACCCGCTCGGGGTTGAAGAGGAAGACCTGACGGATGTTGCCGCCGGGCTCGCCGCCGTCCTGGTCGTCGGTGGGGGCGATGTAGCGCCACCGGTAGCGGGGGCCGCCGGCGGCGCGGATGGCGTCGGTGAACCGCTTCAGGGTGGCCTCGGAGGTGACGGTGCCGTCGTCGGTGGCGCCGTTGTCGTCCTGGATCTCCTCCAGGGCGACGACGTCCGGGGAGTTGAGGTTGACGGCGACACCGTGGGCGAGCCGGTCGATCTTCTCCTGGGCGTCCAGCGCGTCCAGGTTCTCCACGTTGTACGTGGCGACCGCGAGCTCGTGGCCCTTCTGCCGGCGGGTCACTTCCTGCTTCAGCCCGTTGTCGACCAGGGTGCCGAGTCGCGTGGCCTGGACGTTGTAGCCGCCGTAGGTGGAGTAGTCGAGCGGCCCGGTGGTCGTGCCGGACAGTTCGTCACCGACGTCGGCGCTGGGGAAGGCGGAGGCGCTGTCGAGCGACATGACCTCCAGGCGGCCGGTGTTCGGCCGGTCGTAGGACGAGTAGAGGGTCCCGCCGCGGGGTGTGGCGTCCTCGTCCGGCTTGACGGTCACCCACAGCTCGCCGTACGCGTCGCTCGCGCCGACGACACGGGCGTCGGAGAAGGCGACCCGCATCCCCTCCGCCGCCTCGTAGAAGTCCTGGGCGTACACGCCCGGTTCGAGGGCGAGCGACTCGATGCTGCCGCCTCCGGCGGTGGGGATGTACGCGTCGGGCACGTCGGCGGCGTTCAGGGCGACGGCGGCGGGCAGCGCGTCGCCGCCGGACAGCACGGTCGTGGTGGGCGCGGTGAGCTCGGTGACCGACTGGCTGGTGCTGCTGGGGTAGTACTCGCTGACCTTGCCGTCGACCAGCACCGAGTCCCCGACGGCGACGGTGGGCGTGGCGGAGCCGGTGTACACGAACACGCCCTCGCTGGTGCGGGGGTCGGCGTCCGCCGTGGGGTCCTGGATCCAGTACCCCTTGGACCCGGAGGCCCGCACCCCGGTGACGACGCCCGGCACCCGGCTGACGGTCTGCCCGGCGAGCGGGGAGAGCCGGGTGGTGCCCTGGATGTCGTGGACGCGGACGGCGCCGGGCGTGGTGGGATCGCTACTGCCGTCCCCACCGTCCCCGCCGTCTCCTGAACCGGGCGTCTGTCCGGCGGAGTTGACGGGCGAGGGCGTCCCGGCCGTGAGATCGGCGGCGTTGTCGTCGCTGTCGCCCAGCGCGGCGCCCCGGGCGACGGCGGCGGTGTTGGAGGACCCGCTGGCAGGCCCGCTGCCCTCCCGTACGAGAGCGCTGCCGTAGCCGACGAGGTCGACGATCCGGCTGTCGGCGGCGCAGTCGGCGGCGGTCCTGCACGTCAAGGCGGTGGTGCCGGAGACGAGCGCGACGGTGCCGCTGGTGGCGCTCATGGCGACGGACCCGGTGGCGTCGGCGGTGGGCAGCGCGGTGCTCCCTCCGGTCCCGGCGGCCTCGGCGACGAGGAAACGCCCGCCGGGCGCGACGGCCCCGCTCAGCGTGGTCACCTGCCACAGCGAGGAAGCCGACGGCGCGCCCGGCAGGTACTGCACGCTGTACCCGGCCAGGTCATAGGCCGCCGAGCCCGCGTTGCCCAGCTCGACGAAGTCCCGGGTCAGGGTCGCCCCCGAGTTCCCGCCACCGCCGTACACCTCGGAGATCACCGCGGTGGCGGACGGCGTGGCGTAGGCGGCGGGCAGCGAGGTGACGGCGAACGCGCTCGCGACGCCCACGGATGTGAGCGCGTACGCGGCACGGCGGGATCTGTTTCCTACGGGTCTGGACACGCTGGGGGTCTCCTCGTACGTCGTGTACGGCCGATGACGGTGTGGGGGAGTCGGCTCAAGTTACGCGCGTAGAGAGGGACTTGTTAAGGGGTCGTAGGTTAAATCGGGGGAACGGAAAGGTGTGTTGCCCGTGTGGGGGAGTTCGCGCCGCCGCGACGAGGAGGAGGGCCCGATGCCGGGGGATCCGGTCCCACGTGAGGTCGCTTTCCCGAGTGGGCCGGTGCGTCTGGCCGGCTCACTGACGGTGCCGGGCGTCGCTGGGGCGGACGTGTTCCTGAGGGGTGCAACCGCCGCCGACGCGGCTACGGCGGACGGGACCACGGCAGGCCTGATCACGGCGGGCGCGTCGCCGGCCGGCTGTGCCTCGGCGGGTGTGGTCATGGTCGGTGGGTCCGGGCCGTCGGACCGGCACAACGACACGTACTTTCCGCCGATCCGCAGACACCTCGTGGACGCCGGTCTCGCCGTGTTGTCCTACGACAAGCGCGGTGTCGGCGGATCGTCCGGCGAGTGGCGCGACGCGACCCTGGACGACCTGGCGGCCGACGCGGTCGCCGCGCTGGACTTCCTCCGCGCGCAACCCGGCGTACGGCCGGAGGCGGTGGGCCTGTTCGGCCACAGCGAGGGCGGCTGGGTCGTGCTGCGCGCGGCCACCACTGCCCGGGACGGCCCGTCCTGGGTGATCACCAACAGTTGTCCGGGGGTGACTCCGGCAGCCCAGGAACGCCACGCGCTGTCCCGCGCCCTGCGTGAGCGGCGACGAGCACGGCCGGACGTCGACATCGACGGTTCCCTGGCCCTTTTCGACCGCCTCGTCGAAGTGGGCCGCAGGGACGCGGACTTCGCGGAGGCGGCGCGTCTGGTCGAATCCGCGGGCCGGGCGGCCTGGTTGGGCGACTACTGGGCCGGCGTGGACGAGCGCCTCTGGGAGTTCCTCAAACGCAAGCAGGACCATGATCCGCTCTCGGACACGCCGCGTCTGCGCTGCCCCCACCTGGCGGTCTTCGGCGGCGCGGACCCGCTGGTACCCGTCGCCGAGAGCATCCACCGGTTCGCCACCGCGGCCTGCGGCCCCGGCCGCCACCCCCGGGCAACGCTGACCACAGAGGTGTTCCCCGACGCCGACCACCGCATCCACACGGCCATCGGGACCCGCCCGGCGCCTGGTCACCTCACCGGTCTGACCCGGTGGATCGGAGGCCACACGGTCGGCCGCCCGCTCCCGTAGCACGCTGTCGAGGTGGCGAATAGGCTGGTCGTAGGGGGTCGGCATGGTTCGATCCGAGGAGCCTTCCATGAGGAAGAACAGAAAGGGCGCCTGGCGCGCGACGGGAATCGTCACCGCACTCGCCACGGCCGCCGCGATCGCCTCCGTCGCACCGGTTCAGGCCCAGTCCACCGCCCAACTGTCCGCATGGGTCAGCGACGGCTGGGGCGGCGGCACCATCACCAGCACGCCCGCCGGGATCAACTGCCACCAGACGGCCTGGGATCCGTACGCGGCCGACCCGGAACCGCAGCCGTACCCGACCGGCAACTGCACCGCGAGCTTCGAGATCGGAACGAGGGTGACCTTCACGGCCACACCGGACTCGGGTTCCTACCTCAACGACGGCCCCACGCCGAACCCCGTCACCATCCGGACCGGCTACAACTTCACCTGGGTGATGTTCTGCCCGGACGGCGGCCTCTGCTCCGCGGGCTGACGAACAGAAGGGCGGCACCCCCGAAGGAGTGCCGCCCTCTCGTTCCGTTCAGAACAACTCATTGATCTACTGCGTCCACCGCAAAGCGCGGGTGGAGGAGCAGGTGTCAGCCGGTAAGCGCTGGCTGGCCAACTGTGGCCTAGTTCCGAGCCCGTCTCGGGTGGCGCTGTAACCAGCAGGCCGCCCGAGATTCGTAAAGGCCTAGCTGCTGAAGCCCGTTGGCAACGTAGTCAGCCAACGAGTCGGTAGCAGATTGTGTGCAGTGTGGCGTTCCATGAGAACGCGACGTCACAGTAGTGCCTCGTCAGCGTTTTTCCCTCATTGTGTGCAGTGCAGAGGATGGCCCCAACGGGATCCTTCGCGGGACTCGGGCACGGGGCCTTCGCTGAAACCGTTGGTACGGACGCCGTTGGGGACGCTGCGGCCGTAGTGGATGGGATGAGCAGTATCAGAGACGCTGCCATCACTAGACCGAAAATCAATCCGAAGAACTGCTTGATTCTCATGATCTGGCCTCTTTTAGAGAGGCTGGGCCAGGTCTTAGATCAAAGATGCGGCTCAGCTTGGCTATTTATGCAATTCCATGGTATGCGACGCGTCGAGCCGTGTCATCTCGGTAGTTATCGTTCAAGGTTCCATCTCTTATGGCTCAAGTCGCGCAAGTGTGCCGGGAACTGTTGCGAGTGAGGCCATCTGGGGTGCTCATACGCTCCATCGCGCAGTCATCTGGGGACGCCAGCAAGGATCTTTCGGCGTGGCTGCGGAACTGGGATCGGCCTCGGTCGCGGACCCCGAACTGGGCAGTTCGGCCTTGAGCTATCGGAGGGCGGAACTGAGACGAGAACTGAGACGGACGACGAAAGGGCGGCACCCCTTGGAGGGGACCGCCCTTTAACTTCGTCTGGTCAGGCACTTGAGGCCGTGGCGGGAATCGAACCCACGTAACTCGCTTTGCAGGCGAGTCCCTAAACCACTCGGGCACACGGCCGGGTCGGGTGCGGGGTTCTCGCCCCGTCCGAACTCGGTGGGTCGACCGTACGGGGCGGGTGGGAAGGGACTCAAGGGGGGCGCGGGGGCTGCAACGGGACTGCCACACGCCGTTCATGAAACGGGGGTGCGGGCCGGTGGTCGTAGGACCATCGTCCCGGGCACTGACCCGTCTTCCGACAGGGGCCAATGTCGGTTGTGGACCTTACCCTGGCGACCATGGCTGCCCTCGAACCCCGCGACACCGGTGTCGCCGACGAAGTCCTGTCCTCCTCCTCCGCCGCCCTGGAGCGCGACGGCGGGACCGGCGAGGCCGACGAGGCCGGCGAGACCGTCCTGGGGCGTTCCTACCGCGCCCTCACCATCGGGATCGTCTCCGTGGTGCTGCTCATCGCCTTCGAGGCGACCGCCGTGGGGACCGCGATGCCGGTGGCGGCGCGGGAGCTCGACGGGGTGGCGTTGTACGCGTTCGCGTTCTCCGGGTACTTCACCACCAGCCTGTTCGGGATGGTGTTCGCCGGGCAGTGGTCGGACCGGCGCGGGCCGCTCGGGGCGCTGGGCGGCGGCATCGCGGCCTTCGCCGCCGGGCTGCTGCTCTCGGGCAGCGCCGGGAGCATGTGGGTGTTCATCCTCGGCCGGGCCGTGCAGGGGCTCGGCGGGGGGCTGGTGATCGTCGCCCTGTACGTCGTCGTCGGGCGGGCCTATCCGGAGCGGTTGCGGCCCGCGATCATGGCCGCGTTCGCCGCCTGCTGGGTCGTACCGTCCGTGGTCGGGCCGCTGGCCGCCGGTGCGGTGACCGAGCGGCTGGGCTGGCGGTGGGTCTTCCTCGGGATACCCGCCCTCGTGGTGCTTCCGCTCGCGCTGGCGCTGCCCCGGATACGGCGCCGGGCGGGCGGGCCCGTGGAGGGCATGACCGGGGGCGCCTTCGACCGGCGGCGGATCCGGCTCGCCCTCGGCATCTCACTGGGCGCCGGACTGCTCCAGTACGCCGCCCAGGATCTGCGGCCGGTCTCCCTCGTGCCCGGCGCGGCGGGCGTCGCGCTGCTCGTGCCCGCCGTGCTCGGGCTGTTGCCGCGCGGCACGTGGCGGGCGGCCCGCGGGCTGCCGTCCGTGGTGCTGCTGCGCGGGGTGGCCGCGGGGTCCTTCATCGCCGCCGAGTCCTTCGTGCCGCTGATGCTGGTGACGGAGCGGGGGCTGAGTCCGACCCTTGCCGGGTTCTCGCTGGCGGCCGGCGGGGCGACCTGGGCGCTGGGGTCGTGGGTGCAGTCACGGCCGTGGGCGGAGCCGTACCGGGAGCGGCTGATGACGCTCGGGATGGTGCTGACGGCCGCCGCCATCGCCACCGCGCCCACGGTCCTGGTCCCTTCCGTGCCCGTCTGGACCGTGGCCGTCGCCTGGGGCTTCGGGTGTCTCGGGATGGGGCTGGTGATCGCCGCCTCGAGCGTGCTGCTCCTGAAGCTGTCCGCGCCCGAGGAGGCCGGGGCCAACTCCGCCGCCCTCCAGATCTCGGACGGACTGTCCAACGTGCTGCTGCTGGCCGCGGGCGGTGCCGCCTTCGCGGCGCTCGGCGGCGGCAGTGTGGCGCACGCGACGACAGCCGGGTCGACGGCCGGGACGTCCGCCGGTTCCCACCCGGCCGCCTTCGCCGCCGTCTTCCTGCCGATGGCGGCCGTCGCGCTGTTCGGTGCCTGGGTGACGACGCGGCTGCGGGCGGAATCGCGATGACACCGTGCGGTACCGGCCCGTACCGGCATGGCACGGCCGGACCGGACCGGACCGGCCGAGCGGTTCGTGGCGGACGGGTGTCAGGGCGCCCTCGGCGTGCCCGGTATCGCGGCCCGGTTGCCGCGCTTCGCGCGCCGGACCGGCGCCGCCCGTCCGCTGTGACCTGAGTCCCACCCGCACACGACCCGGCCTGGTTCGCTCGTTGACGGCGTCGGGCCGCCGGTAGGGTGGCCCGGTTGTCGTACGCAGCCGAGAGCCCCGAACCCGGAGACCGTGACTACCACCGCCGCTTCCTCCACCTCCCACTCCCACCATCTGTCACCGGCCTTCCCGGGCCGAGCCCCCTGGGGCACCGCGAGCAAGCTGCGGGCCTGGCAGCAGGGGGCGATGGAGAAGTACCTCCAGGAGCAGCCGCGCGATTTCCTCGCCGTCGCCACACCCGGCGCCGGCAAGACGACCTTCGCGCTGACGCTCGCCTCCTGGCTGCTGCACCACCATGTCGTGCAGCAGGTGACCGTGGTCGCGCCGACCGAGCACCTGAAGAAGCAGTGGGCGGAGGCGGCCGCGCGGATAGGGATCCGGCTGGACCCCGAGTACAGCGCGGGCCCGCTCAGCAAGGACTACCACGGCGTCGCCGTGACGTACGCGGGTGTCGGCGTCCGCCCGATGCTGCACCGCAACCGCAGCGAACAGCGCAAGACCCTCGTCATCCTCGACGAGATCCACCACGCCGGTGACTCCAAGTCCTGGGGCGAGGCCTGTCTGGAGGCCTTCGAACCCGCGACCCGTCGCCTCGCGCTCACCGGTACGCCGTTCCGCTCCGACACCAACCCCATTCCCTTCGTGACGTACGAGGAGGGCAACGACGGGATCCGGCGGTCGGCCGCCGACTACACCTACGGGTACGGGTCCGCGCTCGCCGACCAGGTCGTCCGGCCCGTCATCTTCCTCTCCTACAGCGGCAACATGCGCTGGCGGACCAAGGCGGGCGACGAGATCGCGGCGCGGCTCGGCGAGCCGATGACCAAGGACGCGATCAGTCAGGCCTGGCGTACGGCGCTGGACCCGCGCGGTGAGTGGATGCCGAGCGTGCTGCGCGCCGCCGACCAGCGGCTCACCGAGGTCAGGAAGGCGATCCCGGACGCCGGCGCGCTCGTCATCGCCTCCGACCAGGAGTCGGCCCGCGCCTACGCCAAGCTGATCCGCGAGATCACCGGGACCAAGGCGACGCTCGTCCTGTCCGACGACACCGGCGCGTCCAGCCGTATCGACGACTTCAGCGGCGGCAACGACCGCTGGATGGTCGCGGTGCGCATGGTGTCGGAAGGCGTCGACGTGCCGCGGCTCGCCGTCGGGGTCTACGCGACGACCATCTCCACACCCCTCTTCTTCGCGCAGGCCGTCGGGCGCTTCGTGCGGTCCCGGCGGCGCGGCGAGACCGCCTCCGTCTTCCTCCCGACCGTGCCCGATCTGCTCACCTTCGCCAACGAGATGGAGGTCGAGCGCGACCACGCCCTCGACAAGCCCAAGAAGGAGGGCGAGGAGGATCCGTACGCCGAGTCCGAGCAGGAGATGGACGAGGCGAACAAGGAGCAGGACGAGGACACCGGCGAGCAGGAGCAGTTCGCCTTCGAGGCGCTGGAGTCCGAGGCCGTCTTCGACCGGGTGATGTACAACGGCGCCGAGTTCGGCATGCAGGCCCACCCGGGCAGCGAGGAGGAGCAGGACTACCTGGGCATTCCGGGCCTGCTGGAGCCCGACCAGGTGCAGATGCTGCTCCAGAAGCGGCAGGCCAAGCAGATCGCGCACAGCCGCAAGAAGCCGGACACCGAGGCCGACCTGCTGGAGCTGCCGGCCGAGCGGCGGCCGGTCGTCTCGCACAAGGAGCTGATGGAGCTGCGCAAGCAGCTCAACACGATGGTCGGGGCGTACGTCCACCAGAGCGGCAAGCCGCACGGGGTGATCCACACCGAGCTGCGACGGGTGTGCGGCGGTCCGCCGAGCGCGGAGGCCACGGCGGGGCAGCTGCGGCAGCGCATCGCCAAGGTGCAGGAGTGGGCGACCCGGATGAAGTGACGGCGCCCGGTCGCCCCCGCCGTGCCCGGCGGGGGCGCGAGCCACGATGTCACGCTCCGTACGTATCGGGATAAATGCAAGTAGTCCATACCGGCCACTGACCGGATTCTGGACGGAGCCTTCCGCTCAGCGAACCTGCTTCGCTACTGTCCCGCTACGCACACGCCCCGTGGCAGCGCCGCCGCGGAGCGCAGCCGTGAAGCGACTGGGCCCGGACACGCCGGGCCCATCTGTCGATCGGCGGCCTCTGACGCGCGTCACTGACGGGACTCGGTGACGCATCCGCCGCGACGGAGGTTGCCGGCCTCACCACTTAAGGAGTGGGCGTCGTGACCGCGGAGACCTCCCAGACGCTCGATCGAGGACTGAAGGTCCTCAAGTTGCTGGCCGATACCGACCACGGGCTGACCGTCACCGAACTTTCCAACAAGCTGGGCGTCAACCGGACCGTTGTGTACCGGTTGCTCGCCACACTGGAGCAGCACGCACTCGTACGGCGTGACCTGGGCGGGCGAGCCAGGGTCGGCCTCGGGGTGCTGCGGCTCGGCCGCCAGGTGCATCCGCTGGTGCGGGAGGCCGCGTTGCCCGCGCTGCGGTCGCTGGCCGAGGACATAGGGGCGACCGCGCATCTGACCCTGGTGGACGGGACGGAGGCGCTCGCCGTCGCCGTCGTCGAGCCGACCTGGACGGACTACCACGTGGCCTACCGGGCCGGATTCCGGCATCCGCTGGACCGGGGAGCCGCCGGCCGGGCCATCCTCTTCGCCCGGCAGAAGTCGACGCGTCCGGCGGACGAACCCGGCTACACGCTGACGCACGGCGAGCTGGAGGCCGGCGCGAGCGGTGCCGCGGCCCCGCTGCTGGGCGTGACCGGCGTCGAAGGCAGCGTGGGCGTGGTGATGCTGGCCGACGCGGTGCCGGAGCGGGTGGGGCCCCGGGTCGTGGACGCGGCGCGGGAGGTGGCGGAGGCCCTGCGCTGACACCGCCAGGGCCCCGGAGCGGCGAGGTGCGGACGAGGTGCGGACGGTGAGGGGACGAGCCGGGGCCCCGCGCTCGACCGGAGGACATCCCGCCGCATCCAGCCGCGAGCGGGAACTCGTCGTCACGTTAGATTGACCTCGTGCTCTCACGCCTCTCACGCCCCAAGGCCCTCACCGTCTGCGCTCTGCCGCTCGTGGCGCTGCTCGCGACGGCCGCGTTCGCGCCGCTGCCGTTCTCGGTGGCGCAGCCGGGCATGACGGCGAACGTCCTCGGCGAGAACAAGGGCACCCCGGTCATCACGATCACCGGCGCGCCCACCCGGAGCACGAGCGGGCAGCTGCGGATGACGACGATCGAGGCGACCAACCCCGATACGGACATCAGGCTCTCCGACCTGATCGACGGCTGGTTCCGCGCCGACCAGGCGATCATGCCGCGCGACTCCGTCTACCCCAGCGGGGAGAGCACCAAGGAGATCGAGCGGCACAACACCGAGCAGATGGAGCAGTCCCAGGACGCCGCGACCGAGGCCGCGCTGAGGTACCTCGACCGCGGCGACGACGGCATCGAGGTCACGCTGAGGCTGTCCGACGTGGGGGGCCCCAGCGCCGGGCTGCTGTTCTCGCTCGGCATCGTCGACAAGCTCGACGGCGACGGCAGCGGCGGCGACCTCACCGGCGGGCGCACGATCGCCGGTACCGGGACCATCGAGGCCGACGGCACGGTCGGCGCGGTCGGCGGCGTGGCACTGAAGACGCAGGCCGCCCGGCGGGACGGGGCGACCGTGTTCCTGGTGCCCAAGGCCGAGTGCGCCGACGCCGAGGCCGAGCTGCCGAAGGGACTCCGGCTGATCCCGGTCACCACCCTGAAGGGCACCGTGAACGCGCTGACCGCCCTGGCGAAGGGAAAGGGCTCGGTCCCGAGCTGCTAGGCGACCGCGACCGCGACCGCGGGCGCCGGCCCGGGTGTGGGCGCCGAGCCGCGGACCGACTCCCATGAGGGCGCGGGGGCGCTGCACGGCGCCCGGACGGGACGGGCGCTGCACGGTTACCGGACGGGACGGGCCCGGTTCGCACGTCCTGCGGGCGGATCGCCTACTTCACGAACCCCTCCGCCTTCATCCAGTCCAGCGCCACCTGGTGGGGATCCTCCCCGTCGACGTCCACCTTGGCGTTCAGGTCCTGGGCCACCGTGTTGTCCAGCTTCTTCGTGACCGGGTCGATGACCTTCGCGATGGCCGGCCACTTCTTCAGCGTCCTGGAATTGATCACGGGGGCCGCGTTGTAGTTGGGGAAGAACTTCTTGTCGTCGGCCATCACCACCAGGTTCATGGACTTGACGCGCCCGTCGGTGGTGAACACCTCCCCGTAGGCGCAGGCCCCCTTCTGGATCTGGGTGTAGATGATCCCGGTGTCCATCTGGGTGATCCGCGACGCCTGCACGGACATCCCGTACGCCTTCTCCATGCCCGGCAGTCCGTCGGCCCGGTTGGCGAACTCGCTCTCCACGCAGAGCGTCACGGCCTGCGGGTCGGACGTGGACAGCGCGGCCACCTGTGACAGCGTCCTGGTGCCGTACTTCTTGAAGTTGGCCTGGTTCATGGCCAGCGCGTAGGTGTTGTTCAGCCGCGAAGGAGGCAGCCAGGTCACGCCGTTCCTCAGGTCGGCGTCGTGCACGGCCTGCCACTGCCGCCGCGGGTCGGTGATCGGCTCGCTGTTGCCCTGGTAGGTGATCCAGGCGGTGCCCGTGTACTCGTACATGGCGTCGGCGTCGCCGTTCCTGACCGCCTCGCGCGAGCCGATGGAGCCCTGGATTCCGGTGCGGTCCAGGACGTCCGCGCCGGCCGCCTGGAAGGCGATGCCCATCATCGCGCCGAGGATGAGGTTCTCGGTGAACGACTTCGACGTCACCGTGAGGTCCGCGCCCTTGAGCGGCTCACCCTGTCCGATCGAGCCGGGCGAGACGTCGTCGACCATGGGGGAGCCGCTGGTGAGTCCGCACCCGGCCAGCGCGCAGCCGGTCAGCGCGGCCAGGACGCCGGCGGTCACCTGGCGCAAGCGCTTCACGAGTCCACCTCCAACCCTCGCGGCCGCAGCAGCACTTCCGCCAGCGAGGCCAGCCAGTCCACGAGCAGTGCGAGCGAGACGGTGAGGACCGATCCCAGCACCAGCACCGGCATGCGCTGGTTGGTGATGCCGGTGGTGATCAGCACGCCCAGGCCGCCGCCCCCGCCGAAGGTCGCCAGGGTCGCCGTGCCGACGTTGAGGACGAGGGCCGTCCGCACGCCGGCCAGGATCAGCGGGACGGCCAGCGGCAGCTCGACCTTGCGCAGCACGCCCAGTGCGGACATTCCGATGCCGCGTGCCGCCTCCAGCAGCGTCGGGTCGTTCGACTTCAGGCCCGCGACGGTGTTGGCGAGGACCGGCAGGATCGCGTAGGCGATGATGCCGATCAGGGCGGCTCTCGTGCCCGTGCCCAGCCAGATCACCAGCAGGGCGAGCAGACCGATCGCGGGTGTCGCCTGACCCATGTTGGCGACGGCCATCGCGAACGGCGTGGCTCTGCGCAGCGAACCCCGGGTCAGCAGGACGCCGAGCGGGATGGCGATGATCAGCACGAAGAAGGTGGAGATCACCGTGAGCTTCACCTGCTGCCACAGCGCCTTCGACACCTGCCCGTTCGACAGCGCGTTCTCGGAGATCGGGTCCAGGTCCGCCTGCTGGAACCACAGCCAGGTCGCGAGCAGCAGGGCGACGAGGAAGGCGGGCAGGAAGGTCAGCTTCTGCCAGGTGAGCCGGCGGCGGGGCGGCGCCGGGGTCGGGGTCCGGGTCTCCTGCCGCTCGTCATCGGCCTCGTCGTGCGGCCCGCGGGTCCCGTCCGGGCCGCGGCTCTCGTCCAGGCGGAGAGCGCTCACGCCTTCACCTCCCCGGCCGGGCCCTCCTGTTCCGCGTGCGTCTGCGCGGCGCGGGCCTCCTCCAGTTCGTGCTGCGCCTCCAGCGCCTCCAGCCGGTCGGCCTCCAGCAGCTCGTGCACGGAGTTCAGCAGCGTCTCCATGTCGACGACCCCGGTGTACTCGCCCCGCCGTCCGGTGACCGCGACCCGCCCGGTGTTGTCCGTGAGCACCGCCTCCAGCGCGTCGCGCAGGGTGGCGTCCCGGGTCACCGTGTCGCTGACCAGGGTTCCGGCCCGCGCCAGCGAGCCCCTGGCCCGCATCAGGTCGCCGCGGCGCAGCCACTTGTAGGGCCGTCTGCGCTGGTCGAGCAGCAGGATCTCGTTGGTACCGCTGGAGCGGAGCTTGTTGAAGATGGTCTGGAGCGGGTCGTCGACGGTCACCGTCGGGTAGTCGGTGATCTCCACGTCCCGCACCCGGCTCAGGTTGAGCCGCTTCAGCGCCGCCCCCGCCCCCACGAACCCGGACACGAAATCGTCCGCCGGGTTGGTGAGGATGGCCTCCGGGGTGTCGAACTGGGCGATGTGCGAGCGTTCGCGCAGCACCGCGATCCGGTCGCCCAGCTTGATCGCCTCGTCGAAGTCGTGGGTGACGAACACGATCGTCTTGTGCAGCTCGTGCTGGAGCCGGATCAGCTCGTCCTGGAGGTGGTCGCGGGTGATCGGGTCGACCGCGCCGAACGGCTCGTCCATCAGCAGAACGGGCGGATCCGCCGCCAACGCCCGCGCCACGCCCACCCGTTGCTGCTGCCCGCCGGACAGCTGGCGCGGATAACGGCCGTGGAACTCGCCGGGGTCCAGCCCGACCAGGTCGAGCATCTCCTCCACCCGGTCCCGGATCCGCCCCTTCGTCCAGCCGATCATCCTCGGCACGAGAGCGATGTTCTGCGCGACCGTCATGTGCGGGAAGAGACCGGACGACTGGATCGCGTACCCGACCTTGCGGCGCAGCTTCACCGGGTCGATGTCGGTGACGTCCTCGCCGTCGATCCGGATCCGGCCGCCGCTCGGCTCGATCAGCCGGTTGATCATCTTCAGCGTGGTCGACTTCCCGCAGCCGGACGGGCCGACGAAGACGACGGTCTCGCCCGCCTTGATCTCCATGGTGACGTTGTCGACGGCGGGGTGGGGGTTGCCCGGATAGCGTTTGGTGAGGTTCACCAGCTCGATCGTCGCCCCGTGGGCGGCATCCCCCGACTCGGTCTCAGACACGGATCCCCCTGGGAATCGTCAGCCGTCCGATGAGGACGTACGCGGCGTCGAACAGCAGGGCCAGGACGATGATCCCGAGCGTGCCCGCCAGGACCTGGTTGAGCGCGTTCCTGCTGCCGAGCGAGGCGATGCCCCGGAAGATCTCGTTGCCCAGGCCGGGCCCGGAGGCGTACGCGGCGATGGCGGCGATGCCCATCAGCATCTGGGTCGAGACCCGGATCCCGGTCAGGATCGGCGGCCAGGCCAGCGGGAGCTCGACCCGCACCAGCCGCATCGTCGCGGACATCCCGATGCCCCGGGCCGCGTCCACGAGCGTGGGATCGACGCCGCGCAGCCCCACGATGGCGTTGCGCACCACCGGCAGCAGTCCGTACAGGGTCAGCGCGACCACCGTCGGCGGTACGCCGAGCCCCACGAGCGGGATCAGCAGACCGATCATCGCCAGCGACGGGACGGTGAGGACCGCGGAGGTGCCGAGGGTGGCGAGGTTGCCCGCCCAGCCGCTGCGGTAGGTGACGACCCCGATCACGACGCCCAGCAGGGTCGCCGCGACCATGCACTGGAAGACGACGCTGGCGTGCTGGTAGGCGTCGGTGAGCAGCTGCTGGTGACGGCTCTGCACGTACTCCCAGAAGTTCACACGCCCTCACCGCCCCGTCGACCGGATCCCGACCAGCTCCGGGTCGGGCCCGCTGGGTCAGGGCCTTGCCCGGTCGTCCTCGGCCGCCTGCTCCACCAGCGGGATGATCCGCAGCGGAACGGGGTTCTCCATCACGATCGCGGTGGAGGCCCGGACGATGCCATCAAAACCGACGACCAGGTCGATCACCCGCTGGAGGTCGGCGTTGGAACGGGCCACCAGCCGGCACAGCATGTCCCCGCCGCCGGTGGTGGTGTGCAGCTCCAGCACCTCCGGCACGGACCCCAAGTGCGCCCGCACGTCGGCCCCTTGCCCCTGCCGGATCTGGAGCGTGGCGAACGCCGTGACCGGGTAACCGAGCGCCGCCGGATCGACCTCGGGCCCGAATCCCCGGATGACTCCATTCGACTGAAGCCGGTCGAGCCGCGCCTGCACCGTCCCCCGGGCCACCCCCAGCCGCCGGGACATCTCCAGTACCCCCAGACGCGGTTCCCGGGCCAGCAGCACGATGATCCGGCCGTCCAGTCGGTCGATCGCCATACCCGTCCGCCTCCGCGATGGTCACCCTGTACAGAAAGCCGGTCGATACCGCCGTACCGCTGAACACATTGCCCAGCGATGGAGCAAACTATTGCGCACCTTGCTGCCCGGCGCGAGGCTTCGGCTATGACGCAGACCACACACCACACTCCCGACACCGCCCGGCAGGCCGACCCCTTCCCGGTCAAGGGAATGGACGCGGTCGTCTTCGCCGTGGGCAACGCCAAGCAGGCGGCGCACTACTACTCCACCGCCTTCGGCATGAAGCTGGTCGCCTACTCCGGACCGGAGACGGGCAGCCGCGAGACCGCCTCGTACGTGCTCACCAACGGCTCGGCCCGGTTCGTCCTGACCTCCGTCATCAAGGCCGCCACCACCTGGGGCCACTTCCTCGAGCGGCATGTGGCCGAGCACGGCGACGGCGTCGTCGACCTCGCCATCGAGGTCCCCGACGCGCGGGCCGCGTACGCCTACGCGATCGAACACGGCGCCCGCTCGGTCGCCGAGCCGTACGAGCTGAAGGACGAGCACGGCACCGTCGTCCTCGCCGCGATCGCCACCTACGGCGAGACCCGCCACACCCTCGTCGACCGTTCCGGCTACGACGGCCCCTACCTCCCCGGCTTCGCCGTCGCCGAGCCGATCGTCGAGCCGCCCGCCCACCGCACCTTCCAGGCGATCGACCACTGCGTCGGCAACGTCGAACTCGGCCGGATGAACGAATGGGTCGGCTTCTACAACCAGGTCATGGGCTTCACGAACATGAAGGAGTTCGTGGGCGACGACATCGCCACCGAGTACAGCGCCCTGATGTCGAAGGTCGTCGCGGACGGCACGCTCAAGGTCAAGTTCCCGATCAACGAGCCCGCCATCGCCAAGAAGAAGTCCCAGATCGACGAGTACCTGGAGTTCTACGGCGGCGCCGGCGTCCAGCACATCGCGCTCAACACCAACGACATCGTGCAGACGGTACGGACGATGCGGGCGGCCGGGGTCCGGTTCCTCGACACCCCCGACTCCTACTACGACACCCTCGGCGAGTGGGTCGGCGACACCCGCGTCCCCGTCGAGACCCTGCGCGAGCTGAAGATCCTCGCCGACCGCGACGAGGACGGCTATCTGCTCCAGATCTTCACCAAGCCGGTCCAGGACAAGCCGACCGTGTTCTTCGAGATCATCGAGCGGCACGGCTCGATGGGCTTCGGCAAGGGCAACTTCAAGGCCCTGTTCGAGGCGATCGAGCGCGAGCAGGAGAAGCGCGGCAACCTGTAGGCACGCCGGCCGGACCCGATGCGGTGATCGGGCGGGCGGCGGCGTGACCCCTACTCGGGCAGCTCGGCCGGGGCCGGTTCGCCGCCCAGCCGGGCCACCGCCGCCCGGGCCACCGGGCCCAGCAGCGGCGAGAAGTACGGGTTGATCTGCAGGGCCTCCCGGAGGTGACGCCGGGCCGGGCCCTCCCTCTCCAGCGCCCGCTCGATCATGCCCAGGTGGTACATGTACGGCGCGCTGTGCACGGCGCCACCGTGCACCCGGTCGGTGGCGATCAGGGCGAACCGCAGCGCCTCCTTGTCGTCCCCGGCCCGGTGCAGCGCCCAGCCCAGCGCGTCCGCGACCGCGATCCCCGGCTGCTGCCGCCACTCGGCCCGCAGCCGCCGTACCGCCGAGGCCGGGTCCCCGTGGTCCGCCTCGAAGCGGCCGAGCACCAGCGCGCCGTCCACCCCGCCCGCCGCGTCCTGCCGGACCCGGGCCCGCAGCAGGTCGTACTGGACGCGCGCCGCCTGCGTGAGCCCCAGCGACTCGTACAGCTCGCCCAGCTCCAGCGCGTAACCGGGCGACGGCTGCTTGGCGAGCGCCACCTGGTACGCGTTCAACGCCTCCGAGGTCCGCCCCAGAGCCGCCAGCGCCCGCCCCTGCCCGGCCTGCGCGGCCCGCTGGTCGGGATCGATCCTGACCGCCTCCTGGAAGTGCCGCAGGGCGTCCGCCCGCTCACCGCGCTCCCAGGCCAGCTGCCCCGCCCGCTCCAGCCAGGCCGCCTGCTCGGCGGGGGAGGAGGCGCCGGCCGCCGCGTCGGCCAGCGCGGCCTGTGCGTCCTCGCGCCGGCCCAGGTCCCAGAAGACGCCGGCCGCCCGGGCCCGCACGGCCGGGCCGGAGTGCAGCGCCGTCAGCGAGTCCAGGGCCTTGCGGGCCTTCTTGTAGTCGCCGAGCCCGGTGTACGCGTCGATGAGCTGCGGATACGTCGTCCAGCGCTTCGGCGCCAGCTTGCGCGCGGCCTCGCCGAAGGACCGGGCCGCCCGGAAGTCACGGCGCGCGTTCGCCAGCGCGGCCAGACCGTCCAGAGCCTCGGCGTTGGCTTTCGGACGCACCTTCAGCGAGGTCCGCAACGCCCGCTCGGCCTTCGGATACAGCGCGGCGGCGTCGGCGGTGCGCCGGCCCTGCTCGACGTAGGCCGTGCCGAGCACCGCCCAGGACCGCGCGTCCCGTGGATGCGCCCGCACCCGGCTCTCCCGCTCGTCGATCAGCACCGCCAGATCCGACAGCGCGGCCGGCACCCCCGCACGGACCGCCGTGCCGGCCTGCGCTCCCGGCGCCGGTCCGGGCCCCCGCCGCACCGCCGGCTCCCCGTCGGGCAGGCACAGCAGCACCCCGCCGCCCAGCGCGAGACACCCCGCGAGGACCCCGACGAGCAGCCGTCGGCGCCGCCGGGAATCCCTGCCGGTGGCCGCGGGAGCCGCGTCGCCCGCGGCGGCCTCTTCGGTGGCGGTGCGCTCTTCGGCGGCGCGCTCTGCGTTCTCCATGGCGCTCACTGTGCGTCAGTACGACGACCGTACGACGTCAGCCGAAGGGTCGGGCGGACGGGTTCACACCGATGGCCCCGGGTGCGAACCTGTGATCATGAGCCGTCACCTCGTCGACCGTCTGCTCGCCGGCCTGCCCGCCGAGGCCGTCCTCACCGACCCGGACATCACGGGCTCCTACGCCAACGACATGGCCAGTTTCTGCCCGGCCGGCACCCCCGCCGCCGTGGTGCTGCCGCGCACCGTCGAAGAGGTCCAGCACGTCATGCGCACGGCGACCGCACTGCGGGTCCCGGTCGTCCCGCAGGGCGCCCGCACCGGGCTGTCCGGGGGCGCCAACGCCTCCGAGGGCTGCGTCGTCCTCTCGCTGACGAAGATGGACCGGATCATCGAGATCAACCCGGTCGACCGGATCGCCGTCGTCGAACCGGGTGTCGTCAACGCGGCGCTCTCCCGCGCGGTGAACGAACACGGGCTCCACTACCCGCCCGACCCCTCCAGCTGGGAGACGTGCACGATCGGCGGCAACATCGGCACCGCCTCGGGCGGACTGTGCTGCGTGAAGTACGGGGTGACGGCCGAGTACGTCCTCGGCCTGGACGTGGTGCTCGCCGACGGCCGCCTGATGACCACCGGCCGCCGCACGGCGAAGGGCGTCGCCGGGTACGACCTCACCCGGCTGTTCGTGGGCTCCGAGGGCTCGCTGGGCATCGTCGTCCGGGCGGTCCTCGCCCTCCGGCCGCAGCCGCCGCGGCAGCAGGTGCTGGCGGCCGAGTTCGCGTCCGGGGCCGCCGCCTGCGACGCGGTGTGCCGGATCATGGCCGGCGGACACGTCCCGTCCCTCCTCGAACTCATGGACCGTACGACGGTCAGGGCCGTCAACGACCTGACCCGCATGGGCCTCCCGGAGACCACCGAGGCGCTGCTGCTGGCCGCCTTCGACACCGCCGACCCGGCCGCCGACCTCGCCTCCGTCGGCGCGCTGTGCGAGGCGGCCGGCGCCACCCAGGTGGTCGCCGCCGACGACTTCGCCGAGTCCGAACTCCTGCTGCAGGCGCGGCGGTCGTCGCTCGTCGCGCTGGAGGCCGTCAAGGGCACGACGATGATCGACGACGTGTGCGTGCCCCGGTCCAGGCTCGGCGAGATGATCGAGGGCGTCGAGCGCATCGCGGAGAAGCACCGGCTGACCATCGGGGTCGTCGCCCACGCGGGCGACGGCAACACCCACCCCACGGTCTGCTTCGACGCGGCGGACCCCGACGAGTGCCGGCGCGCCCGCGACTCCTTCGACGAGATCATGGGCCTCGGCCTGGAACTCGGCGGCACCATCACCGGCGAGCACGGCGTGGGCGTGCTGAAGAAGGAGTGGCTGGCGCGCGAGATCGGCCCCGTGGGCGTGGAGATGCAGCGGGCGGTCAAGGCGGCCTTCGACCCGCTGGGCATCCTCAACCCCGGCAAACTGTTCTGACGACGACAACGCCGCCGCCGGGGCCATGGCCGGACCCCGGAGCGGCGCCTCACTCCCCGTCCGCGGACTCGTCCGACGGCCACGGGTCGCACAGCCACAGGTCGTCCGCGGGCGTCGGGGCGAGCAACTCGGCCAGACCGTCGTCGATACCGAGCTGATCGGCCTCCGTCCCCGGGGGCACCACCCGCAGGGTCCGCTCCAGCCAGGCCGACACCTGGGCCGCGGGCGCCTCGAGCAGCGCGTCCCCGTCGGGCGAGCTCAGCGCCATCAGCACGACGCCGCGCCCTTCCACCTTCGTCGGCCACACCCGCACGTCCCCGTGCCCGCACGGCCGGAACACGCCCTCCACGAGCAGCTCACGGGCGAACGTCCAGTCGACCGGGTGCTCGGAGTTGACGTGGAAGGCGACATGGACGGCGAACGGGTCGTCGCTGCGGTAACGCAGCCGGGCCGGGACCGGGATGCTGCGCTCCGGCGACAGGATCAGCTTGAGCTCCAGTTCGCGTTCCACCACGGTGTGATGCATGTCGGTTCTCCTCTCGAGACGGACCTCGCGCGGACCCGCGGTGGGCCCGTACGAGTGGAGAGCGGCTCGGCCCGGAACCATTACGCGGCTTCGGAGAACTTTTTTCGGAGCGTCCGTGACCCGGGCTCCGCCGGGTGGTTCCGAACGTGTGAAGAGCCTGCACGGGGTTGCCCGGAAAGGGGCGGGTCCGACAGGACTGGCAGTGGGGCTTGCGTCGGTCTGATAGATGTGGAGCCCCCCAACCCACCCCCGAGCAGATACGGGACGACGGACATGAGCGCCCCAACCCCGGCACCCGGCGACGACAGGCCCCGCGAGGGGTACTACCCGGACCCGTCCATCCCTGGATACGTCCGGTACTGGAACGGTGCCTCCTGGGTACCGGGCACCAGCCGGCCGGCGCCCTCCGACGGCCGACCGCTCACGCCGCCGCCCGGCTCGCCCCCGGCCTCCGTGGAGGAGACCGGCCCGCACTTCTTCGACGAGGACCCGGCACCGGCGGAGCCGTACGGCGGCCGTCCCGAGCCCGCCTCCGCGTGGGGCGCCGACCGCGCCCACCAGTCCGGCTTCGGCGGCGACCAGGACCGCCGGGTCTCCTGGGGCGCCCCGCAGGGCGCCGACCCCAGGGTGCCCTCGCCCGCCCCGGCGCAGCCCGAGGGCCGTTCCACGAGCACGGACGGCACGTCCACGATCCCGCCCGCGGAACCGGAGGACGGCGCCGGCGCCGGGGACGTGGTCTCCGGGGGCACGTTCGTCTTCCGCCGGCCGACGGCGGGTGGTGGTGCCGCCCCCGCGCCCGGGGCCTCCCGCGCCCCGGGGCCCGTCCCCGACGAGGGCACGGTCACCTTCCGTGCGCCCGCTCCGCGCACGGAGCACCAGGACGGCGCGTCCGGCGCCCGACCGGCGGGCAACGCCGCCGCGTTCCCCGCCGCCGCCCAGGGACCCGGCCCCACGCAGGCCCCCGGCCCATCCGGATCCGGCGGCCCCGCTTCCGCCGCCTTCGGCGCTCAGGGTCAGGCCGGGGCGCCCGCCGACGGCGGCACCGCCCCCGCCAAGCCCGGCTTCGGGGCCGGCAAGGCGGCCGCCGAGCGTGCGGCGGCTCAGACCCCGGGCGTCCCGGCCCCGCAGGGCCCGGCCCACATGGCCGCTGCCGCACCGGCCCCGGCCCCCGCGCCTGTTCCGGCCCCCGCGCCTGCACCGGCCCCCGTTGCCGCCCCCGCACCGGCCCCCGCCGCTGCGTCGGCCCCCGCCCCACAGGGTGCCGCCGGGTTCCCGGCCGGACAGGCCGGCGCTGCTCGGCCCGGTGCCGCCCAGGCTCCCGCGCCCGGGTCCGCCCCCTTCTCCGGCCCGCAGCCGGGTGCCGTGCCCGGCGTGCCCCAGCAGAGCGGCGGCCCTCAGCCCCAGCCCCCGCAGGCCGCCGCGCAGGCCGCCGTCCCGATGGCCGCGGGGCCCGGTGGCGGGCAGCCCTCGTGGGCGCAGCAGGTGCACCGGCTCGCGGGAGCCGAGGACGGACCCGTCGCGCCCTGGAAGCCGCCGGTCGACGACATCTTCCAGGCGGCCGCCCGACGGGCTGCCTCGGCCCGTCCCGCGGGCCTCGGCAAGCGGCTGGCCGCCCGGCTCGTGGACACGCTCGTGGTCGCCGCCGTCACCTCCGCCGCCGCCGTGCCGCTGGGAGCGAAGGCCCTCGACCACGTGACCGCGAAGGTCGACGCGGCCAAGCTCACCGGGGAGACCGTCACCGTCTGGCTGCTGGACGGCACGACGTCGGTCTACCTCGGGATCGTCCTCGCCGTGCTGCTGGTGTTCGGGATCGTGTACGAGGCCGTGCCGACCGCGAAGTGGGGCCGCACGCTGGGCAAGAAACTGTTCGGTCTCGAGGTGCGCGACATCGAGGGCGGCGAGCCGCCGTCCTTCGGGGCGGCCCTGCGCCGCTGGCTCGTCTACAGCGTGCCGGGTCTGCTGGTCGTCGGTGTGGTGGGCGTCGTCTGGGGCCTGTTCGACAAGCCGTGGCGGCAGTGCTGGCACGACAAGGCGGCCCACACCTTCGTCGCCGGCTGACCCGTACCCGCGCTACCGCCGTGCCGCTGTGCCGCTGTGCCAGGGCTACTGCGGTGCGTGTGGTCGCGCCGCTGAGCCGCCGTTCCGTGTGCCCGGGCTAGTGCGGTGCCCGCGCTGCCGCTGTGCCCGGGTGCCGCCGTGCCGCCGTGCCAGCGGTGCCGCTGTGCCCAGGGCGATTGCCGTGCCCGCGCTGCCGCTGTGCCCGCTGTGTCCGCCGTGCTCGCGGTCCCCGCGGTACCCCCTGCCCGCCGTACCCCGTACCCCGTACCCCGTACCCGCGCCACTGCCGTATCCGTGCAGCCCGTGACTGCGTGCCCCGGGCCGCCGTCGTCCCCCGGACGGCCGCTCGCCGGATGCGGAGTCCGCGGGTTCGCGGTCGACTCGGGGCATGACGACCGAACCGCCCCCCGGCTCCGGCGGCGGCGAGCCGCCGGAGGACGACCCGTTCAGGAAGCGGCCTCCGCGGCAGGAGCCCCCACAGCCCCCGTACGGCCAGGGTCGGCCCCCGTCCGGTGCGGGGCAGGGCTCGCCGTACGACGCGTCGCACGATCCGTACGGCGGTGGGGGGCCGGGGCAGCCTCCGCCCCCTGGCGGCGGCCCGTACGGCGGCGGCCCGCAGGGCGGCGACCCCTACGGCGGCTATCCGGCCGATCCGCTCTCCGGGATGCCCCCGCTGGCCGACAGCGGCAAGCGCACCCTGGCCCGGATCATCGACATGATCCTCGTCTTCGTCGTGGTGTCGCTGCTGGCCTGGGCCTTCGGGGTCGCGCAGTACACGGTGGACGCGGACGACATCGAGTTCGGCAAGACCTTCGGGCGGGAGCTCCTCGCCGCGATCCTGTACGTCGCCTACGACACGATCCTGACCGCCAAGTCCGGTCAGACGCTGGGCAAGAAGTGGCTCGGCCTGCGCGTGGCCAACCTCGACAACGGTTCCACGCCGTCCGTGCAGACCTCGCTGGTCCGCGCCCTGGTGCTGTGGGTGCCGTTCGCGTTCTGCTGCGCCTGTGTGTGGACGGCGGTCTGCGGCGGCTGGAGCTTCTTCGACAAGCCCTACAAGCAGGGTCTGCACGACAAGGCGGCCAAGACGGTGGTGGTCAGTACGCGGTGAGCCGGCCGCGCGCACGACGAAGGGCCCGCCACGGGGGCGGGCCCTTCGTCATGTGCGGGGGTGTCAGGGGGCCATGGGCTCCCGGACGGCCTCGGACGCCGAGGCGACCGAAGCGCGGACCGACGCGTGCACGGGGGCACGCGCGGCGACGGTGACGGGCTCGGGCCGGCTCGCGGTCACGCTCGCCGTCGGGCGGGCCGCGGGTCGGATCACGGAAAGGGTCGTCGAGCGGGCCACGGGGGCGCGCGACGGCTTCGGCACCGGTACCGTCATGGCGACCAGCACGCCGAGCGCGACCGCCGCGACGACGACGACCGCGATCCCGGGGCCCGAACTCGTCTGTGACAGCAGCAGCATGGCGAGCGTCGACAAGATGACGGTGCAGGAACCGTACGTGAGCTGTGCGACAGTCGGACGAGGCATGGCAATCGGTGTCCTCGGAAGCGGGGGCGGTCTCGACTCTAATCGCCTGCATGCCCGAGCGGGACGAACGGTAAGCGTGACCTAACCCACGGTGTCGGTGCACAGGGGGCGCACGGAGTCATGGCGTCCATCAAGTGGACCGTCGTGCGCGCCTGTCACGGCATCCTTCACGTAACCGTCACATGTCCGCAATGCGAACACTGCCTCCCAATAATGCAGTTGACTTGTCCAAGTCAAGGTCTGTCTTTTCTCGTAAACCAGTAGTCAAATAGCGTCACTTGACTACACGCGTATAACAGCGCGCGGACCTTCCTTGACAGGGATCCCCCCTTTCCGCGCGTCCGGACGCGTGCGTGGGAGGACATCAAGTGACCAGTAGATCCTGGACGTTCAGAACGGCCTCGACGGTCGTCGCCCTTGCGGCGGCCTCGGCGACGTTCTCGACGTTCGCCGTGGCACAGGCTGCCGACAACACCTCGGCGAAGGCCCCGGCGGTGGACCGGCAGGACCCTCAGCCGGCCAAGGCCAAGGAGCACGACTTCGACGGCCCGCTCAGCAAGACCCAGGAGGCACAGCGAGAGGAGGCCCTCGAGCAGGTCATATCCGGCGAGGCGTCGGTGAAGGACCGGGACGGCTCGAAGGTCGTCCAGCTCAAGAGCCGCAAGGGCGACAGCAAGTACGTCGAACTCGGCCGCGAGAAGACCGACAAGATCTTCACGATCCTCGTCGAGTTCGGCGACCAGGTCGACAGCCGCTACGGCGGCACCGCCGGCCCGCTGCACAACCAGATAGCCGCGCCGGACCGCAGCAAGGACAACTCCACCGCCTGGCAGGCGGACTACAACCAGAAGCACTTCCAGGAGCTGTACTTCGGCACCGGGAAGAACACCGAGTCGCTGAAGAAGTACTACGAGAAGCAGTCCTCGGGCCGCTACTCGGTCGACGGCGAGGTGACCGACTGGGTCAAGGTCCCGTACAACGAGGCCCGGTACGGCTCCAACAACGCCTCCACCGGCGCCTGGTACGCGGTCCAGGACGGCGTCAACGCGTGGGTGGCCGAGCGTGAGGCGGCCGGCGCCACCGCCGCCGAGATCAAGGCGGAGCTGGCCGAGTTCGACCAGTGGGACCGCTACGACTACGACGGCGACGGCGACTTCAACGAGTCCGACGGCTACATCGACCACTTCCAGATCGTGCACGCCGGCGAGGACGAGTCCGCGGGCGGCGGCGCCCAGGGCGAGGACGCCATCTGGGCGCACCGCTGGTACGCCTTCGGCACCGACGCCGGCTCCACCGGCCCGGACACCAACAAGCTCGGCGGCGCCCAGGTCGGCGACACCGGCATCTGGGTCGGCGACTACACCATCCAGCCGGAGAACGGCGGCCTCGGCGTCTACGCGCACGAGTACGGCCACGACCTCGGCCTGCCGGACGAGTACGACACGTCCGGCGGCGGCGAGAACTCCACCGGCTTCTGGACCCTGATGTCCTCCGGTTCCTGGCTCGGCACCGGCAAGGAGGCCATCGGCGACCTGCCCGGCGACATGAACGCCTGGGACAAGCTCCAGCTGGGCTGGCTGGACTACGACGTCGCGGCGGCGGGCAAGAAGTCCACCCACACGCTGGGCGTCGCGGAGTACAACACCAAGAACGCCCAGGCCCTCGTGGTCCAGTTGCCGGAGAAGGAGGTCACCACCGAGGTGGTCGCCCCGGCCGAGGGCGCCACGCAGTGGTGGAGCGGCAGCGGTGACGACCTGCGCAACACCCTGACCCGCGCGGTCGACCTGACCGGCAGGACGTCGGCGTCGCTGTCCCTGGACGGCTGGTGGGACATCGAGCAGGACTACGACTACCTGTACACCGAGGTCTCCACCGACGGCGCCAACTGGACGCCGGTCGACGGCACTCTGGCCGACGGCAGCGCCATCCCGCGCGACGGCAGCGGCAAGCCCGCCCTCACCGGCACGGTCGACGCCTACCAGAAGCTGACCTTCCCGCTGAACGCCTACGCGGGCCAGAAGATCAGCATCCGCTTCCGGTACGCCACCGACGGCGGCGTGGCCCAGAAGGGCTTCGCGGCCGACGAGATCACGGTCACGGCGGACGGCGCCACGCTCTTCGCCGACAACGCGGAGTCCGCGGACGCGGCGTGGACGGCGACCGGCTTCTCCCGCATCGGCGCGGCCATCACGGACGACTACGCCCAGTACTACATCGCCGAGAACCGCCAGTACGTGTCGTACGACAAGACCCTCAAGGTCGGCCCGTACAACTTCGGCTTCTCGACGACCCGTCCGGACTGGGTGGAGCACTACGCGTACCAGAACGGTCTGCTGATCTGGAAGTGGGACACCTCGCAGGCGGACGACAACACCAGCCAGCACCCGGGTGAGGGCCTGATCCTCCCGGTGGACTCGCACCCGACCGCGCTGAAGTGGGCCGACGGCTCCGTGATGAACGCCCGTCTGCAGAGCTTCGACTCGCCCTTCAGCCGCTACCGGACGGACGCGATCACGCTGCACAAGGCGGACGTCGCGGTCAAGATCAAGTCGCGTCCGGGTGTCCCGGTCTTCGACGACGGGAAGTCCACGTACTACGACGCGACGACCCCGCTCGCGGGTGTCAAGGTCACTGACACCAACACCTCGATCAAGATCGTCGATGAGGCCATCAGTGGCTCGACGATCAAGGTGAAGGTCGGTCCCTCGACCAAGTAGTCGGTGTTTTAGCAGGTCAGACGCGTATCGGCGGCCACCCCCTGGCGGGTTGCCGCCGATCGTGTTTAGGTGCCTCCTGTGTTCTTCTTATTGACGCCGAACTCGATACCGACGCGCACGGGGGTGTGACCGCATGGCCGCAGGAGGCTTCTGCAAGCTGCCCGACGGCATGGTGGTGGTGGCGCTGAACCTGCCCAGCCCCACCGCCCGAGAGGGCCTGGCGGGCCCCTCCGCGGACGTCCGCGTGCTGGTCCACGCCCACAACCGGGCCCGAGCCCTGACCAGGCTCCGCAACCTGGGGCTGCGGGCCGTCTACCTGCGCGGCAACGCTGCGCCACCCACCCCGGACGAGGTCACGGCGGTGCTCCACCACCCGGACGGCCTGATCTGGCGCACGGCGCCGGGCAACGGCGTCCCGTTCGGCGTCGTGGCGGTACCCGAGCTGTGGCGCCCCATCCGGTCGCTGCTGCGGGGCGCGGCGGCGGCGTAGGCGCGGGGCCCGCCGACGCCCGGCGGGCGCCTCAGTACGCCTCGACCACCCGGACGTCCTCCTCCGTGACCACGCCGTCCACGATGCGGAACGAGCGGAACTGGAACTCGCCGCCGCCGTCCGTGTCCGCCGTCGACACCAGCACGTAGTGCGCGCCCGGCTCGTTGGCGTACGAGATGTCCGTGCGGGACGGGTACGCCTCGGTGGCCGTGTGGGAGTGGTAGATGACCACCGGGTCCTCGTCGCGGTCGTCCAGCTCGCGGTAGAGCTTGAACAGGTCACCCGAGTCGAACTCGTAGAACGTGGGTGACATGGCCGCGTTCAGCATCGGGATGAAACGTTCCGGGCGGTCCGTGCCCGCCGGGCCCGCGACCACGCCGCACGCCTCGTCGGGGTGGTCCTTGCGGGCGTGGGCGACGATCTGGTCGTGCAGGGCCTGGGTGATGGTCAGCATGGTCGCCAGGATAAGCAAAAGGAAATGAGGCGCGCGAAGGGTGTCCGGCAGGGTATCGGCGGGCGGCGGGAGGACGACGGGCGGGCCGTCCCGTACCGGGGGAGTGGTACGGAACGGCCCGCGTCGCGGACGTCCTGAGCGGCTGGCGCAGGGGGCGCCACGAGTGCTCCCTGCGGCCGGACGTCCCGGGGGTGGTCGACCGGTCGGTCAGCCGACCTTCTCGAACTCCGGCTCGCGCCGTGCGGTGATCTCGGGGTTGCGGCTCTTCAGGACCGCCCAGCCGATGCCGAGCGCGACCGCCCAGCCCGCCATCACGTACAGGCAGACCCGGGAGTCGGCGTCGTACGCGATCAGGCCGGTGACGAAGAGCAGGAAGGCGATGGCCACCCAGCTGAACGCCGAGCCGCCCGGGGCCGGGAAGGACGAGGCGGGCAGCCGGCCCGCGACGACCGCGCGGCGGTAGAGGACGTGGCTGATCAGGATCATCAGCCAGGTCCAGATGCCGGCCGCGGTGGCCACCGAGGTGACGTAGCCGAAGGCCTTCTCCGGGACGACGTAGTTCAGGATCACGCCGATGCCCATGAACAGGACCGAGACCGTGATGCCGAAGGCGGGCGTCTTGGTCGACGACAGCTTGCGGAAGACCGCGGGAGCCTCGCCGCTGTCGGCCAGGTTCCGCAGCATGCGGCCGGTGGAGTACATGCCCGAGTTGCAGGAGGACAGGGCCGCCGTCAGCACGACGAAGTTCACGATGCCGGCGCCCGCCGGGATGCCGATCTTCGCGAACGCCTCGACGAACGGGCTCACGCCCGGCGCGAACTCCGTCCACTTCACCACGCAGAGGATCACCGTGAGCGCACCGACGTAGAACAGCGCGATACGCCACGGCAGGGTGTTGATCGCCTTCGGGAGCGTCTTCTCCGGGTCCTGCGACTCGCCCGCCGTGACACCGACCAGCTCGACCGCGAGGTAGGCGAACATGACGCCCTGGAGGGTCATCAGGGAGGAGCCGACGCCCTTGGGGAAGAAGCCGTCGAAGGCCCACAGGTTGGAGACCGCGGCCGTGTCGCCGGCGCTGCTGAAGCCGAAGGTGAGGACGCCCAGGCCGATGACGATCATGCCGATGAGCGCGGTGACCTTCACCATCGAGAACCAGAACTCCAGCTCACCGAAGAGCTTCACGGAGATCAGGTTGACCCCGAAGAGGATCACCAGGAAGACCAGTGCGGTCACCCACTGCGGGACGGCCGGGAACCAGTAGTTGACGTAGATCGCGGCGGCCGTCAGCTCGGCCATACCGGTGACGACCCACATCAGCCAGTACGTCCAGCCGGTGAAGTAACCGAAGAACGGGCCGAGGAACTCGCGCGAGTACTCCGCGAAGGAACCCGAGACCGGCCGGTAGAGCAGCAGCTCGCCCAGCGCCCGCATGATGAAGAAGATGATCCCGCCCGCGAGGGCGTACATCAGGATGAGGCTGGGACCGGCCTTGGCGATGTTCGCCCCGGCGCCCAGGAAGAGCCCGACGCCGATGGCGCCGCCGATCGCGATCATCTGGACCTGGCGGCTGCCGAGTCCGCGTTCGTACCCCTCTTCGGGAGTGTCAGTGACAGCGGTGTCAGTGACCTTCTCAGAGGTCATGTGTGGTGCGCCTTTCTCCATGCCGAACCGGGCCTCTCGTCGGCCTCGGATCGGGTTTCGATCCCCCCGGATTGATGGAGCGATGCCTGGCCGGCGATCAACCGGCTCGGTGGCGCACCCGGCCGAACATACGGGTGGTGTTCGCCGGGCGGTCGTGAAGATTTATCACGCCCGCAATATCGATCACCCGGGTGGCCTGTGGCACACGACACAAGAAGAAGCGGATGAACGAGACACAAAGAGGACACTCCCGGCCGTCGCGTTGACGCGATCGTTATCCGGATTTGAGCGTCCTCTGAGCGAACAGGAGTGCGTACGAACTAGGGCAGAAGAGTCGTCACCAGCGTCTCCTGGAGCCCGCCCAGCCACAGGTACGCCATCACCATCGGCTTGCGCGGGTCCTCGTCCGGCAGCCGGTAGAGCAGGTCGGTGTCGTCCTCGTTGGTGATCTCCAGGCGGGAGCCGATCGCGAGGCGCAGATCGTTCAGCGCCCGCAACCACTGCTGGGACTCCTGCGGCGTCAGCTTCAGTACCGCCCCGCCCGCACCGGCCGCCTCGGCGGCCAGCGCGTCCAGCGAGCGGACCACCGTGAGGGCGTTCTCGCGCTTGCCGGCCCGCAGGTCGTTCTCGGTGTAGCGGCGGAACTCGGCGGAGTGCGCCTTCTGCTCGTCCGCCAGCCGGGGTCCCGAAGTGCCCTCCGGGTCGGTGTAGGCGTCCGGGAAGAGGCGGCGCAGCACCGGGTCGGCGGGGGGCTCGCTCGGCCCGTCGGCGAAGAGCTCGGCGAGCGGGTCGTCGGGGGCGTCCCCGGCGGGGCCGGGGCCGATGAGCTCCAGGAGCTGCACGGCCAGCGACCGGATGATGGAGATCTCGACGTCGTCGAGCGCGACGGCCGCGCCGCCGCCGGGGAGCGGTTCGAAGTGTCCAGGCATAGGAGGGGAGGCTACTTCCGGTCCTGCTGGAGGGTGGCCCACAGGCCGTATCCGTGCATCGCCTGCACGTCGCGCTCCATCTCCTCGCGCGAACCGCTGGAGACGACCGCCCGGCCCTTGTGGTGGACGTCGAGCATGAGCTTGGTGGCCTTGTCCTTGGTGTACCCGAAGTACGACTGGAAGACGTACGTCACGTAGCTCATGAGATTGACCGGGTCGTTGTGGACGATCGTGACCCAGGGGACGTCCGGCTCGGGTACGGCGAAGACCTCCTGCGCCGACTCGGTGCGTTCGATCTCTAGGGGAGCGGGTGACGTCACAAGCCCATGCTGCCACGCCTCCGGGAAATCGTCACACCGACGAAAAGGGAGTACTATCCGTTGCCATGAACACAGCGGACCTTGGGCTGCCAGAAGAAGAAGGGCGCGAAGCGCTTCCTCGGAAGGGCGGTGGTGGGCGACGGGTGGGCGTCCCGTCGACGGCGCTCTTCACGGACCAGTACGAGCTGACGATGCTCCAGGCGGCCCTGAAGGCGGGCACGGCCGAACGGCACAGCGTGTTCGAGGTCTTCACCCGGCGGCTGCCGGAGGGCCGGCGCTACGGAGTCGTCGCGGGCACCGGGCGGGTGCTGGACGCCGTGGAGAACCTCCACTTCGACGAGGACGTCCTCGACTTCCTGCGCGAGCGGAACATCGTCGACGAGGAGACCCTGGACCGGCTCGCCGGATACCGCTTCTCGGGTGACATCTGGGGCTACCCGGAGGGCGAGGTCTACTTCCCGGGCTCGCCGATCATGCGGGTCGAGGGCTCCTTCGCCGAGTGCGTGCTCCTCGAGACGGTGATCCTCTCCATCCTCAACCACGACTCCGCGATCGCGGCCGCCGCCTCCCGGATGTCCTCCGCCGCGGGCGGGCGCCCGCTGATCGAGATGGGCGCCCGCCGCACCCACGAACTGGCCGCGGTCGCCGCCGCCCGCGCCGCCTACATCGGCGGCTTCGCCACCACCTCCGACCTCGCCGCCGGCTACCGCTACGGCATCCCCACCGTGGGCACCAGCGCCCACGCCTTCACCCTCCTCCACGACAGCGAGCGGGACGCCTTCCGGGCCCAGGTCGACTCGCTCGGCCGCGGCACCACCCTGCTCGTGGACACGTACGACGTCGCCGAGGCCGTCCGGACCGCCGTCGAGGTCGCCGGGCCCGAGCTCGGCGCGGTCCGCATCGACTCCGGCGACCTGCTCCTCGTGGCCCACCGGGTGCGCCAGCAGCTCGACGAGCTCGGCGCGACGGACACCCGGATCATCGTCACCTCCGACCTCGACGAGTACGCCATCGCCTCACTGGCCGCGGCCCCCGTCGACGCGTACGGCGTCGGCACCCAGCTGGTGACCGGTTCCGGGCACCCGACCGGCTCGATGGTCTACAAACTGGTCGCCCGCACCGGATCCGCGGACCCGCACGCGCCGCTGGTGCCGGTGGCGAAGAAGTCCTCCGGCGGCAAGACCTCCATGGGCGGCCGCAAGTGGGCGGCGCGCCGGCCCGACGCCGACGGGGTGGCCGAGGCCGAGGTCGTCGGCACCGGACCCGTCCCCGCCGAACTCGCCGGACATCAGCTCCTCGTCGAGCTGGTCAAGGGCGGCGAGGTCGTCGGCCGGGAGCCCCTCGACGCCGTCCGCGACCGCCACACGGCGGCCCGCGCCGGCCTGCCCCTCTCCGCGACCCAGCTGTCGCGAGGGGAACCCGTCATTCCCACGGAGTATGTACGGGGCCCGTCGGGTAACTAGGGCGTGTGCCCGGCGACCGCCGGGCGACGCCCCCTCCCGCGGGGCCGACAAAGTCTCTAGGCTCAATTACTTCACCCTCAGTCGAAGGACACCGACCATGCGCCGCGCCTTGATCGTCGTAGACGTGCAGAACGACTTCTGCGAGGGAGGCAGCCTCGCGGTGGCCGGCGGCGCCGACGTGGCCGCCGCCATCACCGAGCTGATCGGGCAGGCGCCCGCCGGTTACCGGCACGTGGTGGCCACCCGCGACCACCACATCGCGCCCGGCGGCCACTTCGCCGACAACCCCGACTACACGCACTCCTGGCCCGCGCACTGCGTGGCGGGCACGGAGGGCGTCGGCTTCCACCCCAACTTCGCGCCCGCCGTCGCCTCCGGCGCCATCGACGCCGTCTTCGACAAGGGCGCCTACGCCGCCGCGTACAGCGGTTTCGAGGGAGCCGACGAGAACGGCGCCACACTGGGCGACTGGCTGCGGGACCGCCAGATCGACGAGGTGGACGTCGTCGGCATCGCCACGGACCACTGCGTACGCGCCACCGCCCTGGACGCGGCCCGCGAGGGCTTCCGCACCCAGGTGCTGCTGGACCTCACCGCGGGGGTGGCCAAGGAGAGCACCGACCGGGCCCTGGAGGAACTTCGCGCGGCGGGCGTCGAACTGACGGGCAAGCCGGTCGTCTGAACCCGGCGCCGCCCCCACGCGCCGGTTACCGTTTCCGCAAAGGTGCACGCACAACTCGCCCCGACGGAGATGGTGTTGACGCAACGCTCGCACGCAAGGCGGCCCACGCTCGAAGACGTCGCCCGGCAGTCGGGGGTCTCGAAGTCGACCGTGTCCCGGGTGATCAACGGGGAGGACCGGGTACGGACGGAGGTCGTCGACCGGGTCCGCCGGGTGATCTCCGAGCTGGGCTACGTCCCCAACCAGGCCGCCAGGCAACTCGTCACCCACCGCACGAACGCCGTCGCCGTGGTCGCCGCCCAGCCCGAGAACCGGCTCTTCATCGACCCCTTCTTCGACCTCCTCCTGCGCGGCGTCCGCCGCGAACTCGCACTTCACGGCGCCCAGGCCGTCCTGCTGTTCCTGGAGGAACCGGACGACTACGCACGCGTCGCCGACTACCTCGGCGGCGGCCACGTCGACGGCGCGATCCTGTTCTCCCTGCGCCCCGGCGACCGACTCGCCGAGATCATCGACCGGCTCGGCCTCCCCGCCGTGTTCGGCGGCCGCCCGCTGCTGCGCGACGGCGACCCCGTGCGGGCCGGCCAGGCCCATGTCGACGGCGACAACCGGGGCGGCGCCCGGCTGGCCGTCCAGCATCTGGTGGACCTCGGGAGGCGGCGGATCGCGACCGTCGCCGGGCCCTACGACCAGGAGAACTCCGCCGCGGACCGGCTGGCCGGGTACCGGGACGTGCTCGGCGACGCCCACCCGCCGCACCTCGTCGAGCGGGCCGACTACACCCGGCAGGGCGGCGCCGACGCCATGGCCGCGCTGCTGGACCGCCACCCCGACCTCGACGCCGTGTTCGTCGCCTCCGACCTCATGGCGTCCGGCGCCCTGCAGACCCTGCGCGAACGCGGCCGCAGCGTCCCCGCGGACGTGGCCGTCGTCGGCTTCGACGACCTCACCTCCATCGCCGAGGCGACCGACCCGCCGCTCACCACCGTCCACCAGGACGCCGAGGAGATGGGGCGGCTGATGGCCCGCCTGCTGCTCGCCCTGGAAGACGCGCCGCACGGGCCGGGGGGCGGGGCGGCGGACAGCTCGCCGGACGGGTCGTCCGACGGGCCCTCCGTGATCGTCCCCACTCGTCTGGTGCGCCGCGCGTCGGCCTAGCGGCACGGTGGCATCTCACCCTCCGGCCCGCTTCCGTCCGCGATGTGGGATCACATTCCAGGAGGCGGACCGGGAATCGATACGATGAGCCCATGGTTCTGAACGACGTGAGCGAGAAGACGCCGGGCGCACTGCTCGTGGCGCGGCTGCACGTCGACCTGTGCAGGCTCGCCAGCGCCATCTGTTGACGCACCACCCGCCGCCGTACGGCCGTGAGCCGACCGGGGGAAACGCCCGCGCGAGCGCAGCCGACCGCGGGGGAGCCGCACACGCACGAACCCGCGCTGCCCACACCTTCCGACAGGAGCCCTGAGCCATGGCCATCGAGGTCCGCATCCCCACCATCCTCCGCCAGTACACCGACGGTCAGAAGGCGGTGGAGGGCAACGGTGAGACCCTCGCCGACCTGTTCACCGACCTCGAGACCCGGCACGCGGGGATCCACGCCCGCATCGTGGACGACGGGAAGCTGCGCCGCTTCGTCAACGTGTACCTGAACGACGAGGACGTCCGCTTCGTCGACGGCATCGACACCAAGCTGACCGACGGCGACACCGTGACCATCCTGCCGGCCGTGGCCGGCGGCATGGCCTGATCGGCCCCGAGCCCCATGCGTTACGACTCCCCGCTGGCCGCGGTGGGCAACACCCCTCTGGTGCGCCTGCCGCGGCTCTCGCCGTCCGCCGACGTCCGCATCTGGGCGAAGCTGGAGGACCGCAACCCCACCGGCTCGGTCAAGGACCGCCCCGCTCTGCACATGGTCGAGCAGGCCGAGAAGGACGGCCGGCTCACCCCCGGCTGCACCATCCTGGAACCGACGAGCGGCAACACCGGCATCTCCCTCGCCATGGCGGCCAAGCTCAAGGGCTACCGCATGGTCTGCGTGATGCCCGAGAACACCTCGCAGGAGCGCCGGGACCTGCTCGGCATGTGGGGCGCCGAGATCATCCCCTCCCCGGCCGCGGGCGGCTCCAACACCGCGGTCCGCGTCGCCAAGGAGCTCGCCGCCGAGCACCCCGACTGGGTGATGCTCTACCAGTACGGCAACCCCGACAACGCGGGCGCCCACTACGCCACCACCGGCCCCGAGATCCTCGCCGACCTCCCGTCCATCACCCACTTCGTGGCCGGCCTCGGCACGACGGGGACCCTGATGGGCGTCGGCCGCTTCCTTCGCGAGAACAAGCCGGACGTGAAGATCGTCGCCGCCGAACCGCGCTACGACGACCTGGTCTACGGCCTGCGCAACCTCGACGAGGGCTTCGTGCCCGAGCTGTACGACGCCTCCGTCCTCACCACCCGCTTCTCGGTCGGCTCGGCGGACGCCGTGACCCGCACCCGGGAACTCCTCCAGCAGGAGGGCATCTTCGCGGGCGTCTCCACGGGCGCGGCCCTGCACGCGGCGATCGGCGTCGGCAAGAAGGCGCTGGCGGCGGGGGAGAGCGCCGACATCGCGTTCGTCGTCGCGGACGGCGGCTGGAAGTACCTGTCGACAGGCGTCTACACCGCGGCCACCACGGAGGAAGCGATCGAGACCCTCCAGGGCCAGCTCTGGGCGTAGGGTTTCAGGTAGCCAGGTGACGGACCTGGTCCCACAGGACCGGGTCCACCACACCCACCCTGCGCCGGAAGTCGCTCACCCGGACCTGGCGCAGCTCGTCCGTCTCCAGGAAACTCGGCCGCCCCTGCGCGTCGCCCACGGCACCCGGCGGCAGCGGGATCACTCCGGCCCGCTCGTCGTGGTACTTGCTGGTGATCTTCGCGACGGTGGCGCGGTCACCGTGCACCATGAGCACCAGACACGGCCGGTCCTTCACCCCGGGACCGTCCTCGAACGGCACGTCCGCCCACCAGATCTCCGCGGGTTGTGGACGGCCCGTGACGTCATGGCCCCGGGTCGACCGGCCCGAAGGCCGCTCCGTCGTCCGGCCCGTCGTGCGCCCCGTCGTCCGGCCCGGCGGCCGGGTCCTGCGCCGCCGCGGTCGCCGGCCCCGCCCCCAGCCGTCCACGAGCGTCGCGACCAGAGCGAGCAGTACCACCGCAGCGAGCGCGAGCCACCAGGACGTGTCCATACGACGACGTTACCGGCGTGCGAGCGGCGCCGCGCGCCCCCTCGGCACTTCACATGCCCCTGGTCCAGCCGAACCGGTGACACCACAGGTGAGTTCGCCCACAACGGCCCCTGGCGGAGGAGCGACCCGGGGTTTTGCGCCTTACGCTCGACGCACCGCACGACCCCCCGTTGCCCCGTTCAACGATCGTTCGTTCCACGATCCGTCCCCCGGACCTCACCCGGTACTTCTCGGTTTCCCGCCAGCGGAGGTTTCGCCTTCATGAAGCTCACCGTCGTCGGCTGCTCGGGGTCGTTCCCGTCCGCGGAATCGGCCTGCTCGAGCTACCTCCTCGAGGCCGACGGCTTCCGGCTGCTTCTCGACATGGGCAACGGCGCCCTGGGCGAGTTGCAGCGCCACTGCGGTCTCTACGACCTCGACGCGATCTTCCTGAGCCATCTGCACGCCGACCACTGCATCGACATGTGCGCCTACTTCGTCGCGCGCTACTACCGCCACGACGGCGGCCGCTGCGCGCCCATCCCGGTCTACGGCCCGGAGGGTACGGAGCACCGCCTGACCACGGCCTACGCCGACACCCCGTCGGCCTCCTCCATGAGCGAGGTCTTCGACTTCCACACGGTCAAGCCGTCCACCTTCGAGATCGGCCCGTTCACCGTGCACACCGAACGCGTGGCGCACCCGGTGGAGGCGTACGGCATCCGCGTCGAACACGAGGGCAGGTCGCTGACCTACTCCGGGGACACCGGCGTCAGCCCCGCGCTGGACGACCTCGCCCGCGACACCGACCTCTTCCTTTGCGAGGCCGCTTTCACGCACGGCAAGGAGAACATCCCCGACCTGCACCTCAACGGCCGCGAAGCCGGCGAGACGGCGAGCAGGGCGGGAGCGAGGAAGCTCGTGCTGACGCACATCCCGCCGTGGACGGACCCCCGGATCAACCTCGCGGACGCCCGAGCGGCGTTCGACGGCCCGGTGGAACTGGCCGCGCCCCGGCTGACGTACGAGATCTAGACCCACGGCATGCGAAAGGCCCCCGGAGCGGTTCAGGGCTCCGGGGGCCTTCGCGTGCGTACCGGCGGGGGCGGCTACGCCTTGGTGAGGTCCTCGACCTCCTCCTCGGGCTCACGGCCCGGGGTGGGAAGGTTGAACTTCGTGATGGCGAAGCGGAAGACGACGTAGTAGATCGCGCCGAAGGCCAGGCCGACGGGGATCAGCAGCCAGGGCTTGGTGGAGATGCCCCAGTTGATGAAGACGTCGGTCAGACCAGCCGAGAAGCTGAAGCCCATGTGCATGCCCAGCGCCCAGGTCACGGCCATCGAGAGCGCGGTGAGCACCGCGTGGATCGCGTACAGCAGCGGCGCGATGAACATGAACGAGAACTCGATGGGCTCCGTGACACCGGTGACGAAGGAGGTCAGCGCGAGCGAGATCATCATGCCCGTCACGGCCTTGCGGCGCTCGGGGCGAGCGGTGTGCGCGATGGCCAGGGCGGCGGCCGGCAGACCGAACATCATGATCGGGAAGAAACCGGTCATGAACAGGCCGGCGGACGGGTCACCGGCGAAGAAGCGGGGCAGGTCACCGTGGAAGACGGTGCCGGCGGAGTTGGTGAAGTCGCCGATCTGGAACCAGGCAACGGAGTTCACGAACTGGTGCATGCCGATCGGGATCAGCGCGCGGTTGATCAGACCGAAGAGGGCCGCACCGAAGGAGCCGAGGCCGGTCATCCACTCACCGAAGTTGGTGATCACGTCACCGATGGGCTGCCAGCCCAGGACGACCAGGACACCGAGCGCGGTGCCGACGGCGGCCGTGATGATCGGGACGAGTCGACGGCCGTTGAAGAAGCCGAGCCAGTCGACGAGCCGCTTGCGGTGGTAGCGCTGCCACAGCACGGCCGTCAGCAGACCGAGGATGATGCCGCCGAGCACACCCGGGTTCTGGAAGGACGCGGCCTGGGCGGCCTCGGTGCCCTTCTGCCAGAACCCGCCGCCGAGTCCGGTTCCGGTGTAGGTGGCGCCCTCGTGGCCGTCCTTGATCGGGAACTGGTGGATCACCGCGTAGTAGGTGAGGAAGCTGACCACGGCGGCCAGCGCCGTCGAGCCGTCGGCCTTCTTCGCGAAGCCGATGGCCACGCCTATGCAGAACAGCAGGGGCAGCCCGAACGAGCTGTCCAGGATGGCGCCGCCGGCTCCGGCGAACACCTTCGCGACATCGGTGGGCAGGTGCAGCTTCTCCTGCACGTCCGCCTGGCCCAAGCGCAGCAGCAAGCCCGCCGCCGGCAGCACGGCGATCGGGAGCTGAAGGCTTCGGCCGACCTTCTGCAGGCCTTGCAACAGGCCGGATCCCCACTTCTTCGCGGGGGCCGCCGGTGGCGCGGTGGCGGTGCTCATAGACTTCCTCCATCGGTGATGGTCTACACCACTGAGTGGTGTAGACCATGTTGTAGCACGGTGAAGGCGATATAAGGAACCCGTCAAACCTGCAACCGGAGCGCTACGCGCCGTGCCGGATCCTGGACGATCTCCCGCTCTGCGCGGGACATGCGAAAGGGCCCCCGGAACCGAGTTCCGAGGGCCCTCGAGCCGTGCGGCGGAAGGCCGCCAAGGCCTTCGCTCACGCCTTGGTGACGTCCTCCCGCTCCTCCTCCGGCTCCCGCCCGGGGGTCTTCAGGTCGAACCTCGTGATCGCGAAGCGGAAGATCGCGTAGTAGACGACGGCGAAGCACAGACCGATCGGGACGATCGCCCACGGCCGCGTCGCCAGGTTCCAGTTGATGACGTAGTCGATGAGCCCGGCGGAGAAGCTGAAACCGTCGTGCACCCCCAGCCCCCACGTCACCGCCATCGACGCTCCCGTCAGCACCGCGTGCACCGCGTACAGCAGCGGCGCCACGAACAGGAACGAGTACTCGATCGGCTCGGTGATGCCGGTCACGAACGAGGTCAGCGCCACCGACAGCATCAGGCCGCCGACCTCCTTGCGGCGCGACGGCTTCGCGCAGTGCGTGATCGCGAGCGCCGCGGCGGGCAGCGCGAACATCATGATCGGGAAGAAACCGGAGGTGAACTGACCCGCGTCCGGGTCGCCCGCCAGGAACATGTTGATGTCGCCGTGCACCACCGTGCCGTCCGGCTTCGTGAAACTGCCGAACTGGAACCAGATGGGCACGTTCAGGAACTGATGCAGACCGATCACCAGCAACGCCCGGTTCGCGACACCGAAGATGCCCGCACCCCACGCGTCCAGCCCGTCCAGCCAGTCGCTGAAACTCTCCAGGGCGTCGCCGATCGGCGGCCACACCCACAGACACAGCGCGGCGAACGCGATCGCCACGAACGCCATGATGATCGGCACCAGACGACGGCCGTTGAAGAAGCCCAGCCAGTCCACCAGCTTCGTGCGGTGGTACCGCTGCCAGAGGAACGCCGTCAGCAACCCCATGACGATCCCGCCGAAGACCCCCGGATTCTGGTACGCGAAAGCCCCGACCGTGTTGTCGGTCGCCTGGCATCCGATGTTCGGGACCACCTTCGAACCCGGCGGGCAGTCCTCCGGGAACTGCCGCAACACGTTGTAGTAGACGAGGAATCCCGCCACCGCCGCCAGTGCCGTCGAACCGTCCGACTTCTTCGCCATGCCGATGGCCACACCGATGCAGAACAGCAGGGGCAGTCCGAGCGAACCGTCGAGCAGCGCCGCACCCGCGCCCGCCATCACCTTCGCCACGTTCGTCCAGCCGAGCCCGTCGTCCCCGAACACGTCGGGCTGGCCGAGCCTGTTGAGGATGCCCGCGGCCGGCAGTACCGCGATCGGCAGCTGCAGGCTGCGCCCCATCTTCTGGAGACCCTGGAACGCGACGTGCCAGCGCCGCCGTGCGGGGCTGATCTCGGTCTCGGCGCTCTCGGCACTCATCGTTTGGCGACCGCCTGTCAGGTGGTGTAGACCAGCTACGGACGATTGGGTTGCTGCGACGTCATCACTGACGTCATCCTTCGGTACACCCGGCACAATCGCTCGCGAAGTTGGGCCAACTGTGGGTTACTGCGACAAAGCGGTTCACATCGCGGGTCGCATCAGGGAATTCAGGGAGACGGAACATGGCCACCAAGGCTGAGAAGATCGTCGCCGGACTCGGCGGCCTCGACAACATCGAAGAGATCGAAGGCTGCATCACCCGGCTGCGCACCGAGGTCAACGACGCCTCGCTCGTCGACGAAGCCGCCCTGAAGGCTGCCGGCGCCCACGGCGTCGTCAAGATGGGCACCGCGATCCAGGTCGTCATCGGCACCGACGCCGACCCCATCGCCGCGGAGATCGAAGACATGATGTGAGCCACCCCGCTCACTCCTGAGCGCCCCGCCCGGCCGCTCACCCCCAGGGGCTCCTCCACCACCGTGGGAGGAGCCCCTTCCGCAGGTACGGCTAGGCTCAGCGCCATGTCTCGAATCGACGGCCGCACCCCCGAACAGCTCCGCCCCGTCACCATCGAACGCGGCTGGAGCAAGCACGCCGAGGGCTCCGTCCTCGTCTCCTTCGGCGACACGAAGGTCTTCTGCACCGCCTCCGTCACCGAGGGCGTGCCCCGCTGGCGCAAGGGCAGCGGCGAGGGCTGGGTCACCGCGGAGTACTCCATGCTCCCCCGCGCCACCAACACCCGCGGCGACCGCGAGTCCGTCCGCGGCAAGATCGGCGGCCGCACCCACGAGATCTCCCGCCTCATCGGCCGCTCCCTGCGCGCGGTGATCGACTACAAGGCGCTGGGCGAGAACACCATCGTCCTCGACTGCGACGTCCTCCAGGCCGACGGCGGCACCCGCACGGCGGCCATCACCGGCGCGTACGTCGCGCTGGCGGACGCCATCACGTGGGCCCAGGGCAAGAAGCTCATCAAGGCCGGCCGCCGACCCCTCACCGGAACGGTCTCCGCGGTCTCGGTCGGCATCGTCGGAGGCGTCCCGCTCCTCGACCTCCGCTACGAGGAGGACGTCCGCGCCGAGACCGACATGAACGTCGTCTGCACCGGCGACGGCCGCTTCGTCGAGGTCCAGGGCACCGCCGAAGCCGAGCCGTTCGCCCGCGACGAACTCAACTCCCTGCTGGACCTGGCCGTCCTGGGCTGCACGGAACTGACTGTCCTCCAGCGCACGGCACTTGATACGGTCCTCGAAAAGTAAAGGGCACACCAAGAGGGACGGCGGGCGGGAGCAACCACCCCGCCCGTCCCGGCGTCTTGGCCAGTACACCAACGGGGGCCTCCGGGCCTGACAAGCGGAGGAACACACATGTCCACGGCCGCGAGCCGACGCCCGCAGCGGCGTCGTCGTACCGTCATAGCCGCCGCCACGGCGGCCGTCGCCCTCACCCTGGGTCTGACGGTGACCGGCTGCGACGCAGTCAACAAGGCCCTGGACTGCGTCCAGACCGCCGACTCCATCGCCGACAGCGTCACCGACCTCCAGCAGGCCGTGGAGAACGCCGCGAACGACCCCGGCCAGACCGAGGAGTCGCTGACCTCCATCGAGAACAACCTCGACAAGATAGGCGACAAGACGGACAACACCGACGTCAACAAGGCGGTCGACGACCTCCAGGCAGCCGTCGCCAACGTCCGCACCGCCGTCGAGAACGGCGACAACACCCCCGACCTCAGCCCCGTCACCGACGCGGCGGGCGAACTGACGAAGGTCTGCACGCCGTAACACCCGGTGAGGCCGGGGCGGCGGACTGGGGATACTGGGCGCATGACCCGCCTGATCCTCGCCACCCGCAACGCCGGAAAGATCACCGAACTGAGGTCGATCCTCGCCGACGCAGGCCTGCCCCACGACCTCGTCGGCGCGGACGCCTACCCCGACATCCCCGACGTCAGGGAGACCGGCGTCACCTTCGCCGAGAACGCGCTCCTGAAGGCCCACGCCCTGGCTCAGGCCACCGGATTCCCGGCCGTCGCCGACGACTCGGGCCTCTGCGTCGACGTTCTCAACGGCGCCCCCGGCATCTTCTCGGCCCGCTGGTCGGGCAGACACGGCGACGACCAGGCCAACCTGGACCTGCTCCTGGCCCAACTCTCCGACATCGCCGAGGAACACCGGGGCGCCCACTTCGCCTGCGCGGCCGCCCTCGCCCTCCCCGACGGCACGGAACGCGTCGTCGAGGGCCGTCTCACCGGCACCCTGCGCCACACCCCGACCGGCACCAACGGCTTCGGCTACGACCCGATCCTCCAGCCGGACGGCGAGTCGCGCACCTGCGCGGAACTGACGCCGGCGGAGAAGAACGCGATCAGCCACCGCGGCAAGGCGTTCCGGGAACTGGTGCCGGTGGTGCGGGAACTGTTGGGCTGATGCAACGATCCAGGCCCTGCGCCTTCGAATCGAAGGTGCAGGGCCTGTTTTTCTTGTACGCCCGGTCGGATTCGAACCGACAGACACAACTACCTAAAAGTTGCCGCTCAGCCCTTGGCGTACGGGCGCCAGTGCTCCCGCCCACTTTACTGGGCTAGGTCGCTCTGCGTCCGCCCCCTCTGCACCAGGTGTCGGTGATGGCGTGGCAGTTGGGGCACAGCAACCGCAGGTTCTCCCGCCGGTCATCGCCCCAGTCCCCGTTGATGTGATCGATCTCCAGGGTCATGGGTTTGCCGAGCCACTCGGGGCCGACCTCGCAGCCTGCGCACTGTTCCGGTTCGCCCAGCTCGAGGAGCGCCCGACGCAGTAGATGGGTTCGGGTCCGGCGACTGCCGTCATGCCGGACCAGGATGTCCGCAGCGCACCGGGACGGCACAGTGCCCGGCCCTCCCCGCTGATGCGCCTGCCCGAGGAAGTGGGAGGTGTCGAGGCCGTGCTCCTCGACCCAATGGCGGAGGAGGACGCGTAGCTTGCTGTTGTAGGGCTCCATTCCCAGGGCGCGGAGGGCGCCCGCGACGGAGGTCGTTCCTTCGACTGCGTGGCGCAATACCTCGGCACCTGGTCTGGCGGGCGCCGTCCTCACACGACGGCTCATGATGCGCGCCCCTTGCCGCGCCCGCGGTAACTCTCGGTTGTGGAATGGCAGTTGGGGCACAGGAATCGCAGGTTCTCGATGCGGTTGTCACGCCAGTTGCCATCGACGTGATCGACCTCCAGCGGCAGTGGACGTCCTTGCCACACTGCTTCGAGCCCGCAGAGACCGCACCGCTCCAGGAGGCCGACCGTGGTCATCGCCCACTTCAGTCGATCACTCGGGATACGCCGCGCGGCTCCGGCAGGCTGCTCGACGAGCAGCCTCTCGGGTGTCCGGGGACGCCGCGGTTTGCCGCGCCGGGTCTGCCCCTGGAAGTGCGACGTGTCGATCCCGTACGCCTTGATGCGGCGGCTGATGTGCGTGTGGTGGCCGCCGACGATCTCCAGGCCGAGATGCCGCAGCACCTCGCACGTGTTCGTCGAAGCGGCCACCGCCGACTCCAGGATCTCCCGCGTCCACTTCACCCCCTCCCGTTCGAAGTGCGACGTGTCCACCCCGAGCTTGCGCATCCGTTCGCGGATATAGCCCCGCGTCGGACTCCCCGGCTCGATCTCCAGTGTCGCCAACGCCTCCGTCAGCGTCCGGGACCCCCGAGCCGCCTCCTCCAGCCGTTCCCTGGTGTACGCGCTCGCCCCCATCGAAACCGCCTCCGTCCCCGACCACCCGTTCGTGGTCTCGTACGGAGTAACGAATCGATTGTCGGACAGTCACGCCCGAAACGTGAAGCGGCCCGTGTCGGGGGTCCGACGCGGGCCGCTTGCCGGGGGTGAGGGGCTCAGATGCCCAGGTCCTTGATGATCTTGGCGACGTGGCCGGTGGCGCGGACGTTGTACAGGGCGCGTTCCACCTTGCCCTCCTCGTCGACCACGATCGTGGAGCGGATGACGCCCATGTACGTCTTGCCGTAGTTCTTCTTCTCGCCGTACGCGGCATAAGCCTCGGTGACGGTCTTCTCGGGGTCGGCCAGGAGGGTGACCTTCAGGGACTCCTTGTCGCGGAACCTGCCCAGCTTCTCGGGGCTGTCGGGGGAGATGCCGAGGACGTCGTACCCGGCGCCGGTCAGCAGTTCCAGGTTGTCCGTGAAGTCACAGGCCTGCTTCGTGCAGCCGGGGGTAAGCGCGGCCGGGTAGAAGTAGACGATGACCTTGCGGCCCTTGTGGTCCGACAGGGACACCTGGTTGCCGTCGGCGTCGGGGAGGGTGAAGGCGGGGGCCACGTCCCCGGGCTGGAGTCGCTCGCTCATCGGGCCAGCGTAACCGGGGGTCCTGACAGTGCGGCGGCGGGCGGAGCTGACAGACTGTCCAGAACAAGACTCAGCTGACTTCGGAGGCCTTACCGTGGCGGAGACGTCGGACACCAGAACCCCGGCGCAGATCGAGGCGGACATCAGGGCCCGCCGCGAGGTGCTGGCGGAGACGCTGGACGAGATCGGGGTGCGGGTGCATCCGAAGACCATCGTCGGGGACGCCAGAGCCAAGGTCGTCGCCAACGTCGATCACACGCTCGGGAGGGCCTACGTCCAGGTCAACCGCGCCGTGAGCGAGGTGCGGGCGCAGTTCGTGGACGAGGAGGGCGCGCCCCGCCTGGAGCGGGTCGTGCCCGTGGCGCTCGTCGTGGTCGCCGTCGTGGGGCTGCTCACGTTCGGCGGACGGCGCCGCAAGCGCTGAGCCCCTGCACTCCTCTCGTACTCGCCGGGGTAGGTTCAGTGGTGTGAGCGCCAAGAGAGACGACCTGAGTACCACGCACGACAAGCTGCCCATCCGGATGCTGCACGACCGTGTGCTCGTGAAGCAGGAGGCCGGCGAGGGCGAGCGGCGTTCCGGTGGCGGGATCCTGATTCCCGCCACCGCGGCCGTCGGTCGCCGGCTGGCGTGGGCCGAGGTCGTCGCGGTGGGCCAGAACGTGCGGACCGTGGAGCCGGGGGACCGGGTGCTGTACGACCCGGAGGACCGTGCGGAGGTCGAGGTGCGGGGTGTCGCCTACGTGCTGATGCGCGAGCGCGATCTGCACGCCGTGGCGGCCGACCGCTTCGAGGGCTCCGAGGACTCGACCGGCCTGTATCTCTGACCGGTTCGTATCTCTGACCGGTTCGTATCTCTGACCGGTTCGTATCTCTGACCGGTTCGCGTCTCTGACCGGTTCGTATCTCTGACCGGTTCGCGTCTCTGACCGGTTCGCGTCTCTGATCGGCCTGAGCCCCTGATCGGCCTGGGCCTCTGATTCAGTCGGCCTGACGGGCTGGTGATCATGGTCGCCAGCCCGTCAGGCGTTTCTTTGCTACGTTTGGAAGGAACCCGACGAGACGCGCCGTACCGGGACGCAGGAAAAGACGACGCATCGCTGTGTCAGTGCGTTCGCGTTCGCGTCTCGGAGGTGTTCCTCATGGCCTGGGTTCTGCTCGTCGTCGCCGGTCTGCTGGAAGTCGGCTGGTCGATCGGGATGAAGTACACGGACGGGTTCACCCGGCTGGTGCCCAGTCTGTTCACCGGCGCCGGCATCGTCGCCAGCATGCTGCTGCTGTCGTACGCCGCCCGCTCCCTTCCCATCGGTACCGCCTATGGCGTCTGGGTCGGGATCGGGGCGGCGGGGGCCGCCGTGGTCGGCATGGCGGTGCTGGGAGAGCCGGCGACCGCCGCCCGGATCTTCTTCGTCTGTCTTCTGCTGGTCGCCGTGGTGGGGCTCAAGGCGACCGGCGGTCACTGACGGACGTCGGCGCCGAGGTGCCGGTCAGTCCCAGCCGGTCGACGTCAGCTGGGGGCCGAGCGTCGTGCCCGCCGTGTTCCCGGTGTCTCCGGTCGCGCCGTCGGTGGCGCCGGTGGACGTGTTGCCGTCGGTGGTGCCGGAACTGGTGCCCGAGGTCGTTCCGCCGGTGGCCGTGCCGCCGTCGGTGGTGCCGGTCGACGTGTTGCCGCTGGTCGTGCCGCCTTCGGAGGTGGTGCCGGAGGTGGTGCCGGTGGTGCCGTTCGTGGTCGTGCCGCCGCCCGTCTGCCCCTGGGTCTGACCCTGCGTCCGGCCCTTGGTGGCGTCGGAGCTCGGCGTGCTGCCGTCGGTCTCGTCGTCGGTGGGCTCGTCCTCGGAGGGCGGGGCCGAGGGGTAGGCGGACTGCTCGCCGCCCTCCTGGATCTGGAGGTTGAAGTCCGAGGCAGGGGTGCCCTTCAGGGCGTTCCTGGTGAACTGGGCCCAGATCTCGGTGGGCGCGCCGCCGCCGTTGATACGGGGCAGGCCCATGGCGCCCTTGAGGGACTTGTGGTGGGCGGTCTTCGGGTCCTGGCCCATGACCGCGACCACGGTGGCCAGGTCGGGGGTGTAGCCGGCGAACCAGGCGGCGGTGTCCTCCTCGGCGGTGCCGGTCTTGCCGGCGGCGGGCCGGTCGGCGGCGAGGGCCGCGGTGGCGGTGCCGTTCTGGACGACGCTGCGCAGGACCGAGGTGGTGGTGTCGGCGGCCTCGCGGCTGACGACCTGGGAGGACTTCTGCTCGGGCAGGTCCACCACGTCGGAGCCGTCCTTGGTGACCTTCTCGATCAGGGTGTACGTGCCGTGCTTGCCGTGGTTGGCGAGGGTGGCGTAGGCCTGGGCCATGTCCAGGACGCTGGCGTTGGCCGTGCCGAGGGCGATGGAGGGGTAGGGCTGGAGGTCGGGGGTGTCGGTGGGCAGGCCGAGCTCGATCGCGGTCTGCTTGACCTTGGCGGGGCCGACGTCGACGGCCATCTGCGCGTACACCGAGTTCACCGACTTGTCGGTGGCGGTGCGCACGTCGATGTTGCCGTAGTTGACGTAGTCCTCGTTCTCGGGGGCGTAGGTGCCGCCGCTCCAGCCCTGGATGGGGCGCTTGTTGGTGCCGTCGTAGACGGTGTTGGGGGTGATCTGGCGGCCGTCCTGGGTCTCCGAGCCGTTCTCGACGGCCGAGGTGAAGACGAACGGCTTGAAGGTGGAGCCGACCTGGAAGTCCTGACGGGTGGCGTTGTTGGTGTACTGCTTGATGTAGTCGATGCCGCCGTACAGGGCGAGGACCTTGCCGGTCTTGGGTTCGACGGCGGCGCCGCCCGCGCGGACGTAGGTGTCGACCTTGCGGTTCTTCTGGTCGAGCTTCTTCATCAGCTTGTCGTCGACGGCGTCGACGAAGGCGTTCTGCTTGCTCTTGTCGATGGTGGTGGTGATGCGGTAGCCGCCGGCGTCGAGTTCTTCCTGGGTGACGATCTTGTTGTCGCGCAGGTAGTCCTTGATCGCGTTGACGAGGTAGCCGCGCTGTCCCGACATGCCGGTGTCGGCGCCGGAGGTCTCCTGGACCGCGGGGAACTTCATGCCGGTGCGCCGGGACTCGCTGAGCCAGCCCTTGGTGACCATGCCGTCGAGGACGTAGTTCCAGCGGGCCTCGGCGGCGGCCTTGTTCTCGGGGTGGGCGATGATGTCGTACTCGCTGGGCGCGTTGACCAGGGCGGCGAGGTAGGCGCCCTGGGCGGGGGTGAGCTTGGCGGCCTCGACGCCGAAGTAGGCCTTGGCGGCGGCCTGCATGCCGTAGGCGTTGCGGCCGAAATAGCTGGTGTTGAGGTAGCCCTCGAGGATGTCGTCCTTGGAGGTCTCGCGGTCCAGCTTGATGGAGATGAAGAACTCCTTCACCTTGCGGGTGACGGTCTGTTCCTGCGCGAGGTAGTAGTTCTTCACGTACTGCTGGGTGATCGTGGAGCCGGACTGCTTGCCCTTGCCGGTGGCGGTGTTCCAGCCGGCCCGCAGCATCGCCTTGGGGTCGATGGCGGACTCGGTGTAGAAGTCGCGGTCCTCGGCGGCCAGGACGGCGTGCTGGGCGTCCTTGGAGATCTGGGCGAGGTCGACGTTCTCGCGGTTGACGGTGCCGTCACGGGCGATCTCGGTGCCGTCTGCGTAGAGGTAGACGTTGGACTGCTTGGTGGCGAGCGCGTTGGCCGGTGGGATCTTGACCATGGAGTAGCCGAGGACGAAGAGTCCGCCGAGCACCAGGACGCCGAGGACGAACGTGCCGAGCATCATCCGCCAGGTGGGCAGGAGCCGGCGCAGGCCGGTGCGCTTGGGTCGTTTCATCTTCTTGCCTTCCTCGCCACTTCCTCGGTCACCCGCCTCGGGTGCTCCGGGTGCCGAGCCCTCGGTGGGCTCCTGCGGCTGTGGCTCGTCACTCATGTGCTGCTGGACTCCTGTTTCGCGTCGTACGTTCCGTGCGCCTCGTAAAGCCTTGTAAGCCTCGTACGCCTTCTGCGTCCCCTGTTGAAGACTCTCGCACCCGGCGTTCCGTTCCCGGCAATCGGCGCGCGTTCGGTCACACGTCGTGCCCGGAAAACACGTGGCACGCGGCCGGAGCGGCGCACTAGGCTCCTGCGTTTCGGTGTCGAAGGGGGCACCAGGGGTGACTAGCGGGCGAGGAGGAAGGTTGCCTTGGGATCGGCGCGGTTGTACGCGGCCGTCGCGGCGGGAGGTTTCAGAAGGTACGCGACGTACCGGGTGGCCACGGCCGCGGGGGTGTTCACCAATACCGTTTTCGGCCTGATCCTCGTCTACACCTATCTGGCGTTGTGGGACGAGCGGCCGCATCTGGGCGGCTATGACCAGGCACAGGCGGTGACCTATGTGTGGTTGGGGCAGGCGCTGTTCGCGACGCTCGCGATCCAGGGCGGCGGGTTCGAGATCGAGTTGATGGAGCGGATCCGCACCGGCGAGGTGGCCGTGGACCTGTATCGGCCGGCCGATCTCCAGGCGTGGTGGCTGGCGAGTGATCTGGGGCGGGCGCTGTTCCAGTTGCTGGGCCGCGGGGTGCTGCCGTTCGTCTTCGGGGCGTTGTTCTTTCCGACGGCGCTGCCGCTCGATCCGGTGACGTGGCTGGCCTTCGCGGTGACGATCGCGCTCGCGATGGTGGTCAGTTACGGGATCCGGTTCCTGGTGGCGCTGAGCGGGTTCTGGCTGATGGACGGCACGGGTGCGGTGCAGGTGCTGATGGTCACCGGGATGTTCTTCTCGGGGATGGCGCTGCCGCTCAACGCGTTTCCGCGGCCGCTCGGGGACATCGTGACGCTGCTGCCCTGGTCGGCCTTGCTGCAGACGCCCGCCGACGTGCTGCTGGGGCGGACGGATCCTTGGCCCGCGTTCGCTTTCCAGGCGGGCTGGGCGGTGGTGCTGCTGGCGGTGGGCCGCCTGGTGCAGGGGGCGGCGACGCGGCGGGTGGTGGTGCAGGGTGGGTGAGACGGGCCGGCTGACGGAGGGGTTGCGGGCCTACCGGCTGATCGCCGGCATGTGGATCCGGTCGACGCTGGCGTACCGGGTGTCGTTCGTGCTGACCGTGGTCGGTGGTCTGCTGGTGACGGGGCTGGACTTTGTCGCGATCTTGCTCATGTTCTCGCAGGTGGACGTGCTCGGCGGTTACACGCTGCCGGAGGTCGCCTTTCTGTACGGGTTGTCGGCGACGTCGTTCGGGCTCGCGGATCTGTCGATCGGCTCGGCGGGCCGGCTGGGCTCGCGGGTGCGGGACGGCACGCTCGACACGCTGCTGGTGCGGCCCGCGCCGGTGCTGGCCCAGGTCGCCGCGGACCGGTTCGCGCTGCGCCGGGTCGCCCGGTTGATCCAGGGCGGGCTGGTGCTGGGCTATGCGTGCGTCGCGCTGGACGTCGTCTGGTCGCCGGTGAAGGTGGCGTTGGTGCCCGTCATGCTGGTGTGCGGCGGGGTGATCTTCGCGGCGGTGTTCGTGACCGGTGCGGCGTTCCAGTTCGTGGCGCAGGACGCGTCCGAGGTGCAGGCGGCGTTCACGTACGGCGGTCAGACGTTGTTGCAGTATCCGCCGACGGTGTTCGGCAAGGAGCTGGTGCGCGGGGTGACGTTCGTGCTGCCGCTGGCGTTCGTCAACTGGGTGCCGGCGGCCCATGTGCTGGGGCGGCCGTATCCGTTGGGGCTGCCGGAGTGGGCGGCGTTCGCGCCGCCGCTGGTGGCGGTGGCGTGCTGTGCGGCGGCGGGGCTGGCGTGGCGGGCGGGGCTGCGGACGTATCGGAGTACGGGGAGTTGAGGACGACCGTGTCAGAGGGTGCGACGGTGTCGGAAAGCGCGTTCATCGAGGTGGACCGGGTCGAGAAGGTCTTCGACGTGCGCAGGCGGACCGGTTTTCTGCGGCGGGAGCTGCGACGGGTGCGGGCGGTGGACTCGATCTCCTTCACCGTGGCGCGCGGTGAGATGGTCGGCTACATCGGGCCGAACGGCGCGGGCAAGTCGACGACGATCAAGATGCTGACGGGCATCCTCACGCCGAGCGGGGGCCGGCTGCGGGTCGCCGGGATCGATCCGTCCCGTGAGCGGACGCGGCTGGCGCATCGCATAGGGGTGGTGTTCGGGCAGCGTACGACGCTGTGGTGGGACCTTCCGCTGATCGACTCCTATCGGCTGATGCACCGCATGTACCGGATCCCGGACGGCCGTTATCGGGAGAACCTCGACCGGCTGGTCGAACTCCTCGACCTGTCAGCGCTGTTGGAGGTGCCGGTGCGTCAGCTGTCGCTCGGCCAGCGCATGCGCGGCGACATCGCTGCGGCCCTGCTGCACGATCCCGAGGTGCTCTATCTGGACGAGCCGACGATCGGTCTCGACGTGGTCTCCAAGGGGCGGGTGCGGGAGTTCCTGCGCGAGCTGAACACCGAGCGCGGCACGACGGTCCTGCTCACCACCCACGATCTCCAGGACATCGAGCAGCTCTGTTCCCGGGTGATGGTCATCGATCACGGCCGTCTGGTGTACGACGGTGCGCTCGCCGGGCTGCACGAGGCGGGGGAGAGCGAGCGGACGCTGGTGGTGGACCTGGCGCGGGAGCTGCCGCCGGTCGATGTGGGGGAGGCGGCGCGGGTGGTGAAGGTGGACGGGCCGAGGCAGTGGCTGGCGTTCCCGGCCGCGGCGTCGGCCGCTCCGCTCGTCGCCCGGATCGCGGCGGAGTACCCGCTGGTGGATCTGTCGGTGCGGGAGCCGGACATCGAGGCCGTCATCGCGAAGATGCTGTATTCGACGGGGGACGCCCCGCAAGTCCCCTCGGACCGGGAGGCGTCGAGGGAGACCGTAGTGCCGGCGCCCGGGAACTCGTAGGCTGCTGATATGACCGACGACGCAGCCCCGGGCCTGCCGGATCTCCGCGCCTCCGACGCCGATCGTGAGCGGGTCGCCGAGGTCCTGCGGGACGCCCTCGCGGAGGGCCGGCTCGACATGACGGAGTTCGAGGAGCGGCTGGAGGAGACGTACAAGGCGCGCACGTACCGCGAGTTGGCGCCGATCACCAGGGACCTGCCGGTCGCCGGGTTCACCTCCCCGGCCGTCGTGTCACTGCACAAGGAGCCTCCGCAGGAGGGGAGTTGGGCGGCACGGATCGTGGGCGGCGAGGGTTCGTCGACCTGGGCGGTGGCCGTGATGTCCGGCTTCCAGCGCAGGGGTCGCTGGACGGTGCCCCGGCGGTTCACCTGCTTCGCCTTCTGGGGCGGCGGGGAGATCGACCTGCGGGAGGCCAACTTCGCCGCCGGTGAGGTCGAGATCAACTGCTTCGCGATCATGGGCGGGATGCAGATCACGGTGCCGCCGGGGGTCGAGGTCGTGGTCCGCGGGATCGGCGTGATGGGCGGCTTCGACCAGCAGGAGACCGGTGTTCCCGGTGACCCGGACGCGCCGCGGGTGGTCGTCGGCGGGTTCGCCTTCTGGGGCGGGGTCGGCATCGAGCGCAAGAAGACGCGGGCCGCCCGGCGCCAGGAGAGGCTGGACCGCAGGGCGGCGAAGCGCGAGCTGCGTTCGTCGTCCCGGGACGAGGACGGGGAGGACCGCCGCCCGACGCTCGAGGGCCACGAGGACCGCGGACTCGGGCACGGGCTGGGACACGGCCTCGGGGCGGGGACGGCCGACCCGCGGAAGGAACAGCGGGAGCGCCGCTACGGGAACTGAGCCCGCTGCGAGAACCGGGCCCGGGGCCCGGCCCCGCTGCGAGGACCCGGTTCGCTGCGAGGACAGGGCCCGCTACGAGAACCGAGTCCGTTGCGAGGACCGGGGCCGCTGCGACGCCCGCGCCCGGTAGGAAGACCGGGTTCGTTGCGTGCGCCGGGATCCTCGGGCGGCTCGGCTGCTGTCACAGCCGGGCGGGCGCCGGGCCGTCCAGTTCCGTCAGATCGATGGTCCGCGCCATCTTGCGGTAGCCCCGGTCGCTGGGGTGCAGATGGTCGCCCGAGTCGTACTCCGGACGCAGGCTGCGCGGGTCGTACGGGTCGCGCAGCGCCCGGTCGAGGTCGACGACCGTGTCGAACACCGCGTCCGCCCGGATCGCCTGGTTGATCAGCTGCCGCACGTTCTCGCGGCCGTCGCTGTAGCCGCGGTGGCCGCGGAACGGCGTGAGGGTGGTGCCGATGACCCTGATGCCGTGGGCGTGGGCACGCTCGACGAGGGTGCGCAGGCCGTCCACGACCGCCTGCGGGTCGGCGAGCCCGGGGTCGCGCAGGATGTCGTTGATGCCGAGGTCGATGACGACGGCCTTGACGTTCGTACGGCCGAGGACGTCCCGCTCGAAGCGGTTGAGCGCTGCGGCGCCGTGGCGGGAGTCGTCGGTGAGGACCCGGTTCCCGCTGATGCCCTCGTTGACGACGCCGTAGCGGGGCGTGTCCCCGCCGTCGGCGACGCTCGCCCGCAGCCGGCCGGCGAGGACGTCGGGCCAGCGGCGGTTCGCGCCCGCGGTGGAGGTGACGCCGTCGGTGATGGAGTCGCCCAGGGCGACGACGGTGCCGTCCGCCCTGTTGCTGAGCACGTCGAGGGCGGTCAGGTAGCGCCAGTACTCGCCGGCCCCGGTGAACGCGGCGCCGGTGACGTCCTCGGTGGACTCGCCCTCGGCGACGTAGTTGGTCTGCCGGGCGTGCGGGTGGTAGGTGACCGGCCCGGCGGAGGTCGGGGAATAGGTGCTGACCAGGACGTCGGAGTCGGACGGGACGGCGACGGTCACGGCGTCGCTGACCGTCTGCCCGCCGGGCGGGACGACGACCGTCGTGGCGCCGCCGAAGGTGAGCCGGCGCAGGGAGTCGGCAACCGCGGCCGCGCTCCCGTCGCCGGTGGCGACGGCGAGGGTGGCGTGCGTCACGGTGAGCGGGCCCACGCCGTAGAGGTTGGACAGCGTGACGCGGGCACTCGTCCCGCCGACGCTGGTGTGCACGACGTTGCGGACCGTGCGGCCCGCCATGCCGTCGGTCGCGGTGCCCGGTTCACCGCTGACCGGCGCGGCCGCCCAGGTGCCGACCCAGACGCCCGTCGAGATGGGCGCGGCGCTGCCGGGACCGGGGACCTCGGCGGGGCCGGCCGCCCGGGCTTCGAGCCCGGGACCGTGGTCGGAGGCGGCGGACGCGTATATGGCGGCGGAAAGGCCCACGATCAGGGCGGTGATCGCCGACAGGAGGGCATAACCGTGTCGCCTGGTCATGCGGGGGTTCTCCTCGGTGAGGGGAGCGGTACGGCTCCGGGTCATGCAGGGATGTGTCGATGCAGTGATGCGTCCATGCAGGCGTGCGTCGGTGCAGTCATGCGTGCGCGCAGGAGTTCACCGTTGAGCTCCCCACCGAAGGAGACGCCGGGAACTCTTGTTCCGTTCCAGGAGTCGGTCAAGCAGGGACAATATCTGCGTGCGGGACATGGGTGGGACGGGGCGTCGACCGGAACGGATGGAACGGATGGATCGTACGGAAGCGGAACAGCCCGTCGGCACCAGGGCGGTGCGCACGATGACCGTCTTCAGCGCCGCCGACGAGGAGAAACAGCGCGGTGTGCGCCGGATGAAGCTCACCGCGGCCGGGCTGCTGCTGTTCGTGGCCGTGGTGTACGTCCTCGCCGAATGGGCCTCCCACCGGGGCGCGGGCCCCTGGGCGGGCTATGTGGCGGCTGCCGCCGAGGCGGGCATGGTCGGTGCGCTCGCCGACTGGTTCGCGGTCACGGCGCTGTTCCGTCACCCACTCGGTCTGCCCATCCCGCACACCGCGATCATCCCGAACAAGAAGGACCAACTGGGTGTCTCGCTGGGCGAGTTCGTCGGGGAGAACTTTCTCTCCGAGGACGTCGTACGGCAGCGGCTGCGCGTGGTCGGCATCGGCACCCGGCTGGGCGCCTGGCTGGCCGAGCCGGAGCACGCCGACCGGGTGACGGCCGAGCTGGCGACGGCGCTGCGGGGCGCGCTCACGGTGCTGCGCGACTCGGACGTGCAGGCGGTGGTGGGGGAGGCGATCACGCGTCGCGCGGACGCGCAGGAGATCGCCCCGGGCATCGGGAAGATGCTGGAGAAGGTCGTCGCGGACGGCGGTCACCGGCGGGCCGTGGACCTGGTGGTGACCCGGGCGTACGACTGGCTGGTGCTGCACGGCGACTCGGTGATGGGCGCGGTGGAGGGCGGGGCGCCCGGCTGGACCCCCCGGTTCGTCGACAAGCGGATCGGTGAACGCGTCTACAAGGAGCTGCTGCGGTTCTGCGCGGAGATGCGGGACATGCCGTCCCACCCGGCCCGGGGCGCTCTCGACCGGTTCCTCACCGACTTCGCCTCCGACCTCCAGTCCGACACGGACACCCGGGCGCGCGTGGAGCGGCTCAAGGGTGAGGTGCTGGGCCGGGGCGAGGTCCAGGACCTGATCGCCTCCGCCTGGACCGCCGTCCGTTCCATGATCGTCGCGGCTGCGGAGGACGAGCGCAGTGAGCTGCGGCTGCGGGTGCGGGCCTCGCTGCTGTCCCTGGGCGCCCGGATGGCCACCGAGCGCAAGGTCCAGGAGAAGGTGGAGAGCTGGGTCGAGGGCGCGGCGGTGCACGTGGTGACGACGTACCGGAAGGAGATCACCTCCCTGATCACCGACACGGTCGCGGGCTGGGACGCGGAGCACACGACCCGCAAGATCGAGGCCAACATCGGCCGTGACCTCCAGTTCATCCGGATCAACGGCACGGTGGTGGGTTCGCTGGCCGGGGTGCTGATCTACACGGTGGCGCGCGCGCTCGGGGCGTGAACCGGCCGGTCGCGGGAACCCGATCCGCGTGCCGCCCGATGGGGAGCGTGCCGAGGAGGGAGCCCATGACCAGCGCAGAAGCAGCCGTGCCGGCCGAGACGGACCGCACGATCACCACCGACATCCCCGCCCGCCTCGACCGGCTGCCCTGGTCGCGCTGGCACTGGACCATCGTCTTCGGGCTCGGCACCGTATGGATCCTGGACGGCCTGGAGGTCACGGTCGTCGGGAACATCGCGAGCCGGTTGTCCGAGCCGGGAAGCGGCCTGCCGATCACCTCCGGCCAGGTCACCGGTATCGCGGCCGCGCTGTATGTGGCGGGCGCCTGTGTCGGCGCCCTCTTCTGGGGGCGGCTGACCGACAAGTGGGGCCGCAAGAAGCTGTTCATGATCACCCTCGCGGTGTATCTGGCGGCCACCGCCCTGACCGCGATCTCCTTCGACACCTGGTGGTTCCTGCTCTTCCGCTTCCTCACCGGCTTCGGCATCGGCGGTGAGTACGCGGCCATCAACTCCGCGATCGACGAACTCATCCCCGCGCAGTACCGGGGCCGCGTCGACCTGATCATCAACGGCAGCTTCTGGCTGGGCGCGGTCGCCGGTTCGCTGCTGTCGATCGTCGCCCTGAACACGGAGATCTTCGCGGCGGACGTCGGCTGGCGGCTGACGTTCGCGCTGGGCGCCGTCCTCGCCCTGGTCATCCTGCTCGTACGGCGGCACGTCCCGGAGAGCCCGCGGTGGCTGCTGATCCACGGCCGGGACCGGGAGGCCGAGGAGATCGTCACCTCGATCGAACAGCAGATCGAGCAGGAGCGGGGGGAGCGGCTGCCCCGGGCCGAGAGCGAGCTCACCATCCACCAGCGCCGCAGCGTCTCCTTCGTCGAGATCGCCCGCACGGTGTTCTCCTCCTACCGGCGCCGCGCGGTCCTCGGCTTCTCCCTCTTCATCGGGCAGGCCTTCCTCTACAACGCGATCACCTTCGGCTTCGGCGCGATCCTGACCAAGTTCTTCGACGTGCCGAGCGGCAACACCGGCTACTACTTCGCCGTCATCGCCATCGGCAACTTCTGCGGTCCGCTGCTGCTGGGCAAGCTGTTCGACACGGTGGGCCGACGGGTGATGATCTCCTCGACGTATCTGCTCTCGGGTCTGCTGCTGTTCGGTACCGCCTGGCTGTTCGACCAGGGGTCGCTGACCGCGACGACGATGACGGCCTGCTGGTGCGTGGTGCTGTTCTTCGCGTCGGCGGGCGCGTCGAGCGCCTATCTGACGGTGTCCGAGATCTTCCCGATGGAGACCCGCGCGATGTCCATCGCCTTCTTCTACGCCCTCGGCACCGCAGCCGGCGGCATCAGCGGCCCGTTGCTGTTCGCCGAACTCACCGACACGGGCAAGGTCGGCGACACGGTCCTCGCCTTCTGCATCGGCGCGGGCCTGATGTGCGCGGCGGGCCTGGTGGCGGTGTTCCTGGCGGTCAAGGCCGAGCGACGCTCCCTGGAGGACATCGCCCAGCCGCTGACGGCGGCGGCGAAGGAAACCGAGGCGACGACGCCGGGCGGTCCGACGCCGAGCGCGCCGCGGAAGGCCACCGCCTGACGGGACGGGACGGGACGCGGCAGCCGCACCGGGGGTGCACCCGACTCCGGCTGCTCGGCCCCCTGCTCGGCCCTCCGGCTACACGGTCCCTACTCGGTCCGGCCCCTGGCCGCCCTCGTCGGCGCGGCAACAGCAGACCGCCGACCAGGGCGGTGAGTCCGGTGGTCGCGGTCCACGCGGCGAGGTCGGTGGATCCGGTGGAAGCGAGGCCGCCGCTCTTCGCGGCGGCCTCCGCCCCGGCCGGGTCCGCCGCGAGGGACGGCGTCGCCGATCCACCCGACGCACCGGCACCGGAGGTGGACGCGGACAGTGGCGAGGGCGGCGACCAGGGTCAGGAGCAGGCCCCGTCGTGGGCCCGGCCCAGGATGAGGATCAGGCTCCCGTCGTCGACCCCGGCCGGACGATCATCAGGATCGTCACGGTCGCCCACAGCAGATTGAACAGGCCGGTGAACATGGCGAGTCGAACCGTGGTCTCCCGTACCCCCGCGCCCTCGACGAGCATCTCCTGCCGGGGCAGCACGAGGACCAGCAGCACACCCGCGGCCAGCACGGTCAGCACGATCGACGCGATCAGCCAGGGGTCACCCATGACCCCCATCGCACCGGCCGTGGCGAACCCGAAGACCGGGACGGCGAGGCCGACGGCCGCGTACACCTGGCAGATGCGGTGCAGCAGCCGCACGGTCTCGCTCGCGCGGGCGTCGTCGGGCGCGGCCAGGGCGCGGCGCGCGGCGGGCGGGAACATGCTGGCGGCGACGGTGACGGGCCCGATCGCGACGATCGCGACGAGGACGTGCACGGCGAGGAGGAACTTGGTCACGCCCCGACGCTAGGCGGCGCCGGCCACCCGCAGAAGCGGCGGAAATGCCAGAGGCCGACGGATTCTCGCCAGCGCCGCGGAGCTGGTGCCGCCGGTAACCAGGGCCCGGGCAGCGACCTTGCCAGCCCGGGCCGAGGGCCGGGGCAGCGACCCGGTGGCCAGGAGGGGCCCGAGATCGGCGGAGGCCGGTGACGCGGGCGGCCGGTGCCCCAGGTGGCCGGTGACCCGGGGGTCGGTGGCCCGGGGGAGCCGGGGTGGCCGTAATCCGTCGTATGCCTACCCTCTTGCCATGCATACCGTCGCCGTACTGGTCCTGGACGGGGTCGTCCCGTTCGATCTGTCCGCCCCGATCGACGCCTTCGGCTGGCCGCGGCTGCCCGACGGGCGTCCGGCGTACCGGGTCAGGGTCTGCTCGCCGGCCCCCTCCGGGGAGGTGAGCGCGGGGGCGTTCACCGTGCGCGCGCCGTACGGGCTCGAGGCACTGGCCGAGGCGGACACGATCATCCTGCCCGGGGTGGCGAACCCGCCGGACGAGCTGCCGATCGGCGTCGCGGAGGCACTGCGGGACGCGGCGGCGGGCGGTACCCGGATCGCCTCGGTCTGCGTCGGCGCGTTCCTGTTCGCCGCGACGGGCCTGCTGGACGGACTGCGCGCGACGACGCACTGGATCGCGGCGCGCGAGCTGGCCGAGCGCTACCCGAAGTTGACGGTCGACCCGAACGTCCTCTACGTCGACAACGGCCAGTTCCTCACGTCGGCGGGCGCGGCCGCGGCCCTCGACATGTGCCTGCACATGATCCGCTCCGACTACGGCTCGGCGGTCGCCGCACAGGCGGCCCGGATGTCGGTCATGCCGCTCGAACGGGAGGGCGGTCAGGCCCAGTTCATCGTCCACGACCTGCCGCCCGCGCCCGCCGGGGCGGCTCTCGAACCCGTGCTGGCCTGGCTGGAGGACAACTGCGGCCGGGAGGTGACGCTGGAGCAGATCGCCGGACGGGCCGGCATGAGCACCCGCACCCTCAACCGCCGCTTCCGCGAGCAGACCGGCACGACACCGCTGCGCTGGCTGCACCGGGCCCGGGTGCGGCGCGCGCAGTACCTGCTGGAGTCGACGGCGTACCCGGTGGAACGCATCGCCGCCCAGGCGGGCTTCGGCTCCCCGACGGCCTTCCGTGAACGCTTCCGCAAGGTGGTCGGCACCAGCCCCCAGGGATACCGGCGGGCGTTCCGGTCGGGGGAGGGAGCAGGGGAGACGGGACAGGCGGACCGGCGGGGGCCAGGGAACCAGGTGCGTGGCGCCGGGGCCGGCGACCAGGCCTCCTGAGAGCGGCCTCCGCTCAGGCGTGCCGGTCGGCGACGGCCCACGACGCGAGCGCGACCGCGCCCGCCACGCCGAACACCGACGGCCAGGCGCCCACCTTCTTCGCCAGCGGATGCGACCCGGCGAAGGCGGCGACGTACGCGACGCTCAGCGCCCCGGCCGCCTTCCCGCCCGCCTGCCGCCGCCACTGCTGCGCGGCCGCGGCCCCCGCGACGGCGAGAACGGCCCCGCCCAGCGGTCGCTTCCGCGTCCACCGCGCCACGCCGTACCCACCGACCAGCCCGCCCGCGGCGATCACCGCACTGGGAACCCGCACCATGTCTGCCCGCCTTCTCTCTCTGCCCGCTCGTACACCCCGTCTGCCGTGAGGCTAACGCTCGCCCGGGCCGACGGGTGAACCTGAACCACAGCCGGTCGAGTTGCCCGGCATCCCGGTACCCCGGTATCCCAGGCTCCCTCGCCCGCACCTTCCTTGGCCCGTGACTCGTAGCCGAGGCCCCGCACGGCGCTCGATCGCCCGGTACGGGACGGACAGGCTCCGCTGACATACTCCCGGCTGCGGCGGGCATAGCCCTCTGTGCCGCATCGGCGGGGACAGACGTCCGCATGGACAGGTCCCGTACCTGGGAGCGTGGACGGAAGACCGTACGGCGGACCGCGTGCAGGCATCTGGGGGAGGAGCTCGCATGACCACGACTGACGACGGGGAGCTGTGCATCTGGGGGCTCGGGCTGATCGGCTACTCACTGGCCGGTGCTCTTGCCAGGGCGGGGCGGCCCTGCGTCGTGATAGACGTCGACCCCGAGCGGGTTGCCAGACTCAACCGCGGCGAACTGCCCTTCCACCACCTGCCGCACCTGCCGGACGACTTCGGCACCGAGGTACTCCGGGGAACCCTGCGCGCCACCACGGATGTGACCGACGCGCTCCAGTCCGGCCATGCCGTGCACATCCTGTGCGTGCCCACCGAGGCCAACGGCGTCATCGACGCTTCCGCACTGCGCGATGTTGTCATGCGCCTGGCGGAGGGGGCACTCGCCCGGCCGCTTCACCTGATCATCGAGTCGACCATCGCTCCCGTCTGGCTCGACTCAGTGGTGCACAGAGTGCTGGGCGACGCTGGATGGCGGCGGGGTCTCGACTACCACGTGGGGGTCTCCCCTCGCCGTGACTGGTTGACGAACCGGGAGCGCGACATGGCCTCCACGCCAAAGGTCATCGGCGGTGAGAGCCCCGAGATCGTTGCGCTGATGCGGCGTCTGTACACGGCGGTCTGTGATGAGGTGTTCGAGGCGCGGGACGCCCGGCACGCCGCCATGGTCAAGGTGGTCGAGAACTACTTCCGGTACCGCGACATCTTGTTGGCCTGCGAACTCAGCCTGGCGCTGCCGGACTTCGACGTGGCCGACATCCTGCGCCTCGCGTCGACGAAGTGGAACATGGATCTCTACCATCCTTCGTTCGGCATCGGCGGCTATTGCGTTCCCCTCGCCAAGGACTACCTGGGCACGGAGCCGCGTGCCCAGGGTGCCGTGGCCGACTTCGAGCGCGTGGAGAAGGACCTGTTCTCCGCTCTCCGTCAGACGGTGTGGGCAGCACGGGCCGGTCGGCCGTGCTGCGGTACTGGGCATCGCATACGCCTCGGACATGAAGATCCACACTCGGTCTCCGTCGCTCCAGCTGATTCAGGACATGCAGGAGCGGGGCGTGGAGGTGTACGCACACGACCCGCTTTACTCCCCATCCGAAATTCAGGGAATCACCGGCGCTCGCCCCCTGCGCTTTCCGGAGGGACTGCGGCGGTGCGACACCGTGATCCTCATGACGGGGCACACGCTCTACCAGACCGTGGACGACGCCACACTGCGGACGAACCTGGTCGATGCGGTACGGATATTCGACAACAACGGCACTTGGCTGCAACGGCAGTTCAGCGACGGCACCCGCTACCTTGAAGTGGGTGGCCGGCACTTCCAGCCGTGGCAGGGAAATCCCGGAGACTGACAGCGTCCGTCGCCCGTGCTTATGGACGGATCGGCAGCGACGCCCCCTCCGGCCGCCCGGATTCTGCTTTCCATGGATGGGAGTCGAACCGATGCAGTTGACCAGCAGTCGTGCCTTGCGTGCGCACATGCCGTACCTGCTCCGCATCATCCTGGGACGGTTCGGGCGACTGTCGGCGCTGCACGGCAGCCTGCTCGGCATAGGAGTCCTCGGGGTCCTCATCAGTGTCGTGGGTTTCGAGGACGGCTCTCTGGTTCCGCTACTGCTGGGACTGGGCGGCATCCTTGCGTCCCTGATCGGAATTCTCACTCAGATCGTCGAAGACTGGCAGCGTGTGTCACGGATCTACCGCGACAGCCGCATCAGCCCGTTCGACGCCGCGTACGCCGCGCCGTACGACGGCTGGAGCCGCCTCCACTTCAACGAGTTCTCCTCGGTGCACAGTGAGGACGTGGACGCCCGCCTGCGCAGTGACCCGGACATCCCACTCCAGATCGAGCCGGGCTTGTGGGACGTGCCCGCCGAGTGCGAGGGAGTGCGCCGGCTTGTCCGCGTCCTGCTCGACTTCGACGATGACAAGATCCGGCTGGCTGACGATCTGCTTCCCGACACGGACCGGGTCCGAGTGCAGAAGACCCAGTACTCGGCGCACGTGGTCACCAACCTGCTCGGGGAGGTGATGTTGCGCGAACAGCGGCGGCGCCGGGAGCTGGTCTCCAGCGAAGCGGTGCTTCTGCGCAACGGCACGATCCCGCGACTGCGTTACAGCAGTTGCTCCAACCATCTCGGCGTCGATGTGGTGGCCGTGACCACCAGCGGTCGTGTCGTGCTGACTCTCCAGGGCGACAAGAACGACACGAACCAGGGCATGCTGGCCGCCTCGGGCAGCGGTTCCATGGACTGGAAGGATCTGCGGCGCTGTCCCGACCTGCTGCGGTTGGTCAAGAGCACGATGCTGCGCGAGATGTCCGAGGAGCTCGGGCTGCGCAGCCGGGACGCGATCGGCCTCGGTGATGTCCGGGTTTTGCGGTACGTCCGTGTGACCAACTGGGGAGGCAAACCGCAATTCTGCGGCGTAGCGCGCCTCGGCGAGGTGAACGAGGAAGTGCGGGGGATCGAGCGCCGCTACCACCGCGATCACTTCAGCATCGACTTCGACCCCGAGGGCACTGCCGGTGATTTCGCGACGACAGTGCGCGGCTATGTAGAGGATCACGCCAAGCGCATTTCGTTTCCCCTGTACGAGACCCTCGATGTGCTCTGCACCTGGCTGGAGCGGGACGCGGACGCCTGGTCCTGGCTGATGACCAGATGACCGAATGGTTCGTTGAAGTCAACAAGGGGAGAATGCCAGGATCTGACGGCGCATCAGGATGCCTTCGCCTGGCTGTGGCCTACTGATCACGGCGGTGGGTGAGCCTCTGCCCATTTACGATCCACGGCTTCCGGTGGCCGCCCGGCCGGGCCCTCTGATCCTTCCGGTCCTGGCCGAGGGCGCACGGGCCCGCTGGGTACCGGGGAGGCGCGGTCCCGAACCGGCATCACCGGGATGACGACGACGCGGAGGACCCGGCCGGGCTGCGCGTCGGCGTGTTTCCCTACCGCTCCGCCCCGGACTGAGCCGGACCTCCCCCTCGCCCTCACCTGGCGCCCGGCCGAGTTGACACTCTTGGCTATGGGTATTAGCTTATTGCTAGTCGCATTAGCTTGTAGCTATTGCACTTAACGAGCAGGGGATGTCATGGCTGAGTTCGTCTCCGTCCCGGGCGGCACCATCGCCTACGAGGCCGCTGGAGAAGGCCCGCTGGTCGTCCTGGCCCACGGCATGGGGGACAGCAGCACGGCGTACAGGTTCGTCGTGCCGCGTCTGGTGGCGGCGGGGTATCGCGTGGTCGCGGTCGACCTGCGGGGCTGTGGCAGGTCGAGCGCGCAATGGCCTTCCTACTCGCGCACCGACATCGCGGGCGATCTGCTCGCGGTGATCCGCCACGTCGACAGCGGTCCGGCCGTCCTGGTCGGCCACTCGATCTCAGGCGGCGCCGCCACCATCGCGGCCGCCCAGGATCCCGGCCTGGTCAGGGGCGTCATCGAGCTGGGCCCCTTCACACGTGCGCAGTCGATAAAACTCGGCGACTTCCGCTCGAAGAGCTACCGCAAGGGTGCCTTCCGGCTGCTCGGCGCCAGCCTCTTCGGCAGCGTGGGACTGTGGTCCCGCTATCTCGACCACGCCTACCCGGGCCGCAAGCCCGCCGACTGGACCGACCGGCTGGCCGGCATCGAGGCGATGTTGGGCGAACCCGGCCGGATGCGGGCGATGCAGAAGATGGGGCAGTCGGCGCCGACCGACGCCGGCGCCCAGTTGGGCAACGTACGGTGCCCTGCCCTGATCGTGCAGGGCTCGCTCGACCCCGACTGGGTCGATCCGCGCGCCGAGGGCGAGGCGATCGTGGCTGCGATGCCGGCCGGTGTCGCAGAGCTCGCGGTGATCGAGGGTGCCGGGCACTACCCGCACGACCAGTACCCCGAGGAGACGGTGTCCCTGATGCTGGCCTTCCTGGAAGCACGCGTCCGTGCCTAGGGCGGGCCTCGACACGAGCACCGTCGTCGCGGCGGGAGCGGCGCTCGCCGACGAGGTCGGTCTGGCGGGCCTGACCATGGGGCTGCTGGCCGACAGGCTCGGCGTACGGCCGCCGTCCCTGTACAAGCACGTCGGCTCCCTGCACGAACTGCGGCACGGCATCTCCGTCCAGGCCAAGCGCGAGTTCGCCCATCAGCTGGCCCGGGAGTCCGTCGGCCGTTCCGGCCCGGACGCGGTCCGGGCGTTCGCCGACAGTTACCGCCGCTGGGCCCTGGAGCATCCCGGCCGCTACGCCGCCAGCGTCCCCGTTCCGGTGGCCGGTGACGAGGAGGACCGCCGCGTCAGCGAAGAGGCGTTGCAGGTCCTGCTCGACGTCCTCGCCGGTTTCGGCCTGCCCGACGGGCGCGTAGTCGACTCCGCACGGGCGATGCGATCAGCACTTCACGGGTTCGTCACCCTAGAGGGCGCCGGCGGCTTCGGGATGCCGCGCGACGTCACGCGGAGTTTCCACTTCCTCATCGACACCCTGATCGCCGGATTCCAGGCCGATCTCCCTGACCACGGCTCCGAAGGATGACATGGCCGCCACCGATCCCTCCCCGTCCACCCCGCAGCCACCTGTGAACGGGAAGACACTGGCCGAGCCGTTGTCCGGGGTGCCCTTTGCCGATCGAGGTCAGGAGACCGCTGTAAGCACCGTGAGGACCAGGACGCGACAGCCGGGGCACGACTACGTCCGAGGCGGCACGCGCGTCGCCGGCGAGGTGACCGCTTGGGTGTGCACCCCCTGGGCCCTGTGGCCGCACTCCATCCCGCTGGCGATCGGCGCCGTCCTGCTGCTGATCGGGCTGCCTGCCGTCTTCAGCACCCCGGGCGACCGGCCCGGCGGAGACGCGCCCGTTGCGGTGCCGGGCATCGTCACCATCTTGCTGGTCGTGCTCCATCTGGTCGCGGCGGCAGCGTCCGCGTGGGCGCTGTGGGGGACGTGGATCGCCGCAACGGTGACTGTCCTGTGTCTGGTCGTTCCGTTCACCGAACTACCGCGCTGGCGAGTCCTGTTGAGCACGACCCGCGGTCATGGTGAACGCCCGGCGCGCCGGTTGTGACCAGGGAGACCTGGCCCCGGTCCAGTCCCGGAGCCGGCGCCAGGCCGTCACCCCTGAGCAGCCCACCGTTTGGCCGGTTCATCACGCCACGAGACTCCGGTCCGGAGTACGTACATGATCCCGGCGAGTGCCGTGCGGTCGGGAACGCGCAGCCGCCCGGGGCGGCGACGGCGCGGCCGCCCGGGGCAGCGACGGCGCCGCTCAGGAGCAGGTGGCAGCAGCGGAGCCGCGCGCCCCCCAGGTCATCCGGAACAAGATCAGCACGCACCCGGCGACCCCGCTCACGAAGATCACCGGGCACATGACCCACAACTCACCTCATTCTGAAACGATCAGTAACTCCGCCCGGCCCTGCGCCGTTCGTCCGGCACCTGGCCACGCTTGTCGACGACGGCCCGCTCCAGAACGGCGGAGGTGCCGAGGACGGCCCCGGCCTTGCCCCGCGCGGTGTCCCGGCTGAAGACGGTTCGTTGGCCGAGGTAGTCGAGGGTGGTCCGGTTGAAGATCCACTCGGTACGGGTCCCGTGCTTCGTGTCCTCCCGAGCGATGGCGATACCGTGCCGCCCGGCGGCGTCCACGGCGTCGTCCAGTTCGGTCACGCCGGGAATCAGCGCCGTGGCCTTGTAGACCGCGGCGGCCGTGGCGGACGGCATGATCTGCTCACCGATGAGATCACCGATCCGGTCGAAGACGGCCTGGTCCTTGTCGTCCCCCTTCTCGACGGAGGTCATGGAGTAGAGCAGCTCCAGCAACGCGTCAGGCGCGGTGGGCAGCGAGGCGAGCCATGCGTAAGTGGGCCGGTCGACGCCGGACGGCACCCCGGAGTCCTTCGGGTCCGTACCGTCCGGCACCCCGACCTCGATCGGCCAGTCCTGCCCGTCCTCACGGATCAGCCCCACGTCGACGACGGGCCCCGTCCGCTGCGAGAACCACACCTGCCGCTCATGCGGCTTCCCGAGTACGACGGGCCCCTCGAAGACGCCCTCGTTGCCGGCCACCGTGCTCCGTACGTACACGAACTGGCTGTCGGACACCGGCGCGACGTCGCCGCGCAGGGCGACAGCGGCGATACGGTCGAGCGTCACGACGGCACCGCGGCTGCCTCCGTCGGCGCTCGCACCGGGCGCGGCCGTCGCGCCGCCCTTCCCCTGTTCCCCGGGGGCGAGCCCGAAGGTGAGCCCGGCGGCCAACGCGACGGCGACACACGCGGTGAGCAGAACCGGCCGAGAGAACCCGAAGCGCCTGGCGGAAGCAGCGGCAGTGGCAGCATCGCGGACACCTCCGGCGTCACGTGCGTCATGTGCGTCACCTGCGTCACGGCTGTCTCGATCAATGAGCTGCATCAGAACGTCCTTGTGGTGGGAGTGACGCCCAGAAGGCAGCGGCTGCTCGGCGGGAGGAGCGGGCAACAGCCGAGCCAGCTCCTCCCGCTCCCCCTGCTGCTGACGCTCGGATCCGGCCGGAGTGGCGTTCATCGGGCTTCCTCCTGAATGGGCAGGACCGCGAACGCGGCCTCACTCTCTACCTCTCCGCGACGCGATCGGGGTTCCGTACCTCGTCCCGTACGCCGCTCGGTACGTAGCTCCGTACGCCGCTCGGCACCCCCGGACTGCCGCGCTTCCCGCTCGACGATCTCCCGGAGCCGCCCACGAGCCCGCGACAACCGGGACCGTACGGTCCCCACCGGCACGCCGAGCGCCTCGGCGGCCTGCGCGTAGTCGAGCCCGCCCCACACGCACAACGCGATGACCTCCCGCTCGTGCCTCCTGAGCCGCCCCAGGACCCGCCGCACCTCGGCGAGCCGACGGGCGTCGTCGACCCGTCCGGCGACCTCTTCGGCGAAGTCCCCGACGACCTCCTCGGTCCCGGCCCCTGCCCCGCCCCCCGGCCCCGCCCCGGCCTCGGCCCGCCGGGCGAGGAAGGCGAGCCGCCGCCGCAGACTCCGGTCGGCGTTACGCGCCTTGTTGGTGGCGATCCCGAACAACCAGGGCCGCAGCGACCCCCCTTCGGCGTGCACGTCGGCCCGCCCCCGCCAAGCGGCGAGGAACGTCTCCGACATGACCTCCTCGGCGACCGACCAGTCACCGGTCAGCCGCAGGGCATGGTTGTACACGGCCGCCGCGTACAACTCGTACAACTCCCCGAAGGCGGCGCGTTCCCCGCCCCGAACCCGCGCCCGCAGGCGCCCCTCGTCGTCACCGTCACCGTCATGGTTGGCACTCACACATGTACCTCTCCGGGGCCGCACGGAGAGTTCCCGTGGCGTGGCTCACACCCGCCGCCGCGCGGACAGCCCGCGTGCCCGCTCTGCCCGTGCAGGTGTTCGGCACCGGCGCGAGTTTCAGGACGGGGGATGAGGATGCGCCAGGCGGCCGAGCAGGGCTACCGCGTCGTCGACGGGCACCGGCTGGAAGAACAACGCGTCCGCGCGCTCGACCGCGGTCATCGCGCGGGGGGCCAGTTCGGCCCCGGCGTCGGTGACACGCAGTCGCTTGGCGCGGGTGTCGGCCGGGTCGACCTCACGCTCGACGAGCCCCTTGCCCTCCAGGGCGCGAAGTACCTGGGAGGTCATCTTGACGTCGATACCGGCCTGGCGGGCCAGGGTCAGCTGGTTGGGCTGCTCGCCCTGGGAGTTGAACCACCACGCACAGGCGAGCAGCACGAACTGCACATGGGTGAGACCGAGAGGGGCCAGGACCGCGGCGATGTCGCGCTGCCAGCGGAGTGTGGCGTGCCACAGCAGGAATCCGGGGCTCTCACCGGGGCTGAGCGGCATCAGCGCAGCGCCAGCTCGACCAGCGAGGCCATGGTGTCGGGCCAGTCGGCGGTGATGGCCGGGCCGATCTGCGGGCCCGCCTCGTCGGCGCCCGCGCCGGTGATCTCCATCCGGTACACCACCCGGGTCCGCTCGTGGCCGATCCGGTCGACCCGGTGGGTGGTGCGCAGCAGCAGATCGCCGAAGCGGGCCTCGTCGACGAACAGTTCGCCTTCGACCGCCTCGGCGATGCGCAGCACGATCGGCTCGTCCCCGGGAGGTGTCATCGTGATCCGACTGCCCGCCGCGAACGGCCCACTGATCTCGATCTTCTCGATCTCGGCGTTCCAGGCGCCCCAGCGCTCGACGTCGGCCCACAGCCGCCAGATCGCCTCAGGCGTGGCCTCGGTCTCGACGTCATGCTCGTATTCCCACATGCGGGGTCTCCTCGATCAGATGATGTGCCCATAGATTATCTCTGCGCAGACTATCTGTCGAGAGGGGGCCGCGACACAGATCTCACCGTGCGGCGCGACGACCTTTCGCCCGTGCCGCCGAAACAGCGCGAGTCCCGGCCGCCCGTGCCACCGCAACCGCCCCAGCCCCAGCCTCAGCCGAACGCGCCTACCAGGGCAGTGTCCCCGCCGCGTCGAGATACCCGCCGGTCGGACCGTCGGGGCCCACCTGCGCCATCCGGACGATGATCTCGGCACCCTTCTCGACGCTCTGCACGCCGGTGTTCCCGTTGAGGTCGGTCCTGGTGAAGCCGGGCTCCACCGCGTTGATCCGCATGGCCGGGAACGCCTTCGCGTACTGCACGGTGATCATGTTGACCGCGGTCTTCGAGGCCGGGTACGAGACGCCCGGATAGCCGTACGCCGGCGTGCTCGCGTCGGTGACGCCGCTCAGGGAGGCGAGCCCGCTGCTCACATTGACGATGACGGGAGCGGGGGAGCGTCGCAGCAACGGCAGGAACGCGTGGGTGACCCGCACCACGCCGAAGACGTTCGTCTCGAAGACCTGGCGCATGTGCTCGGCGGTGACCTCCGCGGCGCCGACGATGCCGTTGTCGGCACCCCGGCTCTCGATGCCCGCGTTGTTGATCAGCACGTCCAGGCCGCCGTCGGCCTCGATGGTCTTGGCCGCGGCCTCGACGGAGCCGTCGTCGGTGACGTCCAGCCGGACCCATCGGGCGCCCAGCCGTTCGGCGGCCAGCCGCCCGCGCTCGGCGTCGCGGCTGCCGACCCAGACGTTGTGCCCCGCTTCGACGAGCCGTCGAGCGGTCTCGAACCCGAGCCCCTTGTTGCCCCCGGTGATCAGTGTCGTGGTCGTGGTCGTGGTGGTGGTCGAATCCGTACCCGTGGTCGTTGTCATGCCTCCAGGCTGCGACCGAGGGCGGGGAGCAGCCAGGAGCCCCGTCTTCCTGGGACTGCCGGTACCAGGAAGACCCGGGCGGCGCGGTGCACAGTGGAGACATGGCGAGCAGGGACTTCGGACGTACGGTACGACGGTGGCGGGACCGGGTCTCCCCGGAGGCGGCGGGACTGCCCTCGGGCGGCCACCGGCGCGCCCCGGGACTGCGCCGCGAGGAACTGGCGATGCTGGCGGGCATCTCGGTCGACTACGTCACCCGCCTCGAACAGGGCCGGGCCGAGAACCCGTCGGAGCAGGTCGTCGAGGCCCTCGGACGGGCGCTGCGCGTCTCCCCGGCCGAGCGCGAGCACCTCTTCCACACCGCCGGCCTCGTACCGCCCGGCCGGGGCACGGTACCGGCGTACATCGCGCCGAGCGTCCACCGGATGCTGGACCGCCTGACGGCCGCACCGGTGGCGGTCTCGGACGCGTCCTGGACGCTCCTCCTCACCAACCCGCTCTACACGGCCCTCATGGGCGAACGCCACGGCCGTGAGCGCAACGGCGCCTGGCGCGCGTTCCTCGGTGCGAGCGACCGCGTCCGCCACACACCGGAGTCCCGGCGGGCGCTGGAGGCCGCGGTGACCACCGACCTGCGCACAGCGGCGGGCCGCTACCCGGCGGACCAGCGCCTACGTCGGCTCATCGCGGAACTCCGGGCGAACAGCGCCCGCTTCGCCTCACTCTGGGACTCCGGAACCGTCGGCCAGTACGAGGCTTCCCGCAAGACGATCGACCACCCCCAGGTGGGCCCCCTCACCCTGGACTGCGACGTCCTCGCCGTCGCCGGCAGCGACCTCCGCATCATGATCTACACCGCCGAACCGGGCACGGAGGACGCGGAACGCCTGGAACTCCTGGCGGTACTGGGACCCCAGCCGCTCGCCGACGACCCCTCGCCCGGGACTCTGGCGCCGCGTCGATGACCGGGGGCCGGGAGGAACGCCAACTCGTCCAGCAGGACGCTGAACGTCGGACCCCCGTAGGGTCGGCACACATGACAGCAGAGTCACCGACGCAGACTGTGCAACGTTTGTTCCCGCTGCTGGCCGAGGGGAAGAGCGCGGAGGCGGCGGCGCTGTTCGCCGACTCGGTGTGGTTCTCCATCCCGCACCCGCCGGGCATTCCGTGGGTACCGGAGGTCGACTCGGCGGACGGCATGCGGACGTTCTTCGAACTCCTCCAGTCCCATGTGCGGGCCAAGGAGTTCGCCCTCCGTCAGATCGTCGCCGAGGGCGACGACGTGGTGCTCATCGGGCGCATGGTCTCCGAGGTCAAGAAGACGGGCCGGGACATCGACACCGCGTTCGCCCTGCACGCCACGGTCCAGGACGGCCGGATCACCCGCTACCACCTCTACGAGGACACCTACGCCGTGGCCCAGGCCTACTTCGACGAGTGATCGTCCGTCGGCCCCGCTCGGCCCGAGAAGTCGCCAAGCCGTTTCGTGGCGGGCGGGACGACGCGATGGCGTGGAATCAGCCCACGCCGCGGCTCGCCGCATACTCACCGCACCGAGGCCTCCACAAACCTCGACCAAGGCTCGGCCGACACCGGGATGAGAGGGCCACTCGGCGACTTGGAATCCCGGACCAGCACACCTGCCGGCACGAAGGCCGCCTCCACGCACTCGGTCGTGTTGCCGCCACTGTGCGACGACTTGAACCAGACGGGCTCGGAGTCGGGCTGAGGTCCGGCTGACATTCACAACTCCCTGCGGGCGCGGTGGATCATGGCGGAGGAGGCCTCCATGTCCAACGCTTGTGCTTGGAGGTACTCGAACGCAAGTCTGTATCGCTCCAGTTCCTCTTCCTTCTCCAGGAAGAGGGAGCCGGTGTGGAAGTCGACGTACACCACATCCAGCGCCGGCTCGGGGCCGCCGATGATGACGAAGCTGCCCAGGGCGGCGGCGTGGGCGCCCTGGGCGAACGGCAGCACTTGGAGCGTGATGTGAGGCGACTCGTTCGCTTCGAGCAGGCGGTCGAGTTGCTCCCGCATGATCTGCGGAGACCCGACCACACGGCGGATCACGGACTCGTCCAGGATCGCCCAGAGGCGAAGCGGCTTCGCGCGGGTGAGGATTTCCTGCCGCTTCATACGGATGTCGACGAGGCGCTCGATCTCCTCGGGCGCCAGAGGGACCTCGTTGGCTCTCTGCAGCGCGGTGCTGTAAGTGCGCGTCTGCAGCAGGCCGGGGACATAGACACACGAGAAGTGGCTCTCGCGCACGGCCTCGTCCTCAAGGGTGAGCAGCAGGTTCATGCTCTCCGGAATGGAGTCGGCGAACGAGCTCCACCAACCCTGCTGTTTGGCATCCTTGGCGATGTTGACCACGGCCCTGCGCTCGGTGTCAGTCGCCCCGTACTCGCGGCACAACGCGTCGACGACCAGCCATTTGACGGGCCCGGCCTGGGTCTCGTACCGGCTGACCGTCGCCTTGGACACCCCGACGAGCCGCCCGGCCTCCTCCAAAGTCATCCCCCTGCGGGCGCGCAACTTGCGCATCATCGCGCCCAGTTGACGGCGGCGGGTTGTGGTCCGTTCGGACATGAGGCTCCTTCGCCATGGGCCGGGCGGCGAGCCCGGAGATCCCCATCAGGCTAGGCAGCCGGAAGCCGGGCTCGCCGACAGATTCACTCGATGGATTCTCATGAGAAGTTACACAGTGAGACTTCTCCGTGCCATGCTCGTTACCCAGATCGCTACGCAGTGCAGCCGTACGAGCACGGAGCGCGCAGCACGTGCGTGGCTTGGAGGGAGGAGTGGCCATGCCTGGCTACGAAGTCACCGAACCCCGACTCCGCTGTGTCCTGCCGTTCGAGGCGGCGCCGGCGGAAGTGCGCCTACTGAGGAGAGCTGCCGCCAGGCAGTTGAGTCAGTGGGGCGCGTCCGTCGCCGTCGACGAAGCAGAGCTGCTCATCACCGAGCTGGCGACCAACGTCGTCAAGCATGTCGGCGAAGGGGCCTCAGCGACCCTCATCCTTGAATGGAGGGGGGAGAGGCTCCGACTCGAAGTCCACGACAAGAGCGAGATTCTGCCCTCGTCGAAGACGGCCGGACAGGACGACGTGTGCGGTCGCGGCCTGCACCTCCTGGCATCGCTGGCAGTCGACTGGGGCGTAGTGCTGACGGCGGCGGGCAAGGCGGTCTGGTGTGAGATCTCGGCTGGTCCAGGTTCCGCCTGCCAGCGCATCGAGCGGGCGCTTGCGGTGCTTGACAGCTACCAAGACGTCGGGCGGGGCAGCGCCCTGCATAGGGGGTTGTACGACGAGGGTCTAGCGGAATCAGCAGTCGCGCTGATCGCGGATCTGCTCCACTGGTCCGCCGCTCGCGGACATGACCCGGATGACATCCTCGACCGCGCGCAAATGCACTATGAAGCCGAAGCGGATGCGGCCTAGTGGCGGCCTTCCGGCGCGGACTTGCGCATCCGCTCCCGAAGATCGGCGGGTGTACGCCAAGATTCACCGGGGCGGCACCTGTGGCACATGCGATGGCAGTTGGCGCAGACGCAAGCGAGGTCGTCGAGGCTGGTCTCCCGTGTCCCGGAGATGTGAAGGGGAGTGAGATGGTGCACTTCGATGTACCCCTCGCCCAGTTCCCCGTAGACGCTGGCGAAGTCGAACTCGCACACCTCACACCGCAGCGAGCCGCCGCGGTCGCGCACCTGCTTGATCTTCTGAGCGCGGAGCTTCGGGTTCCGCTCCCGAGCGAGTGCCCGGCGGACGAGGAGACGCCCCTCGATGGCGCTGACGCCTGTCTCGTCGATCTCATCGGGCTGCGGGGGGATGCGGTGAAGCTCACCGGACCCGATGCCGTCTTCGATGGCTCGGGCGGCTTGGAGCATCTCGGCCTCACGTTCTGTGAAGGCTTCGATCATGAGCAGAGTCGGCTTGCCGCACCGGGTGGCATTACCGGTGTAGAGGCTGTGATTGGTCATGAAGTCGGTGGTCTTACGGCTGACGCTGTCGGGAGACCGGAAGTTCGGCAGGGCGAGCGCTTCGGACTCATGGATGGGCAGCGAGCGGAGCAGCTCCGAGAGCTCCTGTACCTCCACGTGGTGGGCCCGCAGCTCGCGCCAGCCGTTCCTCACGACCAGTGCTCCGGCGAGCAGGAGCTCGTCCTCAGTCCACGAAGGTATCCGCATGAGCCATATCGTATGAGTGTTCGGTGTGGCGGAGGGTGCGTTCAGTGATCCGCGGAGCGTACGGCACACTTGGTGACGTCTCGTTGTCAGTGGGGTCTGTCACCCTCAGCGATGGTGGATTGCAAAATGTGTCTGCCGCTGCACGGCTGTAAGGAGGGGGCATGACCCAGATGACCCAGATGAAGGAACCCGAGGGTGCCGCCACGGCGCGGACGAAGCCTGAGTTCACGTCGATCGAGATCTGTGCTGGCGCAGGGGGCCAGGCGATTGGTCTCCATCAGGCGGGCTTCGGACATCTGGCCCTGGTGGAGATCGACCAGCATGCAGTCGAGACACTCAGGCTGAACATCGACGACCATGAGGTGTGGTCCTGGGAGCGGGAGAACTGCGACGTCCTGTCGGCCGATGTCAAAGAATTCGAGCCCTTCCGGGATCTGCGCAAGGGTGCCGAACTCCTCAAGCCGGAGGATCTGGACCTGTTGGCCGGCGGAGTCCCGTGCCCTCCGTTCTCCCACGCAGGGAAGCAACTCGGCAAGGACGACGAGCGAGACCTTTTCCCGCGCATGCTGGAACTGGTCGAGACCCTCAGGCCGCGGGCAGTGATGATCGAAAACGTCCGAGGGATCATGGATCCGAAGTTCTCGGACTACCGCGACTACATCAAGGCGCGTCTTGAAGGCGGTACATACCGGGGCGGAGATGGCGAGCTCGTTACCGATAAGGGACTCGAGTACACCGTATGCCGGTGGGGTGTCCTGGAGGCCAGCGACTTCGGGGTGCCGCAGCTGCGGCCTCGCGCCATTCTCGTGGCGTTCCGGGACGATGTCATCAGGGATCTCAAGTATGAGTGGCCCACGCCTACACATGAGGATCCGGTCAGCGTCGCAGAGAGCCTTGAGCCGTCCATGCGTGAGCGTTATGGACGGTATTTCCAAGGAGCCTACTCCGAGCTGGCACGCGAGAAGTTCGACCAATGGCTCCAGAAAGCTCGCGACCGTGATGCTGAACTCAAGGGCAAGGGCGGCGGCATTGCTCCCACTCTTGTCGGTGGGTCGAAGAAGCATGGTGGCGCGGACCTGGGACCCAGCCGCGCGAAGGCAGCGTGGAAGCAGCTTGGTGTTTGTGGCATGGGTGTCGCCAACGACATCGAGAAATGCGCAGAGAAGAAGACCGAGGGCCGGGATCTCTTTGGTTCCGACGGCCCGATGCTCACCGTGCGGCAAGCCGCAATCATCCAGGGTTTCCCGGACGAGTGGGACTTCTCGGGCGGCAAGACCGCACAATACCGTCAGATCGGCAATGCATTCCCACCGCCCGTTGCCAAGGCCGTGGGCAAGTCGATCATTGACGTGCTGAAAGCTGCCCGGGAACGTGATCAGCGGCAGGGTTGATGATCAGGGACCCTCTCGGGTCTTCTGAGCTGGCCCGCGGCGTTTCTCCACCTCGGCGGCAATACGCTCGGCGCAGTCTTCCGCGGGTTCGTGTTCCCAGAACCGGAGCACCGTCCAGCCGGCCTCTTCTAGGCGCTGGTCGGTGTCCCGGTCACGGGCCATGTTCCGGGCAACCTTGTCCGACCAGTAGCCCGGGTTGGTCTTCGGCGGTACGTAATGCTCGGGGCAACCATGCCAGTAGCAGCCGTCAATAAAGACAGCGACCTTGGTCGGGCCGAAGACCAGGTCAGCAGTCCGGCGGAGCTTCGGAAGGGGCTTTGCGGCGACTCGGTAGCGCAAACCTCGCGCGTGCACGAGCCTTCGGATCAGCCACTCCGGCTTGGTGTCCCGGTTCCGGATGGCTTGCATGTTCCGACGACGCGCCGCCGAGGAGGCCCATGAGCCCGCTGGGGGACTCCACTCGCCTGCCGACTCAGCTGGGAGATCTGAAGAATTGCTCATAGCGCACTGACTCTTAGCAACTCACCAGCGTATTGGCTAGTTCTTCGTATGGCCTGAGGCGTCCCTGTCCGACCATTTCCGCCAGGTCGTTCTTCTGCTGTTTGCTGCCTACGGCCGCCACAGCTTCCTGTAGGGCGTCGAAGGCGATGTGGTACACAGCGTCGACCTCCCCGGTTCCCCTGGCGATGGCGGCGAGCCTGCTGGGCATCGGCTCAGCTGTCACGGTCACCAGGTGGGGTAGCCGACCGCGCCGGTGCCTGATCATTTGCAGGAACTCATGCCGGATGTTCTGAACGCGGTCGGAGCGGATAGTCCACTTGCATGATACGGCTGCATGGAGAAAAGCATCGGTGTCAGGCGATGAACCGCGGGCAATGCCCACGGTGACGTCAGGTTTGATCAGGTAGTCAAGGCCGAGGTCAGCGCTAAGAACAGGATTCCTGAGTACAGCCTGCTTCAGCTTCCCCAAATGCGTGTACTGCGTGAATTCCGAGATCACCTTCTGGTGATCTACACGCCACGTGCGGGACGGATCTGCTTGTATGAGGACCCCTGAGAGGTCGTCCCTGACCGACGTTTCAAGCTTTGGTCCTGGATTTCCAGGGGTTTCCGGCAGGACAACCTCTGATACAACGCCCAGGCAGTCCAGAATTTCCCGCGCCAAAGCCTTTGAGGGGACACTGCTGCTGTCGGCGCTGTTGGGGACGGCCTGCCCTGAGTCGAGTTTCTTCCACCCCAGCAGCTGGGTCGCGAACGGTGCACTCATCTCTGCGCGTTCCTATTTCGTGTGGGAGGGAAGTGACGGGGCGGCTTCGGGGATGTCATGAGCAGTGGCAACAACCCAGGCGTCGTCATCGAGCATCACGTACGGTGCATCCTGATGATGCGGGCGGCGCTTGGCTACGCGCACGCTGATGAACTCTCCCTCACCGGGGACCAGGAGGCCAAGCTGCTCTGCTACGGAGCGGTGGCTGTCGTAGTCGCCCATGATGAGGATCCCCTCGGACTTGAGAGCTGAACGTGCACCACCGTTGCCTCGGACCCGTTTCATGTAGTCCTTCTGTTGGGCCACCGTTCGCACCACATTGCGGCTTATTCGCCGTTTCTGGGCGCGTCGGAACAGCTCGTTGAGCCGCTGTTGACCAGATGGCGGAGCAAACACCGCCTTGGAGTCGGCAGGGCTCATGTGGAGCAGCACGTTCTCTGGAAGTACGGCGTCACGCCACAGCCAAAAGATCTTGTCCCGGTGTCGGGCCTTCACCGTGAGCTTGGCATCGCGATTTCCGCCCCGGTTCAGCCACTCTTCCCGTACCCGGAAGAGCCCAGCGCTCCAGCGGCTCTCGTAGTCACTGGCCCATACGAGCAGACAGAGATGACCCGTGGCCTCCGGAGGGATCATCCAGCCGCCGAAGTTCTGGGAGTACTTGCAGTCCACCTCGGTGCCGGCGATCCGGTAGTCCATTGCGTCACCGTCGGCGAACCTGAACTCGCGTTGCAAGTTGATCTCGACGAGGGTGCCAGCGTGCGTTCTTTCTGTCTTGAACAGTTCTTCCCAGTCGTAACGGCCTGTCGCTTCGCCGTTCAGCAGCTGATCGATCGTGTCCCGCAGCACGGCTGCGAAGCGATCCCTTGAGCGCTCCATGCCCATCAGCTCCGCGTGCACGTCCAGAAGCTCGGCATCAGACTTCAGCTCTTCGGGCAGGGCGACGTTCTGTGCGGCGTTGACGTCGATGGGCAGCAAGCGGATCCCCCTCAGGACTAACTAACCGGAATAGTAGCGGCGCCGCCGTGCCGCGAATCCTTGGCCCGGAACCGCACCAATCGACCGTCTGCGTTGACGGCCGATGCTGGTGGGATGAGGGTGAAGGCCATCACGATCTTCGCTGGGTCTGCCGAGCCATTCCGCACGACCGCCTCCACATCCGCGTGACCGTCGCCCTCGACGACGGGATACAGGAGCATGACTCCTGTCGAGCTTCCGATGCCGGCGGTCTGACCGGTGTGAGCCTCTGGTGACGACGACGCCTCATCGATGAGGCGTTGCGCGGCAGCGCGGTGTTCGACGCTGGCAATACGGCCGAAGGAGGTCTTGCCGGACTGCCGGGTACGGCGGACGAGGGACAGCGGCAGCGAACCGAGCAAGCGGGCCTCTATGCGCGTGGTCGCGGCCAGGCGAGGGGAGATGAGAAGCCAGTCGTCAACCTTGGCCAGAGTGCCGTCGAGTTGGCTGAGATACGTCAGATGAGGGTCGAAGTGCCCGGGGCGCTCCCATTCGAGTTGAGACAGCACTCTGACCAGTTCGCTGTGAGAGACGGTGCCCGTCAGTGCTTCAAAAGACCGAGCGAGAGAGCTGGAGTTGTCCGGTGGATTGGTGAACACAGTCGGCTCTGTGCCGAGCGCGTCCAGCAGAGGGCGCCAGCGTTCCGTGTTCCGCTTGAGCACGGTGCTGCTTACCGGATATGAAGCCGGCTCGATGGGACGACCGGGTGACCGGACTTCCACGAGCTCCGCGTTGAACATCTTGTTGCGGGCCGAAGGCCTGATCCAGGGCAGATGCTGTGCCACAAGCGGAGGCACCTGCTCAGGTGTCAGCTGTGGCATCCCATCCACTGCTACGGCATATTGGGCGAGCTGATCCCGGAAGGTTTCCTCGTCGCGGCAGATCGCTTCGTAAGCCTCATAAAGATCGGCATATCTGTTGCGACCGAACGGCTCCTCTCGCCCGATGTAGAGCCGAACCAGATCCTGGTAGCCGGGCCGGAACCCGAACCAGCGCCCCATCTGCATCAGCGTGTCCGCCTGTTGGGTCGTGCGCCGGTAGTAGGTGATGGTCAAGCCCTCCACGGTGAAACCGCGCGAGAGCTTAGTGCCGCCCACCAGGATCTTCCAAACATGGGGTGTCCGGTCGAAGTCGAGGTTCAGCTGATCGAAATATCGGTCCGAGTCCCCATTCACCACGATGACCGGCTGACCACCTGACCCGATGCGCTGACGTGCAGCGTTCACGTAAGGCCGCAGCGTCTCATAGGTGGCAGGAGAAGGGAGATCTGAGGCACGGGCCTCACTGACCGGGGCGAAGTCCGAAGCCCACAGCGCAGCAAGGCGTTCGTGCCCGGCAACCGAGCTGTAGCCTGATTGATGCCACATGGAGTTGATGAGAAGTGCCAATTCCGCGTGGTCGTCCTTCTTGACGGACTGGTGAGCCAGCATCGTGTGATGCCTGAACGGGCCGTCGTGCACACCGCGGTCGGCTCGGTACAGCTTCAGTGCACCAGAAAGGACGAAGGCGTCAATGGCTTCCTGGAGGCGGTCGCCTGAAGACTCATAGATGTCCCGGATATGCGCCTCCTCCCGCGAGTTGGAGTAGGTGCGCTCGTCTTGAGGTATTGCCGAATCCAGGTCGTGAAATTCCTGCGCGCCCATGTAGCCGACGGGGCGCGGTAGCGAGATCAGGAAGTCGCTGGGAAAGATGTCCTCATCGTCACCTGGATCGATGAAGACGTTGGCAAAGGGAGTGGCTGTATAGCCGACGTACTGCGACCGCGGGAGGAGCTTCAAGAGCTGGGAAATCAGCCCGTTGATGCTCGTACGCTCGGTACTCCCCTGCTCCCACTTCTTTGGGTCCAGGGTGTTCACGGAGGCCTGGTCGGACTCGTCATCGATGATCAGGGTCGGCAGCTCTCCGAGCAGGCCATGAATCTGCTTGAGATCCTTGACCAGCTTGGTCAGCACGGACTTGTTCTTCTTCACCACCAGGATGCGGGCGGCAGCGTGGTGAAGGTTCGCCGGATCATGCAGCGGGAGGGTCGGCTCGCGCTTCTCGAACTCGAGAGCCCGGATGCCCTGCGCCAGGCTCTTGTAGTCGTTGTCACGAGTGGTCAGACGCTCGATGTCGAACGCACCCAGAACAGACGGGCGGGCTCCGTGCTGGACGAATTCAGGCCAGTCGGAATCGTCATCGCCTACGTAGTCCACGCCTACGAGTGAGTCCAGGTCCGCTATGTCTGCGCCCCGCAGGATGTTCTCCTGCCCGATCAGTTCCATGTCCAGGCGGCGCTGGGTCTGAGCGCGCAGCAGGTTCAGCGTGCCGGCGAGCACAATGACAAGGCGGTAGCCGGCATCGATCGCCTTAGCGGCGACACCTGTGAAGTTCGCCGTCTTGCCTGACTGGACGTAGCCGACCACCAAGCCTTTTGCCTGACGGGCGGCGATCTGCTCGGGGTCGGTGAGGCGCTCAACGACTGCCCGGCTGGCCTCGTCCAGACTCGCGACGGCGGCTTCAGGCCATCCCTTGGAACGGAGCTTCTGCTCGTACGCCGTCCAGTAGAAGGAGCGGGCGGCACATCGTTCGGGGGTGTACCAAGGAGTGAAGTCGCGAGTGATCACTGTGGGCCCTGGGATCTTCGCTACCGGCGCAGCGGCATCCAGCGCCTTCCGCACGTCGCCTCCGAACTGGAGCCGGTCGTATGCGGCTGCACGCCGCTCGTCGGTACGCGCGGGGATGGCAGACGCCCACTTAGGAGCCTCTGCGAAGTCCCAGGCAGTGAGATGCCTGCTCCAAAGGGCCCGCAGAGCCTCGTCACCGCTGACGAGCCGCGTATAGAAGAACTCCTCGCTCAGGTCCGCATCTGGATGATCCTCGGCCGCGACGTTAACCCAACCAACGAAGTTACGCGGGTTGTTCCCCATGCCTGCCAGTGCGGACGTGTGAATCTCAAGGAGAGCAGTCGCCGGGGTATCGCCCATGTAAAAGTCCTCAGTCAGGTAGCACAGGGTGAAGAAGGAGTAATGGTGCCGCTGTGTCAGGAAAGACCCTGCGCTCGCCGCGCGCGCTGCACTTCCACGGACGCCAGGAGGATGGTGTTCCAGTAGTCAACACGGTCCTGGCGAGTACGTTCCCACCGCCCGAGCCCGAAGCAGTCCTCAAGCAGCAGGTACAGCAACGTCTTTGTGACGGGGGCGTCGTTACTTCCCCCGCGTCGGCCTTCGTTGAAGTCATCTCGGTAGGCCTTGTTGAGGATGACGGCACTGTTCTCACGGTCCAGACCGAAGAACTGCTCAGGGGGAAGGGCACCCCATGTGAAGGCGATCGGATCTTCGCCTGGCTTCTCAGGAAGTTCTTCCTTGACTATGCGCTTGACCTTGGGGTCCACGCCCTTACCCGGCGGGGTGACGGGCTTGCGGACGATCTCGTTGCGTCTCGAGCCGTCTCTGTAGGCGGACTCGGCATCAGCGAGGTAACTCCGGAAGACACGGCCCTTGGAGTCCACAGCCTTCTCTATGCCTTCAGTGAAGGCAGGGGTGACGGTGACCCGCTCCTTCTTCACGTCGAGACTCAAGACGTTGTTGTCACCAGGCGGAATGTCGATCGCGACCCGGGCAAGCACAAGGTGCCCCTCGGGGTTCCGCCAGCCGTTCCATCCTCCTGCCTGCACCAGACGGTCGTTGCGGTAGAAGTAGAAGCCTTGTCTTTCGGAGAGGGCGCCGATCTGGCGGAATCCTGCCTGCCTGGACTTGGCCGGCCAGATGTGGGCGGTCAGGGGTACGTCCCCGAGACCTTCCACGGGGGCAGTGAATTTCCGGGGATAGCCCGCTTTGCCCGGCACCTTGTACCCGAAAGGGTCCAGCGCCTCTACGGCGATGTGGTCAACTTCCTCGCCGAGTTCGTTCTCCGTGCTGCTCACATCCCACACCGCGATGTCGAGTTTGAGACCGCGTTGCAGGTAGCGGTGAAGGTACAGGCCGAGATGAGTCTCGAGGCGGGAGATCGCCTTTGAGAGGAACTGGTCGCTCTGGCCGCGCCCGACTGTCTCAAAGGCCCGTACGGTGTCCCACCGGACAACAGTGCCATGCCATTCGATGATGCCGTCGTAACGGTCCACCAGCTCCTGGGCGTATCGGGGATCGACGGTGTCACAGCGGAAGCCGTCTTCGATGCCCTCCGCGGTGAGGCGGCGCCCGGCAGCACGGCTGCGCTTGGTGCGGCTGACGACGGTCAGGGACGAAGCGTGAGAGAGCGAGGCGGCCTTGAGGCCAGTGCCGTACAGGCCGAGAGCACCCTCACCGTAGTCGCGGCGGCGGCCCACCGTCATGGCGGCATCCAGGCCCGCCTCGTCCATGCCCTGGCCGTTGTCCACGATCAGCAGAGTGAGGATCCGCTCGGCGTCACGCAGGAAGTGGACGACGATCTTGTCGGCCTTGGCGTCGATGGAGTTGTCGATGAGGTCGGCGACGGCGACCTCGAAGCCATAGCCCTGGTGGGTCAGAGCCTTCCCGTAGCCAGCGTCGGGCGGCAGATGGGTACTGCCGGTTGTGGGGACGTCGTACTGCCAGTTCGCGCCAGGCTCGTAGGGCATGCTTCCTCAAATGCACAGGTCAGGGGCTGCTGATAGGTAGCAGCCCCTTACACACAGCAGACGGTGGAATGTGACCGTACTGCAAAGGTTGGACATAGGGGGAGGTGGATGCCGAACGGGGGTGATAAGTCCCTTATCTGTCGTCGGCTTTGGCCAAGGATGTTTCACGCGTATCCCGAATTGTGCTCATTTCTGCCGAGGGCTCGCGTGACGTGCCAGGGGTGTCGGTAAGGCCTTCTGCTGTCACCGGGGACCCTCAGCGTTACTACCGTCAACGACAGCAATGTTGCGCGGGTCGCAGGCCTGAGCGACGGGGGAGCGCGGTCACACCCGTACCTGAACAGGGGACGTGGCTTCTGCCCTGTGAGCTGCGGTCGCGGAGTGTCCTCGAGGCCTTCTTCAATGCGTTGCCGGACACGCCGGACACGCCGGACACGCCGGACACGCCGCGTCAGCTGAACGCACCTGAGGGAGCGCGGGGTAAACGAGCCGCCGCGGGAGGCCGGTGTACCGCGGCGGCGAGGTGCCGTCGGACCCGGCTGCGTGCTGCGTGCCGGGCCAGGGTGCCGGTGGCGAGGGGGTTAAAGCGGCTTACGGCTGGAGCTGGTCACGATCCGTGGCACTCCTGGTACCCCCGCCCCGACCCGCACCAGCAAGCTGCCCCCCGCTCCGGCGGCCACGCAACCGCTCGCCCCCGCGCCGCCAGTGTCGTCGCGTACTGGGGCAGGAGGTCGGTGTCGGCCGGGGATGTGCCCTCCGAGGCTGCGAAGGCCTCGTAGGACGGGACCGTGCCGGTGACGATGCCGAGGTTGGCCGTGCCCGAGGCGGCCAGTTCGGTCAGGGATGCCTCTATCCCTGCCAGGTGCTCCTCGTGGGACGGGTACTCCTCCGCCAGGGACGGGTACGCGGCGACGAGCTCCGCCAGTTCGGCCGCCGGCCAGTGGAGGACGGCCACCGGGAAGGGGCGGGAGAGTTCCTCGCGGTAGGCGCCGAGCTCCGCGCGGAGGCGGGAGATCTCCGCCTCCAGTTCCGCCGGGTTGTCCGAGCCCAGGGACCAGACGCGCTTGGGGTCGTGGAGCTCGTCGAGGGAGACGGGCAGCGAGTGGAGGGTGTCCGCCAGCAGGTCCCACTCGTCGTGAGCCGCGCCCAGCATCCGGCGTACCCGGTGGCGGCCGAAGAGCAGCGGGTGGGCGGCGTGCGGGGGCTCCGGCACGTCCGCCAGGAGCAGGGTCGCCCCCTCCGTGAACGTCTTCTGCGCCGCCTCCAGCTCGTCGTGGGCTTCCAGCGACTCCGCGACGATCACCCAGGGGGCCGGGTCGCGGGGGGCCGCGGCGCGGATGCCGTCGATGATGGCCCGGGCCTCGGCCTCGTGGCCGTACTCCCACAGGTTGGAGGCCTTGAGGGCGCGGACCAGGTGGGGGTTGTCCAGCCCACCCGGCGCCGACAGCAGACGGTCGTAGAGGGTCGTCGCGGCGGGACGGTCGCCGGCCAGTTCCAGGTGGGCCGCGGCCTGCAACAGCAGGGCTTCCGCGTCCTCGGGATACAGGCCGGCGGTCCGCTCCAGGCGTGCCGCTTCGGCGGTGTGGTCGACGTTCTCGGCAGGCGTGTCGGGGCGCATGCACGACACGGTACTGCCCGCCGATGACAAAAAGGAGATAGGTGCAGGCCAGGGGCAGGCCTCCGGTTCTCCCCGCCTAGATCGTCACCCCGTCCACCTGAAGCGTCTGCACGGCGCCCGCCGCGAACGGCACGCTGATCGTCCTGCCGCTGAGGTAGGTGTCCGAACGGGCGGTGTAGAGGTCGCCCGTTCCGCTCGTCACGGTGTTCCAGCGGGGGACCAGGCCGGACGAGCCACCCGTCACCGTCGTGAAGCGGGAGAGGTCGAAGGTCAGGGTCTGGGCCGAGGTGGAGGTGTTCGCGGCCACGATGACCAGCCGCTTCGCCGTCTTGTCGATCGCCGCCGCCGCGTAGCTCACGCCCGTGTCGAGGATCGTCATGCCGGGGCGGATGTGCCGGCTGAACTGGGCCATCACGTAGTACTTCGTGGTGACCGCCCCCGCCGCCAGCGTGTTCGCGTCGTACGCGATCATCGCCCAGTTCGCCGAGGGGTCCATGACCTGCCAGTAGACCCAGGCCGTCGGGTGCAGCCAGCGGAAGTCGTAGAGCAGGTTGCTCGCCATGGACAGGCCGGTGCCGTCGTTGTCACCCGTTTCCGAGTTCCACAACGCCTTTCCGCCCGTGGTCACCACGTCGCTGTAGAGCAGGTCGCGGCGGCCGCCGGAGCCCTGGTAGCCGTGGACGTTGACCCGGTTCACGTATCCCTTCGTCGTCGACGAGAAGGAGTTCCACGTGGTGCGGGCGAGGTCGTAGCTCGTCTCGTCCGACGCCGAGATCTTCGTCGCCGTCAGGCCGCGTTTGTCCAACTCACTGCGCATGTAGGGCAGTACGGCCGACTGGACGGTCGCGTCCATATGGCAGCCCTCCTGCGTGCCGGTCGCCGTCCACCAGGACGAGGACGGCTCGTTGAAGGGGTCGACGGTCGCGAAGTTCACGCCCCAGTTCGACTTCGCGTACAGCGCGACGGCCGCCAGGTGGGACGCGTGCTGGCGGTAGTTCCAGGTCTGGAGGTTGTTGCCGCCGCCCGAGGCGCCGGAGGGGTTGTGGTTCGAGCACATCCACCACATGGGGGAGTTGGCGAAGAGCTCGGTCGTCGCGCCGCGCGACACGGCCTTCTGGAGCATCGCGCGCTGAGTCGCGTCCGCCGTCCAGTCCCAGGCCGAGGAGGTGGGGTCCTCGTTGTTCCAGTCCTGCCAGAAGCCCTCGATCTGCTTGAACCCGGGGATGTTGGCGGAGGCCACCATGCTCGAGCCGTTGACCGTGTTCCAGCTGCACGCGCCCAGGTTGTAGCGGGCGATGTTGAGGCCCAGACCGGGGAGCGTTCTGCCGTTGTAGGCCACCGACTTGGTCGTGAAGAAGATGTCGGCGAAGTCGTCCCGGGCGCCGAACACGTTCGCCCACCAGGCCAGGGAGGTGCCCCAGCCTTCCCAGGTCCCGTACGTCGTCGACGGGTTGACGGCGATTGTCGCGTCGGCGTGGGCGGTGCCCGTCGCGAGTGCGCTTCCGAAGAGCGCGCCGCCCGTGGCCGCCAGCAGTGTCCTGCGTCGGATCATCACTTCTCCGCATCGATCACGTGGAGCAATCGGCTCGTTCCGATCGACTCCCGGCTGTCCCTGCCGTCGGCGATCGGGTGCGTGAGCGCACTGGAGGCTCAGTGCGTCACGAAGCATCGGGCGCGTTCCGTGGTGTTGTCGAGAGTTATGACAGCCCTTTCTCAAACCTGTGCGGAAAGGGTCGGGAACGGGTTCGAGGGGACGAACGGGCAGGGTGGGAACGGGCCGTGTATGTACGGGTCTGGAGACCTTGTCCCCTTCCCCTTATGGTGCCCGCGTGCGAATTCCCCTCGGAGAGCGGAGTTCCTTCGTGCAGCGGATACCTCTCGTGCAGCACAGCACCCGGCGGCGGCGCGCCCGGTACCGGCGGGCGCTCTGGAGCGGCGCCGAAGTACTCGTCACCGGCGGGGTGTTGGTGCTGCTCCTCGTCGCGCATCAGCTGTGGTGGACCAACCGGGAGGCGAAGGACGGCGCCGAGCGGAGGGTGGAGGCGCTGGAGCGGGAGTGGGGGGCCGTGCCGGGGGCCGGCGACCCCACCGGCACCGGTGGCGGCGGACCCGGGGCCGGCCCCGCAACCGGGGCCGAGGGCGCGTCCCCGGCGTCTGGCGGCGGCGCCGGCCGGGGCGGGACGAAGTCGTCGTCCGTCACCCCGCGCTCCTCCGAGGCCTACGCCGTGCTCCGCATCCCCCGGCTCGATGTGCGTGTCCCCGTCGCCGAGGGCACCAGCAAGCGGAATGTGCTCGACAAGGGGTACGTCGGCCACTATGCCGGTACTCAACAGCCGGGCCAGGAAGGCAACTTCGCGGTCGCGGGGCACCGCAACACGCACGGGGAGCCCTTCCGGTATCTCAACCGTCTCAGGAAGGGCGACAAGGTGGAGGTGGAGACCCGGAACGCGACCTACACCTACCTCGTCGACAAGATCCTGCCGCAGACCTCACCCCGCGACTCGGGAGTCATCCGGCCCGTGCCCCGTTCCCTCACCGAGCCCCTCCACGGCTACGACGCCTCCGGCCGCTACCTCACCCTCACCACTTGCACGCCCGAGTACACCTCCCGGTACCGCCTGGTCGTCTGGGGCAGGCTCGTCGCGGCGCTGCCCCGGGGGTAGCGCGCCGCCGCGCCACCGTCCGGTTCCGCAGATGACGAAGGTGACGCTGATCAGCAGGGCCCAGGAGACCCACTTGGACACGGAGACGGGTTCCCAGCCGTGCAGCTGGTACGGGTATCTCCAGGCCCCGAGGTACGTGGCGATGTTCTCCGCCAGCCAGAGGAAGAAGCCGATCAGTGCGAAGGCCACCGCCAGGGGCATCCGGTGCCGGCGCTCGACGATCGTGTAGTGCACCCAGGTCCCCGTGGTCGCGGCCAGCAGCAGGGCGCCGAGGGGCAGGCGCAGGTCCGGCAGCCAGTGATGGCTCAGGAAGTTGCCGTACAGGCAGACGGCCAGGGCGGCGGTGGCACGGGCGCGGTAGCCGGTGAAGGTCAGGTCGAGCAGTCGCCAGGCCCGGCAGACGTAACTGCCGACGGCTGCGTACATGAAGCCCCCGTACAGCGGCACCCCGGCGAGCCTGGCCAGTCCCGGCTCGGGATAACTCCACGACCCCACCCGCACCTTGACCATCTCGAAGGCGAGCCCCAGCAGATGGCAGGCTGCGATCACCGCGACCTCCCGCCGGGTCTCCCAGCCGAGCAGGAATCCGGCGGCGGTGAGCAGCACACCGTAGGCGAGCAGCAGGTCGTACCGGGCCACCGGCAGCGGCGGGAGCAGTCTCGAGACCGCCATGCCGCCGAGCAACGCGACCGCGAACGCGCAGCAGCGCGCCTGGAGCCGGGCGAAGCGGACCAACTGCCGGGCGAACGTACCCGCACGGTCCTTGAACCCGTGCGCGGCCGTCGCGTCCCTGGCTGTGTCGTGCCGGGTCGCAGCGCTCGTGGCCGTGCCGCCCGCGGTTGTCGCGTCCGTGGTCACTCCGTGCGTGGTCGTCGTCTTGTGCATGGTCATGTAGAGCGGTCCGAGGGGAGCGGCGGTTGCGCACGGCCCCCGTCGGACTGCGCCCGTGGCGGCGTCGGGCGCCGCCGGTCTCCGACCGCGCCGCCGGTCTCCGACCGCGGCGTCGCGGCCTCTGTCCGTGACCTGGTTGCCGGTTTCCGTCTACGGCCCGGTTGCCGGTTTCGTTTCCGTCTACGGCCCGGTCGCCGGCCCCCGCCTACGACCCTTCCTCCAGAGCCTCTCGGACGGCGGTCAGGACGGCCTCGGTGTCGGCGCCGAGGGCGCGGGCGGAGGAGGTGAAGTCGCGCGCCAGTGTGGCGAGTTGGTCCGGGTCGGGGCGGGCCGGTTCGGACGGGGGGGCCGCCACCCGGGTACCCGCGCCCCGGCGGGTGCGGATCAGCTCGGCAACCTCCAGCTCGCGGTAGGCGCGGGCCACGGTTCCCGGTGCCAGCCCCAGGTCGGAGGCCAGCTGGCGCACGGTCGGCAGGCGTTCGCCCTCCGTCAGCCGGCCGGTGACGATCAGGGCGGCGAGCTGGGCGCGGATCTGCTCGTACGGCGGTACCTGGCTCGTGGTGTCGACGCGAACCGCGGGTTCACTCATCGCCGACGGCCCGGGGGATCACGATGGTGAACAGGCACCATCCCAGGCTGAACAGGCTCAGCAGGCCCAGGGGATAGATCACCAGAGCGGTGACGTTGCCCAGCATGCCGGCGCAGGTCGTGCGGGACAGCACCCTGCCGATCATGCCGAGGACGAGCAGCAGCTGGCTGGAGACCAGCAGTCCCCAGGCCGCGGTGATCGCCCACGAGCGGTCGTGACGCCGCTGGTTCTCACCCGGGCGGTGGGCGATGCGGCGCAGGGCCCACACGCAGGCCGCGGTGCCGAGGGCGAGGGAGGCGAGGATCGGGGTGGCGTAGAAGATGCCGGGCCAGGGGCCGAGAGGTCTGGTCGCACCCCGGCACGTCACCGTGACGACCCGGCCCGCCCGGCCCATGCTGTCGGGAGAGGCCACGGCGGACCCGATCATCATCAGGACGACGAGGCACGCCGTCTGGAAGAGCAGCAGCGGGGCCATCCGGGGCGGTACGTGGTCGCGGACCCGGCGCGGCGCCAGGCTGGCGGTGCGGACCGCTTCGAGAGGGGCGGGGGTGAGGGAGTCGCCGAGCAGCACGCCACCGACCGCGCACAGCCCGAACGCGGTGACCGCGCTGAGGAAGGTCATGGCGCCGTCGTCGCTGTCCCGCACCGCCAGCTGCTGTGCGAAGACGATTCCGAGGGTCAGCCCGGCCCAGCGGGCGCAGAGATCGGCGCGGGCGAGCAGGCGCTCAGGTGGAACGGTGTCCAGCATGTCGGATCCCCCGTGTACTTGTATCAACTAGTAAGTACAAGATGCAGGGAGCCGGATCTTGTGTCAATCGCTTGATACAAGCGTGCGGCCTCGGGGTGGCCTCTCCGCCGAGTCCCTCTCCGCCGAGTCCCTCGCTCCGGCCTCCGCCGTCTGTATCGGCAGCGGTCTGCTGAACGCGGCGCTGCCCTTGGCGACGGTGGGGCCGGTACCGGCGGCGCGAGCGGCGATGGGGGCGGGTGCGCAGCAGACCCTGCGCGGCGCCGAACTCGCCCCGTACGGCGAATGTCGCGCCTGCGGAACTGTCGTACCGGTCCCGGACGTCCTCATCTTGCCGGGACCGGGGCTCGACCCCGACCCGGCGGATCCGGTCGGCCGGGCTCTGGTGAAGCCCAAAGGGCTACTGGAGCCGATCGAGGCCGGTCAGGTATAACCGACAACGGACAAGCAGAATCCAAAAGCCAGAGCCAGTCAGAGCCAGTCAGCGTCAGCCAGCGCCAGTCAGCGCCAGTCGGAGTCAGATCCAGAGCGTCGGCCAAGGCCGGAGCAAGGGCCGGAGTGAGAGGGGGGAGAGGGTGATCCGTAGCCGGTTCGTCCCGCGTCCCGCTCTCGTCCTCGTCCTCCTCTTCCTCGACGTGGCGCTTCTCGACGCCGGCAGCCTCTCCGCCGCCGTCGCGCTCGCCGCGACCGCCGCGGCCGGCTCCGCGCTCGCCGTCTGCACCCTCGTCGCCGCGCGCAGTGCCCCGGCCGTCCCGCCCACCCGGGTACGTACGGCCATCAGGGACCGGGCCCGCCGTACGGCCTTCCTGCCGCAACGCGACCCTGACGCCTCCGGCCGCCCCCGTCCTCGGGCCCCCGGTCACGCCCTCCCGACGACCGTCGCGTAGGGCCGCTCTCCACCGTCATGTGGGTGACCCGCGCGGGTCGTCATGCCGTATCCCGTTCCCGGCACGACGAGACCCCCGGAGGGCTCCCCACCCATGTCCGTTTTCGCCCACCTGGTCGAGCGGCTCGCCGACCTGCTCCATCCCCTGTTCGGCGCCACCGCCGCGGCCGCCGCGATCGTCCTGTTCACCGCACTGGTACGACTCCTCGTGCACCCCTTGTCCCGCGCGGCCGCCCGCGGCCAGAAGGCCCGTACGGCCTTGCAGCCGAGGATCGCCGAGCTGCGCAGGAAGCACGCCGACAAACCCGAGGAGCTCCAGCGGGCGGTGCTGGAACTGCACGCCGAGGAGAAGGTGTCGCCGCTGTCCGGACTGCTGCCCAGCCTCTGCCAGGTACCGGCCTTCTTCCTGCTCTACCACCTCTTCTCCAGCTCCTCGATCGGCGGCGAGGACAACGGTCTGCTCGGCCATCGTCTGTTCGACGCGCCCCTCGGCGACCGCTGGAGCGACGCGCTGGCGGAGGGAGGACTGTTCGGCGCGGCCGGCCTGGTCTACCTCGGGCTGTTCGCCGTCGTCGCGGTCGTCGCGTCCTTCAACTTCGTACGGGCGAAGCGGGTGCCGCTGCCCCGGATCGGAGACGGTGAGGAGGTGCCCGGGGTCGGCACGATCACCAAGGTCATGCCGTTCCTGTCCTTCTTCACGCTGGTCACCGTGGCCGTCGTCCCGCTGGCCGCCGCCCTCTACGTGATCACCAGCACGACATGGAGCGCGCTCGAACGGGCGGCCCTGTACAGGTGAGGAGTCGGGAACGGGTCGCTGTCCGGAACGGGTGACGGTCCAGTCCGTGAACGGGGGCTTGCGGACCGAATCACGAGCTTGGAGGATCGACCAGTCCTCCGATGGCTGCACCCATCGGACGGGTGCCCCGCGATCGAGGGAGAGAGTGACCATGAAGCTGCTGCGAGTCGGCACGGCGGGATCGGAGCGGCCGGCGCTGCTCGACCCCGAGGGGGTTCTGCGGGACCTCTCGGGGGTCGTCCCGGACATCGACGGAGCGCTGCTCGCCGACGACGAGGCGCTCGACCGGGTCCGGGAGGCCGCCGGGTCCGGAGAGCTGCCGGTGCTGGACGCGACCGGGCTGCGCATCGGGCCGCCGCTGGCCCGGATCGGCAAGGTCGTGTGCATCGGGCTGAACTACCACGACCACGCCCGCGAGACGGGGACCGAGCCGCCCTCCGAGCCTGTCGTCTTCTTCAAGGCTGCGGACACGGTCGTGGGGCCCTACGACACCGTCCTCGTGCCGCGCCGGTCCCTCAAGACCGACTGGGAGGTGGAGCTGGCGGTCGTCATCGGCCGCACGGCCCGCTATCTGGAGTCGGCGCAGGACGGGCTCGCACATGTCGCGGGATACGCCGTCGCGCACGACGTGTCGGAGCGGGAGTTCCAGATCGAGCGGGGCGGGACCTGGGACAAGGGAAAGAACTGCGAGACGTTCAATCCGCTCGGCCCGTGGCTGGTGACGGCCGACGAGGTCGCCGACCCGCAGGACCTCTCCCTGAAGCTCTGGGTCAACGGGGAGTTGAAGCAGGACGGGACCACGGCGGAGCAGATCTTCCCGGTGGGGGAGGTCGTCCGGTACGTCAGCCAGTTCATGACCCTGTACCCGGGGGACGTCATCAACACCGGCACGCCCGCGGGGGTCGCGATGGGCGAGCCGGAGCCCAAGCCGTACCTGCGGGCCGGGGACGTGGTGGAGCTGGAGATCGCCGGACTAGGACGCCAGCGCCAGGAGTTCAAGGACGCGTGACGCCGCTCCGCTGAGGGACGGAGGGCAGGGGGCGGGGAGCTGCGGTGGTACGACGGCCGTGGGTTGACCATGGCTGACCGCGCGGTTCCCCGCGTCCCATCGGGTGCGGTTCCCGGCGTCCCTTCGGGTGCGGTTCCCGGCGTCCCTTCGGGCGCGTTTCAGCGCAGGTACTTCTCCAGGAACTGTTCCAGTGCTTCCACCACGAACCGGTGGTCCTCCAGCTGGGGCAGGCCCGACACCGTCACCGCGCCGATGATGCCGACGCCCTCCACGTTGATCGGGAAGGAGCCGCCGTGCGCCGCGTACTCGTCGGGGTCAAGGCGGGAGGAGTCCTCGAACGTGGTGCCCTTGGCGCGGTAGCGGGAGCCCACCAGGTAGGAGGAGGCGCCGAAGCGCTCCACCACCCGGCGTTTGCGGGCGATCCAGGCGTCGTTGTCGGGAGTCGAACCGGGCAGGGCCGCATGGAAGAGCTGCTGGCCGGCCCGGTGGATGTCGACGGCGACCGGCGCCTGGCGCTCGCGGGCCAGCTCCACCAGCAGTGAGCCGAGCTGCCACGCGTCGTCGTTCGTGAACTGGCGGAAGACCAGCCGCCGTTCCTGGGCCTGGAGCTCCTCCAGGGTCGGGGTGATCTCCGGGGTGAACTTCGGGGTCATCTGGTGGGTTCCCATCACAGCGTCACCGCCACCTTGTCTCGTGCCGAACGGCGGGCCGCCTCCAGTACGTCCAGGGCGGCGGCCGCCTCGGTGGCGGTCACCGGGTTGGGGCCGCCGTCGATCAGTGCCCTGGCCACCGCAGCGTAGTAGGCCGGGTAGTCGCCGGGCAGACTCTGTTCGGGTCGTCCGCCGCCGGTCAGCGGGGACTCCCCGGCGCCGACGCGGCCCCACAGCTCCTCGGGTTCGGTGCCCCAGCCGGGGGTGCCGTCGGGCCGTCCGCCCTCCCGCAGGGCCGCCTCCTGAGGATCCAGGCCGTACTTCACATAGCCCGCCTTCGTGCCCAGCACCCGGAAGCGCGGACCGAGTTGGGACGTCGTAGCGGAGGCGTAGAGGTGCGAGCGGACGCCGCTCGCGTGCGTCAGCGCGAGGAAGGTGTCGTCGTCGGCCTGCGCACCCGGCCTGCGGACGTCGGCCTCGGCGTAGACGGAGACCACGGGGCCGAACAGCACCAGCGCCTGGTCGACGAGGTGACTGCCGAGGTCGTAGAGCAGACCTCCGATCTCTGCCGGGTCGCCGGACTCCCGCCAACCGCCCTTCGGCAGCGGCCGCCAGCGCTCGAACCGGGACTCGAAGCGCCAGACGTCGCCCAGTTCGCCCTCGTCCAGCAGCTTGCGGAGGGTCAGGAAGTCGTTGTCCCAGCGGCGGTTCTGGAAGACGGAGAGCAGCAGGCCGCGTTCCTCGGCGAGCGCGGCCAGCCCGCGCGCCTCGTCAGCGGTGCCGGCGACGGGCTTGTCGACGACGACCGGCAGGCCGGCCTTCAGCGCGGCGGTCGCGAGCGGGACGTGCGTCTTGTTCGGGGACGCGATGACGACCAGGTCCAGCTCGCCGGCCCGGGCGAGGAGGTCGTCGGGAGTGGCGGCGACGCGGACGTCCGGGAACTCGGCGCGGGCCTGCGCCTGCCGCTCGGGGTTCGAGGTGACCACCGTGTCCAGGGCGAGGCCCTCGGTGGCGGCGATCAGCGGGGCGTGGAACACGGAGCCCGCCAGGCCGTATCCGATCAGGCCCACGCGGAGGGGAGGAGCGGCCGGGGAGGCGCCGGTGCCGGTCTCGGTGCCTGTTGCGGAGTCGTTCGCGTCAGTGGTGCGTCCAGTCATGCGATCCACTTTGGCAACGCTGTTGCCAAAGTGCAAGCGCGAGGGACAATGGCAGGGTGAACACGACGAACGACGGAGGCGACACCGACCGCGCACCGGAGTCCGCTCCGGAGCGCGAGCCAGAGGTCGAGCCAGAGCTCGCTCCGGAGTCCGAGGCAGAGCTCGCTCCGGAGCCCGCGGCGGAGTCCACGTGGGGACTCCCGCCGGACCGTGAGCCGGGTCCGGGAACCGGCCGCGCGCCGGAGCGGGCGGCGGGCGCCGCGACGGGCCGGACCGTGGGCGTGAACCTGCCGGCCCTGCGCAGCCACAACACCTCGCTCGTGCTCGACCTGCTGCGCACCGCAGGACCCGACGGCATCAGCCGGCTGGAGCTCGCCGAACGCGCCGGTCTCACCCCGCAGGCGGTCAGCAAGATCACCGCCCGGCTGCGGGAGGAGGGGCTGGCGGCGGAGGCCGGCCGTCGCGCGTCCACCGGCGGCAAGCCGCGCACGGTCCTGCGGCTGGTCCCGGAGGCCGGTCACGCGGTCGGCGTCCACCTCGACCGGGACGAACTGAGGATGGTGCTGGTCGATCTCGACGGCCGCGTGGTGGGCGAGCGGTGCGTCCCGTTCTCCCTGGGCGCGGGGGCGGAGGCGGTCCTGGACGCGCTGCTCGGCGAGGTGACGGAGATGTTGTCGGAGGCACTCGGAGGCGGCGCCCTCTCGGCTCCGCTCGGTGTCGGAGTGGCGCTTCCGGGGCCGCTCGACCATGCCCGCGGTGTGCTGCACCGGGTCACCGGCTTCCCGGAGTGGGACGGTTTTCCGCTGCGGGACGTGCTGGAGGCGCGGCTCGGGGTGCCCGTGGTCGTCGACAAGGACACCAACGCCGCCGCGCTCGGCCTCGCGGTCGGCGGCGAACGCGGCTCCTTCGCCTGCCTGTATCTCGGTACGGGCCTGGGCGCGGGCCTGGTGATCGGTGGGACCGTGCACCGGGGTGCCCGCACCGGGGCGGGGGAGTTCGGACACCAGGTCATCCAGCTGGACGGGCCGCCCTGTTCCTGCGGCAACCGGGGCTGCGTCGAGGCGCTGTGCCTCGCGGCCATCCGCCGGGGGGATGTGGCCGAGGCGGCGCGGGTGCTCGGCGAGGGCGCCGCGAACCTGGCCGGTCTGCTCGACATCGACGCCGTGCTGCTGGGCGGCCGCACCATCGCGGCCGCGCCGGAGCCGTTCGTGCGGGGAGTCGCCGCCGTCCTCGACGCCCACGCGCGCCGCGAGGGTTCACGAGAGGGCCCCGTACCGGTACGGCTCGCCCCCGGCGGACCCCGAGCTGTCGCGGAGGGCGCGGCCCAGCTGCTGCTGGCACCGGTCTTCGGCCGGGGAGACGGCTGAGCCGGAACCTTCCCCACCTCCCACGGTCCGCGACCAGGGAGCCGGTCGCGGGCCAGACCACGGGGCCGGTCGCCGGATCGGTCGCGGGACCGGTCCGGCCGAGCCGGTCGCGAGGTCGGTTCGAGGACCGGTCCCGCGACCGGTCGCGAGGTCGGTTCGTGGACCGGCAGCCGAGCCGTTCGTGACGTCGGCCAGGGAGCGGCAGCCGAGCCGGTCGCCGGGTCGGTCCGGGGAGCGGTGGGAACCGGTCGCGGGGCCGGGTCGGTCGACCGGTGTCTCCGCCGAACGAGGGGATTCGTACGGTCGTGCGGTGTGCCGTTCCGGCTCGGCGGGTGCCGTCGTGCAGGCTCACGTGTTCATGCGACTGTGCCCGCCTGTCTCCCTCTGCCTCGCCGTGGCCGCCGCCCTCCTCCCCGCGCCCGCCCACGCGGAAGCCGGCCCGGGCTGCGCCGGTCCCGACGGCGCCGACTTCCCCCTCACCACCCGGCTGCACGGGGGCCCGGATTCCTACCGGGCCGGGGGCGGTTACGGCATCTGGTATCTCGACCTCACCAACACCACCCGCCTCACCTGCGACGGGATCCACCCGGTCGTCGTCCTGGTCGACGCCGGTCGCGACCTGAAGCCGTCCCAGGCGCGCCTGGAGTTCTACGCCGACGGACAACCGCACCCGGTCCACTTCGAACCCACCGACGACGACGAACTGGTCGGAGCGTTCACCGAAGGACCCACCGACGGAGAAGCCGAGGGGCAGGCCGAGGGGCGGGCCGACGGAGCCGGCGACTTCCCGGGATTCACCGTGGGCCCCGGCCGGACCCTCACCGTCAAGCTGCGCCTCGCCCTCACCTCGGACACCGCGCCCAACGCCGTCACCGCCAACGCGGCGGTCGTCCAGCGGCACGGCGACGACGGCGACTGGATCGGACAGTCGAACGACTACCGCTTCGCCGTCGAGGCCGAGCCCGACCCCGACACCGCTCCCGGCCTCGACCCGGCCGCCCCCACCGCCGAGCCCACCAGCACCGCCACCGCCGCCGCCACCTCCGCCGCCACTCCCGCCCCGGACGCCTCCGCCGCGGACACCGGCCCGCTCTCCCTGGCCGACGAGGCCGAGGAACTCGCCCGCACCGGGCTCAACTCGCCCGCCGTTCTCTTCGGCGCCACCGCCTGTCTCCTGGCCGCCGGGACACTCCTGCTGCTGGCCCGCCGACTGGCCCGGCGACGCCGTTGACGCGCGGCCGCGTCCCAGCCGGTGGACGCCTGACCACCGGCCATTCCCTCAAGATCGGGCCTGTGCTTACGCTGGAGCGCACGCAGCGACCGCGTGCAGGCGCAGCACCGCGTACAGGCGCGGCCACCGCGTACTCGCGTACGGCAGGGAGATCCCGCACATGGCAGACCGCAAGCCCATCGAGTCGTGGCTCACCGACATGGACGGTGTGCTCATCCACGAGGGCGTACCGATCCCCGGCGCCGATGCCTTCCTGAAGAAGCTGCGCGATTCGGGCAAGCCGTTCCTGGTCCTGACCAACAACTCGATCTACACCCCGCGCGACCTGCACGCCCGGCTGCGGCGCATGGGCCTGGAGGTGCCGATCGAGAACATCTGGACCTCCGCGCTGGCCACGGCCCAGTTCCTCGACGACCAGCGGCCCGAGGGCACGGCGTACGTCATCGGCGAGGCCGGGCTGACCACAGCGCTGCACGACATCGGGTACATCCTCACCGACCACGAGCCCGACTACGTCGTCCTCGGCGAGACCCGTACCTACTCGTTCGAGGCGATGACGAAGGCCGTCCGGCTCATCAACGACGGCGCCCGTTTCATCTGCACCAACCCGGATGAGACCGGCCCCTCCGCCGAGGGCGCGCTCCCCGCGACGGGGGCGGTCGCCGCGCTGATCACCAAGGCGACCGGCAAGCACCCGTACTTCGCGGGCAAGCCGAACCCGCTGATGATGCGCACCGGTCTGAACGCCATCGGCGCCCACTCCGAGAGCAGCGCGATGATCGGCGACCGCATGGACACCGACGTCCTCGCGGGCATGGAGGCCGGCATGCAGACGTTTCTGGTGCTCACCGGCCTGACCAGGCCCGAGCAGGTCGAGAACTTCCCGTACCGCCCGTCGAAGATCGTGGACTCGATCGCGGATCTCGTCGACCGGATCTGAAACCCGTGACGCGGCGTGAGCCACTCGTACGGAGCAGCGATATCCCGCCTGGGGATGCGTGCCGGTTCCGAGCGGGGGAGTCTTCAGGCAGCTGGAGGTTCACGATGGGTTCACTGAAGATCACTCTCTGTGCGGGGCTCGCGGTAGGTGCCGCGGTGCTCATTCCGACGGCGTACGCCTCGGGCGAAGGCAGCGGCGACAAAGGCGGCAGCGTCTCGGTCACGCCGTCGACGCCCGCACCCGGCGCCGAGGTCACACTGAAAGTCAGCGGCTGTGGCGGCCGGACGGCCACTGCGGCCTCGGACGCCTTCGTCGCGGACGCGCAGCTCGCCGGCTCGGGCGGCACGCTCGTCGGCGACACCCGGGTCCGCTCGTCGATCGGAGCGGGTGCCTACGACGTACGGATCACCTGCGTCGACTTCGAGGTGAAGGGCCGTATCAAGGTCGTCGCCCCTTCGTCCGCGGAGTCGGCGGAGTCCTGGGGGCCGTCGGAGGACGAGTCGGCGGAGCCGTACGGGCCGTCCGCGCCCGCCTCTCCCGTCGCCCCGGTCCGCGCCGGCGGAGGCGGTACCGCCCCGCTGGCTCCCCTCACACCCCTCGCCGCCGTCGACGAGGCGCAGGTGGAGGGCCGTGGCCCCGGCACCGCGCAGGCGGTCGTCGGGCTGGTGCTCGCGGGCGTCGCCGCGGCCGCCGTCGTGTTCCGCGGGGTGCACCGGAGACGCGGGGCGGATTGAGCATGTCCGATCGCGAACGCTCGTCCGGCCGCTTCCTCACCGGCCTGGCCTGGACGGTGCTGCTGCTCGGGCTGTGGCTGTGGGGGCGCGAGGTGACCGACGTACGGCACGGCACATCCGCCCCGGCCACCGGTGACATGGCCGCGGTGGGCCGCCCGCCGGACGCCGGACTCCCGCCCGCGGTGAAACCGCTGGGCCGGGCGCTGCCGCAACGCATCGACATCCCCGGCCTGGGCGTGCAGGCCCCGGTCGTCGCCCGCGGGCTGGACGCCGAGGGAGGTGTCGACCCGCCGCCCTTCGACCAGGCGGGCGTCGTCGGCTGGTACGCCGCCGGCGCTGAACCGGGCGCCCGGGGCACGGCCCTGCTGGTCGGGCACGTCGACACCGAGACCAGGCCCGCCGTCTTCTACAAGCTCAGCACGCTCGAGGCAGGCGAGACGGTACGAGTGGTCCGCGACGACGGAAGCATCGCCGAGTTCACCGTCGACGCCGTCGAGGTCGTCCAGCGTGAGCGCTTCGACGCCCGCCAGGCCTACGGCCCCCGGCAGCCGGACCGCGCCGAGCTGCGTCTGATCACCTGCGGCGGCACCTTCGACCGGGTGAGCCGCAGCTACACGGCGAACGTGGTCGTATCGGCGTATCTGACGGGCACCGGCGTCTGACGACGTCACCCGACCGACGTGATCCGGCCGTCACCCGACCGACGTCACCCGGCCGACGTCACCTGGCCCGGTCGACGGCCCGCTCCCCCGGAACCGCCGACCGGGCCGGTCCTCGACCCCGCGCGCCCGGGCTGCGGGAGTAGCCCGGCGACTGGCGCGGGAGGCTGTGGGGTTCACCTACCCCGTGGACGGCGGTGACGACCGTATTCCGGCACTCTCGTGAGCGGCGCGGGGCTTATGTCGGGATTGGGCGGGGGGAGTTCGGGACGGAGGGTTCAAGGCCGCGGGCCGCGGCGGACGGCATACCGCCGTGTGCGCGCATACGGACGAAGGCCCCTCGCTTTCGCGAAGGGCCTTCGGTGTCTGTGCGCCGCCAGGGACTCGAACCCCGGACCCGCTGATTAAGAGTCAGCTGCTCTAACCAACTGAGCTAGCGGCGCCTGCTGACGTCATAACTCTACAGGACCCCCGGGGGTGCCCCGGACCACGCGGCCGCCGGGCCGCGGCGCCACTGGGCCGGGCGGGTGTCGTGTACATCATTCGGACCGTCAGCATGCGCGTCGGGAAGACAGTTGAGAAACTGGCGGACGTGCACAGTCGCGGACATTTCCAGCTGGAGTCTGAGGGGAATCGCATGGGCTCTCCGGTATTCGAGGAATTCGATCCCGAGAGCGATTGCGAGTGCCCCGGATGCGTATCCCGGCGGTGGACGGGGTCGAATTCCCCGCCCGCCCCGTTCGGCGGCCGCCCGGCCGCCCATCGCGTCGTGATCGTCGCCACGGCGGCGGCCGCGGCGCTCGGGGCCGCCCACGCGGTGCCCGCGTCCGCGGCCCCGCAGACCTCCGATCGGCCCGGCGTACCCGCAGGTGACGAGCCCGATACCCCGCAGGGCGGCAAGGCGCCGCTGCACGGCCCGGCCGGACAGCCGGCCCGGCCGGGAGGACTGGCGGGAGCGGTGAAAACGCCCCGGACGACCCGGGCGGACATCATCAGACGCGCCAAGGAATGGGTTTCGGCAGAGGTGCCGTACAGCATGAGCACCTACTGGTACGACGGTTACCGGCAGGACTGCTCGGGCTTCGTCTCCATGGCCTGGAACCTGCCCGGGAACGAGTGGACGGGCAGCCTCCACCAGTACGGGACGCGGATTGCCAAGGAGGAGCTCCAGCCCGGCGACATTCTGCTGTTCCATAATCCGTCCAACCCCGAGAAAGGCTCGCACGTCGTCCTTTTCGGCGGCTGGACGGACTACACGCACAGCTACTACTTCGTCTACGAGCAGACCCGCCCGACCGCGCGTCGGCAGCCCACTCCCTACGCCTACTGGAGCCATTCCGACCGCTATGTGCCCTACCGCTACAAGGGCCTCTCGGCGGTCGCGCCCGGCTCGGGGGAACAGGCCGGCGCGAGCGCCGGCGGCGGGAACACGGCGGGCGCCGCAAGTGCCGCGACGATGCCGTTCCCGGGGCGGGCGGCCTTCGGTCCCGGCGCGAACAACCCGTACGTCACCCGGCTCGGCCGGCTCCTCGTCGAGCGCGGCGGCGCACGCTTCTACGCCTCGGGTCCGGGCCCGAGGTGGTCGGCGTCCGACGGCTGGGCGACCCTGGCCTTCCAGCAGGCCCAGGGCTGGCGCGGCGCCGACGCCGACGGCATCCCCGGCCCGAGAACCTGGGCGCTGTTGATCTCCGGCCGGGGCAGGGACATCGCGCCCGGGGGGCCTCCGACGGCCGGGACCGGTCCCGGATCAGGCGGCGGAGCCGGCGGGTATCCCGCGACCGGGGCGGCCGGCGCGCCCGCCGCACCCCCCGTGCCGCGCGTCCCCGCGTACCCGGGCCGGGGCATGTTCCGGCCCGGCGCGCAGAACGCGTACGTCACCCGGCTGGGGAAGCAGTTGGTGAAGAAGGGGTTCGGCAAGTACTACACGACGGGGCCCGGACCGCGCTGGGGCGAGGCGGACCGGCGAGGGGTCGAGGCCTTCCAACGCGCCCAGGGCTGGCGCGGTGGGGCGGCGGACGGCTACCCGGGCCCGGAGACCTGGCGGCGGCTCTTCTCCTAGACCGCCCGGGGCCCTCAGGACCGGCGCGGTACCTGCGCGAACCCCGCTCGGGACCGGCCGGTGACCCGCTCGCTTTCTTGATCCCATCTCACTGTCATGGCGTATCTGGCGCGGAGGCTGGAGGCACGCAATGAACACGACCACGTCACAGACACCCGAGCCCGACGGACCGTTCAGGCCCACTCGGCTCATCCAGAACGAGGCGACCACCGAGATCCCCGTCCATCTGCTGTTCCGGGACGAGCCCGAGCCGCGGCCCGTGCCGCTCGGGCCCGCCGTGGTGGGCAGCCGGGCGGGCACCGGCGAGCAGCCGCGACTGCGCCGGCCGACGCCGGCCAAGCCCCGCCCGGAGGCGCAGGTCGATCCGGACCTGGTGGAGCGGCCGGCCCGGGTGCTGCCCGGCGCGGCGGGCGTGTTCGCCGGGATGTGCGGGGCGGCCGGCTGTGTGGCCGCCTCGTGGTGGGCCGGAGTGCTGCCGCCGCACGCTACGCAGGCGCTGCGGCTGCCGGAGTTCGCGGGCGCCGGGCTCGGTCCGGCGCAGTGGGCGGCGTACGCGGGGGCGGGTGCGCTGGGGCTGTTCGGCTTCGGCGGGCTGGCCCGCGGGCGGACCGGGCGGGCCTGGGTGCTCGGTCTGTTCGGCCGCTACCGGGGGACCGTGCGGCGCACCGGTCTGCTGTGGGTGAACCCGCTGCTGCTGCGCCGCCGGGTGGATGTACGGCTGCGGCACTGGCGCAGCGAGCCGCTGCCCGCCGCCGACGGCAGCGGGGTCGCGCTGCGGGTGGTGACGCTCGTGGTGTGGCGGGTGCGGGACACCGCGCGGGCCACGCTGGGCGTCGACGACCACGAGACGTATCTGCGTGAGTGCGTCGAGGCGGCCCTGGCCCGCATCCCGGTGGAGACGCCGGGCGCGGGGCGGGGTTCGGTGGAGGCGGCGGGGGAGGTGCTGACCAGACGGGTCGCGCAGGACGCGGGCGCGATCGGCCTGGAGGTGTTCTCGGTGCGGCCGCTGCGGATCGAGTACGCCCCGGAGGTCGCCGCGGCGATGCACCGTCGCCGGATCGCCGCTCTCGACGCCCAGCACCGGGCGAGCGTGCTGACCTCGGTCGTGGACTCGGTGGAGGACACGGTGACCCGGCTGACCATGCGCGGACTCGTGGAACTCGACGACTACGAGCGCAAGGCGCTGGTGAAGGACCTGACCGTCGCCTTCTGCTCGGGGCGCGGGGAACAGGGGCCGTGACGGTGTTCCTGTGACGGTCATGCCGTGACGGTCCCGCCGTGTCGGGTCCGGAGACGTCTTTGATATGGACACAGCCAAGAATCGGCAATAATCTCGAACTTGGTCTAGACCTGCACGGCTCGGCTCAGTGAACTCCCCACGTTCTCCAGGAGCGGCAGCATGCGCAAAAAGACCAAGTGGTACGCCGCCGCGCTCGGACTCACCACGGCGGGAGCCTTCGTGCTCACCGCCGGGGGTGCGAGCGGCCACGGCTACACCGACCTCCCCATCAGCCGGCAGAAGCTCTGCCAGAACGGCTCCGTCACCAACTGCGGTGACATCCAGTGGGAGCCGCAGAGCGTCGAGGGCCCGAAGGGCTTCCCGGCGTCCGGCGCGGCCGACGGAAGGATCTGTTCCGCGAACAACACCCGCTTCGCCCAGCTCGACAGCCCGAAGACCCCCTCGGGCACGGCGTGGCCGGCCACCAAGGTGACCGGCGGTCAGAGCTACACCTTCCGGTGGCAGTTCACCGCCATGCACGCCACGAGCGACTTCAAGTACTACGTCACCAAGCAGGGCTGGAACCAGAACCACAACCTGGCCCGCTCCGACCTCAACCTCACCCCGTTCCTGACCGTGCCCTACGGCGGTCAGCGGCCCCCGTCCACCCTCTCGCACAGCGGCACGCTGCCGTCCGGGCTCAGCGGACGTCACGTGATCGTCGCGGTGTGGACGGTCGCCGACACGACCAACGCGTTCTACGCCTGCTCCGACGTCACGTTCTGAGCAGCGCTCGAGCTCCCCGGGCCGGCGGGCGGGTAGGTTCCCCGCCCGCCGGCCCGACCAGGTCGGCCCGCGACCTCGGGGGAGCTCGTGCAGGCCCTTTTCCGTCTCGTGCCGTCGGTCCACTGGATGTTCGCCGGGGCGGACGACGTCATGCCGTAGCCCTCCACATCTGACGGTCCGTCAACTACCGTGCGCTGCCATGGAGTCTGTCGCCGAACTCGTAGCGGCCCGGTGGGGCGACCACCGTCCCGGACTGTGGTGCCGGCAGCCCGCGAACCCCGAGGACACCGTCCTGACCCACCACGAGGTCGCCGCCGGCGCCGCCGCCCGTGCCGCGCTGCTGGCCGACCTGCTGCCGGCGGACGGTCCGCCGCATCTCGGGGTCCTGCTGGACAACACCCCCGAGTTCCCGCTCTGGCTGTCGGCCGCCGCTCTCGCAGGCGCGGCCGTCGCCGGCATCAACCCCACCCGGCGGGGCCCCGAACTGGCCCGGGACATCCTGCACACCGAATGCCGGCTGCTGATCACCGAGCACACCCACCTCCCTCTCCTCAGGGGCCTCGACCTGCCCGGGGTCCGGCTGCTGATCACCGGCACCCCGGAGTACGACGACCTGCTCGAGCCGTACGCGGACGCCCGCCCCGACCCCTCCCGGGCCACCCCCGCCGACCGGCTCCTGCTCTACTTCACCTCCGGCTCGACCGGCGCGCCCAAGGCCGCGATCTGCAGTCAGGGCCGGCTGGCCGCCGCGGGGCGCTCCCTGGCCGGACAGTTCTCCGTGCGCCGGGACGACGTGCACTACGTCTGCATGCCGATGTTCCACGGCAACGCGGTGATCGCCGACTGGGCGCCCGCGCTGGCGGCCGGGGCCGGGGTGGCGCTGCGGCGGCGGTTCTCGGCGTCGGGGTTCCTGGCCGACGTACGGCGTTACGGGGCGACCTACTTCACCTATGTGGGCCGGGCGATCCAGTACGTCCTGGCCACCGAGCCGCGCCCCGACGACCGGGACCACGCGCTGCGGCTCGGCTTCGGCACCGAGGCGGGGGCGGTGGACGCGGCCGCCTTCGAACGGCGGTTCGGGGTGCGGCTGGTGGAGGGGTACGGCTCCTCGGAGGGCGGGGCGGCCGTGCAGTGGTCGCCGGGGACCCCGGCGGGGGCGGTCGGACGGGCGGGGCCCGGTCTCGTCGTCCTCGACCGGGAGACCCGCGCCGAGTGCCCGCCGGCCGTGCTCGACCCGGCCGGCCGGCTGCTGAACGGCGACGAGGCGATCGGCGAGCTGGTCAACCGGGGACCGAACCCCTTCGAGGGCTACTGGCGCAATCCGGCGGCGGAGGCGGAGCGGCGCCGGGACGACGGGGAGTACTGGACCGGCGACCTCTTCTACCGCGACCGCGAAGGCTTCCTCTACTTCGCGGGCCGCACCGACGACCGGCTCCGCGTCGACAGCGAGAACCTGGCCGCCGCGATGATCGAGAACATCCTCGCCCGGTACGAGGGGGCGGCGGCGGTGGCCGTCTACGCGGTGCCCGATCCGGTGACCGGGGACCAGGTGATGGCGGCGCTGGCCGGATCCTTCGAGCCGCTCGGTTTCGCCGCGTTCCTGCGCGCCCAGCCCGATCTGGGGACGAAGATGGCGCCCCGGTTCGTGCGGGTGCTGGAGCGGATGCCCGTCACCGCCACGAACAAGATCCACCGGGCGCTGCTGCGGCGGGAAGGGATCCGGTGCGCCGATCCGGTGTGGTGGCGGCCCCCGGGCAAGGCGGCATACCGAAGGCTCACCGCGGAGGAAGCCGAGAGCCTGCGGAACACGGGTGGCGGCGGACGCGGGGCGGACGCCGAAGGGCCCCCCGTTTCCACGAGGGGCCCTTCATCGGTGCGCCGCCAGGGACTCGAACCCCGGACCCGCTGATTAAGAGTCAGCTGCTCTAACCAACTGAGCTAGCGGCGCATGACTCCCGCCCTCCGCCTTCGGCGGCTGACGACGGAGAAAATACTACCCGGTCCGCGGGGGTGCTCCGGACCACGTCGGCAGCCCCCGTCGGGCCACGCGTCGGGCCGTCTGCCGGACCTGCCTCAGATCGCGAGCGACAGCAGTACCGGTGCCGCGTTCCTGTTCAGCGTCTCGGCGGCCTGCCGGAGCCGGTGGGCGTGCTCGACGGGCAGGGAGAGGGCCAGGCAGCCCGCCATGGAGCCGGCGGTGATCGGCACGGCCGCGCAGACCGTGCCGATCGCGTACTCCTGGAGGTCGAGCACCGGGACCGTGGGCGGCTGTGCCTCCAGGCGGGAGAGCAGCAGCTTGTCGCTGGTGATCGTGCGCGAGGTGAGCCGGGCCATCTTGTGCCGGGAAAGATGGTCGCGCCGGCCGTTGTGGTCGAGCTGGCCGAGCAGGCTCTTGCCGAGCGCGGTGGCGTGGGCGGAGGAGCGGAAGTCGACCCACTCGTTGACGGACGGGGTGGCGGGGCCGTCGGCGTACTGGGTGATCGTGACCTCTCCGTCGACGTACCGGCTGATGTAGACGGCGGCGCCGACGGAGTCGCGGAGCCGGTCGAGGGTGTGCTGGAGCTGGTCGCGCAGGGCCTGCTCACGGTGGTGCGTAGAGCCCAGACGGGCCAGCGCGGCGCCCGTGACATAGGCCCCGTCGGCGATCTGCTCGACGTAGCCCTCGCGGCGCAGCATGCGCAGGAGCGTGGTCAGCCGCTCCGCGGTGAGGCCGGTCTGACGGGCGAGTTCGGCGTCGGTGACACCGGTGGAGTGCCGCGCCACCGTCTCCAGGACGCGCAAGGCTTCCTGGGCCGAGTGGTACGGCACGGTCGGCTCGTGCTTCAGCGCCACGGTTCCCCCCTGGTCGCTTCTCTGGCCGTGATCCGGGCAGCGAATCACCACCACGATAACGGCCAGGGGGGCCGGACGGAGGGGTTGTCGGCGAGAATGTGGCGTACCTCCGGCCCCCTCAACTGCGGCGCCGATCCTTTGGCATATGCCCACGTCATGGCCCGTTGCCTGGACCTGGCATCCCGGGCGGAGCCACGTTCCGAAACCCGGTGCGAGGCCGCGCGCGACCTGGCGGGGAATCCGTACCGTACGGCGCTACAGCACGGCCTTGAGGAACTCGCGCGTCCGCTCCTGCTCCGGCTCGCTGAAGATCTTCTCCGGGGTGCCCGACTCGATGACGCGACCCGAGTCGAACATCAGGACCTGGTCGGAGATGTCCCGGGCGAAGCTCATCTCGTGGGTCACACAGAGCATCGTGATGTCGGTGGTGCGGGCGATGTCCCGCAGCACGTCCAGGACACCGACCACCAGCTCCGGGTCCAGCGCGGAGGTCACCTCGTCCAGCAAGAGCACCTGCGGCCGCATCGCCAGCGCCCGGGCGATCGCCACCCGCTGCTGCTGGCCGCCGGACAGCTGGGTCGGGTACTTGTCGATGTGCTCGGTCAGGCCCACCAGTTCGAGCAGCTCCCGGGCCCGCTGTTCGGCCTCGTCCCTGGACAGGCCGAGGACGGTCACCGGGGCCTCCGTGATGTTGCGCAGCACCTTCATGTTCGGGAAGAGGTTGAACTGCTGGAAGACCATCCCGATGTTCTTGCGGACCTCGCGGATGTGCTTCTCGCCGGCCCGGACCAGCTTGCCGTCGCGCTCCTCGTGGGTGAGGTAGTCGCCGCCCACCCTGATGGTGCCCTCGTCGGGTTCGGTCAGCGTCATCAGCAGCCGCAGGATCGTCGTCTTGCCGGAGCCCGACGGGCCGATGAGCGTGACGTGCTTGCCGGAGTCGACGGAGAAGTCGAGCCGGTCGAGGACGGTGTGGTCGCCGAAGCGCTTGGTGACCTTGTCGAAGCGGATCAGTTCCCTGCCGTCCACCGGCGGGTTGGCGAGGAGATCGGTGGTCTTCGCGGGATCGATGTCAGCGGACAAGGCGTCGCTCCAGGGCTCGGATCAGGAGGGAGGCGGGGTAGGCGATGGCGATGAACGCCACGCCCACGACGGTGAGCGCCTCGGTGGTGAAGGTCTCGTTGCTGAAGGCCTGGGCCTCGCCGAGCATGTCGAAGGCTCCGATGGTCGCGATCATCGGGGAGTCCTTCAGCATGGCGACGACGTAGTTGCCCAGCGGCGGCACGACGCGGCGGATCGCCTGCGGAAGGATCACCGCCCGCCAGGTGCGCCCCCGGGACAGGCTCAGCGCGGTGGCCGCCTCCCACTGGCCGGCGGGGACGCCGTCGATGCCCGCGCGGTAGACCTCCGCGGTGTAGGTGGAGTAGTGCAGTCCCAGGCCGACGATGCCGGTGGTGAGCGGCGACATCGACGGGCCGAAGTTGGGGACCACGTAGAAGAGGAAGAAGAGCTGCACCAGCAGCGGTGTGTTGCGGATGAACTCCGTGACGGCGACGACCGGCCAGCGCACCCATGCGTGCCCGGACCGCTGGGCCAGCGCCCACACCAGACCCAGTGCGAAGGCGATCAGGGTGCCGACGGCCATGGCTTGCAGGGTGACGAGCACGCCGTCCCAGAAGCGCGGCATGAAGTCGTCCACGACGTTCCAGTCCCAGTTCATCCGATACCTCCCGCTGACTGCGAACCGGCCTGAAGGCTTTCGCCGCGGGCGCCGAGCTTCCGGGTCGTCCCGCCGTCCTGCTCGGGACGCTGCCCGACCCCGGCCTTCGCCCTGCGCTCCAGCAGCCGCATACCGCGGGTGATGAGGAAGGCGAGAACGAAGTAGAGGACCAGCAGCAGGGTGTAGACCGGGGTGGTCTCGTTGGTGCCCAGCCGGAGCAGGTTGCCGGCGAACGTCATGTCGGCCACCGTGATGACCGAGACCAGGGCGGTGCCCTTCAGCAGCTCGATCAACAGGTTGTTGAACGGCGGCACCATGTCGGGCCATGCCTGGGGCAGTTCGATCAGGCGCAGCCGCTGAGCGCGGGTGAAGTTCAGCGCGATGCCCGCTTCCTTCTGCGCCGGCGTGACGGCGGCCAGCGAACCGCGCACGATCTCGGAGCCGTAGGCGCCGTAGGTCAGGGCGAGCGCGCTGACGCCGGCCCACATGGGCACCAGCTGCCAGCCGAAGAGGGGCAGTGCGAAGAACATCCAGAACATCAGCACCAGCGCCGACATGCCGCGGAAGACCTCGAAGTAGGCCCCGGCGAGGAAGCGGACGATCCAGATCTGCGAACCGCGGGCGAGGCCGATGCCGAACGAGACGGCGGCGCCGAGGACCGCGGCGTACACCGTCACCTGGACGGTGACCCAGACACCCGGCAGGAACCAGGTGGTGAAGAACTCGGAAGTCATCATCAGCCGCACAGCTCCTTCGCCGTGAGGTCCGTCATGTCGGCCTCGGCGAAGCCGAAGGGGCTGACGATCCCGAGGAGTTCCCTGTAGTCGTCCTGCTTGAGCTTCAGCAGTTCCGCGTTGAACGCGTCACGGAGGTTCTTCTCGGACTGCCGGAAGGCGAATCCGCCGGCGCCGTAGGCCGGCTTGCCGTCGACCACGGGCTGGAACGGCTCGGTCGCCGAAACGCGTCCGGAATCCGCCACCGCCGACTTGACCGTGATGCGGGTGCCCGCGAAGGCGTCCACCCGCCCCTGGGCCACCGCGTCGAGTCCGGCCACCTGGTCCGGCAGGATCAGCACCTCGCCGATGCCCGCGGCCCTGGCGTAGTCGATCTGGGCGTAGGCCTTGCCGGAGGCGAGTCTGAGACCCTTCCTCTTGATGTCCTCATACGTCTTGATGCCGTGTGGATTGCCCTTCTTGACGATGAAGGAGTCCAGCATCAGATAGTCCGGGTCGGCGAACAGCACCTGTTCGCACCGCAGGGGGTTGATGTACATACCGGCCGAGACCACATCGAACTGCCGGGCCTTCAGCCCGGGTATGAGGGCGCCGAAGTCCACGGGCACCGGCTTCACCTCGTCGATGCCGAGCCTTTTGAAGATCACCTTCGCGATCGCCGGTGACTCTCCGGTGGCCTGCCCGTCGTCCCCGACATAGCCGAAGGGGGGTTCACTGGCGATGCCGATCTTCACGGATCCCTGATCCCGCAAGGTGTCCAGGAGGCTGCCTCCCAGCACCTTCCCGTCTCCCGGGACGCGGCTGCAGCCGACCACCCCGAGACTCCCCGCCGCGCCCAGCGACACCGCTCCGGCGAGCAGCGAGCGGCGGCTGAGTCTTCCCTGGCGCCGGTTGTCGGTTCCTGATCGATGTGCGTGTGGTCGAGCCATGGGCGCGCGGCTACCCGACTTCCTGCGAGCTACACGGATCGCTTTCGGCCCCGCTCGTCGCCGAGGCCGCCTTGACCGCGGGTGGACCGTGGAACGCATGGCTGACCGCTCCATCGAAGCCCCGCTGGTCAGGCACGGAATCACCGCCACGGCGCGGCCGCTCGACGATAGGGCGCCGATCACCCGCGCGATCGTCCGGGATTCCCTTCCGCTCGCCGGAGACGTCTGCACGCCACATACGCCCGTAACGAGATCTATGCCCTTTTCCCGCCTCTCGGCATGTCCGCGCCCCTACGTCGCGCCAGGGCCTCGTCGGCGAGGAGCCGTACGGACGCGTTCACCCCCGGCTGCATTCGTTCGGCCCGGTCCCGTGCCGCGCGGTCGCCTCCGCGGACTGGGCGGCCCGCCTTCGCCGTAATCGTCGAGGAGCCCGGTCGCCGTGGGTGGGGTGCGGTCGCGCGTGCACCCTTCCCGGGCCGGGGACGTCAGTGTCCGGGCACGTATCCGCGCTGCTTGTCGACCACGTTCCGCAGCGGCCGGCCCGCCGCCCACCGCTCGAACAACTCCACGAACTGCGCGCCGAGTTCGTCCCGCCAGCCGACCGTGTCGCCGCTCATGTGCGGCGAGATCAGCAGCCCCGGGACGTGCCACAAGGGGCTGTCGGCGGCGAGCGGCTCGGTGGTGAGGACGTCCAGGGCGGCGCCCGCGATCCAGCGCCGCTCCAGGGCCCGCACCAGCGCGTCCTCGTCGACCAGCGGCCCGCGGCCGACGTTCACGAAGCGGGCCGAGGGCTGCATCACGCCGAACCGCCGGGTGTCGAACATGCCGTGCGTCTGCTCGGTGAGCGGGGCGGCCGCGATCACCCAGTCGGCGCGGGCGAGGAGCCGGTCCAGGTCCTGCGGCCCGTGGATGCCGGTGCGCGGGACGCGGCCGACGACGGCCGTGGTCATGCCGAGCGCCTTCAGGGTGCGGGCGACCGCCCGTCCGATCGGCCCGGATCCGACGACGACGGCCCGGGTCCCGGCGACCCGCCCGCTCTCCCGGTGCCGCCACTCGCCCCGGCGCTGAAGCTCCCAGCTCCGCGGCAGGTCCTTCGCCATCGCCAGGACCAGCGCGGCCACGTACTCGGCGATCGGCTGGTCGAAGATCCCGCGCGCGTTCGTCACCACCGTGTCCGAGGCGACCAGCTCGGGGCACAGCAGGTGGTCCACGCCCGCGCTCGCCGTGTGCACCCAGCCCGGCCGCGGCCCCTCGCCGGGCCAGGCGGCGCGCACCGCGTGCGAGGTGAAGTCCCAGACCAGCAGGACGTCCGCGGTGGGCAGCCGTGCGGCGAGGGAGGCCTCGTCGGTGTGCAGCACCCGGGCCCGCCCGGTGAGGCGGCCGAGCCGCGGGAGGGGATCGGCGTCCAGCACGAGGACGGTGGGCAGTTCTGCGGGGACGACGTCCATGCGGTGTCCCCTCGTCCGTGACCAAGTGCCTGACGTGCGCGGATCGACCACGTTCGCACCCGGACCCACCGTCGTCAACACAGCCGTGCGTACCGTTCGTTGCGCGACCTGTCTCCCGGCGCGGGCGGTGCCCGCGATGGACGTCACCTTTCCCGGCGGCGCCCGTGCGGCGAGGTCGTCCCCCGCTGGAGGCCGGCCTGCGCATACCGGCTGATCTCGGCCAACCAGGTGACCATGTGGGCGGCGTTGCGCCGTCCGGGTACCCGAGCGGTGGGACCGTATCAAGCGCCGCTGGACACGTCGGCGCGCGTGTGGCCCCCCGGGCTGCCGGACACCCGGGTACCGCGGGAACTTCCCGTGCCGCAGGGACCCCCGGTCCTGCCGGAAGAAGAGCAGCAGGAAGGCTGGACATGACCGCACTCGGTTTCCTCTACCCGGGCCACTCGGCCGAGGACGACTACCCCCGCATCGAGCAGCTCCTCGGCAGTGACATCCGCCTGGACGTGGTCCACACGGACACCGGCGAGGACGTGCGCCAGGTCGACGCGCTGCGCCGGACGGGCGCGCCGGAGCGGCTGGCGAAGGGCGTCGAGCAGCTGCGGCTGGCCGGCGCCGAGGCGATCGTGTGGGCCTGCGCCGGCGGCGGCTTCGTGCACGGCTGGGAAGGCGCCCAGGAACAGGTCCCGCACCCTGGCGACGACCGCCGGGATGCCGGCCTCCTCCACCTCCTTCGCCTTCGTGCACGCGGCCCGCGAGATCGGCGCCGGGCGGGTAGCCGTCGGGGCGACGTACCCGGACGACGTGGCGGCACTGTTCGCCGGGTTCCTGCGGGCGGGCGGCGTGGAGGTGACCGGCGTCCACAGCGCCGGGGCCGTCACGGCGGCCGAGGTCGGCGCCTGGGGCGAGGCGGAGGTGTTCGCCCTCGCCCGGGCGGCCGACACGCCCGACGCCGGTGCGGTGCTGCTCCCTGACACCGCCCTGCACACGGCCGCGTTCCTCCCCGTCCTGGAGAAGGAGCTCGGCAAGCCGGTGCTCACCGCCAGCCAGGTCACGGTCTGGGAGGCCCTGCGCCTCACGGACCGCCGGGTGAACGCCCCGGGCCTGGGCGCGCTGTTCACCCGGGAGCCGATCGTGCAGGTCTGACCGGCTCCCCGACCGCCCCGGTGCCGGCCCGGGGCCGACAGCGGGACGGTCGGGAATAAACGGGGACACCCTCCTGTTGTGCCGCGGAGGACAGTGCACGGCCGACAACAGGAGGACCCCCGTGGCGGCGGACGAGACGGTGAGCGATGTGACGGCGGCGGACGAGATTCGAGGGACGGCTCGGGGCAGCGCACCGGCGCCGCTGTCCGTACTGGACCTGGTCACCGTCGGCTCCGGCAGCACCGCCACCGACGCCCTGCGCACCAGCGTCGAGCTCGCGCGGTTCACCGAGTCGCGCGGCTTCCACCGGTACTGGGTCGCCGAGCACCACTCGATGCCGGGCGTCGCCTCCTCCTCGCCCGCGGTGATCCTCGCCCACCTCGCCGCCCACACCGACCGCATCCGGCTCGGTTCGGGCGGCGTGATGCTGCCCAACCACGCGCCGCTCGTCATCGCCGAGCAGTTCGGCACCCTGGAGGCGCTGGCCCCTCGCCGTATCGACCTCGGTCTCGGCCGCGCCCCGGGCACGGACGGCGCCACCGCCGCCGCGCTGCGCCGCACGGCCACCCTGCACGAGGGCGCCGACGACTTCCCCGAGCAGCTCGCCGAGCTCACCCGCTTCCTGGACGACGACTTTCCCGACGGCCACCGCTACGGCCGTATCCACGCGATTCCCGGCCCGGTCCAGGGCACGTCGCCCGGTGGCGTGCAGTCGCCGCACCGGCCGCCGGTCTGGCTGCTGGGCTCCTCCGGCTTCAGCGCCCGGCTGGCCGGTGTGCTCGGCCTGCCCTTCGCCTTCGCGCACCACTTCTCGGCGCAGAACACCGTCCCCGCGCTCGACCTGTACCGGGAGTCCTTCCGGCCGTCCGAGGTGCTCGCCGAGCCGTACGCCCTGATCGGCGTCTCCGTGCTCGCCGTCGACGAGGAGCGGGAGGCGCGCCGCCAGATCCTGGCCACCGGCCTCAACATGATCCGGCTGCGCGGCGGACGCCCCGGCCTGTTCCCCTCGCCCGAGGAGGCCGAGGCGCACCAATTCAGTCCGCTGGAGCGGGAGTTCGCCGACTCCTGGGGCGCGAACATCATCCACGGCACGGCCGACGAGGTCCGCACCGGTCTCGACGACCTCCACAAGCGCACCGGCGCCGACGAGTTGATGCTCACCAGCCACGCCCACCGCGGTGAGCTGCGGCTGCGCTCCTACGAACTCGTCGCGGACGCCTACGGGTTGCCGACGGCGTAGGTCTCGGTCCCCAGCAGCTCGGAGATACGGTCCGGCGACACCGGCCGGGAGTACAGCCACCCCTGCCCGGTGTCGCAGCCGATGCTGCGCAGCCGGGTCGCCTGCGCGGAGGTCTCCACGCACTCGGCGGTGACGGTCAGTCCCAGCCGGTGCGCGAGGTCGATCATCGCCTCGACGACCACCTGGTCGGCCGGGTTCGGCGGCGAACCCGCGCCCTCGTACTGGAAGCCGCGCACGAAGGACCCGTCGAGCTTCAGCACCGACACCGGCAGCCGGCTCAGATAGGCGAGGTTGGAGTAGCCGGTGCCGAAGTCGTCGATGGCGATGCCCACGCCCATGTCGCTCAGGGCCTGCAGCGCCTGGAGCGGGCGCCCGGCCGAGCCCATCACGGCCGACTCGGTGAGCTCCAGCTGGAGCAGGTGCGGCGCGAGCCCGGTCTCGGCGAGGATCTCCGCCACATCAGCGACCAGGTCGGAGTCCCACACCTGACGCACCGCCACGTTGACGCTGACGAACAGCGGCGGATCGTCCGGATTGTCCAGCTGCCACTGCCGTGCCTGGCGGCAGGCGGTGGCCAGAACCCATCGGCCGAGCGGCACGATCGAACCGTCCTCCTCGGCCAGCGCGACGAACCGATTCGGCGACAGCAGCCCGAACCGGGGGTGATCCCAGCGCACCAGCGCCTCCACACCGCGCAGCCGGCCGTCCGACATGCCGACCAGTGGCTGGTAGTCGAGGCGGAACTCGCCGCGCTCGATGGCCGGCCGGAGCGTGGAGGCCAGCGCCTGCCGGGTCATCAGATGGGCGTTGCGCTCGGGGTCGAACAGCGTCCAGCGGTCCTTGCCGTCCACCTTCGCCCAGTACAGGGTCGTGTCGGCGGCCTGCATCAGACCGGTCGCCGTGGTGCCGGCCGCGTGCCGTTCCACGACCCCGATCGACGCGGAGACGTTCAGCCGGTGCCCGGCCAGGTCGAAGGGGGCCTGGAGCGCCTTGAGCACGGACTCGGCGAGGTCGGCGAGCTGCTCGGTGCCGGTGGAGTCCTCGACCAGCAGGGCGAACTCGTCGCCGCCCAGCCGGGCCACCAGCGGCACGCTCGGCCGGGTCTGCCCGGCCTGCTCGGCGCACTCCGTCAGCCGTTCGGCGACGGCGGCCAGCAGCAGGTCGCCGACCCGGTGACCGAGGGTGTCGTTGACCGCCTTGAAGCCGTCCAGGTCCAGGTAGCACAGGCCGATCCGGCCGGTCCCGCTCTGCTCGTACGCCTCCACCTCCAGCGCGGCGGACACCCGTTCGAAGAACAGTGTCCGGTTGGGCAGGCGGGTCACCGGGTCGTGCATCTGGAGATGCCGCAGTCTCGCCTGGAGGTCACGGTGAGCGCTCACGTCGGCGACCGACAGCAGTACACCGGGCGTGTCGGGGGCGAGGGGCGAGACGGTGACCTGCGCCCACAGTGAGCGCCCGTCGGGCTGCTTCAGGCGCCGGGTGCACCGCAGCTTCGCCTGCCGGCCGCTCAACACCTCGCGGTAGGCGTGCCAGGTGCGCGCGTCGGAGGCCAGGTCCAGCAGGTCGGAGGCGACCCGCCCGAGCAGACCGGCGCTCCCGCCGCCCAGCAGCGCGCCGAGAGCGCCGTTGGCGTCGACGATGCGACCCTCGCCGTCGACCACGGCCATGGCGAGGGGTGCCGCCGCGAAGACGGAACGGTAGGCCGGTGGTCGGTTGACCAGGAGCCCGCTTTCCGTGCTGTCGATGTCACTCTCTGTGACGGCTGACCGGTCGAGGTCTGCCGCGGGCGTCGGCCCTTCGGACGTTCCGCTCACCGCTCGCTCCCGCAGTGCACTCGATCGCTGTCCGTGCAGGAAAGTCTGCCGATCATAGAGGCTGCCCCCGGACCCGCGCAGCCACTGCCCAGTGTCCCCGAACAACCGGCCTTTCTGACAGATCGTTTCTGCCCGCACCTGGCCCGGTTCTGTGGGGGGACGACCGCTTGTGACGTTCCGTGAGAATTCCGGGGTGTCGAGGTGATGCCCGCTTTTGGCCTCCTCACTCGTCTGGGGCAGACAAACAGGGCGTAGTACGACAAATTCACACAGGCTTGGTGGCGGTGTCCCGTGAACCGCCTTCCGGAGGTCCCTGTGCCGCGACTGCCGCGACTGCCGCGACGTGTGCGACTGCTTCCGCGCCCCCGACTGCGCAGTACCGCGGCCGTGTTCACCACCTTCTCGGCGCTGGTCGCGAACTCGCTCATCGGCGGACCCTCGGTCGCCGAGCCGTTCTCGCCCGCCCCGTGCGCCCTGACCCGCACCACGGCCCACCACTCCGAAGGCGTGGACACCTGGAACACCGCCTATCCCCGGCCGACCCGGTCCCTCGACGCGGTGATGGTCTTCCTGTCCTTCCCGGACCGGTTCCCGACCACCTCCCCCGACGAACTGGCCGCCGACCACTTCCCCGCCACCAGCCGTTTCTTCCGGCAGGCGTCCTACGGGAAGTTCACCCTGCGCGCGCATCCGCTGAAGCGCTGGATCCCCATGCCGAAGCCGTCCACCGCGTACGCCATACAGCGTGACTGGAACGCCGACAGCCGCGCCGCCTACCTGCACGACGCGCTGGCCGCCGCCGACCCGCAGGTGGACTTCTCCCGCTACGACGTCGTCTACTTCGTGGCCGATCCGGACGCGCCGGGCGTCGACTCGGACGCCACGAAGGTCGTCAACCTGGACACCCCCCTGCACGCCGACGGCACGGACATCCGCCGGGTCGTCACCGTCTTCGAGCAGCATCCCCCGGACCGTCTCGTCCTCGCCCACGAGACCGGCCATGTCTTCGACCTGCCCGACCTCTACCACCGCCCCGTCGACGGCAAGGGCGACTGGGACACCTATGTCGGCGACTGGGACCTGATGGGCAGCCAGTTCGGTCTCGCGCCCGATCTGTTCGCCTGGCACAAGTGGAAACTGGGCTGGCTGGCGGAGCGCCAGGTGGTGTGCGTACGGGGCCCGGGTCCGACCCGGCTGACCCTGGAGCCGCTGAGCGCCGGACCGGGCGTGCCGGTCGCGGGCGCCTCCGGGGCGCCGGCCTTCGGGCTCGGCAACGGGCCCAAGCTCGCGGTGGTGCGCACCGGCCCCGAAAGCGCGCTCGCCTTCGAGGCGCGCGGCCCGGCGGGCAACGACCGCGCGGCCTGCCGCACCGGCGTCCTCGTCTACCGCATCAGCAGCGGCGCCCGGTCCGGCCGCGGCCCGGTCGAGGTGATCGACGCCCACCCGCGCACCGAGGCCTGCTGGGAGAACTCCGTCTACCCGCCCCTCGCGGACGCCCCCGTCGCCCTCGGCGAGAGCTTCACGGTGCCGGGCAACGGCGTACGGGTGGACGTCGAGGGGCGCACGGTGTCGGGGGAGTGGACGGTGAAGATCACGCCGGGGACGAAGCTGTGACCCCCGCCGTCCTGACGGCCTGACCACCGCCCGCCTCGGGCACGATCCGTCTCCGGCACGGGCCTTTGTGACACGAGCCTTCCCGGGTAGGGCCTACCCGGGTACGCGAGAGGCCCCCCGCTTTCGCGAGGGGCCTCTGCCGTCTGTGCGCCGCCAGGGACTCGAACCCCGGACCCGCTGATTAAGAGTCAGCTGCTCTAACCAACTGAGCTAGCGGCGCCTGCTGACGTCGTAGACCTTAGCATCCTGATCCTGGGGAGGAGAAATCGAAATCCGCACGGCCGAACGGGCTGCTCGGACGGCCGCCCACAGCAGGATCTCCGGGCCCGGCAGCCAGGGATGACGGGTGTCCGGGGCGACCACCCAGCGCGTCGACGCACCGTCCCGGGCGGGGGTGAGCGCGGGCACGGTCACCGCGTCACCCGTGCCGTGGCACAGCAGCGGCGGCACCGTCGCGGTCCGGCCGTCCCGGCGCCCCTCGGCGCTCCACTCCTCCCACTCCAGCAGTGAGGGCAGTCGCTGGGCCGTGCCCGGCGCCGCGAACAGCAGTGTCCGCCCGCGGAACGCGGCCACCGGCCCGGAGCCCGGTCCCTCGCCCCACAGCCGGTCGAGCATCAGCCGCCCGAACACCGCCGGTGCGCTGACGATGTCGAACGCCGAGCCGCAGGGCAGCACCACCGGGGCCTGGGGCCGCTCCTCCCAGAACGCGAGCGTGCTGCGCGGATATGTCCCGGCCGAGGCCAGCCAGGCGGCGCCGTCCGGGGTGACACCGATGGGTTCGTCGCATGCGCTGCTCATACCTACAGGAATACCGGTGGTGAGCGGACGAATTCACAGGGTTGCGGGAAACCGGGACGGGAGGGGAGCTGAGGGAGTATCTTGCCCGCCCGGCATATGCCAGGCGGGCGGGACATCCGGAGAGCGGGCCCTCTGGAGAGGCGGGGGATCGAGTGAGCGGGCGATCGGGCGGGCTCGGGGTGTCCCGCGCGGTCGGCGGCGTGCCCCGCGCGGTCGCCTTCGGGCTCGTCGCGCGCGGGTCGCCGCGGTGCTCAGACGGGGTCGGCGTGCCCCCGGCCCTCGGTGTCGCCGCGCAGCAGATCCCGGCCGAACTCGACCATCTTCTTCGCGTAGTCCTCGGTCCACTCGGCCCGCTCGCCGATGTCCGCCGGGGTCAGCCGGTCGAAGCGGCGGGGATCGGCGAGCTGGGCGGCGGCCATGGCCTGGAACTCCACCGCCCGGTCGGCGGCCGCCCGGAACGCGAGCGCCAGCTCCGTCGCCCGCGCGAGCAACGCGGCCGGATCGTCTATCGACTCCAGGTCGAAGAAGTGCTCCGGATCACCGGCCGCCTCGGCGGGCTCGAAGAGCAGGGGCGCGGGGCGTAGCCGCGGTTCGTTCCGACGCGGCGTGGGCTCCGCCATGTCTTCTCCTCCTCGTACGGTTCGGATGGCTCCACCGGCGGACAGCACCGGTGGCGTGGACCACCCTCCATTGTCCCCCGACAGCGCAAGAGGCCCTCGGCCCCGCAGTATCAAGGCTCGCGAGCGCCCCGTTGTTCCGCCCCCGGTACGGCCGCGGGCCGCCCGGCACTTTGGCCGGGCCGGAGCCTGCGGTCCACCCGGCCGGCGAGGTCAGGGTCTCCAGGCCACCCGGTGTTCCGCGAGGTGGGCCAGGACCGCGTGGTTCGCCTCCCAGCCGTCCGGGAACTTCACCAGCGTTCCCAGCTGGACCGGTTCCGTCGACGGATAGGCGTCCAGGAGGTCGCCCACCCCCGCCCGGCACACCACCACGCACGCGTGCCGGTGCCGGGAGGCCAGGACGCACAGGCGGCCCGTCTCCAGGTGGAAGGCGGTGGCATCGGGGCGGCCGGAGAGCGGGTGGAGGATCACCGTGACGTCGAACTCCATGCCCTGGAGCCGGTTGGCCGTGTCCACGGTCACGTCCGGGACGCCCAGCTCCGCCAGCGCCGCCCGCACCGCCGCCGCCTGGTCGCGGTGGGCGGTGCCGACGGCGACCCGGTCGGCGGTCAGCGGCATCGGGTCGGTGGACTGCTCCGAGGTGGCCGCGCCGCCCCGGTCCAGCAGCCGCCGGACGACCGTCGCGACGGCCCGCACCGCCTCCGGGTCGGTCCGGGGCGTGTGCCGGGCGGGCAGCTCCAGCAGCCCCCAGCCCGACTCCGCCGCCTCGTCGATCACCCGGTCGGTGCCGGAGCCGTCCGGGGGCACGGCGAAGGACAGCCGCCGGTCGCCGTGCCCGGTGCCGCTGCGGAACGGGGTGAACGGGTAGAACGCGTCGGAGACCAGGGGCGCCGCCGACGCCGGAAGCCGCCAGGACACCGGGAGCCGGTGCTGCGGCAGCTCGGGGTTGTGCGCGAGCAGGGTACTCACCGCCGAGGCCGACGGATCGTACGACAGGCCCGCCCACTGCTCGCCGCCCACGATCGAGAACGGGTCCAACTGCCCCGGGTCGCCCACGAACAGCGCCCGCTCGAACAGCCCGGCCACGGCCAGCAACCCGTCCGACCGCATCTGGTAGGCCTCGTCCACGATCGCGTGCCGCCACGGCTCGTCGACCTTCACATGCGCCCACTTGGCAGCGGTGGAGATCACCACCGGCAGGCCCGCCAGCTCCGCCGCCTTCGCCGACTTGCGTACGTTCGGCAGCTCGTCGAGCACCTTGTCGTACGGGTCCGCGTCGCTGCTGTGCAGTCGGCCCACCGGCAGTTCGGGGCTCTTCACGGCGAGCCGCACGACCAGGTCGTCGACCTGCGCGTTGGTCTGCGCGACCACCATCAACGGCCGCCCCGCCTCGGCCAGTTCCAGCGCCGCGCGGACGACGAGGGTGGACTTGCCGGCGCCGGGCGGCGAGTCGACGACCACCCCGCGCGCGGTGCCGTGCAGCGTGTCGCGCAGGATCGCGTCGGTGGCACGGGTGGCGGCGGTACCGGGGTCGAGGGCGGCCTCGGTGGTCACAGGACATCCTCCTGGGTGACGGAATCGGGGACCTCGGGCGCCTGCTCGCCCGGCGGACCGCCGTGCGTCCACGGGGTGTCCTCCGGATCGGGCAGCTTCGCGCCGCCGCGCTGCTCGTGCTCGAAGAGCGTGAAACAGAGTTGGTCGCCCTTCTCGGGCACGGATCCCGCCTCCGGCTCCTTGCCGCGGCCCATCTTGTCGACGATCCGCAGCACCAGCAGGCCGTCCTCCTCCTCGCCGTCCCGCCCCACGAACTCGGCGGCCTGCGGCTTCCCGCCCAGCGACCGGAACACCTTCGCCCGCTCCCCGAGATGCGGCCGGTCGTCCGTCCGTACGGTGACCAGCGGGCGCGGGCTCGGCCGCTTGCTCTCGCTGTACGCCATGACCACCTCGACGACTTCGCCCGCGAACGCCTCCCCGGCCAGCCGCCGCCCCGCCATCACCAGCGGGTCGTCGAGCGCCTCCTGCGCCTCCAGCCGCGCCTGTTCGCGCTCACGGGTGGCGAGCTTGTTGGCGGCGGTGACCGCGTCGTCGCGCCGCGGCTGCGGGGGCTCACCGGCGACGACCCGGTCCCGGTGGCCGGTGAACGACCACCGGTCGCGCGTCCACCGCTCCTCGACGTGCGCGCCCTCCGGCAGCGCTCGCAGCAGGTCCAGGCCCTCCCACACCTTGTTCCAGGTGGGCAGGGTCCGGCTCCTCACCAGCTCGCGGATCTCCCGCTCGGCCGCGGTGAGCGCGCCCAGCCGGTCGTCCGCCTGGAGGCCGTCCTCGGCGGCGGCCAGGGCGGTACGGGCGCGGTCGTAGCGCTCGATGGCCGGGGCGAGCAGCCTGTTGTCGAACGCCGGGTCCGTCGCCGGACCGGCGGGTGGGCACAGCAGCTGTCCGGCGGCGTCCCGCGCGAGTTCGGCGCGCAGCGCGGCCTCCGCGCCCGTCTCGCCCGGCGGCGGGGCGATCCAGGCGAGCTGTGCTCCGAGGTGCTGGTCCTCCAGGCTGGACTGGCCGGTCGCCCAGTGCCGGCCCAGGATGTCCGTCATCGCCGTCAGCAGCGAGGAGCCGGGCACCCGGGACCGCTCCCCGAAGTGGGTCAGCCACCGCCCGAGCAGCGGCACGCGCGGGGGCGCGGGATACGGCGTCTGCGGGTCCTGCTCCGCCGTGCGGCGAAAGCGCATGGAGCGGCCCAGAAGGCGCACGAGGTCGACGCCCGCGCGACTCGGCACGATCAGCTGGGGGGCGTCGGCGCACAGCTCGACCTCGACCTTGACGCGTTTGCCGGTCTCCGGATCGGTCTCGCTGCGCTCGGCGGCCTCCACGACGTCGGCGTAGGAGTCGAGGTAGGGCAGGACGACGTCGGCCAGTTCGGCGAGGAACGCGAACCTCAGCTCACGGTCGCGCGGCTGCGGTACGACGAGCAGCCGGGGCGCGTCCCGGTCGGTGCCGACCAACGCGCCCAGCGGGGCACCGGCCTCGCCGGCCGTGGTCAGCGGCACGAAGACCAGCGGCCGCTCGGACAGGTGCCGGTGCCGGACGGTGGCGGTGGGTTGGGCGCGCCCGGTGGTGACGGCCTCGAGGCGGGCGAGGGTGGTGATCAGTGACACGTCGCCCCCAGGGCGTCGGCGCGCAGTCGTGCGGCCCGGCGCAGGGCGGCGACCGCCGGATCCGCCGGATCGCCGCTCTCGCCCCGCGCCGCCGCCAGGACGTCCTCGACGGTGGTGAGCCCGCCCAGTTCGGCCCGCACGGAACGGCCCAGGGAGGTGACGGCGCCGGCCGCGCGGGATCGCTCACGGCAGTGGAACGCCAGCTCGCAGGCGGCCAGGCACTCGGGCGCGTAGGCCGCCGGGACCGCCTCGACGGCCGCGGTGAGCCGCTCGGCGGGCAGCTCGGGGGAGAAACAGGTGCCGTCGGGGAGGGCGTCGGCGATGTCCTGGATGCGGGTGAGGCGGGCGAGTTGGCGGCTGGTGACCGCGCGCTGCTTGCGCACGTCCACGGCGGACGCGGTGGGCAGGTTGGAGAAGTCCTTGGGGCAGACCAGGAGGACGCGGTGGCGCACGCGCGGGGCCGGGTCGAGCCGGGCGGCGACCGCCTCGAGGGCGAGCACGTACACGGCGGCCTGCCGGGCGGCCGCGCCGACCTTCGCCGGATCGGCCGAGCCGTCCAGCATCGGGAAGGACTTGATCTCCACGACCGTCCAGCTGCCGTCCGGGTGCACCACCACCGCGTCCGGCTCCAGGAAGGCGGGGGAGCCCGCGACGTCGAGCGCGATCATCGGGTGGTCCAGGAGCGTCCAGGTACCGGTCGCCTCGGTGGCCTCGCGCAGCGCCAGCGCGGTGCGCGCGGTGCGCCCCTCGGGGCCGATCGCGGACAGGTCGGGCAGGGCCGCGCCGACGGGCGGCGCGGCGCCGGGATCCAGCCGCTCGTGCACCAGCCGCAGCAGTTCGGCGCCGCCGTCCGCCTTCACCTTCGCCTCGAACGCGTTGCCGCGCGTCAGGGCGAACTGGGACTGCCCGAAGGCCGAGGGCGAGCCCAGCGCGTCCGCCAGCGTCGCCTTGTCCACCCCGGCGCCGTCGAGGATCGCGCGCCGCTCGCAGCCCGGATTGGCGGCCAGCGCCGCGAGGGCACGGGCGTCCAGCGCCTTGGCCGGAACGTCGGGGCCGCGCAGCTCAGCGAGCCGCTGCCGGAGCGCCGTCCCCCGCGTCCGAGGGGGAGGCACCCGGCTCGGCTCCGGGGCCGAAGCGTGACTCGCGCTGCCGTGGAATTCGCTCACCCGTCGAAGTCTGGCATCCGCCACTGACAATCGAGGACGATGTGCCGGCAGAGGCCGCGGGGACCAGCGGGACACGGGCCGCGAACCACACCCGGGCGCGGTCCGCGCCGCGCATCACCAGCGGCGTCAGCAGCAGTCCGACGCCCATCACGGCCGCGCCCGCGACCGCGTCGAGGAAGTAGTGGTTGGCGGTGCCCATCACCACGAGCGTCGTCACCAGCGGGTAGACGACGCCCGCCGTCTTCGCCGTACGCGTGCCGCCGTGCCGCCACAGCATGACACCGCACCACAGGGCCCAGCCCACGTGCAGACTGGGCATCGCCGCGTACTGGTTGGTCATGCCGCCCATGCCGCGCGGCGCGCTCGCCTCGCCGCCCCACCAGCCGTACGAGCTGTACTGGGCCATGGTGTCCACGAAGCCGTGGCCCGCCGACAGCAGCCGGGGCGGGCAGGTGGGCATCAGCGTGAAGCCGATGAGACCCATGAACGTGGACGTCATCAGCCAGGTGCGGTCCGCCCGGTAGCGCAGTGCCCGGGACCGGAACAGCCAGACCAGGATCACCGGTGTCACCAGGTAGTGCAGCGACGCGTACCAGAAGTCTGCCGGCACGCCGATCCACGCCTGGCTCCTGAACAGCCGGTTCAGCGGATGCTCGGCGTTGATGTGCAGGAACTTCTCGATGCGCAGGAGCGCCAGGCCGTGGTCGACGGCGGTGGTCACGTCACCGCGCGCGAGCAGTCGGCCCGCGGAGTAGCAGGCGTACACCAGCAGGAGCAGGGGCAGCTCGGTCCACCAGCGCAGCCGTGCCCGCGGGGCCGCCTCGGTGCCTGGTGTCTCGGTCTGCGGCATCCGATCGCCTCCCCCTTCGTATCGCTGTCCGGTCGCTGCGGTGCCGGTGGCTCGGGACGGGCCACTTTACGGTGTGAGCGCGCGCCCTCGATGGGCGCCCCGGCTCTCAAAGACGCTGAGATCGCCCTCCGGGTTGCCCCTGTTCAGGGTGAGCGATGATGGAAGGGATCCGCTTCCTCCTTCTCCCCTGATCCCTCTCAGGGTCTCCCCGGAAAGGTCCCCCATGGCACCGCGCATCCTGCTGGCCCGGCACGGACAGACGGAGTGGTCGCTGTCCGGCAAGCACACCGGCCGGACCGATGTGCCCCTCCTGGAGGAGGGCCGCCGGGGCGCCAAGCTGCTGGGCGAACGGCTGCACCGGGCGCCGTTCGACGGCCTGACGGACGTGGAGATACGCACCAGCCCGCTGGCACGCGCGCGTGAGACGTGCGAGCTCGCCGGCTTCGGTGAGCGGGCCACGACCTGGGACACGCTCATGGAGTGGCACTACGGCGCCTACGAGGGCATGACGCCCGCGGAGATCCAGGCCGCCCGGCCCGGCTGGCTCATCTGGCGGGACGGCGTCCCGGAGGGCGAGACGCTCGCCGAGGTCACCGCCCGCGCGGACGAGGCGGTCGCCTGGGCCCGCTCGGCCGACCGGGATGTGCTGGTCTTCGCCCACGGGCACATTCTCCGCTCCATCGGGGCACGCTGGCTGGGTCTGCCGCTGGACTTCGCGGCCCGGATCCGGCTGAACCCGACGTCGCTGTCGATCCTGGGCTGGGCCTACGGCGAACCGGCGATCGAGAGCTGGAACGACCTCGGGCACCTCGGGTAACCGGGGGCGGGGGCGCCGGCCCCGGGCGGCTTGGGGGAACCGGGTCTCACACCATCCGCGGGGTCGAGGCGTGCCGCTCCAGGAACGTGGACACGCCCCCCGCCCGGCGGTGCGGCAGCAGCACCCTGGCCGTACCCGCCAGCATGGTCTGGATCCGGGACGACTGGACCTGGTCCAGCAGGTCCAGGACCCGCATCCCGGCGATCGCCGCCTCGTCGGGGTGGCCCCCGCGCGCGAGATCGTCCGCCAGCTCGGCCGTGTACAGCGCGATGTTCCGGGAGAAGTGCGGGTCCTGGAGCTCCGCCGCCCGCCCCGCGTGCCGGGCCGCGCGCGTCCAGTCGCCCAGGGTCGACCAGCACTGCGCCTCGAGCCCTTCGAGCTCGGCCTCGCCGTAGAAGCTCATCCATTCGGGGTCGCTGTCGCAGGGCCCCCGGTCGTAGAGGGCCTGCGCGCGGACGAGCGCCTGCTCACAGCCGGTGCGGTCGGCGAGCCCCGCCCAGCCGCCCGCCTCGCGCAGCGCCAGCAGGGACATCAGGCGGGGCGAGCCCAGGGGGCGGGCGACGCGCTGCGCGGCCTGGGCGGCGCGGACGGCCTCACGGGGCCGGCCGGCGTCCCGTGCCAGGAACGCCGTGTTGCAGAAGGCGTGTGCCTCCAGTCCCTGGTCCCCGGTCATCCGGGCGGTGGCCAGCGCCTCGGCGTAGTGCGAGCGCGCGTCGTCGAAGCGGCCCGAGTCGTGTGCCAGCCAGCCCACCGAGATGGCGAGTTCCCCGGCGCCCGAGTGGAGCCGGTCGGCGGTCGTCTGCCGGGTCGTCCCGGCGTCCAGCAGCGCGTAGGCGGCGCGCAGCGGAGCGGCCGCCCGCCGGTAGAGGCCGTCGGCCCCGTGCCGGTCGTCCAGCAGCCGGATCCTGCGGACCGCTTCTTCGAGGGCGCCGGCCTCGCCCGCTCCCGCGCGGCGCACGGGACGATCCGCCGACGCGTCGTGGGCGAGCCCGAGGGGGCCCAGCGTGGCGGCGGCCATCGTGGCACCTCCGCCGGTCATGAATGCGCGACGCAGCACGTCGCTCTCCTCGTGGTTGTGGTGCGTGTCGTACGTGTCCTGCGTGTCATACGGCTTGGGCGCCTTGCCCGTCTCACTCGTGTTCCGCTCGTCACTGGTGGTGCGCTCCGGTCTTGTGGTGTGCGCGCAGGGCGCGTCCTCGGGGCTGCGCGCCCCTCGTCCGCGCACGGACGCGCGGGACGCGAACCCCAGGTCGGTGAGCGTGCGACCGGGGAACATGTGCAGGAACACCCGCTCGTACGCGTAGTTGGGGCAGCGGATCTCGCCCGCCTCGACCCGCCCGATGTAGCGCGCGTCACAGCTGACGCGCTCGCCGATCTCGCGGGCGGCCCGCCGCACGAGTGCGGCGAACTCGGCCGGCGAGCGATGTCCGCGCAAGTGGCGGAAGGCGAGGTTGGGCCGTGCCGGCCGGTCGGGCCGAGGTGGGGTCACCGTTGACGACGCCATGGCCGGGTCCTCTCGTGCGAACCGTCGAACCATGCCGGAAGAGGGATGAGTTGTCCGTGTGGCACCCTTGTTCCCGGCGGGCAAGAACGTACCTGCTGCGGTCGGGCCGCCATGCGGTGTTTGGTCACAAACCGGATATCTCATCCGCGATCTGCCATGAACTGCCATCCTTTGCGGCGGACTTCCGCCGTAGCCCTTGACGCCGTGCGGCGTTGAACCTTGTGGACTACAGGCGGGCTGCGCGGTGGAGGCCGGGATGGAGACCAGCCAGAGCAACGTTCCTTCTATGACGTCGGTGGCGGCGTGCGACGTGGTGACGGTGCCGACCCGTCAGGGGTTGGAGGCGGTCGACATCCTGCGAAGGGGGTCGACCGGGGACGGGGTGGGACCCGTGCTGCACGACGACGGCGACGACACGCTCGGCTTCGTGGTGCCGGCCGGTACGGCGGCGGCATGGGACATGCCGGGCAGTACCTGTACGAGGACCGACGGCCGTGGACTGCGACTCGCCCCCGAGCCGCCGGTCGAGGGCCCGGAGTGGCTGGTGCCTCCCGGTGAGGCGGATCTCGCGACGGATCCGGCGGTGCTGCGGCGGGCGCTGGGCGAGGCGGCCCGGCTGATCGAGGCGGCGGACAGCTGCCGGTGAGGACGCCTCCGGTGTGACCGGCGCGGCACCCGGCTGCCGGGGCCCCGCGCCGCACGCGCGCGTGCCCGCGAGCGCCGTGACCGCCGCCCGGCCGACGGCCCGCCCGCTTGCCGGACCCCTGCTCGGGCCACCGCCCGGCCCTGTCCGCCGCACCGCTCGGCCGCCGTCGGGTCGCTGTGGGGTCGGGCGCGCGGGGAGCACCCGCGGCCTGCGAAAATGCTGTCATGGCAAAGTCCAGGAACACCCGGCGCGAGCGGGACGCCGACGCCGCCGTGGTCGAGCCCGTCGACGGCGGACTCGCCCAGCTCGTAGCCGACCGGGACCGGGCGCGGGCCTGGACGCTGCTCATCGACGGAGCCCCCCAGTCGCACGTCGACCTGGACGACCCCGCCCATCTCTCCTTCGAGTACCAGCGGCGCCTCGGTCATGTCGTCGACCTCGTCGCACCGCCCGGTAAGCCCCTGCACGTCGTGCACCTCGGCGGTGGCGCGTTCACCCTCGCCCGGTACGTCGCCGCGACCCGTCCCCGCTCGACCCAGCAGGTCGTCGAACGGGACGCGGCCCTCGTCCAACTGGTGCGCCGGGAGCTGCCGCTGGACCCGGGCGCGCGCATCAGGGTGAGGTCGGCGGACGCGCGCGAAGGTCTCGCCAAGGTGCCCGACGGGTGGGCGGATCTCGTCGTGGCCGACGTGTTCAGCGGAGCCCGGACCCCCGCCCACCTCACCTCGGCCGAGTTCCTCGACGAGGTCCGCAGGGCGCTCGGGCCCGGCGGGACCTACGCCGCCAACCTCGCCGACGGCCCGCCGCTCGCGCACCTGCGCGGCCAGATCGCCACCGCCGCCGCCCGGTTCGGGGAACTCGCGCTGGTCGCGGACCCGGCCGTGCTGCGCGGCAAACGGTTCGGCAACGCCGTACTCGTCGCCTGCGACCTGCCGCTGCCGATCGCCGAGCTGACCCGCCGGGCCGCCTCCGACCCCCACCCCGGCCGGGTCGAGCACGGCAGGTCGCTCACCGACTTCACCGGCGGCGCGGTACCGGTCGTGGACGCGTCGGCGGTGGCCTCACCCGCCCCGCCGCCCTCGGTCTTCCGCTAGGCCGTGTCCGCAAGGTGGCGCCGTCCGCCCGGAGGGCAGGGCTCGCGTCGTCCGGCGCGTGCGATCGCAAGGCGGCGGGCCGGCCTCCTACCGGGGTGGGCGGTCACGACAACGCGGCGAGCGGGCGTGCCGGGCGTCGCCGGCCGGGCGGGACGTGGCGGACACGACCCGGGACCGGCCGGTCCGCCGGCCGCGGCCCGGTCGTCAGTACGTACCCACCTCGACCCGGGGCGGCCCGTCGTGCCAGGTGCAGAACACCGACACCCGGTCCGCGCCGGAGCCGAACTCCACCCGGATCCACGACTCCGTCTTCCACACCTGCATCGACCAGCCGGCGCCCGGCGTCGCCGAGACCAGCGACGCGGACGCCTTGCCCAGGTCGAAGACGACCAGCCCGCCGTCGGTGTCGTAGCTCCTGACCGTGCCCCGGGAGGTGCTCCGGGGCGTTGCGGAGGGACTGGGGGAGGAGCCCGCGGTCGCCGCCGTCCGGGAGGCGGACGGGGACACCGGGGTCCGGCTCGGGGTCGGGGAAGGGCTCGGCGACCCGGACGGGCTGCTCGTCGGCGAGGCCGGCGGCTCCGTCTCCTGTGTGCTCGCGTCGCCCGCGGTGAGCGGCAGGGCGCGCGGTGGGTCGTAGGCCGTGCCCGCCATCACCGTGTGGACACCCCACCACGACAACGTGACCGCCGCGCCCGTGGCGAGCGACCAGGCCAGTACGTGTACGAGTCCTCTGCGCATCGCGGGCCATCTTGCCCCACGCGCCTCACCCGTGTCGCACGGATGTCCGCCGGCCGCGCACGTCGCCTCACCGTTCGTCCACAGGGGCCGAGTTGTCCACAGGCCCGAATGACCCTCGCCCGCATGGCGTAGGTTGCGGCGCATGGCAAGTGTGCTCGTGGTCGAGGACGACCAGTTCGTACGCTCGGCGCTCATCCGGCAGCTGACCGACGCCTCGCACCTCGTGCGCAGCGTCGGTACGGCCCTGGAGGCGCTGCGCGAGGTCGCCCATTTCCGCTTCGACGTGGTCATCCTCGACCTCGGACTGCCCGATCTGGACGGCTCCGAGGCCCTGAAGATGCTGCGCGGCATCACGGACGTGCCGGTCATCATCGCCACCGCGCGCGACGACGAGACGGAGATCGTCCGGCTGCTGAACGCGGGCGCGGACGACTACCTGACCAAGCCGTTCTCGGTGGAGCACCTGTCGGCGCGGATGGCGGCCGTGCTGCGGCGGGCCCGGTCCGGTGCCGCGGAGGCCTCGCCCTCCAGCGTCATCCGGGTCGGCGGTCTGACCGTCGACCCGCTGCGCCGCCAGGCCGAGCTGGACGGGGTGCGGCTCGACCTCACCCGCCGCGAGTTCGACCTGCTGGCCTTTCTGGCGGGCCGGCCGGGGGTCGTGGTCCCGCGGCGGGAGCTGCTGGCCGAGGTGTGGCAGCAGTCCTACGGCGACGACCAGACCATCGACGTCCATCTGTCCTGGCTGCGCCGCAAGCTGGGCGAGACCGCCGCGCGGCCGCGCTATCTGCACACCCTGCGCGGCGTCGGGGTGAAGCTGGAGCCGCCCGTCTCCGCCGACACCGCGGACACCGGGGGGACGGGACCGATCCGATGAGATGGGCACTGGTCAAGGTCTGTCTGGCGGTCACCACGATGGTCGTGGTCGCCTTCGCTGTCCCGCTCGGTCTCGTCATCAAGGAGATGGCCCGCGACCGCGCGTTCTCCAACGCCGAGCGGGAAGCCGCGGTCGTGGTCCCGGCGTTGTCCATCACGACCGACCGCGACCAGTTGGAGCGGGTCGTCGCCTCGGCGGGCTCCGACGACGGCATGGCGGTGCACCTGCCGGCGAGCGAGGGCCGGGCGGCCGTCGACCTCGGCCGGCAGCGCGCCGCGGACGCGGACATCGTGGCCGTACGGAAGCTGGGCCGCGCCTCCACCACAGAGGTCTCCGGAGGCTCCGCACTGCTCCAGCCGGTCGCGCTGAGCCTGGGGACCGTGGTGATCGAGGTGTACGTCCCCGAGTCCGAGGTGAGCAACGGCGTCGGCACGGCCTGGGCGGTGCTGGCGGCGGTCGGGGCGGCGCTGGTCGTCGGCTCGGTCGCCGTCGCCGACCGGCTCGGCGTACGGATGGTGCAGCCGGCGAAGCGGCTGGTCGAGGGGGCGCACGAGCTGGGGGAGGGCAAGCTCGGGGCGAGAGTGCCCGAGGAGGGACCGAACGAACTGCGGCGCGCGGCGGTGGCGTTCAACTCGATGGCCGATCAGGTCGTGCAACTGCTCGCCAACGAGCGGGAGCTGGCGGCCGACCTGTCCCACCGCCTGCGGACCCCGCTGACCGTGCTGCGGCTCAACGCGGCCTCGCTGGGGGAGTCTGCGGCCGCCGAGCAGACGAGAACCGCCGTCGCCCAGCTGGAGCGCGAGGTGGACGCGATCATCCGGACGGCCCGGGAGGCCAAGCCGCAGACGGCGGCCGCCGGTCCGGGCGCCGGCTGTGACGCGGCGGAGGTGGTCCGGGAGCGGATGGCGTTCTGGTCGGCGCTGGCCGAGGACGAGGGCCGCAAGGTACGCACGGCCGGGGTGGACCGCCCGGTCCGCATACCCGTGGCCCGCACCGACCTCGCCGCCGCCCTGGACGCCCTGCTCGGCAACGTCTTCCGGCACACCCCGGAGGGCACGCCCTTCGCGGTCGACGTGCACAACGGCGAGGACGCGGTGATCGTCCTCGTCTCGGACGCGGGCGCGGGCATCAGCGACCCCGAGGCGGCCATGGCGCGCGGCAGGGGTTCGGGCGCCGCGGGCTCGACCGGCCTCGGCCTGGACATCGTGCGCCGGCTCGCCGAGTCGACGGGCGGTGACGTCCGCATCGGCTCCTCGGTACTGGGCGGAACCGAGGTGCGGATATGGATCCAGCTGGACGGACGTGAGCCGGTGCGCAGGGGCCACCGGGGTGCTGTCCGCCGACGGCGGCGGACACTCGTCGGCCGTTCCTGAGGGGCGAACAGGTCTCGACCTTTAACCGCCCCCGATGTGTTCCTTAAGCGCTCCCTAAGAACCGCAACAACCGTCCCTGTCAGGCGATTTGCCCGGTTCGGGCTCGCTAGCGTGCTGCCGCACCCCACCCCCGGGTACCCCCGTGAGCAGTGAAGGCAGGCACGTGATGAGCACGCATCGGCGCAGGATCAGCGGCAGGAACAAGATGATCGGCGGCGCGGTCGCCGCGGCCGTGGTGGGCGGCGGCGCCGTTCTGCTCGGCGGTACGGCGCAGGCGGCCGGGGTCGGGGCGGCCTACACCAGGACCAGCGACTGGTCGACGGGGTACACCGCGCAGTACGTCGTGACGAACAACAGCGACCGGGCGAAGGCGGACTGGAAGCTCGAGTTCGATCTGCCGACCGGGGCGAAGCTGAGCTCCCTGTGGAACGGGGAGTCCGCCGTCAGCGGGCAGCATGTCACCGTCTCGCCGCCCGAGTGGGACGCCGACGGGCTCGCCGTAGGGGAGTCCGTCACCGTCGGTTTCGTCGTCAACGGCGGCGGGGATCCGGCCGGTTGCGTCGTCGACGGTGCCAGGTGTTCGGCCGACGACGGCGCCACGCCCGAGCCGAGCGGCCGGCCGACCGTGACCGCGAGTCCCGGCACCACCCCGGGCCCGGCCGCCAGTTCCTCGCCCTCCTCTCCGGCGACCCCCTCCTCTCCCGCCCCGAGCACCAGCGCGAGCACCGGTACCGGCACCACCGCCTCCGCCGGGTTCGCCCCCTACGTCGACACCTCCCTGTATCCGGCCTTCGACCTCCTGGCGAGCTCGACCGCGACCGGGGTGAAGGACTACAACCTGGCGTTCGTCACCGACGGCGGCGGCTGCACGCCCAAGTGGGGCGGGGTGACCGACCTCGCGAGCGACGGCGTGGCCGCGCAGATCGGGGCCCTGCGGGCCAAGGGCGGTGACGTCCGGGTGTCCTTCGGCGGCGCTTCCGGTACCGAGCTGGCGACGACCTGCTCCTCTGCGGACGCGCTGGCGGCGGCGTACGGAAAGGCCGTGGACGCCTACGGGCTCACCAAGGTGGACTTCGACATCGAGGGCGGCGCGCTGCCCGATACGGCGGCCAACACCCGCCGAGCCCAGGCGATCGCCAAGCTTCAGCAGCAGCACTCCGGCCTGGACGTGTCGTTCACCCTCCCGGTCATGCCCGAGGGGCTCACCCAGGACGGCGTGAACCTGCTGGCGAACGCCAAGTCCGCCAACGTGCGGATCGACACCGTCAACATCATGGCGATGGACTACGGGCCGGCGTACAGCGGCGACATGGGGACCTACGCCGAGCAGGCCGCGACCGCCACCCAGGCGCAGGTCAAGAGCGTGCTCGGGCTCAGTGAGAGCGCGGCCTGGAAGGCGGTCGGGGTCACTCCGATGATCGGTGTGAACGACGTCACGTCCGAGATCTTCAAGGTCGACGACGCCACCCAGCTCGTCGCCTTCGCCAAGGCCAAGGGGCTCGGCCCGCTGTCGATGTGGTCGGCGACCCGGGACAAGCAGTGCGCGGGCGGGGCCAAGAACTACGCGGACGCGACGTGCAGTTCGATCGTCCAGACCGATTCCGCGTTCTCGAAGGCATTCGCCGCCTACAAGTGATCAATTGAACGGTCCATCAAATGATCAGGAGGGAGAGCGGGAAACGATCACCTGAGTGATCAAGGCGTGTCGATTACGTTTCGACAAATGAAGTCAGCGGCTCTTGACGCATGACCGGACATACGGCTGTTATTGCGCCACCCCGTGTTCGGTCAAGTTGCTTTCTGGTCGATTGCGACCGGATTTCAGTCACACCTCGTGGCCGAACCTCGCGTCAGGAGCCGCTCATGCACCACCTCTCCCCCTCCGGCCGCCCCGCTCTCCCCTCCCCGAGCCGTCGCACCCTGCTGCGCGGTATGGGCGGCGCGGCCGCGCTCGGCGCCGGCATACCCCTCCTCTCCGCCTGTGGCGGCAGCGGCACGGCGGCCGACCCGAAGACCGTCACCCTTGGCTCCAACGCCTCCGACGCCGTTCCGAAGAAAGCCTTCGCGGAGATCTACGCGGCATTCAAGAAGCAGTCCGGGATCACGGTCGACGTGAACACCAAGGACCACAACACATTCCAGGAGCAGATCAACTCCTACCTCCAGGGCACCCCGGACGACGTGTTCAACTGGTTCGCCGGCTACCGCATGCAGTTCTTCGCGGCCAAGAAACTCGCCACCCCGATCGACGACGTGTGGCAGAAGATCGGCGGTGACTTCCCCGACGCGATGAAGGCGCTCAGCAAGGGCGAGGACGGCAAGTACTACTTCGTGCCGCTGTACACGTACCCCTGGGCGCTCTTCTACCGGAAGAGCGTCTTCCAGCAGCACGGCTACACCGTCCCCACCACCTGGGACCAGCTCGTCGCCCTGTGCAGGCAGATGAAGAAGGACGGGCTCGTGCCCGTGGCCTTCGGCGACAAGGACGCCTGGCCCGCACTCGGCACCTTCGACCAGATCAACTTCCGCACCAACGGCTACGACTTCCACGTCGAGCTGATGGCGGGCAAGGCCTCCTGGACCGACGCGAAGGTCCGCAAGACCTTCGACCACTGGGCCGAGATCCTCCCCTACCACCAGGACGGCGCCGTCGGCCGCACCTGGCAGGACGCCGCCCAGACCCTCGTCTCCAAGAAGGCCGGCATGTATCTGCTGGGCACCTTCGTCGCGCAGCAGTTCACGAACCAGGCCGACGCCGACGACCTGGACTTCTTCGCCTTCCCGGAGATCGACCCGGCCCACGGCCAGGACACCGTCGAGGCGCCCACCGACGGCTTCATGCTCTCCAAGGCCCCGAAGAGCAAGGCGTCCGCCGTCCAGCTCCTGGAGTACCTGGGCACCCCGGAGGCCGAGGCGATCTACCTCAAGGCGGACCCGAGCGTCGTGGCCGCCTCCTCCAAGGCCGACACCTCCTCGTACACCGCGCTCCAGAAGAAGGCGTACGCGATGATCAGCGGCGCCAAGCACCTCACGCAGTTCATGGACCGTGACAGCCGCCCGGACTTCACCTCCACGGTGATGCAGCCCGCGCTCCAGAAGTTCGTCCGCGACCCCAAGGGGATCGACGGCCTGCTGACGTCCATCGAGCGTCAGAAGAAGACGATCTTCGCGTCCGGCTGAGACGCGTCGTCCGAGACGGATGAGCACCGACACATGAGCTCCGGAACGACCACGAAGATCCCGCAGGCGGCCGCCGAGCCGCCTGCGGGCCCCGCGACCCCGAAGAAGCGCGCTCCGCAGGGCCACCGGCGCCTGCTGACCCGCCGCGACCGCATCACGCTCGGCCTGATGGCCGGCGTGCCCACCGTCCTGCACGTGACCCTCGTCTGGGTCACCGCGCTGGCCTCGATCGCCCTGGCCTTCACCAGCTGGGACGGCATCGGCTTCGGCTCCATCACGTGGGTGGGGCTCGACAACTTCAAGCAGTTGTTCTCCGACAACCCGCAGTTCTGGCCCGCCGTCCAGCACAACGTCATCTGGTTCGTCGTGCTCATCCTGATCCCGACGCCGTTCGGGCTCTTCCTGGCGGTCCAGCTCGACAAGCGGATCCGGTTCAGCCGGGTCTACCAGACCGCGTTCTTCCTGCCGGTCGTGGTCTCGCTGGCCGTGACGGGCTTCGTCTGGCAGCTGGTCTACAACCCGGACACGGGCCTGATCAACAGCCTCGTCGGGGCCAACGAGCCGGGCCACTACATCGACTGGATCGGCGACCCCGACCTCAACCTCTGGGCCGTCCTCGTCGCCGCCTCCTGGCGGCACGCCGGCTACATGATGATCCTCTACCTGGCCGGCCTGAAGAGCGTCGACCCGGCCCTGCGCGAGGCCTCGGCGCTGGACGGCGCGAACGAGTGGCAGACGTTCAGGAACGTCGTCTTCCCGACCCTGCGCCCCACCAACACCGTCGTCCTGGTCGTCACGATCATCGAGGCGCTGCGCGCCTTCGACCTGGTCTTCGTCTTCAACAAGGGCGCCCAGGGGACCGAGCTGCTCTCGATCCTGGTCACCAACAACATCATCGGCGAGTCCAGCCGCATCGGATACGGATCGGCCATCGCCGTCGTCCTGCTGGTCATCTCCCTGGCCGTGATCGTCCCGTACCTGATCGCGACCTTCCGGAAGGAGCGGCGAGCATGAGCGCGACCCTCGCGGCCAAGCAGCGCACCCCCGTCCGTCCCGCCCGGGTCCTGCTGCACACGTTCCTCGTCGTGACGTCCCTGGCCTGGCTGGCACCCCTGCTGTGGGCCCTGTACGCGGCCCTGCGCCCCTATGCGGAGACCAGCGAGAAGGGCTACGTGTCCTGGCCCGACAAGCTGAGCCTCGACAACTTCACCGACGCGTTCCAGCAGTCGGACATGCTGCACTACTTCGGGAACACCCTGCTGATCGCGGTCCCGGCCGTGCTGGTGACCCTCTTCCTGTCGTCGTGCGTGGCGTTCTACGTCAGCCGCTTCGACTTCCGGGTCAACCTGTTCCTGCTCCTGGTGTTCACGGCCGGCAACCTGCTGCCGCAGCAGGTGATCATCACCCCGCTGTACCGCCTGTATCTGCTGGTCGACCTGCCGGGCATCACCGTCAGCGGCAAGCTCTACGACTCCGCGCTCGGCCTGGTCCTGATCCACGTGGCGTTCCAGTCCGGCTTCTGCGCCTTCGTACTCAGCAACTACATGCGCTCGCTGCCGCACGAGCTGACCGAGGCCGCGCTGGTGGACGGCGCGTCCGTCTGGCGGCTGTACTGGCAGATCGTGCTGCCGCTGTGCAAGCCCGCGATGGCCGCCCTGGCGACCCTGCTGTCCATCTGGATCTACAACGACTTCTTCTGGGCGATCGTGCTGATCTCCACCGGCGACAACATGCCGATCACCTCGGCCCTCAACAACCTGTCCGGCCAGTACTTCACCGACCCCAACCTGGTCGCCGCCGGCGCCCTGCTCACCGCGATCCCCACCCTGATCGTCTACTTCGCGCTCCAGCGCCAGTTCGTCAGCGGTCTCACGCTCGGCGCCAACAAGGGCTGACCCACCCGAGCGCCTCCGCGCGAGCTCCGGACGGCGACTTCGGCGTGACCCCGGCCGGAAGGGCGCCACAGCACGCACGGTCCGGCTCGGTGCGTCCGTGACGACCGGGGTCCGGCCGTCGGCGCTCACCGACGAAAGCCGACACCCGGCGAAGGGCGCGGCAGGCCCCCCGGCCCGCCGCGCCCTCTCCCCGCTCCCCCGGGTCAGTCGGTCTCGGTCGGCGCCAGGGTGCCCGTGCGGGCCGCCTGGCTGTACCAGAGGGCGCTCGACTTCGGCGTACGGGTCAGCGTCGCGTAGTCCACGTAGACCGCGCCGAACCGCTTCTCGTAGCCGTACGCCCACTCGAAGTTGTCCAGGAGCGACCAGAGGTAGTAGCCCCGCACGTCCGCGCCGTCCGCGATCGCCTGCCGGACCGCCGAGAGGTGGCCGTGCAGATAGGCGATGCGCTCGGGGTCGTGGACACGGCCGTCCGAGTCGGGCTTGTCGTCGTAGGCCGCGCCGTTCTCCGTGATGTAGAGGGGCAGGCCCGGCGCCTCCGCCGTGTAGCGCATGATCAGGTCGTGCAGACCCGTTGGGTCGATGGACCAGCCCATCTCCGTACGGTCGCCCGGGGTCAGGTGGAAGGCCACGTCGTCCGCGCCCGGCCACGGCGAGTGGTCGCTCGCGCCGTGGCCGTCCGAGCGCGGGCCCCGCACCGACGCGTCCGCCGCCGAGACCAGCGTGGGCGTGTAGTAGTTCAGGCCCAGCGCGTCCAGCGGCTGGTGGATGGCGCGCAGATCGCCGTCGAGGACGTACGACCAGTCCGTCAGCGACGAGGTCGCCGCCAGCAGGGTCTCCGGGTAGGCGCCCCGCAGGATCGGTCCGTGGAAGACGCCGTTGGCCAGGTCGTCGATCTTCTGCACCGCGGCCAGGTCCGCCGGCTCGCCCGGGGAGAGCGGGCGGACCACCGAGGAGTTGAGGCTGATCGCCACCTGGTTGCGGGCCGGCATCGCCGCACGCAGCGCCGAGGTGCCCAGCCCGTGCGCCAGGTTCAGGTGGTGCGCCGCCTTCAGCGAGGCCACCGGCTCGGTACGGCCCGGCGCGTGCACACCGGACGCGTAACCCAGGAACGCGCTGCACCACGGCTCGTTCAGCGTGATCCAGTTCTCCACGCGGTCGCCGAGCGCCTCGCCGACGATCTGCGCGTACTCCGCGAACCGGAGCGCCGTGTCCCGCTCCGGCCAGCCGCCCGCGTCCTCCAGCTCCTGGGGAAGGTCCCAGTGGTAGAGGGTGACGGCCGGCTTGATGCCCGCCGCCAGCAGCTCGTCCACCAGACGGCGGTAGAAGTCCAGGCCCACCTGGACCGCGGGGCCCCGGCCGGTCGGCTGGACCCGGGACCAGGAGATCGAGAAGCGGTACGCGGACAGGCCGAGCTCCGCCATCAGCGCCACGTCGTCGCGGTAGCGGTGGTAGTGGTCGACAGCGATGTCACCGGTTTCGCCACCGGCCGTCTTGCCGGGTGTATGGCTGAAGGTGTCCCAGATCGAGGGGGTTCGGCCGCCCTCCCGCACCGCCCCCTCGATCTGGTACGCGGAGGTCGCGGCGCCCCAGAGGAAGGCGGGCGGGAAGGTCACCGGAGAAAGGGGCTCAGGCATGGAAGCGCTCCCATGGGTGGTCGTCGAGACCGACGAGGTTGGGGGGAAGTTGGTGCGGAGGGGGCCGGGGCGGCGGTGACCCGGCCCCCTGGGAAGTCACGGACTGACGGACGGGAGGGCGTCGTCGAGGCGTCGTACGGAGTGGGGCCGCGCCCTCAGCCCTTCACTGCGCCCTGCATGATGCCGCCCACGATCTGCTTGCCGAAGATCGCGAAGACCAGCAGCAGCGGCAGCGTGCCCAGCAGCGCGCCCGCCATGATCAGGGACTGGTCCGGGGTGTACCCGCGGCCGAGGCCCGCGACCGCGACCTGCACGGTCGGGTTGCCGGTCTGGCTCAGCACGAGGAACGGCCAGAGGAAGTCGTTCCACGTCTGCACGAACATCAGCATGCCGAGCACCGCCATCGCGGGGCGCGCCGCGGGGAACACCACGTGCCACACCACCCGCCAGCTGCTCGCGCCGTCCACCCGGGCCGCCTCGATGATCTCGTCGGGCAGCGCCTGGATCAGGTACTGCCGCATGAAGAACACGCCGAACGCGCTCACCAGCGACGGCAGGATCACCGCCTGGAGCTGGTCCGTCCACTCCAGCTTGGCGACCATCATGTACAGCGGGATGATGCTCAGCTGCGGCGGCACCATCATCGTGCCGATCACGATCAGCATCAGCGCGCCCCGGCCCCGGAACCGCAGCTTGGCGAAGGCGAACCCGGCGATCGTCGACAGGAAGACGATGGTCGCCGCCGAAGTCCCCGCCACGATCGTCGTGTTGACGAACGCCTTGCCCAGGTTCGCGTCGTTCCAGGCCAGGTCCAGGTTGTGGAAGAGGTTCGAGCCGAACTGGAAGGGCGGCGGGTTCTGCGCCAGCCGGTTGTTGTCGCGGGACGCCGCGATGGCCGTCCACACCAGCGGGAACAGCGAAACGATGGTGAACACGCCCAGGACGATGTAGGCGATCGGCCCGCCGTGCATCTGCCCGCCGGCCCGCGCGGACTTCGGCCGGCGCACCTTCCGGGCCGTCGGCACGGCGTCTTCGGGTTCTACGGGCTTCGCGGTCGTTGTCGTCGTCGTCACGGCCGGTACTCCTAACTACTGGCGCGCAGCCGGCGCGAGATGACGTAGTTGACGATGCCGATCAGGATCAGGATCAGGAACATCGTCCAGGCGATCGCCGAGGCCCGGCCCAGGTGCTGGTTCACCCAGCCCTGCTCGTACAGGTACAGGCCCAGCGTCTGGAACTGGTGCTCCGCGCCACCCGACGCGCCCTTGTTGGCGTCGAACAGCAGCGGCTCGCCGAAGACCTGACTGGCGCCGATCGTCGAGACGACGACCGTGAACAGGATCGTCGGCCGCAGCGACGGCAGCGTGACGTGCAGGAACTGCTTCCAGCGGCTGGCGCCGTCCAGCGCCGCCGACTCGTACAGGTCCTGCGGGATCGCCTGCATCGCGGCCAGGTAGATCAGCGCGTTGTAGCCGGTCCACCGCCAGATGACGATCGACGAGACGGCGATCTGCGAAGGCCACTTGTCGTTCTGCCAGTCGATCGCGTCGATCCCGGCGAAGTGCAGCGCCCAGTTGATCATGCCGTAGTCGCGCCCGAAGAGCAGCACGAACACCAGCGAGGCGGCCGCGATCGAGGTCGCGTACGGCGCGAGCATCGCGACCCGGTAGAAGGTCGAGGCACGCAGCTTGTAGTTGAGGATGTGGGCGAGGCCCATGGCCATCAGCAGCTGCGGAACGGTCGAGATGATCCCGATCGTCAGGGTGTTCTTCGCCGCGTTCCAGAAGAAGTCGTCGTCGAAGATGCGCGTGTAGTTGCGCATCCCCACCCACGTCATGTCGGTGGGCGCGGTCAGCTCCACCTGGTGCAGCGAGGCCCAGCCGGTGTAGATCAGCGGGAACAGGCCGAACGCGAGGAACAGCAGGAAGAACGGCGAGACGAAGGCGTACGGGCTCCAGCGCTTGTCCCGCTGCCAGCGGCGGGACAGCCGGGCCCGGTGCCGCTGCTCCGCCTCCGTGGGAACGACGGGCGGGCGGCCCGGGGCCGCGCCCCCCTCCTTGGCGGGGGGCGCGGCGGTGTCGTGGCGGGTGGCCATTCGGGTCACTTGTCCAGGTTGTTGTCGATGGTCTTGGTGGCCGTGTTCCAGGCTTCCGCCGCCGACTTGCCCTTCGTCACGAGGATGACGCCGTTGTCCGTCAGGCCCTGCTGGATGATCTGGTCCTTCGGGCCGATCACCTGCACCGGAGCCGTCTTGGCGGCCTCGGAGAAGACCGTGCCGATCGGCGAGTCACCGGTCATCTCGTTCTTCGCACCGGTCACTTCGGGCATCGTGTACGCGCTGGGCGTGCTCGGGAAGGAACCCTGCACCTTGAACAGCTTCGCCTGCTGCTCGGGCGCGGTCAGCCAGGTGATGAACGCCTCGGCCTCCTTCACGTGCTTGCCGCTCTTCGGCACGCCCAGGAAGGAACCGCCCCAGTTGCCGGACTTGGGCGCGACGGCCACGTCCCACTTGCCGGCGTCCTCGGCCTTCGCCTTGCCCTTGATGGTGCCGAGCATCCACGGCGGGCAGGCGATGGTGGCGAACTTGCTGTTGGCGATCGTCGTGTCCCAGGCCGGCTGGAACTGCGTCTGGGCCTGGACCAGGCCCTCCTCGGCGGCCTTCGCGGTCAGGTCGAAGGCGGCCTTCACCGCCGGGTTCGACTTGTAGATGATCTCGCCGGAGGAGTCGTAGAACTTCTCCTCCTCACTGCTGAGGATGGCGTTGATCAGTCCGCCGGGGGAGTCCATGAAGAAGGTGCCCGCCTTGGCCTTCTTCTTGTACTGCTCGCCGGTGGCGATGAACTTGTTCCAGTCGCCGGCCCACAGCTTGCCGACCGCCTCGCGGTCGGTGGGCAGACCGGCCGCCTGGAAGAGGTCCTTGCGGTAGCAGAGGGCCATCGGGCCGACGTCGGTGCCGAGAGCGATCGTCTGGCCGTCCTTGGTGGTGCCCTGCGACCACTTCCAGCCCAGCCACTTGCTCTTGTCGACGCCCGAGACCTTGGCCATGTCCTCGAACTTGGCCGCCTGGGTGGCGACGACCTCGGCTATGTTGCCGACCTCGATGGCCTGGACGTCCATCAGGCCACTGTTGGTCGTGAGGTGGTTGAGAAGCGCCGGGTAGTAGTTCTCGTTGCGCTCCGTGACATTCTCGGCGATCTTGATGTCGGGGTGGAGCTTCTCGTACTCGGCGTAGAGACCGGCCTCCTTGAAGCCCATCGTGCCGAACAGACCCAGCGTGATCGTCGTCTTGCCCTTGCCGCCGCCCGACGACGCGCCGTCGGAAGCGTCGTCGCCACCATCGTCGGCACAGCCGGCCAGCAGCCCGGCGCCCAGCGACGCGACGGCCGCCAGGACCACCACCCGGCGGGTGGTTCGGGTACGTGCTCGCATTGCGTCCTCCTGTTGCCCTGACGTGCCGACCCCCCGGCCAACTGCATTGTTGGGCCCGTTAGTTACTCGCTGCGGCTCGGGCGGGGAACGTGCGGGATGTGTATGTGTCAGGTACCGTGGGAGCGCTCCCACAGGTGATGTGTTGAAGAGTCGTCGGTTCGGGCGGGGGTGTCAAGAGTGGGGGCGGCGCGATACCGCTTCGAGATGTTTCTTTCATCGAATCCATGCCGTCGAGGCTCTGGACGGCGGTGTCGAGGTGATGGTCGGCGGACGGAGATCGCGATGCCGATCACCCTTTCGATGGAGGCTCGTCTGTTCGTGTGCAACGCGCCGATCATGCGGGACAACGAGCGTGGTGTGAAGCTGCTTGTGCAGGTCAGGCTCCTGCCGACGCCTGTTCGGGCACCGGCGCTCGAGGCGAAGCCGCGCGCTTGTGACGAAGCCGCCACCTGAGCTGCCGAGGTCGCCTCGGTGCATGCGACGTACAAGAACTCCGCCCTGCGCGAGCGCGGCCGCTCCGGGATCGAGAACCGTCGGTGGTCGCGGGCGCGGGCCGCTCGGCGGGTGATCGCGAAGACGGCCGATGCGTACACAGTGTTGCGTGCAAGTCTGAACGCACGGAGCTCCGGCCGACAGGGCTCGAAGCGGAATCCGGGGGAGGCGCATCGCGCCCTCGCGTTGGGATGGGACTCGGTGGAGCGGTACGTGCGGATGCCGTCCTGGCAGACGGAGGCTCGCACCGTCTCCTGGCGGACCGTCGAAGGAAGGTTCAGGGGCGTCGCTTTCGCGGGCGGCCCCGGACAACCGGAAGTGCCGGGTCGATACCGTGGTCGCGGTCCGACCGGCGTGCCGGCGCTGCCGGTTCGTCGGTCACGCGCACCGGAACGGCTCCCGTGATGTTCGCGCCCGTGCGGGGGAGTTGTGGAGACGCGGGGCCCGGTCGGTGGTCCCTGCCGTCGGCGAGCAAGGGACGGCCGGACGCGGGCGGCGCATCACCGCCAGTGATGTCCGCGACGCCAGGCCTTGGCGCACCTGCGACGCCGGCTGACCCATCGGGCCTGTTCGCCGGGCTCCGCTCGCGCGCGGGTGGAGCCCACGAGGGCGAGCGGACCCGCGAAGTGGTCGGAAGGGGCTCTCCCGAGGAGTTCACCCCGGTCACGGCTGTTAGATTCCAGGCCAGCGTGAACAACGGCGGGAAGGCGGGGCCCATGGCAAGCCACGGAGCGCGGAGCCGGAGCGGGGGGCGGCCGACTCTCGAAGAGGTGGCCGCGCGCGCCGGCGTCGGCCGCGGCACGGTCTCCCGGGTGATCAACGGCTCGCCCCGGGTCAGTGACGCGACCCGCGCGGCCGTCGAGGCGGCCGTGGCCGAGCTCGGCTACGTCCCGAACACCGCGGCCCGCGCCCTCGCCGCCAACCGCACGGACGCGATCGCGCTGGTGGTGCCCGAGCCGGAGACCCGGTTCTTCGCCGAGCCGTACTTCTCGGACATGCTGCGCGGCGTCGGAGCCGAACTCGCCGACACCGAGATGCAGCTGCTGCTGATCTTCGCGGGTAGCGACCGTGAACGGCAAAGGCTGGCCCAGTACCTGGCCGCGCACCGCGTCGACGGCGTGCTCCTGGTCTCGGTGCACGCCGACGACCCGTTGCCCGACCTGCTGGCCCAGCTGGAGATCCCGGCGGTGATCAGCGGCCCGCGCTCCGCCGCCGAGACCCTGCCGTCCGTGGACTCCGACAACTACGGCGGCGCCCGCTCGGCGGTGGAGCACCTGCTCTCCCGGGGCCGTACCCACATCGCCCACATCACGGGCCGCCTGGACGTCTACGGCGCCCAGCGACGCGTCGACGGCTACCGCGACGCCCTGCGCGACGCGGGTTACCCGCCGGACGAGGGCCTGATCGCCCCGGGCGACTTCACCGAGGAGGGCGGACACCGCGCGATGGGGGAGCTTCTCGCCCGCAACCCCTCCCTGGACGCCGTCTTCGCGGGCTCCGACGTCATGGCGGCCGGCGCCCGCCGTGCACTGCGCGAGGCGGGCCGCCGTCTCCCGGAGGACGTGGCGATGGTCGGCTACGACGACTCGGCGATCGCCCGGCACATGGACCCCCCGCTGACGAGCGTGCGCCAGCCCATCGAGGAGATGGGCCGCAGGATGCTGGACCTGCTCCTCACGGAGATCGCGGACCGCCGTCCCGCGGTGTCCCGGGGCCTGGAGCGGCGGCAGGTCGTGCTGGCCACGGAGCTGGTGGGGCGCTCCTCCTCCTGAGCGCGGCACCGCTTCACGGCGCGACGGACAGCCGCCACCGCACCTCGCCGTCCTGCCGCTCCGCGGTGGCCGAGAGCCCCGCGGAGCGGGCCACCGCCGCGGACGCGTGGTGGTCGGGACGGACATGGGCGACGATCGTCCGCACACCCTGTGCCCGCAACCAGGCGACGAGTCCCGCGGCCGCCTCCGAAGCGAGGCCGCGGCCCTGCCAGGAGGTGCCGACGACCCAGGCGATCTCGGCCCGGTCCCGTCCGGTCACGGTGGCCTGTACGGTCCCGGCCGCCCGGTCGGCGTCCCGTACCCGCAGCACCCAGTTGCACCAGGTGACGGACGGATCCGGCGAACCGGCGACGAGCCGTTCGTAGCGGGCGCGCAGGGCCTCGGGTGTGCAGGGGACGCCGCCGACGAAGGTGTGCAGCGCGGGGTCGCCCAGGACGACCGCCATCTCGGCCGCGTGATCCACGCGCAGGGGGAGCAGATCGAGCCGGGCGGTCGCGAACGGCTCGGCGGTGACTCGCGAGCGCATGACCCCTCCCGGGAAACACATCAGCCGGTGACCTCCCTCTCGGGAAGTCACCGGCTGATGACTCAGGGTGAGTGACGGGACTCGAACCCGCGGCATCCTGGACCACAACCAGGTGCTCTACCAGCTGAGCTACACCCACCACGCCCGGCAGTTGGACTTTGTGGTCTCCCTACCGGCCGAGAAAAAGTGTACAGGGTCCGAAGGGGTGCTCGCGCACGGCTTTACGGGGTCCGGTCAGGCACTGGGCAGGACGTGCTTCGCGGCGATGGTCCGGGCGGTGTCGGAGTCCGGCCCGGGCTGCGGCACGAAGACGGCCTCGCGGTAGTAGCGCAGTTCCGCGATGGACTCGCGGATGTCGGCGAGGGCGCGGTGGTTGCCGTTCTTCGGGGGGCTGTTGAAGTAGGCCCGCGGGTACCAGCGCCGGGCGAGCTCCTTGATCGACGACACGTCGACGATCCGGTAGTGGAGGTAACCCTCGAGGGCGGTCATGTCCCGCGCCAGGAATCCGCGGTCCGTGCCCACGGAGTTGCCGCACAGCGGCGCCTTGCCCGGCTCCTTCACGTGCTCCCTCACATACGCGAGCACCTGGGCCTCGGCCTCGGCGAGGGTCGTCCCGCCGGCCAGCTCGTCGAGCAGCCCGGACGCGGTGTGCATCTCGCGCACCACCTCCGGCATCGTCTCCAGCGCCCGGGCCGGCGGGCGGACGACGATGTCGACGCCGTCGCCGAGCACGTTCAGCTCCGAGTCGGTGACGAGGGCGGCAACCTCGATGAGAGCATCGTCCGACAGCGAGAGGCCGGTCATCTCGCAGTCGATCCACACCATGCGATCGTTCATGCGACCACCCTAAAGCTGACGTCGGCGTTTGAGGTGCCCCGCGTGGGCGCTCTCGTGCCCGGGCGCCGGCCGGGCCGTTGGGCCCGGCCGGCGCGCGAGAGGTCCGTCACCCGCTCAGGTACCGCTGCGCTGCCCCGGCAGACTCGCCCGCGAGGTCGCGTACGCGTCGCGCGCGTGCTCGGACGGCAGGGACGCCGACGAGCCCATCGCACCGGCCGCCGCCGAGGCCGTACGCCGCAGCTGCGGCGGTACCGGTCCCGGAGCGTCCGGGTGCAGCGCCGGAGGCGGTTGCGGCGGCCCGGACGGTTCGTTGTCCGTCTGCCGTTCGCCCTGCGGTCTGCGGGCCCGGTAGGCCGCCCGGTACGCCGCGGGCGACGAGCCGAGCTGCCGGCGGAAGTGGCCGCGCAGGGCCACCGGGGAACGGAAGCCGCAGCGCCCCGCGACCTCGTCCACCGAGTAGTCCGACGTCTCCAGCAGACGCTGTGCCTGGAGCACCCGCTGGGTGATCAGCCACTGCAGCGGCGCGCTGCCGGTCAGGGACCGGAAGCGGCGGTCGAAGGTGCGGCGGCTCATGTAGGCGCGTGCTGCCAGCGTCTCCACGTCGAACTGCTCGTGGAGATGCTCCAGCGCCCAGGCGACGACCTCGGCGAGCGGGTCGGCGCCGATCTCCTCGGGTAAAGACCGGTCGAGGTAGCGCTCCTGGCCGCCCGACCGGCGTGGTGGCACGACCAGCCGCCGGGCCAGCGCGCCCGCCGCCTCGTTACCGTGATCCGTCCGCACGATGTGCAGACACAGATCGATTCCGGCCGCGGTGCCCGCGGACGTCAGCACATCGCCGTCGTCGACGAACAGTTCGCGCGGATCCACGTGTACCGACGGATAGCGCTTGGCCAGCGTCGGCGCGTACATCCAGTGGGTCGTGGCCGGACGGCCGTCCAGCAGACCCGCGGCGGCCAGCACGAACGCGCCGGTGCACAGGCCCACGATGCGGGCGCCCTCCTCGTGCGCCCGGCGCAGTGCGTCGAGCGCGTCCTCCGGCGGCGGCGAGGTGATCGAACGCCAGGCCGGCACGACGACCGTGCCCGCCCGGGAGATCGCCTCCAGGCCGTGTGGTGCGGTGAGTTCGAGGCCCCCTGTGGTCCGCAGCGGGCCTTCCTCACCACCGCACACCAGCAAGCGGTAGCGCGGTACGCCGGCGTCCTGGCGGTCAATCCCGAACACCGACAATGGAATGGAACTCTCGAAAATGGGGCCGCCGCTGAACAGCAGCACCGCGACGATCTCCTTGCGGCGTCGCCCGGAGAGTTTCCGGGCCGCGGCTTCCGGCGCGGCAGTGGAGTCGTGGCTCATCCTGCTAAGCCCCCCTCGGTGGTCGCGGCTCCTCGGTTGTGTCGCTCCTGCACGTTTCCCCTCGGTCCTGCACGAGTCCCCCGCCGTAGACAGTCAAGATCGAATCTAACGTGTCGCACAATGCCGACGTGGCCAGTTCACCACCCGGCAGATTGTCGACATGGCAACTTGGCGTGAAGCATTCGATCACGAAGCGTTGCACTCGTGGGCCGTGCAGGGAAGTGCGCCTCGGTGCGGTGGCCAATCCCCGTAGGGTGCGCAGGGCCCCTGAGGCCCTTTCCGTGCAGGTGGAACGGGGGGTGGGGGGTGGTTGGGGCAAGGGACGCGCCATCACCGGAAGTTGGCTGAAAAGAAGCGGGTCGGAGTATGGAAACCGGTCAACCGGCCGGTGAGTTTCCCCCGGAGTGACGACCGCCACGATGCGACCCCGCCCCGGTGCGCTGATGGCGCCCCCGGGGGTGCCCTTGCGGCGCGTGCTCCTCGTCGAGCAACCGGACCGCGCACCGCTCGGACCGGCGCAGCAGCACCCGGCAGACGGCCGTGACGGCGGCGAGCCCCAGGGCGGTGCCGGTGGTGCCGGCGAGCGAGGTGCCGTACCAGAGGAGGACCACCGGGACCAGGAAACAGCTGAAGGCCGCCCAGCGGATCAGATCGGTCGACCGGTCGTCGCCGGGGCGGGTCTCGGAAGGGGCACGGAACGAGGGCACGGGGTGGGCTCCTTCCTTGGGCGGCGGTGCGGGGGCGGTGCGGCGGGGGCGGTACGGCGGTCGCGGGACGGCGGTGCACGGGGTTCAACGCCGGTTCGGGCGGTCGGTCACTGCCCGCGCCGGTCCCGCGTCAGTGAATCCTGTGCAAACCGCCTGTACGGGGCAGCAACCATTGCGTTACGGGCGTCCGCTCGTGCATGCTCCCTGGAACCCCCACCGGGGGCGTGCGGGATCTGGGCCCAGGAGGCGTGCCGCCGTACCCTTGGGGGTATGGGGTTGGGAAGATGATTCCCGGACAGCTCCGTCGTTCACCGCGCGTCCCACCCGTATAAGGATCAATACGCCGAGACAGCCATGGCCGGTCACGAATTCTTCGAACCCGCGGACCGCAAGCGGCCCGTCGCCGACCCTACGGCGGCCGAGCCCCTGGCGGCGGAAGACGCACGCCACTCCTGCGATCCCGCCTTCAAGCACGGCGTGGTCGTCGGCTTCGACGGCTCCACGTCCAGTGAGCGCGCGCTCGCGTACGCCATCGGCATGGCCCACCGTTCCGGCTCCGGCCTGATCATCGTCCATGTCGCCAACCGGCTGCCCACCACGGTGTGGGCCGGCTGCGAGCCGCCCGTCTTCGTGGACGTGCCGGACCACCGCACCGAGGTGCTCGGTCTGGAGCTCGCCTGCGCGGAGTACCTCGCCGAGGTGCCCTGGATCCTGGTCGAGCGCGGCGGCGACATCTGCCACGAACTCGAAGAGGTCGGGCGGGAGTACGAGGCCGACGCGATCGTCGTCGGCTCGACCCACGGCATCGTCGGCCGCATCTTCGGCTCGGTCGCCGGGCGGCTCGCCAAGCGGGCCAGGCGGCCGGTCGTTGTCATTCCGTAACTCGCCGTCCTCCCAGGTGAGATGAGATCTGGGTAGGTCCGGCCCCCCTGGTCGCGCAGCATAAATCTACTGGCGCGTAGGGGTGTTTGTGCCTTTGTGAAGGGCATATATCGCTCACACAACTGCACATGCATGAAGGGAGCCCCGCCGTGGACAACGACGTCTCTGCGGGAAGCAGCACCACCACGATCGCCGGCCGACTCGCCCTGGGTGTCACCCTGTTGGCCTTCGGGCTCGGATACACCGACCTCATCGACGGCGTGACGGCTGCGGACGCCGTATCCATCGCGCACTACGTCGGCGGCGTCGCACTGTTCGTCGCCGGCCTGTTCGCCCTCCGGGACCGCGACGCGGCCACCGGCACCGCCTACACCGTCCTCGGCGCCTTCTGGTTCACCTGGGCGGTCTCCGCCGGCGCCCAGGTCTCCGACAACGCCGCAGGGCTCTTCCTGCTCCTGTTCGCCCTCGTGGCGCTCTCCCTGACCCTGGCCGGAGGGGATCAACTCGGCCAGGGATCCTACGGGTTGTTCTGCGTCGCACTCGTGCTGATGGCCGTCGCCCGGTTCGCCGACAGTGACGGACTCACCAAGGTCGGCGGCTGGTTCGCCGTCGCGGCGGGCGCGGTGGCCTGGTACGCGGCGACGGCGGCGCTGGCCCACTGGCCCAGTGCCCTTCCCAGGCGGGCTGCCGGCCGGGGCGTGACGGCCACCGGCTGACCGGCAGCCGCCGCCGGGGTGTCGGGCGTCCCCGGCGATGAGGACGGACCCCCCGTGGTGGGTGGCACCACGGGGGGTCCGTTCTGTGTGAGCGGGAAGGGCTGCTACTCCACCGTGACGGACTTCGCGAGGTTCCGCGGCTTGTCGATGTCGCGGCCGAGGGCCTTCGCCGTGTAGTAGGCGAGGAGCTGGAGCGGGATGCCCATCAGGATCGGGTCGAGTTCGTCCTCGTTCTTGGGGACGACGACCGTCTGGTCGGCCTTCTCCTGCTCCCGGTGGGCGACCGCGATGATCTTGCCGCTGCGGGCCTTGATCTCCTCCAGGGCGGCGCGGTTCTTCTCCAGCAGGTCGTCGTCGGGGACGATCGCGACCGTCGGGAGCGCGGGCTCGATGAGGGCCAGCGGGCCGTGCTTGAGCTCGGAGGCCGGGTAGGCCTCGGCGTGGATGTACGAGACCTCCTTGAGCTTCAGCGAGGCCTCACGGGCGACGGGGTAGCCCCGGACGCGGCCGATGAAGAGCATCGAGCGGGCCTCGGCGAGCGTCTCGGCCAGCTTCTCGATCTCGGCCTCCTGCTCCATGATCTCGGCGATCTGCGCGGGCAGCTTGCGCAGACCCTCGATGATCCGCTTGCCGTCGCGCACGGAGAGGTCACGGGTACGGCCCAGGTGCAGGGCGAGCAGGGCGAAGGCGACCGTGGTGTTGGTGAAGCACTTCGTCGAGACGACGCAGACCTCGGGGCCGGCGTGCACGTACACGCCGCCGTCCGCCTCGCGGGCGATCGCCGAGCCGACCACGTTGACCACGCCCAGCACCCGGGCGCCCTTGCGCTTCAGCTCCTGGACGGCCGCCAGCACGTCGTACGTCTCGCCGGACTGCGAGACGGCGATGTACAGGGTGTCGGGGTCCACGACCGCGTTGCGGTAGCGGAACTCGGAGGCGGGCTCGGCGTCCGCGGGGATGCGGGCGAGCTCCTCGATCATCTGGGCGCCGATCATGCCCGCGTGGTACGAGGTGCCGCAGCCGAGGATCTTCACCCGGCGGATCTGGCGCGCCTCGCGGGCGTCCAGGTTGAGGCCGCCCAGATGCACGGTGGAGAAGCGGTCGTCGATGCGGCCGCGCAGCACGCGGTCCACGGCGTCGGCCTGCTCGTGGATCTCCTTGTGCATGTAGGTGTCGTGGCCGCCCATGTCGTACGAGGCGGCCTCCCACTCGACGGTGGTCGGCTCGGCCGTGGTGCGGGTGCCCTCGGTCGTGTAGGTGCGGAAGTCGTCGGCCTTCAGGGTGGCCATCTCGCCGTCGTCGAGGGTGACGATCTGGCGGGTGTGGGCGACCAGCGCGGCGATGTCCGAGGCGACGAACATCTCCTTCTCGCCGATGCCGAGGACGACCGGGGAGCCGTTGCGGGCGACGACGATGCGGTCGTTGAAGTCGGCGTGCATGACGGCGATGCCGTAGGTGCCCTCGACCACGCGCAGCGCCTCGCGGACCTTGTCCTCGAGCTTGTCGGCCTGGGCGCGGGCGACCAGGTGGACGAGGACCTCGGTGTCCGTCTCGGAGAGGAACTCGACGCCGTCCGCCTCGAGCTTCTTGCGGAGGTCGGAGGCGTTGTCGATGATGCCGTTGTGGACGACGGCGACCTTGAGATCGGCCGACATGTGCGGGTGGGCGTTCACGTCGGAGGGGGCGCCGTGGGTGGCCCAGCGGGTGTGGGCGATGCCGGTGGTGCCCTTGAAGCGCGCCGGGACCTTGGCCTCCAGGTCGCGGACCCGGCCCTTGGCCTTGACCATCTTCAGGCCGGCCGTCTTGGGCGAGGTGACGACGATGCCCGCCGAGTCGTAGCCGCGGTACTCGAGCCGCTGAAGGCCTTCGAGCAGCAGCGGGGCCACGTCACGCCTGCCGATGTATCCGACGATTCCGCACATATATAGGTATCCCCAAGCTTTCGATCACCCGTAGACGATGCGCCGCAGTTGCCTGAGCGTGAGCTCCGGCGGCGCCACCGCACGGTATTTCAGGTCCGCCTCGACCCGTTCGAAGATCTCCGCGTTGACCAGGCCCTGGGCCTGGAGCTCGCGGTGGCGGCGACGGACGTAGTTCTCGGTCGTCTCGTCGAAGTAGGCGAGCACGTCCTGGATCACCCGGAGCGCCTCGCCCCGCTGGAGAGGCGTGGACCGCGTCAGGTGATCAACGAGTTCGTCGTGCACCCGGTAGATCCTGGAGGACGCGAGCCGCTTTCGCAAGAATCGTGCCCGATTTCGGGCAAGCACCTGTTAAGGAGCCTTGGGACAACGTTGAATGTGTTATGAGCCGCTGTTCGCGCACCGTCCATATGGCGTCTGGCGGGCCGTCGCCCGAGGCGACGAGTTTCAGACGTCATGGACACTCCTCGCATGGGCGTACCCGAGCGGCTCGCCGACCGCATGAGCATGGCCGAGCAGCACGAGTACCTGCGCGCCAAGTTCTCCCGACGCACGATGATCAGAGGCGGCGCCGTCACGCTGGGCGCCGTCACGGGTGGCGCGTTCGTGACCGGCGCCCCGGCCCAGGCGGCGGTGCCGGCGCGGGCCCCGAGGACCACGCCGGCCGCCGAGCACGTCGACGGCGCCCTCGTCGCCCCCTTCGGCCGCCACCTCGCCTACGGCAACGACCCGCGCACCGAGATCACGGTCTCCTGGCAGGTCCCGGTCGCGGTGAAGAAGCCCTTCATCCGGATCGGCGCCCACCCCTGGGACCTGTCCCGCAGGATCGAGGCAGAGGTGCGCACCCTCCACACCCCGGCCGGGGTGGGCACCGGCGGCGACCACACCCAGTACTACCTGCACGCCCGGCTCACCCACCTCAAGCCCGGCAGGACGTACTACTACGGCGTCGGTCACGCGGGTTTCGACCCGGCCGCCGCCCACCTCCTCGGCACCCTCGGCACCTTCACCACCGCCCCCGACCACAAGGCGCCGTTCACGTTCACCGCGTTCGGCGACGAGGGCGTCAGCTACCACGGTCTCGCCAACAACAGCCTGCTCCTCGGTCAGAACCCGGCCTTCCACCTGCACGCCGGCGACATCGCGTACGCCGACCCGGCCGGCCAGGGCAAGGCCTCCGACACCGGTTTCGACGCGCGGATCTGGGACCAGTTCCTCGCCCAGACCGAGTCCGTCGCCAAGTCCGTCCCGTGGATGCCGGCCTACGGCAACCACGACATGGAGGCCTGGTACTCGCCCAACGGCTACGGGGGCGAGGAGGCGCGCTGGAACCTCCCGGACAACGGTCCCGACAAGAAGAACCTCCCGGGCGTCTACACCTTCGTCCACGGCAACACGGCGGTGATCTCGCTCGACGCCAACGACATCTCCTTCGAGATCCCGGCCAACCTCGGCATCTCGGGCGGCACCCAGACGAAGTGGCTCGAGACACAGCTGAAGAAGTACCGGGCGTCGAAGGACGTCGACTTCGTCGTCGTCTTCTTCCACCACTGCGCCTACTGCACCTCCACCGCGCACGCCTCGGAGGGGGGCGTGCGCCAGGAGTGGGTGCCGCTGTTCGAGAAGTACACGGTCGACCTGGTCATCAACGGCCACAACCACCAGTACGAGCGCACCGACGTGATCAAGGCGGGCGCGGTCACCAAGAAGCTCCCGATCGGCGGCACGGCGTACCCCGAGTCCGAGGGTGTGGTCTACGTCACCGCGGGCGCGGCCGGCCGCAGTCTGTACGCGTTCAGCGCCCCGCTCTCCTACGAGGGCCACGAGAACGAGGTCGACTCGGTCGCCTCCTTCATCAACACCAAGGACGGCAAGGTCGACGAGACCGTCACCTGGTCGCGTGTGCGCTACCTCGACTACTCGTTCCTGCGGGTGGACGTCACCCCGGCCGCGAAGGGCCGTACGGCCACGCTGACCGTGCGCGGCATCGCCGAGACGGGCGAGCAGGTCGACCACTTCACGGTGGCCCGCAAGGCGAAGTGACCCCACCGGGTGCGCCCGGAAGGCAGGGCGCACCCCCGCCACCCTCCCGGCAGGCGGGGTGCCCCCCGGTCCGTTCGCATCTCCGTCGGCAGGTGGTCCTCGTCCGCGTTACAGGCGCTTGAGGACCGCCTGTTTGGCCAGGGCGAACTCCTCGTCCGTCAGGACGCCGTCACGGCGCAGCTCGCCGAGTTCGCGCAGACGGCGCAGCAGCGCGTCGTGGTCGTCCCCGGCGGCGGCGTCCGGCTCGCGCTGCGCGGGCACGGCGTCCCGGGGCCCGGCCGCCGGATGGGGCAGCCTGGCCTGTACGGCCGCCGCGACGAGCGCCATCAGCGGATCCTTCTTGAACCCCCACAGCTCCACGGCGTTGGGGTCGTACTTGGCCGGCGCCTTCGTGGGCGCGTGACGCAGCCGGAAGCGCAGACAGCCGTTCTCGAGACCGACCGAGGGCTGCCACTCCACGGCCTCGATCTCCGCGATGTCCAGACTGCGGGCGCCGGCGGAGGCCTTGGACTCCTCGGTCTTCCAGTTCCACTCCAGCCGTACCCGTTCACCGTCGAAACTCGCGGTGCCGTCCCCGGCGGAGACGGACAGCGGCACGGAGGGGCCGGGCAGCAGATACGCGTCCACCGGGTCGGTCGGCACCTCGTCGAGGAGCAGCGCCCGGCGCACCTCGTCCACGAGGTACTCGGCGACCCCGTACCGGTCGGATTCGACGAGCAGCTGATACGGATCGTGCGGCTCGGTCAGCCGGCCGCCGGTCGCCTGGAGCAGGGGATCGGCGCCGTCCCGCAGGCGGAGCCGCAGCCGCCCCGTCCGCTTCCCCTGCTCGAACGACAGCCCGGCCAACGCGCCCAGGGGGATCAGCAGTTCACCCAGTTCCCTGCGGAGCGGGCTGACGTTCCTGTCCCGGCCCGGGGTGAGTCGCAGGGCATCGCCGTCGAAGACCCAGGTGCCGTCCTTCTGGATGATTTCCGCCATGGGAGGATTCTTCCAAAGACGGCGACGGGCGCCCCCGGGGACCGTACCCGGGGGCGCCCGTCCGCCCGATCAGAACCCCGTGACGGGATTTTTCAGGGTTCCGACCAGCTGGAGGGCGCCCGACGGGTCCGCCAGGTCCACCATCTGCCGGTTGTTGCGCAGCTGGAGGCGGTTGAGGCAGGACAGGGCGAACTCGGGGGCGAACACGTCGTACTGGCGGAACCTGTCGGCCAGTTCCGGGTTCGCCTCCTGGTAGGCGCGGGTGACCTCGGCGACGGTGCGCCAGAAGTCGTCCTCGTCGAGGATCCCCTCGGTGGCGAGGCCGGCCGCGAGGAAGCGGAAGAAGCAGTCGAAGACGTCCGTGAAGACGGACAGCAGCTTCTTGTCCTCGGGCACCTCGACGCGGATGCGCCGGACCTCGGGCGGCAGCACCGCGTCCGGGTCCATGACGGCGATCTCCTCGGCGATGTCCTTGTAGATCGCCCGCTGCACCGCCCCGTCCTTCAGGACCAGGATGGTGTTCTCGCCGTGCGGCATGAACACCAGGTCGTACGCGTAGAAGCTGTGCAGGAGCGGGGTGTAGTACGCCTGGAGGTAGCCGCGCAGCCACTGGGTCGGCGTCAGGCCCGACTGCTCGATCAGCGCGCCGGCCACCGAGGCGCCCTCGTGGTCCACATGGACCAGGGAGGCCATCGTCGCGAGCGACTCGCCGTCCCGGAGCGTCGGCACCGGGCTCTCGCGCCACAGCGCGGCCAGCATCTTGCGGTACGGCGAGTAGCGGTCCGTCGCCGCCTCGTACTCCAGGTGCCGGTAGCCGACGGCCGCCCGCTCCCGGATGATCGACAGGCCCGTCGACCTGAGCACCGGGTCGTTGTCGATGAGCTGGGCCAGCCAGTCGTTGATGGCCGGGGTGGCCTCCATGTAGGCGGCCGACAGTCCGCGCATGAAGCCCATGTTGAGCACGGACAGGGCCGTCTTCACATAGTGCTTCTCGGGGTGCGAGGAGTTGAAGAACGTCCGGATGGACTGCTGGGCCAGGTACTCGTCGTCGCCCTCGCCCAGGCAGACCAGGTTCCCGCGGGCGATCTCGGCGGCGAAGGTGACGGTGAGCTTGTTCCACCACTGCCAGGGGTGCACGGGGATGAGGAGGTAGTCCTCCGGGTCCCGGTTCTGCTCACGCAGGATCCCGTCGAACCGCTCGACCGTCTTCTCGCCCAGCTCCTCCCGCACGAACGACTCGTACGCGATGCCGGCGCCCGCCGTGAACGCGGCCCGTGAGCGGTGCGCCGCCAGCCACACCAGCCGGACCGGGCTCGCCGTCTCCGGGGCGTAGGACAGGTACTCGTGGATGCCGAAGCCGAGCCGCCCGTTGTTGGCGACGAAGCAGGGGTGGCCCTCGGTCATCCCGGTCTCGATGGCCTGGAAGCCGCTTCTGACCAGCTCCGCCGACGTGATCTGCGGCTTGGTCAGTTTGTAGCAGGTGCCGGAGAGGGTGGAGGAGATCTCCTCCAGGTAGACCGGCAGGATCTCCTCGCTCAGACCCAGTGTCTTCTGCAGTTCGATGAGGAAGTCCAGCGCGGCCAGCGGGAGTTCGGCGCCGTCGCGGGTGCGGGTGATCGAGTCGGCGTCCACCTGCCAGTGGTCGAGGGCGTGGCGGGTGGCCGTGAAGCGGTAGTAGGTCAGCCCGTCGTCGCTGCGGACGACGAAGCGGCCGTCCTTCTCCTCGGGGGTGATCAGGCGTTCGTGCGCGAACTCCGCGAGGGCCTTGCGGACGAGCAGACGGTTGGCCTTCTCCCAGCGCTCGGGGGAGAGGTGGGCGACGGCGTCGGCGAGGCTCATGCCGGCACCCCCGTCGCCGCGACGAACTGCTCGCGTGTGCAGAAGCTCAGCAGCGCCCGCTTCTCCGGCTTCTGGATCTCCCGCTCGGGCACGAACCCGACGGCCTCGTTGAGGGCGTGCACCGCCGTGTTGGCGACGTCCGGCTCGACGACGACCCGGGAGGTGGCCGGGTCCTCGAAGAGGCGTGACATCACGGCGGTGATCACGGCCCGGGTGAACCCGTGCACGGGCCGGTCGGTGGGGGCGACCAGGAAGTGCATGCCGACGTCGCCGGGCAGCGGCTCGTACAGGCCGACCAGCTCCCGGTGGGCCGGGTCGTAGTACTCCATCAGGAAGGCGGGCTCGCCGTCGTGCAGACCGATGAGGGCGTGGCTGTGCTCGTCGGCCGCGATGTCCATGTAGGCGCGCTCGACGTCCACCAGTTTCGCGTTCTGCATCATCCAGTACGCGGCCTTGGGGTGCGTGACCCAGCCGTGCAGCAGCTCGGCGTCCTCGACGGGGTCGAGGGGGCGGAGGCTGAGACGGCCGCCGGCCGCCGTGGTCGTGCTCATACGCTGAACTCCTGGAACGCGATGGTCTTCTCGACCGGGTAGTACTCGCTGCCGAGCAGCTCACGGATGATCGAGCTGTTGCGGTACGCGCCCATGCCGAGGTCGGGGGAGGTGATGCTGTGGGTGTGCGCGCCCGCGTTCTGGAGGAACACGCCCCGGCCCGTGGTGTCGATGGAGTAGTTGCGGGCGATGTCGAAGTTGCCGTGCGAGTCGTAGCGCAGTCGGTCGCGGACGGGGGCGAGGAACTCCGGCTCGGTGTACTTGTAGCCGGTGGCCAGCACCAGCCCCTGGGAGCTCAGCTCGAAGTCCTTGCCCTGCTCCTCCTGGCGGAAGACGAGGGTGTAGCTGCCGTCCGCGTAACTCGCGCTGCTCAGCGAGGAGTTGGTGAGCAGCCGGGTGGGCACCGGGGTGCCGAGGTTCTTCTGGTAGAGCAGGTCGAAGATCTCGTTGATGAGATCGCCGTCGATGCCCTTGAACAGGCCCTTCTGCTCGGCCGTGAGGCGGTAGCGGGTCTGCTCCGGCAGCTCACGGAAGTAGTCGATGTACTCCGGGGAGGTCATCTCCAGCGTGAGCTTGGTGTACTCGAGCGGGAAGAAGCGCGGGGAGCGGGTGACCCAGTTCAGCTGGTAGCCGTGTACGTCGATCTCGCTGAGCAGGTCGTAGTAGATCTCGGCGGCCGACTGACCGGAGCCGACCAGCGTGATCGACTCCTTCTTCTGGAGCTCCGCCTTGCGCTGCAGGTAACGGGAGTTGTGCAGGAAGTCGCCGCCCAGGTCGGCGCAGGCCTCCGGGACGTACGGGGGCGTGCCGGTGCCGAGGACCAGGTGACGGGCGCGGAACCGCTCGCCGGCGGTGGTCCGCACGACGTACACGTCGTCCTCGTACGTCACTTCCGCGACCGTCGTCGAGAAGCGCACGCTGCTCAGCTTGTTCGCGGCCCAGCGGCAGTAGTCGTCGTACTCGACCCGCAGCGGGTAGAAGTTCTCGCGGATGTAGAACGAGTAGAGTCGGCCTTTCTCCTTCAGGTAGTTGAGGAAGGAGTACGGCGAGGTCGGGTCGGCCAGGGTGACGAGGTCCGACATGAACGGCGTCTGGAGGTGCGCGCCGTCGAGGAACATGCCGGCGTGCCACTCGAAGTCCGGCTTGGACTCCAGGAAGACGCCGTCGAGCGCGTCGATGGGCTCGGTGAGGCAGGCGAGGCCGAGGTTGAAGGGGCCGAGTCCGATCCCCACGAAGTCATAGGTGTGGCTGGCTTCAGGAAGCGCGGTCAAGGGACTCTCCCAGGTACTGCTCGGCGTGGCCGGCGATCAGGTCGAGGACGGCGGCGATGTCGTCGGTCGTCGTCTCGGGGTTCAGCAGGGTGAACTTCAGGTAGTGGCGGGCGCCGACCTTGGTGCCCGCGACCACCGCGTCACCGGAGGCGAAGAGGGCCTTGCGGGCGTAGAGGTTGGCGCGGTCGATCTCGGCCGGGTCGGTGACGGCGGCGGGGATGTAGCGGAAGACGAGGGTGGAGAGCGACGGCTGGACGACGACGTCGAAGCGCGGGTCGGCGGCCAGCAGGCGCCAGCCCTCGGCGGTCAGGTCGCAGACCTCGTCGAAGAGCTGGCCGATGCCGTCGGCGCCCATGGTGCGCAGGGTCATCCACAGTTTCAGCGCGTCGAACCGGCGGGTGGTCTGCAGGGACTTGTCCACCTGGTTGGGGATGCGCTCCTGCACCATGCGGCGCGGGTTGAGGTACTCGGCGTGATAGGTGGCGTGGCGGAGCGTGGCCGCGTCGCGGACCAGTACGGCCGAGGAACTCACCGGCTGGAAGAAGGACTTGTGGTAGTCGACGGTGACGGAGTCGGCGCGCTCGATGCCGTCGATCCGGCCCCGGTACTTCACGGAGGCGAGCAGACCGCAGCCGTACGCCGCGTCGACGTGCATCCAGGTGCCGTACTGCGTGCACAGTTCGGCGATCTCGGGCAGCGGGTCGATGGAGCCGAAGTCGGTGGTGCCGGCGGTGGCGACCACGGCCATGGGCGTCAGACCGGCCTCCTTGCACCGCTCCAGCTCGTGGGCGAGCGAGACGGTCCGCATCCGCTTGTCGCCGTCCACCGGTATGGACACCACCGCTTCGGGTCCGAGGCCCAGCAGTTTCGCGGACTTCTTCACGCTGAAGTGGCTGACCTCGGAGGCGAAGATGCGCAGTTCGGCGAGGTTCTCCGCCTTGGCCTCCTCGCGGGCGAGCAGCAGCGCCTGGAGGTTGGACTGGGTGCCGCCGGAGGTGAACACGCCGTCGGCGGCCGGGCCGAGGCCGATCCGGGCCGTCGTCCAGTCGATCAGTTTGCGCTCGATGAGCGTGCCGCCGGCCGACTGGTCCCAGGTGTCGAGAGAGGAGTTGACGGCCGACAGGACCGCTTCGCCCAGCACGGCCGGGATGACGACCGGGCAGTTCAGGTGGGCGAGATAACGGGGGTGGTGGAAGTAGACCGCGTCGCGCAGGTAGACCTCCTCCAGCTCGTCCAGGACGGCCGTGGTGTCGTGCAGCGGCTTGTCCAGGTCGATCCCGTCGATGCGGGGCGCGAGGGCGTCGACCGAGATGCCGGTGAACGGACGTTCGGTGGCGGCGATTTTGGCGGCCACCCGCTCTACTCCTTCGGTCACGGAACGGCGGTACTGCTCCGCGGTCGTGTCATTGAGCAGGTGCGAGCGCATGGTGGAAGTCCTCCGGGGGGTGGGGACGAGGGGTGGTGCGGACGGGCTCGGGGTACGGAGCCTCGGTTCAACTTAGGTTAGCCTAACTTAAGTTCCTCGGGGGGATCTTTCCTCTGCCGTGACCGTGATCACGTCGGTGCCCCCGCACAACTGCTCACGGGGGCACGGGTGGTGGCCTCTACTCCGCCGCGCGGAGCTGTTCCTCGTTCATGCCCTGCCGCCAGTACCCGACGAAGGTGATCCGGCGCCGGTCGATCCCGCGGTCCCGGACGAAGTGGCGGCGCAACGCCTTCACGCACCCCGACTCGCCCGCGATCCAGAGGTACGGGCGCTCGGCGGCCGGCAGCCGGGCCTCCCGGAGCGCGTCCACCGAGCCCTCCCCGACCACCCAGGTGATCTCGGCGTCCGCCGCGGTCGCCAACTCCCGGACGTTCCCGGCGTCGTGCGCCTCCAGCCAGACCCGGACGCGCTGACCGGCCGGCAGGGACTCCAGGATCGACGTGATGGCGGGAAGGGCGCTCTCGTCGCCCCACAGCACGATCAGATCGGTGTCCTCGGGCGGCCGGAACCGGATCGCCCGGTTGTCGGCCAGGGCCGGGCCCAGCAGAACGACCCGGTCCCCGGCGGCGGCGCCGGCGGCCCACGCGGAGGCGGGCCCGGCCGGGGTGTGCAGCACGAAGTCGATGTCGATCTCGGCGGTGCGCCCGAGTGCGTCCCGGCGCAGCGCCCGCAGGGTGTACGACCGCATCACCGCCCGCACGTCGTCCGGCAGTTCACGCCAGCCCTGCCACCAGCCGTCCCCCAGCTCGTAGGGCACCCGCGGCTCGCTCTGACCCGGCTGGGGCAGGAACAGCGACAGCGACTGGTCGCGGCCGTCGGAGAAGAAGTGCTCGAGATCCGGCCCGGCGAAGGTGGCCCGGACGAGCGACGATCCGACCCGCCGGGTCCGTACGACCTGGAGGGAGAAGAAGCGGAAGGGCGCGGCAACGGCGGTGGTCACGGGGTGCTCCTCTAGGCGTCGGGAGGGGTGGCTCACCTGCTCTCGGGGGCGCGGGGAACTGCGCGACCGGTCACGACGGGCCCGCAGTTCACCCACGGCCGAAGCCACCGCTGTGTCAGCTGACCTTCTTGGCCTTCTCGAGAACCTCGGCGAGGTTCTCGAGAAGCGGCACACACTTCGCGTAGGAGAGGATCGGCTCCGGCGACCGCGAGAGGACCTGCCCCGCCTTCACCGCGGGCAGCTTCTTCCAGGTCGCCTCGGTGATGTCGGCGGGCTGGATGGTCGAGGAGCGGTCGTCCATCATGATGATGTCCGCCGCGTACTTGTCGACGTTCTCCCAGCTCAGCGACTCGTACCAGCCACCACCCTCCGCCTTGGCGCTCTCCGGCGGCTCGACGAAGTTCACGCCGAGGGCCTTGAAGTACTCCAGGTCGATGGAGAGGTTGGTGCCGGACACGTAGAACAGTTCGGCGCTCGCGGAGCCGGCCAGCACCTTGATCTCGGGCTTGGCCTTGGCGGCGGCGCGCAGCCGGGCGGCCGCTGCCTCGAACTTCTTCTTGGCGTCGGTGACCGCCGCCGCCGTCATGTCGGCGCCGAGCGACTCGGCCAGCTCCCACATGCGCTGGAGCGGAGCGGTGAGCTGACGGTCGTAGACGGAGACGCCGACGCTCGGAGCGAGCTTGGCGATCTTGTCCTTGGAGGCCTCGGGGACGTACCAGAGCGTGCCGGCGCTGTCGAACATCGTGGAGATGAGGACGTCGGGGGCGAGGGCCGCGTACTTCTCGACGTTGAACTCGTCCCAGACGTTGCCCAGGACCGTCACCTTGGTGACGTCCATGTCGCCGGCCTGGACGTCGGCCTTGCCGGCGGCGGTCCTGGTCGGGCCGAAGACGCCCTTGACCTGGATGCCGTAGTCGTACAGGGCGGCGCCGACGCCGGTGAAGGCGACGATGTTCGCGGGGATCTCGTCCAGCTTCACCGTGGTGCCGCGGTCGTCCTTGAAGGTCCAGGAACCGGACTTGGCCGAGGCGTTCGCCGACGACTCGGAGCCACTGCTGCTCGCGTCGTCGTCCCCGCAGGCGGCGAGGGCGGCACCGAGGCCCAGGGCGCCACCGGCGGCGAGGATGCCACGGCGGGTGGGACGAGCGGCTCTGGCGTTGGGCATGTCTCTGGCTACTTTCGGACGGGGTGGATCACCCGGGGACGGTTCGAATGTAGGTTAGCCTAACCTCAGCTAGTGTCCAGAGGGCGGTTCGGAGTCGAGGAACGCCCGCCTCGACGCCTGCGCGTTTTCTGTGCTCCTCCTGTGCGTCAGAGGTGTATGGAGTGTCAGGAAGCTGGCCCGGCCCCGGAGTTGAGCCCGCGTCGACGATGCGCAGAGCGGCCGGACCGCCTCAGGGCATGCCTGAAGGGCCGCCGTACCGGCCGGGACCGAGCGGTACGGCGACCTCGTGCGTGACAGGACCCGAGAGGCCGGGTCGGTTCCGGCCGATGTGCGCACCCGTCACCGGGGGTGCGGTGTCCCGTCGGGCGTCACCGCGCCCCCTCGCGCTTGCGGACTCAGCCGGGCAGCCCCAACTCGCGGGCGATCAGCATCCGTTGCACCTCGCTCGTGCCCTCCCCGATCTCCAGGATCTTGGAGTCTCGCCACATCCGGGCCACCGGGTACTCGTTCATGAAGCCGTAGCCGCCGTGCACCTGGGTGGCGTCCCGGGCGTTGTCGACGGCGATCGTCGACGAGTAGAGCTTGGCGAGGGCCGCCTCCTTCTTGAAGGGGTCGCCTGTCACCAGCCGCGAGGCCGCGTCCCGCCACGCGAGGCGGGCGGTGTGGGCCTTCGTCTCCATGTCGGCGATCTTGAACTGGATGGCCTGGTTGGCGCCGATCGGACGGCCGAACGCGTGCCGTTCCTTCGCGTACTTCACCGATTCGTCCACGCAGCCCTGCGCGAGGCCGGTCGCGAGCGCCGCGATCGCGACGCGCCCCTCGTCGAGGATCCGCAGGAACTGCGCGTAGCCGCGGCCCTCCTCGCCCAGCAGGTTCGCCGCCGGTACGCGCACGTCCGAGAAGGACAGCTCACGGGTGTCGGAGGCGTTCCAGCCGACCTTCGAGTACGGGCTCGCGACCGTGAACCCCGGTGTGCCGGACGGGACGATGACGGCCGAGATCAGCGGCCGGCCGTCCGGCTTGCGGCCGGTCACCGCGGTGACCGTGACCAGCCCCGTGATGTCCGTGCCCGAGTTGGTGATGAAGCACTTGGTGCCGTTGATCACCCACTCGTCCGTCTCGGGGTCGAGCCGGGCCGTCGTACGCGTCGCGCCCGCGTCGGAGCCGCCGTCCGGCTCGGTCAGCCCGAAGGCGCCCAGGATCTCGCCGGAGCACAGCCGCGGCAGCCACTCCCGCTTCTGCTCCGGCGTCCCGAAGAGATGGATCGGCATGGCGCCCAGCGAGACGCCCGCCTCCAGGGTGATCGCCACGGACGAGTCGACGCGCGCGAGTTCCTCCAGCGCGATGCCGAGGGCGAGGTAGTCGCCGCCCATGCCGCCGTACTCCTCCGGGAACGGCAGCCCGAACAGGCCCATGCGGCCCATCTCGCGGACGATCTCGTAGGGGAACTCGTGCCGCTCGTAGAAGTCACCGATCTTGGGCGCGACCACGTCGTGCGCGAACTCCTCGACGGTGCGGCGGAGTTCTTCCAGTTCGGGGGAGAGACGGTGGTCCATTTCGGGTCACTGCTCCTTGTGGGGCTGTGCCGTGCCGAGTGCTCGGACGGTGCGGGAGGGGCTGGGTCGGCCCAGTCGGGCGGCCATCCACTCGCTTGTGGCGACGAGGAGGCCGAGGTCGACCCCGGTGTCGATGCCGAGGCCCTGCAGCATCCACACGAGGTCTTCGGTGGCGAGATTGCCGGTGGCGGACTTGGCGTACGGGCAGCCGCCGAGACCGCCCGCCGAGGCGTCGACGGTGGTGACGCCGTGCTGGAGCGCGGCGAGGGTGTTGGCCAGGGCCTGGCCGTAGGTGTCGTGGAAGTGCACGCCCAGCGCGTCCGTGGGAACGCCCTGTTCGTTCAGCGCGGTCAGCAGCGCCCCGACGTGGCCCGGCGTGGCCACGCCGATCGTGTCGCCGAGGCTCAGCTCGTCGCAGCCCAGGTCGAGCAGGGCGCGGCAGACCCGGACGACCTGGTCGACCGGGACCGCGCCCTCCCACGGATCGCCGAAGCACATGGAGAGGTAGCCGCGCACATGCACGCCCTGCGCCTTGGCCCGGGCCACCACCGGCTCCGACATCGCCATCACCTCGTCCACCGTGCGGTTGAGGTTGGCCTTGGCGAAGGACTCGGTGGCGCTGACGAAGACGGCGACCCGGCGGGCGCCCAGGGAGAGGGCACGGTCCAGTCCGCGTTCGTTCGGCACGAGGACCGGCAGGTCCACCCCGAGGTCGCGCACCAGCGGGAACAGCTCGTCGGCGTCCGCGAGTTGGGGCACCCACCCGGGGTGGACGAAGCTGGTGGCCTCGATGGTGGTCAGGCCCGCCTCGGCGAGGCGGTGGACGAACTCCGCCTTGACGGCCGTCGGCACGGCCGACTTCTCGTTCTGCAGGCCGTCGCGCGCGCCCACCTCGTGGATGCGCACCCGCGCGGGCAGGCCCTCGGCCGGTACGACCATGGGAAGCGTCACTGTTCCTCCTGTGCCTCTGCCGGTGCGTCCGCCGGGGCGATGACGGCCAGCACCTGGTCCATGGCGACCGTCGAGCCCGGCGTCACGTCCAGTTCGGCGACCGTGCCGGCGTGCGGGGCGGAGATGACGTGCTCCATCTTCATCGCCTCGACGACCAGCAGGCTCTGGCCCGCGACCACTTCGTCGCCGACGGCGACCTTGACCACCGTGACCGTGCCGGGCATGGGCGCGGTGAGCGAGTCGGCGCCCGCGTGAGCCCCTCGGGAGAGGGAGTCGGCGACCGGGTCGTGGTCCCGGACGTTCCAGGCGTCGCCGTCACGGCCGAGCCAGGTGCCGTCCGGCAGCGCGGCGTAGGACCGGGCGACGCCGTCGAGCCGGCAGCCGAACCGGGGGTCTCCTCCCGGCGCCGGGAGCGGCCCCGCGGCACCTCGCAGCGGAGTGTCCGCACCGGGCGGCAGCACCTCCGTGCCGTCCGCCGTGCCGCGCACGCGGACGGTCACCGGGTCGTGCCCGGGCACGTGCAGGTGGTGTGCCGTCCAGGCGGGCTCGCCGCCCAGCCGCCAGCCGTCCGCGGCGGCGAAGGGGTCCACCCAGCCTGTGCCGGGCGCGGGGGCGAGCGCGGCCTGGCGCAGCAGCGCCGCCGCCGCGTAGACGTCCTGCGGTACGTCGGCCGCGACGAGCGTCGCGGCCTCCCGCTCCACCAGGCCCGTGTCCAGCTCGCCCGCCACCACCGCCGGATGGGCCAGCAGCCGCCGCAGGAACCCGGCGTTGGTCTGCACGCCCAGGGTGACCGTCTCCCCGAGGGCCGCGCGGAGTCTGCGCAGCGCGGTCTCCCGGTCCGGTCCGTAGGCGATCACCTTGGACAGCATCGGGTCGTAGAGGCTGCCGACCTCGGTGCCCTCGCTCAGCCCGGAGTCGGTGCGCACTCCGTCGCCCTGGGGTTCGCGCAGCCGGAGCACCGTCCCGCCGGAGGGCAGGAAGCCGCGCGCGGGGTCCTCGGCGCAGATCCGCGCCTCGACCGCGTGCCCGGTCAGCCGGACGTCCTCCTGGCCGAAGGAGAGGCGTTCACCGGCGGCCACCCGCAGCTGCCACTCCACCAGGTCCAGACCGGTGACCAGTTCGGTGACCGGGTGCTCCACCTGGAGGCGGGTGTTCATCTCCATGAAGTAGTACGACGACGGGTCGGTGCCCGGCACGATGAACTCCACCGTGCCCGCGCCCCGGTACCCGCACGAGCGGGCCGCCTGGACCGCTGCCTCGCCCATGGCCGCACGGGTCCTGTCGTCCAGCAGGACCGAGGGCGCCTCCTCGACGATCTTCTGGTGGCGGCGCTGGAGGGAGCACTCGCGCTCGCCCAGGTGCACCACGTTCCCGTGGCCGTCGGCCAGCACCTGGATCTCGATGTGCCGGGGCCGGTCCACCCACCGCTCGACGAGGAGCGTGTCGTCGCCGAAGGAGGCGCGGGCCTCGCGGCGGGCGGCGGCGATCTCCTCGTCCAGCACGGCCAGGTCCCGGACCAGCCGCATGCCCTTGCCGCCGCCGCCGGCCGACGGCTTGAGCAGGACGGGCGCGCCCAGCCGGCGGGCGGCCTCGGCCAGCTCGGGATCCCGGCCGCCGGGGACGACCGGCACGCCGGCCGCCTGCACGGTCTCCTTGGCCCGGATCTTGTCGCCCATCAGGGAGATGGCGTCCGCGGACGGTCCGATGAAGACCAGCCCGGCGTCGGCGCACGCGCGCGCGAAGCCGGCGTTCTCCGCGAGGAAGCCGTAGCCGGGGTGGACCGCCTGGGCGCCGGTGCGGGCGGCCGCGGCCAGCAGCCGCTCCACCGACAGATAGCTCTCGGCCGCCGGCGGCGGACCGATGCGCACGGCCGTGTCCGCCTCCCGGACGTGCCGGGCGTCCGCGTCGGCGTCGGAGAAGACGGCCACCGAGCGCACGCCCAGCGCGCGCAGGGTGCGGATGACGCGGACGGCGATCTCGCCCCGGTTGGCCACAAGCACGGTGTCGAACATGAATGCTCCCCTCCTCACATCCGGAAGACGCCGAACTGGGGGTCACCCAGCGGCGCATGGGCACAGGCGGTCAGGGCGAGGCCCAGTACCTGCCGGGTCTCCAGCGGGTCGATGACGCCGTCGTCCCAGAGCCGGGCGGTGGCGTAGTAGGCGTTGCCCTGGCGCTCGTACTGCTGCCGGACGGGTGCCTTGAAGGCCTCCTCCTCGTCCGCGGGCCACTCCTGGCCGCGTGCCTCGAGCTGGTCCCGCTTGACGGTGGCGAGCACGGAGGCGGCCTGCTCGCCGCCCATGACGGAGATCTTGGCGCCCGGCCACATCCACAGGAAGCGGGGCGAGTAGGCCCGGCCGCACATGGAGTAGTTCCCGGCGCCGTACGACCCGCCCACGACGACCGTCAGCTTCGGCACGCGCGTGCACGCCACGGCCGTCACCATCTTGGCGCCGTGCTTGGCGATGCCGCCGGCCTCGTAGTCCCGGCCGACCATGAACCCCGAGATGTTCTGGAGGAACACCAGCGGGATCCCGCGCTGGTCGCACAGCTCGATGAAGTGGGCGCCCTTCTGCGCGGACTCGGAGAACAGGATGCCGTTGTTGGCGACGATGCCGACCGGGTGGCCGTGGATCCGGGCGAAGCCGGTGACCAGGGTCTGCCCGAACTCGGCCTTGAACTCCGCGAAGCGGGAGCCGTCGACCACGCGCGCGATGACCTCGCGCGCGTCATAGGGAGTGCGGGAGTCGACGGGCACCGCGCCGTACAGCCCGTAGGGATCCACCTTGGGTTCCACGGACTGCCGCACCTCCCAGGGCAGGGGCCCGCGCGCGGGGAGCGTGGCGACGATGTTCCGGACGATGCGCAGCGCGTGCGCGTCGTCCTCCGCGAGGTGGTCGGTGACGCCCGACACCCGCGCGTGCACCTCGCCGCCGCCCAGCTCCTCCGCGGTGACGACCTCGCCGGTGGCTGCCTTCACCAGCGGGGGCCCGCCCAGGAAGATCGTGCCCTGGCCGCGGACGATGACGGCCTCGTCGCTCATGGCCGGGACGTAGGCCCCGCCGGCCGTGCACGAGCCCAGCACCGCCGCGATCTGCGGGATCCCGGCCCCGGACATCCTGGCCTGGTTGTAGAAGATCCGCCCGAAGTGCTCCCGGTCCGGGAACACCTCGTCCTGCATGGGCAGGAAGGCCCCGCCCGAGTCCACGAGATACAGGCAGGGCAGCCGGTTCTCGAGGGCGACCTCCTGGGCCCGCAGATGCTTCTTCACCGTCATGGGGTAATAGGTGCCGCCCTTGACGGTGGCGTCGTTGGCGACGATCACACAGGCGCGCCCGCCGACCCGTCCGATCCCGGCGATGACCCCGGCCGCCGGTGCCTGCCCCTCGTACATGCCGTCGGCGGCGAGGGGGGCGAGCTCCAGGAAGGGCGACCCCGGGTCCAGGAGGGCGTCGACCCGGTCCCGCGGCAACAGCTTCCCGCGCGCGGTATGGCGCGCCCTCGCCTTCTCCCCACCCCCCAGCCGGGCCGCGGCCAGCTTGCCGCGCAGTTCGTCGACGAGTGCGTGGTGTGCCGCCTCGTTGGCCCGCCAGGCCTCCGACGCGGGATCTGCCGCGCTCGTCAGCTCCGGTGCCTGCTCCATCCTTGCGGTCCCCTCACCCAGTGATCGACTGTTAATGAGCGTTAACCATTTCCATCAGGTTAACGACCGCTAACCTCCCTGTCTAGAATCGTCTGCATGGCCACGAGAACCGACGCCCCCACCCGTCGCGAGCAGATCCTCAGGGAGGCCGCGCGGCTGTTCGCCGAGCGCGGGTTCCACGGCGTCGGGGTGGACGAGATAGGCGCCGCCGTCGGCATCAGCGGGCCGGGGCTCTACCGGCACTTCCCCGGCAAGGACGCGATGCTCGCCGAGCTTCTGGTCGGCATCAGCGGCCGGCTGCTGACCGGTGCGAAACGGCGGCTCCAGGAAGCCGACGGCGTGCCGCCCGAGGCGTTCCTCGACTCGCTCGTCGAGGGCCACATCGACTTCGCCCTCGACGACCGTCCCCTGATCACCCTGCACGACCGTGAGCTGGACCGCCTCCGTGACAGCGACCGCAAGCTGGTCCGCCAGCTCCAGCGGCAGTACGTCGAGCTGTGGGTGGAGGCCCTGCGCGCCGTGTATCCGGGCCTCGCCGAGCCGGCCGCCCGCTCGGCGGTGCACTCCGTCTTCGGTCTGCTGAACTCCACCCCGCACCTCGGCCGACCGGGTTCCCTGCCGGGCCGTGCGGCCACGGCGGCGCTGCTGCACCGGATGGCCAGGGGGGCCTTCGCGGCGGCCGGGGAGTGACGAGCGTTACCCCCGCCCCACCCTGGACGCTCTTCGTACTCGCCGGTACGGTTGTTCTCTGAGCAAGCGCTTAGCCAATGAGGGCCGCAACCATCAATTGAGCACCCCGACGGCGAGCAACCAGGTACGCGAGAGCGGCGCCGGTTTAGGCGCAAGGAAGGGTGGCGGCGGTGCGCCGTACGGTGTTCAACGAGGACCACGAGGCGTTCCGGGAGACTCTCCGGGCCTTCATCGAGGCCGAGGTCGTCCCCGTCTACGACGAGTGGTTCGCGGCCGGCCAGGCGCCGCGCGACTTCTACTACAAGCTCGCCGAGCTGGGCGTCTTCGGCATCCGCGTCGACGAGGAGTACGGCGGCGCGGGCATCGACTCCTACAAGTTCGAGGCCGTGCTGTACGAGGAGACCGCCCGCGCGGGCGTCTCCTTCGGCGGCTCCGGCGTGCACGTGCTGCTCGGCCTGCCCTACATCAAGCTGCTGGCCAACGACGAGCAGAAGAAGAAGTACCTGCCGAAGTTCGTCTCCGGTGAGGAGATGTGGGCGATCGCGATGACCGAGCCGGGCACCGGCTCCGACCTCGCGGGCATGAAGACCACCGCCAAGCTCTCCGAGGACGGCACGCACTACGTCCTCAACGGCGCCAAGACCTTCATCACCGGCGGCGTGCACGCCGACCGCATGATTGTCTGCGCCCGCACCGCCGCGCCCACCAAGGAGGACCGCCGTCACGGCATCTCCCTCTTCGTGGTGGACACCAAGGCCGAGGGCTACTCGGTCGGTCGCAAGCTCGACAAGCTCGGCCTGAAGACCTCCGACACCGCCGAGCTGGCGTTCGTCGACGTCAAGGTGCCCGTCGAGGACCTGCTCGGCGAGGAGAACAAGGGCTTCTACTACCTCGGCCACAACCTCGCCTCCGAGCGCTGGGGCATCGCCTTCGGCGCCTACGCGCAGGCCAAGGCCGCCGTCCGGTTCGCCAAGCAGTACGTTCAGGACCGTGTCGTCTTCGGTCAGACCGTCGCGTCCTTCCAGAACACCAAGTTCGAGCTGGCCGCCTGCCAGGCCGAGGTGGACGCGGCCGAGGCCGTCGCCGACCGCGCCACGGAGGCCCTGGACGCGGGCGAGCTGACCCCGGCCGAGGCCGCCAGCGCCAAGCTGTTCTGCACCGAGGTCGCCCACCGGGTCATCGACCGCTGCCTCCAGCTGCACGGCGGCTACGGCTTCATGAACGAGTACCCGATCGCCCGCCTGTACGCGGACAACCGTGTCAACCGCATCTACGGCGGCACCAGCGAGATCATGAAGACGATCATCGCGAAGGACATGGGTCTGTAAGCAGCCCGCAATTACGGGCCGCTACAACTAGATGCCATGAGCCAGGCACTACAGGATCTCCTCGATCTGCTCGACCTCGAGCAGATCGAGGAGAACATCTTCCGCGGCCGGTCCCGGTCCGCCGTCGTCCCGCGCGTCTTCGGCGGGCAGGTCGCGGCGCAGGCACTGGTCGCCGCCGGACGGACGGTCCCCGAGGACCGGCTCGCCCACTCCCTGCACGCGTACTTCCTGCGCATGGGCGACCCGGGCGCCCCCATCGTCTACACGGTCGACCGGATGAACGACGGCCGGTCCTTCACCGCGCGCCGCGTCGTCGCCGTCCAGCACGGACAGCCGATCTTCGCGCTGTCCGCCTCCTTCCAGCGGTACGAGGAGGGCTTCGACCACCAGACCCCCATGCCGCCCGCCCCGGACCCGGCCACGCTGCCGACCTCCGAGGAACGGCTGCGCGGCTACGCCCACCTCGATCCCGAGGTCGTCGAAAGGTTTCTGGAGGCCCGCGAGGCGGTCGATCTGCGCTATGTCGACGAGCCGCCCTACGGCCGTTACGGGACACCGCGCGAGCCGCACTCCCAGGTCTGGTTCCGCGCCAACGGCAAGCTGGCCGACGACCCGCTGCTGCACGTCGTCCTCGCCACCTACGTCTCCGACATGACGCTCCTGGACTCGGTCCTGCTCGCGCACGGGCGCGGCGGCTGGGCGGTCGGTGACGTGGTGGGAGCGTCCCTGGACCACGCGATGTGGTTCCACCGCCCGTTCCGCGCCGACGAGTGGCTCCTGTACGACCAGGAGTCGCCGTCCGCGCACGGGGGCCGGGGCCTCGGCCAGGCCCGTATCTACACCCGGGACGGACGGCTCGCCGTCTCGGTGATCCAGGAGGGCGTGGTCCGCGCCCCCCGCGGCGGCTGACCACCCGCGCCGCACCCGCGCGTGCGGCGCCCTCCCCGGGGGGACCCCTCCCGCGCCTACGCGGTCAGGCCCGCCTCCGCCAGCAGATACGCCGTCATCACGTCGTAGTGACGCGGGCTGACGACGTGGTCGTCGAGGGGGACCGCCACCTGGACGGTGCCCTCCGACTCGGCGAGGAACAGCGCCGGGTCGTTGCAGTCCGCGTAACCGACGGAGTCGACCCCGTGCTGCCCGGCGTAGCCCGCCCAGCCGTGGTCGGCGACGACCAGGTCCGGCAGCGGCCGGTCCTCGCGTTCGAGCGCGGTGAGGATGGCCTTCATCGGCTCGCCCGAGTGGGTGTGCCACAGCGTGGCGCCGTGTTCGAGGACCGCCACGTCGGCCAGCTGCCAGACGTATCCCTCGTCCGTCTGGAGCCCCTCCGGGATGACGACGATCTCGCAGCCGGCCGCGCGCAGGGCGGCGGCGGTGGCACGGTGCACGTCGAGGAGACCGCCGGGGTGGCCGGTCGCGAAGAGGACCCGCTGCCGTCCCTCGGCCGCCTTGCGCAAACGGGCCGCGAGCCGGTCAAGGCCGTCGACCGTCAGCTCGGGGTCGATGGTGTCCTGGCCGTAGCGGTACTCGGGATCGTCGTTCACACCCACCCGCTCCGCCATCACCGCGAGCACGTCCTGCTCGTCGGTCCAGCGGTCGCCGAGCTCCAGGCCGAGCCAGAAGTTGCGGACCCCGTTCGCGAGCTGGCGGTAGTGGGAGAGGTTGTTCTCGCGGGGCGTGGCGACGTCCCCGGCGATACGGGTTCTGACGAGGTGGTCGACGAGTTCGGCGCGGCTGGGCGTCCCGGGTATCGGCATGGTTTCCATTGTGGGGCAGCGGGCTGTGCGCGTCTGTGCAGTTCCGGACGCTGGGACACGCGTCACTCAGTGGTGTTTCAGCGAGAACCACAGCTCCATCCGGACATCCGGATCGTCCAGGTCCGTCCCCGACAGGGCGGCGCAGCGGGCGATCCGCTGCCGCACGGTGTTGCGGTGCACGGCCAGGGCCACCGCCGTACGGTCCCAACTCCCGTGCAGGGAAAGCCAGGTGCGCAGCGTCTCGAGGAGCGCGGCGCTCGCGGTGCTCGCCTCGATCGGGGCGAGGAGCGCACGGGCGTGGGCCCGGGCCTCGCCCCCGGGCACCAGATCCGCCAGCCCGGCCCCGGAGCCGTGGCGGACGAGCGTCGAGCGGGTGGCGCGCGCCCGGGCCAGCGCGCGGGCCGCCTGCGCGTCGGCGGCCGGCCAGTCGGCGGGGGCCGCCTCCGCGCTCACGCCGAGGGTCCAGCCCGGCTGTGGCCGCCAGGCGCCCTCGGCCGGGACGAGGACCCGTACGACGTCGTGCGCGAGATCGACCAGCGGCGATCCGAGGCCGGCGCCCAGCGCGGAGGCCGCCACCGGGCCGGGAGCCCCCGCGTCCGGCCGGGCGTGCACGACGAGCCACCGCTCGCCCCCCAGCAGCGGGGCCACGTCCGCCGGGGCGGCCCCCAGCAGCAGCCGTACCAGCGCCGACGAGCGGGCCGCTCCCGAGCCGCTCCGGTGTTCGCCGGTGAGGAGGGAGAGCAGGACGGCGGCGACGGAGGCGATGGTGTGGTCCCCGGGGTCACGCCGGGGCGCCGCCACCCCGAGCACGACCCCCCGGCCGGCGCCGAGCGCGTAGGCGGCGAGGTGGATCCCGTCGGGGGCGATGTCGGTGGCGGTGGCGGAGGCGCGGGAGAGCAGGAGGCGGGCGAGTCCGGCCAGGGCGACGTCCGCGGACGTCCGTCCCGCCCCCGCGATCTCCGTCCCCTCGGGCCCGTACAGCACCGCGCGCCCCCCGACCCGCTGGGCGAGCTGCCGCAGGACGGACGGGACCGGGTCCGGGCGGGAGGCGGCGGCCGCGAGGCTCTGCTGGGCCTCCGTCACCCGGCGCAGCTCGGCGGTGCGGGCCCGCTCCATCAGCTGCCAGACCGCGCGGGCCACGGCCGAGAACGTCGTCTGCCGGGGCACCTCCAGGAGCGGCAGCCCGTACGCCTCGCAGGCGGCGACCAACGCCCTCGGCACGGTGTCGTGCACCGGCGCGACCCCGAACCCGAGGGCCGCCCCGCCCGCCGCGACGATCCGCGACACGTAGCCGTCGAAGTAGTCCCCCGGTCCCGGCTCCGCTCGTCCGGGGGTGTCCCCGTCCGCCCCGGTCGCTTCCGGGATGTGCACGCCCGCCGTCAGCAGCAGTTCGCCGCCCAGCAGATACGGGTACGGGTCGGCCATCTCCGAGGTGTGTGCCCCGTGCACCGCCACGCCGGGATCGGCGGGCCCCGCGATCTGCCGCAGGCCGAGGTCCTCGCGGGCCAGCAGGGCGGCCAGCGGGACCGGTGGGGTGGGAGGGGTGGAAGGGGCCAGCGGGGTGTGCGGACCGGCAGGCTCGGACATGGGGTGTGCGTTTCCTCCACTGAGGTCTCATCGGATGGATGAAACGTACACTTCGCAGCCGCCTTCCGGGCGCCTAGGGTCGTTGCGGACCCTGCGGCCCGAACGCTCGTCCGACCGGTCCCGGCTCCCCGGTACAGTCGAAAAGAAGCCGTACATACGCGGCGAAACGTAGGAAAGAAGGCACACGACCATGAGTGGCAACGAGACGCCCCGCGGCCCCGTCGACTCCTCCCGCGTCCCGCGGTACGCCGGTCCCGCCACCTTCGCCCGGCTGCCCCGCCTCGACGAGGTGGGCCGCGCCGACGTCGCCGTGGTGGGCGTGCCGTTCGACTCGGGTGTCTCGTACCGGCCGGGCGCCCGCTTCGGCGGCAACGCGATCCGCGAGGCGTCCCGGCTGCTGCGGCCGTACAACCCGGCGCAGGACGCCTACCCCTTCGCCCTCGCGCAGGTGGCGGACGGCGGCGACATCGCGGTGAACCCGTTCGACATCCACGAGGCCGTGGAGACGATCGAGGCGGCCGCCGACGACCTGCTCGGCACCGGAGCCCGCCTGATGACCCTGGGCGGCGACCACACCATCGCACTGCCGCTGCTGCGCTCCGTCGCGAAGAAGCACGGCCCCGTGGCCCTGCTCCACTTCGACGCGCACCTCGACACCTGGGACACCTACTTCGGCGCGGAGTACACCCACGGCACGCCGTTCCGCCGGGCCGTGGAGGAGGGCATCCTGGACACCGAGGCCCTCTCGCACGTCGGCACCCGGGGTCCGCTCTACGGCAAGCAGGACCTCACCGACGACGAGAAGATGGGCTTCGGCATCGTCACCTCGGCGGACGTGTACCGGCGCGGCGCCGACGAGGTCGCCGACCAGCTGCGCCAGCGCATCGGCGACCGCCCCCTCTACATCTCCATCGACATCGACTGCCTCGACCCGGCGCACGCCCCCGGCACCGGCACCCCGGAGGCGGGCGGCATGACCTCGCGCGAGCTCCTGGAGATCCTGCGCGGCCTGGCCTCCTGCAACCTGGTCTCGGCGGACGTCGTCGAGGTGGCCCCCGCGTACGATCACGCGGAGATCACGTCGGTGGCCGCGTCCCACACGGCGTACGAACTGACCACGATCATGTCCCGACAGATTGCCGAGGCTCGCGCGCAGTGACTCACGACCACGACCTGGTACTCCGCCCGACGCAAGCGCAGACCGCGGCAGCTCTGAACCCTCCCGCCGGCCGCAACGGCGGGGACCTGGTCGTGGAGACCCTGGCCGGACTCGGCGCGACCACCGTCTTCGGACTGCCCGGCCAGCACGCGCTCGGCATGTTCGACGCGCTGCGCCGCTCCTCCCTGCGGTACATCGGCCTGCGGGTGGAGAACAACGCGGGATTCGCGGCGGACGCGTACGGCCGGATCACCGGCGAGGCGGCGCCGCTGCTGCTGTCGACCGGCCCGGGCGCGCTGACCTCGCTCGCGGCGCTCCAGGAGGCGGCGGCCGCCTCGGCGCCGGTGCTGGCGATCGGCAGCCAGGTGCCGACGGCCGGACTGGGCGGCGGACGGCACGGCTATCTCCACGAACTGCCCGACCAGGCGGCCTCGTTCCGTGGCGTGGTCAAGTCGGTCCACACGGTCCGCACCCAGTCGCAGATCCCGTCCGCCATCGAGGCGGCGTGGAAGTCGGCGCTGAGCGTGCCGCACGGCCCGGTGTGGGTGGAGATCCCGCAGGACGTACTGCTCGCCCGGACAGTGATCCCGGTGGTCACGGGCGGCGACGCCTTCCCCGAGGAGCTGCCGCCGCGCCCCGAACTGACCGCCGTGGCGGCCGACCTGCTGTCGAAGGCCGACCGTCCGGCGATCATCGCGGGCGGCGGAGTCGTACGGTCGGACGCCTCGGGCAAGCTGAAACAGCTGGCGGAGCTGCTGCAGGCGCCGGTGGTCACCACGCCCGGCGGCAAGGGAGCGTTCCCCTGGACGCACCCTCTCTCGCTCCGGTCCTGGATCGAGGACCGCCACACCACGGACTTCCTCGAGGACGCGGACGTGCTCCTGGTCGTCGGCTCCGGGCTCGGCGAACTCTCCTCCAACTACCACACGTTCAAGCCGCGTGGCCGGATCGTCCAGATCGAGGCGGACCTGGGGAAGCTGGAGTCGAACCATCCGGCGCTGGGCATCCACGCGGACGCCCGGCTGGCGTTGCAGGCGCTGCTCGAGACGGTGGTGGAACGGCCGCGTCCGGAGGCCGCCGAGCGCGTCCGCGAGGTCCTCGCGAAGGTCGCCGACCGTATCGCCGCCCAGGAACTCACCCTGGAGCAGGAGGTGCTGGCGTCGGTCCGCAAGGCGCTGCCGGCCGACTCCCCGTCCTTCTGGGACATGACGATCCTCGCGTACTGGGCCTGGTCGGCCTTCGACGCGAAGGGCCCCAACCTCATGCACTCGGCCCAGGGCGCGGGCGGCCTGGGATACGGCTTCCCGGCGGCGCTGGGCGCGGCGGCGGCCGACCCGACCCGTCCGGTGCTGGCGGTATCGGGTGACGGCGGCGCCCTGTACTCGATCGCGGAGCTGGCGACGGCCAGGCAGTACGACCTGGACGTGACCTGGCTGATCGTCGACGACGGCGGTTACGGCATCCTGCGCGAGTACATGACCGACGCCTTCGGTGAGCCCACGGCCACCGAACTGACCCGGCCGGACTACGTGGCCCTGGCGGAGTCCTTCGGGGTGCCGGGGGTGCGGACGTCGCCGGAGACCCTGCAGGCGGACCTGACGAAGGCCCTGTCCACGCCCGGCCCCTCGGTGATCCTCCTCCCGGCGGTGCTGCGGATGTTCGCGCCCACGCATCTCTCCTGAAGAAGGCCGTTGGTACGGTCCCGCCATGTCTGATGCTCACGAACCCCCCGGCCCCGTCACCGCCGACGACGTGCGGGAGGCGGTCCGGTCGGCGGTGGATGTCCTGCGCGCGGCCGAGGCGGCCGACTGGGACGCCAAGGCCGGTTCACTGGAATGGACGTGCTGGGAGACCGTCGAGCATCTGGCCGACGACCTGTTCGCCTACGCCGCCCAACTGGGCCCGCGCGGCGCGCCGTCGGACCGGGAGGTGCCCTTCGTGTGGCGCGCGGAGCGGCCCGGTGCGCCGGCGAACGTGATCTTCGCGGACCGGACGGCCGGGGTGGCCGGACTGGCGCAGGTGCTGGAGGCCTGCGGGGCGCTGCTGACCGCCATGGTGCGTACGACACCGGCGAGCGTCCGGTCCCTTCACGTCTTCGGGGTCTCCGACCCCGAGGGGTTCGCCGCCATGGGCGTGGTCGAGACGCTGGTGCATCTGCACGATGTCGCCGAGGGGCTCGGTGTCCGCTGGGAGCCGGACGCCGGACTGTGCGACCGGGTGCTGACCAGGCTCTTCCCGGACGCCCCGACCGGCACCGAGCGGTGGCCCACCCTGCTGTGGGCCACCGGCCGGGGAGAGATCCCGGGGCACGGCCGTCTCACCCGGTGGCGTTGGTACGGCGCTCCTCGCGGTGAGGGCGAGCGGTAGGGCGGCGGCAGGGCGAGCGGCAGGGCGGCGGCAGGGCTCAGCAGGCGCCCGGGCCGACCGCGTCGATCCGGGCGCCGGGGGCCGAACCCCCTGGGAAACAAGGAAGTTCGGCCCCTCCACCATCGTGCGGCGGCTTCTACCAGATCGCCTCGACCCACTCCGGGTGGTCGATGAACGGGTTGCGGTTGTGCTGGTACGTGTCGTAGATGACCTGGTTGCGCTTCTCCTCGAAGGCGCTCGGCGGGTCCGCCTCGTTCCACGCCTTGAGGACGGCGAGCTTGCCGATGTAGGGGTTGCTGCCGTTGCCCACCTTCTCGTTGGGCTCCAGGTTGGCGAAGCCGTCGTCACCCTCGTAGCGCACGGCCATGTAGAGGATCATGCGGGCCACGTCGCCCCGGTCCGCGGCGCGCGGCGCGAAGGAGTCGGAGTCGACGGTGCTGCCGCCGCCGTTGGTGACCGCGCTGCCGCCGTTGTCGAAGTCCAGGTTGCCGCGGATGCTGTTGACCTGGACGTCCGCGGGACGCAGGTGGTGCAGGTCCGTGCCCGGACCGGTCACCTCGCCGAAGTCGCCGTGGGACTTGGCCCAGGTGTGCTCGCGGTTCCAGTCGCCGACGTCACCGCCGTTGAGGGACTTGGCTCGCGAGACACCGCTGTACAGCAGGATCACGTTGCTGCTGTTGTTCGGGTCCTGGTCGGTGGCCTTCAGCGCGTCCCAGACCGCGGAGTACGAGATCTTCGTCTGGCTGCTGATGATCGTGTGCAGCGAGGACTTCAGACTCGTGCCCGTCTTGCCGACCGCGTTCTTGTAGTACGTCGAGTCGTAGGCCGTCGTGGTCGCCGCGGCGGGGGTCGCGGTGAGCGCGGGCGCGGTGAGACCGACCAGGACGGCAGTGGTGGCAAGGGCCACCGACTTCCATCGGCGTATGCGTGTCGCCAGCATGTGGGGTGTCCGATCTACGCGGGTTGATTGGAGGCGGCAATCGGGAGAGTGACATGCACATGCGGTCATGGCAATGAATCTGACATGTCCATCAGGTGACGGGGACCGGCAAATTGCCCCTTGTCCACGCGAGTTGAACGCGCTTTCTCATGCCGAAACGGCCCCTGGTCGTCATGCCAGGAGCCGTTCCGGACCGTAAGGCCGTGCCGGTCAGCTCACGTCCGAGGCGTCCAGCCGGTAGATCGTCGACTGGCTGCTCTGCGTCGAGGTGTCCGTCCCCGAGGCCTCCGCGTCGGAGGCCTCCGAGCCGGACCCGGACGTGGAACCCGAGCCGGACGCGGAGCCCGACGTCGAGCTGTAGTCGCTCTCCTGCACGGCGGTGCCGTTCTTCTGCACCCAGGCGGTGATCTCCTGGTTCAGGCTGCTGTTGCCGCCCATACCGCCGCCGCCGAGCTGGATGTAGTGCAGCTCGCCCTTCTTCACCAGTTCCTCGAGCCTGGCGAGGGTCATCGCCTGGTCGCTGCCGGTGAAGCCCCACATGGAGATGACGGGCTTCCCGCTGCTGAGGATCAGCTGCCCCGCGCTCTGCGAGTTGGAGACCGCGATCAGCCAGGTGGCGCCGTCCTGGTGCTTCTCCAGATACGAGATGAGCTCACTGTCGGCGCCGCCCATGCCGCCGCCGCCCGTACTGCCGCCGGGGCCACCGGCGGTGCCGCCGCCCGGAGCCGTGCCGCTCTCGCCGCCGCCCTGAGTGCCGCCGGGGAACTCACCGTTCGTGCCGCCCTGTTGGCCGCCCTGGCCGCCGTTCGGCGCGCCGCTGGGGGCGCCGCCGCCCTGGGGGAGCTCGCCGTCGCCGCCGCCCGGCGTCATCTGGCCGCCCCCGCCGCCGGGGAACTCACCGTTCGCCTGGCCGCCCTGCTGGGTGCCGTCGGGTGCCTGGCCGCCGAAGCCGCCCCGGCCGCCACCGCCACCGCCGCCGGGACCGCCCATGCCGCCGCCCGTGGACGGGCCCGCGGTGGGGTTGGAGCCGCCCATGCCGCCGCCGGTGGAGGAACCGAAGGCCGGCGAGGCCGCGTACGCCGTCGGACCGGCGAGGGCCGCGACGACCGCCGCGGCGACGGACGCGCCGAGCAGCCGGAACCTGATGCCGGAACTCGCGGAGCGCAGGACGAACAGGCCCACGACCGCGAGGACCGTGACCACGCCGACCGCCGGCCACAGCCAGGTGTTCCAGCCGGTGGCGCGCCGCAGCAGCACGACGGCCCAGACACCGGTGACCGCGAGCCCCACGGGGAGCACCCACGACCAGCGGGCGTCACCACCGCGCAGGGCACGCCACAGCATGACCCCGCCACCACCGCACAGCGCCGCGATGCCCGGGGCGAGCGCGGTCGTGTAGTACGGGTGCATGGTGCCCTCGGCCATGGCGAAGGTCAGGTAGTGCAGCACCAGCCAGCCGCCCCACAGCACCAGCGCGGCGCGGGTGACGTCGGTGCGCGGGGCCCGGCCGCGCAGCACCAGGCCGGCGGCGAGCGCGATGACCGCGAAGGGGATCAGCCAGGAGATCTGGCCGCCGAGGACGTCGTTGAACATCCGGCCGATGCCCGCGGTCCCGGCGAAGGTGCCGCCCCCGCCCCCGCCGCCCCCGCCGTTGCCCTCGCCGCCGAGGACCCGGCCCAGGCCGTTGTAGCCCATGATCAGGTTCCAGGCGCTGCCGTCGGTCGAACCGCCGATGTAGGGCCGGTCGTCGGCGGGCACCAGGGACACGGCCGTCGCCCACCAGAAGCTGGCGACGGCCAGCGCCACGGCGGCCAGCGCCAGGTTCACGGCCTTCTTCCTCCAGCCGAGCTTCGACGCGTACAGGTAGACGGCGAAGACGGCGGGCAGGGCGATGTAGCCCTGGAGCATCTTGGTGTTGAAGGCGAGCCCGAAGCAGACCGCGGAGCCGAGGAGCGGCAGCAGCCGGTCCCCGCGCGTGGCGCGCAGGGCGAGGGCCGCGCCGGCCACCATCAGCAGGACCAGGACGGTGTCCGGGTTGTTGTCGCGGTTGATGGCGACGGTGATCGGCGTCAGCGCGAGCACGAGTGCCGCGACGGCGGCGGCCGCGTGGCCGAACACCCGCTTCACGGAGGAGTGCAGGATCCAGATCGTGCCCAGCGCCGCCGCCACCTCGGGCAGCATCATCTGCCAGGTGCCGAACCCGAAGATCCGGCAGGACAGGCCCATGACCATGAGCGCGAACGGCGGCTTGTCGACGGTGATGAAGTTCCCGGCGTCCAGCGAGCCGAAGAACCACGCCTCCCAGCTCTGCGTACCGCTGTACACCGCGGCGCTGTAGAAGCTGTTGAGGCTGGATCCGGACAGATTCCAGGAGTACAGCACGCCCGCCAGGATCATGATCGCGATCAGCGCGGGGAGCGACCAGCGCGGCGCCTTGTCCGGCGGCGGCGCCGCCGGGGCCGTCTCGGAGGTCGTCGGAGGCGCCCAGTCCGGGGACACGGCGGAGGGCGCGGTCGGGTGGGGGAGTGGATCGGTGGCAGATGTCACCCTGCGCATGCTGTACGGCCGTTGTGGGTGGTCGCTGTGGTCAAGCTGGCCACCGCCTGTGAGAACGCACAGGCCGCGGTAACGCGTTGCCCGGGCTTCTCCCGACATCCGGAGTGATGCGTACGACTTCGGGGCTCGTACAACCTTTCGTACGAACTCGTGTGTCAACAGGTCATGACTCACCGGATACGAAGAAGCAGAAGACTGCTCGGCGCCGGGCTCGCCGCCGGCGTCCTCATGGCCGGCGTGGCCGCCGCCGCGCCCGCCGCGGCCGCCACGCCCACCGTGAGCTGTACCTCGGCCAGGGCGGGCCTCGCGGCCAAGCTGAAGAAGGACATCACCGCCGCGCTCGCGAACCGCAAGGGCACGGCCGCCGTCGGCCTCTACGACCGCAGCACCAACACCACCTGCACCCTGCGTGCCTCTACCGCCTTCGACTCGGCCAGCGTCGTCAAGGTCACCGTCCTCTCCGCGCTGCTGTGGGACGCGCAGAAGACCGGCCGGGCGCTGACCAGCCGGGAGAAGACCCTCGCCACGGCCATGATCACCAAGTCGGACAACGCCTCCACCTCCACCCTGTGGAAGCAGCTCGGCACGACGAAGATCAAGAACTTTCTGACGGCCGCGAAGATGACGCAGACCAAGCCGGGCGCGAACGGCTACTGGGGCCTGACCCAGATCACCGTCACCGACGAGCAGAAGCTGCTGAAGCTGCTCACCGCCAGGAACGCGGTCCTCACCGACGCCTCGCGCGCCTACGTCACCACCCTGATGGGCCAGGTCGTCCCGGCGCAGCGCTGGGGCACCCCCTACGGCCGGCCAGCCGGGGTCAGCTGGCACGTCAAGAACGGGTGGCTGTCGCGTGCCACGCTCGGCTGGCGGGTACACAGCGTCGGCACCTTCAAGGGCGGTGGCCACGACTACGTCATGACCGTTCTCACCCACGGCAACAGCACCATGAACTACGGCGTCACGACCATTCAGGGCGTGGCCAAGGTCATCCACAAGGACCTGGCCGCCTCCTGATCGGGCCTTCACGCGGTGTCCCACCGCACGTCACCGACCCGGCCTACGGTGACCCCCATGCGCCTGCGAACCGTACTCGCCACCCTCACCGCCGGCCTGGCGGCGGCCACCGCTCTCACCGCCGCCGGGCCCGCGAACGCCCACCCGACCACCACCACTGCCGCGAACACGGCCGCGAACACCGCCACGGCCACTGCCGCCAACACCGCCACGGCCACTGCCGCCAACACGGCGAAGAACAACGCCTGTTCACCGGCCGTGTCCCTCGACGGTTTCTCCGACGCCCTCGACAAGACGACCTTCGACGGCGCCTTCGTCGGCAACCTCTCCGCGCTCGCCGTGGACCGGGACGGCTCCCTCGCGGCCCTCTCCGACCGTTCCTCGCTCTTCGGCCTGGACGCCAGGACCCTGGCCCCGAGGTCGGTCGTCCCGCTCGCCGACGAGAGCGGCGCCGCGCTCGACAGCGAGGGGCTGGTCGTCGACCGGGACGGCAGCCGGCTGGTCAGCTCCGAGACCGAGCCGTCGATCCGCCGCTACAGCGCGAGCGGCACGATCCTGGACCGCCTGCCCGTCCCGGACGACCTGCGGGTCGCCCCGGCCGGCCGGGCCGTCTCCAACGGCACCTTCGAGGGCCTGACCCTGCTGCCGGGCGGTCGCACGCTGCTGGCCTCGATGGAGTACCCCCTCTCCGGCGACACCGGCGGCCTGGTCCGCTTCCAGACCTGGCAGCGCACGGCGGCGGGGCACTTCCGCCTCGCCGCCCAGTACGCCTACCCGGTCGACGCGGGTCTCGGCGTCCCCGAGGTGCAGGCCGCTCCCGACGGCCGCCTCCTGGTCCTGGAGCGCGGCTTCACCTCGGGCGTCGGCAATACGGTCCGCCTCTACCTGGCCGACCCGCGGCACGCGACGGACACCGGCGGCATCGGGAACCTGACGGGACAGGACGGCGTACGCCCGATCAGGAAGACCCTCCTCACGGACGTCGTGACGTGCCCGTCACTGGGAGCGACCGCCAGGCAGCCCCAGCCGAACCCGCTGCTCGACAACATCGAGGGACTGGTGATCACCGGCCGGGACAAGGGCCGCCTGAAGGTGCTGCTGGTCAGCGACGACAACCAGAACGCGGCGCAGACGACGCGTTTCCTCTTCCTGCACGTACGCGTCTGATCCGGTGCCCCCGTTTGTTGCGGAGGGATGAAATCCGCTTCTTCCGGCGTTGGTGCCTTCCGGCGGACCCGGACGACAGGAAGGCATCGGCGTGGCAGTGCAGCAGGGGGAGCAGCGGCGAGGCTGGGCGCGCAGACTGGCCGGGTACGCCTGGCGCCACCCGGCGAACGTCGTGCTCGCGCTCGGCTCCTCGCTCGCCGGCATGGCCGTCATGGCACTGGTTCCGCTCGTCACCAAGGTGATCATCGACGATGTGATCGGCGGCCACACCCGGGACATGGCCCCCTGGGCGGGAGCCCTGCTCGCCGCCGCCGTCCTCGTCTACGTCCTCACCTTCGTCCGCCGCTACTACGGCGGCCGCCTCGCCCTCGACGTCCAGCACGACCTGCGGACCGAGATGTTCGAGACGATCACCCGCCTCGACGGCCGACGTCAGGACGAGCTGTCCACCGGCCAGGTGGTGGGCCGCGCCACCAGCGACCTCCAGCTGATCCAGGGTCTGCTCTTCATGCTCCCGATGACGATCGGGAACCTGCTGCTCTTCCTGATCTCCCTGGTCATCATGGCCTGGCTGTCCCTCCCGCTCACCCTGGTCGCCCTCGCCGTGGCGCCCGCCCTCGCGTACATCGCCAGGCGCAGCCGCACCAAGCTCCACCCCGCCACCTGGTACGCCCAGGCCCAGGCGGCGGCCGTCGCGGGTGTGGTCGACGGAGCCGTCAGCGGTGTACGGGTCGTGAAGGGCTTCGGCCAGGAGGACCAGGAGACCGGCAAACTGCGCGAGGTCGGCCGCCGGCTCTTCGCCGGCCGGCTGCGCACGATCCGCCTGAACTCGGCCTACACCCCCGCCCTCCAGGCCGTCCCCGCCCTCGGTCAGGTCGCCATGCTGGCGCTCGGCGGCTGGCTGGCCGTGCGCGGCCACATCACCCTCGGCACCTTCGTCGCCTTCTCCACCTACCTCGCCCAGCTGGTCGGCCCGGTGCGGATGCTCGCCGTGGTCCTCACGGTCGGCCAGCAGGCCCGCGCGGGCACGGAACGCGTCCTGGAGCTCATCGACACCGAACCGTCGATGAAGGACGGCACCAGGGAGCTGCCCGCCGACGCCCCCGCCACCGTCGAGTTCGACGACGTGAGCTTCGGCTACGACCCCGGCCGGCCCGTCCTCGACGGCCTCAGCTTCGAGATCCGCCCCGGCGAGACCCTCGCGGTGGTGGGGTCCTCCGGCTCGGGCAAGTCCACGGTCTCCCTCCTGCTGCCCCGCTTCTACGACGTCGGCCGGGGCGCCGTCCTGATCGGCGGCCACGACGTCCGCGAGCTCACCCTCGACTCGCTGCGGGCCGCGATCGGCCTGGTTCCCGAGGACTCCTTCCTCTTCTCCGACACCGTCCGCGCCAACATCGCCTACGGCCGTCCCGAGGCCACCCAGGAGCAGATCGAGGCGGCCGCCCGCGCCGCCCAGGCCGACCGGTTCATCGCCGAGCTGCCCGAGGGCTACGACACGACGGTCGGCGAGCACGGCCTCACCCTCTCCGGCGGCCAGCGCCAGCGGGTCGCGCTCGCCCGGGCGATCCTCACCGACCCGCGCCTGCTGGTCCTCGACGACGCGACCTCGGCCGTGGACGCGGCGGTCGAGCACGAGATCCACGAGGCCCTCAAACAGGTCATGCAGGGCCGCACCACGCTGCTCATCGCGCATCGCCGCTCCACCCTCAACCTCGCCGACCGCATCGCCGTCCTGGACGCCGGGCGCCTCGCCGACCTCGGCACGCACGAGGAGCTCCAGCAGCGCTCCGCGCTCTACCGCCGCCTGCTCACCGACCCCGACGAACTCGGCGGGGTCTCGCCCGGCCACGCCCGGCCCTCCCCGGCACCGGGCGAGGACACCACCGTCCGCGAGGAACTGGACGCCGAGTTCGACGCCGAACGGGGGGTGACGCCCCGGCTGTGGACCGGCGACCGGGAGCCGAAGGACAACGCCCTCTCCGGCATGCCGGCCACTCCCGAACTGCTCGCCCAGATCGAGGCGCTGCCCCCGGCCGCCGACATCCCCGAGATCGACGAACGGCAGGCGGTCCGGCCGGAGGAGTCGTACGGCCTGCGCAGGCTGCTGCGCGGCTTCGGCGCACCCCTCCTCGTCAGCCTCGGCCTGGTCGCCGTCGACGCCGGGACGAGCCTGCTGCTGCCGGTGATGATCCGGCACGGCATCGACCAGGGCGTGACCCGGGCGGCGCTGGGGGCCGTCTGGGCGGCCTCGCTGCTCGCCCTGCTCGCCGTGCTGGTGCAGTGGGTCGCGCAGACCGGCGAGATCCGGATGACCGGCCGGACCGGCGAACGCGTCCTCTACACCCTCCGGCTGAAGATCTTCGCCCAGCTCCAGCGCCTCGGACTCGACTACTACGAGCGGGAGCTGACCGGCCGGATCATGACGAGGATGACGACGGACGTCGACGCCCTCTCCACCTTCCTGCAGACCGGCCTGGTCACCGCCTTCGTCTCGGTCGTCACCTTCTTCGGCATCATGGGCGCCCTGCTGGTCATCGACGTACAGCTCGCGCTGATCGTCTTCGCGACGCTCCCGCCCCTGGTCGTCGCGACGTACTTCTTCCGCCGGGCGAGCGTGAAGGCGTACGAACTCGCCCGCGAGCGGGTGTCCACGGTCAACGCCGACCTCCAGGAGTCGGTGTCCGGGCTCCGGATCGTGCAGGCCTTCGGGCGCGAGCGGGACGGCGCGGCCCGGTTCGCGCAGCGCAGCGCCGACTACCGCGCGGCGCGCATCCGGGGCCAGTGGCTGATCTCGATCTACTTCCCGTTCGTGCAGCTGCTCGCCTCCGTCGCGGCGGCGGCGGTCCTGATCGCGGGCGCGGGCCGGGTGGACGCGGCGACCCTCACCACCGGCGCGCTGGTCGCGTACCTCCTCTACATCGACCTGTTCTTCGCCCCCGTCCAGCAGCTCTCCCAGGTCTTCGACGGGTACCAGCAGGCGACCGTCTCGCTGGGCCGGATCCAGGAGCTGCTCCGGGAGCCGGCGTCCACCGAGTCCGCCGACGAGCCGCGCGAGGTGCTCTCGCTGCGCGGCGAGATCGCCTTCGAGGACGTGCACTTCAGGTACGGGTCCGACGGCGAACCCGAAGCGGCCCTGGCCGACATCGAGTTGAGGATTCCGGCCGGTCAGACCGTCGCCTTCGTCGGCGAGACCGGCGCGGGCAAGTCGACCCTGGTCAAGCTGGTGGCCCGGTTCTACGACCCCACCGGCGGCCGGGTCACCGTGGACGGCACGGACCTGCGCGCCCTCGACCTCACCTCCTACCGCCACCGGCTGGGCGTCGTCCCGCAGGAGGCGTACCTCTTCCCCGGCACCGTCCGCGACGCCATCGCCTACGGCCGGCCCGACGCCACCGACGCCGAGGTGGAGGCGGCGGCCAGGTCGGTCGGCGCGCACGAGATGATCGCCACCCTCGACGGCGGCTACCTCCACGAGGTCGCCGAGCGCGGCCGCAACCTCTCCGCGGGCCAGCGCCAGCTGATCGCGCTGGCCCGCGCCGAGCTCGTCGACCCGGACGTCCTGCTCCTCGACGAGGCGACGGCCGCCCTCGACCTGGCCACCGAAGCCCAGGTCAACCAGGCCACGGACCGTCTGGCGGGCCGCCGCACCACCCTGGTCGTGGCCCACCGCCTGACCACCGCCGCCCGAGCGGACCGCGTCGTCGTCATGGACCACGGCCGGGTCGTGGAGGACGGCACCCACGACGAACTCCTGGCCCTGGGCGGGCGGTACGCCCACCTCTGGCGCACGTTCGTCGGCGAGGACGAGCCCGCGGTGGTGTGAGGGCAACCATCCGGCGGGACTCGTGCGTCCGTACATCAGTACGGCGATCGTGAGTACGGCGGATGTGGGAGGCGGGGACCGTGGGCGCAGGGGCGAGAAGTGCGACAGTCCGGCGGCTGGTGCTCGGGCTGGTCCTGCTGACCGTGTCGGGGCTGCTCGCCGTCGTCGCGCCGGGCAGCGCCCAGGCCGCGACCTCCGCCTCGTCCTGCCCGGGCCGCAAGGTGCGGACCCTGGCCTTCTCCACCGGCTCCGTGCTGGTCTACAAGGGCGGCGGTTACGTCTGCGCCGTCACCGTCCAGAAGAACCCCGGCACCAAGCGCCTGATCTCGGTGAGCGTGCAGGCGCGCGGCCATGTCGCCGTGTCGAGGTCGAGGAAGGACACCCGCAGTTCCCCCGCGGTCAGGGTCCACGCGGGGCACCGGTGCGTGCGGGTGACGGGCGCGGTGGCCGGCGGGTCGTACCGCTCGGGCTGGATCCTCTGCTGAGCCGACCGGCCACTTGACGGCGCCGAGCGCCAACCCCCTCTGGTGTGACGCGTGTTGCTCCGATAGCTTCCGGCGACGCACATCTGTCTCACAGGGAGGGTGCACGCGCATGCGCAAGGCGCTCAGATGGCTGCTGGCGCTCACGGTGCTCATAGGCACCTTGAGCACGGCGGCCACGGCAGGGGCGGCCACCGCCGCCGAGCCCAGGGCCTCCGCCGGCACGGACATCGAGGACCAGCTCCTCGCCGTACCGGGTATGAGCCTGATCGAGGAGAAGCCGTATCCCGGCTACCGGTACTTCGTCCTGAACTACACCCAGCCGGTGGACCACCGGCACCCCGCGAAGGGCACGTTCCAGCAGCGGATCACCGTGCTGCACAAGGACGCCGCGCGTCCCACGGTCTTCTACACCGGCGGCTACGGCGTCTCCACCACCCCCGGCCGCCGCGAGCCCACCCAGATCGTGGACGGCAACCAGGTCTCCATGGAGTACCGCTTCTTCACGCTCTCCCGCCCCGACCCGGCCGACTGGTCCAAGCTGGACATCTGGCAGGCGGCGAGCGACCAGCACCGCATCTTCGAGGCGCTGAAGAAGATCTACCCGAAGAACTGGCTCTCCACGGGCGGCTCCAAGGGCGGCATGACGGCGACCTACTACGAACGCTTCTACCCCAGGGACATGGACGGCGTGGTGGCCTACGTGGCCCCGAACGACGTCGTCAACGACGAGGACTCCGCCTATGACCGCTTCTTCGCGGGCGTCGGCACCGAGGAGTGCCGCGACCGCCTGAACGCCGTGCAGCGCGAGGCGCTGGTGCGCCGGGAGCAGCTGGAGAAGACGTACGCGTCGTACGCGGCGGAGAACGGCTACACCTTCACCACCATCGGCAGCCTGGACCGCGCCTACGAGGCGGTCGTCCTCGACTACGTCTGGGGCTTCTGGCAGTACAGCCTGCTGTCCGACTGCGAGTCGATCCCGGCGAACGCGGCCACGGCGACGGACGACGACATCTGGACGTCCATCGACACGATCTCGGGCTTCTCGTTCTACACGGACCAGGGCCTGTCCCCGTACACCCCGTACTACTACCAGGCGGGCACCCAACTGGGCGCCCCCACCATCCACTTCCCGTCCATCGAGAAGAAGTACATCCGCTACGGCTACCAGCCCCCGCGCAACTTCGTCCCCCGCGACATCACCATGAGGTTCCAGCCGTCGGCGATGCGTGACGTCGACACGTGGGTCAAGCACAACGCCCACCACATGCTGTTCGTCTACGGCCAGAACGACCCGTGGGGAGCGGAACGCTTCCGGCTCGGCAAGGGCGCGCAGGACAGCTACGTCTTCACGGCCCCCGGCCTGAACCACGGCGCGAACGTCGCCGGTCTGGTCGCCGACCAGAAGGCGCTGGCCACCGCCCGGATCCTGGCCTGGGCGGGCGTCGCGCCCACCGCCGTCTCCCGGGCCGAGCCGCTGGCGAAGTTCGACGCGGCGCTGGACGTCCGGGACGTCGAGCGGGAGCCCGCGCTGCGTCCCTGAGCGCGACCGGCCCCGGCCGCGCCCGTCCCACCGGATGCGCGCCCCCGTCGAGCCGGACGCAGCGGGCCGGGGACGACCGGGCACTTCGCCCGGTCGTCCCCGGCCCGCGCCACCCGGGGCTGCACCACCGCGCTCGGCGTACGCCTGCCTAGTACGTCAGGCCGTGCCCGATCGGGTACAGCACCCGCGTCGGATCGTCCGCCCGGCGGACGGGCACCGGCAGCTTGCCGCGCGGTTCCACGGCCCCGGCGATCACCCGGGCGGCGGCCCGCAGTTCGACGTCGGTCCAGGAGTAGGCGGCCAGGCAGGCCCGGACGGACGGGAGCAGGGCCACGTCGTACGGGTTGCGCACGGCCACCGCCACCACCGGCCGTCCGGTCGCCGCCAGTCGTTCCACCAGCGTCCGCTGCGCGTCGGCCGCCGTGACGTTGCAGGTCGCGACCACCACGGCGTCCGCCCCGGCCGCGGCCGTCACCGCCCCGGCGACCGTCTCGGCGGAGGGAGCGGTGCCCGTGGGCAGGGCCGTCGCCGTGAACCCCAGTCCGGTGAGGGCGGCGGCGAGAACGCCGGTGGGCGGGCCCGTGGTGCCGGTGGGGGAGGCCGGGTCGGCCCCCACCACCAGCAGCCGGGGGTGGGTCCGGGGTGAGAGCGGCAGCAGCGGCCCCTCGTTGACCAGCAGGGTCGTGGTCCGCTCGGCGATCCGGTCGGCGGCGGCGAGATGCTCCGGCGCCCCGACCGTCCGCCCGACCTCGGCCGGGCCGACGTACGGTTCCTCGAACAGCCCCAGCCGTGACTTCAGCCGCAGGATCCGCAGGACCGACACGTCGAGCCGCTGCTCCGTGAGCTCCCCGTCCCGTACGGCCTTCAGGACGGCGTTCCAGGCCACGTCCAGGTCCGGCGGGTTGAGGAGCTGGTCGACGCCGGCCTTCAGCGCGAGCACCGGCACCCGGTCGTCGCCGTACTTCGTGCGCACGCCCGCCATGTCGAGGGCGTCGGTGACCACGACCCCGTCGTAGCCGAGCTTCTCGCGCAGGATGCCGGTGACGATCGGACGGGAGAGGGTGGCGGGGTCCCCGGACGCGTCGAGGGCGGGGACCAGGATGTGGGCGGTCATGAGGGAGTCGACACCGGCCGCGATCGCCGCCCGGAAGGGCGCCGCGTCCAGCGTCTCCCACTCCTCGCGCGAGTGGGTGATGACGGGGAAGCCGGTGTGGCTGTCGACGGCGGTGTCGCCGTGCCCGGGGAAGTGCTTGGCGGTCGCCGCCACTCCCGCCGCCCGGTAGCCCTCGGCCTCCGCCGCGACCAGGGCGGCCACCGCGGCCGGGTCGGCGCCGAAGGAGCGGACGCCGATGACCGGATTGGCCGGGTTCACGTTGACGTCGGCGACCGGGGAGTAGTTCTGCCGGACGCCCATTGCCCGCAGCTCACGGCCGGCGAGGCGGCCGAGGGTTCGGGCGTCGGCACGACTGCCCCCGGCGCCGATCGCCATGGCGCCCGGGAAGAGGGTGGCGGGGCGGCCCACCCGGCAGACGGCACCGTGCTCCTGGTCGGTGGAGATCAGCACCGGCAGGCCGCGCGGCTGCTGGAGGGAGGCCCGCTGGATGCCGTTGGAGAGGTCCGCGAGCTGCCGCGGGTCGCGGGTGTTGTGCGCCCAGCCGAAGTAGACGATCCCGCCGAGCCGGTACCGGGCGAGCAGCTCGGCGGCCGTGCGTACGCCGAGTTCGCCGAGGTTGGCGTCGACGTCGGCCTGGTCGGGCGCGGTCGCCGAGTGGCCGTACACCCGCGAGACGAAGACCTGGCCGACCTTCTCCTCCAGGGTCATCCGGGCGAGGAGTTCGCCGGGACGACGCTCGTCCGCGTGTGCCGAACCGCCGACGGCGAGGGTGGCGGTGACGCCCGCGCCTGCGGCGAGGAGGGTGCGTCTGGAGGGCATGTGCGCTCCTTCCGGTGGGGGGCCGGTGCCGCACGCTACCCGCGGAGGGCGCCGTCGTCGGCGCATGGGAGGGAGGCGCGCCGATGACGGCCCCGCCGCCTCCCACCGACAGCACCCCGACGCCCCCCACACCCCGCCCACCAGCAGCTGTGGGGGGGGCGTCAGGACGCCGCCGGTCCGACGTGTCCGGCCTGCCGGTGGGCCGGGGTGCCGGGGGCCGCGGTCCGGTGGGCCGAGGCGGTCGGCCACTGTTCGCGGAGCACCCGCACCGCCTCCGCGATCGCCGGACGCCGGGCCGCCCCCGTCCGCCACAGGGCGTACAGCCGCCGTACGGGCGTCGGGTCGAGCGGGACCTCCACGACCCCGGGCGGCAGCGGGCCACGCCCGAGACGGGGGATGAGCGCGACCCCGAGGCCCGCGGCCACCAGGGCGACGAGCGTCGGGTTCTCCTCGGCCGTGTGGACGAGGTCGGGCTCGTGCCCCGCCGTCCGCAGCGTGCGCACCAGCCAGTCGTGGCAGACCCGGCCCGGCGGCTGGCAGATCCACCGCTCCCCGCCCAGTTCCTCCCGCCGTACGCCCGTCCGCCCCGCGAAGGCATGCCCCTCGGGTACCAGCAGGTCGCACGCGTCGTCGCCGATCACCGCGTGCTCGACGCCCGCCGGTGCGGGCAGCGGGGCGATGTCCCAGTCGTGCGCGACGGCGAGATCGACGGCCCCCTTCGCCACCAGGTCCACGGACAGATGCGGATCGACCTCGGTGAGCCGGGCGTCCAGGGCCGGGTGCCGACGGGCCAGGTCGGCGAGGACGCGGGGCAGCAGTCCGCGCGCCGCCGAGGCGAACGCGGCGATGGTCAGCCGCCCGGCCGGCACCCCGCGCCGCTCCTCGAGGCCGGTCTCGGCCCGCTCGACGATCGCCAGCAACTCCTTTGCGACAGAGGCTAGTTGAAGCGCCTCGTCGGTGAGTCGGATACCGCGCCCGGCCCGCTCCAGAAGGACCGTCCGGGTCTCCCGTTCCAGCTTGGTGATCTGCTGCGAGACCGCCGACGGCGTGTAGCCGAGAGCGGCGGCCGCGGCGCCGACGGTGCCGTGGACGGAGACGGCGTGCAGGGCGCGCAGTCGCTGGAGGTCGAGCACCGTGAGTCCAATCGGTAGCGTTCCTTCATCCAACCATGCAGAAGTCGTCGCTGGTGCTTCACGGTCCGGACGCGTGATCCTCGGCGTATGCGCCCCTCCCACCTCGCCCTCGCCGTCCTCGTCGCCGCCGTCTGGGGCGTGAACTTCACCGTCGTCGAGATCGGCCTCGGTCACTTCCCGCCGCTGCTCTTCTCGGCCCTGCGTTTCCTGGTGGCCGCCCTGCCCGCGGTGTTCCTCGTGGGCCGCCCGAAGGTGGCCTGGAGATGGATCGTCGCAGTGGGCCTGGTGCTGGGGGTGGCGAAGTTCGGACTGCTGTTCGTCGGCATGGACGCGGGGATGCCGGCCGGCCTGTCGTCGCTGGTCCTCCAGATCCAAGCGGTGTTCACGGCCGTCATCGCCTTCGTGGTGCTCGGCGAACGCCCCACCCGGGTCGGGCTGCTGGGCATGGCCGTGGCCCTCGCCGGGATCGGAGTGGCCGCGGCCGACGAGGGCGCCTCCGGTTCGCTCGGCGCGTTCGCGCTGGTCATCGCGGCGGCGGCCTGCTGGGGCGGGTCGAACGTCCTCACCCGCCGGGCCTCCCCGCCGGACGCGCTGAACTTCATGGTCTGGGTGAGCACGGTCCCGGTGCTGCCCCTGTTCGCCCTTTCCCTGCTCACCGAGGGCCCGTCGCGGGACCTGGCAGCGCTGCGCGCGCTGGACTGGCAGGGTGCCGGCACGGTCGCCTACGTCGCCTGGGTCACCACGGTCTTCGGCTTCGGCGCCTGGGGCTGGCTGCTGCGTCGCCACCCGGCGTCCACGGTGGCCCCCTTCTCCCTCCTGGTCCCCGTCTTCGGCATGACGTCGGCCGCCCTCTTCCTCGGCGAGCCGGTGAGCGGCCTGCGCTGGTGCGCGGCGGCGCTGCTGGTGGGCGGGGTGGCACTGACCTCGCTCGCACCGGCGGGGAGAGCCGCACGGCAGACCGCACGGCAGGCCGCACGGCCCACCGCCGAACCCGCCGTTCAGCCGGGGGAAACCGTCCCGACTCCCGTCCATCCCGTGGACGTACCGGCAACGGAGCGGACCCGCGCGGGATCATGAGGGGCATGGCCCTCGTCGACATCCCCGGTTCCAAGTCCCTCACCGCGCGCGCCCTGTTCCTGGCGGCGGCCGCCGACGGCGTCACCACCCTCCAGCGGCCGCTGCGCTCCGACGACACCGAGGGATTCGCCGAGGGCCTGACGCGGCTCGGCTACCGCGTGGGACGCACACCGGACGCCTGGCAGGTCGACGGCCGCCCGCAGGGCCCGGCGCTCGCCGAGGCCGACGTCTACTGCCGGGACGGCGCGACCACCGCACGCTTCCTGCCGACCCTCGCCGCCGCCGGCCACGGCACCTACCGCTTCGACGCCTCCCCGCAGATGCGTCGCCGCCCCCTGCTCCCGCTCACCCGCGCCCTGCGCGACCTGGGCGTGGACCTTCGGCACGAGGAGGCGGAGGGCCACCACCCGCTGACCGTGCGGGCGGCCGGCGTCGAGGGCGGGGACGTGGTGCTGGACGCCGGCCAGTCCTCCCAGTACCTGACCGCCCTCCTGCTGCTCGGCCCGCTCACCCGCACCGGCCTGCGCGTCACCGTGACCGACCTGGTCTCGGTGCCGTACGTCGAGATCACGATCGCGATGATGCGGGCGTTCGGGGTGGAGGTGGGGCGCGAGGGGGACACCTACGTCGTCCCGCCGGGCGGCTACCGGGCCACGACCTACGCGATCGAACCCGACGCCTCCACCGCGAGCTACTTCTTCGCGGCGGCAGCGCTGACCGGCGGCGAGGTGACCGTGCCGGGCCTCGGCGGGCGCGCGCTCCAGGGCGACCTGGGCTTCGTGGACGTGCTGCGGCGGATGGGCGCCCGGGTGGAGGTCGGCGCGGACCGTACGACCGTGTCCGGGACCGGTGAACTCCGCGGCCTCACGGTCAACATGCGGGACATCTCCGACACCATGCCGACCCTCGCCGCGATCGCCCCCTTCGCCTCCGGCCCCGTACGCATCGAGGACGTGGCGAACACGCGGGTGAAGGAGTGCGACCGCCTGGAGGCCTGCGCGGAGAACCTCCGGCGGCTGGGCGCCGAGGTGGCGACCGGCCCCGACTGGATCGAGATCAGGCCCGGGGCGGCCGGTTCGGGTACGGCCGGTTCCGGTGCGCGCGGTTCGCTCGCGGGCGCCGACATCAAGACCTACGGAGACCACCGCATCGTCATGTCCTTCGCGGTGACCGGACTGCGGGTCCCCGGAATCTCGTTCGACGACCCCGGCTGCGTCCGCAAGACTTTCCCCGGTTTCCACGAGGCGTTCGCGGAACTGGCGAAGGTACTGCGGAAGGACAGCGACGGGTGAGTTTCAAGCTGGAGGGACCGCTCCTCGAGGGCGCGCTGGTGCGCCTGGAACCGCTGGCGCCACGGCACACGGCCGAGCTGGCGGTGGCGGCGGAGGAGAACCGGCAGACGTACGCCTTCACCTGGGTGCCGAGGGCGCACGAGGTCGGGGCCTACGTCGACGCCCAGCTCGCCCGCGCGGCGACCGGCAGGCTCGCGCCCTACGCGCAGATCTCCCTCGCCTCCGGCCGGGCGGTCGGCGCGACGTCGTTCTGGGAGCCGCGTTCCTGGCGGACCGACGAGCAACTGGACGCCGTCGAGGTGGGTTTCACCTGGCTGGCCGGTTCCGCTCAGGGCACGGGCATCAACGCCGAGGCCAAGCTCCTGCTCTTCCGGCACGCCTTCGCCCACTGGGGCGTCTCCCGGGTCGACCTGAAGACGGACGCCCGCAACGCCCGTTCCCGCGCGGCCATCGCCGGCGTCGGCGCCCGCTTCGAGGGCGTCCTGCGCAACTGGTCCCGCTCCTGGGCACCGGGCGAGGACGACCGCCTGCGCGACTCCGCGATCTTCTCCATCACGGCGGAGGAATGGCCGGAGTGCGAGCGGCGGTTGGCCGAGCGGGTGGCGCGATACCTGCCGTGCGCGCGGTGAGCGCCGCCGGGAACGCGGCCCGGCGCTTCGTCCGGCCCGGGGAGGTGCCGTCCCGCGCGCCGGAAACCGTCGTCACGACTGCCGGCGCCCTTCTGTGACGCGCCCTCGCCGCCGTGCTCCTGCACCTGCGAAACCGGACGCGGGAACCCTGCGACCCGGAACGGTCCGGCAACGCCCTCTGCTTCCCGGCGGTCTCCGCTGCCGGGCGTCGCTGCTGCTCACCCGGGTCCTGCGCGCCCTGCCGACCGGCCGTACGGGCCACCCGGGCCGTCCCCGGCAGGGCGGCCCTGGTCCGGGGGAGCGGCGACCGTGATCTGCGTGCCGCTGATCGTCATCGCCCTCGTCGCCTGACCCGCACGACCCGGTCCCCGGAGGGGGCTCATGCCGATACGCGGGCGGCAGCCGTACGCAGTTCCTCCAGCACCGCCGCCACCACCGGGTCCCGCTCCGCCCCGGCCCGTACGGCGACGAAGACGTTCCGGGACGGCGGCTCGCCCCGCGCCGGGCGCAGCACCAGTTCGCGATGGGTGTACAGCGACCGCACCAGCCGGGGCACCAGCGCCACGCCCTGCCCCGCCTCGACCAGACCCGCGAGCGCGGCCCAGTCGTTCACGTCGTGCCGGACGTCGGGCGTGAACCCGGCCGCCGCGCAGACCGAACGGGTCACCGCCCCGCAGCAGCTGAGGGACTTCCCGACGATCCAGGCGTCCGTGGCCAGCTCCCGCAACGGCACCTGGGCGCGCTCCGCGAGACGATGGCCGGGCGGGAGCGCGATGTCCAGGACGTCCGTCAGCAGGTCCTCGCGGGTGTACCGGCGGTCGGTGTGCGGAGGAGCGGCCGCGAAGTCGACGGCGACGGCCACATCGACCTGCCCGCCGTCCAGCGCGGTGAACAGATCCGGCGGCTCGGCCTCCACGACGTCCACGCGCAGCTGCGGAAGCCGGTCACCCAACGTCCGCAGCGCGGGCGGCAGCAGCCCCAGGATCCCGCTGGAGAAACAGCCGACGGTCACCGTGCCCCGCCCGCCCTCCCCGTATGCGGCCAGGTCGGCGCGGGCCCGCTCCAGTTGGGCGGCGATGACCTCGGCGTGCGCCAGCAGGACCCGCGCCTGACCGGTGAGGCGTACGCCTCTGCCGTCCCGCTCCGTGAGCGGTACGCCGAGGTCGCGGGCGAGGGCGGCGAGCTGCTGGGAGACCGCCGAGGGCGTGAGGTGCAGGGCCTCGGCCGTCCGCGCCAGGCTGCCCCGGCGCTCCAGCTCGCGCAGGACGGTCAGCCGGCGCAGATCGATGGAGAAGGCGGCGCCCCAGGGTTGGCTTAAGGGCTGGCTTACGTATTCCACCGGAGAAGATTAACTGGACCTTGGGTGAGGCGATCGGAAATCATCGGGCCATGACCACGCGCTCCTATCTCATCCTCCACGGCTGGCAGAACCACCGCCCCGAGGACCACTGGCAGCACTGGCTCGCGGACCGCCTCACCGAACTCGGCCACGAGGTCGCGTATCCGCAGCTCCCCGACCCGGACGACCCCGACCTCGAGGCGTGGCTGACGGAGCTGGCCCGCCGGCTCGACGGGCTCGCCGCCGGTTCCGAGCGGGTGGTCGTCGCCCACAGCCTCTCGGTGCTGCTCTGGCTGCACGCCGTCGTCCGCGACCTGCCGGGAGTCGCGGGCATCGACCGGGTGCTGCTGGTGGCTCCGCCGTCCGGCTCGGTCGTCGCGCGGTATCCGGAGATCGAGGGGTTCGGGTTCGCCGGGGACGCCCTCGGGAAGCGGTTCGACGGCCGCGCGCTCCCGCACCCGACCCGGCTCGTCGCCGGGGACGACGACCCCTACCTCCCGGAGGGCGTGCAGGCGGCCTACGGCGATTCCCTGGGCCTCACCGCGGAACTGCTCCCCGGCGCCGGCCACCTCGACCTGGACGCCGGTTACGGTTCCTGGCCTTCGGTGCTGGAGTGGTGCCTGGACGGGGAGGCCGAACTCACGGTGCGGGAGTAGGCGGCACGGCGGCCGACGGGGCGACGGGTGACCCGGCCGGTGGGTTCCGGGTCGGGCGGTCGCCGGGGCCAGGGGTGGGCGGTCGGTGGGGCCATGGGCCGGGCGGTCGGTGGGTTCCGGGCCGGGCGGTCGGTGGGGTCACGGGTGGGCGGCCGGTGGGGTTCCGGGCCGGGCGGCCGGCGGGGTCACGGGTGGACCGGCCTGTGGTGTGACGCGTGGGGCGGCCTGCGGGGGAGCGGGATCGGCGGCCCGCGGATCCGTGCCGCCCGCGCGGCCGCCCCGCAGCTCCGGAGTCGTCGCCCCCACCGCGGTGACCGCCGCCAGGCACATCAGACCGCCGGTGATCAGCGCGGTCGTGCCGGAGGTCCAGCCGGCCACCACACCGCCCCGCAGGTTGCCGAGGTTGGGCCCCGCCTGGCCGACGATCGCCTCGGCCGCCGTCACCCGGCCCAGCAGCGCGTCCGGGGTGCGGGTCTGCACGATCGTGGCCCGGGACAGCACGGCCACCGAGTCCGCCGCACCGGCCGCCGCCAGCATCCCCAGGCCCGCCCAGGCGCTGGTCGTCAGGCCGAAGAGGGCGAGGGCCGTACCCCAGACGCCCGCGGAGCAGAGCATCACCGGGCCGGGGCGGGAGAGCCGGGTGACCGGCCCGGAGAGGGCGGTCGCCGCCACCCCTCCCACGGCGAGCGCGGACAGGAACAGCCCGAGTGTGCGCGGGTCGCCGCCGAAGCGTTCCTCGTTGACGAGCGGGAAGAGACTGGCCGGCATCGCCAGCACGGTGGCGGCCAGGTCGATCAGCAGCGCGCCGCGCACCGCCCGGTGACCCGTCAGGAACCGCAGCCCGTCCAGCACGCCCTGGACACCGGGGCGGGACTTCTCGCCCTCGGGCGGCAGCGCGGGCAGTCCGTAGGCGCCGTAGAAGGCCATGCCGAAGGTGAGGGCGTCCACCAGGTAGCACACGCCGATGCCCCGCCAGCCGAGCACGACACCGGCGGCGGCCGGGCCGAGCAGCATCATCGCCTGGCCGGTGACCTGGTGCAGGGCGAGACCGGCGGCCACCTGGTCCTTGGGCAGCAGCCGGGGCACGAACACGCCCGCCGCGGGTGCGCCGATCGCTCCGAACGACGACTGCACCGCCACCAGCGCCAGCACCACGGTCACCGGCGCCTGCCCGGTGAAACCCTGCACGGCCAGCAGGACGGAGCAGCCCGCCGAGCCGACGGTGCTCAGGAGATACGCGCGGCGCCGGTCGGCCCGGTCCACCCAGGCGCCCGCGAACAGCCCGACGCCGATCAGCGGCAGCGCCTGCGCCAGCCCGACCGCGCCGCTCCAGACCGAGCTGTGGGTCGTGTCCCAGACCTGGTACATGACGGTGACCATGGTCATGAAGCCACCGAGCGTGGACACCGTGCGCCCGATCAGCAGCCGCCGGAACACGGGGGAGGAACGAAGAGGACGAACGTCGACCAGGGCCCTGGACAGGAGGCTCATGACGGAACGACGGCGCCGCACGCCGCTGGCTGCTGATACACGGCGCGGAGACTAACCCGCCCCCCGACCGAGGTGCCAGCCGATTACCCGCCCTCCCGCGCCGCGCGCTCCCACAGTCCGCCCTCCCGCGCCGCCCCCTCCCGCGCCGCCCCCTCCCGTGCCGCGCGCTCCCACAGTCCGCCTTCCCGTGCCGCGCGCTCCCACAGTCCGCCCTCCCGTGCCGCGCGCTCCCGTGCCGCGCGCTCCCGCGCCGCGCGCTCCCGCGCCGCGCCCTCCCGCGCCGCGCGCTCCCACAGTCCGCGCTCCCGTGCCGCGCGCTCCCGCGCCCTGCCGTCCCGCGCCCTGCCGTCCCGCACCCTGCCGTCCCGCACCCCGCACCCCGCCCCACCGTCACGCGGAGTCGTTCAGCAGCCGTCCGAGGTGTTCGCGGCCGTTGCTCAGCAGACCGGGCAGCGGCTCGGCGTGCTCGTACCAGCGCTTCTCGTACTCCCAGCACAGCCAGCCGTCCCAGCCGTGGCGGCGTCAGGACCTCCACGCACTCGCCGAGCGGCAGCACTCCGGCGCCGAGCGCCAGCGGGGTGCTGTCCTCGGCCGAGGCGATGTCCTTGACCTGCACGTATCCGAGATACGGCGCGAGCGCCAGGTAGGTCTCCCGGGGTTGCTCGCCGCCCAGCCAGGTGTGCATGACGTCCCACAGGGCGCCGACCTGCCGATGCCCCACGAGGCCGAGCACGCGGAGGGCGTCCGCGCCGGTCCGGTGCGAGTCGTGGGTCTCCAGCAGAATGCGTACGCCGAGGTCGGCGGCGTACTCCGCGGCGGTGCCGAGCCGCCGGGCGGCGATGGCGTCGGCGTGTTCGTCCTCGCCGCCGGGGAAGACCCGGACGAAGGGCGCCCCGAGGTCACGGGCGAGGTCGACGAGTTCCCGGATCTCCTCGATCACGGGCTCGTCGTCGCCCGGCGCGGCGACCCGCGGGTAGCCCGCGAGCCCCAGGATCTCGACGCCCGCCGCCTTGAACCCGGCCGCGGCGTCGGCCCGTTCGTCCGGACTCAGCCCCGGATGGACCGGCTCCTCCGGATGGGCGCGCAGCTCCACGCCGTGATAGCCGTGCGCGACCGCGAGCCGCAGCACCTCGGGCAGGGGGACACCGGGAACACCGAGGGTGGAGAAGGCTAGCTTCATGGTCACCACTGTCACCCGGTACGGGGTCGTGGTCCAGTGGGGGCCACGGACTCCTCACCCGGGGGCACAGGCGAGGAACAGGCGCAGCAGCTCCCGTCCGGCCGCACTCTCCGCCTCGAAGTCCTGGTGCCGCTGCTCCTCCGGGACGTCACGTCCCCAGACGCGGGCTCCGTTGCACCGGAAGCAGAACGCGATCTCGAAGAGCGGCTCGGGATCGGTGTCGTCGTAGGCGCGGACGCCCCAGCCGGGGAGGAAGCAGCGGTACTTCGCACCGTCCGGGAGGTCGCCGATCAGGTGCAGGACCTGCCGTACCTCTTCCCCCGCCCAGACCTCGACGACGTCGCCGGCCAGATCGCGCGAGGTGAGGTGTCTGGCGGGATCGCCGATCCGGACGACCTCGATCAGCTCGGCCCGGTGGTGAGCGAGCGGCACCCTCACCCCCGCGGCACTCCGGAGGAGCCCCGCACCATCAACTCGCCCCGCACCGTGGCGATCCCGCCGGGCGGCGGCTCCTCGCGCCCCATGGCGATGCGCCCCGCCCGCGCTCCCGCCTCGGCCAGCGGCAGCCGCACCGTCGTGAGGGAGGGCACCACGTCGATGCTGAAGGGCAGGTCGTCGAAGCCGGCGACCGAGACGTCGTCCGGGATCCGCAGACCGGAGTCGCGCAGCGCCGCGCAGGCGCCCAGGGCGACGGAGTCGTTGGCGGCGACGACCGCCGTCAGGGAGGGATCCCGGCGCAGGAGTTCCAGCGTCGCCTCGTAGCCGGCCCGGCGGTCGTACCGTCCGTGCACGGTCCAGCGGGGATCCTCCTCGATGCCGGCCGCGACCAGCGCCGCCCGGTGGCCCTCGAGCCGGTGCCGGGTGGTCGTCCGCTCCTCCGGGCCCGCGATGTAGCCGAGCCGCCGGTGCCCGAGCCCGATCAGATGCTCGGTCAGTTCCCGCCCGCCCCCGCGGTTGTCGAAGGTCAGCGCGATCGCGGAGGTCTCCGGCGCCGGCGGCCGGCCGCACAGCACGATCCGCGTCCCCGCCTCGCCGAGCCGGCGCAGCTTCGCCGCCACCGCCGCCGCGTGCGGTTCGTTCTCCATGGCCCCGCCGGTCAGCACCACGGCCGCGGCCCGCTGCCGCTGAAGAAGGGTCAGATAGGTCAGCTCACGCTCCGGCGAGCCCCCGGTGTTGCAGACCACCGCCAGCCGTTCGCCGCCGGCCCGCCCGCCCGGTCCCCCGATCTCCGACTGGATCGCACTCGCCATGATTCCGAAGAAGGGGTCGGCGATGTCGTTCACCAGGATGCCGACCAGGTCGGACGTCGCCGCGGCCAGCGCGCTGGCCGGCCCGTTCAGCACGTAGTCCAGCTCGTCGACCGCCCGCAGCACCCGCTCCCTGGTGGTAGCCGCCACGGGGTAGTTCCCGTTCAGCACGCGCGACACCGTCGCGGGCGAGACCTGCGCGCGGGCCGCCACGTCCGCCAGGGTCACCGTCATCTCGTCTGTCCTCCGGTCGCACATCTCGTCGTACGTCGTCGTACGCCCTGGTAGACAGCTGCCTCGCGGGCATGGTTCCGGGCGTGTCGAGCAGACCTTACGGCCCAGGACCCCCGCTGTTCGCCCCCTCGAACAACTCGAGATGGACACGGTCTTGTCCGGACCGCTGGTCAGAGGCTAGCTTCTCCTTGTATAGAAAGCGCTTGCTGTCACGCTGATCAGGAAGAGGCGTACGCGGCGCGCACAACCGCGTACTACGCCTACGAAGGGACCGACGTGACACGCAAGACGGTGCGTATCGCCATGAACGGCGTGACGGGGCGCATGGGCTACCGCCAGCACCTCGTCCGCTCCATCCTGGCCCTGCGCGAACAGGGCGGACTCGACCTCGGCGACGGCACCGTGCTGTGGCCGGAACCGATCCTCGTCGGCCGCCGCGAGCACGCGCTGAGGGCGCTGGCCGAGCGGCACGGCCTGGATCCGCGACACGTCTCCACCGACGTCGACGCGGTCCTCGCCGACCCCACCGTCGACATCTACTTCGACGCCCAGGTCACCTCCGCCCGCGAGGAGGCCATCAAGAAGGCGATCGCCGCGGGCAAGCACGTCTACACGGAGAAGCCGACGGCGACCGGTCTCGACGGCGCCCTCGAACTCGCCCGGCTGGCCACCGCCGCGGGCATCAAGCACGGCGTCGTCCAGGACAAGCTGTTCCTTCCGGGTCTGCTGAAGCTGAAGCGCCTCATCGACGGCGGCTTCTTCGGCCGGATCCTCTCCGTCCGCGGCGAGTTCGGCTACTGGGTCTTCGAGGGCGACTGGCAGGCCGCCCAGCGCCCGTCCTGGAACTACCGCGCCGAGGACGGCGGCGGCATCGTCGTCGACATGTTCCCGCACTGGGAGTACGTCCTGCACGAGCTGTTCGGAAGGGTGAAGTCCGTCCAGGCCATCGCCACCACCCACATCCCGCAGCGCTGGGACGAGAACGGCAAGCCCTACGACGCCACGGCCGACGACGCCGCCTACGGCATCTTCGAACTCGACGGCGGCGCCATCGCCCAGATCAACTCCTCCTGGGCGGTCCGGGTCAACCGCGACGAGCTCGTGGAGTTCCAGGTCGACGGCACGGAGGGCTCGGCGGTCGCCGGACTGCGCAACTGCCGTGTCCAGCACCGCAGCGCGACGCCGAAGCCCGTGTGGAACCCGGACATCCCCGCCACCGAGGTCTTCCGCGACCAGTGGCAGGAGGTGCCCGACAACGGCGAGTTCGACAACGGCTTCAAGGCCCAGTGGGAGCTGTTCCTCAAGCACGTCTACGCCGACGCCCCCTACCACTGGGACCTGCTGGCCGGCGCCCGTGGCGTCCAGCTCGCCGATCTGGGCCTGAAGTCCTCCGCCGAGGGCCTGCGGCTGGACGTCCCGGAGGTCACGCTGTGACGATCCGGCTCCCCGGCGCCGACGGGACCCTGCGCGGCTACGAGCCCCGCACCGAGCCCCTCGCGCTCACCACCGGCGCGCCCTTCACCTCCCGTACGGTCTTCTCGGCGGCGCACGTCGTCGCGGACCCGTTCGCCGACACCACGCCCGACTCGCCCGCGGCGATCGACTGGGACGCCACCCTCGCCTTCCGCCGCCACCTGTGGTCCCACGGACTCGGCGTCGCCGAGGCGATGGACACCGCCCAGCGCGGCATGGGCCTGGACTGGGCCGGCGCGGCGGAGCTGATCCGCCGGTCGGCCGCCGAGGCCAGGTCGGTGGGCGGCCTCATCGCCTGCGGGGTGGGCACCGACCAGCTGACCGGCCCGGCGGCCCTCGCCGAGGTCCGATCGGCCTACGAGGAGCAGCTCGCCCTCGTCGAGGCCTCCGGCGCGCGGGCCATCCTGATGGCGTCCCGGGCCCTGGCGGCGGCCGCGTCGGGTCCCGAGGACTACCTCGAGGTCTACGGACACCTCCTGCGCCAGTCCTCGGAGCCGGTGGTCCTGCACTGGCTGGGCCCGATGTTCGACCCCGCGCTGGAGGGTTACTGGGGGGCGAGCGACCTGGACGCGGCCACCGACACCTTCCTGGAGGTCGTCGCCGCCCACCCCGACAAGGTGGAGGGCATCAAGGTCTCGCTGCTGGACGCCCAGCGGGAGATCGACATCCGCCGCAGGCTGCCGCAGGGCGTCCGCTGCTACACGGGCGACGACTTCAACTACCCCGAGCTCATCGCGGGCGACGAGAAGGGCTTCAGCCACGCCCTCCTCGGCATCTTCGACCCGCTGGGCCCGCTGGCGGCGGAGGCGGTCCGGGTCCTCGACACGGGTAACACGGCCGGGTTCCGCGAACTCCTCGACCCCACCGTCGAGTTGTCCCGCCACCTGTTCCAGGCCCCCACCCGCTTCTACAAGACGGGCGTGGTGTTCCTGGCCTGGCTGGCCGGTCACCAGGCGCACTTCACGATGGTCGGCGGCCTCCAGTCGGCCCGTTCCCTCCCGCACTTCGCCCGCGCCTACGAACTCGCCGACGGCCTGGGGCTGTTCCCGGACCCCAAGCTCGCCGAGGAACGGATGAGGAACCTGCTCGCCCTGTACGGAGTGACCCAGTGAGCGACCCGGATCTGACCCGCTTCTCCATCAACCAGATGACGGTGAAGCAGCTGTCGCTGCCCGAACTGGTCGCCGCCTGCGGTGACCTGGGTGTGACGAACGTGGGCCTGTGGCGCGAGCCGGTGCAGACGTACGGCGTGGAGCGGACGGCCGCACTGGTCCGTGACGCCGGCCTGACGGTGACGACGCTGTGCCGCGGCGGCTTCCTCACGGCGCTCGACCAGGACGAACGGGCGGCCGCCCTGGCCGACAACCGCCGGGCCGTGGACGAGGCCGTGACGCTCGGCACCGAGGTGCTGGTCCTGGTCTCCGGCGGCCTGCCCGCCGGCTCCAAGGACCTGCACGGCGCCCGCGAGCGCATCGCCGACGCCCTGTCCGTCCTCGGCCCCTACGCCGAGGACCACGGGGTGAAGCTGGCCATCGAGCCACTGCACCCCATGTTCGCCTCCGACCGCTGTGTGGTCTCGACCCTCACGCAGGCCCTCGACCTCGCGGAACGCTTCCCGGCCCACCAGGTCGGCGTCACGGTCGACACGTACCACATCTGGTGGGACGACCAGGCCCCCGCCCAGATCGCCCGGGCGGGCGCGTCCGGCCGTATCCACACCTTCCAACTGGCCGACTGGACCACCCCGTTGCCCGAGGGCGTCCTGAACGGCCGGGGCCAGATCGGCGACGGCGCGATCGACATGCGCGAATGGCGGACCTATGTGGAGACGGCCGGCTACACGGGCGCGATCGAGGTCGAACTGTTCAACGACGCCCTGTGGGCCCGCGACGGCAGGGAAGTGCTCGCCGAGACGGCGGAACGCTTCGTGAAGCACACGGCCGGCTGACGGACCCGTGGCCCGCCGGGCGCCGGACTGACTCCGGCGCCCGGTGGCCCGCTGCGTCAGCGCTCCCGGTCCGCCGCCATGATGCCGACGCATTCCTCGAGCGCCGCGTGCAGGGACGGTACGAAGGCGGCGAGTTCGGCCTCGGACGACCTGCCCGCCTCCAGCACGGCGCCGACGACCGTCACCAGGACGGCTGCGGCCTTCAGGGCGTGCGTGTCGGCCAGTTCTTCGAGGAGACCGCCGGGGCGCGCGATCACGAAGGCCTCCTTGCCGGTGGCGGGGTCGACGCCGAGGCTGCGGAAGCGCCGTGTGCTCATGCGGCGGCCTCCGTGGGGACGTAGTCCTGTCCGAGGGTGGCCAGCACCGCCGCGCGGCGCCGCTCCCGCTGGAGCTGCCTGCGTTCCCGGGCGTCGCGTTCGCGTTCCCAGACGGCGAGGTACGGCCTGACCAGGGGCAGGCCGTCGACGAGGATCACGTCGGCGGGGTGCGGCCGCGTCCGGTGCGCGGAGACGCCCGGACAGGCGGTCGGGAACACCGCGACGCCGGGGGCGCGGTGCGCTCCGCGAGGCGGCAGGAACAGGCTCAGGATCGCGGCCAGTAGGCTGCGCACAGGTCGACTCCTAGTGTCGGCTCAGCCCCGGCGTGGAAGCTTTCACCTTCCTGCCGGGGCGTCTTCGTTTCGCCGAACTCTACCTCCGTCACGGTAGTAGTAGGTAGTGGTTGGTAGTAGTACTAAGTAATGCGTGGTGGATGGTGGCGTCATACGGTCGACGGGTGGACAAGATCAGCCCCGATTCGCCGCAGTACGTCTATGAACAGCTCGCCGCGATCATCGAACGGAAGATTCGTTCCGGCGACTACCCGCCGGGCACGCGGCTGCCGGGCGAACTGACCATGACGCACGAGCACAAAGTCGGTCCGGGCACGGTCCGCCGCGCTCTGGACATCCTTCGGGACAGGGGGCTGGTGGTGACCGTGCGCGCCCGGGGGTCGTTCGTCTCCGACCCCCTGCCGCCCGCCCCCGAGGTGTGACGAAGGGGCCGCCCCTCCGCGGCTGTGAGCGGAGGGGCGGCCCCGATGGTGTCTGGCTGGGGGCAGGTCAGTCGGGCAGGCGGTCCATCAGCCAGGTGCAGAGTTCAGCGGTGATCGCCGTGTGTGCGGTGGTCGTCGGCGAACAGAGGAAATCGTCCAACTCGCTCTCGTCCGGCGACAGTCCGTCGATGCTCACGTACAGGTCGCTCTGCGTCTCGATGTCGCGGACGGCGACCGCGCTCACCGACGGCACGAAGCACACGTCCTCGTGCCGCAGGTCCACCGTGCCGCCGAGCTTGCGCAGTGTGTCGGCGAGGATCTTGTAGGTGTGCAGCGTGCCGCCCGGCGCGCCGTCCAGCTCCGGGAAGCCGCTGGTGGTGATGGTCTCCTCGGCCTTCGGGAACCGCCGGTTGAGATAGGCGGCCGTCACATCGTCGCCCTGGGCCTGGGTGTAGAAGGTGGTGCCGGGGTAGATCCGGTCCACGCGGAGCGCGACCTCGCCGGGCTTCACGTCCGGCAGGCCGACCCCGTCACCGCGGCCGTTGGCGACGGCGATCTTCATCGGGATCTGGGGCCAGCCGCCGAGCCGGTTCAGGGCGTCCAGGAACTCCGTGCGCTCCGGAGCGACCCCGATCTTCTTGGTGTCCTTGTCGTAGTGCCGCCACAGCATCTGACGCGCCGCCGGGCTGTTCATCTGCCTCGCGAAGTCGTTCGGGAACGGGATGAAGTGCGAGAACGCCTGCACGCCGACGGGGATGGAGGCGCCGCGGTGCGGGCTGTCGTAGGAGAAGTACAGCGCGGTCTGGTGGTCCATCCGCTTCCTCTCCAGGTCGGCCAGCGCGTAGCGGGTGACGATGCCGCCCATGCTGAACCCGCCGACGACCAGCCTGGCGTCGCCCCGACGATGGCTGACGGTTTGCATGATGGCCGCTTCGGCCGCCCGAGCGTTGTCCAGGATGGACGCGCTGCGCTCCTCGAAGCCGAGGAGGATCACGTCCCTGCCGCGCCGGTGCAGCTCGCTGATGAACTTGTAGCCGCTTTCCAGTCCCTGGTACGTCTTGTCCAGTTCGCTGCGGCCGAGGTTGAAGCCGTCGGCCATGATCACGGGCCGGACGACATCGCCGGTGGTGTTGCCGTCGGCGGGGAAGACCCAGGCGAAGCCGTTCGGCAGGGACCACTCGGCGTGGTCCGGTACCTCGACCGGTTCCGCCGGTGCGGTGGTCAGCGGATCGGCGAGGGTGAACGTACCGACGTTGGGCTCGGCCGTTTCCGACATGGTCGTACTCCTCGTGGGAGGGGCTTGGGAGACGACGTCATCATGCGGGGCGATTCGGGCGCATCACCCTGATGACCTGGGACGTTCACCACAACTGATGGAATAGGCACCGAAATTGTTTAGTGCGCTTGGCATGTGCCGTTGGCCTGTTCTCTTCGCTTTTCCGTTCCCTTTCCGGGGTCTGCCGAACGCTTGCCGAAGTCCGTCGAAAATATCCCCGGAGGCCGTGCAACCCTTTCCGCCCGACGTGTGTCGTACATGGCATCAGGGCTTCTGGAGGGGGATCCGGGGGGATCACGGGGGTTCTGATACGGAGGGGAGAAAGCCGAGGGGGCCCGGTCGACGGACCGGACCCCCTCGAAGCTTTCGCCGCTGTCACCGCGGAAGCCCCCAGGACCTCAGAAGAACACCCCGCACCTGAGCAGCACGTTCGCGTACGGCCGCGCCTCGCCCGTGCGCACCACCAGCCGCGCCCCCGCCGACAGCCTCTTCAGCTCCTCGTGCGGGACCAGGGCCAGCTCGGGAAAGTGTCCGTCCAGCAGCCCGGCCGCCGCCGGGTTCGCCTCGCGGACCTCCGTCGCCGCCGTGGCACCCTCGACGACCAGCTCGGCGAGCAGCCCGTCGACCACCTCCGCGAACGACGGCACCCCCGCCAGGAACGCGAGGTCGACCACCCGGGGCCCGTCCGGTACCGGCATGCCGGCGTCGCACACCAGCACCCCGTCCCCGTGCCCCAACTCGGCCAGTGCTCCGCAGAGATGACGGTTGAGGATCCCGGTCTTCCTCACCGGGCGTCACCTCGCCGAGCGGCCTCGGGCGCGCTGTCCGACTCCGGGCCGGGGGCGGGGTCGCCCCCCGTGCCGGCGCCGCACAGGGCATCGACCTCCTGGGCCGTCGGGAACGACTCCTGCGCCCCCCGCCGGGTCACGGCCACCGCCCCGACCCGCGCCGCGTACGCCGCCGCCCCGGCCAGGGACGAGCCCGTGCCCAGCCGCCAGGCCAGCGCCGCCGTGAAGGAGTCGCCCGCGCCCGTGGTGTCCACCGCCGCCACCTTCACCGACGGCACCCGGGAGACGCCGTCCGCCGACGCCACCAGCGCGCCCTCCCCGCCCAGCGTCACGACCACCGACTTCGGCCCCTTCGCGAGCAGCAGCCGCGCCCAGTCCTCGGGCTCCCCGCTCCCGCCCGCCTCGCCGAGGATCACCTTCGCCTCGTGCTCGTTGACGATCAGCGGGTCGCAGGCCGCCAGCACCTCGGCGGGCAACGGGCGCGGCGGGGACGGGTTCAGCACGAAGCGGCTGCCCGGCGCCAGGTTCCGCACCACCTCAACGACCGTCTCCAGCGGGATCTCCAGCTGCGCCGACACCACCCGGGAGGCGTGCAGGAGGCCGTCGGCCGCGCGGACGTCCGCCGGTGTCAGCCGCCCGTTCGCCCCGGGCGACACCACGATGCTGTTGTCACCCGACGGGTCCACGGTGATCAGCGCGACGCCCGTCGGCGCCCCGCCCACCAGGACCCCGGCCGTCTCGACCCCGGCCGCCCGCTGCGAGCCGAGCAGCAGCCGGCCGTACGCGTCGTCGCCGACCCGGGCCAGCAGGGCCGTGCGGGCGCCGAGCCGGGCGGCCGCGACGGCCTGGTTCGCGCCCTTGCCACCGGGATGGACGGCCAGGTCGGAACCGAGCACCGTCTCACCGGCTGCGGGCCTGCGCTCGACATCGATCACCAGGTCGGCGTTGGCCGACCCTACGACCAGAAGGTCGTGGTCGTACATGAAGTGTCTCCCCTGATACATGACTCGGGGCGGACGGCCACCGGAGGTGTTCCCCCGGTGGCCGTCCGCCCGCCGGCCGGCTGTCAGCCGCTGAACCCGGCCACGTTCTCCTTCGTGACCACCTTCACCGGCACCTTCACCGTCTTCTCGACCTTCTTGCCCTGAAGCGCCTTCAGCGCGTTGTCCACCGCGATCCTGCCCAGCTGGGACGGCTGCTGCGCCACGGACGCGTAGAGCGTGCCGTTCTTGACCGCCGTCAGCCCGTCCGGGGTGCCGTCGAAGCCGACGACCTGGACGGACCTGCCGGCCTTGGAGCCCAGCGCCTTGATCGCGCCGAGCGCCATCTCGTCGTTGGCGGCGATGACGCCCTGGACGTCCGGGTGGGCCTGGAGCAGGTTCGACATCACGTCGAGGCCCTTGGTGCGGTCGAAGTCGGCCGGCTGCTGGGCCAGCACCTGGATGCCGGGGTAGGCCTTCAGGCCCTTGGCGAAGCCTTCCGCCCGCTCCCGCGCCGCGGAGGTGCCCGCCTGGCCCTGAAGGATCACGATCTTGCCGGTGCCGCCCAGCTTCTCGGCGACCGTCTTGGCGGCCAGCTCACCGCCGGCGACGTTGTCGGAGGCGACCAGCGCGTCCACCGTGGCCTTGTTGACGCCCCGGTCGACCGCGATCACCGGGATCTTCGCCTGGTCGGCGGCCTTCACCGAGTTGCTCGCCGCGTCCGAGTCCACCGGGTTGACGATGATCGAGTCGAGGCCGGAACTGGTGAAGTTCTGCAGCTGGTTGGCCTGCTGCGAGGCGTCGTTCTGCGCGTCGGTGACCGTCAGGTCCACGCCCAGCTTCTTCGCCTCGGCCTTCGCGCCCGACTGGATCTGCACGAAGAACGGGTTGTTGAGCGTGGACAGCGCCAGGCCGACCTTCGGGTTCGTGCTCGCCCCGTTCCCGCCGTGCAGGAAGGAGGTCGCGCCGACGATCGCCACGGTGACCACGGCCGCGAGACCGTACGTCGCGGCCTGTCGGCCCCTGCCGCCGCCGCTGCCCGTCCCGGCCGTCATCGGGGTCGCCCCCGCCTTGCGGCGCACCGTGTCGAGCAGCACCGCCAGCGCGATGACGACGCCGATGACGACCTGCTGCCAGAAGGCGGAGACGGACAGCAGGTTCAGTCCGTTCCTCAGCACCGCCAGGATCAGCGCGCCGATCAGGGTGCCCGAGGCCTTGCCCGTACCGCCGGCGAGGGAGGCGCCGCCGATGACGACCGCGGCGATCGCGTCGAGTTCGTAGCCGTCGGCGGCCTGCGGCTGCGCGGAGGACAGCCGGGAGGCGAGCACGACACCCGCCGCGGCCGCGAACACACCGGACAGCGCGTAGATCGCGAGCTTCTGCTTCTTCACCCGCAGTCCGGAGAGGCGCGCCGCCTCCTCGTTGCCGCCGATGGCGTACATCGAACGGCCGATGTAGGTCCGGCCGAGCACGAACGCGGCGATCAGCCCCATCACGACCATCACGAGCACCGGCACCGGCAGCCAGCCGCCGAGCGTGTCACCGAGGTGGGACACCGAGTCGGGGAAGGCGATCGGCGATCCCTCGGAGATCACCAGCGACAGACCGCGTGCCACCGACAGCATCGCGAGCGTCGCGATGAACGGCGGCAGCTTGCCGTAGGCGATGAGGAAACCGTTCACCAGGCCGGCCGCGATACCGGTCGCGACGGCCAGAACCAGTGCGAGCACCACCGGTACGCCGTGCTGTGTGGCGCTCCAGGCCAGCACGGTGGCCGACAGCGCCGCCACCGAGCCGACCGACAGGTCGATGCCCGCCGAGACGATCACGAAGGTCACGCCGAAGGCGAGAATGGCGGTCACGGCCGCCTGGACACCCACGTTGAGCAGGTTGTCCGTGGTCAGGAAGTCACCCGACAACGCCGACATGGCGATGACGAGGACGATCAGCGCGGTCAGCGCGCCATTGTCGAGGAGCAGACGGCGGACCGCCGCGGCGCCACCGGCGCCCGTCCCGCTCTTGAGCGTCTCAGCGGCCACGGCCGGCCTCCAGTTCTTCGGTTTCGTCGTTTTCGTCGTCTTGGTCGTGCATCGTGGTGCTGACGGCGAGCGCCATGACGGAGTCCTGGGTCGCCTCGTCCGCCGACAGTTCGCCGGCGATCCGGCCCTGGGCCATCACCAGCACCCGGTCGCTCATGCCGAGCACCTCGGGCAGATCGCTGGAGATCATCAGGACGGCGGCACCGGCGGCCGTCAGCTCGTTGACGAGCTGGTAGATCTCGACCTTCGCGCCGACGTCGATGCCGCGCGTCGGCTCGTCGAGGATCAGCACCTTGGTGTCGGCCAGCAGCCACTTGCCGATGACGACCTTCTGCTGGTTGCCGCCGGACAGCGTGCGCACCTGCTGGCCGAGGCCCGCCATCCGCACGCCCAGCTGCCCCGCGATCCGTGCCGCCGCCTCGTGCTGGCTCTTCAGGTCCACCAGCCCGCCACGGGTCGCGGCCCGCATGGTGACGAGCCCGAGGTTCTCCTCGACCGACTGGTCCAGCACCAGCCCCTGGCCCTGGCGGTCCTCGGGCACCAGCCCGATCCCGGCCGCCATCGCGGCGTTCACGTCGTACCGGGGGAGGTGCGCGCCGCCGACCCGGACGGCGCCGCGGTCGTAGGGGTCCGCCCCGAAGACGGCCCGTGCGACCTCGGTACGACCGGCGCCGACGAGCCCGGCGACACCGACGACCTCACCGGCGTGCACCTCGAAGCTGACGTCGTGGAAGACGCCGTCCCGGGTGAGTCCCTCGACGGACAGCAGCGCGGCGCCCGCCTCGGCGCGTTCCCTGGGGTACTGCTGCTCGATGGAGCGACCGACCATGAGCCGCACCAGTTCGTCCTCGGGCGTGTCGGCCGGTACCTGCCCGACACTCCTGCCGTCCCGGATGACCGTGACCCGGTCGCCGAGGGCGGCGATCTCCTCGAGGTGGTGCGTGATGAACACGATGCCGACGCCGTCCTCGCGCAGCCTGCGCACGATGGCGAAGAGCTTCTCGACCTCCTCGGAGGTCAGCACGGCGGTCGGCTCGTCCATGATCAGCACGCGCGCGTCCAGGCTGAGCGCCTTGGCGATCTCGACCATCTGGAGGCGGGCGATGCCGAGTTCACGCACCCGCGTGCGGGGCGGGACGTTCACGCCCACCCGTTCCAGCAGGGCGGCCGCCTCGGTCTCCATGCGCTTCCGGTCGATCATCCCGAAGCGGCGCGGCTGCCTCCCCAGGAAGATGTTCTCGGCGACCGTGAGATCGGGGACGAGGTTGAACTCCTGGTAGATGGTGGCGATCCCGAGGCGTTCGGAGTCCTGCGCGCCATGGATGCGCACCTCCTCGCCGCCGGCCAGGATCCGCCCGGCGTCGGGCCGGTAGGCGCCGGAGAGCATCTTGATGAGGGTGCTCTTGCCCGCGCCGTTCTCACCGAGCAGCACATGCACCTCGCCCCGGCGCAGGTCGAAGTCGACGCTGTCGAGCGCGACCACACCGGGGAAGGTCTTGCGTATGCCTTCGATGCGCAGCAACTCGTCCGCGTTGCTCACGTCTGGCTCCTGTTCGTTACGGGGGACGGCTCCTGGGAGGCGGGGGACTCCTCGGGAGCGGGCGGTTCCTGGGGGTCCGGTTCGCCGCACGAACGGCGGACGACGAGCCGGGCCGGGAGGGTGACGGACTGCGGGGGCCGCCCCTCGATGCGGTCCACCAGCGCCCGCACGGCGGCCCGGCCCAGCTCGCCCGTCGGCTGGGCGATCGCGGTGATCGGCGGGTCGGTGTGCACGAACCAGCGGATGTCGTCGAACGCGGCCAGCGCGATGTCCCGGGGAACCCGCAGCCCCCGCGCGCGTACGGCGTCCAGGGCGCCCAGTGCCATGAGGTTGTCGGCGGCGAACACGACCTCGGGCGGTTCGGGCAGGTCGAGGAAGCCCTCGGTGACCCGCCGGCCGCTCTCGGCCTGGAAGTCGCCCTGGCCGGTGTAGGCGTCCGGGAGGGGAAGCCCGTACTCGGCCATGGCGGCCCGGAAGGCCTCGACACGCTCGCTGCCGGTGGTGGTGGCGGCGGGGCCCGCGATGATGGCGAGCCTGCGATGCCCCAGCCCGTACAGATGCGCGACCAGGTCCCGCACGGCCGCGCGTCCGTCCGAGCGCACCACCGGCACGTCGACGCCCGGGATCCACCGGTCGACGAACACCATCGGCGTCCCCGCGCGCGCGGCGTCGAGGATCAGCGGCGAGCCGCCGTCGGTCGGGGAGACGAGCAGGCCGTCGATACGGCGGTCCAGCAGGGTCCGTATGTGGTGGTCCTGGAGGTCGGGCCGTTCGTCGGCGTTGCCGATGATGACGCTGTAGCCGAGCGCGCGGGCCTCCTCCTCGACGGAGCGGGCCAGCTCGGTGAAGTACGGGTTGAGCACGTCGCTGATGACCAGGCCGAGGGTGCGGGTCTGGTCGGTGCGCAGCGACCGGGCGACGGCGTTCGGGCGGTAGCCCAGCGCTTCGACGGCGGCCAGCACACGCGCGCGTGCGTCCTCGCTGACCGACGGATGGTCGTTCAGGACGCGCGACACCGTGGCGACGGAAACCCCCGCCTCGGCCGCGACGTCCTTGATGCTCGCCATCGCCGCGCCACCTCCTTGTGGACTCGGTTGGTGAAACGTCGAGGTCGTGGAATCGATTACATCGACGTGTACGAAGGATTGGAATCGATTACACGGGGGTTAATCAAGCCCTGGACCCCATCCCGAGACCCGATCGTGATGAATGACGCACGGCGGGCGGCCGGCGGTCGCCGCCCGTGGCCTGTCGGTGGCGGGCGGTACCGTCGGATCATGACCGATCAGGCGGGGGCCGCCCAGGCGGGAGAGCGGCGTACGGCCACGCTGGAAGGCGTGCTCGAGCGCATCACGTACGCGAACGAGGAGAACGGCTACACGGTCGCCCGCGTCGACACCGGCAGAGGCGGCGGCGACCTCCTCACGGTCGTCGGCGCGCTGCTCGGCGCCCAGGTCGGCGAGTCCCTGCGCATGGAGGGCCGCTGGGGCTCCCACCCGCAGTACGGCAAGCAGTTCACCGTGGAGAACTACACGACCGTGCTGCCCGCCACGGTCCAGGGCATCCGCCGCTACCTCGGCTCCGGCCTGGTCAAGGGGATCGGCCCGGTCTTCGCCGACCGCATCACCCAGCACTTCGGCATGGACACCCTGAAGATCATCGAAGAGGAGCCGAAGCGGCTCGTCGAGGTGCCCGGCCTCGGCCCGAAACGCACCAAGAAGATCGCCGACGCCTGGGAGGAACAGAAGGCGATCAAGGAGGTCATGCTCTTCCTCCAGACCGTCGAGGTGTCCACCTCCATCGCGGTCCGTATCTACAAGAAGTACGGCGACGCCTCCATCTCCGTGGTGAGGAACCAGCCCTACCGGCTGGCCACGGACGTCTGGGGCATCGGTTTCCTCACCGCCGACAAGATCGCCCAGTCCGTCGGCATCCCGCACGACAGTCCGGAGCGCGTCAAGGCGGGCCTCCAGTACGCGCTGTCCCAGGCCACCGACCAGGGCCACTGCTACCTCCCCGAGGAGCGTCTGATCGCCGACGCGGTGAAGCTGCTCCAGGTCGACACCGGCCTGGTCATCGAGTGCCTCGCCGAACTCGCGGCGCCGCCCGAGGAGGGCGAGGACCCCGGAGTGGTACGGGAGAAGGTCCCGGCGGCCGACGGAGGGGAACCCGTCACCGCCGTCTACCTGGTCCCCTTCCACCGCGCCGAACTCTCCCTCGCCGCCCAGCTGTTGCGTCTGCTGCGCACCGACGAGGACCGGATGCCGGCCTTTCGTGACGTGGCCTGGGACAAGGCGCTGGCCTGGCTGAAGTCCCGTACCGAGGCCGGACTCGCGCCCGAGCAGGAGGCGGCCGTCAGGCTCGCGCTGACCGAGAAGGTCGCGGTACTCACCGGCGGCCCCGGCTGCGGCAAGTCCTTCACCGTCCGCTCGATCGTGGAACTGGCCCGGGCCAGGAAGGCCAAGGTCGTGCTGGCCGCGCCCACCGGCCGCGCCGCCAAGCGCCTGGCGGAGCTGACCGGCGCCGAGGCCTCCACCGTCCACCGTCTGCTGGAGCTCAGGCCCGGCGGCGACGCGGCCTACGACCGGGACCGCCCGCTGGACGCGGACCTGGTGGTGGTCGACGAGGCGTCGATGCTGGACCTGCTCCTGGCCAACAAGCTGGTCAAGGCCGTGCCCCCGGGCGCGCACCTGCTGTTCGTGGGGGATGTCGACCAGTTGCCCAGCGTCGGCGCGGGCGAGGTGCTGCGCGATCTGCTGGCCGCCGACAGCCCGGTGCCCGCCGTGCGCCTCACGCGCGTGTTCCGCCAGGCCCAGCAGTCCGGCGTGGTGACCAACGCGCACCGGATCAACGCCGGACAGCACCCGGTCACCGACGGAATGAAGGACTTCTTCCTCTTCGTCGAGGACGACACCGAGGAAGCCGGCCGCCTCACGGTGGACGTGGCCGCCCGGCGCATCCCGGCGAAGTTCGGCCTGGACCCGCGCCGGGACGTCCAGGTGCTCGCGCCCATGCACCGCGGCCCGGCCGGCGCCGGCGCCCTCAACGGCCTGCTCCAGCAGGCCGTCACCCCCGGCCGACCCGACGTGCCCGAGAAGCGGTTCGGCGGGCGGGTGTTCCGCGTCGGCGACAAGGTCACGCAGATCCGCAACAATTACGACAAGGGGAAGAACGGTGTCTTCAACGGCACCGTGGGCGTCGTGACCTCGCTCGATCCGGTCGACCAGCGCCTCACGGTGCTGACCGACGAGGACGAGGAGGTTCCGTACGAGTTCGACGAACTGGACGAACTGGCCCACGCGTACGCGGTGACCATCCACCGTTCACAGGGGAGTGAATATCCCGCTGTGGTGATCCCCGTCACCACGGGAGCATGGATGATGCTTCAGCGGAACCTCCTGTATACGGCCGTGACCCGGGCCAAGAAGCTGGTCGTCCTCGTCGGCTCCCGCAAGGCGATCGGTCAGGCCGTGCGCACGGTGTCGGCGGGCCGCCGCTGCACGGCTCTGGACTTCCGGCTGACGGGCCGCTGACGGCGGGTTACCGCGGGATCGTCGGGGCATCACAAAAAATGATCGATCAAATGAGTCGTGAAGGTCACAGAGCACTTCCCCCGGCGTGACGAAGGCGGCAGGATGAGCTGGTTGGCGGCACTGAGTGCCGCCGATAAGCCCAATGGTCGACCCCGAGTGCACTCTCGTGCGCCAAATGGGGGATGGTAGAGACAGTCAGGGCAACCTCGAAGAAGAGGCACAACGTCGGTGAGGGATGACGTGAGCGAGCACACCAACAACGCTGTAGTACTGCGGTTCGGCGATGGCGAGTACACCTACCCGGTGATCGACAGCACCGTCGGCGACAAGGGCTTCGACATCGGGAAGCTTCGCGCCCAGACCGGTCTGGTGACCCTGGACAGCGGCTACGGCAACACCGCCGCCTATAAATCCGCCATCACCTACCTTGACGGCGAGCAGGGCGTCCTCCGGTACCGCGGGTACCCGATCGAGCAGCTGGCCGAGCGGTCGACCTTCCTCGAGGTCGCCTACCTGCTGATCAACGGCGAACTGCCGACCGTCGACGAGCTGTCCGTCTTCAAGAGCGACATCACCCAGCACACGCTGCTGCACGAGGACGTCAAGAACTTCTACCGCGGCTTCCCGCGCGACGCCCACCCGATGGCCATGCTGTCGTCGGTGGTCTCCGCGCTGTCCACGTTCTACCAGGACAGCCACAACCCGTTCGACGAGAAGCAGCGCAACCTCTCCACGATCCGGCTGCTCGCCAAGCTTCCGACGATCGCGGCGTACGCCTACAAGAAGTCGATCGGCCACCCGTTCGTCTACCCGCGCAACGACCTCGGCTACGTCGAGAACTTCCTGCGGATGACGTTCTCGGTGCCGGCGCAGGAGTACGAACTCGACCCGGTCGTCGTCTCCGCCCTCGACAAGCTGCTGATCCTGCACGCGGACCACGAGCAGAACTGTTCGACGTCCACGGTCCGTCTGGTCGGCTCCTCGCAGGCCAACATGTTCGCGTCGATCTCGGCCGGCATCTCCGCCCTCTGGGGCCCGCTGCACGGCGGCGCCAACCAGTCCGTGCTGGAGATGCTCGAGGGCATCCAGGCCAACGGCGGCGACGTCGACTCCTTCATCCGCAAGGTGAAGAACAAGGAGGACGGCGTCCGCCTGATGGGCTTCGGCCACCGGGTGTACAAGTCCTTCGACCCCCGCGCGAAGATCATCAAGGCGGCGGCGCACGACGTCCTCTCGGCCCTCGGCAAGTCCGACGAGCTGCTGGACATCGCGCTGAAGCTGGAGGAGCACGCGCTCTCCGACGACTACTTCGTCTCGCGCAACCTCTACCCCAACGTCGACTTCTACACCGGGCTGATCTACCGGGCCATGGGCTTCCCGACCGAGATGTTCACGGTCCTGTTCGCCCTGGGCCGCCTCCCGGGCTGGATCGCCCAGTGGCACGAGATGATCAAGGAGCCCGGCTCCCGCATCGGCCGTCCGCGCCAGATCTACACGGGTGTCGTCGAGCGCGACTTCGTCCCGGTCGAGGAGCGCTGACACCTGCCGGTGGGGGCGCCGCTCGACCGGCGCCCCGTCGCTGGTGCTTTTCCTGACTGCCCGGGGCCGATGTCCCGGGCAGTGGTGTGTGCGCCCGCAGGCGGTCGTGCGGTCCGGCGGCCGGGTGCCCCGGCCGCCGGGTGTCTCGGAAGTCGGGTGTCTGGGAAGTCGGGTGTACCGCAGGGCGGTTGTACCGGTGGTCGTCACGTCGCGGCAGCGGGGGAGTCCGGGAAGTCGCCGGGTGTCTCGGAAGCCGCACGTCGCGGCGGAGTGGCATCCGGCAGGCGCATGGTCGCGGCGGCGTGGCATCCCGGCAGGGGCATGGTCGCGGCGGCGTGGCATCCCGGCAGGGGCATGGTCGCGGCGGCGTCGTATCCCGGCAGGCGCATGGTCGCGGCAGTCACAGGTCGCGGCGGCCGGGTGCGTCGGGCGTCCCGAAGTCGGGTGCTCCCGGGCGACGGTGGGCGCAGGGCATACGGAAGGCGCCCCGGCGCCAGTCCCCCCACGGGCTGACGACCAGGGCGCCTTCCCATGTCCCGGTGCGGATTCCCCCCACGGGATCCGGCCGGGCGTTGTGAGGACAGCGCCTGAATTCGCTGTTGTGTGACCATCTTCGGTTGTCGTGCCCGCGGTTGAGCAGAACGAGCAGAACTCGTCCCACCACCGCTGTGTGCGGCCTGCCGGGACAGCGCACGCTGGGAGGGCCGCTCAAAGCTTCCCGGTGTGCGTGCCCCGGCAACGCATCTCTGAGGAAGTCCCCCAAGACATCCCCAGACGTCAGGTCACGCCCCCCAAGACGCTTCCTGACATCGTCAACTTAGACCTTCGAGCCCCTTCGATGGTTACGTTCACATCACTGTGATCTGTGTCTCTTGCATATGTCCGTTAGATGCGCAAGAGACCGGATACGGCGATCGAGGCCCAAGCGTAAAGATGATGCGCGAGCCATGTGAAGAGCTTATGTGAGGCTCGCGCAGGACTCCAGGGGTCTCCCTGATCGGCAACGACCTACTCGGCGGTATTACTTGAAGGCGCGCAGCCTCAGGCTGTTCGTCACGACGAACACCGACGAGAACGCCATCGCGGCCCCCGCGATCATCGGGTTCAGCAGCCCCGCGGCGGCCAGCGGCAGCGCGGCCACGTTGTAGCCGAAGGCCCACACCAGGTTTCCCTTGATCGTAGCCAGGGTCCGCCGGGACAGCCGGATGGCGTCCGCGGCCACCCGCAGATCCCCCCGCACCAGCGTCAGGTCGCTCGCCTCGATCGCCGCGTCCGTGCCGGTCCCCATGGCCAGCCCCAGATCGGCGGTGGCGAGCGCTGCCGCGTCGTTGACGCCGTCCCCGACCATGGCGACGACCCGCCCTTCCGCCTGGAGCCGCCGTACGACGTCGACCTTGTCCTCGGGCAGCACCTCGGCGATCACCCGGTCGATCCCGACCGCTTCCGCGACCGCCTCCGCCACCGCCCGGTTGTCACCGGTCAGCAGCACCGGGGTGAGCCCCAGCGCCCGCAGCTCCTGCACCGCCTCGGCGCTGGTCTCCTTGACCGCGTCCGCGACCGCGAGGACCCCGCGCGCCACGCCGTCCCACCCCACGACGACGGCCGTACGGCCGTCCCGCTCGGCCTGCTCCTTCGCGCGGGCCACTTCGTCCGGGACCGTCTCGAAGAGGCGCCCCACGGCCACCTCGCGGCCCTCCACCCGCCCGCGCACGCCACGCCCGGGCACGTTCTCGAACCGCTCGGCCACCGGCAGTTCGCCGGCCCTTTCCTCGGCGCCGGCCGCCACCGCCCGGGCGACCGGGTGCTCGGAGGCGTGCTCCAGGGCGCCCGCCAGCCGCAGCAGCTGCCGCTCGTCGGTGCCGTCGACGACGTACACGTCCTGAAGGGTCATCCGGCCGGTGGTGACGGTCCCGGTCTTGTCGAGCACGACGGTGTCCACGCGGCGCGTGGACTCCAGGACCTCGGGGCCCTTGATGAGGATGCCGAGCTGGGCGCCGCGCCCGGTGCCGACCATGAGGGCGGTCGGCGTGGCGAGCCCGAGCGCGCACGGGCAGGCGATGATCAGGACCGCCACGGCCGCCGTGAACGCGGCGACCGTGTCACCCGTCGCGCCGAGCCGGCCGGCGAAGGTGGCGACCGCGATCAGCAGCACCGCCGGCACGAAGACCCCGGAGATCCGGTCGGCCAGTCGCTGCACCTCGGCCTTGCCGTTCTGTGCGGCCTCGACCAGCCGCGCCATGCGCGCGAGCCGGGTGTCCGCGCCGACCCGGCCGGCCTCGACGACCAGCCGGCCGCCGACGTTCACGGTGGCGCCCGTGACGGCGTCGCCGGGGCCGACGTCCACCGGGACCGACTCACCGGTCAGCATCGAGGCGTCCACGGCGGACGTGCCCTCCACGACCGTCCCGTCGGTCGCGACCTTCTCCCCGGGCCGTACGACGAACCGGTCGCCGACGGCCAGCAGGTCGACGGGGATCCGCACCTCCTTGCCGCCCTGCCGTCCCCCGCCACCGGCTTCGCCCGAGGGCGCTCCGCGCTCGCCCCCCTCGTAGCGCAGGACGGCCACGTCCTTCGCGCCCAGCTCCATGAGCGCCCGCAGCGCCGCTCCCGCCCGCCGCTTGGAGCGGGCCTCCAGGTAGCGGCCGAGCAGGATGAAGGCGGTGACGCCGGCGGCGACCTCCAGATAGATCGTGGACGCGCCGTCCGTACGGGAGACGGTCAGCTCGAAGGGGTGCCGCATGCCGGGCATGCCCGCGTCACCGAAGAACAGCGCCCACAGCGACCAGCCGAGCGCGGCCAGCGTGCCGATCGAGACCAGGGTGTCCATGGTGGCCGCGCCGTGCCGCAGGTTCGTCCAGGCGGCCTTGTGCAGCGGGCCGCCGCCCCAGACGACCACGGGCGCGGCGAGTGTCAGCGAGAGCCACTGCCAGTTGTCGAACTGGAGCGAGGGGATCATCGCGAGCAGGACGACGGGCGCGGCGAGCAGGACGCAGACCAGGAGCCGGTGACGCAGGGCCTCCAGCTCGGGGTCCTGAGGGGTCTCCTCCCGGGCCGGCTCCGGCACGGGCACGGGTTCCTCGGCCGTGTACCCGGTCTTCACCACGGTCGCGATCAGGTCGGCGACGCCGGTCCCGGCCGGATAGCTGACCTTCGCCCGCTCCGTCGCGTAGTTGACCGTCGCGGTGACGCCGTCCATGCGGTTGAGCTTCTTCTCGACGCGGGCCGCGCAGGAGGCGCAGGTCATCCCGCCGATGAGCAGTTCGACCTCGGCGGTCGGCGCGGGCGGTTCGGCTATCGGGGTTTCCGTGGTGGTACTGGTCATGTCCGTGCTCCAGGAAGCGGACCGGGCCGTACGGAACCAGTATCAGCTGGTCGGCACGGCCCGGTGGGTGGAGGAGGGGGTGTCGAGGCGGGGTGTCGAGCAGAGGTGCGCGGGCGCGGGCGCCTCAGGCCTGGCCGACCAGCTCGAAGCCCGCCTCGTCGACGGCGGAGCGCACGGCTTCCGTGTCGAGCACGGCGGTGGAGACGACCGTGACCTCACCGGTCGAGGCGACGGCCTTCACCGAGGTGACACCGGCGAGCTCGGAGAGCTCGCCGGAGACGGCGCCCTCGCAGTGGCCGCAGCTCATGCCGCTCACCTTGTAGACGGTGGTGACGGAGCCCGGGGTGTCGGTTTGAGCGGTCATGTCGTTCTCCTCGTGGAGGCAGGTGGGGCGGGCGGGGCCGCGAGAGGTCTCCCGTCAACCGACACTATACCCCTAGGGGGTATGAATCAAAGGAACCGCCCCGCCACGCGGCCGGCGGTGCGGATGCTTCCGGCCGGGTGGCGGGTACCCCCATCGCCGGGCCCCAGCGGCTCCGGCGCCGCTGTCCTCGGCCGAGCGGAGGCGGTCGCCCACCAGCGGCTCCGGAGAGCGGATCAGTACGTCCTTCGGCTCCTGCACGTACGCGTCGCGCTCGGCGCCCTCGTGGGCCAGGACCAGTTCCAGGCCTGCCTTGTGCAGGCCCAGGCGCCCGGCTGAGCCCGGACCGTCAGGCCTCACCGTCTAGCCTTCGCGGAGATCTCCGGGGTGACCCTGATCGACGACCCTGGACGACGGACGGAGCGGGTATGCGGGCTGTGGTGTTCGAGCGGTACGGGGAGCCGGCCGAGGTACGGGAGCTGGCCGACCCCCGGCCCGCCCCTCACGGAGTGACCGTGCGCGTCGAGGCCACCGGCCTGTGCCGCAGCGACTGGCACGGCTGGATGGGCCACGACCCGGACATCGGCCTGCCGCACGTGCCCGGGCACGAACTCGCCGGCGTCGTACAGGAGGCCGGTGCCCTGGTCACCAAGTGGCGGCCGGGCGACCGGGTCACCGTGCCCTTCGTCTGCGGCTGCGGCAGCTGTCCGTCCTGCGCCGCCGGCGACCACCAGGTGTGCGAGCGGCAGACCCAGCCCGGCTTCACGCACTGGGGCTCCTTCGCCCAGTACGTGGCCCTGGACCACGCCGACGTGAACCTGGTCGCGATCCCCGACGGCCTGTCGTACGCCACCGCGGCCTCCCTCGGCTGCCGGTTCGCCACCGCGTTCCGGGCGGTGGTGCAGCAGGGCCGGGTCGCGGCGGGGGAGTGGGTGGCGGTGCACGGCTGCGGGGGCGTGGGTCTCTCGGCCGTGATGATCGCGGCGGCGAGCGGGGCACGGGTGGTGGCGGTGGACGTCTCCCCGAAGGCCCTGGAGCTTGCGCGGAGGTTCGGCGCGGCGGAGTGCGTGGACGCGCGGAGCGTGCCGGACACGGCGGAGGCGGTCCGTGAGCTGTCCGGGGGCGGCGCCCATCTCTCCCTCGACGCGCTCGGGTCCCCCGCCACCTGCGCCGCCTCGGTGAACGGGCTGCGCCGCCGGGGCCGGCACATCCAGGTCGGCCTGCTGCCCTCGGCGGACGGTACGACCCCTGTCCCGCTGGCCCGCGCCATCGCCCTGGAACTGGAGATCCTGGGCAGTCACGGCATGGCCGCGCACACCTACCCGCGGATGCTGGAACTCGTCCGGACAGGCGTCTTGCGCCCCGATCTGCTCGTGACGTCGACGATCACGCTGGACGAGACCCCGGCCGCCCTGTCCGCCCTGGGCGGCGCACCGGGCGCGGGGGTGACGGTCATCGACCCGTGGGCCTGAACGCGGCCCACTCCCGGTCCAGGATCGCCATGAGCACCTCGTCCACCCGGACGCCGTTGCGCAGCGCGGCCTCCCGCCGCACCCCCTCGACCACGAACCCGGCCTTCTCGTAGACGCGCCGGGCCCGCTCGTTGTCGCCGTAGAGCTCCAACTGGACGCGGTGCAGGCCCAGTTGCTCGAAGCCGTGGCCGACGATGAGCCGGGTCGCCTCCGTACCGAGCCCGCGGTCGCGGCCCCGGGGGCCGATCAGCGTGCGGAAAGTGCAGCTGCGGGCGTCCGGGTCCCACTCGTGCAGCACGACCTCGCCGACGAGCTCGCCGGTGTCGCGGTCGGTGACGGCCAGGTCCAACCGGTCGGGCTGCTCGGCACGGGAGCCGTACCAGGCACGCACCCGCTCCCGGGTGAGGTCGCTGTCCGGCGGGAAGGTGAAGCGGACGACCTCGGGGTCGCCGATGATCTCCCACATGGTGTCGGCGTCGGCCTCGGTGAAGGGCCGCAGCACCGTCTTCGGGCCGGAGAGCACGGGTTTGACGGAGAAGTCCACCCGCAGCACTGTGCCCCACGCGTCCGCGGGGCACAGCTGGTTTTCTTCCCACCGGGTCAGTCCAGAGCGCGTCCCCGGTTGCCCGGCCGGGAGGCGACCCAGGCCCGCACGGTGTCCACGTACCAGAAGGGCTTGCCGCCCTCGACATGATCGGGCTGGGGCAGCAGTCCGTGCTTGCGGTAGGACCGTACGGTGTCCGGCTGCACCTTGATGTGCGCCGCGATCTCCTTGTACGACCAGAGCCTTCGGTCGGTCATGAGTTGCACCTCCCTGCGCGCGCGGGGGTCGGCGGCCGGGAGGCCGCCCGGGGGAAGCCCGGCGCTGCGCTGGCGATCACCAAGCCTGTGCCCGGTGAACGACGGTCGGTGACTGTGCGGGTGTGGCTGTTGACGGCGTGTGACGCAAGACCCGCGTACGCGCGACATGCGTGACAGAAAAGGGGAGTTTGTGACACAGGTGAAGCAAAGGAGGCTGCGGGGCTCATGGGAGGGGCGCGTTGACAAACGCCCCGAGGCCGCCGACGGACGGCGAGCCGGGCCCGCGCCGAGCGGCCCGACCGGTTCCCGCTCCCCGCCGTCCCCCGCAACGACCAGAACGCCCGAAGCCCCCGAAGTGCCGGACGCCCCAGCGGCATCGGGAGCGCCCGCAGCATCCGGAGCGCTCTGAGCGGTCGAGGTGCTGCAAGGCCCGGAGCGGCCGGAGATCGCCGGATCGACCGGCGGACCTCCGGCCTGTGCCGGCCCTGGTCCGGACCGGGTGCGTACCGCGCTCGCCGTCATGGGTGCGCACGCCGGAAGCGGTGACCGCAGCCCACCCGGGGGCGCGGGGAACTGCGCGACCGGCCGGCCACCACCGCCGGACGAAGGAGCGGCTAGGCCCCGCACGACCTCAGAAACGCCCGCGTCCGCTGCGCGATGGGCAACGGCGCGTCCGGCTCGCACGGATACATGTCCTGTTCGACGATCGCGAACAGATCGACGTCCAGCTTCTGCGCCGCCTCCAGCACGGGCCCCAGCGCCGGCACCCCGGTCGGCGGCTCGCACATCACGCCCCGCGCCACGGCCGGCCCGAACGGCACCTGGTTGGCCCGCACGTCCGCCAGGATCTCCGGGTCGACCTGCTTGAGGTGCAGGTACCCGATCCGCTCGCCGTACGTCTCGATCAGCTTGACGCTGTCGCCGCCGCAGTACGCGTAGTGCCCGGTGTCCAGGCACAGCGACACCAGGTCGGAGTCGGTGCCGTCCAGGAAGCGGACGACGTTCTCCTCGCTGTCGATGTGGGTGTCGGCGTGCGGGTGGACCACGATCTGGAGGCCGTACCGCTCCCGCACCTCCTTGCCGAGCCGCTCGGTCAGCGAGGTCAGGTTGCGCCACTGCTCGGGGGTGAGGGTGTCCGGCTCCAGTACCTCCCCGCTCTTGTCGTCCCGCCAGAACGACGGGATGACGACCAGATGCTTCGCGCCCATCGCCTGGGCGAGCACCGCGTTGTCCGCGACGTGCGCCCAGGTCTTCTCCCAGACGGCCTCACCGTGGTGCAGGCCGGTGAAGACCGTGCCCGCCGACACCTTCAGGCCGCGCTTCGACGTCTCCTCGGTGAGGAGAACCGGATCGGTCGGCAGATACCCGTAGGGGCCGAGCTCGATCCATTCGTAGCCGGACTGCGCGACCTCGTCGAGGAAGCGCTGCCAGGGCACCTGGGCGGGATCGTCCGGGAACCAGACGCCCCAGCTGTCGGGGGCGGATCCGACACGGATGCGGGAAACACCGGAAACTGGTGACTGAGGTGACAACGACGTCATGGGCGTCAGCGTGCTGTCTCACCGAAGAGGGTGTCAAGGCCTGGTCCGAATGTCTGGACAAAACATTGACAGGGCCCGCCGTGCGGGGCTACAAAGCCGTGAGAGCCGATACGGGGCGCCTGCCGGGACGTCCACGAGCGGCGTCTCGGGCCGACTCGATGAACGAGCCGATGTGAAGGGAACTCGATGGCGTACGACCTGATCACCATGGGGCGGATCGGGGTGGACCTCTATCCGCTCCAGACGGGCGTCCCACTCCCGCAGGTCACGTCCTTCGGGAAGTTCCTGGGGGGATCGGCGACCAACGTCGCGGTCGCCGCCGCCCGCCTCGGCCGGGACACGGCGGTGATCTCCCGCACCGGTGACGACCCTTTCGGCACCTACCTGCACGAGGCGCTGCGCGGCTTCGGGGTCGACGACCGCTGGGTCACCCCCGTGCCCGGCCTGCCGACGCCCGTCACCTTCTGCGAGGTCTTCCCGCCGGACGACTTCCCGCTGTACTTCTACCGGCAGCCCAAGGCGCCGGACCTGGAGATCGACGCCCACGAACTCGACCTCGACGCCGTCCGCGAGACCCGCATCTTCTGGGTCACCGGCACCGGCCTGAGCGAGGAGCCCAGCCGTACGGCGACCCTCGCCGCCCTGGCCCACCGGGCCAGGGCCGGCACCACGGTCTTCGACCTCGACTGGCGCCCGATGTTCTGGAGCCACCCCGACACCGCCCGCCCGTTCTACGTCGAGGCCCTCAAGCACGCCACCGTCGCCGTGGGCAACCTGGACGAGGTGGAGGTCGCCACCGGAGTGCGCGAGCCCCGGGCGGCGGCGCAGGCACTGCTGGACGCCGGCGTCGAACTCGCGGTGGTCAAGCAGGGCCCCAAGGGCGTCCTGGCCGTCAACAGCAAGGGCGAGTCCGCCGAGGTCCCGCCGCTGCCGGTGAACGTCCTGAACGGCCTCGGGGCCGGTGACGCCTTCGGCGGCTCCCTCTGTCACGGTCTGCTCGCGGGCTGGGACCTGGAGAAGATCATGCGTCATGCCAACGCCGCGGGCGCCATCGTCGCCTCCCGGCTGGAGTGCTCCTCCGCGATGCCGACGCCGGACGAAGTGGAAGCGGCGCTCAATGCGGGTGCCGTCCTGTGACGACCGTCGACATCTCCGAACTGGTCCGCCTGCGCACGCAGTACCCCGAGGCGATCGCCGAGGCGGCCGCCCGACGCCCGCGCAGACCGCTGGTGGGCGACTCCGGCCGCCTGATGATCGTCGCCGCCGACCACCCGGCCCGTGGCGCGCTCGGCGTCGGCGGCGACAAGCTCGCCATGGCCAACCGGGCCGGTCTGCTCGAGCGTCTGTGCCTGGCCCTCTCCCGGCCCGGCGTCGACGGCGTCCTCGCGACCGCCGACATCCTGGACGACCTCCTCCTCCTCGGCGCCCTCGACGGCAAGGTCGTCATGGGCTCGCTGAACCGCGGCGGCCTCCAGGGCTCCGTCTTCGAGCTCGACGACCGCTTCACCGGTCACCGCCCGGAGGACATCGAGCGGATGGGCTTCGACGCGGGCAAGCTGCTCGTGCGCATCGACTACGACGACCCGGGTTCGCTCACCACCCTGGAGTCCACGGCCCGTGCCATCGACGACATGGCCGCCCGCCGGCTCCCCCTCTTCGTCGAGCCGTTCATCAGCCGCCGCACCCCCGACGGCAAGGTGCGCAACGATCTCTCCGCCGAGGCCGTCACCAGGTCGATCGCCATCGCCTCGGGTCTGGGCGGCACCTCCGCCTACACCTGGCTGAAGATCCCGGTCACCGACAACCCCGACGACATGGCCGAGGTCATGCAGACGTCCACGCTGCCCGCCGTCCTGCTGGGCGGCGAGGTCGGCGACGATCAGGACGGCGCGTACGAGAAGTGGCGCGGAGCACTGCAACTCCCCACCGTGCGGGGCCTGGTGGTCGGCCGTTCGCTGCTCTACCCGGCGGACGGGGATGTCGCCGCCGCCGTGGACACCGCCGTAGGACTGCTGTGAGGGCCGCATGACGCACACAGAGCCGCACCACGACCTGTACATCCCGCACGGCACCACCACCGGCGCCGACTACACGCTCGACATCGACCCGGAGCGAGCCGGCTGGGGCTACTGCGGTCTGCGGATCGTCGAGCTGGCGCCGGGCGGCACCCACCACTTCACCACGGGTGACAGTGAGTGGATCGTGCTTCCGCTGGAAGGCGGATGTACCGTGCAAACGGCCGGTGAAGAGTTCCAACTCCTGGGCAGGGACAGCGTTTTCGCGTCGGTAACCGACTTCGCGTACGTTCCCCGTGACGCCCGGGTCCAGATCGCCTCCGGCGCGGGAGGCCGCTTCGCCCTGGCAGGAGCGAAGTGCGAGCGACAACTCCCCGCCCGCTACGGCCCCGCGCCGGAGGTCCCCGTCGAAGAGCGCGGCAGCGGCAACTGCGCACGGCTGGTGCGCAACTTCGCCTCCGCCGACGCCTTCGACTGCGACAAGCTGATCGCCGTCGAGGTGATCACCCCCGGCGGCAACTGGTCCTCCTATCCGCCGCACAAGCACGACGAGCACCGGCCGGGCGAGGAGGCCGAACTCGAGGAGATCTACTACTTCGAGATCGACGGCCCGAACGGATTCGGGTACCAGCGCGTATCCCCTTCACGCGAAGGCGGATCCGACGTCCTCGCCGAGGTCCGCTCCGGCGACGCCGTACTCGTCCCCGACGGCTGGCACGGCCCGGCCGTCGCCCAGCCCGGCCACGCCATGTACTACCTGAACGTCATGGCGGGGCCGGGCGAGACACGGGAGTGGCGGATCTGCTTCCACCCGGACCACGTAGAGAGCACAGGGGGTTACCGATGACGGCGCAGACCTCGACGACGAGACTGACGGTCGCCCAGGCGCTCGTCCGCTTCCTCGCCGCCCAGTACACCGAGCGCGACGGCGTACGGCAGCGGCTGATCGGCGCGACCTGGGGCATCTTCGGCCACGGCAACGTCGCGGGCCTCGGCCAGGCGCTGGTCGAGTACGGCGACGACATGCCGTTCCACCAGGGACGCAACGAGCAGTCGATGGTCCACGCGGCCGTCGGCTACGCCCGCCAGTCGAACCGGCTGTCCACCCACGCGGTGACGACGTCGATCGGCCCCGGCGCGACCAACCTGGTCACCGGCGCCGCCCTGGCGACCGTCAACCACCTCCCGGTCCTGCTGCTGCCCGGCGACATCTTCGCGACCCGCGTCGCCGACCCGGTGCTCCAGCAGCTCGAGGTCCCCTACGCGGGCGACGTGTCGGTCAACGACACGCTGCGCCCGGTGTCGAGGTACTTCGACCGCGTCACCCGCCCCGAGGCCCTCATCCCGGCGGCCCTCCAGGCGATGCGCGTCCTCACCGACCCGGTGGAGACGGGCGCCGTCACCCTCGCGCTGCCCCAGGACGTCCAGGCCGAGGCCTACGACTGGCCCGACGAGTTCTTCGCCGAGCGGACCTGGGCCGTCCGCCGTCCGGGCGCCGACCCGGCCGAGCTCGCGGAGGCGGTCCGCGCGATCCGTGCCGCCCGCCGCCCGCTGATCGTCGCCGGCGGCGGAGTCCACCACAGCCGCGCCGAAGAGGCCCTTGCGGAGTTCGCCGAGGCCACCGGCATCCCGGTCGCCTCCACCCAGGCCGGCAAGGGCTCGCTGCGCTACGACCACCCCCAGGACGTGGGCGGCGTGGGCCACACGGGCACGGCGACGGCGGACGAACTGGCCCGCACGGCGGACCTGGTGATCGGCGTGGGCACCCGGTACACCGACTTCACGACCGCCTCGAACACCCTGTTCGCGGCCGACGGCGTCCGCTTCCTCAACCTCAACATCGCGCCCTACGACGGCCACAAGCTCGCCGGTCTGCCGCTCGTCGCGGACGCCCGCAGCGGCCTGGGCGAGCTGACCGCGGCCCTGCGGACACACGCCCACCGGGTCACGGACGCCTATGTCACCGAGTACTCCGAGGACAAGGAGCGCTGGGAGCAGCGCGTCGACGCCTGCTACGAGGCCGAGGAACCGGACGTACGGCCCACGCAGCCGCAGGTGCTCGGCGCCCTGGACGCCCTCGCCGACGAGTCCGACGTGATCATCAACGCGGCCGGTTCACTCCCCGGTGACCTGCACAAACTGTGGCGCGCCCGGTCCCGGGACCAGTACCACCTGGAGTACGGCTACTCCTGCATGGGGTACGAGATCCCGGCCGCGATCGGCGTGAAGCTGGCCGCTCCGGAGCGCAACGTCTGGGCGCTGGTCGGCGACGGCACCTACCTGATGATGCCGACGGAGATCGTGACGGCCGTGCAGGAGGGGATCGCGATCAAGATCCTGCTCGTGCAGAACCACGGCTACGCCTCGATCGGCGGTCTCTCGGAGTCGGTGGGCGGCGAGCGGTTCGGCACGGCGTACCGCTTCACCTCGCAGGACGGCACCTTCACCGGGGCCCCGCTGCCCGTCGACCTGGCCGCCAACGTGGCCAGCCTCGGCATGCGCGTGCTGCGCGCGAAGACCGTCCGCGAACTGCGCGAGGCCCTCGCCGAGGCGCGCCGCGCCGACACTCCCACATGTGTCTACGTCGAGACGGAAACGGCCGACACTGTGTCGGGCCCGCCGCCCGCGCAGGCCTGGTGGGATGTACCTGTGGCCGAGACCGCGACCCGACCGTCCGCGGTGAAGGCACGTGAGCTGTACGAACGGCACGTCTCTACCCGACGCCGCCATCTGTGAAGGAGTACTCGGTCATGACGAAGATCGTCAACCACTGGATCGGCGGCAAGACCGTCGAAGGCGCGTCGGGTACGTACGGGCCGGTCACCGACCCGGCGACCGGCGCCGTCACCACGAAGGTCGCGTTCGCGACCGTCGACGAGGTCGACGCGGCGGTCGCCGCCGCCAAGGACGCCTATGCCACCTGGGGCACGTCGTCCCTCGCCAAGCGCACCACGATCCTGTTCAAGTTCCGGGCGCTGCTCGACGCGCACCGGGACGAGATCGCCGAGCTGATCACCGCCGAGCACGGCAAGGTGCACAGTGACGCGCTGGGCGAGGTCGCGCGCGGTCTGGAGATCGTGGACCTGGCGTGCGGCATCACCGTGCAGCTGAAGGGCGAGCTGTCGACCGAGGTGGCCAGCCGGGTGGACGTCTCGTCCATCCGCCAGCCGCTGGGCGTCGTCGCGGGCATCACACCGTTCAACTTCCCGGCGATGGTCCCGATGTGGATGTTCCCGATCGCGATCGCGACCGGCAACACCTTCGTGCTGAAGCCGAGCGAGAAGGACCCGTCGGCTGCCCTGAAGCTCGCCGAGCTGCTGGCTGAGGCCGGCCTCCCGGACGGCGTCTTCAACGTCGTCCACGGCGACAAGGTCGCGGTGGACCGTCTCCTGGAGCACCCGGACGTCAAGGCCGTGTCGTTCGTCGGCTCGACCCCGATCGCCCGCTACATCCACACCACCGCCTCGGCGAACGGCAAGCGCGTCCAGGCGCTGGGCGGCGCGAAGAACCACATGCTGGTGCTGCCGGACGCCGACCTCGACGCGGCGGCGGACGCGGCCGTCTCGGCGGCCTACGGCTCCGCGGGCGAGCGCTGCATGGCGATCTCCGCGGTGGTGGCCGTCGGCGCGATCGGCGACGAGCTGGTGCAGAAGATCCGCGAGCGCGCCGAGAAGATCAAGATCGGTCCCGGCAACGACCCCACCTCAGAGATGGGTCCGCTCATCACGAAGGTGCACCGCGACAAGGTGGCGTCCTACGTCACGGGCGCGGCGGCCGAGGGCGCCGAGGTCGTCCTGGACGGCTCCGGCTACACGGTCGAGGGCTTCGAGGACGGTCACTGGATCGGCATCTCGCTCCTCGACAAGGTCCCGACGACCGCGAAGGCCTACCAGGACGAGATCTTCGGCCCGGTCCTGTGCGTGCTCCGCGTGGACACCTACGACGAGGGTGTGGCCCTCATCAACGGCTCCCCGTTCGGCAACGGCACGGCGATCTTCACCCGGGACGGCGGCGCGGCCCGTCGCTTCCAGCTGGAGATCGAGGCCGGCATGGTCGGCGTGAACGTCCCGATCCCGGTCCCCGTCGGCTACCACAGCTTCGGCGGCTGGAAGGACTCGCTCTTCGGCGACCACCACATCTACGGCAACGACGGCACCCACTTCTACACCCGCGGCAAGGTCGTCACGACCCGCTGGCCGGACCCGGCCGACGGTCCCGGCGGCGTGGACCTGGGCTTCCCCCGCAACCACTGAGGCCCCGACGCGCCCTGTCCCCTCGCGAGGGGACAGGGCGCGTTCGTGTCACTGTGCGGCGCCGGCGTCCTTGATCGCCTCGGTGAGGTCGCCGGTCTGCGCGGCCGGCGGGGCCTTCAGCTCGGTCGTCGCGCCGAACTTCTCCGTCGTAGGCGTACCCGTCGCCCCAGGAGCACGTTCCGTCCCTCGCGATCGGGGCGCCGCGCATGCCCGATCAGTGGTCATCCCGACCTGCGCGGACGATCTGATCGGCCCGGTCGTCCGCCCGCGTCAGCGCGGCCGGGATCGCCTCGCTGCGGTCCACGACCCGGCAGCCTTCTCGCCGGCCCCCTCGGCCGCCTTCGCGCCGCATCCCGCGGTCGCCACGAGCGCCACCATCGCGGCCCCCGCCCAGGCGGCGGCACTGTGTCTCGGCTGCGTTCGTCCCCACCCCTGTGCTTCCTCTGCGATCCCAGAACCCTGGCGGGACACACTGACGCGTCCGTATGCCGAACGTCGCCCCACTTTTTTGCCGTCCGCCCTGCGGTTCCCGCACGCCCCAAGGAGGCGGAACTGTCCGACGGAACTGCCATATCCGTGCCTCAAGGCCGCTCGTCGCAACGGATTCCGTAGGTGAACACCTATTGACGCACCGGTTTCCGTCGGGATTCCATGCAGCCGCCGGGAGCGGACGAACGACGTACGACCAAAGCCGCCGGAGGCGATAGCGCTCCCGCCCTCACCCCGCCGCACGAGTCGATCGGAATAGCCGCATGACCGACACGCTCCCCCCTGTCGAGACCGCCCTTCCCCAGGCCCCCGACAGTCCCCAGAAGCTCAAGCGCTCCATCGGAGTCGTCGGCGGCACCCTCCTCACCCTCTCCTGCGTCACCCCCGCCTCCACCCTCTTCGTCGTCGTCCCGGATCTCTTCGGCTCGCTCGGCACCGCGACCGCCCTCACGATCGCGATCGGCTCGCTGCTCTGTATCGCCGTGGCGTTCTGTTACTCGGAGCTGGGCACGCTCATCCCCAGCGCGGGCGGCGAGTACGCCATCGTCTCCACGCTGGCCGGCCGGCTCGCCGGATGGCTGGTCTTCGTGCTCTCCCTGCTCGTCGTCATGATCGTCCCGCCGGTGATCGCGATGGGCACGGCCGACTACCTGGCTCCGATCGTCCATCTCGACCCCTCCTTCGCCGGCGCCGCCGTCATGCTGCTCGCCACCCTCGCGGGCCTGCTCGACCTGCGCGCCAACGCCTGGATCACCGGCGTCTTCCTGGTCCTGGAGGTCATCGCGGCGGCCGTCGTCGCGGTGCTGGGCTTCGCCCACGGCCACCGCGGCGCGGGCAGCCTCGTCTCGATGCAGGTCGCCGGCGGCGGCGGCCACACCGACACCGTCACCGCCATGCTGGTCGTCTCCGGCCTCGCCATCGCCCTCTTCGTCACCCAGGGCTTCTCGACCGCCGTCTACCTCTCCGAGGAACTGGAGAACCCGCGCCGCAACGTGGCCCGCACGGTCCTCGCCACCCTCGCCATCTCCTCCGTGATCATCCTGGTCCCGGTCGTCGCCATCACCTTCGGCGCCTCTGACCTCAGCGAGCTCACCGGCGGCGACATCAGCGCCATGGTCACCGCCTGGTCCAACTCGGCTGTCGGCACCTTCGTCAGCCTCTGCGTGGCGCTCGCGATCATCAACGCCGGCATCGTGATGGTCATCCAGAACTCCCGCGTCCTGTTCGCCTCCGCCCGCGACAAGGCCTGGCCGCAGCCCGTCAACGACGTCTTCTCCAAGCTCGGCCGCTTCGGCTCCCCCTGGGTCGCCACCCTCGCCGTCGGCATCCCGGGCGCGCTGCTCTGCTTCGTGAACCTGGACACCCTGTACGGCGTCACCGGCGTCTCCGTGACCGGCATGTACCTGCTCGTCGCGGTGGCCGCCCTGCTCTCCCGGCGCGGCCACCACCGGCACGCCCACGCCTGGCGCATGCCCCTGTGGCCGGTGCTGCCGGGCCTGCTGATCGTCGTCCTCGGCTACATCCTCACCCAGCAGGAGACGACCTACCTCGTGTGGACCGGCGGCATCACCGCCGCCGCCACCCTCTACTGGGCTTTCTATCTGCGCCCCCGCCGCGACACCCGCTGGCTGGTGTCGATCCCGGAGGACGCGCGGACCTGACGCGTACCGCGACCGGTGTACGCCGGCTCCCCGCCGTACGCCGCCGGGATGGTGCCGGGTTCGGTCTACGGTCGACAACTCGACGACAGTTCGACCCCGTACGGTTGAAGCATGGATCTTCGACTGCCCGGTCTGCGAGGACCACGGCGGCCACGACGGATCGTCTCCGCCGTGGCCGCCGTGGTCGTACTCGCCGGTGCCGGTACCTGGACGGCCGTCGCCTCCGACGACGACACGCCCGCGGTGCACCAAGCCGAGCGGGTCATGACGGTGGACGGCGTACGCCTGGACACCTCCTACTTCACCTCCGGCGCCGCCGGGCGCCGCCCCGCGGTCCTCCTCGGGCACGGCTTCGGCGGCAGCAAGGACGACGTACGCCGGCAGGCCGAGGACCTCGCCCGCGACGGATACGCGGTGCTCACGTGGTCGGCGCGCGGCTTCGGCAGGTCCACCGGCAAGATCGGGCTGAACGACCCGAAGGGCGAGGTCGCCGACGTCTCGAAACTGATCGACTGGCTCGCGAAGCAGCCACAGGTGCGGCTCGACAAGGCCGGCGACCCGCGGGTGGGCGTGGCCGGCGCCTCCTACGGCGGCGCGATCTCCCTCCTCGCCGCGGGCTACGACGACCGGGTCGACGCGATCGCCCCCGCGATCACCTACTGGAACCTCGCGGACGCCCTGTTCCCCGACGGTGTGTTCAAGAAGCTGTGGGCCGGCATCTTCGTCAACACGGGCGGCGGCGCGGCCCGCTTCGAACCCGCGCTGGCCGCGATGTACAACCGTGTCGCCGAGTCCGGCGCCCCCGACACCGCCGCCCGCGAGCTCCTCGAGGAGCGCTCGCCGTCCGCCGTCGCCGACCGCATCAAGGTCCCCACCCTGCTCGTCCAGGGCCAGACCGACTCCCTCTTCACCCTCGCCCAGTCCGACGCGGCCGAGAAGGCGATCCGCGCCAACGGCGCCCCCGTCGACGTCGACTGGATCTCGGGCGGCCACGACGGCGGCGACCTGGAGGGCGACCGCGTCCAGACCCGCGTGCGTACCTGGTTCGACCGCTACCTCAAGGGCGACAAGGCCGCCGACACCGGCCCCGCCTTCCGCGTCACCCGCACCGGCGGCGTCGACTCCACCGACGGCGCCGCCCGGCTCCGGGGCGCGAGCGCGGACAGCTACCCCGGCCTGCGGAACGGCGAGCGCTCGTTCCCGCTGACCGGCCGCCGCGAGGAACAGTCCTTCACCAACCCGCCCGGCGCCAGTCCGCCCGCCGTGTCGGCCCTGCCAGGACTCGGCGGCGGCGGACTCTCCCGGCTCTCCTCCCTCGGCGTCGGCGTCTCCCTCGACTTCCCCGGCCAGTACGCCGCCTTCGACTCCGCCCCGGTCACCGGCGACCTGCGCGTCACCGGCTCCCCGACGGTCACCGTCCATGTGAAGTCGACGTCCGACACCGCCGTGCTCTTCGCCAAGGTCTACGACGTCAGCGGCGCCGGCAGCCAGGTGCTGCCCTCCCAGCTCGTCACCCCGGTCCGCGTCGAGGGCGCCGAGGCGGGGAAGGACGTCACGATCACGCTCCCGGCGATCGACCACAAGGTCGAGGAGGGCCACCGGCTGCGCCTGGTCCTCGCCTCCACCGACCTCGGGTACGCCTCCCCGGTGACCCCGGCGACGTACACCGTCGCGATGAAGGGCGACCTGAAGGTCCCGACCGCGCCCGCCGTGACGACCGCGGCCGCACCGCTCCCCGCCTGGGTGTGGTGGCTCCCCCTCGCCGGCGCGGTGATCGCGCTGGCCCTGCTCCTCACGACCCGCCGCCGCACCGCGGGACCCGCCCCCGACCCCGCGCTCGCCGAGGTCCCGCTCCAGATCACCGACCTGAGCAAGAAGTACGCCAACGGCGACCGCTACAGCGTCCGCGACCTGTCCTTCCGCGTCGAGAAGGGCCAGGTCCTCGGCCTCCTCGGCCCGAACGGCGCGGGCAAGACGACGACGCTGCGCATGCTGATGGGTCTGATCGGCCCCGACGGCGGCGAGATCCGGGTCTTCGGCCACGCCATCCGCCCGGGCGCGCCCGTCCTCTCCCGCGTCGGGTCCTTCGTCGAGGGCGCCGGCTTCCTCCCGCACCTGTCCGGCCGGGAGAACCTCGAGCTGTACTGGCAGGCCACCGGCCGCCCCGCCGGCGACGCCCACCTGGAGGAGGCCCTGGAGATCGCGGGTCTCGGCGACGCCCTGGCCCGCGCGGTACGCACGTACTCGCAGGGCATGCGTCAGCGCCTTGCCATCGCCCAGGCCATGCTCGGCCTCCCCGACCTGCTCATCCTGGACGAGCCGACCAACGGCCTCGACCCGCCGCAGATCCGCGAGATGCGCGAGGTGATGATCCGGTACGCGGCGGCCGGCCGCACGGTCATCGTCTCCAGCCACCTCCTGTCCGAGGTCGAGCAGTCCTGCACGCACCTCGTGGTCATGGACCGGGGACGGCTGGTCCAGGCGGGCCCGGTCGCCGAGATCGTCGGCTCCGGCGACACCCTCCTCGTGGGCACCGCCACCCCCGTCGAGGAGCCGGTCGTGGAGAAGATCGCCGCGCTGGCGGGCGTGGCCTCCGCGGCCCCCACCGCCGAGGGCCTGCTGGTCCGCCTGGACGCCGACGGCAGTGCCCGGCGCCTGGTCGCCGACCTCGTCCGGCTCGACGTGCCCGTGGAGGCGGTCGGCCCGCACCGCCGCCTGGAGGACGCCTTCCTCACCCTGATCGGAGGTTCCGCATGAGCACGCTCACCGAGGTCGCCTCCGGCTACCAGGCGGGCCGCACCCTGCCGCTGCGCGTCGAGCTGGTCCGCCAGCTCAAGCGCCGCCGCACGCTGGTCATGGGCGGCATCCTCGCCGTCCTGCCGTTCGTCCTGCTCATCGCCTTCGCCATCGGCGGCGAGCCCGGCGGCCGCAACGACCAGGTCACCCTGATGGACACGGCGACGGCGTCCGGCGCCAACTTCGCCGCCGTCAACCTGTTCGTCTCCGCGGGCTTCCTCCTGGTCATCCCGGTCGCCCTGTTCTGCGGGGACACGGTCGCCTCGGAGGCCGGCTGGTCCTCGCTGCGCTACCTTCTCGCCGCCCCCGTGCCCCGGGCCCGCCTCCTGTGGTCCAAGCTCGTCGTCGGTCTCGGCCTCAGCCTGGCCGCGATGGTCCTGCTGCCGGTCGTCGCCCTCGCCGTCGGCTCCGCGGCCTACGGCTGGGGTTCCCTGGAGCTGCCCACGGGCGGCGCACTCGACCCGGGCACTGCGGCCCAGCGGCTCGTGGTCGTGGTCGGGTACGTCTTCGTCTCCCAACTGGTCACCGCGGGGCTCGCGTTCTGGCTCTCGACGAAGACCGACGCCCCGCTCGGCGCGGTCGGCGGCGCGGTCGGCCTGACCATCGTCGGCAATGTCCTGGACGCCGTCACCGCCCTCGGCGACTGGCGCGACTTCCTGCCCGCGCACTGGCAGTTCGCCTGGGCCGACGCCGTCCAGCCCACCCCCGAGTGGTCCGGCATGATCCAGGGCACCGCGGTTTCCGTGACCTACGCCCTGGTCCTCTTCGCCCTGGCCTTCCGGGGTTTCGCCCGCAAGGACATCGTCTCCTAGGTCACCGGAGGATCACCCACCGGTCCCGAAGGCCCGCTCCCGTGCCCGGTTCGAGACGGATCCGCAACCCCCCGGGTCGCACGTTCCAGCCCCCTGTCCCGTCACCGTCACCGTCACAGACGTCGACGGACACAGGGGGCACGCACATGAAGACACACCGGACGATCGAGGAGCTGTACCGCACCGCACGTGACACGGCGGGTCAGACGTGAAGCGGCGGGCCACCGGAGAACCGGTGACCCGCCGTCGCGGTACGTCAGGCCGTGGCTCAGCCGTTGCCCGCGCCGTTGCCCGCCAGCACCGAGATGTCGTCCAGGATGTGCGACAGCGGCTCGTCGCCCTTGGCCTGGGTGCTGTTCTCGACGCACTGCTGGTTCTGCGGGGCGGACAGGATCGGGATGTCCTGGACGCCGACGTTCAACAGTGCGACGAGGGACTGGACGTTGAGCTTCGCCGGCAGACCGATGCAGGGCTTGTTCAGCGAACCCTGGACCAGCGAGAGCTGCGGGCTCATGTCGCCGAAGGTCGCCGAGTTGCCGAACTCCGACGAGGCGCCGTTGCCGCTGGCGGACGTGGTGCCGCTGTCGTCACCGATGGCGAGGGCCTGCGGGGCGCTCAGCCCGGCAAGACCGGCGACGGAGGCGGCGAGGGCCGCGGTCGCCCACAGCTTCTTCATGTTCGTTCCCTTCGAAAACGCGGACTCCGGGGGAGGAGCTGCGTGATCAACAACGCCCCGTACCCACCCGGGGTTGCGCGCTGTGCCCCGATCGGCCCAGCGCATCGCGCACCACGACCGTGCGCCCCTCAGCGGCACGCGTACGCGCTCCCTCGCACCGGCACGGTTTTGCCGAGGAGGTCCGGCGGGTCCTTCGGCTGGGGGTCCGCGCCCCGCTCGATCAGCGGCCGGTCGTCGCGCACCTTCGTGAAGAGTGTGTCCGCCTCCTTCGGGTCCCAGGCCAGCGCCGCGCCGATGCCCAGGCGAGCCGGGGCGAATCCGGCGATCGGCACGGTCGTGAACTCCGTCGCCGAGTCGGGCAGCCGGTGCAGCACGGCCGCCAGTTCGACGAGCTCGCCGACCGCGAAGCCCTGTCGACCGGACCCGAGCAGCATCTCCATCAGGTGCGTCACCTGCCGCGGCCGGGTGAGCAGCTTCCGCTCTCCCAGCTCGCGCCAGGCCTGGACGAGGAAGCGCTGCTGACGCTGGATCCTGCCGAGGTCGGCGCTGCCGTCGACATGCCGTGAACGGACGTACTGCAACGCCTGTCCGCCGCCGAGCCGGTGCTTGCCGGGCTTGAGGTCGAGCCGGGTCGCGGGATCCTTCAGCCGCCGTGGTGTACACACCTCGACGCCGCCGACCTCGTCCACGCTGTTCATGAAACGCCGGAAGTCCACCTGGAGGAACCGGTCGATGTTCAGCTTGGCCATCGACTCCACGGTCCGGACCATGAGTTCCGGTCCGCCCTCCTGGTAGGCCGCGTTGAGCTTCGCCGGATGCGGTGGGCGTTCCCGGGCGCCGGGCCGGTCCCGGTACGGAGGGATCTCCGCAGAGGAGTCACGGGGCATGCCGATCACGCTGACGCGGTCCCGGTGGGCCGAGACGTGGATCAGCATCAGGACGTCCGCGCAGCCGCAGGCCTTTCCACCGGCGTGGAACTTCTGTTTCTGGGTGGTGGTGAGGGTGTCCCGTTCGTCGGTGCCCATCAGCAGGATGTTCAGCCCGCGCGGCGCGTCTTCGCGGCCGGGGAGTCCGGGCAGTGAGGGGAGGGCGGAGCTGCCGAGCAGCGCGCCCGTGGCGGCCAGGACGATTCCGGGAATCGCCAGGCGGCGTGGCCGAAGGTTTCTCTTCATCGTCACGCGCCGCACGCTAGAACAGCGGGCCGCCGATGATCCGGCGGCCCGCTGTCCGGGCGGAGAAACCACCCCGGGGCTCAGGAAAAGAACCCGTTCAGCACGTGGGCTCAGTGGTTGGCCGCACCGTTGCCCGAGAGGGCGGAGATGTCGTCCAGGATGTGCGACAGCGGCTCGTCGCCCTTGGCCTGGGTGCTGTTCTCGACGCACTGCTGGTTCTGCGGCGCGGACAGGATCGGGATGTCCTGAACGCCGACGTTGACCAGGGCGAGGATGGACTGGGCGTTGAGCTTCGCCGGCAGACCGATGCAGGGCTTGTTGAAGGAACCCTGGATGAGCGCCATCTGGGGGCTCATGTTGCCGAAGGTGGCCGAGTTGCCGAACGACTGGCTGGCGCCGTTGCCGCTGGCGGACGTGGTACCGCTGTCGTTGCCGATGGCGAGAGCCGGGGCTGCCGCGGCGGCGGAGACGCCGACGACGGAAGCGGCGACCGCGGCGGTGGCCAGTACCTTCTTGATCACTTGCAAGTCCCTTCGGTGAAGAAGCCCCGTCCACCGGAGCGTTCGGATTAACTTCACCTGACCTGTTTGGTTGCTCCGATTCACTCCGATGGCCTACTGGGACGAACTCCGGGGCGAACTCCGGTCGCCGGGAACGGAAAAACCGATCGGGTGACTGACCGCAACCAAATCCGACGCGTCCGGTTGGTTCGGTGGCAGGCACATGGTCCTGGCCACGAGTCAGGACAGGGAAAGGAAAAGCTAAATGCTCAAGAAGGCAATGGCCGCGGCGGCGGTCGCCGCTTCCGTCGTCGGTATGTCCGCGGCGGTCGCCCCTCAGGCGCTTGCCATCGGGGACGACGCCGGCACCACCTCCGCCAGCGGCAACGGTGCGCGCGAGGCGTTCGGGAACTCGGTGACCAAGGGCGACATGAGCCCCCAGGCCACCCTGGTCCAGGGCACCGCCAACAAGCTCTGCGTGGGCCTGCCGGTCAAGGCCGACGTGCAGTCCGTCCTCGCCGTCATCGCCAACATCGGCGTCCAGGACATCCCGATCCTGTCCGCGCCGCAGAACCAGCAGTGTGCCGAGAACTCCACCCAGGCCAAGGGCGACGAGCCGCTGTCGCACATCCTGGACGACATCTCCGCCCTCTCGGGCAACGGCGTGGCCAACCACTGACGCCGCCGGCACGGCCCGCCGGGAAGCCGTTCCGTTCCCGGCGGGCCGTCAGGTCACAGAATTTTCGCCACTGACTTTCCGTCATTTTCCGCTCCGTCAGGCGAATCGTTTCCTCTCCAGTGGGCCGTTCGTGTCAATTACCCGAAGGCGTTCGAGTGAAATCCCGTACGACGCGCGTTCCTTAGTTTCTTCCGCTGTCTATCTGTCGTTTGCAGCTTGCGGGTCATGGTGCGAGCCGTTCCAGTTGCGCTCGCTCGGTTTCGACCGTCATCTGGGCATGACCGCAGAGAAGGGAACGTCATGAAGAAGAGCGCTGCTGTTGTCGCGGGTCTGATCCTGGCCCTTGGAGGGGCTGCCCCCGCCTTCGCCGACGCCGGTGCGAACGGGGCGGCCATCGGCTCCCCGGGCGTCCTGTCGGGCAACGTCGTCCAGGTTCCGATCCACATCCCGATCAACGTGTGCGGCAACACCATCAACATCATCGCCGCGCTGAACCCGGCCGGCGGCAACGTCTGCGTCAACGACTGACGACGCGACACACCAGCCGTACCGCTGGATCGAGGCCGGCCTTGGACGACATTCCTGTGGTCCAGGGCCGGCTTTTCCCACTTCTCCCAGCCAGGAGGGCAACGAGATTGCGACAGACCCTGAGCAGGGGAATGGTCGCGGCCGCCGCCGCGACGGGCATTCTGTCCCTGTGCGCGGGCGGCAACGCCTTCGCCGACTCATCAGCCGATGGAGCCGCCAAGGGTTCGCCCGGGGTCCTGTCGGGCAACGCCGTCCAGGCTCTGGCGCACGTCCCGGTGAACGCCTGCGGCAACTCGGTCGACGTCGTCGCCGCGCTCGATCCGGCGTTCGGCAACTCCTGCGCCAACCCCTCGGACACCCACGCGCGTCGCTCACACGGCGCACCGCACGACGACGACCTCTCCCGCGACGGTGATTCCGGCTACGGCGAGTCCCGTGACAGCGACTCCGGCCACGGAGACTCCGGGCACGAGAACCACGGCCCCGACGACGAGTGCGGCGGCTACGGCGACACCTGCGGCGGTGGCGGTCACCCGACGCCGCCCGGTGGGGGTCATACGACGCCGCCTGGTGGGGGTCATACGACGCCGCCTGGTGGGGGCCACACCACTCCGCCCGGTGGGGGCCATGCGACGCCGCCCGGTGGGGGTCACACCACTCCGCCTCCGAATGGTGGTGGCAGCATTCCGCCGGGTGGGGGTCACACGACCCCGCCTCCGCACGGCGGCGGGAGCACTCCGCCCGGAGGGGGGCACACGACTCCGCCCGGCGGCGGTCACACGACTCCGCCTCCGCATGGCGGCGGGAGCACTCCGCCCGGCGGCCACTCCACCCCGCCTCCGCACGGTGGTGGTGGCGGGCAGCCGCCGCACGGCGGGCACACCGCCCCTCCGGAGGGTGGCGGTGGGCACAGCTCTCCGCCGCAGCTGCCGCACACCGGCGGGGACCGTGCCGGTCTGCTGGCCGCCTCCGGCGTCAGCGCGGCACTCATCGCGGGCGGCGCCGTCCTGTACCGGCGAGGCCGGGCAGCGTCCCGTCGGTGAACACACCGGGTGCCGGACGCCCTCGCGTCCGGCACCCCTGCCCCGTCCGGCTCAGCGCCGTACGGTGACCGCCGCCCCCTGCCGCTTCGGTGCCGGGATCGCCCCGCTCGGCACGTCCGTGTGCAACCGGCGCCGTACGCCCCGGACGAGGGTCCCCGCCGTGAAGGTCGCGCCGTACACGAAGCGCATCGCCGGGCCGAAGCCGGCCGCCGTCACCAGGCCGGCCAGGAACAGGCCGGGATGGGACGACTCGAAGTCCCGGCCCACCTCGGGGGAACCGTCGGACACCGTGGCCAGCGCCCCGCGCAGTTCGCCGGAGAGCAGCCCGAGCCGGTCACGGGTCGCCTTGAAGCCGGTGGCCGCGATCACGTGCTCGGTCTCGAAGGAGTCCGCTCCGGCCACTTCCAGACGTAGCCCGCCCGGGACCGCTCGCGCCGCCGTCACCTCGTGGTCGAGACGTACCCGCACGGAGCCCTCCACCCGGTCCCGTACCCACCAGGCGCCGGCCGGCCCGAGCGCCGTCGCGGCGATGCGCGCCCGGGTCGGTTCCGGCAGCCGGCGGTACAGGCCGGGGCGTTCGGCGTAGAACCAGTTGCGCCAGCCACAGCCGAGCCCGCTCTGCGGGGAGCGGACCGACTGCCACCACGGGCGCTCCCAGGGCGGTGGCACATCGTTCCAGCGCAGCGTGTCGGCGCGGGCCAACACCCTTACGTGTGAGCCCTGTTCGGCGAGCAGGGCGGCCGTCTCCAGGGCCGCCTGGCCGCCGCCGATCACGGTGACGTCCCGGCCGCGGAAGCGGTCGAGGTCGCCGTGGTGACTGCTGTGCGAGACCAGGTCGGGGGAGAGTCCGCGCAGGGCGGCCGGGATCTCGACGAACGGCATGACGCCCACGGCGAGGGCGACCGTCCGGGCCCCCACCATCTCGCCGTCCGCGGTGACCGCCTCGAAGCCGCCCTGCCGGGGCACGATGCGGGTCACCGTGCGCTCGTCGACCTCGGGCACGGCGTTGCGGGCGAACCACAGCCCGTACCGGGCGAACATCTCCACCGGGATCGGCTCCCCGTGCCGGGCCGTCACGCCCTGGGTCGCGCAGTACGCGTCGAGCCGCCAGCGGGCCGCGGGGTCGGAGAGGTTGGAGGCCCACGGCTCGGACTTCAGGAACATCCCGCCCGGCATGTTGTCGCGCCAGGAGGCCATCGGCCGGCCGAACACGCGCAGCTTCAGCCCGGCGGCCGCCGCGTGCGCGGCGATGGACAGGCCGTACGGGCCCGCGCCCACCACCAGCAGGTCGTACATCAGCAGCTGCTCGCTTTCTCGTCGTCGGTCGGTGCGGCCGGGGCCGGGGCGGTCGGGGCCGGTTCGGTCAGATCCGTCAGGGACGGTGTGGGCGGCGCTGCCTGGCGGACCACTCGGGGCCGGACCCCGGCCACGCCCGAGGCGCCGGCCCGGCGCAGCCGGTCGAGCAGCCGACGGGCGACATGGGCGGCCCACAGACCCCACATCGCCCGGCCGGGAGCGGTGTCGTCGCCCGCGTGCCAGGCCAGCTCACGGGTCCGGCGGGCCGGTCGCAGCGCGGCCAGCGGCGCGTAGTTCTCCACCACGAACGCCCGGCCCGGCAGCGGCGCCCCGGCCGGCAGTGGACGGTGTGTCAGATCGAGGTGCTGGGCGCGGACGACGTCGAGTCCGGCGCCGTCCGCGAAGAGCCGGAACTGGGCGCCCGGCCGCGGGTTGAAGTCGAGCAGGTGGTAGTCGCCCGTGGCGCCGCAGCGCCGGAAGTCGAGGTCGAAGATGCCCCGGTAGCCGAGTTCGTCGGTGAGCCGTTGGGCCAGCGTCCCCACCTGCGGGTTCTCGGTCCACTCGCCCACCGCGGTGAGCCCCGCGCCGCGGGGCCAGGCGCACAGTTTGCGGCCCGGGCCGCCGCCGCCGACCGTGCCGGAGCGGTCGACGTACCCGTGGAAGAACCAGTCGCGGTCCGGACCCGGCGGCAGGAAGGCCTGGAGCAGCAGTTGGCTGCCTGCCTCCTCGGTACGCAGGTACAGGTCGCGCGCCTCCTGGGGGGAGCGCACCACGACCGTGCTGCGCAGCCCCGAATGGGCGGGCAGCAACCAGGGCCGGCTCCACTTCGCCACCACCGGCAGCCCGAGGCGCCAGGCGGCGGAGGCGGCCTGTGCCGCGCTGTCCGGCAGCACGGTGAGCGGGTGCGGAACATCCGCCGCCGCGCACAGCCGGGTCAGTTCCGCCTTGTCGGCGACCCGTTCGGGCACCGCGCCGGGCTGTTGCGGCAGCAGGTACGCGGGCGCCAGTTCCTCACGCAGGCGGCTCACCGCGATCGCGCCCGCGTCGTCCATCGGGATCAGCACGGCTGGCCGCTCGACGCGGGCGGCCACCCGCAGCAGGGTGGCGGCGATGTCGGCGAGGGCGGCGCCGGGCGGCGGCGGGGGATGCAACTGGCTGACGAAACGCGACTTGCGTACGGGACTTCCCGTGGAGTCGGCGACCACGTGCACGTCGATTCCGGCTCTGCCGAGAGAGCGCACGGCACCCAGCGTTCCGTGGTGAAAGGGATTCCGGTCGATCCGCAGAAGAACGGCGGGGACGCGGGTGTCGAGCAGCGACTCGGGCATTTTTTTCCGGGTCCTTCGGTTCAGTTCACCGGTATGGGCGATCGAGGCACTCGAAAGCCGTAACCGGGGTGGCGTAATTCCTTTTCGTGTGACTTTCATATGACTGAGTGTCAGTAATGCGCGGTCCTGGCGCGTTACGTGAGAGTGGAGAGAGGAGCAGGCATGGCTCCACAGCAGCGACGCGCGCGGTCCCGGCGGCTGGCCGTCGTCGCGGCAGCGGTCGCGGCGTCGGCCGCCCTGGCGTCCGGACCTGGATTCGCCGCGGGCGCGGGGGTGGTGCGGGTCGCCGATCCTCCCGCTCCCACCCCCACCGTCCCGGCAGCCGCGGTGACCCTTCCCGCACCCGCCGCGCCCGACCCGGTCGTACCCGTCCCGGGTCCGACACCGGCGGCTCCGGTGAGCCCCGAGGCGCCGGTGACTCCCGTGACGTCGGCGGCCCCGGCGGAGACCGCCACGCCGTCCCTCCCGTCCGCCCCGGCCGCGAAGGGCGCACCCGCCTTCGGCGCCTACCTCGACTACGGCGCCCGGGGCGTGGCCCGGATCGCCCAGCTCAGCGAATGGCTGGACGGCGCGGAGCTGCGCGTCGGCCACACCTACCTGCCGGGCGACCGGTGGCAGAACATCGAGGGCCCGCCCGGCTTCCTCGACGTCTGGGCCGACTGGAGGCTGGAGAAGGACGACCGCATGCTCGTCCTGAACGTGCCGATGATGGAGCGCAACGAGGAGGGGGTGTCCGACGACGAGGTGCGCGGGCTGCTGCGGCAGGGGGCGGCCGGGGAGTTCGATCACCACTTCAGGGCTCTCGCCGAGCGGCTGGTCGCGCTGAAGGTGCCGGACACGGTGATCGTGCTCGGCTGGGAGATGAACGGCATCACGTACACCCATCGGTGCGGGCCGGACCCGGAGGCCTGGAAGAAGTACTGGAACAGGATCGTCTCCACCATGCGCTCGGTGCCGGGCCAGAAATTCAGGTTCGACTTCACGCCGACCCGCGGCAAGGACGCCGTTCCGTGGACCGAGTGCTATCCGGGCGACGACACGGTCGACATCATCGGAATGGACTCCTACGACCAGCCGACCGGCCTGTCCTTCGACGAGCAGGTGAAAGAACCCTACGGGCTCCAGGCGCACGTGGACTTCGCCAAAAGCCATGGCAAGCCCATTTCCTATCCCGAATGGGGACTCTTCCGCAACGGTGACAACGCCGAATACATGCGGCGCATGCTCGCCTGGATGGACGAGCACAAACCGCTGTACAACACGGTGACCGACTACTGCCCGCACGGTGTGTGGCAGTGCCGCCAGAACCCGGAGTCGTCCGCCGTCTACCGCTCGTTGCTGTCCGGCCGTGCCGACGAGCCGAGCACGCCACCGACGAGCCCGGCGCCCTCCGTGGAACCGTCCGTGGAGCCGTCGCCCCCGGCGCCCTCGACGGATCCCACCACCGAGCCTCCCGCCGAACCCCCGGTGAACTGCACCCCGATGGACCTGGGCGACTGGGTCGAGTACTGGCTCGGCGGCAAGCTGTGCTTCCGGCTGGACTGGTGGTCGGACGACGAGTGAACCGCGGTGCGGTGGCGGCAGGCCCGCGTCAGGACCTGCCGCCACCGTCACGCTCCCTTCGCTGCTCCAGCCGGAGCAGCAACTCCTTGCCCCGCCGTCGCGCGGCCACGTCGCACACGGCCGCCGACAGCAGCGGCGCGGTGCGCCGGCGGGCCAGCAGCAGCCGCTGGTTGACGACCGGTTCGGGCCGCCAGTGGTGCTTGTAGGGCTCGTTGCCGCGCAGCAGGCTGAGCGCGGCGCGGCCCTCGTTCCGGGAGTGCTCGGCGCACGCGTCGAGCAGCATCACCGCCACGTCCGCCTTGCGTTCGCGCAGCCGCGGATGGGCGCCGTAGAGGTACCCCCCGGCCAGCCGCCGCGACAGCAGCGTCAGATCGACGGCGACCACGTCGTCGTCGAGCCGGAACTCGGTGACGACCGCGTCCCCGGAGCGCACCATCGGCCCGACCGACCGCACCAGGTGCTCGCAGAACCGCGCCCGCAGGTGCTCGCCCGTCACCTTCCGCCCCTGCCACTGCAACTGGTGCAGTTCCAGCAGCCGGCGCAACGCCGAGTCGACCTCCTCCGGGCACACGGCCTGACGCTCGACGCCCAGCGCGGTCAGCTTGCGCAGCTTGGCACGCACCCGCTGGGCCTTCGCCGACGGCAGGCGGGCCACCAGCTCCTCCATGGGCACGGCGGGCAGCTCCAGACACACCGAGTCGCTCACCCGCCGGCGGGGTCCGCGCCAGCGCTCGTAGACCTGCTCCACCGCGCCGCCCGGCCGCACCTCGCGGAAGTCGATCAGCGCGGTGCGGGCGGCCGCCGCGAGACCCTCGGTGAGCGCGGCGACGGCATGCTCGCCCCGCTCGTCGTCGACGAGGACGTCCCCGTAGTCGGAGATCGCCCCGCCGAGCGGCACGAGCGCCGGCAGCGGTCGGCGTACGGCGGTCAGCGGTGCCACGGCGACGAGGTCACCGCCGTCGCGGACCAGCAGCAGACGCAGCCGGCCGCGCGTGCCGTACGACAGCCACCACGAGTGGAGCCAGGCGTGGCTCTGGAACGGGGTGGCGGTCGCGCACCGCTGGTACAGCCGGCCCCACGCGGGGGCGAGGGCGGCGAAGGCCTGCTCGTCGGTGACGAGTTCGGTCGTGAACGTCGGCTTCACAGCGCTCCGTGGGCGTCGGCGGCGAAGGCCGGGCCGGGGACGGCGGCGGGGCGCGCGGCCTCCTCCTCGCGACCCCGCTTCGGCCGTACCAGCAGCAGCAGCCCGCCGAGCAGACCGCCCGCGCTCGCCCCCACCAGACCTGTCACGGTGGGGGACACCGAGGAGGGGCCGGTCGGCCGGACCGCGCGGGCGAACTGCTGGAGCTCGACGTTGGTGGCGGCCTTGGAACTCTTGGCGTGCTGGGTCAGCGAGCGGGAGACCGCGTTGGCCATGTCGGCGGCCAGGTCGGCCCGGGGGGAGGTCGCCGTGATCGAGACCATCGGGGCGTCCGGCGAGGTCGCCGTCTGCACGTTCTGCTGAAGCGTCTTCACCGGCACACCGGCCCACACCTGCGCGTCCCCGAGCACCGCCAGCTGCGTGGCGACCCGGCCGTAGGCCTGGGCGAAGCCGAGCGCGGACGCCGGGTCGGACTTCTCGGTGGGAACGGCGACGACATAGGCGGTGGCCGTGTACGTGGGCGGCTTGAGCGCGCCGTACGTGCCGCCGAGCAGTCCGCCGGCGACGGCGCCGAGCGCGAGCAGTGACCAGGGCGGGAGTGCCTTGGCGCGGCGCAGGGCGGCGGGGCGGCGGGGGTTCTCGGTCATGGGGAACTGACTCCCTGGGGTGTCGGGGTGGCGGGGGAGAGCAGGGGCGGTCCGGAAACGGTGGCCGCGTACACGTCCATGAGCTGGGCGGCGCTGCGGGTGATGTCGTAGTGGCGGGCGGCTTCGGCGGCGGTGCGCGGGCCGGGCGTCCGCGCGCGTGCCTCGGCCAGCGCGCGGACGAACGCCTCGGTGCCGCCGGTCACCCGGCGGGCGCCCGTCGCCCGGGCGGGCAGCTGCTCGATCGCGGGGCAGGAGGCGTACAGCACGGGCAGGCCGCAGGCCAGCGCCTCGACGACGGCCAGACCGAAGGTCTCCTCCGGGGAGGGGGAGACGAACAGGTCCATGGCGCAGGTGAGGGACGGCAGATCGGGTCCGGGGGTGCCGTCGGGAACACAGGGGCGCTCGCCGGTGAACAGGACCCGGTCGGCGACCCCCGCCTCGTGCGCGGTGCGGCGCAGCACGTTCTCCTCGGGTCCGCCGCCGACCAGCAGCAGCCAGTGGTCGGCGGGAAGCCGGGCGAGGGCGTGGATGAGGACGTCGAAGCGCTTGCCCGCCGTGAGCCGTCCGACGCCGCCGACGACATAGGCGTGGTCGGGCAGCCCGAGGCGGCGGCGGGTCTGCCGGCGGGCGTCCGGGTCGAACCGGAAGCGGGCCAGGTCGATGCCGTTGGGGACGACCTCGATCCGCGGGGCCGGCACCCCCCAGCCGCGCAGGCGGTCGGCGACCGTGGGGGAGACGGCGACCGTGGTGCGGCCCAGCCGCTCGCTGGCGAGGTAGAGCGCACGGACCCCGGCGGTCAGCCTGCGCCCCTCCATCTGCGATTCCCCCAGGGAGTGCTCGGTGGCGACGACCGCGCGGACCCCGGCCAGCCGCGCGGCCAGCCGGCCGTAGACGCAGGCCCGGTAGAGGTGGGTGTGGACGAGGTCGTAGCCGCCGGAGCGGATGATCCGGACCAGGCGGGGCAGCGCGGCCAGGTCGCGGTTGCCGGCCATGCCGAGGTGGACGACCCGGACCCCGTCGCTCGCCAGCCCGTCCGCCACCGTCCCCGGGTTCGTCAGCGTCACCACCTCGCACTCGACGGGCAGGTGCCGCAGCAGCAACCGCAGCTGCTGCTCGGCACCGCCGACACCGAGCCCCGTGATGATGTGCAGCGCCTTCACCGCAGCCCCTCGACGGGCCGCCGGCGCAGCCGGTGCAACCGGTACTTCAGGTGCATCCGGAGGAAGTTGTCGCTCTGCCCGATGTGCAGGCGGGGAAGTGCGTGGAGGCCGTTCAGCGCGCCGGGGTCGATCGCGCAGGCGTAGGTGTAACCGGCCTCGCGCACGGCGTCCATGGCACGCCGGTCGATCGTCCCGTACGGGTAGCAGAAGCCGTCGACCTCGGTGCCGAGCAGCGCGACGAGGGCCGCGCGGCTCTCGACCGTCTCCTTCTTGAGGGTGAGGTCGTCGGCCTTGGTCAGGTCGACGTGGGTGAGGCCGTGCGAGCCGATCTCGACGCCCTCGTAGGCCGCCCGGCAGATGCCGTCGGCGCTCAGCAGCGGCTTGCGCGGGCCCAGCGGGTCCCAGGCGTTCTCGCCGCCGAGCCGGCCGGGCAGCACGAACAGGGTGGCCGTGCAGCGGTGGCGGCGCAGCACGGGCAGCGCCTCGGTGAGGAAGTCGGCGTAACCGTCGTCGAAGGTGAGGCCGACCAGGTTGCGGCCCTCGCCCCGGGCGCGGGCGGCGAGCAGCTTCGCCATGGAGACGCCGCGCAGCCCGCGCCGGCGCAGCCACATCAGCTGCTTCTCCAGCCTTTCGGGGGTGACGGTGATGCGGTACGGATCCTCGGAGCAGTCCCCCACGGAGTGGTACATCGCCACCCACGGGACGGGAGTGCGTCTGCTGTTGTCAGGAGCGGACATGGGAGAACCTTCGGGTCGCGGAACGTACGGGACGGAGAGCGGAGACGATGCCCTGGGATCCCAGGGCACGGCCGAGCAGCAGGAAGACGACGGTCACGGTGAACCCCCCGGCGGCCAGTCCGGCCAGCGGGTCGGCGAACCGGCCGGCGGCGAAGGACCCCGCCAGGGTGGCCACCAGGGCGGCCCGCACCGGCCGGCTCAGCTCGCGCAGCACGCTGCGGACGCCGACCGGAACGCTGCGCGGCCCCATCCCGGCCAGCAGGACGAGGGCGGTGACGGTGATGCCGATCGCGTTGGCGGCGGCGATCCCGTACACACCGAAGGAATTGACGCTCAGCGCGCCGATCCAGGAGGTCACCACGATCCCGGAGGCCATCGCGCCGACCGGGTACCAGGAGCCGCGGCCCGCCGAGAAGTACGAGCGGACCAGCACACCCACCAGGGTCTGGCCGAGCAGCCCGAGCGCGTACACCCGCATCACGCCGGCCGTCACCGCCGTGTCCTTCGCGGTGAACGCGCCCCGCTGGAAGAGCACTTCGATGATCTGCGGCGAACAGGCCAGCACGGCGGCCGTACCCAGCAGGACGACGCACGCGGCCAGCGCCAGGTCCCGCTCCACCCGGGTGCGGGCCCGCTCGGTGTCGCCCTCGGCCAGCGCCCGCGCGACCACCGGGAAGGTGACCGTGCACACCATCACCGAGAGGATCATCGGCATCTGCGCGACCTTCTGCGCGTAGTTCAGATGCGAGATCGCCCCGGCCGGCAGCTGGGAGGCGAGGAAGCGCTCGATGAGGACCTGGGACTGCCGGCACAGCGCGAACAGGAGCACGGTCGTGAGGAGCAGGGTGTCCAGGGGCCGCGGCTCCTCCTGCGCGGAGGCCTCCTCCGCCACTCCGCGCTTCCTCAGCTGGCCGAGCAGGGAGGGCAGTTGCACGAGGACCATCAGCAGCCCGCCGACCGCGACCCCGGCGGCCGCCGAGCGGACCCCCCAGCGCCCGCCGAGCACGAACATCCCGGTGATGATGCCGACGTTGTAGGCGACGTAGATCGCCGCGGGCGCCCCGTACCGCCGGTGCGCGCGCAGGGCGGCGCTGCAGTACCCGGCGAGCCCGAAGCTCACCGCGCAGGTGGCGGTGAGCCGGGTGCAGTCGACGGCGAGCGCGGGGTCGGGCAGGCCCGGCGCGAGGATCTCGACCAGCTGCGGTGCCAGGCCGATGAACAGGGCGCCGACCGCGACGAACGCCAGCGACAGACGGGGCAGCGTCCCGGCGACCAGCGCGCGGACGGGGTCGCCGGGGGCGCCCTGGGAGCGGCGGGCCAGCGCCATGCTGAACGCCGGGATCAGGGCGAAGGCGAGTCCGTCCTCGATGAGCAGGGTGGCCGCGAACTCGGGCACGGTCCACGCCACGAGGAAGGCGTCGGTGTCGCTGCCCGCCCCGAACAGCCTGGCCAGCGCCTGGTCCCGCACCAGCCCGAGCAGGGCCCCGGCGACGGAGAGGACGGCGGTGACGAGCGTGGCCCTGGCGAGGAACCGACCGGAGGCCGGGGGAAGTTCGCCGTCCCCGCCCTTCTCGCCGCCGCCTTCCTCCGCGTTCCGGCCGGCCGCTGACGCGGCGCCGAGCCCGGCAGCCGCGTCCACTCCGTCGGCCCCGGCGGTCCCGTCGATCACCGCAGTCGCGTCGGCCCCGGCGGTCCCGTCGATCTCGTCGGTCCCGTCGGCGGTCTCCCCGGACCGGGCGGCGGACCGTGCCGGGGGCACGGAAGCGGGACCGTCCGTACGAGGCGTCCGGGGAGGCGTGACCGTCATCGGGCGAGCGCCTCCTCGCGGGCGCCGCCGCCGACCAGCGCCCACCAGGCCACGGCCCCGAAGACGACGGCCGTCAGCACGGTCGACGGGCCGCCGATGTCGGCGTACGTGAAGTCCACGAGCTGCCAGACCAGCAGACCGCAGGCGACGAGCGCACAGTCGAGTCCGGGGCCGGAGCGCCGGATCCGGAACCATCCGCGCAGCCCGCACGCCAGCATCGCCAGCCAGCCGCCCGCGAGGGCGAGCAGCCCGATCAGGCCCTGCTCGCTGAGGATCAGCAGGTACATGTTGTGCGGGGAGAGCAGCGGCTGCTTGACGAAGCCGCCGCCCGCCCCGTCGGTGTCGCTGCCGGAGGACAGCGCGAGGGAGGCGTGGCCGTCGCGGTGCTCGGGGAAGCCCTTCAACCCGACGCCGGTCAGCGGCTGGTCGCGCCACATGCCGACCGCCGCCGCCCACATCGTGTACCGGTCGGTGACCGACTGGTCGGGCGCGTCCCTGACCTGCGTGATGCTGTTGACGCGCTCCTGGAGCATCGCCGAGCCGACCCCGAAGCCGCCCACCAGGATCACCCCGGCCGCGGCCGCCACCGCGCCCACCTTCAGCGCCCGCCGCGGCCCGGCGAGGGCCAGCTGGACCGCGCAGGTCAGCGCGGTCGCGATCCACGCGCCCCGGCTGAAGGAGAGCGCCAGCGGCACCAGCAGGGCGAGCGCCGAGCAGGCGGCGATCGCCCGCTGCCGTACCGGCGTCCGGCCGAGCGCCAGCCCGACGGCACAGATCAGGCCGAACGCCACGACGGTCGCCATGCCCATCACGTCCTGCGGCCCGAAGGTGCCGACCGCCCGGATGTTCTCGCCCTGGTAGGAGGCGCCGCTCCCGGTGACGAACTGGTGGACGCCGACCGCTCCCTGCCACCCCGCGAGCCCGACGAACGACCAGGCCAGCACCCGGAAGTCGGACCGGTCGCGGACCAGGAGGACGACGGCCGCCGGGACGAGCACGAAGATCTGGAGGTAGCGGCCCAGACCGGAGAGTCCCGCCCCCGGCGAGGACGCGCCCATCGCGGCGAGCGCGAGCCCGACCACCGGCAGTCCGAGGACCAGGGCGGCCGTACGGGACAGCGGGCGCTGCCGCTGCCGCAGCAGCCGGACCGCGCAGAACAGCACGACCAGCGCGGACAGCGCGTCGGCCGGTCCGGCGCCGCCCTCGCCGCCGGGGCCGAGCGGCAGGCCGAGCAGGGCGACCACGGCGACCACGGGCAGGACCGGTGACAGCGTCCGGGCGCGGGGCAGGGTCAGGGCGAGGGTCATGGGTGGTTAGCTCCCGGTCGGTCGCACGAGGGCGGCCGCGGTGCGCAGCAGGATGCAGACGTCCTGCCACAGCGACCAGTTGTCGATGTAGGCGTTGTCGAAGCGGGCCCGGTCCTCGATCGAGGTGTCCCCGCGCAGCCCCTGGACCTGGGCGAGACCGGTGATGCCGGTCTGCATCCGGTGGCGGGCCGCGTAGCCGGGATAGGTCTGGCTGAACTGGCCGACGAAATAAGGGCGTTCGGGTCGAGGGCCGACCAGGCTCATGTCACCGCACAGGACGTTCCACAGCTGGAGCAGCTCGTCCAGCGAGGTCTGGCGCAGGAAGCGGCAGAAGCGGCTCATCTCCCGCTCGCCGGCCACGCTCCACCGGGTCGCGGCCTCGTGCTCGTCGACCGGCCGGTGGGTGCGGAACTTCAGCAGCGTGAAGGGCCGGCCGTCCTTGCCGATGCGCTCCTGCCGGAAGACCACCCCCGGCCCGTCGGTCAGCCGCAGCACCGTCGCGCACACCAGCAGCAACGGGCTGATCAGCAGGAGCAGGGCCCCGGAGACCGCGATGTCCAGCAGCCGCTTGCCGAGGCTGCCCCGGCGCCGGGCGCCCATGTCGAGACGCCGGCAGGAGAACCCGGCGAGCTGCTCGCGGCTCGCGTACGAGGGGGAGTCGGCGTCGACCTCCCACACCGTGCAGCCCGACTCGGTGAGCGCCCGCAGCAGCGGGCCCTGCACGGTGCGCACGGCGGGGTGGACGCACAGGACGTCCCGCACGCCGTTCTGGATGAGAGCCCGCTGCACCTCCTGACCGGAGGTCAGCACGGGCAGCCCGTCGGCGCCGTCCGGCCGCTCGGCCACGATCCCCACCGGCTGGATCCCGGACCGGGGATGCCGCAGCACGGCGGCGGCCACCCGCTGCGCGGTCGCGGCGGGACCGATGACGAGCGCGGCGTGCGGGCGGCGCAGCAGCGCCCGGCGCCGGCGCAGGTGCACCACCGCGCGGCCCGCGCAACCGGCCGCCGCCTGCGCCGCGAACCCGAGGAGCAGCGTGCGGACCGACAGCGCGTGGGACGGGTTCCACGCCGCGACGAGCGTGCCCAGCGCCAGCCAGGCCACCGCGATCCGGCCGCAGACGGTGGGCAGTTCGTCCAGCACCCCCACCACCGGACGCGATCGCTGCGGGCGCAGCGTTATCGTCGCCGCCACCAGCAGGGCCACCAGCAGCGGGCGGCGCTGCGCCCCGGTCAGTGCCAGCGCGCCCACGAAGGTGGCGAGGCCGTCGGTGATCAGCAGCGGCAGCGGCGACGTGGGCCGCGCCGGGGGCCGCCGGGTGGGGAACCGGAATCCCGCTCCGCTCTCCCGGCGCGGAATGACCGAGACGGGCGAGTACCCGGGCTGCGCGCCGGGAGAGGGGACGGTGCTTTCCGCAGTCACGAGTGGATGGACTCCCTGCGCTCGGTGGGCGCGACGCGCGCCCCTTGTGTGGTCGTGAGCAGTTCGCGGTAGACGCCCGCGACCGCCCCCGCCGTGTACCGCACGTCGTGCGTGGTCAGGACGTGACGGCGTCCCTGATGGCCGAGCGACTCGCGCAGCAGCGGGTCGAGCAGCAGTCCGGCGACGGCAGCGGCCAGCGCCGCGGGGTTCTCGGCGGGCACCAGACAGCGGGGCGCGAGGGGTCCAGGCAGGCTCTCCCGGGCGCCGTCCACGTCGGTCACCACGACGGGCCGCCCGCAGGCCAGGGCCTCCAGCGGCGCGAGCGCCATGCCCTCCCAGCGCGAGGGCAGCACGACCAGGTCGGCGGCCTGGTACCAGGGAACGGCGTCGGCGACGGCCCCGGCGAACAGCACCGACTCCGGCGCGCGGGACCGGAGCCGCTCCCCGTCCGGGCCGTCGCCGACCAGGACCAGCCGGGCGCCGGGCACCTGGCGCGCGATGTCCGTCCACGCCGTCAGCAGTACGTCCTGCCCCTTCTGCCGGCACAGTCGCCCGACGCACACCACCAGGGGTGCGGACGGGTCGAGTTCGGGCAGGAGGGAGGCCCGTACGGTGTCGACGGAGGCCGGGTGGAAGCGCTCGGGATCGATGCCGTTGGGGACGACGCTGACTCGCCCGCCGATGCGGGCGCGCAGTCCGGTGGTGCGCTCGGCCTCGCTCACGCACACCAGCCGGTCCGTCCAACGGGCGCCGAACCGCTCCCATCTGAGCGCCAGGGCCGCGGTGGTCCCGCCGACCGCCTCGAAGGACCAGGCGTGCGGCTGGAACACGGTCGGGATCCGTCCCCGCACCGCGAGCCGCCCGGCGAGACCGGCCTTCGCGCTGTGCGCGTGCACCAGGTCGGGGCGTACCTCACCGATCAGGCGTACGAGCCGTCGTACCTCGCCGGGGAGCGAGGGCCCCGGCGACCGGGTCGCCGCCCAGTGCCGCACGTCCGCGCCCAGGGAGCGCAGGCCCTCGGCGAGCCGGCCGGCCGGGCAGGCCACGGTGACGTGCAGGCCGGCCGCGAGCTGGGCCCGCGTCAGGTCCGTCACGACCCGGGCGACCCCGCCGTCCACGGGCTGGGTGAGATGCAGGACCCGGGTTCCATCGGGTTCTGGCTGGTGCATGGCGCGGTTTCCTCGCTCACGGTGACGCTCGGGACGGGCGGGAACGCGCCTAATGCTTCTTCCGTGTGTCGACGGCGACGAAGAGCGCCCCGGCCCACGCCGCGTCCCGGTGGGAAACGAGCCGGACGGCCAGCTGGTCACCGCCGCGCCGCAAACCGCCGCTCAGATCGAACACATCGGAGTCGTAGCCGAGGGTGTTGACGTACGCCGGTACACGCGCCGCCGGAGCCTCCCCCGGCTCGCTGATCGTGGAGTTCAACACATCGTCGGATGGGTTGACCGCGTCCGTGAGCGCGGTGGCCGTCCGGTCACCGGTCGAGAGCATGAGCGAATCACCCGTTCGGCCGCGGTCGCCGTCGTACGCGACGAGCCCGACCCGGCCGCCCGCGCCCCGCGGAACGGCGAGCCCGCGCAGCCGGATCTCCTGGCCGGCGGGGGAGCCGAGGGTGTCGAAGCCGTCCCAGACGGACAGGTCTCGCAGCGGCTCCGCCGGGTTCTCGTAGGCCACGACCAGCGTCCAGCCGCCCCACGCGCCGGCCCCCGAACGGCCCATGGCCACGTTGATCTGGGCGACCGTGTACAGGCCCTGGCCGCTCGCGCGCACCAGTCCGGTGACGTCCGCGGAGGCCTGGAAGGCGTCGGCGCCCTGGGCCACCTGGTGGCCGACGACCGTGTCCGCGAGGACCGCCTTGTACTCCCCGCCGGGCTCGGCGATCAGCACCCGTCCGTTGTCCTTCGGCGGCTTCTGCTCGCCGACGCGCAGATTGCCACCCCAGTACAGCCGCGCGTACGACACCCGCGCGCCCTGTGGCAGCCGGACCTCGGCGCGGGAGGAGTTGTAGGTGTTCGGGTCGCGGTCGACGTCGACGTAGAACATGTCGAAGTCGTTGTTGACGGCGCGTCCGCCCCGGCGCACGGCGGGACAGGCGGGCGCCGCCCTGCCCGTGGGCGTGGTCGTGGTGCGGCAGCTGATGGCGGCGTTGGCCGCGCGGACGATCCCGCCGTGCTGTGTCGCGTGGAAGCGCTGTGTGAAGGCGAGTCGCTGTGCCTCCGCGGCGGGCGGGGCGCCGGAAGCCCGGGCGCCGCCGGGTGCCCAGAGGGCGGCGAGGGCGAGAACGCCCACTGTCGTGCGGCGTAGCAGCGGACCCAGGGAATTACGCATGACCGGCGGTGCCCTTTCGTGCGATTTGCTTGCTATAGGCGTGCGTCGGATGGGGCGCAACTCTAGCCGCTGTCCGGATTAATCCGTAGAAACCGGACATGTGTGTCGGGATGGTGAAGCCGGGCTCGGGTGACATCACTCATTCGGCGGCACAACTCCCGCAGGGCCCGCGCGTTGACTTCAGCGCCGGGCATCCCCGCCCGGGTGTTTGTGTCAAAACCCCAAGGAGCACCTCTCCATGTCGCGTATCGCGAAGGGCCTGGTCCTGACCTCCGTTGCCGCCGCGGCCGTCGCCGGCGCCTCCGGCATCGCCGCCGCCGACAGCGGCGCGAACGGCATCGCCGAGCACTCCCCGGGCGTGCTGTCGGGCAACGTCGTCCAGGTTCCCGTGCACATCCCGGTCAACGTCTGCGGCAACACGATCAACGTGATCGGCCTGCTGAACCCCGCGTTCGGCAACACCTGCATCAACGACTGACGTCTCCCCCTCCTGAGGTCATGACACGTCTTTCGCCGAACGGCCGCCCTCCCGCCAGGAGGGCGGCCGTTCGCGTTCCCGCGAGCGCCATCGAGGCTGCTGACCCGAATGGGGGGAGGTGGCCCCGACACGCTCGGTGGACCTTGACAGGCCTTCTCACCAGGGGTGATGCGGGCGGACCGGGCGAGGTGACGTCACGCAAAGCGATCGATCTGTTGCGGAGAGCGACCGTCGTTTGCACGGTGGGAACGAGACCCGACGCAATCGAAAGGAATTCCCCATGCGTGGTCTGCCCGTACGGCGTATCGCTTCCACCGCACTTTGCGCCACCCTCGTCCTCGGCATCGCCGCCCCCACCGCCATGGCGGTCGACGGAGCCGCTGCCCGTGAGCGCACCGCCGCGGCGCCGCATGCGCCCGTAGCCGGCACCGACGCGCTGCTCGCCCAGGCCAAGGGCCTCGGCGAACTCGGCACTGTCCTCACCCCGGTGGCCAACCTGCTCAACAGCGTCCTCAAGGCCGAAGACGGTCAGCTCACCGCCGAACAGGCGACCGAGCTGGGCGACGCCGTCAAGGCCGCCGTCGCCAAGATCGCGACGGCGACCCCGACGACGCCGGCTACCCCCGCCACCCCGGAGACCCCCGCGACTCCGGCCGACCCCGAGGCGGAGACGCCGGCCAAGCCCGCCGACCCGGCGGCCGAGGTCCCGGCCAAGCCCGCCGACCCGGCGGCCGAGGTCCCGGCCAAGCCCGCCGACCCAGCGGCCGAGGTCCCCGCCAAGCCCGCCGTGCCGGCCGAACCGGCGGTCGTACTGCCGGCCAAGCCCGCGGCGCCCGCCGAGCCCGCTGCCGCGGTGCCGGCCAAGCCCGTGCTCAGCAAGGGCGGTGACGACGCCAAGGCGAAGGCCGCCGCCGACCCGGTCTCGGACGCCGTCGCCGCGCTGGACAAGGCGGTCGCCGCCCTTCTCGCGGCCGCGACGTCCCTCGACGTCAGCCAGGTCGTCCCGGCCGTGAGCGGTGTGGTGTCCGGCCTGCTCGACCTGGTCAGCGCGACGCTGGCCGGGGCCGGTCTGACCCTGCCCACCCTGCCCGCCGAGGCCCCGGCCGCGGCGGTGCCCGCTGTTCCGGCGGCGCCGGTCGTTCCGGCGGTGCCCGCTCTGCCGACCAGCTGACGGTCGCTCGCTCCCGATTTCCGCACCCCGGCCCTCCGCCGGGGTGCGGAAATCTTTTGCGCACACGGTTTCCGCATCCGGCGGGGCTCGTTAGGCACGACGTCAGAATTTCCCTGGTGACCCGATGCGCCGATGCGCCGATGCGCCGAGTGGTCGGGTCGCCGGGCCGCCGAAGAAAGGAATCCGATGAAGTCCCTGAAGGCTGCCGCTGTCGTTGCCGGATCCATGGTCCTCGCCGGTGCCGCCGTGCCCGCGTTCGCGGCCCCCGCCGACCTCACGCCCACCAGCCTCAACGGTGCCGTGGACACCCTCGCCAAGGGGCCCATCAACCTGGAGGACGCGATGCCGGTCCAGCACCAGTCGGACGCGCTCGACACCGAGAACAAGGACTCCGTGCTCAGCACCCTCAAGGGCGCGACGGGCGCCCTCAACAGCCACAACGCCCTCCTCGGCGGGCTGCCGCTCCAGGGCTGAGACGCCTTTCCGAAAAGGGCCGGCCCCGTCACCGACGGGGCCGGCCCTCGGCGTTGTTCGAGGCGGGTCGAGCGGCGCGTCCCTCGTTCGTGTGGAGCAACGCACCGGCGTCCCCCGGTCGGGTGAGAACACGCCCGACCGACCTCCGGCCCGCCGATAGGGTCGCGCGGTGACCTCAACCCCAAGCGCAACCCGCCCCTTCCGCGTGGCCGACCTGGGCACCCTTGTCGTGATGCCGTGGAGCGGCGAGGCTCCCGACGGCAGTGACATGCCCTACCTCCTCGCCTACTCGCTCGGTGACACCCCGGAGGGCCCCGAGGGGACCGCCCTCGCCGTCGCGCGCCTGCTCACCGACAACGGCATGCCCATCGGTGGGGACGTCGTCGACGGCACCGAACGGCCCAGCCTGCCGTTCACCCTCCTCGTCGAGTCCGGCGCGGCCGTCCTGAACATGCCGAGCCTGAACGCCCAGTGCCTGCCGCCGCAGGAGTGGCTCGCGGCCGTCGAGCAGCGCGGCTACGCCTACCTCGTCCTCACCACCCGCGCCTGGCCGCAGGCCACCCCCGGCCGGGCCGTCACGCCCGAGGAGCTGGCCGCGTTCGCGGGTGCCGCCGAGACCCTGACGGCCGCGGCACACATCGTCCTGCCCGCTCGCCGACTGCGCGGCTGATGCGCCGGCCGCGCCCGGCGCCCGCGGGCGGCGGCCGCGCGTTCGCCCTGCTGCTCGTCCTCACCGGTGCGGCCGGGCTGCTGGCGGCGTGGGTCATCACCCTCGACAAGTTCCGCCTGCTGGAGGACCCCGGCTTCACCCCCGGGTGCAGCCTCAACCCGGTCGTCTCCTGCGGCGGCGTCATGACGAGCGACCAGGCCTCGGCGTTCGGGTTCCCCAATCCGATGCTGGGTCTGGTCGCCTACGGGACGGTCGTGTGCGTCGGCGTGAGCCTGCTGGCCGGCGCCGCCTTCCCGCGCTGGTACTGGCTGACCTTCACCGGCGGCTGTCTCTTCGGCGTCGGGTTCGTGTCCTGGTTGCAGTTCGAGTCCCTGTACCGGATCAACGCGCTGTGTCTGTGGTGCTGTCTGGCATGGATCGCCACGATTCTCATGTTCTGGTACACCGTCTCGTTCGTCGTCCGCCACGCCTTCCTGCCGGCCCCGGCCGGGGTGCGGAACTTCCTCGCCGAGTTCACCTGGGTGCTGCCGCTGCTGCACATCGCGGTGATCGGCATGCTGATCCTGACCCGATGGTGGGATTTCTGGACGAGCTGACCATCCGCCGGTCGTACCGATATGGCCGTAGCACTATTGCGGCACTCGGGGGAATTGTGAACTGATGACGATTTCCGGCTCGTTACCCGGTACGGACGCAACGCCCCCCGAACCCCTCCGAAAGGGCCCGTACCCGAGATGAAGTCGACCACCCGAGGAACACTCGCCGCAGTCATCACGTGTGTGGCGGCCGCCGCCGGTGCCGCCGCCTGCGTGACCCCCGCCGCCGCGATCGGCACGGTGCCCGTTCCCGTACCGCTCGACGGCGTCGAGAAGTCCCTCAACGTGGAACTGCCCACGATCGGCGGCGAGATCCCTCTGCCGACGCCGGGCGCGCCCGAGGGGCCGCGCTTCGTCGAGGGCCGGCTCATCCCGGAGCGGGTCGTTCCGCAGCTGCCCGTCGCCGCGGGGCTGCCCGGCGTGGGACTGCGCGCTCCCCTGCCGGAGATCCTGGGAAGCGAGTTCAACCACCTCGGCCTCGACGCCCCCGCCTCCGACCTGCGCACGCTGAGCCCGGGCCTGACCCTGGACGCCCCGCTGACCGCGCCCAACCCCGACCGCTTCGGCCTGCCGGACCTCCAGCTGCCCCAGGCGGGAGTGATCACTCCGGTGCTCCAGGCGGTACCCGGCGCGAACCTCGGTGTGAGCGAGGGGCTCTAGCCTCCCCGGCGGGCGAACCGCCACGAACCACGGGCCCGGACGCCGTCGTCCGGGCCCGTCGCCATGTCCGAATCCGCGTCCCCGGCGGACTGTTCGGGAGCCGGGCGGTGACCAGGAGGGCCGCCGGGCGGTTACCCCCGTGGAACCGCTACGGAAAGCCGCTACTGAACCGCCACAGAAACCCGCACGGAAACCCGCACAGAAACCGCTACACAACCCGCTACCGACAGCCGGGCCGGATCAGCGGACCGGGCCGGCGCACCGGACGAGGAGCACACCATGGTCGTCAGCGTCGACGGAGTACCCATGACCGCAGGGCCGGTGGTCACGGGCAGACCCGGCACGGCGCACGGCACACGGCGACGGGACCTGCTGCGCGGGCTGTTCGGCGCCGCCGCGGCCCTCGCGATCGTCCCCGTCGTCACCGCCTCCCGGCCCTCGCGCCCGGCGGACGGCGGCCCTGCGGATTCCTTCGACGAGACCTACCGGGGCCGGCACCTCCACGGCGTCCTCGCCTCGCCGGGGCACGCGGCGGCGACGGACGTCCGGTGGGACATCACGGTCGACGGTCGCCCGCTGCACCTCATGCGCCGTGCCGACGGCACCTGGCTGAGCATGGTCGACCACTACAGCTCGTACGCCACCCCGCTGGAGGCGGTCCGGGCCGCCGTGGACGGCCTCGGCCCGGGGGAGCGGCTGCGCGAGGCGGACCCGGAACACCATCACCCGCACATGGGGGGACACCATGGCCTACACCCGTAAGGACGTCAGCACCCTCACCGGCGCGGAACGACGGCGCTTCGTGAAGGCGTTGCTGGAACTCAAACGCAGGGGCGAGTACGACGAATTCGTCCGCACACACATCGACTACTACGTGTCCGACGGCGACGGAGGCCTGCGGACGGCCCACATGGCGCCCTCCTTCCTGCCCTGGCACCGCAGGTTCCTGCTGGACCTCGAGCAGGCACTGCGCCGGGTCGACTCCTCGGTGACGGTGCCCTACTGGGACTGGACGCGCGACCGCAGCGCCACCGCCGCGCCCTGGACCAAGGACCTTCTCGGCGGCAACGGACGGCGCTCCGACCACCAGGTGACGACCGGGCCGTTCGCCTACGCCACCGGCGACTGGACCATCAAGGAGAACGTGACCGACGGGAGGTTCCTCACCCGGGATCTCGGCCGGGCCGCCGCCCCGATCGGCCTGCCGACGCGGAGCGACGTGGACCGGGCGCTTCAGGACCCCGTCTACGACGTCGAGCCGTGGGACTCGACGGTCACCCGGGGTTTCCGCAACAAGCTGGAGGGGTGGGGCACCGGCTCGGGCAGCGCCGCCTGGCGCAACCACAACCGGGTGCACCGGTGGGTCGGCGGGCTCATGCTCGGCGGCGCCTCGGTCAACGACCCCGTCTTCTGGCTGCACCACGCGTTCGTCGACCTGCTGTGGACCCGCTGGCAGAGGAGGCACCGCGAACACCGCTACCTGCCCGCCGAACCACCGGGGCCGACCAGCCGCCAGTACCGTCGGGTCGTCGCCCGGCAGGAGAAGCTCCCGCCGTGGGACGTGACCCCGGACCAGCTGGAGGACGTGTCCCGGATCTACCGGTACGCGTGAGCGGGTCGGGGTGAGCCCGTCGCAGTGAGCCCGTCGTGGTGCACCGCACGCGTGGCGTGGTGAACCGCACGCGGACAGGGGGAGAGCCCCGGCGCTCGAGGTGCCGGGGCTCTCCTGACGGTACGTACGCGGGGTACGACCGGGGTGTACGTACGAGACGTACGGGGTGAAGCTCAGCCGCCGTAGCCGCCGCCGTGCTTGTCGTCGTGCTGGTCACCGTGCTTGTCGCCGTGCTTGTCGCCACCCTTGTCGTGGTCGCTGACGTTGGCGCAGGTGTTGCCGAAGGCCGGGTTGAGCAGGCCGATGACGCTGACGCTGTTGCCGCAGACGTTGACCGGGATGTTGATCGGAACCTGGACGACGTTGCCCGACAGGACACCCGGCGAACCCACGGCCGCGGCCTGCGCACCCGCGTCCGCCATGGCCAGGCCGGCTCCGCTGACCACCACGGCGCTGGTGCCGAGGGCAACAGCGGCCACCTTCGCGATGCGAGACATCACGTTCTCCTTAGGGGATCGATTCATGCGGCGGCAGGGGGCGCCGTCGCACTCCCCGTTCAACGCCCACACCGTGAGCGGGTCACGGGGCGTTCGGACGGATCACCCTTTTTGAACAGGACGGCCGTACAGCCGGGTGGCTAGTGCGACGGGAGGTTCGTCGCGACGAAGTCGGTCAGGGTGGCGATGGACTGGAGGCTGTCCAGGCTCAGGTCCAGCGCGGCCACGTCGACCCCGTAGCGCTTGTCGATCGTGCCCAGCAGGGTCACACCGGCCAGCGAGGTGAGGCCGATCTCCGGGCCGAACAGGTCGGTGCCGGCGGGGAGTTCCGCGACCACGGCCTGGTCCAGACGGGCCGCTTCGGCGATCAGCGAGCGGAGTTCCCGTTCCACCGTGGCCCGCCCTCGGGTGTCCGTCACGCTTCGGCGTCCTCTCGGTCGGATACGTGCAGCCATGCGGGCGACCCGGGCAGGTCGCCCTGAAGCGTCCTGCCCAGGACCGCCGAATCCGCGGCGGTGGCGGGGCCGGCGCCGGGGGTGATGTCATCCGTACGGCGCAGACCCGCCTGGCGGAGCAGGATGCGCATCTCCAGGTTGGCGTCCGTCGGGCGCAGGGTCACCCGGAACTCCTCGGCGCCGGCCTCGCGGGCCCGCTCCATCAGCCGGAACAGGAAGGCCGCCGCCGCGCCCCGGCCGGCCACCCGGCAGGAGAGCGCCAGCAGCGGGACGGACCAGGTGGCGGGGGCCCCGACGGGGGTGACGCGGTCGGTGCCGTGCGCGCGCTCGACGAGGGCGGCGCCGATGATGCCGTACTCGCCGAAACGGTCCGTCATACGGGCGGTGTACAGCTCGTGCCCGTCCGACGAGGCCAGCTCGCGCAGACGGTCGGGGGTGAGCCCCGAGGAGTTCAGCCGGTGGGTGCGGGCGGCGAGTTCCAGCGCGCGCGGGATCTCGTCGGCGGTGGCCGCGCCGACGGTGAGACGCATGTCGCACCAGCGCAGGAACTCCTCGCGCGAGCCCTCGAAGCGTTCGCCCTCGGCCCGGCGGGTCTCCTCCGTGCGGTAGCGGCGCACGCGTTCGCGGGACTCGGCGGTGACCTCCCGGCCCTCGAACGCGGCCAGCAGCGCGGGCACGTCCTCGGGCGCGAGGGTGCGCACGCCCGGGAGCAGGGCCTCGACCTCGGCGCGCTCGTACGGCGAGTCGTCGACCAGCACGAGGGCCTCCACCGCGATGCCGAGGTCCTTCGCGATCCGGCGGAGCGCCTCGCTCTTGTCCTGCCAGGACACCTGCGGGGCCAGGAAGCGCGCCCGCACCTCCGGCACGGCGTCCAGCCGGTCGAGCACCGAGGGCGCGCTGCGGCTCGCGATGCTGCTGAGCACACCGCGGGCGGCCAGGGCGTCGATCGCGGCGAGCGTCGCGGGCCGGGGCGTGGGCAGGTCGTCGGTGGCCGACTCGACGGCGATCTCGTCCCACAGGGTGCCGTCGAGGTCCCATACGACGCACTTGACGCCGTCGGGATCGAAGCGGTCCGTGAGGCTCATCGGGCGCTGTCCCCCTTCGGCTCGCCCTCCGGGAGGAACAGCTTCATCGACAGGCTGGTGGGGTCGAAGCCGAACTTGCGGTACACCGTGCGCATCGGGACGTTGCCCACGTGCACTCGGCCGACGACCTCGGTGATGCCGTTGGCCAGGCAGAACTCCAGACCGGCGGTGAGGAGGAGTTCGGCGACGTCGCTGCGGTTGTCCACCGGGGACACCGCCAGCGAGCGGAAGTTGGCGTAGCGGTCGCCGGTCATCGCGTTCTGGTTGATGCTCACCCAGCACCAGCCGACGGGCTCCTCGCCCGGACCGTCGGCGACGATCATGCCCTCCTTCGACTTCTCCATGGCACGGCCGAGGCGGGAGGCCCACCGCGCGGGGTCGTCGATGGCGTCCTCGCCGAAGGAGACCCGGGCGATCTCGGCCTCGAACCGTCCGATGGCCGGCAGATCACGCTCGTCGGCCTGACGGGTGACGTACGGCCGGGCCCGCTCGGCGAGGCCGGCGCGGTCCTCGTCGGTCGGCGGGCGCCAGCCGGAGGTGCGACCGACGGGCGTGGCGGGAGCAGCCGCCGGCGTGGCGGCCACGGCGTCCGGTGCGAGGGCCGGGGCGTTGCGATCCGTGGCCGGGGTCTCGGCGGGAGCCGGAACCTGCCGGGGAAGGGCTGCCTGCCGGGCAACGGCCGCAGGTTGCTCCGCCAGGGTCGTCGGATCCTCCGCCGGGACCAGGCGGCCGGGGCGGAAGGGGCCCTTGCCGCAGTTCGGGCAGCCCTCCGCGCGCAGGGCGGCGACCGCGGTCCAGCGGGCGCCGGGCCCGACGCGGAACCGGGCGTCGCACGCCACGCACGTGTACTCGCGCTGCCGGGTCCGCTTGTCGCCCGTATAGAGGGGGCCGCTGAACTCGCCCTCGTGGGAGGGAGCCGTCGAGGTGGTCGTGAGCAGATGCTGGAAGAACCCGACACCGCCGAGGATGCCGCTGCCCTCGTACTCGTTGAAGTTACGGACGAAACCGTTGGTGACCAGGCCGAGCCCCATGATCTCCCGCTGCACCTCCAGCATCTCGTCCGGGCTCTTGCCGCCGAAGGAGAAGAAGACACTGTGCGCGGGGCCGGGCCGGAGCCCCTCCACGGCACGGGACAGGAAGAGGCGGGCGCCTTCGGCCGTGTACGGCGGGTCCGTCATGGCCACGTCGTGCTGCTCGAGGAGCTCGGCGGGCAGCGGCAGGCGCAGGTCGTGCTGGACGGTCTCGACCCGGGTGCCGAGGCCGGCCGACACCTTCCGGATGTAGTCGAGGATCTCGGCGGAGATGTCCACGACGGTCACCTGCTCGACGATCGGACCGCCGAGCACATCACCCACCACGGCGACGGCCAGGGAGATCAGGTCGTCGTCGCCGATCAGCAGCAGGGAGCCACCCGGCAGGGCGCCCGCGGTGAGCAGCGCGAGCACCCGGCGCACCTTGGTCTCGGCCGTGCAGTGCGACTGGTCGATCGCCATGTCGGCGGCGGGACCCGACTCCATGAGGGCGCGCAGCCGCCGTACGGCTGCGTCCAGGACGTCGGGGATCACGAGCTCGCGCCCGTCACAGGTGGTGCAGGTGGCGTCGAGGGACAGGTCCATGCCCAGCTGGGCCACGAGGTCCAGACCCGCCTCGGTCAGCCGGGACGGACGCTGCGTGGTGACGAACCCCCGGCGGCGCAGTTCGTTCCCCAGGGCGGCGACGATCGGCACGGGCAGGCCGGTCGCGCGGCTGAGGTCCTTCGTGGAGGCGGGCGCCAGACGGCGCAGCGCCCGCAGGACGGACCGCACCCCGGGCGGGCCCTCCTGGAGCCGGACGGCTTCCGCGACTTCCGTGAGCACGGAATCCGCAGTGGTGCTCCGAGGGTGCCGACGCGCGTTCGTCACAATGCTGCTCCAGGCAAGCTGTTTGGTGGATTCCGGAACTATCGAGTATACGGGCTGGTGCGCAGGCCCCCGGACCCGCTCGGACACCGAGGAATCGACGGAAAATCGACGGCGAATCGACGGCGAATTGAGGGCAAATCAACGACGAAAGAAGGACGATGAAAGGACGGAGAGGCGGCACGGAATTCGAGCGGATGAAGTGAACTCGCGCAATGTGCTGAGCGGTACGCTGATCGCCGTTCCGCCCGGTGTTCCGCCCCTCGTTCTGTCCACGATTCTGCCGGCTGCCCTGCCCGCTGTTCCGTCCGCTGTTCCGTCCACTGGGGAGTGGTCATTCTTCCGGCTGTTTCACCTCTTGTCGGAGGGGAGGTTCGCGGATGGATTCCTCGAAGGGGTGCGGTGGGTTTTCGGACGATTCCGCCGCGCCCCCTCCACTGCCCTTGACGCGGTGCACGCGCGAGCCCTTGAGCGCCCCGGATGCTACGCTGGGCACCATCGAGCGCCGTCTACCGGCCTCGCAACCTTCCCCTTTGGCCGCGCGGACCAGCGCAGATCTATGTGAAAGGAGACGGGGGCAGCGGTTCGTCACCCCCGGTTCCCCATGACCAACTCCGCCAACCTCGCCACCGAGGGTATAAACGTCGACGATCTGTGCTCTTATGCCGTCGATGTATGGGTGAGCGACCACAGCATCCTGACCGACGAAGAGCGCCTTCTCCAGGTGCTGCGTACGGCCGCCGAAAAGGGAAACGCCACGGTCCTCGGCGAGGCGTCGCACGTTTTCCCCAACGGTGCCGTCACCGCGATTCTCCTGCTTTCCGCGTCGCACCTGAGCATTCACACCTGGCCCGAATTCAGCCTGGCCAATGTCGACCTGCTCGCCTACGGCCGACTGAACGGCGAGCGGATGATGCAGAGCGTCGAGCTCGGCCTTTCGCCGACGCGGATCAACGTGACGCGTATGCTGCGCGCGGTTCACTGACCTGATTCGACCGGTTCGACCGGTTGAACCGGTCGGGCCTCACAACCACCCCGACAGCGACTCGACGAAAGCGTCGAAACGGTCCCGGTGGATCGCATGCGGTGCGTCGGGCACCGTACGCACCTCGAAACCGCGCCGCACCAGTTCCGCCCGCATCTCCGCGCTGACGAGCATGCTCGGGTCCGAAGCCTGGACGAGAGAGGGCACCAGAGCCTTCTCCGGCGTGTGGTCGATGTGCCGGTGCGTGGAGAGCGCGAGGGCCGTCTGCTCGTCCCAGCGGTCGAGTGCCTGCCGCTCGGCCACGGCCCGCTTCTCGAGGCGTTCGTCCAGCTCCCCGCGGTGCGTCGGGCGGGAGAGCGCGGCGAGGGCGCGGGACGAGCGCTTGAAGAGTGTGAAGAGGGCCGGGTCCAGAGAGCCGTGGGCCCCGGCGAGCTGCCAGGCGGGTTCCGAGTAGACGGCGCGGGCCGGTTGCAGCTCCGCCACCGCGAGAGCCAGGGCCAACGCGCCCAGCGAATGGCCCAGCGCGACCTCCGGGGCGGTTGGCAGCGTCTCGAGGAGATCCTCGGCGAAGAGGCGGGGCTCGTACTCCCCGCGCGCGCTGGAGCCGTGCCCGCGCAGGTCCACGGCGAGGACGCGGTAGCCCCGTCCGGTCAGGACCGGGACCAGCTCGTGCCACGTGCGGTGGTCGGACATGATGCCGTGAACGAGGACGGCGACGCGCTCGCCCGTTCCCCACTCCTGTGTGTGCAGTCGCATGCGGCTGCTTCCTCGTGGTGGTGTGGTGTGAGCAGGAGTGAGTGTAAGGCGCGGGCTGATCATCGAACCAGGACGAGGCGCAGTGACAGGACACCCGGTGCAGGTGTGGTGGGCCCGTCTGGAGGACGCCCGGCCGGGTCTGCGGACCCTTCTCGACCCCGTGGAACACGCCCGGTACGAGTCGACCGTCGACCCCGCGGGCAGGGGGCGCTTCCTGGTGGGCTGCGCCCTCAGCCGCCTGGTCCTCGGCGAACTGCTCGGGCTGCCCCCGGCGGAGGTCCCCCTGCGCCGGGTGTGTCCTCGCTGCGGCGGACCGCACGGCAAGGTCCACCTGCACCGGGCACCCCTGTCGGACGGCCCTCCGGCCACCCCACCGCTCCACGACCTCTCCTTCTCCGTCACCCACAGCGGCGCGCTCATCGGCGTCGCCGTCTGCCGGGGCGGGGAGGTGGGCCTCGACGTCGAGGAGTCCCACGCTGACGTCGACGTCGACTCCGCCGCGCGCGCAGCCCTGTCCGACTCGGAACTCACCGCGCTGTACGCCCGCCCGGCAACCGAACGGCAGCCCGCGTTCCTGCGCACCTGGACGCGCAAGGAGGCCGTGCTCAAAGCGCTCGGCGTGGGGCTGGGCGTACCGCTGCGCGAACTGGAGGTGTCCGCCCCCGAGCAACCGCCGGCCGTCCTCGGCTGGCCCGGCCGACTCGCCACCCGTCCCCCCACGAGCATGGCGGACCTCTACGTCGACGGAACGCATCCCGCGGCGGTCGCGGTGGCTGTCACGGGGGCGGTGGCGGTGCCGGTGGCTGTCACGGGGGCGGCTGAGGAGCCGGGGGAGGGGCCGGGGGAAGGACCGGTGAGTGGACCGGGGGAGGGGGAGCCCGGCGGGGTGCGGGTCGCCCTGCACGACGGCTCGAGGCTGCTGGCGTCGTACAACCGCTGACACCCGACGACTTCCGGCCCTCGTCGTCGACCACCCTTCCGCGGTGCCCTCGGCGGGCCAGAGACCCGGCCAGACTCCGCGCAACCACCGACGCGAATCACCAGCAAAAAAGCCCTCCCGAAGGGAGGGCGGAGACTTGCGCCCCCGGCAGGACTCGAACCTGCGGCCAAGCGCTTAGAAGGCGCCTGCTCTATCCACTGAGCTACGGGGGCCGGGTGTGGTGGCCTCGTACATGCTGCCCGGGTGTGGGCTGATCCGTGACGTTGCCGGGGACAAGGATAGGGCTCCCGGTTCCTTGTCCCGGTTGCTTCCCCTCCGTGGCTCAATGTGGAGGTTCGGTGAAGCGGTCCTGATAATCGCAGGCAGGTGCGAATCGTGCATCGCTTTTCGCGTCCGGGGCGACGGGTGTTGTGCACTCGTTATGCCTGCGCTGTGCCTCTGTCCCAGTCGTACCTTTCGTCCCTTGTGTCCTATCGGCGCGCAGACATGCCTATATGCTTCATAAATCCCCTAAAATTGGGCATTCTTCGCATGTGGTGACCTTGGACGTACGGCCTCAGCTGCTCGACGCACTTTCCGCCCTGCGCGACCGTGTCGCCGCCGCACGCTTCCCGCTTCCCCTGGCGGGAGCCCCACGCGCGCGTGCCAACCGCGACGAACTGCTCGCCCAGCTCGACGACTATCTGGTGCCCCGGCTCAGGCAGCCCGACGCGCCGATGCTGGTCGTCGTGGGTGGCTCCACCGGCGCCGGCAAGTCGACCCTCGTCAACTCCCTGGTGGGCCAGCGCGTCAGCGAGGCTGGCGTGTTGCGGCCGACGACCCGGACGCCGGTGCTCGTCTGCCATCCGGAGGACCATCACTGGTTCAGCGGCATGCGGGTGCTACCGCGGCTCACGCGCGTGTGGGCGCCTCACCAGGAGTCCTCGGAAGACCTGTTGCTGCCCGGCGAGGACGGCAGACACGTACTGCGGATCGAGACCGCCGACACCCTCCCGCCGGGCCTCGCCCTCCTGGACGCACCCGACATCGACTCCCTCGTCGCCGACAACCGGGTGCTCGCCGCCGAGCTGATCTGCGCCGCCGACATCTGGGTGATGGTGACGACCGCCGCCCGATACGCCGACGCCGTGCCCTGGCACCTGCTCCGCACCGCCAAGGAGTACGACGCCATGCTCGTGACGGTCCTCGACCGCGTACCGCACCAGGTCGTCTCCGAGGTCTCCCGGCAGTACGGCGCGCTGCTCACCAAGGCCGGGCTGGGCGACGTACCGCGCTTCACGGTGCCGGAACTGCCCGAGTCCGCCTGGGGCGGCGGCCTCCTGCCGGCCACCGCCGTGGCGCCGCTGCGGAACTGGCTCGTCCACCAGGTCCAGGACCCGGGCTCCCGCCACCGCGCCCTGGCCCGTACGGCCCAGGGCGTTCTCAACTCCCTCAAGGCCCGGATGCCCGAACTGGCGGGAGCCGCCGCCTCGCAGTACGCCGCCGCGCTGCGCCTCACCTCGGCCGTCGACACGGCGTACGACACCGAGTACACGCGCGTGCGGGGCCGTCTCCAGAGCGGCGCCGTGCTCGCCGGCGACGCGCTCAAACGCTGGCGGGCCTTCCCGTTGGACTGCACCGCGGGTGAACTCCTCGACGCCTTGGTGGAGAGCCTCGGCGCGCTCCTGCTGTGCGCCGTCACGGCCGCCGACGAACGCGTCGACGACGCCTGGCGGCGCGAACCGGCCTCGGACGCACCGGAGCTGACGGATCGGGATGCCTCGCCGGAGAGCACCGAGCACCGCATCGGCCTGGCCGTACGACGGTGGCGGCGCGAGCTCGAGGAGTACGCCGAGGACGAGGTGCGCGGCCTCGAACGTGGTGTGGCGCCCGATCCCGAGTCGGTCGCCGCCCTCGTCGCCACCGCGCTGCTGGGCGGTCGCAGGGCGCGTTCGGCCGGCGAGGGGCTCGCGGAGCGGATCGGCGCCCACGGGGCGCTGCGGCTGCGCGACCGTGCCGGACGGCTCCTCACCGAACACCTCGACCGCGTGCTGCACACCGAACGCGAGCGGCGCCTCGCGCCCCTCGACGGGCTCGAAGTCCACGCCGAACCCCAGGCCGAACTCATTGCCGCGCTGTCCGTACTTCAGAAGGAGAGGTGACCGGTGACCGCCGTCACTGACCAGGACCACACGGACAACGACCAGACCGACAACGATCAGACCCGCAACGATCAAACCGACAACGATCAGGCCCGCAACGCTCACGCCGGTATCGACCGAACCGACAGTGACCAGAGCGGCAACGGCCGTAAGAACAGCAAGAGCAGCAAGAGCAGCAGGGATCCGGTGCGGACGGAGAACAGCGGCCTGGGGGCGGGGCAGAACCCGGGATCCGGAGAGCAAGCGCAGCCGCAGCCGCAGGGGCGTGGGCAGGGGCAGAATCGGGCGGAGTCTGAGTCTGAGTCTGAGTCTCAGTCAGAGGCAGAGGCAGAGGCGGGGAACGGCGGTATGGCGGAGAAGGCTTCCAAGCTGCCCGCGAAGGCCTCCCGTGGAGGCGCCCGTTCGGAACCGGGTAGAGGACCAGGCGGGTTGGTACCAGGTAGGTCGGGATCAAGTGGTCCGGGATCAAGTGGTCCGGGATCAGGCAAGTCGGAAGCGGGTGGGTCGGAAGCGGGTGCGGACTCCGTCGGGGCCTGGGACGACGGGCTCATCGCCCGTCGTGTGAGCGAAGCCTCCGCCGCCGAGCAGGCCGCCGTCATGGAGACCCGGGTCGGCGGTGGCGGCGGGAACGCCCTGCCGTCCGCCCCGCTCACGTACGACGGGCCCCTGCGGTCCCGGCTCGACGCGCTGCGTGAACTCGTGGGGCTCTCCCGCGCCCGGCTCGACAGCCGGACGCTTGCCGAGGCCGGCCGGGTGCTCGACGAGGCGGCAGCCCGGCGCAGGCTCTCCGGTCAGCACACCGTCGTCGCCCTCGCGGGCGCCACCGGCAGTGGCAAGTCGCAGTTGTTCAACGCCCTCGCCGGAGTGAACATCTCCGAGACGGGCGTGCGCCGCCCGACCACCTCCGCGCCCATCGCGTGCAGTTGGAGCGACGGTGCGTCGACCCTCATCGACCGGCTGGGCATCCCGGGCCGGCTGCGTCGGCGTCCGGTGCAGAGTCAGGACGCGGAGGCGCAGTTGCGCGGGCTCGTCCTGATCGACCTGCCCGACCACGACTCGGCGGCCGTCCAGCACCGTGAGCAGGTCGACCGCGTTCTGGCGCTCGTCGACGCCGTCATCTGGGTCGTCGACCCCGAGAAGTACGCCGACGCCGTGCTCCACGAGCGCTATCTGCGGCCCATGGCGGGTCACGCGGAGATCATGTTCGTCGTCCTCAACCAGGTCGACCGGCTGCCCGGTGAGGCCGCCGAGTTGGTCCTGGACGACCTGCGACGCCTGCTCGACGAGGACGGCGTCGCCCTCGGCGAGTACGGCGAACCGGGCGCCACCGTGCTCGCCCTGTCCGCGCTCACCGGCGACGGCGTCGGTGAGCTGCGCGAAGTGCTCGGCCAGTTCGTCGCCGAGCGCGGCGCCGCGGGCCGGCGGATCGCCGCCGACGTGGACGCCGCCGCGTGGCGGCTGCGCCCCGTCTACGCCACCGGGCGGCGCACCGGGCTCAGCGAGGAGGCGCGGGACGAGTTCGCGGACCGACTGGCGGACGCCGTGGGCGCCACCGCCGCGGGCGAGGCCGCCGAGCGCGCCTGGCTGCGCAACGCGAACCGGGCGTGCGGGACGCCGTGGCTACGGCTGTGGCGGTGGCAGCAGGACCGGCGTGACCCTCCGACCGGGCGGCTGCCGGCCCGCGCCCCTGCCGACGAGGAGGCCACGGCCCGGCAGCGCGTCGAGCAGGCGGTGCGCACGGTGTCCGAACGGGCCTCGGCGGGGCTGCCCACGCCGTGGGCGCAGGCGGTGCGGGAAGCGGCCGTACGCGGTTCTCACGGGCTTCCCGAGGCGCTGGACCAGTTGGCGGCGCGGGCCGGGCTGCCGCCGGGGCGGCCCCCGCGGCCGGGTTGGTGGCCGGTGGCCGTGCTGGCGCAGGCGGGCATGACCCTGCTCCAGGTGGTCGGCGGGCTGTGGCTGCTCGGACAGATCGTCGGGGTGATGGCGCCGAACCTCGGGGTTCCGGTGCTGTTGATGGTGACGGGCATCATCGGCGGTCCGCTCGTCGAGTGGAGTTGCCGGCTGGCGGCACGGGGACCGGCCCGGCGGTACGGGCAGGACGCGGAGCGCCGGTTGCGGGAGGCGGCGGCCGGGTGCGGCCGGGCCCGCGTACTGGATCCCGTCGCCGCGGAACTGCTGCGGTACCGGGAGGTCCGGGAGCAGTACGCGCGGGTGACGGGGGTGGGAGCCGCCGCGCGATGAGGTGCTGTGGGTGATCCACAGGGAGTGATCTCAGGTGGTGGTTCCGCAGAGGGTGCCCTACAGGTGGTGACCCTCAGGCGGTGCTCCACAGGAGTGCTCCACAGCGGGTTATCCGCGGGGAGCGGGGCGTGGATCACTCGTCCGGGTGGTGGAGTTTTCCACAGGTGGTGGACGGTCCACAGCGCTCGGCGGGCCCGGTCCGACGGAGGCAGTCTGGCTTCACGGCGATCGCGACGGACGCGGTCGCCGGGAGGCGGTGACGGTACGCGGTGCGAGAGCCGCGGCCGTCACGGCGGACGCAACCGTGCGGGACGGGCCCGTACGTGTATCCGGGCGGGGCCACCGCCCGGCGAGGAGGGGTTCACGATGAACGAGACGATGGTCTGCGCGGTCGGCAACGTGGCGACGCAGCCGGTCTACCGGGATCTGGCGGCGGGTGCGTCGGTGAGGTTCCGGCTGGCGGTGACCTCGCGCTATTGGGACCGGGAGAAGGGCACCTGGACGGACGGGCACACCAACTTCTTCACGGTGTGGGCCAACCGGCAACTGGCCACCAACGCGTCGGCCTCGCTGAACGTCGGCGACCCGGTGATGGTGCAGGGCAGGCTCAGGGTACGTACGGAATCGCGTGAAGGACAGCAGAGCTGGACGTCTGCGGACATCGACGCCGTGGCGATCGGCCACGACATCTCTCGGGGCACCTCCGCCTTCCGGCGGTCGGGCCGGCCCGAGCCGATGGCCGTCGGCTCACCGGCGCGGCCGGAGCCCGACTGGGAGACACCGGCCGCCGATGCCGCCGAACCGGAGCCGGAGACCCCGCAGAGCAGGCATCGCGAGCCGGTGGCGGTGACGTGAGCCGGTCGCGGTGGCGTGAGCAGGTGACGTGAGCCGGTCGCGGTGGTGTGAGCAGGTGACGTGAGCCGGTCGCGGTGGCGGTGACGTGAGCTGAGGGGCGACACGGAGCGAGCGGTGCGGCGCGGTGCGGGTGGGGCAAGTGCGCTGTCATGCGACGGACCGGTGACGGTGCGTCAGGTCCCGGCCCGCGCCGGTGCCGACGGGTCTGCCGCTTGTCGGCGCATGCGCTTCGGGCGCTCAAGCGGATTTGTCGACAAGTCGAAGCTCGGGACGATCTTGGGGATAACGATTCCGAGTCGGATCGGCGATCCGATGAGATGACCGGTAAGCGTGGTGCGCGACGTCTCTAGGATGCCGGACGTGGCTCACGGGGCTTCTGATTCTGCTGGTGGGACCCGTACCCCCCACATCAACGGGTCCTGCTCGAAGGGGAATTGCGTGATTTGTTCGTTCTCCGCGTCGTTCGTGCGCGGGCGCGGGGCGGTCCGCGTCGCCGTGGCGGCGATGGTGTCCGGCCTCGTCGCCGTCGGTGTGATCGCCGGCGCCGGCGCGGCTTCCGCCGCCGAGGTGACACAGAGTCAGGGCGGCGCCACGGCGACGATGGGCGGTCTCAAGACCTACGGCGCCGCGGTGATCCACGCCGACGGCGGCGACCAGGAGGTCTCGGCGGGCCTGTTCGAGATGTCCGTCGAGGGCGGCGGCACCTTGCAGACCTACTGCGTCGACCTGTACAACCCCACGCAGAAGGACGCCAAGTACCAGGAGACACCCTGGAGCGGCACCTCGCTGGGAGCCAACAAGGACGCGGGACGCGTCCGTTGGATCCTCCAGCACTCCTACCCTCAGGTGAACGACCTGGCTTCGCTCGCGGACAAGGCCGGCATCGACGGCGGTCTCAGCGAACAGGACGCGGCCACCGGCACCCAGGTGGCCATCTGGCGCTACTCGGACGGCGCTGACGTCGACGCCGTCGACCCGCAGGCCGAGCGGCTCGCGGACTACCTCCAGAAGGCCGCCCGCCCCGTGGCGGAGCCCAAGGCGTCGCTCACCCTCGAGGCGCCCGCCGTCGCCGGTCACCCCGGCGAACTGCTCGGCCCGGTGACCGTGCACACGAACGCGAGCGGCGTGACGGTGACACCTCCGCTGGACGCCGCCACCAGCGGTGTACGGATCGTCGGCAAGGACGGCAAGGTGGTCACGTCCGTGACGGACGGCAGCCAGCTGTTCTTCGACGTGCCGGCCGACTCGGCCGACGGCTCGGCCGAGCTGACCGTCCAGGCCTCGACCACCGTCCCCGTCGGCCGTGCCTTCACTTCCGAGAGTCGCAGCCAGACCCAGATCCTGGCCGGCTCCAGCGAGTCGACGGTGGCGGCGACGGCGAGCGCCACCTGGGCGGAGCAGGGCGCGATACCGGCACTGTCCGCGGCGAAGGACTGCGCGAAGACCGGAGTGGACATCACGGCCGTCAACCAGGGCGACCAGGTCTTCACCTTCGAGCTGATGGGGACCGAGTACACCATCCCGGCCGGTGCCTCCCGGACGGTGACGATCCCGCTCCAGGAGGACCAGGCCTACGCCTTCACGATCAACGGCCCGCAAGGCGTGGAGAGCCGCTTCACCGGTGTCCTGGACTGTGAGACCCAGGCGGATGAGGCCGAGGGCCTGACCACCCAGACCCTCGTCGAACCGAGCCCGGCCACCGTCGGTGGCACCTCCACCACCGACGACACCAACCTCGCGGCGACGGGCGGCACCAGCGCCACCCCCCTCATCGCCGGCACCGCCATCGGCCTGGTGGTCATCGGCGGAGCGGCCCTCCTGCTCCTGGGCCGCAAGGAGAACGAGACCAACCACTGACCTGGTCCGCGCGGGCGGGGGCGGCGGGCGGGGACGGCGGGCGACGCGGCGGTGCTCCCGGCACGTGATCGAGGGTGACGGGCGCGTCGTCGGTGCCGGCTGTGAAGCCGCAGCTCACGGGCCCCCGACCGAACGGGTTAACACCCAGGGGTGGACCTCAGGCAAGATGGGGTGTATCTGCCCACCTGCCCACTGCCAGATTTCAAGCTGCCGGACGGTTTCTCTTGGCTGAGTACATCTACACCATGCGCAAGACGCGCAAGGCACACGGCGACAAGGTCATCCTTGACGACGTAACGCTGAGCTTCCTGCCCGGCGCGAAGATCGGTGTGGTCGGGCCCAACGGTGCCGGTAAGTCCACCGTTCTGAAGATCATGGCGGGGCTCGAGCACCCCTCCAACGGTGACGCGTTCCTGTCGCCCGGCTACAGCGTCGGGATGCTGCTCCAGGAGCCGCCGCTCGACGAGTCCAAGACCGTTCTGGAGAACGTGCAGGACGGCGCGGCCGAGATCATGGGCAAGCTCAAGCGCTTCAACGAGGTCGCCGAGCTGATGGCGACGGATTACTCCGACGCGCTCCTCGACGAGATGGGCAAGCTCCAGGAGGACCTGGACCACGCCAACGCGTGGGACCTGGACACCCAGCTGGAGCAGGCCATGGACGCCCTGGGCTGCCCGCCCGGCGACTGGCCCGTCACCAACCTCTCCGGTGGTGAGCGCCGCCGCGTCGCGCTGTGCAAGCTGCTGCTCGAGGCCCCCGACCTGCTGCTGCTCGACGAGCCCACCAACCACCTGGACGCCGAGTCCGTGCAGTGGCTGGAGCAGCACCTCGCGAAGTACCCCGGCACCGTCGTCGCCGTCACCCACGACCGGTACTTCCTCGACAACGTCGCCGAGTGGATCCTGGAGCTCGACCGCGGTCGTGCCCACCCCTACGAGGGCAACTACTCCACCTACCTCGAGACCAAGGCGAGCCGTCTCAAGGTCGAGGGGCAGAAGGACGCCAAGCGTGCGAAGCGTCTGAAGGAGGAGCTCGACTGGGTGCGGTCCAACGCCAAGGGGCGTCAGGCCAAGTCCAAGGCGCGTCTCGCCCGCTACGAGGAGATGGCGGCCGAGGCCGACAAGATGCGGAAGCTGGACTTCGAGGAGATCCAGATCCCGCCGGGCCCGCGTCTGGGCTCCATCGTCGTCGAGGTGAACAACCTCTCCAAGGCCTTCGGCGAGAAGGTGCTGATCGACGACCTCAGCTTCACGCTGCCGCGTAACGGCATCGTCGGGATCATCGGCCCGAACGGCGCCGGCAAGACCACGCTCTTCAAGATGATCCAGGGACTCGAGGACCCCGACTCCGGGTCCATCAAGGTCGGCGAGACCGTCAAGATCTCGTACGTCGACCAGAGCCGCGAGAACATCGACCCGAAGAAGTCGCTGTGGGCCGTGGTCTCCGACGAGCTCGACTACATCAACGTCGGGCAGGTGGAGATGCCGTCCCGCGCGTATGTCTCCGCGTTCGGCTTCAAGGGCCCGGACCAGCAGAAGCCGGCCGGTGTGCTCTCCGGTGGTGAGCGCAACCGTCTCAACCTCGCGCTCACCCTCAAGCAGGGCGGCAACCTGCTCCTCCTCGACGAGCCGACGAACGACCTCGACGTCGAGACGCTGTCCTCCCTCGAGAACGCGCTGCTGGAGTTCCCCGGTGCGGCCGTGGTCGTCTCCCACGACCGGTGGTTCCTGGACCGGGTCGCCACCCACATCCTCGCCTACGAGGGTGAATCCAAGTGGTTCTGGTTCGAGGGCAACTTCGAGTCGTACGAGAAGAACAAGGTCGAGCGACTGGGTGCGGACGCCGCGCGCCCGCACCGCGCCACCTACAAGAAGCTGACCCGGGGCTGATCGATCTTGCGGCACATCTACCGCTGCCCACTGCGCTGGGCGGACATGGACGCGTACGGCCACGTCAACAACGTGGTCTTCCTCCGCTACCTGGAGGAAGCCCGTATCGACTTCCTGTTCCGCCCGGAGAAGGACTTCAAGCAGGGGTCCGTGGTGGCGCGTCACGAGATCGACTACAAGCGGCAGCTCGTCCACCGGCACTCCCCGGTCGACATCGAGCTGTGGATCACGCAGATCAGGGCCGCGTCCTTCACCATCACCTACGAGGTGAAGGACGGCGACCAGGTCTACGTCACCGCCTCCACGGTGATCGTGCCGTTCGACTTCGAGGCGCAGCGGCCGCGCCGTCTCACCGCCGAGGAGCGTGAGTTCCTCGCCGAGTACCGGGACGACGACGAGGAGGCCGTCGCCGCATGACGGTGCTCCACCTGGCCGACGAGGGGGAGGCCGCGGACGTCGCGGCCTTCCTCTCCCGGCTGCTCCGCTACGACCGTGGAGCGGCGGTGCGGCTGCAGGCGGCCGGCACCGCCCTCGCCGTCTTCGGCCGGCCGCCCTCCTTCGAGGTGCTCGCGATCCGCGCGGTCCGGCTGGCCAAGCCGTACGAGAACGGCCTCGATGTCGCGCTCGACGTGACCGTGTCGGCGGGTGAGCTGCTGGAGTCCGTCGACGAGGGCGCCGCGACGGCTGCGGTTCCCGCGGCCGTCACCGGGCCGCCGTGGGCCGGTGTGCTGCCGCCGCGCGGTGGGTGGCGGACCGAGGCGGGGCTGCCCGCACCGGACGCGCTGCGTGCGATGGTCGGTGCGGCCGTCGCCGAATTCCGGTCCCGGACCGAGGAGTTGACGGTCGAACTGCGGACGCGGGCCGAACTCGACCGGATCGGGCGGGAGATCTGGTCCCGGACGGTCGGGGACACCGGACTTCCCGTGCGCGCCGTGCACGCGGCCCAGTCGCTCGGATTCCTTCGGCCCTCGTCGGGCCCGGGGGAGCTGAAACTGCTTTCCTTCGGCGCGTGGCTGCGGCTGCGGACACCGTACGGGTCGATCGCCGTGCGGCGGGCGGGGCAGCTGGGAATGCTCGACGTCAGCGTGCGCTGACGCCCGCCGTCCCCGGCGCCACGTTCCCCGTCCCCTGCCCCGGCCCCATCACGCTCCCCGTCCCCTGCGCCGTCTCGGCACCCGTCACGTCATCTCGCGTGACCCCTCGCGTCTCCCGTCACCTCTCACCCTGCTTCCCCGGCAGGGCCCGGGCGGTTCGGCGCGTCCCCCGTCGCGGGTTACTGGGGGGTGTTCACCATCGACGCCGCCGCGTACGTCAGGTAGTTCCACAGGGTGTGCTCGTGCTCCTCGGGCAGACCGAGCTCGTCGACCGCGACCCGCATGTGCTTCAGCCAGGCGTCGTGCGCGGCCCGGTCCACGACGAAGGGGGCGTGCCGCATCCGCAGACGCGGGTGGCCGCGATGCTCGCTGTAGGTCGTCGGACCGCCCCAGTACTGCATGAGGAACAGCGCGAAACGCTCCTCGGCCGGGCCCAGGTCCTCCTCCGGGTACATGGGCCGCAGGATCGGGTCCTCGGCGACTCCCTCATAGAAACGGTGGACCAGCCGGCGGAAGGTCTCCTCCCCACCGACCTGCTCGTAGAAGGTCTGCTCCTGAAGCGTGCCGCGCCGAATCTCTTTCACGCCTCCCATGGTCTCAGACCGGGAGACGGAGGACTTGAGGCGTAGGACCGCCCCTGCGGCCGCTCCCGGCGGCTCGGTTCCCGGGGCTCGCTTCCCGGGGCCGCGCGCCGCACAGTGGAGTCATGAGCGCGGACGCACTCGACAAGGAGCTTGCAGACCTCGCCGCATCGGCCCGGGCGGGGCTGCTGCGCGAGATCGAGGCGAGCGGGGCCTTCGACGCCGATCCACGCTGGGAGGAGGCGTTCGCCGCGGTCCCGCGCCACCTCTTCGTGCCGTACTACTACGTCGGCGGTGTGGGCGGCCACGAACGGTGCTGGGGCGGTAGTCCGGACCCCCGTACCCGGGCCCGCTGGGTGCGGGGCGCGTACGAGGACGTCCCGCTGGCCACCAGGATGCGCGACGGCGTGCTGCTGTCCTCCAGCAGCCAGCCCTCGCTGATGGCGCTGATGCTGGCCGAGCTGCGGGTCGAGGACGGGCACCGGGTCCTCGAGATCGGCGCGGGCACCGGGTACAACGCGGCACTGCTGTCGTACCGCCTCGGCGACGGGCACGTCACCACCGTCGACCTGGATCCCGAGATCACCGAGTCGGCCCGCCGGCACCTTCAGGACGCGGGGTACCGGCCGACCGTCGTCACCGGAGACGGGGCGCGCGGGGTGCCGGAACGCGCCCCCTTCGACCGGATCATCGCGACCTGCACGCTGACGTCGATCCCGCGCGCCTGGCTCGCCCAGTGCGCCCCCGGGGCCCTGATCCTGGCCCCGCTGGCCACCGGGCTGATCGCGCTGACCGTGCGGGACGCCGGACACGCCGAGGGCCACTTCCTGCGGACCCCGGCCTTCTTCGTGCCGTTGCGCGGGTCGGACCGGCGCGAGCCGGAGCCGGTGGCGCTCGCGGGGGTGCCGCACCGGGCCAGGGAGAGCGACCTGTTCCACTTCCTGCTGGCCCTGACCCGGGGCATCCTCGACCCCCAGGAAGCGTCCGCTCTGTGGGAGCGCGAGGGCATGCCGGGACGGGAGCGGTACGGCATCACGGTCGGCGCCGAGCACGCGTGGGCGTGGCTCGACGAACCGGAGGGGCCGTACGCGTGGCCCCTGCCGGGTTCGTCGGGTCCGGGCCTCGTCGAGGTCTAGCCGGACTCGGCCTAACCGCGGCGGATCGTGATCGTGGTCCAGGCGCCGACGTGCACCTGGTCGCCGTCCTGGAGCGGTACCGGGACGAACGGCTGGATCGGTTCTTCCGAGCCGTTGACCGTGGTGCCGTTCGTCGAGTTCTGGTCGACGACCGCCCAGCCGCCGTCCGGCTGCTGGACCAGCACCGCGTGCTGGTGCGAGACGCCCGGGTCCTCCGGCGGCACCGACAGGTCCAGGTCGGGGGTCTCCCCGGTGGAGTGGCGGCGGCGGCCGATGGTGAACTGGTTACCGGTGAGCGTGCGCTGCTGCTCGGGCGAGTACGCGGGCAGGTTGAGGCCCGCGGCCTCGGGGCCCGAGCGGTGCATCATCGCCATGAAGTACGCGCGGTCCGGGCCGATGGTCACCGACCAGGTGGCCGGCTGCTGCTGGTAGGCCGGGCCGGGCGGGGGCGGTGCCTGGGTGGCGCCGGGCTGCGGGTAGCCGTAGCCGCCGCCCTGGGCCGGGCCGGGGCCGCCGGGCGCGCCCTGGCCGGGACCGGGGTTCGACGGCGGGGGGATCACCCAGTCGTCGTCGGCGCCGCCGAAGGGCCGGCCGCCGGGCTGCTGTGGACGGCCCGTCTCCTGCGGGAAGCCGGACGGGGCCGCCGGACCGGACGGCTGGAAAGCCTGCGGAGCCCCGGGGCCGCCCTGGTTCCTGGGGTCGTTCTGGCCACCGCCGAAGCCGCCCTGGCCCGGTATGCCGGGACCGGTGGGCGTGGGCCCGGGCGGCGGACCCGGTCGTGAGGGGTCGGCGCCGAAGCCGGACGGGCCGCCGGGGCCGGGCGGACGGCCGCCGGGACCGGACGGCTCACGGCCGAAGGGGTCGCCGCCGGGACCGCCGGGCTCGCGGCCGAAGGGGTCGGAGGCCTGTCCGGTCTGCTCACGTCGGTAGGGGTCCGAGGGCGGACCCGACGGCTCGCGTCCGAACGGATCGCCGGGCGGGCCGGGAGGACGGCCGCCGGGACCGGACGGTTCGCGGCCGAAGAGATCGCCGCCCTGGCCGGAGGGGTTCCGCCCGAAGGCGCCCGGAGGCGGGCCACCGGCGGGACCGCCCTGGCCACCGGGCCTGCCCTGACCGCCCGGGCCCGACGGCTCGCCGCCGAACGGCGGGATCGGCTCGGCGGGACGGTTCATCTGGGACGGGCGGGAGCTCTGGTACTCGAACGGGTCACCGCCCCCGTAGGAGGGGGGCGGCGGCTGGAAGCGCCCACCGGGACCGCCCTGACCGCCCTGACCACCGGGGCCGCCCTGACCACCGGGGCCGCCGTGGCCCGGAGCGCCGGGGCCCGCGCCGGGGCCGGGCGCCGGCGGGCGCGGGGCGGCCGGGGTGTAGGAGGTCGCCGTGTTGGTCAGGAAGTTCCACCGGCACTCCTCGCAGAACGGAGCACCGCCCTCACGGGGCGTACGGCACTGCGGGCAGAGCTCGGGCTCGTGGTCCGGCACGGAGGACAGGTGCCGTCCGCCGGGCTGGCCGGGCTGGCCGCCCTGACCGGGCGGGGGCGGCGGGAAGCCGTAGCCGCCGGCGGTCGGGGGCGGCGGGGGAGGGGGCGGAGGCACGGCACCGGCCATGCGGTGACCGCAGACCTCGCACCAGTCGTCGGAACCCGACTGGTGTCCGTTCGGGCAGGTCGGCATGTCGGCGCGTCCCCCTCTCTCCTTCGGTGTCCCAAAAGCTCGTTCAGGTCACTTCTTTACACGAACAGTCTTTGTGGACCGGGTCTCGAGCGTCATCTCGTCGGCGTCCGTGACCTTCGCCTTCAGTCGCACAGTACCTGTCGTGGCGTCGACCACGTCCACCACCTTCGCAAGCAGTTTCGCAGTATCACCGTTCCCCGAGGCGCTCGCGAGCTGAACGGCACGGCCCAGTTTGGCCGTTGCTCCGTCCATATCTCCCGCTTTGCGAAGGTCGAGACCTTGTTGGATGACCTGTGCCAGTTCGGCCTGGCCGGTGTAGTGCGCGACCTGAGGGTTGATCGACGTGGAGGCGGACATGTCGTCGGTCCACACGGCTCGCACCAGACCCTGCGCGCCGAGGTTCTGCACCGTGTGGTCCGGCTGCGGGATGACCAGCGAGACCCGGGCGGCGAGCATCTCCTGGCCGACGTTCGCGGCCGGGACCTCGACACACACGTGGTAGTCGCGGGACTCGTCGCCCCAGGAACCGGTGGGGTAGTCACCCGCGCGCGGCCCCGCCTCCGTGCGGCGTTCGGTCAGCTCCTCGACCGTCGGCGCGACCTGCTTGACGAACTTGATGGCGGTGCCGACCGGGGTCCACAGGCGCAGCGCGACGTCCGCGACCTCCTTGCCCATCGCCGTCTCCATCATCTGCGTGAAGTCGGCGGCCAGGCCGGCCGGGTCGGCGACGATGTCGGCGGTGCCGAGCAGGGCCGAGGCGATGCCTGTGACTTCTTTCACTTCCCAGTCGGTGCCCACACCGCGGGCGTCACAGGTGAAACGTCCGGCGCAGTCGACGAGGGCGGCCTTGAGGTCCTGCGGCGACTCGTGCTCGTTGCGGCCGTCGGTGAGCAGGATGCCGTGCCGGATCGCGACGTCCGCGGTCGAGAGCAGCCGGTCGGCCAGCCGCAGCCAGGTGCCGATCGCCGTGCCGCCGCCCGCGCTCAGCCGGCGCAGCGCCTGCTTGGCCTGTTCCCGGGTGGTCGCGTCGGCGACCGCGAGGCGGCCTCCGCCCGGGTAGACCTCCTTGGCGACATGGGTGCCGCCGATCACCGAGAAGTGCACGCCGTCGCGCAGGGTGTCGATGGCGGCGGCGGTGGCGTCGCGGGCGTTGCGCATCTTGGTCGGCGGATAGTCCATCGAGCCGGAACAGTCCACCATGATCGCCACGGCGGCGGACGGCCCCTGGCTCGGCGAGTACAGGTGCGGCGCGGCTGCCGCGCTGCCCACCGTGCCGCCGCCGGTGGCGGTGACCGTGACGATCGCGTTGACCTCGCGGCCGCCCTCCGGCAGGTACTCGTTCTGGTAGACGTCCACCGAGAACTGCGGCACGTTCGACTTCGAGAAAATGGCCATGCCTACTCAAATCCCCCTCGGACACCCCACGTTCGCGGGGCGATCTCTGAATACGGACCGGTCCCCACCGGTCCGTACGCGTGCTTCCCCGTGCTTCCCGTGTTCTCCGGCGTTTCCCCGTGTTCCGGTGTTTCCGTTGTTTCCCGTTCGCGGCCTCAGGCCGATCCTGCCCCTTGCGCGGGGGCGGGGAACGGCACGACGGCCACTGTTACGTTGTCGTGGCCCCCGCCGTCCAGGGCGTGGCCGACCAGGACGCGTGCGCTGTGCAGCGGGCGGGCGGAGGCGTCCGGCGGGACGACCTCGGCCATGTCCTCGGCCGCCTCGGCGTAGTTCCACAGGCCGTCCGTGCACACCACCACCACACCGGGCCGGTCCGGCTTGAAGGAAGCGGTGTGCGGCTCCAGTTCGTAGGCGTCGGCGCCGAGCCAGCCGGTGATCGCGTGGGCGCGCTCGTCGGCATAGGCCTCCGCCTCGTTCATCAGGCCCGCGGCCACCATCTGCGCGGCCCAGGAGTCGTCCTCGGTGAGCCGGGCCGGGGGCGAACTGCGGTCCGCCGGGACCCAGTAGGCGCGGCTGTCGCCGACCCAGCCGACGACGAGCAGCCCGGGTGTGACGATCGACCCCACGAGGGTGCAGGCCGGGGCGTTCTGGTGCGGGGCCTGCTCACGGGCCGTGGCCGGCTCGTCGGCCAGCGCGTTGACCGCGTACGAGGCGGCGACGATCGCCTCGTGCATGGCCTGCTGCGGGTGGGTGCCCTGCGGCAGCGCGGCCAGCAGCGACTTGCTGGCCGCCTTCGACGCGGCGAGGGAGGCCTCGTCCGGGCGGGTCGCGGAGGACACGCCGTCGCAGACGATCGCCACGAGCGCGGGCGAGCCGTCCGGCAGGGCGGTGCGGCCGAGGCCGAAGGCGTCCTCGTTGCGGTGGTGGCGCAGACCGCGGTCGCTGACGGCGGCCAAGGGCCCCGACTCCTGCTCCATGTGGTCGCGTTCGCGCGGCTGCGCGTGCCCGCAGTTCTCGCAGTACCCGTCGTCGTCGACCCGGCCCGCCCGGCAGGCCACGCAGACCTGGTTGGTCTCGGCCACCGCGGCGGCCTCGGCGGCGACCCGGGGGTCCGGCGCCTGCAGGGCGTACTCGTCGGGCTCCGAGGGCCGGTCGAACCGCACACCGGGGACATCGGCGCCTCCCGGGTCACCGGAGGCGGGGGAAGGGGAGGAGGGGGCGGGTCGCGGAGGGAGCGGGGAGCCGGGCGGCACCGGTGCACCGGAACCCTGCGGCGGCATCGGCGCACCGGGACCCGACGGCGGCGGCAGCGCGCCCTCAGGAGGCAGCGCCGCGGTGGCGACGCCGCCCACGCCGGCACCGTGCGCGCCCGCACCACTCACCTGGTGCGCACCGGCGCCGCTCGCGGGGATGCCGTTCGGGTCGGCACCCGGTACGCCCGCACCGCTGACCGTCGGCCCCGCCGGACCCGTCGCCGCTTCCGGGGGAGCCGGCTGGGCCGGGGCGTTCATGGTGAGGGTCGGGTGGTCGTCCGGTCGCGACGGCACGGCGGACAGGTCGTATCCGCACGCACCGCAGAAACGGTCACCCGCGTCGAGCGGCTCCGCGCAGCTCGGACACGTCGGCAGAGCGGCCTGCCGGGGCATCTGGGACATCAACTACACCCACGTCCGGGGGCGGTAACGATTGGCACGTTCCACCAGGTCGATCCTTTCCTCGCCGCCGGTCGCCAGCCGGGCCAGCGTGCGGTACGAGCGCTCCAGGCCGAAGCGCAGTCCCCGCTCGTCCAGTTCACTGCCGAGCAGCACCCCGGCGGCCGAGCCCGCGCCCTGGCCACCGGAGAGTATCCAGTCGAGGGCGCAGCCGAGGACTTCGGCGGACAACTGCTCGCGTCGCGTCGGATCCAGACCGTACGCGTCCAGCGCCTCGACCTGGGCCGCGGCGGCGGTGAGGTCCTCCAGGAAGGGTACGTCGGAGGCGAGTGCGGTCCGCTCCCGCAGCCGGGCCCGCACGGCGGCCACCCGGGCCGCCGTGTAGTGGATGGAGGACTCCGGCACCGATTCCAGCGTACGCACGGCGCTCCGGCGGTCCCCGGCCGCGAGCTGGACGCGGGCCAGGCCGAACGCGGAGCTAACGAAGCTCGGATCGGTCGACCAGACCAGGCGGTAGTACTCGGCGGCGTTGTCCAGCTGCCCCAGCACCTCCGCGCACAGGCCGAGCGCCAGCTTGGGCGAGGGCTCGCCCGGGAAGGCGTCGTAGATCGCGTCGAAGGCGAGCGCGGCGCCCTCGTGGTCGCCGGTGACCAGCGAGGTGACTCCCCGGTACCAGACCACCCGCCAGTCGTCGGGCCGTTCGCCCTCGAGTTTCTGCAGGGACATGAGGGCGGCCTGGTGGTCGCCGTTCTCCAGCCAGGCGCGGATCTGCCGCAGCCGGGTCTCGACCGACGGCGCCGGCGCGGCCGCGAGAGCCGTGATCAGCTCGCTCGGCGCGGACGCCAGCAGCCCGGCGAGGAAACCCGCGTTGGGGTCGTTGGCGTCGACGTGCGGAGCGGGCAGCGCGAGCGCGGCGGCGGGCGCGGGGACGGTCTTCACGAGGCCGGGGGCGACGGCCCTCGCGGCGACGGTGCTCCCGGCGCCCGACGACGCGCCACCGCCGGAGCCCGCCGGCCCGGAGCCACCGACGAAGGCGGCGGCACCGGGAAGCGCGGGAGCGGCGCCGGCGAACGCGGGAGCGCCGCCGGGCAGGGCCGGCGTGGTGCCCGAACCGCCGAACCGACGCGGCGGCCTGACGGCGATCCGCGCGCCCAGCCGGGACACCTCGCCGGCCGGCCTGGGGAACAGCTCCGTGTCCGTGACCTTGACCTCCGGCCCGAACAGGGTCGACAGCGCGGGCCGGGCCCGGCCGCTCTGGAGCGAGACGACCTCGCGCAGCACGCCGGTCAGCTGCTCCGCCATCTCCTGCGCCGAGGCGAACCTGCGGGCCGGGTCGGGGTCGGTGGCGCGGACCAGCAGCCGGTAGAACGACTCGTACTGGCGGAAGACCTCGATGTTGTCGGGGTCGGGCAGCGAGTCGACGAAGACGGTCGTGTAGCCCTGGAAGTCGAAGGTCAGGACGGCGAGCGTACGGCCCACCGTGTACAGGTCGGACGCGATGGACGGCCCGACCTCCGCTACCTCCGGACCCTGGTAGCCGACCGTGCCGTAGATGGCCGACTCGTCGTCGTCCATTCTCCGGACCGCGCCCATGTCGATCAGTTTGAGCTGGTCCTCGGTCTGGATCGCGTTGTCGACCTTGAAGTCGCAGTACAGCAGGTTACGGCTGTGCAGATGGCCGAGTGCCTCGAGCGCCTCGATGCCGTACGCGCACGCCTGCTCCACGGGAAGCGGATCCCGCTTGCCCTGCGGAGTGCGGCGGTCGTTGGCGATCTCCTTGAGCGACTTGCCGCCGACGTACTCCATGACGATGTAGCCGTCGAGCGAGCCGGTGCGCTGGTCGAGGTGCTCGACGAAGTTGTAGATCCGCACGATGTTGGCGTGCTCGATCTCGGCGAGGAAGCGCCGTTCGGAGATGGCCGCGGCCATCGCGTCCTGGTCGCCGGTGTCCAGGAGGCCCTTGAGCACCACCCACCGGTCGGAGACCGCGCGGTCGACCGCCAGATAGACCCAGCCGAGCCCACCGTGCGCCAGCGCGCCCACGACCTCGTACTGGCCGTGCACGACGTCGCCCGCCTTCAGCTTCGGCACGAAGGAGTACGGGTGGCCGCACTTGGTGCAGAAGCCCTCCGTGCGGCCTTCCCGCTCACCGCGCGAACGTCCCACCGGGGCACCGCAGTCGGAGCGCGAGCAGAATCGCTTGCGCTCCGGCACCTCGGGATTCTCCTGCACCATCACACGGGGGTCGGGTCTCGGCACCTGCGGCACCGTGACCAGGCCGGCGCCGAGCCGGGCCCGCCCGGACGACCCCGCGGTCGAGCCGGAGCTGCGCACCGACACCGAGCGGCCCGTCGACGTGCCCGAGAGCGACCGGGACAGCCGCCCGGACACCGAGCGACGCGACTTCGAAGACTGCGACGACGTACGGGTGCTGCGGGCACTGCGCCCGCTGGCCCGCGAACCGGCGCCGCGTGCCGAGCCCTTGCCGCCGCCGGTCACCCCGGTCGGCGCTGAGCCGACCAGCCCGCTCGGCGAGACGACCGGCGCCAGACCGCAGGTGTCGCAGTACAGCTCGCCGCCGCCCACGTCCTCGTACGACCCCTCGCAGCCCGGCCGCTGACACGCCTGCCCTGCCTGACTCATGGCTACTGCTCCCCCCTACGGTCCTGAGGTCCACCCTGCTCCGGCACGCGCGGTGCCGTGAGCAGTTCGGCGGCCGCCTGCTGGTAGCGCAGGACGGCCTGTCCGGCGACGCGCAGATCACAGGGCGCGCTCCACAGCATGCGGCGCGCCGCGTCGTAGCGCTCGATGAGGAACGGGTCCTCGGCGAGTCCGTGCCGGGCGACCTTCGCCTTGTACGCGTCGAGACGGCCGCGCAGCTCCGCGCGCACCGCCAGCGGCTGGGTGACCGCGGTCAGCGACTCGCGCGCACGCAGCAGTTCGTCCTCCGCCTTCTGCTCCAGGGACTCCAGGAGCGGGGACAGGCGGTGCCACTGGGCGTGCCTGCGGTACTCGGCGGCCGTCGCGAGCTGCTCCTGGAGCGCGGTCGGCGGGCCGCTGACCACCGGCACCTCCGTCGCCGCGATCTTCGCGAGGACCTCGCCGCGCGCGGTGCGCGCCTCGGCGAGCGTCCGGTCGGCCCGGCTGAGGATGTCCCGCAGCCTCACCAGCCGCTGCTCGGCGTCCTGACGAACCGTCAGTACCGCGTCGATCTCCCGTCGTACGTCCTCCAGGGCGCGCGCCTCACGGTCGTACACCGTGGTGTCCGGACGGCCGCCGCCCGGCGCCGAACTGCCCTGCGCGGGGACCCAGAAGGCGAGCGGGTCCGACACCACCTGCTCGCGCAGGGAGGTCAGGGTGCGGGTGATGCGCTCCAGGTCGTCGCCCGCCGGGTGTTCGCCCGGGCGGACGCCGACGGAGTGCGCGAGCCGGCGGGTGCGCTGAAGCTCCGCGGCCAGGAGATCTATCCGGGCGGGCAGCGCCGACCACACCGCGTCGGCGGTGACGACCATGTCGAGCGAGGACGCGTAGAGCTCGTTCATCCGGTCGACGAGGGTACTGAGGGAGAAGCTGTGGCTGAGCCGGCCGGCTCCGTGCAGCGTGGGCGCGTTGGCGGTGGCGGCCGTACCGGCGGCGGAACCCGCCACCGTGACCGACTCGCCGCGCAGCAGTTCCGTCAGCTCCGCCAGATCCTCGCGGCTGGACCAGCGGCGCCGCGAGCGGATGTCGCGGGCGCCGCGCAGCGCGTCCGTGTACGCGTCGAAGTACGTCCACAGCAGCGTGATCGCCGCCTCCGCGGACGCCCAGCGGTCCTTGGTGACACCGGTCAGTTCGGCGCCCTCGAGAAGTCTGCGGCCCGCGTGGTCCTGGAGGGCGAGGAGCGAGGTCTCGATCGCCTCGTGCTCCGCGCCGAGCCGCGCCAGCGCACGGTCGACCTCGTCCCGGTCCATCACCGGCCCGGGGGGTCCCGTGACGCCCATCGATCACCTCTCGCTGCTGTGTCGGTCTCTCGGCTTCGTCCGCCGCCTGCCCTGCCGTCCTACCCGCCGGTCCGTCAGCCTGTGCTCAGGTACTGCGGCACGGGCGGCTTCGACTTCGTCGCGTCACCGCCCAGTGTCGCCGACAGCCACTTGTCGTACGAGGCCTGCCAGCCGCTCGCGCGGTACTCCACCAGGGTCTGGTTGACCCGGCGTACCAGATCCGTCGCGGTCTTCTTCATGGCCACGCCGTAGTACTCGGTCGTGAAGGGGGCGCCCTTCAGTTCGACCGTGGGGTCCTGGGCGGCCTGACTGGCCGCAAGCGCGCCGTCGGTGACGACCGCGTCCACCTCGCCTAGCTGCAACCGCACGAGACAGTCGAGCTGGTTGGGCACGGGGGTGGCGATCACCGCACTGGAGGCGATCTTCCCGGCCTTCTTGTCGTCGACCAGCTTGGTGTTGGCCGTCGAACCGGTCGCCGTGCAGATCTTCTTCTTCGCCAGCGTGTCGTCGTAGCCCTTGATCGTCGAGGACTTGGGCGCGAGGACCTGCTGTCCCGTCTTGAAGTAGGGCGCGGAGAAGGCGACGTCGTCCAGGCGGGTGCAGGAGATCGTCATGGTGCGGACGACCATGTCGACCCGGCCCTCCTGGATGGCCGGGATGCGCTGGTTGGTCGGGATGGCCTTGAACTGGACGGCGTTCGGGTCGCCGAGGATGTCCTGGGCGATCCGGTGGACCAGGTCGATGTCGAAGCCCTCCAGCTCGGCGCCCGTGTTGTTGGGGTCGCGGTAACCCCAGCGGTAGCTGTTCTGGTCGACGCCGACGATCAGCTTGCGCTTCTCGCCCTGCCGGGCCTTGATGGCGGCGATCGTCGGACCGTCCGCGCTCGACGGCGCGGGCGTCCGCTTCTCCGGGTCCGTGCAGTCGGCGTCGGCCGCCTGGGAGCCCGCGGCGATGCCCTGCCCGGCCCGGCCGGTGCTTCCGTCGCCGGGCGACCGGGTCGTCCACGGCAGCAGCAGGACGAAGGCCAGCGCGAGAGCGCACAGGCCCGCCATCGCGCCCACTCCGCCCCAGCCCTTCAGGCCGGCTCGCACCCGTCGCACACGCATCGTCACGCCCCCTCCCACCGGTACGCCTCCTTCCGCCGGTTCGCCCCCGCCCACCGACACGCTCCTGCCCACCGGGAGACGCCCGTTCACCGATCCGCGCCCGTTCACCGGCCCACGCCTGTTCACCGGTACTCCGACAGTCTGCGGCCGATGCCGACGACCGCGCCCGCGGCGCCCAGCACGGCGAGCACGGCGGCGCCGATCGGCAGGCCGGCCATCGCGTCCAGACCGTCCCCGGCGGCCTGGCGGAACTCGGTCTGCTCGTGCTTCAGCGCGTCCGCGAGGTTCTGGTCGACGTTGTCGAAGCACGCGCCGGTCGCGTCCTTGCCGCCGATCACCAGGGCGAGCGCCTGCTCGTAGTTGCCGTTGTCGTCCTGCGCGCGGGCCGTGGTGTGGCGCTTCTTCCACTCCGCCATGTTGCTCTCGGCCGACTCGACCGGCTTCTCGCCGGCCTGGTCGTCGGCGAGCTTCGCCGCGAGGGTGAGGCCCTTGCCGAGGGTGTCGATCTCGGTGGTGAACTCGTGGTCGTACTTGTCGAGCGTCACCTCCTCGCCGTCGGCCGACACCTTCACCGTCTCGGCGCCGCGCGCCACCAGCGTCAGGTTCTCGTTGCCGCGGGCCTTGAGGGAGGCGATCCGGGCGTCGTGCAGGACGTTCAGCGAGCGGACCCCGTGGTCGTAGGAGTCGTTCAGACCCGCGCGGGCCACGCTGTGGCCGACGACCAGCCAGAGCAGGACGACCGTGGTGGCCGCCGTCGCGGCGACCAGGCCGTGGTTCAGGACGCGGTTCGTACGGCGGTAGTTGCGGTGCTGCGCCCAGGCGAGACCGGCCAGCGCGAGGACGCCCAGCGCGATCGCCGCCCACGGGTAGGGGGTGGCGTCGCCGTAGTCGTCCTGGAGGCGCTGGTTCTCCTTGGTGTAGAGATCCTGGGCCGCCGGGAGCATCTCCCCCTGCATCTTCTCGTTCGCGTACCGCAGATAGGCGCCGCCGACGGGGAAACCCTGCCGGTTGTACGTCCGTGCGCGCTCCACCAGGCCCTTGTACTCGGGCAGCAGCGTGTTCAGTTTGGTGATGAACGCCGTCGAGGGCGAGTCGGGGTCGGCGTTGCTGGCCGCCGTGACGAGCTTGGCGGCCGCCTCGTCGATGTCCTCCTCGTAGCGCGCGCGGGACTCCGCCGTCTCCTGGCCCCCCGCCAGGAACCCGCTGGAGGCCGCCGTGTTGGCGTCGGCGAGCGCACGGTAGATGTCGGCCGCGGCCGTGCTGAGCGGCTGGCTCTTGTGCAGCACGTCGTCGGCGGCGGCCGCGCGGTCCGTCGTCTGCCAGGCCGTCACGGCGCCGAAGGCGAGGACGAGCAGAGCGAGGAGGGCGCCGATGATGCGGAGCCGGCCCGGCTCCGTCGTCGCCGCCGCGCGCGCCTTGTCGACGCCCTCGGCGAACGCCGTACGGCGGGTCGGCGGTGGCGCCGAGACCGGCGCAACTGGCGCCACGGTGCTGGCTGGTGCCGGGTTTGCCACGTTTGACCTCCCCCATGGTCATCTACCGCCGCCAGTATCGCTGGCGGGACCGGTCATCCGCACCGGCCTTCACGCGATCTTGATCAGATCGCAGTCACCCCTGTCCATGAATACGCGTCACGTGGGTCTTCGGTTCCTTCGGGGGACCCGTGTCGTGTTCGGCGGCGGCGGAGCTCACTCACCCCGCGGCGAAGTGCCCGCGCACCCTTCGCTGCACGTCGGCGTCCGCCCCCAGCCGGTCCAGGCCCAGCAGCGCGGCCCCCAGCACCGGACGCTCCCGTACGACGCTCGCCACCGCCTTCGGCGCCCGCGCGGCAAGGAGCTCCCGTACCCCGTCGTCCAGTCGTCCGTGGCCCGCGGTGAGAACGCCTCCCCCCAGAAGTACCGGGGTCTCCTCCTCCAGAAGGTCCAGACGGGTCAGTGCCACCGTCGCCATCGACACCACCTCCTGCGCCAGCCGGTCGACGATCGCGCGCGCCACCGCGTCCCCGTCCCGCGCCGTGGCGAAGAGGACCGGGGTCAGTTCGTGGCGGCGGGACGGGGGGATGTGCTCCAGATGGAACGCCTCGATCAGGGCGTACATGGACGGCAGGGCGAAGTGGGACGGGAGCGCGTCGGTGAGGGCCGTCGGTCCGCCCCTGCCGTCCTCCGCCCTCGCCGCGTGCCATATCGCCTCCTCGGCCAGACCCCAGCCGCCGCCCCAGTCACCGGAGAGGCGGCCGAGGGCCGGGAAGCGGGCGGTGCGGCCGTCGGGGCGCATGCCGACGCAGTTGATGCCGGCGCCGCAGACGACGGCCACCCCCCGGGGTTCGGCGACGCCCGCCCGCAGGATGGCGAACGTGTCGTTGCGGACGTCCACCGAGGCGCCCCACGCGCGCGCGTGCAGGGCCGTCGCCAGCTGCTCCTCCTCCACCGGCAGGTCGGCGTTGGCCAGACAGGCCGAGACATGGACCACCGAGTCGACGCCGGCTGCCGTGTACGCGCGCGTGACGGTGCCGGCCAGGGCGTCCACCGCCGCCGTCACGCCCACGGCGGGCGGGCGGAAGCCGTCGCCGCGGGCCGTGGCGAGGACCGTCCCGTCGGCCGCCACGACCGCGACGTCCGTCTTGCTGTTGCCCGCGTCGATGGCGAGCACGCTTGCCGTCAGGCCCACGCGAGATGCTCCCGGTTGTGTGCGATCAGCTGGTCGGTCAGCTGCTCGGCGTACTCGTACTGGGCGATCAGGGGGTGGGACAGCAGGGCCTTGAACACCCGGTCGCGGCCGCCGTGCAGGGCCGCCCGCAGGGCCAGGTCCTCGTACGCCGTCACGTTCGCCGTCAGGCCGGCGCAGAGCGGGTCGAGGGGTGGCACCGGCAGCGGGGACGGGCCCTTGGGTCCCACCGCCGCCTGGACCTCGATCACCGCGTCGTCCGGGAGGAAGGGCAGCGTGCCGTTGTTGAGGGTGTTCACCACCTGGTAGGGGCTTCCGCTGCCGGTCAGCAGCGCCGCCGCCAGATCCACCGCCGCCTCCGAGTAGTAGGCGCCGCCGCGCTTCGCCAGCAGCTCCGGCTTCTCGTCGAGGGCCGGGTCGGCGTACAGCGACAGCAACTGCCGTTCCATCGCGGCCACTTCCGTCGCCCTGGACGGCTTCGTACGGAGCTCCCGTACGACCTCGTCGTGCGCGTAGTAGTAGCGCAGGTAGTAGGAGGGGACCGTGCCCAGCCGGTCCAGGAGCACGCGGGGCAGGTGCAGATCGGCGGCGATCGTGTCGCCGTGGGCGGCCAGGAGGCCCGGCAGCACGTCCTCGCCCTCGGGGCCGCCCAGCCGCACCCCGGTCTCCCAGGTGAGATGGTTGAGGCCCACGTGGTCCAGGTGGACCTCGGCCGGGGTGACGTCGAGCAGAGCGGCGAACTTCCGCTGGAGGCCGATCGCCACGTTGCACAGGCCGACCGCCTTGTGGCCGGCCTGGAGGAGCGCGCGGGTGACGATGCCGACCGGGTTGGTGAAGTCGATGATCCAGGCGTGCGGGTTGGCCCGGCGGACCCGTTCGGCGATGTCCAGGACCACCGGAACGGTCCGCAGCGCCTTCGCGAGGCCGCCCGCGCCCGTCGTCTCCTGCCCGACGCAGCCGCACTCCAGCGGCCATGTCTCGTCCTGCTCGCGGGCCGCCTGGCCGCCGACGCGGAGCTGGAGCAGCACGGCGTCGGCGCCCTCGACGGCCGCGTCCAGGTCGGACGTCGTCACGATGCGGCCCGGGTGGTCCTGCCGGGCGAAGATCCGGCGGGCCAGGCCGCCGACGAGGTCCAGGCGGTCGGCCGCCGGGTCGACGAGGACGAGCTCCTCGACGGGGAGGGTGTCGCGCAGGCGGGCGAAGCCGTCGACGAGTTCGGGTGTGTAGGTCGAGCCGCCGCCGACCACGGTGAGTTTCATGGCTTGTTAACCCTTTACTCCGGTGAGGGTGACACCTTCGACGAACGCCTTCTGGGCGAAGAAGAACACGAGGATCACGGGTGCCATGACCAGCACGGTGGCCGCCATGGTGAGGTTCCAGTCGGTGTGGTGCGCGCCCTTGAAGGATTCCAGGGCGTAGGAGAGGGTCCACGCGTTCGGATTTTCGGAGGCGTAGATCTGCGGTCCGAAGTAGTCGTTCCAGGCGGCGAAGAACTGGAAGAGGGCGACGGCGGCGATGCCGGGCTTCGCCATCGGCAGCACGACCTTCAGCAGGGTGCGCAGATCCCCGCAGCCGTCCACCTTCGCGGCGTCCAGGTACTCGTTCGGGATGGTCAGCAGGAACTGGCGCAGCAGGAAGATCGAGAACGCGTCGCCGAACGCCAGCGGAATGATCATCGGCCACAGCGTGCCCGACAGGTCCAGCTGCTTGGCCCAGAACAGGTACATCGGGATGACGACCACCTGCGGGGGCAGCATCATCATCGAGATCACCAGCATGAGCGTCAGATTGCGGCCCCGGAAGCGGAACTTGGCCAGCGCGTACGCCACCGGGATCGACGAGACGACGGTGAGGACCGTGCCCAGTCCCGCGTAGATCAGCGTGTTGCGCCACCAGGTGAGGAAGCCCGGGGTGTCGAAGACCTTCCGGTAGTTGGCCCACTCCCAGGTGTGCGGGACCAGGTCCCGGCTGAGCGCCTGGGAGTCGCTCATCAGGGACGTCAGGAGCACGAACACGAACGGGAGGGTGAAGAAGAGGGCCGCGGCCACGCCGAGGGAGTGGACCGCGATCCATTCCAGCAGCGCCCTGCGGCGGGCCGTGCGCTCGGCGGGCGAGGAGGGTGTCCGCAACTCCGCCGGCCGGTCCAGTACGTGGGTCATGGGGGTCAGTCACCTGCCTGGATGAGACCGCCCCGGCGCCGCATCAACAGCGCGGTGAACGCCATCGACAGGGCGAACAGCACCAGGGCCACGACACAGGCCGAGCCGTAGTCGAAGCGCTGGAAGCCGAGGTTGTAGACGAGTTGGGGAAGGGTGAGCGTGGAGTGCTCGGGGTAGCCGGGCTCGAACATGGTGCCCGCGCCCTGGATCACGCCCGAGGCGACCTTTCCGGCGACCAGGGGCTGTGTGTAGCACTGCATCGCCGCGATCACGCCGGTGACGACCGCGAACATGATGATGGGCGAGATGTTGGGGAGGGTGACGAACCGGAACCGCTGCCACGCCGAAGCGCCGTCCAGTTCCGCGGCCTCGTACTGCTCCTTCGGTACGTCGAGCAGCGCGGCCATAAAGATGACCATGAGATCGCCGACCCCCCACAGGAACATCAGGGTCAGGGCGGGCTTGGACCAGTTCGGGTCGTTGAACCAGCCCGGCGCCGGGATGCCGACGTTCTCCAGGATCGAGTTGACCGGGCCGGTGCCGGGGTTGAGGAGGAAGGCGAAGGCCATGGTGGCCGCCACCGGCGGGGCGAGGTAGGGCAGGTAGAAGAGGGTGCGGAAGACTCCCGTACCGGTCTTGATCTTCGTGATGAGCATGCCGATGCCGAGCCCGAACAGAACCCGCAGGGTCACCATGATCACGACGAGCCACAGCGTGTTGCGCAGGGCGGGCCAGAAGAACGGGTAGTGCTCGAAGACGTACGTCCAGTTCTTCGTGCCGCTCCACGTCGGCGGCCTGAAACCGTCGTAGTGCATGAACGAGAAGTAGACCGTCGAGATCATCGGGTACGCGAAGAAGACCGCGAAACCGATCAGCCAGGGGGACAGGAAGGCGAGGGTGCGCAGCGCCGAGCGCCGGTGCTTCGCCCGCAGCGTGTGGGTGGCCGCCATCGCTACTTCGCCTGCGCGATGTCCGTGTCGATCTGCGACGCGGCCTTCTGCAGGCCGGCCTTCAGGTCGGTGACCTTGCCGCTCTCGTAGTCGTAGCCGAGCTGCTGCACGGTGGTGAGGTAGACGCCGCCGTTGATCGACGCGGGGGAGGTGGTCGAGTTCGGGTTGGCGGCGATGTCCAGGAACGTCTTGAAACGCGCGTCGTACTTCAGGTCGGGGGACTTCAGGGCGGCCAGGGTGGACGGCACGTTGTGAATGGCGTTGGAGAAGGCGACGACCGCGTCCGTGTCGGTGGTCATGTACTTCACCAGCTCCCAGGCCGCGTTCTGCTTCTTGCTGGTGGCGGCGATGCCGGCGATGGTGCCGGTGATGTAGCCCTTGCCGTACTGGGCCGCCTGGTCGTCCGGGACGGGCAGCGGGGCGACGCCGATCTCGAAGTCGGGCTTGGCGTCGAGGGCCATGCCCAGCCGCCACTCGCCGTCGAGCTGCATGGCGACCTGACCGGTCTGGAAGGGATGCTTGGGGCCCCACTCGTCGCCGAGTGTGGAGCGGAAGGTCTCCAGCTTCTTGAACCCGCCGAGGTCGTCGACGAGCTTCTTCTGGACGGTGAAGGCGGACGCGACGGCCGGGTCCGTCGCGATGGTCGACTTGCCGGCCGTGTCGAAGTACGTCGGGGAGAACTGGCCGAGGTAGTGCTCGGTGGTCGTCTCCCAGCCGTGGTAGTTCGGCATGAAGCCGAGCTGCTTGAAGGTGTTCCCCTGGGTGATCGTCAGCTTCTCGGCGTCGGCCGCGAACTCGGACCAGGTCTTGGGCGGAGCGGTGATGCCCGCCTTCTCGAACGCCGTCTTGTTGTAGTAGAGGCCGTACGCGTCGCCCAGCAGCGGGGCGGCACAGCGGTTGCCGTCGAACTGGGTGTACTCGTTCATGGCCTTGGGGAAGGTCGTGGACGGGTCGATGTCCGCCTTCTCGAAATACGGGTTGAGGTCGACGAGGGCGCCCGACGAGCAGAACTTGCCGACGTTGTTGGTGGTGAAGGACGAGATGACGTCCGGCGCCTTGGTCCCGCCCGCGCGCAGCGCCTGGTTGATCTTGTCGTCGGTCATGTTGCCGACGACGTTCACCTGGATGTTGGGATGCGCCTTCTCGAAGCCGGCGATCAGTGACTTCACCGCCTTCACCTCGTTCGGCGCGCTCCAGGCGTGCCAGAAGGTGAGGGTCGTCTCCTTCGACGCGTCGTCGTCGGAACCGGTCGCGGACTGGCCGGTACAGGCGGTGGTGCTCAGCAGAAGGACCGTGGAGGCGGTGAGGGCAAAAGCCGCCTTTCGGACGACTTCGGATATGCGTGTGGGCATGGCGGAGCCTTCCAGGGACAGGTCGGGGTGAATGAGATGCGCTGAGATGGAGCGAGATGGAGCGAGTGGAGCGGGGTGAGGTGAGGGTCCGGGGAGGGGTGGTGGTGCGGCTAGCGGGAGGTGTCGAAGACCTCGTCGCGGGTGGCCGCCAGCGCGCTCTCCAGCGCGCCGCGCAGCACGGGCCGTTCGGTCACGTCGCCCATGACCAGCTTCGGCCGGGACGCGGCCAGCTCCTCCAGCTCGTCCTGGACGAGGGCGCGCAGCACCTCGCCGCCGGCGGTCAGGGAGGCGCCGCTGAGGACGACGAGTTCGGGGTCGAGTACGGAGACGAGCGAGGCGAGACCGGTCGCGAGCCGGGTCGCGTACGTCTGGAGCAGCTGCCGGTGCGGGGCGGTGTCCTCGGCGGCGGCCCGCTCGACGAGCGTGGCGGCGGCCTCGGCGTACGGCCCGGACGGGATGTCGGTGATGCCGAGCTCCCGGGCCAGCCGTGGGACGGCCTGCGAGCCCGCCAGCTCCTGGAAGCCGCCGCTGTTGGCCTTGGTCACCTGCCGGACCAGAGGCGCGCCCGGGACCGGCAGGAAGCCGACCTCTCCGGCGCCGCCGGTCCAGCCGCGGTGCAGCCGGCCGCCGAGGACGAGGGCGGCGCCGAGGCCGCCTTCGTTCCACAGCAGGACGAAGTCCTCGTGGCCGCGTGCCGCGCCCAGGCGCTGCTCGGCGACGGCGGCGAGGTTGACGTCGTTCTCGTACTCGACCGGCATCGGCAGGGCCGCGGCGAGTTCGTCGAGCAGCGCGGGGGAGTGCCAGCCGGGCAGGTGGGAGGCGTAGCGCAGGCGGCCGGTGGTGGGGTCGAAGGCGCCGGGGGTGGCGACGACCAGCCGTCGCACGTCGGCCCGGGTGAGGCGCGCGGCCTTCACCGCGCCGTCGAGGGCGTCGGTGACCTGCCGTACGACGGCGTCGGCGGTCTTCCGGCCGGGCGTGGGCACCTCGAACGTGCCCACGGTCCGGCCGGTCGCGTCGGCGACGGCGGCCAGCACGCGTTCGGGAGTGACGTCGAGCCCCGCGGCGTACGCGGCGGCCGGGTTGACCTCGTACAGCTGGGCGTTGGGGCCGGGGCGCCCCTCGGTGGTGCCGGTCGCGAGCACCAGTCCCGCCGCTTCCAGCCGGGCCAGCAGCTGGGAGGCGGTGGGCTTCGACAGGCCGGTGAGCTTGCCGATGCGGGTGCGGGACAGGGGGCCGTGCGCCAGCAGGAGGTCGAGGGCGGCGCGGTCGTTCATGGCGCGCAGGACGCGTGGGGTGCCCGGCGTACCGGCGGTTCCTGCCATGGGATCGACACCTGCCTTTCTGAACGGCCCAGCTTCTCAAGTCCGCCGGACGCAAGTCCACATCCGGCCACTGTTAGGAAAGGTTCCTATCGGTTGGCAGGAACGTAGACCCGTCACGAAGGGGACGTCAAGGAGTGAAAGGGTGAACGCCCCCGAGGCAACAGAGTCGTTACTTCGCGGGCGCGGCCGTCGGCAGGGCCCGACACGCCGGAAGGCCGCACCCGGAACCCCCCGGGTGCGGCCTTCCGGCGTACGGGCTACTTCGCCGGGGTCACCGGCCGGGGCTGTGCGAGCGGAGCCGCCGCCGCCACCTGCGGCGAGTCCGCGTTGGAGAACACCGACGGCGCCGCCACCGAGGCCGTCGGGTCGGCCGGATCCTCCGTGGCGGGAGCGGTCGCGCCGCCCACGATGCGGATGTCGGCCGCGTCGAAGGCACGCTTGACCCGCCAGCGCAGCTCCCGTTCCACGACCAGGGCCTTGCCGGGCATCGTCTTCGCGGAGACGCGCACGACCATCGAGTCGAGCAGGACGCTGTCCAGGCCGAGCACCTCGATCGGGCTCCACAGGAGCTCGTTCCAGGGCTCCTCCTTGCTCATCTTCTCGGCGACCTCGTCCAGCGTGGCCTTGACCAGGTCGAGGTCCTCGGACGCCTTGACGGTCACGTCGACACCGGCCGTCGCCCAGCCCTGCGAGAGGTTGCCGATCCGCTTGACCTCGCCGTTGCGGACGTACCAGATCTCACCGTTCGCACCACGCAGCTTCGTCACGCGCAGACCCACCTCGATGACCTCACCGGTGGCCACCCCCGCGTCGATCTGGTCGCCGACGCCGTACTGGTCCTCCAGGATCATGAAGACACCGGAGAGGAAGTCCGTGACCAGGTTGCGCGCGCCGAAACCGATCGCCACGCCCGCGACACCGGCGGAGGCCAGCAGCGGGGCCAGATTGATCTCGAAGGTGCCCAGCACCATCAGGGCCGCCGTGCCGAGGATCACGAAACTCGCCACCGAACGCAGCACCGAGCCGATCGCCTGTGAGCGCTGACGCCGCCGCTCGTTGTTGACCAGCAGCCCGCCCAGCGCCGTGCCGTCCACCGAGGAGACGGTGCGGTTCATCCGGTCGATCAGCTTGGTGATCGCCCGCTGCACCACCACTCTCAGCACCACCGCGATCACCAGGATCAGCAGGACGCGCAGACCGATCGCCAGCCAGGTCGACCAGTTCTGCTCGACCCAGCTGGCCGCGTTCGTCGCGCTCTCCTGGGCGTCCTGGAGGGACGGGACGGTCACCGCGGTCGGCGACTCCGAGGGAGTCGGGGACGGTGACGCGTCGGCGGCCAGTAGGACGGCGGGCAAGGACACGGCAGGAACCTCCAGGTGCTGCACTGCTCCATTCGGCGCGGCGGTCAAGGGCGACACGCGCTGCAAGGTCACGGAAAGGTCACCGAACGGGCAGAACCACCACACTAACGGGGCATTGTGTGTGGTTCGGCGAGTTCCGTGAAGGAGAGACAGTCCTCACCTGGGCTTGAACAGGCCATGATCCGGGGGAGACATCAGGTGTGGTCGAAAACACTCCCAGCCCGTTACCGGGACATGGTGGCGCGTCCACCAGGCAAGAGGGGACACTGACCACAGATCGTCCCGGCGCGAGCCACGCGCCGCCGACGCCCAAGGAGGCATCCGTGCCGCATGTCCTGGTCCTCAACGCGTCGTACGAGCCGCTCGGCGTCGTACCGCTCCGCCGTGCGCTCGTCCTCGTCCTGGAGAACAAGGCGATCTCCCTCGAGGAATCCGGCGCCTTCCTGCACAGCGCGACCGTCACAGTCCCCGCACCCAGCGTGGTCCGGCTCAAGCGATTCGTCCGGGTTCCCTATCGGGGGCCCGTTCCTCTGACCCGGCGGGCGCTCTTCGCCCGGGACGGGGGCCGGTGCATGTACTGCGGTGGCGTCGCAACCAGCGTCGACCACGTCATCCCGCGCAGTCGCGGGGGCAAGCACGTGTGGGACAACGTCGTGGCGTCCTGCCGCCGCTGCAACCACGTCAAGGCCGACCGGCACCTCGTCGAGATCGGCTGGCGGCTGCGCCACAAACCCGCGCCGCCCTCCGGACTCGCCTGGCGCATCATCGGTACCGGGCACAGGGACCCGCGCTGGCTGCCCTACTTGCAGCCGTTCGGCGCGGACGACGCACTGGCCCGGATCGACGGCATCAGCGCCTGACGATCCGGGTCTTCGCATGGCGGGCGGCGCCCGCCCGCCCGCGTCCGCACATCGCGTCACGAGCGGCCCCGGCCGGAGGTGACGGACCCGCGGTGACGGACCCGCGGTGACGTACCCGCGGTGACGGGCTTCAGGGGGTTCCCTGTGCCCCCGGATCCGAAGCGGCGTGCCGGTGCCGTCCCCGTACTCATCCCGTGGGCCGTGGGCCGTGGGCCGTGAGCCGAGTCGTGCCTGCCGTCACGCGCGTCGTCTGCGGCGCGGTTACGGCCTGGCGCGATCGGGCGGGCGGGGCCGGAGCTGCCTCGCGCAGGGCGGGCTTGCTCGGCGTGCGGCGTCGTCCGTCCTGGTTCCGGCGCGCCGGTCCGTCGTGTCGGCGCGGGCCGCGGGAGGGGGTGGCGGCGTGTAATGACGTGAGGACGTCTGTCCCCGCGTCCACTGGGTAGGGCTGGGGGTAACCGATGCCGTACTGATGAGGAGGCCACCGTGATCGCACCGGCCCGCTCCAAACGCCTGGCGGAGCACTCCGCCGCCACCGCCGTCGAGCTCGAGAACCCCTGCCTCTGCGCCTTCAGCGCCGAGGGCGCCTACGCCGAACTGCCGCTGACCAGCGAACCCCCGCTGCCCGACGCCGAGCCCCTGACCAGCGAGCCGCCGTTCGCCGTCGCGGACTCCGACTCCACGAGGCCCTAGATGACCGCGCCCCCCGGAGAGGAGCTCGCCCGGCTCGCCGCCCTGCACGGCGTCGCCACCTCCTACCAACCCTCCCCGGACCGTACGGTCACCGCCTCGGCCGGTGCCGTCACCCGTGCCCTGGCCGCCCTCGGCGTCGACGCGGGCACCCCGAAGGCCGTACGTGCCGCGCTCGCCGCCCGGGAACGGGAGCTGCGCGAGCGGCTGCTGCCGCCGACGGTGGTGTGCTGGCGCGGAAGCCCCTGCGAAGCGCTCACCGCCCTCCCCCGGGGCACCGCCCTGCGGGTGGAGACCGAGCAGGGCGAGTGCCGCGACTCCGTCGAGCGACTCCCGCTGGGAGTACACCTCTTGACGGCCAGCGCGCCCGACGGGCGGACCGGCCGCGCCCATCTCGTCGTCGCGCCGCCCCGCCTCCCCACGCCTTCGGGACGCTCGTACGGACTCCTCGTCCAGCTGTACTCCCTGCTCTCCCGGCGCTCCTGGGGCATGGGCGACCTCGGTGACCTCGGCGAGCTGACCGCCTGGGCCGGTCGGGCGCTCGGCGCCGGGTTCGTGCAGGTCAACCCCTTGCACGCGGCCGTACCGGGCACGCCGACCGACCCCTCCCCGTACCGTCCCTCCTCGCGCCGCTTCCCCGATCCGGTGCATCTGCGGGTCGAGGACGTCCCCGAGTTCGCGTACCTCCAGGACGCCGGGGATCCGCGTTCCGCGTTGCTCGAACGCGCCGGACGACTGCGCGAAGCCGTCCTGGAAAAGGGCGAGTTGATCGACCGGGACGCCGTGTGGGAACTGAAGCGCGAGGCGCTGGAGCTGGTCGCCCGGGTACCGCTCGGGCCCGGCCGGCGCGCCGCCTACTGCGACTTCCTCGCCGAACAGGGTCAGGCCCTGGAGGACCACGCCACCTGGTGTGCGCTCGCCGAGGTGCACGGATCGCAGTGGCGGCGGTGGCCGGCCGGGCTTCAGGACCCGCGCTCCGCCGAGACCACCCGCGCCCGCGGCGAGTTGATGGACCGCGTCGACTTCCACTCCCGCCTCGCCTGGCTCACCGACGCCCAGCTCACCGCCGCCCAGCGCGCGGCGCGGGAGGCGGGCATGCCGGTCGGGATCGTGCACGACCTGGCGGTCGGCGTGCATCCCGAGGGCGCCGACGCGTGGGCGCAGCAGGAGTACTTCGCCGCCGGCATGTCGGTCGGCGCACCGCCCGACGCCTTCAACGCGCGCGGCCAGGACTGGGGCCTGCCGCCCTGGCGTCCGGACCGGCTGGCCGCCTCCGGGTACGCGCCCTACCGACGGCTCCTCCAGGCACTCTTCCGGTACGCAGGCGCCCTGCGCATCGACCACGTCATGGGCCTGTTCCGCCTGTGGTGGGTCCCCCAGGGCGAGCCGCCGACCGAGGGCGCGTACGTCCGCTACGACGCCGAGGCCATGCTCGCGGTCCTGGTACTGGAGGCCTCCCGGGCCGGTTCGGTGGTGATCGGCGAGGATCTCGGCACCGTCGAGCCGGGTGTGCGCGAGACGCTGCGCGAACGGGGGGTGCTGGGTACGTCCGTACTGTGGTTCGAACGGGACTGGGACGGCGACGGGCGCCCCCTTCCCCCCGACCGCTGGCGCGACGACTGCCTGGCCACCGCCACCACGCACGACCTGCCGTCCACCGCCGCCCGGCTCACCGGCGACCACGTCGAACTCCGGGACCGGCTGGGCCTCGCGACCCGCCCGGTCGAGGAGGAGCGCGCGGAGGCGGCCAACGACACGGCGGAGTGGCTGGCCACACTCACCCGTCTCGGACTTCTGGCCGGCACCGGCGGCAGCGACCTCTCCTCGGAGGAGGCCGAGGTCCAGGCCGTCCACCGCTTCCTGCTGCGCACCCCCGCCCGCATGATCGGCGTCTGGCTCCCGGACGGCGTCGGCGACCGCCGCCCGCAGAACCTTCCCGGCACCTGGGACCAGTATCCGAACTGGCGACTGCCGATCGCGGACGCGGCGGGCCGCCCGGTGACCTTGGAGGAGCTGGCCGCCTCGCCGAGGCTGCGGGCGCTGATCGAGGTGCTACGGGAGGAGCAGGACCCTCCCGGTGCTGCCCCCGGGGACAAGCACGGCCCGCCGCCCTTGGGGACTCCCCCTGCGGAAGCCTGAGCGGCGGCTGCCGTGCCGAAGCCTGGGCGGAGCCGAGCGGAACCTGAGCGCCGTGCCGAGCGGAACCTGAGCGGCGCCGACGCCGTGCCGTGTAAGGCCCGACCGGCAGCCCGACCGGGAGCCGGGGGGGGGAGGTCGTGGGTGAGGTGGGCGGGCCTTTCGATGCCGTCACGGCGTTCGGCGGTGGCGGTCCCTGCAACGGCCGTACGAGCGCCCCGCGCCTCATACGGCACCCCGGGCGCGCGCTCCCCGGCACCGTTCGCTAACTTGGGCACCGTGGACAAGAAGAACGCCCTGCGCGCCGGCGCCCTGGCTGCCGGTACGACGCTGATGATGCTGCTCATGTCGTCCCCCGCGCTCGCGCTGACCCGCGACGACGGTGACGACCCCGGCCCGGGTCTGAGCGTCGGCGAGACGCTGGGCCTCTATGTGGTGGCCCCCCTCGCCCTGTTCGCGCTCATCGCCGGCCTGGTGTGGGTGCTGGACAGGTCGAAGGACAGGCACGACCCCACCAGCTCCAACATCACCGTCAAGGGCCAGGCCTAGGCCTGGGCCTGGCTCGCGGCCCCCTGACTCACGGCCCGGCCTCGGGCCCGAGGGCGTCGGCCCCTTCCCGTACGACATGCGCGTACGGGGAGGGGCCGACGCCCTCGACGCGTTCAGGGGTGCCGTTCGGCCTGGTAGGTGTCGAGGAGGTCGGCGGGCGCATGGCCGCCGACCACCTGGGCGACTTCCAGCCGAGGTCGGCCGCCTCCTGGAGGCCGGTGTCCACGGGTCGCCGGAAGCTCGCGGTCAGCCGTCAGGTCGGCTCGTCGGTCAACATGCGGTCCAGGCCGCCGACAAGGTACTGCGGCGTGGTGGCAGGTCGGCTCCTCGGTCAGCCCTCAGGTCGGCTCCCCGGCCCTGCCTTCGGACCGGCTCGTCGAGCGCACCGGCTCAACTCCCGGGGGTCTCCGTCGTCAGCAGCAACTCTCGCAGCAGCTCGGCCAGTTGACGGACCCGTTCGGTGTCCAGGGCGGCGGTCAGGGCCTCGGTCTGGGTGGCGAGGCCCGCGCCGACCGCCTGGTCGACGAGCTCCAGCCCCTTCTCGGTCAGCGTCACCTGGAGGCCCCGCCGGTCGTGCGGATCGGGGGAGCGGCGCAGCAGCGCGGCCCGCTCCAGCTTGTCGAGGCGGCCGGTCATGCCCCCGGTGGTGAGCATGAGCGTCGCCGACAGCTCGCGGGGTGAGAGGGTGTAGGGCTCGCCGGAGCGGCGCAGCGTGGCGAGTACGTCGAACTCGCCGCGTCCGATGCCGAGAGCCGAGTACGCCTTCTCCATGCGGTCGCCCATCGCGCGCGCGAGCCGGGAGATCCGGCCGAAGACCTCCATGGCGCCGGTGTCGAGGTCGGGGCGGACCGTCGCCCACTGATCGATGATCGCGTCGACCGGGTCCTTGCGCGGGGGCTGCGGGCTGCTCATGGGACGAGTATCCCCCCGATTCCGATCAGCCACGAGAAAGTAGCTCGCTACCAAGCTGCTTGTCGCTAAGCCGCTTGACGCTAAGTCGCTTAGCGCTAAGCTAATTCCATGAAGAGGTCCACGACCGTCCTGCTGACCGCTCTCGCCCCCGTCTCCTGGGGCACCACCTACGCCGTCACCACCGAGTTCCTGCCCGCTGACCGGCCGCTGTTCACCGGCCTGATGCGGGCCCTGCCCGCCGGGTTGCTGCTGCTCGCCCTCGGCCGGGTCCTGCCGCGCGGCGTCTGGTGGGGGAAGGCCGCGATACTCGGCGCGCTGAACATCGGCGCCTTCTTCCCGCTCCTCTTCCTCTCCGCGTACCGGCTGCCCGGTGGCATGGCGGCGGTCGTCGGCTCGGTCGGGCCGCTGTTCGTCGTCGGTCTCTCGGCGCTGCTGCTGGGGCAGCGGCCGGCCGCCAGGACGGTACTGGCAGGGGTCGTGGCAGCGTTCGGGGTCAGTCTGGTGGTGCTCAAGGCGGCCGGGGCGCTGGACCCGCTCGGCGTGCTCGCGGCGCTCGCGTCCACCGCCTCGATGTCGGCCGGAACGGTGCTCACGAAGCGGTGGGGCCGCCCGGACGGCGTCGGTCCGCTCGCCCTCGCCGGCTGGCAGCTCACGGCGGGCGGCCTGCTCATCGCCCCGCTCGCCTTCCTTCTCGAAGGCGCTCCGCCCGCCCTGGACGGCCGTGCGGTCGGTGGCTACCTCTACCTCGCCCTGGCGAACACGGCGGTCTCGTACTGGCTCTGGTTCCGGGGCATCGGCCGGCTCACCGCGACCCAGGTCACCTTCCTGGGCCCGTTGTCCCCGCTGACCGCGGCCGTCGTCGGCTGGGCCGCCCTCGGGCAGGCGCTGACGCCGCTCCAGCTGACGGGCATGGCGCTGGCCTTCGGCGCGACGGTGGCGGGCCAGCTGAGGGCCGGCGGAACTGCCGTACGCACGTTCGCACCGGCGGCAGGCGGGGCTCGCGAGGACCGGCCGAGGACGACAGGTCCGGCGCTCCGGCGGTGAGCGCGGCCCGACCCGCCCCGGCCCGGCCCGGGACGGCAGAGGGCGCCCGATGCGACATCGGGCGCCCTCTGTTGCGCAGGAACCTCCAGCGCAGGAACCGCTGACCAGGAACCTCCGGACCAGCAACCCCTGAGCAGCAACCCCTGACCAGGAACGTCCGCAGCGGGAACCCTGAGCCGGGGCCGCCGCGGGGTCCGGCGGGGGCTACTGCGCGTCGGCCGCCTGGGCCTTCAGCGCGCGTTCCACGCCCGCGCGGGACTCGGAGACGAGGCGGCGCAGGGCCGCGTTCGGCTCGGCGGAGGCCAGCCAGGCGTCCGTCTTATCCAGGGTCTCCCGGGAGACCTGGACCGTCGGGTAGAGACCGACCGCGATCTGCTGGGCGATCTCGTGCGAACGGGAGTCCCAGATGCCCTTGACGACCTCGAAGTACCGGTCCGTGTACGGCGCGAGCAGCTCACGCTGGTCGGTCTGGACGAAGCCGCCGATGACGGCCTCCTGTACGGCGTTCGGCAGCTCGTCGGATTCCACGACCGACGCCCACGCCTCCGCCTTGGCCTCCGGGGTCGGCCGGGCGGCCCGCGCGGTCGCCGCGTGCCGCTCACCGGCGGCCGTCTTGTCCCGTTCGTACTCGGCGGCGATGTCCGCCTCGTCGAAGGTCCCCACGGCCACCAGCCGCTGCACGAACGCCCAGCGCAGCTCGGTGTCGACGGCCAGGCCCTCGATGGTCTGGCCGCCGTCGAGCAGCGACTCCAGGAGGTCGATCTGCTCCGGCGTGCGGGCGGTCGCCGCGAACGCGCGCGCCCAGGCCAGCTGGTGGTCGCTGCCCGCCGCCGAGGACCGCAGGTGCGCCAGCGTGGCGTCCGTCCAGCGGGTCAGCAGGGTCTCGCGGGCGGCCGGGGCGGCGTACAGGTCGATGGCGAGCTTGACCTGGCGGTGCAGCGACTGGACCACCCCGATGTCGGACTCCTTGCCGATGCCGGACAGCACCAGGGACAGGTAGTCGCGGGTGGGCAGTTCGCCGTCCCGGGTCATGTCCCAGGCGGACGCCCAGCACAGGGCGCGCGGCAGGGAGGACTCGAAGTCGCCGAGGTGCTCGGTGACGAAGGCGAGCGACTGCTCGTCGAGGCGGACCTTGGCGTACGACAGGTCGTCGTCGTTGAGCAGGACGACGTTCGCACGGCGCTTGCCGACCAGCTGCGGTACGGCCGTCAGCTCGCCGTCGATGTCCAGCTCCACGCGCTCGTCGCGCACCAGCTTGCCGCTGGTGGCGTCGAGTCCGTACAGGCCGACGGCGATGCGGTGCGGGCGCAGGGTCGGCTCGCCCTTGGCGCCGGCCGGGAGCGCCGGGGCCTCCTGGCGGATCGCGAAGGACGTGATGACACCCTCGGCGTCCGTCTCGATCTCGGGACGGAGGATGTTGATGCCCGCGGTCTGGAGCCACTTCTGCGACCAGGTGCCGAGGTCACGGCCGGAGGTCTCCTCCAGCGCGCCGAGCAGGTCGGACAGACGCGTGTTGCCGAACGCGTGCTGCTTGAAGTAGGCCTGCACGCCCGCGAAGAACTCGTCCATGCCGACGTACGCCACGAGCTGCTTCAGGACGGACGCGCCCTTGGCGTAGGTGATGCCGTCGAAGTTGACGAGGACGTCGTCCAGGTCGCGGATCTCGGCCATGATCGGGTGGGTGGACGGCAGCTGGTCCTGCCGGTACGCCCAGGTCTTCATGGAGTTGGCGAACGTCGTCCACGAGTGCGGCCAGCGCGACTGCGGGTAGTACGCCTGGCAGGCGATGGAGGTGTACGTGGCGAACGACTCGTTCAGCCACAGGTCGTTCCACCACTCCATGGTGACCAGGTCGCCGAACCACATGTGGGCCAGCTCGTGCAGGATCGTCTCCGCGCGCAGCTCGTAGGCCGCGTCGGTGACCTTCGACCGGAACACGTACTGGTCCCGGATGGTGACCGCGCCCGCGTTCTCCATCGCGCCCGCGTTGAACTCCGGCACGAACAGCTGGTCGTACTTCTTGAACGGGTAGGCGTAGTCGAACTTCTCCTGGAACCAGTCGAAGCCCTGCCGCGTGACCTCGAAGATCGCGTCCGAGTCGAGGAACTCGGCGAGGGAGGGCCGGCAGTAGATGCCGAGGGGGACCGACTGCCCGTCCTTCTCGTACACGCTGTGGACGCTGTGGTACGGCCCCACGATGAGCGCGGTGATGTAGCTGGAGATCCGCGGGGTCGGCTCGAAGGCCCAGACGTCGTCCTTGGGCTCGGGCGTCGGGGAGTTGGAGATGACGGTCCAGCCGGTCGGCGCCTTCACGGTGAACCGGAAGGTGGCCTTGAGATCCGGCTGCTCGAAGGACGCGAAGACGCGGCGGGCGTCCGGCACCTCGAACTGCGTGTACAGATAGGCCTGTTCGTCGACCGGATCGACGAACCGGTGCAGACCCTCACCGGTGTTGGTGTACGCGCAGTCGGCGACGACCCGCAGGACGTTACGGCCCTCCAGCAGGCCCGGCAGCGCGATCCTTGAGTCCTTGAAGAGCCCCGCCGCGTCGAGCGTGTCACCGTTCAGCGTGACCTCGTGGACGGTCGGCGCCACCAGGTCGATGAAGGACTCCGAGCCCCCCTCCGCGACGTCGAAGCGCACCGTCGTGACGGACCGGTAGGTCCCGCCCTCCTGCGCGCCGGAGAGGTCGAGATCGATCTCGTAAGAGTCAACGCTGAGCAGCTTCGCCCGTTGCTGTGCCTCTTCGCGAGTCAGGTTTGTGCCAGGCACGCGGTCATCTCCTCGGATATGTGTCGGTTGCGTCATCCTTCCACGGGACACCTGCCCGAGGCGACGACCTTATGGGCGGCCCTCCGGCCACCCCCGAGGCGACAGGGGGTCCGCGCCGGCCGTCGCCGGGACGGTGTGGAAGGGGTCCGCCCCGCGCCGTGCGGACCGCGCGGCGTCGGCCTCGGCCTTCGCCGCTCTGACCGGCGGCCTGAGCGCGACGTCCGGATTCCGCCGGTGAGGCCGGCCGGCGAGCGGGAGGCTCGGGACATGACGACCCAGGCAGACACCCACACCGTCACCGACCCGGTCACCCGCACCGCGCGGCCCATCCCGCCGGACGTCCTCGACGAGCTGCGCTCCACCGACGACGCGGGTCGTCCGGCCGTTCCCCTGACCGACGAGGAGGGCGGCGCCCCGCTGCGCTGCTGTCTGCGCCGCAGCGAGCCCGGCGAGCTGATCGCGCTGGTCTCGTACGCCCCGCTGCGCCGCTGGGCGGCCGCGACCGGCGCCGACCCCGGCGCGTACGACGAGCAGGGCCCGGTGTTCGTCCACGCGCGCGCGTGCCGGGGGCCGGTCGGGGAGAGCCTGCCGTTCACCGGCTCCCGACGCACCGTGCGCCGCTACTCCGCCGCCGGGCGCATCCTGGGCGGCCGGCTCGTCGAGGACCCGGACGGGTTCGACGCGGCCTTCGCCGAGGCGTTCGGTGATCCCGAGGTCGCCCTCGTCCACGTCCGGGCCGTCGAGTACGGCTGCTTCCTGTACGAGGTGCGCCGGAGCTGACCGCGCGCCCGGGCCGCGCCCCGGTCCGGACACGGGGGAGGGGCGGGTGCGTCCCGCACCCGCCCCTCCCCCTCGCTCGGGAAACCCCGGCGTCAGCTCTTCAGCTCGGCCGCCACCAGCTCCGCGATCTGTACCGCGTTCAGGGCCGCGCCCTTGCGGAGGTTGTCGTTGGAGATGAACAGGGCGAGGCCGTGCTCCACGGTCTCGTCCTCACGGATGCGGCCCACGAACGAAGGGTCCTTGCCGGCCGCCTGCAACGGGGTCGGGATGTCGCTGAGGGCCACGCCGGGGGCGCCGCCCAGCAGCTCCGTCGCGCGCGCGGCGCTGATCGGACGCGCGAAACGGGCGTTGACCTGGAGGGAGTGGCCGGAGAAGACCGGGACCCGCACACAGGTGCCGGAGACCTTCAGTCCGGGGATCTCCAGGATCTTGCGGGACTCGTTGCGGAGCTTCTGCTCCTCGTCGGTCTCGTTCAGGCCGTCCTCGACGACCGAACCCGCGAGCGGGATCACGTTGAAGGCGATGGGACGCTTGTAGACCTGCGGCTCCGGGTAGTCGACCGCCTCGCCGTCGTGGGTCAGCCGGTCCGCCTCGGCCACGACCTTCTGCGCCTGCCCGTGCAGCTCCGCCACGCCCGCGAGGCCCGAGCCGGACACCGCCTGGTACGTCGCGACGACCAGCGCCTCCAGACCGGCTTCCGCGTGCAGCGGCTTCAGGACCGGCATCGCGGCCATCGTCGTGCAGTTCGGGTTGGCGATGATGCCCTTGGGCCGGTCCACGATCGCGTGCGGGTTGACCTCGGAGACGACCAGGGGCACCTCGGGGTCCTTGCGCCACGCCGACGAGTTGTCGATCACGACCGGGCCCTGCGCGGCGACCTTCTCGGCCAGCGCCCGCGAGGTCGCGCCGCCGGCGGAGAACAGGACGATGTCGAGGTCCGCGTAGTCGGCCGTCGCCGCGTCCTCCACCGTCACGCCGTCCAGGACCGTCCCCGCCGAACGGGCCGACGCGAACAGACGCAGCACCGTGACGGGGAAGTCACGCTCCTTGAGGATCCTGCGCATGACCGTGCCGACCTGACCGGTGGCTCCGACGATTCCGACCCTCACGGCGACTCCTTGCTCTGTTCACGGCTCTTCACGGACTTTTCCATCATGCGGCCGACCCCGGCCCACCTGTCCAATTCTTTGCCCACCATGCCCGAGGACTGGGACGCCCGCCGGTGTGACGTACGCCTCCCGAGGATTCCCCGCGGTCGTGCCGAACGTTTTCGCGCGCCACGGCGTCGTAGAGGAAACGCGGTAGGGAGGGGTGGCTGTGCTGCGCAGAAAAGCCCGGCGCGCCCAGGGGGACGGGGCCGGACAGGGCGACGATCCGCTGGACGCGGCGCAGGAACGCCGGGTGCGGGCGGTGCTCGCGCTGGGCGGGGTGCCGCAGGCGGACCTGCCGGACGGGGTGCAGCAGGTCCGCCTCCGGCTCCTGGAGCGTGCGGCGAAGGGGTACGAGACGCCGCGCGACGTCTCCGCGTGGGCGGCCGTCGTCGCCTCCAACCTCGCCATGGACTGGCATCGCGCCAAACGCCGCCAGGAGCGGCTGGGGGAGCGGCTGGCCTCGCTGCGCCAGCACGAGCACCCCTCCGGCGAGGACACCAGCGTGCTCTCCCTCGCCGTCGCGCAGGGTCTGGACGACCTGCCCGACGCCCAGCGCCAGGTTCTCGTCCTGCGCTTCTACGCCGATCTGCCGGTGCGGTCGATAGCCGAGGAGCTGGGCGTCCCGGAGGGCACGGTCAAGAGCCGCCTGCACACGGCGGTCCGGGCCCTGCGTGCCCGCCTGCACGAAGACGAGGTGGTGTGACGTGACCGCCCGACCAGGACCCGGCTACGGACCGCACGACGAGAACCCGAACGATCACGACAACCGGAACGATCACGAGAGCCACGGCGCGTTCGAGGGCCGGGACGGACAGGAGGGCTACGACGGTATGGACGCGTTGATGGCCGCCGTCCTGGACGTGCCCCTCTCCGGCCTCTCCGCGGAGGCCCGCGCCGATTCCGCCTATCTGGCCGCCCACCGCTCGGCGACCGCCGACGTGGCGCTCCTGCGCGAGCAGCTCGGCGTCCTCGCCGACGTGCTGGCGGAGCCGGTGCGCGAGCGGGCGCGGGTTGCGCAGACCGTCCCGGTGCGGCAGCCGCGCCCGGCGCGCCGGGCCCGTCCGCTCGCCCTGCGGCTCGCCGGCGTGGCCGCCGCCGGTGCGCTGGTCCTCGGCGGCGGATGGATGGTCGTCCAGGTCGGCCAGGGGATTTCCGGCGTCGATGCGGACAAGAGCGCGGGCAGCGCGGCCGGATCCGACGAGAAGGCCGACGCGTCGGCGGGAGACGGCGGGAGCCTCCTCGGCGACCCCGGCTATCTGGCCTGCGCCCGGCTCGTCGTCGAGGGGGACGTCACCGCGGTCGAACGGGTGGCGGGCACCACCCGGGAGCGGGTCACCCTGCGCGTCACCCACGCCTACCGGCCGGCCGGGAGCGGGCCCGAGGCCGACTTCGTGATGGAGGCGGACATGGACCCGCTGCTGCGCGCGGGCGACCACGTCCTGGTCGCCCTGTCGAAGGGGTCCGCCACCCCCGACGTCTGGGCGGTCGGCGAGGCCGACATCGCCCCCGAGCGGGCCGCGCTCGACCGGGCCCTGCCCGAGACGGAGGGCGTCACCTGCGAATGAGCCGGGCCCGCGGTGCGACGACGGAGGGCGGGCGCCCCGGTGGACGCCCGCCCCTGTCGACCCCTGCGGGCCGAGCCGTTCAACCGTTACCGGCTACGGAGTGACCTTCTCGATGGCCACGTTGCCGATGCCCGCGACGGTACCCCGCGCGTTCACCAGCTGGACCTGGCCGAAGAAGGCCCGGCCCTCGGGCGCGGCGGCCGCGGCGGTGACGGTCGCGGAGACCGACGCCGAGGCGCCCGTGCCGAGCTTCACCGGCGTCGAACCGTCGACGGTGACGGTGCCGAGCGAGGACGAGAAGAACACGTCCAGGTAGTCGTACGCCGTCGTGCCGGCCGGGACCGAGTAGCCCGCGACCTCGATGGTGTACGTGCCGGCGGCGGGAGACGGGATGGAGACCGCCTCCTCCGAGTCACCGTCGGCCTGCTGGGCGACCTGGTTGCCGGCCGCGTCGAAGACCGTCAGGTCCAGGTCGGCGGAGGCGTCGGAGACGTTGCCGATGGAGACGTCCAGCGACTTGGCGCCGGCCGGGACCTCGACCGTGGTGGTCTCGGTCGCGCCGTTCGCGATGGTCGGGCGGGCCGCCTTGGACGAGCCGAGCGGGCCGCCGGCCAGCTTGCCGTCGATGGCGGCGAAGTTGTTCGTGACCTTCCAGGAGACGGGGGCCGGGGTGCCGACCTTCGCCTCGGGCACGGTCACGGTCGCCGGGTCGAAGGACGCGCCGTAGACGGTGGCGTCCAGCTTGTACGGGTTGTCGAGCAGCGGCGAGGTGCGGCGCGACTCGACCTCGATCTCCCAGACGCCCGGCTGCGGGTCGGCGTAGGAGCGGGCGTCGGGCTTGCAGCCGTTGCCGTCGAGGTAGTTGTTGTAGCAGTAGATCGTGGAGCTGTCCTCGACCGCGACACCGTAGGGGTGGATCGAGATGAACCGGGTCTGGCTCTTGTCCTTCAGCCCGCCGATCGCGACCTCGAACGCCTGGGCGCCCTCGGGCACGGTCAGGAAGTAGGACTGCGAGCTGTTGCGCTGCACGGTGCTAGACGCGTGGAACGTGTAGTTCACCGGAGTCGAGACGACGACCGTGTTGAGGATCTGCTTGTCGAGGCCCTCGGTCTTCGGGTCGTCGACCTCCAGGATCGCGCTGGCGATGCCCGCTGCCTTCGGCTTCGCCTCGATCTTGACGGTCACCGGCTGGTTCAGCGACAGCTTGACCTCGTCCGAGCCGAGGATCCTGAAGGTGCCGGCCGCGTTGTTCTCGAGGCGCAGCTCGTGGCGGATCGCCTTGTCGGCGCCGGACGTACGGGTGATGGTGACGTCGTACGTCTTCTTCTGGCCGGCCTTCAGGCCGCCCTCGCGGTCGTAGATGCCGGTGCCGAAGCCCGGCGTCTTCAGCGCGAAGTCGAGCGCGGTGTCGACCGGCGCCTTGACGGCGTAGTCGTGGGCGGTGGCGCCCTTCCTGATGGACTTCCAGGCGTCCACGATGTTGATGGCGCCCGCGCCCTCCTCGTACGCCTGGAGACCCTTGATGTGGTCGGCGGTCGAGGTCAGCGCCGTGCGCAGGATCGCCGGGGTGAGCGCGACCTTCTGCTGCTTGGCGGCCGAGATCAGCAGCGCCGAGGCGCCCGCGGCCTGCGGGGAGGCCATCGAGGTGCCCTGGAGCATGGAGTAGCCGGCCGGCAGCGGGTAGCCCGCCTCGGCGACCGGGGCGCCCTCGAGCCAGGTCTGCGTGGTGTTGATCGCGGCGCCCGGGGCGACGAGCGTCGGCGTGAAGCCGCCGTCCTCACGCGGGCCGCGCGAGGAGAAGGGCAGCAGCGCGTACTTCTTCGTCACCTGCGAGCCGTAGTTGGCGGCCCAGGTCTCCTTGGAGATCGCCGCGCCGACCGAGATCACCTTGTCGGCCAGACCGGGGTCGCCGATGGTGTTGGCGCCGGGGCCCTCGTTGCCGGCCGAGATGACCAGCTGGACGCCGTAGGTGTCGATGAGGGTCGTGTACAGCGCGGCGCGCGCGTTGTTGCCGTCGTTCAGACCCGGCAGACCGCCGATCGACATGTTGACGATGTCGACACCGCGGTTGACGACCAGGTCGATCATGCCCTCGGTGAGGGCGACGTTGGTGCAGCCCGGGCCGAAGACGCAGGCGCGGGAGGAGACGATCTTCGCGCCGGGCGCGGCGCCGTTCATCTTGCCGCCGAACAGTCCGTTCGCGGCGGTGATGCCGGCGACGTGCGTGCCGTGCTCGCTGGCGATGAGACCGATGTTGGCGAAGTCGGCCTTCTTGCCGACCCAGTCGCCGCCGTACGGGTCCATCGGCACGTCCTTGCGGATCTGCACGACGAACGGCTGCCGCTCGGCGACGTCGGTCGCCGGGTCGTCGGTGCCGAAGTACCCGATCTGGTAGCCGTCCTTGTACGGCTTCATCGCGGTGTCGTCGGTGAAGTCGCCGTTGTTGTTCACGTCCACGGTGACCGTGCCGGCGGCGGCGTCGTACAGGACGCCCCACACGTCGGTGGTGTCGCCGTCGCGGTTGACGTCGCCCTTGGCGTCACCGCCCGCGGTGGCGGACTCCCGGAAGAGGTTGACCTGGTAGGAGCCGGCCTTCGCCGTCCAGGTCCGGCCGCCGAAGGTGAAGCTGGGCCCGGCCACGGAGGTCGTCATCGCGCGCCAGGAGGCGTCGCTGTCCAGGATCGGGTCGGTCGCCGTCACCCAGTCGACGATCTTGCGCTCACCGGTGGTGGTCTTCTGGAGCGCGGGGTGCGCCAGGTCGACACCGGAGTCGAGGATGCCGATGGTGACACCGCGGCCGTCCGCCTTCGGGTTCTTCTTCACGAAGTCGACGGCGCCCGTCTCGAAGGACGGGTTGTACGGGTTCTCGGCGGGGGTGTTCTTGTTCGGCGCGGCGTAGGCCTTCGTCTTCGCGGCGGACTTGGCGCCCTTCGCGGTGTCCGCGCTCGGCGTCGGGTCGTCGAGGGCGATGTCCTGCCGCAGGTCGATGGCGTGCACCGAGGACAGCTTGGCCGCGGCGGCGATCGCCGAGTCGGCCTTGCCGGTCGGGACGGTGGCGCGGACGTAGCCGACCTTGTCGTAGGACTGGCCCACGGAGCCGCCCTTGACCGCGTCCAGCTCCTCGGCGACCTGCTCGGTCTGGCCGGGGGCGGTCGCGACCATCAGCGTGACGTTCTTGTCGCCGGCGGCCTTGGCCTCGGCGAGGAGGTCGGCGTCGTCGGAACCGAGCTTGTCGTGGGCGGACTTCGCGCCCGGGTCGGCCGCGGCCGGGGTCTGGCCGTCGTCGGCGGAGAAGGCCATCGGTATCGGCCCGGCCGCGGACAGCGCGGCCACCAGGCCGGCGGCCACGGCTATCCGGGCCACGCGTCTTGCGCCCGATATCGGTTCACGCTGGGGGGTGAGGGTCATCGGCATCCCTTGTAGGTAAAGGAACGAGCACCACGTGACCAGGCCGTTCCTGCCTGATCACGGTCGTCCGGAATGCGGTCCCGGATGACCGCAAAGCTTTACCTAAGGGACAGCTGTTTGGGGAGAGTTGACCGAATCGATATGGATGTATGGGGAAAACCCTCTACGAGCCCCCTGTGCGAGGGCTGTCCGCCGGTTGTACGGATTTCGGTTGTACGGGTTCCGGCCGGGCGGGCCGAATGCCGGAGGCGTCAGGCGCCCGACGTCAGGCGTCCTTGGCGCGGGCGTAGTGCCGGGAGGCCTTCGCGCGGTTGCCGCAGGCGGCCATGGAGCACCAGCGGCGGGTGCCGTTGCGCGAGGTGTCGAAGAAGTGCAGCACGCAGGCCTCGTGCGCGCAGCGGCGGATCCGGTCCGGCGCGGCGGAGAGCAGCTCGAGGTAGTTGCGGGCGGCCAGCCAGCCGGGCCCCCAGGCGTCGTCCCCGAACTCGGCCCGCTCGCCCGGTCCTTGGGCGGTGAGGGTGGGCCGGATCCGCCCGTGGCCGAGCACGGTGTCGACGCCGGCGGTGTCCGCCGGGCCGTCCACCGCCGCCTTGAGCGCGTCGCGCGCCCGCAGGGTGTGCCGCAGGGTCGCCGCGTCGGCGGCGAACCGTCCGTCCAGCCCGTTCGCCGCCAGCCACACGGCGAGCCCGTCCGTGTCCCGCAGCAGATCCTGTACGGAGCCCTCCCGTACCCACCGTGTGTTGAGCAGGTCGAGCGCCAGGGGCTCGCCGGTGAGGGGACGGGGGTCGGGGGCGGTGGCGGACATCGGGGCTCCTTCCGTGCTAACCGCTCAAGAGTACGTGAATGGTTGACGTGAGTGAGTATAACCCTTAACCTGAATGTAAGAGGTTAGGTCTGCGGCTCGGTCTCGGCCCGCCGCTCGACCGGGGAGGCCGCCGCCGGGCCCGAGGAGGTCGAAAAGGTCATGAGTGTCTACCACTCCGGCTCGCGTGCGGTTCAGGACCGTGTGGGGGTCCGTGATCTCGCCGATCACATGGGCCGCGCGATCGGCGAGGGCGTCAGGCCGGTCGTCGCCGCCTTCCTGGAACTCCAGCCGCTGCTGGTCCTGGGGGCCGCCGACCCGGCGGACGGCCGGGTCTGGGCGTCGGCGGTCACGGGCGCCCCCGGCTTCGTCCGGGCCACCGGGCCGCGCCGGATCTCGGTCGCGACCGGAGTCCCCCGCGCGTCGGGCGGTGCGGGCGGCCTCCTCCCGACGGACCCGCTGGCGACGGCGTCGGCCACCGCGGGGATCCCCGTGGGCACGCTCGTCCTCGACCCGCGCACGCGTCGCCGGGTGCGGCTGAACGGCCGGCTGCGGCCCACCCCGCGCGGTTTCGCCGTCGAGACCGACCGGGTGTTCGCCAACTGCCCCCAGTACATACAGCGCCGGACGACCTACGAGACGGTCGACCGCGCGCCCGGCAGCCCGCGCCGCGGCGCCGAACTGACCGACATCCAGCGGGACTTCCTGGCAGGCTCCGACACCTTCTTCCTCGCCACCGTCCGGCCCGGTGGCGCCGGGGCCGAGGTCAGCCACCGCGGCGGCAACCCCGGCTTCGTGCGGATCACCTCGCCGCGCACGCTCACCTGGCCCGATCACCCCGGCAACTCCATGTTCCTCACCCTGGGCAACCTCGCCGCGGACCCCCGCGCCGGCCTGCTCTTCCTCGACTGGACGACGGGCCGCACCCTCCAGCTCACGGGCGAGGCCCGCACCCGGTTCGCCCCCGACGGCGAACGTACGGTCCTCTTCACCGTCACGGAGGCGGTCGACACGTCCGCCGCCCTTCCGCTGCGCTGGTCCGCGCCGGAATACTCCCCTGCGAACCCGGATCCGACCGGCTGATTTCCCTGCATGCGCATGAAGGTGGGGGTGGCGGCCTATGCCGTCTGCGTCCGTGACATCGCCCTGAAGATGTGGCACGAACGGCCGGTGGACGGAAGGGCGTCCGTGCCCCCGCCGGCCGCTTCCGGGGCATGAGCCGAGCCTCGTGCGACACCCCGTGACCGCCACGCCGACCGCAGCCACGGCAGCAACTGCGCCACGCCCCAGGCCGCTTCCACACCGAGGAACGGCCACAGCACCCCCGGGGCTCCCTGGCCCAGTGCGTACGCCATCCACGCCGTGAACAGGACGCGGGCGACGCCGTCGAGCAGGCCGTGCACCGCCAGTGGCCGGGCCAGGCGCAGGACCGCCCAGACGATCACGACCGACCCCATGAGGTTCGCGAACAGGATCTGCATCGGGTCGGTCCGCGGAAAGTCGCCCAGCGCCCACGCCCGGCTCCACGACGACAGCACGTCATGGACCAGCGCGTACGTCCACGGCGTCGCGAAGCCGGCCGTGACGACGAGGTCGTACCAGGCGCTCGCGCGGACGACACGCGGATAACCGGGGCCGTCGGGATCGAGGAGAGGTGCGGAAGTGGTCATGAGGCCGACGCTAAACACTGGACTACGCTCCAGGGTCAAGCGCCGACCGCAGTCCGACGGAGGTTCCCGCATGCGCATCGGAGAGCTGGCTGCCCGCACGGGCGCCACCCGGGACACCATCCGCTTCTACGAGAAGGTCGGCCTCGTCGAAGGCCGCCGACTGCCCAACGGATACCGCGACTTCGCGCCGGAGACGGTGGAGTGGCTGGCCTACGTGCGCACCGCGCAGACTCTGGGGTTCACCCTCGCGGAGATCGCCCGGCACGGCGCGGAACTGCGCGAGGCCCCCGACTCCGCGCAGGCTCTCTCCGCGCTGTTCGAGCAGAAGATCCGGATCGTCGACGTACGCATGGCCGAACTCGCCGCTCTCCGGGCCGAACTCGCCGGCCGCGTCGGCACCGGCTGCCCGCAGCGCACCACCTGACGGCAGACGGCGCGAAGGCACGACGGCCGGGCACGGCGGCACAGCGGACCGGCGGACCTGGCGTGGCGGCACGGCGGCACGGGCGTGACGGCGTGACGGCATGAGGAGGGGCCGGCGGGTGACACCCGACGGCCCCTCCTCTCCCCTCCTGGTCCTGCCCCGGTCCGTCACTACCGGGGCAGGACCACGACGTACGCGGCCGGATCCCTGTCGCCCGACGCCATCAACGCCGTGCGGACCACCGCCGCCTGCTGTTCCATCGTGTCCCGCAGCTTCTTCGGCGTGATGTACACGACCGTGATGCCGAGCCGCTCGAGATGCTCGCGCTTGCGGGCGTACTCCGACCAGAGCGCGTCCTCGTCCTGCCGCGGCGCCCGGGTGTCCAGTTCGACCGCCACCGCCTGCTCCGGCCAGTACGCGTCCAGACCGCCCAGGTGGGGACCGCCCGGCAGACGCAGGTCCACGTTCCAGACCGGGTCCGGAAGGCCGTACTCGCACACCATCGTGTACAGCCGGTCCTCCGCGAACGCGCGTCCCTCCGCGAGCAGCGAGTCCACCGCGTCCACCACGTGCGGGCGGCTCAGCAACTTGGCGTCGTTCAACTCCCGGACCACCGCAGCCGGTTCGCAGTGGCCACCGCGCACCGCCTCCGACAGCAGCCGCTGCACGGTCCCCGCGTCCGTCAGCCCGGCCACCGCGTCGGCGAGCGCGCGGGGCACCGGCGCCACCGGAACTCCCGTGACCTGATCGGGAGTCGGCAGGGTGCCCGTGCGGACGACGTGGGCGCAGCCCGTCGAGCGCAGCCGGCGCAGGCGCGGCACCAGGACGTCGACGTGTTCCAGGGACAGCAGCGGGGGAGCCGACGAGAGTCCGTGCAGGTTCAGGGCCGCCAGCCCCGTGATCATCGCCTCCTTGTACAGCGGCCGGTGCGGGTCCCCGGCGTCCGGCTGGGCCGGAACCGCGGGCGGCGGCGTCGCCGTGTCGCGGCCCGCGTACATGAGCACCGCGTGCAGCCGCTCCTCGCTGGTCGGCGGGCCGGGGTGGAGCAGGTACACACCGGGGAGGATCTGCTGCCAGGGGCCACCGGGCCGGCACTGCTCGTTCGCCTCTGCGGGGGCCACGCCCTGGGAGCGGAGCCGGCCCGTCGTCGTGACGCGGCGCTGTACGTCCGACAGGTGGCGGACGGGGCGGGGGGACGCCGAGGGAACCTGGGGGAGGGGGGTGTTGTGGTGGTTCATGCAACGTGGATTCCGCGCCCGGGCTGTCTCTTAACCGCTGTTACACGCTCGTCGACAAACCCGGACAAGCTCGTCCTAAAGGACGGGTGTTCGGATGCCGATGAGGCGCCGAAAACCCCTGGTCCCGAATGGGGGAGCCAGGGGTTACGGGTCGGAATACCTGAATTCCGTAACGGTGACCGTCAGCGGAATCCATGGCCAAAGATCAGGCGGTTCCGGCCTCCGCACCGTTCGCCTGCGCCCGCAGGGACCGCGCCAGATCGTCGCGCGCCTCCAGCACCAGCCGGCGCAGCGCCGGGGCCGCCGACTCGTGCGCCGTGAGCCAGGCGTCCGTCGCCTCCAGCGTCCGGGGGGAGTCCTGCAGCGACGGGAACAGGCCCTTGACGACCGTCATCGCGATCTGGATCGACCGCTCGGCCCAGATCCGCTCGATCGACGCGAAGTACTTCTCCGCGTAGGGCACGAGCAGCTCCCGCTGCGAGGGCTGGGCGAAGCCCGCGATCGTCGCCTCCACCAGCGCGTTGGACAGCGAGTCCGACTCGACCAGCTGGGCCCACGCCTGCGCCTTGACCGCCTGCGACGGGCGGGCCGCGAGGCAGCGGACCTGATGCCGCTTGCCGGACGCCGTGTCGTCCCGCGCCAGTTCGGCCGTCAGCGCCTTCTCGTCGGCGTACCCGTGCGCGACCAGCGGCTCCACGAACACCCAGCGCAGTTCCTGGTCCACCTCCAGCCCGTCGATCGTCGCCGTGCCGTCCAGCAGGCCCTGGAGCAGCTCGAAGTCGGTGTCGCGGGACGCCACCGTCGCGAAGAAGCGCGCCCAGGCCAGCTGGTGCTCGCTGCCCGGCCCGGCCGCCCGCAGATTCCGCAGCGCGGTGTCGGCCAGCAGCTCCTCGCCCGTCCGCCGCCAGGACCGCGGCGCGTAGTGGACCAGCGCCGAGTCCGCCCACGCGTGCAGCATCTGGAGAACGCCGATGTCGGACTCGTGGTGCCCGAACCGCACCACCAGGTCCACGAAGTCGGGCGCGGGCAGCAGCGCGTCCCGGGTCAGGTTCCACAGCGCCGACCAGCACAGGGCCCGGGCCAGCGGGTCGGTCATCGAACCCAGCTGCTCCCGCAGCGTGGCCAGCGAGTTCTCGTCGAAGCGCACCTTGCAGTACGTCAGGTCGTCGTCGTTGACCAGCACCAGCTCCGGGGCCTCGGCGCCCGCCAGCTCCGTCACGACCGTACGCGGGCCGTCGACGTCCGTCTCGGCGCGCGCGTACCGCACGAGACGGTCGTCCTCGCGGCGGTACAGGCCGATCGCCACCCGGTGGGGCCGCAGTTCGGGGTAGGCCTCGGCGGCCTCCTGCAGCACCGCCAGCTCGTCGACGCGGCCCTGCGGGTCCAGCAGCACCTGCGGGGTCAGCGAGTTCACGCCCGCCGTCTGGAGCCAGGACCGAGCCCAGCCGCCCATGTCCCGGCCGCTGGTCTCGGCGAGCACCGACAGCAGATCACCGAGACGCGTGTTGCCGTACGCGTGCCGCTTGAAGTAGCGCCGCGCACCCTCGAGGAACGCGTCCTGGCCGACGTACGCCACCAGCTGCTTCAGGACGGAGGCGCCCTTGGCGTACGTGATGCCGTCGAAGTTGAGCTTCGCGTCCTGGAGATCGCGGATGTCGGCGGTGATCGGGTGGGTGGAGGGAAGCTGGTCCGCGCGGTAGGCCCACGCCTTGCGGCGGTTGGCGAAGGTGATCCAGGCGTCGGTGAAGCGGGTCGCGCCGACGTTCGCGAACGTGCCCATGAAGTCGGCGAAGGACTCCTTCAGCCACAGGTCGTCCCACCACACCATGGTGACCAGGTCACCGAACCACATGTGCGCCATCTCGTGCAGGATGACGTTCGCCCGCGCCTCGTACGACGCCTGCGTCACTTTGCCCCGGAAGATGTACTCCTCGCGGAAGGTCACCAGACCCGGGTTCTCCATCGCGCCGAGGTTGTACTCGGGCACGAACGCCTGGTCGTACTTGCCGAACGGGTACGGGTAGTCGAAGTGGTCGTGGAAGAAGTCCAGGCCCTGCTTGGTGACGAGGAAGACGTCCGCGGAGTCGAGGTGGGGCTCCAGACCCCTGCGGCACATCGCGCCGAGGGGGATCTCCAGCGTCGTCCCGTCACCCAGGTCGCGGGTGTAGGTGTCCGTCACATAGTGGTACGGGCCGGCCACCACACAGGTGATGTACGTCGAGATCGGCTTCGTCTCCGCGAAGCGCCACACGCCGTCGGCGCGCTCGCCGACGCCGTTGCTCCACACCACCCAGTCCTCGGGCGCCCGTACCTCGAAGCGGAACGGGCCCTTGAGGTCGGGCTGCTCGAAGCCCGCGAAGACCCGGCGGGCGTCGGCCGGCTCGTACTGGGTGTACAGGTACACCTCGCCGTCCTCCGGGTCGACGAAGCGGTGCAGGCCCTCGCCGGTGCGCGAGTAGGCGCACTGGGCGTCGACGATCAGCTCGTTCTCCGCGGCCAGGTCCTCCAGCAGGATCCGGACGCCGTCGAAGACCTCACCGGGGTCGAGGTCGCGGCCGTTGAGGGAGACGGACGTCACACTCGGCGCGATCAGGTCCGCGAAGCTCGACGCGCCGGGCTCGTTGCAGCGGAAGCGGACCGTGGTGACCGAGCGGAAGGTGCGAGGCTCGTCCCCGGTCCGGTCGCCGACCGCCGACCGGATGTCGAGGGACACGTCGTACCCGTCGACGGACAGCAGGGCGGCCCGCTCCCGGGCCTCGTCGCGGGACAGGTTCTCACCGGGCACGGCGGTACTCCCTCAGTGCGTTGAGCATGGGCTTTCGGACAGGAGTGATCCTGCCATGCGCCCCTGACGCCGGGCAGCAGGGAATGTGCGGCGGGGACGGCGGTGTTCACGGGGAAAGGGCTTGTCCCGTGAGGATCGCTTGAGGAGAGACATGTCCGAGAAGACCCCCGTCGACTTCTGGTTCGACCCGTCGTGCCCCTGGGCCTGGATGACGTCGCGCTGGGTGCTGGAAGTGGAGAAGGTTCGTGACATCGAGGTCCGCTGGCATGTGATGAGCCTCGCCGTCCTCAACGAGGACAGGCTCGAGGAGCTGCCCGAGCAGTACCGGGAGTTCCTCGAGACGCAGGCCTGGCGGCCGGTCCGAGTGGTGGCCGCCGCCGCGCAGAAGCACGGGGCGGACGTCCTCGGTCCGCTCTACACCGCGCTCGGCACCCGCTTCCACAACAACGGCGAGGGCCCCACCCCGGAGGCCATCGCCGCCGCGCTCGCCGACGTCGGTCTGCCCGCCGACCTCATCGAGTACGCCGACCAGAAGGACTTCGAGTTCGACGCCGAACTGCGCGCCTCCCACAAGGAGGGCATCGAGAAGGTCGGCCAGGACGTCGGCACCCCCGTCATCGCCGTCCCCGGCCCCGACGGTGAGCAGATCGCCTTCTTCGGCCCCGTGGTCACCCCCGCGCCGAAGGGCGAGGAGGCCGCCCGCCTCTGGGACGGCACCCTCGCCGTCGCCTCGGTCCCCGGCTTCTACGAGATCAAGCGCTCCCGCACCAAGGGCCCGGACTTCAGCAACCTGTGACGGCACCGGTGCCCCGTGAGCTCCGCTCGCGGGGCACCGCGGACCACGTGACGGAGGACCGGCACCGGTACCGCACGCGGCCCGTACCGCCACGCCCACGCCCGCGCTGTGCTGCTACTGGACGGCCGGCTGGGGCGGCGACCGGAACTCCTCCGGGAGGTCGAAGCCGGACCGCCAGTTGAAATAGGACTGCACCCGCACACAGCCTTCGCGGGTGCAGCGCCGGAACTTGTCGAGATCCGCCCTGTGCACCAGCCCCTGCTTCAGGGCGAAGGCCTTCTCGTCGTCGTGCATGTGCCGGAAGTGCTGGTCGGTGTCCCCGCAGTTGGGGCAACGCCTCTTCGGAAGACCCATGCGGGCCACTGTCACCCCGGGACGCCGTCCTTGGGAAGCCCCCAGTCGGGCGCACGGAAGCGGTGCATACGGAAGCGGTGCATACGGGTGCGGCCCCGCGAGTCAGGTCCTCGCGGGGCCGCACCTTCACTCCGCCTGCCGCCGTGAAGGGTGAGAAGACGATCACGAGGCAGGACGCTTCACGACCGCCTCAGGGGGCGGGCAGCAGCACATCCGCGCGGGACTCCCGCACCTCCGCCAGCTGCTCCACCGTGTCGTTGGCGCCCTTCACGTACGCCGCGTGGTGCTTGTCGTGGTGCAGCTCGATGATCTCCGGGCTGACCACGGGCGCGAGCGCGGAATAGTCGGAGGGCAGTTCGGGCAGCGTGTGGACGGGCATGGCGGGGTCCCCTCGAACCTCTTATTGCAAGTTACTTGCAAGTGCAGGCTAGCAATAAGAAGGGGGTCGCGGGCAACAGGACGGCCCCCACGTGTCTCCACGTGAGGGCCGACCGGGTGCGGGCGGGGTGCAGCCGGGATACAGCCGCCTCGGGTGATGGCCCGGGCTAGGCGGCCACGGGTGTGTAGTGCGCCGCGTCGCCCTCGATCGAGTAGCTCTCCTTGCCGTCGATGCCGACCGGGATGTCGCCCGCGACGGTCACCCGGTGCAGCCGACGGGGCCGGCCGTCGTAGTTGTCGACCGCGTAGTGCTGGGTGATGCGGTTGTCGAACAGGACCAGCTGGTTCTCCGACCAGCGGTGGCGCAGGATGTTCTCCGGCCGGGTGACGTACGCCTGGAGCAGGTCCAGGATCTTGCGGGACTCGGCCGGTGACAGGCCCACGATGCGCTGCGCGAACCCGCCGATGAACAGCCCCCGCTCTCCGGTGAGCGGATGCACGCGGACCACCGGGTGGACGGTGCGGTACTTGATCGAGGTGAACTGGGCGCGCGCGGCGGCCTGTTCCTCGTCGACCGCCTCCTGGGGCACCGCGTAGTCGTAGTCGTTGGTGTGCTCGGCCCACAGGGTGTCGGCGAGCTGCCTGAGCGGCTCAGGCAGCTGGCGGTAGGCGGCCGCCGAGCTGGTGATCAGGGTCTCGCCGCCGTACGGCGGGAGGACCAGGCTGCGCAGGGTGCTGGCCTGCGGCGGGTTGAGGACGAAGGTGACGTCCGTGTGCCAGTGGTTGGCGGCACGGCCGCGCTCGCTGTCGACCGGCAGCACGTTCGGGGCGCCGTCGACGGCCGGCACCGTCGGATGGGCGGTGGTGAGGTCACCGAAGTGCCGGACGAAGGCCTGCTGGCCCGCGTCGTCGAGGTTCACGTCGTCGAAGACCAGGGCCTTGTGGACGTTGAGCGCCTCGCGCAGAGCGGTGTACGTCTCCTCGTCCAGGGGCTTGGCGATGTCGACGCCCAGGACCTGGGCGCCGATGTTCGCCGTGACCTTGCGGATCTCGATGCTCATGGGTAGGTCCTTTCGACGAGGGTCACACGAGGGCGGGTGCGGGAGTGTGCGCGTACTGGTTGGCGGGGCGCGGGAGGCCGTACCTCTCGCGCAGGGTCGTGCGCGGGCCGTACTCGCTGCGCAGCAGGCCGCGGGCGCGCAGGATCGGCACGACGTGGTCGACGAAGGCGTCCAGGCCGGAGGGCAGCACCGCGGGCATGATGTTGAACCCGTCGGCGGCGCCCTGGGTGAACCAGCTCTCGATCGCGTCGGCGACCTGCTCGGGAGTGCCCGCGAAGGTGAGATGCCCGCGCCCGCCGCCGAGCCGCCCGATGAGCTGCCGCACGGTGAGCCGCTCACGCCGGGCCAGCTCCACCACGAGGGTGTAGCGGCTCTTGGCGCCCTCGATCGCGCTCTCCGGCGGCAGCTCGGAGGGCAGCTGCGAGTCCAGCTCCAGGGTGCCCGGCTCCAGTTGGAGCAACTGCTCCAGCCGCTCGACGCCGTGCGTGTGCACGATGTGGTCCTCGAGGATCCGCTCGTGCTCGCGAGCCTCGGCCTGCGTCGAGCCGATCACGGGGACGATCCCGGGCAGCACCTTGACATGCTCGGGGTCCCGGCCGGCCTGCCGGGTACGGGACTTGAGGTCGGCGTAGAAGGCCTGCGCGTCGGAGAGCGTCTGCTGCGCGGTGAACACCGCCTCCGCGTAACGGGCCGCGAACGTCTTGCCGTCCTCGCTCGACCCGGCCTGCACCAGCAGCGGGTAACCCTGGGGTGAGCGCGGGACGTTGAGCGCTCCCTCGACGCTGAAGTACGTCCCCCGGTGCCGGGGCGGGTGGACCTTCGCGTCGTCGCCCCAGACGCCGGCCGCCTTGTCGGCGACGATCGCGTCGTCCTCCCAGCTGTCCCAGAGCTTCAGGGCCACGTCGAGGAACTCGCCGGCGCGGGCGTAGCGCTCGGCGTGGGCGGGCTCGGCGTCCAGACCGAAGTTGCGGGCGGCCTCGGCGCCGGCCGTGGTGACGATGTTCCAGCCCGCCCGGCCGCCGCTGATGATGTCGAGCGAGGCGAACTTGCGGGCCAGGTTGTAGGGGGAGTTGTAGGAGGTGGAGGCGGTGGCGATGAGGCCGATGTGCTGAGTGGCGGTCGCCAGCGCGGTGAGCAGCGTGAGCGGTTCCAGGGCGCCGGCCGGGCGCTGGGCGATGGTGCCCCAGAGCTGTGGGCCGTCGGCGAGGAACAGGGAGTCGAAGGTGCCTCGTTCGGCGATCCTGGCCAGGTGGACGTAGTGGTCGAGCTCGACGTGGGCGTACGGGTCGCTCTCCGGGAGCCGCCAGGACGCCTCGTGGTGGCCGGTGTTCATCAGGAAGGCGTTGAGGTGGAGCTGTCGTCCGTGGTGAGGCGTGGTCACTTGTGGTCCTCCGTGACGCCCAGGGCGCTGAGCAGCCGTTCCCGGTACTCGCCGAGCAGTGGGTCCCGGTACGAGCGCGGGTGCGGGCGGTCGATGGTCAGGTCGAGGCCGATACGGCCGTGGTCGAGGACGAGGACCCGGTCGGCGAGCACGATCGCCTCGTCCACGTCGTGGGTGACGAGCAGCACGGAAGGCCTGTGGCGCTCCCACAGCTCGCGCAGCAGGGTGTGCATCTTGATCCGGGTGAGGGCGTCGAGCGCCCCGAAAGGCTCGTCGGCGAGCAGGAGTTCGGGTTCCCGGACCAGTGAGCGGGCCAGCGCGGCGCGCTGCGCCTCACCGCCGGACAGCTCGTTGGGCCAGGCACGCTCGCGGCCCTTGAGCCCGACCTCGGCGAGTGCCTCGCGGCCCTTGCGCTCCGCCTCCTTGCCGTCCAGCCCCAGCAGTACGTTGTCCAGCACCCGACGCCAGGGCAGCAGCCGGGAGTCCTGGAAGACGACCGACACCCGCTCCGGGGCCGTGAGCTGCCCGCTGCCGACGACCTCGTGGTCGAGGTGGGCGACCGCCCGCAGCAGGGTGCTCTTGCCGGATCCGCTGTGTCCGAGGAGTGCCACGAACTGGCCGGCCGGGATGTCCAGGTCGATGCCGTCGAGAACCGTACGGTCCTCGAAGGACCGCGTCAGGCCGCGCAGCCGGACGGCGGTGGAGCGGGTCAGCTGCTCAGTGTGCGGCGCCACGACAGCACCCTCCGTTCGATGAGACGGACCGCGGCGTCGGAGAGGAGACCGAAGACGCCGTAGATGAGGAGGCCGACGAGGATGACGTCCGACTGGCCGTAGTTCTGGGCCTGGAACATCATGTAGCCGAGGCCGCTGGTGGCGTTGATCTGCTCCAGGACCACCAGTCCGAGCCAGGAGCCGGTCACCCCGAGCCGGAGTCCCACGAAGAATCCGGGCAGGGCGCCGGGGATCACGATCTGCCGGATGAACTGGACCTTCGACAGGCCCTGCACCTCGGCCAGTTCGACGAACCGGTGGTCGATGCCGGAGAGCGCGGCATGCGTGTTGAGGTAGATCGGGATGTAGACGACGATGGCGATGATCGCGATCTTGAACGTCTCGCCGATGCCCAGCCAGAGGATGAACAACGGGATCAGGCCGAGGGTCGGGATCGCCCGGTTGAGCTGCACGGTCCCGTCGATCAGGGCTTCCCCGGTCCGGGTCAGTCCCGAGGCCAGCGCGAGCGTCACCCCGGCGGACAGACCGATCGCGAAGCCGTAGGCGGCGCGTTCCAGGGAGGTGAGGACGTCGGTGGTCAGTGTCCCGTCGGTCCACAGGTTCACGCCGGTCCTCAGCACCGTCCAGGGCGCGGGGATCGCCCCGGTGTCCAGCTGCCCGGCGGCCGAGGCGGCGGCCCACGCGACGATGAGCAGCAGGGGCCCGACGAGCCGGGAGGCGGGCCACGGTTTGCCGGGGGCGAGTCCACGGCGTCGTTGCCGGCGGCGGGCCCGGCTACCGTCGTCGGCGGCCGCGGGGACGGGAGCGGCGGCAGCCGGAACCGCGGTCGCGGCGGTGCCGGCTGCCGTGTCCGTGCCGGCTGTCGTGTCCGTGCCGATGGGCGTGCTCGTGCCGCTCGGTGTTTTCGTGCCGGTGGTCGCGCTCGTGCCGGTGGTCGTGTTCTTTCCGGTGGTCGTGTTCGGGCTTGCGCTGGTGGTCATGGCGGTCAACTCCGGTACTCGGCTGCCACGGACTTGGCGGCGATGCCCTCGAAGCGGTGGTCGAAGAGCGAGGAGACGTCGAACTCCTTCACGAAGCCGCCCTCCGCCAGGAGGTCCGCGGTCTCCTGCTCCCACTTGATGGCCTCGTCCCAAGTCGGCGGGAAGAGGGGCTTGTTGGCGAGCGCGGTGATCGACCGGGCCTGGTCGAGAGTCAGGTTCTGGGTCTTGACGTAGAACTCCTCGTTCCAGGCGTCCGGGTTCTCGTAGCTCCACACCAGGCCCTGCGCCCACTGCGGGATGTACGCGGCGACGGCGGCGGCCTTCGCCTTGTCGTTCAGCACCGACGCCGGTGCCCACAGCAGGCTGAGCAGGTCGACGACGTCGGTGGTGATGACGCGGGCGCCCTTGGGCCCGTACTGCTTGAGGTAGGCGGGCGACTGGGTGTTGCCGAGCGGGGCGATGTCCACCTGGCCCGACTGAAGCGCGGTGAGGAACTGGTTGCTGGTCAGCGGGACCAGTTTCACGTCGTCGTACTTCAGGCCCGCCTTCTTCAGTGCCCGCAGCAGGACGACGCCCTGTGCCTGCCCCTGGGAGAACGCCAGCTTCTTTCCACGGAAGTCGTCCACGGTCCTGATGTCGCTGCCCGGCTTGGTGGCGAAGACGTAGTTCGGCTTGCGCGTGATGTTGATCGCGACGATTTTTGCGTCGAAGCCCTGGTAATGCGCCTGGATCGGCGGAATGCCCGCGTTGTTGGCAACGTCCAGGGACTTGGCTCGGAAGGCGTTGATGACGTCGGGACCGGCTCCGATGTTCAGCCAGTTCGACACCGTGAAGGGCAGCTCGGGCAGTTTCGCCAGCTTCAGTTGCAACTGCTGCGCGCCCTGGTAGGAGGCGATCTTCAGGCTCGTGCCGGCGGGCACCTTGGCGGCGAGCGGGGCCGTGGAGGCGCCCTCGCCACCGGTGGCGGCACTGCTCTCGGCGCAGCCGCTGAGGCCGGCGACACCGGCGGCGGCGCCCAGCAGCGAGGCGAGGAAGAGACGCCGGTCGACACCGGACGTACGGGAAACAGGCACGGGAGAACCCCCAGGGGAAAACGGAGACAAGGCAGGCGGAAGCCGGCGGAGGAAAACGGGTGTGGCACTGGATGCAAGGCCTGCGGGAATCGAGAGAAGCCCGCGACGGGTCCGCGGAAATCCCGCAAGAAATCTGCAAGGAATCCGAAACAAGACCGAAACGACACCTGCGGCTAAAGGCAGGAGAGGGGCGCGCTCCCGGCGCGCCGGGGCGTCAGCAACAGAAGGTGCGACAGCTCATGAGAAAGATGTTCCTGTCCGCGTGCGGGGCCTGTCAACATTCGGAGTTTCTGAATTAAGTCGACGGAGGTGGGAAGCCCTGAGGGCGAGGCCAGGAGAGGGCCAGCGGATCCCGGTAGAGCACGTCAAGCGCCACCGCCCCGCCCGCCACGGCCAGCACGGAGTCGGGGAAACTGCTCGGCGAGACGGTGGCGGAGCGTCCCGCCCCGACCTCGCCCCGCAGCGCGGCGAGGCAGTCCTCCCGGAACAGGACTCCCACCTCGGTGACGACGATCCGCTCGGGGTTGAGCACGTCCAGCAGCAGCCCGGCCGCCCGGCCCACCATCCGCGCGCGCTCCCGCAGCAGGCGTACGGCCGCCGGGTTCCCGGCGTCCGCCGCGGCGACCACGTGCATCGGGTTCACCCCGTCGATCATCCCTGCCTGCCGGGCCCGTCGGCACAACGTCCGTTCGCTCAGCTCCACTTGGAGGCAGCCGACCCGGCCGCAGTCGCAGGGCTCCGTGCCGCCGGCCAACGGCAGATGCGCGATGGCGCCCGCCTGCGACCGCGGCCCGTGATGCACCTCGTCGTTGGTCGCGAACGCCGCGTCGACCACGTTCCCGACGAACAGATGCAGCACGCTGAGGCTGCCGCGCGCGTGCCCGAACAGCCGCTCCGCGTTGACCAGCGCCCGCGCGTGCCCGTCCACCTGGACCGGCAGCCCGGTGCGCGAGCCGACCGCCTCCCGCACCGGCACGTCCCGCCAGCCCAGCAGCGGATGCTCGACGACGGTCCCCGAATCCCGGTCCACCCAGCCGCCCACGGCGACCCCCACCCCGAGGGCCCGGCAGCCGGGAGCCTCCCCCAGCAGCGCGCCGAGCCCGTCGGCCGCCCGTGCCAGCACCTCGGACGGTCCGAGGCGTCCTCGGTGCTTCAACTCCCGCCGCGCCACCACCCGGCCGCGCAGATCCAGCAGCGACACGGTCGTGTAAGGCACCGCCACATGCACCCCGCCCACCACGAACCGCGAGTCGTCCAGATCCACGGGAACGTGCGGTCGGCCCACCCCGTTGCTGCGCCGGGGCGCCGCCGCCTCCCGGATCAGCCCGAGCCCGGTGAGCCGGGCGCAGTGGTCGGTGACGGAAGCGGGGGAGAGCCCGGTGAGCCGGGCGATGGTGGAGCGCGCGACCGGCCCGTGCTCCAGCACGGACCGCAGGATCACACTGGCGCTGGTACGCCGCCGGTCACTGTCGGCGACCCGGGTGACAGGAGAGGCACCGGGAGAGGCGCCGGGAACGTGGAGGGCGGGAGCAACCGCGGTACGGGGCATGGGGAACTTCCTCGGAAGTCGGGAGCCGGTCCGACACTGCGCCGTCTGTGGAGCGCGGCGCGCCGGATGATCGGCTCCGCCCGCCTCACACCGGAGGGCGACAGGCGGCCGCGCCCACGCGTCGCAGGTCGACGTGGCGACGCGACGAGAAGTTCAGAGCTTGGGCCTGGGCAACCATGGCTCGAAGCTAGCAAAGGGGACCGGCCCTGCCCAGATGGCGACCGACGGGCGAGACGGCCGCCGTTGGGTTGGCGAAACCCTACAGAGACCGAAAGGGGCGCCCGCGTATCCCGAACCACTCCACCTCAGTGACGGGGGTCACCTCGTACCGCGTGTAACCCTCCTTCTTTGTCAGGAGCCCACCAACGTCGCGTTCGACCGTTTGTCGACCGCGGACGGTGATCGCCTCGACTGCCCTGGGATAGCGTCGCCGTGTTCCCGTCCGTCCCGATCCCGCGGAGTCCCCATGAGCACCGCCGCCGTCACCCCCGCTCGTCCCGGAAAGGTCCTCGCCGACCTCCTCCCCGCTTCCCGTGTCCGGGACATCGCGCTCGTGCTCGGCGGTGCCGCGCTCACCGGCCTCGCGGCCCAGATAGCCGTCCCGGTTCCCGGCTCCCCGGTCCCGGTGACCGGCCAGACCTTCGCCGCGCTGCTCGTCGGCACGACCCTCGGCGTCCGCCGCGGGGTCTCCTCCCTCGCCGTCTACGCCCTGGCCGGTCTCGCCGGTGTGCCGTGGTTCGCGGGCGGCAGCTCCGGTGTCTCCGTCTCCTTCGGCTACATCCTCGGCATGATCCTCGCGACCGCCGCCGTGGGCGCACTGGCCCGCCGGGGCGCCGACCGCTCCGTGCCGCGCATGGCGGGCACGATGCTGCTGGGCGAGGCGATCATCTACGTCGTCGGCGTCCCGTACCTGGCCTACGCCGCCGACATGTCCGCCTCCGCCGCGATCGCGGCCGGCTTCACGCCCTTCCTGATCGGCGACGCCGTCAAGGCGGCCCTGGCGATGGGCCTCCTCCCGACGGCCTGGAAGCTCGTCAAGGAGTAGAGGCACGCTGTTCGCTTCCGGAAGAGGTCCGCCGGGACGTGGTCGCACTGCGCGACTCGACCCGGCGGACCTCTTCCGCGTCGTGGCGGCTCAGTTCGCCCGCTGCTCCGGCCGCCGCCGGGACGACCACCACAGTCCGGCCACGCCCGCCGCGAGCAGCGAGACCCCGGCCGCGCCGAGCGGCAACATCTCCCGTTCCACGCCGGTCCTGGGCAGCTCCTCGCCGCCGGGCCCCACGGGCGTGTTGTCGGTGCCCAGGAGCAGCGGGGTGGCGGGGGCGTTGGGCGACGGGTTCGTCGTACCGAACGGCACCGGGCCCTGCTGCCAGAACGTCTTCTTCCCGTCACCGGTCTGGACGGGCAGGCATATCTTTCCGGTCCTGCTCAGATCGAAGGTCGCGTCGACGGCGTACGACTTCGACGCCCCGGCCGCGAGATTGCCGACGGGGCAGGAGAAACCGCTGTTGGACCCTTCCGGAAGGTCCTTCTTCGCAATGGCGTCACACCCTTGAACGCTTTTGACCGTGAGGCCGTCGAAACCGACGACCAAAAGCCTTGTCTGTCCGCTGTCCTTGGTCCCCTCGTTCTTCACCGTGGCAGTGATCGCCGTTTTCTTGGAACTGTTGTCGACCGAGATCCGCTCCGGCAGTGTCGTCGTCGTCTTCACGCCCGCGGGCGCCTCGTCGACGGGCTTTCCTCCCTTGCCGCTCCCGGGCCCCTGATCGTCCGCCCCGGCGGGGAAGGAAAGGATCAACACCGCCGAGAAAGATGCCACGACCAGCGATCCGGCGACGGTCGTCGCGCGACGAGAACTCATGTTCGCCCCCCTTGGCTGCGCCTGAATTCGCAGTACTGGAAGAGGTACCACAAGATTTCTCCACACTATGCTGGTAAGGCGGTAAGTGTGACTATTGTGTTCCAGGGGCCGGGCAATGGAGGGGGTGCAGCGGATTGCCGGGAAATGCGGGAAACGCAGAGAATCCGGGGAGCCCAGGTAATAGGGGGAATGCGGGGAATCCAGGGAACTCGGGGATTCCGGGGAACACCGGGATCTGGGGGAGTGGCGGTTTCTCCGGGCTGCTGGTGACGGGGCGCTACCGGCTGGTCGAGAGTATCGGCCAGGGGGGAATGGGGCGCGTGTGGCGGGCTACCGACGAGGTCCTCGACCGGCAGGTCGCGGTGAAGGAAATGCGCATCGACGGCCTCGACACGGAGGACACCCGCACCCGCCGCGAACGCACCCTGCGCGAGGCCAGGGCCACCGCCCGCATCGACCATCCCAACGTGGTGCGCGTCTACGACGTCGTCGACGAGGGCGAACGCCTTTGGATCGTCATGGAGTTGGTGATCGGCCGCTCCCTCGAACGGATCATGGCGGAGGAAGGCCCACTGGGCCCGCACGACACCGCCCGGATCGGCCTCGGCCTGGTCACGGCACTGCGCCAGGTGCACGCGAGGGGGGTACTGCACCGCGACATCAAACCGGGCAACGTCCTGGTGGAAGGCATGGACAGCGCGGGCGACGGAGGAACCGGCGTCCGGCGGATCGTGCTCACCGACTTCGGAATCGCCGCGATCCAGGACACGAAGGCGCTGACCATGGTCGGCATGCTGGTCGGCTCCCCCGACTACATGGCCCCCGAGCGCATCTCCGGCCACCCGCAGGGCCCGCCCTCCGACGCGTGGTCCCTGGGCGCCACGCTCTGCGCCGCGCTGGCCGGACACTCCCCCTTCTCCCGGGAGACCACCCTGGCGACCCTGCACGCGGTTCTCTACGAGGAACCCCGACTCCCTTCCGACGCAGGCCCGTTGTACGACATCCTCACCGCCCTCCTGACCAAGGAACCCACAGCCCGCCCCACCCTCGACGACCTGGAGTCCACCCTCGAACGCATCGCGTCCCCCGGCGGGGCGGGGCGGACGGGGCGGGGCGGGCAGACGAAGCAGACGGGGCAGGCGGGCGAGGCAGCGGAGACAGGGGAGACAGGGGAGGCGGAGGAGTCGCAGGGGGCCGCCGACGTCGAGCAGGTGGAGGCGGGCGAGGAGCCCGAAAGGCCCGAGAGGGCTCCACGGGGGGAAAGGGTCCAACGGGCTGAAGAAGATGAGGAGCCCGAGCGGGCCGAGCGGACCGAGCCGGCCGACGGGGCTGGCGGGGCCGACGGGGCAACAGAAGACCGGAGGCCGGAAACGGGCTCGGACGCGGGGGAGTCGTCGCCGGGGGAATCACCGACTCGGGTACTCCTGAACGCCGCCAAGGCGCCGCCCCACCCGCCCGACGTACCGGATGCCTCCCCCGGCACGTCGGGCGGCAAATCCCCTGACACCTCCCCCAATACGCCTTCCGCTGCCTCTGCTGACGTCCTCCCTGACGCCTCGAGCGAAGCGGTCTCGGAGATGCGCTCGGAGTCGGGCTCCGAACCTCCGTCGCCCGGCCCGCCGGGAAACCCGCCCCCGCACTCCGGAGTCTCGCTCGCCCATTCCCGCGCGGTGACGGAGCGGAACCCCGCCCCGCCGTACCCCGCCCCGCACCCCTCGCCGACCCGCCGAACGGACATGCCGCCCGGGGACCCCGGACCCCTCGCGGGCCGTAGCGGCCGAATCAGCCGTATCAGCCGTACGGGCGGGGGGACCGGGCGATGGACGGGGCGCCGTACGGGCGCGGTCGCCGCCCTCGGTGTCGTCGTCCTGGCCACGGTCCTCGCGATCGTGCTGGCGTCGGCTCCCGGTGCGCCCGACGGCGACAACCAGGCAGGCGGCGGCACTTCGCCCCAGCCGTCCCCGGTCACCAGCTCGGGTTCCGGCTCCACTGCCGGTTCCGTTCCCGTGGCGTCGCCCACCGTGGAGGGGACGTACCGGCCCCCCAGCCTGCCCCCGGGTACGCACCAGGAGGCCGGGGGCTTCGCGTGGGCGACGCCCGAGGGCTGGCGACGGGATGTGAAGACGGGAGCGGAGGTGCACTACACGTCACCCGACGGCAGCCAGGAGCTGGTCGCCAAGTCCTCCCTGGCCCGCGGCGACCTGATGGACACCTGGCGGACCTCCGAAAGGAACGCCCACCAGGGGCAGGACTACAGCAAGATCCGCCTGGAGGAGACGACGTTCGAAGGCCGGCCGGCGGTCGTCTGGGAGTACACCTTCACCCTCCAGGGCACCTCCTGGCACGCCCGGCTCCTGGGCTTCAACGAGAGCGGGAAGTCGTATCAGATCAACACCTGGTACCGGCCCGCGGCGGAGGCGGCGGCGCTGAGGACGTACGACAAGGTCAAGGACAGCTTCACCGTGATGTGACGGTGAGGCCGGAAGGAAGGGAGGGCGGGAAGAGAGAGGAGCGACCTCGCCGCAGGCCGCACCGACGAAAAGGGGCCCGCCGAAGCGGACCCCTGTCTCCGCTCCCGAGCGGAACTACTCGATTTTGCTCCCGACAGAGGCCGCGCCGGCACCAGTGCCGGCACCAGTGCCAGTGCCAGTGCCAGTGCCAGTGCCGGCGGCCTTGGCCCTGGCCTTGACCCGGCCCTCCTTCAGGAAGGCGACGGCGACCACGAGGGCGGCGACGAGCAGCGACAGCAGAACGGTCGTCCGACCACTGCTCTCCCCTTCGGTGTCGGTCAGCATGTAACCGAGCACGAAGACGATCAGCGCGGCCGTCGCCCAGGTCAGGTACGGGTACAGCCACATCCTCACGACCAGCTTCTCCGGCGCCTCGGCCTGGATGATCTTCCGCATCCGCAGCTGCGAGAAGCAGATCACGAGCCAGACGAAGAGGGCCACGGCGCCGCTGGAGTTCACGAGGAAGAGGAAGACGGAGTCCGGGAACTTGTAGTTGAAGAAGACGGCGACGAACCCGAAGGTCACCGAGGCGACGATCGCCGCGAGAGGAACACCACGGCTGGTCGTCCGGGCGAAGACCTTCGGCGCGTCACCCCGCTCGCCGAGCGAGAAGGCCATGCGGGAGGCCGTGTAGAGACCGGAGTTGAGACAGGACAGCACCGACGTCAGCACGATGAAGTTCATGATCTGACCGGCGTGCGCGATCCCGAGCGAGTCGAGGGCGGCCACGTAGGAACCCTGCTCCTTGATGGACGCGTCGTCCCAGGGCAGCAGTGTGACGACGACGAAGATCGAACCGAGGTAGAAGACGCCGATGCGCCAGATGATGCTGTTCGTGGACTTCGTCACGGCGCGCTGCGGGTTCTCGGACTCGCCGGCCGCGAGGGTCGCGATCTCGCTGCCCATGAAGGAGAAGACGACGAGCAGCACACCGGTGAGGATGGCGCCCGGCCCGTTGGGCAGGAAGCCGCCGTGGTCGGTGAGGTTGCCGAGGCCCGCCTTGTCGCTGTCGACACCGGGCAGCACGCCGAAGACGGCGAGCCCGCCGACGATGATGAAGGCGCCGATCGCCACGACCTTGATCCCGGCGAACCAGAACTCGAACTCGCCGTAGGAACCGACGGAGACGAGGTTGGTGGCGGTCAGCACCACCATCACGATGAGCGCCCACCCCCACTGCGGTACGCCGGGCATCCACCCTTCGAGGATCTTGGCGCCGGCGGTGGCCTCCACCGCGAGCACGACGACCCAGAAGAACCAGTAGAGCCAGCCGATGGAGAATCCGGCCCAGCGGCCGAGCGCCCGGTCGGCGTGCGCGGAGAACGAACCGGAGGTCGGATTGGCCGCGGACATCTCGCCGAGCATCCGCATGACCAGCACCACGAGCGTGCCGACGAGTGCGTAGGACAGCAGAATGCCCGGCCCGGCGGTGGCGATTCCGGAACTGGAACCGACGAACAGTCCGGCTCCGATGACGCCGCCGATGGCGATCATCGAAAGATGCCGGTTCTTGAGCCCTGCCTGAAGTCCGGATCCGGATCCGCTTCCGGGTTCTCCGGAACCTCCGGGGCCGTGACCGGCCTCGGTGAGGGTCGGCTGCGAAGTCATGAGGATGGTTTTCCTTTGCGCCGCGTGAGGGGAATCAGGTGCGTCGTGCGTGGGGGGCGTACGAGCCGGTCCAGTGAATCCGAGGCGAATGAATTCGGGAACCTTTGATTCCAGATTGTTACTTGAGGTTTTCCTGAGCTTCTATTGCATTGCTCACAGTTTTCGGACGCGGCACCCGGCGCTGCTACCCGGCAACACCCGTGTCACACTCATCCCATGCGCGTGTATCTCGGCTCGGACCATGCCGGCTTCGAACTCAAGAACCACCTCGTCGAATGGCTCAAGGCGGCGGGCCACGACCCGGTCGACTGCGGGCCCCACATCTACGACGCCCAGGACGACTACCCGCCCTTCTGCCTCCGCGCCGCGGAGCGGACGGCCGCGGACCCCGAGTCCCTCGGCATCGTCATCGGCGGCTCCGGCAACGGCGAGCAGATCGCGGCGAACAAGGTGAAGGGCGTCCGTGCCGCCCTGGCCTGGAGCGAGGAGACCGCGTCCCTCGGCCGCCAGCACAACAACGCCAACGTCGTCGCGGTCGGCTCCCGCATGCACACCCAGGACGAGGCGACGAAGTTCGTCGAGACCTTCCTCGCCACCCCGTTCTCCGAGGACGAGCGCCACATCCGCCGCATCGACATGCTCTCGTCGTACGAGACCACAGGCGACCTCCCGGCCATCCCGCCCCACCACCCCCAGCAGTAGACCGACGCGGCGGCGTGACGCAGCGGCCGAGCAGCCGGGGCAGGCGTGAACCGGGGTGCGGGGGCGGCCCCGGACGTCCGCCTGCCACCCGACCGGGTCGGGCGCTGCTGGGCTGGGGGCCGGGGCATGACCTCGGCGAGGGTGACCGTCCGCCGGCCGGGCCGGACGGGAGGGGAGCCGGGGTGCGGCCCCGGTGAAGGTGAGCGTCCCCCGGTCGGGTCGGACGGGCGGGCGGGAAGGATAAGGAAGGCGCCGGTGCCAGAAGGACACACCATTCACCGACTGGCGCAGGACTACGCCCGCTTCACCCACCGCCCCCTCCAAGTGGCCAGCCCGCAGGGCAAGTTCAGCGACGCGGCCGCCCTCCTCACCGACACCCCCCTCACCCGCACCGAGGCCCACGGCAAACACCTCTTCCTCGGCTTCACCGGCGACCGATGGATCCACATCCACCTGGGCCTCTTCGGCAAGGTGGCCTTCGGCCCGGCCCCCGCGCCGCCGCCCACGGACACCGTCCGGCTCCGCCTCGCCGACGCCACCTCCTACGTGGACCTCCGCGGCCCCACCACCTGCGCCCTGATCACGGGCGAGGAGAAGCGGGCGGTACACGCCCGCCTCGGCGCCGACCCCCTCCGCGCCGACGCCGACCCCCAGGCCGCGTACACCCGTGTCTCCCGCAGCCGTACGACGATCGCCGCCCTCCTCATGGACCAGCGGATCATCGCCGGTGTCGGCAACGTCTACCGGGCCGAGGTGCTCTTCCGGCACGGCATCGACCCGTACCGCGCGGGCAGGGACATCACCCCCGCCGAATGGGACGCGATCTGGGCCGATCTGGTCGCCCTGATGCGCGAGGGCGTCCGCGACAACCGCATCGACACGGTCCGCCCCCAGCACACCCCGGAGGCGATGGGCCGTCCGCCCCGCGTCGACGACCACGGCGGCGAGGTGTACGTGTACCGCCGGACCCACCAGCCCTGCCACCTCTGCGGCGACGCCGTCCGTAGCGCCGACCTCGCCGCCCGCAACCTCTTCTGGTGCCCCACCTGCCAGAAGAACTGAGGAACGGACCGAGCGGACTCCGTCAGAACCCGTGCGGCAGCCAGGGGGCGGTGGTCGCCCCGAACCCCACAGCGGCCTCCGCCAGCGCGCCCGGCCGCAGCTCCCGTACCCGTCCGGCCCCCGCCAGTGAGGCGAGGCCGACGCCCCCGAGATACGCGGCCCCCAACTCCCGCACGGACAGGGCCAGATCGGCGGCGTCGGAGGTGCGCCCGCACACCGCGCCCTTGGCGTCCCCCGACAGTCTCCACCGCCCCGAGTTCCAGGGGCAGAAGGCGTCCTCGACCTGCAACACCACGTCCACCGGGGCCTGGTACGTCCGCGCCTCGAGCGCCGCACCCACGTCCACCAGCCGCACGTACAGGGAGTCCCGCACCCGCAGCTCGCACCGCCGGATGTCGGAGACGAGATGCTGCCACGCCTCGTCCAGCGGCCGTCCCCGCACCTTCAGCGAGGACGTGAGGTCGATCCCGAACAGGAACCGCCACAGCGCCGCCTCCGACACCGGGTCGACCCCCGTGAGGTCCTGGAGCCGCACCTGTCCGTTGTGCCCGCTGTCCCGCCACTCGGACCGCACCCGGAAGCGGACGTACCCGGTGACCTCCCCGTCCCGTTCGGCGAGCACGCACTGCAGCGGTGACGCCCCGCCCCGCTCGCTCGCCGGATCGAGCAGCCCCAGCCGCTCCCACCCCGCCTGGCGCGCGAGCATCCCGGCCCGGGCGGGCACGGTCCGCGCGTACACCGCCTCGCACGCCTCGAGCTCCGCGCCGGGGTCGACGTACCGCAGTCGCACGTCGTCCGTGCCGGCCGGGACGGACAGCCGTACCCGACCGGTGTCGATCTCGGCGTGCAGCCCGAAGGTCGCCGCGGCGTAGCCGAACCGTCCGTAGATGTCCGGTTCGGAGGCGGTGAGGATCGCGACCGGCTCGCCCCACGCCCGCACATCGTCCAGTTGCCGCCGCATCATCGACGTCAGCACCCCACGCCGCCGGTGCGTCGCGCTCACGCCGACCATCGTCACGCCCGCGGCCGGCACCGAGGCCCCGCCGGGCACGGTCAGCCGGAAGTCGTACGCTCCCGCCGTGGCCACGCACCGGTCGCCGTCCCATACGCCCAGGGAGCGTTCGCAGGAGGTGAGCGCCCTGAACAGCTCCCGCTCCTCGGCCGACTCCTCGACGCCGCCGAAGGCGCGGAGCAGGGTGTCGTACCACTCGTCCCATTCGTCCCGGTGCAGTACTCGTGGTTCCCGCGACTCCCGCATGTCCCGCACCTTCCGCCGTCCCTGGCGTCCGGCCGCGGACGAGGTCGCACGGCCCGCCGCCTCACTCCTCATGGACTCATGCCTAGCAGTCGCACGAGAGACGAGCCAGCCAATTTCCCTCTCCTCGGGGCGCGAGCGCTTTCCGTGAAGTTCACTGTGAAGTTGAGCCTCGGAGGGGGGACAAGTGGGACCTCCTGTGCCAAGCGGCGGGTTCGATGGATAGGGTCCCGAACTAATGGCAGTAGGACGACAGCGGCGCGCGGAAGCCGAGACGTTGACGGCCCGGTTGAAGCACTTGATGCACCGGGTCCGCACCGGCCTGCGCAGAAGCGCCGTGGACTACTTCCGGGGCGACGGTTCGGACTGGATCGCGCTGGCCTTCCTGCTGCTCACCGTCCCGCTGATCGCCGTCACCACCCTCGCCAACTCGGTGTGGTGCTCACCGGCCGCCCTGGTGCTGCCGATCGTCGCCGGCGGACTGCTGCTGCGCCCGTCGAGCCTGCTCGGCCTCTACGCGGCGGCGGCCACGGCCCTCATCGTCGAGTCGGTACAACTGGGCCCGTACACCGAGGGCCCGTCCAGAGTCACCCCGGGCGTGGTCCTGGTCGTCGCAGCATGCGGTTTCTTCGGACTGCTCATCGCCCAGTTCCGCAGCCGGGTCGGCGTGCCCTGGCGGCGCGGCGGCACCATGCTCTTCGACCTGCGCGAACGCATCCGGGTACAGAGCAAGCTGCCGAGCCTGCCGCAGGGCTGGCACCGCGAGATGGCGCTGAGGCCGGCGGGGGGCCAGTCGTTCTCCGGCGACTTCGTCGTCGCCGCCCGGACGAACGGCGGCCGGACCATGGAGGTCGTCCTCACGGATGTCTCCGGCAAGGGCATGGACGCCGGTTCCCGCGCGCTGCTGCTGTCGGGCGCTTTCGGCGGCCTGCTCGGCTCGCTGCCGCCGCACGCCTTCCTCCCGGCCGCCAACGGCTATCTGCTCCGCCAGGACTGGGACGAGGGCTTCGCGACCTCCATCCACCTGGTCCTCGACCTCGACTCCGGCGACTACGAGCTCTACTCCGCGGGCCATCCGCCGGGCCTCCAGCTCAGCGCGGGCAGCGGCCGCTGGGAGGAGAAGGCCGCCGAGGGTCCGCTGCTCGGGGTGTACGACGGTGCCCAGTTCGACCCCGTGAAGGGCTCGCTGCGCCCCGGTGACGTGCTGATGCTCTTCACCGACGGTCTGGTGGAGACCTCCGACCGGGACATCGTCGAGGGCATCGACCGCCTCACCGGCGAGGCCGACCGTTACGTGGCCGGCGGCTTCCAGGGCGCCGCCTGGCACCTGATCGAGGCGGTGGCGAAGGACGTCAACGACGACCGCGCCCTGCTGCTGGTCTGCCGCGAGGGCCCGACGTCCCAGTCGTCCCCCCTGGCCTGAGCCGCCCCCGAACCGCCGCCCTGCAGACCCTCCGAGGGGACCACCCGCCATGCTCACCCCGCCCGAGGTCGAGAGCCTCGCCCGCTCCGCGCATCAGGGGCAGACCGACAAGGCGGGCCGGCCCTACGCCGAACACCTCCAGGCGGTCGCCGAGGGCGTACGCGCGCGGGGCGGCGACGCCGACCAGATCGCGGCCGCCTGGCTGCACGACGCCGTCGAGGACGACGCCCTGTCCGAGACCTGGCTGGCCGAGGCGGCGCTGAGCGACCGCACGAAGGCCGTCGTCCTGGCGGTCACCAAACGGGCGGGGGAGACGCCGGAGGCGTACGCGGGGCGCATCCTGGCGACACCGGGCGCGCTGCTGGTGAAGGAGGCGGACCTCGCGCACAACGCGGATCCGGCGCGGCTCGCGGTCCTGGACGCACCGACCCGGGCGCGGCTGACCGAGAAGTACGCACGGATGCGCGCGCTCCTCGGTCTCACCGCCGGTCGGGACGAGAGCGTCTAACCGGCGACGTCCGCCGACCGTCCCCGCTGTCCCCGCACGTCGGCCTTCTTCCGTTGCTCGCCCTGCTCCCCCTGCTCCCCCCGCTCGCCGTTCTCACGACGGCGGGCGACCTCGGCGGCATCCGGTTTGAAGGCCCAGTCCATCCTCGGTTCCACCACGAACCGCAGCACCTGGCGAACGGGTCCGGTGCACAACAGCGTGATGACCACGGCCACGGCGACGGTGACGGCGATCTCTCCGAGCGGGCGGTGCAGCGCGGGGTGGTCGAACCAGCCGCGGTATTCGGCGGTCTTGATCAGCAGGCCGTGCGTCAGATAGCCGTAGAGCGTGCCCGCCCCGAGCGCCGTGAACCACATGGTGCGACCCGGCACCCAGGAGAGGAAGCAGGCGGTCAGCAGCAGGGAGCAGCCGAACAGGGCGAGCTGCATGACGGGACCGACCCACCAGGGGACGCCCAGTTCCTGCGCGGAGTTGCGGTGGTAGAGCCATCCGCTGTTCATCCGCGGCACCGCCCACCAGGCGAAGGCCAGCGAGAAGGCGAACACCGGCACCGCGGCGATCCGGACCGAACGCCGGCGCACCAGCGCGAAGTGCTCCGGCCTCAGGTTCAGTCCCAGCACGAAGAACGGCAGGAACTGAAGGACGCGCGGGAGGTCGAGATCGCCGCCGATGTTCGGGGTGGCGGACGCCAGCATGGCGATGCCGAGCGCGAGCGGCAGCGGATGACGGACCACTTTCCAGAGGGGCGTGGTGAGCCGCCAGATGAACAGCGCGCACAGGAACCAGGTCAGGTAGTACGGGTCGAGCAGGCTGATGTCCTGGGGAGCGCCGTCGACGTACGTCTTCAGGAGCGGGTAGGCGGTCTCGAAGACGATGTACGGCACGACGATGCCCGTCACCAGCCGCTTGAGCTTGCCGGGGCCGGCGTCGAAACCGCGGGAGAAGAAGCCGGAGATGAGGATGAAAGCCGGCATGTGGAACGTGTACACCAGCACGTACGCCGCCGTGAGCACCCGGCTGTCGCCCTTCAGCGGCTCCCAGGCGTGCCCCATCGCCACCAGCACGATCGCCAGGTACTTCGCGTTGTCGAAGAACGCGTCGCGCTTCGCGGCCGGTCGCGGCGCCGGGCCTCCGGCGGATCTCTCCCCGGACCGGTCGTACTGATCGTTCTGGTTCCGGGACGAGCGGGGGCTCTGAACGAGAGACGAGGCGGCGTGGAACATTTGAGGCACCCTAGCGCCGCGCGCGCGTATCCGTAAAACGCCCCAGGTCATTCCTTGTTATTGCTCTCGGGATTGCTCGGCGCATTGATCTCGGGGGCGGTTTCATCGGCCCCAACCGGCCTTGATGTCACGATTCATCCCGACTAAAAGGTGCATAACGTCGATTTTGCACCGCACTTGACGAGGCTGCGGCCGTAATTCGAATTACCTGCGCAGACGTTGTGTGGACACGGCAACGAACCGCCCCCATTCCCGTGCTGGTACGGGCTCGAATTGCCGTACGGCGCATCCCCGGCCGGAGGGCTCCGCCCGATGATGTGTCACGGGCCGCATGGGGAGGCCCCGTTGGTGGCACGATGGTCTCGGGAGTGCGGACCGACAGAGGGTGTGTGATCAGTTGTGGCCATTTCACTGTCAGTGGTGCTGCTGTTGGCGATCATCCTGGTGGTGCTGATCCGGGGAGGATCGATCAAGGCGGGCCCGGCGATAGTCGCGATCCTCTTCGGCTTCTTCCTCGCCTCCACCGGCATGGCCCCGTCGATCAACCGCTTCCTCGACTCCCTCGCGGACACCATCAACTCGATCAGCTTCTGAGGCCCGCCCCCGCATGTTCCCGGGGAGCCCGAAACACGACGAGGGCCGGGTCGGAGAGTGAATCTCCGACCCGGCCCGGGCCATACAGAGCGGGCGACGGGAATCGAACCCGCGTAGCTAGTTTGGAAGATCGCGTATGCGGACCGGGGCTGAGCTGGCAAGTCGCTGACGTGCGGGTTCTCGAGTACCTCTCCGGTGTTCCCCGCTACTCCCTGCCGGTCGCTGCTCGATCGGGCACGCAGGGGGCACGACGCCGGGCCTCCTGCTCGTTGCCGTGTGATCTACGGCTCTCCCCACTCAGGGATACACATCATGCGGTGAGCCGGCACGACGGGTTCGCTCGGTAGCGGATCGATTCCACGGAGCCGTACGGCCACGATATCCGCGGGGACGGGGGATCGGCCCGGAGGCCTTGTCAAGCGCCACCTGAAGGCCTCTGGGACGTCTTTGGCGGGCAACTCCATCATGGCGAGACTGACCCACCGGTCGTAGTTGGTGGGATATACGCGGACCGATGCGCCGCATTCGTGACAAAGCGGTGGCTCGATCCATGTCGCGTCGTCGGGGTCGGGATCCGGTCGGGGTGCGGCTGTGGCCCCGTCGGCTTCGGCCATCTCGTTGGCGAAGGTGTTCCAGCACCTCTCGCAGTAGCTCGCCATGAGGCCGAACCGTCCGCGCTCACGCACGGCGTGGCTGGTCTCCCCGCAGCGATGGCATGCCAACTGGTCACGATCCCGAATCGCCCCCATGTGTTTGAGTGTGAGCGAATCTGACCGGATCCCAGTAGGTCGCGATTTGGCCGTATTCGGCGATCCGGGGCGCAGATGGCCATCCATGGCCGGTGATGAGCTCGACCTGAGCCGGTGCCCTGAGGCGTCACCCCTCGAAAAGAGATGGGCTCGCAAGTCTCTGAGTCGGTACGATCCGCCGGGCCATGAGTCGTTTAGCGGCCCAAGACGTCGCGCTCGGGTTCGCCCCGACGCGGAAACCCCGGTTCGAATCCGGGCCGTGGCCACCCTCACTACTTGCTCGAGCCGGCTCGCCAGGTCCCAGTAGCTGAAGAAATGAAGGGACCGGGTATCTGACCTGGGGCTAAATAGTTGACCAACACTGCGACTTGCGACTTGCGACTTGCGGCTTAGTTGGCGGTGTTGGTCGTCGTTGAGTGCCCTCGCACGGCCCAGAGACGGCCCGAGCGGGGCGTGTCACGGTGTGCCCACTTGATGCGAACTACGGGCGGGGCGGTCGTTGAGGTCTCCCGGGCTGGTCAGCCGGTCGCCAAGGGCTCGCGACGGTCGACCGCGGTCGTGCCGGTTGCTGTAAGCACTGCTGTACAGCACCAGTTCCCACTGTTGCCCGTGAAGCCCTGCTGCGCACCCGTCGGATGGGCATACAAATGCAGTTGGCACGGCCGAGAACTTCCATGGTCGGCTGCTCAACTCAGCTGACCGGAGGAGCCGCGGTTGCTCTACTGCGATGCCGGAGCGGGGAGGACCTGTGGCACAACTGCCGGAGAGTGTAGATCGCGACATTCTGGAGGGGCGCACCATCCTCGCAGTGAAGACGATTCGCGAGACACAAGGATGCTCGCTCCACCAAGCGGTTGATCTTTACCATCAGCGCTACCGAGAGCTTCATCCAGAGCCGGACTCAGCCCGGAGGCGGCGCGCCCCGACGCCAACACGCGGGAGCTGATGGTCCGGCTCGGGCAGAGTTCGACCCGTGCCGCGCTGATCTATCAGCACGGTTCCCGCAAGCGTGAACGAGATCGCGAACGGCATTGATGCCATGATCGTGGACGCTCTGAAGCGCCGACCGCGCTCGAAGGGGCACGGGAGGGGTACGAAGGACTGAAACGCCCCCAGGAATGCCGAAGGCCCGGGGAGAGGAAATCGACCTCTCACCCGGGCCTTCGCCATACAGAGCGGGCGACGGGAATCGAACCCGCGTAGCTAGTTTGGAAGACTAGTGCTCTACCATTGAGCTACGCCCGCACACGACGCGCCGCAGGTCAGCGACCGCGGCACTGCAGGCATCGTAGCGGGTCGGCGCCCTGCCGCGCACACCCCGTTTCCCGGCTCCGCCGCGGCGCGCCCCGAGGCTCGGTAAAAGCGGCGGTCAGACGGCCTGCGGGCATGTACCCTTCGTGTCGCACCAGACGGGGTGTGGCGCAGCTTGGTAGCGCGTCCGCTTTGGGAGCGGAAGGCCGTGGGTTCAAATCCCGCCACCCCGACCAACGACCGGCCCTCGACGGCCACCGATCCGGCCGTCACCGGCGACCGACCCGGCCGGCACCGGTCGGCGACCCGGTCATCGGTCGCCTGCGAACGGCCATCTCCGGCCGCCGTCGGCCATCTGCGCGGTCACCTCGCTTGATCGCCTTTGGGGCGTGTCGTCGCTGCCGTTACTATGCAAGCTGCACGCCCGTATGCCTCATCCTCTGGTAAGTCCTCCGGGCGGCGAATCCGCGGGAGCCGGTCTGGCTCCTGTAGAAACCAAGAAGTCAGCCCCCAAGGAGACCGAACCGTGAAGAGCGCCGTGGAGACCCTGAACCCGACTCGGGTTCGGCTCAGCATCGAGGTGCCCTTCGAGGAGCTCAAGGACAGCCTCGACGCGGCGTACAAGAAGATCAACCAGCAGGTCACGGTGAAGGGCTTCCGTAAGGGCAAGATCCCCGCCCGGGTCATCGACCAGCGCTTCGGCCGTGGCGCCGTGCTGGAGGAGGCCGTCAACGACGCGCTGCCGAAGTTCTACACGGAAGCGGTCAACGAGGCCGAGATCGACGTCCTCGGCCAGCCCGAGGTCGACATCACGGAGCTGAAGGACGGCGAGACGCTGAACTTCACCGCCGAGGTCGACATCCGTCCCTCCCTCGAGCTCCCCGAGGACTTCTCCTCCATCGAGGTCGAGGTCGACGCCGTCGAGGTGACCGAGGAGGACATCGACAAGTCGGTCGAGCAGCTCCGTGAGCGCTTCGCCTCGACCTCCCCGGTCGAGCGCGCCGCCGGTGACGGTGACGTGGTGACCGTCGACCTGGAGGCCAAGGTCGACGGCGAGATCCTCGAGGACGGCGTCGCCAGCGGCGTCTCCTACACCATCGGCTCGGGCGAGCTGCTGGAAGGCATCGACGAGGCCGTGAAGGGCCTGGAGGCCGGTGGCGAGGCCACCTTCACCTCCGAGCTCAAGGGCGGCTCGGCGGCCGGCAAGGCGGCCGAGGTCACCGTCAAGGTCACCCAGGTCGCCGCCCGTGAGCTCCCCGAGCTGGACGACGAGTTCGCGCAGCTCGCCTCCGAGTTCGACACCCTCGAGGAGCTCAAGGCGGACAGCCGCAAGCGCCTCGAGAACATGAAGCAGTACGACCAGGCCACGCAGGCCCAGGAGCGCGTCCTGGACAAGCTGCTGGAGCTCGTCGAGGTGCCCGTCCCCGAGAAGCTGCTCGAGGACGAGGTCAACACCCGCAAGCACAACCTGGAGCACCACCAGCTCGGCCAGATGGGCCTCGACCTCGACAAGTACCTGGAGATCCAGGGCAAGACCGCCGAGGAGTTCGAGACCGAGACCCGTGAGGCCGCGGTCAAGGGCATCAAGACCCAGTTCGTCCTGGACGAGCTCGTCAAGCGCGAGAAGCTGAACGTCAACCAGGAGGAGCTCACCGAGCACCTCATGCGCCGTGCCGCTTCTTCCGGCATGTCCCCCGACCAGTTCGCCCAGGCGGTCGTCGAGGGCGGCCAGGTTCCGCTCCTGGTCGGCGAGGTCGCCCGCGGCAAGGCTCTGGCCACGGTCGTCGAGACCGCCACGGTGAAGGACACCAACGGCGAGGTCATCGACCTGGACGACGACGAGGACGAGGCCGAGGAGAACACCGCCGAGGCGGCGACCTCCGAGGAGAACACCGAGGCCTGAGCGGCCTCGCGTCACCTCTGACGCAGAGACGCAGACACGAGGGGCCCCGGAGCGCTGTGCGCTCCGGGGCCCCTCTGTCACAGGACGGCCATGAGCCGTCATGGGCTGCCTGCGGGCCGGCGAGGACTGTCGTGAGCAGCCGCGTAGGTCTGTCGTGGGCCGCCGCCGCCCGTCGTGGGGCACGGCGGCGCGGAGACGCGTCAGGGGCGTGGGCCGAGCGGGGGCCGGGTGCGGGGGTGTGCTTCGGCGCGGCGGCGGGGCGTGCTGCGGCGCGGTGGACCGGACGGTGCCGGACGGCCGTCTCGGCGGGGGAGGCGTGGCCCCGTCGAGCATCGCGACCGCCCGCGGACGGTTCGCGGCCTCCCGCGGACGGGACCCCGCGTCTACGCCCCCGGCGAACACTCTCCTCTCCGGGATTCCCCGAAGGGACCCGCGCGTTAGGGTCCATGAGTACGAGGGCAGGGGAGTCTCCGTTGCCCCCAGCAGTACACGTGAGACGGCCCGGCGCCGTCGTAAGACGAGCAGGTGGATACGTGACGAATCTGATGCCCACAGCCGCCGGCGACCCCATCGGTGGTGGCCTCGGCGACCAGGTCTACAACCGGCTGCTCGGCGAGCGGATCATCTTCCTCGGCCAGGCGGTCGACGACGACATCGCCAACAAGATCACCGCACAGCTGCTGCTCCTTGCCGCCGATCCGGACAAGGACATCTACCTCTACATCAACAGCCCCGGCGGTTCGATCACGGCCGGCATGGCGATCTACGACACGATGCAGTTCATCAAGAACGACGTGGTGACCATCGCCATGGGTCTCGCGGCCTCCATGGGCCAGTTCCTGCTCAGCGCGGGGACGCCCGGCAAGCGCTTCGCGCTGCCGAACGCCGAGATCCTGATCCACCAGCCCTCCGCGGGCCTGGCGGGTTCGGCCTCCGACATCAAGATCCACGCCGAGCGGCTGCTGCACACCAAGAAGCGCATGGCCGAGCTGACCTCGCAGCACACCGGCCAGACGGTCGAGCAGGTCACCCGTGACTCGGACCGCGACCGCTGGTTCGACGCGTTCGAGGCCAAGGAGTACGGCCTCATCGACGACGTCATCCCGACGGCCGCCGGCATGCCGGGCGGCGGCGGTACCGGGGCGGCCTGAGGACCACTGACGGCAGCAGGGCCGCACAGGGCGCTCCCCGGAGCCCCTGACCCCCTGAGGCCCTGAGGCCTTCCGGAGTCTCCGGGTGTCCCCGGACCCCTGCGGAGTCTCGAAGCACTCGAAGGCTGCCGGAGTCCCGAACGTCTCCCGGAGCACTCCTGGAGACGACCGAGGCTCCCCGGAGCTTCAAGGCTTCGGAGCCCCTTGGAGGCCCTTCGGGACTCCCGGACTCCCCGAGGTCTCCGGATTGCGCACCGCGGAGTCCGGAGTTGCGGAAGTCCCCTCGGAGGCCCGGAAGCCCCAAGAGTTCAGGGAGCCCCTCGAGGGCCTCTCCAGGCCCTTCGGGGTCGAGTAGGTCCTCCCCGGGTCACCGAGGCCCCCGGAAGCCGTCAGTACCCCATCCAGCCCCTCCAGCCCACCGCCCCAGTCCTCTTTCCAGGAGACACCGTGAACGACTTCCCCGGCAGCGGCATCTACGCCCGCACCGAGGCCGAGTACACCGGCCCCCGCGCCGAGTCCCGCTACGTCATCCCGCGCTTCGTCGAGCGCACCTCGCAGGGCGTCCGCGAGTACGACCCGTACGCGAAGCTCTTCGAGGAGCGAGTGATCTTCCTCGGCGTGCAGATCGACGACGCCTCCGCCAACGACGTCATGGCACAGCTGCTGTGCCTGGAGTCGATGGACCCCGACCGGGACATCTCGGTCTACATCAACAGCCCCGGCGGCTCCTTCACCGCGCTGACCGCGATCTACGACACGATGCAGTTCGTGAAGCCCGACATCCAGACCGTCTGCATGGGTCAGGCGGCCTCCGCCGCCGCGATCCTGCTGGCGGCCGGTACGCCGGGCAAGCGCATGGCGCTGCCGAACGCGCGGGTGCTGATCCACCAGCCGTACAGCGAGACCGGCCGCGGTCAGGTCTCCGACCTCGAGATCGCCGCCAACGAGATCCTCCGGATGCGCGCGCAGCTGGAGGACATGCTGGCCAAGCACTCGACCACGCCGATCGACAAGATCCGCGAGGACATCGAGCGCGACAAGATCCTCACGGCCGAGGACGCGTTGGCGTACGGCCTGATCGACCAGATCATTTCCACCCGCAAGCTGAACAACAACTCGCTCGTTTGACGCACGCGGTCGTCCCGTTCGAGCCCCCTCGGCACGATGTGTCGCGGTCCACGTCACAGTGAACCGTGCCAAGGGGGGCCCGAACGGGGGCCCAGGCAAGGTACCGTCGGAATAAGGCAGCACCAGGAGCCGCTGGATTCGTAAGCGTCCAGTCGTCTCCCAGGCGAAGGGGAAGCACACCGTGGCACGCATCGGTGACGGCGGCGATCTGCTCAAGTGCTCGTTCTGCGGCAAGAGCCAGAAGCAGGTCAAGAAGCTCATCGCAGGGCCCGGTGTGTACATCTGCGACGAGTGCATCGACCTCTGCAACGAGATCATCGAGGAAGAGCTCGCGGAGACGAGCGAGGTCCGCTGGGAGGAACTCCCGAAGCCGCGCGAGATCTACGAGTTCCTCGAGGGCTACGTGGTGGGTCAGGAGCCCGCCAAGAAGGCCCTGTCGGTAGCGGTGTACAACCACTACAAGCGCGTCCAGGCCGGTGAGAACGGCGGCGGCCAAAGCCGCGAGGACGCCATCGAGTTGGCGAAGTCCAACATCCTCCTGCTCGGCCCCACGGGCTCGGGCAAGACGCTCCTGGCGCAGACCCTGGCGCGCATGCTGAACGTCCCGTTCGCGATCGCCGACGCGACGGCGCTGACCGAGGCGGGCTACGTCGGCGAGGACGTCGAGAACATCCTGCTGAAGCTGATCCAGGCCGCGGACTACGACGTCAAGAAGGCCGAGACCGGGATCATCTACATCGATGAGATCGACAAGGTCGCGCGCAAGAGCGAGAACCCCTCCATCACCCGTGACGTGTCGGGCGAGGGCGTGCAGCAGGCCCTGCTGAAGATCCTGGAGGGCACCACGGCCTCGGTCCCGCCGCAGGGCGGCCGCAAGCACCCGCACCAGGAGTTCATCCAGATCGACACGACGAACGTGCTGTTCATCGTGGGCGGCGCCTTCTCGGGCCTGGAGAAGATCATCGAGTCCCGGGCCGGCGCCAAGGGCATCGGGTTCGGCGCGACGATCCGCTCCAAGCGCGAGCTGGAGTCCAAGGACCAGTTCGAGGCCGTCATGCCGGAGGACCTGGTCAAGTTCGGCATGATCCCGGAGTTCATCGGCCGTCTCCCGGTCATCACCTCGGTCCACAACCTGGACCGCGAGGCGCTCCTGCAGATCCTGATCGAGCCGCGCAACGCGCTGGTCAAGCAGTACCAGCGGCTCTTCGAACTCGACGGTGTGGAGCTGGACTTCGAGCGGGAGGCCCTGGAGGCCATCGCCGACCAGGCCATCCTCCGCCAGACCGGTGCCCGCGGCCTGCGCGCCATCATGGAGGAAGTCCTCCAGGCGGTCATGTACGAGGTGCCGTCCCGCAAGGACGTGGCCCGCGTCGTCATCACGGCGGACGTGGTCCTCTCCAACGTCAACCCGACCCTGATCCCGCGCGACGCCCGCGGCGGCCGCGGCCCGGGCGAGCAGAAGACGGCGTAGCCGTCGCAGAAACCGAACAAGCGGGTGCCCGGTGAAGGTTCACCGGGCACCCGCTTGTTCGGTCTACGCCCTCACCAGGCCCCGCGATCTACCTACCAGTACTGGTTGGTCCCGGTGGCCGTCACGCACATCTGGAGTAGGGCGTCACCTTCGAACACAGCCACCTGCGCCCAGGCCTGCCGAACACCGGCCGAGTCCGTGAGGTTCGTCCCCCAGCTTTGGGAGTTTCCGGCGCCGGCGTAAAGACGGTGCCACGCCCAGTAGGCGTTTGTGCCGTTGCTCCTCCGGGTGATGAGCCGCACCCCCACGCTGTGTCCATCCGCCTTCATGTCCGCGACGGACAGAGTCAGCGGGTCCAACTTCGTTTGGCTGGCGTAATTCCACTTGCCTCCGCCACTCGCCCCGGCTACGGCAACGCCGGCGCTGAAGCACGAGTGCTCGTAGGTCGCAGCAGCTGCGGGAGTGGCAGCGAGCGGTACCGCCAGTGATGCCACGGATGCCGCGATGAGCAAGAAAGAGCGATTTCGCATGGGTCCCCGATTCGCATGCCGAATGACATGACCATGTTAAGTGACCCGCTGTAACAGTCGGGTGATCCTATGCGAGCTGTGTTGCGCGTCATCTCGGTGCAGCCTGAGTGGGTCCATGGACCCGGGCGGGCGTCGGCACCCCGTTGCAGGCGCCTCCGGCGGTTTCTCAGGACGTGACGCGGGCTTCCTTGCGTACTCCGGCTGCTATCTGTGCCGACTCGTCCAGCGTGTACGTCTTCGAGCCGGCTGTCGGCTCCACCACGCCCATGGTGCTGTAGTCCGCCCAGATGCACATGTAGGTCTTCTGGGTCTTCTTGGTGACCTCGTTGGTGCTTTCGGCCTGTTGGCACTTCATCACGGCTCCGTCGAGGTCGTCGGGAGTCACCGTCTCGGCGTCGCCGATCAACTTCACGTCGTCGTCTGACCCCGACTTCATCTGGGTCAGGGTGATGTCGAGAGCCTGCTCGGGGTCCTTCACCGTGCCGTAGATGCCGAAGAAGGTGACGTTCTCGGCGGTTTCCGTCTTCGCGAGTTCGCTCGGGTCCGTGGTGTCGATGGATGTGAGGTCGATGGTGGAGTAGATGGCGCCGATGGACGTGGCGTTGCTGACTCCCGCCTGGGTCAGGTCCTTCTCGTCACTCGCGCTCGCCTTCTCCTCCTTGGCGTCTCCCATCCGCTTGTACTTGCTCGCCAGCAGGGAAGCCGGAGCCGTCAGTTTGTGCGGGCCGTCGTCCTTCAGCCCGCCCGCGCCGCCGCCCCCGCCGATCACGAAGTACGCGCCCACGCCGATCGCGGCCACGACCGCGACCGCGCCGATGATGATGCCCGCCTTCTTGCCGCCGCCGCCCGGTGCCGGGGGCTGCGGGACCCCGTAGGGGGCCTGGCCGTAGGGCGGCTGCTGGCCGTACGGGGGCTGCTGGCCGTACGGAGGCGTCGGCTGCTGGCCGTACTGCGGCTGCTGGCCGTAGGGCGGGGTCTGCGGGGGGACGCCCTGCGGGGGCTGCTGCTGCGGGTAGCCGTAGCCGGGCTGCGGGGCGGGCGGCTGCTGGGGGTGGCCGTAGCCGGGCTGCGGTGCCTGGGGCGGCTGGCCGTACGGACCTGGCTGGCCGTACGGTCCGGGCTGCTGAGGCGGTCCGCCGTACGGGCCCGGCTGGTTGTGACTCATTTCTGGGTTCCCCTCCAGTGCTTATGTGATTTTCACATCCTGGCTCAAAGCCAGCACCGGTACGGCGGCGGGGCCCTCACCGTTACAGAGGAAACACGTTTCGGGACGGCGCCGTGACACCCCTAAACTGGCCCCGTGACCGACAACGCTCAGCAGCAGCCATCAGCGCCCCACACCGAACTGCCGACCCAGTACGCGCCGGCCGACGTAGAGGGGCCGCTGTACGAGCGCTGGGTGGAGCGGGGCTACTTCGAGGCCGACGCGAAGAGCGAGAAGCCCCCGTACACCGTCGTCATCCCCCCGCCGAACGTCACGGGCAGCCTGCACCTCGGGCACGCCTTCGAGCACACGCTCATCGACGCCCTCACCCGCCGTAAGCGCATGCAGGGCTTCGAGACGCTGTGGCAGCCCGGCATGGACCACGCCGGCATCGCCACGCAGAACGTCGTCGAGCGGGAGCTGGGCAAGGAGGGCAAGTCCCGGCACGACCTGGGCCGGGAGGCGTTCGTCGAGCGCGTCTGGCAGTGGAAGGGCGAGTCCGGCGGCCAGATCAGCGGCCAGATGCGCCGCCTGGGGGACGGCGTCGCGTGGTCGCGTGAGCGCTTCACCATGGACGAAGGTCTCTCCCAGGCCGTCCAGACCATCTTCAAGCGGCTCTACGACGACGAGCTCATCTACCGCGCCGAGCGCATCATCAACTGGTGTCCGCGCTGTCTCACCGCGATCTCCGACATCGAGGTCGAGTACCAGGACGACGACGGCGAGCTCGTCTCCATGAAGTACGGCGACGGGGACGAGACCATCGTCGTCGCCACGACCCGCGCCGAGACGATGCTCGGTGACACGGCCGTCGCCGTCCACCCCGACGACGAGCGCTACCGGCACCTGGTCGGCAAGCAGATCCGGCTGCCGCTGACCGACCGGTCCATCCCGGTCGTCGCCGACACGCACGTCGACCCGGAGTTCGGCACGGGCGCGGTCAAGGTGACCCCGGCCCACGACCCGAACGACTTCGAGATCGGCCAGCGCCACGACCTGCCGTCCCTGACCGTCATGGACGAGCACGCCGTCATCACGGCCCACGGCCCCTTCCAGGGCCTGGACCGGCTCGAGGCCCGCTCCGCGATCGTCGCCGCCCTGCGCGCCGAGGGCCGGATCGTCGCCGAGAAGCGGCCGTACGCCCACTCCGTCGGCCACTGCTCGCGCTGCAAGACCACCATCGAACCGCGGCTGTCCATGCAGTGGTGGGTCAAGGTCGGCCCGCTGGCGAAGGCCGCCGGTGACGCCGTCCGCGACGGCCGCGTCAAGATCCACCCCCAGGAGATGGAGAAGCGCTACTTCGACTGGGTCGACAACCTCCACGACTGGTGCATCTCGCGGCAGTTGTGGTGGGGTCACCGCATCCCGGTCTGGTACGGGCCGAACGGCGAGGTCGTCTGCGTCGGTCCCGACGACGAGGCGCCGACCGGCGAGGGCTGGCGTCAGGACACCGACGTCCTCGACACCTGGTTCTCCTCCGGCCTGTGGCCGTTCTCCACGCTCGGCTGGCCCGAACAGACCGAGTCGCTCGCGAAGTTCTACCCGAACTCCGTCCTGGTCACCGGTTACGACATCCTCTTCTTCTGGGTCGCCCGGATGATGATGTTCGGCCTCTACGCGATGGACGGCACCCCGCCGTTCCACACCATCGCCCTGCACGGCATGGTCCGCGACCAGTTCGGCAAGAAGATGTCCAAGTCCTTCGGGAACGCGGTCAATCCGCTGGACTGGATGGACAAGTACGGCTCCGACGCACTCCGGTTCACCCTGGCCCGCGGCGCCAACCCCGGTGTCGACGTCCCGATCGGCGAGGACTGGGTCCAGGGTTCCCGCAACTTCGCCAACAAGATCTGGAACGCGACGCGTTTCGCGCTGATGAACGGCGCCACGGTCGACGGCCCGCTGCCGGACGCCTCGCAGATGTCGGCGACGGACCGCTGGATCCTGTCCCGCCTCAACTCCGTCGTCGCCGAAGTGGACGCGCTCTACGAGGACTTCCAGTTCGCGAAGCTCTCCGACGCGCTGTTCCACTTCGCCTGGGACGAGGTCTTCGACTGGTACGTCGAGCTGTCCAAGACGACGTTCATGGCCGGCGGCGAGCCCGCGAAGGTCTCCGGCCGCGTCCTCGGCGAGGTCCTCGACGTCACCCTCAGGCTGCTGCACCCGGTGGTCCCGTTCGTCACGGAGACGCTGTGGACCACGCTCACCGGTGGTGAGTCCGTCGTCATCGCCGAGTGGCCCAAGGACAGCGGGTTCCGGGACACGGCGGCCGAGAAGGAGATCGAGAGTCTCCAGTCGGTCATCACCGAGGTCCGCCGGTTCCGCGCCGACCAGGGCCTGCAGCCGGGCCAGCGGGTCCCCGCCAGGCTGACGCTCGACGGCACGGCGCTCGCGCCCCACGAGACCGCCATCCGCCAGCTCCTCCGCCTCCAGCCGGAGGGCGACGCCTTCTCGGAGACGGCGACGCTCCCGGTCGCGGGCGCCACGGTCGCGCTGGACCTGTCCGGCACGATCGACGTGGTCGCGGAGCGCAAGCGCCTGGCCAAGGATCTGGCGGCCGCCGAGAAGGAGAAGGCCCAGGCCGAAGCCAAGCTCGGCAACGAGGCCTTCCTGGCGAAGGCCCCGGACAACGTGGTCGAGAAGATCCGCACCCGCCTCGCCAAGGCGGACGAGGACATCGCCCGCATCCGTACCCAGCTGGAGCGCCTGCCGCAGGCGTAGGGCACCGTAGGGCACCACGACGACGAAGGCCCCCGCGACCGTCACGGTTGCGGGGGCCTTCGCCCACGTCCGACACCGGCCGTCCGTAGACTGGCCCCGTGAGCGAGCTCCCCCCGAACGGCAACCAAGACGACCTGCCCGACCCCCTCGATCCCTTCGACGAGATCATCGCCGAGGAGACCGACCGCGACCCGGACCTCGCGGTCATCGAAGCCGGCAGCCGCACCCTGCGCACCCAGGGCGGCGCGCCGCAGGCGGACGTGCCCACGCGTCCTCAGAATCCCGAGGTCGACAAGGCCCTGCGGGAGGTCGAGGCGGAGCTGGCCACCCGCTGGGGCGAGACCAAGCTGGAGCCCTCGGTCGACCGCATCGCCGCCCTGATGGACGTGCTGGGGGACCCGCAGCGGTCGTATCCCTCGATCCACATCACCGGGACCAACGGCAAGACGTCCACCGCCCGCATGGTCGAGGCCCTGCTGAGCGCCTTCGACCTGCGCACGGGCCGGTACACCTCCCCGCACGTCCAGTCGATCACCGAGCGGATCAGCCTGGACGGCGCGCCGATCTCCGCCGAGCGGTTCATCGAGACGTACGACGACATCAAGGCGTACGTCGAGATGGTCGACGGCATGCAGGAGTACCGGCTCTCCTTCTTCGAGGTGCTCACCGGCATGGCGTACGCCGCCTTCTCGGACGCGCCGGTCGACGTCGCCGTCGTGGAGGTGGGGATGGGCGGCTCGTGGGACGCGACCAACGTGATCGACGGTGACGTCGCCGTCGTCACGCCCATCGACCTGGACCACACCGACCGGCTCGGGGAGACGACCGCCGAGATCGCCGCCGAGAAGAGCGGGATCATCAAGCAGGACGCCACCGTCATCCTGGCCCAGCAGCCCGTCGACGCGGCCCAGGTGCTGCTGAAGAAGGCCGTCGAGGTCGACGCCACGGTGGCCCGGGAAGGTCTGGAGTTCGGGATCGTCGCCCGCCAGGTCGCCGTCGGCGGACAGATGCTCACCCTGCGCGGCCTGGGCGGCGAGTACCCCGAGGTGTACCTGCCCCTGCACGGCCCCTACCAGGCGCACAACGCGGCCGTCGCGCTCGCCGCCGTCGAGGCGTTCTTCGGCGTCGGCTCGCAGCGTCCCGAGCCGCTCGACATCGACACGGTCCGCAAGGCCTTCGCGGCCGTCTCCTCGCCGGGCCGCCTCGAGGTCGTACGGCGCTCACCGACCGTGGTCCTCGACGCCGCCCACAACCCGGCCGGCGCCCGTGCCACCGCCGAGGCCGTCGGCGAGGCCTTCGACTTCAGCCGGCTGATCGGCGTGGTCGGGGCCAGCGGGGACAAGAACGTGCGGGGGCTGCTGGAGGCCTTCGAGCCGATCTTCGCGGAGGTCGTCGTCACCCAGAACTCCACTCACCGCGCGATGGACGCGGACGAGCTGGCCGCGATCGCCGTCGAGGTGTTCGGCGACGACCGCGTCCAGGTCGAGCCGCGGCTGCCCGACGCTCTGGAGGCGGCGGTCACGCTCGCCGAGGAGGAGGGCGAGTTCGCGGGCGGCGCGGTGCTGGTCACCGGTTCCGTCATCACAGTCGGCGAGGCCCGGCTGCTCCTCGGGAAGGGCTGAGATCCCCACCATGCGTACGCTCTGTTCCTCGACACTGATCGGCGAGTTCTTCGTCATCGGCTTCGCCGGCCTGGTCGCCATGAAGGACGCCGACCTGTCCACCGCCACGGTGTGGACGGTGTGCGGCATCGCCATGTTCTTCAGCGTGCTGCTGTGCGGCATGGTCACCCGGCCCGGGGGCGTCGCCCTCGGCTGGGCGCTCCAGATCGCCCTTGTCGCGTCCGGCTTCTTCGTCCCGATCATGTTCTTCCTGGGGGTGCTCTTCGCGGCCCTGTGGTGGGCCTCCGTGCACTTCGGGCGGAAGGTCGACGAGGCGAAGGCGCGCTTCGCCGCCCAGGCGGCCGCAGGCTCTCCGGATACTGTTGACGCTGCGTGACAAACGCCCGGACGCGACCTGTAACCTCATCCCACCGCACACACCGGCTGTAGAAACACACCGGCAGTAGAAGGAGTCACCTCGTGAGCCAGCGCACCCTCGTCCTGCTCAAGCCCGACGCCGTCCGTCGTGGCCTGACTGGCGAGATCATCAGCCGTATCGAGCGCAAGGCCGGCTGGCAGATCACCGCGCTGGAGCTGCGCACGCTGGACCAGGACACGCTGGAGCAGCACTACGGGGAGCACAAGGGCAAGCCTTTCTACGAGCCGCTGGTGGAGTTCATGGCCTCCGGTCCGGTCGTCGCGCTGATCGTCGAGGGCGACCGGGTCATCGAAGGCGTGCGCGGGCTCGCGGGTCCGACCGACCCGATCGCCGCGGCCCCCGGCTCCATCCGCGGTGACTTCGGCGTGATCGTCCGCGAGAACCTGATCCACGCCTCCGACTCCGAGGAGTCCGCCGAGCGCGAGGTGAAGATCTTCTTCCCCGGTCGCGTCTGACACCGACGCCCGACATGCCGGTCGCCAGGGCCTGAAGCGGGCGATCGAGGGAACGTGAGCCCCCGAACGCCCGTCTCCGGGAGCGAACCCACACAGCATCTGCAAACAATGGCGGAGACCGCTCCGCAGTGTTCGTGCAGGCGCGTTTACGATGGAAGCCTTCACGTCACAGCACCCACCTCGCCGACCTGATAAGCCCTCAAAGCTCATGGAAGGCCAGTCGAATCCTGATGGGGAACTCAATGTCGTTCATCGGCCGTGACATGGCTGTCGACCTCGGGACCGCCAACACGCTGGTGTACGTCAGGGGTCGCGGGATCGTACTCAACGAGCCGTCCGTCGTCGCGATCAACACCAACACCGGTGGCATCCTCGCGGTCGGCGCCGAAGCGAAGAAGATGATCGGGCGCACCCCCGGCAACATCGTTGCCGTGCGTCCGCTGAAGGACGGCGTGATCGCCGACTTCGAGATCACCGAGCGGATGCTCCGCTACTTCATCCTGAAGATCCACAAGCGGCGGTATCTGGCTCGTCCGCGGGTCGTCGTCTGTGTGCCCTCGGGCATCACGGGGGTCGAGCGCCGCGCCGTCATCGAGGCGTCGACCCAGGCCGGCGCCCGTCAGGTGCACATCATCGAGGAGCCCATGGCCGCGGCCATCGGCTCCGGCCTGCCGGTCCACGAGGCGACGGGCAACATGGTGGTGGACATCGGCGGCGGCACCACGGAGGTCGCGGTCATCTCGCTCGGCGGCATCGTCACCGCCCAGTCCATCCGCGTCGCGGGTGATGAACTGGACAACGCGATCATCCAGCACATCAAGAAGGAGTACAGCCTCCTCCTCGGTGAGCGGACGGCCGAACAGATCAAGATCACGATCGGTTCGGCCTACGACCTCGACGACGACCAGCACACCGAGATCCGCGGCCGGGACCTCGTGTCCGGGCTGCCCAAGACCGTCGTCATCTCGGCCGCCGAGGTGCGCAAGGCGATCGAGGAACCGGTCAACGCGATCGTCGACGCCGTGAAGACCACGCTCGACAAGTGCCCGCCGGAGCTGTCCGGCGACATCATGGACCGCGGAATCGTTCTGACCGGCGGCGGAGCCCTGCTGCGCGGCCTGGACGAGCGGCTGCGCCGCGAGACCGGCATGCCCATCCACATCGCCGAGGACCCGCTGGACAGCGTGGCCCTCGGCTCCGGGAAGTGCGTGGAGGAGTTCGAGGCCCTCCAGCAGGTCCTGGACGCCGCGCCCCGCAGATGACGTAACGCTTCGATTCCGCCGTACGGGATGATCCCTTCTCGTGCGGCGGATCGTTGATATTGCGGCATAAGCTCCCACAAAGCGCCCTTGGTCATCCTGGCCCGGGGCTACCCCAATTCCTGATCCTGTTTCTTGATTCCTGTTCTTGGTTTCTTCTCGAGGAAGGGCACGGCCGCCGCACGTGAGGGACACACGAGAGAGCCGGCTGCTCCTGGTGCTGCTGATCGCCGTAGCGTTCGCGCTGATCACGGTGGACATCCGGGGTGGGGAGGATTCCCCGGTCGACGGTGCCCGGCAGGCCGCGGCCGCGGCCTTCGGCCCGATCGAGAACGGCGTGTCGTCGGCGGTGGATCCCGTCGGCAACGCCGTCTCCGCCGTCCGGGACTCCGGTGAACGCCACGACCGGCTCACCGATCTGGAGAAGGAGAACGCGGCTCTCAAGGCCAAGCTCGGCAGCGACGACCGCAACCGCAGCCGGCTGGCGCAGCTGGACAAGATGCTGAAGATCGCCGGCACCGGCCAGTACGGCATCAAGGGCGCGGAGGTCATCGCGATAGGAGCGGCCCAGGGCTTCTCCTGGACCATCACCATCGACGTCGGCGCGAACGACGGCGTCAAGCGCGACATGACGGTCCTCAACGGGGAGGGTCTGGTCGGGCGGGTCACCACCGTCGGGCCGAACACCGCGACGGTGCTCCTGGCCAGCGACCCCGACTTCACCGTCGGCACCCGGATGGAGGCGTCCGACGAGCTCGGTTTCGCGTCCGGACAGGGCGACCGGCCGCTGCGCGTCGAACTCCTCAACGGCAAGGCCGAGGTGAAGAAGGGCGACCGGCTCGTCACCTTCGGCTCGCAGGCCGACAAGCCCTTCGTGCCCGGCGTCCCCGTCGGAGTCGTCTCCCGCGTCGACCCCTCGGGTGGCGATCTCACCCGCACCCTCTACGTCACGCCGTACGTCAGCTTCACCAAGCTCGACATCGTGGGCGTGGTCGTCGAGGCTCCGAAGAAGGACCCGCGCGACACCGTGCTCCCCTCGAAGCCCAAGCCGGTCCCCACGCCGACGGTGACCGTCACGGTCACTCCGAACGCGAACGCACCCGTAGACGGCCAGCAGCAGTAGGAGCTGACACCCCCATGCGCGTCAACCGGATCCTGCTCTCCGTCCCGCTGGTCGTCGTCGCCCTGGTGATCCAGGTGAGCGTCCTCGCCCGGCTCCACCTCCCGGGCGCCGTCCCCGACCTCCTCCTGCTCACCGTGCTGGGCCTGGCCATGGTCTACGGCCATGTCGGCGGCGCGCTCATCGGCTTCGGCGCCGGTCTGCTCGCCGACCTCGCGCCGCCCGCCGACCACGCCGCCGGGCGCTACGCCCTCGTGCTGTGCGTCATCGGCTACCTCGCCGGGCTCGTCAAGCCCGAGAGCGGGCAGATCAAGTCGGCCACCGGCCCGATGGTCGTGGTCGTCGGCGCCGCGATCGGCTCCACCCTGCTGTACGCCGGAGTGGGCGCCCTCGTCGGCGACACCGCAGCCCGCCATGTCGGCCTCACCGGGCTGCTGTTCACGGCCGGTCTGTACGACCTGCTGCTGGCCCCGTTCGTCGTTCCCGCGGTCATGTTCCTGGCGCGACGCGCCGACAACGACCCCCTCGCGGAGACCAACTCGGCCGCCAAGAGCCCGGACATCTCGTCCGGCTGGCTCTCCTCCGGTACGGGTCTCAGGATCGGCGGGCAGCGCAACGGGCTGAAGTTGAAGGCGGCCCGCTCACGCGGGGCGCGCGCCGGTCGTATCAAGGGGGTCAAGCGGCTGTGAGCGTGGGCGCCGGCGCGCGGGGCGCGCCAGAGGACGGATCACCCGAACGGGGAACTTCCCGCGGAACGCGGCCGCACAGGCTGATCGTTCATCATTCGTCCGCGCACAGATGTCCGCGTACCGATGGCGCGTACGGAGAGGGGGAGGCACCGCAGTGACCAACATTCCCGAGACCGGTCGGACCCCACGGGTCCAGATCAGGCTCGTCGTGATCCAGATCCTCGTCCTCTCCCTGCTCGGCACCCTCGGCGGCCGCCTGTGGTACCTCCAGATCCGGGAGGGCGCCGAATACGCCAAGGAGGCCTCCGGCAACCACGTCCAGCAGGTCGTCGAGCCCGCCGTACGCGGCTCGATCCTGGACGCGCGCGGGGTGGCCCTCGCCGACAACGAGACGCGGCTCGTGGTCTCCGCCTCCCGCACCGACCTGCTGAAGCAGAAGGACGACGGCAAGGCGGTCCTGGCCAAGCTCGCGGGAGTCCTCGGCATGAGCGCCGAGGAGGTCGCGCAGAAGGTCCGGCTGTGCGACGCCAAGACACCCCAGCCCTGCTGGAACGGCTCGCCCTACCAGCCGATCCCGATCACCGACGAGGCCACCGCCAAGCAGGCCCTGCAGATCCGCGAGCGCGCCGAGGACTTCCCCGGCATCACCGCCGAGCCCGAGGCCGTGCGTCGCTACGCCGCCCCCGGCAACGCCAACACCGCCCAGGTCCTCGGTTACCTCTCCCCGGTGACGGACGCCGAGATCACCAAGGCCCAGGACACCGACTCGCCCTATCTGCGCTCCGACCAGGTCGGCCGCAGCGGCCTGGAGCGCCAGTACGACAAGGAGCTGCGCGGCAAGGCCGGTGTCACCCGGTACGAGGTGGACAACCTCGGCCGTGTCATCGGCCAGGCCGAGGCGGACGCGGCCCAGCCCGGCTCCAACCTCGTCACCAGCATCGACGCCCGCGTCCAGCGGGTCGCCGAGTACGAGCTGAACAACGCGATGAAGATCGCTCGCACCCAGTTCGACAAGATCACCGGCGAGAACTACAAGGCCGACTCCGGCGCCGTCGTGGTGATGGAGGCCAAGACCGGCCGCGTCGTCGCCATGGCGTCCGCCCCGGCCTACGACCCCAACGTCTGGGTCGGCGGCATCTCGGCCAAGGACTACAAGAAGCTCACCGGGAAGAACTCGGACTACCCGCTGCTGAACCGGGCCATACAGGGTCAGTCGGCGCCCGGCTCCACCTTCAAGGTGGTCTCCACGGCCGCGGCGGTCGAGGCCGGCTACGAGTGGGACGGCGGCTACCCGTGCACCAGCTCGTACTCGGTGGGCGGCCAGGTCTTCAAGAACTTCGAGGGGGAGAGCTTCGGCCCCATCTCGCTCGGCCGGGCCCTGGAGGTCTCCTGCGACACCGTCTTCTACGGTCTCGCGGACCGGGAGTGGAAGAGGGACGGCGGCATCAACCCGGCCAAGGGTGAGCCCAAGGACTACTTCTACAAGGCCGCCCACCAGTTCGGTCTCGGCAAGGAGACCGGCATCGACCTGCCCAACGAGGTCACCGGCCGTGTCCCGGACCGTCAGTGGAAGGAGTCCTACTGGAAGGCCAACAAGGACTCCTGGTGCAAGTACGGCAAGAAGGACGGCAGTTACGTCGAGAAGATCGCGTACGAGAACTGCCTCGAGGGCAACAAGATGCGCGAGGGCGACTCGATCAACTACTCCATCGGTCAGGGCGACACCCTCGTCACCCCGATCCAGGAGGCCGTGATCTACGGGGCGCTCGCCAACGGCGGCACGATGTACACCCCGACCATCGGCAAGGCGATCGTCAGCGCCGACGGCAAGACCGTCCAGGAGATCAAGCCCAAGGTCCAGGGCAAGCTGCCGGTCGACCAGGCGACGATCAAGGGCATGGACGCCGCGCTGGAAGGCGTGGTCACGCGCGGTACCGCCGCCTGGAAGTTCGGCGGCTGGCCGCAGGAGGAGATCCCGCTGCACGCCAAGACCGGCACCGCGGAGGTCTACGGCAAGCAGACGACGTCCTGGCTCGCCACGTACAGCAAGGACTACACGGTCGTCATGACGATCGCTCAGGCCGGTACCGGCTCGGGCGCCTCGGGTGAGGCCGTACGGCACATCTACAACGCGATGTACGGCGTCGCCGACGACGGCAAGATCGACAAGAAGAACGCCCTGCTGCCCACCCCGCAGACCACCCTGCCGAAGGTCCAGGCGGACGGCACGATCAAGGCCCCGAAGGTCTCCAAGGACCCGGCGAAGGAACAGCGCGTCAGCCAGCAGGGCACGCCGCAGCCGGACGAGACGCAGCCGGGGGCCACCGTGCAGCAGAACACGGGCACCAACCGCGACACCCGCAGGCGACGGCGGAAGAGGGGAAGCCGGAGGATGTGCACATGACCGGCGCGAACGGTTTCTCCGTCTCCGGATACGGGCCCGAGCGGGCCGGCTGGACCCGGGTCTTCGCCCGTGACTCGCTGGCCCGGCGGCTGGACTGGCCGATACTGATGTCGGCGATCGCCCTGTCGCTGATCGGCTCGGTCCTGGTCTACTCGGCGACCCGCAACCGCACCGAGATCAACCAGGGCGACCCGTACTTCTTCCTCGTCCGGCACCTGATGAACACCGGCATCGGCATCTGCCTGATGATCGGGACGGTCTGGCTCGGCCACCGCACCCTGCGCAACGCGGTACCGGTCCTCTACGGCCTCTCGCTCATGGGCATCCTGGCGGTCCTGACGCCGCTGGGCTCGACGGTCAACGGCGCCCACTCCTGGATCGTGGTGGGCGGCGGATTCTCGCTCCAGCCCTCGGAGTTCGTGAAGATCACGATCATCCTGGGCATGGCGATGCTGCTCGCGGCCCGGGTCGACGCCGGCGACAAGCTCTACCCCGACCAGCGCACGGTGCTCCAGGCCCTCGGGCTCGCGGCCGTCCCCATGCTGATCGTGATGCTCATGCCCGACCTCGGTTCGGTCATGGTCATGGTGATGATCGTGCTGGGCGTGCTGCTGGCCTCCGGCGCCTCCAACCGCTGGGTCTTCGGACTGCTCGGCGCGGGCGCGGCCGGCGCGATCGCGGTCTGGCAGCTGCACATCCTGGACGACTACCAGATCGCCCGCTTCGCCGCCTTCGCCAACCCCAGCCTCGACCCCGCGGGCGTCGGCTACAACACCAACCAGGCGCGGATCGCGATCGGCTCCGGCGGCCTCACCGGCGCCGGGCTGTTCCACGGGTCACAGACGACGGGCCAGTTCGTCCCGGAGCAGCAGACGGACTTCGTCTTCACCGTCGCGGGCGAGGAACTGGGCTTCATCGGCGCGGGCCTGATCATCGTCCTGCTCGGTGTCATCCTCTGGCGTGCCAGCCGCATAGCTCGCGAGACGACGGAGCTGTACGGCACGATCGTCGCCGCGGGCATCGTGGCCTGGTTCGCCTTCCAGTCCTTCGAGAACATCGGGATGACCCTGGGGATCATGCCGGTGACGGGCCTTCCGCTGCCGTTCGTCTCCTACGGCGGCACGTCCATGTTCGCGGTGTGGGTGGCGCTGGGGCTGCTCCAGTCCATCCGGGTGCAGCGGCCCATGTCGGCGTGAGCGGCGCGAAGAGGAACCGGACCTCTGGTTTTCCCCTGGTCGGGCCGTGACTCGGGTCCCGGGCGCACTGCCGGTCGGGCCCGACTCCGACTAGGTTCGACGCATGACGGAGACGAAACGCGAGATCGAGCGCAAGTACGAATCCGAAGAGAGCGGGCTGCCGGACCTGACCGGTGTCGCCGGGATCGCGTCCGTGGTCGACAAGGGCGTCACCGAGCTCGACGCGACCTACTACGACACCTCCGACCTGCGCCTGGCCTCGGCCTCCATCACCCTGCGCCGCCGCACCGGAGGCTCCGACGCCGGCTGGCACCTGAAACTGCCGGTCGGGCCCGGTGTCCGGGACGAGATCTCGGCCCCGCTCTCCGACGTCGTACCCGACGAACTCGCCGGGCTGGTCCGCTCCCGCGTCCGCGAGGGGCAGCTCGTGCCCGTGGTGCGGCTGCGCTCCAGCCGGGACATCCGCGAACTCATCGACTCCCGGGGCCGGCTGCTCGCCGAGGCGAGCGTGGACGCCGTACGCGCGGACCGGAAGTTCGGCGGCGAGGGCCGGGCCGAGTGGACCGAGATCGAGGTGGAACTCGCCGACGGCGGCGACCCGGTCCTGCTCGACAAGGTGGAGAAGCGGCTGCGCAAGGCGGGCGTACGGCCGTCGAAGTCCGCGTCGAAGCTGGCGCGGGCGCTGGCGGAGACGAAGGGCGGGCGTCCTCGGCCGGAGGGCAGGGGCCCCGCCGAGCCCGTCACCGCCGGCGACCACGTTCTGGCGTACATCCGTGCCCAGCGGGATGCGATCGTCGCGCTCGACCCGGCCGTGCGCCGGGACGTCGAGGACTCGATCCACGACATGCGGGTCGCCACCCGCCGGCTGCGCAGCACGTTCCGCTCCTTCCACAAGATCTTCGACCGGCAGGTCACCGACCCGATCGGCGCCGAACTGAAGTGGCTGACCGGGGAACTGGGCGTGGGCCGCGATCACGAGGTGCTGACCGAACGGCTGGACGCGGCGCTCGACGAACTGCCCCCCACCCTGATCTCCGGACCGATCGAGGACCGGCTGAGCACCTGGGCCAAGGCCAAGGGGCACGGTTCCCGCCGCCGGCTGCTCGGCGTACTCGACTCGCCGCGCTATCTGGCGCTCCTCGACAGCCTGGACGCCGTGGTCAGCGACCCGCCGACGCTCGACGCGGCCGCCAAGAAGCCGCACAAGGTGCTGGCCAAGGCCGTGCGCAAGGACTTCCGGAAGGTGTCCGCGCTGGTCGAGGAGGCCATGGAGCAGCCGCCCGGTACCGACCGCGACCTCGCGCTGCACGAGGCCCGCAAGAAGGCCAAGCGGACGCGGTACGCGGCCGAGACGGCCTGCCCGGTCCTCGGCGGCCCGGCCAAGGCGCTGGTCAAGACCATGAAGTCGCTCCAGAGCCTGCTCGGCGACCACCAGGACAGCGTCATGGCCCGCACCACGCTGCGGGAACTGTCCGCCGTGGCGCACGCGGCGGGCGAGAGCGACTTCACGTACGGCGTGCTGTACGCCCGTGAGGAGCGGCGTGCCGAGCGGGTGCAGGAGGCCCTCCCGGCGGAGTGGAAGAAGACCGGCGGGTCGATGGAGGTCTAGCACCGGGATCCCGGCCGCCGTATCCGGGCGGCCGGGTTCCGCACGGACGGGGGAGTCCTCCGAGCGGGTTAGGCTTGATGGTCACCCCTGTCCCCATCAGCTCACGAAGGTAAGCCGCGATGTCTGTCGAATCGGTCTTCCCGCAGCTCGAAGCCTTGCTCCCGCATGTGCAGAAGCCGATCCAGTACGTGGGCGGCGAGCTCAACTCCACCGTGAAGCCCTGGGAGTCGTGCGACGTCCGCTGGGCGCTCATGTACCCGGACGCGTACGAGGTCGGGCTGCCCAACCAGGGCGTCATGATCCTCTACGAGGTGCTGAACGAGCAGGAGGGGGTCCTGGCCGAGCGCACGTACAGCGTGTGGCCGGACCTGGAGGCGCTGATGCGGGAGCACGCGGTCCCGCAGTTCACGGTGGACGCCCACCGTCCGGTGAAGGCCTTCGACGTGTTCGGGCTGTCCTTCTCCACGGAGCTGGGCTACACGAACATGCTCACGGCGCTGGACCTCGCGGGCATCCCGCTGGAGTCCAGGGACCGCGGTCTCGACGACCCGATCGTGCTGGCGGGCGGCCACGCGGCCTTCAACCCCGAGCCGATCGCCGACTTCATCGACGCGGCGGTCATCGGCGACGGCGAACAGGCCGTACTGGACATGACGAAGATCATCCGCGAGTGGAAGGCGGAGGGCCGGCCGGGCGGCCGCGAGGAGGTCCTGTTCCGTCTCGCGAAGACCGGCGCGGTCTACATCCCACGCTTCTACGACGTGGAGTACCTGCCGGACGGCCGGATCGCCCGCGTGGTGCCGAACAAGTCGGGCGTTCCCTGGCGCGTGTCGAAGCACACGGTCATGGACCTCGACGAGTGGCCCTACCCCAAGCAGCCGCTGGTCCCGCTCGCCGAGACGGTGCACGAGCGCATGTCGGTGGAGATCTTCCGCGGCTGCACCCGAGGCTGCCGTTTCTGCCAGGCCGGCATGATCACGCGGCCGGTGCGGGAGCGGTCGATCACCGGTATCGGCGACATGGTCGAGAAGGGCCTGAAGGCGACCGGCTTCGAGGAGGTCGGCCTGCTCTCGCTGTCGAGCGCTGACCACAGCGAGATCGCCGAGGTCGCGAAGGGCCTCGCGGACCGCTACGAGGAGGACAAGATCGGTCTGTCCCTCCCCTCCACCCGCGTCGACGCCTTCAACGTGGACCTGGCGAACGAGCTGACCCGCAACGGCCGCCGGTCCGGCCTGACCTTCGCCCCCGAGGGCGGCTCGGAGCGCATGCGCAAGGTCATCAACAAGATGGTCTCCGAAGAGGACCTGATCCGGACGGTCTCCACCGCGTACGGCAACGGCTGGCGCCAGGTGAAGCTGTACTTCATGTGCGGTCTGCCGACGGAGACGGACGAGGACGTCCTCCAGATCGCCGACATGGCGATGAAGGTGATCGCCGAGGGCCGCAAGGTCTCCGGCCAGAACGACATCCGCTGCACGGTGTCGATCGGCGGGTTCGTGCCCAAGCCGCACACCCCGTTCCAGTGGGCGCCGCAGCTCTCCGCCGAGGAGACCGACGCGCGTCTCACGAAGCTCCGCGACAAGATCCGCGGCGACAAGAAGTACGGCCGCTCGATCGGCTTCCGCTACCACGACGGCAAGCCCGGCATCGTCGAGGGCCTGCTCTCGCGCGGCGACCGCCGCATCGGCGCCGTCATCCGGGCCGTCTACGAGGACGGCGGCCGGTTCGACGGCTGGCGTGAGCACTTCTCCTACGACCGCTGGATGGCCTGCGCGGACAAGACGCTGCCCGCCTTCGGCGTGGACGTGGACTGGTACACGACGCGGGAGAAGTCCTACGAGGAGGTCCTGCCCTGGGACCACCTCGACTCGGGCCTCGACAAGGACTGGCTCTGGGAGGACTGGCAGGACGCCCTCGACGAGACGGAGGTCGAGGACTGCCGCTGGACGCCCTGCTTCGACTGCGGGGTGTGCCCGGCGATGGACACCCACATCCAGATCGGCCCGACCGGCAAGAAGCTGCTGCCGTTGACGGTGAACCAGCCGGCCGGGAGCGCGCACACGCACTGAGCCCGTCACCGATTGACGGCCGCCGGGGCCCGGGCCGGGAGGCCGCGCTCGGTCTTCCACCTCGCCGACAACGCACGCGACCCGGGTCACGTTCGACGCGAGGCGACCGCCCTGTACGAGCGCCGGGCCGGGCCGGGCGGCCGGGTGAGGAGGACGCCTCCTCGCTCCCGGAGGCGGCCGGGACCCGCGGGCGGAGACGACGGACGACCGGCCCGCAGTCATGGACGCGTTCGCGCGCCCGGGTGTCCCGCCCGGCCCGTCTCGACACCGTCCGACGAGCCGGCCTCGCGACTGCGCCCCCAGAGCCGCTACCGCACCGCGTACACCCTGCTCGGCGCCGTCGTCGGCAGGGTTCTACCCGGCGACCCGGCCTTCACCGCCTGGGCGCACCGGTGGGGCCTGCTCCTCGGGTTCCCCTTCCGCGCCTACCGGGTCGGCGACCACCAGGCCGCCGTCCGGGCCTGCGGCACGCTCCTCGCGACGCCGGACCTGCCCGATGCCGTCGGCCGCCGGGCGGAGGCCGACCGGGAGGTCTGCGCACCCCACGTCGAGGCCGTCCCCGGCGGCCGGTTCGTGACGCCGTCCGAAGGCGTCGTGGGCGCGAGAGCCGGCGCGGCTCCGCAGAAGCAGTCCTGGGCGGTCCTTGCCTGACGCACCCTCAGCAGCGCATCCAGCGGGGCGGTTGTAGCGTCTACGTCGTTATGGACCTGGAAAAACCGCCCGCGGGACCGCCCGCGCAGCCGCCCGTGCGGGAGCCCGGGGGATGCCTCGTCGTGGCGATCCGGCTGCCCGTGCGGATCGTCGTGCTGGTGCTGGTCGTTCCCGTGCGGATGGTGTGGGACGCGCTCGTCGTCCTCGGACGGCTTCTGCGGGACACCGTGCTCCGGCCGCTGGGGCGGGCCCTGCTGTGGCTCGGGAAGGCGTTGTTCGTCTGGCCGTCGATCGGGCTGTGGCGGTACGTCGTCGTCCCTGTGGGCAGGGCGCTCGGGTGGCTCGGCCGGGTGCTGCTCGTGGTGCCGGTGGTGTGGTTCTACCGCTCCTTGCTGACCCCGGTCGGGCACGGCATCGCGTGGCTGGCGCGCGGGATCGGGGCCGGGCTGACGTGGGTGTACGCGCGCGTGCTGACTCCGGCCGGGCATGCGGGCCGGTGGCTGCTGAAGGGGATCGGGGCTGTTCTCGCCGCCGTCGGCGTCGGCGTCTGCACCGGCGTGGCGTGGCTGGTGCGCCACCTCGTCGTCGTTCCGGCCCGCTGGGTCCACCGATGGATCCTCGCCCCGGTCGGGCGGGCGATCGCCTGGTGCGCGCGAGGGGCGGGGCGGCTCCTGGCGCTGCTCGTCACCGGCGTCGGCCTGGTCCTGTACTGGACCGCCCGGATCCTGGTCGTGCTGCCCGCGCTCGTCCTGTGGCGCTGGGTGCTCGCCCCCGTCGGCCGTTTCCTGGCGGTCGTCGCGCGTGAGGTGGGGGACGCCCTCGGGCACGCCTGGCGGATCGCCGGACGCATCTCGCGGGCCGTCGGACTTTTCCTCGGGACCCTCTTCCGGTGGATCTTCGTGGAACCCGTGCGCTGGGCGTACCGGACGGTCCTCACCCCGGTCGGGCATGTGGTCCGGGACGCCGTGCTGCGTCCCGCGGCCGGTGCGGCGCGCAGCGTGGGCCGGGCCACCCGTCAGGTCCTGGCCGCCGCCCGTGAGACGGCCCGGCAGGCCCGCGCGGACGTGCGCCGGATGCTTTTCGGGGAGTCGCGGGAACCGGAGGCGGTCGGCCGGCGGGAACCATCGGCGGCCGAGACACGTACTCTTGGTAGGAGTACGACCGCTCTCACGAAGGACTGAACGACACTGGGCAAGCGACAGCCCGAAGGCCCGCCGCCCGCACCCGCGGTGCAGCGCATCCGCCTGCGTTACACCAAGCGCGGCCGCCTCCGGTTCACCAGCCACCGTGACTTCCAGCGCGCCTTCGAGCGTGCGTTGCGCCGTGCCGAGGTGCCGATGGCGTACTCGGCGGGGTTCACGCCGCATCCGAAGGTGTCGTACGCCAATGCCGCCCCCACCGGCACGGGCAGTGAGGCGGAGTATCTGGAGATCGCGCTCACCGCGGCGCGCGACCCGGAGAAGCTGAGAATCCTCCTCGACGAGTCGCTGCCCACCGGGCTCGATGTCGTCGACGCGGTCGAGGCCCGCACCTCGGGGCTCGCCGACCGGCTGACGGCCTCCGTATGGGAGCTGCGGCTGGACGGAGTGGACCCGGCGGACGCCGACCGCGCGGTGGAGGCCTTCAACAAGGCCGACGTCGTAGAGGTCCAGCGCATGGCCAAGAACGGCGTCCGTACCTTCGACGCCCGTGCCGCCGTCGTCCGACTCGAGACGCACGGTGAACCTGCTGATAGGCCGACGGACCAGCCCTGTGCGATACTGCGCCTGGTTGTTCGGCACGTGACGCCTGCCGTACGACCCGACGACGTCCTGTCCGGTCTTCGCGCCGTGGCCGACCTGGCGCCGCCGGTCCCCGCAGCGGTGACCAGGCTGGCGCAGGGGCTGTTCGATGAAGAGACCGGCACGGTGACCGACCCGCTCGCGCCCGACCGCGAGGCAGCTCAGGCCCCCACAACGGCCGATCCCGCTGCCACCGCGAAGGCGCCCGCGTAGGGAAGGTTCCGCGAAGGAACGTACGTCGTAGCGCCGCCCTCGTACTCGGGAGCCACCTGGGTCGGGCGGCGAACCGACCAGAAGACTTTCGCCAGGCCGTACGCATTCGGTGTACGGAACCGGCGAGACAGGACACAGAGAGCCCCCGTGCGGCGCCCGCGCCCCGGACGGCGGCACCGCGCATCGCGCGAGCCGCGGACGTCAACGGTGATCGATCCCTCGTGATCGACGCCGGACCAGCGCGGCGCCCGGGGGCCTGACGGGAGAAACGCCCGCATGCTCGAGCCAACCGAATCCGCAGAGTCCACCACGGACCCCGAAGCGAACAGCCCCAGCGACACCCTGCCGCCGCGTCGTCGGCGCCGTGCCGCTTCCCGACCGGCGGGTCCGCCGGTCGCCGCCGCCGACACCTCGGCCGAGATCACCACGCCGGCCATACCGGCCGTGGAGTCCGCCGAGCAGTTGGCGGAGGAGGCCCTCGAAGACGAGGCCGCCGAGGTCGCCGAGGCCGTTCCGGCCGACGGCACGGCCGAAGAGGCCGCCGCGCCGCGTACCCGGCGCCGGGCCACCCGCCGTGCCTCAGCGCCCGCCGGGGCTCCGGCCGCCGCCGAGGCCGCCGAGACCGTTCTGCCCGTGGCCGCCGCCGAGGTGAGCGCGCCCGCCGTGGCGGAAACCTCCGCAGAGGAGGCCGCCGCCGAGGACGCCGCTCCCCGCCGTGGCCGTCGCCGGGCCACGCGCCGCGTGGCCACGCCCTCCGAGTCTGCGGCCGAGGTCGTCGAGTCCGCCGCCGCGGAGCAGCCCGCCGCGGAGTCCGAGCCCGTCGCCCAGGCGTCCGACGAGGCGCCCGCCGAGGCCGCGCCCCGCACCCGGCGCCGGGCCACCCGTCGGGCGGTCGCGCCCGCCGCCGCGCCGGAGGCCGAGACGCCCGCCGTCGCCGCCGAAGCCGAGGCTCCGGCCGTCGCCGACGAGGCGCCCGCCGAGCCCGCCCCCCGCACCCGCCGCCGCGCCACGCGTCGTGTGACCGCGCCAGCCGAGGCCGCCGAGCCGGCCGTCACCGCTGCCGCCGCCCCCGTCGAAGAGGCGAAGGCTCCCGAGGCGCCTGCCGCCCCGGCCGAGGCCACGCCCGCCGCCGAGACCGCTCAGGCCGCGCCATCCGCTCAGACCGACGAGGACGCCGGTTCCCGTCGTGGACGTCGTCGTGTCGTCCGTCGGGCCGCCGGAGGTTTCTCCGCGCCCTCGCAGGAGAGCGCGGAGGCCGACGCGCCGCGTCGTCCGGCGCGGCCCGCGGTCGCCGTGTTCCAGGCGCCCGTGTTCGCCGAGCCGCAGTTCCAGACGCTGCAGCGGGCCGCGGCCGAGGCTGCCGCCGCCGGGACCGAGGAGCCGGAGGCCGAGGAGCCGGAGGAGACCGAGGTCGTCCAGGAGGCTCCGGAGGAGCCGACCGGGTCGCGTCGTCGCCGTCGTCGCCGGGCCGCCGGTTCCGGCGAGGAGGCCGAGACCGGCCGGACCGCCGCTGTGGCCGCGCCTGCCGCGCCCGCCGCCGCCGACGAGCCGGAGACCGAGCCCGAAGAGGCCGACGAGGCAGAGGCCGAGGACGTCGTCGACGGCGACGACGAGACCGAGGAGACCGGGTCGCGTCGCCGTCGCCGTCGTGGTGGCCGTCGCCGCCGTCGTGGCGATGCCGCCGACGGCGAGGGGGACTCCGGTGACGCCGAGTCCGACGAGTTCGCCGCCGAACAGGCCGCGCAGGACGCCGAGGACACCGCCGAGCAGGAGGACGAGGACGCGGAGGACGCCGAGGACGAGGCCGGTGGGTCCACCGCCGGCAGCCGTCGCCGCCGTCGCCGTCGTCGCCGTGCCGGTGACTCCTCCCAGGAAGCCGAGCCGGGCGACGGGGACCCGGAGCGCACGGTCGTCAAGGTCCGTGAGCCGCGCAAGCCCTCCGAGCCGTCCGACGAGGTGCAGTCCATCAAGGGCTCGACCCGTCTCGAGGCCAAGAAGCAGCGTCGCCGGGAAGGCCGTGAGCAGGGCCGCCGACGCGTGCCGATCATCACCGAGGCCGAGTTCCTGGCCCGGCGCGAGGCCGTCGAGCGGGTGATGGTCGTCCGTCAGAGCGGCGAGCGCACCCAGATCGGCGTCCTGGAAGACAACGTGCTCGTCGAGCACTACGTCAACAAGGAGCAGGCCACCTCGTACGTCGGCAACGTGTACCTGGGCAAGGTCCAGAACGTGCTGCCGTCGATGGAGGCCGCCTTCATCGACATCGGCAAGGGGCGCAACGCCGTCCTGTACGCCGGCGAGGTCAACTTCGAGGCGCTCGGCATGGCCAACGGGCCGCGTCGCATCGAGGCCGCCCTCAAGTCGGGTCAGTCCGTCCTCGTCCAGGTGACGAAGGACCCGATCGGGCACAAGGGCGCCCGGCTGACCAGCCAGGTCTCGCTCCCCGGCCGCTACCTCGTGTACGTGCCCGAGGGCTCGATGACCGGCATCAGCCGCAAGCTGCCCGACACCGAGCGGGCCCGGCTCAAGACGATCCTCAAGAAGATCGTTCCCGAGGACGCCGGCGTCATCGTGCGCACCGCCGCCGAGGGCGCGAGCGAGGACGAGCTGCGCCGCGATGTCGAGCGACTGCAGGGGCAGTGGGAGGACATCCAGAAGAAGGCGAAGAACGGCGGCAACGCGCCGACGCTGCTGTACGGCGAGCCGGACATGACCGTCCGGGTCGTGCGCGACATCTTCAACGAGGACTTCTCCAAGGTCATCGTCAGCGGTGACGAGGCCTGGTCGACCATCCACGGGTACGTCTCGCACGTCGCGCCCGACCTGACCGACCGCCTGTCCAGGTGGACCTCCGAGGTCGACGTCTTCGCCACGTACCGGATCGACGAGCAGCTCGCCAAGGCGCTGGACCGCAAGGTCTGGCTGCCCAGCGGCGGTTCGCTGGTGATCGACCGGACCGAGGCGATGGTCGTCGTCGACGTCAACACCGGCAAGTTCACCGGTCAGGGCGGCAACCTCGAGGAGACGGTCACCAGGAACAACCTGGAGGCGGCCGAGGAGATCGTGCGCCAGCTGCGGCTGCGCGACCTCGGCGGCATCATCGTGATCGACTTCATCGACATGGTGCTGGAGTCCAACCGGGACCTGGTGCTGCGGCGCCTGCTGGAGTGCCTGGGCCGCGACCGTACGAAGCACCAGGTCGCCGAGGTGACCTCGCTGGGTCTCGTGCAGATGACTCGTAAGCGGGTCGGCCAGGGGCTGCTGGAGTCGTTCTCCGAGACCTGTGTGCACTGCAACGGGCGCGGGGTCATCGTCCACATGGAGCAGCCGACCGCGGTCGGTGGCGGCGGCAAGCGCAAGAAGCGCGGCCGCGGTGGCGACGGACAGGGTCACGACCACGAGCACGACCACGAGACGGTGACGGCCGACGTCGTCGAGCCGCTCGTGGGCGCCGGGCAGGAGACGGAGAGCGAGGCCGAGGTCGCCGCCGAGGTGGCCGAGCCGATCGCGCTCGAGCCCCCCGAGTTCGCGCCGGACGAGGAGCTGTACAGCAGCATCGCCGAGGCGGAGGCCGCTGCCACGCGTGGCCGGGGCCGTCGCCGGGCGAGCCGTCGGGCATCCGCTCCGGCGGGTGCGCCCAGGGGCGGTGCGTCGCGCAGGTCGGGCGGTTCCGACGAGCCGGTCACGATGGAGTCCCTCGAGGAGTTCGCCGAGGCGCCCACCGCGCAGGACGTCACCGCCGAGGCGGAGGCCGAGCGTCCGGTGCAGCCGGCCGAGGCGGTCACCGCGCAGACCGAGCCGGTCGCCGCCGAGGACCCGGTCGTCGAGGCCGCGGCCGCCGCGGCTCCGGCTGTCGACGAGGCCGCGCCCCAGGGCCGTACCCGTCGTCGCGCCACCCGCAAGGTGTCCGCGCCGGCCGGTTCGCCCGCCGGGGCGGAGGCCGCCGTACTGACGGTCGCCGAGCCGTCGGTCGCACCGGCCCCTGCCGTCGAGGCCGCTCCCGTGGAGCAGCCCGAGGCGGAGCAGGTCGCCGAGCCCGTCGTTGAGAGCGCGGCTCCGGCCCGCCCGCGGCGCCGAGCCGTGCGCAAGGCCACCGCGCCGACCGCGTCCGAGGAGTCGGCCGTCGTGGTCGTGCCGTCGGTCGCGGTGGAGAGCGCCGCCGAGGTGACCGAGGCGCCCGCCGCGGAGGCGGAGGCCGCTCCGGTGAAGAAGGCCGCCGCGCGCAAGACGGCGAAGAAGGCCACGGCGAAGAAGGCCGCCACCAAGAAGACGGCGGCGACGAAGAAGACGGCCGCGAAGAAGACCGTCGCCAAGAAGACGACGGCGAAGAAGGCCGCGAAGGCGGTGTCGAAGACGACGGCGGCGTCTCAGCAGGGCCAGCCGAGCGTCTCGGCCTCGACGGAGGAGTGACGTCCGCTTCCCTCCGGCGCTGATGCGACGCGGGCACCCGGTATCCTCCGGATGGCCGCGTCGCATTGCGTTCGGCAGCGGGTTACTCTGAGTCCCGCTGGTGATGGAGCGCACGCTCTCCGTGAGTTTCACTGTGGTAACCCTGGGGAAAATCGCTGTCCGCGTGCTGGTAACGTGCACTGTGGTCCCGGTGGCCAAAGGCATGCACACCGTGACCCCGGCCGATGAGCGGATCCGGTCTTCCCACCGGACACGGCTGACTTCCCGCAAGGCGCCCTCGGGGGGCGGGGTCCTGTGTACAACCCGTCCGGTCCGCTCAGCGGCGCCGGCGGACAACCAGGGATGCGGCCGTGCTCAGCATCGACACGGTCTCTTCCCGACCATGCAAGACGTGGTGCGGCTTAGAGGTCGCCGTAGAGGAGGGGATGTCGATGACCGACGCCCATGAGTTCGTACCGGCCGCCAAGCCCGTGATCGGCGAGGAGGAGATCGAGGCCGCGGTGCGTGTACTGCGCAGCGGCATGGTCGTCCAGGGTCCCGAAGTGGCCGCCTTCGAGGAGGAGTTCTCGGAGCTCGTCGACGGGCGTCACTGCGTCGCGGTCAACTCCGGAACCTCCGCGCTGCACCTGTCGCTCCTCGCCCTCGGCCTCGGCCCGGGCGACGAGGTCATCGTGCCGTCGTTCTCCTTCGCCGCCTCCGCCAACGCGGTGCGGCTGGTCGGCGCCGACGTGGTCTTCGCCGACATCGACCCGGAGACGTACTGCCTGGACCCGGCCGCGGTCGAGGCCGCCCTGTCGCCGCGCACCGCCGCGATCATGCCGGTCCACCTGTACGGCCACCCGGCCGCCATGGACAAGATCATGGCGATCGCCGAGCAGCACGGGCTCGCCGTGATCGAGGACGCCTGCCAGGCCCACGCGGCCGCGCTGCACGGCACCCCGGTCGGCGCCTTCGGTGCCGCGGGCACCTTCAGCTTCTACCCGACGAAGAACATGCACAGCCTCGAGGGCGGCATGATCTCCACCGGTGACGCGGAGACCGCCCGCACCCTGCGGCTGCTGCGCAACCAGGGCATGGAGAAGCGCTACGCCAACGAGATCGTCGGCGCCAACGTGCGGATGACGGACGTGTCCGCCGCGATCGGCCGTGTCCAGCGCGGCAAGCTGACCGGCTGGACCGAGCAGCGCATCGCCAACGCCGCGTACCTCACCGAGCACATCACCGCGTCCAACGTGGTCACGCCGAAGGTCGCCGAGGGCGCCCGGCACATCTACCACCAGTACACGGTGCGCGTCCTCGGGGACCGCGACGCCGCCATGGCCAAGCTGACCGAGGCCGGCATCGGCAACGCCGTGTACTACCCGACTCCCATCCACCGGCTGAAGCCGTACTGGGAGCCGGACCAGAAGGCGGGTCGTGACTGGGACCTGCCCGAGACGGACCGCGCGGCCGCCCAGGTCGTGTCGCTGCCCGTGCACCCCGCTCTGTCCGCCCAGGACCTCGAGCGCATCGTCACCGCCGTCAATGCTCTGGGGGAGCAGCTGTGAGTACCGGGAAGTCGCTGCGAGCGGGTCTCGTCGGCCTCGGTTCCATGGGGCGTCACCACGCCCGCGTCCTGTCGGGTCTGGAGGGCGTCGACCTCGTCGGTGTCGTCGACCCGATGGGCGACAAGTTCGGCGCCGCCCAGGGCGTGCCGATCCTGAACTCCGTCGAGGAGCTCATCGCCCTCGGTGTGGACTACGCCGTCGTGGCCTGCCCCACGGCCCTGCACGAGCCGGTCGGCCTGTCGCTCGCCGAGGCCGGCGTGTGCGCGCTCGTCGAGAAGCCGGTCGCCGACACCGTCGAGGGCGCCCGTCGTCTCGTCGAGGCCTTCGAGTCGCGCTCCCTGGTGGCCGGCGTCGGTCACATCGAGCGCTGCAACCCGGCGCTGATGTCGCTGCGCGCCCGGCTGGAGGCCGGCGAGCTCGGTGACGTCTACCAGGTCGTCACCCGCCGCCAGGGCCCCTTCCCGCACCGCATCGCGGACGTCGGCGTCGTCAAGGACCTCGCCACGCACGACATCGACCTCACCGGCTGGGTGACGGGACGTCAGTACGTGTCCATCGCCGCGCACACCGTCTCCAAGAGCGGCCGTGAGCACGAGGACATGGTCTCCGCGGTGGGGCGTCTCGACGACGGCACCATGGTCAACCACCTGGTGAACTGGCTGAGCCCGCTCAAGGAGCGGTTCACCTCGGTCACCGGTGAGCGCGGCTGCTTCATCGCCGACACCCTCACCGCCGACCTGACGTTCCACTCCAACGCCGCCGTGACCACCGAGTGGGAGGCCCTGCGGGCGTTCCGCGGGGTGTCCGAGGGCGACATGATCCGGTACGCCATCCCGAAGCGCGAGCCGCTGCAGGTCGAGCACGAGCTGTTCCGGGACGCGGTGCTCGGCAAGCCCGCCGACATCTGCACCCTGCGCCAGGGAATGCGCACCGTCGAGGTGGCGGCGGCGGTACTGGAATCGGCGAACACCGACCGCAGCGTGTCCCTTCAGCCGGAGGACCTGGCCGCACATGGCAGCTGAGCATCACACATCGGGGGAACGGTGCGTGCTCGGCAGGACTCCTAAGTTCTGTGAGACTTTCCCCGCAGGACCCAGCCGGCCGTCGGCTGTCGGAGACCAGGAGCCGGAGCATGTCTGCTGCGCCTGACGTCAGCGTCGTCGTTGCCGTCTACAACACGATGCCGTACCTGACGGAGTGCCTGAACTCCCTCGTCGGGCAGAGCATCGGCCGTGAGCGGCTGGAGATCGTCGCCGTCGACGACGGCTCCACCGACGACAGCGGTCCCGAGCTGGACCGCTTCGCGGCGCTGTACCCGGACACCGTCAAGGTGCTGCACCAGCCGAACTCCGGGGGCCCGGCCGCGCCCAGCAACCGGGCGCTGGACATCGCCACCGGCCGTTACGTGTACTTCATCGGCTCCGACGACTACCTCGGCGAGGAAGCGCTGGAGCGGATGGTGGCCTGTGCCGACCAGCACGGCTCCGACGTCGTGGTCGGCAAGATGGTCGGCACCAACGGCCGGTACGTGCACCAGGCGCTGTACAAGCAGAACGACCCGGACGTCAGCCTGTACGAGTCCGCGCTGCCCTTCACGCTGGCCAACACCAAGCTGTTCCGCCGGGACCTCGTCGAGAAGCACAAGCTGCGCTTCCCCGAGCACCTGCCGGTGGGCAGCGACCAGCCGTTCACCATCGAGGCGTGCGTCCGCGCGAAGAAGATCTCGGTGGTGGCCGACTACACCTGCTACTACGCGGTCAAGCGCGGCGACGCCAGCAACATCACCTACCGCGCCGACCACCTGGCGCGGCTGCGGGCCGCCGCCGAGATCATGGACTTCACGGCCGGACTCGTCGAGGCGGGCCCCGGGCGGGACGCGCTGCTGCGCCGGCACTTCACCTGGGAGCTCGCCAAGCTCGTCCAGGACGACTTCCCCGGTCTGGACCGCGAGCTCCAGCGGCAGCTCTGCGCGGGCATCGCGCGGCTCGCCGACGTCTACTTCACCGACGGCATCCGTGACGCGATGGACGTCAAGCGCCGGGTGCGCATAGCACTGGCCCGGGCGGGCGCGGTCGACGAGCTCGCCGAGGCGATCAGCTCGGAGAAGCAGCACGGGGCGCCGCCGTTCGTCCTCGAGGGCGATCGCGCCTATGCCCGGTACCCGGGCTTCCGCGACCCGCGCATCGGCCTGGCCGACCGGGTCTACGAGCTGGTCGGGGAGTCGGTGCCCGGCCGTCTCGCCCAGGGCACCGAGCTGCTGGCCTCCGCCTGGGACCAGCAGGGCGAGGCGCTCACGTACACGCTGTCCGTGCGGGTGCCGGTGCTCGGCGACGTCGACGGCGCGGTGCTGCGGCTCGCCGACAAGGCCATGCCCAAGTCGGCGGACAAGCCCGGTGCGCGTCGGCTGAAGGCGGACCACGTCCTGCCGGCTCCGGCGGGGGAGGTCACGCTCGAGCCTTCCGAGGACGGCGCGGCCACCGTGCTGCACGCCCGGGTCCCGCTGGCGTACGTCACCGCGAAGCGGGGCGTGCGGGTATACCTGGACGTGGCCGGTTCGACGTACGAGATTCCCGTGCGCGGCAAGGACCTGCCGATGCCGCTGGCCCGCCAGTGGGGCCGGGAGGGGGACCCCTACCGGGCGTCGGCCGTGGTGAACGACAAGGGGCGTGTCGTCATCGACACGGCCCAGATGTACCCGCCGAAGATCAAGGTGCTCCGTCAGGGGCTGAAGAGACTCGGGCGGAAACTGAAGTCCGGGGCCGGCCGTCTGAAGCGGGCCGTCGGCGCCAAGAAGTCCAAGCCGGCCGGCTCCAAGAAGCCGACCGGTTCCAAAAGGAAGTAGCGACCCTCCATGAACATCTGTGTAGTAGCACTCGGCAAGATCGGCCTGCCGCTGGCCGTGCAGTTCGCCTCCAAGGGCCACCGGGTCATCGGCGCGGACGTCAACGAGAAGGTCGTCGAGCTGGTCAACGCCGGCGTCGAGCCGTTCCCCGGCGAGCACGACCTGGACGTCAAGCTCAAGCAGGCCGTCGACGCCGGGCTGCTGAGCGCGACCACGGACACCGCGTCCGCCGTCGCCGAGTCCGAGGCCGTGGTCGTGGTCGTCCCGCTGTTCGTGGACGCCGAGGGCACCCCGGACTTCGGCTGGATGGACTCCGCGACGAAGGCGATCGCCCAGGGCCTCAAGCCCGGCACGCTGGTCTCGTACGAGACGACCCTTCCGGTCGGCACCACCCGCACCCGCTGGGCGCCGATGCTGGCCGAGGGCTCGGGTCTGACCGCGGGCGAGGACTTCCACCTGGTGTTCTCCCCGGAGCGCGTCCTCACCGGCCGGGTCTTCTCCGACCTGCGCCGCTACCCCAAGCTGGTCGGCGGCATCGACGAGGCGTCGAGCGCCCGTGGTGTGGAGTTCTACGAGCAGGTCCTGGACTTCGACGAGCGCGCCGACCTGCCCCGGCCGAACGGCGTGTGGGACCTGGGCACCGCCGAGGCCTCCGAGCTGGCCAAGCTCGCCGAGACGACCTACCGGGACGTCAACATCGGCCTGGCGAACCAGTTCGCGCGCTTCGCCGACAGCAACGGCATCGACGTCAAGAAGGTCATCGAGGCCTGCAACTCGCAGCCGTACAGCCACATCCACCAGCCGGGCATCGCCGTCGGCGGTCACTGCATCCCGATCTACCCGCGGATGTACCTGTGGAACGACCCGGCGGCGACCGTCGTGCGCTCCGCCCGTGAGGCGAACGCGGCGATGCCCGAGTACGCCGTCGACCTGCTGGCCGCCGCCTACGGCGACCTGACCGGCGTGGGCGTGCTGGTGCTGGGCGCCGCGTACCGCGGTGGCGTGAAGGAGACCGCCTTCTCCGGCGTCTTCCCGACCGTCGAGGCCCTCAAGGCGCGCGGCGCGGTGCCGTTCGTCTCGGACCCGATGTACACCGACGAGGAGCTCGCCGCCCACGGTCTCACCCCGCACGCGGGCGAGAAGGTCACCGCGGCGATCCTCCAGGCCGACCACGCCGAGTACCGCACGCTGACCCCGGCCGACCTGCCGGACGTCACCGTCCTGGTCGACGGTCGCCGTACGACGGACCCGGAGGCCTGGAAGGGCGTCCGCCGCGTCGTCATCGGCGGCTGACGCCCGTACGCGAACAACCTCATGGCCCCGTCCCGCGTCTGGGACGGGGCCCTGGTGCAGGAAGGTTTTCTCATGTCCTGGCTGATCACGGGCGGCGCCGGTTTCATCGGCTCGCATGTCGTGAAGGCGATGACCGACGCCGGTGAGCGGGTCGTCGTCCTCGACGATCTGAGCACGGGCCGGCCCGAGCGGCTCCCGGACGGTGTGGTGCTGGAGGTCGGCACGGTGCTCGACGGCGACACCGTCGGACGGGTGCTGCGCGAGCACGGCATCACCGGCATCGTGCACATCGCGGGCAAGAAGCAGGTGGGCGAGTCCGTGGACCGGCCGCTCTACTACTACCGCGAGAACGTCGAGGGCATGCGGGTCCTGCTGGACGCGGCCGTCGCCGCGGGCGTCGGCCGGTTCCTGTTCTCCTCGTCCGCCGCCGTGTACGGCATGCCCGACGTCGACCTCGTCACCGAGAAGACGCCGTGCGTTCCGATCAACCCCTACGGCGAGACCAAGCTCGCCGGCGAGTGGCTGGTCGGGGCCGTCGGCGCCCGGCACGGGATGGCGACCGCCTCGCTGCGCTACTTCAACGTGGCGGGCGCGGCCTCGCCCGAGCTGGGCGACGACGGTGTCTACAACCTCGTCCCGATGGTCTTCGAGCGCATCGAGGCGGGCGAGGCGCCGCGGATCTTCGGTGACGACTATCCGACGCCCGACGGGACCTGCGTGCGCGACTACATCCACGTCGAGGACATCGCCGCCGCGCATGTCGCGGCCGCCCGCCGGCTGGCCGCCGATCCCGAAGCCCGGCTGGTGCTCAACATCGGCCGTGGCGAGGGTGTCTCCGTCGCCGAGATGATCGGCGTCATCCAGGACGTCACCGGGCGTGCGGAGATCGGGCCCGACGTGTCCGGCCGCCGTCCGGGCGACCCGGCCCGGGTCGTGGCCTCCGCCGACCTCATCCACCAGGAGCTCGGCTGGGCCGCGCAGCGCGGCGTGCGGGAGATGGTGGAGTCGGCGTGGGCGGGGTGGCGGCTGCGGCACCCGTGAGCCCGTGAGTGGCACATGAGTGAGGGCCCCCGGGATGATCCCGGGGGCCCTCACTCATGTCCGCGTCGGCTCTCGCGTCAGCTCTCGTCGAGGATCAGCTTCTCGAAGTGCTTGCGCACCACGGGCCAGTCCCACACGGTCAGCGCGTGCTCGGTGGCGAGCTTGCCCGCCGCGCGCCAGGACTCCTCGGTGGCCGTGACCTTCAGGATCCGCTCGGCCGCCTCGGCGGGGGAGGACACGACCCAGCCCTCGGGGTAGAGGGTGCGGGCGCTGTTGGGCTTGCCCGCGTAGAACGGCCAGTCGCGGGCGACGGGAACGGCGCCGCTGGCCGCGCCCTCCATCAGACCGACGTGGCAGCCCTCGCGCACGGAGGAGCTGATGATCGTGCCGATCTCGACGAGCTTCGACGGGACGTCGTCCGTGGGACCGAGCCGGACCACCGCGCCGGACTCCTCCAGCGGGGCCAGCAGCTCCTCGAACTCGGCCAGGTAGTCCTTGGTGGCCTGGCTGGTCTTCGGGTCCATGTCGCCGCCGACCAGGAGCAGCCGGTAGCGCTCGTCGTGCCTGCGGACCCGCTCCAGGACGTCCAGGGCCCACTTCGGGTCCTTGGCGACCTGGCTGATGCCGACCAGACCGAGGTTGAAGCGGGCCCCGGCCGGCTTCGCGCGGTTGAAGCCCGACAGGTCCATGGCGTTGTCGATGAGGTGGAACCGCGGGGCCTGCTCGCCGCGCAGCATCGGCACGAGCGAGGCGGTCAGGTCCTTCACGTGCGGGGCGACGAAGACCATGTCGTCGATCCGGGAGAAGTCCGTCATGTGCGGCCAGCGCGTGAACGCCTCGTAGCTGTGCAGGCGCACGATGATCCGGGTGTCGCCCGGGTCGATCGTGGTGAGCATGCCGGCCGGACCGGCCGCCCACTCCAGGAACACCGTGTCGGCCCAGTCGAGGTGCGGGCGCATCAGGCGCTCCACCTCTTCCTGGTAGTCGCTCGTGTCGCCCGCGAGCCGGTCCTTGAGCATGCGCGGGGCGGCCCAGGAGATCCGCTTCAGGTGCTTGTTCGCGGCCAGGTCGAGGAAGCGCAGCTCGACGCCGGGGTGCCCGGCGAAGTGTTCCTTGATCAGGTGCAGGAAGTTGTCGTTGGCGCTCGTCGTCACCAGCAGCCGCAGCGGGCGGTCGGTGGGGGCGGGCGCGGCGGGCACCTTGCGGCCGCGGGGGCGGCTCAGTGCCTGGAACGCCTTGGAGCGGTGCAGCGGGGCGACGAAGCCCTCCGCGTCCTTCGCCAGCGGCGACGACAACTGGTCGATGTGCAGCACCCGGTGGAAGTGCAGGAACAGGGCGCGGTTAAGTGCCTCGGCCGCGTCGTCGGTCCTGCCCCCGGCGAAGAGCGCGTCGGCGTTCGCGAGCTGCGCCGCGACCGCCTTGCCCAGGAAGCGGGGGCTGATGCCCTTCTTCAGCTCCTGCATGACGCCCTCGTTGTAGAGGTCCGCCCGCAGCTGGAGGTCCGGGATCTTCGACGCGGCGTCCGCGAGGGTGAGCGCGGCACCGCTGGTACGGCCCGCCCACTGCATGCCCTCGGCGACGTACCGCGAGGTCGCGGCGCGCACCTTTATGGGCATTCCGGGCGCGGTCACGGCCGAGCGCCACAGGCGGGCGCCGACACCGGAACGCATCACGGGCCGCGGGGTCACGGTGCGCACCAGCTGCGCGGGCAGCCGGTCGACCGAGCGCTTCACATCACGGGCGACGGCGCTCAGCGGCGGCAGCACGGTGGAGTGGCGGGCGGTGGCCCCGCCCTGCGCCTTCAGTTCCTCGACGGCCTTCAGCGCGGGCGCGAGACCGAACCTGGCCGCGGCGGTGCGGTTGTACTCGGCGAGCCGCCACACCGTGTACACGGCGGCCACGTCCAGGGCGACGAGCACGTCGGCCTTGCGGCCATGGGAACGCAGCCACGAGTCGCTCCGCACCTGCGTCCAGTTGCGCAGGCCGCGCGGGGCCTTGCCGAGGCGGCGGCGCACGGCCTGGCTGCGGTGCTTGAGGGTGCGCGGCAACTGGTGCGCACCGGCCAGTTCGACCTGGGCGAGTTCCTCCGGGACGCCCTCGGCCTCCAGGTGGAACATGCCCGCGAGGTGCACGCGCGCGCCCTGGGCGTTGAACTTGCGCACCGTGTCGGCGAGCACGCCGAAATTGGGCCGGACGGACGCCACGAGCAGGACTTCGGTCACTTGGCGAGCTCCTCGACAAGGTTCTTGACGGCGACGGACATCAGCGCCTCACGAGTGAACTGGTCGGCGTGGGCCATCGCGTCGGCGTGCTCCTCGTCGGTGGTCTCCACCGCCATGTGGGCGGCCTTGATGAAGGACTCGGTAAGGCCCGCCTCGTCGAGGCCGGGGGCGCCGGTCCACAGCGGGTGGCCCCTCAGCACGTTCGAGGCGTCGTGCTCGACGGCGTGCGCCGACACGATCGGCAGGCCGGTCGCCATGTACTCGTACACCTTGCCGGAGGTGACGAACCGGCCGCCGATGAGGATCAGCACCATGGCGTCCCAGCCGGCGTAGATCGAGGAGACCTCGGCCTTGGCGGCGGGACCGCCGAAGACGACGTTGTCGGCCTCGGCCTCCTTGAAGACCTCGGCGTGCCGGTTCGCACCGCGGGTGGCCCCGTTGCCGAGATGGCCGCGCAGCTCGAAGCGCGCGTTCGCCAGCAGCGGCTCCTTGGCGCGGGCGGCGCGCCAGGCGTTCAGCACCGTCTCCAGGTGCGGGACGGTGAAGTTGACCGTACCGAGGTAGCCGAAGACGAGACCAGCCTCGGCGTCGGGGTTGTGCGCCCGGCCCGGCGAGCTGTCCGCGTCGTAGCCGTTGCGGACGACGTGCACGCGGTCGGCGAAGTCGGGGTAGCGGCGTCGGTAGTGCTCGGCGATGGGGTCGTTGACGACCCACAGCGACACCGCGTGGTCCAGGATCTTCTGCTCCCAGCGGCCCTCGGCGGAGTCGCGGGCGAAGGCCTCGACGCCGTCGATGACGTCGATGGACCAGCCGTCGCGGAAGTCCACCGCGTACGGCACCTTCGCGTCCTCCCACAGCTTCCAGGCCGCGGCGAGGTTCACGTACGGGACGCAGCTGGCCAGCAGCAGGTCCGCCGGGTGTTCCCGGTGGATGCGCAGTACGGCCTGCTCGAGGTCGTCGCGCCACTCACCGAAGTTCGGCTCGGGGAACTTCTCGGTCTGGCGCTTGCGGAGCTTGGCGACCCAGCCGTTGGGGTCGAGGGCACGCGCCTCGTCGAAGAGGCGGATGTCCGTCTCGAGATCCTCGCGCGCCAGCGGCAGCTCGACGATCTTCACCCGGGGGTCGACCTGGTCCAGCAGGGAGAGGTCGATGCCCGAGTCGAGTTCCCAGGACTCCCGGGCGATGTTCACGACCGTGACGTCCCAGCCGACCTTCACGAACTGGTTGGCGGTCTCGCGCATCCGGTACGTGGAGCTCTTGGCGGCCGGGGGGAACCCGATGGCGAGATAGATGACGTGCGGTCGCTTGCCTTCCGCAGGCGGCCCGGACGGGGGAGACGATGACATAGCGGTTGACGCTAGCACGCTGACATGCACGGACTGTGGGTCACATGTGGCCGTCCGCAGGCGGACGGCCACGCTCCCCGCTTCCGTTCCTCATGTCAGGCGGGCCGGCTGCCCCCCTTCCATTCCTCCATGAGACGGACGACGTTGTGTGCCGCGCGGCCGTCGCCGTACGGGATGCCGGGGTCGTCGGTCGGCACGGCACGGGTCACGGTCTCGGCCCACTCCTGGGGCGACAGCGTGTGCGGGTCGGGTACAAGGACGTTCCAGCCCGTGTCGACGGTTTCCACCCACTCCGTCTCGGGGCGGATCGTGGTGCAGATGCGCTCCAGCAGGAACGCCTCCTTCTGCAGACCGCCGGAGTCCGTCACCACACCCACGGAGGCCAGCACGGCGGCGACCAGGCTCGCGTACGGCAGCGGGCGGCCGACGTGCAGGTTGCCCTGGGACAGCTCGATGCCGTGCTCGTGGGCGCGGGCGACGAGCCTCGGGTGGGCGGCGAGCGCCACCGGCACCGGCAGCTTGGCGAGCGAGTCGACGATCGCGGCGAGCCGCTCGGGGTCGTCGGTGTTGTCCGGGCGGTGCAGGGTCGCCAGCAGGAAGGGCTGCGCCGGGTCGATGCCCTCGGGCAGTTCCGGAGCGGGGAACTCGCCGGCGCGGACCTGGTCGCGGATGCGCAGGCAGATGTCGACCATCACGTCGCCGGCCAGTCGGGCGCGGTCGGCGAGGCCCTCGTTGGCGAGGTGGCGCATGGCCTCCTCGGTGGGCGCGAGGAGCAGGTCGGCGCTGTGGTCGGTGAGGACGCGGTTGTGCTCCTCCGGCATCCGCCGGTTGAAGGAACGCAGGCCCGCCTCCAGGTGCGCCACGGGCAGGTGCATCTTCACGGCCGACAGCGCGCCCGCGATGGTGGAGTTCGTGTCGCCGTAGACGAGCACCCAGTCGGGCTGCTCACGGTCGAGGACCGGGTCGAGCGCGGAGAGGACGGCGCCGGTCTGCACGCCGTGGCTGCCGGAGCCGACACCGAGGTGGACGTCGGGATCCGGGATGCCGAGGCCGGAGAAGAAGACGTCGGAGAGGTCGGCGTCGTAGTGCTGCCCGGTGTGCACGATGACGTGCTCGTGCTCGGTCTCCGCGAAGGCGGCCGCGATGGGGGCGAGCTTCACCAACTGGGGACGGGCACCGACGATGCTGATGACTTTCACAGAGCACTCTTCTTCTGGGGGCGGCATGTGGGGTTTGCGAGCAAAGGAAATGGTAGGCAGAGGGTTGGACGCGTCGGATCCGCAGTGGGTTGCCCTGCCGGGGCGGCGTGTCGTGTCGCGTCCTGTCCGTGTCCGTCCAAGCCGTGGTCAGAACACGGCTTTCGGGTTTCGCTCCGCTCGCATAACGATTTCGTGAACCTTGCGTTCAGGGGTACGTAAACCGGGTCAACGCGGACGGTCGCTACGCGGTGCGCTCGACGAGCGTCCCGTCCTTCTCGTCGTAGCGGGAGCCGGTCTCCGGGCACTCCCACACGCCCGGCTCCCCGTCCCGCTCCACCAGCCGGACGCCGGCCCGCCCGACCCAGCCGACCCGGCGGGCCGGGACGCCCACGACCAGCGCGAAGTCCGGCACGTCCTTGGTGACGACGGCACCCGCGGCGACCATCGCCCAGCGGCCGATGGTGAGGGGCGCGACACATACCGCGCGCGCACCGATGGAGGCCCCGTCGGCGATGCGCACGCCCACGGCCTCCCAGTCGCCGCCGCGCTTCTGCTTGCCCTCGGGGTCCACGGAGCGCGGGTTGTGGTCGTTGGTGAGGACGACGGCGGGACCGATGAAGACGCCGTCGCCGAGCTCGGCAGGCTCGTAGACCAGCGCGTAGTTCTGGAGCTTGCAGTTGTCGCCCATGCGGACACCGGAACCGACGTACGCTCCACGGCCGACCACGCAGCCCTCGCCGAGCCGCGCGCCCTCCCGGATCTGCGCGAGGTCCCACACACTGCTCCCGGCGCCGATCTCGGCACCCGCGTCGACCTGGGCGCTGGGCTGGACCCTGTAGTTCACTTCTCCGCCTTCCGGTGTCTGGCTACGCCTGGCGAGCATACGGGCAGGGGCCGCCCGTCCGACGAGGGCGGCCCCTGCCCGCACAAGCGCGTTCGCTCAGTGTCCGTCGGTGGTGACCTGGTTGGCCGGAATCCAGTACCCGGCGAGTTCCTCCGAGGTGACCCGGACCATGGACCGCCCGTTCACCATCGCCCTGCGGTCGAACTGGAGGGTGTGCGACGCGGAGTACTTCAGCGTCTTGAGCGTGCCGGCCACGCCGTTGGTGCCGAAGCTGATCGCCTCGACGGAGGCGTTCGCGGCGATCGTGAGCGTGCGCGGCACCCGGTAGGTGACGGTGACGTGCTCACCGCGCAGGAACGCCTTCGGGTAGGCCTCCCCGATCCAGTAGCCCTTGTACGCTCCGGCGCTGATCCGGTACCAGACGCCCGCGCCCTGGATACGTCGTCGCATGTCGATCGGCGCCTGGGTGGCCCGGGCGAAGACGACCTTCTTCGAGCTGAGGATCTTGTCCGCCTTGGCCTTGACCCAGCCGCCGTCGGCCTTGGTGTCCAGCTTGTACAGGGTGTGCGTGCCGGCGGCGATGGCGATCACCGAGCCGGACTTCACGCCCGGCGGGACGTCCTCGATCAGCATGTCCAGCTGGTGGGCGAAGACCGAGCTGTTGGTCTGCCAGTTCAGCTGCTGCCAGAGCGTGATGTGGTGGTGGTGATAGGTGTTCGCCGGGATCCGGTGCGTCTGGCAGTAGTACGAGAACCAGCGCGGGTTGCGCAGCAGGGTGAAGTACCGGGCCATCGTCGTGCACGCGCCGTCGTACAGCTGGGCGGCGAGCTCGTTCCCGGTCAGCCGGTAGTAGTCCCAGACGCCGAACAGGGCGAAGATCATGCCGTTGTACGTGTAGTCGCCCGTGCCGGCCGTCTTGAACGGGTACTCCTGGATCCAGAGGTAGCCCGCCTTGTCCTTGTTCACCACCCACGGGTTCGCGTTGTCGGCGCGCAGCAGCGAGGCGAAGGCGCCGTCGGCGGCCGTGCGGTACAGGGCGCGTTCGTCGGCGCTGAGCCCGTCCTCCAGAGCGGCGAGCTGGGCGAAGAGGCTGATCGCCTCGCCCTGGGCCATGCCGGAGTACCAGGGCGCCTTGTAGACGACACCGCTGTGCTCGGCGTGGGTGAAGTCGAACGGGTACGGGAAGTACCAGGCGCCGCGGGTCTCGACGCGCTTGGCGATCAGCCGGTCGGCCTGGGCCTTCGCGCGCTGGAGGAACACCGCCTTGCGGGTCGGGTCGGTCTCGACGCGGTAGCTGGTGATGCAGCCGAGGCCGAACTGGATCTGCCCCACGGGGTGGTCGTAGGACTTCCCGTCGGCCGTGTACTTCATGTACACGCCGTCGGAGTTCAGGTGGTAGTCACCGGACGAGAGGTTGACGTTGGCCCAGGTGGTGGCCCGGTTGCGCCACGGCCGCATGGCCTCCGGCAGATCGGGGGCGATCTGGTAGCCGGCCTTCTGGAACTCGAACGGCAGGGTGGTGGGGACGTCCGTCTCGGTCGGCGTGCCACCGGTGTACGGGATGTGCGTGCCGGCGCTCGGCGCGCTGACGCTGCCGCCCTCGAGGGGGTCCGGCAGCGGCGGCACGGGAAGAGCCTCCCCGCCCGTGCCGGACGGCAGACTCAGCGCGATCGACCGCGGCATGTTGGCGAACGGGTCGGTCGGCGTGGGCGACTCGAAGACCCCCGTCGCCATCGCCGTGACGGCCCCGCCGCCCACGACCGCCACCCCGGCGGCGCCGCCTCCGGCCAGCCGTATGAACCGTCTCCGGCCGATTTCGGCACGCCTCTTTCCAGCCATAACTCTGGTCCCCCCCAAGGGTGTTGATCAGCCATGATCAACAGATGATCTTGATTGTCGGTGAATGTGGATCGTATGTGAAAGCCGTGGGTTTTCGTGATGGTCGAGAGAAGTTCGCTCGAAGGGGGGCGGAGGGGGGATTGGGGCATACCGGCGCGTTGCGGGAGGTACGACAAGGAGGGGAGCGGGTTCTGTGACGAAACCGTGATCCGTGGGAAGTGTCGATGTCGGACACCCGGCCCGGTTTGACCCTTGAAGCCGGGGCCCGTAGCCTTGACCCTCGGCGTGTCGGTTGACATGCCACATCCCCGTAAACCCTCTTCCTCCCGGGTGCCGGTTACCTCGGTGGTCGGGAGAGGCCGTCCGTGTTCGTTCCCGGGTGGCTGGACTTCGGGGGTGCCGTCCCAGAGCGAGAGAGTGAGATCCGCGTGTACGCCATCGTGCGCAGCGGTGGTCGCCAGCACAAGGTTGCTGTCGGCGACATCGTTGAGGTTGACAAGATTTCCACTGCCAAGGTTGGCGACACGGTCGAGCTCTCGACCCTGCTCGTTGTCGACGGCGACGCTGTGACCAGCGACCCGTGGGTGCTGGCCGGCATCAAGGTCCAGGCCGAGGTCGTGGACCACCACAAGGGCGTCAAGATCGACATCCTTCGCTACAAGAACAAGACCGGCTACCGCCGTCGTCAGGGCCACCGCCAGCAGTACACGGCGATCAAGGTCACTGAGATCCCCGCGGCTGCGAAGTAAGGGACTGAGGAGACATGGCACACAAGAAGGGCGCATCGTCCACCCGGAACGGTCGCGACTCCAATGCCCAGCGGCTCGGCGTGAAGCGCTTCGGCGGTCAGGTCGTCAACGCGGGTGAGATCCTGGTCCGCCAGCGCGGCACGCACTTCCACCCCGGTGCGGGCGTCGGCCGTGGCGGCGACGACACGCTGTTCGCGCTGAACGCCGGTGCGGTGGAGTTCGGTACCCACCGTGGCCGCAAGGTCGTGAACATCGTTCCGGTCGCCTGATCGGAAGCTTTCGCGAGGCGGACCTCACTTCCCGTGTGGGAAGGCGGGTCCGCCTTTCGCGTGTTAGGCAGTATGAAACCCGAACGTTTTCGCAGTGCTGGAGGCACCTACCATGACCACCTTCGTGGACCGCGTCGAACTCCATGTCGCCGCGGGTAACGGAGGCCACGGCTGTGCCTCCGTCCACCGTGAGAAGTTCAAGCCGCTCGGTGGCCCCGACGGGGGCAACGGCGGCCGTGGCGGCGATGTGATCCTGGTCGTCGACCAGTCGGTCACCACGCTCCTCGACTACCACCACAAGCCCCACCGCAACGCCACCAACGGCAAGCCCGGCGAGGGCGGCAACCGCTCCGGCAAGGACGGCCAGGACCTGATCCTGCCGGTCCCGGACGGCACCGTCGTCCAGGACAAGGCCGGCAACGTGCTGGCGGACCTGGTCGGCCACGGCACCTCGTACATCGCCGCCCAGGGCGGTCGCGGCGGCCTCGGCAACGCGGCGCTGTCCTCGGCCCGCCGCAAGGCGCCCGGCTTCGCGCTGCTCGGCGTGCCCGGTGACCTCCAGGACATCGTCCTGGAGCTGAAGACGGTCGCCGACGTGGCCCTCGTCGGCTACCCGAGCGCGGGCAAGTCCTCGCTGATCTCCGTCCTGTCCGCCGCCAAGCCGAAGATCGCGGACTACCCGTTCACGACCCTGGTCCCGAACCTGGGCGTGGTCACGGCCGGTTCCATGGTCTACACGATCGCCGACGTGCCCGGTCTGATCCCGGGCGCCAGCCAGGGCAAGGGCCTCGGCCTGGAGTTCCTGCGCCACGTCGAGCGGTGCAGCGTCCTCGTGCACGTGCTGGACACGGCGACCCTGGAGTCCGAGCGCGACCCGCTCTCCGACCTCGACATGATCGAGGAGGAGCTCAAGCAGTACGGCGGTCTCGGCAACCGGCCGCGGCTCGTGGTGCTGAACAAGATCGACGTACCGGACGGCAAGGACCTCGCCGAGATGGTCCGCCCGGATCTGGAGGCGCGCGGCTACCGCGTCTTCGAGGTGTCCGCGGTTGCCCACCTGGGCCTGAAGGAGCTGTCCTTCGCCCTCGCCGAGATGGTGGGCGCGGCGCGCGCGGCCAAGCCGAAGGAGGAGGCGACCCGGATCGTCATCCGTCCGAAGGCGGTCGACGACACCGGCTTCACCGTCACGCTGGAGGAGGACGGTCTGTTCCGCGTCCGGGGTGAGAAGCCCGAGCGCTGGGTGCGCCAGACCGACTTCAACAACGACGAGGCCGTCGGCTACCTCGCCGACCGGCTCAACCGCCTCGGTGTCGAGGACGCGCTGATGAAGGCGGGCGCCCGGGGCGGCGACGGCGTCGCCATCGGACCCGAGGACAACGCGGTCGTCTTCGACTGGGAGCCGTCCGTGACGGCCGGCGCCGAGATGCTCGGCCGCCGTGGCGAGGACCACCGCTTCGAGGAGCCGCGTCCCGCGACCCAGCGCCGCCGGGACAAGCAGGCCGAACGCGACGAGGCGACCCAGGAGTTCGAGGGCTTCGAGCCCTTCTAGCCCGCCGGCTCCTGCCGCTCGTCATCGGGACCCGTGGGGGTCGGCCGTCCGTCGGCCGGCCCCCACGGGTCCTTCTTCGCTGCCCGACGCGGCTGCCGCGTCGACGACGTCCGTGCGCCGTCGGCGCGAGCGTCCTCGCCGTCGACACCGCGGGCGGAGGCCCGGAGGGGGAACACGCAGACCCGGAGCCGGAGACTCATCTGGGCCCCAGGCTCCTCTCAGCGTCCCCCAAGGAATCCCTCTTACCGTCCTCTGACCATGGAGACGGACTGTACGAACCCCACGGACGGCACGACCGACGGCCTCCGCGTCCACGCGGTGCCCACCCCGCTGCCCGCCGGCACCCGCCTGCTGCACATCGGGCCGCACAAGACCGGGACCACCTCGATCCAGGGCGCCCTGTTCGCGGCGAAGGAGAAGCTGCCGGCGTACGGCGTCACGTACCCGGCGCAGAGCAGACACCCCATGCAGGCCGTGCTGGCGGCCTGCTCCCGGACCGGGATGATCGGCGACAGCGCGCCCACCGAGCGGCACTGGACGCGGCTCGTGGACCAGGTGCGCGCCACCGGCCGCCACACCTGCGTGATCAGCAGCGAGTTCTTCGCCGACGCCCCGGACGACGCGACCGCCGAGCGGATCGTCGAGCAGCTCGGCGGGGAGTCGGTGCAGGTACTGGTCACCCTGCGCCCGCTGGTGCGGATCATGCCCTCGCAGTGGCAGCAGTACGTGCAGAACGGCCTGCGCATGGGCTACGAGGAGTGGCTGGAGCACATGCTCCGCAAGCCCCCCTACGAGAAGCCCAACCCCAGTTTCTGGCGCCGGCACCGGCACGACCGGCTGGTCGAGCGGTGGGTTCGCGTGGTCGGGGCCGACCGGGTCACCGTCGTCGTGGTGGACGACCGGGACCGGGGCGGGCTGATGCGCGCCTTCGAGGGACTCCTCGGGCTGCCCGCCGATCTCCTCCAGCCCGTTCCGGACACGGCGAATCGCTCACTCACCCTGGCCGAGACCGAAATGCTGCGCACCCTCAACAAGGAATTCCGCGGTAATGGCCTTCCCGACGAACTCTATTCACGGCTGGTTCGTAACGGCGCGGTCATGCATATGAAGAACATGTGCAGCCCGACGTCACACGACGTGAGGATCTCCACACCCGACTGGGCGGTCCGGGCGGCCACCGGGATCGGCGCCGAGATGGCCGAGCGGATCGGGTCGACGGGCGTACGGGTGATCGGTGACCCGGCCCTGCTGTCCGCCGTGCCGGGGCCCGCCGGGAGGCCGGCGCCCGCGGAGGCCCGGATCGCGCCGGAGGTGGCCGCTCAGGCGCTGTACGGGGCGCTCGCCGCGGCGGCCGCGGGGCCCGGCGGAGGTTCGGCGCGCGCCGTGCACCAGACCTCGTCGAAGGAGCTCGTGCGGGTCCTCGGGCACCGCTGCCTCGAGCGACTGCGGCGGCACTGCCGCCGCCCGGCGCGCTGCCGGCGGTGGCACTCGGTCACTCTCGGCAATGAGATACTCCCTGTGCAGTAACTCACAGGATTTCCAGGGACCATCCATGGGAAGCCGCGCCGGTGTCCTGGCAATCACCGGCGACGCAAGGTGAATGCCGGGTTGCGCGCACATTTGCAGCGAACGGCGCTCACCTTGCATCGCGGTAACCGCAAGTGGGACCATTTCCCCGTTCCCTGTCGCCCCGAGGTAGGTCCACTGTGTCCCAGCAGATAGCCAAGCCCCGTACCACCGCAGTGATCCTGGCCGGTGGCACCGGTCAGCGCGTGGGTCTGTCGATCCCCAAGCAGCTGCTGAAGATCGCCGGCAAGGCAGTCATCGAGCACACTCTGACCACCTTCGAGAAGGCCGACTCGGTCGACGAGATCATCGTGCTGATGGCGCCGGGCTATGTGCCGGACATCGAGAAGATCGTGTCCAAGGCCGGTTTCAAGAAGGTCCGGAAGATCATCGAGGGCGGCTCCACGCGGAACGAGACCACCGAGCGCGCCATCGCGGCCCTGGGCGAGGGGCTGGCCGACGGCGAGGACCTCAACGTGCTCTTCCACGACGCCGTGCGTCCCCTGCTCTCGCAGCGGGTCATCGACGACTGCGTCACGGCGCTGGAGCGCTACCAGGCGGTCGACGTCGCCATCCCGTCCGCGGACACCATCATCGTCACGCGTACGCACGGCGAGGACGGCGAGTTCATCACCGAGATCCCGGACCGCTCCCGGCTGCGCCGTGGCCAGACCCCGCAGGCGTTCAAGCTGTCCACCATCCGCCGGGCCTACGAGGTGGCGGCGGGCGACCCCAACTTCCAGGCCACCGACGACTGCACCGTCGTGCTGCGCTACCTGCCGGACGTGCCGATCCACGTCGTGGCGGGCGACGAGTACAACATGAAGGTGACCCAGCCCGTCGACGTCTTCATCGCCGACAAGCTCTTCCAGCTGGCCTCCTCCGCCGCCCCCGAGCAGAACGGCGAGGAGGTCTACCGCGAGCTCCTCACCGGCAGGACCATGGTCGTCTTCGGCGGTTCCTACGGCATCGGCAAGGACATCGCCGAGCTCGCCGAGTCCTACGGCGCCACGGTCTACGCCCTGGGCCGCTCCACCACCGGCACGCACGTGGAGAACCCGGAGGAGGTCGACGACGCCCTGTCGAAGGCCTACAGCGAGACCGGGCGCATCGACTACGTCGTCAACACCGCGGGCGTGCTGCGCATCGGCAAGCTGGCCGAGACGGACAACGCGACCATCGAGGAAGCGCTGAAGGTCAACTACCTGGCGCCGGTGCAGATCGCTCGTTCGGCGTACAAGTACCTGGCGGAGACAAAGGGGCAACTGCTGCTGTACACCTCCAGCAGTTACACCCGGGGACGCGCCGAGTACAGCCTGTACTCCTCCACCAAGGCGGCGATGGTGAATCTCACCCAGGCCCTCTCCGACGAGTGGGCCGGTGACGGCATCCGGGTGAATTGCGTGAACCCGGAGCGCACGGCGACGCCCATGCGCACCAAGGCCTTCGGGCAGGAGCCGGCGGGCAGCCTGCTGTCCTCCGAGGCGGTCGCCCGCACCTCGCTCGACGTGCTGCTCTCCGAACTCACCGGGCATGTCATCGACGTCCGCCAGCAGGACCCGACGGCGGCCGCCGGCCGCGCCTCCGGCTTCGAGCAGGCGCTGGCCGGAGTGCTCGACCGACAGGATGGCGTGGCATAATCCATCGGAAATAGCCATCGAATTTTCAGGCCTCTGTGGCTCCCTGTTTACGGAGAATTCACAGAGGCCTGAATCCGTAAAACTCCCGAAATCTTCACATAAGGATTTTCCGGACTTTTAGTACTTATGATCGGCCCCCTCCCAGAGCAGGTTTCTCCGTGATATCCACCGCTATTCGCGTAGCCCGGGTGGGCAGCGCGGCCGAACTGGCCGCGGCGGCCCTCATGATGCTGGGCTACCCCGGCCTCATGGCGGCCGCTCTCGTCCCGAGCGCCCCCGCCTTCGCCGTCGCGGCCGCCGTGACGTACCTGGCGGACCTCTATCTCCACCGCAAGGGCAGTCGCCTCATCGGCCTCCTGGGCAAGGTGCGGGCAGGTCTGTCCACCCGGTTCCTGGTCCGCGAGCTGCTGCTGATCCTGCTGCTGGCGAGACTCGACCTCTCGCAGGAGCCGGTCTTCTACGCGGCGATCGCGTGCTTCACGGTGTTCTTCGGGCTCCAGGCCCCGCACGGCGCGCTGGTCACGCTGATCGGCAAGCGCCGCCAGATGCCGGTGGTGACCAGGAACGTCGACCTTGCCTCCAGGCTGCGCATACCGGACGCCCCGCCGCGCCTGCTGCTGAGCCGCGCCACGGTGAAGATGCTCCACCTCGACCTCGCGGCCGTCGTGGGCCTCCTCGTCGGCGCGCTCGCCGACTCCGAGCCCGCGGGCTTCGCCGGCATCGGCGTCACCCTGGTCCTCGGCGCGCTGTACGTGCTGGCGCTGGTGCCTTACCTGCGGGCGAAGCGGCTGCCGCCGAAGGCCGACAAGGTGCTGGGCACGGTCAGCGCCTGGCTGCGCGAGTACCGGCCGCAGACGGTGCTCTACTTCTCCGGCTCCGACGACTCCGCCTACCAGGTCAACATGTGGCTGGAGACCATGGAGCAGATGGAGTCCCGGCCCCTGGTCATCCTGCGTGAGCGCACCGTCCTGGAGAAGATGGCGCCCACGTCGGTCCCTGTCGTCTGCGTGCCCGGGGGGGTGCACCTGATGAACATGGATCTGTCCATGGTGCGGGTCGCGTTGTACTGCGCGAACGTCGGCAAGAACATCCACCTGCTGCGCGTGCCGACCATGAAGCACGTCTTCATCGGCCACGGCGACAGCGACAAGCTCGCCAGCGTCAACCCGTTCAGCAAGGTCTACGACGAGGTGTGGACCGCGGGCCGCGCGGGCCGCGACCGCTACGCCATCGCCGACGTCGGCATCCGCGACGAGGACATCGTGGAGGTCGGCCGTCCGCAGCTGGCGCCGATCAGGACCGCGGAGGGCGCCCCCGAGGGCCGTATGGCGACGGTCCTGTACGCCCCCACCTGGGAGGGCTGGGACGACAACCCGGGCAACACCTCGCTCCTGCTGGCCGGCGAGAACATCGTGAAGAAGCTGGTCGCGGCCGATCCTCCGGTCCGCGTCCTGTACAAGCCGCACCCCTTCACCGGGACCCGCAGCGCCAAGGCGGGCGCCGCGCACCGGCGGATCACCGCGCTGATCAAGAAGGCCGCCGCCCAGCGCGCGGGCGACCCCCGCTTCACCGCGGACCCGGCGTCCGAGGCCGAGGCCAAGGCGGAACTGACGCGCCTCAAGGCCCGGCTGGACGGCCTCGCCCTCGCCTTCGACGAGCGCGCCGACGAGGCCGTGACGAGCCGGGACGGCATCGTCGACATCCGCAAGCACGAGGAGGCCGCCCGGCTGCGCGCCGAGTGGAACGACGCCTACTGGCGCTCCTTCCCCTCCTTCGAGCACCGGGTGATCACCGGCGCGGGACCCCGCCTGTACGACTGCTTCAACGCCTCCGAGGCGATGGTCTCGGACATCTCCAGCGTGGTCTCCGACTTCATCGCGAGCGGCAAACCGTATGCGGTCGCGGACTCCGCGGACCTGGGCGCCGAGGAGTTCAGGCGGCAGAACACCGCCGTGCGCGCGGCGGTGATCCTCAGCAACAGCGCCGCCGAGCTGGACCAGCTGCTGGACGCGGTCCACGACCCGGACGCCGATCCGCTGGCCAAGGACCGCAAGGAACTCAAGGAGTACCTGCTCGGACCCGACCGGCCCACCTCCCTCGAACAGTTCGACACCGCGGTCACCAACCTCGCGCTGAAGGCCGAGGCACGCAACGCCGGTCAGGAATCCCGCGCGGCCACGATGGACGACGCGGTCGGTGCCGCGCCGGACGACGCGACGGAACTGCCCAAGGGTGTTACGGCAGCCTGACGTCCGTATTTTCCGCGCCGGGCCCCCGGAGAGGTCTCTCCGGGGGCCCGGCCTGTCGTACTCTCTGTGATGTGGGACACGTACCGAAACCCAGGCAACCCACCCCGTTCATCCTTCGTCTACCGGGTATCCAAAGTGTTCTTGTGGTGGAACCGGTGTGTGATGAGAGGGACAAGTGACCGCGCAGCCTGACGTCACGGTGGTCATCGGGGCGTACGAAGCGATGCCGTACCTGGTCGAGTGCCTGGCATCGGTCGAGGCGCAGACCCTGGACGCGGCGCGCTGGGAGGTCATCGCCGTGGACGACGGTTCCCGGGACGGGACGGGGGAGTACCTGGAGGAGTTCGCCGCTCGCGCCCCCATGGCCGTCACCGTGGTCCGCCAGGAGAACTCCGGCGGCCCCAGCGGCCCGCGCAACGTCGGCCTCTCCAAGGCCGCCGGTCGCTACGTCTTCTTCCTCGACGCCGACGACCGGCTCGGCGCCGAGGCCCTGGAGCGCATGGTGGCCATGGCCGACCGCAACGGCACGGACGTGGTCCTCGGCCGGGTCGAGGGCATCAACCGCAAGCCGCCCAGGTCGATGTGGGGCAAGACCCTCGACCGTACGGACGTGTACTCCTCCAACATCAAGTTCACCCTCAGCGCGCAGAAGCTGTTCCGCCGGGAGTTCCTGGAGCGCCACGGGATGCGCTTCGACGAGTCGCTGTGGACCGGCGAGGACGCCCTGTTCACCATGGAGGCCTATCTGCGGGCCGACGGCGTCTCCGTGGTCGCCGACTACACCTGCTACTACCTGGTGGGCCGCACCGACGGCAAGCATGTGACGAAGAGCGGGAGTTACACCCTGCGCTTCGACTCCGCGCGCGCTCTGATGGGTCTGCTGGAGCGGCTCGTCCCGCCCGGCGCCAAGCGGGACGTGCTCATGGTCCGCCCCTTCCTCGTCACCGTGCTGCCGCAGTTCGGGCCGGTCTTCCTCAGGAACGACGAGGAGATCCGGCGCACCAAGCTGGAGCTGGCCAAGCCGCTGATGGACGCCTACTGGAACGAGGGCGTCGCCCAGCGGCTCCTGGTGCACGAGCGGCTGCGGCTGGAGCTGGTGGCCCGTCGGCGACCCGAACTCCTCGTGGACGTGCTCGAGTTCATGGCGGCCAAGAAGGAGCCCGCTCCGGTCCTGAAGAAGCGCAACACCCAGCTCTACCTGGCCTATCCGCACTACGGCTCCCGCACGGCCGGCCTGCCGGACCGGATCTACCTGGCCGAGCCCCGCGAGGCGAAGAACTTCCCCGGCTGGCGCAACGACCCGACCGAGACCTTCCTCCGAGGCTTCGCCCGCAAGGTCCGCCGCAGACTCCGCCGACTGCGGCGCACGATGCGACCGGGCGGCACTGCGGCCGTGTGAGCCGGCGTGCGGTGCCGCCCCGGTCGTGCTCGGCGGGGTCTACTTGCCCGGCTTCAGCGCGCGGCGCAGCGGGCCGCCCACCACGCGCCTCGCCCGACGGTAGATCGACGGGGCGGGGATGACCGCGGCGGCCTTGGCGGCGGCCTTGGCGCCGGGCCGGCTCTTCGCCAGGTCCCGCTTCAACTGGGCGTTCTCGGAGTCCAGTTCGGTGATGCGCTGCTGGAGCCAGCCGAAGCGGTCGGCCAGCGAGGTGAGATCGGCGTCGTTCCAGGGGCGCACGCCGGACGGGAAGGACAGCGAGCGCAGCTTCTTCTCGAAGGCGACGCCGCCGTCGCCGTGGGTGAAGGTGTTCGGCAGCCCGTTCTTGTCCAGGAACGCGGTGAACCGGTCGAAGCGCTCCTTGTGGTTGCCGCTGAGCGCGGTGAAGTCGGCCTCCTCGTACAGCTCGGCCGGGTCGAGGTCCGCGGGCACCTCGCTGAGCAGCCGGTGCGGTATCTCGAAGTAGCGGCACAGCTCCAGCGTGCGCGAGTCGAAGGCCAGCACGGTCGCGGGCGTGCCCGCCAGCAGCGCCGCGATGTTGCCGTGGATGCGCGAGCCGAACGAGTAGTCGAAGTCCCGCAGGTCGTCGATCCAGGTGATCGGGTCGATGTAGACCCGGGCCTTGTCCTCGCGGTACATCGGGTGGTCGGGGTGGGTCGGCATCTCGGTGATCCGGCCGGCCGGGGAGTTCACGTCCCGCCAGTGCAGCTGCTTGGCGTCGGTGAGGTTCTGGCCTATGTAGCGCAGGTTCTGGTAGCGCTCGTGGGTGCGGGTGATGACCTTGTGCAGTCCACCGCCGCGCACCGCCGTGTGCGAGCCGTTGACGGCGATCCGCGACTCGGCGGTCAGCGCCGCCGTCCTCTTCTCGACGGGCAGCCGGTCGCCGTGCATGAACATCGACGGGCAGCCGATGACCTCGACGTCTCGGAAGCCCATGTCGTTGAGGTACTGCTCGGTGAACTCGCCCCGCACGCCTATGGAGGCGCTGTGCTCCAGCACCGCCGCGCAGAAGGCGCGCACGCTGGACTCCATGGGCTTCAGCCGCGCCGGGTCGTAGGTCACACCGGTCTGCGCGCCCACTCCCATCACCACGACCGGGATCTTCAGCTTCCCGATGAGCCGGGTCAGCCGTTGGAGCGGCTGCTCGAAGGTCGGCCGGAAGGCGTTGGCGAGGGGCACGACGAAGGCGTCGTACTCCTCGTTGATACGGGCCGCCGCGTTCACATCCGTACGCATGCCGTTCGAGAAGACCTCGGAGTCCGGCGTGGTGAGGATCTTGTGGGCGGCATCGCTGAAGATCAGGTTGCCGGAGTTGGTGGCGATGACGTCGCGGTGGAGGGCTTCCTCGACGGGGACGACGTCGAAGGGGCTCTTCCCCGATCTCAGGAGTATGCGCTTCACAGGGCGAACTGTAGGTGACACAAACTTCAAAATAAATTTGTGTTCTCTTCAAACTGTATGGGGAACGCGTACAACCTTTTTGCCGTACGCAAAGAGTGAGCGAACGGTTACGGCGGCGTACTGTCCGCGCAGTGGAACCCGCGCGCGGCCTCCGCCCCTGTTCGCGTAGATTGCCAGGCGGGCAGCCGTCGACCTACACAAGGGGCGAAGAGCAAGGTGGCAGGGGCAAGGCAGGCCGTGAGCGAGGCCCGCAGGATCGTCGTCAAGGTCGGCTCCTCGTCGCTGACCACCGCCTCCGGCGGGCTCGACGCCGACCGGGTGGACGCGCTCGTCGACGTCCTCGCCAAGAGCCGCAGCGGGGGCGAGAAGGAGATCGTTCTGGTCTCCTCGGGCGCTATCGCCGCCGGCCTCGCCCCGCTGGGTCTGCGCCGCCGTCCCCGGGACCTCGCCCGCCAGCAGGCCGCGGCCAGCGTCGGCCAGGGGCTCCTCGTGGCCCGCTACACCGCCTCCTTCGCCCGCTACGGCGTCCGGGTCGGCCAGGTGCTGCTGACCAGCGACGACATGAGCCGGCGGGCCCACCACCGCAACGCCTCCCGCACCCTCGACGAGCTGCTCGCGATGGGCGCCTTCCCGATCGTCAACGAGAACGACACCGTGGCCACCGACGAGATCCGCTTCGGTGACAACGACCGCCTCGCCGCCCTGGTCGCCCACCTCGTCCACGCCGACCTGCTGGTGCTGCTGTCCGACGTGGACGGCGTGTACGACGGCGACCCCGCAAGGCCGGGCACCTCACGGATCGCCGAGGTGCGCGGCCCCGAGGACCTCGCGCACGTCGAGATCGGCAGCACCGGCAAGGCGGGCGTCGGCACCGGCGGCATGGTCACCAAGGTTGAGGCCGCCCGCATCGCGGCCGCCGCGGGCATCCCCGTCGTCCTCACCAGCGCCGTCCACGCGGCCGACGCCTTCACCGGCGGGGACACCGGCACCTACTTCCACTCCACCGGCAAGCGTTCCGCCGACCGGCTGCTGTGGCTCCAGCACGCCTCCACCCCGCAGGGGTCGCTGACGCTGGACGACGGAGCGGTGCGCGCGGTCGTCGAGCGGCGCACCTCGCTGCTGCCGGCCGGGATCGCCGCCGTCGAGGGCGAGTTCAGCGCGGGCGACCCGGTCGAACTGCGCGACACCCGGGGGCGCCCGGTGGCCCGCGGCCTCGTCAACTTCGACGCCAAGGAGATCCCCCAGCTGATCGGGCGGTCGACCAGGGAACTGGCGCGTGAGCTGGGCGCGGAGTACGAGCGCGAGGTCGTCCACCGGGACGACCTGGTGATCCTGCACCCGTAAACCCGCTCGAACGGTCCGTACCGGTGGGGGACGTTCCGTGAAATCGCCCCGCGGAGCCGTGCGGCCTGCTCAACTTTGTTCCAGGGACAGAGAACGCGGGACACAATCCGCACGAGCGCTGCGTAAAGGAGGCCGTCGTGAGACGAGTGCGCCCTGGGGTGGCAGCGGCCCGTGGGAGTACCGGCGAAACCGGTTCGGCGGTCCCGCGCACGGCCGGTCCGGCACCGTCGCGCGCCGTGGCTCCGGCACACTCGCGCGCGCCGGGCGAGGAGCGCGCCCTGACCAGCGTGGCGGCCGGTGAGCGGTACCTGGCCCAGGAGGGCGCCGAGTCGAAGGGCGGGCAGCCCCTGGACGTCCCCCGACTGTGGCACGTCACGCTCAGCGTTTCCGGCGAGGAGGCCCCGCTGAAGGAGGTCCGGCGGGCCCTCGAGCAGCTCGCCCACGACCATCCCTTCCTGCTGACCAGCCGATACGCGGGCGACCACGCCGAGATCCGGTACTGGGAAGAGGCCCGCGACCTGCATGACGCGGCCGCCGTCGCCCTGCGCCTGTGGGGAGAGCACCGCCAGACTGCCGGGCTGCCGCCCTGGGAGATCGTCGGTCTGGAGGTCATCGACCGCCAGACCTACCACCAGCGCATCGCCGAGGGCTACGGACCGGCCCCGGCGACCCCGGTCGGCGTCCACCCGTACTGACCCCTCCACCGACGACCGACGACATCCCGGTCGCCCGGCAGGCGGCGCGGTGGGTGGCCGGCGGGCGGTGCGGCGCGGTGCGGTCCGGCGGGGGTTCGACAGGCGCTGCGGCGGGCTGCCGGCGGGCGATGCGGCGGGTGTCCGGCGGGCGGTGCGGCGGGCGATGCGGCGGGTGTCCGGCGGGCGGTGCGGCGCGGTGCGGCGGGTGTCCGGCCAATGCTGCGGCGGGCGGCGCGGCGGGGGCTCGGCCACTGCTGCGGCGGGCGGTTCGCCAGGTGTCCCGGGGCTCGGCTCGCGGCTCGGCTCGTGGCACGTCTCGTCACACATCTCGGGGTGTGGAACGAACGGTGGACCGGCCCGCGCGGCGCACTACCCTTCCCTTATGACCACGCTCTCGCCGTACGACTCCATGTCCCCGGTCACCCGCGCCGCCTATCGCGCCAAGGCGGCCGCCGCCGACCTCGCGCCGCTGCCCCGGGCCGCCAAGGACGACGCGCTGCTCGCCATCGCGGACGCGCTGGAGGTCCGTACGAGCGAAATCGTCGAGGCCAACGCGAAGGACATCGCCAAGGCCCGGGAGGCGGGCACCAGCGAGGCGATCGTGGACCGGCTGACCCTCACCCCGGAGCGGGTGCGGGCCATCGCCTCGGACGTCCGGGAGGTCGTCGCACTGCCCGACCCGGTCGGTGAGGTGGTCCGCGGTTCCACCCTTCCCAACGGCATCGACCTGCGCCAGGTCCGCGTCCCGCTCGGCGTCGTCGGGATCATCTACGAGGCCCGCCCGAACGTCACCGTGGACGCCGCCGCACTCTGCCTGAAGGCCGGGAACGCGGTCCTGCTGCGCGGCTCGTCCTCCGCCTACGAGTCGAACACCGCCCTCGTCCGGGTGATCCGTGACGCCGTCGGCGGGGCCGGACTGCCCGCCGACGCCGTGCAGCTGGTGCCCGGCGAGGGCCGCGACAGCGTGCGCGAGCTGATGCGGGCCCGTGGGCTGGTCGACGTCCTCATTCCGCGCGGCGGCGCCTCGCTCATCCGGACGGTGGTCACGGAGTCCACCGTCCCGGTCATCGAGACCGGCACCGGCAACTGCCACGTCTATGTCGACGCCCACGCCGACCTGGACATGGCGATCGACATCCTCATCAACTCCAAGGCGCACCGGGTCAGCGTCTGCAACGCTGCCGAGACCCTCCTGGTCCACCAGGACATCGCCCCCGTCTTCCTGCCGCGCGCCCTCGACGCCCTCGCGGAAGCGGGCGTGACCGTGCACGCCGACGAGCGCGTGCTGGCCTACGCCGCGGACTCCAAGGCGACCGTGGTCGAGGCCACGCCCGAGGACTGGGAGACGGAGTACCTCTCCTACGACATCGCCGCCGCCGTCGTCGACTCGCTGGACCGGGCCGTCGAGCACATCCGGCTGTGGACCTCCGGCCACACCGAGGCCATCGTCACCACCTCGCAGCAGGCCGCCCGCCGGTTCACCCAATTGGTCGACTCCACCACGGTGGCCGTGAACGCCTCCACCCGCTTCACCGACGGCGGCCAGTTCGGTTTCGGCGCGGAGATCGGCATCTCGACCCAGAAGCTGCACGCCCGGGGCCCGATGGGCCTCCCGGAGCTGACCAGCACCAAGTACATCGTCACGGGCGACGGACACGTACGGCGCTGAAACCTCCGCCGGGGCGCCGTGAGAGGGGTCTCATCCGGCGGATGAATCTGCCTACCGACTGCCCAAAATGACCCCCCAGGTCTAGTCTGGACTCGTGCCGGAGGACGTGGGGGGTATGCCGTTCCCTGACGGCTGGGAGCCCGACGACGACCACGACCGCGGGGTGTCGGACGAAGAGTTCGCCTCCGTGGTCTTCGACGAGGAGTTCGTCAAGGCGGCCGTGGTGCACGAGCCGACCGCCGTCGAACGCCTCCTGGCCGCTGCCGAGGCGAGAGCCGAGGCGTCCGAGGCCGAGGCCCGCCGGGCCCGTGCCCGAGGGGATCGCTACGACGACGCCTACGGCTCCGACGGACCCGGCGATTTCGGCCATGATCCCGATCTCGACGATCTGGACGACGTCGACCTCCCCGAGGCGTGGAAGCGCCGCTACGGCGTCCCCGGGGCGTACGGCAGGCAGGTCCGCTGGCATCGCCCCGTCGCCTGGCTGCTCGCCGTCGTCATGGGCGTCGGCATGATCGCGCTGGCCTTCGCCGCGGTCTACCGGGGTGCCTCGTCGAGCAGCCGGGATCAGCTGCCCTCGCCCGCCACGACCGGTCTCGAACAGGGGAGCGTGCCGCCTCCCTCGGCGTCCGACGACCACTCCCGGCCACCTGTCTCGGCGGTTCCGCGCACGCCCTGAGCGGCTGTCAGAAGTTGTCGCACGGCGGGGCGTTTACCCGGGCTCCGTGCGACCTACTCTGAAAGTATGGCCGGGCCCGGAGACCCACCGGAGCAGACACCCGAGGGCACTCCCGGAGGTGGAGAGGACGAGTACCGATCCGTCGTCTTCGACGAATCGTTCGTCCGGGCTGCCCGCATCCAGGAGTACTCCGCGCAGGAGCGCCTGGCCGACCACGCGCCCGCCGTCCGTCGCCGGCCGCCCGTGCGCCGGGGCCTGTCGCGGCAGGTCCTGATCCTGGTCATGCTGATCGCGGTCGCCTTCGGGACGGCCGTGTACATGGGCGTGCGCAACCCCTACCAGAACCCCATGGCGCGCCGGTCCGTCGAGCCCCTGCGGATGACCGTCATCCCGCTGGCCCCGCAGGGCGTCGTGCCCGGGGCGGCCGACGCGGAGTCGCTGTTCGCGCACAGTCCGGCCGCGCAGTTCCGCGTCGGCGCCGAGGGCATCCCGCTGCCCGCCTCCCGGCGCACCGCGCACTTCTCCGACAGCCAGGTCGTCACCGCCCTGACCTCGGCCAAGGAGTACATCGTGCACTCCTCCCTCTACCCGGAGGTGCTCGTCCGGCAGCAGGTACGGCCCGTGCGGGCCCTGATCGCCGCCGAGCAGCTCGACCAGTTCGACGAGAGCTTCAGTCACCCGGCCGCCGACGGCAGACACGCGCCGACCGGCTGGCTGGTCCGCTTCGACCCCGCCCGGACCCAGCTGGCCGACAGCAACATCCGTGTCCAGGGCACGCTCCAGGCCGCCGAGACGGACTCCGCGACCCTCGAGGTCACCGCGGACCACACCTTCGTGTACGCGCTGCGGCCGGCCGGCGCGGGCGCCGACACCTCGGCCTCGCTCTTCACCGTCCGCCGCGAGCTGCACTTCCGCTTCGACCGCACCAACCTGCGCACCCACCAGGTCCAGCTGATCGTGTCCTACGTCCAGGCCGGCCCGCTGTCCTGTGCCGAGGACTCCACGAACCACCTGCGCCCCCTGCTGGCCGGCCAGACCGCCAAGACGGGCGGCCCGGCCGGCACCGACCCCTACGCGACGGGCGGCGCGACGGCCCTGTGCGGATCGCTCGCGACGAGCGCGCAGCCGAAGGTGTGAGCCCGGCCGGCTCCGCGCCGGGCCGTGCCCCGGATCAGTCGTCGGCGCGAGGAGGCGTGTCCGCAGGTCCGTCCGGGCTGCCCGGGCCGTCCGAGCCGTTCCGCGGCGGTCGGTCGTCCGCCGGAGCCGGGCCCGCGAACCCGCCGAAGCCGCGCCGCACCCGGCCGCCGATGTCGCCCGCCCCGCCCGCGAGGTCGCTGACCAGCTTCATCAGCGGGTCCTTGGAACTCTTGACGCTCGTCGCGTAGTGGCTCGCCGACTCGCGGAAGGAGTCGGTGACCGACGTCTCCTTGTCCTCGGCGCGCCGCGGGTAGTGGCCGTCCATGATCCGCTGGTGGTCGCGGGACTCGGCCCACTTCTTCAGCTCGGCCGCGCGCACGGTGGTGAAGGGGTGCGTGCGCGGCAGCACGTTGAGGATCTTCAGCACGGAGTCGCGCAGGTCGCCGCCGGCCTCGTACTCCTCGGCCTGCTTCAGGAAGGCGTCCACGTTCATCTCGTGCAGGTGGTTGCCGCCGGCGATCTTCATCAGGCCGCGCATCGAGGCCTTCAGGTCCTGGCCGACGAGGAGCCCCGCCCGGTCGGCGGACAGCTCCGACTTGCGGAACCACTCGCGCAGCGCCGTGACGATCGCCATGATCGCGAGGTTGCCCAGCGGGATCCAGGCGACCCGGATCGCCAGGTTCGTCAGGAACAGCAGGATCGTGCGGTACACGGCGTGCCCGGACAGCGCATGGCCCACCTCGTGGCCGATGACCGCGCGCATCTCCTCCTCGTCGAGCAGCTCGACGAGCCCGGTGGTGACCACGATGATCGGCTCGTCCAGACCGATGCACATCGCGTTGGGCTGCGGATCCTGGTTGACGTACATCGGCGGGACCTTCTCCAGGTCCAGGATGTAACAGGCGTCCCGCAGCATGTCGTTGAGGTGCGCGAACTGCTGGTCGGAGACCCGCACCGAGTCGGACAGGAACAGCAGCCTGAGACTCCGCTCGGGCAACAGCCCGCTGAGTGCCTTGAACACGGTGTCGAAGCCGCTCAGCTTGCGCAGCGCCACCAGGGCGGAGCGGTCGGCCGGGTGCTCGTACGCACGGGAGGAGATTCCCGGGAAGCGCCTGCGCTGCCTGCTCGGCACGTTCTCGTGGCCGGTGGCGTTCTGCTCGTGGCCGTCGTCGGACATGTCTTCCCCCATGTGCGTCTGAGTGGCCGCTACCTGCTGTGTGGCCTCTGCCTGACCCTTTACGGACCCTTGTGCGGCCCTTTGCACCCCCGAAGCAGAGCCCAGCCTAGGCGGAGTTACCGTGGACGGGCACTACACCGAAGGAGTCCCGCCCCATGGAGCACCACCCCGCAGCCGCCTGGCTCACCGAGGCCGCCGGCGCCGCCCAACAGCAGGGGGCGGGGAATCTGCTCCGCGTCGTACTGGTCGTGATGGTCCTGGGCTGTGTGCTCACCGCGTGGTTCCTGCTGCGGGGCTACAAGCGGAAGGACGACTGAGCCGCCGGGAAGGTTCCCAATGGCGGAGTCGGCGTGATCGCCGCCCGGCCGCCCGCTTACGATGGGCCGACGTCGTAATCCCGCCCTCCCCCGGCCTCGACTTCGCGCGAGCGGGGGGACACCCATCGGATAGGTCCTGCCGAAGATGAGCCTTCACAGCACCGCTGCCCAGCTGGTCACCCTTGCCGCCGAGGGCGAGGAACACGGTGGCAACCACGAGAGCCTCAGCCCGCTGCTCACCGGCGGCAGTGCTTTCGTCATCCTGCTGCTCCTGCTGTGGATCACCACCCGCTTCAACCGCGACCGCTGAGACACGACGTGTTCACCGACGGGCAGTCCGGCATAGCGGGGCACTCAGGGCATCCGCCGGCCGGGGCCCCGGGACCGGGCCGGTAGGGTCTGCACGCATGGGAGAGCAGGACATGCCTACCGGCCCGTCGAACCCGGGCAAGCGCCGCCTCGGCGTCATGGGCGGGACGTTCGATCCGATCCACCACGGACACCTCGTGGCGGCCAGTGAGGTCGCCGCGCAGTTCCACCTGGACGAGGTCGTGTTCGTCCCGACAGGGCAGCCCTGGCAGAAGACTCACCGCAGTGTCTCCCCGGCCGAGGACCGCTACCTGATGACGGTCATCGCGACCGCCGAGAACCCGCAGTTCTCGGTGAGCCGCATCGACATCGACCGCGGGGGCCCCACGTACACGGTGGACACGCTGCGCGATCTGCGGGCCCTCAACTCCGAGGCCGACCTCTTCTTCATCACCGGCGCCGACGCCCTGGGCCAGATCCTGACCTGGCGGGACAGCGAGGAGCTGTTCTCCCTCGCCCACTTCATCGGCGTCACCCGGCCGGGACACAACCTCATGGACCCCGGTCTGCCCGAAGGCGGTGTCTCGCTCGTCGAGGTACCCGCGCTCGCCATCTCCTCCACAGACTGCCGTGCGCGAGTCGCCAAGGGCGACCCCGTCTGGTATCTGGTGCCGGACGGAGTCGTGCGCTACATCGACAAGCGCGAGCTGTACCGCGGCGAGTGAGCCGAGAGGGGTACCGGTGAACGACCGATACGACGCGGGGTACGGGGACGACCAGTACGAACTCGTCGGCTACGACGAGTTCGGGCAGCCCGTCTACCGGCAGGTCCCGTCGCAGCAGGTGCCGCAGCAGTCCTACGACCCGTACGGACAGCAGGGGCAGCAGCAGACGCACCCGCCCCAGGGGCAACAGGGGTACGGCTATGACCCCTACGCCACGGGCGGGCAGCAGCAGACGCCCGCCTACGACCCGTACGACACAGGTCAGCAGCCGGCCACACCCCCCTACGACCCGTACGACACCGGTCGGCAGGCTCCCGTGGGGTACGACCCCTACGGCACCGCGGCCCAGGCCCCCTACGACCCCTACGGGCAGACCGCCGTCGGCGGACAGCAGCCCCGGGTCGAACAGCCCCGCACAGCCGAGCAGACCGCCTACATCCCGCAGCAGGGCGGGCCGGTCGAGGCCGGGAGCCGGGCAGAGGCCGACACCGGCCTCGACGGACGGCCCGGCGCGGCGACGGACGGGCGCGGCGCGTCCGCAGCCCCCGGACAGCCCCAACGTGACTACGAGACCGAGCAGTTCGCGTTCGTGGAGGAACCCGACGGCGACTCCGAGGACGTCATCGACTGGCTGAACTTCACCGAGAACCGCACCGAGCGCCGTGAGGAGGCCAAGCGCCGCGCCCGCGGCCGCCTCGTCGCCCTCGTCGTGGTCCTGGCGCTGGTCGCGGTCGGCGGAGTGGGCTACCTCTGGTACGCGGGGAAGCTGCCCGGCCTGTCGTCGTCCTCGGACGCGGGCACCGGCACCACGACCGCGACCGCCGCGCAGAAGCGCGACGTGGTCGTCGTCCACCTGCACAACACCGCCGGCGGCGGCACCACCACGGCGCTGCTCGTCGACAACACCACCACCGAGCAGGCCGCCACGGTCCTGCTGCCCAACTCCCTCGTCGTCACCGACGAGGACGGCACCACGACCACCCTCGCCAAGTCCGTCGACGACGACGGCTCGGCCGGCACCCGCGACGCCCTCGACACCGTCCTCGGCACCGACATCCAGGGCACCTGGCGGCTCGACACGCCCTACCTCCAGAACCTCGTCGACCTCGTCGGCAACATCGAGGTGGACACCGACGTCACCGTGCCCGACCCGGCCGCCAAGAAGGGCGGGGCGCCGCTCGTCAACAAGGGCGAGAACCAGACCCTCAGCGGCAAGATGGCCGTCGCCTACGCCACCTACCGCGCCACGGGCGAGGCCCAGAACGCCCAGCTGGAGCGGTTCGGCCAGGTCATGCAGGGAGTGCTGCGCAAGGTGTCGTCGGACGCGCAGGGCGCCACCGTCACCGTCCAGACGCTGGCGCAGATCCTTGACCCCTCGCTGACCGACAAGGACCTCGGCACCTTCCTGGCCAAGCTCGCGGACCTCGCCAAGGGCGGCGACTACAAGACCGCGCTGCTGCCCGTGCAGACCGACGGCACCCTCAACGCGGAGGCCAGCGCGAGTGTCGTCAAGGACGTCCTCGGCGGTGCGGCGAAGAGTCCCGACAAGGACGCGGCCGTCAGCGTCTCCGTCCAGAACGCCAGCGGCACCAAGGCGGACACCGAGGACGCGCGCGTGGTGCTCCTCAACGGCGGCTTCACCTTCCTGGAGGCCGGCACCCCGTCGAGCACGACGGCCGCCTCCCGGGTGCTCTACGCGGACGCCGCCGGCAAGGAGAACGCCACCGAGGTCGCCAAGACCCTCGGTCTGGACGCCGACGCGGTGAAGAAGGGCACGGTCCCCGCGAACGCCGACATCGCGGTCGTCCTGGGTGAGGACTACCAGCCCTCCTCGGCCGGGTCGGGCGACTGAGAGCAGGCGCGGGGGCCGCCCGGAAGCGGCCTCCGCGTGGGTGATCCCTCCGACACGTGGGGTGCCGTCGGCGGACCGTGAGACCCTTGGGGACAAGTGTCCGCCGACGGAAAGCCACGTAGTGACCGCCACCGACCGCTCCATCGAGCTCATCCAGACCGCCGCCCAGGCGGCTGCCGACAAGCTCGCGCACGACATCATCGCCTACGACGTCAGCGACGTGCTGTCGATCACGGATGCCTTCCTAGTGGCCTCCGCGCCCAACGACCGCCAGGTCAAGTCGATCGTCGACGAGATCGAAGAGCGCCTTCAGAAGGAGCTCGGCACCAAGCCCGTACGCCGCGAGGGGGACCGCGACGCCCGCTGGATCCTGCTCGACTACGTCGACATCGTCGTCCACGTCCAGCACAGCGAGGAGCGCGTCTTCTACGCCCTCGAGCGGCTGTGGAAGGACTGCCCCGAGCTGGAGCTGCCCGCCGACGCCAAGGCGACCCGCGGCAAGGCCCAGGAGCACGCCAAGCTGCAGGCCGAGGCCGAGACCGAGGAGGACGCCACCGGTTTCGGGGACCTGCGGTGAGCGCCGCCGCGGAGTCGGCCGCCGAGCGCCGGCCGGGCCGTGGCCGCCGGGTCATCCTGTGGCGGCACGGCCAGACCGCGTGGAACGTGGAGCGCCGCTTCCAGGGCACCACGGACGTGCGGCTGACCGAGACCGGCGTGGCCCAGGCCCGTCGCGCCGCCCGGCTGCTCGCTTCCCTCCAGCCCGACGCGATCGTCTCCTCGGACCTGTCGCGGGCCGCGAACACGGCCGCCGAGCTCAGCGGTCTCACCGGCCTCGAGATCACCCACGACGAGGCCCTGCGCGAGACCTACGCGGGCCTCTGGCAGGGGCTGACGCACGACGAGATCATCGCGAGCCACGGTGACGAGTACGCGGCGTGGAAGCGCGGTGAACCGGTCCGCCGCGGCGGCGGCGAACTGGAGACGGAGGTCGCCGACCGCGCGGCACCCGTGGTGCTGAGGCACGCCGAGAAGCTGCCCGAGGACGGCACGCTCGTCGTCGTCAGTCACGGTGGCACCATCCGCACCACCATCGGCCGTCTCCTCGGCCTGGACGCCCACCACTGGGAGGCCCTCGGGGGCCTTTCCAACTGCTGCTGGTCCGTCCTCGGCGAGGGCGCACGGGGCTGGCGCCTGCTCGAACACAACGCCGGCACCCTGCCCGAGCCGGTGCTCGGCGACGACGACTGAGCGCCGTGCGGCCGCCGGGACCCGGATTTCACTTTCCGGCAGGTCGCAGGCTAAAGTTCTTCTTGTTCGCCCGCCGAGCGGGAAGAACGCAAGGGGCTATAGCTCAGTTGGTAGAGCGCCTGCATGGCATGCAGGAGGTCAGGAGTTCAATTCTCCTTAGCTCCACAGATCACCTGGTCTGTCGGTCGACACTCTGTTGAGTTGTCAAGGATCGGTAGTGACCGGTCGAGATCTGTTGACGAAGATCCCGTCCCCTCAGGGGGCGGGATTTTTCGTCGCTCCGTTGCGGAGCATGGCCGTGCGGCGCTCCGTCTCCTCGTCCTCCGGCGTGTAGACGACGATCCGGCACTCCGGCATCCCGTTGATCGACAGGGACATCGACGTCATCCGCAGCTCGCCCACCGCCTCGTGCCGGAAGACCTTCACGCGGCGGCCGGGCTCCGCCACGTCCCCGGTCTCCCACAGCCGCCTGAACAGCGGGCTCGCCTGCGACAGCCGGCGTATGAAGTCCTCCCAGGCGGGCTCACCGGCGTGCAGCCCGTACGACGCCCGCAGGGTCGCCACCATCACCGGCAGTTCCTTGTCCCGGAACAGCAGCGGGCAGTCCTGCTCCCGGACCGTGAACAGCCGCCACAGCGCGTTGTTCGGCCCCGGCACGCAGGCGTCCACCGGCGTGATGAACAGATCGTGGTAGACGGAGTTGGTGGCCAGGATGTCGTAGCGCGAGTTGTAGACGACCGCCGGTCGGGGCGCCAGGGCGTCGATGATGCCCTGGATCTCCGGGCCCACGCTCTGCACCAGGGCCTCCGGCACGTGCGCGTAGGGCACCTCCGCCAGGTGGTAGAGATGCTCCCGCTCCGGCGGATCGAGCCGCAGCGTGCGTGCCACGGCGTCCAGGACCTGCGCGGAGGCGTTGATCGGCCGGCCCTGCTCCAGCCAGGTGTACCAGGTCACGCCCACGCCGGAGAGCTGCGCGACCTCCTCGCGCCGCAGCCCCGGAGTGCGGCGCCTCAGTCCGGGCGGCATCCCGACATCACCCGGTGTCACCCGCGCCCGCCTGCTGCGCAGGAACGCCGCCAGCTCGGGCCGGCGCCGATGCGGCGGCCCCGGTGCGGGCCGCGGTGAGGACCCCGGCGCCGGTCCCGGCTTCTGCCCTGCCTCCGTGCCTGTCCGCGTCACCATCGTCACGTCCCCCATGGTCGATCCCCCGCCCGTCCCCTGCCAGGTGCCGTCAGTACCAGCATCAGCGGGCTCTCGGCACCCGTACCGGATCGTCGTCACGCTCTACGGCATGACGACGACACCCCGGACCGGCCCGGTCCCCGCGGCCGCTCCACCCGCTTCAAGTCCTGCTGCCAGTAAAGACCCTGGCACTGACAATCGGCCCCGGCGGCTGCTGGCGGTCGTGCTCGCAGCCCAGTTCATGGCACTGCTCGACGTCTTCATCGTGAACGTCGCGGCCCCCACGATCGGGTCCGACCTGAACGCCTCCGGCGCGGACCTCCAACTGGTCGTCGCCGGATACGCCATCACGTACTCGGTGCTGCTGATCACCGGCGCGCGCCTCGGCGACCGGTTCGGGCACGGCCGCGTCCACCTGGTCGGGCTCGCTCTCTTCACGACCGCCTCGCTGGCCTGCGGGCTGGCATGGGGCACTACCGAACTCATCGTCTTCCGGCTGATCCAGGGCGCGGGGTCGGCGGTGATGATCCCGCAGGTGCTCAGCCTGATCCAGCGCACGTTCACCGGCGAGGCCCGGGTGCGGGCGCTGGGCGCCTACTCGGCGGTCCTCGCCGTCGGCGCGGCGGCCGGGCAGGTGGTGGGCGGCGTCCTCGTCGCCGCCGACCTGCTGGGCACCGGCTGGCGTCCGGTGTTCCTCGTGAACGTGCCGGTGGGTCTGGTCCTGCTGGTCGTCGGCAGGCGCGTCCTGCCCCGCGGTGGGGGAGCGGGACGCGCAGCGGCGGGTGTGAGGGCGCGGGAAGGGGCGCGCGGAATGGACTGGCCCGGTCTCGTGCTTCTGGGCGCTGCCGTCTCCCTGATCACGGTGCCGCTCGTGCTCGGACAGGAGAAGGACTGGCCGCTGTGGTCCTGGCTGTCGCTGGCCGTGGGCGCGTGCGTGCTGGTGCTGTTCCGTGGCTACGAGGCCCGGCTGGCCCGGCGGGGCGGCGCCCCGCTGATCGCGCCCCGTGTGCTGCGTCACCCCGGGATGGGTCTCGCCGTCCTTCGTGTCCTGGCCGTCATGGCGGTCAACGGCGGCTTCCTGTTCGTGCTGACCCTGCACGTCCAGGGCGGCCTCGGCTACAGCGCGCTGCGCGCCGGCCTCACCTTCGCGCCGACCGCGGTGGTCTTCGGGGTGGTCGGTCTGACCTGGCGCAGGTGGCCCGCGTCCTGGCAACGGTCCCTGGCCCCGGCCGGGTTCGCGCTCACCGCGCTGTCCGTGCTGGGAGTGGGGCTGGCCTTCCGGGGCGGCGACCACGGCGGTGCCTGGCTGTACGCGGCGTACGCCGGTGTGGGCGTCGGGCTCGCGCTCGCCTTCAGCCCGACGCTCACCGGGGCGCTGGCGGCGGTGCGGCCCGAGGACGCGGCGGACGCCAGCGGACTGCTGGCCACGGTCACCCAGCTCGGGCAGCTCATCGGCGTCGCGGTCTTCGGCACACTGTTCTTCGAGCGGCTTGAGTCACTTGGGGCCCCAGCGGCGTATACCTCTTCGGAAGCGCTTCTCACATGCATGTTCGCGCTCGCTACGACAGCTGCCCTGGGTGCCGTGTCCGGACTGGTACTGAGGCGTCGCTGACCGTATTGGCCCGGCCGTGGCAGAATCAAACGGCCGGAAGGGAGCGCGGCCCGACGGGAGGGAGTAGCGATGCCTGCGAGCATCCTCGGAGAGGTCGGTCACCTCTCCGAAGCGGCGGTGACACCGGACAAGGCCACCCGGCTCAGCTGCCCCTCCTGTGGTTCCGGTCATGTGGCCCAGGTTCTTGGTGACAACGGCGGGATTTCCTACGTGTGCACGGCCTGCGGCCACAGCTGGAGCTGATCGATGGGTGCACACAGGCGGAAGTGCGACTGGTGCGGCAGTGGCACCCCGATCGTCCGTGACATGGAGCCGGTCAACCCCGACTACCAGTACTGGTGCGAGGAATGCGCGCGGGCGCTGATCATAAAAGGCGACCCGATCGAGACGTACCGCGAGCTGGAGGGCGAGCCCATCTACGGGCGGCTCCTCGAGGAGCACTGCACGCTCAAGCGGTTCTATTCGTTCGTCACCGCTTGACCCGCATACCGGTTGAAACCGGACAGGACGGAAACGATTTGGTGGTCCACCCCCCCGGCCGGTAATGTTGGCGTCGCCGCCGGGGAAACCGGGCGACACGGTCAGTGCGCGGCTTCGCCGCTTGGCCACGAGGGGCTATAGCTCAGTTGGTAGAGCGCCTGCATGGCATGCAGGAGGTCAGGAGTTCAATTCTCCTTAGCTCCACAGCAGATCCCGCCGGATCGAATTCGATCCGGCGGGATCTTTTTTGCGTCGTACCGCCTCGGATCGTGTTCCGCATTCCTCTTCGGACATGTCGTCAGGACCGACGGTTCGGGGCCGCCTGTTTCCAAGCGGCCCCTCGTCATCCGGGCCGGCCGGCGTCGTCGTGGCGCTCAGCGGCCGAGGGCCCGGCGGCCGCGGCCCTGGGAGAGGACCGGGAGGTTGCGGGCGGGCGCCTGCGCGCGCGTGTCCTCCTCGATGCGCAGGGCCAGCGCCGGGCAACGTCGTACCGCGCGCATGGCCTTCGCCTCCGCGTAGTCCGGCACCTTCGCCTGCGCGACCGTCGGGAAGCCGTCGGCGCCGAGCTGGAAGACCTCGGGGAGGATGTCGGCGCACAGGCCGTGGCCGCGGCACAGCGTCCAGTCGACGAAGATCTTCTGGCGGCTCGAGCCGCTCTCCTCCGGCGCGTTGCCGCTCGTGATGGCCGCCGGGGCCATGCCGGCCTCGAAGAGCGGCAGAACGCCCTCCACGGGCCGTCCGCAGCCATTGCCGAGGACATGCGCGGCCAGGTCGTCGGTGAACGCCTTGATGGTCGACTCGATGAACATCGCGGAGCCGTCCGGGTGCGAGCACGCACCGCGCCGCTTGACGTTCTTGGCGACCTGCTTGAGCGCCTCGAGGGCGGCCGGGCCGCCGCCGTTGAGGATGTCCTCCATGCCGCGCGCGGCGGCGGGCAGACCGAGGTAGCAGGGGCCGCACTGTCCGGCGCTCTCGTCGGCCAGCCACTGGGCCACCCGCAGCGACTCGCCCAGCGGGCAGGTCTCCTGGCTGATCGGCAGGATCGCGCCGGCGCCGAGCGCCCCGCCCACCGCGTCGAGGGAGTTGCGGGAGACGATCGCCTCGTTGACCGTCGCCGCGTCGATCCACTTGCCGTGGTAGCCGCCCGTCAGCACGCCCTGGGGCACCGGCGGGGCACCGGCGAGCTGAAGTACGTAGCGCAGCGGCACACCCGTGGGAACCTCGATCACCATGGGGCGGGCGACCGCGCCGGAGACCGTCAGCATGACGGTGCCCGGCTCGTCGTACAGGCCGGTGTTGCCGTAACGCTCCGGGCCGATGCGGGCGGCGATGGCCAGCTGGGCGAACGTCTCGGCGTTGGAGAGCAGGGTCGGGGCGCCGCCCACGCCGTTCTGCGAGGCGCTGACCTTGCGGCCGGGCGGGATCGGCGGGCCGCCGTCGATGGAGCGGACCAGCGACGCGGCGGCGCCGGTGACCATGCGGATCGGATTGCGTTGGACGAACGCCTTCAGCGCCGACCTGCGGCCGTTGCTGAGGCCGCGCTCGGCGAGCGCGGCCTCCATGGAGCGCTGGGTGGATTCGCGGGTGACCCCCACCACGAGCGTGCGGGCACCCAGCGCCTCCGCGACCAGCAGCGCGCCGTCCAGAATGAGGTGCGGGGCACGGTTGATGAGCACCGTGTCCTTGCGGCAGGCCGGTTCGTCCTCGCTGCCGTTGACGACGACGACCGGTCGTACGCCGCGCTTGATCGCCGCTTCGGCGACCGAGCGCAGCTTTTTGTGGAAGGGGAAGCCCGCGCCGCCGCGGCCCTTCAGGTTGATGTTCTCGGAGAGCTTCGCGAGTGCCTCTCCGCCCAGGGGTTCCAGCGGCCCGTGCACCTTCAGGTGCATGGGCAGATCGAGTCTCTCGACAAGGTCGAAGCCCGACGTGAGCTGCGGAAGCCCGACCACGCGGACTTCTGGGACGTCGGGCAGGGCCTCGTTCACCTATAGCCTCCGGAAGGCGTGTTCCAAGGTTCGCCCGAACCCGGTGCGTCGAACGACGAGCCGGGGGATGGTTCATTGGCGGGACCGCTGTTGTACGTGTCGTTCTGGTTGTACGTCCCGTAGGGGGGGTTCGTCTCACCGGTGTCGTACACGTCACGTCCGCCGTACCCGGCGGTGCCCGAATTGTCGTAGACCGGGATGTTGAATCCCGTGTCCTGGAGCGGGTCGTAGGCCGACGGGGGCGCCTCGCCGACCGGCGGCGGGGACGGGACCGGCCAGCTGCCCGAGGTGCTGCCGCCGCTGTCGACCCGGGGGACGGCCTCGGTGGCCTGGATGTCGAACGGCAGGTTCATCCGTGCCGTCTGGTCGGCCGCGTAGGGCTGCTGCGGGCCGCGCTGCGGTGTGTTGACGGCGCGATAGGCGGCCGCGAAGCCGTTCGCCGGCTCCGGGGCGGGCGCGGGCGTGTCGTAGAGCGGCGACGACGGCGGGGACATCCGGGTGGAGCTCATCGTGTCGGTCAGCGGCGAACGGCCCGAGCGGCCCTCGTAGCCGGGCAGCGCGGACGATCCGGTCTCCGTCCTGCGCGCGCGTGACGCGTCCAGGCCGTCCATCGCGGAGCGGTCCTGCGTGCCCAGCGCCGAGGCGATCCGGTCGGCGACCTTGCGCTTGAACGGGCGCGGGGCGGAGCGCAGCGCGAGGGCGGCCATGACCCCGGCCAGGCACAGCTCGTACGAGACCATGAAGAACGGCTTGGCGGCGCGCCCCGCGAACAGGCCGTGGATGAGGGCCGCGCACAGCGCCGGGTAGGCCAGCATGTGCATCGCGCGCCAGCGGGCGGCCACCTCGGCGGGTGCGGCGAACCGGTTGCGCAGCGCGCCGGTGATGCCGACGAAGATCATGAGCAGGGCGGCCAGGGAGCCGAGGCCGATGAGTCCGGCGCTGCCCTTGACGCCCAGGCTGAACGGGATCAGCGCGGCGATCAGGACGGTGTGCTCCAGCGCCAGTTTGATGGTGATGTGCACCACGAGGAACGCGATGGAACCCACGGCGGTCACCCGGTGGATGCCCTGCGCGATGATCCGCTGACGCGTGTTGAGGATGAGGCGGTCCTGGGCGACGAGGCCCCAGATGACCGAGCAGGTGAGGCAGACCAGTGACAGCACGCCCGCACCGAAGTTGAGGAATGCCTGGAACTGGTCGCCGCCGACCAGCACGACCACGGGTATGAGGACCAGGACGACAGCTGTCGCCATCCCGTACGCCGACCTGCCGGGCCTGGGAAGCGAGCTGTTACTAGGACGAGGGTTCATGGGGGCAACTCCGAGCAGTTTCGGGAAAGCGGTCCCGCTGCCGAACTCTAAGTGGCTCCATACCGATGGGTACGAGGTTTGAGTTATTGCGCTGTTATCAAACGACAATGTGGCTGTTGTGATGTCCCTTAGCTGCTGTTACGCGAAGTAACCATTGACCTTGCTTCAGTTCCGGCCTCGCCATTCTGGTCGCACCAACGTTGTCGCGACCATGCATACGTACGAGCGTCGCTGCTTGCTCAAGGCCTGCGGTACCCTAACGCCATGTGTGCTGTACGCCTTCTGCTTAGCGGGCCGCGCTGATCAGTCCCGACCGCCGGTGAACGGACGGTTCGGAATCGGCGCGGCGTCCCCTCCTGTGCGAGGGGATTTTTCGTTTCCTGGACGACAACCCGCTGGCAGAGACGATCGATGGAGCTTTGAGGACCATGAGCGAGACGAACCCCGCTGCCGCCGCTGCACCGGCGGAGGCCGCGCCGCACCGCTACACGGCTGCCATGGCCGCCGAGATCGAAGCACGCTGGCAGGACTTCTGGGACGCCGAGGGCACGTACGCCGCGCCGAACCCGAAGGGCGACCTGGCCGGTGACCCCGAGCTGGTGGCCCGGCCCAAGAAGTTCATCATGGACATGTTCCCGTACCCCTCCGGTGCGGGCCTGCACGTCGGCCACCCTCTGGGCTACATCGCGACCGACGTCTTCGCACGCTTCCAGCGCATGACCGGCCACAACGTCCTGCACACCCTGGGCTTCGACGCCTTCGGCCTGCCCGCCGAGCAGCACGCCGTGCAGACGGGCGAGCACCCTCGGGTCACCACCGAGGCGGCCATCAACAACATGAAGTCCCAGCTGCGCCGGCTGGGTCTGGGCCACGACAAGCGCCGGTCGTTCGCCACGATCGACCCGGACTACTACAAGTGGACCCAGTGGATCTTCCTGCAGATCTTCAACTCCTGGTACGACGCCGAGGCCGACAGGGCCCGTCCGATCGCCGAACTGATCGCCCAGTTCGAGTCCGGTGAGCGCGGCGTGCGCGGCGACCGGTCCTGGAGCGAGCTGACCGCCGCCGAGCGCGCCGACGTCCTGAGCGAGTACCGCCTGGCCTACGCCTCCGACGCCCCGGTCAACTGGTGCCCCGGTCTGGGCACCGTGCTGGCCAACGAGGAGGTCACCGCCGACGGTCGCTCCGAGCGCGGCAACTTCCCCGTCTTCAAGGCCAAGCTGCGCCAGTGGAACATGCGCATCACGGCCTACGCGGACCGGCTGCTGGACGACCTGGACGCACTGGACTGGCCCGAGGCCATCAAGCTGCAGCAGCGCAACTGGATCGGCCGTTCCGAGGGCGCCCGCGTCGACTTCCCCGTGGACGGGGATCGGATCACGGTCTTCACCACGCGCCCGGACACCCTGTTCGGCGCGACCTACATGGTCCTGGCGCCCGAGCACCCGCTGGTCGACAAGTTCACCCCGGACGCCTGGCCCGAGGGCACGCACGACGTCTGGACCGGCGGCCACGCGACCCCGGCCGCGGCCGTCGCCGCGTACCGGGCGCAGGCCGCGTCGAAGTCCGACGTCGAGCGCCAGGCCGAGGCCAAGGACAAGACCGGCGTCTTCACCGGCGTGTACGCGACGAACCCGGTCAACGGCGAGCGGGTCCCCGTCTTCATCGCCGACTACGTACTGATGGGCTACGGCACCGGCGCGATCATGGCCGTGCCCGCGGGCGACCAGCGCGACTTCGAGTTCGCGCGCGCCTTCGAGCTGCCGATCCACTGCGTCGTCGAGCCGACCGACGGCCGGGGCACCGACACGTCGACGTGGGAGAACGCCTTCGGGTCGTACGACGCGAAGATCATCAACTCCACCAACGACGACATCTCGCTGGACGGCCTGGGCGTCGTCGACGCCAAGGCGCGCATCACCGAGTGGCTGGCCCGCGAGGGCATCGGCGAGGGCACCGTCAACTTCCGCCTGCGGGACTGGCTGTTCAGCCGGCAGCGCTACTGGGGCGAGCCCTTCCCGATCGTCTACGACGAGGACGGCGTCGCCCACTCGCTGCCCGAGTCGATGCTGCCCCTGGAGCTGCCGGAGGTCGAGGACTACTCTCCGCGCACCTTCGACCCGGACGACGCGAACACGTCCCCGGAGACGCCGCTGTCGCGCAACGAGGACTGGGTGAACGTCACCCTGGACCTGGGCGACGGCAACGGTCCGCGCACGTACCGCCGCGAGACCAACACCATGCCCAACTGGGCCGGTTCCTGCTGGTACGAACTGCGCTACCTGGACCCGCACAACAGCGACAAGCTGGTCGACCCGGAGATCGAGCAGTACTGGATGGGCCCGCGCGAGGGTCAGCCGCACGGGGGTGTCGACCTGTACGTCGGTGGCGCCGAGCACGCCGTGCTGCACCTGCTGTACGCGCGCTTCTGGTCCAAGGTCCTGTTCGACCTGGGGCACGTCTCCTCCGCGGAGCCGTTCCACAAGCTGTTCAACCAGGGCATGATCCAGGCATACGTCTACCGCGACAGCCGCGGCTTCCCGGTGCCGGCCGCCGAGGTGGAGGAGCGCGACGGCGCGTACTTCTACCAGGGCGAGAAGGTCAGCCGCCTGCTGGGCAAGATGGGCAAGTCCCTGAAGAACGCGGTCACTCCGGACGAGATCTGCGTCGAGTACGGTGCCGACACCCTGCGCCTGTACGAGATGGCCATGGGCCCGCTGGACGTGTCGCGCCCGTGGGACACGCGCGCGGTGGTGGGCCAGTACCGGCTGCTGCAGCGACTGTGGCGCAACGTCGTCGACGAGAACACCGGCGAGCTGAGCGTCACCGACGCCGAGCCCGACGAGGACACCCTGCGGGCCCTGCACAAGGCGATCGACGGAGTGCGCCAGGACCTGGAGGGCCTGCGCTTCAACACCGCCATCGCCAAGATCACCGAGCTGAACAACCACCTGACCAAGGCGGGCGGCGCGGTGCCGCGCTCCGTCGCCGAGGCACTGGTGCTGCTGGTCGCCCCGCTGGCCCCGCACATCGCCGAGGAGCTGTGGCGCCGGCTGGGCCACACCGACTCGGTCGTCCACCGGGACCTGCCGGTCGCCGACCCGGCGTACGTCGTGGACGAGAGCGTGACCTGCGTCGTGCAGATCAAGGGCAAGGTCAAGGCACGCCTGGAGGTGTCCCCGGCGATCTCCGACGAGGAGCTGGAGAAGGTGGCCCTGGCCGATGAAGCGGTCGTGAAGGCGCTGGGCGGGGCCGGTATCCGCAAGGTCGTCGTGCGGGCCCCGAAGCTGGTGAACATCGTTCCGGCGTGACGGCGGACATCGTTCCGGCGTGACGCTGCCCGTCGTTCCGGCGTGAGCGGGCGGTGCGCATGAGCGAGCGGTACGCGTGACCGGGCGGTACGCGTGACCGGGCGGTACGCGTGACCGGGCGGTACGTACGGCTGGGCCGGGTGTCGCGGGTCGGTGGGCGTGGCTCCGGGTAGTCCCCTACGGGCAGGTTCGGGGTTCTTCTGGAACTCCGAGCCTGCCCGTCTCGTTTACCGTGTGAAGTGCGGCGTGCCCTGTGCGGCGCCGGACGTGTCGTGGCAGGCCGGAGGAGGAGCTCGTGGAAGCAGTGATCGCAGTCGTCGCCCTGCTCTTCGTGCTCTTTGTGGTGCTGGGCGCCTACGCCACGGTGAAGGTGATCGGCGCCGCCAAGCGGGGCGTCGACCGCACCATCGACCAGGCTCGCCGCACGGTCGAGGACCACACACTGCGGGCCAAGTCCTTCACCCAGTTCGGACCGGCCGGTGAGATCGCCCAGCTGAGACTGAAGCTGCGCACGTCGATGCGGGCCACCCAGAACGCGCTCCACGCGGGCGTCACCGAGGACGAGTCCCTCAAGGAGTCGCTCGCCCTGTTCCAGAGGCTCAGCGCGCACGGCCACGAACTGGACAGCGAGCTCAAGCGCCTGGAATCCGAACCGGACCGGGAGACCCTCGCCGCCCGGCTGCCCTCGCTGCGGGAGCGCACCGAGCGCGTCGCGGGATCGGCCGACTCCCTGCGCTGGGCAGCCCGCGACCGGGCCCACCGCTTCGCGGACGACGATCTCGACTCCCTCAGCGCCCAGATCGACGTCGAGGCCGGTGCTCTGCGGCACTGGACCACGTCGGACTCCGCCCCGCAGACACCGCCGCCCCCGTGGCCCGAGGCGCCCGCCGCCGGCAGCGGGGCGGCAGGACAGACCTGGCCGGACACCCCTGGCGCCGGCACCGCGCAGGAGCCGACCCGGCCCGCCATCACCCCACCGGGACCGCGCCCCGCCTACCCGTGGCAGAAGAAGCCGCGTCCCGAGAGCACCACCTGAGGCACGAGCCGAGACCGCAACGGAACCGGAACCGGGATCGGGAAGCCCGGGCCGAGATCGCGCCCTCCGGAACTCCGGTTCGTCCTGTGACGCGGTCCTGGATCAGGTGCTGTTCAACGGGATACTTGATTCGGTCAAGGCCGGTCCAGCTGCGAGGGGCCGGGCTGCCGCACGGGGGCTACGCCAGGTAACCTCCAGGTCATGTCCCGCCATGTCGCGATCGTCACGGATTCAACGGCCTACTTGCCGCGGCGGACGATGGAGCGTCACGGCATCACCGCGGTGCCCCTGACCGTCGTCCTCGGCGACCAGGCTCTTGAAGAGGGCAACGAGATCTCGACCCGTTCCCTCGCCCAGGCCTTGCAGAAGCGACGGTCCGTCACCACCTCGCGTCCCAGCCCCCGGCTCTTCGCCGAGACGTATCGCAGGATCGCCGAGTCCGGTGTCACCGGCATCGTCTCCCTCCACCTGTCCGCCGAACTGTCCGGTACCTACGACGCGGCGGTCGTCGCGGCGCGTGAGGCGCCGGTGCCCGTGCGGGTGGTGGACACCGGCATGGTCGCGATGGCGCTCGGCTTCTGCGCGCTCGCGGCGGCGGAGATCTCCGAGGCGGGCGGCACGGTCGACGAGGCGGTCACCGCCGCTGAGAAACGGGCCGCAGGCACCTCCGCCTACTTCTACGTCGACACCCTGGACTACCTGCGCCGCGGCGGCCGGATCGGCGCCGCCCAGGCACTGTTGGGCTCCGCGCTCGCGGTGAAACCGCTGCTCCAGCTGAACGGTGGGCGCATCGACCTCCTCGAGAAGGTGCGGACGGCGTCGAAGGCGATCGCCCGCCTGGAGGAGCTCGGGGCCGACCGGGCGGGCAGTGCGCCGGTCGACATCGCCGTGCACCATCTCGCCGCCCCCGACCGGGCGTCCGCTCTCGCCGACCGTCTGCGATCCCGTGTGCCCGGACTCGCCGACCTGCATGTGAGCGAGGTCGGCGCGGTGATCGGTGCGCACACCGGGCCGGGGCTGCTGGGGCTCGTCGTCTCGCCCCGATGAGGGCTCGGCTCACTCGTGTGAGTGGCGGAGTTTTCCACAACCGGGCTGTCGTCCCCGGAAATTGAGCAAGATCATCGCGGTGTGGCGATCTGTCCGATCCTCGTCGCATGGCACTTCGATCACATCCACGCAGCCCGAACGCGACCAGCGGCCCCGGCCGGGGCCCCGGCTCCGACGGACGATCCCGCCGCCCCCGTCCCCGCCCACGGGGCAACGGCAGGACCGGACACCGACACGCCTCGGCGGAGGAGATCCGCCGCCGGGCGAAGGCCCTGTTCGCCGAACGGCCCCGGGAACAGGGCGAGATGGGAATGGGCCCGCCGGGCGGCGGGGACGCTGAGGATGGTGGGGGCGCCGTCCTTGTCGATGAGCCGGGCACGTCGGGTGCGTCAGGGGCGCCGGGTGCGTCAGGTGCGCTGGAATCGGCGGGTGCGGTTGTCACGGCGGTGGCGGCAGCGGGGGCGCCGGCTGCGCCGGGTGTTCTGAAGAGGTCTGACGCGACGCAGGTCGACATGCCGGACTGCGGGGTTGTGCGGCGCGCGGATGGCGGTGCTGGAGCCGATGGTGACGTCGACGGTGACGTCACCGTCGACAAGATCCGTAGCGGGAGTACTCCTCGTGTCGCCGGGCCCTGGCAGGAGCGGGTGGGGCTTGCCCTGCGGGAGCGGATGCCGGTGTGGCTGCTGGCGCGCTGCGGACTGGAACGCAGGAGCGTGCTCGCGCTCTCGGTGCTGCTGGTCGTCGCCGCCGCCTTCGCGGTGCAGCACTTCTGGGTCGGCCGGGCCCAGCCGGTGCGGCCACCGGAAGTGGTGCGAGCCGCCATCCCTTATGCGGCGGGGGAGCTGAACCCGGCCGCCGGGCCCGCCCCTTCGGCAGAATCGCCGGGCGCCGGGAGTACGACCGGGGCCGAGATCGTGGTGGACGTGAGCGGGAAGGTGAGGAAGCCCGGCATTCACCGCCTACCGGCCGGTTCACGGGTGGTCGACGCACTGGGCGCGGCCGGTGGTGTGCGGCCGGGCACCGACACCGACGGTCTCAACCGCGCGCGTTTCCTGGTGGACGGAGAGCAGGTCGTCGTCGGTGGCCCCGCCCCGCCGGCCGGAGCCGCGGGGACGGGAGCGGGGTCGTCGTCGGCCGGTTCCACCGGTGCCGGCATGGGGGCCGGGCCCCCGGTCCCCGTCTCCCTCAACACGGGCACCGCGGATCAGTTCGACACGCTGCCCGGCGTGGGACCGGTGCTGGCGCAGCACATCATCGACTACCGGGCGCGGCACGGTGGCTTCCGGTCGGTGGACGAACTGCGCGAGGTCAACGGCATCGGCGAGCGACGCTTCGCCGACCTGCGGAATCTCGTGCGGCCATGAAGCGCGAGGACACCGAGGCCGGCGGAGTTCGAGCCGGACCCGGATCCAGTGCCCGCCGGCCTGTGCACGCGGCCTCCGGGAAGCGGCTGGGCGATGCCCATCCGCGTCAGGAAGGGCCGGTGGATCTACGGCTCGTACCACCCGCACTGGCGGCCTGGGCGACGGCGGCGCTGACGTTGGACGCGGCCCCGGCACTGGTGGGTGGCGTCGTCGCCGTCTGCCTGCTGGCCGCCGGTGCCCTGCTGATCGTGCGGCGGCGTGCGGCGGAGCGCGGTGCGGGGCCTGTTGCCGGTGGGCGTGCATGGCCCCGGGTCACGGTCGCCGCCTCGTTGCTCTGCGTGGGCGCGGCTGCCGCGTCGGCCGGGCTGCACGGGGCCGATCTGCGCCGGGGGCCGGTGCCGGAGTTGGCGCGGGAGTACGCGACCGTCACCGCCGAGATCGAGATCACCTCCGACCCACGACTCACCCGGCCCCGTGTCAGAGGAAACCAGGTGACCCCGGAGTCCGTCCTGATCGACGCCGAGGTGCGCAGCGTCGAGGGGGCGGCCCGGACGGCCGTGGCGACGCGGGCTCCGGTGCTGCTGGTGGTGGACGCCGGTTCACGCTGGGGCGCGGGTGCGAGATGGGCGAACCCCGAGGGCAGCCAGGTGCCGGGCAGTCAGGTGCCGGGTGATCGGGGGCCGGGCCGTCAAGCTCTCGGGGGTGCCGCGGAGGGCGCCGATCGGCCCGAGGCCGGTGGTGTGCGGGGCCCGGGGGTGCGGCCCGGGGTCTCGTGGCTGGGGCTGTTGCCGTCCACACGGGTGCGGGTGACCGGGCGGCTGGCGCCCACGCTGGCCGGCGCGGACCGGTTCGCGGCCGTGCTGCGGGTACGGGGCCGCGCGATGCCGTCGATCGTCAGGGAACCGTCGGGCGCGCAGCGGTCGGCAGGGCGGTTGCGGGCGGGGCTGCGGGAGGCCACCGACGGACTTCCGGCGGACGCGAGGGCACTGCTGCCGGGGCTGGTCGTCGGGGACACCTCGCGGATCACGCCCGAACTGGACGAGGCGTTCAAGGCGACGGATCTGGCCCACACCCTCGCCGTTTCCGGGAGCAACCTCACGATCATCCTCGCCCTGCTCCTCGGCCCGCCCGGGCTGGCCCAGCGGGTCGAGCGCCGCGGTCTGGCACCTCGCCTCGGCGTCCCGCTCCGGGCGACCGCGCTGCTCGGCGGAGCGCTCACGCTCGGTTTCGTGGTGGTGTGCCGGCCCGACCCGAGCGTGCTGCGCGCGGCGGCCTGCGGAGCGATCGTGCTCCTTGCCCTGGCGACCGGCCGCCGCCGGTCCCTGATCCCGGCGCTGGCGACGGCGGTGCTGCTGCTGGTGCTGTACGACCCGTGGCTCGCCCGGAGTTACGGGTTCCTGCTGTCCGTCCTGGCCACCGGGGCCCTGCTGACGGTGGCGCCACGCTGGAGTGCCGCGCTGCGACGGCGCAGGGTGCCCCCGCGGCTCGCTGAGGCGTTGGCGGCCGCGGGAGCGGCGCAGGCGCTGTGTGCGCCGGTCGTGGCGGTGTTGTCGGCGCGGGTGAGTCTGGTGGCGGTGCCCTGCAATCTCCTGGTGGAGTTCGCGGTCGCACCGGCGACGGTGCTGGGCTTCGCGGTGCTGGCGACGGCCCCCGTGGCGATGCCGGTGGCCGAGGCGCTGGCATGGTGCGCGAGTTGGCCCGCGGAGTGGATCGCGGGTGTGGCGCGGTACGGGGCGGCGCTGCCCGGTGGGGGAGTGGACTGGCCGGGGAGCTGGGGTGGGGCGTCCTTGCTCGCCCTCGTCACGGGCGGGGTGGTGCTGCTCGGGCGGCGGTTGTCGCGGCACCCGTGGCTGTGCGCGGTCTGCGGGTTGCTGCTGCTGCTCGTGGTGGTGCAACCGCCGCCCCTGACCCGGGTGCTCACGGGCTGGCCACCACCGGGCTGGCGGCTCGCGATGTGCGATGTGGGGCAGGGCGACGCGACCGTCCTGGCGGCGGGCGGGGGCGCGGGCGTGGTGGTGGACGCCGGGCCGGATCCGGCCCTGGTCGACCGGTGTCTGAGCAAGCTCGGGATCACCCGGGTGCCGCTCGTCGTGCTGACCCACTTCCACGCCGATCACGTGGCCGGGCTGCCGGGGGTGCTGCGGGGCCGGGCGGTGGGCGCGATCGAGACGACGGGGTTCGAGGAGCCCGTGGACCAGGTGGAGTTCGTACGGAGGGAGGCGGCGGCGAGACATGTGCCGGTGGTGCGGGCCGCGGCGGGGGAGCGGCGGCGGGCAGGTGCTCTCGACTGGGAGGTGCTGTGGCCGCCATCCCATCCGGCGCCGCGCCCGGACGGGCCGAACGACGCGAGCGTGACCCTGCTCGTGCGGACGGCGGGGCTGCGGATGCTGCTGCTCGGCGACCTCGAACCCCCGGCCCAGCAGGCGTTGTTGCGATCGCCGGCGGCACCGCTGGTGCGGGGGGTGGACGTGCTCAAGGTGGCCCATCACGGCTCGGCCTATCAGGACCCTGATCTCCTGCGCGCCGCGGCGCCGCGGCTGGCGTTGATCTCGTGCGGCGCGGACAACCCGTACGGGCATCCCGCGCCCAGCACGGTCGCGGCGCTGCGCGCGGGAGGGGCGGCAGTGCTGCGGACGGACCGGGACGGAGCGCTGGCGGTGGCGGCCGGCACGGGCGGGGAGCTGCGGGTGACACGGGACTGAGGACGTCGAGGCTCCTGGCCGATGGCGGGGGTGACCGGGTGGGGGGACCGGACGGGGCGGCCGACGGGTGACCGGTCGGGCACTGTCCCCCGAGCATGTCGGAAGATGGTGCGGTGAGTGACGTGAGACATGTGCTGGTGCTGCCCGATCGCGATGCCGCGGAGGAGGTGGCCCAGGCGCTCGGGGAGCGGTTCGGGGTGCGCGAGGAGCCGAGGGTCGTCAGGGACGCGCTGGCGGGGGAGGACGACGCGGAGGACGCGCAGTGGCTCGTCCTGTTGCGGGACGAGGAGGAACGCCTCGACGCGGCGGCGCTGGACGGGTTCGCGGGGGAGTGGGAGGGCTGGCGGGAGGAGCCGTGACCGTGATCCATCGGTGGCTCGTCGGCGGGGGCCGGGGTGTCAGTGGCTCGTGGGATGCTTTCGGTGATGGCCAAGAAGACTGCGAATGACGATCCTCTCGCCCCGGTGACGCTTGCCGTGGGCCAGGAGGACCTCCTGCTCGACCGTGCCGTGCAGGAGGTGGTGGCCGCCGCCAGGGCCGCCGACGCCGATACGGACGTGCGCGACCTGACCTCGGACCAGGTGCAGCCCGGCACGCTCGCCGAGCTGACCAGCCCCTCGCTCTTCGCGGAACGCAAGGTGGTGGTCGTACGCAACGCGCATGATCTGTCCGCCGACACGGTCAAGGACGTGAAGGCGTATCTGGGGGCACCCGCCGAGGAGATCACGCTGGTGCTGCTGCACGCCGGCGGAGTCAAGGGCAAGGGGCTGCTGGACGCCGCGCGCAAGGCGGGGGCGCGGGAGGTGGCCTGTCCGAAGATGACCAAGCCGGCGGACCGGCTGGCCTTCGTGCGGCAGGAGTTCCGGGCGACCGGCCGGTCGGCCACCCCCGAGGCGTGCCAGGCGCTCGTCGACTCCATCGGCAGCGATTTGCGGGAGCTGGCCTCGGCCGTGTCCCAGCTGGTCGCCGATGTCGAAGGGACCATCGACGAGGCCGTCGTCGGGCGGTACTACACCGGGCGGGCCGAGGCCTCGAGCTTCACCGTCGCCGACCGGGCGGTGGAGGGGCGTGCGGCCGAGGCGCTGGAGGCACTGCGCTGGTCGCTGTCGACCGGGGTCGCGCCGGTGCTGATCACCAGTGCGCTGGCCCAGGGGGTGCGCGCCATCGGCAAGCTGTCCTCGGCGCGCGGTGGCCGGCCGGCCGATCTCGCGCGCGAGCTGGGCATGCCGCCCTGGAAGATCGACCGGGTGCGCCAGCAGATGCGGGGCTGGACACCGGACGGCGTGGCCGCCGCGCTGCGGGCCGTCGCCGACGCAGACGCGGGAGTGAAGGGCGGCGGTGACGACCCCGGGTACGCCCTCGAGAAGGCCGTCGTCGCCGTGGCGCGGGCGGCGCGGTCCGGGGGACGCGGATAGCCGCCTCGCCCAGGTGGCACCGGGGTGATCCAGTAGCCGTTCCCCCGCCGGGGAGGAGAATCGGGGGGTACCAGCCGCACATCGCCGACGGATGCGAAAGGTGGCGATCGACATGGCTGAACACCCGCACGCGGAGCTCGTCCGCAAGGGGTACGAAGCCTTCGGCCGCGGAGACATGGACGCCCTGCGCGGGTTGATGACGGGGGACTGTACACACCACGTACCCGGTTCCCACATGCTCGCCGGGGACTTCAAGGGCCTCGACGCGGTCATGGACATGTACGGCAGGCTGTTCTCGGAGACGGGCGGGTCGTTGCGCGTCGACCTGCGCACCGTGCTCGTCGACGGCCGGGGGCACGCCGTCTCCCTGCACCGGATCACCGCCGAGCGCAACGGCAAGCACATGGACGAGACCGGGGGCATCGTCTTCCGGATCGTCGGTGACAAGATCAGTGATCTCGACGAGTGCGTCGAGGACATCGACGCGAGCAACGAGTTCTGGTCCTGACGCGGCCCGGTCCCGGCGTACGGCTCGGCACGAGGCCCCGGCGTAAGGCTCGGCACGAGGCCCCGGCGTAAGGCTCGGCCCGGGTTCCGGCGTACGGATCGGTCCCGGGTCCCGGCGTACGGATGGATCCGGGCAGACCGAAGGCCCCCGCATCCGCCCTGGGGAAGGGCGAGGCGGGGGCCTTCGGTTCGAGCTTTCAGCTGCTGGATCGCGCCCGCGTGGCGAACGCAGGCCGCGCGCGATCCGTGGGTGCCGGTCGGGGGCGGATGAGAGAGGGCCCGCCCTGGTCCTTCCGGCGATCAGATCTGAGGGGTTCAGCCCTTGAGGGTCTCGACCTTGGAAGCAAGCGCCGACTTCTTGTTGGCGGCCTGGTTCTTGTGGATGACGCCCTTCGAGACGGCCTTGTCGAGCTGACGCGCGGCAGCGCGCTGGTACTCGGTGGCCTTCTCGACGTCACCCGCGGCAGCAGCCTCACGGGCCTTGCGGATCGCGGTCTTCAGGGAGGACTTGACGGCCTTGTTGCGCAGCCGAGCCTTCTCGTTGGTCTTGATCCGCTTGATCTGGGACTTGATGTTCGCCACGAATGAGCCTTTGCAGGTTCAGGCACGGGCCCGTACGGGTCCCGTACCGATGATTTTCCGAGATCCCCGGAGTTTCCCGACAGGTGTCGTCCGAGAGGTTCTCCGAGGAGAAGTGCCTCGTGCCGAGAGGGCAAGAGACACAGCTGCCCAGACTACCAGTGGCTCCCCGAGTGGCCCAAACCGGTCCCTGGTCGCCACCCGTGGGACCATGGAACCTACGTATCGATCCGACCCGAGGCACAAGGCGCCTCAAGAGACAGGACCCTGCGTGCCCGCGATCCCTGACAATGTGCCCGAGCCGAGCCGTACCGCCCCGGCTCTGATCCGTAATTTCTGCATCATCGCGCACATCGACCACGGCAAGTCCACGCTCGCCGACCGCATGCTCCAGCTGACCGGAGTGGTCGATCAGCGGCAGATGCGTGCTCAGTACCTCGACCGCATGGACATCGAGCGTGAGCGCGGCATCACGATCAAGTCCCAGGCGGTCCGACTGCCCTGGGCCCCGACCGAGCAGCCGGGCAAGACCCACATCCTCAACATGATCGACACCCCCGGGCACGTGGACTTCACGTACGAGGTGTCCCGGTCGCTGGCCGCCTGTGAGGGGACCGTCCTCCTGGTCGACGCCGCCCAGGGCATCGAGGCCCAGACTCTCGCCAACCTCTACCTGGCGATGGAGAACGACCTCAAGATCATCCCCGTACTGAACAAGATCGACCTTCCGGCCGCCCAGCCCGAGAAGTTCTCCGAGGAGCTCGCCAACCTCATCGGCTGCGACCCGGACGACGTGCTCAAGGTCTCCGCCAAGACCGGCCTCGGTGTCGAGGCGCTGCTGGACCGGGTCGTGGCCGATGTGCCGGCCCCGATCGGCATCCAGGACGCGCCCGCGCGCGCCATGATCTTCGACTCGGTCTACGACTCCTACCGCGGTGTCGTGACGTACGTGCGTGTCATCGACGGTCAGCTCAACAAGCGTGAGCGGATCCGCATGATGTCCACCGGCGCGACGCACGAGCTGCTGGAGATCGGCGTCTCGTCCCCCGAGATGAAGTCGGCCGACGGCCTCGGTGTCGGTGAGGTCGGCTATCTGATCACCGGTGTGAAGGACGTCCGCCAGTCCAAGGTCGGTGACACGATCACCACCCTGCACAAGGGGGCCACCGAGGCGCTCGGCGGCTACAAGGACCCGAAGCCGATGGTCTTCTCGGGTCTGTATCCGCTGGACGGCTCCGACTACCCCGAGCTGCGCGACGCCCTCGACAAGCTGCAGCTCAACGACGCCGCGCTGGTGTACGAGCCGGAGACCTCCGCCGCCCTCGGCTTCGGCTTCCGCGTCGGCTTCCTCGGTCTGCTGCACCTCGACGTGATCCGTGAGCGGCTGGAGCGCGAGTTCGGGCTCGACCTCATCGCCACCGCGCCCAACGTGGTCTACCGCGTGGTCATGGAGGACGGCGCCGAGCACACGGTCACCAACCCGAGCGAGTTCCCCGAGGGGAAGATCGACGAGGTGTACGAGCCCGTCGTACGCGCCACGATCCTCGCGCCCTCCGAGTTCATCGGGTCGATCATGGAGCTGTGCCAGACCCGGCGCGGCACCCTGCTCGGCATGGACTACCTCTCCGAGGACCGGGTCGAGATCCGCTACACGCTCCCGCTCGCGGAGATCGTCTTCGACTTCTTCGACCAGCTGAAGTCCAAGACGCGCGGTTACGCCTCGCTGGACTACGAGCCCACCGGCGAGCAGGCCTCCAGCCTGGTCAAGGTCGACATCCTGCTGCACGGCGACAAGGTGGACGCCTTCTCGGCGGTCACCCACAAGGACGCGGCGTACGCGTACGGCGTACGACTGGTCGCCAAGCTGCGCGAGCTCATCCCGCGGCAGGCCTTCGAGGTGCCCATCCAGGCGGCCATCGGCTCCCGGGTGATCGCCCGCGAGACCATCCGCGCCATCCGCAAGGACGTCCTCGCCAAGTGCTACGGCGGTGACATCTCCCGTAAGCGGAAGCTGCTGGAGAAGCAGAAGGAAGGCAAGAAGCGGATGAAGATGGTGGGTTCCGTGGAGGTTCCGCAGGAGGCCTTCATCGCCGTCCTGAGCAGTGACGAGAACGCGGGATCGGGCAAGGGCAAGAAATAGCCACGATCTTCGCCGGTTTCCAGGGCCCGTCGCGCGACAGCGCGGCGGGCCCTGTGGCCTTATTCAGGAGAAAGTGACTGCCCGGAGCCCCTTACGTGCTGGCCAGTCGCCCTCTACTCTGATCCCTGCTCGGTAGTTACTCGTGAGTTAAACAACAGCCGCCGTCAACAACCGCCGCTGTCAACAACCGCCGCGTCGAACGACGCCGCAATGAGCCAGCCGCATCGTCGCGGGCCCGGAGGATGTCGTGAGCGACACACAGACACTGATCGAGAACCGTCCGCCGTCCGTCGCGGGCCTCTTCCTGGAGCGCGTGGCGTCCACGCCCGACGCCGAGGCCTATCGGTACCCGGTACCGGCCGCGGCCGGCGAGGGACCCGACGACTGGAAGTCCCTGACCTGGGCGCAGGCCGCGGAACGGGTCTACGCGATCGCGGCCGGTCTGATCGAGCTGGGCGTGCGGGCCGAGGAGCGCGTCGCGCTCGCCGCCTCCACCCGGCTCGAGTGGATCCTCGCCGACCTCGGCATCATGTGCGCCGGGGCCGCCACGACCACCGTGTACCCGCAGACCAACGCCGACGAGTCGGCGTTCATCCTCGCGGACTCCGAGTCCAAGGTGCTGATCGCCGAGGACGCGGCCCAGCTCGCCAAGGCCGTCGAGAAGCGCGCCGAACTTCCCGCCCTCACCCATGTGGTCGTGATCGACCCGGCCGGTGTCGAGACCGCCGACTGGATCCTCACCCTCGACGAGCTGGAGAAGCGCGGCGCCGCCCGGCTGGAGAAGGAGGCCGAGCTGATCAAGGAGCGGGTCGGCGCGATCACGAAGGACCAGCTCGCCACCCTGATCTACACCTCCGGCACCACCGGCCGGCCCAAGGGCGTCCGCCTGCCGCACGACAACTGGTCGTACATGGCGAAGGCGATCGCCGCGACCGGCCTGGTCGGCCCCGACGACGTGCAGTACCTGTGGCTGCCGCTCGCGCACGTCTTCGGCAAGGTGCTCACCTCCGGCCAGATCGAGGTCGGGCACGTCACCGCCGTCGACGGCCGCGTCGACAAGATCATCGAGAACCTGCCGGTCGTCCAGCCGACGTACATGGCCGCCGTGCCGCGCATCTTCGAGAAGGTCTACAACGGGGTCGCCGCCAAGGCCCGCGCCGGCGGCGGAGCCAAGTTCAAGATCTTCCAGTGGGCCGCCGAGGTCTCCCGCGAGTACGCCAAGGCCGCCCAGGACAACTTCCGGCGCACCGGCACCGCCGCCGTCCCCTTCGGGCTCGGCGCCAAGCACAAGGTCGCCGACGCGCTCGTCTACGCCAAGATCCGCGAGGCCTTCGGCGGCAACCTGCGCGCGTGTGTCTCCGGGTCGGCGGCGCTCGCACCGGAGATCGGCTACTTCTTCGCCGGCGCCGGCATCCACATCCTCGAGGGCTACGGCCTGACGGAGTCCTCCGCGGCCTCCTTCGTCAACCCCGGTGAGGCCTACCGCACCGGCACGGTCGGCAAGCCGCTGCCCGGCACGGAGGTGCGGATCGCCGACGACGGCGAGATCCTGCTGCGCGGCCCCGGCATCATGGAGGGCTACCACGGGCTCCCCGAGAAGACCGCCGAGGTCCTGGAGGCCGACGGCTGGTTCCACACCGGCGACATCGGCGAGCTGTCGCCCGACGGGTACCTGCGCATCACCGACCGCAAGAAGGACCTCATCAAGACGTCCGGCGGCAAGTACATCGCGCCCGCCGAGGTCGAGGGACAGTTCAAGGCGGTGTGCCCGTACGTCTCCAACATCCTCGTGCACGGCGCCGACCGGAACTTCTGCACGGCACTCATCGCGCTCGACGAGCCGTCGCTCCTCGACTGGGCGAAGGACAACGGGCTGGCCGGAAAGTCGTACGCGGACGTCGTCGCCGCGCCCGTCACCGTGGAGCTCATCGAGGGCTACGTCAAGCAGCTCAACGAGGGTCTCCAGCGCTGGCAGACCATCAAGAAGTTCCGGCTGCTGCCCCGGGACCTGGACGTCGAGCACGGCGAGATCACGCCGAGCCTGAAGCTGAAGCGGCCGGTCGTGGAGCGGGAGTACAAGCACCTCATCGACGAGATGTACGCCGGATCGCGCGAGGCGTAGCACGGGAGCGCGGGGGCGCGACGGCGCGGAGCACAGCGCGCGGCGCGCGGCCGGGGCGGAGTCCGAATGCTCGGATTCCGCCCCTCAACCGCGCTTCATCGAGCACGAGCGGACAGCCGCGTAGCACGGTTCTCACTCAGGACGGCGCACTTCGGTAACCCAGCGCTCATGGCCGGGACCGGTCTGTCACCCTGTGGGCATCCGATCCGCCCGGGGAGCTGCGCATGGGGGCCATTCCGACGCAACGGGAGACCGCGTCCCGTGCCCAGGGCGCGCCCGCGCACCCGAGTACGCACTCGGTCGTGCTCCCGCACATCCGCGCCACCCTGAACGGCAGTCCCCTCGCGCCCGGCGCCGCCCGCGAACTGGCGCGCACCGCGCTGACCGAGTGGGCCGCTCTCGGCCTGCTCGGCGCCGAGGAGGCCGGGGGGCCCGGCGAGCGCCTGACGGGGGACACCACGCTCGTCGTCAGCGAGCTCGTCACGAACGCCGTCGTGCACGCCGGCACGGACGTCGAGGTGTCCTGCCGCCTGGAGGAGGATCCCGAGCGCGCCGAGAGCCCCGAACACCCCGGGCATCCGGAGCCGCCCGGTGGCTGCCGTGCGGTCGTCGTCGAGGTCTCCGACCACCACCCCTCCCGCGCCCCACGCGACGGCACCGCGGAACCGTCGTACGGGACGGCGGAGTACGGCCGCGGTCTGCGTCTGGTCGCCGCGCTCGCCGACGCCTGGGGCGTGACGTACCGCAGGGGGACGAAGACGGTCTGGGCCCGGCTGCTGCCGACGGCCCACGAGTCCTCCGACGCGGGCTTCCCCGGCCACGACGACCAGCCGCATCCCGGCCACGGACACGACCTGCCCGGCCGGTCGGGACACCTCGGCTGCTTCGGCCACGCCGGGAGCGCGGCCCACCCCGACCACCCGCTCGGCTCCGCCCCGGCTCTCCTCGAGGCACTGGCCCCGGTTCCGCAACCCGCCGGGTCACGGGACCGCGACTGGCTCAACCGCGGTGCGCTCTCCTTCCTCGCCGAGGCGTCCGACCTGCTCGCCGGGCAGCTCGACGAGGACCTGGTGGCCGCGCTGACCGGCCAGCTGCTCGTGCCGCGGCTCGCCGACTGGTGCGCGGTGTGGCTCGAGGACGAGGTGAGCGGACGGGGTGAGTGGGCGGGAGGCCCCGGGCCGCGGCTGGCCAGGGTCTGGCACGGCTGTGAGAACCGCGTCGAGGAACTGCGCCGGGCCCTGGAGAAGGATCCGCCGTGTCCGCCCGACGGCGGTCCCCGCTCCGGGCCCGAGCCCTTCGCATGGCCGGGCGCGGCGCTCGGCCCGCACGGCACCGCCCTCGCCTACCGGCTGATCGCCGGCGGCCGGCCGCTCGGCACCCTGGTCATCGGGCAGGCCGGGCGGCCGGCCTTCGCCGACGAGGTCACCGGGCTGGTCGAGGATCTCGGCCGCCGGGTGGCGCTCGCGATCGGAGCGGCCCGTCAGTACGCCCGCCAGGCCACCATCAGCGCCGTCCTCCAACGGGGGTTGCTGCCCGGCGCGGTCGCCGAGATCCCCGGGGTGCGCAGCGCCCTCGTCTACGAGCCGCGCGAACAGGGCGGGCCGAGCGGCGACTTCTACGACCTGTTCCCGGCGGGCGACGGCCGCTGGTGCTTCGCGGTGGGCGATGTGCAGGGCAAGGGGCCGGAGGCGGCCGTCGTCATCGGCCTCGCCCGGCCCTGGCTGCGGCTGCTGGCCCGCGAGGGCTATGGCGTGGCGGACGTCCTGGACCGGCTCAACCAGCTCCTTCTCGACGACGCGACCGAGGCCGCCGACGCCGCCGCCCGCGCCTTCGTCGGCCCCGCCGGGCCGGGCGACGGGCCGCAGACCCGCTTCCTGTCGCTCCTGTACGGCGAGCTGGCCCCCTTCGAGGGAGGGGTCCGCTGCACCCTCGCCTCCGCCGGGCACCCGTTGCCGCTGCTGCTCGGGCCGGACGGCTCGGTCGCCACGGGCGGACGTCCGCAGACCCTGCTCGGGGTCATCGAGGACGTGACGTACACCAGCGACAGCCTGGAGCTGCGGCCCGGCGACAGCCTGCTGTGCGTCACCGACGGCGTCACGGAACGGCGGTCGGGCCTTCGCCAGTTCGACGACGAGGACGGTCTCGCCGTCGCGCTGGCGGGCTGCGTCGGGCTCGACGCGGAGTTGATCGCGGAGCGGATCCGGCGGCTGGTGCACGAGTTCGGCGAGCAACCGCCGGAGGACGACCTGGCCCTGCTGGTACTCCAGGCGGAGTAGCCCCGCACCTACCGGCTGCCGGGTCGCACCGCGACGTCGGCCTTCCGCTTGGGGCGGGGCCTCCCCGGGGGCCGTCTTGGGGCCGGGGGCGGTGCTCCTGGCCCCGCAGGGGGCCTCCCGCCCAGGGGCTCGTCGTCGGGGTGGGCTGGAGGGAGCGGAGCGGCCAGGCGGGGGCTGGGGGCGTCGGGTGGGGCGGGGGAAACCGGGGGGTCGGGTTTGCGGATGTATCGTCCGGTTCGTGCCTGAGGCGACGAATGCCGTATCCGAAGCGCCCACACGCCGGCGCGTCCTGATCGCCGGCGCGGGGGTCGGGTTGACCGTGACCGCCTGTGCCCGCGACGCCGATCCGCCCGAGGACGCCCGTGGGCCCGGCTTCCACGGCCCGCGCCAGGCCGGGGTGACGACCCCGAGGCAGGCCACCGTGCTGCTCCTGGCGTACGACCTCGACCCCGCCCTGCGCGGCGCGGCGGGCGCGCGTGCGCTGAAGGCAGTGCTCGGGGCCTGGACGCACGCCCTCGCCGAGACGCTGGGGTCGGACAGCTCGCGCGCCGCCCGCCTCACCGCGACCCTCGGGATCGGCCCCGCCCTCCCGGCGCGTCTGGGCCTGCGGGCCCCGGCCGCCCTGCGGAACCTGCCCGCCTTCACCGGTGACCGCCTCGACGCCGACCGCTGCGGCGGCGATCTGCTGGTGCAGCTCTGCGCCGACAGCGCCGACGCGACCGAGGGGATCGCCGCGACCCTGACCCGGCTGGCCGGGGAGACCCTGTATCCGCGCTGGCGGCAGGACGGCTTTCTGCCGCCGTCTCCCGACGGCGACACCACCCCGCGCAATCTGCTCGGCTTCAAGGACGGGCCCGCCAACCCCACCCCCGAGGAGTGCGAGCGCTGGGTGTGGTCGGGCAACGCCACCTACCTCGTCGTACGACGAGTCCGTCTGCGCATCGAGGACTTCGCGCGGCTCGCCGTGCACCGCCAGGAGGAGATCATCGGCCGCAGCCGCTCGACCGGTGGTCCGCTGGACGGTGGTCGGTCGGCCGCAGGGCCCGAGGCCGCCGCCCCGCCGCGCTCCCATGTCCGGGCCGTGAGCCCCCGCCTCGATTCGGGGGCCCGGATGCTGCGTCGCGGTTACTCCTACGCCGACGGGCCCGCCGACCAGGGCCTGCTGTTCCTCGCGTTCATGCGGGACCCGGCGCTGTTCGTACGGGTGCAGCGCCGGATGGCGGCTCAGGACGAGCTGAGCGGATTCACCGAGGCGCGGGGCTCGGCGGTGGCGTACGTCCTGCCGGGCGCGCGCACGGGACGGCCACTGGGAGCGGACCTCCTGGACTGAACGCCGGCCCGGCGTCCGTCGCCCGGCGTCCGTCGCCCGTCGCCCGTCGCCCGGCGTGCGGCGTGCGGCGTGCGGACTCCGGCGTCCGGTGGGCGGCGTCCGTCGTCCGTATCCGTACCGAGGCCGGTGGGGTGGGCCGGACGCCGGTGTTCCGGGTGGGGGTGGCCGGGGATCCCGGGTAGGCGTGGACGTACGGGACAATGGGCGACATGCCTTCCGCACTTCCCGACGGTGAACCGGTTCCCGACGACGGCGCGCTTCCCGCGCACGCGCTCGCCGGCGCCGCCGACCGCCCCCTCGGGTTCTATCTGCATGTGCCGTACTGCGCGACCCGCTGCGGCTACTGCGACTTCAACACCTACACCGCCACCGAGCTGCGCGGCACCGGCGGGGTGCTCGCCTCCCGCGAGAACTACGCCGACACCCTGATCGACGAGGTCCGCCTGGCCCGCAAGGTTCTCGGCGACGACCCGCGCGAGGTCCGCACGGTCTTCGTCGGCGGGGGCACGCCCACCCTGCTGGCCGCCTCCGACCTCGTACGGATGCTGGCCGCGATCCGCGACGAGTTCGGGCTGGCGGCGGACGCGGAGGTGACGACCGAGGCGAACCCGGAGTCCGTCGACCCCGCCTACCTGGCCACGCTCCGCCAGGGCGGCTTCAACCGGATCTCCTTCGGCATGCAGAGCGCCCGGCAGCACGTGCTGAAGGTGCTCGACCGCACGCACACCCCCGGCCGCCCCGAGCGTTGTGTGGCGGAGGCGCGGGCGGCGGGCTTCGACCACGTCAACCTGGACCTGATCTACGGCACCCCGGGCGAGTCGGACGACGACTGGCGGGCCTCGCTTGACGCCGCCCTGGGCGCCGGCCCCGACCATGTCTCGGCGTACGCCCTGATCGTCGAGGAGGGCACCCAGCTCGCCCGCCGGATCCGCCGGGGCGAGGTCCCGATGACCGACGACGACGTCCACGCCGACCGCTACCTGATCGCCGAGGAGACTCTCGCCGCGGCGGGCTACGAGTGGTACGAGGTGTCCAACTGGGCCACCTCCGAGGCGGCCCGCTGCCTGCACAACGAGCTGTACTGGCGCGGCGCCGACTGGTGGGGCGCGGGCCCGGGAGCGCACTCGCACGTGGGCGGCGTCCGCTGGTGGAACGTCAAGCACCCGGGTGCGTACGCGGCGGCGCTCGCGGCGGGGCGGTCGCCGGGTGCCGGACGGGAGCTGCTGCCGGCCGAGGACCGCCGGGTGGAGCGGATCCTGCTGGAGCTGCGGCTGCGGGAGGGCGTACCGCTGGACCTGCTGCGGCCGGACGGGCTCGCGGCGTCGCGCAGGGCCCTGGCCGACGGGCTGCTCGACAGGGGCCCCTACGACGAGGGGCGGGCCGTGCTCACCCTGCGCGGGCGACTGCTGGCGGACGCGGTGGTGCGGGACCTGGTGGACTGAGCGGGGAGCGGGGAGCGGGGAGCGGGGAGCGGGGAGCGGGGAGCCGGGGAGCCGGGGCCGGAGGGCGGGTAGCGGAGCCGGAAGCCGGGGCCGGGATGCCGGAGAGCCGGAGCCGGAAGCCGGGGCCGGAGGGCGGGAAGCCGCAAGCTGGGGCCGGGATGCCGGAGAGCCGGAAGTCAGGGCCGGCGGGCGGGGCCGGAGGGCGGGAAGCCGGAGCCGGAAGCCGGGGCCGGGATACCGGAGAGCCGGGGTCGGGAGCCGTGCGGCTCAGGGTGCGGTCACGAAGTCGATCAGTTCCTCGACCCGGCCCAGCAGCTCCGGCTCGAGGTCCTTGTAGGAACCCACCCGCTTCAGGATCGCCTGCCAGACCGCCCCGGTGTTCTCCGGCCAGCCCAGGGCGCGGCACACGCCCGTCTTCCAGTCCTGGCCGTGCGGTACCCGGGGCCAGGATTCGATCCCGACAGCCGACGGCTTCACGGCTTCCCAGATGTCGATGTACGGGTGGCCGACGACCAGGGCGTGCTCGCTCGTGACCGAGCGGGCGATGCGCCACTCCTTCGTGCCGGGGAGGAGGTGGTCCACCAGGACGCCCAGCCTCGCGTCGGGGCCCGGCGCGAACTCGGCGACGATCGACGGCAGGTCGTCCACGCCCTCCAGGTACTCCACGACCACACCCTCGACGCGCAGGTCGTCGCCCCACACCTTCTCGACCAGCTCGGCGTCGTGCCGGCCCTCGACGTAGATCCGGCCGGCTCGGGCGACCCGCGCGCGTGCGCCGGGGACGGCGACCGAACCGGAGGCGGTACGGGTGGGGCGCGCCGGGCCCGCGGAGGCCGGCCGCACGAGGGTCACGACCCTGCCCTCCAGCAGGAAGCCGCGCGGCTCCAGCGGGAACACCCGGTGCTTGCCGAAGCGGTCCTCCAGGGTCACCGTGCCCGCCTCGCAGCGGATCACCGCGCCGCAGAACCCGGTGCCGGGCTCCTCCACCACCAGCCCGGGCTCGGCCGGGACCTCGGGTACCGGCTTCGGCTTCTTCCAGGGAGGGGTCAGGTCGGCGGAGTACTGGCGCATTCGGATGACGATAGGAGAAGCGGCGGGCCGGGGGACACACGATCAGGGCGACACGCCGAAACGGGCCGCCAGCGCGTCCCGTTGCGCCCGTACGAACGCCGCGTCCACCACCGCTCCGTGACCGGGCACGTACACCGCGTCCTCGCCGCCGAGTTCGAGGAGGCGGTCGAGGGCGGCGGGCCATTGGGACGGCACGGCGTCGTGGCCGGCCTGGGGCTCGCCGGACTCCTCGACCAGGTCGCCGCAGAACACCGTCTCGGGGGAGTCCGGCACGCCGGGGCCACCGGAAGTCCCCGGGACCAGAACCACCAGGTCGTGGGCGGTGTGACCGGGTCCGACGTTCGCCAGCAGGACCTGCCGGCCGTCGCCCAGGTCAAGGGTCCACTCGCCGGAGACGAGGTGCCGGGGCCGGACGAGAGTGTCCGCGGCCTCCGTCGCCGCCGTCTCGTCGAGACCGTTGCGCACCGCGTCCGCCCGCAGCTCCTCGGCCGCCACGGTGTCCACCCCCACCGCCCCGAAGACCTCCGCGCCCGCGAAGGCGGCAGCCCCGAACACATGGTCGAAGTGGGGGTGGGTGAGAGCGAGATGGGTCACACGGGAGCCGCTGAGTTCCTCGGCCCAGGCCCGCAGCCGCACCCCCTCCGCCAGGCTCGACCCCGCGTCGATCATCAGCACCGCGCCCGCCCCGACGACCAGCCCCGCCGTGCAGTCCCAGCCCGGCAGCCGCACCCGCCCGACCCCGGCCGCGACCCGCTCCCATCCGAGCTCTTCCCAAGTCACCGTCATACCGCGACGCTAGCCCTACGACGCCGTACCGGGGGCCGACCTTGCCCCGGGTGTACCCCACAGCCGTACACTGGGCCGGGGAACGCTGGCACTCGGATGTGAAGAGTGCCAGACGAGGCGCCCAGGGGACTGGGGACTACTGCGGGAGGTGTGCGCGCGATGCTGAGTGAACGCAGGCTCCAGGTGCTGCGCGCCATCGTCCAGGACTACGTCGGCACCGAGGAACCCGTGGGGTCGAAGGCGCTCACCGAGCGGCACAGCCTCGGCGTGTCCCCGGCGACGGTCCGCAACGACATGGCCGCCCTGGAGGACGAGGGGTACATCGCCCAGCCGCACACCAGTGCCGGGCGGATCCCCACGGACAAGGGCTACCGGCTGTTCGTCGACAAGCTCGCCGGCGTCAAGCCGATGACCGGGCCCGAGCGGCGGGCCATCCAGAACTTCCTCGACGGCGCCGTCGACCTCGACGACGTGGTGGCCAGGACCGTACGGCTGCTCGCGCAGCTCACCCGGCAGGTCGCCGTCGTGCAGTACCCGTCCCTGACCCGCTCGACCGTGCGGCACGTGGAGCTTCTCTCGCTCGCGCCCGCACGCCTGATGCTCGTGCTGATCACGGACACCGGGCGGGTCGAGCAGCGGATGGTGGACTGTCCGGCGCCCTTCGGCGAGGCCTCACTGGCGGATCTGCGCGCCCGGCTCAACAGCCGGGTCGCGGGGCGCCGCTTCGCGGACGTGCCGCGGCTGGTGGAGGATCTGCCGGAGGCCTTCGAGGCCGAGGACCGCGGCACGGTCACGACGGTGCTCTCCACCCTGCTGGAGACGCTCGTCGAGGAGAACGAGGAGCGGCTGATGATCGGCGGTACCGCCAATCTCACCCGCTTCGGACATGACTTTCCCCTCACCATCCGCCCCGTCCTGGAGGCACTGGAGGAGCAGGTCGTGCTCCTCAAGCTCCTTGGCGAGGCGGGGGATTCGGGCATGACCGTACGCATCGGTCACGAGAACGCCTATGAGGGGCTCAACTCCACTTCGGTGGTGTCGGTCGGCTACGGTTCGGGCGGCGAAGCAGTCGCCAAGCTGGGCGTGGTCGGACCGACCCGCATGGATTACCCGGGAACGATGGGAGCGGTACGAGCGGTGGCACGGTACGTCGGACAGATCCTGGCGGAGTCGTAGGTGGCCACGGACTACTACGCCGTTCTCGGCGTGCGCCGCGATGCGTCGCAGGAAGAGATCAAGAAGGCCTTCCGGCGGCTCGCGCGCGAGCTGCACCCGGACGTCAACCCGGACCCGAAGACCCAGGAGCGGTTCAAGGAGATCAACGCCGCCTACGAGGTGCTGTCGGATCCGCAGAAGAAGCAGGTCTACGACCTCGGCGGCGACCCGCTGTCGCAGTCGGGCGGCGGCGCGGGCGGCTTCGGCGCCGGTGGCTTCGGGAACTTCTCCGACATCATGGACGCGTTCTTCGGTACGGCGTCGCAGCGCGGTCCGCGCTCGCGCACCCGGCGCGGCCAGGACGCGATGATCCGGCTGGAGATCGACCTCGAGGAGGCGGCCTTCGGCACGACCAAGGACCTCCAGGTCGACACGGCGATCGTGTGCACGACGTGCAGTGGCGAGGGCGCGGCTCCCGGCACCAGTGCCCAGACGTGTGACATGTGCCGCGGCCGCGGCGAGGTGTCGCAGGTGACGCGGTCCTTCCTCGGGCAGGTCATGACCTCGCGGCCGTGTCCGCAATGCCAGGGCTTCGGCACCGTCGTGCCGACCCCGTGCCCGGAGTGCGCGGGCGACGGGCGCGTGCGCTCGCGCCGCACGCTGACGGTGAAGATCCCGGCCGGTGTCGACAACGGCACCCGGATCCAGCTCGCGGGCGAGGGCGAGGTCGGCCCCGGCGGCGGCCCCGCCGGCGACCTGTACGTGGAGATCCACGAGCTGCCGCACGCGCAGTTCCAGCGGCGCGGCGACGACCTGCACTGCACGGTGACCCTGCCGATGACGGCGGCGGCGCTCGGCACCAAGGTGCCGCTGGAGACGCTGGACGGGCTGGAGGAGGTCGACATCCGGCCCGGTACCCAGTCCGGCCAGTCGATCCCGCTGCACGGCCGGGGTGTCACGCATCTGCGGGGCGGGGGGCGTGGTGACCTCATCGTGCATGTCGAGGTGCAGACGCCGAGCAAGCTCGACCCCGAGCAGGAGCGGGTGCTGCGGGAGCTGGCCAAGCTGCGGGGCGAGGAGCGGCCCACGGGGCAGTTCCAGCCCGGCCAGCAGGGGTTGTTCTCCCGGCTGAAGGACGCGTTCAACGGGCGGTGACGGGCGGTGACGGAGGGGGCGACGGGGGCTGAACGGCCTCCGTCGCCCCCTCCCTTTCCCGCCCCGGGGCTGCGCGCCCGGACACCCGCTTCCGGCCCCCGGAAGGGCCCCCTCCCCGCACCCCGGACGGGCTGACCGGGGGGCACGTGCGCAGGGGAAGGGTCGATTCGGACTTGTTCAAAGGACGTGACAACATGCCGTCATGTCCTCCGCACTGACCGATCTCTTCCCGTATCCGATCGTGCAGGCCCCCATGGCGGGCGGTGTTTCCCTCCCGCGACTCGCGGCCGCCGTGTGCGAGGCCGGTGGGCTCGGGTTCCTCGCCGCCGGGTACAAGACGGCCGACGGCATGTACCAGGAGATCAAGCAGCTGCGGAGCCTCACGGCCCGTCCCTTCGGCGTGAACCTCTTCATGCCGCAGCCCGAGTACGCGGAGACGGGCGCCGTCGAGGTCTACGCCCATCAGCTGGCCGGTGAGGCCGCCTGGTACGAGACCGAGCTGGGCGACCCGGAAAGCGGCCGCGACGACGGCTACGACGCCAAGCTCGCCGTGCTGCTGGACAACCCGGTGCCGGCGGTGTCCTTCCACTTCGGCATCCCGAGCATCGAGGCGCTGGAGTCCCTGCGCCGCGGGGGAACGTTCACCCTGGTCACGGTGACCACCGCGGAGGAGGCCCGCGCGGTGGAGCGGGCCGGCGCGGACGCGGTGATCGTGCAGGGCGTGGAGGCCGGTGGCCACCAGGGCACCCACAGGGACAACCCGGAGAACGACCGCTCCGGCATCGGACTGCTCGCGCTGATCGCCCAGGTCCGCGAATCCGTGAACCTGCCGATCGTCGCCGCGGGCGGGCTCATGCGCGGCAGCCAGATCGCCGCCGTCCTCGCGGCCGGCGCGAGCGCCGCCCAGTTGGGCACCGCGTTCCTGGTCACGCCCGAGTCCGGCGCGCACGCCGTGCACAAGCAGGCGCTGACCAACCCTCTCTTCGTGCGCACCGAGCTGACCCGCGCCTTCTCCGGACGCCCGGCCCGCGGCCTGGTCAACCGCTTCCTGCGCGAGCACGGCCCGTACGCGCCGGCCGCCTACCCGGAGGTCCACCACCTCACCACGCCGCTGCGCAAGGCGGCCGCCAAGGCGGGCGACGCGCAGGGCATGGCGTTGTGGGCGGGGCAGGGCCACCGGCTCGCCCGGGAGCTGCCCGCCGGGCAGCTGGTGGAGGTCCTGGTGTCCGAACTCGCCGAGGCGCGGACAGCGTTGTCGGAGTTCCCGGCAGGCGAGGACGGTGCCTCGTGACGGCGCCCGTCTTCGTCGTCGACGAACTCCCCTCCTCCCGCTCCCCGTTCGTACTGGACGGTCCCGAGGGCCGGCACGCCGTGTCCGTGAAGCGGCTGCGGAGCGGCGAGGAGGTCGTCCTGACCGACGGCGCCGGACGCTGGGCGCGCGGCGAGGTCGTCGCCGCCGAGGGCAAGGACCGGCTGGTGGTGAGCCTGGGAGAGGTGACCGAGGAGCCCGCCGAGACGCCCCGGATCACCGTCGTCCAGGCGCTGCCGAAGGGCGACCGCGGTGAGCTGGCCGTGGAGACGATGACCGAGACGGGCGTCGACGCGATCGTGCCGTGGGCGGCCGCGCGCTGTATCACCCAGTGGAAGGGGGAGCGCGGCGCGAAGGCGCTCGCCAAATGGCGGGCCACCGCCCGCGAGGCCGGCAAGCAGTCCCGTCGGGTCCGCTTCCCCGAGGTCGCCGACGCGTCGACGTCCCGGCAGGTGGCGGAGCTTCTCGCCCGCGCCGACTTCGCCGCCGTCCTGCACGAGGACCGTGACTACGGCAGCGAGCCCCTGGCCACCGCCGCCCTCCCCGCCACGGGCGAGATCGTGCTCGTCGTGGGCCCCGAAGGGGGCGTCTCGCCCGACGAGCTGGCGCTTTTCGCGCAGGCGGGCGCGAAGGCGTACCGGCTCGGGCGGAGCGTCCTGCGCACCTCGACCGCCGGCACGGCGGCCGCGTCCCTGCTCCTGGGCAGGACCGGCCGCTGGTCCTGACCCCGCCCGCCCTCCGGGAGGACACCGTGGAATTCGTCCAGGTGAGGCTGCTGGTCACCGACTTCGCCGCCTGCTACCGCTTCTACGCCCACGTCCTCGGCCTCAAGCCGCAGTCGGGGGCGGAGCGGGGCCCGTACGAAAAGTTCTCTCCCGCCACCGGTTCGGCGGGGATAGCCGTCCAGGACCGGGCGATGATGGCGGAGGTGCTCGGCGAACTGGGCGACGCGGCGCACGGTCACCGCTCCCTGGTGGCCCTGCGCGTGGACGACCTGGACGCCATGTGCGCGCGGATCACCGCCCACGGCGTCGCCCTGGTGCACGGCCCCGCTCCGATGGCCGACCGGATGCGCGTGGCGCACCTCAAGGACCCGGAGGGCAATCTGGTGGAACTTCAGGAGTGGCTGCTGCTGCTCGGCTGAGGGCCACTGCGGTGAACAGCTCCCAGCCGTCCAACTCGCCGTTGTAGGGCAGCAGTTCCCGCTTGACGGCCTCGTCGACGAAGGCGCGCACCACACCGGGTTCGTTGAGGTTGAGGTGATGGTGGCGGTCGCCCACCCCGCCGCTGTGCCCGTACGCGACGCTGCCGACGTATCGCCCCTCACCGTCCCGGAAGACGAGGTGGGTGCGGACGCCGTCCCGGTGCAGGGTGAGCACCTCCTGGCACGGCCGCCCGTCCCCGTGCCGGTGGCGGACCGTCCACACATAACTGGTCGACCCGTCCACGACGAGGGTTCTCCGGCGGCGTTCGTCAGTCATGCGTCCACCGTAGAACCCGCGCGGAAAGTGACCGCATACGGGCTACCGCGCCGCGGGCCCGAGTGGCACGCTGCCGTCCATGGGGGCATTGAGGCGGATTTGGCTTCTCCCGTCGGTGGCCGTGGCGGCGGTCGGCGTCGTGGCGTGCGAGCCGGGCGGGCTGAGCAGCATGTCCGTGGCGTACACCACCGACGAGGCCGCGACGGCCGAGATCCAGCGGCGGGACGTGAACGTGCGCTGGCTGACCTGCACGGCTCAGTACGAGGACCAGGAGAGGAAGGCGGGGACCGTCGCCTCCGTGGACTGCCAGGGGGAGACCGCAGACGGCCGGGACATCACGGTCACGGGCCAGGTCGCGCGGGCGGTCGACGGGGCCTGTGTCCGGGGGGATCTCACCGCCGTCGTCGGCAAGAAGCAGTTGTTCCGGGTCAGCGGACTCGGCGACTGCGGGTCCGCGACGCCCTCGCCGGTCGCCCCGTCCGGTTCGGACCGGCCCGGCGCCCGGCCGACGGTCACCGTGACCGTCACCGTCACCGAGACCGTGGGCGGGGACGGCGGGGGCGGCACGGGGAAGTGATCGAAACCCCTGACCTGCGGTCCCGCCCTTGCATACAGTGATTCGGTGACACAGCCCGCGACGCCTGCCGCATACCTCCGATACCCCCATCTGCACGGCCGGTCGGTGGCCTTCGCCGCCGAGGACGACGTGTGGCTGGCCCCCCTCGACGGCGGTCGCGCCTGGCGGGTCAGCGCCGACAACGTGCCGGTCACCCTGCCGCGCATCTCGCCCGACGGCACGACCGTGGCCTGGACCTCCACCCGCGACGGCGCCCCCGAGGTGCACATCGCCCCCGTCGACGGCGGCCCGTCGACCCGGCTGACGTACTGGGGCAGTTGGCAGACCCGGGTGCGGGGCTGGACCCCGGACGGCCGGGTCCTCGCCGTCAGCACCTACGACCAGGCGACCCTGCGCCGCAGTTGGGCCCGTGCCGTCCCCATCGACGGCGGACCGGCGACGACCCTGCCGTACGGGCCGGTCGGCACGGTTGCGCACGGCCCGCACACCGTGGTGCTGTCCGCGCCGATGGGGCGCGAGGCCGCCCACTGGAAGCGCTACCGGGGCGGTACGGCGGGCAAGTTGTGGATCGACCGGGAGGGCGACGGGGAGTTCGTCCGGCTGCACGAGGAACTGGACGGCAACATCGAGTACCCCGTGTGGGCGGGGGAGCGCCTGGCGTTCCTGTCCGACCACGAGGGCACGGGGGCCCTGTACTCGTCCTTCGCCGACGGGTCCGACCTGCGGCGGCACACCCCGCTCGACGGCTTCTACGCCCGGCACGCCGCCGGTGACGGCACTCGGGTCGTGTACATGTCCGCAGGTGAGCTGTGGCTCCTCGACGACCTGGACGGCGCCGAACCCCGTCGCCTCGACGTCCGCCTCGGCGGGCAGCGCACCGACCGCCGCCCCTACCCGGTGGCCGCCTCCCGGTGGCTGGGCGGGGCCGCGCCCGACCACACCGCGCGGGGCAGCGCCGTGGAGGTGCGCGGCGCCGTCCACTGGGTGACCCACCGCTCCGGCCCCGCCCGCGCGCTCGCCGCCGAACCCGGCGTCCGGGCCCGGCTGCCGCGCACCTTCCGCACGGAGGGCGAGGAGTGGGTCGTATGGGTGACGGACGCCGAGGGGGAGGACGCGCTGGAGTTCGCCCCGGCCACCGGGACGGCTCCCGGCGCCACTCCGCGCCGGCTCGCCGCCGGACGGCTCGGGCGGGTCCTGGAACTCGCCATGGCGCCCGACGGCAGCCGGGCCGCCGTCGCCGCGCACGACGGGCGGCTGCTGCTCGTCGAGCGGGAGACCGGTGAGGTACGCGAGGTGGCCGACAGCCCCGACGGCGAGGTCTCCGACCTGGTCTTCTCGCCCGACTCCGCCTGGCTGGCCTGGTCGCACCCCGGTCCGCGCCCGCTCAGCCAGCTCAGGCTCGCCAACGTCACCGACCTGTCGGTCACCGACGCGACCCCGCTGCGCTTCCACGACTACGCGCCCGCCTTCACCCTCGACGGCAAGCACCTCGCGTTCCTCTCCACGCGCGCCTTCGACCCGGTCTACGACGAGCACGTCTTCGACCTCTCCTTCGTGGCCGGGGCCCGCCCGCACCTCATCACCCTCGCGGCGACGACCCCGTCCCCCTTCGGCCCGCAGCGGCACGGCAGGCCCTTCGAGGCCCCCGACAAGGACGAGACCCCGGACAGCGAGGGCACCCCGACCACCCGTATCGACCTCGAGGGGCTCGCCGACCGGATAGTCCCCTTCCCGGTGGAGGCCGGCCGGTACTCCGGGCTCGCCGCGGCGAAGGACGGCGTGCTCTGGCTGCGGCACCCCGTGCGCGGTGTCCTCGGCGCCTCCCGCGCCACCCCGGACGACCCCGACCCGCACACCGAGCTGGAGCGCTACGACCTCACCCAGCAGCGCATCGAGCACCTCGCGGCCGACGCCGACGGTTTCGAGGTCAGCGGCGACGGCAAGCGGCTGCTGCTGTGGACCGACGGCAAGCTCAAGGTCGTCCCGAGCGACCGGCGCGCCTCGGGCGACGACGACAGCGACGGCAACATCACCGTCGACCTCGGCCGGATCCGCCGCACCGTCGACCCGGCCGCCGAGTGGCGGCAGATGTACGACGAGACCGGCCGCATCATGCGGGACAACTTCTGGCGGCCCGATCTGGGCGGCGTCGACTGGGACGGCGTCCTCGACCGCTACCGGCCCGTGCTGGAACGGCTCGCCACCCACGACGACCTCGTCGACCTGCTGTGGGAGGTGCACGGCGAACTCGGCACCTCGCACGCCTACGTCATGCCGCGCGGCGGCCACGGCGGCGGCGCCCGCCAGGGTCTGCTGGGCGCCGACGTCTCCCGTCACCCGGACGGCAGTTGGCGCATCGACCGGGTCCTGCCCTCCGAGACCTCCGACCCCGACGCGCGTTCCCCGCTGGCCGCGCCCGGCGTCGCGGTGCGGGCCGGTGACGCCGTCGTCGCCGTCGGCGGACAGCCGGTGGACCCGGTCACCGGGCCCGGCCCGCTGCTCGTCGGCACCGCGGGCAAGGTGGTCGAGCTGACGATCTCGCCGTCCGGCGGGGGCGAGCCGAGGCACGCCGTCGTCGTCCCCGTGGCGGACGAGGAGGCGCTGCGCTACCACGCGTGGGTCACCGACCGGCGGGCCCATGTGCACGAGGCATCCGGCGGCCGGCTGGGGTATCTGCACGTGCCCGACATGCAGGCGCCCGGGTGGGCCCAGATCCACCGTGACCTGCGGGTCGAGGTCGCGCGGGAGGGGCTGATCGTGGACGTCCGGGAGAACCGGGGCGGCCACACCTCCCAGCTGGTCGTCGAGAAGCTCGCCCGGCGCATCGTCGGCTGGGACCTGCCGCGCGGGATGCGGGCGTCCAGCTACCCGGAGGACGCGCCCCGGGGACCCGTCGTCGCCGTCGCCAACGAGTTCTCCGGGTCCGACGGGGACATCGTCAACGCGGCGATCAAGGCGCTGGGGATCGGGCCGGTGGTGGGCACGCGCACCTGGGGCGGGACGATCGGGATCGACAGCCGGTACCGGCTGGTCGACGGGACGCTCGTCACGCAGCCCAAGTACGCGTTCTGGCTGGAGGGGTACGAGTGGGGCGTGGAGAACCACGGTGTCGATCCCGACGTCGAGGTGGTCTGTGCTCCGCAGGACTACGCGGCGGGGCGGGACGTCCAGCTGGACGAGGCGGTGTCGCTGGCGCTGGCCGCCCTCGAGGAGACCCCGGCGAAGACGCCTCCGCTGCTTCCGGGTTCGTAGGTCTGGGTGTCGGAGCGGAGCGCGGGTCGGGGGCTGCCGCCCGCCGACCCGCGCTCCGGCCCGAGCGGCCTCGTCGTCGCGCTCCCCCGAGAGAACCGGAACCGCCCCCGGAAAGAACCGGAACCGCCCTCCGAGGGAACCGGAACCGCCCCCGGAGGGACCGGAACGACGCACTCCCCCCGCTACCATGCCCCCGTACTGATCAACCGTCTGAGGAGGAACCCGCATGGCAGGGGAACCGCAGGACGACTGTCTGTTCTGCAAGATCGTCGCGGGGAACATCCCGGCGACGATCGTGCGGGAGACCGAGACGACCATCGCCTTCCGGGACATCAACCCGCAGGCGCCCACCCACGTCCTGGTGATCCCGAAGGCGCACTACCGGGACGCCGCCGCCCTGGCCGCCGGCGCGCCGGAGCTCGCCGCCGACGTGCTGCGCGAGACGCAGGCGGTCGCGGACGAGGACAAGCTGGAGAGTTACCGGGTCGTCTTCAACACCGGCGCAGGCGCCGGCCAGACCGTCTGGCACGCCCACGCGCACGTCGTCGGCGGCCGCGGCCTGCACTGGCCCCCCGGATAGGCCGCCGTGTCCGTACGTGAACTGGTGGTTCTCGGCACCGCCAGCCAGGTCCCGACCCGGCACCGCAACCACAACGGCTACCTGCTGCGCTGGGACGGCGAGGGCGTCCTCTTCGATCCGGGCGAGGGCACCCAGCGCCAGATGCTCCGGGCCGGGGTCGCCGCGCACGACCTCAACCGGATCTGCGTCACGCACTTCCACGGCGACCACTCCCTCGGCCTCGCCGGTGTCATCCAGCGCATCAACCTGGACCAGGTGCCGCACCCGGTGACCGCGCACTATCCGCGTTCGGGGCAGCGCTTCTTCGACCGGCTGCGCTACTCCACCGCCTACCGCGAGACCGTCGGCATCACCGAGGCCCCGGTCGACGCGGACGGCGTCCTCGCCACCACCGCGTCCTACCGGCTCGAAGCCGCCCGGCTCTCGCATCCCGTCGAGTCCTACGGCTACCGGATCGTCGAGCCCGACGGCCGCCGCATGCTGCCCGAGCGGCTGGCCGCGCACGGCATCAAGGGGCCGGACGTCGGCCGCATCCAGCGGGAGGGCTCGGTCGACGGGGTGTCGCTGGACGAGGTCAGCGAGGTCCGGCGGGGGCAGCGGTTCGCGTTCGTCATGGACACCCGGCTGTGCGACGGCGTGCACTCGCTCGCCGACGCCGCCGACCTGCTCGTCATCGAGTCGACCTTCCTCGACGAGGACGAGCGACTCGCCGTCGACCACGGGCATCTGACCGCCGGTCAGGCCGCACGGGTGGCCCGTGACGCAGGGGTGCGGCACCTGGTCCTCACCCACTTCAGCCAGCGTTACTCCGAGCCGGACGAATTCGAGCGGCAGGCGCGGGCGGCGGGGTTCGACGGAGAGCTGACCGTGGCGCACGACCTGCTGCGGGTGCCGGTTCCGAAACGGCGGTAAAACGGCCGTACGATGCTTTGATGCCCCTCCCCAAAGCTGAACTGCACCTGCACATCGAAGGAACCCTGGAGCCGGAGCTGGCTTTCGAGCTGGCCGCCCGCAACGGGGTCGCGCTGCCGTACGCCGACACGGACGCGCTTCGCGAGGCGTACCGGTTCGAGGACCTCCAGTCCTTCCTGAACCTGTACTACGAGCTCATGGCGGTCCTGCGCACCGAGCGCGACTTCGAGGACCTCGCGAACGCCTACCTCGCACGGGCCGCCGCGCAGGGCGTGCGGCACGCGGAGATCTTCTTCGACCCGCAGGCCCACCTCGCCCGGGGGGTCGGCATGAGCACCGTCGTGGACGGGCTGTGGCGCGCGCTGGGCGACAGCGAGGCCAGGCACGGCATCTCGACGCGTCTGATCATGTGCTTCCTGCGCGACGAGTCCGCCGAGTCGGCGATGGAGACCCTGGAGGCGGCGCGGCCCCACCTGGACCGGATCACCGGCGTGGGTCTGGACTCCGCCGAGGTCGGGCATCCGCCGGTGAAGTTCCGCGAGGTGTACGAGGCGGCGGCCGCTCTCGGGCTGCGGCGCGTCGCGCACGCCGGCGAGGAGGGGCCGCCGGAGTACATCACCGAGGCCCTGGACGTGCTCGGCGTGGAGCGCGTCGACCACGGGCTGCGGTGCATGGAGGACCCGGCCCTCGTCGAGCGGCTGGTGCGGGACCGGATCCCGCTGACGCTGTGCCCGCTGTCCAACGTGCGGCTGCGGACCGTCGACGTCCTCGCCGACCACCCGCTGCCCGCCATGCTCGACGCCGGGCTGCTGTGCACGGTCAACTCCGACGACCCCGCCTACTTCGGCGGGTACGCCGGCGACAACTTCGACGCCGTGGCCGGCGCCCTGGGCCTGGGCGAGGAGCGACTGCGCGAGCTGGCCCGCAACTCCTTCGTCGCCTCCTTCCTGGAGGACGACGAGGAGCGGCGGGCACGGTGCCTCGCGGAGGTCGACGCCTACACGTTCTAGGAACCGTCCTGGTCAGGGCCGGTGGATGTCGAGCACGCGGCTCGAGAAGCGGGCGCTAGCGCCAGTCGGCGGCGCCGCCGAAGCCCGGTGCCGTCGCCTCGATCTTCGCCCTGATCTCCCGCATCACCGCGACGATCCGCTCCTCGTGCCCCGGCGTCAGCCGGGCCACCGGCACCGAGCAGCTGACCGCGTCCTGTGCGGGAGTGTCGTACCGCAGCGCGAACCCGAACCCGACGATGCCGAGGACGCCCTCCTCGCGGTCCACGGAGTAGCCGCGGGCCCGCACACCGGCGAGGTCGGCGAGCAGCGCCCGACGGCTCGTGAGGGAGTGCGGGGTGAACGCCTCGTAGGGCCCCTCGGGCAGCTCGCCGTCCGGCCGCTGGGCCAGCAGCGCCTTGCCGAGCGCGCCGATGTGCGCCGGGAGCCGCCGCCCGACCCGGCTGATCGTGCGCAGGTACTCGTGCGACTCGCGCGTCGCCAGATACGCCACCCCGCGGCCGTCCAGCCGCGCCCAGGTGAATGGTCTCGCCCAGTGCCTCGGACGCCTCGTCGAGATAGGGCCGGACCAGCCGTACCCGCGGGTCGGAGTCGAGATAGCTCGTGCCGGTCAGCAGGGCGTGGATGCCGATGCCGTACAGGGATCCGGTCACGTCGGTGCGCACCCAGCCGCGGCTGATCAGGGTCTGGAGCAGCGCGTACATCGAGCTGCGCGGCACGCCCAGCTCGTCCGCCAGCTCCTGGAGCCGCGCCGGCCGGTCGCCGCGCGCCGCGAGCAGTTCCAGCAGCTCGACCGTGCGCGCCGCGGACTTCACCTCGCGGACGCCGCCTGTCTCCGACATGTGCCGATCGTAAGGGCGTGCGGGTGAGGCGTGCGGGTGAGGGGGCGCACCCCCATTGACGGTCGGCGTTCGCCTATCTAACCTCCATCCTCATACATGGATAACGTCTACATAGGGAGATGACCGAGCGTGAGCGTCGACAGGGATCTCGACAGGGACACGGTCCGACGCCTGCGGGACGGCATGGCCCAGGGGGTGCTGTCGTTCCCGCTCACGAGCTTCCACGACGACGGCTCCCTCGACCCCGACGGCTTCCGCGCGCATGTCGCGGCCCGGATCGCGACCGCACCCGGCGCCGTCTTCCCCGCCTGCGGCACCGGCGAGTTCTTCTCCCTCGACGAGGACGAGTACCGGCAGGTGGTCACCATCACGGTCGAGGAGGCGGGTGGCCGTCTGCCCGTCGTCGCCGGGGTCGGCTACGGCTGGGCCCAGGCCGCCCGGTTCGCGCGCATCGCGGAAGAGGCCGGCGCCGACGCCCTGCTCGTCCTGCCGCACTACCTCGTCGCCGCCCCGCAGGACGGCCTCGTCGCCCAGCTGGAACAGCTCGCCGCCCGCACCCGGCTGCCTCTCATCGCCTACCAGCGCGGCCAGGTCGCCTTCACCGCCGCCTCGCTGCGGCGCATCGCCGCCGTCCCGGGCGTCATCGGCCTCAAGGACGGCCACAGCGACCTCGACCGCCTCCAGCGGCTCACCCTCGCCGCCCCCGACGGCTTCCTCTTCTTCAACGGCGCCGCCACCGCCGAGATCCAGGCCCGCGCCTACGCCACCGTGGGCGTCCCCGCCTACTCCTCCGCCGTCCACGCCTTCGCCCCGGAGATCGCGAACGCCTTCTTCACCGCGCTGCGCGACGGCGACGGCAAGGACGACAAGGCGGTGGACCGGCTGCTGCGCGACTTCTACGTCCCGTTCGTCGAACTCCGCGACCGGGTGCCGGGGTACGCCGTGTCCCTGGTGAAGGCCGCGGCCCGGCTGCGCGGCCGGCCCGTCGGGCCGGTCCGCGCCCCGCTCACCGACCCCTCGCCCAGCGACCTCGCCGACCTCAGGACCCTCCTGGCCACCGGCCTCGACCTCGTAGGAGCCGCGCTGTGAACCCCAGGATCACCGACGTCCGCCTGACCCCGATCCTCGTCGCCGACCCGCCCCTGCTCAACACACAGGGCGTGCACCAGCCGTACACCCCCCGGCTGATCGTGGAGGTCGAGACGGCGGACGGCGTCACCGGTGTCGGTGAGACGTACGGCGACTCCAAGTACCTGGAACTGGCCCGTCCGTTCGCCGAGAAGCTGCACGGCCGCCAGGTGAGCGACCTGAACGGCCTGTTCGCCATCGCGGACGAGGTGGCCGTCGACAGCTCCCGGATCTCCGGGCAGGTCGACGTCGGCGGGCTGCGGGGCGTCCAGACCGCCGACAAACTGCGGCTGTCCGTCGTCTCCGCCTTCGAGGTCGCCTGTCTCGACGCCCTCGGCAAGGCACTCGGCCTGCCCGTGCACACGCTGCTCGGCGGCAAGGTCCGCGACGCGGTCGAGTACAGCGCCTACCTCTTCTACCGGTGGGCCGGCCACCCCGAGGGGGTCCCCGCGGAGCAGGACGACTGGGGCGCCGCCGTCGACCCGGCCGGCATCGTGGAGCAGGCCCGGCGCTTCAAGGAGCGCTACGGCTTCACCTCCTTCAAGCTCAAGGGCGGAGTCTTCCCGCCGGACGAGGAGATCGCCGCCGTACGGGCGCTGGCCGAGGCGTTCCCCGGCCACCCGCTGCGGCTCGACCCGAACGGCGCCTGGTCCGTCGAGACCTCGCTGAAGGTGGCCGACGAGATCGGCGGCATCCTCGAATACCTGGAGGACCCGGCCCTCGGCACCCCCGCCATGGCCGAGGTGGCCGCGAGGACCGACGTGCCGCTCGCCACCAACATGTGCGTGACGAACTTCGCCGAGATCAAGGAGGCGTTCACCCGCGATGCCGTCCAGGTCGTCCTCTCCGACCACCACTACTGGGGCGGACTGCGCAACACCCGCCAACTGGCCGAGATCTGCCGGACGTTCGGCGTCGGGATCTCCATGCACTCCAACACCCACCTGGGTATCTCGCTGGCGGCCATGACCCACGTGGCGTCCACCGTCCCGAACCTCCACCACGCCTGCGACTCCCACTACCCCTGGCAGTCCGAGGACGTCCTCACCGAGCGCCTCGCCTTCGACGACGGCAAGGTCACCGTCCCGGACGCACCCGGCCTCGGCGTCGAACTCGACCGGGACAAGCTCCGGGTCCTGCATCGGCGCTGGCTCGACGACGACGGTGCCCTGCGCGAACGCGACGACGCGGCCGCGATGCGGATCGCCGACCCCGACTGGGTCACCCCGGCCGTCCCCCGCTGGTGACCCCGTGCCGGCGGCCCCGCCGGCGACTCCCCTTCCCCGCCCGTCGGCAGCCGTCCCGTCGGGCGGAGGCCGGTTCCGCGGCGGCGGGGTCCGCGTTTACCCGCCGGGAGGCAGGTGTCCCGTCCCGCGTGTGACGGACCGCGTGTTGTCGGTCGCGTGGTGCACACTGGCCAGATCGGCACCACGTCAGGGAGCGCACCGTGACCGCGTCCAACGCGTCCACCGGAGAGGGACACCACCACCCGAGCGGCCGGACCGGCCAGAACGGACACGCCGGCCCGTCCGGCGGCTGCCCGGCTGCCGGGGCGGACCCCCTGGCCGCCCGGCGCGCCCCCGAGGACCCGCCGTGGGACGTCTACCTCACCGGCACCGTCTTCCTGGACATCATCTTCACCGGGCTCGATACCGCACCGGTGCGCGGGACCGAGTCCTGGGCGCGCGGCATGGGCTCGAGCCCCGGCGGTGTCGCCAACATGGCCACCGCCCTCGCCCGGCTCGGCCTGCGCACCTCCCTCGCGGCCGCCTTCGGCGACGACCACTACGGCGAGTACTGCTGGGACGCCCTGGAGCGGGGCGAGGGCATCGACCTCAGCACTTCGCGCACGGTCCCCGGCTGGCACTCGTCCGTCACCGTGTCCATGGCGTACGAGGGGGAGCGCACGATGGTCTCGCACGGCCACGAGCCGCCCCCGCAGGCACCCGAGCCCGCCTGCCCGCCGCACGCCCGCGCGGCCGTCGCCTCCCTCACCCCCGGCAGGCGCGCCCCCTGGATCGAACAGGCCGCCGCCCGCGGCACCCGCATCTTCGCCGACGTCGGCTGGGACGACACCGGCGCCTGGGACCTGGCCGGCCTCACCGACCTGGCGCACTGCGAGGCCTTCCTGCCGAACGCGGAGGAGGCCATGCGCTACACCGGCGCCACCTGCCCCCGCGCCGCCGCGCACGCCCTCACCGAGCACGTACCGCTCGCGGTCGTGACGCTCGGTGCGGAGGGCGCCTACGCCGTGGACCGGCGCACCGGCGAGTCCGCCGCCGTCCCGGCGATCGCCGTCGAGGCCCTCGACCCCACCGGCGCCGGGGACGTCTTCGTGGCCGGCTTCGTCACCGGCACGCTGGCCGACTGGCCGCTCGCCGACCGGCTCGCCTTCGCCGGCCTCACCGCGGCCCTCTCCGTGCAGGAGTTCGGCGGCTCGCTCTCCGCTCCCGGCTGGTCCGAGATCGCGGCCTGGTGGCGCAGGGTCCAGTCGGTCGAGAGCCAGGACCCCGAGGCGCTGCTGAGGTACGCCTTCCTGGACGCTCTGCTCCCGACGCTGCTCCCGGCGGCGGACGGGACCACCCCGTGGCCGCTGCGCAGAGCGGTGCCGACGATCGGTTTCGGCCGCTCGGCATAGTCCCCGGACCCGTCGCCGGTTCCGTCCTCGGACGCCGTCGCCGGACCCGGAAAAGCCCTACGGCGTTGTCAGTCCCCTGGCGTACCCTTGAACTCGCCAGGCCGCCCTCGTGGCAGGCGAGACGCATCCGGGAGGACGTAGAGGCCTTCGGGCCGGCCTATGACTCAGACACCGACAGCTCACACGCCCGCGCAGGGCAAGGCGAGAGCACAGTTCACCGTTCCCGCCCAGCACCCCATGGTCACGGTGCTGGGATCCGGAGACTCCCTTCTGCGCGTGATAGAGACGGCCTTCCCGGCAGCCGACATCCATGTCCGGGGCAATGAGATCAGCGCGGTCGGCGACCCGCGGGAAGTCGCCCTCGTCCAGCGCCTGTTCGACGAGATGATGCTGGTGCTCCGCACCGGGCAGCCGATGACGGAGGACGCAGTGGAACGCTCGATCGCCATGCTGCGGGCGAGTGAGAACGGGACGAGTGACGGCCAGGAGACCCCGGCCGAGGTTCTGACACAGAACATCCTGTCCTCACGCGGTCGCACCATCAGACCCAAGACCCTCAACCAGAAGCGGTACGTCGACGCGATCGACAAGCACACGATCGTCTTCGGCATCGGACCGGCCGGTACCGGCAAGACCTACCTGGCCATGGCCAAGGCGGTCCAGGCCCTGCAGGCCAAGCAGGTCAACCGCATCATCCTGACCCGCCCCGCGGTCGAGGCGGGCGAGCGGCTCGGCTTCCTGCCGGGCACGCTCTACGAGAAGATCGACCCCTACCTGCGCCCGCTCTACGACGCGCTGCACGACATGCTGGACCCGGACTCGATCCCCAAGCTGATGGCGGCGGGGACGATCGAGGTCGCGCCGCTGGCGTACATGCGGGGACGCGCCCAGCCGCGGTTCACCAACGTCCTGACGCCGGACGGCTGGCGGCCCATCGGTGACCTTCAGGTCGGTGACCTGGTCATCGGCTCGAACGGCGAGCCGACGCCGGTTCTCGGTGTCTACCCGCAGGGTGAGAAGGACGTCTACCGTGTCACCGCGCAGGACGGATCCTGGACCCTGGCCTGCGGCGAGCACCTGTGGACGGTCAGAACGCACGACGACGCGCGACGCGACAAGCCCTGGCGGGTCCTGGAGACCCAGGAGATGATCGGCAAGCTGCGGGCGGCGCACGCGCGCCGGTACGAGTTGCCGATGCTCACCAGCCCGGTCTGCTTCCCTGAGCGCGACATCCCCATGGACCCGTATGCGCTGGGGTTGCTGCTGGGCGACGGCTGCCTCACGGGCTCCACCACGCCGTCCTTCGCGACCGGGGACCCGGAACTGGCCGAGGCGCTGGGAGCCGCGCTTCCCGGAGTCGCGGCGCGGCACAAGGGCGGGCCGGACCACGTCCTCGATCGGATCAAGTCCCCTGGTGACGTCGTGACCCTGGAGAACCCGGTCACTCGGGTCCTGCGCGAGCTGGACCTGCTGCGCACGGGCTCGTACCCGACGTTCATTCCGGACGACTACCGGTACAACTCCGCCGAAGTGCGACTGGCCGTCCTCCAGGGCCTTCTCGACTCCGGCGGCGGTCCCATCACGCAGAAGGACCGCACCTGCCGGATCCAGTACACGACGACGTCGATCCCGCTCCGCGACGACGTGATCGCGCTGGTGCAGTCGCTGGGCGGAGTCGCGTACCCCCGCCGCAGGGCGGCCGACGGCCGAAAGCCGGGCCTCGCGAAGGGCCGGGACGTCGCGCACCGCCGCGACGCTCACATCCTCGACATCCGCCTCCCCGAAGGCATCGAACCCTTCCGTCTCGCCCGCAAGCGCGACACGTACCTCGCGGCCGGAGGCGGCGGGCGCCCCATGCGCTTCATCGACTCGATCGAGCCCGCGGGCAGGGAGGAGACCGTATGCATTCAGGTGGCCGCCGAGGACTCCCTCTACGTCACCACGGACCACCTGCTGACGCACAACACCCTGAACGACGCCTTCATCATCCTGGACGAGGCCCAGAACACGAGCCCCGAGCAGATGAAGATGTTCCTCACCCGGCTCGGCTTCGACTCGAAGATCGTGATCACGGGTGACGTGACCCAGGTCGACCTGCCGAACGGCACGAAGTCGGGTCTGCGCCAGGTCCAGGACATCCTGGAGGGGCTCGACGACGTCCACTTCTCCCGCCTGTCGTCCCAGGACGTCGTCCGGCACAAGCTCGTCGGCCGTATCGTCGACGCGTACGAGCAGTACGACAGCCAGAACGGTACGGAGAACGGCACCCACAAGGGCGGCCGAAACAAGCGGAAGTAGACAAACCAGCACCATGTCGATCGACGTCAACAACGAGTCCGGAACCGAGGTCGACGAGCAGGCGATCCTCGACATCGCCCGCTACGCGCTCGCGCGGATGCGCATCCACCCGCTCTCCGAACTCTCGGTGATCGTCGTGGACACCGATGCCATGGAGCAGCTGCACATCCAGTGGATGGACCTGCCGGGGCCGACGGACGTCATGTCCTTCCCGATGGACGAGCTGCGTCCGCCGTCGAAGGACGACGACGAGCCCCCGCAGGGCCTCCTCGGCGACATCGTGCTGTGCCCCGAGGTCGCCGCCCGGCAGGGCACGGAGGCGCCGACGCAGCACTCCATGGACGAGGAGCTCCAGCTGCTCACCGTCCACGGGGTGCTGCACCTGCTGGGCTACGACCACGAGGAGCCCGACGAGAAGGCCGAGATGTTCGGTCTGCAGGCCGCCATCGTCGACGGCTGGCGTGCGGAGAAGGGCCTGACCGGCCCGTCTCCGGCCCCGACCGTCTCATGAGCCCCACCCTCGTCGCCGGCGCCATCGCCCTGGTGGTCGTCGCCTGGCTCGCCGCCTGCGCGGAGGCGGGCCTCGCGCGCGTCTCCAGCTTCCGCGCCGAAGAGGCCGTACGCGTCGGACGGCGCGGCAGCGCCAAGCTCGCGCAGATCGCCGCCGACCCCACCCGCTATCTGAACGTCGCGCTGCTGGTGCGCGTCGCCTGCGAGATGGCGGCCGCCGCGCTGGTCACCTACGCCTGCCTCCAGGAGATCGGGGACACGACCCCGGCCCTGTTGGCGGCGATCGGCGTGATGGTCCTCGTCTCGTACGTCGCCGTGGGCGTGTCCCCGCGCACCATCGGCCGCCAGCACCCGCTGAACACCGCCACGGTGGCCGCGTACGTGCTGCTCCCGCTGGCCCGGATCATGGGCCCGATCCCGTCGCTGCTGATCCTCATCGGCAACGCGCTGACCCCCGGCAAGGGCTTCCGCCGTGGCCCCTTCGCCTCCGAGGCGGAACTGCGCGCGCTGGTCGACCTCGCCGAGAAGGAGTCACTGATCGAGGACGACGAGCGCCGCATGGTGCACTCCGTCTTCGAACTCGGCGACACCCTCGTACGCGAGGTCATGGTCCCGAGGACCGACCTCGTCGTCATCGAGCGGTACAAGACCATCCGCCAGGCGCTGACGCTCGCCCTGCGCTCCGGTTTCTCCCGGATACCGGTGACCGGGGAGAACGAGGACGACATCGTCGGCATCGTGTATCTGAAGGACCTGGTCCGCAAGACGCACATCAACCGGGACGCCGAGGGCGAGCTGGTCTCGACGGCGATGCGGCCCGCCGCCTTCGTCCCCGACACCAAGAACGCCGGTGATCTGCTGCGGGAGATGCAGCAGGACCGCAACCACGTCGCCGTCGTCATCGACGAGTACGGCGGCACGGCCGGCATCGTCACCATCGAGGACATCCTCGAGGAGATCGTCGGCGAGATCACCGACGAGTACGACCGTGAACTCCCGCCCGTGGAGGAACTCGGCGACGACCGCCACCGGGTCACCGCCCGCCTGGACATCACCGACCTCGGCGAGCTGTACGGCCTCGAGGAGTACGACGACGAGGACGTGGAGACCGTCGGCGGGCTGCTCGCCAAGGCCCTGGGCCGGGTGCCCATCGCCGGGGCGTCGAGCGAGGTCGAGCTGCCGGACGGGCGCGCGCTGCGGCTCACGGCGGAGGCCGCGGCCGGCCGCCGGAACAAGATCGTCACGGTGCTGGTGGAGCCGGTCCAACCGGCGGACCGACCGGAGGCCGAGCCGAAACCGGAGTGACGGGACCGCGACCCGAGTGACGGGACCGCGGCCGGAGTCGCGGTATCGGGCCCCGGGGCCCCGGACCGACGGAGCACGCAGTGGCAGAGCACGCAGTGACAAGGCACGGAGCGCCGGAGAACGCGGTGACGGATCACGGAGTGAGGGAGTGACGGAGTGACGCCCCAGGAACTGCGGGCCTTGTGCCTCTCCTTCAACGCGGCGGTCGAGGACTTCCCCTTCCGGCCCGAGACCTCGGTGTTCAAGGTCGGCGGCAAGATGTTCGCCCTGACGACCCTGGACGCCCGGCCGCTGACGGTGAACCTCAAGTGCGATCCGGACGACGCGGGGCGTCTGCGCGCGGAGCACGAGGGGCTGATCGTCCCGGGGTGGCACATGAACAAGCGGCACTGGAACACGGTGACGGTCGACGGAGAGCTCTCCGACCGCCTGGTCCGGGAGCTCGTCGAGGACTCCTACGACCTGGTGGTCGCCGGTCTGCCGCGGGCCGAGCGGCTGCGGCTCGACCGGCCCTGAGTCCGTCCCACGGCCGTGCGGTCCGGGCCCGGGCCGGTTCTTCGTATGCTCGGGGCATGACCGACAGCAACGCGCTCGACCCCGAGGACCGCAAGATCGTCACCCTGGCCCGTTCCGCGCGGGCCCGTAACGGTGTGCCCGAGGGGGCCGCCGTACGGGACGAGACAGGACGTACCTATGTCGCGGGGACGGTGGATCTGCCGTCGCTGCGGCTGAGCGCGCTCCAGACGGCGGTGGCGATGGCGGTGGCCTCGGGCGCCGAGTCGCTGGAGGCGGCGGCGGTGGTGACCGCGTCGGAGGCGGCCGCCGAGGCGGATCTGGCCGCCGTACGGGATCTCGGTGGGGCGGGGACCCCGGTGCTGGTGGCCGCACCGGACGGGACCGTTCGGCTCACCGTCTCCGCAGGCTGACGGCAGCCGGAAACGGTCCACGGCGAGGTCGCCGGAGGTAGGCCGGAATTCAACCTTGCCGTCCGCGTGCCGCTCGCGCATCAATGTAACCGCAAGTTCCGACGGACCGTCAGATCTGTACGTCAGATTCTCCGTCCGGGCAGGGTGTCCGCACCCATCCCTCCCGGGCGTGGCCCGTCGGCATCTCCCGTCCATCCACCCCCCACATGGATTCCCGTACTCGGGAAGGGAGCGGATCCCATGAGAGGCAAGCGAATCGGATCAGGTGCGGCAATGCTGGCCGGGGCCCTCGCGGTCACCGGACTGGCCCTCGCGCCCTCGGCTGTCGCCGTCACCCCGCTGACGGCGACCGTCACCGCCAACTGCGGTCTCTTCGGAGGCGGCGCAGCCACCCTCACGGCCACCCAGACGGGCACGGCCGCAACCCTCAAACTGACCTCCACCGCCATCACCGCGCCGATCCCGATCGGCGCGAACAGCATCAGTTCCACGCTCACGATGGCGAACTCGACCGGTGCCGCCAGGGTCTTCTCCGGCGCCGTGAACCCCGCCATGGCCACCGGCGACCCGATCACGGTCGGTCCGCTCAACGGGACCGTGGCCTCCGGTGACAGCCTGAACTTCTACGGCGGCTCCCTGAAGATGGTCGTCTTCGGGATCACCGTCACCTGTACGGCGACCGGGGCGCAGGCGCCCGGCCCGTTCGTGTTCAGCTGATAGCGGTCGGAAACTGAGCAGACAGGCCGTCGGTTTCCCGGCCCCGCCCGGAAACTGACGGCCCATCAGTTCGCCGCGTGATGTCCATTGACTTCTCACGCGATCCGCACCTCAATGCCCCCTGTCGGCGCAGAAGAGCCGCTGCGCCCGCACCCTGGAGGAGGGGGCAACATGGGTTCACCCCGAAGTTCCGGAAGCACCCGAGGTTCCCGAAGACGGCGCTGGGCGTCGCTGCTCGGGGCGACCGCGCTCGCGGTCACCGCCGGCGGGGCGCTGGCGGCCCCGGCCGGCGCCGCGTCCAACGTGGACTTCCCCACGCACTGCATCCCGCCGGCCATCGCCGGCATCCCGCCGATCGACGGCACGACCACCGGGAAGATCACGGCGGACAACACCAGCCCCGACGTCGGCGACACCGTCACCGTCACGTACACCGTGGTCACACCCGCCGCGAGCAACCCCACCGACCTGGCCCTGCCGGCCGACATCATGACGCCGACGGGCAAGGTCACCCTCGGTGGCGCGCAGAGCGGCAGCGTCACGGTCACGGGGCCGAAGAAGAACGACCCGGTGCCCGGCAAGGGAGCCTTCCCGTCGTTCTCCATGACCGGCACCTTCACGGTCACCACGCCCGGCGCGATCACCCTCTCGCCCGGCGACTACAACATCCACACCAGCTACATCCTGGAGCTGGACACCCCCTGCACGGTGACCGACCCGCCCGCCCCGGTGTCGGAGACCGTCACCGCCGCCGACAACCCGCCGGCCAACACCCGGGCGATCTCGCTCGGTTCGGCCTCCGGCAGTCCGGGCGCGGCCGTCGCCGTGACCGGCAGCGGCTTCACCGCGGGCGCGAGCGTCACACTGGCCGGGCGCTCCGCGGCCGCCCAGACCGCGGACACGGCGACCGTGACCGCGGACGCGCAGGGCGGCATCTCCGGCTCGCTCGTCGTCAGCGACCTCACCACGACCGGTGTCGTGGCGTACGAGGGCGGCGCGTGGAGCACGGACCTCGGTGCCGGGCCGGTCGCGTACGTCGTCATCGACGACCAGCCGGTACCCGAGGGCAGTCAGAAGGTGACCACCACGGTCCGGGCGGGCACCCTGTCGATGTCCCAGGCCGGGGACGCCGTCCAGCTGTCCGCGGTCGACTTCGGCCAGGGCGGGGCCTCGACCGGCGCGCTGCGGACCGTGACCGTCAAGGACTTCCGCGGCGGTCCCGCGGGCTGGTCCCTGACCGGCAAGGTCACCGACTTCAGCGGCCCCGGCGCCAAGATCGACGCCGGCAAGCTGAGCTGGACGCCCGCGTGCACCACCAAGGCGGGCAGCCCGAGCACCTGTCAGGCCGGTTCGGCGGGCGCGATCGGCGCCTCCGGGGCGACCCTGGCGTCCACGCCCGACGGCACGGTCACCGGCGGCGAGTTCACCGCCGACGCCGGACTCTCCCTCGACGTACCGTCGTTCACGCCTCCGGGCAGCTACGCCGGCGTCCTGACCCTCACGCTCACCTGAGCGTACGCACCACGTCCACCGGTGGCCGGGCGCCCGCCCCACAGGTCCGCACCCGCCCGTCCAGCCGGCCTTCCGAGCCCGTTCGTGGGGGCCCCTTCACCGGGGGCCCGTTCACCGGGGGGTCCGCACCCATGCGCAAGCCGTACGTCCTCCTCCTGCCGCTGCTGTTGTTCCTGACGCTCGCGACCCCCGCCCGCGCCGCCGACAACGGCAGCTGGTCGGTCTACCCCGTCTCCTCGGCCGTCGCCGCGCGGCCCTACTTCTACGTTTCCGCCGATCCCGGCCAGACGATCGAGGACAAGGTCGTCGTCGCCAACAAGACGGACGAGCCCCTCACCTTCCGGCTGTACGCGGCCGACGCCTACAACACCGCGCGCGACGGTGGCTTCGCCGTGAAGTCGCTCGGCGAGAAGATGCGCGGCGTGGGCGCCTGGGCCGAGCTGGCGAAGGACCGGGTCACCGTGCCCGGCGGCGCCGCGGTCACCGTGCCGTTCAGTGTCCGGGTGCCCGCGGGCGCCGAGCCCGGCGATCATCCGGGGGCGATCGTCGCCCTCGACGAACGGGTCGAACAGGGCGACGGCGGGGTCGCGCTGGGCGTCCAGCGGGCCGTCGGCGCCCGGGTCCTCCTCCAGGTCGGCGGGCCCACCTTGCCCGCGCTCGCCGTCGAGAACGTCGAGATCAGCCACGACCAGCCGCTGATCCCCGGCTTCGGCGACAGCACGGCGACGATCTCCTACACCCTGCACAACACCGGCAACGTCACCCTCGCACCGAAGGTGGAGCTGAAGGCGACGGGCCTGTTCGGCCGCACCCTGCTGACCCGGGACCTGAAGAAACTGCCCTCCCAGCTCCTCCCCGGCCAACGCGTCCGCCTCACCGAACGCTGGCGCGACGCCCCTCATCTCGACCGGACCGACGTCAGGCTGACGGCGACCGCCCAGAACACGAAGGAGTCCGCGACAGCGTCCTTCGTGGCGGTGCCGTGGCTGGTGGTCGGGGTGGTGGCGGCGGCGATCGCAGCAGGGGTACGGCTGGCGATCGGACGACGGCGAAGGCTCGCAGGGCCCAGCCGCCCGGGGGAGCGGGGGACTGCGCGAGCAGCCCTCACGGACCCGCCGACGAAGACCGGCCGGCGCGCCGGGGCTTGACGCTAGAGCGCGTCGGGCCCGCGCTCACCCGTCCGCACCCGCACGACCGTCTCGACCGGCACCGCCCACACCTTGCCGTCACCGATCTTCCCGGTGTGCGCGGCCCGCACGATCGCGTCGATCACGGCTTCGGACGCGGCGTCCTCGACGACGACCTCGATGCGCACCTTGGGCACGAGGTCGACCTGGTACTCGGCACCCCGGTACACCTCGGTGTGGCCGCGCTGCCGGCCGTAGCCGCTGGCCTCGGTCACGGTCAGGCCGTGCACGCCCAGCTCCTGGAGGGCCGTCTTGACCTCGTCGAGGCGGTAGGGCTTGACGATCGCGGTGATGAGCTTCATTCCTGTGGCTTGACCTTCTGGGCGGAGAGGAGGGAGTGCGAGCCGACCTGGGCGCCGTGGCCCAGGACGCCGTGATCGTATGCGGTCTCGGCGTGCACCGTAAGGTCCAGGCCGGTGTGCTCGTGGTCCTCGTGCGCGCGCAGGCCGATCGTCTTGTCGAGCACCTTGCCGATGCCGTACGTGACGGTGAAGGCGTACGCCCCCACGACGACCACGGCGACCAGCTGCTTGCCGAGCTGGCCGAGCCCGCCGCCGTAGAGCACGCCCTCGGCGCCGCCGGTCATGGTGTCCACCGCGAAGACGCCGATGAGGAGCGTGCCGGTGATCCCGCCGACCAGGTGGACACCGACCACGTCGAGGGAGTCGTCGTAGTTCAGCCGGAACTTCCAGCCCACGGCGTAGGAGCAGACGACACCGGCCGCCAGGCCGACGACCAGGGCGCCGAGCAGGGAGACCGAGCCGCAGGAGGGCGTGATGGCCACCAGGCCCGCGACCGCGCCGGACGCCGCGCCCAGCGTCGTCGGGTGACCGTCGCGCTTCTGCTCGACGAAGAGCCAGCCGAGCAGACCGGTGCAGCCGGCGGCGAGGGTGTTGAGGAAGGCGGCGGCCGCCAGGCCGTTCGCGCCGAGGGCGGAGCCCGCGTTGAAGCCGAACCAGCCGAACCAGAGCAGACCCGCGCCCAGCATCACCATGGGCAGGTTGTGCGGACGCATCGCGTCCTTCTTGAAGCCCAGGCGCGGGCCCAGGACCAGGCACAACGCCAGTCCCGAGGCGCCCGAGGTGATCTCGACGGGAAGACCGCCGGCGAAGTCGAGGGCGCCGAGCCGGTCGAGGATCCAGCCACCGGGGCCCCACACCCAGTGCGCGACGGGAACGTATACGAGGAGCGCCCAGACCGGTACGAAGACCAGCCACGCGCCGAACTTCGCCCGGTCCGCGATCGCGCCGCTGATCAGGGCGGCGGTGATGATCGCGAAGGTGAGCTGGAAGGTGGCGAAGAGCAGGGTGGGGACCGTGCCCTGCACGCTGTCCGGGCCGAGGCCCGCCATCCCGGCATGGTCCAGGCCGCCGATCAGCCCGCCCCCGGCGTCGTCGCCGAAAGCGAGCGAGTAGCCGGCCGTCAGCCACACCACGGTGACCAGCGCGATCGACACGAAGCTCATCATGAGCATGTTGAGGACGCTCTTCGTGCGGACCATGCCGCCGTAGAAGAGCGCCAGACCCGGGGTCATCAGCAGGACGAGGGCGGTGGCGGCGAGCAGCCAGGCGGTGTCGCCGGTGTTCGCGTGGGCGGCGGCCAGAGTCACGGGGGTCTCCAACGATGCGGGGGCTCGTCAGAGGTTCACCGCTTCCGGTTTCCGGTCGCGTACAGGTGTGTTTCCATGACGTTTCGTTGCGTGGAGGTTTCCGGGAGCTCACGGTGGAGGGCACTGCCGCTCGTGTGTACGGCGGGGCTTCGTGGATCAGGGAGAATGGGGGCCATGAGCGTCCGTAACCAGTCATCCGAGCAGTCGGCCGAGGCCCCCCACCGCGCCGGCTTCGCCTGCTTCGTGGGCCGTCCCAACGCGGGCAAGTCCACCCTCACGAACGCTCTGGTCGGGAAGAAGGTGGCGATCACCTCGAACCGTCCGCAGACCACCCGGCACACGGTGCGGGGCATCGTGCACCGGCCGGACGCGCAGCTGATCCTGGTCGACACGCCGGGCCTGCACAAGCCGCGCACCCTCCTCGGCGAGCGGCTCAACGACGTCGTGCGCGCCACCTGGGCCGAGGTCGACGTCATCGGCTTCTGCCTGCCGGCCGACGAGAAGCTGGGCCCCGGCGACCGCTTCATCGCCAAGGAGCTCGCCGGGATCAAGCGGACCCCGAAGGTCGCGATCGTGACGAAGACCGACCTCGTGGACTCCAAGACGCTCGCCGAGCAGCTCATCGCGATCGACCAGCTCGGCAAGGAGCTGGGGTTCGAGTGGGCCGAGATCGTGCCGGTCTCGGCGGTCGGCGACCAGCAGGTCGGGCTGCTGGCGGACCTGCTCGCCCCGATGCTCCCGGAGAGCCCGCCGCTCTACCCCGAGGGCGACCTGACGGACGAGCCCGAGCAGGTGATGGTCGCCGAGCTGATCCGCGAGGCGGCGCTGGAGGGCGTACGGGACGAGCTGCCGCACTCCATCGCGGTCGTCGTCGAGGAGATGCTCCCGCGCGAGGACCGGCCGGCGGAGAAGCCGCTGCTCGACATCCACGCCAACATCTACATCGAGCGCCCCAGCCAGAAGGGCATCATCATCGGCCCCAAGGGCAAGCGCCTGAAGGACGTCGGCATCAAGTCCCGCAAGCAGATCGAGGCACTGCTCGGCACACCCGTCTTCCTGGATCTGCACGTGAAGGTCGCGAAGGACTGGCAGCGCGACCCGAAGCAGCTGCGCAAGCTGGGGTTCTGAGGCGTGCGCGGGGCACGGTAGGCAGGTGGGGGTCCTGGCGGGCGTGCCTGCCGCGCGGCGGCAGCCGCATGTCGATACGGCCTCGGCCCCGCGCGTGAAGGCCGCGCAGGACGGGCAGCGCGACCCGAAGCGGTTGCGCAGGCCGGGGTTCTAACCCGTCCGCCGAGGGGGCGTTGCCTGCGGGGACATGTCCTGGAGCCCCACCACCCGCAGCAGCCGGAGCCGTTCGTGGGACTCCGTGCCCGGGCGGGCCGTGTGGATGATCAGGAGTTGGCGGTGCTCGTGGCTGAGCAGGACCTCGCAGTCCAGGTCCAGCAGGCCGACCAGCGGGTGCAGGAAGCGTTTCGTCGCCTTGTGGCGCAGGGACACCTGGTGCTCCTCCCAGAGGCGGGCGAACTCTGCGCTTCCTGCGCGCAGTTCGGCGACCAGCGCGGCCGGGGCCGGGTCGTCGGGGCGGGCGGCGGTCACCGCGCGCAGATTGGCCACATGGGCGCGGGCGTGGTCCGCCCGGTCCTCCTCCGGGAACAGGACGCGCGCGCCCGGGTCCAGGAAGTACATGCGGGCCAGGTTCCGCTCCCGTCGGGGGCGGGACATCACGTCGAGGGTCAGCGCCCTGGCCATCGCGTTCTGGGCCAGCACCTCCCCGCAGTCGGTCACCACCTGCGCCGAGGTGTCGTCCAGGCGGTCCAGGATCAGCATCAGCCCGGGCGAGACGTGCGTCGACGCCGTCTCCCGGCGCGGCGGCTCCTCGCCGATGAGGTGGAACAGATGGTCGCGCTCGTCGGCGGTCAGCCGCAGCGCGCGGGCCAGTGCCGTCAGCATCTGGCGTGACGGGCGCGGGCCCCGGCACTGCTCCAGGCGCGTGTAGTAGTCGACCGACATACCCGCCAGCTGGGCCACCTCCTCGCGGCGCAGTCCGGGCGTACGGCGGCGGGCCCCGGGCGTCAGACCCACGTCCGGCGGGGTCAGACGGGCCCGGCCACGGCGCAGGAAGTCGGCGAGTTCGGCTCGGTTCACCCCTCCAGGCTGCGCCATCGCGCCGGCCTTATCCAGGGACTGCCGATCCCCTGATCGACGGGTCTCTCCCGGTCTTCCCCGCTCCGCCCGAGGCTGGTGGCACCAGACCAAGAGGAGCGAGAACGATGTTGACACTGGTGACGGGTACGACGGGACAGGTCGGCCGGCGTTTTGTGCCGAGGCTGCTGGCGCAGGCCGTGGCGGGGGAGAAGGTGCGGGTCCTGGTGCGCGACGCGGCGCGGGGGGAGCGGTTCGCGGAGCTGGGCGCCGAGGTCGTGGTCGGCGATCTGCGGGACGCGGAAGCGCTCGGCAAGGCGGTGGCCGGCGTCGACGCCGTGGTGAACGTGGCGGCGGCCTTCCGCGGGGTGCCGGACGAGGAGGCGTGGGCCGTCAACCGGGACGCGGCGGTGGAACTGGGCCGCGCCGCACTGGCCTCCGGGGTGCGGCGTTTCGTGCAGGTCAGCACGGGGCTGGTGTACGGCCTCGGGCGGGGCCGCCCGCTGACCGAGGACGACGAGGTCCGGCCCGGCGGCGGCGCGATGTGGGGCGCCTACCCCGAGGCGAAGGGGGTGGCCGAGCGGGAGCTGTTCGCGCTGGACGGCCTGGACGTGCGCGTCGGCCGCCTGGCCTTCGTCTACGGCGAGGGCGACCCCCACCTCGCCCAGTCGCTGATGTGGGCCGGCGACTGGGCGGCGGCCCAGCGGCTGCACATGGTCCATCACGCGGACGTCGCCCAGGGACTGCTGCGTCTCCTGCACGCGCCGGGAGCCGCCGGCCGGGCCTACAACATCGCCGACGACGCCCCCGTCACGGCGGTCGAACTGCACCAGCTCAACGGGGTCGACGTGCCCGCCGGGCTCTACGAGCGCACCGACCCGGACCCGTTCTTCCAGCTGACCTCCACCGAACGCATCCGCCGCGAACTCGGCTACCGCCCGCTGTACCCCAGCGTCTACGCGGCCCGGGACGCCGGAGCCCTCTGACGGGTCAGTCCACCCCTTTGATCCGGCCCACCAGAACCGCCCCCGCCAGCCCGACCACCGCCGCCACCAGATACAGCACCCGGTAGCCGCCCAGGTAGGTGACGATCGGCGCGGCCAGGGCGGGGGCCGCGACCTGCGGCAGGGCGTTGGCCACGTTGATGACGCCCAGGTCCTTGCCCCGGTCCCCGGCCTTCGGCAGCACGTCCGTCATCAGCGCGAAGTCGACCGACGTGAACACGCCGAAGCCGATGCCCAGCACCGCCGCCGCGACGATCGCCCCCGGCCAGGTCTGCCAGACCGCGAGGCCCGCCGTCGCCACCGCCATCAGCAGGCCCGACCAGATCACGAACGGCTTGCGTCTGCCGATCCGGTCCGACCAGACGCCTCCGACGACCACCGTGGCGAGCAGGGTCAGCCCGTTCACCGCCGTCAGGATCAGCACGCCCTGCTCGGGGTCGGAGTGGTGCAGGCGGTCTCGCAGGTAGTAGAGGAGGTACAGCAGCACCAGCGCGTTGCTCAGGTTCATCAGGAAGCGGGTCAGCCAGGCCCAGCCCAGGTCGGGGTACTTCCGCGGGCTCAGCCAGAACCCGGCCGCGAAGCCCCGCCAGGACCACGCGGGCCGGTCCTCCACCGCCAACCGCAGATCCTCGTACCGCAGTACGTAGGGCAGCACGCCCAGCGTCGTGAAAACCGCGCATGCCACGTAACCCGCTCCGACGCCCCCGGCGGCCGTCGCGAGCCCCGTGCCGCCGACCACGCCCAGGATCTGCGCGGCGCCCAGCCAGCCGCCCACCGAGCCCCGCTGGAGCCGGGGGACCCGGTCGGGGACGGCGGCCGTCACCGCGGCGAAGGCCGCGTTCAGCGTCAGCTGGACCAGGCACCAGCCCGCCGCCATGGTCCAGACGCCGTCCGCTCCCGCGAGCAGCAGAAGAGAGAGGGCGCCGCCCGCCGTGCCCGCCACGATCCACGGCGTACGGCGGCCCCGGCGGGACGTCGTACGGTCCGACAGCGCGCCGAAGAGGGGGTTCGCGGCCAGGGACGCCACCGCGCCGACACCCGTCACCCAGGCCAGCATCGTCTCCTTCGACATGCCGGAGCCGGGTGCGAAGTCCTCGGCCTGCGAGGCCAGCAGGATCTGCAGCGGGCCGTACCAGCCCACCCAGATCGCCCCGTTGGCGAGGGACAGGGCCGACGTCCAGCCCCGGCCCACCCGCTCCACGGGCTCGGCCAGGGCCACCGCCGGGGCCCTGTCCGCCGTCGTCATCCCTGCGCCCGCAGGACGTCCCGCAGCCAGGCGTACGACGCCTTCGGGGTGCGGGCCAGGGTCTCGAAGTCCACGTGGACCAGGCCGAAGCGGCGCTCGTACCCTTCCGCCCACTCGAAGTTGTCGAGCAGCGACCACACGAAGTAGCCGCGCACGTCGACGCCCGCCTCCATCGCCCGGTGCAGGGCCCGCAGATGACCGTCCAGGTAGGCGACGCGCTCCTGGTCGTCCACGCCCGGGTAGCTGCATCCGTTCTCCGTGATGACGATCGGGGGCAGCCGGTCGCCGTAACGGTCGCGGAAGGTCGTGAGGAGTTCCGTCAGGCCCTCGGGGACGACCGGCCAGCCGAAGTCCGTCACCGGGACGTCCTCGATCTGCTGGACCGAGAAGGGGAGTTCGGCAGGCATGCTGATGCCGCCGAACTCGATCTCCGTGCCCTGCGGGGCGCCCACCTTCGTCGGGGCGTAGTAGTTGATCCCGTACCAGTCGAGCGGCTCCGAGATCACCTTGAGGTCGGCCTGGACGTCCCCCGGCAACAACTCGCCGAGTCCCTCCGGATATTCGCCGAGCAGCACGGGCTCCGCGAACAGCCGGTTCAGCAGGACGTCGTAGAAGGCGGCCGCCTCCAGGTCGGCGGGTTCCCGGGAGGCCGGCCAGGTCGGGCCGTGCGAGTTGGCGATGCCGATGTCCGTGACGCCTGCCGCGCGCAGCGCCTGGACGGCGAGGCCGTGTCCCAGCAACTGGTGGTGGGCGGCCGGGAGCGCGTCGAACAGGAGCTTCCTGCCGGGCGCGTGGGTGCCGAGGGCGTGCCCCAGCAGGGTGTGCTCGGCGGGCTCGTTGACGGTGATCCACTTCTGCACACGGTCACCGAGGCGTCCGGCGACCACCGACGTGTACTCGGCGAAAAGGCCGGCGGTGTCCCGTTCCAGCCAGTCGAGCCGGTCCGGCAGGTCCCAGTGGAAGAGGGTGGGGACCGGGCGTACTCCGGCCGCGCACAGCTCGTCGACGAGCCGGTCGTAGAAGTCGAGGCCGCCGGGCGAGTTCACCCTCGGCCACGAGATGGAGAAGCGGTAGGCGTTCACGCCCAGGCCCGACAGAAGCGCCACGTCCTCGGGGTAGCGGTGGTAGTGGTCGCAGGCCACCGTCGCCGTGGAACCGTCCTTCACCGATCCCGGCCGGGCGGTGAAGGTGTCCCAGACCGAGGGCTCGCGCAGCTCAGCCGCACCCTCGATCTGATGCGCGGAGGTGGACACGCCCCACAGGAAGTCTGCCGGGAACCGGGGCATCGGGTTCGCCGCGTCGCGCGGATCGTTCGCCATGGGCGGGATCATCCTTACCGCTGGGTAAGGAAGTCAACGTCCCGGCGCGAACTGCCAGTTATGCCCCTCCGGCAAGCACCCCGCAAGCACCCCGCGAGCTCCCGCGAACCCCCTCAGGCCCCCTCTTTCAGCACCCGTGAGATCAGCTTCCGCTGCTCCTCCGTGAGCCGGGGATCGGCCGCGTACACCGTCCTGCCGTCCACGGTGATCTCGTAGCTGAAGCCATCGGGCACGCCGACCGAAGGCGTGCCCCGGCCGGCGGCGACCGCCCGCTCGGCCAGGGTGTGCCACTCATGGGCGTCGGGCCGCCCCGAGGTGTCCACCTCGGCACGGCGCTCGATGCCCGCGAACCCGCCCGTGCGACTGACCTGAATACGCATGGGTCCCTGTCTATTACGGACTCAGAGAATCCGCACCCCCACCTGCTCCCAGGCCTTCTCCACGGCCTGGAGCTCCTCCCCGCCGCTGCCGAAGCGCTCCCGCGCGGCCTTCACCGTCAGCTTGGCGAAGTCGGTGAAGAAGGCACGCTCGGAGAGTTCGCCGCCGGTCAGGACGTCGTACCAGAGCTGGCCGGCCTTCTCCCAGGCGTAGCCGCCGAGGGCGGTGGCGGCCAGGTAGAACGCATGGTTGGGGATGCCGGAGTTGATGTGGACGCCGCCGTTGTCGCGGCCGGTGCGCACGTACTCGTCCATCGTCGCGGGCTGCGGGTCCTTGCCGAGGACGTCGTCGTCGTACGCGGTGCCCGGTGCCTTCATGGAGCGCAGGGCGGTGCCGGTGACGGCCGGGGCGAGCAGGCCCGCGCCGATCAGCCAGTCGGCCTCGGCGGCGGTCTGGCCGAGCGAGTACTGCTTGATGAGCGAGCCGAAGACGTCGGACATCGACTCGTTGAGGGCGCCCGGCTGGCCGTTGTAGGTCAGGTTCGCCGTGTACTGCGTGACGCCGTGGGTGAGTTCGTGCCCGATGACGTCGATGGAGTTGGTGAAGTCGACGAAGATCTCGCCGTCGCCGTCACCGAACACCATCTGCTCGCCGTTCCAGAAGGCGTTGTTGTAGCCCTCGTCGTAGTGGACCGTGGCGTCGAGGGCCAGGCCGTCGCCGTCGATCGAGTGGCGCCGGTAGCCCTTCAGGTACAGGTCGAAGGTGGCGCCGAGTCCGGAGTAGGCGCGGTTGACGGTGGCGTCCTGGCCGGGGTCCTGGCCCTCGGCGCGGACCTCGGTGCCGGGCAGCGAGGTGCCGTGCCCGGCGTCGTAGATCGTGCGCAGCGGCTGGTCCGACGGCGCCTTCACCGTCGGGGCGGCCGTCAGGCCGTACTCGGTGGTCACCTGGCGCAGTGCGCGCAACTCGCTGTCGCGCAGGATCGTGCGCCGGGCGGGACCGGAGAGAGCGGGGTCGTCGTTGCGCGCGAGCCGGTCGAGGACGTGCGGCGGTACGACGGTGCAGAAGACGGGCTCGAAGCCCCCGTGAGTCGTCATGCCCGGCACCCTTGCACTGCGTTATCCCGCTGTCACCACCCGCAACCATGATTGGTGAAATACGGTGACAAAGGGGCCTGATCTGCGACGGCCGATGGTATGGCGCGGGGGCGCCGAGTGGCGTGGCGCACGTTCCGTCCCTTTTCCTATGGTTCATCCGGCCGGTCCCGCATACTGGAACGAACCCGCGCGACGGAAGCGGCTCCGCTAGGCTGCGGAGCACTATGCGTTTCGGGCTGCTTCTCCTTAGCTGCCGCGGCGAGGGCCTGTAGTCGAGGCCGACCCCCTCCCCGCGGTGCTTGGTGTTGCGCGTCGGCCGTCCTTCCGTCCGGACACTCTCCGGTCCTCCTGAGGAGCCACCGCATCATGGCGAACCGCCAGCAGCCCAGTCACATGCCGATCCACAAGTACGGACAGTACGACCAGGTCGACATCCCCGACCGCACCTGGCCCGGAAAGCGGATCACCGTCGCCCCCCGCTGGCTCTCCACCGACCTGCGTGACGGCAACCAGGCCCTGATCGACCCCATGTCGCCCGAGCGCAAGCGCCGGATGTTCGACCAGCTGGTCAAGATGGGTTACAAGGAGATCGAGGTCGGCTTCCCGGCCTCCGGTCAGACCGACTTCGACTTCGTGCGCTCGATCATCGAGGAAGAGGGCGCGATCCCGGACGACGTGACGATCTCCGTACTGACCCAGGCCCGCGAGGACCTGATCGAGCGGACCGTGGAGTCCCTGAAGGGCGCCAGGCGGGCGACCGTCCACCTGTACAACGCCACGGCCCCGGTGTTCCGCCGGGTCGTCTTCCGCGGCTCCAAGGACGACATCAAGCAGATCGCCGTCGACGGCACCCGCCTGGTCGTCGAGTACGCGGAGAAGCTGCTGGGCCCCGAGACGGAGTTCGGCTACCAGTACAGCCCCGAGATCTTCACCGACACCGAGCTGGACTTCGCCCTGGAGGTCTGCGAGGCGGTCATGGACGTCTGGCAGCCGGGCCCGGGCCGCGAGATCATCCTGAACCTGCCGGCCACCGTCGAGCGTTCCACGCCGTCCACCCACGCCGACCGCTTCGAGTGGATGAGCCGCAACCTCTCCCGCCGCGAGTACGTCTGCGTCTCCGTCCACCCGCACAACGACCGCGGTACGGCCGTCGCCGCCGCCGAGCTGGCGCTGATGGCCGGCGCCGACCGCGTCGAGGGCTGTCTGTTCGGGCAGGGCGAGCGCACCGGCAACGTCGACCTGGTGACCCTGGGCATGAACCTGTTCTCCCAGGGCGTCGACCCGCAGATCGACTTCTCCGACATCGACGAGATCCGTCGTACGTGGGAGTACTGCAACCAGATGGAGGTCCACCCGCGCCACCCGTACGTGGGCGACCTGGTCTACACGTCCTTCTCCGGCTCCCACCAGGACGCCATCAAGAAGGGCTTCGACGCGATGGAGGCCGACGCGGCCGCCAAGGGCGTCACCGTCGACGACATCGAGTGGGCGGTCCCGTACCTGCCGATCGACCCCAAGGACGTCGGCCGCTCCTACGAGGCCGTCATCCGCGTCAACTCGCAGTCCGGCAAGGGCGGTATCGCGTACGTCCTGAAGAACGACCACAAGCTGGACCTGCCCCGCCGGATGCAGATCGAGTTCTCCAAGCTCATCCAGGCGAAGACGGACGCCGAGGGCGGCGAGGTCACCGGCGGCGCCATCTGGTCGGTCTTCCAGGACGAGTACCTGCCGAACCCGGAGAACCCCTGGGGCCGTATCCAGGTCCGCGCGGGCCAGTCCACGACCGACACCGACGGCGTCGACACCCTGACCGTCGAGGCCACGGTCGACGGCGAGGACACCGTCCTGACCGGCACCGGGAACGGTCCGATCTCGGCCTTCTTCAACGCCCTGCAGTCCGTCGGCATCGACGTACGCCTGCTGGACTACCAGGAGCACACGATGAGCGAGGGCGCGTCCGCGCAGGCCGCCTCGTACATCGAATGCGCGATCGACGACAAGGTCCTGTGGGGGATCGGCATCGACGCGAACACGACGCGTGCGTCGCTGAAGGCGGTCGTCTCCGCCGTCAACCGCGCGACCCGCTGACCGGCCTGACCGGGACTTTCGGGGCCCTGACCGCTGTATACGGCGGTCGGGGCCCCGTCGTATATCGGCCATCCCGCTGTGGAGGTCACGGGAAGGTCTCGTCCTGGGTGCTGACTACACCTCATGGATGTGGCTAACATCACGGAGGCGTGCGGCGATGTTGCCGCGGGGTTACGGAGGTGCGACGTGCTGCCAGGACGGGGACGAGACGGCCGTGTCACCGGGCTTGCCCGCATCCTGGGCACCCGTACCGCGTGGACGCCCGCGGGCGACGGCGAGTTCTTCTGCCCGGGGTGCGGAGGCGACCGCAACTACCAGCGGCTGACCGGCCAGCGCCGCTTCACCCTCCTCGGCATGCCGGTCCTGCCACGCGGCGAGACCGGCCCGGTCGTCGAGTGCGCGGCCTGCCGCCGCCACTTCGGCACCGACGTCCTCGACCACCCCACCACCATCCGCTTCTCGGCGATGCTCCGCGACGCCGTGCACACCGTCGCCCTCGCGGTCCTGTCCGCGGGCGGCACCTGCGCCCGCACGTCCCTGGAGACGGCGGCGGGGGCGGTGCGCGCGGCCGGCTTCACCGACTGCACGGAGGAACAGCTCGCCGCGCTCGTCGCCGCTCTCGCCTCCGACACCGGCCACCACTACGGCGAACCCTACGGAGCGGGACTCGCCATAGAGCTCCACGAGGCCCTCGACCCGCTCGCCCCGCACCTCGCCGCGATCGGCCGCGAATCGATCCTGCTCCAGGGCGCCCGCATCGCCCTCGCGGACGGCCCGTACACCCCGGCCGAGCGAGAGGTCCTGACGACGGTCGGCGCGGCCCTGACGATCCGCGCCGAGGACGTGACCCGCCTGCTGGTGGCGGCCCGGACGCCGTCCTGACACTCCCCGGGGAGTGGCCCCCGCCCGGTCGCCGCCCCGGCAGCCGCTGACCGGCGTGGTCAGGGCAGCGTGCGCCGGTACGTCCCGTCCTGGTCGGAGTCGTAGACCAGCTTGCCGGAGTCGTCGTAGCCCTTGATGTGCGGGGCCAGCGAGACCTGCTGGTTCAGCACCCCGGCGGCGGCGAACCAGCCGTGGTCCAGGGCCGCGGTCACGGGGCCGTCGTCGCCGTAGGAGACGGTCACCTCGGCCACCGACGCCTCGACGGCGCCGACGACCCCCCACCGGAACGGCAGTTTCCATGTGCCCTTGTCGATGAACGACTGCTGGTACAGCTGCTCGCCGTTGCCGTCCACCGTGACGGGGCCCGCGCCCGGCGCCCCGGCGTCGATCGAGCCGGTGCTGATGCCCGAGGCCACCCCGTCCTTGACGGAGCAGATCACCCAGCGGCCCGCGGACCGCTTGTTCACCGCGGTGACGTAGATGCCGTCGCCGGCGTCGTGGGAGTCCCCGGTGCTCCTGATCGCCTGGATGATCCGGTAGTCCTCGGCCCCGCCCAGATCCGCGGCGCTCCCGGGCGGCCCGCCCTCGGCGGCCAGGCACTTCCGCAGACCGTCCGCGGCCTGCGTGAAGGTGATCCCGTCGAGCAACTGCCCGTCGGTCGCGGGTTTCCCGGGGCCGGCCGCCGTGCCGCCCGGTGTCGTGGACGCGCTCCCGGCCGTGCTGTGCGGGGCGCTGACCGACGGCTTCGGCGCCGCCGTGTCGGCGCCCCGCCCCCCGCTCCCCCCGGCCACGGCGTAAGCGCCCACCGGCACCGCGGCCAGCGTCATCAGCGCCGCTCCGGTCAACGCCACACGCCGCCGCCGCTCGGCCAGTCCACGCCGCCGGATAGCCGGATACGGCACCGACGAGGGCTGGATGGTGTACGCGTCCTCGGCGAGCAGCTCACGCATCCGCTCCTCGAATCCGGAGTCACCTCGGTCCGCCTGCTTCCCCGAGCCGTTCACCGGCCGCCTCCCTGAACCTGACCCTGAATCCGAACCCGACCCTGCACCCGCACCTGCGCCTGCTCCTGACCGCGACGCCCCGACACCGCGCGGTCGGCGGCCAGCCCCGGATGCGTCCGCAACTTCGCGAGTCCCTTCGAGGCCTGGCTCTTGACCGTGCCCGGCGAGCAGCCGAGCACCTCGGCCACCTCCGCCTCGGACAGGTCCTCCCAGTACCTCAGGACCACCACCGCCCTCTGCCTCGGCGGCAGTTGGGCGAGTCCGGCCAGCAGGGAGCCACGCTCCTCCACCCGCCCGGCGCCCTCGTCGCGTCCCGCCCGCTCCGGCGGCGCAGCGGTCAGAGCCTCGGCGACCCGCCGCTTGCGGAACCGGTCACTGTTGCAACTGACCAGCATCCGCCGCACATACGCCTCCGGGTTGTCGCTGCGCGAGATCCGCCGCCACGACCGGTACGCCTTGGCCAGCGCGGTCTGCGTCAGGTCCTCCGCGTGGTGGACGTCCCCCGTCAGCAGATACGCGGTGCGCACGAGCCGGGACCACCGGGCTCTGACGAACTCCTGGAACCGGTCTTCTTGTTCGGCCTGCATCAAGCACCCTCCTCGCCCTCCAGACCACCGGTCGGGCCGAATCGGTTGCCCGTCCGCCGTGCCCGCGTTCGAATGGGGTGATGAGAAGTGACGCGTGGGCCTGGCGTGAGGACGATCCCGGAGTGCTCCTGCTGCCGTCCGGCCGCCTGATCCGCGGTCGCGGCCTGCGCCGCCCGCTCGACCCCGCGGCCCCCGCGCCCACGTACGGCGTCTACCTGCTCGGCACGCGGCCCCCGCTGCCGCCCTGGGAGTCCCGCTGGCTGCGCTGGCCCGACTTCCGCCTCCCCGGCGACCGTGCGGAGGCCCGGGCGACCCTGACCGAGGCGTGGCGTCGCGCGGCCGGAGAACGCGTGGAGATGGCCTGCGCCGGCGGCCGCGGCCGTACCGGAACGGCTTTGGCGTGCCTGGCGGTCCTGGACGGCGTTCCGGCGGACGAGGCGGTGGACTTCGTCCGCCGTCACTACGACCGGCGCGCGGTGGAGACGCCCTGGCAGCGCAGATATGTGCGGGGGTTCGGGCGACCCGCGGGGCTCACAGGGTGAGCGTCATGAGGAGGCGGTCCTCGCCGGGACCGAAATAGCCCACGTGGGGCCCGTCGGGATCGGGGACGAAGCCCAGGGAGCGGTACAGGGCGATGGCCGAGTCGTTGCGCGGCTCCACGGAGAGCCGGACGGAATGCGCGCCCTTCGCCCGCAGTTGAGCGAGCAGTTTCGTCATCAGTCGCCTGCCGAAACCCTTTCCCCGCAGCCCGGGGGTGATGGCGAGGCTGAGCACCCAGCTCTGCGCGTCGTTCGGCGCGGTCCCGAGCACGTATCCGTAGAGGTCCGTGCCGTCGTGCACGACGTACACGAGGTCGGCGCAGGCGGTGACGAGTTGGCGCAGGACGAAGTAGGGGTAGGGACCGTGGGGGAAGGCGTCCGCGTCGAGGCGCACGATAAGGGGTAGGTCCGCTTCCAGATCCGCCTCGGTGACCGCTCTGATCCGTAAGGGTCTTTCTCCGGACATCTGGCTCATTATCGAACCAGTGCCCGACGGAACACGATCTCCGGGAAGAGGAGTCATACCGTCCCCTTGTGAATGTCGACAAATCGAATTGCAGCCGGTGCGATTTGCGTACCTGATCTCCATCATTGCTCCGTGCACCCACTCCTTCAAGACCCATGCGTCCTGCTACGCTGAATCATGACCTCGGTACCGCCCGCCGCTGACCAAAAGCTGAATGGTGACGCGCCCTGGGACGACTTCGATCCCGGCGTGTACATCAGCCACAATTACCTCGAGATGCAGGCCGTGGACGAGGAGATCCTCTCCCATGTGCGCGATCACTTCAGTGATCACTTCCGAGGTCGCGTGCGGGTGGCTTCCGGTATCGACGTCGGCGCCGGGCCCAATCTCTATCCGGCCCTCGCCATGCTTCCCTGGTGCGACCGGATCACGCTTCTGGAGCGGTCCGCCCGGAATCTCGAGTACCTCCGGAGCCAGGCCCCCGACTACGCCCCCCACTGGGATCAGTTCTGGAACGTCCTGTGCAAGGACGAGGCATATGCCACGCTCGGCATGGCACCCAGGATCCGGTTCAAGGAGGCCGTCCAGCAGCCCGAGGCGGGCAGTCTCTTCGACCTCTGCGCCGATGAACGCCGCTGGGACCTCGGTACGATGTTCTTCGTCGCCGAATCCATCACCACCTCGCTCGCCGAATTCCGGCGGGGGGTGGGCTGTTTCATGAACGCCCTGAATTCCGGTGCGCCTTTCGCCGCCGCCTTCATGGAGCATTCCGAAGGATATCGTGTCGGCGACCACACATTTCCCGCCCGCGATATCGACGAATCCGAAGTGCGGGCGGTTCTCGGCGGTTACGCGGACCATGTGGAAATTCACCGTACGGCCAATCCGAAGCAGCTTGTGCGGGACGGCTACACGGGTATGATCCTGGCCTGCGGGCAACGGAAGAACCGGCACGACGAATGAGCTGCCGGAGTTCTTTTCCATGGTGACGGGCCTGTGCGAGGGGAATGGGCATGCAGATCAAGCCGAGACAGAACCTGCTCGAGGTGTGGCAGGCCATCGCTCGCCATTCTTTCGACGACGGAGAATGGCAGTGGGGTGAATGGGGCGGTCGCAGCAGCGTCGCCGACGCAGAGCGTCTGCTCTGCCTTCTGTACCCCGCCACCGAGATCGAGCCGTTCCGGCTGGACGACCCCGACACCACGCAGCTGGACGTGGAGCGGGCCCTCAGGAACGCGGGTGACTCCAGCGAGATCCCCATGAACCTCGTGGACATCCTCGGCGATTTCATGGAGAACCACCGCGGCGAGGAGAGTCCCACCTTCGCCGGCGGCTACTACTTCGCCCCGGAGGACCCTGAGCAGGAACTCTCCAAGGAGCAGGAGGAAGTAGGGGTCGTCGACTCCTACTCCATGTCGATCACGCTCTGCCTGGCCACCCTCGGCTTCCTCAAGGTGTACCGGGGCAAGACCCAGCGGGCGAGCACCCTGGCCCGCATCGACAAGCTGCGGGAGGCGACCAGCGCCCGCCTGACCGCGGCCATGGTCAGCCTGCTGCGCTCCTTCACCGTCAACGTCGTCGACATCGGCTCCGAACAGGGCCAGGCGCTCGCCCGGCTGCTCGGCCGGGGCCGGCTGTCCGACCGCCAGGTGCTGCACCGCTTCCAGGACCGGTTCAAGTCGCTGCGCGCCCTCATCAGCGAGAGCGTCACCCTCGGCCTGGACACCGATGTCGCCGACCAGCTCCGCAACGAGAACCGGCTGTTCGAGTGTGGCTGGGCCTGGAGCCTGGTGAAGGGCGCCCCCGAGGTCGAGGTGGAGGCGCAGACCGCCCAGGACATCGGCAAGCAGCCCCAGGGCGTGGCCCACGCCGTGCCCTACCTGTACTTCACCGTCGTCGCCCTCGACGGCATCCCCGACCTGTCCTCCGAGCGCACCCTCGTCCTCGGTCTGCTCACCGCCGAACAGCAGAAGCTGGCCGACGCGCTGCGGCTGCGCTGGGAGATCACCCAGCAGTACTGGTCGGGCATCGCCCGCTTCGACGCCGCCACCTGGCCGCTGGAGGAGATCCCCTGGCGCACCACGCTCCAGCAGCTGGAGTCCGAGTACTTCTCGCTGTCCGTGGCCTCGATCCTCGTCCACGACCTGGTGCGCCGCCGTGCCACCGACGACGACCTGACCCGCACCGTCGCCGTCATGGAACGCCTCGCCGAACGCGGCCGCATCACCAGCCGCACGGCCCGTGAGGACCCGGCGATCGGCCTGCACAACCCCGGAGTCACCCTCCCGCTGCTGGGCAGCGAGGAGATCGGCCCGGCCATGAAGTGGACGATGAGCGACTTCTCCGCGCAGCTGCTCAAGCGGACCGTCCAACTCTGCTCGCTGTCACGGAACATCGGCTCGCAGGACCGCTTGCTCACGCTCGCCGAGAACATCCTCGACCACCTCTGGGCGCGCCGCGTCAGCGACGGCGAGGGCGTCGGCCTGTGGGACAACGTGCACGCCGTGTATCCCGAATCACCGGTCCGGTCCGGACCGTTGTCCTGGAGCATCACCGAGCGCGTCACCGAGTGCATGGTCGCGGCCCATGCCCTCTACGCACAGGATCCGATCCGCAGCCCCGAGATGACCGCCCTCGCCCAGGCGGCGCTCAGCGAGGCCGCCCACCTGTTCGGCAAGGAGCAGCTGGAGCAGCCCGCACCCGCCCCCAAGAGCCCCCAGGGAGAAGAGATCAAGGGCATCGAGGCCGACCTGCGTCGCGCCCGGCAGCTCGTCGACAAACAGCCCGGCACCGCCCACGCCCTCGCCCTCGGCGTCCTGGCCCGGCTCTACGCCCTGGCCCGCGCCCGCGGCGCCGACGCCCGGGGGGTGTGAAGGTGCTCGTCTTCGCCGCCTCCGACAAGGGAGGCACCGGCCGCTCCGTCACCAGCGCCAACCTCGCGTATCACCGCGCGCTGGACGGGGACGACGTCTGCTACCTGGACTTCGACTTCGGCTCGCCCACCGCTGCCGCCGTGTTCGACCTGCCCGACGTCCTCTCCGAGGCCGAGGGGCGTGGCCTGCACTCCTATCTGAAGGGCAAGACGGGCGAGCCGCTGCGGGTCGACGTCTGGGCGCGCACCGAACACCCCGTCCTGCGCGGCCGGCCCGGCGGGTCCGGGCGGCTGGTGCTGCTGCCCGGCGACCGGACGGCCGGGGAATTCATCACCGACGAGGAGCACCTGCACCGCTGTGTGGATCTCGTCCTCCGGCTGAAACGCGAATTCGACCTCATCATCGTCGACCTGAGCGCCGGACGCAGTTATGCCATGGACCTGGCACTCGCCGCGACATCACCCCGGGGCGGGCTCGGCCGCCTGAAGAACCGCTGGCTCGTCTATCACCGGTGGACCCGTCAGCACGTCATGGCGGCAGCCGAACTCGTATTCGGAAAACAGGGGATAGTGCAAGCCGGTACGGCCATCGGACACGACCCGGACGTACTGGGCGGCGCCATCAGGTTCGTCCGCGCCGCGGTGCCCGATCTGGAGTCGCCGTTGTGGTCCCAGGTGTCGCCCGCGCAGTACGCGTGGATGCGGCAGTGCGACAAGGAACTCGAGGAGCTCGCCGCCGGCCGCGGCATCGGCAGAACGAGGGTGCTGGCGTCCATTCCGCTGGAACCCGTCCTCCAGTGGCAGGAACGCCTCATCACCGACGAGGACGTGCACGACCGCCGGATCGCCAACAACGAGACCTGGCAGGCCATGGGGGATCTCGCGCAGCGGCTGACCGACGACAAGTTCTGGGGGCAGTTGTGAAGGGGCCGGGCACCGTTTTCCGGGAGAGCAGCGCCGACCCGCGCACCGAATCCGTGCCCTTCTCCCATCTCTCCCTGGAATTGGGCCACTTGTACATGGAGGACTTCGCCGAGGGGGCCGACCGGCTGCGTCGGCACTTCGCCGGTGTACGGCCCTGGGTGGACGCCGCCCGGGCCGGTCTCTGCCCGCTGCCGTCGGGCCGCCGGCCCCGGATCAGCACCTGCTTCCTCATCGACGACTACTTCTCCCGGCTGTCCACCCCCGCCGAGCTGATCCCGCCCCTGCTGGAGGCGGCCGCCGAGGCCGGACTGACCATCGACTACCTGGCCCGCGAGTCGGCCTGCGCCGGCCCCGCCCTCGCCCCCGGCGGAGCCGCCCACCGGGACCGGGCCGCGCTCGCCGAGTCCGTCCTGCACCGGCTGGTGGAGTCACCGCCCCCCGGCAGCAACGGCTTCCGTCCGCCCGTCGGTCGCACCGGCTGGCTCACCAACGGCCGCCGCGCCCCCTCCCAGCGGACCTCGGCCGCCCTGGACTCCACCGGCGTCTGGCAGCCGCCGAGCGAGACCGAGGCACGCGGCCACTCCGTGTTCCTGGACGTCGAACTGTGGAACGGGCCCGAGGACGAACGCACCTGGTCGTGCGCCTTCCTGGCCGCCGTCTGGCAGCTGGTCCGGCTCGGGCTGCTGCGGGACAACGGCGCGGCCGTGCTGACCCCCACCCGGTGGCAGGGCGCGGAGTTCCCGGCCGAGTGGGACGCGCTGCCGCCCGTCCTCCAGCTCAACCCCTCCGCGACGCCCTTCGCCGCCTACGGCACGTGCAGCGTCCTGCCGGCCCGGTTCCTGCCCGTCGAGCACGCCGTACGCGTCATCCTCGACCAGGTCCACGTCGAGGCCGAGGCGCTCGCGCAGGTCGCCGAGCGGTCCGCCGGTGAGGGCTTCCCGGTGCCCGCGGGTGTCGTGGACCGCACGTCCTACGTGTTCCCGCCGGGGCTGTGACATGAGCGGCCTGGGCACGCCCTCCGGTCCCGTCCTCGCCTGCGGTGAGGTGCGGACCTGTCTGCTGCCCACCCGCAGGGCGGTGGACGAGCGGACCGCCGTGCGGCTGCTGCGGCTGCGCGCCGACGAGCCCGTCCGGACCTCCCGGCGCCCCAACCGGCACGCCCTGTCCCCGGACGTCCTCACCGGCGTCGACTGCCGGCTGCCCACCGCCACCGGGGCCAAGGTCCGCGCGGTCGGCACGGTGGCGGCGCACGCGGGTCTCGTCGAGGGCCGTGTCCTCCAGTCGACGGCGTACTTCTCCGCCCCGGCCACCGGGCCCGACCGGCGCCGGCCCTGGGGGTACTACCTGGTCAGGCCCGGCCTGCTGGTCCCGGTCGGCCGGCTGCCCGAGAAGTCCGTCACCGAGGGCTTCCTGACCGGACACCAGCAGGACCGGCTGGACGTCGGTTCGATCGCGGAGAGCCTGCTGGCGAGGATCTCCCGCCGGCACGACCTCCTGGACCACGACGCGCCGCTCACCACGCCCGACACCAGCCTGCGCTGGACCGCCGCGCCGGCCGACGACGGCGAGCCGGCGTCGGCGCTCTTCACCGAACTCGGCTCGGGGCTGCGGATCGTCGAACTGCGGCTGCCGCGCGGGACCACATCCGTGGCGGCGGCAACGCTGTGCGAGGACCTCGCCCTGCACGACTGGCTGCTGACGACCGTCGGGGACAAGCTCGACGGCCTGCCGCCCGGCTCCGAGAACCAGGCGGCCGCGATGAAGGTGCTGCGTCCGCTCGTCGACCATCTGCTGCACCTGTGGATGCCGCAGGCGCGCCTGGACCGGGCCCTGAGCCCGCCCTGGGAGGAGCTGGAGCGGCACCCGGGTTTCAGCAGGCAGTGGAACACCATGGCCCAGCGGATCAGGGACCAGCTGGCACTGCGGAACGTCATCGGGGGCGACGTGCCGGCCCTGTCCTGACGGCACCACGACATCTGCTCGCGCAGGATCCCGACGGGGGGAGAAAGAGAGTGTCCGTACCGACGAACTCGTATGTCAGGGGCGACCGGAGCCGGGACGGCGACGGCGCCCGGCATGTGACGCAGAAGATCCTCATCACCGTGGTGGCGGGTGGCGTCGTCTACCTGCTCACCAATGTCGTCGGACCGTCCGAGGAGGACGGCCCGTGGCAGCTCGTGCTGTCCGTGCTGTGCGGCGGCATCGTACTGATCGTGCAGTTCCTGGCCTCCTTCGTCGGCCAGCTGGGCGATCTCAGGGAGTCCGTGGACAAGCGGTTCGCCGACATAGGCGAGGCCACGAAGCTCTTCACCGAGGTGGAGAAACTGCGCGGCGACGGGGTGCCCCGGCTCGCCGAGCACGCCACGAAGGTCGTCTCCATGGGCCCCGAGATCCTGCACGGGTTCGCGCACGCGGAGATCGACCGTCTCGCCGCGCAGATGGAGGACTTCACCAACCTCAGCGCGGAGTGCGCGGGCGAGAACCACGACTGGCTGCTGACCCTGACCAAGTGCGCGCGGACGAGCATCGACGCCATCAGCACCACCGTCGTCGACGACGGGTTCTGGAACACCGAACCGGCCGGACGCTATCTGACCGCCCAGCGTGAGGCGATCCTGGAACGGCGCATCTCGGTCCGGCGCCTGTTCATCGTGAAGCGGCCCGAAGAGCTGGCGGCCCTGGAACCCATCTGCGCGGAGCAGCGGGAGATGGGCATCCAGGTCCGGGTGTTGGCCCTGGAGGCGCTCCCGCTCTACCTGCGCCGCGGCAAGATGATCGACTGCATCGTCTTCGACGGGGTGCTGTCGTACGAGATCCACGCCGACCAGCTGAGTGTGAACACCTCGACGACGGTGAACGCCCGGGCCGACGAGGTCCAGCCCCTCATCCGCCGGTTCGACCAGCTGTGGGAGGCCGCCGCCCCGGGCACCTCCCCGAACGGCGTCCCGGACAGCGTCCGGCTCAGGCCCGAGGGGGCGTAGGCCCTACCCCAGGGCCTTCGCCAGCACCCCCGCCGTTTCCACGATCAGTTCGTGGTCGTAGGCGGCGTCCCTGGCCGGCTTGGTGAGCTGGACCACCAGGACGACGGGGGCGCCGTCCGGGGTCCAGGCGATCCCGGCGTCGTTGTTCGCGCCGTACCAGCCGCCGCCGGTCTTGTCGGCGACCGTCCAGGTCGGGGGGAGTCCGGCACGGAACCGGTTGGCGCTGGTGATCGTGGACAGCATCCAGTCGGTCAGGCGTCGGCGGTCGCCGGCGGCCAGCGCGTCGCCGAGAACGAGACGGGCGTAGGTACGGCCGATCGCGGCCGGGCTGGTGGTGTCCGTGACCCGGTCCGGTTCGGCCGAGTTGAGCTCAGGCTCCCAGCGGTCGAGGCGGGTGACCCGGTCGCCGACGGAGCGGGCGAAGCGGGTGACCGCGGCGGGACCGCCCAGCTCGCGCAGGAGCAGGTTGCCGGCCGTGTTGTCGCTGCGCTGGATGGCCGCGGCGGACAACTCGGCGATCGTCAGGCCGTCGGCCACATGCTCCTGGGTGACGGGGGAGTTCTCCACCACGTCCGCCGCCGTCCAGAAAACGCGGCGGTCCAGCGTCTTCCCGGGCAGGTCCCGCAGGACGGCGGCCACCGCCAGCGGCTTGAACAGCGAGCAGACCGGGAAGAGTTCGTCGGCGCGGTGGCGGACCGACCGCCGCGTGCGGACGTTGTACGCGAACACGCCGAGCCGGGCGCCGTGTCCGGTCTCGAGCTCGCGCAGGCGGGCGGTGACCGGGTCGCCGGCGGCTCCGGCGGGGCCCGCGGCGAGCAGGACGGCCGTGGTGGCGGCGCCGGCCGTCAGCAGGGTGCGGCGGGAGGCCGCGGAGGTGGCAGGAAGGGGGGAAAGGCGCGAGCTCGAGATCGTTCTCTCCGTCCGTCGAGGATCAGGGTCTCCTCCGTCACGGACGTCTCTTCGCCCCCGCTGGTTGCGCCGCCCCTGGTCGCGCGGGCCGTTCCGGAGGATCACGGCGGGCGGGCACACCGCTCCTCCGGCGTAGGCGAGAATGGGCGCATGAGCCTGTTCCGCGACGACGGCATCGCACCCCCCACCCGGCAGCCGGGTGCGGCGGACCGCGGCGTGCCGCACCCCCGGCAGGCCGTCCCCGGCGGTGCCCGATGAGTCTCTTCCGGGACGACGGCATCGTCCTACGGACCCAGAAGCTCGGCGAGGCCGACCGCATCATCACGCTGCTGACGCGCGGGCACGGCCGGGTGCGGGCCGTGGCGCGGGGGGTCCGGCGGACGAAGTCGAAGTTCGGAGCCCGCCTCGAACCGTTCTCGCACGTCGACGTGCAGTTCTTCGCGCGGGGCAGCAGCGAGCTGGTCGGACGCGGGCTGCCGCTGTGCACCCAGAGCGAGATCATCGCTCCCTACGGCGGCGGGATCGTGACCGACTACGCCCGCTACACCGCCGGGACGGCCATGCTGGAGACCGCCGAGCGGTTCACCGACCACGAGGGCGAACCGGCCGTCCAGCAGTACCTGCTGCTCGTCGGGGCGCTGCGCACCCTGGCCCGCGCGGAGCACGCCCCGCACCTCGTCCTCGACGCGTTCCTGCTGCGGTCGCTGGCCGTCAACGGCTACGCCCCCAGCTTCGGCGACTGCGCCAGGTGCGGAATGCCGGGCCCCAACCGTTTCTTCTCCGTCGCGGCCGGCGGCTCCGTCTGCGTCGACTGCCGGGTGGCCGGCAGCGTCGTACCCTCGCCGCAGACCCTGATCCTGCTGGGCGCGCTGCTCACGGGAGACTGGGAGACGGCGGACGCGTGCGAGGCGCGGTACGTCCGGGAGGGCAGCGGGCTGGTGTCCGCCTATCTGCACTGGCACCTGGAGCGCGGGCTGCGCTCACTCAGGTACGTAGAGAAACAAGCGTAGAGAAACAAGCAAGGCGAAAGTCGAAGGAGACGAGAGGCACATGGTCGTACGCGGGTTCCTGGGGCGGCAGCGTCGCGAGTACAGGACGCCGGAGCCGCACCCGTCCGGCGCGCGCCCGCCGAAGCTCCCGGGCGAGCTGGTCCCCGAGCACGTGGCGATCGTCATGGACGGCAACGGCCGCTGGGCCAAGGAGCGCGGGCTGCCGCGCACCGAGGGGCACAAGGTCGGCGCCGAGCAGGTCCTCGACGTGCTCCAGGGCGCGGTCGAGATGGGCGTGCGCAACATCTCGCTGTACGCCTTCTCCACCGAGAACTGGAAGCGCTCGCCCGACGAGGTCCGCTTCCTGATGAACTTCAACCGCGACTTCATCCGCAAGACCCGCGACCAGCTCGACGAGCTCGGCATCCGGGTGCGCTGGGTCGGCCGGATGCCCAAGCTGTGGAAGTCGGTCGCCAAGGAGCTCCAGGTCGCCCAGGAGCAGACCAAGGACAACGACCGTCTCACCCTGTACTTCTGCATGAACTACGGCGGCCGGGCGGAGATCGCGGACGCGGCGCAGGCGCTCGCCGAGGACGTGAAGGCGGGCAGGCTCGACCCGTCGAAGGTCAACGAGAAGACCCTCGCCAAGTACCTGTACTACCCGGACATGCCGGACGTCGACCTGTTCCTGCGGCCGAGCGGCGAGCAGCGCACCTCCAACTACCTGCTCTGGCAGAGCGCGTACGCGGAGCTGGTCTTCCAGGACGTGCTGTGGCCCGACTTCGACCGCCGTGACCTGTGGCGGGCCTGCGTCGAGTTCGCGTCCCGGGACCGCCGTTTCGGCGGCGCGGTCACGAACGAGGAACTCCTGGCGATGGAGGGCAGGACTTCGGACCAGGAGGCCACCTCCTAGCGCGGAGAGGTGCTTCGTCAGCCGGAGAGGTGCTGCGGACGAGGCCGAGTGGATCGGCCCGTCCGGCGCTTGAGGACAAGGCCCGTTCCGGGCCGGAGGGACTGGGGGCGCGGCCCCCAGGGCCGGTCATGCCGCCCGGCCACCGCCCCGCGACCGTTCAGCCCGAGGAGCAGTCCGCACAGGTGCCGAAGATCTCCACCGTGTGCGCCACGTTGACGTAGCCGTGCTCCGCGGCGATCGCCTCGGCCCACTTCTCCACCGCCGGGCCCTCCACCTCCACGGCCTTGCCGCAGACCCGGCAGACGAGGTGGTGGTGGTGCTCGCCGGTGGAGCACCGGCGGTACACCGACTCGCCGTCCGAGGTGCGCAGGACGTCGACCTCGCCCGCGTCGGCGAGCGACTGGAGGGTGCGGTAGACCGTGGTCAGGCCCACCGAGTCGCCCTTGTGCTTGAGCATGTCGTGCAGGTCCTGGGCGCTGCGGAACTCGTCGACCTCGTCGAGCGCGGCCGCCACGGCGGCACGCTGCCGGGTGGAACGGCCCTTCACGGGCGGTCCAGCGGTTGTCACCGTTGCCTCCTCACGTCTGCGGCTTGCCGGGCCATTGTGCCAGCACCGGCCGTGCGCGGTCAGACGCCGACCTCGTCCCCCGCCGCGCGGGTGGCCGGAATCGCGCACTCGGCCGGGTCGCCGGCCGGATGCGCCGCCGCCAGCGCGCGGGCGCGGCGGCGGGCCAGCGGAGCGGCCAGCACGCTCAGCGCGATGAACGCGGCGATGGTCAGCAGCACGATCGTCGCCCCGGGCGGGACGTCCTGGTAGTACGAGGTGACCGTGCCGCCGATGGTCACCGTCACGCCGATCGCCACCGCGATCGCGAAGGTGGCGGCGAAGCTTCGGCTGAGCTGCTGGGCCGCGGCCACCGGGACCACCATGAGGGCCGAAACCAGCAGCAGGCCCACCACCCGCATCGCCACCGTCACGGTGACCGCCGCCGTGATCGCCGTCAGCAGGTTCAGCGCGCGCACCGGCAGGCCGGTGACCCGGGCGAACTCCTCGTCCTGGCTGACCGCGAAAAGCTGGCGGCGCAGCCCCAGGGTGACGACGACCACGAAGGCCGCGAGCAGACAGATGGCCGTGACGTCCGACTCGGACACGGTCGACAGCGATCCGAACAGGTACGAGGTCAGGTTGGCGTTCGAGCCGCCCGGCGCGAGGTTGATGAACATCACGCCGCCGGCCATACCGCCGTAGAAGAGCATGGCGAGGGCGATGTCGCCGCGGGTCTTTCCGTACCAGCGGATCAGTTCCATGGTCACCGCGCCCAGGACCGAGACGGCGGTGGCCATCCACACCGGGGACCAGGACAGCAGGAAGCCCAGGCCGACGCCGGTCATCGCGACATGGCCGATGCCGTCGCCCATGAGGGCCTGGCGGCGCTGGACGAGGTAGATGCCGACGGCGGGGGCCGTGATGCCGACCAGGACGGCGGCCAGCAGCGCCCGCTGCATGAAGGCGTAGTTCAGGAAGTCCATCAGCTCAGCAGTCCCGTGCGGATCGGTTCGGCGCCCGCGGGTGCGTGCGGGTGTACGTGGTCGTGGCCGGGCAGGGCGTGCTGGCCGAGGGCTCGCGGGGGCGGACCGTCGTGCAGGACGCAGCCGTCGCGCAGGACGACCGCCCGGTCGATCAGGGGCTCCAGCGGGCCCAGTTCGTGCAGCACCAGCAGGACCGTCGTACCGGCCGCGACCTGGTCCTTCAGGGTCCGTGCCAGGACCTCCTGGCTGGCCAGGTCGACGCCGGCCATCGGCTCGTCCATGATCAGCAGCTCGGGTTCGCAGGCCAGCGCGCGGGCGATGAGCACGCGCTGGTGCTGGCCGCCGGACAGGGCGTCGACGTTGTCCCTGGCCCGGTCGGCCATGCCCACGAGGTCCAGGGCGTGCCGGACGGCCTCCCGGTCGGCCTTGCGGAAGACGCCGAAGCGGGTGCGGGAGAGCCGGCCCGAGGAGACGACCTCCGTCACCGTGGCCGGAACCCCGCCGGCGGCCGTCGTGCGCTGCGGGACGTATCCGACCCGAGCCCAGTCCCGGAACCGGCGGCGCGGCGTGCCGAACAGCTCGACCTCGCCGGCGCTGACCGGGACCTGCCCGATCACGGCGCGTACGGCGGTCGACTTGCCCGAGCCGTTCGCGCCGAGCAGGGCGACGACCTCACCGTGCCGCACGGTGAGGTCGACGCCCCGCAGGACGGGCCGGGAGCCCAGCTCCGCGCGGACCCCGCGCAGCGAGATGACGGGCTCGGCCTTCGCGTCCATGACGCCCTCCGTTGAGATCACTGGAGATTCACTTCGTTCCCAGGGCTTTCTTCAGCGCCTCGAGGTTCGCTTCCTGGACCGAGAAGTAGTCCGTGCCCCGGGACTTCTTCGTGATGCCCTCGATCGGGTCGAGGACGTCGGTCTCGAGGTTCGCGTCGGAGGCGATGGTCTTCGCGGTCTTGTCGCTGACGAGCGTCTCGTAGAACACGGTCGTGACGCCGTCCGCCCGGGCCATCTTCTCAAGCTCCTTCACGCGGGCGGCGCTGGGCTCCGACTCGGGGTCGAGGCCGTTGATGGCCTCCTCGGTCAGGCCGTAGCGCTCGGCGAGGTAGCCGAAGGCGGCGTGCGTGGTGACGAAGACCTTGGTCCTGGTGTTCGCCAGCCCGTCCTTGAACCGCGTGTTCAGGGCGTCGAGCTTCTTCACGAGGGCCGCGGTGTTGGTCCTGTAGTCGGCCGCGTGGTCCGGGTCGGCCTTCTCGAAGGCCTTGCCGACGCCCTGGGCGACCTGGGAGTAGCGCACCGGGTCCAGCCAGATGTGCGGATCGAGGCCGGACGACTCCTCGTTCTCGTGGTCGTCGTGCTCGGCCGCGTGGCCGCCGACCTCGTTGCCGTGCTTCTCCAGCGTGGTGAGGGAGGCGGCGTCGATCTTGGTCTTGATCTCGGACTGGGCCACCGCCTGGTCGACGGAGGGCTGGAGGTCCTTGAGGTAGAGCACCGCGTCGGAACTCTGGAGCGCGGCGGTCTGCTGGGCGCTGATCTCCAGGTCGTGCGGCTCCTGCCCGGGCGTGGTGAGGCTCGTGACGTTCACATGGTCCCCGCCTATCCGCTCGGCGAGGAAGGCCATCGGGTAGAACGACGCGACGACGTCGAACTTGTCCGTGTTGGCCGCGGCCGCGCTGTCGGAGGTGCAGGCGGAGAGGGTGCAGAGGCCGAGGGCGGTGGCCGCCGCGACCGCGGTGCCGGATATGAGGCGTCGTCGTACGTTCATGACAGTCATTTTCAACAAATATGGAAACCGTTGTCAACAAGGCCTGGTAACGGCTGGGTAAGGGTCTGGGCAGGGATCCGATTTGGTCGAGGGGGAGTCCCCGCCGGTACCCTGAAGTCTTCTCTGGAAGCATCTCGCTTCGTCGCCCGTCGTCGTTATGAAGAGAGCACCGTGGCCGCCGACAAGATCGACACCATCGTCAGCCTGAGCAAGCGCCGTGGCTTCGTATTCCCGTGCAGTGAGATCTACGGCGGCCAGAAGGCCGCCTGGGACTACGGACCGCTGGGTGTCGAGCTCAAGGAGAACCTGAAGCGCCAGTGGTGGCGCTACATGGTGACGTCGCGCGAGGACGTGGTCGGTATCGACTCGTCCGTCATCCTGGCCCCCGAGGTCTGGGTGGCCTCCGGCCACGTCGCCACTTTCTCCGACCCGCTGACCGAATGCACCTCCTGCCACAAGCGGTTCCGCGCGGACCACCTGGAAGAGGCGTACGAGGCCAAGCACAACCGCCTGCCGGAGAACGGCCTGGCGGACGTGAACTGCCCCAACTGCGGGAACAAGGGCCAGTTCACCGAGCCCAAGCAGTTCTCGGGTCTGCTCTCCACCCACCTCGGCCCCACGCAGGACACCGGCTCCATCGCCTACCTGCGCCCCGAGACCGCCCAGGGCATCTTCACCAACTTCGCCCAGGTGCAGACCACTTCGCGCAAGAAGCCCCCGTTCGGCATCGCCCAGATGGGCAAGTCCTTCCGCAACGAGATCACGCCCGGCAACTTCATCTTCCGCACCCGCGAGTTCGAGCAGATGGAGATGGAGTTCTTCGTCAAGCCGGGCGAGGACGAGACGTGGCAGGAGTACTGGATGGAGCAGCGCTGGAACTGGTACACCGGCCTGGGCCTGCGCGAGGAGAACATGCGGTGGTACGACCACCCGAAGGAGAAGCTCTCCCACTACTCCAAGCGCACCGCCGACATCGAGTACCGCTTCCAGTTCGGCGGCAACGAGTGGGGCGAGCTGGAGGGTGTCGCCAACCGCACCGACTATGACCTCACGGCCCACTCCAAGGCCTCCGGTCAGGACCTCTTCTACTTCGACCAGGAGGCCGGCGAGCGCTGGACGCCGTACGTCATCGAGCCCGCGGCCGGTGTCGGCCGCGCGATGCTGGCGTTCCTGCTCGACGCCTACATCGAGGACGAGGCGCCCAACGCCAAGGGCAAGCTGGAGAAGCGGACCGTTCTCCGCCTCGACCACCGCCTCGCCCCGGTGAAGGTCGCGGTCCTGCCGCTGTCCCGCAACCCTGAGCTGTCGCCCAAGGCCAAGGGCCTCGCCGCCGCGCTGCGTCAGAACTGGAACATCGAGTTCGACGACGCCGGCGCGATCGGCCGCCGTTACCGCCGTCAGGACGAGATCGGCACGCCGTACTGCGTGACCGTCGACTTCGACACCCTCGACGACAACGCGGTCACCGTCCGTGAGCGTGACTCGATGAAGCAGGAGCGGGTGTCCCTCGACCAGATCGAGAGCTACCTCGCCGGCCGCCTGATCGGCGCGTAGCCGCCCGCGGCACCGGACAGACCGGGGCCGGCCCCGACGGGTACTCCCCGTCGGGGCCGGCCTTGTGCTGTGCGCGCCGGTCGGAGCGTGTGCGGGTCAGGCCACGCCCACGGTCTTCAGGGCGTCGTCGCGCAGCCGGTCGAGGTCCCCCGCGGTGACCGACGCGAACCGCTCCAGGTGGTTGTACCCGCGCTTGGAGGTGTCCTCGGTCGGGCCGGAGGCCGGGCCTGCTTCGCCGGGGCCTACAGGTCGACGTCCGTGTAGAGCGCCGCGTGGTCCGACGCCGAGTTGGCCTTCGACGTCACCTCGTCGAAGGACTTGATGCCTTCCTCGGAGATTCCGCGGGTCTCCAGGCCGACGTGCTGCACTTCCTGCCACAGTGCCGGCGGGAGCATGAGGTAATCGAGCTTGTCCCGTTCGGACTTGCACTTCCCGTGGGTACCGGGCATGCCGTGATAGGAGCGGTGGTTCATCACGTCCCGCAGCCCGGTGTCCCGTAGCACCGCGATGGCATCGCTGTCCGGGTCGTCGTTGAGGTCTCCGGCCACGACGACGTGCGGGGTGCGCTCCAGCGCGGCCCGGTAGACCTCCGCGACGCGCTTCGCCTGTGCGAGCCGCAGCTTCGGGTTGTCCTGGTACTTGCTCTTGAGATGGTTGCCGAGGACGACCAGGGGCGTGCCGTCCGCCTCGATCTCGAACTCGGGGCAGTCGCGGCTGAAGAGGCGCAGGTCGGGACGGTCCGTACCGGTGTCGAAGACGTGGGACCGGACGGATGTGATCGGGTGCCGGCTCAGGATCCCGATGTCGATGCCGCGGGGGTCGTTGCCGTCGATCAGCATGGCGTAGGGGTAGGGCCGTCTGCCGAGCGCCCCGGCCAGCACCTGCGTGTTGAAGCGCTCCAGGGTGAGCCGGTCCTCGACCTCCACGGTGAGCAGGATGTCGGCGTCGACCTCCGAGACCACCCGGCCGGTGTTCGTCACCGTGTCCATCTCGAAGTCGTCCTCCCCCAGTTCCGCCCAACCGACCCACGCGGAACGGCCCGTGGCGGTGATGGTGACGTTTTCTCCCGACTCGGGCGGCTTGAACAGCCCGGAGTCCTTGCCCGGACGGGCCTGGTTGATGAAGATCGGCGGCGGGTTCTCGGGGTCGATCTCGTAGGCCCGGTGCCGCTTGATGATCGCGGCGATCTTCGTCTTGTCGTCGTCCGTGTACTCCTTCTTGTCGAGAAGGGAGACCAGCTCGGCGAAGTCGTCGAGGATCCTCTTGCGCTTCACGGGGTCCGCGAGACGGAAGGCCGTGGGGCGGCGGAAGAGGTTCTCCATGTTGAACGTGGCGATGCGCATGCTCATGGCAGTCCTCCAGGGCGGCGCGGAAGGCCGCTGGGCCGGCGGGCAGGCGCCGCCGAGGTGACTGCGCACCGACATCTCTCATTGTCCTCCGGGCGCCCGGTCCGTCGACCGGACGGATCTCGGCCGGCAGATATCAGCTGACAGATATTGAAATCTGTCAGCTGTCATGACAAGCTGATACGCATGACGATGCGAACCCGTTCCCTCGGCACCACCGGTCCCCAGGTCTCCGCCCTCGGCCTCGGCTGCATGGGCATGTCCGCGCTGTACGGCGACGCCGACGGGGCGGAGGGAATCGCGACGATCCACGCGGCCCTCGAGGCCGGCGTGACACTGCTGGACACCGGCGACTTCTACGGCATGGGGCACAACGAGCTGCTGATCGGCGAAGCGCTGCGCACCGCTCCCGCCGCCCGCCGCGAACAGGCCCAGGTGAGCGTGAAGTTCGGCGCCCTGCGCGACCCGGACGGCGGCTGGAGCGGATACGACGGACGCCCGGCGGCCGTGAAGAACTTCGCCGCCTACTCCCTCCAGCGTCTGGGCGTCGACCACATCGACGTCTACCGCATCGCCCGGCTCGACCCCGACGTGCCGATCGAGGAGACGGTCGGCGCGATCGCCGAGCTGGTCGAGAAGGGGTACGTCCGGCACATCGGCCTCAGTGAGGTCGGCGCCGAGACGATCCGCAGGGCCGCCGCCACCGCGCCGATCGCCGACCTCCAGATCGAGTACGCGCTGATCTCCCGTGGCATCGAGCGGTCGATCCTGCCGGTCACCCGGGAGCTGGGGATCTCCATCACGGCCTACGGCGTGCTGTCGCGCGGGCTGATCTCCGGGCACTTCACCGCCGACCGCAAGCTCGCCGCGAACGACTTCCGGGCCTACTCCCCCCGCTTCCAGGGCGACAACCTCCAGCACAACCTGAACCTGGTGGAGGCCCTGCGGAAGATCGCCGAGCAGAAGGGCGTCTCCGTCGCGCAGATCGCGATCGCCTGGGTGCTGGCCCAGGGCGAGGACATCGTGCCGCTGGTCGGCGCGCGGACCAGGGAGCGGCTTGCGGAGTCGCTGGGCGCGCTGGACGTCGTCCTGGAGGCCGCCGACCTCGCCGCGATCGAGGACGCCGTCCCGGCCGACGCGGCCGCCGGTGACCGCTACGCGGCCGCCGCGATGGCCCACCTCGACAGCGAGCGCTGACCCGCCCTCCGGGTACGGTCTGAGCATGTCACCGACCACCGAGATCCTGACCGCCGAGCGCATCCTCGAGGCGACCGAGGAGGTGCTGCGCCGCCACGGCCCGGCCAAGGCGACGGTGGTCGACGTGGCCCGCGCGCTCGGGGTGAGCCACGGCAGCGTCTACCGGCACTTCCGGACGAAGGCCGCGCTGCGCGAGGCGGTCACGAAGCGGTGGCTGGACCGGATGTTCGTGACCCTCACCGCGATCACCGCCGACGAGAGCCGCGCCCCGGAAACCCGGCTGCGCGACTGGCTCGCGGCGCTCTTCGAGGCCAAGCGCCGCAAGGCGGGCGACGACCCCGAGCTGTTCGCCACCTACATGGTGCTGACCGCGGAGGCCGGCGACGTCGCCTTCGAGCACATCGCCGACCTGACCGGCCAGCTGACCCGGATCATCGAGGCGGGAGTGGCGTCCGGCGACTTCACGGTCCCCGACCCGAGGACTTCCGCCGTCGCCGTCTTCCACGCCACCGGCCGCTTCCACGACCCCGGCTACCACCGGGTCTGGGAGCGACCGGGAGCCCAGGAGGACTTCACGGCGCTGGTGGATCTGCTGCTGGCGGGGCTGCGGGCTCCGGCGGCGTAGGACGTCAGCGCCCCGCCGTACACCGCCAGAAGTCCCGCATCAGCGGTGTGGGCGTCGGGTTCTCCATCGCCATCTGGGTGAGGAGGATCGTGACCGTGCCCGTCTGCGGGACGATGTGGGCCGTCGTGCCCGTACCGCCGACCCAGCCGTAGCGGCCGGGGACGTTCCAGGGGTCGATGGGGGAGACGTCGACCCCGCCGCCGTGGCCCCAGCCCTGGCCCTCCAGGAACAGCGACGCCAACTCCCTCTGCGGCGCCGTCAGATGGTTGCTCGTCATGCGGCTCACCGAGGCCGGGGAGAGGAGACTGCGGCCGCCCGCTTCGCCGCCGTTCAGGAGCAGGCGGGCGAAGGCCAGCCAGTCGTCCGCCGTGGACACCAGCCCGCCGCCGCCCGACGGGAAGGCGGGGACACGGCTCCACTGGCCGTCCGGGGTGTCCGCCACCTCCGGCGCGCCCGCGCCGTCGGGACGGTAGGCGGTGGTGAAGCGGTCCCGCTTCTCCTTCGGGACCTCGAACGCCGTGTCCTTCATGCCCAGCGGCTCGAAGACCCGTTCCGCGAGGAACTCGGGGAGCGGACGGCCGGACACCCGCGCGATCAGGATGCCCTGGAGGTCGGAGGCCGTGCCGTACAGCCAGGCCTCTCCCGGCTGGTACAGCAGGGGGACGCGGGCCAGGTCCGCCAGCCAGGTGTCCGGGTCCGGGTAGGCCTGCGGGGCCCGGCCGTCCTTCTGCACGCCGAACAGGGCCTGCACCGCAGGGAGCGTGAAGTCCGACGGGAAGCCCCAGCCGGGGCGGGAACTCAGCAGGTCCTCGACCGTGATCGGGCGGGCCGCCGGGACCACGTCGTCGACGGGCGCGGACGGCGTGCGGACCACGACCGGGTCCGCCAGCTCGGGGAGCCACTCGGCCACCGGCGAGTCAAGGGCCAGGAGCCCCTCGTCCACCAGCATCAGCAGGGCCGCCGCCGTGACCGGCTTGGTGATCGAGGCGATCCGGAAGAGAGATCCCCGGTCCATCGGGGCGGTGCCCTCGGCGTCCTGCGAACCGACGGTCACCACCTCCACCGCGTCACCGCGGGCCACGAGGCCCACCGCTCCCGGCACGGTGCCGTCGTCGACGTACCGTCGCAGGGTGTCGTGCAGAGCGCTCATGGGCCGGCCTTCCGGTGCGATTGCCTCTCGTCCTCCTTGAGACCCCCGCGACGACCGGAAGTCATCGCGGCTCGCGGCCCTCCGCGGGATCCACCGTCGCCTGGTGCGCCTCGGCGAGGTGTTCCTCGGCCTTCAGCCAGGGCAGGAACTGCGCCCCCTTGCGCCAGCCGCAGGTGTCACATCTGATCGTGCGCTGCACACCCGCGCGCCGCACCCTGACGACATGCTCCCGCCCGTGCTGGTCCCAGCGGCTCACCTTGCTCGTGTTGATCTCCAGCACCACGCCTCCCGAAATCTCGGCCAGCAAGGAGTGTGCAGCAAGAACAACATCAACGGGGACTCTGCCCGGTGGAGTTGACCGAGCCGTTCCCGGGCCCGGTGCGGCGGCCGGGCCGGTCGGGAGGTCGGGGCCGAGCGGGAGGCCGGAGTCAGCCCACCCTGCGCGGCAGCCGCAGGCTCAGCAGCCCCGTCACGACGACCCCGCCCAACTGCACGGCCAGCGTGGTGATCAGGGCGTCCCGCATGCCCATCCCCGGGACCAGGGAGAGGAACAGGGTCCCGAGGGTGGCCACACCCAGCGCCAGCGAGGCCTGTTGGGTGGTCACCATCACCCCGCTGCCGACGCCGGCGCGGGCCGGCGGCACCTCGGACATCACGATCCGCATGACGACGGGCAGTTGGAGCGCCTGTCCCGCGCCGGCGACCGCCGCGCCCGGCAGCAGCGCGACGAAACCCACGTCCGGCCAGTCGGCGCGCACCGCCAGCAGGATCAGGACGACACCCACGCCCTGGATCACCGAGCCCGCCGTGACCACCCGGGCGCCGAACCGCGTCACCAGCCGTGGCCCGGCCAGCGAGACGAGGAAGAACGCCAGGGCCATCGGCGCGAGCGCCAGACCGGCCGGCACCGGACCGAGGCCCGCCCCGCTCTGGAGCGCCACGGCGATGACGAACATGAACCCGCTGAAGCCGATCGCGAACGGCACCATGATCGTGAGGCCGCGCCGCAGCGAGGTGAGCGCGAACAGGCTCGGCGGCACCAGCGGGGTACGGCCCCGCCGGTCGGCCCGCCGCTCCACCGCGAGGAACGCGCCCGTCAGCAGCGGGAACGCCGCAAGCGACAGCCACGTCCACAGCGGCCAGCCCGCTGCCCGGCCCTCGGTGAGCGGGACGAGCAGCGTCAGCAGGGCGGCGCCGAGGAGCACGGTGCCGGGGCCGTCCGCGGGCTCGGGGTGCTGCGAGCGCGTCTCCGGGACCGTACGGACGGCGAGGACGAGCCCGACGACCACGACGGGGACGTTGACGAGGAACACCGACCGCCAGCCGCTGCCGGCGAGGTCCGCGGCGACCAGTACGCCGCCCAGGATCTGGCCCGCGACCATGGACAGCCCGGCGGTCGCGCCGTACAGGCTCATCGCCTTGGCGCGCCGCGGCCCCTCGGTGGACGACTGGATGGTGGCGAGCACCTGGGGAACCATCGCGGCGGCCGACGCGCCCTGGGCGACCCGCGCCGCGACCAGCGACCACGCGTCCGGCGCGAGCCCGCAGGCCAGCGAGGTCAGGCCGAAGGCGGCCATGCCGCCCAGGAAGAGCCGGCGCCGGCCGAACAGGTCACCGAGCCGGCCGCCCAGCACGAGCAGTACGGCGTACGCGAGCCCGTACCCGGCGACGACGAGTTCGAGGACGGACTCGCTCGCGGCGAGATCCCGGCCCATCGAGGGCAGGGCGACGTTGACGATGAAGAAGTCGATCAGGGGAAGTGCCGCGCCGAGCAGCACGGTGAACAGCCCGAGCGGGCCGAGCGCGCGGGGCGCCGCCACCGTTCGTGCGGCGGCCGGTGTCGTGATGGTTTCAGTCACGCCCCCGAGCCTGCGCCGCCGCCCAGACTGGTACCAGATGCTTCTTATCCTGGTAGAAGGAGTACCTGGCAACAGGGTCCGGGCGGCCGCACGCTGGAGGCATGACGACGATGGCCCAGGAGACACGCGCGCGAGAGGCCCAGGCGACCCGCCGAGCCGAGGGGACTCGTGAGGACCAGGAGGTCCGTGCGGCGGAGGAGGCCCGCGAGGTCCACAAGGCCCGCGAGTCGCGCCGGGCCGGTGGCTCCGCGATCCGGCGCCATGAGCTGGCCGCCTTCCTGCGCAGCCGCCGCGAGCGGATCACACCCGAGCAGGTGGGTCTCCCGCGTGGAGCGCGCCGCCGGACCCCGGGGCTGCGCCGCGAGGAGGTCGCGCATCTCTCGGCGGTGGGCGTCACCTGGTACACCTGGCTCGAGCAGTCGAGGGACATCCAGGTCTCGGTCCAGGTCCTGGACGCCCTCGCCCGCACCCTGCTGCTCGACCCGAGCGAACGGGCCCACCTCTTCCAGCTGGCCGCCGCCACCGACCCGACCCCCGCCTCGTCGTGCGCCGGCGTCACCGACGCGGTGCGCGAGGTGCTCGACCAGCTCGACCCGTTGCCCGCCTGTGTCCAGAACAGCCGCTACGACATCCTGGCCTACAACCGCACCTACGCCCATCTGCTCTGCGACCTCGACGCGATCCCGCCCGAGGACCGCAACTGCATGATCCTCGTGCACACCCACCCGCAGTGGCGCGAGTCGGTCGTCCACCTCGACGAGAGCATGCGGCTCATGGCGGCGAAGCTCCGCGCCTCCATGGCCGGCCATCTCACCGAGCCCGCCTGGAAGATGCTGGTCAAGCGGCTCCAGTCGGAGTCCCCCGAGTTCCGCGAGAACTGGGAGCGCTACGAGGTCGTCGCGACCCGCAGCAAGACCAAACAGTTCCGCAACCCCCACGTCGGCCTCCTCGACCTCACCCACACCGACCTCTGGCTGAGCCCGGAACTCGGGGCGCGCCTGGTGACGTACGCACCGGCGGACGAGGTGACGCGCGAGCGGCTGGAGAAGCTGTACGCGTTCGCCCAGACGCCGTCCGCCGTGACCGCCGTGACCGCCGGGAGCGCAGGGAGCGCAGGGAGCGTCGAGATCGCCTGACCGCCGGGAGCGCCAGGAGCGTCGAGATCGCCTGATCGCCGAAAGTGCCTGACCGCTGGGAGCGCTACGAGCGTCATTGCCGCTCAAACCGCCACCACCCCCAGGTCGGCCGTCGAGCCCTCCAGGCCGGCCGTCGAGCCCTCCGGCCGTCGAGCCCGTCGAAGGCGTCCGGACCGTCGAGAGCGGGGTCAGACGCTGAGGGTCGCCGCCTCCCGGACCTCCGGCGACTCCAGTCGCGCCGCGGTCCGCTCCGCCGTCCGCCGGGCCCAGGGCCCGGTGGTCACGGCGCCCAGGACGAGGACGACGAAACCGCATCCGGCGAGGATCCACCAGCCGGGGACGGCGGCCGAGACGAAGGTGTCCCGGTACGCCGAGGTGCTCACGCCGGCCGCCAGGACCGCGCCGACCACCGCGACGCCCAGCGTCTGGCCCAGCTGGCGGCTGGTGGAGGCGACCGCCGCAGCGACCCCCGCCTGACCGCGCGGCATGCCCGAGACCGCCGTGTTCGTGATCGGCGCGTTCACGAACCCGAAGCCCACCCCGAACAGCACGTACCCGAGGAACAGCGTCGCGTCGGACGTCTCCGCCTCGAAGACGGCGAACAGCAGCCCGCTCGTCGTGATCGCGGCGCCCGAGATCAGCAGCGGCAGCCGTGGTCCCCGGCTGCCGACCAACCGTCCGGACAGCGGGGCGCACAGGAACGTCGGGACGGCCATCGGCAGCATCCACAGCCCGGCGTGCAGCGCGTCCAGGCCCCGTACGTTCTGGAGGTACAGCGTGGACAGGAACAGGAAGCCGCCCAGTGCGGCGAACGCGCCGACCGCCACCACGGTCGCCCCGCTGAACGGCACCGACCGGAAGAAGCGCAGGTCGACGAGGGGTTCGCTGCGCCGGGGCTCGTACCACAGCAGGCCGATCAGCGCGGCGAGCGCCACGGCGAAGAAGGGGCCGCTCGTCGCCGCGCCCGCCTCCGGCACCTCGATGATCGCGTAGGTGAGGGGGCCGAAGAGCGCGATGACCAGCAGCTGGCCGACCGGGTCGGCGCGGCGGGCCTTCGGCGCGCGGGACTCGGGAACGAACCGCAGGGTCGCCAGCAGGGCGACCGCGCCGATCGGCAGGTTGATCCAGAAGATCGACCGCCAGCCCACCGACTCCACCAGAAGTCCGCCCAGCAGCGGGCCCGCGGCCATCGAGATGCCCACGACCGCGCCCCACACCCCGATGGCGCGGGCCCGCTCGCGCGGGTCGGTGAACGTGTTGGTGATGATCGACATGGCCACCGGGTTCAGCATCGACCCGCCGACCGCCTGCACCATCCGGGCGGCGACGAGCAGCTCCAGGTTCGGGGCGAGCGAGCACAGCAGCGAGCCGAGCGTGAACACGACCAGCCCGGCCATGAAGACTTTCTTGCGGCCGATCCGGTCGGCCGTCGACCCGGCGAGCATCAGCAGCACGGCCAGGACGAGCGTGTAGGCGTCGATCGTCCACTGGAGGCCGGCGGTGGAGGCGTGCAGATCGCTCTGCATCGAGGGCAGGGCGACGTTCAAAACCGTGACGTCGAGGCTCACGATCAGCAGGCTCATGCAGCAGATGGCGAGGACGAGGAGACGGCGACGAGGGCTGAGCTCGGGCATGCGCTCCATCGTACGCCGATATCAATAGTGCGCCTAACTAATGGTAGCTACAAGCGGTGTGCTCGGAGGTGCGGCCGGGCACGTCGCCGGATGCGTGACAATGGGTGGATGCCCATGACCGCGCCCACGCAGAACGCGACCCTCCGGATCGGCCCGCACACCGTCACCCCGCCGGTCGTCCTGGCCCCCATGGCCGGGATCACCAACGCTCCCTTCCGGACTCTGTGCCGGGAGTTCAGCGGAGGCAAGGGCCTGTTCGTGAGCGAGATGATCACGACCCGGGCGCTGGTCGAGCGCAATGAGAAGACCATGCAGCTGATCCACTTCGACGCGACCGAGAAGCCGCGGTCGATCCAGCTGTACGGCGTCGACCCGGCCACCGTCGGCAAGGCCGTCCGCATGATCGCGGAGGAGGGTCTCGCCGACCACATCGACCTGAACTTCGGCTGCCCGGTCCCCAAGGTGACGAGGAAGGGCGGCGGCAGCGCCCTCCCCTACAAGCGTCACCTGCTCCGCGCCATCCTGCGCGAGGCGGTCGCCGGGGCCGGCGACCTGCCGGTGACGATGAAGATGCGCAAGGGCATCGACGACGACCACATCACCTACCTCGACGCCGGCCGGATCGCCGTCGAGGAGGGCGTCACCGCGATCGCGCTGCACGGACGCACCGCCGCCCAGCACTACGGCGGCACCGCCGACTGGGAGGCGATCGCCCGCCTGAAGGAACACGTCCCGGAGATCCCCGTCCTCGGCAACGGCGACATCTGGTCGGCCGAGGACGCGCTGCGGATGGTGCGCGAGACCGGCTGCGACGGCGTGGTCGTCGGGCGCGGCTGCCTCGGCCGGCCGTGGCTGTTCGCCGACCTCGTGGCCGCCTTCGAGGGACGCACGGACGACATCGCGCGGCCGTCCCTCCGCGAGGTCGCCGACGTGATGGTCCGGCACGCCACCCTGCTCGGCGAGTGGATCGGCGACGAGCCGCGCGGGGTCATCGACTTCCGCAAGCACGTCGCCTGGTACCTCAAGGGCTTCGCCGTCGGCTCCGAGATGCGCAAGCGGCTGGCCGTCACCTCGTCGCTCGCCGAACTCCGGGGCGGCCTCGACGAGCTGGACCTCGACCAGCCCTGGCCCACCGGCGCCGACGGCCCCCGGGGCCGCACCTCCGGCAACAACAGGGTGGTGCTGCCGGACGGCTGGCTGAAGGACCCCTACGACTGCGCGGGCATCAGCGAGGACGCCGAACTGGACACCTCGGGCGGCTGAGGCGCCCGCAGGACACCCACCCGTCGACGGGTGGGTGCTCTTCGGTCCGTCGACGGTGGGCGCCCGGTCCGTCGACGGTGCGTGCTCAGCCGGTCGACGGGTGCGGGGTCGAGCCGTACGCTTTCAGGAACCTGTCGCGGAAGGAACTCATCTTCCACACCGGGGCGTCGTGGGCGGGCTTCAGACCGTCCGTCCAGTTCCAGGCGGCGATCTTGTCGAGGACCTTCGGGTCCTTCGCGACGATCGAGATCGGCACGTCCCGGCTGGCCTCGTTGCCGCTGACCCGGCTGATGGGCTGGTGGTCGCCGAGGAACACCAGGACGGTGTCGTCGGTGCCGTACCGCTCCAGCCACTGGGTGAGAGCGGTCACCGAGTACTGGACGGACTCGCCGTACGCCTTCTTGGACCGGTCGGAGTCGGAGATGACGTCGGACGCCTTCTCACCGGCCGCCTGGATGTCCTCGAACACCGAGCCGTCGCCGAGCTCGTCCCAGCCGACCATCTTCGGGATCGGCGCCCAGGGCTGGTGGCTGGAGGTCAGGATGATCTCCGACATCAGCGGCTTGTCGCGGTCGGTGCGGCCGTGCTCCAGCCGCTGGAACGCCTCCAGGGCGTACTGGTCGGGCATGGTCGACCAGCTGAACTTCGGCCCCTGGTAGCCCATCTGGAACGCGTTGTAGACCTTGTCCAGGCCGTAGAACCTCTGCTCCGGCCAGCCCTTCTGCACGCCCGGCATGACGCCGACCGTGTCCCAGGCGCCGGTCTTCTGGAACGCCTTCGTCAGGGACAGGTGGTCGCTGGCCATGACCGTGCGGTACCGCTGCTGGGTGTCGACCCACAGGCCGGACAGGGTGGTGGAGTGGCCGAGCCAGCTGCTGCCGCCGTACGTCGCCGAGGTCAGCCAGCCGCTCTTCGCGCTGAAGCCGGCCTGCGCCAGGGCCGCGGTGCTGGTGTCCAGGGTCTCGACGACGCCCGGAGCGATGCCCGGATCCTCGATGGCGCTGCGGCCGTAGCTCTCGATGAAGGTGAAGATCACGTCCTTGCCGCGCAGGTCCGGCACGAGCTGGGCGGGCGGGGTGGCCCCGAACGTGTCGCTGCGGGCCACCTTTCCGAACGCCGCCTCGTCCTGGAGGGTCGCCCGCACCCGCCTGGCCTCGGAGGCGAGCGTGTTCACGACCTGGTCGGAGGCGACCGGCAGCTCGGCGTACTGGACACCGAGGACGGAGCAGGTGATCCAGACGGTGCCCGCGATCAGCGTGCCCCGGGTCGCCCGCCGGGTGTCACGCACCAGGAGGCGGCTCAGCCGCACCGTCGCCAGCGCCATGCCGGCCAGGATCAGCACGATGAGCAGGAGCAGCCCGATCGACGCGGCCAGCGCGACCGCCCCGCCCATCGAGTCCGCCACGTACGACTGCGCGTCGTCCAGCAGGGTCCAGTCCAGGACGAGGTCGAAGTCGCGGCCCAGGTACTCCACGAACTGCATGTCGAGCACGTTCAGTATGGTCAGCGCACCGAGGGCCGCACCGGCCAGCGCCGCCAGCGCCACCCGGGGCCTGCGCGGCAGCGCCAGCAGCAGGGCCGCGCCGATGATCGCCTCACCCGGCAGCCGCACGAACCGGCTGGGGTGCAGCGCGAAGAGACGATTCGGCAGCGACAACGCCCCGAACACGAGCACCAGGGAGACGACGGTCGCGGTCCACCACACCACCCGAGCGACCCGCGGATACCGCCCCCGCCATCCCCGCCAGTACGCGATCCGCGCCCGGAGACCCCGGGGGACGGCCTGCGCGGCGCGGGCGGACCCGACGGTCTCATCGGGCGCGGTGGGCGCGGAGGGTTCGGTGGCCTCGTCGGCCGTGGCGGGTTCGGCCGTCGAGGCGTCGGCCGAGGGGGTTCGCGGCGTCGGGGTGTCGTCCTCGGGGTCTTGCGGGGTGGGCGGCTGGGATGAGCGAGTGGTGACAGGCACCCGGGGGTCCTTCCGTACGAAGCCCGGCGGTTCGGCGGATCCGGCGTGGGGCCGGATCCGCCACAGTTTCGTACGGCCTGCCTTCGGCTCGCGTTCAGTCACCCTCGGCCAGCGCTCGGCAAACACCACGCAAACGTCACGCCAAGCGGCCGGAGCGGGGCCGGAACGGAGGAGCTCACGCGCCCCCGACCGCCGTGAGCAGCGCCAACGGGGCCGCCGCCGAACGGGACTCCCGTACACACGCGTGCGGGTACGGTACCGGCTCCCCGTGGGTGTCACGGCCGTAGCCCGCGAGGACCTCGGGGAGCCGGTGTCCGGTCGCGGTCGCCGCATCGACCAGCGCGTGGGCGACCGTACGGGCCTCGTCGTGCAGGCCGTAGCGGGCGAGGCCCAGCGTGATCAGCGCGTTGTCGTGCGGCCAGACCGAACCGCGGTGGTAGGAGAGCGGGTGGTACGCGGGCTGCCCGGACGCCAGCGTGCGCACACCCCAGCCGGAGAAGAAGTCCGGTTCGAGCAGCCGCCGGCCCACCTGCTCCCCGTACTCCTTGTCCAGCAGGCCCGACCAGAGCAGATGCCCGGCGTCCGAGGCGAGCGCGTCGACCTGGCGGCCCTCACCGTCCAGGGCGAGCGCCGGGAAGGAACGCTCACCCATCCAGAAGTCCCGCTGGAACCGGTCCCGCAGGTCGGCGGCCGCCTGTTCCAGCAGGGCCGCGTACTTCTCGTCCTCCCACACCGTGCGCGCCACCCACGCCGTGCGGCGCAGCGCGTCGTACGCGTAGCCCTGGGCCCCCGCCGCCATCACCGCTCCGGTCGCGCGGGTGCCGTCCGCGGAGCAGATGGCGCCGGGGGAGTCCTTCCAGTTCTGGTTGGCCAGACCGCCCTGGTCGGCCCGGTACACCAGGTAGCCGCGGGAGGTGAGACCGCCGTGGTCCAGCATCCAGCCGATCGCCGCGCGGGCGTGCGGCTCCAGCCGGCGGGCCAGCGTCACGTCCCGGGTCTGCTCGACATATGCGCCGAGGAGGACGAGGAAGAGGGGAGTCGCGTCCACGGAGCCGTAGTAGCGGCCGTACGGGACCTGCCCGAAATGCGCGAGCTCGCCGTGCCGCACCTCGTGCACGATCTTGCCGGGCTGGGACACGGTCCGCGGGCCGGTCTCGGTGGCCTGGGCCGCGGCGAGCGCGAGCAGGGTGGCGGCGGCCGGGCGGGAGCGGTAGGGCAGGACGAACAGCGAGGTGAGCAGGGCGTCACGGCCCAGCAGGGTCAGGAACCAGGGGGCGCCCGCCGCCGGTACGCGCAGTTCCTCGCCGTCCGGGCCGGTCGCCTGGACCTGGAGCGAGGCCAGGTCCGCGAGACCGCGGGCACAGGCCGCGGCCAGCTCGGGCCAGCCGGTCGGGAAGGCCACGCCCTCCACGAACTCGCCCTCCTGCGCGAGGAGTTGACCGGTGATCGCGGCCGGTGAGCGGGGCACCCGCAGGGCCCGTTTCTCGCCGTGCGGCCGGGCCATCACCCGCAGGGTCAGCTCGGCGGAGCCGTGCGGCTCGAGCTCCAGCTTCCACACCAGCCGGCGGGCGCCGGTGCCGGTCTCCTCGACGGCGTCCGGCACGGGCTCGGCCGTCACCGTCGTACAGGACTGCCACTCACCGCGCCGGTAGGTGAACTCCACGCCGTCGTCGAGGATCTGGCGGCGGCGCACGACGCCGGTCTTCGCGTACGTCCGGTGGTCGGAGCGCAGTTCGAACTGGTCGGTGAAGTCGGCGTCGGCGGTGACCGCGAGGCGGACCGTCGTCGGCACCGGGCGGTTGCTGACGATCCGCAGCGACTCGACGAACGAGCTGTCCCCGACGGCCTGTTCACGGAACAGCGTGCAGGACGGCGGCTCGTTGCGGCCGCCGCGCGGGACGAGCACGCACCGTGTGGTGTCGCCGTCCGCGACCGGCGAGAGCACCTCCGGTACGGCGCCGTCGACCGTCAGCTGCCAGCGGCTGAGGTGCCGGGCGTCCCGGACGAACAACCCCTCGGGGGATCCGTCGGCCACCCCGGAGCCCCGTACGCCGCTGATGTCCCCGCGGTCGCCCACGGCGGCGAACGTCCCGCCGTACACGAGCAGATGATGCCGGTCCGTCATCCCCGGTCCCCTCCCTTGAGAGCCGTGTTACCCGTGCCGGCCGGGATGCCCGGTCCGGCCATGACACCCGTGCCTGACGTGGTGTCGGCGTGCAGCAGGTCGAGCGTGAGCGCGGCGGTCCAGCTGAAGCCGGTCGCGCCACAGGCCTCGCCGGTGTACGGGTCGACGTACTCCGCGAAGTCGGAGGTGTCCGCGATGTCCAGCACAGCCCGCCGCAGCGCGTCCGCACCGGTCTCGTCGCCGTGCAGCCTGAGGCCCCGCTCGAGCAGCCAGCTCGTGTTGAACCAGGCCGGGCCGCGCCAGTAGCGGTGCGGGTCGAAGGCCTCGCCGAGCAGGTCGTAGCTGGGCGCGAGGCGGGTGGCGGTGCCCAGGCCGAAGTGCGGGCCGCGCAGGGTGCGCACGAGAGCGGCGGCCACCTCGCGCGGCAGGCCGGGCAGGAGGAGCGGGACGAGACCGGAGACGCCGCGCTCCGGGACGAGGGCGCCGGTGAGCGGGCGCCGGCCCGGGTCCGGATCCCCACCGCGCAGATCACGGCAGAAGAACATGCCCTCCGCCGGGTCCCACAGCCGCTCGACGAGGGCCGCCGTCAGCCGCTCCGCGCGCGCGTGCCGGGCCGTGCCGGTCGCGCCCAGCTCGTACGCGATCCGCGCGAGGGCGTGTTCGGAGGCGATGAGCAGCGCGTTGAAGGCGGGGTCCTCGACGGCGAACTCCGCGCCCCCGGCGCCGTGGCCGCCCCCACCGGGCCCGCCCGCGTGCCTGCCGTCCCGCTTCCGGCCGCCCAGGTGCCCGCCGTCCTGCCCGCAGTCCTGTCCGAGGGCTCCCTGATGCCCACGGTCCCGCACTCGGCCGTCGCGTCGGTCCCCGTCCGGCCCTCGGTCCTCGCGTCGGTCCCCGTCCCGCCTCCGGTCCGCGCGGTGTCCGCCGTCCGCCTCTCCGCCGTCGCCGTACCCGCCGTCCGCCGCTTCCTCGGCGCCGTACCCGCCGGGGAGCCCGCCACTGCCCCGCACGCCGCCGTCCCGCACGCCGCCGTCCCGGTACCCGCCGTCCCGGTACCCGCCGTCCCGGTAGTCCGTGGCCAGCCGCACGTACCGGCCGTAGTCCAGGTCGGTCGGACGGTCCTCGGGCGCCCCGTGGTCGAGGTCGGCGCGGCGGAAGGAACGGGCCGGGGCCGGGGCGACCCGGGAGAGCGGCGCGTCCCAGCTCGGCGCGTTGTCCATGCCCTGCTCCCACGGATGGACGACGGCCACCAGCCCGCCCCCGCCCAGGTCACGCCGGTGCAGCAGATAGCGGTGCCAGGCGGCGAGCCGGGGGTACACCCGGGTGAGGAAGCCGCGGGCGCGCGAGAGGCCCGGGTCGGCGCAGTGCACCAGCCAGGCCGCGAGCGCGTGCACCGGTGGCTGCACGATGCCGGAGGTCTGTACGGTGCGCGGGGCGCCCGCAGCGCGCCCCGCGGTCGAGGAGCGCCAGAAGTCGGGGCTCGGGAAGTACGCGTCGAGCGGCACGGAGGGGTTGAACACGATGTGCGGGATGCGCCCGTCGCCCCACTGGGCGTCCAGCAGCGTCTCCAGCTCCGTCTGCGCCCGGCGCGGCGAGACGTGCCGCAGGCCGATGGCGATGAAGGCCGAGTCCCAGGACCACTGGTGCGGGTACAGACCGGGCGAGGGAACCGTCGACGTCCCCGTCCAGTTGCCCGCCAGTACGTGCGCCGCCCTGCGGCGCAGTGCCGCGCGGTGCGCGGTCCCGGGTGCCGGAGCCCCGAAGTGCGGCGGACCGGGCGGCGCCGCCGGATCGTATGCAACGGCGTACTCGGCCGGGCGGGCGATGAGCTGGGCGGTGCGATCCACTCGGGGCTCCCCGAAGACGACAAGGCCGACCGGTTCGGCGGTGGCTACCATAGGGTTACGTCTATTTAACACGCAAAACTCAATATGTAATGCAGGCTTGAGAAACACAAGGGGGTGCGCATGACGGGACGAGGCCAGGCCAGCGCCGGAGATCTGCTCGAACTGGTGCGCAAGGGGCGGGCGACGACACGTGGTGCCCTCCAGCAGGCCACCGGCCTCTCCCGAGCCACCGTCGGCCAGCGTCTTGACCGCCTCTTCCGCGCCGGCTGGCTGCGCGAGGGGGCCGGCGGCCCGGTCGACTCCCCGCTGGGCGGCCGTCCCTCGATCACCCTGGAGTTCGACGACGCCCACGCCGTCGTCCTGGCGGCGGACCTGGACACGCGCCACGCGCGGGCTGCCGTGCTGACGCTGACCGGAGAGATCCTGGCCGAGCACGGCGGCACGCTGATCCTGGAGGACGGGCCGGACGTGGTGCTCGGCGAGCTGGGCGGCTGGTTCGCCGAGCTGCTGGAGAAGGCGGGCCACCGGCCGGACGAGGTGTGCGGCATCGGACTCGCCGTGCCCGGCCCGGTCGACAGCGAGACCGGCCGGGTCGTCCAGCCGCCGATCATGCCCGGCTGGGACGGCTACGACATAAGGGGCCGCCTGTCCCGCGCCTTCTCCGAACGGACGGCGGGCGGGACCGCGGGCGGGTTCGGGGGCGCGGTGGCGGTCCCCGTCCTCGTCGACAACGACGCCAACCTCATGGCGTACGGCGAACAGCGCACCGGATACGCCGACTGCTCGGCGTTCGTGCTGGTCAAGGTGTCGACCGGGATAGGCGCGGGAGTCGTGGTCGGTGGCTCGATCTTCCGCGGCGTCGACGGCGGGGCCGGCGACATCGGGCACATCCGGGTGGGCGCGGAGGCGCTGTGCCGCTGCGGCTCCTACGGCTGTCTCGCGGCGGTCGCCAGCGGTGGCGCCGTGGCGCGGAGGCTGGCGGAGTCGGGTGTTCCGGCGTCCTCGGGTTCGGATGTGCGCGACCTGCTCGCGGCCGGGCACCCGGAGGCGGCCGCACTGGCCCGTGAGGCCGGCCGCCGGGTCGGGGACGTCCTGGCGACCGTCGTGACGCTGCTCAACCCCGGGGTTCTGATGATCGCCGGAGATCTGGCCGGAACCGCCTTCCTGACGGGCGTGCGCGAGCTGCTCTACCAGCGCGCGCTGCCCCGCTCCACCGCCCACCTGGACGTGGTGACCTCACGGCTCGGCGAGCGGGCGGGCCTGGTGGGAGCGGGAGCGCTGGTCGTGGAGCACCTGTACGCGCCGGAGCGGGCCGAGGAGCGGTTGCTGGCGCTCGGGGTGTGAGAGACGCTCGTGTGACGGGCCTCCGGGCGCCCGGGGCCCCCGGACCTCCCGGAAGCCTCGAGAGGCCCGGACCCTCGACGAACCCTGGAGGCCCGGAAGCTCCGGGAATCTCGAAGGGAATCCCGGGAGGCTCGAAGGCTCGGGACCTCCCGGGAATGTCGGGAGACTCAGGACTGCCGGGAACGTCGGCAGGATCGGGACCTCTCGGAATGCCGGGAGGCTCAGGACTGCCGAGAACACCGGGCGGCTCGTGTGACGAGCAGGTTTCCCTCTCCCGGCGGGTCCTCGGGTGCGTCCGCATCGTGAAATCGAGGCGTCCGCACAAGGCTCGTTCCAGCGTGATTCTCGCCACCCCTGAGGGGGGAAGTGCTCAGATGAGCGAATCAAGAACGATTGCACTTCTCCAAGGAGTGGCACTCAGTGCCACCCCTTGATCGTTCATCGATCGAAATCAATCGTGCCACACAGTGCTCATCTGAGCGTAATATGGGGCATGCGAGAGGCGCCGGGAGGGCGCTTGCGTTCAAGAAGTGAAAACATCCGCGGCCGTGCGCTTGCCAAGCCTTGACTTTCGATCCGCTGGCGGACGGTTGGTTACGGGCACATGACGCGCGAGTGGACGTACCCAGGAGCCTTCGATCTGGGTATGTTCCTGGCCGTCAGGGCAGCCACCGCGTCCTCGAGGAGTCGAGACCCGTGTCGGAAAACAAAGATCTCCAGGTAGCCGAGCAGGCCGCGACCGTTGAGGGCGTGAAGTTCGTCTATGACTTCACCGAGGGCAACAAGGAGCTCAAGGACCTTCTCGGCGGCAAGGGCGCGAACCTCGCCGAGATGACCAACCTGGGCCTTCCCGTCCCTCCCGGCTTCACCATCACCACCGAGGCCTGCAAGGTCTACCTCGACAGCGGCGAGGAGCCGGCGGCACTGCGTGACGAGGTGAGTGCGCACCTCGACGCGCTGGAGCAGCGGATGGGCAAGAAGCTCGGGCAGGCCGACGACCCGTTGCTGGTCTCGGTCCGCTCCGGCGCCAAGTTCTCGATGCCCGGCATGATGGACACGGTCCTCAACATCGGCCTCTCCGACAAGTCGGTCCAGGGCCTCGCCAAGCAGGCCGGCGACGACCGCTTCGCCTGGGACTCCTACCGCCGCCTGATCCAGATGTTCGGCAAGACGGTCCTCGGCGTCGAGGGCGAGCTCTTCGAGGACGCGCTGGAGGCCGCGAAGACCGCCAAGAAGGTCACGGTCGACACCGAGCTGGAGGCCGCGGACCTGAAGAAGCTGGTCACCCGCTTCAAGAAGATCGTCAAGACCGAGGCCGGACGGGACTTCCCGCAGGACCCGCGCGAGCAGATGGACCTCGCCATCCACGCCGTCTTCGACTCCTGGAACACCGACCGCGCGAAGCTCTACCGCCGCCAGGAGCGCATCCCCGGCGACCTGGGCACGGCCGTCAACGTCTGCTCGATGGTCTTCGGCAACCTGGGCCCCGACTCGGGCACGGGCGTGGCGTTCACCCGCGACCCCGCCTCCGGCCACCAGGGCGTCTACGGCGACTACCTCCAGAACGCCCAGGGCGAGGACGTGGTGGCGGGCATCCGCAACACCGTTCCGCTCGCCGAGCTGGAGTCGATCGACAAGAAGTCGTACGACCAGCTGATGCAGATCATGGAGACGCTGGAGAACCACTACAAGGATCTCTGCGACATCGAGTTCACCATCGAACGCGGTCAGCTGTGGATGCTCCAGACCCGCGTCGGCAAGCGCACGGCGGGCGCGGCCTTCCGTATCGCCACCCAGCTCGTCGACCAGGGCCTGATCGACGAGGCCGAGGCGCTCCAGCGGGTGACCGGCGCCCAGCTCGCCCAGCTGATGTTCCCGCGCTTCGACGAGGAGGCGAAGGTCCAGCAGGTCGGCCGGGGCATCGCGGCATCGCCGGGCGCGGCGGTGGGCAAGGCGGTCTTCGACTCGTACACGGCCGTCAAGTGGTCCCGCTCGGGCGAGAAGGTCATCCTGGTCCGCCGCGAGACCAACCCCGACGACCTGGACGGCATGATCGCGGCCGAGGGCATCCTGACCTCGCGCGGCGGCAAGACCTCCCACGCGGCCGTGGTGGCCCGCGGCATGGGCAAGACCTGTGTCTGCGGCGCCGAGGAGCTCGAGGTCGACACCAAGCGCCGCCGGATGACGGTGCCGGGCGGCCATGTCGTCGAGGAAGGCGACCTGATCTCCATCGACGGCTCGAGCGGCAAGGTCTACCTGGGCGAGGTCCCGGTGGTCCCGTCCCCCGTGGTGGAGTACTTCGAGGGCCGGATGCACGCGGGCGCCAACGACGCCGACGAGCTCGTCGAGGCCGTGCACCGGATCATGGCGTTCGCCGACCGCAAGCGCCGCCTGCGGGTCCGCGCCAACGCGGACAACGCCGAGGACGCGCTGCGCGCCCGCCGCTTCGGAGCCCAGGGCATCGGCCTGTGCCGTACGGAGCACATGTTCCTCGGCGACCGTCGCGAGCTGGTCGAGCGCCTGATCCTCGCGGACACGGAGACCGAGCGCGAGGAGTCGCTGAAGGCGCTCCTGCCGCTCCAGAAGCAGGACTTCGTGGAGCTGTTCTCGGCGATGGACGGCCTCCCGGTCACCGTCCGGCTGCTGGACCCGCCCCTGCACGAGTTCCTGCCCGACATCACCGAGCTGTCGGTCCGCGTGGCCCTCGCCGAGTCCCGCCAGGAGCCGCACGAGAACGAACTCCGGCTCCTCCAGGCCGTCCACCGCCTGCACGAGCAGAACCCGATGCTGGGTCTGCGCGGCGTGCGCCTCGGCCTCGTCATCCCCGGCCTGTTCACCATGCAGGTACGGGCGATCGCCGAAGCGGCGGCCGAGCGCAAGACGGCGAAGGGTGACCCGCGCGCGGAGATCATGATCCCGCTCGTCGGCACGGTGCAGGAACTGGAGATCGTCCGCGAGGAGGCCGACGAGGTCATCGCGGAGGTCGAGGCCGCGACCGGCGTCCAGCTGAAGCTCTCGATCGGCACGATGATCGAGCTGCCGCGCGCCGCGCTGACCGCCGGTCAGATCGCCGAGGCCGCGCAGTTCTTCTCCTTCGGCACGAACGACCTGACCCAGACGGTGTGGGGCTTCAGCCGCGACGACGTCGAGGCCTCGTTCTTCACGGCCTACCTGGAGAAGGGCATCTTCGGCGTCAGCCCGTTCGAGACGATCGACCGCGACGGCGTGGGCTCCCTGGTGAAGCTGGCGGTGGAGGCCGGCCGCGCCACCCGCCCCGACCTGAAGCTCGGCGTCTGCGGCGAGCACGGCGGCGACCCGGAGTCCGTCCACTTCTTCCACGAGGTGGGACTCGACTACGTCTCCTGCTCGCCGTTCCGGATCCCGGTGGCCCGGCTCGAGGCGGGCCGGGCGGCCTCGCAGTCGACGGGCAGCGACCACCGCTGACGCCCCGCTGACCCCGGAGCCGCCGCCGGTCCCCGACCCTCACCGATCGGCGGCGGCTCCGGCGCACCAAGGAGGACGGCACCCTGTGCGGGGGTGCCGTCCTCTTGTGCTGCCCGCCCGCCCGCCCTCCTACCCGCCGGTGGCTCGATGGTGTTTTTTCGCACTGAGGTGGCTGGAAGTCGATCGCCTGATGTGATGGTTGTGGGGCGATAGATCGTTTCTGTCAACTTACGTGCCACTACAGTCCGTTACTCCTGGCGACGACAGTGTCGCTGATGGTCACGGAGGCGTGGATGAAGAGGGCAGTGCTCGGCTTGGCCGCGGTCGGTCTGATGTTCGGCGGGGTGGTGGCGGCGCCTACTTCGCCGGTGCAGGGGAAGATCCCGAAACTCACACCGCTGGGTGCCGATTTCAGTTACGGCAAGTACAAGTTCAATCGGCCCGGGATCAATCACGGTGCCTTCGAATGGTGGGGTCACCTCAAAGACACGATCGCCACTGATCGGCACAACGTCTACATCGAAGTCAAGGTCCACGGCCACGGCTGGGTGCGTTACTACGGAAAGCAGCGGAGCTCAGTTCGGTTGCACGAGTCCAACTGGGACGGCGCACAACGCTATACAGGGAAGATCAAGCTCCGAGTCTGCCGCGACCGGGGCACCCTACGCCCCGACAATTGCGCTCCGGAGCAAGAATTTGCGTATGACTGGGACCATGTCTGATCCGGTCTGAAATCCCGAGCCCAGGTGGCTTCGCCTGGGCTCGGGTTCTTGATAGGGGAACGAGGTCAACATGTCAGAAGTTCTCTCCGCCAAGGGGATTGATCTTCTCTACGGGGAAACGTCGGCTGTCAGTAACGCGCAGATTTCCCTGCACCGGGGAGAAGTAGCGGCGATCACCGGTCAAAGCGGTTCGGGGAAGTCGTCACTGCTCTACTGCTTGGCAGGAGTCTTGCCAGTCACCCGTGGTGAGATCCATTTCGAAGGGCGATCTTTTGGGGATCTCGATGATGAAGAGCTAAGCGCTCTCCGTCGTGAACGCTTTGGTTTCGTCTTCCAGTACGGTGAGCTCTTGCCTGAGCTCACCGTAGAAGAAAACACGGCTTTGCCACTCCGGCTGGCTGGACGGCGCAAGGCAGATGCCCTCGCCGCGGCCGGTGAAGTCCTGGGGCGACTCGGCCTTGCCGATCTGTGTGGGCGACGGCCTTCGCAGGTGTCCGGGGGGCAGAGTCAACGCGTGGCGGTGGCTCGTTCACTGGTGCACAAGCCCGCCGTTGTTTTCGCGGATGAACCCACCGGCTCGCTTGACAGCGGCAATGCCGTGGCCGTACTGGAAGAGTTCCTCACCCTTGCGCGATCGCAAGGGACGGCAGTTGTGCTTGTGACGCACGACGCCCAAGTGGCTGCCCGAGCTGACACCCGCTACATCATGTGTGACGGAATGCTCAGGCCTCACGGGGAGGAGGCATCGTGAAGGAATTCCTTCTGGGTCTCCGACTATTGCTGGGGAGCGGACGAGGCAACCGTGTGCGCTTCATTCTCATGGTCGTGGGCAGCGGGGTGGGTGTGTGCTGTCTGGCGGTCGTCCTTGCGATTCCGGGAATTCTGGCCGCGCAAGATGCCCGTAAGGCAGCTCGAGATCCAGATTGCTCGAATGGGCGAGGTAGCTGTCTTTCAACCGAAGGGGATGGCCTGGCACTCACCCGAGTGGACCCCTACGGTTCCGAACCGCTCACCCGGATCTTCATTGCTCGGACAGGTGCGCCCATCACCCCGCCGCCGGGCCTTTCTGAGCTTCCCGTCCCCGGCGAAGTGTTCGTGTCGCCCCGGCTGCACGAGCTACTGAGCGTAGACCGCGGCCTCGCTCAACTCCTACCGGGGAAGGAGAAGGGCCTCATTTCCGCTCAGGGGCTGGCCCATCCCGATGAGCTCTACGCGTACGTCGGCGCCAGACCCGATGAGCTCAAGGGGGGTGGCCACTTGTCTGGGTTCGGTCGGAAGGATGCTCGCTTCCCCACTGTGGAGCCCTCCACCCTCGACATCCTGCGCTTCACCTTGGCTGGTGTCGTACTGCTACCGCTGGCAGTGTTCCTGTCCGTGTGCGCCCGGTTGTCCGCTGCCTCGCGAATGCGGCGGCTGGCCGCGTTGCGCCTGCTCGGGCTGAGCAGAAAGGGCACGCAGCGGGTCAATGCCGCCGAGACGGTCGCCGCGGCACTGCTGGGAGCCGTGCTTGGTCTGGGTGCCTACTGGGTCGTCAACCAACTGGTCGCCCGGCTGGGACTGCCCGGGTTCAAGTGGTACCCGGCCGATGGCGCGCTGTCCCCAACGGCGCTCCTCATCTGCCTGGTGGGATGTCCGGCGCTTGCCTGGTTCGTGGGCCGGGTCGGAGCGAAGAAGGCCGCGGCCAACCCGCTGGCTGTGCGACGCAGCGCCGTGGAGAGGCCACCGCGACTGTGGGGCCTGCTCCCGCTTGTTCCTGGGCTCGGCATCGTCATCGGATACTGCGTGGCCGGCGCGACGGGGAACGTCCCCACGGACACCTCGTTCTCCGCGATCCTGATGCCGCTCGCGGTCGTGCTGGTCGGCACCGGTCTCGTGCTGTCCTTGCCGATCCTCTCGCGGGCCCTGGCCCGAACGGTTGCCCGTGCCACGAGTTCGCTGTTTCTGGGGCTCGCCATGCGCCGCAACGAGGTGGAACCTGGGGGTGCTCTCCGCGTGGCGACCGGCCTCGTGCTGCTGGTCTATGCGGCGTCGCTCACGCAGGGAGTGCTCATCGAGCTGGATCAGGTGTCCAAGAACACTTCGCCGGTCCAGCTTTACACCATGGCGCTCGATGACGTTCCCGAGGACAAGGAGCGGGCTCTCGCCAAGGTCCCGGGCGTCCGTAGCCACGCCGTCCAGACGGTGTCGTGGACGGACCCCGACAGTGAGGCATCGACCGGCATCAGTGCCTTGATCGCCACCTGCGGGCAGCTGCGCAGGATGGCGTCCGGGGTGGAGGACTGCGTCGACGGGCGTCCGGCCCGCCTGTTGGTGCCGGAGCAGACCTACGACGAGTCCAGCAAGCCGGGGAGTGTCTTCCCCCTCCACCTGCGTAACTCAGCAGGCAAGCACCGGGTCGTCAACGTGCAGGTGCCGCGCCAGACGATCAAGTACCACGACGACACGGCAGCGCAGATGATCGCAAGCGGCACGGTTCTCATCCCCCCGTCCTCACTCCCCGACGGGTTCCGTCCCGAAGACCGAGCCACCCTGAGTCTTCTCAGCAGCGCCGCTCCAGAAACCGTGCGCTCTGTACTCGAAGGCATCGCCGGGGTCGACCCCACGATCGAGGTCACGACGGACGGCGTGGATGCCGCGTCTCTCCAGCAGATCACGGTCATCAAGACCCTTCTTGCCGTAGGCATGATCCTGGGCCTGATCATCGGCGTGGCGGCCTACCTCGTGGCTGCCACGGATCGAGCTGTGGAACGTCGGCCGCAGGTCACCGCCCTGGCGCTGCTCGGGGCCAGGCGCCGGACGCTCCGGGCCGTTCAGGTCGCACAGGTCGTGTTGCCCCTGGGCGTCGGACTGGTGCTCGCCGTGGTGACGGGAAAGCTGGCGGAGTCCAGCTATCTGGTGACCGGCGGCGGTGCCGTCTTCTGGGACGGCGACGGGCTGCCGCTGCTCGTCGCCTCCGCGCTCGGCGTTGTGGTCGTCGCCACGCTGGGCGCGCTGCCGCTGATCGGTCGTCGTATCGACCCGGAGTTGATTCGGCGGGACTGATGATCGGTCGGCGGTTGTGAGGAGGGGCGGCACCCTGGAGGTGGGGGTGCCGCCCCTTGGCCTGGGCGACCGTTATACGGGACGCCGCTCGCCGCGCAGTCGCCGCCCACGCGCCTCGTTGCTCATGCGCAGCCGGCGCTGAGGCCGCCCGGGCACCTCGGTGCTCATTCGCAGCCGACGCCGTCGCCGTCGCGGTCCAGGTGGCGTCCGTAGCCCGGGTCGCCCACGCGGACCGGAGCGGCGCCGGCCGCGCGGGCGGCTGTGCAGTTGTCGTAGTAGACGCTTGCGGAGTCGGAGGAGTCGTCGTCGGCGGTGTCGGCTCCGGTGTCGTCGTCGTTCGTCGCTGCCTTCGCCGTGACCGTCTTCGTCACGTTCACCTTCACCGTCTCCGTCGCCGTGGCGGTCACCGTGCCCGCCGGTTCGGGGGCGGCGGTCTGCGTCGTCGTGGCCGTCACGGTCACCGTGGGCTGCGGCTCGGCGGACGTCGGCTTCGCCTCGGTCGTCGTGTCGTCGTCGGCTGCGCCGATGCCCACGCCGAGGAACAGGGCCACGGCGAGGGCGGGCAGGACGTATCTCTTCCTGGCCCATCGGGGAGTGGGGTTCGTGGTGGGTGCGGTGGTGTACGGATTGTGCATGTGCGTCCCCCGAGCTGTGGTGTGAGGGGACGACGGTACGGCCGTTCCTCCCAGGGTGTGGGAGATGTGGCTGTTCTGTGACTTTTCTGTGTGCATCGTCGGGTGTCGTCCCTCGGATGCCGCCCCTCCGCCGGTGGGCCGGACGGGCCGTCAGATCGACACCGCTACCGCTGTGAACGTCGTCTCCGGGAGCTGCGGGCTGGTGAAGCGGGCGTTGACCAGGTAGAGGCGGTCGCCGTAGCGGGCGGCCGTGGTGGGGACGTCGAAGCGGGGGTCGGTGATCGTGCGGGTGAGCGTGGCGGTGGTCGCCGTGCGGTCCAGGGACCAGACGCTGATCAGGTTCAGGCGGTTCTGGACCACGTACAGCGTGCGGCCGATGCGGTAGAGGCCGTCGCCGTTCACCACGTCGGACGCGCCGACCAGCGTGATCCTCGTGGTGTGGCCGGTCCTGACGTTCACGTGGTACAGCTCGCCCGGTGTGCTCTTGACGACGATCAGGCCCCGGCCGTCCGGTGTGCCGACGATCCCGTTGGCGTTGTTCACGTCGGGGAGCTGGACCCAGTCGCCGGTGAGCGGAAGGGCGCGGACCTCGCCGTCGGCCCGGCCGCGCGGAACGCCGTACAGTACGGCGTCCCGTGAGTCGGTGAACCAGGCCCGCTCGCCGAGCAGGGTCACGTCGTTGATGAAGTGGCCTGTGGCAGACGTGAGTCGGTGGGTCGCGACCAGCTCGCCGGTGCGGGAGTCGACCACGCGGGCCACTCCCGTGCCGCCCGCCACGTACAGCAGGCCGTCGTGGTCGATCTTCAGGCCGACCGACACCTGGCCGGCGCCTCCCGCGTAGAGGACCGTGCCCTCGCCGGTGCGCAGGTCGGTGCGGAGGATGCCGCCGTTGGCGCGGGAGCCCTGGTAGGCGTACGGCCTGCTGCCGATGGTGATGCCCTCGGGGAGCCAGCCGTCGGGGAGGGGGTACTCGGTCGGCCAACCCGGCCGGGTCGCAGGCGTCCCGGGGGCCGCCGTGGCGGCGGGGGTCGCTGTGGCCGTCAGGGTGAGGGCGGTCAGGGCCGCGCCGCCGAGTACGGTGCGGCGGGACGGGGTGGAGGTGGGCCGGGGAGCGGGGGTCATGGTTACGTGCCTCCGTGAGTGGGGTCGGGCGGCGATCGGCGTAACTCGGTGGAACGGTGTCACACGGCGCACCGCACGACACGGCGCGCGCCACGCAGGACGGTCACCGCACGACACGGCGCGCGCCACGCGGGACGGCGCACCGCGGAGCGCGGTGATCCGCTCGGCATGGCGAGCTGACACCACACCGGGTGTGGGCTAACTCCGCTTCGACTTCGTCGCCGAGTAACGAACCGCCGCCCGGCCGCGTTCCTCCGTTCGACTGTCGGGTTCCTGCCAATCCCGAAGTGCCCGGCAGGGCGCCTCTCCGTGTGGCCCCAGCTCTCGCTTGGCGATGTCGCGGACATGTCGTAGCGGGAGGTGCGGGATGGGTGACCGGGAGCGCCGTAGGCTGCCCGGGCACACTGCGGAGGGAGTACGGCCATGTCCGGCTGGAGCGCGCACGACATCCCTGACCAGAGCGGTCGCACCGCCGTCGTCACCGGAGCCAACAGCGGGCTCGGGCTCGTCACCGCGCGCGAGCTCGCCCGCAAGGGGGCACGTGTGGTGCTCGCCTGCCGGAGTGAGACGCGGGGACGGGAAGCCGTCCGGCGGCTGCGCGCGGACGTGCCGCAAGCGGACGTGGAGTTGCGGCTGCTCGACCTCGGGGACCTCGGCTCCGTACGGGCGTTCGCGGACGCGCTGCCGTACGACCGGCTCGACCTGCTCGTCAACAACGCGGGCGTGATGGCGATGCCGTACGGCACCACCGCCGACGGATTCGAGACGCAGTTCGGAGTGAATCACCTCGGGCACTTCGCGCTCACCGGGCTGCTGCTGCCCGCGCTGCTCGCCACCCGGGGCCGCTCGCCCGAGGCGCGCGTCGTGACCGTCTCGAGCATGGCGCACCTGCTCGGCAACATCGAGCCGGACGACCTCAACTCCGAGCGTAAGTACGGGCGTTGGGTTGCCTATGGGCGCACGAAGACCGCCAACCTGCTCTTCACGCACGAGCTGGCGCGCAGACTCGCCGCGACCGGGGCCGAGGTCGTCGCGGCGGCCGCGCATCCGGGGTACGCGGCGACCAACCTCCAGACGGCGGGACCGCGCGCGGAGGGCCGCCCGGTCGCGGAGCGGCTGATGGCGCTCGGCAACCGGGTCTTCGGCCAGCCCGCGGAGGCCGGCGCGCTGCCCGTCCTGTACGCGGCGACCGCGCCCGGGGTCCGCCCGGACTCGTTCACCGGGCCGTCCCTCGCGATGTGGCGCGGGGCGCCCGCGCCGTCGCGGCGAGCGCCCTGGACCGTCGACGACCGGGCGGGGGAGCGGCTGTGGACCGCCTCCGAGCAGCTGACCGGGGTGTTCTACGAGGCCCTCAAGGGCTGATCACCGGGTCGGCGGCAGGCGGGGGTGGCCGTGGCGGCCGGCCGTCAGGCCATGCGCACCTCATAGGCGGTGATGCGTACCGTGTCGTCGTCCAGGCACTTGCCGCTCAGCAGGTCGAAACGCTGCTTGAGCAGCGGGGAGGCGACGAACGTGCGGCCCTCGTGGGTGCCGGTCAGACCGCGCGAGAGGACGGCCGCGCCGCCGAACGGGTCACGGTTGTCGACGGCGTACAGCTCACCCGCCCGGTCGCGGAACACGGCGACCTGGCGGCCGTCCGGCAGCAGGGCGGCGACTCCGCGGCCGGGGATCAGCCGGCTGAGGTCGCAGACCGTGAACCACTGGTCCTCCAGTCGCAGTTGCACCTTGAGGTCGGTTGTCTCGAGTGCCAGGGTCATCGCTGGGCGCTCCCTTCCAGGGGACGGTGGCCGATGGACAGCAAGGGCAGGTCGGGCTTGATCTGGTCGCGCTCCGGGACGAAGCCGACGACCGGGTCGGGGGTGTCGGGCGCGTTGACGAAGGACACGAACCGGGCGAGCTTCTCGGGGTCGTTGATGGTCGTCGCCCACTCGTCGGCGTAGTGCGCGACGTGGTCGGTCATCAGGGACTCCAATTCCTCGCAGATGCCGAGCGAGTCCTCCACCACCACGTCCCGTACGTGGTCCAGGCCGCCGGGGATCCGGTCCAGCCAGGTCGAGGTGCGCTCCAGGCGGTCGGCGGTGCGGATGTAGAACATCAGGAACCGGTCGATGAGACGCACCAGTCCGGCGTCGTCGAGGTCCTGGGCGAGCAGGTCGGCGTGGCGCGGGGTGGCGCCGCCGTTGCCGCCGACGTAGAGGTTCCAGCCGTTGGAGGTGGCGATGATGCCGAAGTCCTTCGACTGGGCCTCGGCGCACTCGCGGGCACAGCCCGACACCGCCGACTTGAGCTTGTGCGGGGAGCGCAGCCCCCGGTAGCGCAGCTCCAGGTCGATCGCCATGCGGACGGAGTCCTGGACGCCGTAGCGGCACCAGGTCTGGCCGACACAGGACTTCACCGTGCGCAGCGACTTGCCGTAGGCGTGGCCGGACTCGAAGCCGGCGTCCACCAACCGGGTCCAGATCAGCGGGAGCTGTTCGACGCGGGCGCCGAACATGTCGATCCGCTGACCGCCGGTGATCTTCGTGTAGAGGCCGAAGTCACGGGCGATCTCACCGATCACGATCAGCCCCTCGGGGGTGATCTCACCGCCGGGGATGCGCGGGACGACCGAGTAGGAGCCGTTCTTCTGGAGGTTGGCGAGGAAGTGGTCGTTGCTGTCCTGGAGGGCCGCCTGCTCGCCGTCCAGGACATAACCGCTCGCACCGATCGTCGGCGCGAGGGAGGCGATGATCGAGCCGACGGTCGGCTTGCAGACCTCGCAGCCGTCACCGCCCCGGGCGCCGTCCCGGCCGTAACGGTCGAGGAGGTCCTGGTAGGTGTTGATGCGCAGCGCGAGGACGATCTCGTACAGCTCCTCGCGGGTCTGTGAGAAGCAGCCGCACAGACCCTTGTCGACCTCGACGCCGCTCGCCTCCAGCTCGGCGGTGACCAGCTGGCCGAGCACCTTGACGCAACTGCCGCAGCCCGTACCGGCCTTGGTGCACTTCTTCACCTCGGGCACGGTCGTGCAGGAGTGCTCCGTCACCGCGCCGCGGATCGTGCCCTTCGACACGTTGTGGCAGGAGCAGACGATCGCCTCGTCCGGAAGCGCGGACGGGCCGAGCTGGACGGCCTCCCCGGCACCGGCCGGCAGGACCAGCGACTCGGGGGAGACGGGCGGCACGGACCCCGTGAACGCGCGCAGCGTGCCGTAGGCCTCCGCGTCGCCGACCAGGATGCCGCCGAGCAGCGTGCCGTCGCGGCCGATGACCAGCTTCTTGTACAGGCCCGAGCGGGAGTCGGAGTACACGACGTCGAGGCAGTCATCGGCCGTGCCGTGGGCGTCGCCGAAGGACGCCACGTCCACGCCGAGCAGCTTCAGTTTGGTGGAGAGGTCGGCGCCGGTGAAGGACAGCTGCTCGGACTCGTCGTCGGCGATGGTCGCGGCGACCGTGATGGCCTGCTCGTAACCGGGCGCGACCAGGCCGTAGACCCGGCCGTCGGCGGCCAGCGCGCACTCGCCGATCGCGAACACGTGCGGGTCGTTCACCGTGCGGCACTGTTCGTCGACGGCGATGCCGCCGCGCTCGCCGACCGTCAGGCCGCACTCGCGGGCCAGCTGGTCACGGGGGCGGACACCGGCGCTGAACACCACCAGGTCGGTGGCGAGTTCGGAGCCGTCGGAGAGCTTCATACCGGTGACGGCGCCGGACTCGTCGACGACGATCTCCTGGGTGCCCACGCCCGTGTGGACGGACAGTCCCATGTCCTCGATGGTGCGCAGCAGCGCGGCGCCACCGCCCTCGTCGACCTGGACCGGCATCAGGCGCGGTGCGAACTCCACGATGTGGGAGGTGAGCCCGAGGCCCTTCAGCGCACCGGCCGCCTCGAGTCCGAGCAGACCGCCGCCGACCACCGCGCCCGTCGTCCTCGTCCTGGCGTACTCCTCGATCGCGAGGAGGTCCTCGATGGTGCGGTAGACGAAGCAGCCCTCGGCGTCCTTGTTCGGGACGGGGGGTACGAAGGGGTAGGAGCCGGTGGCCAGGACGAGGACGTCGTAGTCGACCGCCAGTCCCGAGCGGGCCGTCACCTTGCGGGCCTCGCGGTCGATCGTCTCCGCGGGGTCGCCGACGTACAGCTCGATGCCGTGGTCGGCGATGAACCGCATGTCGGTCATCGACAGGTCCTCGGGCGTCTTGCCCGAGAAGTACGAGGTGAGCTGCACGCGGTCGTAAGCGGGCCGCGGCTCCTCGCACAGCACGACCACGCGGTGCGTGGCGGTCAGGCCGCGCTCGGCGAGCGCCTCGAGGAAGCGCTGGCCGACCATGCCGTGGCCGACGAGCACGATCGTGGGGGTGCCCCCGGGGGTGGCGGTCATCAGGAGCCTCCGTCGTTGGTGAGCAGGTGGAGCAGGGGGCCGCCGTCGGAGGGCAGCGGCTCTGCTCCCTCCCAGGCGCGCGCCAGCGCGCCGACGGTGCCGAGTTCGCCGACGAGGACCCCGCCGACCAGGCGGTCGTCGCGGACGACGACCTTGCGGTAGGTGCCCCGGGTGGCGTCGGTGAGCTGTACGACGTCGTCGCCGGGGCGCGGCTCCGTCTCGCCGAAGGCGGCGAGGTCGAAGGCGCCGTGCCCGGCGAGGGTGAGCCGGGTGAGGGCGCGGGTGCCGCCGTACCGGGAACCCGTGTCTCCGGCGAGCGACTCGGCCAGCACGTCCGCCTGTTCCAGCGCGGGTGCGGCCAGCCCGTACACGTTCCCGTCGTGCTGTGCGCAGTCGCCGATCGCCCGGATGTGCGGGTCGGACGTGCGGAGTTCGTCGTCGACCAGGATTCCCTTGTGCACGGCGACCCCGGCCGCCTTGGCGAGTCCGGCACGCGGGGAGACCCCGCAGGCCAGCACCACCAGTTCGGCGTCGAGGGCGTATCCGTCGGCCATCTCGACCGAGCGGACGGCGCCGCCGACGCAGCGCACGTCGCGGACCCGGCACTCGGTGTGGACCTCGACGCCCAGGTCCTTGAGGTGCCGGAGCACCAGCTTGGACGCGTTCGGGTCGAGCTGGCGCTCCATGAGCCGCTCGGCCTGCTGTGCGAGGACGACCTGGGCGCCGCGTACCGCGAGCGCCCGGGCAGCGGATACCCCGAGGAGTCCGCCGCCGATGACGACCGCCCGCACGCCCGGCCGTACCGCCTTCGACAGGCCGAGGCAGTCGTCCATGGTGCGGAAGGCGTGGACGCCCTCCGGCAGGACGTGGTCCGGGGTGAAAAGACCGCGCAGGGGCGGCAGCACCGGGTTGGAGCCGGTGGCCAGGACCAGGGTGTCGTATGCGATCTCCGAGCCGTCCGCGCAGGCCACGGTCCGCCGGTCGCGGTCGATGCCGGTGACCCGGCCCCGGACCAGTCCGGCGGGCGAGGGCAACGCGATCACCTCGGGGGCGTACCGGCCGGCCAGCACCTCGGCGAGCAGGACCCGGTTGTAGGGCCGGTGCTCCTCCTCGCCGATCAGCAGCGCGGGCGTGCCCAGCTCGCCGAGCCGGCGGGCGAGTCGTACGCCCGCGAGGCCGGCGCCGATCACCACCACACGCGAATTCGAGGTCATGTCCAGGAGCGTGCGTGGTCGACGTTACCCGACCGCATCACCGTTGTTTCCCGCGAGGAACGCTGCCCTCAGCGGGCCGGGAGCGCGGGTGTGAGGGTTGCGTCGGAACGTGGAGCGACCCGGCGTCGGCGGTCGTCGAACCCCGCGATCGGATGCCGGGACCCCGGCGCGCAGGGGAGGGCGGCGGTGCCGGCCGGTCAGGGGCGCGAGGACGTGAGGTGCGCGAAGACGACGACGTTGCCCTGATAGCCGGTCGACTTCGTATAGCCCCCGCCGCAGGTGATCACCCGCAGCTCCGGCCTGCTCGCCGCCCCGTACACCTTCTCGTCGGGGAAGTCGCGCGCCTGGTAGACCTCGACGGCGTCCACGGTGAACACGGCGACGCTTCCGTCACGCCGGTCCACCTCGACGGCACTGCCCTTACGCAGGGCGCCCAGATCGTAGAAGACGGCGGGGCCGTCGGCGTTGTCGACATGGCCGGCGACGATCGCGGTGCCCGTCTCGCCGGGAGTGGTGCCGGCCTCGTACCAGCCGGCCAGGTTCTTCTTCTCCGCGGGCGGCACGTCGAGGCTGCCCGACGGGGTGAGGGCGAGACCCGTCAGCGGGGCGTCCACCCGGATCGCGGGGATGCGGACACGGTCGGGCGGGGAGGCGGGCAGCGCCGGGGCGGAACGGGCCCACACGTCCGGGCCGGCCGAGTGGCCCTGGGCCGCGGACGGCTGCGGCGGGGCGTGCGTCTCGGCGCCGCTGTGCAGCAGCCAGGCGCCGCTGCCGAGAGCGATCACGGTGACGGCCGCTATGACGGTGTTGCCGACCCTGCGCATCCCAGGCCCCTTCTCCGTGACTCTTCGGCTCTTCGGCTGTCGACGCTTCAGCTCGTCGAATCGTCGGCTCGTCGACTCGCTCTTCGACCTTTCGTGGGAACGCTTTCCGTGAATTTCGGGGCCAGGGGGGACCCCGTTCCCCCTCCGGGCCGCGAGGGGCGTCGGGCCCGGAGGGGGAGGGGACATGCGGTACCGGCGGACGGACAGCGGAGGGTGTCCGTCAGATCCCGTCGCCTCTCGCCCGGCGATGCAGGAGCCAGGTACCGCCCGCGGCGGCGACGGCGAGAGCCGCCACTCCGGCCGCGGTCTGTACGGGGTCGGGGCCCAGTGCGCCGCCGACCCCCGTCTTCACACTTCCTCGCGGATACAGCGACTGCCGGTCGGAGGCCAGCACGACCACCAGGTCCCCGGTGACGCGCCGCCCGTCCGAGGCGCACTCCGCGACGATCTCGTACGTCCCGGGCTGCGCGCTCGGCGGCACCCGGAACTGTCCGATCGCCTCGCCCTCGTGCGCGCTGGGCGCCAGCGGGAAGCGTCCGGCGCCCACCGCTCCGGCGTCGCCCGTCGCCGCTCCGCCGTCCCCGCACGCCGCGGTGTTCGCCGAGACCTGCCCGCCCGGCACCGTGGTGGAGGGATACACCTCCAGACTCCCGGCCCGGGCGGCGGTACCGGTACCGGCGCCGTGGGCGGGTGCGGCGAACCCGGCCGTGGCGATGACGGCGAGCGCGGTACCGGTCAACAGATGTGCGGTACGACGGGCGGTGCGTCGCATCGATGCTCCTTCGAGCTCTTCGGGTCTCCCTGCCCTTTCGAGGTAAGTCGCAGCGGGGCGAGCGCGCTTCCTGAGGGAGCGTCAGGAATGGGATGAATGGGTGTCAGATCCGTGGGCGGAAGGGTGGCGGCTGCCTGCGTTTCACCAGGTCACCGCCGTGTGGACGGCGCCGTACGGAAAACCGCCCGCAGGGCGGGTGAACGGGTGACCGCCCCTGCCGGGACGGCGCCTGCGGAAGAGCCGTAGGGCCGCGGCGAGCCGGGGTCACCCCCGTACGAGCCAGTCGCCGCTCCGGATCACCTCGCCGCGGCTCCGCAGCCGGGCCGCGACGCCGGGTGCGGCGACGTAGACCCAGGCGCGCACGGGAGCGGGGGCGGCCCCTCGGACCTCCACCTCGCGCTCGACGCGTTCGTACAGGTTGCGCGGGTCGCCCGGCACGTACTCCTCCAGCCGGTCGAGTTCGGTGAGCAGCCGCGCGTACGCCCGGGGGTGGGGCGTGACGAGCTCGCCGGTCACCGTCCCGCCCGGCTCCTCCACGGCGTAGGGGTAGCCGGGTCCCTGGTAGAGCACCGTCCCCGTCAGCCGGGCCGGTTCCTCACGGAGGGTGCGACCGCGCAGGAGGAGGCCGTGGTTGACCTCGCCGGGGCGGAGGGTGCCGTAGACGAAGAAGGGGAGTTCCGGGGCGCTCACGGAAACGATTCTCTCCCCTCACCGCCCCCTCACCGGTCCATCGCGTATGCGCTATGGACATGACATGTCGGGGCCTCTTAAATGCCAGGACGACATCAGCGCCACCTCCACAGGCCACCCACAGGCCACCCCCACACGCGCCCCCACGGCGCCTTCCCGAGGAGACCGAAGACACTGATGAGTCGGATACGGCAGCACGTCCGAGGTTCCCGTCTCGCCACCGCAGGCATCGCCGCCACCACGGCCACGCTCCTGGCCGCCGTACTCTCCCCGGTCGCCGACGCGGCCGACCGGCCGACCCGGGCGACAGTGCTCGACAACGCGGCGGCCGTCCTCGCCGACCACGCGGCGGCCCTCGGCCTCACCTCCCTACAGGGCACCTCCGTCCGTGACGTGGTCGTCGACGAGGACGGCGCCCAGCACGTCCGCTACGACCGCACGTACCGCCGACTCCCGGTGCTCGGCGGCGACTTCGTCGTCCACCTGGCCCCCGACGGCGCCTACCGCAGCGCGAACCGGGCGACGAGGACGGCGATCTCGCTGGCGAGCATCACCCCGGAGGTGTCCGCCCCCAAGGCCGCCGACGTCGCCGTGAACGCCCTGCGCGCGGCCAACCCCGGCGAGACGCTGAAGCGGGTGAAGGCCAAGCCGCAGCTGGTCGTCGACGCGCTGCACGGCGCCCCGAAGCTGGCCTGGCGGACCGATGTCGTAGCCCTGGACTCGCTCGGCAACCCGGTCGCCCGCGCGGTGCTGACCGACGCGCGCACCGGCGCCCAGATCGACGCCTGGGACACCATCGAGACCGCCACGGGCGACGGCAGGTCCCTGTACGGCGGCACGGTCACGCTGGAGACGACCCTCTCGGGATCGACGTACCAGCTCAAGGACCCGACGCGCGGGAACACGTACACCGGCGACGCGGCCAACAAGACCGACCTGTGCATCTTCGGCATCTGCATCAGCCGCGCCCCCGCGACCCTCTTCACGGACACCGACAACCACTGGGGCAGCGGCGCCACGGCGGACGGCTCCACAGCCGCCGTCGACGCCCAGTACGGCACCGACGTGACCTGGGACTACTACAAGAACGTCCACGGCCGCAACGGCATCGGCAACGACGGCAAGGGCTCCTACAACCGCGTCCACTACGGCAACAGCTACAACAACGCCTTCTGGGACGACAGTTGCTTCTGCATGACCTACGGAGACGGTGACGGCACCCAGCTGGGCCCGCTGGTCGCCCTGGACGTGGCCGGCCACGAGATGTCCCACGGCGTGACCTCCAAGACGGCCAAACTGACCTACTCGGGCGAGTCCGGCGGCCTGAACGAGGCGACGTCCGACATCTTCGGCAGCCTGGTCGAGTTCTACGCCGGGAACTCCTCCGACACCGGCGACTACCTCATCGGCGAGAAGATCGTCCGCTCCGGCTTCGGCCGGGACGCCCTGCGCTACATGGACAAGCCGAGCAAGGACGGCAGCTCCGCCGACTACTGGAGCAGCTCGGTGGGCAACCTCGACGTCCACTACTCCTCCGGGGTCGCCAACCACTTCGCCTACCTCCTCGCGGAGGGCAGCGGCACGAAGACCGTCAACGGCGTCACCTACAACTCCCCGACGTACAACGGCTCGACGCTCACCGGCATCGGCCGCGACAAGCTCGGCGCGATCTGGTACCGCGCCCTGACCGTCTACATGACCTCCTCGACGAACTACGCGGCGGCGAGAACAGCCACCCTGAACGCGGCCCGCGACCTCTACGGCACGGGCACCACGGAGTACAACGCGGTGGCGGCAGCCTGGACCGCAGTCAACGTGAACTGACACCGGCCCTCTCATCCGCCCCACGGCCGCCTCGCCCGGGAACCCCGAGACCGAGGCGGCCACTTCGGCGACGACCGTCGGGCCGGCCCGGGCCGGGGCCGCAACCGCTGTCACCCTCTCGATCGACGCGCCGACACGGCTGATCAGCGGGCCGCGCCTCATCCTCCCGGCACCGACAATGCCCTTGTGGACGAAGAGACCGTGCGTGACCAGGCGCAGCTGATCCCTCTCATGCTTCAGCATTTTCATGCGCCGCTCGTCGGGGCGTCGTACCTGCGCGGAGTGCTGCCCGTCCCCGGTGGCGTCGATGGGGTCCGGGTCGCCGTCGGGCCCGCGAGCGCCGAAGCCAGGGGTGGGTCGACGCTCTACGAGTTTCCGCTCGTCGCCGGCGAGGACTGTGTGACCGCGTACGACCTCATCGGGATGTTGCGCACCCTGTGCGGGGAGGGCGGCCGGCCGGCCGGGGCCGGCACGGTGATGGGGATGCCGCTCGTTCGCGTGGACCCGGCGGTCGTGCCGCGGGCCGACGAGACGTCCGCCGATCGGGGGCTTCGGTTGGTGCGGACCCTGGCCCGGGCCACGTGCTTCGAGGACGACCACGCCGCGGATCCTCTCCTGCACGGCTTCCTCTTCCTGGAACGGGACCTGGTGAGGCTGTACTTCCGGGCCGACGGGCTCCCGGGGACGACCGCCGCCGACGTCCGGACGACCGGGGCGCTCACGGCGCTGGTCGCGGCGCTCCCCTCGTTGGTCCGCGGCGAGGTGGGGCAGATGGCGGTGGACGGCGGAGATCCGCACTGCGCGCGGGTGCTGGACCTGACCCACTGGTGAGTAACCCGCTTCCCCGTGGCTGGATCACCCGTTACGCTCCCTCCGCGCGCATCCGGCGCGAGCAGGGGGTACCGGGGGTAATGGGGGTAACGGGGGAGATGGCGGAAATAGTTGCGGCGCCCGAGAAGGGCCCGAACGCATGGGCTCAGGCCATCGCGGCGCTGGTGGTGGTCGGGGCGCTCGGGGGCGGGCTGTACCTGATCCAGAAGAACGACGCCGCGGCCGCCGACGAACCGGCGGTCTGCCGCGTCGACGACGAGGACGAGAAGGCCGCCGAGAAGGCGAACGCGGCCCACCGCATCTCCGGGACGGAGCTGTGCACGGCGCTGAACCGCGCGGACCTGCCGACGCTGCTCGGCACTCCGCAGGAGCACGCGCTGACGGCCTACGGCAGTGACGGCTCGGTCAGGATGGCGAGCGGCACCGAGATCCCCAGCCCGGAGGGGACCGTCCAACTGGACACCTACACCGTGAAGTTGTCCCGGTCCTACGACGAACTGCCGATCGCGGGGATGGAGGATCTGCTGAACGAGGCGGAGGCGAAGACGGTCCTGGGCCATCCCGCGGTGCTCTACTCGAGCCAGACGATCGCCTTCAGCTTCGACCTCGGCGGCGGCAAGTCCGACACCGGCCCCGGCGGCATCGCCCGCGCTCTGGTCGTCGCCCCGGACACCAAGGACGGCGGCGGTTCCTACGAGATCGCCATCTGGCGGCAGGACAACGTGCGTCCGGACGACACGGCCCTGCTGAGCGTCGCCCAGAAGGTCCTGCCCGCGATCCCGGGCTGGACGGCCGCCGGCTGACAGCGACGACCGGCTGACGACGCCGACCGCCCGGTTGACGGCGACGGGCTGACCACGACGGGCTGACGACGGCGGGCTGGCGGTGGCGTGAACGGAAGCCGTGTCGCTCAGGTCCGTGGACGCCCGGTCACTCGGCGATCTCGACCCGCACCGCGCACACCTTGAACTCCGGCATGCGCGAGGTCGGGTCCAGGGCAGGGTTGGTCAGCGTGTTGGCGCGGCCCTCGCCCGGCCAGTGGAACGGCATGAAGACGGTGTCCGGACGGATCCCGTTGGTGATCCGGGCCGGCGCCACCGCCCGTCCGCGCCGCGACACCACGGCCAGACGGTCGCCCTCGGCCGCTCCGAGCCGCGCCGCCAGCCGCGGGTGCAGCTCCACGAACGGGCCGGGCGCGGCGGCGTTCAGCTCGTCCACGCGGCGGGTCTGGGCGCCGGACTGGTACTGCGCCACGACGCGTCCGGTGGTGAGCAGGACGGGGTAGTCGTCGTCCGGCTCCTCGGCGTTGGGCCGGTGCGAGACCGGCACGAAGCGCGCCCGGCCGTCCTCGGTGGCGAACCGGTCGAGGAAGAGCCGAGGCGTACCGGACGCCGGCCGGGGGCCGTGTCCGTCCTGCCCGGCCTCCGCATCACCCTCCGCCTCCGCCTCCGCCGGGCAGGGCCAGAACACCCCGGCGCCGCTCTCCCGCGCCAGCCGGTCGTAGGTGATGCCGGAGTAGTCCGCGACGCCGCCCGCGCTGGCCCTTCGGAGTTCCTCGAAGACCTCCTCGGGGTCGGTCGGGAACCCCTTCTCGACGCCGAGCCGTGCCGCCAGCTCGTGCAGGACCTCCAGGTCGCTCCGCACGCCCTCCGGGGCGGTGATCGCCTGGCGTCGGAGCAGGACCCGTCCCTCCAGGCTGGTCGTCGTCCCCGTCTCCTCGGCCCACTGGGTGACCGGCAGGACGACGTCCGCGAGGGCCGCCGTCTCCGACAGGACGACATCGCAGACGGCGAGGAACTCGAGGGACTTGATGCGTTCCTCGATGTGCGCGGCGCGCGGCGCCGACACCACCGGGTTCGACCCCATCAGCAGCAGCGACCGGACGTCGGACCCCAGCGCGTCCAGCAGCTCGTACGCGCTGCGCCCGGGCGCGGGCAGCGAGTCGGGGTCCACGCCCCACACCTCGGCGACGTGCCGGCGGGCCGCCGGATCGTCCAGCTTGCGGTAGCCGGGCAGCTGGTCGGCCTTCTGGCCGTGCTCGCGCCCGCCCTGCCCGTTGCCCTGGCCGGTCAGACAGCCGTAACCGCTGAGCGGCCGCCCGGCCCGCCCCGTCGCCAGGCAGAGGTTGATCCACGCGCCGACCGTGTCGGTGCCCTTGGACTGCTGCTCGGGCCCGCGCGCCGTGAGCACCATCGCGGCCTCGGGCTCGCAGAACATCCGTACTGTCTCCCGGAGTTGGGGAACGGACACCCCCGTGATCCGTTCCACGTACTCCGGCCAGTGCGCCATGGCGGCCGCCCGCGCGTCCTCCCAGCCGGTGGTCCGCTCCCGCACGTACTCCTCGTCGACCCGCCCCTCGGCGACGATCAGGTGCAGCAGACCCAGCGCCAGCGCGAGATCCGTCCCCGGCCGGGGCGCGAGATGCAGGTCGGCCTGCTCGGCGGTCTTCGTGCGGCGCGGGTCGATCACGATCAGCGTGCCGCCGTTCTCCCGCAGCTCGTTGAAGAACCGCAGAGCGGGTGGCATGGTCTCCGCGAGGTTGGATCCGACGAGGATCACGCACCCCGTCCTCGGGATGTCCTCCAGCGGGAACGGGAGGCCCCGGTCGAGCCCGAACGCCTTGATGCCGGCCGCCGCCGCGGACGACATGCAGAACCGCCCGTTGTAGTCGATCTGCGAAGTCCCGAGCACGACCCGGGCGAACTTGCCGAGCGTGTACGCCTTCTCGTTCGTCAGCCCGCCCCCGCCGAACACACCCAGCGTGTCGGCCCCGTGCTCGGAGCGCAGCCTGCCGAACTCGGCGGCGATCCGGTCCAGCGCCTCCTCCCAGGTGGCCGGCACGAGCGAACCGCCGGACCGCACCAACGGGGAGGTCAGCCGCACCCGGGAGGAAAGCACCGCGGGCGCCGTACGGCCCTTGCCGCACAGCGCGCCCCGGTTCACCGGGAAGTCGGGGCGCTCGACCACCTCGACGCCCCCCGTGGGCAGGGGCGACAGGGCCATCCCGCACTGCAGGGCGCAGTACGGGCAGTGGGTGGGCGTCGAAGTGGTCGGCATACGCCCCAGCGTGCTTCGGCCGTGTTACGCGCCGTGCGGTCTCCTGTTACGGCGGTGTGGTGGTGCCCTCCCCGCCGGACCGGTCCCGCGGTGAGGCGCCCGCCGTCTCACCGCGCGCCGGCGAGGGCCTTCGTCACTCCCGTTTCCCTCGGTCCGAGGAACCTGGGGTCCGGCTCGAACACCGCGTCCAGGGCCGCCTTGCCGGCCGCGAGAACCTCCCGGGCGCCCCCGTAGTACCAGGTCACGTCATGTTTGGCGGTGACCCCGACCCCGTACGAGTCCACCCCCGCCGCCTCGCACAGGGCCACGGCCCGCCGGATGTGGAAGTCCTGGCTGATCAGCACGGCCCGGTCGACGCCGAAGATCTTCTTGGCGCGGACGCAGGAGTCCCAGGTGTCGAAACCGGCGTAGTCGCTGACGATCCGCGCGTCGGGCACCCCGTGGCCGGTCAGGTAGGTGCGCATGGCGTCGGGCTCGTCGTAGTCCTCGCGGCTGTTGTCCCCGGTCACGAGCACGACCTCGATACGCCCCTCCCGGTACAGCTTCGCCGCCGCGTCCAGCCGGTGCGCGAGATAGGGCGAGGGCTCGCCGTCCCACAGGCCGGCGCCGAACACGACGGCGACCTCGGTGCGCGGCGCGTCGGCGGTCGTACCGAGCCGGTCGGACGTGGACACGAACAGCCAGGTGGCCGGCAGCAGCGCGAGCACGCACCCGGCCATCGCGGCCTGCACCAGCCGCCGCCGGCCGGCACGAGTGCGCGGCAGCCGCGGTCGACGGATGTCCATGCGGTGTTCCCCCCAGGCTGAACAGACCGAGCACAGGTCGAGCGGATCGAACAGGTCGAAAGCCCCTTCGGCCAGGGAAGACGCAGCCGACGGTGATCCGGTTCGCCCCCGCGCCCCGAGCCACATCTCACAGCGTCCCGGGGCACGGCGTGAACGACCCGAAAACAGTCGTGACGGTCAGGCAACGGGGAGGCAACCTCGTACCGTCAGGATCTGTTCATGAAGGCGTCGCCCGCTCAGTACGACGAGTCCGAAGTCCACCTCGACAGTACGGCGCACATCATGAACCGGATCAGCTCCCAGCTCGCCAGCCAGCTCAGCCTCGTCCAGCTCGACGGCCGCCGGCGTCCCGGCCCGCCCGCGCTGGTGGTCGTCGCCCACGGCAGCCGCGACCCGCGCGCGCTGAGCACCGTCCGCACGCTCCTGGACCGGGTCCGCGAGCAGCGCCCCGGTCTGCCGGTGCACCTCGGCCACATCGAGCTCAACGAGCCGCTGCTCACGGACACCCTCGCCGACCTCGACGCCCACGGCACGACGGACGCCGTCCTGGTGCCGCTCCTGCTGGCCCGTGGCTACCACGTCAAGCGCGACATCCCCGAGACGGCGGCGAAGGCACGGGTGCACGCGCGCGTGGCCGCGCCGCTCGGTCCGCACCCGTTCCTCGTGGAGACCCTGTACACCCGCCTGGTCGAGGCGGGCTGGCGCACGGACATGACAGAGGAGGAACGCCGCACGAGCGCGGTGGTCCTCGCGGCGGCCGGCTCCCGCGACCCCGACTCGGCCGTCGACACCCGCCGTACGGCCCGCCTCCTGGCCCGCCGTCTGGGCGTCCCGGTGGTGCCCGCGTACGCCTCCACGGCGACCCCGACCGTCCCGACGGCGCTGCGGGCCCTGGCCGCGCGAGGCCGCGACCGGGTGGCGGTCGCCTCCTACTTCACGGCCCCCGGCCGCTTCGCCACCGAGTGCGCGCAGGCGGCCCCCTGGATCGCGTCCGCTCCGCTGGGCACCCACCCGGCGATGGCGAGCCTCCTCCTCCACCGCTACGACCAGGCACGCGCGACCCCGGCGGCCACGACCCCCGAACTGGCGTCGGCCTGATCCCCCCGGAAGCCCGACCGGGCCCGGTGCCCCGACCGGCCCGGACGCGCGCATCGGCCCGGCCAGAAACCGACTGACCGGCCCGGACGCGCCGGAGCGGCGACCGGCCCGGACGCGCCGGAGCGACGACGGGCCCGGACACCCCCGAGGCGACGGCCGCCCCCCGGTCAGGCCGACGTGCGGAAGCCGGCAGTCGGGCAGGTGCCCGGTACACCCGATTGTCAGCGCCGCCGCTTACTGTCGAGACATGGAAGGCACCGCACACCTCGACACCGCCTATGACCCGACGTCAGTCGCCCGCTGGGCCCCCGAGCCGGACAAACGCCCCGGCCGGACCGCCTTCCAACGAGACCGCGCCCGCGTCCTGCACTCCTCCGCGCTGAGAAGGCTCTCCGGCAAGACCCAGGTGGTCACGCCGGGCACCCGCACCGACGCCTGGGACGCCACCCCCCGCACCCGCCTCACCCACTCCCTGGAGTGCGCCCAGGTGGGCCGCGAGCTCGGCGCCGCCCTCGGCTGTGACGCCGACCTGGTCGAGGCGGCCTGTCTCTCCCACGACCTCGGGCACCCCCCGTTCGGTCACAACGGCGAACAGGCGCTGAACGAGTTCGCGCGGGACTGCGGCGGCTTCGAGGGCAACGCACAGTCACTGAGGCTCCTCACCCGTATCGAACCCAAGCGCTTCACCGCCGAGGGCTCCGTGGGCCTCAACCTCACCCGGGCCACCCTCGACGCCGCCACCAAGTACCCGTGGCCCCGGGGCGCCCGTCCCACCGACCCGACGTCCCCCAAGTTCGGTGTCTACGAGGACGACAGGCCCGTCTTCGACTGGGTCCGCGAGACGGCCCCCGGCACCCGCACCTGCTTCGAGGCACAGGTCATGGACTGGGCCGACGACGTGGCGTACTCGGTGCACGACGTGGAGGACGGCCTGCACGCGGGGCACATCGACCCCAACTGCCTGCACGCGGAACCGGAACGCCAGGAGATCTTCCGGGTCGCAGTCGGCCGCTACGTCCCGGCCGGCACCGATCCGGCCGAGCTCGCCGCCGCCCTCGACCGCCTCCAGGACCAGGAGTGGTGGCCGCACGGCTACGACGGGACGGCCGCCGCCCAGGCCCGGCTGAAGGACGCCACCAGCCAGCTCATCGGCCGCTTCTGCCTGGCCGCCGAGGCCGCCACACGCGCGCGGTACGGCAACGGGAGTCTCACCCGGTACGGCGCCGAACTCGTCGTACCGCAGGAGGCCCGCCTGGAGTGCGCGGTCCTCAAGGCGGTCGCCGACCGGTACGTCATGCAGCGCGCCGAACAGGAAATCCTGCGCGCCGACCAGCGCGTCGTCATCAGCGAGCTCGCCCAGGCGCTCACCGCCCGCGCCCCCGACGGCCTCGACCCCCAGTTCCACGCCCTGTTCGACCAGGCATCCGACGACCGCGCCCGCAAGCGGGTCGTCGTCGACCAGATCGCGTCCCTCACCGACGCCTCGGCCCGATCGCTGCACAGCCGTCTGACGGAGCGGACGAGATCCTGACAAGTGCGGACCGGGTGCGCCCGAACGGGCCCGGAACGCGACCCGACGTGCCCTGATCGGGCACGTCCCCCTTCCCCCATCACGCTGCGTGCGGGACGCTCGCATGTGGCGGCACGCACAGTGTCATCTGGGGGACCACCCCCCAGACCCCCGGTAGGAGGCATCACGTGGTCGACGCGGATCAGACATTTGTCATCGTCGGAGGAGGCCTGGCCGGCGCCAAGGCGGCCGAGACGCTGAGGGCGGAGGGCTTCACCGGCCGCGTGATACTGATCTGCGACGAACGCGACCACCCCTACGAGCGGCCGCCGCTGTCCAAGGGCTTCCTGCTCGGCAAGGAGACGCGGGAGAGCGTCTTCGTGCACGAGCCCGCCTGGTACGCGCAGAACGACATCGAGCTGCACCTCGGCCAGACCGTCGACGCGATCGACCGCACCGCGAAGACGGTCCGCTTCGGTGACGACGGCACGCTCGTCCACTACGACAAGCTGCTCCTCGCCACCGGCGCGGAGCCCCGCCGGCTGGACATCCCCGGCACCGACCTCGCGGGCGTGCACCATCTGCGCCGGCTCGCGCACGCGGAGCGGCTGAAGGGCGTGCTGGCCGCTCTCGGCCGTGACAACGGCCACATCGTGATCGCCGGCGGCGGCTGGATCGGCCTGGAGATCGCGGCGGCGGCCCGCGAGTACGGCGCCGAGGTCACCGTCATCGAACCGGAGCCCACCCCGCTGCACGGCGTCCTCGGCCCGGAGCTCGGGAGCGTCTTCGCCGACCTGCACCGCGAGCACGGCGTCCGCTTCCACTTCGGCGTCCACCTCACCGAGATCGTCGGCCAGGACGGCATGGTCCTCGCCGTCCGCACCGACGACGGCGAGGAGCACCCGGCGCACGACGTCCTCGCGGCGATCGGCGCGGCCCCCCGCACGGGCCTGGCGGAGGCGGCGGGCCTCACCCTCGCCGACCGCGCGCACGGCGGCGGGATCGCGGTCGACGTCCGGCTGCGCACCTCCGACCCCGACATCTACGCCGCCGGCGACGTCGCGTCCTTCCCGCACGGCCTCTTCGACACCCGGCTGCGCGTCGAGCACTGGGCCAACGCCCTGAACGGCGGCCCGGCGGCCGCCCGCGCGATGCTCGGCAAGGACGTCGTCTACGACCGCGTGCCCTACTTCTTCTCCGACCAGTACGACCTGGGCATGGAGTACAGCGGCTGGGCCCCGCCGGGGACCTACGACGAGGTGGTGATCCGCGGCGACGCGGGCAAGCGGGAGTTCGTCGCGTTCTGGCTGAAGGAGGGCCGCCTCCTCGCCGGGATGAACGTGAACGTGTGGGACGTCACAGAGCCGATCCAGAAGCTGATCCGCTCGCGCGAGCGGATCGACACGGAGGCCCTGGCGGACCCCCGGCTGCCGCTGGACGACCTCGGCGCCTAAGGCCGCGTCCGCAGGTGGCGCCCGGCTCCCGGGCGGCCGGCGCCACCTCGCGGACCCGGTCCGGCCCGGGTTCCGGCCGCCCGCCGGGCCGTGGTCCGGCGCCGCGGGTCGTGTGCGGCCGGGCGCGCCCCGGCGGGCGGGCCGCGCACCTCACGGCCTCGCGGACCCCAAGGGCATCACGACCCGCCGGAGATGTCGGCGCGCCCCCGTAGAATCACCTCGTGGCAGGACGGATCAACGACGAGGACGTGAAGGCGGTACGGGACGCGGTCCCGATCGACGCCGTGGTGTCCGAGTACCTCCAGCTGCGCAACGCGGGCGGCGGCAACCTCAAGGGCCTCTGCCCCTTCCACGACGAGAAGTCGCCGTCCTTCCAGGTCAGCCCGAGCAAGGGACTGTTCCACTGCTTCGGCTGCCAGGAGGGCGGCGACACCATCACGTTCGTGATGAAGGTCGACCACCTCACCTTCTCCGAGGTCGTCGAACGGCTCGCCGCCCAGGCCGGCATCACCCTGCGCTACGAGGAGGGCGGCTACAACCCCGCCCACCAGCGCGGCGAACGCATCCGGCTGGTCGAGGCGCACAAGGTCGCCGCGGAGTGGTATGCGGAACAGCTGGCCACGAGCCCGGAGGCCGACACCGGTCGGATCTTCCTCGCCGACCGGGGCTTCGACCAGGCCGCGGCCCTCCACTTCGGCGTCGGGTACAGCCCCCAGGGCTGGGACCACCTCACCCGCTTCCTGCGCGGCAAGGGCTTCACCGACAAGGAACTGTTCCTCTCCGGCCTCGCCCAGGAGGGCCGCCGAGGCCCCATCGACCGCTTCCGGGGCCGTCTGATGTGGCCCATCCGAGACATCGGGGGCGAGGTCGTCGGCTTCGGCGCGCGCAAGCTCTACGAGTCGGACAACGGCCCCAAGTACCTCAACACGCCCGACACGGCGATCTACAAGAAGTCCCAGGTCCTCTACGGCATCGACCTCGCGAAGAAGGACATCGCCAAGTCCAGCCGCGCGGTCGTCGTCGAGGGCTACACCGACGTCATGGCCTGTCACCTGGCCGGCGTCACCACCGCCATCGCGACCTGCGGCACCGCCTTCGGCGGCGACCACATCAAGATCCTCCGCCGGCTCCTCATGGACAACGGCAGCGCCCGCGTCATCTTCACCTTCGACGGTGACGCGGCCGGCCAGAAGGCCGCCCTGCGCGCCTTCGAGGACGACCAGAAGTTCGCCGCCGAGACGTACATCGCCATCGCGCCGGACAACATGGACCCCTGTGACCTGCGCCTGGCGAAGGGCGACGAGGCGGTCGCCGACCTGGTCGAACCACGCACGCCGCTCTTCGAGTTCGCGCTCCGCCAGGTCGTCGTCCGCTACGACCTGGACACCCCCGCGGGCCGCGCCGCCGCCCTCGACGAGGCCGCGCCCATCGTCGCCCGTATCAAGAACAGCGGCGCCCAGCACGAGGTCGCCGTCCAGCTGGCCGGCATGCTCGGCATCCTGGACACCCAGTTCGTCGTCAAAAGGGTCGCGCAGCTGGCCCGTTGGGCCCGCGACCGGGGCGGCAAGGGCCCGGCGCCGTCCCGGGGCCCCCAGCCGTACGAGTCCGCCTCCAGGCCCGCCGCGGGCGGCCCCGCCCTCAATCTCCGCAACGCCGTCTACGCCACCGAACGTGAGCTGCTGAAGCTCGCCCTCCAGCGCCCCGAACTGGTGGCCCCGGCCTTCGACGCGTACGGCATCGACGAGTTCACCGCCGCCCCCTACGCCGCAGTGCGCCAGGCGATCCAGGACGCGGGCGGCGCCGAGTACGGCATCAAGGACGGACAGGAGTACCTCGTCCGGGTCCGGGAGGCCGCGCCCGACGACGCGGTCCGCGCGATGGTGACGGAGCTCGCGGTCGAGGCGATCATGCGCCGCACGGTCGACGAGAACTACGCGGGGGAGCAGTTGGTGACGGTCCGCCGCAGGGCCGTGGCCCGCAGGCTCACCGATCTCCAGGGCACGCTGACCCGTCTCGGCCACACGGACCCGGCCCAGTCGGCCGCCGTCCAGAACGAGATGATGATCCTGACCAGGTACGACAGGGCGTTGCAGCACGAAGGCCCGTCCGCTCTCTGAGCCGCCGTCCGCGGCACGGTAGTCACGCGGTCACGGACCGGACTCAAAAAGTCGCCGCACGCCCCTCGTGGCGGCTGTGTGTCGTACTCCACACTGGGTGCGGTGCCTGAGTCCTCGGAGCGCGGCCGATCCCGGGCGGACGCGGCGTGGCCGCCGACTCCGCCCCCGAAGTACCGCTGCTGCCCACTTCAGCAGCGATCATCCTGGAGGTCGCCCCCGTGCAGACCCAGACCCTGACCCAGACCGTCAGCACTGCCGAGAGCACGGCCGGTACCACCGGCACCGGCACCGGTACGGCCGACGGCACCGAACCGGACGCCGAGACCGACGTCCTGGCCGCCGTGCCGCCGCAGCACCGTGCCGCGCACCACCCCGAGACCCACCCTGAACCCCACCCCGAGACGCCCGCGGAAACGCACCCGCGGACGCGGGCCGAGCCCGGGACCGAGCCGCCCGCCGAGGCTCTGGAGGAGGCTCCCGAGCCCGTCCGGCCGTCCCGCGCCCGGGCCGGCGACAGCGGCAGCCCCTCCTCGGACCTGTTCCGGCAGTACCTGCGGGAGATCGGCCGCATCCCGCTGCTCACCGCGGCCGAGGAGGTCGACCTGGCGCGCCGCGTGGAGGCGGGCCTGTTCGCCGAGGAGAAGCTGAGCGGCGCGACCGACCTGGACAGCCAACTGGCCCTCGACCTAGACCGGTTGGTCGTCCTGGGCCGCGTGGCCAAGCGCCGCCTCATCGAGGCCAACCTGCGGCTCGTGGTCTCCGTCGCCAAGCGGTACGTCGGCCGCGGGCTCACCATGCTCGACCTCGTCCAGGAGGGCAACCTCGGTCTGATCCGGGCGGTCGAGAAGTTCGACTACGCCCGCGGCTACAAGTTCTCCACGTACGCCACCTGGTGGATCCGCCAGGCCATGTCCCGCGCGCTGGCCGACCAGGCGCGCACCATCCGCGTCCCGGTCCACGTGGTCGAGCTCATCAACCGGGTCGTCCGCGTCCAGCGCCGGATGCTCCAGGAGCGCGGCTACGAGCCGACCGCGGAAGAGGTCGCCGCCCAGCTCGACCTCCTGCCGGAACGCGTCGGCGAGGTGCTGCGGCTGGCCCAGGAGCCGGTCTCGCTGCACGCCCCCGTGGGCGAGGAGGACGATGTCGCCCTCGGCGACCTCATCGAGGACGGCGACGCGGCCAGCCCCGTCGAGTCGGCGGCCTTCCTGCTGCTGCGCGAGCACCTGGAAGCCGTGCTCTCCACCCTCGGTGAGCGCGAACGGAAGGTGGTCCAGCTGCGCTACGGGCTGGCGGACGGCCGGCCGCGCACGCTGGAGGAGATCGGCCGCATCTTCGGCGTGACGCGCGAGCGGATCCGGCAGATCGAGTCGAAGACCCTCAACAAACTCCGCGACCACGCCTTCGCGGACCAGCTGAGGGGCTACCTGGACTGAGCGGAGCCGCTCGCCGTCCCCCGGAGACGCGAGCGGCCCCGAAGGGTCCCGCAGAGGCCCCGGAGACGCCTCTGGGGCGCCTCCGGAAGGGACCGTCAGTCGACCTCGGCCAGTGCCTGCGCGAACTGGGCCTTGTACAGCCGCGCGTAGGCCCCGTTCGCCGCCAGCAGGTCGGTGTGCGTGCCCTGCTCGACGATCGAGCCGTTCTCCATCACCAGGATCGTGTCGGCGTCCCGGATGGTCGACAGCCGGTGCGCGATGACGAACGACGTACGCCCGTGCGCCAGCTTCGCCATCGCCTTCTGGATCAGCACCTCGGTGCGGGTGTCGACGGAGCTGGTGGCCTCGTCGAGCACCAGGATCGTCGGGTCGGACAGGAACGCCCGCGCGATGGTGATCAGCTGCTTCTCACCGGCGCTGACCCCGCTGCCCTCGTCGTCGATCACCGTGTCGTAGCCGTCGGGAAGGGTGCGGACGAACCGGTCGGCGTGCGCGGCCCGCGCCGCCTCCTCGATCTCGCCGCGGGTGACCTCGCCCGACGCGCCGTACGCGATGTTCTCCGCGATGGTGCCGCCGAACAGCCAGGTGTCCTGGAGCACCATGCCGATGCCGGCGCGCAGGTCGTCGCGGGACATGCTCGCTATGTCGACGCCGTCGAGGGTGATACGCCCGCCGGAGACGTCGTAGAACCGCATGAGCAGGTTCACCAGGGTCGTCTTGCCGGCGCCCGTCGGACCGACGATGGCGACCGTGTGGCCGGGTTCCACCGTCAGGGACAGGTCCTCGATCAGCGGCTTCTCCGGGTCGTACCGGAAGGACACGCCCTCCAGCGCCACCCGCCCGCGCAGCTCCGCGGGCCGCACGGCCGCCACCGGGTCCGCCTCCTGCTCCTCCGCGTCCAGGAGTTCGAAGACCCGCTCGGCCGAGGCGACGCCGGACTGCACCAGGTTCGCCATGGACGCGAGCTGCGTCAGCGGCATCGAGAACTGGCGCGAGTACTGGATGAACGCCTGCACGTCACCGATGGACAGGGAACCCGACGCGACGCGCAGTCCGCCGACCACCGCGACCAGCACGTAGTTGATGTTCGACACGAACATCATCAGCGGCTGCATCACCCCGCTGTTGAACTGCGCCTTGAACCCGGCCTCGTACAACGCGTCGTTCTGCTCGGCGAACTGCTGCGCGGACTCCTCCTGGCGGCCGAACACCTTCACCAGCGTGTGGCCGGTGTACATCTCCTCGATGTGGGCGTTGAGCTTGCCGGTGGTGCGCCACTGCTGCACGAAGTGCGGCTGCGACCGCTTGCCGACGCGGGTCGCGACGACGAACGACAGCGGCACGGTCACCAGCGCGACCAGCGCGAGGATCCACGACACCCAGAACATCATCGCCAGCACGCCGATGACGCTCAGCAGCGAGTTGATCAGCTGACCCATCGACTGCTGGAGCGTCTGACCGATGTTGTCGATGTCGTTGGTGGCGCGGGACAGCACCTCGCCGCGCTGACGCTTGTCGAAGTACGACAGCGGCAGCCGGGACAGCTTCGTCTGCACGTCCTCGCGCATCCGGAACATGGTGCGGTTGACCGACTTGTTGACCAGCCGCGTCGCCACCGCCATCAGCAGACCGGCGATGAGGAAGACCCCGAGCGCGAACAGCAGGATCTCGCCGACGGAGCCGAAGTCGATGCCCTTGCCGGGGGTGAAGTCGGTGCTCCTGAGCATGTCGGCGACGCTGCCCTGGCCGCGCTCGCGCATCGAGTCGAGAACCTGTTCCTTGCTCGCCCCGGCCGGCATCTCCCGGCCGACGATGCCCGCGAAGACCAGGTCGGTGGCCTTGCCGAGGATCTTCGGTCCGACCACGCTGAGACCGACGCTCAGCGTCACGCAGGCCAACATCGTGAAGAGGGTGAACCGCTCCGGTTTGAACTGGGCGAGCAGTCGCCTGCCGGACACCTTGAAGTCCAGCGAGTGGCTGTCGGGACCGCTGCCGGCCATCATGCGTCCCATGGGCCCGGCCATCAGGCAGCCTCCGCTTCCGTGAGCTGGGAGAGCACGATCTCCCGGTAGGTCTCGTTGTCCGCCATCAGCTCGCGGTGGGTGCCCGTGCCGACGACGAGACCCTCGTCGAGGACGATGATCCGGTCGGCGTCGCGGATGGTGGCCACCCGCTGGGCGACGATCACCACGGTCGCCTCGGCGGTCTCCCGCCCGAGCGCCGCCCGCAGTGCCGCGTCGGTGGCGTAGTCGAGTGCGGAGAACGAGTCGTCGAAGAGGTAGATATCCGGCCGCTGCACGAGCGTCCGGGCGATCGCGAGCCGCTGCCGCTGGCCACCGGAGACGTTCGTCCCGCCCTGCGCGACGGGGGAGTCCAGGCCGTTCTCCAGCTTGCTCACGAAGTCCTTGGCCTGCGCCACCTCCAGCGCGTGCCACAGCTCCTCGTCGGTGGCGTCCGGATTGCCGTAGCGCAGGTTGGTGGCGACCGTGCCCGCGAACAGGTACGGCCTCTGCGGTACGAGTCCGACGGTCTTCGCCAGCAGCACCGGGTCGATCTCGGCGACGGCCACCCCGTCGACGAGCACCTCGCCCTCGGTCGCGTCGAACAGCCGGGGCACCAGCCCGAGCAGCGTGGACTTGCCGCTGCCGGTCGAGCCGATCACGGCCGTGGTCTCACCCGGCCGCGCCACGAGCTGCACGGACTTCAGGACGGGCTCCTCGGCGCCGGGATAGCGGAATCCGGCCCCCCGGATCTCCAGATGCCCGTGCCGGCGCAGCTCGGTGACGGGAGCCACCGGCGGTACCACCGACGACGAGGTGTCCAGCACCTCCTGGATGCGCTCGGCGCACACCTCCGCGCGCGGCACCATCATGAACATGAAGGTGGCCATCATCACGGACATGACGATCTGCATCAGGTAGGCGAGGAACGCGGTCAGGTCACCGATCTGCATCCCGCCGCTGTCGATCCGGTGGGCTCCGAACCACACCACGGCGATCGACGACAGGTTCACCGTGGTCATGACCACCGGGAACATCAGCGCGAGCAGGTTGCCGGTCTTCAGCGAGACGTCGGTGAGGTCGCTGTTGGCGTTCCGGAAGCGCTGCTGCTCGTACTCGTCGCGGACGAAGGCCCGGATCACCCGGTTGCCGGTGATCTGCTCGCGCAGCACCCGGTTCACGGTGTCCAGCTTCACCTGCATGGACCGGAACAGCGGCCGCAGCCGGCGCACGATCAGCGTCACGCAGATGCCCAGCACCGGCACCACGGCGACGAGCACCGCGGACAGCGGCACGTCCAGGCCGAGCGCCAGCACGACCCCGCCCACGCACATGATGGGCGCCGACACCATCAGCGTGAACGTCATCAGGGCCAGCATCTGGATCTGCTGGACGTCGTTCGTCGTCCTGGTGATCAGCGAGGGTGCGCCGAACTGGCCGACCTCGCGGGCGGAGAAGGACTGCACCCGGTCGAAGACGGCCCCCCGCACGTCCCGGCCGAGCGCGGAAGCGGTTCTGGCGCCGTAGTACACGGCGCCGATGTTGCACACGACCTGCGCCAGCGAGATGCCGATCATCACGCCGCCGAAGGACAGGATGTAGCCGGTGTCTCCCTCGACGACGCCGTTGTCGATGATGTGCGCGTTCAGGGTGGGCAGGTAGAGGGTGGCGCAGGTCTGGAGGAACTGGAGCGCCACGAGCAGGGCGATGGGTTTCTTGTAGGGCCTGAGATAGGTCTGTAGTAGTCGTATGAGCACGCTACGTCTCTCGGAGTCGGCGGGGAGGGGCATTGGTTGCCCCTGGCCCCTATCGTCGAACACTCCACCCGCGTTACCTCAACTGATTAAGCTGAGAGCAGTGCTTTTACGGCCGACCGTGCAAGCGGAACGCACACCCGTTCACCCGGCGCGCACCGCGCACCCGCCACCGCACCAGGCAGCCGACGCGCACCCCGTGCCGGGCAGGCACTCGCAGCCGGCGTGCACCACGCAGCCGACGCCGCACGACGTACCCGGCGTGCACCACGCACCTGGCCCGCATCACGCATCCCGCAGGCACCACGCACCCGGCAGGCACCACGCACCCGGCGGGCACCAGGCAGCCGGCGCGCGCCCGCAGCCGATGCCGCTGGTAGGCCGCCCGGGCCCACCCGTGCGTCCCCTGCGTCCAGCTCGCCCCCTGCGTCCCTGCGTCCCCGCGCCGGTGCGCTCCTATCCGCGGAACGCTCCCGGATGGGTCTGCTCCCGCACCGACACGTACTGCTGCCGCACCGCCTGCCCGACGGCCAGCTCCTCGCCCGGATCCAGGACCTGCGCGGCCGCCCCCTGCCAGGCCGGAGGGGTCCGCGGGTCGAGGGTGCCCTGCGACGCCCCGAGCGCCCAGGCGGCCTGCCGGGCCGCCCCGATCGCCGCGTAGTCCGCGGGCTGCGGTACGACCACCTGCGCGCCGAACAGCGCGGGCGCGGCCGCCTGTACGGCCGACAGCTCGGCGGCCGCCCCCAGCAGGAAGATGCGCCGCACGTCCACGCCCCGGCCGCGCAGCACGTCGAGCGCGTCGGCGAGCCCGCACAGCATGCCCTCGAAGGCGGCCCGCGCGAAGTGCTCGGGCTTCATCGACTCGCGGCGCAGGCCCGCCAGCGTCCCGGCCGTGTGGGGCAGGTTCGGCGTCCGCTCGCCCTCCAGGTAGGGCAGCATGACCAGCCCGTGCGACCCGGGCGTCGACTTCATCGCCAGATCGGACAGCGCCTCCAGATCGGGCGCCCCGATCAGCTCGGCGGCCCCGCGCAGGGTCCGTACGGCGTTCAGGGTGGTGACGACCGGCAGGTGCATGCCCGTCGCGTCGGCCAGCGAGGTGATCATCCCGCTCTGGTCGACGAGCGCCTCGTGGTGCACCGCCATCACGGACCCGGAGGCGCCCAGGGAGACGACGGCGTCCCCGTGTCCGATTCCGAGTCCCAGGGCCGCGGCCATGGTCTCGCCGGTCCCGGCGGAGATCAGCAGCCCTTCCGGCGTCGTACCTGCCGCGTCGGACGGCCCGATCACCTCGGGAAGCATCGCCTGGTGACCGAGCGCCAGCTCCACGAGATCCGGCCGATAAGCGCCGGTGGCGGCGGACCAGTACCCGGTCCCGGAGGCCCCGCCGCGGTCGGTGGTCCTTCGCACGGGCCGCCCGAGGAGCTGCCACACCAGCCAGTCGTGCGCCTGGAGCAGAACGGCGGTACGGGCGGCGGCGTCGGGTTCGTTCTTGGCCAGCCAGCGCAGCTTGGTGACCGGCTGGGCGGCCTGCGGGACGCATCCCACCGCCTGGGCCCACGCCTCGCGGCCGCCGACCGCGTCGATCAGATCGGCCGCCGCGACCTGCGCCCGCTTGTCCCCGCCGACCATCGCCGGCCGCACGGTGTTGCCCTGCGAGTCCAGCGGCACGACGGCGTTCTGCTGCGAGGAAACGCCGATGGCCTGCACGCCCTCGAGCAGCCCGCCGCCCGCGGCCTCGCCGAGGGACAGCAGCCAGGCCTGCGGATCCACGTCGGAGGGCCGCCCTCCCGCACTCTCCGCGCCTTCCATCGGATGCGGCGCATACCCCTGCCGGAGCACGGCTCCGGTGTCCGCGTCGCAGACGACGATTCGAGTGAAATCGGGTGAACTGTCCAACCCGGCGACTATCCCCATGGCGAAAATTCTGCCGCACGCGCCGCTCTGGTTGGGCCGCGGACGCCGCGAGGGCGCCCCGCTCCTGCCGAGTACGGGGCGTTGTCCCTGGTCGGGCCCTCGCGAGCGAGCCGCATATGTCACATCCCCGCGGCGCCGGGACGCCTCTTCCCGGCGCCGCGAAGGCGCCGCTAGGTGTTGCTGGTGCCCCAGTCGTCCGCGCCTGTGCCGTTGCTGTTGCGGTCACGCAGGGACCGCACCCGGCCCGCCACCGACTCGGGCACGCGGTCACCGACCTTGTCGCTGACCGCGTGGTACGCCTTGCCCGCGTACTGGCGGCCCTGCTGGGCGGCGGTCTCGGCGGTGTTGCGCACGGCGGGGTTCTGGGCGACCTGCCGCGCGGACTTCTTCAACTGCTCGTAGCGCTCGCGCCCGGCACGCGTGCCCAGTACGTAACCCAGAGCCAGCCCGACGACGAACGTGAGCTTGTAGCGCATGGCGGCCATCCTCTCCTTGCGTAGTCCCTGGCACACGACATGGGCGCCGGGGGGAACCGATTGGCGGAGCACCCCCCTGCTTGCGCTAATGTATGTGTCGCAGCGAGCGAGCGCCCCCTGGCGAATACCCAGGTGAGTACGTTCGATGCAGAACGAGGCATTCCCCTGTAGCTCAATTGGCAGAGCAGCCGGCTGTTAACCGGCAGGTTACTGGTTCGAGTCCAGTCGGGGGAGCTCGGTCCCCTGTAGCTCAATTGGCAGAGCAGCCGGCTGTTAACCGGCAGGTTACTGGTTCGAGTCCAGTCGGGGGAGCATCGTGATCGAGGACCCCATGGGGGTCCTTTTTCATGTCGGCGGGAAGCGTGCAGGCCAGGGGCACTGTCCTCATGGTCGTGCAAGGTCGACCAGCCGAAGCGTGAGATCGTATGAGCGGCTATGCTGCGGCAGACGGCGCGCACACATGTACGCGACACGCCGCTATGGGGCGGTAGCTCAGCCGGTTAGAGCAGCGGACTCATAATCCGTCGGCCGTGGGTTCGAGTCCCACCCGCCCCACCTTCAATGCGGTCCGACCTGCGGAAACGTTCATTTCTTGGGTGTCGGGGCCTCACCTTCGTACAACGGCCGGGACGGCGCAGTCGTGTCCGGGCCGTCGGCCTCTTCGAGCCGATCCGGTGTCCCACGTGCTCATCGCGCGGTACGGACTGCCACCCGCGGCGTGGTCGGCCGCTGTGCCGGTGGTCCCGTCGAGCCTCAGTGCGCACCGGCTCCGCCGAGCGCCGGCGATCAGCGCCCCGCGCCGGGGAGGCCACGGAGGACGACGTCCGGGTAGCCGGCCTGTGCGAGTACGTCCGAGCCGGTGGCCTTGCCCCACTCAGTCCTGGCTGTCAGCCCCGACCAGGTGGACCGGATCGCCGACGGCCTCGACGGGTGACGGCGTTCAGCGTTCGCCGGGCCGCGCGCCGCGGGACTTCTCCGACTACGCCGAGGCCGCTGCCCGGGAGGAAGCCTGGAACGTCCGGCCTGCCCCCGGCTCTTTCCCTCGGGGGCGGTCCCGGCGTCCGGGGACGCGGAAAGGGGCGCCTCGGCACTCGGCAGGGCGACGCGTGTCAGGTGACCAGCTCCGCGATGCTCCGGCCGGTCAGCCACAGGCCGAGGAGCAGGGAGAGCGCGACGATCAGTTGTTCCTGGTGCTGCTCCAGCCCGCTCCGCAGGGCGTTCAGCCGGGCGTTCGCTGCCGCGGGCGCCCGGACCACGTACATCTCCATGACGATGAGGCTGAGCGTCGCCAGGAAGCAGTAGCCGGTCAGCGCGAGCCAGCCGGCGAGGTGGGAGAGGTTCGCGTCGACGGCGGTCGCGGCGCCGGCGCCGACCAGGGCCCACGGTTGCAGCAGCCATGCCAGGCCGGCTGCCGTGACCGGGGTGGCGTTGTCGATCCGGGCGGCCCAGCGGGGCGGGCCGTGCGGGCGGGGTGGCCGGCGGTGCCGGTACGCGCTGTAGAGCACCAGTGCCAGGCCGATGGCGAGTTTCGCGACGATCACGGCGGTCGACGGCGCGCTGTGCCGGGCCGGTGGCCGACCGCCGGTCAGCAGCGCCACACAGGCGATCACCGTGATCAGGTTGGCCAGCCACGACAACAGGAAGGCCAGGCCCTGGCGGACACCGCGCCGCGAGAAGAGCAGCAGGATGAAGGCGCTGTTGTGCAGGGGCCCCAGGGTGATGGCCGTACCGATCACCACCAGGTCGACGATCATCGGATCAGCGCTCCTGGGGGTCGGGGCCGTCCGCCGCCCGCGGACGGGCGGACCGGTCGGCCAAGCGAGGGGGTGCCGGTGCACCGGTTGTCCGGGCGGGCCGTCTCCGGACGACCATGGCCCGGCTTTCGGCTTTCGGCCTCGACGTCGATCGGCCCGTTCCCGCCCGGCGCGCGCTCAGTGGGATCGGACCGTGCCGCGTCGGCGGGCGCAGGCCCCTGGCACCGAATCCTCACAGCGGAGCCGACCGGCCGCAGCCCGGCAGAGCTGATCGGGTGACGCTATGTCAGCGCATCACGCAGCGGACCCGGGCCTGCGCGGGACTTCTCCGCGTCGACCCGGCGCCCGCCTCCACCGCCGGGCGGAGGGCCACTGGACCGGCCCGGACACCGCGGTCCCGTTCCGCCCCACGGGCCGGGGCCTGACGGGCATCGGCCCCGCACGACGTCGACGGCCCGGTCGGACGCGCACAGCGGATCCTCACGGTCAGCCCCCTGCCCGACACCGACCGGGGCGAGGATCCCGAGGCGCCGGGCTCAGACGGCCGTACGCGGTTCCCGCACCCGTAGCCGGTGAGCGAGCCGGCCCAGCAGCACGGCGTTGAACAGAGCGGCCAGGGCCGTCCCGGTGGCGAAGACCAACGGGCTCAGCCAGCTCAGCGAGGAGTATTCCGCGGGTGTCGACAGCAGCAGGGCGAGCATGCTGATCGGTGCCGTGGCCATGAGCGGCCAGATCCCGGCGAACCCCGGGTCGGGCAGCACGTACGCGGCGATGAGGAAGAACCCGACCGCCGCCGCGACCACGACGAGGTAAGCGCGCGCGAGCCAGTTGTCCACCGCGGGCGCCAGCAGGGCCTGAACGCTCCTCGGCCGGGGGCGCTCGGCGGGCGCCGGGACACGGGGGAGGGGCGCGTGGCCGCCGGACGGCCGGGCGGCCGTGGACTTCGCGACGAGGGCGCCGAGCACGGCGGCGTTCACGAGGGCGCACAGCAGGAGCCAGCCGGCCCAGAAGCCGACGGCGAGCACCTCGACCGCCCCGCCGCCCTCGGTGCCGGGACCGAAGGGGAGGACCACCCCCAGGAAGGAGAGGGGCGCGGTGAGCAGCAGGGGGTCTGTGGCGAAGCCGCTCTCCGGGAACAGGAACGTGGCCGCGGCACCGGCGGCGACGACAGCGAGATAGCCCCGGGCCGGCCAGTTGCCCGTCGCGAGCGCGAGGAGGCGGCGCGGGTGCGCGAGGCCGTGGGAGCGCGGGGCATCGGTCATCGTGAATCCTTCGGGTCGGTCCGGGGCGTTGGACTCCACGATGGTTCAGGGCGCGCGTGCGGGGGTGAGTACGCGTACTCAATCCCGCCTGGGGGTCCGGGCGCCGCGCACGCGGTCGGCGCGGTGGGCCGAGGTGCTCACACGTCGGCGAGCCGGTCGAGGATGCGCCGGGGAAGCCCGGCGGCTGTCAGCCGGAACGGGGTCCAGCGGTCCTTGGAGTCCGGCTTCATGGAAGCGGAGAACCGGTAGCGCCCCCTGCTGTCGGGCTCGGTCACCATCGCTTCGAAGGTGGCGCTCGGTATCAGCCAGGCCGTCATGACCGCCCCGCGCTCGACGTCCACGGCGACGAACAGCATGTCCAGGTCGGAACGCGGCTGGAACGTCTGTGACCGCACGGACGCCATCAGCTTGCCCTGCCGGACCTGCGTTCCCGTGGACATCCGGGCCTTCACCTGTACGGCCAGCGTCGTGGAACTCCCGCGCCGGTGGAAGACGAGGTCGACGCCCTCGTCGTCCACGAGCGAGGTGGAGACGTTCAACTCACCGCGCGTGGCGAGGATGCAGGAGGCCGCGACCAGGTACTCCGCGGCCTTTCCCATCCGCGCGGCGGCCGGGCTCTTCTCCAGGTACTCCTCGTCGTCGCTCATGGCGGAAATCTACTGACGGGGCGCGTGGCCGCGGGTGCTTTCGCGGAGGATCAGGTCCGGGGCGGCGAACGTCGGTGCGAGGGGCCGGTGGTCGTTCTCCAACTGGCCGCGCAGGAGGGCGAAGGCGTCGCGGCCCAGGCCCTGGAAGTCCATCCGGACGGTGGTGAGGGACGGGGTGACGAACCCCGCGTGCGGGGCGTCGTCGAAGCCGATGACGCTGACATCCCCGGGCACCGGCCGCCCGGCGTGGTGGAGGGCACGCAGCACGCCCAGCGCCAGGTCGTCGTTGCCGCACAGGATCGCCGTGACGCCGGGGTCGCGGGCGAGTCGCCGTCCCTCGTCGTAGCCGAATCGCGCGTCCCAGCCCCTGCCTCCGTGCGGCTCGGGCGGGGTGACGCCGGCCGCTTCCAGAGCGCCCCGCCAGCCCTGCGCACGTGGCCCTTCCGAGTGCCGGGTGTCCACCGACGTCGGGATCGCCACGTAGTGCACGGTCGGGTGTCCGAGCTCGAGCAGGTGCGCGGTGGCGGCGCGGGCCGCCTCGCGGTCGTCGGCCCACACGGCCGGACGGGGCGGGGTCCGGCCGTGGGAGGGCGCTTCGACGACCGCCGCACAGGGCACGTTCTCCGGGACCCGGTCCAGAGCCGAAGCGGCGAGCCGGTCGAAGCCGATGACCATCAGTCCGCCGCCCGTCGCCGCGGCCGCGGAGACGGTGCGGTCCAGGTCGTCCTCGGGCGTCAGCAGCTTCACGCCCAGCGCGTAGCCCGCCGCGCGGGCCGCTTCCTCCAGGCCCTGGAGGGTGGCCGCGTAGCCGTAGAGAGTGGTGTTCGACGTCAGTACGGTGACCGACCGGGTGACGCCGCTGGCCAGCGCGAACGCGGTGGCATTGCGCCGGAATCCCAGCGTTTCGATGGCCGCCTCCACCCGGCCGCGGGTCTCCTCGCGGACGTTCGGGTGGCTGTTGATGACCCTCGAAACGGTCTGGTACGAGACGCCGGCGACGTGCGCGACGTCCCGGATACTGGCGGCCTTGCGCGGTTCCGGCGCGGGATCCGCGGGGCCGTCGGGGGGCGTCTGACCGGTCACATCCATGTCGCGATGGTGAGCGGTCACCAGAACGGCCGTCAACCGAAACCCTGGATCGCCCGGGGATCGCAGCAGCGCACAGCGTGCGAGGGGCGCGCGGAGGGGCTCCGAGCCGGGCTCCGAGCCGGGCTTCGAGTCGGGCTCGGAGCCGGGTGGGAAAGCCGGCCCGTCAGTGGCGGAGCGGTGGTCCCGCCCCGCGCCCTCCCGACAGGTCTGTCCGGCTCCGGGGCGAACCGCCGTGCAGGCCCCGAACCGACCTACTCCGCTCCTGCCCCGACGGGCGCCGAGGCGGGGAGGGGGGACCCGAGGTCTGCCTCGTCGGGCGGGGACGCCGTGTGGCCGGGTGCGGTGGCGGCGGCGGAAGGGGTGGCGGCCGGCGCCGTGCCGACCGTCACCGCGATGGTGTCGCCGAGGCCGATCCGGGCGTAGAACCACTGTGCGTCCTCGGCGCCGAGGGCGATCACGCCGCCTCTGACGTCGTAGTCCCCCGAAGCCTTGATGTCGGGGGTGAAGGCGCCGACGTAGAGGGGTCCGCCTTCCCCGTCGCGCAACTCGACCACATCCATCACGTTCACCACGGTGGAGCCTTCGGAGAGCACGTCGACGGCCAGCGCTATCCGGACCGGCTTCGCGACCACCGTCATCGGGGCGGTGCTCGTGAACCCGGGCGAGAGGTCGAGAGTCGAGAGGATCGGCATCGTCCGGCCCCCGAACGTGAGGTCACGCCCGGGCAGGTCGAGCGTGCCGGCGGCGGGCGCCGGGGTGGCTGCCGACAGCGGGGCGGAACCCGAAGGGGTCACGGCGGAGGTTCCGCGCCCGGCCGGGTAATCCCGGCCCCCGCCGAGTTGCAGGGTCAGGGCCAGGCCCAGCAGCGCGAGAGCCGCGGTCCCCGCGCCCAGGGTCGCGGCGGCACGACGGCGGCGCCTGCGGCGTATCGCCAGGGCACGCGTCGCGGGGCCGCCGACGACCGGAGCGGTCGCCCGGGCGTCGGCCAACTCGCGGAGCGCGGCGGACAGTTCATCGGACACGGCGGCTCTCCTTCCGGACCGGCCCGTCGGCCTCGTCCCCGGCAAGACGCTTCGCCAGCTCCGCCCGGCCCCTGGACAGCCTCGCCTTGACCGTCCCTACGGGCGCGCCGGTCTCGGAGGCTACCTGCTCCACACTCAGGTCGCACAAATGGTGCAGGACGATCGCCATCCGCTGAGCCTGGGACAGTTCGCGCAGGGCGGCCACGAGCGCGGTGTGCTCGGGGCCCGGTCCCGGAACGGAGTCGGGCGGCGGAGTGCGCCGTACGAGTTCCAGCCAGCGCCTGGTGCGCCGCCAGCGGCTCACCGCCAACCGCATGGCCACCGTGCGGATCCACGCCTCGGGAGCGCTGTCCGACAGGAAGTGCTGTCGCCGGTCCCAGGCCCGTACGAACGCTTCCTGGACGACGTCCTGGGCCTCGCCGTGGTCTCCGGTGAAGGCGTAGAGCTGTCCGGTCAGCCGGGGGAACGCGGTCGCGTAGAAAGCGTCGAACTCGTCCTCGGTCATGCCCCCACCGGAATCTCTGCCCTTTCCTTGCAACCTGGCCACCTCCGCCGTGCGTACAGGTCGCGTAGGTCGCATCCAGCGAGGCGCGACCCCACCGGGAAGACGGCGCACACGGGTTTCAGGCTCCCTCATCTCTCACGGTGTCGGCTCGCTGCCCGCTCAACCTACTTGCCCGACCGAACCGTTGCCCGACCAGGACGGACGGCCCCACGCGTCCGGCCACGACCGAGTCCCCGAGCCGAAGGACCGCGCACGTGCCACCGACCCCCGACGTACTTCCCGCACTTCCGGCGATCTCCGCACCCCCCGCCGGCCACGACTTCGCCGCGTACGCCCGGAGGCGCTGGCCCCGGCTGGTCGTGACCGCTCGGCTGCTCACCGACGACCCCGGTGCCGCCGAGGAACTGGCGCGGGTAACGCTGGTGCGGATGTGCGCGCGGTGGCGACGCGTTCCGCGCAACGACGTGGATTTCCATGTGCGGCGCTGTCTGGTGCGCAACCACCTGCGCCGGGTGCGCGGACGGTGGGCCGCGCGCCGACGGGCCGTTGTGGTGCTGCGGGTGTGGGAGGGGCTCGCGGACGCGGAGATCGCCCAGTTGCTGGGCTGCTCGGTGGGGGCGGTACGGGCCCGTGCCGGACGCGGTCTGAAGGAGACCGGAACCGAACCGGGGGTGCTGCGCGAGGTGTTCGCGCGTGCCGCCCGCGACATCGTCCCGTCCGAGGTACCGCTGGCCGACCTCGAGGCGGGAGGCCGGATCCGGCGACGGCGTCGGCTCGCCGTCGCCTCGGCCGCCTGCGCGGCGCTGCTCACATCCGTGGCCCCCCTCGCCGCCGACCGTCTGGGGGCGGGCGGTGCGCAGGGCGGGACGTCCGGATCCCGGCCGGGGCACGGCAGCCGTGCGGCCACGAGCCCGATCCGGGTCGTCGCGCCGGGCGAGCGGGTGACCGCCGGGGCGGGGGTACGGATGTGGCTGACGTCCGACGGCGGGCACTGGTCGGTGCCCCTCCCCGGGCACGACAGCGTTCGCCCACTCGGCGAACCGGGCGTCTCCCTCCGGGCGGACAGTGTGGACGGCGGGTTCTTCCTGTCGGGTCTCTTCCACGGCCTGAGCGGCGAGCCGGGCCGTGTCGAGGTGAGAACCGGCGACGGCGGCGCGATCACCGCGAGAGTTCTCGTCCTGGCGGGCAGCCCCGGGTGGGGCATCTGGTACGCGAGCACGCCCCTGCCGACGAAGGACGTCGAGGAACTCGTCTCCGTCAGCGGGGACGAGCGGATCGTCACGGTGTACGACGCCTCGGGCAGGGTCGCCGCACGGTCGGACCGCGAGTGGTGGCGGATATGAACGTGATCGGGAAAAGGGACGGGGACGGGAACGAGGCCGGGAACGGCGGGGGCGGGGAGGGGCCGGACGGGCCGCCCGCACCGGGGCGTACGGCCCGGCGACCGGGAAAGGGGAGGCCGTCGGTGCGCCGGCACCGGGAGCGCGCGCCGCTGCGGGTCCGGTTGCGGCGCAACCGGGGTCGGCGGCTCCGCCGGCTGTTCTGTGCCCTTGTCACGCTGCTCGCGACGCTGTGTGCGGCGGCCGTCGTGGCGTACCGCCTGACGTCCATCCCGAAGCCTCACCCCGAGACCGTCAGCCAGAGCACCGTGTTCCTCGACTCGGACGGCGCCTATCTGGGCCGGCGCGGACCGGTCGACCGGCAGGACATCCCGTTGTCCGAGGTCCCCCGGCATGTGCAGGACGCGGTGATCGCCGCGGAGAACCGTTCCTTCCGTACGGACAGCGGGATCTCGCCGCGGGCCATCGCGCGGGCCACGCTGGCCACGCTGACGGGCGGCGACCCGCAGGGCGGTTCCACCATCACCCAGCAGTATGTGAAGAACGCGCTGCTGAGCCCGGAACACTCGTTGGCCCGCAAGGCGCGGGAGGCGCTCATCGCGATCAAGCTGGACCGCACCCGCACCAAGGACGAGATCCTCGAGGGCTATCTCGACACCGTGTACTTCGGGCGGGGCGCCGCCGGGATCCAGTCCGCCGCGCGCAACTACTTCGGTGTGGACGCGAGGAGTCTGACGGTCGCCCAGGGCGCCGCGCTGGCGTCCATCCTCAACATCCCCTCCTACTACGAGAAGGCGGGCTCCGATCCGGAGGTGACCGCCAAGCTGGAGAACCGCTGGGAGTGGGTGCTCGACGCGATGGCCGCGAGTGGGAGCATCACGGCGAAGCAGCGGACCGCGGCGCGTTTCCCGGCGTTCCGGTTCTATCCGCCGGGCGAGACCGAGGGGCAGCGGCAGTACCTGATCGACGTCGCCGCCAAGGAGGCCGCCGACCGGCTCGGCATCACCGAGGACCGCCTCGCGAGCGGCGGTTACAGCGTGACGACCACCTTCGACCTGGCGCTGCAGGACAGCGCCACCCAAGTGGTTCAGGAGCATCCCGGGGCTGAAGGGGTGCGGGTGCACACCGCCATCGTGGGCCTGGTGCCCGGCGACGGAGCGGTGCGGCTGCTGTACGGGGGCTCGGACTACGCGCGGCAGTCGTTCAACGACGCGGTGAGCGGGGCGGTGGAGGCGGGGACGGCGCTGGAACCGTTCAGCGAGGCGGGGCGCGCGGGCGAGCCGCTGAGCAAGCTGCTGAGGACGGCGGCGCCGACGCCGCTGAACCTGGCGTCGGCGTACGCGACGGTGGCCGCGGACGGCAGGTACGCCACTCCGTACACCGTCGCACGCATCACCCGGGGGGGTCGCACCGTCTACCGGGCGCGTCCCGACGCGCGGCGGGTCCTGGACGAGAAGCAGGCGCGGACGGCGGGCGCGAGATCGGGGGCCGGACCGACGCCCGTCGCCGTCGGCGTCGCCCCGGACCCGGCAGAGGGGAAGCGTTTCGCCATCGCCGGGGCGGGGGGCGGGATCACCCGGCGGACCGTGTGGTCCACCGGATACGACGGCCGACTCGCCCTGACGGTCGCGCTGTTCGCCGACCGGGCCGGCAGCAAGAAGGGCACGACGGTGCCCGCGCAGCTGCCGAACGAGCCGTCGCCGGCGGAGTTCGCACGGAGGGTCGCGGCGAGGACCTGGGAGGCTGCCACGAAGGGCGGACCGAAGAGTGCCGCGGAGAACGCCACGGAGAGTGGCGCCGAGAGCGACGCGGCGCGTTGACCCGGCGAACCGAGGTGAAGGGGGAGCGGCGCAGCCGGGCAGGAGGCCGTGACGGTGCGCAGGGCACTGTCGGAGGGAGGCGCTAGGGTCCCCCTCGTCGCGTCACCGGCCTTTACCGGGCGCATTGTTGACTGTCTGTCAGGAGCTGAACGCCATGAGTTTGAAGGCCACCTTCGCCGACTTCTCCGTCGACCCGGTGCGGCTGTCCAACGCCGTGGTCGGGCACGACCGGGCCGGATTCGGCGGATCCCACCTGGCGCTGAACGCGGGCGCAACGGTGACGCTGGACTTCGAGGTGGCGGACCCCGAGGACATCCCCGAGGCGACACTCACCGTCACGGCCCTCGTCTCCAGGCTCGGCTCCGCTCCGGGCCGCGCGCCGATCGACGTCCTGCTTCAGGGCGAGGCGCTGGCCGAGGGCCTCACCGTGCCCGGCGGCGGAGACCTCCCGCAGGACTGCGTGTTCGCGGTGCCGGCCGACATGCTGAAACCGGGGACGAACACCCTGGAGATACGCGTGTCGCCCGAAGCGCGCAGCATGCTCCGGCTCTACCGGATCACCCTGGACTCCGTCGACGAACGGGGTGCCTCGCAGCGCGCGCTGGCGGCGCGGGCCGCCCGCGACTCGGTCTTCGCCTTCCGCACGGAACTCCGCGCCGCCGACGCCGGCTCGTCGGCGTCCTGGCAAGAGGCCCCGCGGCTGGTGTTCCACCTCGACCGGGACGAGCACTCGCTGCCCGCGCAGCTCGGCTGGCGAGCCGAGGACGGGGCCGAATCGGCCATCAGCTTCCAGTCGAACATGTCCGACTTCCACGGCTGCCACCGCGCCGCCGACGGCACGACCCACGAGTACCGCGGCCGCCTCACCGGCGGCTGGGTCTTTCCGGAGGGCATCGAGGAGACGTCGGCGTCCGGGCTCCACCGCTTCCGCACCGAGGAGGGATACGGCGGTGGCTGGCACAGCTCCCGTGAGCTGCGGCTGCTGGTGGACGACGGCGGGGCCCCCGTGGAGCGGGTGACCTGGCGGGATCAGCGGGGCAATTCCGGCGTGGCCATGCTCCAGACCGTGTCGGCCGAAGCCGGTACCGACGACGTCCGGGTGACCGACGTCGAGGCGAGCGACGAGTTCGCGGAGGGTGGCGAGACGGCGGACAACCTGTTGAACGGCAGCCGGACCAAGTGGCTGGTGCACGACGACACCGCCCGGCTCCACTTCACCCTCGCCCACTCCGCCGTCGTCACCTCCTACACGCTGAGGTCGGCGAACGACTGCCCCGATCGCGATCCGCGCGACTGGACCCTCGACGCCTCGCACGACGGCCGTACCTGGACGCGCGTGGACTCCCGCGCCGGGGAGACCTTCGGCGGCCGCTTCGAGACCAGGGAGTTCCGCCTCCGCGCCCCCGCCTCCGGCTACCGCCACTACCGCCTCGACATCACCGCCAACTCCGGCGCGGACGAGACCCAGCTCGCCCGGGTCCGCTTCGTCGAAGGCCCCACCGGCCGGGCGTTCACCGGTTACTACCAGCGGTACAACGAGGGCCCGATCGGCTATCGCGGTACGCCGGTTCCCACACCGGCGCCCGCGCCCGCGTCCCTCGCCGTCCCGGCGCCGCGTCTGGCCGAGGACCTGGAGGCGGCCGTCCGGTCCCTGACCGACACCGCCCAGACCCTGGCCGCCCTGGCGAGCCGCCTCCGCGACGGCTGAACGAACCGGTGATCCCGAGCGAGGGGATGGTCACCTCGGCCGGGGCCGGAGCCGGGGCTGCCCGGCCCGCGGCGTGCCGCCGGACGCGCGGTGCCCGCCGCGGCGGAGGAGCCCGGGGCGGCCGAGGGGCCTTGTCGGGGGCGCAGGGGCGGCGCACGAGCACCGGTGAGCACGGCGGCTGCGCTGCGGCGGCGGCAGTTCGCTCCCTCCGTGCCGTCAGCGCAGGGCGGCGGTCCACTCCAGCTGGCGGGTGAGTTCCTCGTCGGGCCGGGCCGGGGGCGCGTTCCCGGGGGCGCGGGGCGGTGGGGTGTGGACGCCGCGGGAGATGTTGCCGCTGACGGTCGTGTTGTGTTCCACGCGCGGACGGCGGAGCGTCTCGTAGTGGGAGAGCGCGGACTCGGTGTCCGGATCGTCGCGCAGGCACTTGGCGAGGATCACCGCGTCCTCCAGGGCCATGGAGGCGCCCTGTCCGGTCGCGGGGGAGGCCGCGTGGGCCGCGTCACCGATGAGGAGGGTCCGGCCGGAGCGCCAGGGCGTGCCGTTGGGCATCTCGGTCGCGTTGGTGACCAGGACCGGGGCCGTGGTGGCCGCGACGATGTCCGCGGCGGGCGTGGGGTCCTTGCGCAGCAGGGGTACGAGCAGGTCACGCCATCGGCTAGGGGTGGCGTGCGCGATCTCGTCGGCGGTCAGCGGGGCGTCGGCGGTGACCCGGGCGAACCAGTACGTCTCCCCGTCCGGTGACGTCGTGTGGCCGAAGGCGGCCGCGCTGCCGCGGATCATCGTGATGCACCCGGCCTCGTCCGCACCGGCCGCCGGCACGTGGGGCGTGTAGCCGTAGAAGACGCGCTGTCCCGCGTATCGGGGCAGTGCGGCGGGGGCGGTGACCCGGCGGACCGTGGAGTTCAGGCCGTCCGCGCCGAGCAGCAGGTCGCCCGTCGCCGTGCTGCCGTCGGTGAAGTGCGCGGTGACGCCTTCCGCGCCGCTCTCGACGGAGGCGAGCCGGGCCCCGTGGACCACACCGATGCCGCGGCGGGCGGCCTCCGCCTGGAGGGCCGCGTTGAGTTCGCCGCGGCGCAGGCACCGGTAGCGCAGCCGCGGATCGCCGGCCTCGCCGAGCGGGGCGCGGGCCACCTCGCTGCCCTCGGCGTCCACCAGACGCATCGTGGTGAGCGGGAAACCGAGCGCGGTGACGGCGGGCGTGGCGTCGAGCTGCGCCAGAGCCCGCAGGCCGTTGCTCGCGAGGGTGAGGAAGGCGCCGATGTCCTCGGCGGAGTCGGGATGCGCCTCGTACACGGCGACCTCCTGGCCCGCCTTGTCCAGCGCCAGAGCCGCCGCCGTGCCGGCGATCCCGCCGCCGATGACCAGTAGGCGCGCCATGCCTCACCCCGCTGTTCCGCTCATGGACGCACGGCCCCGTCGCCGTATGCCACCCGAAGGGGAACGTCCGGGCGGCGGCCCGGAGTTCCGGCCGTGCGCCGCGTGGCCGGTCCGGGCCGCCCGTTCACCCGTTCAGCGGCGGAAGGCCGTCAGCACGGCCTCCAGCTGGCGCAGGGGTTCCGGGCCGACGACGCGCAGGACGACGGTGTCGGCGCCGGAGTCCCTCAGGGCGTGGATGTCGGCGACGGCCTGCGTGGGGGTGCCCGAGACGGTGAACACCTCCTCCTGCGGACGGCCCAGCCAGGCGCCGTGGCCCTCGGTGTGCGGGTGCAGGATCCGCGCGACCTGCTCGGGGTCGTCGCCCACACAGGCGAAGGACAGCACGGTCAGCGTGTGGTCGGGGCCGGCTCCGCCCTTGGCGGTGAGGGCCCGGGTGTTCTCCAGGTCCTGGGGGCCGTGCCCCTCGGCGATCAGGGTGCCGTCCGCGACCCGGCCGGACAGCTCGAGGGAGCGGGGACGGACCACGCCCGCCACCACCGGCGGCACCTGGACCGGCGGATGCACCAGCCGCACGCCGTCCAGACGCACTTCGCGGCCCGCCAGCTCGACCCGCTCACCGCGCAGCAGCGCGCGCACGGAGGTGACCGTCTCCTCCAGGAGAGCCAGCGGCGACCGGGGAGCGACACCGACCGACTCCATCCACTCCCGCACCCCGTGCCCGATCCCGGCCACCAGCCGACCGGGGAACACCCGGGCCAGCGTGGCCAGTTCCATCGCCAGCAGCGCCGGACTGCGCAACGGAGCCGGTGCGATCCCGATGCCCACCCGCAGCCGCTCGGTCGCCCCCAGCGCGACGGCGGCCGCCGACACCCCGCCGTACCAGCCGAGATCCTCGACCACCCACAGGTCGTCCACCCCGAGTGCCTCGGCCCGCCGCGCGAACCCGGGCAACTCCTCGGGAGCCCAGTCGCGGTCGTACATGACACCGACCCGTACGTTCGTCACGTTCGTCATGCCCCGGAACCTATGGCGTGGGCGGCGGTGGATCAACGGCGTATCCGGGCCGGGCGGCCGCGCCCGCAGGCTCGGACCCCCTCGCTCTCGTACCGGGCTCGTCCGGGGCGTTGTCAGTGGTGACAGGCAGGATGTGAGGCATGACGACACCCGATGCAGTGATTGTGGACGCCGTCGCCTACGCGCAGGCGATCGAGGACGCGGTGAAGGCGTCGGCCGCCTACTACGCGGGTGGCACCTCGGTGCTGGACGACGACGCCTACGACCGGCTGGTGCGCGCCATCGCTGCATGGGAGGACGAGCACCCGGAGCAGGTGCTGCCCGACTCGCCCACCGGCAAGGTCGCCGGCGGAGCGGTCGAGGGCGACGTCCCGCACACGAGGGCGATGCTGAGCCTGGACAACGTGTTCTCCGCGGAGGAGTTCACCGCGTGGACCGCCTCGCTCACCCGGCGCGTAGGCCACGATGTCACCCGGTTCAGCGTCGAGCCGAAACTGGACGGCCTGGCGATCGCGGCCCGCTACACCCGCGGCCGTCTGACGCGACTGATCACCCGGGGTGACGGGACGGCCGGGGAGGACGTCTCGCACGCGATCGGCACCGTCGAGGGCCTGCCGGACGAGCTGGCCGAGCCGGTCACCGTCGAGGTGCGCGGCGAAGTCCTCATGACGACCGCCCAGTTCGAGCACGCGAACGAGGTGCGTACCGCGCACGGCGGCGCGCCGTTCGCCAACCCGCGCAACGCGGCGGCGGGCACCCTGCGCGCGAAGGACCGCGCGTACACCGTGCCGATGACCTTCTTCGGCTACGGCCTGCTGCCCCTGGACGACACGGGACCGGCGCTGGCCGAGCTGCTGGAGGAGAGCGCGCACAGCGACCTCATGACCCGGGCCGGCGCCTACGGCGTGAACACCACCGCGACCACCGCCGTGCCCGGCATCACCGTGAGCACCGTGGAGGAGGTCCTGGCCCGGGTGGCCGAGATCGCCGGGCTGCGTGCCTCGCTGCCGTTCGGGATCGACGGGATCGTCGTCAAGGCCGACCTCGCCGCCGACCAGCGGGCCGCCGGGTCGGGCTCACGCGCCCCGCGCTGGGCGACCGCCTACAAACTCCCCGCCGTGGAGAAGATCACCCGGCTGCTGGCGGTGGAGTGGAACGTGGGCCGCACCGGCATCATCGCCCCCCGAGCCGTCCTCGAACCCGTGCGGATCGACGGCTCCACCATCACCTACGCCACCCTCCACAACGCGGCCGACATCACCCGCCGCGACCTGCGCCTCGGCGACCACGTGATGGTCCACCGGGCCGGAGACGTCATCCCCCGGATCGAGGCGCCCGTCGCCCACCTGCGCACCGGCGAGGAACAGCCCATCGTCTTCCCCGAGGCGTGCCCGCGCTGCGGGTCGGGCATCGACACCGGCGAGCAGCGCTGGCGTTGTGTCAACGGCCGCGACTGCCACCTCGTCGCCTCCCTCTCCTACGCCGCCGGACGCGACCAGCTCGACATCGAAGGCCTCGGCCACACCCGGGTCGTCCAACTCGTCGAAGCCGGCCTGGTCACCGACCTCGCCGGTCTGTTCGCCCTCACCCGCGACCAGCTCCTCGGCCTGGAACGGATGGGGGAGACCAGCACCGACAACCTCCTCGCCGCGCTCGCCGCGGCCAAGAACCAGCCGCTGTCCCGCGTCCTGTGCGCCCTCGGCGTCCGCGGCACCGGCCGCTCCATGTCCCGCCGCATCGCACGCCACTTCGCCACCATGGACCTGCTGCGCGCCGCCGACGCCGAAGCGATCCAGCAGGTCGAGGGCATCGGCACCGAGAAGGCCCCGTCCATCGTCGCCGAACTCGCCGCACTGGCCCCGCTCATCGACCGACTCGTCGCCGCCGGGGTGAACATGACCGAGCCCGGCGCCACCCCGCCCGCACCGGCCACGGCGGACGGGACCGACGCGACCGACGACGGGAGCGCGCCGGCCGTCGCCGACGCCGGGCCACTCGCCGGGATGACCGTGGTCGTCACCGGCGCGATGACCGGAGCGCTGGAGAAGCTCAGCCGCAACCAGATGAACGAGCTCATCGAGCGCGCCGGGGGCCGTTCCTCCTCCAGCGTCTCCAAGAAGACCAGCCTGGTCGTCGCCGGCGAGGGCGCCGGATCCAAGCGGACCAAGGCCGAGAGTCTCGGCGTCCGTCTCGCCGCGCCCGACGAGTTCGCCGCTCTCGTCGCCGACTACGTCGACGCGGGCCCCGGAACGGAGCCGTCGGCGTAGCAGGGGAAGCCGTCACCGGGCCGGCCGTCAGGTCGGCCGGCCCGGTGACGGCGATCGGTCGGGTCCGGTCGTGCTCCCCTCGTTGCGTGACGGGCCGGGCGCGGTGGGGGCCGCTGCCGGGGGACCGGTCAGGCGAGGTGGCTCACGTCCGGACGCTCGAGCGCCTCAGCCCGCGACGGGCTTGCCGCGGCCCCACGCCCAGGCGAGGCGATCGGCGCCGGACTGGTTGGTGGTGGCCAGCCAGGGGCGGGCGGTGGTGCCGGTGAGGGTCTGCATCGAGTACGTGTCGTCGGTGCGCAGACCCGGCCAGTACACCGAGCCCATCTTCAGCTCACGGAAGGTGTCGGTGACGGCCTGGACGTAGTTGACGAAGTTGTCGTCCGGCGTCTTCACGTTGTAGTTCAGGCCGGTCGTCATCGGGGCGCCGAACTCGTCCGCGACGGTCCGGTTCGCGCAGTCGCCGATGCGCACCTTCAGGTCCGCCACCCACTGGTCGTAGGTCGCGTAGTCCTTCCAGAACCCGTAGTGGTGCAGCGAGAGGTACGTGCCCTTCAGCCGCGGGTCGGCGCAGACCGTGGTGACGTGGTCGTTGTAGCCGGCACCGCTGACGAACACCCGGTTGCGCGGGACCTTCGAGTACGTCGACAGCCACTTGGCCGCGATGTCGGCCCACTCGGTGTCGGTGTAGCCGTGCGGCTCGTTCATCGGCTCGAAGTAGACGTGCCTGTCGTTCTTGTACGCCTTGACGACGGTGTCCCACATCGGCCAGTACGTGGCCGTGTCGTCGATGAAGCCGTCCTTCTGCGCGCCCGTGCCCTCCCAGTACGAGACGATGACCTTGAAGCCCTGGTCCGAGGCCGCGTCGATGACTCCGCGGTAGGACTTCCAGTAGGCGCCGTTGACCGTGTACGGGTTGATGGGCAGCCGCACGGTGTTGGCGCCGAGGTTCGCGCGGAACGCCGCGATGATCCGGGTCGCCTTCGCGTAGGTCTGCCGGTAGGTGTCCGTGGTCGACAGGCCGGACAGCTGGAGGAGGTCGTCGGCGAAGTTGTCGCGCGGGTCGGCCCAGTTCACGCCCTTGAACTGGGTCGTGTCCGTGGCGGGCGCGGCGCCGGAGGAGGCGGCGGCCGGGCTCCCGGCCAGGGTCGTGCCGGTGACGGCGGCGACGGCGACCGCGACGAGGGCGGCGCGCAGGCGGGGGGTGCGGGAAGCTCTGGTGGGGGTGTTGCGCATGACGTGCCCTTTCAGGAGAGGCGGCTCGGCGCTGGGGGACGCGCGGGCTGGGCGGCGGCCGCCACGCGATGTTTGCGTAAACATCGAAGTCCCGGGGTGGCTGATGTTTACGTAAACATGGCGGCGCCGGAATCGTGGCACCCGGCGATGTGATCGTCAAGGTTTCGGGCGCGTAACATCCGTTGCCCGGGTGACGGGTGGGACCGGACGGGAGGAGTCGAGCGCCGCACCGCGGTGCGGTGAGGTGCCCGGCGGGCGGGTTCCGCGAACTTGTGCGGCGGTCGGATTCCGCGGACGAGTCAGGCGGTCCGGTTCCGCGAAGGACTGCGGCGGTCCGGTCCGGCGGGGCGAGTGCGGCGGTCGGGGCGTGCTGTGCGGTCCGATGGCTTTGCCGGTGTGGTGGTCCGCGGTTCTGCCCGTGTGGTCCCGGGTTCCCGAGATTCCGCCGACGCGGTTCCGGCTTCCCGCGGTTCTGTCGACGTGGTCTCCGCGGTTCCCGAGATTCCGCGGGCGCGGTTCCCGCAGTCCCCGGAGTTCTGCCGACGCGGTCCCCGCGGGTCTGCCGAGCCGATTGTCGACAGTGCGAAATGCGCCAGGAATTCACGCGCTGTTTCGGCGTGGCGTCGTCTGCCGGAAGGTGATTTCCGGTGGGTTTTCAGGTGAGAAAGCCGTTGTGGCCGACCTGGCGGAAAAGGAGCGTCCGGCCGCTTCCGTTTGTGAAGTGTGTTGAATTCTGTTGGCTCAGGCGGGGCCTTCGTGCAAGCATTCTGGAAGATCAATTGCCCGCACCGAGAAAGGAAACAGCTGTGCCTCACAAGCTGTCCCGTCCGGCCGTCGTCGCGGCGTCCACTCTGTCCGTCCTGCTGCTGACGGCGGCCGGTGTGCATGCCGAAGAGCCAGCTCAGGCTGGTGCGGCGCCGGACATCTCCGTCACCAGGGTGATGCGGCACCTGGAGGCGCTCCAGCGGATCTCCGATGCGAACAGCGGAAACCGGGCCCATGGCACCGCCGGTTATCAGGCCTCCGTCGATTATGTGAAGAAAAAGCTGGACGCCGCCGGATTCATCACCTCGCTCCAGGAATTCGAGTTCGGCGGGAAGAAGAGCTGGAATCTGATTGCCGACTGGCCGCGGGGCGGTCGGAGCGGAAACGTCCTCATGGTCGGGGCGCACCTCGACTCGGTGGAGACGAGCCCCGGAATCAACGACAACGGCTCCAGCGTCGCCGCGATCCTGGAGACCGCGCTGACGGTTTCCGCGAAGAACGTCACCCCTTCCCAGCACCTCCGTTTCGGTTTCTGGGGAACGGAGGAGGAGACCTACATCGGCTCCACGCACTACGTGAACACCCTGCCGGCGGCCGAACTGTCGAAGATCACCGCCTATCTGAACTTCGACATGATCGGCTCACCGAACCCCGGGTACTTCGTCTATGACCAGAGCCCGGAGGTCGCCCGGCACTTCGACCGGTACTTCAGCGCCAAGGGCATCCCCACCGAGCCCGCGACCGCCCTCAACGGCCGCAGCGACCACGAGCCGTTCCTGGCCAAGGGGGTCGCGGTGGGCGGGATCTTCACCGGATCCGCCGAGATCAAGACCCCGGAGCAGGCCGCGAAGTGGGGCGGCACCGCCGGTGAGGCCATGGACAAGTGCTACCACCAGGCCTGCGACACCCCCGCCAACATCGACAGGCGGGCCCTGGACGTCAACAGCGACGCCGTCTCCGCAATGGTGTGGAAGCTGGGCGTGCGCGGCTAGGACCGTGCGGCCGCGGGGGGGGCTAATACCCGGCACGTGCCGGGTATTCGCCCCCCCTCGCGGCTTCTCACACCCGTCGGCGGTTCCGGGGGCGGGCGGCCAGGCGGGCCAGCCGCTCCCGGTCGACCTTGCCCGTGGGGCCGACCGGCAGAGCCGGCAGGACCAGCACATGCTCCGGAAGCATGTAACTGGGCAGGCTCCCCGCGAGGTGGCGGCGGACGAACCCGCCGCCCGGGGACGGTTGTGCGCCCCCCACGGCCACGGCCGCCACGATCTGCGGGCCGTCGTCGCCCCGCAGGGTGGTGACCGCGCAGTCCACCACTCCCGGCACCCGGCGCAGGGCGGCCAGCACCTCGCCCAGTTCGATCCGGTAGCCGCGGACCTTGACCTGGTCGTCCCGGCGGCCCCGGAACTCCAGGTTGCCGTCGGCCATCCAGCGGGCCCGGTCGCCCGTGGCGTACATGGACTCGTCCGCCGGACCGGCCACCGTGTCGGCCGTGAACTTCGCGGCCGTCAGCTCCGGATCGCCGACATACCCGTCGGCCACGACCACGCCGGCGATGTGGAGATCACCCTCGACGCCGATCGGACACGGCTTGCGGTCGCCGTCCAGGACGTAGTAGCGGGCGTTCTGGATCGGCTTGCCGTACGGGACGCTCGTCCAGGCCGGGTCGATCTCGCCGACGTCGAAGTGGTTGGACCAGATCGTCGCCTCGGTCGCGCCGCCCAGCGCCACGACGTGAGCCCGCGGGAAGCGGGCCCGGACCCGGCCGGGCAGGGCCAGCGGCACCCAGTCGCCGCTCAGGAAGACCAGGCGCAGGCTCGGCACCCGGCCGCCGGCCGCCGTCCCGGTCGAGCCGTCGGCCGGGACCGTCCGGTCAGGCTCGCCCGTCCGGTCCCGCTCGCCCGGTTCGTCGGCGAAGGACATCACCATGCCGAGCGCGGCCGGCGCCGAGTCCCAGAAGGTGATCGGCTCGCGCAGCATGATGTCCAGCAGCCGCTCGCCGTCGGACAGTTCGGCGGCGGGGACCACGCGCAGACTGGCGCCCGCCGCGAGCACGCCGAGCAGGTCGTAGACGGACAGGTCGAAGGTGAGCGCGGTGACCCACAGCAGACAGTCGTCCGGACCCACCGCGTAGGTCTCGTTCACCCACTGGATGACGTTGACGGCACTGCGGTGGCGCACCGACACGCCCTTCGGCACGCCGGTGGAGCCCGAGGTGAAGATGACGTACGCGGTGTCGTCGGCGCCGGGGCCGGCCGGCAGCGGGAGGGCGCGGGCCTCCTCGACGTCGCTCCAGGCGCTGATCACCGGCGTGTGCGCGACGGCCGCCTCCTGCGGCGCCGGGCGCAGGACGACGTCGTACCGGTCCCGCAGGACGGGCGGCCAGCCGTCACCGTCCCGCCGGTGGATCTCCGCCCGCACCGGCAGGCCGAGTTGGGCGGCCAGGGAACCGAACCACTCGGCGGGCACCCGCAGATGACCGGAGTCGGCGCCCTCGTCCGGCTCGGCGAGATCGGCGAGGACCACCGCCCCGCCCGGCGCCAGCGCGCCCATCGCGTCCCGCAGCACGGACCGCAGGTACTCGAACCCGGGGAAGAACTGGGCCACGCTCGCGAGCAGGACGACGTCCGCGCCCGCCGGGGTCACCACCCGACCGAGGTCGTGGGCCGAGGCCCGCACGAACCGGGCCTCCTCGCCGGCCTCCCGCCCCGCCCGCTCCAGCGCGACGGACGACACGTCGACGCCCGTGTAGCCGGCCACGCGGTCCCGCAGCGCCCCCGCGATCAGACCGGCCCCGCAGCCCACCTCGACGACCCGCGGCCGCCGTACCTCCGGCGTCGCCGACAGCACCAGGTCGCGCACGTGCGCGACATAGGTGTCGATCTGCGCGGCGGAGATCTCGTCGCCGGGGTTCCGGTTGAAGCCCGAGGCCCGGGCGAGGTCCTCGTCCTCGGCGACGGCGTCCCACAGCAGGCCCACCGCCTCCGTGTCCAGCGGGTCCGGGGCCGCGGCCCGCAGATCCGTGCAGACCAGCCGCACGCCGGTGCCCGCGAGCCGCCCGGCCTCCTCCGCACGCCGCGCGAGCGCGTGGCCGGTGACGATCCAGCCGATCCCCGACTGGCGTACGGGCGCCGCGATCCGGGCGGCCGGCCAGCGCGCGTCCAGCGGCACATAGGCGGCGCCGGTGCGCAGCACACCGACGACCGCCAGCACGCTGTCCCACGAGTTCTCGTGCAGGACGCCGACGAACGCGCCCCGGCCCACCCCGTGACCGGCGAGGAAACGGGCGAGCAGGCCCGAGTCGGCCCACAGTTCCCCGTACGTCCTGAACTCCCCCTCGCCGAGGCGGACGGCGGGAGCGTCGGGGGACTCCCGGACGCGCCACTCGATCAGGTCGATCATGCTCACCCGGTCCTCGAACGGGCGCGCCGTGTCGTTCCACTCGGCCGGCGGCGGCTCCCAGGACTCCGTGGGCTGCTCGGCCGGTTGCCCGGCCGGCTGTTCCGTCATCTGCTCTGCCCTCCTTCAGCGGTTCACGGATGCGCGGGCAGGGGGTCAGATCACCCGGCCGTACTTGGGGTTGTCGCGGTGGATGACGCGCTCCCGGATACGCAGTTCGCCGTCCTCGCGCACCATCTGGTCCTCGACGCTGGAGGAGGAGAAGAAGTGGACCTCGTCCTGCGTGTTCGCCTGGGTCACCAGCGAGTAGTAGGTGACGCGCAGGCCGTCGCCCTCGGTCTGCTCGATCAGGAAGTGGTCGAACCAGTGCCGGGTGACCAGCCCCTCGTACATCGGGAGCATGCTCTTCATCTTGGCGCGCATCGCCTCGCGGCCCTCCACCTTCTCGCCGCGGTGGGGGTGGGCGACCGAGCCGTCCTCGGTGAAGGTCGCGGTGAACCGCTCGATGTCCAGGTCGTCCAGGACGCGCATCTGGCGGGCGTAGAAGTTCTTGACCTCGATGTAGAGGTCGGCGGTGACGGACATGCGTGCTCCTCGGTAAGGGGAACGGATACAAGCGGAAACTGACGGGCGCTCAGTGAGCGGGGGCTTCCTCGAGGACGAGGAAGGCGTTGGTGCCGCCCACGCCGGCCGACATCAGGCCGGCCGTGCGCGGGCGGCCGTTCGTGGGCCAGGGGCGGCCTTCGGGGAGGATGCCGAAGCGTTCGCCGCGTCCGGTGAACTCCTCGATGGGAACCTCGGTGTTCGGGGTCGCGGGCAGGAAGCCCCGGTCGATCGCGAGGCACGTCTTGATCAGGGCCGCCATGCCGGCGGCGGTGTCGCAGTGGCCGACGGAGGCCTTCACCGAGCCGACCGCCACCGGCGGCCCGTCGGTGCCGAGGGCCTCGATCAGCGCGGTCGCCTCGATCTGGTCGTTCAGCGGGATGCCGACACCGTGCGTCTCGACGTAGTCGACGTCGGCCCCGGTCAGCCCCGCCGCCTCCAGCGCCCGGCGCACCGCGCGGACCTTGCCGTCGACGCCCGGGATGACGAAACCGGGCTTGGCCCGCCCGTCGTTGGTGACGGCGCCGCCCCGGACGACGGCGTAGACCGGATCGCCGTCGCGCAGGGCGTCGTCCAGTCTGCGCAGCAGGACGGCCCCGGAGCCGTCGCCGGGCACCACCCCGTTGTGGCGGCGGTCGAAGGGGCGCACGATGCCCTCGGTGGAGTAGATGCTGCGCGGGGTCCGCAGGTAGGAGCCGTCCGCGTTCTCCTGGATGGCCACCGCCCCGGCCAGCGCGTAGTCGCAGGCGTGCGCCCGCAGGCTCTGACAGGCGAGCTGCACGGCCACCGTAGAGGTGGCGCACGCCGAGTCCAGCATCAGCGACTCGCCCCACAGGTCCTGGAGATAGGAGAAGTAGGGCCCGGCGAACGTCGGGTCGACGTGCACCACGTCGTCGAAGGCGGCCCGCGGCACATGCTTGGTGCGGGCGCAGCCGGCGTAGACGGCGGTCCGGTCGGCGATCGCCGACAGCCTGACCCCGGCGTCCTCGGCCGCCTGCCACAGCGACTCCTGGAGGATGCCGTGCTGCGGGTCCAGGCCCTCGACGCCGACGAGTGCGTGGTCGTAGGCGTCCCGGTGCGGGGCGATCCCCCACGAGTGGACCCGCAGCCGGTCCTCGCCCAGGTCCTCCACGACCGGGACCGGCTCCCGCCGGAAGCAGTCCCGGCCCGCCACGAGGTTGTCCCAGAACGCCCCGACGTCGGGCGCGTCGGCGAAACGGCCGCCGACACCGATGACGGCGACCGGGGGCGAATGCGCGGTGAGTTCGGACATGCCTGACCTCCCGTCAGCCGAAAGTGAGCGCGATCTTGACGACGTCGTCCTGCCGGTTGTGCGCGAGGTCGAAGGCGTCGGCGATGTTCTTGATGTCGAAGGTGTGGGTGATGTGGTCGTCGACCCGGATCGAGCCGTCCCCGATCAGCTCCAGCGCGGTCCGGAAGGAAGGAAGCCCCGGTTCCAGTTGGGCGCCGCCGACCGCGGTGATCAACTGCGCCTGGCGGACGAAGAGATGGGCGTACGGGATCCGCATGTCGTAGTCCTCGGGCATGCCGAAGAAGCCCAGCCGGCCGTGCTGCCCGACCATCCGCATCGCGTGCTCGCGCGCCCCGTCGGTGCCCGCCGCCTCGACGACCAGGTCGGCGCCCTTGCCGCCGGTCGCCTCCATGACGACCTCCTCGGCGCTCTGCCCGGGCACGTGCACGGTCGCGTCCGCGCCGAGGGAACGGGCCACCGCCAGCCGCCCCGGCTCCAGGTCGACCGCGACGACCTTCTCGAAGCCGCGGTGCTTGAGCAGCTGCTGGAACAGCAGTCCCGCCGAGCCGACGCCGACCACGGCGGCCGTCGACCCCTCCGGCACGGGCTCCGGCCAGAACCGGTTCAGCGCGAAGACGACCGTCCCGAGCTGCTGCGCCATCAGCTGGACGGTCGGCGCCCCGGTGCCCTTCACCGGCAGCAGGAACCGGTCGGCGATCGTCTGGTAGCGGGCGAACGACGCCATGTAGGCGTGGTTGGGCACGGTGAGCACCAGGTCGCCCGGCGAGAAGAGGGCCGACCGGCTCTCGACGACCTCTCCGACGCCCTCGTGCCCCGGGTAGCCGGCCGGGCAGGGATAGGGGTGGTCGCGCATGTCCCGGAAGAAGGGGGACTCGGCGCGCACCCGGTGCACATCGCTGCCGCAGATGGCGGCCACGGTGTTGCGGACGAGGACCTCGCCCTCGGCCGGCTCCCGGAAGGCGACCTCCGCCACCTCCAGGCGCCCGGGTTCGACGAGAACGGCGGCTTCGCCACGTACGTGCGACATGCGGACCTTCCTTCAGGAATCTGTGGGGAGCGGGGACGCGGAGAACGCCCACGACAGGGGGTGGCCGGGCAGGCGCAGCCGGCGGGCCGGGCCGGGCGGTGTCAGCCGCACCTCGGCGCCCTGGCACCACAGGGCCGCGAGGGCCGTGAGCAGGGCCCGCTCGTCGGGGTCGACGGCCGCGATGTCGAGGACGGCCACCTCGCCGAGCCGGTCACCGGCCGCCCGGAGCAGCTTGGCCGGCTCGGCCTCGGCCGACAGGTGCTGTTCCTGCGGGGCGGGCCCGTCGGGGAGGAGCGGACCCAGCGCCGTGGACCACAGCAGGCGGGGACGGCGGGGTACCGGGACGCGCGCGGCGGCCCCGTCGGCCGCCAGCCGTACACCCTCCTCGGCCGTGAGCGCGCCGCTCACCACCGCGGCCGCGAACCGTCCCGTCCCCACGCCGTACACCGCCGCCGGGGTCACGCCCCGTTCGGCGAACCGGTCGGCCAGACGCAGTTGGCGGGTGAGCGGTCCGGCGGCCCGGTCGGCGCCGTCCGGCGGGCCGTCCGCGAAGGCGAACACCACGGCCGGGGGCGAACCGGGGACGGCGGGCGTCGCGGTGTGCGGGGCGCGCAGGGCGCGTACCGCCTCGGCCGGGTCGGACGCCACGACGGCGCACCGGTGCCCGAAGTGCCGACGGCCCACGTCCAGCGTGTGGGCCACGTCCGCCAGCGCCAGGTCCGGGTTCGCCTCCAGATGGGCGGCCAGCCGCTCGCGGGCGACGGCCAGGGCGTCGGCGGTGGCGGCGGACAGGGCGACGATCCGGGGACCGGGGGGCGACACCGGCGCCGGGACGGTTTTGCCCGACGGCGCGCGATCGAGGGGCCTTCGGGGCACGACGCTGGCCGGGGCCGCCGTTCCGCCCCCGGGGCGGTGGGCCGTGGCGATCAGGCGGGCCTGCTCGTGGACCGTGACGTGGCGCAGCAGGTCGATGACCGGGACGTCGGCGCCGGTCGTCAGCCGCAGGTGCTCCCGCAGCTTCACCAGCAGCAGCGAATGGCCGCCGGCGTCGAAGAAGTTGCGGTCCGACCCGAATCCGTCGTGCTCCAGCACCGCCCGCCAGGCGGCCCGCACGCCATCCGTCACGGAAGCCACGGAAGTCCCGGAGGCCTCGGAGGCTGGGGTCACGGAGGTCACGGAGGTCACGGAAGGGGGTGCCGGTGCGAGGGCCGAGGCGGGGACCGGAGCGGGGTCGGGCCCAGCGGCCCGGGAGGTCCGCTCCGGATCCGGCAGCCGACGCCGGTCGATCTTGCCGGTCGGGGTGAGCGGAAGTTCCCCGACCAGCAGCAGGTGGCTGGGTACGGCGAAGGCGGGCAGCCGCAGCCGGGCGTGCCGGCCGATCTCGTCGGCGTCCGTGCCGGGCGCGGCCACCGCGTAGGCGACGATCTCCTTCTCGTCACGACGGTTGACGCGTGTCGTGACGAAGACCGACTCGACGGCCGGGTGCGCGTCCAAGACCGCTTCCACCTCGCCGAGTTCGACGCGCTGGCTGCGGATCTTCACCTGGTTGTCCTTGCGGCCGATGAACTCCAGCAGGCCGTCCGGGCGCCAGCGCACCCGGTCACCGGTCCGGTAGAGCCGGGTCGTGCCGTCGGTGACGAAACGGTCCGCCGTCATCCCGGGCGCGTTCAGATAGCCGTCGGCCAACCCCGCCCCGCCGAGCAGGAGTTCACCCGGGACACCGCGCGGGACCGGGCGGATGCCGCCCTCCTGCACCACCCGCACCTCGGTGCCGGGCACCGGTCGGCCGATCGGGACCGTCCTGGCGTTCGGCGCGAGGTCGGTGATCGGGTACCAGGTCGAGGTGAAGGAGTTCTCGGTGGGACCGTAGCTGTGCAGCAGGACGCCCGGCCGGGACCAGCGCAGGGCACGGCGCATGTGCCGTACGGAGATCAGCTCGCCGCCGAAGTACACCCGCCGCAGCGACTGGAGCAGGTCCGGGGCGTCCTCGATGATCCGGTTGAGCAGCGGTGTCGTCACGAGCAGCGTGCTCACCCCGCGCTCGCGGACCACCGTGCGCATCTCGCGGGGGCTGAGCACCAGGTGCTTGTCGAGGACGACCAGCTGCGCGCCGTGCGTGAGGGCGCCCCAGATCTCGTAGCTGGCGCCGTCGAAGTTGAGCGGGCACAGCTGCGCGACGACGTCCGTCTCGTCCAGCGGGAGGAAGTCGGGGCGTACGAAGAGCCGGGCCAGCCCGCGGTGCGGCAGGACGACCCCCTTGGGCCGCCCGGTGGTGCCGGAGGTGTAGAGGACGCAGAGGGTCGCTGTGTCGTCGTACGCGACCTCGGGGGCGGACCGGCCGCGGGCCCGTTCGAGCGCCTCGCCGACCGGTACGGCGGTGCCCTCCGGCACGTCGAGGGACTGTCCGCAGTCCGGGTCGACGACGAGGACCGCGGGACGGGCGTCGTCCACGATCAGCTGGAGCTGGGCCTGTGGATAGGCGGGGTCCAGGGGGAGGTAGGCGGCGCCGGCCAGGGCGGACGCCAGCCAGAACACCGGCGTCTCGACGCCGGGGGCGAGGAGCAGCGCCACGGTGTCGCCGGGCCCGACACCCCGGTCGCGCAGCCAGCCGGCCACCTCACCCGCGCGCGCGGCGAGTTCGCCGTAGCCGAGGGTGCGCTGCCCATGGCGTACGGCGACGGCGTCCGGGCGGGCGGCGGCGTGCCGCAGGACCAGCCCGGGGATGCTCGGCGCCGGTGACGCGACGGGCGCGCCGTGCGCGGCGACCTCGGACAGGCCCGGGTCGCAGGCGGCGAGGAGGTCTCCGCAGGTGCTGTCCGGGGCGGCCACGGCGCGGGCCAGCAGTTCGCGCAGCTCCTCGGCGAACAGTTGCGCGGTGGCGGGAAGGTAGCGGGCGGTGTCGTAGTAGACGCACAGCCGGGTGCCGGCCGCGCCCTCCAGGACGTTGAGGGAGAACTCGTACTTCGTCGTCTCGTCCGGGTGGTCGAAGCGGCGGACGGTCACCTCGCCGGCCTGCCACGCGTCCTCGTAGGCGGGGGTGTACATGAACACCGTCCGCTCGACGCCCGGACCGTTCGCCCGCGCGCTGCGGATCGCCCGCAGCCGCCGCACGGGCAGGTGGGCGTGTTCCATCGCGTCGAGCATCTGCTCGCGCAGCCGGGCCGCCACCTCCAGGAAGCGGTCGTCGGGGGACGTCCGGTCGCGCAGCGGCAGCGCACGGCTGAACAGGTCGACGCGCTCGGCGTCGGCGTACCGGCGGCCGGCGAAGACCATGCCGAAGGTGCCCTCCGACTCTCCGGCCCACGCGTGCAGCAGCACGGACCAGGCGGCGAGCAGCACGACGGCGGGGGAGCCGCGTTCGGCGGCGGCCAGCGCCTGGACGCCCGCGTGCACCTCGGCGGGCAGGAGCACCTCCACCCGGCCGGAGGGACCGGGGAAACCGTCCTCCGGCACCAGGTCGTGCGGCGGCGCGAGGGAGGCGGGGGCGTCGCGCAGGACGGAGGTCCAGTACTCCTCGGCCTCGGCCTCCGCCTCGGCGTCCGCGTCGGCATCGCCGTCGGCGTCGGCCTCAACGCCGGCGTCGGCGTCGCGACCGACCGGCGCGGGCGTCTCGGCCCCGGCAACGGCCCGGGGGGAGAGGGCGGCGGCACCACCGTCGGCACCGGCACCGGTACCCGTACCGGCACGTGGACCGGTCTCGGCAACGATGTCGGCAGTGGCGTCGGCACTGGTGCCGGCAGTGGCGTCGGCCCCGGCGTCGGGCGACCTGCGCGGGGCAGGGCCCGGGGCGCCCGCTGTGCGGGAGCGGTACGCCGTCACCAGGTCCTCGGCGAGGATCCGGCTGGACCAGCCGTCGGAGACGATGTGGTGCATCGTGACGGCGAGCAGTGCGCCGCCCTCCCCGGTCAAAAGCGTCGCCCGCACCAGCGGCGCGGTGGCCAGGTCGAAGGGCGCGCGGCCGGCGACGACCGCACGGGCGAGGGCCTGCGCGCGGTCGTAGCGGCCGGGGAGGCGGTCGGTGACGAAGGCCATCGGCGGGTCGGCCTCCGTGCTGCGCCACAGCTCGCCGCCCTCGGTGGCGAAGGCACACCGCAGAGCCGGATGGGCGGTCAGCACATCGGTCAGCGCGGCACGCAGCGCCGGTACGTCGACGGTCGGGGTGAATTCCAGGTCGACGGTGACGTTGTAGCGGTCGGACTCCGGCTCGCGTTGGCAGGCGAGCCAGACGTCCAACTGCTCGGAGGAAGCCGGCTCTCTCACTGCGGGACCGCCAGGTGCTCGCCGGCGGCGCCCGTACGCAGGGTGCGCACCAGATTGGCCACCGTGCGCACCGAGTGGAAGTGGAGCGGGGTGAACTCGGCGTCCGTGATGGCCACGCCGAAACGCTGCTCGCACTGGGCACGCAGCTCCACGAAGCCGAGGGAGTCCAGGCCCAGTACGTCCTGGAGGCCGTCGTCGTCCCCGATGCGTTCGGTGGGCACGTCAAGGAAGAGGTCCTCGACGAGGATCTCCTTGAGGGTCGCCTCCAGCGTTTCGTCCAGTGTCTCGCCCGAACCGACTGTCATGACGTTTCTCCCTTGCGGTAGGTGGATCGGTGCGGCGCGGGAACCTCCGCCTGCCGCTCCCGCTCGGCGGCCCTGCGCGCCAGTTCGGCCAGCGCGGGCACGGCCACGTGATGGTCGCGGGCGCGGCGCAGCACCGGCTCGGTGAGCGCGGCGAGTTCGGTCGGCCGGACCCCGGCGGTGACGTCCCGGTGCAGGGAGGTGTCGGTCCGGCCGGGCAGGGTGTCCAGGGTGTGCAGCAGGTTGCGGTCGTCGACGGCGACGGTGTCCGCCGCGGCGACGGCACAGGCTTCCCGGGCGGCGTCGCGCAGCAGGGCGGACAGCTCGGGCCGGCGGCGGACGATGCCCAGGGGGCCGTCGGCCGCGGTGGTGGCCAGCGCCAACGGCAGCAGGAGGACCAGCTTGCGCCAGAGGACGCTCGCCGCGTCGCGCTCCGGGGTGCAGCCGAGACCCGCGTCGGCGAGGAGCTCGGCGAGCCGGCCGAGACGTCTGCCCCCGGCCCCGGGCTGCGCATCGGCCCCGTGACCCGCATCGGCCCCGGCGCCCGCGCCTGTCTCCGTGGTCGCGAGGCTGACCTCGGCGTACAGCGAGTTCCAGATCACCCGGCCGGGTGCGGTGCGTTCCGCCTCGATCAGGATCGAGCCGACGAGCTGGCGGGGCCCGAACCTGGCCCGCAGCGTTCGCGGATGGTCGAGTCCGTTGAGCAGGGGGACGACCGAGTCCGGGGTCAGCCGTGGGGCGACCCGGGCCATCGCGGCGTCCAGCGCGGGCGCCTTCACCGTCACCCACAGGACGTCGACCGGCTCCTGGAGCCGCTCCACCGCCCGTGCCCGCACGGCGAGGTCGCCGTGCAGCTTGCTGTGCACGTCGATCACGCCGCGGTAGCGGGCTCGTGAGGACTCCCGCATCACCAGCACGACCTCGTGGCCCGCGCGGGCCAGCGCCGCTCCGAGGGCGAGCCCGACTCCCCCGGCGCCCAGAATCGCATGCCTCAACGCGTTTCCCTGCTGCATCTCGTGACGAATTGCCGGTGCCCGCACAGCGGTGCGCGCACAGGTGCGCGCTGTGTGGCGGGCAGCGGAGGACGACATCATGTGAATGATGGAAAAAAGGCCGGCCAAGGCCTTGGAGAGATCGGGCGGCCACGGGTCAGGCGGCCGCCGATCCAAGGATCATCGGAGTTCGAAAAGGACTCTGACGGAATAGGGAACCGGTTGGTCGGCCGGTTCATTCTCCCCCGTTACGGCGTACATCATTCCCCCTGTCACGCCGGTTGGTGTCGACCTCGGACGCAACCCTTGAAATACTGCGTTCACAATCGACTCGTCCGACCGTAGAGGTGCCAAGTTTCGGCCGTCAACCCGCTTTTCGGCCAACCGGATGGCCGATGCATGGGAATGCCGGGGCGGGTTCACACCCAGAGTCGAAGCGTTGGCCAGGGGTGACCTGGGGGTGGCTGGCCGACATTCGACCCTTGACTGGCTCGATGGCCGCTGCCTACTCTCCGATATCGGCAATCTGCCGCCATGGTGAGCAATCACCTCAGGGACCGAACCGGTCTGACCCACCGGTGGAGCGTCCGTTTCTACGGGGGAAAACAATTGAAGCTTCATCTAGCCACGCCCATGGGCGGGGCCGTCCTACGGCTGCGCCGAATTCGGCGCGCTCGACCCTGATCCGTCATGACACGGGGGAATTCTTTTGAGCGACGACGGCGTGAAAACACGTCCGGATGTTTATGCCGGACCATCGTCCGGGCTGCCTTCCGCACCAGCTTCGGGGCCGGCTTCCGCCCCAGTTTCCGGGCCGGCTTCCGGGCTGCCCGTGACGACACCCGAGCAGGCCATGGAAGACCAGGTCAGAGCCGCGTGGGTCGAGGTGCTCGGGCATGACGACTTCGATGACGACACCCCCTTTCTCGAGGCGGGCGGTCACTCCCTGAAAGCCACGCAGGTGCTCGTCCGGCTCCGCCGGCGGCTCGGTGTCCGGCTGCCCAACCGGCTGTTCTTCGACCACCCCACCGTGCGCGAACTGGCGGTGGCGGTGGCCCGTATCGCCGCCACCTCGCCCCGCGTGTAACCGGTCCCCGTCGATTCGAACACCGGCATCGGCTCGACGTCGGCTCGTGCCGACTCGACGCGGAGTCAGAGCCGACTCGATGCCGGTTCGGAATCGGCCCGACCGGAGCTCGGCATTCGACCGAAACAAGGAAGGCACTTCCCGTGACAGCTCCCCTTTCCCGTGACAGCCTCCAAGACTTAGGTGAAAGCGTTTTCCTTCCCGCCGAATGGCAGGGCGCCGCGAACACCCCGCTCGATGCCGACACCGCGTTCAACGGGTTCATCTCCACTCATGTCGTTTTCGCCCTGGAGCAGCTGGGACTGTTCGCCTGGTTCGACGAGGCCGACCGGCTCGACGTGCCCGATTACTGCTGGCGCCGGCAGTTGGACGAAAGCGTTTTCCGTCACCTGGTGTCGGCTGCCGAGGCCTTCGGGTATCTCGAGGTCCGCGACGACCGGGTGACGCCCAGGCCTGCCTGGGGTGAACTCCGCCGGAAAATAGGGTTCTTCACCTGGGGCGTGGGTGGATACCACGACGTTTTCGCCAATGCCGCGTCCATCGCGCGAGGGGAACGCGCCTTCGGCAAGGACGTGTTGCGTGACGAGGGCATGGTGGCGCTCGGTTCGGCCCAGGCCGACATGGCGCTGATGCGGAACCTGCTCGACGAGCAGATCGCCGCGCTCGACTTCGCCGTCATCGCCGACCTCGGCAGCGGGATCAGCGAGCGCGTGTGCCGCCTCGTCAAGTCCCGCCCCGGCGCCCGGGGTCTGGGCCTGGACATCAGCGCCTCGGCCACCGCGCTGGCGGCCGGCACCGTCGAGCGCCACGAACTGGCCGACCGGGTCCAGCCGATCTGCGCCGACGTTCTCGACGTCCTCTTCCGGGGCCGCCGCATCGAGGGCGCCGACCAGGTGGACGTGGCGATGAGCTTCATGTTCCTGCACGACCTGCTCGTCGACCCCGCCACCCGCTCGGACGTCATCCCGGCGCTGCGCAAGGCGTTCCCGCGCGCGCACACCTTCCTGCTCGCCGACACCACCGTCCGGCCGCGCGGCGAGAACGACACGCTGCCCGTCTTCTCCAGCGGCTTCGAGCTCGCCCACGCCCTGATGGGCGTCCCCGTCTACACGCGCGAGGAGTACGAGAACCTCTTCCACGAGGGCGGGCTGCACCTGCGCCGCACGATTCCCTTCGGCGCCCCGCACACCTACCTGTTCGTCCTGGAGGCCCAGTGACGACCGAGCGATGTCCCGCCGACCCGGAGATCGTGGAGGGTCTGCCCATTCCCCTCGCCGTGGCCGGGCATCACCAGCCCGCGCCCTTCTACCTCACCGCGGACATGTTCGGCGGCCTGCCCGTCCAGCTCGCCGGCGGTGAACTCAGCACCCTGGTCGGCAAGCCGGTCGCCGCGCCGCACACCCACCCGGTCGACGAGCTCTACCTGCTGGTCTCCCCGAACAAGGGCGGCGCCCGCATCGAGGTCCAACTCGACGGCAGACGTCATGAACTGCTCTCACCGGCCGTCATGCGGATCCCGGCCGGCAGCGAGCACTGCTTCCTGACCCTCGAGGCGGAGGTGGGCAGCTACTGCTTCGGCGTCCTCCTCGGGGACCGCCTGTGACCCCGCCGGCGGGGCAGCCGGCCTCCGCCGTCGGCACGCCGGCCGCGGGCGGTGGGGAAGCGGGCCCGACGCCCGGGCGAGCGGCCCCCGGCGCCGTACCCGTGGAGTCCGCCGCTGAGGACGTGGCCGCCGCCGGGCACGGGGCCCCCACCGCAGGGGAAGCGGCTCCGGCCGTCGGCAAGGCGTTCAACGCGAGTGTTCCCGGCGCCGACGATCTGATCCGGCTGCACCTGAGCGAGAGCCCCCACGGCGCAAGCAGGGCGGCGATCCGGGCGGCCGAGAGTGAACTGGCGCGGGTCAACGTCTATCCGGATCCCGAGCGGCAGGAACTGGTGCGGGCGCTCGCCGCGCACTGGGGCGTCGGCCCGGACCACATCGCCGTCGCCAACGGCAGCGACGAACTCGTCCTGGCCACCGCCCTGACCCTCGGCGACCGCGGCCTTCCCGGCCTCGTCACCGACGGCACGTTCCCCGGCTACCGGACCTGTCTGGAACTCATCGGGCGCGGCTGCACCGCCGTACCGCCGGCCGGCACGGCCGTCGACGCCGCCGGGTTCGCCGAGCGGCTGCCCGCACACGGGATCGGCTATCTGTGCAACCCGCACAACCCCAGCGGCGCGGCCCTCACCCGGCACGAACTGGCCGCACTGGTCGACGTCTCCGGCCGCAGCGGGGTCCCGCTGGTGTTCGACGAGGCGTACATGGAGTTCGCCGACCCGGACCTCCCCTGCGCCCGCGACCTGCTGGAGGCGGACGCGCCGGTCGTCGCGCTGCGCACCTTCTCCAAGGCCTACGGCCTGGCCGCGCTGCGTGTCGGCTACGCCGTCGGACGGCCCGACCTGATCGCCGGGCTGCGGGCGACCCTGCGCGCCCTGCCCTTCAGCGTGAACCGGCTCGCGCAGGCGGCCGCGACCGCCGCCCTCGCCGACCGGGACTTCGTCGACGGGGTACGCCGGTCCACCGCCGAGCGGCGGCGCTGGTTCGTCCGCGAGCTGGACCGCCGGGGGCGCGCGCATCTGCCCTCCGTGACGAACTTCGTCGCCGTCGCGGCCCGGGACTGCGCCCGTGCACAGGATCGTCTCGCCGCGGATTTCGGCATTCTCGTTCGCAATGCGGGACTGTTCGGATTTCCCGGTTACCTCCGCACGTCGCTCGGCGGGAAAGAGGACCTGACGCGGTTCCTCGACGCCCTCGACGCGATCGAGGAATGCTCCTGAATTTCCACCGGAACGCCCGGCGGACGACCGACCGAACGAGAACGACTGGAGGCTTTTGGTGTTCCGCCAAGACCCGTTGAACACGATCCTCGCCCTGGGCTCCGGGTTCACCCCCACCGCCGTGCGGGTGACCGCGACACTCCGCCTGCCCGACCTGGTCGAGCAGGGACACCGGACCGCGGCCGCCCTGGCCGCCGAGACCGGCACCGACGAGCAGTCCCTGGGCCGCGTCCTGCACTACGTCAGCCTCCTCGGCCTCTTCGAGGAGACCACCGACACCGCGTCGCGGCAGCGCACGTACGAGCTCACCGACGTGGGCCGGGTGCTGCTCGGCGACCACCCGGGCAATCTGCGCCGCTGGCTGGACTACGAGGACCCCAGCCGGCCCATGGAGGCCCGCTTCGAGCCGGCCGTCGGCCGGCTCATGGACGCCGTACGCACCGGTCTGCCGGTGTACGAGCAGGCGCACGGACGGCCCTTCTGGAAGGACCTGGAGGCGCACCCCGACATCGAGAAGTCCTTCAACACGGGCATCGCCCGGATCGCGGACCGGCTCGTGCCGGAACTGGCCCGTATCTACGACTGGGCGTCGGTGGGGCACGTCGTGGACGTCGGCGGCGGCAACGGCTCCCTGCTGCTGAAGCTGCTCACCGAGCACCCGGCGCTGCGCGGCACGCTGCTGGAGCTGCCGAGCGTGATCGACGAGGCCGCCGGGATCACCGCCCCGGTGTCCGACCGCTGCGAGCTGGTCGCGGGCAGCTTCTTCGAGCCGATGCCCGCCGGCGGCGACGTCTACCTGATCGCCAACACGCTGCACAACTGGAGCGACCGGGACGCCGCCCGCATCCTCGGCCGCTGCTCGGCGGCGCTCGTCCCCGGCGGGCGGGTCGTGGTCGTCGAGCGGCTGCTGGACAGCGGCAAGGACCCCGTGATGGCGAGCTACGCCGACCTGCTGATGCTGGTCCTGCTCGGCGGCCGCGAGCGCAGCATGGAGGACCTGCGCGACCTCGGCGCCGGTGTCGGGCTCACCCTCACGGACGCCAGGAAGTTCGAGTTGCCCGGCCACTGGCTGGTCGAGTACACCAAAGAGGAGACCCGGTGAAGCGCTCGCTGAACCCGGACGAGCCCAACGCCCTGCTCTCCTACGACTTCGACCGGGGCAGCAACTACGAGAACGTCCTGCACCTCACCGACGCACTCGGCGCACTGGTCCCGGAGAGCGAGACGGAACACCCCGACCAGCGCTTCTTCCAGGTCACCCACCTCATCACCGAGTACGCCTGGGTCCAGGTCCACTACGAGCTGCGCCGGGCGATCGGACACCTGGACCAGGACCGGTACCACCAGGCGGTCCGCATGTTCGACCGGGCCACCGGGCTCAGCGAGGTCACCGTCCAGGCGGTGCGGCTGCTCACCGACCACCTGCCGCAGCACAGCCTGCTGATGATGCGCAACGCGCTGCCCGAGGACGCCACCGGCCTGGACTCGCCCGGCTACCGCAATCTGCGGCGGGTGGCCCGTCCGGTGTGGAAGGCCTACGAGCAGGCGGTGGAGCGCGCCGGGTTGTCACTCCAGGACGTGATCGCCCAGCAGGACGACGGCTACGACGGCCCGCGCTCGCCCGCGTCCCAGTCGCTGGCCCTGGTGCGGGAGGCGATGCTGCGGCTGGACGGCAGTGTCCTCGGCTGGAAGCAGCACCACCTGATCATGGTGTGGTCGCAGCTGGGCGGTCAGCCCGGGCTGCGCAAGGGGAACGAGGAGGGCGACGACGAGCTCGAGCTGCCGCAGAGCCTGGGCGGCCGGTCCCTGTCGACCCTGGAGGCGCGCTCGCAGCTGGCGCTCTTTCCGGAACTGTGGCGGGCGGCGGAGGACGCGTACTGGCTGCTCGGCACCCGGCACGACACCGACGCCCCGGTGCGCGGCGGCGGGAACGGCTGCCCGGTGCAGCACTGACACCGCCTGCGCGGCACCTCCCCTCCTGGCACCGCCTCTCGGCGAGCGGGCCGCCGGCCGTCCCGGTCAGCGGTCCGCTCGCTGCTGCGCGGCCAGGTCCAGCAGCCGGGCCGCGACCTCCTCGAAGCGTTCATGGAGGAAGAAGTGGCCGCCGGCGAAGGCTTCGCCGACGTGCGTGCGCCGGGTGTAGTGCCGCCAGCCGGCCATCACCTCGGGCGGGGTGTCCGCGTCACCGCCGCCGTACCAGACGACGAGGTCGCTCGGCAGGGGCCGCGGCTCGGGGTCGGGGCGGTGGCCGGCGAGCAGCGCGAGGTCGCCGCGGATGACCGGCACGAACTGGTGCCGCATCGGTGACCGGCGTACCTCCCTCGGGATCCGGCCGTTCTCCGCGAGGGCGTCGAGCAGGGCGTCGTCGCCCAGAGCGAGCAGGGGGCCGTAGGGGGAGGTTCCGAGAAGGTGGGGCGGCCGGGCGGCGGCGACCACGACGAACTCGGGCGCGGGCCGGCCCAGGTCCTGCAGGGCGAGAGCCGTCTCGTAGGCGAGCAGGCCGCCCATGCTGTGCCCGAGGAGCGCGTACCGGCCGGGCGGATCCACGCGGAGGGCGAGGTCGGCGGCGGCCGTCCGCAGGGTCGCCGCCCGCGGCTCACGGGAGCGCAGACCCTTGCCCGCGATCTCCAGCGGCCGGGCGCACAGACCGGCCGGCAGCTCGCGTCGCCAGCGCACGAAGCTGCGCGCCGAACCGCCGGCGTGCGGCACGCAGTACAGGGTGAGCGGTTCCGGGCCCGTCACTTGTGGTGCTCGCCCGCGCGAAGCGGCTGGATCCGGACCGTCACCGGCAGCTCGTTACGGGTCAGCAGGGACCGCAGATGCCGTCGCATCTCCGCCTCGGAGGGCGGTACGGCGTCGTCGACGAAGACGTCGAGCTCGAGGACGGCGGAGTCGTCGTCCACGACGGCGATCCTGGTCGCGGCACGGACCACCCCGGGCAGGGACTCGGCGGCGCGGCGCACCGTCGCGGTCGACACCTTCTCGCCGCGCACCATCGCGAAGTCCGAGGAGCGGCCGTGCACGTACACGTACCCGTCGTCGTCGACGTGCCCGATGTCGCCGGTGGCCAGCAGCCCCGGCTCGATCAGATCGCCGCGCTTGGACGGCGCGGGCTCGCCGACCCGCCTGCGGTAGACGGTGTCGGAGCGCACGAGCAGTTCGCGCTCCCCGGTGTCGGTCGGCCGCGTGAGCACCTCGACGCCGTCCAGCGGCACGCCCACCGATCCGTGCCGGTGCGGAGGCTCCCGGTGGGCGGCGAGGGTGGACACCCGCGGTCCGGCCTCGGTCAGCCCGTAGGTGATGTACAACCCCAGCTCGGGATTGAGTTTCAGCAGGCGGGAGACGTACGACGGGTCCAGCGCCTGACCGCCCACGGTCAGCGTGCGCAGCGGCGAGGGCAGTTCGCCGCCCGCGGTGACGACGGACTTGACCAGGCTCGGGGTGAGCGAGGAGAGGGTGACCCCCCGGCCGGCGACCGTGGCCAGGTAGTCGGCCACCGAGAACGGCGGTCCGGCCATGACCAGCCGCGAGCCGTGCACCAGACCGCCCAGGACCTGGGCGACCAGCGCGTAGGAGTAGTAGACGGGCAGGCTGACCAGGGCGGTGTCGGCGGCGCGCTGGCCGAGGGAACGGCCGTGGCGGCGGGCGTTGCGCAACAGGGCGTCGATGCCGTGCAGACACCCGGTGGCCATGCCGGAGGTGCCGGAGCTCATCAGGATCACGTGGCCCGGCCCGTGGTGCAGATACGGCCGGCCGGTGAAGAGGCCGACATCGGCGCCGCCGGCGCGGGTGACATCGGTGACGCCGTACGCGTCCGCCCGGATCGCCGCCCGGACCAGTGCGCAGGCGCCCAGCTCGCGGGCCACCTCGCGGACCCGGGAGACCGGGGTGGACGGGGAGAGCAGCACGGGGGTGTGCCCGGCCAGTGCGACGGCGAAGAAGAAACGCAGCGCCCGGATGCCGTTCGGCAGCGCGATGACGACGACGGCGCCGGGCGGGGCCGGCAGCGCCGTGAACCGGTCGACGAGGGCGGGCAGTCCGGCCGGGCGGCCCGGATCCTCGGAACGGGACAGATCCTCGACCCGGTCCAGGAAGTCGCCGACGACGCCGGGGTCGAGAAGCGGATCGGCCAGGACCGGCGCCGTCGTGCGCGACGACGACGTGTTCCGCGACGTCGCGCTCGACGAAGCCGCGCTCGGTGGAGTGATGCCCGGTGGAGTGGTGCCCGGTGAAGTCGCGTTCCGTGGGGTGGTGTTCTGCGAGGTCATGTTCGGTGGGGCCTCCGCGTGGGCGTCGGCCCACTGACGACCAGGCAGTGCGCCCGGTGCTTGCCTTCGTCGTCGACTTCGTGGGTGACGACCAGGACGTGTGCGGCGCTCGGCGGGTCGCCGAGCAGCCAGTCGCCGCACAGGGCTCTGGTGAGCGGCACGGCCGGGGCGAGGGGCATGGGCAGCATCGACACCGGCCCGTGGAAGCCGAACGCCGAGCAGACCACGCCGACGAGCGAGCCCGGTCCGGCGCCCGCGAACCGCATGGGGGAGATCCGGCCGCGCGGGACGGTCCCGGCGAGCGCGCGCAGGGTGTGGCGCGTGGCCCGCTCGCTCACCCCGACGACCCCTACCTCCTCGGGGCGGTTCGGCGCGGCGTCGCCGCAGTTCTCCAGGGCGTCCGCCACGGCCGCGGCCATCAGCCAGGCGACGGGGTCGGCGTACACCCCGGGGACGCGGCGCCCGACCGTGCCCGGGTCGGCGGCCTCGACCAGGGCGGAGCCGGTGAGCACGGCGCCCGCTGGGCACCACTGGGCCGGGTTCACGCGGTACCCCCTGTCACGGTCCGGCGCTCGCCGGCCGACAGCAGCAGGCAGGTGTTGAAGCCGCCGAAGCCGAGGGTGAGGCTGATGCCGAGGGAGCCGGTGAACTTTCGGGGCCCGTCCGTGGCCAGCGGCAGGGTCAGTTCGGGCATGACTGTGCGGGTGTGCGGGAGCGGGGGCACGGTGCCGTGCCGCAGCGCGAGGAGCAGGGCGATCGCCTCCAGGGCGCCGGTGGCGCCGAGGGTGTGGCCGAAGGCCGGCTTGGTGGCGAACACGACCGCCTCCGACTGCGCGCCGAAGACCGTGGCGTAGCAGGCCGCCTCCGCCGTGTCGTTGGCGCGGGTGCCGGTCCCGTGGGCGTTGATCACCGCGATGTCCCGGGGGTCGGCCCCGGCCCTGGCCAGGGCGCGCCGGACGGCGAGGACCGCGCCGGCCCCGCTCTCGTCGGGGGCGGTCGGGCCCGTGCCGTCGTTGGACGCGCCCCAGCCGCGCAGCTCGCCCAGGATCCGCGCGCCGCGCGCCGTCGCCGAGGCCCGGGTCTCCAGCAGCAGGAAGCCGGCGCCCTCGCCGAAGAGGGTGCCGTCACGGTCGGTGTCGAAGGGGCGGACGGTGCCGGACGCCGACAGGGTGCCGAGCGCCCGGTGTCCGAGCAGCTTGCCGTCGGTGAGCAGGTCGATGCCACCGCACAGACAGCGTTCCGCCTCGCCGCCGGTGAGCAGGGCCGCGCCGGCCAGGACGGCGTCGGCGCCGGAGGAGCAGGCGGTGCTCACCGAGGCGGACCCGGCCACTCCCAGCTGTGCGGCGACGGCGGACGTCAGGGTGTGCGGCGAGATCTCGGCGGCGTCGTCCAGGTGCGGGCCGAGGCTGCTGCCGAGCACCAGTGTGTCGACGTCCCAGGCCGGGCAGCCGGCGTCGCGCAGGGCGGCGGCAGCGGTGGCCACCGCGAGCGAGATCTGCCGCTCGGACGGAGGCCCGGCCGGCCCGCCCTCCGTCAGCAGGGCGGCGGGCGGACGACCGTCACCCGCCGACTCCCGGATGCCGACGCGACCACTCGTCAGCTGCTGCCACACCTCGTCGAGGCCGTCACCCAGTGCTGTGGTCCAGCCCATTCCGGTGATGCACACGGCCCGATCGCGGTCGGCTCTGCGGAAACCCCCCAATTCGATCCCCCCGGTGTTCCGATAAACGCTCTGCGCGAAGATCTGCGTGATCCGCGCGACCCCGATTTGCCGTTCGAAATTCTATTTGCATAAGGCAATCGTATTTTAACGAAGGAATTCCGAGGTGGCAAGGGACGCAGGCAGGACGCAGGCCGCGCTCACGTCGGCCTGCCCGGTCCCGCGCGTGGTCCGTCGCCGGCGCACTCGCCGGTGAGCGGCGCGGTGGTGACGGCGGCGGCGCCCTCGGCCCGGTGCTCGCGCCGACGGGCCGTCCCGCACCGGCGGGCGTCGCCGATCGCGGGTCCGGCCCGGGCGGTGAGGAGGTGGGGGAGCCGTATGTCCTCGACGGTGAACTCCCGCGCGCCGCCCGTCCTTCCCGGCCAGGTGCGGGAGGTGGACGAACCGGCGGTGTGGACGCCGGTGCGCCGCCGTCCTTCCCGGTCAGGTGCGGGCGGCCGAACGGCTCGCCGTGCGCGTCGGTCGGCGTTGCCGGGCGTCCGGCCCGCGCGGGACGTGCGGGTGGTGGGACGAACCGGCGGTGTGGGCGCCGGTGCGGTCCTCCGGGCCGGCGGCGGTCGTGGGGAGGACCGCTTACCGGGCGCCGGCCGGCTCGACGGCGGCGTCCACGATGTGGCGGCGTGTGGCGCGCAGTTCGAGCTCGGAGCCGACGCCCGGGACGGCGTGCGGGAGGGGCGGCAGGCCGGTCTCGGTGACCGGGCCCCGCTCAGGCCCCCAGCGGGTCCAGGGTCAGCGGCTCGATCTTCCCCTCCAGCATGGCGCCCAGGCCCTGCGCGGCGCAGATGTCGGGCCGTTCCGCGATGTGGACCGGCATGCCGGTGGCCTGACGCAGCATCTGGTCGAAGCCCGGCAGCAGGGCGGAACCGCCGACCATCATGATCCCGCGGTCGGCGAGGTCGGCGACCAGGTCGGGCGGGCACTCGCGCAGCACCCTGCCGATGCCGTCGAGCACGGCGGTCAGCGGGGTCTCGATGGCGTCCCGCACGGCCGCGGTGTCGACCTGCACGGAACGGGCGAGGCCGGTGGCGACGTCCCGCCCGTGGATCTCCGTGGACGCGGGGCCCTGCGGGGTGAGGCCGTTGCCGGAGAGGGCGACCTGCAGGGGCCGGACGGACTGGCTGGGCAGCATCAGCTCGTGTTCATGACGCAGGTGCTGGACGATCGCGTGGTCCACCGCCTCACCGCCCACGGGGATCCGCTCGGCCGTGACGATCGAGCCCAGGGAGAGGACGGCGACCTGGGTGGCGGCCGCCCCGCACACCATGATCATGGTGGCCTCGGGGCGTTCGACGGGAAGCCCGCAGCCGACGGCGGCCGCGATCAGGGTGTCGACGAGTTCCACCCGGCGGGCGCCGAGGCCCACCAGGGTCTCGATCGCGGCGCGCTGGGCGAGCGGGTCGGCGTCGTGCGGGGTGCAGGCGGCGGCGCGCAGGAACGGTTTGCGGCGCAGCTGGCGGCGGATCTTGTCGCCGAGGAGATGGCGCAGCATGCGCTGCGCCATCTCGATGTCGACGACCGTGCCGCCGGAGACCGGGCGCACGACCCGGATGTAGTGCGGCGTGCGCCCGGTCATCTTCTCGGCGAACTCGCCGACCGCGATCAGCGCACCGGTGCGGGTGTTGACGGCGGCGGCGGACGGCTGGTCGACGACGAGCCCGGCCCCCTTCACGTACACCCGCGTCCTCGCCGCTCCCAGATCGACGGCGAAGTGGCAGCGGCGCAGCTGCTCCAGACTGGCGGTCATGGCAGGTCCTCCCGAGAGCACAGACCGTGGGGGCTCGCCGGGCCGGCGGGCCTCTCGTGTGTGGGCCGCCGGGCGGTCGGCCTCCTTCGCATGGTGCGGGGGCGGGAAGGCGGCCGCCTTTTCAGGTGGGCCGGGCGGGGCGCGCCCGAATGGGGGTTTCCCCTATGAAGGGTTTGTCTCACATGTCCAAAGTAAGTATGAAATACAGTCCCCTCCGGGAGGCGCGCGGTGGGATCAGCCGAAGATGCCCTGCCCCGGGACGAGGATCCCCAGCGGGTCGTACGTCCGCTTCGCCGACTCCAGTGCCGGCCAGGCCGGGCCGAAGTGGGTGCGCCAGTCGGCGGGCGTGAAGGGAATGCTGCCGACGGGGTAGTGGGTGCCACCGGTCGCCGCGGTGGCCTCGTAGGCGGCGCGGTTGGTCGCCAGGAGACGGTCGACGGCGGCGGTGTCGTCCGCCGGGGCGGCGCTCAGCACGTCGAAGAGGTACGACACGGTCTCGTCGGAGCTGCGCAGCAGTGGGGCGGTGAGGCGGTCGCCGCGCAGGGGGTAGAAGAGGACGACGGCCCCGGGGCCCGCGTCGGCCGGGGTGAGCCCGCCCAGGATCCGCGCGCCGAGGGCCGCGGCGGAGGTGCCGGGCAGCATGAGGTTGAGCCAGGGGTGCGCGTACGTCCAGATACCGGCCGCCTTCATCGCGGCGATGACCGGGGCCAGCCGGTCGAGGAAGTCGTAGTAGGGCTGGTCGGTGGAGTGGGCGCTCGCGGGGTCGTGGCGCAGACCGCGCAGCAGCGCCGTGTCGTCCGGTGCGGGACCCACCGGCGGGCCGTAGGCCACCGCCTCCAGGACGAAGACCCCGAACGTTCCGGCGGCGTCCGCCTGGACCTGTCCCTCGACATAGTCGAAACGGCCGTCCTGGACCAGGACGCGCTGGTCGTCGAGGAAGACCGCCAGGTCGTCGTAGGTCAGCTGGTAACGCCGCACGGTCCGGGGCGCGGGGACCAGGCGCAGGGTGGCCTCGACGATGACGGCGCACTGGCCGAGGCCGGCCAGGACGGCGTGGAAGAGGTCGGCGCGCCGGGACGGGGAACAGCGCACCAGCTCGCCCGCCCCGGTGACGACCCGCAGCTCGGTCACGTTGTCGACCTGGGCGCCGTGCCGGTGGGCCTGGCCGCCCAGACCGCCCACCGACAGGGTGCCGCCCACGGAGAGTTCGAGGTAGTCGGTGAACACGGGCGGGGTGAGGCCGTGCGCGAGCGTGGCCCGGGCGACGGTGCTCCACCGCGCGCCCGCCCCGACGGTGACGGTGGTGCTGCCGGGACCCAGCGGGCCGATGTCCGCGAGTGTCGCGGTCTCGATGACCAGACCGCCGTCCACCTGCGCCTGGCCGAACGGTGCGTGTCCCTGGCCGCGCGGCGCGACCGGCACGCAGTGGTCGTTGCAGAAGCGGACCATGGCGACGACGTCACGGACCGAGCCCGGGCGCAGGACCGCGGAGGGGCGGCGGTGCACGATGTGTCCGTAGTCGTCGGCCGCCGCCGCCAGGGAGGGGTCGTCGGTGCCGAGCGTGCCGTCCAGCCGGGGCACCCTGGCCACTTCGGTGACGGACCCGGAGTCCGCCCCGGCCGTGGTCGCGGCCCAACCGCGGGCGCCGGGATCGAAGCCGGTCACCGCGGCCCCGGTGACCGTGAGTCCGCGCAGGACGGTACGTCTTGACGGCGTTCCGGACATGAGTGGTTCCCCCTCGGAATCTTCATGAGATCTTCAAATCCCGGTCAGGGTAGGCCAGTTGGCCCCGGCCGGTGCCGTTTTCCGCCGGTACCGCCTTCCGTGCGGGAGTCGCCCGGTTCGGCCGGCGGCCCTACAGCGCGCGGGCCGCTTCCAGTACCGGGGTGAGGGAGGGCACCACCGCGTCGCAGCCCGCCCCGAGCAATGCCTGCTCGACGGTCGGATTGCGCGCGAGACCGAGGAAGCGCAGGCCCGCGGCCCGGGCGGCGGCGAGCTCGGCGAGCGTGGAGCCGATCAGGACGCCGGTGGCGGCGGGCGCGTCGAGCGACCCCAGGACGTGCAGCAGACGGTGCGGGTTCGGCGTGAGGAGGCCGAGGTCGTCGTCGCGGCCGTGTACGCCGGCCCGCAGCGGCAGCCGGTAGGACTCCAGACAGCGGTGGACGGCCGCCGCGCAGACGTCCGTGGCAACCCCGACCCGGCGTCCGGCGTCGTGCAGGGTGCGGACGAGGACGACGGAGTGATGCGTCCTGGGCGCGTCCGGTACGGCGCTCAGCTCCAGCCGGTCGAGACGGTCCCGCAGCAGAGGGCCCAGCCGGTCCTGGGCGAAGGCCCGCAGCACGTCCAGCGGGTGCACGAACAGCTCCCGCCCCGCGGCGCCCGGGGGGACCGGCGGACGGCCCGCCAGCGCGTCCTCGGGGTCGCGGTGTTCGGCGACGATCGCGAGCAGGTCGAGCGCTGCCGCACGGGCGGTCGTCGCCGTGAACAGCCGGATCAGCGGCCCGTCGAAGCCGAACAGCACGGTCTCGGCGCCGGCGAGCAGGTCCTGGAGCGGACGTGCGGAGCGGCCGGCCGGCCGGCGCGCCTCGGGAGGCGGGGCGTAGTCCGGCGCGAGGGTGAGCGCGCAGCTCACCGCCAGACCCGGCACCGGCCACCTGCCCAGCTGGGAGGTGACGGCCCGCTGCGCGCCGGCCGCCCGGCGGACGGAGTGGCGGCGGGTGACGAGTGAGGCCGTCGCCCGCAGATGCGCCAGCAGCCGCTCGGGCACGTCCGCGCTCTGCGCCCGCACGAACGCCACCGGGTCCTCGACCCGCCAGGTCAGCTCGACGGCGGCGGTGAAGACGCCCTTCCCGGAGCTGGGCAGGGAGATCCGGTGGACGGCGTGCCGCGGGGTCAGGTCGACCTCGTAGTACGTCGCCGGGCGCGGCGGGCGGCCCTCGTAGGACAGCACGGGGTCGAGGAGGGTGAGCGGTCTGTCGGGACCGGTGTGCACGATCGCGGTGCGGCCCGGGGCGGGGATGCCCAGCTGGCGCAGGTCGCGCGTGAGGAAGGGCCCGCGCACCAGGTCCCGCACGTCCTTGCGGTCGCCCGCCGCGCCCTCGTCCAGCGGCAGCGGGCAGTACCAGGCGAGCGGCGGGGCGTCCGGGGCGTCGCCGAACAGCGGCCGGAAACGGTGTGGCCCGGAGGCGGCGGAGCTCTCGGCGAAGGCCGCGTAGAGGGCCGGGGGGACGGTGAGCAGGACGGGGGCGGTGCCCTGCGGGGCCGCCGGGGACTCGTGGCCGTCCTGGAACGTCACCCGCAGACAAGGAGGTTCGGCCGACTCGGCGAGTGGACCGGGGAGCCCGCGCAGGGCGGCCGCGAGCACCGGCAGGAGATACGCCTCGGGCTGGATCCGGACGACGTACCCGTTCCCGCGGACGTGCACCTCGTACTGCTGGGGCGTGAGATCGCCCCGCGCGAGAACCTCGTGCACGGCGTACTCGAGCGTGATCCGGGTCTCGGGACGGGCGGCGAGATCGGTGGCGGTCTCGAAGAGGAGGGTGGGACGCGTGCCGACGCCGGTCTCCGGCGGTCCCGCCGCCTCGACGTCTCCGCCCAGTCTGCGGATCGTCTCCGCGCTCACCGTCGCGAACGCGCCGGCCGTGCCGTCGGTCCCGCCGGTCTCCGCGCGGAACTCGCCCGTCGTGAGGCCCGCACGCTCGTCGATCAACCCGCCGATCCGGTCGAGGAGTTCGCGGGTGCGGCCGCGGGTCGTGCGCGGCAGGGTGCGCAGCAGCAGGTCCCGTACGCCGGGGCGGAAGTCGTACGAGCCGGGCGGGCCAGGGACGGTGGTCAGCATGCCGCTGAGGATCACCTCGGCCAGGTGCTGCGGTCGCGGGTCGCGGTTCACGGCTCGCTGGACGAGGCGCATCACCGGGACCGAGGGGACGGCCAGGGCCAGGTGGCCGGCCAGCCGGAAGGCCTCCCGGGAAGCGGTGGCGCGGAAGCGCAGCACCAGGTCCTGGGCGGCCGGAGCAGCCGGGTCGGCGGCCCCTGGGCCGGCAGGAGGGGGCGGGACGGGCGCCGGGGGCAACCAGGCCACCGCGCCCGGGGTGCGGGCGCCGCCCGGACTCGCCACCAGCGCGGCCCAGTTGGCGAGCCAGGGCGCGCCCGGCTCCAGGACGGGAAGCGGGAGGGCCGCACCGGGCCGGCGCGCCGCCTCGGGGTCGTACGGGGTGAACGTGAGCGCCGAGAGCGGGGCCGCCCGGTGCGAGGAGGAGAGCACACCCGGCTCGGCCGGGAGAGCCGTCGTGGGCCACAGCTGCTCCGGCAGCGGCTGTACGACGGCCAGCGGCATCCGGGTCGCCCAGTGCCGCAGGGTCCGGTACCAGCGCTCGCCCGCCGGGCCGGGGCGCCACTGCGGGCCCATGCAGTCGCTCACGATCAGGGTCACCGTCCGGCCGTCCGCCGGGCCGGGGAGCTGCCGCGCATCACCGTCGGGTGCGGCCGGGTGCAAGGTGACCGTCCGGAAGACGCCCGACTGGGCCAGGACGGCGTGCAGTTCACGGACGAGGGGCCGCCAGACCGGCATCGTCGGGCCGGTGTCGTGGACGAGGCCGAGTCGCAGCCAGCGGTCGCGCGCCGGACGCAGGACGGGCAGCCAGACGTCCGGGTGGGCGCCCAGCCGTGCGATGCGGTCGGCCGTCGCCCGCTCGTCGAGGAGGCGGGCGCTCGCCGAGGGCACCGTGCGCTTCAGCGGACGCAGGGCCCGCTGGAGGGCGAGGGGGTGCGGGAGCATCGCGGGCGCGGGCGCGAGGACCGGACGGTTCCGGGCGTCGCCGCCGGGGGAGTCGCCACCGGAGTCGGCGGCGCTCGCGGGCGTGGGGAGGCGGAGGGGGACACGGTCGGCGAGGGCGGCGGGCGCGGCCTTCGGCGAGGTGCTCCCGGCCGTACGGTCGGGAGCGCTGTCGGGTGTGCCGCCCACCGTGTCGCCGGGCGGGCCGCCACGGGCGCCGTCGGTGTCCGGATCGGGTGCCGTGGCCGCCGTCTCCGGCTCCGTCGGCCGGGACGGCTCCTCCGGGTCGTGCGACAGCCCCGCGAGCCAGAGCAGTTCGGCCAGCTCGCGGGGGGTGGGTGCGGTGTCCGTCGCGGCCGTCAGCAGTGCGGTCAACCGGTCGAGGGCCGACATCTCGCCCCCCGGTGTCTCCTCAGAAGCCATCGCCGTCCGCCGTGGCGCTGAGGTAGGGCATCAGTCGCTCCGCCAGTGCGTCGCGGGAGTCGGCGTCCAGTCCGGCGACCCCGGTGAGGTAGAGCGCGTTCAGCAGCTGGTCGGTGGCCAGTTCGCCGTCGGCGGCGCGGGCCAGGAAGCGGTCGATGAGGTGTTCCGCCTCGCCCGGCGGGGTGTCGAGGTGGGCCCGGACGATCTCGGTGAGCTGTTCCCGGCCGGGGCGGCGCAGTTTCAGCCGGACACAGCGGCGCAGGAAGGCGGGCGGGAACTCGCGCTCGCCGTTGCTGGTCAGCACGACGAACGGGAAGGCGCGGCAGCGCACCCGGCCCCGGGTGACGGCGACCGGGTCGTCCGAGCCGTCGGCCAGGACCCCGGCGGTGACGTCCTCGGCGGAGTGCCGGGCGGCGCGCATGAGTTCGGGGATCTCGTACTGGCCCTCCTCCAGGACGTTCAGCAGGTCGTTGGGCAGGTCGAGGTCGCTCTTGTCGATCTCGTCGACGAGGAGCGCGCGCGGGCGCTCGTAGGGCAGCAGGGCCGTGCCGAGGGGGCCGAGACGCAGATGGTCCTCGACCCCGCCGCCGTCCTCGGCCCCGGCATCCCCGCCCCGTTCGCGCCACGCCGCCTGCCGGGCCGCGTACAGCCGGGACAGCGGGTCGTACTGGTAGAGGCCGTCGGCCAGCGTGGAGCGGCTCGTGATGTTCCAGCGCAGCACCGGGCCGAGACCCAGCTCGCGGGCCACCGCGTACGCGAGGGAGGACTTTCCGGTGCCGGGCGGACCGGTGACCAGCAGCGGGCGGCGCAGCACCAGGGCCGCGTTGACGAGTTCGACGCTCTCCGGGGTGGCGACGTACGAGCGGGCGCGGTGCACGCGGTCGGGGGAGACGGCCGCCTCGTCGTCCGCGTCCCGGGGCGGCGGCACGACGGGCTCGCCGTCGAACGCCCGCCAGGGCGGCGGCGCGGGCAGCCGGTCGATGCCGTCGTGCGGCTCGCTGTTGCCGGTGTAGACGGACCAGTGCGGCATGGTTCTCCGAAACTCTGGTGTGGCTCGTGCGGCTCGTGACTCGATGACGAGGTGAGGAGGGTGGTGGGCGCGGCTCAGGTCACGGGGGAGCGGTGGAGGGGGCCGGCCGCGCCGCCGTGCGGGTCGGCGAAGAGGCGCGGGTCGTCCCACAGCAACTGGATGTCGTGCGCCCAGTGGCCGTCCTCCGCGTCGGCCTCCTCGCGCAGTGCCAGTACCCGGCGCGGGAGTTCGGCGGGCGGCACGCCGGACACACAGGTGTCGAGCTCGTCCAGGAACGTCTTGCCCGCGCAGCCGTCCCCGCCGGCGCAGGACGCGTCGGGCCCGCCGGCGCAGCCCTCCCGGGACCAGATCACCATCGGGGCGGGCGCGTTCAGCGAGGTGTCGAAGTGCGGGCGGGTGTGGGACGCGGCCGGAACCGTCGCGAAGCCGGCGAGACAGGCGTCGTCCTGACGCAGCCGCACCCGCAGCCGGCGGGGTTCCTCGGCGCTGCCGCACTCGACGCGGTGCATCCGCGCGCCGGGCGCCGCGTCGAGCCGGTTCCACACCCGGGTCAGCTGATGCCGGACCCCCGCCCTGCGCCGCGCCTGGTCGGTGACGACGAGCGGGTACACACAGCCGAGCGGGGTGTCGTCGTCGGGCGTGCTCGCCCAGCGGTCCACGGGCAGGTCGATCCAGTCACGGGGCAGCGCGAACGCGAGCAACTCGTCGCAGCCGGGCGTCAGATAACGGAAGGCGGCCTCGATCCGGTCCTGCACGAAGGCGCGCAGTCCGGCCTGCGGGACGGTGCCGGAACCGACCGGATGCCGGCGACCCCCACTGTACGCGGACACCTCGACGCGCACGTGTCCGTCGCCCGCGCCGCTGTGCTGGAGGTCGACGAGGATCGGCGACCACTCGGGTGCGGCGGTGGTCTCGGCGGCCGTCTCGACAGGGTCCTGGAACAGGCTCTCCACATGGGCGGCGAAGCGGGCGACGGTGGCCGCCGCGTCGGCGCCGTCGACCTCGCACAGCACGAAGAGGGCCGCCGACCACAGCGAGTCGAAACCCTCCTCGGGAGCGTCCGGGTCCAGGGGGCCCCGGGCGGACTCGTAGAGCCGCACGCGCCGCCCCGGATCGCCGTCCAGGCCCGCGCGCACGGCACGCTCGACGAGTGCGCGCAGCCGGGCGCGGTCGGCGGTGCGGTGGTCGGAGGTGGGCACCAGGCCCTCCAGGTCGGGCCAGTAGCGGGCCATGACCTCGGTGGGCATCATCCGCCCGTTGTGCACACCCCGGTCCCCTGCGGCCGCGGTGACCATGCCCACGACCTCACCGGTGTCGACGAGGGTGACCGCGGCGCCGCTGAATCCCGGCGCGAGCGGCTGCCCGCCGGGCTGCCAGGCCTCCAGCTGGATCCACTCGCGGTTGAGCAACTGCGTGGCGGTGATGCGGTATTCGGCGAGTGTGCCCTCGTCGAAACCGACCGGGAAGCCGTAGACGACGAGCTTGCGGGGCCGGTCGGGCCGCCGGTCGTGGGCGGCGTCCACGGGGGCCAGCGCCGCCGGGGCGATCGGGACCTCGTGCGCCAGTTCCAGTACGGCCAGGTCGCCGAGGTCGGTGGCGCCGCCGCCCCAGCCGCCGTCGGCGACCACCCGCGCCGGTACGGCGGGGGCGCCGGGGCGTTCGGTGAAGGTCACCGTCAGAGCGTCCGGACCGGCCTGCCGCACGACATGGGCGCAGGTCAGCACCCGGCGGGGGGTGACGAGGAAGCCCGCGCCCGCCACCTGGCCCGCGCTCTCGATCCGGGCGTGCCATTCGGCGCTGTTCATGAGGTGGGGGAGGGCGACCAGGTCAGCCGCACGACGAGGTGACCCTCCGCCGTGCCCTTGGCGATGATCGCGCCGGTCTCCGCCGACATCTTCACCCCGAACTCGATCTCCACCCCGTCGGGGCGCAACTCCCCGTCGCGGAACACCCGCAGCGCGGACGAGGCGGCCGCGCGCACGCCCTCCAGGGCGCCCTCGAAGGTGCGGGCCGCCTGGACCGTCCCGTCGCGGGCCACCAGCCGGGAACCGGGCCGCCCCTCCGTGACCGCCTCGACGGCGACCACGGCACCGTCATCGGTCCTGAACTCCACCACTGCGTCCACGATGCCCCCGTGACCCCTTGCTCATCGTCCTGCGGCGCTGCGCGCATCCATTGTCACGGACGGTACTGGAGATTGTCCTGCGTTCAGCGCGCCTGCGTGATCCGGATCACCCCCAGCTCAGCCAAGTCCTGTGGCCGGATCCGGAGTTGACCGGCCGTCGCCTCCGTCTCGGCCGGGGACCGCTTGAGGATCGCGGCGGCCGACTCCGGCGCGATGACGGAGAAGTAGCTGTCGGGAGTGGCCCAGGTGCGGCCGGGCGCGGCCAGCGCCAGCGCGCCGCCGGAGCCGCCCTCGCCGATGACCAGCGTGGTGATCGGCGTGCGGGCGGTGGCGACCACGCCGAACAGCTCCGCGATCGCCGCGCCCGCCCCCTGCCGTTCCGCCTCGGCGTCGTTGGCGGCGCCCGGGGTGTCCACCAGGGTCAGCACCGGAATGCCGAGCCGGTCCGCGAGGCGGATCAGCCGGGTGGCCGTGCGGTAACCGGCGGGCCGGGTCGCCGCTCCGGTCTGGGCCGCGTAGGCGACCGTACGGCCCTGGTGGAGGCCGAAGCCGCACAGCATCCCGTCCGGGTCGACGCCACCGCACCGATCACCGGAGATCGCGCGTCGGTGGGTGAAGTAGGCGTCCAGGTAGGCCCGCGCACGGGGCCGCTCCGGCGCCCGCGCACGCCGCACCGCCTCCCACCCCGTACGCGGCAGATCGCAGACACCGAGAGCGGCGGGCACGGGGGCGGCGGCGACGGAGGTGGCGGGGGCGTCGGTGGCGGTGGAGGCGTCGGAGGCGCTGGTGTCGGTGACGGAAGTGGTGGTGGCGGTGACGGAAGTGTCGGTGGCGGGCTCGCGGAGCGACTGGTCGGTCAGGAGCCGGAGCCACCCGCCCAGTACGTCCCGCAGCTCCGCCGGGGAGACCAGCGCGTCCGCCGCCCCCGCCCCGACCTGGGCCCGGGCCGTGTAGGCGGCCGGGTCGGCGTCCGGCGGCCGCACCCGCGAGCCCGCGAAGCCCACCTGGGCGTCCGGCAGCGCGAGCACCACGTCGGCGCCCGCGCCCAGGGTGGCCCAGCCGCCGCCGGTCGTCGGGTCCCGCAGGACCGCGATCTGCGGCAGCCCGGCCTCCCGGGTGAGCGCCGACTGCCGTGCCACCCGCTGGAGTTGGGTGAGGGCGAGCATGCCCTCCTGCATCCGGCTGCCACCCGTCGCGACCAACGGCACGATGGGCAACCGGTGTTCACGGGCGTACGTGTACGCCGCCTCCAGCCGGTCACCGGTGCGCTCGCCCAGCGAACCGCCCAGGAAGCCGAACTCGAAGGCGATCAGCACGGCACGGGTGCCCTGGACGCTCGCCGTGCCGCAGACGACGGACTCCGACTCACCGGTGCGCCGGGCGGCACGTTCGCGCGAGGCGTCGTAGCCGGGCCAGCCCAGGGGCCCGTCCGGAAGGGACGACCGCTCCCCGCCGGGCGGGTCGGGGAACTGGCCGAAGTCGTCGGCGACAAGGGCGATGACCTCCCGCGCGCTGGCCCGCCCCGTCGTCATGACGGCAGAGCCCGCTTCATGATCTTCCCCATGTCGTTGCGGGGCAGCGCGTCGAGGTAGCGCACCACGCGAGGCCGTTTGTGCGGCGCCAGCCGACGGGCCACATGGTCGGCCAACTCGCCCTCGGCCGGCGGGGAACCGGGGTCTGCGGGCACGACCCACGCGACGATCCGCTCCCCGAGGTCCGCGTCCGGCTCCCCGGTGACGGCGGCCTCGCGCACCCCCGGATGCTCCAGCAGAGCGTTCTCGATCTCACCGGCCCCGATCTTGTACCCACCGCTCTTGATGAGGTCGGTCGCCTTGCGCCCGACGATCCGGACATAGCCGTCGGGGTCGCGCACGGCCACGTCGCCCGTCCGGAACCAGCCGTCGGAGGTGAAGGCGGCGGCCGTCGCGTCCGGCCGGTTGAGGTACTCGGTGAACAGGTTCGGCCCGCGCACCTGGATCTCCCCGACGCTCTCCCCGTCGTACGCCCCGACGGCCGAGCCGTCCTCGTCCACCAGGCGCAGCTCCACGCCGGGCAGGGGCACCCCGACGGTCCCCGCCCGCGCCTCCCCGTCCGCCCGGACGCTGGTGTTCATCAACGTCTCCGTCATCCCGTACCGCTCGATCACCCGCCGTCCGGTCGCGGCCGCGATCCGCTCGTGGTCGTGCACGGGCAGCGCCGCCGAACCGGACACCAGCAGCCGCGCCCCGGCGAGCGCCTTGGCCAGTGCGGGGTCGCCGGGCAGCGCCTCGGCGATGCGGTGGTACATCGTCGGCACCCCGAAGAGCATGCTCGCCCCGGTGCTCAGTTCCCGCGTCACGCCCTCCGTGCCGAACCGCCCGAGATGCCGTACGGACCCGCCGCGCCGCAGCGGCCCGAGGATCCCCAGCACCAGTCCGTGCACATGGAACAGCGGCAGCCCGTGCACGAGGACGTCCGCACCGGTCCACTGCCAGGCGTCGGCGAGCGCGTCCAGCGTCGTGGCGATCGCGCGACGCGGGACGACCGCGCCCTTGGGCGGCCCGGTGGTACCGGAGGTGTAGACGACGAGGGCGGGCTCCTCGTCACCCACGGGCCCGGCCACCGGCGCCCCGGCACCCGGTACGTCCGCGTCGACGTCGACGTCGATCCGGGTCAAGCCCGCCAGCGCCGGGGGCAGTTCGTCGCCGGGAGCCGCCAGCACCACGGCCGGCGCGCTGTCGCCCAGAATGTGCCCGAGCTCCTTGTCGCCCGACTTCGGGTTCAGCGGGACGGCGGCCACCCCGGCCAGCAGCGCCCCCACCACCGCGACGGCGGTCTCCAGCGACGGGGTCGCCCACACGGCCACCCTCACCTCACCCCGCACCCGTGCGCCGATGGCACCGGCCGCCGAGGCGAGCTGCGCGTACGTCAGGGAGCGCTCGCCGAACCGCAGGGCGGGACGCCCGGACGGGTCGTCCGTCAGGGCCGGGAAGAGTGAGGACACGGGGCGGGCTCCTTGGGGGCTGCGGGACACGACGAGTCCGTTCATACCCCACTCACCCAGCCCTCACCTGTCGGTTCTCCCCCAAGGGCAGGGCCGAACCCGTTGTCCCGGTCGCGGGGACGGCCGTTAACCTGCGGAGGTACGACACAGACGTACGGATGTACAGCCGTACGCGGCGCAGATGTACGAGAACGGAGTCCTGCCGTGCCCCGAGTCGCCCTCGTCACCTACGACCCCCGGCCGGAGCCGAGCAAGGACCGCGATCTTCCCGGGCTGCGAGCGGCGCTGGAGGCGGCCGGTGCCGAGGCGGACGCCGTTGTCTGGGACGACGCCGACGTCGACTGGGCCTCCTACGACCTCGCCGTCATCCGCTCGACCTGGGACTACAGCTGGCGCGCCGCCGAGTTCACGTCCTGGGCGGAGCGGTGCGGAAAGCTGACGCGGCTGGCCAACCCGGCCTCCGTCGTGCGCTGGAACGCCGACAAGCGGTACATCGGGGAACTCGCGGCGGCCGGGGTGCCCACGGTTCCCACCCGCTATCTCGCCCCGGGCGACGCCGATGCCCTCGCGGGACTGCCCGGCGACCACGAGTACGTCGTCAAGCCCACCTCCGGCGCCGGCGCCCGGTATGCGGCCCGCTACACGCCCGATCGGCGCGAGGCGGCCGTACGGCATGTCGCGCGGATGCACGCCGAGGGGCTGACGGCGATGGTGCAGCCGTACATGCGGAGCATCGACACCGGCGGTGAGCGTGCCCTTCAGTTCTTCGGCGGGCGTCTGCTGCACGCCAGCCGCAAGCGGGCCGTACTGGCCCCCGGCACCGCCTTCGACGCGGACAAGGTGGCCCACCCGGGTCTGGAGCCCTGGACCCCGAGCCCGGCCGAGCTCGCCGTCGCCGAACGGGCCCTGGCCGCCGTACCGGACGCGCCGGAGCTGCTCTACGCCCGTGTCGACCTGGTGGACGGCGACGACGGGGAGCCTCGCGTGATGGAGCTGGAACTGGTCGAGCCGAACCTCTTCCTGTTCCTGCACCCGAAGTCGGCGCCGGCCGTCGTGGCGGCGATCCTGGCGGCCGCCGCCCGCTGACGACCGTCCGCGCTTCCGGGGCGCCACCGGCCGGCCCCTACTCCCGGACCGCCGTCCGCTGGAGCAGCCCCCAGGTGAACTCGGCGACGACCTCCCGTCGCACGCCCCAGCCGTCCGGGGCGGTGAAGGCCAGCCCCCAGCGGGTGGGCGCGGTGCCCTCCAGCGGGCGGGCCGGGGCGAAGGCGTGCGCGGCCTCGTCGACCGTGCAGGACCAGGGGGTGAGGTCGTCGAGGCTCGTCAGGCGCGGCGGCGCGGCCCCGGGGGCGCGGACCAGCCACTCGTTCCAGACCCCGCCGTTCGGGGCGAGGAGCACCTCGAAGCGCAGGTCGGGCCAGAGGGGCAGCGGCCAGAGCCAGGCCTCGCAGTCGAGGTCCCCGACGCGACGGGGCGTGCGGGACTCCGGCTCGCCGAGGACCGAGCGGTAACGGGCCAGTGAGCCCCGGGCGTGCGGGGAGTGGAGCATCGCCTGCCAGCGCTTGTTGGCCTCCCGCATCTGGGCGAGCGAGACGCCCAGCGCGTGGCGGGCGTCCTCCACCAGGTCAGGGTTGTGATCGGCCATGCGACGCAGCAGGACCTGTTGGAAATCGAGCGCCGAGAAGGACCCGGCGAGGCGTTTCTGGGTCGGCATGCTCTCCATCCTGGCCCACCGGGCGTACCGTCCTGGGCCACTGTGCGTTTCCCGCCCATTGCCCGGCGCAACGCGTTATGACAGCCTGTGTTCGTCATGCCGATCGCCTGTTGAAATCTCGAACACAGGCACTGAGACGACTATCTAAGGGAGGGGGCCGGTTGTGGGACGCCTGGTACCTGCCGTGACCCGAGCTCTCGACATTCTCGAGCTCTTCCTCGACGGGGACGGTTCGCTCTCCGCCCCCGACATCGTGCGCAAGCTCCAGCTTCCGCGCACCACCGTGCACGAATTGGTGACCACACTCTCGGCACGGTCGTACATCGTGGCCGTACCGGGACAGCCCGGACGGTACCGCCTCGGGGTACGTCCGTACCAGCTCGGCAGCCGCTACGCCGAGCAGCTCGACCTCGCCGCCGAGGGTCAGCAGGTCGCGCGCTCCGTCGCTGAGACGTGTGACGAGACGGTCCACGTGGCGATCCTGGAGGGCACGGACGTCATCTACATCGCCAAGGTCGACTCCACGCACGCGGTCCGGATGGTCTCGGCCGCCGGCCGTCGCCTTCCGGCCCACTGCACCTCCGTCGGCAAGATGCTGCTGGCCTCGCTCCCCGAGCCGGAGCTCAGCGCGCGCATCCCCGACGACGCCGACCTCATCCGGATGACCCCGAACAGCATCACCGAGCCCGGTGCCCTGCGCGAGGCCCTGACGGAGATCCGGGAGCGGGGGGTCGCGGTCGAGAGCCGGGAGTCCAACCCGGACGTCAGCTGTGTGGCGGCGCCGGTGCGCGACCGCACGGGCCAGGTCGTCGCCGCCCTGTCCATCTCCGTGCCGATGATCCGCTGGAGCGACGACCGCCGCGTCGAACTGGAGCAGCTCGCCGCGAAGGGCGCCGCCGACCTGTCCGAGCTGCTGGGCTACCGGAGCGTGGCATGACGACCTCGTACGAGGTGGCGGTACGGGCCGAGGCGGTCCTCGGCGAGGGGCCGACCTGGGACCCGGTCACCGGCCGGCTGCTCTGGCTCGACATACTCGGCTCCCGTCTGCACGGCTACGACCCCTCGACCGGCCGCCGCACGGTGCGGACGACCCACCAGCACGTGGGCGCGGCCAAGCCCCGTGCCGGGGGCGGCCTGGTCCTCAACCTGCGGGACGGGGTGGGCCTGCTCGACCCGGACGGCGGCTTTCGCTGGCTGCGCCACGAGCCGGTCCCCGGCCGCCGCGCCAACGACGCCGCCGTCGCGCCCGACGGCTCCCTCTGGGCCGGCACCATGCGCTACGACGAGGCCCCGGGCGGCGGCACCCTCTCCCGGGTCACCGGCGACGGCTCGGCCGAGCCGGTCCTGGACGACGTGGCGGTCAGCAACGGCACGGGCTGGAGCCCGGACGGGACGCTGATGTACTACGTCGACTCGCCGACGCGCCGGGTCGACGTCTTCGCGTACGCGGCGGACGGGCGGGTGAGCGACCGCCGCACCCTGGTCGAGATCGAGGACGGCGCCGGCTATCCCGACGGCCTCACCGTCGACGCCGACGGCTGCGTGTGGGTGGCGCTGTGGGACGGGGGAGCGGTACGCCGCTACACCCCGCAGGGCGACCTGGACCGGGTGATCGTCCTCCCGACCCCCAGGATCACGGCCTGCGCGTTCGGCGGCGCGGACCTGAGCGACCTGTACATCACCACCGCCCGGGTGGGCCTGGAGTCGCCGCACCCGGTGGCGGGATCGCTGCTGGTGGTGCCGGGAGCCGGGAAGGGACTGGCCCAACCGGCGTTCGCGGGCTGAACACGGGCCGGACGAGCGGCCGCGGGGCCGGGGGCGGGGGTCGCGAGCGGTCGGCCCGGCACGCCGGGCGGGGGCCGGCTCGCTGTCGCCTCGCCGTTCGGCGCCGTCCCGCCGCCTCGCCGCCTCGCCGTTCGGCGCCGCCCCGCCGTCCCGCCGTTCGGCGCCGCCCCGCCCGGGACTACTCCAGCCCCGCCCGCTTCAACTCGTCCGCGGTCAGCGGCGGCCCGGTCAACGCCGGTTTCCACGGCCCCAGAGCGGCCGCCAGCAGCACCGACGGCGCCAGCAGCACCTCGGGCCCCCGCTCCAGCGAGGTCACGTCCGTCACCCGGCGGGCGATCCGCCCGTTGCCGGTGGCCGTCAGCATCAGGCGGCCGACATACGCCGCCACGAGCCGGTCCCGGAACGTGGGCCCGTCCTCCGTCGCGCCGGGGAAGAACACGTCCTGGCCGACGGCGAGGTCCCACGCGGTGCTCACCGGCCGGGCCACCGCCTTCTGCACCCGCCGGGACAGCCCGGCGGAACCCCATCCCCGCCGCCGCACCACGTCCCGCAGGATCACCGCGCTCTGGGCGGCGACGGCCAGACCGTGGCCGTAGAGCGGGTTGTACGCGGCGAGGGCGTCACCGAGGACGGTGAGGTTCTCCGGCCAGGCCGGCATCCGCTCGTAGAAGTGGCGACGGTTGACGGTGGCCCGGGTGTACACCACCTCGGACACCGGCTCGGCACGCTCCAGGAGCTCGCCGATGACGGGATGGCGCAGTTCCTCACGGGCGAAGCGGACGAAGTCGTCGTTGTCGGCGCCGGGTTCGCCGCCCCGGGTGCCGTTGAGGGTGACGATCCAGTGGCCGTCCTCGATGGGCAGCAGGAACCCCGCCCGTCCGGGCCCCCCGGCGCGCGGGTCGGGCTGCACGTTGACGACCGGATAGCCGGACCTGGCCTGCTCGGGCGCGCGGAAGAGACGACTGGCGTACGCCAGCCCGGAGTCCACCTCCCGCCGCTCCACCGCGGGCAGCCCCAGCTCGGCCAGCCACCGCCCGACCCGCGACCCACGCCCGGTCGCGTCGACCACCAGCCCACCCGAAACCACCCACTCCACACCGTCCCCGGACACCGCCTCCGCTCCGGGTACCGCCCCCGAACCCGCTGCGGGTACCGCCTCAGTGCCGGGCCCGGGCACTGCCTCCGCGGCCGCTCCGGACGTTGCCCCCGCGCCGGCCGCGGGCACTGCCCCCGAGTCCGCGCCGGGCACTGCGTCAGCGCCCGCGCCGGGCGCCGCGCCCGATCCCGCGCCGGGTGTCGCCCCCGCGCCCGCTCGGGGCGCTGCCCCCGTGTCCCGGGCCAGGCCCTCCCGGGCTCGTACCCGTACCCCCGTGATCCTCCCCGCGTCGCCGACCAGGCCCAGCACCTCGACGCCGGAGAGCAGCTCGATCCGGTCGTCCGCGAGGACCCGCTCGCGGATCGTCGCGTCCAGCAGGTCGCGGCCGGCCAGGATCACGTGGTGGGACTCGGGCCAGCGCCGGAACCAGCCCCGCGGGCCCAGCACGACCATGTCCGTGGTGACCGGCGCCCGGCGCGCCCCGGCGGCCAGGAGGGCCTCGGTGACGCCCGGCAGCAGTTCCTCCACGGCCCGCACGCCACCCGACCAGAGCATGTGGGCGTGGCGGGCCTGGGGCAGGCCCCGGCGCGGGGCGGGGCCGTCGGGCAGGACGTCCCGCTCGACGACGACGACCCGGTCGGCGAGGCCTGCCAGGGCGCGTGCCGCGAGCATGCCCGCATGCGATCCCCCCAGGACTACGGCGGTTCTCACGGGGTTGGAGGGTTCACTCATGCGTGGACATGCTCTCTGCCGGGGCGGCCGCGTGGGCGCGGACCGCCTGGATGTCGACGGGGTGGCGAAGGACACGGGACACGGCCTGGATCTCCCGCAGGAGGTAGGTGGTGTCCGGACGGGAGGACCCGGTCGGGTCGGACGAGGCGGTGGGGGAGGTGGGGGGAGTGGGAGAGGCGGCGGAGCGGGCGGCTTCCGGGGGCTCCGGGCGCCGCAGCGCCCGCTCCCGGGCCTCGACCGCGTCCAGGAGCGTCACGGCGGCGGCGAGGGCCTGTGCCCGGCCGCGCTCGAATCCCAGGGCGACGCCGGCGTCGTAGGACCGCGCGCGCAGGTCGTCGTCGAGGTGCCGGGCGAGCTGGAGCAGCGCGTCGCGGATGAACGTCTCGCGCCGGATCAGGCGCAGTTCCGGCGTGGCGCGCAGGTCGAAGGGCTCGCGGGCGCCGGTGACGCCCCGCATCAGCCGGGACAGGGGCCGCAGGCTCCGGTGCCGGCGGCGGATCCGCCACCGCTCCTGGAGGTACTGGCCGGCGTGCGGGACGATGAAGCCGACCGCGACCAGGGTGGCGGCGATGCAGGCGGCCGACGGGGCGATGCTGGTGTTCAGCCAGTCCAGGTCGTGCCCGGTCCAGCGGGCCCCGACCGCCGTCAGTTTGGCCGCGCTGAACAGCAGGTTCGTCACATAGCCGGCCCCCAGGAACCGGAGCCCCCAGCGCAGCCAGGCGTCGAGGCCCTCGGTGCGGCTCCAGTTCCAGACCAGCCGGGCGGTGACGGAGCAGGCCACCGTGTGCGCGAGCAGGTAGAGCAGGATCTCCTCGCGCATGAAGGGCGTGTTGGCGTAGTACGTGTCCAGGTCCCGGATCTGTTCCACGGGGACGTCGGCGAGCGCGAAGAGCACCCACAGCGCGACGACCACCCCCGCGTAGACGGAGACCACCCAGCGGGTCGCCCGCCGGGTCTGGGCCGAGCGCTCGGTACGGCCGTTGCGCCAGGCGATGATCAGCAGCAGCCAGGACGCGGAGAGCGCGGTGAGCAGCGAGTACACCCAGGGCGCCGCGATGTTCGGCACGCCGGTGACCCGGTTGGTCCAGGCGATGGTCTTGGGCGCCGCGAAGACGAACACGGCGCAGGCGAAGACCAGCAGACCGCCGACGGCGCGCAGCAGCGGGTCCCGCCAGAGCTTGAGAATGCTGGGCAGCTTGATGGCGAGGGCCGCGCCCAGGACCACGGTGGGCAGCCAGAAGGAGACGTACAGCCCGTGGCTCACCGCGCCGTGCCCCTGCGTCCCCGGTAGCCGAGGGTGCGCTGGACCGCGGCCGTGTCGCCGCCCGGCCCTTCGGCGGCCGGTCCCGAGTCGGACAGATAGCGCCGGAAGCGGGCCGCGAGCCGGTGGCCGAAGTCGTCGGCCTCGGCCTCGTCGTCCTCCCGGGAGCCGTTGCGGGCGGCGACGGTCAGGGCGAGGGAGTCCCAGCCGGTCCGGCCGGCCAGGACGCCCGCGGCCACCGTGCCGACGCCGTGGTGGTGGTGCCGGTGGCCGGCGTGCAGGTGCCACAACTCATGGCCCAGTATGACCAGTTGCTGCACGTCCTCGGCCCGCTCCTCGACGATGACCAGGTCGAAGTCCTGGAACTCCACCCACAGTCCGGTCACCTCGATCTCGTCGGGGAACCGCTCGAACCGGACCTCGACGGGTCGCCCGCCGCGCCGCGCGGACATCTCCTCGCACAGCGCCCGGCACACGTCCCGCACACCGGCCGGCCGGCCGGGGCGGGCCCGCACCGCGGCGGAGAGATCGCCGGTCAGCTCGCGCATGGCCGGTCCGGTCCTCGCGCGCCGCAGCGCCGAGCCGATCCGGGCCGCCCTCCCGCGCGCGCCCGCGATGTCCATCCGCTCCCCCTTCTCAACCGCCGTGCGGCAGCCCGTTCGAGCCTACGCGGCCGGTTGTGCCCACGTCACGGGAAGTTTTCACGGGACCGTCGGGGGGCGTCGGGGAGCCGCTGGTAGAAAGCGCTGTCATAGATCCCGTCAAAACCATTGACGTGCAGGCGCATCGATTTTACGGTCCCGTTCGAAGTTACGAGCGGAATTCGAAATGTCGAACCAAGAGAACGACAGGGGCAAGGTATGGGACAACCTGGCCTGAATCGCAGGCAACTTCTCGCCGCCGCAGGCGGGTTGACGGTGGCAGGCAGTTTCGGCTTCGCCGCCCTCGGCACGGGGGCCGACGCGCTCGCCGCCGGGGCGCACACCCGCGTCCGCTACTGGAACCTCTTCCAGGGCGGTGACGGCGCCAACCAGGTCGCCATGGTGGACGCCTTCCGCGACGGCCACCCGGACATCGCCGTGAAGGACTCCACCCTCGCCTGGGGCGGCCCCTACTACACCAAGCTCGCCATGGCCGCCGCCGGCAACCGCGCCCCCGACCTCGGGGTCATGCACCAGGGCCGCATCCCCGGCTTCGCGCCCGGCCGCCTCCTGGATCCCTGGGACGTGGACCTCCTCGCCGAGTACGGCGTGCGCGAGGCCGACTTCAATCCGGTGCTGTGGCAACGCGGCATCGTGAACGGACAGTTGTACGCGCTGCCGCTGGACATCCACGTCCAGCTGAACTTCTACCGCAAGGACGTCTGCGAGAAGGCGGGCCTCCTCGACAGCGCCGGCCGTCTCCCCGCCGCCGGCTCCACCGACGAGTGGTTCGACATCCTGAAGGAGGCCAGGGGGCAGCTGAGGAAGGGGCAGCAGACGCTCGGCCTGCATGCCAACGACCAGAACTTCTGCTGGTGGTTCTTCGTCGCCTTCTACCGGCAACTCGGCGGCGCCTACTTCGACGACGACCACACGACCGTCACCTTCGACACCGACAAGGCCACCCAGGTCCTGGAGTTCCTCCGCAAGCACGTCACCGACGGCTACGTCACCGTCGGCGAGGCGGACGGTGAGGCGTTCCTCGCCGGTTCGCCGTTCACCTGGGAGGGCAACTGGTCGGTGCCGTACTTCAACGGCGAGAAGGTCGAGTACGGCGCTCAGCCGCTGCCCCCGGTCTTCGGCGCCCCGGCCACCCACGCCGAGTCGCACTCCTTCGTCCTGCCCCACCAGGCCGACCGCGGCGGAGACGCGAACGAGGGCGCCTACCGGCTCGCCGCCTACATGGTCACCCATGCCACCACCTGGGCCAACGGCGGCCATGTCCCGGCCTATCTGCCCACCTTCAAGGACCCCGCCTACCTCAAGCTGGCCCCCCAGAGCGAGTACTCACGCCCGGCCATGGACCACCAGGCCAACGAACCCCACATCTGGTTCGCCGGCTCCACCGGTGTCCTCGCCCAGCGCGTCGGACCGATCGTGGCCGCCTCCAACCTGGGCTCCGCCACGCCGGACGCGGCCGCCCGCCGGATGAGGTCCGCGCTGGCGCAGCTGCTGGCGATGAAGAACCCGATGGACGGCCGCACGGCAGCCCAGGAGCTGAAGGGAGCCGGCGCATGAGCACGTTCGCGCACGCCGGGACACTGCCGCCGCGCACCGCGGTCGCCGCCGACTCCGCCCGTGCCCGCTGGGGCCGCCGCTTCCAGCACGGCGGCTGGTTCGTGGCCCCGTTCTTCGTCCTGTACGGACTGTTCGTCGTGCTGCCGGTCGTCCGGGGCCTCTACCTCAGCTTCACCGACGCCAACATCTCCGGCGACCACACCGGCTTCGTCGGCCTCGACAACTACCGCGAGGCCCTGCGGGACGACCTGGTCTGGGACTCCCTCTGGCACAGCGTGCAGTTCACGCTCTACGTGGTCCCGGTGATCGTCGTCGTGGCCCTGCTGATGGCGCTGATCGCCCATCACACCGTGCACTTCACGTGGCTGTGGCGGCTGTGCTTCTTCGCGCCCTTCCTGCTGCCCTCGGCGGTGATCGGCAACCTGTGGTGGTGGCTGTTCCAGCCCACCAACGGCATGGTCAACCACGTCCTGGGCCTGGACACCCCGTGGCTCACCCAGAAGTCCACGGCGATGCTCGCGGTCGTCGTCGCGACCCTGTGGTGGACGGTCGGCTTCTCCTTCCTCCTGTACCTGGCCGCGCTCCAGAACATCCCCCACCACCTCTACGAGGCCGCCGAGCTGGACGGCGCGAACGCCTTCCAGCGGATGCTGCACATCACCGTGCCGAACCTGCGCAACATCACCGGCCTGGTCCTCGCCCTGCAGATCCTCGCCTCGCTCCAGGTCTTCGACCAGGCCGTGGTGATGTACCAGTTCGGGCCCGGACCCGAGGAATCGACCCGCACCTTCGTGCAGTACACCCTCGAACAGGGCTTCACCAGTTACCGCGTGGGCTACGCCTCCGCGATCTCCTTCATCCTCTTCATCATCGTCGCGGCCGTCGCCCTCGGGCGGATGTGGCTGCTGCGCAACCGCGAGGAGGTCGCCACCCGATGACGACGCCGACACCGCCGACGCAGACCACGCCCCCGGGGCCCGGCACTGCCCCGCTCCGCAAACCCCGCGGCACCTGGACCCCGGCCCAGATCGCCCTCACGCTCGTGGCGGCGGCCCTCTCCCTGGTCTGGCTGGCCCCGCTCGCCTGGGCGCTGTCGACGTCCCTGAAGACACCCACCGAGTCGGTCACTTCCCCGCACTGGATCCCGCAGGACTTCACCGCGGAGTCCTGGAAGGCGGTGATCGAGGCGGGCAACATCCCCAACTGGTTCGTGAACTCGGTCGTCGTGTCCGTCTGCGTCACCTTCATCGTCCTCGGGGTCGCCTCCCTCGCGGGCTACGGCTTCGCGCGCACGGAGTTCCGGGGCAAGTCGGCGCTGATGGCGCTGACGATGGCGGGGCTGATGTTCTCCCCGGCGATCCTCGGCGTCCCGCTCTTCACCACGGTCCAGTCGCTCGGCATGGTGGACACCTACTGGGGCATGATCCTGCCGCAGTGCGCGCCGGCGGCGATGGTCTACATCCTCTACAAGTTCTTCCAGTCACTGCCGAAGGAGCTGGAGGAGGCGGCCTTCATCGACGGCGCGGGCCGCTGGCGGATCTTCTTCACGATCGTCCTGCCCCTGTCGAAGCCCTCCCTCTCGGCGGTCGGCATCTTCACGTTCATCGCCTCCTGGAACAACTTCCTGTGGCCCTACATGGTGACCAACAACCCCGACCTGATGACCATGCCGAACGGCATCGCCACCGTGCAGAACGCCTTCGGCATCGTCTGGCCCCAGCTGATGGCCGGCGGCCTGCTGGCCGGCCTCCCGCTGATCGTCGTGTTCGTCTTCTTCCAGAGCCAGATCGTGCGGGGCGTGGCCCACACCGGTCTGGCGGGCCAGTAGACCCCGGTCCCAGGGGCGGGCGCGGGCAACCGCGCGACCAGCCCGCGACCACTCCCGGACCATCCGTCGGCAGCCAACGGACAGGCAGCCGACGGACCAGCACCCCCTCTTCGAAAGGCGTCCATGCACACCGCGCGTCTCACCCTCGACCCCGCCTTCACCGTCGGCGAAGTCAACCCCCGGCTCTTCGGCAGCTTCGTGGAGCACCTCGGCCGCTGCGTCTATACCGGCGTCTTCGAGCCCGGCCACCCGTCGGCCGACGAGGCGGGGCTGCGCACCGACGTTCTGGACCTGGTCCGCGAACTCGGCGTCACCGCCGTCCGCTACCCGGGCGGCAACTTCGTCTCGGGCTACAAGTGGGAGGACTCGGTCGGGCCCGCGGAGGACCGCCCGCGCCGTCTCGACCTGGCCTGGCGCTCGACGGAGACCAACCGCTTCGGCCTCTCCGAGTACATCGCCTTCCTGCGCAAGATCGGCCCGCAGGCCGAGCCGATGATGGCGGTCAACCTCGGCACCCGAGGCGTGGCCGAGGCCCTGGAGCTCCAGGAGTACGCCAACCACCCGTCCGGCACCGCCCTCGCGGAGCAGCGCATCGCGCACGGCGACAAGGACCCCTTCGGCATCCGGCTCTGGTGCCTGGGCAACGAGATGGACGGTCCCTGGCAGACCGGCCACAAGACGGCCGAGGAGTACGGCCGTCTCGCCGCCGAGACGGCCCGCGCCATGCGCCAGATCGACCCGGCGGTGGAACTCGTCGCCTGTGGCAGTTCCAGCCAGTCGATGCCGACGTTCGCCGACTGGGAGGCGAAGGTCCTGGCGGAGACCTACGACCTGGTCGACCACATCTCCCTGCACGCCTACTACGAGCCGCACGACGGCGACTTCGACTCCTTCCTCGCCTCGGCGGTGGACATGGAGTCGTTCATCGAGAACGTCGTCGCGACCTGCGACCACGTGGGCGCGAAGCTCAAGTCGAAGAAGAAGATCAACCTCTCCTTCGACGAGTGGAACGTCTGGTATCTCTCCCGGTGGGAGGAGCACGCCCGCACCGCCGACCCGAGCGACTGGCCGGAGGCCCCCCGCCTGCTGGAGGACAACTACAGCGTCATGGACGCCGTCGTCTTCGGCTCGCTCCTCATCGCGCTGCTGCGGCACGCCGACCGGGTGACGGTCGCCTGTCTCGCCCAGCTCGTCAACGTCATCGCGCCGATCCTCACCGAGCCGGGCGGCCCGGCCTGGCGGCAGACGACGTTCTTCCCGTTCGCGCAGGCGTCGAAGCACGGCCGGGGCACGGTCCTGGACGTGCGGGTGGACTCACCGACCTACGTGACGGCCAAGTACGGCGAGGCGGACCTGCTGCACGCCACCGCCGTCCGCGCCGACGACGGTACGGTCACCGTGTTCGCCGTCAACCGCGGCCGCACCGAGGCGCTGCCCCTCCACATCGGGCTGACCGGCCTCGGCGTGACGTCGGTCGTCGAACACAGCGTGCTCGCGGACGCCGATCCGGACGCCCGCAACACCCTCGCCGAGCCCGAGCGGGTCGCCCCGCACGCGGCCGAGGGCACGACGCTGACGGACGGCGCGCTGACGGCGACGCTGGAGCCGCTGTCGTGGAACGTGATCAGGCTGGCGTGACGGCAGCGGCCGGGCACGACCGGACGTACGACGATGACGTACGACGACGACGTACGAGGACGACCGCCGGTCCGTCGGACGCGCCCCGCCGACGGACCGAGCGGCCGCGCGGGCACGGGAGAACCGGTCCGGCACCGGGCGCCCCGTCCCGCCCGGCCCGGGACGGCCGGCAGCTGACGGCTGACGGCTGACGGCACAATGGGCTCATGAGGATCTCGGCACGGGCGGACTACGCAGTGCGGGCGGTACTGGAGCTCGCCGTACGGCAGGGCGGCGACCCGGTGAAGGCCGAGTCGATCGCCGCCGTGCAGGACATTCCGCACAAGTTCCTCGAGGGGATCCTCGGCGACCTGCGGCGCGGCGGGATCGTCGACAGCCGGCGCGGCGGGGGCGGCGGTTACCGGCTGGCCCGCGACCCGGCGGTGATCACGGTCGCGGACGTCATCAGGGCGGTGGACGGCCCGATCGTCTCCGTACGCGGAGAACGCCCGACCGGCCTGACGTACACGGGCTCGGCACAGCCGCTGCTCCCGCTCTGGATCGCCCTGCGGGCGAACGTGCGGCGGATCCTGGAGGGCGTCACGATCGCCGACATCGCGGCGGACGCCCTGCCGGATCCGGTGCAGGCGCTGGCCGCGGAACCGGCGGCCTGGGAGAACCCGTGAGCCGCGGCCGCCGACGGCGTCGCCCGGGTCCGGCAGGCAGGCCGGAATCGCGCCCGGCCCGAATCGTACAGATCTCCTATTTCCGGGCTTCGAAGAACCCGGAGCGGGTGGGTTCCACCGCGTGACACGATCCTGGCCTGCCGGAGCGACAGGGCCGCGAGGCGCGACTCCGGCCGCACGAAAGGGGAGGGGTCACATGGGCAGGTCGATCGTGCGCAGAGCGCGGCTGTGGGCCGTGGGGACGATGATGGCGGCCGGTGTCGTCGGTCTCGCCGCGGCTCCCGCGAGCGCGTGGACCGGTGGGAACGTCTGGGTGAACCTGGGCAGCTGGAACTGCCCGGCGGGCGGTTCGGTGGTGGGCGTGTACTGGGCGGTGGACGCATACTCCAGCGGGCCGGCCGGCGGCGACTGGGGCGACAACGTCATCTATCCGCGGGTCCGGGTGGGGGCCGGCGCCCACAACACGCTCAGCTACCAGACCATGTGCAGGAAATGGGGCTGGTACACCTACCGCGGAGTCGTCGGCCAGCGGTCCCTCACGCCGTACAAGTCGGGTCTGAGCTACACCTACTAGGACCGGCGTGGCAGCCGCGGCCCGCACCCGTACGGGGTGCGGGCCGCGGCCGTCGGTGCCGTCCCGGAGCTTCTCGATGCCGTCTGACCGAGCGACGGCCGTGTCAGGAAGCCCCTCGGACGCTGACCCGGAGCGACCGGGTGTGAACGGGCCGTGGTGAATGGCCGGACTTTTACCTGGGCGCGCCCCAGGCCTCTCCCTACGATGCGATCGCCCCGGTTCTTCACAGCAACTCCATTGATCCTTCACAGAGTTGCCGTGACGAGCCGGTCGCATCCACCCCCCACCGATCCGAACGAAGGGGAGAGACCATGGCAAGTGGGCTGCTCCTGGGTGGCGCTGTCGCCGCTCTCGTCACCGCCGCGGTACCGGCGCACAACCCGTCCTCGGGGTTCATCGACCCGCCCCCGGACAAGATCGTCATCAACGTGGCCACGGTGAACGGCTCCGGCTGTCCCGCGGGTACGGCGGCGGTCGCCGTCTCCGAGGACAACACCGCCTTCACTGTGACCTACAGCGACTACCTGGCCCAGGTGGGCGGGGGCTCCAACCCCACGGCCTTCCGCAAGAACTGCCAGCTCAACCTGGTCGTTCATGTCCCGTCGGGCTTCACGTACGCCATCGCGCAGGCGGACTACCGCGGTTTCGCCTCGCTCCAGTCCGGCGCGAACGCCGTGCAGCGGGCCTCGTACTACTTCCAGGGCTCGTCGCAGACGGTGTTCAAGAACCACACCTTCAACGGCGCGTTCAACGACAACTGGCAGGCGACCGACACCACCGACTGGGCCAACCTGGTCTACGCGCCCTGCGGAGTCCAGCGCAACTTCAACATCAACACCGAGATCCGGGTCAACGCGGGCACCTCGTCCCCGTCCCGGGTCAGCTTCATGACGATGGACTCGACGGACGGCGACATCAGCACCGTCTACCACATGGCCTGGAAGGAGTGCCCGGCCAAGTGAGCCCGCCCCGGCCTCGGGGTCACCTCGCCGCGTGGGCCACGAAGTCGGCCCACGCGGCGGGGGAGAGGGCGAGCTGGGGCCCCGTCCTGTCCTTGGAGTCACGGACGTGGACCCGGGCGGGGCGGGTGGCGACCTCGACGCAGTTGTCACCGGAGCCGCTGCTGTAACTGCTCTTGAACCAGGTCAGTTCGGGCGTGCTCATAGGTCCCCTCGCATCCGTTCCAGCAGGCCCATCGAGTCCTGGATGGTGAGAGCCTGTGAACGCATCCTGGCATACCGGGCCTGGAGCACGCTGATTGCTTTCGGGTCGGAAATGAACGTTCCGCTTTCCTGGCCCTCGCTGTATCCGAACCACCGGTGCTGCGGGGTTTCCAGCAACGCGATGGGGCCGTGCAGCCCTGCATGCGACGTCTGGACCATCGGCACAATCTGCATCGCGACGTTGCGCAACTCGCCTACCACAGCAGGTGTTCGACTGCGCCGCGGGTCACCTCGGTTCCGCCGGTTCGTCGCCTGAACACCTGCTCCTCGATGATGAAGCTGAAGGCGGTGTTCGGCCGCTCCCGCAGTAGCCGCTGGCGTTCGGCCCGCGCACTCCAGTTGGCCTCGATCTGCTCGTCGCTCAGTGGTGGCAGCTCGTCCGCGAACAACTGGCGTGCGTAGGCCTCGGTCTGCAGGAGGCCTGGGATCATGCGGCATTCGTAGTTGAAGAGCGTGATCGCCGTCTTCTCCAGCCCCGCCCACCGTCGGAACCAGGACGCCAGTCCCGGCTGCCGTTCCAGGAATCCCGCCGCGCTCCTCAGCGCGCCCGTGTTCCCCAGTGCCCCCTCGGCCGCCTCGACGAAGTCCTCGTCCGGCATCCTCCGGCCCAACTCCACGGATGCCACGGTGTGTTTGGAGAAGCCCACCCGGCTGCCGAAGTCCTCCCTGCTCAGCCCGTGATGCACGCGCAACGCCTGGACCACCGCCCCGAACGTGCGCATGCTGTCCGACGACTCGGGCTCACCGTCGACCGCCATGGTCACCTCCTGCGGCCCATGGTCACGGCCGGTGACCGGTACTGTCCAGTCCGTCACCGCGTACGCTTCGGCGGCGTACGCGGCCGCGACCTGGCGGTTCGGTCTCCGCGTCCGCCACATTGGCCCCATGACAGCACGCCCCGGTCTTCGACCGCCGGTCACCGTACGTGTGTTCACCCAGCGCCTCAGCGCGACCCCGCGCGGCGCCCGCCTGGCGAGGCGCCTCGCGCAGAACCAGCTCCACGCCTGGGGCATCCCGTACGGGGCGGAGGTCTCCGACACCGTCGCGGTGATCGTCGGAGAACTGGCCGCCAACGCCGTGACGCACGGGCGGGTGCCGGGACGGGATTTCGAGCTGCGGCTCTCCTTCCCGCCCGGAAGTGTCCGGGTCGAGGTCACCGACACGCGCAGTGGGCCCCGCCCGCCCGGTCCCGGCGCCGTTCCCGCCCCGCACCCCCTCGGCGAGGCCGGCCGTGGGTTGCTCCTCGTCGACGCGCTCGCCGCCCGATGGGAGGTGCTGGACCGGGAGCCGCCGCCGGGCAAGACCGTGCGCGCGGAGGTCGACGTGCCCAACTGGCTCGTCCTGGCGAGGAGGTTGTCGCTTTCGGAGGGGGCGGCCCTGCGTACCGCCCTCCGGCATGCCGACCGGACGCCACCGTGATGCGGTGACGCCCGGTCGGACGCGGGAGGGGTCAGGTGGTGGCGGTCAGCGCTCGACCCCGAGGGTGAGCGTCCCCGCGTAGCCGGAGGACGTCGAGCTGCCCAGGGCCGTCAGGGTCAGCAGGCCCGAAGCGGCGCCTCCCTCGTCGTAGATGGAGTCCTGGGCGAGGGTGGTGCGGGTGACCGTGTTGGTCGAGTACGGCGAGACCTTCGCGACGGCCGTCGTGATCGTCTCGTTGAAGAAGAGCTGTCCGGTGTGGAGTTCCTGGCCTCCGGTGAAGGAGCCGTCCGAGGTCAGAGTGACGTCGGTGTGCACCTTGACGTGGATGTGGACGCAGCGGCCCCGGTACCAGCCCGGGTAGACCGAGGTGATCGCGGCGACGCCGCCGGAGTCGGTGAGGACTCCGCCGCGCAGGAAGGTGCCGCTGTCCGGTTCGTTGTGGCCGTTGTTGCCGACGAAGCCGGAGTACTCGCCGAGGGCGTCGCAGTGCCAGATCTCCACGAGGGCGTTGGGGAGAGGCACGCACGTGTCGTCGTCGACGACTGTGAGGGTGAGCTTCAGCGGGATGCCCGCCTTGCCCTCCGTGACGTTGGCGCGGACGTACTGTCCGTCGAGGTAGTAGGGGCCTTCGGTCATCTCCTTGGTGAGGGTGCAGACGGCCGCGGCGGCGACGGGGGCGGTGTCGGCGGCGTCGGCGGTGGGGGCCTCGGGCGTGGCAGCGGCGCCTACGGCCAGGGCCGCTGCGGTCGCGCCCGAGGCGACGAGTACGGTACGGCGCGCGACCGAGGGGCGCGCATCTGAGGTGTCTGTCATGGGCACGACACCGTAGGAACTCTTTCTGTCGGCAGGCTGTCAGTTCGGCAAAATGAGATGCCGTCAAGGTGCTTGCCGGGCAAGTGCCGACATCGTGGCGACACCTCCCGCCGGTTCGCGGGGGGTGTCGCCGTTTCTCGAACACTTTCGGGTGCGCGCGCGGACCATTGACGCGCAAGGGGTTCGACTCTACGGTCCCGTCCGACGACGCGACCGCTGTTCGGTATCACGAACAGCGAAACCCCACTGAAGGAGCGTCCGCATGAGCCGCACGAACTCTCGCACGCCCCACACGTCTCGAGCGCCCCACGCCCCTCGCACGCCCCGCAGGGCCGCGCTGCTCGCCGTCCCGGCGGCGGTCCTGCTCGCCCTGGTGCCCTCCACCGCCTCCGCGTACCCCAACCCCGGCACGGTCACCGGTTCCACGGTCGTGCACGACCCGACGATGATCCGCACCTCGGCCGGCCGCTACCTCCTCTACGCCACCGGCGGCGGCCTGTCCTACCGCACCTCCACCGACCGGATCGCGTTCAGCGCGGGCGGCGACGCCTTCTCCACCCGGCCGGGCTGGTGGTCCTCCTACGGCACCACCGAGGCCTGGGCGCCCGACATCTCGTACCAGGGCGGCAAGTACCTGATGTACTACGCCGTCTCCACCTTCGGGTCCAACAAGTCGGCCATCGGACTGGCCGGTTCGAGCACCGGACTCCCCGGCTCCTGGACGGACTACGGCGCCGTCTACACCTCCACCACGTCCAGCGACTACAACGCCATCGACCCGAACCTCTTCGTGGACGACGACGGCAAGTGGTGGCTGTCGTTCGGGAGCTGGTGGACGGGGATCAAGATGATCCGGATCGATCCGTCCACCGGCAAGCAGCTCACGTCCGACACCGCCCGGCGCTCGATCGCCTCCCGCCCCACCGGGACCAAGGCCGTGGAGGCGCCCTACATCGTGAAGCGCGGTGGCTACTACTACCTCTTCGCCTCGTACGACACCTGCTGCGCCGGCACCAGCTCGACCTACAAGGTCAAGGTGGGCCGCGCCACCGCCGTCACCGGGCCGTACTACGACAAGAGCGGCGTCGCGATGACGAACAACGGCGGCACGCCCGTCCTGGAGTCGCACGGCAGCGTCATCGGCCCCGGCGGCCAGTCGATCCTGCACGACACCGACGGCGACCTGATCGTCTACCACTACTACGACGGCAACGACAACGGCACCCCCCGACTCGGCATCAACCTCTTGAACTGGAGCAGCGGATGGCCCGTCGCCTACTGACCCTGCTGGCCGCGCTGCTGCTCGCCCTGGCGATCGGCCAGCCCTCCGCGAGCGCGGCCACCGTCACCAACCCGATCAAGGCGCAGAAGGGCGCCGACCCCTGGATCTCGTACTACGACGGCAACTACTACCTCGTCACGACGAGTTGGACGAACGTCATCACCATGCGCAAGTCCGCCACCCTCGCGGGACTCGCCACCGCGCCGAACATCCAGGTGTGGACCGGGGACGCCGCCTCGCGGTGCTGCAACATCTGGGCGCCCGAGATCCACTTCCTCAACGGCCGCTGGTACCTGTACTACGTCGCCGGACAGAACGTCTCCGACTACAACCCGACGCAGCGCACGCACGTCCTGGAGAGCGCGGGCGCCGACCCGACGGGCCCGTACAGCTACCGCAACCAGCTCAACTCCGCCTGGATGCTGGATCCGACGGTCGCCACCATCAACGGCTCGCTCTACCTGTTCGGCAGCGCCGCCGGCGGGACGCAGAACCTCGTGGCGGCCCGGATGTCCAACCCGTACACCCTGGCCACCGGCTTCTCGACCATCTCCACACCGACCAACTCCTGGGAGACCTCGGGAGGTTCGGTCAACGAAGGCCCGGAGATCCTGCAACGCGGCGGCAGGACGTTCCTGGTCTATTCGGCGAGCGGCTGCTGGACCCCCGACTACAAACTCGGCCGGCTCACCCTCACCGGTTCAGACCCGCTCGCGGCGTCGTCCTGGACGAAGAACCCCACGCCGGTCTTCCAGCGGAACGACTCGGCCGGCGTCTACGGTCCCGGCCACAACGGCTTCTTCAGCTCGCCGGACGGCACCGAGAACTGGATCGTGTACCACGCCAACGACTCGGCCTCGGACGGTTGCGACAACGGCCGTACGACCCGGGCGCAGAAGTTCACCTGGAACGCCGACGGCACCCCCGACCTGGGCACGCCCGTGGCACTGGGCTCGGCCGGCAGCGGGCCCTCCGGCGAACCGTCGGCCACCGCCGCCACCTACCGGATCACCAACCGCAACAGCGGCAAGTGCCTCGACGTGGCGGGCGGTTCGACGGCGGACGGCGCCAACGTCCAGCAGTACACCTGCAACGGCGGCGCCAACCAGCGCTGGCGGATCGAGGACCAGGGCGACGACACCAGCCGGCTGGTGAACGTCGCCACCGGCAAGGTCCTGGACACCGCGGACTGTTCCACCGCGGACGGCGCCGACCTGCGTCAGTGGTCCTGGCTGAACAACACCTGCCAGCGCTTCCGCTTCGTCACCACCGACAGCGGATACGTCCGTATCGTCAACCAGGCCACGGGCAAGGTCGCCGACGTCGCCGACTGCTCCGCCGCCGACTCCGCCGACGTGCGTCAGTGGTCCTGGCTGAACAACGCCTGCCAGCAGTGGAGGCTGGAGCCGGTGTAGGCGGTGGGGTGGGTTCCCCGTCGCGGTCACAGGCCGGCCGGACGCCCCGTGCGGCCGGCCCGTCGTCCGGGGCGGGCGCCCCGCGCGAAGCCCTATCCCGCCTGTCCCATCCCCGCCGCGTTCGGCCAGCTCTGGGCGTTCGGCCAGCCGGTCGCCGCGGCGGGGGAGAGGCCGTTGGTGCCCCGTACCTGAGCGGCCGTGAGGCCGCCGCGGGCCGGTACGCCGGGCGGGGTCGGGCCCATCGGCGGGGCGGGCGCCTGAGCCATGGCGGGCGCCATCGCCGCGGGGGTCATGGCGGCCGGTGACATCGCGGCCGGTGACATGGCGGCTGCCGGTGCCATCGGCGGAGCGGCGGCCGGTACGGGAGCCGGGGCCGGCGCGGGCACCGACTGCGGGAAGACCTGTGCCGCGGCCGGCATGGGCATCCCGGCGCCGTCGGACGGCGTGGGCTGCGCCATCGGCGGGGCCATCGCGGGGACGGGCATCGCCATCGGGGCGGCGGCCGGGGCGGCCGCGACCAGCCCCGGCATCGCCATGCCCATGGCCTGAGCGGCGAGGCCCGGCATGCCCGACCCGTTGGTGACCAGCCGGTCCACCGCCGGCGTGCCCGAGCTGTAGCTGTTCGCGGTGCTCAGCTCGGGCACGGCGGCTCCCCTCCTGGTCCCGTAGAGCACCTGTTCCAGGCCGGACACCAGGCGACGAACGTCCACCTGGGGGCGCACCACGAGCCGCAGGAAGCGGCTGGACGAACCGATCTTGTTGCCGCACTCGCGGACCAGGATGCGGTGCTCGGCGAGCAGCCGGTCACGGACCACGGTGCCCTCGGCGCCGACGGGGAGGCGCACGAAGAGGAAGTTCCCCTGGGAGGGGTAGACGGTCAGCCCGGGCAGGGCGCTGAGCTGACTGGCCATGTCGAGACGGTCCCGGCGCACCTGCATCAGGCTCTGCGCGTACTCGGGGCCGTGCTCCTTCAGCATGAACACCACGTACTCGGCGAAGGCGTTGAGGTTCCACTTCGGCAGCATCGAGCGGACCCGGCCGGCGAGCGACGGGTTGGAGACCATGTAGCCGAACCGGATGCCGTGCAGGCCGAAGTTCTTGCCGAGGCTGCGCAGCACGATGACGTTCGGGCGGATCATCGCCTCCTGCACGACGCTCGGTTCCTGCTCCGCGTCCGCGAACTCCAGGAACGACTCGTCGATGACGATCAGGTCGAGGTCGGCCATCGCGTCCATGAATTGCACGAGCGCGTGCTTGTGGAGGAAACCGCCGTCGGGGTTGTTCGGGTTGCAGATGACGGCGACCCTGGTGCCCCGGGTCCGGATGAACTCGGCGTACTGCGCGAGGTCCAGGGCGAAGCCGCTGGACTCCTGGAGCGGGAACATGTCGACCCGCTTGCCGGTCTCCATGGGCTGGTCGGTCCAGCGGCCGAAGGTGGGGACGGGGACGGCGAGGGACTCACGGACCAGCAGATGATCGATCCAGGTGATGAGCTCGGTCGAACCGTTGCCCATCGCCACCGCCTGCGGCGGAAGCTGGAGCAGGTTGCACAGTTCGGCCGTGATCGTGTCGGCGCCGCTCGGGTAGTACGTGATGATGTCCCGCAGCCGCGCTGCCATGGTGTCCATCATGGCCGGAGTGGGGAAGTAGGGGTTGCAGGGGATACAGAAGTCCACCGGGCCGACACCCTCGCCGCCCTCCCGCGTCAGCGCCGCCATCGACGGGCTGTGCGCCGCGGTGTTGCGGAACAACGAGGAGACGTTGTCGGCCATGGAACCTCCGTATGGGGCGGACCCGGCGGGGACGACCGGGCCCGTCGTCACTGGATGGCCCGCGCGGGGGAGCGCGGGCCGCCCTTACATACGAAGGTTGGGGTGGCGCTGTTCAACCGCTGAGGAATCGGTAAGAACTTGTGGGGTATCTGTGAAGCCGCCGTGACCGTGGCGGCCGTGCCGCCCGGGGCCGAGCGGAAAGGGCCCCGCCGTTCCCGGCGGGGCCCTCCCTGTCCTGAGCTACGGACCCGTGCTGACCTGCGGACGGGTCACGAACCGGACTTGCGCTTGTTCCAGACGTCGAAACCGACCGCGGCGAGCAGCGCCAGGCCCTTGATGACCTGCTGCCAGTCGCTGCCGACGCCGAGCAGGTTCATGCCGTTGTTCAGCACGCCGAGGACGAGACCACCGATGATCGCGCCGAGGACGGTGCCGACACCGCCGCTCATGGACGCGCCACCGATGAACGCCGAGGCGATCGCCTCGAGTTCGAAGTTCAGACCCGCCTTGGGACCGGCCGCGTTCAGCCGGGCCGCGACCACGAGACCCGCCAGGGCCGCCAGCGCGCCCATGTTCAGGAAGACGAGGAAGGTGACCTTCTTGTCCTTGACGCCGGACAGCTTCGCGGCCGGCAGGTTGCCGCCGATCGCGTAGATGTGGCGGCCGAAGACGGCGTTGCGCATGATGTAGCCGTAACCGACCACCAGCGCGCCCAGGACCAGCAGGATGATCGGCGCGCCCTTGTAGCTGGCGAGCAGCATCGTGACGGTGAGCACCGCGGCGACGATGGCGACGATCTTGAGCAGGAACAGGTTGCGCGGCACGACGTCCAGCGAGAACTCCTGCTGGCGCTTGCGGTCACGCACCTCCTGGAGCACCACCATGACGATCACGGCGAGACCCAGCAGCAGCGTGATGTTGTGGTAGTTCGTGGTCGGACCGGCCTCCGGGAGGAAGCCGTTGCCCATCTTCTGAAGACCGTCCGGGAACGGGCCGAGGGTCTGGCCCTCGAGGAAGATCTCCGTCATGCCGCGGAAGATCAGCATGCCGGCGAGGGTGACGATGAACGACGGTATGCCGAGATACGCGATGAAGAAGCCCTGCACCGACCCCGCGACCGCGCCCACGATCAGGCACAGCACCACCGCGACCGGCCACGCCACCTCGTGCTGCACCGTCAGGACGGCCGCGAAGGCGCCGATGAACGCCGTCAGTGAACCGACCGACAGGTCGATGTGGCCCGCGATGATCACCAGCATCATGCCGATCGCGAGGATCAGCACATAGCTGTTCTGCAGAACCAGGTTGGAGACGTTGCGCGGCAGCAGCAGGTCGCCGTCGGTCCAGACCGCGAAGAGCGCGACGATCAGGCCGAGCGCGATCAGCATGCCGTACTGGCGCATGTTGCGGCGCAGGCCGTCCAGCACCAGCTGGAGCAGGCCGCCGCCGGCCGCCGGGCCGCCGCTCTTGCCGGGCGGCGCGGCCGCCGGGCTCTTGGTCACGTCGGTGCTCATCGGGTTACCTCTTTGTCCTTCGTCATCTGACGCATCAGCGATTCCTGCGAGGCCTCGGCCCGAGAGAACTCACCGGTCAGCCGCCCCGCGGCCATCGTGTAGATGCGGTCGCACATTCCCAGCAGTTCGGGCAGCTCGGAGGAGATGAAGACGACCGCCTTGCCCTGGGCGGCCAACTGGTCGATGACCGTGTAGATCTCGTACTTGGCTCCGACGTCGATACCCCGCGTGGGCTCGTCCAGGATCAGCACGTCCGGACCCGCGAAGATCCACTTGCTGAGGACGACCTTCTGCTGGTTGCCGCCGGAGAGCTTGCCGACCGGCTCGAAGACGGTCGGCGCCTTGATGTTCATCGACTTGCGGTAGCCCTCGGAGACCTTCCGCTCCTCGTGCTCGTCGACGATCCCCCGCTTGGCCACCTTGCCCAGCGCGGTCAGCGAGATGTTGCGGTTGATCGTGTCGATGAGGTTGAGGCCGTAGTGCTTGCGGTCCTCCGTGACATAGGCGATCCCGTGGCCGACCGCCTCCGCGACGGTCTTCGTACGGATCTCCTTGCCGTCCTTGAGGACGGTGCCGCCCGCGTACCGGCCGTACGAGCGTCCGAAGACGCTCATGGCCAGCTCGGTGCGGCCGGCGCCCATCAGGCCCGCGATGCCGACGATCTCCCCGCGCCGCACCTGGACCGACACGTCGTCGGCCACCTTGCGCTGCTGGTCGATCGGGTGGTGCACGGTCCAGTTGCGGATCTCCAGCGCCGGGGCCGCGCCCACCTCCGCCTCGTGCGGGGTGCGCTCGGGGAAGCGGTTGTCGAGGTCGCGGCCGACCATGCCGCTGATGATCCGGTCCTCGGTCGTGTCCGCCGACTTCACGTCGAGCGTCTCGATGGACTGCCCGTCGCGAATGATCGTCACCGAGTCCGCGACCTTGCGGATCTCGTTGAGCTTGTGCGAGATGATGATCGAGGTGATGCCCTGCTTCTTCAATTCCAGGATGAGATCCAGGAGTTTGTCGCTGTCCTCGTCGTTGAGGGCCGCGGTCGGCTCATCCAGGATGAGCAGCTTCACCTTCTTCGAGAGCGCCTTCGCGATCTCCACGAGCTGCTGCTTGCCCACGCCGATGTCGGCGACGCGGGTCTCGGGGTGATCGCTCAGACCGACCCGGCGCAGCAGCTCGGAGGCGTGCCGCAGGGTCTCGTTCCAGTTGATCAGCCCGCGCGTGGCGTGTTCGTTGCCGAGGAAGATGTTCTCCGCGAGGGAGAGGTACGGCACCAGCGCCAGCTCCTGGTGGATGATGACGATGCCGCGCTGCTCGCTCGCCCGGATGTCCTTGAAGGAGACGACCTCTCCCTCGAAAAGGATCTCGCCCTCGTACGTGCCGTGCGGATGGACGCCGGAGAGCACCTTCATCAAGGTGGACTTTCCGGCGCCGTTCTCACCGCAGATGGCATGGACCTCGCCCTGGCGGACGGTCAGAGTGACGTCCGACAGCGCTTTCACACCGGGAAAGGTCTTGACGATCGAGCGCATTTCCAGGACGGGTCCCGCCATGGTCGTGCCTTCCAATCCTTGAGGGTCGACGCTTACTTGAGCTGGTCGGCCGTGTAGTAGCCGCCCTCGACGAGGACCTTCTCGTAGTTGGTCTTGTCCACGCTCACCGGCTGGAGCAGGTAGGCGGGGACGACCTTGGTGCCGTTGTCGTAGGTCTTGGTGTCGTTCGTCTCGGGCGTCTTGCCGTTGAGGACGTCGTCGACCATGGTCGTGGCGACCTTGGCCAGCTCACGGAGGTCCTTGTAGACGGTCTGCGTCTGACCGCCCGCGATGATCGACTTCACCGAGGCCAGCTCGGCGTCCTGGCCGGTGAGGACCGGCAGCGGCTTGCTCGCGGAGCCGTAGTCGTCCGACTTCAGCGCCGACAGGATGCCGATGGAGATGCCGTCGTACGGCGAGAGGACCGCGTCGACCTTCTTGCTGCCGTACGACTTGGTGAGGATGTCGTCCATGCGCTTCTGCGCGGTCGCGCCGTCCCAGCGCAGGGTGGTGACCTGGGTGAGGCCGGTCTGGCCGGACTGGACGACGAGCTTCTTGCTGTCGATGTACGGCTGGAGCACGCTCATCGCGCCGTTGAAGAAGTACTTGGTGTTGTTGTCGTCGTTCGAGCCGGCGAACAGCTCGATGTTGAACGGGCCCTTGCCGGACTTCAGGCCGAGCTTGTCGACGATGTAGTTGGCCTGGAGCTCGCCGACCTTGCTGTTGTCGAAGGACGCGTAGTAGTCGACGTTCTTCGTGCCGAGGATCAGGCGGTCGTAGGAGATGACCGGGATCTTGGCGTCGGCGGCCTGCTGGAGGACGTTGTTCAGCGACTTGTTGTCGATGGCCGCGACGATCAGCGCCTTGACACCCTGCGTGATCAGGTTCTCGATCTGCGAGACCTGCTGGTCGGGGTCGTCCTCGCCGTAGACCAGCTTGGTCTTGTAGCCCTTGGCCTCGAGGTCCTTGACGACGTTGGCGCCGTCGGAGATCCAGCGCTCGGAGGACTTCGTCGGCATCGCGATACCGATGGTCCCGCCCTTGGCGCTGTCCGAACCCTCGTCCTTGCTGCCGCCGTCGCCGCTCTGGCCGCAGGCGGACAGGGTCAGGGCGAGGGAGGCGGCTCCGGCTATGGCGGCGAGGGCTGCTCTACGGTTGCGCATGATCATCATCCTTGATGTGGGTGCAGGGGTCGGTATCGCGGTGCGACGGCCGCTCCCGGAGCTACGCCGGGAGGAGGAGAAGAAGTGAAGAAGCGGTGTGTGGGATTCTGCGCGCCTGTGTCGGCTTCTGTGAAGCAGGGTTTCCGGAACGTTATGACTGGATGTCAAAGCGCTTCAGTTCACCCGGCAGGCGAGAACCCAGCGGCGCCATGTCGCCGTCCGCGCCGTGACGTGCCAGAAGGTCCAGGGCGAGCCGCCCGCGCCGCACCCGTTCCCGGGCCGTGGAGAGGGCCAGATCCCGCAGGTGGTGGCCGTACGGGTAGATCCCGGGAGCCTTGGACAGGCCGAACTTGAGATAGAGCGGCGCGCCGCGCCGGATGAGCTCGGCGACCTCGTACATCCGGATGTAGCCGCCGAGATCGTCGGGCGCCTCGATGTACATGTCCATGGGGGCGCCGGACACCCGGCGGATCTCGGTCAGGTGGTCCAGGGTGAGGTCGCTGGGCACGTTGACCGAGTCGGCGCCGAGCTGCTCGTAGACCGCGTACGCCGCCGGATTGACGGGGCCGATCAGCGCCGAGACCTTCAGCGTGGTGTCGGCCGGGATGATGCCGGCCGCACGGGCGCGGTGCAGCGTCCACAGCACGCCCTCGTCGGCGACGAGCAGGCACTTGACACCGAGTTCCGTCGCCCGGACCGCGTCCTCGACGCACCCGGCCACGGCGTCGTGACCGCGGGCGCGCAGTCCGCCGCCGCGCGAGTCGGTACGGGTCGAGCCGCCGATGTCCCAGGTACCGCGCGGCCCGGTGAACAGGCACAGCTCGATGTCACGCTCTGCGGTGGCGTCGACCATCTCGGTGATCTCGGCGTCGGTCAGCATCCAGATGCCGCTGCCCTGGCTGATCCGGTGGATCGGCACGTCGAGGCGCGAGGCTTCCTTGAGGATGACGGCCAGCGCTTCGGGGCCCTCGCACGAAGGGACCTCGGTGCGCCAGCGACCGCCACCGGGGAAGGTGTGGGCGGAGGTGTCGGCGGGGTCGAGGGCGGGCGCGCCCAGGCCGAGCGCGGTGAGCGCCTGCTCACCGGGTCGACGGGCTGCCGTGGCGGAAGCGTCGGTGGTCACATGCCGTCCTTCGTGTTCGATATTTCGGTCAAGGTTCGCGGCTCAGGTCGTGCGGGATTGGGTGTACGCCGGTGCGGGGGCGGTCAGGTCGACCCCGCACCGGCGTACGGCTCAGGGGCTCACGGCTTGAGCAGCACCTTGCCCACCTTCGGATCGCCTGATCCCACCAGGTCGATGGCCGCGGAGAACTCGGCGAGCGGCAGTTCGTGCGTGACCAGCGGCAGCGGATCCAGCAGCCCGGCTCCGAAGACCCGGACGGTGTGCGACCAGGCGTCCGGCGGCGCACCGAAGACGGTGTGCACCTCCAGCTGGCGTACGACCAGATCCGTCGGGTCGAGCCCGTCGGCGCCGGCCGCCGGGATCCCGGTGAGGACCAGCCGGCCACCGCGCCGGAGCAGCGAGGCGGCGGTCCGCGCGGCGGACGCGGACCCGGCGGTCTCGATGACGACGTCGAAGTTGTCCGGGAGTTCCTGGTCCCTGGTCCGGAAGTCCGTGGCCCCGAACTGCCGGGAGAGCGCCTCCCGGTCGTTGCGGGTGCCGACGACCAGCAGCTCGGAGGGCGAGCCGGCCTTCAGGAACTGCACGGCGAACATGCCCAGCGTCCCGGTGCCGACGACGGCCACCTTCTCGCCCGGCAGGGCGCGCGCCTTGATCGCGGCGGCCGCGATACAGGCGGCGGGCTCCAGCAGCGCGGCGGCGGTCAGATCGGCGTCGTCCGGCAGGACGTGCAGCAGCCGGGCCGGCAGGGTGAGGGTGGCCGCCATGGCCCCCGGCTGGGTGAAGCCGGTCTCCTCGTACCCGTCCGTGCACAGCGTCGTCTCGCCCGCGTGACAGCGGTCGCAGACCTGGCAGTTGCGGAAGCCCTCGCCGACGACCTTGCGGCCGACCAGTGACGCGGGGACCCCGGCGCCGACCGCCTCGACCGTCCCGGACCACTCGTGGCCGGGGGTCAGCGGGTAGCGGACGTATCCCTCGGGGCGGTTGCCCTGGTACACCTCGCGGTCGCTGCCGCAGATGCCGGTGGCGTGGACGCGGACGAGCGCCTCGCCGGGTTCCGGCCGTCGCGGCTCGTGCGGGACGAGACGGTGCTCGCCCGGCGCCTCGACGACGACGGCCGTACTCACTTGGTGCTGCCCTTCGGCTTGCGCTGCTCCCAGCCCTCGGCCCAGAGGTCGAAACGGGCCTGCTGCTGCGGGAACTCGGCAGCGGCGTCCACGTCGAGCTCGACACCGAGGCCGGGCGCGTCGGACAGGTGGAAGTAGCCGTCGACGACCTGGGGAGCCCCCTTGACGACCTTCTTGATGTCCGAGTCGGCGAAGTCGTTGAAGTGCTCGAGGATCTTGAAGTTCGGGGAGGTGAACCCGACCTGGAGCGAGGCCGCTGTGAGGACCGGGCCGCCGACGTTGTGCGGGGCGACGAGCACGTAGTGCGCCTCGGCGGTGGCGGCCAGCTTCCTGGTCTCCCAGATACCGCCGATGTGGCCGACGTCCGGCTGGATGATGTCCACGGCCTGGCTCTCGAAGAGCTCACGGAACTCGACGCGGTCGTGGATGCGCTCGCCGGTGGCGACGGGGATGTCGACCTTCGCGGCGACCTTCTCCAGGGCCTTGAGGTTCTCGGGCGGGCACGGCTCCTCCAGCCACGCGGGCTTGAAGGGCGCGAGTTCGTTCGCGAGCCGGACGGCGGTGGAGGGGGAGAAGCGGCCGTGCATCTCCAGCATCAGCTCGGCGTCCGGCCCGATGGCGTCGCGCACGGCCTCGATGAGGGAGACCGCGTACAGGGTCTGCTGGTGGTCCAGCTCGAAGTGCCCGGTACCGAAGGGGTCGATCTTGAGTGCCTTGTAGCCGCGCTCCATGACCCCCTGGGCCGCCTTGTGGTACGCCTCCGGCGTCCGCTCGGTGGTGTACCAGCCGTTGGCGTAGGCCTTGACCTTGTCGGTGACCTTGCCGCCGAGAAGCTGCCAGACGGGCACGCCCAGGGCCTTGCCCTTGATGTCCCAGCAGGCCATCTCGACGACGGCAATGCCGGACATCACGATCTCGCCGGCGCGCCCGTAGTCGCCGAACTTCATCCGGCGCACGAGGTCCTCGACAGCGAATGGGTCGGAGCCGAGAATGTGGTTGACCTCGGCCTCCTTCAGGTAGCCGATGAGTGCGTCGGTGTGACCCAGCATGCGGGTCTCTCCGACACCCGTGATGCCCTCGTCGGTGTGCACCAGGACGTAGGTCAGGTTCCGCCACGGCGTCCCGACCACGTGCGTGCTGATTCCGGTGATGCGCACGGAAGTACCCTTCGCTGTTCGAGATTTCGTCACATGTTCGAAATGCTGGGCAGACAGTAAGGATGACGCGAGGCGAGTGTCAATGGGTCGAACAGGTAACGGTTTCGGCAGTTTCGGTACTCCTTTCGGAAGTTGGCCTGTCGACATGTGTTCCAGGTCACTCGAAGCGTCGCGCCGGTATGGCCGGTTCCCACACAACTTTCACAGGCGAACCCGGGAACGCGCCCTTCCGGGAACTTAGTCTCTCCGCGTCATGGATTACTGCCACCCGTGCCGACGGCACCTCAACGGCGCCCTCGCCTGCCCGGGGTGCGGCGCGCCTGCTCCAGAGCTACGCGCGTATCCGCCCGGCCCGCCCGGCCCCGAGCCGTACGCGCAGGCCGCGTCGGCGCACGAGGCGCTCGGCGCCCCGGCCGGTGGCGATCGCGGCATTTCCGACGGCCGGGACGACCACGGCGAGCGCGACGACCACGGCGAGCGCGACGACCACGGCGAGGACGATCACGGCGGGCGGCGAGCCGAGAGCGGCGAACCGCAGGGCCGGGCCGCGCGCCGCCGTGAGCAGGGCCGGGGTGGCCGGCGCGGATCTCCGGGCCCGGCCGCCGCGCCGGAGTCGAGCCGCCGTGACCGCAAGGCCTCGGCCCACCGAAGACGCCGCAAACGCATCGTCCTGATCGCCGTCGGCTTCGCGCTCGCGGCCGGCGGCCTGAGCCTGGCCGAACTCGGCGTGGACGCACCGGGGTTCGGCTCGCCCTCGAACCCGGCGGCGGCCGGCGGAGAGGCGTCCGAGGTCGACGGGTCGTCGTCGGGACCGAGCGCGTCCGCGCAGCCCCTGGACGACCGGACCGACACGGGCGCCGGCAACTCCTCGTCCTCCCCCAGCCCTTCCGCCTCCCCGTCGGCCTCGGAGTCCGCGAAGGACGAGTCGGCCACGCCGAGCCCGGACAAGGAAGCCCAGTCGGCCCCCGTCCCCGGCTCCTCCGGGCCGACCTCCGGGTCGACCCCGTCGGGCGGGGATCCGGGCTCGGGCTCCACCGGGACCGCCGAACCGTCGACGCCGGCCGCGTCCCCGGATCCGTCGCCCTCGCAGACGTGCACGCGCTTCCTGTGGTGGTGCTCGTAGGGCTCTCCCGGAGCGGACCGCTCCGCCCCCGGCCACGCCGAGCGGCCGCCATGTGGGCCGTCCACGACGGTGCGCCGGGCGCCCCGGTATGGCCGAAATCGTCGTGCGCCGACACGGGTTCGTCGTGTTCCGGCCGCAGGGCCCGTCGTCGGGTCGCCGCCGGGTAGCCGGCCCAGGTCGGCCTTTCGGCCTCTGACCAGCGACGATGTGCCGCCTCCGGTAAGCGCGTTATGGAACCGTGACGAGCTTCCCGTGCAACCCTCTTGACCGCCGTGAATTGTTAGCGCTCACAATGACCTCCGCATTCACCAGTCGGCGACGACGTCAACACGGGAGGTACGGGGACCGTGCCCGCAGTGTCCCCACTCGCTTTTCCCGCCGGTGCCGTCGGGCCCGCCGGGATCCCGGAGTGAAGCCGGCGGGGCGGAACGGTCCGCCCACGCCACAGGACTTATCCGCAGACGAGCGCCAAGGAGGTGCGGCCGTGACACACACCCGGCTCCGGCCGCCCACCATGGCCGACGTGGCACGCCTGGCCGGCGTGTCCCACCAGACCGTGTCCCGCGTGCTGGGGGAGCACCCCAACGTGCGGGAAGAGACCCGGGCCAGGGTGCTGCGGGCGATCGAGGAGATGGGCTACCGCCGCAACTTCTCCGCACGGGCCCTGGCCACCCGGCGCACCCGGACACTGGGCGTGGTCGCCTCGGACACCACCCTCTACGGGCCGGCCAGCACGCTGTTCGCGCTCGAGGAGGCGGCGCGGGCCGAGGGGTACCTCGTCTCGACGGTCAGTCTGCGCGAACTGACCATGGAGAAGCTTGCCGAGGCCCTGGACCACCTCAGCGAGGGCGGGGTGGAGGGAGTGGTCGCCATCGCCCCGCAGCGGTCGGCGGTGGACGCCCTGACCGAACTGCGCCATCCGTTCCCGGTGGTGGTCGTGGGCGGCGGGCCGGGCATGGACATCCCCCGGGTCGGCGTGGACCAGCACCTGGGGGCACGGCTGGCGACCGGCCACCTGCTGGCCGCCGGCCACCGCACGGTCTGGCACCTCGCCGGACCCGAGGACTGGCAGGAGGCGGCCGACCGGGCCGCCGGCTGGCGGGCGACCCTCGAAGCGGCGGGCGTCGAGCCGCCCATGCTGCTGCGGGGGGACTGGAGCCCGCTGTCGGGCTACCGTGCGGGCCAGGAACTGGCCGGCTGGGTGGGCCGAGGGCTGACCGCCGTCTTCGTCGCCAACGACCAGATGGCGCTGGGGGTGTTGCGGGCCCTGCGGGAAGCGGGCGTCCGGACTCCCCAGGACGTCGCGGTGGTCGGCTTCGACGACATCCCGGAGTCGGAGTTCTTCGCTCCGCCGCTCACCACCGTCCGGCAGGACTTCTCGGCGGTGGGCCAGCGAGGCATCGCGCTGCTCCTGGAGCAGATCGAGGGCCGGCCGGCCGCCACGACGCCCCGCATCGCGATCGAACCCCAACTCGTCGTACGCGCAAGTACGTTCCCGAGCGCCGCTCAACCGGAGGGCGTACCCCTCTGACGACCCCGTCGGACGCCCCTGACCAGCAGTGTGGCCGAAATACCGAACAATGATCGACAGGCTGGACGTATGCGGCCGGTCCGTCGAGTACCAGCAGGTCCATCCCCGGGCCGGCTCTTCAAAGGAGAAGAACATGCTCAGCAGAAGGAACTTCCTCACCGCGGCGGTCGGCGTGGCGGCGGCGGGCGGCCTGGCGGCCTGCGCCAAGGAGGACGACAGCGCGTCCAGCGGCTCCTCCGGGGACGGCGGCAAGGCCATCACGCTCGGCTTCTCCCAGGTCGGCTCGGAGAGCGGCTGGCGCAGCGCCAACACGGACTCGGTGAAGGCGGCGGCCAAGGAGGCGGGTTACACCCTCAAGTTCTCCGACGCCCAGCAGAAGCAGGAGAACCAGATCTCCGCGATCCGCAGCTACATCACCCAGGGCGTCGACGTCATCGCCTTCTCGCCGGTGGTCGTCACCGGCTGGGACGCGGTGCTGAAGGAGGCCAAGGCCAAGAAGATCCCCGTGGTCCTCACCGACCGCTCCGTCGAGACCTCCGACGAGTCCCTGTACGTGACCCTGGTCGGCTCGGACTTCACCGACGAGGGCCGTCGCGCCGCCAAGATCCTCGAGAAGGTCATCGCGAAGGCCGGCCTCAAGGGCGCGGTGAAGATCGCGCAGCTGGAGGGCACCACCGGCGCCGCCCCGGCGATCGAGCGGGCCAAGGGCTTCAAGGAGATCATGGACGCCGAGCACGCGAGCGACTGGAAGGTCGTCGTCAGCCAGACCGGCGACTTCACCCGCGCCGGCGGCAAGCAGGTCATGGCGGCCTTCCTCCAGTCCAACCCGGACATCAACGTCCTCTTCGCGCACAACGACGACATGGCCATCGGCGCCATCCAGTCCATCGAGGCGGCCGGCAAGAAGCCCGGCAAGGACATCCTGATCGTCTCGATCGACGGCGTGAAGGACGGCTTCGTGGCCATGTCCGAGGGCAAGATCAACGCCATCGTCGAGTGCAACCCGCTGCTCGGCCCGCAGCTGATGGACGTCGTCAAGAAGGTCAAGAACGGCGAGACGGTCGAGCGCTGGATCAAGACCAAGGAGGGCGACTTCATGCAGGACCAGGCCGCGGCCGCGCTCCCGAGCCGCAAGTACTGACCGACCGCACCCACCGGCAGGGAGCCTCCGGCCGACCGAGCCGTCGGCTACGGGGCTCCCTGCGGGCCTGAACGAATCTCAAGAGGAGCGCTGCCATGGCAGAGCCACGGCCCGTCCTGGAAATGACGGGCATAGTCAAGGAGTTTCCGGGGGTACGGGCTCTGTCGGACGTCGACTTCCGGCTCTTCCCCGGCGAGATCCACGCCCTGATGGGCGAGAACGGCGCGGGCAAGTCCACCCTCATCAAGGTGCTCACGGGGGTCTACTCCCTGGACGGCGGCACGATCACGCTGGACGGCACGACGGTACGGATCGGCAGCCCGCTGGAGGCCCAGCAGGCCGGCATCAGCACCGTCTACCAGGAGGTCAACCTCTGCCCCAACCTGTCGGTGGCGGAGAACATCTTCATCGGACGTGAACCGACCCGTATGGGCCGCATCCAGTGGAAGCAGCTGCGCCGGCAGGCGGCGGAGCTGGTGGACCGGCTCGGGCTCGACATCGACGTCACCGCCCCGCTGTCCTCGTACCCGCTGGCCGTCCAGCAACTGGTCGCGATCGTGCGGTCGTTGAACACCGGTGGCGGTGACGGCGAGGGACCGGGCACCAAGGTGCTGATCCTCGACGAGCCGACCTCCAGCCTCGACCGCGACGAGGTCCTCCAACTCTTCGCGCTGATGCGGCGGTTGAAGGACGAGGGCGTCGCGATCCTGTTCGTCTCGCACTTCCTCGACCAGATCTACGAGGTCTGCGACCGGATGACCGTACTGCGCAACGGCACCCTCGTCGGTGAGCACATGGTGCGCGACCTCGACCAGGTCGGCCTCGTCCAGCTCATGCTCGGCAAGGCCATGGGCCAGCTCGACGAACTCCACGAACACCAGCTGCACTCCGACGCGGGCGAGACCCTGCTCGAGGCGGACGGCCTCGGCCGGACCGGCGGCATCGCCCCGTTCGACATGAAGATCAAGAAGGGCGAGGTGATCGGGCTCGCCGGCCTGCTCGGATCGGGCCGCACCGAACTCGCCCGGCTGCTCTTCGGCGCCGACCAGCCGGACACCGGCAAGGTGACCATCGGCGGCAAGCAGGTCTCGATGAGCGCCCCGAACGACGCGATCGACGCCGGTGTCGCCTTCTGCTCCGAGAACCGCAAGAGCGAGGGACTGGTGCCCGACCTGACGGTCCGGGAGAACATCATCCTGGCCCTGCAGGCCTCGCGCGGCTGGACCCGGCCCATCCCGGTCGCCCAGCGCGACGAACTCGTCGCCAAGTACATCAAGGCGCTGGACATCCGCCCCGCCAACCCCGAGGCGAGGGTGGGCCAGCTCAGCGGCGGCAACCAGCAGAAGGTGCTGCTGGCCCGGTGGCTGATCACCCAGCCGAAGCTGCTGATCCTGGACGAGCCGACCCGCGGCATCGACATCGGGGCCAAGGCGGAGATCCAGAAGCTCGTCGTCTCCCTCTCCGAGGACGGCATGTCGGTGCTGTACATCGCGGCCGAGCTGGAGGAGGTGCTCCGGCTCAGCCACACCATCGGAGTGCTGCGCGACCGCCGGCTGGTGGCGCAGATCACCAACGGACCCGAGATCACCCCGAGCCGGATCCTGGAGACCATCGCGAGCGGAGAGCACCAGTGACCACCTCTTCGACCACCTCTTCCCGGTGGCGAGCGCTGACCCACCACCACCTGTTCTGGCCGGTGGCGGTCCTGGTCCTCCTGCTGCTCGTCAACGTTCCCTTCACCCCCGACTTCTTCTCGATCAAGATGGCCGACGGCCACCTCTACGGCAGCCTCGTCTCGATCGTGCTGTTCGGATCGCCCCTCATCCTGGTGGCGGTCGGCATGACCCTGGTCATCGCCACCGGCGGCATCGACCTCTCCGTCGGCGCCGTGGTCGCCATCACCGGGGCACTGGCCTGCTCGTACATCAGCGACCAGTCCGACCAGGGCGCCCTGGCCGGGGTGCTGCTCGCCATGGGCCTGGGCCTGCTGGCGGCGGTCGTCTGCGGTCTGTGGAACGGCTTCCTGGTCGCCAGGATGGGGATCCAGCCGATCATCGCGACCCTGATCATCATGGTCGCCGGCCGCGGTGTCGCCCAGCTGATCACCGACGGCCAGATCATCACCATCAACAGCGAGCCCTACAAGCTGATCGGCGGCGGCTACTGGCTGACCCTGCCGTTCTCCATCTTCGTGGTGGCCGCGGTCGTGGCCGTCACCGTGGTGCTGACCCGCCGCACGGCACTCGGCCTGCTGGTCGAGGCGGTCGGCGGAAACGCCGAGGCCAGCCGTCTGGTGGGCATCAGGTCCCGGCGCATCAAGATCATGGTGTACGCGTTCTGCGCGCTCTGCGCGGGCATTGCCGGCCTGATGATCAGCTCCAACACCTCGGCCGCGGACGGCAACAACGCCGGCCTGTGGATCGAACTCGACGCGATCCTCGCCGTGGTGATCGGCGGCACCTCACTCCTCGGCGGACGGTTCTCCGTCGGCGGCACGGTGGTCGGCGCCCTCGTCATCCAGACCCTGACCACCACGATCTACACCATCGGCGTGCCCACCCAGACCAACCTGGTCTTCAAGGCCGCCGTCGTCATCGTCGTCTGTCTGCTCCAGTCCCCGAAGTTCCGCGCCAAGGTGTTCGGCGCCAGGTTCGGCGCCGGGTCCGGAGCGAAGGGAAGCGGCAAGCCGGCCGCGGCCCCGGCGGACCCCACCGCGGCGTCCGAGGCCGCCCCCAAGATGGAGGTGTCGTGATGAGCGCGACCACCCAGTCCCCGACGGCCTCCGAGAGCCGTACCCCGTCCGGGGCGGCGCGTCTGCTGGGTGACCGGCGCCTGCCCGTCGCGGTGACCGCCCTGCTCTTCCTGCTGATGTACGGCGTGGGCCTGAGCCGCTACCAGAACTACGGCTTCGGCGAACCGCAGGTCTTCCTGAACCTGTTCATCGACAACGGCTATCTGCTGGTCGCCGCGGTCGGTGTCACCTTCGTCATCCTGTCCGGCGGCATCGACCTGTCCGTCGGTTCGATGATCGGGTTCACGACGATGTTCACGGCCTGGCTGGTGGAGCGCCAGGGGCTGCCCCTGCTGCTGGTGATCCCCATGGCGCTGGGCGTGGGCGCGCTCGGCGGCTTCCTGATGGGCTACGTGATCCACAACTTCGAGATCCAGCCCTTCATCGTGACCCTCGCCGGCCTCTTCCTCTTCCGCGGCCTGTGCCTGGTCATCAGCAAGGAGTCGATCTCGATCAGCGACTCCTCGGTGAGCAGCATGGCCCAGGCGCAGGTGTCGCTGGGGATGGGCTTCCTGTCGATCGGCGCGATCGTCTCGCTGGTCGTCCTCGCCGTGGCGTTCTACGTCCTGCACTACACCCGCTTCGGGCGCCGGGTGTACGCCATCGGCGGCAACGAACAGTCGGCCATGCTGATGGGGCTCCCGCAGGGCGGCACGAAGATCGCGGTGTACACCGTGAGCGGGTTCTGCTCGGCGCTGGCGGGGCTGCTCTTCACGCTGTACATCCAGTCCGGCGACCCGTTGCACGCGACCGGCATGGAACTCGACGCGATCGCCGCGGTGGTCATCGGCGGGACGCTGCTGACGGGTGGCTCCGGATATGTGCTGGGCACCCTGTTCGGCGTGCTGGTGCTGGGCCTGATCAAGAGCATCATCCAGTTCGAGGGCACGCTCAGCTCCTGGTGGACGAAGATCGCCACCGGTGTGCTGCTGTGCGCGTTCATCCTGGTCCAGCGCTTCATGACGACCCGTAAGAAGACCTGAGCCGAGGGGACGAGCCCGGCCCCGCGGGGCCGGGAGCCCGTCGTCAGGGTGTTCCGGGCCGGCTCTCCGTCTTGAAGGTCGCCCACACCGTCTTGCCGACGGCGTGTTCGGTGATGCCCAGGTCGTCCGAGAGTTCCCGGGCCAGGTAGAGGCCCCGGCCCGAGCAGGCGTCGGGCGTCGGCGGGTCCGCGGGCTCCGGATGGTCACCGGTGTCGCGTACGGCGAGCCGGACCAAGGGACCGTCGAGGGTGAGGGTCACGCAGTACTGCCTGCCCGGGGGCACTCCGTGCAGCAGGGCGTTCGTGGCGAGTTCCGACACGCACAGTTCTATGTCGTCCAACCGGTCGACGCAGTCCCAGTCGCTCAGCACCTGGTGGACGAAGACCCGGGCGGCCCGCACGGAGGCGCGCGAGCGGGGGAAACGACGTTGCCGTGACAGGGGCACGGGGGCACCTCCGGTGGTTCTGGGGCGTCCTGCGGCGAAACCTTACTGTTATTCGCGAAAGGTAACAAGGTAGTGAAGGGTGGCTGAGGGTGGCTGAGGGTGGCGGTTGGCGGATGAGCCAAGTCGCCTACCGTGTAGGGCGGCAGGGTCGAAAGAACGGTCGGCCGTAGGAGGAGTCGTGGGTGCTGCGAGTGGATGGGTCAGCACATCGTTGCCGTATCTGACGCCACGGGGCACCGGGCAGGGCGGGGACGCCTGGGCGGCCGAGGCCGCGGCCCGGGGCCGGCGCGGCGCCCAGCGCATCCTGCACGCCGGTGAGGTGCCCGCCCCCGCCGACGTGGCAGCGCTGCTCGGCGTCCCCGAGGGCGAGCCGGTCGTCGTACGCCGACGGCTGATCCTCCTCGACGAGGAGCCCAGCGAGCTGACCGACTCGTACTACCCGACGGCCATAGCCGCGGGCACCCGTCTCGCCGGGACCGCCAAGATTCCCGGCGGAGCCCTCACCCTGCTCGCCGAGCTCGGTCACGTCGGCGTCCTCGTACAGGAGGACGTCACGGCCGGCATGCCGGACGAGGAGGAGCGCGAGGTCCTGCGGACCGCCCCCGAGGAACCGGTCCTGCGGCTCGTCCGGCTCACGCTGGACCACGCCGACCGCCCGATCCAGGTCGACCGTATGGTGATGCCTGCCCTACGGCAGAGGCTGCGCTACCAGATCAGGATCGGATGACCGTGCCCAAGGCAGACCCGGAAGCCGTCGACCGCCGCTCCCTGCACGAGCGGATCGCGGCCGATCTGCGCGACGACATCATGAGCGGAGAGCTCGCCCCCGGCGCCAACCTGCCCACGACGGCCCGGCTCAAGGAACGCTTCCGGGCGTCGAGCGCGACGGTCCAGAAGGCCCTACAGCTCCTCAAGGAGGAACGCCTGGTGGTCGGCAGGGCGGGCGCCGCCGTCACCGTCCGCGAGCACCGCCAGCGCACCGTCCGTCCGGCCGCGCTCATGCGGCCGGGCATCCCCGGGGCGCCCTACCGCTGGCTCGCCGAGGCGGCCAGGCACGGCACGAACGCCCGCATACAGCTGCTCGACGTGGCCGAGAGTCACCCGCCCGCCGACGTCCGCGCCGCCCTGGATCTCCCCGCGGACGGCATCGCGGTGCTCCGCGGCCAGATACTCCTCGTCGACGACGAGCCCGCCGAGCTCGTCGAGTCCTACTACCCGCTGGACATCGCCCGGGGCACGCCCCTGGCCGAGCCCCGCAGGATCAGGGGCGGCACCCCCGCCCTGCTGACCGAACTCGGCCACCCGCCCCGCCGCAGCACGGACCGGGTCTCCGCCCGGGTCCCCACCCAGGTCCAGTACCAGGCCCTCCGCCTCACCAGCGGCATGCCGGTCCTGCGCACCCTGCGCGTGGTCCACACCGACGGCGACCGCCCCGTCGAGGTCACCGTGATGGTGAAGGCGGGCCATCTCTACGAACTGCAGTACGAGTTCACGGGCGAAGGGCTGGAGGGAACGTGACCGTGCTCGTCCGCACGGGATCCGCGTGCTCGTCCCCGGCGGCGGTGCCTGTGTCCGGGTCCCGGCGCGAGGCGGCCCGCGCCGGACACGCGCCGCGACCGTCCTGACCCTCACGGCAGGCGGCTCGCGTCAGGCGCGCCGGGGTTGCGTTCGGGTGTGCCGGGGGTCGGGCGGAGTCGGGCCGGTCGGACGCCCCGGCGGCTCAGGCCTCGCCGTCCTCGGTGCTCAGCATGCGGCGCAGCAGCCCCCGCAGCACCACCCGCTCCTCTTCCGCCAGTCCCGCCAGCGGCTCGCGCGCGAACCGCAGCGACTCGCGCAGCCCCTTGGCGATCTGCCGGCCCTCGGCCGTGGCCGCCGCCAGCTTCACCCGGCGGTCGGCCGGATCGGGACGCCGCTCGACCAGGCCGCGGGACTCCAGCCGGTCGACGATGCCGGTCACGTTGGACGGCTCGCACTTCAGCTTCTGCGCCAGCTTCCGCATCGGCAGCGGTTCCAGCGAGAGCAGGCTCAGCAGTCGGGCCTGCGCGCCGGTGAGCGCGTGACCTGCCGCGGCTTCCTCGTAATCCTCGTAGTAGCGGGCGACGACCTCGCCGATCAGGCCGACGACCTCCATGGTCAGGGCATCGGGACGAGGGGCCGGATGTGGGGTGGGCATGGATCCAGGGTACCCGGTTACTTGACATCCTGAAATATTCAGGAGCATGGTTGTTTCAGGTAGTGAAGCATTTCGAGCGCAGGAAAGGCAGCCCCCCATGACCGAGTCGGCCCTCCCCACCACCAGCCGCGAGTGGCGTCTGCTCAGCCGTCCCGTCGGCTGGCCGAAGCCCGAGGACTTCGAGCTGGCCGAGGCGGAGATCCGGCAGCCCGGCCCGGGCGAGGTGCTGGTCCGCAACGCGTACGTCTCCGTGGACCCGTACATGCGCGGCCGGATGAGCGCGGCCAAGTCGTACGTGGCCCCCTTCGAGCTGGGCAAGGCCATGCAGGGCGGGGCGGTCGGCGAGGTCGTCGCCTCCGCCGCCGAGGGCGTCTTTGTCGGTGACCACGTCCTGCACTTCGGCGGCTGGCGCGAGTACGCCACCTTCGACGCCAAGCAGGCCGTCAAGGTCGACCCCGGGGCCGCGCCCCTCTCCACCTACCTCGGCGTCCTCGGGATGACCGGTCTCACCGCCTACGCGGGCCTGCTGCGCACCGGCTCCTTCAAGGAGGGCGACTCCGTCTTCGTGTCGGGCGCGGCCGGCGCCGTCGGCAGCCAGGTCGGCCAGATCGCCAGGCTGAAGGGCGCCTCCCGGGTCATCGGCTCGGCCGGCTCCGACGAGAAGGTCAAGCTGCTCGTCGAGGAGTACGGCTTCGACGCCGCCTTCAACTACAAGAGCGGCCCCGTGGGCGCCCAGCTCCGCGAGGCCGCTCCCGACGGCGTCGACGTCTACTTCGACAACGTCGGCGGCGACCACCTCGAGGCGGCCATCGGCTCGCTCAACGAGAAGGGCCGCATCGTGATCTGCGGCATGATCTCCGTCTACAACAACACCGAGCCGGCCCCCGGTCCGAAGAACCTGGCCCGCCTCATCGCGACCCGCGGCCGTATCGAGGGCTTCCTGGTCGGCGACCACTACGACCTTCAGCCGGAGTTCGTCCAGGAGGTCGGCGGCTGGGTCCGCTCCGGCGAGCTGAAGTACCGCGAGACGGTCGTCGAGGGCATCGAGAACAACCTGGAGGCGTTCCTCGGCGTGCTGCGCGGCGACAACACCGGAAAGATGATCGTCAAGCTCTGACCTCCGCCCCGTGACACCTCCCTGACGCCGCCCCGACACCGGTCGTCGCGTACGGCGAAGGCCGCATCCCCGGACGTGGGGTGCGGCCTTCGCCCGCGTAGCACGTCAGCCGGCGGTCAGGGCCGCTCCGTGCACCGCCGCCGCCAGCCGGTCGTTCTCCGGCGCGGACCCGCCCGGGAAGGCGAAGCGGCGCCGTGTGTAGCCGTAGGCGAGCCCGCTGCGCGGATCCGCGAAGGCCTGGCAGCCGCCCGCCCCGCTGTGCCCGAACGCACCTGCGCCGAGGAACGGGTGCCAGGTGTCGGCGGTCGCCTGGAAGCCCAGCCCGTACGACCTGTGCGAGCGCGCCACCACGTCGTAGCCCACCGAGTGCAGCTGCCCGAACTCCGCCGCGGTGTCCTCCTTCAGCAGCGGCGCCTTCCCGCCGACCTCGCTGATCGCCGCCGCGTACAGCCCCGCCAGTCCGCGCGCCGAGGCCACGCCGCCCACCGAGGCCGGACCCTTGGCGCGGATCAGGGGATCGTTCGGCAGCAGCTCCAGATCGGTCGGTTCGGCGGCGTGCCGGTTGAACGCGACGGCGGCCAGCGTGTGCGGCCCGCCCGGCAGGGAGTCCAGCAGCGCCCGCTGCTCGGCGGTCGGCGCCATCGGCCGCGCGGTGCGGAACCGCGGCTCGTGCGCCGCCGGCAGCCCGAGGAAGAAGTCCAGCCCGTACGGGACGCGCACCCGCTCCTCGTACACCTCCTGGAGCGTACGGCCGGTGGCCCGCCGCACCACCTCACCGGTGAGCGCCCCGATGACCAGGCCGTGGTAGCCGAACGTGGTGCCCGGTCGCCAGAACGGCCGCTGGTCGGCGAGGCGTTCGGCGATCTGCCGGTCGTCGGCCAGCTCCTGCGGCGAGAACCCGCTGTCCGTGCCGATCACCCCGGCCCGGTGCGCGAGCAGCTCGCGCAGGGTCAGCGCGCCCTTGCCCTCGGCCGCGAACTCCGGCCAGTAGTAGGTGACTTTACGGTCCAGTTCCAGGGTGCCCTCCTGGACGAGGAGAGCGACCACCAGGTGGGCGGCGCCCTTGGTCGACGAGTAGACGCCGTAGAGCGAGTCGGGGCCGGCGCCGTCGCCGGGCACCCACAGGTCCACCACCCGCCGACCGTGCACATGGGCGCACAACTGGCCCTCGTAGTCGGGCTGTTCCTCCGCCACGAACGCGGCGAACGCCTCCCGTACCGCTTCGAATCCGTCGGCGACCGTGCCGTGGATCTGCCTCGTCGTCCCAGTCAATCGAGTCATCCGCTCTCCTCAACCAGCCCACTGCTCGCGTGTGCCGACAAATCCCTCGAGCTCGGCTTCTCCCCGTACCACGCCGTCGCACCGAATACCTGTCCGGACCTGCCGAGACCGTTGCCTCTGCAGATCGGTACGGCGAGGCGTACCCGTTCGACTCAACGGCGTCGGGCAGGGGTTGGTGTCTCCGATGCCCCGGATGGCGTACGAGGGCCGCCACAGGCGTGCGGGGCGGGGTGCGCGGGGCGGGCACGCGGCCGACGGCTGTGAAATGTGCACGACCGATAGAGTTCGGCCATGCGCGATCTAGGGGTGGGGTTCACGTACCTCCTGAAGGGCCAGCGGTGGGTGGCCCGGCACGGCAAGCAGTACGGGTTCGGTCTCGTGCCCGGCCTGATCACACTCGTCCTCTACGCGGCGGCCCTGGTGGCGCTCGCGGTGTGGGGCGAGGACTTCGTCGGCTGGTCGACACCGTTCGCCGACAACTGGACGAGCCCCTGGCGCGGACTGTTCCGCGGCTTCCTCGTCGCCGTGCTGTTCGCCCTCGGCCTGCTGCTCGCCGTCCTCACCTTCACCGCGGTCACCCTGCTCATCGGGCAGCCCTTCTACGAGAGCCTCTCCGAGACGGTCGACCGGGACGTCTCGCCCGACGGCACGGCCCCCGAGTCCGGGCTGCCGCTCTGGCGCGAACTGTGGATCTCCGCCCGGGACAGCCTGCGCATCCTCTGCCGCGCACTGCTGTGGGCTGTGCTCCTGTTCGCCCTGGGGTTCGTCCCGCTCGTCGGGCAGACGGTGGTCCCGGTGATCGGCTTCTTCGTCACCGGCTTCTTCCTCACCCAGGAACTCGCCTCGGTCGCCCTCCAGCGCCGGGGCGTCGACCTGCGGGCCCGGCTCGCCCTGCTGCGCTCCCGCAAGACCCTGATCTGGGGCTTCGGCACCCCTCTGGGGCTGGCCTTCCTGGTGCCGGTGGTCGCGGTCTTCCTGATGCCGGGCGCGGTCGCGGGCGCCACCCTGCTGGCCCGTGAGCTGCTCGGCGAGGAGATCGCCGAGGGCGGCAAGGCCGACGGGGCCGACACCCCGCAAGACGAGAACGCCGCGTCATGACCGAGCTGCTCGCCGTCGCCGTCATCACCGTGCTGGCCGTCATCGCCCCCGGCGCCGACTTCGCGATGATCGTCCGCAACAGCTATCTGTACGGCCGCCGTACCGGACTGCTCGCGGCGGGCGGAGTCGCCGCGGGCGTCCTCGTCCACGTCACGTACACGATGCTCGGCGTGGGCCTGCTGATCGCGTCGTCCACGTTCCTCTTCACCGTCGTCAAGCTGGTCGGCGCGGCGTACCTGATCCACATCGGCGTCCGTACCTTCCGCACCCGGGGCGAGGTCGAGGTCGACCTCACCGGCAAGACGGAACTGACCCCGCTCGCGGCCCTGCGCGCGGGGTTCCTGACCAACGTGCTCAACCCGAAGACGACCCTCTTCGTCGTCTCCACGTTCTCCCAGGTCGTCAGCCCCGGCACGCCGGTCCGGCAGCAGCTCGGCTACGGCCTGTTCATGTCGCTGGCTCATCTGGCGTGGTTCGGCCTGGTCGCCGTCTTCTTCTCGCACGACCGCATGCGCACGCTGATGCTGCGCGGCCAGAAGGTCCTCAACAAGGTCATCGGCTCGGTGCTGGCGGGCCTGGGCGTCAGCCTGGCGCTGGCGCCCTCGCACTGACCCGAGCACCGGCGCCCGCCTACCTTCCGGCCGCCACCGCCACCGCCAGGATGGACCGCACCTGGGCGACGATGTCCAGCCGGTTCCGGACGAACTCCGGGTCGGTGACGTCCTGGGTGTTGCCCGCCGCGAACTGCAGGACCGGCGTGTGCACATGCCCGCCCGGCAGGCTGTCGCGCAGCCCCAGCCGGTCGCGCAGCAGGGTGGCCCGGTAGGCGATCTCGTTGGAGAGGTAGTCCCCGCCGCCCCCGGCCCGCGCGGTCGACCCTTCCGTCGGCCCGTCCGGCCGTACGACGGGCTCGCCGCCGCCCGCCGGGATCTCGGTGACGCCCGTGTTGTCGTAGACCGGGAACCGGCCCGTGTCCGCCGCCACGATCGCGGCGTACGGCAGCGTGGTGGTCGTCCACTGCGGCTGCGAGGCGGGGTCGGCCACCGGGACGGTCTCCGTCCGTCCGATGTTCTCGTTGTCGGGGAAGCCGCCGCGCCAGGCCCCGTTGGTGCGCTCCACGTCGAAGCGGCCGACGCGGCCCTGGCTGACGGTGGTGAACAGGTCGACGTCCGGCAGATACGGCCGCAGGGCGCGTTCCACCGTCAGGTCCGCGAAGTCCCGCCAGCGCACCGGGAACACGGCGGTCTCCACGCGCGCCGGGCCGTCCGCGGTCCGGATCACCGTGCCGTCGAGAGCGAGCGCGGTGGCCCCCGACGGGTTGGATATCCGGATGTCCCGGTCCAGGGTGAACGGGTCGAAGCCGGTGACCAGCACACGCTTGAGCCCCTTGGCGCGGTGCGGGTGGCGCAGGTCGCTCTGCCCGCGCGAGGTGCGCTCCAGAACCGCGAGCAGGGCGCTCCTTCGGGCGTCGGTGATCGCGAAGTCGGGCTGCCAGGTGCGTACGTGGCTGGTCATGCCGAGCCGCGCCCAGTACAGCGGGCGGTCGTCGTCCCGGCTGAGGTCCCCGCCGGCGGGCCCGCGCCCCTGGACCCGGTCCACCGCCCGCCGCCACAGGGCCGCCCCCTCGCGGGCGACGATCTGGTGGGCCCGGGCGTAGGAGTGCGAGTCCGCCAGCAGCCGGGCGAAACGCGGAGCCACCGCGTCGAACCCCGACCGGGCGAGGATCTCCTGGGGAACGGCCTGCGCGAGGCGCTGCTCCTCGGCCGTGAGGGCGGGCGCCGCCTCGGTCGCGGTGGCGGCGGTGGGGAGGGCGAGCCCGGCCGACAGGGCCAGGCCGAGAACGCCGACGCGAACGCGCAGGAAACGCGCGGAATGTGCGGAACGCATGGGATGCACGGGGGTTGAGGTCCTTCCGTCGCTGTGGGGGAGAGCGTGGGGTGGGACGGCGGCAGTATCCCGTGACGGAAGTGGTCCACGCCATGGCGCCTGACGGAGGCGCTCCACGTTGCGGCGCCTGACACGGGTGCGTCCCGCCACGCCACGGCGCCGGGAATCACCGTGGCCGCCTCCCGCGGTGCGGCCGCCTCCCGCAGTGCCGTGACGAACGCCTCCGCCGCCGGAGTGAGCGAGCGCCCCGGCTCCGTCGCCGCGTGCACCGCCCGCGCCGGGGCGTCCTCGTCGAGCGGGGTGTCCCGGCTGTTCCGCGCCGAGGCGGGGATCGAGGTGGAGGAGGTGGCGGCGGTTCCGGCGCCCGGCGCGGCGGCTCGGTCCGCCCGGTCGGGGCCGCCCCGGCCAGGCGTGCGCGGGAAGTCCCGCAACCTCTGATTCGCCGCCGGGTCGCCGGGGGCAGGATGCAGGCGTCCGTGCACCGCAACGAGGAGGCGCCGTGAGGGCGGAAGTGGAAACGGCCGTCGAGACGGCCCTCGGCAGGCTGGGCCTGGACGCCAAGACGCGGCTGCTGGCCGGCCAGGACCTGTGGTCGCTCCCCGAACTGCCGGAGATCGGACTGAGGTCCCTCGTCATGTCCGACGGCCCCGTGGGCGTCCGGGGGGTGCGCTGGACCGCCGACGACCCGTCCGTCGCGCTGCCCTCCCCGACCGCCCTCGCGGCCACCTGGGACCCCGAACTCGCCCACCGGGTCGGCGTCCTCCTGGCCCAGGAGGCCCGCCGCAAGGGCGTGCACGTCCTGCTCGCCCCCACGGTCAACCTGCACCGCTCCCCGCTCGGCGGCCGCCACTTCGAGGCCTACAGCGAGGATCCCCACCTGACCGGCGTGATCGGCGCGGGCTATGTGAACGGCGTCCAGTCCGGCGGAGTCGGCACCACCGTCAAGCACTTCGTCGCCAACGACGCCGAGACGGACCGCTTCACCGTGAACAACCTGGTCGGCGAACGCGCCCTGCGCGAGCTGTACCTGGCCCCCTTCGAGGCCATCGTCACGAACGCCCGGCCCTGGGGCGTGATGACCGCCTACAACACGGTCAACGGCACGACGATGACCGAGAACCACCACCTCGTGAACGAGGTGCTGCGCGGCGCCTGGGGCTTCGACGGCTTCAACGTCTCCGACTGGACGGCGGCCCGCGACACCGTGGGCGCGCTGAGGGGCGGCCTCGACGTCGCCATGCCCGGACCGCGGACCGTCTACGGCGAGGCCCTCGCGGAGGCGGTACGCGACGGCCGGCTCGACGAGTCCGAGGTCGACGAGGCCGTACGCCGCGTCCTGCGCCTGGCCGCCCGCGTCGGCGCCCTCGCGGACGTCGAACCCGCCGTCACCCGGCCGCCCGCCCCCGTCGACGGCGAGGCGCTGGCCCGTGAAGTGGCCCGCCGTTCCTTCGTCCTGCTGCGCAACGAGGACCGAGCGCTGCCGCTCAGGCCCGGCACCGTCGCCCTCATCGGCGCGGCCGCCCGCGACGCCCGCATCCTCGGCGGCGGCTCCGCGACCGTCTTCCCGGCCCGCACGGTCTCCCCGCTCGACGGTCTCGCCGCCGCCCTCCCCGAGGGCGCCCTCAGCTACGCCGTCGGCGCCGACCCCGACACCGAACTCGCTTTCGCGGACCAGGGCTTCACACTGCGGGCGGTCTGCCGCGACGCCGCCGGAGCCGTCATCGGCACCCGCTCCGCGCCCAGCGGTCAGATCCGGTGGACGGGCCCGGACCTTCCCGCGGGCGTCACCCCCGAGCGTCTCCACACCATCGAGCTGACCGGCGTTTTCACGCCGCGCGAGAGCGGCCCGCACACCTTCGGCATCAAGGGCACGGGCCCCTTCGTCCTCACCGTCGCCGGGACGACGTACTACGACGACGTCCAGCAGCCCGCCGACGACACCGACCCCTTCGAGGCGTCCTTCGGCTCGCCGGTGCCCCGCGCCGAGGCCCGGCTGACCGCCGGCGAACCGGTCGAGGTCTCCCTCACCCACGTCTTCGCGCTGCCCGAAAACGTCCCCTTCAAGGCCGTCTCCTTCGCCCTGGCACACCAGGAGCCGACGCGTGACCCCGACGAGCTGATCGCCGAGGCGGCCGAGGCGGCGCGGGCCGCCGACACGGCCGTCGTCGTGGTCGCCACCACCGAACGCGTCGAGTCCGAGGGCTTCGACCGCAAGGATCTCCGCCTCCCCGGCCGGCAGGACGACCTGGTCCGTGCCGTCGCCGCCGCCAACCCGAACACCGTCGTGATCGTCAACGCGGGCTCCCCGGTGGAACTGCCGTGGCGCGAGGACGTCGCGGCCGTCCTGCTCACCTGGTTCCCCGGCCAGGAGGGCGGAGCGGCCCTGGCGGACGTCCTGACGGGCGCCCACGAACCCGGAGGCCGGCTCCCCACCACCTGGGGCTCCCTCGACGAAGCCCCCGTCACCGAGGTCACCCCCACCGACGGCGCACTCGCCTACACCGAGGGCGTCTTCATCGGCTACCGGGCCTGGGAGAAGGCACACCGCACGCCGGTCCACCCCTTCGGCCACGGCCTCGGCTACACCGACTGGACGTACGAGGCGGTCGGCGTCACGGGCACCACGGTCACCGTGCGGGTCCGCAACAGCGGCGCACGGCCGGGGCGCGAGGTCGTGCAGGTCTACCTCGCCCCCACCGCGACCGGCCCGGCCCCCGAACGCCCGGCCCGCTGGCTGGCCGGCTTCGCGGGCGTCGAGGCGGGCCCGGGGGAGAGCGCCGAGGTCACCGTGGAGATCCCGGACCGTGCCTTCGAGGTGTGGGACGAGGTGGACCACCGGTGGTCCTTTGTGAAAGGTTCGTACGAAATTCAGGTGGGCCGCTCGATCGCCGACCGCAGGATCACCGCGGCGATTACGGTGTGAACCGGCGCCCGTCGCCCCACCGACAGCCCCGGTCCGGGACCTGACCCCTGGACCGGGGCAACATCTTCTCCGCCGCGCCCCGCCGGACCGCCGCGGCCCCTACCGGACCGAGAACCCGTACACCGTCTCCGACCGGTAGCCGGCCCCCGGCCGCAGCACGGTGCTCGGGAACTCCGGCCGGTTCGGCGAGTCCGGGAAGTGCTGGGTCTCCAGCGCGACGCCGTCGCCGGGCTCGAAGGGCTCGCCCAGGTGGTCGGCGGTGTACAGCTGGAGCCCCGGCTCGGTGGTAGCCACCGTCAGCACCCGCCCGGACGCCGGATCGTGCAGCTCGGCCACCTCGACCGGGGTGTCCGTGACGCCCTTGTCGAGCACGAAGTTGTGGTCGTAGCCGGCGCCGACCTTACGGGCCGAACGGAAGTCGAACCGGCCGTCCGCCACCTGCTCGAACTCACCCGTCGGGATCAGGTCCGCGTCCACCGGCGTGTAACGGGAGGCGGCGACGCGCAGTTCGTGGCCGCCCGCGCCGCCGCTCCCCGGACCGCCCAGGTTGAAGTAGCTGTGGTTGGTCAGGTTCACCACCGTCGGGGCGTCCGTGACCGCCTCGTACACGAACCGCAGCGCCCCCGACGCGTCGAGTGTGTAGGTCGCCGTGACCTCGAGGCGCCCCGGGAAGCCCTGCTCGCCGTGCGGCGCGACCCGGCTGAGCCGCAGCCCGTGCTCGACCGGTACGACGTCCCACACCCGCTTGTCGAAGCCGCGCGGACCGCCGTGCAGGGAGTTCGGCGCGTTGTTCGGCTCCAGCGTGTACGTCACACCGTCCAGCGGGAACCGGGCGTGCGCGATCCGGTTGGCGTACCGGCCGATCAGCGCGCCGAGAAAGGGCTCCGGGTGCGCGAGGTAGCCCTCCAGGTCCGCGAACCCCAGCACCACGTTCGCCGCGCGCCCGTCCCGGTCCGGGACCTCGACGGACTGCACGATCCCGCCGTACGACAGGACCCGTACCCGGGTCCCCGCCCGCTCCAGGGTCCAGCGGTGCACCTCAGTGCCGTCGGAAAGTGTTCCGAAGTGTTCGCTCATGAGCGAAACCCTAAATCACGAGGCCTTCCCGGTGACCCCCCGATAGGCCAGCTCAGCGAGCCGCGCCTGTCCGTCCTTGCTCGGGTGGAACCAGTCCCAGTGGCTCAACTGGTCGGTGCCGAACCGGAAGTCGTACACCGCCCCGCCGTCGAAGCGGCACCGTACGTCCTTCGCGCAGACCTCCGCCAGCACCGAGTTGTAGTCCTCCACCCGTTTCTGCACGCTCTCCCGCCGCGCGGTCGCCGCCGAGTCCAGCGCGTCCGCGTCACCCAGCATCGACGGACACAGGCCCAGCTTCCACACCTGCTTGCCCAGCGCGTTCGTCCGCCCCTGCGACCACAGCCGCTTCAGGTTCGGCACGCTCGTCACGTACACCTGTGTCTTCGGCAGCGACCGGCGCAGGGTGCTCAGCGCGTCCTGGAACTCCGCACGGAAGTCGGCGACCGGCGTCATCGCCGCCGCCGACTCCCGGCACGCGTCGTTCGCCCCCGCCATCACCGTCACCAACTGCGGTTTCTCGGCCGCCGCCTGTGCCATCTGGGCCGGCACGTCCGCCATCCGCGCCCCGGTCGCCGCGTAGTTCCAGCTGTGCGTGGCCGCCTTCGCCGCGCCCAGCAGCCGGACGGCGAGGCTGTTCACCTCCGCGCTGGCGCCGGTCGCCCAGGACACCTCGGGGCAGTCCGCGAGCACCGTACACGCGTCGAAGCCGCGCGTGATGGAGTCGCCCACCGCCGCCACCGAGGACGGGCTGGAGTCCCACAGCGGGGTCGGCGACGGCGACGGCTTCGCCTGCCGGGCCCCGGCGCCCGAGGACCCCCCGGCGTCGCCGCCCCCCAGCGCGTCACAGCCGGCCAGGCCCAGGACGGCCGCCGTCGTGCCCGCGAGCACGGCCCGCGCGTGCCGCTTCCGTTTCCGCATCCGCCGGTGTTCCCCTCGCTCCTCGAACAACGTCCCCCTATGACAACGCACGGGAGTTCCCGGCGAATCACACCCACAAGATGGAACGCCCCACGCCCGCACAGGCGTCCTGCCGGGTGAATGGCGGAGGTTTCACGGCACTGGGACCGACGGTACGTCACACTCCTTGCGCCGCCGCACGGTAGCCTCGCCATCAACGCGGCTGCCTGCCACCGCAGCCATGCCGGCCTGCAAGACTGTCCCGCTCTGCCCGGAGGTCCCGGTGACGACACGTGGAGTTCTGTACGTGCACTCCGCGCCGCGCGCGCTGTGCCCGCACGTCGAGTGGGCCGTCGCCGGGGTGCTCGGCACGCGCGTCAACCTCGACTGGATCCGGCAGCCCGCCGCGCCCGGCACCTGGCGCTCGGAGTTCTCCTGGAAGGGCGAGGCCGGCACGGCGTCCAAGCTGGCCTCCGCACTGCGCGGCTGGCACCTGCTGCGCTTCGAGGTCACCGCCGAGCCCTGCGCCACCGCCGAGGGCGAGCGCTACAGCTGCACGCCCGACCTGGGCATCTTCCACGCAGTCACCGGCATCCACGGCGACATCCTCATCCCCGAGGACCGGCTGCGCGCCGCCCTGCTGCGCAGCCAGCGCGGCGAGACGGACCTGGAGGCCGAACTCTCCAAGCTTCTCGGCAAGCCGTGGGACGACGAACTGGAGCCGTTCAGATACGCGGGCGAGGGCGCCCCGGTGCGCTGGCTGCACCAGGTCGTGTGAGCCGGACCGGCCCGCGAACGGCCGACAACGGACCGCGAGACGGTGATGGCCCGAACCCCCGCGGGGTTCGGGCCATCACCGTTCGATCGACTGCGGCGCCTCTCGGCGCTTCTCAGACCGTGCGGAACGCCAGCACCACGTTGTGCCCACCGAACCCGAACGAGTCGTTCAGGGCGGCGATACGGCCCTCCACGGGCAGCTTGCGCGCCTCGCCCCGCACGATGTCCGCGTTGGCCTCGGCCTCGGGGTCGAGGTTCTCGACGTTGATGGTCGGCGGAGCGACCCGGTTGTACAGCGCGAGGACCGTCGCGACGGACTCCACGCCGCCCGCGCCACCCAGCAGGTGACCGGTCATCGACTTGGTCGCGGAGATCGCCATGTGGTCGGCGTCGTCACCGAACACCTTGCGCAGCGCCTTCAGTTCGGCCACGTCACCGGCCGGCGTCGAGGTGGCGTGCGCGTTGACGTGCACGATCTCCGCCGGGTTCAGGTCGGTGCTGTCCAGCAGGTTCTGGAGGGCGTGCGCGATGCCGCGGCCCTCGGGCTCCGGCTGCACGATGTCGTGGGCGTCGGAGGAGATGCCCTGGCCGACCGCCTCGGCGTACACCCGGGCCCCGCGCTGCGCGGCGTGCTCGGCGGACTCCAGGACGATCACGCCGGCCCCCTCGCCCATGACGAAGCCGTCGCGGGCGACGTCGTAGGGACGCGAGGCACCCTGCGGGTCGTCGTTGTTCTTGGACATCGCCATCATGTTGCCGAACGCGGCGATGGGCAGCGGGTGGATCGCCGCCTCCGTACCGCCGGCGACGACGACGTCGGCGCGGCCCGTACGGATCATCTCGATGGCGTAGCCGATGGCCTCCGCGCCCGACGCGCACGCCGAGACCGGCGTGTGCACGCCCGCGCGGGCGCCCACGAGCAGACCCACGTTGGCGGAGGGGCTGTTCGGCATCAGCATGGGCACGGTGTGCGGGGAGACGCGGCGGACGCCCTTCTCCTTGAGCACGTCGTACTGGTCGAGCAGGGTGGTCACGCCGCCGATGCCGGAGGCGATGACCGCGCCGAGCCGGTCGGGGTCGACGTCGCCCTCGCTGCCGTCCTCACCGGCCTTGCCGGAGAAACCGGCGTCCTTCCAGGCTTCCCGGGCCGCGATCAGCGCGAACTGCGCCGAGCGGTCCAGCTTGCGGGCCTGCGGCCGCGGGATGACCTCGAGGGGTTCCACCGCGACCGGGGCCGCGATACGGACGGCCTGCTCGGCCGCCCACTCCTGCTCCAGGACCTTGACACCGGACTTACCGGCGACCAGACCCTCCCAGGTAGAGGCTGCGTCGCCACCCAGCGGTGTAGTTGCGCCGATACCGGTGACGACCACGGTGCGATTGGTCGGGCTCACGGATTCTTTCTCCAACGTTACGAGGATTCAGCGGCGCCACCGCCGGGTGGCGGGGCAGTTCAGCCCAGGGGGCCGATGGATCAGGCCTGGTTCTTGAGGATGTAGTTCGTCGCGTCGCCGACGGTCTTGAGGTTCTTGACGTCCTCGTCCGGGATCTTGACCTCGAAGCGCTCCTCGGCGGCGACGACGACCTCGACCATGGACAGCGAGTCGACGTCCAGGTCGTCGGTGAAGGACTTGTCCAGCTGGACGTCCTCAACCGGGATGCCGGCGATCTCGTTCACGATGTCGGCGAGACCGGCGACGATCTCTTCCTGGGTGGCGGCCATTTGGCGCTCCTTCTTTGATATTCCAGAGGGTGTGGCATGGGGTGTGGCCCGCACCGGACCGGATGATCCGGCACGGAGTGCCTAGGGGAGGGTAACGACAGTGGCGGCGTAGACGAGACCCGCCCCGAATCCGATGACGAGCGCGGTGTCGCCGCTCTTCGCCTCGCCGGTCGCCAGGAGCCGCTCCATCGCGAGCGGGATCGAGGCGGCCGAGGTGTTGCCGGTGGTGCGCACGTCACGGGCGACCGTGACCGACTCCGGCAGCTTGAGAGTCTTCACCATCGAGTCGATGATCCGCTCGTTGGCCTGGTGCGGGATGAAGACGTCGAGTTCGTCGGCGGTGATGCCGGCGGCGTCCAGCGCCTCGTTGGCGACCTTCGCCATCTCGAAGACGGCCCAGCGGAAGACCGCCTGGCCCTGCTGCGTGATCGCGGGGAACTTGATGTTGCCCTCGCTGTCGAGCGGGAGGGTGGTGACGTCGCCGATGTGATATTCGTTCCACGACACGGTCTGCTTGATCGTCTCGGACTTGTCGCCCTCCGATCCCCACACCGTCGGACCGATGTGCGGCTCGTCGGACGGGCCGACCACGACCGCGCCCGCGCCGTCGCCGAACAGGAAGGCCGTTGCGCGGTCCTCCAGGTCGGTCAGGTCGGACAGCCGCTCCACGCCGATCACGAGCACGTACTCGGCGGAACCTTCCACCACCATGCCCTTGGCGAGCGTCAGGCCGTAGCCGAAGCCCGCGCAGCCGGCCGAGATGTCGAAGGCGGCGGCCTTGTTCGTGCCGAGCTTGTCGGCGATCTCGGTGGCGACGGCCGGCGTCTGCTTGAAGTGCGAGACGGTCGACACGACCACCGCGCCGATCTGCTCGGCGGCGATCCCGGCGTCGGCGATCGCCTTGCCGGAGGCCTCGATCGACATGGCGGCGACGGTCTCCTCGTCGTTCGCCCAGTGCCGGGTCTCGATGCCGGAGCGCGAGCGGATCCACTCGTCGGACGAGTCGATCGTCTCGAGGATCACCTCGTTGGGGACCACCCGGACGGGCCGGTAGCCGCCCACGCCGAGGATGCGGGCGTACGGGGAGCCCTTGCTGGGCTTGATCTTCGCCATCAGGGCTCCTCAGGCGACGCCGTGCTCGGCGATGAGCTCGCGAGCGGCGTCGAGGTCGTCGGGTGTCTTCAGCGCCAGCGTCTTCACACCGGGCAGGGCGCGCTTGGCGAGGCCGACCAGGGTGCCGCCCGGCGACACCTCGATCAGCGCGGTCGCGCCGAGCTCCTTGAAGGTCTCCATGCACAGGTCCCAGCGGACCGGGTTGGCGACCTGGCCGATCAACCGCTCCAGGATCTCGGCACCGGTCGCGACGGATTGCCCGTCGCGGTTGGAGACGTAACGGATCTTCGGGTCGGCCGGCGTGAGCTCCACGGCGGCCTTGGCGAGCGCTTCGACGGCGGGGGCCATGTGGCGCGTGTGGAAGGCGCCGGCGACCTTCAGCGGGACGACCTTGCGGACGCCCTCGGGCTTGTCCTCGTTCAGCGCGGCGAGCTGCTCCAGCGTGCCCGCGGCGACGATCTGACCGGCGCCGTTGACGTTCGCCGGGGTCAGCCCCAGCTTCTCCAGGTGCGCGACGGAGACCTCCGGGTCGCCGCCGAGCAGCGCGGACATGCCGGTTGCGGTGATCGCGGCGGCGTCGGCCATGGCCAGACCGCGCTTGCGGACGAGGGTCAGGGCGGCGGTGTCGTCGAGGACTCCGGCGAAGGCGGCGGCGGTGATCTCGCCGACGCTGTGGCCGGCCACGGCGCCGGGCGCGATGTCCGGGAGGTCGCCGAGCGCCGCGGCGGACAGGATCCCGGCGGCGACCAGCAGCGGCTGGGCCACCGAGGTGTCACGGATCTCGTCCGCGTCGGCCTTGGTGCCGTAGTGGGCGAGGTCCAGGCCGATGGCGTCCGACCACGCGGCGACGCGGGCGGCGGCACCGGGGAGTTCGAGCCAGGGGGTCAGGAAGCCGGGCGTCTGGGCGCCCTGGCCGGGAGCGACGAGTACGAGCACTCTCACACTCTCTCTTGTGGACGGCCGAAGCCGCCCGTGGGGACAGGGACGAAGAACGGCAGGGGGTTTTGTGGACCCCCGACAAAAGCCTAGGTCTGGGGATCGCCGTCGACCAGACGCCCCAGGATCAGCGCGATCCGGAGCGTGAACGCGGAGCGTACATCCGAAGGTGACCAGCCGGTGACGTCAGTCACACGTCGAAGCCGGTAGCGCACGGTGTTCGGATGGACGAAGAGCATCCGTGCGGCCCCTTCGAGGCTGGACGCCTGTTCGAGATAGACGGCCAGTGTCTCGAGGAGCGCGGAACCGGCCTCCTCGAGCGGTCTGTAGATCTCCTCCACCAACTGCTCACGCGCACCGGGATCACCGGCGATCGCGCGCTCCGGAAGCAGATCGTCCGCCAGGACCGGCCGGGGTGCGTCCTGCCAGGCGGAACCGGCCTTGAGCCCGGCCGCGGCGGCCTGCGCGGACCGGGTCGCGGCGAGCAGGTCGGGTACGACGGGGCCGGCCACCACGGGTCCCGCGGCGAACGGCCCGATCAGCGACCTCGCGACGGCGAGCGGGTTGTCGCTGCCACCGGCGATCACTACCAGCCGGGAGCCGAGGACCCCGGTGAGGACCTGGAGCTTGGCGTGTCGCGCGGCCCGCCGGATCGCCTCGACGGTCAGCTCGGAGTCCCCGTCGGGCGCGGTCCCGAGGACCACGCACACGTGCTCGGGCGCGTTCCACCCGAGGGCGGCGGCCCGGCTCACCGCCCCCTCGTCGGCCTCACCGCTCAGCACGGCGTTCACGACGAGCGACTCCAGCCGGGCGTCCCAGGCGCCGCGTGCCTCGGCGGCCTGGGCATAGACCTGGGCGGTGGCGAAGGCGATCTCCCGGGCGTACACGAGGAGCGCCTCGCGCAGCACGTTCTCGTCGCCGGGGGCCGCGACCTCGTCGATCGCGGACTCCATGACCTCGATGGTGGTGCGCACCATCTCGACGGTCTGGCGCAGCGTGATGGCCCGGGTCAGCTCACGCGGCGCGGTGCCGAACACATCCGTGGAGATGGCCTGCGGGGTGTCCGGATGCCGGAACCACTCGGTGAAGGCGGCGATGCCCGCCTGGGCGACCAGCCCGATCCAGGAACGGTTCTCCGGGGGCATCGCCCGGTACCACGACAGTGTCTCGTCCATCCGCGCGATGGCCTGGGCGGCGAGACTTCCGGAGGACTTCTCCAGCCGCTTCAGCGTCGCGGGGTGGGGGTGGACGGCGTGCGCCGCGGGATCGGGGTGACTGGTTTCGGGTTCGGGCACGGGACAAGACTGCCTTATCGGGACGGGGGCGTGCGCCGCCGGGTCGCGGGCGGCGACGGCGCGCGGTCGTCGCACGGCCGTCGCACGGGTGCGGCGGGTCTACCGTGGACGGGTGATGGACGTACGGCGCGCCGACGAGCGCTACCGAGGCGGGGACCCGGCCGCCGGGATCGACACCCGGCACGCTTTTTCCTTCGGCCCCCACTACGACCCCGGCAACCTCCGCTTCGGCCCGCTGATCGCCTGCAACGAGGAGCGCCTCGCGCCCGGCGCCGGCTTCGACGAACATCCCCACAGCCACACCGAGATCGTCACCTGGGTGGTCGAGGGCGAGCTCACGCACCGCGACTCGGCGGGCCACGAGAGCGTGGTCCGCCCGGGGGACGTGCAGCGGCTCAGCTCCGCGGGCGGCGTACGCCACGCGGAACGCAACGACGCCGACGCGCCCCTGGCCTTCGTCCAGATGTGGCTGGCCCCCTTCGCCCCCGGCGGCGAGCCGTCCTACGAGACGGTCCGCGGCATCGCCGACTCCACCCCGTACGCCGTCCCTGAGGCGGGCGCGATGCTGCACGTGAGGCGCCTGGGCGCGGGGGAGCGGACGGCGGTGCCGGACGCGCCGCACGTCTACGTCCACGTCGTGCGCGGCGAAGCCCGCCTGGACGGCGAGGAGTTGGCGCCGGGGGACGCGGCCCGCATCACGGACGCCAAGGACGTGGAGGCGGTCGGCGTGACCGACGCGGAACTGCTGATGTGGGTCTTCGGCCCGGCGGAGCAGGAGTTCAGCCCCGGACCTCGGCCAGCACCGCGTCCGTGAAGGCGGGCCACGCCTCGATCGCCCACGGCCCGAACGCCCGGTCCGTCAGGGCGACCCCGGCGACGCCCGCGTCGGGGTCGACCCACAGGAACGTACCGGACTGGCCGAAGTGCCCGAAGGTGCGCGGCGAGGAGGAACTGCCCGTCCAGTGCGGCGACTTGGAGTCGCGGATCTCGAAACCGAGCCCCCAGTCGTTGGGGTTCTGGTGCCCGTACCCCGGCAGCACGCCCTTCGTCCCCGGGTACTGCACGGTCATCGCCGCCGCCACGGTCCGCGGATCCAGCAGCCGGGGCGCCTGCACCTCCGCCGCGAAGCGCAGCAGGTCCTCGACCGTCGAGACGCCGTCCTTCGCGGGGGAGCCCTCCAAAGAGGTGCCGGACATCCCCAGGGGCTCCAGCACCGCCTGACGCAGATACTCCGCGAACGGGATCTCCGTGGCCTTCGACAGATGGTCGCCGAGCTGCTCGAACCCGGCGTTGGAGTACAGCCGCCGCTCGCCGGGGGGCGCCGTCACCCGGTGCTCGTCGAAGGCCAGCCCGGAGGTGTGCGCGAGGAGATGGCGGACCGTGGCCCCCGGGGGCCCGGCCGGTTCGTCCAGTTCGATCGCGCCCTCCTCGTACGCGACGAGGGCGGCGTACGCGGCGAGCGGCTTGGTGACCGAGGCCAGCGGGAAACGCCGGCCGACCGGGCCATGGTTCCCCAGGACCGTACCGTCGGCCCGTACGACACCCGCCGAGGCGGAGGGAACCGGCCAGTTCTCGATCAGCGCGAGGCTCTTGAGCGACATGCCGTCGAGCCTATGCGTCCGAAAGCAGCAGCTCCATCAAGGGGTCCGGCTTGGGCTTGAAGCCCAGGGAGGCGTAGAGGGGGGCCGCGTCGGCGGACGCGGTGAGGTGGACCTGCACGGCGCCCCGGCTCCGGAACCAGTCCAGCAGGGCGTCCATGCCGGCGCGCGCGTATCCGCGGCGGCGTGCGTCCGGGTCGGTGGCGACGCTGAAGACGAAGCCGATGACTCCCCGCGGGTTGCCGGCCCGGCCTATCCGGTACTCGATCGTGCCGACGACCAGCGCGGCCAGCGTCCCCGGGCGTTCCGGGTGATCCACGACGAAGGCCGCGAAGTCCCCGTCCGGCTCGGACAGCCGCTCCCGCAGCGCGGGCAGCGACTCGGCATGCCAGTCGGTGGAGGGGCCCACCGAGGAAACCGAGTCGATCATCACTTGGCGCAGCCGCAGCACTTCGGCGGCGTCCTCGGGCAGGGCACGGCGTACGGGACTCATGCTCCGCACGCTAACCAGCGTGATCAAGCCGCGTCCCCCGGTTTTCTTACCTTTTCCGCTTGCTTGGAGCGCACTCCAAGGCCATAGCGTGGAGGTCATGACGGTGTTGCAGACCACGCCCGTGACCATCGAGCAATCCCAGAACCCTCCGGACGTCTGCTCCGGGCCGCCCCCGCGGCACCCCCGTCCGGACGGGCAGGACAGCTACACGATCAGCGAGGTCGTCGCCTTCACCGGCCTCACCGCCCACACCCTGCGCTGGTACGAGCGGATCGGGCTGATGTCCCACATCGACCGCTCGCACACCGGCCAGCGCCGCTACAGCAACCGTGACCTGGACTGGCTCGACCTCGTCGGGAAGCTGCGGCTGACCGGCATGCCGGTCGCCGACATGGTGCGCTACGCCGAGCTGGTGCGGGAGGGCGAGAGCACGTTCCGCGAGCGGTACGAGCTGCTGGAGGCGACCCGGCGGGACGTCCGGGCGCGGATCGCCGAACTCCAGGACACCCTCGCCGTGCTCGACCGGAAGATCACGTTCTACGCGGACGCCACCGGCGCCCGGTACCAGGAAGCGGAAGGAACCGCCCGATGACCGACCCCAGGATCCCGACGGCACGACTCGGCGGGCAGGGCCCCGAGATCGGCGTCCAGGGCCTCGGCTGCATGGGCATGAGCTTCGCCTACGGCCCCTCGGACGCGAAGGAGTCCCGGGCGACCCTGGAACGCGCCCTGGAGCTCGGCGTCACGATGTACGACACGGCGGACGCGTACGGCGCGGGCGAGAACGAGAGGTTCCTCTCCCCGTTCTTCAAGGCCCACCGCGACGAGGTCGTGATCGCGACCAAGTTCGCCCTGGCGGTGCCGCCGGACGAACCGACCCGGCGGATCGTCCGCAACGACGCGCCGTACATCCGCGAGTCCGTCGAGGCGAGCCTGACGCGGCTGGACGTCGACGTCATCGACCTCTACTACATGCACCGCCGCGATGTGAACGTGCCGATCGAGGACACCGTCGGCGTGATGGCCGAACTGGTGCGTGAGGGCAAGGTCAAGCAGCTGGGCCTGAGCGAGGTGACGGCCGCCGAACTGCGCGCGGCCCAGGAGGTCCACCCCATCGCCGCGGTGCAGTCGGAGTGGTCGCTGTTCAGCCGTGACATCGAGGCCCGGGTGGTCCCGGCGGCCCGCGCCCTGGGCGTGACCCTGGTCGCCTACTCCCCGCTGGGCCGGGGTTTCCTCACCGGCTCCTTCACCGACGCCGACCAGGACCTCACCGCCGACGACTTCCGCCGTCAGCAGCCCCGCTTCACCGGCGACAACGCGGCCGCCAACGGGGCGCTCCTGGACCCGGTCCGCGCGATCGCCGAGGCCCACGGGGCGACGCCCGCCCAGATCGCCCTGGCCTGGGTCCAGCAGCAGTCCCGGGTCCACGGTCTGTCGGTGGTCCCGATCCCCGGCACCCGCAAGCCCACCCGGGTCGAGGAGAACGCGGCGGCGACGACCATCGAACTGACGCCTTCGGAGCTGGCGTCGCTGGAGCCCATCGCCGGCGAGGTGGCGGGCGACCGCTACCCGGACATGACGTTCACCTCCGCCGGACGCGAGTGAGGGCCGGGCCCCCGTCCGGGCGGATCGGACCCCGGGTCGCGTCCGCGAGGCAGCGCCGTCCGCCCGGAGGACAGCGCTCGCGGCGTCCGGTGCGGGCGGGGCGCAGGGCGGAGGGCCGGCCCCGTACCGGGTGTGCGTGGGCGGTCCCGGCGACGCGGCGAGCGTGCCGGGCGTCGCCGGCCGGGCGGGGCATCGCGGACACGACCTAGAGCTCGGCGAGCAGCTCGGCCTTCTTGGCGGAGAACTCCTCGTCGGTGACCAACCCGGCCAGGTGGAGTTCCCCGAGGTGCCGGATCCGTTCGGCGATGTCGGAGGGGTCCCGGCGCGGCGATGCCGCCGCCGGGACGGCCGCCGCCTGGACCGCCGCCGCGTTCCCGCGTCCGCGGACCGCCGCGAGGACCGCCGCCGCGAACGGCAGTGACTCGTGCACCGGCCCGTACCCCAGCCCGAAGACGACGGTCGCCGGATCCTGGTCGGCCTGGGCCGGAGCGGCGTCGCCGCGCAGCAGCCGCAGATGCCCCTCGAAGACCTCGGGCGACCGCCACTCGACCCCGCTCAGCGCGGACACGGCGAAACTCTGGTCGCCGGCCTTCCACTTCGCCGACGACGCACCCGTCCAGAACCACCGGAACCGCACGGTGCGCCCGTCGAACGAGGCCTTGCCGTCGTACGCCTTGAAGGACAGCGGCGCCTCGGGCGCGTCCACCAGGAAGCGTTCCGCCGGCCCGGAGTCGGTCAGCCGCTCCCGCAGCTCGTCGGCGTAGTACTGGGCGAGCGTCTCCCGTTCGGCGGGCAGCACCAGCCGGTACGGGTCGCACCCTTCCTTGAGCTGTCCCGCGGCCGCCTCCATCAGAGGATCGGCCCCCGGCCTCGGCTCCGCCCGGAGCACGACCGTCCCGCGCTTGCCGGCGGTCAGGGTGACCCGACCGATGGCCGCCAGCGGAATCCGGCGCTCGCCCAGTGCCGACAGCAGCTTGGGCGTGCGCAGCCCCCGTTCGTAGCGGATGAGGACGGAGTCGGACTCGAACTCCCAGGCGGCATGAAATCCGGCCAGTACGTCACCCATGCGGCTCATCGTATGCGCGACACCCATTCTTCGTCCCCTCCCCGCGCGCACCGCAATTCCTGCGTCTCTACGCGCGTCCGGCCTTCGTCGTATCGGACAAACCCGCCGTGCAGGCGGCATCATCGTGGGCGCACTCCACCGAGTGGTACGCGCCAGTGCCGATCTCGGCGAGGTTGCGCAGGCTGTCTGTACCCGGTTCGAAGTAGCCGCCGTGACCCTTGGCCTGGCGCGCCGACAGCACCCGCGCGCCGAACTCCTGCGCCATCGGGTCCTCGCCGTGCCCGAGACCGCCGAGCTCCAGGTGCGGCACGTCCTGCACCCAGTCGTCGGCGTCGCGCATCGCCCACACCCGGGCGTCGGTGTCCAGCTGGGCCGCGTTCTCCACCCGCATCCCGGGGCTGCCGGCCACCGCGATGTCGGCCACCCGGTCCGGCATCGCGTGCGCGGCGACCCCGCACACCACCGAGCCGTAGCTGTGGCAGAACATCGAGACCGGCGCGCTGCCCGGCAGGGCGGTCAGCAGGGCGTTCAGCCGGACGGCGCCGCTCTCGGCGCGCATGGCGGTGGCCGAGTCGATGCCGAGTCCGTCGGGTGAGGTGTAGTCGGCCCAGGCGATCACGGCCGTGGGCGTCGAGGGGCTCGCCTCCCGCTCGGCCGAGTAGAGGGCCTGGGCCATGCCGACCGGCGCCGAGTACTTGCGGTTCGTGCGCTGGAAGGTGAGCAGATCGGTGTCGACGCCGGGGACGACGACGGAGATCCGCTCGGCCTCGTCCAGGCTGCCGAACACCTCGGCGACCCGGCCGGAGCCCTCCGGGTCGAAGGCGAGGATCTGCCGGCCGGCGGTGCTCATCGACTCGTAGCGCTGCATGCGCCGGCCGGCCAGCTGCTGTCCCGAGGGCGTCAGCCGGCTGTCCCGCATGCGGGTGCGCTCGAGCCGGATCTGCTGGAGCAGCGCCACCCGGTTGGCGCGGTAGCGCAGCTCGGCGGGGGCGCCGTTCATGTTGCCCACCGCGAGCGGGTAGTCCCGCGCGAGCGCCGTGCGCTGCGGGGCGCTCAGCGAGGCGAAGAAGCGGGCGAGCCGGGCGGGGGCGGAGCCGGGGTCCGGCAGCCGGTGCCCGGCCAGCCGGCCGTGCTCCCATTCCGAGCGCGAGGTCTGCAGGGCGGTGGTCTCCCGCTGATGACGCAGCGCCGTCCAGCCGGTGGTCGCCAGCATCACGAACACCACGGCCAGGGCGGCCAGTGCGCGCCAGACGTTGAGCTGCGGGGAGGTGTCGAAGGAAGTCACTGAAAGGACACACTAGGAGAACGAGAGGGTCTCGGGTGACCCAAGTGACGGGGATCACGTTTCAACGGGCGTGTCGAGGGTCAGAAGGCCCTTTACGTCTCTATGTCCGTCGGGTCTCGCGCCAGTCCCCCAGCAGGGCGGGCCCCACCCCGTCGAGATACAGGGACGTCAGCGCGCGGATCCGGTCCAGGCTGAAGTCGGCGTCCGTGGACCACTGCCGTTCCGTCACCCGCATCACGCCGCTGAACACGGCCACCGCCAGCCGCGGCCGCGGATCGGCGTCCACGTCGAGCCCCTCACGCTCGGCGACCACCCGCGCGAGATCCTCCTCCACCTCCGCCGAGCGTCGCAGGTGCGCGGCGAGCAGCACCGGCGTCGACTCGATCACCCGGTACAGGCGCAGATACAGCTCCACGGGTACGACGGACTCGACGACCTCGTTGATCGAGTGCCAGCCGTCCAGCACCGCCTGGCGCAGCGCCTCCATCGGCGGCTCGTGCGGCGGGCGCGAGCGCACCCCCTCGACGAACCGCTCCACCGTCATCTCCACCAGCGCGAGCGCGGCCTCGTCCTTGCCGGCGAAGTAGCGGAAGAAGGTGCGCTGCGAGACGTCGACGGCGGCGGCGATCTCGTCGACGGTGGTCCGCTCGTATCCCTGCGTGGTGAACAGCTCCACCGCGGCGCGCAGCAGCGCGTCCCGGGTGCGCTGCTTCTTGCGCTCACGCAGAGTTCCCATGAGGTGTCAGTTACCGACTTGTGAACCCGTTTGTCAATTGTCAGCGGCTGTCACTAACCTCGAACGCATGACCAGTCAGACCACCATCGACGCGACGGGGCCGGACGGCAAGGCACCGGCAGACCCGTCGGACGGGCCGTCCGCCAAGGGGCTGCGCGGACACCCGTGGTTCACCCTCATCACCGTCGCCGTCGGCGTCATGATGGTGGCCCTCGACGGCACCATCGTGGCCATCGCCAACCCGGCCATCGCCAGCGACCTGGGTGCCACCTTCGCCGAGGTCCAGTGGATCACCAACGCCTACTTCCTCGCCCTCGCGGTCTCCCTGATCACCGCGGGCAAACTGGGTGACCGCTTCGGCCACCGTCAGACGTTCCTGATAGGCGTCGTCGGCTTCGCGGCCGCCTCCGGCGCGATAGGCCTGTCCAGCAGCATCGGTGCCGTGGTCGCCTTCCGGGCGCTCCAGGGACTGTTCGGCGCCCTGCTGATGCCGGCCGCGCTCGGGCTGCTGCGCGCGACCTTCCCGGCCGAGAAACTCAACATGGCCATCGGCCTGTGGGGCATGGTCATCGGCGCGTCCACCGCCGGCGGCCCGATCCTCGGCGGCGTCCTCGTCGAGCACGTCAACTGGCAGTCGGTGTTCTTCATCAACGTGCCGGTCGGCGCCCTCGCCCTGGTCCTGGGCGTGGTGATCCTCCTCGACCACCGGGCCGAGAACGCCCCGCGCTCCTTCGACCTCCTCGGCATCGCCTTCCTCTCGGGCGCGATGTTCTGCCTGGTCTGGGCCCTGATCAAGGCGCCGACCTGGGGCTGGGCCGACGGCATGACCTGGATCTTCCTCGTCGGCTCCGCGGTGCTCTTCGCGGCCTTCGCCTTCTGGGAGACGAAGGTCAAGGAACCGCTCATCCCCCTGGGGCTGTTCCGCTCGGTCCCGCTGTCGGCCGGTGTGGTCCTCATGGTCCTGATGGCGATCGCCTTCATGGGCGGCCTGTTCTTCGTGACGTTCTACCTCCAGAACGTGCACGGCATGAGCCCGATCGACGCGGGCCTGCACCTTCTCCCGCTGACCGGCATGATGATCGTCGGCTCCCCGCTCGCGGGCGCGGCGATCACCAAGCTGGGCCCGCGCATCCCGCTGGCGGGCGGCATGGCCGCCACCGCCATCGCCATGTACGGCATGTCCACGCTGGAGACGGACACGAGCAGCGGTCTCATGTCGATCTGGTTCGCCCTGCTGGGCTTCGGACTCGCCCCGGTCATGGTCGGCGCGACCGAGGTCATCGTCGGCAACGCCCCCATGGAGCTGTCCGGCGTCGCGGGCGGTCTCCAGCAGGCGGCCATGCAGATCGGCGGCAGCCTCGGTACGGCCGTGCTGGGTGCCGTGATGGCGTCCAAGGTCGACGGTGACCTGCCGGCCAACTGGAAGGGCGCGGGCCTGCCCGAGCTCACCCCCGCCCAACTGGACCAGGCCTCCGAGGCGGTTCAGGTCGGCGTGGCGCCGGTGGCCAAGGGCACCCCCGAAGCGATCGCCGCGAAGATCACGGACGTCGCCCACGACACCTTCATCTCCGGCATGAGCCTCGCCTCGCTGGTCGCCGCCGGGGTGGCGGTCGTCGCCGTGTTCGTCGCGCTGCTCACCAAGCGGGGCGAGAACGCGGAAGCGGGCGCGGGCGTCGGTCATATCTGACGGATTCTCAGCTGACGGAAATTCAGCGAGTTTCCCCTATCCGGGTGACAACGCTAAAGGTTCCTCGCCTCCGGCACGCGTCGCAGGTCACAGTTAGTCAAGCCCTCCGGATGGGAGGGCGGCCAGGGCCGCGGCGCGCTGCCGGAGGGGGACAGCGCGCCGACCGCCCGGCAACTGCGGGGAATGTTCCGCGTGTCGCGGGTACCCGAACAACAACACATCCCCGGAATCCAGGGAGTTGTTCGATGGCCGGCTTCGGAAACGGCACGCGCAGGTACCCCCGCTCACGTGGCCGCATGGGGTCACGGACCGGGCCGGATCGCGCGACGCTCGGCATCGTCGGCCTCGTCTGCGCGGTCGCCGGATTCTTCGCGCTGGGGATCATCCTCGGCCCGGCGGCGATCGTCTGCGGCTGGTTGGCCATGGGCCGCAGCTGGGCGGGCTCCCGTCCGGTACCGGCCCTGGTCGCCGTCGCCCTCGGCGCGATCGACACCCTGCTGGCGATCATCTGGCTGGCGGGCGCCACCGGCACGGGCAACGGACTGCTGTGACGTGCTCCGCGGGCTGAAGCCCGAGGACCGCAACCAGGGCAACCGGCGGAGCCGGGCGGGAAGGCATCGCCCGACTCCCGCCGGACCGGGCCCCGTGAGGCTCCGTGTCCCGGACCGGACGCCGGACGCTCCGCGTCGGCCGTGGTGACACCTGTGCTCTCCTGCTTCGCGGGACCGCATCCGGGACGCCCCGCGCCACCCTGCGGATTCGACGGATTCGCTTCACGAACGGCCTGAAGGCCGACGCCCCGCGAGGGAATCCCGGTAGCGCAGACCGCCGCACGCCGGCCTACCGGGACGGCTGGTGGGTCGGCACGGGCGGGGACCCGTCCCGCAGCGTCCCGTCCCGCAGCGCCCCGTCCGGTCGGCCCCGCAGCGCCGCCACCTCCGCCCGCAGCGCCCGCACCTCCTGCGTCAGGGCCAGGATCGCCTCCGTCCGGGCGCGTTCCTCGACGTCGTCCTTGTCGAACCGGGCGATGAACCATGCCGCGATGTTCGCGGTCACCACACCGAGCAGCGCGATCCCGGAGAGCATCAGCCCGACGGCGATGATCCGCCCCAGTCCGGTGGTCGGCGCGTGGTCCCCGTACCCCACGGTCGTCATCGTCGTGAACGACCACCACAGTGCGTCACCCAGGGTGCGGATGTTCCCGTCCGGGGATTCCCGCTCCACCGACAGCACGGCCAGCGAGCCGAACATCAGCAGCCCGACGACCGCGCCCACGACATACGTCGTCATCCGGATCTGCGAGGCCATCCGCGCCCGCCGCCCCACCAGCAGCAGCGTCGAGACCAGCCGCAGCAGCTTGAGCTGCTGCGCCAGCGGCAGCACCACCGCGCACAGGTCCAGCCAGTGCGTGCGCACGAACCGCCACCGGTCGGACGTCAGGGCCAGCCGGACCACGTAGTCCGCCGCGAACGCCCCCCACACCACCCACTCGACCGCGGTGCAGGCGGTGGTCAGGGTGTGGTCGGCCGAGGTGTCCACGATCGGCACGGCGTAGGCCACGGCGAACACCACGGCGAGGGCCAGCAACGGCCGCTGGGTCCAGAGCTCCCACCGGTTCTGCGCCGATTGTTCTTGCATGCCCGCATAGTAAAGAACGAGTAAGGGGTGGTGGAGCCGCAGCTCCGCCACCCCTTCGTGCGCCCCGTGCTACGCGTCGCCTCCGGCCGCCCCCGGGTCCGCCGCCGACACGTCCAGCAGCTGGTACCGGTCGATGGCCTGCTTCAGCAGCGACCGGTCGACCTTGCCCTCCTTCGCCAGCTCGGTCAGCACCCCCACGACGATCGACTGGGCGTCGATGTGGAAGAACCGGCGAGCCGCGCCCCGGGTGTCCGCGAATCCGAACCCGTCCGCGCCCAGCGACTGGTACGTGCCCGGCACCCAGCGCGCGATCTGGTCGGGCACCGACCGCATCCAGTCCGAGACGGCCACGAACGGCCCCTCGGCCCCGGTCAGCTTCCGCGTCACGTACGGCACCCGCTGCTCCTCCTCCGGGTGCAGCAGGTTGTGCCGCTCGACCTCGACGGCCTCGCGCCGCAGCTCGTTCCAGGAGGTCGCCGACCACACGTCGGCCTTGACGTTCCAGTCCTCGGCGAGGATCTTCTGCGCCTCGACCGCCCAGGGGACGGCCACCCCGGACGCGAGGATCTGCGCCGGGATCGACCCCGAGGTGCCCTCGCTGAAGCGGTACACGCCCTTGAGGATGCCCTCGACGTCCACGTCCGCAGGCTCGGCCGGGTGCCGGATCGGCTCGTTGTAGACGGTCAGGTAGTAGAAGACGTCCTCACCGTGCGGGTGCTCGGCGGAACTGCCGTACATCCTGCGCAGACCGTCCCGCACGATGTGCGCGATCTCGAAGCCGAACGCGGGGTCGTAGGCGACGCAGCCCGGGTTCGTCGAGGCGAGCAGCTGGGAATGGCCGTCCGCGTGCTGGAGGCCCTCACCGGTCAGGGTCGTACGCCCGGCGGTCGCACCCAGTACGAAGCCGCGCGCCAGCTGGTCCGACATCTGCCAGAACTGGTCGCCGGTGCGCTGGAAACCGAACATCGAGTAGAAGACGTAGACCGGGATCAGCGGCTCGCCGTGGGTGGCGTACGCCGAGCCCGCCGCGATCAGGGACGCCGTGCAGCCGGCCTCCGAGATGCCGTCGTGCAGCATCTGCCCGGTCGGCGACTCCTTGTAGGCGAGCAGCAGGTCTCGGTCCACCGACTCGTACTGCTGGCCGAGCGGGTTGTAGATCTTCGCACTCGGGAAGAAGGAGTCCATGCCGAAGGTGCGGTACTCGTCCGGCGCGATCAGCACGAAGCGCTTGCCGAGCTCCTTGTCCCGCATGAGGTCCTTGAGGAGCCGCACAAAGGCCATGGTCGTGGCGATGGACTGCTGACCCGAGCCCTTCTTCACACTCGCGTACGCATTGTCGTCCGGCAGCGCGAGCGGCTTCGAGCGCACGACACGGGTCGGCACGTACCCGCCGAGACCCTTGCGGCGGTCGTGCATGTACTGGATCTCCTCCGAGTTCCGACCGGGGTGGAAGTACGGCGGGAGGCCGCCCTCCAGCTCCTTGTCGGAGATCGGCAGGTGCAGCCGGTCACGGAAGCCCTTGAGGTCGGCAACCGTCAGCTTCTTCATCTGGTGGGTGGCGTTGCGGCCCTCGAAGTTCGGCCCCAGCGTCCAGCCCTTGACCGTCTTGGCGAGGATGACCGTCGGCTGGCCGGTGTGCTCCACGGCCGCCTTGAACGCCGCGTAGATCTTCCGGTGGTCGTGACCGCCGCGGCCCAGGTGCAGGATCTGGTCGTCGGTCATGCCCTCGACCATCGCGCGCAGCCGCTGGTCGTCCCCGAAGAAGTGGTCGCGGATGTAGGCGCCGGATTCGGTGGCGTAGGTCTGGTACTGGCCGTCCGGGGTCGTGTTCATCCGGTTGACCAGGGTGCCGTCGCGGTCCTGGGCGAGCAGCGGGTCCCAGGAGCGGTCCCAGATCAGCTTGATCACGTTCCAGCCGGCGCCCCGGAAGACCGACTCCAGCTCCTGGATGACCTTGCCGTTGCCGCGCACCGGGCCGTCGAGGCGCTGGAGGTTGCAGTTGACGACGAAGGTCAGGTTGTCGAGGCCCTCACGTGCGGCGATGGTCAGCTGGCCGAGCGACTCCGGCTCGTCCATCTCGCCGTCGCCGAGGAACGCCCACACATGCGACTTCGAGGTGTCGGCGATCCCGCGCGCGTGCATGTAGCGGTTCATCCGGGCCTGGTAGATCGCGCCGATCGGGCCGAGACCCATCGACACGGTCGGGAACTCCCAGAAGTCCGGCATCAGACGCGGGTGCGGGTACGAGGACAGCCCGTGCGGCGCCTTCGACTTCTCCTGGCGGAACGCGTCGAGGTTCTGCTCGCTCAACCGGTCGAGCAGGTACGCGCGCGCGTAGATGCCCGGGGAGGCGTGGCCCTGGAAGAAGACCTGGTCACCGCCGTCGCCCTCGTCCTTGCCGCGGAAGAAGTGGTTGAAGCCGACGTCGTAGAGCGACGCGGAGGAGGCGAAGGTCGCGATGTGACCGCCCACCCCGATGCCCGGCCGCTGGGCCCTGGACACCATCACGGCCGCGTTCCAGCGGGTCGCGTTGAGGATCCGGCGCTCGATCTCCTCGTTGCCCGGGAAGAACGGCTCGGCCCTGGTGGGGATGGTGTTGACGTAGTCCGTGCTGCGCATCTCGGGCACGGCCACGCGCTTCTCGCGAGCCCGTTCGATCAGCCGGAGCATCAGATAGCGGGCCCGCTCCCGGCCGCGCTCGTCGATCGCGGCGTCGAGGGAGTCGAGCCACTCCTGGGTTTCCTCGGGGTCGAAGTCAGGAACCTGACTCGGAAGGCCGCCAATGATGATCGGGTTGCGATCGGATCCGGAAGCCACGCTGTTCCTTACCTGTCAGAGGGCTGTGTGGGACGGTGTTTCTCGTTCGCGCCTCGCGGGTGGGCCGCGGGGCGTCTCGCTGCGCATCCAGTGCCTGCACCGCCCCCATCGTGTACCTAGGGGCCGCAAACGTCATCTCTACCCCGAGGTAACCGGCACTCGTTCGAATCTCGTACCCTTGGATGGTTCTCAAATACGCAAACAGGGCAGATAGGTGTGGTGTACGTCACTGTCCGTCCGCATCGTGTGCCTGGAGTTGCGTCGACACGGCCAGGATCGTCACCGTTTCGGCGGTCCGAACCGCCGGGTACTTGCGCGATCCGTCCCGCCCGTGTGGACTACGGCCAATGCTTCGCGCACGCGCGTGGCTGAGTTATTCCCGAATCATGATCAGGAGGCAACCCGTGAGCGCGACCGCGGACCACGCGGAGGAGCGGACCAGCCCTGCCGTCAGGCTGGGTTTCCAGCCCGAGCAGGTGGTCCAGGAGATCGGCTACGACGACGACGTCGACCAGGAGCTCCGCGAGTCCATTGAGGAAGTCATCGGCAGCGATCTGGTGGACGAGGACTACGACGACGTCGCCGACGCCGTGGTGCTCTGGTTCCGCGACGATGACGGAGACCTGACGGATGCGCTGGTGGACGCCACCACGTACATCGAAGAAGGCGGGTCGATCCTCCTCCTGACGCCGAAGACCGGCCGTACGGGATACGTGGAGCCGAGCGACATCTCCGAAGCCTCGACGACTGCGGGTCTGTCGGCCAGCAAGAGCGTCAGCGTCGGCAAGGACTGGAGTGGCAGCCGGCTGGTGACGCCCAAGGCCGCGAAGTCCAAGAAGTGACGTCCAGGGAGTGACGTCCATAAGTGCCGTGAAGTGATGTGACGCCGGACGGGCCGGGCCTTCGTGCTCGGCCCGTCCGGCGGTCTTCGGCGCTCGCTGCGTAGGGTGGACTCACCCAGACAGCCCCACCGAAGGGACATCCAGGCGATGGCTATCCAGGTCGGCGACAAGGCCCCCGACTTCGAGCTCAAGGACAACCACGGCCGGGCCGTGAAGCTCTCCGACTTCCGCGGGAGCAAGAACGTCGTCCTGCTCTTCTATCCCTTCGCCTTCACCGGCGTGTGCACCGGCGAGCTGTGCGAGGTGCGCGACAACCTGCCCAGGTTCACCGACCGGGACACCCAGGTGCTCGCCGTCTCCAACGACTCCATCCACACCCTGCGCGTCTTCGCCGAGCAGGAGGGCCTGGAGTACCCGCTGCTCAGCGACTTCTGGCCGCACGGCGAGGTCAGCCGCGCCTACGGCGTCTTCGCCGAGGACAAGGGCTGCGCGGTGCGCGGCACCTTCGTCATCGACAAGGAGGGCCTGGTGCGCTGGAGCGTGCGCAACGCGCTGCCGGACGCCCGTGACCTCGGCGAGTACGTCGCCGCGCTCGACACCCTGTGATTCTTCGGCTCCAGGGCCTGCGTGGGGCGGGAACCCGTTACTAGGATCGACTCGTTGATCCGATATCCGACGCACCAGGGGCTCCCCGCCCCAGGACACCAATGGAGGACTTGTGGGAGTCAGCCTCAGCAAGGGCGGCAACGTATCGCTGACCAAGGAGGCCCCGGGCCTGACCGCGGTCATCGTCGGTCTGGGGTGGGACGTCCGCACCACGACCGGCACCGACTTCGACCTGGACGCCAGCGCGCTGCTGGTGAACAGCGCCGGCAAGGTCGCCAGTGACGCGAACTTCGTCTTCTTCAACAACCTCAAGAGCCCCGACGGCTCGGTCGAGCACACCGGTGACAACACCACCGGCGAGGGCGAGGGCGACGACGAGGCGATCAAGGTCAACCTCGCCGGAGTCCCGGCCGACGTCGACAAGATCGTCTTCCCGGTGTCGATCTACGACGCGGAGAACCGGCAGCAGTCCTTCGGTCAGGTCCGCAACGCGTTCATCCGCGTCGTGAACCAGGCCGGCGGCGCCGAGATCGCCCGCTACGACCTCAGCGAGGACGCGTCGACGGAGACCGCGATGGTCTTCGGCGAGCTGTACCGGCACGGCGCGGAGTGGAAGTTCCGGGCCATCGGTCAGGGCTACGCGTCGGGTCTGCGCGGTATCGCGCAGGACTTCGGCGTCAACGTCTGAGTCGTCCGCAGGGCCCGAAGGGCCGACCGTCCGGCGCCGCACCGTTTACGGGCGGCGCCGGACGTGCAGGACAACCGAAGAGGAAGCACCTGAGCACCACCTAGGGGAGGACCAGCAATCATGGGCGTCACGCTCGCCAAGGGAGGCAATGTCTCCCTGTCCAAGGCCGCGCCGAACCTCACTCAGGTGATGATCGGACTCGGCTGGGACGCGCGCTCCACCACCGGAGCCCCCTTCGACCTCGACGCCAGCGCGCTGCTGTGCAACAGCGGGCGGGTGATGGGGGACGAGTGGTTCGTCTTCTACAACCAGCTCAAGAGCCCGGACGGCTCGGTGGAGCACACCGGCGACAACCTCACCGGTGAGGGCGAAGGCGACGACGAGTCACTGCTGGTGGACCTCTCCAAGGTGCCACCCCAGTGCGACAAGATCGTCTTCCCGGTCTCCATCCACATGGCCGACGAGCGGGGTCAGACCTTCGGCCAGGTCGCCAACGCGTTCATCCGGGTGGTGAACCAGGCCGACGGGCAGGAACTCGCCCGTTACGACCTGAGCGAGGACGCCGGCACGGAGACCGCGATGATCTTCGGTGAGCTCTATCGATACCAGGGGGAATGGAAGTTCCGGGCCGTGGGACAGGGGTACGCGTCGGGACTGCGAGGCATCGCTCTAGACTTCGGAGTCAACGTTTCGTAAAGCCGAGTACGGCGCGGGGGAAACCCTCCCCGAGCTTCGCTTGGGGGGACCCCCAGACACGATTGGGTAGCCAGTGCTTCTGAAAACCTTCGGCTGGTCGTTCGCGGTCACCGCGCTCGGCCTGGTCGCAGCGGTCCTCTACGGGGGGTGGGAGGCCTTCGGCATCGTGGCGATCCTCTCCATCCTCGAGATCTCGCTGTCCTTCGACAACGCGGTGGTCAACGCCGGGATCCTGAAGAAGATGAGTGCCTTCTGGCAGAAAATCTTCCTCACGGTGGGTGTCCTCATCGCCGTCTTCGGCATGCGGTTGGTCTTCCCCGTCGTGATCGTCGCCATCAGCGCCAAGATCGGCCCGATCGACGCCGTCGATCTCGCGCTCAACGACAAGGACCAGTACCAGCAGCTGGTCACCGACGCCCACCCGTCGATCGCCGCCTTCGGTGGCATGTTCCTGCTGATGATCTTCCTGGACTTCATCTTCGAGGACCGTGACATCCAGTGGCTGCGCTGGATCGAGCGGCCCCTGGCCAAGCTCGGCAAGGTCGACATGCTGTCGGTCTGCATCGCGCTGATCGTCCTGTTGATCACCTCCTTCACCTTCGCGGCCCACGCCCACCAGCACGGCGGGGCGCACGCCGACAAGGCGGAGACGGTGCTGATCTCCGGCATCGCCGGTCTGATCACGTACATGGTCGTCGGCGGGCTCTCCGGCTACTTCGAGGACAAGCTCGAGGAAGAGGAGGAACGCGAGCACGAGGAGGAGGAAGAGGCCGCGCGCACCGGCAAGAAGCGTTCGCCGGTCGTCCTGGCGGGTCAGGCCGCGTTCTTCATGTTCCTCTACCTCGAGGTCCTCGACGCGTCCTTCTCCTTCGACGGTGTGATCGGCGCCTTCGCCATCACCAACGACATCGTGCTGATGGCGCTGGGCCTGGGCATCGGCGCCATGTACGTCCGTTCGCTGACCGTGTACCTGGTCCGCCAGGGCACCCTCGACGACTACGTCTACCTCGAGCACGGCGCCCACTACGCGATCGGCGCCCTCGCCGTGATCCTCATGGTCACCATCCAGTACCAGATCAACGAGGTCATCACCGGCCTCGTCGGCGTGGTCCTGATCGGGTGGTCCTTCCTGTCCTCCGTACGCCGCAACCGCGCATTGGCGGCGGCCGAGGGAAAAGCCCAGGGCTCGGACGAGAAGACTGAGGTCTCGTCCGGGGTGTGATCTCCCGGGGAGCGAGGAACGCTCTGAGCGGGGCGGTCGGTCGAGGACGAGTCCTCCACCGGCCGCCCCGCCGGTTTTCATCAGTGGACGTGGGGGCGGGAATGGGTATCTTCGACGGGCTCCTGGGCAGCCGGGCGGCCGACTTCGACTCGGGCAACGCGGCCACCAACGCGATCGAACTGACCAAGCGGCATCACCAGGTCTCCCTGACCAAGCAGGGCGCCGCGACCGGCAACCTGCGCGTCAACCTGACCTGGCGGATGCGGACGTCCGACATCGGCGGACCGCAGCGGGAGAGCCTGCTGCGGCACCCCTTCAAGGCGCTGCGGCCGCCGGAGGTCGTCGGACACAGCCAGAGCATGGTGAACGTCGACCTCGACCTCGGCTGCCTGTACGAGCTGGCCGACGGGACGAAGGGGGTCGTGCAGCCGCTCGGCGGTCTGCTGGGGGACGTGAACGGGGCGCCCTACGTGAAGCTGAGCGGGGACGACCGGTTCGGGTCGGCGTCCGGCGAGACGATGTACGTCAACCTCGACCACCGGGAACAGATCAAGCGGCTGCTCGTCTTCGTCTACATCTACGACCAGACGCCGGCGTTCGACCGCACGCACGCCGTCGTCACGCTGTACCCGAGCAACGGCCCGCGGATCGAGATAGGCCTCGACGAACGGCACCCGCAGGCCCGGTCCTGCGCGGTGGTGATGATCGAGAACGTCAAGGACGAGCTCATGGTGCGCCGTGAGGTGCGGTTCGTGTACGGCTTCCAGGCGGAGCTGGACCGCCTGTACGGCTGGGGGCTGCAGTGGGGCCGGGGCTACAAGACGAAGGTCGAGAAGTAGCGCCCGAGCGGCACCCGGGCTTCAGGCCCCCGAGCTTCAGGAGCCCACGTCTCTGGAGCCCGCGCCCCGGGCCGCCCGGCGGCTCACCGTCCGACGAACTGGGGGCCCTGCGGGGGGAGCCGGAAGGAGCCGTCCGGATAGCCGTAGCCGTAGGTCGGGAGACTGGCCGGGTAGCCGTACGCCGGCTGCGGCTGGGGGACGGTCGAGGTCGGCTGCTCGGGCGGCAGGGGCTGGGAGAGACTGGGCGTCGGCGGGGCCGGTTCGGGGGCCGTGGCCGACGCCTCCTCCGACTCGTCCACCGAGATGCCGAAGTCGGTGGCCAGGCCCTTGAGGCCGTCGGAGTAGCCCTCGCCCAGGGCGCGGAACTTCCAGCCCTCGCCGCGCCGGTACAGCTCGCCGCAGATCAGCGCCGTCTCCTCGCCCGTCTCGGGGCGGATGTCGAACGTGGCCAGCGGTTCACCGTCGGCTGCCGCGTCGTACAGCACGATGGTGAGGGAACGTACGCGGTCGAAGGTCACCCCGTCCGCCGAAGCGACCAGCAGGATCTGGCCGACGCCGGACTCGACACCGGACAGATCTGTCTGGATGGTGTCCGTGAGGCTCTCGGCGACGCGCTTCTTGCCGAGCCGCCACACCTTCCCGGAAGGATGCCGGGGCTGGTTGTAGAACACGAAGTCCTCGTCGGAGCGCACCCGGCCGTCGAGGCCGAGGAGCAGCGCCGAGGCGTCGACGTCCGGGACCCCCTGCCCGGGGGTCCAGCGCAGCACGGCGCGTACCGTGGTGGCGTTCAGCGGGACGTTCGACCCCTTCAGCATCGCGTGCGTCATGCGGTCATCCTGCCTTCTCGGGCCTGCTCACGACAACGCGGGGTACACGGCAAGTCTTATCCGCGAGTTACCTGAAATTCATGCCGGGTGGGAACCTCCGACACGGATCCCTACGTACTATTACCGGCCACCTCATACCGAATCCACAGACTTACTCGCACCACGGGGGAGATTCATGCGTCATTTCGGGCACCTCGCCCCTGAGGTGCGACAGCGCCTCTTCCACCGGGAACCGTGTGTCTTCGACACGGAGTCCCCGGCCAGGCTGCTCTCCGCGGCCCTGGGGGCCACCCTGTACAGCCCGGCCACCCGGCCCCGGCTGGCCGACGACGTCGTCAAACAGACCGGGCGCGGCGTGGTGTCGATGGTGCTGTGCCTGGAGGACTCCATCGGCGACGAGGACGTCGAGGCCGGCGAGGAGAACCTGGTCCGGCAGTTCGCCGACCTGGCGGGGCGCAGGGAGGCGGAGGGAGCGGAGCCGCCGCTGCTCTTCATCAGGGTGCGGACGCCCGAACAGATCCCCGACCTGGTCCGGCGGCTCGGCCCCTCCGTTGAGCTGCTGAGCGGGTTCGTCTTCCCGAAGTTCACCGAGGAGCGGGGCATCCCCTTCCTGGAGGCGCTGGCGGGCGCCGAGACGGCGAGCGGGCGGCGGCTGTTCGGCATGCCCGTCCTGGAGACGCCCCAGCTGATGTACCGCGAGTCGCGGGTGGACGCCCTGGAGGGCATCGCCCGCGCCGTCGACAAATACCGCAGCCGGGTCCTCGCGCTGCGCCTCGGCGTGACCGACTTCTGCTCCTCGTACGGGCTGCGCAGAGCGCCCGACATGACCGCCTACGACGTCCAGATCGTCGCCTCCGTGATCGCCGACGTGGTGAACATGCTGGGCCGCGCCGACGGCACCGGGTTCACGGTGACCGGTCCGGTGTGGGAGTACTTCCGGGTCCCCGAGCGCATGTTCAAGCCGATGCTGCGGCACAGCCCCTTCCTGGAGGGGCAGGCCGTGGAACTGCGCGAGAAACTGATAGAGCACGCGATGGACGGGCTGCTGCGCGAGATCTCCCTGGACCACGCCAACGGTCTGCTGGGCAAGACCTGTATCCACCCTTCGCATGTGCCGGCCGTGCACGCGCTGTCCGTCGTCAGTCACGAGGAGTACAGCGACGCGGCGGACATCCTGCGGCCGGAACGCGGCGGCGGAGGTGTGCTGCGGTCGCAGTACACGAACAAGATGAACGAGGTGAAGCCGCACCGCGCCTGGGCCGAGCGCACCATGCTCCGCGCCGAGGTCTTCGGTGTCGCGCACGAGGACGTCAGCTTCGTCGACCTGCTCGCCGCCGGTATACCCGGCTGAAGAACCACCTCACTCACAAGGGACGCATGAACAACGCAGTGAACAACGGGCACGCCGGGCTCTGGACCGGGACGTGGGTCGCCGAGCGGCTCGGTGTCGAGCTCGTGGGCGACCCGGCGCTGACGGGCCTGCTGGGGCTGGCCCTGCGCCGCAACCCCAAGCGGGCGCATCTGCTGGTCTCCAACGTCCTGGGCAAGCACGTCCCGCAGTCGCCGTCCGTGGTGCACGCCCACGGGTTCGCCCTCGGCCGCCGGGTGCGCGAGCTGCTCGGCGCCGAGGAGTCGGCCGAAGCGGTCGTCCTGGGGTACGCGGAGACCGCCACCGGCCTCGGTCACTCGGTCGCCGACGGCCTCGGCACCGCCCCCTACCTGCACTCCACCCGCCGCCCGGTCGCCGGGGTCGCACAGGCGGGCGGCTTCGAGGAGTCCCACTCGCACGCCACCTCGCACCTGCTGCTGCCGGAGGACCCGACGCTGCTGGTCGGGGACGGACCACTCGTCCTGGTCGACGACGAGTTCTCGACCGGCAACACGGTCCTGAACACCATTCGCGCTCTGCACGAGCGCTATCCGAGGCGGCGCTACGTCGTCGTCGCCCTCGTCGACATGCGCTCGCCGGCCGACGCGGGCCGCCTGGCCCACTTCGCCCGCGAGATCGGCGCCCAGGTCGACCTGGTCGCCGCCGCCTCGGGCACGGTACGCCTCCCGGAAGGGGTGCTGGAGAAAGGCCAGGAGCTGGTCGCCCGCTACGAGACTGCCGCGGCAGGCGGTCACACGTCCGTGGCGCCGTCGGGGCCGGTCTCGCGACAAGCCCCCCACGACCCGCACCCGGGAGACGACCGCACCGGGCAGACGCGGCCCCTCGGCCACATGTCCCGCGTGGACCTGAACTGGCCCCGAGGGCTGCCGGACGGCGGCCGGCACGGCTTCACCCCGAGGCACCGGGACAGGCTGGAGGCGGCCCTGCCCGCCATGACGGCCCGTCTCGCCGAGGCGATACCCGACGGCGTCGAACGCGTCCTCGTGCTCGGTTTCGAGGAGCTGATGTACGCGCCGCTCAGGCTGGCCCGTGAGCTGGAGCAGATGGTGGCCGCCGAGGTGCGCTACTCGACCACCACCCGCTCACCCGTCCTCGCGGTCGACGACCCGGGTTACGCGATACGCAGCCGTATCGTTTTCCCCGCGCACGACGACCCGGCCGACGGCCCCGGCGAGCGTTTCGCCTACAACGTCGCGGGCGGCGGCTTCGACGCCGTCGTCGCCGTCGTGGACTCGGTGGCCGACACCCGGGAGCTGCACGCCCCCGACGGTCTCCTGTCCCGGCTCGCCGCCCACACCCCGCACGTCGTCCTCGCGGTCGTGCCGTCGTACGTCCCCGAGCCGCTGTACGCAGCCGCCTTGTCGGAAGAGAGACCCGCCATGCTGCCCGAGCCCCTCCGCGGCCCCGCCTTCTCCTCGTACGCGCCCGAGGAGGTCGGCTGGCTGCTCCAGGACCTCTCGGACGTGACGCTGGAGGCGCCGACCGAGGAGCGCGAGGAGGCCATCCAGAGCGGCGGCGCGCACTACGCCGAGTCGTTGCCCGTGGAGTACCAGCCGAGCGAGCAGTACCAGGAGCTGTTCCACGCGGCGCTCGAGACGTCGGCGGCGCGCATCGCGCAGGCGGTCGGTGTCGTGACGGAGACGGTGATCGCCGAGCGGTCGCCGCGGCCTGTGCTCGTCTCGCTCGCCCGGGCCGGCACCCCCGTCGGTGTGCTGATGCGCCGCTGGGCGCAGTTCCGGTACGGGCTCGACCTCCCGCACTACGCCGTGTCGATCGTGCGCGGCCGGGGCATCGACGCCAACGCGCTGCGCTGGCTGGCCGCTCACCACGACCCGCGGGACGTCGTCTTCGTCGACGGGTGGACCGGCAAGGGCGCGATCACCCGGGAGCTGGCCGCGGCGATCGAGGAGTTCGAGGCGGGCGGCGGGGCGGCCGGCTTCGACGCGGAGATCGCGGTACTGGCCGACCCGGGCTCCTGCGTGCGGACGTACGGCACCCGCGACGACTTCCTCATCCCGTCCGCCTGCCTCAACTCGACGGTCTCGGGGCTCGTCTCGCGGACCGTGCTGCGGGCCGACCTGGTCGGGCCGGACGACTTCCACGGCGCGAAGTTCTACCGCGAACTGGCGGGCACGGACGTCTCGGTGGCCTTCCTGGACGCCGTCGCCGCCCGCTTCCCCGAGGTCGCCGACGCCGTCGGCGGCGCGGTGAAGGAGCTGCTCGCCAGTGACCGCACGCCGAGCTGGGAGGGCTGGCGGGCCGTCGAGCGCATCAGCGAGGAGTACGGCATCCACGATGTGAACCTGGTCAAGCCCGGGGTCGGCGAGACCACCCGGGTGCTGCTGCGCCGGGTGCCGTGGAAGATCCTGGCGCGGGCCGGGGCGGGCGCCGACCTCCACCACATACGCCTGCTCGCGGAGCAGCGGGGGGTGCCGGTCGAGGAGGTCGGCGACCTGCCGTACACCTGCGTGGGACTGATCCACCCGCAGTTCACCCGGGGCGCGACCGGTGCCGACGGCAAGGCGGTGACGGTCTGATGCCGGTTCTGGTGGCGAGCGATCTCGACCGTACGCTCATCTACTCGGCGGCCGCCCTGGCGCTGACCATGCCGGACGCGCGGGCGCCGCGGCTGCTGTGCGTGGAGGTGCACGAGGCGAGGCCGCTGTCGTTCATGACGGAGACGTCGGCGCAGCTGCTGACCGACCTCGGCGACCGGGCGGTGTTCGTGCCGACGACCACCCGGACGCGCAAGCAGTACCAGCGCATCAACCTGCCGGGCCCGGCGCCGAAGTACGCGATCTGCGCGAACGGCGGCCATCTGCTGGTCGACGGCGCGACCGACCAGGACTGGCACGCGAGCGTGCAGGCCAGGCTGGCCGACGAGTGCGCGCCGCTCGCGGAGGTGGAGGAGTACCTGGCGAAGACGGCGGACCCGTTCTGGCTGCGCAAGCAGCGGGTCGCCGAGGACCTGTTCGCCTACCTGGTCGTGGAGCGCGAGCTGCTGCCCGAGGAGTGGGTGAGGGACCTCGGGGCCTGGGCGGAGATCCGCGGCTGGACCGTTTCGCTCCAGGGCCGCAAGATCTACGCCGTGCCGAAGCCGCTGACCAAGAGCGCGGCCGTGCGTGAGGTGGCCCGCCGTACCGGCGCCGAGCTGACACTGGCGGCGGGCGACTCGCTGCTCGACGCCGACCTGCTGCTGGTCGCCGACCGGGGCTGGCGTCCCGGGCACGGCGAGCTGGCCGACGCCGCCTGGACGGCGCCGGCGGTCACCGCCCTGCCCGAGCGGGGGGTGCTGGCCGGGGAGCGGATCCTGCGGGAGTTCCTGAAGAATTCCTGAGAAGTCGCCGGGCGGCGGTCAGCCGCAGCAACCGCCGCCGCAGCATCCGCCGCCGCCCCCGCCGCCCGCCTCGGGCGCGGGGGCGGACCGCGTGCCGCCCACGGCCACGGTCGAGAGAAGCTTCACTGTGTCGTCGTGACCTGCGGGGCAGTCGGCCGGGTCGGCGGACTCCGCCATCGGACGGCTCAGTTCGAAGGTGTCGCCGCAGGTCCGGCAGCGGTATTCGTAGCGAGGCATGGCGCCAGACTAAGCCCCTATGCTCGGACTGGCTGTCAGCAGTTTCGCCCTTGTTCACTTCTGTCGTTTTCTTATGTGGAGAGATTGCGAAGAGCGCTGGTAATTTGAGAGCGCCGCGATGAACTCCAAGGTCGGGAGGGTTCACGGTTTGCGGCCGCGTCAACGGCAACCATGTCAGGCCCTCGTAAGTCTGTACGTCTGCCTGCGAGCAATACGGAGTGCGGAGGGAGACGCGTCGTGAGCGAGGCGGGGCAGGGGGACAAGCCCCAACAACCGGACGAAACCATGCAGTTGAAGGTGCCCGAGTCTTTCCGGGCGGACGAGACCATGCAACTGCGGGTATCGGATATACCGGAGATGCTGGAAATGCCGGAGAGTGACGGCAAAGGAAAGCCGCGTTCGTCGAAAAACCGGAGAAAAGCCCCACGCCCTTCCCTTTTTGTGCAGGTTTCTTCTTTTCTGGCCCCCCGGCTCGCCCCGCTCCTCGCTGTACTGGCCCCGTATGTGGCTCGTGTCACGCCGTACGCCCGCAAGCTGCGCCCGCAGTATCCGCGTCCGGGCCGCAGCGACTGGCGGCGCTGGATACCCTCCTGGCGGCAGTGCCTCGGCGGCGTCCTCGCCTCCATAGGCCTGAGCAGCATGCTTCTGGTCGTCGCCTACGCGGCCACCGACATCCCGGACAACATCAACTCGTACGCCACCCAGCAGGACAACGTGTACTTCTGGGCCGACGGGACGCCGATGGCCCGCACCGGCTGGGTGCAGCGGCAGGCGATGCCGCTGAAGGACATCCCCGAGGACGTCCGCTGGGCGGTGCTGGCCGCCGAGAACGCCAGCTTCTACAGCGACCCCGGCATCTCCTTCAAGGGCATCAGCCGCGCCCTGTTCCGCACGATCGGCCAGGGCGACACGCAGGGTGGTTCCACGATCACCCAGCAGTACGTCAAGAACGTCTACCTCAACCAGAACCAGACGGTCAGCCGCAAGTTCACCGAAGCCATGATCGCCCTCAAGCTCGACAACCAGATGAGCAAGGACGACATCCTCGAGGGCTACCTCAACACCAGCTGGTTCGGCCGGGGCACCTACGGCATCCAGCGCGCCGCCCAGGCCTACTACGGCAAGGACGTCGGCGAGCTCAACGCCAGCGAGGCGGCGTTCCTCGCCTCCCTCCTCAAGGGCGCGGGACTCTACGACCCGACCCTGAACTCGGTCAACCGGGCCCGGGCCGTGGAGCGCTGGTCGTGGACCCTGGACCGTATGGTCGACATCGGCAAGCTGTCGAAGGCGGAGCGCGCCGGGTACACGAAGTTCCCCGAACCGCTCAAGACCAACCCGCTGTACGACACCGGTGAGCAGAGCGACTACCTGGTGGAACTCGCCTCCCAGTACGCCAAGAAGGCCGGGAACATCTCGGACAAGGACTTCGACCTGGGCGGCTACCAGATCTACACGACCTTCGACAAGAAGCGCGAGACCCAGCTCACCGACGCGGTCACCAAGGCCCGCAAGGACGCCCTGAAGGACGACCCGGAGAACGCGAAGACCGCGCACTACGGCGCCTCCTCGGTGGCCTCCGACGGGCGGATCCTCGCCGTCTACGGCGGCCCCGACCACCGTACGCAGGGCTACAACGAGTCCAACGCCACCACCGTCTCGGCCGGTAGCGCGTTCCTGCCGTTCGTGTACGCGGCCGGCCTGGAGAACGGGGTCCACAAGACCCGCGACGGGGACACCACACCGGTGACCGGCGAGACGCTGTACGACGGCGACGACAAGGTGCCGGTGAAGACGCCCGAGGGGCCCTACTGGGACCGCAGCGGCAAGGTGGTGGCCGCGAAGAACGACGACGGCGAGTCGTACGGGCAGATCTCCCTGCACCGGGCGATGGAACTGTCGGTGAACACGCCGTTCATGCAGCTCGGCATGGACACCGGGCTCGACGTGGTGCGCAGCACCGCCGAGAAGTCCGGGCTGCTGTCCTCCAGCATCGGGGCGCAGGTGCCCGCGCTGTCCATGGGCAGCTCCACGCCCAGCGCGATCCGTATGGCGAGCGGCTACTCCACCTTCGCCGCGGGCGGCAAGCACACCGAGCCGTACTCGGTGCGACTGATCACCAAGAACGGCACCAAGGTCGTCCTGGACACCCCGGCCGTCGACCGCGCGTTCGGCGCCGACGTGGCCGAGGAGGTCAACTCCGCGCTCGCGGACTCCTTCCGCACCGCCCACCCGGACGACGTGCCCGCCTCGCAGCGGACCGCCGCCCGGGCCGGCTCGCTCGGCCAGGTGGCCGGGAAGGCGGGCACCACCCAGGACGACACCGCCGCCTGGTACGTCGGCACGGCCAAGGCCGTGTCCACGGCGGTCGTCGTCTACCGCATCGACCTCGGCAAGAGCCTCCAACCACTTCCACTGAAGGGCATCGCCGGCACGACCGACGACAGCGTCCCGTACGGCATCTGGTCAGGTGCCATGAGCCCGCTCGGCTGACCACCGACACGGGCATCCGCGTCCCCGAAATCCGGAGAATGATCCGCACATGAAGTCACCGTCGGGCCGCCGCCGCAAGGCTCCGGCAACGCGCCACCCCGCCACCACGCATCCGGGGTTCCTGACGCTTGCGGCGCTCCTCGTCGTCGCGTCCCTGGTGGCCGGCTACCTGGTGCTCAACCGCACGACGAACACCGCGCCGACCGCGTCCTCGGGGGACGACAAGAAGGCGTCGGCGGGGGCCACCGAGGAGCCGAAGTGGGACGGCAAGACGCACGTCCTGGGGGACGGCTCCACCTCGTACACGGGGCCGCAGACGGGGCAGTTGAAGGCGGTTCCGCTCAAACCCGGTGAAAAGCCGCCGCAGTTCGTGGTCTTCTCCTGGGACGGCGCCCTCATGGGCGACGACGGCCTCTTCGAGCACTACCGGAAGATGGCCGAGGAGTACAACGCCCACATGACCTTCTTCCTCACCGGCATCTACCTGCTGCCCAAGAGCAAGAAGGACCTGTACTCCCCGCCCCAGCACCCCAAGGGCACGGCGGCCATCAGCTTCCCCACCGACGAGCACATCCGCACCACCCTGGGGCAGCTCGGCGAGGCGTGGAAGGAGGGGAACGAGATCGGCACCCACTTCAACGGCCACTTCTGCGGCGCCAAGGGCGGCGGCGACTGGAGCGTCGAGGAGTGGAAGAGCGAGATCGACCAGTTCTACTCCTTCGCGGAGAACTGGAAGACCAACACCGGCTACAAGGACATCGCCCCGCTCCCCTTCGACTTCAAGAAGGCGGTCGTCGGCGGCCGCGCGCCCTGCCTGGAGGGCCAGGCGAACCTGCTGAAGGCCGCCAAGAGCTACGGCTGGCGCTACGACGCCAGCTCCACCGGTGACTTCCAGATCTGGCCGACGAAGAAGAACGGCATCTGGGACTTCCCGCTTCAGCTGCTGCCCTACGACGGCGGCAAGTACCAGGGCCTGTCCATGGACTTCAACTTCCTCTACAACCAGTCGGACGGCGAGGTCGACGGCGACGCGGCCCAGTACCCCACCTGGGAGCAGGAGACCGTCGACGCCTACATGGCCGGCTTCAACCGCGTGTACTACGGCAGCCGGGCCCCGCTGTTCATCGGCAACCACTTCGAGGAGTGGAACGGCGGCATCTACATGAAGTCCGTCGACCAGGTCATCGAGAACGTGTGCACCAAGAAGGACGTCAAGTGCGTGTCCTTCCAGGAGTTGGCGGACTGGATGGACGTGCAGACGCCGACGACGCTCGAGCGGCTGCGCACCCTGGATCCGGCGCAGAATCCGGACTGGTCGACCGTCGTGAAGTAACCAAACCTCAACCGAGTCCCCTCTTCACAACGGCCGCACACGCCATGCAAAGATGCCCTTCCCGGCATCCCTCCGCCGGGGCAAGAGGGGAAACATCAGTGAAGTCAAGGAAATTGAGGGCGACCCGCCGCCGCGTCGCGATACTCGGGGCAGCCGCCACCTCCGTCGTCGCCGGAGTGGCTCTGCTGCCCAACTGGTCCGCCGGCGCCGCGGTCGTCGACGACCCCAAGGTCGACGCCCGGACCAAGGCCACCTTCCAGCGGCTGGCCGACGCGGTCTTCACCGACCGCACCGACGCACTGGTCGCCGGCAAGCAGGGCGACCGGTCGAAGCCGCTGACCGACGGTTTCTCCGGTGACGTCAAGCTGTCGTCCGGCACGGCCCGCACCGAGGACGCCGCCCTGTCCTCGCTGGGCGACCGCAAGGACAAGCTGGCGAAGGCCGGCGAGAAGTACAGCAAGGCAAGCACCACCGTCACCCTGAACGCCACGCGGGTGACCGGCCGTACCGCCAAGGCCGCGGTCACCGAGAGCACGACGCTGACCTACGAGAAGGTCCGTGGCAACGAGCCGAAGAGCACCGGCTTCGAGGCCCACCACGAGCTGACGTTCAAGGCCGACCGCCAGGGCGACTGGCAGCTGACGGACATCCGCGACACCGACCAGGGCGGTCTCGCGGTGAACGCGCTCAGCAAGCCGACGTCCGTCAAGGCGACCACGACGGCCGACGACACCATGCCGAACGCCCCGCGCGCGGCGACCACCCGCAATCCGGCCGCCGTCCCGAAGACGGGCACCGCCTACGACTACAAGGCGATGGCGACCTACGCCGAGAAGTACTGGAACGTCTACAACAAGGACTATCCGGACTACAACGGCCACGGCGCCGGCGGCGACTGCACCAACTTCGTCAGCCAGTCCCTGAAGGCGGGCGGCTGGAAGCACGTCCCCGGTTACGTGTACGACTACACCAAGTGGTTCGGCAACGCCGACATCCAGTCGGACTCGTTCGTCGGCGTCAACGAGTGGTCCTGGTTCGCCCAGAACTCCAAGCGGACCACCGCGCTCGCCAACGTCTACCAGCTCGAGGTCGGCGACGTCCTCCAGATGGACTTCGACCGCGACGGGTCCAAGGACCACACGATGATCGTCACGGCCAAGAGCGGCGGCGTCCCGTACGTGACCTACCACTCGAACAACACCCTGCGCAGGTCGGTGGCGAGTCTCGTCTCGTCGTACCCGACCGCGTACTTCTACGCCTACCGCACCTGATCCGGCCGGTCCGTCACTCCTCGGGGTGGCGGGCCCGCCAGTACGGGTTGTCGTGCGGCAGGGCGGACCCCACCCTGCCGTACATCCCGAAGACGAGCAGCAGGATCCCGATCACGAAGCTGAGCATGCAGTTCTGGATCTTGAACGCCAGGAAGTTGTAGTCCGTCTCCAGCAGGCCCATGTTCACGAAGCCGCTGATGAGGAAGAGAACACCGAGGGTCATGTTCAGCGTGGACGCGAAGTTCCCGCCGACCACCATCCCCACGAGCAGCAGCAGCCCGACGGCGACCGACAGCCAGCTGAGCGACCCGTTGGTGTTGAGGCTCCACACCTCGTCCCCGCCGGTGTCGAAGAAGCCGATGTTGTGGACGATGCCGAAGATCCCGAAGACGATCAGACCCAGGCCCATCAGCCCGGCGCCGATCCGGTAGACCAGGTTCAGGCGGTGGTCGACCGGCAGATGCTCGTCGAAGGCGATGCGCCGCCTGGACCGGTCGTGCACTGTGTGTGTGGCCATATCCGCCTCCCTGAGGGTGGATGCGCCGATGGAGGCCGTACGTACCTTCAATATCCGCCCGCCGGGCTTCCGCGGCAATGTCAGTGCCCCGTACCGCGCTCCTCGCGGATCCCGGCCACCACGTCCGACACCGCCCGCCGGACGGCCTCCGTCTCGGTCAGGAAGTGCCAGTAGTCGGGGTGCCGGCCCTCCAGCGTGGCGATCGCCCGCTCCAGCCGGGCCACCGAGTCGTCCAGCGGGCGCGCGTGCCGGGGATCGGGCGTGTTGCGCCCCGCCATCGCCAGCCGCTGGGCGTCCCGGATCGCGAACCGGGTCCGGTCGATCTCCGCCTGCGGATCCTTCTGCACGGCGTTCAACCTGGTCAGCCGGTCGCCGGCGGCCGAGACCGCCTCGTCCGTGCTGTTCAGCAGGGCACGCACGGTCGACAGCAGCGCGGTGGCGTCCGGCCAGCGCTGCGCCTCCCGCGCGCCGCGCGCCTCCTCGAGCTTGGCCTCGGCCTGCCGGACGTGCTCCCCGGCCTGGTCGGGGACGTGCTGGAGGTCCTGCCAGCAGGCGGCCGAGAACCGCCGCCGCAGCTCGCTCAGGATCGGCTCCACCTGCCCCGAGCGGGTCGTCAATGCCTGGGCGCGGGTACGCAGCGAGACGAGCCTGTGGTCGATCTCGGCGGCCCGCTCCGGCAGCCGCTCCGCCTCCACCCGGACCGCCTCGGCCTCCCGCGCCACCCGCTCCGCGCGCTCCAGCGTCTGCGGCACGCCATGCTGTCCCGCACCCTGGTTCAGCTTCGTCAGCTCGGGCGCCAGCGCCGCGAGCCGTGCCGCGAGAGCGTCCGCCCGCAGCCCGCTCTCCCGTACGGCGTCCAGCGCGTTCGACGCGGCCAGCAGCGCCTGCCGGGCCCGCTCCACGGCGGGCGCGAGACGGGCCAGCTGGGTCTCGGCCTTGCCGAGCAGGGGGCCCAGCCCGTCGGCGAACCGGTCCAGCTCCTGCTTGACGCGGCCCAGCTCGTCCTTGGCCCGGGTCAGCTCGGTGCGCGCCTGGGAGGCCGCCGACGCCTCCAGGTCGTCCCGGTCGAGGTCATGGGCGTCCACGGCGTCGATGTACTGGTGGCTGGCCTCGTCGATCCGCCTGCCGACGGCCTCGAAGTCGGCGACCGCGCGCCGGGCGGCCGGCGAGTCGTCCACGGCCCTGATCGTCTCGATCGAGAACCGCACATCGCGCTGGGCGGTGTCCAGCTCGTAGAAGGCGGCCGCCGCCGCGTCCTTGGCGGCCTGGGCCTCGGCCCGCTGTCCTTCCGCCCGCCCGCCGAACCAGCGCCGGGTGCCCCCGCCGGCGAACGCGGCGGGCAGCGCGAGAGCGGCCACGAGGGGGAGGGCGACCAGGGCGAGGGCGTCCCCGAAGGCGGACGGTCCCCGCCGTGCACGGCGACGCCGTGCACGCGGCACCAACGGCGAATACGGCTGCGCTGGTGTCGCCGTCACATCCCTCTCCCGTGCTGTGATCCGCCCTGCCCGGAGTCATTCTCCCACCGGTTGAGGACGAACACACGGGTCGGTCAGTTCGCGTTCCTGACAGTGACTTTGCCGTCGGCGGTGCGCGCGCTGACGACGTGCGCGCTGGACTCGTCACGCGGTACGGACACGTCCACCCCTCCGTCGTCGGTCTTGGCGGTCACCCGGTAGGTCGCCTCGGGCAGCGTGATCGTCACCGAGCCGTCGTCGCTGACGGACTCCACCCGGTCCGGTACGGCGGACAACGTCAGGCGGACCGAGCCGTCGGCGGTACGCGCGTCCACCGTGCGCGAGGAGACCTCGGCGCGTACGGAACCGTCGTCGCTGCGCAGCTCCAGCGGCCCGCTCGAGTCGGTGACGTGCACGGAGCCGTCCTCGGTGCGCACGCTCAGCGCGTCCCGGAAGCCCTGTGCCCGGACGCTGCCGTCGTCGCTCGTGACCTTCACGGCGACGCCCCGGGGCACCTCGATGCGGTGCTTGCCCGAGCAGTCGGCGACCACGCCGGAGCAGTGCATCCGCAGCGTCAGCCGGTCGTCCTTCATCGACCAGCTGACCTTCGGCTCCTTGCCGATGGTGACCGAGCCCTGGAACCAGCGGGTGACGTCGGCCCTGCCCGCCTCGGCCGTGTCCGACGCGACGATCTCGAGCGCCGAGTCGTCGGAGTCGATGGTGAGCGTGCGGCCCTGAAGGGCGAAGGACCGGTGATCGGGGTGCTCGTCGTCGGCGGCGGAGGCGCCGCAGGCGGTCGTGCCCACGGCCAGGGCCACGACGGCCCCGGTGACGAGGACCGCGCGGACCGGAAGTGACGTACGTGCCATGGTGATCTCCCCCTGGGCTGTCTGGCGTTGCCCTGACGACACTAGGGAGCGGCCGGCCGCCGGACGATCCGGCCCGCTCCCGCATCCGGGGTGGGGCTAACCCCCGGAGAGGGGTTTGCGGGGCACGGCCCCGGGCAATGTAGGCTGTCGACTCGTCCCGGGTGCGTAGCTCAGGGGTAGAGCGCCTGCCTTACAAGCAGGATGTCGGCGGTTCGAAACCGTCCGCGCCCACCAGGTGGCGAAAGGGCCTCCGGAGAGATCCGGGGGCCCTTTCGCATGTCCCGGATGCCGCTGGTCCGGACGCCGATCGACGGCATCCGCCGGCGCACCCGGGACGGATCCGGGCAGGGTCAGTATCCGATCGCCTCTCGCAGCAGCAGCACGGTGCCGCGCCCGGGGTGCGGTTCCGCGTTGAGGATGAGCAGGCGGTTGACGGCGCTGGGCGTTCCGTACACCGCCTGGGCGCGGGCGTTCTCCAGCGGGAGGGCGTGCTCCTCGACGCGGCGCAGCGCCGTGCCCAGGTCGGGCACGACCTTCTGCGCGCCGACGATCCAGATCGCGTGGGCGGCGCCGCCCGCGTTGGCGGGGAGCTGGCTGCCGCTGCCCGAGGCCAGCACGAGCGAACCCGTCTCGGTGACCGCGGCGACGCTGTTGACGACGTAGTCGGGGCAGGCGACCAGCCTTCGTATCTCGGCGGCGCCGGTGGCACGGTCGATGGCCAGGACGCGCGGCCTGACGGCGTCGTACCGGCCGCCGGCGTTGATGTCCTCGTCGATGCCCGACAGACGGAGGGTCTCGCTGGCCCCGGTGAGCACGCCGGCGCCCTCGGGAACCAGGTCGTGGACGCGGACGCGTGCGGCCGCCGCGTCGTCCAGGATCTCGGCGGCGAAGCCGTTGGCCCGCAACGCGGCGGCCGCCCGCTCCAGTCGTTCGGCCGGAGCCGGGTCGGCGAAGGACGCCGCCGGAGCCGGGACGGCCGTGACGTCTGCCGGGCCGGTGCGGGAGTCCTGCGCCGCGTGGGGCGCCGCGCCCGCCAGCGGGGAGGTGTCGAGATACCTCACCTCGTACACCCGCTCGGCGAACCTCCAGCCCTCCTCCGTGCGCCGGTAACGGTCGTGGTAGACGGCGTAGTTCAGACCCTGGCGTCCGTCGAGGGTGCGCGCGAGTTCCTGGATGTAGGCGCGGCCGGTCGCCGAGTCGCCGTCGAGGAGGATCGTGCCGGGGTGAGTGGTCTGCACGAAGAAGTCCCACTGGCTCTGGAGCCTCTCGCCCCCGGTGCGGATCTCCTCGCGGCCGATGTGCTCGGCGGGGATGTTGGGCATGCACAGGACACCGTCCGGTGTGAACAGCGACGCCAGGCGGGGGCGGTCGCGCATCATCACCGCGTCGGTGAACTCGCCGCGCAGCGCCTCGATCTCGACACGGTCGGCGATGGCCTGGAAGTCGTTCATGGGAGTCTCCTCGGTGTCCTGTCGTCGTCCCTCACCGTCACGACAGATCAGCCCCGTGAAATGTGAGGCGGCCCGCGGCCTCACATTCCGGTGCGCTGTCTTGTCGTAACGGGTAGACCGCACAGGGGCGAGCGAGGGAGACGGCCGGATCATGACCACCACAACCGAGCCCGGTGACGAGCAGAGCGGTCCGGGCCTCGGCGCGATCATGAGCGAGCGGCACCGCCTGATCAACGTCGCCTACCGGCTGCTCGGCTCCCTCGCCGACGCCGAGGACGTCGTGCAGGAGACCTACGCCCGCTGGTACGCCATGTCCCCCGGGGCGCGGCGGGCCGTCGAGTCGCCCGGCGCCTGGCTGGTGACGGTCGCCGGGCGGATCTGTCTGAACCAGCTCGGCTCGGCGCGGGCCAGGCGGGAGACGTACGTGGGCGACTGGATCCCCGAACCGCTGCCCGAGCCCGGCGAGTGGATCACCGGGCGGTCCGGCGCCGGCGGGACCGACCCGGCCGACCGGGTCACCCTCGACGAGTCGGTGACGATGGCCTTCCTGGTCGTCCTCGATGCGATGACCCCGGCCGAGCGCGTCGCGTTCGTCCTGCACGACGTCTTCCGCTACCCCTTCGCCGAGATCGCCGAGATCGTCGGCCGCACCCCGGCGGCGTGCCGCCAACTGGCCTCGTCCGCCCGCCGTCGCATCCGTACGGCGCAGACCCCGGCCGGCCCGAGTGCCGGGCAGGCCGACATCGTCAGGCGGTTCAGCACGGCCTGGCAGGCCAAGGACATCGACGCTCTGATCGGCCTGCTCGACCCCGACGCCGTCGCGACCGCCGACGGCGGCGGGCTGGCCGTCACCCACCCGCAGCCGATCGTCGGCGGTGAGCGGATCGCACGGGCCTACACCGAGATCGCACGGCGGTCGGGGGACCGTACGACGTTCCTGGAGTGCACGGTCAACGGTCTGCCCGGCTTGGTGACGCGGCGGGACGGCGACATCGTGACGGTGTTCGCGTTCGAGATCGCGGGCGAGCGGATCAGGCGTATCTGGGCGGTGCGAAACCCGGAGAAGCTGCGGCCCTGGCGAGTCGGCCGAGGCACGACCTAGGCGCCGTGTTCCGGTGGGGCCTCATGGGCGTGCTTGAGGCTCATACGGGCCGCCACCCGGTCCGGGACCGCGACCTCCGCCCAGAAGCGGTGGCAGGTCACGAACACCGCGAGCTCGTGCTCCCGCTGCCGGAGCTTCTCCACCTCGGCCTGCTCGTCCGCCGTCCAGCCGGGGGACGCGGGGCGTTCGAGCTTGCGCCAGCCGGCGTCGTCGCTGAAGCCGTCCAGGGGCTCGACCGACCAGGGAAGCCGCTTCAGCAGGGCCGACAGCTCGGCCCTGACCTGATGCAGCTCCTCCTGACCGGCGCGCAGGTCGCTCGGAAAGTCATAGGTCGTAGCCACGCGACAATGGTACGCCTGTTCGAATTTGGGTGGCGAGTTCCTTCGGGGTGTTCCTGGGGTGTTCCCGTGAACGATGTTCGTTTACGTCAGGTGGCCGCCCGGCCCGGGTCTAGGAGCGTGACCGTCGGCGAGGGCGGGCGGGGCCGCGGGGAGTGAGCACGCGGGTCGGGACGCGACGCCGCCCGAGAGGCCTCACTCGCCGCGCGGCGGGACCGCGCACGCCGCGGTCGCGCCGGGCAGCCGATGGCGGTTGCGTGACACCCAGCGGTAGACCGCGCGGGCGGCGATCCGGACGCCGGGCAGCCGGAGGACGGCGGAGAGCGTGCGGTACGCGGCGGACGGCGAGGTGCCGAGCCAGCGGGCCAGCGCGTCGGCCCCGCCCGCGAGGACCGTGCCGCCGCGCAGCAACAACACCTCCCGGTCCAGGCGTTCGAGGTGCTGCGCGGTCGACCCCGCGGGCAGGAACTGCCACGGAACCGCTTCCAGGGCCGGTGCGGCGAGACCGCGGATACGGTCGACGGACGTCTGGCAGAAGCCGCAGTCCCCGTCGTAGGCGAGGACCGGGAGCACGGACCGCGGGCCGTGCGGAGCAAGGCTGATCACTGGTTTCCCTCCATCCCCGCCCACGGCGGGGGCGCTGACCGGTTCCTCCCCGCAGCCTCGCACGGCGGCGGGCCGTCACCGGTGTCGGACCCTCGCCCTAGGGTGACGCGCATGGATGAACGAGACGTGGAGCAGGTGCGGTTGGTGCCCTGGTCGGACGGTGACTTCTGGCTGCTCCAGCGGGCCAACAGCCCCGCGATGACGGAACATCTGGGCGGGCCGGAGAGCGTGGAGAAACTCGCCGACCGGCATCGGCGCTATGTCGAGCCGTTCGCCGGCCGCATGTACCGGGTCACGCTCGCGGACACCGGGGAGACCGTCGGCTCGATCGGGCACTGGGAGCGCGAATGGCACGGCGAGCAGGTGTGGGAGACGGGCTGGGGGATCCTGCCCGAGTTCCAGGGCAGGGGGCTCGCCGCGACGGCGGCCCGGGCGCTCGTCGACGTCGTACGGCGCCGGGCCGCACAGGGCGGCCACCCGGCCCTGCACGCGTTCCCCGCGGCGGACCACGCCGCGTCCAACGGGGTCTGCCGCAAGGCCGGGTTCACCCTGCTGGGGCAGGTCGACTTCGAGTACCCGAAGGGGAACCCCATCAGGTCCAACGACTGGTACGTCGACCTGCTCACCGACCCGGTGGCCGGCGGGTAGCGTCCGCCAGCTCCCGCACCAGGCGCGCGGCCACCGGCACGGCAACCCCGTGCCGCTCGGCCGCGCGCAGCAGCGCCCCGCCGATCGCGTCGAGTTCGAGGGGCCGTCCCGCCTCGGCGTCCCGCTGCATGGAGGACTTCGTGCCGGGGGCGAAGGAGTCGTAACCTGCCAGTGCCCGGGCGGGGTCGGCGGGGGCGCCGCACGCGCGGCTGACGGCGGCGGTCTCCTCGACCAGGGCGGTCAGTTCCTCGCGGTACCGGCTGCGGACCTCGCCCAGCGGCAGACCGTGCCGGGTGGTGAGCAGGGCGAACGGCGCGAGGAAGGCCATCTTCGCCCACAGGGCCGCCGTCTCGTCCGGCAGGACGCGTACGGTCGGACCGGCCGCCTCCAGGACCCGCGCGAGCGCGTCGAGGCGCGGGCGCGGCACGGCGTCGCCGGCCAGGTCGATCTCCGCGAAGCCGCTCCCGTGCTCGATCACGCCGGGCGCGACCCGGGTCGACTCGACCCGGACGACGGCCGGGGCGACCCGGTCCGGGCGGTACCGGGCGCGCAGGAGCGCCGGGTGCTCGACGCCGTTCAGGAACGGCACGAGCAAGGTGTCCTCGCCGACAGCCGGGACGGGGACCCGGGCCAGCGCCGCGTCGAGGGCGGTGTGCTTCACGGTGATCAGCACCGCGTCGACGGGCGCCCGCAGTTCGGTGTCGGCCCCGACCCGGGCCGTGAAGTCGCCGAACAGGGCGCTGTGCACGCGGATTCCCCTGGTGCGCAGGGCCGCGGCGGTCTCCTCGCCGGCCAGGCACGTCACCCGGTGGCCTGCGCGGGACAGCAGGGCCGCGAGCAGGCCGCCCACCCCGCCGGGGCCGAGGACGGCGACGCTGAGTATGTCCTTCGTCATGTGCTGTGGTCCCTCTCGTCGGTCGGCCCCGCTGGTGCGGTGGCCGCCTCGGAGGTGAGCATGGCACGAGGGCGGGGTGCCGGGGGAGACTGGGACGCATGTGCCGGAGCATCAAGACGCTGCGTCCCCCCGCCCTCCCCGAGAAGGCGACTGAGGACGACATGCGCGCCGCAGCCCTTCAGTACGTCCGCAAGGTGTCCGGCTTCCGGGCACCGGCCGAGCACAACCGGGAGGTGTTCGAGCGAGCGGTCGAGGCCGTCGCCGCGGCCACGGCCGAGCTGCTGGACGGGCTGGAGGTGCGCGGGGCCGGCCGGGGGGAGGCGGCGCGCACGTAGCACCCGCCCCGGTCGCGTCCCGCGCTGCCGCTGACTGCCGTGGCGTTCCGCGCTGCGGCCGACCGCTGTCGTGTCCCGCTGCCGCCGACCGCTGCCGTGTCCTGCGCTGCCGCTGATTGCTGTGGCGTCGTACGCCGCCGGCGACCGCTGTCGTGTGCCGCGCCGCCGCCGACCGTCCTCGCGTCCTACGCCGCCGGCTGGCGTCGCATGACGTACGCCGCACCGGCGCCCGCGCCGAACAGCGCGAGCACCGACACTCCCGTCGCGAGCCATGTCGTGCCGAGCCAGTGCGCGCCGAAGTAGCCGAGGGCGGCGCTGTAGGCCGCCCAGGAGAGGCCGGCCAGGGCGGACCAGGGGAGGAACTCGCGCGGGCGGCGATGGGCGGCGCCCGCGATGAGGGAGACGACCGAACGGCCGGCGGGGGCGAAGCGGGCCAGCACCACCAGGGCGCCGCCGCCCCGGGCCAGCGCCTCGCCGAGACGTTCCTGCGCGGTGGTCAGCCGACGGGAGCGGGAGATCGCGCGGTCCAGGCGCTCACCGCCGCGCCAGGCCAGCCGGTAGGCCACCAGGTCGCCCAGCACCGAGGCGGTCGTCGCGGAGAGGATCAGGACCATGATGTCCGGTACGTCGTGCGGCACCTGACCGGTCGCCGCGCCCGAGCCCGCTGCCGCGGCCGTCGCCGCCGTGATGACGAGCACCCCGCTGGGCAGCACCGGCAGGAACACGTCGAGGAGGACCGACAGGCCCACCACCGCGTAGATCCATGGGCTGCCGAGCAGAACCCCCACGCTTTCGAACACCGCTGACTCCCCGTGTCTCCCCCGTGACGGCCGACCGTGCCGCTGTGTCGCGGGGGAGCGGCAGGTGCGGCCAATGACAGCCATACAGCGTACGCCCGGAGTGTGACAGGGGTTTCACGGGGGGCTCATGTGTTCGGTGCGGCACGTTCACGTGGTGCCCGCACCACATGCTGATCCGCGGTCGCCCGGGCGTCACAGGAGCCCGGGCGGCCGCGGATCGCCGTGCCTCCGCGAAGGGTCAGGCGGAAACCGTGGCCTTCCGCGCCGCGGGCTCCCGCTCGGTGGCCGGACGGCCGGCGAACAGCCGGTCCAGGCCGAGGGCGCCGGAACCGGTGAACACCAGCAGCAGGAAGGCCCAGCAGAACATCGCGGAGGCCTCGCCGCCGTTCTGGATGGGCCACAGGGCGCCCGACTGGTGCACGTCGAAGTAGGCATACGCCATGGAGCCCGAGGCCACGAACGCGGCGGCCCGGGTGCCGAGACCGAGCAGCACCAGGCTGCCGCAGACCAGCTGGATCACGGCCGCGTACCAGCCGGGCCAGGCACCGGCGTCGAGCGTGCCGCCGTCGGTGCCCGCGGCGCCGCCGAGGACGCCGAAGAGCGAGGCCGCGCCGTGGCAGGCGAAGAGCAGGCCCACGACGATGCGGAAGAGGCCGACCGCGTAGGGCTGGGCGGTGTTGAGGCGAGCGGACATGGTGGGGGGTGCTCCTTCGGTGTCGGTCGGGCCGGTCCCGGATGGGGGGAAGGACCGGTCGGTGGGGGCGGCGGTACCGAATGAGCGACACACGTTAGGCGCACCTGATCAATGCTTGCAAGTTCAACTTCTAGCCACGGCTGGGACTCCGGAGGGGGTGTGGTGCGGGTGTTCGTCCGGTGTTCCGCTGCGGCTCCGTTCGCGGTCCTGGCTGGGGTTCCGGCTGGCGTCAGGCCTTCCTGGCCGCCGCGTGCGGAGCGGCTCTCGTCACCGCGTCCGCGCCCGGGAGTGTGACCGAATCCACCCCTGGGTGAGCACCCGCCGCGGTGGCCCGGCGCACGTCCTCCGTGGGTATGCCGACGGTCAACCGCCTTGTGCGCAACCGAATATGACGGAACGTCAAGTCGTGCGGCGCGGGATGACGCCGGCCCCCCGCACGAGCGGGCGGTGACGGCCGTACGGGCCCTCGGCGTTGTCGCCCCGCGCCAGGTACGGGATGCCGCGCCGGGAACCCGCGTGCAGGCGTGGCTCGTGACCGGAGGCGTGGCTCGTCACCGGAGGGCGGGAGCGCCGTCGGTCGTCACGGAAGCCGATGCGGGGCCCGGGCAGCCCTGTTGTCCCGCCTCAGGGCGTCAGGTCGGACTCCCGCAGCGTCGTCAGCGACCCGTCCGGCTGCGCCTTCTCCAGCCGCAGCCGGGCCGAACGCCCGCGCAGGGTGAGGAACATGAGCTGGTTGCCGAACCACGGGCCGCCCTTCTTGCGCCAGCCGACCGGCGGGCGGGGGCAGCGGCCGTGCCGGCGAAGCGCGCGGCCGAGCGCCCGCGCCACGGCGCTCCAGCCGAAGCGGAAGCCCACCCGGATGGACGCGGGAACGGAGTTGTGGACGGGGGAGCAGGTGAGCTGGAACACCCGCGCGTCGGGGCCGCCGCCCTCGTGCCAGTACGGCTCGGCCACGTACGCGTGGTGCACGTCCCCCGAAAGGACGAGCACGCTCGCCGGCGCCCCCGGCCCGGTCCCCGTCTCGGCGATCAGGTCCGCCAGCCCGGCGAAGGAGTCCGGGAAGGCCGCCCAGTGCTCCAGGTCCGCCCCCCGCCGCACCTTCTCCCCGATGCCGGCCCAGCGCGCCCCGCGCTCGCCCCGGCACAGCGCCGCGTCCCACGCCTCGGCGTCGTGCACCAGATGCGGCAGCAGCCAGGGCAGCGAGGTGCCGATCAGAAGGTGGTCGAAGGTTCCGGGACCGTCGAGAGCCTGTTCGCGCAGCCAGTCCCGCTCGCCCTGGTCGAGCATCGAGCGCTCGCCCTCGTCGAGGACCCGCGCCGCCCTGCTGTCGACCATCAGCAGCCGCACGCGCCCGAAGTCGCGCCGGTAGCTCCACCGCACGGACGCCGGTTCCGCGTCGGCGCGGCAGGCGAAGTCACGCAGCACGTCGGTGCCGTCGGGGGCCTCGCGCACGGCGGCGTAGAGCGGGTCCGCGGCCAGCTCGTCCGGGGAGAGGTTCCCGAGGTGCTGGTGCACCCAGTAGGACATCAGGCCGCTCTGCAGCCGCTCGCGCCACCAGGGCGTGGCCCGCATGTCGGCCAGCCAGGAGGCGGAGGTGTTCCAGTCGTCGATGACGTCGTGGTCGTCGAAGACCATGCAGCTCGGCACGGTGGACAGCAGCCAGCGCACCTCGGGGTCGAGCCAGGACTCGTAGTAGAGCCAGGTGTACTCCTCGAAGTCCGCGACGCCGGCGCCCGGCGGATCGGCGAGGCCGCGGCGGGCGGCGATCCGCTCCCGGGTCGCGTCGGAGACCTCGTCGGCGTAGACCTGGTCGCCCAGCAGCAGCAGCACGTCGGGCCGTTCGGCGTCCGGGTCGCCGGCGAGCCGCGCCGCCAGGCTGTCCAGCGCGTCGGGCCCCACGGGGTCGCGCCCGCCGGCCGGGGGCGCCGCCCAGCGGCAGGAGCCGAACGCGACCCGGACCTCGTCGCCGTCACCGTCGGCGCCGACCGCGGCGGGGGTGCGGATCTCCGACGGCGGGAAGGAGGAGTCGGGCAGCGGCCACACGCGGGCGCCGTCGAGGAACACCTCGTACCCCGTGGCCGTGCCCGCCGTCAGGCCCGTCACCTCGACGAGGGCGTAGTGGTGGCCCGCCACCTGGAAGGTGGTGGCCGTGCCGCCGGCGCCGTCCGCGCAGCGCACCTCGGTGGCACACGGACGGCTCGCCTCGACCCATACGGTCGCCCTCGAGCCGTCGGCGTATCTCAGCACTGGTCCCAGCCGCAGTTCGGCCACGCGATCGCCCTCCTCCGTCGCCCCGTACGGTACGGAACGACGGAGGGGAGTGGCGAGATCCCTGCGGACGCGGGTCGATCAGCAGCTCGCCAGGTAGCCGGTGAGCGCGCTCTTCTCGGCGGAGTCCACCGACAGGCCGTAGTAGTACTTCACCTGGACCCACGCACGGACGTAGGTGCAGCGGTACGAGGTGACCGACGGCATCCACTCGGCCGGGTCCTGGTCGCCCTTGGACTGGTTCACGTTGTCCGTGACGGCGATGAGCTGCGGGCGTGTCAGGTCGTTGGCGAAGGCCTGGCGCTGGGCGGTGGTCCAGTTGCGGGCGCCGGAGTCCCAGGCCTCGGCGAGCGGGACCATGTGGTCGATGTCGACGTCTGCTGCGGCGGTCCAGGTGGCACCGTCGTAGGGCGAGAACCAACTGCCGCTGGTGGCGGCGCAGGCGGAGCTGGTGACGACGTTCGTACCGTCGCGCTTGAGGACCGTCTCCCGGGTGTTGCAGGTGCCGGAGATGGTGATCCAGTGCGGGAAGAGGTCACGGCTGTACCCGGTGCGGACCTCGGTCGCCACGGTGAGCGAGGCGAGGTACGTGCGGGCGGTGGCGGCGCTCACCGGGGTGGGGAGGGCGGCGGAGGCGGTCGGGGAGTTGAGCAGCCCGACCGAGGCTATGAGGCCGGTGAGGGCGGCGAGTATGCTCAGCCGTCCACGCGCGTAGAACTTCGACATGCGAACTCCATGGGGGAGGCGGGGTGTTGGAGCGCGAGCGTGGGAATGCTCGCGGCCGCACGTTGCGGGGAGATGTGCGCCCGGTGAGAAGTTAGTGACGCGTGCATGACACGACAAGGTTTATGGCAGAACGATCTCGTACAATGGGAAGCGCAGAAGGGGAGTAGCTCTTCGCCGGACCGTCGACATACTGCTCAGCTCGTCTGAGCCGGCGCCCGGAGGCCACTCGTCACAGGGTCGGCCAGCGAGACCTTCGGCAAGCAGTGCACATCCCTGCCCACGGCAGGGATGACATGTGTGCTGCCGTGCCGAGGTGTCTTTTCTCCTGAGTGTCAGGACTCTCGGCGGGGCGGCCCCGACCGATTGAGGAACCTTGATCAGCATCACCGTGACGGCGCTCGTCTTCGGCGTCGTCTTCCTGGCCGAACTGCCCGACAAGACCGCGCTCGCCGGTCTCGTCCTCGGCACCCGCTACCGCGCCTCGTACGTCTTCGCCGGGGTCGCCGCCGCCTTCGCGCTGCATGTCGCGCTGGCCGTCGCGGCGGGCAGTGTGCTGACCCTGCTCCCGCAGCAACTCGTGCACGCGCTGACCGGTGTCCTGTTCCTGGGCGGCGCGGCGGTGCTGCTGCTGAAGAAGGACGAGGGCGAGGAGGAGGTCCGGCGGCCGGAGAACCAGTCCTTCTGGAAGGTCGCGGGCGCGGGCTTCATGCTGATCCTCGTCGCCGAGTTCGGCGACCTGACCCAGATCATGACGGCGAACCTCGCCGCCCGCTACGACGATCCGCTCTCGGTCGGACTGGGTGCGGTGCTGGCGCTGTGGGCGGTGGCCGGGCTCGGCATCGTCGGCGGAAAGGCGCTGATGAAGCGGGTGCCGCTCAAGTTGATCACGCAGATCGCGGCGCTGCTGATGCTGGCGCTCGGGGTGTGGAGCCTGTGGGAGGCGATCGCCGGCTGAGCCGAACGGCGGGTGAACGCCGCCCGGCACTTCGCGGCCGGGGTGGCGGTGGACCCGCATTGTTTTGTACCGTTGAGAAACAAAGTGGCTCCCGTCCGTTTTCCCTGACCGGCGGGCGGGGCCGCCTTGTCTCTTCCTACCTGGAGCTGCTGATGCCGGTCCTGACCGCCCGCGCCCTCCTGCTCGACATGGACGGCACCCTCGTGAACTCCGACGCCGTCGTGGAGCGGATCTGGCGGCGCTGGGCCGACGCGCACGGGCTCGACGGCGACGAGGTCATGAAGGTCGTCCACGGTCGCCAGGGGTACGCCTCGATGGCCGTGCTGCTGCCCGGCCGGCCCGTCCACCTGAACCACGCGGACAACGCGCGGATGCTGGCGGAGGAGACCGCCGACATGGACGGCGTCGTGCCGGTGCCCGGCGCGCCGGAGTTCCTCGCCTCCCTGCGGGGCGTCCCGCACGCGTTGGTCACCTCGGCGGACGTCCCGCTGTCGACGGCGCGGATGGCCGCGGCCGGTCTGGCCCTTCCGGACGTGCGCGTCACCGCCGAGTCGGTCGGCGCGAGCAAGCCGGACCCCGAGGGTTTCCTGAAGGGCGCGGCCGAGCTGGGGATCGCCCCGGCCGAGTGCGTCGTGTTCGAGGACTCCGGAGCGGGCATCGAAGCCGGCCGGGCCGCCGGGATGCGGGTCGTCGGAGTGGGTCCCCGGGCGGCCGCGCACGGACCCGACGCGCTGGTCCGTGACCTGCGGCAGGTGCGGGTCGAGGCGGATGGCTCCGAGGTGCGGATCCACGTGACGTGAGAACCCCGGGGGCCGGGGCGCCGTCGGGGGCGGAGTGCCGTCGGGAGGCGGCGTGCCGCGATGCCGTGAAACCTCGGTGCTGGGGTCGCGTACGTGGTGCCAGTGTGGTTTCGGTGCCCGGGGCAGTCCCGGGCGCCTGAGGTCTCGGTGACGGCGACTGGCCATGGCGCCCTGAGGTTCCGGTACCGGGGTCACGTGCGTGGTGTCGTGAGGTGCCGGTGCCGGTACCGAGTCGTGTGCCGTGCGGTTCCGGTGCCGCGCGGCTGTGGTGGTGTGGGGCCGGACCCGGGGCTACGGCTCCGTCGTCTCGGATTCCAGGCGGGCCCGGGTCAGCGCTCCGTACACGCCCATGCCGTCCCCCGTGGTGCCCCGGGACCACTGGTAGTTGCGCAGGGCGTCCTCGACCTCGCCGGTGAACGTGCCGTCGGCCTCGCCGTTGTAGAGGTACAGCTGGCGCAGACGCAGTTGCAGTTCGGTCACCTCGGCGCCCTTGTCGCCGCGGCGCAGGACGACCGCCTCGGTGGAGCCGTCGTCGCCGTCCGCCCCGTTGCCGGGCGCCAGGGAGCCGGTCACGCGGGCGGTCGGGGTGGCCTGCCCGGCGTCGGCCGACGCCGACGCCGAGGGCGAGGCGCTCGACTCCGACGCCGAGGGCGACGGGCGCTCGCTCTCGGAGGGCGACGGGGAGGCCTCGGAGGCCGACGGGGACGCGGAACGACTCGGCGACGCCGATGCCGAGGCGGCCCTGGTCGAGGCGTCCGGCACGGCCGCCCGCACGTCCTGCGGAGCGGCCCCGTCGCGCGTCGGCTTCTCGTAGCTGAACAGCCCGGAGGCGAAACCGGCCGCCGCCACCACGGCCACGACGGCCGCCGTCGTCGCGATCAGCAGCGCGCGGCGACGGCCCGGGCGGTGCGGTTCCTCGTCGTAGGGATGAACGGCGTCGACGTCCGCCGCCTCGAAAAGGCTCAGGTCGGTCGTGCTGGGTTCGGAGGCGGACGACGCCAGAGGTGTGGGCAGCGCCGCCGTCATGTCCGCCGTCGTGTCCGGCGGCGGGCCGGCGGGATGCACGGCGCGCAAGGGCATCGTCGCGTCGGCCGGAACGACAGGGACACCAGGCCCACCAGGCACACCCGAAGCACCAGGAGCGGGCGGGGCGGGCGGGACGCCGGGCACGGCCGGCAGCGGCATCGTCACGTCGGTCGCGCCGGTGGAGCACTCGGCCCCGGCGTGGGGCTCGTTCCCCGAGGCTCCCGCGCTCTCGCCCCCCGCCTCGTTCCCCAGCTCGACGTAGGGCCGTATGCGCAACGGATCGAAGTCCTCCGCGGCGGCCGCCTCCGTCGTGCGGGTGTCGCGCTGGGCCTCGGAGGCGCGCCGGGCGCAGAAGCAGGACGGGGTGTTGTCCGGCGCGCGGAGCGCTCCGCACTCCGGGCACGGCAGCCCCTGCTGCTCCGAGCGCCCCTGGTGCCCCGTCGGATCGATCACGTGTTCGTCCCTCCCCATTGAAACTCCAGAGATTATGCAGATCCTCCACAGACCCTGCCGCCCGCGGCCCCCGGAATGTCGTATTCCGTCAGGGCGCAAGAGGACTCGAGAGGCCATAACGGGGCACACCGATCACGATGGAGGGGATCACCAGAGCCTCAGGAGGCATCCATGGTCTTGGACGCGCACAGCAGGGCGACGGATCCGCGCGCGGAACACGTGTCCGGAAACGTTCTCGTGTCCATCGGCGCGCTCCTGCTCGGCATGCTCCTCGCCGCCCTGGACCAGACGATCGTGTCGACCGCCCTGCCCACGATCGTCAGCGAGCTCGGTGGTATGGAGCACCTGTCGTGGGTGGTCACCGCGTACCTGCTCGCGTCGACTGCCGCGACCCCGCTGTGGGGCAAACTCGGCGACCAGTACGGGCGCAAGAGGCTGTTCCAGATCGCGATCGTCATCTTCCTGATCGGCTCGGCGCTGTGCGGAATGGCGCAAAACATGCCGCAGCTGATCGCCTTCCGTGCTCTCCAGGGCCTGGGCGGCGGCGGCCTGATGGTGCTGTCGATGGCGATCGTCGGCGACCTCGTCCCGCCGCGCGACCGCGGCCGCTACCAGGGCCTGTTCGGCGCGGTGTTCGGCGCCACGAGCGTCCTCGGCCCGCTGCTGGGCGGCCTGTTCACCGAGCATCTGAGCTGGCGCTGGGTGTTCTACGTCAACCTGCCCGTCGGCGTCGTGGCCCTCGCCGTCATCGCGACGGCCCTGCACATCCCGCGCAAATCCGCGAAGCATGTCATCGACTACCTCGGCACCTTCCTCATCGCCGCGGTCGCCACCTGCCTGGTCCTGGTGGCCTCGCTCGGCGGGACCACCTGGGACTGGGCCTCGCCGCAGATCATCGGCCTGGCGGTGCTGGGTGTGCTCCTGGCCGTGGCGTTCGTGGCCGTGGAGCGGCGGGCGGCCGAACCGGTGCTCCCCCTGAAACTGTTCCGCATCCGCACCTTCACCCTGGCCGCGGTGATCAGCTTCATCGTCGGCTTCGCGATGTTCGGCGCGATGACGTATCTGCCGACCTTCCTCCAGGTGGTGCAGGGCGTTTCGCCGACCCTGTCCGGCGTGCACATGCTGCCGATGGTGGCGGGCCTGCTGCTGGCGTCCACCGCCTCCGGGCAGATCGTCAGCCGCACCGGCCGCTGGAAGGTGTTCCCGGTCGTCGGCACCGCCGTCACCACGCTCGGCCTGCTCCTGCTGCACCGGCTCGACGAACACAGCTCCACGGGCGCGATGAGCGCCTGCTTCTTCGTGTTCGGCCTCGGCCTCGGCCTGGTCATGCAGGTGCTGGTGCTGATCGTGCAGAACGCGGTCGCCTACGAGGACCTCGGCGTCGCCACCTCCGGGGCGACCTTCTTCCGCTCGATCGGCGCCTCCTTCGGCGTCGCGATCTTCGGCACGATCTTCTCGGGCCGCCTCGGCGACAAGCTCACGGACGCCTTCCGGGGCGTGCAACTGCCGTCCGGGGTCTCGGTGGGCGGACTCGAGTCCGACCCGCGCGGCATCGCCGCACTGCCGTCGGCCGTGCGACCGCAGGCCCTGAACGCGTACGCGTCCGCCATCACCGACGTCTTCCTGTACGCCGCCCCCGTCGCCCTCGTCGGGTTCCTCCTGGCCTGGTTCCTCAGGGAGGACCCGTTGCGGGTCTCGGTCACCGCGCCCGACGTGACGGAGACGCTCGCCAGCAACCCGGTGGAACGGTCCTCCTACGACGAGGTGTGCCGGGCGCTGTCCGTCCTCGGCACCCGTGAGGGCCGTCGTGAGGTCTACCGGAAGATCGCCGTCCAAGCCGGTCAGGACCTCCTCCCGGCCTCGAGCTGGCTGCTGCTGCGGATCAAACGCTGCGGCAGTGTCGAGCCGCCGATGCTGGCCGAACGCACCACCGTCCCGCTGCCGGTGATCATCGAGGCCGTCCGGCAGGTCGAGGGGCGCGGGCTCGCCGTGCGCGAGGGCCTCGACATGGTGCTGACCGAGGCGGGCCGCGAGGTCGCCGACCGGCTCGCCGAGGTCCGTGAGGAATCGCTCGCCGAGCTGCTCGGCGACTGGTGGGGCCCGGACCGGCCCACCGACCTGGTGCAGCTCGTCAGGGAACTGAACAGCGAGCTGTGCGGCTCGGACCGGGAACAGCCGCACGGCGGCCGGACCGTGCCCGACCGCCGGCTCACCCGAGGTCCTGGCCGAGCGACCTGACGAACCAGTGATCGGCGTACGGGTCCGCGTTGTGCGGTTCGGTCTCCGCGTATCCCAGCCGCGCGTACAGGGCACGGGCTTCGACGAGGTCGCCGCGGGTGTCGAGGATCATCCGGGTGGCGCCGAGCGCGCGGGCGGCGTCCTCGGCGCCGCGGACGAGGAGCGCCGCGCCGCCCCTGCCGCGCAGCTCCGCCCGGACGAACACCCGGGTGAGTTCGGCGGTGCGGGCGTCCCGCAGCCGTACGCCCGCCGTCCCGGCCGGCTCACCGCCGTACCGGCCGACGAGCAACCGTCCAGTGGGCGGGGCGAGTTCGGCCCCCGAGTGGGCCGCGATCTCCCGCTCCAGCTCGACCGGGTCGGTCCCGCGCCCCTCGTGCAGCAGGTAATAGCGGTCGCTCACCTCGGTGTAGTACGCCCGCCAGAGGGCGCGGGCGACCGGGGAGTCGAAGGGTTCGGCGGTGATGGCCCAGGTCGGTGGCGGTGTCATGCGGACATTGTCCGAAGACGGTGCGGTGGCCTCGCAACCGGATATACCCGGGCCGTCCCGCCCCGGTCCGCGGCGGCGCCCCCGTCCCGGCGGCTCCGGGAACCGTTTGGCCGGGGCAGTCCGGGCAACCCGACGTGAGAACCGGCCCGTGGGGCCGACACATCGGAAGGCAAGGCATGTCCACAGGAGTGATCATCGCTCTGATCGTGATCGTGGCGGCCGTCGTAGCCGTCGCGGCCGTTCTGGCCGTGCGGGCCCGCGGCTCGCACGGCGGACACGGTCTGAAGCGTCGCTTCGGGCCCGAGTACGACCGTGCCGTGGCCCGGCACGACGGGGACGTCAAGGCCGCCGAGCGCGAGCTCGACGCCCTCGTGGAGCGGCACGGCGGGCTGCGTGAGCGTCCGCTGGAGCCCGCGGAGCGGGAGAGGTTCGAGGCCCGCTGGACGGCCGCGCAGGAGCGGTTCGTCGACTCGCCCCAGGAGGCGGTCACCGAAGCCGACCGTCTGCTCGCCGAAGTGGCCGGCGCCCGGGGCTTCCCGGACGGCGCCCAGTACGAGGAGCAGCTCGCCGCGCTCTCGGTCCACCACGCGCACCAGGTGCACGGCTACCGGCATGTCCATCACGTCGCCCGCGCACACGGCAACGGCGCCGGCGCGCACGACGCGACCGGCACCTCCGGCGCCCCCGGCACGGAGGAGATGCGGGCCGCCATGGTCGAGGCCCGCGAGCTCTTCGACGAGCTGGTCGGCGACGCCTCCCACGACGCCGGCCGCCGTCGCACGCAGCAGCCCGTCGGCCAGAACGGCTCCCGCTCGAGCCACCACCTGCCGCGGGGCTTCCACCGGCACCAGGCGAAGGAGGGCTGACCGCCATGACCGACCTGACACCGAACAGGACGCCGGACACGTCACGGGACGCGACGCGGGACACGGCTGCGGACCAGGAAGCGGTCCCCGGCGTGAACCCCGGCGAACACCGGCCGACGAGCGACCGAGCCCGCGCGGCGAAGGCCGCCGAGGCCGTCCGGGCCGGCGAAGCCGCACGGTCCGCGAAGGCCGCGCGAGCCGGCCAGGCCGCACGGCCGGGCGAGACGGCACTGCCCGGTGAAGCCGCCCCGGCGGGCGGGACCGCCGCGCCGGGCGAGGCCGTCCCGCCGGGGGAGAGGGGACGGACGTCGACGGCGCCGCGTGGTACGGCAGCCGCCGGGGAGCCGACGCCGCTGGGCGCCGACGTCGGTGCGGGCGGAACGGCGCGCGGCCGGGCCGCCGGCGCGGGCCGCGACGCAGGCCCGCTCAGCGCCTCGCAGGACGGGGCACAGCCCCGGCACCGGGACGGGGGCGCGGTGGACGACGCCACGGGCGCCGACCGCGCGCCGACGGCAGCCACCGCCGGCCGGCAGACCGGCCACGGCACGCCCCTGCTGCCCGGTGACGAGTGCGACCTGATCGCCTCCCGCATGCGGCACGCGGTCGTCGGGTTCGTCGACGGCCCGCGCGACGCCGTCGCGGAGGCCGACCAGGTGCTGGAGGAACTCGCCGCACGCTTCACGGACGCCGTGGACCGGCGACGCCGTACCCTGCGCGGATCCTGGCAGGGCGCGGAAGGCGGCAAGGACCGCTCCGCGACCGCTGGGACGGCCACCGACACCGAACAGCTCCGGCTCGCCCTGCGGGACTACCGCGAACTGACCGAGCGGCTGCTACACCTCTGAGCCCTCGGCCCCTTCGGCCCTCGCGGCCGACCCGCCTGCCGCCGCCCGGCGCTCCCGCCACTCCCGTACGACCGCTTCGACGTCGTACGGCTTCATGCCCAGCGGGGGGCCGGGCGGCGGCTTGAACATCATGTCGCGCAGCTTGACGTTGACGTCCGTGACGATCTTCCGGACGAGGCGTTCCGAAGGCGCCGCGTAGGCCGCCGCGAGCGCGTCCTCCGCCTCCTTGCGCAGAGCGAGCGTCGGCGGCAGGACGGAGAGGCCCTCCCGGGCCATCTTGCGCTTGATCCACCAGAGTTCGTCGTACGCGGTGTCCGCACCCGCGGGCAACGGCTTCCCCGCGCCCGGCAGTTCGTCGAACTCGCCGCGCCGCTCGGCGTCGCGGATCTGCTTGTCGACCCAGGACTCGAACGGGACACCCGGTGGCTTTCGCTCGGTCATGCGTCCATTGTGCCGGACGCGGTGGGGCCGGGCGATTTATCATGCGGCCGCTGTGCAAGCACACTTAGGACCCAGGACGCCGACAGGCATGTCAAAGACACCTCAAGGGGAGCGCACGTGCTCGAACTCACCATGGCCACCGTCTCCGGGACGGAAGAGGGCGCCACGGCCGGCATGCTGATGGCCGACTCGCCCAGCGACCCGGGTGCCGTGCTCCGGGTGGGCCGGGACAAGTCCGTCTGCCGCCTCGCGACCCCCGACGACTGGCTGTTCGTCTCCCGGGTGCACCTGGAGTTCCTGTGCGGCCCCGAGGGCGCCTGGCAGGTCTCGTGGCTGCGCGGCTCGCAGGACGAGCCGTCCTCCGAGGTGCGGCTGGTGAGCGGCGAGTACACGCAACCGCTCGCCTACGGCGGGACCGTGCCGCTGGCGCGCGGCGGCTCCGGCGAGATCATCGTCCTCGACCGCACCGGGCCGCGCAGCGTCAACGTGGGCTTCTATCACGAGGCGTGACAGTTTCCGGGGGGAAGGTCCGCCGGGTCAGGCCAGCACGCGCGCCAGCGCGAAGCCGTCGTAGCCCTTCGCCCCGACCGTCTGGATGGCCGTGCCGCTCAGCCTCGGATGCGAGCCGATCAGTTCGAGCGCGGCACGGGTGCCGACCACGTCCCCCGCGTCGGTGTCCGGGTCCACGACCCGGCCGCCCCGTACGACGTTGTCGACGACGATCAGACTGCCCACGCTCGTGAGTTTCAGCGCCCACTCCAGGTAGTGGGCGTTGTTCACCTTGTCGGCGTCGATGAAGACGAGGTCGAAGGGCGGCGGGTTCTCGTCGGCCAGCAGCGGCAGCAGCTCCAGGGCGGGCCCCACCCGCACCTCGACCAGCTTCTCCAGGCCCGCGCGGGCGATGTTGCGGGTGGCGACCTCCGCGTGCCGGGGGTCGTACTCCAGCGAGATCAGCCGGCCGTCGGCCGGGAGCGCGCGGGCCAGCCAGATCGTGCTGTACCCGCCGAGCGTGCCGATCTCCAGGACCGTCCGGGCCCCCTGGATCTCGGCAAGCAGCTGGAGCAGCTTGCCCTGGTTCGCCGTGACGCTGATGTGCGGCAGCCCGGCGGCCGTGCTGTCGCGCAGTGCGGCGGCCGTCACCTCGTCGTCCGGGGCGAGATGGTCGGTGAAGTAGGCGTCGACGGCGTCCCAGGCCTGCGACTCGCTCATGCGCTCTGCCTCTCGTGTACCTGACATATCCGGCGGTGTGTCTAGTCAGGCATGCTAAGTCGCGCCCCGCGGATCCCCGGCCGGGGCTCTCAGCCGTTCGGCGCAGGGGGCCCGGCGCCGGGCGCCAAGGACGGGGAAGGCGCCGTGCGGGGCGTGGGGGGTTCGGGGGGCGCGGGCGAGGTCGCCGGAGTGGCCGGAGTGGGGCGGGCGGAAGGCGCGGGGGGCGGCCGGGGCGGCGCGATCGGCTTCGGCGGAACGGGAGCGGGGGGACGGGCGGGCGGGGCCGGAGGGGCGACCGGAGCGGGAGGGGCCGGGGGAGGACCGGTGGGGGCGGGCGGCCGCGCGGGCCGAGGGGGAGTGCGGCGCGGGGACGGCGGCCGCGAAGGAACGGGGGGCGCACCGGTGGTGGCCGGCGCAGCCGACGCGACGGACGCACCGGCCGATCCCGCGGCCGAGGCCGAGGCCGATGCGCAAGCTGATGCTGGGGCCGGGGCCGGGGCCGATGCCGGGGGCACGGTCCCGGCAGGGATCGCCGGCGCGAAGCCCGAGGCATGGCGGGGGCGGGGCAGGGACGCCTGGCGGGCCCGGCCCCAGCGGATCCCGACCACGACCGCGACCGTGTTCAGGACGACCAGTCCGCCGACGACCGTGAGCAGCCACACCGGGACCCCGGCGAGCGCGAGCAGCCGGTCCTCGTAGATCACCTGACGGTACGCGGTGTCGGTCGCCGCCCGGCGCAGCTCATGGTCCCCGGAGATCCGCGAAGGCCGCGGGAACTCCTGGGCCACGGCCGTCAGGAACGGCGTGCCCTTCGCCAGTGCGGCCAGCGGCCCGGTCGTCTCGCCGAGCGGTCCGGCGAACGTCACACGCGGCCTGTCGCCGCCGATCCGCGAGGCCGGTTCCATGCGGTGGGCGGCGAGGACGTACAGGCCGAGCGACTGCGGGGTGGCCGCCAGCCGGGACAGCCGCATCGGGTAGACGAGGCGGTCGGTGGCGAAGGTGAGGTGCAGCGGCTCGAGCTCGCCGCGCAACGCGGTTCCGGCGCTCTCCGGGGTCAGCCGGACCGCCACGTACTCCCAGTGCCGGTCGACGTACGGCCGGAGCGCGGTCTCGAGGCGATCGGGGAGGGCGAAGTCGTTGGCGCGCAGCCAGTCGTCGAGGCCGGCCGGGTCGGTGGCGGTGAGCCGGGCCACGTCGAACGGGCCGAGCCGCTCGCGTCCGATCACGCCGACACCGGGTCGCGCTCCCGGCGGGGGCGGGCCCGCCCTGCCACCGCCCGTGGTCAGCGGCCAGTCGCCGTCCTGCGGCCAGAAGTGGTGGCGGGTGCGGTGCACGGGGGCCGTGGCCGCGGCGAGCTGGTCGAACAGCTCCGGATCGCCGAGTCCGACCGTCGCCCGGTGCGGCACGGGCATGATCCAGGCGGCCCGGTCGGCGTCGCCGTCGACCGTCAGCCGCATCACGATCTGTTCCTGCGCGCCGTCCCAGCGCACGGCGGAGACCTCCCGGCCGACCACGACCTGCCGCTGGTCACCGGGGACCAGCGCACCGCAGCCGCACGCGTAGGCCGGCGCGACGAGCGAACCGAGCTGGATCGCCAGCAGGGCCAGGAGCACGCCCGTGATCCGGCCGCGTGACCACCTCCGCCGCGCCTGCCGTCCCCGCAGGAAACCGACCATGCCCCGTATCCCCTCCAGCACTCCCCGTACCCGCACTCTCCGTACCCGCCAGGGCGCATTGTGGCGGCAACGACGGTACGGCTGAAGCCCGCGTTCCGTTCGAGGCCTGTTTCAATTCCCGCCCCTCGACGGCTCCCTGACCGTCCCGCATCCCGGTCCGCGGAAACGGCGGAGCCCCGGGACCACTATCGTCTTCCGGACAAAAGGACAGCGGACGTCAGGTGAAGCAGGGGTGGCCTGCGTCTCTGTCCGGGGGCGGTGCGAGCCTCATAGGGTGCGGTAGGAGACTTCGTGCACGGGACGCGTGGGACCAACGCGGCGGGAGGCCGGCGAGGCGTGGCGAATGCGGAGCACAGCGGGCGGCCGGCGGAGGCCTTCGGGTCGACGGCGGCCGACACGACGAGGGCGCGTCTGCGAGCGGCCCGCCTCGGCCTCTGGCTGGTGGCGGCGGTCCTCGCCGTACGCCAGGTGGCCGTCGTCCTCGGCACCCCGCGCGGAGAACGGCTGACGGACCTGGAGACCTGGGTCGGACCTGACGGCGTGCTCCACGTCAACGGCTCGCTCTACGACTCCACGCGCTTCACGGGCACGCCCTTCGGCGGGCTCGTCCTCAAGCCCCTCACCCGGGCGGCCGAACAGGCCCTGGGCTGGGGCTGGACCTTCGGCACCCTGCTGCTGGTCGCCGTCCTCGGCCTCGTCGTGGCGCGTGCGCTGCCCCAGCCGGTCGGCAGACGGACGGCGCTGCTCGCCGCGCCCGTCGCGATCAGCGTGCTGATGCTGTCGCTGCCGGTGCGCAACACGCTCTGGCTCGGCCAGACCAGCATCATCCCGGTGCTGCTGGTCCTGCTCGGCTGCTTCGTCGCACGGGACTGGCGGGCGGCCGGCGCCCTGATCGGCCTGGCGGCGGCCCTCCAGCCCACCGTCCTGCTCTTCGCCGCGCTGCTGTGGTTCACCGGCCGCCGCCGCGCCGCGGCCTCCGCCGGCGCCTCGTTCGCCGCGGTCTCCGTGCTCGCCTGGGCCGCGATGCCGCACGACTCGTACACCTACTGGGTGCACCACATGGCGGGTGTCGGGCTCGGCGGCGAGGCCGACGCGCTCGCCAACCAGTCCCTGCACGGGGCCCTGCTCCGCTCCGGCCTCTCCGGCCCGCTGGAGATCGGCTTGTTCCTGTCGCTCGGCGCGGCAGTCGCCGTCCTGGGCGTCCGCCGGTCGGTCCGCTACGCCCGCGACGGCCAGCTGCTGCTGGCGGTGGCCCTCACGGGCTGTGCGGCGATCGTCGTCTCGCCCACGAGCTGGCAGCACCAGCTGCTGTGGGTCCTGCTCGCCGTGGTGGGGCGGGTCGGCAGGCGTGCCTCCGACCGCTATGTGTGGCCGGTGGCGGTGATCCTGGTGATGACCCTCCCGGCGAAGATGATGCTGCCGAACATGGCGGCCCTGTACCCGCTGCGCGACAACGCGGTGCTGCTGGCGGCGATCGCGGCGGCCACGGTCCTCCCGTTCCTGCCGCGCACCTCCCCGTACTACCGCACGCCCGTCCCGACGGAGTACGCGCGGCCGGTCCCCACCCGCTGGAAGCACGTCCCGCTGCTGCCGTTCCTGAAGCGGGTCCTGACCCGCCCCAACCTGCTCCTGGAACTCCTGCTGATCCGTGTGACGTACGCGGCGTACCAGCAGGTCCGGCTGGCGGCGACCGGCGGCTCGAACTCCGCGGGCCGGGTCCGGGCGGAAGCCCACGGACAGCAGATCCTCGACATCGAACGCTTCCTGCACATCGACATCGAGCACTGGGCCAACCACGCGGTGGTCAAGGTCGCGTGGCTGCGGGACTTCTTCGACTTCTACTACGAGTCCTTCCACTTCGTGGTGCCGCTGTCGGTCCTCGCCCTCCTGTACTGGCGCCGCCCGGTCGACTACCGCTGGGCCCGCGCCTCCCTGGGCTTCGCGACCCTGCTGGCCCTGGTCGGCTTCTGGCTCTACCCGCTGGCCCCGCCCCGCCTGATGCCGGACCTGGGCGTCATCGACACCGTCCACGGCGTCCAGGACTTCTCCAAGCCGGACTACGGGACGCTGACGGCGCTGACCAACCAGTACGCGGCGATGCCGTCCCTGCACTTCGGCTGGTCCCTGTGGTGCGGGCTGGTCATCGCGATCGTCGCCCCGAAGTGGTGGATGAAGGCGCTGGGCCTGCTGCACCCGTTCTTCACGGTGTCGGCGATCGTGGCGACCGGCAACCACTGGGTGCTGGACGCGGTCGGCGGCGCGCTGGTGGTGGGCGGCGGCTTCGGCCTGTCGTACCTCTTCATGGGGCCGCGGGCACGGTTCGCGACGGCGACGGCGACGGCGGTGACGGCGGTGACGGCGGACCGGGCCGTCGAGGCCGCGGCGCCCGGTGTGCCGGAGAAGGACCCGGCACCCAGGTGATCACTCTTCCCGGGCATCGGCCCGACCGGCACAGTGGGACAGACAGCGGCTGGATACGGGGGGACCATGACTGATCGCGACTGGAACGACGACAGTGACTACCGCGACGCGGTGCGGCGGGGCGAACGCGCGGAACGCGCCGGGTGGATGGCGATCGCCGGCGCGACCGGCCTGATCGGCCTCGTGCTGATCGTCCTGGCCGTCGTCTGCGTGCTCGCGGCCATCGCGGGCCTCTACGTGGTGATGGCTGTCAATCGCTGAGGATTTTCTCCCTTTCCTCTTTCTTTCATCTCTCTTTCCTCTCGTGCTTTGCGCGCACGCTGATGAGTCGGCAGCGCATTTCCCAAGGGGCAGTTGACCGGCTTTGGTGTGTCAAGTGGCCATTGCGCACAGCGATATTTCCTTGACGCTGGGTGAAACAGGGGTTTGAATTCGCTTACTTTTTCGAGATCTTCTGACTCTGGGGGGCGGAGTTCAGTGCTTTCGGCACGGGGTGGACCAGGCGCGTTCGGACGCCGTAGACACGGCAGACGCAGGGGGACGGGAGCGACGACGGCCGCGTTGGCCGTGTTGCTGGGGATGCTGGCGTTGCCCGCGCAGCAGGCTGCGGCAGCTTCCCCGGAGGCGGATCCCGCGGCCCTGACGGAGGGTCAGCAGGCGCTGGCCGAGGCGGAGGAGTCCGGTCAGCGGGTGGAGGTGACGGGGGAGCGTACGGACCGGACCACGGTCTACGCCAATCCCGACGGGTTCACCTTCACGCTGGAGCAGTCGGCGGTTCCGATACGCGTGGCCAGGGCGGGCGGTGGCTGGCAGGCGCCGGACGCGACCCTGGAAAAACGTTCCGATGGTTCGGTGGGGCCGAAGGCCGCCGCCGTGTCGATCGCGTTCTCGGCGGGGGGCGACAAGGCGCCGCTGGCGCGGATCGAGGACCAGGGCAACTCGCTGGAACTGGAATGGCCGGAAAAGCTTCCGGCCCCGCGATTGGATGGCTCGAGCGCCGTATATGCGGAGGTGCTGCCGGGTGTCGATCTGCGAGTGACGGCGACGCCGGAGAGTTTCCAGCCGGTGTTCGTGGTGAAGACACCCGAGGCGGCGGCGAACGAGGAGCTGAAGAAGCTCACCTTCGGGCTGAAGGCTCAGGGGCTGGACGTCCGCGAGGGTGCGGCGGGCAACCTCGCGGCCGTCGACGGCAGTGGTCGCACGGTGTTCAAGGCGCCGCCGGCGCGGATGTGGGACTCGGCCGGTGAGGCTGCCGTGACGCCGGAGACCTCGAAGGCGGCCGAGACGCCGAAGGCGCCGGAAACGCCGGAGACGCCGGAGACGCCGGAGACGCCGAAGGCCGACGGGACGCCAGACACTGCTGTGACGCCGGAGACGGCAGAGACCCCAGAAGCCGCCGAGACCGCGGAGACGTCGGAGACCGCCGGGGCTCAGCCCCAGTCGGTGCGGGCGCAGGTGCTCGGCGAGGAGCCGGTGGAGTCGTCCGACCCCGCCGAGGTGGCGCCGTCCGGTTCGGGTCTGGAGCCCGGTCAGGGTGACAAGGTCGCGAAGATGGACGTGGCGGTCACCAAGGACTCGCTGTCCGTCGTCCCGGACACGGAGATGCTCACCGAGACCGACGCCTCCGCCTTTCCGCTCTTCATCGACCCGACGGTGACGTGGGGCGAGTCGGAGCGCACCTTGCTGCGCAGCGACGGCTACGAGTCGTACGGCTGGAGCAACGGCGACGACGACCAGGGCAAGGGTGCGGGCAAGTGCGGTACCTGGAACGGCTATTACTGCGGTCCGGGGTATGTGCAGAAGCTGTACTTCGAGTTCTCCCCGGCGAGCCTGAAGGGGAAGAAGGTTCTGGACGCGACGTTCCGGGTGACGGAGCCGTGGGCGTTCCAGTGTGACCCGCGCTGGGTGGACCTGGTCCGCACGAACAACATCTCCTCCGCGACCACGTGGTCCTCGCGGCCGTCGGAACTGGATCTGATGGTCGACCGGAACGTCTCGGCCGGCCGGGGCTCGCTGTGCGACCCGGACGCGCCGGACGCGCCGATCGAGTTCAACGACAACCCTGACGAGACGAACGAGAACCTCACCTCGACGGTGTCGAACTTCGCCGCGGGCAAGTTCTCCCGGCTGACGCTGGAGATCAAGGCGCACGACGAGTCCGACCCGTCGGCCTGGAAGCGCTTCAAGAACGACGCCGTACTCGCCGTGAACTTCGTCGGCCTGCCCGACAAGCCGAGCGCCGTCGGCATCGTCACCGGCTCCGGCACCGTCTGCGAGACCGCCGAGAGCGACCCGGCGGTCGTCTCCGACCCCACTCCGGCGCTGGCCGCGACCGCGCAGACCAAGCCCGGCGGTGAGAAGGACGCCCAGCTGCGGATCGCCTACGACCTCGACAGCAAGAGCGGCAGCACCTGGGTGGACACCACGCCGGGCAACGGCGACGCACGTCCCTCGACCGGCTACGTCGGTGACAACACCAAGGTGACGCTGACCTGGTCCACCCTCACGGACGGCACGCTCTACCGGTACCGGAGCTGGGTACGGTCGTACTACAACGGCGGCGCCAGCAATCTGGCGGGCCCGTCGAACGCCACCACCACCGGCTGGTGCTACTTCAAGGTGGACTCCAGCGCGCCCAAGGCGCCCAGCATCACCGTCGGCAGCCCCTACACGGCGTGCACGGCCAACGACTGCACCGCTCACGGCGGCCCGGCGGTGAAGGGCACCTTCAAGTTCGCGCCCGCCACCGGCGACACCAACGTCGCGTATCAGTACAAGCTCTCCTCGACGGCCGCGTGGTCGCCGGATCAGAAGGGGGCTTCCGTGTCGGTGGGCATCACGCCCACGAAGGCGGGCACGTACCGCCTGTACGTGCGGGCCAAGGACAACGTGTCCCGCTACGGTGCGCAGTCCGTCGTCGACTTCGTGGTCGCCGACGGTGAGAAGCCGGTCGGCCAGTGGCAGTTCGGGGAGGCCGACGGAACGGCGGTGGACTCCGCGACGTGGGACGGCGCGGACAACGCGACCCCGGGCGGCGCTGCGGTCCGCGACGACCGCGGCCGTCGCGGTCTGATCACCCGTGACGCCGCCGGTGTGCCGCTGGCGACGCCGGTGACGGACAAGGGGCTGGCACTCGACGGCAGCACCGGCTATGCGGCCACGGCCGGCACGGTGCTGGACACGGCGGGGTCCTACACGGTCGCCGCCTGGGTACGGGTCGACCCGGCCTCCACGAAGACCGTCACGGTCCTCAGTCAGTCCGCTGCGACGACGAGCCCGTTCACCAAGAAGTACAGCCCGTTCATCATCTCCTACGGCGGCAAGTGGAGCATGCGCGTGCTGGGCACGGACGGTGCCTTCCACGAGGCGGCGGCACCGAACGCGTCACCCAAGGGGGTGTGGACGTATGTGGCCGGTGTCCATGACGCCGTTGCCAAGAAGGTCCACCTCTACGTGAACGGCACGCTTCAGGCCTCGGTCGACGCGGGGACCGCCTGGCACGCGGACGGCGCGTTCCAGATCGGCCGCCTGCTGTACGCGGACACCTACGTGGACTACTTCAAGGGCAGCATCGACGAGCCCACGGCGTGGCAGCGGGCCCTGTCCCCGGAGGAGATCGCGGACGACGCACGGGCGCTGACGTCGCAGGGGTACGCCGGGGTGGAGCTGGTCGCCGACTGGTCGGCCGACCGGGGTTCCGGCACCGCGATCGCGGACACCACCTCGGGCTACGGCCGGTCGCTGACCCTCGGCGGCGGTGCCTCGCTGAACGGCGAGTCGATCGTGCTGGACGGCGTGGACGACGCGGCCACGGCGGCGGGTCCGGTGGTGGACGACACGGGGTCGTTCACGGTCACGACGCTGGCGTCCCTGGATGCCACCGCGCTCGCCGGCAAGAGCGTCGGCTACACCGGCCAGGTGGTGGGGCAGCGGACGGCCGACGGGTCGGCCTGGGGCTTCTGGTACGAGCTGACGGACAAGCAGACCGTGCTGGACGAGGAGACCCTGGAGGAGAAGACGGTGCCGGTGGGCTTCTGGCGCTTCGGCCGGCTCAACGCCGACGGCACGTTCAGCGCGGTGGCGTCCGACGAGGCCGCGATGGTGGACGGCACGGTCAGGATGACCGGCGTCTTCAACGCCCAGGACGGCACGATCGGCCTCTACCTGGGAGCCGTGCAGAACGGTGACGACCAGGCGTTCACGGCCAAGATCGGCTCGGGCGACCTCGCGGTCGGCAAGGACTTCGCCGGCAACACGTGGGGGCACTACCTGCCCGGACGCGTCGCGGATGTTCGCCTGTGGGCGGGTGCGATGGCCGGATCCGAGCAGATCGAAGAGACCGTAGGCGACTGACGGGGAGGGGCAGGGGCGGCTCGCTCGGCGGGCTGCCCCTGCCCCTGCTTTCTGGCTACCGCTCCGAACCTCTCAGAACTCTTTCGACACGACCGGGGGAACAAGACCATGATCTTTGGCAGGAGCACCTCACATACGCGAGGGGGTGGGGCCGCCCGGCACCGCTTCGGCCGGCTGCTGGTGCAGTCGCTGGCCCTCGCGCTCGTCGCACCTCTGGGCGCGGCGCAGCTGGCCCAGGCCGCGGAGACCTCCGGCCCGGGGCGGCCTGAAGTACCCAAGTCCCGGGTGAGCAAGGTCGAGACGGTCGACGGCCTCGGCGCGAAGGAAGCCCGGCGACGGGTCGCCCAGGAGAAGAAGGCCAACAAGGCCCAGGCCGATCGGGCCCGTACGGAGCAGAAGGCGGTCTGGCCCGGAGAGGGCGAGGCGAAGCTCTCCCTCACGGGCGGCAGGGCGGGGAAGGCCGAACCGGGCGGAGTACCGGTCACCTTGGAGCCGCCGCCCGGGGACAAGGCCGCGGCGGCGGGCACGGCGCGTGTCACCGTGCTGGATCAGACGGCAGCGCGCGCGGCAGGCGTCGCGGGTGTACTGCTGACCGCCGCGGCGGACACCGCCGGCAAGGCCGAAGTGAGCGTGGACTACAGCGGATTCTCCTCGGCCCTGGGTGGCGGCTGGTCGCAGCGGCTGCGTCTGGTGCAGCTTCCCGCGTGCGCCCTGACGACCCCCGAGAAGAGCGAGTGCCGCACCCAGCGTCCGCTCGCGTCGGACAACGACCTCACGCACCGGTCGGTCTCGGCGCAGGTGGGCATCGCCGAGTCCGCGGACGGTGCGTCGACCCAGCTCATGAAGGCCGCGGGCAGCGCGGCCCCGGCCGCCACCGTGCTGGCCGTCACCGCCACCGCGGCCGGGTCCGGGGAGTCGCCCAAGGGCACCGGCAACTACTCGGCCACCCCGCTGTCGGACTCCTCGTCCTGGGAGTCGGGCGGCAGTTCGGGCGCGTTCACCTGGTCGTACGACTTCACGCTGCCGCCCGCGGCGGCGGGCCCGCTGCCGCCGCTGTCCCTGTCGTACGACTCGGGCAGCGTCGACGGCCGCACGGCCACGTCCAACAACCAGGGCACCTCGGTCGGTGAGGGTTTCGGGCTCACCGAGTCCTACATCGAGCGCACCTACGGCTCGTGCGACGAGGACGGCCACGAGGACATCTCGGACCTCTGCTGGAAGTACGACAACGCCCGTCTGGTGCTGAACGGCAAGTCGACGCGGCTGGTCAAGGACGACGACGACGGTCAGTGGCGGCTGGAGGGCGACGACGCCTCGAAGGTCACCCGGTCCACCGGCGCGGACAACGGCGACGACAACGGCGAGTACTGGACCGTCGTCACCGGCGACGGCACGAAGTACGTCTTCGGTCAGAACAAGCTGGACGGCGCGGACGCCCAGCGCACCAACTCCACGGCGACGGTGCCGGTGTTCGGCGACGACTCGGGCGAGCCGGGCTACTCCGCGGGCGACGCGTTCGGCGACCGCTCGCTCACGCAGGCCTGGCGGTGGAGCCTCGACTACGTCGAGGACCTGCGGGGCAACGCGGCCACCTACTGGTACACGAAGGAATCGAACTACTACAAGAAGAACAAGGCCGAGACGGCCGACGCCGCCTACACGCGAGGCGGCTACCTGAACCGGATCGAGTACGGCCTGCGCAAGGGGGCCCTGTTCACCGACAAGGCGGACGCCAAGGTCACCTTCGGCTACGCCGAGCGCTGCACCGCGTCGGACTGCTCCTCCCTGACCAAGGACACCGCCGACAACTGGCCGGACGTTCCCTTCGACGCGATCTGCGCCAAGGACGACGACGAGTGCAAGGCCGTCGGCCCGGCCTTCTTCTCCCGTAAGCGGCTGACCGGGATCGACACCTTCTCCTACAACGCCACCTCCGCCGCCTACGACGCGGTGGACTCCTGGGACCTGGTCGAGCAGTACCTGGACGGCGGGGACATCGGCGACAGTTCCGACCAGGTGCTCACCCTGAAGTCGCTCGAGCGGACCGCGAAGGCGGGAGCCACGAGCGTCGCGCTGAACCCGGTCTCGTTCACCTACCAGATGCGGTCGAACCGCGTGGACGGCACCGACGACATCCTGCCCCTGACCCGGCCGCGGATCTCCACCGTCGTCTCGGAGACCGGTGCGATCACGACGGTGACGCTGTCGGCGGCGGAGTGCGTGCGCAGCCAGGTGCTGGGCGCGGCCCCGGACACCAACACCCGTTCGTGCTATCCGCAGTTCTGGCACATCAACGGTGGCGAGGACGCCTCGATCGACTGGTTCCAGAAGTACCGGGTGCTGGCCGTCGGCGTGTCCGACCCGACCGGCGGCAACGAGGCGGTCGAGCACGCGTACTCCTACAGCGGTGCCGCCTGGCACTACGGCGACGACCCGTTCGCGCCGAAGGACGAACGGACCTGGTCGGAGTGGCGCGGCTACGCCCAGGTGACCGCCTGGACCGGCGCGACGGGCGTGACCCGCTCCCGCACGGTCTCCCTCTACCTCCAGGGCATGGACGGTGACAAGAAGAGCGACGGCACCGCCAAGTCCGTCTCCGTCGCCCCCCTGTCGACGCCCGCTCTCGGAGCCGCCGCCCTCACCGACAGCGACCCGTATGCGGGGCAGTTGCGCGAGCAGGTCACCTACGACGGCTCCACCGCCGTCTCGGCGACGGTGAACGACCCCTGGTCCCAGGAGACCGCCCGCCAGAGCGTGTCCGGCGCCGGCGACCACGTCGCCCGCTTCGTCCGCCCGCAGAAGGTGCACAGCTACACCTACCTGACGGCCTCGCAGACCTGGCGCGAACGCCTGACGAACACGTCCTACGACAGCTACGGCATGCCCGTCACGGTCGACGACTCCGGGCAGGTCGGCAAGGCCTCGGACGAGACCTGCACCCGCACCTGGTACGCCCGCAACGCCGACATCGGCCTCATCGGCCTGACCTCCCGCACCCGCACGGTCGCCCGCAGCTGCGCGACCGCGGACGCATCGCTCGCGCTGCCCGCGACGATGAACCCGGCCGCGCCCGAGCGGGGCAGTGTGCTCTCCGACGTCGGCACCGTCTACGACACCGCGAACGCCACCACCTGGTCGGCGACCCAGAAACCCACCAAGGGCCTGGCGACCTGGACCGGCCGTCCCACCGGCTACACCACGGCCGCCGACGCGGCCGGCGACCGACTCCCGTCCGGCTGGCAGACGGCCACCACCACGACGTACGACACCCTGGGCCGCACTCTCAAGGTCACCGACGCGGTGGGGAACCCCACCAGCACCGCCTACACGCCCGTCGACGCGGGGCCGCTGACCAAGACCGTCACCACGGACGCCAAGACGTACAACACGGTCACCTTCCTCGACCCGCGTCGCGCGGTGCCGCTGCGCACCTATGACGTGAGCCTCAAGAAGACCGAGATGGCCTACGACGCCCTCGGCCGGCTGACCGACGTATGGCTGCCGAACCGGACGAGCGGCAGCCAGGCACCCAACCAGAAGTACGCCTACCACACGGACAACGCCAAGCCGTCCTGGGTGTCGACCTCGACCCTGAAGAAGGACGGCGAGACCTACAAGACCACCTACACGCTCTACGACGCGCTCCTGCGCCCCCTCCAGACCCAGTCGCCCACCCCCGAGGGCGGCCGGCTGCTGACGGACACCCGCTACGACACGCGGGGTCTGGCCTACGAGACGTACGCCGACATCTTCGACACCACGAGCACGCCCAACGGCACGTACACGCGGGCCGAGTACGGCGAGGCGCCCCAGCAGACGGAGACGGTGTTCGACGGGGCGGGCCGCGCGACGACCAGCACCCTGTACACGTACGGCATCAAGAAGTGGGCCACCACCACCGGTTACACGGGTGACTCGGCCGCGACCACGGCCCTGGAGGGCGGTTCGGCACAGCGCACGATCACCGACGTCCGCGGCCAGGTGACGGAGACCCGCGAGTACGCGAGCACGAGCCCGGCCGACGCCGCCTACGGCGGCAGCGCCGGCGCCTCGTACACGTCCACCAAGACGGACTTCGCCCTGGACGGCAAGAGACTGACGCTCACCGGCCCCGACGGCGCCAAGTGGTCCTACGTCTACGACCTGTTCGGCCGTGAGGGCATCAGCACCGACCCGGACAAGGGCGTGACGCTCACCGAGTTCGACGCCCTCGGCCGTCCGGTCAGAACGGCGGACGCACGCGGCACGGCCGTCGTGACCGACTACGACGTGCTGGGCCGGACCATCGGTACCTGGAAGAACTCCAAGACGGAAGCCAACCAGCTCACCGGTTTCGTCTACGACACCCTCGTCAAGGGCCAGCTCACCTCTTCCACCCGCTACGTGAACGGCAAGGCAGGCGCGGCCTACACACAGTCCATCACCGCCTACGACAGCCTGAACCGCCCCACGGGCACCCAGCTGGAGCTGCCGGACAGCGACCCGTTCGTGAAGGCGGGCGCGTCCGCCACGCTGGCGTACGAGACGGAGTACAACGTCGACGGCAGCAAGAAGCTCAGCCGTGAGCCGGCCGTGGGCGGCCTGTCGTCCGAGATCGTCGAATACGGATACGACGCCGTCGGTGACGTCACCTCGGTGGGCGGTGCGACCGGCTACCTGCTGGACGTGGACTACTCGGCGCTCGCACAGCCGCAGCAGCTGACACTGGGCACCGGCGGCACCGGCAACAAGAGCGTGTACGTGGGCCACACCTATGAGGAGGGCACCGGCCGCCTGACGAACAGTCATGTCACCGACCAGACACACGGTTACATGCTCCAGGACCTCACCTACACCTACGACCAGACCGGCAACGTCACCGCGATCAGCGACCCGACCCTCCTGGGCGGCACCGGCTCCGCGGACACCCAGTGCTTCACCTACGACGGTCACCAGCGCCTGACCGAGGCCTGGACGCCCGCCTCACAGAAGTGCGCCGACACCAGGAGCGCGTCGAGCCTGTCGGGCCCGGCCCCGTACTGGTCGAGCTACTCCTACAACGCCGCGGGCCAGCGGACCGGCGAGACGGTCCACAAGAGCACCGGCGACACGAAGACGACGTACTGCTACCCCACCACCCTCACCGCCCAGCCGCACACCCTGACCGGCACCACGACCAAGACCGACTGCGCCACCCCGGAGCGCTCCTACGACTACGACAAGTCCGGCAACACCTGGCACCGGCCCGGAGCGAGCGGAACCCAGACCCTGGAGTGGTCGCCCGACGGCAAGTTGAGCAGGCTCACCGAGGGCGGCGTGGCGACCGACTACCTCTACACCACGGACGGCACCCTGCTGATCCGCAGCACACAGAACGGCGAGCGCATCCTGTACACCGGCGCCACCGAACTCCACCTCCGCGCCAACGGCACCACCTGGGCGCAGCGTTACTACGGCGCCGAGGAACTGACGGTCGCCGTCCGCTCCAACCAGTCGGGCACCAACAAGCTCACCTACCTCACGGGTGACCAGCACCGGACCTCGACGCTGGCGCTCAACCCGGACGCCGGCCAGACCTTCACCAAGCGCTACACCACCCCGTTCGGCGCCGACCGCGGCACGACACTGAACGGCCCCTGGCCGGACGACAAGGGCTTCCTCGGCAAGACACGGGACGCCACGTCGGGCCTGACCCACATCGGCGCCCGTGAATACGACGCGTCCATCGGGCAGTTCATCAGCGTCGACCCGCTCCTGGAAACCGGCGAACTCCAAAGCCTCAACGGCTACACGTACGCGGTGCAGAACCCGCTCACCCACAGCGACCCCACCGGCCTGGGCCTCGCCTGCGGCGGCAACGGCGACGACACGCCCTGTCCGACCCGCCCGGACGGTACCCCCGGCAACGGGCGTCCCAACGAAGCCGTCGACTATTCCAAGCCGCAGACGCCCCACCCGTGCAACAGCAACTGCGGCACGGCCAGCGGCGACACGTGGACGCGACAGGACGAGTTGGGCCGTCGGGCCGCGGCCGCCTACCGCGAGCAGCTGGTCCTCAACCCGGAGGTCATCCTCAACCCGAACGCCACCCAGCTCACGGCCATGTGGTTCATGGGTGCCACTCCGTCCGCCTACTACTTCGACGCGAACGACAAGATGACCCAGGCCGTCCAGGACCACATCTGGATGCAGGTCGTGCGCACCTTCCTCTCGCACCGCACGCACACGAAGATAGGGCAGACCATCAAGGGGCTCGACTACAAGACCAAGTACGGCGCGGCCATGAACGATCTCCCCCTCAAGGGAATGATGGCGGGCGAGGTGTCCGACGCCCTCATGCAGCTCGCCGGTGACAACGACCGGGACACGGCGGCGGGCGCGACCCGCGCGGTACTCGGCTCCTTCAACATGAAGGCGACCGTGACCGGCTACAACAGGCTGAACCGGCGCGGAACGGTGCAGTTCGAGATCACCCAGAAGATGACCGTCGAGTCGCTGACCCGTGGAGTGTCGAAGGAAGGGTACGAGAGCGGAGCGAAGGACCCGATGGCGTCGGGCATCTCCAACACCGCCCGCGCGGCCTTCCCCGGCGGCCAGAAGCCGTTGTCGATGACGTTCCGATGGACCGAGACCGTTCCGATGGCGGCGCCCGGCCGGTGAGCTGATCACTCCGGCGCGCTTCTCGCGGCCAGCCGCTCCTGGAGCCGTGCGTGCCGGAACTGGTAGACGGGGCCCGTCGCCCGCAGCAGGTTGCGGCGACGGGCGTCCTCCAGGAAGCGCATCAACCGTACGGGGGTGCCTTTCTCGAAGTGGAGCTGTACGGCGGTGAGGGCGGTGGCGACGGCCAGGTTGCCGGCGAGGACCGATGCGGCGCCGGTCCACAGGGCGGCCGTCAGCGCGAACATCGCTCCGAGGAGCGGGTACTGCGTCCAGGCGATGATCGGGCCGATGTACAGCGCGAGGGCGAATCCGGTCAGCAGCCCCAGGAAGAGCCGCAGCCCTATGTGGTGTCGCCACACGTCCACCGGGCCCACTGACCGGGTGTCCACCACCTGGGGCCGGTCGAACCCCTTCCGTACCTTGTCGTAGCCACGGCCCGAGCCGGCGGAGAGGAACGGGGTGCCGGAGAGGATCTTGTGTCCTCGGCCTGTCACCAGCAGCTCGGAGAAGCCGATGGGCAGCGTCACCAGGTACAGCAGCCAGATCGGCGGGCCGGGGTCGAAGACCAGCGGCAGCAGGACGCAGAGCCCGGTACCCACGAAAAGCCACTGCCCGATGCCGGACCGGACCGTGTCCGGGGTGAAGATGTCGCGCCAGCCGGCACTCGACAGCGGCTGCGGCTCGCTGAACTCCGCGACCCGGCGGGCGACGCCGTAGCCGCCCCCGATCGCGGACAGGACACTGATCACGGCCACCAGCGGAGTCGGGTACAGACTCCAGGCCATGACCGTGCCGGGCGGCCCGCACACGACCGTGGAGACGATCCATACGGCGATCAGCCGCGGCCGGTGGCCCGTCCAGCCGGAAGTGTGCCACCAGCGCAGATCGTGGACACCCTCCTGGGTGAGCCGGCCGGCGAGGTACCGGAGCGTGCGTTCGGCCGTCCTGGCGGAGTAGCGCGGACGGGGGTGCCCGGGGCGCCGGATGTACGCGGCGACGACCGCGTGATCGAGAAGGTGGTTCTCGATGGCCGCCGCAGTGGGGAAGAGGGCGGTGTCGAGCAGTTCGTCGACGGGGTCGTCGTCACCGTAGACGTCGCGGACCAGGGCGATGGCGAGCGGACCGGCGAGCGCGGCGGCGAGCGGTCCGGCGGCGAACGGGTCGGTCTCCGCGAGAAGCCGCCCGGTGAGCTCCTGCCAGGCGCGGGACGGCGCGGAGGGCAGCCGGTTCAGCAGATACCCGGCGGCGTCGGCCGGCCGCACCGGCTGGATCTCCACCGCCAGAGCGCCGCCCAGCCGGGCCTTCTTCGCGGTGAGCACCGCTTCCCTGGCCCGCGACACCAGCACCAGCCGGAACGGCGCCGTCTCCAGCGCGCTGACCATGGCCCCGCGCAGCTTGCCGGTGACCTCGTCGAGGCCGTCGAGGAAGAGGGAGATCCGTCCCTGCTCGAGCAGCCGCCGCGCGCGGGCGCGCCCGCCCCGGCCGTGGAACAGCGTGTACTCGCGGGTGAGCCGGTCGGCGGCCCACTCGGTGACAGTGTCCTCGCCGGGGTTCCACCCGTCGAGGGAGAGCAGCACGGGGACGGGCACGCGGGCCCGGTCCGCGGGTACGCCCTGCGCGGCCCGATGGGCGAGCGCGTCGAGGAGCAGCAACACGGCCGCAGCGGTCTTGCCCGCGGCCGGCGCCCCGACGAGCAGCAGCCGCCCGGAGGCCAACCCGCCGTACACGGCGTGGAGTTCGGACAGCCCACCGCCGTCGCGAAGCAGCGCCCGGGTAGTCGGCCCGAGCCCCGGCAACGGCCCGAACCGCGCCCGTCCCGCACCCTCCCCGGTCGCCCCGACGACCCGACCCGCCACCTTCCGCTCACTCACCCGCCACCGCACGGGCAGCGGCGCGGGCTCGAGCAGCCGCCGCAGCCCGGCCTCCTCCTGCCACTGGGCGCCGACGACACGGGCGAATTCGTCGGCGGTGGTGTCGAGCGGGTCCCCGGTGGCGGGAGCGGTGTGGGTGACGTGGTGATGGACGTTCTGGGTGTTGTGGTCACCGACCTGGAACGCGGCGGGCCCGTGGAAGGCGTTGCCGGAGACGGAGTTCGCGTGGCGCGGGCCTCTGTCGCCGGGGTCCGACTCGGTGCTGCCGGTCTCGGGACGGGGGTCGCTCATCCGCCGGACCCGAAGTGGTTCTCCTGCCGGTTGTGATCACCGGTCTGGACGGCGGTGGGCCCGTGAAAGGTGTTCCCGCTGACGGCGCCGCCCTGCGGCCCGTCATCTGCCCCGAACTCCTTGGTCAGCCGGACGAGTTGCTCGACGAGCCGGTCCCGCTCCTCCTGCGCGAGGGCCTCCAGCAGCGAGGCGAACTCCCGTTGCCACAGCACCGCGTGCACGGCCCGCACCCGCTCCCGCTCACCCTCGTCGACGGCGCCGAGCACGGCCGCGGTCCGATCGAGCCGGTCCAGCGCCTCACGCTCGGCGTCGGCGTCCCCTCGCCCGACGAGCCGAGCGCACCGCACCCGGAACCAGGCCCAGCTGTCCGCCCCGGCCGACTGCACGACGGCCATTCCCCCACCGGCCGCAGCCGCGGTCAACGCTTCGCTCAGCATGTCCGGTCCCTCCCCGTGGACGCCCCGGCCCGCTGAGTGCGCGCACGGGACAAAAGGCATGCTACAGACGGCAATTGGGGCTGACAGAGCGTTCTGATCACCGGGAGGGGAGAATCACGGGATGGGCGGGAAGACGGTGGCCGGGAACGCGGTGATCTGGACAACGAGGGTGTGGTTGCTACGGCGGACGCCGCTCTTCTGGCTGCTGCTCTCGGCGCTGTCGTGCGCCGGAATGTTCTTCACCTGGATCTGGGGGGCGTTCTCCGGTGGCCTGGACGTGGCGGAGACCTGCACTCTCATCGAAGGCCGGCCCTACGACGACGGCTACCGCGCGGAGCACTGGCGCGAGCCGTCGCAGGTCTTCCCCCTGCACAACAAGTGCAACGCCTCGTACGACCTCGTTCCGGCCTGGATCAACCCCACCCTGGTCCTCCTGGCGCTCCTCGCCGTGGGTTCCCTGATCATCGGCCTGGGCCTGCTGATCTCTGCCGTATGCAGGGCGGTCGCCCGCTACCGCACCCGTCGCCTCGACCGTTCAGGCGACCGTGCGACCTCGCTGCCCTGAGCCTTCCACGGGGGCGCGACCGGGCCCGACCACCAGGCCCCGCAGCCGACGCTCGGCAGGATGCCCCATCGTCAGCTCATCCTGCGAAGCCGCCCTGACGATGGCGACGGGAGCGCTTCAACATCGAGTTTCTGGACGTGCTGGGGATGAAGGTGAAGTCTCAGTACCGTGAGCTACTGATCTCGTACACACCCGACACTGTCGAGATCGACGAGTTCGTGGGGATCCCGGAACAGCACAGGTCCAAGTACGCCAAGCTGCTTGTCACGGATGGGGCGGGGGACGGGTTCGTGGTCTGCCGGTCGCTGCGTATCAACGAAGGCTGAGATTCTCGCAGTCCGACCAGGCGGTCCTCCTGGTCGGTGCTGCGGGATTCCACGGGGGGTGGACATGCGTCGCTGGGAGAAGGCGTTGCTGGCGGTCGACCGGGTCTTGGGGACGGGCGAGCCGCCTTCCCGGCTGGAACTGGCGGCGGCTCGCCATCCCGTGCGCGTCGGGGTGACGAGCGGAACTGTGATGGCGGTGTTGATCGCTGCGGCTCTGTCCGGCTTCGACGACCTCGTGATCCTGTTCCAGGCGACCCTGACGGGCGCGGGGTTGGGACTGCTCCTCTGGGCGGGGTGCCGCAATGCCCGATGGCTGCACGCCTATTACGCGAGGGCGGGCAGATACGAGGAGGTGCGGCACAAGGCGCTACGGGCAGAGCCTCCTTCGCGGCGCGCCATGATTTTGCGGGTGCTCGGCGTTTGGGTGATCGCGTCCGGGGCGATCTGGGTGATGGGCCCCTTCGTGGACATTCCCAGGAGTCTGGCGTGGGCTGTCTCCTTCGGGGCCTTGGTGGCGACGGTCGGCGCCACCGGCACGTGGCTCCAGCGGAGGCGCCTTCACGGATTCGAGGTGAGTGACCGGTCGGTCGCGAACCGGGACTTGACTTTCCGTTACGAGCGAGCCTTCCAGCTCTGGTCCTACGGGGCGTCTCATCGGCAACTCGTGCTGCGGTCCGGTCCGGGGGGCGGGCTGGAGGACGCCGTCGAGATCGAGTTCCTGGACGTGCTCGGGATGAAGGTGAAGTCCCGGTATCGCGAACTCCTGATCTTGCCCGCCCCTGACGCTGTCCAGCTCGACGAGTTTGTGGACGTTCCCGAAAGGCGCAGGGCCGACTACGTCAAGCTGCTCGTCACGGATGGTTCGGGTGACGGGTTCGTCATCTGTCGGGCTCTGCGCGTCCATGAGAAGTGACGGCTTCGCACTCGAACCACACCGTTTTTCCGCCCCCGGCTGTCGGCGACACTCCCCACTTGTCGACCAACGCGTCCAGGAGGAGCAAGCCTCGGCCGCCTTCCGATTCCGGGGCCGACTTCGCCGGGGCCGGGAGTAGTTGGCCGTAGGCGTCCGTCACCTCTGCCCTGATGCCCGTCCGCTGCTTCAGCAGGAGCACCGTGCAGTGGCTGTCCGGAACGTGGCGGATTACGTTCGCGATCAGCTCTGTCAGGGCCAACGCGACCGTGTCCGTCAGGTGTTGCAGCTCCCAGTTCTGCAGGTGCATGCGCGCGATTCGGCGGATATGGCGGGCCGAGTGCTCGCCGGCCGTCAGGGTCATGCGGTACTGCGTGGGGACGGGAGAGGCGTAGATCGAGGGGAAGTATCCGTTCACGGTACGAGGGTGAGCTGTGGGAACTACTCTGGGCTACGCACTGAATGCAACCCGTTGTGTCGTGGGAGGGCCTGCGTGACGCATATCAATGTTCTCGACCCGGGAGCTTCGCCGCTCGACTACTACGGGTTCGAGCTTCGGCGGTTGCGGGAGGCGGCCGAGCTCACGCAGGCGCAGTTGGGAGGCGTCCTCAACTACACCGGCTCGCTGGTGGGGCAGGTCGAGACCGCCCGGAAGGTGCCCACCGTTGAGTTCAGTGAGAGGGTCGATGCTGCCCTCGGGACCGGCGGGTTGTTCTCGCGGCTCGTCGTACTCGTGCTGCGGAGTCAACTTCCGGCCTGGTTCAGGGAAGTCGCCGAGCTGGAAGCGCGGGCCCTAGAGATCTGCACTTTTCAGACTCACCTGGTGCATGGCCTGCTCCAGACCCCGGCCTACGCGCGTGCCGTGCTCGGTGTGCTCGATCAGAGCGATCTCGACGACCGCACCACCGTCCGCCTCGCTCGTCAGCGCATCTTCGAGAAAGCCGCGCCGCCCGTCCTCTGGATTGTGATCAGCGAGGGCGTCCTGTGTCAGGAGATCGGTGGTCGGGAGGTGATGCGCGAGCAACTCCGGCACCTGTTGTCGTTCGAGGCCAATCCGCGAATCAACGTGCAAGTGCTGCCGTTTGCCGCCGGGGCACACCCCGGAGCGCAAGGCTCGTTCACCCTCTTTCGCTTCGCCGGCGACCCGGCCATCGTCTATACGGAGGGGTACGGCAGTGGGCATCCCAGCGCGAACCCGGACACCGTCAACGACTGTTCACTCCGTTACGATCATCTCCGGGCTGCCGCTCTCTCCCTCAAGGAATCGGCGGAGCTGATCCGGCGAGTGATGGAGGAGCGCTATGGAGAACAGGATCTGGCGTAAGTCGTCCTACAGCGGTGACCAGGGTGGCGAGTGCGTCGAGATCGCTGAGACTCCCGCCGCCATCGCCGTCCGCGATTCCAAGACCCCGGCGGGCCCGATTCTCACCATCGAGCCCGCCGCGTTCTCGACCTTCCTTGCCTGGACCGGTGGTGGCGCTACAGGCGCTGAATGATCGTCCCCGTCGCCAGTGCGCCGCCCGCGCACATGGTGATCAGGGCGAACTCCTTGTCCGTGCGCTCCAGTTCGTGCAGGGCGGTCGTGATGAGGCGGGCGCCGGTCGCTCCCACCGGGTGGCCGAGCGCTATCGCTCCGCCGTTGACGTTGACCTTGGTCAGGTCCTGGTCGAAGACCTTCGCCCAGCTCAGCACCACCGACGCGAAAGCCTCGTTGATCTCGACGAGGTCGATGTCCTTCAGGGACATGCCCGCCTTGCCGAGGACGGCGCGGGTTGCGTCGATCGGGCCGTCGAGGTGGAAGTGCGGGTTCGCGCCCACCAGCGCCTGGGCGACGATCCTCGCCCTCGGCTTCAGCTTCAGGGCACGGGCCATCCGCTTCGACGCCCACATGATCGCCGCCGCGCCGTCGGATATCTGCGACGAGTTGCCGGCCGTGTGGATCGCCGTCGGCATGACCGGCTTGAGGCGGGAGAGTGCGTCGAGGGAGGTGTCGCGCAGGCCCTCGTCGCGGTCGACCAGGCGCCACATGCCCTGGCCCGCCGCCTGTTCTTCCTCCGTCGTCGGGACCTGGACGGCGAAGGTCTCGCGTTTGAAGCGTTCCTCCGACCAGGCCGTCGCCGCCCGCGACTGCGACAGCACGCCCAGGGCGTCGACGTCCGCGCGGCTCAACCCCCGGTTGCGCGCGATGCGTTCCGCCGCCTCGAACTGGTTCGGGAGGTCCACGTTCCACTCGTCCGGGAACGGTTTGCCGGGGCCGTGCTTCGAGCCCGAGCCGAGGGGGACGCGGGACATCGCCTCGACTCCGCAGCTGATGCCTACGTCGATGACGCCCGCCGCGATCATGTTCGCCGTCATGTGGCTCGCCTGCTGCGAGGAGCCGCACTGGCAGTCGACCGTCGTCGCGGCCGTCTCGTACGGGAGGCCGACGGTCAGCCAGGCCGTGCGGGCGGGGTTCATGGACTGTTCGCCGGCGTGGGTCACCGTGCCGCCGACGATTTGCTCGACCGCGTCGGCGGGGATGGCGGTGCGGCCGAGTAGTTCGCGGTAGGTCTCGCCCAGGAGGTAGGCGGGGTGCAGGTTGGCGAGCGCGCCGCCGCGCTTGCCGATGGGGGTGCGGACTGCTTCCACGATCACGGGTTCGGCGGCCATGGGTGCGGATCCCTTCGGAACTAGTACGTGTTCTAGTTCTTCGCTGTGTGCAGTCTGCTTACGTGATGTGCGTCACCGCAAGGGTCTTGCAGGCTCGAGGGTCCTGAACTACCTTCACGACAATCAGTTTCTGATGAACCGTCAGATCGCGTCGTCAGATGGCTGGAGCCGCCGATGCCCTGTCCAGAGCTTGCCGACGGGTTCGACTTCACCGATCCCGACCTGCTTCAGCACCATGTGCCGCTACCGGAGTTCGCCGAGTTGCGCGTTGCCGAACCGGTCCGCTGGATCCCTCAGACGGGCAATGTCGCCGGCTTCCAGGACGAGGGGTACTGGGCGGTGACCCGTCACGCGGACGTGAAGTACGTTTCCACCCGTCCCGAGATCTTCTCCTCCTACCTCAACACCGCGATCATCCGGTTCAACGAGCACATCGAACGGGACTCGATCGACGCCCAGCGGTTCATCCTGCTGAACATGGATCCGCCCGAGCACACGCGCGTGCGGCAGATCGTGCAGCGCGGGTTCACGCCCCGGGCCATCCGGGCGCTGGAGGAGCGGCTGCGGAACCGGGCCACGGCGATCGTCGAGAGAGCCCGTGCGCAGGACGGTTCCTTCGACTTCGTCACGTCCGTCGCCTCGGAGCTGCCCCTGCAGGCCATCGCCGAGCTGATCGGCGTGCCCCAGGACGACCGCTCCAAGATCTTCGACTGGTCCAACAAGATGATCGGGTACGACGATCCCGAGTTCGCCATCACGGCGGAGGTCGGGCAGCAGTCCGCCGCCGAGATCCTCGCGTACGCCATGAACATGGCCGCCGAGCGGAAGCAGTGCCCCGCTCACGACATCGTCTCGACGCTCGTGGCCGCCGAGAACGAGGGCAACCTCAACTCCGACGAGTTCGGGTTCTTCGTGCTGATGCTGGCCGTGGCCGGGAACGAGACCACCCGGAACGCCACGACGCACGGGATGCACGCCTTCCTCACCCACCCCGAGCAGTGGGAGTTGTACAAGCGGGAGAGGCCGGGCACCGCCGCCGAGGAGATCGTGCGGTGGGCCACGCCTGTCATCGCCTTCCAGCGGACCGCCACCCAGGACACCGAACTGGGCGGGAAGCTGATCAGGAAGGGGGACCGGGTCGGGCTCTTCTACTCCTCCGCCAACCGCGACCCCGAGGTGTTCGAGCGGCCCGACGAGTTCGACGTCACCCGGGATCCGAATCCGCACCTCGGCTTCGGCGGCGGCGGACCCCACTTCTGCCTCGGCAAGTCGCTCGCCGTGCTCGAGATCAACCTCATCTTCAACGCCATCGCCGATGCCCTGCCCGACCTGAGGCTCGTGGGGGACCCGCGTCGGCTGCGGTCCGCCTGGATCAACGGGGTGAAGGAGTTGAGAGTCAGCGCGGAATGAGTCCTCACTCCCGGCCGGACGCCGTCAGCGCCAGTACTGCCACGACCGCCGCCCCGACCAGCAGCGGGACGGCGATGCCGTAGCGGAGTACCAGCCATGCGCCGATGGCCGCGCCGACGACCATGGCGATCACCGACGCCGTACGCCGCGGGGAGTGGGTGCCCGCGCCGCCGCCCGCCCGGGAGTCCGAGGCCAGGCCGGTGAGGGTCATCGTCAGGACGGTGGTCGTGAGGTCGGCCACGCCGAGTTTGCGTACGGTCGCGTTGCGCAGGCCCATCGCGAAGGCGGTCAGGGCGATGACCGAGTACACGGTGACGGGGGCGTGGTCCGGGGCGGCGAAGGCCACCGCGGCCGAGACGCCCACCAGGACCGCCTCCGCGGCCAGCGTCATCCTGGTCCATCTGCGGCGGGAGCCGGTCCCGAGGCCCCGGGACACCCGTCCGCCGACGATCGCGCCCACCAGGAAACAGCCCAGCGAGGTCGCCGTGTGCGGGACCGAGAAGCCCGGGGCGCCGGCGGCGGCGAAGCCCAGCACGACGACGTTGCCGGTCATGTTGGCGGTGAAGACGTGGCCGAGGCCCAGGTAACTGACCGCGTCGATCAGGCCGCTGACCACCGTGAGGGCGAGCAGGACGGGGACCAGGGGGACACCCCGCGTTTCGGTGTCCTGCGTGGGCTCGGTCGTCATCGGGTCAGTGGATCACGCGAAGGTGAGAAACGCCGAAGACGGGAAACGCCGAGGGCGGGAAGCGCCGAAGGCGGCGGGAAGCGCCGAAGAGGAAGCCGAAGAGGAAAACGCCGAAGGCGGCGGCCCCGGGGATCGGGGGCCGCCGCCTTCGACGGTACGGGGGCGCTTGTTCCGCGCGGTGGGGTGGCTCAGTACCAGCCGTTGGCCTGCCAGAAGTTCCAGGCGGCGACGGGGCTGCCGTAGCGGGAGTTCATGTAGTCCAGACCCCACTTGATCTGGGTCTTGGCGTTGCTCTTCCAGTCGGAACCGGCCGAGGCCATCTTGGAGGCCGGCAGGGCCTGGACGAGGCCGTAGGCGCCGGAGGAGGCGTTGGTGGCGGTGACGTTCCAGCCGCTCTCGTGCTTCACGATGTTGGAGAAAGCCTTGTACTGAGCCGCGTTCGGGATCATCTTGTGCGCGATCGCCTGGGCCTGGGCGGCGGAGGACGTCGTCGCGGCGTGGGCGGGGGCGGCGGACAGCGCCATCCCCGCGGTGGCGGCGGCGACGGCGATGCCGGTGAGGGCCTTCTTCGGGGAAGCGATGCGACGGATGACGGAGACGGACACGGAGAACCTTTTTCTTCGGGGACGTTGGTGGTCGCTTGCATGCCGGAGTCACGCGGTGCGTGCCGCACCGTGTGGTTGCGGTGGGTGGCTGCATGCCGTGGTGCCGAGGCCCTTGGGCTCTTCGGCACCCTGCGACGTCATCCAGAGAAGCAGGATCGGGCGCTGTCCGCAAAGACCCCTTTTGCTAGTTGTGGCCGTATTCGGGGCATTGGCGTCCTGTGTGAGCTGGCTCTCAATGCCCAGGTCAGAGCCTGTTATGGCATGGACATTGCGTCCTATTTGTCCGACTAGGTCGGATAGTAGGTGATGTGGGTCATGTGGGGTGGTTCACCGGTCAACGGCCCTCGGAAGCCTTCCGCGGGGCCTCGAATGTGACCGCGGTCTCGAAGGCCGCGCGACGGGTCGCTCTGCGTAGCGCCCTGAGCACCGCCGGACCGAGAGTGAGGGTCAGCAGGACCGTGACCACCGCCCGCCCCAGGTCCCAGCCCAGCGAGGTCGCCACGCAGTACGCGGCGAAGCGGGCCAGGTTCGCGGGCACCGTCCCGTCCGGGTCGAAGGCGACGCCCGAGGCCAGCGCACCCATGAACGGCCACCCGGCCATGTTCATCGCCGTGCCGTAGGCGAAGGCGGCGAGGAAGCCGTAGACCGCGAGCAGGGCCAGTTCGGCACGGCCACGGAGCCGGTCGGCGCCCGGCAGCAGGCCCGCGCCCATGGTGAACCAGCCCATCGCCAGCATCTGGAACGGCATCCACGGCCCCACCCCGCCCGTGAGCAGCGCGGACGCGAACATCGTGACCGAGCCGAGGACGAAGCCGAAGCCCGGCCCGAGAACCCGGCCGCTCAGCACCATCAGGAAGAACATCGGCTCGATGCCCGCCGTCCCCGCGCCGATCGGACGCAGGGCCGCGCCCGTCGCCGCCAGCACGCCCAGCATCGCCACCGCCTTCGCGCCGAGCCCGGACTCCGAGATCGTCGCCGCCACGACCGCGACCAGCAGCACCAGCAGGCCCGCGAACAGCCAGGGGGCGTCCTGGGCGTGAGCGTTCAGCGCGGAGGTGGGCGGGGCGAGGAAGGGCCAGCCGAACGCGATCACGCCCACCGTGCTGACCAGCGCCAACGCGGCGAGCGACCGGGGGCCGAGGTGGACGGGACGCCGCCTGGGCATCGTCATCGCGGGTCCTCCCGCAGTTCTTCCCGCAGTTCTTCCCGTAGTTCGTCCTGTGGTTCTTCCCGCAGTGCCTCGCGCACCTGCGCGACCGTGAGCCACTCCTGCGGGGCCAGGATCTTCGTGACCTGGGGGGCGAAGGAGGGGGACGAGACCACCACCTCCGCCGTCGGGCCGTCGGCGATCACCTCGCCCTCCGCGAGCAGCACCACCCGGTGGGCCAGTTCCGCGGCCAGTTCCACATCGTGGGTGGCCAGGACGATCGCGTGCCCGGCGGAGGCCAGCCCGCGCAGGACGGCGACCAGGCGCGCCTTCGCCGCGTAGTCCAGGCCGCGGGTCGGCTCGTCCAGGAGGAGGAGCGGCGGGCGTGCGGTGAGGACGACCGCCAGCGCGAGGGTGAGGCGCTGGCCCTCGGAGAGATCGCGGGGGTGGGTGTCGTCCGTGATGCCGGGGAGGAGGTCCGAGACCAGGTCCCGGCAGGTGCCGGACGCGGCCCCCGCATCCCGGTCGGCGGCCGCGCACTCGGCGGCGACCGTGTCGGCGTACAGCAGGTCGCGCGGCTCCTGCGGGACCAGACCGGCGCGGCGGACCAGGTCCCGGGGCGGGGTGCGGTGCGGCACGAGACCGCCTGTACGGACCGTTCCCGCGGACGGCTCGACGAGGCCCACGAAGGTGTTGAGCAGCGTCGACTTCCCGGCGCCGTTGCGGCCCATGAGGGCGACGGTCTCGCCGGGCAGGACGGTGAGGTCCACGTCGCGCAGCGCCTGGACCCGGGCCCGGCGCACGGAGAGGGAACGGGCCTCGGCGGGGACGACGGAGGCGGACGGCACGGGGGGCGGACGGCGGAAGCGGCGGCGGGCGGATGGAATCGCCGGGGGGACGACGGGGAGCCCGGTCGGGAGTCCGGTCGGGAGTCCGGTCGGGAGTCCGGAGGGGGGCGCCGCGGGTGGGGCCGGCTCCCGGGGGGCCGTCCGCCCTTCCAGTTGTTCCCGCAGGTCACCGGCGCGCCGACGGGCGTCCCGCACGGTCAGGGGGAGAGGGGACCAGCCCGCCAGCCGGCCCAGGCTCACCACCGGTGGGAACACCGGGGACACGGCCATGACGTCCGCCGGGGCGCCGAGCAGCGGGGCCGCGCCGGGGGAGGGCAGCAAGGCGACCTGGTCGGCGTACTGCAGGACGCGTTCCAGGCGGTGTTCCGCCAGCAGCACCGTCGTACCGAGGTCGTGGACGAGACGGAGGAGCACGGCGAGGACCTCCTCGGCGGCCGCCGGGTCGAGCGCGGAGGTCGGTTCGTCCAGGACGAGGACGCGCGGGTGCGGGGTGAGGACCGACCCGATCGCGACCCGCTGCTGCTGGCCCCCGGAGAGCGTGGCGATGGGACGGTCGCGGAGGGCGGCCAGGCCGAGCAGGTCGAGGGTCTCCTCGACGCGGCGCCGCATCACCTCCGGCGGCAGGCCCAACGACTCCATGCCGTAGGCGAGTTCCTCCTCAACGGTGTCCGTCACGAAGTGGGAGAGGGGGTCCTGGCCCACCGTCCCGACGACGTCGGCGAGTTCGCGCGGCTTGTGCGTGCGGGTGTCGCGGCCGGCGACCGTGACGCGGCCGCGCAGGGTGCCGCCGGTGAAGTGCGGGACGAGGCCGGACACCGTCCCGAGAAGCGTCGACTTGCCGACGCCCGACGGGCCCGCCAGCAGCACGAGTTCACCCTCGGGGACGGTGAAGTCGACGTCCTGGACGGTCGGTCGGGCGGCGCCGTCGTACGTCACGGAGACGTTCTCGAAGCGGATCACGACGGCTCCTTGTGCGTGAACGCGGGCAGCAGGCCGAGGAGTACGGCCGCCGCCGGCCAGAGCGGGAGGGCGGGGGCGGTCAAGGGGATCACACCCGGGTGCAGGGCGGCCGGATCGGCGGACGCGGCGACGGTCAGCACGGCCGCGACCGCGACTCCGGAGGCGGCGGTGAGACCCGCCCGCGGGGTCCAGCGGTCCGGGCGGTAGCGGGTGCGGGGGGAGCGGCGGCCGCCCAGTCGCAGCCCGGCCAGGGCCGCGACGACTCCGGCGAACAGCACGGGCAGGCCGTAGCTGCCGCCCGCCGCGGTGAGCAGGCCGTACGTTCCCGCGCAGACGCCGAGCAGACCGCCGAGAGTGAGCACGGCGGTCGTCCGGCGGACGGGAGCGGGGACGTCGGCGGTACGGCCGTAGCCGCGGGCGTCCATCGCGGCGGCGAGCGCGACGGAGCGTTCCAGGGCGCCCTCCAGGACCGGCAGGCCCACCTGGAGCAGACCGCGCAGACCCGTGTCGGGGCGCCCCCGCAGACGTCGGGCGGCGCGCAGACGCTGGACGTCCGCGATGAGGTTGGGGGCGAAGGTGAGGGCCACGACCACCGCAACGCCCGTCTCGTACAGGGCGCCGGGGAGCGTCTTGAGCAGGCGGGAGGGGCTGGCCAGGGCGTTGGCGGCACCCACGCACACGAGAAGGGTCGCCAGTTTCAGTCCGTCGTAGAGCGCGAAGAGCAGGCCCTCGGCCGTGACCGCGCCGCCGAGCCGGATGCCCTGCGCCCAGTCGGGGAGCGGGACTTCGGGGAGCGTGACGAGCACCTGCGTGCCCGGGATCGGCGAGCCCAGGGCGACGACGAAGACGAGACGGACGACGAGGACGGCGAGGCCGAGCTTGAGGAACGCGGAGTAGGAGCGGGACCAGGGAGTGTCCGGGCGGCACGTGGTGACGACGTAGGCGGAGACGGTGAGGAGCAGGCCGAGGAGGAGCGGGTTGGTGGTGCGGGTGGCGGCGGTGCCGAGGCCGAGGGCCCACAGCCACCAGGCGGCGGGGTGCAGCGGGGTGCCGGGGCGGCCGTCAGCCATCCCTGCGGGATCCTCGCCGCCGGGCCTGCCGGACCGCCGCCGCGCCCAGGACCGCCACCGCCGCCGCGCCCGCGTACAGGCCCACCGACGGCCCGCCGTCCTCTTCCCCGGCCGGTTCCGGCTTCGCGGCGGACGTCGGCTCGGCGGACGCCGGCCCGTCCGTCGCCGGCGCCTGCCCGGACACCTGCTCGCCGCAGCCCGTCCGCGGATAGCCCGCGATCGCGCACAGCAGGGCGTTCGTGTCGTAGCGCAGCGGTTCGACGACCGAGGCGAGGGCCTCGGCCGTCGTCGCGTCGGACGAGACGCGGGCGCAGGCCGTGCGCGGCGACGGCGGGGTCTCACCGCCCGGGGCGTCGGCCGCCGTGCCGAAGTCGATGACCAGGGCCACCCGCTTGGTGTCGTCGCGCGCGGGCGTCTTCGCGCAGATCGCCGCGAAGGACGCCGCGCCGCGCGGCTGTGACGCGTCCTGGGAGTCCGCGCTCACCGCGAACCGGAAGCCCTGGACGTCGCCGTCGGCGGGGCGGGCGGTGGAGGGACCCTGGGTGGCGTACGTCCAGCCGTCGCCCGAGCGGTCCCAGAAGGACCAGTAGCGGTACCCGGCGGCCTGGGCCGACTGGACCGCGCCGGTCAGCGACAGCAGCAGCGCGGCGAGGACGAGGGCGGCGCACCGGCGCGTCACGGCCGCTGCTTCCTGCCGCGGCCGCTGATCAGGAAGCCGATGCCGATACCGGCGACCAGGAAGACGCCGACGGTCCACCAGACGCCGTAACCGGAATCTGAGTCCTCCTTCTTGTCGGCGTCGGCACCGGTGTCAGCCGTCTGGTCGGTGGCCTTCGCCGTGGCCTGCGGAGTCGGACCCGTCGCGTCGAGCTGTGCGACGAGGTCGGCGCCGCCGAAGTGGCGCGGGTCGGCGCCCATGGCGTGGGCGGCGAAGATCAGCTGGGCGTAGGCGGCGGGGCCGCTCTGCTTCGCCCAGGCCGCGGAGTTCTGCTCGAGCCAGGCGAGGGGCTTCTTCGCCTGCCCGGTCGCACCCTGCGCGGCGAGGGCGACGACGGCGTCGGCGGTGTTGCCGTGGTCGGGCTGGTCCTCGGCGCCCGGGAGGGAAGACTTCAGGTAGCCGGCGTCGAGCATCGCTGCCGCGAGGTAGGCAGCGCCGTTGCGGGCGAGCCCGCTCGGGGTCGCCGCGGTGGCGGTGTCGCAGGCGGGGGCCGCCGATGTCTTGCCGGCGGTCGTCACGAGCCCCTTGCCGAGGGCGCCGAGCACACCTGCGGCCGTCGCGTCCGCGTTGGCCGCGAGGGCGCCCCCCTTGTCCGGCTGGTACGCGAACGCGCCGCCGCCGGTCTTGTCGCAGGGGAGGGAGAGCTTGCCGAGCGCGTCGTACGGCGACTTGCCTGCCTTGCGCACCTGCGAGGGCTGCTGCCCGGCCGCCGCCATCGCGCCCGCGACCACGGAGGTCGAGTTCGCGTCGCTCGCGCCGCCGGGGGTGTAGCCCCAGCCGCCGTCGGCGTTCTGGACCGACTTCAGCCAGGTGACGGCCTTCTCGGTTTCCGCCTGGTGGCCGCCGAGCGCGGCCAGCGCCTGGACGGCCGCCGCCGTGCTGTTGGTGTCCACCATCAGCTTGGCGTCGCACGCCTTGGCGGTGTCCGCGCGGAACGCGGCGAAGGCGCCGTTCGCGCACTGCTGCCCGGTCAGCCAGGCCACGGCCCGGTCGGCGGGGGTGACGCCCGTGGTCCGCTGCGCGAGCAGGGCCAGCGACTGGCGCCAGACGCCGTCGTACGTCGGGTCGGCGGTGCCGTACAGACCGTCGGGTATCGCCACCGAGGGGGTGGGGGACGGGGCGGCGACGGCGGGGACGGCGGCACCCAGCACGACGGTGGCGGCTGCCAGAGCAGCGGCGCTGCGGCGGATGTTCATGATCGGCGGGTGCCTCTCCCGGTCGGGGAGGTCACGCAGCCGGGCAGCACGGGACATCCCGGCGGCTCGGCTCCGTATACCTCGACGGTGCCGTGCGAACGGCGGGCCTGCCGACGCACGTGAGCCGGTCACGGTCCGTACCGGGCGATCCGGCTTGCCGCGCTGCCTGTCGGACGGCTCGGCGGCTCACGGTTGCGGGTCAGCGCCGGAATTGCACCGGCTTCCCCCTGTACGGGCGTGATGACGACGCGGCCACTCTACCGGCAGGTAGCCGGGCGCCTGAGGGGCGGCTGTGCAAGCGCCCCGGACGGGGCGGAAGCCCCCGATATGTTGTGGCCATGACGCATACGGGGAGGGCGCCGGGCGTGCTGCCGGGCAGGCTGCTCGGCTCGGGCCGGACGGCCGACGTGTACGAGATCGACGAGGCGTGGGTGCTGCGCCGCGACCGGGAGGGCCGGGAGGACTCGGCCGCCCTCGCCGCGGTGATCACCCATGTGCGCCGGCACGGCTACCCCGCACCCGCAGTACGGCCCACCGGCTCACGCGCCGACCTGGTCATGGAGCGGCTGGACGGGCCGACGATGCTCCACGCGTTCGGCGCGGGCACCCTGGACGCCGAGGAGGCGGGGACCGTCCTCGCCCGGCTGCTGCGTGAGCTGCACGCCCTGCCGGGACGGGTCTCGGCCGACGCCGGCATCCTGCACCTGGACCTCCACCCGGACAACGTGATCCTCACGCCCGACGGCCCCCGGGTCATCGACTGGGCCAACGCGGAGGAGGGCGACCCCGGGCTCGACTGGGGCATGTCCGCGGTGATCCTCGCCCAGGTCGCCGTCTCCGACCTGCCGATCGCCGACCCGGCCCGGGCGATGCTGACCGCGCTGCTCGCCGACCCCTGCGGCCTCACCGAGGAGGGACTGGCGGAGGCCCTGCGCAGGCGGGCGGCCAACCCGACGATGAGCCGCGAGGAGACGGAACTCCTCGTACCGGCCGCCGAGTTGGTCAGGGCGTCGGCGGGCCGCTGACTAGGCCGCCGCCCGCCAGACCGTCATGTCCGCGGTCACGAACGCCAGGTCCGGCAGCGCGGTCGACTTCACCTGGATCACGAGCAGTGCGATGTCCCCGGAGGGGTGCTTGACGCAGATCTCGCTGCCGGCCGCCGCCGCGGCGAGCGGGAGCCGGTGGCTCCTGGCGCCGGTGAGGACGATGCGGCACGAGTCGAGTGAGCCGCCGGGGTCGCCGTACAGCATGGTGAACACGCTGGTGTCGCTCTCCAGCGCGCAGCCGGTCTGCTTGCAGCTGAAGCGGATGTCCCCCTTGCTGTCCTCGCGCCGGACCGGCTCCTTGACGTCCAGCGAGGTCTTCGCGTCCAGCCACTGGAGGGGATACGCGGTGGCCTGTGGCGTCCTGGGCACGGTCGAGGAGGAGCCCGGCCCCTGCGATGTCCGGTCACCGGCCGCCGAGTCCGGCGCGGCTGTCGACGAGGACCCCGACGAGGACCCGGACGAGGACCCCGACGACCGTGCGGACCCGGACGGGCCGGGCGTCGCGGAGGCCCCGGCCGTGTCCCGGTGGCGGAGCCGGTCCGCCGCCTCCATGACCGTCCACGTCAGGCCGGTCAGCACCACCGCGCCCGCGGTCACGGCCGCGGCCGTGACCAGCGCGGTCCACCGACGGCGGGCCCGCCGCCCGTCCGGCCGTGTGAGCTGCGACTGCACCGGCGCGATCAAGGGCACCGCCTGGTGGGGCATCGCGTGCGAGGCCGGCGGGTTCGGGGCCGGCGGGTTCGAGGGCACGGTGTGCTGGGTTTCGTGCTGCGGAGTGTGCTGCTGCGGTGCCCTGTGCGGCGGCGTCTTGTGCGCGGGCTGCGGGATCAGGGGCAGCGTGTGCACCGGGGTGGGATCGGGGACCGGAGACGGCACCGGCACCTCCGGCCCGGTGACCTCCCGCCAGACGGCCGGCCCGGCGCCGTCGTCCGCGTCTCCGTCCAGGCGTCTCCTGCACCACTCGACGATCTCCGCCGGGGTGACCCGCTCCGCTGGATCGGCGGCCAGGCAGCGGGCGATCAGCGGACGGAGCGGTTCCGGCAGAAGGGACAGGTCGGGTTCCGAGTGCACGATCCGGTACAGCACGCTGACCGAGGGGCCGTCCCCGTACAGCGGCCGGCCCAGGGCCGCGAACGCCGCAGTCTGACCGAGCGCGAACACGTCGGTCGCCGCGGTGACCTCACTCGCGGTCGCCTGCTCGGGAGCCATGAACTGCGGTGTGCCGACAGCGAGGCCGGTGGCGGTGTTCGTGGTGACGTCGGAGGCCAGCGAGATGCCGAAGTCGATCACGCGCGGTCCGTCGGCGGCCAGCAGCACGTTCGACGGCTTCAGATCCCGGTGCACGATTCCCGCACCGTGGATGGCCTGGAGCGCCTCCGCCACCCCCGCCATCAGCCACAGCGCCGCGGGTACCGGCAGCGGCCCGCGCCGGGCGACGGCCTCCGCCAGCGAAGGGCCCGGCACGTACAGCGTGGCCAGCCAGGGAGGTACGCCGTCCGCGTCGGCGTCGATCAGCTCGGCGGTGTACGCGCCGCGGACCCGCCGGGCGGCTTTGATCTCCCGGCGGAACCGCCGCCGGAAGGCCGGGTCGTCGGCCAGTTCCGGGCGTACCACCTTGATCGCCAGCGGCCGGCCGCCCTGTGTGTGCGACAGGTAGACCCGTCCCATGCCGCCCGCCCCGAGCCGGGCGGCGAGACGGTAACCGGCCACCAGCGGCGGATCGTCCGCCTGAAGTGGCTGGAACACCTCGGTCGCGTGATTCATCGGCCCTCGTCCCCCTCATGACCCTGGCCCCCCCGGCCCGGTCCCCCGGTCCCCGCGATCCGACGATCCGACGATCCGCGATTCGATCAAGTCAGCAGCCTACGCGGGGTGTCGGTCCGCCGAAGGGGAGGAACAGCACCCGGGTCTCCAGCAACCACACCCCGTCGACCGGCGGAACACGCCCGGGCACTGCCCCACTTGGACGGACTGCCCGGCGGGGACGACGTGTCCATGAGGGCGTCGGTATCGAGGAGCCCTCGTCCGCCGCGAGCGGTTCACACCGCCCTGTACGTCACCGGGTCGCTCCCGGTCACCGCCTCCGCGCGCCCCTGCTTCACCAGCCGCCGCAGATGGGCTTCGGCCTCCGAGACCGCGATGTTCCGTGAGCCGTAGGGGATCTGCGGCCAGGGGCGGTTCCACTCCATGCGTTCCGCGAGCTGCCAGGGGGTGAGAGGGGTGGCGAGGAGGGCGAGCAGGCCGGTGAGGCGGTCCTCGTGGTGGGCGAGCAACTCCGTCACGCGGGAGGGGGCGTCGGTGAAGGCGTGCTGGTGGGCCGGGAGGATCTCGGCGGGGGCGAGCCGGCCGACGCGTTCGAGGGAGTCGAGATAGTCGCCGAGGGGGTCGGTGACGGTGGCGTCGTCGGGGTCCTCGTACAGGCCGATGTGCGGGGTGATCCCGGGCAGCAGGTGGTCGCCGGAGAACAGGCGCCCGTGGCCCGGGAGCCGAGCGGGATGCTCCTCCTCCAGATGGAGGCAGACGTGGCCGGGGGTGTGCCCCGGCGTCCAGATCGCGCGCAGCCGGCGGCCGGGCAGGTCGAGGAACTCGCCGGGGACGATCTCGCGGTCCGGAAGGGCGGGCGCCAGACCGGGGAAGGGGCGACGACGGGCGGGAGGCGTGCGGAGCGGGGCGATGTGCTCCTCCGGGGCGCCCGCGGTGGTGAGCTTGGCCGCCATGTACGAGTACCAGCGCTCGGGTCGCGTCTCGCGGGTCCGCCGCACGATCGAGGTGTCCGCCGCGTGCATCGCCACCCACGCCCCGGAGGCCTCCCGCACCCGGCCGGACAGGCCGTGGTGGTCGGGGTGGTGGTGGGTGATCACGACACCGCGCAGCTCGGTGACGGAGGTCCCGCACGCCGTCAGTCCGGCGGCCAACGCCTCCCAGGACGCCGGGTCGTCCCAGCCGGTGTCGATCAGCACCGGCCCGTGGTCGGTGTCGACGACGTACACCAGGGTGTGGCCCAGCGGATTGTCCGGAATCGGAACCCGGAGCGAGCGGACGCCGCCGCCGTGGTCGTACGCGGTGGGTTCGGATCCGCTCGGACTGCTCTTCATCTGCCCTCCGTCATACGGCCATTGCTCACTATAACTAGAACTGGTATCAGTTCCTGAAACACCGTCAGAAACGTAGACGAAGGCAGTGGCCATGGCCGAGCTCGTGGAACACGGACAGCTGTTCATCGGCGGGGAACTGACCGATCCCCTGGGCAAGGACGTCATCGAGGTGGTCTCGCCGCACACCGAGGAGGTCATCGGGCGGGTGCCGCACGCGTCGACCGCCGATGTGGACCGGGCGGTCGCCGCGGCGCGGCGGGCCTTCGACGAGGGGCCCTGGCCGCGGTTGTCGCTCGACGAGCGGATCGCCGTCGTCACCCGCATCAAGGACGGCATCGCCCTGCGCCACGAGGAGATCGCCCGGGTGATCTCCTCCGAGAACGGCTCCCCGTACTCCTGGAGCGTCCTCGCGCAGGCCCTCGGCGCGATGATGGTGTGGGACGCGGCGATCACCGTCGCGCGCGGCTTCACCTACGAGGAGCGGCGCGACGGCGTGCTCGGGAAGATCCTCGTGCGGCGCGAGCCCGTGGGGGTGGTCGCGGCCGTCGTCCCCTGGAACGTCCCGCAGTTCGTCGCCGCCGCCAAGCTCGCGCCCGCGCTGCTCACCGGCTGCACGGCGGTGCTGAAGCCGTCGCCGGAGTCGCCGCTGGACGCGTATCTGCTGGCCGAGATCGCGCGGGAGGCCGGGCTGCCGGAGGGCGTGCTGTCGATCCTGCCGGCGGACCGCGAGGTGAGCGAGTACCTGGTCGGGCATCCGGGCGTGGACAAGGTGTCGTTCACCGGCTCGGTCGCGGCCGGCAGGCGGGTCATGGAGGTGGCGTCCAGGAACCTCACGCGGGTGACCCTGGAGCTCGGCGGCAAGTCGGCGGCGGTCGTCCTGCCGGACGCGGACATCGCCACGGCCGTGCCCGGGATCGTCTCGGCCGCCTGGATGAACAACGGGCAGGCCTGTGTGGCCCAGACCCGCATCCTGCTGCCGCGCTCGCGCTACGACGAGTTCGCGGACGCCTTCGCCGCCGCGGCCGCCGCGCTGGTCGTCGGCGACCCGCTGGACCCGGCCACGCAGGTCGGCCCGCTGGTGGCGCAACGGCAGCAGCGCAGGAACCTCGACTACATCCGGATCGGGCAGGAGGAGGGCGCGAAGATCCTCACGGGCGGCGGACGTCCGGCGGGCCTGGACCGCGGCTGGTACGTGGAGCCGACCCTGTTCGGCGACGTCGACAACTCCATGCGGATCGCCCGCGAGGAGATCTTCGGGCCGGTGATCTGCCTGCTGCCCTACGGCGACGAGTCCGAGGCGCTGAGGATCGCGAACGACTCCGACTACGGGCTCAGCGGCAGCGTGTGGACGGCCGACGTCGGGCACGGCATCGAGGTCGCCCGGCAGGTCCGCACAGGGACGTACTCGGTGAACACCTTCAGTCTCGACATGCTCGGCCCGTTCGGCGGCTACAAGAACTCCGGACTGGGGCGGGAGTTCGGGCCCGAGGGCTTCGGCGAGTACCTCGAGCACAAGATGATCCACCTGCCGGCGGGATGGGAGGGGTGAGAGGGATGGAGGTGCCTCCCGCGCGAGCGCAGTCGAGCGCGGGGGCGGGCGACCGGTGGCACGTCGAGGTGGACCGGTCCCTGTGCATCGGCTCCGCCCAGTGCATCCACCACGCCCCCGACGGCTTCCGGCTCGACACCGCACGCCAGTCCCACCCGGTCGACCCGGAGACGGACGCCAACGAGCGGGTGCTGGCGGCGGCGGAGAGCTGCCCGGTGGAGGCGATCATGATCACCCTGTCCGGCAGCGGGGAGGCGGTGTTCCCGCCGGAGGACTGAGAGATTCTCCCGATTTTCCTTCTGCGGGTATTGCGTCACGTTCTGGGCGTTCTATCCTTATATCAGCCTACGAGACGAATGAGACGGTCCGACCGGAGTAGCCGACTTCCGCGAGACGCGAAGGCATCCGCCGAGGCCGACGTCGACGGACGGATCGAGGGACCTGAAGGGTCGCGGGACAGGATCCGAAGCAGAGTCCCCGTTCGTCTCGTAGGTCTTGTCCGCGTGCCCCCCGTGCTGCCTGAGCCCCGCACGCCCGCTGCGCCGCCTGAACTCTCTGCGCCCGGTGGGGCCCCTGTGCCGTCTGAGCCCTGGGCCCCCTGACCGCGTGTGCCCCCTACGCCCCTCGCGGCGTTTCCGCCCCTTGCGCCCCTTGCGGCCCTTGTGGCTTTTGTGTTCCCTGTGCCTCGGGGTCCGTCGCGTCGATCAGTCGGCACACCGTCTCGATGTCGATCCGCACCTGGGCGATGGACGCGCGCCCCGACAGCCAGGTGATGAGCGCGGAGTGCCAGGTGTGCTCGATGACGCGGACCGCCGAGAGCTGCTCCGGTGTCGGATCGGTCAGGCCCATCGAGTCGAGAATGATCGCCGTCGTCTGACGGGAGACCTGGTCGACCTCCGGTGAGACGCTGCGGTCGGCGAAGGTCAGCGCGCGGACCATCGCGTCCGCCAGATGCGGCTCGCGCTGCAGGGCCCGGAAGGCGCGCATCAGCGTCTCCGCGACGCGCTCCGCCGCCCGCTCGCCCGTCGGGGGCTTCTTCCTCAACGTGCCGTGCATGTGCTCCAGTTGGTCCTGCATCGTGGCGACCAGCAGGTGCACCTTGGAGGGGAAGTAGCGGTACAGCGTGCCCAGGGCGACCTGTGAGGACTCCGCGACCTCCCGCATCTGCACCGCGTCGAAACCGCCCCGGCTGGCCAACTGCGCGCTCGCGTGCAGGATGCGGCGGCGGCGCGCCTCCTGCCGCTCGGTGAGCGGGGAGTGCGCAGGGCGCTGAGGGCTGGCTTCCACAGGCATGGGTCCCGTTCCGTGACAGTCGGTGAGGCTCAGTGGGCGCACAGCTCGACGGGGTGGTCGGCCGTGGCGTGAATCACCTGATCCACTGCTCACAGCTCTCCTACCTGCCGGTAGATTCAGAGCCTCCCGAACGATCAAGTCTGAAACTTGTTCTAGATTAGCGTCCCGTCGTAGTCTCGCGGGACAATGCAGGCAGAAGGGGGCCCGGAGTGACCGCTGAGGCCAGTAAGGCAGGGCCCCGGCACGACCTCGCCGCCGACGGCGGGCGACCGCTCGACATCGCGCTCCTCACCTATAAGGGGAACCCGTTCTGCGGGGGCCAGGGTGTCTACGTACGGCACCTCTCACGCGAACTCGCCCGTCTCGGTCACCGCGTCGAGGTGATCGGCTCCCAGCCCTATCCGGTGCTGGACCCGGGCCACGACGACCGCCTCTCCCTCACCGAGCTGCCCAGCCTCGACCTCTATCGTCAGCCGGATCCTTTCCGCACCCCGAAGCGCGGCGAGTACCGCGACTGGGTCGACGCCCTCGAGGTCGCCACGATGTGGACCGGCGGCTTCCCCGAGCCGCTGACCTTCTCGCTGCGGGCCCGTCGCCATCTGCGCGCGCGCAGCGACGAGTTCGACATCGTGCACGACAACCAGACCCTGGGATACGGGCTGCTGGGGGACATCGGCGCGCCCCTCGTCACCACCATCCACCACCCCATCACCGTCGACCGGCAGTTGGAGCTTGACGCCGCCGAGGGGTGGCGGCGCCGGTACTCCGTGCGGCGCTGGTACGCGTTCACCCGGATGCAGAAGCGGGTCGCCCGCCGGCTGCCGACCGTGCTCACCGTCTCCGGCACCTCCCGCAAGGAGATCGTCGACCACCTCGGCGTCCGTGACGACCGCATCCACGTCGTCCACATCGGCGCCGACACCGACCTGTTCTCGCCGAACCCCGCCGTGGCCGTCGTGCCGGGCCGGATCGTGACGACGTCCAGCGCGGACGTCCCGCTCAAGGGCCTGGTCTTCCTGGTCGAGGCGCTGGCCAAGGTGCGCACCGAGCACCCGCACGCCCATCTCGTCGTCGTGGGCAAGCGCCCGCAGGAGGGGCCGGTCGCCCAGGCGATCGAGCGGTACGGCCTCGAAGGCGCCGTCGAGTTCGTCAAGGGCATCTCCGACGCCGAACTGGTCGACCTGGTCCGCTCGGCGGAGGTCGCCTGCGTGCCGTCGCTGTACGAGGGCTTCTCCCTGCCGGCCGCCGAAGCCATGGCCACGGGCACCCCGCTGCTCGCCACGACCGGCGGGGCGATCCCCGAGGTCGCCGGGCGCGACGGCGAGACGTGCCTGGCCGTGCCGCCGGGCGACTCCGGGGCCCTGGCCACGGGTCTCGGACGGCTGCTGGGCGATCCCGAGCTGCGGGCCCGGCTCGGTGCGGCCGGACGGCGACGGGTGCTGGAGCGGTTCACCTGGGCGCGCGCCGCCGAGGGGACCGTGGCCCGGTACCGCGAGGCGATAGCCGAGGGCGGTCGCCCGCGAGTCGCCGAGGCTTCCGCGGCTCCGGCCGCCCCCGCAGCCGTCGAGGCCGTCGGTGCCGGTGCCGACCTCGACGCCGTATCCGAAGCATCCGATCGCGAAAGCAGGGCCACGTGCTGACCGTCGACTTCTCCCGGTTCCCGCTCGCCCCGGGCGACCGAGTCCTGGACCTGGGCTGCGGTGCCGGCCGGCACGCCTTCGAGTGTTACCGGCGCGGCGCGCAGGTCGTGGCCCTCGACCAGAGCGCCGAGGAGATCCGCGAGGTCGCCAAGTGGTTCGCGGCGATGAAGGAGGCCGGCGAGGCCCCCGAGGGCGCCACCGCGACGGCCATGGAGGGCGACGCCCTCGCCCTGCCCTTCCCCGACGAGTCCTTCGACGTCGTGATCATCTCCGAGGTCATGGAGCACATCCCGGACGACAAGGGCGTCCTCGCGGAGATGGTGCGGGTGCTCAAGCCGGGCGGCCGGATCGCCATCACAGTGCCGCGCTACGGACCCGAGAAGGTCTGCTGGACCCTCTCCGACGCCTACCACGAGGTCGAGGGCGGCCACATCCGCATCTACCGGGCGGACGAACTGCTCACGAAGATCCGCGAGGCGGGCCTGAAGCCGTACGGCACCCATCACGCCCACGCGCTGCACTCGCCGTACTGGTGGCTGAAGTGCGCCTTCGGCGTCGACAACGACAAGGCGCTGCCGGTGCGGGCGTATCACAAGCTGCTGGTCTGGGACATCATGAAGAAGCCCCTCGCCACCCGGGTCGCCGAGCAGGCGCTGAACCCGCTCATCGGCAAGAGCTTCGTGGCGTACGCGACCAAGCCGCACCTGCCGCGACTCCCCGAGCAGAACGGGCAGGCCCGGCAGGACGAGCAGTCCGGGCAGGCAGAGAAGTCCGGGCGGACCAAGAACACCAAGAACACCAAGCCCAGCGAGAACACCGAGAAGACCGGGGCGGTCGCCAAGTGACGACCCCCCGGACGGAACACCTCGTCCTGCCCGGGGTCCTCACCGCCGAGCAGGCCGCCGCGACCGTCGCCGGCATCCTCGCCGAGCAGCGGGAGGACGGCGCGATCCCGTGGTTCCGTGGCCACCACCTCGACCCGTGGGACCACACCGAGGCGGCGATGGCGCTGGACGCCGCGGGCGAACACGAGGCGGCCGAGCGGGCGTACCTCTGGCTGGCCCGGCACCAGAACGACGACGGTTCCTGGTTCGCGGCGTACGCGGACGGCGCCTTCGACGACGTCACCGACCGGGGGCGCGAGACGAACTTCGTCGCCTACATAGCCGTGGGCGTCTGGCACCACTACCTGTCCACCGGTGACGACACCTTCCTGGACCGCATGTGGCCGGCCGTCTACGCGGCCGTCGAATACGTGCTGCGGCTCCAGCAGCCCGGCGGTCAGATCGGCTGGCGGCGCGAGGACGACGGAACCCCGACCGCGGACGCGCTGCTCACCGGCTCCTCCTCCGTCCACCAGGCGCTGCGCTGCGCACTGGCGATCGCCGATCAGCGCGAAGAGCCGCAGCCCGACTGGGAGTTGGCGTTGGGCGCGCTGCGGCACGCCATCCGTCGGCACCCCGAACGGTTCCTCGACAAGGACCGCTACTCGATGGACTGGTACTACCCGGTGCTGGGCGGCGCGCTGACCGGCACGGAGGCCAAGTCCCGCATCGAGGCAGGGTGGGAGCGGTTCGTGGTCCCGGGGCTGGGCGTGCGCTGCGTCGTTCCCAACCCGTGGGTGACGGGCGGCGAGTCGGCCGAACTCGCCCTGGCCCTGTGGGTGGTGGGCGAGTCCGACCGCGCGTTGGAGATCCTTCAGTCGATCCAGCATCTGCGCGACGCGGAGTCGGGCCTGTACTGGACGGGGTTCGTGTTCGAGGACGAGGCGATCTGGCCCCGGGAGCTGACCACCTGGACCGCGGGGTCGCTGCTGCTCGCCGTGGCGGCCCTCGGCGGCCACGAGGCCACCTGCGCCGTGTTCGGCGGGGAGCAGCTGCCGACCGGACTGTCCGGGCTCGAGGCGGACTGCTGCGCCTGACCCGTTCCCGGGGCGGATCCCAGGACCCGCCCCGGGACCTGCCCTAGTGGCGGTGGACGCGGTTGGCGATCGCGTGCCCGATGAACAGGTAGACGACGGCTGCCAGGCCGTAGCCGGCCACCACGCGCGCCCAGGCCTCGTCGAACGTGAACAGGTCACGCGACCAGCCTGCCAGCCAGTTGGCCGCGTCATGCACGAACTGGACCAGGTCGTTGCCCCGGTTGGCGTCCAGCAGGTACATGAGGATCCACAGCCCGAGGATGACGGCCATGACGTCCGCGACCACCGCTATGACCGTTCCGGCGGAGTTGGAACCACTGCGATATCGAGACATGACTTCCGTCTGGCCCCGGAACGCCGGTTGAAACGTGGAGTGTTCGCACTGGCGTGCGCCCGTGGCTATGAGTTGAGCTCGGCCAGCACCCGGAGGGTCGTCCGGTCAGGGGCGACGACCAGTAGGTCCGTCACCGGCCCCTTGCGCCAGGACTCCAGCCGTTCGGCGACGCGTTCACGCGGGCCGACCAGGGAGATCTCGTCGGCGAAGGCGTCGGGGACGGCCAGCACCGCCTCCTCGCGCCGCCCGGCCAGGAAGAGCTCCTGGATGTGCCTTGCCTCCTCCTCGTATCCCATGCGGGCCATCAGGTCGGCGTGGAAGTTGCGGGTGGCGTGGCCCATGCCGCCGATGTAGAAGCCGAGCATGGTCTTCACGGGCAGCAGGCCCTCGGTGACGTCGTCGCAGATCCGTACCTGAGCGAGGGGCGCGACGCGGAAGCCCTCGGGCAGCTCAGCCACCGCCGGGCCGTACGCGTCCGGCCGGTTCGGCGACCAGTACAGCGGCAGCCAGCCGTCGGCGATCCGGATCGTCTGGGCGACGTTGCGCGGACCCTCCGCGCCCAGCAGCACCGGCAGGTCGGGACGCAGGGGGTGGGTGATGGACCTGAGCGGTCTGCCGAGGCCGGTCCCGTCCGGGCCGCGGTACGGGTGGGAGTGGAAGCGGCCGTCCAGTTCCACCGGCGCCCGGCGGCGCAGCACCTGGCGCACCACGTCCACGTACTCCCGGGTCGCGGTCAGGGGGGACTCGGGGAAGGGCCGGCCGTACCAGCCCTCCACCACCTGGGGACCCGACAGGCCCAGCCCGAGCGTCATCCGGCCGCCGGAGAGATGGTCCAGGGTCAGGGCGTGCATCGCGGTCGTGGTGGGGGAGCGGGCCGCCATCTGCGCCACCGCCGTGCCCAGTCGGATCGTGGACGTCCGGGCGGCGATCCACGTGAGGGGGGTGAAGGCGTCCGAGCCCCAGGACTCCGCCGTCCACACGGAGTCGTAACCGAGCCGTTCCGCCTCGCGCGCCAGCTCCACGTGGTCGGGGGAGGGGCCGCGGCCCCAGTAGCCGAGCGCCAGACCGAGCCGCATGCCCGCCTCCTGACGGCGTGTCAGACAAGGGAAGGCTGCGACTGTACGACAACGGCCCCCCGCCCGGAAGGGCGAGGGGCCGTGCGTGAAGCCGTGCGGAACGCGGAATCAGCCGCGCTGGATGCCGGAGGCGTCCCGCAGGACACCGCGGCGGCCGTCCTGGGTCTGGGCGACCAGGCCCTGGGCGCCCTGCTCGACCGCGAGGTACCAGGTGCCCGGCGCCAGTTCGGCGATCGGCATGGGCGCGCCGTCCTCCGCGTACAGCGGACGCGGCACCGGCACCGCGAACCAGAACGGGGAGAAGTCCCCGCCCGCCGGCTGGGCCGGAGCCGGCTGGGCGCCGAACGGCGGCTGACCCGGCTGGGGCTGCTGCGGCGGACCGCCGAAGGCCGACGGCTGGGGCGCGCCCGGGTAGCCGTAGCCCGCGGGCGGCTGGGCGCCGTAGGGCTGCGGGGCAGCCGGCCTGGGAGCCGGGACGAGGGCGGCCTGCAGGGCGGGCACCAGCGGGGTGGCGATCGCGCCGGCGGCCAGCAGCAGCGCGGCGATCAGGCCCAGGATGAGACCGGAGCCCGTGTCGATCTCGGTGGTGCCGAAGGTGTCGCTGAACGCGCCGAGCGGGTCGATGATCGTCCAGAACGCCGTCCACGCGGCGAAGACCGTCAGCGCGACACCGAACTGCCCCAGGTCGATGCCGGCCACCTTGCGCGGCTGCGGAAGCGCGCGGGCGACGACGATCAGGGCGGCACCGATAATTCCGCCGATGTACATGCTCATTACGAGGCCGAGGTTGTCCCAGGCGTTCGGGACGTCACTGCCGGAGCCGTCGAACGTGTCCAGGAACGACGCGATGAACAGCAATACCGCTGCCCCGATCACCACGCCGTCGCCTCGAGTGAGGGAGCGGATATTCACTTCAGGTCCTTCGTCAGTCGTCTCGTCATCGGTACACGCATACACATGTCGGTAGAGGCGTCGCTGTCACCATGTCGCCGTCAGGCCCCTGTGTGAACCGCGGGAGTGGCCCCTCATCGTAGGGACGACACTATCGTCACCACGATCGAGCTGTCCGCCGGGATGAGTGCCCTGATCACTACCCGTGCAGGAAACTCACGATTCCCTCAGAGATCCCCTGCGCCGCCTTCTGCCGCCAGGCGCCACTGGTCAGCAGCGCCGCGTCCTTGGTATCGCGCATGTTGCCGCACTCGATGAACACCTTGGGAACCGTTGACAGATTGAGACCGCCCAGGTCCTCACGCGTGACGAGACCGGTGCCGTCGCCGACGTAGTCGGACGGTGAAGTGCCCGTGGTCCGGGTGAAGTCGCCCGCGATCAGCTTCCCGAGGTCCTTCGACGGGGCGACGATGGCGCGGGTGTCCGCGGCGCCCTCGTGCACCGCGCCCGGCAGGATCACATGGAAGCCGCGCTGTCCCGCCCCGGCGCCGTCGGCGTGGATCGAGACGACGGCGTCGGCGTGCGCCGCGTTCCCGATCCGGGCCCGCTCGTCCACGCACGGGCCGAACGGCCGGTCCCCGTCCTGCGTCAGCCGCACCGTGGCGCCCTGCCGCTGGAGCAGGGTGCGCAGCCGGTGGGCCACGTCCAGCGTGAACTGGGCTTCGCTGTAACCGGAGTTCGTGGACGTCCCCGTCGTGTCGCACTCCTTCCGGTTGGTGCCGATGTCGACCTCGCGGTTGATGTCGGCGGTGTGCCGGTAATTGGTGGGGTTGTGGCCGGGGTCGATGACGACGACCTTGCCCCGGAGTGAGTCCGCGCCCGAACCGGCGGCCGGGGCGGAGGAGGAAGCGGAAGCGGTGCCCGTACCGGCACCCGTCTTCCCGTCACCGCCCGCGCCGCCCCTGCTGCCCGCGCCGTCCTCGCCGTTCGCGGGGGAGCTCAGGACGCTCGACGCCGCCCCGGACCCGTTCGCCCCGCCGCTCCCGGTCCCGCCCGATGCCTCGTACGCCAGCCAGCCCAGCAGCGCCCCGGGCACGAGCGCGGCGAGCGCCACGGTCAGCGGGCGGCGCAGCGGCGAGCGGCGCGGCGGCGGGGGACCGGAGGGGCCGGAGGGATCGAAGGGATCGGGGTTCGAGCCTGCGTACGACACATCTGTCACCCTAGCCGCCGCCCCGACGAGGTCTCAGCGGGACGGCGTCCGGACGGATGACGGACGGCGCCGACTCAGGGGGCGGTGAAGTCGGCGAGGTGGTCGGTGACCCAGGCCGTGAAGGGACGGGCGGGGTGGCCGGTGAGTTCCTCGACGGTGCGGGTGAGGGCGACGGGCCTGCCGTCCGTGGACCTCCACCACGCGAGGAGGGCGTCGGCGTAGGCGGCGGGGAGGTGCCCGTCGGTCTCCTCCTTCCATTCTTCGGCGGTGACGTGCTTGACCGCGATGGCGCGGCCGGTGACCGCGGCCAGCCGGTCGATCTGCTCGGTGAACGTCAGCGACTCGGGGCCGGTGAGGGTGAAGCGGCCGCCGCGGTGCCGGGGGTCGGTGAGGACGGCGTGGGCGGCCTCGGCCAGGTCCATCTCGTGCAGGGGGTCGGTGTGGGCGCCGAGGAAGGGGAGGCTGACGGGCAGGCCGGCGCGGACGGACCAGGCCCAGGACGCGGCGTTGGAGGCGAAGGAGCCGGGCCGCAGGAGGGTGGTGGCGATCGGGGAGGCGAGCAGCGCCCGCTCCACGGTCAGGTGGGGGCCGGCCAGGGGGTCGTCCTTCGGCTCGGACCCGGACGCGCCCAGGACGCTGGAGCTGGACAGCACCACGACATGGGTGACGCCGGCCCGGTGGGCGTGGTCGACGAAGTCGGTGACGTGGTCGGGCGTCGCGTAGAGGAAGACGGAGGTGACGCCGGTCAGCGCGGCGGGGAAGGTCGCCGGGTCGGTGAGGTCGAGGGTGACCGCTTCGACGCCGGGAGGCGGGGCGAGGTCGGCGCGAGCGGCGGAGCCGACCCGTACGGGTATGCCGTCGGCGTGCAGCAGGGCGAGCAGCCGGGTGGCTACCGCGCCGCGACCTCCGGTGATCAGGATCATGGCGGTTCCTTTGTGTGGGCGGGGTGTTGCGGACTGCGGACTGGGGGGCGCTGAGGTCGGGGCTGATCAGGGCTGGTCGGGGGTGATCAAGGGTGGTCGGGGGTGCTTCGCGCCTCGGGGAGCTGTGGGACCGCTGGGCTCTGCGCGTTCCGGGACGGTGCGGAGGGTTCGCGTTCCGGGACGGTGCGGACGGTTGCGGGTTCGGGGTGGTGCGAGGGATTGCGGGCGACCTTGGGGCGCTGCCTGATGGCGGGGCGCTGACCGGTTCCGGGGCGCCGGGGTTCCGGGTTGGGCGATCCCGGGGCCTGGAGGAACAGCGATCCCGGAGGTACCCCGCCGCTTGCGCGGAGTGCAGGGCGGTGGCGAAGCGTCGACTGCGAACGTTGTTCGTGGCGAACAGTGTTCGTCCACTGCGATGTGAGCCTAGGGAACGAACGCTGTTCGTGTCAAACACTGTTCGTCACGGTCGAGGTTCGTAACGACCAAGGTTCGTGGCGACCGGCGTTCGTGGCGGTTACCCTCTCCCGGTGACCCCCGAGCCGATCAGCCGCCGCGCGCGGCCCGCCAAGGCCCCCCTCAGCCGCGAGGCGATCGTGCGGGCCGGGCTGGCCATCCTCGACCGCGACGGTCTGGACGCGCTCACCATGCGTCGCGTGGCCAAGGAGCTCGACACCGGGCCGGCCTCCCTCTATGTCTATGTCGCCAACCGTGACGATCTGATGGCCGCGATGCTGGACGAGGCGCTCGCCCGGGTCCCGCTCACCGCGGAGGGCACCTGGCGGGAGCAGATGCACGCCCTGGTGGCGGCGAGCGTCGAGGCCATGAGCCGGCACGAGGGGCTGGCCGCCGTCGCCCTCGGCGCCATCCCCACCGGCGCCAACGCCCTGCTCATCCTCGACCGCATGCTCGCACTGCTCAAGCAGGCCGGCCTCGACGACGTCACCGCCGCCTGGGCCGTCGACCTGCTCCATCTCCACAGCGCCGCGGCCGCCGCCGAGCAGAGCGCCTACCTCACCAAGGGAGGCGAGGAGGAGACGGCCGTGGCGGACGCCGACCGCCGATACGCGGCCCTGCCCGCCGACCGCTACCCGATGATCACCGCCCTGCGGCCGGCCCTCTTCTCGTCCGGCGACCGCGACACCTGGGGCCTGGACGTCCTGCTCAGCGGCATCCTCCAGACCCCCGCCCGCTGACCGCCCGACAGCACCCGCCCAGCACCCGCCCCCGGGTCGTCGGGGCGCGGCGTCTTCCGGCCGCTTCTTCAAGAGAAGATAAAGAAATCGTTAGTACGCCAAAGCATCGGAATAGTTGCCCATGCATACAGGTTCAGCCTCCATGTAAGCGCCGAACGACCCGCCCCGGAGGCCCCACCCCATGACGCACACGACGACCGGCCGGCCCACCCGCGAAGCGAGCGGAGCCGTCGTCCCGGTGCTCGCCTTCGCGGGCATCGTGGTCGCGGTGATGCAGACCCTGCTCGTCCCGGTCATCAAGGACCTGCCCCAGCTGCTGGGCACCGCGCCCAGCAACGCCACCTGGGTCCTGACGTCGACGCTGCTGTCGGGTGCCGTGGCCACACCGATCATGGGCCGCCTCGGCGACCTGTACGGCAAGCGGCGCCTGCTGATAGCCAGCCTCTCGGTGATGGTCGTCGGCGCGCTGGTCAGCGCTCTCACGAGCGACCTGATCACGATGATCGTCGGCCGTAGCCTCCAGGGCTTCGCCATGGGCGCCATCCCGCTCGGCATCGGTCTGATGCGGGACATGCTGCCGCGCGAGAAGCTCGGTTCGGCGATGGCCCTGATGAGCTCCTCGATCGGCGTCGGCGGCGGCCTCGCCCTGCCGCTCGCGGCCCTGATCGCCCAGCACGCCGACTGGCACGCCCTGTTCTACGGCGCCGCCGCCCTCGGCGCCCTCGCCATCGCCCTCACCCTGCTCGTCGTCCCCGAGTCCCCGGCGCGCGCCGAGGGCACCTTCGACGTCGCGGGCGCGATCGGCCTCTCCACCGGTCTGGTGCTCTTCCTGCTGCCGATCACCAAGGGCAGCGACTGGGGCTGGACCTCCGGCACGACCCTCGGCCTGTTCGCCGCCGCGGCCGTCGTCCTCGTCCTGTGGGGCGTGATGGAGCTGCGGCTGAAGGCCCCGCTCGTCGACCTGCGCACCACGGCCCGACCCGCCGTCCTCTTCACCAACCTCGCCTCGATCATGGTCGGCGTCTCGTTCTACGTGGTCTCCCTGGTCCTCCCGCAGCTGCTCCAGCTGCCGAAGGCCACCGGCTACGGCCTCGGCCAGTCGATGGTCACCGCCGGTCTGCTCGTCGCGCCGCTCGGCCTGACGATGATGTTCACCGCGCCCGTCTACGCCAAGCTGTCCGCCAAGTACGGCCCCAAGTTCACCCTGATCCTCGGCATGCTGATCATCGCGATCGGCTACGGCGCCGGCCTCGGCCTGATGAGCGCCGCCTGGCAGAGCCTCGTCATCGCCGTCGTCCTCGGCGCGGGCATCGGCCTCGCGTACTCCTCCCTGCCGGCGCTGATCGTCGGCGCGGTCCCGGCCTCGGAGACCGGCGCGGCCAACGGCCTCAACACCCTGATGCGGTCCATCGGCACCTCGGTGTCCAGCGCCGTCATCGGCATGGTGCTGGCCAACACCGCGAACGACGTCGGCGGCGTCGCCGTACCGACCATGCACGGCTTCCGCGTCTCCTTCCTCATCGCCACCGCGGCCGTCGCGGTCGGCCTGCTCCTCGCCCTCTTCCTGCCCAGGCAGCAGCGCCCGTCGGCCGCGCCGCAGCTGCGCGCCAGCAGCGAGGAGGACGCCAACCTCAAGCACGCCGAGGAGGTCCTGCGGGGCTTCCGCGGCCGGGTCCTGGACGCCGACGGCGTCCCGGTCGCCCGCGCCAAGGTCACGCTCATCGACCGCCGAGGCCGCCAGGCCGGCGCCACCCTGTCGGAGGAGGACGGCAGCTACGCTCTCGCCGTCCCCGCCCAGGGCGCCTACGTCCTCGCCGCCAAGGCCACCGGCCACGGCCCGCTGGCCAGCTCCGCGACCCATGCGGGCGACGAGCGTCCGGTCGACCTCGACCTGGCCCTGCCGGGCCGGACGGTCAACGCCTGACTCCCGCCGGGCCCGGCCCCACACCCCGCGCGGCCCCGCAACCGGTCGTTTCCGCACCCCCTGTCGCCTCGGCGGCGGGGGGTGCGGCAGCATGGGCGCGGCCCTACGCACGAGCACCGCACGCACTACCACCACGCACGTACCACCACGCACGTACCTCGGAGGACCCCCATGCCCGCGGCACCCAAGCCCGAGATCCTGGCCGCGTTCGAGGCGGCGAAGGGGTTCATGCCGGTCGACGAGGGACTCGCGCTGTACGCGGCCGCCGTCGAGGCGGGCGCGCTCGGGCTGCCCCTGCTCGAGGTCGGCACCTACTGCGGGCGCTCCACCATCCTCATCGCGGACGCGGCCCGCCGGGCCGGGGTCAGCGCGCTCACGCTGGACCACCACCGCGGCAGCGAGGAGCAGCAGCCCGGCTGGGAGTACCACGACCCGGAGACCGTCGACCCCGAGGTCGGCCTGATGGACACCCTGCCCACCTTCCGCCGGACCCTGCACCGCGCGGGCCTGGAGGAGCATGTGGTCGCACTGGTCGGACGTTCGCCGCGCATCGCCGCGTTCTGGAACTCGCCCCTCGGTCTCGTCTTCGTCGACGGCGGCCACACCGACGAGCACGCCACCTCCGACTACGAGGGCTGGGCGCCGCACGTCGCCGAGGGCGGTCTCCTCGTCATCCACGACGTGTTCCCCGACCCGGTCGACGAGTTCACCGGCCAGGCCCCCTACCGCGTCTACCTGCGCGCCCTGGACTCCGGGGCCTTCACCGAGGTCTCGGACACCGGCTCGCTGCGGGTCCTGCGACGGACGGGCACGGGCGTCTAGGACGGGCAGGGGCGTCGGACGGGCAGGGGCGTCCAAGGCGTCCAAGGACGGGCGCGGGCGTCCAGGACGGGCAGGGGCGTCCAGGACGCGTTCACGCGCAGGCACGCTCACACCGGGTCGGCACAGGCACGCTCACGCCGGGTCGGCGCTCACGACGGTTTCGCGTTCCGGCGGCGACGGCGGTACCCCGCCGCCAGGAGGACGAGGGTCAGGGCCCCCGCGGTCCACGCCCAGGGATGACGGGAGAACCGGTACGGCGGGGCGGGCGAGGCGTCGAGCGGGATGGCGGCGACGTCGTTGGCCGGGGTGCGGTCGAACGGGTTGTAGGTGCGGACGGTGCCCTTCGCGCCCGCGACCTGACGGTCGATGCGGACGTGGAAGTCGATCGCGGTCGTGCCCCCTTCGTGCCGCACCTCGTAGAACCGGTCGTAACCGATCTCGCAGACGAACGCCCCGCCGGGCTGCTCCGGCCGGTCGCAGGCCCACTTCCCGCCGTCCTCCTCGAAGGAGTACGGGATCGAGGTGATCGTGGTGCCCTCCGGCGGCACCACCTCGAAGCGGCCCATCTCCTCGTCGCCCTGGATCCGGCCGGGGCCGAGGTCCTCCAGCCCGAGTCGCACCTTCACCGTGTCGCCGACCCGCCCCCGCACCGTCGCGGTGACGGGACGGTAGTCGTCCTGCACGGTGGTGGTGATCCCGAGCCTGCCTTGACCGTCGTCGAAATCCTGGGCCGCCGTCGCGACCAGGGTGAGCGGCGAGCCGGTGCCGCGCAGGGTATGGCCGGCCGGGCGGGCCGGGGGCGACGACGACCAGGTGTAGGTCACCTCGCCGGTCAGATGCCCGGGCGGCGTGACCGTGTAGACCAGCGGCGCGCCGGTGCGGTAGGCGGCGCCCGCCGCGGCCCTGGTGGGAAAGGCGCACCAGGCGGAGGTGGGCGCGGGACCCGCGTAGTAGCAGTTGCTGTGCAGGGCGGTCAGCGTCACCCCCTCCGACACGTTCACCTGGAGGGTGACGCCCTGCTTCGCGGGAAAGCGGGTGTTGTTGGCCAACCATGCGGTCACGCCCGCGGACTTCCCCGGCGCCAGCCCGCTCACACGCTTCTCCTGCCCGGGCGCGGACAGCGTCGGACCGCCGACGGTCATCCGGGTGGTGCCGGTGACGGTGGGCGCGTTGTCGGCGGTCGCGGTGTACGTCACCGTCCCGCTGTCACCCGGTTCGACGCCGTCCACACCCAGGAGGGAGAGAGGCGTGTAGCTCTCGCCGTCGCCGTTCTGCAGGGTGCCGTACTCACATGTGTAGACCGTGCCCTCGACCGGGCACGTGTCGCTGTCCGCGAGCCGGGCGACGCCCTCGAGCCCCGAAGCGTCCACGACGACCCGGACGTTGCGGGCCGGTTCGCCCCCCTTGCTCGGCTCGACGAAGACCGGGACGGCGAAGCTGTCGTTCGGGGCGGCCTGCGCCCCCTCGTCTGCGTTGTACATGACGAAGGTCGCCGCTGTCTCGAACCGCATCACGACCTGCTCGGAGCCGTCGGCCGCGGCAGGTGACACCGCCGTGGCGAACAGCGCCGCGACACTAGCCGCCAGCGCGGCCGGACGCCTGAGGATCCGTATCGGCAAGGACATGCGGGCACTATGCCAGCGGTGGTCCGGACCTCTACAGCCAGCCCTGCTGCCGAGCCTCCCGCATGGCCTCCATACGGTTGCGGGTGCCCGTCTTGCCGATCGCGGAGGACAGGTAGTTGCGGACCGTGGACTCCGAGAGGTGCACCCTGGCGGCTATGTCGGCGACGGTCGCGCCGTCCACGGAGGCCTTCAGGACGTCGCACTCGCGGGCGGTGAGCGGGTTCGGGCCGGCGCTCAGCGCTGCCGCGGCCAGCGCCGGGTCGACGACCGTCTCCCCGGCCAGCACCCGCCGGATCGCCGCCGCCAGCTCCTCCACCGGGCCGTCCTTGACCAGGAACCCCGAGGCCCCGGCCTCCATGGCCCGGCGCAGATAACCGGGCCGGCCGAAGGTGGTCAGGATCAGCACCCGGCAGTTGGGCGCCTGGTCGCGCAGCTCCGCGGCCGCGTCCAGGCCGCTCATGCCGGGGAGTTCGATGTCGAGGAGCGCGACGTCCGGCCGGTGCAGAAGCGCCGCGTCCACGATCGCGTCCCCCGTGCCCACCTGCGCGACGACCTCGATGTCGGTCTCCAGTCCCAGCAGCAGGGCCAGCGCCCCACGCATCATGCCCTGGTCCTCCGCGAGCAGCACCCTCACGGACTTGGCGGGGCGGTGGTCACGGGGCATCTCGTTCACTGGCCAACCCGGCATCTCGGTCACGGGCCCAGGTTAGGGCCGGTGGCCGCGGACGGCACGGTGTCCGCGGGCTGCGGTGAGGGGGGTCGCGGTGAGGGCGGCTGTGGCGAAGTGGGCTGCGCCGAGGGGAGTTGCGGTGCCGCGGGGGGCCGTGTCCCTTCCGGGTCGGTCACGGTGGGCCGTATCCCTTCCGGGGTGGTGGCGGGGGGCTTTGGCCCGTCCGGGGCGGTGGCTGCGGACCGTATCCCTTCAAGAACGGTCCCGTGGTCGGTATCGGTGCGGGCGACCTCGACGGCGCGGGTGCCGGTGCCATCTCTCGTGTGGGCGGGCGAGGGGGACATCGGCAGCTCCACCGGCAGTTCCGCCGTGACCCTGAAGCCGCCGCGCGGTCCCGGGCCCGCCGTCAGGGTGCCGCCCGCCGCCGCGAGGCGCTCGCGCAGGCCGGTGAGGCCGGTGCCGCCGCCCGGCGCGCTGCAACCGGCACCGACACCGGCACCGCCCGCGTCGTCGCTGCCCTGACCGCTGTCTCCGTCCTCGTTGCCGCTGCCACTGCCGCCGTCGTCCGTCACCGTCAGGCGGACCCGCTCGGGTGTGCCCGACACGGTGATCCCGCAGTGACTCGCGTCGCTGTGCCGGACGACGTTGGTGACCGCCTCGCGCACCACCCAGCCGAGCAGGGCCGCGCTCTTCGGATCCGGCGGCGGCCCCGACCGGCTCACGGAGGGTTCGACGCCCGCCGCCGTCAGAGCCGAGCGGGCCCGGTCCAGCTCACCGGCCAGACTGCCCTCGCGGTAGCCGGTGACCGCCTCGCGGATCTCCGTCAGCGCCTGGCGGCCCACCGCCTCGATGTCGGTGACCTGGGAGAGGGCCGCGTCCATGTCGCGCGGCGCCAGCCGACGGGCCGCCTCCGACTTCACCACGATCACCGACAGCGTGTGGCCGAGCAGGTCGTGCAGATCGCGCGAGAAGCGCAACCGCTCCTCCTCCACCGCGCGCCGGGCGAGTTCCTCACGGGCGGCACGCAGCTCCCGTACGGCCTCGGAGAGGGAGAGGATCGCGGCCGTCACCATCGTGGATATCCAGGTGGCGTAGGCGATGGTGAGGCCGTCCCAGCCGTCGCGGACGCAGGAGACCGCGCCCGCCAGTACGGCGACGGCGGTGCCGATGGTCCGCAGCTGCGGGCCGCGCAGTACCGCGCCCGTCGCGAGACCGACCAGCGGGAGGAACAGCAGCCAGCTGCCGCCGTACCCGAGGGCGAGTCCGCAGGTCACGACACCCAGCAGAACGAGCGCCACCCGTGTGGAGGTCGCCTCGCGGGTCTCCTTCACGAAGGCGCGGAAGGAGACGTAGACGTAGAGCGAGTTGAACGTCAGCAGGCCAAGGCCGCCGATCCACGGGTCGGCTTCGCCCTGGAAGAGGTTGGAGAACGCGCCCATCCCCATGAGCAGCCACGGCAGCAGGGTGAAGCCGCTGGCCGGCGGACCCGGGTCCTCGGGGATCCGCCCGGCCCGGCGGGCGCTCCGGTGCTCGCTCTCGCAGCGCTCCTTGTCCGCTTTCCCGTGCCGTCGGCGCTCCCGTGCCGCACGGAACGCCGAGCGCCAGGAGCCCCTAAGGCAGGCCGCCTCGCCGTGCCGGTCCTCGAACGACCTGTTCATATGTCCGTCCCCCGTTCCTGCGTGCCCACATTCCGTGCGCGACGGTTCACCGCCACACGCCGTGCGCCCTCCCGGCACCGTGGTTGCCACGGCCCTGCTGTGCCACGGCGCTGCTGTGCCACGGCCCCGTCTGTGCCACAGCACGGTCTGTCCGACGGCCCGGTCTGCCTGATGGCCCTGCGCCATGGCGGTGTGCCTGTCTTCGACGCTACGGCTCCGGGCCCGCTCGCGGCAGTGCCGGATGTACCCGGTCGGGCAGGACAAATGTCATCGACACCCGTTTCTGACATACCGTCAGGTGTCTTCACAACTTCCGGGGCCTGGGCTATACAGGGGGTCGCCGCACTGGAACGCGTTCTAGATCCGTTCTGGCTCGGGCGGGTTCCGCGGCCCCGTGACGGCCTCGGTGCGGCCGATCGGTGCGGACGGCCGTGCCGAGGTCTTGGAACGACGCGATCGACCCGATCGATCCGAGCGATCAGGAGCTCCATGCCCATCGACGCAGCCAAGGCGCTCGCCGCCGAACCCCGGACCGGCGAGATCACCTGGGACCGCCGTGACGTCCAGCTGTACCACCTCGGCATCGGCGCGGGCCTCCCGGCGACCGACCCCGACGAACTGCGCTACACGCTGGAGTCCCGGCTCCATGTCCTGCCGAGCTTCGCCACCGTCGCCGGCTCCGGCTCACCCGGCGTGATCAGCGGACTGTCCATGCCCGGCGTCGAGGTCGACCTCGCCCGCGTCCTGCACGGCGGTCAGCGCCTGGAGATCCACCGCCCCATCCCGGTGACGGGCCGGGCGACCGCCACGGGACGCATCGCCGCCGTGTACGACAAGGGCAAGGCCGCCGTCCTCGTCATGCGCACCGAGGTCGCCGACGCGGACGGGCCGCTGTGGACCAACGACGCCCAGATCTTCGTCCGGGGCGAGGGTGGCTGGGGCGGCGACCGGGGTCCCTCCGCCCGACTGGAGCCCCCCGCCGGAGAGCCCGACAGGGTGGTCGAGCGCACCGTCCGCGAGGACCAGGCCCTGCTCTACCGCCTCTCCGGCGACTACAACCCGCTGCACGCCGACCCGGAGTTCGCGAAGCTCGCCGGGTACGACCGGCCCATCCTGCACGGCCTGTGCACCTACGGCATCACGCTCAAGGCGGTCGTCGACACGCTGCTCGACGGCGACGTGAGCCGGGTACGCGGTTACACCACGCGGTTCGCCGGGGTGGTGTTCCCGGGAGAGACCCTGCGTATCCGCACGTGGCGCGGCGAAGGCGCGGTCCGGGTGGCCGTGAGCGCCGTACAGCGGGACGACGCGCCGGTCCTCGCCGACACGCTCGTCGAACACTCCTGAACCACCTGAACCACCTGAACCACCTGAACCACCTGAACCACCAGCTGAAGCAACCACTTGAACCGCCTGAACCGCCGCCAACGGGAGCTGAATCCACCTCCAGAACCGCCCAGCATTCGAGGGGACCCGAGGGGACCCGAGGGGAGCCGCACCATGCGCGCAGCCGTACTGCACGAGATCGGCCAGGACAAGCTGGAGGTCCTCGACGACGTCGAGGCGGTGGGCTTCGGCCCCGGACGCGTCAGGATCCGGATACGGGCCACGGGCCTGTGCCACTCGGACCTCTCCGCGATGGGCGGGGTGCTCCCGCAGCCCGCACCCTTCGTGCCCGGTCACGAAGGCGCGGGGGAGGTACTGGAGGTGGGGGAGGGCGTCACCCGGGTGAAACCCGGTGACCGGGTCGTCGTCTGCTGGCTGCCGGCCTGCGGGGCGTGTCCAGCGTGCAAGCGCGGCCAGACCGAACTGTGCCTGGCCGGGTTCATGAACGCGGGCACCCCCAACTTCCGTCGCCCGGGCGGGGATGTCTTCGGCTTCGCCGGCACCGGAACCTTCGCCGAGGAGGTCGTGGTCGACGCGGGCTGCGCGGTCCCGATCCCCGACGACGTTCCCTTCGACATCGCCGCGCTCATCGGCTGCGGAGTGACCACGGGCCTGGGCGCGGCCCTCAACACGGCGGACGTGCAAGCCGGTTCGTCGGTCGCCGTCATCGGCTGCGGAGGCGTCGGCATCTCCGCGATCCAGGGCGCGCGGCTCAAGGGCGCCGCCGAGATCGTCGCCGTCGACCCGGTTGCCTCGCGCCGCGAAGCCGCCCGAAATTTCGGCGCCACGAAGGCCGTCTCACCGGACGAGCTGCCCGACGCGAAGCAACTGGTCACCGGCGGCGAGGGATTCGACTACGTCTTCGAGGTCGTCGGCCGCTCCGCCACCGCCCGCACCGCCTACGACAACACCCGGCGCGGTGGCACCCTCGTCGTCGTCGGCGCGGGCGCCCTGGACGACTTCCTCCAGCTCAACATGTTCGAGCTGTTCTTCGACGAGAAGCGGATCCTGCCCTCGATGTACGGCGGCGGAGACGTCCTGCGCTCCTACGAGCGGACGATCGCCCTGTGGCGGGCCGGCCGGATCGACCTGTCGGGCCTGATCACCCATCGTGTGGCGCTCACCGAGATCAACGAGGCGCTGGACCAGATGCGTACCGGGGCAGCGCTCCGTACGTGCATAGAGATCTGAGGGGTGGCCGTCCGGATGGCACTGCCACTTGAAGGGCTGGCCGCGATCGTCACCGGCGCGGGGCGCGGGCTCGGCCGGGCAGAGGCGCTGGAGCTGGCGCGACTGGGCGCGGCCGTCGTCGTCAACGACTACGGACAGTCCGGCCGGGACGGGTCGGGCGAGGCGTCGGCCGGGCCCGCCGAGGAGGTGGCGCGGGAGATCCGGTCCGCCGGCGGCTCCGCGCTCGCCCACACCGGGGACGTCGCCGACTTCGAACAGGCGCGTCTGCTCGTCGAGTTGGCGATCAGCGAGTTCGGCAAGCTGGACGTACTGGTCAACAACGCGGGCATCCTGCGCGACCGCATGGTCTTCTCGATGGCCGAGGACGAGTGGGACGCGGTCGTCCGGGTCCACCTCAAGGGGCACTTCAACACGACCCGCTTCGCCGCCGCCCACTGGCGCGACCGGTCGAAGTCTGCCGACGGTCCGGTGTACGGGCGGATCGTGAACACCTCCTCGGAGGCGTTCCTGGCGGGCTCGGCCGGACAGCCCAACTACGCGGCCGCCAAAGGGGGGATCGTCGGGCTGACGACGTCCACGGCACTCGCGCTCGCCAAATATGGGGTGACGGCCAACGTCATCTGCCCGCGTGCCCGCACCCGGATGACGGAGGACGTGTTCGCCGGGTTCGCGCAGCCGGACGAAAGCGGCCTCGACCCTCTCGCACCCGAGCATGTGGCGCCGCTGGTCGGCTACTTGGCCTCACCGGCCGCCGCCCGGATCAACGGACAACTGCTCGTCGCGCACGGTGGCATGGTCGCCGTCGTCGAACGGCCGCGGGTACAGGCGAAGTTCGACAGCAAGGAGGAGGTGTTCGGTTACGAGGAGCTGGACGCCGTCCTCGGCGCGCACTTCGCGGACCGGCCCCGCGGGGAGACGTTCGCCGCGGCGGAGGTGCTGGGGCTGAGGCGAGGCCAGGAGTAGGGGCGGAAACAGGAGTAGGAGCGGAAACAGGAGCGGAAGCGGAAACAAGAGGAGAAGCGGACACGGGGGGAGAGGCGCGACGAGGGGAAGAGGCGGCGAGAGGAGAAGGGGCCTCCGGTCGTCCATGGACGACCGGAGGCCCCTTCGCTGTGCGGCGTACCGTCAGACGGTTGCCTGGGCCCTGTTCTCGGCCCAACTGTCGGCCCAGCTGTCGGCCCTGTTCTCGGCAGGCTTGCGGTGTCGGCCGTGTGGGGCCGAGTCACCGTCCTGGGACGAGACCGGGCCCCGGTGCCGGCCGTGTCCGGCCGCCTCCTGGGAATCGGCGGACAGCGCCTGCCTGGTGCTTGTGTCGTTCATCGGAAGAATTCACCCCGTCAACATGATCTTTCTTTACAGCCGGGCGATTTTATCCGGCACACCGAGGGGCTGATCCAGGCGGCCACGCCAACCGCTGCTACTTCGTTACAAGTCGACCCAGGGGGGCCTGCTGAAGAGGGACCGGACGGGCGACGGTGCGTGCCGGACGCGGCGGTTCCGCACACGGCGAGGCCTCTTCGGACGGCGATGGCGACAGCGACGAGATTGATGTTGATGTCGAAAGCGAGGGCGGTGCGGTGATCGGTGCCGTCAGCGGTGCCACTCCGCACGGCTCCGCCTCCGTGGCGTACGGCAGTCGGAGAACGCCCTCCGGTGTCCACAGCCCGCTGCCTGTCAGCCACCCCTCAGGTGCCGGGAGTTGATGGAGGCGGCGATCGGCCGGACGCCATACGCCCACCCAGGTGCCGTACGGGCCGTCGATGCGAAGCGCCACCGCGCAGGCCTCCGGGACGAGCGCCTGGCCCGGCTGGCTCGCGAACGGGGTGAGAGCGAGATTCGGGAGATGCAGGGACTCCGGGAAACGGACCGGCAGCGTGCTGCCGAGGACTCCCCAGCCCAGGCGCGCCTCACCCGGCGAGGGCGCGTCCGAGCGGATGAGCAGCAGACCGCTGTCGGGGTCGGCGAGCAGGAGCCGGTCGTCGCTGTCGGCGGCGATCTGCAGGAGGGGTGACACCTCGCCGCCGCGCTCCAGGTCCACGACGATCGTCTTGGTGCGGCCGCCGACCTCCCGGTCCAGCGCGAGCAGGCGGCCCGTACGGTCGAGCCAGACGCCACCCGAGCAGCGGCCGGGGATCTCGGCGAGGTACTCGGGACCGAAGGTGCCGCCCGCGACCAGCCACACCGTCGTCGTGCGGGGACCGACGGCGAGCGCGTACGCGCGTTCGCCGCAGGGGGCCGGCGGGAGCAGGTGCAACCGGGTGCCCTCGTCCGGGCACTCGACGGCGCCCAGCGGCAGCTCGCCCGTGCCTGGACCGGTCGGATAGAGCAGCGAGAAGGTGTGCCGTCCCTCGATCCGCCGCCGGATCAGGACCCGGCCGTCGGCCATCGGCTGCACCTCCGTGCCGGGCTCCTCCGGCTGGTTGCCGGGCAGCGGCACGGCGTACGGCTCCGGGCCGTCCAGGGTCCAGCGCTCGGGGAACCAGGAGTCACCGGCCCGGGCGAGCCGCGCGGCGTAGGCACCCCCTGCGGTGATCACACAGTCCGCCTGGCTCCCACGGACACCCGCGATCAGGCGGTCGGTGCCGCTGGCACGGCCGCTCGTGGTCACGCGGTCGGTGTCGCCTCCATGACGGCCCACGGTCAAGCGCCGGGGGTCGTCGCCATCGTCACCCGTGACCGCGCGGTCGGGCTCACTCCCACGGTCGACCGTGAACACACGGTCCGTAACGGTCCACCGGCTTCCGGGAAAGCCGTGGTTCTCCGTGATGGTCCGGTCCGTCGGGATCCCGCCGCCCTCCGTGACCCCACGGCCTTCGGTGATCCCACGACCCTCCGTGAATCCGTGCCCCTTCAGGACCCCACGATCCTCAGAGATCACGCGATCCGCCGCGATCACGGAATCCGCCGCGATCGCGTGGTCGACCGCGATCACGTGGTCCGCCGTGATGGTGCGGTCCGCCGTGATGGCGCGGTTCGCGTGCTCCTCCGCAAGCCCCTCCGCGTGCGGCGTGGGCTCGGCGGCGCCGTCCTCGGGGTCCTCCCCGTCGGCGGCGGTGGGCTCGATCGCACAGGCCGGCATCGTCATCGTTCGGTCACCTCCGGCGACGAAGCTAGTTTTCGTACGCACGGGCGTGGGACCGCCGGGCGGCCTTCTTCCCTCATAAGAGTGGTGCAGAAGCGATTCGCCTGAGGGTGGTGGGAGGCGTGTGCATCCGCCTCCCGTTCACTCCCGGTCGGCGGCCGCGGCGACCGCGTCGGCATCGGCCGCACCGGTACGGGCCGGTGGGACGGCCAGGTAGCCTTTCCCCGTGCCCCGTCTGTCTGAAGTCATCGCCACGCTGGAGAACCTGTGGCCCGCCGAGCGGGCCGAGTCCTGGGACGCGGTCGGCACGGTCGTGGGCGACCCCGAGCAGGAGGTCTCCCGGGTACTGTTCGCCGTCGATCCCGTCCAGGAGATCGTCGAGGAGGCCGTGAAACTCGGCGCCGATCTGCTCGTCACCCATCATCCGCTGTACCTGCGCGGGACGACGACCGTCGCGGCCTCCACCTTCAAGGGCCGGGTCGTGCACACCCTCATCAAGAACGACATCGCCCTGCACGTAGCGCACACCAACGCCGACACCGCCGATCCCGGCGTGAGCGACGCCCTCGCCGGTGCGCTCGACCTGCGGGTCGTACGGCCTCTCGTGCCGGATCCGAGCGACCCCCACGGGCGGCGCGGCCTGGGACGCGTCTGCGAGCTCGACCACCCGCTCACCGTGCGGGAACTCGCCGCCCGTGCCGCCGAGCGGCTGCCCGCCACCGCGCAGGGCATCCGGGCGGCGGGAGACCCGGAGGCACTGGTGCGGACCGTCGCCGTCAGCGGCGGTTCCGGCGACAGCCTCTTCGACCACGTCCGTGCGGCCGGCGTCGACGCCTTCCTCACCGCGGACCTGCGCCACCACCCGGCGTCGGAGTTCATCGCGGACCGCGCCCACGGCGCCCACGCACCTCTCGCGCTGCTCGACGCGGCGCACTGGGCCACCGAGTGGCCCTGGTGCGAGCTGGCCGCCGGCCAGCTCGACGAGATCTCCGACCGGCGGGGGTGGGGCCTCCGGGTCCACGTCTCCCGTACGGTCACCGACCCCTGGACGGCCCACGCGGCGTCCGACACCACCTCTAGCTCAATGGGAGCCCCCAACTGAACGCCGAGCCCGCCGACCAGATCCGACTCCTCGACGTCCAGGCCCTCGACGCCCGTCTCCAGCAGCTCGCGCACAAGCGGAGGTCACTGCCCGAGCACACGGAGATCGAGTCGCTGAACAAGGACCTCACGCAGCTGCGCGACCTCCTTGTCGCGGCGCAGACCGAGGAGAGCGACACCGCCCGCGAGCAGACCAAGGCCGAGCAGGACGTCGACCAGGTCCGTCAGCGCGCCGCCCGTGATCAGCAGAGGCTCGACTCCGGGGCCGTCACCTCCTCCAAGGACCTGGAGAACCTCCAGAGGGAGATCGTCTCCCTCGCCAAGCGCCAGGGCGACCTCGAGGACATCGTCCTGGAGGTCATGGAGCGCCGCGAGAGCGCGCAGGAGCGCGTCGCCGAGCTGACCGAGCGGGTCGGCTCCGTCCAGGGGAAGATCGACGACGCCATCGCGCGCCGGGACGCGGCCCTGGAGGGCTTCGACGGCGAGTCCGCCACCGTCACCAAGGAGCGCGAGGTCATCGCGGCCTCCGTGCCCGCCGATCTGCTGAAGCTGTATGAGAAGCTGCGCGAGCAGCAGGGCGGCGTCGGTGCGGCCAAGCTCTACCAGCGGACCTGCCAGGGCTGCCGCCAGGAGCTCGCCATCACCGAGCTGGCCGAGATGCGCAAGGCTCCGTCCGACGCGGTCCTGCGGTGCGAGAACTGCCGTCGCATTCTCGTGCGCACGTCCGAGTCCGGTCTGTAGTCGGTCAGAGGCGGCAAGGGGCTTAGGTCGTGCGGGAGTTCATCGTCGAGGCCGACGGCGGGTCACGGGGCAACCCGGGGCCCGCGGGCTACGGCAGCGTGGTGATCGACGCGGCGACGGGGGAGACGCTCCTCGAGCGCGCCGAGTACATCGGCGTCGCCACCAACAACGTGGCCGAGTACCGGGGGCTGGTGGCCGGCCTGCGCGCCGCCCGTGAGCTCGACCCGTCGGCCACCGTGCGGGTGCGCATGGACTCCAAGCTGGTCGTCGAGCAGATGTCGGGCCGCTGGAAGATCAAGCACCCCGACATGAAGCCGCTGGCCGCCGAGGCGGCCCGGATCCTCCCGCCCGGGCAGGTCACCTACGAGTGGATGCCGCGCGAGCGCAACAAGCACGCCGACCGCCTGGCCAACGAGGCGATGGACGCGGGCAAGCGGGGCGAGCAGTGGGACGCCGGGGCATCGCGGGCCGAGCCGGCCGCCCGTGTCCCCGCGACCCCCGTCGCACCCGAGCCCTCCGGCCCGCCCGGCGACGCCACGGCGGGCGCGGCGAAGGCCCGCGAGGCCCTGCTCCGGTCCCGCCCGCCCGCAGCCCCGAAGGCGGCCACTGCGCAGCGAACGCATGAGACGCAGCGGACGCACGAGACGCAGGGGACGCACGAGACGCAGGGGACGCACGAGACGCAGGGGACCCAGGAGACGCAGCAGGAGCAGCAGGCAAGGCCCGAGCAGCAGCGGGAGCAGCGGGAGCAGCAGGCAAAGCCCGAGCAGCAGCGGGAGCAGCTGGGAAAACACCAGCCGCAGCCGCAGCAGCCGGTGCAGCACGAGCCGCAGCCGGAGCACCCGGTGCAGCATGAGCAGCATGAGCAGCAGGGAAAGCAGGAGAAGGTGACGAAGACCGGCGCCGACCGCCGCGCCGCCCGCACGGTCGCCACCCCGGCTCCCGCTCCCGCCTCTGCCGCTGCCGAGGCCCCCGCGGTCACCCCTTCAGTCGGCTGGGGGGCGGCGCCCGACCTCGGGGCGCCCGCCACCTTCGTGCTGTTGCGGCACGGCGAGACGCCGCTCACCCCGCAGAAGCGGTTCTCCGGCAGCGGCGGCAGCGATCCCTCGCTCTCGGACGTCGGCCGGGAGCAGGCCGAGCGGGTCGCCGCCGCTCTCGCCCGGCGCGGGACCGTCCAGCACATCCTCGCCTCCCCGCTCGCCCGCACCCGCGAGACCGCCGGGGCCGTTGCCGCCCGCCTCGGCCTCGAGGTCACCGTCGAGGACGGACTGATCGAGACCGACTTCGGGGCCTGGGAGGGTCTGACCTTCGGCGAGGTCCGCGAGCGTCACCCCGACGACCTGAACGCCTGGCTGGCCGACCCGGAGGCCGAGCCGACCGGCGGCGGCGAGAGCTTCGCGGCGACCGCCACCCGCATCGCGGCCACCCGGGACAGACTGGTCGCGGCGTACAAGGGCCGCACGGTTCTTCTGGTCACCCACGTGACCCCGATCAAGACGTTCGTACGGCTCGCCCTGGGCGCCCCGCCCGAGTCGCTGTTCCGCATGGAACTGTCGGCGGCCTCGCTGTCGGCGGTGGCCTACTACGCCGACGGCAACGCCAGCGTCCGCCTGCTCAACGACACGTCCCACCTGCGGACCTGAGAAGCGCGGCGGCCCGCGCGAGCCCCTCGATCCGCTGCCAGTCGCGTGCCGCGACCGCGTCCGCCGGGACCATCCAGCTCCCGCCCACACAACCGACGTTGGGCAGGGAGAGGTAGTCCGGCGCATTGTCCGGGCCGATCCCGCCGGTCGGGCAGAACCGGGCCTGGGGGAGTGGTCCGGCCAGTGACCTGAGATAGGCGGTGCCGCCCGCGGCCTGCGCCGGGAAGAACTTCATCTCCCGCACCCCGCGTTCCAGCAGCGCCACGACCTCCGAGGTGGTCGACACCCCCGGCAGGAAGGGCAGCCCGGACGCCCGCATCGCCGTCAGCAGGGAGTCGGTCCAACCGGGGCTCACCAGGAACCGCGCGCCGGCGTCCCCGCACGCCGTCACCTGCTCCGGCGTGATCACCGTTCCGGCCCCGACGACCGCATCCGGTACCGACCCGGAGATCTCCCGGATCGCGTCGAGCGCGGCCGGTGTCCGCAGGGTCACCTCGATCGCGGGCAGCCCGCCCGCCACCAGAGCGCGCGCCAGCGGTACGGCGTCGGCGGCGTCCTCGACGACTAGTACGGGCACGACCGGGGCCAGATCCAGTACCGAGGCAGCCGAGAAGGAGGGCAGAGGCGAGGTCATGCGCCTCATCCTGCCGTCGGTGTGCAGCATGCGCAAAAGGCATTGCGCATGCTGCAACGACTCTCGAGGTGGGTGGCTCAGTGCACCTCGTCCACCAGCACGTCCAGGGTCCAGGCGACCGTCCCGGCCTTCGCCTTCGCGGGCGCCTTCTCCTCCACCACGTACCCGAGGTCCCGCAGCGCCTCCACCAGCTCGGCGGGACCCGCGGGGGAGATCCCCGCCGTCAGCAGGCTCCTCACGATCCGCCCCTTGGTCGCCTTGTTGAAGTGGCTGACGACCTTCCGGGTCGGCGCGTGCAGTACCCGCACGCTCGCCGTCCGCCCCGCGACCTCACCCTTCGGCTTCCAGGGCGCCGCGTACGCAGCCGACCGCAGGTCGAGTACCAGCCCGTTCCCGGCCGCCTCGGGCAGCACGGACGCCATCGGGGCCCGCCAGTACGCGCCCAGCGCACCCAGCCCGGGCAGCCGCACACCCATCGAGCAGCGGTAGGACGGGATTCGGTCCGTCACCCGGACGGCACCCCACAGCCCCGAGAAGACGAGGAGCGACCGGGCCGCGCGCCTCTTGGCAGCCGCGTCGAGTGTGGCCAGGCCGAGAGCGTCGTACAGGACGCCCGTGTAGACCTCCCCGGCGGGCCGGGCTCCCGCCGTGCGCAGCTCCGTGTTCTTCGCGATCTCGCCACGCAGCCCCTCGCTCAACCCGAGCACCTCGCGCGCCTTGTCCTCGTCGGCCGCGCACAGTTCGGCCAGCTCGTCGAGGACGGCCTCGCGGGCGGCGCCGAGTCCCGGCAGGGAGAGCGCCTCCGGCTTGAGCGGGGCGCCACGCCGGGAGGACGCCTTGCCTTCGGAGGGCGGCAGCAGGACAAGCACGGGAAATCTCCTTCAATAGAGCTCTGCTGCGACAGCGTACGACGTGCCACGAGAGGGCCCGCCCGAGGTGCGCGCCCGCGCTCCGGCATGAATCGGGACCTGAAGGCGTTGCACGCGTGGGAGCACGTACGGGGGACGCGCGGGCGTCGCGCGGGAGTCACATGGGGGTTGCGAGTGAGTCGTGGGAAGGGCCATGAAAGCCGTGAGCAGGCGTTGTGGACCAGAGCCCGGCTGGGGCGGTGCGGCCCGCCCCTCGACCTCCTCACCGCGCGCTTCGACCGGCACGTCTACGCCCCGCACGCGCACGAGGAGTTCACCGTCGGGGTCTGCGTGGGCGGCTCGGAGATCATCGCCTACCGCGGCGGCCACATCCGGACCGGCCCCGGCTCCATCGTCGTCCTGGCCCCCGGCGAGACGCACACCGGCGGCCCGGGCAACGACACCGACGGCTACGCCTACCGCGCCCTCTACGCCGGCCCGGCCCTTCTCACCGAGGGAACCCTCGGGGGTGTGCCGCACTTCCGTGAGCCCCTCCTCGACGACCCCGAACTGGCCGCCGCCCTGCGCCGGACGCACACGGAACTGGCCGCCTGCCCGGACCCTCTGGAGGCCGAGTCCCGCTTCCCCTGGCTGCTGACGGCCCTGGCCCGACGCCACTCCACGGCCCGTCCCGTGTGCGACACGATCCCCGGCGCCGAACACCTCACCGAAGCCGTCCGCACCCGTCTCGCCGACGAACTCCTCGCCCCGCCCTCCCTCGCCGACCTCGCGGCGGACCTCGGACTGTCCCGCTACCAGCTCCTGCGCGCCTTCCGTACGACGACGGGCATGCCGCCGTACGCATGGCTGGCCCAGCACCGGGTGGCCCGGGCCCGGCGCCTGCTGGAGTCGGGGCTGCGTCCCGCGGAGGTCGCGGGCCTCGTCGGCTTCGCGGACCAGGCGCATCTCACCCGCTGGTTCCGCCGCGTGCTGGGCGTGACCCCGGCCGCGTACCGCAACAGCGTTCAAGACACCTGACCGGGGCCCGGCCGACACTCTCCGTATGACTGCACGCGGCTGGTTCCTGTTCTCCCTGATGGGAGTGGTCTGGGGCATCCCCTACCTGATGATCAAGGTGGCGGTGGAGGACCTCTCCCCGTCCATGGTCGTGTTCACCCGATGTGCGCTGGGCGCGGCCCTCCTGCTCCCCTTCGCGCTGCGGCAACGGGGCCTGACCCGGACGGTACGGGCGCACTGGAAGCCCATGCTGGCCTTCGCCGTCATCGAGATCATCGGCCCCTGGTTCACCCTCACGGACGCCGAACGGCACCTCTCCAGCTCCACCGCGGGCCTGCTGGTCGCGGGCGTCCCGATCGTCGGCGTACTGGCGGCCCGCTTCCTCGGCGACACGGAGGTGCTGGGCGTACGGCGGATGGCGGGCCTGGCCGTCGGCCTCGCCGGAGTGGCCGTCCTGACCGTCCCGCATCTGACGGGCGGCGACGCGAAGTCCCTGGGCGAGGTGCTCCTGACGGTCGTCGGCTACGCGACGGCCCCGCTGATCGCGGCCCGCCGCCTCAAGGACGTCCCCACCCTCCACCTCATCGTCCCCTGCCTGACCCTGGCGGCGCTCGTCTACGCACCGGCGGCCGTCGCGACCTGGCCGGCGGAGACACCCAGCGTTTCTGTCCTTGCGGCGCTGGCGGTTCTGGGGGTCGTCTGCACGGCCGTCGCCTTCGTGGCGTTCCTGGAGCTGATCAAGGAGATCGGCCCGACCCGCTCGACGGTCATCACGTACGTCAATCCGGCGGTCGCGGTGGCGGCGGGCGCGTTGTTCCTGGACGAACGCCTCACCGTCGGCGTCCTGGCCGCCTTCACGCTGATCCTCGCGGGCTCGGTGCTGGCGACGGCCGCGGGACCGGCTGCCGGAACGGGACGGCGTCCGCGCCCGGTAGCATGGTCGGCACGGCAGACGAGCCGGGCGGACGGCCGCGTGGAGTCCCTCACGGGACTTCCCGAGGAACGTCCGGGCTCCACAGGGCAAGGTGATGGCTAACGGCCACCCGGGGTGACCCGCGGGACAGTGCCACAGAAAACAGACCGCCGGGGACCTCGGTCCCCGGTAAGGGTGAAACGGTGGTGTAAGAGACCACCAGTGCCCAGGGTGACCTGGGCAGCTAGGTAAACCCCACCTGGAGCAAGGTCAAAAGGAGCCGCTGTAACAGGCGGCTCTGCGCGGACGTTCGAGGGCTGCCCGCCCGAGTCCGCGGGTAGACCGCACGAGGCCGGCGGCAACGCCGGCCCTAGATGGATGGCCGTCTCCCCGGCCGCCGCGAGGCGACCGGGCGACAGAACCCGGCGTACAGCCCGACTCGTCTGCCGCCACCTGCGGCTTTGCCTCGGAATGGCCTCTGCTCCGCGGAAGCGCCACCAGTGTGTGCCGGCGGGCGTCAACGCAGCCAAGCCTGGTGACGGTGGAGCGGTAAGTCGGGGTCGAGCCGCCAACGTTCCACCGACCGCACGGTCAATTGGCGCGTGGCCTACTCGGCATGGTGGGTCGTGGCCTCGGGCCTGGTCGGTTCCGTAGATCTCGTGTCGGTGCTCTCGTCCCTCTCGCCCGCTTCGATGGGGACCATGCGCCGCCGCTGAAGTTCATCGCGTTCCACGTCAGGGATCGCCATCGACTCGGCGAGCACGGCGGCGAGCGCGTTCACTTGAGCGTTCTCGATGTCAGAGTGGAAGAGCCACCGGATGTTCTCCTCGCGCGTGATGAGGTCGATCGCCAAGCGCGCGTTCTTGTCCTGTGTGGTCGCTGCTCGGACGTATCGCACTTGGTCGAGTGGGATGACTTGACGGATCTCGCCTTGCTCGAGGAACGCGTTCGTCCTGGCCGTGATGACGCGGCGATCCGTGACGGCGACCAGTGTCTTCGCCGCGGCCTTGTCCCGCGCTGCCGCCAACTTCTCCTTCGCTCCGCCGACGATCGCAGAAATCGGGCCAAGGGCATCGAGCTGGTCGGGGAAGCCGAGGACACGTACGGTCTCACCGTCATCGAGGAACCATTGCAGGATGCGAAGGTACGGCTTGGGATCCAGCGATGTGGGTGCGCAGACCACGCCCGGAGCATCGAGCGGAGGGGCCGGCGGATGGAGGGCGTCGGCAAGCGGCGCGATCGCCTCCAGAAGACGGGCGGAGATGTCGCGAGCTGCCTTCACGTCCTTCCGCTTCCCCGGCAGCGGCCATGCGTCGGGTCCTGGAAGCTCGGCGATGATCCGCAGCTCCCGCGTCAGCGCTCCTACGAGACTCGTCGTCTCGGCGAGAGCGGAGTCGAACTCCGCGCGGGTGTCGCGCGCGATGACGTCGACCAGCCGTGCCTCGTCAGCGTCTTCGCGTCCAGCGGTTCTCGCCCTCCCGGCGCGAAGCGCCTGATACCCGGTCCACGCCTTGACGGAGGACAGGAGGGCGTTGGCGTCGAAGACGATTGCCTCGGCGTTCGTCTGCAGATACTCACGGCGGCGACTCGCGTCGGCCCCATCGATCTGTCCGACGTGACCACGGACGTTCAGCCGGTACAGCTCAAGCTGCTTACGCAGCGACGCCTCACTACCCGCGACGTTGTCCCACAGGGAGGTGGGGACCGATTCGACCTCCCGCGCCTGGCCGACCGCGCGATCGATGGTGGTGACGAGCCCCGTCAGTTCGGTCCACTGCTCGTTGCGGATGCCTGCGAGTACCTGGTGTGTCAGCGCGATGTTCGTCTTGACGAGGCCGGTGACCTCGCTCAGCTGCATCTGAAGGCCGACCATGGCCAGTGCCGGCCCGATAGAGGCCGCGGTCTGTGCCGTGCTCACCGCGGCCACGGGGAGGAGGCGGGCCTGATGGACTACTTTTCCGCCGAAGAACACCGCTCCGAGGTTCGCGCCGTCCTTCACGGCGAGCGCTGCGCCGGCGTTCAGCCAGGCCTGTGTCCCGGCGCCGAGCCTGTAGAGCCCCTGCACACTGGCGAATGCGTTTCCGAGGTTGCCGGCCACGGTCGCCGTGTTCCCGATCGAGGCGAGGACAGCGGAAATCTGACTGCGGTCGGCAGCCGGCACGATCCCGAAGTCGAGCAGATCGGCCTTGAGTTCCGCCGGAACCTCACCGCAGACGACAGCCACCCCTGGAAGCACCTCCACCAGGACCGTCGATACCGTCGTCGAGTCGATGTCGGAGTCGGGTGTCGGATCGTCGACAGCAGGTGAGTCGGCGGTATCGCTCCGGCCGTCCTCCTCAGGCTCGGCGATCTCCATCGAGTCCGAAAGGTCCTGCATGTGATTCCTCCCCCGAGAGCGCGCAACGGCCGGACGTCGTCGGCGTTCGCCGCCGAAGTCTACGGCTCGGCACGTCGCGGCCCAGCCCGAATCCACCAGCTGGTTCCGGACCGGCTGGTGCCAGGCACGGGTACACCCGGCGGCGCGGGAACCGCTCCCGCGCCCCCCCGAAGTCGCCTGGGAAACCTCCCCGCGTACGGGTCCGGCGCTGCCGCTCGGCGACGCCCCGGAAACCCCGCACCCGCCATGCTCTTGGACGACTTGACCGGGCAGGGTCCGTAAGGCGGCCCGGGACGTCCGCCCGGGCCGTCAGCCTCTCGACGCGGTGCCCCTGCGGGCCCTACCTTCTGGTTCTCTCGCTTCCAGCTCTCGGGTTCTTCGCCTCTCGTTCCTGCCGCGCAGGGGGATTCGTGCGGTCACACAGATCGAGGCCCCTGTGTCTCACGACACCGCCGCCTCCTGATACTGCCCCAGGTACCGGAACGCGCCCCCCGTCGCGCGGAACAGGAACATCGCGTCGTGGTTGTAGCCGTAGCTCTGTTTGTACTGCACGGTTCGGGTGATGCCGGAGTACGTCACCTCGGGCAGTCGGCGGGCGATCGCGCCGCGTTCCGACAGGGGTGAGCCGTCCTTGACGCAGGCCTTGGTCAGGAACATCACGGCGTCGTAGGCCTCCGCCGCGTACCAGCCGGGGGCGGCGCCGAAGCGCGTCCGGTAGGCCGCGGTGAAAGCGCGTGCGGAGGGGCGGGCCGTCGGGTCGGTGAAACCGGTGACGAAGACCCAGTCGGTCGCGGCGGCGCCGGCCGACGTGAGGAACCGTGGGTCGAAGGCGCGTTCCGTCGCCATGCGGGTGCCGGTGAACCGGGCGCCGCTCAGGGCCGACGCGAATCCGGCCGCCCGGGTCGCGTCGCCGGTGAAGAGGACGGCGTCCGCGTGGGCGGACGTCACCTCGGCGGCGAGCGACGCGTAGTCGACCCTCCCGGCGGCGACACGGGTCACCGTGACGTCCCGGCCGTTCCGCCGCAGTACCCGCTCGGTCTGGTCGCACAGACCCCAGGCGAAGCCCCCCTGTGCCTGGTCGTCCACCAGGAGCGTTCTGCGGGCGTCGACGTGCTTGGCGAGGTAGCTGACGCAGGGGGTGGCGAGGAGCCCGTCCGTGACGCGCAGCGCCGCATGGCAGCGGAAGAGGTTCATGTCCACCGAATTGTCGGTGTTGTCACCCACCGAGACGGACACCACCGGCATCACGGCCGTGGTGTACGTGACGTCGGTCGCGAGGAAACAGGCGTCGGTGGTGGGTCCCAGCACGGCGAGCACGTCGGCGTCCTTCGTCAGCCGGCCGGCCAGCTCGGCGGCCCGTTTCGGGTCACCGCCGTCGTCGTACGTGCGCAGCTTCAGCCGGAAGAGGGGACCGGCTTCGGCGTTGAACTGTTCGACGGCCAGCCGTGCCCCGTTGAGCTGGGTGTTGCCGAGCTTCTGGTGGGCGCCGGTCAGATCGCCGTGGAACGCCACGACCAGTTCGGGGCGTGGACGGCCGGTCCCGGACCCCGAGGACGCCTCCGGCTTCGGACGGGTGTTCCACCACCAGGCCCCGCCACCGCCCGCCGCCAGGACCCCGGCCGTCGAGCCCAGGCGCAGGAAGCCGCGGCGGCCGACGGCGCGTGCGGGGGGCCGGACCGGCGTGACGGCCGTCAGCGTCGGGGGCTGCGGTGACAGCGCGTCCGTCGGCACGGCCGAGGGCACCTGGGTCGGCTCGATCGTCCCGATGGCGAGCACGGCGGCGGACCGGTCGTTGATCAACCGGGTGACCGGCGCGGGCAGCCAGTCCGACCGTCCGGCGGAACCGGTTTCCGCTCCTTCCGCGAGCGTCTCGCGAAGTCGCGCCAAGCTCGGCCGGCCGGGCGGATCCTTGTGCAGGCAGGCTCTCAGCAGGGGCGTCAGGCCGTCCGGGAGCGCCGCCGGATCCGGTTCCTCGTAGACCGTGCGCAGCAGCATGCCGGCCGCCGCACCACCACCGAACGGCCGCACCCCGGTCGCCGCGAACGCCAGTACGCACCCCAGCGAGAACACATCGCTGGGCGGGCCGATCCGGGTGGCCCCCGCCCGCGCCTGCTCGGGCGACAGGAAACCGGGCGAGCCGACGATCACGCCGCTGGAGGTGAGCGCGGTGGCCTCCGGCGCGCGGGCGATACCGAAGTCGATGAGCCGTGGTCCGTCGGGGGCCAGCAGGACGTTCCCCGGCTTCACGTCGCGGTGCACGAGACCAGCCCCGTGCACCGCCTCGAGCGCCTCGGCGAGCCGCACGCCCAGCACCCGCACGGAGGCGAGCGACAGCGGCCCGAAGGCGTCCACCGCCTCGGCGAGCGAGGGCCCCGGGACGTACGAGGTCGCCAGCCACGGTGTCTCCGCGTCGGCGTCCGCGTCCAGCAACGGGACCACCCACGGGCTGCGCACCTGCCGGGCGGCCTCGATCTCGCGGCGGAAGCGGCTCCGGAAGCCCCTCTCGTCGGCGTACGAGGAACGGACCGTCTTCACCGCGGCGATCGCTCCGCCCGGCGCGCGTGCCAAAAAGACCACGCCCATGCCGCCGGCGCCCAGCCGCCGCAGCAGACGGTAGCGGCCGATCCGGGACGGGTCGCCGGTCCGCAGCGGCTCCATCAGACGGTGAGCGGAGCGGGACCGCCGTACACGAAGTCGCCCTGCTCCACCCGCCAGAGGTAGCCGCCGGTGCCGTCGATGACGATCATGCCGGTCTTCTTCTGGAAGGCGAACGATTTCGTGATGCCCTGGTACTTCCCGTCCCGCACGGCCGTCAGCAGGTTCTCCCGGGTACGGCTCTTCGACGGCAGTTTCGACAGGGCCGTGAGCAGCATCCCGGTCACGTCGTAGGCCTCCGCCGCGTACCGGGGCGGCGCTTCCCTGAAACGCTCGCGGTAGGCGGCGGCGAACTTCTTCGCCTCGGGCTTGCGGTCGGCGTCGATGACCGGGGCCACCATCACCCAACCCTCGGCCGCCTCCTGAGCCTGCGTCAGGAACCGGCCGTCGAGCAGTGCCGGGCCGGACACGCGCGCCCCCTGGAAGGCGCGCTCCCGCAGCGTCGCGGCGATCAACGCGCCCCGGTCGGGCAGGCCGGCGAAGAACACGGAGTCGGCGCCGGCCGAGAGCACCGCCTGCACCGCGCTGCCGAAGTCGCGGCGCATCGCGCTGACCACTTCCGGTACGGACGGCTGTCCGACGTCGCCGAGCGAGTTGCTGAGAGCACTGCCCATGTCCGTACCGTAGTTTCCGGCCGGGCGGTCGACGACGACGCCGACCTTGCGCGACCGCGCGATGCCGCGCAGGTAGTTGCCGACGTAGAAGGACAGCACCGCGTCGGGCAGCCGCGCGTGCAGGAACGAGCGGAAGCCCTGGATGGACAGGGTGGTCGTGCCGGGGGACACGCCGACGACCGGCAGCAGACCGGCGTCGTATTTCGACAGCGCTGTCTGCCCGGTGGCGTCGGTGGTCGGACCGACCACGGCGAGGACCGCCGGATCGTTCGTGAGTTCCGCGGCGAGCCGGGCCGAGGTCGTCGGATCGCCTCCGTCGTCGCCGGCCCTGACCTTGACGGTGAAGGGGGCGTCGCCGCGCGCGTTGAACTCCGCGACGGCCAGCCGTAGTCCGCGTTCCTGGGCCCTGCCGATGTCACGGTGCGGGCCGCTGAGGTCGCCGTGCAGCGCGATGGTGTGCACCGGGCGGCGCGAGGACGCGGCGGCGGCCGGGGTGCCGCCGCCCGAACCGTCGTCCCGGGCGGCCGCCCACCAGGCACCGCCGCCGCCCGCCGCCAGTACCCCGGCCCCACCGGCGAGCAGCAGGAAACGGCGCCGGCCGGCCGGACGGGCGTCCTGTGGCTCCGCCGGCCCGGACGTCTCGTGGGGGTCGGGCTCCGCCGGGCCGGTATCGGACGGCGCGTCGGACGGCGCCAGCGTGTGCTCGATGTCCGGCAGCGCGAGCGCGGCGGCCGAGCGCTCGGCGATCAGCCGGGTGACCGGCTCGGGCAGCCAGTCGGCCACCTCCCCGTCCGACGGAGCGTCGTCCGCCGTCAGTTCCCGCACCAGTTCCTCGGCGTCCGGGCGCCGGGCCGGATCCTTCTCCAGGCAGCGGCCCAGCACGTCGAGCAGGCCCGCGGGCACCCCGTCGAGGTCCGCCGGATCGTGCACGGCCCGGTACAGCAGGGCGTCGACCGCTCCGCTGCCGAACGGCGCCCGGCCGGTCGCCGCGAACGCCAGGACACAGCCGAGGGAGAACACGTCGCTCGCCGGGCCGATGCCGTCCCCGCTGCGCCCCTCCGCCTGCTCGGGCGACAGATAGCCGGGCGTGCCGACCACCATCCCGGTCTCGGTGAGCGTCCTGTCCTCCGGTGCGCGGGCGATGCCGAAGTCGATGAGCCGCGGCCCGTCATGGGCGACCAGGACATTGCCCGGCTTCAGATCCCGGTGCACCAGCCCGGCCCGGTGCACCTCGCCCAGCGCCTCCGCCAGCCGGGCGCCGAGCAGCCGGAGCCCGCCCTCGGTCAGGGGTCCGTACGCGGCCACCGCCTCGCCCAGCGAAGGGCCGGGCACGAACGCCGTCGCCAGCCACGGCGCCTCGGCGTCCGGCTCGGCGTCCACCAGCGGCACCACCCAGGGACTGTCGACCCGCCGGGCGACCTCGACCTCACGGCGGAACCGCTCCTTGAAGCCCGGCTCCTCGGCGTACTCGGCGAGCAGCACCTTCAGCGCCACCAGCGCGCCGGCCGGTGTCCGTGCCAGGTACACCACACCCATGCCTCCGGCGCCGAGCCGCCCGAGCAGACGGTGCTCCGCGACACGGGCGGGATCGGACGAACGCAGCGGTTCCATCAGCTGTCTCCTCCGAGCTCGAACCGCACGCTGTTGAGCATCGTGACGTTGGCGTTCGACGCGTACTTGTCCAACTCGCCGTTCGAGTAGCCCGTGGCGCCCTTCACCGACACCGCCAGGGTCACCGTGCCGAGCCGCGTGACGTACCAGCGGTAGACCTGTTCGGCGTCCCCGGTGAGATACGAACCGATCTCGACGACCTGGTCGTCGGCGTAGTTGTTGTTGCCCTGGCCGTACGGAGTGGCGGCCGACATGAGTTTCGCTATCCGCTCGTCGGTGCGGACCTGCTGTTCCCGGCACCGCAACGGTTCCTCCAGCGTGGCGGCCAGCTGCTCGTCGGCGTCGCGCACCGTGGCGTGCACGGTGACGGCCGCCGTCACCTTCAGCTCACCCTTGTCCGCGGTGGCGGGGATCTCGCTGTAACGGGACAGGGAGGCCAGGACGCTCCCGGGGAGCGGCCGCCGCTCCCACCGGCACTGTTCGTCGAGCACGGCGACGGTGCCGGGAGTGCTGGCGGCCGGCCGCTGGGCCCGGAACCCCGCGCCCCAGGCCTGCGGGTTCAGCGCTACCGCCGTTGCCAGCGCCTCGGCCTGCTGTCTCGTGCGGGGCACCCGGGCGGGGTCCGCCTGGAACGGCGTGAGCGGCGGGGCGTCACCACTCGTCGGGGACACCGAGGGCGAGCCGGACGCGGCCGATGCCGTCGACCGGGCGGAGGCCGAGGCGCTCGGATCGGCCGCCTTGCCGTCGTCCCCGGAACCGCAGCCGCCGAGCAGCACGGCGGCCCCGGCGATCGACGCGGCGACTCGCCATGGCCAAGACGCCCTGCGCCCACCGGTGTTGTCGTCCATCCCCGCCCCCTCCGCCTACGGCCCCCGCCTCGCGTGCGGTGATCGTACAGAGGGACGCGAGCGGTGGTCGGACGGTTCGCGGAAGAGGGGGCGGGCGGGCTCAGCGCACGCCTGCCCCGTCCTCACCCGCACGCTCCACCGACCGCTCCACCGCACGCCCCACCGACCGTTCTTCCACGCGCGCCAGATGCTCAGCGAACACCGCCTCCGCCTGCGGGGTGAGCGTGCGCAGCGCGACCAGCGCCGTGATGGCCACGTCGCACAGTTCGGCCTGTACGTCCTCCCACGTGTGGCTGACGCCCTTGCGGGGGTTCTGGCCGGTCGCGCCGATGACCGCCTGCGCGACCTCGCCGACCTCCTCCGACAGCTTCAGCACGCGCAGCAGCAGGCCCTCGCGGCCGCGGTGCGCCGAGCGGCTGTCCAGCCAGGTCCACAGGGCGTCGACGGTGGCCCAGAGATCGGTGGGATCGGGAGAACCGGCAGGGTCGCTGGGGCTGATGGGGCTGATGGGGCTCATAAGGTCGACGGGGCCCTGGGGCTCGGCAGGGGAGGGCAGCTCGGTGGGCTCCGTGGGCGTGGGCCTCGGGGGCCGGGGCTGGGTGCTCATGGAGGCAGCCTGTCAGGCCCCGCGCCCAGGGCTGCTCGTCCCGGCGCCTGCCTGCTGAAGTGACAGTGACCACAGCCCCCGTGCGCGGCTCCCGGGGCCGATCCGGGGCCGGGCTACTCCTCGAACAGGGCCTCCTGCTCGCCCTCCTCCTGGCTGCGCAGCCGCTTGTTCCGCATGCCGACGACCACCGTCGTGACCGCCGCCGTCACGCTGAGCGCCACCGGGACCATCCAGCGGCGGTCGACCGTGTGGCCGAGGGCGTGGTCGAGGGAGAGGCGGCCGGGACCGGTGATGGCGAGGCCCGCGGCGGCCAGGCCCAGGGAGGCCGCGTGCTCGTAGCCGCCGCTCTGCGCGAAGAAGCCGTTGGGGACGTGCACCGCGGACGCGCCCGCCATCGCGCCGGCCGCCGCCGCGCCCGCCGCCGGGGTGGCCAGGCCCAGCGCCAGCAGCGTGCCGCCGCCGGCTTCCGCGAGGCCCGCCGCCGTCGCGCTGGCCTTGCCGGGGGCGTACCCGACGGACTCCATGAACTGGCCGGTCCCCTCCAGGCCGTGTCCGCCGAACCAGCCGAACAGTTTCTGCGCGCCGTGGGCCGCCAGCACTCCGCCGGTGCCGAGCCGGAGCAGCAGCAGTCCCAGATCACGACGGTCGTAACAGGTCACGGTGACTCCCTGAGCAGAGAACGGCGGATGCGGACGAACGGGAACAGAAGCCGGAACGGAAGCGGCAACAGAAGGGGGAAAGAGAACAGCAACGGCCCTTTCCGCGTATCCACCGTCGCACCACTCACACCCGTCCGGCCCGTCCTGGGCGCCGTTCGGGTGGCGGGGTGCGGAGCGCGGTGTGAGGGTGACCCGTATGGCGATCCAGATCGACAGACTCAGCGACCCGGCCGTGCGGGCCTTCGTCGCCGCCGTCAACGCCCATGACGAGGAGGCGTTCCGCGGCCTGCTCACCCCCGACGCGACCATGGCGGACGACGGCTCCGACCGTGACCTCGCCCAGTGGACCGACCGGGAGATCTTCTCCTCCCACGGCCATATGGACGTCACCAAGGAGTCGGACGGCGGGCGTTCCCTCATCGCGGACTACCGCAACGACACCTGGGGCGAGATGCGGACCCGGTGGAGCTTCGTGGTCGAGGCCGACGGCCGGATCTCCCGTTTCGAGACCGGTCAGGCGTAGCGGCGCACCCGGACGGGCCGAAGGGGCCGTTCACCGCCGGGCAGGCGGTCAACGGCCCCTCGGGCTGCGGTGGTTCACCGGGAGCGGGCGGTCACCTGTTCCGTGAGGGTGAGCCGGCCCGCCTTGATGGTGGCCAGGCGCGGGGCCCGGCGGGCGATCGACGAGTCGTGGGTGACCATGATGAACGTCAGCCCGTATTCGTGCCAGAGCCCTTCGAGCACCTCCATGATCTCGTCACGCATGCCCTCGTCGAGGTTGCCGGTGGGCTCGTCGGCGAGCAGCACCTTCGGCTTCTTGACCAGCGCGCGGGCGATCGCGACGCGCTGCTGCTGGCCGCCGGAGAGCTCCGCCGGGGCGTGCGTGAGGCGCTCGGCCAGGCCGACCGAGCGCAGGGCCTCCGCGGCGCGCTCGCGCCGCTCCGCGGGCTTCACCCCGAGCGGGACGAGTGCCGTCTCGACGTTCTCCTGCGCGGTCAGCGTCGGGATGAGGTTGAACGACTGGAAGATGATGCCGATCTTCTCGGCGCGCAGCCGGGTCAGCTTCGCCTCGCTGATGCGCGCGAGGTCGACGCCGTCCAGCTCGACGCTGCCCTCCGACGGGCGGTCGAGGCCGCCGATCATCTGGAGCAGGGTCGACTTGCCGCCGCCCGTGGGGCCCTGGATGACGAGCTGGTCGCCGTCCGCGATGGTGAGGTCGATGCCGCGCAGCGCCTCGACCGTCTCCTTGCCGCGCGTGTAGCGCTTGGTGACGCCGGTGAGGGTGTACATGAGGTCTCCGGGTTCTCCGTGTTCTCCGTGCGGAACGTGACGGGATGTGACGACTGGTCGGACGCGGGTCCGCGCGGGTCTAGGAGACGCTGCGCAGGGCGTCCGCCGGGCGCATCCGGGAGGCGCGCCAGCCGCCCATCGCGCCGGCGATCAGACCGCCGGTGACCGCCAGGCCCACCGCGAGCGCGATCGTGGTGACGGAGACGGGGGCCGAGAGGGCGATCTCCATCGTGTTCGACGCGGACTGCTGACCGGGACCGCCGCCGCCGGGTCCGCCGCCCGTGCCGCCACCGCCGCCGGTGTTGCCGAGTTCGGCGGTCAGCTTCGGGCTGATCGCGGTGACCGTGTACGCGGCCGCCAGGCCCAGGCCGATGCCGAGGGCGCCGCCGAGGAGGCCGTTGACCATGGACTCGCCGACGACCTGCCGGGTCACCCGGCGGCTGGGCCAGCCGAGCGCCTTCAGGGTGCCGAACTCGCGCACCCGGCGGGACACCGCCGAGGAGGTGAGCAGCGCGGCGACCAGGAACGCGGCGACGAGGACGGCGATCGACAGCCACTTGCCGACGCTGGTCGCCAGGTCGGAGGCGGTGGAGAGGGAACCGGAGACGGTTTCCGCGAGGTCGGCGGAGGTCGTCACGGTCGTGCCGGAGATGTTCTTCTGGATCGTCGCCTTGACGGTGTCGATCTGCTGGGAGTCGATCGCCTTGACGTAGATGGTGGTGACCTGGTCCGCCGCGTCGGCGAGGGTCTGCGCCTGCTTGAGCGGCAGGTAGACGTCCGTGGTGGAGTCGCTGCTGTCCGGGGTGGCGATACCGATGATCTTGTACTTGGTGCTGGAGATCGTCAGCGTCGAACCGACCTTGTACGAGTTCTCCTTGGCGTACGACTTGCTGACGACGGCGACCTTGGCGTCGGTCTGCGCCGACGTGAACGTCACGCCCGAGGAGATCTTCGAACTCGCCAGCGGGCCGAGGTCCTGGTCGGTGACGTCGACACCGGCCACCGAGTACGAGTTGACGTCGAAGGAGGCGCCGCCGCCCTGCACCTGCGGGGCCGCGGTGGACCCGCCGCCGCTGCCGCCGGGGCCGCCCTGGCTGCCGCTGCTTCCGCTGGTGGAGCTCTGGGCCTTGCCCTGGGTGAAGGAGCCGTCGACCTTGGTGACGTTCAGGGTGAGGGCGCCGACCGCGGCCGCCACGCCCTTCTGATCGGCGACCTGCGTGACGAGCGCGGCCTTCAGGGCCTGGCCCCCCTGCGTCGAGACACGGTCCGAGCTCTGCTCCGTGTCGTCGTCGTCCTCGCCCTTCGCGTCGAATTCGAATCTGGGGCCGCCGGAGCTGTCGGCCGAGGGCGCCGTGCGGGCCTTGGTGACGGTCATGTCGGTGCCGAGGCCGTACAACGACTGAAGGACCTTGTCCTGAGCCTGTGTCATGCCGGCCGACACCGAGTTGACGGTGATGACCAGCGCGATTCCGAGCGCCAGACCCAGTGCGATGACCAGGGCGGCCTTCTTGCGCCGGCCCAGTTCACGCTTGAGATAGATGCCAAACATCCCGTTCCCTAAGGTTCTTGGCGCCCGCTGTGGGCGCGGCCACAACCTAGGGAGAAACCTTTGAGTCGTCCTGAGTAAAAGATGTGTAAGGACTGAGAATGCGGAGGGCCGGATCAGAATTCCTTGAGACAGCTGATTCCTAGGCTGTGGAGGGGCTTTTCCCAGGTGGCGGCGGTTGGCTGAGAATTTCCGTTTTCCCCGAATCCCCTTGTACGGTCCCGCAGTGCACGCATTCTCGCGCCCGTCCCCGCGCCTGTCTCCGCGCCTGTCCCGGCGCTCCCTGCTGGCCCTCGCGGCCACCGGGCCCCTGGCCGCCGCACCGCTCGCCGCGGCACCGGCCGCCGCCGCGTCCGACGTGGTGGTCGGCGGTGCACGGCTGATCGCCGACGGCGTCCAGGCGAACGGCGGCGGCGCCGTGCCGGGGAAACTCACCGCCCGGGCCTGGCTGCTCGCCGACCAGGACAGCGGCGAGGTGCTCGCCTCCTACCGCGCGCATCTTCGGGTCGCCCCCGCCTCCACGCTGAAGATGCTGTTCGCGGACACCCTGCTGGGCCGGTTCGAGCGCACCGAGCGCCACCTGGTGACCGACGCGGACCTGGCCGGTATCCCGTCCGGCTCCAGCCTCGTCGGCGTCAGGGCCGGGATCACCTACACCGTCGAGCAGTTGTGGCAGGGCGTGTTCCTGCGGTCGGGCAACGACGCCGTGCAGGTGCTCGCCCGGATGAACGGCGGGGTCGCGAAGACGGTCGCCGAGATGCAGGCGAGAGCGGTCGACCTCCAGGCGCTGGACACCCATGTCGTCAGTCCCGACGGCTACGACCACGAGGGTCAGCTGTCCTCCGCCTACGACCTCACCCTTTTCGCCCGGCACGGGTTGCGTGACGCCGACTTCCGCGCCTACTGCGGCACCAGGGCCGCCCGGTTCCCGGCCGGAGGCGGGAAGACGTTCCGCATCGAGAACACCGACCGGCTGCTGTCGGGCGCCTACGGGGTGACGCCGTACCCGGGCGTGATCGGTGTGAAGAACGGCTTCACCAGCAACGCCGGCAACACCTTCACCGGCGCCGCGACCCGCGCGGGGCGCACCCTGGTCGTCACCGTGCTGCATCCGAAGAGCGGCCACAACGCCGTCTACGAGGAGACGGCCGCGCTGCTCGACTGGGGTTTCGCGCAGGGCGGTTCGGCACGGCCGGTGGGGACGCTGGTCGAGGCGTTGAGCGAGGGCGGGGCCAGGGCGGGCGGCTCGTCCGCGGGAAAGGCGCCGCATGCCGGGGCGGAGACATCGTCGTCGGCCGGTGCGGGGCCGGACGGCTGGGGCGCGCTCGGCGGGGCCGCGGGAGCGGTGGCGGTGCTCGCGGGCGGGACGTACGCGCTGCGCCGGCGTCGTTCCGTCGAGGCGCCGCCCGCGAGCTGACATGCGACAGCCGTCCCACGGCGCCGGTGCGTACCTCGCGGTCCCAGCGAGGTCCACCCCCACCCGGTGCCATGGGACGGCTGTCCCTCCCCCTCGGTGTGGTGTGCGGTCGTCCGGTGCGGACTGTCGTGCACCAAGTGTGAAGTTCTCGTGGAGAAGAGTTGAGCATAAGTCCGTCATCGGCCGCAATGGTGCGGACGGAGAAACTCCGGTTGTGCAGGTTGAGCAGTTGACTGTCCGGGGGCGGCCCGTGCCGCCCACGGCCCGCTCCGGCGAGTGTCCTCACCCCCGTCCCACGTACGGCATCGCCGTCGCCAGCACCGTCGCGAACTGCACGTTCGCCTCCAGCGGCAGTTCCGCCATGTGCCGCACCGTGCGCGCCACATCGGCGACGTCCATCACCGGTTCCGGCGCGGTCTCGCCGTTCGCCTGCAACGCGCCCGTCCGCATCCGCGCCGTCATGTCGGTGGCCGCGTTGCCGATGTCGATCTGTCCGACCGCGATGCCGTACGCACGGCCGTCCAGCGAGAGGGACTTCGTCAGACCGGTGAGAGCGTGCTTGGTCGCCGTGTAGGGCGCGGACAGCGGGCGGGGCGTGTGCGCCGAGACGGAGCCGTTGTTGATGATCCGGCCGCCCCGGGGATCCTGCTCCTTCATCTGCCGGTACGCCCCCTGCGCGCACAGGAAGGCCCCGTTGAGGTTGGTGTCCACCACGTGCCGCCAGGCGTCGTAGGGGAGTTCCTCGAACGGCACGCCACCCGGCCCGAACGTGCCCGCGTTGTTGAACAGCAGGTCCAGCCGCCCGAAGCGGTCCCGTACGGCGTCGAAGAGGGCCGTCACCTCCTCCGGGCGCGAGACGTCCGTCCGCACGGCGAGACACGTGCCCTCGGGCACCAGCGCGGCCGTCGCCTCCAGGGCCGCGGCGCGCCGTCCGGCCAGCGCCACCGACCAGCCCGCGCGCAGCAGTTCCACGGACACCGCCCGTCCGATCCCGGAACCGGCGCCGGTGACGACCGCGATCTTCGTCCGACCGGCGGATCGACCGGTGGATCGGCCGGCGGCCGGGGTGTCCCGGGCGTTCTCGGCATTCTCTGTGTTCTCGGCGTTCATGGGCCCGCAGCGTACGTGAGCGGCGTTCCCTCGGATCCGGCACGCGGGACGCACCCGTCCGACATCCGACTGTTGTGTACGCGCCAACCCAGCGACGCTCCCGGGCCGTCTCCGGCCACTCCAATGCCTCCTGCCGCCATTTTTTTCAGGGGAGGACCGGAATGACACCCGCAGCCCACCACTCCCAGCACGCCCCCGAACTCCGCGCCACCGCTCGCCACCTGGGGCGCCGCCGCTTCCTCACCGGCACCGCGGCCGCCGCCGCGCTCGCCTTCACGGTGAACCTGCCCGCCGCCGGTACCGCGGCCGCCGCCGAACTCGACCCGGCACGGCTCACCGACGACCCCTTCACCCTCGGCGTCGCCTCCGGCGACCCGCTGCCCGGCTCCGTCCTCCTGTGGACCCGCCTCGCGCCCGCCCCGTACCAGGCGGACGGCGGACTGCCCGCCGAGCGGGTCACCGTGCACTGGGAACTGGCCCGCGACGAGACCTTCCGCAGACCCGTCAGGCGCGGCACCACGCTCGCGCACCCGGAGTTCGGTCACAGCGTGCACGTCCAGGTCGACGGCCTCGAGAACGACCGCGTGTACTACTACCGCTTCAAGGCGGGCGCCTGGATCAGCCGCACCGGCCGTACCCGGACCGCTCCCGCCCCCGGTGCCCGGACCGCCGCCCTGACCGTCGGCGTGGTCTCCTGCCAGCGCTACGACCAGGGCTACTTCACCGCGTACAAGCACCTCGCCGAGGACGACGTGGACTTCGTCCTGCACCTCGGCGACTACCTCTACGAGTACGCCGTCAGCGGCGTCGGCGGCGCCCGCGCCTACCCGGCCGGGACCGTGCCCGCCGTCTACGGCCACGAGATGGTGACGCTGGACGACTACCGCCTCAAGTACGCGCTGTACAAGTCCGACCCCGACCTGCTGGCCGCGCACGCCGCCCACCCGTTCGTCGTCACCTGGGACGACCACGAGACCGAGAACAACTACGCGGGCGCGGTGTCGGAGAACGACGACCCGGCCGAGGAGTTCCTCATCCGCCGGGCCGCCGCCTACCGGGCCTACTGGGAGAACCAGCCGCTGCGCCGCCCGCAGCTCCCCGACGGCCCCGACCTCAGGCTCTACCGTCGCCTGCACTGGGGCCGGCTCGCCCGCTTCGACGTCCTCGACACCCGCCAGTACCGCTCCGACCAGGCGTACGGCGACGGCTGGCGGGTTCCCGGGCCCGAGTCGGAGGACCCGGGGCGCACCCTGACCGGCGCTGCCCAGGAACGGTGGCTGATCGACGGCTGGCACCGCTCCCGCGCCCTGTGGAACGTGGTCCCGCAACAGGTCACCTTCGCGCAGCGGTACAACTCCACCACCGTGCCCTCGCAGGTCTCCATGGATTCCTGGGACGGCTACCCGGCCTCCCGGGAGCGGGTCCTGGCGGGCGCGCAGGCCGCCGGCGTCGAGAACCTGATGGTCCTGACCGGCGACGTCCACGTGCACTACGGGTTCGACATCAAGCGGGACTTCGCCGACCAGGCGTCGAAGACCCTCGGCACGGAGATCGTCACCTCGTCGATCTCCAGCGGCGGCAACGGGTCCGCCAAGCCCGCCAACTGGGGCGCCTTCATGGCCGCCAACCCGCACCTGAAGTACTACAACGGCCTGCGCGGCTACGCGACCGTCTCGTTCGGCCGCGACCTCGCCCGCGCCGACTTCAAAACCGTCCCGTACGTCACCACGCAGGGCGCCCCCCTCACCACGGCCGCCTCCTTCGTGACGGAGGTCGGCGACCAGGGGCTCAAGCCCGCCTGAGCCACGGGCCTCACGGGGCCGGCGGCCAGGTGTCGCCCCAGTCGGCGTCCCGGGCCGCCCGGTACAGGTCGCCGTGCTTCTTCGTCACCGTCGTACGGCTCAGCCGCTCCTCGGTCTCGCACAGGTCGAGGAGCACCTGGCCCTTGCGGATCTGCGGCCGTCGCACCACCCGGGAGGAGGCGGGTGAGACGGGGAAGCGGGCGGCCGCGACGTAGCTGAACTTCTCGTCCTCGTAGGGCAGCGAGCCGCCCTTGACCTGCCGGTGCAGGGAGGAGCGGCTGACCCGCGCCGAGAAGTGGCACCAGTCCGTGCCGGGCACGATCGGACAGGCCGCGCTGTGCGGGCAGGGCGCGGCGACCCGGAACCCGGCGGCGATCAGCCGGTCGCGGGCCTCGATCACCCGGGCGTAGCCGTCCGGGGTGCCCGGCTCGACGATCACCACGGCCTGCGCGGCCGACGCGGCGGCGTCCACCAGCACCGCCCGGTCGGGTGCGGCCAGCTCGTTGAGGACATAGGAGACGGTCACCAGGTCCGTGGGGTCCAGCGCGAGGGCCGTGCCGATGCGGGCGCGCTGCCAGCGGGCGCCGCGCAGCGCCGGGTTCGCCGCGGCCACCTCGCGGCCGAGGGCCAGGGCCGGCTCCGCCCAGTCGAGCACGGTCACCGGGCGGGTCCCCTCCCAGGTGGAACTCACCGCCCAGGTCGCCGCGCCCGTGCCGCCGCCGACGTCCACATGGCTGCCCGGCGACCACTGCGGCACGGCGTCCGCGAACGCCTCCAGCGCAGACCGCACCGCCTCGAAGGTCGCCGGCATCCGGTACGCGGCGTACGCGGCCACGTCCGCCCGGTCGCGCAGGATGGGGGCGTCGGTGGGGGTGGCGCCCCGGTAGCTGGCGATGAGCCGCTCGACGGCCTGTCCGGCCTGCTTGGGCGGCAGCCCGTCGAGCAGGTCCGTCAGGGCACCGCGGAGGGTCTCGGAAACGGGTACGGAGACGTTCACCCCCGGATTTTCTCAGGTCCGGGCCCCTGCCCTCACCCCCCCGCCCACCCCTGCCCTCACCCGGCGCCCGCGTCCGCCCTCACTCCGCGCCCGCCCCTGCCCTCACTCCGCGCCCGTACGGCACGGTCGCCTCCGTGCCGGCCCCGCTGCACGCCCGCCATCGTGAGGGCCCACGCCGCCGCGGCGGCCGCCACCGCTCGCCCCCGCCCCACGCCCGCCACACACGGCATGCCCGCCACCGCACAACCCTCGCCGTACGACCCTCACCGCACCGCCATCGCCAGCCGCGTCCCCACCAGCGCCCGGGGCCCGCTGTCCGGCACCCGTCTGCGCGGATGCACCGTGTTCGCCAGCAGCACCACGAACGTGTCCGTCGCCGGATCCAGCACCAGCGAGGTCCCGGTGAACCCCGTGTGCCCCGCCGCGCCCTCGCCCGCCAGCTCGCCCATGAACCACGACTGGTCCACCGCGAAGCCCAGCCCCGGCGGGGTCAGCAGGAGTTCCACGAAGTCGGGGCCGAGGATGCGGGCGGGACCGTACGAACCGCCCGACAGCAGGGTGCGGCAGAACACCGCGAGGTCGTGGCCGGTGGAGAAGAGCCCCGCGTGACCGGCCACCCCGCCCAGCGCCCAGGCGTTCTCGTCGTGCACCACGCCCCGCAGCATCCCCCGGTCCGCCTTCGCCCAGGGACGCCGCTGGTCCTCGGTCGCCGCCGCGCCGGGGCAGGGGCCGAAGTCGGTCGACGTCATGCCCAGCGGCCGGGTGATCCCGTCCCGCACGAGGACGTCGAGGGTGCGGCCGGTCAGCCGCTCCAGGAGCTGCTGGAGCAGCAGCATGTTCAGGTCCGAGTACCCGTGGGCGCCGGGCGCGCGGACCGGCGCCTCCGCGCGCAGCAGCGCCCACCGCTGGGTGTCGTCGGCGCACTCGTACAGGGGTAGCTCGGGGCGCAGCCCGGAGGTGTGGGTGAGGAGCTGGCGGACGGTGATGCCGTGGGCCGCGGCCGCGTGGAAGTCGGGCAGATACGCGCCCACCCGCGCGTCGATGCCGAGGGTGCCGCGTTCGATCTGCTGCACCGCCGCCACCGACGTGAACAGCTTGGTGAGGGACGCCAGGTCGAAGGGGGTGTCGACGGTCATCGGGATCCGTGCCCCCGCCGGCAGCTCCACCCCCGCGTCGGCCGCCGGGTCGTACGCCGAGTACCGCACCGCCCAGCCCACCGCTTCCCGCACGGCGATCACCGGGCCGCGCCCGGCGACCACGACGGCGCCGGCCGCCCACGGCCGGTCGCCGGTGGTGAGGTCCACGACGTCACGGACGAGGAGGCGCGTCTCCGCCGGGTCGAGTCCGGCTCGCTCCGGTGTGTCGACGCGCAGTCTCGGTGCGCTCAGTTCCCTTCCCCCGCTTTCCGCGTCGCTCGAGCGGGGGGACCTCCGTCCTCCGCGCCCGCCTTGCTCCAGGGACGGCAGATTCCCACGAAGCAGGCCGACGCCACCAGTGCGGCAGCCAACTGGACGACGGCCATCGGGACGGCCGTGTGCTCGCCGGCGATCCCGACGAGCGGCGAGGCGATCGCGCCGATGAGGAAGGAGGACGTGCCGAGGAGCGCGGAGGCGGAACCGGCGGAGTGCCGGACCCGCATCAGGGCGAGCGTCTGCGCGTTGGGCAGCGTGACGCCCATCGCGGACATCAGGACGAACAGCGCGGCGGCCACCGGCGCCAGCCCGACCTCGCCGAACACACCCGTCGTCATCAGCAGCAGGGCGGCCGAGGCCAGCACGACCACCGAGAGACCGACCGCCAGGACCCGGTCCAGCCGGACGCGGCCGACCAGCACCCTGCCGTTGACCTGGCCGATCAGTACCAGCCCGACCGAGTTCACGCCGAACAGCAGGCCGAACGTCTGGGGCGAGGCGCCGTAGATCTCCTGGACGACGAACGGCGAGGCGCTGATGTACGCGAACAGCGCGGCGAAGGTGAAACCGCCCGTGAGCATGTACCCCGTGAAGGGCGGGTCGCCGAGGATCCGGCGCATCGAGCGCAGGGCCTCGCCGACCCCGCCCGCGTGACGTCCGTCGGCGGGCAGGGTCTCGGGCAGCCGCTTCCACACCACCGCGGCCAGCAGCAGCCCGACCCCCGTGAGGAGCACGAACACGCCCCGCCAGTCCGTCGCCCGCAGGATCTGCGCCCCGATCAGCGGCGCCACGACCGGGGCGACCCCGGAGATCAGCATCAGGGTGGAGAAGAACCGGGCCATCGCGACGCCGTCGTACAGGTCCCGCACCACGGCCCGCGCGATCACGATCCCGGCCGCGCCCGCGAGCCCCTGCACCAGCCGGCAGGCGACCAGCAGCTCGACGGTGGGCGCGAGGGCGCACAGGGCGGTGGCCACGACGTAGACGACGAGTCCGGCCAGCAGCGGACGCCTGCGCCCCCACCGGTCGCTCATCGGACCGCACACCAGCTGCCCCAGCGCCATGCCGGCCAGGCACGCGGTCAGCGTGAGCTGCACGGTCGCGGCGGGCGCGTGCAGGGAGCGGGTCACCTCCGGCAGCGCCGGCAGATACATGTCCATCGAGAGCGGGGGAGTGGCGGTCAGCCCGCCCAGGACGAGGGTGACGAGCAGCCCCGTCCGGCGCCGGGCGGACAGCGTCGGCGCCGCCTTTCCGCCCGCACGCGTGCCCCGGTCCGGCACGGCCTTCGGCGCCGCCTCAGGTATGGCCCCGCCCTCCGGCATCCGGCCGCCCCTCCCTCTCCGACATCTGTGCGCCCTATGCTCTCAGCTCGAACACACTGCTGAGACGGCACGAGGGCGGGGCAGGGTATGACGACGGACACGGTGCGGTGGGGGATCCTGGCGACCGGCGGGATCGCCGGCGCGTTCACGGCGGACCTGATCGACCTGCCCGACGCGGAGGTGGTCGCGGTCGCCTCGCGCAGCGAGGTCTCCGCGAAGGCGTTCGCCGACCGGTTCGGCATACCCCGGGCCTACGGGGACTGGGCCGCGCTCGCCGCGGACGAGGACATCGATGTCGTCTACGTCGCCACCCCGCACGCCGCCCACCGCGCTGCCGCCGGCCTCTGCCTGGAGGCCGGGCGGAACGTGCTGTGCGAGAAGGCGTTCACGCTGAACCTGCGCGAGGCCGAGGAACTGGTCGCGCTGGCCCGGGAGCGCGACCGCTTCCTCATGGAAGCCATGTGGATGTACTGCAACCCGGTCGTCCGCCGCCTCAAGGCCCTCGTCGACGACGGCGCGATCGGCGAGGTCCGCACCGTGCAGGCCGACTTCGGTCTCGAAGGGCCCTTCCCGCCCTCGCACCGGCTGCGCGACCCCGCCCAGGGCGGCGGCGCCCTCCTCGACCTCGGCGTCTACCCGGTCTCCTTCGCGCACCTCCTGCTCGGCGCGCCCTCGGGCATCGCCGCCCAGGCCGTCCTCTCCGCCGAGGGCGTCGACCTCCAGACGGTGCTGGCCCTGTCCTGGGACTCCGGCGCGCTCGCCGCCCTGCACTGCTCGCTGGCAGGCGGTACGGGCACCACCGCCTCCGTCACCGGCTCACGCGGCCGGATCGACCTCCCGTCCGGCTTCTTCCACCCCGACCGCCTCGTGCTGCACCGTGCCGGGCGTGACCCGGAGGAGTTCGCCGCCGACCCGGCCGACGGGCCCCGTACGACGCTCCGGCACGAGGCCCGCGAGGTGATGCGCGCGCTGCGGGCCGGCGAGACCGAGTCGCCGCTGGTCCCGCTCGACGGCAGCCTCGCGGTCATGCGGACCCTCGACACGGTCCGCGAGCGGATCGGCGTGCGCTACCCCGGCGAGGACGCGTGACACTTCACGAGACGTCCCGTCTCATCCGCTTGGTACCGTCGACCCATGGTCACCCAGTCCGGTAAGCCGGCCCCCGACACGACCCGCCGCAGCGAGCGGTCCCGGCGCGCGATCTACGATGCCGCGCTGGCCCTCGTGGCGGAGATCGGCTACACGAAGACCACGATCGAGGGCATCGCCGCCCGCGCGGGCGTCGGCAAGCAGACCATCTACCGCTGGTGGGGGTCGAAGGCCGACGTCCTGCTGGAGGCCTTCCTCGACCTCAGCGAACAGGCGGCGCGGGACGCCGGGGCGTCGGACCGGGAGCCGTACGTCATCCCCGACACCGGCGACCTGGCCGCCGACATCAAGGCCGTCCTGCGGGCCACCGTCGACCAGCTCACGGACCCCCGGTTCGAGGCGCCCTCGCGGGCCCTGGCCGCCGAGGGCGTGGTCAACGAGCAGGTCGGCCGCGAGTTCACGGCCAAGCTGATGGAACCGTCCATCCAGCTGTACGTCGACCGGCTGCGCTCCGCGCAGGAGGCCGGCCAGGTCCGTGCGGACCTCGACCCGCGCATCGCCCTCGAGTTCTTCATCTCCCCGCTCGCCCAGCGCTGGCTCCAGTACACCGGCCCGATCTCCTACGAGTACACCGACGCCCTCGTCGACTACGCCCTGCACGGCCTCGCCCCGCGCTGACCCGTACCACATGGGCCACTCTGGCACCGCGCGTCCCACCTGCCCCGATTCACGGCTACGGCCCCCCGATGCGCAGGATGGTGGGACCATGAGGCATGCTGTCCGCACCACAGCGAGGCGAGGGGACAGATGAGCGCGGAGTTCGGCGGCCGGACCGGCCTGTGGGGCAAGATCTCGGAGTGGTTGCGCATGAGCGGCCCGACGCAGGCCGACCAGGACAGCGACCGTGAGGCCCTGCTGCTGGCAGCCGCCGGAGCGGGACTCCCGCTCGCGCCCGCCGCGCACCCGGCCCCCGGCTACGGCTGCTCCTGCGACCGGGTCGGCTGTCCGACCCCCGCCCGGCACCCGGTCTCCTTCGCCTGGCAGACGCAGTCCACCACCGACCGCGCGCAGATCGAGCGCTGGGCCCGCCACCAGCCGCAGGCCAACTTCATCACCGCCACCGGCATGACGCACGACGTCCTCGACGTGCCGCTGGAGGCGGGCCGGCAGGCCCTGGAGCGGCTGCTCGGCGCCGGCGTCGAGGTCGGCCCGGTCGCCGAGAGCGACGACGGCCGCATGCTCTTCTTCACCCTCACCCGCGGCACCCCCGAGGACGAGGACGAGTGGTGGCCGTGCGAGCTGGACTGCCACCCCGAGACGATGGACGAGCACCCCGGCCTGCGCTGGCACTGCCGCGGCTCCTACGTCCTGGTACCGCCCGCCCGGCTCCCCGGCGACGACGGCCGTTCCGTGCACTGGGTGCGCGGACCCGAGCACGCGCTGCCCGAGCCGCTGACCCTGCTGGAAACCCTCACGGACGCCTGCGCCCGCCACGCCGGCCAGGATCCCGACCACGCGAACACGGCCTGGCCCTCACGCCACTGACGGCCGGCCCGGGCCCTGGCCAAGGGGCGCGGGGAACTGCGCGACCAGCCACGACGCGGAGCGCTTACGCGCCCTTCGCCGCCGTCAGGCCCTCCAGGCGGCTCAGCATCGACACCTTGCCGTTCCCCGAGCCCTTCGCCGGGGCCAGGGCGACCTCGTTGGCGACGAACTCCATCGTCAGGGACTGCTTGATCTCACCGGTCGTCAGCGCGGCCACGTTCTTGTTCGGGGTGGGCACGGCGGCGCCCGTCGCGGCCGTCTGCTTCATGTAGTGGTGCGTGGTGAAGAAGACCAGCGCCCCGCCGTCCGCGGTGCGCAGGGCCAGCGGCGCGTAGTCGCCGCCGGTCAGCGGCTCGTCGATGTACTGCGTGGCCAGGCCCGGCTTGGTGGCGTTCTTCGCCCGGGTGGAGCGCAGCGCGTCGGTGTACGCGCCGTTCGCGAAGGCGCCCTTGCCGCTTCGCAGGTACGCCGTGTAGTCCTCGCTCAGGTCCTCGGGGGCGACGGCCAGCCGCGCGGAGTCGGCCGGCACGGCCTCAACGTGGCCGTCCGCGCCCGCCCGCTCGAACTCCGGTACCGAGCCCGGCGCCACGAGCGTCAGATACGTCGCCTGCCACGGCTCCGCCCGCTCGCCCCGGGTGAACACCATCAGCCAGCGCGAGTCGCCGCCCTTGTTGCCCTTCGCGTCGGCGACGAACCAGCGGGGCCAGCCCGCCTTCTCGACGATCGTGTACTTCACGTCCGACAGCACCAGCGGCGTGTGCTGCGGGTTGCCGTCCGGGTTGTTGACGCGGCCCGCCTTCAGCCGCGCCTCGTCGATGACGCCGAGGGCGCCGGTCGTGTAGTCGGCGTCCAGGGAACTGTCGTACGCCGCATCGGCCTTGTTGTACGCGGCCGTGAACTGCTCGATCGCCTTCGCGGCCTCCGCCTTCGTGGCCGCGGGGAGCAGCTCGAGTTCCCCGTGGACCACCACGCAGCCGCTCGCCATGAGCGAGACGGCGGTGAGCGACGCCGCTATGAGTGCGTACCGGTCACGTGCGCGGAGCCTTCGACTGCGCGGAATTCCGGTCGTCAGGCTGTGTTCCCTGCTCATCAGGCGACTTCACCTTCCCCTTCCCGGAGGCGAACCCTACCGGGGCGAGGAACAGCGCGAGCGTCGGGACCAGGTACAGCAGCCACACCGTGACCTGGACCACCGTCGGATCGGGCTGGAAGTTGAACACGCCCTTCAGCAGCGTGCCGTACCAGCTGTCCGGCGGGATCGTGCCGCTGATGTCGAAGGCCAGGCTGTTCAGACCCGGAAGCAGATCCGCCTCCTGGAGGTCGTGGACGCCGTACGCCAGCACTCCCGCGGCCACCACGACCAGCATGCCGCCGGTCCAGGTGAAGAACTTCGCGAGGTTGATCCTCAACGCGCCGCGGTAGAACAGCCAGCCCAGCAGGACGGCCGTCGCCAGGCCCAGGGCCACGCCGATCAGTGGGCGCGGTGTGCCGTCGCCGGCCGCGTGCACCGAAGCCCACACGAACAGGGCGGTTTCCAGGCCCTCCCGGCCGACGGCGAGGAAGGCGGTGGCGACCAGCGCGCCGGTGCCCATCGCGAGGGCCGCGTCCAGCCTGCCGTGCAGCTCCGACTTCAGATGCCGGGCCGTGCGCCGCATCCAGAACACCATCCACGTCACCAGGCCGACGGCGAGGATCGACAGGGAGCCGCCGAGCGCCTCCTGCGCCTGGAACGTCAGTTCCTGGGAGCCGAATTCGAGGACGCAGCCGAAGCCGAGAGCGAGCGCGACCGCGACGCTGATGCCGGTCCAGATGGGCCTGAGGGCGTCCCTGCGGCCCGTCTTCACCAGGTAGGCGATGAGGATGCAGACGACGAGGCTGGCCTCCAGGCCCTCGCGCATTCCGATCAGATAGTTGGAGAACACGGGCTACGCCTCCTTGGAGAACAGCGTCCGGCCCCACCAGTCGTCCTTGTCCCGGACGCCGGGCGGGACGGCGAAGACGGCCGAACCCACGTGCTGGATGTACTCGTTGAGCGCGTCGGACGCGAGGTTGCGCTGGACGCGGATGAACCCCTCGCGCACGTCGCGCTGGTAGGCGAGGAAGAACAGGCCGGCCTCGAGCCGGCCGAGTCCGTCGGTGCCGTCGGTGAAGGAGTAGCCGCGGCGCAGGATCGTCGCCCCGTGGTTGGAGTCCGGGTGCGCGAGCCGTACGTGCGCGTCGGGCTTCATCGCCTTCAGGAACGGCTCGTCGCGCTCCTTGGCCTTGCCGACCGGAGCACCCTCGCCCTTGTCGCGGCCGAAGATGTCCTCCTGCTCCTGGAGCGAGGTGCGGTCCCAGGTCTCGATGTGCATACGGATCCGGCGGGCGACGAGATAGGAACCGCCCACCATCCAGGCCGAGTTCTCCTTGACGTCCTTCTCGCCGACCCACACGAACTTCTTGAGCCGGTCGGTCTCGGTGCCCGCGATGTTGCGGGTGCCGTCCTTGAAGCCCATCAGGTTGCGCGGGGTCTGCGCGTCGGGCGTCGTGGAGGAGGTCTTGCCGAAGCCGAGCTGCGACCAGCGGATGACCACCTTGCCCATGCCGATCCGGGCCAGGTTGCGGATCGCGTGCACGGCGACCTGCGGATCGTCCGCGCAGGCCTGGACGCACAGGTCGCCGTTGCTGCGGGCCGCGTCGAGCGCGTCCCCGGCGAACGTGGGCAGGTCGACGAGAGCGTCCGGCCGCCGGTCGGCGAGGTCGAACTTCGCGAACAGCGACGGCCCGAAGCCGACCGTGAGGGTCAGCCGGGACGGCTTGAGCCCCAGGGCCTCGCCGGTGTCGTCCGGTGGCGCCTCCGCGAGACCGCCGTACGCGCCCTCGCCGACCGCCTTCCCGGCCGTCATCCGGCGGGCCGCCTCGGTCCAGTCCTTCAGCAGCCGGACGAACTCGGCGCGGTCCGTGGTCGTCACGTCGAACGCGGCGAAATGCAGCCGGTCCTGGACGGGCGTGGCGATGCCCGCCTGGTTCGTGCCGTGGAAGCCGACCGCGGCGCCCACGTCGGCGGCCGTCGGGTCGACGTCGTCGCCGGTGCGGGTCATGGCGACCGCGCCGCCGGCCGCCGCGGCGCCGAGCGCGAGGCCCGCACCGCCCCAGCCGATCAGCGACCGCCGGGACGGACTGCTGCCCTGGGTCTCGGTCATGTCCTGGCCCCCCGGTTACTTCGCCACGGCGGCGGCGAGCTTGGACAGCGGCTCGGCGAGCGCGTTGACCGCGTCGGACAGTTCCTTGCGCTGGGCGGCGCCGACCTTCTCGTACGAGGTGAACACGTACGACGTCGTGTTCGGGCGGTACTTCTCCAGGAGCGCGTTCAGCGCGGCGAACTGCTTGTCCAGCTCGGTGACCAGGGCCGCGTCGTTCTCCTTGGCGACCGGCTTGAGCAGCTCGTAGGACTTCTGGGCGCCCTCGACGTTGGCCTTGAAGTCGACGAGGTCGGTGTGCGAGTAGCGCTCCTCCTCGCCGGTGACCTTGCCGGTGGCGACCTCGTCGAGGAGCTCCTTGGCGCCGTTGGCCATGGAGGTCGGGGTGATCTCGGCCTTGCCGACCCGCTTCTGCCAGTCGGTCAGGTCGGTGGTGAGCTGACCGGCGAGGGTCTTCTCCGCCGCGGTGATCTTCTTGTCCTGCCAGAGGGCCTTCTCCAGCCGGTGCCAGCCGGTCCAGGTCTGGCCGGCCTCCAGGCCGTCGGCGCGGACGTCGACCTTCGGGTCGATGTCGCCGAAGGACTCCGCGACCGGCTCGGTGCGCTCCCAGCCGATGCGGGAGGGCGCGTAGGCCGCCTTGGCCGCTTCGAGGTCGCCGGCCTCGACCGCCTTCACGAAGGTCGCGACCAGCGGCAGGGTGGCGTCGGCCTGCTCCTGCGCGTACTCGCGGTACGCGGCGACCGCCTTGTCCAGGCGCGGGTCCCGCTTGGCGACCGAACCGCCGGTGACCTTGAGGTCCTTGCGGATGCCGGTGCCCTTCATGCCGGGCTTGCAGGCGATCTGGTAGTCGCCGGCCTTCACCTCGGCGGTGACCCGCTGCTTGGTGCCGGGGCCGATGTTCTCCCGCTCGCTGACGATCCGGTCGTCCGGGAAGAGGATGTAGACCTCGGTGACCTTGGAACCCTTGTTCTCGATGGCGAGCTCGACGTGCCCGGCGGAGATCTCCTGCTTGGAGGTCTCGCACTTGGCGTCGGTGGCGGTCACGTTGATGACACGGTCGCCGTCCTTCGCGTCGCTCTTCGAGGTGCAGCCGGTGACGGCGGTCAGTGCGGTCACGGCGGCGACGGCGGTGACGACGGACAGTCTGGCGGCTCGCATTCGGGCTCCCAGCGATGGCTGAATAAGGTCGTGACGCGGCTCACAGGGTTGGTGAGCCTCGCCTAACTTATCCAAGGCTTACCTGCGTAGTACCCGCCCGTGCAGTGATTCACCTCTCATAGACGCCGTATGAGCACGAGACGATCACGGTGACTCAAAACGGACCCCAAGGGATGGTCAAGGGTGATTCAAAGATTCCGTTTCTGGGTCTCCGCGCGGCGTCCGTCCTCGGCCGCGGCGGCGCCTCGAACCGGCTGGTCGCCGACCTGCGGGAGCGGCCGCCCGGTGAACACCTCGCCCGGCGGGCCGTCCGCCGCAGCCTGCCCGGCGCACGGGATCACGGCCGGGTGCGCGCAGGCGGCGGCGAGCCCCGGATCGTGCCGCACGACGACCCTCGCGTCTCCCTCACGCGCCCCGGGCAGGGCAGCCCGCCCCTCGGGGGCGCGGGGAACCGCGCGACCCGCCGCGGACGCCCCGCACCCTCAGGGCGACAGCGGGTGCGGGGCGGAGTCCCGGGGAACGGGCATCGGCGGCCGGCCACACCGTGCCGGGTCTTCCGGCCGGCCGGGGGAGGGGAGGCGGCGCGGTGCCGACGAAGCCGCCGGTGTCGGCGGGCTCGTCCGGGGGTCCCGACCGAAGCTCGGTCTCACCTTCACGCGCCATGGCCCGGTCGCCCGTCGGTGCTTCAATTCCCCGGTGACTGATTACGACGTGCTCCGCGTCTTCTGCGCGCCGAACGGCGGCTACGGCAATGAACTCGGCGTGGTCCGCGAGGGTTCGGTGCTGCCGGACCGGGAGGACCGGCAGGACCTCGCCGCGAAGCTCGGCTTCGGCGAGACGGTGTTCGTCGACGACCCCGAGCGCGGGATCATCGACGTCTACACGCCCACCCGGCGCCTGTCCTTCGCGGACCACTCGTGCGTGGGCGTCGCCTGGCTGCTCGACGTGCCCGAACTCGTCCTGCCGGCCGGCGAGGTGGGCACCCGCCTGGACGGCGAGTTCACCTGGATCGAGGCGCGCGCGGAGTGGGCCCCGCCGTGCGTGTTCCACCGGTACGCCACCGCCGCCGAGGTCGACGACCTGCCCGTGCCGCCGGCCGGCGACTGGATCTACGCCTGGGCCTGGGAGGACGAGCCGGCCGGCCGGATCCGCGCCCGCGGCTTCCCCGGCCGCGGCGACGGCGTCGACGAGATCGAGGCGACGGCCGCGCCGGCGCTGCTGCTCACCGAGCGGCTCGGGCGCGCCCTGAACATCACCCAGGGCGCGGGCTCCCAGATCCTGACGGCCCCGCAGCCGTACGGGTGGGTGGAGATCGGCGGACGGGTGTTCCTGGAGCGCTGAACCCCAGGGCCGCACTCGGGCGTCCGTGGACTTCCACGCGGCCGTACGGGTGGTCTGGCGTGTGCGGGGGAGGACGAACGGGGACCTCTGGGCGTGACCACTGAGCCCCGTGAGAGGAACGCCATGCGTATCCGTTCAGTCCTCGCCGCCACCGTCCTGGGCATCGCCCTCGCCGCCACCGGCGCGACGTCCGCCATCGCCGACGAGGGCCCCCGCCAGCACCACGAGGAGCCTCGCGAGCACCACCACTTCGACGAGGACGAGGGTGTCTGCAGCCCCTACGTCGGTGCGATCGACACGGTCTCGGCCGACATCTTCTGGGCCGGAGCGCACTGCGACCGTTTCTGATCCGGCGCCGGGCCCCCTCGCCGTCCGGCGAGGGGGCCCGCTCCGTCTGCCCGTCGGCCGTTCCTCCGAACGGCCGGCTCACGCCGAGAGCGGGAACTCCGCGCCCAGGGCCCGGAAGACGTCCGTGTTCAGCGCGAAGGCGCGCTTGCACTCACTCACGATCCGCTGCTTCTCCAGGTCGTCCGCGCGCACCCCGTCCAGCCACTCCCGGTAACCCCGCTTGAACGCCGCCGGGTTGCCGATCCCCTCGAAGACGTAGAAGCGGACGCCGTCGCCCTTGCGCTCGAAGCCCCAGGTGCGCTCCGCCTTGTCGCGGATGATCTGCCCGCCGGAGAGGTCGCCCAGGTAGCGCGTGTAATGGTGGGCGATGTACCCGGCGGGCCACCGCTCGGCACACTCCCGCACCCGCGCCGCGTACGCCTCGGTCGCCGGCAGGGCCGACACACCCGACCGCCATCCGGCGCCCCGCAGATGCGTGAGGTCCCGCTCCAGGGCCGGCAGCCGGAACAGCTCGGGCCGGATGAAGGGTCCGGTCACCGGATCCGCGGCCAGCCGCTCGGCGCCGGCCTCCAGCGCCTCGTAGACGAACCAGAGCTGCTCGGTGTAGCGCGCGTACGCCTCGACGCCGAGCCTGCCGCCGAGGAGATCACTCATGAACGTCGAGGTCTCGGCCTCCGTGTGCTGCTCGTGGGACGCCGTGCGGATGAGTGTCGAGAACGAGTCCATGCCCCACATCCTTCAAGGTAAGGGTTACCTAAGTCAATGGGTCCGGTCGGGTTTGCCGACGGTCTGTCGGTAAAAGCGTACAAGAAAAGACCCGCCCCCAGCAGGGAACGGGCCTCCGGTTCCGCCACGGCGGCGTGCGGACCTACGGCAGCGTGAGGATCTCCGCGCCCGTCTCGGTCACCACCAGCGTGTGCTCGAACTGGGCCGTCCGCTTGCGGTCCTTGGTCAGCACCGTCCAGCCGTCGTCCCACATGTCGTACTCGTGCGTGCCGAGCGTCAGCATCGGCTCGATCGTGAAGGTCATCCCGGGCTGGATGACGGTCGTCGCGTGCGGGCTGTCGTAGTGCGGGATGATCAGCCCGGAGTGGAACGACGAGTTGATCCCGTGCCCCGTGAAGTCCCGCACCACGCCGTACCCGAACCGCTTGGCGTACGACTCGATGACCCGTCCGATGATGTTGATCTGCCGGCCGGGCCGGACGGCCTTGATCGCCCGCTCGAGGGACTCCCGGGTCCGCTCCACCAACAGTCGCGACTCCTCGTCGACGTCCCCGACCAGGTAGGTGGCGTTGTTGTCGCCGTGCACCCCGCCGATGTACGCCGTCACGTCCAGGTTGACGATGTCGCCGTCGCGCAGCACCGTCGAGTCCGGGATGCCGTGGCAGATGACCTCGTTGACGCTCGTGCACAGGGACTTGGGGAAGCCGCGGTAGCCCAGCGTCGACGGATAGGCGCCGTGGTCGCACATGTACTCGTGCGCGACCCGGTCCAGTTCGTCGGTGGTGACCCCCGGCGAGATCAGCTTCGCGGCCTCCGCCATCGCCTGCGCGGCGATCCGGCCGGCCCGGCGCATCGCCTCGATCGTCTCGGGCGTCTGCACCTCCGGCCCGGTGTAGGGCGTCGGCGCGGGCTTGCCGACGTACTCGGGGCGGCGGATGTTTCCGGGCACCGAACGGATGGGGGACAGTTCCCCCGGGACGAGCAGCGACTGGCCAGACATGCCAGTGAGTCTAACGAGCGGCCATGGGGGAACATGTCGATGGCGAGAGGAGCCGTCATGCCCCTGTTCAAGAAGCGGACCGAAGGCAAACCGGGTGAGTGGTACTACTGCCTGGAGCACAAGAAGGTCGAGGAGGGTCCGGAGTGCCCGGCGAAGGACCGCTTCGGCCCGTACGCCACTCGCGCCGAGGCCGACCACGCGATGCAGACCGCCCGCGAGCGCAACCTCCAGTGGGAGAACGACCCCAAGTGGCACGACGCCCCGAAGGCCGGCGCCCCGGACGACGACTGATCACCCGGCCGATCGGGGCGGCCGGGGCGCGGGGCCCGGGAGGCGCGCGGCGCCGACATGGTCGTCGGGCTGGTGAGATCGCGCCCGGGAGGCGGCGGTGCGAGGGCGACTGCTCCGCCGCGCCACCGGTGCGTGACCCGGGCGGGCAGGCGGATGCCCGGGTCTCGGGTCACCAGGGGGGAGGCGGTGGCGCCGTCAGCCGTTCGGCCAGGTGGGAGAGGCGGTCGGCGAAGCGCCTGCGGCCTCTCGCCGGGGGCAGTGTCTCGCCGGCGGCCGCGCTCACCAGATGCTGCACGGTGTCCAGGTCCAGCTCGGAGCCGTCCGGCACGGCCAGCGTCTCGTGTGCCAGGGCCGTCAGCTCTCCCTCGCCCGGGCCGAGGGCCAGGATCACGGCCCCGGCCCGCCGGGCGTCGGACACCCGTTCGAGGAGCGGCGCGTCCCCCGACGGGGACGCCACCAGCAGGGTCTCGCCCCGCCGGGCCGCCGCGATCCGGCCCAGGCCGACCGCGAGATGCGCCGGGTCGGAAGGCCGCGGGTCGTGCCGTACGAGGGTCGGCGCCAGCTCCGGCGTACCCGACCACGCGGCCTCGTCCACCAGATGCGCCGCGAGATGCCAGGGCTCGTACACGGCCGTGCCCACCAGCAGCAGCCCGCCCCCGTGCGACACGACCGACCCGCGCAGCACCCGGGCGAACCTCCGGGTGGCCCCCAGCCACTCGGTCCCGGCGAGCACCTCACGCAGCAGCGCGACCCGTACGGCATCCATGCGGCCGCATCGTGCCGCAACCGGCCGCCGCCCGCCCGGGCTTCGCCCCTCCTTCACCCGACATGACGAAGGACCGCCCGGCATGCCCACGTAAGGTCGGCCCATGACCTCTACCGACAGTGCACAGAACGCCTCCGCGGCTGCCCCGGCGAAGGCCCCCGCCAAGGACCCGTGGGACCTCCCCGACGTCTCCGGGCTGGTCGTCGGCGTGCTCGGGGGGACCGGCCCGCAGGGCAAGGGTCTCGCCTACCGGCTCGCGAAGGCCGGCCAGAAGGTGATCATCGGTTCGCGCGCCGCCGACCGCGCCCAGGCCGCCGCCGACGAACTCGGGCACGGTGTCGAGGGCGCCGACAACGCCGAGACCGCGCGCCGCAGCGACATCGTGATCGTCGCCGTGCCGTGGGACGGCCACGGCAAGACCCTGGAGTCCCTGCGCGAGGAGCTGGCCGGCAAACTGGTCGTCGACTGCGTCAACCCGCTCGGCTTCGACAAGAAGGGCGCCTACGCGCTGAAGCCGGAGGAGGGCAGCGCCGCCGAGCAGGCCGCCGCGCTGCTGCCGGACTCCCGTGTCGCCGCCGCCTTCCACCACCTCTCGGCGGTCCTCCTGCAGGACCCGGAGATCGACGAGATCGACACCGACGTGATGGTGCTGGGCGAGGAGCGCGCCGACGTCGAGCTCGTGCAGGCACTGGCCGGCCGGATCCCCGGTATGCGCGGTGTCTTCGCAGGGCGGCTGCGCAACGCCCACCAGGTGGAGTCCCTGGTCGCCAACCTGATCTCCGTCAACCGCCGCTACAAGGCCCACGCCGGGCTGCGCGTCACGGACGTGTGAGCGCATGGGGGACACTGGTCGGAGCAGCCCAGCAGTGTCCCCCGACAGGAGAAACCGGACCCATGTCCCCCCTGCCCCCGCCCAGCCCGAGCCGGCGACTCGCCCTTTACACCCTCGTCGTCTGCGTACTCGCCGTGGCCGCCGCGGTCGTCTCCTTCGTCCAGGGCAGCCTCCTGGGCGTCGTGTGGGTGCTGCTCGCGGGCCTGTCCTCGAACATGACCTGGTACTACGCGAAGCGGGAGAAGCTGCGCAGGGCCGCGGGGACCGACGTCAGCGGCTGACCGCGCAGAACTCGTCGGCGTCCTTCCAGAACCGGTACAGCGACTGACCGCAGTACGTCTCCACGTCGCCGATCCCGAGACCGCGCAGCACCGCGTCGACCATGTCGAAGAAGACTCCGTTGACCGCCGGCACCCACAGCAGCGCGAACACGAACAGCAGTCCGAACGGCGCGAACGGTTCCACCTGCCGCTTGACGTCGTACGACAGCCAGGGCTCGACGACCCCGTAGCCGTCCAGACCGGGCACCGGAAGGAAGTTCAGGATCGCCGCCGTGACCTGGAGCAGGGCGAGGAAGGCGAGCGCGAACCGGAAGTCGGCCGGCACCCCGTCCAGCGCGTCCAGCCAGAACGGGGCCGTGCACACCACCGCGAACAGGACGTTCGTCAGCGGACCGGCCGCCGAGATCAGACTGTGCCGCCACCGCCCCCGGATCCGCGCGCGCTCGATGAAGACGGCGCCACCGGGCAGACCGATCCCGCCCATGATCACGAACAGCACCGGCAGTACCACGCTGAGCAGGGCGTGCGTGTACTTCAGCGGGTTGAGCGTGAGATATCCCTTCGCGCCGACCGAGATGTCACCGCTGTGCAGGGCGGTCCGCGCGTGTGCGTACTCGTGCAGGCACAGGGACACGATCCAGGCGGCCGTCACGAACAGGAACACCGCCACGCCCGGCTGCTCGGCGAAGCCCGTCCAGGTCGCCCAGCCGGTGGCCGCCATCACGGCGAGGATCCCGAGGAAGACGGGACTGACCCTCCGCTCGGCGCTGCGGGTGGTGGCGGTGGTCATGGGGCCCCCTGGGCTCGTACGCGTGTGTGGAACTGCCCGACCGTACCCGGCCCGGGCATACCGGGAAAACGTCTCGCGGCCGACTCCCGTTCCTGGGGCGGGGAAAGGACGGGCGGCCGGCTCGCGCCACCCCGCCGGAACCCCGTGACCGAGCTCGATCCCACCGGAGAGAATGGACCCCGTGCGCTATCGCATCCTCGGCACCACCCAGGCACTCCGTCCGGACGGCGTCCCCGTCGCCGTCGGCGGAGCACGGCTGCGCGCCCTGCTGGCCGTGCTGGCGTTGCGGGCCGGCCGGAGCGTTCCCGCGGGGCTGCTGGTGGAGGAGGTGTGGGCCGGTGACCCGCCCGCCGACGCGCCGGGCGCGCTGCAGGCACTGGTCGGCCGGCTGCGCCGGGCCCTCGGGGCGGGCGCGATCGACTCCGCCGAGGGCGGTTACCGGTTGGCCGCCGCCCCGGACGACGTCGACCTGCACCGTTTCGAGCGGCTGACCGCCGACGGCATCCGGGCGCTCGCCGACAAGGACCCCGCCAAGGCGGCCGTCGTCCTCGACGACGCCCTCGCCCTGTGGCAGGGCCCGGCCCTCGCCGACCTGCCCGACCGTGCCGCCGAGGCGGCCCGCTGGGAGGCCCGCCGCCTCGACGCGGTGCGCGCCCGGCACACCGCCGCGCTCGCCCTCGGCCAGGCCGAGCGGTCGCTGCCCGAACTCACCGCCCTGTGCGACGCCCACCCCCTGGACGAGCCGCTCCAGGCCCTGCGGCTGCGCGCCCTGCGCGAGGCGGGCCGCACCGCTCAGGCGCTGGCCGCCTACGACGAGATCCGTCTGCTCCTCGCGGACCGCCTCGGCACTGACCCAGGCCCCGAACTGCGCTCTTTGTACGGGGAGTTGCTGGACACCGGTGATCCGGGAGGCCCCGCGCAGCCGTCCCCGGCCGCCGGAGCCGCCGGCCCGGACCGCGCGCCCTCCCCGGCTTCCCCCGCCCTGCCGCCCCCGCCCCTCGGCAACCTCCGTGCCCGCCTCACCTCCTTCGTCGGCCGCGAGGACGACATCGCGGCCATCCGGGGGGATCTCGCGAGCGCCCGGCTCGTCACCCTGCTCGGGCCCGGCGGGGCGGGCAAGACCCGGCTGTCGCAGGAGACCGCCGAGACCGTACGGGACACCGCGCGCGACGGTGTCTGGCTGGCCGAACTCGCGCCCGTCGCCGACCCCGACGCCGTGCCGCAGGCCGTCCTCACCGCCGTCGGAGCCCGCGAGACCGTGCTGTACGGCGCCGGCGCCGAGGAGATGCGGGTCGCCGCCGAGCGTCACGACGAACCCGTGGAGCGTCTGGTCGAGCACTGCGCCCGGCGCCGCATGCTGATCGTCCTCGACAACTGCGAGCACGTGGTCGAGGCCGCCGCCCGGCTCGTCGAGGAACTGCTGGCGCGCTGCCCCGGGGTGACGGTGCTGGCCACCAGCCGTGAGCCGCTCGGTGTGCCCGGGGAGGTGGTGCGCCCGCTGGACCCGCTGCCGGAGCGGGTGGCGCTGCGGCTGCTCGCCGACCGGGGCGCGGCCGCCCGGCCCGGATTCCGGCCCGACGCCGACGACGAAACGGCCGCCGCCTGCGCGGAGATCTGCCGTCGGCTCGACGGCCTGCCCCTCGCCATCGAGCTGGCCGCAGCCCGGCTCCGGATGCTGACACCCCGCCAGATCGCCGACCGGCTCGACGACCGCTTCCGGCTCCTGACCTCCGGCAGCCGGACCGTCCTGCCCCGCCAGCAGACCCTGCGGGCCGTCGTCGACTGGTCCTGGGACCTGCTCGACGAGGACGAACGCGACGTCCTGGCCCGCCTGTCGGTCTTCGCGCGCGGCTGCGACCTCGCCGCCGTCGAATCGGTGTGCCGCCCGGCCACGCACGACTCCGGTGCTGCGGGTCACGACTTGGGTGCGCGACACGGCCTACGTGACGCGCATCGTGCTGTCGGTTCCCGTTCCTGCCTCGACCTGCTTGCCTCGCTCGTCGACAAGTCGCTCGTCGTCGCCGCTCCGGACCCCCGGGGCGACATGCGCTACCGGCTCCTGGAGACCGTCGCCGAGTACGCGGGCGAGCGGCTGGACGAGTCGGGGCGGCGGGAAGCGGCCGAGCGTGCGCATCTGACGTACTACCGCGAACTCGCCCGCATCACCGAGCCGTTGCTGCGCGGCCCCGGGCAGCGGGACGCCATCGACCGCCTGCAGCTCGAATACGAGAACCTGCGCACCGCGCTGGGCCGCGCCGTCGCGGCACGTGACGAGCAGGAGGCGCTCTGCCTGACCCTGTCCCTCGTCTGGTACTGGCAGATGCGCGACCTGCGCATCGAGGCCCGCACCTGGTGCGTCGAGGTCATGGCCCTGGGCCCCGACCCGTTCGCCGAACCCCTGCGTCCGGCCGTGCCGGTGTGGAAGTCCTGCATCGACGCCCCGCCGCCGATGGCCGGCGAGATCCTCCAGGAAGCCCGGCGCGGGGTGCACCTGTCCCATCTGGCCTGCATGGACACCGAGATGGAGGCCTGGCAGACAGCGACCTCGCAGGCCAAGCTGCGTCTGATCGCCGCCGCTTACGAGCCCGGCCTGCCGCAGACCTGCCGCGCGCCCGGCCTGCTCTGGTTCTTCGCCGTGATGATGACCGGTGACGCGACCCGTATCCGCGCCATCATCGACGCCAACGTCGACACCTGCCGCCGGACGCCCGGCTACGAGTGGGAGCTGGCCTCCTGCCTCCAGATGCGCGCCAACATCCTCGCCAACCGCGCCGACTGGGCCCAGAGCGCCTTCCGTGACGCGGCCGAGGCCCTGGAGATCTTCCAGCGCCTGGGCGACGCCTGGGGCACCGCCGAGGCCCTCTCCGCCCGCGCCGAGGCCCATGAACGCCTCGGCGCGTACCGCGAGGCCGCCGCCGACTACGAGGCCGCCATCGAGCAGGCCCAACGGCTCGGCGCCCGCTCCCAGTCGGCGGTCCTCGCCGCCCGGCTGGGCAGCGCGCTGCTGGAGGCGGGTGACGAGGAGGAGGGCGAACGCGTGCTGCGCGAGGTGATCGCCGGCGAGGAGCGCGCGGTCAACGAGGCCATGAACATCGCCCGTCTGTTCCTCGCCGGCTGGCTGGGCGCCACCGGGCGACGCGCCGAGGCCCGCGAGCAACTACGCCTGCTGCGCGAGGAGTTCGACTTCGGTCACTTCGCGGTCTTCGACGCCTTCATCCTGGGCGCGGAGGGCTGGCTGGACGCGGTCGACGGCAGATCCGCGCAGGCTCTGACCGGCATCCGGTCCGCCCTGGGCCGGGCCGCGGATCCGCTGTCCGTGGCCATAGCGCCGCAGATGCGCTCCTTCTATCTCTTCATCGCCGCGACGGCCCTCGCCGGCGTGGACGGCGGCAGCCGCGCGGTCGACGCCGCCCGCTGCCTGGGCGCCGCCGACACCCTGCTGCCCCCGAGCCATGTACCCCCGCGGGTGGAGCGCGAGGCGCGCGACCTCGCCACGGCCCGGACGCGCGAGGCGCTGGGCGACGCGGAGTTCGAGAGGGCGTACGCCGAAGGCGGCGGCCTCTCCTACGAGGAGGCCACCGCCCTGGTGTGAATCGTCCTGACGCGGCAGGACGCGTACCGCCGCATCCTGACGTGAGCCCTGCGGCGCCCGGCTCAGGTCTTCGTGCGGAACTTGTGGATCGCGACCGGCGCCATCACCGCGGTGAGCCCTATCGACCAGGCCAGCGTCACCCACAGGCCGTGCGCGACCGGCCCGCCCACCATCAGTCCGCGCGCCGCGTCCGCGAGCGAGGACAGCGGGTTGTACTCGGTGAAGTTCTGGAGCCAGCCGGGCATCGACCGGGTCGGTGCGAAGATCGACGAGCCGAACTGGAGCGGCATCAGCACCAGGAAGCCCATCGCCTGCACGGACTGCGCGCTCTTCATCACCACGCCGAGAGTGAGGAAGACCCACATCAGCGCCGAGCCGAACACCGTGGCCAGCCCCACGGCGGCGAACAGACCGGGCCAGTGGGTGATGTCGAAGCCCACCAGCACGGCCACCACCATGAGGATCGCGCAGGCGACCAGCATGCGCATCAGCTCGACGACGATCTTGGCGAAGAGCACCGAGCCCCGTCCGATGGGCAGCGACCGGAAGCGGTCCATGACCCCGGAGTTGAAGTCCGTGTTGAAGCCGGTGCCCACGCCCTGCGCCATGTTCATCCCCATCATGGCCAGCAGACCGGGAATGACGTACTGCACGTACGCCTCCTGCCCGCCGCCCAGCGACTGCCCGATCGAGCCGCCGAAGACGTACACGAACAGCAGGGTGAAGATCACCGGGAAGAGGACCGCGTCGAACATCGACTCCGGGTCCTGCCGGATCCACAGCAGGTTGCGGCGGATCAGCGCACCGGTGTGGCGGAGATGGCTGCGCAACGGGATGCGCGCGTCGGTCGTGGCGCTGATGTCGATCGTGGCCGCGCTCATACGGCGACCTCCTCGCGGGTCTCGGTGGGCCGGGCGTCCTGCGGGGCGCTGGCGCGGTGCCCGGTGAGGGACAGGAAGACCTCGTCCAGGCTGGGCAGTTCGGTGGTGAGGGAGGTGAGCGTGATGCCGCGCGCGCTGACCGCGCCGATCACGGCGGTCAGCTGCTCGTCGCTGAGCACCGGCACCAGTACGGAACCGCGCTCGGCGTCCACGACGGTGGTGGCGAGCCCGGTGATGCCGAGCTCGTCGAGCCAGCTCGCCAGCGGCCGCAGCTGGAGCGGGTCGGCGGGCCGTACCCGCAGCGTCCGGCCGCCCACCCTGGCCTTCAGCTCCTCGATGCCGCCGCCGGCGATGACCTTGCCCCGGTCGACGACGGTCAGCTCGGAGGCGAGCTGCTCGGCCTCCTCCATGTACTGGGTGGTCAGCAGTACGGTGACCCCGTCCCCGACCATCGCCTTGACCTCGGTCCACACCTCGTTGCGGGTGCGCGGGTCGAGCCCGGTCGTCGGCTCGTCCAGGAACAGCACCTGCGGCCGGCCGATCATCGACGCGGCGAGGTCGAGCCGTCGCCGCATACCGCCGGAGTACGTGCTCGCGGGCCGCTTGGCGGCGTCCGTCAGCGAGAACCGCTCCAGGAGCTCGTCGGCGCGGGTCCGGGCCTCCTTGCGGGGCAGGTCGAGCAGCCGTCCGATGAGGTACAGGTTCTCCCAGCCGGGGAGCTTCTCGTCCACGGAGGCGTACTGCCCGGTGAGTCCGATCACCCGGCGCAGCTGCCGGGGCTGGCGTACGACGTCGTAGCCGGCGACGGTCGCCTGCCCGCTGTCGCAGGCCAGCAGGGTGGACAGGATCCGCACGAGGGTCGTCTTCCCGGCGCCGTTCGGCCCGAGCACCCCCATGACGGTGCCCGCCCGTACGTCCAGGTCGACCCCGTCCAGCGCCTTGGTCTCGCCGTAGTGCTTGACCAACCCCCGAACGGTCACGGCGCTGTCCGCGCCACTGGGGTTCTTGTCGATTCGCGTCATGACAGGAACTCTGCCGACCCCCACCGACAAACCACCGACAGACCGCCGACAGCACCGACATCCCCCCGACAGGCACCGCGGTTCCTCGACAGCGAGGAACCGCCTCCGGGGGAGCGGCGCCGGTTCCGGCGCGAAAGGGCGCAGCCCGCCGACTGGGGGAAGGTCGGCGGGCTGCGGTGGTGCGGAAATGGCTCAGTGGACGCTGTGCTCGTCCAGCGGGAACGTCCCGCCGACGACGTCCTCGGCGAACGCCTTCGCCGCGTCGCCCATGACCTGACGCAGGTTCGCGTACTGCTTGACGAACTTCGGCACCCGCCCGCCGGTCAGCCCGAGCATGTCGGTCCACACCAGTACCTGGGCGTCCGTCTCCGGCCCGGCGCCGATGCCGACGGTCGGGATGTGCAGCACCCGGGTGACCTCGGCGGCCAGCTCGGCCGGGACCAGCTCGAGCACCACCGCGAACGCGCCCGCGTCCTGCACGGCCTTCGCGTCCCGCAGCAGCTGCTGGGCGGCCTCCTCGCCGCGTCCCTGCACGCGGTAGCCCATCGCGTTCACGGACTGCGGGGTCAGGCCGATGTGCGCCATCACCGGGATGCCGGACTCGACGAGCAGCTCGATCTGGCGGTGCGAACGCTCACCGCCCTCCAGCTTCACGGCCCCGACCCCGGCCTCCTTCACCAGCCGGGTCGCCGAGCGCAGCGCCTGCACCGGTCCCTCCTGGTAGGAGCCGAAGGGCAGGTCGCCGACGATCAGCGCACGGCTGGTGCCGCGTACGACGGCCGCCGACAGCATGGTCATCTCGTCGAGGGTGACGGGCACGGTCGTCTCGTAGCCCAGATGGCAGTTGCCCGCCGAGTCGCCCACCAGCATCACCGGGATCCCGGCCTCGTCGAAGACGGACGCGGTCATGGCGTCGTAGGCGGTGAGCATGGGCCACTTCTCGCCGCGCTCCTTGGCGAGGGCGATGTCGCGGACGGTGATACGGCGTGTGCCCTTGCCTCCGTACAGCGCCTTGCTGCCGTCGGGGGCATTCGTGTGGGCAGCCGAAAGCTGCGTCATTGCAACGGCTCCTTCGTCATCTCGAGGCGCCCTCACGGCGTCCCCGGACCACCACCCATGGTGGCACTTCGTGCCAGGGAGAGCCAGAGCGCCCCCTGTGGGTAAAGCCTCAGTAAGAAAAACGGTAAGAGGAATCGATACGATACGGTCTCGTATCGGAAGTGTCCTACGCTCGACGCCATGACTACTCCTGCCGTCCCCACCGCTCCGCGGATACCGGAAGCGGTGCACCGGCGTCGTTGGGCGATTCTCGGCGTCCTGATGCTGAGCCTGCTGATCGTGGTGCTCGACAACTCGATCCTGAACGTCGCGATCAAGACGATCTCGACCCCGGCCCCGATCGGCCTCGGCGCCACCCAGAGCGAGCTGGAGTGGGCGATCAACTCCTACACGCTCGTCTTCGCGGGACTGCTGTTCACCGCCGGTCTCCTCGGTGACCGGATCGGTCGCAAGAAGGTCCTGCTCGGCGGGCTCGCCGTCTTCGGCATCGGCTCCGCGCTCGCCGCGGAATCCGGCTCGCCCGCCCAGCTCATCGCCTTCCGCGCGCTGATGGCCCTCGGCGCCGCCTTCGTGATGCCCGCGACCCTCGCCGTCCTGATGAACGTCTTCGAGCGCGAGGAGCAGCCCAAGGCGATCGGCATCTGGGCGGGCGGTGTCGGGCTCGCCATCGCCATCGGTCCCATCACCGGCGGTCTGCTCCTCGACCACTTCTGGTGGGGCTCGGTCTTCCTGATCAACGTGCCGATCGTGCTGCTGGCGTTCGGGCTGATGCTGTGGCTGGTGCCCGAGTCCCGCGACCCGAGCCCCGGCCGCATCGACCTCGTCGGCGTCGTCCTGTCGGTCGTCGGCCTGGTCCTGCTCGTCTACGGCATCATCAAGGGCGGCGAACTGGCCGACTTCACGGACCCGGCCGTGCTGGCGACCATGGCGGCCGGCCTGGTCGTCCTCGTCGCGTTCGTGGTGTTCGAGAAGCGCAGCGACCATCCGTCCGTCGACATGGACTACTTCAAGAACAAGGTGTTCTCGGCCGCGATGGCCGTCATCACGCTGGTCTTCTTCGCGCTGATGGGCGTCACCTTCTTCTCGGTCTTCTACACCCAGAGCGTGCGCGGCTACTCCCCGCTCCAGTCCGGCCTGCTCCTGCTGCCGCTGGCCGCCGCCCAGTTGATCTTCGCGCCGCGCGCCCGGCTGGTCGTCGACCGCTTCGGGGTCCGGGCCACGACCACCGCCGCGATGGTCGTCCTCGCGGCGTCCCTGGTCGCCTTCGCCACGCTGGACGCCGACACGCCGATCTGGCTCCTGGAGGTCGTGTTCTTCCTCATGGGCGCCGGAATGGCCCACGTCATGACCCCGACCAGCGTGGTCATCATGCAGGCGCTGCCCCGCGAGAAGGCCGGCTCCGCCTCCGCGCTCAGCAACACCTTCCGCCAGCTCGGCGGCGCGCTCGGCATCGCCGTGCTCGGCTCGGTGCTGTCGGCGTCGTATCGCAGCGGCATCGAGGACCACCTCGGCACGCTGCCGGCGAGCCTGCGCGACACGGCGGGGGAGTCCATCGAGGCGACGCTCGGGGTCGCCGCGAAACTCGGCGACCAGGGCCGGTCGCTGATCGCCCCCGCCAACGACGCCTTCCTGCACGCCATGCACGTCACCGCGCTGTGCGGGGCCGCGGTGGCGGCCGTGGGCGCGGTCGTGGTGGCCGTGTTCCTGCCGGGCAGGCCGAAGCCCACGCCGCAGGACGCGGCGAAGGAGGAGTTGGTGCGGACGAAGCCGTAGGGGGCGAGGGCGGGGCGGCCGTCGACCGCCGCCCCGCCCGCCCCTAGGGCCACAGTTCCCCCACTGCGACGAAAGGATCGAACACGTGAGCCTCGCCGACAGCGGGAGCACCGTCAGGGACACCGGAGTGAGCGGGGAGCAGCCCGTCCGGGGACGGCCCCGCAGCGAGGCCGTCGAACGGGCCATCATCGAGGGCACGATGAAGCTGCTGGAGGACGGAGTCTCGCTCGCCGAGATCTCCATCGAACGCATCGCCCGTACCGCAGGCGTCGGCAAGGCCGCCATCTACCGCCGGTGGAGCGGCAAGGAGGAACTCTTCGTCGACGTGCTGCGCGCCGCCGAACCGCAGGACCCCGAACTCCCCGGCACGTCCATGCGCGACGACCTGATCGTGCTCCTCGAGGCACTGCGGCTGCGGGGTCTCGCCAACCGTTCCTCGGCGATCCTGCACAACGTCCACGCGCAGATGAAGAGCAGCCCGAAGATCTGGGCGGCGTACCACAACACGGCGATAGAACCCCGGCGCAGGATGGCCGTCGAGGTCCTGCGCCGGGGTCAGGACAACGGCGAACTGCGCGCCGACCTGGATGTGGAACTGCTGAACGACATCTTCGTGGGCCCCATGCTCGTCCGCGCGGTGATGCGCCCCGACGCCGACCTCCCCGAGGAACTCCCCGAGCGCATCGTCGACACGCTGCTCGACGGCCTACGCCCCGTCAGTTCCGCGACCCGGCAGCCCTAATGTGCGCGTTCCGTCACAGACCGGGCTCTGTGGCCCGGGGCCGGAACCCGTGGGAGGACCCCGCTCGTCCTCGTCCCCGTACGGCCGTCACGGGACGGCGAGAACAAAGCCGATCATCCCCTAGGGTCGTACCCGGGGGAACGGACGGTGTGCAAGGCAGGCAGTGAGGCGACGGTATGGCGCAGCAGGCGTACATGACGGAGACGGACGACAACGGAGGCTCGGGTCCCGAGCCCCGAGGAGTTCGGCTTCGGCGCCTGATCGGCACTCTGCTCGGCCGGGTGAGCGCGGGCTGGCGCGGTGATCCGCGCATCTGGCGGCGGGGCCTGGTCCTCACCGGCTTCGCCCTGGCGTTCTCCCTGGTGATGGGGCTGCATTCTCGCATCCCCAACCGCTACGGCAACCTCGGCAGCCTCACGGAGACGTTCCTGCCCTGGATCGGCCTCTTCGTGCCGGTCCTGCTGGTGCTGGCGGTGGTGCGCAGGTCAGCGACCGCGCTGATCGCCGTCGTCCTCCCGGCCGTGGTCTGGCTGAACCTCTTCGGCGGGCTTCTCGTCGACCGGACCGGCAGCGGCGGCGACCTCACCGTCGCCACCCACAACGTCAACGCCGACAACCCGGACCCGGCCGGCACCGCCCGTGACGTCGCCGCGTCCGAGGCCGATGTGCTGGCCCTGGAGGAGCTGACCGCCACGGCGGTGCCGGTGTACGAGAAGGCGCTGGCGGCGACGTACAAGTACCACTCGGTGCAGGGCACGGTGGGCCTGTGGAGCAGGTACCCGCTGAGCGGTGTGAAGCCCGTGGACATCAAGCTCGGCTGGACGCGTGCGATGCGGGCGACGGTCACCGCTCCGCAGGGGCAGGTCGCCGTCTACGTCGCGCACCTCCCGTCGGTGCGGGTGAAGCTCCAGGCCGGGTTCACCGCCCGGCAGCGCGACAAGAGCGCGGACGCGCTGGGCGAGGCGATCGCCGACGAGAAGCTGACCCGGGTGGTCCTGCTCGGCGACCTCAACGGCACCATGAACGACCGCTCGCTGAACGCCGTGACCTCCCAGATGCGCTCCACGCAGGGCGCGGCGGGCAGCGGCTTCGGCTTCAGCTGGCCCGCGTCGTTCCCGATGGCGCGGATCGACCAGATCATGGTGAAGGGCGTGGAGCCGGTCACGTCGTGGACGCTGCCGGAGACGGGCAGCGACCATCTCCCGGTGGCGGCACGTGTGAAGGTCACCACACCTTAACCAGGGGGTCACCCGCTGGAATAGCGGGCCGAGGAGACTTTGTTCCGTAGTTGAACATACGAAACGTATGATGAAACGGAACTCCCTCTCCCCGAAAGGCAAGATCTTCATGCCCCTGGCCCTGCTCGCCCTGGCCGTGGGTGCCTTCGGAATCGGCACCACGGAGTTCGTGATGATGGGCCTGCTGCCCGACGTCGCGGACGACCTGCATGTCTCGATCCCGACGGCCGGGCATCTGGTCTCGGCGTACGCGCTCGGCGTCGTCATCGGCGCGCCGCTGCTCGCCGCGGTGACGGCCCGCATGTCCCGCCGGACCGTCCTGATCTCCCTGATGGGACTGTTCGTCGCGGGCAACGCCCTGTCCGCCTTCGCCCCCGGATACGACTCGCTGCTCGCCGCCCGCTTCCTCAGCGGTCTGCCGCACGGCGCGTTCTTCGGCGTCGGCGCGGTGGTGGCCACCAACATGGTCGCCCCGGAGCGCAAGGCACGCTCGGTGTCGCTGATGTTCCTCGGCCTGACCGTCGCCAACATCGCGGGCGTCCCCGTCGCCACCCTCATGGGCCAGCACCTCGGCTGGCGCGCGACCTTCCTCGGCGTCGGCGTGATCGGCGTGGCGGCGATCGCCTCGCTGGCCCTGCTGATCCCGCGCGACCACACCCAGGCGCCCGCCGTCGGGCTGCGCCGCGAACTGGCGGCCCTGCGCTCGCTGCCGGTCTGGCTGGCCCTCGGCACGACGGTCGCCGGTTTCGGCGCCCTGTTCTCCGCCTACAGCTACATCACGCCGATGCTGACGGACTCCGCCGGCTACGCCGACACCAGCGTGACGCTGCTGCTCGCGCTGTTCGGCGTCGGCGCGACGATCGGCAACCTGGTGGGCGGCCGTCTCGCCGACCACGCGATGCGCCCGACCCTGTTCGGCGGCCTGACGTCCCTGGTGGTCGTCCTGGCCCTGTTCCCGCTGCTGATGACGACGGCGTGGGGCGGCGCGCTGGCCGTGGTCCTGCTCGGCGTGGCGGCCTTCGTGACGGGTTCGCCGCTCAACCTGATGGTGATGGAGAAGGCGGCCGCGGGCCCGTCGCTGGCCTCCTCCGCCAACCAGGCCGCGTTCAACATGGCCAACGCGGGCGGCGCCTGGCTCGGCGGCCTCGCCCTCACGGCCGGGCTCGGCGTGACCTCACCGGCACTGGCGGGAGCGGTCCTGGCGGCCCTGGGCCTGGTCGTGGCGGGCGTCGCGGCCGCGGTCGACGCGCGCCGGACCCCCCGGTCCACCGGCCGTGAGCGCGTCGTCGCCACGCATGTGCCGCGGACGGCGGAGGCGGGGGCGCGTCACTGACGGCGGCGGCAGGCCACCTTGCGCTGATTGGCTCTCGACCGGTCGTGGCGGGCCCCGCGAGACTGGCGGTCCGTTGCCGGGCGTGGAGGAGTTGCGATGCAGGTAGCCGTGGTCACTTTCGACGGATTCAACGAACTCGACAGCTTCATCGCCTCCGCACTGATCAACCGGTGCCGCAAGGACGGCCTGGAGGCCTTCGTCACGACGCCTACGAAGGTGGTCACGTCGATGAACGGCGTCGAGGTGACCGGGCAGCGCCCGATGGAGTTCGTGACCGAGGCCGACGTCGTGCTGATCGGCAGCGGAGTGAAGACGCGCGACGTGGTCGCCGACGAACGGCTGGTCTCCAGGCTTCCGCTCGACCCCGCGCGCCAGCTGATCGGCGCGCAGTGCTCCGGCGCGCTGGTGCTCGCCCGGCTCGGGCTGCTGGGCTCCATGCCGGCCTGCACGGACAGGATGAGCCGGCCCTTCGTCGAGGCCTGCGGCGTCACCGTGCTGGACGCGCCGTTCCACGCCGAGGGGAACATCGCCACGGCGGGCGGCTGCCTGGCGTCGCAGTACCTCGCCACGTGGGTGATCAGCCGCACGCTCGGCGAGGACGCCGCGCACGACGTCCTCGACTACGTGGCTCCGGTCGGCGAGAACCAGGAGACCGTCGAGCGCGCCCTGCGTGCCGTACACGCGGGCGAGGCCGCCCTGCGCTGACGACGCCCCCGCCCGGCCCACGGCCCGATCCGGCGCCGTCGGTCACCCGGTCCGGGCGGCGACGGCCCGCGCGCGGTCCAGGGACTCGGTGCGGGCCGTGTCCACCTCCAGGTCGTGGCGGACGCGCCGGTGGACGAGTTCCGTCCGGGTTTTGGCCATGCCCGGAACCCGGGCGCCTCGGTACGAGCACCGCGCACCACGGCCGACACGCGTCACGGAGCCCCGGGGGCGGCCGTCACACGGATTCGCGCCAGCCGTTCGTGATCGGCAGACGGCGGTCCTTGCCGAAGCCCTTCGCCGAGATCTTGGTGCCCGGCGGGTACTGGCGGCGCTTGTACTCGGCGGTGTCCACCATGCGGAGGGTCTTGACGACCAGGTCACGGTCGTAGCCCGCCGCGACGATCGCGTCGGCGCCCTGGTCCCGGTCGACGTACAGCTCGAGGATCGCGTCCAGGACCGGATAGTCCGGGAGCGAGTCGGTGTCGACCTGGCCGGGGCGCAGCTCCGCGCTCGGCGGCTTGGTGATCGAGTTCTCGGGGATGGGCGGGGTCTGGCCCCGCTGTGCCGCGGCGGCGTTGCGCCACTCGGCGAGCCGGAAGATCCACGTCTTGTAGACGTCCTTGATGGGGCCGTACGCGCCGACCGAGTCGCCGTACAGGGTCGAGTAACCGACCGCCAGCTCCGACTTGTTGCCGGGGGCGAGGACGATGTGGCCCTCCTGGTTGGAGATCGCCATCAGCAGGGTTCCGCGCAGCCGCGACTGGAGGTTCTCCTCCGCCAGACCCGTCAGGCCGAGCGAGCCCATGTACGCGTCGAACATCGGCTCGATCGGGACCGTACGGAAGTCGAGGCCCGTCCGGCGCGCCAGCTCCGCCGCGTCGCCCTTCGAGTGCTCCGAGGAGTACTTCGACGGCATCGACACGCCGTACACGTTCTCCGCGCCCACCGCGTCGCACGCGATCGCCGCGACGAGCGCCGAGTCGATACCGCCCGACAGCCCGATCAGCACCGACCGGAAGCCGTTCTTCGCGACATACGCGCGCAGGCCCACGACCAGCGCCGAGTAGATCTCCTCGGCGTCGTCCAGCCGCTCCGCGTATCCGCCGCTCAGTTCGGGCTCGTACGCCGGGACGGGCTCCTGCGACACCACGACGCGGTCGATGCGCAGACCGTCGTCCACGACTCCGGTCGGGGCGTCGGCCGAGGCCGCGGGCAGGTCGAGGTCCAGGACCACGCATCCTTCGGAGAACTGCGGGGCCCGCGCCACGACCTCGCCGTCGCGGTCGACGACGATCGAGTCGCCGTCGAAGACCAACTCGTCCTGTCCGCCGATCATCGCGAGGTAGGCGGTGGTGCAGCCGGCCTCCTGGGCCCGCTTGCGGACCAGTTCGAGACGCGTGTCGTCCTTGTCGCGCTCATAGGGGGAGGCGTTGATGGAGAGCAGCAGACCGGCCTCGGCGGAGCGCGCCGCGGGGACCCGGCCGCCGTCCTGCCAGAGGTCCTCGCAGATCGCGAGGGCCACGTCGATGCCGCGCACCCGCAGCACCGGCATGGTGTCGCCCGGCACGAAGTAGCGGAACTCGTCGAAGACGCCGTAGTTCGGCAGGTGGTGCTTGGCGAAGGTCAGGACCACCTCGCCGCCGTGCAGCACCGCCGCCGCGTTGCGCGGGGAGCCGGGCGGCCGGCCGAACTTCGGCCGGTCGCTCTCGGACCGGTCGAGGAAACCGACGACCACCGGCAGTTCGCCGAAGCCCTCGTCGGCGAGGCGGACGGCGAGCTCGCGCAGGGCCGTGCGGGAGGCCTCGACGAAGGAGGAGCGCAGGGCGAGGTCCTCGACGGGATACCCGGTCAGCGCCATCTCCGGGAACGCCACGAGATGCGCTCCCTGCTCGGCGGAGTGCCGGGTCCAGCGGAGGATCGTTTCGGTGTTGCCGACGAGGTCGCCGACGCGCGAGTCGATCTGGTTCAGGGCGAGACGAAGTTGAGGCACGGGCATCAGTGTAATCGTCAATGCGACGCGATGGGGGGGCGTGGGGTGTCGGATACCCCACGCCCCCCAACGGGCGCGCCCTGCTTGCGACGGCGTACGCCCTGCTCAGCGTCGGCGGTACGACTCCACGTAACCGTTTGCGGGCGTACCCACGCCGGTGACGTCGTCGTAGCCCTTCACGGCGGACAGCGAACTGTCCTTGCCGAGGCTGCGGACGGAGGTCAGCAGTCCGTCCGTCGCGTCGTAGCCGTTGGCGAAGTCGACGCGCGCGACCGCGAGCCCCGATCCGGTCGGGTCGTCCGTGACGTCGTGGTAGACCCGCGAGCCGTACTTGGAGTAGATCGACGGGTTGGCGAAACCGATCGCCTTGCCGCCGCGCGCCTCCTGGCCCAGGGCCTGCACGGCCGCGATGACCGGCGCGGCCAGCGAGGTGCCGCCGATGCGGTACTCGCTGTACTGCTCGGTGCCGTCCGGGAAGGTCTGGGTCTGGCCGACCCTGAAGCCGGTGTTCGGGTCGGCGATCGCCGAGATGTCCGGGACGACGCGGTTGCCGGCGGCGCTGTTGGCCGTGGCGAGCGCCTTCGGGACGACGCCCTTCTGGTAGTACGGCTCGGCGACGGTCCTGCTGGTGCCGCCGCCCGCGCCCGAGGTGTACGCGCCCGGGAAGTCCGTCCAGCTCTTGCCGTCGGCCGACAGCGAGGCCTTGTCGGTGCCCCAGCCGGTCTCCCACAGGTACTTGTCGCCCTTGCCGACCGCCAGCGAGGTGCCGCCGACCGCCGTCACCCACGCGGAGTTGGCCGGGGTGTCGACCTGCTTCGTGCCGGTGTTGGCGAGCTCGTCGCCGTTGTCGCCCGAGGAGAAGTAGAAACCGATTCCCTCGACCGCGCCGAACTGGAAGACCTGGTCGTAGGCGGCCGCGAGGTCCGGCGTCTGGTTGGCCTCGATGTCGCCCCAGGAGTTGGAGACGATGTCGGCGAGGTGGTTGTCGACGATCTTGCTGAGCGAGTCGAGCAGATCGTCGTCGTAGCAGGACGCGGCGCCCACGTACGTGACGTTCGCGGCCGGCGCGACCGCGTGCACGGCCTCGACGTCGAGGGTCTCCTCGCCGTACCAGCCGGCCGCCCCGCACTCCTCGGTCCTGGTGTAGTTCTTCGGCAGGACCTGGGACAGCTGGCCCGTCTTCCAGGCCGCGTCGCCGTGCGCCTTCGCGTAGGCGGCCGCGTCGTAGGCGATCGTCGGCGAGGCGTACGCGTCGGTGATGGCGATGCGCACCCCCTTGCCGGTGTAGCCGCCCGCGCCGTACGCGGCCCGCAGCTGTTTGCCGGTGTACCCCTGCACGGCGTACGGGATCTTCTTGCCGTACGCCGAGGGAAGAGTGCTCGCGGTGTTGGAGCCGTAGTACGAGGAGAACGGCCCGGAGTTCTTGAACACCGCGTCCGGCGGCGGAAGCTGGTCCTTGGACGCGGCCTTGTGCGGTGCGTTGTCCAGGCCGGTGACGGTCAGGACGGCGCCGTCCAGGTCCGCGGGCGCGGAGGCGGTCCTCGAGGGCGCGCGATAGGTCTTCGTGCCCTTGGCGTAGTTGTGCAGCTGGGTGCCGAACGCCTTCTCGGCGGCGGCCACGTCACCGCTGACGGACACGTAGTGCCCGGTCGTGCCCGTCACCTTCAGGCCGGCCGCCGTCAGCCACGACCTGACGGCCGCCACCTGGGCCTTCGTCGCGCCGAAGCGGGCCTGGGACTGCGCGGCGGAGAGGTACTTGCCGTAGGCGGGCGAGGCGGGGTCGGACACGGCCTTCGCGTACGCGGCGAGGCCTGCGGCGTCGCGTCCCGCGAGGTAGACGCGGGCGGAGACCTGGGCGCTGTCCGAGGTCGAGCCCTTGTCCGCCTTGGCCGTGGCCCACGCGGGCTTGGTCCCGGCCAGCGTGTCACGGGTCGGGATGTCCGCGGCGTGGGCGGCGGGTATGCCGAGCGCCAGCGCGCCGGCGATCATGGGCAGTGTCGCTGCCATGCTCGCTCCGGCGCGCAGCGCGGCGCGGTTGGATCTCATAGGACCCCCTGTATGTGGTTCGACGCGAGTGGATCACTCGACGTGCGGGCCACTCTTGCGACGAACGCTTCACGTCAGGGGAATGCGAAAACCAAGAAGCGCCCAAGTGACCGCTTGCTGGGATGATTTGACGGAAACGTCCGTGAAATCGAGGGAAAACCCTATGGGTTGGGCCGATGGGCGCCTGCTACGGCTTGGCCCCGCGCGCCTTCAGCAGGTCCGTCATCAGATCGATCTCCGACTGCTGCGCCTCGACCATGCCCCGCGCGAGCCGCTTCTCCACCCCGACCGTGCACTTGGCGGCACACGCCTCGGCCATGTGGATGCCGCCCTTGTGGTGGTCGGTCATGAGCTGGAGGTAGAAGATCTCGGCCTGCTCGCCGTTGAGCGTGCCGAGCTTCTTCAGCTCGCCGTCGGTGGCCATACCGGGCATGAGCGCGCCGTCCTCGCCGTCGCTCATGCCCCCCATGCCCATCCAGGCCATCGGGCCGTCGGACGACACCTTCGGCAGACCCCAGAGATCCAGCCAGCCGAGCAGCATGCCGCGCTGGTTGGCCTGCGTCTGCGCGATGTCGTAGGCGAGCCGCCGCACGTCCGCGTCGGCCGTCCGGTCCCGGACGATGTACGACATCTCGACGGCCTGCTGGTGGTGCACCGCCATGTCCCGGGCGAACCCGGCGTCGGCGGAGTCGGCGGCGGGCGTCGCGGTCTGCGCCGCGCCGTCCTCCGCGACGGAGTAGGTGATGGCCCCGGCGGCGACGAGCACCCCGGCCACGGCGACCGCCACTCCCGCGTACCTCACTGCGGCAGACCACCCGTGCACGCGGCGCCCGGCTCGGGCGTCTGCTCGCCCTGCACGAACTTCTCGAAGAACGCGTCCACGTTCGCGTCGCTCGCGCCCGTCACCGTGCGCTGGTGGCCCCAGGCGGTCAGCATGATCGGGTCGGCCTGGGCGTCGTCCGGGCTCATCAGCGTGTAGGGCGTCTTCTCGACCTTCGCGGCGAGGGCGTCGACGTCGGCCTTGCTCGCCTTGCTGTTGTACGTCACCCAGACCGCGCCGTGCTCGAGCGAGTGCACGGCGTTCATGTTGTCGAGGGCCTTGGTGTAGACCTCACCGTCGCAGTTCATCCAGACCTGGTTGTGGTCCCCGCCGACGGGCGGCTCGGTCGGGTACGTGACGGTCTTGCTGACGTGGGTACGGCCCAGCGTGCCCTTCCAGGTCTTGACCCCGTCGGCGCCGGTGACGAAGTGACCCGAGGCCGCCTTGCCGTCGGCGGCGGTGTCCTTGTCGTCGCCGGACTGCGACTTCACGACGAACACACCACCGGCGACCAGCGCGACCACGGCGACGACACTGCCGCCGATCACGAGAAACCGGTTCCGTCGCTCCCGGACCTGCTCGGTCCGCCGCATCTCCTCTATACGCGCCTTGCGCGCCGCGCTGCCGGTCTTGTTGGCGGAACCCATGAGGCCTGTCCTTCGGGGAAATGGGGCGGGACGGTCGGGGTGTTCGAGTCCGCTGATCGTAATGGGGGAGATGGGAAAGTCGTAGACAGGTCACAGCCAAGAGAAGGCAGGGGCGGCGGCCTGGCCCTCACCGAACGGGGCCGCGCGGCGTCCGTCGGTACGGTGGTCCGCGCCTTCGAGGGGGACGGTGACGTCGTCGACTGCGAGGGCGCCGCCCCGTGCCCCGCTGGCCTCGGCCTGCCGGCTGCGCGGCGCACTGCGCCAGGCCCAGGAGGCGTTCTTCGCGTCCCTGGACCCGATCACGGTCGGGACATCGTGGCGGAACCGACGGGGCCGCTGCTGCTGGGGATCCCGAGGCCCGCCTGATGCACCGGCGCCGCGCGGGCCGGCGACGGGGCGGGGCCTCTCGCCCGCCCCGTGCTCCACGCCCGCCCTCCACGCCCGTTCTTCACGTTTTCCCCAAGCCATGCGGTTGTCGCCGCATCACCGCTCCGGATTGGATGGCCCGATGGAACGCATCGAAGCAGAGCTGTTCACCGCCGGCGGCAACAACGCCGTAGTCCGCCTGCCCGGCCGACGCTTCCCCGGGGTTCTGGTCCAGGGCGACTCCCTGCACATCCTCCGCACCGACATGGCCGAACTGGTGGAGGCCTGCGACCGCGGCGACCTGGGTGACGCCCGCGACGCCGCCGGGCTTCTGCTGGCGGGCCTCGACGCCCTGCTGGAGCGCTACGGCGCGGCGTTGGACGAACACGAGATCCCGCGGCCGTACTGAACCGGGCGCGACGGCCGAGTCACCTGACCGGCGGCCGGTAACCGCCGGGTTCAGGCCCGGGTGCCGACGGAGAAGCGTTCGGTGATCTCACCGATGGCCGCGCCCACGGCGGGGAGGGTGGCGCGGACGGTGGCGGCGGACTGTTCGGACAGCATCGGGCTCCTCGAAGCACTCGGTCGTCTGCCGTCCGGCACGCCAGTAGAACTTGCATGTGAGCTACAAATCAAACAGGTGGGGCGGGACGCAGGGGGCGGGGCGTTACGGATGTCGGCGCGAGCAGGCAAGATGGGCGGCAGAGCAGTACACGTGCCGGACGCGAGGCAGTACATCTGCCGGACGCGAGGCGTTCAGGCCCGGGTCGCCGAGGCGATCATGGTCGGCAACGCGCACGAAATGGTGTTGTGGTGTGATGCTCAGGTGCCCGACCGCCTCTCCGTGGGACGGGAAACAGGCGGCCTGACCAGCAAGGATGGGGAAGCGGAAGATGGACAAGCAGCAGGAGTTCGTGCTCCGGACGTTGGAGGAGCGCGACATCCGGTTCGTACGGCTGTGGTTCACGGACGTGCTGGGCTTCCTCAAGTCCGTCGCCGTGGCGCCGGCCGAGCTCGAACAGGCCTTCGATGAGGGCATCGGCTTCGACGGTTCCGCGATCGAGGGCTTCGCCCGGGTCTACGAGTCCGACATGATCGCCAAGCCGGATCCGTCCACCTTCCAGGTCCTGCCCTGGCGCGCGGAGGCCCCCGGTACCGCCCGCATGTTCTGCGACATCCTCATGCCGGACGGCTCCCCGTCCTTCGCGGACCCGAGGTACGTGCTGAAGCGTGCCCTGGCGCGCGCCTCGGACCTGGGCTTTACCTTCTACACCCACCCCGAGATCGAGTTCTTCCTGCTGAAGGACAAGCCGACCGACGGCTCCCGCCCGACCCCGGCCGACAACTCCGGCTACTTCGACCACACCCCGCAGAACGTCGGCCAGGACTTCCGGCGCCAGGCCATCACGATGCTGGAGTCGATGGGCATCTCGGTCGAGTTCAGCCATCACGAGGGCGCCCCCGGCCAGCAGGAGATCGACCTGCGCTACGCCGACGCGCTCTCCACGGCGGACAACATCATGACCTTCCGGCTGATCATGAAGCAGGTCGCGCTGGAGCAGGGCGTGCAGGCCACCTTCATGCCGAAGCCGTTCTCGGAGTACCCGGGCAGCGGTATGCACACGCACCTCTCCCTCTTCGAGGGCGACCGCAACGCGTTCTACGAGTCCGGCTCCGAGTACCAGCTCTCCAAGGTCGGCCGCTCCTTCATTGCCGGCCTCCTGAAGCACGCCGCGGAGATCTCCGCCGTCACCAACCAGTGGGTCAACTCCTACAAGCGCATCTGGGGCGGCTCGGAGCGCACCGCGGGCGCCGGTGGCGAGGCCCCCTCGTACATCTGCTGGGGCCACAACAACCGCTCCGCGCTGGTCCGCGTGCCGATGTACAAGCCCGGCAAGACGGGCTCCGCGCGCATCGAGGTCCGCTCCCTCGACTCCGGCACCAACCCGTACCTGGCGTACGCCATGCTCCTCGCCGCCGGGCTCAAGGGCGTCGAGGAGGGCTACGAGCTCCCGCCGGGCGCCGAGGACGACGTCTGGGCGCTGTCCGACGCCGAGCGCCGCGCGATGGGCATCGAGCCCCTCCCGCAGAACCTCGGCGAGGCCCTGAGCCTGATGGAGCGCAGCGACCTCGTCGCCGAGACCCTCGGCGAGCACGTCTTCGACTTCTTCCTGCGCAACAAGAAGGCGGAGTGGGAGGAGTACCGCTCCGAGGTCACCGCCTTCGAGCTGCGGAAGAACCTGCCGGTGCTGTAAGCGCAGGTCGGGGCGGGTTTCCCGCTACGACGGAACGAGGGGCCGGCGGTCGTGAGACCGCCGGCCCCTCGGCGTCTCACCGACCCGGGCCGTCCGTGGGCCGGCAGCGCGAACGTCACGCGTCGGCCCGTGCGTGCGTCGCCGCTACGCCTTCAGTTTCGCCAGGACCTGGTGGAGCGGTTCCGTCTCCCGGCGGCGGTACTCCTGGATCGCCCAGCCGTTGCCGTCGGGGTCCTTGAAGTACATGAAGGTCGCCCCGTCCTGCGGCGCGAACTGCTGGGGCTCGGTGACCTCCAGGCCGCGGGACGTCAGTTCCTCGTACGCCGCCTTCGCGTCCGTCACGCAGAGCTGCATGCCGTGGTAGGTGCCCGGCTGCGGGGTCCCCGTCGGCACCTGGAGACCGTCGACCAGGGCGATCGAACAACCGGAGCCGGGCGGGGTGAGCTGGACGATGCGTACGCCCTCCATGACCTCGCCGTCGAGGTCGACGTGGAAGCCGACCTTGTCGCGGTAGAACTCCTTGGCCCGGTCCACGTCGGACACCGGCAGCAGGATCACCTCTAGGGTCATGTCCATGGCTTGACTCCCTCGTCGTGGCCGTCGCTCCGCACAGAACCGAAGTCCCGCAGGACCGAAGTCATGCGGAACCGAAGTACCACAGAACCGGAAACCCGGCCGGGGCGCCACCTAAAGGCGCGGGTTACTCTCAGGTGCGTACGACCTTGATCCGAGGGAGGGCCGAGGATGATGGCGCCGGGGCGCAGGAGCAGCACCTTCACACGGCTGCTGCGGCACGGCTTCACCGACCCGTCCGCCGCCGAGCGGCTCCTGGACGGCCCCGAGCTGTCGCCGGTGCGCAACGATCCCTTTCTGCTGGAGGCCCTCGGCGCCACCGCCGATCCCGATCTCGCCCTGCACGGTCTCGTCGGGCTGCTGGAGGCCCAGCCCGGGCCCACCGCCCGCCGGGAGCTGCTCGACACGCTCATTGCGGCCAAGCCGCTGCGCGACCGGCTGCTGGGGGTGCTCGGGGCGTCCGCCGCCCTCGCCGACCACCTCGCCCGGCATCCGCGGGACTGGGAGGCCCTGGTCACGTACGAGCCGCGGGATCTGCATCCCGGGGTGGAGGAGTTCGAGCGGGGCCTGGCCGAGGCCACGGATCCCGTGTCGCTGCGCGTCGCCTACCGGCGCTGCCTGCTGTCCATCGCGGCACGTGACGTGTGCGGGACGACCGAGCTCGCCGAGACCGCCGCCGAGCTCGCCGATCTCGCCACCGCCACGCTGCGGGCCGCCCTGGGCCTCGCCCGGGCCGCCGCGCCCGACGACGCCGCGCTGTGCCGGCTCGCCGTCATCGCGATGGGCAAGTGCGGCGGGCACGAGCTGAACTACGTGTCCGACGTCGACGTGATCTTCGTGGGTGAGGCCGTCGACGGGGCGGACGAGGGCAAGGCGCTACGGGCCGCCGCCAAACTGGCCGCGCACCTGATGCGGATCTGTTCCGAGACCACCGTGGAAGGGTCCATCTGGCCCGTCGACGCCAATCTGCGGCCCGAGGGGCGCAACGGGCCGCTGGTGCGGACGCTGTCCAGCCATCTCGCCTACTACCAGCGGTGGGCCAAGACCTGGGAGTTCCAGGCCCTGCTGAAGGCGCGGCCGGTGGCCGGCGACCTGGCACTCGGGGCCGAGTACGTCGCCGCTGTCGGGCCCCTGGTGTGGCAGGCGGCCGAGCGGGAGAACTTCGTCGTCGACGTGCAGAGGATGCGGCGGCGGGTCGTCGAGAACATCCCCGTCGCCGAGGTCGACCGTGAACTGAAGCTCGGGCCCGGCGGGCTGCGGGACGTCGAGTTCGCCGTGCAGCTGCTTCAGCTCGTGCACGGGCGGGCCGACGCGTCGTTGCGCAGCGGCACCACGCTCGACGCCCTCCAGGCGCTCGCCGCCGGGGGATACGTCGGGCGCGCCGACGCCGAGCAGCTGGACGCCGCGTACCGGTTCCTGCGGTCCATGGAGCACCGGATCCAGCTCTACCGGCTGCGCCGGACCCATCTGGTCCCCGAGGCCGAGTCCGACCTGCGGCGGCTGGGCCGCTCGCTCGGACTGCGCACCGACCCGGTCGCCGAACTCGGCCAGGAGTGGAAGCGGCACGCCGCCGTGGTCCGTCGGCTGCACGAGAAGCTGTTCTACCGCCCGCTGCTCGACGCCGTCGCGCAACTCGCGCCGGGGGAGACCCGGTTGAGCCCGAAGGCGGCCCGGGAGCGGCTGGTCGCGCTCGGGTACGCCGACCCGGCGTCCGCGCTGCGCCACCTGGAGGCGCTGGCCTCCGGCGTCTCGCGCAAGGCGGCCATCCAGCGCACCCTGCTGCCGGTGCTGCTCGGCTGGTTCGCGGACTCCGCCGACCCGGACGCGGGTCTGCTCAACTTCCGCAAGGTGTCGGACGCGCTCGGCAAGACACCCTGGTATCTGCGGTTGCTGCGGGACGAGGGCGCCGCGGCGGAGAACCTCGCCCGGGTCCTGTCCGCCGGGCGGCTCGCCCCCGATCTGCTGATGCGGGCGCCGGAGGCGGTGGCACTGCTCGGCGACGGGGACGCCGGGGGCCTCGAGCCGCGCGGGCGGGCCCAGTTGGAGCAGGAGATACTCGCGGCGGTACGCCGGGCCGACGGGGTCGTGCAGGCGGTCACGGCCGCGCGCGGAGTGCGCAGGCGCGAGCTGTTCCGTACGTCCGCCGCCGACATCGTCGCCTCCTACGGTACGGAGGCGCAGCCGGTCGAGGCGGATCAGGGCGCCCTCGTCGACCTGGTGGGCGGGGCCGTCTCCGACATCACGGCCGCCACGCTGGCCGGCACCCTGCGCGCGGTCGTGCAGGACGGCTGGGGCGACACCCTGCCGACGCGATTCACCGTCATCGGCATGGGCCGCTTCGGTGGTCACGAACTGGGCTACGGCTCCGACGCCGACGTCCTGTTCGTGCACGAACCCCGGGACGGCGTCGACGAGCGCGAGGCCGGGCAGGCCGCGAACAAGGTCGTCTCCGAGATGCGCAGACTGCTCCAGATCCCCAGTGCCGACCCGCCGTTGCTCATCGACGCCGATCTGCGCCCGGAGGGCAAGTCGGGTCCGCTGGTACGCACGTTGAAGTCGTACGAGGCCTACTACCGGCGCTGGTCGCTCGGTTGGGAGTCACAGGCGCTGCTGCGAGCCGAAGTCGTGGCGGGCGACGAGGAACTGGGTGGCCGGTTCATCGAACTGATCAACCCGCTGCGGTATCCGGCGGACGGGCTCGGCGAGGACGCGGTACGGGAGATCCGGCGGCTGAAGGCCCGGATGGAGTCGGAGCGGATGCCCCGGGGCGCCGATCCGAAGCTGCACACCAAGCTCGGACCGGGCGGCCTGTCCGACGTCGAGTGGACCGTGCAACTGGTGCAGATGCGGCACGGTTCCACGCACCCGGGGCTGCGGACCACCCGGACCCGTGAGGCGCTCGCCGCCGCGCGCGACGCCGGCCTCATCCCCGGCGAGGACGCGGCGACACTGGACGAGGCGTGGGTGCTGGCGACCCGGGTGCGCAACGCGGTGATGCTGGTGCGCGGACGGGCCGGGGGACACCTTCCCGTCCGACGCCCGGGAACTGGTCGCGGTGGGGCGGTACCTGGGGTACGGCCCCGGGCGGGTGGGCGACATGCTCGACGACTACCGCCGGACCGCCCGCCGGGCACGGGGCGTGGTGGACGAGCTGTTCTACGTCGGCTAGCGCCTGCCCTGCCCTGGTCAGCGGTGAGCGGCCGGCTGTGCCGCACCGTCGCGCCGCGTACCGGACGACCCGCGGGTGTCCGACGGCCCGCGTGTGCGCGACGCCGTGTTCCGCCGGGTGAGTCCCACGCCCACCAGCACCACCGCCATGCCCGCGAGAACGCGTACGCCTGTCCGCTCGTCGAGGATCATCGCGCCCAGCGCGACGGACACCACCGGGAGCAGGTAGCCGACGGTCGCCGCCGTGGTGGGGCCCTCGTCCGCTATCAGGCGGTAGTTGAGATAGAAGGTCACGCCCGTGCCGAGGACGCCCAGCGCGGCGACGGCGAGCAGGGCCGTGGCGTCCGGACGGAAGGGACCGGCCGCGGGGAGCGCCAGCGTGCTCCAGGCCGTGGCGGCGAGAAGCTGGGCCGCCGACATGGCCATCGGGGTCTCCGAGGCCGTCAGATGCCGGGCCATGTAGGCGAAGGCCACCGCGTAGCTGGCCGCCGCGGCCAGCAGGTACAGGGCGGGCAGGCTGAACAGGCCCTCGTGGTGCCAGGGAGCGAAGATCAGGACGGTACCGGCGAAGCCCAGGACGAGGCCGGCCAGGCGTACGGGGTGCAGGGAACGGTCCGTGCCGATGCCGATGCCGATGAGGAGGGACCAGAGCGGGGTCGTGGCGTTGAGGACGCCCGCGATGCCCGAGTCGAGGTGCTGCTCGCCCAGGGCGAAGAGGGCGAAGGGCAGGGCGTTGCAGAACAGGGCGGCCACGGCGAGATGGCCCCAGGCGGTCCGGGACCGCGGAAGGCGCTGGCCCGCCCGGCGGGCCAGGAGCAGCAGGACGGCCGCGCCCAGGACGCACCGGGTGATGGTGATCTGGGCCGGGGTCAGGCCGTGGGTCAGGGCCAGTTTGATCCAGAGGAAGCCGGAGCCCCAGAAGAGGGCGAGCGCGGCCATGCGGAGCGTGGAGGCGAGGGGCATGCCCCTACGGTCGTCCTGTCCTACCTGTGAGGACAAGTGAAATGTTCTGGATGATTCGTTAAGCTGCACTGCATGCTTGATGTGCGGCGGATGCAGGTGTTGCGAGCGGTCGTCGGGAACGGCTCGGTGACGGGGGCGGCGGCCGCGCTGGGGTACACGCCGTCCGCCGTCAGTCAGCAGATCGCCGCCCTGGAGAAGGAAGCGGGGGCCGCGTTGCTGGAGCGGGCCGGGCGGGGTGTGCGGCCCACGGCTGCCGGACTGCTGCTCACCGAGTACGCGGACGCCATCGGGCGGCAGGTCGCCGAGGCCGAGACGGCGCTCGCCGACCTGCTCGCCGGGCGGACGGGGCATCTTTCGGTGCGGTACTTCGCCACCGCGGGGGCCGGGCTGGTGGCGCCGGCCGTGGCGCGGCTGCGAGAGGCGCATCCCGGCGTCCGGATGGAGCTGAAACTGACGGTCGATCCCGAGGACCCCCTGGCGGAGGTGCGGGAAGGGCGTGCCGATCTGGCGTTGTCGGTGAGCCGGGAGAGGCGGCAGCACAGTGGCGTACGGCTGCTGCACCTGCTCGACGATCCCTATCTCGCCGTCCTGCCGCGCGGGCACCGGCTCGCCGGGCGGCGGAGTGTGCGGCTGGCGGAGCTGGCCGAGGAGGCGTTCGTGGGCAGCGAGTGGCCGGGGCCCTGTCTCGACGCCCAGCTCGACGCGTGCGCGGCGGTGGGGTTCCGGCCCCGGTTCGCGGTGCAGAGCGAGGACTACGTGACCGCCCAGGGGTTCGTCGCCGCGGGGCTGGGCGTGAGTCTGGTGCCCCGGCTGGGGCTCGGCAGCCGGCATCCGGGCGTCGTCGTGCGGGAGGTGCGTGATCCGGTGCCGGTGCGTGCCATCCAGGCGGTGATCCGGGAGACCGCGCCCGCGCAGCCCGCGCTGGACGCGTTCATCGACGCGCTGAGGGCGGCGGCGGAAGCGTCGTGAGGGGCCGTGCGGCGCCGCCGTCCCCGCCGCGAAGGAGTTCACCGGGTCATGACCGCGGGCGGACCCGCGGGCCGGGCGTCAGGCCTTCGTGGGGAGCAGGGGCCTGCCCTGTCCCCGCGGCGGCGCCGTTCTCGGCAGGGCGTACGGCAGAGTCCCGTACCAGACGCGGGCCACCGCGAAGCCGAACGCCAGGCAGAGGACGCCGCCCACGGCGTCCAGCCAGAAGTGGTTGGCCGTCGCGACGATGACCACCAGGGTCGCCGTCGGGTACAGCAGGCCCAGGATGCGCACCCAGGGCAGCTTGGCCAGCGCGAACACCGTCAGACCGCACCACAGGGACCAGCCGATGTGCATGGACGGCATCGCCGCGTACTGGTTCGACATGTGCTTGAGGTCGCCGGACGCCATCGAACCCCAGGTCTGGTGGACCATCACCGTGTCGACGAAGTCACCGCCCGGCATCAGCCGCGGCGGCGCGAGCGGATACAGGTAGTAGCCCACCAGGGCCACGGCCGTGGTGGCGAAGAGCACCAGGCGTGTCGCCGCGTAGCGTCCCGGGTGGCTGCGGTAGAGCCAGACCAGGACGGCCAGCGTGACGACGAAGTGCAGGGTCGCGTAGTAGTAGTTCATGCCCACGATGAGCCAGGTCACCGAGTTCACCCCGTGGTTGACCGACTCCTCCACGGCGATGCCGAGGCTGTGCTCCAGACGCCAGATCCAGTCCATGTTGCGCAGCGCCTCGGCGCGTTGTTCCGGGACCGCGTTGCGTACCAGGGAGTACGTCCAGTAACTCACCGCGATGAGCAGGATCTCGAACCAGAGACGGGGGCGGCGGGGGCTGCGCAGCCGGTGCAGGCGGCGCTGCCGGGGCGTGGCCGTGACGGGCTCCGGGAGGGCCTGGTCACGGCCTTCCAATGGCGTCACAGTCGGTTCACCCATGGACACAAAGTCTGCCAGAAAAGACCTCTTGGCCCGATCATCCCCCGGTCGGGTCCGGCCCGCACTTCCTGCTCCGGCCGGACCCCCGCGTCTCCTGCCGGCGTACCGGGGAGGACCCGGATGTCTCCGCCCTACGGACGATTGCGGTCCCCGGGCGCCGAAGCGGTCGAACCGCGCACCACCAGCTCCGGCATGAACACGAACTCGCTGTGCGGCGCCGGGGTCCCGCCGATCTCCTCGAGGAGCGTGCGGACGGCGGCCTGGCCCATCGCCGGGACCGGCTTGCGGACGGTGGTGAGGGGCGGGTCCGTGAAGGCGATCAGCGGGGAGTCGTCGAAGCCGACCACCGAGATGTCCTGCGGCACCTCGAGACCGCGCTGCCGGGCCGCGCGTATCGCGCCCAGCGCCATCATGTCGCTGGCGCAGACGATCGCCGTACAGCCCCGGTCGATCAGGGCGGTGGTCGCCGCCTGGCCGCCTTCGAGGGTGTAGAGGGAGTGCTGGACCAGGTCGGTCTCGATCGTCTCGGGGTTGAGGCCCAGCTGTTCCTGGACCGCCCTGACGAAACCCTCGATCTTGCGCTGGACCGGCACGAACCGCTTGGGGCCGAGCGCCAGTCCCACCCGGGTGTGACCGAGCGAGACGAGGTGGGTGACCGCCAGGGTCATCGCCGCGCGGTCGTCGGGGGAGATGAACGGCGCCTGGACCTTCGGGGAGAAGCCGTCCACCAGCACGAAGGGGACGCCCTGCGCCCGCAGCTGCTCATAGCGCTGCATGTCGGCGGTGGTGTCCGCGTGCAGGCCCGAGACGTAGATGATGCCGGCGACCCCGCGGTCGACCAGCATCTCGGTCAGTTCGTCCTCCGTGGAGCCGCCCGGCGTCTGGGTGGCGAGGACCGGCGTGTAGCCCTGGCGGGTCAGCGCCTGCCCGATGACCTGGGCCAGGGCCGGGAATATCGGGTTCTCCAGCTCCGGCGTGATGAGGCCGACCAGACCCGCGCTGCGCTGGCGCAGCCGGACCGGGCGCTCGTAGCCCAGGACGTCCAGAGCGGCGAGCACGGACTGGCGGGTGGTGGCGGCGACACCGGGCTTGCCGTTGAGAACGCGGCTGACGGTCGCTTCGCTCACCCCCGCCTGCGCAGCGATGTCGGCAAGCCGTGTGGTCACAGGGGTGGACTGTACCGGTCGGGTGCTGACTTGCACACCGATCGGACGCCGTGGGCGACCTGTTGAACGGCCCGCGGGCTGCTGCGTCATCGCGCTCCCTCGTGAAAGTGATGGCAAGAGCTTGCAGAGTCTTGCACAGCGGCCCCGCGCCCCGCTGCGAGGCCCTCAACCGCGACAACTACGGTCTCACAGCGGTCGAGGGGAGGTCACGCAGGAGTCACGTGCGGATAACTTCGGAGTTCTCTTGCACTTTTTTTCTGCAAGGTCTTTCGTGCTGCTTACATCGCTGTTACGTTCACGTCGCCCGACGGCAGCAACGGCGCGGTCGGAGTCGGCAGGACAGCGGACGGGACCGCTTCCTGTAGCTAAACGGGCTCTCACCCTCAAGGAGAAACTCATGCGGCGTGGCATAGCGGCCACCGCTCTGGTGGCGTCCTTCGCCCTCGCGGCGACGGCCTGCGGCGGGGACGACAGCGGCAGCGACAACTCGTCCGGGCCGGTCACCATCACCTGGTGGGACACCTCCAACGCCACCAATGAGGCGCCGACGTACCAGGCCCTGGTCAAGCAGTTCGAGGCCGCCAACAAGGACGTCAAGGTCAAGTACGTCAACGTGCCCTTCGACCAGGCGCAGAACAAGTTCGACACGGCCGCCGGCGCGTCCGGCGCCCCGGACGTGCTGCGCTCGGAGGTCGGCTGGACCCCCGCCTTCGCCAAGAAGGGCTTCTTCCTGCCGCTGGACGGCACCGAGGCCCTCAAGGACCAGGCCAAGTTCAAGTCGAACCTGATCGAGCAGGCCAAGTACGAGGGCAAGACGTACGGCGTGCCGATCGTCACCGACACGCTCGCGCTGGTCTACAACAAGGCGCTCTTCGCGAAGGCCGGGATCGCCGAGGCCCCCAAGACCTGGGACGACCTGAAGACCGCCGCCGCGACCATCAAGGCGAAGACCGGCGTCGACGGCTACTGGGGCTCCACCCAGGCCTACTACGCCCAGTCCTTCCTGTACGGCGAGGGCACCGACACCGTCGACGCCGACGCCAAGAAGATCACCGTCAACTCGCCGGCCGCGCAGAAGGCGTACGGCACCTGGCTGGGCCTCTTCGACGGCAAGGGCCTGCACAAGGCGGACACCACCGCCGACGCGTACGCCCACATCCAGGACGCGTTCGTCAACGGCAAGGTCGCCGCGATCGTCCAGGGCCCGTGGGAGATCACGAACTTCTACAAGGGCAGCGCCTTCACGGACAAGAACAACCTCGGCATCGCCACCGTCCCGGCCGGCTCCGCCGGCAAGGCGGGCGCCCCGACCGGCGGCCACAACCTCTCGGTCTACGCCGGCTCGGACAAGGCCCACCAGGCCGCCGCGCTGAAGTTCGTCAACTTCATGACCTCCGCGACGAGCCAGGCGGCCATCGCCCAGAAGAACTCGACGCTGCCGACCCGTGACGACGCCTACACCGCCGCCGTCAAGGCCGACCCGGGCATCGCCGGCTACCAGACGGTCCTGTCCGCCGCCCAGCCGCGCCCGGCGCTGCCGGAGTACAGCTCCCTCTGGGGCCCGCTCGACACCGAACTGCCCAAGATCGCGGGCGGCAAGGAGACCCTCGACAAGGGCCTGAGCGCAGCTGAACTCGCCATCGCCAAGCTGGTGCCGGACTTCAGCAAGTGAGCCCGGGTGGCCGCCGGATCTCCCGCACAGAAGGGGGGAGAGATCCGGCGGCCACCGGCCGGTGAGCCGTACCAACCCCTCGAAGATCCAGCGTGAAGATCCAGAAGGTGTCGAACCATGACAGTCGCCATCGACCGCGCGACCGGCAAGCGCCGCGGTGACCGTGAGCCGAAGCCCGGGCCGGCCGGGCGCCTGAGGCGCGGTTACCAGAAGCACTGGTACGCGTACGTGATGATCGCCCCGGTGGCGGTCGTCCTCGGCGTGCTCGTGCTGTACCCCCTGGTGTACGGCCTGTACCTGACGCTGACCGACGCCAACAGCCTGAACACCGCGCGCACGATCGGCGTCAACCACATCGACGCCACCTACAAGTTCATCGGCCTCGACAACTACGCCGACATCCTCTGGGGCCCGACGGCCTACGACCGCTTCTGGTCGCACTTCATCTGGACGATCGTCTGGACGGCGACCTGTGTCGCCCTGCACTACGGCATCGGACTGGGGCTCGCGCTCCTGCTCAACCAGAAGCTGCGCGGGCGGACCCTGTACCGGCTGATCCTGGTGCTGCCGTGGGCGGTGCCCACCTTCGTCACCGTCTTCGGCTGGCGGTTCATGCTCGCCGACGGCGGCATCATCAACTCCGCGCTCGACGCCCTGCACCTGCCCTCGCCGCAGTGGCTCGAGGACACCTTCTGGCAGCGATTCGCCGCGATCATGGTCAACACCTGGTGCGGTGTGCCGTTCATGATGATCTCGCTGCTCGGCGGTCTCCAGGCCATCGACGCCTCGCTCTACGAGGCGGCCGAGATGGACGGCGCCAGCGCCTGGCAGCGCTTCCGGTTCGTCACCCTGCCGGGCCTGCGGTCCGTCAGCTCCACCGTCGTCCTGCTCGGCATCATCTGGACCTTCAACCAGTTCGCCGTGATCTTCCTGCTGTTCGGCAACACCGCCCCCGACGCGCAGATCCTCGTCACCTGGGCGTACTACCTCGGCTTCGGGCAGCAGCCGCGTGACTTCGCCCAGTCCGCCGCCTACGGCATCCTGCTGCTGGCCATCCTGATCGTCTTCACCTCGTTCTACCGCCGCTGGCTGAACCGCAACGAGCAGCAGCTCGCGATCTGAGGCAGGAGTTCCCATGACCAGCACCACCGCCGAGACCTCCGCCCCCCTGAGCGAGCAGCGCTCCAAGACCCCGCGCCGGGCCCGGCGCCGCGGCGAGAACACCCTCGCCGGCTCCCTCGCCTCCCACGGCATCCTGATCGTCGCGAGCGTCATCGCGCTCTTCCCGATCGCGTGGCTGGTCTATCTGTCCCTCGGCCCCGACACGGACGACTATCTGCACCCGGGCGGCATCTGGGACAAGATGACGTTCGACAACTACACGTTCGTGCTCCAGCACACCCAGTTCTTCGACTGGCTGAAGAGCTCGCTCGTGGTCACGCTGGGCACCACGGCGATCGGCGTGCTCATCGCCGCCACCACCGGCTACGCCGTCTCCCGGATGCGCTTCCCCGGCTACAAGAAGTTCATGTGGGTCCTGCTGGTCACCCAGATGTTCCCGGTCGCCGTGCTGATGGTGCCGATGTACCAGATCCTCTCGGACCTCCAGCTCATCGACAACTACTTCGGTCTGATCCTCGTCTACTGCACGACGGTCATCCCGTACAGCGCCTGGCTGCTCAAGGGGTACTTCGACACCATCCCCTTCGAGATCGACGAGGCCGGACGCGTGGACGGGCTCACCCCGTTCGGCACCTTCTTCCGGCTGATCCTGCCGCTCGCCAAGCCGGGTCTCGCGGTGGCCGCCTTCTACAACTTCCTCACCGCCTTCAGCGAGGTCGCCTTCGCTTCGACGTTCATGCTCAGCGACGACAAGTACACCCTTGCCGTCGGCCTGCAGTCCTTCGTCAGCGAGCACGACGCCCAGCGCAACCTCATGGCCGCCACCGCGGTGCTGATCGCGATACCCGCCGCCGTGTTCTTCTACCTCGTGCAGAAGAACCTGGTGACCGGCCTGACCGCGGGCGGCACGAAGGGGTGACGCTCCGCTGAGAGGACAGCGACGGGCCGCCGGTCGCCGGCGGCGCCCTCGTGGCCGGCGCGCGGTTGCCCGGTGCCCCTGCAGGGCGCAGCCGAACCGCCGTGACGTCGCCTGAACTGCTCAGCCCCCGAAAACCCGGGGCGGTCGCGGTCGCCATCCGACCCCGCTGTGACCGCGGCCGCCTCGTCACCCGCCGCCGTACCCCTGACCACATGACCACTCCCCCCACTCTCGAACGCGCTCGAGCGGGGGGACCCCCATCGCCCCAAGGACGCCATGAGCCAGCAGCCCGCAGCCCCGGCCCCCACCTCCACCTCGGCTGTCGCCACCGTCGCCAAGCGCCGTGACTGGTGGCGGGACGCGGTGATCTACCAGGTGTACCCGCGCAGCTTCGCCGACAGCAACGGCGACGGCATGGGCGACCTGGAAGGCGTACGCTCCCGCCTCCCGTACCTGCGCGACCTCGGCGTGGACGCCGTGTGGCTCAGCCCCTTCTACGCCTCCCCGCAGGCCGACGCCGGGTACGACGTCGCCGACTACCGCGCGGTCGACCCGATGTTCGGCAACCTCCTCGACGCCGACGCGCTCATCCGGGACGCCCGTGAACTGGGCCTGCGGATCATCGTCGACCTGGTCCCGAACCACTCCTCCGACCAGCACGAGTGGTTCAAGCGGGCGTTGCGCGAAGGCCCCGGCTCCTCCCTCCGGGACCGCTACCACTTCCGTCCCGGCAAGGGCGCGAACGGCGAACTCCCGCCCAACGACTGGGAGTCGATCTTCGGCGGCCCCGCCTGGACCCGGGTCACGGAACCGGACGGCACCCCCGGCGAGTGGTACCTGCACCTCTTCGCCCCCGAGCAGCCCGACTTCAACTGGGAACACCCGGCGGTGGGGGACGAGTTCCGCTCCGTCCTGCGCTTCTGGCTGGACATGGGCGTCGACGGCTTCCGTATCGACGTGGCCCACGGCCTGGTCAAGGCGGCGGGTCTCCCGGACCTCGGGGCCCACGACCAACTCAAGCTGCTGGGCAACGATGTCATGCCGTTCTTCGACCAGGACGGCGTCCACGAGATCTACCGCCAGTGGCGGCTCATCCTCGACGAGTACTCGGGTGAGCGCATCTTCGTCGCCGAGGCGTGGACCCCGACCGTCGAGCGCACCGCGAACTACGTCCGGCCCGACGAGCTCCACCAGGCCTTCAACTTCCAGTACCTGGCCACCGAGTGGGACGCGGAGCAGCTGCGTGAGGTCGTCGACCGCACCCTGGAGGCGATGCGCCCGGTCGGCGCCCCCGCCACCTGGGTGCTGTCCAACCACGATGTGACGCGGCACGCCACCCGCTTCGCCAACCCGCCCGGCCTCGGCACCCAGATCCGCACGGCGGGCGACCGCGAGGCCGGTCTGCGCCGGGCGCGGGCGGCCACGCTGCTGATGCTGGCGCTCCCCGGTTCGGCGTACGTCTACCAGGGCGAGGAACTCGGCCTCCCGGACGTCGTCGACCTGCCCGACGAGGTGCGCCAGGACCCGGCGTACTTCCGCGGCGCCGGCCAGGACGGCTTCCGTGACGGCTGCCGCGTCCCGATCCCGTGGACCCGCGAGGGCTCGTCGTACGGCTTCGGCGACGGCGGAAGCTGGCTGCCGCAGCCGGACGGCTGGGGCGAGCTGAGCGTGGAGGCGCAGCAAGGGGTGCCCGGTTCGACGCTGGAGCTGTACCGCTCGGCGCTCGGCATCCGTCGCTCGCGGCCCGACCTGGGCGCGGGCGACGCGGTGGAGTGGCTGAAGGCCCCCGAGGGCGTACTGGCCTTCCGCCGCGGGGAGTTCGTGTGCGTGGCGAACACCACCGGGGAGTCCGTGACGACCCCGGCCTACGGGCGGGTGCTGCTCGCGAACGAAGAGGTGACCGAGACCGACGCCGGTGAGGCCAAGCTCCCGGCCGACACGACGGTGTGGTTCACGACGGCCTGAAGGCCTCTCTGAAAGTTCTTGCATCAACTTCATACGGCCCGCTGCCTTTTCAGGCAGCGGGCCTTTAACATCTCCGTCACCGCAAGATTGCTGACGTGTTTCAGCAAGAGCCTTCAACGGAGAAGGACTTCCCCACATGGCAAGCAGCAGACCCCTTTCGGGCGCCCTCGCCCTGGCCGCCGCGGCCGCCGTCATGGCCCCCACCGCCGCGTCCGCCACCCCTCCCGGCACCAAGGACGTCACCGCCGTCCTCTTCGAGTGGAACTTCGCCTCGGTCGCCAAGGCGTGCACCGACACCCTCGGCCCGGCCGGCTACGGCTACGTGCAGGTCTCCCCGCCCGCCGAGCACATACAGGGCTCGCAGTGGTGGACGTCGTACCAGCCGGTCAGCTACAAGATCGCGGGACGCCTCGGCGACCGCACGGCGTTCCAGAACATGGTGAACACCTGCCACGCCGCAGGTGTGAAGGTCGTCGCCGACACCGTCATCAACCACATGTCGGCGGGCAGCGGCACCGGCACCGGCGGCTCGTCGTACACGAAGTACAACTACCCCGGTCTGTACTCCTCGTACGACTTCGACGACTGCACGTCCCAGATCTCGAACTACGCCGACCGCTGGAACGTCCAGCACTGCGAACTGGTCGGCCTGGCCGACCTGGACACCGGCGAGGAGTACGTCCGCAAGACGGTCGCCGGATACCTCAACGACCTGCTCACCCTCGGGGTCGACGGCTTCCGCGTCGACGCGGCCAAGCACATCGCCACCGCCGACCTCGCCAACATCAAGTCGCGGCTGACGAACCCGGGCGTGTACTGGAAGCAGGAGGTCATCTACGGCAGCGGAGAGGCCGTCCAGCCGACCGAGTACACCGGCAACGGGGACGTCCAGGAGTTCCGTTACGCCTACGACCTCAAGCGGGTCTTCAACAGCGAGAACCTCGCCTACCTGAAGAACTACGGCGAGGGCTGGGGGTACCTGAGCAGCTCCGCCGCCGGGGTGTTCGTCGACAACCACGACACCGAGCGCAACGGATCGACCCTCACCTACAAGGACGGGGCGAACTACACGCTCGCCAACGTCTTCATGCTCGCGTACCCCTACGGCGCCCCGGACATCAACTCCGGGTACGAGTGGTCGGACGCGGACGCCGGGCCGCCCAACGGCGGTACTGTGAGCGCCTGTTGGCAGAACGGGTGGAAGTGCCAGCACGCCTGGCCGGAGATCCTCCGCATGGTCGCCTTCCGTAATGCCACGCGGGGCGCGGCGATGAGCGACTGGTGGGACAACGGGGGCGACGCGATCGCCTTCGGGCGAGGTGCCAAGGGGTACGTCGCCATCAACCACGAGTCGGGCTCGCTGACCCGCACGTTCCAGACGTCGCTCGCCGCCGGTACGTACTGCAACGTGCAGAGCAACACGACGGTGACCGTGAACGGATCGGGCCAGCTCACGGCGACCCTCGCCGCCAACACGGCGCTGGCGGTCTACGCGGGCAAGTCCAGCTGCTGATTCCGCCGGTCCGCGTGCCGCGCACCGTCGCTCCGGCGGTGCGCGGCACGCGGGACGGGCAGGCGGTCGCGCCCGGTGTCGTCGTGGGTCACGCAGGGCACCGAGCGCCCCGCCGGGAGGACGCCGCTGCGCACACGTCAAGGCCCTGGTGAAAGTTCTTGCCGTGAGTTGCAAGACTCTTGCTGTAAACCTTTCGTCAGCGATACGGTCCACGCGGGCGCCCGGCGACGAAGCCGTCCCGCGGCGTTGGGGTCGGACCCAAGAGAGCCGCAATCGCTAGGAGTTCCCGCCTGTGATACCGAGATGGCCGGCGCCCCCGACGCGCCGCACCGTGCCAGCTGCCCGACGGGTCGCGGCCGTCGCCGTGGCCGCGCTGGCCGCAGCCCTCGTGCAGCCCCTCGCGGCGCACGCGGACAGCCCGCCCGCACCACCGTCCGACGCGAAGATGGCCGCCGCTCCGGCCCGCCACGACGACACCCGTGAGCAGTTCTACTTCGTCATGCCGGACCGCTTCGCCAACGGCAGCACCGCCAACGACGAGGGCGGACTGACCGGCTCACGCCTCACCACCGGCTACGACCCCACCGACAAGGGGTTCTACCAGGGAGGCGACCTCAAGGGCCTGACCCAGCGCCTCGACTACATCAAGGGCCTCGGCACCACCTCCATCTGGATGGCGCCGATCTTCAAGAACCGGCCGGTGCAAGGGACGGGCAGCAACGCCTCGGCCGGCTACCACGGCTACTGGATCACCGACTTCACCCAGGTCGACCCGCACTTCGGCACCAACAAGGACCTGGAGACCCTGATCTCCACGGCGCACGCCAAGGGCATGAAGGTCTTCTTCGACGTCATCACCAACCACACGGCCGATGTCGTCGACTACGAGGAGAAGTCCTACGACTACCTGTCCAAGGGAGCGTTCCCGTACCTGACGAAGGACGGCGAGCCCTTCGACGACGCCGACTACGCGGACGGCGGCACGAAGTTCCCCGCCGTGGACGCCGGCTCCTTCCCGCGCACCCCGACGGTCACCGCCGCGCAGCGGACCGCCAAGGTCCCGTCCTGGCTCAACGACCCGACGATGTACCACAACCGCGGCGACTCCACCTACGCCGGTGAGTCGACCACGTACGGAGACTTCTCCGGACTCGACGACCTGTGGACCGAGCGTCCCGAGGTCGTCGCCGGGATGGAGAAGATCTACCAGCGCTGGGTGCGGGACTTCCGGATCGACGGCTTCCGGATCGACACCGTGAAGCACGTGAACATGGAGTTCTGGACCCAGTGGGCGACGGCCCTCGACGCCTACGCGGCCAAGCAGGGCCGGGACGACTTCTTCATGTTCGGCGAGGTGTACTCCGCCGACACGTCGATCACGTCCCCGTACGTCACCCAGGGCCGCCTGGACGCCACGCTCGACTTCCCCTTCCAGGAGGCCGCCCGCCAGTACGCCTCCCAGGGCGGCAGCGCGCGCAAGCTCTCCTCGGTCTTCGCCGACGACTACAAGTACACGACCGACAAGGCCAACGCCTACGAGCAGGTCACCTTCCTCGGCAACCACGACATGGGCCGCATCGGGTACTTCCTGAACCAGGACAACCCGAAGGCCACCGACGCCGAACTCCTCGCCAAGGACGAGCTCGCCAACGAGCTCATGTTCCTCAGCCGCGGCAACCCGGTCGTCTACTACGGCGACGAACAGGGCTTCACCGGCTCCGGCGGCGACAAGGACGCCCGCCAGACCATGTTCGCGTCGAAGAGCGCCGACTACCTCGACGACGACGAGATCGGCACCGACCGCACCCACGCGAGCGACGCCTACGACACCGGCGCCCCGCTGTACCGGCAGATCGCGGCCCTCGCCAAGCTCCGCAAGGCGAACCCCGCCCTCACCGACGGCGTCCAGACCGAGCGCTACGCGGCCGACGGCGCCGGCGTCTACGCCTTCTCCCGCAACGGCACCGGCAAGGACACGACCGAGTACGTCGTCGCCTTCAACAATGCCGGCACGGCGCAGGAAGCGACCTTCGCAACCGGTTCCGCGAACACCTCGTTCCGCGGGATCTACGGCACCGGGAAGACGGTCGCCGCGGGCGCCGACAAGAAGATCACCGTAACCGTCCCCGCAGGCTCGGCGATCGTCCTCGAGGCCACCCGCAAGCTGCCCGCCCCGGCCGCCGGGCCGACCGTCACCCTGCACGCTCCCGCCGCCGGCGCCACGGGCACCGTCGAGCTGAGCGCCGACGTGGAGGGCGGTCAGCTGAACCGGGTCGTCTTCGCCGCCCAGACCGGCAACGGCACGTGGCGGACCCTCGGCTCCGCCGACCACGCCCCCTACCGGGTCACACAGACCGTCGGCGCGGACGTACCCGCCGGAACGGTCCTGCGCTACAAGGCGGTCGTCGTCGACTCGGCCGGGCGCACGGCGAGCGCCACCGCGGCCTCCGTCACCGGCACCCCGCCCGCCGAGGAGATACCCACCGCCTCCTCCCGGGACTACGCGATCGTCCACTACCAGCGCACCGACGGCGACTACGCCGACTGGGGCCTGTACGCCTGGGGCGACCTGGCCGACGGCGAGTCGACCACCTGGCCGGACAGCCACCCCTTCACCGGCCGCGACGCCTACGGCGCCTTCGCCTACGTCAAGCTCAAGCCCGGCGCCTCGTCCGTGGGCTTCCTCGTCATCGACAAGGACGGCGACAAGGACGTCTCCGCCGACCGCACGATCGACGTGACGAAGACCGGCGAGGTCTGGATCGAGCAGGGCAAGGAGGGCGTCCGCACGGAGAAGCCCGACGGCCCGGCCCAGGACGCCACCAAGGCCGTCCTGCACTACCACCGCGCCGACGGCGACTACACGGGCTGGGGTCTGCACACCTGGACCGGCGCCGCGAACCCCACCGAGTGGTCGAACCCGCTGAAGCCGACCACGGCCGACGCGTACGGCGCCGTCTTCGAGGTGCCGCTCACCGCCGGCGCCACCAGCCTGAGCTACATCCTCCACAAGGGCGACGAGAAGGACCTGCCGACCGACCGGTCGCTGGACCTCACGAGCGACGGCCACGAGGTGTGGCTGCTGAGCGGCCAGGAGAAGTACCTGCTTCCGCAGCCGGCCGGCTCCGCGGCGGCCCTCGACCTGACCACCTCCAAGGCGGTCTGGATCGACCGGAACACCGTCGCCTGGAACGGCTCGGAGGCCGCCGCCTCGACCCAGCTGCTGTACAGCGCGAAGGGCTCGATCGCGGTCGCGAACGGCGCCCTCACCGGGGCCGCCAAGTGGCTGCGGCTGACGAAGACCACCCTCACCGACGCCCAGAAGGCCGCGTACCCGCACCTCAAGACCTACACCGCCTGGTCCGTCGACCCGCGCGACCGGGACCGGGTGCGGGAAGCCCTCAGCGGTCAGGTCGTCGCCTCCCAACGGGCCGCGAACGGCGCTGCACTGGCGGCGACCGGCGTACAGATCGCGGGCGTACTGGACGACCTGTACCCCGGTGCCACCAAGGCGCGGCTCGGGCCGACGTTCCACAACGGCCGTCCCACCCTGGCCGTCTGGGCCCCGACGGCTCAGCAGGTCTCCCTGGAGCTCGCCGGCTCCACCGTGAGGATGAAGCGCGACGACACCACCGGCGTCTGGTCCGTCACCGGCCCCACATCCTGGAAGAACAAGCCCTACCGGTACGCCGTGACGGTATGGGCGCCCACTGTCGGCAAGGTCGTCACCAACAAGGTCACCGACCCCTACTCGGTCGCCCTCACCACCGACTCGGCGCGCAGCCTCGTCGTCGACCTCGACGACAAGGCGCTCGCCCCCGGCGGCTGGTCCACGCTCACCAAGCCGAAGGCCGTCCCGCTGAAGGACGCCCAGATCCAGGAACTGCACGTGCGGGACTTCTCCGTCGCGGACACGACCGTCCCCGCCGGGGACCGGGGCACCTACTCGGCCTTCACCGACCGGGACAGCGACGGCTCGAAGCATCTGCGGGAACTGGCGGCGGCGGGCACGTCGTACGTCCACCTGCTGCCCGTCTTCGACATCGCCACCATCGCCGAGGACAGGGCGGCGCAGTCGGCCACCGACTGCGACCTTGCCTCCTACCCGGCCGACTCCGAGAAGCAGCAGGAGTGCGTGGCCGCGACCGCCGCGAAGGACGCCTACAACTGGGGGTACGACCCGTACCACTACACGGTCCCCGAGGGGTCGTACGCCAGTGACCCGGACGGCACCGCCCGTACCGTCGAGTTCCGCCGGATGGTGAAGTCGCTGAACCAGGAGGGCCTCAGGGTCGTCATGGACGTCGTCTACAACCACACGGCGGCGAGCGGCCAGGCGGCGACCAGCGTCCTCGACCGGATCGTCCCCGGCTACTACCAGCGGCTGCTCGCCGACGGCTCGGTGGCGAACAGCACCTGCTGCGCGAACACCGCGACCGAGAACGCGATGATGGGCAAGCTGGTCGTCGACTCCATCGTCACCTGGGCCAAGGAGTACAAGGTCGACGGCTTCCGCTTCGACCTCATGGGACACCACCCCAAGGCCAACATCCTGGCGGTGCGCAAGGCGCTGGACGCGCTGACCCCCGCCAAGGACGGCGTCGACGGCAAGAAGATCATCCTCTACGGCGAGGGCTGGAACTTCGGCGAGGTCGCCGACGACGCCCGGTTCGTCCAGGCCACGCAGAAGAACATGGCGGGCACGGGCGTCGCGACCTTCTCCGACCGGGCGCGTGACGCCGTGCGCGGCGGCGGGCCCTTCGACGAGGACCCTGGCGTACAGGGCTTCGCGTCCGGGCTCTACACCGACCCGAACGCGTCCACGAACAACGGCACCTCGGCCGAGCAGAAGGCCCGGCTGCTGCACTACCAGGACCTCATCAAGGTCGGGCTGTCCGGCAACCTCGCCGCGTACCGCTTCACCGGCGCCGACGGCAAGGAGGTCACCGGCGCCGAGGTCGACTACAACGGCGCCCCGGCCGGCTACGCGCACGCACCCGGCGACGCTCTCGCCTATGCCGACGCGCACGACAACGAGTCGCTGTTCGACGCGCTGGCGTACAAGCTGCCCGAGGACACCTCGGCGGCCGACCGTTCCCGGATGCAGGTCCTCGCCATGGCCACCGCCGCGCTCTCCCAGGGCCCGGCCCTGTCCCAGGCCGGCAGCGACCTGCTGCGCTCCAAGTCCCTGGACCGCAACTCCTACGACAGCGGGGACTGGTTCAACGCGATCCACTGGAACTGCGCCGCCGGCAACGGCTTCGGGCGGGGACTGCCGCCGGCCGTCGACAACGCCTCCAAGTGGCCTTACGCCAAGCCGTTGTTGACCGCCGTCGGGGTCGGCTGCCCGGAGATCACCTCGGCCTCCGCCGCCTACCGGGATCTGCTGAGGATCCGTACCACGGAGAAGGCGTTCTCCCTCGGGACGGCCGAGGGGGTGCAGTCGGCGCTCTCCTTCCCGCTCTCCGGGAAGGACGAGACGCCCGGGGTGATCACCATGGAACTCGGTGACCTGGTCGTCGTGTTCAACGCGACGCCGACGGCGACGAAGCAGACCGTCGACGCGCTCGCCGGGACGGGATACCGGCTGCACCCGGTGCAGGCGGCGGGGTCGGACCCCACCGCCAAGGCCGCGTCGTACGTGACGCAGTCCGGCACGTTCGCCGTGCCGGCCCGGACCGTCGCGGTGTTCTCCCGGACGACCCCCTAGACAGGGGCACTACCTTGGTGGAGCAGACCTTCCGTCCGGTCTGCTCCACCGGTGGGTCCGGGGTCCGGGGGTCGGGGGTCGACAGATGAACGCCGACGTCAGCGGCAGGAGGCGCGACACGACCGTGCTGGTCGTGGACCGTACGGCGGCCGGCCGGTTCGCCCTCGGTGTCGTGCTGCGCCGCGCTGGTCACCAGGTCGTCGCGGTCGGCACCGGCCACGAGGCGCTCGTCGAACTGGACGTACGGCGACGCGAGGGCGCCCTGCCGGACGTCGCCCTCGTCGACGTGGAACTGCCGGACATGAGCGGCTTCGAGCTGTGCCGCCGGCTCAAGGCCCGGCCGCACATGGCCGGACTGCCCGTCGTGCACTTCTCGGCGGGTGACGTGGCCCCCGGCGACCGCGGGCAAGGGCTGGACGCGGGCGGCGAGGCCCACCTGGCGATGCCCGCCGAGCCCGAGGAGATCGACGCGGTGGTCCGGGCGGCCGTGCGGGCCGCCCGGCTGCGCGCCGACGACCAGGCGGCGGCACGGCGGCTGTCGCTGCTTTCGGAGGCGATCGTCGGCATCCAGGCGGCACGCTCCCCGCAGGAGCTCGCCGACGCCGCCGCCGAAGGCGCCGCGCGGCTCACCGGCTCCGCCGCCGCCGCCTTCGTCCTCGGCCCGGACGACGCGCTGCACCGCGGCACCTCCAGCAACCGCACCACGCTCGCGCTGCCGGACCAGGACGCCCGCCAGGCCGTCGTCGCCCTGCTGCGGAGGCTCACCCACGGCCAGGCGGGGGTGCGGATCACCACGGTGCCCGCGCCGCTGTGGCCCGCCGGGTTCTTCCGGCCCGGGGTGCCGCACGACGCCCGGCTGGTGCTGATCCCCACCCAGGACGGCAGATCCTCGGTGTGTCTGGCCGTTCCCACCCGAGAGGTCCGCCGGGTGGACCCCGAGACCGAGTCCCGGCTGGCCCGGCTCGCCCAGGCCACCGCGCTCGCCGCCGAGCCGCTGCTCATGTACCAGGTGGAGCGGCACGTGGCGCTCACCCTTCAGCGCAGTTTCCTTCCCCGGCCCGACGCGCTGCCCGAACTGCCGGGCGTCGACGTCGCCGTCCGGTACGTGCCCGCGTCCCGGGAGGCGGAGATCGGCGGTGACTTCTACGCCGCCCTGCGCACCGGGGACGGGGTGCTCGCCGCGGTCGGCGACGTCGTCGGGCACTCGCTCGAGGCCGCCACCGTCATGGTCGAGATCCGGCACGCGCTGCGCGCCTACTGCGTCGACGAGAGCGACCCGGGCGTGCTCGCCGAGCGCCTCGACCGGATGCTCCAGCTCTACCACCCCGGGGTCACGGCGACCGTCTGTCTGGTCCTGATCGACCCCGCCACCGGCCGTACCCGCATCGCCAACGCGGGGCACATCCCGCCGCTGATCGTCCGGGACACCCACGGCGCCGACTACGCCAAGGCGGCCGGCCCGCTGCTCGGGCCGGGTGTGCCCCACCCGCCGCCCACCGAGCTGTTCCTCGAACCCACCGACCGGCTCCTCATGGTCACCGACGGTCTGATCGAGACCCGGGGCACCGACCTCGCGGTCTCGATGGAGCACCTGCGCGCGGCGGCCATCGGCGCCATGCCGGGCCTGGACGCGCTGTGCGACACCCTCCTCACCAGCTTCGGCCACGACCGGGAGGACGACATCGCGATGCTGGCCCTGCGGCTGACGAACTAGGGTGAGCCTTGTTGCCCCAGAACAGGAGTGCCCATGCCGCAGATCACCGTCGAACGCTCCCCGGCGCTCGACCACGTCGACTGGACCGCGTTCGCGCTCGCACTGCACCCGGTGGTCGTCGAGGTGGCGGCCGCGCGGATCGAGGCGTGCAAGACCCGGGTCCTGCGGACCGAGGACGAAGTGGTGGGAGACACGGGAGCGACGGGGCAGGGTGGACCCGCCATCGTGCACGTCACCCTCGCCCTTCTCGCCGGCCGCTCCGACGAGACGAAGGCCCGGCTCACCGAAGCCGTACTGGACCTGCTGCGCAAGCACGTCGAGCCCCGGGACGGCGTCTCGGCGGTGCACGCCTCCGCCGAGGTGCGCGACCTCGACCCGTCCTACCGCAAGTACGAGAGCTAGGCCGCTTCAGGAGGCGAGGGCGATGAGCCGGGTGACGAGGTCGCCGAAGGGCCCCTCGGCCGGCTCGCCGCCGAGCACGGGCCGCAGCAGGGTGCGCAGCTCGTCGTCGTGGGCCGCGCTGACGGCGGTCAGCGCGGCGAAGTCCTGCACGAGCTGGACCTCCAGCTCCTCGCGCGGGATGCGCCGCCCGTCCAGCCAGATCAGCGCGGTCGACTCGGCGAGCGAGATCCAGGAGCGGACGACCAGCTCCAGGCGCGGGGGCGCGTCGGCGACGCCAAGATGCGACAGGATCTGCTCGTAGGCGTTCTGGCGTACGGAGTCGATGAGGGCGTTCGTGGTCGAGGACCCGACCGCGGGGCCGCCGCGCATGAGGGCGGAGAAGCCCGGGCCGTGCGCGTCGACGAAGTCGAAGTAGCGGCGCATCACCCGGAGCAGCCGGGAGCCGAGCGGTCCTTCGTGCGGCTCGGCGAACCGGCCCGCCAGATCCTCCGATGCCCGCTTCAACGCGGCCTCGTACAGGCTGAGTTTGCCGGGGAAGTAGTGGTAGACGAGGGGGCGCGAGATGCCCGCGGCCGCGGCTATCTCGTCGATGGAGACCTCGTCGGGCGAGCGCTGGGCGAACAGTTCGAGGGCGACGCCGATCAACTGCTGCCGACGCTCCTCGACTCCCATTCTGCGACGAACCCCGGTAGTCATGCGAACACCTTACCGATCGGTTCCGGCCCAGAACGGACCGGACCGGTGCAGACCTTCACCCTCTCCGTCACTTATCCGGCTACTTGTCCGGTCACATGTCGGTCATCTTTCGCGCCATCTCGCGCGTGACCGTTCGAGTGCTGCGCCGGGTCACAGGTCCAGCACCAGCCGCCCGCTGCGCGCCCGTGAGACGCGGATCAACATGGAGTCGCCGCGCTCCGCGTCGGTGAGCAACTCGTCCCGGTGGTCCGCCTCGCCCGGCAGCACCCGCTGCCGGCAGGTTCCGCAGAAACCCTGCGCGCACGAGTAGAGGGTGTTCGGCAGTTCGGCGCGGACGGCGGCCGGCACGGTCGCGTCGGCCGCGACCGTCACGACCCGCCCGGTGCGCCGGTCCGACCGCCGGGTCAGCGACGCCCGCTGGTCGGTCCGACCGCCGGGGTCGGCGCAGCCCGTTGAGCCCCCGCCGACCGCCGGGGTCAGCGCAGGCCGCTGATCGACCTTCCGTCCTTCAGCCTGCCCTCCAGGCCGGCCTGCGCGCCCTGCTTCGTCGGCACCGCCAGCAGGTTGCCCTGCCCGGACCCGGTGACCCCGCCCGTCGCCCGGACGGACGCCGTGGCCTTGTCGCCGGCCGCGAGGAGATACCAGCCGCCGCCCTTCGACTTCCACAGCACCCCGGCCAGCACATGCGGATCACGCGGCCCGCACGCCGGTACGTCCCCGGCCTTCGCCACGGCCGCCCCGAACAGCCCGCCGGGGGTGTGGAACTGGGCCAGCACCCTGCTTCCGTCGCCCCGCCAGGTCTCGGCCCGGGTGCACACCCAGGTCGCCGTTCCGCTCGCGTCGGGCAGCTGCTGCCGGGTGTAGCCCCAGGCGTTGACCGTCCGTACGCCCTGTCCGCGGGCGTCGGCCAGCGAACAGGCGAACGGCGCCCAGGTCCGCAGCGCCGACGCGCCGCTCGCCTCCTTCGGTGCGGCCGGGCGTCCCGCGGTGAGGCGGGCGGGCACGAGCTCGCCGAGGTCGCTGAGCAGGTGGGTGCCGGAGGCGTCCGTCAGCTGGAGCACGTTCCACGTCGTGCACGTGCCGGTGTGGGTGGCCGGGCTGGACAGCGGCGAGGTGATCCCGTCGGTCAGTGTCAGGTCCATCACCCCGGCTCCCGGCTTCGACAGGTCCCGCTCGCCGGCCTTCGTCACCCAGGGCGCGGTCAGATAGCGCACGTTGCCGTCCGCCCGGCCCAGGACCAGCGCGCCCGCCTCGGCGCCGGTCGCGCCGTCGACCCGCGCGAAGTCGAGGGCGGCCCCCGCGGTGCCGTCCTTCGGCTCGGCGTAGCGGGCGATGCGCAGACCGTCGTAGAGGATCACCACTCGCGCGTTGTCCACCTCGCCCGCGTACAGGAGCTGGGGCGGTCCGGCGGGGCCGCCGAGCGGGGTGTCGGGGGTGGCGGAGACGTGCACCGACTCCCCGGGCCGGGCCCAGACGGCGAGGGCGCGGCGAAGCAGCGCGCCGTCGCGGGCGAGGGGGCCGCGCGCGGGCCAGACGGAGAAGTCGGTGCGTGCGGACGTCTTCCAGGCGGCGGGGGACGCCTTCACCAGCCGCCCGGGGGTCGAGAGCGGCCTCGGCGGCCGGGTTCTGCGCGTACAGCGGGGCGGCCGCGCCGTCGGGTCCCCAGCCGCCGCCGGGCAGCGCGACCAGGGCGCCGCACACGGCGAGCGCGGCCGCGGCGGCCAGCGCGGCCCTGGTGTGCCGGCGGCGGCGCATCAGATCGGTGGGCCGGGCCTGGAGCGAGCAGGCGTCGAACTCGGGGGAGTCGAGCAGGGCGTACCGGGCGGCGGGGATCCGGCCCGCCTCGCGCAGGGCCGCCGTCACCTCGGCGTCCGCGAGACCGGACCCGGTCAGCACCTCGCGGACGTCGTCGTCGGGCAGCCGCTCCAGACCGCGCAGCACGTAGGCGGCCCGGGCCGGGCCCGACAGCGCGGCCAGCCGCTGGTCCAGGGCGAGCTCGTCGGCGCCGCCGGAACGGGGGAAGAGCCGCAGACCCCACACCTGGGGGAGCAGCGGCGGGAGCTGTGCGCGCCTGGGACGCGACCAGAGCCTCAGCGGCAGTCCCGCCTCCAGCGCCGTACGCACGACCTGGAGGCGGATGTAGGCGTACCCGGGGTCGCCGTCGCGGCCGTCCCCCGCGCCCCCGTTCTGGGCCGGGATGACGGGCGTCGAGGCGCTGCCGCGGGGCAGGGCGCGCTGGGCGAGGGCGTGGGCGGTCAGGACGCGCCGACTGCGGCCGAGACCGGGCGGCAGCACCAGATAGGCGAGCCGGACCAGGCGCGGGTAGTGCTCGACGAGCGCGGCCTCGGCCTGCTCGACGTCGACGATCCGGTCGGCGGAGGATCCGGGAGCGGGGCGCGGGGCGACATCCTGTGACTGCACGTCCAGCAGAACGAGCGAAGCGGTGGATGGTCACCCCGGGCGGTCAGCCCTCGCGCAGCGCCTTCGCGTACTCGGCCATCGACCGCCGGTAGCGCGGCAGATGGGGAGCCAGGGCGCCGAGCACCAGGGACAGGCCCTCGCGGTCGCGGCCGAGGCTCGACAGGCACAGGGCCAGGCAGGCGCGGACGGCGTCGTCCAACTCGTCGGACGGGGCGTCCAGTTCGGGGGTCAGCAGCTTCACGCCCTCGTCCGCCAGGCCGATGTTGCGGAGGGAGCTGGCGAGTTGGATCTTGGCTCGTCTGCCCTTGTAGCCGCTCACCTCGCCCAGCCCGCGCGCGAGCGCCTCCCGGTACAGCGGGGCGGCCCGGTCCGAGTGGCCGGTCGAGTCCCAGGCGCAGGCCTGCTCGAACGGTCCCAGCGGGCTGTCTTCGGGGAGCTCGGCCACGAGCTTGTCGATCACGGCCCGGAACTCCGCCGCCCGCTCCTGCGGGAGGTCGTCGAATCCGGACCAGGCGGCGGTCACACGATCTTCCCAGTCCTGGTTCACCGGCACACTCTCGCACGGGTGTCCCCACCGGGCACGGGTATTTTGAGCGCACCGCGCGTGGGAGCCGTATCCAGGGCGAGGCTCTTGCAGGGAGGAACGGATGAAGATGACCCGACCGATGCTCGCGGTGGCCGCCGCCGCGGCGGCGCTGGTACTGACGGGCTGTGGTTCCGACGGGGCCGAGGAGAGCGTCCCGGTGACGGCGACCGGCAGCCTGGAGCACCTGGCCGCCGAGGTGAAGTGCACGCCCGACATGCAGACCGACGCCGACGAACTGCGCCAGGCCCTCTGCAAGAACGCCGACGGCAAGTTCATCCTGCTGACCTTCGCCACCGACCGCGGTCAGCGCGAGTGGATCAACGGGGCCAAGGACTACGGCGGTCACTACCTGGTCGGTCGCAAGTGGGTGGCCGTGGGTGAGGAGACCAGCACCGTGACTGCCCTGCGGGAGACGCTCGGCGGTGACATCGAGGAGGGCACGGACCACTCCGCGCACGTGTCGGGCGAGCCCTCCGACGGCGCGTCGCACTCCGGTCACTGACCGGAGCCCACGCCTACGGCGCACGCGACGCGTGCCGCGCACACGAGAAGGCCGGCGGTGAGGAATCCTCACCGCCGGCCTTCTCGTCTGCTGTGCCGTTCCGCTTCACCGGTCGGTTCCACCGACCGGCCCGCTCAGCGGGTCACTTGCACTTCTTGCCGGTGTTGATGCAGTTGACCATCTTGTTCATCAGGTTCGTGGAGAAGAAGTTGATGAAGTCGTTGTGGTCGGTGATCGGCTTGTGCAGGTTCTCCGGGAAGCTGTCCACCGCGTACGGCTGCACGACCGTCCCGTTCTGAAGCTTCGGGGCCGGAACGTTGTAGACCAGCCGGACCTGGAGCTGGGGGATCGCCTTGAAGCCGTTGGCGCAGGTGCCGTCCGCCTGGGCGAAGGCCACGTGCGTACGGTGGTTGGCGCTGTCGATGTTCTGACCGTCCCAGCAGCTCTGGAAGTTGGTCGTCCGCACCACCTGGCTGCCCTGCGGGCAGATCGGGTACTGGGTCTCCAGCTGCACCTTGTTCTCGAAGCCGGTGCAGCTCCAGTTCACGTTCGCGTTGGCGTTGCCGTTGACGAAGGCCTTCGCGTCGCCGGTGATGATGCGCAGGGCGGTCGGCATCGCGACGACCTTGCCCCTCTTGTTGCCGACGAACTTGATCTGCGCCTGGGCGGGCTGGAGGATCTTGCCGACGTTGCCCTCCTTGCCACCGCCGTCGTTGTTCTGGTCGAAGTCCTGCGAGCCGTCCTGGACACGCAGCACCGGCCAGAAGTATGAGGACTTGTCGCCCTGGTTCTGGCAGCTGGTGCCGGCTCCCGCCAGCTCCTGGTCGCTCGCGAACGCGTCGTTGTTCTGGTTGCCGACGTAGTCGTGCAGGTGGTGCGCGCCGTTGGTGACACCGGGGGCGACGATCACGTTGTCCGTGTTGTGGTTGTCGTTCCCGTTGGTGCCGCAGCTCGAGGTGAAGGTGCCCCGGGAACCGCTGTTCCCGTTGGCGGCTGCACCGTTCGCGCCGACGCCCAGCTGCGCGTTGGCCTGGACCTTCGTGATGTCCACGAAGTCCGCGGCGACCGGGCCGTTACCGCCCTGGCCGTTCTGCGCCTGACCGGCGTTGCCGTTGTTCTGCTGGCCGCCGTTGTTCTGGTTGCCGCCGTTGTTCTGCTGGCCGCCGTTGTTCTGCTGACCACCGTTCTGCTGGCCGTTGCCCGCCTGGCCCGCGTTGGTGTTCGCCGCCTGCGTGGTGCAGGCCGCCAACTGGCTCAGCGAGCTGTTGAACTGGCCGCCGGAGCGCTGGATGTTGATCCGGATCCGGTCGATCGTGGCGGCGCGCTTCTCCTTGAGGGGGCCGGTGATCGCGTTCTGCACGAAGCTGGCGTCGTTCGTCTGAGCCCGGCGCGTGGAAGCGAGTCGGTTGTAGGCCTCGGTGATCTGCTTGTCGAGGTTGGCCAGCTCGGTCGCGACTCCCTGTTTCGCTCCCTTGGGCACATTCGTCAGCTTCTGCCCCACATCCGGGCAGGAGATGGTGGCGACCTGGGCGGCCGCCGTGGCGGCCTTGGTCGAGTTCTGGCCCGAGTTCGACTCGTGCGCCGAAGCGTAGAAGTTCGCCCAGATCAGCCCGCCCCCGCCGAGCGCTAGGGCCGCCGATGCTGCCACGGCCTTCGTGGCCATCGACGAACGGCGTTTACGTATGTTGCGTCCCATGGAACTCCTCTGACTTCCTTGCGGGGCAGCATCGAGGCGCCCGACAGGAGTGAAGCTGAAGCTGCCCCCTCCTTTACGCACGTCGCCCCGACGGCGTTCAGCCCGCTCAGAAATTCATGAGAGCCCCGTACGACGAAACAACCCCAAAACCCTCACAAGACACGGCAGTTGGCGGCGTCAGCGATCCCGGTCCAGATAGGCCAGCACCGCCAGCACCCTGCGGTTGTCGTCGTCCGAGACCTCCAAACCCAGCTTCACGAAAATATTCGCGGTGTGCTTGGCCACCGCCCGCTCGGTGACGACCAGCTTGCCCGCGATCGCCGCGTTCGACCGGCCCTGCGCCATCAGCTCCATCACCTCCCGCTCGCGCGGGGTGAGCCGGTCCACCGGCCCCTGCCCGTCACCCGAACGCCGGGCCAGCAACTGCTGGATCACCTGCGGGTCCATCGCCGTACCGCCGGCCGCGACCCGCCGTACGGCGTCCACGAACTGTTCCGCGTCGAACACCCGGTCCTTCAGCAGATAGCCGATCCCGCCGGTGCCGTCCGCCAGCAACTCGCGCGCGTACAACTGCTCGACGTGCTGGGAGAGCACGAGCACCGGCAGCCCGGGCCTCCTGCGGCGGGCCCGGAGGGCGCACTGGAGGCCCTCGTCCGTGTGCGTGGGCGGGAGCCGGACGTCGACCACGGCGACGTCCGGCTCCAGTTCGGCGAGCGCCCGCTCCAGTTCGGGCCCGCTCTCCACAGCGGCGGCGATCTCGAAGTCGTAGGCCTCCAGCAGCCGGACGAGACCGTCCCGCAGCAGGAAGAGGTCCTCGGCTAGGACAACACGCAAGGGATCTCCATGGTCACCATGGTGGGACCGCCCGCGGGAGAGCTGACGGCCAGGACGCCGTCGAATGTACCCAGTCGCCGCTCGACGCCGGCGAGGCCCGAGCCGGCCCCGATCGCCGCGCCGCCCGCGCCGTCGTCGGTGACCGAGATCCGCAGCCGGCCCGAACCGTGGTGGAGGTCGACCCAGACCCGGCCGGCGCCGGAGTGCTTGACCGCGTTGGTGAGCAGCTCGCTCACCGCGAAATAGGCCGCCGACTCCACGGGCGCCTCCACCCGGCCGCCCTCGAGCTCGACGCTCACCTCGGTGGCGACCGGCAGCCGCAGGGCCAACGCCCGCACGGCGTCCGCGAGTCCACGTTCGGCCAGCACCGGCGGGTGGATGCCGCGCACCAGGTCGCGCAGCTCGGAGAGCGCCTCGGCGGACGACCGGCGGGCCTGCGCGAGCAGCGCCTTGGCCTGCTCCGGGTCCTTGTCGACGAGCATCTCGACGGCGCCGAGGTCCATGCCCATCGCCACCAGCCGCGCCTGGGCGCCGTCGTGCAGATCCCGCTCGATGCGGCGCAGCTCGGCGGCCGAGGTGTCCACCGCGTCCCGCCGGGTCTCCGTCAACACCCGTACCCGCTCGGCAAGCTCGGCCTGGCTCGGGGTGAGCATGGCCTCGGTGAGGCGGAAGTGGACCTGGAACACGCTCACGGTGTACCGGTGGGCGACGAAGAGCAGGGCGCCGGCCAGGGCGCCGGCGCCCAACGCGGTCGGCTGGTCGTCCACGGGCACGAAGCCGTACCAGTAGGCGCCCCCGTCACCGTCGCCCATGACCCGCCACAGCCCGGCCGCCAGCGCGAACCCCTCGAGCGGATAGAGGACCAGGACGGCCGGCAGCAGCGCGGTCACGAACCCGGCCGTCATGTCCACCAGGAGCCACCGCAGGTCCCGCCAGGTCGCCGGGTCGCGCAGCAGCGCGTAGGTGCACCTGAACGGGTTGACGGAATCGGAGGCAGGCCGGTAGGCCGACGGGACGCGCAACCCGCCCCACCGCTCGGCGAGCGCCCGCCGCCGCTCGGCGTAGGCGCGCACCCCCTTCACCACGTAGGGCGTGGTGAGCGCCCCGACGCCGATCGGTATCAGCGCCATGGACACGAGGGAGAGACAGAAGCCCAGGATGCTCAGCGGCAGCGATGCGACCGCCAGCGCGAGTCCCCGCCCGGCGGCGAGCACCGTCCCGCGCGCCCTCGAACCGGCCCCGCCGCTCTTCGTGTTGGTGTTCATGCCGTCAGTCTGGCGGAGCCGTGGACCGGTGGTCACTGGCCCGACGCCCCGGTCAGAGGGTGGTGCCAGGTACACCTCCGGGGCCCGGGCCGCCGGTGCCGATCGCGAGCACCTTCGCCTCCACCTCCGGGTCCAGGCCCTTGCGGGAACGGTCCGGACGCTGGGGCGCCGTACCGCCGATCGACCTCAGCCAGGTCCAGGTGTCGGCGACGGTCTCCCCGACCGGACGGCAGGCCAGCCCCGCAGCCACCGCCCGGGAGACGTCGGCCGCGTGCAGGGCGTCGTGCATGTCGCTGCCCGGCGGCACCCACACGGGCAGTTCCGTCCACGGCTCGATGCCCGCTTCGAGGATGGTCTGCGGTGCCGTCCACCGCAGTTCGGCGTCCGAGCCGGTGGCCCGCACACACGCCTCCAGCAGCTCGCCCATGGTCGTGTGTCCCTGCGGGCTCATCAGGTTGTACGGCCCGCTCAGCTCCCGCTCGATGCCGCCGAGGATCCACTCGGCGAGATCGCGGACGTCCACGTACTGCAGGGGCAGGCCGTGCGGGCCGGGCGCGAGGACGGGGCCGCCGCGGGCGATCCGGGTCAGCCACCAGGGCAGCCGTCCGACGTTCTCGTACGGGCCGATGATCAGCCCGGCCCGCACGAGGACGGAGGACTCCGCCCCGAAGGCGTCGAGGACGGCCAGTTCGCCGCCGCGCTTGTCCCGGGCGTAGTCGCTCTGTCCGGCGTCCGGCTCGGCGCCCTCGACGACGGGCGCGTCCTCGGCGTACCCGGCGGGCGGGGCCCAGGCGTACACCGAGCAACTCGACACGTACACGTACCGGCGGACGCGGCCCCGCAGCAGCCGCGCCGCCTCGTGCACCGCGCGGGGCGCCGCGGACCAGGTGTCGACCACGGCGTCCCAGTCGCCCTCGGCCAGCGCGTCCAGACCGCCGGGCGCGGTGCGGTCACCGGTCAGCGACCGGATGCCGGGGGCGGACGCGTGCCGCCCCCGGTTGAGGACCGTCACCTCCCAGCCGCGTCCGAGGGCCGCCTCGACGACGGCCCGTCCCGCGAACTCCGTACCGCCCAGCACCAGAAGTCTCATGCCGATGACTCTGCCCGGTCCGGACACGAGGGGGAACCGTGCTCTGCCGACGGCAGACGGGACGGGTCAGTGGCCGGTCGGCGGGGTGTACTTGTAGCCGACCCGGCGCACCGTCTGGATCGACTGGCGGTACTGCGCGCCCAGCTTGCGGCGCAACCGGGCGATGTGGACGTCGACCGTGCGGCCGTCGCCCACGTGCCCGTAGCCCCACACCGTGGTGACCAGCTGGTCGCGGGTGTGCACCCGGTTCGGCTGCGCGACCAGGTGCGCGAGCAGCTCGAACTCGAGGTACGTGAGGTCGAGTTCCTGTCCGTCCACGAAGGCCGTGCGCTGGACGGGGTCGATCCGTACGAGCGGACGTCCGGCACCCTCGGCCCCGGCGGCCTCCTCGGCCGCCGGCCGGTCCGGCACCGCCACCGGAAGGAACGGCGGCTGCTGGTCGGCCGGGACGAGCACCAGGTAGCCGACCATCGGCGGCCGGCCCGGCAGGGTGGGCAGGGTGTGCGGGGGAGCGGGCAGCCAGGTCGCGCCCGGCGGCAGGAAGTCGGCGATGTCGACCACCTCGTCCCGGTCGACGGCCCGCAGTCGGTGGCGGGCGGTGCCGTTCGGGGCGGCGGCGGTGAGGCTGGGAGCGGAGGAGAGGGGACGAGTGTTCGCCATGGGAGGTCAGCTCTTTCGCGCGAGAAGTCCGTCGGGAAGGACGACGGCCGCGACTCGTGGTCGGGCCCGTCGGGGACGTACGTCGTGCGCGCTGGCCGAAGGCCGGGGTATACGGCTTTAGAGGGCCGGCGCGTTCATCGCGCGGCAACACACCCGGTCGAAGTCATGGTGCTGACGGGAAGGCCAGAAGGGCTCGAGGTCGTGGCGACCCGTCGCGGTGCACTTCTGGAAGCTGGCCATGGCCCCATTGAAGCAGACACCCGCCCGTAACAGGAGCCTCCTCTCACGGCTTGGACGTTCCTGGCGCGAACTCGACGTCAGTCGACGACGCGCGCGGTCGTGAGCAGCTTGCGCACGGCGGCCCGCAGCACGTCGTCGGGATGCGCGGCGTCGCCGTACATCAGGTCCTTCACGGCCCGCCGGGGCGACTCGGCGCCGCGTCGCAGCGGCTCCACGGCGAAGCGGGGAAGAAGCCCCATCTCCGTGAGCGTCGCCACCGGGTGGGGCGGGCCCGGGTAGAACCTCTTCCACGCCAGTGCCTCCCGGGCCAGGGGATCCACGGTGTCCTCGGTCCTGCCGGTGATGCGCCAGACGGCCAGTGCGGCCGCCGCCCGGTTGCCGGACGGCGTACGGCGCGCGAGAAGCGGCTCGACGAACGGCAGCAGCGGCGCGCCGACGGCACCGAGCCGGCCCGCGAGGTCCGTCGCCCAGGAGGAGGCCGAGGCGGTCAGCTCCCGGCGGAGGAAGGACAGCGCCGGTTCCGGGTCCGCGGCGACCGGCCAGAGCGCCACCGCGGCTTCCCCCGAGACCGAGGAGTGGACGCCCTCCCGCACACAGGTCCGCAGCGCCCGCTCGCCCACCTCGCCCGCGGCGCGCCCCAGCGCGCTCAGCACGGCGACCGCGACGGACGGGTAGCCGGTGCCGTGCCGGGTCAGCAGTCCGGCGAGCTCCTCGACGAACTCCGCCGCCACCTCGGGGTATTTCGTCAGCACCTTCACCAGATCCGAGTGACCCTCCCCCGACTGCCGGGCCACCGCCCGCGCCACGGGCGTCGCCGCGCCCGCGAACTCGTCGGTCACCGCCCTGACGGCGCGGACGGTGTCGTACGCACCGGGCGCCTCCGCGATCAGCCGCAGCGTCTCCTCGACCGCCGTCGCGGCCGGTACGCGCGCGCGGGCCAGCGCGGTGACCGCCCCGGCCCGCACCGCCGGACTGCCGTCGGCCAGGCACGGCAGCACCCGCTCGCGCACGCGCGCGTGCAGCTCCGGCGGCAGCGCGCAGGCCAGCTGGGCCAGCCGGTACAACTGCCAGGCCTCGCCCTCCGTCTCGCGCAGCGCCCACGGGAGCACGTCGGCCTCGCGGTCCCGCCACTGCTCGGTGATCTCGAAGGCGAGGGGCATCCCCTGGGCGAGGGCCCGCAGGGCCGCTCCGGGATCCTCCAGCAGCCGTTCGGTGAGCGGCCGGTAGTGCGCCGGCCAGAGCGAGGTCTCCGGTTCCTCCGGCAGGTCGGGCACGGCGGTGAACGCCCGCGCGCACGTGTCCACCAGCGGGTGCGGCAGGGGCGGTTCGGTGGTGCGCAGCAGGTCCTCGGCGGCGGCGAGCGCGACCCGGGGCTCGGGGTCGGCCAGCAGACCGTGCCGCCAGCCGCCGTCGCCCGGCTCCAGCAGCCCGAGCGCCGTCACGATCCGGGCGCGCACCAGCGGGTCGCTCTCCTCGGCGAGCCGGTCCCTCAGCAGCGGGGCCGGCGTGGGGCCGGCCTCCCGGCCGCACGCGGCGATCAGCAGCACCATCGCCTCGCGTACGCCCGGGTCGGCGTCGTGCGCGAGGGGCCTCAGGGACGGCATCGCCTCCGCCACGGCCTGCCGCACGCGCCGCCGCTCGTCCGGGTGTCCGGCCCAGTTCGCGAGGTTCGCCAGCAGCCTGAGCAGTTCGGCCCGGGGGCCGGCCCCGTGCAGGGCGAGCCTGACCAGATGCGGCGCCACGGGCGCCGTGGGGACCTCCTCCCGGAAGCACAGGCAGGAGTACAACCGGTCCACCGCCCGCTCGCGCACGGCCTCGTCCGCGGACTCCAGCGCCCGCAGCAGTGCGGGCACGTCCTCCGGCGAGCCGTACGCCCGGTCGAGGTCCGCCCGGTCTCTCTCCGTCCCCATGGGAGCGCAGGATATGCGCAAGGGGCGCCCGCCGAGTCGGCGAGCGCCCCTTCACGAGAGCCGTGGAGCGGATCAGACCTGGCCGGCCTTCTCCAGCGCCGAGCAGCAGGTGTCGACGATCAGACGCGTCACCAGGTACGGGTCGACGTTGGCGTTCGGGCGGCGGTCCTCGATGTAGCCCTTGCCGTCCTTCTCGACCTGCCACGGGATACGGACCGAGGCGCCACGGTTGGAGACACCGTAGGAGTACTCGTTCCACGGGGCGGTCTCGTGCAGTCCCGTCAGACGGTCGTCGATGCCGGCGCCGTAGTGCTTGACGTGGTCCAGCGGCTTGGAGCCCTCACCGAGCGACTCGCACGCGGTGATGATCGCCTCGTAGCCCTCGCGCATCGCCCTGGTGGAGAAGTTGGTGTGCGCGCCGGCGCCGTTCCAGTCGCCCTTGACCGGCTTGGGGTCGAGGGTGGCGGCGATGCCGAAGTCCTCGGCGGTGCGGTAGAGCAGCCAGCGGGCCACCCACAGGTGGTCGGAGACCTCGAGCGGGGAGACCGGGCCGACCTGGAACTCCCACTGGCCGGGCATGACCTCGGCGTTGATGCCGGAGATCGCGAGACCGGCGGCCAGGCAGTTGTCCAGGTGCGCCTCGACGACCTCACGGCCGAAGATCTCGTCCGCGCCGACACCGCAGTAGTAGCCGCCCTGCGGGGCCGGGAAGCCGCCCTTGGGGAAGCCGAGCGGGTAACCGTCCTGGAAGAACGTGTACTCCTGCTCGATGCCGAAGATCGGCTCCTGCGCGGCGAACTTCTCGGAGACCTCGGTGAGCGCGGCACGCGTGTTGGACTCGTGCGGCGTCATGTCGATGTTGAGGACCTCGCACAGGACGAGGATGTCGTCGCCGCCGCGGATCGGGTCGGGGCAGGTGAAGACCGGCTTGAGGACACGGTCCGAGGAGTGGCCCTCGGCCTGGTTCGTGGAGGACCCGTCGAAGCCCCAGATTCCCAGCGCGTCGAGACCGGCGGGCTCGCCCGCGATGATCTTCGTCTTGGAACGGAGCTTCGCCGTCGGCTGGGTGCCGTCGATCCAGATGTACTCAGCCTTGAAGGTCACGGGCCACTTCCTTCGGGGGTGTGTCTGACGCACGTGCGGGTGCTGCGGCGCTGCGGCACTGGGGCGCCGCCTGTTTGCCCGGCAGCTTGTCAACAGGCGATTTCCCGGTCATTGCTCGAATGTGAACCCCGTGTTACCTGGTGGTTCTGTGGTGCGGCTCACGGTGTGAGCGGCGGCACGGCGGTTCGTATGCGATGCGGCGCCCGCGGACCCGACGCGTCGGTCCTGCCGCTCGTGGCCGCGAGCAGCAGGACCGATGACCCGTACACCGCTGCGGGATGCTCCGCAGGGCGCCGCCGGTTCACCGAGGTGCCCGGCGGCCGGAGCTCACCCCACCTTCTCGATCAGGGCCCGGCGGATCAGGAACTTGCCGGGCTCACGGACCAGTTCGAAGGCCGCGTTGTTGAGCAGGGCGCAACTGCCGGAGACCGAGGTCACCTCGACGGTCGTGGACTTGTTGTTGTCCAGGTTGGTGACCTTCAGCTTGGTCCCCGCCGGGAACTGGTTACTCGACGCGGCCGGGGCACCGCCCTCGCCGGAGAGTGTCACCGTGGAACCGTTGCAGACCTGCTGGCCGGAGGCGGCATCGCCGCCGTTTCCCGCGTTTCCGGTGTTGCCCGTGTTTCCGGCCGGAGCGGAGGCCGCCGGAGCGGAGGCCGCCGGCGCGGAAGCGGCCGGAGCGGAGGCCGCCTGCGAGGGCTGTGCCGCCTGGGAGTCCTGAGCCGACTCCCCAACGACGCAGCCGGACGCCTGCTGCTGGACCTTGATCTGCGCGATGACCGCCTCACGGTTGGCGATCCGGGCCGCGGACTGCGCGTCCGGGTTCGTCCTCTGGCCCTCGATGAACTTCTCGTTGTTGCCGAGGGCCGTGGCCAGTCCCGCGCAGACGGTCGAGTCCCCGGCGGACAGCGTCCTGGCGTCCTGCGCGTCCTGTGAGGCGTTCGAGGTGGACGCCATGGCGAAGGCCCCGGCGCCCGCCACCGCCGCGGCGCTGACGAGCAGCGCGATCTTCTTCTTCGTGCCGAGAGTTCTCCTGCGCGACATGCGCGCCTCCTGAGGGGTAGGGGAGCGTACGTCGCTATGTACGAGATACCGAACGAGGCTGCTCAGCGCTTACGGTGGTCAATCCGAGTGGCGTGTGTCACACCCGGGTCGGGGTGCGGGTAGCCGGAGTCACCGTCTTCCCTCCTCGTACGCGGCCACCGTTTCGTCGACCCGCTGGAGCAACCCCTCGGTCCGGGCGGCGAGTTCGGCCTCTCCCGTCTCGGTGCCGTCGCTCCACCGCCCGCTCGCGAACACCACCGACCGGACGGTCATCGCCTGCCGGAAGACCCCGGCCGAGTCCGGCGGGACCGTCGGCAGACCGGCCTGCGGCGGCGGATCCAACGGGACGGCCCGATACGTCACCGGGTCCGTCGAGACCGTCGTGAACACGCGCGAGGCGTCCTGCGCCCGCACGAAGCTCAGCACGGTGACCGTCACCTGCGAGCGCCGCTCGGTGTCCGTGAACAGGGCCGCCGTGGACCGGGAGCACCCCCCGCCCTGTCCGGCCAGCCGGGCGAGCCCGGGCGTCATGCCGCGCGCGCAGTCGACGGTGGTGGACAGGTCGACGCGGGCGTACCGGGAGCCGTCCTTCAGCCGGACGTTCGTCGAGGGGAACGCCTGCTCCGGCCGGATGACCGGGCGGGCGAGCAGCGAGGGGAGTGCGCTCGCGGCGTACGAGGGGAGCCCCGCGTCCGCGGACGGCAGGGCGGCGAGTGCCGAGGCGGTCGTGGTCGCCGGGGGAGCGGACCCGGGGCGGGCGCCGTCGTCCTCTTCCGCGATCAGCGCCGTCCCGACGGCGACGGCGACGCAGAGGGCCACGCAGGACCCGACGGCCGCCGAGCGCCGGGTCCGCCGGCGCCGTCGTATGCGCTCCCGTTCGGGAGGGGGACCGAGTCCTTGATCACCGAAGGTCATGGCGGCGGAGGGTAGCAGTGCGTGGGGTGTCTTCTCCCGCCCTCGCATGAATCGTTTCGTCGACCGTCCGGCCGAGGTGGTCGCTAACGGGACAACGCGTCCCGTACGGCCTCGTCGGTGCGGGCCACCACCGCGGTGCCGTCCTCCGCCGTGATGATGGGGCGCTGGATGAGCCGGGGGTGCGTGGCGAGGGCGCTGATCCAGCGTTCACGGGTACGCGCGTCCCGTGCCCAGTCCTTCAGGCCGAGCTCCTCGGCCTCGGCCTCCTGCGTGCGGGTGATGTCCCAGGGTTCCAGTCCGAGCCGGTCGAGCACGGCCGCGATCTCGTCCTCGCTCGGCACGTCCTCCAGATAGCGGCGGACGGTGTAGTCGGCGCCCTCGGCGTCGAGAAGGGTGAGGGCGCTGCGGCACTTGGAACAGGCGGGGTTGATCCAGATCTCCATGCGGTACACGGTAGCGGTCGGAAGCCGTGAAACCCCTTGTGATCAGGGGCGTTTGTCAGTGGCGGGCAGTAGAATAGAAGCAGTGTTCGAGGGTTCGCCGGAGGTTCCGGAACGGGCCCTGACCGCGACAGGAGGATGCCTGTGCCCGCTGCCGCACTGAAGCCGAAGCCGTTGCCGACCCAGTCCACAGCGAAGCGTTCCGTCCAGCTCGATCTGCCCTATGTGCCCGTCGAGAAGCGGCCGTTGCCGCCCGGGCGACCGCGCGAGTGGTACGTCACGCACAACCGTCGCCTCAAGGCGATGCGTCTCACCATCGCCCTGCTCGACCTGGGCGTGTATATGCCGAACCAGGCCCGCAACGAGAAGATCCGGAGCACGGCGGAGCTGATCGGCGTTCACTCGCCGTCGGACACGACGTGCCACATGGTGCGGGCGCTGCTGCGGTACACCCGGTGAACCGGGCGCCGGGTGCCGTTCAATGGCGACGGCGCCCGGCGTCGGCGTCCCGCGTCCGGGGCGCGGGCGAGGGCGAGGAAGGGGACGCCGTCGGCGAGCGGAGGGGCCGGCGAGGGGTGGTGAGTCACCGCACCAGTTCCTTCTCCACCGGCGTGCGGAACCTCGGTGTCACCCGCGTCGTCCCCAGCCATGCCGCCAACCGCGCCGCCTCCGCCTCGATCGCCGCCTGCGCCTCGCCGCCCACGACCTCGTCCTCGCCCGTACCCCGGCCGGGGCCCTGGCCTTCGCCGGCCAGGATCCGCCACACGATCTCGCCGTCGGCCCGCTGGGCCCAACTCCCCACCACCCGACCGTTCCACCACACCGTCGGGCCCACGTTCCCGCTGTAGTCGAACAGGGCGGGGCGCAGCTCCGGGGCCAGATACCAGTCCCTGCCCTGCCAGCCCATGGCCGTCGGGTCCAGGCCGGGCAGCAGGGCCGCCCACGGTTCGCCGGAGGTGGGCACCGCGTCCACGTCGTCCTCGACGACGTACCCCGTCCCCTCGTCCAGCGTCACCGCCCGCGCCCCGATCGCCGCCAGCGCCCGGCGCACGTCCGTCACCTTCCAGCCCGTCCACCACCGCAAGTCGGCCTCGGTGGCCGGGCCGCAGGCTGTCAGCCACTGCCGCAGCAGCTCCGACTGGGCTTCGGCCAGGGGCAGTTCGGCGTGCTCGGGGGCGAGGGCCCAGCGGAACTGGCTCGACGTCCACGAGCCGAGGGGGCGCCCCCTGACCACCTTGCCCTCCACCCCCAGCACTCTCAGCAGCCGTGTCACGACGGTGTGGACGCCCTCGTAGGGCTTCCCCGCCGCGTACACGAACTGCTGCCGCAGACGCGGCTCCTCGCGGGCCAGCTCGGCCGCGGTCGCCTGGCCGAGCCGGGCCAGGGCGGCCAGCGCCGACTCCTCGACCTCCTTCAGCCAGGCGGCGTCCGGCGCGCCGGCCTTCGCCATGTCCTTCACCAGCTTGGCCCGCTCCCGCGCGGCGACCGCGAGGCCGGTCGAGGCGTGCACGACCGCCGTCGCCCGCGTCGGGAACACGAAGACGGTGTGCCGCATGCCGTGCATCCGGACGAGGGTCCGGTCCGCGTACAGCGCCCGGTCGGTCTCCGCCACCGTCACCGCCGGATCGGCCAGGCGGGCGCCGATCGCCAGGTACACCGTCGCCGGGTCCGAGCCGTGCAGGGCGAGCAGCGCGTCGGCCACCGCCTCAGGTGTCGTGACCCGCGCCCGCGGGGCAAGCCGGTGCCGCAGCGCCAGCCTCGCCCGCCGCTCCGCCACCCCGATGTACCGCAGTCCGTCGCCCATGACCGGCCTCCACCCGTCGTCGCCCTGTCGCCGTCCGGCGCTCGTCCCTGTCCGCATCCTCCCCGACACCACTGACAACCGGCCCCGACGCCGGTGTCACCCGTTCGACGTACCCGACATGCGGTCGCGCACCGCCCGGCCTTCACTGCGAACAGGAGACCGGGACGTGTCGTGCGGCGGGAGGTGTCCCGACCCGGGAGGTGTCCCGGGCCAGGGAAGCGCTGTGGACCGGGGAGTGCTGTGGACCGGGAGGCGGATGTGGTGCCGAGGCGACGCGCATGACCACCCCCGCCGAGCGCGGCCGCCGGGGCAAGGACGCCCGCAAGCGCGTCTCCCGTTCCGCCCACGCCCTCTGGGTCCCGTCCGTGGACCGGCCCGATCCGGTCGCCGTGCTGGAACGGCAGGGCCGGGACCGGCTGCCCGAGCTGCTGCCGATCCGGTACGGGCGGATGGCCGCCTCGCCCTTCGCCTTCCTTCGCGGCTCGGCCGCCGTCATGGCCGCCGACCTGGCGTCCCAGCCGCACACCGGGTTGACGGTGCAGCTGTGCGGCGACGCGCACCTGCTCAACTTCGGGCTGTACGCCTCCCCGGAGCGGGGGCTGGTCTTCGACCTCAACGACTTCGACGAGACGTTCCCCGGACCCTTCGAGTGGGACGTCAAACGGCTCGCCGCCTCCGTCGCCCTGGCCGCCCGCGAGAACGGCCACCCCGGGCCGAGAGTGCACCGCGCCGCGCTCGAGACCGTCGCCGCCTACCGGACCGCCGTACGGCGGCTGTCCCGGCTCGACGAACTGGCCGTCTGGTACGAGCGCATCGACGCCGAACGTCTGCTGCCCCTGCTGCGCTCCGCCCGGCACCGCGGACGCGCCGAGGGCAGCCTCACCCGCGCCCGCCGCCGCACCAGCCTCCAGGCCCTCGGCCGACTCACGGAGGTCGTCGACGGCCGCCGCCGCATCATCCACGACCCACCGCTGATCGAACCCGCGGGCGCCTCCGACAGTGCCGCCCTGCGCAAGATCTTCAGCGACTACCGCTCCACCCTCACCGAGGAGCGCCGCCTGCTGCTGGACCGCTACCGCTTCGTCGACGCCGCCCGCAAGGTCGTCGGCGTCGGCAGTGTCGGCACCCGCTGCTTCATCGTGCTGCTCACCGGGCGCGACATCGACGACCCGCTGTTCCTCCAGATCAAGGAGGCCCGTGAGTCCGTCCTGGAGGAGCATCTGCCCAGCGGCCCCTACACCCATCCCGGCCACCGGGTCGTCGCCGGACAGCGGCTGCTCCAGGCCGCCGCGGACGTCTTCCTGGGCTGGACGACCGGGCCGCAGAGCCGCGCCTTCTACTGGCGCCGGCTGCGCGACGCGAAGAGCCCGGCCGGCGTCGCCGGCATGTCTCCGGCCGAACTCGCGGCCTACGGCCGGCTGTGCGGCACCGCCCTGGCCCGCGCCCACGCCCGGTCCGGCGACCGCATGGCCATCGCCGGCTACCTCGGCGGGGCCGACACCTTCGAACGCGCCGTCGCCGACTTCGCCCTGGCCTACGCCGACCGGACCGCCGCCGACCACGCGATCCTGGGCGCGGCCGTCGCGGCCGGCGTGGTGAACGCGGCGCCGGGAGTCTGAACGCCGCGAGTCACCTGGCCGGTCGAGGATCGGTTGGTCGGGGGTGCCTGGTCAGGGCCGGTTGGTCGGGGCCGCCTGGTCGGGATCGGCTGGTCAGGGAAGCCAGGTCAGGACAGCCTCGTCAGAAGACAGCCTCGTCAGGAAGGCGTGGTCGTCCGACGGTGCTCGTCGAGGTCGGCCAGCACGGCGGTCACGAACGCGCGCCGGTCCGCCGCGTGGTCCTGGAACCACAGGCCCAGCCGGTGTCCCGCCGCAGGCAGTTCGAACCGCGTGTACCGGGCGCGGGCGGAGAGCGCGTCCTGGACCGCCTCGGTCACCTGCGGCGGGATCACCGTGTCCGTGCCCGGCACGGCCAGCACCGCCCGGCCCTCGTAAGCGCGCAGCACGTCGAGCGCGGGCGCCTCCCGCCAGCTCCCGGGCCTGCGGATGACCGCGCTGAACTCCCCGTCCCCCTCGCCGAAGGGAAGGTCCCACGCCCGGGCCGCGTACACGGCGGGCGCGCACAGGCCGATGGCCGTCACCCGGGCCCGGTAGAACGCGGCCAGGTCGGCCACCGTCTGCCCGCTCATGCTGAACCCGACGAGGACCAGCGTCCCGTCCGCCGGGACGTACGCGTCGATCACGGAGACCGCCTGCTCGAAGCGTCGGCGCAGGCTCGACTCCCGGAGCGAGCCGCTGCTCTCGCCGTGCCCGGAGAAGTCGAGGGCGAGAGCGCGGCAGCCGTGGACGGTGAACTCGCGCGCCAGCGGCAGGAGTCGCTCCTTGTCGCCGTTTCCGGCGCCGTGCAGCAGAACGGCGGTGACCGTTCCCGGACCACCGCCGTGCACCCCGCTGAGCCGTTCACCGTCGTGTTCGTGCGTGAAGGGAGACAGTTCGCTCATGGGCCCCATTCACTCACGGGCGGTTTCCGTCCGGGCAGCCCTGATCGCCTCGCGGAGGTGCTCCTCCTCGACCTTGCTCAGTGAGATCTGCGCCAACCGGCCGCCGAACGGCGTGAGTTCCGGGATCACCTTGTCCTCGGCCGCATGCTTCACGAGGACGAACAGGGTCACTGCGCCCGGGCGCAGGTTCCGGCTGAGGTCCTTCGTGAAGTCGTCGTTGAAGCCCGTGTCGGTGAACGATCCCCCAGACGGCGCCGCAGGCCGCGCCCACCGCCGTGCGGGTCACCGCCTGGTGCAGCTTGATCCCGCCGTCGCCGCGCCGCCCGACCTGCTGAGTCCGTTTCGCCCGACTGCAGGGCCGCGGAAAAGGAGATGCACGTTGAGTGACGGACTCCGTACGCTGAAGGCACCACCCCACCCCCCACGTCACGCACAGTCACCTGTTTCGCCCAGGAAGGAGGTACTCCATGGGCACCGTCGTTCTCTCCGGGGCCGTCGTCCTGGTGGTCCTGGGATTCGGAAACCCGCTCTACTGGCTCGCCGCCGCCGGCGTGCTCTTCCTGTACGTGCGGTACGGGCTCGACTCGTCCGGGCCGTCCGCGCCCGGCCCCGCGCCGAGCGCGGGAACCGCGCCGACGTCGTACAAGGCGTACCGCGACCGCCGTGACAAGCAGGCCAAGTGGGAGCGCCGCTACCGTCGCGAGCGCCCCCTGGAGTCCCGCCGTCAGGAGCGCGAGCGCAGCAAGTAGGCCGTCCGGCCCGCCTACAGGCCGGGGGCTCCCCACACCGGGAACCAACGGCCCAGGTCCTGCTCGATCCGCAGGTCGCCCGCCAGGGCGGCCTGCGCCTGGAGCTCCAGTGCGCCGTCGCGCCGCTGTCCCGAACCGGGCAGCGGCGCGAACGGGTAGAACGAACCCCGCTTGTACAGGTACACGAGCGCCAGCCGGCGGCCGCCTTCCTCCTTTGTACCGGCCCGCCGGTCCTCGAACCCGGCCAGGGAGCACAGAAGCTGCGGCCCGAAGCCGTTGACCTCCATCGCGCTGTTCACCGCGTGCAGGTCGTTGACCAGGAGCGGCAGCTGATCGGGCGTGCGCTGCGAGACAAGCCAGGAGTAGCCGAAGTCGTCCCGCACGAGCCGCACCGGGGGGCCGGTGCGCTCGGTGTCCGCGTCGAGGAGCGCCTGGACCTCCCGGTGGGTCTGCTCGAAGGCCGAACCCTCGACGGTCGCGAAGCACACGGCACCCTGCCCGGTCGGGGTGAACCCGGCCGCCGCCTCCAGCGTCACCGCCGCCGAAGGCAGCGCGAACAGCCGGTCCAGGTCGGGCACGACCGGCCTGGTCCGGCCGAGCAGGATGTCCAGCAGCCCCATGGTCAGCCCGCCTTCCCCGGAGCGGCCGCCTCGCCCAGCTCGACGGAGATCCGCCCCAGCTGTTCGAGCCGCTGCTCCAGGCTCGGATGGGTCGAGAACAGCGCCGCCACACCGGGCTCGGCCCCGAGCGCGGGGGTGAAGTAGAAGGCGTTGAAGGCCTGGACCGTCCGCAGGTCCTTCGTGGGGATACGGGCCAGGTCGCCGGAGACCTTCGTGAGCGCGGAGGCCAGGGCCGAGGGTCGGCCGGTCAACTGCGCCGCCGCCCGGTCCGCCGCCAGCTCGCGATACCGGGACAGGGCCCGGATGAGCAGGAAACTGAGCGCGTACACGGCCGCCGAGACACCCATCACGGCGGCGAAGACGACCGCGGCGTTCTGGTCCCTGCGCGCACCGCCGAACACCTGTGAGTAGAACGCGAACCGCACGATCAGGCCCGCGATGACGCCCAGGAACGACGCGACCGTGATCACCGCGACGTCCTTGTGCGCGACATGCGACAGCTCGTGCGCGAGCACGCCCTCCAGCTCGGCCGGCTCCAGCCGCCCCAGCAGCCCGGTCGTCACGCACACCACCGCGTGGTCGGGATTCCGCCCGGTCGCGAACGCGTTCGGCATCCCCATCGCGGAGACCGCGACCACCGGTTTCGGCATGTCCGCGATCGCGCACAGCCGGTCGATCACGGCATGCAGCTCGGGATACTCCTCGCGCTCCACGACCCGCCCACGCATCGCGAACAACGCGACCCGGTCGGAGAACCAGTACTGCGCGCCCAGCATCACCACCGCGACGACCGCGACCAGCACCCACGACTTCAGCAACACGATCAGCGCGGCGACGAACGCCACGTACAACAGCCCGAGCAGGAACAACGTGACCGTCATCCGCACGGTCAGCCGCCGGTCGCTCCGGAAACGGCTCTGCATCTGCATCACCCCGCAGTCAGGCACTCGCCCCACTGCCAGTGTGCACCGCACCCTTCCCATGAACGGTCCCCGAACGGCCCCAGGCGCGGCAAAGGCTCCCCGAGAAGTGCTGCGGCCGATCTCGCCGCCCTCGCCGGAGCACCAGGACCGGACACGACGCCCGGTGGCGAGTCACCGCGAACTCAGCGTCGCGCGACCCGCGTCGCCCGCTGCCGCAGCTCCTCGTCGGGATCGTCCCGCAGCGTGATCAGGACACGCTGCCCCGCGGCCCCACCCTGCTCCGCAACCAGCCGGAAGGCGGCGATCCGCGTAGCCCTGGGCCACCCGGCGCCGAGCCGTTCGACGAGCCACTCCTCGGGCAACAGCTTCGCCGAGGGCAGCACCGCCGCGGTCACCTCCCGGACCACCGCGGACGCCGGATCGTCGAGCAGCGGCAGCAGCCGCCGCGCGTCGGCCGCCTCCAGCACGCGCAGTCCCGCCACGGCCCGCGCACGTACGCCCGGTACCGGATGCCGGACCAGCGACCACAGCACCTCCGCGTCGTTTCGCGTCCGTCCCGGTGGCACAGGGCGAGGGCGATCTGCGACTCGCTGAGGGGCTCGCCGGCGTGCAAGGCGGCGGTCAGCGTGCGTCCGGCCCCGTCCCACTCCCATTCCACCAGGTAGTGCGCGCCCCAGTGGGTCGGTCGGGCGCCCGCGTCCAGTGCCGTCCAGGCGGCTGGAGCACCGCAGTCGAGCGCCTCCCGCAGGGGTACTCCCCGGGCGAGCCGCACCGCTGCCGCGGACCCGCCACCGATGTGCTCCCGCACGTCAGTACTGCGCCCGGAACCGCGCGTACCCCAAGAGCAGGATCACCGCGGCCACGCAGCCCAGCACGAGTGCCGTCGACAGCCATGACGACCGGGGCGATGCCACCCGGTCCGGGTCGGCGCGGAACGGGACCGGTCCGGGCGGGTTCTCCTTCCAGCGGGCGGCCAGCATCCGGGCCCGCGCGGATGGTTCCTTGTGCGCCGCGTCGTCCGCCCACTTGAGGTCGAACTCCCGCTCCAGATCGTCCTGTCCGGGCATTCCCGTCTCTCCCCCGTCACCTCTGTCGAGGTCTTCCGTCGAACAGCAGTGCCAGAAACCATACGGCGACGCCCCCGTCCCTGAGAAACAGGAACGGGGGCGGACCCGAAGACTCACGGACCTGCCGGCCCGGGGCCGGTCACACGTCGAAGTACAGCTCGAACTCGTGCGGGTGCGGGCGCAGCTGGAGCGGGGCGATCTCGTTGGTGCGCTTGTAGTCGATCCAGGTCTCGATCAGGTCGGACGTGAAGACGTCACCGGCGAGCAGGAACTCGTGGTCCGCCTCGAGGCGGTCGAGGACGGCCGGGAGCGAGGTCGGGACCTGCGCGACGCCCGCGTGCTCCTCGGGGGCCAGCTCGTAGAGGTCCTTGTCGATCGGCTCGGCCGGCTCGATCTTGTTCTTGATGCCGTCCAGGCCCGCGAGCAGCAGGGCGGAGAACGCCAGGTACGGGTTGCCGGAGGAGTCGGGCGCGCGGAACTCGACGCGCTTGGCCTTCGGGTTGGAGCCCGTGATCGGGATGCGCATGGCCGCGGAGCGGTTGCGCTGCGAGTACACCAGGTTGACCGGGGCCTCGAAGCCCGGGACCAGGCGGTGGTACGAGTTCACCGTCGGGTTGGTGAAGGCCAGCAGCGACGGGGCGTGCTTGAGGATGCCGCCGATGTAGTAGCGGGCCATGTCCGACAGGCCCGCGTAGCCGGCCTCGTCGTAGAACAGCGGGGAACCGCCGGTCCACAGCGACTGGTGGACGTGCATGCCCGAGCCGTTGTCACCGAAGATCGGCTTCGGCATGAAGGTCGCGGTCTTGCCGTTGCGCCAGGCGACGTTCTTCACGATGTACTTGAAGAGCTGGAGGTCGTCGGCCGCGGCGAGCAGCGTGTTGAACTTGTAGTTGATCTCGGCCTGGCCGGCGGTGCCCACCTCGTGGTGCTGGCGCTCGACCTGGAGGCCGGACGCGGCCAGCTCCAGGGAGATCTCGGCACGCAGGTCGGCGAAGTGGTCGACCGGCGGGGTCGGGAAGTAGCCGCCCTTGTAGCGGACCTTGTAACCGCGGTTGTCCTCGAGCGCACCGGTGTTCCAGGCGCCGGCCTCGGAGTCGATGTGGTAGAAGGACTCGTTCGCGGAGGTCTGGAACCGCACGCTGTCGAAGACGTAGAACTCGGCCTCGGGGCCGAAGTACGCGGTGTCGGCGATACCGGTCGACGCCAGGTACGCCTCCGCCTTCTTCGCCACGTTGCGCGGGTCACGGGAGTACTGCTCGCCCGTGATCGGGTCGTGGATGAAGAAGTTGATGTTCAGCGTCTTGTCGCGGCGGAACGGGTCCACGCGCGAGGTCGACAGGTCGGCGCGCAGCGCCATGTCGGACTCGTGGATGGCCTGGAAACCGCGGATCGACGAGCCGTCGAAGGCCAGCTCCTCGTCCGGGTCGAACGCCTCGACCGGCAGCGTGAAGTGCTGCATGACGCCCGGCAGGTCGCAGAAGCGGACGTCGACGAACTTGACGTCCTCGTCCGCGATGAACTTCTTGGCCTCGTCGGCGTTCTGGAACATCCAGCTCCTCCTACTCCCGGCCGTCGAGCCGGGGTGGTAGTTCGTTCGTGCGGCCAGTGCGGTGGCACACGCTGACATCGACCCTAGGGACGGGTGATTTCTCGGGCGTGACCCATTTGTTTCGCACAAGTTAACCGGAGGCTGCCCGGTGTACCCCACCTGTCCGTATCGCGAAACGGGCGCAGTACCGTGGTCGGGTGGACAACAGGGATGCAATCGGTTCGTGGCTCTCGGGGCCCCGCGCGGCCGCCGAGGAAGCCGGTGTCGACTTCGGATACAGGGGCGAGCAGCTGGGTCTGCCGGAGCACGGGCCGGGCTCGATCGCCCGCCCCGGCCGACGGCTCGGTGCGCTGGCCGTGGACTGGGGTTTCAGCGTCTTGATCGCATACAGCCTGATCACGGACGGCTACCGCCCGGCGACCGGCAACTGGGCCCTCCTCGTCTTCTTCGTGCTGAGCGTCCTGACGGTCGGCACGGTCGGCTGCACCCCGGGCAAGCGCCTGTTCGGCCTGCGGGTGGTGTCCGTCGGGACCGGCGCGGTGAGCCCCCTGCGGGCCGTGGCGCGCACGATCCTGCTCTGCCTGGCCGTCCCGGCCCTGATCTGGGACCGCGACGGCCGCGGCCTGCACGACCGCCTGGCCCGCACGGTGGAAGTGCGCATCTAGACCGATCGGAGGCCCTGCCCGGCCGAGGCTCGCCCGGCGGAGGCTCTGCCCGGCCGAGGCTCGCCCGGGGGAGGCCCGCCACCCGGCGAAGGCCCGCCCGGCCGAGGTCCGCAGCCCGGGGGAGGTCAGCCCGGAGAGGGCGGACGAACACCCGCTCGCCGAGGCCCGCCATCCGGCGGAGGCCCGCCCGCCGAGGCCCGCCATCCGGCGAAGGCCCGCCCGCCGAGGCCCGCCACCCGGCGAAGGCCCGCCCGCCGAGGCCCGACATCCGGCGAAGGCCCGCCCGGCCGAGGTCCGCAGCCCGGGGGAGGTCAGCCCGCGGCAGGTCAGCCCGGAGGAGGCCAGCCCGGGGGAGGTCAGCCCGCGGCAGGTCAGCCCGGAGGAGGCCAGCCCGGGGGAGGCCAGCCCGGAGAGGGCGGACGAACACCCGCCCGGTGAAAGCCCGCCGCCCGGCAAAGGCAGGCGAAGGCCCGCCCGACCAAGGTCACCCGACCAAGGCCACCCGGCGGAGGCCCGCCCGGCGGAGGCCCACCCGGCGGAGGCCCGCAGCCCGTCGTCGCACGACGAAGGGGGCGTCCGGAGTGATCCGGGCGCCCCCTTCGTGACGTGACGTGGGGAAGGTGACTCAGCGGGCCTTGCCGCCGCCCTTCGGCAGGCGCATGCCCTTCGGCATCGGACCCTTGGGCAGCGGCATGTTGCTCATCAGGTCGCCCATGGCGCGCAGTCGGTCGTTGGTCGCGGTCACCTGCGGACCGGCCAGGACCCTCGGGTACTTCAGCAGGGTGGTGCGCAGCTTCTTCAGCTCGACCTGGCCCTCGCCCGTACCGACGATCACGTCGTGCACCGGCACGTCCGCGACGATGCGGTTCATCTTCTTCTTCTCGGCGGCCAGCAGGCTCTTCACCCGGTTCGGGTTGCCCTCGGCGACCAGGACGATGCCGGCCTTGCCGACGGCCCGGTGCACCACGTCCTGGCTGCGGTTCATCGCCACCGCGGGGGTCGTCGTCCAGCCCCGGCCGATGTTGTCGAGGACGGCCGCGGCAGCGCCCGGCTGGCCCTCCATCTGGCCGAAGGCGGCCCGTTCGGCCCGGCGCCCGAACACGATCGCCGTCGCGAGGAAGGCGAGCAGGAATCCCAGGATGCCCAGGTAGACCGGGTGACCGATCAGGAAACCGATCGCGAGAAAGACGCCGAAGGTGATGAGGAAGACGCCCGCGAGGACAAAACCGATCGTCTTGTCGGCCTTGTGGGTCATCTTGAACGTCAGGGCGATCTGCTTCAGTCGCCCGGGGTTAGCGGCGTCCGCCGCGCTGTCACTTCTCGCCATGCCACGAAGTCTACGTGGCCTCGGAAGTGCCTACGACGGCAGGAGGGGAGGTGTGGGGAGTGCGGGGAGGGGGTGGGTCAGGGGCGGGCGGAGGTGACCGCCTCGAGGACGCGCTGCGCCTCGACCCGGTCCTTGGCGCGACGGCGGTCCTCCAGCACGGAGGTCCAGGCGTTGCGACGGGCGGTGCGCTGGCCGCTGCTCATGAGCAGCGACTCGACGGCGCGCAGTGCGGTGCTGAAGGTCGGGATCGCGGTGGCGCGAACGGGCGCGGCCTGCATGGTGGGTGTCCCCCTCGGACGGCTTCGGGTACGGGCGGGGTGCTGCGGGAGGGCGTGGTGCACGTGACGTGATACCAGCGTCACTGTTTGGTGTTACCAGGGCGTGACCGGCCGGTCAAACACGAATGAAGCCTTGACGCGCAGGGCCGAAACGCTGACGCGACCCCGGCGTACGCCCTCATCTGCGAGGACGGCCGGGGCCGCGTCATATCGGTCAGTACTGGCGAGTAATAGCTTGTGCGCGAGTTCACACAGTCGGCCTGCGTCCCTACGGCGCAAGGACGATGACGTCGCGTCAGACGGCCTGCGAGGCGATGTACGCGCCGCGCTTCTCGACGGCCATCCGGTACAGGCGCCCGGCACGGTAGGAGGACCGTACCAGCGGTCCCGACATCACGCCTGAGAAGCCGATCTGCTCGGCCTCCTCCTTCAGCTCCACGAACTCGTGCGGCTTGACCCAGCGCTCCACCGGGTGGTGGCGCACGGAGGGCCGCAGGTACTGCGTGATGGTGACCAGCTCGCAGCCGGCGTCGTGCAGCTGCCGGAGCGCCTCGCCGACCTCCTCGCGGGTCTCGCCCATGCCGAGGATCAGGTTCGACTTGGTGACGAGCCCGTAGTCGCGGGCGGCCGTGATGACGTCGAGCGAACGCTCGTAACGGAAGCCGGGGCGGATCCGCTTGAAGATCCGCGGGACGGTCTCGACGTTGTGCGCGAAGACCTCGGGCCGCGAGGAGAAGACCTCCGCCAGCTGCTCCGGAACGGCGTTGAAGTCGGGGGCGAGCAGCTCCACCTTCGTGCGCCCGGCCTCCCGCTCGGCGGTCTGCCGGTGGATCTGCCGGACGGTCTCGGCGTAGAGCCACGCCCCGCCGTCCGCCAGGTCGTCGCGCGCCACACCGGTGATGGTGGCGTAGTTCAGGTCCATCGTGACGACGGACTCACCGACGCGCCGCGGCTCGTCACGGTCCAGCGCCTCGGGCTTGCCGGTGTCGATCTGGCAGAAGTCACAGCGCCGGGTGCACTGGTCGCCGCCGATCAGGAAGGTGGCCTCACGGTCTTCCCAGCACTCGTAGATGTTGGGACAGCCGGCTTCCTGGCACACGGTGTGCAGGCCCTCGCTCTTCACGAGGTTCTGCATCTTGGTGTATTCGGGACCCATTTTCGCCCGGGTCTTGATCCACTCGGGCTTGCGCTCGATGGGGGTCTGGCTGTTGCGGACCTCCAGGCGCAGCATCTTGCGTCCGTCGGGTGCGACTGCGGACACGTCGGCTCCCTGCCTGTCTGCGTAGACTTTCGATTCTTCGGCGTACACCAGGGTACGCCCGTGTTTACCGGGTTCTGCTGTGAGGCCAACCTCAGAGCCGAGGGGACTGTTCCCGGTCAGGCGGTCGCCTTCTCGATCTCCCGCGGCTTCGGTTCCGCGCTCCCGAGGACGTCCTTCAGGTGCCGCTCCACGACCGGCAGCACCTCGTCGATCGTGACGTCCCGGCCCAGCTCGTAGGCCAGTGAGGCGACTCCCGCGTCCCGGATCCCGCACGGGATGATCCGGTCGAACCACTTGTTGTCCGGGTTCACGTTGAGAGCGAAGCCGTGCATCGTGACGCCCTTGGCGACCCGGATCCCGATCGCCGCGATCTTGCGGTCCTCGCGCCGCTGGCCCGCGTTCGAGGGGGCGTACTCCGGGCCGTTCAGCCGCGGATCGAACTCCTCGTCGGTGAGCCGGGGGTCGAAGTCCAGCGACAGGCCGCCGAGCGACGGGCGCCGTTCCACCGGATCGCCGAGCACCCACACCCCGCTGCGGCCCTCGACCCGGGACGTCTCGAGGCCGAACTCGGCGCACGCCCGGATCAGTGCCTCCTCCAGGCGCCGCACATGAGCGACGACGTCCACCGGCCGCGGCAGTTTCAGGATCGGGTAGCCCACCAGCTGCCCCGGCCCGTGCCAGGTGATCTTGCCGCCGCGGTCCACGTCCACGACCGGGGTGCCGTCCAGGGGGCGCTCGTCGTCGGCGGTGCGCCGGCCCGCGGTGTACACCGGGGGGTGCTCCAGGAGCAGCACGGTGTCCGGCACCTCGTCGGTGAACCGGGCCGCGTGCACGCGGCGTTGCTCGTCCCACGCCTCCTGGTACTCGACGGCGTCCCCGCCGAACCCCATCCGGACGAACCGCAGCTCGCTCACGGCAAGCGCCTCCCTGGAAAGTCGTAAGGCACGTAAAGCGCCCAAGCCACTGTACGTCCGCGCGCTCCGCGTCAGCCCCCGGGTCAATCCTCACACGATCGGATGAATGAACGTCGATATGTGCGACCGGCTGTTTACGCTCCGCTACATTCGCGCCGTCACGAGGCCAAAAGGGCTGCTCACCGCAGCAGGGCACTTCATCCGGGCACGTCAAAGGCCCGGGAGGCAGGAGACCGCACCGCAGATGACGGAACGACCCGCGCAGCGCACGCCCAACCGCCAGCTCGCCGCGCTCATCGCAGAAGCGGGCTTCTCCAACGCGGGGCTGGCCCGTCGCGTCGATCAGCTAGGCCTCGAGCACGGGCTGGATCTCAGATACGACAAGACGTCCGTCACCCGGTGGCTGCGCGGACAGCAGCCCCGGGGCACCACCCCCGCGCTCATCGCCGAGGTCTTCACCCGGCGCCTGGGCCGCCGCCTCACCGCCCAGGACCTCGGCCTGGACGCCTGCGCCCCCGTCTACGCGGGCCTGGAGTTCGCCGGCACCCCCGAGGAGGCCATCGACATCGTCGGCGGACTCTGGCGCAAGGACTCCGGCAGTCAGGCCGAGCTCCGCAAGATCGCCTTCACCCCGGCGGGGCTCGTCGTGCCGAGCCGCGACTGGCTGATCGGGCGGGCCGACGAGAAGGTGGCCCGCAGCGAGCCGCTCGCCCGGGTGCCCGTCCAGGGCCGTCCGGGGCACCGGCCCGCCGTGCCCCAGCAGCCCGCCTCCGCGCCGCCCATGGCAGCGCCGGCCCAGGTGCTGCCGGGTCCTGGAGCCGTCCCCCGCCAGCGCGGCCAGGGCGGTGACCGGGGCCTCGGCCAGCGGGTCACCGGCGGCGACATCTCCGCGCTCCGCTCGGTCGGCGAGCTCTTCCGTACGCTCGACGACCGGTACGGCGGCGGCCACGCCCGCCAGGCCCTCGTGCGCTACCTGGAGCACGAGTGCGAGCCGATGCTGCGGGGCGCCTACGGCGAGCAGACCGGCCGGCGCCTGTTCGGCGCGGCCGCCGACCTGACCCGACTCGCGGGCTGGACCTCCTTCGACATCGCCGCGCACGGCCTGGCCCAGCGCTACTTCGTCCAGGCCCTGCGCCTCTCCCAGGCGGCCGGCGACCGGGCGTACGGCTCCTTCGTCCTCGTCACCATGAGCCGCCAGGCCGTCTATCTCGGCCACGGCCGCGAGGCCGTGCAGCTCGCGCGGGTGGCCCAGCAGGGGGTCGGCACGGGCGCCCCGGCCGTCGTGCAGGCACTGCTGCACTCCGCGGAGGCGCGCGGCCACGGGGTGCTCGGCGAGGTGCGTGCCTCGACCGCCGCCCTCGTCCGCGCCGAACGCGCGCTGGAGGCGGCCAAGTCCGGCGACGAGGTCCCGCACTGGGCGCGCTTCTTCGACGAGGCGCAGCTGGCCGACGAGTTCGGGCACTGCCACCGCGACCTCCAGCAGTTCCGGGCGGCCGCCCAGCACGCCGAGCGCTCCCTCCAGCTGCGTCCCGCCGCGCACGCCCGCAGCCGGGTGTTCTGCCGGGTGGTCCTCGCCTCCGCCCGGCTCGGCCTCGGTGAACTCGACCAGGCCTGCCAGCTGGCCGCGGAGGCCGCCGGGCAGGCGGCGGAGATGCGGTCGGTCCGTGCCCTGGAGTACGTCCGGGACTTCGAGCGCAGGCTGGAGCCGTACAAGGACGCGGCCCCGGCCCGCACCTATCGCGACAAGGTCGCAGCCCTGGGCTGACCCCCACCCCTGGGGGCGCAGCCCCCAGGGGTACCCCGGTCACCGCTCACGCCGCTGCCTGCTCCCGCCGGCCCGTCGGCAACGGTTCGGCGGCGTGCAGGGAACCGGCGGCGCCCAGATCGGAGAGGATCGCCGACGCGGCCCGGTGCGCCGAGTGCAGCGCGCCCTGCACGGTGCTGGTGTCCCGGTGGTCGCCGCACACGTACAGGCCCGCCAGCAACCGGACAGCCCGCCGCAGATCGTGCGGCGCCCGCATCGCCGGCACGGCCTCGGCGGTGTGATGCACGGCCAGCGTCTCCCAGCGCGCGGTCGAGATGCCGTACAGCCGGGACAGATGCATGCGTACGGCGGTGTCGATGCCCGGCGGCGGTGTGCCGAGGACCGTGGACGAGATCAGCGCGCGTCCCGCCGGTGCGCGGCTGGGGTCGACCCGGCTGACCACGGCCGTGTGCGCGACCGGGCCGCCCCGGTCGGCGTCGAGGAGCAGCGACGCCCCGGTCCCGGGCGGGTCGTCCGCCGTGTGGTGGACGACCGTCACCGGATGGAAGTCGGGCACCCGCAGGCCCGGCAGCAGTTCCGCCGCGGTGCGCGCGTCGGTGGCGACCAGCACGGCACGGCAGCGGAACTCGCCGTGCTCGGCGGTGGTCACCGAGGTCGTGGAGACCGAGGTGACCCGCACCCCGGTGTGCACGGTGCCCGGCGGCAGCGTCCGCGCGAGCAGCTCGGGCAGCACCTCGGCCCCGCCCTCCGGCAGGGACAGCCGGCCGGCCGCGAAGGCGCGCAGCGCGAGGTCCGCGCACCGGCTGGAGGTGGTGAGGTCCGGGTCGCAGAGCAGCGCGGCGAGCAGCGGACGCAGGAAGCCGTCGATCGTGCGGGCGGGCAGACCACGGGAGGCGAGGGCCTGGGCGGCCGGTGACTCCGGGCGGCGCATCAGCCGTTCGGCGGGGGTGACCGCGAGCCGGGTCAGTGCGGCGCCCAGCCGGGCCTGGTCCACGGCGGTGCCCAGCGGCGCCCCCGCCCGGACCTTGGGGAGTGGCGCCGGCCGCGCCTGCGTGGCCGGGGAGCCGCCGGCGCGCGGCCTGGGCAGCGCGCCCGGCCGGGGAACGCTCGCCAGGGCGCGTACGGCGTGTAATGCGCCCCTTGTGCTCCCCGCGCCTGCCTGCGCGCCCGCGCGGTGATGGCGCCCGTCGCTGTGCAGCAGGACCCCCGGCGCGAACGGACGCAGCGCGAGCGCGTCCAGCCCCGGTGTCAGGGCCAGTTCCGGGTATGCCGTCGACAGCAGCTGCCCGATGCGGTCGAGTCTGAACCCGTCGACCTTCTCCGTCGACATGCGGCCGCCCACGTAGGGAGCGGCCTCCAGGACTGCGGTCGTTACTCCTGCGCTGGCCAGCCGGTGCGCGGCGGAGAGTCCGGCGACACCGGCTCCCACTACGACGACGTCTGCCTGGTACGCGGGCTCAAGCACGTGCCCCTCCTCGAGGTTGCGCGGCCGGTGGAGACGTCATGCCCCCAACAGCCGTCCCGGATACCCGAGTTCGGCTCGAGGTTAGGGCCGTGATCGGTCAGGAACAGTCGCGCATGGACAGGGCACGGTCGCACGGCGGTCGCATACGGTCACGTGGAGGATCAGGCTGCCCGGATGGCGTCCTCGATCCCGGGAAACGCGAAGGTGAACCCGGACTCCAGCAGTCGCTTGGGCACCACCCGCGCGCTGCCCAGGACGTCCCCGGCCATCTCGCCCAGCACCGAGCGCAGCACCGGCGCCGGGACCGGGAACAGCGTCGGCCGGCGCAGCACCCGTCCCATCGCCCGGGTGATCTCCCGGTTGGTCAGCGGCTCGGGCGCGGTCAGGTTGAACGGACCCGACAGGTCGTCCCGGGCGAGCAGATGCCGGATCGCCGCCACCTCGTCGTGCAGCGCGATGTACGACCAGTACTGCCGGCCGTCGCCCATCCGCCCCCCGAGCCCGGCCCGGAAGAGGGGGAACAGCTTGCCCCAGGCCCCGCCGTCGCGTGCCACGACCAGCCCGGTCCGGGTGAGGACCGTACGGACCCCCGCCTCCCGGGCGGGGCCGGCCGCCGCCTCCCACTCCACGCACAGCTCCGGCAGGAAGCCGCTCCCGGCGGGCGAGCCCTCGTCCACGATCCGCTCGCCCGTCTCGCCGTACAGACCCATCGCGCTGCCGTTCACGAACACCCGCGGCCGTGCGTCGAGCGAGGCGACGGCCTCGGCCAGCGCCTTCGTACCGTGCACCCGGCTGTCGTGGATCCGCTTCTTGTACGCCTCGCTCCAGCGCCGGTCGCCGACCCCCGCCCCGGCCAGATTGACCACGGCGTCGCACCCGGCGAGCCCGGCCGCGTCCACCCGCCCCTGCTCGGGGTCCCAGCGCACCTCGTCCGCGCCCCGCGGCGCATGGCGCACGAGGCGTACCACCCGGTGCCCGTCCGCGGTCAGGGACCGCACCAGGGCGCTGCCGATCAGACCGGAGGCGCCGGCCACCGCGATTCGCTCACGTTCCATGCCGCCATCCTGCCCGGTGGCCGCGGAAAACCCCGTTCGGGTCGCCGCCTCCCCGCCATAGGGTGACGGCCATGCCCGAACCTTCCGCAGCCCGCATCCGCACCGCACGGCCCGCCGACGCCGAGGCGCTGGCCCTCGTCGACCGGCTGACCTGGTCCCCCCTGCACGCGGTCATGCCCGAGCCGGAGCCGCCGTACGACCCCTTCTTCGACGAGCGCCACGTCCCCGAGGACTACCTGGTCGCCGAACTGGACGACCGTGTCATCGGCTACGTCCGCCTCGCCCTGCCCACCCCGCTCCCCTGCAACGCGCACGTCCGGCAGATACAGGGCCTCGCCGTCCTCGACGAGGGGCGCGGCCGGGGCGTCGGACGGGCGCTGATCCGCGCCGCCCTCGACGAGGCCCGCCGCCGGGGCGCCCGCCGGATCACCCTGCGCGTCCTCGGTCACAACACCCCGGCCCGCAAGCTCTACGAGTCCGAGGGGTTCGTGGTGGAGGGCGTCCTGCCGGAGGAGTTCCTGCTGGGCGGGGAGTACGTGGACGACATCTTCATGGGGCGGCCGCTGTAGAGCCCCGCGCGGGGCTCAGGAGGTCGCCAGCTTCCCCGTGTCCACCGCCTTGGTCGCCTTCGCCGCCCGCGCGGCGTCGCCGGCCACCTCGGCCGCCGTGAGCACGTACCCCGTCTCGTCGTCGGAGGTGGAGCGGGCGAAGACGACGCCGTAGACCCGGCCCGCGGTGGTCAGCAAGGGGCCGCCGGAGTTGCCGGGCCGCACGGTGGAGCGGATCGAGTAGATCTCCCGGGTGACGATCTCGTCGTTGTAGATGTTCCGGCCGGTCGCCTTCACCCGGTTCGCGACCGTCGCCGCCTGGAGGTTCAGGTCACCGTCCTGCGGATAGCCGGCGACGACCGCCGAGTCACCGCGCGACGCGTCGTCGTCGAAGCTCAGGACCGGCGCCCTCAGGTCCGGCACGTACAGCACCGCCACGTCCTTGTCCGGGTCGAAGAGCACCACGCGCGCGTCGTACGAGCGGCCCACGCCGCCGATCCGTACGGTCGGGTCGTCGATGCCCGCCACCACGTGCGCGTTGGTCATCACATGCTCGCTCGCGTACACGAAGCCGCTGCCCTCACGGCCCTGGTCGCCCGATACGCCCTCGATCTTGACCGTGCTCCGCTTGGCCGCCTCGGTCGCGCTCGGGGTGACGCTGTCGCCTGTGGGCTTGGCGACCTCGGCCGTCGACTCGCTCTCGAACGGATTGAAGACCTGCGGGAAACCCGCCTCGGTCAGTGCCGAGGTGGCCCGCGAGAACCAGGTGGGCGTGGTGTCCGGCATGGCGTCCTGCACGGCCCCCAGCAGTCGGGAGTCCCGTATGGACGACGTGACCAGCGAAGACGAGGAAGCGCCCAGCACGCTCGCCGCCACCCACGCCACGATCAGCACCGCCAGCGCGTTCGCCGCCGCCCCGCCGACCCCGTCGGCCACCCTGAGCGGCCCGCGGTCCAGTTCCCGCCGCAGCCGCAGCGCCAGCCGCCTCGCCAGCTCGTGCCCGGCCACCGCGGGGAGGAGAACCGTGCACACCGCCGTCACCGTCGCCGCCGTGGTCCCCGGTGTCACCAGGTCCATCAGCCACGGCAGGACCCACACGCCGATCACCGCGCCGCCCACGAACCCGGCGAGCGAGACACAGCCGGCCACCAGTCCACGCCGGTAGCCGGAGCCGGCGTAGGCCAGGATCACCAGCACCAGCAGGATGTCGAGCAGGTCCACACGGCCGCCTTTCTCTCGGAACCCCTGATCGGTGAGTACGTGCGGGAAGGGCCCAGTGATCAGCTACCCGTCGATCACGCGCGCGTGAACGTCGGAACCGGCCACGCGTGCGTGTACCCCGGGAAACGTCGTGGACCGGGACGATGGTTCCACCAGGTGGCAGAGCACACATCGCGGACGGACCGGAACAGTCCGACAGTGGGTTCATGTGTGCCCTCCGACCGGCCGCCCGCGGCGCCCGGGGAACGCGAGCACGGCGCCCGGCGCGGATACCGGGCCCGCTCCTCGTGTTCCTCGGCTGCCTGCCCGGTCTCGCCGCCGTGGCCGCCCTGGGGCTGTGCGCGGGCGGCGTCGACCACGCGGCCACGGCCGCGTCGGGCGCCCGCCCGCCCGCGGCCCGTCCCGCCGGCGTCCACCGGGCGGCCCGGCCGCCCGTGGTGCCCCGCGCCGCCTGGCTGGACGACCTGGCCCGGCACGCGCAGCCGCCCCCGCGCTACGACGACAAGGTCGTCGCCGTCTTCGTGCACCACACCGACTCGCCCAACGGCTACGCCTGCGCCGACGCGCCCCGCATCATCCGCTACCTGTACGCGGGGCAGATCGGCGCCCGGGACTGGGACGACATCGGCTACAACTTCCTCGTCGACCGCTGCGGCACGATCTACGAGGGCCGCGCGGGCGGTGTCGACCGGCCCGTCACGGGCGCCCACACGCAGGGCTTCAACCACCGCACGGCCGGTATCGCCGCACTCGGCACGTTCACCGCCGGCGTGCCGGTGCCGCAGGCGATGGTCGACGCGATCGCCGCCCTGACCGCCTGGAAGCTCGGGCTGTCCGACGTCGACCCGCGCGCGGACGTCCGGCTCACCTCCAGCAACAGCCGCAGCCGGTACGCGGCCGGCACCACCGCCACCCTCCCGGCGCTGGCCGGCCACCAGGACGGCTACATGACCAGCTGCCCCGGCGCCGCCCTCACCGCGCGGCTGCCGGAGATCCGTGAGACGGCGGCCCGGCTCCAGGGCAGAACCGCCGCCCAGGCCGCCGGAAGTCTCACAGGAACGCCTTAGGCGGCGTTCAGGGTTCTCCCATTTCCGCGTCCTACGGTCATGCACAACACAAGCCGACCGGAGGCGGGGATCATGAACAGCAGTCGTAACCGGTCCACGGGGAAGACGGGAACCACCGTCGACACGGGGAACACCGGAAGCACACGGAACACCGGAAGCACCGGAAGCGCCGGGGCCGGCCGCGACGTGGTCGACGCGGACAGCACGGAGCGCGACCCGGCCTGGGCGAAGGCGGCTCGCAGCCCCTGGACCGTGCTCTGCGCCGTCGCCGCCGTCGTCCTGGGCCCGGCCGCGGTCACCGCCTCCGCCCTGGAGCAGGCCAACAGGGCGCCGATGCACCACGCGGTGCGGGTCGATCAGTCGCAGGCGTACATCCCTACGGACAGCACCCGCCGCAAGCTCGCGGTGTGACCGCCGACGCGGGTCACTCCTTGAAGCGCTGCCACAGCCGGGGATACCGCTCGGCCAGCGCCGCCTCGTTCTCGAAGGCCACCGGCGTGCCCTCCGGTTCGGCGGGCGCGGGCGGGATGCCCAGGTCCGGGGCGACGGTCCCGGTGAGCTGCTCGTAGGCCTCGTCGGCCGCGTAGCCGAGTTCCTCGCCGTCCCCGTCGATCTCCTCGTCGAAGTCGTCCAGCAGATCGGCGAGCGAGTCCGGGTCGCCGTGCAGGGCGCCCTCGAACACCTCGCGGCCCTGTCCGATCAGCCAGCACCGGAAGAAGTCGAAGGCGTCGTCGCTGGCCCCGTCCAGCAGCAGCCAGGCCGCGCCCCAGAGGTCCCAGCGGTAGGCGCGGTTGTAGCGGGACTCGAAGTGCCGGGCGAAGTCGAGCACGGAGTCGGGGTCCAGCCGGACCAGCCGCTCCACGAGCAGGTCGGCCTGCTCCTCGGGATCGCCCTCGGCGGCCTCGCGCGTGGCGTCCACCAGCTCCCAGAACTCCGTCTCGTCCATCACGCGTCCAGCATCGTGCCTCGCAGTGCGCCACGCACCCGGAGTACCGGGGATTCCAGCAGGATCCTCACCCTTCCCGACGCCCGTAGAGCTCCGTCAGCCGTACCGCATCCGCGGCGAACCGGTCCCGCAGCGTGGCCGGCGACAGCACCTCGGCCTCCGGCCCCAGCGCCGCGAGCTGCGTGTGCGCCACCTCCTCCGACTCGACCCCCAGGGTGACGGTCACCCAGCCCGGCCCGTCCGGCTCCGGGACACCCGCCAGCGCGTCCCGGGCGGCCACCGGATCCACGGCGTACGGCAGATTGCGCACCCCCGTCTCCGAGAGCCGCAGGACCACCTCGGCCCGCAGGATCGACCGCGCGAACCGCTCGGCCTGCCCGTCCCAGAACGCGGGCAGATCGAAGTCCTCGTCCCTGCTGAAACGGTCCTCCAGGACCTCGGCCCCGACGAACCGATCGATGCGATAGGTCCGGAACGTCCCCGCCCCCGACCCCGCCTCTGTGTCCGACCCCGGCCCCGATCCCGCGCCTGACCGCGCCCCCGGCTCTGTGCCCGGCTCCGACCCCGCGCCTGACCGCGCCCCCGCCCACGCCTCTTTCCCCTCTGTCCCCTCTGTCCGGGACCCCGGCCCCGTCCCGCCGACCCGGGCGCACAGGTACCAGACGCCTGCCTTGAGCACGAGCCCGTACGGCTCCAGCTCCCGGACCACGTCGCCCTCCCCGCGCCGGTAGCGGGCGCTCAGGCGCCGGTCGTCCCACACCGCGTCCGCGATCACCGGGAGCAGAGCGGGAGCCACGGGCTCCCGGAACCAGGCGGGCGCGTCCAGGTGGAAGCGCTGCGCCGCCGTACGCGGGGCGTCCCGCAGGGAGGGCAGCAGAGCCGCCGACACCTTCAGCCGCGCGGCCGACGCGACGTCCTCGAGACCCATCTCCCGCAGCGCCCCCGGCACGCCGCTCAGGAACAGCGCCTCCGCCTCACCGCGCCCCAGCCCCGTCAGCCGCGTCCGATAGCCCCCGACGAGCCGGTAGCCCCCCGCCCGCCCCCGCTCCGCGTACACCGGCACGCCCGCCTCGGACAGCGCCTGCGCGTCCCGCGTGACGGTCCGCTCCGACACCTCCAGCTCCCGGGCCAGCTCGGACGCGGTCATGCTGGGCCGGGACTGGAGAAGGAGCACCATCTTGATGAGGCGGGCAGCGCGCATGCGTTCATCTTGCCGGGTCGCCGACCGCGGGCCGGATGGGCCCGGTGCGCCACCGGCTCCGACCGGCTCCCACCGGCTCGCGGCCGCGCCACGGCCGGACGACGGTGGGACGGCGAAGGGGCCCGGCGGACGCAAGCCGCCGGGCCCCTTCAACGACCGGGAACCCCGGGCCTACAGCCCGTAACGCTCGCGCGCTTCCTTCACCGCCGTCGCCTTCACCTCGCCGCGGCGGGCGAGCTGGGCCAAGGCCGCGACGACGATCGACTCGGCGTCGACGCCGAAGTGGCGACGGGCCGCCTCGCGGGTGTCGGAGAGGCCGAAGCCGTCCGCGCCCAGCGAGGACCAGTCCTGGTCGACCCACTGTGCGATCTGGTCCGGGACCTGACGCATGTAGTCGGAGACCGCGAGGACCGGACCCTCGGCGCCCTGGAGGGCCCGACGGACGTACGGCAGGCGCTCCTCGCCGCGCAGCAGGGCCGCGTCGGCCTCCAGCGCGTCGCGGCGCAGTTCGGTCCAGGAGGTCGCGGACCACACGTCGGAGGCCACACCCCACTCCTCGGCGAGCAGTCGCTGCGCCTTCAGGACCCAGTGGATCGCCGTGCCGGAGCCCAGCAGCTGGATGCGCGGGGCGTTGGCCGCCGCCACGTCCACGCCGGCCGACTCCGCGGTGTTGAAGCGGTACAGGCCCTTGAGGATGCCCTCGTCCACACCGGGCGCGGACGGCTTGGCCGGCTGCGGCATCGGCTCGTTGTAGACCGTCAGGTAGTAGAAGACGTTCGGGTCCTCGCCCGGGGCGGCCTCGCCGTACATCCGGCGCAGACCGTCCTTGACGATCGTCGCGATCTCGTAGGCGAACGCCGGGTCGTAGCTGAGGGCGGCCGGGTTGGTCGCGGCGATGACCGGGGAATGGCCGTCGGCATGCTGGAGGCCCTCGCCCGTCAGGGTCGTCCGGCCGGCCGTGGCGCCGACGAGGAAGCCGCGGCCCAGCTGGTCGCCGAGCTGCCACATCTGGTCGGCCGTGCGCTGCCAGCCGAACATCGAGTAGAAGATGTAGAACGGGATCATCGCCTCACCGTGCGTGGAGTACGCGGTGGACGCGGCGATGAAGTCGGCCATCGAACCGGCCTCGGTGATCCCCTCGTTGAGGATCTGGCCGTTCTTGGCCTCCTTGTAGTACATCAGCTGGTCGCGGTCGACCGGCTCGTACGTCTGGCCCTTGGGGGAGTAGATCCCGAGCGACGGGAAGAGCGACTCCATGCCGAAGGTGCGCGCCTCGTCGGGGACGATCGGCACCCAGCGCTTGCCGGTCTCCTTGTCGCGGACCAGGTCCTTGACCAGCCGGACGAAGGCCATGGTGGTGGCGATGTTCTGCGAGCCGGAACCCTTGTCGAAGGAGGCGAACGCCTTCTCCGCCGGGGCCGGCAGCGGGGCGAGCGCGTGCGTGCGGCGGGCCGGGGCCGGGCCGCCGAGGGCCGCGCGGCGCTCCTGGAGGTAGCGGACCTCGGGGGAGTCGGCGCCCGGGTGACCGTAGGGCACGACGCCGTCGACGAACTGGCTGTCCGAGATCGGCAGCTCCAGCAGGTCGCGCATCGTCTTGAACTCGTCCACCGAGAGCTTCTTCATCTGGTGGTTGGCGTTCTTCGACGCGAAGCCCTCGCCGAGGGTGTGGCCCTTGACCGTCTGGGCCAGGATGACCGTCGGGGCGCCCTTGAACTCCACGGCCGCCTTGTAGGCCGCGAACACCTTGCGCGCCTCGTGACCACCACGGGACAGGTGGAAACACTCGAGGATCTTGTCGTCGCTCAGCAGCTTCGCCAGCTCGGCGAGCGCCGGGTCCTTGCCGAAGAAGTCCTCGCGGATGTAGGCGGCGCCGCGCGTCTGGTACGTCTGCACCTGGGCGTCCGGTACCTCGCGCAGCCGGCGGACCAGCGCGCCCGTGGTGTCGAGCTGGAACAGCTCGTCCCAGGCGGAGCCCCACAGCGACTTGACGACGTTCCAGCCCGCGCCGCGGAACTGGGCCTCCAGCTCCTGCACGATCTTGAAGTTCGCGCGGACCGGGCCGTCCAGGCGCTGCAGGTTGCAGTTGATGACGAAGGTCAGGTTGTCCAGACCCTCGCGGGAGGCCAGCGCGAGTGCCGCCGTCGACTCCGGCTCGTCCATCTCGCCGTCGCCCAGGAAGGCCCAGACGTGGGACTGGGAGACATCCTTGATGCCGCGGGCGGTGAGGTAGCGGTTGAATCGCGCCTGGTAGATGGCGGAGAGCGGGCCGAGACCCATCGACACCGTCGGGAACTCCCACAGCCAGGGCAGGCGGCGCGGGTGCGGGTACGACGGGAGGCCGTTGCCGCCCGCCTCCTGGCGGAAGTTGTCGAGGTGCTGCTCGGTCAGCCGGCCGTCGAGGAAGGCGCGGGCGTAGATGCCGGGGGAGGCGTGGCCCTGGATGTAGAGCTGGTCGCCCGAGCCGTCGGCCTCCTTGCCCTTGAAGAAGTGGTTGAAGCCGGTCTCGTAGAGCCAGGCCGCGGAGGCGAAGGTGGCGATGTGGCCGCCGACGCCGTGTTTCGCGCCCCGGGTCACCATCGCGGCCGCGTTCCAGCGGTTCCACGCGGTGATCTTCCGTTCCATCTCCTCGTCACCGGGCGCGGACGGCTCGGCGGCGGTGGGGATGGTGTTGACGTAGTCCGTCTCCAGCAGCTTGGGCAGCGCGATGCCGTTGCCCTCGGCACGCTCCAGCGTGCGGCGCATCAGATACGCGGCACGGTGCGGCCCGGCCGCCTTGGCGACCGCGTCCAGGGAGGCCTGCCATTCGGCGGTCTCCTCCGGGTCCCGGTCGGGGAGCTGGTCGAGCGCGCTCGGCTGGATGGCCTGGGGGTCGGTCATGTCGCCGCCTTCCTCAGTCGAAGGGGGTTCCCTGTGAGGGTGTTTCCGGGGGTGCCCTTGGTCTTTGGCAGGACAGGGCGTGGGCTCGGTGCGGCGCCATGGGTGGCTCCGTCCGCGGCCCGTCGGCGACAATAACCCCCTGATCGATGATCGATCAAAGGGTTGAAGGGCAAAACCTCTCGATTACGAGAAAGTAGGCACGGGGTGCCTTTCGGGCAGGCACCCCGTGCCGCGTCGATGGAGGGTTTTCGCAGGTCGGAGCCCACGTATGAGCACGGGTACGCTCCACTGGAACGCGAGCGCCGCGCTAGGCCCGGGGGGCGCATCCGAGAACGTGCGCCTTCACCAGCTCGGCGATCCTCGGATCCCGCCGCCGGAACGCCTGGACGAGCTCCTCGTGCTCCTCCGCGTACGACTGCTGCACGGTCCCCAGCCAGCGGATCGACAGCGCCGTGAACACCTCGATGCCGAGGCCCTCCCAGGTGTGCAGCAGTACCGAGTTCCCGGCCGCCCGGACCAGCTCCCGGTGGAAGCCCACGGTGTGCCGCACCTGGGCCGTGCCGTCCGCGTCGCGGTCCGCCTCGTACAGTGCGGCGACATGCGGTTCGAGGGCCGAGCAGTCCTCCGCGAGGCGCAGCGCGGCCAGCTCCGCCGCGATCGCCTCCAGGCCGGCCCGCACGGGGTAACTCTCCTCCAGGTCCGCGGCCGTGAGGTTGCGCACCCGCACGCCCTTGTTCGGCGCGGATTCGATCAACCGCAGCGACTCCAGCTCGCGCAGCGCCTCCCGCACCGGTGTCTGGCTGACCTCCAGCTCGGTCGCGATCCGGCGCTCCACGATCCGCTCGCCCGGCTTCCAGCGCCCGCTGACGATCCCCTCCACGATGTGCTCGCGGATCTGTTCGCGCAGCGAGTGGACGACGGGCGCGGTCATGAGGGCTCCTTTGAGGAGGGGCCGCACGGGCCCCCGGGGGCGTTTGACGTTTAGACAATACGGCCGGGGGCCCGCGGAGGAGAGGCGCACGGGGGCGCTTTCAAGCAGGTGAGACGAGACTTACACGCCCACACCGGGGCTCGCCTGTAAAGACCGGTACAGGACAGACCCCGCTCACGGCCGCGCCGGGATCAGACAGGCGGATGCCCCCGCCCGGAGAGTCCGGACGGGGGCATCCACTGTCGAGCCCTGGGAGATCAGAGGCCGAGTTCGACCTCGAACTCGCCGGCCTCCAGGATCGCCTTGACCGCGGTCAGGTAACGGGCCGCGTCGGCGCCGTCGACCAGCCGGTGGTCGTAGGACAGGGTCAGGTACGTCATGTCGCGGACGCCGATGACCGTGCCCTCCTCCGTCTCGATGACGGCCGGACGCTTGACCGTGGCACCGATGCCGAGGATCGCGACCTGGTTCGGCGGCACGATGATCGTGTCGAACAGCGCGCCGCGCGAGCCGGTGTTGCTGATGGTGAAGGTCGCGCCGGACAGCTCGTCCGGGGTGATCTTGTTCGCGCGGACCTTGCCCGCCAGGTCGGCCGTGGCCTTGGCGATGCCGGCGATGTTCAGGTCGCCCGCGTGCTTGATGACCGGGGTCATCAGGCCCTTCTCGGAGTCCACCGCGATACCGATGTGCTCGGTGTCGAAGTAGGTGATGGTGCCCTCGTCCACGTTGATCCGGGCGTTGACGGCCGGGTGGGCCTTCAGCGCCTGGGCCGCGGCCTTCACGAAGAACGGCATCGGGGAGAGCTTGACGCCCTCGCGGGCCGCGAAGGAGTCCTTCGCCTGCGCGCGGAGCTTCATCAGCCGGGTGATGTCGACCTCGACGACCGAGGACAGCTGCGCCTGCTCGTGCAGCGCCTTGACCATGTTGTCGCCGATGACCTTGCGGATGCGGGGCATCTTGACGGTCTGGCCGCGCAGCGGGGAGGCCTCCAGCTGCGGGGCCTTCTTCGCGGCGCTCGGTGCGGCAGCGGCCGGAGCCGGAGCCGCGGCGGCGGCCTTCGCGGCCTCGGCGGCGGCGAGGACGTCCTGCTTGCGGATACGACCGCCGACGCCGGTGCCCTTGACGGCGGCCAGGTCGACGCCGTTCTCGGCGGCGAGCTTGCGCACCAGCGGGGTCACGTAGGCGCCGTCGTCACCCGCGGGAGCGGCGGGCGCGGGGGCGGCCGGAGCCGGGGCGACCGGCGCGGGGGCCGGGGCAGCCGGAGCCGGGGCGGCGGCGACCGGAGCGGGAGCCGGAGCCGGGGCGGCGGGCGCCGGAGCCGGGGCGGCGGGCGCCGGAGCCGGGGCGGCGGGCGCCGGGGCAGCGGCGGCGGGCGCCGGGGCAGCGGGCTCCGGCGCCGGAGCGGCGGGGGCGGGAGCCGGAGCGGCGGGGGCCGGGGCGGCGGCCGGAGCCGCGCCCGGGGCGCCGATGACGGCGAGCTTGGCGCCGACCTCGGCCGTCTCGTCCTCGCCGACCGTGATCTCGAGCAGCACACCGGAGACGGGCGCCGGGATCTCGGTGTCGACCTTGTCGGTCGAGACCTCGAGCAGCGGCTCGTCCTCCGTGACCTCCTCGCCGACCTGCTTCAGCCAGCGGGTGACGGTGCCCTCGGTGACGGACTCGCCGAGCGCGGGCAGGACGACGTCCGTGCCCTCGGCGGAGCCGCCGCCGGCGGCGGCCTCGGCGGTGGGAGCCGGGGCCGGGGCGGCCTGCTCGGTGGACGGGGCGGCCTGGGCCGGCTCGGGAGCGGGCTCGGCGACCGGCTCGGCGGCCGGAGCCGGAGCGGCGGCAGGAGCGCCGGTGCCGTCGTCGATGACGGCCAGCTCGGCACCGACCTCGACCGTCTCGTCCTCGGCGACCTTGATGGAGGCCAGGATGCCGGCGGCGGGGGAGGGGATCTCGGTGTCGACCTTGTCGGTCGAGACCTCGAGCAGGGGCTCGTCGGCCTCGACGCGCTCACCCTCGGCCTTCAGCCAGCGGGTGACAGTGCCCTCGGTGACGCTCTCGCCGAGCGCCGGAAGGGTTACGGAAACCGCCATGGTTTCGGTTGCTCCTTACGAATTGCGGAAGTCTGTGTCGTCGCGGAGTCGCTCGGTCGACCGAGGGTCAGTCGTGCGAGTGCAGCGGCTTGCCCGCCAGGGCCAGGTGGGCCTCGCCGAGCGCCTCGTTCTGCGTCGGGTGGGCGTGGATGAGCTGCGCGACCTCGGCGGGCAGCGCCTCCCAGTTGTAGATCAGCTGGGCTTCGCCGACCTGCTCGCCCATGCGGTCGCCGACCATGTGGACGCCGACCACGGCACCGTCCTTCACCTGGACGAGCTTGATCTCGCCCGCGGTGTTGAGGATCTTGCTCTTGCCGTTGCCCGCGAGGTTGTACTTCAGAGCGACGACCTTGTCCGCGCCGTAGATCTCCTTGGCCTTGGCCTCGGTGATGCCCACGGAGGCGACCTCGGGGTGGCAGTACGTCACCCGCGGGACACCGTCGTAGTCGATCGGAACGACCTTCTGACCGGCCAGACGCTCCGCGACCAGCATGCCCTCGGCGAAGCCGACGTGCGCGAGCTGGAGGGTCGGGACCAGGTCGCCGACGGCGGAGATGGTCGGGACGTTGGTGCGCATGTACTCGTCGACCAGGACGTAACCGCGGTCCATCGCGACGCCCTGCTCCTCGTAACCGAGACCGGCGGAGACGGGCCCGCGGCCCACCGCGACCAGCAGGACCTCGGCCTGGAACTCCTTGCCGTCGGCCAGCGTGACCTTGACGCCGTCGGCGGTGTACTCCGCCTTGGAGAAGAAGGTGCCCAGGTTGAACTTGATGCCGCGCTTGCGGAACGCGCGCTCAAGAAGCTTGGAGGAGTTCTCGTCCTCGAGAGGAGCGAGGTGCTTGAGGCCCTCGATGATCGTGACGTCGGAGCCGAAGGACTTCCACGCCGAGGCGAACTCGACGCCGATCACGCCACCGCCGAGGATGATCGCCGACTTCGGCACGCGGTCCAGGACGAGGGCGTGGTCCGAGGAGATGATCCGGTCGCCGTCGATCTCCAGGCCCGGCAGCGACTTCGGCACGGAGCCGGTCGCGAGCAGCACGTGGCGGCCCTGGACACGCTGTCCGCCCACGTCGACGGAGGTCGGGGAGGACAGACGGCCCTCACCCTCGATGTACGTCACCTTGCGCGAGGCGATCAGCCCCTGAAGGCCCTTGTACAGGCCGGAGACGACACCGTCCTTGTACTTGTGGACGGCGGGGACGTCGATGCCCTCGAAGGTGGCCTTGACGCCGAACTGCTCGCTCTCGCGGGCCTGGTCGGCGATCTCGCCGGCGTGCAGCAGGGCCTTGGTGGGGATGCAACCCCGGTGCAGGCAGGTGCCGCCGACCTTGTCCTTCTCGATCAGGGCGACGTCCAGGCCCAGCTGCGCCCCGCGCAGGGCCGCGGCGTAACCGCCACTACCACCGCCGAGGATCACTAGGTCGAAAACGGTGCTGGCGTCGTTCGCCACGTCACGTCCTCCATGCATGTGCGCCGTGCGCCGGTCGTCGCTGACCGCCGGCGGCTGGTGTCCGGCCGCTCTTTCTACGGCCCTGTGGTGGGGGCCCTGTCCTGCCGAGGCCCATCTTCGCACTTGCGGGAGAGGAACGAGACGCGGGGCCGGGGTGTGAGACACCCCACGCTCACATGTGACGAGGGAAACCGCTCCCCCCAGGGCGCGGGGAACTGCGCGACCAGCCACGTCCGGCCCGCACCCGTCACCTGACGGACGGGCCCGAGTGATCAGGCGCACAGTCCCCCTCCCGGAGGGACTAGCCCAGGTCGCCGGAGGCGGTCAGCTCGGCCAGCCGGACGAGGGTCCGCACCGCCGTGCCCGTACCGCCCTTGGGGGTGTATCCGAAGGGACCGCCTTCGTTGAACGCCGGCCCGGCGATGTCCAGGTGCGCCCAGGTGATCCCCTCGCCCACGAACTCGCGCAGGAAGAGACCGGCCACCAGCCCGCCGCCCATCCGCTCACCCATGTTGGCGATGTCCGCGACGGCCGAGTCCATGCCCTTGCGCAGGTGCTCCGGCAGCGGCATCGGCCACGCCGGCTCACCGACCTCCTCGGCGGCCTCGTGCAGCGCGGAGCGGAACGCGTCGTCGTTCGCCATGATGCCGAAGGTCCGGCTGCCCAGCGCCAGCATCATCGCGCCGGTGAGGGTGGCGACGTCGACGATCGCGTCCGGCTTCTCCGCGGAGGCCGCCCACAGCGCGTCCGCGAGGACCAGCCGGCCCTCGGCGTCCGTGTTGAGGACCTCGACGGTCTTGCCGCTGTACATGCGCAGCACGTCGCCCGGGCGGGTGGCGGAGCCCGACGGCATGTTCTCGGCCAGCGCCAGCCACCCGGTGACGTTCACCTCGAGCCCGAGCCGCGCGGCGGCGACGACCGCGGCGAAGACCGCCGCCGCACCGCTCATGTCGCACTTCATCGTCTCGTTGTGCCCGGCCGGCTTCAGCGAGATGCCGCCCGAGTCGTAGGTGATGCCCTTGCCGACGAAGGCGAGGCTCTTCTTGGCCTTGGACGAGGTGTACGACAGCTTCACCAGGCGCGGGGCCGCGGCCGAGCCGTTGCCGACACCCAGGATGCCGCCGTAGCCGCCCTTGGCGAGCGCCTTCTCGTCGAGCACCTGCACCTTGATGCCGTGTTCCTTGGCCGCGGCCTGCGCGATGCCGGCGAACGTCTCCGGGTCGAGGTCGTTCGGGGGCATGTTGATCAGGTCGCGGGCGCGGTTGAGCTCCTCGCCGACGGCGGCGGCACGCAGCAGCGCGGCCTTGTGGGCGGCGTCGCGCGGCTTCCCGCCGAGCAGGGTGGCCTCGGCGAGGGGCGCCTTGCCGTTCTTGGTCTTGGCGTCGTCGCCGCCCCGCTTGTAGACGTCGAAGGAGTACGCGCCGAGCAGCACGCCCTCGCCGATCGCGCCGATGTCGGCGGCGTCGGTCACCGGCAGCAGGAAGGCCGCCTTCTTGGCGCCGGTCAGGGTGCGGGCGGCCGTGCCGGCCGCCTTGCGCAGCGCCTCGGGGTCGAAGCCGGCGTCCTTCTCGGGCTCCTGGCCGAGCCCCACCGCGAGCACGAGCGGTGCCTTGAATCCGGCCGGGGCGGGCAGCTTGGTCGCCTCGCCCTCGGCCCCGGAGGCGCCGAGGGTTTCCAGGATGCCGGCGAGCTTGCCGTCGTAGGCCTTGTCGACGGCTTCGGCGCCTGGGGCAACGATCGGGCCTTTCGTGCCCTTGGCGACACCGATCACGATCGCGTCGGCCCGGAGGCCGGGCGCCGCGGCGGTGCTGAGAGTGAGAGCAGTCACGGTGGTGAAATCTCGCTTCCGATGTGGAGTTGCGGTGGCCGGAATGTGTGGGTCGACCGGGCCCGACAGCCGACCCTAGATCGGGGTCGTGGGTGCGGTCGTATCCGGGGGTGTGCCTCACCGGCGCGGCGGACCGGCGTGACGGATCCCGGACTGAGCGTACGCGTGCGTGCGCGGTCGCCCACGCACGCGCGTGTTCACCTGTCGGTGGCGTCGTAGCCACCGCACGATCCTCGCATTCCACGGACCGGATCACACCCTTCGGGTCGCAGTGGGGAGAAGGCGCGCGGGTGACATGGGCGATCATCGGCGGGTACGTCGCCCAACGATCTGGAGCCCACCCGGTGAGACGCCCGACCCTGTTGCTGCCCCTGCTCGCCCTGCTATTGGCGGGCTGCGCCTTCGCGCCGGACGGCGGACAGGACGACCGGCCGGACGACGAGGCGGGCGCCGGGACCGCGGACGGCGGGATCTGGCGGCCGGCCCCCGGCACCGACTGGCAGTGGCAGCTGAGCGGCCGCCTGGACACCGGCGTCGACGTGCCGGTCTACGACATCGACGGCTTCGACCACACCGCGGCCACGGTCGCGGGTCTGCACCGAGACGGTCGCAAGGTCATCTGCTACCTCTCCACCGGCGCCTGGGAGGACTGGCGCCCGGACGCGGCGGAGTTCCCGAAGTCGGTGATCGGCAAGCGCAACGGCTGGGAGGGCGAACGCTGGCTCGACATCCGCGCGTTGGACGTCCTGGAGCCCCTGATGGCGGCCCGCCTCGACATGTGCCGCGCGAAGGGCTTCGACGCGGTCGAGCCGGACAACATGGACGGCTACAAGAACCCCACGGGCTTCCCGGTGCGGGCCGCCGACCAGCTCCGCTACAACCGCCTCATCGCCGAACTCGCCCACGACCGGGGCATGTCGGTCGGACTGAAGAACGACCTCGACCAGATCCCCGAACTCGTCGACGACTTCGACTTCGCGGTCAACGAACAGTGCGCCCAGTACGACGAGTGCGCGGACCTGACCCCCTTCATCGAGGCGGGCAAGGCCGTCTTCCACGTCGAGTACGAACTCTCCACGAGCGCGTTCTGCGCGGACTCCCGCAAACTGGGCCTGAGTTCGCTGCTGAAGAAGTACGAGCTGGGGGCGTGGCGGGAGGCATGTCAGCCGTCTAGCGGCCCAGGCAGAACACCATGAGCGCGGTGGTCGCCGCCGTCTCCGCCAGGCCGCCGAACACATCCCCGGTGACCCCGCCGAAGCGCCGCGCGCAGTGCCGCAGCAGCAGTTCGGCGGCGGCGAGGGCGGCGAGGACCGCGAGCGCCGGCCGGACGGCGTCGTACGGCTCGGACAGGACGCCGGGCTCGACGTGCCCGACCAGGACGACGACCCCGCCCTCGTACGGCCCGCACCACGCTCCCAGGGCCGCCGCCGCCAGCGTCACGGCGACGGCGGTGAGCACCGCGCCCCGCACCGGGACCACGCCGGCGACCGCCGCGCCCAGCCCCTCCGGCCGCGCGGCCGGCACCCCGGCGCGGGCCGCCAGGGTCAGCGCGAGCCGGGCGGCGGCCGCCGAGACGAGGGCTGCCACCGCGCCCAGCGCCCACGAGGTGTCGTAGAGCTGCGTCAGCGCGGCCACCTGGGCGAGCAGCACGAGGACGATCGTGAGCACGCCGAACGGGCCGATGTCGGACTGCTTCATGATCCGCAGCGCGTCCTCGGCGGGCTTGCCGCTGCCGAGTCCGTCCGCGGTGTCGGCCAGTCCGTCCAGGTGCAGACCGCGGGTGAGGACGGCGGGCACGGCGGCGGAGGCGACCGCGGCGAGCAGCGGGCTCGCGCCCAGGTACAGCAGCAGCAGGCCGACCCCGGCCGCGCAGCCGCCGACGACCAGCCCGACCACGGGGGCGCCCAGCATGCCCCCGCGCGCGGCCTCCCGGTCCCAGCGGGTCACCCGGACCGGGAGGACGGTGAGGGTGCCGAAGGCGAAGCGGAGGCCGTCGAAGGGCGAGGTCGTGGACACGGCGGCAGACTAGCCCGGTCGCCCCGCCCGTGAGGCAGCCCGCCCCCCGTCCCCGGAGACTGGTGACATGGTCGAGTGGGTGCAGCGCAACATCGTCGAACCGGGCAAGGTCCCGCTGCTCCTCGCCCTGACCGCGTTCGTCCTCACCTTCCTGATCACCCGGGTCATCACGCGACTCATCCGGGCGGGCAAGGGCCCCTTCGGCAACATCAGCTCCGGCGGGGTGCACATCCACCACGTGGTCCCCGGCATCGTCCTGACCGTGGCGGGCGGCTTTGGCGCGGTGGCGAGCGGCCGGCACGGCTTCGGGGCGGGGGCCTTCGCCGTGGTCTTCGGCATCGGCACGGGCCTGGTCCTCGACGAGTTCGCGCTGATCCTGCATCTCGACGACGTGTACTGGACGGAGGCCGGCCGCAAGAGTGTGGAGGCCGTGGTCCTGACGGCGGCGCTGGGCGGACTGCTGCTGGTGGGCTTCTCGCCGTTCGGGGTCAACGACATGAGCCAGGACGAGCTCCAGGACCGGGGCGGTGTCATCTCGACCGTCGTGCTCAACTTCCTGTTCTCCCTGGCCGTGCTGAGCAAGGGCAAGGCCAAGATGGCCGTGTTCAGCGTCTTCATCCCGTTCCTCGGGCTGCTGGGCCTGGTCCGGGTGGCCCGGCCCGGCTCGCCGTGGGCCCGCCGGCTCTACCGGCGGCGCCCGCGCGCGCGGGCGAAGGCGGTGCTGCGGGCCTACCGCCACGACCGCCGCTGGGCGGGGCCGCGCCGGATGGTGGGGGACTGGCTGGGCGGGAAGACGACCGCGGAGCTCGCTCAGTCCGAGGAGCGCAACCGAGAAACCCGGTCCTGACCGGGCGCGTGCGCCGTACGGCGGCTGCGGGGCTTGGTGGCCGGTCGCGCCCCGTGGCGTGGCCGCGGACCGGCGACGCCCCGGGTCCCCCGGCGGGACCGCGCACCCGTACCGCCCCGCAGGCCCCGGGCCGACCGCCCGGGCCCGCGGCGCCCGCGGGTCTCCGCCACCGCGCACAGCACCAGCACCGCCGCGATCGCCGCCAGATGCTCCTTGCCCGCCAGGTTGTCCTTCAGCAGGACCTCCACCACCATCGAGACGATCACCGCCCCCGCCGTCGCGTACGCGCGGTAGCGCCAGCCCAGGAACACCGCGAGGCCGACCACGGCCGCCGACGGGCCGGTGTCCACGATCCGGGCGTCGGCGGCGGGCAGGCCGAGCGGGCCGCCGGGGCCCAGCGCGATGCCCACGCGCGCGTACAGGGTGCCCGCGAGCGTGGCGGCATAGGCGATGACGAGGGTCCGCCACCAGCCCAGGCAGAGCTCGGCGATCCCGAACACCAGCAGGATCTGGGCGAGGGCGCCCCAGACCGGCAGGTCCAGCGCGGGGACGAACAGGGACAGCGGGGTGCGCAGCAGGGCGAGCCCGAGCGGGTCCTCGGCCCGTACCGCGCCGAGGGCCTGGACCGGCCCGTAGCCCCACGACCGGTTCTGCACGACCTGGGTCACCGACGTCAGGCACACCGCTCCGAGGGTCATCGGCAGCGCCCGCCACCGCCGCCGCACCCAGGGGACGCGTACGGCCTCGTACAGCGGCCCCCATTCGGGGCGGGCCCGGCGGGCGACCGCGTTCACCGGTGAGTTTCCAGGTGGCCCCGGCGCAGCCACTTCGGCAGCCCCGGCGGCTCCAGGAACCCCTCGGCCCGCGCCGAGGCGAGACCGATGCGGGGCAGGTCCGCGCTCTTCTCGAAGAGCAGGAAGCGGGGCTCCCAGATGGGCCGGTACTTGGCGTTGGCGCGGTACAGCGACTCGATCTGCCACCAGCGGGAGAAGAAACGGAGCAGCGACCGCCACCACCTCAGCACCGGACCGGCGCCGAGCCGCGCGCCCCTTTCGAAGACCGAGCGGAACACGGCGAAGTTCAGCGAGATCTGCGTGATCGGGGCCGCCCGGTCGTCCCGCTCCTCCCGGGCGTGCCGGAGCAGTTCGATGACCATGAACTCCATCAGCCCGTTGTCGCAGTCGCGGTCGCGCCGCATCAGGTCGAGGGACAGCCCGTGCGGTCCCCAGGGCACGAAGGAGAGCAGGGCCCGCAGCTCACCCCGGGAGTCGGCGCACTCCAGCATCACGCAGCGCCCGTCCTCCGGGTCCCCGAGCCGCCCCAGCGCCATGCTGAACCCGCGTTCGCAGGCCCCGTCCCGCCAGTCGTCGGCGCGCCGGAGCAGGAACGCCATCTCGTCGGCCGGGATGTCCTCGTGCCGCCGTACCCGCACCGTGTACCCGGCCCGCCGGACCCGGTTGCAGGCCTGCCGTACGGTCCGCATGGCCCGCCCCTCCAGGGTGAACTCGGCGACCTCGACCAGGGCCTCGTCCCCGAGCTCCAGCGCGTCCAGTCCGTGCCGGGCGTACACGGTCCCGGCCTCCTCACTGGCGCCCATCACCGCCGGGATCCATCCGTGCGCCCGCGCCTCGGCGAGCCACGGCCCGATCGCGCCCGGCCAGGCCTCCGGATCCCCGAGCGGGTCCCCGGACGCCAGCGACACCCCGCCGACGACGCGGTAGGCGACGGCCGCCTTCCCGGTCGGCGACCAGCACACGCTCTTCTCCCGCCGCAGCGCGAAGTAACCGAGCGAGTCCCGCTCGCCGTACCGGTCGAGGAGCTCCCGCAGTCGCTTCTCGTCGTCCTCGGTGAGCGGGTCGACGGCCCGCCGGGAGCGGAAGGCGGCGTACAGGACGGCGAGGACGAACACCGTGCTCAGTACGTTGACGGCGACGTCGACCCAGGTGGGCGGGGCGATCCCGGGGACGCGGTATTCGTCGGCGGCCACGGAGACCAGCCGCAGCGCGCCGTAGCGCCAGCGTTCGAGGAAGGTGGAGGGGGCGGAGGCCCGGTTGGTGACCGTCACCAGCAGCGCGGCCAGCAGCGAGGCGCCCAGCAGCCCGCCGGCGCCGACGGCCGCGGCGAGCCTCGGATTGGACCGGTCGCCCTTGGCGTAGAACTCCCGCCGCCCGGCGAGCAGCGCCGCGACGAAGGCGGCGGTCAGCGCGAGCGAGACCCAGTTCTGCGGGTGCCGCCGGATCTCCGGGAACGCCATGGCCAGCGTGAACAGCCCCAGGAACGCCCCGCTCAGGCCGAGGTTCAGGATCCACGCGGCCCGCTTGCGCCGCCGCATCGTGACGGCCAGGAACGCGGTGAAGACCCCGGAGGCGAAGCCGGCCGTCAGCAGATACGGCGTGAAGAGGTTCTCCTGGTTGTGCCGCCGGACGTCCTGCCCCAGGGAGATCCACACCGCACTGAGGAAGTTGACGAACGCGACGGCACGCAGGTACCAGACGGCGAAGGCGGCGGCGCCCCGGGTGTTGCCCATGAGCGGTGATCATATGGGTGCACTTCCGGGAATCCGCTCTTTTGGAGCCGCCTGTCCCTTTAAGCCGCTTCGCTACTCCGTTTCCTGCTTCTTCTCCTGCTGCCCGGCGGACACCTCGGAAGCTGCGGACACCTCGGAAGTCGCGGACACCCCGGAAGCCTCCGAGGTCTCGGGAGTCCCGGAAGCGTCGGATCCCTCGACCGCCTCGACCGCCTCGACCGCCTCGGCCTCTTCCGGCTTCTCGGGGAGTTCCGCCGCCAGGGCGGCGGCGGCCTGCACCAGCGGGAGCGCGAGCAGGGCTCCGGCGCCCTCCCCGACCTTCACGCCCTGGTCGAGGAGCGGCTCCAGGGCCATCCGGTCGAGTGCCTTCGCCTGTCCCGGTTCACCGCTCTTGTGCGCGGCCAGCCACCAGTCCGGCGCCCGGAACGCGACCCGCTGTCCGACGAGCGCGCAGGCGGCCGCCACCACGCCGTCCAGCACGACGGGCAACTTCCGTACGGCGCACTGGAGCAGAAAGCCCGTCATGGCGGCGAGGTCGGCGCCGCCCACCGTCGCCAGCAGCTGCAACTGCTCCCCGAGCACCGGCCGCGCCCGCCTGAGCGCGTCCCGGACCGCCGCGCACTTGCGCATCCACGCCAGGTCGTCGATCGCCTCGCCGCCCCGCCCGGTCACCACGGACGCGTCGGTTCCGCACAGCGCGGCCACCAGGGCGCCCGCGGCCGTCGTCCCGCCGACACTGATGTCGCCGAGCACGACCAGGTCGGTTCCGGAGTCGGCCTCCTCGTCCGCGACGGCCACGCCCGCCCGGAAGGCCGCCTCGGCCTCCTCCAGCGTCAGCGCGTCCTCGATGTCGATACGGCCGCTGCCGCGCCGCACCCGGTGCCGTACGACGTCCTCGGGGAACAGGTCCGGATCGCAGTCCAGCGCCATGTCCACGACGCGCACGGGTACGCCGAGACGGCGGGCGAGCACGGAGACCGGACGGCCGCCCTCGATGACCTCGCGCACCAACTCCGAGGCGCTGCCCGCCGGTCGGGCGGAGACGCCGAGCTCGGCGATGCCGTGGTCGCCGGCGAAGAGCACCACCCGCGGCCGCTCGACCGGCCGCACGGGAGCCGAGCCCTGTGCCGCCGCCAGCCACTCACCCAGGTCGTCCAGCCGCCCCAGCGATCCGGGCGGCACGATCTGACGTCCCCGGCGCGCCTCCGCGTCGCGACGCACCCCACCGTCGGGGCGCTCGATCAGATCGGTGAAGTCGTCGAGATTAAGCGAGCTCATTCGCCGAACAGTACCGGCACCGATCGAACGGATCCGCGCCACATCGCCACCACACCCGCGTGACGTCATTGCACCCAAGATCGGTATCCCATACGTTCCGTTTTGACGCTAATTGTCGTTCGTCTCGTCGTTCGTTCCCGATGTCATCCCCGGAGCCGCTCATGCCCCCCAGGCCCGTCCACGAGCCGCGCCGAGACGACTGCCCCTGGTGCGGCTCGAAGCGCCTGCGCACCCGCCTGCGCGCACCGGACCTGCGCCACCGCAGGCCGGGCACCTTCGTCGTCGACGAGTGCCGGGACTGCGCGCACGCCTTCCAGAACCCCCGCCTGACCGCCGCCGGTCTGGCGCTGTACGGCACCGAGGGAGAGGAACGACCGGACCCCGGGCACCTCAGGGCGACCGCCCGGGCGATGCTGCCCTTCCCCGAGCCGGAGAGCTGGCTGGACGTGGGCACGGGGGACGCGGCCTTCCCGGCGGTGGCGAGGGAACTGTTCACCTACACCGCGTTCGACGGGGTGGATCCGACCCCGAGGGTGGAGCGGGCGAGAGCGGTGGGCCGGCTCGACGAGGCCCACCTGGGCCGATTGACGGCCCCGGAGGTCCTGTCCCGGCTGCGCGGCCGTTACGACGTGGTCAGCATGCTCCACCACCTGGAACACACCCGGGACCCGAGGCGGGAACTGGCGGCGGCGCTGACGGCCCTGCGGCCGGGCGGCCACCTCCTCGTGCAGCTCCCGGACCCCTCCAGCGCGTCCGCGGCCGTCCTGGGCAAGTGGTGGCGCTCCTACGACCAGCCCCGCCACCTGCACCTGATCCCGCTGGCCAACCTCCGGGCCGAGCTCGAGGCCCGGGGCTGCGAGATCGTCGCGACGGACCGCCGGACGCCGCACGCCCCGCGCGACCTGGCGACGGCGGCCTCGCTCTACCTGAACAGGACCCGGCTGCGCCGGACGGCCGGACCGCTGACCGCCCTGGCCGCCGTACTCGACCACCTGCTCGCCCCGGCCCTGCGCCGGACACGCTTCTCGAACGCGTACCAGGTCATCGCGCGCAGGAACCGAACCGACTGAACGGTCAGCCGCCGGCCGCCGGTCCCCGCAGCACCAGCGCCTGGCCGGCCACCACCAGGACCACCTCCTCGCACTCGGCGGCCACGGCCGCGTTCAGCCGCCCCAGCTCGTCCCGGTACCGCCGGCCCGACGCCGTGGCCGGCACGATCCCCGAACCCACCTCGTTGGAGACCAGGACGACGGTCCGCCGGGCCGAGCGCACCGCCTCCGCCAGTTCCGCCACCCGCGCGCGCAGCGCCCGTTCGCCGCCGTCCGCCCACTGCGCGTCGTCCCACGCCCCGACGGAGTCCATGACGTCCGTCAGCCATAGCGACAGACAGTCGATCAGCAGCGGGGCGCCGTCCTGCGCCAGCGGCGGCACGAGGTCGCAGGTCTCCGCGGTCCGCCACGACCCCGGCCGCCGGTCGCGGTGCGCGGCGACCCGGGACGCCCACTCGGTGTCGCCGCCGCGGGTCCCGCCCGTGGCGACGTACAGCACGTCCGGGAAGGGCTCCAGCCGCCGCTCGGCCTCCACCGACTTCCCCGACCGGGCGCCGCCCAGCACCAGCGTCCGCCGTGACACGTCCGGCACGTCCTCGTACACCCCCACCACCAGAGTCGACCCGTCCGGCACCGCCCGCGCCCCGGCCGCCGCGAGCCGCCGCCGCAACTCCGCGCCCGGCGGCACGCCATGGTCCAGGTGGACGGCGACCACGTCGGTCGTCGGGCCCACCGCGCCCACCGCCCGCAGCTTCGCCAGTGCGTCCGGGCGTCCCACCAGATCCATCAGGACCATGTCGTACCGCTCGGCGGATCCCGTCCCCTCCTCCAGGCCGGCCGGCGCGCCCCCGGGCGGCAGGTACAGCAGCCGCTGCCCGGCCGGGCCGGTCACCGCGTACCCGGTGCCGGGCGCGTCCATCGCCACCGCCCGCACCCGATGCCCCGTCACCAGCGTCGACTCCCGCCCGTCCGGCACCCGGCCGGGCTGCGGCAGCCCGGCCGGCACCTCCACCGGGGGGCCGTCGTGCGGGTGCGTCAGCATCACCTGCCGCACCCCGCCCAGCGAATGTCCGGCCCGCGCGGCCGCGAACGCCGCACCCGGCGTCAGATCGAGCAACAGGGCCCCGTCCACGAGCAGCGCGGTCGCCGCCCGCGCGTCGGCCCCGAGCGAGGTCGCGCACACGGCGCAGGAGCAGTCGGGGCGGGGCAGGCCCGCGGGGGCGCCGGTACCGAGCAGAGTGACTTCCACGGAGCTGATTTTCGCGTGTCCGACCAGGTCTTGCGCACCAGACTAGGCTGCACAGCAGAAGCCGGACCAAGATCCGGCTTCTGCTCTGCACGTGGTCACAGCTGGGAGGCGTACATGGCGGCATGGACGTGGCGGTTCGAGAAGGCCGACGGGACGGAGGTCCAACCAGCGGTAGAGCCCGAGGAGTTCACCACGCAGGGGGACGCCGAGTCCTGGATCGGGGAAGTGTGGAAGGACCTCCTCGAAGGCGGCGCGGACCAGGTACGGCTCTTCGAGGACTCCACCGAGATCTACGGCCCGATGAGCCTCCACGCGAACGAGGCGTAGCCCTCCGTCGGGGTGGTCGCCGCACGGCCACCCCGGCCACCGCTCACCCGGACGAGTGAAGAACGCCGGTCCGGCTCAGCCGCGCACCCCGCACAGATGCAGCAGCGCCGCCACCTGCCGGTAGGGGTCGGTCCGCCCGGCCCGCTCCTCGGCGGACAGCAGACTCTCCCGCTGCTGCGGGTCCTGCGGGATCTCCGCCCCGTCCGCCGCCGTGTCCGTGAAGACCCGCACGCCGTACCAGGCCTGGAGCGGCGCCCCGATCCCGGCCAGCGCGTCGGTCAGCACCGCCAGCCGGTCCGCCCGTACGTCGAGCCCCAGCCGGTTGCGGTAGGTGACGGTGTCGAAGGCGTCGAGCGCGCCCGTCCAGTCGCCGGACAGGCCCGGCCGCATGGCCAGGGCGTCCGCGTTGCGCACGAGCAGCGACAGCAGCCCGCCCGGGGCCAGCATCCGCCCGAGCCCGGCGAGGAGCGCGTCCGGCTCCTCGACGTACATCAGCACGCCGTGGCACAGCACCACGTCGAAACTGCCGGGCAGAAAGTGCACCCCGGTGTCCCGGCCGTCGCCCTCGATGATCCGCATCCGCTCCCGGATGCCCTCGGGCTCGCCGCACAGCGCCTCCCGGGCCGCGGCGATCATCGTCGCGTCCCGCTCGAGCCCGGTCACCTGGTGCCCGAGCCGGGCCAGCCGCAGCGCCTGCGTGCCCTGGCCCATGCCCACGTCGAGCACCCGCAGCCGCTGCCCGACCGGGTAGCGCCCCGTTATCTGCTCGTCGAGCTGCCGGGCCACCAGCTCCTGTCGTACGACGTCACGCAGCCCGCCCAGCCTGTTCAACCAGGCCGCGGCCGCCCCCCCGGAGAAAGCCGCAGTGCTCAGGGCCGCGCTCCGCGCTTGATCTGCGGCTTGGGCAGCCGGAGCCGACGCATCTGCAGGGACCGCATCAGCGCGTAGGCCACCGCGCCCCGCCGGTTCTGGTCGGGGAAGCGCTCGGCGAGCTGCTTGCGCAGCCGGAAGCTCGTGACGAACGAGTCCAGCACGATCAGCACGATCACGACCAGCCACAGCAGCAGCGCGATGGTCTGCAGCGAGCCCACCCGCACCATGCTGAGCACCAGGATGACCACGGCCATCGGCAGGAAGAACTCCGCCACGTTGAACCGGGAGTCGATGAACTCGCGCGCGAACTTGCGGACCGGGCCCTTGTCGCGGACCGGCAGATAACGCTCGTCACCGCCGGCCAGCGCCTGGCGCTGCCTGTCCATCTGGGCGCGGCGCTCGTCGCGCTGACGCTTGGAGGCCTCCTTGCGGGACATGGAGGTGTTGGCGACACTGCGGCGCTGGGACTGGGCCTCACTGCGCTTGGGCGTGGGCCTGCCCTTCTTGGCCTGCGGGTCACGGGGCTGCATGGAGTCGGTCACCACGGCCTTGTCGGCGGGGGCCTTCTCTTCCTTGGCACGGCTACGGAACACAAAACCCAAGGGTAAGCGCTCGCGGGCATGGACCCCAGCCCGAAGGGGAACGATCCGGCAACACCAGTCGTCTTCAGAGGGGACAGACTGGGACAGGACCGGGAAAGAGCGGGCGCAGGGTGACCTGACGTTCACCCTGAAGGTCACCTACTCCCCAGGCCGGAGCAACGTCTTGGTCAGTCGTCCTTGGGGATGAGCGCATCCGTCCCCGAACAGTGCGTCAATGGATGCAGGGCCCGTACTGTGGGTTCTGTCGCAGAGCTGGAGCTGGACGTCAGAAGGGGGCGCGCGAAGCCCATGAGCGGTGTCATGAAGCGTATGGGGATGATCTTCCGCGCGAAGGCGAACAAGGCCCTTGACCGGGCCGAGGACCCGCGCGAAACCCTCGACTACTCGTATCAGAAACAGCTGGAGCTCCTGCAGAAGGTCCGCCGCGGCGTCGCCGACGTCGCGACCTCGCGCAAGCGCCTCGAACTCCAGCTGAACCAGTTGCAGTCGCAGTCCTCCAAGCTGGAGGACCAGGGCCGCAAGGCGCTCGCCCTCGGCCGTGAGGACCTCGCCCGCGAGGCGCTCTCCCGCCGGGCGGCCCTCCAGCAGCAGGTCACCGACCTCGAGACGCAGCACTCCACGCTCCAGGGCGAGGAGGAGAAGCTCACCCTCGCGGCCCAGCGCCTCCAGGCCAAGGTGGACGCCTTCCGTACGAAGAAGGAGACCATCAAGGCCACCTACACCGCCGCCCAGGCGCAGACCCGCATCGGCGAGGCCTTCTCCGGCATCTCCGAGGAGATGGGCGACGTCGGCCTGGCCATTCAGCGGGCCGAGGACAAGACCGCCCAGCTCCAGGCCCGTGCGGGCGCTCTCGACGAGCTCATGGCGTCCGGCGCGCTGGACGACCCGACGGGCATCGCGAAGGACGACCTCCAGGCCGAGCTGGACCGGCTCTCCGGTGGTACGGATGTAGAGCTGGAACTGCAGCGCATGAAGGCCGAGCTCGCTGGGGGCACCTCCCAGGCCATTGGCTCTGGGGGAGGAAGCTCGGCCGGCCAGCAGGCCATCGAAGGCGGCACGAGCCAGTCGCAGTCCCAGCAGCAGCCACAGGACACCCCGCGCTTCGACAAGCAGTAGCCCGGCGCCGGGGACGGACCGGAGCCGAGGAGGGCGACATGATCGTACGGATCATGGGGGAGGGTCAGTGGCAACTGGCCGACTCCCATCTCGTCGAACTGAACACGCTGGACGACGAGCTGCTCGCGGAGATGGAGAGCGGCGACGAGGACGGCTTCCACCGCACCCTCGGCGCCCTCCTGGACGCCGTCCGCCGCCTCGGCGACCGGCTGCCGGACGACGCCCTGGAACCCTCGGAACTGATCCTCCCGGCCCCGGACGCGAGCCTGGACGAGGTACGGCAGATGCTGAGCGACGACGGCCTGATCCCGGGATGAGTCCGGCGGCCTCTCGGCGCCGGTCACGGTATGCCGGCCCGTCCGGCGTTTGAGGACCAGGCCCGTTCGGGGCCGACGGCGGGGGTCTGGGGGCGACTGCCCCCGGCCACGGCACGGAAAGCGACGGTAGCCCGGAAGTGACCCCCCTGAAGTGACCCCCTTCGCCCGGGCCCAGCGTCGGCTGAAGGCCCACCCCCTCGCCCTGGACGCGGGCCTCGCCGCGGGCGTACTGCTCTGCATGCTGGCCGGCTCCTTCGTCGACCCGCACGGAGGGCACGGCGTCAGCTGGAGCATCCGCAGCCCGGATCCGCTCAGCCTGCTGCTGATGACCCTCTCCGCCGTCGCCCTCGTCTTCCGCCGCAGCGCCCCCATGACGGTCCTCGCCCTCACCGGCGCCGCCTCGGTGACGGAGTCGGTCACCGGCGACCCCCGGGCCCCCGTCGCCATGTCCGCCGTGATCGCCCTCTTCACGGTCGCCGCCACCACCGACCGCGCCACCACCGTCCGCGCGGGTCTGCTCACCATGACGATCCTCACCGGCGCGGCGATGCTCGCCGGACCGCTGCCCTGGTACGCCCAGGAGAACCTGGGGATCCTCGCCTGGACCGGCATCGGGGCCACCGCCGGCGACGCCGTCCGCAGCCGCCGGGCCGTCGTCCAGGCCATCCGGGACCGCGCCGAGCGCGCGGAGCGCACCCGGGAGGAGGAGGCCCGCCGCCGGGTCGCGGAGGAGCGCCTGCGTATCGCCCGCGACCTGCACGACGTCGTCGCCCACCACATCGCCCTGGTCAACGTCCAGGCCGGAGTCGCCGCGCATGTCATGGACAAGCGGCCCGACCAGGCCAAGGAGGCCCTCGCCCACGTCCGCGAGGCCAGCCGCTCCGCGCTCAACGAACTGCGGGCCACCGTCGGCCTGCTGCGCCAGTCCGGCGACCCCGAGGCCCCCACCGAACCCGCACCCGGCCTGGACCGCCTCGACGAGCTGGCCGGCACCTTCCGCAACGCCGGCCTCCAGGTCGAGGTGGCCCGTACCGACCACGGGACCGAACTCCCGGCCGCCGCCGACCTGGCCGCCTACCGGGTCATCCAGGAAGCCCTCACCAATGTGCAGAAGCACGCGGGGCCCGAAGCGAAAGCCGAGGTCAGCGTCGTGCGCGTGGGACCGAACATCGAGGTCACGGTCCTCGACGACGGGCGTCCCGCGAAGGACGGGCCCCCGGCGGCCGGCGGCGGCCACGGTCTGCTCGGCATGCGCGAGCGCGTCACCGCCCTGCGCGGCACCCTCACCACCGGTCCCCGCTACGGAGGCGGCTTCCGCGTCCATGCGATCCTGCCGGTCAAGACCCGCACGGCCACCACGGGGGAGAACGCATGACCATCCGTGTCCTGCTCGCCGACGACCAGGCGCTGCTGCGCAGCGCGTTCCGCGTGCTCGTCGACTCGGAGCCCGACATGGAGGTGGTCGGCGAGGCGTCCGACGGCGCCCAGGCGGTCCGGCTGGCCAAGGAGCAGCGCGCCGACGTCGTCCTGATGGACATCCGCATGCCCGGCACGGACGGCCTCGCCGCGACCCGGCTGATCAGCGCCGATCCGTCCCTCGCACACGTCAGGGTGGTCATCCTGACGACGTTCGAGGTCGACGACTACGTGGTGCGGTCGCTACGGGCCGGCGCCTCCGGTTTCCTCGGCAAGGGCAGCGAGCCGGAGGAGCTGCTGAGCGCCATACGGGTCGCCGCCGGCGGGGAGGCGCTGCTTTCGCCGACCGCGACCAAGGGCCTGATCGCCCGCTTCCTGGCCCAGGGCGGCGCGCTGGACGACACCCACGACCCGGCCCGGTCCGCCCGGCTGGACGCGCTGACCGTGCGTGAGCGCGAGGTCCTCGTGCAGGTCGCCGGCGGCCACTCCAACGACGAGATCGCCGAGCGCCTCGAGGTCAGCCCGCTCACCGTGAAGACGCACGTCAACCGGGCCATGGCCAAGCTGGGCGCACGCGACCGGGCCCAGCTCGTGGTGATCGCGTACGAGTCGGGGCTGGTACGTCCGAGGGTGGAGTGAGCGCGGCTCTCCCGTACTGCGCCCGGAGTAGGCGCGGGATAAGTAAATGGACCTGGAGCGTACGGATCGGCGCCCCGGCATGGCCCAGGGTGAAGGGGCCACACCCGGCGCACGGGGCACAGGCGCACCACATGTCACCCATACCGCACATGTCACGCCGCCCGTCACACCCGCGCCGCGCCCGGCACCGCTTCTGCCGCTCACAGAGACGAGACCCGTACCCATGTCCTGGCTGTCCCGATTCAGCCTCGCGCAACGGGCCCTGATAGGCCTCATGTCCATCGTCGCGATCGCCTTCGGCGCGATCGCGATCCCGCAACTGAAGCAACAGCTCCTCCCCACCATCGAACTGCCGATGGTCTCCGTCCTCGCCCCCTACCAGGGCGCCTCCCCGGACGTCGTCGAGAAGCAGGTCATCGAGCCGATCGAGGACAACCTCGAGGGTGTCGACGGCATCACCGGCGTCACCTCCACGGCGAGCGAGGGCAACGCCGTGATCGTGGCGTCCTTCGACTACGGCAACGACACCAAGCAACTCGTCGCCGACGTCCAGCAGGCCGTCAACCGGGCCCGCGTCCAGCTCCCCGACGCCGTGGACCCGCAGGTCGTCGCCGGTTCCACCGACGACATGCCGACCGTCGTCCTCGCGGTCACCTCCGACAAGGACCAGCAGGCGCTCGCCGACCAGCTCGACCGGAGCGTCGTCCCGGCGCTGCGGGACATCGACGGCGTCGGCCAGGTCACCGTCACCGGCGTCCGGGATCTCCAGGTCTCGGTCACCCCCGACGACGCGAAGCTGGCCAAGGCCGGTCTGACCACGCAGTCCCTCGCCCAGGCGCTCCAGGCGGGCGGCGCGACCGTCCCGGCCGGCTCCTTCGACGAGGCGGGCAGCAACCGCACGGTCCGGGTCGGCGGCGGCTACACCTCCGTCGCCCAGATCGAGGACCTGCGGATCCCGGGCCTCGCCGGCGCGAAGCCGGTACGGCTCGGTGACGTGGCCGCGGTGCGGCAGGAGGAGGCCCCGGCCGACTCCCTCACCCGCACCGACGGCAGGCCCAGCCTCGCCGTGATGGTCACCATGGACCACGACGGCAGCGCGGTCGCCATCTCCGACGCCGTCGACGCCGAGCTGGCCGACCTGCGCCAGGACCTCGGCTCGGGCGCGACGATCACCGTCGTCAGCGACAGCGGTCCGGCCGTCGCGAAGGCCATCGAGGGACTGACCACGGAGGGCGCCCTCGGTCTGCTCTTCGCCGTCCTCGTCATCCTGGTCTTCCTGGCGTCGATCCGCTCGACACTGGTGACGGCGGTCAGCATCCCGCTCTCCGTGGTGCTGGCGCTGATCGTCCTGTGGACGCGGGACCTCTCGCTGAACATGCTGACGCTGGGCGCGCTGACCATCGCGATCGGCCGGGTCGTCGACGACTCGATCGTCGTCCTGGAGAACATCAAGCGCCACCTCGGCTACGGCGAGGAGCGGCAGTCCGCGATCATCACGGCCGTGCGCGAGGTGGCCGGGGCGGTCACCTCCTCCACCCTCACCACCGTCGCCGTGTTCCTGCCGATCGACCTAGTCGGCGGCATGGTGGGCGCCCTGTTCGGCGCGTTCTCGCTCACCGTGACGGCGGCCCTGCTGGCTTCTCTGCTGGTCTCGCTGACGGTCGTCCCTGTCCTGTCGTACTGGTTCCTGCGCGCCCCCAAGGGCACCCCCGAGGACGCCGAGGAAGCCCGTCGGGCGGCCGAGGAGAAGGAGGCGAAGAGCCGCCTCCAGCGCTTCTACGTCCCCGTGCTGCGCTTCGCCACCCGGCGCCGTCTCACCAGTGTGGCGATCGCCGTCGTCGTGCTGATCGCCACATTCGCCATGGCGCCCCTGCTGAAGACCAACTTCTTCGACCAGGGCGAGCAGCAGGTCCTGACGGTCAAGCAGGAGCTGAAGCCGGGCACCAGCCTGGCCGCGACCGACGCCCAGGCCGAGAAGGTCGAGCGGCTGCTCGCCGGCACCGAGGGCGTGAAGGACTACCAGGTCACCGTCGGCTCCTCCGGCTTCATGGCGGCCTTCGGTGGCGGCACCGACACCAACCAGGCCTCGTACCAGGTGATGCTCGAGGACTCGGCCTCGTACGAGGACGTCCAGCAGCGGGTCGAGGACGGGCTGAAGAAGCTCGAGGGCATCGGGACGACCACCGTCGCCGCCGGTGACGGCTTCGGCAGCCAGGACCTGAGCGTCGTCGTGAAGGCGGCCGACGCGGGTGTGCTGCGCACCGCAGCCGAGCAGGTCCGTGAGGCCGTGGCCGGCCTCGACGACGTCACCGACGTCACCAGCGACCTGTCGCAGAGTGTGCCGCGCATCGCGGTCAGGGCGAACGCCAAGGCCGCCGCGGCCGGTTTCGACGACCAGACGCTGGGCGCGGCGGTCGCCCAGGCGGTCCGCGGGACCACGGCCGCGAAGGCGGTACTGGACGACACCGAGCGTGATGTGGTCATCACCTCGGCGAAGCCCGCGACGACGCTCGCCCAGCTCAAGGCCCTGCGTCTGGGCGCGGTGAAGCTCGGTGACATCGCCACCGTGGAACTGGTCGACGGCCCGGTCTCGATGACCCGCATCGACGGCCGGCGGGCGGCCACCGTCACCGCGAAGCCGACCGGGGACAACACCGGCGCGGTGAGCGCCGACCTCACCTCGAGGCTCGACGCGCTGAAGCTCCCGGAGGGCGCCACGGCCGAGATCGGCGGGGTCTCGCAGGACCAGGACGACGCGTTCAAGAACCTCGCCCTGGCGATGCTCGCGGCGATCGCGATCGTCTTCATGCTGCTGGTGGCGACCTTCCGGTCGCTGGCCCAGCCGCTGATCCTGCTGGTCTCGATCCCCTTCGCGGCGACCGGCGCGATCGGACTGCTGCTCGTCACCGGCACCCCGATGGGCGTCCCGGCGATGATCGGCATGCTGATGCTCATCGGCATCGTGGTGACCAACGCGATCGTCCTGATCGACCTCATCAACCAGTACCGCAAGCAGGGGTACGGCGTGGTCGAGGCCGTGGTCGAGGGCGGGCGGCACCGGCTGCGTCCCATCCTCATGACGGCGCTGGCGACCATCTTCGCCCTGCTCCCGATGGCTCTGGGCGTCACCGGCGAAGGCGGCTTCATCGCCCAGCCGCTGGCGGTGGTCGTGATCGGCGGTCTGATCACCTCGACGCTGCTCACCCTGCTGCTCGTCCCGACCCTGTACGCGATGCTCGAACTCCGCAAGGAACGCCGGGCGAAGAAGCGTGCCGCGAAGCGACAGCAGCCGGCGCAGCCCGAGAAGAACCCGGAACCGGCCGGAGTCTGACACCGCCGCGCCGAGCCCCTTCCCCCGTACGGGTTACATATCCTGTGAGCTCGAACTGCTCGACGGGGGAAGGGGACCGGGGAGTTGCCGCTGAACAAGGACGACCCGAAGGCGCTCGGTGGATACCGGATCGTCGACCGGATCGGATCCGGTGGCATGGGCGTCGTCTACCTGGGCCGGTCCCGTTCGGGGCGTGAGGTCGCCGTCAAGGTGGTGCACGCCCAGTACGCGGAGGACAAGGTCTTCCGGGCCCGCTTCCGGCAGGAGATCGACGCCGTCCGCAAGGTGAGCGGTGCCTTCACCGCCCCGGTGGTGGACGCCGACCCGGAGGCCGTACGGCCCTGGATGGCCACCCAGTACGTGCCCGGACTGGCGCTCTCCGCCCGGATCCGGGTCGCCGGCCCGCTGAAGGGGGCGGAACTGCGCCGGCTGGCCCTGGGGCTGGCGGAGGCGCTGCGGGACATCCACCGGGCCGGGGTCGTCCACCGTGACCTCAAGCCCTCCAACGTCCTGATGGCGCAGGACGGCCCCCGGGTCATCGACTTCGGCATCTCCCGGGCCACCGAGAACCCGACCCTCACCGAGACCGGTCACGCCATCGGCACCCCGCCGTTCATGTCCCCGGAGCAGTTCAAGGACGCCCGGTCGGTCGGTCCCGCCTCGGACGTCTTCTCCCTCGGCGCGCTGCTGGTGTTCGCCGCGACCGGCCGCGGTCCCTTCGACGCCGACAGCCCGTATCTGACGGCGTGGCGGGTGATGCACGAGGAACCGAAGGTGGACGCGGTCGCCGAGCCGCTGCGTGCGGTCCTGACCCGCTGTCTGGCCAAGGACGCCGCCGACCGGCCCGGACTCGAGGAGCTGGCCGGGGAGTTCGCCCGGGCGTTGCCCGAACCCGCGGCGGACGACCGGGAGACGGTGACCCTGCGTCTGCCGCCCGAGCCCGAGGCGGGCGAGGAACCGGAGTCGCTCGCCGCGCCGCCCCGCACGGGCCGCCGTTCCCGGCTGCGCCGTTGGCCGGTCCTGGCCGGGGTCGCGGGCGTGCTGGCGCTGGCGCTCACCGGCTACCTGCTCGACGTCGGCCCGTTCGGCAGGGACGGCACCTCGGGGGATGCGGACAGCACCGGTTCCGAGGCCATCGGCTGGGGTCCCCTGCCCCGAGGCTGGCAGCCCTGGCGGACCTCGGTGTTCGGCACCGCCGCGAGCGGCGTGGCGAAGCCGCTGGAGGGCGCCGGGACCTCCTTCGGCACCTCCCTGTCCTGCGCGATGGGCGAGGGCGCCCTCTACTGCGGGGGCGACGGCGTCCTCCCGGTCCGCGTCGACGGGACGACGGGCCGTCTGAGCTGGCGGGCCGACTCCCAGCCCTCGGGCCTGGCCCGGGAGCGGTACGACGGCGCGGTCCTCGGGGTGCACGACGGCGTGCTGCTCATGACCCAGTCGGTCCTGAACAGCGCGGGCGACGACACGACCGGCACTGTCCTGGCCCTCGACGCCGCCACCGGCGAACGGCTCTGGTCGCGCACGCTCGACCAGACGGGATCCGTCGATTCCGCGGTCGTGGGCGATCTGCTGATGACCTCGGACGGCTACCGGGTGACCGCCCGCGAAGTACGCGACGGCACCGCGCGTTGGAAGGCCACCGTGCCGGCCGGGCCCACCTACTCCTGCGAGTTCCACGCCGTCGACAGCGTGCCGTTCGTCGGCTGCACCGACGCGGGTACCCCGTCGCGCACGGTGTTCTACGCCGTCGACCCCGCCGACGGCTCGACCCGGAAGGTGAGCGTGCCGGACGGCGACGGCGAGTACGTCGGTGCCGTCGACGGAGACCTGGCCTTCGTGATGTACGTGGCCCGGGATCTCCGAACCCCCGCAGAGTCGGCGTACGGCGAGGTCGTGCTGGTCGACCCGGACACCGGCGCGGTACGGAAGAAGCAGTTGCCGGACAGTCCGCGCGGCCAGGCGGCCCTGGTGGGCGGAGTGCTCTGCTTCGCCTCCTCCAGCGGCCGGATGACCGCCCACTCGCCCGAGACGGGCGAGCGGCTGTGGCAGACCTCGACGACCCTTCAGCAGCCGGGCCCCGCCGTCGCCGACGGCCAGGGGCAGGCGGTGTTCGCGGCCAGCGCCTCCGGGCGGGTCGCCGCCCTCGACCTCGATACGGGCGACCTGCTGTGGGAGTCGCCCGCGCGGGCCGAGCAGGTCGTCGGGGTCGGCTATTCCTCGGCACGGGTGTTCCTCGACGAGGGAGCCGTGGTGGTGCTCAGCCCCGACGGGACCGTCTTCGCGCTGGACCCGGCCCACCCCGACCGCGAGCCGCCGGCGGGGTGAGCCGGGCCTACGGCGTCCGACGAGGTCAGGGGGGCCGGGGCGGTGCGGCTACGGCAGCGCCAGCATCCGCTCCAGGGCCAGCTTCGCGAACGCCTCGGTCTCCTGGTCGACCTCGATCCGGTTGACCAGCTTGCCCTCGGCGAGCGACTCCAGGGTCCAGACCAGGTGGGGCAGGTCGATCCGGTTCATCGTCGAGCAGAAGCAGACCGTCTTGTCGAGGAAGACGATCTCCTTGCCCTCGGGCGCGAAACGGTTCGCCAGCCGGCGCACCAGGTTCAGCTCCGTGCCGATGGCCCACTTCGAGCCGGCCGGGGCCGCCTCCAGCGCCTTGATGATGTACTCGGTCGAGCCGACGTAGTCCGCCGCGGCCACGACCTCGTGCCGGCACTCGGGGTGCACGAGCACGTTCACGCCGGGGATCCGGGCGCGGACGTCCTCGACCGACTCCAGGCTGAAGCGGCCGTGCACCGAGCAGTGGCCCCGCCACAGGATCATCTTCGCGTCGCGCAGCTGCTCGGCGGTCAGCCCGCCGTTCGGCTTGTGCGGGTTGTACAGGACGCAGTCCTCCAGGGACAGGCCCAGGTCGCGGACGGCGGTGTTGCGGCCGAGGTGCTGGTCCGGCAGGAAGAGCACCTTCTCACCCTGCTCGAAGGCCCACTCCAGGGCCCGCTGGGCGTTGGAGGAGGTGCAGATCGTGCCGCCGTGCCTGCCCGTGAACGCCTTGATGTCCGCGGACGAGTTCATGTACGAGACGGGCACGACCTGCTCGGCTATGCCGGCGTCGGTCAGCACGTCCCAGCACTCGGCGACCTGCTCGGCGGTGGCCATGTCGGCCATCGAGCAACCGGCGGCGAGGTCGGGCAGGACCACCTTCTGGTCGTCGGACGTCAGGATGTCCGCGGACTCGGCCATGAAGTGCACACCGCAGAACACGATGTACTCGGCCTCCGGGCGGGCGGCCGCGTCCTTGGCCAGCTTGAAGGAGTCGCCCGTGACATCGGCGAACTGGATGACCTCGTCGCGCTGGTAGTGGTGGCCGAGCACGAAGACCTTGTCACCGAGCTTCTCCTTGGCGGCGCGGGCGCGCGCGACCAGGTCGGGGTCCGAGGGAGAGGGCAGGTCGCCGGGGCACTCGACGCCCCGCTCGCTCTTCGGGTCGGCCTCACGGCCGAGCAGCAACAGGGCGAGCGGACTCGGCTGTACGTCGAGCTCCGTGGTCTGGGCGGTGGTCACGGCACGCACCCTTTCTACTTTTCGTCGATCTGACGTTATCTATCATATCCCGCTTCCCGTCACTTTGACGACGGTCATCGCGTCGATGTGACGTGAATCCCGTGACCCGGCCCGCACCGCTGGGGAGGCCGCTGTCCGCCGGGTCGCACGTGTGCGAGCATGAAAGGCAGGAAGAGGAGAGAAGCGGAAACTCGACTCCTCGGCCCGGAATGAATCCGCGGCCCCGACGGTTGGAAAAGTCGGCAAGCAGTCTCCGTACAACCCGGGAGAGATGTAGATGTCCGTATCGGACGAGAAGACCACTGTCAGCGACGGCATCCTCCTGTCCGACGCCGCCGCGGCGAAGGTCAAGGCCCTGCTCGACCAGGAAGGCCGCGACGACCTGGCACTGCGCGTCGCCGTTCAGCCCGGCGGCTGCTCCGGCCTGCGCTACCAGCTCTTCTTCGACGAGCGTTCGCTCGACGGTGACGTGGTGAAGGACTTCGACGGCGTCAAGGTCGTCACCGACCGCATGAGCGCCCCGTACCTGGGCGGCGCCTCCATCGACTTCGTCGACACCATCGAGAAGCAGGGCTTCACGATCGACAACCCGAATGCGACGGGTTCCTGCGCCTGCGGCGACTCCTTCAACTAGGTCGCCCGTTCGCATCGCCGAACGCCACGAAGGCGGCGGTCCCCTGTGGGCCGCCGCCTTCGTCGTTCGCCCCGCGCGAACCGCCGCCGGGCGCTACCGGACCTTCGGGAGCCGCGCGCCCGCCTTCTCCAACGGGATGGCGCCGCCGTCCGACCCGACGACCTTGCGGCTGCCCAGTGACTCGTCCAGGTGCACGGTCTGGTGGTACTCCTCGGCGATCAGGATGCAGACCTTGCCCTTCCAGGGCGTCTCCGTCACGGTGACCTTCACCTCGTCGCCGCTCTCGGTCGCCGTGGCCTTGTAGTCGCCGCACACCCCGCCGGTGAAGCTCACGACCAGCTCGTCGCCCTCGACCGTGTACCCGTCGACCTTCACGTCCCGCGTCCCGGAGGACGCCGTCGGTGTCCCGGTCGGCGTGGGCGTGGGCGTGGTGGCGGACTTCAGGTACGCCGGTTCGACGGCCGGCTGTGTCACCGTGTAGCCGCCCGCGACCCCGGCGGCCCGCACGTCGAACAGCCAGGACGGCACGAGCACCTGCCGCCCGTCCGAGGTGTGCGGGGCGAGCCCGAGCACCGCGTCCTCGACCGTGGCCGTCTGCGTTCCGGGGGCGGTCGTCGACGCGCCGCACGGACTCTCCAGCCGGTCCTTCAGCGGCACCGGACTGGCGCAGCCGCCGATGCCCATCCGGTGGTCCGTGCCCGGCGCCGCGTTCAACGCGTCCAGCGCTTCCCGCGCGCTCAGCAAGGGGTACGTGTCACCCTTCACCGGCGTCTCCAGCTGCCCGTTCCCGCCGACCACCTCGCCCTGGGCGTCGACGCTGATCCCGGTCGTCCAGCCGTAGGAGGGCAGCCCACCGAAGACCGGGTCGGCGTTGACCACCCGCGAACTCCCCATGACCTGGCTCGCGTCCACCCGCGCGCCGTCCTGTCCGACCGCCTTCAGGACCGGCGCCGCCGCCTTCTTCGCGGCCGCCTCGCTCACCGGGGCGCCGGACCCGGCCGGGGGAGTCGCGGTGCACTTGTCGGTGAAGGCCGTGCAGTTGTCGGTGCCGGGCGCGTACCGGGTGAACGTCCACATCCCCGGCGCCTGCCGGTTCACCCGCAGCACCGGGCCCGAACCGTCGTTCCCGGAGCCGACCTTCCAGGCCTCGCCGTCGACGACCGGCGTCCCCTCGGCGCCCAGCGCCTTCGCCAGCCGGGCCACCTCGTCCTGTGTGACCTCGCCCTTCGCCCAGTACACCGGCGCGGAGCCGGGACCGTCGGGAAGGGGGCCGTCGGCCTGGTAGGTCACCCCGTAGGGGTTCGGCTCACCGGGCGCGATGCCGCTCGTACCGCCCTCGGGGGTACCCGTACCCCCGGAGAGGTCGTCCAGGAGCAGCGCCGCGGGAGTGCCGTCGCCGGACGGAGACCCCGAGCCGGTGCCCCCGCCGGAGCCGCCGACCGCACTGGAGGTCAGGTAAGCCCCACCCCCGCCCACCAGCAGCACGGCGGCGGCCACGGAGGCGATGAGCACGGGGGAGCGGCGGCGGGGACCGGCCGGGGGCGCGTCACCGGCCACCGGCCCGACGACGTGCTCGTCAGCAGCGGAACCGGAAACGGCGGCCGCCTCGCCCGCGTCGGCCCCGGCGGCCCGCAGACCGGCGTCGCCGAGGGGGCGGGCCGCGGAACCGACGGGCGTGCCGGCGTCGGTACCGGCGGGCGTGCCGGTCTCGGTATCGGCGGGCGTGCCGGTCTCAGAACCGGCGGCAGCCCCGGCCTCGGTACCGGCGACAGGCCCGGTCGCGGTACCGGCGGGAGTGCCGGGAACGTCGGCCTCTTCCTCTGCGCCGGTCTCCTCGGCCTGCGCGTCCTCGGCCCGCGCGTCCTCCGCCTGCGCGTCCTCGGCCCGCGCGTCCTCGGCCCGCGCGTCCTGGATCTCGGCCTCCTGGATCTCGGCCTTCTCGGCCCTGACCTCGGCCGTCTCCGAACCCGTCTTCTCCGGCTCGCGCGCGGCGTCGTCGTTCTCGGGTCGCTCGGTGTTCACCGCATCGCTCCTTCGGCTGCCCTGTTGGCGTACCTCATATCCCCTTTACGGGGGACGGCGATGGGACGCGGCGGGGGAGCGCACGGTTCCCTTCCGGGCGCCGTACCGAAGGAAATCGAGGGATCACCCCCGCGGGTCGCTCCAGTTGCCGTAATCCGGCATAGCCTCCAGCAGGCGTGCCGATGCCGCCGGGACGGTCACGCCGATGATGAGTGACGGGGAGACCGGAAGGGAAGCGATCTTCTCCGGGGCGGCCCAGTGCTGAGCCGTCCGGGCGCCGTCGCCCCGCAGCGAGGCCAGATCGCCGTCGAGGTCGGACGGAGCGGGGGCGTGGACCTTGAGGTTCGTCATAGCCGAACCGTATGTACGCGGAGCCCGCGAAGAAAGATCTACTATCGGGTAGTTTCGGCTGCTTCAGTGGCGCGGGTCCACCGGGTAGCGTGAACTGTCAATCCGCCTCCCCTCAGGAGAGTCCACGCCGTGCGCATCGCAGTCACCGGCTCCATCGCCACCGACCACCTCATGACGTTCCCCGGCCGCTTCGCCGACCAGCTCGTCGCGGACCAGCTGCACACGGTCTCGCTCTCCTTCCTGGTCGACAACCTGGACGTGCGCCGGGGCGGCGTGGGCGCGAACATCGCCTTCGGCATGGGCCAGCTGGGGACCCGCCCGATCCTGGTCGGCGCCGCGGGCGCGGACTTCGACGAGTACCGGGCCTGGCTGGACCGGCACGGCGTCGACACCGGGTCGGTCCGTATCTCCGAGACCCTGCACACGGCCCGCTTCGTGTGCACCACCGACTCCGACCACAACCAGATCGGCTCCTTCTACACCGGCGCGATGAGCGAGGCCCGGCTCATCGAGCTGAAGACCGTCGCCGACCGTGTGGGCGGCCTGGACCTGGTCCTGATCGGCGCCGACGACCCGGAGGCGATGCTCCGCCACACGGAGGAGTGCCGGTCCCGCTCGATCCCCTTCGCGGCCGACTTCTCCCAGCAGATCGCCCGGATGAACGGTGACGAGATCCGGATACTGCTGGAGGGCGCGACGTACCTGTTCTCCAACGAGTACGAGAAGGGCCTCATCGAGTCCAAGACGGGCTGGACGGACGCCGAGATCCTCTCCAAGGTCGGCCACCGCGTCACCACCCTCGGCTCGCGCGGCGTCCGGATCGAGCGGGCCGGCGAGGACCCGATCGAGGTCGGCTGCCCGGAGGAGGAGGCCAAGGTCGAGCCCACGGGCGTCGGTGACGCCTTCCGCGCCGGCTTCCTCTCCGGCCTGGCCTGGGGCGTCTCCCACGAGCGCGCCGCGCAGATCGGCTGCATGCTCGCCACCCTCGTGATCGAGACGGTCGGCACCCAGGAGTACCGGCTGCGCCGCGCCCACTTCATGGACCGTTTCACGAAGGCCTACGGCGACGAGGCCGCCACCGAGGTCCGCAAGCACCTGGCGTGACTCAGGAGAGCCGGCGGACCACATAGGCCGAGCCCCGGTCCGCCGGCTCCTCACCGACGTACTCCTGTTCCCGCATCTCGCACCATGCGGGGATGTCCAGGCGGGCCGCCTCGTCGTCGGACAGCACCCGCACCGTGCCCCCGACCGGCACCTCCCCGATGACCTTCGCCAGCTCGATGACGGGAATCGGACACCGCTTGCCCAGCGCGTCCACCACCAGCGCGTCGCCGCGCACCCCGGCAGCGGCCACCGCGACGGGCGCCCCGAGCTTCTCCCGCACCCCCGCCACCGCCCCCGGCAGCACGGCGAGGAACCGCTCGACGTCCTCCCCGGCGACCCCCGCCGGCAACGAAACCCGCACGTTTCCCTCACTCAGCACCCCCATCGCCTTCAGCACATGGCTGGGCGTCAGCGTGCTGCTGGTGCAGGACGACCCGGAGGAGACGGAGAACCCCTCCCGGTCCAGCTCGTGCAGCAGCGCCTCCCCGTCGACGTACAGGCAGGAGAAGGTGACGATCCCCGGCAGCCGCCGCCGCGGGTCCCCGACGACCTCCACATCCGGCACGACGGCCGCCACCCGCTCGCGGATCCGCGCCGTCAGCTCGCGCAGCCGTACCGCCTCGGCCGCCGCCTCCGCCCGCACCGCCCGCAGGGAGGCCGCCGCGGCCACGATCGCCGGAATGTTCTCGAACCCGGCCGCGCGCCCCGACTCCCGCTCGTCCACCGGCCCCCGGACGGCGAACCGCACCCCCTTGCGCACCGCCAGGACCCCCACCCCGGACGGCCCGCCCCACTTGTGCGCGCTCGCCGCCAGTACCGACCAGGGTCCCGCCACCGGCCCCCAGCCGAGCGACTGCGCCGCGTCCACCAGTAGCGGCACCCCCGCCTCCCGGCACAGCTCGGCCACGGCCGCCACCGGCTGCTCGGTGCCCACCTCGTGGTTGGCCGACTGGAGACAGGCCAGCGCGGTGTCGGACCGCAGGGCGTCGCCGTACGACTCGACGGTGACCGCACCGGTCCTGACCACCGGCACCCGGGTCACCGCCCCGCCCTCCGCCTCGAACGCCTCTGCCGAATGGAGTACCGAGGAGTGTTCGACGGCTGACACGATCAGGTGACGCCCGACCCGTCGGCGCCCGGCCAGCGCGCCCGCGATCCCGGTGTGCACGGCCCGCGTCCCGGAAGAGGTGAAGACCAGCTCGTCCGGACGGCAGCCCACCGCCTCGGCGGCCGCCTCCCGGGCGGCGTCCAGCAGCATCCGCGCCCGCCGCCCCTCCCGGTACAGCCGAGCGGGATCGGCCCACCCCTCGTCGAGCGAGGCCAACAGGGCCTGGCGGGCCACGGGATGCAGGGGGGCGGCGGATGCGGCGTCGAAGTAGGACACACCCCAACGTTAGAACCCGCGGACGCCGTGAAGGGGCGCGGGGATCCGCGCGAACGGCCCCCACCGGCCCGGAGTCGCCACACAACCCGCATTGACGACCTATTAGGCGCCCCTCCCCACCCCTTCGGGGTGACCCGCGGCGCGTATGCCACCCTCCCCGCGAACCCCCGGAGGGCGTCGGCTAGGGTTTGGTCCGCATAAACATCCAAACCCCTGCCCGACGCAGGGCGGCGACCGACCCGCGAGAAGGCAGGCCGCAGCCAACCGCGCGGGCGAGACTCTCGGGAAGGCGCTACGTGAGTCCCAACGGCTCCGACCGCTCGCCGCGGCGCCCGATGCGGCGGAAGCTGCTCCAGGCAATGACCGCGGGCCTGGTCCTGGTGACCGCCACCGGTTGCACATACAAGGACTTCCCCCGCCTTGGTATGCCCACCCCGGTCACAGAAGAGGCTCCGCGGATCCTCTCCCTGTGGCAGGGCTCCTGGGCAGCCGCGCTGGCCACCGGCGTGCTGGTGTGGGGCCTGATCCTGTGGAGTGCTTTCTTCCACCGGCGCAGCCGCACAAAGGTCGAAGTTCCTCCGCAGACCCGGTACAACATGCCCATCGAGGCGCTGTACACGGTGGTTCCGATCATCATCGTCTCAGTGCTGTTCTACTTCACGGCCCGTGACGAGTCGAAGCTGCTGAGTCTCGACAAGAAGCCCGACGTCACGGTCAACGTGGTCGGCTTCCAGTGGAGCTGGTGCTTCAACTACATCGAGAACGTCGACGGTTCCGACGGGAACGCGAAGACCGACAAGAACCTGGCCGCGATCCCGGACCGGTTCAAGACGGACTTCCCCGACAACGCCGGCGGCGTCTACACCTGCGGCACCCCCGGTGAGCGGAACCCGCAGACCAACAACCCCGGCCCGACCCTCTGGCTCCCCGAGGGCAAGACGGTCCGCTTCGTCCTCACCTCCCGAGACGTCATCCACTCCTTCTGGGTGGTGCCGTTCCTGATGAAGCAGGACGTCATCCCGGGCCACACCAACTCCTTCCAGGTGACCCCCAACAAGGAGGGCACCTACCTGGGTAAGTGCGCCGAGCTCTGCGGCGTCGACCACTCCCGGATGCTCTTCAACGTGAAGGTCGTCTCCCAGGAGCGCTACGAGCAGCACCTCAAGGACCTCGTGAAGAAGGGGCAGACCGGTTACGTTCCCGCGGGCATCGAGCAGACGAGCCACGAGAAGAACCGGGAGACGAACAACCTGTGAGCATCCTCAACGAACCCCAGGGTGCCTCCGCAGCTGAGGACTCGTACGAGAACGAGCTGCCGGTCAGGCGCAAGCAGCCCGGCAACGTCGTGGTGAAGTGGCTGACGACCACCGACCACAAGACCATCGGTACGTTGTACCTGGTCACGTCGTTCGCGTTCTTCTGCATCGGTGGCGTCATGGCGCTCCTCATGCGCGCCGAGCTCGCCCGTCCGGGCTTGCAGATCATGTCGAACGAACAGTTCAACCAAGCGTTCACGATGCACGGCACGATCATGCTGCTGATGTTCGCGACGCCGCTGTTCGCCGGCTTCACGAACTGGATCATGCCGCTCCAGATCGGCGCGCCGGACGTCGCCTTCCCGCGGCTGAACATGTTCGCCTACTGGCTCTACCTGTTCGGCTCGCTGATCGCCGTGGCCGGCTTCCTCACCCCGCAGGGTGCGGCCGACTTCGGCTGGTTCGCCTACGCCCCGCTGTCGGACGCGGTCCGCAGCCCGGGCATCGGCGCCGACATGTGGATCATGGGTCTGGCCTTCTCCGGCTTCGGCACCATCCTCGGCTCGGTCAACTTCATCACCACGATCATCTGCATGCGCGCGCCCGGCATGACGATGTTCCGGATGCCGATCTTCACCTGGAACGTCCTGCTGACCGGTGTCCTGGTCCTGCTGGCCTTCCCGGTCCTCGCGGCCGCCCTGTTCGCCCTGGAGGCGGACCGCAAGTTCGGCGCCCATGTCTTCGACGCGGCCAACGGCGGCGCGTTGCTGTGGCAGCACCTCTTCTGGTTCTTCGGCCATCCAGAGGTGTACATCATCGCCTTGCCGTTCTTCGGGATCATCTCCGAAGTGATCCCGGTGTTCTCCCGCAAGCCGATGTTCGGTTACATGGGTCTGATCGCCGCGACCATCTCGATCGCCGGTCTCTCGGTGACCGTGTGGGCGCACCACATGTACGTCACGGGTGGCGTGCTGCTGCCGTTCTTCTCCTTCATGACGTTCCTCATCGCCGTCCCGACGGGCGTGAAGTTCTTCAACTGGATCGGAACGATGTGGAAGGGCTCCCTGTCCTTCGAGACACCGATGCTGTGGGCGACGGGCTTCCTCATCACCTTCACCTTCGGTGGTCTGACCGGCGTCATCCTGGCCTCGCCGCCGATGGACTTCCACGTGTCCGACTCCTACTTCGTGGTGGCGCACTTCCACTACGTCGTCTTCGGCACCGTCGTCTTCGCGATGTTCTCCGGCTTCCACTTCTGGTGGCCGAAGTTCACCGGCAAGATGCTCGACGAGCGCCTCGGCAAGATCACCTTCTGGACGCTGTTCGTCGGCTTCCACGGCACCTTCCTGGTCCAGCACTGGCTGGGCGCCGAGGGCATGCCGCGTCGTTACGCGGACTACCTGAACGCCGACGGCTTCACCGCCCTGAACACGATCTCGACGATCAGCTCGTTCGTCCTCGGTCTGTCCGTCCTGCCGTTCTTCTACAACGTGTGGAAGACCGCCAAGTACGGCAAGCCGGTCGGCGTCGACGACCCGTGGGGCTACGGCCGCTCCCTGGAGTGGGCGACCTCCTGCCCGCCGCCGCGTCACAACTTCCTCACCCTGCCGCGGATCCGCAGCGAATCCCCGGCGTTCGACCTGCACCACCCCGAGATCGCCGCGCTCGAGCAGTTGGAGCACGACGGCCACGGTGCCAGTGCCATCTCGGGCAGCAAGGAGGCCGGCAAGTGAAGATCCAGGGCAAGATGTTCGTCTGGCTGAGCGTCTTCGTCCTCGTCATGGCGATCGTCTATGGCGTGTGGTCGAAGGAGCCGGCCGGTACCACGGCCCTCTTCCTGGCCTTCGGCCTGTGCATCATGATCGGCTTCTACCTGGGCTTCACCGCCCGGCGGGTCGACGCGGGTGCGCAGGACAACAAGGAGGCGGACGTCGCGGACGACGCCGGCGAGCTGGGCTTCTTCAGCCCGCACAGCTGGCAGCCGCTGTCGCTGGGCATCGGCGGCGCCCTGGCCTTCCTGGGGGTCGCTGTCGGCTGGTGGCTGCTGTACTTCTCCCTGCCGCTGATCCTCATCGGTCTGTGGGGCTGGGTCTTCGAGTACTACCGCGGTGAGAACCGCACCCAGTAGCACGCGCCGAGCGCAGCCCGAGCCCGGACACTCCGTCAGGAGGGTCCGGGCTCACGCTTTTGCACCAACGAGGCTCCTCCGTCCGTGTCACTCAGCGCGCCGCGGTCGACGCGGCTCCCTAGCGTGAAGCCATGAGCCACGAACCCCGCCCTCGCACCGTCGTCGGCTGCACCCTGCTGGTGATCGCCCTGGGCGCGGTCGCAAGCGCCTGCGGCTCGGACGGCAACCCGCTCTCCGCGCGTCCCTACGACGCGACGGACCAGATCTCCCTCCACAACCTCGGTGGCGACGGGAAGAAGTCCGACCCGGACAAGCCGCTGGAGGTCACCGCGGAGGACGACGACCGGATCACGGACGTCACCGCCGTGGACGGCACGGGCCGTTACGTGGCGGGTGAACTCGCCGCCGACGGCAGCCGCTGGCACAGCACGGAGCCGCTGGCCGCGAACGCCCACTACACGGTCCGGGTGAGCACCGAGGACGACGACGGCGCCCCCGGCCGCCGGGTGCTCACCTTCGACACCGGCAAGCCCACCTCGAAGAAGCGCCTCGGGGTCGAGTTCGGCCCCGACGCGGGCGAGTACGGCGTCGGCCAGCCGGTCACCGCCAAGCTGGACCAGCCCATCAAGGACCCCGCCCAGCGGGCCGTCGTCGAACGCGCCCTCAAGGTCGACTCGACACCGTCCGTGCAGGGCGGCTGGCACTGGGTGGACGACAAGGAACTCCACTACCGGCCGCAGGAGTACTGGCCCGCCCACACCTCCCTGCGGGTGCACAGCAACCTGGACGGCATCAAGATCAGCGACCGGCTCTGGGGCGGTCCCGCGAAGGAGCTCAAGCTCACGATCGGCGACCGGGTCATCGCCGTCACGGACGCGTCGTCGCACTCCATGACGGTCTTCAAGAACAACGAGGAGATCAACCAGATCCCCGTCACCACCGGCAAGCCCGGCTTCGAGACCCGCAACGGCGTCAAGGTCGTCCTGGGCAAGGAGTACTTCGTACGGATGCGCGGCACCACCGTCGGCATCGCGGAGGGCTCCTCGGAGTCCTACGACCTGCCCGTGTACTACGCCACCCGCGTCACCTGGAGCGGCGAGTACGTCCACGCGGCTCCCTGGTCCGTGGGCTCCCAGGGGTACGCGAACGTCAGCCACGGCTGCACCGGCATGAGCACGTCCAACGCCGAGTGGTTCTTCGACAACATCCGCCAGGGCGACGTCGTCCAGGTCGTCAACAGCTACGGCGACACGATGGAGACCTTCGGCAACGGCTTCGGCGACTGGAACCTGGACTGGAAGAAGTGGACCGAGGGCAGCGCGCTGACGGGCGGCAAGCAGAAGCCGGAGCAGGACACGTCGAGACTGCGCCCTGCGGCGGTGTAGGCAGTGCCGGGGGCGCGGGGGAGCCCACGCCCCTCAGCCGCCGTCAGGCGCTCTGCTGAAGGCTCTTGCGCCGCATCAGGGACGCGAGGGCCGCAGCGAACTCCACGGGCTCCACAGGCAGCGTCACAGCCGCGTCGGCGCGGCTCCAGGTGGCGAGCCAGGCGTCCTGGGGCCGCCCGATGAGCAGAAGCACCGGCGGACACCGGAAGATCTCGTCCTTGATCTGCCGGCACAGCCCCATGCCTCCCATGGGTGCGGCCTCGCCGTCCAGGACGACGACGTCGATGCCGCCCCTGTCCAGCTCCCGCAGCACCGCCGCAGCCGTCGCGCACTCCAGGAACTCCACCACGGGGACGTCGGGCGCGGGCCTGCGCCCGGTCGCGAGCCGGACCTGCTCGCGGGTGTTGGCGTCGTCGCTGTAGACCAGCACCGTGGCGGTCGCCTGCATGCTTCCTCCGTGACATCAGCGTCGTACGGACAGAACCGATGCCGCGGATGCTACTCCCTCGGACTCGTGGTCAACACCGCTTGGAACACCACTTCGATGGGCCATACGGGCACTACACAGGGTGCGGACACTCCGAACGGCACCCCCCGGAGTGAGGGCGGGATAAGGGACCGACATAATGTCGGTCGTGGCGACAGCAACGACAGTAGATACCGGGCACGCGCACCCGTCGGTCAATCGGCCGAACCTCACCAGCGTCGGAACCATCATCTGGCTGAGCTCCGAGCTGATGTTCTTCGCGGCCCTTTTCGCGATGTACTTCACCCTGCGATCGGTGACGGGTCCTGATCACTGGAAGGAGATGGCCGAGGCCCTGAACTTCCCGTTCTCGGCCACCAACACCACGATCCTGGTGCTCTCCTCGCTCACCTGCCAGCTCGGCGTCTTCGCCGCCGAGCGAGGTGACGTGAAGAAGCTCAGGATGTGGTTCATCGTCACCTTCATCATGGGTGCGATCTTCATCGGCGGTCAGATCTTCGAGTACACGGAGCTGGTGAAGAAGGACGGGCTCTCGCTCTCCTCCGACCCGTACGGCTCGGTGTTCTACCTGACCACCGGCTTCCACGGCATGCACGTGACGGGCGGCCTCATCGCCTTCCTGTTCGTCCTCGGACGCACCTACGCGGCCAAGAGGTTCACCCACGAGCAGGCGACCGCGGCCATCGTCGTGTCCTACTACTGGCACTTCGTCGATGTCGTCTGGATCGGCCTCTTCGCCACGATCTACATGATCAAGTAGCCGGGCACGCTCGCTCCCGCACATCCCACGCATCGACGCAGAAGATCCTGACACCGGGGTAATCCGTGAAAAAGCTCTCCGCACGACGACGCCATCCGCTGGCGGCGCTCGTCGTCCTACTCCTCGCGCTGGCGGCCACCGGGGGGCTGTACGCCGCGTTCGCGCCCGCGAGCAAGGCGCAGGCAGACGACACCGCCCAGTCCCTCGCCATCGACGAGGGCAAGAAGCTCTACGCCGTTGGCTGCGCCAGCTGCCACGGCACCGGCGGTCAGGGGACCTCCGACGGCCCGAGCCTGGTCGGCGTGGGCGCCGCGGCCGTCGACTTCCAGGTCGGCACCGGGCGCATGCCCGCGGCCACTTCCCAGGGCCCCCAGGTGCCCGAGAAGAAGGTCATCTACTCGCAGGCCGAGATCGACCAGCTCGCCGCGTTCATCTCCTCCCTGGGCGCCGGCCCGTCCGTCCCGACCGACGCCGAGTACGGCCCGGAGGGCGCGGACATCGCCAAGGGTGGCGAGCTGTTCCGCACCAACTGCGCGCAGTGCCACAACTTCACCGGCAAGGGCGGTGCCCTCACCAAGGGCAAGTACGCCCCGACCCTCGAAGGCGTGGACCCGAAGCACATCTACGAGGCCATGCAGACCGGCCCGCAGAACATGCCTTCCTTCCCCGACACCACCCTGTCGGAGCAGAACAAGAAGGACATCATCGCGTACCTGCACGCGGTCAACAGCGACGAGACGAACAACCCCGGCGGTCTGGAGCTGGGCGGCCTCGGGCCGGTCAGTGAAGGCCTGTTCGCCTGGATCTTCGGTCTCGGTGCCCTGATCGCGGTCGCCGTCTGGGTCGCCGCTCGGACCGCAAAGGCCAGGAAGTCATGAGTAGCAAAGACATTCCAGAAGAGAACCTGCCCGTTGAGCAGGGCCACGCGCACGGCAGCGCCGTAGGCGTCGCGGACGAGCAGAACCCGTTCGCGGACCCCGGTCTGCCGCCCCACGAGCACCGTGTCCAGGACATCGACGAGCGGGCCGCCAAGCGGTCCGAGCGTGCGGTCGCGTTCCTGTTCACGCTGTCGATGCTCGCCACGGTCGGCTTCATCGCCTCGTACGTGGCGATCCCCGCCGACAGGTCGATCTTCGTGTTCCCGATCGGCCACCTCAGCGCGCTGAACTTCGCGCTGGGTCTGACGCTGGGCACGGCGCTGTTCACGATCGGCGCCGGCGCGGTCCACTGGGCCCGCACCCTGATGTCGGACGTCGAGGTCGCCGACGAGCGGCACCCCATCGCCGCGTCTCCCGAGCTCCGCGCGAAGGTCCACTCGGACTTCAAGCAGGGCGCCAAGGAGTCCGCGCTCGGCCGTCGCAAGCTGATCCGCAACACGATGCTCGGCGCGCTCACCCTGGTGCCGCTGTCCGGTGTCGTGCTGCTGCGCGACCTCGGGCCGCTGCCCGAGGACAAGCTGCGTCACACGCTGTGGGCCAAGGGCAAGCTGCTCGTCAACATGAACACGAACGAGCCGCTGCGTCCCTCGGACGTCGCCGTCGGTTCGCTCACCTTCGCCAAGCCCGAGGGCCTGGAGGAGCACGACGAGGAGTTCCAGAACGAGATCGCCAAGGCGGCCCTGATGATCGTCCGGCTCCAGCCGGACAACATCAAGGACAAGCGCGAGCTCGAGTGGTCGCACGAGGGCATCGTGGCGTACTCGAAGATCTGCACCCACGTCGGTTGCCCGATCTCCCTGTACGAGCAGCAGACGCACCACGTGCTGTGCCCCTGCCACCAGTCCACCTTCGACCTCTCCGACGGTGCCCGAGTGATCTTCGGTCCCGCCGGCCACGCCCTGCCGCAGCTGCGCATCGGTGTGAACGACGAGGGCTATCTCGAGGCGCTCGGCGACTTCGAAGAGCCCGTCGGTCCTGCTTTCTGGGAGCGCGGATGAGCACCAACGACAAGACCGAGAGCAACGACTCCCGCGAGCGCGGGAAGGCCCCGGCCGGCGAGCGGATCGCCGACTGGGCCGACGGCCGGCTGGGGATCTACACCCTCGCCAAGGCCAACATGCGCAAGATCTTCCCCGACCACTGGTCGTTCATGCTGGGTGAGATCTGCCTCTACAGCTTCATCATCATCATCCTCACGGGTGTGTACCTGACGCTGTTCTTCCACCCGTCGATGAACGAGGTGGAGTACCACGGCAGCTACGTCCCGCTGCAGGGACAGCTGATGTCGGAGGCGTTCAGCTCGACGCTGCACATCTCCTTCGACGTGCGCGGCGGTCTGCTCATCCGGCAGATCCACCACTGGGCGGCGCTGATCTTCCTCGCCGGCATGTTCGTGCACATGATGCGGGTGTTCTTCACGGGCGCGTTCCGCAAGCCGCGTGAGATCAACTGGCTGTTCGGATTCCTGCTGTTCGTCCTGGGCATGTTCACCGGTTTCACCGGTTACTCGCTCCCGGACGACCTGCTCTCCGGCACCGGTGTCCGCTTCACCCAGGGCGCGATCCTGTCGATGCCCATCGTCGGCACGTACATCTCGATGTTCCTGTTCGGCGGGGAGTTCCCCGGTCACGACTTCGTGGCGCGGTTCTACTCGATCCACATCCTGCTGCTGCCGGGCATCATGCTCGGCCTGGTGGTCGGCCACCTGATCCTGGTCTTCTACCACAAGCACACGCAGTTCGCGGGCCCCGGAAAGAGCAACAAGAACGTCGTCGGCATGCCGCTGCTGCCGGTGTACATGGCCAAGGCCGGAGGCTTCTTCTTCCTGGTCTTCGGTGCCATCGCGGTCATCGCGGGCATCGCGCAGATCAACCCGATCTGGGCCATGGGCCCCTACCGTCCGGACCAGGTGTCCACCGGCGCCCAGCCCGACTGGTACATGGGCTTCGCCGAGGGCCTGATCCGCTTCATGCCGGGCTGGGAGATCAACCTCTGGGGCCACACCCTGGTCCTGGGCGTGTTCATCCCGCTGGTGCTGTTCGGTGTCCTCCTCGCGATCCTCGCTCTCTACCCGTTCATCGAGTCGTGGGTCACGGGCGACAAGCGCGAGCACCACATCCTGGACCGGCCGCGCAACGCCCCGACGCGCACCGCGCTGGGCGTCGGCTGGGTCACGATGTACATGATCATGCTGGTCGGTGGTGGCAACGACCTCTGGGCCACCCACTTCCACCTGTCGATCAACTCGATCACCTGGTTCGTCCGGATCTTCTTCATCGCCGGACCGGTCATCGCGTACATCGCCACCAAGCGGATCTGCCTCGGCCTTCAGCGCCGGGACCGGGACAAGGTGCTGCACGGTCGCGAGACCGGCACCATCAAGCGCCTGCCGCACGGTGAGTTCATCGAGATCCACGAGCCGCTCAGCCAGGAGCAGCTGCACACCCTCACGGCGCACGAGCAGTACGAGCCGGCCGCGATCGGCGCCGCCGTCGACGAGAACGGCGTCGAGCGCAAGGTGACGGGCAAGGAGAAGCTCCGCGCCAAGATCAGCGGCGCGTACTTCGGTGAGGACCAGCAGATTTCGAAGCCCACCGTGGAGGAGTACAAGGAGATCACGAGCGGCCACGGCCACCACTGATCGCTGAGGCGTCGCCACGCCGCAGGAAAGGGCCCCGTCCGGTCTTCGGACGGGGCCCTTTGCCGTGCCCACGGGCTGGATAGGGTGGGGTGCACCTCGTGACGAGGCGCACGACGGCACCCGACGCACACGACGACACACCCAGGAGCGGCTATGAGCGCTGTGACCCCCGCTGGAGGCGACACCGCGGCGGGCCGTTCCTGGCCCGAGGTGCTGAACGGTCTGCTGTACGGACGCGACCAGGACGCCGACGCCACCTTCTGGGCGCTGGACCGGATCATGCGCGGCGAGGCGACCGACGCGCAGATCGCCGGGTTCGTGGTGGCGCTGCGGGCCAAGGGTGAGACCGTCGCCGAGATCAACGGGCTCGTCCGGGCGATGTACGAGCACGCCAACCTGATCGAGGTGCCCGGCCAGACCGTCGACATCGTCGGCACGGGCGGCGACGGTGCGAAGACGGTCAACATCTCCACGATGTCGGCGATCGTCGTGGCCGGCTCGGGCGCCACGGTGGTCAAGCACGGCAACCGGGCCGCCTCCTCCGCGTCCGGCGCCTCGGACGTCCTGGAGAAGCTGGGCGTCAATCTGGAGCTGACCCCGCGCCGGGTGGCCGAGGTGGCCCAGGAGGCCGGGATCACCTTCTGCTTCGCGATCAAGTTCCACCCGGCGCTGCGTCATGTGGGCGCCGCGCGCGGTCAGTTGGGCATCCGCACGGTGTTCAACGTGCTCGGCCCGCTGACCAACCCCGCCAAGGTGCGGGCCCAGGCGGTCGGGGTCGCGGACCCGCGGATGGCGCCGGTGGTCGCGGGCGTCTTCGCCGAGCGCGGCAACTCGTCCCTGGTCTTCCGGGGTGACGACGGCCTCGACGAGCTGACCACGACGGCCACGTCCCATGTGTGGGTCGTCCGTGACGGCAAGGTCACCGAGGAGACCTTCGATCCGCGCGACGTCGGGCTCGAGCTGGTCCCGGTCGAGGCCCTGCGGGGCGGGGACCCGTCGTTCAACGCGGAGGTCGCCCGTCGCCTCCTGGAGGGCGAGAGCGGCCCGGTGCGGGACGCCGTGCTCCTGAACTCGGCGGCGGCGCTGGTGGCCCTGGAGCCGGGCTCCGGGACCCTTGCCGAGCAGCTGCGCGGCGGCATGGACAGGGCGGCCGAGTCGATCGACTCGGGTGCGGCCAAACGGGCGCTGGACCGCTGGGTCGCCGCCACCAACGCGTAGCGCCACGGCACCACCGACGGCCGTCCCGCGATCCGGACACGGGTTGCGGGGCGGCTCCCCCTTCACGTACGTTCCTGTACCAGGTCATGAGTGACAGTCATGAGGCCCCGGCCGACTGTCCGGCAACCCTCCGTCCGTGGCGGGGTGCCCCGGGTGAAGACCAGGCCGTAGGCAGCGAGGTCTACGGCAAGCGCGGACCCCTCGCACTCTTCTGAGTGAGCACCACCAGGGGTCCTGGTCGTTCGAGGGAGCCTTCTGTGAGCAAGCGAATGCGATAGGGCGTAGAGCCCCGCCTCCGCACCCCCTTTCACCTTCCTCCGTGCTCGAGCCATGCCCGCTCGCACGGTGGTTCGTCCTTGCCTCTCACGGGAGTTCCCCATGTCTGTCTCCACCGCTGCCGCCGCCCGTACCGTTTGTGCTCCGCTGCCCGTTCTCGGCAGTGATGTCACGGTTCCGCTCGTGACGGGCGGCGAGGTCGCCTACGCCGCGCTCGACTACGCGGCCAGCGCCCCCGCCCTCCAGCGCGTCTGGGACGACGTGGCGGCCTACGCCCCGTACTACGGCAGCGTCCACCGGGGCGCCGGCTACCTTTCGCAGCTGTCCACGGACCTCTTCGAGAACGCCCGCAGGACGGTGGCCGAGTTCCTGGACTGCCGCTCCGACGACCAGCTGGTCTTCACCCGCTCGACGACGGACTCCCTCAACCTGCTGGCGCGGGCCCTCCCCGCGGACTGCGAGGTCTTCGTCTTCGAGACGGAGCACCACGCCTCGCTGCTGCCCTGGCAGGACGCGCGGGTCACCTACCTCGACGCCCCGCGCACCCCGCGCCAGGCCGTCGAGACGCTGGAGCGGGCCCTGGCCGGCCGTGACCCCCACGGCCCCGCCCTGGTCTGCGTCACCGGCGCCTCGAACGTCACCGGCGAGCTGTGGCCGGTCCGCGAGCTGGCGGCCGCCGCGCACGCGCACGGCGCCCGGATCGTCCTGGACGCCGCCCAGCTGGCCCCGCACCACCCGGTGTCCGTGCGGGACCTGGACGTCGACTGGGTGGCCTTCTCCGGTCACAAGCTGTACGCGCCCTTCGGCTCCGGCGTGCTGGCCGGCCGCGCGGACTGGCTGGTGGCGGCCGACCCGTACCTCGCGGGCGGCGGCGCCAGCCGCAAGGTCACCCGGCGCGAGGACGGGGGAGTGGACGTGGAGTGGCACGAGAGCGCCGCCCGCCACGAGGCCGGCTCCCCGAACGTGATCGGCGCCTACTCCATCGCCTCGGCGTGCAAGGCCCTCGCCGAGGCGGGCTTCGACAGGCTGGTCGCCCGGGAGGAGTACCTGATCGCGAAGGTGCGGGAGGGTCTGGCCGGAGTGCCGCAGGTGAAGGTGCTGTCGCTGTTCGGCGACGACGCGCCGCGGGTCGGCGTGATCTCCTTCGTCGTCGAGGGCTGGAACAGCTCCCACTTCGCCGCCGCGCTCTCCGCCGAGTACGGCATCGGGGTCCGCGACGGCCTCTTCTGCGCCCACCCGCTGGTCCGCACGCTGCTGGGCAGCGAGCCCCAGAGCCAGGGCGAGTGCGGCGCCCCCGAGGCGGCTCCCGGCGAGAAGTCCCTCAACGCGATCCGGGTGAGCTTCGGCGCGGGGACACCGGACGAGCACGTGGACCGCTTCGTGAACGCGGTGCGCGAACTGGTGAGCGACGGCGCGCGGTGGCAGTACCGGACGGAGGACGGCCGCTGCGTGCCCGCGGTGTGAGCGACGGTCCGCCGGAGGCGGTGGTCAGCCGGTCAGGAGTCCAGCCCGATCGCGAACGCCGCCTCCAGGTCGTGCTGGGAGTAGGTACGGAAGGCGACGTGCGTGTCCGTGCCCTCCACCCCGGGGATCTTGCTGATGCTGCCCGGGATGACCTCGGCCAGGTCCTCGTGCTCCTTCACCCGCACCATGGCGATCAGGTCGTACGTCCCGGTGACGGAGAAGACCTCGCTGACGGAGTCCAGCGAAGCGATCCGCTCCGCGATCTCGGGAATCCGGTCCACGCTGGTCTTGATGAGGACGATCGCGGTGATCACGGCTGGTTCTCTCCCTCGGGGGCCGGGGCTGGGGCGGACTTCACTCTAGTCGCCCGCCCGTCTCCCGCCGCCGCCCCTCCGGGGCCGCCCCTGTGGCCCTTCTTCGTCCCGAAACGGGCCCACGCGTAGAGCAGCCCCAGGCCGAAGCCGACGAGGTGCGCCAGGTAGGCCACCCCCGGCCCCTGGGCGGCCCGTCCCGCCGCCACCCACTGGAGGGCCGCCCAGAAGGGCAGCACGACCCAGGCGGGGAAGCGCAGCGGCAGGAAGAACAGGAACGGCAGAAGACTGGTCACCCGGGCCCGGGGGAACAGGTACAGAAACGCCCCGAGGACCGCGGAGATCGCCCCGGAGGCGCCGACCAGGGACTGTGCCGACCCGGTGTTGGCGGCGGCGTAGCCCAGCAGGGCCAGGTAGCCGCAGCCGAGGTAGAAGAGCGTGAACTCGACGCGGCCCATCCGGTCCTCGGTCATCGTTCCGAAGACGTAGAGGAAGAGCATGTTGCCCAGCAGGTGTACCCAGCTGCCGTGGACGAAGAGGGCCGTGGCCGGGGTGAGGGCGGCCCGTGGCGCGCCTTCGAAGAGCTCGGCGGGCACCACCCCCCAGCGCCGGAAGTAGGCCCGCTGCGCGGCCAGCAGCTCGTCGCCGGAGCCGTACACGGGATTGAAGCCCGAGGCGGGCCCGATCAGGAAGACCAGGCAGCACAGGGCGATCAGTGTGCAGAGGACCGGCGCCGGGCGGTTGCGGACCGCCCTGCCGACCGTCCCGTTCCAGTTGCCGATCATGGGTACAAAGCATGACGTAACCGGACGCGCTCGTCCGGACCGCCTCGCCGCCGCGGACGGGTGGGCGGCGAGTACCCGCCAGGCCGTAGGGTTACGAGCCATACACGCGGGGGAGCCTCCGGCCCGACCCCGGCGACCGCGAGCACGACACCAGAAGGAAGTGGAAAGCCACGATGACGGTTCCCCTGCCGACCGCCGCGACGCGGTGGCGCTGCACGCTCTGCGGCAATCTCACGCGGTTCGACGTGACGCGCTCGTCGAAGGTCGTCGAGTACGTGCACCTCGACCTCGCCGGTGAGCCGAAGGTCGAGGAGCGCGACGTGGTCAGTGAGACCATCGAGTCGGTGCGGTGCCGCTGGTGCAACGCGGTGGACCAGGTAGAACTCGTGGATCGGCCGGGCGCCGGTTCCTGACGACGGGGTCCCCCGCTCGAGCGAAGTCGAGAGCGGGGGAGGCCCGCACAGTATTGGGGTGTGACGGATGGTGGAGAGCGCAGGCGGGGGGCCGGGCGACGGCGCCGCCGAGATGCTCGACCGTCCGCTGCCGGACGGTGTGCGGCGCAGGGTCGTGCAGATCGTCTCCGACGGCTTCGGCGGGCTGACCGTCGGTGAACTGCCCGTCCAGTTGCGGCAGTACGCCCGCTTCGCGCCGAACCGGCGGGCGAAGTTCGCGGGCAACGCGATGGCGGCCGCGCTGGAGACCGATCCGCTCTTCCGGCAGCGCATCGCCGAGAAGTTCAGAGAGGCCCAGCCGGAACTCGCCGGCGCCCTCGACTCCGGCTCGTCGACCCCGGCCGCGGACCCGCACGAAGTGGCGGCCGCGGCCTATGTGCTGCGGCCCGTCGGCTGGGTGAAGCTGGTCACCGCGGCCGGCGAGGAGGCCCAGCGGGCGGACGCCGAGCGCGCCGGCGAGGAGAGCCGGGCCGAGCTGGAGCGGTTGCGCGAGGAGCTGGACCGGGCCCGTGAGCAGACCCGGACCGGTACCGAGGGGCTGCGTGCCGAACTGGACGCGGCGAAGAAGGAAGCGGAGTCGCTCCATCGCAAGCTGCGCTCGGCCCTCAGTGACGTCAAGCGGGGCGAGGCCGCGTTGCGCAAGGTGCGCGGCGAGCTGGAGACCGTGCGCACCGAGGGGCAGGCCCGGGTGTCCGCCGCGGAGAGCGAGTCCCGGCGGCTGAAGGCACGGCTCGGCGAGGTGGAGGCGGCCCTGGAGGCCAGCCGGCGGGCGGCCCGCGAGGGCCGCAGTGTCGAGGACGTGCGGCTGAGGCTGCTGCTGGACACGGTGCTCGACGCGGCCCAAGGGCTGCGGCGGGAACTGGCGTTGCCGCCGGTGTCGGTGCGTCCGGCGGAGACCGTCGACGCGGTCGAACCGGGACGAATGACCCCGAAGGACATCGCCACCCGCGCTCTGTCGGAGAACGATCCGGCCATTCTCGACCAGTTGCTCGCGCTGCCCCAGGCCCATCTCGTCGTCGACGGCTACAACGTCACCAAGACCGGGTATCCCCAGATGCCGTTGGAGAAGCAGCGGCTCCGGCTCCTCGGACAGCTCTCGCAGCTCGCCGCGCAGACGGGCGCCGAGGTCACCTGCGTCTTCGACGGGGCCGAACTGGTCGCTCCGGTGCTGCTCGCGCCGCCGCGCGGGGTGCGGGTGCTGTTCTCCAAGCCGGGTGTCACGGCCGACGAGCTGATCCGTCAGCTGGTGCGGGCCGAGCCGCCGGGCCGGCCGGTCATCGTCGCCTCGACCGACCGCGAGGTGGCCGACGGGATCGCCAAGGCGGGTGCCCGACCGGTGGCTTCCGCGGTGCTTCTGAAGCGACTGTCCTGAACGTCGAAGTTGCGTGCACAATGCCTGAATTGGCTGGATCGTCACGCAACGTAGCGTCAATCGAGCATGACTGCATGTGAGTTGATTGAAAAAACTGCGTTGCGTGATGGGTTTTTTTCTCCTGAGGATTTGAACTGATCACGGCGAGGTCACTAAGGTCAGGGCTCGAATCTCCACACGGGTGATCACTCAAAAGAAGGAGCCCGTCTCCGTGGCGTCCCACCGTCGACCGAAGCAGCCGAGTCGCGCACGTGTGACCGTGCTGACCACCGCAGCCGCCGCTGCCGTCGTTCTGAGCTCTCAGGCAGCCAACGCGGCGCCCGCCGAGAAGCTCACCAAGGACGAGGTCAAGACCAAGGTCGACAAGCTCTACGAAGAGGCGGAGCAGGCCACCGAGAAGTACAACGGGGCCCAGGAGAAGCAGGAGAAGCTCCAGAAGGAGATCTCCACCATCCAGGACAACGTCGCCCGGGGGCAGGCGGAGCTCAATGAGCTGCGTGACTCCATGGGTCTGGCGGCGGCCGCCCAGTACCGCACCGGGTCCATCGACTCCTCCGTGCAGCTGCTCCTCTCCTCGGACCCCGACGACTTCCTGGACAAGGCGTCCACCGCCGACCAGCTCAGCGCCCAGCAGGTCGAGGCGCTGAAGAAGATCCAGGAGAAGCAGCGCGAGCTCGCCCAGGAGCGCAGCGAGGCCTCCACGAAGCTCAAGGACCTCGCCTCCACCCGCACCGAACTGGGCAAGAAGAAGAAGGAAGTCCAGGGCAAGCTCGCCGAGGCGCGCAAGCTCCTCAACACGCTGACGGCCAAGGAGCAGGCGTCCCTCGCCGCCGCCGACGCCCGCGCCAGCCGCGACGCCGGCGACCGCGTGGACCTCGGCGACGCCCCGGCGGGTTCCGGCCGGGCCATGGCCGCCTTCCAGGCCGCCCAGAGCCAGCTCGGCAAGCCCTATGTCTACGGCGCCACCGGCACCGCCTCGTACGACTGCTCGGGTCTGACCTCCTGGGCCTACGCCCAGGCCGGCGTCGCCATCCCGCGCACCTCGCAGGCCCAGGCGAACGCCGGAACGCGCATCTACTCCCAGAGCGCCCTCAAGGTCGGCGACCTGGTCATCTTCTACGGCGACCAGCACCACGTCGGCTTCTACGCGGGCAACGGCCAGGTGCTGCACGCCCCGCGCTCCGGCACGGTCGTGCGCTACGAGTCGATCAACAACATGCCGTTCCAGTTCGGCGTCCGGATCTGATCGGACCCTGGACCGGGACACCAAGCCGCCCGAACGGGCGAATCATGACAACGAGATGTGACCCCACGCCCCGCCGGTGACCTGCGTCAGCGGCGGGGCGTCACTGTGCGTTGCCTCCGAGGTCTTTGGCCGACCCCCCACCGCGGGGCTACTGTCTGCCGCGTTTCCCTGTCCGCCAGTGGAAGGAGCGCGGCTTCCCGTGGGGTCCCATCGCCGCCTTGCACAGTCCGGGTTCGACCGGGGCGCCTGCAGCGCCCTGAGCGTGCTGTCCGTCGCGGCCGCCGCAATCGGCGCCGTGTCCGCCGTACCGGCCACGGCCGCTCCGCACGACGACACCCGCGCCGAGGTGGACCGTCTCTACGAGGAGGCCGAGAAGGCCACCGAGGCGTACAACACGGCCGACGAACGCGCCGACACCCTGCGGGGACAGGTCGGTACCGCCCAGGACCACATCGCCCGGCAGCAGGAGCGCATCAACGGCCTGCGCGAGCAGCTCGGTTCGCTGGCCGGGGCCCAGTACCGATCCGGTGGCCTCGACCCCTCCCTGGCGCTGCTGTTCTCCGACGACCCGGAGGACTACCTCGCCAAGGCGTCGGTCCTCGACCGGATCACCGCCCACCAGGCGGGCGAGCTGAGGGAACTCCAGGGCGCCATGCGGGAACTCGCCCAGGAGCGCGCCGAGGCCGCGGGCAAGCTCGCCGAGCTGGAGAAGAGCCGCGAGGCCGTGGTGCGGCACAAGCGGACCGTGGAGCAGAAGCTCGCCGAGGCGCGGCAGCTGCTCAACGCCCTGCCGGGCGCCGAACGCGCCGCCTTCGACCGGGCCTCGCGCTCCGGCCGCGACGCCATGCCCGGTCTCCCGGGCGACGTCCCGGCCTCCGGCCGCGCGGGCGCCGCCGTGGCCGCCGTCCGCTCCGCGCTCGGCAAGCCGTACGTGTGGGGCGCCAACGGGCCGACCGGCTTCGACTGTTCGGGCCTCGTGCAGTGGTCGTACGCGCAGGCCGGGATCTCGCTGCCGCGCACCTCGCAGGCCCAGGCGCACGCGGGCCGGCGGGTGCCGCTCTCCCAGGCCCGGCCCGGCGACATCGTCACGTACCGCTCCGACGCCAGTCATGTCGGCATGTACGTCGGCAACGGGCAGGTCATCCACGCCCCCTATCCGGGCGCGCCGGTGCGGTACGACCCGGTCGGGATGATGCCGGTCTCGTCCGTCACCCGGCCCTGAGCGGAGCCCGCGCGGACCCGCCGCCGTACGATCGGGAGGATGGCTGGTCGAGGGCGGGCGCGCGGACCCGGGGTCCTGGGGCTCTGTCTGCTCTGTCTGCTGCTCGTCTCGCTCCTCGGCGCGCTGGTCGGCTGCGGCGGGCGGGCCCCCGCGGACGACGCGAAGGCCGCTGTGCAGCGGGTTCTCGACCGGCGTGCCGCCGCGGTCCTCGGCCATGACCGGGCCGCCTACGCGGCCACCGGCGCCGCCTCCGGGTACGCCGCGGTGTGGGCCGTTCCGCTGGCGGCCTGGTCGTATCGCGTGACGGCGCTCCACCGCAGCGGGGACACCGCCACCGCCGACGCCGAACTGAGCTACCGCGTCGACGGCCACGACCGGGCCCCGGTGACCACGGCCCGCCTCCTGCGCCTGACCCGGGACGCGGCCGGCCGGTGGTCGGTGGCCTCGGACAGGCCCGCGACGAAGGCCGCCGAGCAGCTGTGGGACCAGGGCACGGTGCGGGCCGTACGGGGCGTGCACAGCCTCGTGCTGGGTGTCGGGCAGTCCGACGCACGGCTGCGGTCCTTCGCCGACCTGGCCGACGACGCCGTTCCGGAGGTGTCGGCGGCCTGGGGCACCGACTGGGCAGGGCGCCTCGTCGTCCTCGTGCCGAAGTCGCTGGCGGGCATGGCGGGGCTGCTCGGCGCGCCGGTCTCCTCCTACCGGGGCATCGCCGCGGTCACCACGGGTGAGACGGGCGGCGGGGCCAGGACGCCCGCGGACCGGATCATCGTCAACCCGGACGCCTACGGCATGCTCGGCAGGGTCGGCCGGCAGGTGGTCCTCACCCATGAGGCCACGCATGTCGCCACGCGCGCCCACACGAACGCGGCCACCCCGCTCTGGCTGTCCGAGGGGTACGCCGACTGGGTGGGCTACCGCGGCGCCGGCCGTACCCCCGCGGAGGTCGCCCCGGAACTCCAGCACGCCGTCACGGAGGGCACCGTCCCGGCGGCGCTGCCCGCCGACGCGGACTTCGCCTTCTCCGGCGACGCCGAGCGGCTGGCCCAGGCGTACGAGGGCGGCTGGCTGGCCTGCCGGATGATCGCCGAGCGGTGGGGCGAGGTGAAGCTGGACGCGTTCTACCGGGCGGTGGGGGAGCACCGGAAGCGGCCGGGGGCGGTGGAGGGCGCGCTGGAGAGCGTGCTGGGCGCCTCCCTCGCGCAGTTCACGGCGGACTGGCAGGGCTATCTGAAGGCTCGGCTCGCCTGAGTGAGCCGCTCGATCGCCCCGCGCGGCCGGGCCCGCTCCGCCTCGCCGGTCGCCCCGGCCCCCCACGGCATGCCCTGCCGGAACAGGTCCTTCGCCTCCTCCGCCGGTACGGGATTCCCCTCGGCACGGCGGAAGCCCGTGGGCGTCCCGACGAAGTCCAGCCGGCGCCGGGGCACGCCTGCCTGCTCGGCGCGGCCGTACAGCTGCCGTCGGCGTACGTGCTGTCGGGGATCGGGCTGCCCGGGGTGCGCCCGGCGCCGGGGCTCGCCATGGGGGTGCGGTGGGCGGCGTGCGGGTGGGCCTGCGGCGGGCGTGGCCGGGGCGTCAGGGAGAGACCGCGGGCTCGCTGCCGCGGGCGGCCCGACCGGCGGCGGAAGCGCCGGTGGCGGCCCTCGGCGCCGTCGAGCGCCACAGCCGTACGGCCGCGGTGAGCGCGGCGGCCACCAGCAGGCCGTTGCGCAGGAACAGCAGGGCGAGGCCGAGCGGACTGCTGGCGACGACGTCCGCGAAGAAGACGGGGAACTCCAGCACCGTCACGAAGGACGCGGCCAGGACCAGGACGGCGGGCAGGCCCATCCGGCCGGCGCGGAAGCACAGGCAGACCGCCGCGAGCCCGATCAGCCACACCAGGTACTGCGGGCTGATCACCCGGCTGGTGACGGTGAACAGCAGGACCGCCGTGAACGCCGCCTCCGCGAGCGTCTGCGGCGCGAAGCGTTTCGCCGTCAGCCGCCACAGCAGCAGCCAGCCGAACGCGACCGCCGTCAGCCCCAGGGCCACGTCGCTCACCACCCCGACGTACGGGCCGAGGAACTCCAGTGAGCCGTAGTGGAGCAGCACCCGGCCCTGCCAGCCGAACTGCCGGGCCACATGGAGGGCGAGGGCGCCCAGCGACTCCACCTCGGTGCCCCGGTCGCGCTGGAAGGTGAGGAAGGCGAAGGCGCCGGGCATGGCCAGGGCGAACAGCGCCGCCAGCGCGCCGACGGTCACCGCCGCGGCGCCCCAGGCCCGTTTGCGCACGGCCCCCGCCAGCAGCAGCGCGGGCCACACCTTCAGCAGTACCGCGAGACCCGTCAGCGCGCCCATCACCCGGGGCCTGCGGACGCCCGCGACCAGCGCGGCGACCGCGACCGCCGTCACCATCACGTCGTAGCGGGAGTAGACGGTGGGTCCGAGCAGCGGCACGCCCGCCACCCACATCCAGGCGCCGCGCAGCGACCGGCCGGGGCGCAGCCCCGTGTTCAGCAGCAGCATGAGGACCGCCAGGTCGGCGAGGAAGGCCAGGACGAAGAAGGCCGACGCGTAGTCGAGGAAGGGCAGCAGACCGGGGGAGAGGATCGCGAGGGCGGCGGCGGGCGGGTACTGCCAGGTGACGTCGGCGGCCGGGAACGTACCGGTGCTCAGCACGTCGTACCAGCCCCGGTAGGTGACGAAGACGTCGCTGGTGACGTCCGGGCCGGGGAAGAGGAACACCCTGAAGACGAAGAGCAGCAGCGCGAGCCGGGTCACGCCCCAGGTGGTCAGCAGGCAGGTCGGGGGCCGTCCCGCGGCCGTCGTCTCCATGGCCCACATGATCTCCCGCGGGGCTGTGAGGCGCGGTCGGACGCGGCTGTGAACGACGTTTGGATAGGGTCGGCTGCGATGCACAAGACCCTGATCGTGACGAACGACTTCCCGCCCCGTCCGGGCGGCATCCAGGCGTTCCTGCACAACATGGCGCTCCGGCTCGACCCCGACCGGCTCGTCGTCTACGCGTCCACCTGGAAGCGTTCCCGCGAGGGTGCCGAGGCGACGGCCGCCTTCGACGCCGAGCAGCCCTTCACCGTCGTACGGGACTCCACGACGATGCTGCTGCCCACCCCCGGGGCGACCCGCCGGGCCGTCGGGCTGCTGCGGGAGCACGGGTGCGCGTCGGTGTGGTTCGGGGCGGCCGCGCCGCTCGGGCTGATGGCGCCGGCGCTGCGGAAGGCGGGCGCCGAGCGGCTGGTGGCCACGACCCACGGGCACGAGGCCGGGTGGGCGCAGCTGCCCGCCGCCCGGCAGCTCCTCGGCCGGATCGGCGAGGGCACGGACACGATCACCTATCTCGGCGAGTACACCCGCTCGCGGATCGCGACCGCGCTGAGCGCCGGGGCGGCCGGACGGATGGTGCAGCTGCCGCCGGGCGTCGACGAGAAGACCTTCCACCCGGGATCGGGCGGCGGGGAGGTGCGGGCGCGGCTCGGGCTGACCGACCGGCCGGTGGTGGTGTGCGTCTCGCGGCTCGTGCCGCGCAAGGGGCAGGACACGCTGATCCTCGCCATGCCGCGGATCCTGGCCGCAGAGCCCGAGGCGGTGCTGCTGATCGTCGGGGGCGGGCCGTACGAGAAGGACCTGCGCAGGCTCGCGCATGAGCGCGGGGTGGCGGACGCGGTGCGCTTCACCGGGTCGGTGCCCTGGTCGGAGCTGCCCGCGCACTACGGCGCCGGGGACGTCTTCGCGATGCCCTGCCGGACCCGGCGGGGCGGACTCGACGTCGAAGGGCTCGGGATCGTCTACCTGGAGGCGTCGGCGACCGGACTGCCCGTCGTCGCCGGGGACTCGGGCGGGGCGCCCGACGCGGTGCTCGACGGGGAGACGGGGTGGGTCGTGCGGGGCGGTTCCCCGGCCGACACGGCCGAGCGCATCGTCGCCCTGCTCGGGGACGCGGAGCTGCGCCGCCGGATGGGGGAGCGGGGGCGCGCCTGGGTGGAGGAGAAGTGGCGGTGGGACCTGCTGGCGGAGAAGTTGAAGACGTTGCTCTAGCTTTTCCGGCCGCGCCCTAGGCGGAGGCGGATAATCCGCCGATGCTGCGCACATGACAGCAGAACTGATACGGCGTCAGCTGACTGGCAGTCAGCTGACAAGACGTCAAATCCTCGGTATGGCCGCCCTCCAGACGGCGGCCGCGCTCGGCTTCACCCGCGTCGGCCTCCAGTCGGCCCGCGCGGCCGAGCCCGCGGCGGTCGAATCCGCCCCCGCCGTCGTCGTCGGCTCCGGCTACGGCGCCGCCGTCGCCGCCCTGCGCCTCGGGCAGGCCGGCATCCGCACCGTCGTCCTCGAGATGGGCCGGCTGTGGAACACGGCCGGCCCCGACGGCAAAATCTTCTGCAGCACCGCCGACCCCGATCAGCGGTCCATGTGGTTCCGCACCCGCACCGAGGCGCCGCTGGCCAGCTTCCTGTGGCTGGACGTCGTCAACAAGGACGTCGGCCTCTACCCGGGCGTCCTGGACCGCGTGCACTTCGACCACATGTCCGTCTTCGTGGGCCGCGGGGTCGGCGGCGGCTCCCTGGTCAACGGCTCCATGGCGGTCACCCCGCTCCCGTCCTGGTTCGCCGAGCAGTTCCCCACCGTCGACGCGACGGAGATGTACGCGACGTACTTCCCGCGCGCCCGCGCCATGCTCGGCGTCAACACCGTCGACCCCGCCTGGTTCGAGTCGACCGAGTGGTACCGGTTCTCCCGCGTCTCCCGCAGGCACGCGGCCAACGCCGGTCTGCGCACCACCTTCGTGCCCAGCGTCTACGACTTCGCCTACATGCAGCGCGAGGCGGCCGGCACGGCGACGAAGTCCGCCCTCGGACAGGAGGTCATCTACGGCAACAACCACGGCAAGAAGAGCCTCGACAAGACGTATCTGGCGTCGGCGCTGGGCACCGGGAACGTCACCATCCACACCATGGAGAAGGTGCGCGGGATCAGCCGGGCGAGCGACGGGACGTACCTCCTGACCGCCGACCGCATCGACGGCACGGGCAAGGTCGTCGAGACCAGGCAGTACGGCTGCACGTACCTCTTCCTCGGCGGCGGCAGCCTCGGGACCAGCGAACTCCTCGTCCGGGCCAGGGACACGGGCACACTGCCCGCGCTGGACGGATCCGTCGGGGCGGGCTGGGGGAACAACGGCAACGTGATGCTCGGGCGGGCCAACCACCTGTGGGACACCGTCGGGGCCAACCAGTCGACCATGCCGGTCATGGGCATCGACGACTGGGCGAACACCGCCAACCCCGTCTTCGCTGAGATCGCGCCGCTGCCGATGGGACTCGAGCACTGGGTCAGCCTCTATCTGGCGATCACCAAGAACCCGCAGCGGGCGGCGTTCACGTACGACGCCGCCTCGGGCGGGGTGAAGCTCGGCTGGAGCGCCGCGCAGAGCGCCGTCTCCTCGGGCATGGCCAAGAAACTGTTCGACCGGATCAACGCGGCGAACTCCACCCTCTACCGCTACGACCTCTTCGGCTCGTCCAACAAGGTCTTCGCCGACGACTTCACGTACCACCCGCTCGGTGGCTGCGTGCTGGGGAAGGCGACCGACGACTACGGCCGGGTGAAGGGCTATTCGAAGCTGTACGTCACCGACGGCTCACTGGTGCCCGGCAACATCGGGGTGAACCCGTTCGTCACCATCACCGCGCTCGCCGAACGCACGATGGCGCGGGTCCTCGTGGAGGACACCGCGCCATGACGCTCCGTCATCAGGCGGGGGGAGGAGGCTACTTGGCGTAGATCGCCTCGATCTCACCCGCGTAGTCCTTCGCCACGACATTGCGCTTGAGCTTCAGCGACGGCGTGAGGTGGCCCGAGTCCTCCGTGAACTGGGAGGAGAGAATGCGGAACTTCCGCACCGATTCCGCCTTCGAGACCGCGGCGTTGCCGTCGTCGATCGCCGACTGGATGGCGGCCTGAAGGTCGGCGTCCCCGCGCAGCGACGCCGCGGTCGAACCCGCCGGCTTGCCGTGGTCGGAAGCCCAGCGGCCCAGGAACTCCTCGTCGATGGTGACCAGCGCGCCCACGAACGGCCGTCCGTCGCCCACCACCATGCACTCCGCGACCAGCGCGTGCGCCCGGATCCGGTCCTCGATCACGGCCGGCGCGACGTTCTTGCCGCCCGCGGTCACGATGATCTCCTTCTTGCGCCCGGTGATCCGGAGGTAGCCGTCCTCGTCGAGGGTGCCGATGTCACCGGTGTGGAACCAGCCGTCGGCCAGTGCCTCGGCGGTCGCGCCCGGGTTGTTCCAGTACTCCTTGAACAGGTGCTCGCCGTGCAGCAGCACCTCCCCGTCGTCCGCGATCCTCACGACCGAGCCGGGCAGCGGCTGACCGACCGTGCCGATCTTCTGCCGGTCCCAGGGGTTGAAGGCGGTGGCGGCGCAGGACTCCGTCAGTCCGTAGCCCTCCAGGACGGTGAAGCCGATGCCGCGGAAGAAGTGACCGAGGCGCTCACCCAGCGGGGCGCCGCCGGAGATCGCGTACTCGCCCTTGCCGCCGAGGACCGCGCGCAGCTTGCTGTAGACCAGCCGGTCGAAGACCTTGTGCTTGATCCTCAGACCGAGCGGCGGTCCCGCCGGCAGCTCCAGCGCCCTGGAGTAGGCGATCGCGGTGTCCGCCGCCTTGTCGAAGATCGCGCCCTTGCCGTCCGCCTGCGCCTTGGCGCGCGCCGAGTTGTAGACCTTCTCGAAGACCCGCGGCACGCCCAGGATGAGCGTCGGCCGGAAGGCGGCCAGCTCGTCGGTGAGGTTCTTGATGTCCGGGACCGTGCCCAGCTTGATCGGCGCCATCATCGGGGCGATCTGCACCAGACGGCCGAAGACGTGCGCGAGCGGGAGGAAGAGCAGGACGCTGCACTCGCCCGTGCGGAACAGCGGCCGCAGCCGCTCCACGACGTTGCCGCACTCGGCGAAGAAACTGCGGTGGGTCAGCACACAGCCCTTGGGCCGACCCGTCGTGCCGGACGTGTACACGATGGTCGCCGGGTCGTCCGCCCTGGCCTGCGAGCTGCGCTCCTCGACGACCTCGTCGGAGACGTCCCTGCCGAGCCGCCCGAGCTCCTCGACACCCCCGGCCTCGATCTGCCAGACGTGTTTCAGGGCCGGCAGCGACTCGCGCACCGACTCCACGGCCGCCGTGTGGCCGTCCAGCTCGACGACGACGGCGGTCGCGCCCGAGTCGGAGAGGATCCACTGCACCTGCTCCGGGGAACTGGTCTCGTACACCGGCACGGTGACCGCGCCCGCGCACCAGATGGCGAAGTCGAGCAGCGTCCACTCGTAGCGGGTGCGCGACATCAGGCCGACCCGGTCGCCGGGCTGGATGCCGGAGGCGATGAGGCCCTTGGCGGCGGCGTGCACCTCGGCCAGGAAGGCGGTGGCCGTCACGTCCTGCCAGGCGCCGCCCACCTTGCGGGCGATGACGGCGACGTCGGGATGCTGCGCGGCGTTTCTGCGGACGATGTCGGTCAGATTGCCGTCCGCAGGGACCTCGTACAAAGCCGGAAGGCTGAACTCGCGCAAGACTGCTGCTCCTCATAGGGCGCCGGCGCCACGACGTTGTGTGCTGCGACGGTGCGGTCCAAGGCTCGGGACTGTGCTCGGGACCTCGGTGGATCTCGATGGTTGAAATCCTGAGCACGACTGGACTGCCCGGACGTTACCCGCCGGTATGGCTTCTTCGACAGGGGGGTCCGGCGAGATGTTCGCTGCGTCACACAGATGGGTGTTTCCTGGCCGACAGTAGTCCACCGCTTTACTGACTGACCAGTAACCGGTATCCCGATCGCCACTGTTCACATATGCCGCACACGCCTACCCTTGATCGACATGGCCTCCACACCGCCCGGAAACCGCAGGACACGCATCCACGTGGTCAGCGACGTGCACGGAAACGCGCGCGACCTGGCCCGGGCCGGAGAGGGCGCGGACGCGCTGATCTGTCTGGGCGACCTGGTCCTGTTCCTGGACTACGCCGACCACTCCCGCGGGATCTTCCCCGACCTCTTCGGGGAGGAGAACGCCCACCGGCTCGTCGAACTGCGCACCGCCCGCCGCTTCGAGGAGGCCCGCGAGCTCGGCCGCCTGCTCTGGGACGGTGTCGACGGCGACCGGGCGACCCTGATCGAGCAGGGGGTCCGCAAGCAGTACGCCGAGCTTTTCGCGGCGTTCCCGGCCCCGACCTACGCCACCTACGGCAACGTCGACATGCCGCGGCTGTGGCCCGAGTTCGCCGGACCCGGCACCACCGTCCTGGACGGCGAGCGGGTGGAGATCGGCGGCCGGGTCTTCGGCTTCGTGGGCGGCGGCCTGAAGACCCCCATGCGCACGCCGTACGAGATCAGCGACGAGGAGTACGCGGCGAAGATCGAGGCCGTGGGCGAGGTGGACGTGCTGTGCACCCACATCCCGCCGGAGGTGCCGGAACTCGTCTACGACACCGTGGCCCGCCGCTTCGAGCGGGGCAGCCGGGCGCTGCTGGACGCCATCCGCCGCACCCGGCCCCGCTACGCGCTCTTCGGGCACGTCCACCAGCCGCTCGCCCGCCGGATGCGGGTCGGCGCGACCGAGTGCGTGAACGTGGGGCACTTCGCCGGAACCGGCAAGCCGTGGGCGCTGGAGTGGTGACCCGGCGCCGTCCGGCCGATCTCCGCACTCCGGGTGAAGGCGGCAGGTCGGGCGCGCGGTAGCCTTCACGCTGCACACACGTGCGCGGCGGCTGGCGCACGGTGTCCCCCTCTCTACCTTTACCGGCCCGCATCTGGAGGAGCCACAGCGATGGCGGAACACACCAGCTCGAGCATCACGATCGAGGCGGCACCGGACGACGTCATGGCGGTGATCGCAGACTTCGCCCGCTACCCGGACTGGACCGGAGAGGTGAAGCAGGCAGAGGTCCTCGAGACGGACGGGCAGGGCCGCGCCGAGCAGGTCCGCCTGGTCATGGACGCCGGCGCCATCAAGGACGACCAGGTCCTCGGCTACACCTGGAGCGGCGCGCACGAGGTGTCCTGGACGCTGGTGAAGTCCCAGATGCTGCGCCAGCTCGACGGCTCCTACCTCCTCAAGCCGGCCGGCGCGGGAGCGACCGAGGTCACCTACCAGCTGACCGTGGACGTCAAGATCCCCATGCTCGGCATGATCAAGCGCAAGGCCGAGAAGGTCATCATCGACCGCGCCCTGGCCGGCCTCAAGAAGCGCGTGGAGTCGGGAGACGCCGGACTCGAGGCGACCGAGAAGTAGCGTCGGCCACGGCACCCGGGGCCGGCGGGCCCGGGTGCGGGCCGAGGAGGTCGGGCGGCTGCCTCGACCTCCGTTACGGTTCACCCTCATGCGCACCATCCTGATCACCGGTCCCGGCGGCAGCGGACGCACGACCGTGGCGGCCGCCACCGCACAGCGCGCGGCGGCGGAAGGCACCCGCACCCTCGTCCTCAGCGCCGACCGCACCGACACCCTCGGCGCCGCGCTCGGCGTGCGGACCGGCGCGAGCCCCGTCCCGGTCGCGCCGTGCCTCACCGCCTGGCGTCCCGACGCCACCGCCGGCTTCCGCGACGACCTCGCCGGTTTCCAGGACCGTGCCTCCACCGTCCTCGACCTGCTCGGCGCCTCCCGGCTCGACCCGGAGGAGGTCACCCCCCTCCCCGGCGCCGAGGAGCTGACCCTGCTGCGCGCGCTCCGGGACGCCGCCCTCGCCGACGGCGGTGAGCTGCACGAACTCCTCGTCGTCGACCTGCCGCCGGTCCCGCAGGCCCTCGCCCTGCTGTCCCTTCCGCAGGAACTGCGCCGCTACCTGCGCCGCCTGCTCCCGCCGGAACGGCAGGCCGCCCGCGCCCTGCGCCCCATGCTCGGCCGTCTCGCCGGGGTGCCGATGCCCGCCGAGTGGCTGTACGAGACGACCGCCCGCTGGGACCTGGAGCTGGCCGCGGTCGAGGCCGTCCTCGCCGACCCCGGCACCGCGGTACGCCTGGTCGCCGAGCCGGGACCGGCCGGGGCCGACGCCGTCCGGGACGCCCGCCTCGGTCTCGCCCTGCGCGCCCTGCCCGTCGAGTCGCTCGTCGCCAACCGCGTCCTGCCGGAGGCGGCCCACGACGACGGTCTGCTCGGCCGGCTCGTCACCCAGCAGCGCAAGGCACTGGGGGAGTGGGGCGAGAAGGCCCGCCCCGTCGCCCACCTCGGGCACGACCCCCGCGGCGCCGACGACCTCACCGCGCTCGCCGTGCCCGCCGTCAACCCGGCGACCACCCCGGTCGAGTGGCCCGTGGCCGACCGGCTCGCCCAGGACGGCGTGCTCGTGTGGCACCTTCCGCTGCCCGGCGCCATACGCGACGAGCTCGACCTCGTCCGGCGCGGAGACGAACTGGTCGTCACCGCCGGACCGTTCCGGCGTATCGTCGCGCTGCCCTCCGTGCTGCGCCGCTGCACCGTCGACGGCGCCGCGCTGCGTGACGGCGAGCTGTGTGTGCGGTTCGCGCCGGATCCCGGGCTCTGGCCGCAGAGCCACTGAACGACGTTCCGCCGTTCGGGTACCGTCGTAGGGACGAGCCGTCATCAGGCGTCGTCGACCAGGAGTCATCAGGAGTCCGCCATGAGCGAAGAGCGCCCCACGCCCGACGCCGCCGGGGAGAGCACCGGGACATCAGGCTCCGACGAGCAGCCCCGCGCGAGCGACGCCGATGCCTGGGCCACCGCCGCCGCGGAGGACCTGGCATCGGAGAAGGCCCGCCGCCGTGGCCAGGGCGGCCCGCCCCCGGGTTCGGCCGCCGAGGAACTGCGCAAGCTCGTCGACGCCGTCGGCGACAAGCTGTCCTCGCTCCAGTCCCCGCTGCTCGGGGCGGTCGCGGGCCCCGCCGCCCAGCAGGTGGTCCGCCAGGTCGTCCAGCAGGCCAAGGCCGCCGTGGAGCCCGTCATCGAGCGCAACCCGGACGTCTTCGACCACCTCGCGGCCGCCGGCACCGAACTCCTCGCGGCCTACCGCTCCGCCGTCCAGACCCAGGAACAACGCTGGACGACCGGGGCGAACGATCCGGGGAGCACCCACCGCGACCCGGGCCGCGGTGGCGACGACACCGGTCCCGGCCAGCGCATCGACTTGGACTGAAGCCCTCGGGGGGCAGGGCCTCGGGTACGGTTGGCCGTAGCGGGGCTCGACCGGAACTGAGGGATTCATGGGACTCACCATCGGCGTCGACATCGGCGGCACGAAGATCGCGGCCGGCGTGGTCGACGAGGAAGGCAACATCCTCTCGACCCACAAGGTGCCGACCCCGGGCACGCCCGAGGGCATCGTGGACGCCATCGCCTCCGCCGTCGAGGGCGCGCGCGCCGGGCACGACATCGTCGGTGTGGGCATCGGCGCCGCCGGCTATGTCAACCGCCAGCGCTCGACGGTCTACTTCGCGCCCAACATCGACTGGCGCCAGGAGCCGCTGAAGGACGAGGTCGAGGCCCGCGTGGGTCTCCCCGTCGTGGTGGAGAACGACGCCAACGCCGCGGCGTGGGGCGAATACAAGTTCGGCGCGGGCAAGGGCCACCGCAACGTCATCTGCATCACCCTGGGCACCGGCCTCGGCGGCGGCATCATCATCGGCAACAAGCTGCGGCGCGGCCACTTCGGCGTCGCCGCCGAGTTCGGCCACATCCGTATGGTGCCGGACGGTCTGCTGTGCGGCTGCGGCTCGCAGGGCTGCTGGGAGCAGTACGCCTCCGGCCGCGCCCTGGTCCGCTACGCCAAGCAGCGGGCCAACGCGACCCCCGAGAACGCCGAGATCCTGCTGTCGCTGGGCGACGGCAACCCCGACGGCATCGAGGGCAAGCACATCTCCATGGCCGCCCGCCAGGGCGACCCGGTCGCCGTGGACTCCTACCGCGAGCTCGCACGCTGGGCCGGCGCCGGTCTCGCCGACCTCGCCTCCCTCTTCGACCCCTCCGCCTTCATCGTCGGCGGTGGGCTCTCCGACGAGGGCGAACTGGTCCTCGACCCGATCCGGAAGTCCTACAAGCGCTGGCTGGTGGGCGGCAACTGGCGCCCGGTGGCCGATGTCATCGCGGCCCAGCTGGGCAACAAGGCGGGCCTGGTGGGCGCGGCGGACCTGGCGAGAGAACCCGACCCGATCATGTAGTCGTCCACCTCGCGCCGTTCGCACCGCGTGCACCGTTCGCGCGGCTTGCGAGTACTCGCGCGGCTGGTCGGTACCACTGGCCGTAGCACTGGTCGTGGTGCTGCGCGAGGTACTGCTCGTACGGCCGGCCGTACGGCATATGGCGTCAACACGGGGGCCGCTCGCGGCCCCCGTTCGCTTTTCCGGACGTAGGGGACGGAGCGGCGTATCTTGATCGCTATGCCGACGACCTCGCCGCTACCCAACTCCCGCACCGAGCCCGACGGTTCGGCCGTCATCCGGGTCCTCAGCTACAACATCCGCTCCCTGCGGGACGACACCGGGGCCCTGGCCCGGGTCATGACGGCCTGCGCCCCCGACCTCACCCTCGTCCAGGAGGCCCCCCGCTTCTTCCGCTGGCGCAAGAAGCTCGCCCGGCTCGCGGCCGCCTCCGGTCAGGTGATCCTCACCGGCGGCGGCACGGCGGCCGGCCCGGCCGTCCTGTGCTCGCTGCGGGCGACCGTCGAACGGACCGAGGACGTCCTTCTGCCGCTCACGCCGGGCGAGCACCGCCGGGGCTTCGCGACCGCCGTGGTCCGCTTCGCGGGTGCCCGGCTCGGCGTGGCCGGCTGCCACCTCGGTCTGACCGCGGCCGAGCGCTACGAGCAGGCGGGCATGCTGCTCGACCGTCTCGCCGGGATGGGCGTGGAGCACGCGGTCGCGGGCGGCGACATCAACGAGAGCCCCGGCGGCCGTACTTTCGACCGTCTGGCCACCGCCCTCCAGGACTGCCGCACCGCCGCCCCCTGGGGAGCCGAGGACAGCTTCCCGTCCAGCGCGCCGAACCGCCGCATCGACGGGATCTTCGTGACGAAGGGCGTGGAGGTGCTGGGCTGCGGGGTGCCGACCGGGCTTCCCGGAGTCACCGGGAGCGACTTGAGGGCGGCCACGGACCACCTTCCGGTCCTTGCCGCCCTCAGGATCCCCGCGGGCTAGACGACCGCGCCCCGCCCCGGATCCCCGTCCTCCTCGTCGTCCGTGCGCATCCGCATCACCAGCGTGGCGAATCCGCCGAGGAAGCCGCCGATGCCGACGGTCGACAGCCACCACGTCATCTCCCAGCCCAGCAGTACCGCGAGCAGGAGCAGCAACGGCCCGCCGATCACCCCGAGCCAGGCGAACTTGGCCGTGGTGTCGGCGGCGGGCAGCGGGGGCGGCTCCGGCGGGACGAAGTGACCCTCGTCGTCCCCGTCGAAGTCCTCCTCCGAGGGCTCGGGCGCCGTGTGGTCGCGTGGGCCGACACCAGGCGCGAAGGCGATCGAGCTGCCCAGCGGCGGCCGGGCCGGTTCCTTCTCCTCGCCGGGCTTCTCGGCGGGGTCCTTGACGGGCTCCTCGGCGGAGTCCTTCGCGGGTTCGGCCCCCGACTCCTCGCCGTTCGTCTCGACCTCGAGGAGCGCCAGATCCTCGACCGACTTGAACGGCTTGGCGCCCGGCGGGTCCGCCGGCTCCTCGCCGTATCCCGCGACGATCGCCGCCCACGCGGCGGCCTCGTCGAAGGGCACGCTCTGCTCCTCCGACGCGCGTCCCTCCCGGCCCTCCGGGCCGTCCCGCTCGTCCCGGTTCTCCCGGTCCTCACGGTCGGAGTCGTGCTCAGCCACCTACGGCCGTCCCTTCCTTGCCGACACTGGGCGCGATCCGGGCGATGAACGCGTAGCTCTCCTCGAAGATCCGGTCCGCATCGTGGTCCAACGTTGCCACGTGGTAGCTCTGTTCCAGCAGGATCTCGGTCACGTCCGTCGACGACACCCGGCTGAGGACCCGGGCCGAGTCGGCGGCCGGCACGACATGGTCCTGGACGCTGTGCAGAACCAGCAGCGGCTGGGTGACCTGCGGCAGCTCTCCGTCGATCATCCGCAGGAAGGTGCGCAGGGAGTGCGCCGAGTGGAGCGGCACCCGGTCGTACCCGCTCTCCAGCGCGCCCTCCTTCGCGATGTCGCTGGTGATCCCCTTCGTCGTCCGCACGAGATGGCGGGCCACCGGAAGGGCGTACGCGGACAGGCCGTGCACCCGGTTCGCCGGGTTGACGACGATGACGCCCTCCACCCCCTCCCCGTGCTTCGCCGCGAGCCGCAGGGCCAGCGCGCCGCCCATGGACAGACCGGCCACGAACACCCGGGAGCACCGGTCGCGCAGGGCGCGCAGCTCACGGTCCACCTCCGCGTACCAGTCCGGCCAGCCGGTCAGCGCCATGTCCTCCCAGCGCGTGCCGTGTCCCGGCAGCAGCGGCAGCGAGACGGTCAGACCCTGCCCGGCCAGGTACCGCGCCCAGGGGCGCAGCGACTGCGGGGATCCGGTGAAGCCGTGACAGAGGAGCACCCCGACCTCTCCGCCCTCATGGCGGTACGGCTCGGCTCCAGGAAGGACCGGCACCTTCGGTCTCCTGTCTTCGTCTGTTCTTCATGGGAGGGACGTGTGCTTCACCGTACGCGACCGCACTGACACCGACCAGGGTCGTCGGAGCCTTTGCGGCCACTCCGGGTTAAGGTCTGTGCGACACAAACTGGAGGCACTCGCTTGTTGTACGGCGCGATGAAGGTCGCTATCGGGGGACCGCTGAAGGTCACCTTCAGGCCCTGGGTGGAAGGCCTCGAGAACATTCCCGCCGAGGGCCCCGCGATCCTGGCGAGCAACCACCTGTCCTTCTCGGACTCGTTCTTCCTGCCCGCGGTCCTCGACCGCAAGGTGACCTTCATCGCGAAGGCCGAGTACTTCACGACACCCGGGGTGAAGGGCCGGCTGACGGCGGCCTTCTTCAAGGGCGTCGGACAGCTCCCGGTGGACCGCTCGGGCGGTCGCGGGGCCGGCGAGGCGGCGATCCGCAGCGGCATAGAGGTGCTCGAGCGGGGCGAGCTGTTCGGCATCTACCCGGAGGGCACCCGCTCGCCCGACGGGCGGCTCTACCGCGGCAAGCCCGGCGGGCTCGCCCGGGTGGCGCTCGCCACCGGCGCGCCCGTGATCCCGGTCGCGATGATCGACACCGAGAAGATCCAGCCCCCCGGGAAGGTCCTGCCGAAGATCATGCGGCCGGGCATCCGTATCGGCAGGCCGCTGGACTTCGCCCGCTACCAGGGCATGGACCACGACCGCTTCGTGCTGCGCGCCGTGACCGACGAGGTCATGTACGAGATCATGAAGCTCTCCGGCCAGGAGTACGTCGACATCTACGCGACCGCCGCCAAGCGGCAGATCACGGAGGCGGCGAAGGCCGAGAAGGAGGCCGAGCGGGCCGCGAGGGCGGCGCTCGCGCAGGCCGAGAAGGACCAGGCCAAGAAGGACCAGGCCAAGGACAGCGAGCAAGAGCAGTAGTCGGCGGTCAGCGGTCGGGGCCCGGGGGCGGGGGACGGATGGCCAGGCGCGAGAGAGTCATCAGAATGTCGGTCGAGCTGCCGCTGTGGCGTGCGCTGGCCGGCTACCGGGTGCTCACCATGCTGTACGCGGTGGGTTTCTTCGCCACCGCCTACGACGGGTTCGCCCGGCCCTGGGTCGCCGTCGGCTACTACTGCGTCCTGTTCGTCTGGACCCTGGCCACGCTGCCCAAGGTCGCGAACGCGGCGAGCTGCACCAAGCGCTTCCTCGCCGCCGACCTCACCATCGCGCTGACCGGCATCCTGCTCACGACCGTGGCGGACGCCCACGAGCGCATCCAGTCGGGCGGGCCGACCCTGCCGTCGATATGGACCGCCGGCTCCGTCCTGGCGTTCGCCGTCAAGGGCGGCTGGCGCTGGGCGGCGTTCGCGTCCACGGCCGTCGCGGTCGCCAACCTGGTCGAGCGCGGCAGCCCGGCCCGCGACACCATCCACAACGTGATCCTCGTCTGGGTCGCGTCCATCGCCATCGGTTACGTCGTCGAGGTCGCCCGCGCCTCCGAGCGCACCCTCGCCCGCGCGCTGGAGATCGAGGCCGCGACCCGGGAACGGGAGCGGCTCGCCCGGGACATCCATGACGGTGTGCTCCAGGTGCTGGCCATGGTGCAGCGGCGCGGCGCCGTCCTCGGCGGCGAGGCGGCCGAACTGGGGCGGATGGCCGGGGAGCAGGAGGTCGCGCTGCGCACCCTGGTCGCCGGCGGCCTCGTACCCGTCTCCCGGGTGTCGCAGGACGCGGCCGAGGGCGCCGTCGTGCGGGCGGTCGAGGAGCCGGCGGAGCAGACGGGTCCGGTCGACCTGCGCTCGCTGCTCGCGCCCTTCGCCGCCGCCCGGGTCAACCTCGCCGAGCCGGGCGCCCCGGTGCTGCTGCCCGCGCCCGCCGCGAAGGAACTGGCAGCGGCGGTCGGGGCCGCCCTCGACAACGTCCGCAGACACGCGGGGGACGACGCCCGGGCCTGGATCCTGGTCGAGGACGAGCCCGACGAGGTGATCATCACCGTGCGGGACGACGGGCCCGGCATCCCCGAGGGGCGGCTGGCGCAGGCCGAGGGGGAGGGGCGGCTCGGGGTCGCCCAGTCGATCCGGGGCCGGCTGCGGGACCTCGGCGGCAGCGCGGAGCTGATCTCCACCCCGGGGCAGGGCACGGAGGTCGAACTGACGGTGCCGAAGGAGAAGGAGAAGAACGTGCGGCGGGGGAAGGCGGAACAGCGATGAGCAGTCAGCAGGGTCCGATCAGGGTCATGGTGGTCGACGACCACCCCATGTGGCGCGACGCCGTCGCCCGCGACCTCGCCGAGGCCGGGCTCGACGTGGTCGCCACCGCGGGCGACGGCGAGCAGGCCGTGCGCCGGGCGAAGGCCACCACGCCCGATGTGCTGGTGCTGGACCTGAACCTGCCGGCCAAGCCCGGTGTCCAGGTCTGCAAGGAGGTCGTCGCCGCGAACCCGGCCCTGCGGGTCCTGGTGCTGTCGGCGAGCGGTGAGCACGCCGACGTGCTGGAGGCGGTGAAGTCCGGCGCGACCGGCTATCTGCTGAAGTCGGCGTCCACGGAGGAACTGCTGGACGCGGTGCGCCGCACGGCTGTCGGCGACCCGGTGTTCACCCCGGGCCTGGCCGGACTGGTCCTCGGTGAGTACCGCAGGCTGGCCTCCGACCCCGGACCCGCCGCGGGCGGCGGCGACGAACCGAACGCGCCCCGGCTGACCGACCGGGAGACCGAGGTGCTGCGGCTGGTCGCCAAGGGCCTGAGCTACAAGCAGATCGCCGAGCGCCTCGTCATCTCCCACCGCACGGTCCAGAACCACGTCCAGAACACCCTCGGCAAGCTCCAGCTGCACAACCGGGTGGAACTGGTCCGGTACGCGATAGAACGCGGCCTCGACGACGAGTGAGAGCGCCGGCGCGGCCAATTCCCCGGTGATCCAACGGAATTGGCCGCGCCGAGGCATATCTGTGTGACCTGGATCACCATTACCGTGACCTTCGTCGGCCAACCGCGGCGAAGGGACACTTCCATGCGCGTCGGAGTACTGACCGGAGGCGGGGACTGCCCCGGCCTCAACGCCGTCATCCGGGCGGTCGTCCGCAAGGGCGTCCAGGAGTACGGCCATGAGTTCGTCGGGTTCCGCGACGGCTGGCGGGGCCCCCTGGAAGGGAGGTCGATCCGCCTCGACATCCGCGCCGTGCGCGGCATCCTGCCCCGCGGCGGCACGATCCTCGGCTCCTCGCGGACCAACCCCCTCAAGGAGGAGGACGGCATCCGCCGCATCAAGGACACCCTCGCCCGGCAGGAGATCGGGGCCCTGATCACCATCGGCGGCGAGGACACCCTGGGGGTCGCCGCCCGTCTCTCCGACGAGTACGAGGTGCCCTGCGTCGGCGTCCCGAAGACCATAGACAACGACCTGTCCGCCACCGACTACACCTTCGGCTTCGACACCGCCGTGGGCATCGCGACCGAGGCCATCGACCGGCTGCACACCACCGCCGAGTCCCATATGCGCGTCCTCGTCGTCGAGGTGATGGGCCGTCACGCCGGCTGGATCGCCCTGCACTCGGGCCTGGCCGGCGGCGCCAACGTCATCCTCATCCCCGAGCAGCGCTTCGACATCGAGCAGGTCTGCGCCTGGGTGACCTCCCGCTTCCGGGCGTCGTACGCCCCCATCGTGGTCGTCGCCGAGGGCGCGATGCCCAGGGACGGCGACGTGGTGCTCAAGGACGGGTCGCTGGACTCCTTCGGACACGTCCGGCTGTCCGGCGTCGGCGAGTGGCTCGCCAAGGAGATCGAGCGGCGGACGGGGAAGGAGGCCCGTACGACGGTCCTCGGCCACGTCCAGCGCGGCGGCACGCCGAGCGCCTTCGACCGCTGGCTCGCCACCCGCTTCGGCCTGCACGCCATCGACGCCGTCCACGAGGGCGACTTCGGCACGATGGTCGCCCTGCGCGGCACGGACATCGTCCGCGTACCGATCGCCGAGGCCACCGCGCGACTGAAGACGGTGGACCCGCAGCTGTACGCGGAGGTCGGCGTGTTCTTCGGCTGACCCGCCGGCGGCCGGCCGCTAGCGTGCCGGCCGCGGCTCGGCGCACACCCGGGCCACCAACTCCCGCACCACGGACACCCCGTTCAGCGTGAGCACCGACTCCGGATGGAACTGGACGCCGGCGATCGCGTTCATGGCCGCGCCGTCGGTCCGGCGCGGCCCGCGCAGCGCGTGCACCTCGCCGTTCGCGGCCCGGCTCACCTCCACCCCGTGCGCGGCGGCCAGCTCCTCCAGCGCCGCGTCGTCGCACAGCGCCACGAAGCTGTTGTAGAACCCGACGGTCTCCGCCCGCCCGAACAGGTCCACGGTCGTCTGCGCCCCCTGGTAGGGCACCTCCTTCCGCACGATGTCCAGCCCCAGTTCCGCCGCGATCAGCTCGTGCCCGAGGCAGACCCCGAGGACACCGTGCCGGTGCTCCCGGATCACCCGCGCGGTCAGCTCCCGCAGCAACCGCATCTTCGGGTCGCCCAGGTCGGACGGGTCACCGGGGCCGGGGCCCAGCACGACCGGCCCCTCGTGCGCCAGAACCGAGGCCGTCAGCCCCGGCTCGTCGTAGCGCCGGACGCTCACCTCGAGCCCGCTCGAGCGCAGCACGTGCGCGAGCATCGCGGTGAAGGTGTCCTCGCCGTCGACGACGAGCGCGTGCCCGGTCAGCTCCTCCGTCCGCTCCTGCATCCGCAGCCAGAACGGCGCCAGCGAGGCGCGCCGCCCGTCCAGCGCCGCCCGCACCCGCGGGTCGTCGGCCAGCCGGGGCCGCGCGTCCGCCGTCCCGGGCCTGCCCGGCAGGACACCGAGCGCGGCCAGCACGCCCGCCGCCTTCGCGTGCGTCTCCGCGACCTCGGCCGCCGGATCCGATCCGCGGACGAGCGTGGCGCCCACCGGCACCCGCAGCCGCCCGGCCCCGTCGATGTCGGCGGTACGGATGAGAATGGGGGAGTCGAGGGTCTGCGCCCCGCCGGCGTCCCGGCCCAGCAGCGCCAGCGCGCCTGCGTAGTACCCCCGCCCGACACCGTCCGGCCCGACCGGCTCGTACCGTTCGATGACCCGGCAGGCGTTCTGCACGGGCGAGCCCGTGACGGTCGCCGCGAACATGGTCTCCTTCAGCACCTCCCGCACATCCAGCGAGGACCTGCCGCGCAGCTCGTACTCCGTGTGCGCGAGATGCGCCATCTCCTTCAGCCGGGGCCCGATCACGACCCCGCCCATGTCACCGACGGTGCACATCATCTTGAGCTCCTCGTCGACGACCATCGACAGCTCCTCGATCTCCTTGCCGTCGGCGAGGAAGTCCAGCAGCCGCTCCGGAGTCGGGCCCTCCGCGGGGTACCGGTACGTCCCGCTGATCGGGTTCATCACGACCGTGCCGCCGGACATACGCACATGCACCTCGGGGCTGGCTCCCACCAGCGTCCGGTCCCCGGTGTGCACGACGAACGTCCAGTAGGCGCCGCGCTCGCCCTCGAGGAGCCGCCGGAAGAGGGCCAGCGCGTCGGCGCGGCCGAACCCCGGGATCCGTCCCCGGTACGTCCGCCGGATCACGAAGTTGGCGCCCTCGCCGCGGCCGATCTCGTCCCGCAGCACCCGTCCGACGATCTCCGCGTACTCCTCGTCGGCCACGTCGAACCCGCCGTCCTCCACGCGCACGTCCCGGACCGGCAACCGGTCGAGGGCGTCGGCCAGGGGCAGGACGTGACGCTCCTCGGGAACCAGCACCGCCAGCGGGGTGCCGTCGTCGCGGACGTCGAAGCCGCGCTCGCGGATCTGCCGGAACGGGACCAGCGCCAGGCCCTCCTCGGGCAGGTCGGCAAGCCGGTCGTAGGTGGCGACCGGGCCGAGCAGCACCTCCACGGTGTCCGCGTCGTGGCCGGGGGTGCGGCGGCGGAGCAGGGCGAACGGGCGGTCGTCACGGAGCAGTTGCGCCAGGTCCATGGGGGTTCCTCTTCCGTCGATGTCGTCGACGCCGATCGATGTCGGTGTCGGTATCGGTGAGGAACGGCCCCGGACACGCCGAAGGCCGCCCCTCGGGCGGCCTTCGCGAAGTCTTGCGTACGCGCAGTTCAGTGGGCCGCCGGATGAGCGGTCCACCACCAGTTCTGGGTCGAAAGCGCGAACATGCGACGCACCCTACCCCACGCGCACCTGAGCGGGAGGGCGTCTCACCTGTCGAGCCGGGCGAAAACGACTCGACACGACCCCGTAATGTTGAGGGCGTGACCGTGAACGCTAAGACCAGCGCGAGCGCTGGCAACACCTGGCGAGACCTGCCCGCGGCGCAGCAGCCCGAGTACCCCGACACCGAGGCTCTGCGCGCAGTGATCGCGGACCTCGAGTCGTATCCGCCGCTCGTCTTCGCGGGCGAGTGCGACCAGCTGCGCGCCCGGATGGCGGCCGTCGCCAAGGGAGAGGCGTTCCTTCTCCAGGGCGGCGACTGCGCCGAGGCCTTCGACGGCGTGTCCGCCGATCACATCCGCAACAAGCTCAAGACGCTGCTCCAGATGGGCGCCGTGCTGACGTACGCCGCCTCGGTGCCGGTCGTCAAGGTCGGCCGCATCGCCGGCCAGTACTCCAAGCCGCGCTCCAAGGGCACCGAGACCCGCGACGGCGTGACCCTGCCGACGTACCGGGGCGACTCGGTCAACGGTTTCGACTTCGACGAGAAGTCCCGCATCCCGGACCCCGAGCGCCTGAAGCGGATGTACAACGCGTCCGCCTCCACGCTCAACCTGGTGCGCGCCTTCACCACCGGCGGCTACGCCGACCTGCGCCAGGTGCACGCCTGGAACCAGGACTTCGTGAAGTCGTCCCCGTCCGGTCAGCGCTACGAGCAGCTCGCCCGTGAGATCGACCAGGCGCTGAACTTCATGCACGCCTGCGGGGCCGACCCGGAGGAGTTCAAGACGGTCGAGTTCTTCTCCTCCCACGAGGCGCTGCTGCTCGACTACGAGTCCGCCCTGACCAGGGTCGACTCCCGCACCGGGCGGCTGTACGACGTCTCGGCGCACATGGTGTGGATCGGCGAGCGCACCCGGCAGCTGGACCACGCGCACATCGAGTTCGCCTCGAAGATCCGCAACCCGATCGGCATCAAGCTCGGCCCCACGACCACGGCCGAGGAGGCGCTGAAGTACATCGAGCGCCTCGACCCCGACCGTGAGCCCGGTCGGCTGACCTTCATCGTCCGCATGGGCGCCGACAAGGTCCGCGACAAGCTGCCCGAGCTGGTCGAGAAGGTCAGCGCCTCGGGTGCGACCGTCGCCTGGATCACCGACCCGATGCACGGCAACACCTACGAGGCGGCCTCGGGTCACAAGACCCGCCGGTTCGACGACGTGCTCGACGAGGTCAAGGGCTTCTTCGAGGTGCACAAGGGCCTCGGCACCCACCCGGGCGGCATCCACGTGGAGCTGACCGGTGACGATGTCACCGAGTGCGTGGGCGGCGGCGACGAGATCTTCGTCGACGACCTGCACCAGCGCTACGAGACGGCCTGTGACCCCCGGCTGAACCGCAGCCAGTCCCTGGACCTGGCCTTCCTGGTGGCGGAGATGTACCGGGACCAGTGACCCCTGATCACAGGAGTGGGGCGCGGATCACATACGACCGCGCCCCACTCCACTTTTGTGGCCCGTGGCCGCCGGGTAAGGTTAGGTTAGCCTTATTGATCTCGGCGGGAGGTGAATCCGCGTGTTCGTATGCAGCTGCTTCGGCGTGACCGAGGCGCAGGTCCAGCAGCACGCGGACAACGGAGCCTGCACGCCCCGCCAGGTTGCCTCCGCCTGCAAGGCGGGCACGGACTGCGGGTCGTGCGTCCGTCGCATCCAGGCGATCCTCGGCCGGGGCGCCGGTCCGCGCCGGGACCTGGCCGACCGGGGCAGCGCGGTGCTCGCCGAACTCGAGGAGTTCGAAGAGCTCGAGGAAGCGGCCTAGCCAGGGCCTCAGCTCTCCGGCTGCTCGATCAGCTGCGCGAGGTACAGCGCCTCACCGAGCTTCTCCACCAGCTCCAGCTGGGTGTCGAGGTAGTCGATGTGGTGCTCCTCGTCCGCGAGGATCGACTCGAAGATGTTCGCGGACGTGATGTCGCCCTTCTCGCGCATCACCTTGATCCCGCGCTTCAGCCGGTCGATCGCCTCGACCTCGACCTGTCGGTCGGCCTCGAACATCTCCTTGACCGTCTGCCCCACCCGCACATGGAAGAGGCGCTGGTAGTTCGGCAGCCCGTCCAGGAACAGGATCCGGTCGGTGAGCACCTCGGCGTGCTTCATCTCGTCGAACGACTCGTGCCGGGTGTACTTCGCGAGCTTCGTCCAGCCGAAGTTCTCCTGCATCTTCGCGTGGAGGAAGTACTGGTTGATCGCGGTGAGCTCACCGGTGAGCTGCTCGTTGAGGAACTCGATGACCTCGGGGTCGCCCTGCATCGCAGAGGCTCCTTCCACGTGGGGTACGGGGTGGGAATCGGGGAGACTGCCGCCGCATGATTGCACCGGCGTGGAAGATCGTCCAGTAAGTGCGTACTTAGTAAGTTAGTGCATGCTTAGTAGCAGTTGCCCGATTCGGGATATGCCCGGTCATGGCTGGTCATGTGCACCGTCCAGGGTCTGTCAGGATGGAGTCATGGGTCAGCCGGTGGAGCGCGAATCTGGAGAAGAAGCAGTGTCCGAGCTTCCGCCGGGACAGCGACTGCAGCGGGGATGGCCCGTCACGCACTACGGCCCGGTGCCCAAGTTCCGGCCCGAACGCTGGGAGTTCAGGGTGTTCGGCGCCACCGCCGACGGTGAGAAGCGCTGCTGGGACCACGACGGGTTCACGGCTCTTCCGTACGCGTCCGTCGTGGCCGATCTGCACTGCGTGACGAAGTTCAGCATGCTCGGCGCCGAATGGGGCGGGATCCCGGCCCGCACCATCCTGGAGAGCGCCCCGCCCGCCCCGAACGTCACCCATGTGATGGTATGGGCGGAGTACGGCTTCAGCTCGAACCTGCGGCTGTCGGACTTCGCCGCCGAGCGCACGATCTTCGCCACCCACAAGGACGGCGAGCTGCTCACCGCCGAGCACGGCTTCCCGCTGCGGCTGGTCGTACCGCACCTCTACGCCTGGAAGGGCCCCAAATGGGTCCGGGGCGTCGAGTACATGACCGCCGACCGCCGTGGCTTCTGGGAGGAGCGCGGCTACCACAACCTCGGCGACCCCTGGAAGGAACAGCGCTACTCCTACCAGGAGGAGCCGGGCGACGGCCCCGAACTCTGAGCTCCCCGGCACGGCGTCGGCCGTCCCGGGATTCCGTCAGCCGTCCCGGAGCTTCTTCAGCCGTTCGACGTCCGCCGCGTGTCCCTCTTTGCCGCCGGGTGTCTCGATGATCAGCGGTACGCCCGCGGTGGCCGGGTGGGTCATCAGCGCCCGGAAGGGGTCCTCCCCGATGTGACCGGCGCCGATGTTCTCGTGCCGGTCCTTGTGGGCGCCGGCCACGTCCTTGGAGTCATTGGCGTGGATCAGCTTCAGCCGGCCCTCGCCGACCGTGTCCACCAGCAGATCGAGGGTCTGGCTCATACCGGCCGGGCCGGTCAGATCGTGCCCGGCCGCGAAGATGTGGCAGGTGTCGAGGCAGACGCCCAGCTTCGGATGGGCGTCCAGCGCCTCGAAGTACGGCCCGAAGTCCCAGGTCCGGGAGCAGAGCGAGGCGCCCTGGCCGGCGGTGGACTCGAGCAGCAGGAACGGGTCGTCGTCGTGGGTCAGCTCGTCGAGCAGCGGCAGCAGATACTCCCGCACCTGCTTCAGCGCCACGGACCGGTCCCGCCCGCCCGTCGCGCTCCCCGTGTGCACGACCACGCCCAGCGCGCCGATCTCCCGGCCGCGGCGCAGCGAGTGCCGCATCGACTCCACCGACTTCTCGGCCGTCGCCTCGGTGTGCGAGCCGAAGTTGATGAGGTACGGCGCGTGCACGTACACCGGGACCGACTCTGCCGCGCACGCCTCCCGGAAGGCCTCGTCCTGGCGCGGGTTGCCGACGGGAGTGGCCCAGCCGCGCGGGTTGGCGACGAAGACCTGGACCGTCTCGGCCCGGAGGTCGTGCGCGTACGACATCCCCACGTCGTGCAGACCGCCGGCCACGGGGACGTGACTGCCGATGGGGTTGCGGGTGGGGAAGGGGGCTCGAGAACTCACCTGTTCAGGGTGTCATGCCCCGGGCGGTGCCCCGGCACCGCACGGTCACCGGATGGTGATCGTGATCGTCGAGCCCTTGGGCGCCGTGTCGCCGCCGTCCACGGACTGGCTCTTCACGGTGTCGCCGAACAGTCCGAGCAGTCCCCGGTCCTCCTCGACCTCGAACCCGGACTCCTCCAGGAGCGACTTGGCGTCGTCGACGCTCGCGCCGACCACGTCCGGGACCTCGACCAGCTCCGGTCCCTTGGACAGCGTCAGCGTCACCGTGTCGCCTTCGGCGGCCTCACTGCCCTCCTCCGGGGTCTGCGCCGCGATCAGGCCCTTGTCGAACTCGGAGTTGACCTGCCCGGTGGCGACCTTCACCTTCAGGCCGGCCTCCTCCAGTTCGGCCTTCGCGTCGTCCAGGGCATCGCCGGTGACGTCCGGAACGTCGACCGGACTGCCCTTGCTGACCACGATCGCGACCGCGGTGCCCGCCCGGCGCTTCGTACCCGCCTCCGGGTCGGTGCTGATCACGAAGCCCTTGAGAACGTCCTCGCTGAACTCCTCGGTGACCAGACCCGGCTCCAGGCCGTCCGTCTTCAGCAGCTCCTCGGCCTTGTCCAGCCGGGAGCCCTCCACGTCCGGCACCTTCACGATCTCGGGGCCGTCGGAGACGGTGAGCGACACGGAGTCGTGCTTGCGGATCCGGGCGCCCGGGCCGGGGTCGGTGTCCATGACGGTGCCGCGCTTCACGGTGTCGCTGTGCTGGTGCCGCACCTTGCCGACCTCGAGGCCGGCGGCTTCCAGCCGGTTCCTGGCCTCCGCCTCCTTCTGCGTCAGCACCGCGGGGACCTTGGTGAACTGGCCGGAGTTGATGTACCAGACGCCGGCGCCCACGCCGAGGACCAGCAGAACGGCGGCGACGAGCGCGAGCACCCCGCGCCGGGGCCGTGCGGTACGGCGCCGGGGCGGCAGGGGTGGTCCGCTCTGGAAACGGGAGGTGCGGTTGAGCGGGTCCTCGCCGTCGGCGGGGTCGTCGTCGTTGACGGGCAGCGGACGGGGCACGGTGAGCGAGCGCGGGATCACGCTCGTCCGGTCGTCGGCGTTGTCGTGCCCCCCGGAGACGGCCTGCGGCGGCGTCGCGTCCAGCTGGTCCACGGTCAGCGCGGCGCGCGCCTCCCGTACCTGCCCGAGCAGCGCGACGGCGTCGTACGGGCGGATGCCGGGGGTGCGGGCGGTGGCCGACGCCACGAGCTCGTCCAGCTCGAACGGCATCCCGGGGACGAGGGCGGACGGCGGCGGAACGTCCTCGTGGAGGTGCTTGTAGAGCACGATCGCGGGGGAGTCGCCGTCGTGAGGCTTCTCACCGGTGAGCATCTCGTAGAGCACCACCCCGCACGCGTACACGTCGACCCGGGGGTCGGCGGCGCCGGGCTGCTCGATCTGCTCGGGTGCGAGATAGGCGACGGTGCCGAGCACGGCTCCCGTGGTGCTGGTCACGGTGTCGACGGACCGCACCAGACCGAAATCCGCGACCTTGACCCGCCCGTCGTCCCCTATCAGGACGTTCTCGGGCTTCATGTCCCGGTGCACGAAGCCGGCCCGGTGCGCGGCGCCGAGCGCGGCCAGCACGGGCTCCAGGATGTCGAGCGCGGCCCGCGGCTGGAGCGCCCCGCGCTCCCGCAGGACGTCCCGCAGGGTGCACCCGGCGATGTACTCCATGGCGAGATAGACGTACGACCCGTCGGCACCCTGGTCGAACACCTGAACGACGTTCGGGTGTGCGAGCCGGGCGACGGACTTCGCCTCCCGGATGAACCGCTCGACGAACGCCCCGTCGGCGGCGAGCGCCGGATGCATCACCTTGAGCGCGAGCACGCGGTCCAGGCGGGTGTCCACGGCCCGGTAGACCGTGGCCATCCCGCCGACCGCGATCCGCGCCTCTACGCGATACCGGCCGTCGAGCAGTTGCCCGACCAGAGGGTCCTGAAGGGTCGTGTCCACGCAGGTGAGTGTACGAGCCGCCGCCGACACCTCCGCCGGTTCCACCGCGATCGCAGCGCTACTGGAGCCGACCTGTGACGCAACCCACGGCTCCCGCGACTCCCGTATCCGAAGACCGGACGGTAGGGGTGCGGCGGTCAGAAAGCGGGGCGCTCGGGGTCCAGCACGGCCCGGCCCTCCACGGGCGAGGACGCCTCCGCGAAGTAGCGGGGCGGGATCCGTCCGGCCAGCCGGGCCAGCCTTCCCGCCTCGACGCCGGCCCGCATGGCCGACGCCATCCGCTCGGGGTCCCGGGCCCGTGTCACCGCCGACGCCAGCATCACCCCCGCACACCCCAGCTCCATCGCCAGCGCCACGTCCGACGCGGTGCCCGCCCCCGCGTCCAGGATCACCGGCACGCGCGCGTGCTCGACGATCAGCTGGAAGTTGTGCGGGTTGCGGATGCCCAGGCCGGAGCCGATCGGGGAGCCCAGCGGCATCACCGCCGCGCACCCCACGTCCTCCAGCTTCCTGGCCAGCACCGGATCGTCGTTCGTGTACGGCAGCACCGTGAACCCGTCGTCCACCAGCGTCTCCGCCGCCTCCAGCAGCTCGATCGGGTCAGGCAGCAGCGTGCGCTCGTCGGCGATGACCTCCAGCTTGATCAGCTCGGTGCCCAGCGCCTCCCGCGCCAGCCGGGCCGTCAGCACGGCCTCCCCGGCCGTGAAGCATCCCGCCGTGTTCGGCAGCACCCCGATGCCGAGCCGCTCCAGCACCGACAGCACCGAACCGTGCACCGAGGGGTCCACCCGGCGCATCGCGACCGTCGTCAGCTCGGTCCCGGACGCCACCAGCGCCCGCTCCAGCGCCTCCGGACTGGACGCACCCCCCGTACCCATGATCAGACGGGACGAGAAGGACCTGCCTCCGAGGACGAGAAGATCGTCGGCCATGGCTCAGCCTCCCTGGACCGCGGTGAGGACTTCCACCCGGTCACCGTCGCGCAGCGCCGTGGACGGCCACTGCGCGCGCGGTACTACGGTCTCGTTGAGCGCGGCGGCCACCCCCGAGGGCGCCGGCGTCAGGGACCGTACGACGCTGTCGAGGGCCGTGCCGGGAGCGAACTCGCGCGGCTCCCCGTTCACCGAGACACTCACGCGGGCGTGTCCCCGGGTGTTCCCGTGGGCGTTCATGCGGGCTGCTCCGAGAGTGCGGCGGCGCCGAAGCGCCGGGGCGTGAAGGGGCGGGCCTCGTCCGGGAGCTCCCCGGTGGCCAGGGCGTGCGCCATCGCGTCACCCGTCACCGGCGTCAGCAGCACGCCGTTGCGGTAGTGGCCGGTGGCCAGCAGCAACCCCGCGAGCTCCGTCGGCCCGAGCAGCGGCGCGTTGTCCGGGGACCCGGGCCGCAGTCCCGCGCGCGTCTCCGTGAGCGGCAGCTCGGTGATCCCCGGCACCAGCTCGTGGGCGTCGCGGAGCAACTCGTACACACCCCCCGCCGTCACCGTGGTGTCCCAGCCCAGCTCCTCGCTGGTCGCCCCCACGACCAGTTCGCCGTTCTCCCGGGGGACCAGGTAGACCTGGCTGCCGCGCACCACGGCCCGCACGGTCCGGTTGAGGAACGGCGCGTGGCGAGGCGGCACGGTCAGCCGCAGCACCTGGCCCTTCACCGGCCGTACGGGAGGCAGCACGTGCTGCGGCACCCCCGCGAGCCGTCCGCTCAGGCTGCCGCCGGCGAGCACCACCTGGCCCGCCGCCAGCGCCGTACCGTCGCTCGTGACGACCCCCGTGGCGCGCTCGCCGACGACGGACAGCCGCTCGGCCCGCACGCGGTGGAAGGCCACCCCGGCCAGCTCGCACGCGGCCACCAGCGCCGCGGTCAGCCGCCGCGGGTCGATCTGGTGGTCGCCGTCGACCCGCAGGCCGCCCCGCACCCCGGGGGCCAGCATCGGCTCCAGACGCCGGCACTCGCGCCCTGACAGCCACTCCGACTCCAGCCCCGACTGCCGCTGAAGGGCGTGCAGTTCGCGCAGATGGGCGCGGTCGTCGGAGTCCAGCGCGACCGCGAGCGTGCCGCAGCGCCGGTAGCCGAGGTCGTGCCCGGTCAGCTCCGTCAGCTCGGCCGCGAACTCCGGATAGCGGCGGGCGGAGGCCAGGTTGAGGCCGAGCAGGGTCTGCTCGCCGTGGTGCAGTTCCGTGACGGCGGCCAGCATCCCGGCCGCCACCTGGGCGGCCCCGCCGCCCGGCGCCGGGTCGGCCACCGCCGTGGCGAAGCCGCGCTGCGCGGCCCGCCAGGCCGTGACCAGCCCGATGATCCCGCCCCCGATGACGAGGACGTCTGACGTACGTGGAGACGACATGGGCGTCCAGCCCCTCCCTTCGCCGGCATGACCCGGATCAGGTTCGACGGTCGGAGGCCGCCAGCCTCCCTCTCAGCCCGGTGCGTCCGGACTCCCGCGTGTGCTCTAGGTTGGCCACCCTAGCCCGTGGTCCGGCGCCTCTGTAAGGGAGCCCTTCGTCATGCCCCGCTCGCTGGACGGCCTCGTCCTCGCGCCCGTCGCCGACCAGGCCCCCGGTCAGGTCGGCACCCGCACCCGCTTCACCTACCACGAGCGCGGCGGCGAGATCTGGGCGGAGTACGCGGGCGGTGACGTCGTACGCGGGCATCTGGTGGGTACCCGCGAAGAGGACCGGCTCGACTTCCGGTACGTACAGCTCAAGCACGACGGGACGACGTCCTGCGGGCACTGCGTCTCGACGGTCGTGGAGCTCGCGGACGGACGGGTGCGGCTCGAGGAGAGCTGGGCGTGGGAGTCGCAGGAGGGCAGCGGCACCAGCGTTGTGGAGCAGGTCACGACGCACGACGGCTGACTGACGTTTCGTCAGCCGCCTAAGGTGATCAGGTGAACGAGCAGAGGCGGGAAGAAGGCGGCCGGGCCGCGCGGCGCGTGGTGGTCGTCGGCGCGGGCATGGCCGGGGTGCAGACCGCCGTGGCCCTGCGTGAACAGGGCTTCGACGGCACGGTGACGCTGATCGGCGCGGAGCCCCACCAGCCCTACGACCGGCCACCGCTGTCCAAGGCGGTCCTGCTCGGCAACGCGGAGGGCTCCGCCTTCGACGTCGACTTCGAGGGACTCGGCATCGAGTTGGTGCTCGGCCGCGAGGCCGACGGCCTTCGCCCCGCCGACCACGAGCTGGACACCGGGGCCGGGCCCGTCCCCTACGACGTCCTCGTCCTCGCCACCGGCGCCGAACCGATCCGGCTGCCCGGCGCCGAGGGCGTGCCCGGCGTGCATCTGCTGCGCACCCTGGACGACGCCGAACGGCTGCGGCCCGTACTCGTCCGGCAGCACGACGTCGTGGTCGTCGGCGCCGGGTGGATCGGCGCCGAGTTCGCCACGGCCGCGCGGGAGGCCGGCTGCGCGGTCACCGTCGTCGAGGCCGCCGACCGGCCGCTGGCCGGGGCCCTGCCCGCCGAGGTCTCGGCCCCCATGGCCGCCTGGTACGCCGACAGCGGCATCGATCTGCGCACCCACGCGCGCGTGGAGCGCGTCGAGCCCGGCGCGGTCGTCCTGGACGACGGCTCCCGGCTGCCCGCGGGCGCCGTCGTGGTCGGCATCGGCGCCCGCCCGGCCACCGCCTGGCTGGCCGGCTCCGGCGTCACGCTGGGCGCCCATCGCGAGGTCGTGGCCGACGCCCATCTGCGGACCTCCGTGCCCGACGTGTACGCGGTCGGCGACTGCGCCTCCTTCCCCTCGCGACGGTACGGCGAGCGGCTCCTCGTCCATCACTGGGACAACGCCCTCCAGGGGCCGCGCACGGTGGCGGCGAACATCGTCGGCGCCGCCACCGACGAACCCCTGGCCGTCTACGACCCGGTCCCGTACTTCTGGTCCGAACAGTTCGGCCGCTTCGTCCAGTACGCCGGGCACCACGTCGACGCCGACCGCGTCCTGTGGCGCGGCGACCCCTCGGGGCCGGCCTGGTCGGTGTGCTGGCTGCGCGAGGACCGGCTGGTCGCCCTGCTGGCCGTGGGCCGGGCCCGCGACCTCGCCCAGGGAAAGCGGCTGATCCAGGCGGGCACGCCCATGAACCCGCGGCTCCTCGCCGACCCGGCACGGCCTCTGAAGGCGGCGACGGCGGCGGTCTGACCGCCTGGTCGGACCGGCCCGACTTCCGACTGTCAGCGGCAGATGGCAGGCTTGTTCCCGTGACCGAGATTGACGCAAAGACCGATGCTCTAGTCCCCGCCTGGCTCACCGTGCCCGACATCGCGGAGATGCTCGATGTCGACGTGATCCGCGTCCGGCAGCTCATCAAGGACGGCCAGCTCATCGCCGTGCGCCGTGGCGAGAACCGCGCGCTGCACGTCCCCGCCGCCTTCATCGACGGGGACCAGGTGGTGAAGGGCCTGGTCGGGACCCTGACCCTGCTGCGGGACGACGGCTTCAAGGACGAAGAGATGCTCGAGTGGCTCTTCACCCCCGACCCGAGCCTGCCCGGTACGCCCGCGCAGGCTCTGAGTGAGAATCGCGGCACGGAGGTGAAGCGCCGCGCCCAGGCGCTCGCCGTCTGATCCGCGTATTCGAACCGACACACCCGGCGTACGGGGGCGCTCGCTCCCGTACGCCACCGCCTGGGGGGATTTCCGCATGTCCGACACCGCCCGCACCGGCCTTTCCGACGCCCTGCTGTACCTCTGCACGGACGCCCGCACCCGACAGGGCGATCTCCCGGAGTTCCTGGACGCGGTCCTCGCGGGCGGTGTCGACATCGTCCAGCTGCGTGACAAGGGCATCGAGGCGGCCGAGGAGCTGGCGCACCTCGAGGTGTTCGCCGACGCCTGTGCCCGCCACGGCAGACTGCTCGCGGTCAACGACCGCGCGGACGTCGCGCACGCGGCCGCCGCCGGCGTGCTCCACCTCGGACAGGGCGACCTGCCCGTTCCCGCGGCCCGCGCGATCCTCGGCGAGGACGTCCTCATCGGCCGCTCGACGCACACCGGGGCGGAAGCCGAAGCCGCCGCCGTCCAGGAGGGTGTCGACTACTTCTGCACCGGTCCGTGCTGGCCCACCCCCACCAAGCCCGGCCGGTCCGCCCCCGGCCTCGACCTGGTCCGGCACACGGCCGCCCTCGGCACCGACCGACCCTGGTTCGCCATCGGCGGCATCGACCTCGGCAACCTGGACGAGGTGCTGGCGGCGGGCGCCCGCCGGGTCGTCGTCGTCCGGGCGATCACGGACGCGGACGACCCCGGTGCCGCGGCCGCGGAGTTCGCGAAGCGGCTGCGGGCGGCGTGACCCGGCCGGCCCCGACCGGCACGGCGGAACGTCCGGTGCGACCGGTACCACGGGTGCCGCCGGTCCATCTGGTACGGCTGTCCAAGGGATGGACAACAAGTCGACAATCCGGGCAAATTTCCCGCATCCGGTTGGGGGACCGCCCACCCCTGGCTAACCTGCGGGTATGGCCCTAGGAACCGCATCCACCCAGGACGGACCGCGCGCGCACCGTGCGCGACATCCTCGCGACCGGCAAGAAGACGTACTCGTTCGAGTTCTACGCGCCGAAGACGCCCAAGGGTGAGCGGAGCCTGTGGAACGCGCTGCGCAGGGTCGAGGCGGTCGCCCCCGACTTCGTCTCGGTGACCTACGGCGCCGGCGGCTCCACCCGGGCGACCACGGTCAGGGAGACCCAGCAGATCGTCGTCGACACCACCCTCACGCCGGTCGCGCACCTGACCGCCGTCGACCACTCCGTCGCCGAGCTGCGCAACATCATCGGCCAGTACGCCGACGCCGGGATCCGCAACATGCTGGCCGTACGGGGCGACCCGCCCGGTGACCCCATGGGCGCGTGGGTGCCGCACCCCCAGGGACTCACGTACGCCGCCGAACTCGTGCGGCTCATCAAGGAGTCGGGCGACTTCTGCGTGGGCGTCGCCGCCTTCCCCGAGATGCACCCGCGCTCGGGCGACTGGGACACGGACGTCACGCACTTCGTCGACAAGTGCCGGGCCGGCGCCGACTACGCCATCACGCAGATGTTCTTCGAGCCCGAGTCGTATCTGAGGCTGCGCGACCGGGTCGAGGCGGCCGGCTGTGTGACTCCGGTCATCCCCGAGGTCCTGCCCGTGACGAGTGTGAAGATGCTGGAGAGCCTGCCCAGGCTCAGCAACGCCCACTTCCCGGCCGCCCTGAAAGAGCGGATCCTCACAGCCAAAGACGATCCGGCCGCTGTACGCTCCATTGGCATCGACTTCGCCACGGAGTTCTGCGCTCGGCTGCTGGCCGAGGGAGTGCCCGGACTGCACTTCATCACACTCAACAACTCCACGGCGACGCTGGAAATCTACGAGAACCTGGGCCTGCATCATCCGCCGCAGGCCTAGACCGGTCGCATCCAGGTACGACACACTGCGTAGCGGCCACTGGGAGAGGGGCGTACATGGGCTGGACGGTCCTCTACATCGCGTTCGGCATGGTCGCGCTGTGGCTGCTCGGCGAGGTTCTGCTGCAGTACAAGGCCCGGCTGCGCTGGCGGCTGCTGGCCTTCGTGGGCTTCCTCGGCGTCGTCCTCGGTGTACTGATCCCGTCGGTCGTCGTCATCGCGCTGGGCGCCGCCGCCTTCGCGGTCGGCCAGACCTACGTCACCCTGTCGTTCCGGCGCGGCTTCGCGGAGGGCTGGGCCTTCCGGCGCGGGGAGTCGGACACGGACGGTGAGGGCGGGACCGTCCCCAAGCGCCGCCGCGGCAAGGCCGAGCGCAAGGACCCGGCACTCGAGGGGTCCGGCCTGGAGGCGGAGGCGGCCGGTTTCGGCTCCGACTCCGCGTACGGCACCGACGACGTGGCGTTCGGCCAGGACAAGAACGCCTTCGCCGACAAGAACGCCTTCGGCGACGACGACTACGACCGGGACGACGTCTTCACGCCCGCGGCCCGTGGCGCCGACCCCTCGGCCGCCGAGACCACGTCCGTGTACGAGCCTCAGCCGCTGCCCGACGACACCGGCTCCTACGGCATATACAGCGACACCGCGTACGCGGCCGCCGCGGGCCAGGGCCAGGCGCAGGGTCAGCCGCAGGACCAGTACGCCACGGCCGCCCAGAGCACGGACCAGAACTACGGATACGACACGTACTCCGGGTACCCCCAGCAGCAGTACGGCTACGACGCCACCGGCGAGCAGCAGTACGCCGCCTACTCCGACCCGTACATCGGCACGCAGACCTACGGCGGCGGCTCCTACGACGCCGGCTACGGACAGCAGCAGTACGGGCAGCAGGGCTACGGCCAGGAGCAGTACGGCACCGGCGGCTACGGAGAGACCCCGGCCGGCGGCGTCTGGGTCCCGCAGCAGCGCAGCACCGACGACCCGCTGGGCGGCGAACTCCCGCCCGAGCAGCAGCAGTACCCGTACCAGGGTGACGGCCAGCAGCAGGGGCACGGCCAGGGCACCGGCTACGACGAGCAGTATCGGTTCTGACGGCCCCTTTCACCCGTGAGCGCCTCCTGCCGTGAGCGTCTCCCGGCGGTGGCACCTCCTGCCGGGGACGGCTCCTGTCGGGGACGCCTCCTGTCGGGACGCCGGGAGCCCTGGACGCTCACTGTGAGCCCCGGAACTGCGGGCCCTCCACGATCAGTCCGGACACCAGCGCGCCCGACATGCCCGCGTGCGGCAGTCCGCCGCCCGGGTGCGACCAGCCGCCGACGGTGAACAGCCCTTGCAGGCCCGTGGAGTTGGCGGGATGCAGCAGCCGCCCCCCGGCAGCCGCCAGCGCCGGCGCCGGGACCGCGCCACCCGCCGCGCCGGTCTCCCGCGCGATGTCGGCGGGGGTGCGCACCTCGCGCCACAGGACTCGGTCGCGCAGACCGGGGACGGCTCGCTCGGCGACGGCGACCAGCGCGTCCACGTGCTCCTCGTGGATCTCCGCACCCGCGGGGACCACCGCTCCGAGCGTGACGGCCTCATGATCGCCGTCCGGGACCAGGGCCGGGTCGTCGGGCCGCAGAACCGTCACCGTCGGCCGTGCGGGCACCGACGGCGCCGTACCGAAGAGGCTCTCCAACTCGCCGTCGCGGTCCACCGAGTGCGCCACCGTCCGGTGCGCCGTCCCCTGCGGCCGGGCGCCGCGCAGCGCGAGCAGTACGGTCAGCCGGCTCGGCAGGCCCCGCTGCGGGCCGACCTCGCCGTCCGCGCGGGCGGGCAGACCGGCGGCGCTGCCGGGAGCGACCACGAAGTCCGCCTCCCGCGTTTCGCCTCCGGCGAGTTCCACGCCCACCGCCCGGCCGTCCTTCTCCAGGATCCGGGTGACCTCGGCGCCGAAGACGAACTCCACCCGGCGGGCCAGACACCGCTCGTAGACCGCTCGCACCAGCTCCCGCATCCCCCCGCGCACGTACCAGGTGCCGAAGGCGTGCTCCATGTACGGCAGCACGGCCGCGCTCGCCGGGGTGACCCGCGGGTCCAGGCCGTACGCGAGCGCGTGCCCCTCGAGCAGCGCGCCGAGCCGGGGGTCACGCAGCTCCCAGGCGCCGACCTCGGCGAGGGTGCCCGCCCGGCGGGTGCGCAGCAGGCGTTTGTGCGGGACCGCCGGGTACGGCTCGCGGGCGGCCAGCACCGACCAGTCGTCCCACAGGGGCTCCTCCAGGAGCGGTCTGCGGGTGCGGTCCCAGGCCTCGCGGGCCCGGACCAGGAAGTCGCCCCAGCGCTGCCCGGCCGGCGCCCCCAGCGCCTCGTCCAGCGCCGCCACGACCCCCGCGCGGGAGGCGTTCGGCAGCGCCACCTCGGTACCGTCCGCGAAGACGTGCCGTGCGGACGGATCGACCTGGACCAGCTCTACGCAGGCCTCCAGTGGCTCCTTGCCGGTCTTGACGAAGAGGTCGCGGTAGACGGCGGGGAGGGGCAGCAGACCGGGACCGGTGTCGAAGCCGAACCCGTCCCGCTCGAAGCGGCGCACCGCTCCGCCGTACGTCTGCGTACGTTCGAACACCGTCACCCGGTGGCCCGCGACGGCCAGCCGGGCGGCCGCCGTCAGCGCGCCCGTCCCGGCGCCGATCACCGCAATCCCTGCCATGCCCGCGACTTTATCGGCCACCACCGACAGCGACCCCGTCAGCCCGGCGGCGGCCACGGGAGCCGGGAGAGCCGGCGTTCCTCCCGCCGCTGGGCCCTGCGCCGCAGGAACCGGCGGATGCGTGAGACGAGGAAGAAGAGGACCGCCAGACCGGCCAGCAGCAGGGCCCCCGCGATGACCGCGGCCGCCTCCGGGTGGAACATCGCGAACGTCACGATCCCGGCGACGCCGAGATCCTCGGCCAGGCTCACGATCACATTGCTGAACGGCTCCGGCGAGGAGTTCACCGCCATCCGGGTGCCGGCCTTCACGGCGTGGCTGGCCAGCGCCGTCGAACCGCCGAGCAGGCCGGCCGCCGCGTCGGAGAGCGAACCGCTCTGCCCGGCGAGCACCGCCCCGACCCAGGCTCCCGCCGCCGGCCGGACGACCGTGTGCACGGTGTCCCACGCGGAGTCCACGTACGGGATCTTGTCGGCCACCGCCTCGCACAGGAAGAGGACGCCGGCGGCTATCAGCACCTCGGGGCGCTGGAGCGTCTCGGGGACTTCGTCGCTCAGGCCGGTCGCGCCGAACACGCCGAGCAGCAGCACCACCGCGTAGGCGTTGATGCCGCTGGCCCAGCCGCTGGTGAACACAAGGGGGAGTACGGACACGGACGCGATCGTAACCAGTCGGCCGCGCGGCGTCCTGAGGTTGAGTGCGCAGAGCTGAGTACGCGTACCTAAGAGGTGAGTTGAGTACGCGCGCGGATGGGGGCCGACCTGCGCGAACGAGAGAGTGGGGGCACGGAAAGAGGCGCGGCTCCGGCACCGGCGACACGGGGCGCCGGAACGGAGCGGCCCTCGATCCGCTCCTTCCGCCGGCCGGTTCGGCGGGAGCGAGGCGCGGGGGGCACCCCGGGGGAACGACCGAACGGGGGAACGGCGGGGGAGGGAACGGGGGAACGGGGGAGCACGAGGAAGCGCCGGTCCGAGGCGGCCCACGGGGGACGTGGCCACCGCGGACCGGCGCTTTCGTGTGTCCACGCGCGCGTGGTGCGGTTCAGCGCCGCACCACGCGCACGTGCGTGCTACCGGTGACCGCTCACCCGGCCCTGGAGCAGCCGGGACAGCGCCGAGTGGACGTCGTCCAGGGACCGCTCCGGCTGGAAGGCCTGCCAGTCCAGCGCGGCCACCAGCACCATGCCCACCAGGGCGGCGGCCGTCAGCTGGACATCGATCTCTTCGCTGAACTCGCCGTTCTCGACGCCCTCCCGCAGAACCCCCTCGACGACGGCCACCGCCTCCTGCCGGACCACCATGAGGGTGGACTGCCAGGCCCGGTTGGTACGCCACAGCTCGGCCACGTAGAGCTGGGTGAAGGACGGGTAGCGGTCGATGAAGACGAGGCCCGCGCGGACCATCGCGTCCAGGGCGTCGACCCTGCTGCCGCCGTTTCGCGCGGTGCGCTCGGCCGCCTCCCGCAGCGAGGCGGTGAGCAGGCCCACGCCGTGCCGCAGCAACTCCTCGAAGAGGACCGACTTGCTCGCGAAGTTGTAGTAGACCGTGCCCTTCGCGACGCCGGCCCGTTCCGAGATCTCGTCCACGGTCGTCGCGGAGAAGCCCTGCTCGGCGATGAGCGTGACGGCTGCCTCGTAGAGCTTCTGCCGGGTGGCCTCGCGGCGGGTGCGGCCGCCCGGGGTGGTGCTGCTTTCCATGCTCCCGATTGTCACAGGAACCCGGCCCGCCGGACGCCGCATCCTCACAGGCTCAGCTCCGGGTGCAGCCGGTCCAGTGTCCACACCTGACGGCGGCGCGCCGACAGCGCGGTCAGCGCCAGGGCGCCCACGGTGAAGGCGACGAGCACCACGCACGCGTGCCACACCGGAGTCAGGCCGCCGCCCGTGATCAGCCTTCTGAGCGCGTCGACGACGTGACTCATCGGCAGGTAGGGGTGGATCGCGTTGAAGAAGCCGGGGCTGGTCTGCACGGGATAGGTGCCGCCCGCCGACGTCAGCTGCAACATGAGCAGAGCGAGCACGAGAATCCGGCCCGCAGCCCCGAAGCGCGCGTTGAGCCACTGGACGAGGGCGGCGAAGCACGCCGTCACCAGGAACAGGAAGCCCAGCGTGCCGGCCGCCCGCGCCATCTCCAGGCCGATCGCCCAGTGCAGCACGGCCATCAGGGCCGTCGTCTGGAGCACTCCGATCGCGACCACCGGCAGCCAGCCCGCCAGCGCGATCCGCCAGGCCGGGGCGCCCGCGGCGAGCGCGCGCCGGTTCATCGGCGCGATCAGCATGTACGCCACCATGGCGCCCACCCACAACGACAGCGGGATGAAGTACGGGGCGAAGCCGGTGCCGTAGTTGGGCGCCTTGTGCAGGTCCTGGGAGGCGAGCTGTACGGGGTCGGCCATGACGGCGGTGCGGGCGTCGCGCTGCCGCGTGTCGTAGTCCGGGATCTGCTCGGCGCCGTCGTGCAGACCGTCGGCGAGCTTTCCGGAGCCGTCGGAGAGCTTGAAGATGCCGCCGTTGAGATCCTGGGCGCCCGTCTCGAGCTTGGTGACGCCCGCGTCGAGGTCCACCGATCCCGTCTTGGCGGTGCCGAGCCCGGTGTGCAGCGTCTTGGCGCCCTTGGCGACCTTCGCCGCTCCCGTGTTGAGCGCGTTGACCTTGGTCACGGCGTCGTCGAGGTCCTCCGAGAGGTGCGGGGCGCTGTCGGCGAGCGACTGTGCCTGCTTCTGGAGGGCGGCGAGGTCGGTGCGCAGCGACTTCAGGTCGCCGTCCTGATCGGCGATCAGCGTGTTGACGTCGTCGGCGACCTTCGCCACGTCGGCGGCGGCGTCCTTGGCCTTCTTCAGATCGGCGCAGGCGGGGTCGGGCAACACCGGCGTCTCACAGCGTGCCCTGTGCACGGCGGCGAGGGTGTCCGAGGCCGTGTGGGCGCCCTCGGCGGCGGTCGGCGCCACCTTCACCAGGGTCGCGAGGTTGTCGCGGATCACCTTGGCCGAGTCGGCGACCAGTTGGGCGGTGTCGCCGATGGTCTTCTCGTTGTCCTTGACGAAGGGCCCCACCGTGTCGGCGATGCCGTTGACCTTGTCGGCGAGTGTCTGGGTGCCGTCCGCGACCTTCTGCGAACCGTCCTCCAGGTCGTCGGCGCCCTTGTCGAGCTTCTTCAGGCCCTTCGCCAGCTTGCCGCTGCCGTCCTTGGCGTCGCCCAGCCCGTCGGCGAGGTCCTTGGAACCCTTCTCGGCCTTCCCTATGCCGCCGGTGAGGTCGTCGGCCCCGTCGGCGGCCTTCGCGGTCGCTCCGTGGATGTCGGAGAAGGAGACGAAGATCTTGTCCAGGAAGGACCGCGAGGTCTTCGTGGACGCGGCGGTGCGCACCTCGCTGAAGACCGTTCGCGAGATCTGCCCGACGATGTAGTTGTTGGCGTCGTTGGTGCGCACCTGGAGGGCGCTCGTCTCGGGCGAGTCGCCCGCGCTGGAGGCGATCCGTCCGCTGAAGTCGGCCGGCATGGTCAGCGACAGGTAGTACCTGCCGTCCTCCACGCCCGCGCGTGCCTCGGCGGCACTCACCTCGTGCCAGTCGAAGACCTCGCTGTCGCGCAGGCCCTTGGCGATGTCGTCCCCGGCGCTGATCCTCTTCCCGTCGGCGCTGGCGCCCCGGTCGTCGTTCACGAGTGCCACGGGGATGCGGTCGAGACGGCCGTACGGGTCCCAGAAGGACCACAGGTACAGCGCGCCGTACAGCAGGGGCAGCAGCAGGAGCGCGACGAGAGCGGCCCGTGGAAGCCTGCCCCGACCGAAACGCCGCAGCTCAAGCGCGGCCAGACTCGGCGATCGCATCCGTCTTCTCCTCTTCCTGCTCGGTCCCGGTGGACTCGGTCCTGTGCGCGGTCCCGGTCTTCTGATCGGTCCCGGTCGGCGTGTCGGACGGGGTGGTCTTGGCGGACACGGTGGTCTTGGCGGCTTCGACGGCTTCGACGGCTTCGACGGCTTCGACGGCTTCGACGGCTTCGACGGCTTCGACGGGTGCGGCGGGCTCGGCGGACTCGGCGGGCTTCGTGGAGTGCGTGGACCGAGAGGTCATGTCGGAGTCGGCCGTGGTCTCCTCGGCGGATCCGGCCGTGGTCTCGTCGCGGGAGTCGACCGCGGCCTCCCGGACCCGGACACGGGTCCCGGCGGCGGTCGCCCGGTCGAGCGGCACGGGCCGCGGGCCGGTGGAGACCGCGACCGCGCCCTCGGGCGCGGCGCCGCACACCGCGAGGACCGTCGTCCCCGCTTCGGCCAGGGACCTGAGCAGCGCCCAGACCTCCTCCCGCTCGGCGTCCGTCAGCTTCAGGTCGATGTCGTCGACGCCGAGCAGCCGGGGACGTCCGATGAGCGCCAGCGCCACGGACAGCCGCAGCGCTTCCAGGCGCTCCAGGTCGCGGACGGCGGTCCGTGACCCCTTGGGCAGGGCATCGCGGTCGAGCCCGGCGGCGGAGAGCGCGGCGTCGATCCGCTGCCCCACTGCGGCCCGCCGCTCCGCGCGAGGCCGCAGCAACTCCCGTACGGGACCGCCGAACCGCCGCTCCAGCAGCGCCCGTTCGCGCAGATGCTCCCCGACGGTCAGCGCCGGGTCGAGGTCGGTCACGCCGGCGACGTGTGCGAGCGCGGCGACGCCTCGCACGGCCGCCGACTGCTTCGGCAGCCGTGCCCCGCCCACGGTCGCCGTGCCCTCGGTGGCCTTCATCCGCCCGGTGAGGGCGAGCAGCAGGCTGGTCCGGCCGGAGCCGGACGGTCCCTCGACGGCGATCAGCGAACCCGGCTCCGCGTCGATGCCGATTCCCCGGAACGCCCATCCGCGAGGGCCTCGGAGCCCGAAGCCGTCGGCGGTGACACCGACCCCGTCCACAGGTCCCCCTGGTGGTGATTAATTGAACTGACTGGTCAGTGCAAAAACTAGCCCGAACCTTCGATCGAAGCAAAACCCCAGGTCAGAACGGATTGTCAGTGCCATACCCCACGATGGGCACATACGGCAACCCGTATCAGGGCGTGCCGTCACACAGACGACAGGAGGTTCGTCATGGCCACCTACCACGCAGCCGCCGCAAAGCGGCGCCGCGCCACCGGCCCTGCCCCCTCACTGAACGGCCCGGCGAGCGACGTGCACCCCGTGCTTCGGCGCACCACGGCCCCACCCGCCGCCCTCGATCTGCTCGCCCAGGCCCGCGCCGGGCTGGACGAGGCGGCCGTCCTCGAAACCCCGAACGAGCGATACGCCACGGCCCACCTCGCCGCCCTGCGCACCGCGGCGGCCGTGCTCGCCGCCCGGGGCCGCCCCGATCCCTCCCCGCGCCGCCGGGCCCGCATCCGGAGCGCCTGGGAAGTGCTCCCCGAGATAGCGCCCGAACTCACCGAGTGGAGCGCCCTTTTCGCCTCCGGCGCCAGGCGCCGCGCCCGGGCCGAGGCGGGCATCCAGGGCGCGGCCACCCGCCGGGACGCCGACGATCTGATACGCGACGTGGCGATGTTCCTGCGCCTCGTCGAACGGATGCTGGTGCTCCAGCCGGTCCTTCCGCAGCCACGCCAGGAAGAGGAGAGCCCGGGCGGCTCCGGTGCGGGGCACGACCTGCCGGACGCGGGCTGACATGGGCCGCCGCCGGGGGCGCCACCGTGACCGGACCGAGGTCCCGGAGGCAATAGGGTGGAAGGCGCCTGAAGCCGTCCCTGCGCCCACCTCGCCCCGCCCGCTCACCTGGCCGGGTCGGACCGGGCCGGGAAGGCAGTCCGTTCGCTCCGCCGCGCAAGAGGCGGTGCCGCGCCGAGGAGTCAACTGCCGTGTCGGACCCGATGCGCCCGCCCGCCTCCCCTCACAGCCCGCACCCGACGCCGCCACGCTCCGACCCTCCCCGGCCCCGCGCCGCGCTCCGTACGGCCGTGGTCTGGGAGGTTCTCCAGGAGGCCCTCGAGCGCCGGGTCAAGGCGACCGGGCGTGAGTCGCTCGACGTCCTCGACACCGGCGGCGGCAGCGGCAACTTCGCGGTGCCCGTCGCCCTGCTCGGGCACCGGGTCACCGTCGTCGACCCCAGCCCCAACGCGCTGTTCGCCCTGGAGCGCCGCACCGCCGAGGCCGGCGTCGCCGATCGCGTCAAGGGCGTCCAGGGCGACGCCCACGGGCTCTTCGACGTGGTCGAGCGGGGCGGCTACGACGCGGTCCTGTGCCATGGCGTCCTGGAGTACGTGGACGACCCGGCCGAGGGCGTCCGCAACGTCGTGGCCGCACTGCGCTCCGGGGGCGTCCTCAGCCTGCTCGCCGCGGGGCTCGGCGGAGCAGTGCTGGCACGCGCCCTCGCCGGCCGCTTCAAGGAGGCCCGGCAGGCCCTCACGGGCCCGGACGGCCGCTGGGGCGAGGGCGACCCCGTGCCGCGCCGCTTCACCGCCGAGCAGCTCACCACGCTGGTCGAGGGCGCGGGACTGCGGGTCGGATCGGTGCACGGCGTGCGGGTCTTCGCCGACCTCGTCCCCGGCGTGCTCGTGGACACCGAGCCGGGCGCACTGGAGGCCCTGCTGAAGCTCGAGGAGGCCGCCGCCGAACTCGCCGCCTTCCACTCCGTGGCGACCCAGCTCCACGTGCTGGGGGAGACGCGGGGGGTCGACGGGACCTGAGCGCCTCCTGGGGCGCACCGCTGATCAGGGCCTTGGCTGCGCATGGAGTACGCCACAGGCCCCCCGTTCGGGCGCGGTGCGCCGTATGATCGAGGGAGACCGCCCGGCATGACGGGTCGGCTCCTGGGGAATGAAACCTCAGCGGGCCGGGACGTCCATGGCGGGCTCCGGTTGGCCAATTGGCGTAGAGGGGCGGGTTTCACGGGGGCGATTCCCTGCCTATCCTGAAGGGACCCCCCGGGTCGCCCCGGCGACTGCACGATGAGGAGGACTCCGTGCCGCTCTCGGAGCACGAGCAGCGCATGCTCGAGCAGATGGAGCGAGCGCTGTACGCCGAAGATCCCAAGTTCGCGTCGGCGCTCGAGGGAAGCGGGCTGCGTACGTACACCCGGCGTCGGGTCTACCAGGCGGTCGCAGGCTTCCTCGTGGGTATCGCGCTCCTCATGGCCGGTATGGTCGCCAAGCAGGTCTGGCTGAGTGTGGTGGGCTTCCTCGTCATGCTGGGCTGTGCGGTTCTCGCCGTGACCGGCTGGCGCAAGGCGCCCAAGCCGGGTGAGCAACCCGCGGCAGGCGCCGCAGGAGCCCCGGGCACCCCGCACGGTCGTGGTCAGGGTCGGCAGAAGCGCTCCATGATGGACCGGATCGAGCAGCGCTGGCAGCGCCGCCGTGACGAGCAGGGCGGTCACTGACACCGCAGCACCACCCCCATGCGTGGAAACATCGAGGGGCGACCACCCGACCGGGTGGCCGCCCCTTCATCGTTGTGCCGCCACAGCCGCGTGCCCCCGGCCCTCCTCCCAGAGCCCGTACAGGCCCCTCGCAGGGCTGTACTACAAGGCTGCACGGCCCTACACGGCTACGCGGCAGTGCTTGGCCTGACACACAGGCCCGCACACGGACTCGGCGCACGGGCTCCTGCCAATGCCGGTCTCTGCCCGAGACCGGCCAGGGCCTAGTCCGCCAGGGCCGAGACCGGCTTCACCTGGAGCCGGGCTCGTACCGATGCTCGATCTCTGCCGGAGACCGCCAGGAGCGAGCCCGGGCAAGCCCGAGACCGCCAGGGCCGCGACCGCCAGGGGCGCGACCGCCAGGGGCGCGACCGGGCAAGCCTGGGACCGCCAGGGCCGAGCCCGGCCAGGCCCGAGACGGCCAGGCCCGAGACGGCCAGGGCCGAGCCCGGCCAGGCCCGAGATGGCCAGGCCCGAGACGGCCAGGGCCGAGCCCGGCCAGGCCCGAGACGGCCAGGGCCGAGCCCGGCCAGGCCCGAGACGGCCAGGCCCGCGACGGCCAGGGCCGAGTCCGGCTTCACCTGGAGCCGGGCTCGGCTTTCTCAGCCGCTCTGCTGCTGGCCCTGAGGTCCGGACGGGCGCCGCACAAGAGTCGCCAGACGGGCCGCCCAGGACGCCTTGAGGGCCGTCCAGCGGTCGCTCAGGTCCCAGACCGCGCGAACGGCCGAACGCGGCGCCACGACGGCACGCACGCGCGTGGTCCAGCCGACCCGCTCGCGCAGCGCCCCCTGCACCCTGCGTACGTCGTCGGCCAGGCCGGACTCCGCCCTCGGCTCCGGGGCGAACAGCACCTGCTCCACGGCGCCCGCCACCCGGTGCACCGAACGGCCCACCGACTCGTCCAGCTCTCCGATCCGGATGATCCGCGCGGCGGCCCGCCGGGGGGTCAGGGCGTCGTCCGGCTCGATGCCGTAGTCCCAGGCCGTGTCGGTGAGCTCGCGCCACACCGCCAGCACATGCCCGACGGTCGCCTCACCGGCCTCCTGCGCCGGCACGTCCAGCAGCACCGCGGGACCGGGGTCGCCCGGCTGCCGGTCGTCGCCGCCGTCCTTGCGTCGGCCCGGGGGAGCCCCGGCGGGCGAGGACGCGGAGTGCTGGGCGGAGGCCAGCCGCACCGAGCGTCTTCTCAGCCGCCACAGCATCGGCAGCAGCGGCAGGGCGAGTGCCGCCGCCCCCAGCAGCGTCCATCCGGCGATCGCGTACCAGGGGGTACCGCCGCCGTCCTGCTCCGTCGGGTCCAGCGGCAGCGCGGCGGCGCAGCCCTCGAGCTTCTTGTCCTGCGCCGAGCAACTGGTGCTCGCCGAGGGCTCGGCCGAAGGCGCCGCGTCCGCCGAGCGGGAGGCCTGGGGCAGGTCGGGCACGGTCTCGCCCGAACTGTCCGGCAGCGTGTACGTGGGCGTCGTGCCGCGGGTGGGGGTCGGCTCGAAACGGGTCCAGCCGACGCCCTCGAAGTACAGCTCCGGCCAGGCGTGCGCGTCCTTGAGGCCGACCGCCACCGACCCGTCCGCCTGCGGGGAACCCGGCGCGAAGCCCACCGCGACCCTCGCCGGTATGCCCAGCGTGCGGGCCATCGCGGCCATCGCGAACGAGAAGTGGACGCAGAATCCCTGCTTGTCCTTCAGGAAGCGGGCGATCGCGTTGGGCCCGCTGCCGACCTCGACCTCGGTGTCGTACTCGAAGCCGCCCGTCACCGCGAAGTAGTCCTGGAGCGCGACGGCCTTCTCGTAGTCGCCGGCGGCGCCCGCGGTGATCTCCCGGGCCTGCTGTGCCACCACCGCGGGGAGGGAGTCCGGGACCTTGGTGTAGGTGCTCCTCACGGAGCCGGGCGCCTCGGGCGCCGAGGCCAGCTGCTCCGCCGTCGGCTGCACGTCGAGGCTCGTCACCTGGTACGTCTTGCCGCTGGTCTTCTGGCCGTGGTCACCGACCAGGGTCATGCCGACCGGCTCGTACCGCCAGTTGCCCTTGATCTGCACGCTGCTGGGCGGGTACGGCATCGGCAGCCAGTCCTGGCCGTAGCCGGTGGCGGCCGCGATCCGGGTCGTGACCTCGGTCCGCTTGACGTCCCGGCCCAGACCGGTGGGCGAGGGGAACTCGTCCGGCACGGCGATGATGTGTCGCTTCGCCGGCTTCCACGTCGTGCCGTCGAAGTCGTCCAGCGACACGATCCTCAGGTACATGTCCGAGATGTTGCTGGTGGTGGTACGCAGGGTCAGGACCGTGCGGTCCTCGTCCACGTTCAGGCTGTCGCGCAGCGACACCAGCGGGTTGACCGCGGAAATGGTGCCCCCGCTGCCGTTGCCCGCGCCGACGCCGGTGCCCGCCCCGTCCAGCAGGCCGCCCTGTATCGCGGGCAGCGGCAGGAGCGGCACCACGAGGGCGACGCCCAGCGCGGCCATGCCGATGCGACGGCCGGTGCGCACCGGGGCCACCGGGCCGGGCTGTCCGCCCGGACCGCGCGGCGCCCCGCCGAAGACCCGGCCCCACTGCGAGAGCCGCTCCCGGCCCTCGGCGAGCAGCAGCATCAGATAGCCGGCCGCGGCGACGAGGAACCACAGCCAGTCGGTCACTCCTTCGGACAGGCCCGCGGCGACCGAGTACAACGCCAGCAGCGGCAGACCGGCCGGGGCCGCGTTGCGGTAGGTCACCGCGAGGGTGTCCACCGCCAGGCCGATCACCAGCACCCCGCCGATCACCATCAGCCGGATGCCGTCGGACAGCGGGGCCGGGATCGCGTACCGCCCCACGTCGTCGGTGCCCGTCTGGAGCAGGTCGCCGAAGTGGCGGAAGGCCTCCGGGCCGGGGATCAGGCCCGCGAGGGCGTGCTCACGGGCGAAGAGCAGGGTCAGCAGCACCAGCGTGACCAGGGCCTGCGCGGCCACCGTCAGCGGCCGGGCCAGCGGCACCCGGCGGGTCGCCGCGCCCACCCCGGACTGGACGGCCAGCAGGAACGCCGCCTGGAGGAACCAGGTCGCCGGGGTGACGAGGGGCAGCAGGGCGCACGAGGCCATCAGTGTCGCCGCCGCCGAGCACAGCGTCAGTCGAGCCCGCCCGCTCATGCCCATCCCTCCCCGCCGTTCGTCCCGCTCGCCGTCGTCAGGCCCGCCCGCTCGCGGTCCGCCTGACGCCAGAGCTCGTTCAGCGAAGCGCCCCGCGGCACGCTCAGGGCCGTCCAGCCCGCCTCGCGCAGCATCCGCAGCCGCTCCTCCTGCCTGTTCATCGGATCGGGCACGCCGTTCGGTTCACGCGCCCAGCTGTCGCCGTCCAGCAGGAAGGCGACCGCGCCGCCGCTGCGCTGGCGCATCTTCGCGGCCACCGCCGCCTGCTCCTCGTCGAGACCGCCGAGGAAGGCCACCAGCAGTCCCTCGTTGCCGCCGCGCAGCACGTCGTAGGCCCGGGACAGGCCCGTGCCGTCGGAGTGGTCGACCACCGCAAGGGTGTCCATCATCAGTCCGGCAGCGTCGGCCGACTCCTGGCTCGCGCCGGCGAACCCGTCGGAGCCCTCGCCGGGTACCGAGTTGCCCGTGTCCGTCAGCAGCCGCACGGAGAAGCCGCGCTCCAGCATGTGCACCAGCACGGACGCGGCGCCCGAGACCGCCCACTCGAAGGCGGAGTCCGGGCCCGCGCCCCGGTAGGCGGGACCCCGGGTGTCCAGCAGTACCGTGCAGCGGGAGCGCTGAGGCTGTTCCTCGCGGCGCACCATCAGCTCGCCGTAGCGGGCCGTCAGACGCCAGTGCACCCGGCGCAGGTCGTCGCCGTAGCGGTAACCGCGCGGGATCACGTCGTCCTCGCCGGCCAGCGCCAGCGCGCGCTGGCGTCCGTCGCCGTACCCCTTGGCCTCGCCGCTCAGGCGGACCGGGGACAGCGACTCCACGCGCGGGATCACCGTCAGCGTGTCGTAGGTGGAGAACGCCCTGGTGAGCTCGCACATGCCGAAGGGATCGCTGAGGCGCAGCTGGAGCGGGCCCAGCGGATAGCGGCCGCGCAGGTCGGAGCGGACCCGGTAGGAGACCTCGCGGCGGCCGCCCGCCTCGACCCGGTCCAGGACGAAGCGGGGGCGCGGTCCGAGCACGTAGGGCACCCGGTCCTGGAGCATCAGCAGGCCGGTGGGCAGCCGCGAGACGTTGTCCATCCGCAGATGGACCCGGGCCTCGCTGCCTGCGGGCACCCGCGCGGGGGAGAGCCGGCGGCTGCCGGCGACCCGGTAGCGGGTGCGGTAGACGACGGCCGCGCAGATCAGCGGCAGCGCGGCCAGCAGCAGCCCGACCCGCAGCAGATCGGGCTGTCCCAGTACGTAGGCGCAGATGGCGGCCGCGATACCGGCGGCCAGGAAGGAGCGGCCGCGGGTGGTCAGACCGGCCAGGGCCGTGCGTGCGCCGCCCTGGTCGCCCTTCTCCCCGTGGGCCGTGGACGGCTGCCCCGCCCCTCCGGTGGTCATCACAGCCTCCGCGACTGCTGGCCGTACGCCTGTGTGCCGTGGCCCAGTCCGTACCCGTGCTGCTGGGGGGACGCGGGCACCGAGGTGCGCTGGATGATCTCCTCGACGACCTGCTCCGCCGTGCGGCGGTTCAGCTGCGCCTGCGCGGTGGGCAGCAGACGGTGGGCCAGGACGGCCACGGCGAGGTTCTGCACGTCGTCCGGGAGCGCGTAGTCCCGGCCGCTGAGGGCGGCGGTCGCCTTGGCCGCGCGCACCAGGTGCAGCGTCGCGCGCGGCGAGGCGCCGAGTCTGAGGTCGGGGTGGGTGCGCGTGGCGGAGACCAGGTCGACCGCGTAGCGGCGGACCGAGTCGGCGACGTGGACTCCGCGGACGGCGTCGATCAGCTTCACGATCTCGTGGGCGTGCGCGACCGGCTGGAGGTCGTCCAGCGGGCTGACCCCGCCGTGCACGTCCAGCATCTGGAGCTCGGCCTCCGGGCTCGGGTAGCCGATGGAGACACGGGCCATGAAACGGTCGCGCTGGGCCTCGGGCAGCGGGTAGGTGCCCTCCATCTCGACCGGGTTCTGGGTGGCCACCACCATGAAGGGACTCGGCAGCTCGTACGTCGTGCCGTCGATGGTGACCTGGCGCTCCTCCAGCGACTCCAGGAGCGCCGACTGGGTCTTGGGCGAGGCGCGGTTGATCTCGTCGCCGATCACGATCTGCGAGAAGATCGCGCCCGGTTTGAACTCGAACTCCCGGCGCTGCTGGTCCCAGATGGACACCCCGGTGATGTCCGAGGGCAGCAGGTCGGGCGTGAACTGGATGCGGCGCACCGAGCAGTCGATGGACTTCGCCAGCGCCTTGGCGAGCATCGTCTTGCCGACGCCCGGTACGTCCTCGATCAGCAGATGCCCCTCGGCGAGGAGCACGGTCAGCGAAAGCCGTACGACCTCGGGCTTGCCCTCGATCACTCCCTCCACCGAACTGCGGACACGCTCCACAGTGGCGGTCAGATCTGTGAGGCTCGCTCGCTCGTCATAGGTCGTCACCCGGCCCTCCTCGGCCCAAACTTTCTCCGGGCCGACGCTCTGTGCGGCAAACCGGCCCACCCCGAATCACGGACGCCGTGCCCGAACTGCTCAGCGTGGCGTCACACCCGCATTCTTGCTGCCGTTACCGATTCGTGTCACTCGCCTGTGGACAACTGTCCTCGTTATGTCGGTCTTATGACTGTTTGGGCGTCCGAGGCGCGGAAATCAACAGCGAAACGACAGCGAACGACGGCGTCCGTGAACGTCGCACAGGGCCGTGGGGGCGGTTACCTGGGGTCGATCTCGCGCAGCAGGCCCGTCTTCACGTCGAACACGAAGCCGCGCACGTCGTCGGTGCTCACCAGGAACGGCGAGGTGCGCACCCGCTGCATCGACTGCCGTACGTCCTGGTCGACGTCGCGGAAGGCCTCCACCGCCCAGGCCGGACGCTGGCCGACCTCCATCTCCAGCTCCGTGCGGAACTCCTCGGTGATCGCCTCGAGGCCGCAGCCGGTGTGGTGGATGAGGACGACGCTACGCGTGCCCAGCTTGCGCTGGCTGATGGTGAGCGAGCGGATCACGTCGTCGGTGACCACGCCGCCGGCGTTGCGGATCGTGTGACAGTCGCCGAGTTCGAGGCCGAGTGCCGCGTGCAGGTCGAGACGGGCGTCCATACAGGCCACGACCGCGACGTGCAGGACGGGGCGGGCGTCCATGCCGGGGTCGGAGAAGGCCGCCGCGTACCGCTCGTTCGCCTCGACGAGGCGGTCGGTGACGGTGCCCTGCGTTATGGCGCCTGCGGGCCGCGCGGGAAGCGATGCAGAAGTCGTCATACCTATGACGGTACTGGTCACGTGCGTTCCGGGCCTGCCGTGAGAACGGAAAAAGAGTGTCATCACGTGCTCTTTGTGAGGTAAGCCACAGAGGAGGCGGGCAGGGGTGCCGTCGGGCCGCGCCGCGCAGGCCGGTTGATTGACCGCGAGACACCGTGGACTAAAGTGACGCGAAGCGGGAGGCGACGATCTCCCTGCTGGACTGAACCCGTGAGACCCCGGCCGGCCGCCGGAGATCTCCCCGCGGCGCCGGCAGGCCTTCCCTTCCTGAGGGGCGGGGACCCGGCGGTGCGTACACCCGCCGGATCTGAGAGGGCCCCTTGAGCCAGAGTCGACACGTCCCGGTGATGCTCCAGCGGTGCCTGGACCTGTTGGCCCCCGCCCTCCAGCGGCCGGACTCGGTGGTGGTCGACTGCACGCTCGGCCTCGGCGGCCACAGCGAGGCGCTGCTGACGCGGTTCCCCGAGGCCCGGCTCGTCGCCCTCGACCGTGACAAGGAGGCGCTGCGCCTGTCCGGCGAGCGCCTGGCCCCGTTCGGCGACCGCGCCACCCTCGTGCACGCCGTCTACGACGAGCTGCCCGAGGTCCTGGACCGGCTCGGCATCGCGCGCGTGCAGGGCGTCCTGTTCGACCTCGGCGTCTCCTCCATGCAGCTCGACGAGGCCGACCGCGGCTTCGCCTACGCCCAGGACGCCCCGCTCGACATGCGGATGGACCAGACGACCGGTGTCAGCGCCGCCGAGGTCCTCAACACGTACCCGCCCGGTGAACTGGTGCGGATCCTGCGGGCCTACGGCGAGGAGAAGCAGGCCAAGCGGATCGTCTCCGCGGTGGTGCGCGAGCGCGACAAGGAGCCGTTCACCAACAGTGCGCGGCTCGTCGAGCTGATCCGCAACGCCCTTCCCCAGGCCGCCAAGCGCACCGGCGGCAACCCGGCCAAGCGCACCTTCCAGGCGCTGCGCATCGAGGTCAACGGCGAACTCTCCGTCCTGGAGCGGGCGATCCCGGCCGCGGTGGGGGCGATCGACGTGGGCGGGCGGATCGCCGTCCTGTCGTACCACTCGCTCGAAGACCGGCTGGTGAAGCAGGTGTTCGCGGCCGGCGCCGCCAACACCGCGCCGCCCGGGCTGCCCGTCGTCCCCGAGCGTTACCAGCCCCGGCTCAAGCTGCTCACCCGCGGTGCCGAACTTCCCACCGAGGAAGAGGTCGCCGAGAACCGGCGGGCCGCCCCGGCGCGTCTGCGCGGGGCCGAGCGAATCAGGGAGTCCATCGAATGACGGGCGTGAGCCGAGGGTTCGGAATTCCGACCCGGGGGAGGCCGAGTGAGTAGGAAACCCGAACTGAAGGGGAGGGCCGCCCGGCTGGCGCGACTCTTCCCGACCGGGCCGCGGCAGGCCGCCCGTACCCCGTTCGTCCTCCTCGTCGTCCTCCTCCTGGGCGGCGGTCTCATCGGACTGCTCGTGCTGAACTCCGCGCTCAGTGAGGGCTCGTTCAAGATGGACGACCTCCAGAAGGACACCAAGAGCCTCACCGACGAGGAGCAGGCGCTCCAGCGGGACATCGACTCCTACTCAGCCCCCGACGCCCTCCAGCGCCGCGCGCGCGAACTCGGCATGGTCCCCGGCGGAGACCCGGCCTTCCTGGATCCCGACGGCACCGTGAAGGGCGTCCCCTCGCCCGCCGTCCAGCAGTCCCTCGAGGACGCTCCCGCCGCCGTACGGCCGCCGGAGGCCATCCCGGTCTCCCGGACGATCGAGGCGCCGCCGTCGCCCGTGACACCCACGCCGAGCACCCTTTCCGAGCCGACCGAGCCCCCGGCTCCGAGCGCCGCCCCGACCGAAGCCATCCCCGAGACCCCCGGCAGGTGACGGAAGTGTCCGACAGGGAACCGCCGCGCCGGCGCGTGCCCGGCCCCGCCCGGCCCTCCCGCCCGGCGACCGCCCAGCGGCGCCCGGGCCCCGGCGCCCGTCCCGCCCGCCGCCCGACCGCACCGCGCCCCGCGGCCCCGCGGGCCATCCGGCTCGGCAGCCCCCGCCCCCGCCTGCGGATGGTCGGCCTCGCGCTGACCCTGGTGCTGATCGCCTTCGTCGTCCGTCTCCTCCAGGTGCAGGCCGTCGACGCGAGCGCCTATGCCGCGAAGGCCGAGCAGAACCGGTACGTCGGCCAGGTGCTCCCCGCCGAGCGCGGCGAGATCACCGACCGCACCGGCGTGGCCTTCGCGAGCAGCGTGGACGCCTACGACATCACGGCCGACCCGACGATGTTCACGCGCGGGCAGCTGAAGGTCGGCGACGGCCCCGAGCAGGCGGCCGCCCTCCTCGCGCCGATCCTCGGCCAGGACCAGTCCGCGCTCGTCAAGAAGCTGCGGCCGAAGGACGCGAGCCTGCGCTACGTCAAGCTGGCCGGCCGGCAGACACCGCAGGTCTGGAAGCAGATCAAGGACCTGAGGTCCGCCCTGTCCACCAAGGAGGAGACGGACAGCTCCACCGTCAACGTCCTCGCCGGCGTCTTCTCCGTCCCCAGCAGCAAGCGCGTGTACCCCAACGGGAACCTCGCCGCCGGGATACTGGGCTGGGTCAACGCCGACGGCAAGGGCGGCGGAGGTGTGGAGCAGCAGCTGAACGGGACCCTGGCAGGCAAGGACGGCAAGATCCGCTACGCCCAGTCCGGCGGCCGCCAGGTGCCCACCGTGGGCTCCACCGAGACCCCCGCGGTGCCCGGCTCCGACGTCGAGCTGACGATCGACCGGGACATCCAGTGGGCCGCGCAGAACGCCATCACCGAGCAGGTGCGGGAGTCCCGCGCGGACCGCGGCTACGTCATCGTCCAGGACAACCGCACCGGCGAGATCCTCGCGATGGCCAACTCGCCCGGCTTCGACCCCAACGACCTCTCGCAGGCCAACTCCGCGGACCTGGGCAACGCCTCCGTCCAGGACGCCTACGAACCCGGTTCCACGGCCAAGGTCATGTCGATGGCCGCCGTGCTGGAGGAGAACGCCGCGACACCGCTGACGCATGTCACCGTGCCCAACCGGCTGCACCGCGGCGACCGGCTCTTCCAGGACGACATCGACCACGCCACCTGGTACCTCACGCTCAACGGCGTGCTCGCCAAGTCCAGCAACATCGGCACCATCCTGGCCACCGGCCAGCTCGGCAGGACGCAGACCGAGGCCAACCAGGTGCTCTACTCGTACCTGCGCAAATTCGGCATCGGCAGCCACACCGGACTCGGCTTCCCCGGCGAGACGAAGGGCATCCTGGCCCAGCCCGGCAAGTGGTCGACCTCGCAGCAGTACACGATCCCCTTCGGTCAGGGCATGTCCCTGAACGCGCTCCAGGCGGCCTCCGTGTACTCGACGATCGCCAACGGCGGGGTCCGCGTCGAGCCCACCCTGGTGCGGGGAACCAAGGGCCCGGACGGAAGCTTCACCCCCGCCGAGGCACCCGCGAAGACCCGGGTCGTCAGCCAGAAGACGGCGAAGACCCTCGCCCAGATGCTGGAGTCGGTCGTGGACGACGAGGAGGGCACGGGCGCCAAGGCGCGTATCCCCGGCTACCGCGTCGCGGGCAAGACGGGTACCGCCAACCGGGTGGACCCGGCCACCGGCACCTACAAGGGCTACACCTCGTCGTTCGCCGGGTTCGCGCCCGCCGACAACCCGCGGGTCACCGTGTACTGCGCCATCCAGAACGCCACCGAGGGCAGCTACTTCGGCGGCCAGATCTGCGGTCCGGTATTCAAGCAGGTCATGGAGTTCTCCCTGAAGACCCTCCAGATCCCGCCGACCGGCGCCAAGGCCGCGAACCTCCCGGTCACCTTCACCCCCTGACCGCCCCGTACCGACCGCCCCGCACCGAACGCCCCGTACCGCCCCGCACCGAACGCCCCGTACCGACCCGCACCGAACGCCCCGTACCGACCGTCCCGCACCGCCCGACTCCGACCCCGCCCCGTCACTGTTCAGCGCCGAGCAAGCCAGGAACCAGCCCGTGACCATGATCACTCCCGACCCCGGGAACCCCGCACCGCCCGCAGCGCCGTCCGCGGCCCCGGCCTCGCTTCGCCCGCAGGCGGGTACGCCCGGTACGCTCACCGCCGTGCCACACGCTGATCAGTCCCGAACCACCCAGAAGGGCGCTTCCGTGACATATCCGGGACCGCCGCGACCGGCCCAGGTCTCCGCCACACCCCTCGCGGAGCTCGCCGGTCAGCTGGGCGCCGAACAGCCGGAGGGCGCCGCCGTCGAGGTCACGGGCATCACCCACGACTCGCGCGCGGTCCGCCCCGGCGACCTGTACGCCGCCCTGCCGGGCGCCCGCCTGCACGGCGCCGACTTCGTCACCCAGGCCGCGGGTCTGGGCGCGGTCGCCGTCCTGACGGACCCCACCGGCGCGGAACGCGCCGCCGCGACCGGCCTGCCGGTCCTGGTGGCCGACGACCCGCGCGCGCGGATGGGCGCACTGGCGGCCGCCATCTACGGCGCCCCGGGCCGCGACCTGCTCCAGATCGGCATCACCGGCACCTCGGGCAAGACGACCACCGCCTATCTCATCGAGGGCGGCCTCAAGCCGGTCAGGTCCACCGGTCTGATCGGGACCGTCGAGATGCGCATCGGCGACGAGCGGATCAAGTCCGAGCGCACCACCCCCGAAGCCACCGACCTCCAGGCGCTGTTCGCGGTCATGCGCGAGCGCGGTGTCGAAGCGGTCGCCATGGAGGTCTCCAGTCACGCGCTGGTCCTGGGCCGGGTCGACGGCTGTGTCTTCGACGTCGCCGTCTTCAACAACCTCAGCCCGGAACACATGGAGTTCCACTCCGGCATGGAGGACTACTTCCAGGCCAAGGCGCAGCTGTTCACCCGGAAACGCAGCAAACTCGGCGTGGTCAACTTCGACGACGAGTACGGCCGCCGGCTCATCCGCGAGGCGGAGGTCCCGGTCGTCAGCTTCTCCGCGGAGGGCCACCCGGACGCCGACTGGCGCGCGGTCGACGTCGAGATCGGTCCGCTGGACTCGACGTTCACCGTCGTGGGCCCGGACGGGGTGCACATCGCCGCCAGGTCGCCGCTGCCGGGCTCGTTCAACGTGGCGAACACCCTGGCCGCGATCGTCTCCCTCGCCGTCGCCGGCATCGACCCGCGGACCGCCGCGGACGGCGTCGCCGCGGTGCCGGGCGTGCCGGGCCGGCTGGAGCGGGTGGACGCCGGGCAGCCCTACCTCGCGGTCGTCGACTACGCGCACAAGACGGACGCCGTCGAGTCGGTCCTGAAGGCGCTGCGCAAGGTCACCAAGGGCCGGCTGCACGTCGTCCTCGGCTGCGGGGGCGACCGGGACCGCACCAAGCGCGTCCCGATGGGCGCCGCCGTGGCCCGGCTCGCCGACACCGCCGTACTGACCTCCGACAACCCCCGCTCCGAGGACCCCCTCGCGATCCTCGCGGCGATGCTCCAGGGCGCGGCGTCCGTGCCCGCGCACGAGCGCGGCGACGTCCTGCTGTTCGAGGACCGTGCCGCCGCGATCGCCGCGGTCGTCGCCCGTGCGCACGCCGGGGACACCGTGCTGGTCGCGGGCAAGGGCCACGAGCAGGGCCAGGACATCGCCGGGGTGGTCCGTCCGTTCGACGACCGCCAGGTGCTTCGCGAAGCTATCCAGCAGACCCAGGGATGAACTTGTGATCGCCCTCTCCCTCGCCGAGATCGCAGCAGTCGTCGGCGGGCAGACGCACGACATACCGGATCCGTCCGCGGAAGTCACCGGACCGGTCGTCCGGGACTCCCGTGACGTGGTGCCCGGCAGCCTCTTCGTCGCCTTCGTCGGCGAACGCGTGGACGGCCACGACTACGCGGCCGCGGTCGTCGAGGCGGGTGCGGCGGCCGTACTGGCCGCACGCCCCGTCGGCGTCCCCGCGATCGTCGTGGACGACGTCCAGACGGCGCTGGGCGCCCTCGCCCGGCACGTCGTGCGGAAGCTCGGCGCGACCCTCGTCGCGCTCACCGGCTCGGCCGGCAAGACCAGTACCAAGGACCTCATCGCGCAGGTCCTGCAGCGCAAGGCGCCCACCGTCTTCACGCCGGGCTCGCTCAACAACGAGATCGGACTGCCGCTGACCGCCCTGTCGGCGACCGAGGAGACGAAGTTCCTCGTGCTCGAGATGGGCGCCCGCGGGATCGGCCACATCCGCTACCTCGCCGATCTGACGCCTCCGAAGATCGGCCTCGTGCTCAACGTCGGCACCGCCCACATCGGCGAGTTCGGCGGCCGCGCGCAGATCGCACAGGCAAAGGGCGAGCTCGTCGAGAGCCTCCCGCCGGCCGGCGAGGGCGGCGCCGCGATCCTCAACGCCGACGATCCGTTGGTCCGGGCCATGGCCTCCCGTACGAAGGCGAAGGTGGTCTTTTTCGGAGAGTCAGGCGAAGCGGACGTACGGGCCGAGAACGTGCGACTCACGGACAGCGGACAGCCCGCCTTCAGCCTTCACACACCCTCCGGGTGCAGCGACGTGACCATGCGCCTGTACGGTGAGCACCACGTGTCGAACGCGCTCGCAGCGGCCGCCGTCGCCCATGAGCTGGGCATGTCCGCGGAAGAGATCGCCACCGCGCTCTCCGAGGCGGGCTCCCTCTCCCGCTGGCGGATGGAGGTCACCGAGCGCCCGGACGGCGTGACGATCGTCAACGACGCCTACAACGCGAACCCCGAGTCCATGCGAGCCGCTCTGCGCGCGCTCGCGGCCATGGGCAAGGGGGGCCGGACGTGGGCGGTGCTCGGCAAGATGGCCGAGCTCGGGGACGAGGCGCTCGCCGAGCACGACGCGGTCGGACGGCTCGCCGTCCGGCTCAATGTCGGCAAGCTCGTCGCGGTCGGGGGCAGGGAAGCCGCCTGGCTGCAACTGGGCGCATATAACGAGGGTTCGTGGGGTGAGGAGTCGGTGCACGTGTCCGACGCACAGGCGGCGGTCGACCTGTTGCGCAGCGAGTTGCGCCCGGGGGACGTCGTGCTCGTGAAGGCGTCCCGTTCGGTCGGCCTCGAGAGTGTCGCGCAGGCGCTGCTCGCGACCGGCACCGAGGGTGAGGTCGCCGCCCGATGATGAATCAGATCCTGTTCGCGGGTGTGATCGGCCTCTTCCTGACGCTGGTCGGTACGCCGCTGCTGATCAAGCTGCTGGCACGCAAGGGCTACGGCCAGTACATCCGCGACGACGGCCCGCGCGAGCACGCCAGCAAGCGCGGTACGCCGACGATGGGCGGCATCGCCTTCATCTTCGCGACGATCGCCGCGTACTTCCTGTCCAAGGTGATCACCGGCAAGCCCCCGACCTACTCGGGTCTGCTGGTGCTCGGCCTGATGACGGGCATGGGTCTGGTCGGCTTCCTCGACGACTACATCAAGATCGTCAAGCGGCGTTCGCTGGGTCTGCGGGCCAAGGCGAAGATGGCGGGCCAGCTGATCGTCGGTATCGCCTTCGCGGTGCTCTCGCTCCAGTTCTCCGACTCGCGCGGCAACACCCCGGCCTCCACGAAGCTGTCGTTCATCACGGACTTCGGCTGGACGATCGGCCCGGTGCTGTTCGTCGTCTGGGCGCTGTTCATGATCCTCGCGATGTCCAACGGCGTGAACCTGACGGACGGTCTGGACGGCCTCGCCACCGGCGCCTCCGTCCTCGTCTTCGGCGCCTACACCTTCATCGGCGTCTGGCAGTTCCAGGAGTCCTGCGCCAACGGCGAGACCCTGACCAACCCCAGCGCCTGTTACGAGGTGCGCGATCCGCTGGACCTCGCGGTCATCGCCTCCGCGCTGATGGGCGCCTGCCTCGGCTTCCTGTGGTGGAACACCTCGCCGGCCAAGATCTTCATGGGCGACACCGGTTCGCTGGCGCTCGGCGGCGTGCTCGCGGGTCTCGCGATCTGCTCCCGCACCGAGCTGCTGATCGCGCTCCTGGGCGGCCTGTTCGTGCTCATCACGATGTCGGTCGTCATCCAGGTCGGCTCCTTCAAGCTCACCGGCAAGCGCGTCTTCCGGATGGCGCCGCTCCAGCACCACTTCGAACTCAAGGGCTGGTCCGAAGTCCTGGTGGTGGTCCGTTTCTGGATCATCCAGGGCATCTGTGTGATCGTCGGACTGGGCATCTTCTACGCGGGATGGGCAGCGGACAAGTGACCGACTGGCAGGGGAAGAACGTCACCGTCGCCGGGCTCGGCGTCTCCGGCATCCCGGCGGCCAAGGTGCTGCACGGGCTCGGCGCGAAGGTCACCGTCGTCAACGACGGGGACGACGCACGCGCGCGTGAGCAGGCCGCCGAGCTGGAGGCGCTGGGCGTCACCGTGCGCCTGGGTGACGGGGCGACCCTGCCCGAGGGCACCGGACTCATCGTCACCGCACCCGGCTGGAAGCCCGACAAGCCGCTGTTCACGGCGGCCCACCAGGCCGGAGTACCGGTCTGGGGCGACGTCGAACTGGCCTGGCGGCTCAGGGAACTGGACGGCAGGAAGGCAGCGCCCTGGCTGTGCGTCACGGGCACCAACGGCAAGACGACCACCACCCAGATGCTGGCGTCGATCCTCGAGGCGGCCGGCCTGCGCACGGCGGCCGTCGGCAACATCGGCGTCTCCCTGCTGGACGCCGTCCTCGGGGAGGAGACGTACGACGTCCTCGCCGTCGAACTCTCCAGCTACCAGCTGCACTGGGCGCCGTCGCTGCGCGCCCATTCCGCCGCCGTCCTGAACCTCGCCCCCGACCACCTCGACTGGCACGGCTCCATGGAGGCGTACGCCAAGGACAAGGGCCGTGTCTACGAGGGCAATCGGGTCGCCTGCGTCTACAACCTCGCCGACAAGGCCACCGAGGACCTGGTGCGGGAGGCGGACGTCGAGGAGGGCTGCCGGGCGGTCGGCTTCACCCTCGGCGCCCCCGCCCCGTCCCAACTCGGCGTCGTGGACGGCATCCTGGTCGACCGCGCCTTCGTCGAGAACCGGCAGCACAACGCCCAGGAGCTCGCCGAGGTCTCCGACGTCCGTCCGCCCGCCCCGCACAACATCGCCAACGCCCTTGCCGCGGCGGCCCTCGCGCGCGCCTTCGGGGTGCCCGCCAAGGCCGTACGGGACGGCCTGCGGGCCTTCACACCGGACGCCCACCGCATCGCCCACGTGGCGGACGTGGACGGCGTCGCGTACATCGACGACTCCAAGGCGACCAACACGCACGCCGCGGAAGCGTCGTTGGCGGCCTACGAGTCGATCGTCTGGATCGCCGGCGGACTGGCGAAGGGCGCCACCTTCGACGAGCTGGTCGCCAAGTCGGCGAAGCGGCTTCGAGCGGCGGTGCTCATCGGCGCCGATCGCGCCCTGATCCGGGAAGCCCTGGCGCGACACGCCCCGGAAGTACCCGTCGTCGACCTCGAGCGGACGGACACTGGGGCGATGCTCGCGGCTGTCCAGGAGGCCCGGCGCCTCGCCGTCGAAGGCGACACGGTGCTCCTCGCCCCGGCCTGCGCCTCCATGGACATGTTCGTCAACTACAACCAGCGCGGCGACCTGTTCGCCGAGGCGGTTGGCGAGCTCGGAACCTGACCCGGCCGCCTGCCGGGCGACCTTGGGAGGGACGCGTGGGACCGTCACGGCCGACGTACGGCGCGGCAGCCGGGTACAGCGGTTGCGCCGCGCACCGGGGAGCAGCCGATGCCCGGTAGCCGTACCGGGCGTCCGCCTGTCCAGCGGACCGTCCGCAGACCCGCCGCAGCGTTCCGCGCACCCCGCGGCAACCCCGTACGACGGCTCCACACGCGTGTGCAGAGGGCCTGGGACCGGCCGCTGACCGCGTACTACCTGATCTTCGGCGGCAGCCTGCTGATCACCGTCCTGGGCCTCGTGATGGTCTACTCGGCCTCCCAGATCACCGCGCTGCAGATGTCGTTGCCGGGATCGTTCTTCTTCCGCAAACAGTTCCTGGCCGCCTCCATCGGGGCCGCGCTGCTGCTGGTCGCCTCCCGGATGCCGGTGAAACTGCACCGGGGGCTCGCCTATCCCATCCTCGCGGGCGCCGTCTTCATGATGGCGCTGGTGCAGGTACCGGGGATAGGGATGTCGGTCAACGGCAACCAGAACTGGATCTCGCTCGGCGGTTCCTTCCAGATCCAGCCCAGCGAGTTCGGCAAGCTCGCGCTGGTGCTGTGGGGTGCCGATCTGCTCGCCCGCAAACAGGACAAGAAGCTGCTCGCGCAGTGGAAACACATGCTGGTGCCGTTGGTGCCGGTCGCGTTCATGCTGCTCGGGCTGATCATGCTCGGCGGCGACATGGGCACGGCGATCATCCTGACGGCGATCCTGTTCGGGCTGTTGTGGCTGGCGGGGGCGCCCACCCGGCTCTTCGTCGGGGTGCTGTCGATCGCGGCCACCCTTGGTGTGATCCTCATCAAGACCAGTCCCAACCGGATGGCCCGCTTGCAGTGCATCGGCGCGACCGACCCCGGACCCGGCGACGCCTGCTGGCAGGCCGTGCACGGAATCTACGCCCTGGCCTCCGGCGGGATCTTCGGCTCGGGACTCGGTGCGAGTGTGGAGAAATGGGGCCAACTGCCCGAAGCTCACACCGACTTCATCTTCGCCGTCACCGGTGAGGAACTGGGCCTCGCGGGGACGCTGTCGGTACTCGCCCTGTTCGCGGCTCTAGGCTATGCGGGTATCCGCGTGGCCGGACGCACGGAGGACCCCTTCGTGAGGTATGCCGCGGGAGGCGTGACCACCTGGATCACCGCTCAGGCGGTGATCAACATCGGTGCGGTGCTCGGTCTGCTGCCGATCGCCGGCGTCCCGCTCCCGCTGTTCTCCTACGGGGGTTCCGCCCTGCTGCCGACCATGTTCGCCATCGGGCTGCTGATCGCTTTCGCACGCGACGAGCCCGGTGCGCGGGCGGCGCTTGCGATGCGGCACCCCCGCTTTGGTAGAAAGCGGGGGACTGGGGGCTCCGCGTTCGACCGGAGTTTCCGGAGATGGAACACGATGCGACGGCGTGCCTCGGCGGCGCGTTCGTCCGGAGAGCGGTGAATTTCGGTGCATGTCGTACTCGCTGGTGGGGGGACCGCCGGCCACATCGAGCCGGCGCTCGCCCTCGCGGACGCCCTGCGCAGGCAGGACCCCACCGTGGGGATCACGGCCCTGGGGACGGAGCGCGGCCTGGAGACCACGCTCGTTCCGCAGCGGGGCTACGACCTCGCGCTGATCCCCGCGGTGCCGCTGCCGCGCAAGCCCACCCCTGAACTGATCACCGTCCCGGGCCGGCTGCGCGGCACGATCAAGGCCGCCGAGCAGATCCTGGAGCGCACCAAGGCGGACGCGGTCGTCGGCTTCGGCGGCTACGTGGCGCTGCCCGGTTACCTGGCCGCCAAGCGCCTCGGCGTCCCGATCGTCGTCCACGAGGCGAACGCCCGCCCCGGCCTGGCCAACAAGATCGGCTCGCGCTACGCGGCCCGGGTCGCGGTCTCCACGCCCGACAGCAAGCTGCGGGACGCCCGCTACATCGGCATCCCGCTGCGCCGCTCCATCGCCACCCTGGACCGCGCCGCCATGCGCCCCGAGGCCCGGCACGTGTTCGGCCTCGACCCCAACCTGCCCACTCTGCTGGTCTCCGGCGGTTCGCAGGGCGCCCGTCGCCTCAACGAGGTCGTCCAGCAGGTCGCGCCCTGGCTCCAGCAGGCCGGTATCCAGATCCTGCACGCGGTCGGCCCGAAGAACGAACTGCCGCAGGTGCAGCAGATGCCGGGGATGCCCCCCTACATCCCGGTACCGTACGTGGACCGGATGGACCTCGCGTACGCCGCCGCCGACATGATGCTCTGCCGCGCGGGCGCGATGACCGTCGCCGAACTCTCCGCCGTCGGGCTCCCGGCCGCCTATGTCCCGCTGCCCATCGGCAACGGCGAACAGCGGTTGAACGCCCAGCCGGTGGTCAAGGCGGGCGGCGGGCTGCTGGTCGACGACGCGGAACTGACCCCCGAGTGGGTCCGGGAGACCGTCCTGCCCGTCCTCGCCGACCCGCACCGGTTGTACGAGATGTCCCGCGCGGCCAGCGAGTTCGGCCGCCGGGACGCCGACGAGCTGCTCGTCGGCTTGGTGTACGAGGCGATCGCCGCCAGCCGTGCACGACGTTAGGAAACGCGTCGGCGAGTGAGCCGAAGGGGCGCGTCGGTGTCGGGAGCCCGAGCACGCGAAGGCCCGAGGGGCTGAGCGCGGCCGGGCTCCCGACACCGGCTGCGGCGCCCCGGAGGTGAACCGAGCCAGGAAAGGGAGTGTGCGTGGCCGGATCCGCCACCGCCGAGCGCGGTGCACGCCAGCAGGAGTCGTCCGGCCCGCCCCTCGTCCGGCGGTTGGGGCCGCGCCGACTTCGTACGATCATCATTCTCGCGCTGGCCGTCGTGTTCCTCGGCGCGGGCGCCGGCTGGGCGCTGTACGGCTCGCAGTGGCTGCGCGTGGAGCGTGTCTCCGTGTCCGGCACGAAGGTGCTGACATCGCAGCAGGTGCGGGCGGCCGCCGCCGTGCCGGTCGGATCGCCGTTGGTCTCGGTCGACACCGACGCGATCGAGGCCCGGCTGCGCAGCGAACTGCCCCGGATCCACTCGGTCGACGTGGAGCGTTCGTGGCCCCATGGAATCGGCCTGAAAGTGACAGAGCGTACGCCGGTTCTGCTTGTCCGAAAGGGGTCGAAGTTCGTGGAAGTGGACGACGAAGGCGTCAGTTTCGCCACGGTTTCCGAGGCCCCGAAAGGCGTTCCGCTGCTCGAAATGGCCGCTTCCTCGTCCCGTTCGGCCGCCGCGAGCCTGCGCCGGTTCGGCGAGGCCCGGCTGGTGCGGGAGGCGGTGAGGGCCGCCGGTTCCCTGCCCGCCGGCGTCGCGCGGGCGACCCGGGTCGTCAAGGTCCGTTCCTACGACGACATCTCGCTGGAGTTGAGCGGCGGCCGCACGGTCGCGTGGGGGAGCGCCGAGAAGGCCGCGGCGAAGGGTCGCACACTCACCGCACTCATGAAAGCCGCCCCGGCCGCCCGGCACTTCGATGTCAGCGCGCCCACCGCCCCCGCGTCAGCGGGGAGTTGACGCACATCCGCGCAGGCCACCACCCTGGTTGGGCAGTGACACGCCTGATCACATAGGGTGAAAAGAAAAACGGGAGGTTCGGCGTGTTCGTTGAACGGGCGCCACGTGTCGACTTAGTGTCCTGTTCAGAAGACTCCAAGGAACACTCACACTGGTAACCCTAAACTTCAGCGTTAGGGTTCGGGTCGGCGAAACGGACCGTCCCATTCGGCATCAGTCGTCGGATCGCATCACCTGCGAGGCGACGACACGTAACTCGAGGCGAGAGGCCTTCGACGTGGCAGCACCGCAGAACTACCTCGCAGTCATCAAAGTCATCGGTGTCGGCGGCGGTGGTGTCAATGCCATCAACCGGATGATCGAGGTCGGTCTCAAGGGCGTCGAGTTCATCGCCATCAACACCGACGCGCAGGCGCTGTTGATGAGCGACGCCGACGTCAAGCTCGACGTCGGCCGTGAACTCACGCGCGGACTCGGCGCCGGCGCCAACCCGGCCGTGGGCCGCAAGGCCGCCGAGGACCACCGCGAGGAGATCGAGGAGGTCCTCAAGGGGGCCGACATGGTCTTCGTCACGGCCGGCGAGGGTGGCGGCACCGGCACCGGCGGCGCGCCCGTCGTGGCCAACATCGCGCGCAACCTCGGCGCCCTCACCATCGGCGTGGTCACCCGCCCCTTCACCTTCGAGGGCCGGCGCCGCGCCAACCAGGCCGAGGACGGCATCGCCGAACTCCGTGAAGAGGTCGACACCCTCATCGTCATCCCCAACGACCGGCTGCTGTCCATCTCGGACCGCCAGGTCTCGGTCCTGGACGCCTTCAAGTCGGCCGACCAGGTCCTGCTCTCCGGCGTCCAGGGCATCACCGACCTCATCACCACCCCCGGTCTGATCAACCTCGACTTCGCCGACGTCAAGTCGGTCATGTCCGAGGCCGGTTCGGCCCTCATGGGCATCGGCTCGGCCCGCGGCGACGACCGCGCGGTGGCCGCCGCCGAGATGGCGATCTCCTCGCCGCTCCTGGAGGCCTCCATCGACGGCGCCCGGGGCGTCCTGCTCTCCATCTCCGGCGGCTCCGACCTCGGCCTGTTCGAGATCAACGAAGCCGCCCAGCTGGTCAGCGAGGCCGCGCACCCCGAGGCCAACATCATCTTCGGCGCGGTCATCGACGACGCCCTCGGCGACGAGGTCCGGGTCACCGTCATCGCGGCCGGCTTCGACGGGGGCCAGCCCCCGGCCCGCCGGGAGACCGTCATGGGTTCGTCCTCGTCCTCGGCGCGCCGCGAGGAGCCCACTCCGGTACGGCAGCCCGAGAGCCGGCCGTCCTTCGGCTCGCTCGGCAGCGTGACTCCCAAGGAGGACCCGCAGCCGGCGCCCGAGCCGGTTGCAGACCTTCCGGTCTCGCCGCCGGTGCCGCCGTCGCGGTCCTACTCGGACAGCGCGGCCGAGGAACTGGACGTGCCGGACTTCCTGAAGTGATAGGACAGCGCGAGAGCGTGAGCGGCGCGCACTTCGCCTTCACCGACCGGTGGGGCGGGGTGAGCGCCGCTCCGTATGAGGAGCTCAACCTCGGCGGAGCGGTCGGCGACGACCCCGACGCCGTACGCGCCAATCGTGAACTGGCGGCCAAGTCGCTGGGTCTCGACCCCGGCCTGGTCGTCTGGATGAACCAGGTGCACGGCAACGACGTCGCCGAGGTCGACGGACCGTGGACCACCCGGCTCACCCCACCGGTCGACGGACTGGCGACCGCGACCCGGGGACTCGCCCTCGCCGTGCTGACGGCGGACTGTGTGCCCGTCCTGCTCGCCGACCCCGTCGCCGGGGTGGTCGCGGCCGCTCACGCCGGGCGGCCCGGCATGGTCAAGGGGATCGTGCCCGCCGCGATCGACGCGATGGAGTCGCTCGGCGCGGACCCCTCCCGGATCGTCGCCCGCACCGGACCCGCCGTGTGCGGGCGGTGCTACGAAGTGCCGGAGGGGATGCGCGCCGAGGTGGCCGCCGTCGAGCCGGCGGCGAGCGCCGAGACGAGCTGGGGCACTCCCGCCGTCGACGTGGTCGCCGGGGTGCACGCGCAGCTCGATCGGCTCGGGGTGCGCGACCGGGAGCGGTCGCCGGTGTGCACACGGGAGTCGAACGATCACTTCTCGTACCGCCGCGACCGCTCCACGGGGCGACTCGCGGGATATGTCTGGCTGGACTGATAGGGCATGACGGACCGTAAGCGTGAACTCGCCGCAAACCTGGCGAAAGTGGAGGAGCGGATCGCCGCCGCATGCGCGGCCGCGGGCCGTGCGCGGGAGGAGGTGACCCTGATCGTGGTCACCAAGACCTACCCGGCGGGCGATGTCCGGCTCCTGTCGGAACTCGGTGTGCGCCATGTCGCCGAGAACAAGGACCAGGACGCCGCGCCCAAGGCGGCCGAGTGCGCCGAACTGCCGCTGCGATGGCACTTCGTCGGCCAGCTGCAGACCAACAAGGTGCGCTCCGTGGTCGGTTACGCGGACGTGGTGCAGTCCGTCGACCGGGCCAGGCTGGTGACGGCCCTGTCCAAGGAGGCCGTGCGGGCCGGGCGCGAGGTGGGCTGTCTGCTGCAGGTGGCGCTCGACGCCGGGGCGAGCGAGCGGGGTGAGCGGGGCGGGGTGGCCCCGGGCGGCGTCGAGGAGTTGGCCGCTCAGGTCGCCGGGTCGCCGGGGCTGCGCCTTGACGGACTGATGACCGTCGCACCTCTGACCGGGGAGTACGCCGGGCGCCAACGCGAGGCCTTCGGGCGGTTGATGGATTTGTCGACTGACCTGCGCCGAGCCCATCCGGCTGCGAACATGGTGTCGGCAGGGATGAGTGCGGATCTCGAGGACGCCGTGGCGGCCGGAGCGACACATGTACGCGTCGGCACTGCGGTACTCGGAGTCCGCCCCAGGCTCGGGTAACGTCGCCAGGAAGTCGGACCACAGTAGAAAATATGGTCATTACCGCCGAAGGGCGGACACAAGGGCCACGTGGATCGCGGGACTTGGCAGTTGAAAGTCGATCCACCACAGAGCGGAGGACTCAGAGAATGGCCGGCGCGATGCGCAAGATGGCGGTCTACCTCGGCCTCGTGGAGGACGATGGGTACGACGGCCGGGGATTCGACCCCGACGACGACTTCGAACCCGAGCTCGACCCGGAGCCCGAGCGGGACCACCGGCGACATGAGCCGTCTCACCAGTCACATGGTACGCATCAGTCCCAAAGGGACGAAGAGGTGCGAATCGTGCAGCCGCCGGCGCCGCGTGAGCCGGTGGCTCGTTCCGCTTCGCTGGGCGCGGAATCCGGACGCCCGGCGCGGATCGCGCCCGTGGCATCCATCACACAAGAACGTCAGTCCCTGGAGAAGAACGCACCGGTGATCATGCCCAAGGTCGTGTCGGAACGAGAGCCGTACCGGATCACCACACTTCACCCCCGGACCTACAACGAGGCCCGTACCATCGGGGAACACTTCCGTGAGGGCACCCCGGTGATCATGAATCTGACGGAGATGGATGACACAGACGCGAAGCGACTTGTCGACTTTGCGGCCGGTTTGGTGTTTGGTCTTCACGGCAGCATCGAGCGGGTGACGCAGAAGGTGTTCCTGTTGTCGCCTGCTAACGTCGATGTCACGGCGGAGGACAAGGCCCGCATCGCAGAGGGCGGGTTCTTCAACCAGAGCTGAGACGCAGGTCCGGAAACGGCAGTACAGAGAAGCATGGAACAGGGGAGAGGGAAGCACCGAACATGAGCGTGGTCCTGGATGTCGTCTACATCGCGCTGATGGTCTTCCTCATCGTGCTCATCTTCCGGTTGGTCATGGACTACGTCTTCCAGTTCGCCCGCTCATGGCAGCCCGGCAAGGCGATGGTGGTCGTTCTGGAGGCCACCTACACTGTCACCGATCCACCGCTCAAGCTTCTGCGGCGGGTCATCCCGCCGTTGCGTCTCGGGGGCGTGGCGCTCGACCTGTCCTTCTTCGTACTGATGATCATCGTCTACATCCTGATCTCGATCGTGAGCCGGCTGTGAGCGATGTGAACTACCGTCTTGCCGATGCCGACGACTACGTTGAGGTGAAGAGATGCCGTTGACCCCCGAGGACGTGCGGAACAAGCAGTTCACGACCGTCCGCCTCCGAGAAGGCTATGACGAGGACGAGGTCGATGCCTTCCTCGATGAGGTCGAAGCCGAACTGACCCGCCTGCTTCGTGAGAACGAGGACCTGCGGGCCAAACTGGCCGCGGCCACGCGCGCTGCTGCCCAGAACCAGCAGAACATGCGCAAGCCGCCCGAACAGGACCAGCAGCAGGGTGGCATGCCCCAGCAGGGCGGCATGCAGCAGGGCGGTATGCAGCAAGGCGGCATGCAGCAGGGCGGCATGCAGCAGCAGGGCGGTATGCAGCAGCAGGGCATGCCCCAGCAGGGGATGCCTCCGCAGGGCATGCGAGGCCCGGGCGCTCCGGTGCCCGCCGGCATATCGGGCCCGCCGCAGCAGCAGATGGGTGGCCCCATGGGTGGCCCGCCCCAGCTGCCGAGCGGTGCGCCGCAGCTGCCCGCCGGCCCCAACGGCGGCCAGGGTGGCCCGCAGGGTCAGGGTCCGATGGGCCAGGGCCCCATGGGTCAGGGCCCGATGGGCCAGGGTCCGATGGGTCAGAACCCTATGCAGCAGCAGATGGGTGGCCCGATGGGCCAGAACCCCATGCAGCAGCAGATGGGTGGCCCGATGGGCGGCCCCATGGGTGGTCCGATGGGCGGCCCCGGTCAGGGTCCCGGTGGCGACAGCGCCGCCCGTGTCCTGTCGCTGGCCCAGCAGACCGCCGACCAGGCGATCGCCGAGGCCCGTTCCGAGGCCAACAAGATCGTCGGTGAGGCGCGTTCGCGTGCCGAGGGTCTCGAGCGGGACGCCCGTGCCAAGGCCGACGCCCTGGAGCGGGACGCGCAGGAGAAGCACCGCGTCGCGATGGGCTCCCTGGAGTCCGCCCGCGCCACGCTGGAGCGCAAGGTCGAGGACCTGCGTGGCTTCGAGCGCGAGTACCGCACGCGTCTGAAGTCGTACCTCGAGTCCCAGCTGCGACAGCTGGAGACCCAGGCCGACGACTCCCTCGCTCCGCCGCGTACTCCGGCCACGGCCTCGCTGCCGCCGTCCCCGGCGCCTTCCATGGCACCGGCCGGTGCAGGTGGCCAGTCCTACGGCGGCAACCCGGGCATGGGCGCTCCCAGCCCGGCCGGTCCGTCCTACGGCGGGCAGCAGCAGATGTCCCCGGCGATGACCCAGCCGATGGCGCCGGTGCGGCCGCAGGGCCCGTCGCCGATGGGCCAGGCTCCCTCGCCGATGCGTGGCTTCCTCATCGACGAGGACGACAACTGACGGCCTGTAGTACGCCTTAGGCGTCGGCATCGTTCAAAGGGCGGGACCCCGGATCACCATCCGGGGTCCCGCCCTTTTTACGCGTGTTGACGGCGATCATGCGCGCGCCCCGGCCGTGAGCCCGCCCTGAGTCCCCCGGCGGAGCCGCCCGGCGCCCGCACCGCTGGACATGCCAAGGGCCCGGCCCCCTCGCGGGAACCGGGCCCTCGCGCGCTGCCTATGCCTTGCGCAGGCGGAACGTCAGCGTCAGACCGTCGTCGGTGAACGGGGCGCCGTACGTGTCGTCCGCCTCGCCCTCGGCGAAGTCCGTGGCGAGCACCTCGTCGGCGATGAGGCCGGCGTGCCCGGACAGGGCGTCGGCGGTCGCCGGGTCGGTGGCGGTCCAGCGCAGCGCGATGCGGTCGGCGACGTCGAGGCCGCTGTTCTTGCGGGCCTCCTGGATCAGCCGGATCGCGTCCCGGGCCAGGCCCGCACGGCGCAGCTCCTCGGTGATCTCCAGGTCGAGGGCGACCGTCGCGCCGGAGTCGGAGGCGACCGACCAGCCCTCGCGCGGGGTCTCCGTGATGATGACCTCGTCGGGGGCCAGGGTGATCGTCTCGCCGTCGACCTCCACCGAGGCCGCGCCCTCGCGCAGGGCGAGGGAGAGCGCGGCCGCGTCGGCGTTCGCGACGGCCTTGGCGACATCCTGGACGCGCTTGCCGAACCGCTTGCCGAGAGCGCGGAAGTTGGCCTTGGCGGTGGTGTCGACCAGGCTGCCGCCGACCTCGGAGAGGGACGCCAGCGACTCGACGTTGAGCTCCTCCGTGATCTGTCCGTGCAGCTCGCGGTCGAGGGCGCCGAAGCCGCTCGCTGCGATCAGGGCGCGCTTGAGGGGCTGGCGGGTCTTCACGCCCGACTCCGCGCGCGTGGCGCGGCCCAGCTCCACCAGGCGGCGGACGAGGACCATCTGCTTCGACAGCTCGGGGTCGATCGCGGAGAGGTCGGCCTCCGGCCAGGCCGCCAGGTGGACGGAGTCCGGGGCGCCCGGGGTGACCGGCACGACGAGGTCCTGCCAGACCCGCTCGGTGATGAACGGCGTCAGGGGGGCCATCAGCTTGGTGACCGTCTCGACGACCTCGTGCAGGGTGCGCAGCGCGGCCTTGTCGCCCTGCCAGAAGCGGCGGCGCGAGCGGCGCACGTACCAGTTGGACAGGTCGTCGACGAACGCGGAGAGCAGCTTGCCGGCGCGCTGGGTGTCGTACGCCTCCAGAGCCTGCGTCACCTGGTCGGTGAGCGCGTGCAGTTCGGAGAGCAGCCAGCGGTCCAGGACCGGACGGTCGGCCGGGGCCGGGTCGGCCCCGCTCGGCGCCCAGCCGGACGTACGGGCGTACAGGGCCTGGAAGGCGACCGTGTTCCAGTACGTCAGGAGCGTCTTGCGGACGACCTCCTGGATGGTGTTGTGGCCCACGCGGCGGGCCGCCCACGGGGAGCCGCCGGCCGCCATGAACCAGCGGACCGCGTCGGCGCCGTGCTGGTCCATCAGCGGGATCGGCTGCAGGATGTTGCCCAGGTGCTTGGACATCTTGCGGCCGTCCTCGGCGAGGATGTGGCCCAGGCAGACGACGTTCTCGTACGAGGACTTGTCGAAGACCAGCGTGCCGATGGCCATCAGCGTGTAGAACCAGCCGCGGGTCTGGTCGATGGCCTCGCTGATGAACTGCGCCGGGTAACGGGACTCGAAGAGGTCCTTGTTCTTGTACGGGTAGCCCCACTGCGCGAACGGCATCGAACCCGAGTCGTACCAGGCGTCGATGACCTCCGGCACGCGCGTGGCCGTCCGTCCGCAGCCGTCGTGGGGGCAGGCGAAGGTGACCGCGTCGATGTACGGGCGGTGCGGGTCCAGCTCGGACTGGTCGGTGCCGGTGAGCTCGGTGAGCTCCGCGCGCGAGCCGGCGACGGTGAGGTGGTCCTCCTCGCAGCGCCAGATCGGCAGCGGGGTGCCCCAGTAGCGGTTGCGGGAGAGCGCCCAGTCGATGTTGTTGTCGAGCCAGTCGCCGTACCGGCCGTGCTTGACCGTGTCCGGGAACCAGTTGGTCTTCTCGTTCTCCTGGAGGAGGCGGTCCTTGACGGCGGTGGTGCGGATGTACCAGGACGGCTGCGCGTAGTAGAGGAGCGCGGTGTGGCAGCGCCAGCAGTGCGGGTAGCTGTGCTCGTACGGGATGTGCCGGAAGAGGAGGCCGCGCCGCTGGAGGTCCTCGGTGAGCTTTTCGTCCGCCTTCTTGAAGAAGACGCCGCCGACCATCGGGACGGACTCCTCGAAGGTGCCGTCCGGGCGGACCGGGTTGACCACGGGCAGGCCGTAGGAACGGCAGACCTTGAGGTCGTCCTCACCGAAGGCGGGGGACTGGTGGACCAGCCCGGTGCCGTCCTCGGTGGTGACGTACTCGGCGTTCACCACGTAGTGGGCCGGCTCCGGGAACTCCACCAGCTCGAACGGACGTTGATAGGTCCAGCGCTCCATTTCGGCGCCGGTGAAGGTCTGGCCGGTGGTCTCCCAGCCCTCGCCGAGCGCCTTGGCGACCAGCGGCTCGGCGACGACGAGCTTCTCCTCGCCGTTCGTCGCCACGACGTAGGGGACCTCGGGGTGCGCGGCCACGGCCGTGTTGGAGACCAGTGTCCAGGGGGTCGTCGTCCAGACCAGGAGGGCGGCTTCGCCGGCCAGCGGACCGGAGGTGAGCGGGAAACGGACGTACACGGACGGGTCGACGACCGTCTCGTAGCCCTGGGCCAGCTCGTGGTCCGACAGACCCGTGCCGCACCGGGGGCACCAGGGGGCGACGCGGTGGTCCTGGACCAGCAGACCCTTGTTGAAGATCTCCTTCAGCGACCACCAGACCGACTCGATGTACTCGGGGTCCATCGTGACGTAGGCGTCGTCGAGGTCGACCCAGTAGCCCATGCGGGTCGTCAGCTCGGAGAACGCGTCGGTGTGGCGGAGCACGGACTCGCGGCACTTGTCGTTGAACGCGGCGATGCCGTACGCCTCGATGTCCTGCTTGCCGGAGAAGCCGAGCTCCTTCTCGACCGCGAGCTCCACCGGGAGGCCGTGGCAGTCCCAGCCGGCCTTGCGGGCCACGTGGTAGCCGCGCATGGTGCGGAAACGGGGGAAGACGTCCTTGAAGACGCGGGCCTCGATGTGGTGGGCGCCCGGCATGCCGTTGGCGGTGGGCGGCCCCTCGTAGAACACCCACTCGGGGCGGCCCTCGGACTGCTCCAGGCTCTTGGCGAAGATCTTCTGCTCGCGCCAGAAGTCGAGCACCGCGTGCTCGAGCGCGGGCAGGTCGACCTGGGCGGGTACCTGGCGGTACTGCGGCTGCGTGTTCAACGAGCTTCCTCCGGCGGACATACTGCCTTCCGTCGGAGGGACGAGAGCCGACTTGTCTGTCTACGCCGTGTGCGGCGCGCTCCCGCGGTACCACCCTCCTTGGCCCTCCGGCGCCCTCTACGCGCCGGTGAGCCCCCTCATTGGGGTCGCGATGCCGGTTCTACTGACCCTCGCCTGTCGGCGGCGGCTTTCCTCCGGCGGCTCCGGGGTGATCTTCACGTCGCGCTCGCCCCCGGGCTTCCACCGTCCCCGGGTCGCTCTGGGCTGCGTACGCCGCTACTCGTCCCCATCCACGCTTTTCGCTCCGCCCAGTGTACGGCTCCCCGACGACAGCGGCCGACGGGTTTTCGGCGCCGCGGGCCCCGGTGGAGGGCTCGGTCCGACATGACCCGAATGGTGGCTATGTGTGATGGTGTGGGCGTTCAGATTTCGGGATGGTCGGCCCGGCGGATTACCCGGCGGGGAGCTGGGCACAACGGATGCAGGCTCGCCGAGCGGCATGCGCGAGGCGGGCGAATCGGGCGGTGCGCCCCGTTGCCGCGGGCCTCAAGTCGATTTATCGTCCCAGCACGATTCGCGTGCAAGATCACAATATGTGAAGGGGCTGCGGCCATGGTGGCGAAAAAGACCGCCGTACAGCAGTCGTCGTCCGGCAGCTCCACGCGTGCCTCCGGTGCTTCCGGCGCCTCCGGCGGCGCGGCCGGGGACGTGGCCGGGGACGTGGCCGTGAAGACGGTGCGGTCCGCTGCGGCAGAGGCGCCGAAGAAGGCGGCTGCCAAGAAGGCGGCCGTCAAGAAGACGGTGGCCAAGAAGGCGGTGGCCCGAAGACCCGCGGAGGAGGAAGCGGCGAAGGCCGAGGCGGCCGGGCCGGTCGAGAGGGAGGCGCCGGCCAGGAAGGCGTCCGCAGCGAAGAAGAGCGCCGCCAGGAAGAGCGCCGCGAAGAAGGGTGCGGTGGAGAGCGCCGAGGCGGAGGACGCCACGGGGACAGCCGGCACCGGGGCGGCCGTCAAGAAGACGGGTGCCGAGAAGGGCGCGGCCAAGAAGGCGGCTGCCGGGGAGACCACGGCCGCCAAGAAGGCGGCCGGCAAGAAGGTCACCGCCGAGAAGGTCACCGACACGAAGGTCACCGCCGAGAAGGCGGCGGTCGAGAAGATCGTCGACGCCGAAGGCGTGACCGGGACGAGCGCGGGCAGGAAGAGCACGGCCAAGAAGGTGGGCGCGGCCTCGGCCGCGGAGCAGACGGGAGCCACGACTGTGGTTGCGAAGAAGACTCCGGGTACGGCCACGGCGGCGAAGACCGCCGTCCCCAAGGCGCGCCTCGCGGCGCTGGAGCCCGGCGAACTCGCGGTGCGGCCCGGCGAGGAGCCGTGGACGGCACAGGAGGCCGAGGAGGCCCGTGCGGAGCTCCAGTCCGAGCAGGCGCGGCTGCGGGCGGAGCTGGCCGCGTCCGAGGCGGCCCTGACGGGGCTGATGCGGGACTCCGGCGACGGCGCCGGCGACGACCAGGCGGACACCGGGACCAAGAACATCACGCGAGAACACGAGCTGGCGCTGGCCGCCAACGCGCGCGAGATGCTCGTCCAGACGGAGCACGCCCTGGAGCGGCTGGACGCCGGCACCTACGGCCTGTGCGAGAACTGCGGCCAGGCCATCGGCAAGGCCCGGATGCAGGCCTTCCCGAGGGCCACGCTGTGCGTCGAGTGCAAGCAGAAGCAGGAGCGCCGGTACTGATCACCTGGCTGCCGGGGGGTGTGCCGTACCCTCGTCCTCAGTCAGGTACCTAGGTTGAGGGACTCACGTGGCAGAGGCGGAGCGCGTCATCGGTACGCCGGACACCCCAGAGACGGGATCCGAGCCGGAGCAGTCGTCCGGCCCGGGCGGCCAGGAGAGCACCGAGGCGCGGCCCAGGGGCAAGCGCCGGATCGCCGTGCTCTTCACCGTCGCCACGGTGGCGTACGTGATCGACCTGGTGAGCAAGATGATCGTGGTCGCCAAGCTGGAGCATCACGCGCCGATCGAGATCGTCGGGGACTGGCTGCGGTTCGAGGCCATCCGCAACGCGGGCGCGGCCTTCGGCTTCGGCGAGGCCTTCACCATCATCTTCACGGTGATCGCGGCTGCCGTGATCGTGGTGATCGCCCGGCTCGCCCGCAAGCTCTACAGCCTGCCCTGGGCGATCGCCCTGGGCCTGCTGCTGGGCGGCGCGCTGGGCAACCTCACCGACCGGATCTTCCGCGCGCCGGGCGTTTTCGAGGGCGCGGTCGTGGACTTCATCGCGCCGAAGCACTTCGCCGTCTTCAACCTCGCCGACTCGGCGATCGTCTGCGGCGGCATCCTGATCGTGCTGCTGTCCTTCAAGGGCCTGGACCCGGACGGGACCGTCCACAAGGACTGACCGCCAGGCGGTTGTCCACAGGGCCGTACGGCGGTACCCGAGCCGTCCGGCATACTCGACGGGTGAGCACGATTCCCGAGACCCGTACCCTGCCCGTGCCGGACGGCCTGGAGGGCGAGCGCGTAGACGCCGCCATCTCCCGCATGTTCGGCTTCTCCCGTACGAAGGCCGCCGAGCTGGCTGCGGCGGGGAAGGTCACGGTCGACGGCTCGGTGGTCGGCAAGTCGGAGCGGGTGATCGGCGGGGCCTGGCTGGAGGTCGAGATGCCGCCGGCGCCGGCGCCGGTGCAGATCGTCGCCGAGCCGGTCGAGGGCATGGAGATCGTGCACGACGACGACGACGTGGTCGTGATCGTCAAGCCGGTCGGCGTGGCCGCGCACCCCTCGCCCGGCTGGAGCGGAACGACCGTCATCGGCGGGCTCGCCGCCGCCGGGTACCGCATCTCCACCTCCGGTGCCGCCGAGCGCCAGGGCATCGTGCACCGCCTCGACGTCGGCACCTCGGGCCTCATGGTGGTCGCCAAGTCGGAGCGGGCGTACACGTCGCTGAAGCGCCAGTTCAAGGAGCGCACGGTCGACAAGCGCTACCACACGCTCGTCCAGGGCCACCCCGACCCGACCAGCGGCACGATCGACGCGCCCATCGGCCGGCACCCGCACCACGACTACAAGTGGGCGGTCACGGCCGAGGGCAAGCCGTCCGTCACGCACTACGACCTGATCGAGGCCTTCCGTGCGGCCTCCCTGCTGGACGTGAAGCTGGAGACGGGACGTACGCACCAGATCCGCGTCCACATGGCCGCCCACCGCCACCCCTGCGTCGGCGACCTGACGTACGGAGCCGACCCCACGCTCTCCAAGCGGCTGGGCCTGACGCGGCAGTGGCTGCACGCCGTGCGGCTGGGCTTCGAGCACCCCGGTGACGGGCAGTGGGCGGAGTTCGCCAGCGACTACCCCGAGGACCTGGAAAGGGCCCTGGAGCAGGTCCGCGTGGAGACCTACGGATGAGCAGGGCCGCCGACGACTCCCCGTACGCGGTGCGGGTCGCCGAGGACCCCGCCGACCGTGAGGCGTGCTTCGCGGTGCGCAAGGAGGTCTTCGTCGGCGAGCAGGGCGTGCCCGAGGACCTGGAGTACGACGAGCTCGACGCCGGCGCCGTCCATGTGCTGGCGGTCCGGGAGGACGGGCTGCCGCTCGGCACCGGGCGGCTGCTGTACGGCGAGGCGGCCGCCGCCAGGACCGGCGGCGATCCGTCGGTGGGCTCGCTGGGACGGCTCGCCGTGACCCGCGAGGCACGCGGGCTGGGGGTCGGGATCGCGCTGGTGCGGGCCATCGAGGCGGCGGCACGCGCGCGGGGGCTCGCGGCCGTGGACCTGCACGCACAGACGCAGGCACTGGGTTTCTACGAGCGGCTGGGGTACGCGGCGTACGGGCCGGAGGACATGGAGGCGGGGATTCCGCACCGGTCCATGCGGCGTTCTCTGTAGCGGACGGTGGTCGTGCGACGCTGGAGGTCTGGATGTTCTTGATCGTCTAGACCCGGAGCGCTGACCGTGGACCAGCTGGCCCTGTTGTTCGTCCTCTTGCTCGGGGCCGTGGTGAGCGTTCCGGTCGGGGACCGGTTCGGGTTGCCGGCGCCGGTGCTCATGACCCTGCTCGGGATCGTCCTCGCGGTGCTCGACTTCGTGCCCAACGTGGACATCCCGCCGGACCTGATCCTGCCCCTCCTGCTGCCGCCCCTTCTGTACGCGGCCGTGCGGCGGACCTCGTGGCGGCAGTTCGCGGCCAACGTGCGGCCGATCTTCCTGCTGGCCGTGGCGCTGGTGTTCGTCACGACGGTGTGCGTGGCGGCCGTGGCCCACACGATCGTGCCGGGGCTGCCGATCGCCGCGGCCGTGGCCCTGGGCGCGCTGGTGGCGCCGCCCGACCCGGTGGCCGCCACCGCCGTGGCCGGACAGCTCGGGCTACCCCGCCGGCTGGTCTCCATCCTGGAGGGCGAGGGGCTGTTCAACGACGTGACGGCCATCGTGCTCTACCACGTCGCGATCGCCGCGGCCGTGAGCGGTTCGTTCTCGCCGTGGCAGGCCGGTCTCGACCTGGTCCTGTCCGCGGTGGTGGCGGTCGCGGTGGGCGTCGCGCTCGGCTGGGGGGCGAACAGGCTGCTGGACGTCCTCGGGGACACGACGCTGCAGATCGGGCTGACGCTCCTGGTGCCGTACGCCTCGTACGTGCTGGCGGAGGAGTTCCACGGGTCCGGGGTGCTCGCCGTCCTGACCACCGCCCTGTTCCTCGCCGAGTACGCCACCGACCCCGACGACGTGCTGACCCGGCTGGCCGGCCACACCTTCTGGGACATCGTCGACACCCTCGTCACGGGCGTCGCGTTCGGGCTGATCGGCCTGGAACTGCACAACGCGATCCGGACGGCGTCCGGGCGGTGGGGCGAGATGCTGGGCTGGGCCGCGGTGATCGTGGTCGTGGTCGTCCTCGTACGGCTGCTGTGGCTGCTGCCGGCGACCTGGCTGACCCAGCGGCTGCACGCCAGGCAGGACCACCTCGAGGACATTCCGACGAACTGGCGGGAGACCCTCGTCATGTGGTGGTCCGGGATGCGCGGGGTGGCCTCGGTGGCGCTGGCACTGGCCGTGCCGCTGAAGACCGACGACGGCGGGCCCTTCCCCGACCGGGACGAGATCATCTTCATCGCGTTCGGTGTGATCATGGCGACGCTGGTCCTTCAGGGACTGACGCTGCCGTGGCTGGTGAAGCGCCTCGACGTGCAGTCGGACACCGACCGGGAGAAGGAGTTCGAGAAGGAACTCGCGGTGCGGGCCGCGAAGGCGGCGAAGCGGCGGCTGCGGGAGATCGAGGCCGAGGAGGACCTGCCGGAGGAGCTGTCCGAGCAGATGCTGCGGCGGGCCTTCGACATCGGCTTGCGGATCAGCCCGGACGTCGGGGAGGACGAACGGCGGGAGGGGCACGACCAGCGGGTGCGCAGGCTGAAGCGGGTGCGGCGGATCCAGGGGGAGATGCTGAGCGCGGCCCGGCACGAGGTGGTCGCGGCCCGCAGCGAGCCGGGCGCCGATCCGGAGATCGTGGACCGCGTGCTGCGCCATCTGGACGTGCGCAGCCTCAAGTGAGGCGACCGGTCCCCCTCCCGAGGCTGCCCGGTTCGATGGCGGTCGCGTAAACCGCCATTCCCCTGTCGGTACTCCTGGTTACGCTCGTGCCATGGCGCGCAATGTGGTGATCAGCGGAGGCGGAACAGGAATCGGGCTCGCCGCGGCGCGGGTCTTCGCCGCGGACGGAGATCGGGTGCTGCTGCTCGGGCGGCGGGCGGAGGTGCTGGAGAACGCCGGGGTGGCCGGTGCGCTCACCTACGCCGCGGATCTCGGCGAGCCCGAGCAGGTGCGGGGGGTCGCCCGGTTCGTGGCGGCGGAGTTGGGGACCGTGGATGTGCTGATCCACAGCGCCGGGGGCGCCGGGCAGCTGGAGCCGCCGAGCGAGAGCGCTGATCCGCTGGACCGGGTCGCCCACCACTGGACCGTCAACTTCCGTACCAACACGCTGAGCGCCGCCCTGCTCACGGAGGCCCTGAAGGACCGGCTCGCCTCGCCGGGCGGGCGGGTGCTGTTCGTCAGCTCGATCGCCGCCTACCGGGGGTCGGGCAGCGGGGCGTACGGTGGCGCCAAGGCCGCGCTGCACCCGTACGCCCGTGATCTCGCCCGGGAGCTGGGGCCCCGGGGCGTCACCGCGAACGTCGTCGCCCCGGGGTATGTCGAGGACACCGGCTTCTTCGGGGACGCGATCGACCCGGCGCGGCGCGAGCGGCTCATCGGCGAGACCTTCACCGGGCGCGCCGGGACGCCCGGGGACATCGCCGCCACGCTGCACTGGCTGGCCTCCCCGGGCGCCGGTCACGTCACTTCGCAGGTCGTCCAGGTCAACGGGGGTGCGGAGCGCGGGAACTGAGGGTCAGCGGCCGGCCCGCGGAGGCTCGTGGACGCGACGGGGCGCACCGTCGGGGGAGGGCGACTGGCCGGGCAGGCGGCCCGGGGCCAGCGCCGCGTCCGCCGTGTTGACCCGCGGGAGCGCGTAGGGGTGCTCCCGCGACAGCCAGCGGATCATCTCCTCGCGGACCCTGACCCGCACCGTCCAGATGTCGTCGGCGTCCTTCGCCGTGACCAGGGCCCGCACCTGCATGGTGTTGGGAGTGGTGTCGGTGACGTCGAGCCCGTAGGCGCGGCCGTCCCAGGCCGGGCACTCGCGCAGGATGTCGCGCAGCTTCTCGCGCATGAGCTCCACCGGCGCGTTGTGGTCGACGTGCCAGTAGACGATGCCCGTCATCTGCGGGGTGCCGCGCGACCAGTTCTCGAAGGGCTTCGAGGTGAAGTACGAGACCGGCATGGTGATCCGGCGCTCGTCCCAGGTGCGCACGGTCAGGAACGTCAGGGTGATCTCCTCGACGGTGCCCCACTCACCGTCCACCACGACCGTGTCGCCGATGCGCACCATGTCGCCGAAGGCGATCTGGAGGCCGGCGAACATGTTGCTCAGCGTGGACTGGGCGGCCACACCGGCGACGATGCCGAGGATCCCGGCCGAGGCCAGCAGGGAGGCGCCCGCCGCGCGCATCGGCGGGAACGTCAGCAGCATCGAGGCCGCCGCGACCACGCCGACGACGGCCGCCACCACCCGCATGATCAGCGACACCTGGGTCCGTACCCGCCGGACCCGGGCCGGATCGTGCTGCATGCGCGCGTAGCGCGAATACGACGTCTCGACGATCGCTCCCGCGATCCTGATCACCAGCCAGGCCGCCGAGCCGATCAGCACCAGGGTGAGGACCTGGCCGATGCCGGTCCGATGGTCCTCCAGCATCTGGGCGGCGTCGTAGGACCCTCTCAGCATCGCCGCGCACAGCACGAGCTGATAGGGGATGCGGCCACGGCGCAGCAGACCCCACAGGGGGGTCTCGGGATGCCGATGGTCGGCCTTGCACAGCAGGCGGTCGGTGGCCCAGCCGATGAGGACTGTCAGCACGACCGAGCCGCCGACCACGATCACGGGGCGGAGCAGGTTCTCCATGCCTTCGAACGTAACCGGGTCGGAGGGGCCTTGAACATGCGGTTTCTGTGAGGAGACGCACGCACGGCGTTGTCAGTGCAGGCTGGCACCATGGGCACATGAACATCATGCTCTTTCACTCGACCTACGGTCCGCGGCCCGCGGTGCGTGCCGCGGCGGACCGGCTGCGCGCCGCCGGGCACGAGGTGTGGACGCCGGACCTCTTCGAGGGCCGCACGTTCGACACGGTCGAGGAGGGCATGGCGTACAACGAGGAGATCGGCAAGGACGAGCTGCTGAAGAGGGCCGTCCTGGCGGCCGCGCCCTACTCGGAGCGGGGGCTGGTCTACGCCGGGTTCTCGCTCGGCGCGTCGATCGCGCAGACCCTCGCCCTCGGCGACGCCAGGGCGCGTGGCCTGCTCCTCCTGCACGGCACCTCGGACCTCGCGCCGAACGTCTCGGTGGACGGCCTCCCGGTGCAGCTGCATGTCGCCGAGCCGGACCAGTTCGAGACCGACGACTGGCTGAGCGCCTGGTATCTCCAGATGGGCAGGGCCGGCGCCGACGTGGAGGTCTACCGGTACGCGGGAGCCGGGCACCTGTACACCGACCCCGAGCTGCCCGACTACGACGAGGAGGCGGCCGAGGCCACCTGGCGGGTGGCGCTCGGCTTCCTCGAGTCGCTCTAGGAGGATCGGCAGTTCCGGAGGGGACTAGACCGGGTCGTAGGTGCGCTCGACCTTCTGCGTGCCGCTGCGCGTGCGGTAGGAGCGGGACCAGGTGGAGGTCGCGGTGGCGCTGGTGCGGTCGGACAGGACGTAGTAGTCCATCTGCGCGTGCTCGGCGGTGATGTCCAGGACGCCGTAGCCGTGCCGGTCGGTGTCGACGAAGTGGACGTGCCGGTTCGCGGCCCGGATGACCGGGGAGGCGATCGCGGTGAGCGTGCCCTCCGGGACCTTCACGATGTCGTCGAGGTTGTCCGAGGTCACCGAGGTGACCACGAACTCCGTGGCGGCCGAGGCCGACAGCGGGTAGGTCCCGGCGTCCACCGGCACGTCGTTGGCCCACGCCATGTGGATGTCACCGGTCAGGAAGACGGTGTTGCGGATCGCGTTCGAGCGCAGGTGGGCCAGGAGTTCGCGCCGGTCGTCGGTGTAGCCGTCCCACTGGTCGGTGTTGAGGGCGATGCCCTCCTGCGGCAGGCCGAGCAGCTTGGCGAGCGGCTTGAGCAGGTCCGCGGAGAGCGAGCCGATCGCGAACGGCGAGATCATCACCGAGTTGCCGACCAGCCGCCAGGTGGTGTCGGATGCCTTCAGGCCGGCCTTCAGCCAGTCGAGCTGGGCGCGTCCGGTGAGCGTGCGGTCCGGGTCGTCGACGGTGCCGTTGCCGACGGCGGCCTGCTGCGAGCGGAAGGACCGCAGGTCCAGCAGGGAGAGATCGGCGAGCTTGCCGAAGCGCAGCCGGCGGTAGGTGGTGCCGGCGATGGCTGGCCGGACCGGCATCCACTCGAAGTAGGCCTGCTTTGCGGCCGCCTGACGGGCCGACCAGGCGCCCTCGGCGCCCTCGGTGTGGTTCTCGGCACCACCCGACCAGGTGTCGTTGGCGAACTCGTGGTCGTCCCAGATCGCGACGACCGGCGCCTTCGCGTGCAGGGCCTGAAGGTCCGGATCGGTCTTGTACTTCCCGTGCCGGGTGCGGTAGTCGGCGAGGGTGAGGATCTCGTGCGTGGGCGCCGTCTCCCGTACGACGACGCCGCGGGCGGTGTACTCGCCGGTGCCGTACTCGTAGATGTAGTCGCCGAGGTGCAGCCAGGCGTCGAGGTCGCCGCGGGCCGCGAGGTGACGGTAGGAGGAGAAGTAGCCGGCCTCCCAGTTGGCGCAGGAGACCACACCGAAGCGCAGGCCGGTGACGGCCGCGTCCGCCGCCGGCGCGGTGCGGGTACGCGCCACCGGGGAGTCGGTGCCGCCGGCCGAGAAGCGGAACCAGTAGTCGGTGGCGGGCGCGAGACCGCGGATGTCGGCCTTGACGGTGTGGTCGGTCGCGGCGGAGGCGGTGGTGGAGCCCTTGGCAACCACGTTCGTCAGCGCCTTGTCCGTGGCGACGACCCAGCTCACGTCGGTGTCCGGGCCGAGCCCGGAGCCGGGTATCGCCTCGGCGGTGGGCGTCACCCGGGTCCACAGCAGGACGCCGTCGGGCAGCGGGTCGCCGGAGGCGAGGCCGTGCAGGAAGACGGGGGCCTCGGCGGCACGGGCCGGCAGCGCGGCGGCGAGCGGGCCGGCCAGCACGGCGGTCGCCGCCACGGCCTTGAGCGCCGTACGGCGGCGCGGCGACAACGAGTTCAGGCGCTCTGACGGGGCGTCGGCGCTCTCGGAGGATCTGTATCGACTGGTCACGGCCGATCAGATTACTGACCGGTACGACAGCAGAGCGGGCGAACGCCCAAAAGTTCGCCCGCTCTTCCTGGAATTGTCGGCTCAGGGGCCGGTCAGCCCTTGAGGGCTGCCGCGAGTGCCGTGTTGAAGTCGGCGACCGTCATGGGGGCGTTCTGGCCGCCGGAGTCGGTGAGCTTCTTGCCGTCCATCTTCAGGGTCGGGGTACCCGAGACGCCGCTCTTGTCGAACGTCTTGGACATCTCCAGCGCCCACCGGTCGTAGGTGCCGTTCTTCACGGCGCTCTGGAACTTCGCGTTGCCCTTCAGGGCCGAGACGGTGTCCGCCACCTTGATCAGGTAGGAGTCGTCCTTGAACTTGTCCTCGGTCTCCTCGGGGTGGTACTTCGCCGAGTACAGCGCGGTCTTGTACTCGAGGAACGCCTCGGGGCTGACGTTGAGCGCGGCGCCCAGGGCGCTGAGCGCGTTCTTGGAGCCCTCGCCGGACAGGCTGCCGTCGAGGAAGGTCGCACCCACGTACTGGATCTTGAACTTGCCGGCGTCGAAGTCGCTTTTCACCGTCGCGCCGACGGTCTGCTCGAACTGGGCGCACACCGGGCAGCGCGGGTCCTCGTACATCACGAGCGTCTTCTTGGCGCTCGCCTTGCCCATGACGACCGTCGTGCCGTTCTTGCCACTGGTGTTGGCCGGCTTGACCAGCTTGGCGTTCTTGGCTTCATCCCAGTAGGCGGGCTTGTTCGCCTGGACGACGGCGTAGCCTATGCCGCCGGCCGCGGCGAGTACGCCGACGACCGAGAGGGCGACGATGATCTGCCGCTTGGCCTTGGCCCGCTTGGCCTCGCGCTCGCGCTCGATGCGCAGCCGCTCCCGGGCCGCCGTCTTCGCCGCAGCGCTGTTCCGCTTGCTCATGGTGTTCTCCAAAGGGACGCGCACCCCGTGGGTACGCGGAAGTTTCGTGGGGACGTGCAGGGACTGGACCGAGTCGTGCTCGGGAGCCGCGGGTCCGGTCAGACCGCGGCGGCCGGGCACGGCGGTCCACGCCGTCCGAGTGAGTGCGCGAGAATCCGCTCGCGGACGGTGGCCGACCGGCGGACGGGCCGCGGCAGGCGGCGGGCCGCCGGGGCGCGTCGCACGGTCACGGCGGCGACGGCCAGCAGCAGCGGCCGGAAGGTGGTCGCGGTCGCCGCCCGCAGCAGCTGGCCCAGCGCCCGCTCGCCCCGGCGCAGCCAGGCGGCCGCGATCAGGCCCACGCAGACGTGCGCGCCGAGCAGCAGCCACGCGGCGGCCGGGTCGGGGTGGGCGAGGAGCCCGCCCAGCCGGTCGCTGTCCGTGCCGGTGACCTGGGCCAGCGGGGTGCCGACGGGTGTGCCGTCGCCGCACAGCACGTCCCAGCCGACGGAGGCCAGCGGGCCGGCGACCGGGCCGCCCGCACGGCCGTAGCAGACGTGCTGGCCGGTGGTGAAGACGGTGTCGGCGGCCAGCTCCAGCGGGATCAGCAGGGCGGCGATCCGCCCGAAGCCGCACTCGCGGCCGGCGAGGACGTAGGCGAGGGCGAACACGGCGGCCGCGACGGCGGCCACCGTGTTGAGCGGCAGCGGGGCCCGGGACAGCAGCACGTGCGACGCGGTGCTGAGCGTCACGACGCATGCCGTGAACAGCGCCGCGCGTACGGCTCTGAGGCGGGTCCCGGATATGTCCATAGCGGAGGAGAGTGTGTCACGTGCTCCCGTAGGAGACCCCTAAAGGGTCCCTGTGAGACGGCGGACCCTCAGAGACCCGGAATCCGGCCGTTGCGGAACAGGTCGACGAAGATCTGGTGGTCGGCACGCGCGCGTGCGCCGTAGGTGTGCGCGAAGTCGACCAGGAGAGGCGCGAAGCCGTCCTCGTCGGCCGCGATCGCCGCGTCGATGGCCCGCTCGGTGGAGAAGGGCACCAGGGACTCGCCGGAGGTGTCGTCCGCCGCCGCGTGCATCGTGGCCGTGGCCCGGCCCAGGTCGGCGACGACGCCCGCGACCTCCTCCGGGTCGTCGATGTCGCCCCAGTCCAGGTCGACCGCGTACGGCGAGACCTCGGCGACCAGCTGGCCGGCGCCGCCCAGCTCGGTCCAGCCCAGCCACGGGTCGGCGTGCTGCTGCAGGGCGCGCTGGGAGATCACCGTGCGGTGGCCCTCGTGCAGGAAGTAGTCACGGATCGCCGGGTCCGTGATGTGCCGGGAGACGGCCGGCGTCTGGGCCTGCTTGATGTAGATCACGACGTCGTTCTCCAGGGCGTCGCTGTGGCCCTCGAGGAGGATGTTGTACGACGGCAGACCGGCCGAGCCGATGCCGATGCCCCGGCGGCCGACGACGTCCTTCACGCGGTAGGAGTCCGGGCGGGCCAGGGAGGTCTCCGGCAGGGTCTCCAGGTAGCCGTCGAAGGCCGCGAGGACCTTGTAGCGGGTGGCGGCGTCCAGCTCGATGCTGCCCCCGCCGGGCGCGAAGCGGCGCTCGAAGTCACGGATCTCCGTCATCGAGTCCAGCAGCCCGAAGCGGGTCAGTGACCGGGCGTCGCGCAGCGCGTCGAGCAGCGGGCCCTGCGCGGTGTCCAGGGTGAAGGGCGGCACCTCGTCGCTCTTCGCGCCGGTGGCCAGGGCGTGGATCCGCTCCCGGTAGGCGCCCGCGTACACCTCCACCAGCTCACTGATCTGCTCGTCGCCGAGCGCCTTGGCGTACCCGATCAGGGCGATGGACGCGGAGAAGCGCTTCAGGTCCCAGGTGAAGGGGCCCACGTACGCCTCGTCGAAGTCGTTGACGTTGAAGATCAGCCGGCCTGTCGCGTCCATGTACGTGCCGAAGTTCTCCGCGTGCAGGTCGCCGTGGATCCACACGCGCGAGGTGCGCTCGTCCAGGAAAGGGCCGCCCCGCTTCTCGGCGTCGAGATCGTGGTAGAAGAGGCCCGCGGTGCCCCGGTAGAACGCGAACGCCGAGGCCGCCATCTTCCGGAACTTCACCCGGAACGCGGCCGGGTCGGCGGCCAGGAGCTCGCCGAACGCGGTGTCGAAGACGGCGAGGATCTCCTCGCCGCGGTGCTCGTCGTTGAGCTGCGGAACCGACATCGCTGGGTGCCTCCTGGTGCATGACATGTACGACAGCGCTTCTGTCGCATCCAACGGGTGGGGCCGGACGAAAGTGCCCGCGGCCCCACCCGTGAAGGTACGTGGGGAACGAGCCCGGGTGTCAGTCGCGAGGCATAGACTTCGACGCTGTCCCCCGATCCGTCCGTAACCGGTGGGACACCCGTTGCCGTTTGTTTCCCTTGGAGGCCGCAGCCGTGTCAAAGCCGCCGTTCACGCACCTGCACGTCCACACCCAGTACTCGCTGCTGGACGGTGCCGCGCGGCTCAAGGACATGTTCGACGCGTGCAACGAGATGGGCATGACCCACATCGCCATGTCGGACCACGGCAACCTGCACGGGGCGTACGACTTCTTCCACACCGCGAAGAAGGCGGGCGTCACGCCGATCATCGGGATCGAGGCGTACGTCGCCCCCGAGTCCCGGCGCAACAAGCGCAAGATCCAGTGGGGCCAGCCGCACCAGAAGCGCGACGACGTCTCGGGTTCCGGCGGCTACACCCACAAGACGATCTGGGCGGCCGACGCGAAGGGCCTGCACAACCTCTTCAAGCTCTCCTCGGACGCGTACGCCGAGGGCTGGCTGCAGAAGTGGCCCCGGATGGACAAGGAGACCATCTCCCAGTGGTCCGAGGGGCTCATCGCCTCCACAGGGTGCCCCTCCGGCGAGCTCCAGACCCGGCTGCGTCTCGGCCAGTTTGACGAGGCCCTGAAGTCGGCGGCCGAGTACCAGGACATCTTCGGCAAGGACCGCTACTTCCTGGAGCTGATGGACCACGGCATCGACATCGAGCACCGGGTCCGCGACGGCCTCCTGGAGATCGGCAAGAAGCTCGGCATCCCGCCGCTGGTCACCAACGACTCGCACTACACGTACGCGCACGAGGCGACCGCGCACGACGCGCTGCTGTGCATCCAGACGGGCAAGAACCTCTCCGACCCGGACCGCTTCCGCTTCGACGGCACCGGCTACTACCTGAAGTCCACGGACGAGATGTACGCCATCGACTCCTCGGACGCCTGGCAGGAGGGGTGCGCGAACACCCTCCTGGTGGCCGAGCAGATCGACACCACCGGCATGTTCGAGGCGAAGAACCTCATGCCGAAGTTCGACATCCCGGACGGCTACACCGAGGTGACCTGGTTCAAGGAGGAGGTCCGCCGCGGAATGGACCGCCGCTTTCCGGGCGGCGTCCCCGAGGACCGGCAGAAGCAGGTCGAGTACGAGATGGACGTCATCATCCAGATGGGGTTCCCGGGCTACTTCCTCGTCGTCGCCGACTTCATCATGTGGGCGAAGAACCAGGGCATCGCGGTCGGCCCGGGGCGCGGTTCCGCGGCCGGCTCGATCGTCGCCTACGCGATGGGCATCACCGACCTCGACCCGATCCCGCACGGCCTGATCTTCGAGCGGTTCCTCAACCCCGAGCGCGTCTCCATGCCCGATGTCGACATCGACTTCGACGAGCGCAGGCGCGTCGAGGTGATCCGGTACGTGACCGAGAAGTACGGCGCCGACAAGGTCGCCATGATCGGCACCTACGGCAAGATCAAGGCGAAGAACGCCATCAAGGACTCCGCGCGCGTGCTGGGCTACCCGTACGCGATGGGCGACCGCCTCACCAAGGCGATGCCCGCCGACGTCCTCGGCAAGGGCATCGACCTCAACGGCATCACCGACCCCTCGCACCCGCGCTACAGCGAGGCGGGCGAGATCCGCGCGATGTACGAGAACGAGCCGGACGTCAAGAAGGTCATCGACACGGCCAAGGGCGTCGAGGGCCTGGTCCGGCAGATGGGCGTGCACGCGGCCGGCGTGATCATGTCCAGCGAGCCCATCGTCGACCACGCCCCCATCTGGGTGCGGCACACGGACGGCGTGACCATCACGCAGTGGGACTACCCGCAGTGCGAGTCGCTCGGCCTGCTGAAGATGGACTTCCTCGGCCTGCGCAACCTGACGATCATGGACGACGCCGTCAAGATGGTGAAGTCCAACAAGGGCATCGACCTCGACCTGCTGTCCCTGCCGCTCGACGATCCGAAGACCTTCGAACTGCTGCAGCGCGGTGAGACCCTCGGCGTCTTCCAGTTCGACGGCGGCCCCATGCGCTCACTGCTGCGCCTGATGAAGCCCGACAACTTCGAGGACATCTCCGCCGTCTCCGCGCTCTACCGTCCCGGCCCGATGGGCATGGACTCGCACACCAACTACGCGCTCCGCAAGAACAAGCTCCAGGAGATCACCCCGATCCACAAGGAGCTCGAGGAGCCGCTCGAAGAGGTCCTGGCGGTCACCTACGGTCTGATCGTCTACCAGGAGCAGGTGCAGAAGGCCGCGCAGATCATCGCCGGGTACTCGCTCGGCGAGGCCGACATCCTGCGCCGCGTGATGGGCAAGAAGAAGCCCGACGAGCTGGCGAAGAACTTCACCATCTTCCAGGCCGGCGCCAAGAGGAACGGCTACAGCGACGAGGCGATCAAGGCCCTGTGGGACGTGCTGGTCCCCTTCGCCGGCTACGCCTTCAACAAGGCGCACTCCGCCGCGTACGGCCTGGTCTCGTACTGGACCGCCTACCTGAAGGCGAACCACCCCGCCGAGTACATGGCCGGACTGCTCACCTCGGTCAAGGACGACAAGGACAAGTCGGCCGTCTACCTCAACGAGTGCCGGCGCATGGGCATCAAGGTGCTCCCGCCGAACGTCAACGAGTCGGTGCACAACTTCGCCGCGCAGGGCGACGACGTGATCCTCTTCGGCCTCGAAGCCGTGCGCAACGTCGGCACGAACGTGGTCGAGTCGATCATCAGGAGCCGCAAGGCCAAGGGGAAGTACGCCTCGTTCCCCGACTACCTCGACAAGGTCGAGGCGGTCGCCTGCAACAAGCGCACCACGGAGTCGCTGATCAAGGCGGGCGCGTTCGACACCCTGGGGCACACCCGCAAGGGCCTCACCGCGCACTTCGAGCCGATGATCGACAACGTGGTCGCGGTCAAGCGCAAGGAGGCCGAGGGCCAGTTCGACCTCTTCGGAGGCATGGGCGAGGAGGAGACGAGCGAGCCCGGCTTCGGACTCGACGTCGAGTTCACGACCGACGAGTGGGAGAAGACGTATCTGCTCGCCCAGGAGCGGGAGATGCTCGGTCTGTACGTCTCCGACCACCCGCTCTTCGGACTGGAGCACGTGCTGTCGGACAAGGCGGACGCGGGCATCGCCCAGCTCACCGGAGGTGAGCACGCGGACGGCGCGGTCGTCACCATCGGCGGCATCATCTCCGGTCTCCAGCGGAAGATGACCAAGCAGGGCAACGCCTGGGCGATCGCCACCGTCGAGGACCTCGCGGGCTCCATCGAGTGCATGTTCTTCCCGGCGACCTACCAGCTCGTCTCGACCCAACTCGTCGAGGACGCCGTCGTCTTCGTCAAGGGCCGCCTCGACAAGCGGGAGGACGTGCCGCGGCTCGTCGCCATGGAGCTCCAGGTCCCCGACCTGTCGAACGCGGGCACCAACGCGCCCGTGATCCTCACCATCCCGGCCACCCGGGTCACCCCGCCGATGATCAACCGCCTGGGGGAGATCCTCACCCATCACCGGGGTGACAGCGAGGTCCGGATCAGGCTCCAGGGCCCCACCAAGACGACCGTCCTGCGGCTGGACCGGCACCGGGTCAAGCCCGATCCCGCGCTGTTCGGTGATCTGAAGGTGCTGCTCGGCCCGTCCTGCCTGGCCGGCTAGGCGCCAGAGGCGAGAAGAACCCACGAGGGGCGCATCCGGTACCGGATGCGCCCCTCGGTGCGTCCGAGCCGCAACGGCCCGTCGCCTGAACGTCAGTTGTGGCCGAAGCGCTTCTCCCGGCCCTTGCGGGCGACGTCGGCGGGTGTCACCTGTGCGATGCGCTGCTCGGTCTGCGACTCCATCGAGGACGGCTGGACTGCCTGCCGGCCGCGCTCGGACTGCGGCTGTTTACGTTCCTGCTTCTTGTTCTTGGCCATGGTGATTCGCCTCCTGGGAGGATCTGGGGGCCATCGACGGGACCAGACTCACATAGGCTGACTTACGACGCATTTCGGATAATTACCGTCCGTAACAGGGATTGTCGGAGCGCAAGCCCCCGAAACGCCACGCCGAAGATCGAGTTCCGGCCGTTAACCTCCGCGCGGTCGGGCAGACTCGAAGAAAGCCCGAAGCAAAGCTCCCGGAAAGAGGGTGAGTCGTGTGGACCGCTGCATCGTCCTGGTGGACGCCGGGTATCTGCTGGGGGCCGCCGCCAGCCTCCTCGCCGGGGAGCCGTCGCGATCGAGGATCACCGTCGACCACTCCGCCCTCGTCCAGGGCCTGCGCGAACAGGCCGAGTCGGAGACCGAGCGGCCGCTGCTGCGCATCTACTGGTTCGACGGCGCCCCGGACCGCGTCCCCCAGCCGGAACACCGCAGACTGCGCGTGATGCCCCGGGTGACCGTCCGGCTGGGCGCACTGACCCGCAGCGACGGCCGCTGGGCCCAGAAGGGCGTCGACGCCGCCATGCACGCCGAGCTGACCGAACTGGCCCGTAACCGCGCCTGCTCCGACGTCGTCCTCGTCACCGGTGACGGCGATCTGCTGCCCGGCATGATGGCCGCCAAGGAACACGGCGTCGCCGTCCACCTGTGGGCCGTCCAGGCGGCCGACGGCGACTACAACCAGTCCGAGGACCTGGTCGCCGAGGCCGACGAGCGGCGCGTCCTGGACCGCATCTGGATCACCAAGGCCGTACGCGCGAAGGAGCTCGGCGGGACGTGCGCGCCGCCGCCCGTGCCCCGGCCCGAGATCGCCGCGATCCTCTCCGCGCCGCTGCCCGACTCCGGCCTCGCCCGCCCCGCCGAGCGGTCCGGCGACGAGAGCGAGCACCCCTCCGCGGGTGACGCCTCCCGGAACGGCGCCGAGGAGCGCGTTCCCGCCCCCAAGGGAGGCGTGCCGACGCCCAAGGACCTGGCGGCCCTGCGCGCACCCGGCGGCGCCCAGACCGTCCAGCAGCCCACCACCGCGACCCTGCGCTGGTCCTCCGACAAGGGCTGGGTCGACCGTCCCGGGATCGCCGCCGAACCCTCCGAGGTCGCCGCGATGCCGACGCTCGCGCAGCTCACCACGGCGGAGCAGCGGTGGGCCGACCGCGAGGAGGACATCACCACCGTCGGCGGCGACCCGTACGAAGTGGGGCAGGTCTTCGCGCGCCGGTGGATGGGGCGGCTCGGCGAGCAGGGCCAGCTCCAGAAGCTCTCGGGCATGTACCCGCGGATCCCGCACCGCATCGACGGCGAGTTGCTGAGGTACGCGGCCCGCTTCGGACTGCTCGCCCACAAGGACGACCAGATCGACGAACACGACCGGTACGCCATCCGGGCGGGGTTCTGGCGCGAGATCGACGTACGGACGGCCGCCGAGCACGCTCCGGCCGGCGACTGAACCCCTCTCCCGGGACGCCCCGACGGCGAGCGGCGGTCCGTGACCCCGTAGTCTCGTTCCTTGTGAGTACGCGCGCGGCACCGCCCATTCGGCACAGGGACGAGGTCGTGTGTGCCGTGCGCGGGCTGACGAAGACCTACCCTGCGGTCCGCGGCCGGCGCGGCACTCCCGCGACACCCGAGGTCCGGGCCACCGACGACGTACGCCTGGACATCCGGCGCGGTGAGATCTTCGGGCTGCTCGGCCCGAACGGCGCCGGGAAGACCACCCTCGTACGGCAGATGACCGGGCTGATGCGGCCCGACACGGGCAGCGTGGAGATCCTCGGCCACGACATCGTGCGCCACCCCGAGCGGGCCGCGCGGATCCTCGCCTACCTCGGGCAGGAATCCACCGCCCTCGACGACCTCACCGTCTCGCTGGCCGCCGAGACCACCGGACGGCTGCGCGGCCTCGACGTGCGCGCGGCCCGCCGGGAGCGCGACGCCGTCCTCGACGAGCTGGGACTCACGCCGATCGCCGAACGGCCGCTGCGCAAGCTGTCCGGCGGCCAGCGGCGGCTGGCCTGCTTCGCCGCCGTGCTGGTGGGGGAGCGGCCGCTGCTCGTGCTGGACGAACCGACCACCGGGATGGATCCCGTGGCACGGCGGGCCGTGTGGGCCTCCGTGGACCGGCGGCGGGCCGAGCGCGGGACGACCGTGCTGCTCGTCACCCACAACGTCATCGAGGCGGAGACCGTCCTCGACCGGGTCGCCGTCCTCGACCAGGGCCGGGTCATCGCCTGCGACACCCCCACGGGGCTCAAGGAGCAGGTCGCCGACGAGGTGCGGGTCGAGCTGGTGTGGCGGGAGCGGGCGCCGCTGGACGTGCCCGAGGTCGCCGCGCTGCGCGAGCGGGCCGTGGAGTCGGGCCGCCGCTGGACACTGCGGCTGGCGCCGGACGAGGCCCGCGCGGTCGTCGCCACGGTCACCGGCGGGGGCCGCCTTCGCCGCCCTGGACGACTTCACTCTCGCCACACCCAGCCTGGAGGACGTCTATCTGGCGCTGGGCGGGGCGGCCCGGCAGGGGCTGGTGCGGGCATGAGGGCGGCGAGAGCGCGCGGCCCCGAGGTGAGCGCGCGAGCCGCCGGGCCCGTATGGGACGGTAGGGGAACCGTAGGGAAGAGGAGCAACGTCACGTGAGTGTCGTACCCGCCGAGGTTCTGCCGGGAAGCGCCCGGGCCGTCGTACCGGCGGTGCCCCGCACCACGCCCGCGGAGCTGGCACCCCGCGCGCGGCTGTGGCCGTCGCTGGCGGCCGTCTACCGGGCGCAGCTGTCCCGGGCCCGGGTGGCCCGTATCCCGCTGCTGTTCGTGGCGACCTTCCAGTCGGTCGGCATCCTGATCATGATGCGGGGCGTGGTGGACGGAGGCCGCGAGGCGGAGGCCGTCGTGGCGGGCTCGGCGGTCCTCGTCGTCGCGTTCGTCGCGCTGAACCTGCTCGCCCAGTACTTCGGTCAGCTGCGGGCGAGCGGCGGACTGGACCACTACGCGACCCTTCCGGTGCCGCCGGCGGCCGTGGTGCTCGGGGCGGCGGGGGCGTACGCGTCCTTCACCGTGCCGGGAACCCTGGTGACCGCGGTCTTCGGATGCGTGCTGTTCGGGCTGCCGCTCACCCATCTGTGGGTGCTCGTGGCCGTGATCCCGCTGGCCGGCGCCGCACTGTCCGGACTCGGCGCGGCCTTCGGACTGCTCGCGCCGCGACCGGAGCTGGCCACCCTGCTGGGGCAGCTCGGCATGTCGGCGGCGCTGCTGCTGGGCGTGCTGCCGCCGGACCGCATGCCGGAGGCGGTGCGCCTCACCCGCGATCTGCTGCCGTCGACGTACGGGGTCGAGGCGTTCGCCCGGACCTTCCGGTCCAGTCCCGACTGGGCTTTCGTCCTCGGCGACCTCGCCGTGTGCGCCGGTGTCGGCGTCGTCTCGCTGGCCGTCGCCACCTGGGCGTACCGTCGGGCCGCCGTCCGGTGACGCGCGGCACAGGCGCGCCTGGCACCATGTCAGAGTGACCGCACCGCTGACTCCGCCTCCGCCGCCGCACGAGCCCTCCCCGCACACGGCCTGGCCGCCGTCGCCCGGCGGGTACGCGGGGGTGGCCGCCGCGCCCCATGACGTCGCGTACGGACAGGACGGGCCCGGCATGAAGACCGAACTGCGCGAAGCCGCCGTCATCACGGTGGTGGTCGCGGTCGCCGGGGCGCTGCTCGGGCTGCTGTGGGTGTGGCTGGCGCCGAAGGTGCCGCTCGTCGGCGACCTGGTGGACGACAACTGGGTCGTCTACTTCAAGGACACCGAGGGCGAGCAGGCGATCGGGGTGGACGGGACGTTCACCCTGTTGGCCCTGGCCTGCGGGGCCGTGAGCGCCGTGGCGGTGTTCCTGTGGCGGCGGCGCGGTGGAGTGCCGCTGGTGATCGCCCTCGCCGTCGGCGGGTTCCTCGGTTCGTTGCTGGCGTGGCGGCTGGGCGTGTGGCTGGGGCCCGACTCCGATGTGATCGCGCACGCGCAGTCGGCGGGCAAGGGGGTCGCGTTCTCCGCTCCGCTGAAGCTGGGGGCGAAGGGGGCGTTGCTGGCCTGGTCGTTCGCCGCGGCGCTGGTGCATCTGGGGCTCACGGCGCTGTTCGGGCCCCGGGATCCCGATCCGTATCAGGTGCACGGGGGTGTGCCGAAGGACGGGTACGGGGCGCCGATGGGCTAGGGGCTTTCTCCCGCCCCGCCGGCTCTTCCGGTCCCCGGGGGCGCTGCCCCCGGACCCCCTTTTCGGTCCGGACCGCCTCGTCCTCGAACGCCGGACGGGCTGTCTAGGCGCGGGCGATCGGGGACAGTACCGCCCCGGTGAGGCCTGCCAGGTCCGTCGGGGCGAGTTCGACCTCCAGGCCTCTGCGTCCCGCCGAGACGCAGATCGTCGGGTGTGCCGAGGCCGACGCGTCCAGGACCGTGGGGAGCTTCTTGCGCTGGCCCAGGGGGGAGATGCCGCCCCGGACGTAGCCCGTGGTGCGTTCCGCGAGGGTCGGGTCGGCCATCGCCGCTCGTTTTCCGCCCACCGCCGACGCCAGGGCCTTCAGGTCCAGAGAACCGGCCACCGGGACCACGGCCACCGTCAGGGCGCCGTCCACGTCCGCGACGAGGGTCTTGAAGACCCGGTCGGGGGAGACGCCCATCGCCTCGGCCGCCTCCTCGCCGTAGGACGGGTGGCCGGGATCGTGGTCGTAGGCGTGGACCGTGAACTCCACGCCCGCCGCCGTCAGAGCCACCGTCGCGGGCGTGCCCGCGGACTGCTGCTGTTGCTTCTTCGGCTTCTTCGCCATGCCGACCTTCAGTTGAGACTCGTCGGGCCGCGCGTCAGGTCCGACGCGGGCAGCGAGGGCAGGTTGCGGATGATCGCCGTCTCCGCGCGCAGCAGCTTCAGCTCGTCCCGCAGGCGGGAGGCCGTGTCGGGGGCCTGGAGCAGGCGCTGCTTGGTCGGGGTGTCCAGCATCATCGCCGCCGCCACCAGGTACGACACCACCGAAGGGTCGTCCGGGAGGTCCGCGCCGGTGGTCAGCGAGCGTTCCCGGGCACCCGCCAGGCGCTTCTGGTACTGGCGGAAGGCCCGCAGTACGCCTTCCGCGAGGGCGCCCGCCTCGTCGCCCGGGTCCTCGGGGAGCTCCTGGAGCTCGGCGGTCAGGAACGGGCCCGACGCGTCCACCGACAGCAGCTTCACGCGGGTCGTGCCCGTCGCCAGCACCTCGAAGGTGCCGTCGGCGCGCTCCCGGATGGTCGCCGCGTCGGCCACGCAGCCGACGTCGTGGAACGCCTTGAGCGGGCTCTCGCCGAAGCCGGCCGCGGGGCCGCGCTCGGGTAGTGCGGTCTGGTCGGGCAGGCCGGGGGAGCTGGGGGCCACCTCATGGCCGTCGCGGATGGCCACGACGGCGAACCGGCGCGATTCGTCCTCGGGGGTCTTCAACAGGTCGCGCATCATGGCGCGATAGCGCTCCTCGAAGACGTTGAGCGGGAGCACGAGCCCCGGGAACAACGCCGAGTTCAGAGGGAAGAGCGGCAGACGGACGGTGGTCACGACGCAGAAGCCTAGTGGTCCGTGGAGTGGGCTCGTTCGCCGTGCCCGGTCCCTGGACGCCAGGGCGGCCGTTCGGACGGCCCCGAGCGCACTTCCTCGCGCACCGCCAGGAAGTGGCCGAGCGGATCGTCCGACAACCGGTCCCAGGGGAAGGACGTGGCGTACGGGCCGATCAGACGCAGTTGCGCGAGGGCGTCGTCGTGGCGGTCCAGGCGGACCAGGACGTACGCCAGCACGTTGCGGATCTCGGCCGGCCACGGGTCGACGGACGGGAAACGGGCGGAGAGCGCGATGGCGCGGTCGGCAGCCGCGTCCAGTCGCTCGCGCGGCACCTCGGGCCCGCAGCCGTCGGTCAGGTACGCGAAGGCGGCCCGCGTCGGCAGCGCCTGGACGAGGGAGCCGGCCGGCGCGTCCTGCGCGGCGCGGTCGGCGAAGTCGAAGCACTCCCGGTGGGAGCCGTGCCACGACTCGGCCAGATACCGCTTGGCGGCGACATGGCAGCCGTAGTGGTGGGGGGCGCGGCGGACCGCGGCCGACCACAGTTCGCCGAAGTACTTGTGCCCGGCGCGGGTGCCGCGCGCGTGGTCCAGGGCGATCCGCCACGGCACCGGGTCGCGGACGTCGCTCTGCGCGGCGGCCGTGATCAGCGGGCTCACCTCGCGCAGCAGTTCCGCCCGGGCCGGTGAGCGCCAGGCCCGCTCCACCGCGAGCTGGGCGGCGACGAGCAGCACGTCGGGGTCGCGCGGGGCGGCGGCGCACCACTCCTCGAACCACTCCGAACGGGAGTGCGCGAAGGACGCCAGCCGGGTGACGTACCGGTCGCGGTACTCCCACTCGGCCCGCTCCCGGGTATGGGCCATGAGCTGGGCGGCGGGCGCGTAGGCGCCCAGGCCGGCGGCGACCAGGGCGGGACCGAGCCGGTCGTCGGGCACATCGAGGAGCACCTCGTCGTCGGCGGGGAGCCCGGCGGCGCTGTGGGGGGCGGCGGCGTTCCGTGCCGTCCGGGAAGCCCGGGAGGCGCGGATGAACGGGGGCAGCAGAGCCATGATGTCGCCCATTGAAAAGCCGCGGGTTCAGATTGCGCCAGAGGGTTCGGAGACCTTCACGAAAGTTGTACGTCCTACGGTCAAGGGGCGGCAAAAGGTGATGGCGCCGCCACTGTGCGTGAGCCCGCCGCCGGTCTCTCACCCCCGGCGCAGCAGTCGCGTGGCACCGGCCGCCACCGTCGTCGCCAGGATCCAGCCCAGCAGGATCAGCGCCGCCGACAGCCACTGCCAGCCGCCGTACAGCCGCCACTCGCCGGCCTGGCCGAGGTCGATGACCGGCAGCAGCAGATCGAGGGCGAAGAGGGCGGGATTCCACGGCGGATGCCCGTTCCGGTCGACGGGCGGATGCGCGGCGTGCGCGAAGGCCAGCGAACTCGCCGCCCACAGCACCGTCATCCACACCGCCGCGCGGCCCGGCCGGTACCCGTAGGCGACCGTCCAGTCCTGGACGTAACCCCAGAGCTTCGCGGCCGGCGGCAGGGTCTCACGGCGCCGCCGCTGCTTGGCCAGCAGCACCTCGCGGGCGTCCTCGTCCTCCCCGCCGGCCCGCAGCACGGCGGCCAGCCGCTCGTACGGCTCCGGGGCGTACTCGGCGGTCGCCGCGGCCACCCAGCCCAGCCGCTCGGCCAGCGGGAACGGACCCTGCGGCACCAGGTTCTCGTACGCGAAGCCGCCCATGTGCACACTGCCGGGGCCCGGCCACGCGCTCGCCCGGTCCACCAGGTTGATCACCCGGGCACCCGACAGCACCACCTTGCCGCGCGGCGGCCGCTCCCCGAGGAAGCGCAGCTCGGGCGTCTGCACCCGGCGCAGTGACAGCTCCTGGTCCTCCGTGAACACGAACCGGGCCCGCTCCAGGTCGACCGCGTCCCCGAACCGCCCGTCGTCCAGCCGCACCCCGCCCCGGCACTCGAAGCGCTGGATGCGGGTCCCGCGCGCGGGCGTCGTGCCGCTCAGCGCCTGGCCGCCGACGCCGGCCGGGGTCAGGTACAGCGAGCGCTCCACCGTCAGCTGGGGCGCGTTCAGGGCGAGCCGCGTGTACGGGTTGGACAGCCGCGCCCCGCGCAGGCTCAGCGACACGCCGATCTTGGCGCTGCGCAGGCTCAGCTCACCGTGCGATTCGAGCAGCTCGGCCTGGAGGTCCTGGCCGACCGTCATGCCGTCGGCGGCGATCGAGCGGCCGCTGCGGTCGCGGTGGACGATCGCCTGGTTGAGCAGCAGGTCCGTGCCGATGTGCGCGTCGGTGAGCCGGACGCCGTTGTGGAAGCGGCAGCGGGGCAGGTGCAGATCGCCCTCGGTGTGCAGCCGGGCCGCCTCCAGGCGCGGCACCGAGCAGTCGACCATCCGCACGGTGGTGAACCGCGCCTCCGGCAGCAGCACTTCCCGCTCGAACCGGCAGCGCTTCATCTCCAGGTACGGCACCACCGTGCCGCCCGCGAGGTCCAGGGTGCCGCTGATCTGCACGCCCGCCAGTTTCAGCGAGGCGACGCGGCCGGCCAGCGCGGGCGGTCCGTCCAGCAGCAGCCAGGCGACGATCCGCGCCCGCACGGTCCGCGACGCACCCCACGGATGCCCGCCGTGCGGGTCGTCGACGACCGTGTCCCCGCTGCTCAGGTCGTACACGCTGCCGTTGCGGAAGGCCTGCCACATGCCGGCCTCGGCCGCGGTCAGGTCGTCCGGCAGATCGCCCGGATCGTCGTCTCCCGCACGGATCGCCGCCCCCTCGGTCACCCTCGGCACCTCCTCCGTCACTCACGGCTTTCGCACAGCCGTTCAATGCCCGGTGGGCGGCCGCTCGAACGCCGGGCCCGAAGGTGATCTTCCGGATTCGGCCAGGTTCTGTATCAGCCATTGATACGCGCGGACGACGCCCGATCCCGGTCTGAGAGAATTGACGACGTGATCTCCCGAATCGATCTGCGCGGCGACGCCCTCCCCGAGGGTCCCGCCCTGCGCGACCTGCTGCCCCGAGCCGACTTCGACGTCTCGGCCGCCCTCGAGAAGGTGCGTCCGATCTGCGAGGCCGTGCATCATCGGGGCGACGCGGCGCTGATCGACTTCGCCGAGAGGTTCGACGGGGTGCGGCTGGAGTCCGTACGCGTGCCGGCGCACGCCCTCGCCGACGCGCTCGAGCGGCTCGACCCGGCCGTCCGCGCGGCTCTGGAGGAGTCCATCCGCCGCGCCCGTCTCGTCCACCGCGAGCAGCGCCGCACGACCCACACGACCCAGGTCGTGCCCGGCGGCAGCGTGACCGAGAAGTGGGTACCGGTCGACCGCGTCGGGCTGTACGCGCCCGGCGGCCGGTCCGTCTACCCGTCCTCCGTGATCATGAACGTGGTGCCCGCCCAGGAGGCCGGTGTCGAGTCGATCGCCCTCGCCTCCCCGGCGCAGGCCGAGTTCGACGGCCTTCCGCACCCGACGATCCTCGCCGCCTGCGCCCTGCTCGGCGTCGACGAGGTCTACGCGGCCGGTGGCGCGACCGCCGTCGCGATGTTCGCGTACGGCACCGAGTCCTGCCCGCCCGCCGACATGGTCACCGGCCCCGGCAACATCTGGGTCGCCGCAGCCAAGCGCTACTTCGCCGGCAAGATCGGCATCGACGCGGAGGCCGGTCCGACCGAGATCGCGGTCCTCGCCGACGACAGCGCCGATCCGGCGCACGTCGCCGCCGACCTGATCAGCCAGGCCGAGCACGATCCGCTGGCCGCCGCCGTCCTGGTGACCGACTCCGTCGAGCTGGCGGACGCGGTCGCGAAGGAGCTGGAGCCGCAGGTCGCGGCCACCAAGCACGTCGAGGACCGGATCGTCCCGGCGCTCGCCGGCCGGCAGTCGGCGATCGTGCTGGTCGACGGCGTCGAAGAGGGCCTGCGCGTGGTCGACGCGTACGGCGCCGAGCACCTGGAGATCCAGACGGCCGACGCCGCCGCCGTGGCCGACCGGGTGAGGAACGCGGGCGCGATCTTCGTCGGCCCCTGGGCCCCGGTGTCGCTGGGCGACTACGCGGCCGGGTCCAATCACGTGCTGCCGACGGGCGGCTGCGCCTGCCACTCCTCCGGGCTGTCCGTGCAGTCCTTCCTGCGGGGCATCCACATCGTCGACTACACGCGGGACGCGCTGGCCGAGGTCGCCCACCACGTGGTGACGCTGGCGGAGGCGGAGGACCTGCCCGCGCACGGCGCGGCGATCAAGGCGCGGTTCGGGTGGAAGGTACCGGCGAGCAAGTGAACCTCGGAATCGACGATCTCCCCGTACGGGACGAGCTGCGCGGCAAGTCCCCCTATGGCGCGCCCCAGCTGGACGTCCCCGTACGGCTGAACACCAACGAGAACCCCTACCCGCTGCCCGAGGCGCTCGTCGAGCGGATCGCGGAGCGGGTGCGCGAGGCGGCCCGGGACCTCAACCGCTACCCGGACCGGGACGCCGTCGAGCTGCGCACGCAGCTCGCGCGGTACCTGACGGACACCTCCGGGTACACCGTCGGCCGGGCGAACGTGTGGGCCGCCAACGGCTCCAACGAGGTCATCCAGCAGCTGCTCCAGACCTTCGGCGGACCGGGCCGTACCGCGATCGGGTTCGAGCCGTCCTACTCGATGCACGGGCTGATCGCGCGCGGCACCGGAACCGGCTGGATCTCCGGTCCGCGGCGCGAGGACTTCACCATCGACCTGGCCGCCGCCGAGCAGGCCGTCGCCGAGCACCGGCCGGACGTCGTCTTCATCACCACCCCCAACAACCCCACCGGCACCGCGGTCCCGGCCGAGACGGTCCTCGCGCTGTACGAGGCCGCGCAGAGCGCCAAGCCGTCGATGGTCGTCGTGGACGAGGCGTACATCGAGTTCAGCCACGGCTACTCCCTGCTGCCGCTGCTCGAAGGCCGGCCGCATCTCGTCGTCTCGCGCACCATGTCCAAGGCCTTCGGGGCGGCCGGTCTGCGCCTCGGCTACCTCGCCGCGCACCCGGCGGTCGTCGACGCCGTCCAGCTCGTCCGGCTGCCGTACCACCTGTCGGCCGTCACCCAGGCGACCGCGCTGGCCGCCCTGGAACACACCGACACGCTGCTGAAGTACGTCGAGCAGCTCAAGTCGGAGCGGGACCGGCTGGTGCGCGAGCTGCTCGCGATCGGCTACGAGGTCACGGCGTCCGACGCCAACTTCGTGCAGTTCGGACGGTTCGAGGACGCCCACACGGTCTGGCGGCAGATCCTCGACCGGGGCGTCCTGGTCCGGGACAACGGCGTGCCCGGCTGGCTGCGCGTCACCGCCGGGACCCCCGAAGAGAACGACGCGTTCCTCGACGCGGTCCGTGAGTTGAAGTGTCTTGTGGGGGGCACCCCCACGCCCCCGAAGGAGCAGAGCGCATGAGCCGCGTAGGACGTACAGAGCGCACGACGAAGGAGACGTCGGTCCTCGTCGAGATCAACCTCGACGGCACCGGCAAGGTCGACGTGTCGACCGGTGTCGGCTTCTACGACCACATGCTGGACCAGCTCGGCCGGCACGGTCTGTTCGACCTGACCGTGAAGACCGACGGCGACCTGCACATCGACTCGCACCACACCATCGAGGACACCGCCCTCGCGCTCGGCGCCGCCTTCAGGCAGGCCCTCGGCGACAAGGTCGGCATCTACCGCTTCGGCAACTGCACGGTCCCGCTGGACGAGTCCCTCGCCCAGGTCACCGTCGACCTCTCCGGCCGGCCCTACCTCGTGCACACCGAGCCCGAGAAGATGGCGCCGATGATCGGCGAGTACGACACCACGATGACCCGGCACATCCTGGAGTCCTTCGTCGCCCAGGCGCAGATCGCGCTGCACGTGCACGTGCCCTACGGGCGCAACGCGCACCACATCGTGGAGTGCCAGTTCAAGGCGCTGGCCCGGGCCCTGCGCTACGCCTCCGAGCGCGACCCGCGCGCCGAGGGCATCCTCCCCTCCACGAAGGGCGCCCTGTAAAGCCATGAGCGGACTGTCGACCGTCCTGATCGTCGTCGGCCTCTTCCTGGCCGGCGGCATCTACTCCTTCGTCAAACAGCAGATGCCCAAGAGCCTGATCGTGCTGCTCTCGATCGGCGCCGCGATGTGTCTCCTCGCCGGCGTCGTGCGGCTGGAGGTGTGGAATTGAGCACCGTTTCGAAAAGCCCGAAGAAGGTCGTCGTCTTCGACTACGGCTTCGGCAACGTCCGCTCCGCCGAGCGTGCCCTCGCGCGCACCGGGGCCGACGTGGAGATCACGCGTGACTTCGACGCGGCCATGAACGCCGACGGGCTGCTGGTGCCGGGCGTCGGCGCCTTCGCCGCCTGCATGCGAGGCCTGAAGGAGGCCCGCGGCGACTGGATCATCGGCCGCAGGCTGTCCGGCGGGCGCCCGGTGATGGGCATCTGCGTCGGCATGCAGATCCTGTTCGCCCGCGGCATCGAGCACGGTGTGGAGACCGAGGGCCTCGACGAGTGGCCCGGCGCGGTGGAGCCGCTCCAGGCCGAGATCGTGCCGCACATGGGCTGGAACACCGTCGACGCCCCGGCCGGTTCCGAGCTGTTCGCCGGACTGGACGCGGACGCGCGCTTCTACTTCGTGCACTCCTACGCCGTCCAGGACTGGTCGCTCGACGTGCACAACCCGGTGATGCGCGCTCCCAAGGTGGCCTGGTCGACGCACGGCAGCCCGTTCGTGGCCGCCGTGGAGAACGGCGCCCTGTGGGCCACGCAGTTCCACCCCGAGAAGTCCGGCGACGCCGGAGCCCAGCTCCTCACCAACTGGATCGGAACACTGTGAGCAAGCTCGAACTCCTCCCCGCCGTCGACGTCCGCGACGGCCAGGCCGTCCGCCTCGTGCACGGCGAGTCGGGCACCGAGACCTCCTACGGCTCCCCGCTCGAGGCCGCCCTCGCCTGGCAGCGCTCGGGCGCCGAATGGCTGCACCTGGTCGACCTGGACGCCGCGTTCGGCACCGGCGACAACCGGGCCCTGATCGCCGAGGTGGCCAGGGCCATGGACATCAAGGTGGAGCTGTCCGGCGGCATCCGCGACGACGACACCCTCGCCGCCGCCCTCGCCACCGGCTGCACCCGGGTGAACCTGGGCACGGCCGCCCTGGAGACCCCCGAATGGGTCGCCGAGGTCATCGCCGAGCACGGCGACAAGATCGCGGTCGGCCTGGACGTACGGGGCACGACCCTGCGCGGCCGCGGCTGGACCCGCGACGGCGGCGACCTCTACGAGACGCTGGCGCGGCTCGACAAGGAGGGCTGCGCGCGCTACGTCGTCACCGACATCGCCAAGGACGGCACCCTCCAGGGCCCGAACCTCGAGCTGCTCAAGAACGTGTGCGCCGTGACGGACCGGCCGGTCGTGGCGTCGGGCGGCGTGTCCTCCCTCGACGACCTGCGGGCCATCGCCGAGCTGGTGCCGCTCGGCGTCGAGGGCTCCATCGTCGGCAAGGCCCTGTACGCCGAGGCGTTCACCCTGGAAGAGGCTCTGGAGGCGGTCGCCCAGTGAGCGATGTCCGACGCGTCACCACAGGCGCGCCCTGGGAGGAGACCTTCGGGTACTCCCGCGCGGTGGAGCTGCCGAACGGCCTGGTGCTGGTCTCCGGGTGCACCTCGATCGTGGACGGCGAGATCGCCGGCGGCGGTCCGTACGAGCAGACGGTCAACGCCTTCACCGTCGCGTTCGCGGCGCTGGAGCAGCTTGGCCTCGGGCGCGACGACGTGGTGCGCACCCGCATGTACCTCACCCACGCGCGGGACGTGGACGACGTCGGACGCGCCCACAAGGAGCTGTTCGACTCCGTCCGGCCCGCCGCGTCCATGCTCATCGTCTCCGGCCTCGTGGACCCCAGCCTGGTCGTCGAGGTCGAGGTGGAGGCCTATCGGGGAGGGGCGCCCGCATGACCCTGGCCGTACGAGTCATCCCCTGCCTGGACGTGGACAACGGCCGGGTCGTCAAGGGCGTCAACTTCCAGAACCTGCGCGACGCGGGCGACCCCGTCGAGATGGCCAAGGTCTACGACGCCGAGGGCGCCGACGAGCTGACGTTCCTGGACATCACCGCCTCGTCGGGCAACCGCGAGACGACCTACGACGTGGTGCGCCGCACCGCCGAACAGGTCTTCATCCCGCTGACCGTCGGCGGCGGGGTACGCACCCCCGAGGACGTCGACAAGCTGCTGCGGGCCGGCGCGGACAAGGTGGGCGTCAACACGGCCGCCATCGCCCGCCCCGAACTGATCAAGGAGATCGCCGAGCGGTTCGGCAGCCAGGTGCTCGTCCTCTCGGTGGACGCCCGGCGGGCTCCCTCGGGGACCTTCGAGGTGACGACCCACGGCGGCCGTCGGGGCACCGGCATCGACGCCGTCGAATGGGCGCACCGCGCGGCCGAGCTGGGCGCGGGCGAGATCCTGCTCAACTCGATGGACGCGGACGGCACCAAGGACGGCTACGACCTGGAGATGATCGCCGCCGTCCGCAAGCACGTGTCGGTCCCGGTGATCGCCTCGGGCGGCGCCGGCCGGCTCGCCGACTTCCCGCCGGCCGTCGAGGCGGGCGCGGACGCGGTGCTCGCCGCGTCCGTGTTCCACTTCGGCGACCTGCGGATCGGCCAGGTCAAGGACGCGCTGCGGGAGACCGGGCACCCCGTGCGCTGAGCTCACCCCTTCGGTTGAGTCAGCTGCACGAAGTTGCCCACCGTGTCGTCCAGGACGGCCGCGACGACCGGACCCTGGTCCTGCGGGGGATGGGTGAAACGCACACCCAGCCCCCGCAGCCGCTCGTACTCCGCGTCGAGGTCGTCGACCGAGAAGACGATGCACGGCAGCCCCGCCTCCCGCAGGGCCGCCCGGTACGGCTCCGCGATGGGGCCGCGGCCGGGCTCCAGCAGGAGCTGAAGATCCCGCTGGGCCCCTTCCGCCGCGCCCACGGTGACGAAGAGCGTGCCCTCGCCGAGGTCCATGTGCGTCCGCGTCTCGAACCCCAGGACCTCGGTGTAGAACGCGTGGGCCTTCGTGACGTCGTCGACGTACACGCTCGTCATGGCGACCTTGATCATGTGCGGTCCTCTCAGATCCCGGTCAGATCCCGAGCTGCTTGCCGCCGTGCAGCCGGGCGATCGCTTCCTTCTCGCCGTCCAGCTCCACCTCGGCGGCGCTCCGCCGGCCGTACAGGAACAGCAGCAGCTCGGACGGCTCCCCGGTGGCCGTCACGACCGGCGTGCCCCGGTTGGCGACCGCCGTACGGCCGTCCGGGCGCCGCAGCACCAGTCCGGTCGGGGCGCCGCGGCCCGTGAGACGCGCCGTGCGCTCCAGGCGGGACCACAGGGCGTCCTGGAAGACCGGGTCGAGCGCGCGCGGCGTCCAGTCCGGCCGGGCCCGCCGGACGTCCTCGGTGTGGACGTAGAACTCGATCGTGTTGGACGCCTCGTCGAGCTGCTTGAGCTGGAAGGGCGAGAAGCGCGGCGGACCGGTGCGGATCAGCTGGATGAGCTCCTCGTACGGCTTGGCGGCGAACTCCTCCATCACCTTGTCCAGGCGGGACGCGAGCTGCTTGATCAGGATGCCCCCGGCGGCGTCCGGGCGGCGCTCGCGCACCACCACGTGCGCCGCCAGGTCCCGGGTCTGCCATCCCTCGCAGAGGGTCGGGGCCTCGGGACCCGCCGTTTCCAAGAGGTCGGCGAGAAGGAGCCGTTCACGCTTGGCGAAAGTCGACATGCAGTCAGCCTACGGCCGCGTGGAGGGTCCGCCCAGTGGACACGGGCCGTCACTGTCAGTGCTGCGCGGCACAATGGCAGACATGACCAGCACGCCCCTGCACAGCAGTCTCGACCCCGCGATCGCCGCGCGCCTCAAGCGCAGCGCCGACGGGCTCGTCCCCGCCATCGCCCAGCAGTACGACACCGGTGAGGTGCTCATGCTCGGCTGGATGGACGACGAGGCACTGCACCGCACCCTCACCACCGGCCGCTGCACCTACTGGTCGCGCAGCCGCCGGGAGTACTGGGTCAAGGGCGACACCTCCGGCCACTTCCAGTGGGTCAGGTCCGTGGCCCTCGACTGCGACGCCGACACCGTGCTCGTCAAGGTCGACCAGGTGGGCGCCGCCTGCCACACCGGCGCGCGCACCTGCTTCGACGCCGACGTACTGACCGTCGCACCGGCCGAGGACGCCGATTCCGGCGCACCCGCCACGGATCAGTAAGGTCAGCCACCATGGACCTCGAGACGTTCCGCAAGCTGGCCACCGATCGCCGCGTCGTTCCGGTCACCCGCAAGCTCCTCGCCGACGGCGACACCCCGGTCGCGCTCTACCGCAAGCTCGCCGCCGAGCGCACCGGCACCTTCCTGCTGGAGTCCGCGGAGAACGGCCGTTCGTGGTCCAGGTACTCCTTCGTGGGCGTCCGCAGCGCCGCCACGCTCACCGCGCGCGAAGGCCAGGCCCACTGGCTCGGCACCCCGCCCGTGGGCGTCCCGCGGGACGGCGACCCGCTCGCCGCCCTGCGCGCCACCATCGAGACGCTCCACACCCCGCACGAAGAGGGCCTGCCGCCCTTCACCGGCGGCATGGTCGGCTACCTCGGCTACGACATCGTGCGCCGTCTGGAGAAGATCGGCCCCGGTGACCGCGACGACCTGCGGCTGCCGGAGCTGACCATGCTCCTGACCAGCGACCTCGCCGTCATGGACCACTGGGAGGGCTCCGTTCTGTTGATCGCCAACGCGATCAACCACAACGACCTCGACACGGGCGTCGACGAGGCCTACACGGACGCGGTGGCCCGGCTGGACGCCATGGAGGCCGACCTCTCCCGTCCGGTGGCCCAGCCCCCGGCCGTCCTCCCGCCCTCCGAACTCCCCGAGTTCAGCGCCCTGTGGGGCGGCCCCGACTTCCGAGGGGCGGTCGAGGACATCAAGGAGCGCATCCGCGCGGGCGAGGCCTTCCAGGTCGTTCCCTCACAGCGCTTCGAGACGGCGTGCACGGCGAGCGCGCTGGACGTCTACCGGGTGCTCCGGGCGACGAACCCCTCCCCGTACATGTACCTGTTCCGCTTCGACGGCTTCGACGTCGTGGGCTCCTCCCCGGAAGCCCTCGTCAAGGTCGAGGACGGGCACGCCATGGTCCACCCCATCGCCGGCACCCGGCACCGAGGGGCCACCCCGCAGGAGGACCAGGCCCTCGCCGACGAACTGCTCGCCGACCCCAAGGAGCGGGCCGAGCACCTGATGCTCGTCGACCTCGGCCGCAACGACCTGGGCCGGGTCTGCGAACCCGGCTCGGTCGAGGTCGTCGACTTCATGTCCGTCGAGCGGTACTCGCACGTGATGCACATCGTCTCGACGGTCACCGGGAAGGTCGCGGCGGGGCGCACCGCCTTCGACGTCCTCACCGCCTGCTTCCCCGCCGGCACCCTCTCCGGCGCCCCCAAGCCGCGCGCCATGCAGATCATCGACGAACTGGAGCCGTCCCGGCGGGGCCTGTACGGCGGCTGCGTGGGCTATCTGGACTTCGCGGGCGACTCCGACACCGCCATCGCCATCCGTACGGCTCTCCTGCGCGACGGCACCGCCTACGTCCAGGCCGGCGCGGGCATCGTCGCCGACTCCGACCCGGTCGCCGAGGACCAGGAGTGCCGCAACAAGGCGGCGGCGGTCCTGCGAGCCGTCCACACCGCCAACCGGTTGGCTCCCCAGGGCTCTTCCGGACAGCCGGCCGGGGCACGTTCCGAAGATAGGACGCGTCTCACGTGAACCCCGGGTGACGGTTCGCCCGGGGTTCAGGCGATAGTGGAGTACGTGACTGCTGTTCCGCATCCCCGCTCCGAAGCCGCCGCCCCCGCCGGGGCCGGCCGCCGAAGCCTCGCGCTCGCCCTGCTGTTCGGCGCGCTGGGCTCGGCCGTGACGCTGTTGTCCACCCGGCAGCGCTGGTCGGAGGGCACGGCCACGGTGGCCGGCGGCGCCTTCCCGCTGACCGCCAAGGGCAGCGACGTCACGGGCGTGCCCGCGGCGCTCGCCATAGCGGCCCTCGCCGCGCTCGTCGCCGTCTTCGCCGTCCGCCGGGCCGGCCGCTTCGCGGTCTCCGCGCTGCTCGCCCTCTCCGGCGCCGGCATCATGGCCGCCGCCCTGCTCGGGGCCTCGGACGGCTCGGCGCTCGACGAGCAGGCCGCCCGCGCCTCCGGCGACACCTCGGCGACCGTCGCCTCCTTCACCCACACCGCCTGGCCCTACGCCGCGGCGGTGGGCGGCGCCCTGATCCTGTTGGCCGGCCTGCTCGCCGTCTGCTACGGCCGCCGGTGGCCCGCGATGTCGGGCCGCTACGAACGCGACGGCACCCCGCGCCCCCGGCGCACGGCCAAGCCCGTCGACCCGGACCGGCCCGAGGACATCTGGAAGGCCCTGGACCGGGGCGAGGACCCGACGGGCGCGGATCCCGCCTGAAACACCGCGCGCGGAGCCCGCGGACCAGGTCCGGGTCCACGTCCGGTCGCGAGTTTCCCGATGTGGTGAATCAGACGCGATCGGAAGCCACCCCCGCGTCCGCGGCGCGCGCGGGTACGGGACAATGGACGACGAGCGTCCGGCTCGGACGGACACAGAGACAGCAATGAGGAGCAAGTCATGGCGGGCAGCAGCCACGGACACACCCCGGCCGCCTGGACCGGTGTCACCATCGTCTTCATCGGGTTCATCGTCGCGGGCGCGTTCATGGTGATGGCCGAGCCGCTCGGCTTCTGGGCCGGCATGGTGATCGTGGCTCTCGGTGGTGTCGTCGGCGGCATCATGCGCGCGATGGGCCTCGGCATGCCGAAGGACGCCCACCCGGTGCACCAGGTGACGACCACCCGCGAGCCGGCGGGCGCCGAAGCCTGAGCCCCCGTAGGACGGCGGCAGGACTTCCGCAGGACCTCGTGAGGGGCGGCCGGTGCACACCGGCCGCCCCTCACGCGCGCGTGGCGCCCCGGCGGGGCACAATGCGAGGTGTGAACGCCGACAGCCAGCGGGTGACACCCCGGACGCATCCGACACCCCCGGGAACCGTGCTCGGACGACTGGCGGTGCCCGCCGGGATCCTCGCGGCCGTCGCCGGGGCCTTCGCGTACGTGGGGACCGTCGACCCCAACGAGCCCGGCCACTACCCGGTCTGCCCGCTCCTGCGCATCACGGGCCTGTACTGCCCGGGCTGCGGCGGACTGCGCGGCGCGCACGCCCTCGTGCACGGAGATCTCGCCGCCGCGCTGCACGACAACGCACTCGCGGTCGTCGGCTGTCTGGGCTTCGCGGTGGTGTGGACCGTCTGGGTGGTCCGTGCGGTGCGCGGACGCCCCGCGCGCGTGGAACCCACCCTGGCGCAGCTGTGGACGCTGGGCGCGTTCCTGCTGGTCTTCACGGTCGTCCGGAACCTGCCGTTCGGTGGCTGGCTGCATCCTTGATCAACGGGCGGACGTCCGGTACGGGGGCGCCTGCCGCCCGAGTCGTGCGAAGCTGGTTCGAGGGCGCGGGAGGTACCGCCGTCAACCGGATGTGAGGCCTTCGCCTTCCTCCGGATACCATCGCAGTGACCACCTCTTTTTCCACGGGTGGCCGGTGGTCGCTGAAACTGCCAACGTCTCAACCGCTGGAAGGGGGCCGCTCGCGTGAGTGTGCTCGACGAGATCATCGACGGAGTCCGTGCCGACCTCGCGGAGCGGCAGGCGCGCGTCAGCCTCGACGAGCTCAAGGAGCGCGCGGCGAAGGCCCCCGCAGCCAAGGACGGGGTGGCCGCGCTCCGGGGCGACGGCGTCAAGGTGATCTGCGAGGTCAAGCGCTCCAGCCCGTCCAAGGGCGCGCTGGCCGCGATCGCCGATCCGGCCGGACTGGCCGCGGACTACGAGGCGGGCGGCGCGGCCGTCATCTCCGTCCTCACCGAACAGCGCCGCTTCGGCGGCTCCCTCGCCGACCTCGAGGCGGTACGCGCGCGGGTCGACATCCCCGTCCTGCGCAAGGACTTCATCGTCACCTCGTACCAGCTGTGGGAGGCCCGCGCGTACGGCGCCGACCTCGCGCTGCTGATCGTGGCCGCCCTCGAGCAGCCGGCCCTCGAGTCGCTGATCGAGCGCGCCGTCTCCATCGGCCTCACCCCGCTCGTCGAGGTCCATGACGAGGACGAGGTCGAGCGCGCGGTCGACGCCGGCGCCAAGGTGATCGGCGTCAACGCGCGCAACCTGAAGACCCTCGAGGTCGACCGGGGCACCTTCGAGCGCGTCGCCCCCGAGATCCCGGCCCACGTCGTCAGCGTCGCCGAGTCCGGCGTCCGGGGCCCGCACGACCTCATCGCGTACGCCAACGCCGGCGCCGACGCCGTCCTGGTCGGCGAATCCCTGGTGACGGGCCGCGACCCGAAGACCGCGGTGGCCGACCTGGTGGCGGCGGGCGAGCACCCCGCACTCCGGCACGGCCGGGGCTGAGACCCCGCTAGGCTTGATCCGATGACTCCGACGACCGCCGAGAAGACCACGGACCGGTACGCCCGCCTCGCGCGCGGCTGCCGCCCCCGTGGTTGCCGCGCGCCCGCACGCCGGGTGCACGGCAGGCGTGTGCGCTACGTCATCGGGGACGAGCCCGGCCAGGTGAACGGCATGCGATGGCAGCGCCCCGTCAGGGGCGCGGGGAACGGCGCGACCGGCAGCGATGGTCTCGCAGCCGGCCGGTAATCCCTGCCCCCACGGCGATTCGGTGTCCGACACACACTCACCGTGAGGTTTCCGCATGCCCAGCGAGTTCTTCGTTCCCGACCCCGAGGGTCAGGTCCCCAGCGCCGAAGGCTACTTCGGCGCGTTCGGCGGCAAGTTCATCCCGGAGGCCCTCGTCGCCGCCGTGGACGAGGTCGCCGTCGAGTACGACAAGGCGAAGCACGACCCCGAGTTCGCCCGCGAGCTCGACGACCTGCTCCTGCACTACACCGGCCGGCCCAGCTCCCTCACCGAGGTGCCGAGGTTCGCCGAACACGCCGGCGGCGCCCGGGTGTTCCTCAAGCGCGAGGACCTCAACCACACCGGTTCCCACAAGATCAACAATGTGCTCGGGCAGGCCCTGCTCACCCGGCGCATGGGCAAGACCCGCGTGATCGCCGAGACCGGCGCCGGCCAGCACGGCGTGGCGACGGCCACGGCCTGCGCCCTCTTCGGGCTCGAGTGCACCATCTACATGGGTGAGATCGACACCCGGCGCCAGGCCCTCAACGTGGCGCGTATGCGCATGCTGGGCGCCGAGGTCGTGGCGGTGAAGTCCGGCAGCCGCACGCTGAAGGACGCCATCAACGAGGCCTTCCGCGACTGGGTCGCCAACGTCGACCACACGCACTACCTCTTCGGCACGGTCGCCGGACCGCATCCCTTCCCGGCGATGGTGCGCGACTTCCACCGTGTCATCGGCGTCGAGGCCCGCCGCCAGATCCTGGAGCGCGCGGGGCGCCTGCCCGACGTGGCGGTCGCCTGTGTCGGCGGCGGCTCCAACGCCATCGGCCTCTTCCACGCCTTCATCCCGGACGACGGCGTCCGGCTCGTCGGCTGCGAGCCGGCCGGTCACGGCATCGACACCGGCGAGCACGCGGCGACCCTCACCGCGGGCGAGCCCGGCATCCTGCACGGCTCGCGCTCCTACGTCCTCCAGGACGACGAGGGCCAGATCACCGAGCCGTACTCCATCTCGGCGGGTCTGGACTACCCGGGTATCGGCCCCGAGCACTCCTACCTCAAGGACAGCGGACGCGGCGAGTACCGCGCGGTCACCGACGACGCGGCCATGCAGGCGCTGCGTCTGCTGTCGCGCACCGAGGGCATCATCCCGGCGATCGAGAGCGCGCACGCGCTGGCCGGGGCCCTCGAGGTGGGCAGGGAGCTGGGCAAGGACGGGCTGATCGTCGTCAACCTGTCCGGCCGCGGCGACAAGGACATGGACACGGCCGCGCGTTACTTCGGCCTGTACGACACCGACGCCGAGGTCGCCGCCAACGCGGCCGACACCGCCGAGATCGAGGAGGACGCCAAGTGAGCGGGGCCGAGTTCACCGGGGGGAAGAGCGGGCTGCTGTCGGACACCCTCGCCGGGGCCAAGGCCGAGGGCCGCGCCGCGCTCATCGCCTACCTCCCGGCCGGGTTCCCGACCGTGGACGGCGGCATCGAGGCGATCAAGGCCGTCATCGACGGTGGTGCGGACGTCGTCGAGGTGGGTCTGCCGCACAGCGACCCGGTCCTCGACGGTCCGGTCATCCAGACCGCCGACGACATCGCCCTGCGCGGCGGGGTGCGGATCGCGGATGTGATGCGGACGGTCCGGGAGGCCTTCGAGGCCACCGGGAAGCCGATTCTCGTCATGACGTACTGGAACCCGATCGACCGCTACGGGGTCGAGCGCTTCACCGCCGAGCTGGCCGAGGCGGGCGGCGCGGGCTGCATCCTGCCCGACCTGCCGGTGCAGGAGTCGGCGCTGTGGCGGGAGCACGCCCACAAGCACGGCCTCGCGACGGTCTTCGTCGTGGCGCCGAGCAGCAAGGAGGCACGGCTCGCGCAGATCACCGAGGCGGGCAGCGGCTTCGTCTACGCCGCCTCGCTGATGGGGGTCACCGGCACCCGTGAGTCGGTGGGCGCGCAGGCCCAGGACCTGGTCGAGCGGACCCGGGCCACCGGGACCGGCCTGCCCGTCTGCGTCGGCCTCGGCGTCTCCGACGCGAGGCAGGCCGCCGAGGTCGCCGGCTTCGCCGACGGCGTGATCGTCGGCTCGGCGTTCGTCAAGCGGATGCTGGACGCGCCGGACGACGCGGCCGGTGTCGAGGCGGTCCGCGAGCTCGCGGGCGAGCTGGCCAAGGGCGTGCGCCGACAGGTGTAGCCGGGACAGGCGGAACAGAGCGGACATTTCTCCGGGTCACTCGAACGGGTGGACCTGGAGACGGGGAGGCGCAATGCGCCTCCCCGGTTCGTTCTGGGGGTGTGAGCGAGAAGAATCGTGCGGGAAAGCGCACCGCCAGGGAGCGGCTGGCGGACGAGCGAGAGAAACAGAAGGCCGCGGAGCGGCGACGGCGGACGCTGATCGTCGCGTCGAGCGTCGTCTGCGTCCTGGGTCTGGCGGCGGTGATCGGGGTCGTCGCGGCGAACTCCGGCAAGGACGACAGCAGCGACAAGGCGGGCCCGGTCGTGGCGCCCTCCGGAGCGCTGGGCGAGGACGCGCCGGCCATCCCCGTCGGCAAGGACGGCGCCAAGTCCACGCTCACGGTGTGGGAGGACTTCCGCTGCCCGGCCTGCAAGGCCTTCGAGGCGGCGTACCGGCCGACGATCCACGAGCTGACGGGCGCCGGGAAGCTCAGGGTCGAGTACCACCTGGCCACCCTCATCGACGGCAACATGGGCGGCAGTGGCTCCCGTAACGCGGCCAACGCGGCGGCGTGCGCGCAGGACGTCGGGAAGTTCCCCGCGTACCACGACGTGCTCTACGAGAACCAGCCGGAGGAGACCGACGACGCCTTCGCCGAGAACAGCAAGCTCATCGGACTCGCGGCCAAGGTCGACGGCCTCGACACGCCGGCGTTCCGTACCTGTGTCGAGGACGGCACGCACAACAGCTGGGTCGCGAAGTCCGACCAGGCCTTTCAGAACGGCCATTTCGGCGGCACTCCGACCGTGCTGTTCAACGGCAAGAACATTTACGCCGACCAGTCGATGACACCGGCCAAGCTGAAGCAGATGGTGGAGGAGGCCGACCAAGGGTGATCAGGGGTGAACCCCCTGCGCACCCGCCCGTTATGGAGCCGTAGCCGGGCTGCCCGTCGTCGGCCCGGTCCGGCACGGTAGCGTCGTCCCTGCCATGGAACTTGCCTACATTCCCAGCCCGTCGCACGGGGTGCTGTATCTCGGCCCCGTTCCGTTGCGCGGCTACGCGTTCTGCATCATCATCGGCGTCTTCGTCGGGGTCTGGCTCGGCAACAGGCGCTGGGTCGCCCGTGGCGGGCAGCCCGGCACGGTGGCCGACATCGCCGTCTGGGCGGTGCCTTTCGGCCTGGTCGGCGGCCGGCTCTACCACGTGATCACGGACTACGAGCTGTACTTCAGCGAGGGCCGTGACTGGGTGGACGCCTTCAAGGTGTGGGAGGGCGGCCTCGGTATCTGGGGCGCGATCGCGCTCGGCGCGGTGGGCGCGTGGATCGGCTGTCGCCGTCGGGGCATCGCCCTGCCCGCCTATGCCGACGCCATCGCGCCCGGCATCGCCCTGGCCCAGGCCATCGGCCGCTGGGGCAACTGGTTCAACCAGGAGCTGTACGGCAAGCAGACCGACCTCCCCTGGGCGCTGCACATCACGTCCTCGGCGGACGGGCGGGTGCCCGGCTACTACCACCCGACGTTCCTGTACGAGTCGCTGTGGTGCGTCGGCGTCGCCCTGCTCGTCATCTGGGCCGACCGCCGGTTCAAGCTGGGCCACGGACGCACCTTCGCGCTGTACGTCGCCACGTACTGCGTGGGCCGTGCGTGGATCGAGTACATGCGGGTCGACGACGCCCACCACATCCTGGGCCTGCGGCTGAACGACTGGACCGCGTTGGTCGTGTTCCTGCTCGCGGTGATCTACATCGTGATCTCGGCGAAGAAGCGTCCGGGGCGCGAAGCGGTGGTCGAGCCGGGTGCGGTTGCCTCCGGCGGTGAGACGGAAGCCGACGGCGCGGGCAAGCCGAAGGACGCGGCCGAGGCCGAGGACGTCGCCGACGCCAAGGACAAGGCCAAGGGCGAGGCTGAGGCCGGCGCCGAGACCGATGCCAAGGGTGACGGCGAAGCCGAGGCCGGGACGGACGCCGAAGCGAAGGACGCGGCCGAGGCCGAGGACGTTGCCGACGCCAAGGACAAGGGCGAGGTCAAGGGCGACGAGGCCAAGGCCGACGCCGAGGACTCGGGCGACACCAAGCCCTCCGCCGAGGCCGGGCTGAAGGACGGGGCCGGGTCGGCCGGCAAGAAGAGCTGACGACTGGTCGTTCGTACGACGACGAGGGCGCCCGGGGTCTGCCGGGCGCCCTCGTCGTCTGTGCGCGACGGGCCGGGTCAGTCCCCGCGGGCTGCCAGCGACAGGGTGCGCTGTGCCATCGCCACCACGGCCGCGTCGATGAAGCGGCCGTCCGGCAGGGCCTGGGCTCCCCGCTCGGTGGCCGCCGCCTTCACGATCGTCTCGGCTTCCTCCAGCTCGTGCTGGGTGGGCAGGTAGGCCCGTTCGATGATCGGCAGCTGGCGCGGGTGGATGGCGGCTCGGCCCAGAAAGCCGAGGGTGCGGCCGCGGGCGCAGCTGGTGGCGAGGCCCTCCAGGTCGCGGATGTCGGGGTGCACCGACTGGGGTGGGGGCGCCAGACCCGCGGCCCGGGCGGCGACCACGACACGGGCGCGGGACCAGTCGAGGCCCGCGTCGTCGCGGACGCCCAGGTCCGCTCGTAGGTCCGCCTCGCCGAGGGCGATGCCGCGCAGCGAGGGGTGGGCGCAGGCGATGGCGTAGGCGTGTTCGATGCCGAGGGCCGTTTCCAGGAGGGCGTGGAGGGGGGTGGCTCCACGGTTGCCGGACGGAACGGAATCGGCGACGCGGATGATCTGGTGCGGGGACGTCACCTTCGGCAGGCGCAGGGCGGATACCCCGGGGAGGGCTGCCAGCGTGCGGAGGTCCGCCGCCGCGAAGGGGCTGTCCAGGGCGTTCACCCGGACATGGACCGGGACCGGCTGGGGCTCGCCGAGGCGTTCGGCGGTGGCCGTGCGGGCGTACTCCTTGCGGTCCGGGGCGACCGCGTCCTCGAGGTCGACGATGACGACGTCGGCACCGCAGGCGAGGGCCTTGGTGACGGTCTGCGGGCGGTCGCCGGGGACGTAGAGCCAGGTCAGAGGGGTGTTCGTCATACGGCGCCCGCCTCGCGGAGGGACGTCAGCTCGGCCGGGGTCAGGCCCAGTTCGGTCAGGACCTCCTCCGTGTCGGCGCCGTGCGGGCGACCGGTCCAGCGGATCGCGCCGGGCGTGGAGGAGAGCCGGAAGAGGACGTTCTGCATGCGGATCCGGCCCAGCTCCGGGTCCTCGACCGAGGTGATCGTGTCGAGGGCCTGGTACTGGGGGTCCGCCATCACGTCGCGTACGTCCTGGATGGGGGCGATCGCCGCCTCCGCCTTCTCGAAGGCGGCCAGGACGTCGGCGCGGCTTCGGGCGGCGATCCAGCTGCCCACCGCCTCGTCGAGCAGGTCGGCGTGGGCGGCCCGGTCGGCGCCGGTCGCGAACCAGGGCTCGTCGATCAGGTCGGGACGGCCGACCAGGCACATCACGCGCTCCGCGATCGACTGGGCGGACGTCGAGACGGCGACCCAGCTTCCGTCGGCCGTGCGGTAGGTGTTGCGCGGGGCGTTGTTGGCGGAGCGGTTGCCGGTGCGGGCCTGGACGTATCCCAGCTGGTCGTACCAGAGCGGCTGGGGGCCGAGGACGGTGAGGATGGGTTCGATGATCGCCATGTCGACGACCTGGCCCGCGCCGGTGCGGTCGCGGGCGGCGAGGGCCGTCATGACGGCGTAGGCGGTGGCCAGACCGGCGATCGAGTCGGCCAGGCCGAAGGGCGGGAGGGTCGGGGACGCGTCCGGTTCCCCGGTGATCGCCGCGAACCCGCTCATCGCCTCGGCGAGGGTGCCGAAGCCGGGGCGGTGCGCGTAGGGGCCGAACTGGCCGAAGGCGGTGACCCGGGCGAGGACCAGCCGGGGGTTGGCCGCCGACAGTTCGTCCCAGCCGAGGTCCCACTTCTCCAGCGTGCCGGGGCGGAAGTTCTCGATGATCACGTCGGCGGTGGCGGCGAGACGCAGCAGCGTGGCGCGGCCGCCGGGCCTGGAGAGGTCGAGGGTGATGGCGCGCTTGTTGCGGCCGAGGAGTTTCCACCACAGGCCCACGCCGTCCTTCGACGGGCCGTGGCCTCGGGAGGGGTCCGGCCGGGTCGGGTGCTCGACCTTGACGACCTCCGCGCCGAAGTCGCCGAGCATGGTGGCGGCGAGGGGGCCGGCGAAGAGGGTGGCCAGGTCGAGGACGCGGACGCCGTGCAGGGGGGTGGTCCTCCCGGCCGTCTCCCCGGTCGTTTGTTGCGTCGTTTCCTGCATCGCTTCCCCGGTCACTTCCTCCGTCGCCTTCTGGGTCGTCGCCTGCGTCGCTGCCCCGGTCATGACGCGTACTGCGTCTCGATCTCGGAGCGGTAGGGCATCGAGGCGGAGGCGCCCGGCCGCTGGACCGACAGGGCCGCCGCCGCGGACGCCCAGGCCAGCCCCTCCCGTACGGGCCGCCCCTCGCCGAGCGCGACGGCGAGGGCGCCGACGAAGGTGTCGCCCGCGCCGGTCGAGTCGACGGCGGTGACGCGTGGGGCGGGAACGGTCAGCGGTTGCGCTCCCCGGGCCGCGTAGAGGCTGCCGGACGAGCCGAGCGTGATGACCACCTCCGGCACGCTGTCCAGCAGGGCGGTGGCCGCCTCGCGCGGGTCGGTGCGGCCGGTGAGCGTGGCCGCCTCGTGCTCGTTGGGCACCAACAGGTCGGTGACCGCGAGGAGTTCGGGCGGGAGCGGCTGGGCGGGCGCCGGGGTGAGGATCGTCCGGACGCCGTGGGCACGGGCTGCCCGGGCGCCGGCGACGACCGCGGCGAGGGGGACTTCGAGCTGGAGCAGGAGTGCGTCGACGGAGGCGATGAGGACCTCGTCGCCGGGGGCGAGATGGTCGACGGCGCTGTTCGCGCCGGGGACGACCACGATCGCGTTGCCGCCCTCGTCGTCCACGACGATGTGGGCGGTGCCGGAGGGGCTCTCGACGGTGCGCAGGTGGTCGGTGTTCACGCCGGAGTGCTCCAGGGTGGTGCGCAGCCGGGTGCCGAAGGCGTCGTTGCCGACGGCGCCGATCATCGACACGGTGCCGCCCGCGTGGGCGGCGGCGATCGCCTGGTTGGCGCCCTTGCCGCCGGGGATCGTACGGAACTCGCGTCCGGTCACGGTCTCCCCGCGCTGCGGGGGCTTCGCGACGTAGGCGACGAGATCCATGTTCGTGCTGCCGAGCACGACGATGTCGGTCATGGCTGGGAAGCCTCCCGGGGGACGAGGGACCAGGTGAGGTGGGCCAGGGTGTCGAAGCCGACGCCGTTGAGGTCGGCGACGGAGGTGGCCAGGCGGTTCTTGAGGGGGGCCGTCCAGTGGTCGGGGAGCGCGGCCGGGTCGCCGGCGAGGAGGGCGGCGATCCCGCCGGCCGTGGCGCCGGCCGAGTCGGTGTCCAGGCCGCCGGACACGGCACGGCCGACGGAGCCGGTGAAGTCGCCGTCCGCGTGCGTGAGGGCGGCGGCGACCAGGGCGGTGTTGGGGATGGCGTGGACCCAGTGGTACGCCTTGTGGGCGGCGTGGAGTTCGTCCACCACGGTGTCGAAGTCGGGGTGTTCTCCGGCGAGCCGGACGGCGTGGGTGACGGCCTGCGCGAGGCGGGAGCGGGGCGGGACGACGCTCAGGCCGGTGCGCAGACATGCGTGGATGTCCTGGGCGCCGGTCGCGGCGGCGGCGATGGTGGCCGCCGTGAACATCGCCGCGTAGACGCCGTTGGCGGTGTGCGTGAGGGTGGCGTCGCGGTGGGCCTGCTCGGCCGCCGCGGCCGGGTCGCCGGGGTTGGTCCAGCCGTGGACGTCGGCGCGGATGAGGGCGCCGATCCATTCCCGGAAGGGGTTGCGGTGACGGGCGGTGAACGGGGGCTCGATGCCGCAGAGGAGGTTGCGCAGGGCGACGCGTTCGGCGGTGAAGGTGCGGCCCGCGGGCAGTTCGTCCAGCCAGAGCCGGGCCACGTCCGCGGTGCTGAAGTCCCTGCCGTGGCGCTGGAGCAGGAGGAGGTTCAGGAGCGGGTAGTTGAGGTCGTCGTCCTCGGGCATGCCGTCGATGTTCTCGGCGAGGGAGGTGGTGGCCGAGCGGCGGTTCCAGGGGTGGGCCTCGAGGAGGGGGCCGGGGACTCCGCGGGCGGTGAAGTAGCCGGCGAGGGGCCAGTTGCCGGTGGCCCGGGCGAGCTGACGGACGGCGTCCAGGGGAAGTTTCTCCACCGGTTTGCCCAGGAGGCAGCCGACGGCCCGGCCCAGCCAGGCCGCTTCCAGGGCGGCCCGCGTGGGGGCCTGCGCGGGGGCGTCGGCCGGACGGCCCGGCCACTGCGGGCACAGGGCCCTGATCCTCTCCAGTCCGGTCGGCTCGTGGTCCGCCGATCTGCTGGGCAGGTCGGCCAGTTCGTCCAGGAGATCGTCGGCGAGGAGGCGCAGATAGCGTGAGGCGCGCTGGGGGGAGGCGCCGGCCCGGGGCGGGGCCTCGCAGCCGCCGGCCGCTTTCCAGCGTGCGGCGATCGCCCACGGCTCCCGGCCGTCCTGGGCCGCCTGGTGCAGTTCGTGGCCGAGGAGGTCCTCGGGCTGCACCCAGGTCAGTCGGAGCATCGGGGACCTCCGAGCGCGGAGAAGGCCCGCTCGTGCGTACGGCGGTGGTGCACGTCGCGGTCGAAGATCTCCCGGGTGACCTCGGTGAGCGTCGCGGCGGGCTGCCAGAGGTCGAGGCGGCTGGCCTCGGCGACCTGCTTCGACCACTCGTCGGGTACCGGTGAGCCGAGGGCGCCGGCCACCGCTCCCGCCATCGTCGCGATCGAGTCGCAGTCGCGGCCGTAGTTGACCGCGCCCAGGACCGCATGCCGGTAGTCGCCGTCGGCCACCAGCAACATGCCCAGGGCGATGGGGAGTTCCTCGATCGCGTGCAGGCGGGACGGGCGGCGGGCGGCCAGCGAGGGCCGGCGGTAGTCGGGTCCGACGGTGTCGTACGGCGCGACCGCCTCGCGCAGCGGCACCAGCGCCGACTCGAACTCGGTGTGCCGGGACGCCGTTTCGCAGACCTTCTCGATCGCCGTGCGGGTCCCGTCCTGTGCCAGGGCCAGACAGGCCGTGACGACGGAGTCCGCGGTGGCGCCCGGCGCGCACGCGGCCGCCACCGCCGCCGCGAACACTCCCGCCGCCTCGCGGCCGTACGACGACTGGTGGGCGCCGGAGATGTCCAGCGCCTCGGCGTACGCACCCGCCGGGTGGGCCGCGTTGACGAGACCCACCGGGGTCATGTACATCGCCGCACCGCAGTTGACGATGTTGCCGACGCCCGCCTCACGCGGGTCCACATGACCGTAGTGCAACCTTGCCACCAGCCATTTCTCCGCCAGGAAGATCCGCTGGAGGGGAAGTGCCTCCGCCTCCAGCTCCGGGATCCAGCGGGGTGTCGTCAGCAGGTCAGGGACCAGGTGGTCGGCGATCGCGTAGGCGTCCAGGTGATCGCGGACCGTGGCGTAGACCCTGATCAGCGCGTGGGTCATCAGGGTGTCGTCGGTGACGTGGCCGTCGCCCTTGTGGTACGGGGCGATGGGGCGGGCGGTACGCCAGTCGTCGCCGTTCCAGGGACCGACGACGCCGTGGACCCGGCTGCCGTGGCGCTGGAGGATCTGCTCGGGGGAGTAGCCCTCGACGGGGCCGCCGAGCGCGTCACCGACGGCCGCGCCGACGAGGGCGGCGGTGATGCGATCTTCCAGGGTTCCGCCGTTGCTTTCTTGTGCTTTGGGCGTCATGCACCGAATCATCCTCCTGGAGGTGCCGGTTGTGCGGCTTCCAGGAGTCCGGCGAGTTCCACCAGGTCGGTGCCGGTGAGCCGGGGCAGCACACAGCCGGAGAGGACGCGGCAGCTGTCCCGCCAGGAGACGGGGATCGCGGCGCCGCCGCCCAATGCGCCCGTCAGCGCTCCCGCCAGGGCCGGGGCCGAGTCCGCGACCCGGGACAGACAGGCCGCCGCCGGTACCGCTTCGGCGATACGGCCGCCGGACGCCGTCGCCAGGGCCAGCGCCACCGGGACCGTCTCCGCCGCCGCGATGCCGTAGCTGTAGACGTGGTCGACGATCTGGTGCTCGAGGAGGGGGATGAGCGCGAAGGCACTGTCGGCGCCGTGGGCCAGCTCCAGGGCGTGGCGCGCGTTGCGGCCGATCTCGGTGTGCTCGGGGAGTTCGGCGAGCGCCGCCGCGACGCAGGCGTCGGGGTCCGCGCCGACGAGGGCCAGCGCGAGGGCCGCCGCCATCGCGCGCGCACCGTGCACACCGTCGCCGTCCTGCGTGTAGCGGGCGTCGAACTCGGCCAGCCCGGCGGCGAGTCGGGGGTCGCCGGGGTGCGCCACGGCCAGGACGCAGGCGCGCACGCAGGCCGCGTCGTCGAAGTAGTGGGGGTTGTCGTGACCGGTGGCGGGCGGCCGCAGCCCCGCGGCGAGGTTGCCGAGGCCGGCGCGTACGGAGATCCGGGCACGCAGGGGGAGGACGGCGGACTCGATCTCGGGCGCGCGGTCGGCGGCCGCCGCGACCTCGCAGGCGATGGCGTTCCAGGTCAGGTCGATGGCGGCGCGCATCCGGCGTTCCCGGCTGAGGTCGCCGAGGGCGTCGTCGTCCCCGGCCCGCAGGACCGCCTCGGCCGCGAACGCCGCCCACTCGGCGTCGTCGGAGGGGCCGAGCCGCAGGGGTTCGGGGGGCTGGTTGAGGGCGATGGGGACGGGGAGGGTGGTCGTCGCGTTGTGTTCGGCGAAGGTGTCGAGTTCGCGGGTCAGACGGCGGGTCCACTCCGGCATGCGGGCGGCCCGGTGGCGGGCGGCGGGCCAGCCGGCGGCGTCGCCCGCGGCGAGGCCGAGCAGGAGGCCTTCGACGCGGCGCGCGTCCCGCGGGCGGGCGGGTTCCACGGCCCCGGCCGCGCCTTCGGCCCTTCTGCCGCCGCCCGCACCGCCCGTGCGGCTTTCGGTGTCGGGTGCAGGTGGTCCCTGTGGGGCGTCCTCTTCGTCGGCGGCCGCGGGTTCCGCCGGGTCCGCCGTGAGCGTGCCGGCCGTCATTCCCTCGTCCAGCGGTCCGGGTGGTCTCACGGTCGCACCTCCGCGCCGTCGGTGGCCGCCAGGGCGAAGGCGGTCGGGTCCGGCAGGGGCAGCGGGGCGAGGCCCATCAGGTTCGGCACGAGATCCACGCCGACCATTCCCTCGCCCCACTTGCCGCCCTCGCCCGGCACCAGCAACTCGGCGACGTCCAGCACGTGATGGCCCGCCATGGACGGCAGGCAGCTTCCCCGAGCCGGGCCGATCGCCGCCGCCCAGTCCGCCGGGATCGCCGACACACCCTGGGTCGCACCGGCCAGGGCGCCGGCCACCGCGGCCGTCGTGTCCGCGTCGCGTCCCATGTTCACCGCCGTGAGGACCGCTTCGCGGAAGTCGCCGTCGGCGGCCGCGTAGGCGCCGAAGGCGAGGGCGACGGCCTCGGGGGCGAGATCGGTCCACGGGTAGCCCCCGATGACGACGGCGGAGCGGACCGCCCGTTCGCCCCGGTGGGCCACCGCGACCGCCCGGCGCAGGGAACGCGCCGTCCAGGAGTCCTCGGGGACCACGGCCAGGGCCGAGGCGACCACCGAGATCGCCGGCGCTCCCGCCATCGCCGCCGCCACTCCCGCCGCGACCGCCTGGCCGCCGTAGATGCCCTCGCCGTCGTGGCTCACCGCGCCGTCGATCGCGACCAGGCGGGCCGCTTCCGCGGGCCGGCCCGCGGCGAAGACGCCGAAGGGGGCCGCGCGCATCGCCAGTCCGTCGCTCCAGGCGTGCCGGTGCTGCGCCGAGATGGGCGCCGCCAGGCCGCGGCGGAGGTTCTCCAGGGTGCCGCGTTCGCTGAACCCGGCGCCGCGGAAGGGACCCTCGTCGAGGTCGGCGATCCACTGGTGCCAGGCCGCCTCGACATGGGCCGGGGTGAGCGCCGAGCCGTGGCGGGCCAGCAGCAGGCCCGAGAAGATCGCGTACTCGGTGTCGTCGGTGCCGGCCGGCCGGTCGGTGACGTAGCCGGTGATGCGGCCCCAGCGGGCGCGGATCTCGGACGGCTTCATGTTCTCGGCGGGGGCTCCCAGGGCGTCTCCCACGGCGAGGCCGAGCAGGGCGCCGCGGGCCCGTTCGCGGAGTGCGGCGGCGTCCCCCGGCGCCGGGACCGAGGGGATGCGGGCGGTCGATGCCATACGCGACCTCTCCTCAGGGGCTCCGCACGGGGCGCGGAACCCTTTGCGGATGTGTCCCACCGTCGGCGGTTGACCTCAGCCTCGGAGGCTGCCATGTCACCCGGTCGACATCCGTGCAGCCCCTTGATCGTATGAGCATTCGAAGGCAAAGCCGCAGGTTAGCCCAGCCTTTCCTTTCTGGCGGGCAGGAATCTCCAGGCGTATCTTTTGCGTTATCAAAAAGTGGACTCAGTCCAGACTTAGCTTTGCCTCAGCTTGCTGGGGCCCCGCGACATCCTGGGGGATCGCATGGCCATCATCGAAACCGAAGCCGCACTGCACGAGGCGCACCGTGACAACCACACCCACCGGGACGTCAACGGAGGCTGGCTGCGGCCCGCCGTCTTCGGTGCGATGGACGGGCTGGTCTCCAACCTCGCCCTGATGACCGGTGTCGCCGGCGGTTCGGTGGGCCATCAGACCGTCGTCATCACCGGACTCGCCGGTCTCGCCGCGGGCGCCTTCTCCATGGCCGCAGGCGAGTACACCTCCGTCGCCTCGCAGCGCGAGCTCGTCGAGGCCGAACTCGAGGTCGAGCGCCGCGAGCTGAGGAAGCACCCCAAGGACGAGGAGGCCGAGCTCGCCGCGTTGTACGAGGCCCGCGGCGTCGAGCCCGAGCTGGCCCGACGGGTCGCCCACCAGCTGTCGCGCGACCCGGAGCAGGCACTGGAGATCCACGCCCGTGAGGAGCTGGGCATCGATCCCTCCGATCTGCCCTCGCCGCTGATCGCCGCGGTGTCGAGCTTCGGCGCCTTCGCGCTCGGCGCGCTGCTGCCCGTGCTCCCCTATCTGCTGGGCGCCGCTTCGCTCTGGCCGGCCGTGCTGCTCGCGCTGTTCGGACTGTTCGGCTGCGGGGCCGTGGTGGCCCGGGTGACCGCGCGCACCTGGTGGTACAGCGGACTGCGGCAGCTCGCTCTCGGTGGTGCGGCGGCCGGTGTGACGTACGCCCTGGGCAGCTGGTTCGGAACGGCCGTAGGATAGTGCGGATGCTACTTATGCGTTGGGCCGCATAAGTAGTCGTTACTGACTGGTTTCGAGTGCTTAAGCAGCGGGCATGAGCCGTAAGCGCTGTGGGCAATGACGCCTTCGGCGCACTCGCGAGGTGCACGACGCCGCTTTCCTCGCCTTCCGGACCGGCGGACACCGATCAGATCGATCTTGTCCCGCTCGGTCCCCACACACTTCCAGCCACGTGCGCGATACCCCCGTCGCACCACCGTGGCGTCCGCATGCTGGAACGGAGTATCCGGTTCCCGAGAACCGCTCCATCATGTAACCTGCACGAAATTTTGCGTTACGCAGAGGGCCAACGTCGTCCCTTCGCCAGCAGACATGCCACTTGAGACGACGACGGGAGAGCCGATGCGTACGCCGCGCCAGCCGTCCCAGCATTCCGCGAATGGCCAGAACTGGTCCTTCATGGATGCTCGCCCTGCTGCGCAGGGTATGTACGACCCCCGCAACGAGCACGACGCCTGTGGCGTCGGCTTCGTGGCCAACCTCACCGGCGAGGCGAGCCACACGCTGGTCGAGCAGGCGCTCACCGTTCTGCGCAACCTCGAACACCGCGGCGCCACCGGCTCCGAGCCGGACTCCGGCGACGGCGCGGGCATCCTGACCCAGGTCCCGGACGCCTTCTTCCGCGAGGTCGCCGGACTGGAGCTCCCCGAGGCCGGCGGCTATGCCGTCGGTATCGCCTTCCTCCCCGAGGACGGCGTCCAGGAGGTCGTCTCACACATCGAGACGATCGCCGCCGAAGAGGGCCTCACCGTCCTCGGCTGGCGCGAGGTCCCGGTCGCCCCGGGCCTGCTCGGCGCCACCGCCCGCTCGACGATGCCGGCCTTCCGGCAGATCTTCGTCACGGACGGCGCGAGCACCGGCATCGACCTCGACCGCAAGGCGTTCGTGCTGCGCAAGCGCGCCGAACGCGAGGCCGGCGTCTACTTCCCGTCGCTGTCCGCGCGGACCATCGTCTACAAGGGCATGCTGACCACCGGCCAGCTCGAGCCCTTCTTCCCGGACCTGTCCGACCGCCGCTTCGCCTCGGCCGTGTCGCTCGTCCACTCGCGCTTCTCCACGAACACCTTCCCCTCGTGGCCGCTCGCGCACCCGTACCGCTTCGTCGCGCACAACGGTGAGATCAACACCGTCAAGGGCAACCGCAACTGGATGCGCGCCCGTGAGTCGCAGCTGGTCTCGGACCTGTTCGGACCGGACGAGAAGTCCATCGAGCGGATCTTCCCGGTGTGTACGCCGGACGCCTCCGACTCGGCGTCCTTCGACGAGGTGCTCGAGCTGCTCCACCTCGGTGGCCGCTCGCTGCCGCACTCCGTGCTGATGATGATCCCGGAGGCGTGGGAGAACCACGACTCCATGGACCCGGCCCGGCGCGCCTTCTACGAGTTCCACTCCACGATGATGGAGCCCTGGGACGGCCCGGCCTGCGTCACCTTCACCGACGGCACCCAGGTCGGCGCCGTGCTCGACCGCAACGGTCTGCGTCCCGGCCGCTACTGGGTCACCGACGACGGCCTCGTCGTCCTCGGCTCCGAGGTCGGCGTCCTCGACATCGACCCCGCCAAGGTCGTCCGCAAGGGCCGCCTCCAGCCGGGCCGGATGTTCCTCGTCGACACCGCCGAGCACCGCATCATCGAGGACGACGAGATCAAGGCCCAGCTCGCCGCCGAGAAGCCCTACGCGGAGTGGCTCGAGGCCGGCGAGATCGAGCTGGTCGACCTGCCCGAGCGCGAGCACATCGTGCACACCCACGCCTCGGTCACCCGCCGCCAGCAGACCTTCGGCTACACCGAGGAAGAGCTGCGCATCATCCTCGCGCCGATGGCCAAGACTGCCGGCGAGCCGCTCGGTTCCATGGGCACCGACTCGCCCATCGCCGCGCTCTCCGCCCGCCCGCGGCTGCTCTTCGACTACTTCACCCAGCTGTTCGCGCAGGTCACCAACCCGCCGCTGGACGCGATCCGCGAAGAGCTCGTGACCTCCCTGCGCTCGTCGCTGGGCCCGCAGGGCAACCTGCTCGAGCCCACCGCCGCGTCGTGCCGCACGGTCACGCTGCCGTTCCCGGTCATCGACAACGACGAGCTGGCCAAGCTCATCCACATCAACGCCGACGGCGACATGCCCGGCTTCAAGGCCGCGACGCTCTCCGGTCTGTACCGGGTGCACGGCGGCGGTGACGCACTGGCCGCGCGCATCGACGAGATCTGCGCCGAGGCCGACGCCGCCATCGACAACGGCGCCCGGCTCATCGTCCTGTCGGACCGCCACTCGGACGCCGAGCACGCGCCGATCCCGTCGCTGCTGCTCACCTCTGCCGTCCACCACCACCTCATCCGCACCAAGCAGCGCACCGAGGTGGGCCTCCTCGTCGAGGCCGGTGACGTCCGCGAGGTGCACCACGTGGCCCTGCTGATCGGCTTCGGCGCCGCCGCCGTCAACCCGTACCTGGCGATGGAGTCCGTCGAGGACCTGCTGCGCGCGGGCACCTTCCTCAACGGCCTCGAGCCGGAGCAGGCGATCCGCAACCTGATCTACGCGCTCGGCAAGGGCGTCCTGAAGGTCATGTCCAAGATGGGCATCTCCACCGTCGCCTCCTACCGCGGCGCCCAGGTCTTCGAGGCCGTCGGTCTCGACGACGCGTTCGTGGAGAAGTACTTCAACGGCACCGCCACCAAGATCGGCGGCGTCGGCATCGACGTCATCGCCAAGGAGGTCGCCGCCCGCCACGCCAAGGCGTACCCGGCCAGCGGCATCGCGCCGGCCCACCGCGCCCTGGACATAGGCGGCGAGTACCAGTGGCGCCGCGAGGGCGAGCCGCACCTGTTCGACCCGGAGACGGTCTTCCGCCTCCAGCACTCGACGCGCACGGCCCGCTACGACATCTTCAAGAAGTACACGGACCGCGTGAACGAGCAGTCCGAGCGCCTCATGACGCTGCGCGGCCTGTTCGGCTTCAAGTCCGACCGGCAGCCCATCTCCCTCGACGAGGTCGAGTCGGTCGACGAGATCGTCAAGCGCTTCTCCACCGGCGCCATGTCGTACGGCTCCATCTCCAAGGAGGCGCACGAGACCCTCGCCATCGCCATGAACCAGCTGGGCGGCAAGTCCAACACCGGTGAGGGCGGCGAGGACGCGGACCGGCTCTACGACCCGGCGCGCCGCTCGGCGATCAAGCAGGTCGCCTCCGGCCGCTTCGGCGTCACCTCCGAGTACCTCGTCAACGCCGACGACATCCAGATCAAGATGGCCCAGGGCGCCAAGCCCGGCGAGGGCGGCCAGCTGCCCGGCCACAAGGTCTACCCGTGGGTCGCCAAGACCCGGCACAGCACCCCCGGTGTCGGTCTGATCTCCCCGCCGCCGCACCACGACATCTACTCGATCGAGGACCTGGCCCAGCTGATCCACGACCTGAAGAACGCGAACCCGCAGGCGCGGATTCACGTGAAGCTGGTCTCGGAGGTCGGCGTCGGCACGGTCGCGGCCGGTGTGTCCAAGGCGCACGCGGACGTCGTGCTCATCTCCGGCCACGACGGCGGAACCGGCGCCTCCCCGCTCACCTCGCTGAAGCACGCGGGCGGCCCCTGGGAGCTCGGCCTCGCCGAGACCCAGCAGACGCTGCTGCTCAACGGCCTGCGCGACCGGATCGTCGTGCAGACCGACGGCCAGCTGAAGACCGGCCGTGACGTGATCATCGCCGCGCTGCTCGGCGCCGAGGAGTTCGGTTTCGCGACCGCGCCGCTCGTCGTCTCGGGCTGCGTCATGATGCGCGTCTGCCACCTGGACACGTGCCCGGTCGGCATCGCCACCCAGAACCCGGTGCTCCGCGACCGCTTCGCCGGCAAGGCGGAGTACGTGGTGAACTTCTTCAAGTTCATCGCCGAGGAGGTCCGCGAGATCCTCGCCGAGCTGGGCTTCCGCACCATCGAAGAGGCCGTCGGCCACGCCGAGGTGCTGGACGTCGAGCGCGCCGTCGACCACTGGAAGGCCCAGGGCCTGAACCTGGCCCCGCTGTTCCACGTGCCCGCCCTGCCCGAGGGCGCGGCGCTGCACCGCGTCATCTCGCAGGACCACGGCCTGGAGAAGGCGCTCGACAACGAGCTGATCAAGCTCGCCGCCGACGCCCTGGCCGCGGACTCCGCGACCGACGCCCAGCCGGTGCGCGCCCAGGTCTCCATCCGCAACATCAACCGCACGGTCGGCACCATGCTCGGCCACGAGGTGACGAAGAAGTTCGGTGGCGCGGGCCTGCCCGAGGACACCATCGACATCACCTTCACCGGCTCCGCCGGCCAGTCCTTCGGCGCCTTCCTCCCGCGCGGTGTCACGCTGCGCCTGGAGGGCGACGCCAACGACTACGTCGGCAAGGGCCTCTCCGGCGGCCGGATCGTCGTCCGCCCGGACCGCGGCGCCGACCACCTCGCCGAGTACTCGACGATCGCGGGCAACACCATCGCCTACGGCGCGACCGGCGGCGAGCTGTTCCTGCGCGGCCGCACCGGTGAGCGGTTCTGCGTCCGCAACTCCGGCGCGACGGTCGTCTCCGAGGGCGTGGGCGACCACGGCTGCGAGTACATGACCGGCGGTCACGCGGTCGTCCTCGGCGAGACGGGCCGCAACTTCGCGGCCGGCATGTCGGGCGGCATCGCCTACGTGATCGACCTGAACCGCGACAACGTCAACGCCGGCAACCTCGGCGCCGTCGAGGCGCTGGACGAGGCCGACAAGCAGTGGCTGCACGACGTGGTGCGCCGTCACGCCGAGGAGACCGGTTCGACGGTCGCCGCGAAGCTGCTCGTCGACTGGGACGCCGCCGCGGAGCGCTTCAGCAAGATCATCCCCAGCACGTACAAGGCAGTGCTCGCCGCCAAGGACGCCGCCGAGCAGGCGGGACTCTCCGAGTCCGAGATCACCGAGAAGATGATGGAGGCGGCGACCAATGGCTGACCCGAAGGGCTTTCTGAACCACGGCCGCGAGGTCGCCAAGTCCCGTCCGGTCGACGTACGTCTGAAGGACTGGAACGAGGTCTACGTCCCCGGCTCGCTGCTGCCGATCATCAGCAAGCAGGCCGGCCGGTGCATGGACTGCGGCATCCCGTTCTGTCACAACGGCTGTCCGCTGGGGAACCTGATCCCCGAGTGGAACGACTTCGCCTACCGCGAGGACTGGACGGCGGCCTCCGAGCGCCTGCACGCCACGAACAACTTCCCGGAGTTCACGGGCCGGTTGTGCCCCGCTCCGTGCGAGTCGGCGTGTGTGCTGGGCATCAACCAGCCGGCCGTCACCATCAAGAACGTCGAGGTCTCGATCATCGACAAGGCGTGGGAGACCGGCGACGTCGCCCCGCAGGCCCCCGAGCGCCTGTCCGGCAAGACCGTCGCGGTCATCGGCTCGGGCCCGGCGGGCCTGGCCGCCGCCCAGCAGCTCACCCGGGCCGGCCACACCGTCGCCGTCTACGAGCGCGCGGACCGCATCGGAGGCCTCCTCCGGTACGGCATCCCCGAGTTCAAGATGGAGAAGCGGCACATCAACCGCCGTATCGAGCAGATGCGCGCGGAGGGCACCCGCTTCCGTACCGGCATCGAGATCGGCCGCGACCTCAAGGCGACCGACCTCAAGAAGCGTTACGACGCGATCGTCATCGCCGCCGGCGCCACGACCGCCCGGGACCTTCCGGTTCCCGGACGGGAGCTCAAGGGCGTCTACCAGGCGATGGAGTACCTGCCGCTGGCCAACAAGGTCCAGGAGGGCGACTTCGTGACGCCCCCGATCTCGGCCCAGGGCAAGCACGTCGTGGTCATCGGCGGCGGCGACACCGGCGCCGACTGCGTGGGCACCGCCCACCGCCAGGGCGCGGCCTCGGTCACCCAGCTGGAGATCATGCCCCGCCCGGGCGAGGAGCGGGACGCGGTCACCCAGCCGTGGCCGACCTTCCCGATGCTCTACAAGGTCACGAGCGCGCACGAGGAGGGCGGCGAGCGGGTCTACTCCGTCTCCACCACCCACTTCGAGGGCGACGCGGACGGCAACGTCCAGTGGCTGCACCTCAGCGAGGTCGAGTTCATCGACGGCAGGCTGACCCCGAAGCCGGGCACGGAGCGCAAGATCCCCGCCCAGCTGGTCACCCTCGCCATGGGCTTCACCGGCACCGACCGTGAGAACGGCGTGGTGGAGCAGTTCGGCCTGGAGCTCGACGAGCGCGGCAACATCGCCCGCGACGCCGACTTCCGGACCAACGTCCCCGGCGTGTACGTCGCCGGTGACGCCGGCCGGGGCCAGTCGCTCATCGTGTGGGCGATCGCGGAGGGCCGCTCGGCCGCCCGCGGCGTCGACCGGTTCCTGACCGGCGCGAGTGAACTGCCGGCCCCGATCCGCCCGACGGACCGCTCGCTGCTGGTCTGACGGCCCGGCCCTCAGGGCCCTCGATCGTCCCGTACAAAGGCGTACGGAACACAGACGGCGCCTGCCCCACAGTCCCCGACCGGACGACCGGGCAGGCGCCGCCGCATGTCCGCCCACCGGCCTGCGGGCGGACCGGCGTGCGGGCGGACCCTCGTGCCGGTACGCGTGACCCGTCTAGGGCACCAGGTACGTCTCCCCGTACACCTGCCACCGCAGCGGCGGGCGCAGACCGAGGTTGCCCTCGCGCAGGAACCGGCGCTGGGTCGTGTCCACGCGCGAGGTGTCGGTCCCGGGGTGCCGCGTCAGCATGGCGCGGCGGCGGGCGTCGAGGAAGGCTTCGAGGTAGTCGGTCTCCTTGCCGCCCTGCGCGGGGGTGCGGACCTGTCGCATCGCGGACGCACGGATGCCGTCGAAGCTGGTCGGGCCGGCGCCCGGGCCGTGGAAGACCAGGGCGTCGTAGTAGATGAACTGGCCCAGCGCGCCGAGGCCGTCGACCCGGCCCCGGTGGACCGCCGGCTCGAAGTAGACGCGGTCGCGCTCGACGTCCTGGGCGGCCCGGAACGCCGCGGCCCTCGACTCCGCCCGCCAGGCGGCCGGGAAACCGGGGTCGAGACCGGCGTGCGAGGCCGTGCCGTCGACCCGGCGCAGGGCGGGGAGGTACGGGGCGAGGGCGTTGCCCGGGTGGTCGCGCGTGTAGCGCTCGACGAGGGTGAGCAGATCGTGCGTGCCGGTGCAGAAGCCGATCAGGCCCGCCGTGTAGCCCTGTCCGTCACCGATGTCCTCGACATAGCCGTACGCGCTGCGCCAGTTCAGGGTCCCGTTCTCGGCGCTCGCCACGATCTTCTGGGCCAGCTCCTTCTGGGTCGGGGCGGTGAGCCCCGGTGTGCTCGCCCGGACGTCGGTGGTCGGCTGGGCGAGCTGGGCAGGAGTGAACAGATACACCGTCGACGCTACGGCGGCGCAGACCAGGGCGGCGGCACGTTTCATGGCGCAACCCTAGAGCGGGAATGTCGCGTTCTTTGTCATTCCATCCTCATTGGTCGGCGAACGAACAAAAGGGCGGGAGCCGGTGGGTGTGGGAGGCTGTGCGCCATGGTCGCGATCAGTCTCACCAAGGTCCAGGAGACCGCACCCGCGCTGGTCAACCTCTACAAGAGCGCCGGGGTGTCCCTCGCCGAGCACGGCCTCGCCGGGCAGCGGGCCGCCGTCTATCTCGTCGTCGACTACTCGGGGTCGATGAAGCCGTACTACCAGGACGGCAGTGTGCAGGCGCTCGCCGACCGGGTGCTGGGCCTGTCCGCGCACCTCGACGACGACGGCCGGGTGCCGGTCGTCTTCTTCTCCACCGACGTCGACGCCGTCACCGACATCGCCCTCGCCGACCACCAGGGGCGGGTGGACCGGATCGTGGCCGGGCTCGGGCACATGGGCAAGACCAGTTACCACCTCGCCATGGACGCGGTCATCGACCACTACCTCGACAGCGGGTCGAAGGATCCCGCGCTCGTCGTCTTCCAGACGGACGGCGGCCCGATCAGCAAGCTCGCCGCCGAACGCTACCTCTGCAAGGCGTCGAAGCTGCCCCTGTTCTGGCAGTTCATCGGCTTCGGCGACCGGGGCAGCAAGCAGTTCGACTTTCTGCGCAAGCTCGACGAACTGCCGGTGCCGGCGAAGCGAGCGGTCGACAACGCCGGTTTCTTCCACGTCGGTTCGGATCCCCGGAAGGTCTCGGACGCGGAGCTGTACGACCGGCTGGTGGGCGAGTTCCCGACGTGGCTGAGGGCGGCCCGGGCGCAGGGGATCATCCGGTGACCGTGCTGCTGCCCGCCGCCGGGCGCGCGGCCACGGCCTGGAAGAACGGCGGCGGGACGACCCGTGAGATCGCCTGCTCCCCGGCCGGGGCGGGCATGGCCGCCTTCACCTGGCGGGTCAGCCTGGCCGAGGTCGCCGCGGACGGCCCCTTCTCCGTGTTCCCCGCGGTGCAGCGGACGCTGACGCTGGTCGAGGGCGCGGGCATGGACCTGACCGTGGGCGGGCGGCGACGGCTCGTCGACGCACGGCACGTGCCCCACGACTTCCCGGGCGACGAGCCCACCGACTGCCGGTTGCTGGACGGACCCGTCGTCAATCTCAACGTGATGTGGCGCGGCGGTGTTTCGGCTCCGACCGTCGCGGTCGTACGCGGTCGGCTCCGGCTGCGGGCGGCGCACGCGCTGATCGTCGCCCTCGACGAGGGCGGGTCCGCCGATGTCGACGGGGTGCGGCTCGCCCGTCACGACGCGCTCCTGCTCACCGGGGAGGACGCCGTGCTGCACGCGCGGGGCCCGACGGCGGTCGTCGGCCTTACTGTGTGACCGCGGCCCCCTGAACCCCGTCGGCCCCGGACCGCCGCCGCCGGGCGCGGGCTGTCCTTGTCCGTCTGTCTGCCTCTGTCCGGCCGCCGGTCCGGTCAGTTCGTGGGCGGCCAGTTGCGCAGCAGGGTGTCGAGGGCGTCGAGGATCCTGGTCCAGGTCTCCTGGGTGTCGGGGGCGCTGTGGCTGAATCCGCCGCCGAGTTCCAGGGTGACGTAGCCGTGGAAGACGCTGCCCAGAAGGCGGACGGCGTGGGTCTGGTCCGGTTCGGTGAGGTCGTAGCCGCGCAGGATCGCCCGGGTCATACCGGCGTGCCGGGGGCCGGCGCTCGCGGCCGCCGCCTCCGGGTCGAGTCGCAGCTGGGCCGCGGCGTAGCGGCCGGGGTGTTCGCGGGCGTAGTCGCGATAGACGTCGGCCAGGGCGGTCAGGGCGTCCTTGCCGGCCCGCCCGGCCAGCGCGAGGTCGCCCCGGTCGGCGAGCTCCTCCAGGGCGAGCAGGGCGATCCGGGTTCTGAGGTCGTCGGAGTTCTTCACGTGCGAGTAGAGGCTCGCGACCTTGACGTCGAAGCGCCGGGCGAGCGCCGAGACGGTCACCTGGTCGAACCCGACCTCGTCGGCCAGTTCCGCGCCCGCCCGGACCAGACGATCCGTGCTCAGCCCCACTCGCCCCATGGCCATCCTCCGTGCCGTCCGTGGTTCGTCCGTGCCGTGATCCGCGCCTCGTAACCGATGGACATTATGCGTTTGCCTAAAAGCTTTAGGCAAATTAGCCTGCGTTATATGAAGCCGCTCACCGAGCAAGAGATCCGTGCCGCGTTCGTCAACTGCACCAAGGGCGAGGCCAGACGTCTGGCCGTCCCCCGGGACCTCGCAGACCGGCCCTGGGACGACCTGGACTACCTCGGCTGGCGGGATCCGCAGGCCCCCGACCGGGCCTACCTCGCCGTCGAGCTGGACGGCCGGCCGCAGGCGCTCGCGCTGCGCTCCTCCACCGCCGGCTCGTGGCAGGCGCGGCGCAGCATGTGCACGATGTGCCTGACCACCCACTCCGGCGGTGTCTCGTTGATGGTCGCGCCGAAGGCGGGCCGGGCCGGCCAGCAGGGCAACTCGGTGGGCGCCTACATCTGCAGCGACCTGGCCTGCTCGCTGTACGTGCGGGGCAAGCGGGACGCGGGGGTGGGGGCGCGGCTGCCCGAGACGATCACGCTGGAGGAGAAGATCGGGCGGACCGTGGCGAACCTCGCCGCGTTCGTCGCCAAGGTGACGGGCTGAGGCTACGCGCGGCCGCGCAGGACCTCCGCCCGGCACTCGTCCGGGGTGCCCCAGGCCGTGCGCAGGGCGCGGGCCTTGGTGAGCCAGAGCGACAGGTCGTACTCCGCCGTGTAGCCGATCGCGCCGTGCAGCTGGAGCGCTGTGCGCGCGGTCGTGTACGCCGCCTCGCAGGCACTGACCTTGGCGGCGGCGACATCCGCCGGGCTCATCGTCATGGCGGCGCCCAGGACCAGGGGGCGGGCGAACTCCAACGCGATCTTCGCGTCCGCCAGCCGGTGCTTGACCGCCTGGAACGAGCCGACGGGGACGCCGAACTGGACGCGCTGCCCGACGTACGCCACCGTCCGCTCCAGCAGTGCCAGACCCACTCCGAGGGCCTGCGCCGCGGTGGCCAGCCGGGCCCAGCGCAGGGCATCGTCCATGGGCGGGTCCGGGACGAGCAGCTCGCCCCCCGCCGCCAGGCGGGTGAGGCGACGGGCGGGGTCGAGGGAGGCGCGCACCGGACCGTGACCGGGGGCCAGCCGCAGGCCGTCGGCGGCCGACGTCAGCCGTATCGTCGCCGCGTCTCCGTCCACGGCGTACGAGCCCTCGGGTGCCAGCGTGGCCATCGCCTCGCCCGCGGCCAGAGCGGGGAGGAACCGCTCGGCGGGGCCCGGGTCGAGCAGCAGGGCCGCCACGGCGACCGTTTCCGCCAGCGGACCCGGCACCGCGTGCCGCCCCAGCTCCACGAAGGCGACGGCCAGGTCCACCGGCCGGGGCCCCAGACCCCCGTACGCCTCGGGGACCGCCAGGGCGAACACGCCGGCCTCGGCGATCCGCGACCACAGGGCGAGGCCCCCCGCCCGCTCGCCCCGGCTCCAGTCGCGGATCACGCCGGGAGTGTCGGCCGCGCCCAGCATCGCGTCCAGCGACCGGGCGAACGCCCGCTGCTCGGCGTCCGGGAGGAAGCGCATCGCCGGCGGAGCCGGCCTGGGCGAAGTCATCGGCGGCGTCCCCTCGGCAGGCCGAGCAGTTGCTCGGCGACGATGTCGCGCTGGATCTCGTTCGTGCCCGCGTAGATCGGGCCGGCCAGGGAGAAGACGTATCCCTGCGACCAGTCGGTGTCGGCCGCCTCTCCCTCCGCTTCCCCGGCGCCGAGCAGATCCAGCGCCGTCTCGTGCAGCGCGATGTCGTACTCCGACCAGAAGACCTTGTTCAGGCTCGACTCCGGGCCGAGCCGCTCCCCGGCGAGGAAGCGGGCGGCGGCCGCACAGGCGAACAGCTGGTACGCGCGGGCGCCGATCAGCGCGTCGGCGACACGGGCCGCGGTCGCCTCCGGACTGCCCCGGTCCACCCACAGGGCGTGCAGGCGGTCGGCCGAGGCGAGGAAGCGGCCGGGGGAGCGCAGGGTGAGCCCGCGTTCGTCGGCCGCCGTCGACATCGCGATCCGCCAGCCCTGGCCCGGCTCCCCGATCACGTCCTCGTCCGGCACGAACACCTCGTCCAGGAACAGTTCGGCGAACGCCGGCTTCCCGTCCAGGCGGCCGATGGGGCGGACGGTGACTCCGGGGGCCCGCAGGTCGAACATGAGGTAGGTGAGCCCCTGATGGGGCTTCGGGGTGTCGGGGCCGGTGCGGAACAGGCCGAAGGCGCGGTCGGCGAAGGCCGCGCGCGAGGACCAGGTCTTCTGCCCGCTCAGCCGCCAGCCGCCGGTCACGCGGACCGCGCCGGCGCGCAGCGCGGCCAGGTCGGAGCCGGCCTCCGGCTCCGACCAGGCCTGCGCCCAGACGACCTCGCCGGTGGCCATGGAGGGCAGGACCCGCGCCCGCTGTTCCTCGGTGCCGTGGTCGAGCAGCGTGGGGGCCAGAAGGCTCACCCCGTTCTGGCTGACGCGGCCCGGTGCGCCCGCCGCGTAGTACTCCTCCTCGAAGACCAGCCAGCGCATCAGCCCGCAGTCCCGCCCGCCGTAGCGCGTCGGCCAGTTCACCACCGACCAGCCGGCCGCGGCCAGTTCGGCCTCCCACGCGCGGTGCGCGGCGAAGCCCTCGGCGGTCTCCAGGGAAGGCAGCGGCTCGGACGGCACCCGCGCGCGCAGCCAGGTCCGGGCCTCGGCGCGGAACGCCTCGTCGGCGGGGGAGTGTGCGAGGTCCACGGCGCCCTCCTCGGGTGCGCGTTCTTCCCTAACAAGTGTTTGGTAGGTTAGCGTGCCGTCATGAAGAACGTCGAGGGTCCGCCGTACGTTCCCGGGCACGCGCTGCTCGCCGGCCGCAGCGCCGTGATCACCGCGGCGGCCGGCGCGGGCATCGGCGGGGCGACCGCGCGCCGGTTCCTGGAAGAGGGCGCGCGCGTGCTGATCAGCGACGCCCACGCGCGGCGCCTCGAGGCGTACCGGACCGAACTGGCCGAGGAGTTCGGCGAGGCGTCGGTGGCCGCCCTGCCGTGCGACGTCACCGACGAGAGCCAGGTGCGGGCCCTGTTCGACACGGCCGTGCGGGAACACGGGCGGCTGGACGTCGTCGTCAACAACGCGGGTCTCGGCGGGACCTCGGAACTCGTCGACATGACCGACGAGCAGTGGTCACGCGTCCTGGACGTCACCCTCAACGGAACCTTCCGGTGCACCCGGGCCGCCCTGCGGCTGATGCGGGACACCGGCGGGGGAGTCGTCGTCAACAACGCCTCCGTCGTCGGCTGGCGCGCGCAGGCCGGACAGGCGCACTACGCGGCCGCGAAGGCGGGCGTCATGGCGCTGACCCGGTGCGCGGCCGTCGAGGCGGCCGCGCACGGCGTGCGGGTCAACGCCGTCTCGCCGAGCCTCGCCATGCACCCGCACCTGGCCAAGGTGACCTCGGCCCCACTGCTGGAGGAACTCACCGCCCGGGAGGCGTTCGGCCGGTACGCCGAACCCTGGGAGGTCGCCAACGTGATCGTGTTCCTGGCCTCGGGCTACTCCTCGTACATGACGGGCGAGGTCGTCTCCGTCAGCAGCCAGCACGCGTGAGTACCGGGGCAGACCACAATGTGTCCGTGCCGACCAAGAAGAAGCCCCAGGTGACCGCGGCGCCCGCGCGTCGACGTGAACTCCTCGACACCGCAGCCGAGGTCTTCGCCGAACAGGGCTACAACGCCACCACCGTGCGGAAGATCGCCGACCACGCGGGCATGCTCGCGGGCAGCCTCTACTACCACTTCGACTCCAAGGAGTCGATGCTGGAGGAGATCCTGCGGACCTTCCTCGACGAGCTCTGGGACGGCTACGACACCGTCCTGGGCGCCGAGCTGGGACCACGGGAGACGCTCGCGGCCCTGGTCACCGAGTCCTTCCGGGAGATCGACCGGCACCGCGCCGCCGTCGCGATCTACCAGAAGGAGAGCAAGCAGCTCGTGACGCAGGAACGGTTCACGTTCCTCGCGGAGTCACAGCGCCGGTTCGAGAAGGCGTGGCTGTCCACGCTGGAGCGCGGCGTCGCGGACCGCGTCTTCCGCACCGACCTCGACATCCGCCTCGCCTACCGGTTCGTCCGCGACACCGTGTGGGTCGCCGCGTCCTGGTACCGGCCCGGCGGACAGCACAGCCCGGAGGAGATCGCCCGGCAGTACCTGTCGATGGTGCTGGACGGGATCGCCGTACGTGAACAGCCCTTTCCTGTGAGGGAGTCACCATGACCGAGGCCTACATCGTCGAAGCGGTCCGCACGCCCGTCGGGCGGCGCCGAGGAGGACTGAGCGCGGTCCATCCGGCCGACCTGGGCGCGCATGTGCTCAAGGAACTCGTCGCGCGGGCCGCCGTCGACCCGGCCGCCGTCGAGGACGTCGTCTTCGGCTGCCTGGACACGGTCGGGCCGCAGGCCGGGGACATCGCCCGGACCTGCTGGCTGGCCGCCGGGCTGCCCGAGGAGGTGCCGGGCGTGACCGTGGACCGGCAGTGCGGCTCCTCGCAGCAGGCCGTGCACTTCGCCGCGCAGGGCGTGCTGTCCGGGACCCAGGACCTGGTGGTCGCGGGCGGCGTGCAGAACATGTCGCAGATCCCGATCGCCTACGCCACCCGGCAGGCCGCCGAGCCCCTCGGCTTCACCCAGGGCCCCTTCGCGGGCAGCGAGGGCTGGCGCGCGCGGTACGGGGACCGGCCGGTGAACCAGTTCGCCGGCGCCGAGATGATCGCCGCGAAGTGGGGCATCAGCCGCCAGGACCAGGAGGAGTTCGCCCTGCGTTCGCACCGGCGCGCGGTGCGGGCGATCGACGAGGGCCGCTTCGCCCGAGAGACCGTCGCCCACGGGGCCGTCACCGCCGACGAGGGACCGCGCCGGGACACCTCCCTGGAGAAGATGGCCGCGCTGAAGCCCGTCATCGACGGCGGGACCGTCACCGCTGCCTGCTCCTCGCAGGTCTCCGACGGCGCGGCGGCCCTGCTGCTCGCCTCGGAGCGGGCGGTGCGCGAGCACGGCCTGACGCCCCGCGCGCGCGTGCACCACCTCTCCGTCCGCGGCGAGGACCCGATCCGCATGCTGTCGGCTCCCATCCCGGCCACCGCGCACGCCCTGAAGAAGACCGGGCTGTCGATCCACGACATCGACCTCGTCGAGATCAACGAGGCGTTCGCGCCCGTCGTCCTGGCCTGGCTGAAGGAGACCGGCGCGGACCCGGAGAGGGTCAACGTCAACGGCGGCGCGATCGCCCTCGGCCACCCGCTCGGCGCGACCGGCGCCAAGCTGATGACCACCCTGCTGCACGAACTGGAGCGCACCGGCGGCCGCTTCGGCCTGCAAACCATGTGCGAGGGCGGCGGCCAGGCCAATGTGACGATCATCGAGAGGCTGTGACGCTCATGCCGGGGCGCCCGTCCGTACCGGCGGGCGGAGTCCGGCGCGGGTCGCCGAAGCCGTGAGGCCCGTGGGGCGAGGGGGCCGGGGGGGTGTCTCTATGTCCTTCGTCAAGGACGTGGTGCCTGGTGTGCGGGTGTTTGGGGTGTCATGCGGCGAGGGTGATGGCGGGCGTTCTGGACTCGTAGTAGGTGCCGTCACGGAGCATGGCGAACAGGACGCTGATGCGTTGGCGGGCGAGTCGGAGGAGGGCCTGGGTATGGGTCTTTCCGCGCGCTCTTTGCCGGTCGTAGTAGGTGCGGGAGGCCGGGTCGGCGTTCATGCAGGCGAAGGCGGAGAGGAACATCGCACGTTTGAGCTGCCGGTTTCCGCCTCTGGGTGCGTGTTCGCCGTGGATCGAGGTCCCCGACGACTTCGTCGTGGGGGCGAGGCCGGCGTAAGAGGCGAGGTGGGCGGCACTGGGAAAGGCGGTCCCGTCTCCGACGGTGACCAGTAGGACTGCGGCGGTCCTGACTCCGATGCCCGGCATCGAGGTCAGGACCGGGTGAAGAGGGTGGGCCTCCAGCAGGCTGCTGATCTGGGCTTCCAGTGCCCGGCGCTGGTCGTGGACCGCGGCGAGCGAGGCGGCCAGGGACGGGATCACGATGTCGAGGGTGCCGGTTCCTGGGACCACGACGGTCTGTTCGTCGAGGGCGTCGAAGATGTCGTCGATCAGCCGCGCGGCCATGCGCGGGGCCTTGGGCCTGATGAGTTCGGCGAGTCTGCGGCGGCCGGCTTTCCGCAGAGCTGCCGGGGAACCGTAGCGCTCGAGGAGCCAGGTGACAGCCGGGTGGTCGAGCCGGGGTCCGAGCACGCGCTCGAGGCTGGGGTGGAACTGCGTGAGCAGGCCGCGTATCCGGTTGCTGGTGCGGGTGGCCTCGGCCGCGAGGTCCTGGTCGAAGCCGGTCAGCACCGTGAGCTCGGCGGTGATCTCGTCGGTCAGCTCCAGCGAGCGCAGCGTGTGAGGCATCGTCCGGGCCGCGTCGGCGATCACTGCCGCGTCCTTCGCGTCGGTTTTCGCCTCGCCCGGATAGAGGTCGGCGATCCGCCGCATCGCGAGTCCGGGCAGGTAAGCGACCTCGCATCCGGTGTCGCGGGCGACGGTCAGCGGCAGAGCCCCGATCGAGGCGGGCTGATCCACGATCACCAGGACGGTGCCGAACTTGGCTTTGAGCTTGTCGAAGACGGCCCGCAGCTTCGGCTCGCTGTTGGGCATCGGCTTGTCGAAGACCCTCTTCCCAGCCGGGGTGAGCCCGTGACCGTGGTGAGCGGTCTTGCCGACGTCCATCCCGAGGAAGACGCCCACGCCTTCGATGTCGAACATCGCAGCCTTTCCAGGTCGTTGACCGTGCCGGCCAGGGCGGTGGCACCGTGCTCGCGCATCCACGTTATGCAGACCTGCCGCCCACGTCTGTGCCCGGCATTGCGCCGGACCGGGCGGTGGCCGGGTCTCTCATCAGCGTCTCCGACGGCACCCCACGGCCCCGGCGACACCACCCCCCAGGTCATTCCTTCGACAGAGGGGACACAGTCATACCGGGCCCGGAGGCCAGCAGCCCCATTGCAGGACCGCGAAGAACATAACGGGGGAGGGGGCCGTGTGCGAGGGGGCGGTCAGGCCGACGTGACGATCATCGTGAGGCCGTGACGCTCATCGTGAGGCTCCGAGCCGGTGCACGGAGTCGAGCGTCTCCTCCGCCTCCCTCATGATCCGTGTCACCAACTCGGCGCACGACGGCAGGTCGTCGATCACCCCGGCGACCTGCCCCGCGGCCATCACCCCCGCATCCGTACGCCCCTCCACCATCGCGGACCTGAGCATCATCGGCGTGTTCGCGGCGAGCAGTACCTGACTCCAGGAGAGGTCCTTGCCGTGGCGCAGCGCAAGACCGTCACGGACCATCTCCCGCCGGCTGAGGCCGGACAGCTTCCGCAAGCCGGCCGCGTGACGCACCGCCCGCATCAGGGCCCTGACCCGGCCCGCGTCCTCCAGGGCGTCGACCAGCGCGGTGCGCAGCATGCGGTGCGGGAGGCCGTCCACCGCCCGGGTGACGGTGACGTCCCGGACTGTCGCCGCCAGATAGCGCGCCTTCACCGCGTCCGGGACCGGCGAGTCCGAGGTCAGCAGGAACCGGGTGCCCATCGCGACCCCGGCCGCCCCGTACGCCAGCGCCGCCACCAGCCCCCGCCCGTCGAAGAAGCCGCCCGCCGCCACGACCGGGATGTCCACGGCGTCCACCACCTGCGGCAGCAGTACCGTCGTCGCCACCTCCCCGGTGTGCCCGCCGCCCTCCCCGCCCTGCACGATCACCGCGTCCGCACCCCACGCGGCGACCTTCTCGGCATGCCGGCGGGCCCCGATGGACGGGATGACGACGACACCCCCCTCCTTGAGCTCGGCGATCAGCTCCGGGGAGGGCGCGAGCGCGAAGGACGCGACCCGAACCCCTTCGTCGAGGATGAGCCGCACCCGGTCGCCGGCGTCCGCCGCGTCGGCCCGCAGATTGACCCCGAACGGCGCCGATGTGCGCGACCGCACCTCACGCACGGCCGCCCGCAACCGGTCCACGGTCATGGTCGCGGAGGCCAGGATGCCCAGCGCGCCCGCGTCGGCCGCCGCCGACACCAGGCGCGGGCCCGCCACCCATCCCATCCCGGTCTGCACGATCGGGTGACGGACCCCGACCAGCCGGGTGAGCGCCGTTTCCATCAGAGGGCGACCTCCCGGGCCCGGGTGGTGCGCGGGTCGATCACCTCGCGGATCAGACGCAGTTCCTCCGCCGTCGGGTCGCGGGTGAGCGGCACTTCGTCCGGGACCACGAGGTCGAACCCCGTCGCCTCCCGGACCTGCTCGACACTCACCCCGGGATGCAGCGAGGCCAGCCGCATCGACCGGCCGGGGGTGGCGAAGTCGAAGACACCGAGATCGGAGACGACCCGCGGGATGCGGTGGTGGCGCGCTCCGGCCGCCCGGTCGTACCCGACCCCGCACACCATGTCGACCCGCTCGACGAAGACCCGCCGGGAGTGCCTCGGCACCCAGTAACTCGTCGGGTTGTTGAGCGTGTTGACCGGCGCGCCCCGCACCCCCAGCAACTGCCGCACGGGCTTCGCCCAGTCGCCGATGCACGCGATGTTCTGGTTGCCGTACCGGTCGATCTGGCTCGCGCCCATCATCACGTGCCGTCGGCCCCCGGTGACCAGCGCCAGGTGCTGCCGGTACGGCAGCCAGCCCTCGACGGTGCCGTCGAGACCGACGAGCAGCGCCTCCCCGTCGGTCAGCAGCAGGTCCGGCGCGAAGGTGTGCCGGGCGAGGCGGGCGCCCACGGAAGGGACCAGACCCATGGGACTGGCCAGGATCTCGCCCGCCCCGCGCCACGCCTCCGCACAGGCGATCACGCAGTGCTCGGCGCGCGTCACCCCGCTCATGACCCCTCCCCGGCCGCCGACCGGTACGCCCGCTCGTCCCCGGCGAGGAACCGCGCCGCGAACTCGGGCCAGGGCGTCGTCGCGTACCGCTGCTGGAACGCCTCGTCCCGGGCGTAGTCGGGGGCACAGGACGTGAAATGCGCCCCGCCCGGGGCCTCGATCACCCCCGTCACGGTGTGCCGCTTGATCAGCAGCGACTGCGGTGCCGCGGCCTTCGTCAGCTCGGCGGTGTCCACGACCTGTTCGCAGCTGACGTACGCCGCGTCCGCCGCCTCGCAGAACAGGTCGTCGAAGTAGGGATCCGGGCCCAGGTACTGCCCGTTGCCCAGCCGGTCGGCCCGGTTGACGTGCACCAGGGCGGCGTCCAGCCGCAGGGCCGGCATGGCCACGAACGTCTCCTGGTCCTCGTACGGCGAAGTCACCGTCCGCAGGCCGGGGTTGACCCGCATCACGTCCGAACCGATCCCCGCCCGCACGGGCAGGAAGGGCAGCCGGTTCGCGGCCGCGTGCAGACCCCACATGAACATCGCCTCGTCGACCTCCGCCAACTCGAAGGCCCCGCGCTCGCGGGCCGCGCGGTAGTGCGGCTCCAGGGGGATCGAGTCGAGGGTGACGAACGCGGTGACCAGCTTGCGGATCCGGCCCGCAGCGGCGAGCATCCCGACATCCGGGCCGCCGTACGACACGATGGTGAGGTCGGTGACCTGCGACCGGAGCAGCGCTCTGACCAGCGCCATCGGCTTACGGCGGGAGCCCCAGCCGCCGATGCCCAGGGTCATTCCGCTCGCCAGCCGGGCGACCGCCTCCTCGGCGGTCATCGTCTTGTCACTCACGCCTGCTCCCGTCCCTCTCCCCGCCGAAGGTGTCCCGGACCCGGTCGGCCACCCCGGAGACATCCGCCTCGAAGGTGAAGCCCTGCTCGAAGCGGTAGCTGCGGCGCACGTCGACCGGGTCGATGCCGTTGATCGCCGCCTTGGCGAGCCGCAGCAGCTCCCCGTCCTTGGCCGCTATCTCGCGCGCCAGGTCCAGCGCCGCGGCGCGCAGCGCGTCGCGCGGGACCACCCGCCATACCGCGCCGTGCGCGTGCAGCTCGGCCGCGGTGACGGTGCGCGAGGTGTAGTACAGGGCGCGCATCAGGTGCTGGGGGACCAGCCGTGCCAGATGGGTGGCCGCGCCGAGCGCGCCCCGGTCCAGTTCGGGCAGGCCGAAGACGGCGTCCTCGCTCGCCACGATCACGTCCGCGTTCCCGACCAGGCCGATGCCGCCGCCCAGACAGAAGCCGTGCACCACCGCGATCACCGGGACCTCGCACTCGTACACCGCGGCGAACGCCTCGAAGCAGCCGCGGTTGGCGCCGACCAGCGCCGACCGCCCCCGCCCCTGTATCTCCTTGATGTCCACGCCCGCGTTGAACCCCCGGCCCTCGGCCGTCAGCAGCACGCACCGGGTCCGCGGGTCGCGGCCGGCCGAGCGCACCGCGTCGGCCAGCGCGAACCAGCCGTCCACCGGCAGCGCGTTGACGGGCGGCACGTCGACGGTCAGTACGGAAATCCCCTTCTCGGGGGACGAGGTGGAGACACCCATGGAAGCATCAGCTACCTTTCCACCAAACGTTTGTTAGGTGAAAGGTAGCAGCGAATGGAGCTGGACGGAAAGGTCGCCGTCGTCACCGGCGGCACTCGCGGAGTGGGCGCCGGCATCGCACGCTCCCTCGCCCGCGCGGGCGCCCAGGTCGTGGTCTGCGCCCGCCGGCCACCGGAACACCCCCCGGACACCGCCGGGTTCGTGCCGCTCGACGTACGGGACGCCGACGCCGTACAGCGCTTCTTCACCGGCCTGCCCCGGCTCGACATCCTCGTCAACAACGCGGGCGGCTCCCCCTACCGTCCCCTCGCGCACACCGACGCCGCACGGCACGCGCGCGTGATCGAACTCAACCTCCTCGCACCCCTGACCGTCTCCCTCGCCGCGTACGACCACCTCAAGCACGCCCACGGCTCGATCGTGATGATCGGCAGCGTCAGCGGCAGCCGCCCCTCGCCCGGCTCGGCCGCCTACGGCGCGGCCAAGGCCGGCCTGGAGAACCTCGCCCGCTCCATGGCCGTCGAATGGGCGCCGGAGATACGCGTGAACACCCTCGTGGTCGGCATGGTCCGCACCGAACTGGCCCACCTCCACTACGGCGGCGTGGACGGCGTCGAAGCCGTCGCCCGCACCGTCCCCCTCGGCCGGCTCGCCCACCCCGCCGACGTGGGCGCGGCGGCCGTCTTCCTCGCCTCCGACGCGGCCCGCTACATCAGCGGGGCGAGCCTGCTCCTGCACGGAGGCGGCGAACGGCCCGCCTTCCTCGACGCCGCGACAGCCAACAAGGAGACGTGACATGAGCGGAATCTGCCACCGGCGCGTCGTCGCCGTCACCGGCGCCGGACGCGGCCTCGGACGCGCCCACGCCCTCGCCTTCGCCGCCGAGGGCGCCCGCGTCGTCGTCAACGACCTCGGCGTCGGCCTCGACGGCACCCCCGACCCCCGCAGCCCCGCCGCACAGGTCGCGGACGAGATCCGCGCGACCGGCGGCGAAGCCGTCGCACACGGCGGGGACATCGCCACCCCCGAAGGCGCCGCCACCCTCATCAGCACCGCCCTGGACACCTACGGCCGCCTCGACACCCTCGTCAACAACGCCGGCTTCCTGCGCGACCGCATGCTCGTCAACCTGACCGAGGACGACTGGGACGCCGTTCTGCGCGTCCACCTCAAAGGCCACTTCCTCACCCTCCGGCACGCCGCCGCACACTGGCGCGCCGAGACCAGGGCCGGCCGCCCGCCCGCCGCCCGTGTCATCAACACCAGCAGCGGCGCGGGACTCCTCGGCTCGGTCGGACAGGGCAACTACAGCGCCGCGAAAGCCGGGATCGTCGCCCTGACGCTCGTCGCCGCCGCCGAACTCGGGCGCTACGGCGTCCAGGTCAACGCGATCGCCCCCGCCGCCCGCACCCGCATGACCGAACACACCTTCGCCGCGACCATGACCGCCCCGGAGGACGGCTTCGACGCGATGGCCCCCGAGAACGTCGCCCCGCTCGTCGTCTGGCTCGGCTCCGCCGCGAGCCACGGCGTCACCGGACGCGTCTTCGAGGCGGACGGCGGACGCATCACCGTCATGGAGGGCTGGCGGCCCGGACCCACCACCGACAAAGGAGCACGCCTGACCCCCGCCGAGGCGGGCGAGGCCGTACAGAAACTACTGACTTACACGACGCCGCCCGGCACCGTGTACGGGACGTAGGCCCCCCGGGAACCCACCTGCACACGCGCGTGAACCGGCCTACGTGTCGCACTCCAGCACCGTCCGGCACAACGCGCACCGCGCCCGCACCCGCCCCCGCACCGGCACCCTGATCCGCTGGTGACAGGTGGGACACGCGAACGTCACCCGCAGCGCCCCCGGCGAGTCCGGCACGAAACGGTACGGAACGTCCCCGGCCGCCGCCGACCCCTGGTCCTGAGCATGCCGGCGATCACGCGCGTAACGCCGCCGCCCCGCCCAGCCCGCCGCCGTCAGCGGAGGCTGCCGCTCGTCGTCCCGGGCCCGCTCCAGACCGCGCCCGTACGCCGTGTACGCCTGCGCACTCGTGAACCACACCGACGGATCCTCACCGAAGACCAGCGACCGCTTCGCCAGCACGTACCCGAACTCCTCCGGAGTCAGATACCCCAGCTTCTGCGAGGACGCCGCGTCCTCCCGGTACGCGTCGAGCAGCAGCCAGCCCGCCCCCAGGTACGTCGTCGCCGTGTCCGTCAGGATCTCGTTGTCCCGCGTGCCCGGGAACGACAGGCCCACCCGATGCAGATAGATATGCATGATCTCGTGCGCCAGCGCCGCGCCGATGTCCCGCCGATGCGTACGGAACCGGTCGTTCAACTCCACGAAGTACTCCGGACCCGCCGTGAGTTCCACGTTCGCCGCATGCTCCATCGCACGGAACGCGACGATCATCCGCGCCTGAGGCAACCGGAAGTGCCGCACCAGCTCACGCGCCACCCGCTGCACCCCCAGATGCAGATCGTCGGTGTCACAGAACGCCACGTCCGCCGGGACCACACTCGACGTGAACTGATGGATGGTGTCGTACGACAACCGCCTGTACAACGCCGTGACAGCCGCCCGCACCGTCTCCAGGTGCGGATACCCGTGCTCGACCGGCCCGCCGTTCGCCACGCCCGTACCCCCAAGACGCCGAGGACCGAGAATCCGAGAATCCGATTCCACTGTAAGGGCAGGCACCCCCGGGACAGCCCCGGCGGACGCACTAGGGTGAACGCCCATGACCACCAGCAACACCCCCGGACCCGCCGACGTCGACCCCGCCGTCCGCGAGGAGCTCGGCCGGCTGCGCGACAGCATCGACAACATCGACGCGGCCGTCGTCCACATGCTCGCCGAACGCTTCAAGGCCACCCAGCAGGTCGGCCACCTCAAGGCCCGCCACCAGCTGCCGCCCGCCGACCAGGCCCGCGAGGCCCGCCAGATCGCCCGGCTGCGCACGCTCGCCGAGAACGCCAAACTCGACCCCGCGTTCGCCGAGAAATTCCTCAACTTCATCATCGCCGAGGTGATCCGCCACCACGAGCGCATCGCCGAGGACACCGTCAGTGGCCCGGCCCCCACACCGAACTGACCGCGGACGGGCCTCGCGGGCCGTCACCGGACCGTCGCCGCCCGTCAGCGCCACCCGCCGCACCCACCCCACGCGCGGCCGGAACGGCGCTCCGGCGCGAGAAGGGACATAGGGCACGTACCGATCCGCCCCTGTGCCCCGCCAGCGGTATCAGGCAGCATGTCGTTCATGTCCGTACTGACGCGCGACGAAGCGCAGAGCCGTGCCAAGCTCCTCGACGTCCACCGCTACACCATCGAGCTCGACGTGACGACCGGCGACGAGACCTTCGAGTCCAGCACCGTCATCCGGTTCGCCGCGCGCGCGGGCGGGGACACCTTCGTCGAGGTCAGGCCCGCGGCACTGCTCTCCGTCACCCTCGACGGCGAGCCCCTCGACCCCGGAACCCTGGACGGCAACCGGCTCCCTTTGAAGAACCTCACCGCCGGCGAGCACGAACTGCGCGTCCGGGCGAGCATGCGCTACTCCCGCACCGGCGAAGGCATGCACCGCTTCACCGACCCCACCGACGGCGAGACCTACCTCTACACCCAGCTGTTCATGGACGACGTGCAGCGCGTCTTCGCCGCCTTCGACCAGCCCGACCTCAAGGCCGTCTTCGAGCTGACCGTCAAGGCCCCCGAAGCCTGGACCGTCCTCGCCAACGGCACCACCGAACACCTCGGCGAAGGCCGCTGGAAGGCCGCCCCCACCCCCCTCATCTCCACCTACCTCGTCGCCGTCGCCGCCGGCCCCTGGCACTCCGTGCGCACCGAACACCAAGGGCTCCCCTTCGGCCTCCACTGCCGCCGCTCCCTCGCCCCCCACCTCGACGCCGACGCCGACGAACTCCTCGAGATCACCCGGCAGTGCTACGACCGCTACCACGAGAAGTTCGAGGAGCCCTACCCCTTCGACTCCTACGACCAGGCGTTCGTCCCCGAGTTCAACGCCGGCGCCATGGAGAACCCCGGCCTCGTCACCTTCCGCGACGAATTCGTCTACCGCTCCGCCGTCACCGACACCGAACGCCAGACCCGCGCCATGGTCATCGCCCACGAGATGGCCCACATGTGGTTCGGCGACCTCGTCACCCTCCAGTGGTGGGACGACATCTGGCTCAACGAGTCCTTCGCCGAGTACATGGGCTACCAGACCCTCACCGAGGCGACCCGCTTCACCGACACCTGGACCGACTTCGGCGTCGTCCGCAAACCCTGGGGCTACGACGCCGACCAGCGCCCCTCCACCCACCCCGTCGCCCCCGAGAACGTCGACGACACCGCCTCCGCTCTCCTCAACTTCGACGGCATCTCCTACGCCAAGGGCGCCTCCGCGCTACGCCAGCTCGTCACCTGGCTCGGCGAGAAGGACTTCCTCGCGGGCATCAACACCCACTTCGCCCGCCATCGCTTCGCCAACGCCACCCTCGCCGACTTCATCGACTCCCTCGCCGCCCACACCGACCGCGACGTCCACGCCTGGGCCGACGCCTGGCTGCGCACCACCGGGGTCGACACCCTCACCCCCACCCTCAACGGCAGCAACGGCGACCGCACCCTCACCATCGCCCACCACGGCAGCCGCCCGCACCGCGTCGCCGCCGGCCTCTACGATCTCGACCTCGCCGACGAAGGCAGCCTCACCCTGCGCGAACGCCTCGAAGTCGACATCCCGCAGAGCGCACCGCAGCCCATCGGCAAGCGCCCCGCCCTGGTGCTCCTCAACGACGGCGACCTCACCTACACCAAGATCCGCTTCGACCCCGCCTCCTTCGAAACCGTCCGCACCAGCCTCTCCGGCCTCCCCGACCCGCTCACCCGCGCCGTCGTCTGGAACGCCCTGCGCGACGCCGTCCGCGACGGAGACCTCGCCCCCGCCGCCTACCTCGACGCCGCCCGCGCCCACCTCCCCCGGGAGACCGACCTCGCCCTCGTGCAGGGCGTCCTCTCCTTCGCCTCCGGACAGGTCGCCGACCGTTACGTCACCCCGGAACAGCGCCCCGCCGCCGTCGCCACCCTCTCCGCCCTCTGCCGCGACCTCATCCGCCGCACCGAGGACGGCGACCACCCCGGCCTGCGCCTCATCGCCGTACGCCACTTCATCGACGGCGCCGCCCACCCCGACACCATCGCCGCCTGGCTCGCCGACGGCACCGTCCCCGGCGGCCCCGAACTCGACCCCGACCTGCGCTGGCGCGTCCTCGCCCGGCTCGCCGTCCTCGGAGCCACCGACGAGGGCGCCATCGCCGCCGAACTCGACCGCGACCCCTCCGCCACCGGCCAGGAAGGCGCCGCCCGCTGCCGCGCGGCCCTCCCCGACGCCGACGCCAAACGCGCCGCCTGGGCCGCCATGTTCGACGACGACACCCTCTCCAACTACCTCTTCACCGCCACCGCGCAGGGCTTCTGGCAGCCCGAACAGACCGACCTCGTCGCCGACTACGTCCCCCGCTTCTACCAGGACGCCGTCACCGTCGCCGCCCGCCGCGGCCCCGCCATCGCCGAAGCCGCCGGCCGCTGGGCCTTCCCCGCCCACGCCGTCACCCGCGACACCCTCCGCATGGGCGAGGAGTGCCTGACCCAAGCCGACCCCACCCCCGCCCTACGCCGCAAACTCATCGACCAACTCGACGACCTGGCAAGGGCGTTGCGAGTACGCCAGGCCTAACCCCCCCCGGAATTCCCCGACGGCCCCGAGAGGCCGGACGGCCCGGGGGAGCCGACGGCCCTCGGGGACTGGTGGCCCCGGGGGAGCCGATCGCCCTGGGGGACTGGTGGCCCCGGGGGAGCCGATCGCCCTGGGGGACTGGTGGCCCCGGGGGAGCCGATCGCCCTGGGGGACTGGTGGCCCCGGGGGAGCCGACGGCCCCGGGGCCCCTGATCACCGAGGGGGATTCGGCGGCCTTACGGGGGAGCTGACGGCCGCGACGGCCCGCGGCGAGCCGACGACCCCGGGCGAGCCGACGACCCCGGGTGAGCCGACGACCCCGGGTGAGCCGACGACCCCGGGCGAGCCGACGACCCCGGGCGAGCCGACAGGCCCGGGCGAGCCGACGGCCCCGGGGGACCCGACGGCTCCGGGCTTGGCGTCCCCGGGGGACCCGACGGCCCCGGAGGCCTCTGGTCCCGCCTTTCAGCGCCGGTCGGCAAATCCAGCCCGTCCGGCGATTGAGGACGAGGCCCGTTCAGGGCCGATGCGGGGGCCCGGGGGCGGCAGCCCCCAACGGCGCCCACACCAACCCCGGCACCGCATACCTCCGGCCCCGGCGCCACCTACCGCCCCGCGTCAGGTCCGCGCCCCGCGTCAGACCCGCGCCCGCGCCTGGGCCAAGGCAAGCAATGCCAGGGGCAAGCCCCGTGACGCAAGCCCCCGTGACGCAAGCCCCCGTGACGCAAGCCCCCGTGGGGCAAGGCCGGCGCCGCCCCGACGTCCCCCGTTAGGGTTCCGCTCACCGGATGTTCCGGGCGCGCCCGCGCAATCCCCGACAAGCTGACACTCCCCGCTGCGAGGCACCCGCCCCCGCGCCCCGGAGGAGCCCCCGTGAGCTTGCCGCCCCTCGCCTCAGGACCCGAAGGCCCCGACGCCCTGAGGCCGTTGCTCACGACCGTCCTCGACGCCCTCGCCGCCGGCCTGCGGGCCCGCGGAGGACCACTCCCCGCAGGCGGCCCCCAAGCCGTCGCCGCGCGAGTACGGCACGCGGCCGGAGACCTCCTCCCCGAACACGGCGACCCCCACGCCCTCACCACCCTCGTCCAGGCCCTCGCCGAAGGCGCCGCCGACCCCGCCGACCCCCTCTGCGCAGCCCACCTGCACTGCCCGCCCCTCGCCGTCGCCACCGCCGCCGACCTCGCCGTATCCGCCCTCAACCCCTCCCTCGACTCCTGGGACCAGGCACCGGCCGCCTCCGAACTCGAGGCCCTCGTGACCCGGACCCTCGCCGCTCACGCAGGCATGGCCGACGCCCTCGTCACCACCGGCGGCACCGAAGCCAACCAGCTCGCCCTCCTCCTCGCCCGCGAAACCCACGGCCCCACCCTCAGACTCGTCTGCGGCGCCAACGCCCACCACTCCCTGCCCCGCGCCGCCTGGTTCCTCGGCCTCCCCGAGCCCGTCATCATCCCCACCCCCACCGGCACCCTCGACCCCGCCGCCCTCGCCCGCACCCTCGCCACCCTGCCCGGCGGCCCCCTCGTCGTCGCCGCCACCGCCGGCACCACCGACGCCGGACTCATCGACCCCCTCCCCGCCATCGCCGCCCTCACCGCCACCCACGGCGCCCGCCTCCACATCGACGCCGCCTACGGAGGCGGCCTCCTCTTCAGCGACCGCCACCGCCACCTGCTCACCGGCCTCGACACCGCCCACACCGTCACCCTCGACCTGCACAAACTCGGCTGGCAACCCGTCGCCGCCGGGCTCCTCGCCGCCCGCGACGCACACGACCTCACCGCCCTCCACCACCACGCCGACTATCTCAACGCCGACGACGACACCGAAGCCGGCCTCCCCGACCTCCTCGGCCGCTCCCTGCGCACCACCCGACGCCCCGACGCCCTCAAGATCGCCGTCACCCTCAAGACCCTCGGCCGCACCGGCCTCGGCGCGCTCGTCGATCAAGTCTGCGACCGTGCCCAGCAGTTGGCCGCCCTCATCACCGCACACCCCGGCTTCGAACTCCACGCCCCACCCACCATCAGCACCGTCCTGTTCCGCCCCGCCGGCGCCCCCGACGAGACCGTGGCCGAGACCCGCCGCCGCCTCCTCACCCACGGCCGCGCCGTCCTCGGCCGAGCCCGCCTCGACGGCCGGCTCTGGCTCAAGGCCACCCTCCTCAACCCCCACACCCGCCCCCACGACCTCGCCACCCTCCTCGACCTGGTGGAAGGAAACACCCCCCGATGAACACACCCCCACACTTCGGCACCGACACCCCCCGCGACCTCGTCGGCATCGGCATCGGCCCCTGCAACCTCTCCCTCGCCGCCCTCGCCCATCCGCTCGCCGAACTCGACGCCGTCTTCTACGAACAACGCCCCCGCTTCGACTGGCACCCCGGCCTCCTCATCGACGGCGCCCGCGTCCAAGTCCCCTTCCTCGCCGATCTCGTCACCCTCGCCGACCCCACCAGCCCCTGGACCTTCCTCAACTACCTCAAGACCCACCACCGCCTCTACCCCTTCTACTTCGCCGAGCGCTTCCACACCCAACGCGCCGAATACGACACCTACTGCCGCTGGGTCGCCGACCAACTCCCCGGACTCCACTTCCGCCACCAGGCCGACGCCGTCCGCTGGAACCCCGAGCGCGACGTCTTCGAAGTCGACCACACCCAACTCGACACCGACGGCGAAGCCGAAGCCCTCGGCCGCACCCATACCCGCAACGTCGTCCTCGGCATCGGCACCGAGCCCTACGTCCCCGACGCCCTCCGCCCCCTCGTCGACGCCCCCGGCGTACCCGTCGTCCACGCCACCGACTACCTGACCCACCGCGACACCCTCCTCGCCGCCGGCCACATCACCGTCGTCGGGTCAGGACAGTCCGGCGCCGAAGTCTTCCTCGACCTCCTCCGCCACCGACCCGTCGGCCACGAACAACTCCACTGGATCGGCCGCACCGACGCCTTCGCCCCCATGGAGTACTCCAAACTCGGCCTCGAACACTTCACCCCCGACTACACCCGCTACTTCCACGCCCTCCCCGAAAGCACCCGCGACCGCCTCACCACCGCCCAATGGCAACTCCACAAAGGCATCGACGCCACCACCCTCGCCGCCATCCACGACGAGCTCTACCGACGCACCCTGGGCGGCGGCTGGCCCGACACCGTCCTCACCCCCGGCGTCCGCGTCCGCACCGCAGGACGCATCGCCACCACCAAGATCGAACTCCACCTCGAACACCTCCAGCAGAACACCCGCACCCGCCTCACCACCGACGCCGTCGTCCTCGCCACCGGCCACCGCGAACGCACCCTCGACCGCATCCTCGCCGGCCTCGACCCCTACATCCGCCGCGACAACAGCGAACGCCCCCGCGTCGACGAACACTTCCGCCTCGTCCTCGACCCCTCCATCACCGCCACCGGCTGCAACGTCTACGTCCAGAACGCCGAACGCCACACCCACGGCGTAGGCGCACCCGATTTGGGCCTCGCCGCCTGGCGCGCCGCCACCATCCTCAACACCCTCACCGGCAAGGAGACCTACCCCCTCCCCACCCGCACCGCCTTCACCACCTTCGGACTCGAACAACCCCAACCCCGCATCCCCACGGCCCGACAGGCACCCACCCTCACCCCCCTCGTCGACCGACGCTGAAACCCCGGGCAGCACCCACCACCCACGAGCGACACACGCGAAAGGCGGTGCTCCCGCGGTGACCGACCCGGCCACCGCACGAAACACCGCCCACCGCCCCGCAGCACCACCAGACGTCGGAACCCCTAGAACACCGGCGTCCCGTCACGCGTCAGCTTCCAGTCCACCGACGCGAAGTCCTTCGGATCCAGCACACCCTTCGCCGTCACCCACTCCGAGATCCGCGTACGGATCTCCGTCGACTCCGACCACAACTCCTGTGCCGACGCCACGTGCGGGAACGCGCCACCACCATTGGCCCGGTAGTTGTTCACCGCCAGCACGAACTGCTGCGCATCGTCCAACGCCACCCCGCCGAACGTCAGGTTCCTGATCCGCGAACCCGGCGCCTGCGCGATGTCGATCTCGTACGCCAGACCCGACACATAGTCGTAGTTGTAGTCCGGACGCCCCGCCGCGTTCGTCAGCTTCTCCGTGTCGACCACCGCTCCCGCCGCCGTCTGCACGAAGTACTGCGCCGAATACTCCAGGTACGCCCGCACCTGCGCACCCGTCATCAACTTCGCCACCAGCGTGTTGTCGTACACGTACAGGCTCGACAGATCCCGGATCGTCACCTGACCCGCCGGGATCTCCGACGTGCGCGAGAACGGCGACGCCTGCGCGATCACCGGCAGCGAGGCGTACGACGTACCCGCCAGGGCCGCCTTGACGACGTCCTCCTGCACCTTCGTGATCAGGTCGATGATCGGCGCGTCCTTGTACCGCGCCTCCACCGTCGTCAGCGTCTCCGTCGCGCTGCCGACCACCTGGTTGACATACGCCACGACCTTCGCGTGCTCGTCGCCCAGCAGCTTCGTGATCTTCGGATCGTCCGCGACCGTGTTGGAGTTCAGCACCTTCGAAGCAACGGACTCGACCGTCCACCGCCCCTTCTCGAACACCAGCTCCACATCGAAGACCGACAGCCGCTCCGCATACGCCAACGGCTCCGACAGCACGACCGTCTTCCCGGTCTTCGCGTTGACGACCTTCAGCTCCGGGATCTCCACATGCGCGTGACCCACCAGCACCGCGTCGATGTCCGGCACCTGCTGCGCCACCAACGCCGCCGAGTTCTCCACATACGGCAACTGGTCACCGTACGACGACGTACCGGACGAACCCGAGTGCGCCGACACGATCACCACGTCCGCACCCAGCGACTTCAGCTTCGGCACCCACTTCGCCGCCTGCTCCTCGAGCCCCGGGAACGCCAGCTTGCCCTGCACGTACGCCTTGTCCCAGATCGCGATACCCGGGTTCGTCAGACCCAGCACCGCCACCTTCACCGGCGGCGCGCCCTTCACACAGAACGTCTTGATCACGTAAGGCGGGAACGCCGGCTTCAGCGTCTTCGCGTCCACCGCGTTCGCCCCGAGCAGCGGGAACCGCAACTGCGACTCGAACTTCCGCAGCGTCTCGATGCCGTAGTTGAACTCGTGGTTGCCCAGCGCCGCAGCGTCGTACCCGATGGCGTTCATCGCCTGCGCCATCGGATGCACCGGACCACCCTTGGCGGTGATCGGGTCCACCTTCGCGTAGTAGTACGTCAGCGGAGTGCCCTGGATCGTGTCGCCCGCGTCCAGCAGCAGCGTGTTCTCGCGCCCCTTCTCCGCACGGATCCGGTTCACCAGCGTCGAGATACGCGCCAGCCCCTGAGCATTGCCGGCCGCGTCCTGGTACTCCGCGTCCTTGAAGTAGTCCCAGTTGAAGACGTGACCATGCAGGTCCGTCGTCCCCAGCACGGTCAGCGCATACCGCTTCGGCTGCTTGACCGGCTTCGCCGGCTTCTTCGCCTCGGCGGCCCGCGCCGGAGCCGCGGCAGCACCCGCGATCGCCACCCCCGCCCCGGTCACAGCGGACTTCTTCAGGAACTTCCGGCGATTCAACGGCATGGCTCATGCTCCTCGGGGAAAGGTCAACGACGCGCGTAGATTCTGACCCGGACCCGACCGACGGCAACAGGTCCAGGAGGTTTCGATCTGGTGACCAGCACGGTCAACACCCGCCAGGGACCAGGGAAAGCCATGACAAGGTAGGACGTATGACCTCCCCGCAGAACCCCCCGTACGGCACACCCGACGCCCCCCTCCTCACGGTCCGCGGCGAGGCCGAACTCGAAGTCGACCCCGAGATCGCCCGCATCGGCATCACCGTCACCGCCCGCGGCCGCGACCGCCGCACCACCCTCGACGACCTCACCCGCCGCAACACCACCGTCCTCGACCTGATCAAGTCCTACGGCGACGAAGTCGAGAACCTCTCCACCGGCGCCGTCTCCATCGCCCCCGAACTCGACCACCGCGGCCGAGGCGAACGCGTCCGCACCTACCACGGCACCATCCACCTCACCGCCGAACTCAGCGACTTCACCACCCTCGGCGAACTCACCACCCGCCTCGCCGACCTCGACCTCACCCGGATCGACGGCCCCAGCTGGCAACTCCGCCCCACCTCACCCGTCCACCGCCGAGCCCGACAGCAGGCCGTACGCGAAGCCGTACAACGCGCCAACGAGTACGCCGAGGCACTCGGCACCACCGTCGCCGCCCTCCTCGAACTCGCCGACACCGGCACACCGGGTGGACGCCCCCGCGCCGCCTTCGACCGCCGCGCCGTCCGCTTCTCCATGGCAGCCGCCGAAGCCGACACCGAGACCCCCGAACCCCTCGACCTCGAACCCCAGCGCATCCAGGTCCGCGCCGAGATCAGCGCACAGTTCACGATGAATCCACCGAGCCTGTGAATTCACCCATTCGAGGAAAACAGAAAAGTGCTCATCAGAGCGGTAGCCCGCACAATTTATTGGTTGACAACAACCCTTCACCCAAAGGTTGTTGAGCCGCCATGCTCACCCAATTCGCTACCCATCGGTAAGACATAAGCTCGAAACATGCGCCGAGCAAAAATCGTCTGCACCCTGGGCCCCGCCACCGACAGCTACGACCAGGTCAAAGCCCTGGTCGACGCCGGAATGGACGTAGCCCGCTTCAACCTCAGCCACGGCGGCCACGCCGAGCACGAGGAGCGCTACCAGCGCGTTCGCAAGGCCTCCGACGAAACCGGCCGCAGCGTCGGCCTCCTCGCCGACCTTCAGGGTCCGAAGATCCGCCTCGGCAACTTCACCGAAGGCCCCGTACTCCTTGAACGCGGCGACACCTTCACCATCACCGTCGAAGAAGGCGTCGAAGGCGACCGCCACAAGTGCGGCACGACCTACGCCGGCCTCGCGGAAGACGTCACCACCGGCGAACGCATCCTCGTCGACGACGGCAAGGTCTGCCTCGAGGTCACAGAGGTCGACGGACCACGCGTCCGCACCCGCGTCATCGAAGGCGGCGTGATCTCCGACCACAAGGGCCTCAATCTCCCCGGCGTCGCCGTCTCCGTCCCCGCCCTCTCCAAAAAGGACGAGGACGACCTGCGCTGGGCGCTCCGCACGGGCTTCGACGTCATCGCCCTCTCCTTCGTCCGCAGCGGCCGGGACATCGTGGACGTCCACCGGATCATGGACGACGAAGGCCGCCGCCTCCCCGTCATCGCCAAGATCGAAAAGCCCCAGGCCGTCGAGAACATCGACGACATCGTCGCCGCCTTCGACGGAATCATGGTCGCTCGCGGCGACCTCGGCGTCGAAATGCCCCTCGAACAGGTCCCCATCGTCCAAAAGCGCGCGATCAAGCTGGCGAAGCGCAATGCCAAGCCCGTCATCGTCGCCACCCAGATGCTCGACTCCATGATCGAGAACTCCCGCCCCACCCGCGCCGAAGCCTCCGACGTCGCCAACGCCGTCATCGACGGCACCGACGCGGTCATGCTCTCCGGCGAGACCAGCGTCGGCAAATACGCCATCCAGACCGTCCGCACGATGGCGAAGATCGTCGAAGCGGCCGAAGAGGACATCCTCGCCAAGGGCCTGCCCGACCTCACCGCCGACAACAAACCCCGCACCCAGGGCGGCGCCGTCGCCCGCGCGGCCGCCGAGATCGGCGACTTCCTCGACGCCGAGTTCCTCGTCGCCTTCACCCAGAGCGGCGACACCGTCCGCCGCCTCTCCCGCTACCGCTCCCCGATCCCCCTCCTCGCCTTCACCCCCGAACCGGCGACCCGCTCCCAGCTGAGCCTGACCTGGGGGGTCGAGACCTTCCTCGGCCCGCACGCGGACTCCACCGACGCGATGGTCGACCAGGTCGACGAGCTGCTGCTCAGGTACGGGCGCTGCCGGCAGGGTGACGTGGTGGTCATCACGGCGGGATCGCTCACCGGGGTCTCGGGCTCGACGAACCTGGTCCGCGTCCATCACGTGGGCGAGGACGACAGCCCGAAGTAGGGCTTCACTGTCGTGGCCGTGCGCAGCAAAAAGCGGAGGATCACACGAACGTGATCCTCCGCTTGTCGGTGCCGGGTGCGGGACTCGAACCCGCAAGCCGTGAGGCGCGGTCTTTTGAGGACCGTGTGTATGCCGATTCCACCAACCCGGCGGGACTGGCTGATCGGAAGCATACCGGGTCACCGTGACGCCCCGCCTCTAGGTAGGCTGCATAACCAGCAGCACTGCCCGGCCCGTAACAAGGAGCCCCCGTGACCGCCCCCGAGTCGCCCCAGCCCGTAGACGCGCCCGACGACGACAAGTCGCACGTGCCTCCGCTGACGACCCGCGTCGTCATCGCCGAGGACGAGGCGCTGATCCGTCTCGACCTCAAAGAGATGCTGGAGGAGGAGGGCTACAGCGTCGTCGGCGAGGCCGGTGACGGTGAGCAGGCGATCGAGCTGGCGCGCGAGCACAAGCCGGACCTGGTCATCCTCGATGTGAAGATGCCCAAGATGGACGGCATCTCGGCGGCCGAGAAGATCGCCGAGGAGCGCATCGCGCCGGTGCTGATGCTGACCGCGTTCTCACAGCGCGACCTCGTCGAGCGGGCGCGTGACGCCGGTGCGATGGCGTATCTCGTGAAGCCGTTCAGCAAGAGTGACGTCGTCCCGGCGATCGAGATGGCCGTCTCGCGGTTCACGGAGCTGCGTGAGCTGGAGAACGAGGTCGCGGATCTGACGCTGCGGCTCGAGACGCGCAAGCTGGTGGACCGGGCGAAGTCGGTTCTTCAGACGGAGTACGGGCTGACGGAGCCGGCGGCGTTCCGGTGGATCCAGAAGACGTCGATGGACCGTCGGATGTCGATGCAGCAGGTGGCGGAGGCGGTCATCCAGGACGCCGACGAGAAGAAGTCGTCGAAGGGCTGAGCCGCCCGGACCTACGCGAAACGACGAGGCCCGCGCCCCGAGAAGGGGCGCGGGCCTCGTCGTGTGCGTGTGTCGTGTGCGAGGGGTGCTCAGTCCTCGCCGAGGTACGCCTTGCGGACGGACTCGTCGTGGAGGAGGTCCTGGCCGGTGCCGGAGAGGACGATCTTTCCGATCTCCATGACGTGGCCGTGGTCGGCGAGCGAGAGGGCGGCCTGGGCGTTCTGCTCGATGAGCAGGATGGTCATGCCCTGGGCCTTGAGCTCGACGATGGTGGACATGATCTTCTGCATCATGATGGGGGAGAGGCCCATGGAGGGCTCGTCCAGCATGAGCAGTTTGGGCTGGGACATGAGGGCGCGGCCCATGGCGAGCATCTGCTGTTCGCCGCCCGAGAGGGTGCCGGCGGCCTGCTTGCGGCGCTCTCCCAGGATGGGGAAGAGGTCGTAGGCGCGCTGGATGTCCTTCTCGATGCCGGGCTTGTCGCTGCGGAGGAAGGCGCCGAGGCGGAGGTTGTCCTCGATCGTCATGCGCGGGAAGATGTGCCGCCCCTCGGGGGAGTGGGCGAGTCCGAGCGAGACGATGTCGTGGGCGGGGATCTTCTTCAGCGATTTGCCGTTGAACTTGATCTGGCCGCCGACGGGCTTGAGGAGTCCGGAGAGGGTGCGCAGGGTGGTGGTCTTGCCGGCGCCGTTGGTGCCGATCAGGGTGACGACCTCGCCGGCCTCGACCTTGAACGAGATGCCTTTGACGGCCTCGATCTTGCCGTAGGCGACCCGGAGGTCCTCGACTTCGAGCAGTGCGGTCATCGGTCGTTCTCCTTGCCGGGCGCGGCGTCCGTCGGAGTGGCGGCGCTGTCGGCCTTCGCTTCGGCGGCCTCGACTTCGGCTATCTCTTCGTCGCCGGGGGCGTTTTCGAAGGGTTCGCCGAGGTAGGCGGCGACGACGCGTTCGTCGCCCTGGACGGTGGCGCTGTCGCCTTCGACGAGTTTCTCGCCCTGCACGAGTACGGCGACCCGGTCGCAGAGGTTGAAGATGAAGCGCATGTCGTGCTCGATGACGAGGACGGCGATGCCCTTGTCGCGGATGGCGAAGACGAGCTCTTCGGTCGCGCGGGTTTCCTGGGGGTTCATGCCGGCGGTGGGCTCGTCGAGGAGGAGCAGCCCGGGCTCGCTGGCCAGTGCTCGCGCGATCTCCAGTTTGCGCTGTTCGCCGTAGGGGAGGTTGCGTGCGAGGTGGTCGGCCTTCTTCTCCAGGCCGATGAACTCCAGGAGTTCCATGGCCCGTGCGCGGGAGGCGGCTTCCGCCCGGTGGAAGGAGGGGAGGCGCAGGACGGCCGACCAGAAGCCTTCCTTGGTGCGGGTGTGGCGGCCTACGAGGACGTTCTCCAGGACTGTCATGTTGGCGAACAGACGGATGTTCTGGAAGGTGCGGGCGATGCCGGCCGCGGTGACCTTGAAGGATTTGGGCGGCAGGACGGTGCCCTTGTAGCGGACCTCGCCCTCGGTGGGGATGTAGAGGCCGGTGAGGCAGTTGAAGAAGGTCGTCTTGCCGGCTCCGTTGGGGCCGATGAGGCCGACGATCTCTCCGGCGTTGACGTGCAGGTCGACGTCGCGCACGGCGGTGAGGCCGCCGAAGCGCATGGTGACGCCGCGGGCGTCGAGGACCCTTTCGCCGACGGGGGCGACCGTGGTGGTGGTGTCGGTGGTCATGGTGGTCAGGCCCCTGCCTTGGTCAGGACGGTGGGAGCTTCCGCGTCCTCGTGGAACTCGAGCTGACGGCGCCGGTTGGGGATGAGTCCCTCGGGGCGGAAGCGCATCAGCAGGATGAGGGCGAGACCGAAGGCGAAGAGCTGGTAGTCGCCGAGGAACTGGAGCTTGTTGGGGATGAGGAAGAGCAGCGCGGCGCCGATGAGGGGGCCGCTGATGGTGCCCATGCCGCCCAGGACGACCGCGGCGAGCAGGAAGGCGGAGTTGGGCGGGATGGGGCCGGCGAAGAGGTACTGCTCGGGGGTCACGGTGTAGGTGACGTGGGCCTGGACGGTGCCGGCGAGGCCGGCGAGGGAGGCGCCGACGGCGAAGGCGATGAGCTTGACGCGGAAGCCGTTGATGCCCATGGCGAGGGCGGCGGTCTCGTCTTCGCGGATGGCGACCCAGGCGCGGCCGATGCGGGAGTCGCCGCTGCGCCGGAAGACGAGGACGACGACGGCGGTGATGAGGAGCATCAGGAAGAAGTAGTTGGCGAACCGGCCGATGGTGAATCCGGCGATGACGTGTTCGGCTCCGAAGTCGAACCCGAGGATGTTGAGGTTCGGGATGGAGGAGATGCCGTTGGAGCCGTTGGTGATGTCGGGGCCGGAGGTGCCGTCGAGGTTGTTCGCGGTGATGCGGAAGATCTCGCCGAAGCCGAGGGTGACGATGGCGAGGTAGTCGCCGCGCAGTCGCAGGGTCGGGGCGCCGATGAGGACGCCGAAGACGAGGGAGGCTGCGGCGCCGACGAGGACGGCGGCCCAGAACGGGAAGTGCACGTCGAACGGGGAGCTGGGGGAGCCGGAGACCATGGCGGCGGCGTAGGCGCCGACGCCGAGGAAGGCGACGTAGCCGAGGTCGAGGAGACCGGCGAGGCCGACGACGATGTTGAGGCCGAGGGCGACGGTGCCGAAGATCAGGATGTAGACGCCGACGGTGGCGTACTGGTCGTCGGTCTGGGTGAAGGGGAACATCGCGGCGGCGACGAAGGCGCCGCAGATGGTGATGTTCTGGTGGCGGGCGGTGATCTGGCTGGCCTGGGCGACGAGGCCGGACTTGTTGAGTGCGGCGAAGCCGAAGGCGGCGGTGATCAGGAAGCCGACGAAGAGTTCGTCGTACTCGGTGCCGATGCCGTAGGTGAAGATCGTGAGGCCGAGGCCGAGGACGGCGACGATGATCAGGATCTCGGCGTAGGAGGGCAGGGCGCCGAGGGGGCGGGCGGTGCCGCCGGCGAACGCTGCCTTGGTGGTGTCACGGCCGGCGCGGAGGCGGTGGCGGAAGAGTTCCCAACCGGTGTCGTCCGGGTCGTGGGGTTCGGGTTCGGGGCGCTCGAAGGGGAGGGCGAGGGCGCCGAGGAAGGCGGTGAGGGTGGCGAGGGCGGCGATGTAGCCGCCGGGCTCGAGGTTGACGATGCCGCCGAGGTCGACGGTGATCGCGATGACCGTGTACCAGACGGTGGCGAAGGCGGCGAGCGCGGCGAACTTGATGGCGCCGTCGCCGCCGGCGGGGGTGAGCCAGCGCAGACCCTTGACGCCGTAGGAGGAGAGGCCGAACAGGGTGGTGAGGGCGCCGCCGATGAGGGCGAGGACCTGGAGGCCGCCGGGGTAGCCGTAGACGGTGAGGTCGCCGGGGAAGGCGGCGGTCCAGGTCCAGGCGAGGAAGGTGGAGACGACGGTGAGGGCGCCGCCGCCGGTGGCGAGGGCGCGGCCGAGGTGCGGCGGGATGCCGATGAGGCCGGTGGCGGGCCCCGAGGTGGGGGCGCTCGGGGTCTCGGGTGCGGTGGTCTGTGTGGTCATCGGTGTCACGCCCTGTCCGCGACGCGCTCGCCGAGCAGGCCTTGTGGCCTGAACAGCAGTACGAGGATGAGAAGTACGAAGGCCCAGACGTCGGCCCAGGACTGGCTGCCGAACTTGTCCATGCCGGGGATGTCGGCGATGTAGGCGGTGGCCAGGGTTTCGGCGATGCCGAGGACGACGCCGCCGATCATGGCGCCGTAGATGTTGCCGATGCCGCCGAGGACGGCTGCCGTGAAGGCCTTGAGGCCGAGGATGAAGCCCATGCGGTAGTCGATCTGACCGTACTTCAGGCCGTAGGCGACACCGCCGATGGCGGCGAAGACGGCGCCGAGGGCGAAGGCGATCACGATGATCCGGTCGGTGTTGACGCCCATGAGCTTGGCGGTGTCCGGGTCCTGTGCCGTGGCCTGCATGCCGCGTCCGGTGCGGGTCTTCATGACGAAGTAGGCGAGGACGGCCATGCTGATGGGGGCGGCGGCCAGCAGGAAGATGTCACCGGTCTGGATCGTGACGTCGCCGATGTGGAAGGGGCCGCCCTCGATCTGGGGGAACGTGCGGGCCGAGGTGGCTTCCGGGTACCAGGCCCAGACGGCCTGCTGGAGGGCCAGGGAGAGGCCGATGGCCGTGATGAGGGGGGCGAGGCGGGGTGCTCCGCGCAGGGGGCGGTAGGCGAACCGTTCCGCTCCGATGGCGACGAGGACGGCGACCAGGATGGCGCCGACGAGCATGAGCGGCAGGGCTATCCACATGGTCGTGCCGTTCGGCAGTACCCAGAGGTAGACGGAGAGAGCCCCGAAGGCGCCCGTCATGAAGATCTCGCCGTGGGCGAAGTTGATGAGCTGGACGATGCCGTAGACCATTGTGTAGCCAATGGCGACCAGCCCGTACATGGATCCCAGTAGCAGGCCGTTGACCAGCTGCTGCGGCAGTTCGTTCACCGCATGTCCTCCGAGACGTTCGGATGATTTCGACGGATGTGTCCGGATGTGAGTCCGCGCGGGGCGCCAGTGGAACAGCGCCCCGCGCGGCTCGTGTGATGCGGGTGGGTCAGCCGGAGTAGGTGCCGGACTTCACCGGCTTCCAGGCGCCGTTCTCGACGGCGTAGACGGTGAGCTGCTTGTTGGTGGCGTCACCGAACTCGTCGAAGGAGACCTTGCCGGTCACACCGTCGAAGGAGACGTTCTGCATGGCGGCGGTGACCTTGGCGCGGGCGTCGTCCGGGAGCTTGCCGTCGTTGTCGTCGACGGCCTTCTTCACGGCTTCGATGATCGCCCAGGCCGAGTCGTAGGAGTAGCCGCCGTAGGCCTCGTAGGCCTCCTTGTAGCCCTCGGTCTTGTAGTTGGCCACGAACTCCTTGGCGGAGGCCAGCTCCTCGACGGGCGCGCCGACCGAGGTGGCGAGGTCGCCAGTGGCGCTGGCGCCGGCCAGCTTGATGAAGTCGGCGCTGTAGATGCCGTCACCGCCGACCACGGGGATCTTGGCGCCGGCGGCCTTGATCTGCTTGCTCAGGGGGCCGGCCTGCGGGTACTCGCCGCCGTAGTAGACGACGTCGGCGCCGGAGTTCTTGACCTTGGTGGCGATGGCCGAGAAGTCCTTGCTGTCCGGGTTGATGTGCTCGGTGCCCGCCACCGTGCCGCCGAGCTTCTTGAACTCCTCGGTGAAGGTTCCGGCCAGGCCGGCGCCGTAGGTCTTCTTGTCGTCGATGACGAAGACCTTCTTCTTCTTGGCGTCGTTGATCAGGTACTGCGCGGCGAACGGGCCCTGGATGGCGTCCGTGGTCGCGGTGCGGAAGTACGACGTGTAGACGCGCTTCTTCGTGGTCGCCCAGTCGGTGCCCTGGGTGAGCGCCGGGTTGGTGTTGGCCGGGGAGACCTCGACGAGCTTGGCGTCGTCGAAGACCTTCTGCATCGACTCGGCGACGGAGGAGTTCAGCGGGCCGACCACGCCGAGGACGGACTTGTCGGCGACCAGCTTGGTGGCGTTCTGCTGGCCCGAGGACGGCTGGGCCTGGTCGTCGAGCGCCTCGACCTTGAAGGTGATGCCGTCGACGTACTTCTGCTTGTTGGCCGTCTTGGCGGCGAGGTCGACGGAGTTCTTGATGCCGAGGCCCAGCGCGGACAGGTCGCCGGTCAGCGGGGCGTCGATACCGATGGTGACGGTGGTGCCGCCGCTGTCGGAGCCCTTGTCGTCGCTGTCGCGCGAGCCGCAGGCGGTGAGGGTGAGTGCTCCCGCGGACAGCGCGGCGGTAATGGCGATGAGCGAACGTTGGCGCACGTTCCAGTCCTTTCCCTGGGCGGCTCTCCCCCCTGGAAGAGGCCGAGTCGAGCGCTGGGCCGAAGGGGTATTCCAGCCGCGCGGTGACTGGGCGTGACTCTAAGCGGGTGAAGCTGACGGAGAGGAGAGTCTGGCCGATGCTGTGACGCTCTTGTTATGACACGAGGTAATGCAGAGCGGTACTTGGTGGGTGGAACAGCTGAATTCAGGCCGATTCGCCCTGTCCGCATGCTGAGAACGCGCAGGACGAACCCGGGTACGTTCAGGCGTCTCAGGCGTTTTGGTGATGACCGATTTCGTTGCTACAGGCGACTTGTAGGGCTTGGGAGAGGTCATGTGCATAGCGGGCGCCGAGGATGAAACTGTGGGCTTGTATTGCGCGCGCATTACGTAGAGTTACGTCCACGAAAGGCAGACCGACGTTCTTCGGCACTTCTCCGCATTCCGTTACCCGCATGGTGATGACGACTTTGCGGACGGACCCCGCTTTTGTCCTGAAGGGCGTACGGGGGACCGAGGTCAGAGAAAGGCCGGTGTACGGCTGGGTCAGTCGCGTCACGGTGACGGGCGGTCCTGACTCCACGCCGAGCAGGACCTCGAAGGCGAAGGTGCGGGGGAGGGCCCCGGGCGGTACGACCTCGCCGAGGTAGCTGACGTCCACCACCTGGGACGGGAACGGCGGTGCGGGGGCCGCCGGTTCGGCGTCGTGCGGCCGGGTCGCGTAGAGGTAGCCGCCGCCCGCGAGGAGGAGTGCCGCGGCGAGCGCCGCCGGCACGGCGCGGCGGTGGGCGGCAGGCGGGCGGACGAACCGGCGGAGCCGAAGGACCAGGCGTCCGGCGGGAGTTGAGGCCTGCGCGGCGAAGGCGTCGGCGTCAAGGGCGTCGGATGAGTGGCGGGTGCCGGGGGAGCGGTGCGGGCCGGCGGCGGGGCCGGTGTCGTCGGTCTCCCACGCGTGGGTGCCCTCGCCGGGCTCCACCGGGCCCACGCCGCTCACTGCCAGGGGCCCTCGGTCGGGCCGCCGGAGCGGTACCGGTCCGCGCAGGCCCGGCCCGCCTCGCGGTCGATCAACTCGTCCGCCGCGTCGGCACCTTGGTGCTTCTTCGCGGTCCGTGCGGCGTCCACGACGGCGCGCAGGATCTCGTACTGTCCGTTGGACAGTCCCATCGACTGGTAGTCCCCGTAAGCGGTGCTGTCCAGGACCTCGCGCGACCAGTGGGCTACGACGCGGGTGCACAGTTCCTCGGGCGAGGCGGTGGACGGCGACGGGCCGGACGGTGACCGGGTGCCGCTCGAGCCGGCGCTCCCGGAGGCTCCGCAGGCGGTCGCCAGCAGGCCCGCCAGGAAGGCCGCCGGCAAGGCCGCCCGCAGCGCCGGTCCGGACGGCCGCCTCGCCGCCCCCGCCCGTGGGGCTCCTCCCGTGGTCATGCCCCGACGCTAGGCCGCCGCGGTGGGAGTGGGCAACGGCCTCGCGCGGATGACTCTCCGGAGCGGCGGGGCGTCAGCCCGCGCTGGACACCTGCGCGCCGTCGCCGGCCCGTACGTCCCGCAGCAGACAGGTGAGTCGCGCGGTGCACACGCGCCGGCCCTCCGGGTCGCTGATCACGATCTCATACGTCGCCGTGGAGCGGCCCTGGTGCACGGGTGTGGCCACGCCGGTGACCAGGCCGGAGCGGACCCCGCGGTGGTGGGTGCAGTTCAGGTCGACACCGACGGCGATCTTGGTGCTGCCGCCGTGCAGCATGGCGCCGACCGAACCGAGGGTCTCGGCGAGGACCGCGGAGGCGCCGCCGTGCAGCAGGCCGTAGGGCTGGGTGTTGCCCTCGACCGGCATGGTGCCGACGACCCGGTCCGCGGACGCCTCGACGATGTCCACGCCCATGCGGGTGCCGAGGTGCCCGGCCGAGAACAGGGCCAGGATGTCGACGCCGAGGGCGGCGTACTCGTCGATGACCTCTTGCGGGAACTTCACGTGCTGCTGCTCGCCCATGGGGCCCGGCTCCGTTCGTCGATCACAGTCCAGCGTGACTTAAGCAAACGCTCAGTCGGTCGCCGATTGTTCCAGACGGACGACTACGGACTTGCTGGCCGGGGTGTTGCTGGTGTCGGCGGTCGCGTCCAGCGGGACCAGGACGTTGGTCTCCGGGTAGTAGGCGGCGGCGCAACCCCGGCTGGTCGGGTAGAGCACGACCCAGAAGCCGGGCGCCCGTCGCTCCACGCCGTCCCGCCATTCGCTCACCAGGTCCACGTACGAGCCCTCGGCGAGCCCGAGCACGCGCGCGTCCTCGGCGTTGACCAGGACGACCCGGCGGCCGTTCCTGATGCCCCGGTAGCGGTCGTCGAGGCCGTAGATCGTGGTGTTGTACTGGTCGTGCGAGCGCAGCGTCTGAAGGAGCAGCCGGCCCTCGGGCAGCCGGGGGTACTCGACGGGGGCCGCGGTGAAGTTGGCCTTGCCGGTCGCCGTGGGGAAACGGCGCTCGTCGCGCGGGGCGTGCGGGAGGGTGAAGCCCTCGGGGCGGGCCACGCGCGCGTTGAAGTCGTCGAAGCCGGGGATCACGCGCGCGATGCGGTCACGGATCGTCGCGTAGTCCTTCTCGAACTCCTCCCACGGGACCTTGCTGTCCTCGCCGAGCACCCGGCGGGCGAGGCGGCAGACGATGGCGGGCTCGGACAGCAGGTGCGCGCTCGCCGGCGCCAGGCGGCCGCGCGAGGCGTGCACCATGCCCATGGAGTCCTCCACGGTCACGAACTGCTCGCCGCCGCCCTGAAGGTCGCGTTCGGTCCGGCCGAGCGTCGGCAGGATCAGGGCCCGTGCGCCCGTCACGACGTGTGAGCGGTTGAGCTTGGTCGACACGTGCACCGTCAGCCGGGCGCGTCGCATGGCCGCCTCGGTGACCTCGGTGTCCGGCGAGGCCGAGACGAAGTTGCCGCCCATCGCGAAGAACAGCTTCGCCTCGCCGTCGCGCAGCGCGCGGATGGCGCGGACGACGTCGAAGCCGTGCTCGCGCGGGGGCGCGAAGCCGAACTCCTTCTCGAGGGCGTCCAGGAAGGCCGGCGCGGGCCGCTCGAAGATGCCCATGGTGCGGTCGCCCTGCACGTTGGAGTGCCCTCGCACCGGGCACACGCCCGCGCCGGGACGGCCGATGTTGCCGCGCAGCAGCAGGAAGTTGACGACCTCGCGGATCGTCGGCACCGAGTGCTTGTGCTGGGTCAGGCCCATGGCCCAGCAGACGATGGTGCGCTCGGAGGCGAGCACCATGCGCAGGGTCTCCTCGATCTCCGCGCGCGTGAGGCCGGTCGCGGTGAGCGTCTCGTCCCAGTCGGCGGTACGGGCCGCGTCGGCGAACTCCTCGAAGCCGTGGGTGTGTTCGGCGATGAACGCCTCGTCGAGCGCGCCGTCGGTGTCGAGGACGAGCTTGTTGAGGAGCCGGAAGAGGGCCTGGTCGCCGCCGATGCGGATCTGGAGGAAGAGGTCGGTGAGGGCGGCGCCCGCGGTGAGGCCCTTGGGGGTCTGCGGATTCTTGAAGCGCTCCAGGCCCGCCTCGGGCAGCGGGTTCACGCTGATGATCTTCGCGCCGCCCGCCTTGGCCTTCTCCAGGGCGGACAGCATGCGTGGGTGGTTGGTGCCCGGGTTCTGCCCGGCGACGATGATCAGGTCGGCCTGGTAGAGGTCCTCGAGCAGGACGCTGCCCTTGCCGACGCCGATGGTCTCCGACAGGGCCGAGCCGGACGACTCGTGGCACATGTTGGAGCAGTCCGGCAGGTTGTTCGTGCCGAGTTCCCGGGCGAAGAGCTGGTAGAGGAACGCGGCTTCGTTGCTGGTGCGGCCCGAGGTGTAGAAGACGGCCTCGTCGGGAGAGGCGAGGGCGGCGGTCTCCTCGGCGATGATGTCGAAGGCGCGCTCCCAGGTCACCGGTTCGTAGCGCTCCCCGCCCTCGGGCAGGTACATGGGGTGCATGAGGCGGCCCTGCTGGCCGAGCCAGTAGCCGCTGCGGCCGGCGAGGTCGGCGACCGGGTGCGCGGCGAAGAACTCGGGGGTGACCCGGCGCAGGGTCGCCTCCTCGGCGACCGCCTTCGCGCCGTTCTCGCAGAACTCGGCGGTGTGCCGGTGCTCGGGTTCGGGCCAGGCGCAGCCCGGGCAGTCGAAGCCGTCCTTCTGGTTGACGCGCAGCAGCGTCAGCGCGGTGCGCTTCACACCCATCTGCTGCCGGGCCATCCGCAATGAGTGCCCGACGGCCGGCAAACCCGCCGCCACGTGCTTGGGCTCGGCGACCTGCGGCGCGTCCTGGACCGGATCGGCCTTGGGAGGCTTCGTTGCCATCGCGCGCTCTCCTTCGCTCGCCTGTGCCACACACCTCCACGATCCTCGCACGAGGCGCCGACAGCGTTCCCGTGCGGCCCGGTCGCCGCACGGGACCAAAGCCTGCGGCGGACGCCGGGCGGCCCGGGGAACCCGGTGGGACGTGCCGGCCGGGACCGAGTGTCAGTGGGGCGTGGCAGGATCGGGGGCGTGGCAGAGACAGCAGCGAAGAAGACCGACACCCCCGCCGGCAGCCGGCCCCGCCTGATGCTCATGGACGGGCACTCGCTGGCCTACCGCGCGTTCTTCGCGCTGCCCGCGGAGAACTTCACCACCGCGACGGGCCAGCCGACGAACGCGATCTACGGTTTCGCGTCGATGCTGGCCAACACCCTGCGTGACGAGGCGCCCACGCACTTCGCGGTCGCGTTCGACGTGTCCCGCAAGACCTGGCGTTCCGAGGAGTTCACCGAGTACAAGGCGAACCGCTCCAAGACGCCGGACGAGTTCAAGGGCCAGGTCGAACTGATCGGCGAACTGCTCGACGCGATGCACGTGTCCCGGTTCGCGGTGGACGGCTTCGAGGCGGACGACGTCATCGCCACGCTCGCCACCCAGGCCGAGGCCGAGGGCTTCGAGGTCCTGATCGTCACCGGCGACCGCGACTCCTTCCAGCTGGTGTCCGAGCACACCACGGTGCTGTACCCGACGAAGGGCGTCTCGGAGCTGACCCGGTTCACCCCCGAGAAGGTCGTCGAGAAGTACGGGTTGACGCCCGCCCAGTACCCCGACTTCGCGGCGCTGCGCGGCGACCCGTCCGACAACCTGCCGGGCATCCCCGGGGTCGGTGAGAAGACGGCCGCGAAGTGGATCAACCAGTTCGGTTCGTTCGCGGAGCTCGTCGAGCGGGTCGAGGAGGTCAAGGGCAAGGCCGGGCAGAACCTGCGCGACCACCTGGAGGCCGTCAAGCTCAACCGCCGCCTCACCGAGATGGTCCGTACCGTCGAGCTGCCGAGGACGGTCGTCGACCTGGAGCGCTCCGCGTACGACCGCACGGCCGTCGCGGTGATCCTGGACACCCTGGAGATCAGGAACCCGTCCCTGCGGGAGCGGCTGTTCGCCGTCGACCCGGGCGGCGAGGAAGCCGAGGCGACGCCGGTGATCACCGGCGGTGTGGAACTGGACGGCACGGTGCTGGGCACCGGTGAGCTGGCCGGCTGGCTCGCGGAGCACGGCACCGACACCCTGGGTGTCGCCACCGTCGACGCCTGGGCGCTGGGCGCCGGCTCGGTCGCCGAGATCGCACTCGCCGCAGCCGCGGGAGCGGCCGCCTGGTTCGACCCGGCGGAGCTGGACGAGGCCGACGAGAACGCCTGGGCGGCCTGGATCGCCGCCGAGGACCGCCCCAAGGTCCTGCACAACGCCAAGGGCGTCATGCGTGTCTTCGCCGAGCACGGCTGGTCCGTCGCCGGTGTCGGGATGGACACGGCCCTCGCCGCGTACCTGGTCAAGCCGGGCCGCCGCTCCTTCGACCTGGACGCGCTGTCCCTGGAGTACCTGGGCCGTGAGCTGGCCCCCGCCGCCGCGGCCGACGGCCAGCTCGCCTTCGGCGCGGACGACCGCGCCGAGGCCGAGGCCCTGATGGTGCAGGCCCGCACGATCGTCGACCTCGGTGAGGCGTTCCGCGGCCGGCTGGAGGAGGTCGGCGCGGCCGACCTGCTGCGCGACATGGAGCTGCCGACCTCCGCCCTCCTGGCCCGCCTGGAGCGGCACGGCATCGCCGCCGACCGCGCCCACCTGGAGGCCATGGAGCAGATGTTCGCGGGCGCCGTCCAGCAGGCCGTGAAGGAGGCCCACGCGGCCGCCGGTCACGAGTTCAACCTGGGCTCGCCCAAGCAGCTCCAGGAGGTCCTCTTCGGCGAGCTGGGTCTGCCGAAGACGAAGAAGACCAAGACCGGCTACACCACCGACGCCGACGCCCTGGCCTGGCTCGCCGGCCAGACGGACAACGAGCTGCCGGTCGTCATGCTCCGCCACCGCGAACAGGCGAAGCTGCGGGTCACCGTCGAGGGCCTGATCAAGACGATCGCCGCGGACGGCCGCATCCACACCACGTACAACCAGACGGTCGCCGCGACCGGCCGGCTGTCGTCCACGGACCCGAACCTGCAGAACATCCCCGTCCGCACCGACGAGGGCCGGGCGATCCGCCGCGGCTTCGTCGTCGGCGAGGGCTTCGAGTCCCTGATGACCGCCGACTACAGCCAGATCGAGCTGCGGGTGATGGCCCATCTGTCGGAGGACGCGGGTCTCATCGAGGCGTTCACCTCCGGCGAGGACCTGCACACCACGGCCGCCTCCCAGGTGTTCGGCGTCGAGCCCGGCGCGGTGGACGCGGAGATGCGGCGCAAGATCAAGGCGATGTCCTACGGGCTCGCGTACGGCCTGTCGGCGTTCGGCCTGTCCCAGCAGCTGAACATCGACGCGGGCGAGGCGCGCGGCCTGATGGACGCCTACTTCGAGCGCTTCGGCGGCGTCCGGGACTACCTGCGCCGCGCGGTCGACGAGGCACGGGCGACCGGCTACACGGCGACGCTCTTCGGCCGCCGCCGCTATCTGCCCGACCTCAACAGCGACAACCGTCAGCGCCGTGAGGCGGCCGAGCGCATGGCCCTGAACGCGCCGATCCAGGGCACGGCGGCGGACATCGTCAAGATCGCCATGCTCAAGGTGGACGCGGCTCTGCGCGCGGCGGACCTCGAGTCCCGCATGCTGCTCCAGGTCCACGACGAAATCGTCCTGGAGATCGCCCCCGGCGAGCGGGCCGCGGTCGAGGAGCTGCTCCGCCGTGAGATGGTCCACGCCGTCCGGCTGAGGGCCCCGCTGGACGTGTCGGTCGGTGCGGGCGCGGACTGGGAGTCGGCGGCGCACTAGCCTTCGGCGGGGGAGCGGCAGGCCGCTCCGACCACGGCTGTAAGGGGCTCTGCCGGCAACGGCAGGGCCCCTTCGCGTGCCCCGGGGCAGCCGGCGCGGTGGGGGCCGGTTCCGTCACGGGAACCCCGGTCACTGCCAGTACTTCCCCCGAAGGGCCCTCACCCGCGTGGCCCCCGAGAACAGGCCCCCTCCGGCTCCGGGCCGCCAGGATGCCGCCATGGGTATACGCATGCTCCACCGCCGGAAGGCCCACGCACGCGTTCACGCCACGGCGGCCGCCGATCCGCGGTCCGGGCCCGGGGCGGCTTCCCGCAAGCGGCGGCACCTCGCCCTCGCGCCCGGCGCCGCCGCTCCCCGCATCCCGTGGACCCCCGGCACGGCGCTGCGGTCGGCCGCCGCACGGCTGCGCCGTCCGGTTCCCGTCCGGTTCCTGCCCCGGGCCGTGAGCCGGTTCCTGCCCCGGATCGTGACCCGGTTCCTCGCCGGGCCCGTGCCGCGGGAGGACAACCGGCGGCACCTGTGGGCCGAGGCGGTACGCGGTCATCTGGCCGTGGCCCTCGGCGTCCTCGGCCGGCTCCGCGGACCCCGTACCGTCCGGCGCGTCCCCCTCGTCGTCGTGACGGCGACCCCGCTCAGCGAACGCCCGGGCGACTCCTCCGCTCACTGACCCCGGCCGCGTCCCCGTCCGCGTGCCTGTCCGCGTCCGCGTCGCTGTCCCCGCCCGGTTCCGGCCGTCCGGCGCAGGCATCCCGGACGGCCGGATCAGCCGGCCGGACCGGCCGGACCGGGCGCCACAGCCGTACGCCGACCGCGTACAGCAGCACCCCCAGCGCCAGCCCCGCGCCCGCCCCGAAGCACAGCGTCGGAATGAGCTCCCAGGGCTTCGCCTCGCGCGCCCCCCAGTACTCCCACCACCGTGTCGCCCGCCGTACCGCCGCGACCAGCGCGCACCCGCCGATCAGGGCGGCCGCCCACCACCGGTCCCGCGCCGACAGCACCGCGACCCCCACCGGCTCGGTTTCCGGCGCCCGGCGCAGCGCGTACGTCACGAACGCGGCGATCGCGACCGCGGACAGGGCCGAACCCCCGTACTGGAGGTACCAGTACAGAGGTGAGCCGGCGAGGTCCTCGCCGAGGACGGGGAACAGCCGCATGCCCCAGCGGTCGAGGTGCGTGAACGCGTCCCACACCACATGGGTCAGCGCACCGAACGCCGCGGAGACGTACCACCACAGGGCGGTGGAAGGCCGCACACGCGCGCGTGGCGCCCCGCAGCGGGTCAGCGTGGCCGTCCGGCCCTGCCGGGACCGCGGCAGCAGCGCCACCAGCGGCTCGCGCACCAGCAGCCAGAGCCCCACCAGCGCCCAGGCGACGAGCACGTCCACCGTGAACACACCGGGGAGGGAATGGGTGACATGGCCGAACTCCATGGCCCCGGACAGGACACTCGCCGCGTAGTAGGTCATGTCGGGAGCGAACGAGCCCGCCACGAGTGCACCCGGGACGAGGGACCCGCGGCAGGTGCCGTCGGCGCGTACGGCGGGCAGCACGGCCGCCGCGTGACTCAGCGTGAACGGCAACGGTGCTCCTCAAGGCGGACGTTGACGGGCCGACCGGCCCGGTGATCTACGACGTCCAGTACGCGGGGCACGGTTCCCGGCCGACGGCACGTGAGCGGCTGGTGAAAACGGCACCCGAACGGGTGCCGGTGCAAAAGAAGTTGTCGTAGGGTCGCCTGGGTCGGCGTACCCGAAGGCGCGTCGAACAGAAGAGCAGAGCAAGGCAAACCGCCCACGAGCGCAACCCTCGGGGCGGGTTGATCGTCACACCGGTGACGGCGGCAAGAGCGGCAACGGCCACAACAGGGGCAACAGCCGCGACGGCAGGGTGCAGGCGAAGAGACGGGCGTACCGCGTCCACGGGAGGAATTCACTCATGTCGGCGCATTTCGGCACGAGGCTGCGCAAGGGAGCGGTCAACACGACCGTGGCCGCACTGGCGGTAGCGGCTCTGGCCGCGTCCCAGGCACCGGACGTCACGGCCGACGGCCACGGCAGACAGACCGCCGCCGACACCCCGTCGTCCGCCGAGACCGGCAGCGGCATCGGTGACAGCGCCACCGGCAACTCGCCGTACTACACGGACCTGCCGCCGCTGAAAAGCCCGAACCCCGCGCCGAGCGAGAGCTCCTCCACCACCCCGGCCGCCACCGGCACAGCGGAGGCGGGCATCCCGGCGACGGTCCTGGACGCCTACAAGAAGGCCGAGGCGGAGCTGGCGCAGTCCAAGCCCGGCTGCAACCTGCCCTGGCAACTCCTCGCGGCCATCGGCAAGGTCGAGTCGGGTCAGGCCCGCGGCGGCAACGTGAGCGCCGACGGCACCACCATCTCGCCGATCCTCGGCCCGGTCCTCAACGGCGTCGGCTTCGCGAACATCAGCGACACCGACAACGGCGCGTACGACGGCGACAGCACCTACGACCGCGCCGTGGGCCCCATGCAGTTCATCCCGTCCACCTGGGCGTGGGCGGGCCGCGACGGCAACGCCGACGGCAAGAAGGACCCCAACAACATCTACGACGCCGCGCTCGCCGCCGGCCACTACCTGTGCCGTTACGACTGGGACATGTCGGCCACGTCCGGAATGCGCAGCGCGATCCTCAGCTACAACAACTCGACGGACTACCTGAACACCGTCCTGTCGTGGCTCGAGTACTACCGCAAGGGCACGCACGAGATCCCCAACGGCACCGGCACCGTGCCGGACAACCGCAGCGACGACGGCACCGGCTCCACGCCCACCTGGCCCTCGACCCCGTCGACTCCGACTCCGACGACCCCGTCGACGCCCAGCAAGCCCAGCACGCCGTCGACACCCGGCACGCCCAGCACCCCGTCGACGCCCAGCACCCCCACCCCGACGCCGACGCCCACCGAGACGGTCGGCCGTCTCGAGGACGCGGGCACGGCGACCCTCACCGCCATGGCGGGCGACGCGTTCACCGAACGCATCGGCACCCGCGCCGAGACGGCGGCCGGCAAGGCCGTCGCCGGGGTCCGGATCCGCTTCACCATCGTCGGCGACACCGACGCCACCTTCAGGGGCGGCGAGAGCGTCGCCACGATCTCCACCGACGCCAAGGGCGTCGCCCTCGCACCCGCCCTCGTAGCGGGCGAGAAGACCGGCGGCTTCACCGTCCGCGCCACGATCCTCGGCCGCACACTCTCCGCCCTCGACTACAGGGCCACCGTCACCGCCCGCGCCGCCGACACCCTCGCCCGCACCGGCGGCACCGCGCTGACCTGCACCGCCGGCGGCGAGTTCGCCGACCGGGTCGAAGTGAAGGCGACCTACAAGGGCGCCGTCGCGGACAAGGTCGCGGCCACCGCCACCCTGATCAAGTCGGCGGACGACCCCACCGCGAACGACAAGGGCCCCTACTTCAAGGACGCCGCCGGCAACCCCGTCCGCACGCTGGACCTCCAGACCGACGCGAACGGCCTCCTGGCCCTGCCCACGCTGTACGCCGACGACACCGCCGGCGCCTATCTGCTCCGCATCACGACCACGGGCGGAGCGACCCTGACGGTCGAGCTCACCGTCACGGCCGCCGCGACCTCGACGCCGAGCCCGACGCCCGGCGCGTCGGAGCCGACGCCCAGCGAGTCGGCGTCGACGACCACCGGCTCGTAACCCCTCGGCGGACCCTGCTCGGACCGCTCTGCCGGACAACGACGACGGCGGCGCCCCCTCCACCGGGGCGCCGCCGTCGTGTGCGACGTGTTCTCATCTCGCCCGCGCGTTGCTACCGTGCCCGACCTGACGTCTCGTCAGCTCCGGGAGGCCCGTATGCGTGCCCTGATCGCCGCCGCGACCGGACTCGCCGTCGCGCTCGCCCTGGTCCTCACGCTGACCGCGATCGGCTCACCGGCCGGCAAGACCTCCCCGAAGCCCCTGCTGACGACGGTGCCCGCACACCCGTAACCGCCCCGGAGGGAGGCCGACATGCGCCGCAAGGCAAGCCTGATCCTGCTCGCCCTCGCCGTGTTCTGCGCGGCACTGTCCCCGCTGCTGCGCTGGTACGCCTTCCCGCGGCTGGCCAAGATCCCGGCCGACGAGTACCAGACCATGGTCCTGGAGGCGAAGAACGCCACCCTCCTCGACTACGGCACCATGACCGCCCGCACGGTCCCCGAGATCACCATCGTGCAGACCCTCAAGGGCGACGTGGAGGCCTCCGAGAAGATCGAGAAGACCGCCGGCCGGGACGTCGTCGTCTGGGACGGCCTGTCGTACGTGCAGGGGCCCGACGGCAAGATGGTCTCCAAGGTCCCCGAGCGGTACATCTTCGACGCCCACACCCAGGAACCCGTCCACGCCACCGGCGAAGCGGTCGACGGTGACCCGGTGCGCCGGGAGGGCATCGAGTTCAAGTGGCCCTTCCTGACGGAGAAGCGGGACTACGAGTACTTCGACGCGCAGACCCGCACCACGGCCCCCATCCACTACAAGGGCACCCAGACCTTCCGCGGCCTCGAGGTCTACTACTTCGAGCAGACCGTCCCCTGGACCAAGGTCGCCATGCCCAGGACGATGCCGGTCGAGGGCATCACCCCGGAGACCGTCGCCGCGACCGGCACCACCCGCTGGTACACCACGGTCCGCAAGTTCTGGGTCGAACCCGTCACCGGCGCGCCCGTCTACGGCGAGGAGATCCACCAGGAGGAACTCCGCGGCGGAACCCTGCTCGGCGGCCGAGCGAAGGTCACCGCCTTCGCCGGGCACGTGAAGATGCGCGAGGACTACATCGAGCACACGGTGTCCGTGATCAAGTCCAACCGCACCCTGGTCCTGCTGCTGACCGCCTACCTACCCTGGGGTCTCCTCCTGCTCGGCGCCCTCCTGATGGGCCTCTCCCTCTACCTGGAGGCCCGCACCCGCCGCCCGGACGGACCCGCCGCCGACCCCGCCGCTGCGCAGCCGGTCACCGCCTGAGCCGCGCGTTGGTGAACCGGGTCGGCTCGGCCCCTGCCGGATCCTCGGGCCAGGGATGCTTCGGGTACCGGCCGCGCAACTCCGCCCGAACCCCCTTGTAGCCGTCCCTCCAGAAGGAGGCGAGGTCGGCGGTGACGGCCGCGGGCCGCCCGGCGGGCGACAGCAGATGCACCAGCAACGGCACCCCGGCGACCCGCGGCGACTCCTGGAGCCCGAACATCTCCTGCAGCTTCACCGCCAGGACCGGCCGCTCCGGGTCGGCATAGTCGATCCGGATCCTGGACCCGCTCGGCACGGTGATCCGCTCCGGCGCCAGCTCCTCCAGCCGGGCCGCCTCACCGGAAGCCCAGGGCAGCAACCGGCCCAGCGCGGCCCCGGCGTCGATCCGCCCGAGATCGCTCCGCCGCCGGGCCCGGCTCAGCTCGGGCTCCAGCCACTCGTCCACGCGCGCGTGCAGCGAAGCCTCGCAGACGTCGGGCCACGGGTCCCCGAGGTGCCACCGCAGGAACGCCAGCCGCTGCCGCAGGGCGCCCGCCTCGGACGACCACCGCAGCAACCCCAGCCCGTCCTTCTCCAACCCCTCGACCAGCGCACCGCGTACGAGCCCCGCGTCGGCGTCCCGGAGCGGACGCACCGCCAGCTCCACGGCCCCCAGCCGCTCCACCCGCAGTGCCACGACATCCCCGTCGGCCCAGTGGACCTCGTCCCGCTCGTCGAGCAGCGCGCCCGCCGCGAACCGCGCGACCTCCTCGTCCACGACTGCCGCCAGCTGCACGCGCGCGTGCCCCCTCCCCACCGGCCGGTCGGCGACGGCGACGGCGAGCCAGGACGCCCCACGCAGATCGGTGCCCTCGCGGACCTCGGCCCGGGTGCCGGAGACCATGAGGTAGGAGCCGCCGTCGGCCCTGGCCAGCCGCTCCGGGAAGGCGAGAGCGACGACAAACCCGGCAAGGACGTCCGCACCGGCATCGGCCCCCGCCCGCGCACCGACCCCGACACCCGCACCGGTCCCCGTACCGACACCCGGACCGGCCTTCGCGCCGAGACCGGCACCCGGACCGGCACCCGCACCCGCAGCCGCCGCCGCACCGACACCCGGCCCCGGACCGGCACCCGGAGCCGCACCCGCACCCGCACCGACCCTGGATCCGCCGCCGTCCGCTCTCGCGGCGGCGGGCCCGGTCGGTGTCCGGTCTTCGACGACGGCCCGCAGCCGGCGCACCTCGGCCCGCCACCGCGCACCGTAGGCGTCACCCCCGCGCCGGGCGGACCGCAGAGCGGCGGCCAGATCGTCGCCGTACTCCCGCGGAGCCTCCTCGCTCAGCAGCGCCACCACCTCGGCGGCCCGCTCCACCCCCACCGACGCGGCCCCGTCCAGCAGGGCCCGGCCCAACCGGGGGTGCAGGCCCAGCCGGGCCAGCCGCACCCCCCGCGCGGTGGCCCGGCCCGCGGAGTCCACCGCCCCGATCGCCGTCAGCAAGGACCGGGCCGCCGCCATCGCCCCATCCGGCGGCGGATCCAGCAACGCCAGTCCGGAAGCGTCAGGATCCCCCCAGCACGCCGCCTGAAGGGCGAACGCCGTCAGGTCGGCCACCCGGATCTCCGGAGCCGGGAACGACGGCAGACGGGCGTCCTCCGCCTCCTCCCAGCAGCGGTAGACCACACCCGGCCCCTCCCGCCCGGCCCGGCCCGCCCGCTGCCGGCCCGCCGCCTGCGAGGCACGCACGGTCGCGAGCGCGCTCAGCCCCCGCGCGTGGTCCACCCGCGGCTCGCGCGCCAGCCCCGAGTCGACGACCACCCGCACCCCGGGCACCGTCAGCGAGGACTCCGCCACGGAGGTCGCCAGGACCACCCGGCGCCGCACCCCGGGAGCCAGCACCGCGTCCTGCACCGCCGCCGGCGCCCGGCCGTGCACCTGGAGCACGTCCACCCCGGCCGGCGCCCCGAGGAGCCCCGCGACCCGCGCGATCTCCCCGACACCCGGCAGGAAGCACAGCACGTCCCCCGAACGCTCCGCCAGCGCCCGCCGCACCACCGACGCGACGTGCGCCAACAGCGCGGGGTCCACCCGCATACCGTGCGGCGGCCGCACCGGACGGGCCGACGGCGCCCAGACCACCTCGACGCCGAAGAGGGAACCATGGGCCTCCACCACCGGCGCTCCGCCCAGCAACCGCGCCCAGCCGGCCGTGTCCGTCGTCGCCGAGGCCGCCACCAGACGCAGCTCGGGCCGCAGCGTCTCGCGCACGTCCCACAGGAAGGCCGCCGAGGTGTCCGCGTCGAGGTGCCGCTCGTGGCACTCGTCGAGCACCACCACGTCGACGCCCGTCAGCTCCTGGTCGCGCTGGAGACGCTGGAGCAGCACACCGGTCGTGACGACCTCCACGCGCGTGTGCCGCCCGACGACCCGCTCCCCGCGCACGGTGTGGCCCACGCTCTCCCCGGGCCGCTCACCCAGCAGCCACGCCATCCGCCGGGCCGCCGCCCGCGCCGCGATCCGGCGCGGCTCGGCCACCAGCACCCGCCGGGCCGGCCCCTCGCCCAGCAGCCCGGCCAGGGCGAGCGGCACCAGCGTCGTCTTGCCCGTACCGGGCGGCGCGGCGAGGACGGCCGTGCCGTGCCCGTCCAGGGCGTCGTTCAGGGCGGGCAGGGCGGCCCGCACGGGCAGCGCGTCCAGGGCTTCGTCACGGAGGATCACGCCTCCAGTGTCGTACGCCCCCGAAACGCCGAACACGCGCGTACGCGGGCCACCCGAAACGCCCTACACGCGCGCGTGCGCGTGCCGAGGAAAGGAAGGAAAGGAACGGAGACGGACGGACGGGCCGAGGACGGAGCGAGCGGGAACGCGACCGGCTAGTCCCGCTCGCAGACGAAGACGGCCGTCCCCGGAATCAGGTTCCCGCGCAGCGGGGACCAGCCGCCCCACTCCGAGGAGTTCCAGGCCGGCCACTCCGGCTCGACCAGGTCCACCAGCCGGAAGCCGCCCGCCACGATGTCGCGCACCCGGTCGCCCAGCGTCCTGTGGTGCTCCACGTACACCGCGCTGCCCTGGTCGTCCTGCTCGACATAGGGAGTGCGGTCGAAGTAGGACGAGGACACGGTCAGCCCCTCCGGGCCCGGCTCGTCCGGGAACGCCCAGCGGATCGGGTGGGTCACCGAGAACACGAAACGGCCCCCGGGCCGCAGGACCCGCCGCACCTCCTTCAGGACCAGCACCGGGTCGGCCACGAAGGGCAGCGCCCCGTACGCCGAGCAGGCCAGGTCGAAGGAGGCGTCCGCGAAGGGCAGCGCGCCCGCGTCGGCGCACACCAGCGGGAACGAGCCACCGATGCGCAGCGCGTGCTGGAGCTGGCGGTGCGAGAGGTCCAGGGCGACCGGACGCGCGCCCTGCGCGGTCAGCCAGCGCGCGCACTGCGCCGCGCCGGCGCCGATCTCCAGGACCGACTTGCCCTTCAGCTCCTCCGGCGGGCCGAGCAGCTCCGCCTCCACCTCGTCCACACCCTCGGGACCCCACACGAAGCGGTCGTCGCCGAGGAAGGTGCCGTGCTCGGTCTGGTATTCGTCCGCGTTGCGGTCCCACCAGCCCCGGTTGGCCCGGGAGCTCTCGGTGACGTCGGCGTCACGCCGGGTGGCTTCGGGCTCGAAGCCCGGCTCGGACGATTCAGGCTCTTGGATGATCGGCTCCCTCGTCGTACTCTTCCGTGCAACCCGCCCGGCGGTGTCACCCCAGGTGCCACCGGCGAGGCCTCCTGCGGCCTGCGTGACCTCAGGAGAAAGGTTGTGTGCCGGGTATGCGGCGATCTGCCCCGGGTGTGCGCCTTCGCGCATTGACCCCGCCCGGCTGCCCCCGTATGCTACAAGTTGCGCTGCGGGCCTGCGCACCTCAGACGTAGCAGGCTGCGCTCGCATCTGTTGGATGTCCCCTCGGTTCTCGAGGTGCCATCACCAGTTCCTGGTGAGGCGCTTCCTCAGCTGTCCGGCTTCTTCAGAGCGATCACGGGCTCCCGGCGTAGCAGTACCTACGACTCACTGTCCGTACCGGAGCCCTTTCCCACATGACGAGCAGCACCGAGACCACCTCTACCACGCCGCAGGTAGCGGTCAACGACATCGGTAACGAGGAAGCCTTCCTCGCCGCGATCGACGAGACGATCAAGTACTTCAACGACGGCGACATCGTCGACGGCGTCATCGTGAAGGTCGACCGGGACGAGGTCCTGCTCGACATCGGTTACAAGACCGAAGGCGTTATCCCGAGCCGCGAACTCTCGATCAAGCACGACGTCGACCCCAATGAGGTCGTCGCCGTCGGTGACGAGATCGAGGCCCTCGTTCTCCAGAAGGAGGACAAGGAAGGCCGCCTGATCCTCTCGAAGAAGCGCGCCCAGTACGAGCGTGCCTGGGGCACCATCGAGAAGATCAAGGAAGAAGACGGGATCGTCACCGGTACCGTCATCGAGGTCGTCAAGGGTGGTCTCATCCTCGACATCGGCCTCCGTGGCTTCCTCCCGGCGTCCCTCGTCGAGATGCGTCGTGTCCGCGACCTCCAGCCTTACGTGGGCAAGGAGCTCGAGGCCAAGATCATCGAGCTGGACAAGAACCGCAACAACGTGGTCCTGTCCCGCCGTGCCTGGCTCGAGCAGACCCAGTCCGAGGTCCGCCAGACGTTCCTCACGACCCTGCAGAAGGGTCAGGTTCGCTCCGGCGTCGTCTCCTCGATCGTCAACTTCGGTGCGTTCGTGGACCTCGGTGGCGTCGACGGACTCGTCCACGTCTCCGAGCTTTCCTGGAAGCACATCGACCACCCCTCCGAGGTTGTCGAGGTCGGCCAGGAAGTCACCGTCGAGGTCCTCGACGTCGACATGGACCGCGAGCGTGTCTCCCTGTCGCTGAAGGCGACCCAGGAAGACCCGTGGCAGCAGTTCGCCCGCACGCACCAGATCGGGCAGGTTGTTCCCGGTAAGGTCACGAAGCTCGTTCCGTTCGGTGCGTTCGTGCGCGTCGACGAGGGCATCGAGGGCCTGGTCCACATCTCCGAGCTGGCCGAGCGCCACGTGGAGATCCCGGAGCAGGTCGTCCAGGTCAACGACGAGATCTTCGTCAAGGTCATCGACATCGACCTCGAGCGCCGCCGCATCAGCCTCTCGCTGAAGCAGGCCAACGAGTCCTTCGGTGCCGACCCGGCCTCGGTCGAGTTCGACCCGACCCTGTACGGCATGGCCGCGTCCTACGACGACCAGGGCAACTACATCTACCCCGAGGGCTTCGACCCCGAGACCAACGACTGGCTCGAGGGCTTCGAGTCGCAGCGTGAGGTCTGGGAGAACCAGTACGCCGAGGCGCAGACGCGCTTCGAGCAGCACCAGGCTCAGGTCATCAAGTCCCGCGAGGCGGACGAGAAGGCTGCTGCCGAGGGTGGCGACACGGCGGGTGCCGCTCCGGCCGCGTCCAGCGGTGGCGGTGGCGGCGGTTCCTACTCCTCCGAGGGTGCCGACACGTCCGGCGCCCTGGCTTCCGACGAGGCGCTCGCCGCCCTGCGCGAGAAGCTGGCCGGAGGCCAGAGCTGAACACCCCCAGCGGGGAGACCCCCCACGGGGGAACCCCCACCAGCTGAGGTCTAGCAGCTTGTCGTCGAGGGCCCGCACCTTTCGAGGTGCGGGCCCTCGGTGCTGCCCGGAAACGGAAATCGCCGTCCACTCCGTGACCGGAATCGCCGTCCACTCCGTGACCGGAATCGGCGTCCACTCCGTGACCGGAATCGCCGTCCACTCCGTGACCGTCCTCGCGCGCCGCCGACCCTTCCGGGACCTCATCCGGTCGCCGTGAGAAGCAGGCAGGAGTCACCTGATCAAGGTGCGTGGACCGGGAATGCCCACGGTCCGGCGCGCGTTGGACAGGAGGAACACGAGGGGAGCGGTCCAAGTGCTTGATCCGCAGGGTTTGTACGCATGGGAGCCGAAAGGCCTGGCAGTCGTCGACATGGCGCTGGCCCAGGAGTCGGCCGGACTTGTCATGCTCTACCACTTCGACGGATACATCGACGCGGGCGAAACCGGTGACCAGATCGTCGACCGGCTCCTCGACTCGCTGCCCCACCAGGTCGTCGCCCGCTTCGACCACGACCGGCTGGTCGACTACCGCGCCCGCCGCCCGCTGCTGACCTTCAAGCGCGACCGATGGACCGAGTACGAGGAGCCGGCCATCGAGGTGCGGCTCGTACAGGACACCACCGGCGCCCCCTTCCTCCTGCTCTCCGGCCCCGAACCGGACGTGGAGTGGGAACGCTTCGCCGTCGCCGTCAAGCAGATCGTGGAGCGCCTCGGCGTCCGCCTCTCGGTGAACTTCCACGGCATCCCCATGGGCGTCCCGCACACCCGCCCCGTGGGCCTCACCCCGCACGGCAACCGTACGGACCTCATGCCGGGCCACCGCAGCCCCTTCGACGAGGCGCAGGTCCCCGGCAGCGCCGAGGCGCTCGTCGAGTACCGCCTCATGGAAGCCGGCCACGACATCCTGGGCGTCGCGGCGCACGTCCCGCACTACATCGCCCGCTCGGCCTACCCCGACGCCGCCCTGACGGTCCTGGAAGCGATCACGGCGGCCACCGGCCTGGTCCTGCCGGGCATCGCGCACGGCCTGCGCACCGACGCCCACCGTACGCAGACCGAGATCGACCGCCAGATCCAGGAGGGCGACGAGGAACTCATCTCCCTCGTCCAGGGCCTGGAGCACCAGTACGACGCCGCCGCAGGCGCCGAGACCCGCGGCAACATGCTCGCCGAGCCCGTCGACATCCCGTCGGCGGACGAGATCGGGCAGGAGTTCGAGCGATTCCTCGCCGAGCGCGAGGGCGAAGGCTGAGCTTCCCGGCCCGCAAGCCGGAAAGCAGCACACAGGGGCCTGTCGGGTGCATCGTCACCGGCAGGCCCTAAGCTTCCGCTCATGCTGAAAGTGGGCCTGACCGGCGGGATCGGCGCCGGCAAGAGCGAGGTGTCACGGCTGCTCGTCGAGTGCGGAGCCGTACTCATCGACGCCGACCGCATCGCACGCGAGGTCGTCGCACCCGGCACCCCGGGGCTCGCGGCGGTCGTGGACGCCTTCGGCGAGGACGTCCTCGCCCCGGACGGCAGCCTCGACCGCCCCAGCCTGGGCTCCATCGTCTTCGCCGACCCAGCGAAACTGGCGCTTCTCAACTCGATCGTGCATCCCCTGGTCGGCGCCCGCTCCCGCGAACTCGAGTCGACCGCCCCCGAGGACGCCGTCGTCATCCACGACGTCCCCCTCCTCACCGAGAACGCCCTCGCCCCCCTGTACGACGTCGTGGTCGTCGTCGACGCGGCCCCCGAGACCCAGCTCGACCGGCTCGTCCGGCTCCGCGGCATGACGCAGGAGGACGCACGCGCGCGAATGGCCGCCCAGGCGACCCGCGACCAGCGCCGGGAGATCGCCGACATCGTGATCGACAACGACGTACCGCTCGCCGCACTCCACCGGCGCGTGAAGGACGTATGGGCCGACCTCGCGCGCAGAGCGCACGCGCCGCACGGCACCTCTCCGGAATAGCGGCCCGCGCTCCGCGCGTTGAACCCATTGCGCAAGGGAAGGATTTTTCCGTGCCCGATACCAGTGGTTCGACCGGACGTACTCCGGAGACACACGTCATCGACTTCCGTGCCGCGGAGCATCTGCTCGCCGCACGGGACCCGCGGGGCGCGGTGAAGTTGCTCGATGGAGTCATCGCCGCACACCCCGAGAACACCGCCGCCCGGCTGCTGCGCGCGCGTGCCTTCTTCGCCGCCGCCCAACTGCGGCCCGCCGAGCTGGAGTTCACCATCGTCCTGGAACGCGAGCCGGACAACGCCTTCGCGCACTTCGCGCTCGGCCGCACCTATGAGCGGCAGGGACGGGGCGACCAGGCCAAGCGCCACTTCCGGCTGGCCGCGGCGCTGGACCCGAACCCGCAGTACCTCAAAGCGGCACGCTTCGAAAGCTGAGACGGCCACGGTCGGGCGGCCGAAGATCCGACGCCGATGAAGGCGCCGGATCTTCGGATGGCTGGACCTTCGGTGGCTGGACCTTCGGGCTGTCGGACCTCCGGGCCCTTGGGAACTGCAGCCTCCCCAGTCTTCGGGTCTCCGGCCTCCGGGTCTCCGGCCTCCGGGTCTCCGGCCGTCCTGCCCTTCGGGCCCGGGCGTCCTGGCCTTCGGGTCCTCGATCTTCCGGTCCTCCAGGCGTCCTACCCCTCGGGCCTTCGGATCTTCCGGCCTCAAGGGTGGCGGTGCTCGGGCGGCGGGTACGGCGGGATGTCGCGGCCCGGCTGGTAGTGCGGGCCCTGCCGCCGATGCCTGAGGATCATCGCCAGGTCGACCGTGATCACCAGCCACAGCACCCCGCACGCGGCCGCCCACCCCGGGCGCCCCGCGAGAGCGAACGCGGCCGCACCGAAGATCGCCCAGGCCAGACCCCACACGGTCAGCCACAGACGCATCCGCAGCGCACTGCGCGCTGTCACCGGCTCACTGCCCGTACGCATCCCTATCACCGCTCCTCCTTGCAACGTACTCCCCGGTCCGGACGTTCTCCAAAGGGCGGTGCTCTCGCCTCCCGCACGGATCGAACAGAGCGGCCGCCCCCCGAACGAGTGAACCAGTGGGCAGCTGGAACTGCCCTGCGGCCACCGGCCGTTGAACGGGCATGAGGCTGGAAATGAGAGACGGATACCAGGGAACCGGTCCCGGTGCGATCACCCCGGACGGCTGCGCGGTCGAGCTCTACTCGCGCCTGCCGGTGGGCAACGAGCCGGAAGTCATCGCCGCGGCGGTGCCCGCTGCCGCCCACATCCTGGAACTGGGCAGCGGGGTCGGCCGAGTGACCCACGCCCTGCTCGAGCGCGGGTTCACGGTGACGGCGGTGGACGAGTCCGCCGAGATGCTGGAGCGCGTCCGAGGAGCCCGCACGATATGCAGCTCCATAGAGGATCTCGCCCTGGGCGAGACGTTCGACGTCGTGCTGCTCGCGTCGTTCCTCGTGCACAACGGGGACATCGAGGTACGGCGAAGGATGCTGCGGGCCTGCGCACAGCACGTTGCGAAGGGTGGCTGCGTGCTGATCCAACGAGAAGGGCAGGACTACCACACGAACGTGCCGCGTGAGCGCGTCGACCCGAGCGGCTTCACTGTTCGGATCGTCTCGGCCGAGCCCGTCGGGGACGGCGTCCACTCCGTACGCGCGGAATACGACTTCCCGGACGCGGCGTGGACCCAGACCTTCCGTTCCCGGCCGCTGTCCAGGGACCAGTTCGAGGAGGCCCTGGCGGAAGCGGGTCTGCGGGTGGAGCGCTATCTGACGGAGGACCGCGTGTGGGTGAGGGCGGTGTCGGCGACGGAGTAGAGAGGGGAGAGCAGAGAGCGGGGGTGCAGAGGCAGGGAGTACGGAGAGAGGGACGGGAGCGCTCGGAGAAGACGGCAAGGGGTGCGAGGGACGGGCAGGAACGCCAAGGGCGGTGGCGAGAGAAGTTCCGGCGGATTGCGATGAGTTCGCTGACGGAGAGCGGTCTACCTCTCCGACAGCACAACGGACCGCTCACCGCAGGAGACCCTCATGTCCGAGACCACGGCTTCCCTCGCCGCCACCACTACGGCCGCCGCGCCGGCGTCCGCGTCCGCGATCGCGCGAGGCCGCCGGGCCCGGATCGCCCTGCGAGGCTTGCAGGTGCTCCTCGCGCTCTTCTACGGCATCGCCAGTGCGCTGCCGAAGCTGATCGCACACCCGTCGGCCTCCGATGCCTTCGATGAGCTGGGCTGGGGCAGCGGGGGCATGTACACCATCGGCGCCCTGGAACTGGCCGGTGCGGTCGCCCTGCTGATTCCGGTGCTCCAGTCCGTGGCGGCGATGGCGCTGGGGGCGCTGATGGTGGGCGCGTTCGTCGTCCAGGTCGTCGTCTTCGACGGCCAGAACGCGGCGACGCCGCTCATCCTGCTCGTACCGCTGGCGCTCATCGCCTGGAAGCGCTGGGAGTCCAACGCGGAGCTGCTGCGGTGGGCACGGCGAGCAGCGTGACGAGGGACGCGACCAGGGACGCCCTGAAAGACGTCACGGAAGACGTCACGAAAGACGTCACGCGGGACGTCGCGAGGGCGAGGGTGTGACGAGTCGGGCGGGGTGGGGCGGGGGAGGGGAGGGGGGAGGGGGCCCCAGCACTCCGCCCTCGGGCCCGGCCAGCTCGGATTCGTCCAGCCCCGTCTTACCGTGGAGACCCCGTCTTACCGTGGAGACATGGATGCCTCCAAGGCCCCTCACGGCTCCGCACTCTCCCCCGATCCGGCCATCCCCACCACCGCAACCGACCCAACGACCCCGGCCGCCCCAGCCTCCGCCTCCCCCTCCGGCCCCGCCGCTCATCCTCCCGAGGCCTGCGCCTCTGCCTCCGCCTCTGCCTCCGCCTCCGCCCTGGACATGCTCGACCGGCGGGTCGGGGGCTGTCGGGCGTGTCCTCGGCTGGTGGCGTGGCGGGAGGAGGTTGCCCGTACCAAGCGGGCGGCGTTCGCGGACTGGACGTACTGGGGGCGGCCTGTCCCGGGCTTCGGCCCGCCGGACGCCCGGCTGCTGATCGTCGGGCTCGCCCCGGCCGCGCACGGGGGGAATCGTACGGGGCGGATGTTCACCGGGGGCCGTTCCGGTGATGTGCTGTACCAGGCGTTGTACGACGTGGGGCTGGCGTCGCAGCCCACCGCGGTGTCCGTCGACGACGGGCTGGAGCTGTACGGCGTGCGGATCACCTCGCCCGTGCACTGCGCGCCGCCCGCCAACAAGCCCACCCCGGGGGAGCGGGACACCTGTCGGCCCTGGCTCGTGCAGGAGCTGAAGCTGCTGCGGCCGACGTTGCGCGCGGTCGTCGTACTCGGTGCTTTCGGTTGGCAGGCCGCGCTGCCCGCGTTCGCCGAGGCGGGTTGGACCGTGCCCCGGCCGCGGCCCGCCTTCGGGCACGGGGCCCGGGTTCCACTCGTCGGCCCGGAAGGACCTGACGGCACCGGGGGCCCCGTCGGCCCCGTCGGCACTGGCGGCACCGAGGGCCCCGTCGGCCTCGACGTCTTCGGCTGTTTCCACGTCAGTCAGCGCAACACCTTCACCGGACGGCTCACCCCCGAGATGCTGCGCGATGTGCTGCGCACCGCCGCGGGGGCGGCGGGGCTGCCGTGAGGTCCGGTCAGACGACGCGTGCCGCGGCGATCGGCCGTGACGCGACCGGATAGGCCTTGTCCCGGGCGGTGTTGACGCTCCAGCGGTAGCGGGAGAACTCTCCGGTGGCGCTGGAGGCGTAGAACATCATGTGGCCGATGCCGACGCCCTCGAACTGTTCCTCCGCGAGGAGGCTGACCATGCGGGTGTCGGGATACCTGGGATAGTTGGTCAGCGCGTACACGCCGTGCGGTTCGGCCGTGCAGTCGACGACCTCGACGGCGTACTGGGTCTCGCCGGTGAAGTCGGCGACTCCGTCGAAGACGCCCTTGATCTCGCGGACCATGACGATGTGGCCGGTGTTGCCCTCGACCTGGCCGCTGTAGTCCACCGCGATGAGATCGCCCGGCCGGAGGTCGGCGACCTTGCGGATCTGCTGGAAGCGCGGGCCGGCGGTGCCCCCGGCGAAGGCCTGGCGGTAGTCGGCGGCCTCGGGGATGCGGTCCTGGAAGTACTGGGTGAAGTAGGCGTCGGTGGCCCATGCGTAGGTGTGCTTCAGCGTCCAGGTGACGAAGGACGAGCAGCGGGCCCGGGCTGTCCAGCTCGACAGGTCGTCGGGTGTGCCCCAGGTGACGGTGGACGGGGCGCCGATCAGGTAGACGTTGTTGAGGCGGGCCGTGCGGCCGCTGATCAGGGAGATCTCGTCGGCGGTGAGGGCGCGGCCGTAGGCCCGCACATCGTCGACCGAGCCCTTGAAGTGGTTCACGTAGGCGCCGTTCCAGCGGGCCCGGCCTATGTTGAAGCCCTGGGGGGCGGCCCAGGACAGGGTGGCGTCGGCGGTGCCTTCGGGCACGCCGTTCACGTACAGGTGGACCTTGGCGCCGTCCCACACTCCGGTCAGGTGGGTCCACTTGCCGGGCACGGGGGTGGTGGTGGCGAGGGCGGAGATCTTGACGCTCTGGTCCTCGGCGCGCACCTTGAACGCCCATGCGCCCGCCGTGTCGTCGTACTGGAGCAGGAAGCGGCTGCACCCGGTGCCGTCCTGGCTGACGGCCGTGTACATGGTGGTCGGGGCGGCGTCGTCCGCGAGGCGTACCCAGGCGGAGACGGTGAACGGGGCCGTGGTGTCGAGCACGGAGGCCGTGGCGGCGTAGGACGCGGCCAGGGTGAGTTCGCCGCCCGCCCGCAGGGTGGTCCATTCGGAGCCGGCGCCGGGGGTGACGGGATGGTCGTGGCCGGAGTGGTCGGCGCCGGAGCCGTCCAGCGGCCAGTGGCCGGTGAGGCCGGTGGGCAGGTGACCGGCCGCCAGGAGGCGCTGGTACTGGACCAGTTGCTCGGCCTGGGCGAGATGGGGTGGGGCGACCGGTGTGAAAGGGGTGTCGAGCGGGGCGTCGGCGGCGGCGTTCCCGGCGGCTCCGAGTACGCCGGTCATCGCGCCCGCCCCCAAGAGTGCGGTTCCGCTCAGTAGTCCGCGTCTGCTCACCATGGTTGTTCTCCCCGTCCTCGTGGCCGCGTGTGCGCCTTCGGACGCCTGTCCGAAGGGTCAGGGGATTCTAGGCGGGGCGTGCTCGGGGGAGGGTGGCGCCTCGGGTGGGTCGGCTTTCCCGAACAGGTGCCGGACCGTGGAGCGGTAGTTGGCCTGTACGTGGTCGAGGGCGTGGGCACGGGCCCGGGCAGGGTCGCCGGAGGCGATGGCCTGGTAGAGGTCCTGGTGTTCGGTGAGGAGTTGGGGCCATTCCTCGTTGCGCCGGGTGAGCCACTGCAGGCGGCCGGCGACCGGTTCCATGACCGACATCAGCAGGGTGTTGCCGGCCATGGCGAGGAGCCGGTCGTGGAAGCGGGTGTTGATGTCGGTGATCGCCTCGGCGTCCCCGGCGTCGGTGGCGCTCGCAGCGCGTGCCAGGAGGTCGCGCAGCTCCGCGAGGTCCTGCGGGGTGGCCCGGGCGGCGGCCAGTCCGGCCGCGTACACCTCCAACGCCTCGCGCAGCTCGAAGAGTTCCTTGACGTCGGTGGGGCTCAGGGGCCTCACGACCGTGCGGCGCGGGGTCTCGAAGAGGACGAAGCCCTCGGCGACGAGTGCCCGGATGGCCTCCCGGACCGGGACCCTGGAGACGCCGAACCGGTCGGCGAGCTCGCGCTCGACGAGCCGGTCACCGGGACGCAGCCTGCCGGCGATGATCTCCTGCCGCAGGGACCCCAGGACGCGCTCGCGCACCGCTCCGAGGGGTTCGATCTTCGTCATGGGGCCATCTTCGCCGATTCGAGGGGGCTTTTACGGAGCCGTAACGGGACGGACATCGGTCAGAACGCTTGACGACGGGACCATGTCCGCAGTTTGGTATACCAAACGGTCCGGTCAGCAGTCCTCCTCCGTCCCCTCGCCCAAGGAGGCCCCGTGTCCCTCGCCGACAGCGCCGAAGCCACCGGCGCACCAGCGTTCGTCCCCGACCCCCGGCTCACCAACGAAGACCTCGCGCCCGCCGGAAAGCGGAACTGGAAGGTCTTCGACCTCTTCGCCCTGTGGATGTCGGACGTCCACAACCTCGGCAACTACACCTTCGCCGCCGGACTGCTGGTCCTCGGTATGAACGTGTGGCAGGTGTTCACGTCCCTCCTCGTCGGCTTCGTGCTCATCTACATCGGCATGAACTGGATGGGCCGGATCGGCCAGCGCCACGGTGTGCCCTTCCCGGTGGTCAGCCGCATCAGCTTCGGCGTCTGGGGCGCCAACGTCCCGGCCCTCATCCGCGCAGTGATCGCCATCATGTGGTACGGCATCCAGACCTACCTCGCCTCCGTCGCCGTCAATGTGATGCTGCTGGCGGCCTGGCCGGGCCTGGAATCCTGGACGCACAGTTCCTTCCTGGGCCTCGACGGGCTGGGCTGGCTCTCCTTCGTCTCCCTCTGGCTCGTCCAGGCGATGATCATCAGTCAGGGCATGGAGTCCGTGCGGAAGTTCCAGGACTTCTGCGGCCCGGCGATCTGGCTGGTGATGATCGCGCTGGCGGTGTGGGTGCTGTCCAAGGCCGGCTGGACCATCTCGCTCACCTCCACCCCGCACCCGGTCTCCGTGGGGGAGCAGTGGCGGCAGTGGTTCGGCGCGATCGGTCTGATCCTCGCCACGTACGGCACGCTGATGCTGAACTTCTGTGACTTCTCCCGCTTCGCGCCCGACTACCGGACGGTCCGCCGCGGCAACTTCTGGGGGCTGCCCCTCAACTCGACGGCGTTCGTGGTCGTCTCCGTCATCGTCACCGCCGGCTCGCTCGAGGTGTTCGGCGAGGCCGTCACCGACCCGGCGGAGCTGGTCGCGAAGGTCGGCAACACCTGGGTGCTCGTACTGGGCGCACTCACCTTCGCCATCGCCACCATGGGCGTCAACATCGTCGCCAACTTCGTGTCGCCGGCGTACGACCTCGCCAACGTCTGGCCGCAGAAGATCACCTTCAGGGTCGGCGGCATGATCAGCACGGTCGCGGCGCTCGTGGTCACCCCGTGGAACCTGTTCTCCAACCCCACGGTCGTCAACTACTTCCTCGGCGGCCTCGGCGCCTTCCTCGGCCCGCTGTTCGGCGTGATCATGGTGGACTACTACTGGGTCAAGCGCGGCCGCGTCGACGTGAACGAGCTGTTCGACGCCACCCCCGGCTCCCGCTTCTACTACCGCAGAGGCGTCAACCCCAAGGCGCTGTGGGCGTTCCTGCCCTCCGCGGCGGTCGCGGCGGTACTCGCGCTGGTGAAGACCTTCAGCGACGTGGCGCCGTACTCCTGGTTCATCGGGACGGCCCTGGGCGCCGGCCTGTACGTGCTGCTGTGCCGCGGTGAGCGGACCGCCGGGTCCGTGGTCGCGGCCGAGAAACCCGCGGAGGTCTGAGAAGCGTGCGGAACGTGCGGATCGTCGTCACCAACTGCAACACCACGCGGGAGATGACCGAGGAGATCGTGCGAGGCGCCCGGGCCGCGGCAGGCCCGGGCACCACCGTGACCGGACTGACCCCGGCCTGGGGGCCCGAGTCGGCGGAGGGCTGGCTCGACAGCTTCCTCTCCGCCGCGGCGGTCATGGACGCGCTGCGGACCTATGACGGGGCGCCCTACGACGCCGTCGTCATGGCCGGCTTCGGTGAGCACGGACGGGAGGGCGTACGGGAGCTGGTGGACGTGCCCGTCGTCGACATCACCGAGGCCGCGGCGCATCTGGCGTGTCTGCTGGGGCGCCGGTACGGGGTGGTGACCACGCTGGAGCGGTCCTGCGGCCAGATCGAGGACAGCCTGGAGCTGGCCGGAGTGGGCCGCAACTGCGCCGCCGTCGTCGGCACCGGCCTCGGCGTCCTCGACCTGGGCGACCGTGACCGCACCGGGGCGGCCTTCGTGGCGGCTGCCGAACGGGCCCGGGCGGCGGGTGCCGAGGTACTGGTCCTGGGGTGTGCGGGGATGACGGGACTGGAGCGGGTGGTGGGCGACAAGCTGGGCCTTCCGGTCGTCGACGGGGTGGGCGCGGCGGTGAAGCTGGCCGAGGGGCTGGTCGCGCTGGGGCTGACGACCAGCCGGGCGGGGAGTTTCGCGAGGCCGGTGCCGAAGCGGAGGGCGTGGGGGGCCGAGTAGCCGGGCGGCGCGGTTCCCGGGACGGCGAGGCGCCGGATCAGGGCGGCTCCTCGGGTCCGCGTACCCGTGGGGCGCGCTCGGTCAGGAACTCCGCGCGGCGTTCGGCCGCTTCGACCCGCTCGACGCGGTAGAGGCGCAGCGGCGGCGCGGCCCGCGCACGCGGATCGACGCTGAGCCGGTCCGGCGGCCCCAGCAGCCGGAACACCAGCGGACCCGTCCATCCCCGCATCCGCAGTCCGGCTGCCGACACGTACCGCCGCCCGTCCTCCATGAACCCCGTCAAGGCCCGCTCCCCTCGCCGCACTCCGGTCGTGACGCTGTGTGACGACGCTTCCCATTGAAGCGCGCTCCACTGACAATCGCCTCGCCGCGGATAACCGCTGGACGACGCAGACCCGCACTCGTCACGCTGATGCCCATGCGGAGCAAGCGACTGGGCCGTTTCACGGCGGCGGACTTCTGAAAGTCCGCCGGAAGTTCCGGCGGACCCCCGGAGGTCTGCCATGTCCCGCACCGTCCATCACGTCCGTCCGCGGCACCGTGTCCGCCCCGATGACCGGCCGTCGCAACGCCGGGGCTGGAGCACCGGCCACCGTCTCGTCGAACTGCGTCACAGCGCGGGGGAGTCGGCGCGGGCGCGGCGTGAGCGGCGTCGACCGGTGCCCGTCCCGCTGGTGTGCGCGTTCCGCTCCTACACCTTTCCCCGGTCGCTGAACTCACGGATCGACGGCCCCTACGAGTCCCGTGCGCGCGCCGCGCTGTCCGTGTTCCGCTCGACCGCCCGCAACCGTCTGCGCGCCGCCGGGCCGGGCGCGCTGCTCCTCGTGGCCGAGGACCTGGACCACCCGCCGACCCGCCACCGGCACGGGAACGTGTGGGACTGCTGAGCGGAACCAGCACATGACCCCCGCGTCCGGCTCGCCGGGAGGGCCGCCGGATCGCGGGGCGTCGACAACATCGCCGCGGGCTTTCCACGGGTCCGGTCCCGGCGCTTCGGCGGTGCCGGGAAGGGACGGTCGTCTCGTCGGTCGATAACCCGTTGGGGTGAGGGCGTCGGAGCCGCTACCGTCCTCGTCGTGGCGAAACTCAATCAGATCATCGCAGTCGAGAAGGGCGTCAAGTCCAAGGCCCACCAGGACCTGAGCACGGCTCAGCACGGGCTCCAGAAGCCCGCTTTGCTGGCCGGCATCTCGCGGACCTACCAGCCCAAGGACGAGGAGGGCGAGCAGCTGCCGCCCGAGTCGACACGGGTGCAGGTCAAGGCCGAGGACGTGCTGCGGGAGACCGCGGCCACGCTCACCCGGCTGTTCGACGTCACCGCCACGAAGGACTGGGCCAACTGCACCGCCCGCGCCGACGTGACGGTCGACGGCCGTGTTCTCGTCGCCGACGTACCGGTGTCCTATCTGCTCTTCCTCGAGAAGCAGCTCGTCGACCTGAGCGCCTTCGTGCGCAGGCTGCCCGTGCTCGACGCCTCCGAGTCCTGGGCGCAGGACCCGTCCACCGACGCGTGGAAGACCGAGCCGGTGCGGACGCTGCGCACCAAGAAGGTGCCGCGCAACCATGTGAAGGCGGAGGCGACCGACAAGCACCCGGCGCAGGTCGAGGTGTACTACGAGGACGTGCCGGTCGGCTACTGGACGACCGTGAAGTTCTCGGGAGCCCTCCCGGCCCGCCGGGTCAACGAGCTTCTGACGCGCCTGGAGAAGGTGCAGCAGGCGGTGAAGTTCGCCCGGGAGGAGGCGAACGGCGCCGATGTCGTCGACCAGCGGGTCGGTGACGCCGTGTTCGGCTATCTGTTCGGGTAGCCTTCGAGACTCCCCGGCCCTTCGAGACCGGGGTGCGCGAGGAGCGCAAGCTGAACCTGAAGCTTGTCGTGACGAGCGAACCGTACCCGCCGGGCAATCCTGGGACGGATCGCGTTGAATCTCAGACTCTTGCTCCAGACTCAGCATTCGCCGCCGATCGCCGGAGCGACCGGGCCCAGGCCCCCGGACGTCGAATTGCCGGTTCAAGTCCGGCCCGCGCAGCTCGATGCGCGGTGGTCCAAAGGCAGGACGCGACGACATCACGACTGACCTGGGTCCTCAAGTGCGCCGGTGTGCGACATGGGTGGCTCGACAGGGGCCGGGGGCAGGCTACGCCCCCGGTCCCGCTCCCGTTTCCGCCCTTGCGTTCATAAAGAACGCGGGATCCGGGCCAGGCGTCACCTCGCCGAAACACAACCGTTCCCACCTCTCCAGGACCGCGCCGTACCGTGGACATCACAGCTCACAGCTGACAAGCCCCGGCCACCGTCGCCCGAAGGCACACCCCGCCCTCGCCCCGACAGGAGCTCCGTGTCCCCGCGCCCGCACATTCCCGCACGCGCATCCGCCTCCCTCGCCGCTCTTCCGCCCTGGCTCGCCCACGCCCTGCGTGCCCAGCGCGGGCCCGTCCCCTGGAGCGCGGTCACGCGGGGGGCGCTGGCCGCCGGGCCGCTGCTCCTGGTGTCCGTCCTCGCCGACCGGATCTCCCTCGGGGTCGTCGCCGCCATCGCCGCGATGCTCGCCGGGATCAACGACCGGCCGGGCAGCAGGCGGACCGCCGTGAAGCGGCTGGGGGCGCCCGCGCTCGTGGGTGCGGGAGGTCTGCTCGTCGGGACCTATGTCGGGGATCACGTCGGGGCCGTCGCGCTGACGGCCGTCCTCACCGGGCTCGGACTCCTCGCCGGCGGGATGAGTGCCATCGGGCCCGTCGCGTCCGGCGCCGGGACGCAATTGCTCGTCGCGGCGGCGATCGGGGCCGGGATGCCCGTCCCGGAGGCCGGATGGATCCGCGCCCTCGCCTTTCTCGCCGGCGCCGGATGGCTGCTCGCGCTGCGGCTCGTACTGCCCACGCCCGGGGCGATGACCGGCGACTTCCGCTTCGACGGCGAACGGGACGCGGTGGCCCGCGTGTACGACGCCGTCGCGGAGCTGCTCGACGCCGTGGGTACCGGACAGGCCACCGCCCGCCGCGCCGCGCTCACCGCGGCCCTCGATCATGCCCAGGACGCCCTCGCCGGACCCCGGCTCCGGCGCGGTGCCGGCTCCGCCGCCGAACGCCGGCTGCACGCCCAGTACGCCGCCGCGCTGCCCTTGGCCGAGGCCGCGACCGCCCTCGCCTGGGCCGCTGAGCCGCTGTCGGAGCGGGCCTCGGCCGGGCCCCGACGCCTCGCCGCCGCCGTCCGCGAGAACACCCACACCGGGCCGCTGCCCGCGCCCTCCCGGTCCGCCCCCGCGCTGCGCGCCCTCGACGACGCCCTGCTGCACGCGGCCGACGCCTTCGACCAGGGCAGCGGCGGTGACCTGCACGCGCGCCGGCGCGGTGCGCGCGACCTGCTGCGCACCGCGTTCGGGGCGGGCGGCCGTGAGTACGGGCTGCGGGTCGCCCTCTCCTTCGGGGCCGGCGCCGCCGTCGCCCAGGCCCTCTACCACTCCCAGTGGTACGGCCGGCACACGCACTGGTACTGGCTGCCCGCCACGGCTGTCTTCCTGGTCAAGCCCGACCTCGGGCCCCTGGTGTCCCGGGTGCTGTGCCGGGCCGCGGGGACCGTCCTCGGGGCGCTGTTCTTCGCCGGTCTCGCCGCCGTGCTGCCCCGGCCGGAGGGGCTCGTGGCGCTGGTCGCGCTGTGCGGAGCGCTGATCCCCGTGTCCACCCGGCACTTCGCGGCCCAGACGGCCGTCGTCACCGTGCTCGTGCTGTCCCTGGTGATGGTCGGCGGAGAGCCCCAGGCCTCCGCGGCCCGGATCGCGGAAACCCTGCTGGCCTGCGCGATCGTGCTGATCGTCGGGCATCTGCCGATGCCGGGGGAGCGCGGCGGCCAGGTGCGGGCCCGGCTCGCCGCCGCCGTGGACGCCGCGCACGCCTACCTCACCCATGTCCTCGACGGCCCCGACGACCGTGCCGTCCGCTGGACCCTGCGCCGCGAGGCCTACCGCGCCCTCGCCGAGGCCCGCACCACCATCGCGCTCGCCGCCCACGAACTGCCCGCCGTCGCCCGGCACACGGAGGGCACCGACGAGGTCGCCGCCGTTCTCGAACGGCTCGTCGACACGACCACCGCCTGCGCCGTCCACCTCGACGACACGGGACGGCTCGGCGCACGGCACAGGGAGCGCCTCGCCGAACTCCTCGACGAACTCGCCGCGGGGCGGGACCGGTTGGGGCTGCGGGCCCCCGTGCCGGATCTGCCGGTGGCCGGATAGGGCCCTGCCCCTGCCCCTGCTGCTGCCGCTGCCCCCGCTTCTGCCCCTGCCTCTGTGACGGCGGGGCCGTCTCCACCGCGAGGAAGCCACGGCCGGACCGCCTGAGGTGGCCGCGGAGCCGTCCGTCTGCACGGGCCGCGGTCGTGCCGGGTACGCGCGCGTGTCGGCCGCATCCCCCCAGCGGCGTACGGGGCTGGTCACGCCGACCTGGACGCCCGGCCGTCGCGGTGCGCGGACAGCGCCGCGTGCCAGGTGCCGCCCATCGTCTTCAGAAGCACCGTCTGCCGGCGCCCCGGGTTCCCCGACCTCCGGACGCCGAGCACGTCCGGGCCGTCCAGGAGTACGACACCGGAAATCCGTTCCGCGCGGGCGATGAGTTCCGCGCCGCCCGTGAGTCACCCCTCCGACGGACCGTCGCACAGGAGGGGCAGCCATGGCGCATCCGGAGCTTCCGGAGATCGTCTCGCGCGAGGAGTGGCGCACCGCGCGCGCGGAACTGCTGGCCAAGGAGGAGGCGGTGACACGCGCGCGTGACGCGCTGTGCGCCGAGCGGCGTGCACTGCCCATGGTCGAGGTCGACAAGGAGTACGTCTTCGAGGGCGGTGACGGCAAGGCCCGGCTCCTCGACCTCTTCGGCGGCCGACGTCAACTCGTCGTCCACCACTTCATGTTCGCCCCCGAATGGCAGTCCGGCTGCCGCTGCTGCGCGGCCTTCCTCGACCAGGTCGGTCATCTCGCGCACCTCAACGCGCAGGGCGCCTCGTTCGCCGTGGTGTCCCGGGCGCCGTTCACGCGGATCCTGCCGTTCAAGGCGCGCATGGGCTGGACGGTGCCCTGGTACTCCTCGTACGACGACGACTTCAACGGCGACTTCGAAGCGACGGTGGGGCAGCCCGGCGGTTTCGCCGAGCGGCCCGGGGTCAGCTGCTTCCTCCGGGAGGGCGAGCGGGTCTTCCACACCTACTCGGTGTTCGACCGCGAGCTCGGCCGGCTCGGCCCGGCGACGAGCTTCCTGGACCTGACGGCGCTGGGACCGCAGGACGGCGCGCGGGTCCGCTACCACGACGAGTACGAGTTCTGACACGCAGCGTGCCCGACGTGTTCGTAAGGTGACGGGATTCTCACCCTCTGCGCTGAACGAGTGTCAACTGCGTCTCAGTCCCGCAACCGGCCGAGGCCTTCGACCTCCCAAGAGCGTTAACTCCTACAAGCAGCAGCTGATCGGAGGTGCGAGATGGTGAACGGGCGAACCGTGCTCGAGCGCTTTCCCGCGGGTGGGCCGCGGGGCTCGTGGCCGGCGGAGGAGTTCGCGCAGGCACGACGGATGGAGGGGCTGGCCGCCGAGGTCGTCATGGACCTCGCCTCGGACACGTTCCTGGTGGTCGTCCGGGGCGGCGACACCGCGCGGTGAGCCGTCAGCCCGCCTGGGACGGGGCGGGCACCTGCGCCGTGAACTGTTCGGCCTGGAGCGTGTACAGCTCGGCGTAGACGCCACCGCCCGCCAGCAGCTCGTCCGGGGTTCCGGACTCCACCAGCCGGCCCTGGTCCAGGACGTGCACCAGATCCGCGTGCCGGACCGACGCCAGCCGATGCGTGATCAGCACGACCGTCTGGCCGCTGTCGGCCAGCGCGCGGATCTTCTCGAAGACCTCCAGCTCGGCGCGGGCGTCCAGGGCTGGCGTCGGCTCGTCCACGATCAGGATCCGGCCGCGCCGGTACGCGGCCCGGGCGATGCCTAGGCGCTGCCACTGGCCGCCGGACAGCTCGTGACCGCCGCTGAAGTGCCGGGCCAGCAGGGTGTCCAGGCCGCGCGGCAGGTCGTCCACCACCTCCTGGGCACCCGCCTCCGCGACCGACGCGGCCAGCCGTTCCTCGGTGAGCGGCGCGGCGGACCGGCCGATGGCGACGTTGACCCGGGCCGTGAACGGCCACCGCTTGAAGTCCTGTGCCACCATCGCGATGCGCTCGGCCAGCTGGTGGCGGTCCGCTGCCGCCGCGTCCACGCCGTCCCACAGGATCCGCCCCCGGTCCGGGTTGTACAGCCCCGCCAGCAGCTTCACCAGGGTCGTCTTGCCGGAGCCGTTCTCGCCGACGAGCGCGATGATCCGGCCGAGCGGGAGCGAGAGGCTGACGTCGTCGAGGGCGGGGACGCGCCGACTCCCCCGGATAGCCGAACGTGACGTTCTCGAAGCGGATCTCGCGCGGCTCCTCCGGCAGGGCCGCGCCGCCCACCGGGATCGCCCGTTCGGCCGCCTCCACGTAGAGGCGTTGCAGATCGCCCACGAACAGGGCCTCCTCGTGCAGCTGGTTGACCTCCAGGACGAGGGTGTTCAGGCTCCCGGAGCCGCTGCGGATCGCGATCACGGCGGTGCCCGCCATCGCCAGCGCCATCGTCCCGGTGAGCAGCAGGCCGCCCAGCGTGACGTACGTCGCCAGCGTCGCCAGGCCCGTCCAGGTCGCCGCGAACAGTCCGGTGCGGGCCGCGAGCCGGGCCAGCCGGGCCTGCTCCGCCTCCGCCGTCTCCGACATCGCGCGGAAGTGCCGCAGCAGGAAGGGGCCGACGCCGTGGACGCGGATCTCGGGCGCGGCCGCCGGTTCGGTGAGGAGACCGGCGATCAGGTGACCCGCGCGCGCGTGCTGCACCCAGGTGTGGAAGGACTCGTAGCGGCGCCGGGCGTTGGTCAGCGCGCTCCAGGCGCTCGGCAGCGTCATCGTGACCAGCAGCGGCAGCAGGAGCGGGTGGAGCACGGTGAGCACCCCGGCCGACGCGGCCAGCGAGATCATGGCGTTCACCACGCGCGTGCCGTGACTGATCATGTAGCGGCTGGACCGGGCGCCGTACTGAGCGGTGTCCAGCAGCTTGTGGAAGGCGTGGTCGATCGCGGCCAGCTCGACGGCGGCCGCCCGCTCCAGATAGAGCTCGGTCGCCACCCGCTCCACCTTGGGCTCGAGCCGCCCGGTGGCATAGATCGACGCGGCCCGCAGCAGCGCTCCGATCAGCAGGACGGCGGCCATGGCGGCCAGTGCGGGGGCGGCGCCGCGCAGCCGGTCCTCGATCGGGCCGCCGGTGATGAGCCGGCCCAGCACGGCGTTCATGGCGAGCAGGCCGATCGCCTGCGCCACGCCCCGGGCGATCTCCGCGGACAGCACGATCCGGGCGGCCTTCGGGTCGGCCTGCCGGGCCAGCCGGAGGCTGGTGCGCAGAAGGGACGGCAGCCGGGTGATCATGGCGCGGAAGTTCAGCTCCAGAAAGGCGTCCCGGTGCTGGTTCCACCCCGTGTCGTAGCGGAGCGGGCCGCCGAAGAGGAGCCGCTCCGACCCGGACACGTCACGCTCGTCGGAACCCTGTGGTTTGCGTGCCGTGCCCGGCTCCGGTGCCCTGCCCGCCTCCCCAGCCGTGCCCGCCTCCCCAGCCGTGCCCGACCCTCGTGCCTCTCCCACCGTCGGCCTCCCCGGTCGCGATAGTCGACGAACGGCCACTATCCCGGGACGGGGCGGGTGAGGGCAGGGCGCGGGACGGGAGAGCCGGGACGCGCGGGCGTGCGCCGGGACAGCCCCGGGGCCGTCCCACGCAGGGGCGCCGGGCTACGCGCTGATCGCCCGCGACCAGGTGGGCGTCGTGCCCGTGAGGCGGCACATGGCCAGGTAGAGAGGGATCGGCGGGGTGTACGGAACCGTGCCGTCCGGTCGGTGGATGAGGCCCGGAACGTGCGGTGAGTCCGGCAGGAGGGCGCCCGTGGCGTAGTGCGCGGGGGCGGGCCACTCCAGGGCGTAGTCGGAGTCGGACGGCACCAGCCACCACCAGCGCGCCTCGTCGGCGTAGACGCAGCCCACGCGCGGCAGGCGGGGCATGAGCAGCGGGCCGAGGCGGGCGGGGACGGAGACGGCGTCGCAGCCCAGCGGGACCGTCATGCCGTCGGGCACGGCCAGTCGGCGCGGCGGCACCGGGGGGTGTGTTCCGCCCGGCCCGCGCTGGAGGCGGACGAGGGTGTCGAGGGTCAGCAGCGGAATCCGGCCGGAGACCGCGCTCATGCCCTTCCCCGCTCGCGGCCGTGCTCGAGCGGGAGGGGTCCGGCCAAGTGGCCGGCCGGCCTTCCGTCGCGACCGCCCTCGTATCCTCCGTGGCCGCCGGGCGTGCGGTGCCACTGCGGCGCGATACGGGGAGCCGGACCGTCGGGTGCGGCGGGTGCGGGCTTGACGGAGGCGGGCAGGGCCGGCGGCGCGGGGTGCGGTCGGGCGGCCCGGCCGGCCATGGCGCGGTACCACTGCTCGGCCTGCTCGTCCTCGTCGGCCGGGCCGTCGGACGGTCCCGGCTTCGGGCGGGACCCCCAGCCGAGGTCGTTGCGGGGCCCGGCGGGGCCGGTGCGCGGCTCGGCCGGACCGTCGTGGAACTCGTCGAGGGTGTCGAGCAGCTCGCCCAGGTCGGCGTGGTGCGGTTCGGCCGCGTCCAGGCTGTTGCAGGGCTCGGCGGGATCGCGCAGGGCGTCGGCCTTGCGCGTCAGGTCGGCCCAGACCAGCAGGCCGGGTCCGTGCTCCTGGGCGCCCCAGGCATGACAGAGGGCTTCGACGAGGAGCAGTCCCCTGCCGTGCTCCTCCTCGGGGCGCTGCGGGGAGGGGTGCGGCTCACCCGGCGCGCACCCCTGGTCGCGCACGGCTATGCGGACCAGGTCGTCGCCGTCGTGCAGCTCGCAGACGACGGTGTCGCTCGCGGTGTGCACGATCGCGTTGGTGACCAGCTCGGATATGACCAGGGCGGCGGTGTCACAGGTGTCCTCGCACACCGACCAGCCGGTCAGCCGGGCCCTCGTCAGGCGTCTGGCCTGGGCGGGGGAACCCGGATGGGCGGCCAGTTCGAATCGGAACCGGCGCTCGGCAGCGGCCTGGTCTGGGCCTGCTCCCGCGCTGGCACCGAGACCCTGGGGGTGGCCTGCGGCGGCGTCTGTTCCTAAGGGCGCGGACGGAATCACGCTTGCCACTATCTCCCCGCCATGAACACTTGGCAAGTGTCACTCTGAAAAATGCAGAGTGCTGTGTGACGCGGTGGGGGGCCGTGGCACACTGCTCGCAACAGCACGTTGAACGGCGCCACTTGGGATCGTCGAAGATCCGTACGTATGCGTACAGACCTTCGGACGGATCTCGAGCGGCGCCGTAAGGCTGTCGGGATTCTTTTCGTGACCGGCCGGGTCGGGGCTCGTTCGGCCCCCGCATGAGCGGCCGGGCTCTTCGTGGAGGTGGAGCGTGAGCGAACCGCGGTCCGCGCCGACGGTCGGACAGGTCGTCCTCGGCCGGCGCCTGCTGGACCTGCGGGAACGCGCCGGGCTCAAGCGCGAGGAAGCCGCCCGCATCCTGCGCGTCGCGCCCGCCACGGTCCGTCGTATGGAGATGGCCGAGGTCAGCCTCAAGATTCCGTACCTCCAGCTGCTGCTGAAGGCCTACGGAGTCACCGACGAGGAGGCCGAGGGCTTCGTCCAGCTCGCCGAGGACGCGAACAAGCCGGGTTGGTGGCAGCGGTTCCACGACGTCCTGCCCGGCTGGTTCTCGATGCATGTCAGCCTCGAGGGCGCCGCCGCCCTGATCCGCCAGTACGAGCCCCACTTCGTGCCCGGCCTGCTCCAGACCAAGGACTACGCGCGCGGTGTCCTGACGTCCGGAGCCATCGGCCAGACCCGCCCGGAGGACATCGAGCGCCTCGTCGACCTGCGCATACAACGCCAGGATCTGCTCACCCGTCAGGACGCCCCCCGGCTGTGGGTCGTGATGGACGAGACGGTGCTGCGTCGCCCGGTCGGCGGCCCGGAGGTGATGCGCGCGCAGATCGACACCCTGCTCCAAGCCGCGAAGCTGCCCAATGTGACCTTGCAGATCGCCCCGTTCGAGAACGGGCCGCATCCGGGCACGTACGGGCCCTTCGTGCTGTTCCGATTCGCCATGCCGGAGCTTCCGGACATGGTCTACAGCGAGTACCTGACCGGCGCCGTCTATCTCGACGCCCGCACCGAAGTGGCGACCCACCTCGAGGTCATGGACCGCATGGCGGCGCAGGCCGCTACAGCACATCGCACGAAGGAGATCCTCCGGGATCTCCGCAAGGAGTTGTGAATGAATCACATCAGGACCCAGTCCAGGCCGAGGATCCGCGCGCAGCGGATCTACAACGGCATGCCCGCCCGGGAACTGGGCAGCGAGGGCTGGCACAAGCCGTGGAGCGGCGGCAACGGAGGCAACTGCCTGGAAGCGATGAAGCTCGCCGACGGCCGGATCGCCGTCCGGCAGTCCACCGACCCCGACGGACCGGCGCTGATCTACACCTCCGACGAGATGACGGCCTTCATCGAAGGAGCCAAGGCGGGGGAGGCGGACTTCCTGCTGTCCTGAACGGACCTGAACGCACCTTTGCTCAGCGCACCCCCCACCCCGTTTGATCCACCCGTCCACCTCGTCCGTCTTCGTCCCCCCGGCTTCCGGCCCCGCCCCCGCCTTCGCTCGACTTCCTCAACTTCCTTAATTTGGTGCTGACTTGAACACTATCCACGTCACATGCTTACGGAGTGCCTCATGACCGGGCAGGACCCCACCGGAGCCGTCGAGATCGACACCAGCAAGCCCCATCCCGCACGCATGTACAACTGGTACCTCGGCGGGAAGGACAACTACCCCGTCGACGAGGCGATGGGCCGGCAGATGCTCGCCCTCGACCCGCGCGTGCCGGTGATGGCACGAGTCAACCGGGCCTTCATGCACCGCTCCACCCGTTGGCTGGCGCAGAACGGCGTACGGCAGTTCCTGGACGTCGGCACGGGCATCCCGACCGAGCCCAACCTGCACCAGGTCGCGCAGCGGATCGCGCCCGACGCCCGCGTGGTCTACTGCGACAACGACCCGATCGTCCTGGCCCACGCGGCCGCCCTGCTGCGCAGCACGTCGGAGGGCGTCACCGAGTACCTCCAGGCGGACGTCCGTGATCCGGACGCCATCGTCGAGGGGGCCGGGAAGATCCTGGACCTCGGCCGGCCGGTGGCGCTGTCGCTGGTCGCGCTGCTGCACTTCGTCTCCGACGAGGACGGCGCGCACGAGCTGGTGAACCGGCTGCGCGCCGTACTGCCCTCCGGCAGCTACCTGATGATGACCCACGCCACCGCGGACTTCTCCCCGGAGGAGTCCGCGGCGGCCACGGAGAAACTGAAGGCGGCGGGCGTCACCCTCGCCCTGCGGTCCCGCGAGGAGTTCACCCGCTTCTTCGACGGGCTCGACCTGGTCGAACCCGGCGTCGCGGTGGTGCCCGAGTGGCACCCCGAGCTCGGCGAACCCGTGCCGGGGCAGGACGACGGCGTGATCCCGGGCTACGGGGCGGTGGGCCGCAAGCGCTGAGGACGCCGCGACCGGTGCCGTGCGCGCCGTGGGACGTCCCCGGGACGCCCCACGGCGCCCCCTCATCCGGGGGCGGGGCGCCGCCGCGCGTCCGGCGGCGGCAGGATCCGGCACAGGGCGTCCAGCGCCGCCCCGTAGGCGTGCTCCGGCGGCGTCGCGTACCCGACGACGAGACCGTCCTCCGCCGCCATCTCGGTCGCCGGATGCCGGAAGGCGGCCAGGCCGTCCAGGGCGACGCCCTGCCAGACGGCCGCCTTGAGCGCGGACCGCTCGGTGCCGGGCGGCAGCCGCAGCACCGCGTGGAGACCGGCCGCGACCCCGGTGACCTCGACATGGGGCGCCTGCGCGGTGAGCGCCTCGACCAGCCGGTCCCGGCGACCGCGGTAACGCTGCCGCATGCGCCGGACATGACGGTCGTACGCCCCGGAGGCGATCAGGTCGGCCAGGCTCAGCTGGTCGAGGACGCTCGCCCAGGCCTCCCGCTCGCCCTTGGCCGCCAGGACGCCGTCGACATACCGCTCGGGCAGCACCATCCAGCCCAGGCGCAGCGCGGGCGACAGGCTCTTGCTGACCGAGCCGAGGTAGATCACCCGTTCGGGATCGAGCCCCTGGACGGCGCCGACGGGTTTGCGGTCGTAGCGGAACTCCCCGTCGTAGTCGTCCTCGAGAAGCACCCCGCCACGCGCGCGTGCCCAGTCGATCACGGCTGTCCTGCGGCTCGCGTGCAGGGGGCCACCGGTCGGGAACTGGTGCGCAGGGGTGAGCAGCACCGCCCGCTCGCGGTCCAGCCGCTCCACGCGTGCCCCGTCCGCGTCCAGGGGCAGCGGAACCGTTCGCACGCCGGCCGCCGCCAGCAGCCCCCGGTGGAAGTCCAGGCCGTACGCCTCCACGGCCAGCGGACCGCGCAGGAGCCCGCCGCCCGGGCCGAACAGCAGCCGCAGCGCATGGGCGAACCCCGAGCAGATCACGATGCGCTCGGGCTCGGTGCGCACGCCACGCGCGCGTGCCAGGTACTCGGTCAGGGCCTCCCGCAGTTCCCGGCGGCCGGCCGGGTCGCCGGGACCGAACACCTCGTGGGGCGCCTGCTGGAGCGCTCGGCGGTAGGAGGCCAGCCAGGCCGCGCGCGGGAACGACGACGCGTCCGGAGTGCCCTGCCGCAGGTCGTGCCGGGGGCCACGCGCGCGCGTGGGCGCCTTGACGGGCGTGCGCTCCGCGGGCCGCAGCGGTCCGGTCCGGTCGGCGACCCGCGTACCCGATCCCTGCCGGGCGGTCAGCCAGCCCTCCGCGACGAGTTCCGCGTACGCGTCGGCCACCGTGTTGCGGGCGACGCCGAGATCGGCGGCGAGTGAACGATAGGGCGGCAGGCGGGTGCCCGGAGGCAGGCGTCCACCGCGCACGGCCTCGCGCAGCGCCCGGGTCAGGGCGGCCCGCCGACCGCCGGGACCGGCCAGCTCCACATGCAGGTCGGCGCCGATCCGCTCCGCGGAATTGACCCACGAATCCACCATGGAACTGCACCCTACAGGGGGTCTTTCAGGCCCGTAGGTTGGGGACATGACGACGGAGACGACGACGCCGACCATGACCGTACGTGACGAGGGGCGGGGCGAGGGGCGGGACAGGGGGCGGGACATGACGGCCGGCGTGACGACGGGCGGGACGGCGCACGCGACCGGTACCGGTGTGGCGGCCGCGGTGGCCGGACGGTCCCGCCTGGACTTCGGGGAGACCGCCCCGAAGGCGTTCCGCGCCCTCATCGGCTTCGACGCCGCCGCCCGACAGGGCCTCGAGCCGGCGCTCGTCGAACTGATCCAGATCCGCGCCTCGCACCTCAACCACTGCGCGTACTGCCTTCACCTGCACACGAGCGACGCCCGCACGGCCGGCGAGAGCGAGGAGCGGCTGCACATGGTCGCCGTCTGGCGCGAGGCCCGCCACTTCTTCACCAGGAGGGAACAGGCGGCGCTGGCCCTGACGGAGGCCGTCACGCTGGTGGCCGACGGCGGCGTCCCGGACGCCGTCTACGACGAGGCCGCCGCCCGCTTCGACGAGCAGGAGCTGGCGCAGGTGCTGGCCCTGATCTGCGCGATCAACATCTGGAACCGGGTGGCCCTGGCCACGGGGAAGGTCGCCGGGACGGACGAGCGCCGCTGAAACGATCCCGCCCGGCGCCGCCCTGAGCGCCCGGTCCAGGACGCCCGGTTCCGGATGCCCGGTCGGGACGCCCGGTTCCGGATGCCCTTTCCAGGAGGTGGCGGAGGGCCAGGAGGTCCAGGCGGTCCGGGCGGTCCAGGAAGTCCAGGGCTAGCTGGTCATCGGACGGTCGTACGGGCCGATCGGGGTCGGCAGCCGCGAACTCCCCGTCAGATGGCGGTCGACGGCCGACGCCACCGCCCGCCCCTCCGCGATGGCCCACACGATCAGCGACTGCCCGCGCGCCGCGTCCCCCGCGGCGAACACGCCGGGGACGTTCGTCGCGAAGTCGCCGTCCCGCGCGATCGTGCCGCGCGGCTCCAGCGTCAGCCCCAGCTGCTCGACGAGCCCGTCCTCCCGGTCGGGCCCGGAGAAGCCGAGGGCGAGCAGCACGAGGTCGGCGGGGAGTGCCCGCGCGGTGCCTTCCACCGGCCTCCGTCGCGCGTCGACCTCGACGAGGTGCAGCGACCGCACGTGGCCGGTCCCGTCGCCGGTGAAACGGAGCGTGGACGCCGCGAACAGCCGTGCGTCCGCGTCCGCGGCCGGCGCGGACTCCAGATCGCGCGCCTCTTCGTGCGCCGCCGAGAGCCGGTAGATCCTCGGATAGGTCGGCCAGGGGTCGGTGTCCTCGTCGCGCTCCGGACCGGGCTGCGCGTAGATGTCCAGCTGGGTCACGGACGCGGCGCCCTCACGCACCGCCGTGCCCAGACAGTCGGCTCCCGTGTCGCCACCGCCGACGATGACGACGTGCTTTCCGGCGGCGGACATCGGGGACGACTCCAGGTCTCCCTCGCCGACCCGGTTGGCCAGCGGCAGATACTCCATCGCCTGCTGTATGCCGGTCAGCTCCCGCCCCGGAACGTGCAGTTCCCGCCATTCGGTGGCACCGGTGGCGATCACCACGGCGTCGTAGCGGACCCGCAGATCCGCGGCCATGACGTCCCGCCCGATGGTGGTCGAGGTGCGGAACTTCGTGCCCTCGGCCCGCATCTGCTCGATCCGCCGCTCCAGATGGTGCTTCTCCATCTTGAAGGAGGGGATCCCGTACCGCATCAGTCCGCCGATCCGGTCGTCCTTCTCGTAGACGGCGACCGTGTGCCCGGCCCGGGTCAACTGCTGTGCGGCGGCCAGCCCGGTGGGCCCGGAACCGATCACCGCGACCGTCTTGCCGGACAGCCGGTCCGGCGGTCGCGGCGGCGTGAGACCGTCCGCCCAGGCCCGGTCGGCGATGGCGGCCTCGACGTTCTTGATGGTGACGGCCGGCTGGTTGATGGCGAGGACGCACCCGGCCTCGCACGGTGCAGGGCACAACCGGCCGGTGAACTCGGGGAAGTTGTTCGTCGCGTGCAGCCGGTCGCTCGCCGCCCGCCAGTCCTCCCGGGACACCAGGTCGTTCCACTCGGGGATCAGGTTGCCGAGCGGACAGGCCTCGTGGCAGAACGGGACGCCGCAGTCCATGCAACGGTCGGCCTGTCTGCTGACGATGGGCAGCAGCCCCCCGGGGACGTACACCTCGTCCCAGTCCCGCACCCGTTCCTCGACCGGCCGCCGGGGCCAGTCCTCGCGGGGTGTGGTCATGAATCCCTTGGGATCGGCCATGGGCGTCTTCCTCGCGTACGCGTACTGCAGGCCGAGCGTCATCGGGTGGCACTCTTTTGGCCACGATACGTCGCGTCGGCCACCCACGCAGAGTGGCGGACAGCGCTTTCCGCAGTGGGCGTCCGGTGCCCTGCCCGGAGTCCGTTCCCCTTCCTTCCACGAGTCCGTGCCCTGTTCCCTTTACGAGTCCGTTCCCTGTCCGTCTACGCTTCCGCTTCCGCTTGCGCGCCGGGTCAGACCAGGGCCAGGACGTAGACGACCGCCGAGGCCACGGAGGCGACCGCGCGCACGTGGTTCCATCGCGTCCACTGACGCAGATAGACCGGCCAGTACGTGACGGCCTCCGGCGTGCCCGGGTCCAGCTTCGCCAGGGCCTCGTTGCGCGGCACGTTGGCCGTCACGGTCACCCCCAGAGCACCGCACAGGTACAGCGCGCTGCCCAGCAGCAGGTGGACCGTCCCGCCGTCCGGCCACAGCACGAAGGTGACGACGGCGATCACCGCGCACACCGCCGCCGCACCGAGGAACAGGACCATGAACGCCGGTGTCATCGCCGAGGAGTTGATCGCGTTCATCGCCGCGACGCCCTGCGCGGGCGGGAGCGCGGCGAGTCCCCGCATCACCAGGACCGAGAAGGCGCAGAAGACCCCGGCCATCAGCCCCGTGGTCACAGTGCCCACCGCCGCGAGCACCTCGTAGGGTCCATCGATCATGACAACGTCAACTCCCACCCGTAGAGCGGAGATCCTGCCCGGGACCGTCCGCCGGCTCAAGTGAAATCCCGTTCATGAGCCGTGACCATGGGCGAGACGCGCGGGACCATGCGCGGACGTCCACCGGACGGTCGTCCGCACGCCGGATCCGTCCCGTCGGTCCCGTGGGTCGCGTCGGTGCCGTCGGTCACGTCTGTGCCGTCAGTCCCTCCTGGCCCTCCCGCCACGTCCGCAACAGGGCCTCCACGTCCGACGCGATCCTCCGGCGTGCCTCGGGCCGGGGTACGCCGATCATCAGCAGCCGGTCGTACGGCGTGTCCAGATGACGTACGGACGCCACGACCGCCGAGACGACGGCCCCCTCGGACAGCGCCCGCCCGGCGGCGCTGCGTCCCCACCCGGCCACTGCCCCGCAGTGAGGCGTGCACGGCGATCCCGCGCGCCCGCTCTCCCGGGCAGCCGGGAAGCAGCCGCAGGATCTTCGCCGCGAACGCCTCCGCGAAGCGCTCGTCCTGCGCCGCCCGAAGCCGCGCGTCCCGGTCCGGCGCCGCCGTGCCTCGGCGTCCGCCAGGCACCGCTCCTCGGCCCGGACGAGCGCCGTCTCCTCCACCAGGACGCCCTGGCGCTCATAACGCCCCTTGCGCCGGTTGAACCGGACCACCACCGCCGACAGGCCGCTCTCCTCCCGCGACCGGCGCGTCAGTGCGGTGTCACCGCGCGGCAGGAACACCAGGTGCCCGAGATCGGCGCAGTCGAGGCAGCGTGGCGCGGCATCCTCCATGACCAGCATCGGCAGCGGCCCGCTTCGGCACCCGGCGCAGTGCTTCCGCCGCAGCGGCTGGACGACGAGAAGGCCGGTGCGGGGCGCGGGAGCGGGGAGGACTGCGGCTGCCATAGGGCCTTCATGCCCTGTGACGCACGCGGCAGCACTTGGCCACCGGACGCGAGCCTTGGCCACCGGCCCGGGCGGATGGACCGTGGCCGGCCCCCGCCGTGTGGCCGCCGTGCCGGGCGACCAGCCGCGTGCCTTCCGGCGCCAGTTGGCCCGGCCGCTGACCCGGGCCCGGGTCCCGGCCGTCGGCCCTCGACTCCGGGGACTCGGTCGCACCAAGGTCGGACGGCTGGAGCGGCTGCTGCGCGCCTCCCCGCAGCAGCCGGAGCGACTGCCCGCCCGGCCTCGGCCCCCGGCCGCGCTGCCCGGCCCCCGGCCCGCAAGCTCCGGTCGTGCCAGGGCGAGGCGGCCGGGTCGGCGACTGACGCATCATGGGGCGTGTGCGACTCGAAGCGATCACCTGGGAACGGCTCGGCGACCTCCTCGCCGAGCGGCTGCTCGATCTGAAGCCCGACGACGGCATCCGTCGGCCACGCATCGCCTTCGACGGCGCACCCGCCGCCCGTCCCGGTGACCTCGCCGAGCGGGTCGCCGAGGCCCTGCGCACCCGCGGGCGTCCCTCCCGGGTCGTCGACACGCACGGTTTCCTGCGCCCCGCCTCCCTCCGCCTGGAGTACGGCCATCACGATGTGGACGCGTACTACGACGGCTGGTTCGACACCGGGGCCCTCTGGCGCGAGGTGTTCGATCCCCTCGAACCCGGCGGCGACGGCCGGATCCTCCCCGATCTCCGGGACCCCGTCACCGACCGCGCCACGCGCAGCCCCTACGTCCCTCTCCCGCCCGGCGGTTTCCTGCTGCTGCACGGCCCCTTTCTGTTGCGGCACTGGTTCCCCTTCGACCTGACCGTCCACGTCCTTCTCTCCCCGCCCGCCCTGCGCCGGCGCACCCCCGAAGCCGACCGATGGACGCTGCCCGCCTTCGCGCGGTACGTCGAGGAGACCGATCCGGCCGCCGTGGCCGACGTCCTCGTCCGCGCGGACGACCCCCGCCATCCGGCCTGGGGCGGCTGACCCCGCGTCGGCGTGCCGCCGGACGACTCCGCTCCCTGCGCGGGACGACACGTCCTCCGCGGGTGGCTGCGCCGCCGCAGCGGGACCGGAGCCCCGGATCCGGAGCGCCGGGTCCGGGGTGCCGCCCTCCGGATGCGGGCGCCGTGCGGCGCGGCAAGAATGTAGGGCGCCGGGACCAGCGGTGCCCCTTCCCGCGCCGCGCCGGCCGTCCGGGACCGGAGGTACTCCATGACCACCGCCGCAGACATCATGCACCGGGGCGCCCAGTGGATCCCCGCACACGAGACCCTCGACCGCGCCGCCCAGCTGATGCGTGAACTGAACGTCGGCGCGCTGCCCATCAGCGACGAGAACGAGCGGCTCTGCGGGATCCTCACCGACCGGGACATCGTCGTCGGCTGCGTGGCCATGGGGCACGACCCCGCCAAGGTCACCGCCGGCGAGATGGCCCGGGGCACGCCCCGCTGGATCGACGCGGGCGCCGATGTCGGCGAGGTCCTCCACGAGATGCAGGAACACCAGATCCGTCGGCTGCCCGTCATCGAGAACAAGCGCCTGGTGGGCATGATCAGTGAGGCAGACCTCGCCCGGCACCTGCCCGAGGAGCAGATCGCCACCTGGGCCGAGACCGTCTACGCCCGGTCCCGACCCGGCCGCCACTGACAGCGGTGACAGCGGTGACAGTACGGAACCGACCAACGTGGCGATGAGAGCGGCGGCCGGAACACTGCGGGCACGGCAGGCAGCCGTGCCCGTGCCCGCAGCGGTTGCCCGGGGCGGCAGCGAGGTTGCCCGGGGCGGCAGCGGTTGCCCTGGGCGGAGCGGTCGTTCAGAGCCAGCCGTTGCGCCGGAATCCGCGGTACAGAACCCAGCAGGCCACGGAGATCACACCGATGACCAGGGGGTAGCCGAACCTCCAGTGCAGCTCCGGCATGTGGTCGAAGTTCATGCCGTACACACCGCAGACCATCGTCGGCACGGCGATCACCGCGGCCCAGGCCGTGATCTTCCGCATGTCCTCGTTCTGCGCGACGGTGACCTGTGCCAGGTGCGCCTGGAGGATCGAGTTGAGCAACTCGTCGAAGGCGGCGATCTGCTCCGTGGCACGCAGCAGATGGTCGGAGACGTCCCGGAAGTACGCCTGTATCTCCGGGTCGACCACCCGGACCGGCCGGTCCGCGAGGTCCAGAAGCGGACGCCCGAGCGGCACCACAGCCCGCTTCAGTTCGAGGAGTTCACGCTTGAGCTGGTAGATGCGACCCGGATCCGCCCGTGCGCCGTTCGCCGCGAAGACATCCGTCTCGACCCGGTCGATGTCCTCCTGCACGGAGTCGATGACGTCGAGATAGTCGTCCACCACGTGGTCCGCTACCGCGTGCAGCACCGCGGACGGCCCCTTGGCCAGCTGAGTGGTGTCGGACTCCAGCTCCTCGCGCAGGGGGCCCAGCGACCCGTGCCGGCCGTGGCGCACCGTGATCACGAAGTCCCGGCCGACGAACACCATGATCTCGCCGGTGTCGACCACCTCACTGGTCTCCGTGAGCTCCTCGTGCTCGACGTAGCAGACCGTCTTGAACACCGCGAACAAGGTCTCCCCGTACCGCTCGACCTTCGGCCGCTGATGAGCCTCGACGGCGTCCTCGACGGCCAGCGGGTGCAGGTCGAACAGCTCGGCGATGCCCGCGAACTCGTCGTTCGTCGGCTCGTGCAGCCCGAGCCACACGAAACCGTGACCCTGCTTGCGCACCCGTTCCACCGTGTCGACCAGATCAGCGCCGCTCGGGGCGCGGACGCCGTCGCGGTACGCCACACAGTTCACCACCGAGGAACCCAGCGGGGAGCGCGCGGGGTGACTCAAATCGACCCGCGGCCGTCGCCGGGCCAACCGCGCCACCCTGCGCAGGCCGCCGACCCCTCCGAGGCCGGTGACCTTCCGCAGATTCCCTGCCATGGTCATCTGGGTCTCCTTGCGTGTCTTGCCGAGAGGCGCGCTCCTGCGTCCTGGCGCGCCAGTCTGCCAGGCCCGCGTGTGCTGAAGGTAAGCCTGTGGAAGGGGCCGGTTCCGCTTTGTTCCCGCCTGTGGACGACGGACACCCCGGGAGCGTTCGCACGTCCCGTGAGTGCCGTCCCGGTACGGGTTCCCGGCGCCGTCTACCGCATCCGGGGCCCGGGCTCCGGTACCCCGTCGCGGCCGCGTCGACGCCCTCCGGCGAGCGGGACAACTGGGATGATCGCCGCATGACGCGATCCGACGGGTACCTCCTCGACAACCGGCAGCCCGAGGCGGGGGAACGCTTCGACGCCTTCGCCGCCCTCTTCGACGCCACGACGATCCGCCACTTCGAGGCGTTCGGGGTCGGAGCCGGCTGGCGTTGCTGGGAGGCCGGTGCCGGCGGCACCTCCGTGGTGTCCTGGCTGGCGAAGAAGGTCGGCCCGACGGGCAAGGTCCTCGCGACCGACATCGACACCTCCCGGCTGACGTCGGTCGCCCGTCCGCCGGTCGAGGTACGTGTCCACGACCTCGGCGTCGAGGAACCGCCGATGGACGGCTTCGACCTGGTGCACGCCCGGCTCGTGCTGGTCCATGTGCCGGACCGGGAGCGGGCGTTGCGCTCGATGGTCAAGGCACTGCGACCGGGCGGACGGCTCCTGATCGAGGACGCCGATCCCGCCCTCCAGCCGCTGATCTGCCCCGACGAACACGGTCCGGAACAACAACTGGCGAACCGCTTGCGGCACGGCTTCCGCGAGCTCTTGGCCGCCCGGGGCGCCGACCTCTCCTACGGCCGTAAGCTTCCGCGTCTGCTCCGCGAGGCAGGACTGCGACGGATCGAGGCCGACGCCTACTTCCCCGTCACCTCGCCCGCCAGTGCGGCCCTGGAGTCCGCGACGGTCCGCCAGATCCGCGGCGAACTCGTCGGGGCGGGCCTCGCGACCGACGAGGACATCGACCGGCATCTGGCGAACGTCGCCTCCGGAGACATGGACCTGGCCACGGCGCCGATGATCTCGGCATGGGGGCGCAAGAGCTAGCGGCCTGAGCGGGTGCAGGGGCTGGTGTCCTCGGCGGGTGCAAGGCGTGAGCGGGTGGTAGGCGTGATCGGGCGCCGGCCGTGAAAGGCGGGAGGAGCCCGCCGGAGGTCTGGGCCGGACTGTCGGGTCGTCCTTCCACCGACGGGTCAGACCGGAGGCCGACGAGTTGCCCTCAGCCGACGAGTTGCCCTCAGCCGACACGTCGTCCTTCCGCCGACGGGTCGTGCTTCCGCCGAGGGGTCGCCTCAGCCGGCGTGCGCCCGGTACGTCGTCGACGTCGCGCCGTCGCCACGCGCGGGTGCGTCAACGCCCCGCGCGGGTGGTCTGCCGCCCACGCGTTCCACCGCCCGGGCCCCCGCCCGGCACCCCTCGGCCGCCGCGGCCCCGGCATCGGCGCCCGCGAGCAGCGCGACGAGGAAGGCTCCCGTGAAGGCGTCGCCTGCGCCCGTGGTGTCCAGCGGTGTCGCCGGAACGGCCGGGACGCGGACGAGCACAGTCCCGTCACGGGCCACCAGCGCGCCGTCGGCGCCCTCCTTGGACACCACCAGCGGGACCAGGCGGCTCAGCGCGGCCGCCGCGCCCGCCCCGTCGAGCTGCCCGGTCAGCAGACAGGCCTCGGCCCGGCTGGGCAGCAGCACGTCCACCGCCTCGACGAGGGACAGGAAGCGGTCCACGCCCAGGTCCTCCAGGAAGCCCGCCGACGCCGGATCGAGACTCACCGGCACTCCACGCGCGCGTGCCGCCGCCGACGCCGTACCCACCAGCGCGCGCCCGGACTCCGAGAACAGCAGGTAGCCCGACAGGTGCAACCGGCCGACCCCGTCCAGAAGGGCGTCCGACCAGTCACCCGGGTCGAGCCGCAGGGACGCGCCGCTGTCCGTGAGGAAGGTCCGCTCGCCCGCGGCACCGGTGTCCACCAGGCAGATCACCGTCCCGGTGGTCGCCTGCGGGTCGACGACGAGCCGCGGCCGCACCCCGCACGCGGTCAGCTCCCGCTCGTGCCAGGCCGCCGACTCCGCGCCCACCCGGCCGAGTAGCCGTACGTCCGCGCACCCCCAATGTGCCGCCCAGGACGCCACGTTGGCGCCCGCCCCGCCCGGCAGGGTCCGGATGACCGAGGCCGTGTCCGTACCCGAGGCGAGCGGGCCCCGATGGCGGGCGACGACGTCCGTCACGACGTCCCCGACGACCAGCAAGGCCCCGTTACCCGAGCCCCCGGCAGCGGATGCCCCGGCCCCCCGCCCGCCCGAGTCGCAGCCGGATCCCGGGCCTTCCCCCGATCCGGGCCCCGGGCCTGCCCCCGATCCCCGCCCCGGCCTACCCCCCGAAGCCGCATTCCGGGTCGGCTCGCCGGGGCCGCCTCGGCCGCCGTCCGTCCCGCCCGATCGTGCGGTCATGCCTCGGACCACGCCGTCGCGATCCGCGCCGCCAGCCGCACGTTGCCGCGCACCGCCGCCAGATTGGCGCTCAGGGACGCGCCGTCGGTGTGCCGGACCAGGTAGTCGAGCAGGAACGGCGTGACGCCCTGGCCGGTGACGCCGGCCTCCTCGCATGCGTGCAGGGCGTCGGTGAGCACACGCGCGTGCAGCTCGGGATCGAGCTGCTCCTCCTCGGGAACCGGGTTGGCGACGATCAGCGCCGAGTCCGGCACTCCCAGCGTGTCCTGAGCCCGCATCACGTCGGCCACCTGCCGCGGGGACCGCACCGTCCAGTCCACGGGATGGCCCGAGTCGGACAGATAGAACCCGGGGAAGCGCTCGGTGTCGTACCCGGCGACGGCGACGCCCAGCGTCTCCAGCCGCTGGAGGGTCGCCGGCACGTCCAGGATCGATTTCACCCCCGCGCACACCACCGTGATCCGGGTGCTCGCCAGCAGCCCCAGGTCGGCCGACTCGTCCTGGGTGACCGTCCACTCCCGGTGCACCCCGCCCAGCCCGCCCGTCGCGAACACCCGCACCCCCGCGAGCGCCGCCAGCAGCGCCGTGGCCGAGACGGTGGTCGCCCCGCTCGCCCCCGAGGCCACAGCGAGCGGCAGGTCGCGATGGCCCAGCTTGCGAAAGCCGTCCTCGTTCGCGACTCGCTCCAACTGGCCCTTGTCCAGGCCCACATGGGGCCGCCCGTCCAGCACGGCGATCGTCGCCGGTACGGCGCCCTCCGCGCGTACGACCGCCTCCAGCTCCAGCGCCACCTGGAGATTGCGCGGGCGGGGCAGCCCGTGCGAGATGATCGTGGACTCCAGGGACACCACGGGTCGACGCGCGTCGACCGCGTCCCGCACCTCTTCCGACACCACCAGCACCACGCGCCCGCCTCCTGTCCGTCGGTCTCCCCTCATCTCTGGCGGGCGGCGCGCCCGGTCAAACCCTTGCGGCCTGTGGGGCGGGACACCAGCCTGGGACGTATGACGGACAACACGACACGTCTCGACCACGTCGTCCTGTGGGTACGCGACCCGATCGCCGCCGCCGACTTCTACGAGAAGGCCGTCGGCCTGGAGCCCGGCCGGCTCCCCGAGTTCGCCGCCGGCGAGGAACCGTTTCCCTCCGTACGCGTCAACGAGGAGGCACTTCTCGACCTCATGCCGTTGTCGATGGCCGAGCGGATGACGATGCTCCCCGGCGCCGCGGAGAGCGCGGGGCACCCGGTGAACCACGTGTGCCTCGCCCTGCCGCGGGGCGACTTCGACACGCTGCTCGCCCGCCTGGAGGAGCACGCCGTCCCCGTGTCGGACGTGTCACGGGGCTCCTTCGGCGCCCGCGGCGAGGCCACGCGCAGCTTCTACTTCCGCGACCCGGACGGCAACGTCGTCGAGGCGCGGCACTACGACTGACGCACCTATGGGCGACGCGCCACGGCCGCACACCTACAGCTGACACACCCATAGCTGACCCACCGCCGACCTACGGCTGGCGTGACCGCACCTGTCATGGCTGCACATGTCGTGCGCGTGGCGCGCCCGCCCGTGCTCATGGCGCCGTGCCCGTGGCGCCTGTCCTCCCGTGACCGCTGTCCCTAGGGCTGCCGTACGCCCGGCGGGCTGTCCGCGGCCGTCCTGGTCCCGGCCGCGTTCTTGCTTCCGGTGCGGGTGAACAGCACCAGGGCGGTCAGGGGGACGAGCAGACTCGCCGCGGCGAGGTTGAGCCAGGCGTAGCTCGCCTGCGCGACGATCAGCCCGGCGATCGCTCCGCCGACCCCCGCCGAGGTGTTCATGGTGAGGTCGGAGAGTCCCTGGGCGGCGGCCCTCGCGGCCTGCGGCACCGCGTCCGTCAGCAACGCGGAGCCCGACACCAGGCCGGCCGACCAGCCGAGCCCGAGTACGAAGAGTCCGGCGGCGGTCTGTCCGTGGCTGTCGCCCGCCGTCCCGGCCAGGAACATCGCGACGGCCAGCAGCCCGGCGGCGAGTCCCGCCACCGAGAGCCGTCCCACCCGGTCCGCCAGCCGTCCCATCAGCGGCGCGAAGGCGTACATGCCCGCGATGTGCCCGCTGATGACGAGCCCGATGAGATCGATGCTCGCGCCGTGGCGGGCGAGGTCGAGCGGCGTCATCGACATGACCGCGACCATCGCCGTGTGCGACACGGCGACCGTCACGAGCGCGAGCCGCACGCGCGGGGAGGCGGCGACGGCCGCCAGACCGGCACGCAGCGAACGGGCCTGCGGGGATCGCTCCTCCCGGGGCGCGAGTGCGCGGGCCGTCAGCAGCGGGTCGGGGCGCAGCAGCACGGCCACCAGGACCGCCGCCAGGACGAAGATCCCGGCCGCCCAGAGGAAGGGGCCCGCCGCCGCGGGTATCCCGAGTCCGGCGACACTCCGACCGGCGGGCGCGGCGATGTTCGGACCCAGGACCGCGCCGATGGTGGTCGCCCACACCACGTTCGAGATGGCCCGGGCGCGACGCTGCGGCTCGGCCAGGTCGGCGGCGGCGAACCGCGCCTGGAGGTTCGCCGAGGAGGCCGCGCCGAAGGCGGCCATGCCGCCCAGCAGCAGCGGGTAGTTCCCGGCCCGCGCCGCCGCCACGACGACACAGGCGCCCGCAGCGCCCACCAGATAGGCCAGGACCAGCCCCGGCCGACGCCCGCGCGCGGTCATCAGCGCGGCCATGGGCATCGACAGCACGGCCGTACCGGCGACGGTGGCGGTGGGCGCCAGCCCGGACAGCGCCTCGCTGCCGCTGACCTGCCGGGCCAGTACGGCGGACAGCGCGATGCCGGTGGCGACGCCGAGCCCACCGAGGATCTGGCTCGCGACGAGCACCGCGGTCGTGCGGCGCCGCAGCGCGGGCAGGAGCGCGGCGTCGACGGGCGCGGCGGCGGGCTCGACGGCGGTCACGGCTCGCGCCGGACCGTCGCGCGGCCGTGGCGACGACCTGGAGATGTGGTCACCGGCGCAGTGTCTCCTCAGAACAGCGGCTCGGGTAGTACCCCCTCCAGCGCGAGCAGCCTCCGCTTGGTCTCCAGACCGCCTCCGAATCCGCCGATGCCGCCGTCGCTCGCCACCACCCGGTGGCAGGGCACGACGACCGGCAGCGGGTTGGAGCCCATCGCCACCCCCACGGCCTGCGCCGCCAGCGGCTGTCCCACCCGCCTGGCGAGATCGCCGTAGCCGACCACCGCTCCGTACGGGACGCCGGAGGCGAGTTCGCGGAGCACCTGCCGGTTGAAGCCCGAGATCAGCGACCAGTCCAGCGGCAGCTCGAAGGCCCGCCGCTCACCGGCGAAGTAGGCCTTCACCTGGCGTATCGCCTCGGCCAGCAGCGGGGAGCCGGGCGCCTCGACGGGCTCCGTGCCCCGTCGGGCCGCGAGCCGGCCGAGCGCCTGGTCGCGTATCGCGCCGGTGGCGTGGAACACGACGTTGAGCAGGCCCTCACCGGTCGCGGCCAGCAACAGCGGACCGATGTCGGTATCCACGACGGTCCACACGACCCGCTGCTCGTCCTGCCCAGGGCTGTCCATGTGCCCACGGTACGGCCCGCCACTGACAACGCCCGGGGGCGGCGGTCCGGCCCACCACCGCAGCACCGCGCCACCGCCCCGGGCCGCCGGGCGTCAGTACCCGTACAGGGCTCGCCGCACGACGTCGGGCTTGTTGGTGATCACGCCGTCGACGTCGTACCCCGCGACGGCCTGGGCGGTCGCGGGGTCGTCGACGGTCCAGGCGAAGACCTTCATCGGCTTGCCGTGCGGTCCGGCGAGCGCGTGCACGGCGGAGACGTAGGCGGGGGAGAGCGAGGCGTACGACGGGTTGACCAGGTCGGCGAAGCCCGCGTACCCGGGCAGGTCCGCGACGGCCGGCATCCCCAGCAGACCGGTCCGCACCCCCGGCTCCAGTTCGTGGACGGTCCGCAGGCTGTCGGCGCTGAAGCTCTGCACGATCAGCCGGTTCGTGAGGTGCCGCCGGTCCAGCCAGCCCTCGTTGCTCAGCACCTCGAGGGTCTGCCGCTCGATCCCCGGATAGAGCTCGGGGTTCTTGACCTCCAGGAGCAGCTTCTGGTGGTGGTGCTCGACCCGGTCGACGTACTCCTCGAGCGTCGGCACCCGCGCGCCCGTGTACCCGGCGCCGAACCAGCTCCCCGCGTCCAGCCGGGCCACCTCGGCCGCCGTGAAGTCACGCACCTTCCACGGGGCGCGGCCGGGATAGACCTCCTCGGCGTCCGTCGTACGGCGGAGACTGTCGTCGTGGATGACCACGAGCCGGCCGTCCTTGGTGCGCTGGACGTCGTTCTCCACCCACGGAATGCCCAGCGAGGCCGCCTCGTCGACGGCCTCCAGGGTGTTCTCGGGGGCGCGGGCGGAGGCCCCTCGGTGGGCGATCACCGACGGCCGCAGGGCGCTGCCCGCCCGGGCGTCGTGAACGGGCAGCAGGAGGGCGACGATGCCCAGGACCGCGGTGGTCGTGGCGGCGGCTGCGCGCGCGTGCATGCGCACTCCTCACGTCGGGCCATCACATACAGCTCAACAGTGACAGCACAGAGTCGACGGCGGGGGAGTGCAGGACGACCACAGAGGGGAACGCGACGGGGGAGGCCGCTCACCAGTGCCGCACATGTGCGACCAGGGCGTGTTTCTTTGCCGGAAAATCGTTCGACCATTCCGGTGGGAGTCATACTCTCTCTCAGCCTTGACCGCGCTCAGCGGTCCCGGGGAGGGGCGAGTTTCAGGAAAACCGAGCAACAGGGCGAAGGGCTACCGCGCATGCAAGGCACGGTCGACGGTTTCAGCTACGGACTCGTCACACCGCTGGTGGCCTACCTCATGGCCTGCCTCGGCGGTGCTCTCGGTCTGCGCTGCACCACCAGAGCCCTGCTCGTCGCCCAGTCCTGGCGCCCGGGCTGGCTCGCCCTCGGCTCGGCGGCGATCGGCTCCGGCATCTGGACCATGCACTTCATCGCGATGATCGGCTTCACGGTCGACGGCGCCCCGATCCACTACGACAAACCGATGACCTACGCGAGTCTGGGCGTCGCCATCGTCATGGTGGGTGTGGGGATCTTCATAGTCGGCTACCGGGGCGCGACCGGAACGGCGCTGTTCACCGGGGGCACCATCACCGGTCTGGGGATCGCGTCGATGCACTACCTGGGCATGGCCGGCATGCGCTTCAACGGCACGTTCCGGTACAACACCCTCACCGTCGCCGTCTCCGTCGCCATCGCCATGGTGGCCGCCACCGCCGCCCTGTGGGCCGCGGGACAGGTCAGGGGCTTCCTGTGGAGCGTGGGCGCCAGCCTGGTCATGGGTCTGGCCGTCACCGGCATGCACTACACCGGGATGGCCGCCATGAGCGTCCATCTGCACACGGGTTCTCCGACCGTGGGCGACTCTCCCGCCGCCCTCCTGGCGCCGATGCTGATCGGTCCTCTCGCCTTCCTCTGCCTCGCGGGTGCGGTCGTGGTGTTCGACCCGCTGATGGTCATGGGCAAGCCCGACTGGACCCCCGCCGATCACAAGCCCGGCGTCCCGGCGCACCCGCCCGTCCCGCACCCGTCGCGCAGTTCGCAGCCCCGCATCCGCCGCAAGGTGACGCACCGCGAGTCCCGGACCCCGCAGAACCGCTGACTCCGGTACCCGCGGATCCCCGGGGGCCGGCGACCGCGAACCCCTGATCGGACCCCGTTGTCAGTGGCGGGTCGTACGGTGGATGACATGCGGCCCGTTTCCCACATCGAACGCACGGTGGCGCCTTTCGAGGTCGTCAGCCCCTACCAGCCCAGCGGCGACCAGCCGGCGGCCATCGCCGAGCTGGCCAAGCGCGTCGAGGCAGGTGAGAAGGACGTCGTCCTGCTCGGCGCGACCGGCACCGGAAAGTCCGCGACCACCGCGTGGATGATCGAGAAGCTCCAGCGCCCCACCCTGGTGATGGCGCCGAACAAGACCCTGGCCGCCCAGCTGGCGAACGAGTTCCGCGAACTGCTGCCGAACAACGCGGTCGAGTACTTCGTCTCGTACTACGACTACTACCAGCCCGAGGCGTACGTCCCGCAGTCGGACACCTACATCGAGAAGGACTCCTCGATCAACGAGGAGGTCGAGCGCCTGCGCCACTCCGCGACCAACTCGCTGCTCACCCGGCGTGACGTCGTCGTGGTCGCCTCGGTCTCCTGCATCTACGGCCTCGGCACCCCGCAGGAGTACGTGGACCGCATGGTCCCGCTCCGCGTCGGCGACGAGGTCGACCGGGACCAGCTGCTGCGCCGCTTCGTCGACATCCAGTACACGCGCAACGACCTGGCGTTCAGCCGTGGCACCTTCCGGGTGCGCGGCGACACCATCGAGATCTTCCCGGTCTACGAGGAGCTCGCCGTCCGCATCGAGATGTTCGGCGACGAGATCGAGGCCCTGTCCACGCTGCACCCGCTCACCGGCGAGATCATCAGCGACGACCAGCAGCTGTACATCTTCCCGGCCACGCACTACGTGGCGGGACCGGAGCGCCTGGAGCGGGCAGCCAACGACATCGAGAAGGAGCTGGGCGAGCGCCTGGCCGAGCTGGAGAAGCAGGGCAAGCTCCTGGAGGCCCAGCGCCTGCGCATGCGCACCACGTACGACCTCGAGATGCTGCGCCAGATCGGCTCCTGCTCCGGCGTCGAGAACTACTCGATGCACTTCGACGGCCGCTTGCCCGGCTCCCCGCCCAACACCCTGCTCGACTACTTCCCCGACGACTTCCTGCTCGTCATCGACGAGTCCCATGTCACCGTCCCCCAGATCGGCGCCATGTACGAGGGGGACGCCTCCCGCAAGCGCACCCTCGTCGACCACGGCTTCCGGCTGCCCTCCGCCCTGGACAACCGCCCGCTGAAGTGGGAGGAGTTCCAGGAGCGCATCGGGCAGACCGTCTACCTGTCGGCGACCCCCGGCAAGTACGAGCTCTCCCGTGGGGACGGCGCCGTCGAGCAGATCATCCGGCCCACCGGCCTGATCGACCCGGAGGTCGTGGTCAAGCCCACCGAGGGCCAGATCGACGACCTGGTGCACGAGATCCGCACCCGCGTGGAGAAGGACGAGCGCGTCCTGGTCACCACGCTCACCAAGAAGATGGCCGAGGACCTCACGGAGTACTTCCTGGAACTCGGCATCCAGGTGCGCTATCTGCACAGTGACGTGGACACGCTGCGCCGGATCGAGCTGCTGCGCGAGCTGCGCGCCGGCGAGTTCGACGTCCTGGTCGGCATCAACCTCCTGCGGGAGGGCCTCGACCTGCCCGAGGTGTCCCTGGTGGCGATCCTGGACGCCGACAAGGAGGGCTTCCTGCGCTCCGGCACCTCGCTGATCCAGACCATCGGCCGCGCGGCGCGCAATGTCTCCGGCCAGGTCCACATGTACGCCGACAAGATCACCCCGGGCATGGAGCGGGCCATCGACGAGACCAACCGCCGCCGGGAGAAGCAGGTCGCCTACAACACGGCGAACGGCATCGACCCGCAGCCGCTCCGCAAGAAGATCAACGACATCGTCGCGCAGATCTCGCGCGAGGAGGTCGACACGGAGCAGCTGCTGGGCTCGGGCTACCGCGCGAAGAAGGACGGTCGGGGCACCAAAGCCCCGGTGCCCTCCCTCGGTGACAAGGCGGCCAAGGGCGCCAAGTCCAGGTCGGCCAAGGGCAAGGCCGAGAAGTCGGTGCCGACGGACCGTCCGGCGGCCGAACTCGCCGAGCAGATCGAGGAGATGACGCAGCGGATGCGGGCCGCCGCCGCCGACCTCCAGTTCGAGGTCGCCGCCCGGATCCGCGACGAGGTCTCCGAGATGAAGAAGGAACTGCGCCAGATGAGGGAGGCGGGTCTGGCCTGACGGTCCCGGCGGTCGCTGTGCCCTCGCCCCGCACGCGCTGTGTTGCAAGACCGACACAAAGTGCGGGCCTGGGTACGGCACTGTCAGTGCCTTTGCGTAGGGTTTCCGTCAACCGCGGGCTCGCGGCAACAGGGGACAGCTCGAGAGGGGAATCAGCGCGTGACCGTCAACATGACCAAGGGTCAGGCCATCAGCCTTCAGAAGAACGACGGGGGCAGCCTGACCGCGGTGCGCATGGGTCTCGGCTGGCAGGCGGCCCCGCGTCGCGGCCTGTTCGGCTCCCGGACCCGGGAGATCGACCTCGACGCCTCCGCGGTTCTGTTCGCCGACAAGCAGCCGGTGGACGTCGTCTTCTTCCGCCACCTGGTGAGTGACGACGGCTCGGTCCGTCACACCGGTGACAACCTCGTCGGCGGGGTCGGCCAGGGCGGCGACGACGAGGCGATCCTCGTCGACCTCGCGCGTGTGCCGGTCCACATCGACCAGATCATCTTCACGGTGAACTCCTTCACCGGCCAGACCTTCCAGGAAGTGCAGAACGCCTTCTGCCGCCTGGTCGACGAGACCAACGGCCAGGAGCTCGCGCGCTACACGCTGGCGGGCGGCGGCGCCTACACGGCCCAGATCATGGCGAAGGTGCACCGGGTGGGCGGGGGCTGGAACATGACGGCTCTCGGCGCTCCGGCCAACGGCCGCACCTTCCAGGACCTCATGCCCGCGATCCTGCCCGCGCTGTAGGGCGGAGAGCGGCACCTCGGACAACACCACACGCGACGCGGGGGGAGACAGGCGATGACGGCCGAGCTGGTGCGGGGGCAGAACCACCCGCTCTCCCAGGTCCGCCTCGAGATCCGGGTCTCGGCCGGCAGGCCGGTCATGGCGGTTGCCACACTCGGGGACGAGAGCGGCAAGGTCCCCGGCGTCGAGTGGGTGGCCCACCCGGGCGTACCCACCCTGCCCGGCCTGGAGGTCTCCCGGCAGGCGGCCGCCGACCACCGCCTCGCGGTGGACCTGGACGCCGTGTCGGCGGCCGTGCACCGGGTCAGCGTGCTGCTGGCGCTGCCGACGGGCGTCGGCGGGCCGGTCAGCTTCGGCTCGGTCGCGGCCCCCTTCGTCGCGGTCACCGGCCTCGACGGCACCGAGGTCGCCACCTACACCATCACCGGTCTGGAGGCGGAGTCGGCGGTCGTCGCGCTGGAGCTGTACCGACGGCAGGGCGCCTGGAAGGTACGCGCCGTCGGCCAGGGCTACGCGGGCGGTCTGGCCGAACTCCTCACCGACCAGGGCCTCTCGCAGGCCCACCGACTCGCGGCCGGCATCAACGACGCCGTGGTCCAGGGCCTGGCCCGCTCGGTGCCGGCGCCGCCGCGTACGGCCGACGGCGACCGCTCCCGGCAGGCGGCCGCGTCCGCCCTCGGCCCGGACCAGGGCGGCTCGCCGTACGGCGCGCAGGGCACCCCGGGCGGTGCGGGCCCGTACGGGAGCGCCCAGAACCCGCAGGGCCCCGCGGGCACGGGTTACCCGCCGGGCGCCACACCGGCGGATCCCGACGCCACCCAGCCGACACCGACGGCACCCGCCACCGGTGGCTCGATCGACTACAGCCACCCACGTCGGCAGAACGCCGCTCCGCCCCCGCCTCCGCCCACCGCGCCCCCGGCCCAGCCCGGACAGCCCGCCCGGCCCGTCGCGGGTGACGCGACCGGCTGGTCCATGGAGGAGCGGCTGTACAACCAGGTCTGGGGCATGTTCGAAGACCTGGCCCGCAGCACGGCCGCGTACCGCAGCGCCGTCGACTTCGCCGATACGCGGATGGAGAAGGAGCTGGACCAGGTCCTGTCGGATCCGCGCAGCAGGATGGGCGGCCAGGGGGACGCCGCCCGCGAGGCGGCCCAGGCCAAGCACATCCAGCTCGTCGACCAGGCCCGGGAGGCACTGGACCGGGATCTCGTCCAGCTCGGCGCCGAGGCCGACGTGGTCGAACCGGCCCTGCCCGCGGCGTACGCGCGCTGGGACAGCCCCGTCTGGCACGCCTATCGCGTCCCCATGGAGATGCCCATGGCCGTGCGGCTGGGCGACCTCACCCTTCCCGAGAGCGACCCGCTGCGCATCCCGATGCTGGTCAGGCTCCCGCTCGAACGCGGCCTGTGGATCGACAGCGGGCGGTCGGTTTCGTCCGACGGGTCGTTCGCCGACTCGCACGACCTGCGCCGCCTCGCCATGGAGTCGGCCGTGGCGCACACGGCCCGGCTGCTGGCCGTGCATCCGGCGGGCGAATTCACGGTGCATGTCGTCGATCCAGCCGGTTCCGGAGCCAGGGAACTCGCGCCGCTGGTGCGCAGCGGTGTGCTCGCGGCCCCGCCCGCGGTCGGCGCGGCAGGCGTCGCGGCGGTCCTGAGCCAGCTCACCGAGCGGGTCGACCTCGTGCAGATGGCGGTGCGCGGCGGCATGGCCGACTCGCTGCCGCCCGGCTTCGACACGGCCCAGCAGCTGCTGGTCGTCAACGACTTCCCGCACGGCTTCGACGACCGTGCCGTGACCCAGCTGCGCTACCTCGCGGACGAGGGGCCCGAAGTCGGCGTGCACCTGATGATGGTCGCCGACCGGGAGGACGCCGACAGTTACGGTCCGTTGCTGGACCCGCTGTGGCGGGCGCTGCTGCGGTTGACGCCGGTGCCCGAGGATCACCTCGCCGACCCCTGGGTGGGGCATGCCTGGACGTATGAGCCGAGCCTCGTGCCGCCCGGCAGCCAGGTCCTCCAGCAGGTCCTCGCTCACGTCGCGGCGGCTCGCACCAAGTACTAGTAAAGGCCTCTGACCAGCGGATTTGGTCTTTCTTTTGCCAATCGCTTTACCTTTTCTTGGTGGTTGGGGTACTGTTTTCCTCACGGAGGGGAGTACTCCTGCTGCGGCGTACCCGTCAATACGGATCAGGCCTGATCCCGGGGCGTCGGCCCGATTCGGGTGGAAGAGACCTCCGGCAGCGCGACGACGCTGATCACCTGCCGTTACGTACTGTCGGAGGCGTAGTGAATGTTTCCCTGGCCCTATGGGTCTTCACCATCGTGGGCCTTGCCGCCCTCATCGCGGTCGACTTCTTCATCGGCCGCAAGCCGCACGACGTGTCGATCAAGGAAGCGGGGATCTGGACCGTCGTCTGGATCGCCCTGGCCGGGCTCTTCGGAGTCGGGCTGCTCGTCTTCAGCGGCGGTGAGCCGGCCGGCGAGTTCTTCGCGGGCTTCATCACCGAGAAGTCGCTCAGTGTCGACAACCTCTTCGTCTTCGTCCTGATCATGGCGAAGTTCTCGGTCCCCTCGCAGTACCAGCAGCGAGTCCTGCTCGTCGGCGTCCTCATAGCCCTCGTCCTGCGGGCCGTCTTCATCGCCGCGGGTGCCGCGATCCTCGCCAGCTTCGCGTGGGTGTTCTACCTCTTCGGCGCCTTCCTGATCTGGACCGCCTGGAAGCTCATCCAGGAGGCCCGCGCCGACGAGGAGGACGAGGAGTTCGAGGAGAACAAGCTGCTCAAGGCGGTGGAGAAGCGATTCGGTGTCGCCGACCGCTACCACGGTACGAAGCTGTGGATCGAGCAGAACGGCAAGCGGGTCATGACCCCGATGCTGGTCGTGATGCTCGCGATCGGCACCACCGACGTGCTCTTCGCCCTCGACTCGATCCCCGCGATCTTCGGCCTGACGCAGGACCCGTACATCGTCTTCACGGCCAACGCGTTCGCCCTGATGGGTCTGCGGCAGCTCTACTTCCTCATCGGTGGCCTCCTGAGGAAGCTGGTCCACCTCAGCTACGGCCTGTCGGTCATCCTCGGCTTCATCGGCGTGAAGCTGGTGCTGCACGCCCTGCACGAGTCCGGGGTCCACGTCCCCGAGATCAGCATCCCGGTCTCGCTCGGCGTCATCTGCTCCGTCCTGATCGTCACCACGCTCACCAGCCTGCGGGCTTCGAAGAAGCAGGCGGCGGCCGAGGCGGCGCGGACGGAGAGCGAAGGCGCTCCGAAGGACAGCATCCAGGCCTGACACGCAAGACGTAGGAACAACCATCCCGGGAGCGGTGCGCGGCGGATTGCCGGGCACCGCTTCCGGGTGTTCCGTTGGGAACCGGTCGTTTCCGCCCGGGAACGCCGGTTCCGGGTGGAGGCACCATGGGCACATCGCAGAGGTTCGTCCAGATCCTCGAGTTCGAGACCGACCGCATCGATGAGATGCGGGCGCTGGCCGAGGAAGGGGAACGGCGCATCACGGGCCGGCCCGACGGCCCGACGCGCCGCCTCGTCCTCAAGGACCGCGACCAGCCGAACCGCTATCTCGTCGTGATCGAGTTCGACTCCCACGAGGAGGCCATGCGCAACAGCGAGGACCCGGAGACGGGCAAGTTCGCGGAGCGGATGGCCGCGCTCTGCACCCGGCCCCCGTCCTTCACCGACTGCGACGTGCAGGACACGACCGAGTTCAGGTGACGCCCGGCCGCACACCGCCCCTCCGGCCGGTCCTGCCCGCGAGGGCGGGGCGGGCCGGAATGCGGGGCGTCGACGGCTCTGCGACGATCGCTGCATGATCGCTCGGCTCAGGTCGGTCACGACCCGGTGGACGGCCCTCGTGCCGGTACTGGCGGTCGTCCTGCTGGCCCTGACCTGGGGGCGCGGACTGCCCGGCGCGGTCGTGGCCGTGGTGACACTGGTCCTCGCCGGAGCGGTCCTGGCCGCCGTGCACCACGCGGAGGTCGTCGCCCACCGGGTGGGCGAACCCTTCGGATCCCTCGTCCTCGCGGTGGCCGTGACGATCATCGAGGTCGCCCTGATCGTCACCCTGATGGCGGACGGCGGCGACAAAAGCTCGACTCTGGCCAGAGACACGGTCTTCGCGGCCGTGATGATCACCTGCAACGGCATCGTCGGTCTGTGTCTCCTCGTCGCGTCGCTGCGCCACGGCACGGCCGTCTTCAACCCGGAGGGCACCGGTGCGGCGCTGGCGACCGTCGCGACCCTGGCCACGCTCAGCCTGGTCCTGCCGACCTTCACCACCAGCAAACCGGGCCCGGAGTTCTCCGCCGTCCAGCTCACCTTCGCCGCCCTGTCCTCACTGGTGCTGTACGGCCTGTTCGTGACGACGCAGACCGTCCGGCACCGCGACTACTTCCTCCCGGTCACCCGGCAGGGAGACGTGATCACCGCCGACGTCCACGCCGGTGCCCCCACCTCCCGGACCGCCTGGATCAGCCTCGGGCTGCTCGGCCTGGCCCTGGTCGGTGTGGTGGGCCTCGCCAAGGGCGTCTCGCCCACGATCGAGTCAGGAGTGGAGGCGGCCGGACTGCCCCAAGCGGTGGTCGGTGTGATCATCGCGCTGCTCGTGCTGCTCCCCGAGACGATCGCCGCGCTGCGCTCCGCCCGCCGCGACCGGGTGCAGACCAGCCTCAACCTCGCGCTCGGCTCCGCGATCGCCAGCATCGGTCTCACCATCCCCGCGGTCGCCCTGGCCTCCGTCTGGCTTGCCGGGCCGCTCGTCCTCGGCCTCGGCCCCACCCATATGGTGCTGCTCGCGCTGACCGTCGTGGTCAGCTCCCTGACGGTGGTCCCGGGACGGGCCACGCCGCTGCAGGGCGGCGTCCATCTCGTCCTGTTCGCGGCCTACCTGGAACTGGCGGTCAATCCGTAGCCGGCCGCACGGCGGCCACCCGTGCCGGCCGGGTCTCCGGCAGCAGCGCGAAGCAGCCCAGGCTGAGCAGCGCGATCCCGGTCAGATAGGCACCCACTCCCCACGGGACACGCCCCGAATGCTCGGCGAGCGCGGTCGCCACGATCGGCGTGAGCGCGCCCCCGAGGACGCCGCCGAGGTTGTAGCCGACCGCCGCACCGGTGCAGCGCACACGCGGCGCGTAGAGCTCCGGCAGATACGCCGAGATCACCGCGAACATCGCGACGAAGGCGAGCAGCGCCCCCAGGAAGCCGAGGAACATCGGCAGCGGCTCGCCGGTCGAGAGCAGCGCGACCAGCGGGAACATCCACAGCGCGGCCGCCGTGCAGCCCACGAGGCACAGCGGCCGCCGGCCGAAGCGGTCACCGAGCATGGCCACCGCGGGCGTCAGCGCACCCTTCACCACCACGGCGGCCATGATGCAGACCAGCACGACCGTGCGGCTGACCCCGAGCCGTTCCGTCGCGTACGCCAGGGACCACGTCGTCACGGCGTAGAAGATCGCGTACCCGACGGCGAGCGCGCCCGCGGTCAGCAGGACGAGCCGCCAGTGGTCGCGCACCACCTCGACGAGCGGCACGCGCGCGTGGTCGTCGATCTCCAGGAACCGCGGGCTCTCGGGCAGCGACGACCGCAGCCACAGCCCGAGCACGGCCAGCGCCCCGGCCGCCCAGAAGGGCACCCGCCACCCCCACCGCGCGAACTGCGCCTCCGTCAGCGTCACCGACAGGGCCAGCACCACCCCGTTGGCGAGCACGAAACCCACCGCGGGGCCGACCTGCGGGAAGCTCGACCACAGCCCGCGCCGCTCGGCGGGCGCGTGCTCCGCGGTCAGCAGCACCGCGCCGCCCCACTCCCCGCCGAGCCCCAGCCCCTGGAGGAAACGCAGGACGAGCAGCAGCAGGGGAGCGGCCACCCCGATCGTGTCGTACGCCGGCACGCAGCCGACCGCGACCGTCGAGGCACCGGTCAGCAGCAGGGAGACGACCAGGACCGGCCGACGCCCGCGCCGGTCCCCGATGTGCCCGAACAGCACCGAGCCAAGCGGCCGCGCCACGAAGCCCACACCGAACGTCGCGAACGCGGCCAGTGTCCCCGCCGACGGCGAGAACGTCGGGAAGAACAGCGGCCCCAGAACCAGCGCGGCCGCCGTCCCGTAGACGAAGAAGTCGTAGAACTCGATGGCCGTCCCGGCGAGCGAGGCGGCCGCGACCCGTGGCATGGAGGGCGCCTTCACGGTGTGTACGTCGTGCATGCCGCGACAACTACCCGCAGTGATCACGGGTTACGGGGGCGTGCGGGGGCGCGGACCGCCGCGCGGGGGCTCAGTAGGTCACGGTGATGCGCCGGGCGGGACCGTCGACACGGATCGTGCCGCCGTAAGGGATGACGACCTGCGGATCGGTGTGGCCGAAGTCCACGTCGAAGACGGCCAACGTGTCGGGCGCGTACATCCGGAGGGCGCGCTCCACCGCCGCACGCTGCTCGACCGCGTAACGGGCCGCCTCCTCCGCGCCGTTGGGGTGCTCGAAGGACCAGGTCTTGGCCCGGGCCATCAGCAGCGCGGGGAAGCACCGCAGCAGACCGCGCTCGCCCATGTTGCGCAGGATCCGGAAGACCTCCGTGGCGCTCGGCAGTTCCTCCGACGTCTCCAGGACCAGCACCCCGCCGTCGTACACCGCCGGGTCGCGGGCGATCTCGCGGTCGGCCATCAGCAGCCAGGAGAGGATCTCCAGGTTGCCGCCCCAGCTGCGCCCCTCCACCACGCGTTCGGCGTTGACCCAGCTCCAGCCGGCGCCGGGCCGGGTTTCGGGCTCCGCCTCGAAGGTCGCCGGATCGGCCCAGTCGCCGTTGACGTCGTTCCACCGCTCGGCGGGCCGCAGTTCGTAGGGGCCCGAGGTGAACAGCGCGGCGCGCAGCGAGTCGGCGGTCTGCGGGTGCATGGCCCCGGGGCGTCCCAGCTCGCACATCACACTCGCGCCGTGGTAGCCGACGAGCCCGGAGTTGTACAGGAACGCCAGCAGGTTGGTGTTGTCGCTCCACCCGAAGAACGGCTTCGGGTCGGCGCGCAGCAACTCCCGGTCCAGCAGCGGCAGAACGGTGATCTGGTCCTCGCCGCCGATCGACGCGATGACCGCCCGCACGCTCGGGTCGGCGAACGCCGCGTGAATGTCGTCGGCGCGCTCCTGCGGCGTCGCCCCCATCCTGCGCGTCGCCGGGTACTCGACGGGCTCCAGACCGAACTCCTCGCGCAGCCGCTCCAGACCCAGCTCGTAGGGGCGCGGGAAGAGGCCGGGCAGGCCCGAGGAGGGCGAGACGACGGCTATGCGATCGCCGGGAGCGGGCTTCGGGGGATACGAAGGCATCGTCATGGCGGGAGGGTACGGGCTGCTGCCCTGCGGTTTCACCGTGATAAACCGGTCCGAGCGGCGGCCTTCGGCGGGTCGCCCACGAACGGACCGGAGGAACCGTGCCCCGCAGCCTGGCCAACGCCCCGATCATGATCCTGAACGGGCCCAACCTGAACCTCCTGGGCCAGCGTCAGCCGGAGATCTACGGTTCCGACACGCTCGCCGACGTCGAGGCGCTGTGCGCCGAGGCGGCGGCCGCGCACGGCGCCACCGTGGACCTCCGGCAGTCCAACCACGAGGGGCAACTGGTCGACTGGATCCACGAAGCGCGGTTGAACCACTGCGGCATCGTGATCAACCCGGGCGCCTACTCGCACACCTCGGTCGCGATCCTGGACGCCCTCAACACCTGTGACGGCCTGCCGGTGCTGGAGGTGCACATCTCCAACATCCACCAGCGCGAGTCCTTCCGGCACCACTCGTACGTCTCGCTGCGCGCCGACGGCGTCATCGCGGGCTGCGGGGTGCAGGGATACGTGTTCGGCGTGGAGCGCGTCGTCGCGCTGGCGGGGGCGGCCAGGGCGGACACGTAAGCATCGCTCTCCAGGCCGACGCCCCTTACCGCGCCCCTCAGAGGCGGCCCGCTTCCACGATCCGCCGCAGGAAGCGCCGGGTGCGCTCCTGCTGCGGGTCGCCGAAGAGCTGCTCGGGGGTGCCTCGTTCCAGCACGACGCCCGCGTCCAGAAAACAGACCTGGTCGGCGACCTCGCGCGCGAAGCCCATCTCGTGGGTGGCGAGCACCATGGTCATGCCGTCGGCCTTCAGGTCGCGGACGACGTTCAGGACCTCCCCCACCAGCTCCGGGTCGAGCGCCGCCGTGATCTCGTCGAGCAGCAGCAGCCGGGGACGCACGGCCAGCGCGCGCACGATCGCGACCCGTTGCTGCTGGCCGCCGCTGAGCCGATCGGGATACTCGTCGGCCCTGCCGGCCAGCCCGAGCCGCTCCAGGAGCTCCCTGGCGTGCTTCTCGGCCTGCGCACGGGAATCGCCGTGCACGCGGCGTGGAGCGAGCGTGATGTTCTCCAGCACCGTCATGTGCGGGAACAGGTTGTACGCCTGGAAGACGACGCCGATCCGGCGCCGTACCGCGTCCTGGTCGACGCGCGGGTCGGTGATCTCCTCGCCGTCCAGCCAGATCGCGCCGTCGTCGATGTCCTCCAGCAGGTTGGCGCAGCGCAGCAGTGTGGACTTGCCGGAGCCGGAGGCGCCGATCAGCGCCGTCACCGTGTGCGGGGCGACCTCCAGGCCGACGTCCCGCAGGACGACGGACCCGCCGAAGGTCTTGCGGACGGACTCCATCCGCAGCACCGGAGCCGGCGGTGCCGCCGGGGTCCGGGCTGTCGGGGACTGGGCTGCCGGGCTCTGTGGTGCCGGGCTCTGCGGTGCCGGAGCGTCGCTCATGTCGTTCCTCCCTGGGCCCGCTGACGGTCCATCCGGGCCGTCACCCAGTCCGTGAAGCGGGTCATCGGGATGGTCAGGGCCACGAAGACCAGCCCGGCGACGACGTACGGCGTGTAGTTCAGGCTGCGGCCCGCGATGATGTCCGCCGCGCGGACGGCGTCGATCGCGCCGCCGATCGACACGAGCCCGGTGTCCTTCTGGAGCGACACCAGGTCGTTCAGCAGCGGCGGCACCTGGCGGCGCACGGCCTGCGGGAGCACCACGAAACGCAGCGCCTGCCGGTTGCTGAGGCCCAGCGAGCGGGCCGCGGCGCGCTGGGAGGGGTGCACGGACTCGATGCCCGCGCGGAACACCTCGGCGACGTAAGCCGAGTACGTCAGCGTCAGTGCCGTGCCGCCCAGGAGTACGGGGTCGACGGTCACGCCCTGGAGCCGCAGCGCCGGGACGCCCAGCACCACGATCATCAGGTTGATGATCAGCGGCAGACCGCGGAAGAAGTCCGTGTACGCCGCCGCCAGCACCCGCAGCGGGAAGAACACGGGCCCGCGCAGGGTGCGGGCCACGGCGATGAGCATGCCGAGGACGAGCACGGCGGCCCCGCAGACCAGCAGCAGCCTGACGTTCAGCCAGAGCCCTTCGAGAACCTTGGGGAACGCCTCGCGCGCGTACTGCCCGTCGAAGAACGTCTCCTTGGTGCGCGGCCAGCCGGGCGCGCCGACGACCACCAGGTAGAGGACGGCGCCCGTGACCAGCGTCGACAGCGCGGCGATGGCCGTGGCGCGGCGGGCACGCGTGCGCTGGTGGCGTTCGCGCTCCAGCCGCCGCTGCGAGGGGACGTAGCCGTCGTCGGGGGCGCCCTTGCCGCTCCCGGACGCGCCGTCCCCGGACGGGCCGTCCGAGGCATACGAGCCGCCCGGGGCCCGCGAGGTGTCCTCGCCGTCCTCGTCGTCCGCGCCTTCCCGCCCCGACTCGTCCTCGGTGACCGTCACTTGAGCACCGGGGCGTCGACGGCGTCGGAGAGCCACTGCTGCTCGATCTTCGCCAGGGTGCCGTTCTCGCGGAGCGCGTCCACGGCCCCGGTCACGCAGGAGGTGAGCGCGCTGCCCTTGTCGAGCACGAGCCCGAACTGCTCGGGTGAGCCGCCCTGGTTCTCGAACTGACCGACGATCTCGGCGTCCGTGACCTCGGCGGACGTGATGTAGAACGCGGTCGGCAGGTCGGTGACGACGGCGTCGACCTGACCGTTCTTCAGCGCGGACTTGGCCTGGTCGTTCTTGGCGTACACGGCCGCCTGTACGGTCGGCTTCACCACGTCGTCGATGTAGTCGAGGCTGGTCGTGCCGACCTGGGCGCCCAGCTTGAGGCCCCTGAGGTCCGCGACGCTCGTCGCCGCGGCGGCCTTCGTGCCCTTCAGGGCGATGACGGCCTGGCGCACGTCGTAGTAGCCGGACGAGAAGTCCACGGCCTTCTTGCGTTCGTCGCTGATCGACACCTGGTTGATGTCGAAGTCGAAGGTCTTCGCGCCCGGCGCGAAGGCCTTGTTGAACGGCACGCTCTGCCAGACCACGGCGCTCTTGTCGTAACCGAGCTGCTCCGCCACGGCGTAAGCCACCGCCGACTCGAAACCCTCGCCGTTGGCCGGCTTGCCGTCCTTGAACCACGGCTCGTACGCGGGCTCGTCGGTCGCGATGGTCAGCTTGCCGGACGTCCGGGTGGCCAGCCCGCCCTTGACGCAGGTGTTCGCACGCGAACCGGAAGGCGTCGACGCCGCCTTGTCCTCCGGCTGAGGGGCACAGCCGACAGCGGTCGCGAGCAGGGCCACGGTGGCGCCGGCGACGACGCGGCGCAGTACAGGAAGGGCGAGGTGCATGGCGGGAGAGTGGCAGCGAAACCCCTGCTTGTCGAGGTCGCACCATGACCTGTCCGCATACTGGGAGCGGGTGTTGCGTTCTCGTGAACGGGCGCCGCGGACCGCCTGGGCCGCCGGCCGAGGACGGGGATCGTGGGCCGGCGGCCCGACCCGCGACGGAGCCGTCGTCCCGCGCGGAACCGCTGCCGGTCGACCGCGCCACCACACCCGCCGCAGCGCGTGCGGAGGACCGGCGCGTGCGCACGATGCACACGGGGCGCGCCGTCACCGACGCGCGCCCCTGGAGGACTCGTCGCGGTGGCGCGCGCCGCCCTGCGCTCGTCCTGCCGGGAGGCTGTGACAGCCGGTCCCGTCAGTAGTTCGCGTTGGCGAGGATTTCGCCGTCCTTGTCGTACACGGTCACCAGGCCGTTGTCGGATTCGTAGCACGACGTGAACGCGCTCGCGATCAGCTTGCCTTCGCCCTGGTTCGGTCCCATCAGTCCCCCCGTGAAGTCGGTGAACACCTCGGGGGCGTCGAGGATGTTGTTCCGCTTGTCCGCGCCGGTGACCTTCGTGACGTGCTTGATGGCGGCCTTCTCCGTGGCGGTGCCGGTCTTGGCCACGCAAGCCTGGAACGCCCCGGCCTGGCTCAGCCCGGCCGGACCCGCCTCCTGCGCCGGCGCCTCCTCGGCCCCGTCCGTCCCGGCGGGCGCGGTGGCGGTGACGGCCTTGTCCTTGTTGCTGTTGTCGGTGGAGTCGCCGTCGCCGCCGCTCGCCGCGATGGCGACGACGACGAACAGGCCGATGATGCCGAGGCAACCGAGACCGGCGATCTTGCCGACGCTGCGCTTCTTGGGCGGCGTGGGCATCGGAGGTCCGTAGCCCGGCTGTTGAGGCGGGTACGGCTGCTGCGGGTACTGCCGGCTCATGGTGCCCCCGAAGGATCGCGTGTCGTCTTGCAGGTCCTACGGGCGGGGGACCGGTGTGGTTACACGCATATCGGAAACCTCACTCGTTCGTGGCGAGTGAGAATCCACCACTACCGGGAGACAGGGGGAGAGGCCGGGCAGGGCGACGGCGCGGCGCCCGCCGGGCGTCTCATGGGAGCCCGGCGAGGCGCCGAGGCCTGTACCCGCGGCACCCACCGGGTGGTGATTCGGATTCTCGACGGGACGGGTCGGCTACCAGCCGCGCGCGTGCCACTCCGGAAGGTGCGGCCGCTCCGCGCCCAGCGTGGTGTCGTTGCCGTGGCCCGGATAGACCCAGGTCTCGTCCGGCAGCACGTCGAAGATCTTCGTCTCGACATCGTGGATCAGGCTGGCGAAGGCCTCCGGGTCCTCACGGGTGTTGCCCACCCCGCCGGGGAAGAGGCAGTCGCCCGTGAACACGTGGGGGTGGCCGTGCGGGTCGTCGTAGACCAGGGCGATCGAGCCGGGCGTGTGCCCCACGAGATGGCGCGCGGTGAGCTCCACGTCGCCCACCCGGATGACGTCGCCGTCGTCGACCGGGACGTCGGTCGCCACGGGGATGCCCTCGGCGTCCTCCCGGCCGGCGTAGGTACGCGCGCGCGTGGCCGCCACGACCTCGGCGAGCGCCTGCCAGTGGTCGCCGTGCTGGTGGGTGGTGACGACGGACGCGATGCCGTCGTCACCGATCGTGCCGAGCAGGGCGTGCGCGTCGTTGGCCGCGTCGATCAGCAACTGTTCGTCCGTGGCGCGGCAGCGCAGGAGATAGGCGTTGTTGTTCATCGGACCGACCGCGATCTTGGTGATCATCAGGTCCTTGAGCTCGTGCACGTCCGCCGGTCCGCCGACCGTCACCTCACCGCTGTACGTCATGGCGGCAGCCTATAGCGGCGGAAGGGCCGGCAGCGGCCCGCCGTCCGTCGTCAGCCCCGAGCCGTCCCGGCGCCCGGAGAGCCAGCCCAGGAGGTCCGCCGGGGCGCCGGTGACGGTCACCTCGGGCCGGTCGGCCGCGCGGCCCGTGAGCCACGCGCGGGGGCCGTCCGTCAGGCGCGTCGGCGGCACCTCGTCCCGCCCGGTGAACCGCTCCGCGAGGAACTCGATCTCCCGCGCGGTGAACTCCTCCGGCAGGTCCTCCAGCTCGTAGCCGATGCCGAGGTCCACGTGGTGCAGCTCCACCTCCACCCACCGCCGGAACGGCACCCGGGCCGCCGCGTCGACGACCCCGTTGCGCAGCTCCACCGTGCGCGACCAGTCCGCGGGCGCGGCTCCCGTCGCCTGGAAGCGGGCCGCGCTCTCCCGTACGTCCGTGAGCTGGACGTCCAGGGGGCGCGGGGCGTCCCGCTCGATGTCGGCGTCACGGACATGGGCGTCGGCGTACATGGGGCGGCCCTCGAGGACGTTCGCGAGGGCGTCCGCGTTGCGGGCGATGTGAGCCAGGACATGTCCGCGACTCCAGCCGGGCAGGCGTGACGGCCCGGCCGCCGACGCGTTGTCCAGTTTGGCGACTGCGGTGAGGAGCCGCTCCGTCGCGTCACGTACAGACTCCAGGTCATGAGCGTGATCAATCATGGTGCTGACCCTAGCCTCGCCACCCCTTCGGGTGAAGGTGGTCGACCGAGCCCGCTAGTCGAATGCGCGTGCTATAAGGTCGGTGGCGGCGTCGGGCATGCTGGAAGGCCGGGGATTGTTGTGAACCGGTGAATCCCGACCGGCGTTGTCAGTGGCTCGCCCTAGTCTGGAAAAGACGGGGGCCCCGCCCCTGTCACTTCTCTCAAGAAAGGTGCGGACCGGCGTGGCCGACCGTCTCATCGTCCGTGGCGCGCGCGAGCACAACCTCAAGAATGTCTCGCTCGACCTGCCTCGCGACTCGCTCATCGTCTTCACGGGCCTGTCGGGGTCGGGCAAGTCCTCGCTGGCCTTCGACACCATCTTCGCCGAGGGCCAGCGGCGCTACGTCGAGTCCCTCTCGTCGTACGCCCGGCAGTTCCTCGGCCAGATGGACAAGCCGGACGTCGACTTCATCGAGGGTCTCTCGCCGGCCGTCTCCATCGACCAGAAGTCGACCTCGCGCAACCCGCGCTCCACGGTCGGCACCATCACCGAGGTCTACGACTACCTGCGCCTGCTCTTCGCGCGCATCGGCAAGCCGCACTGTCCCGAGTGCTCCCGGCCGATCACCCGCCAGTCGCCGCAGGCCATCGTCGACAAGGTCCTGGAGCTGCCCGAGGGAAGCCGCTTCCAGGTGCTGTCGCCGCTGGTGCGCGAGCGCAAGGGGGAGTTCGTCGACCTGTTCGCCGACCTCCAGACCAAGGGCTACTCCCGCGCGCGGGTCGACGGCGAGACGATCCAGCTGTCCAGCCCGCCCACGCTGAAGAAGCAGGAGAAGCACACCATCGAGGTGGTCATCGACCGCCTCACGGTGAAGGAGTCCGCCAAGCGCCGGCTCACCGACTCGGTGGAGACCGCCCTCGGCCTCGCCGGCGGCATGGTCGTGCTCGACTTCGTCGACCTCCCCGAGGGCGACCCCGAGCGCGAGCGCATGTACTCGGAGCACCTGTACTGCCCGTACGACGACCTGTCCTTCGAGGAGCTGGAGCCCCGCTCCTTCTCCTTCAACTCGCCCTTCGGCGCCTGCCCCGAGTGCTCCGGCATCGGTACGCGCATGGAGGTCGACCCCGAGCTGATCGTCCCGGACGAGGACAAGTCCCTCGACGAGGGCGCCATCCACCCCTGGTCGCACGGCCACACCAAGGACTACTTCGGCCGGTTGATCGGCGCCCTCGCGGACGCGCTCGGCTTCCGTACGGACATCCCCTTCGCGGGGCTGCCGCTGCGTGCCAGGAAGGCGCTGCTGCACGGCCACAAGACGCAGATCGAGGTCCGCTACCGCAACAGGTACGGGCGCGAGCGCGTCTACACGACCCCCTTCGAGGGCGCCCTCCCGTTCGTGAAGCGCCGGCACGGCGAGGCCGAGAGCGACGCCAGCCGTGAGCGCTTCGAGGGCTACATGCGCGAGGTGCCCTGCCCCACCTGTGAGGGCACGCGCCTGAAGCCGCTCGTCCTCGCGGTCACGGTCATGGGGAAGTCCATCGCCGAGGTCTCCGGGATGTCCATCAGCGACTGCGCGGACTTCCTGGGCGAGCTGAAGCTCGACGCCCGCGACAAGAAGATCGCCGAGCGGGTCCTGAAGGAGGTCAACGAGCGACTGCGGTTCCTCGTCGACGTAGGCCTGGACTACCTCTCGCTCAATCGCGCGGCCGGCACGCTCTCCGGCGGCGAGGCCCAGCGCATCCGCCTGGCCACCCAGATCGGCTCCGGCCTCGTCGGTGTCCTCTACGTGCTCGACGAGCCGTCCATCGGACTGCACCAGCGCGACAACCACCGGCTGATCGAGACCCTGGTCCGGCTGCGGGACATGGGCAACACGCTGATCGTCGTCGAGCATGACGAGGACACGATCAAGGTCGCCGACTGGATCGTCGACATCGGTCCCGGCGCCGGCGAGCATGGCGGCAACGTCGTGCACAGCGGCGGCCTCAAGGAACTGCTCGCCAACCCCGATTCGCAGACCGGGCAGTACCTGTCGGGCAAGAAGGCCATTCCGGTGCCCGACATCCGGCGCCCGCAGGACCCGTCCCGCCGGCTCACCGTCCACGGCGCCCGGGAGAACAACCTCCAGGACATCGACGTGTCCTTCCCGCTGGGCGTGTTCACCGCGGTCACCGGTGTGTCCGGCTCCGGCAAGTCGACGCTGGTCAACGACATCCTGTACACGCACCTGGCCCGCGAACTGAACGGCGCGAGGAACGTGCCAGGGCGGCACACGCGCGTGGACGGCGACGACCTCGTCGACAAGGTCGTGCACGTCGACCAGTCGCCCATCGGCCGCACCCCGCGTTCCAACCCGGCCACGTACACCGGTGTCTTCGACCACGTCCGCAAGCTCTTCGCGGAGACCACCGAGGCGAAGGTCCGCGGCTATCTGCCCGGCCGCTTCTCCTTCAACGTCAAGGGCGGTCGCTGCGAGAACTGCGCGGGCGACGGCACGATCAAGATCGAGATGAACTTCCTGCCGGACGTCTACGTCCCGTGCGAGGTCTGCCACGGCGCCCGCTACAACCGGGAGACCCTGGAGGTCCACTACAAGGGCAAGTCCATCGCCGACGTCCTGAACATGCCGATCGAGGAGGCGACGGAGTTCTTCGAGGCCGTCCCCGCGATCGCCCGTCACCTCAACACCCTGAAGGACGTCGGCCTCGGCTACGTCCGGCTCGGCCAGTCCGCGACCACCCTGTCGGGCGGTGAGGCCCAGCGTGTGAAGCTCGCCAGCGAGCTCCAGCGCCGCTCCACGGGCCGCACGGTCTACGTCCTGGACGAGCCGACGACGGGTCTGCACTTCGAGGACATCAGCAAGCTCCTCAAGGTGCTCGCCGGCCTGGTCGACAAGGGCAACACGGTCATCGTCATCGAGCACAACCTCGACGTCATCAAGACCGCCGACTGGGTCGTCGACATGGGTCCCGAGGGCGGCGCCGGTGGTGGCCTCGTCATCGCCGAGGGCACGCCGGAGGAGATCGCCGGAGTGTCGACCAGCCACACCGGCAAGTTCCTGCGGGAGGTTCTCGGCGCCGACCGGATCAGCGACGCGGCTCCGGTGAAGGCCCCGCGCAAGACGGTGGCGAAGAAGACGGTCGCCGCGAAGACGACGCCGCGCAAGACCGCGACCGCCCGGACGACGGCCGCCAAGACGGCCACGGCCGCCAAGACGGCCACGACCAAGACGGCCGCGAGCAAGACGACGGCCGCGAACAACACGGCGGCCAAGAAGGCCGCCGCGGCGACGAAGGCGACACCCGCCAAGAAGGCCGCACGGGCCCGCAAGGCCTGACGGGACCCGGGACGCGATCCCGGCGACCTGCGTGAACGGTACGGCGCCTCGCGGGAACTCTCCCGCGAGGCGCCGTCCGTCGTTGCACCGACCGTCCGCCCGGCGCTAGGACAGGTCCGGGAAGCCGCCCAGTTCGAAGGCGTACGGCGGCTCCGCGCCGGCCCGGGAGCAGGTGATCGCCGCCGCGCGGGCGGCGAACCGCAGCAACTGTTCCCAGCCTGGGGCGTCCAGCTCCGCGAGCCCCGCCGGGGACAGGGCGTCCCGCGCCGCGAGGCCGTGCAGCAGAGCCGCGTTCACGGTGTCACCGGCGCCGATGGTGTCCACGACGTCCACCTGCTCGCCCGGCACCGAGTACACGGCCCCGCCTCGGGTGAAGGCGGTCAGCCCGTCGCCGCCCTGGGTGATCACGACGGCCGAGGGGCCCGCGGACAGCCACTCGCGCGGGGTGCCGCCGAGCCACCGGGCGTCCTCCTCGGAGAGCTTGAGCAGGGACACCGAGGGCAGCCAGCTCTTGAAGCGGGCCCGGTAGGCGTCGGCGTCCGGGATCAGCCCGGCCCGGATGTTCGGGTCGAGCGCCGTGAACAGCCCCCGGGCGGAGGCGGTCCGCATCAGCTCCTCGTACGCGCTCGCCCCCGGTTCGAGGACGAGGGAGCAGGTGCCGAACGACACCGCGCGCGTACCCGCGGGCCATGCGTCCGGGGCCGTGAACAGGCGGTCGGCGGTGCCGTCGACGTAGAAGGAGTAGGCGGCCGAACCGTGCCCGTCGAGGGTGGCGACCGCGAGCGTGGTCGGTTCCGGGCCACGCTGCACCGCTGACACGTCCACGCCCGAGTCCCGCAGCCCGGCGAGCAGCGCCTCGCCGAAGGCGTCGAGCGAGGTGCGCGAACAGAAGGCGGTGGGGGAGCCCAGGCGGCCGAGGGCGACGGCCGTGTTGTAGGGACCGCCGCCGCGGGCCGGCCGGAGCCCCGCGAGGGCGCCCGCGCCCTGCGGTACCAGGTCGATCAGGGCCTCACCGGCGACGACGATCACGGGGCGATTCCTTTCGCTGGCTTTCTGCGACTGCTCGGACCGTGCTCGCGGGGCAGCGGCACGAGGTGCGACGGACGAGGGAGCGGGTGAGCCGCAGGCCGGGAAGCTACCCCATTTCGGAGCCGCGCGTAAAAGCCCCCGGCGAGGGCTCTGGGGGGCCGTCGAAGCCTGCCGGGGGCCGTGGACGGCCGCCGTTCACTCCCAGTCCCAGCCGATGCCGACCATGCCGGACCGGACCCGCGGTTCCACGAGGTGCACCGAACGGTGCCGGCCGCTGAGCGGCAGCTCCTGTCGGCCGCCGCGCGGGGCCGCCGCCGAGTGCTGGGTGAACCGGTGGCAGCGCACGGGCACGGCGTGCTCGGCGAAGCGGACCTGGAGGGCGTACTGGCCGCCCGCGGAGCCGAAGCCGCGGACGTACTCACGGGACACGTCGGCCGTGCCGTCCTCGACGGCGTACCGGAAGAGGAAGGTGTCGCCGGCCCTCAGCCGGGTGTCGAAGAGGAGCTCGGCCACCAGCACTCCGGTGTCGTGGTGGCGGCGGACCCGGCCGGCCCGGCAGTTCTCCAGAGCGTGCACCGTCATGCGTTCCGGGGCGCAGCCCGGATCACCGTGATGGACGGCCACGAAGCGGTCGACGCCGTCGCGGTGGGCGCGCACGATGTGCTGCGACTCGCGTCCCGCGAGCTCGCGGCGCGGTCCGATGCGGACCCGCTCATGGTGCCCCAGGGTGTGCAGACCCCCGTCGACGGGGCACTCCAGTTCGCCGAGCAGCTGTTCGAGAATGCCGGAGGCCTGCAGGAGCGAGCGGTAGGAGCGGCCTGCGGACTGCCCGGACACCGTGCCGTCGTCGCCGCCCTCGGGCGCGGCCAGCAGCCGGATCAGGGACTCGTCCGGCAGGTGCAGGATCTCCTCCAGCGCACGCACGGCGCGCAGCGACTCGGGCCGCTGCGGTCGCCGGGCGCCCTGCTGCCAGTAGCTCAGACTGGTCACGCCCACTTTCACCCCGTACCGCGACAGATGGTGCTGGACGCGTTGCAGGGGCAGGCCACGGGCGGCGATCGCGGCACGCAGCGCCACATGGAAAGGGCCTCCGCGCAGGGCCGTGTCCAGTTCCGCGGAGACGGCGTCGAGGGAGGCGTCCGCGTGCTGTGTGGCGTGCGGCATGCAGGGGCCTTTCTGTGAATGCTCACGACGGCTGGTCGGACCGTTCGTGTGGGTGGTCGGGGCCTTCCCGGCGTCGCCGGCGCTCCTTCACATCCGTAGGGCGGCCCTCAGGGCCCGAGTCCCCCCGCATTGAAGCGTGTTGACCAAGCCCCGACAACACCTGATGCCCGAGTGGCACGTGCGTGTGGCCGAGTCGATGCCTTCGGGTCCGGGCGCCGCCGCCCCGCTCGTCCACAGCCCTCCCGGACACCCGGCCGTCGTCCACGGCCCGCCGGAGTGTCACCCCGCGCCAGTAGGGTGTGAGACATGGCCGACCCCTCCAGCTACCGCCCCAAGCCGGGACAGATCCCGGACTCCCCAGGGGTGTACCGATTCCGCGACGAGCACCGCCGGGTGATCTACGTCGGAAAGGCGAAAAGCCTGCGTCAGCGCCTGGCGAACTACTTCCAGGACCTGTCCGGCCTCCACCCGCGCACCCGCACCATGGTGACCACGGCCGCGTCGGTGGAGTGGACGGTGGTGTCCACGGAGGTCGAGGCGCTCCAGCTGGAGTACTCCTGGATCAAGGAGTACGACCCCCGGTTCAACGTCAAGTACCGCGACGACAAGAGCTATCCCTACCTCGCGGTGACGATGAACGAGGAGTTCCCGCGCGTCCAGGTGATGCGCGGCCACAAGAAGAAGGGCGTCAGGTATTTCGGACCGTACGCGCACGCGTGGGCGATCCGGGACACCGTCGACCTGCTGCTGCGGGTCTTTCCCGTGCGCACCTGCTCCGCCGGCGTCTTCAAGAACGCCGCCCGCACCGGCCGGCCCTGTCTGCTCGGCTACATCGGCAAGTGCTCCGCGCCCTGCGTCGGCCGGGTCTCCGCCGACGAGCACGGTGAGCTGTCCGAGGAGTTCTGCGACTTCATGGCGGGCCGCACCGGCGCCTACCTGCGCCGGCTGGAGAAGCAGATGGTGGAGGCGGCCGAGGCGATGGAGTACGAGCGGGCCGCCCGCCTGCGTGACGACATCGAGGCCCTGAAGAAGGCCATGGAGAAGAACGCGGTCGTGCTCGCGGACGCGACCGACGCCGACCTGATCGCGGTCGCCGAGGACGAGCTGGAGGCGGCCGTCCAGATCTTCCACGTCCGCGGCGGACGCGTACGCGGCCAGCGCGGCTGGGTGACCGACAAGGTCGAGGACGTCACGACCGGCGCCCTCGTCGAGCACGCCCTCCAGCAGCTGTACGGCGAGGAGCGGGGCGACTCCGTCCCCAAGGAGGTCCTGGTCCCCGCCCTGCCCGAGCCCGTCGAACCGGTCCAGGAGTGGCTCACCGGGCGCCGCGGGTCCAACGTGTCGCTGCGCATCCCGCAGCGGGGCGACAAGAAGGCCCTGATGGAGACCGTCGCGCGCAACGCGCAGCAGGCGCTCGTCCTGCACAAGACCAGGCGTGCCTCCGACCTGACCACGCGTTCGCGCGCGCTGGAGGAGATCGCCGAGGCCCTCGACCTGGACAGTGCGCCGCTCCGGATCGAGTGCTACGACATCTCGCACCTGCAGGGCGACGACGTGGTGGCCTCCATGGTCGTCTTCGAGGACGGCCTCCAGCGCAAGAGCGAGTACCGCCGCTTCCAGATCAAGGGCTTCGAGGGCCAGGACGACGTCCGTTCCCTGCACGAGGTGATCACCCGCCGCTTCAGGCGCTACCTCGCCGAGAAGGAGCGGACGGGGGAGTGGGCCGACGGCGAGGACCCGCTCGCCGACGCCGGTGCCACGACGCTCGCCGACGCCGGCGAGGCGCCCCTCACCAGCAGCCTCAAGGACGACGAGGGCCGCCCCAAGCGCTTCGCCTACCCGCCTCAGCTCGTCGTCGTCGACGGCGGACAGCCGCAGGTCGCGGCGGCCAAGCGGGCGCTGGACGAGCTCGGCATCGACGACATCGCGGTCTGCGGCCTCGCCAAGCGCCTGGAAGAGGTCTGGGTGCCGGACGACGACGACCCGGTCGTCCTGCCCCGCAGCAGCGAGGGCCTCTATCTGCTCCAGCGCGTCCGCGACGAGGCCCACCGCTTCGCCATCACCTACCAGCGCACCAAGCGGGCCAAGCGCTTCCGCGCCGGCCCCCTGGACGAGGTGCCCGGCCTCGGCGAGACCCGCAAGCAGGCACTGATCAAGCACTTCGGCTCGGTGAAGAGGCTGCGGGCCGCGACGATCGAGCAGATCTGCGAGGTTCCGGGCATAGGCCGCAAGACGGCCGAGACCATCGCCGCGACCCTCGCCCGGGCGGCACCGCCCGCCCCCGCCGTGAACACGGCGACCGGAGAGATCATTGATGATGAGGAACCCGATACGAAGGCGGGTTCCCCCGGGGATCCCGTGACGACGGGCGCCCCGGAAGAACCACGGGGGCAGGAGACATGACCGAGCACGACGCACACCCCACGGCGGAGCAGGAACAGGCGCCCACTACTGTGCCCACAGCCGCGTCCCAGCAGGGACCCGGGGAACCGGGCGAGGATTCCACCACGCACCACGCGGTCCCCGACAGCCCTCAGCAAGAAGTACGCCAGGAAGACGGAGCACAGGTGAGTACGGACGTCACGCCGCCCGGGATCCCCGATGCGGCCATCCCCGAGCTGGTGATCATCTCCGGCATGTCCGGGGCCGGCCGCTCGACGGCAGCCAAGTGTCTGGAGGACCTCGGCTGGTTCGTCGTCGACAACCTCCCGCCCGCCCTCATCCCCACCATGGTGGAGCTGGGCGCCCGCTCCCAGGGCAACGTGGCGCGGATCGCGGTCGTCGTCGACGTCCGCGGCAGGCGCTTCTTCGACAACCTCCGTGAGTCCCTCGCCGACCTCGAGGCGAAGGGGGTCACCCGGCGGATCGTCTTCCTGGAGTCCTCCGACGACGCCCTGGTGCGCCGCTTCGAGTCCGTACGCCGCCCGCACCCCCTCCAGGGGGACGGCCGCATCGTCGACGGCATCGACGCCGAGCGCGAGCTGCTGCGCGAGCTGCGCGGCGACGCCGACCTGGTGATCGACACCTCCAGCCTCAACGTGCACGAGCTGCGCGCCAAGATGGACGCCCAGTTCGCCGGTGACGAGGAGCCCGAGCTGCGGGCCACCGTGATGTCCTTCGGCTTCAAGTACGGCCTGCCGGTCGACGCCGACCTGGTCGTGGACATGCGCTTCCTGCCCAACCCGCACTGGGTCCCGGAGCTGCGCCCGTACACCGGCCTCAACGAGGAGGTGTCGGCGTACGTCCTCAACCAGCCCGGCGCCAAGGAGTTCCTCGACCGGTACGCCGAGCTCCTCCAGCTGGTTGCCGCGGGCTACCGCCGGGAGGGCAAGCGCTATGTGACCATCGCGGTCGGCTGTACGGGCGGCAAGCACCGCTCGGTGGCCATGTCGGAGAAGCTCGCCGCGCGTCTCGCGGGCGAGGGCGTGGAGACGGTGGTCGTGCACCGGGACATGGGACGGGAATGACGGGACGTTCTCCACGGCTCGGCCGACTGCGCAGGACCGCCCCCGACGGGCGTGTGGTCCGGCCGGTCGAGGCACGCGGCGGCAAACCGCGCCGCCGCGGCACCCAGCCCAAGGTCGTCGCCCTCGGCGGCGGCATGGGACTGTCCGCGTCGCTGACCGCGCTGCGCCGGATCACCGGCGACCTCACCGGTGTCGTCACGGTGGCCGACGACGGCGGCTCCAGCGGACGGCTGCGCGAGGAGCTGGGCGTGCTGCCGCCCGGTGACCTGCGCAAGGCGCTGGCCGCGCTGTGCGGTGACGACGACTGGGGCCAGACCTGGGCCCGGGTCATCCAGCACCGTTTCCAGTCGCAGGGCGAGATCAACGGCCATGCGGTGGGCAATCTGCTGATCGTCGCCCTGTGGGAGCAGCTCGGCGATCACGTGATGGCTCTGGACCTGGTCGGCAAGCTGCTCGGCGCGCAGGGGCGGGTGCTGCCCATGTCCGCCGTACCGCTGGAGCTCCAGGCGCTGGTCAAGGGACACGATCCGGAGCGGCCGGACGACGTCGACACCGTCCGGGGACAGGCCACCGTGGCGCTGACGCCCGGCGAGGTGCAGTCCGTGCACCTGGTGCCGCACGACCCGCCGGCCGTCCCGGAGGCGGTCGACGCCGTCCTGGACGCCGACTGGGTGGTGCTCGGGCCCGGCTCCTGGTTCTCCTCGGTCATGCCGCACCTGCTGGTGCCGGATCTGCTGGACGCCCTCGTGGAGACGAAGGCGCGCCGGGTGCTCTCTTTGAACCTCGCCCCGCAGCCCGGAGAAACCGACGGCTTCTCCCCGCAGCGTCATTTGGAGGTTTTGGGACGACACGCCCCTAAACTCGCCCTGGACGTGGTGCTGGCCGATGTGGCCGCCGTGCCCGACCGCGACTCGCTGACCGACGCCGCCAAGAGGTTCGGGGCCGCGGTCGAGCTGGCGCCGGTGGCACGGCCCGACGGAACCCCGAGGCACGACCCGGAGCTGTTGGCCGCCGCGTACGACCGTATTTTTCGGATGCATGGAAGGATCGGCCCATGGCGATGACGGCAGCGGTGAAGGACGAGATCTCCCGGCTTCCCGTCACCCGGACCTGCTGCAGAAAGGCGGAGGTCTCCGCCGTTCTGCGGTTCGCCGGCGGCCTCCACCTGGTGAGCGGGCGGATTGTGATCGAGGCGGAGCTGGACACCGCGATGGCGGCCCGCCGGCTCAAGCGGGACATCCTGGAGATCTTCGGCCACAGCTCGGAGCTGATCGTGATGGCCCCGGGCGGGCTGCGCCGCGGCTCGCGCTATGTGGTGCGGGTGGTCGCGGGCGGCGACCAGCTGGCCCGGCAGACGGGACTCGTCGACGGCCGGGGCCGCCCGATCCGGGGGCTGCCCCCGCAGGTGGTCTCCGGCGCGACCTGCGACGCGGAGGCGGCCTGGCGCGGGGCCTTCCTGGCGCACGGCTCGCTCACCGAGCCCGGCCGCTCGTCCTCCCTGGAGGTGACCTGCCCGGGCCCGGAGGCCGCGCTCGCGCTGGTCGGCGCCGCCCGCCGGCTGTCCATCGCCGCGAAGGCCCGTGAGGTGCGCGGGGTCGACCGGGTCGTGGTCCGGGACGGCGACGCGATCGGCGCGCTGCTCACCCGGCTGGGTGCGCACGAGTCGGTGCTGGCCTGGGAGGAGCGCCGGATGCGCCGCGAGGTGCGGGCCACGGCGAACCGGCTCGCGAACTTCGACGACGCGAACCTGCGCCGCTCGGCGCGTGCGGCCGTGGCCGCCGGGGCCCGCGTCCAGCGCGCCCTGGAGATCCTCGGCGACGAGGTGCCCGAGCACCTCGCGGCGGCCGGCCGGCTCCGCATGGACCACAAGCAGGCCTCCCTGGAGGAGCTGGGCGCGCTCGCCGACCCGCCGCTGACGAAGGACGCGGTCGCCGGACGGATCCGGCGGCTGCTGGCGATGGCCGACAAGCGGGCCTCCGACCTCGGCATCGCCGGCACGGACGCCAACCTCAGCGACGAGCTCGCCGACAACCTGGTCGGCTGATCACGCCTCAGAACGCCGGTGGTGTCGCCCGTTTGGGCGACACCACCGGCGTTTGCGTGGCTTTGAGGCGCTCTTGACTGGATCATGAACTGTCATGAGCCTGGCAGAGTTCGCTGCTGGGGCGAACTCAGGCTAGGGGGGTTCATGAGACGAAGAGCGAGATCGATCCTCGCTGTCGGCGCGCTGCTGCTCGGCGGAGCGGCACTCGCACCCATCGCCCAGGCACAGCCCGGCACCACGCCGGAACCCGACGCGGACGAGGTCAAGGTCTTCCGCGCGGAGGTCACCAAGCAGCAGGTACCCCTGCTGCTGGCGGCCGGCCAGGACGGTCACGAACTCAGTGAGCAGGCGCCCGAGAAGGGCACCGCGACGGTCGAGGTCTACCTCACCGACAAGCAGGCGAAGAAGCTCGGGAAGCAGGGCGTCGCCCTCACGGAGCACACCCTTTCGGCCAAGGCGGAGAGCCGTGTGGAGGCCGCCGCCGACGGTGTGTTCCGGCCGTACAGCGGCAGCGGCGGGCTCCGGGAGGAGATCCTCCGCACCGCCCAGGAGAACCCGGGCCTCACCAAGGTCGTGTCCATCGGCAGGACGGTCGAGGGCCAGGACATCCTCGCGCTCAAACTGACCAGGGACGCGAAGAAGTCCAAGGACGGCTCCAAGCCGTCGGTCCTCTACATGTCCAACCAGCACGCGCGGGAGTGGATCACCCCGGAGATGACCCGGCGGCTGATGCACCACTACCTGGACAGCTACAGGACCGACCGGCGCGTGAAGAGGATCGTCGACTCCAGCGAGCTGTGGTTCGTCCTGTCGGCCAACCCCGACGGCTACGACTACACCTTCGACAACGCCGACAACCGCCTCTGGCGCAAGAACCTGCGGGACGTCAACGGCGACGGCGCGATCTCCACCGGCGACGGCGTCGACCTCAACCGCAACTTCCCCTACAAGTGGGGCTACGACGACGAGGGTTCGTCCCCGAACCCGACCAGTCAGACCTACCGCGGCGCGAGTCCCGCCTCCGAACCCGAGACCCGGGCGCTCGACGCCTTCGAGAAGCGGATCGGGTTCACGTACGGCATCAACTACCACTCCGCCGCCGAGCTGCTGCTCTACGGCGTCGGCTGGCAGGTCGCCACCGACACCCCGGACGACGTCGCCTACAAGGCGCTCGCCGGCACCCCCGACAACTCCGCGGTCCCGGGCTACCACCCGCAGGTCTCCTCGGAGTTGTACACGACGAACGGCGAGGCCGACGGGCACGCGGCGAACGTCAACGGCACGGCGATGTTCACCCCCGAGATGTCGACCTGCCAGACCGCCTCGGCCGTCGACCCGAACGACCAGTGGAACGCCTCCGACTGCCAGTCGGTCTTCAACTTCCCGGACGACGAGAAGCTGATCCAGGACGAGTTCGCCAAGAACGTCCCGTTCGCGCTCTCCGTGGCGGAGTCCGCCGCGCAGCCCGACCAGCCGAAGTCCTCGGTCGGGCTGGCCGCCGCCGACTTCACCCCGGCGCCGTTCACCACCTCGTACGCGCGCGGCGCCGACCAGGAGGTCTCCGTCGTCGTACGCAAGGCGATCCGCGACAAGGAGCTCAAGTACCGGGTCAACGGCGGCCGTACCCGGGACCGGGCGCTCAAGGCCTGGAAGGGCGGCGAGACCTTCGGCGGTGACGACAACCTCTACTACGACGAGTACCGGGCGAAGGTGCGGGACGGCGGACCGGGCGACAAGGTCGAGGTGTGGTTCACGGGCGAGACCGAGAACGGCAAGAAGGTCTCCAGCGCGCACTTCACCTACACGATCGCCGCGCGGGCCGGGGCGGACACCCTCGTCGTGGCCGAGGAGGGCACGGCTGCCACCCAGGCGCAGACCTACGTCGACGCGCTGAGGGCCAACGGCCGCAAGGCGATCGTCTGGGACGTCGCCACCCAGGGCGCGCCCGACGCGCTCGGCGTGCTGAGCCACTTCGGCACGGTCGTCCACTACACGGGCGCCGGCGTCCCCGGCAATCCGACCCAGCTCGAGCTGCGCGCCTTCCTCAACGAGGGCGGCAAGCTGATCGAGGCGGGCGAGCTGGCCGGCGGCAACGTCGACCTCGGTGACGGCACCCCGTCGAACGACTTCAGCCAGTACTACCTGGGCGCCTACTCCCGCACCTCGACCCCGGGCGCCACCGGCTTCACGGGCTCCGGCGGGCTCGCCGGTGCCGGCGGGGCCCTCGGCCCGGCGGCCGGCAACCCGCTCGACAGGGCGGGCACCTACGGCGTCACCTCGGACGAGCTGCCCGCCTCCGCGTACCCGCAGTTCGCCAGCGCGGGCGCCGGCCGGTTCGCCGGGACGGTCAACCCTTACGGGCCGTACACGGGCTCGTACATGGCCGCCGCCGTACACACCGACGACGCCTACAAGCGCCTCACCCGCACCATCGACCTCAGTGGTGTCGGCGCGGCGAGCAAGCCGACCCTGCGCACCCAGCTGCTGTGGGACACCGAGCCCGGCTACGACAACGCGATCGTCGAGATCCACACGGTCGGCGCCGACGACTGGACGACGCTCCCCGAGGCCGGCGGCGCCGGCAGCACCGCAGTGCCCGCGGAGTGCGGCGGCGGCTTCTACATCGGCGAGCACCCGTGGCTGCGGCACTACCTCACCCTCGGCTCGGGCGACTGCGCGGCGACCGGCACCACCGGCTCCTGGAACGCCCTCACCGGCGCCTCCAGCGGCTGGCAGCAGGTGAACTTCGACCTGAGCGGTTACGCGGGCAAGCAGGTCGAGGTCTCGATCGCCTATGTCACCGACCCCGGCAGCGGCGGCCACGGCGTCCTCGCGGACGACGCCTCGCTGGTCGTCGGCGGTACCGCCACCGGGACCGAGGGCTTCGAGACCTCGCTGGGCGCCTGGCGGGTCGCGGGTCCGCCCGCGGGCAGCCCGACCGTCCTGAAGGACTGGACGCGCACCGGCGCCCTGTTCCAGACGTACGGAGCGGTCACCACCGAGGACACCGTGCTGCTGGGCTTCGGCCTGGAGCACGTGACCGCGGCGGCCGACCGGATCGCGCTCATCGGAAAGGCCCTCGCCTCACTTGAGGACTGAGGGACCGCGGTCAACTCCGCGTGACGGTTCGTAACCGGATCGAGCGACCGGGCCTTCCGGTCCGGGCGGTCCGTACCCCTACTGGCGGGTACGGACCGCCCTGCCGTGTATGGGCGAAGTCGATGTCACTCCGGCGGCCTCGGAGAGGTAGGGTCGTGGGTGGTCGGGGACATCCCAAATACAGCTCGCCGGCACCGCATAGCCGGCGTACCAACGAGGAGATCGGTTCGTGACGATCCGCGTAGGCATCAACGGCTTTGGCCGCATCGGTCGTAACTACTTCCGCGCGCTGCTGGAGCAGGGTGCTGACATCGAGATCGTGGCTGTCAATGACCTGGGTGACACCGCGACCACCGCACATCTGCTCAAGTACGACACCATCCTGGGCCGCCTGAAGGCCGAGGTGTCGCACACCGCCGACACGATCACCGTCGACGGTCGCACCATCAAGGTGCTGTCCGAGCGCAACCCGGCGGACATCCCGTGGGGCGACCTGGGCGTCGACATCGTGATCGAGTCGACCGGCATCTTCACCAAGAAGGCCGACGCCGAGAAGCACATCGCAGGCGGCGCCAAGAAGGTCCTGATCTCGGCTCCGGCCAAGGACGAGGACATCACGATCGTGATGGGCGTCAACCAGGACAAGTACGACGCGGCCAACCACCACGTCATCTCCAACGCCTCCTGCACCACCAACTGTGTGGCGCCGATGGCCAAGGTCCTCGACGAGAACTTCGGCATCGTCAAGGGTCTGATGACGACGGTCCACGCGTACACCAACGACCAGCGCATCCTGGACTTCCCGCACTCGGACCTGCGCCGCGCCCGCGCCGCCGCCGAGAACATCATCCCGACCACGACGGGCGCCGCCAAGGCCACCGCCCTGGTGCTCCCGCAGCTCAAGGGCAAGCTGGACGGCATCGCCATGCGCGTCCCGGTCCCGACCGGCTCGGCCACCGACCTGGTCGTGACGCTCCAGCGCGAGGTCACCAAGGACGAGGTCAACGCCGCGTTCAAGAAGGCCTCCGAGGACGGCGACCTCAAGGGCTACCTGACCTACACCGAGGACCCGATCGTCTCCTCGGACATCGTCGGCGACCCGGCTTCCTGCACCTTCGACTCCTCCCTGACCATGGTCCAGGAGGGCAACTCGGTGAAGATCCTCGGCTGGTACGACAACGAGTGGGGCTACTCCAACCGCCTCGTCGACCTGACCGTCTTCGTCGGCAACCAGCTCTGATCGTCGGATCAGGCACCTTGATGTGAGTGCAGGGCTCGGGCGGCGCAGGGACGCGCCGCCCGAGCCCTGACGCACGTACGGATCAGCCTTCTTCACGGTTGCCGGCGATCACGAGCGATCACGAGCACCACGAGCTTTCCTCAGGAGCCCCCGTAATGAAGACGATCGACGAACTTCTGGCCGAAGGCGTCGCAGGCAAGCGGGTCTTCGTCCGCGCCGACCTCAACGTGCCGCTCGACAGCGGCACCATCACCGACGACGGCCGTATCCGCGCCGTCCTGCCCACCGTCAAGGCCCTCGCGGACGCGGGCGCCAAGGTGGTCGTCGCCTCGCACCTGGGCCGCCCCAAGGGTGCGCCGGACCCCGCCTTCTCCCTCGCCCCCGCCGCCGACCGGCTGGGCGAGCTCCTCGGCTCCGCCGTGGCCTTCGCGACCGACACGGTCGGCGAGTCCGCCCGGTCCACGGTCGCGGGCCTCACCGACGGCCAGGTCGCCGTCATCGAGAACCTGCGCTTCAACGCGGGCGAGACCAGCAAGGACGACGCGGAGCGTGGCGCCTTCGCCGACAGCCTCGCCGAACTCGCCGACCTCTACGTCGGTGACGGCTTCGGCGCGGTGCACCGCAAGCACGCCTCCGTCTACGACCTCCCGGCACGCCTGCCGCACGCGGCCGGCTTCCTGATCGCCACCGAGGTCGGCGTCCTGAAGAAGCTCACCGAGGACGTCAAGCGGCCCTACGTCGTCGCCCTCGGCGGCGCCAAGGTCTCCGACAAGCTCGCCGTCATCGACCAGCTGCTCGGCAAGGCCGACCGCATCCTCATCGGCGGCGGCATGGCCTACACCTTCCTCAAGGCCCAGGGGCACGAGATCGGCATCTCGCTCCTCCAGGAGGACCAGCTCCCGGCCGTGCGGGAGTACATCGAGCGCGCGGAGCGGACCGGCGTCGAGCTGGTCCTGCCCGTCGACGTCCTCGTCTCCGCCGGGTTCCCTGACCTGAAGGCCAAGGCCCCGACGGACTTCGCCACCGTCGCCGCGGGCGAGATCCCCGGTGGCCAGATGGGGCTGGACATCGGTCCCGAGTCCCGCAAGCTTTACGCCTCGAAGCTCGCCGACGCCGGCACCGTCTTCTGGAACGGCCCCATGGGCGTCTTCGAACACCCCGACTACGCCGAGGGCACCAAGGCGGTCGCCCAGGCCCTCATCGAATCCCCGGCCTTCACGGTCGTCGGCGGCGGAGACTCCGCCGCGGCCGTCCGGCTCCTGGGCTTCGACGAGAACGCATTCGGCCACATCTCGACCGGTGGCGGCGCCTCCCTCGAATACCTCGAGGGCAAGACGCTCCCCGGCCTCGCCGCACTGGAGGGCTGACCCCGCATGACCACTCGCACGCCGCTGATGGCGGGCAACTGGAAGATGAACCTCAACCACCTCGAGGCCATCGCCCACGTCCAGAAGCTCGCTTTCGCCCTGTCCGACAAGGACCACGAGGCCGTCGAGGTCGCCGTCCTGCCGCCCTTCACCGACCTGCGCTCCGTGCAGACCCTGGTCGACGGCGACAAGCTGAAGATCAAGTACGGCGCCCAGGACATCTCGGCGCAGGACTCCGGCGCCTACACCGGCGAGATCTCCGGCTCGATGCTCGCCAAGCTGAAGTGCACGTTCGTGGCGATCGGCCACTCCGAGCGCCGTCAGTACCACAACGAGACCGACGAGCTCGTGAACGCCAAGGTCAAGGCCGCCTACAAGCACGGCCTGACCCCGATCCTGTGTGTCGGTGAGGAGCTGGACGTCCGCGAGGCGGGCAACCACGTCTCCCACACCCTCACCCAGGTCGAGGGCGGTCTGAAGGACCTCCCGGCCGAGCAGGCCGAGACGATCGTGATCGCCTACGAGCCCGTCTGGGCCATCGGCACCGGCAAGGTGTGCGGTGCCGAGGACGCGCAGGAGGTCTGCGCCGCCATCCGCGGCAAGATCGCCGAGCTCTACACCCAGGAGCTGGCCGACAAGGTCCGCATCCAGTACGGCGGCTCCGTGAAGTCCGGCAACGTCGCCGAGATCATGGCGCAGGCCGACATCGACGGCGCGCTCGTCGGCGGTGCTTCGCTGGACGCCGACGAGTTCGTCAAGATCGTGCGCTTCCGCGACCAGTGATCCGAGCTGTGAGTATGCGGTAGCGGCGATCCGTCGTACCCTTGCGGGGGCATAGCGGTTGTCGCTATGCCCCCGTCGTTCGTCCGAGTCGTTATCCGAATCCGAGGAAGTTGGTCCAGCCGTGGTTTTGGGGTTCTCGATCGCCCTGATCGTCTTCAGCCTGCTGCTGATGCTGCTGGTGCTGATGCACAAGGGGAAGGGCGGCGGTCTCTCCGACATGTTCGGTGGCGGCATGCAGTCCTCCGTCGGCGGTTCCTCGGTCGCCGAGCGCAACCTCGACCGCATCACCGTCGTCATCGGTCTGCTGTGGTTCGCCTGCATCATCGTTCTCGGCATCGTGATGAAGACGAACAGCTGATCAGCTTCGCACAGTCACACACATTCCGGTACGTATGGCCCCATGTTCGGTACGCGCAGCTGAGCGCGGCCTATCATGGGGCTTGCGTCTAGGTGTGGGAGCTGTAACTCCAATCACTGGACGCGCGTTGGGCCTTACGTAGACTGAGGCGCTCGCAGCGAAGCGAAACGCCGACTCGCTTTGCGGCACCATCACGCAGGGAGTTACGACCGTGGCAAGTGGCAACGCGATCCGAGGAAGCCGGGTCGGGGCGGGGCCGATGGGCGAGGCCGAGCGGGGCGAGTCCGCGCCGCGTCTGCGCATCTCCTTCTGGTGCTCCAACGGACACGAGACGGTGCCCAGCTTCGCCAGCGACGCGCAGGTTCCCGAGACCTGGGACTGCCCGCGCTGCGGCTTTCCCGCGGGGCAGGACCGGGACAACCCACCGGACCCGCCGCGCACCGAGCCCTACAAGACCCACCTCGCCTATGTGCGGGAGCGCCGCAGCGACGCGGACGGCGAGGCGATCCTCGCCGAGGCGCTCGCCAAACTGCGGGGCGAGATCTAACGACCGGGTCCGGCCGGGCACCCGAGGGTGCCCGGCCGGACGTGTGTCGCGCACGGGCGGCTGTCCGCCCGCGGGCCGTCCGTCAGCGGACCGCCCGTCGGCGGTGTCTTCCACGCGCCCGCGCGGCGCGCCTCCGTCCTCATCGGGGCCCTCGGCGGGGCCCGCGACTGCCTGACGACCGGTCACCACCCGTCCGCCTCCGCCTGGCGGACCGTTCGCGCCGCTAGGGCGAGGCAGCCCCTCCCGGTTCGTGCTCGCCGCCGCCGCGTTGATACCCGCGGGCCAGGTGGACGTACCTGTTGTCGCCCCGTACGACCGTGGCACGTCGGCTCGTCCGACGCGCTGATCAACTAGGTTGGAACCGGCGGGGCAAGGCGTGCGCAGCACGGACAGATGAGGAAAGAGGGCTGAAGTCCGACATGAACGCAGACGGCCGTACGAGGCTCAACCAGACGCCCGAGTGGACCGCTCTGGTCAAACACCGCGAGGAACTCGGCGAGGTGCGGCTGCGGGAGCTGTTCGCCGCCGACCCCGGGCGCGGATCGGGATACACGCTGCGGGTCGGTGACCTGCACATCGACTACTCCAAGCACCTCGTCACCGACGAGACCCTGCGGCGCCTGCGCGAACTGGCCGTCGCCACCGACGTCTTCGGCCTCAGGGACGCGATGTTCCGCGGCGAGAAGATCAACATCACCGAGGACCGTGCGGTCCTGCACACCGCTCTGCGCGCCCCGCGCGACGCGGTGATCGAGGTCGACGGGGAGAACGTCGTCCCGGCGGTGCACGCGGTCCTCGACAAGATGGCCGGCTTCGCCGACCGCGTCCGCTCCGGCGCCTGGACCGGCCACACCGGCCGGCGCATCCGGAACGTGGTGAACATCGGTATCGGCGGTTCCGACCTGGGCCCGGCCATGGCCTACGAGGTGCTGCGCGGCTACACCGACCGCGACCTCACGGTCCGTTTCGTGTCCAACGTGGACGGCGCCGACCTGCACGAGGCCACCCGCGACCTCGACCCGGCGGAAACACTGTTCGTCATCGCGTCGAAGACCTTCACCACCATCGAGACGATCACCAACGCGACCTCGGCCCGCAGCTGGCTGCTGGACGCGCTCGACGGGGGACAGGCTGCCGTCGCCAAGCACTTCGTCGCGCTGTCGACGAACGCCGAGAAGGTCGCGGACTTCGGCATCGACACGGCCAACATGTTCGAGTTCTGGGACTGGGTCGGCGGACGCTACTCCTTCGACTCGGCGATCGGCCTGTCCCTGATGATCGCCATCGGCCCGGAACGCTTCCGCGAGATGCTCGACGGCTTCCACCTCGTCGACGAGCACTTCAGGACCGCGCCCGCCGAGTCCAACGTGCCGCTGCTGCTGGGCCTGCTGGGCATCTGGTACGGCAACTTCCACGACGCCCAGTCGCACGCCGTGCTCCCCTACAGCCACTACCTGTCCAAGTTCACCGCCTACCTCCAGCAGCTGGACATGGAGTCCAACGGCAAGTCCACGGGCCGGGACGGCAAGGAGGTCGACTGGCAGACCGGCCCGATCGTCTGGGGCACGCCGGGCACCAACGGGCAGCACGCCTACTACCAGCTCATCCACCAGGGCACGAAGCTCGTCCCGGCCGACTTCATCGGTTTCGCCGAGCCGGCCGCCGAGCTGCGCGACGAGCTCAAGGCCCAGCACGACCTGCTCATGGCCAACTTCTTCGCCCAGACCCAGGCGCTGGCCTTCGGCAAGACACCCGAGGAGGTGCGCGCCGAGGGCGTGCCGGAGGAGCTGGTGGCCCACAAGACGTTCAAGGGCGACCACCCCACGACCACGATCCTCGCCCGTGAGCTGACCCCCTCGGTCCTCGGCCAGCTCGTGGCGCTCTACGAGCACAAGGTGTTCGTGCAGGGCGCGGTGTGGAACATCGACTCCTTCGACCAGTGGGGAGTGGAGCTCGGCAAGGTGCTCGCCAAGCGTGTCGAACCCGCCCTCACCGAGGGCGCCGAGGTTCCCGGCCTGGACGCGTCCACCAGGGCCCTGGTCGCCAAGTACCGGGAGCTGCGCGGTCGGTAGCGGTCACCGCGGGGGAGAGGCGGGAAGCGGACGGCGGTCGGTCGTCCGCTTCCCGTAGAATCCCGGCGATCATGAGGCCGATCTCTCGGGGGAGAGCAACGTGACCAGTGCACGCAGAAGTTGGACCGCCGGCTCGCTGACCGTCCGCTCGTTCCTGAAGCCCCACAAGGTGGCGTGGGCGGTGTTCCATCCGGCGTGGATACCCGAAGCGCTCGATCCGACGGTGGAACGGCTCAAGCGCGGCAGGGTCGTCGCCGGGGCGGTCGCGGCCGTCGGCGTCTACACCTTCGTCGAGGGCGGTTTCGCCTTCGAGGAGATGCTGGAGAACACGGCGATCGCCTCCGCCGTGCTGTTCTTCCTCACCCCCGTGACGGTCGGCGTGATGCTCTTCGTCTGGCGGCGTACGGGCACCGTACGGCAGTTGAAGAGGCCGCTCGTCGACTCGCTCAAGCTGCTGCTGCTCTTCATCGGCTGTGTCCTGACGACCGTGGGGGTCTTCCGGTCGAGCGAGACGTTCGGGCTGGTGCCGAGGATGCTGCTCACGCTCGTCGGCCTGTGGATGGCCTTCTTCGTGATGGCCGGCGCGGTCCGGCTCTCCGGTAACTTCTTCGGTTCCGCCGCGGTGCACCGCTGTCTGCCGCCGCTGCTCGCCACGGTGACGACCTGGCTGATGGCCGTTCCCGACCTGATCACCGGTGACCTGCACGGCCTCAGCCTCACCATGGGCATCGTCTTCATCCTGGGCGCACCGGTGACGGTCACGGGGCTCGCGCTGCTGGAGATGCGCCGCCTCAAGCGGCGGTACGGCATCCGGCTCGCGGCCCACCCGGCCACCCTGCCGCCGACCCCCGCCGGCCCGCCGCTCCGGGTTCCGCCGCAGGGACACCCGTACGGGCACCCGCAGGGACACCCGTACGGGCAGCCCTACGCACCGCACCCGGGGCAGCCGTACCCCCAGGGCAACCCGTACGGGTCCTACCGGGCCCACAACGGGCAGAACCCGTACGGCGGTTGACCGTACGGGTTCTGGGGAACGGCGAGCGCGTCAGGCGGACGCCGGTGGGTACAGCGACCTCGGGAGCCGGGAGGCCGCCGCCGTGTCCAGCAGCCACAGGGTGCGCGAGCGGCCCCGGGCGCCCGCCGCGGGGGCCTGGATCTCGCCCGCGCCGGACAGGGCGATCGCCGCGGCCTGGGCCTTGTCCTCGCCGGCCGCGAGCAGCCACACCTCACGGGCCGCCCGGATCGCCGGGAGGGTGAGGGTGACCCGGGTCGGCGGGGGCTTGGGCGCGCCGCGTACGCCCACCACCGTGCGCTCGGTCTCCCGCACGGCCGGCAGCTCCGGGAAGAGCGAGGCCACATGGGTGTCCGGGCCGACGCCCAGCATCAGCACGTCGAAGGCGGGCACGGCCCCGTGGTTCTCGGGACCGGCCGCGCGGGCCAGCTCCTCCGCGTAGGCGGCCGCGGCCGCTTCCACGTCGGCGCCGTACGGACCGTCGGACGCGGGCATGGCGTGCACGCGTTTCGGGTCCACCGGGACGGAGTCCAGCAGGGCCTCACGGGCCTGCGTGACATTGCGCTCCGGGTCGCCCTCGGGCACGAAGCGTTCGTCGCCCCACCACAGGTCGAGCCGGGCCCAGTCGACGGCGTCACGTGCGGGCGCGGCGGCCAGCGCGGCCAGCAGACCGTTGCCGTTGCGGCCGCCCGTGAGGACGACGGACGCCTGGCCCCGGGAGGCCTGGGCGTCCACGATCTTCGTGATGAGGCGGGCCGCGGCGGCCTGCGCCATCAGTTCCTTGTCGTGGTGCACGACCAGCTGGGGAGTGCTCACTGCGGGTCCGCTTTCCTGACCGGGGGCATCTGCGCCGGAGTGGGCCGGTCGGCGTCACCCTGACCCGCCGGGGCGGCGGACGGCTGAGCCGGTGCGGCGTCACGGCCGGCGGGCGCCGGGTCCGGCACCCCGCGGACCGGAAGGGACGGCGTGGGCCGAGCGGCGGCCTGGGCCCGCTCCGCCTCCCGTTCCGCGGCCGACTGGATCCCGCCGAGCCGGTCCACGCCGAACCGCAGGGCGGACGCGTACGTGTCGTCGGGGTCGAGCCTGCGCAGCTCCTCCGCGAGCAGCTCGGACGTCTCGCGGCGCTTCAGCGCCACCGCGCGGTCCGGCTGGCCCGGCAGGGCCAGGACGGCCATCGCACCGTCCGAGCGGTGCAGCGTGATCGGACCGCCGGTCGTCTCCATCCGGACCTGGGTCAGCCCCGGGCCGGCCGAGATGGCGCGGCGGACGTGCACATGGAGCCGGTCCGCGAGCCACATGGCGAGCAGCTCGACGCTCGGATTGGACTCCTCGCCCGCCACCTCGGCGGAGACGATCTCGCAGCTCACCTGGTCGAGAGCGGCGGCCAGCATCGAGCGCCACGGGGTGATCCGGGCCCACGCCAGGTCGGTGTCGCCCGGCTCGTAGCTCTCGGCACGGGCGCGCAGCTCGTCGACGGGCTTCTCGGCCGCGTAGCTGTCGGTGACCCGGCGCTGGCCCAGGGCGCCCAGCGGGTCGCCCGCCGGGTCGCGCGGGGCGTCCACCGACCACCAGACCACCACCGGCGCGTCCGGTAGCAGCAGCGGCAGGACGACGGACTGGGCGTGGTCGGAGACCTCGCCGTACAGCCGGAGGATCACCGTCTCGCCGCTGCCCGCGTCCGCGCCCAGCCGTACCTCGGCGTCGAGCCGGGACTGGGTGCGGCCCCGGGGGGACCGCGAGACGCGCTTGATGACCACGAGCGTGCGCGAGGGGTGCTCGTGCGACGCGTCATTGGCGGCCTTCAGGGCGTCGTAGGCGTTCTCCTCGTCCGTGACGACGACGAGGGTCAGCACCATGCCCACGGCGGGCGTGCCTATCGCACGCCGGCCCTGCACCAACGCCTTGTTGATCTTGCTGGCAGTGGTGTCCGTGAGGTCTGTCTTCATGGCCGGCGCCAGCTCCGTCCGTCTCGCTCGAGCATCTCGTCGGCCTCGACGGGTCCCCACGTGCCCGACGGGTACTGCGCGGGCTTGCCGTTCTTGTCCCAGTACCGCTCGATCGGGTCGAGGATCTTCCAGGACAGCTCCACCTCTTCCGTGCGGGGGAAGAGGTTCGAGTCGCCCAGCAGCACGTCGAGGATGAGGCGCTCGTACGCCTCGGGCGAGGACTCCGTGAAGGACTCGCCGTAGGCGAAGTCCATCGACACGTCCCGGATCTCCATCGAGGTGCCCGGAACCTTGGAGCCGAACCGGACGGTGATGCCCTCGTCGGGCTGGACGCGGATGACGATCGCGTTGGCGCCCAGCTCCTCGGTGGCCGTGGAGTCGAAGGGGGAGTGGGGAGCGCGCTGGAAGACCACCGCGATCTCGGTGACCCGGCGGCCGAGGCGCTTGCCGGTGCGCAGATAGAAGGGGACGCCCGCCCAGCGGCGGTTGTCGACCTCCAGCTTGACGGCCGCGTAGGTGTCGGTCTTCGACTTGGGGTCGATGCCGTCCTCTTCGAGGTAGCCGACGGCCTTCTCGCCGCCCTGCCATCCGGCCGCGTACTGGGCCCGCACGGTGGCGCGGCCCAGGTCCTTCGGCAGCCGCACGGCGCCGAGCACCTTGGTCTTCTCGGCGGCCAGCGCGTCCGCGTCGAAGGAGGCCGGCTCCTCCATGGCCGTGAGGGCCATGAGCTGGAGCAGGTGGTTCTGGATGACGTCACGGGCGGCGCCGATGCCGTCGTAGTAACCGGCCCGGCCGCCGATGCCGATGTCCTCGGCCATCGTGATCTGTACATGGTCCACGAAGGACCGGTTCCAGATCGGCTCGAACATCGTGTTGGCGAAGCGCAGCGCCAGGATGTTCTGGACGGTCTCCTTGCCCAGGTAGTGGTCGATGCGGAAGACCTGGTCCGAGCCGAAGACCTCGTGGACGACCTTGTTGAGCTCCTCGGCCGAGGCGAGGTCGTGACCGAAGGGCTTCTCGATGACCGCGCGTCGCCAGGAGCCGTTCTTCTGGTCGGCCAGCCCGTGCTTCTTCAGCTGCTGGATGACCACCGGGAAGGAACGCGGCGGCACGGAGAGGTAGAAGGCGAAGTTGCCGCCCGTGCCCTGTGCCTTGTCGAGTTCCTCGATCGTGCCGCGCAGCCGCTCGAAGGCGTCGTCGTCGTCGAAGGTGCCCTGCACGAAGCGCATGCCCTGGACGAGCTGCTGCCAGACCTCCTCGCGGAAGGGCGTGCGGGCGTGCTCCTTGACGGCGTCGTGGACCTCCTGCGCGAAGTCCTCGTGCTCCCACTCGCGGCGCGCGAAGCCGACCAGCGAGAAGCCCGGCGGCAGCAGACCCCGGTTGGCGAGGTCGTACACCGCGGGCATGAGCTTCTTCCGGGACAAATCGCCCGTGACGCCGAAGATGACCAGACCCGACGGCCCCGCGATACGCGGGAGCCGTCGGTCGGCGGGGTCACGCAGCGGGTTGCTGCTCGACAGAGTTCAGCCCTCCGAGGGGGCGAGGCGCTGGAGCTCCGCCTCGGTCGACTTGAGCAGGTCGTTCCAGGACGCCTCGAACTTCTCCACGCCCTCGTCCTCGAGGAGCTGGACCACCTCGTCGTAGGAGATGCCGAGCTTCTCGACGGCGTCGATCTCGGCACGGGCCTGCTCGTAGGTGCCGGTGACGGTGTCGCCGGTGATCTGCCCGTGGTCCTCGGCGGCGAACAGGGTCGCCTCCGGCATGGTGTTCACCGTGTTCGGGGCGACCAGGTCGTCCACGTACAGGGTGTCCTTGTAGGCGGGGTCCTTCACACCGGTGGAGGCCCACAGCGGACGCTGCTTGTTGGCGCCGGCCTTCTCCAGCGCGGCCCAGCGCTCGCCGGCGAAGACCTCCTCGTACGCCTGGTAGGCGAGCCGGGCGTTGGCGAGGCCCGCCTTGCCGCGGGCGGCCTTGGCCTCGTCGGTGCCGAGCGCGTCGAGCCGCTTGTCGATCTCGGTGTCCACCCGGGACACGAAGAAGGACGCCACGGAGTGGATCTTCGACAGGTCCAGGCCGCGCTCCTTGGCCTGCTCCAGGCCGGCCAGGTAGGCGTCCATGACCTGGCGGTAGCGCTCCAGGGAGAAGATCAGCGTGACGTTGACGCTGATACCGAGGCCGATGACCTCGGTGATCGCCGGCAGGCCGCCCATCGTGGCCGGGATCTTGATGAGGGTGTTGGGGCGGTCGACCAGCCAGGCGAGCTGCCTGGCCTCGGCGACCGTCGGCTTGGTGTGGTGCGCCAGGCGCGGGTCGACCTCGATCGAGACCCGGCCGTCCTGGCCGCCGGTGGCGTCGAAGACCGGGCGCAGGATGTCGGCGGCGTCACGGACGTCCGCCGTCGTGATCATGCGGATGGCCTCTTCGACGGTGACCTTGCGGGCGGCGAGGTCCGACAGCTGCTGGTCGTAGCCGTCGCCCTGCGAGATCGCCTTCTGGAAGATCGACGGGTTGGTGGTGACGCCCACGACGTGCTGCTGGTCGATCAGTTCGGCCAGGTTGCCGGACGTGATCCGCTTGCGCGACAGGTCGTCCAGCCAGATCGCGACGCCTTCTTCGGAGAGGCGCTTGAGTGCGTCTGTCATGGAATTACATCTCCTACGTGTCGTATGTGAGCGTCAGCGCTGGGCGGCGGCGAGGGATTCCCGGGCCTTGGCGGCCACGTTCTCCGCGGTGAAGCCGTACTCCTGGAAGAGGACCTTGCCATCGGCGGACGCACCGAAGTGCTCCAGGGAAACGATGCGTCCCGCGTCCCCGACGTACTTGTGCCAGGTGAGTCCGATACCCGCCTCGACCGCGACGCGGGCCTTGACGGACGGGGGCAGCACGCTGTCCCGGTACCCCTGGTCCTGCTCCTCGAACCACTCCACGGACGGCATGGACACCACGCGCGTGGGCACACCGTCGGCTTCCAGCCGCTCGCGCGCCTCGACGGCGACGTGCACCTCGGAGCCGGTGGCGACGAGGATCACCTCCGGCGTCCCCGTGGAGGCCTCGAACAGGACGTACCCGCCCTTGGCCGCGTTCTCGTCGGGCTCGTACGTCGGCACGCCCTGGCGGGTGAGGACCAGACCGTGCGGGGCGCCCTTGCCGAAGACCTTCGTCCAGCGCTTGAGGATCTCGCGCCAGGCGATCGCCGTTTCGTTGGCGTCGGCCGGCCGTACGACGTTCAGGCCCGGGATGGCGCGCAGCGAGGCCAGGTGCTCGACCGGCTGGTGGGTGGGGCCGTCCTCGCCGAGGCCGATGGAGTCGTGCGTCCACACGTACGTCACCGGCACGTGCATCAGGGCGGAGAGTCGCACGGCGTTGCGCATGTAGTCGGAGAACACCAGGAAGGTGCCGCCGTAGATGCGGGTGTTGCCGTGCAGCGCGATGCCGTTCATCTCCGCGGCCATGGAGTGCTCGCGGATACCGAAGTGGACGGTACGGCCGTAGGGGTCCGCCTCCGGCAGCGGGTTGCCCGCCGGGAGGAACGACGACGTCTTGTCGATCGTCGTGTTGTTGGAACCCGCGAGGTCGGCGGAGCCGCCCCACAGCTCGGGGATGACCGCGCCGAGCGCCTGGAGCACCTTGCCGGACGCGGCACGGGTGGCGACACCCTTGCCGGGCTCGAAGACCGGGAGCTTCTCCTCCCAGCCGGTGGGCAGCTCGCCCGCGGCGACGCGCTCGAACTCGGCGGCGCGGTCGGGATTGTTGTCCCGCCACTGCTGGAAGGACTTCTCCCACACGGCGCGGGCGGCCTGGCCGCGCTCGAGCGCGCCCCGGGTGTGGGCGATGACCTCGTCCGCGACCTCGAAGGACTTCTCCGGGTCGAAGCCGAGGACGCGCTTGGTGGCCGCGACCTCGTCGTCGCCGAGCGCCGAGCCGTGGGCGGCCTCGGTGTTCTGCGCGTTCGGGGCGGGCCAGGCGATGATCGAGCGCATCGCGATGAAGGACGGCTTGTCCGTCACCTGCTTCGCGGCCTCGATCGCGTCGTAGAGGGCGTGCGGGTCCAGGTCGCCGTCCGGCTTGGGGGCGACCCGCTGCACGTGCCAGCCGTACGCCTCGTAGCGCTTGGCGGTGTCCTCGGAGACGGCCGTCTCGGTGTCGCCCTCGATCGAGATGTGGTTGTCGTCCCACAGCAGGACCAGGTTGCCGAGCTTCTGGTGACCGGCCAGCGAGGACGCCTCGGCGGAGATGCCCTCCTGGAGGCAGCCGTCACCGGCGATCACGTAGACGAAGTGGTCGAACGGCGACTCGCCGAGCGGGGTCTCCGGGTCGAACAGACCGCGCTCGTAGCGCGCGGCCATCGCCATGCCCACGGCGTTCGCGACACCCTGGCCCAGCGGGCCGGTCGTCGTCTCGACGCCCGTGGTGTGGCCGTACTCCGGGTGACCCGGCGTCTTGGAACCCCAGGTGCGGAACGACTTCAGGTCGTCCAGCTCCAGGCCGAAGCCGGCCAGGTACAGCTGGGTGTAGAGCGTCAGGGACGAGTGCCCCGCGGACAGCACGAAGCGGTCGCGGCCGACCCAGTCGGCGTCCGCCGGGTCGTGCCGCATCACCTTCTGGAAGAGGGTGTACGCGGCAGGCGCCAGGCTCATCGCCGTACCGGGATGGCCGTTGCCGACCTTCTGTACGGCGTCGGCGGCCAGGACGCGGGCGGTGTCCACCGCCCGCTGGTCCAACTCGGTCCACTCGAGGTCTGTGGTGGTCGGCTTGGTGCTCACCCTGGGTCAGGGCTCCTCTCCACATGTCACGCATGTCGAATGCCGGTGCACGCGGCGCCCACCGGCCGTTGTCGAGCCTACCCCCGTGAGAACGCGCATTTTTTCGAGTCATTCCAGACTGCCGGGAGACTTGGTGATCCGCCTCCCGACCGGTGTGTTCCCTGTTCGGCAAGTGAATACGGAGCCGCTCGTACGAGTGCTCAACAGAGTGCCCTCCGGCTCTTCCGCAGGCGCCGTCCAACACGACCCCACCCCCGCGAATGTCGGGGTCTGGGCAACGTCTACAGTGGCGTGGTACGCGCGAGCCTTTACCCGGCATTCACCTGGGGAGGCTCGCTGGGAGTCTCTGTCAGGGGTGTGCGTGACGGCCGTTGAATCCCGTCCAGCGGGGCTTATCGGGACGAGCCAGAGCCCGAGCCGGCGGCCGTTCGGGGCCCGGGTCAAGGCGTTCGTGGCGCTGACCAAGCCGCGGATCATCGAGCTGCTGCTGATCACCACCGTCCCGGTGATGTTCCTGGCGCAGCAGGGCGTTCCCGATCTCGGCCTGGTGGTCCTGACCTGCCTCGGGGGTTACCTCTCCGCAGGCGGCGCCAATGCGCTGAACATGTACATCGACCGCGACATCGACGCGCTGATGGACCGCACCTCGCAGCGCCCGCTGGTGACCGGAATGGTCAGCCCGCGTGAATGTCTCGCCTTCGGCATCACTCTCGCGGTGGTCTCGACACTCCTGTTCGGTCTGACCGTCAACTGGCTGTCGGCCTGGCTCGCCCTCGGCGCGCTCCTCTTCTACGTCGTCGTCTACACGATGATCCTCAAGCGCCGTACCTCGCAGAACATCGTGTGGGGTGGCATCGCCGGCTGCATGCCGGTGCTGATCGGCTGGTCGGCCGTGACGGACTCGGTGTCCTGGGCGCCGGTCGTCCTCTTCCTCGTCATGTTCTTCTGGACGCCGCCGCACTACTGGCCGCTGTCCATGAAGGTCAAGGAGGACTACGCGCGCGTGGGCGTGCCGATGCTGCCGGTCGTCGCGTCCAACAAGACCGTCGCCAAGCAGATCGTCCTCTACAGCTGGGTGATGGTCGCCGTCTCGCTGCTGCTGACCCCGCTGGGCTACACCGGGTGGTTCTACACCTCGGTCGCGCTGGTGGCCGGCGGCTGGTGGCTGTGGGAGGCGCACGCGCTCCAGACCCGTGCGAAGGCGGAGGCGACGGGCGGGAAGCTGAAGGAGATGCGGCTGTTCCACTGGTCCATCACCTATGTGTCGCTGCTGTTCGTGGCGGTCGCGGTGGACCCCTTCCTGCGCTGACGCCTCTCCTTCCTTTCCGTCCTCACCGCCGAACGGCCGGGGTGCGTGGCCAACACCACGCACCCCGGCCGTCGCCGTTCTATCTACCCGTCGGTAGCATCCTGGCCATGGCAGACACCAAGCAGGTTGACGAGACCGCCGACGCCAAGCAGGCCGCGAAGGCCGAGCGCAGGGCGGCCCGGCTCGCCAAGCAGATCAGCGCCTTCGCCCGGCAGCACGGCGGGGCCGAGGGCCAGATCGCGTACCTCGGCGAGCGCGGCGCCCGTATCGTCCTCGTCGGCGAGGACGGCGGCTGGGGCGACCTGGTGGCCCCCTCGGTCGCCATCGCCGAGCTGGCCGCAGGGAAGGCCGGCATCACCGTCCACGAGACCTTCGACGGAGAGTTCGCGGCGAAGGTGAGGACGGGGCCGTACGAATGGACGCGGATGGCCGGGATCCAGGTCGGCGGACCGAAGAACGGCTGAGCAGAACAACCTGACACCCCGGTCACCCGTTAGGACCCCGTAGGCACCACGTGGTCCGTCTCCCGGGAGTCCGGATGATCGAAACGCCGTCCTTGGTGGACCAGTACTGCCACGGCGTCCTGAGAACGGAGCTGGGTCTCGGTACCTTCGAGGCCCAGTTGGCCCGCACCGAGGGCCCGCCGGCCCCGGGCACGACGCTGTTCGACACCCAGACCGGGTTCGCGGTACGCCGCTGGTGCCCCCCGCTCCTCGGCCTGGAACCGCACGCGCCGCCCGCCCGTTATCTCGCCCGGCGTCGTGAACTCGGCGTACTGGAAGCGGGCCGCCGGCTGCTGCGCGGCAGCGGCATCACGACCTACCTGGTCGACACGGGCCTGCCCGGCGACCTCACCGGGCCGGGTGAGCTGGCCTCGGCCGGCGCCGCCGAGGCGCGGGAGATCGTGCGCCTGGAACCCCTCGCCGAGCAGGTCGCCGACACCTCCGGAACCGTCGAGTCCTTCCTGGCCAACCTCGCCGAGTCGGTCCACGGGGCCGCCGCGAACGCCGTGGCCTTCGCCTCCGTCGCGGGGGTCCGGCACGGCCTCGCCCTCGCGCCCGAGCCGCCCGGGCCGGGCGAGGTACGGGGTGCGGCGGGCCGCTGGCTGGCGGGCCGCAGGGTCGGTGGCGAGCTGAGCGACCCGGTGCTGCTGCGGCACGTGCTGTGGATCGCCGTCGCCTCGGGGCTGCCGCTCCAGCTGCACGCGGGGCTCGGCGAGCCGGGGGCGCGCGTCGACCGCACGGATCCGGTGCTGCTGACGGACTTCGTGCGGGCCACGGCAGGCCTCGGCACCGACCTCGTCCTGCTGCACGGCTACCCCTACCACCGGCACGCCGCCCACCTCGCGGGCGTCTTCCCGCACGTGTACGCCGACTCCGGCGCCGCACTCGTACGGACCGGCGCGCGCGCCGCGACGATCCTCGCGGAGATCCTGGAGCTGGCCCCCTTCGGCAAGATCCTCTTCTCCAGCGGCGCCGGGGGGCTGCCCGAGCTGCACGTGGTCGGGGCACGGCTGTTCCGCGAGGCGCTGGCGCGGGTGCTCGGCGCCTGGGTCGCGGAGGGAGCGTGGTCGCCGACGGACGCGCAACGGGTGGCGGGCCTGATCGCGGCGGGCAACGCGCGCCGGGTGTACGGGCTCGGCTGAGGTGGACAGACTGGGCGCATGACCACCCGTACGGAAGCCTTGCTGGACCGTTTCCTGGACGGACTCCAGGCCCCGGACCCCGTCGCCGTGTGGGCCCACGGGTCGCTCGCCGGGGGCGACTACCAGGAGGGCCGCAGCGACCTGGACCTCATCGCCGTCCTGGACGGCCCCCTCGCGCCGCGCACGGTGTGGCACCTGGCCCGGCTCCACGCCCGCCTGCGGAACGAGCCGCTCGCCCCGCTGCTGCACTGCACCTACCTCACCCCCGACCGGACGGCCGACCCGGAGCGGCGGCACCTCACCTGGGCGCACAGCCGACTGTTCCGGCGGACGGTCACCCCGGTGACCCGGCGCGAACTGCTCGACTTCGGCCGGGTGCTGTACGGCAAACCGCCCGGCGCGCTCCTGCCGCCGGTCCCGGACCGCGCACTGGCCGACTTCGTCGTCCGCGACCAGCGCGACTTCTGGCGGCCCACCGTCGACAAGGCCCACCTGTGGCATCAGAACGTCTGGGTGGATCTGGGGCTGCTGACCTTCGCGCGGGCGACGGTGACCGTGCGGGACGGCCGGCTGATCTCCAAGCGCCAGGCCCTCGACGAACTGTCCGCGCTGGGGGCGCCCCAGGAGGTCGTGGCGGACATCGCCCGCCGCCGCTACGACGAGGGGGACGGGGCGGCGGACGACGGGTGGCCGAGCCGCCGGGCCGTGCTGACCCGGGACTACCTGGGGCCGGCGATCGACGGGCTGGTCACCTCGTACGGGTAAAGCCGACGGGCGACTTACGCGCGCGTGCCGACCGTCGCCTCGGCCGCCGGGCCCGGCAGGTCGATCGTCGTCTCGGGGCGCTCGCGCAGCGCCAGCAGCACGCGCAGCACCGCGATCCACACCAGGCAGGAGCCGAGCATGTGCAGTCCGACCAGGACCTCGGGGAGGTCCGTGAAGTACTGGACATAGCCGATGACACCCTGTCCGAGCAGCACCAGGAACAGGTCCCGGGTACGGTCCAGCGGGTTCTTCGGCGCGTCCACCGCCTTGAGGATGAACCACAGGGCGAAGGTCAGCGTCACCACGATCCAGGCGAGCACCGCGTGCAGCTTGGCGACCGTCTCCCAGTCCAGCGGCATCCGCTCGACCTCGCTGGAGTCACCGGCGTGCGGGCCCGCGCCGGTCACCACCGTGCCGACGGCGATCAGCAGCGTGGAGGCCACGACCAGGAACCACACCAGTTGCTGCACGGGCTTGCCGACCAGTGGCCGGGCCTGCCCGTCGCCCTCCCGGGCGCGCTGCCACATCACCGCGGCGACCGCGATCAGCGCCGAGGCGGCCAGGAAGTGCGCCGCGACCGTGTAGGGGTTGAGGCCGACGAGCACCACGATCCCGCCGAGCACGGCGTTGCTCATCACCAGCCAGAACTGCGCCCAGCCCAGCCGGGTCAGGCTCCGCCGGTACGGCTTCTCGGAGCGCGCGGCGATGATCGCCCAGCCGACGGCCGCGCACAGCACGTACGTCAGCATGCGGTTGCCGAACTCGATGGCGCCGTGGAAGCCCATCGCGCCGGTCGCGGTGAGGGAGTCGTCGGTGCACTTGGGCCAGGTCGGGCAGCCCAGGCCGGACCCCGTGAGCCGTACGGCACCGCCGGTGACCACGATGATCACCGACATCACGAGCGAGGCGAGGGCCGCACGCCGGACCGTCCCGCGGGCGGGCGTCCAGCGGGCGGCGATGAAGGCGAGGGGGTTGCGCACGGCGGCTAGGGCGTCGGCACGGGTCACGTTCGGCACGCCTCCCATCGTAGGCGGACGCTTGTGCACGCGTTCACGAGGGGCCCCCGGGCCGCGCGTCCGGCTACTCCCAGCGGAAGAACCGGCCGGCCGCCGCGAGTCCCGCGACCGCCCACACCGCGAGGATCCCCAGGTCGCCCCAGGGCATGCCCGCGCCGTGCTGGAGCACGTCCCGCAGGCCGTCCGAGAGGGCAGAGACGGGCAGCAGCCTGAGCACGTCCTGGGCGCCGGACGGGAACTTCTCGAGCGGGACGATCACCCCGCCGCCCACCAGCAGCAGCAGGAAGACCAGGTTGGCCGCGGCCAGCGTCGCCTCCGCCTTCAGGGTGCCCGCCATCAGCAGGCCGAGACCCGAGAAGGCGGCCGTGCCCAGGACCAGGAGCAGCACCACGGCCACCGGGTTGCCGTGCGGGTTCCAGCCGAGGGCGAGGGCGATCGCCGTCAGGAGGATCACCTGGAGGACCTCGGTGACCAGGACCGACAGCGTCTTCGCCGTCATCAGGCCCCAGCGGGGCAGCGGCGAGGAGGCGAGCCGCTTGAGCACCCCGTAGCGGCGTTCGAAGCCGGTCGCGATGGCCTGGCCGGTGAAGGCCGTCGACACCACGGCGAGCGCGAGGATGCCGGGCGTGAGGAAGTCCACCGCCTCGCCCGCGCCGGTGTCGACGATGTCCACGGTGCTGAACAGCACCAGCAGCAGGGTGGGGATCACGACGGTGAGCAGCAGCTGCTCGCCGTTGCGCAGGAGCATCCTGGTCTCCAGCGCCGCCTGGGCCCGGATCATCCGGGACAGCGGCGCCGCGCCGGGTCGGGGGCTGTAGGTACCCGTGGCGGTCATCAGCGCAGCTCCTTGCCGGTCAGTTCCAGGAAGACGTCCTCCAGGGTGTGCCGTTCGACCGAGATCCGGTCCGGCATCACCCCGTGCTGCGCGCACCACGAGGTGACCGTCGCCAGCAGTTGCGGGTCGACCTTGCCCATCACCCGGTAGGAACCCGGGGTCAGCTCGTCGGCCGAGCTGTCGGCGGGCAGGGCCTTGAGCAGGGACGTCATGTCGAGGCCGGGCCGGCCGGTGAAGCGCAGCGTGTTCTCGGCGCCGCCGCGGCACAGCTGCTCCGGGGAGCCCTGGGCGATGACCCGGCCCGCGTCGATGATCGCGACGTCGTCGGCGAGCTGCTCGGCCTCGTCCATGTAGTGGGTGGTCAGGATGACGGAGACGCCGTCCGCCCGCAGGTCCCGTACGAGTTCCCAGGTGGCGCGGCGGGCCTGCGGGTCGAGGCCGGCCGTCGGCTCGTCCAGGAACACCAGTTCGGGGCGGCCGACGACGGCCATCGCCAGGGCGAGTCGCTGCTGCTGGCCGCCGGAGAGGCGGCGGTACGTCGTCCGGCCGCAGGAGCCGAGGCCGAGGCGTTCGACGAGGGCTTCGACGTCCAGCGGGTGGGCGTGCAGCCCCGCCACGTGGCGGAGCATCTCGTCGGCCCTGGCCCCGGAGTACACGCCTCCCGACTGCAGCATCACGCCGATACGGGGGCGCAGGTCGCCGGCCTGCCGCTGCGGGTCGAGGCCGAGGACGCGCACCGTGCCCTCGTCCGGCCTGCGGTATCCCTCGCAGGTCTCGACGGTGGTCGTCTTGCCGGCCCCGTTGGGTCCGAGGACGGCGGTGACGCCCGCCCGGGCCGTCAGGTCGAGGCCGTTCACCGCGGTCTTCGTCCCGTACCGCTTCACCAGGGCCTCGACCCGGACGACAGGCTCACTTCGCATGGCTCAAGAGTCTAGGTTCGCCGGTGGGGACTCCGAGCGGGGGGTGCGGGAACCGGCCGGACGCGCGGGCGACACGGGGCGGGCGGAGTGCGGGCGGATTCAGCATTCCTCCTCGCGGGACCGGTGCAGCGGCAGCCACCGCTGCGCGTAGGCCACGGCGTCAGCGACCGGGAACAGGCGCACGTCAGCCGCCCCGACCGTGCCCCGTACGACGTCACGGTCGCGTTCGAAGTCATGGCCCAGCTCGTCGAAGCGGTAGGAGTCGATCGACACCTCGGTCACGACCTCCCACCCGCCGGGCCCCGGCCTGCCCACGTCGACGAGCGGGGCCGCGATCCGGTACTCGGCCAGGTGGAAGGCGGTGCAGGTGTCGTAGCCGGTGCCCAGGAGCAGCACCCGGGCGCCCGCCTTCTCCAGCCGGGCCAGCGGGCTGTGCTCGCCCAGCCGGCAGTCGGGGGCGTGGCCCTCGACCAGTTCCGCCGCCCGCGCCCCGAGCGCCGCGAAAGAGGTCTGCGGGTGGGCGCTGCGGAGGGCGCCCGGCCAGGTGCGGACCGTCTCGGGGATCACCCCGACGCCGCGGGAGGGGGTGATGAGGGGGTCGTACGCGGGCATGGCGGCCCGGATCCGCTCCCACCAGTCGGCGGGGACCGGCGGCCGGTGCCACAGGGCCGGGTCGGACAGGTCGCCGGACTGGCTGGGGACCACGAGCGTGCCGTCCGGGCCGACCGCGTCGAGGAGTCCCCGCACCACCGCGACGGAGCCTCCGCAGACCCAGCCGAGCGAACTGAGCGAGGAGTGCACGAGGAGGATTTCTCCGGGTTCGACACCCAGGGCGCGAAGCTCCGCGGCGAGGGTGTCGCGGGTGACAAGTGGGCCGGTGGGAGGGGGTGTGGACATGGTCCGGCAGTGTCCTGGAAGGGGGCTCGGCAGACCAGTGGTTTTATCGCGCCTCGTTCCGCGTCCGATCGATCAAAGATCGTTTCCGCAGGTCAGATTAGGTATACCTAAGTGACGCAGGGCACCGCCCGGTGATCCGGACGTGGGTTGCCTGCCTCTGAGGAATTACGCAACAATGGCGTTGTGAAAAACGTCGGCGAGGTTCGGGAGACCCCCACGGGGACCCCCCAGGAGGAGATCGCGACCGGTGAGCGCTCGACGCGCAACCGGGTCGCGCGGTCCATCCTGGACCACGGGCCGTCGACCGTCGCCGAGCTGGCCGGCCGGCTGGGTCTCACCCAGGCCGCCGTACGCCGCCATCTGGACGCGCTGGTCGCCGACGACATCGTGGCGGCCCGCGAGCAGCGGGTCTACGGCGCGCGGACCCGCGGGCGCCCCGCCAAGGCCTTCGCGCTCACCGACTGCGGCCGCGACGCCTTCGACCAGTCCTACGACAAGCTCGCCGCCGACGCCCTGCGCTGGATCCAGGAGCGCTTCGGCGGGGACGAGGCCGTCGTCGCCTTCGCCCGCGCGCGGATCGCCGAACAGGCCGCCGGGTACCGCCGGGCGATCGAGGCGGCCGCTCCGGAAGAGCGGACCGAAGCCCTGGCCAAGGCCCTGAGCGCGGACGGGTACGCTGCTACGGCGCGTAGCGCGCCGGTCGGTGAGCAGCTGTGCCAGCACCACTGCCCCGTCGCCCATGTCGCCGAGAAGTTCCCGCAGCTCTGCGAGGCGGAGACCGAGATCTTCTCCCAGCTGCTCGGGACTCACGTCCAGCGGCTGGCGACCATCGCCCACGGCGACGGCGTGTGCACGACGTTCATCCCCAGAGTTTCCACAGCCACCCACAACGCATCTGCCAGCACCGCCGGGAGGAACCCCGCATGACGCTCCCCATCGAGGAGACTGCCCACCCCGAGCTCGAGGGTCTGGGCAACTACGAATATGGCTGGGCCGACTCGGACGCGGCCGGTGCCTCTGCCAAGCGCGGCATCAACGAGGATGTCGTCAAGGACATCTCCGCGAAGAAGTCCGAGCCGGAGTGGATGACGAAGCTGCGTCTCAAGGGCCTCAGGCTCTTCGGCAAGAAGCCCATGCCCAACTGGGGCTCGGACCTCTCCGGCATCGACTTCGACAACATCAAGTACTTCGTGCGCTCCACGGAGAAGCAGGCGGAGTCCTGGGAGGACCTGCCCGAGGACATCAAGAACACGTACGACAGGCTCGGCATCCCGGAGGCGGAGAAGCAGCGCCTCGTCGCCGGTGTCGCGGCCCAGTACGAGTCCGAGGTCGTCTACCACCAGATCCGCGAGGACCTGGAGGAGCAGGGCGTCATCTTCCTCGACACCGACACCGCGCTGAAGGAGCACCCGGAGCTCTTCAAGGAGTACTTCGGCACCGTCATCCCGGTCGGCGACAACAAGTTCGCGTCGCTGAACACCGCGGTGTGGTCCGGCGGCTCCTTCATCTACGTGCCCAAGGGCGTGCACGTGGAGATCCCGCTCCAGGCCTACTTCCGTATCAACACGGAGAACATGGGCCAGTTCGAGCGCACCCTGATCATCGTCGACGAGGGCGCCTACGTGCACTACGTCGAGGGTTGTACGGCCCCGATCTACAAGTCGGACTCGCTGCACAGCGCCGTGGTCGAGATCATCGTCAAGAAGAACGCCCGCTGCCGTTACACGACCATCCAGAACTGGTCGAACAACGTCTACAACCTGGTCACCAAGCGCGCCGTGGCGTACGAGGGCGCGACCATGGAGTGGATCGACGGCAACATCGGCTCCAAGGTGACGATGAAGTACCCGGCCGTCTACCTGATGGGCGAGCACGCCAAGGGCGAGACGCTCTCCATCGCCTTCGCGGGCGAGGGCCAGCACCAGGACGCCGGCTCCAAGATGGTCCACATGGCGCCGAACACGTCGTCCAACATCGTGTCGAAGTCGGTGGCGCGCGGCGGCGGCCGGACGTCCTACCGCGGTCTCGTCGAGATCGGCGAGGGCGCCCACGGCTCCAAGTCCAACGTGCTGTGCGACGCGCTGCTCGTCGACACGATCTCCCGCTCCGACACGTACCCCTACGTGGACGTCCGCGAGGACGACGTCTCCATGGGCCACGAGGCGACCGTCTCCAAGGTCTCCGACGACCAGCTCTTCTACCTGATGAGTCGCGGTCTGAGCGAGTTCGAGGCGATGGCGATGATCGTGCGCGGCTTCGTCGAGCCGATCGCCAAGGAGCTCCCGATGGAGTACGCCCTCGAACTCAACCGGCTGATCGAGCTGCAGATGGAAGGCGCGGTCGGCTAGACCCCGCCCCGAAGCAGTCGCCAGATTTCTGACGTAGGAAGAGAGCAGACCGACAGCCATGGCTGAGGCTCAGCAGAACATCCCGGTGGGGTCCACCACCGCCGGCCAGATCGCGGTGGCCGCCGAGTCGACCGTCGCCACGCGCATGAGCGCGCCCCCGTCCTTCGACGTGGCGGACTTCCCCGTCCCGCACGGTCGCGAGGAGGAGTGGCGGTTCACGCCGCTGGAGCGGCTGCGCGGGCTGCACGACGGCACCGCCGTCGCGACCGGCGACGGCGTGACGGTCGCCGTCGAGGCGCCCGAGGGCGTCACCGTCGAACTCGTGGACCGCGACGACCCGCGTCTCGGCAGGGCGGGCACCCCGGTGGACCGGGTCGCCGCCCAGGCGTACTCCGCGTTCGAGAAGGCCGGCGTGGTCACCGTCCCCAAGGAGACGGTGCTCACCGAGCCGATCCGCATCGCGGTGCACGGCGAGGGCGGGGTCTCCTACGGCCACCAGGTCATCGAGCTGGGAGCCTTCGCCGAGGCCGTCGTCGTCATCGACCACACCGGTGACGCGGTGATCGCCGCCAACGTCGACTACGTCCTCGGGGACGGCGCGAAGCTGACCGTCGTCTCCGTCCAGGACTGGGACGCCAAGGCCGTGCACGTGGCCCAGCACAACGCCCTCGTCGGGCGCGACGCGAGCTTCAAGTCGGTCGTGGTGACCTTCGGCGGCGACCTCGTCCGCCTCCACCCGCGCGTGACGTACGCCGGCCCGGGCGCCGAGGCCGAGCTGTTCGGTCTGTACTTCACGGACGCCGGTCAGCACCAGGAGCACCGCCTCCTGGTCGACCACAACGTCCCGCACTGCAAGTCCAACGTCGTCTACAAGGGCGCCCTCCAGGGCGAGGCCGCGCACGCCGTGTGGATCGGCGACGTGCTCATCGAGGCCAAGGCCGAGGGCACGGACACCTACGAGATGAACCGCAACCTGGTCCTCACGGACGGCGCGCGGGTCGACTCGGTGCCCAACCTGGAGATCGAGACCGGCGAGATCGTCGGCGCCGGGCACGCCTCCGCCACCGGCCGGTTCGACGACGAGCAGCTCTTCTACCTGATGGCCCGCGGCATCCCGGCCGACGAGGCCCGTCGCCTGGTGGTCCGCGGCTTCTTCGCCGAGCTGGTCCAGCAGATCGGTGTCCACGACATCGAGGAGCGCCTGCTCGCCAAGATCGAGACCGAGCTCGAGGCCACGGTCTGATGGCGGCCTTCGTACGCGCCTGCGGGCTGAGCGAGCTGGAGGAGGACACCCCGAAACGGGTCGAACTCGACGGCACGCCGGTCTCGGTCGTACAGACCGAGGGGGAGGTGTTCGCCATCCACGACATCTGCTCCCACGCGAACGTCTCGCTCTCCGAGGGCGAGGTGGAGGACTGCCAGATCGAGTGCTGGCTGCACGGCTCCAGCTTCGACCTCCGTACCGGCAAGCCGTCCGGCCTTCCCGCGACGCGCCCCGTCCCCGTATATCCCGTAAAGATCGAAGGGGACGACGTGCTCGTCTCCCTCACCCAGGAGTCCTGAGGCACCCATGGCAACGCTTGAAATCCGAGACCTGCACGTCACCGTCGAGGCCGACAACGCCACGAAGGAGATCCTCAAGGGCGTCGACCTCACCGTGAAGCAGGGCGAGACGCACGCCATCATGGGCCCGAACGGCTCCGGCAAGTCGACGCTCGCCTACTCGCTCGCGGGCCACCCGAAGTACACGATCACCGGCGGCACCGTCACCCTCGACGGCGAGGACGTCCTGGAGATGTCCGTCGACGAGCGCGCCCGCGCGGGCCTGTTCCTGGCGATGCAGTACCCGGTCGAGATCCCCGGCGTCTCCGTGTCGAACTTCCTGCGCACCTCCGCCACCGCGATCCGTGGCGAGGCCCCCAAGCTGCGTACCTGGGTGAAGGAGGTCAAGGAGACCATGGAGCGTCTCCACATGGACACCTCCTTCGCCGAGCGCAACGTCAACGAGGGCTTCTCCGGCGGTGAGAAGAAGCGCCACGAGATCCTCCAGCTGGAGCTGCTCCGGCCGAAGGTCGCGATCCTCGACGAGACGGACTCCGGTCTGGACGTCGACGCCCTTCGCATCGTCTCCGAAGGCGTCAACCGCGTCCGCGAGACCGGCGAGGTCGGCACCCTGCTGATCACGCACTACACGCGCATCCTGCGCTACATCAAGCCCGACTTCGTCCACGTCTTCTCGGCCGGCCGCATCGTCGAGTCCGGCGGCGCCGAGCTCGCCGACAAGCTGGAGAACGAGGGCTACGAGGCATACGCGAAGCACGACGACGTCGACACGAAGGGTGGCGTATCCGCGTGACGCAGCTGCCGGGCCTCCTCGACACCGAGGCGATCCGCAAGGACTTCCCGATCCTGGACCGACAGGTCCACGACGGCCGGAAGCTCGTGTACCTGGACAACGCGGCGACCTCACAGAAGCCGCGCCAGGTGCTGGACGCCCTCAGTGAGTACTACGAGCGCTACAACGCCAACGTCCACCGCGGTGTGCATGTGCTCGCCGAGGAGGCCACGGCGCTGTACGAGGGCGCGCGCGACAAGGTCGCCGCGTTCATCAACGCGCCGAGCCGCGACGAGGTGATCTTCACCAAGAACGCCTCCGAGTCGCTCAACCTCGTGGCCAACATGCTCGGCTGGGCCGACGAGCCCTACCGGGTGGACTCCGAGACCGAGATCGTCATCACGGAGATGGAGCACCACTCCAACATCGTGCCGTGGCAGCTGCTGTCGCAGCGCACCGGCGCGAAGCTGAAGTGGTTCGGCCTGACCGACGACGGCCGGCTCGACCTCTCCAACATCGAGGAGATCATCACGGAGAAGACGAAGATCGTCTCCTTCGTGCTGGTGTCGAACATCCTCGGCACCGTGAACCCGGTCGAGGCGATAGTGCGCCGTGCGCAGGAGGTCGGGGCCCTCGTCCTGATCGACGCCTCGCAGGCCGCGCCGCACATGCCGATGGACGTGCAGGCACTGCAGGCCGACTTCGTGGCCTTCACCGGCCACAAGATGTGCGGCCCGACCGGCATCGGCGTCCTCTGGGGCCGCCAGGAGCTGCTCGAGGACCTGCCGCCGTTCCTCGGCGGCGGCGAGATGATCGAGACGGTGTCGATGCACTCGTCGACGTACGCCCCGGCGCCCCACAAGTTCGAGGCGGGCACCCCGCCGATCGCGCAGGCGGTCGGACTGGGCGCGGCCATCGACTACCTGTCCGCGATCGGCATGGACAAGATCCTCGCCCATGAGCACGCGATCACCGAGTACGCGGTGCGGCGTCTGAGCGAGGTCCCCGACCTGCGGATCATCGGCCCGGCGACGGCCGAGGACCGGGGCGCGGCGATCTCCTTCACGCTCGGCGACATCCACCCGCACGACGTGGGCCAGGTGCTGGACGAGCAGGGCATCGCGGTCCGGGTGGGCCATCACTGCGCCCGGCCCGTCTGCCTGCGCTACGGAATTCCGGCGACCACACGAGCGTCGTTCTATCTGTACTCCACCCCGGCCGAGATCGATGCTCTGATCGACGGCCTGGAGCACGTACGGAACTTCTTCGGCTGAGGGGCGTGAGCTGAGACCGTGAAGCTGGACTCCATGTACCAGGAAGTCATCCTGGATCACTACAAGCACCCGCACGGGCGTGGTCTGCGCGACGGCGACGCCGAGGTGCACCATGTGAACCCGACCTGCGGTGACGAGATCACCCTTCGTGTGAAGTACGACGGCACGAAGATCGAGGACGTCAGCTACGAGGGCCAGGGCTGCTCCATCAGCCAGGCGAGCGCGTCCGTCCTGAACGACCTCCTGGTCGGCAAGGACCTGGCCGAGGCGCAGAAGATCCAGGAGGCCTTCCTGGAGCTGATGCAGTCCAAGGGCCGGCTCGAGCCCGACGACGCGATGGAGGAGGTGCTGGAGGACGCGATCGCGTTCGCCGGCGTCTCCAAGTACCCGGCCCGGGTCAAGTGCGCCCTCCTCAGTTGGATGGCGTGGAAGGACGCGACGGCCCAGGCCCTGGGCGGAGCCGACGCCGAAAGGAAGACGGCATGACCGAGACCGTTGAGATGAAGCCGGCCTCCGAGGAGGAAGTCCGCGAGGCGCTGTACGACGTCGTCGACCCCGAACTGGGCATCGACGTCGTCAACCTCGGGCTGATCTACGGCATCCACATCGACGACGCGAACATCGCGACGATCGACATGACCCTGACCTCGGCGGCCTGTCCGCTGACGGACGTGATCGAGGACCAGGCGAAGTCCGCCACGGACGGCCTGGTCAACGAGCTGCGGATCAACTGGGTCTGGATGCCGCCGTGGGGCCCGGACAAGATCACGGACGACGGCCGCGAGCAGCTGCGCGCGCTCGGGTTCAACGTCTGAGATCCTCCCCCGCGCACCGAACGCGTACGAAAGCGGCGGCACCCACCGGGTGCCGCCGCTTTCGTATCCGCTTTTCGTGCGTGCTCAGGCGAGTCCGTCCACCAGGTTGAACGAGAAGTCCCGGTAGTCGGAGCCGTAGCCGTACGCGTCCAGACGCAGGGCGAAGTTCTTGTGGCGCAGGAAGCGGCCGGGGTAGTTCACCGACTCCAGCATGACCGCGCCGGAGGAGGAGACCGCACAGAAGGTGGCGTCCTGCTTGAACAGGGTCGAGCCGTCGTTGCGCTCGGCGCGCAGGACGAAGTCGCGGTGGCGCAGGTACTTCCCGTCCGCCGTGACGAAGGTGGAGCAGGAGCTGTCGGCCAGGCCCTTCACCACGGTGAAGGTGGAGTCCGCACGGGACTCCGGGCCGCCGACCGGGTCGAGTCTCACCAGGCCGCCGCTCACGTGCCAGTAGCGGTCGGGGTAGTTGACCGAGCGGACCGAGCGCTGGATGGTGGCGGGCTCGGGGGAGGACGGCTTCTTCGTCGGTGACGCGGAGGCCGTGGCCGGGGCGTGCGGTGCCGAACTGCCCTGCGGCCCGGGGGAGGAGGAGGTCTTCGGCGAGGCGGAGGGGGACGCGCTCTTCTTCCCCGCCGGCGTGGTGGACCCGCTCGCGGAGGGCGTGGCGAAGGAGATCAGGCCGCCCTCCGTCTCCTCGTCCGACAGCGCCTGCCCCTGGGGAGCTTCCGACGAGTCGTCAACGGGCTTGTCGTTCAGGGCGATCGCGGTCACGCACGCCACGATGGTGGCCACGGCGAGACCGCCGGCCAGCCAGAGGCGCCGTGTTCCGGGTGCCCGGGAGGTGTCCGGGGCCCAGCCGTTCTCCCAGGGTTGCTCCTGAGAATGCCGGGACTTGTTGTCTGGCATGCGCTGTTCCTCCAGCGGCGTCCCTGACGGCGGCCGCGGCTGCGATGACCCGGTGTGTGAACGGTGAAACAGTAGTGGAACGGGTGGCTCACGTTCAGCCGTTTGGGTGAGCGCTTTCCATAACGCTTTCGACTCCACGGCACATCCACGGCGGGCGACGCTTCCGGCTTCGTGGCGACTTGGGCCGACTTGGGTCCGCTGGGGACGGGGAGGGTCGTGGTCGACGTCGTTATGTACACCTGTACGCATCGATGTGTACGCTTGTACGCATGGGATACCTGACGCTCGCCGGCGCCATCGCCGCCGAGGTGGCCGCGACGACCGCCATGAAGTACAGCGACGGCTTCAGCAGGCTCTGGCCCTCGCTGCTGACGGCCTCCGGCTATGTCATCTCCTTCCTCCTCCTCGCCCAGACCCTCAAGACCGTCGGCATCGGTACGGCGTACGCGATCTGGGCCGGGGTCGGCACCGCGGCCATCGCCCTCATAGGACTGGCCCTGTTCGGCGAGTCCCTGACACCCGCCAAGACCGTCGGCATCCTGCTGATCGTCGGGGGAGTGGTCGTGCTGAACCTGGGAGGCGCGCACTGATGCCCCGGCGCCACGACCCCGAGCGGCGGCAGCGGATCATCGACGCGGCGATCCGGGTCGTCGGGGAGAAGGGGCTGGCCGGGCTGAGCCACCGCTCGGTCGCCGCCGAGGCGGACGTGCCCCTCGGCTCCACCACCTACCACTTCGCCACCCTCGACGAACTGATGATCGCCGCCCTGCGCCAGGCCAACGAGGGCTTCGCCAAGGCGGTCGCGTCGCACGGCGGGCTGACGGACCCCCGCCTCGACCTGCCCGCCGAACTGGCGGGACTGCTCGGCGAATGGCTGGCCGGCGAGCGTTCCGGCGTCGAGCTGGAGTACGAGCTGTATCTGGCCGCGCTGCGACGGCCCGCCCTGCGTCCCGTCGCCGCCGAGTGGGCCGAGGACCTCGCCACCCTGCTCGCCACGCACGTCGACCCTCTCACCGCACGCGCGCTGGTCGCGCTGATGGACGGGATCTGTCTCCAGGTGCTGCTGACGGACGCGCCCTACGACGAGGAGTACGCGCGCGAGGCGCTGACCCGGCTCATTCCCGCCGCCCCCGATTCCCCGGGGCCCCCGCGTCCGCCGGGTCCCGGTACGGCACCCGCGTGAGCACCTCCGCCTCGACGAGAAGCCGCAGCCGCTCGGCCTTGGCGCAGCCGGCATCCTCCAGGCTCGTCCTGCGGGCCATGGCCCCTCCTCCCGTCGTCGGCGGTCATGCTGACACCGTTGGTTTCCAGGAGGAGCTCACGAGGTCCGTGCGGGGGTCGGGCCCGCCCCCTGAGACACCGCTGTGCGGGTTGGCCTCCGCGGGCCCCCGCCGGTTAGGTTGCCCTCATGACCGACACGACTGTTCCCCGCACCACCGGCGCCGCGGCCGCCGGCCTCGCCACGATCGCCGCCGACGGCACTGTTCTCGACACCTGGTTCCCCGCGCCCGCGCTCGTCGCCGAGCCCGGCCCGTCCGGCACCGAGCGCCTGTCCGCCGGGAAGGCCGTGGAGCTGCTCGGCGAGGGCGCGGCGAAGGCGGTCGGTCCGGACGCGCGCCGGGGCGTCGAGGTGGTCGCGGTCCGCACGGTCATCGCCTCGCTCGACGACAAGCCGCTCGACGCGCACGACGTCTACCTGCGCCTGCACCTGCTCTCCCACCGGCTCGTGAAGCCGCACGGGCAGAGCCTGGACGGCATTTTCGGCCACCTCGCCAACGTCGCCTGGACCTCGCTCGGCCCGGTCGCCGTGGACGACGTCGAGAAGGTCCGTCTGAACGCCCGCGCGGAGGGGCTGCACCTCCAGGTCACGTCCATCGACAAGTTCCCGCGCATGACGGACTACGTCGCTCCCAAGGGCGTCCGGATCGCCGACGCCGACCGCGTGCGTCTCGGTGCCCACCTCGCCGAGGGCACCACGGTCATGCACGAGGGCTTCGTCAACTTCAACGCGGGCACGCTCGGCACGTCGATGGTCGAGGGCCGCATCTCCGCGGGCGTCATCGTCGGCGACGGCTCGGACATCGGCGGCGGCGCCTCCACGATGGGCACGCTGTCCGGCGGTGGCAACGTGATCATCTCCATCGGCGAGCGCTGCCTGATCGGCGCCGAGGCGGGCGTCGGCATCGCCCTCGGCGACGAGTGCGTGGTCGAGGCGGGCCTCTACGTCACCGCGGGCACCCGGGTCACCATGCCCGACGGCCAGATCGTGAAGGCCCGCGAGCTCTCCGGCGCCTCGAACATCCTCTTCCGCCGCAACTCGGTCACCGGCGCGGTCGAGGCCCGCCCGAACAACGCGGTATGGGGCGGCTTGAACGACATCCTGCACAGCCACAACTGATCACCGGCGACCATCACCGGCGGCCGTGACCTGCGGCCGCCTCCTCGGTCACCGCTCGCACACGCGGCCGCCCGAAGCGGCCGACTCCCCGACCGTGGCCGAGGCGCCGGCAGCCGTCGGCACCGGCCGTCGTCGAGCGCCCTCCCGCCCCGCCCCGCGCGGCCCGGGAGGGCGCTCGCGTGTGCGGTCACCCCTGTGACCCGGGCGCCGACGGCAGCCGGTCACACCGACGGGAGCGCGCTGTCGGCTTCCGGGGGTCCCAGCTCCCGGAACGGAAGGGTTCCTCCCCACCGCCCACGCGCGTGACAGCGGCTTTCGCCGTCCGCCTGACGGAGCCCGGCCGGGCTCCCGGGCGGGCTCCGTCAGGCGGGCAGTGCCGCCGCGAAGTGCGTCAGTAGCGTGAAGTCCTCCTCGCGCAGGCCGAGTCGGGGGTTCACGTGATGCAGGAGAGCCGGGGCCGGATGGTGGTCGGTGACGTAGGTCGCGTCGGCAGGGGACTGTTCGTCGTCCACCCAGGCGAAGGGGCGGCCCGCCGCGTGGGCGACGATCGCCTCCGTCTTCCAGTGGACTCCGTCGGCTCGGTACCGGAACAGCGCCTCGCCGAAGTCGACGTAGGGGAGCTCGGGCAGTCCCACCACCGGCGCGATCCAGCGGTTGGCCTGCGCCATCCAGGTGGTCGCCCAGCACAGGTCGTAGGGCAGGCGGAGCAGGGCGGCGCCGTGCCCGGGGTGCAACCAGACCCGCAGCGGCCGCTCACGACCCACGGATGCCCTGATGGTCGTGTAACCCGCCGGTCGCTTCGAGGGCTTGGCCGCGTACGGGTTGAGGGGACCGTCGACGTCGAGGTAGAGCAGCGGTCGGCTCATGCGTTCACCGTACGGGAGTGCGTTCGGGTGGTTGCCGGACTTTTCGTGCGGGTGGACCGCTGACCGCGCCGCGTCCGCCGCTCACGTACCGGGTGGGGTCACGAGCCGCTCGTAGGCCGCGCGCAGCCGGTGGACCGTCTCGCGGTCGGCGGGTCGCAGTGGCGCCCGGACCGGGCCGGCCGGCAGGCCCAGGTCGTCGAGGAGTGCCTTGGCGGTGACGGTTCCGGGCAGGCCCGAGGCCATCATCGACTCCACCAGTTCGATGGCCCGTTGCTGAAGCCTGGCGGCCTCGGCGGTGTCGCCCGCGTCGAACGCGTCCAGGACGGACCGGAGCCGGTCCGGCACCACGTTCGCGACCGTGCTGACGTAGCCGGCCCCGCCCACCGCGTACAGCGCGAGATGGTGCTCCTCGCAGCCCGCGTAGTACGCCAACTCGGTGCGGGAGAGTACCTTCTGGGCGCCGAGGAAGTCGTACGAGCAGTCCTTGACCGCGACGATCCTGGGGTGCTCGGCGAGCCGGAGCATGGTGTCCGGCTCGATCCTGGTGCCCGTGCGGCCGGGGATGTCGTACAGCATCACCGGCAGCCCGGACGCGTCCGCGACCCTCCCGGAAGTGCTCCTCCAGGGCGTCCTGCGGAGGCCTGCTGTAGTACGGACTGACGACCAGCACCCCGTCCGCGCCCGCCTTCTCGGCGGCCCGGGCGAGCGCGATGGTGTGCCGGGTGTCGGACGTGCCCACCCCGGCCACGATCGACGCCCGGTCGCCCACCGCCTCCCGTACCGCGGACACCAGGTCCGCCTTCTCGGTGTCCGACGTGGTCGGCGACTCGCCCGTCGTACCGGAGAGCACCAGTCCGTCGCAGCCGGCGGACACCAGCCGGTCGGCGAGCAGCCGTGCCCCGTCGAGGTCCAACGCGCCGGCACCGGTGAACGGCGTGACCATCGCGCAGAGCGCGCGGCCGAAAGCCGGGGCGGCGGGCGAGGCGGGGCGCGGGGCGGTGGTGGGAGTCGGGGCGGCGGCAGGACTCGGGGGTGTCGGGCGAGCTCTCGTCATACGGGCAGTCTGGGTCGTACGACAGTGAAGCTCTACTTAATTCTTCTACGGGATACGGGTAAGTGTTCCTGTATGGATGTTTCGCCGTGCGGGTAGCGGGGACCGGCGGGGGTACCCGGGTGTTCTGTAACCGAGAGGAGGCGGAACACCGTGACCGGGACCACGGACGTCCGACCCGTCAGCGATGTGCAGCACCACAACGATGTGCACCGCGCCAACGGGCCCCACGGCGTCAGCAACGGGCATCACAGCGTCGGCGAACTCGTCAGCCAGGCCACCGAACAGGTCTCCCGGCTCGTACGGCAGGAACTCGCCCTCGCCAAGCACGAGTTCACCGAGAAGGGACGGCGCGCCGGGCGCGGCGGAGGACTGCTCGGCGCCGCGGGCGCGTTCGCCTACGCGGGGCTGCTCGCCCTCGCCGGTACGGGCGTCGCCGCCCTCGCGCTGACGCTGCCCCTCTGGGCGGCCGCGCTCATCGTGACGGCGGTGCTCTTCGCGATCGCCGGCGTGCTGGCCGTCGTGGGCCGTGGCCAACTGCGCCGGGCCGCGCCGCCCACCCCCGAGGAGACCCTCGGCAGCGTCCGGGCCGACGTCGCGGAGATCAGGGAAAGGGCGCACCGATGACGGACAGGAGGGCGGCCGACCTGCGTCGGCAGATCGAGCGCACCCGGCACCGCCTGGGGACCAAGGTCGAGGGGCTGGCGGCCAAGGCGGACGTCCGGGGCCGCACCCGGACCCGCACCGCCGACCTCATGGACCGCGCCGGCGCGATGACCGTACAACTGCGCAGCACGGCGTCCCAGGCCGGCCATCACCTGCAGGAACGGGCCGGGCGGGCGGGGCACGCGGTGCAGGAACGCGCGGGCCGCGCGGGGCACGCGGCTCAGGCGAGGGCGGGCCGGGCGGGCCGTACGGTGCACGGACGCGGGAGCCACGCGCGGCACGCCGTGCAGGATGCCGCCGTCCGCGTCGGCCACACCGCACAGGAGCACGCGCTGCACGCCCGCCATGGCCTCCGGGACAACGCGGCCCGGGCGGGTCGCAGCGCGGAGCGGACGGCCCCCGCTCCGGCCCCCGCTCCGGTTCGCGAACCCGTGCGGTTCGCCCTTCGGCACCCGCGCCCGGTGGTGATCGTGGGTGCGGCGGCGGTGGCTCTGGTCGCGGCCGGGATCATCGGCCGACGCAGGACCGGGCAGCAGGTGCTGTAGGTCCTCCGGTCACGGGTGTCGACGACGCCCGTGACCGGCAACGTACCGCGTCGCAACCGAGCGAGCGGAAGGCGTCGGCGTTTCGGGCCGCTCGCCGGTGACGACGCACCCGGCGGGTTCGTCCCGGCGGCTGAGCCACACTGACGCCCGGCCCCCGGGCACAGCTGACGACCGAACCCGGGTGACGCACTTCGACGGTCGGCCGGTCGCCTTCGTCACCTTCGACGGGCCCGACGTGTCCAAGGCGCCCGACGCCCTGACCGCCGTGGCGCACGCGCTGGGCCTCGCCGACGACACGGCCGGAGGAACGCGCGTCCAGGCCGGCGGCCCCGGGGGACGGCTCCGCCAGGCCGTGGTCGACTTCCGCGACCCGTGCTTCGTCGGACCGCGCGGCGACCACGCCCCCGTCCACTTCTGGGCCGCAACCACTGGGGTCGCCCGGTCGGCGTCAGCGTCCACGACTTCGCGCCGGACGCCGACGCCGAGGCGAACGAGACCGCCTGGCGGGGCCGGCTGGACGGAGTGTTCGGCCGGCCCCGCTGACGGCGGCCGCAGGCGTCACGGTTGGAAGCGCAGCACCTGCGGGTCGTGGTCGCTGATCTGGTCGTGGAACTCCGAGTTGATGTGCACGCTGTCGTACTCGAAGTCGCAGCCGCGCCGGATCGACGGGCTCACCAGGATCTGGTCCAGGACCTGCTGGTTGCCCTGGTAGTCGTAGGTGTAACGCTCGCTCTTCGGCAGCGACTTGATCGCCGACCACAGCTCGCCGTCACCCTCGAGGAGCTGCGCGGTGCCGGAGAACTCGAAGTCGTTGATGTCGCCCAGCGCGACGACGTCCGCGTTCTTCTGCGTGGCGAGGATGTCCTTGACGAACGCGTTGACCAGCGTCGCCTGCTGGTGGCGCTGGGCCTCCGAGCTGCGCACCACCGGCTGGTACTGCGCGGTGAGACCCTGGTCGCCGCCCTTGGAGTTGAAGTGGTTGGCGATCACGAACACCGTACGGCCGCGGAAGACGAACTCGCCGGCCAGCGGCTTGCGGCTGGTGTTCCAGGCCGTGTTCGCCGGGTCGATGCGGCCGGGCGAGGCGGTGAGCTGCGCCTTCCCGCGCACCTTGGTGACACCGACGGCGGTGGCCGCGTCGCCGCCCGCGCGGTCGGTGAAGGAGACCCGCTCCGGGTTGAACAGGAACACCTGACGGATGTTTCCGCCCGGCTCGCCGCCGTCGGTGTTGTTCGCCGGGTCGATCGAGCGCCAGTCGTAGCGCGGGCCGCCCGCGGCCACGATCGCGTCGATGAGCTTGCCGACCGTCACGTCGGCGGCGACCGTACCGTCGTTGGTCGCGCCGTTGTTGTCCTGGATCTCCTCCAGGGACACGATGTCGGGCGACTTCAGGTTGTCCACGATCGCGGAGGCGTGCTCCTCGAACGTGGCGTCGGACGGGTCGAGGTTCTCGACGTTGTACGTCGCGACCGCCAGCTCGCCCTTCTTCTGCTGCTGCGTCGTCTCCCGCTCCAAACCGCCGTTCTCCAGCGTGCCGAGCCGGTTCGCGACGAGGGTGTAGCCGCCGAACTGGTTGTAGTCGAGCGGGCCCGCGGTGACGCCGGTGAGGGTGTCGCCGACGTTGGCGACGGGGAAGTCCGCCGTGGCGCCGAGCGACTGGACCTGGAGCCGGCCGGTGTTCTGCGAGGTGTACGAGCCGTACAGCGTGCCGCCGCGACGGCCGGCGTTCTCGCGCGGTTTCACCGTGACCCACAGTTCGCTGTACGGGTCGGTGGCGGTGACCACGCGGGCGTCGGCGACCTGGACGTTCATGCCTTCGAGGGACTCGTAGTAGTCCAGGGCGTACGTGCCGGGCCGCAGGGTGAGGCCGTTGACCGAGTTGCTCGCGGCGGCGTCGCCGGCCGGCGTGTACGCGGCCGGGACCGACTTCGCGTTCACGACGGTCGCGGCGGGGACCGCGTTGCCGCCGGAGACGACGGTCACCGTCGGCTTGGTGATCTCCGTGACCGTCTGGTTGCCGGTGGCGGCACCGCCCGGTACGAACTCCGCGACCGTGCCGGTGACCGTGACGGAGTCACCGACGGCGACCTTCGGGGTGGAGCTGGTGAAGACGAAGACGCCCTCACTGGTGGCCGCGTCGGCGTCCGGGTTCGGATCCTGGATCCAGAAGCCTCTGGACGAGCCGTAGGCGCGCACACCGGTGACGATTCCGGCCACACCCGTGACCGTCTGGCCGGCGTACGGCGACAACCGGGTCGTGCCCTGGATGTCGTGAATGGCCACCGTCTCCGCGTGCGCGGGCGCGGACAGGGCGACGGTGGAGGCCGCGGAACAGGCGGCGGCGACGGTGAGCGCGGCGAGACGCGCGGACTTCTTGCTCGGCAACGGAAATCCCTCCGGGGACGTACATGAGCGCCGGGACGAGGGTGGAGCTGGATCTGAGGGTGAAGCGGAGAAGCGAGGGTGCTGCGTGGAGCCGGGGGTGGTGCGTGGAGCCTGGGGCCGCGTTCCGCGAGCGGACGCGACGCGCGTAGAAAATACAGTGAACAGATGTCCATCGGATTTCTACGCGCGTCAATCTCCTGCCTGGCCACGCCACTTGTCAAGGTTTCGGCCATGTACGCCGCCCGGCGGGGACATGAACCGGGCGGCATGGGTCCATACCCGTCTAGGCTGAGTGGCCCAGCGCCCCCAGCGGGCGGTGGTACCACGCGCCCTAGGAGAACCAGCCGATGTCAGACAGCTCCCCCCTCCCGCCGGTGCTGCTGCACCCCGAAGCGGAGCTGGCGCGCGACGCGCTGTCCACGCCGTTGCTCTCCCGGGCCGCCCTGCTCGCCCGCTGGGCGGGTCCCGACACCCGGGTGGACGCCGGGGGCGGACTCGTCGAGGACCAGCTGGCGTCCGCCGCCGAGGTGCTGGGGCTGACCGGGGAAGACGCCGCCGCCTACGCGAGCGAGGCCTGGCGGGTCGCCGTGGACGCCGGTCTCGTGGAGATTGTCGACGAGGAGGCCGGCACCGTCACGGCCGGCGAGGACCTGGCCCTGCTGACCGGCGGGTCCCCGCAGGACATCCTCGCCGTCTGGCTCGGCGCCCTGGAGACCGTGCTCGCCGACGCGTCCGTCCCCGACCTGGACGAGCTGATGGAGGCGATGGACGAGGGCGGCGAGGTCGACTTCGCCCGGCTCGACTGGAACCCCGAGGCCGAGGCCGAGTTCCTCGACGGTGTCCTCGGCAACCTCTACCTGCTCACCGTCGGCGAGGACGGCCCCGGTGACGCCCCGGTCCCGCTGCCCGCGCTGGCCGCGTCGATGATCATTCCCGGTGACATGGACGAGCCCACCAACGACGTCCTGGAGCAGGTCTCCGACGCGATGATGCGGCTCGACGACCAGTTCCGGCTCCTGGAGCCGATCGGGATCGTCGCCTACCGGCCCGTCGACGAGGACCTCATGGCGGACCCCGAGGAGGAGCCCGCCGCCCCCGTCGACGAGACCGACGTCTCCCGCTACGGCATGGTCCGGCTCACCCCGCTCGGCGTGTACGGGCTGCGGGCCCGGCTGCTGGAGGCCGGCTTCGACGCCCCGGCCGTCGGCGACCTCGCCGACAAGGGCGCCGACGTCCTCCTCGACGGCAGCGCCGGCTACGGCTCGCGGGCGGCTCTCGCCGAGACCGAGCAGTGGCTGGTGCGCCGCGAACCCCTCGACGCCGCACGGGAGTTGCTGGCCGCCGCCCGCGGTTCGGACTCCGGCGCCCCGCTGCGCCGGCTGCGCTGCCAACAGGCTCTGTCCCTCGTCGGCGGCCAGGCCGAACCCGCCGTCCGCGAGGTCCTCGACGACCCCGAACTCGGCGGCCTCGCCCGCGTCTGGCTCAGCGAGCTCGGCGCGACGGACGTGCCGGCGCCCTCCGAGCACCTCATCTTCTGGCTCACCATCGACACGGTGGCGGCGCAGCTCGCCGCCGAGGGCAACTCCGAGGAGCTCCAGGCCCTCGTCGAGGGGCTGGCCCAGCAGCACGGCGGATTCTTCTCGGCGGCCTGGCGCGTCGACCACCCGGCGACCCCGGACGTCCTGGAGGCGATGGGCCGGCTGCACCCGGACAAGCGCATCGCGAAGGAAGCCCGCAAGGCGGCGTTCAAGGCACGCTCGCAGCAGGGCGGATGAGCCGGAGCGGATGAGTCGGGCGGGAGGGCTCGGAGTCGAGGACTCAGGGCCGTGAGCCAGGGCCGGTGAGCCGGGCGGGACAGCCGGGCGGGATGAGCCGGGCCGGAGGGCTTGGAGCGGAGGACTCAGGGCGGATGAGTCGGGGCCGGTGAGTCGGGCGGGACGAGTCGGGCCGCCTGGCTCGGAGTGGAGGGGTCCCGGGGCGTGGGTCCAGGTGCCGGGTCGGGGCCGGTGAGGCCCCCGCCGCGCGGGGCTCTTTCGGCTCCCGTGGCCTGATCCTTACGGATTCATGGAAGCGGGTCCCCTGAAGTCGCCCTCCGTTCAACCCCTGTTCAGGCGTGGGCGGGACGGTGACGCCGAACCGAGGTCAGCCACCCTCCACGGCACCTTCACCGCGTCACAGGAGACACCATGTCGCTCACCCGCAGGGACTTCGCCAGACAATCCGCGATCACCGGTGCCGGCGTCGCACTGGCGGGCAGCGTAGGCGCCCTCGCCACCGCGCCCAACGCCCTCGCGTCCACGGAGACCGCGTCCACGGCGGACACCGCGGAGGCGAAGGATGCGTCGGCGACCGGACACCACGGGGTCGGCTACGGGCCGTTGCTGCCCGACCCCGACGGCATCCTCGCGCTGCCCGCAGGCTTCAAGTACCGCGTCATCACCTACAGCGGCAGGACCAAGCTGGAGTCCGGGGAGATCACCCCGTCCAACCACGACGGCACCGCCACCTTCTGCGGCCCGCGCGGCGCGACCCTGCTCGTCAACAACCACGAGCTGAAGGGCCCGCGCGCGAGCTGGCCGTACCCGGTGCCGCTCACCGAGGGACTCGTGTACGACCCGGCGGCGGCCGGCGGCTGCACGGTCGTCGAGGTGCGCCCCGGCGGCCATGTCGCCGAGTGGGTCGGCATCGCCGGCACCTCCACCAACTGCGCGGGCGGCACCACGCCTTGGGACACCTGGCTCACCGGCGAGGAGACCGAGGACAAGGCCGGCCAGAACGGCATGACCAAGGACCACGGCTACATCTTCGAGGTCGACCCCGAGGACCGCCGCGCCAACCGCGACCCCAAGCCGATCAAGGCGTTCGGCCGGTACGCCCACGAGGCGGTGGTCATCGACCCCAAGCGCGGGCACGCCTACCTCACCGAGGACGCCTCGGGTCCGAACGGCCTGCTCTTCCGCTGGACCCCGCCGGCCGGCTTCCGCCACGGGCGCGGCAAGCTGCGCACGCTCGCCGACGACGCCGGCGTCCTCCAGGCCTTCAAGTGCTTCGACTCCGGCGGCAAGTTCGTCGACGACCTCTCCCGGGCGACGAAGATCGGCACCGTCTACGGCGTCGACTGGATCGACGTGCCGGACCGTGACGCCAGGTCGGTCTCCGTCCGCAAGCAGTTCACCGACGGCCAGGTCACCCGCGCCCGCAAGCTGGAGGGCATGTGGTGGGGTGACGGCGGCACCTACATCGTCTCCTCCTACGCCCGTGGCGAGAGCCCGGTCCAGCACGACGGCGCCGTCTGGTTCTACGACCCGCAGCGCCGCACCCTGACCCTGAAGGTGCTGCTCGGCGTGAACCCCGACCCGTCCGCCGACGGCGCCTTCGACGGCCCCGACAACATCACCGTCTCCCCGTACGGCGGTCTCGTCATCGCCGAGGACGGTGAGGGCGTCCAGCACCTGTTCGGCGCCACCGACAGCGGCCGCACCTACCCCATCGCCCGCAACGAACTGAACATCGGCACCGCGGACGAGCCGGAATACAGCGAGTTCACCGGCGTCACCTTCTCGCCCGACGGGCACACCCTTTTCGCCAACATCCAGACCCCGGGCATCCTGCTGGCGATCACGGGTCCGTGGAAGCGGCAGAAGCGGTGAGTGCCCAGCCGTAATTAATTCACTCGCTCGATCCGCGGCCGCACTCCTAAAGTGGTGCACGTCCAGGTGCGAAGGCAGGACCTACTTCCACTGATAATGGGGCGGCCGCGGGTTCGAGTCCCGCCACCGGCACAACGCGCCGGTGTAGCTCAGGGGTTAGAGCACCTTGTCGGTTCCGCCGGCTTCGATCTCTGGACACCACAATTTCACAGCACCTCCCGGTGCGCAGGCTGCGGCTCCTTCTTTGCAACAGAATTCCAGGCCGCCGCCGACTTTATCTCGGGAGGCGCAGCACGTGGTGGGTGCCCGGTGCGCAGGCAGCGGTTACTTCATTGGATCGGACGGTCGCGGGTTCGAGTCCCGTCATCGGCTTCAGGCCGGTGTAGCTCAGTCGGTAGAGCATCTGGCTAAGTCCGTCGCCGACCCCTGATCTCGGGCACCTTCCTTTTGCTGCGCCTCTCCCGATGGACGACTGAATGAACAACGAATTCGGGGGAATTCACCATGGCGCGCTTCAATGTCCGTGCCCGTAAACCGCCGCCCGTCTCGCCCGTGACCACCACGGGCCGGAGGCTCCGTACCCACCAGGGCGGCCGAGGCCATGAGCGGGACGCCCGCTCCGAGCTGTTCCTGCTGGCGATCGCCGACTTCGTCTCCCAGCAGACGTTCTACGAGTCCGGCGCCGCCCGCGACGACCGTTTCGCCGGGCTCGTGCGTGAGCTCGCCGTCAGCGACCCGGCCTGGACGGCCGGTCTGCTCGGCTGGCTGCGCGGCGAGGGCAACATCCGCACCGCCGCGATCGTGGGCGCCGCCGAGTACGTGCACGCCCGTCTGACGGCGGGCGCCACCGACGGTCCCTCGAACCGGCAGGTCGTGGACTCCGTGCTGCGGCGTCCCGACGAGCCGGGCGAGCTGCTCGCGTACTGGACGGAGACGTACGGCCGCAACATCCCCAAGCCCGTCAAGCGCGGCGTCGCCGACGCCGTACGGCGGCTCTACAACGGCAAGTCGCTGCTGAAGTACGACACGGCCTCGAAGGGCTACCGCTTCGGCGACATCCTCAACCTGGTGCACGCCGCGCCGGACCCGGCCAAGCCGTGGCAGGGCGAGCTGTTCCAGTACGCCCTCGACCGCCGGCACAACCCCGACACGGCCGTGGTGCCCAAGTCGCTGCCCGTGCTCGTCGCGCACCGCGACCTGATGGCGCTGCGGCCCGCCAAGAGGCGCAGGGTCGTGACCGGAGCGGGCGGCGCGCGGCGCCTCGCCGAGGCGGGCATGACCTGGGAGGCGCTGGCGGGCTGGCTCCAGGGGCCGATGGACAAGGCGGCCTGGGAGGCGGTCATTCCGACGATGGGGGCGATGGCTCTGACGCGGAACCTGCGCAACTTCGACGAGGCCGGGGTCTCCGACGAGGTCGCCGCGCAGGTGGCGGCGAAGATCAGCGACCCGGCGGAGGTCGCGCGCTCGCGGCAGTTCCCCTTCCGGTACCTCGCCGCCTACCAGCACGCGCCGTCGCTGCGCTGGGCCTACCCGCTGGAGCGGGCGCTCGGTCACTCGCTGGCCAACGTGCCCGCGCTGCCCGGCCGGACGCTGGTGCTCGTCGACCGGTCCGGTTCGATGTTCTACGCCCGGCTGTCGGACCGTTCCGAGCTCAACCGGGCCGACGCGGCGGCGATCTTCGGGACGGCGCTCGCACTGCGGGCGGCCGACGCCGACCTCGTCGAGTTCGGCACCAGCAGCAACACGATCACGTTCCGTGAGGAGGAGTCGATGCTGAAGATTCTGGAGCGCTTCGGAGACCTCGGTGGTACGGACACCACCGAGGCCGTGCGCCGGCACTACCGCGACCACGACCGGGTGCTGATCGTCACCGACGAGCAGTATGCCGCGAGCCGGCACGGCGACCCGACCGGTCAGGTCCCGGCCGACGTGCCGGTCTACACCTGGAACCTGGCCGGCCACCGCGTCGGCCACGGCCCCTCGGGCAAGGGGAACCGGCACACCTTCGGCGGGCTGTCGGACGCCGCCTTCCGGATGGTGCCGCTGCTCGAGGCCGCCGACGACACCCGCTGGCCGTGGGCGGCCTGAGAGCCGGTGACGGCTAGCCGAGCCGTGAGACCTGGTAGTGGCCGATGTGCCACTCCCCGTCCTCGCGCCTCAGCAGAACACCGAGGTACACGGCGATCGTGGGCCGGTCGGTGAACGAGAACTCCACGTCCAGATAGCCGAGAACGAGGTCGTCGGCGAGGCGTCTGGTCTCGAGGAACCGGTAGTCGGCCGTCATGCCGAGGGGCTGGGAGTCGTAGTAGTCCGCGACTCCCGGCCTCCCCGTGCTGTAGGGGTGCAGGCCCTGGAAGATCGCGTCCTCGGTGAAGAGGGCGGCGACCCGGTCGGGTTCGTGCGCGTCGACCGCGGCCTTCCACCGGTCCAGGACGCCACGCAGGATCGCTTCGTCGTCCGTCGTACCGCTGCTCATCACTGTGCTCCTGTCCGCCGGTCAGTGGCCGGCGCTCATGCCGCCGTCGACGTGGAGGATCTCGCCGGTGACGAAGGGGGCGTTCTCCAGGTAGACGACCGCGTCGACGATGTCGCTCTGCTCGCCCATCCGGCCGACCGGGTGCAGGGCGGCGAGGAAGTCGTGCGTCTCCTCGGCGTGCATCGGCGTCTTGATGGTGCCCGGCGATACGGCGTTGGCCCGGATGCCCCGGCTGGCGTACTCGATGGCGAGCGACTTGGTGGCGGACTGGAGACCGCCCTTCGTCAGCGAGGCCAGCACCGAGGGCACCTTGGCGTCGGCGTTGTCGACCAGGCTGGTGGTGATGTTGACTATGTGTCCGCCGCCCTGGGCCAGCATCCGCTCGACGGCGAGCCGGGTGAGGTGGAAGAACCCGGCCAGGTTCACGCCGGTCACGGTGGCGTAGTCGTCCGGGGTGTAGTCGGTGAAGGGCTTCGCGACGAACACGCCCGCGTTGTTGACCAGGGTGTCGATCCTGCCGAACCGTTCCATTCCCGCCGCGACGACGCGTTCGGCGGTGGCGGGGTCGGCGATGTCGCCCTGGACGGTGACGAGATCGAGATCGGTGGAGGGGGCGATGGTGCGGGAGGTGGCGACGACGGCGTATCCGAGCTTGCGGTAGGCGTCGACCAGCCCGGCGCCGATGCCCTGCGACGCCCCGGTGACGACGGCGACCTTCTGGTGCTGAACGCTCATGGTGACCTTCTCCGAAGGGATGCGATGACCGGTTACTAGCCAACCGGTCGACTATCTGAAAGGTAGGACGGTCACCGGGCGACGTCAAAGGCCGGAAGGGTCCTCGCCGGGACCTGTTTCCTCTCGTCTGGGAGGAACAGACTCCCAGCGCAGCTCAGCGGGGGAGCGCGTACGGGTCGTCGGCGGGCAGCCAGGCGTCCGGGGCGTGGATGCCGAGGCCGTCGGCGGCGACGCCGTCGCAGAGCGCGTCGACGACAGCCAGGACCCCGGCCCGCTCGTCGGTCTCGCGCCGCACCAGGGACCAGGTCCAGTACACCTTCGGCGCGACGACCTCACGGCGCACCAGGTCGGACGGCAGCGCGGTCGTCTGCCCCTTGGGCGAGTTGAGGACGGGACGGCGGCAGCGGCGGACGTGGTCGAAGAAGGCGGGACCGGTCACGGCACCGTCGCGGATGCGCACCGCGCGGGCGCCGGTGGCCCCCGTCAGCTCTTCGGCGTACGCGTTCCAGGACGCCCAGGAGGTGACGTCGTCGTCGATGAGGACATCGGTGTCCCCGGCGGTCACGGCGCGTACGGCGGACAGTTCGTCCGTGTCCGTGTCCGTGTCCGGTGTCTCGGTGTCCGTGTCGGTGCTCCTGGCGACGGCGTACAGCCGGTCGGCGCCGAGGAGCCGGGCCCGCAGTCCCTGCCGCTTCACGTCCTCGTTCCGTATCCAGCACACGGCGAGGTCGAGGCTGCCGTCGGCGACCCGGGCGGCCTGGGTGTGCGAGGGCGCGACCCACGCGTCGACATGCACCTGGGCCACCGCGGCGGTGCGCCGGGTCAGGTCCGCCGGAAGCCAGTTGACGTAGCCGAGGCGTACCGCCTGCGAGCCGGACAGCCGACGGGCGCGGCCACGGAGGTCGTCGGCGCGTTCCAGCAGGGCGCGCGTGTGCGGGAGCAGGTCGGCGCCGGCCGGGGTGAGCGAGACCGACCGGCGGTCCCGGTCGAAGAGCCTCACGCCGAGGTCGCGTTCGAGTGCCTTGATCTGCTGGGACAGGGAAGGACCGGCGATCAGGAGCCGCGCGGCGGCCCGCCCGAAGTTCAGTTCCTCGGCGACCGCGACGAAGTACCGCAGCTGGCGCAGCTCCACGTCCGCCATGTTACGTCCGGGCGACGCGGTAGGAGGCTGTTCCTACCAGTGACCGTGGGCGCCGAGGATTCTCTCGCGGGCATCGCTTGTCCGTCCCATGGACCGCCGGGTGCGCGATCGGTCGTTCACCCTCCCGGATGCGTCGGAAGCCTTGCTGCCGAAGGAACTGATATCTAACATGTCAGTTCATGGAGGCTGTGCCACGCACTCTGCTCAGGGACCGCGCCTACGCGGCGATCCGGGACGCCATCGTGGCCGGGGACATCGCCCCGGGCGCGGTGGTGCGCGACGCCGATCTCGCCGAGCGGCTCGGGCTGTCGCGGGCGCCGGTGCGGGAGGCGTTCGCCCGGCTGGTCGACGAGGGGCTGCTGGAGAGCAAGCCGCAGAGCTACACACGGGTGACCTCGGTCGTGACCGCCGACGTACGGGACGCGGCGGCCGTGGTCGGCGCGATGCACGAGCTGGTCACCCGGGTGGCGGTGCCCCGGCTGTTCGCGGCGGACGTCGAGGGGATGCGCGCGGCCAACGAGCGGTTCGCCGCCGCCGTACGCGCGGGGGACGTGGACGCCGCCCTGCGCGCCGACGACGCGCTGCACGACGTCCTCGTCCGGGCCGCCGGCAACCGAGCGGCGGCCGCGACCATCGCCCGCTACACCCCCCTCATCCGGCGGTTGGAGCGACGGCGCTTCGGCGAGGGCGGCACCTGTCGTTCGGCCGGACTGCACGGCCGGCTGATCGAGGCCTGCGCCGACGGTGACGTGGACCGGGCGGTCCACGTCACGGCGGAGATCTGGCGCACCCTCGCGGACCTCGCCGACTCCGACGACCTGGTGCCGGAGTGAGCGCTCGGCCGAGCGGCCTGGCGGCCGAATGGACCGAGTGACCACATGACCGAGTGACCGAATGACCGAGTGACCGAGTGACCGATCGATCCTTCGTTCCGGGCGACCCGTTGCACCAGGAGGCCTCATGTCCTTGTCCTCGTACGCGCGTTATCCCCTCCTCTTCGGTCCCTCCCCGCTGCACCCGATGGAACGGCTGACCGCTCACCTCGGCGGAGCCGCCCTCTGGGCGAAGCGGGAGGACTGCAACTCCGGGATCGCGTACGGCGGGAACAAGACCCGCAAGCTGGAGTACCTGGTCGCCGACGCGCTCGCGCAGGGCTGCGACACGCTCGTGTCGATCGGCGGGGTGCAGTCCAACCACACCCGTCAGGTCGCGGCGGTCGCCGCCCGCGCCGGACTGAAGTGCGTGCTGGTGCAGGAGAGCTGGGTGGAGTGGCCCGACTCCGTGTACGACAAGGTCGGCAACATCCTGATCAGCCGACTGGCCGGGGCCGATGTGCGCCTGGTGCGGGCGGGGTTCGGGATCGGCTTCAAGGAGAGCTGGGAGCTGGCGCTCAGGCAGGTCGAGGAGTCGGGCGGGAAGCCCTACGCCATCCCGGCCGGGGCCTCCGACCACCCGCTCGGCGGGCTGGGCTTCGCCGGATGGGCGTACGAAGTCGCCGAGCAGGAACGGGATTCGGGCGTCTTCTTCGACACCGTGATCGTCTGCTCGGTGACCGGGTCGACCCAGGCCGGCATGGTCGCCGGGTTCGCCGCGCTGGAGGAGGCGGGCGGACGGTCCCGGCGCGTCATCGGGATCGACGCCTCGGCCAAGCCCACCGAGACCCGTGAGCAGATCGCCCGCATCGCGCACCGCACCGGCCGGCTCATCGGGCTGGGACGTCAGTTGACCGTCGAGGATGTCGAGCTGGACGAGCGGTACCACGCCGGCGTCTACGGCGTCCCGGACGAGACGACCCTGGAGGCGATGCGGCTCGCCGCGCGGACCGAGGGCATGGTCACCGACCCGGTCTACGAGGGGAAGTCGATGGCCGGGCTCGTCGACCTGGTCGGGCGCGGCGAGATCGGCCGCGACTCCACCGTGCTGTACGCGCACCTGGGCGGGCAGCCCGCGCTGAACGCGTACAGCGCGCTGTTCTGAGGACCTGTCCGGACGGCGGGTCCCGGCCGCCCGGGACCGGAGTCCCGCGCCTGCCCCTGTGGAGCGGGGGCGGCTCCCTGTCTGGTGTCCCCGCGTGAAGTGGTGGAACATGCGGGCAGCACGAGAAGACGCTGGTCGTGGACCCGCAGGGACGAGCACACCGAGCGGGGGCCGTCTCCTGCGAGAGTCTGCCAGAATGCGGAGAGAGTCCCCGGTTCGCGAGGAGTAACTGGATGACGCAGGTCAGGCCCATGCGTGCGGACGCTCGCCGCAACTACGAGCGCTTGCTGAAGGTGGCGGCGGAGGCCTTCGCCGAGCATGGGGAGGGTGCCTCCCTGGACGACATCGCCAAGCGGGCGGGCGTCGGATCCGGCACGCTGTACCGGCATTTCCCGACGCGTCAGGCACTGCTGGAGGCGGCCTACCTCGACCGGATCGAGGCGCTCGCCGTGCGGGCCGACGAGCTCGGCGGGGAACTCCCGCCGGGCGTGGCGCTGGTGGAGTGGCTCAACGAGCTGTGTGTCGGCACGATCCAGGTCCGCGGGATGAAGGCCCTGCTGGGCTCCGCCGTCACGGACAGCGCGGCGGCGGTCACCGCCTGCGGCGCGAACATGAAGGAGGCGGCGGCCCGGCTGGTGGAGGCGGCGCAGCGGGAGGGAACCCTGCGGGCGGACATCGAGCCGATCGACGTACTGCGCCTCGCGCACGGGGTGGCGACGGCGTCGGAGCTGGCGAAGGGCGACCGCACCGCCATCCGCCGGTATGTGTCGCTGCTGACGGAGGGGCTACGGCCCGCACGCTGACGGCGGCCCGGACGGTGGCTGCGGCCCGCACGGTGGCGGCGGCCTGCACGGTCACGGCGGCTCGCACGGTGACGGCGCCCCGCACGGTGGCGGGCGCCGGCAGTGGCTGACGGCAGCGGACAAGGGAGCAGTGGCTGACGGCAGCGGGCGCCCCCGTGGTGGCGGGCGCCCGTGGCTGAGCGGTCGGCGGGCCGGGGCCGGCCCGGGCGTGGCTACAGGGCCTGGGCGCCCGGCTTCACCATGTTCCGTACGGTGCGGGCCTTGACGAAGTCGCCCATGGCCGTCATCTCCCACTCGCCGGAGAACTGCTTGATCAGCTTGGCCATCAGCACGCCCGTCTGCGCTTCGGCGCCGGTGAGGTCGAAGCGGACGAGCTCCTCGCCGGTCGAGGCGTCCAGGAGACGGCAGTAGGCCTTGGCGACCTCGGTGAACTTCTGGCCGGAGAAGGAGTTCACCGTGAAGACCAGCCCGGTCACCTCCTGCGGGAGACGGCCGAGGTCGACGACGATCACCTCGTCGTCACCGCCGCCCTCGCCGGTGAGGTTGTCACCGGAGTGCTTGATCGCGCCGTTCACGATGTCGAGCTTGCCGAAATAGCAGCTGTCGATGTGGTTGCGCTGGGGCCCGTAGGCGATGACCGAGGCGTCCAGGTCGATGTCCTTGCCGCGGAACGCCGGCTCCCAGCCCAGGCCCATCTTCACCTGCGAGAGCAGCGGCCGGCCGCCCTTGACGAGAGAGACGGTCTGGTTCTTCTGGAGGCTGACCCGGCCCTTGTCCAGGTTGATCTTCCCCGTGGCCGCGGGTGCCGCGGCGGGCGGTGCCGGGGGCATCGGCGGGGCCGCCGGGGTCACCGGGGACTGCGGCGCGGGCGGCGCGGCGACCTGCCGGGGCGGGGCGGCGGGTACCGGTTCCTCCACCGTCACCCCGAAGTCGGTGGCGATGCCGGCCAGGCCGTTCGCGTAGCCCTGGCCGACCGCGCGGGCCTTCCAGACGCCGTTGCGGAGATAGATCTCCACGACGACCAGAGCTGTCTCCGAGCCGAGCTGCGGGGGCGTGAACGTGGCCAGCACGCTGTTGTCGTCCGCGCCGCGGATCGTGGCCGTCGGCTCGACGCCCTGGAACGTCTGCCCCGCGGCGTCCGGGCTGGCGGTGACGACGATCTTCTCGATGCCCGGGGGGACCGCGGCCGTGTCGACGATGATCGCGTCGGGTGCCGCACCGCCGCCGGAGCGGTAGGTCACGCCGGGGCCGTTCGGCTGGTTGTAGAAGATGAAGTCGTCGTCGGAGCGCACCTTGCCGTCGGCGGTGAGCAGCAGGCCCGAAACGTCGAGCCGCACCGGAGCGGCGACGTCCACCGTGACGCGCGCGGTGGGGAGAGGGATGTTCGAGCCGGGGGTCATAGCTGTCATGCCGGGTGAACGAGCGAGACCACTTTGCCGTTCCCTTACCCGGACCCGAACGGGTCCGGGCAGGGACATCATTAGGCATATCGCGGAGAAACGGGCCTACGGGACCACGACGATCTTGCGGCCGACGCCCGCCGCGAACTGTTCCAGCGCGCGCGGGTACTCCTCCAGCGGCATCCGGTCGCTGATGAAGACCTCCGGGTCCAGCACCCCGTTCGCGAACAGCTCGGCGGCCCGTTCGAAGCTGTGCAGGACGGCCATCGAGCCGGTGATGGTGATCTCCTGGTTGTAGATCCGGTACGGGTCGATGGTGACCCGCGTCGCGTAGTCGGCGACGCCGAACTGGAGGAAGGTCCCCGCCTTCGCCACCCGGCCCAGGCCGTCCTGGATCGCGGCCGCGTTGCCGGTGGCGTCCACCACCAGGTCCCAGCCGCTCGGCCGCTCCAGCTCGTCCGCGTTCGCCGCCGTCCCCGAGACGCCCAGCCGGCGCGCCGTCTCCAGCCGTGCCGGATTCAGGTCCACCACGTCCACGCTCGCCGCACCGGTGCGCTTGGCCAGCTCCAGCATCATCAGCCCCATCGTCCCGGAGCCGTAGATCAGTACGTGCGCGCCCAGCCGCGAGCGGAGCACGTCGTAACCGCGTACCGCGCACGACAGGGGCTCGACGAGGGCCGCGTCCTGGGTGCGGATGTGCTCGGGCAGCCGGACGCAGTTCGCCACCGGCGCCACCGCGTACTGGGCCGCGCCCCCCGCCGTGGTGACGCCGATCGCGGCCCAGCGTTCGCAGAGGTTGTTGTGGCCGGTACGGCAGTACCGGCACTCGTGGCAGTACAGCGAGGGGTCCACCGCCACCCGGTCGCCCACCGACACCTCCGTGACCTGCGTGCCGACCCCCACGACCGCGCCCGCGAACTCGTGCCCCGGCACGATGGGCAGCTTCGGCGCGAACTCGCCCTGGAGGATGTGCAGATCGGTGCCGCACAGACCGCAGGCGGCGACCTCCACGACCACCTCGCGCGGCCCTGGCGTCGGGTCGGGGACCTCGGTGACGACGGCGCGGCCCACGGACTCGATGACGGCGGCCTTCATTTCACGGCTCCCAAGGACAGCCCCTGGACCAGTTTGTCCTGGGCGGCGAACCCCGCGGCGAGCACCGGCAGGGAGATGACCAGCGACGCGGCGCACACCTTCGCCAGGAACAGGCCCTGGCTGGTGATGAAGCCGGTCAGGAAGACGGGGGCGGTCTCCGCGACCACGCCGGTGAGCACCCGCGCGAACAGCAGCTCGTTCCAGCTGAAGATGAAGCAGATCAGGGCCGTCGCCGCGATGCCGGGCAGGGCGATCGGGGCGACCACGCGCGCGAGGATCGTCGGCAGCCGTGCCCCGTCCACCCGCGCGGCCTCGATGATCGCCACCGGGACCTCGGCGAGGAACGACTGCATCATCCACACCGCGATCGGCAGGTTCATGGAGGTGTAGAGGATGACCAGCAGCCAGATGTTGTCCAGCATCCCCGCGTTCTTCGCGAACAGGTAGATCGGCAGCAGGCCCGCCACCACCGGCAGCATCTTGGTGGACAGGAAGAAGAACAGGACGTCGGTCCACTTCTTCACCGGCCGGATCGACAGCGCGTAGGCCGCCGGGAGGGCGAGGAGCAGGACGAACAGGGTCGACGCGAGGGACGCCACCACCGAGTTGGCCAGCGCCGGCCAGGGGCTCGCGCCGCCTCCGGTGCCGAAGAACTCGCGGTAGCCGTCGAGGGTGAGGGCGGCGGTGAAGGACGGGGGGTTGGTGGCCGCGTCCTGCTCGGAGTGGAAGGACGTCAGGGCCATCCAGGCGACGGGCAGGAAGAACACGATTCCGGTCACCCAGGCCAACAGCCCGAGGCCGCCTCTGCGTACGACGTTCATGCGCGGGACACCTCCTCGCGGAACAGGGACGAGACGACCCGCAGGGCGAAGGTCGCGATGACGATCGAGCCGATGACGACCAGGACGCCGGCGGCCGAGGCGAGGCCGTTCTCATGGGCCTGGTAGAAGCTCTGGTAGACGGTGTAGGGGAGGTTCGCCGTGCCGAGGCCTCCCGAGGTGATGGTGAAGACCGCGTCGAAGTTCTGCACGATGTAGATCGAGCCGAGCAGGGCGCCCAGTTCCAGGTAGCGGCGCAGGTGGGGGAGGGTCAGATGGCGGAAGATCTGCCAGTCGCCCGCGCCGTCCACCCGTGCCGCCTCGATCTGCTGCTGGTCCCGGCTCTGCAGGCCGGCCAGCAGGATCAGCATCATGAACGGCGTCCACTGCCAGACCAGGGAGGCCTCCACGGCGAGCAGCGGAGTGTCGGAGATCCAGTCCGGCTGAGGGCCGCCCACGTAGTGCAACAAACCGTTGAGCAGGCCGTATTCGGGGTTGTAGAGGACGTGCTTCCAGAGCAGGGCCGCCGCCACCGGCACCACAAGGAAGGGTGCGATCAGCAGCGTGCGGACCACGCCCCGGCCCCGGAACCGGCGGTCCAGGAGCAGGGCCAGGCCCAGTCCCAGCACCAGGCTGGCCAGCACCACGGTCGCCGTCAGCAGGACGGTCGTCCACACCGAGTGGCGCAGGTCGGCGTCGGTCAGGACCTGGTGGTAGTTGTCGAGCCCGGTGAAGCGGCGGGCCCCGGGGTACAGCGCGTTCCAGTCGAAGAAGGAGATCACCACCGTGGCCACGAACGGGAGTTGGGTGACCACGATCATGAAGACCAGGGCGGGGAGCAGCGGGGCCCGGGTCGCCCAGGCGCGCAGCCGGGCGTTCGGCCCGTGCGGGGTGCGTACGGGAGGTGCGGCCACGGGGGCCGTCGTCGTCGCGGTCATCGTCCCTCGTACTCCTCGGAGATCCGCTCGGCGAGCTGCTGGGACTTCTTCAGGGCCGACTCGACGGACTGGCGTCCGGCGATGGCCGCGCTGATCTCCTGGGAGACCTTGGTGCCGAGGTCGGTGAACTCGGGGATGCCGACGAACTGGATGCCGGGCGCGGGCCGCGGCTGCGTACCCGGGTCGTTGGGCTTGGCCGCTTCGATGGCCTGCTTCGTCATGTCCTGGAAGGCGGAGGCCTGTTCGCGGTAGGCCGCGTTCTCGTAGGTCGACGCGCGCTTGCCGGCCGGCACGTTCGACCAGCCGATCTCCTCGCCGACCAGCTGCTCGTACTGCTTGCCCGACGCCCAGGAGACGAACTTCCAGGCCTTGTCGGCGTTGCGGGAGGCCTTCTGGATGCCCCAGGCCCAGGTGTAGAGCCAGCCGGAGGACTCCGTCTCCTCGACAGGCGCGGGCGCGTAGCCCATCTTGCCCTTGACCGGGGACTTCGCCGCCTCCAGGGACCCGGCCGCGGAGGTGGCGTCGTACCACATGGCGACCTTGCCCTGGGTCATGTTGTTGAGGCACTCGGCGAAGCCGGACTGGGCGGCTCCGGACTCGCCGTGGTCGCGGACGAGGTCGACGTAGAACTTCGTCGCCTTCTCGAAGGCGGGCGCATCGAGCTGTGCCTTCCAGTCCTGGTCGAACCAGGTGCCGCCGAAGGTGTTCACGACGGTCGTCAGGGGCGCCATCACCTCGCCCCAGCCGGGCAGTCCGCGCAGGCAGATGCCCTTCATGCCGGGCTCGGCGCCGTCCGTCTCGGCCGCGAGGTCGGCCACCTGCTGCCAGGTGGGGCGGGCGGGCATCGTCAGCCCCTTCGCCGCGAACACGTCCTTGCGGTACATCAGGAAGGAGGACTCGCCGTAGAAGGGCTGGCCGTAGAGTTTTCCGTCGTCCCCGGTGAGGGACTCGCGCATCGGTGCCAGGACGTCCTGCTCGTCATAGGCGGGGTCCGCCGCCACGTACGAGTCCATCGCGTGCAGCCAGCCGTTGCGGGCGTAGATCGGTATCTCGTAGTTCGACAGGGTCGCCACGTCGTACTGGCCCGCCTGGTTGGCGAAGTCCTGGCTGATCTTGTCGCGGACGTCGTTCTCCGGCAGCAGGGTGAAACTCACCTTGATGCCGGTCTCCTTGGTGAAGTGGTCGGCGGTGAGCTTCTGCAGCTCGGCCATCTGGGGGTTGTTGACCATGAGGACGTTGAGGGAGTCACCGCCGGAACCCGCCCCGCCGGCTCCGGCCCAGCAGCCGGAGAGCAACGGGGCGAGCAGCGTCCCTGCGGCGACCGCGGCGAGCGTGGCTCGCGGCCTCCGTCGGCTCTGGGTGCGCATGGATCGCTCCTGGACATAGAGGGATGTATCGGGCGTCCCGAGGCGTGGCAGTGCCCTCGGGACGGGTGGTCAGGGGGTTCAGACCCGGATGACCTGAGGGCCCAGCAGTGAGTAGCGGTGGGCCTCGGCCGTCGGCAGCAGCGTGCTCGTCACGATCGCCTCCAGCGCGCCCACCTCGGCGAACCGGCAGAAGCCGACCGCCCCGAACTTGGAGTGCACGCCCGTGAAGACCACCCGCCGGGCCGCCCGCACGGCCTGCGCCTTGACCTCGCCGACCGCCGGGTCCGGGGTGGTCAGGCCGTGTTCGCGGGAGATGCCGTTGGCGCCGATGTAGGCGAGGTCGACGACGAAGCCGGCCAGCATCCTCGTCGTCCAGTGGTCGACGGTGGCCAGGGTGCCGGAGCGGACCCGGCCGCCGAGCAGCAGCACGGACATGTTCTCGGTCTCGGCGAGCGCGCCCGCGACCGGGAGGGAGGCGGTGACCACGGTCAGCGGGCGGTCCCTGGGCAGCGCCTCGGCGATGAGCTGCGGGGTGAAGCCCTCGTCGACGAAGACCGTCTCGGCGTCCCCGAGCAGCCCGGCCGCCGCGGCGGCGATCCGGCGCTTCTCGGGCACATGGCTGGTGGCGCGGAAGGCCAGCGTCGTCTCGAAGCCGGCGCTCTCCACGGGATAGGCGCCGCCGTGCGTACGGCGCACCAGGCCGTGGTTTTCCAGCGCGCGCAGATCCCGCCGTACGGTCTCCCTGGCCACGCCCAGTTCGGTGGCGAGCGTGGTCACGTCGACCGCGCCGGTGGCGCGCGCGGCCCGCACGATCTCGCGCTGGCGCTCCTCCGCCGTCCTGGGGGTCATGTCGTCACCTCGCTCTCCCGCTGTCCTGCCCGTTCGGGCCCGGTGGGGTCCATGGGGGAAGTTCTACAGCGGGTGCGCGGCACTGACCAGGCCTGTTGCGGGCCCGATACTGCCCGGGTGGGCCCGTTTCCCGCGCGGCCTGTCCGGCTCGGACCTGCGGGGCGGCCGGGAGGCGGGTGGGATCGGGCAGGGCACGTGCCCGGATACGGCGGCGGGCGGGCCCGTTCGGTGCCCGCCCGCCGTCCACGAGGTCCGCTCTCGGGTCAGTACGGCCAGATCGGGGGGTCGCTGACGAAGTGGCCGCCCAGGTAGGCGTGGGCGATGTTCTCCGGGTCCAGCTCGCCCTGTTCGGCGATCAGCTTCTCGGCGTACGGCTCGGAGTCGTCCTGGGGCTCGTAGCCGAGCGCCCGCGCGGTGCCGAGGTCCCACCACAGGCGGGTGTTGGCGGACGAGCCGTAGACGACGGTGTGGCCGACGTTCTCCGCGGTCAGGGCCGCGTGGAAGAGACGGGCGCCGTCGGCCGGGCTCATCCACAGCGACAGCATCCGCACGCTGGTGGGCTCGGCGAAGCAGGAGCCGATGCGCACCGACACGCTCTCCAGGCCGTGCTTGTCCCAGTAGAGCTGGGCGAGATCCTCGCCGAAGGACTTGGACAGGCCGTAGAAGGTGTCCGGGCGGCGCGGGGTGTCGATCGGGATCAGTCCGCCCTCGTCGGGCGACGCGTCGGCCGGAGGGCGGGGGGTGAAGCCCACCGCGTGGTTGGAGGAGGCGAAGACGACGCGCTGCACGCCCTCTTCGCGGGCCGCCTCGTACAGGTTGTACGTGCCCGTGATGTTCGCGCCGAGGATCTTCTCGAAGGGGGCTTCCAGCGAGATGCCCGCGAGGTGGATGATCGCGTCGACGCCCCGCACGGCCTCCCGGACCGCGTCCCTGTCGGCCAGGTCCGCGACGATCGCCTGCGGCGCGTCGTCGATCGGGCGCACGTCGAGCAGGCGCAGCTCGTAGCCGTGGGCGGGCAGCAGCTCCCGCATCAGGGTGCCGAGGCCGCCGGCGGCGCCGGTGAGCAGGACGGTGCGCGGAGCGGGCATCCTCGGGTCTCCTTGGATCACGGGGAGGGTGGATGCATGTGTGGCCACAGTTCACATGCATGGACACGCTAAGGAGCGGTGGCGGCACCCGTCAAGTGTCCCGCAGGAGAGACAAAACTGCTGGTGTCTTCGGGGTGGGCACGCTTGACCCGGCTCGATCGGGCACTTTAGCGTGAGCCTGTTCAGGAATATGGACGCCGCTCAAGAATATGGACTGCCAAGAAGATGGACCCGTTATGGACCCGGGAGAGCCCGTGACGTCAGCCCCGCTCGCCGACCGCCTCCGCGTCCCCAGCGGACCGCTGTTCTTCCCCGTCACCGCCTTCGGCTTCGACGGCTCGCTCGACCTCGACACCTACCGCGAGCATGTCCGCCGCGGCGTCGAGGCGGGGGCCGCCGCCGTCTTCGCGGCCTGCGGGACCGGGGAGTTCCACGCGCTGGCCCCGGAGGAGTTCGAGGCCTGTGTGCGGGCCGCCGTGACCGAGACCGCCGGGCGGGTGCCCGTCGTCGCGGGCGCCGGCTACGGGACCGCGCTCGCCGTGCGCTACGCACGGCTGGCCGAGTCGGCCGGGGCGGACGGCCTGCTCGCGATGCCGCCCTACCTCGTCGTGGCCGCCCAGGAGGGCCTGCTGCGGCACTACCGGGAGGTGGCGGCCGCGACCGCCCTGCCGGTCGTCGTCTACCAGCGCGACAACGCCGTCTTCACCCCCGGGACCGTCGTCGAACTCGCCCGTACCGAGGGGATCATCGGCCTCAAGGACGGCCTCGGCGACCTCGACCTGTTGCAGCGGACCGTCAGCGCCGTCCGTACCGAGGCCCCCGGCGACTTCCTGTACTTCAACGGTCTGCCGACCGCCGAGCAGACCCAGCTCGCCTACCGGGCCCTCGGCGTCACCCTCTACTCCTCGGCGGTGTTCTGCTTCGCCCCGGAGATCGCGCTCGCCTTCCACCGGGCCCTGACCACCGGCGACGACGCCACCGCCCACCGCCTCCTCGACGGTTTCTACCGGCCGTTCGTCGAGCTGCGGGCCCGGGGCCGCGGTTACGCCGTCTCCCTCGTCAAGGCCGGGGTCCGGCTGCGCGGCCTCGACGTGGGCGAAGTGCGCCCGCCGCTGCACGAACCGAGCGAGGATCACATCAAGCAGCTGGCCCAGGTGATCGACCGCGGCTACGCGCTGCTGGAGGAGGACGACTGAGTGAAGGCGTCGACATTCGTCTATCCCTGGGACGTCGTGGGCGATCCCGGGGCGGCGGCCCGGATCGCCGCGCTCGGCGTGGAACAGGTGACGCTCGCCGCCGCCTACCACTCCACCCGCGCCCTCACGCCGCGCCACCCCCGCCACCGCATCGTCACCGCCGAGCACGCGGCCGTGCTGTACCCGACGGATCCGGCCGGCGGCCGCTGGAAGGGCCGCGCCCTGCGCCCCTACCCGGCCGGTGACTGGGCCCCGGGCGACGCCTACGGCGAGGCCGCCGAAGCGCTCGCCGCGGCCGGGCTCGCCGTGCACACCTGGGTGGTCCTCGCGCACAACTCCCGCCTCGGCGCCGAGCACCCGGACACCTCGGTGGTCAACGCCTACGGCGACCGCTACCCGTGGGCCCCCTGCATCGCCCAGCCCGCCACGCGCGCGTACCTCGTCGACCTCGCCGCCGAGGCCGCCGTACGCCCCGGTGCGGACGGCACCGAACTGGAGTCCCTCGGCTGGTACGGGCTCCAGCACCTGCACGCCCACGACAAGACCGGCGGCGTCACCCTCGGGGACGCCGGCCAGTACCTGATGTCGCTCTGCTTCTGTCCCGCCTGCCGGGCCGGCTACGGCGAACGGGGCCTGGACGCCGACGTGCTCGCCGTCGCCGTACGGGAGGCGCTGGAGCCGCTGTGGCAGGGGGCGCCGGACGGCGGGGGAGGCTGGGCGGAGATCGAGAAGCTGCTCGGGGAGGAGACGGCGGCGGCCACGCGCGCGTGGCGCGACGGGACCGCCCGCACGCTCCAGGAGACGGCGGTGCGGGCGGTACGGGACGCCGCGTCCGACGGCTTCCAGGTCCTGCTGCACGCCGACCCCGTGGCGTACCACGTCGGCGCCAACCCGGGCGTCGATCCCGCGCACATCCTGTCCGTCGCGGACGGGGTGGTCGTGCCCTGCGCGGGCGGGCCCGGTCTGCTGGCCCCCTTCGCCGCACAGCGCCGCGAGGGCACGGTCGTCGCCGCCAACTTCGGCGTCGTCTCCGGCATGGGCGGCAGCCCGGGGACGCTCACCGCCGACCTGGCGCGGGCGCGCGAACTCGGGGCGACCGAACTCCGCCTCTATCACGCGGGATTGGCGTCGGACGAGGACCTGGCGGCGGTACGGGAGGCGCTGGCCGCCCGCTGAGCGCCGCGCAGCACCGGCAGGATCGCCAGCCGGGCCAGGGCCAGCAGCACCAGGAGCGGCTGGTACGGCACGAGTGCGACCAGGCCGGCGCCCGCCGCGAGACCGACGGCGGTCGGCGCGTACATCAGGGTGCCGGCCGTCGCGGTGACCCGGCCGAGCAGCGCGTCCGGCGTCTCACGCTGTACGGCGGTCAGCGCGGCGATCAGCGCACAGGGCAGCCCCACCCCGATCGCCGCGCTGCACACCAGGGCGACGGCGTCCGAGGCGACGGCCTGCGCGGCGACCGCGACGGCCGTCAGGACGATCCCGTACCCGGCGAACCGGCGTTCCCCCAGCCGCCGCAGCGCGGGCCCCGAGGCCAGCCCCACCAGGACCGAACCGGCGCCCTGGACGGCGTAGAGCGTGCCCGTGAAGGCGGGGGAGTGGCCGAGGCCCTCGACGACGGCGTAGACCAGCGGGCCGCCGAGGCCCGAGAGCAGCAGCGCCGCACCGCCCGCCACCACCAGCGGGCGCAGCCCGGGGTGGCCCCACAGGAAGCGGGCGCCCTCGGCGGTCCGCGCACGCCAGTGGGCGGTGGCCGGCTCCGGCCGCTCCTCGCGGACCCGCAAGCACGCGTACAGCCCCGCCGCGCACACGAAGGTGGCCGCGTCCAGGAGTGCCACGGCGGGGCCGCCGTAGGCCGCGTAGACGCCCGCGCCGGCCGGCGGGGCGACCAGTTTCATGCCCTCGGTGGCCGTCATGCGCAGCCCGTTGAAGTCGCCCAGCAACTCCGGGGCGACCGCGGCGGCGACGAGCGCGGACTCCGCCGCGTCGGCCACCACCGCGGCGGTGCCGTACAGGAACAGCACCGCCCACAGCAGCCACACCCGGTCGGGGGAGTCGACGGCGAGGACGGTGAGCAGCAGGGCCGCCGGGCCCAGGTTGAGCGCCACCAGCAGGCGGCGTCGGCGGGTGCGGTCGGCGAGGGAGCCCAGCGGCGGACCGAGCAGCGTGGGCACCCACAGGGCGAGCACGCACAGCGCCGCGAGCCCGTTCGAGCCGGTGAGGTCCTTGACCCACACACCGGACGCCAGCCAGAGCGCCGAGGTGCCGAAACCGGAGACCGACGACGCGGCCAGACAGAGCGCCGCGTCACGGTCCCGCAGGATCCGCGCCACGGACCAGTTCTTCGTCATACCTGGTCATCCTGGGTCTGAGGCGGCCGCCCGGGCATCGGGCAATCGCCCTAGGCGAGGCCTCCTGCCCGCGAGGGTCCACCGGAATCCCTGAGCGGCAGCCGCCGCCGGACCCGGCACCGATGAGTTCGCGGGCCGCCGCCGGTCCACCCCGTATGACCGACACGACAAGCACCTTCGACCTCGGCCCGCAGACCCTGATCGTGGCGCGCCTCGCGGAGGGCGTCCGCGACGAGCAGCTCGCGGACGGGACACCCTGCCCGGGGTGCGCCGTCCGCAACATGCTCGGACACCTCACCGGCCTGTCCGTCGCCTTCCGGGACGCCGCCCGCAAGGAGCTGGGCCCCACCACCGACACCGCTCCGGACGCCGCCGCACCGGACATCGGCCCCGGCTGGCGCGAGGAACTCGTCAAGGCGCTCGACGAGCTCGCCGACGCCTGGCGGGAGCCGGCCGCCTGGACCGGCCTGACCCGCGCGGGCGGCGTGGACCTGCCCGGCGCGGTCGCGGGGGCCGTCGTCGCCGACGAGCTGGTGATCCACGGCTGGGACCTGGCCCGCGCCACCGGGCAGGAGTACACGCCCGACCCGGCCGCGCTGTCGGCCGCGCACGCGTTCCTCGCCGCCGCGGCGGCCCAGGGGGAGCCCGGGAGCGGTGTGTTCGGACCCGTGGTCCCCGTCCCGGACGACGCCCCGCTGCTCGACCGGGCGGTCGGACTGAGCGGACGTGACCCGGGGTGGACACGCTAGCCGTCCCGGCGGCCGGGGCGTGACGGCCGCCACGGGGCGCCGTGGACGAACGTCGTCACGGCGCGTCCCGGGGGCCCGGGACGTACGCTCCCCACCATGCCCCTGAGCCTCACCGTCCTCGGCACCGCCTCTCCGCACCCGCGGCCGGGCCGCCCCTGCTCCGGCTATCTGCTGCGCGGCGCGGGGGCGGAGGTGTGGGTGGACGCGGGCCCCGGAACGTTCGCCGAGTTGCAACGGCACACGGATCCCGACCGGCTCACGGCGATCTGGATCTCCCACCTCCACGCCGACCACAGCGCGGACCTCCTCGCCGCCGCCTACGCCCTCGCCTACGGCGGGATGACCCCGCCGGCCCCGATCCCGGTCTACGCGCCGCTCGACTGCGCCCGGCGTCTCGCGGGCTTCTTCGGTCGGCCCGACGTCCGGTTCCTGAGCGGGGTCTTCGACTTCAGGGCGCTGTTCGACGGACACACCGTGCGGCACTGGAACCTGCGCCTCAGCTCGCGCGCGGTGGCGCACGACACCGAGGCGTACGGGCTGCGCGCCGAGTGCCAGGGAAGCGTCCTCGCGTACTCGGGCGACACCGGGCCGTGCGAGGCGCTCACCGAACTCGCCTCCGGCGCCGACCTGTTCCTGTGCGAGGCGGACATCGACAGTCATCGCGAAGGCGAACGGGAGCCACAGGTACATCTCACGCCCGAGGACGCCGGCGAGGCCGCCCGCAGGGCAGGGGTGCGCGAGCTGTACATCACGCACGTCGGGCCCACGCTGACCCGGGAGGCCGCGACCGCCCGGGCCGCCGTCGCCTTCGGGGGTCCCGCCCGCACCGCTCGCGAGGGCGAGACCCTCCCCTTCTGACCTCCTCGGGCCCTGTGGCCCCGGTGGCCTCGTTTCGGCAACCTCAACTTCCTTTGTCAGAAGCATTGACGAAACACGAGGGCGCTCCTACCTTCAACGCGTCGTACTTCGTACGTCATATATGAGACGCGATACGCGATCCGAGATCGGATACGCGACACCCGAGAGGCGCGCATGACCTCTGTGCCCACGCCGATCCCGTCCCGCACGCAGTACGTGCTGGAAGAGATCAAACGCCGCATCCTCACCGGCCGGCTGACGCCCGGCCAGGCTCTGGTCGAAACCGAGCTCGCCGCGCAGTTCGGGGTCTCCAAGACCCCGGTGCGCGAGGCGCTCAAGACCCTGGCCGGCACCGGACTGGTCGTCATGAGCCAGTACAAGGGCGTCACGGTGCGCATGGTGGACGCGGACATGGCGCGCGAGGTCTACGACGTACGCCTGCTCCTCGAGCCCGAGGCGCTCAGGCGGGCCGTGCGCCGGGGCGCCTCCCTGGACGCCGCCCGCGAGGCGCTGACCAGGGCCGACCAGGCGGCCGACACCGCCGAACGGTCGCTGGCCAACCGCGAGTTCCACCGGGCCCTGTACCTGCCGTGCGGCAACCCGCTGCTCGGCCGGATGCTGGACGAGGTGCGCGACCAGGCCGCCCTGGTCTCCGCCGTCGCCTGGGCCGCCTCGCCCTCCTGGGAAAGGGAGGCCGGCGAGCACCGCGAGATCCTGCGGCTCGCGCTGGCCGGTGACTGCGACGGAGCGGCCCGCGCCCTGCACGCCCACATCGCGTCGTTCGTGCACCGGGCGTTCCCCGAGACCGCCCAGGAGGCCCGTGAAGGGCACCGGTCAGAGAAAGGTCAGGAATGAGCAGCGTGGCGTTCGAGACCCAGCGTGCGGCCCTGGCCGACGTGGTGGCCATCCCGGTGACCCCGTTCGCCGAGGACGGCTCCGTCGACGGCGATGCCCACCGGGCCCTGCTGCGCCGGTTGCTCGACGGCGGGATCACCACCCTCACCCCGAACGGCAACACCGGCGAGTTCTACGCCCTGACCCCCGAAGAGCGCCGCCTGGTCACGGAGTCGACCATCGAGGTGGCCGGAGAGCGGGCGGTGATCCTGGTCGGCGTCGGACACGACGTACCGACCGCCGTCGCCTCCGCCCGGCACGCCCGCGCCCTGGGCGCGCAGATGGTGATGGTCCACCAGCCCGTCCACCCGTACGTGTCGCAGAGCGGCTGGGTCGACTACCACCGGGAGATCGCGGAGGCGGTGCCCGAGCTGGGCGTCGTCCCGTACATCCGCAACGCGCAGCTGCGCGGTGAACGGCTCGCCGAACTCGCCGACGCCTGCCCGAACGTCATCGGCGTCAAGTACGCCGTCCCGGACGCGTCCCGGTTCGCCGCCTTCGCGCGCGACGCCGGCCTGGAACGCTTCGTCTGGGTGGCCGGCCTGGCCGAGCCGTACGCCCCCTCCTACTTCTCCGCGGGTGCCACCGGATTCACCTCCGGGCTGGTGAACGTCGCCCCGGCCGTTTCGCTGAACATGATCGAAGCGCTTCGATCCGGGGACTATCCGGCCGCGATGAAGGTGTGGGAACAGATCAGGCGCTTCGAGGAGCTCCGCGCCGCCAACGGCTCCGCGAACAACGTCACCGTCGTCAAGGAAGCCCTCGCCTCCCTCGGACTGTGCCGCCGCGAGGTCCGCCCGCCGAGTCGGTCGCTGCCCGAGGACGAGCGCGCCGAAGTCGCCGCGATAGCCGCCGGATGGTCCATATGAAGCGCTTCGACGATCAAGCCCGCAAACGCCCGGAGGACCTCCGCAGCCACCAGTGGTACGGCGCCGAGGGCCTGCGCTCCTTCAGTCACCGCGCCCGCACCCGCCAGCTGGGCTACCTCCCCGAGGAGCACCTCGGCAAGCCGGTCATCGCGATCCTCAACACCTGGTCGGACATCAACCCCTGCCACGTCCACCTGCGCGAGCGCGCGCAGGCCGTGAAGCGGGGCGTGTGGCAGGCCGGCGGATTCCCGCTGGAGTTCCCGGTCTCCACACTCAGCGAGACCTTCCAGAAGCCGACCCCGATGCTCTACCGCAACCTGCTCGCGATGGAGACCGAGGAGCTGCTGCGCTCCTATCCCGTCGACGGGGCCGTGCTGATGGGCGGCTGCGACAAGACGACGCCCGCGCTGCTCATGGGCGCGGCCAGCGTCGACCTGCCGACGGTCTTCGTCCCGGCCGGGCCCATGCTGCCGGGGCACTGGCGCAACGAGGTCCTCGGCTCGGGCACCGACATGTGGAAGTACTGGGACGACAAGCGGGCCGGCCTCATCGGCGACTGCGAGCTGGCCGAACTGGAGAGCGGTCTCGCGCGCTCGCCCGGCCACTGCATGACGATGGGTACGGCCTCCACGCTGACGGCCGCCGCGGAGGCGCTGGGCGTGACGGTTCCGGGCGCGTCGAGCATCCCGGCCGTGGACTCCGGGCACGACCGGATGGCGGCCGCCGCGGGGCTGCGCATCGTCGAACTGGTCCACCGGGACCGCAGGCTGAGCGAGATCCTCACCGCGGACGCGTTCGAGGACGCCGTGACGACCGTGCTCGGCCTCGGTGGTTCGACGAACGCCGTGATCCACCTCATCGCCATGGCCGGCCGCGCGGGCGTCAAGCTGACCCTCGACGACTTCGACCGCGTGGCCCGGACCGTGCCCGTGCTCGCCAACGTGCGGCCGGGCGGCGAGAAGTACCTCATGGAGGACTTCCACTTCGCGGGCGGACTCCCCGGCTTCCTCTCCCGGATCCCGGACCTGCTCCATCTGGACCGCCCGACCGTCTCGTACGACACGCTGCGCGAGCAACTCGCCGACGCCCGGGTGCACGACGACGACGTGATCCGCCGCCGTGACGACCCGGTCGCGAGCGAGGGCGGGGTCGCCGTCCTGCGCGGCAACCTCTGCCCGGACGGCGCCGTCATCAAGCACATCTCCGCCGAGCGTCACCTGCTCCGGCACACCGGTCCCGCGGTCGTCTTCGACGACTACCGGACGATGCAGCGCACCATCAACGACCCCGGACTCGGAATCACCGCCGACACCGTCCTGGTGCTGCGGGGCTCCGGTCCCAAGGGCGGTCCGGGCATGCCCGAGTACGGCATGCTGCCCATCCCCGACCACCTGCTCAAGCAGGGGGTGCGGGACATGGTGCGGATCTCCGACGCCCGGATGAGCGGGACGAGTTACGGCGCGTGCGTTCTCCATGTGGCGCCCGAGTCGCACGTCGGAGGGCCGCTCGCCCTGGTGCGCACCGGGGACTCGATCACTCTCGACGTCGAGGCCCGCTCCCTCCGGCTCAACGTGGACGACGAGGAGCTGGAGCGGCGCCGGGCGCAGTGGACGCCGCCGCCCGTCCGGTACGAGCGCGGCTACGGCGCGCTCTACAACGAGCAGATCACCCAGGCCGACACCGGCTGCGACTTCGAGTTCCTGGCCCGCCCGGGCAAGGTCGCGGACCCGTACGCGGGCTGAACCACAGCAGCACGACCGGGCCCACCCCTGCGCAGGGAGAAAGCGCTTAACCCGGACGAAGCGCACGAAGTGCGACGCACGCGAAGCGCACGGAGCGCGACGCACACGAAACACACGAACGCACGACGCACCGAGAGACGTACTGAGAACGGAGAACAGTCATGGCCCAAGCCGCAGCCGTGGCGAAGCCGCCCGCGCCACCCCGGCGGCGCCGTGCCTCCGCCACGCCCCGCAGACTGCCGTACCTGCTGATCGCGCCGGCGGCCCTGCTGATGCTGGGCTTCATCGCCTACCCGGTCATCAGCGTCTTCTACTACAGCCTTCAGAACTACAACCCCACCAAACCGTGGCGCAACGGCTACGCGGGCTTCGACAACTTCGTCCACGCCTTCACGGACGACCCGCAGTTCTGGGACACGCTGACCTTCAGCGCCCAGTGGGTCTTCGTCGAGGTCGGACTCCAGCTGCTGTTCGGTCTGGCGCTCGCGCTGATCGTCAACCAGACCTTCGTCGGGCGCTCGCTCGGCCGGGCGCTGGTCTTCTCCCCGTGGGCCGTCTCCGGAGTGCTGACCTCCGCGATCTGGGTGCTGCTCTACAACTCCCAGACCGGCATCACCCGTTACCTCGCGGACATGGGGGTCGGCGAGTACGGCACCAGCTGGCTGTCGGACACCTCCACCGTCTTCCCGGCGGCGATCGTCGCCGACCTGTGGCGCGGTGTCCCCTTCTTCGCCATCCTCATCCTCGCCGACCTCCAGTCCGTCTCCAAGGACCTCTACGAGGCCGCCGAGGTCGACGGCGCGAGCCGGATCAAGCAGTTCTGGCACATCACCCTGCCCCACCTGAAGGACGCCATCGTCCTGTCCACGCTGCTGCGCGCGGTGTGGGAGTTCAACAACGTCGACCTGCTCTACACGCTCACCGGCGGCGGCCCGGCGGGGGAGACCACCACGCTCCCGCTCTACATCGCCAACACCAGTGTCGACGCACACAACTTCGGCTACGCGTCCGCCCTCACCACGGTCGCGTTCGTGATTCTGCTCTTCTGCTCGATGGTCTATCTGCGGCTGAGCAAGTTCGGAGGAGGCGACAAGTGATCACCAAGGAGGCCACCGAGGTCACACCCGTCCCCGTGCCCGTGCCCGGCGCGCCCGACCGCCGCCCGTCCCGGCAGAAGCGTGCCTGGGACGAGGCCCCCCGCTGGCAGATCTACCTCCCGCTGGGGATCTACCTGGTCTTCACCCTGGTCCCCTTCTACTGGATCCTCCTCTTCGCGCTGCGCCCGGCCGGCTCGACCTCGCTCGTGCCCTGGCCGATGACCTTCGAGCACTTCGAGAAGGTCTGGAACGAGCGGGACTTCGCCGTCTACTTCCAGAACAGCGTGCTCACCGGCGTGGCGACCCTGCTGCTCACCACCGGCGTCGCGCTGGCCGGCGGCTACGCCCTCGCCCGCTTCGACTTCAGGATCAAACGCGGCTTCATGCTCGCCCTGCTGTGCACCCAGTTCGTGCCGGGCGCGCTGCTCCTCGTGCCGCTCTTCCAGATCTTCGCCGAGCTCAAGATGATCAACTCGCTCGGCAGTGTCATCATCGCGGAGACGGTCTTCCAGCTGCCCCTGTCGATGATCCTGATCAGCGGCTTCATCCGGAACGTGCCGTACTCCCTGGAGGAGGCCGCCTGGGTCGACGGGTGCAACCGGCTGACCGCCTTCCGGATCGTCGTCCTTCCCCTGCTGCGGCCCGGGCTGATCGCGGTGGGTTCCTTCGCCTTCGTGCACGCCTGGAACCACTTCCTGTTCGCCCTGATGTTCCTGTCCGACCAGACCAAGCAGACGATTCCCGTCGGCCTCAACACCCTGATGAGCGCCGACAGCGTCGACCTGGGCGCGCTGGCCGCGGGCGGCATCATCGCCGCCGTCCCCGTGGTGCTCGTCTTCGCCTTCATCCAGAAGTGGCTGATCACCGGCTTCAGCGCGGGGGCGGTGAAGGGATGAGGCTCCGTCGGATCACCGTGATGACGGCCGCGTTCGGGCTGCTGTGCGTGCCCGCGCGGGCCGAGGCCCGGGACATCTCCCGTGACACCGTCGCCGCCGACGACGGCTGGGCGGCCTACGGCGCCGGCACCACCGGAGGCGCCGCCGCCGACGACGCCCACGTCTTCACGGTCACCGACCGCGCCGGGCTCGTCCGCGCCCTCGACGGCGGCAGCGACACCCCGAAGATCATCAGGATCGCCGGGACGATCGACGCCGACACCGACGACGACGGCGACCACCTGGACTGCGCCGACTACGCCACCGACGGCTACCGCCTGAAGAAGTACCTGGCCGCGTACGACCCGCGCACCTGGGGTCCGGCCAGGCCGAGCGGCGCCCAGGAGGAGGCCCGGCAGGCGTCGGCGGCCCGCCAGGCCGAGCGGATCGTGCTGCCCGTCGGCTCGAACACCACCATCGTCGGCCTGGACCGGGCGGTCCTCAAGGGCGCGAGCCTTCAGGTCAGGAACGCGGACAACGTCATCGTCCGCAACCTCGACCTGCGCGACGCCTACGACTGCTTCCCCGTCTGGCAGCCCAACACCGGCGGCCTCGGCGACTGGAAGACGGCGTACGACAACATCTGGCTGACCGGCGCGACCCACGTCTGGGTCGACCACGTCACCGCCTCCGACGAGGGCCACCCCGACTCCGCCGAGCCCACCTGTTTCGGCCGCAACTACCTCCGCCACGACGGGCTGCTGGACATCACCAACGGCTCCGACCTGGTCACCGTCTCCTGGAGCCGGTTCGCAGGCCACGACAAGGCGATGCTCATCGGCAGCGGCGACACGGCCACCGGCGACCGCGGAAAGCTCCGGGTCACCCTGCACCACAACCAGTTCGAGTCCGTCGTCCAGCGCGCGCCGCGCGTCCGCTTCGGACAGGTGCACGTCTACGACAACCGGTACGTCGTCCCCGAGGGCGCCGCAGTACCGCTACTCGCTCGGCGTGTCGACCGAGTCGGCCGTCCACGCCGAGAACAACGCCTTCCACACCCCCGGCCACGTCGAGGTCGCCGACCTCGTCAAGAGCTGGAACGGCACCGCCCTGCACCAGAGCGGCACCCTCTTCAACGGCTGGCCCGTGGACCTCCTCGCCGTCTACAACGCCTACAACAGCGGCAGCGAGCGCGATCTCACGGCGGACGTGGGCTGGACGCCTACCCTGCACGGAAAGATCGACAGCGCCGCGGTGGCCGACCGCGAGGTGGCACGCGGCGCGGGCGCAGGGAGGATCCCATGAGCACCGCCGAACCGATGAGCAGCCCGGTCCCGATCGTCCTCGCGGGTGCGCGCGGTCACGGCCGCTGGCACCTGGACAACATCCGCCGGCTCCAGGACAAGGGCATCGTCCGCCTGGCGGGCGTCTGCGAGCTGACCCCGCTGACCGCGGCGGAGATCCCCGAGGGCCTCGGCACGCCCGAGCAGTCCGCCGACTTCGGCGCGCTGCTGGACACGACCGGCGCCCGGATCGCCGTCATCTGCACCCCGATCCCCACCCACACCGACCTGGCCCTGATCGCGGCGCGCAACGGCGTGCACCTCCTGCTGGAGAAGCCGCCCGCGCCGTCCTACGCCGAGTTCCGCCGGATGGCGGACGGGGTCGCCGAGGCGGGCGTGGTCTGCCAGATCGGCTTCCAGTCGCTCGGCTCGCACGCCGTGCCCGCGATCCGCGCGATGATCGGCGACGGGGTGATCGGCGAGGTCGCCGGGGTCGGCGGCGCCGGGGCCTGGGCCCGGCCCGAGGCCTACTACCGGCGGGCGCCGTGGGCGGGCAGGCGACGGCTGAACGGCGTCGACGTGATCGACGGGGCCCTCACCAACCCGCTGGCGCACGCCGTCGCCACCGCCCTCGCACTGGCCGGCGCCCCCCGTGCCACCGACGTCACCGGCATCGAGACGGAGCTGGCGCACGCCAACGCCATCGAGTCCGACGACACCTCCTGCGTCCGCGTCCGCACGGCCGACGGCCGCGAGATCGTCGTCGCGGCCACGCTGTGCGCCGAGGACCCCGACGACCCGTACGTCGTCGTGCACGGCAGCCGCGGCCGGATCACGTACTGGTACAAGCAGGACCGCGTCCTGCTCCAGCGGGCCGGCCACGGCCCCGAGGAGTTCGAGTACGGCCGCACCGACCTGCTGGAGAACCTCGTCGAGCACCTCGCCGACGGAAGCGCGCTGCTGGTCCCGCCCGCCGTGACCGAGTCGTTCATGCGGGTCGTCGAGGCGATCAGGGTCGCCCCCGACCCGGTGCGGGTGCCCGACGACGCCTGGCGCCTGCTGCCCGACGAGGAGCGGCGGGTCGTCCCCGGCATCGACGGCCTCGTCGCGGCCGCCGCCGACACCCTCTCCCTCTACTCCGAACTGGGCGCCTCCTGGGCGTTCACGACCGCGCATCCGAAAGAGGTGAGCCCCTGATGACCGCCACCGCACCCGACGCACCGGTCGTCCTGCGTGTCGCCGGCCGCCCGGTCGCCCGCTACGTGACCCGCCCCGAGCTGTCCGCCCGGCTCTCCCCGCGCCCCTTCCTGCACCCCGTCACCACCCTGGCCGGCACGGCGGTCACCGAACTGAGCCCGGCCGACCACGCACACCACCTCGGCGTCGGTGTAGCCGTACCCGACGTCGAGGGGCACAACTTCTGGGGCGGACGCACCTACGTCCGTGACCAGGGCCCGACCGAGCTCGACAACCACGGCGCCCAGCGGCACGGTTCCTTCCAGCTGCGTGACCCGGACGGCTTCGTGGAGGAGTTGCGCTGGGTCGCCTCGGGAACGGAGCTGCTGCGCGAGCGCCGTACGGTCGCGGCGACCGGACTCACCGACACCGCGTGGGCGCTGGACTTCACGTTCTCCCTGACCAACGTCACCTCAGGGCCGCTGTCGATCGGCAGCCCGGCGACGAACGGGCGCCCCGGAGCGGCCTACGGCGGCTTCTTCTGGCGGGCCCGGAAGGAGGAGGCGGCCCCCGAGGTCTTCACCGCCGGCACGGAGGGCGAAGCATCCGTCCACGGCGCCCGCGCCGACTGGCTCGCCCTGGCCGGCGCCCACTGGACCCTGGTCTTCGCCGGTGCCACCGGCGCCACCCGCCGCGATCCCTGGTTCGTCCGCACCGCCGAGTACCCGGGCGTCGGCTCCTCGCTGGCCGCTCAGGAGAGGCTGCCGGTTCCGCCCGGCGAGACGGCCGTACGCCGGATCGTCACGGTCGTCGCCGACGGCCGCCTGGACCGGGACCAGGCGGCGGCCCTGGTGCGGAAGGCGGTCAGCCAGTGACGCACGAGACGTACACCAACCCCGTCCTGAACGCCGACTGGTCCGACCCGGACGTCGTGCGGGTCGGCGACGACTTCTACCTGACCGCCTCCAGCTTCGGCCGCGCCCCCGGCCTGCCCCTGCTGCACTCGCGCGACCTGGTCAGCTGGACGCTGATCGGCCACGCCCTCGAACGCCTGGAGCCGGCGGACGAGTTCAGGTCCCCGCGGCACGACTGCGGGGTGTGGGCACCGTCCCTGAGACACCACGACGACCGCTTCTGGATCTTCTGGGGCGACCCGGACCAGGGCATCTTCCAGGTCAACGCGCCCGAGATCAGGGGGCCCTGGTCCCGCCCGCACCTGGTGAAGGAGGGCCGGGGACTCATCGACCCCTGTCCCCTCTGGGACGACGAGACGGGCGAGGCCTATCTGGTCCACGCCTGGGCCAAGTCCCGGGCGGGCGTCAAGAACCGGCTCACGGGTCACCGGATGCATCCGGAGGGCACGGCCGTCCTCGACGAGGGCAAGGTGATCGTGGACGGGGACCGGATCCCCGGCTGGTTCACGCTCGAAGGGCCGAAGCTCTACCGGCACGACGGCTGGTACTGGATCCTCGCGCCCGCCGGGGGAGTGGAGACGGGCTGGCAGGGCGCCTTCCGGTCCCGGGACTTCTTCGGTCCGTACGAGGAGCGGATCGTCCTGGAGCAGAAGGACACCCAGGTCAACGGCCCCCACCAGGGCGGCTGGGTGCGCACCAGGTCCGGCGAGGACTGGTTCCTGCACTTCCAGCAGCGCGGCGCGTACGGCCGGGTCCTCCACCTCCAGCCGATGCGCTGGGGGCACGGGGGAAGCTGGCCGGTGATCGGCGACGAGGGCGCCCCCGTGCGCGAGCACCGGCGGCCCGACCTGCCCGCCGGACCGCCGGCCGCACCCGCCACCGACGACGACTTCCCCGGCGGACGCTTCGGCCGCCAGTGGTCGTGGACGGCCAACCCGCAGGACGGTTTCGCCACCCGGCACTCGGCCGACGGACTGCGGCTGACCTGCGTGCGGACGTCCGACGCGCACGATCTGCGCACCCTGCCCAACGTCCTCACCCAACGGCTGCCCGGCCTCCCGTCCGCCGTCGAGGTGGAGCTGGAGCTGCACAGCGAGGAGCCGGGCGCCCGCGCCGGACTCACGGTCCTCGGGGACGCCTTCGGCTGGATCGGGCTCCAGCGGGGTGCCGACGGGGCCGTCCACCTCGTGCACCGGTTCGCCGAACCGGTCGCCGAAAGGGAACGGGACGCCGCCCACCCGCGGCTCGCCCCCGGGGGACGGGCGCGCCTGCGCATCGAGATCGGCACCGGAGCGCGCTGCCGTTTCGCCTACGACGTCGGCGACGGCCTGCGCCCTTCCGGCCCCGTTTTCGCCGCCACCCCGTGGCGCTGGGTCGGTGCCCTGCTCGGCCTCTTCGCCCTCGCGCCGGCCGGGACGGGCCACGCGGGGGCGGCCACGTTCAGCCAGTTCCGGATCAGCCCGCTCTGACCCTCTTGTTCCGTACGCCTCTTGGGAGCCGCAATGACGCACTTCCCTAGCAAGCGCTTGCCGAGACCGGCCGCGGTCCTGGCGGCCGTCGCCCCGGCCACTTCGGCGGGCCCGTGGACCGACCGGGCCCACGGCTTCGCCTCGCTCGCGGGCGGCACCGTCGCAGGCGCAGGCGCAGGCGCAGGCGACCAGGTCGTGACCGTCGCCGACCGGGCTTCGCTCGCGAGGTACGCGGCGGCCGAGGAGCCGTACGTCATCCGGGTCGAGGGCGCGGTGGCGGTCGAGCCCTTCGGCTCCGGCATCGTCGTGACCTCGAACAGGACGATCGTCGGCGTCGGCGACAGCGGCGAGATCGGGCACGGGGAGCCGCACCTGAACCCCGGTACGCACAACGTGATCATCCGCAATCCGACGATCCGGGACGCGTACGTCGAGGGCGACCGGGACGGCAGGAAGACCGATGTCGACGCGATCCGGAGCGGGCGGACCGACGCGTGGGGCACGGCCTCCGAGCCGCGGGAGTTCTACGCCTACCGGCTGGATCCCGCGGCCGCCGTCCCCGCGCCGGCCACCCGGTTCTCCGGGCCGCAGAAGCGGCTCGGCGCCCCGCCGCGCCTCCGCACCATCCACTGACCCCCCACAACTTCATACCTCTGTTGGGATCCAGAAGAAGAGAGCCGACCACATGAAGAGCAGCATCCGCAGAAGCAGGCGTGCCGCCCTGGCCGTCGCCCTGGGCTCCGTGCTCGCGCTGACCGCCACCGCCTGCGGCGACGACGGCAGCGGCGGTGCGGGGGACAAGGGAGGCGAGGGCTCCGGCAAGGGGGAGATCACCTTCTGGGACAACAACGGCGGTGTGCGCACCGACGTCTGGAAGGAGATCATCGCCGACTTCGAGAAGGCGAACCCCGACATCAAGGTCAACTACGTCGGCGTGCCGGCCGACAGCGTCCAGTCCAAGTACGACACGGCCATCCAGGGCGGCGGTCTGCCCGACGTCGGCGGTGTGGGCACCGCGATGCTCGCCGAGGTCGCGGCGCAGGGCGCCCTCGAACCGCTGGACAGCCGCATCTCCGGGAGCGCGCTGAACGGCAAGCTCAACCAGAAGTTCCTGGACGGCGTCAAGGCGGCGGGCATCGACGGCAAGACGTACTCGGTGCCGACCTCCGCGAACAACGGCACGCTCTGGTACCGGACCGACCTGTTCCAGCAGGCCGGCCTCGACGCGCCGACGACCTGGACGAAGTTCTACGAGGCCGCCGACAAGCTCACGAACAAGGACAAGAACGCCTTCGGGTACACCATCCGCGGCGGCGCGGGGTCCATCGCCCAGGCGCTGGACGCCACCTACGGGCAGAGCGGCATCACCGAGTTCTGGAACGGCGACAAGACCACGGTCAACGACCCGAAGAACGTGGCCGCGCTGGAGAAGTACGTCGGCCTGTTCAAGAAGAACACTCCGTCCGCCGACGTCAACAACGACTTCACCAAGATGGTCGCCCAGTGGGACTCCGGCACCATCGGCATGCTGAGCCACAATCTGGGCTCGTACGGCGACCACCAGAAGGCGCTGGCCGGCAAGTTCAAGGGCATCCCGGCGCCCACGCAGGACGACGGCACACGGGTGCAGGTGTCCAACCCCGTCGACGGGCTCGGGCTGTTCAAGGCGAGCAAGAACAAGACCGCCGCCTGGAAGTTCATCGAGTTCGCCGCGTCGCACGAGTCCAACAGCAAGTGGAACGAGACGGCGGGCCAGGTGCCGGCGAACTCCGAGGCCGCGCAGGACGACTGGGTGCAGTCGTCGGAGCCGACGAAGCTGGCGGCCGAGGCGCTGGCGGGCAGCAGCACCAAGATCGTGCAGCTGCCCTACTACCTGCCCGACTGGAACACCATCTCCAAGGCCGACAACGAGCCGAACTTCCAGAAGGTGCTGCTCGGGAAGATGAGCCCGAAGGACTTCCTGAACACGCTGGCCGAGCAGTTGAACACGGCGCAGGCCGACTGGAAGCAGAACCACGGATAACCGGGGCGGATGCGTTCCGTGGGGAACTGCGGGCCCGCCCGTGGCCGGTCGCGCAGTTCCCCGCGCCCCCGAAAGACATTCACTCGCCCCTGTTGAGAGGTGCACCTCGTGTCCCTTACCCGCAGACAGGTCACTTCGGCGGCGCTCGCCGCCGTTCCGCTCGGCGCGGTGGCGGCCGGACCGGCTCAGGCCGGGACCCGCCGGCCCCGCACGCTCTTCATCGCCGGTGATTCCACCGCCGCCCAGAAGTACTCCGACGCCGCTCCCGAGACCGGGTGGGGAATGGCGCTCCCCTTCTTCCTGCACAAGGACCGGCCGGTCGCCAACCACGCGGTGAACGGCCGCAGTTCGAAGAGCTTCGTGGACGAGGGCCGGCTCGACGCCGTCCTCGCCGCGATCCGGCCGGGGGACCTGCTCCTCGTCCAGTTCGCGCACAACGACGAGAAGACCACCGATCCGGCCCGCTACACCGAACCCTGGACCACCTACCAGGACCACCTGCGGATGTACGTGGACGGCGCCCGCGCGAAGGGCGCGCGGCCGGTGTTGGCCACGCCCGTCGAGCGCCGCAGGTTCGACGCCGAGGGGAACGCCCTGCCGACGCACGGCGAGTACCCGGCCGCCATGCGGGCGCTCGCGGAGGCGGAGCGGGTGGCGCTGCTCGACGTCCAGGCGCTGTCGCTCGCGCTGTGGCAGCGGCTCGGCGTCGAGGAGACGAAGACGTACTTCAACTGGACCGCGTCCGAGCAGGACAACACGCACTTCAATCCGCCGGGGGCGATCGCCGTGGCGCGGCTCGTGGTGCGGGAACTGCTGCGCACGCGGGTGCTCGGGCCGCGTGACGTGGTCCGGCTGCACGACGAGATCCCGACGTCCTGGATCACCTGGCCCGCACCGCTCGCGTAGGACCCGCACCGCCCTCGCAGGACCCGCACGCCTTTCGTCACCAGAGGAGACCTGTACAGTGCGTACACAGACATGTCATGGACGCGTCATAGCTGCCCTGGTGGGGTGCACCGCGCTGGTGCTCTCCGTCACCGGTACGGCGTCCGCCCAGGCCGATGCCCACGCCCGCTCCTCGTCGCGCGACCTCGGCCGGCAGGTCCTGGGCGCGAACGACGGCTGGGCCTCGTACGGGACGGGGACCACCGGCGGGTCCGCCGCCGACGCCGCCCATGTGTACACCGTCACCGACTGGGCGCAGTTCAAGGCCGCCCTCGCGGCCGGCGGCAGCGCGCCGAAGATCATCAAGGTGAAGGGCGTCATCGACGCCGTCGCCGAGGGATGTGACGCCTTCGCCGCGCCCGGCTACGACTTCGACGCCTATCTCGCCGCCTACGCGCCCGAGACCTGGGGGCTGGACACCGACCTGAGCGCCGAGCCCGACGACAGCCCGGAGGGGTTGCGACGCGCCTCCGCCGCCGCCCAGGACACGGCCATCAAGGCCAACGTCCCCGCCAACACCACCATCGTCGGCATCGGGAAGAACGCCGGCCTCAAGGGCGTCAGCCTGCAGATCAAGGCCGTCGACAACGTGATCATCCGGAACCTGTCCTTCGAGTCGCCCATCGACTGCTTCCCGCAGTGGGACCCGACCGACGGCACGAAGGGCAACTGGAACTCCGAGTACGACACGGCCGTCGTCTACGGCTCGACGCACGTGTGGCTGGACCACAACACGTTCACCGACGGCTCGCACCCGGACAGCGCCGCGCCGACCTACTTCGGCATGCTGTACCAGCAGCACGACGGCGAGCTGGACATCGTCCGGGGGGCGGACTACGTCACCGCCTCCTGGAACGTCTTCACCGACCACGACAAGACGATCCTCATCGGCAACAGCGACAGCGAGTCGACGGCCGTCGGCGACCGGGGCCACCTGAAGGTGACCTTCCACCACAACCGGTTCTCGAACCTGGTCGAGCGCGCCCCCCGGGTCCGCTTCGGGCAGGTCGACTCCTACAACAACCACTTCGTCGCCGACGACTCCTTCGCCTACAGCTTCGGGATCGGCAAGGAGTCCCGGCTCGTCGCCCAGCACAACGCGTTCACGCTGCCGGAGGGGGTCAGCGCGGCCAAGGTGCTGAAGCGCTGGAACGTCTCACCGCTCACCGCCGACGACAACTACGTCAACGGCAGGCTCACGGACCTGATCGCCGTGCACAACGCGGAGATCCCGGCCGAGGTCCTGGCATCCGGCGCAGGCTGGACGCCGACCCTGCGCACCAAGGTCGACCCCGCGAAGGCGGTCCCGCGGATCGTCGACTGCGGCGCGGGCGCCGGACGCCTGGGCTGACCCCTCCTCCGACGGCCGGGGCGGCGCCCGTCGTCGCCCCGGCCCCCTCAGCAGAGCCGCACTGCCAAGGAGCACCCGCATGTCCTCGCCCCGACACCCCCGTCGTCACAACGGACTCCCGCTCTCCCGACTTCCGCTCTCCCGACGAGGATTCCTGACGGCGACCGCCGGTACGGTCGCCGCCCTCGGCCTCGCCGCCGCACCCGCGCGGGCCGCCGCCGCGCGACGCGCCCCGTTCGGCCGGCACGGCTCCCCGGCCGCCCGCCTCACCCCGCGCACCCTGTACGTCGACCCGCGGGGCCGGGGCGACTTCACCGGCGTCCGGGACGCCGTCGCCGCCACCACCGGCAGCGGCTGGACCCTGGTCCTCGCCCCCGGCACCTACCGGGAGACCGTCGCCCTCGACGTCACCCGCACCGAGGCCACCTGGATCGGCGCCTCCGAGGACCCCCGTGACGTCGTGATCGTCTACGACAACGCGGCCGGGACCGCCAAGCCCGGCGGCGGCACCTACGGCACCACCGGGTCGGCCACCACCACCGTGCAGGCCGACGGCTTCACCGCCCGCTGGATCACCTTCGCCAACGACTGGCTGCGCGCCGACCACCCCGGCATCACCGGAACGCAGGCCGTCGCCATCAAGGTCCAGGGCGACCGCTCCGCCTTCCACCACTGCCGGTTCCTCGGCCACCAGGACACCCTGTACGCCGACTCCCTCGCGCTCGGCACCTTCGCCCGGCAGTACTACGCGCACTGCTACGTCGAGGGAGACGTGGACTTCGTCTTCGGCCGGGCGACGGCCGTCTACGAGCAGTGCCACTTCCGCACCCTGACCCGCACCGACCTGGCCTCCGCCCCCTACGGCTTCGTCTTCGCCCCCTCGACGGCGGGCGCCAACCCGCTCGGCTACCTGGTCGTCCGGGGCCGGATCAGCAGCGAGGCGCCGGACGCGTTCTACAAGCTGGCCCGCCCCTGGGTGCCCAGCTCGGACACCACCGCCCGCCCGAGCCTCACCGTCCGCGACACCCGGCTGGACGCCGGGATCGACGCGGTCGCGCCCTACACCGACATGTCCGCCTCCTTCCCCTGGCAGAACCAGCGGTTCGCCGAGTACCGCAACACCGGGCCGGGAGCACGGATCACCGTCCCCGAGAACCGCCCCCAACTCACCGCCGAGCAGGCGCGGTCCGCGACCCGTGCGGCCTACCTGGGCGACTGGGAGCCCTGGAAGGGGGAGTGCTGAGATGCTGCGCCGACGCACCCTCCTCGCGGGCATCACGGGGACCGCCCTGATCACCGCGACCCCGGCCCGGGCACGGTCCCGCCGCATCCTGCACGTCCGCCCCGGCGACTCCGTCCAGGCCGCCGTGGACGCCGTCGACGGACCCGGCGCGACGATCGTCGTACACCCGGGGACCTACCGGGAAGTCGTCGACGTGCCCGCCGAAAAGGGCGAGTTGACCATCCGCGGCCTCTCCCGCGACCCGCGTGCCGCCGTCCTCGTCTTCGACAACGCCAACGGCACGCAGAAGCCCGACGGATCCGGTACCCACGGCACCGCGGGCTCCGCCACCTTCACCTCCGCCGCCCCCGGCCTCACCGTCCGCGACCTCACCCTCGCCAACGACTGGTTGCGCGCCGACCACCCGGAGATCACCGGCACCCAGGCGGTGGCCGCCTACGTCACCGGCGACCGCACGCACTTCGACAACGTGCGCCTCCTGGCCCACCAGGACACCCTGTTCGCCGACACCACCGCGCTGGACGCCTTCGACCGGCAGTACTTCCACCGCTGCTACATCGAGGGCGACGTCGACTTCGTCTTCGGGCGGGGCCGGGCCGTCTTCGACGCCTGCCACTTCCACACCCTCCAGCGGGACGTGGCCTTCACCCCCAAGGGCATGGTCTTCGCCCCCGCCACCGCCCGGGCCAACCCCTACGGCTTCCTGGCCCTGCGCGGCCGGATCACCTCCGGCGCCGAGGACGCGGCGTACAAGATCGCCCGGCCCTGGGTGCCGTCGTACGAGACGACCGCCTGGCCCTCGCTGGTCGTACGGGACACCTGGATCGGCCCCGGCATCGACGCGGTGACCCCGTACACCAACATGCGCGACGCCTACCCCTGGCAGACCATGCGCTTCCGCGAACACCACAACTCCGGCCCGGGCGCGGCGATCGCGGCGCCGGAGAACCGGCCGCAGCTGACCGACGAGGAGGCGGCCATCCACACCCGGCGGACGTACCTCGGGGACTGGAGGCCGTATGGGCGCCCATGACCCGGCGGTGGGACGACGGGCGTTCGTGGCCGGCACCGGGGCCGCGCTCCTGACCGGGGCATCCGCCACCACCGACGCACAGGCAGCCGCTGCCGACGCACAGGCGGCCGTCGCCGACGGACAGGCGGCCGTCGCCGACGGACAGGCGGCCGTCGCCGACGGACCGGCGGTCACCGTCGACGGACCGGCGGCCGTCGTGGAGGGGCCGCTGCCCGGCTTCCACCCCGCTCTCAAAGCCGAGCTGACCTTCCCGCTCGCCTGGGGAAGGTCCCCGATCCGCGACTTCCGCGCCTGGCGCCGGGCCGCCCGCGCCAAGGTCGAGGAGCTGCTGCTCGTCGGACCGCAGGACCGCACCCCCTACGCCCCCGAGTTCACCGACCGGAGCCCGGAACGCGGTTACACCCGCGAACTGGTGACGCTCTCCCTCACCCGCCACGAACGCGTCCGCGCCGCGCTCCTCACCCCGGACGGTCCCGGCCCCTTCCCGGCGGTGCTCCTCCTGCACGACCACGGGGCGAAGTTCGACATCGGGAAGGAGAAACTGGTCCGGCCCTGGTACGACGACACCCGGCTCGCCTCCGCGCAGAGCTGGTCCGAGCGGTACTTCAGCGGACGGTTCGTCGGCGACGAGCTGGCCCGGCGGGGGTATGTCGTGCTGTGCGCGGACGCCCTCGGCTGGGGCGACCGCGGACCACTCGCCTACGACCAGCAGCAGGCCCTCGCCTCCAACTTCTACCACCTCGGCTCCTCGCTCGCCGGACTCACGGCCCGCGAGGACGCCCGGGCCGCCGGGTTCCTGGCCTGTCTGGACCGGGTCGACCGGGGCCGCGTGGCGGCCGTCGGGTTCTCCATGGGCGCCTTCCGCGCCTGGCAGGCGGCCGCGCTCAGCGACGACCTCGCCGCCGCGGCGGCCGTCTGCTGGATGACCGGCCTCAAGGAAATGATGGTGCCCGGCAACAACACCCTGCGCGGGCAATCGTCGTACTACATGCTCCACCCCGGGCTTCCCCGGTTCCTCGACTTCCCCGACGTGGCGAGCATCGCCGCACCCAGGCCGATGCTGTTCTTCGACGGCGGGCTCGACCCGCTCTTCCCCGCCGACGGCGTCCGCGCGGCCCACGACCGGCTGCGCACCGTCTGGCGCTCCCGTCACGCCGAGGAACGGTTGCGTCTGAAGAGCTGGCCCGACCTGGGCCATGTCTTCGTCGACCGCATGCAGGACGAGGTCTTCGACTGGCTCGACACCGTCCTGTGAACCGCTCTCCCCGACCCGCTCCCTCCCTTCGACCCCTCCACCTGCCCCGTCCCCCCATCCCCCTGCCCCCTCCCCGCAACGACGGAAAGGACCCGCACTCCATGTCTCGTCGTACCGCTCTCACGGCCGTCGCCGCCCTCACCCTGGGCGCCGGACTCGCCGTCCTCCCCACCCAGGCGCAGGCCGCCACGGTGGTGGTCAGCAACTCCACGGACCTGTCCAACGCCATCAAGAACGCCACCGCCGGCACGGTCATCCAGGTCCGCGCCGGCACCTACTACCCGACGGCCACCCTCCAGTCCACGGCCAACGGCACCTCCTCGTCGCCCGTCACCCTCACCGCGTACGGTTCGGAGACCGTGAAGATCGACGGCTCGTCGCTGCCCGACGGGGACTGGATCTTCAAGCTGACCGCCGACTACTGGAACGTCTCCGACATCACCTTCCAGAACTCCCCGGACAGCGCGGTCGTCTGCCAGTCCTGCACCGGCACCAACTGGAACAACATCAAGACCATCAACGGCGGTGACTCCGGTTTCACCCTCACCGGGGACGGGACCGTCAACAACACGGTCAAGAACATCGACTCCTACGGTCACTACGACGCCGCCAACCACGGCGAGAACGCCGACGGGGTCGCCGTCAAGTTCGGCTCCGGCACCGGCAACCTCATCACCGGCGCGCGCCTCTACAACAACTCGGACGACGGCATCGACTTCTGGTCCTTCTCCTCGCCCGTCACCATCGAGCACACCTGGTCCTTCGGCAACGGCGTCAACCGCTGGTCAGACTCGGCCTTCGCGGGCGACGGCAACGGCTACAAGCTGGGCGGGGACGGCGAGGTGGTCGCGCACGTCGTCAACAACTCGGCCGCCTGGGGCAACGCCGGAAACGGTTTCACCGAGAACTCCAACAAGGGTGCGATCGTCATCAACCGCACCACCGCCTACGCCAACAGCAAGTGGGGCTACTACTTCGCCACCGGCGCCGCCAAGCTCGGCAAGAACCTGGCCGTGAGCAACGGCGGTGGCGCGGTCAGCAAGGGCTCGTCGGTCACCTCGTCCGGCAACAACTGGGACTCGGGCGTCTCCACACCCGCCTTCCGGTCCACCGACGCGAGCTCCGCGTACAACGCCCGCGGCTCGAGCGGCACCCTGCCCACGACCACGTTCCTGACGACGGGTTCGACGACCGTCGGAGCGACCATGGACTGACCGGCCGGGCACCCGGTGCACCGCCCGGGCGCCCGACCGGTCGTCGTCCCCGATCGCTTGACCCGATTTTTGCCCGTGAACGGGTATCGATCGGGCAACGGGCCTCGCGTTCGGCCGCGTGACGCGCGTAGAAAACGTGTCATGCATAAGCCACTGCGCATCGCGGCCGTCGCCGCGGCCTGCGCCGTCGCCGGCGCCGCTCTCTACGGCGCCGGCGCGGCCACGGCCGGCCAGTCCACGGCCAACTCCACCCACGAGCCCTACAACATCGGGCTCCTGGTGAAGGACATCGACACCTACTACGGCACCGCGCCGGACGCGAACGGCGTGTACCAGGCGTCGCCGTCCGGCCCGTACGCCAAGGACCTCGCGAGCATCGACAAGGCCGCGAGGAAGTACATCGACCAGGCCGCCCGCAAGGCGGTCCGCAAGGGCGAGAAGCCCGCGGTCGTCTTCGACATCGACGACACGCTGCTGCTCAGCCTCGACTACGAGAAGCGGTACAATTACACGTACAACAGCGCCACTTGGGCGGCGTACGTGAACAAGGCGGACCGTCCGGCGGTGTTCGGCAGCCCCGAACTCGTGCAGTACGCCGAGCAGAAGGGCGTCGAGGTCTTCTACAACTCGGGCCTCGCCGAGGCGCAGCGCTCCGCCGCCGTGGAGAACCTGAAGAAGGTCGGCGCCGACGTCAACCTCGACGCCGACCACGTGTTCCTCAAGAACGCCGCCGCGCCGCCGTCCTACCTGAGCGGCTGCGCCACCCGGGGCACCTGGACCTGCACGACCGTGCAGTACAAGTCCGGCACCCGCAGGCACATCGAACGCGACCTCGGTTACGAGATCATCGCGAACTTCGGCGACCAGTACTCCGACCTCGAGGGCGGCTACGCCGACCGGACGTACAAGCTGCCGAACCCGACGTACTACGTCGGCTGACGCGACTTCCTCGATCCCTTTCGAAGGAGAGCCGAACCGGGTGAGGCCCCTGGGCGCGCTGTCCGGGGCCCTGCGGTCAGGAGTCGCCTTCGCCGTCCTCGGCGGAGGCGAAGTCGCCGCCCACCGCGCCTCGTCGCCCGTCCGACCGGCCGGTGACCGCGTAGGTGTCGTCCTTGGCGTCACGGCCGCCGCGGTCGTGGTCGTACTGCCCGGCGAACACCCATTCGCCCTTGGCGACCGTACGGCCCTCCTTGAGCACCCAGGTGTAGACCAGGAAGCCGTCCCGCTCGCTCACCGAGAACGTGAAGTCGTCCTCGGGCAGTGAGCGCCAGGCGCCCGCCGACGACACCCCGCCGGTCTGCGCGACCTTCAGCTGCACGGTCAGTTCGGTGAGTGCCTCGGACGTCTTGACCGTGACGTTGCTCTGCGCCCAGAAGTCGTTGCTGTGCGGGTCGACCGAACCGTCCGACCACAGCGGGCCGTCCTCGTCGTCGGTCGTGGCGGGCAGCAGCGTGGCAGCGGGCGCGGAGGGCGTGGCCGCGGAGTTCCCCGACGGGCCGGCGCTCGGCTTCGCCGGGTCCTTCGCGCCGCCGCCGGAACTCGGCGTGGGCGAGACCGGCGGCCGGCTCGTCGCGTCCGGGGACTCGACCGGCGGCGGGGAGACGGAGACGGTCTGCTGCGCGGGGGGGTCGTCCTTCACGGCGGACGCCACCGCGTAGCCGCCGACCGCGAGCATGCCCGCGACCGCCGCCGTGGCGCCCACGATCCGCGCCCAGCCCCACAGGACCGGGCGGCTCGCCCGGTGATCGGAGCGCCGTGGTCCCTGGGCCTGTCCCGCCATGCCGCGCTCGACGCGGGCCAGGATGTACGCCCGGTCGGGTTCGTGTGCCTCGGCCGCCCCCTGCAGCCGGGCGCGCAGTTCGTCGTGCACGTCCCGCCGCATCGTCATCGGTCCCTTCCTGAGGCCGAGGCCTCACCGGTGCGCACCATGGCGGGCACCTTGAGCGGAGCTCCGTCGCCGCCGAGCAGCTTCTGGAGCTCGGCCATCCCCTTGGAGGTCTGGCTCTTCACCGTACCCACCGAGACCCCCAGGGCGAGCGCCGTGTCCTTCTCCGAGAGGTCGAAGGCGTGACGCAGCACCACACAGGCCCGTTTGCGGAACGGGAGTCTACGCAGCGCCGACCGGACGTCCACCACGCCCGCGATGTCGGGGTTCTCCGTCTTCTCCTCGCGCTGCGACCAGAAGAGCGCGATCCTGCGTCGCTCCCGGACGGCGCTGCGGATGCGGGTGCGGGCGAGGTTGGCGACGACACCGCGGGCGTACGCCACCGGGTGGTCGGCCGCGCGCACCCGGTCCCAGCGGTTCCACAGCGCGAGCAGCGCGTCCGCCGCGAGATCGTCGGCGGCGTCCGCCTCACCGGTCAGCAGGTGGGCCAGACGCGACAGTTCGGCGTAGTGGCGGTCGAAGAAGGCATGGAACTCCACCGAGGCGGCGTCGTCGACGACTGTGCCCACGGGTGACCTCTTCTCGGAACGACTGCTGTGCCTGTGTGTGTCATGTGTATGACATGGGGAGGCCCCGAGGAGGCGGCCGGGGCGAGACCGGGAAGCGTAGCAGTGGCCGACCACCCGGTCCGGTACGGGGGTTCGAACACCGGGTGGCCGGCCGAACGGCTCCGGAGTCCGATTCCGTAACACGACGAAAACCTGAAGACGGTTCAACGAGGGAACAATCCAGCCAGCATCCGCACCCAGTTCGTTCAGGCACCTAGGAGCACCAGCCATGTCCGAGACGCAGCAGACGGCCGCCCGGCCAGGTACCGCGCCACCCGCGGCGAACAGCGTCGACCGGTACTTCAGGATCTCCGAACGGGGGTCCACCTTCGGCCGGGAGATACGCGGCGGCTTCGCCACGTTCTTCACCATGGCCTACATCCTTGTCCTGAATCCCATCATCCTGGGCAGCGCCGAGGACAAGTTCGGGCACCATCTCGACGCCGTCCAACTCACCACCGCCACCGCCCTGGTGGCCGCGGTGATGACCATCGTGATGGGCGTCGGCGGCAACCTCCCCCTGGCCCTGGCCGCGGGCCTCGGCCTGAACGCGGTCGTCGCCTTCCAGATCGCCCCGCTGATGAGCTGGGACGACGCGATGGGCCTCATCGTGCTCGAAGGCCTGCTCATCTGCGTGCTGGTGGTGACCGGTCTGCGCGAGGCCGTCATGCACGCCGTCCCGCAGCCGCTGAAGCAGGCGATCAGTGTCGGCATCGGCCTGTTCATCGCCTTCATCGGCTTCGTGGACGCCGGCTTCGTCAGCCGCATTCCCGACGCCGCGAACACGACCGTCCCCGTACAGCTCGGCGCCACCGGCACCCTCGGCGGCTGGCCGGTGCTCGTCTTCTGCCTCGGCGTGCTGCTGACGATCGGTCTGCTGGCCCGCAGGGTCAAGGGCGCGATCCTGATCAGCATCGTGACGATGACCGCCCTCGCGATCGTCATCAACTCGCTCGCGGACGTCAAGTCCTGGGGTCTGACCACGCCCTCGTGGCCCGACCGGATCGTCGACACCCCCGACTTCGGGCTGATCGGTCACTTCAGCCTGTTCGGCGCCTTCGGCCAGACCGGCGTCATCACGGTCGTCCTGCTGGTCTTCACCCTGGTCCTGTCCGACTTCTTCGACACCATGGGCACCGTCGTCGGCATCAGCGCGGAGGCCGGGCTGCTGGACGACAAGGGCGATGTGCCGGGCCTCGGCCGGGTGCTGCTCATCGACGGGGCGGCGGCGGTCGCGGGCGGTGCGGCCTCGTCGTCCTCCGCGACCTCCTACATCGAGTCGGCCGCCGGCGTCGGCGAGGGATCACGCACCGGCTTCTCCAACCTGGTCACCGGCGGACTGTTCGCGCTCGCGCTGTTCCTGACGCCGCTCCTCACCATCGTCCCGCTCCAGGCCGCCGCCCCCGCTCTCGTGGCCGTCGGCTTCCTGATGATGACCCAGGTCAAGACCATCGACTGGGACAAGTACGAGATCGCGATCCCGGCGTTCCTCACCATCGCCGTGATGCCGTTCACCTACTCGATCACCAACGGCATCGGCGCGGGCTTCGTCGCGTACGTCGTCATCAAGACGGTGCTCGGCAAGGCGAAGGAGGTCCACTGGCTGCTGTGGGGGGCCTCGGCGCTGTTCGTGGTGTACTTCGCGATCGACCCCCTCGAGCAGCTCCTGGGTGTGAAGTAGCCGCCTTGCAGGGGCGCGGTGAACCGCGCGGCCGGCCACAGCGGATGCGCGGGCCGGTCGCGCGGCCACCTCAGTTCTTCAGCGCCGCCTGCATCATCGCCTTCGCGACCGGGGCTGCCAGCCCGTTACCGCTGACCTCGGAGCGCGCGGCGTCGGACTGCTCGACCACGACGGCCACGGCGACCTCCTTGCCGGAGGAGTCGGACGTGCCGTACGACGTGAACCAGGCGTACGGCGCCTTGCTGTTGTTCTCGCCGTTCTGGGCCGTACCCGTCTTGCCGCCGACGGTGACGCCGTCGATGAGCGCGTTGGTGCCGGTGCCCTTCTCGACGACCGTCTGCATCGCCGACCGCAACTGCTCGGCCGTGGAGGAGCTGACGATCTGCGTGGTCGACGCCTCGTCGTCGTAGTCCTCGAGAACGTCGCCGCCGCCGTCGGTGATCTGCGAGACCATGTGCGGAGAGACGAGCTTGCCGCCGTTGGCCAGGGCGGCCGACACCATGGCCATCTGCAACGGCGTCGCGGTCACGTCGAACTGGCCGATGCCGGTCAGGGCGGTGGACGACTCGTCCATGTCGGACGGGTACACACTCGGGTACGCCCGCACCGGCACGTCCTGGCTCTCGTCGTCGAAACCGAACTTCTCGGCCGTCGCCCTCAGCTTGTCCTGCCCGAGCTCGACGGCCATGTGCGCGAAGACGTTGTTGCAGGAGTACTGCAACGCGACCCGGATCGTGGCGTTCTCGCAGGGGGCGGACGTGTTCTCGTTCTTCAGGACCGTGCGCGTGCCCGGCAGGGTGTACGGGTCCTCGCTGTCGGTCTTCTCGTCCACCGACGAGTACAGCCCGTCCTCCAGCGCGGCCGCCGCCACGACCAGCTTGAACGTCGAGCCCGGTGCCAGCGGCTGCCGCAACGCCCGGTTGGTGAGCGGCTTGTCGGAGTCCGCGTTGAGCGTCTTCCAGGCCGTCCCGGCGGTGTTGGCGTCGGTCAGCGTCGACGGGTCGTACGACGGGGTCGACACCACCGCGAGGATCTGGCCGGTCGTCGGGTCGAGCGCGACGGCCGCGCCCTTCTTGTCGCCGAGCGCGTCGTACGCCGCCTTCTGCACGGCCGGGTCGATCGTGGTGATCACGTTGCCCGGCTCCGCCCGTTCGTCCGTGACCGTGTCCAGCGCGGTCTTCAGGCGGGTGTCCGTGCCGTTGAGCAGGTCGGCGTAGATGCCCTCCAGCTGTGTGGGGGCGTAGCTCTGCGAGGCGTAGCCCGTCACCGCCGCGTACAGCTCGCCGTCCGTGTACGTGCGCTTGTATCTGAGGTCGCCCCCCGTGGTGACGGCCGAGCCGGTGATCGCCTTTCCGGCCACGATGATGTTCCCGAGCGGCTCCGCGTACGTCTCGATCGCGTTGCGCCGGTTGTCCTTGTCGTCCGCGAGTGCCCGGCCCTCGTAGAACTGCACCCAGGTCGCCCGGAGCAGCAGGGCGAACACCAGCAGCAGCGCGAAGACCGAGGCGCGCCTGATCGTCTTGTTCATTGCGAACAGAGAGACGAACGGAACGGCGCGGATCGTTCCCTTGCGCCCGGTTTCTCATCGACCGTTCATCTGAGGCCGGTTCGGGTCAGGCCTCCAGCCGCAGCACGATCTCCTCGATCTCCCCGCCCCGCGCGTTCGCGAAGCCGGTGGCCCGGGCGGTGGGCCGGAAGCCGCACTTCTCCAGGACGCGCAGGGAACCGGCGTTGTCGGCCGCCGCCCGCGCGAACAGCGGACGCTCCCGCACCTCGGACAGCAGCGCCCGCAACGCCTGCGTGGCGATGCCCCGGCCCCAGTGGGTGCGATCCACCCAGTACGTCACCTCGCGCTCGCCCGGCTCCCCGTACACCGCCGCGCTGCCGACCACGTCCCCGTCGGCCAGGATCGTGCGCGGCACGGCGGACGAGGCGCGGATCCTCGACCAGTGGGCGTCGAACGCGTCCCGGTCGGCCGGATCCTTCGCGGTGAACGCGGCCATCCGCACCGACTCCGGATCGTTCTGCTGCCGGAAGAACACCGGCAGATCGCTGTCGTGGACCTGGCGCAGGGAGATCAGCATGTCTCAGAGCCTACGGGTGGCCAGCGTGAGCCGGTCGCGTGCGTCGAACAGCGCGTCCTTCACCAGCTGCTCGTGCGCGGGGGTGAGTCTCGCCACCGGCACCGAGCAGCTGATCGCGTCCCGGGCGGGCGTGCGGTACGGGATCGCCACGCCGAAGCAGCGCAGGCCCAGCGTGTTCTCCTCGCGGTCCACCGAGAAGCCCTGCTCGCGGATCTGGTGCAGCTCCTCGATGAGCTTCTCGCGGTCCGTGATCGTGTGCTCGGTCAGCGCCGGCAGCGTCTCCGGCAGCAGCTTGCGGACCTGCTCGTCGGTGTAGGTGCTGAGCAGCGCCTTGCCCAGGGAGGTGGAGTGGGCCGGGAGCCGGCGCCCGACCCGGGTGAAGGGGCGCAGGTAGTGCTGCGACTGTCGGGTGGCGAGATACACGACGTTCGTGCCGTCGAGCCGGGCCAGGTGGATGGTCTCGGTGGTGTCGTCCGAGAGCCGGTCCAGGGTGGGGCGGGCGGCCGCGACCACCTCGTCGCCGTCGATGTAGGACGTGCCGACGAGCAGCGCCCGTACCCCGATGCCGTACCGCGTGCCCGTCGCGTCGGTCTCCACCCAGCCCAGCTCCACGAGCGTGCGCAACAACATGTAGAGACTGGACTTGGGATATCCGACGGCCTCCTGGACCGACGCCAGGGAGTGCATTCCGGGGCGCCCGGCGAAGTATTCCAGCAGCTCAACCGTCCGCACCGCGGACTTGACCTGCGCCCCGCCCCCCGTCTCGCCAGCCGACATCGCCCTTGACCCCTTCGTTCGACGGGAAATACGCTCCGACAGCATATTCATCATCAGAGACAGCGTTCAGTATATCGAACGACCCTGGTGAACGAGCCAGTACCAAACGTGGTCAGAACCAAGCGTGGAGGGACCCGCGGTGGCAGCAGCACCAGTCTGGAGTGTCGACCCCCGAACCGGGAAGCAGCGTGAACAGGTTGCGGTGGAGGCCACGGCCCAGGAGGTCGACGCCGTCGTCCGCGCCGCGCACGAGGCGCGCGGCTTCCTCGCCGACCGTACCGTCCGCGCCGCCTTCCTGCGTTCCGCCGCCGACCGGCTCCAGGCGGCCAAGGACACACTCGTGGAGGTGGCCGACGCGGAGACCGCGCTCGGCCCGGTCCGGCTGACCGGCGAGCTCGCCCGCACCTGCTACCAGTTGCGCGCGTTCGCCGACATCGTCGACGAGGGCGCCTTCCTCGACGTCGTCATCAGCCACCCCGACGACACCGCCACCCCGCCCATTCCCGACCTGCGCCGCTACAAGGTGCCGCTCGGGGTGGTGGCCGTGTACTCGGCGTCCAACTTCCCCTTCGCGTTCTCCGTCGCCGGTGGTGACACCGCGAGCGCGCTCGCGGCGGGCAACCCGGTCGTCGTCAAGTCCCACCCCGACCACCCCGGCCTGTCCGAGCTGGTCGCCAAGGTGGTGCGCAACGCCGCCGCCGACCACGGCATCCCGGCGGGCGTACTGGGCCTGGTGCACGGCTTCGAGGCCGGCGTCGAGCTGATCAAGCACCCGCTGGTCGCCGCGGCCGGTTTCACCGGGTCGATCCGGGGCGGGCGCGCGCTGTTCGACGCGGCGGCGGCCCGTCCGGTACCGATCCCGTTCCACGGCGAGCTGGGATCGCTGAACCCGGTCGTGGTGACCGAGGCCGCCGCCGTCGAGCGGGCCGAGGCCATCGGTCTCGGTCTCGCCGGGTCCATGACGATGGGGGTCGGTCAGTTCTGTGTGAAGCCGGGGCTGGTGCTGGTGCCGTCCGGCGCGGCCGGCGACGGGCTGGTCAAGTCGCTCACGGACGCGGTGAGCGACACCGACGCGGGCGTGCTGCTCGACCACCGGATGCGCGACAACTTCATCGCCGGGGTCGCCGAGCGGGCCGAGCTGCCCGACGTGGAGTCCCCGGTGACGCCCGGCGCGGGCGGGGAGCACACCGTCAGCCCGGGCTTCCTGACCGTGCCGGCCTCCCGGCTGGCCGCCGAGGGCGCGCACGACCTGCTGCTCGAGGAGTGCTTCGGACCGGTCACCGTCGTGGTCCGCTACGACGACGAGGACGAGGTCAAGGGGGTGCTGTCGCGCCTGCCCGGAAACCTGACGGCGACCGTCCAGCTGTCGGAGGGGGAGGCCGCGGGCGAGGGCCGGGGCGGGGAGATCCTCGCCGAGCTGACCCCGCTGGCCGGACGCGTGCTGGTGAACGGCTGGCCCACGGGTGTCGCCGTCGCGCCGGCCCAGCATCACGGCGGGCCGTACCCGGCCACCACCTCCACCTCCACCTCGGTCGGCGGGACCGCCATCGAGCGGTGGCTGCGGCCGGTCGCCTACCAGAACGCTCCCGCGGCGCTGCTGCCCGTGGAACTGCGGGACGAGAACGAGCTGGGGCTGCCGCGCCGGTTCAACGGGCGTCTGGAGCGGTAGCGCGCGGCGCTCCGCGGTGTTCGTCGCCGAGGGGTGCGTCGTCGAGGGGCGCGGTGGACCGCCGCGTGCGGGTCCGTCGTGACCTGTCGCGCGGTTCCCCGCGCCCCTGCGTTTCCCTGCTCCCCTGAGATGATGAGGCCATGGACGTCTCCCTCCCCGAACTGCCCTTTCCGCTGCGTACCTACGGGCCCGACGGGCACTGGTCCCACGAGCACGGGGTGCTCACCGGGTGGGCCGGGGCCCGGCAGGACCGGTTCGTGCCGCCCACCGGGGACGGGGTGGAACCCGCCGCCGACGCGCCCCGGCTGCTGGGAGCGCCGGAAGGGGACTTCCAGCTCGTCGCACGCGTCACCGTCGGGTTCAACTGGGCCTTCGACGCGGGGGCGTTGTACGTCCAGGTCGGCGAGCGGGCCTGGGCCAAACTGTGTCTGGAGTACTCCCCGGACGTGGCCACCGTCTGCACGGTGGTCACCCGGGGACACTCCGACGACGCCAACTCCTTCACCGTGGAGGGGAGTACGGTCTGGCTGAGGGTGAGCCGGACCGGGCGCGCCTTCGCCTTCCACGCCTCCCGGGACGGCAGACGGTGGACGTTCGTCCGCCTGTTCACGCTCGGCGAGGAGAAGGAGACCGGCGCGGCCCTGGTCGGCTTCATGACGCAGTCGCCGATGGGCGAGGGGTGCGTCGTGACGTACGACCATCTCGAGTTCAGGACCGAGTGGCCGCGCGACCTGCGGGACGGAAGCTAGGACCTGCCCGGCCGGAACCGGGAGGAGGGCCTTCTCGTCCTCTCCTGCATGATCGGACATCGCGTCATGGGACACCGGGTGATCCGCACCGCCGTCCCCGCCGAGGCGGAGAGCGTCGTCGCGCTGCACGCCCGCGCCCGGGCCACGTACTACCCCGACGGGGCCCCGCGGGACGGTACCGACTGGCTCGCCGCCTGGCGCACCGCCATCGGGCGGCCCGACGGCCATGTGCTGTGCGTCGTCGAGCAGGGGCGGCTCGTCGGCCTCGCCTCCTTCCGTACGCCGGAGGGCGCGCCCGTGCACACGGTGAAGCTGTTCCAGTTCCATGTCGACCCCGACCACTGGCGTTCGGGGATCGGTACGGCCCTGCACACGGCCTGTGTCGAGCAGTGGCGGGCGGACGGGCGGCGCACGGCCGTGCTCGACGTGCACGTCGACAACCGGCGGGCCCAGGCCTTCTACGCCCGGCAGGGCTGGCGCCCCGACCCGGAGAACCCGCCCGGCGAGGGCGAGCACCACCTGTGGCTGAGGTACGCGGTGAGCGGGGAACGACCGGGGATCGACCAGGAATGAAACGCCCTGCTTGAACGTTCATGCACTCGGCGGAGGGAACCTCCGTGCGGACCTCCCCCGGGGAGCGCCGTACACCGCACGACCTGGAGAGAGCCGAGACATGCGCGTCGAGATCTGGAGCGACATCGCCTGCCCCTGGTGCTACGTGGGCAAGGCCCGCTTCGAGAAGGCGCTCGAGGCCTTCCCGCACCGTGACCAGGTCGAGGTGGTGCACCGTTCCTTCGAGCTGGACCCGGGCCGCCCCAAGGGGGACGTCCAGCCGGTGCTGGCCATGCTCACCAAGAAGTACGGGATGAGCGAGGCACAGGCGCGGACCGGCGAGGAGAACCTGGGCGCGCAGGCCGCCGCCGAGGGCCTCGACTACCGCACCCGGGACCGCGACCACGGCAACACCTTCGACATGCACCGCCTGCTGCACTTCGCCAAGGAGCACGGCCGGCAGGACGAGCTGATCCAGCTCCTCTACCGGGCGAACTTCGCCGAGGAGCGGTCCGTCTTCTCCGAGGGCGACGAACGGCTCGTGGAACTGGCCGCCGAGGCCGGTCTCGACGCCGAGGCCGCCCGCGAGGTCCTCGCCGACCCCGCCCGCTACGCCGACGAGGTCCGCGCCGACGAGCGCGAGGCCGCACAGCTCGGTGCGAACGGCGTGCCCTTCTTCGTCCTCGACCGCGCCTACGGCGTCTCCGGGGCCCAGCCCGCCGAGGTCTTCACCCAGGCCCTCACCCAGGCCTGGCAGGCCCGCTCGCCGCTGAAGCTGATCGACGACGGCGGTGCGCAGGCCTGCGGCCCGGACGGATGCGCGGTGCCGCAGCACTGAAACCCGCAGGTGAGAGCCCATCCATAAGCTGTCCTTAGCGGAATCACGTAAAAATCGGCAATGGACGAGGGGTTGCCGGGGTCCCACAGTGGACCCATGGAGACCTTCGAGAGCCTCGTCCGCGCCGAGTTCACCCCGAAGACCACTTACCTGAACACGGCGAGCAACGGCCTGCTGCCTGCCCGGACCGTCGCCGCCCTGCACGAGGCGGCGGTGCTGCGCGCCGAGGGCAGGCCGCTGACCCCGCTGCACGAGGACGTGGAGGCCTGCCGGGCCGCGTACGCCCGGCTGGCCGGCGTCCCGGTCACCCGGGTGGCGCTGGGCGCCTCGGTCGCCGCGCACACCGGTGTGATCGCCGCCTCGCTCCCCGCGGGCGCCGAAGTGCTCACCGCCGAGGACGACTTCACCTCCGTCCTCAACCCGTTCCACGTCCGCGGGGACCTCAAGGTCCGCGCCGTCCCGCTGGAGCGGATCGCTGAGTCCGTCCGCCCCGGCACGGCACTGGTCGCCGTGAGCGCCGCCCAGTCGGCCGACGGCCGGATCGCGGACCTGCCCGCCTTGCGCGAGGCGGCCCGGACGCACGGCGCACGCACCTATGTCGACTTCTCGCAGTCCGCCGGCTGGCTCCCGACGGACGCCGACGCCCACGACTTCTCCGCCGCCGTCTCCTTCAAGTGGCTGCTCGGCCCGCACGGTGCGGCCTTCCTGGTGGTCCCGGAGGACTTCGGCGGACTGTCGCCGGTCCTCGCGGGATGGGTGGCCGGCGAGGAACCCTGGGACAGCTGTTACGGTCCGGTGGCCGAACTCGCGCACTCCGCACGGCGGTTCGACCTGACCCATGCCCTGTTCACCTACGCCGGGCTGCGCCGCTCCCTCGAACTGGTGGAGGAACTCGGCGTGGCGGCGATCGGCGCCCACGACCTCTCGCTCGCCGACCGCTTCCGCGCCGGACTCGCCGGGCTCGGTCACCGCCCCGTCGCCGCGCCCGGCTCCGCGATCGTCTCGGTGCCCGGACTCGGCTTCCGGCAGCCCGCGTTGGCCGCCGACGGCATCCAGGTCTCCGACCGTTCCGGCAACCTGCGCACCTCCTTCCACCTGTTCAACACGCCCGCCGACGTCGACCGGCTGCTCGACGCCCTGTCGGCCTGAGGCCCCGGCGTCCGGCCACCGGGCCGGGCCCGACAGGCCAGGACGCCCTCGCCCGGACCGGGGGAGGACGTCCTGGCCCGTCGCCACGGGCAACGGGAGGAAAGGCGGTTCAGCGCACCGGCGTGAAGTCCCGCGCGCCGATGTACTCCGGCCTGCGGACCGGCGCCGCGAACGGCTCCACGGCCGTGTTCTCCACGCTGTTGAACACGATGAACACGTTGCTGCGCGGGAACGGCGTGATGTTGTCGCCGGAGCCGTGCATGCAGTTGCAGTCGAACCAGGTCGCCGAACCGGCCCTGCCGGTGAACAGCTTGATGCCGTAGTCCCCGGCCATCGCGGTCAGCGCCTCGTCCGACGGTGTGCCCGCGTCCTGCATCTGGAGCGACTTCTTGTAGTTGTCCTCGGGCGTCGCCCCGGCACAGCCGAGGAACGTGCGGTGCGAGCCCGGCATGATCATGAGCCCGCCGTTGGTGTCGAGGTTCTCGGTCAGCGCGATCGACACGGACACCGTCCGCATGTTCGGCAGACCGTCCTCGGCGTGCCATGTCTCGAAGTCGGAGTGCCAGTAGAAGCCCCCGGCCCCGAAGCCCGGCTTGACGTTGATCCGCGACTGGTGGACGTACACGTCCGAACCCAGGATCTGCCGGGCCCGCCCGACGACCCGCTCGTCGCGGACGAGCGCGGCGAACACGGGACTGAGCTTGTGCACCTCGAAGACGGAGCGGATCGCCTTGGACTTCGGCTCGACGATCGACCGTGCGTCGGCCCGGATCTCCGGGTCGGCGACCAGCCGCTCCAGCTCCCGCCGGTAGACGGCGACCTCGTCGTCGCCGATCAGCCGGTCGACGGCGAGGAAGCCGTCACGTTCGTACTCCTGGAGGCCGGCCGCCGGGATCGGCCCCGGCGCGTCGGGGGAGCCCCAGACGACGGGGTCCTGGCGGGGTACGGACACCTCGGTGGTGCCACGGGTGGGGTAGAGATCGGTGACGGTGGTCACGATGTTCACACCTCCTCGGGCTCGGTCAGCAGGGGGTAGACGCCGTTCTCGTCGTGGTCCTCCCGCCCCGTGACGGGCGGGTTGAACACGCAGATGCAGCGGAAGTCCTCCTTGACGCGCAGCGTGTGCCGCTCGTGCCCGTCGAGGAGGTACATGGTGCCGGGCGTGATGCTGTGCGTCCGCCCGGTCTCGTGGTCGGTCAGCTCGGCCGCGCCCTCGACGCAGACGACGGCCTCGATGTGGTTCGCGTACCACATCGACGTCTCGGTACCCGCGTACAGAATCGTTTCGTGCAGCGAGAACCCGACGCGTTCCTGGGCGAGCACGATGCGCTTGCTCTCCCAGGTGCCGGACGCCGCCCGCACATGCCGGTCGGTGCCTTCGATGTCCTTGAACGAACGGACGATCACGGTGGAGCGATGCCTCCTGGATAGGGGATGGCGGACAGCGGGGTGAGGGCGTCAGACGGTTTCCCGTACGGCACGGGCGATGACGCTGAGGCCCTCGTCCAGTTCCTCGGGGGTGATGGTCAGGGCCGGCAGCAGTTTGACGACCTCGCTCTCGGGGCCGGACGTCTCGATGAGCAGACCGAGTTCGAAGGCCCGCGCGGCGACCCGCCCGGCCCGCGCCTTCTCGTGGAACTCCAGGCCCCACACCAGACCGCGGCCCCGGTACTCCTTGACGTCGGCGAGGTTCTCCTCGGTGATCGAGATGAGCCCCTGCTCGATCTGCTCGCCACGGGCCCGGGTCTGCTTCTCCATCGCGGCCCCGTCCGCCCAGTACGTCTCCAGGGCGGCGGTGGCGGTGACGAAGGCCGGGTTGTTGCCGCGGAAGGTGCCGTTGTGCTCACCCGGCTCCCACACGTCCAGCTCGGGCCTGAACAGGCAGAGCGACATGGGCAGTCCGTAACCGCTGATCGACTTGGACACGGTCACGATGTCCGGGACGATCCCGGCCTCCTCGAAGGAGAAGAAGGCCCCGGTGCGCCCGCATCCCATCTGGATGTCGTCGACGATCAGCAGCATGTCCTGCCGCTCGCACAGGGCCTTGAGCGCCCGCAGCCACTCCGGACGCGCGACGTTGATGCCGCCCTCGCCCTGCACGGTCTCGACGATCACGGCGGCGGGCTTGTTGAGGCCGGACCCCTGGTCCTCGAGCAGCCGCTCGAACCACAGGAAGTCGGGGATCTGGCCCTCGAAGTAGTTGTCGAACGGCATGGGCGTGCCGTGCACCAGCGGGATCCCGGCCCCGGCCCGCTTGAAGGCGTTGCCGGTCACGGCGAGCGACCCGAGGGACATCCCGTGGAAGGCGTTGGTGAACGACACGATGGCCTCGCGTCCCTTCACCTTGCGCGCCAGCTTCAGGGCCGCCTCCACGGCGTTGGTGCCGGTCGGGCCCGGGAACATCACCTTGTAGGGCAGGTCACGCGGCCGCAGCACCAGGTCCTGGAAGGTCTGGAGGAAGGTCCGCTTGGCCACGGTGGACATGTCGAGGCCGTGCGTGACGCCGTCCCGCATCAGGTAGTCGACCAACGCCCGTTTCAGCACGGGGTTGTTGTGACCGTAGTTGAGGGACCCTGCGCCGGCGAAGAAGTCCAGGTAGCGGTGCCCGTCCTCGTCGTACATACGGCTGCCCTGCGCGCGGTCGAAGACGGCGGGCCAGCCGCGGCAGTAACTGCGCACCTCGGACTCGAGAGTCTCGAACACGCTGAGGTCGGGCTGGGTGATGGTCACGACGAAAACGCTCCTCGGGGTGGGGGTCGTCAGGAGAGGCGGGCAGAGGCGGGGCGGGGCGGTCAGAAGACGAGCGGGCCGATGCGGTACAGGACCTCGGGGTCGTGCGGGCCGTCGGGGAACAGCCCGGCATCGAACAGCACCTCACGGGTGACGGTCGCCCCGTGCCGGTCGGCGTACGAGGTGAACAACCGCTCGGAGGCGGTGTTGCCCGGGGTGATCGTGGTCTCCACGGCGGTCAGCGGGCGTTCGGCCGCGATCCGTGCGGTCAGCCCGTCCAGCAGTGCGGCGGCGAGGCCGCGACCACGGTGCGCGGCGTCGACGGCCACCTGCCAGACCAGCAGGGTGTGCGGGTCCTCCGGCCGTACGTATCCGGTGACGAACCCGACCGGCTCACCGCTCTCCGCGCGGGCCACCGCCGAGGTGGCGGCGAAGTCGCGACACCAGAGCAGATAGGAGTAGGAGGAGTTCAGGTCGAGCGTTCCCGATTCCTTCGCGAGACGCCAGAGCGCTGCGCCGTCCTCCACCGACGGGCGGTCGATACGTAGGTCTGCTTGTGCGGCAGTCATGCGGATTGAACTTACCCAGGGAAATTCAAAAACGCATGGAGAGGCCGTGGTGATTCCGTGATGCCGACGAGACGCGTTACCGTTTCATCCCTTTTTGCACCGCGCAAAAGGGGCGTATCGCCCCGCTTGTGCAATGCGTCACGCATTCGGAACCTGCCCGGGATTCTCGACGTTTGGAAGCGGGGAATCCGGGCAGAAGAACCCAGGAACGCTAGCGCGCGGAAATAGGTGGAGAAGTAAGCCGAGAAAAGAGTCGCGGGGAATTCGGGAATGGCCTGGAATTCAGGTTCCGGTCACCCCGTCGATACGCTCCCGCAGAATGTCCGCGTGGCCGTTGTGCCGGGCGTACTCCTCGATCATGTGGATCAGCACCCAGCGCAGAGCGACCTCGAGCCCGGCCATCGGCCCGTCGGCGATCCGGCCGGTGGCGTCGAGCGGGCGCCCGGCGATCAGCTCGCGCCCACGCGCGATCTCCCGCCGCCAGACGGCCAGCGCCGCGTCGAGGCCCCGCCCGGCGTCGAGGGCGTACCCGGTGCCTTCCTCGAAGACGGGCGGCACGTCGAGCCCGGCGAACACCCGCTGGAACCAGTTGCGCTCGACCTCGGCGAGATGCTGGACGAGACCGAGCAGGGTCAACTCGGACGGTTCGGCCGCCGGTTGCCGCACCTGCTGGTCGTCCAGCCCCGCGCACTTCAGCTCGAGCGTAGCCCGATGGAACGCCAACCAGCTCTCCAGCATGGGAAGTTCGTCACCGGTCAGCAGAGGAACGGGGCGGCCGTCGGGGAGGGTGAGGGGAGCGTCGATGGTCATGCGAGGCAGCATGACAGGCGACACCGACAGGGGGACTCGGTCAGTCCGACCGACCGCGAACCGGCCGTCCGTCCGGCAGTGACCGAATCCGGTCCTGAACCGTCGTGAACCGGTCGTCAATCGGCCGTCCGTCTGGCGCCGAACGGGCCGCGGACCGGGCGAACGGGCCCCGAGCCGACCCCGAGCCGACCCCGAGCGGGCCGTGTTGCTGCGGTGTGCCGGCCGGGATCGGCAACCCCTACCGCCAGGCGTTCTCGACGGCTCGCCGGGCCCCTTCCAGATCCACGGCGAGCCCCTTCTCCGCCAGTGCGGCGCCCAGTGCCGCCAGACACGCCTGCACCACGCCGACGGTCGCGTCGCCCCCGTAGTGGTTGACCCGGATCATCCTCCCGGCCAGCGCGCCCCCGCCCGCGGCCAGCGGCAGGGTGGCATCGCTCGCCAGCGCCCGGGCGACCAGCTCGGACGCCAGCACGCCCGGCGGCGTCCGCAGCGTCGTGGCGACAGGGGCCGCCTCCGCCGCGTCACGCACGTACGGCTCCAGCCCGCCGCCCAACGCGACCGCACCCGCGCGCGTCGCGGCGGCGGCGGACGCGTGCCGGGCCATGACCGTCTCCGCTCCCGCCGCCTCGATCCGCTCGACGCACGCCTCCAGCGCGAGCATCTCCAGCTGCGCCGGCGCGTGCAGCAGCGCCTTGCGACCGCCGTCGACCCAGCGCTCCTTCCAGTCCAGCAGGGACAGGTACGACCGGCGCGGCGCCTTCGGGTTCGCGGCCATCCGCGCCCACGCCCGCTCGCTCACCGACACCGCCGACACCCCCGCCGGACCGCCCATCGCCTTCTGCGCGCCGATCACACACAGGTCCACGCCCCACGCGTCCGGCAGCACCGGCTCCGCGCCGATCGAGGCCACCGCGTCCAGGTAGAACAGCGCGCCGTGTTCCCGCACCACCTCGCCGATCTCCGCGACCGGGTTGGTGTTGCCGGTCGCCGCCTCCGCGTGCACCAGCGACACGAAGTCGATCCCGGGGTGCTCGGCGAACGCCTCCCGGATCTGCGCGGCCGTCACCGCCGTGTGGAAGGGCACCGCCAGATCGATCACCGTGGCACCGCAGTCCCGCAGCCAGTCGCCGAAGGTCTGCCCGTACGGACCGGTGATCACGTTCAGCGCGGTCGTGCCCGGACCGGCCGTACCGCGGATCGCGCCCTCCAGCGGCAGCAGCGCCTCGCCCTGCATGATCACGACGTCCTGCCGGGTGTCCAGCAGCCGCGCTACCCGGTCCTCGATCGAGGCGAAGCGTGCGGCACTCAGCGGGGCGAGGTCCAGGAACGGGTGTGTCACGGCGGTGCTCTCTTCACTGACGGGGTAGAGGTGACGAAAGACTAACCGGCACGCATCCCACCTTTCCCGCCCGTCCCATCGTTGACTTCGTAGGTCGCACGGCCCTGTAACCATCAGTTTGATTTGAGAGCCTCAAACTTCTCCTTATAATCAGAACTCATAGTTCCCTTACAGGAAGGCCCGCCGTGAACACCCACCCCGGCCGACGGACCCGCGTTCTGGCCGCCACCACCATGACGGCCGGGCTGATGCTCGTCGCCGCCTGCACCTCCACCGATGACGGCGGCAGCGGCTCCAAGACCGCCGCCGGCGGGGTCGAGCTCGTCAAGGCGGGCCAGCTCACCACCTGCACCCACCTGCCCTACCCGCCCTTCCAGTCGGAGATCGACGGCAAGGTCCAGGGCTTCGACGTGTCCCTGATCGACCTGGTCGCCGACGACCTGGGAGTGAAGCAGGTGATCAACGACACGCCCTTCGAGAACTTCAAGACCGGCGCCTTCCTGAACTCCGACCAGTGCGACCTGGCCGCGGCCGGCATGACCATCACCGACGAGCGCAAGAAGAACGTCGACTTCTCCGACCCCTACTTCGAGGCCACCCAGGCCGTCCTGGTCGACAAGGGGGCGGGCGTCACCTCGCTCGCCGACGTGAAGTCCAAGAACGTCAAGCTCGGCGCCCAGGCGCAGACCACCGGCGAGGACTACGCCAAGAAGGAGGGCTTCGACCCGGTCTCCTTCGAGTCCTCCGACGCCGTCCTCAACGGTCTGCGCACCGGCCAGGTCAAGGCCGTCGTCATCGACTACCCGGTGGTCCAGGGCTGGCTGAAGGACAAGGCCAACGCCGACGCCTTCAAGGTCGTCGACAATCTCAACACCGGTGAGCAGTACGGCTTCACGGTGAAGAAGGGCAACGCGAAGCTGGTCGCCGCGATCAACAAGGCACTGGCGGACGCGAAGGCCGACGGCACCTACAAGAAGCTGTACGAGAAGTGGATCGGCCCGTACGACGAGTCGGCCGCCTCCCCGTCGGCCGCCGCCTCGGCCTCCTGACCCATGGCCGATACCGACGTACGACTCCAACCGAAGAAGAAGGGCCTGACCCGCCGGCAGAAGCGCAGCCTCTCGCGCGGCGCGCAGTACGTCGTCTTCGTCGCCGCCGTGATCGTCTTCGCGGTCACGGCGGACTGGGGCCGGCTGAAGAACCAGTTCGCCCAGTGGGACATCGCGAAGCAGATGTTCCCTGAGGTCATCACGCTGGCGCTGAAGAACACCGTGCTCTACACGGTGTCCGGGTTCGTCCTCGGCCTGGTGCTCGGTCTGGTCGTCGCCCTGATGCGGCTGTCCTCCGTGGGCCCGTACCGCTGGCTGGCCGGTGTCTACATCGAGATCTTCCGCGGTCTGCCCGCCCTGCTGATCTTCGTCTTCATCGGCGTCGCCGTGCCGCTGGCCTTCCCCGGCACGGAGATCGTCGGCGGCACCTACGGCAAGGCGGCCCTCGGGCTCGGCCTCATCGGGGCCGCGTACATGGCGGAGACGTTCCGCGCGGGCATCCAGGCCGTGCCCAAGGGGCAGCTGGAGGCGGCCCGGTCGCTGGGCTTCTCGCCCGCCCGCGCGATGGTCTCGGTCATCATCCCGCAGGCGTTCCGGATCATCCTCCCGCCGCTCACCAACGAACTGATCATGCTCTTCAAGGACTCCTCCCTCGTGCTGCTCCTCGGGGTGACGCTGGAGGAGCGCGAACTGTCCAAGTACGGCCGTGACCTGGCCAGCACGACCGCCAACTCCACGCCGATCCTGGTCGCCGGTCTGTGCTACCTGCTGGTGACCATCCCGCTCGGCTTCGTCGTGCGGCGCATGGAGGCGAAGGCCCAGGAGGCCGTGAAATGAGCCGACCGGAGATCGACGTCCGCGACCTGCACAAGTCGTTCGGGACCAACGAGGTGCTGCGCGGCATCGACCTGGAGATCGGCCAGGGTGAGGTCGTCTGTGTGATCGGCCCTTCCGGCTCCGGCAAGTCGACGCTGCTGCGCTGTGTGAACCTGCTCGAGGAGCCCACCAAGGGCCAGGTCTTCGTGGGCGGCACCGAACTCACCGACCCCGACGTCGACATCGATGCCGTACGCCGCCGGATCGGGATGGTCTTCCAGCAGTTCAACCTCTTCCCGCACCTGTCGGTGACCGAGAACCTCACACTGCCGCAGCGCCGGGTGCTCGGACGGGGCAAGGCGGAGGCGGCGAGGGTGGCCGCCGAGAACCTGGAGCGGGTGGGCCTGTCGGAGAAGGCGGCCGCCTACCCCGCCTCCCTGTCCGGCGGTCAGCAGCAGCGCGTCGCCATCGCCCGCGCGCTGGCCATGGGCCCCGAGGTGATGCTGTTCGACGAGCCGACCTCGGCGCTCGACCCGGAGCTGGTCGGGGATGTCCTCGCGGTCATGCGGATGCTCGCCGACGAGGGCATGACGATGATGGTCGTCACCCACGAGATGACCTTCGCCCGCGAGGTCGCCGACCGGGTGGTCTTCATGGACGGCGGCGTGATCGTGGAGGACGGCGCCCCGGCCGAGGTCATCGGGAACCCCAGCCACGAGCGCACCCGGCACTTCCTCTCCCGCCTCCTCGACCCCGCGATGGCCCAGGTCGAGGAGGAGACCTCCGACCGGCTGGGCAAGGGCGACTAGGCGGTCACTAAGGTGCGGTGCATGAGCGATCGCGCGGTGCTGCACGTGAAGGGGCGGATCCTGACCGGATCCGACGAGGTCCGCGACGGGCTGTGGGTCGTCGACGGCCGGATCTCCTACGACCGCCCCGCCGGCGCGCGCGATGTGCGGACCGTCGAGGGCTGGGCGCTGCCCGGCCTGGTCGACGCCCACTGCCATGTGGGCCTGGGCGCGCACGGTCCCGTCGGGGCCGACGTCGCCGAGAAGCAGGCGCTGACCGACCGCGAGGCGGGCACCCTGCTGCTCCGCGACGCCGGCTCGCCCTCGGACACCCGCTGGGTCGACGACCGCGAAGACCTCCCGAAGATCATCCGGGCGGGCCGGCACATCGCCCGCACCCGCCGCTACATCCGCGGCTACGCGCACGAGATCGAGCCCGGGGACCTCGTCGCGTACGTCGCGCGGGAGGCCGGGCGCGGCGACGGCTGGGTCAAGCTGGTCGGCGACTGGATCGACCGCGAGGTGGGCGACCTCGCCCCCAGCTGGCCGCGGGAGGCGGCCGAGGCGGCCATCGCCGAGGCCCACCGCCTGGGCGCGCGGGTCACGGCGCACTGCTTCGCCGAGAACTCGCTCCGCGACCTCGTCGAGTCGGGCATCGACTGCGTCGAACACGCGACGGGCCTCACCGACGAGCTGATCCCGTTGTTCGCGTCGCGCGGCGTGGCGATCGTGCCGACCCTCGTCAACATCGCCACCTTCCCCGACCTGGCCGCCGGCGGCGAGTCCAAGTTCCCGCGATGGTCGGCCCATATGCGCCGGCTCCACGAACGCCGCTACGACACCGTGCGCTCCGCCTACGACGCAGGCATCCCGGTCTTCGTCGGCACGGACGCCGGCGGCACGCTGCCGCACGGTCTGGTGGCCGCGGAGGTCGCGGAACTGGTGACGGCGGGCATCCCGCCGCTCGCGGCGCTCTCGGCGACCACCTGGGGCGCACGCGAATGGCTCGGCCGCCCCGGTCTGGTCGAGGGCGCTCCCGCGGACCTCGTGGTCTACGAGAGCGACCCGCGCGCCGACGTACGGGTGCTGGCGGCTCCGCGCCGGGTGGTACTGAACGGCGCGGTGGTGAGCTGAGAGCGCGGCGCCGCGGGCGGTGGGGGGGAACGCGCGTGCCGATGGAATCGAAGGCATGCGCGAAAAACTCACGTTGGAGTGAATCCACGGCACCCTGCTGACCGTTCACCCCTCGTACGCAATTCTTGCGGGGTCCCGAGGCATTCCTCTTCTGGGGGTCCCACCCTTGAACGGCAACCACTTTCCGCTGCCCGCGCGCGCCCGTCGCGCCGCCACCGTCGTCGCGGTCACGGTCCTGGCCGCTGGTCCCGCGGCCCTGGCCGGCGCGGGCACCGCCCACGCGACCTCCGGCCAGGGCCGGGCGAGCGCGTCCGTCCTGCGCACCGGCCTCGACGTGTCCCTGCTCGACAAGACCGTCGACGTCCCGCTCGCCGTGTCCCTCAACGAGGTGCAGGCCCCGCACAGCGCCGAGAAGAGCGCGCTGTCCGCCGAGTTGGACGGCGTCGCCGGCGGCAAGCCCTTCAGTGTCCTGCGCGCGGACGTCGCCGAGGCGAAGGCGGCCGTCGACGGCACCGGAGCCGAGGCCTCCACCCGTCTCGCCCACGCGAAGCTGCATGTCCCCGGCCTTCCCCTGCTCTCCCTCATCGAGGTCGGCACGGTCACCTCCAGGGCGACCTGCGAGGCCGGCAGCACGCCGGTCGCCGTCTCCAGCGTGCTCGGCTCGGTGACGGTCCTGGGCAAGAAGGTGTCGGTCAGCGCCGGCGGCCCGACGCACGTGAAGGTGCCGGGCGTGGGCGAAGTCCGCCTGGACCTGTCGAAGCGCGAGACCACCACCCGCACGGCCGCCGCCACCGCCCTCGAACTCACCGTCTCCGTCAACCCGTTGAGCCTCAACGTGGCCGAGGTGACGGGCACCGTGACCCTCGCGAAGGCCACCTGCGAAGCCCCGGCCGAGCAAGAGCGGGGCGAGGAGCAGGACGGGGACCAGGGACAGGGCGAGGCCCAGGACCGGGCCGAGGGCCAGGAGCAGGCCGCCGGGCCGAGCGCCGCCCCGGCCGGTGACGTCAGGGCGCAGGGCGGGCCCGCCCGGGCGGACCTGGCCCGGACCGGCGGCAGCTCGACGACCCCGTACCTCGCGGGCGGCGCGGTGGCGCTGCTGGCGGCGGGCGGGGGAGCGGTGGCCCTGGCCCGACGTCGCGGCTGACCGGACGGAACGCTGGAGCACGGTGCACGGGGGGTACGGATCCGGGGCGTCCCGCCCGGGTCCGTACCCCCCGTACCCACCCCCCCGTACCCCGCCGTCATCCCCGGGTCAGGGCCAGTGCCTGGTCCAGCGCCTGGAGGAAACGGTTCACCGTCGCCCGGTCCCGTACCGCCAGCCGCAGCCACTCCTCGTCCAGCCCCGGGAAGGTGTCACCGCGCCGGACCGCGAACCCCAGGGTGCGCAGCTGTCGGCGGACGGCGTCGGCCCCGGGCAGCCGCATCAGGACGAACGGCCCCTCCGCGGGCCCCACCACCCGCACCCCGTCGACGCCGAACTCCTCGAGACCGGCCACCAGATGGGCCCGGTCCGCGGCGACGCGACGGGCGGCGTGGGCGGCCTCCGCCAGCGCCTCGGCACCCATGCACGCCTCCGCCGCCGCCAGCGCCGGCGTGGACACCGGCCACAGCGGCTGTGCCCGCTCCAGGTCGGCGACGGTCTCCGGCGCGGCGAGCACATAGCCGATCCGCAGCCCCGCCAGCCCCCAGGTCTTGGTCAGACTGCGCAGCACCACCAGACCGGGCACGTCCGTGATCCCGGCGAGGGCCTCCCGCTCGCCCGGCACCGCGTCCATGAACGCCTCGTCGACCACCAGCGTCCGTCCGGGCCGGGCCAGCCGCCGGATCGTCAGCGCCGGGTGCAGCACCGACGTGGGGTTCGTCGGGTTGCCGACGACCACCAGGTCGGCCGTCTCCGGAACGGCCGCCGGATCCAGCCGGAAGCCGTCCTCGGCGCGCAGCACCACCCGGTCCACGCTGTGCCCGGCGTCCCGCAGCGCCGCCTCGGGCTCCGTGAACTGCGGGTGCACGACGACGGGCCGCCGGACCTTCAGGGCGCGCGCCAGCAGCACGAACGCCTCCGCCGCGCCCGACGTCAGCAGCACCCGTTCGACGGGCAGCCCGTGCCGCGCCGCGACAGCCGCCCGCGCTGCCCGCCCGTCCGGGTAGGCCGCCAGGCCGTTCAGGGACGCGGCGACCCGCTCCCGCAGCCAGCGCGGAGGGGTGTCCGCGCGGACGTTCACCGCGAGGTCGACGAGCGTCGAGCCGTCGTCGCGCACCTCGGCGTCCCCGTGGTGGCGCAGGTCGTGGCCGTCGGAGTGCCCCGCGGCGGGTCCCTCAGTGGGCATGGGAGTGCGCGGGCCCGTGATGGTGGTGGCCGTCGTGATGGTGGCCCTCGTCGTCCGGGTGGAAGTGCGGCTGCTGCGGCGCCCCCACCTTGTCCTCGAAGCCCGGCAGCGCGATCCGGTACACGCACGAGTCGCAGTTCATCCGCAGATCGCCCTTGACCGCCTCCTCGTACCGCTCCATCACCAGGTCCAGCAGCTCCGGCTCGGGACCGATGACGTCCGCCGAGCGCACCTCGGCCTCCGGGTGAGCGGCCGCCCAGTCCTCGGTCTGCTGCCGTACCCGCTCCGGCAGGATGCCGGTGAACAGGAAGTAGGGGAGCACGACGATCCGCTTCGCCCCGAGCTTCACGCACCGGTCGAGCCCGCTCGGCACGTCCGGCGCGGCGAGCGACACGAACGCGGTCTCCACGCCCGCGTACCCGCGTCCCTCCCACAGCAGCCGCGCCGCCTTGTACACCTCGGCGTTGGCGTCCGGGTCCGTCGACCCGCGTCCGACCAGCAGCACGGTCACGTCGGCCAGGTCATCGGCAGCGCGCCCCACGGTGCCCAGCGCCTCGTCGAGGCGTCGCTCCAGCACGTTCAGCAGCGCCGGGTGCGGGCCCAGCGGACGCCCGTACGTGTAGGAGATCCCCGGATGCCGCTCCTTCTCGCGGGACAGGGCCGCCGGGATGTCGCCCTTGGCGTGCCCGGCGGACACCAGCATCAGCGGAACGGCGGCGAACCGTCGTACGCCACGCTCCACCAGCTCCGTCACCGCGTCGCCCAGCGGCGGCGGGGACAGCTCGATGAAGCCGCCGGCGACGGGCAGTTCGGGGTGGCGGCGGCCCAGCTCCCGTACGAAGTCACGGAAGGCCTCGGCTCCGGCCTCGTCCCGGGTGCCATGGCCGGCGATGAGCAGAGCGGGCGGCGGGGTGATCACTTTTTCTCCTCGGAGGGCGAAAGGGGGGTGTACAGCAGGGCGTTGAGCGCGGCGGCGGCGACCGCCGACCCGCCCTTCTCGGACACGTTGCTCACTGCGGGCAGCCCGCTCTCGCGGAGCGCGGCCTTCGACTCGGCCGCACCGACGAACCCGACGGGCAGTCCGATGACCAGCGCGGGGGAGGCGTCGAGCGTCAGCAGTTCCTCCAGGGCGGTCGGCGCGCAGCCGATCACCCAGAGGGCGCCGGGCCCGACCTCCTCGTACGCCAGCCGGATCGCGTGGGCGGACCGGGTCAGCCCGGGTCCGGAGCGGGCGTCCCTGAGACGGCAGACGGTCTCCCGCCGGGTGATCCCCGCGGCCACCATCTCCACGTCGACGACGACGGGCGCCCCGGCGTGCAGCGCGACGTGCGCCTTCGCCAACTCGCCCTCGTCCAGCACGAGATCGCTCGCGTACTCCAGGTCGGCGGCGGAGTGGATGACCCGCTCCACCACCGCCCGGCTCAGCGGCGCGAAGCGCGAGGTGTCCAGGCGGGCCCGCAGCCGCCGGAAGGACTCCTGCTCGATCGGATGGACCACACGGTTCACAGGGCGCCCTCCCGGGAGCTCTCCGGGCTTTCCGGGGAGTTCTCCTGCCAGCGGTAGCCGCGGGGCGTCACCATGCGCCCCGCGATGTTCCGGGTCGCCGTGTTGCCCACGGTCACGACCGTCATCATGTCGACCCACGCCGGGTCGAGTTCCGTCAGCGTCGTCAGCCGTGCCGTGCCGTCCGGGCGCGAGGCGTTGCGCACGACACCCACCGGCGTCGTCGGCTCCCGGTGCTCCGCGAGGATCGAGAGCGCCTTCGGGAGCTGCCAGTCGCGGCCCCGGGAACGGGGGTTGTAGAAGGTGACGACGATGTCCGCCTCGGCCGCCGCCCGCACCCGCCGCTCGATGACCTCCCACGGCGTGTGCAGATCGGACAGGCTGATCGACACGTGGTCGTGGCCCAGCGGCGCACCGAGGATCGCACCGGCCGCGAGCGCGGCGGTCACCCCCGGCACCCCGACCACGTCGATGTCGTCGGACGCCTCGGCGAGCGCCGGGGAGGCCATCGCGTACACGCCCGCGTCCCCGCTGCCGATCAGCGCGACGGCCTGCCCGCGCCGGGCCTCCGCCACGGCGGTCCGGGCCCGCTCCTCCTCGGCGCCGAGCCCCGACTCCAGGATCCGGGTGCCGGGCCGCAGCAGGTCGCGGATCTGATCGACGTACTGGTCGAGTCCGACGAGTACCGAGGCCCGCTCCAGCTCCGCCCGGGCGCGCGGCGTCAGCAGGTCCCGCGCGCCGGGCCCGAGCCCGACGACCGCGAGCCGTCCGCGCCCCGGCCGCCGTACGACCGCGCAGGTCGCCGTCGCGGGGACCCCCGCCGACTTCCGCTTGGGGACCAGCAGTTCGCCGCCGCCGATCAGCGCCGCCGCCTCCGCCACGGACGGCGTGCCGACGGCGGCGAGCGGGGCGTCGGACGGGTTCGGCACCTCGACGCCCGCCAGCTCCTCGGCGGAGTACGTCACCACGGGCACACCGAGCCGTCGGGCGGCCTCGACGATGCCCGGCTCGTCGGCCTTGGCGTCCACGGTGGCGAGCTCGGCGAGACTCCGCACGGACAGTCCCGCCTCCCGCAGCACGCCCTCGACCAGGCCGAGCACCTCGTCGACCGGGGCGCCCCTGGACGCGCCGACCCCGACGACGAGGGACGGCGGACGCAACAGCACCTCCCCGGACGACGGCTCGACCGCACGGTCCGTCAGCCGCACGGTGTACGACCCCCGCCCGGCGAACGGCACCGGCGGCAGCGGCCACGCCACCTCGGCGGCCAGCGCGACCGGCTCACCGTCCAGCAGGGCCCGCGTCACGCCGGCCACATCGCCTTCCACGGGAAGACCGAGCGTGTCGAGGCCGGGGATGCCGACGGCGTCCGTGGCCGTGGTCAGCACGGGCTGCGCGCCCAGCAACCCGCCCACGGCCAGAGCGAGTTCGTTGGCCCCGCCGGCGTGCCCGCCGACCACCGGGACGGCGAACCGGCCGGCCTCGTCGACGCACACCACACCCGGGTCGGACGTCTTGTCGGACAGCAGGGGCGCGACCAGCCGGACGACCGCCCCGGTCGCCAGGAAGCACACGAGCTGCTCGCACTCCGCGAACGCCCGCCGGACGGCGTCCCCGACCGGGCCGTCGTACACGCGCGTGCGGTCCGGCCAGGCCGCGGCCAGCCGGTCGCGCGCCGCCGCCCCCGCCGCGGTGGCGGAAATGAGGCCGATCACAGGGCTACTCCTTCTCGATGGACAGGGTGCGCGCCGACGGCGTCTCTGACACCCCACAGCAGGAAAACGGGATTGGTCGCGGCCAGCCGGGTCACGTCACCCGGCAGCGGCGCGAGCCGTGAGGAGTGCAGCAGCACACCGTCGCAGTCGAACCCGGCGTCGCCGAGCGCGCCGCGCACCGCCGGCACCCGGTCCAGCGCGGCCATCGCGACGACCACCGTCCGCCGGGCCCGCCGCGCGCACGCGCCGACGATGCCGGGCAGCTCGCGCCCGCCACCGCCGACGAACACGGCGTCGGGATCGTCGAGTCCGGCCAGAGCGTCGGGGGCGCTGCCGTGCACGACGTGCACGTCGACACCGTGCGCCCCGGCGTTGGCACGGATCCGGGCGACCCCGTCCGCCGCCTTCTCGACGGCGCTGACCGCGGCGCCGAGGCGCGCGCACTCCACGGCCACGGACCCCGACCCCGAGCCCACGTCCCAGACCAGGTCGCCGGAGCGCGGCCCCAGCCGGGCCAGGGCCAGCGCCCGGACCTCGAACTTGGTGATCATCGAATCGCGGTGGGCGAAGTCGCCCTCGTCCAGCGCCCACCCGGCGGCCCGGACCGCGGGTCCGGCGAGCGTGCGTACCGGACCGGGCGTCCGCGCCTCGTCCAGGCACAGCACGACACTCACCGCCGTGCCCCAGTCCCGTCCGGCGGCCTCGCCGGGGGAGACGCGCTCCACCCGTTCGCCCGCGGGGTCGCCCAGCGCCGAGGCCACGACGAGCACCCGCCCGGGCGCGCTGCGCGCGAGCGCGGCACCCAGCTCGGCGGGCCCGGCGCCCGGCCCGGTCAGGACCGCCACCTTCGGGTGCGCCCGGCAGACGTTGACGGCCGTCCGCGGATCACGCCCGTGCGCGCTCACGACGACGGCGTCGTCCCAGGTCAGTCCGAGCCGGGCGAAGGCGGTGGCCACGGAGGAGACACCGGGCCGGACGTCCAGGCGGTGCGACCCGAACCGTTCGGCCAGCGCCCGCACGATCCCGAAGAACCCGGGGTCGCCGGAGGCCAGCACGACCACACGCCGGTCCTCGCCGACGTACTCGGCGATGGCGTCCAGGGCCGGCGCGAGCGGACCGAGGACGATCCGCTCGACGGACGCGGGCAGTCCCGCGGCGTCCAGGTGGCGCCGCCCGCCCACGACGAGCCGGGCGCCGGCGAAGACCTCCCCGCCGGGCGCCGTGCCCGTCCCCGTACCGACGACGGTGATCAGGCCTCTCACGTACTGGCACCCCGTGTCCGCAGCGCCCGGCGGGCCTCCGGGTCGGCCTTGCGATAGCCGTGGAAGTGACCGGGGTGGTACAGGTGCGAGCGGGTGCCGTGCGCGTCGAGGGCCGGACCGACCAGGAAGAGGGTGTGCTTCCAGAGCTTGTGCTCCTTGACGGTCTCCTCCAGCGTCTCGATGGTGCATTTCACGACCAGCTCCTCCGGCCAGGTCGCCTGGTAGGCGATGACCACCGGGGTGGCGGTCGGGTAGCCCCCCTCCAGCAGCTCCCGCACCAGCTGACCGCTGCGCGCGGCCGACAGGAAGATCGCCATGGTCGTGCCGTGCTTCGCGAACTCCCGCACCTCCTCGCCGGGCGGCATCGGCGTCTTGCCGCCGCCGAGCCGGGTGAGGACCACCGACTGCGCCACCTCGGGGATCGTCAGCTCGCGCCGGGCGAGCGCGGCGACGGCCGAGAAGGAGGACACCCCGGGCACGATCTCGGTCTCGACGCCGATCTCCTCGCACCGGTCGAGCTGCTCCTGCGTACCGCCCCAGAGCGCGGGGTCGCCGGAGTGGATGCGGGCCACCTTCAGCCCCTCCCGGCGGGCCCGCTCGTACACGGCGACGACGTCCTCCAGGGACATGGTCGCCGAGTCGAGAATCTCCGCGCCCTCGCGCGCGTGCTCGAGAACCTCCGCCTGGACCAGGCTCGCGGCCCAGATCACGACGTCGGCGTCGGCGATCGCACGCGCGGCACGGAACGTCAGCAGGTCGGCGGCGCCGGGGCCGGCACCGACGAAGGTCACCTTGCCGGCGGGGGCATCGGCCATGGGTTCTGGTCCTCTCATAACGGGCTTTGTCCGTGTTTTCCGGCGTCAGCGATCGGCGCGGATGTGCGCGACCTGGGGTTGATCGGATAGCAAGGGCCTATGGCGGTCTTCGTCGCGCTCGGCGCGTTCCTCATGACGCTGGCCGGCGGCTGGACGGCACAGCGTGTGACCGACCGCCGCCACCTGGTGCTGGGCCTGGCCGGCGGCCTGATGCTGGGCGTCGTCGGCCTGGATCTGCTGCCGGAGGCCCTGGAGGCGGCCGGCACGGAGGTCTTCGGCGTCCCGGCCGCGCTGCTGCTCTTCGTGGCGGGCTTCCTGCTGGCCCATCTGGTGGAACGGCTGCTGGCGGTGCGGCAGGCCGCGCACGGAGCCGAGGAGCACGACGGCCGGGCTCCCGAGGTCGGACTGACGGCGGCCGCGGCGATGGTGGGCCACAGCGCCATGGACGGCGTGGCGATCGGCGCGGCCTTCCAGGTGGGCGGCGGCATGGGGATCGCCGTCGCCCTCGCGGTCATCGCCCACGACTTCGCGGACGGCTTCAACACCTACACGATCACGAGCCTGTACGGGAACGACCGCCGCAAGGCCCTGGCCATGCTGTTCGCGGACGCGGCGGCGCCTGTCGTCGGCGCGGCCTCCACGTCCTTCGTCACCATCCCCGAGCAGCTCCTGGGCGCCTACCTGGGCTTCTTCGGCGGCGCGCTGCTCTACCTGGCGGCAGCCGAGATCCTCCCCGAGGCGCACCACGAACACCCCGCCCGCTCGACCGTGCTGTGCACGATCGCGGGCGCGGCCTTCATCTGGCTGGTGGTGGGCCTGGCCTCCTGACCCGGCGGCGGACGGACTCACAGCTTGCCGCCCCGGCCGCCCGCGCGCCGCGCGGGCGCGATGAGCGTGGACAGGTAGGGAAGCGGTTCGCCGTCCAGCTCCTCGGCGCTGCGGATGGACTCCTCGGCCAGACCCAGCGCCGACCCCCATACGGCGTCCCCGAGCCGCCCGGTCTCCCGCAGCGCCTCGGCGACCTCGGCGGCCTGCCGTCCGAACTTGTAGGCCACGACGGTCCCCGGCCCGGCGAGCGCGTCCTTCAGCACGGCCGAACCCGCGGTGACCGGCACCAGCGTCAACGGCTCGGTGCCCTCGGTCAGCACGGCGCCCGACCGCGCCGCGAGATCCTGCATGGCGGTGATCCCCGGGACGGTCTCGATCACCACGCCCGGCACCGACGCCACGACGGTCTGCGCGAGATAGGTGAAGGTGGAGTACACGTTGGGATCGCCGATGGTCGCGAAGGCGACGGCGCCGTGCTGCCGCAGCAACGCGGCGACCCGCTCGCCGGCGACGTCCCAGGCGGCCTCCCGGCGCGCCCGGTCGGTCCGCTCGTTCAGCGCGAAGACGACCCGGACGACCTTCTCCGCCGGCACGTAGTGCAGCACGGTGGCCTCGGCCCGCCCGCGTTCCCCGCTGTCCATCACGGGCACGACGACGACCTCGGCGGCCCGCAGCGCGTTGACCCCCTTGACGGTCACCAGCTCCGGATCCCCGGGACCCACCCCGACCCCGACCAGCCTGCTGCTCATGACGTCCGGCACCTCTCCACGAACCGACGGGCCACACCGGGCTCGGACGCCCAGTGCGTGTGCAGATAACTCGCGTGCACACCGCGCTCCACAAAACCCTCGACCCGCCGTGGGGCCAGTACTCCCCAGGCGGGGGCCGCCCCCGAGCCGGGCTCGACGACGGTCCGGTGGAACTCGTGTCCCCGCATCCGCGTCCCGGCCACGGCCAGCACGCTGTCGCTCACGGCCACGGCGTCCCGATACCCGAGCGTGAGCCGCTCGCTCATCCGCGCGGTGGCGTCGAGCACCCCGCACATGGGCTGCCCGTCCAGCTCCCGGCACAGGTACAGCAGCCCGGCACACTCCGCGGCGACCGGGGCACCGGACTCGGCGAGCGCGGCGACCTCCTTGCGCAGCGCCTCGTTCCCGGACAGCTCGGCGGCGTACACCTCGGGAAACCCGCCCCCGACGACCAGCCCCCGGGTCCCTTCCGGAAGCCCCTCGTCCCGAAGCGGATCGAAGACGACGACCTCGGCCCCGGCGGCGCTGAGCAACTCCGTGTGCTCGGCATAGGAGAAGGTGAACGCGGGCCCACCCGCGACGGCGACCCGCACTCGCCCGTTCAGGCCGTCCGGCGTTCCGGGACGAGACCGTTCAGGCCGGGAGCGGGGGTCCGGGGTCGGTACGGGAAGGGGCGGCGGGGGCGAGGAGGCCAGCGCCGCGGCCGCATCCCAGGCCGGACCCGGCAACACTCCCGCACCACGCGCCAGCGCGACCAGCGCCTCGAGATCGCACCCCTGCGAAACCTGCGCGGCCATGGCCGCCACCGCGTCCACCGCGGCAGCCCGGCGCTCGGCGACCGGCACCAACCCGAGATGCCGCGACGGCGTATCCACCTGAGCCACCCGCCGCAGCACCCCCAGCACCGGTACCCCGGCCGACTCGAGCGCTTCCCGCAGCAACTCCTCATGCCGGTCGGAGGCGACCTTGTTGAGGATCACGCCCCCGATCCGGACCTCCGGATCCCAGGAGGCGAACCCGTGCACGAGCGCGGCCACCGACCGCGACTGCGACGACGCGTCGACGACGAGCACGACCGGCGCCCGCAGCAGCTTCGCCACCTGGGCGGTGGACGCCAGCTCACCCTCCCCGGCGGCGCCGTCGAACATCCCCATGACCCCCTCGACCACGGCGATGTCGCATCCGTTCGCACCGTGCGCGAACAGCGGCCCCACCAGGTCGGGCCCGCACAGATAGGCGTCGAGGTTGCGTCCCGTCCGCCCGGTCGCGAGCGAGTGGTACCCGGGGTCGATGTAGTCCGGCCCGACCTTGTGCGGGGACACGGCGAGCCCCCGCGCGGTGAGCGCGGCCATCAGCCCGGTGGCGACGGTGGTCTTGCCGCTGCCCGAGGAGGGCGCGGCGACGACCAGCCGGGGGACGGAGGACGGGGAGGTCAGCACGGCGTCACCACTCGATACCCCGCTGACCCTTCTGACCCGCGTCCATCGGGTGCTTCACCTTGGACATGTCGGTGACGAGGTCGGCGAAGCCGACGAGCTTCTTCGGCGCGTTCCGCCCGGTGATCACGACATGCTGGGTGCCCGGCCGATGGCGCAGCACGTCGACGACCTCGTCCGTGTCGACCCATCCCCAGTGCATCGGATACGCGAACTCGTCGAGCACGTACAGCTTGTACGTCTCGGCGGCGAGGTCCCGCTTGACCTGCTCCCAGCCCTCGCGGGCCTTCTCCTCGTTGTCCATCTGGGAGTCCCGCTGGACCCAGGACCACCCCTCGCCCATCTTGTGCCAGTCGACGGAACCGCCCTCCCCGGACGCCCCGAGCACCCGCAGCGCGTTCTCCTCGCCGACCTTCCACTTCGCCGACTTGACGAACTGGAACACCCCGATGGGCCACCCCTGGTTCCAGGCCCGCAGCGCGAGCCCGAAGGCGGCGGTGGACTTGCCCTTGCCGACTCCCGTGTGCACGACGACCAGCGGCCGGTTGCGTCGCTGACGTGTGGTCAGCCCGTCGTCCGGCACCACACTCGGCTGTCCCTGAGGCATTACGCGGCCCTCCTCGAAGTCCCCTGCACGTCCCTGACCAGCCCGGCGATGGAGTCCGCCCGCAACTCGTCCAGCGTCACGGCGCTGCCGCCCAGCTCACCGGCGAGCTGCCCCGCGAGCCCGAGCCGCACGGGCCCCGACTCGCAGTCGACGACCACGGACGCGGTCCCCTCGGCGGCGAACAACCGCGCAGCCCGCCCGGCGAGGGCGACCGGCTCGGGTCCACCGGTGGCCCGGCCGTCCGTCACGACGACGACCAGCGCCCGCCGTGCCGGATCCCGCAGCCGCTCGACCCGCAGCACGTCGTGCGCCTTGAGCAGCCCGGCGGCGAGCGGGGTCCGCCCACCGGTGGGCAACGACTCCAGGCGTACGGCGGCGGCGTCCACCGACGAGGTGGGCGGCAGCGCGACGTCCGCGGTCGTCCCCCGGAAGCTGACGAGCCCCACCTTGTCGCGCCGCTGATAGGCGTCGAGCAGCAGCGACAGCACGGCGCCCTTCACCGCGCTCATCCGCTGCCGGGCCGCCATCGACCCGGACGCGTCCACGACGAACAGCACGAGGTTGCCCTCACGCCCCTCCCGGGTCGCCTGCCGCAGATCGTCCCGGCGCACGACGAGCCCGCGCCCGGACCGCCCGCGCTCGCGCTGGTGCGGGGCGGCGGCCATCACCGTGGCGGCCAGGTGCAGCTTGGTCAGCGTGCCCCGGGGCCGTCGCGCCCCCGTCGTCCGCCCGTGCTCGGTCCGCGCCCGTGAGCGCCGTCCGGCGGCGCCCTCACCGATCCCGGGCACGCTCAGCACCTTCGTGCGGAACGGCTCGGCGGCCCGCACGGCGGACTGCTCCCCGGCCCCGGCACCGGCGGGCTGCGGTTCCCCGCCCTCGCCGCTCTGCGGGCTCGCCGTGCTGTCGTCTGCCTCGGGCCGGGCGGCGGTGTCGTCGTCCGCCGGGCCCTCACCGTCGGACTGCGGCGGCTCGCCGCCGTCCCCGCCGCCGTCCCCGCCGCCCGGCCCGTCGGGGTCGGGCTCGGGGTCCTCGTCGTCCGAGCCGCCGAACTCCTCCAGCGTCTCGTCGAGCTTGTCCTCGTCGATCCCCGGCGCGTCGAAGGGGTTGCGGCGCCGGCGGTGCGGCAGCGCCAGCAGCGCGGCCTGCCGGACGTCCTCCGCGAGCACGTCCGTGCGCCCGGCCCAGGCGGCCAGGGCGGTGGCCGTCCGCGCCATCACGATGTCGGCCCGCATGCCGTCCACCTCGAAGGCGGCGCAGGTCGCCGCGATCTGCCGCAGCGCCCCGTCGCCCAGCCGCACCGACGGCAGCAGCTTGCGCGCCGCCACGATCCGCCCGCGTACGGCGCTCTCCTCGTCCGCCCACCGCTCGGCGAAACCCGCGGGATCGTCGTCGTACGCGAGCCTGCGCCGTACGACCTCCACCCGCTGGTCGGGCTCGCGCGAGGCGGCGACCTCCACCGTCAGCCCGAACCGGTCGAGCAGCTGCGGCCGCAGCTCGCCCTCCTCGGGGTTCATCGTCCCGACGAGCAGGAACCGTGCGGCGTGGCGCACGGAGACGCCCTCGCGCTCCACGTACGAGGCGCCCATCGCGGCCGCGTCGAGCAGCAGGTCGACCAGGTGGTCGTGCAGGAGGTTGACCTCGTCGACGTACAGGATCCCGCGGTGCGCGTCCGCGAGGAGCCCCGGCTCGAAGGCCTTGACGCCCTCGGCGAGCGCCCGCTCGATGTCGAGGGCGCCGACCAGCCGGTCCTCGGAGGCGCCGACGGGCAGTTCGACCATCCGGGCCGGCCGGGTCTCGAACGCCCCCGGCTCGTGCGGTCCGTCCGGGCAGGCGGGGTCGGGGGAGTCGGGGTCACAGGAGAACCGGCAGCCGGAGACCACGTCCAGGGCGGGCATGAGCGCCGCGAGGGCGCGCACCGCCGTGGACTTGGCGGTGCCCTTCTCACCACGGACCAGCACCCCGCCCACCGCGGGCGAGACGGCGTTCAGCAGCAGCGCGAGCCGCAGGTCGTCCTGGCCGACGACGGCCGTGAACGGGAAAGGAGTACTCACTTCTCGTCGCCCTCCAGGTCGCCTTCGAGCTCCAGGTAGGTGGCGCGCAGCCGCTCGATCGTGTCGGCGTCCGGCTCGGCCCACAGCCCGCGGTCGGCGGCTTCGAGGAGCCGCTCGGTGATGCCCCGCAGGGCCCACGGGTTGGACTTCTTCATGAAGTCCCGGTTCTCCGCGTCGAAGACGTACTCGGCGCTGAGTTTCTCGTACATCCAGTCGTCGACGACCCCGGCGGTGGCGTCGTAGCCGAAGAGGTAGTCGACGGTCGCCGCCATCTCGAAGGCGCCCTTGTAGCCGTGCCGGCGCATCGCCGCCATCCAACGCGGATTGACCACCCGGGCCCGGAACACGCGGTGCGTCTCCTCGCCGAGGGTCCGGGTCCTCACCTGGTCCGGGACGGCCGAATCACCCACGTACGCCTCGGGGTTGGCGCCCGTCAGATGCCGCACCATGGCGACCATGCCGCCGTGGTACTGGAAGTAGTCGTCGGCGTCGACGAGGTCGTGCTCGCGCGTGTCCACGTTCTTGGCCGCCACGGCGATCCGCTTGAACGCCGTCTCCATGTCCCCGCGCGCCGCCCGCCCGTCGAGCCCGCGCCCGTAGGCGTAACCGCCCCAGACGGCGTACACCTCGGCGAGATCCGCGTCCGAACGCCAGTTGCGGGCGTCGATCAGCGGCAGCAGCCCCGCCCCGTAGGCCCCCGGCTTGGAGCCGAAGATACGGGCCGTCGCCCGCCGCCGGTCGCCGTGCCCGGCGGCGTCCTCGTCCACGTGGGCCCGCACGAAGTTGGACTCCGCGGGCTCGGCCAGCTCGGCCACCGCCCGCACCGCGTCGTCGATCAGCCCCACCACGTGGGGGAACGCGTCCCGGAAGAACCCGGAGATGCGCACGGTCACGTCGATGCGCGGCCGGCCCAGCTCGTCCAGGGGCACGACCTCGAAGCCCGTCACCCGGCGCGAGGCGTCGTCCCACACCGGACGGCAGCCGAGCAGCGCCAGGATCTCGGCGATGTCGTCGCCCTGGGTGCGCATCGCGGAGGTGCCCCAGACCGTGAGGCCGACCGACTTCGGGTACTCGCCCGTGTCCTGGAGGTACCGCTGCACGAGGGAGTCGGCGAGCGACTGCCCGACCTCCCAGCTCAGCCTGGAGGGAATGGCCTTGGGGTCGACCGAGTAGAAGTTGCGGCCGGTCGGCAGGACGTTGACCAGCCCCCGCGTCGGCGAGCCGGACGGCCCGGCCGGGACGTAACCGCCGTCCAGCGCCTTGAGGATGTGCCCGATCTCGTCGGTGGTCCTCGCGAGCCGCGGTACGACCTCGGCGCACGCGAACTCCAGCACCGCCACGGCCTCCGGGAGTTCGGTGCCGAGCACCTCACGCACCAGGGCACGGCTCTCGGAGACCGCCCACGCGCGCTCCTCCGCGCCCTCCGCGATCCGCCGGCACAGCTGCTCCAGCAGGTCGACGGCGTCGGCGCCGGTACGGGCGGGGCCCTCGACGAGGTCCGTCAGCTCGACCGGCACCTTCACCGGCGCACCCGGCTCGGCGAGCAACTCCTTCTCGACCAGCCCGAAATGGGCGGCCAGCGCGGCCCGCAGACCCGGCAGCGCGTTCGCCTGCCCGCCCCACACCTGCGAGGCGCGCAGCACGGCCAGCACCAGGTTCACCCGCGCCTCGCCGACCGGACCGCCGCCGAGGATGTGCAGCCCGTCCCTGATCTGCACGTCCTTGATCTCGCACAGATAGCCGTCGATGTGCATGACGAACGAGTCGAAGTCGTCGTCGCCCGGCTGCTCGTCCACGTGCAGGTCGTTGTGCAGCTCCGCCGCCTTGACCAGCGTCCAGATCTGCGCCCGCACGGCCGGCGCCTTCGTCGGGTCCAGGTCGGAGACGAGCGCGTACTCGTCGAGGAGCTGTTCCAGCTTGGCCAGGTCGCCGTAGGTGTCGGCACGCGCCATCGGCGGCACGAGATGGTCGACGACGGTGGCGTGTCCGCGCCGCTTGGCCTGGGTCCCCTCACCGGGGTCGTTGACGATGAAGGGGTAGACGAGCGGCAGGTCGCCCAGGACGGCGTCCGGGGCACAGCCCCCGCTCAGCCCGAGCCCCTTGCCCGGCAGCCACTCCATCGTGCCGTGCTTGCCCATGTGGACGATCGCGTCGGCGCCGAAACTGTTCTCCAGCCACCGGTAGGCCGCCATGTAGTGGTGCGAAGGCGGCATGTCGGGGTCGTGGTAGATCGCGATCGGGTTCTCGCCGAAGCCGCGCGGCGGCTGGATCATCACGACGACGTTCCCGAACTCGAGGGAGGCCAGCACGATGTCGTCCCCGTCGACGTACAGCGAGCCCGGCGGCTCGCCCCACGCCTCCAGCATGGCGTCGCGCAACTTGCGGTCGAGCTTGTCGAACCATGCCCGGTAGTCGGCCAGCGGGACCCGGGCCGGCGCGGCGGCCAGCTGCTCCTCGGTGAGCCATTCGACGTCGTGGCCACCGGCGTTGATGAGCCGGTGGATCAGCTCGTCGCCGTTGTCCGGATGTCCCTGGACGCCGTACCCGGCGTCCCGCAGCGCGTCGAGGACGCGGACGGCCGAGGCGGGGGTGTCGAGACCGACCGCGTTGCCGACCCGCGAGTGCTTGGTCGGGTAGGCGGTGAAGACGAGCGCGAGCTTCTTCTCGCTGTTCGGCTTGTGCCGCAACCGGGCGTGCCGCACGGCGATTCCGGCGACGCGTCCGGCCCGCTCGGGGTCGGCGATGTACACGGGCACGTCGTCCGGGCCCTGCTCCTTGAAGGAGAAGGGGACGGTGATGATCCGCCCGTCGAACTCCGGGATGGCGACCTGCATCGCCGCGTCCATGGGGGAGAGCGCGGCGTCGGACTCCTCCCAGGCGCTCTTCGACGAGGTGAGGCAGAGTCCTTGCAGCACGGGGACGTCGAGGTCGGCGAGCGCGCCGATGTCCCAGGCCTCCTCGTCCCCGCCCGCCGAGGCCTCGGAGGCGTGCGTACCGCCGGCGGCGAGGACGGTGGCGACGAGGGTGTCGGCCCGGCCGAGGATCTCGTACAGCCCCGGGTCCGCCCCGCGCAGCGAACCGCAGTACACGGGCAGGGCGTTGGCGCCGCGTGCCTCGACGGCGTCGCACAGCGTGTCCACGAAGGCGGTGTTCCCGCTCAGTTCGTGCGCCCGGTAGAAGAGCACCCCGACGGTCGGCCGCCCCTCGACGAGGGCGCGCTCGCCGTGGACGCCGAACTCGGGCATCTTCTGCGGCTCCACGAACCCCTCACCGGTCAGCAGCACCGTGTCGGAGAGGAACCGGGCCAGCTCGGTCAGGTTGGCCGGCCCGCCCTCGACGAGGTAGCGCAGCGCCTCCGCCACCACACCGGCGGGCGCCGACGACTCGGCCATCAGCTCCGCGTCGGGCACGGCCTCGCCGCCCAGCAGCACGGTCGGCACCCCCGACGCCGCGAGCGCGGCGAGCCCGTCCTCCCAGGCCCGCTTGCCGCCGAGCAGGCGTACGACGGCGATGTCCGCGCCGTCCAGCAGCCCGGGAAGCTCCTGCTCGACATCCACCCGGGTCGGGTTGCCGATCCGGTACGAGACGCCGGCGGCGGCCCGGGCCGCCAGCAGATCGGTGTCGGCGGTCGACAACAACAACACTGTGCTCATGCGGGCGCTCCCGGTGGAATGAAAGGCAGTCCTTGCGGCGCGCCCGACTCGATGAGCCGCCAGAGCGCGTCGGTGTCCGCGTGCTGTTCGATCAGGTCGCCGAGCCGGTCGAGCTGCTCCTCGCGCAGCCCGGCGAACGAGGTGTCGGCGGCGGGCACGAAGCGACGGCCCGCGGCGGCCGCCACCTCGCGCAGGAAGGCCCGCCGGAATCCGTCCGACTCCAGCGAGCCGTGCCAGTGGGTGCCCCAGACGCCGCCGACCCGGCATCCGTCCAGAAAGGCCTCCCCGCCCAGGACTTCGGCGACCCCGTGATGGATCTCGTACCCCTCGACCCGCTCGCCGAGGGCTTCGCCGACGGGCCGGGTGAGGGTCTTCTCGCGGGCGAACCGCACCCGCACGGGCAGGATCCCGAGCCCTTCGACCCGCCCGCGCCGGCTCTCGACCTTGTCCTCGATGTGCTCGCCGAGGATCTGGAAGCCGCCGCAGATGCCGAGGACGGGCCGCTGTTCGGCGGCCCTGCGCAGGATCGCCTCGGCCAGCCCCCGCTCGCGGAGCCACTCCAGGGCGCGCACGGTCCCCCGGGTCCCGGGGATCACCACCAGGTCGGCGTCGGCCAGTTCCTCGGGGCGGTCCACGAACCGCACGACGACTCCGGGTTCGGCGGCCAGCGCGTCCACGTCCGTGAAGTTGGACATGAGCGGGATCGCGCAGACGGCGACGCGCAGCACGTCCTCGCCGACGGGCGGGGCGGTGTTCGACTCCCGCACGGTCCCGCGCAGCGAGACCCTCAGCCCGTCCTCCTCGTCGATCCCCAGCCCGTGCCGGAACGGCAGCACGCCGTAACTCCGCCGCCCGGTGAGCCCGTGCAGCATCTCCAGGCCCGGCTCCAGCAGGGAGACGTCCCCCCGGAACTTGTTGACCAGGAACCCGGCGACCAGTTCCTGGTCCTCGGGCGAGAGCAGGGCGACGGTGCCGAAGAAGGAGGCGAAGACGCCCCCGCGGTCGATGTCGCCGACGACGAGCACGGGCAGCCGCGCGCCCCGCGCGATCCCCATGTTCACGATGTCGGTCCGCCGCAGATTGATCTCGGCCGGACTGCCCGCCCCCTCACAGATCACCGCGTCATACGTGCCCCGCAACTCGGCGAGGCAGTCGAGAACGGTTCCGAGGAGTTTCTGCTGCCGCCCCCCGTGATAGCCACGGGCGGTCATCTCGCCCACCGGCTTGCCGAGCAGCACGACCTGGCTGCTCTGCTCGCCGCCCGGCTTGAGCAGCACCGGATTCATCAGCGCGGTCGGCTCCACCCGGCAGGCCTGGGCCTGCATGGCCTGCGCCCGCCCGATCTCGGCGCCCTCGGTCGTCACGAACGAGTTGAGGGACATGTTCTGCGCCTTGAAGGGCGCGACCTTCACCCCCTGGCGCACCAGCCACCGGCAGATCCCGGCGGTGACGACGCTCTTGCCGGCGTCGGAGGTGGTGCCGGCGACGAGGAGACCCCCGCTCATGTCGTACGCCCCTTCGGCTGGTTCCTCGCGACGACGCGCGTGGCGGCGATGCGCGCGGCGACGGTCACGCCGAGCGCGAGCAGACCGACGCGGCGGGAGAGCCGCGCGGCACGTTCGATGTCCCGGACGGCGACGGGCCGCCCGGCCGCGCCGTTCAGCACGGGGCGGTGCTCGACCCGTCCGCCGTACGACAGGGTCCCGCCCAGCCGCACCCCGAGCGCGCCCGCGAAAGAGGCTTCCACCGGACCGGCGTTGGGGCTCGGATGGCGGCGGGCGTCGGCCCGCCAGGCGCGCACGGCGCCCCGCGGATCGTCCCCCGCGACGGCGGCGAGCACGGCGGTCAGCCGGGCTCCCGGCCATCCGGCGACGTCGTCGAGGCGGGCGGCGGCCCAGCCGTAGCGCAGATACCTCGGCGACCGGTGACCGACCATGGCGTCCAGGGTGTTGACGGCCCGGAACCCGACCAGGCCCGGCACCCCGCCCACCGCCCCCCACACCAGCGCGCCCACGACGGCGTCGGAGGTGTTCTCGGCGACCGACTCCACGACGGCCCGGGCGATCCCGTCGGCGTCCAGCGCCTGCGGGTCCCGCCCGCACAGATGCGGCAGCCGCTCCCGGGCGGCCTCGACGTCCCCCGCTTCGAGGGCCCGCCCGACGGCCCGGGCCTCCCGGACCAGCGAACTGCCCCCGACAACGGCCCAGGTGGCGGCGGAGACCAACGCGACGGTGGCCGCGGGTGAACGGCGTACGGCCTGTTCGGCGGCGGCTCCCAGGGCCACGGCCCCGCCGGCGCACACGACGGCGTGGAGGGCGCCGCGTCCCCGGTGGTCCCGCCACAGCAGCCGCTCGACGGCACCGGCGGCGCGTCCGAACGCGGCGACCGGATGCCCTCGGCGCGGATCGCCGAGCAGCAGGTCGCCCAGAAGGCCGGTGGCGGCGCCGTACGCGTAGAGGCGATCGGCACGCATCGGCTCAGCCGGCCGTGGGGCCGGGCAGTGAACCGGTGCGGTACCTCAACGGCCGAGCGAGCATGGCGATATGTCCTCACTCAGGGTGTCCACGCCCTGGTTCGACGAGACCGGCGGCGAGAGTTCCTGGCTCCCGGGGGTTACTACCCCGGTGACAGTGGCGGGACCGCGCCGGATTCACACCGGCTTCCTCTTCTGCCGTCGTACATGGCTCGGGCAGTCCACCACGACCCGCTGGAGCCGTCAACTTGCTGTTGACCTGCGAGGCTGGAGTGTGCAGAACCCCACACAGGGACCGACGGCGGAGCCACCGACACCCCTGGGGTGCGGGACGGCGATCCGTCCCGCACCCCAGGGGCGTTCGGGTGGTGCGTGTGTGGATGGTGCGTCAGGCGACGATCAGTGAGATGCCGTACGCCACCGCTGCCGCGCAGGCCGCGAAGCACGCGTACGCGCCGGTCACCGCGAGGGTGGCCGAGCCGCCCTGCGCCGACGCGCGCTCCTGCCGCGACAGGCCCATGATGCCGAGGGTGAACAGGGCGACGAGGCCCACGGTGACCACGAGGCTGACGCCGAAGACGGAACCCAGGGCTGCCCAGTCGATCTTCATGCTGCTTCTCTTCCTTCGTACCGGGTGCGCGGGCTCAGACGGCCGCGGCCGGAGGAGCGGCGGGGGTCGCGGGCTCCGCGGCCGGGGCGGGGATCGTGGCCGTCAGGTCCGTGGTGAGACCGGCGGTGAGGTTGTCGGCCAGGGCGACCGTGGGCGGCGGGGTGACCGCGGCGATCGCCGTCGTGACGACGCCCGCGGGCTCCTCGGACGCGTTGACGTTCGAGGCGTCGACGACCTCGCGCCGGGAGACCTTCCAGATGGCCGCGCTGGAGGCGATCAGGAAGACCGCGACGAGGGCCGTACCCCAGTCGCCCAGGCCGGTGACCGACTCGGCGAGCGCGCCCACCAGGGCCGCGGCCGGGAGCGTCAGGCCCCATGCGACGAACATCCGGGTCGCCGTCGACCAGCGGACCACACCGCCCTTGCGGCCCAGTCCGGCGCCCATCACCGCACCCGAGACCGAGTGGGTGGTGGAGAGGGAGAAGCCGAGGTGCGAGGAGGCCAGGATGACCGTGGCCGCGCTGGTCTGGGCGGCGAAGCCCTGCTGCGGCTGGAGGTCGGTCAGGCCCTTGCCCATGGTGCGGATGATGCGCCAGCCGCCGAGGTAGGTGCCGAGCGCGATGGCCAGGCCGGCGGAGAGGATGACCCAGGTGGGCGGGTCGGAGTCGGGGGCCACGGCACCGCCGGCCACCAGGGCCAGGGTGATGATGCCCATCGTCTTCTGCGCGTCGTTGGTGCCGTGGGCGAGGGAGACCAGGCCGGCCGAGGCGATCTGGCCCGCGCGGTAGCCCTTGGCCGCAGCCTTGCCGTCGGCCTTCTTGCCGAGGGTGTAGGAGAGGCGGGTCGCGAGCATCGCCGCGACGCCGGCGACGATCGGCGCGGCGATCGCCGGGATCAGCACCTTGGTCACCAGGGCGTCACCGTGCACCGCGCCCATGCCGGCCGAGGCGATGGTGGCGCCGATCAGGCCGCCCATCAGGGCGTGCGAGGAACTGGACGGCAGGCCCACCAGCCAGGTCAGGAGGTTCCAGAGGATCGCGCCGACCAGGGCGGCGAAGATGACCTCGGGACGGATGCCGGTCTCGTCGACGAGACCCTTGGAGATCGTGTTGGCGACCTCCACCGAGAGGAAAGCGCCCACAAGGTTGAGCGCGGCGGACATGGCCACCGCGACCTTGGGCTTGAGCGCACCGGTCGAGATGGTGGTGGCCATCGCGTTGGCGGTGTCGTGAAAACCGTTCGTGAAATCGAACGCGAGTGCGGTTACTACCACAATCGCGAGGATCAGCGAGAAGTTTTCCATTTACCCAGGCAATCGTTCGAAGTCATTGGCGCGTTGACCGTAAGCAATCCGGGTGAACGGAAGATGAACTGAGAAGGGCTTCCGGGTGTCTGTCCACGCGAGTCGGGGCGGTGACCCGTCGAGGCGTCGGGGCGGGGGGCGGGCGCCGTACGGCCGCCCGTCCTCGGCGGGCCCCGGCAACCGCGTCCCGGAGCCGTGAAAGAGATCTTCGTCACCCGGCGGGCCGCCGCGGGCCGCGCCCTGCCGGAGGGCTCCGGTGGGCCGTCCGGACCGCAGTCGCCGACGCTCCACGGCCGGTAGCGGGCAGTCCACGGGGCGTGACCGGCGGCGCAATCCGGCCGCCGCCGCGACGGCCGATGAGGTGGGTGCCCCGCGTCGCCGAAGCCCTGCTTCAGCGACGCGTCCGGATCCCCATCGGGCCTGAGCACCGAGGCCCCGGTCGTGGGAGTCGTACGCGACGTCGAGGGCGGGCGGCACGGTCCGGCCGTCGGCGCCCGGCCGCCGCGATCGTGTACGAAACACGCGGCCCGCCCGGGCCGCGCTCCCTGTTCCCGTCGACGACGGCGGGCGCGAAGCCGTCCGGAGGTCAGCCGTCCGCAGGCCGGGGGAGGCGCGGCTTCCGGCCACAGTGCCCGCGCCCGGCGGCGGCCCGCGATGCCTGCTGGCAGGATCGCGGCATGGCTGAGCAGCGACGCGAGCAGGGAGACGCCCGGGGGCGCCGGAGCGGCGTGCGGGACGTGACACAGGGGCGGGGGAGGCACGCGGTCCTCGAGGAGGCGCGGGCCTGGGAGGCGCTCGTGACGGCGGCCCGCCGCACCGTGACCGACGGACTGGTCGTCGGCACCTCCGGCAACGTCTCCGTACGCGTCGGCGACACCGTGCTCGTCACACCGTCGGGCGTACCCTACGAGCGGCTCACCCCGGACGACGTGACGGGCGTCGACCTCACCGGCCGGCAGGTGCTCGGCACCCTGCGCCCGACGAGCGAGCTGCCCATGCACCTCGCCGTCTACCGCACCACGGACGCCGGGGCGGTCGTCCACACCCACGCCGTGCACGCGACCGCCGTCTCGACCCTCGTCACCGAGCTTCCCCACGTCCACTACATGGCGGGCGCGCTCGGCGGACCCGTCCGGGTCGCCCCCTACGCGACGTACGGCACCGAGGAGTTGGCCGAGAACATGCTCCGCGCCCTCGTAGACCGCAGTGGCTGCCTCCTCGGGAACCACGGCACCCTCACCTACGGCGCCACCCTCGACCAGGCCTACGACCGTACGGCCCAACTGGAGTGGATGTGCCGCCTGTGGCTGACCGCCTCGTCCGTACCCGGCCTGGAACCCACGCTCCTGACGGAGGAACAGGTCACGGAGGCGGGCGAGCGGCTGCGCGGATACGGCCAGCGGGACTGACCCGCCGTCCCCTCCTCCGCCGCACGGCCGGTGAGCGGCCCTCACCTCGCCGCGCCCGCCCCGGGTTTCCTCCCGGCCGGCTCCACCACTGGCCGGGAGGGGGGCGGGAAAGGACACTGGACGGGTGCGCACTGTCAAAGCGACGGCCGCCGCCGTCACCGCAGCCCTGGCCGCCGGCGCCGCCAGTGTCGTCGCAGGCCGACTGGCCAGCGACGCCGCGCTGAAGGCGCCGCCCGGCCGGCCCCTGCCCACCGAACCCCGGCTCACCGTGCACGGCACGGCCCCCGGCCGGATCACCCTGACCCGTGACCTGGCCGCCCTGCGCCCCGGCACCTACGGCCTCTCCGGCAACGGCTCCCACGCGGTCGTGGGCCCCGTCCTGGCCACCGCCCCGCACTCCGCCGACACCGTCGTGCGCAGCCTGGAGCGGGTCACCCACGGCACCCTGAGCGCCGGCGACGCGGTCTGGCTCACCCCCAACCTCCATGTCGGCAACCCCGGCAGCGCCCTCGGTCTCGACCACGCCGACATCGACGTCCCCGGCGAACTGGGCAACCTGCCCGCCTGGTTCGTGCCCGGCGCGCGCCGCACCTGGGTGATCGCCGCGCACGGCCTGGGCACCACCCGGGAGCACGCCCTGAACGTCATGGGCTTCCTGCACCGCCGCCGCTTCCCCGTCCTCGCCCTCGCCCATCGCGGTGACCTCGGCGCGCCCCGCTCCCCGGACGGTCTGAACCACCTCGGCGAGACCGAGTGGCGCGACCTGGACGCGGCGATGCGGTACGCCGTGCGCTACGGCGCCGAACGCGTCGTCCTGTTCGGCTGGTCCACCGGCGCGACCATGGCCCTGCGGGCCGCCGCCGACTCGGGGCTGCGGGACCTCGTCTCCGGGCTGGTGCTGGACTCCCCGGTCCTGGACTGGCGGACGACCGTGCGCGCGCTCGCCGCCGCCCGGCGCACCCCGGGCGTGCTGCTGCCGCTCGCCGTCCGCGCCGCCGAGGGCCGCACCGGCCTGCACGCCGGCCCCGGCCGCCGAGCGGACGCGGTCGCCGATCCTGACCGGCTGCGGGTCCCGACCCTCGTGCTGCACGGCCCCGACGACACCGTCGCCCCCTGGAGCGCCTCCCGCCGCCTCGCCGGCCTCCGCCCCGAGCTGGTCACCCTGCACACGGTCCCGCACGCCCCGCACGGCGCCATGTGGAACGCCGACCCCGAGGCCTACGAGGAGGCCCTGCGCCGCTTCCTGACCCCGCTGATGTGACCGACCCCTGCGGCCGACCCCTGTGACCGACGGACACGGCCGACCCCTGCGGCCGACGGACGCGGCCGACCCCTGCGGCCGACCCCTGCGGCCGACGGACGCGGCCGACGGACGCGGCCGACCCCTGCGGCCGACCTCTGTGGTCGACGGATGCGGCCGACAGTTGTGGCCCATGGCTGTGGGCCGCTGCGGCGACGCACGGGAGGAGCGCTGCCGCGAGCCGCCCGGGTGGGCCCCGGCAGGGCGGCCGGACCGGTGCCGCTGGTTCCGTTTAAGCCCGTACCACTGGCCTGAAGACGTCTCCCCGCCCCTCACGGACCCGTGCGCCTTGGCCAGTCCCGTAGCCCGCCGTGACATTCCGTTTGGGTTTTCGGACCGTCAACCGGAAGACTGCACCCGTGACGTCCCGTATCCCGCGCGACTCCAGGCTTCGACTCGTCCGCCCGCGACCCCTGGCCGCCGCCCCCTCAGCTGTGAACGAGCGGCGCCCGCGCCGCCCCGCACCCCGCCCGCCGGAGGGCACTCCGGCGCCCGCGGAGCTGGCCAGAATGGCGCGCTCCGGGCTGGCCGCGGCGGCCCGGGTCGCCCGCTGGGCGGACAACGCCCTCGGGCCCGGCCGAGACGCCGCCACCACCGACGGCAAGGCCACCCTCTCCGACGCCACCGCCGAACGGGCCGCCAGTGATCTGGGCCTGACCACGGACCGGATCCGCGCCGACTGGGACACCGCCCGCCTCGCCGGTCTCGTCGAGGTGCACGGCGACAGCGCCCGTCCCGGCTGGCGGCTGCGTGCCTGGAACCGTGACGACAGCGCAGTGCTGCGCGGCTGGGTCGCCCTGTTCGACGCCTGGTCGCTCGCCTCGCCGGAACCCGCGGACCAGGAGCCCGGCGCCGTCGCCGAGGTCGTCTCGGCCATGCCCCAGGTGCTGTCCTTCCTCCAGCTCTCCGCCGGGCCCGTCCCCGTGGAGCAGCTCCTGGACCTGCTGCGCCAGCGGGTCACCGAACTGCGCACCGAGCGCTGCGAGGTGCCCTACGGCGCCGGCTCGGAACCCGCGACCCCCCTCGCCCCGGTCCTCTCCGCCGACGCCGACCCGGCGGAGCCGGCCCAGGACGCCGAACTCGCCCCCCTCCTCGACTGGGCCCTGCACGCCCTCGCCGCGGTGGGCGCCCTGACCTACGGCGCCGGACAGGCCACGCTCACGCCGCTGGGCAGCTGGGCGGTCTGGGTCAAGCTGGAGCAGATCTGCGTCGCCGCGCAGAGCCCCGCCGGCAACATCGAGCAGTCGGCCGAGGCCATGCTCCGAGGCTGCGCCCAGCTGCGCCCGAACGCGGCCCGCGCCGAGTACCGCGCCTGGCTCGCCGCCCGGACCGTCGGCAGCGCCGTCGCCGAGCTGCTGCTGGCCGCCCGCGGCGACGACGCGCTGCTGCGCGGGCTCGCCTTCGAGGCGCTGCGCGTCGTCGGCGCCCCGGCCGAGCCCGACGTCCGCGCGGTCGTCGACGAGCCCGCGCTGCGGCCCTATGCGCTGCTGTGGCTCGCCGAGCACGACGGCGTCGACCCCGAGGACGCCCACGAGGTGCTCACCCGGCAGGAAGCGACGTGGCTGTGGGTCGACACCGCCGCGGCCGTCGCCGACCACGGGGAGGCGCCGATGCTCGTACGCCACCTGGAGTCCGCGCTGCAGCCGACCGTCCCCGCCCTGCTGACCGAGGTGCGGGCCGTCGGACATCCGCGCACCGTGCAGGTGCTGGTGGCGCTCGCCGCCGCGCACCCCGACCCGGCGCTGGCCAAGGCCGTCCGCCGGGCGGCCTTCCAGGTGCACACCGGAGGCAGCTGAACGGGCCTCGTGGCGGGCCTCGCAACGGGCTCCGCACGGACGGCGCGGTCCCGCACGGGCTCCGCGTACGCCCCGGCGCGGCTCTCAGCCCTGTATGTCGGGCGCGTAGGTCCCGAAGCTCCAGAGGTTGCCCTCGAGGTCGCGGGCCATGTAGTCCCGGGAGCCGTAGTCCTGGTCCGTCGGGGGCATCAGGATCTCCGCGCCGTGCTCCACGGCCCGCCGGTGGTGTGCGTCGACGTCGTCCACCGCGACGTACACGCCGGCCGGGCCCGCGTCCTTCATCGCCGTGTCGAAGACCCCGCCGCGGCCCTTCGAGCCGAGCATCACCGCGCCGTTGCCCTGCACCAGCTCGGCGTGCACGACCGAGCCGTCCTCGCCCTCGTAGACCGACAACTCCGTGAACCCCAGGGCCTCGGTGAGCTGCCGGATCGCCGCCTTCGCGTCGGTGTACAGCACCGTCGGAAAGACGCTGGGCCGCCCGCTGTTCGTGCCTGCCATGCCGATCACTCCCTTGTGATCCACGCCGGATTCCTCATCCGCCGCCCAGTCTGGCACCCGCCACCGACAGCGCCCCCGGCGCGGAGGATCCGGCGCGAGCGCGGAAGATCGAACACCCGGACGCAGAAAAAGTGCTTGCACGGTCCCGTTAGACTGGCCCCCATGGCCATTCTCCTCGCGCATTAGACGGCGGGAACGTCCTCGGCCGTCCATCCCGCCAACGACCCCCGCTCTGGAGTCTGTCCGTGATCTCCGCCTCCGGCATCGAGCTGCGCGCCGGTGCCCGCATCCTCATCGAGAACGCCTCCTTCCGTGTGGCCAAGGGCGACCGCATCGGCCTGGTCGGGCGCAACGGCGCCGGCAAGACCACGCTGACCAAGGTCCTGGCCGGCGAGGGCATCCCGGCCGCCGGCCAGGTCACCCGCTCCGGCGAGGTCGGTTACCTTCCGCAGGACCCCCGCACCGGCGACCTCGACGTCCTCGCCCGGGACCGCATCCTCTCCGCGCGCGGCCTGGACGTCCTGATCCGCAAGATGCGCGAGAACGAACAGCGGATCGCGAACGGCTCGGGCGCCACCCGCGACAAGGCGATGCGCCAGTACGAGCGCCAGGAGACGGAGTTCCTCACCAAGGGCGGATACTCCGCCGAGGCCGAGGCCGCCACCATCGCCGCCGCGCTCAACCTGCCCGACCGGGTGCTCGGCCAGCCCCTGCACACCCTCTCCGGCGGTCAGCGGCGCCGGGTCGAGCTGGCCCGGATCCTGTTCTCCGACGCGGACACGCTGCTGCTCGACGAGCCGACGAACCACCTCGACGCCGACTCCATCGTCTGGCTGCGTGACTACCTCAAGACCTATCGCGGCGGCTTCATCGTCATCAGCCACGACGTCGACCTGGTCGAGACGGTCGTCAACAAGGTCTTCTACCTGGACGCCAACCGCTCCCAGATCGACGTCTACAACATGGGCTGGCGGCTCTACCAGCAGCAGCGCGAGTCCGACGAGAAGCGCCGCAAGCGCGAGCGCCAGAACGCCGAGAAGAAGGCCGCCGCGCTGCATTCGCAGGCCGACAAGATGCGCGCCAAGGCCACCAAGACGGTCGCCGCGCAGAACATGGCCCGCCGCGCCGACAAGCTGCTCTCCGGCCTGGAGGCGGTCCGCCAGTCCGACAAGGTGGCCAAGCTCCGCTTCCCCGAGCCCGCGCCCTGCGGCAAGACGCCCCTGATGGCCGAGGGCCTGTCGAAGTCCTACGGCTCGCTGGAGATCTTCACCGACGTCGACCTGGCCATCGACAAGGGCTCGCGCGTCGTCATCCTCGGTCTGAACGGCGCAGGCAAGACGACCCTGCTGCGTCTGCTCGGCGGGGCGGAGAAGCCCGACACCGGCGAGGTCGTCGCGGGCCACGGCCTCAAGCTGGGCTACTACGCCCAGGAGCACGAGACCCTCGACCCGGAGCGCACGGTCCTGGAGAACATGCGCTCCGCCGCCCCCGACCTGGATCTGGTCGAGGTCCGCAAGACGCTCGGCTCGTTCCTGTTCTCCGGCGACGACGTCGACAAGCCCGCCGGGGTCCTCTCCGGCGGCGAGAAGACCCGGCTGGCCCTCGCCACCCTCGTGGTCTCCTCGGCCAACGTGCTGCTGCTCGACGAGCCCACCAACAACCTCGACCCGGCCAGCCGCCAGGAGATCCTCGGCGCGCTGCGTACCTACAAGGGCGCGGTCGTCCTCGTCACCCACGACGAGGGCGCGGTGGAGGCGCTCCAGCCCGAGCGGATCATCCTGCTGCCCGACGGCGTCGAGGACCTGTGGGGTGCCGACTACGCGGATCTGGTCGCGCTGGCCTGATCGAGCGTGCGCTCCACGGCCTGATCGACGGTGTGGTCGACGAGGTGATCCACGGTGTGATCCACGACTTGGATCATTCGTCTGGATCATTCGGCCTACCGGTGATCCATCATCTGTGTGAGATCTCCTCGTATCGAGGTGTGTCCTACATCGATTTCACGGCCGATCCCTTTGTCGACAAGGGATCGGCCGTCGCGCGTCTCTGACCTGCCACTTCACACGGCAACCCGTTCGGCCCCACGAACGCCATCGGGTGGAATCACATATTCCACTTGTGGGGACGCGCTCCTGTCGTCAAAACCCTGTCGCACGGACCTTGCCGAATGGGTGGCCATCGCGCGCCGGAGGGGTGATCATGATGATGACCAGAGCGCACTTCCCATGAGGAGGCACGGGTGGCCGAGACTCTGAAGAAGGGCAGCCGGGTGACCGGCGCCGCGCGCGACAAGCTCGCGGCAGACCTGAAGAAGAAGTACGACTCCGGTGCGAGCATCCGGGCGCTGGCCGAGGAAACCGGTCGCTCGTATGGCTTTGTCCACCGGATGCTCAGCGAGTCGGGCGTCACGCTCCGTGGGCGTGGCGGGGCGACCCGAGGCAAGAAGGCCGCCTCGTCCTGACCCCGGGCGGCCCACCGCTTTCGATGGTGGCCACCCGGTCGATTTTTCCCGCGGGTCCTTGAGGGGCCCGGGGGATCCCCAGATCGGCCGGGTGGTTACTGTGCAGTCACTTAGCTGACCGCTAGCTGACCGCACTCATCGGAGGCGCCTCATGGCCACACCCGACCAGGAACTCGTTCCCCTGCTCGACAAGGACGGCGTACGGCTCACCGTCGACGACGCGCTCGCCACGGTGACGCTGGCCAACCCGGCCAAGCGCAATGCGCAGAGCCCCGCGATGTGGCGGGCGCTCGCCGAGGCCGGGCGGCTGGTGCCGGGCTCCGTCCGTGTGGTCGTGCTGCGTGGCGAGGGCAAGTCCTTCTCCGCGGGGCTCGACCGGCAGATGTTCACGCCCGAGGGGATCGAGGGCGAGCCGTCCTTCATCGATCTCGCGCGCAGTGGTGACGCCGAACTCGACGCCGCCATCGCCGGGTTCCAGGAGGGCTTCACCTGGTGGCGGCGCAACGACCTCGTGTCCATCGCCGCTGTCCAGGGCCACGCCATCGGTGCGGGCTTCCAGCTGGCTCTCGCCTGTGACCTGCGCGTCGTCGCCGACGACGTGCAGTTCGCCATGCGGGAGACCGGCCTCGGCCTCGTTCCGGACCTGACGGGCACCCACCCGCTGGTGTCGCTCGTCGGTTACGGCCGCGCGGCCGAGATCTGCCTCACCGGCCGGTTCGTGCACGCCGAGGAGGCCGTGAGCTGCGGGCTGGCCAACATCGCCGTCCCCGCGCAGGACCTCGACACCGCGGCGCGTGAGCTGGCCGCGGCGATCCTGGCCGCGCCCCGGGAGGCCGTCATCGAGACCAAGGCGCTGCTGCGGGGCGCCGGAGACCGTACGTACGACGAGCAGCGCGCCGCCGAGCGCGCCGCCCAGGGCCGCCGTCTGCGGGACCTGGCCGGCATGGGCGAATGAGCCGGGTGCCGGTCCCCGCGGGTCGGGTCCCGGTCACTCCACCGCCGTGACCAGGACGCTCACCGTCGGGTGATCCCGTAGCGCTTCCGACACCACCCCACGCACCCGTGCGGCCACCTCCAGGGCCTGGTGACTCGCCTTCACCGCGATCTCCACACGTGCGTGGCGGTTCGGCAGAGCGGTCGTGTGCTGCCGTTCCTCGATGCGTACCGCCCTGTCGACGACGTCGGTCAGGCGGGTCACCCCCGGTACGGACAGGGCGGCGACCGTGGCGCGTGCCTCGTCGCCGTGCTGTGCCGCCCCGACGTGCTGCGGTCCGGGAACGGGCCGTACCGGCTCCGGTTCCGGGTCCTCGTCCAGCAAGGCCGTCACCCGCACGTCCACCTCCGCGACCACCAGGCCGAGGCGGTCCGTCGCGGCCGCCGCCAGCGCCGTGCGCAGGCGGGACGCGGCCGTCGGCAGCGGTTCGGACGAGGACGCGGCGATGTCCGCCGTCACGCGCAGCGGACCCGGTGGCAAGGCGCTCGGCGGAGGGGGTACCGCGGGCTCGTGAACCCCCGCCGGATCGGCCAACGCGATCCGCAGCGCGCCCATGCGCAGGCCCGTCAGATCCCGTACGGCCTCCCGCAGCACCGCTTCTGCCGCCGCCTCCGTGATCCACGCGCCGTCCCGCGGCCCGCCCAGCGGCAGCAGCCTGCCGAGGCCCAGTTGGTGCCGTACCGCGCTCGTCCATCCGTCCGCAGTCATTGCTCCAGCCTGCCGCATCCCCGGCGCGCTACCGGGCAACCGCGCTTACCGTGGTGGAAGGGGACGAGGAACGAACCGGACGTAAGGACGTACGGCGATGACCGAGGCAGCAGCGGAGCAGCACCGGACGCAGGTCCCCGACGGCGGCAACGAGCCCCTGGGGACCCGCAGGACGACCAGGCGCGGCGGCGGTGATCCGGGCACCCGAGGGCGGACCACCATCGCCGACGGGGTCGTGGAGAAGATCGCAGGCCTCGCGGCACGGGACGTCCTGGGCGTCCACGCGATGGGCAGCGGACTCAGCCGCACCTTCGGTGCCGTACGGGACCGGGTGCCCGGCGGCTCGAAGTCGGTGACCAGAGGTGTGAAGGCCGAGGTCGGCGAGGTGCAGACCGCGCTCGACCTGGAGATCGTCGTCGACTACGGCGTGGCCATCGCCGACGTGGCGCAGGCCGTGCGGGAGAACGTGATCGCGGCCGTGGAGCGGATGACCGGACTGGAGGTCGTCGAGGTCAACATCGCGGTGAGCGACGTCAAGCTGCCCGACGAAGAGGACGAGGAACCGGAGCCCCGGATCCAGTGACACACGGACGAGCGGGTGACCGCACCCCCGAGGGGAGAGCACGTTGAACATGGCCGTGGTCGGCATGATCGCCGGCATGGCGCTGGGCTTCGCCGGATACTTCGGCGGGTTCGGGGCCTTCGTCCTGGTGGCGGCACTGGGCGCCATCGGGTTCGTCGTCGGCCGGTTCCTCGAGGGGGACCTGGACCTCGGCGACTTCTTCCGCACCCGCGACGACCGGCGCCGGTGACCCCCGCGGACGACCGGGGCGCCGCCGTCGGCGGGGGGCGCCCGTCCGTCGTGCCCCCGGCCGCGCGCGGCGCGACCCGCATCGCCGACCGGGTGGTGGCGAAGATCGCCGCCCGGGCCGCGCGGGAGGCGGTCGGCCCCCTGCCGCCCGACGCCGCCGGTCCGCACGCGACCGTCGTCGTCCACCACGAGGCCGCGCACGTACGGGTCCATCTCGAACTCGACTACCCGACCGATATCGGCGGACGCTGTCACCGTGTGCGTCGGCATGTCACCGAGCGGGTAGGCGCGTTGGTGGGAATGGACGTTCCGGAGGTCGCCGTCCAGGTGGAACGGCTGCACCTGACAACGACCCCCGGTGTGGCGCACGGGAGGACGCGATGAGCGAGCCCGGAGGCTTGCAGGGCAGCACGCTGCCCGTTCTGGAGAAACCCACGCAAGAAACCGGCCCCGGCCCGGCCGGACCCGCCGACCACCGCTTCTGGTCGGCGCGCCGTGTCCCGGCCGGGGTCGTCGCGGCGCTGCTGCTGGTCGTCTCGGCAGCCTTCCTCTACGACGTGGCCGCCGTCCGGACCCACCGGTCCGCCATGGCCTGGCGGCGCGGACTCGCCCGGCAGCTCGCCGAGCGTCCGCTCGACGACATCTGGGTGCTGGTCGGCGCCGGGGTCGCGGCGGCCCTCGGCCTGTGGCTGATCGTCCTGGCCGTCACCCCGGGCCTCAGGGCCGTCCTGCCGATGAGCCGCACCCATCCGGACGTCCGGGCGGGGCTCCACCGGGACGCGGCCGCGCTGGTGCTGCGCGACCGGGCCATGGAGGTCGCCGGCGTGCAGTCGGTACGGGTGCGCACGAGCCGCCGGAAGGCCGACGTCCGCGCGCTGTCCCACTTCCGCGACCTGGACGACGTACACGCCGACCTGGACGCCGTCCTCACCGACGCCATCCGTGGCCTCGGCCTGGTCCGGCCGCTCGGCCTGTCACTCCATGTGCGGCGACCCGGGAAGAAGGGGTGAGGACGATGCCCGCCACCGTCAACCGCGTGCTCATCGCCGTCGTCGGACTGGTGCTCCTCGCCGTCGGCGGCGCGGTGCTGGCCGTGGGCCTGGGCGCCTCCGCACCCTCGTGGTGGCTCCACGACGGCCCGCACGACGTCCTTCTCACCACCGCCGAGCGCACCCGCTGGCGCGGCGACGGCTGGTGGTGGCCGGCGGTGATCGCGGTCCTCGCGCTTCTCGTCCTGCTGACCCTGTGGTGGCTGACGGCGGTCCTGCGCCGCCGCCGGCTCGGCGAACTCCTCGTCGACACGGGCGACGGCGCGGGAGCGCTGCTGCGGGGCCGCGCGCTGGAGGCCGTGCTCGCCGGCGAGGCGGAGCGGCTGGACGGCGTCGCCCACGCCCATGTGGCGCTGAAGGGCAGGAGGGAGGCGCCCGAGGCACGGGTCCGCCTGGTGCTGGAGCCCCATGTGGACCCGGCGACGGCGCTGGACCACCTGACGGCGCAGGCCCTGGCGCACGCGCGGGATTCGGCGGCGCTCGAGGCGCTGCCCGCCGAGGTGCGGATGAAAGGCCTCAAACACAAGGCGGAAAGGGTGGGTTGAGCTGCCCGGGAGGCCGGGGGCGGTGACGGTCCGCGGCGGTGCCGCGTGGCCGTGACCGGTCCCCGCGCCCGGCGCCGGACCGGTCAGAACCCGTGCCGCATCCCGCCGTCGACCGGCACCATGACACCCGTCAGATAAGAGGCCGCCGGCGACAGCAGGAACGCGGCCGTCCGGCCGAACTCCGCCGGCGTCCCGTACCGCCGCAGCGGGATCCGGGACTCGTTCGCGGCCCGGGTGGCCTCGGGGTCGGCCGACAGCCCGTCGAGCTCCCGCACCCGATCGGTGTCGATACGAGCCGGCAGCAGTCCCACGACCCGGATCCCCCGGGGCCCCAACTCGTCGGAGAGGGACTTCGCGAACCCGGCCAGTCCCGGCCGCAGGCCGTTGGAGATGGTCAGCCCGGGAATCGGCTCGTGCACCGACCCCGACAGAACGAATCCGATGACGCCGCCCGCCTCCAGCTCGGCGGCGGCCGCCCGCGCCAGCCGGACCGCGCCCAGGAACACCGACTCGAAGGCGGTCTGCCACTGCTCGTCCGTGTTGTCCGCGACGAACCCGGGCGGCGGACCGCCCACGCTCACCAGCACCCCGTCGAACCCGCCGAAGGCCTCGCGTGCCGCCGCGATCAGCCGCGCCGCGGCCCCGGGGTCGGCGTTGTCCACGGCGAGTCCGACGGCGTTCGGGCCCAGCTCGGCCGCGGCGTCGGCGACGCGCTTCTCGTCCCGCCCGGTGAGCACCACCTTCGCGCCGTCCGCGACGAGCTCGCGCGCGGTGGCGTTGCCGAGGCCGCGCGTCGCCCCGGTGACCACGTACACCCGGTCCTTCAGTCCAAGATCCATGACCCCTATCCTGCCTCCTGCGTGCCGAACAGGGCGAGGGCGGTGTTGACCAGGCCGATGTGACTGAAGGCCTGCGGGAAGTTGCCGAGGTGCCGGCCGGTCGACGGGTCGTACTCCTCCGCGAGCAGCCCCACGTCGTTGGCCAGGCCCACGAGCCGCTCGAACAGCTCCCGCGCCTCCTCCGCGCGGCCCGTCATGTGCAGTGCGTCCGCGAGCCAGAACGAGCAGGCCAGGAAGGTGCCCTCGTCGCCCGGCAGGCCGTCGACGCTCCTGCCGTCCGTGCTGTAGCGGCGCAGCAGACCGCCGTGCCCGAGTTCCTCGCGGACCGCGTCCACGGTCCCGACCACGCGCGGGTCGTCCGGCGGCAGGAAACCGACGCGGGGAATGAGCAGCAGGGAGGCGTCCAGGTCGCGCGAGCCGTAGGACTGGGTGAACGTGTTCCGCTCCGGGTCGTACCCCTTCTCGCACACCTCGCGGTGCACCTCGTCGCGCAGCGCCCGCCAGCCCGCCAGGTCACCGCTCAGACCGGGGTGATCCTCCAGCGTGCGCACGGCCCGGTCGGCGGCCACCCACACCATCACCTTGGAGTGCACGAACTGCCGCCGGCCGCCGCGCACCTCCCACAGCCCCTCGTCCGGCCGCCGCCAGTTCTCGCCGAGCCACTTCATCAGCGCGCACTGCAACGACCATACGTGCGGCCGGGGAGACATACCGGAGGACCGGGCCAGCGACAGCGAGTCCATGACCTCGCCGTAGACGTCCAGTTGCAGCTGGTCCACGGCCCCGTTGCCGATGCGCACCGGCGTGGAGTCCTCGTAGCCGGACAGCCAGGGCAGCTCGCACTCGGGCAGCCGGCGCTCGCCCGCCAGCCCGTACATGATCTGGAGGTCCGCCGGATCGCCCGCGACGGCGCGCAGCAGCCAGTTGCGCCAGGCCTCGGCCTCGTCCTGGTAGCCGGCCGCCAGCAGGGCGCCGAGGGTGAGCGTCGAGTCGCGCAGCCAGCAGTAGCGGTAGTCCCAGTTGCGGATCCCGCCCACCTCCTCGGGCAGGGAGGTGGTGAGCGCGGCGACGATACCGCCGGTGGGGACGTACGTGAGGGCCTTGAGGGTGATCAGGGAGCGGACGACGGCGTCCCGGTGGGGACCGTCGTAGCGGCAGCGGGCGGCCCACGCCCGCCAGTCGTCGACGCTGACCCGCAGCGCCTCCCACGGGTCGACGAGCGGCGGGCGCGACTCGTGCGAGGGGTGCCAGGTCAGCACGAAGGCCACCGACTCGCCCTCCCCGACGGAGAACTCCGAGTAGGTGGTGAAGTCCTCGCCCCAGGTGCGCACCTCCGGCTCGCTGCGGAACCAGACCGCGTCGGGACCGCCGACCGCCACCCGATGGCCGTCGGCCCGGCGCATCCACGGGACGACCCAGCCGTAGTCGAAGCGCAGCCGCAGCGCGCTGCGGACGGTGACCCGGCCGCGCAGTCCCTGGACGATGCGGACGACGTCGGGGGCCCTGTCGCGTTGGGGCATCAGGTCGGTGACCCGGATCGCCCCCTCGTCCGTTTCCCACTCGGTGTCCAGGACGAGGGTGTCGGGCCGGTAGGCGCGCCGCGTGCAGGCTCCCCGCGCGCCCTGCGGGGCGATGCGCCAGTGGCCGTTCTCCTCCTCGCCGAGAAGGCGCGCGAAGCAGGCTCCGGAGTCGAAGCGGGGCAGACAGAGCCAGTCGACGGAACCGTCCGTGCCGACCAGGGCGGCGGTCTGTTCGTCGCCGATGAGTGCGTAGTCCTCGATGCGGGGGTGCACGCAGGTGCGGGTTCCCGGTGGGCCCCCGGGGCAATCAGGGCTGCGGCCGGGCGAGTGACGACGGGACCGTCGGGGCCGGCGTCCCCGAGGACGACTCCCGGTCCCGTCCGCGGCCGACCCGACGCCCGCGGGCCGGTCGGCGTGACCGGGGCGAAGACGACGGCGATCAGGCCACCGCCTGCGATCACGCCGCCACCTGCGGTCCGTGCCCGCGTGCGCCTGTGCGTCCGTGCCCGCGTCCGTGCCGTGTGCGGGTGCGTGCCGTGCCCGCGTCCGCGCGTGCCCGCGTCCGTCAGACCGTCGCCGGCTCGGTCCGCTCCGCCTCTCGCGCGGCGGCCTGGGCCCGGTCGCGGGTCTCGCGGCGGACCAGGATGACCCAGCCGACGGGGACGCCCACGGAGAACAGCCACCACTGGATCGCGTACGCGTAGTTCAGGGCCGCGTCCTCACTGCCGGGCCGCCCGACCAGCTGCGGGCTGTCACCCTTCGGCTCGGGCGCCGTCTGCGCGATGTAGCCGCCGAGCACCTGCGTGCCGAGCCGCCGGGCCTCCTGCTCGCTGTTGATCAGCATGACCTGCCGGTCCGGCAGTCCCTTGAGGTCCTTGATGCCGCTCGCGGCGGTCGTCTCGTCGGGCATCAGCCGCCCGGTGACGGTGATCCGGCCGGCGGGCGGCGCGGGGACCTCGGGGAACGAGGTCTGACTCGGGGCGTCCGCGGGGATCCAGCCCCGGTCGACCAGCAGCACCTTCCCGTCCGTCAGGACGAACGGCGTGAGGACGTGGAAGCCGACCGTCTCGTCGGCGTTGACGCGGCGCCTGACGACGACCTCGCGCGCGGGGTCGAAGGAACCGGTGGCGGTGACGCTTCGGTACCGCTCGCTGCGGGTGACGGCGTGTCCCGGGGTGGTCAGCTTCTCCACGGGCACCGCCTCGGCCGTCAGCGCGTCGGAGACCAGCTGGTTGCGCGCGGTGCGCTCGTCGTAGCGATGCATCTGCCAGAAGCCCAGCCTGATCATCGTGGGGATGAGGAGGAGGGAGACCAGCGTGAGGATCACCCACTGCCGGGACAACAGGAAGCGGTACACCCCACGACCGTACAACTCGGTCGCGGGGTGCATTCGGGCGGGTACCGCAAGAAGATGTCGTCACCTCACGTGCCCCCGCGGCCGGCGGGTCGGCTCACACCTTGTCGACGATGCCCGCCCTGCCCTCCGCGCGGGCGCAGTGCGCGCCGCAGTACCAGTGGCCCTCCACCTCGACGCCCTGGCCGATGATCTGCACCCGGCAGTGCTCGCAGATGGGGGCCATGCGATGGATCGCACAGGAGAAGCAGTCGAAGACATGGATCGCGCCCTGCGCGTGCACTTCGAAGGTCATTCCGTAGTCATTGCCGCAAACTTCGCATCTCGCCATGCGCCACAGGGTGAGCCGTCGTCCTCGCTCGGGCGAGCGGACGGCGGGCGAGTCGCGTGGCAATCACCCGTACGTACGGGTCACCCGTCGGCGGGCTCCACATCCCGCAGGAGTTGCCCGAAGGCGGCCTCGTCGACGACGGGCGTCCCGAACTGCCGCGCCTTCACCACCTTCGAGGTGCCCGAGTCGGGGTCGTTGGTGACGAGCAGGCTGGTCAGCCGGGACAGGCTCGTGGCGACGTGCAGTCCCGCTTCGGCGGCGCGGTCCTCCAGCAGGTCCCGCTCGACCGAGGTGTCGCCCGAGAAGGCGACCCGCATGCCCTGCTTGAGTCTTTTGCCGTCTTCGTACCGACCGGGATTGGGATGGGGGCATGCGGGCCTTTTGCGGGACGGCCGCCAAGTGCCGGGCCGGTAGCCGCCGTAGCCGCCACCGCCCGGACCGCTCGCCTGCCGGCCGATGAGGGGCGCGGGCCGGTCGGCCCACTCGGTGAGCGGCCGGCACTCGAGCAGCGGGAGCCGGACACCGCCCGCCGCCGCGGCCCGCAGACTCGGCCGGAACGCCTCGGCGAGCACGCGCGCGTCGTCCAGCGCGTGGTGCGCGCGCTGCTGCACCACCCCGAAGTGGGCCGCGAGCGACTCCAGCTTGTGGTTGGGCAGCGGCAGAGCCAGCTCCTTGGAGAGCGCGATGGTGCACAGCCGCTGTCGTACCGGCGCCTCGCACTCCGCGCGCGCGTACTCCCGCGCGATCATCTGCCAGTCGAAGACCGCGTTGTGCGCGACGAGCACCCGCCCGTCGAGCCGGGCGGCGAACTCCGCGGCCACTTCCCGGAAGAGGGGCGCACCCTCGAGTACGTCGCTCGTCAGACCGTGGATCCACACGGGCCCCGGGTCGCGCTCCGGATTGACCAGCGTGTACCAGTGGTCCTCCACCTCGCCGCGCGCGTCCAGCCGGTAGACGGCGGCGGAGATGATCCGGTCGTCCCGGGCCAGGCCGGTGGTCTCCACGTCAACGACCGCGTACCCCTGGGGATACGCGGTCGGCCACTCCGTGGGGGAGGACGCTGTCGTCGTGTGGTCTTCGAGCATGGTCACTGAGGATACGGGCCCCCACTGACACCTCGGCGCACCCGCCCCGAAGAGGGCCGACCGAAGCCCTCCGGACCGTACGGGAGTTCGCGCGACGCACGCACGCGTGCCCGCGCCCGACGGCTGACGCCCGGCCAACTCCCCTCATCGGAACCACGCTTCACGCCCGTCCGCCCCCGTCCGCCCCGGTCCGCCCGTTCCCGTCCGTCCGCCCGCCCCCGTCCGCCGGCCGCGTCCGCACCCGGACCAGCCACCGGGCCCGTCCGCACCCGGACCGGCCGGTCCGCACCCGGCCTGCCCGCCCGGCCGCCCGGCCGGTCTGCGTCCTGCCTGCCCGACAGTCCGTCCGGCCGGCCGGTCCGCATGTGGCCCTGCCCGTCCGCATCGGGCGTGCCTGCCCGTCCGCCCTGCCCGTCCGCACCCGCCCTGCCCGCCCGGCCGCCCGGCCGGCGAGCAGCGTCGGTACGGGGCACGCGCCTCACGGGGTGCCATCCTCCGTGCTGTGACGGAACCCACCCACGCCGAGGCCCACCGAGGCTCGCTCGGATCCCGGCTGAACTGGCTGCGCGCCGCGGTCCTCGGCGCCAACGACGGCATCGTCTCCATTGCCGGTCTCGTCGTCGGCGTGGCCGGCGCGACGGACGACCGCTCGGCTCTGCTGACGGCGGGTCTCGCCGGTCTGCTCGCCGGGTCGATGTCCATGGCGGCGGGGGAGTACGTCTCCGTGTCGACCCAACGGGACTCCGAGAAGGCGGCGCTCGCGCTGGAGCGCCGGGAACTGCGCGAGCAGCCGGAGGCCGAGCTGGCGGAGCTGGCCGAACTGCTGGCCGAACGGGGGCTGTCCCAGGAGGTGGCCCGGGAGGCCGCCGTCCAGCTCACGGAACGGGACGCCCTGAGGGCCCACGCGCGCGTGGAGCTCGGTATCGACCCCGACGACCTCACCAATCCCTGGCACGCGGCCTGGGCCAGCTTCCTCGCCTTCACGGCCGGGGCCCTGCTCCCCCTCCTGGCCATCGTGCTGCCCCCGGCGGACTGGCGTCTCCCCGTGACCGTCGCATCGGTCCTGGCCGCCCTTGCGGGCACAGGCTGGAGCAGCGCCCGCCTGGGAGCAGCGGCACCGGGACGCGCGGTACTGCGCAATGTGGGGGGCGGTGCGCTGGCGATGGGCGTGACGTATCTCGTCGGATCACTGCTGGGGGCGGCGGGGGTGTGAGGGGCAGGGCCGGCCGAGACAGCACCGGATACCAGGAGGGTCTGACGGCGTATCGGCCTGCCGGGGAGGCCGCCCTCCCCGGCCCGACTGCCGAACGATCCTTCGGTGTGGCCGTGCCCGCCGAGGGCGGCGCGAGGGCCGCCGGCGAACATCAGGGCGCGAAGTAGCGCCCGGCCTCGCCGATTGGCGGAGATCGCCAACAAGCAAGCGCGTACCGTCGGTAATACTTGTCGGTAACAACGTCTAGCCGCAGCCCATCAGGCGTTCTACGGTGCCCCCATGCCGAACCTGCCCGATGTCGTGCTGTGGTCGATACCCGCCTTCGTGCTGCTCACCGTGGTCGAGGTGATCAGCGTCCGGCTCCATCCCGACGAGGATGCGGCCGGATACGAGACGAAGGACGCCGCGACGAGCGTCGGCATGGGGCTCGGGAGTCTCGTGTTCGACTTCGTCTGGAAGATCCCGATCGTCGCGCTCTACACGGCGATCTACGAGCTGACCCCGCTCCGTGTCCCGGTCCTGTGGTGGACGCTCCCCCTGATGCTGCTCGCGCAGGACTTCTTCTACTACTGGTCCCACCGTGGCCACCACGTCATCCGCGTGCTGTGGGCCTGTCACGTGGTCCATCACTCCAGCGAGAAGTTCAACCTCACCACCGCCCTGCGCCAGCCGTGGACCACGCTGACCGTCTGGCCGTTCTACGTCCCGCTCATCGCCCTCGGTGTCCACCCGGCCGCGCTCGCGTTCTGCTCCTCGGCCAACCTCGTCTACCAGTTCTGGATCCACACCGAGCGGATCGACAGGATGCCCCGGTGGTTCGAGTTCGTGTTCAACACGCCGTCCCACCACCGCGTCCACCACGCCTCCCAGGGCGGCTACCTGGACCGCAACTTCGGCGGCATCCTCATCGTCTGGGACCGGCTCTTCGGGTCGTTCGTGCCCGAGGTCGACCGGCCCGTCTACGGGTTGACCAAGAACATCAACACGTTCAACCCGATCAAGGTGGCCACCCACGAGTACGTGGCGATCGTCAAGGACGTCAAGGCGGCGAGCAGTTGGCGCGAGCGGACGGGACGCGTGTTCCGTGGACCGGGCTGGCAGCCCGCGCCCGCGCCGACACCCTCGACCCCCGCCAACACGGTCGGGGAGACCACGGCCGCGTGACCCGCTCCCGCGTCCTCCTCGGCCTGTTCGCCCTCTTCGCGGTCATCGACCTGCTCAGTCTCGCGGTCGACGCCGACGCCGGGCACGTGGTGGCGAAACCCCTCCTGATGCCCCTCCTGGCGGCCTGGGCGGCCCTGCGCGGCGCACCCCGGCTCCTGGTCGCCGCCCTCCTGTGCGGCTGGGGCGGCGATACCCTGCTGCTGTTCGACGCCGACGCCGCCTTCCTCGCCGGCATGGCGTCCTTCGCCGCCGGCCACGTCTGCTACCTGGTGCTGTTCGCGCGCGTCGGCCGACCCCACGCCCGTGGCGCCCTTCTCGCCCCCTGCTACGCCATCGCCCTGATCGCCACCGTCGCCCTGCTGTGGCCGGATCTCCCGGCGGACCTGCGCCTTCCCGTGGCCGTCTACAGCACCCTGCTCACGGCCATGGCGTTCTCGGCGACCACCCGGCTCGGCCCGGTCGCTGGCGCGGGCGGCGCGCTGTTCCTGCTCTCCGACACCCTCATCGCCACCGGTGTGGCCGACTGGGCCCAGCCCCCGCGTCCCGATCTGTGGATCATGCTCACCTACATCGCCGCACAGGTCCTGCTGGTCCTCGGCGCGACGAGCCGCCGTCAACCGACAGCCGACCCCCGGTCCTTGATCCTCAACCCTTGATCCCCGACCCTCGTTCCTCGCTCCCTCGCTCCACCATTGATCGTCACGTCGTGGTCCTCAACCCTTGATCGGCAGCGGCAACGCCGTCAACAGCCCCGACACCGCGACCACCACCCCCAGTGCGACGATCTCCACGCGCGCGGGGGAGCAGGCGGCCAGCGGGTCGGGAGCCCGGCGCAGCCGGGTCCGCGCCCACAGGGCGAGCAGCGCGACCGCGCCCACGATCAGCACCTTGGCGAGGAGCACGCGTCCGTACGCCGACGTCGTCAACTGGTCGAGCACCGTCTCCGAGGGCATCCGGCGCAGTGAGCTGCACAGCCCGGTCATGGTGACCCCGGCGAACAGGACGGCCGCCACGCGCGCGTAGAGCCCGAGCAGCGCGGCGCACGCCTCGGCCCCCTCCCAACCCCGCAGCGTACGGAGCACGTTCAGCAGCCCGCCGGCCCACAGCGCCGAGCACGTCAGATGCAGCACCGTCAGTCCGGAGCCGATCAGCGGCGTGGACTCGGTGGGCGGATGGGCGCGCAGGGCCTCCGCCAGGATCACCGCCGCGAGGGGCCACACCTGGCGGTTGGGCCGACGGGTGAGCGCGCACAGCCCCGCCACGGCGAACGCGATCGCCTCCAGCAGCGCGAGAACGCCGCTGCGCGAGCCATGGCCGTGCGGCGCCAGTTCGCCGACGGTCGCGGCGGCCGCGAACCCCACGACCGCCGCGTACGGCGCCCAGCTGACCGGTCGGCCGGGCGGGGTGTCGGGCACCCATCGGGTGAGGCCGGCCGTGAACAGCTCGCCCACCTGCACGCACAGCGCCGCGAACAGCAGCGTCCGCAGCAGCGCGACCATGCCGGAGTCCGTGGGTGTGGCCTCCCCGGTGCCGTGCGCGGCGACGGAGGGCCCGAGCAGCGGGATCAGGGCCGCGAGCCCCACCAGGACGAGCAGTGCCACCGCCCGGCCCGAGCCGGTTCGGCGCAGGGATCGGGTTGCTTCGGTCGGTCGTATGAGGGCCATGCCAGGATCTTCACCATCACTGACAAATCAGGGCAACTCATTCCGAGTCGGTCGGCTGGGTGAGATGGCGGTACGGCGGTGGGGCGTCCGTGGACCGGAGCCAGCGCGCCGGATCGGCTCCCCAGGGCCCCGGCGGCCGCGACCAGTCGCCCGGCCCGCCCTCGAACGACACCGGTGAAAGGGCATGGCGCAGCCGCCCGAGAGGACTGTCGGTCTCCGCGAGCCAGGAGCCGGAGTCGACGCTCCCGCCCCCGCTCACCTGGCGGTCCTGCGCCTTGGTCATCCCTTTGCCCTCCCCTTCGTCCATCCGGACGCCCGCGACGGAGCCGTCCTCGCTCCGGCCGCGCTCACTCCGGCCGTCCCCGCGCCGGACTCTCGCGTCCCGGTCGTCCCCGCTCCGGCCGTCCCCGCCCTCGCCCGCCCGGGTTCCCTCGGTGAGCCACGCCGCGGTGCGGGCCAGGGCCAGCCGTACGAACCGGCTGCCACCGTCGTACGACTGCTCGGTCAGCGCCCGCAGCACGGCCGCCGCCAGCAGATAGCCGGTGCCGTGGTCGAGGGCCTGTGCGGGGAGCGCGCCCGGCCGCCCGGTGGAGCCCTCGACGGTGGCGATGCCGGTGGCCACCTGGACCAGGCTGTCGAAGCCGCGGCGCCCGCCCCACGGCCCGTACGCGCCCCACGCCGACACCTGGGCCACGACCAGCCCGGGCCGCCGTTCGGCCAGCGCCTCGGGGGAGAGGCCGAACCGGTCCAGCGCGCCCGGCCGGTAGCCGGTGACCACGACGTCGGCCGTCGCGAGCAGGTCCTCGAAGGTGCGCCGGTCGGATGCCAGGTCCAGCAGCGCCGAGCGCTTGCCGAAGCCCGTGTCGGCGTGCTGGTCGGGCAGCTCGGGCAGACGCGGCGCGTCGACCCGCAGGACGTCCGCGCCCAGCAGGGCCAGGGTGCGGGTGGCCACCGGGCCGGCCAGGACCCGGGTGAGGTCCAGGACGCGCACGCCGGACGCGGGCAGCAGCGGGCCCTCCTCCAGTGGTGCGAACGTCCGCGCGCGTGCCTCGTCCGACCGGTCCCGCTCCACCAGGGGGCGAGCGGCGATCAGGGCCGCCTGCTCCTGTGCCGCCCACTCCTCGGGCGTGCGCGACGCGACGGCCAGGCCCCCGGCCGCGTACACCGCGTCCTCGACGTCCAGGGCGCGGCGCTCCGCGAGCGACGCCTCGACATCGGCCGGGTCGGCGCTCTCCGGCAGGGCCAGCGCCCTGAGCAACCGCTCGCGGTGGTGCGGGTAGTTGGCGTGGGTGCGCACCCATCCGTCGGCCGTGCGCCAGAACCGTGACAGCGGGGCGAAGGAGACCGGCGCCCGTCCGTCGACGAGCAGCCGGCGCTCGCTGACGAACGCGGTGGCCACCGCCGCGTCGTGCACCCGCACCGCGGGCGCCTCCGGGAGACCGGCCCGTCGTGCTCCCAGTTCGGCGCCGGCCAGCGCGCACGCGCCCACACAGGCGCGCGCCAGTTCCCGTACGGGAAGGCGTGCCGGCAGGACGTCCTCGCGGACGACGGTCGACACGCGCGTGAGGAGGCCGGGATCGCCGCCCAGCTCCGACCAGGCGAACTTGATTTCAGGCATGACTGCACTATGCATCATTGATTCAATCAATATGAACGCGCCCGCCGACGGGCCCCGGTACGTATGACCCTGCTCATCGCGTGACCGTCACGGCAGTCATCACCGGACGCGCCGAGGACCGCACGCACGAAGGGCCGGGCGGATGTCCGCCCGGCCCTCGTACCGCCCTTCGGGCGGCTACTTCACGGCACGCAGCGCGTTCACGACGCCGAAGCCGAAGAAGCCGTTGAGGCGCTTGCCGCCCACGCAGGTCGCGTCCACGACCCCGTTGCCGTCGCCGTCGTACGGCTCGGTCGGGCACGCCGTGCTGTCGGCCTGGAGCTTGAGCAGCGCCTGGAGCTGGGCCGGGCTCGCGTGCGGGTGGGTCGACTTGAGCAGCGCGGCCACGCCGGCGACGTGCGGGGACGCCATCGAGGTGCCCTGCAGGAAGCCGTACGTGTTGTTCGGCAGCGTGGACAGGATGCGGCCGTTGGCCGACGGGGTGTCCGGGATCTGGTACTTGTCGCCACCCGGAGCCGCGACGTCGATGGCGCCCAGACCGTAGGTGGAGTAGTACGACTTGGTGCCCTTGACGCCGGTCGCGCTCACGGTGACGACACCCGGCAGCTGGGTCGGCACGTCGAAGCACTCGTGCGGGTCGACGGTCCGCTCGACCGGCGTGGAGTCGTCCGGGCTGGAGGCGTCGACCAGGGAGTCGGAGTCCAGGTCGTGGTTGGAGTTGCCCGCCGAGGCGACGTTGATCGTGCCCTTCTTCTGGGCGTACAGCTGGGCCCTGTTGACCGCGTCGACGATCGCCTTCTGGTCGGGGTCGTCCATGCAGTTGTACAGCCACGGGTCGACGTAGTAGCTGTTGTTCGTGACCTCGACGCCGTGGTCGGCGGCGAACACGAAGGCGCAGACGACGTTCTCCGGGTAGAAGAGGCCGTCCTTGGGGTCGCTCACCTTGATGCCGGCGACCTTCACGCCGGGCGCTACGCCCGCCACGCCGATGCCGTTGCGGGCCGCTGCGATCTCACCGGCGACATGGGTGCCGTGGTAGTCGTCCGCGGTGTACGGGCGCCAGGCGCCCTCACTGGTGTCCGCGACGCCGCCGACGCAGTTCGCCGACTGGGAGGCGGAGAAGTTCGGCGCGAGGTCCGGGTGGGTGTCGTCGACGCCGGTGTCGATCACGGCGACCGTCACCTTCTTGCTGCCCGGGTCGATCTCGGCGGCCTTGTCGGCGCCGATCGCGCGCAGGTCCCACTGGTCGGCCTCGAGCGGCTCGCTCTGGCCCGCCGCGTCGGACGCCTTCTCGATCTTCGCGGCCTCCGCCTTGGAGAGGACCTGCGCCGCCCCCTCGTCGGTGGTCCCCGCGGCGCTCAGCGGCGCGGTACGGGTCGCACCCGCCGACTGCACGCCGCGCACCGCGCGTATCTGTGGGCCGAAGTCGGGGTTCGCCGAATGGACGACGAGCACGCCGATCTTCTCGTACGCCGCGACGACGGTGCCGCCGGCCGCGGCGATCGCCTTCTTCACCGACCCGATCGTGCGGTGGTCCACCTTCGTGTTGACGACGTACGCCAGGGTTCCGGCATCGGCCGCCTGGGTGGCGGAAGTCGTGACGGGCGCCGCGGAGGCCGCCGTCGGCAGGAAGCCGAGGGAGGCGGTCAGCGACAGCACGACGGGCACCGCGAGCGCGAGGCGGCGTCTGGAAGGCAGATGAGCCATGGGGTCTCCACATCATCCGGAAACGGGACCTGTCCCAAGCGCAGGTGCTGCTTGAACAGGTACATGACGGGTGGTGCTCGCCCGAAGCTATCTCCCGGACTCACCGCCCAGCAATGACTTCCAGACGGCGAGTTTGCCGACCCATGACCTGACGCCGCTCACGCTCGTTGGGCATGACCTGCCGAAGGCCACTTCGACAAACCCGCCCGACGCGTTGAACCCGTCCTTGTGCGGCGCCGTGACCTTGGGCAGGGAGCGAGAGGACACTCGCCTCCTTTCGCCGTCCGACCAGCACCCGCAACGAGGAGACTTCGTGGCCACCGAGACACCGCCCCCCTCGAAATCCCCATCCCGGCTCCCCTCCAGCGAGGAGTTCGTCGCGGTGCACGAGAGCGCGGAGTTCGGTGAACTGCGCAGCTCCTACCGCGGTTTCGCCTTCCCGCTGACGGTCGCCTTCATCGCCTGGTACCTGCTGTACGTCCTGCTGTCCAACTACGCGGGCGACTTCATGGGCACCAAGCTCTTCGGCAACTTCAACGTGGCCATGGCCCTCGGCCTCGCCCAGTTCCTCACCACCTTCCTCATCGCCTGGTGGTACGCACGGACCGCCGCAGCGCGGTTCGACCCCAAGGCCGAGGCCATCAAGTCCCGGATGGAGGGCGGAGCATGAGCCCCGCACAGCACACCCTGCTCGCCGCGGGCGAGGCCAGCGAGCACCGCACGCTGATCATCATCCTGTTCTCGGTGTTCGTCGCCGCGACCCTGGTCATCACCGTCTGGGCCGGCCGCCAGACCAAGGACGCCGCCGACTTCTACGCCGGCGGCCGCCAGTTCACCGGCTTCCAGAACGGTCTCGCCGTCTCCGGCGACTACATGTCCGCCGCGTCCTTCCTCGGCATCGCGGGCGCCATCGCCCTCTTCGGCTACGACGGTTTCCTGTACTCCATCGGCTTCCTGGTCGCCTGGCTGGTCGCCCTGCTCCTGGTCGCCGAGCCGCTGCGCAACTCCGGCCGTTACACGATGGGCGACGTCCTGGCGTACCGCATGCGCCAGCGGCCCGTCCGCACGGCCGCCGGTACCTCCACCATCGTGGTGTCGATCTTCTACCTGCTGGCCCAGATGGCGGGCGCGGGCGTCCTGGTCTCCCTGCTGCTGGGCATCACCAGTGACAGCGGCAAGATCGGCATCGTCGCGCTGGTCGGCGTACTGATGATCGTCTACGTGACGATCGGCGGCATGAAGGGCACCACCTGGGTGCAGATGGTCAAGGCGGTCCTGCTCATCGCCGGCGCCCTTCTGCTCACCTTCCTGGTCCTGCTGAAGTTCGACTTCAACCTCTCCGACCTGCTGGGCTCGGCCGCCGACAACAGCGGAAAGGGCGCGGCCTTCCTGGAGCCCGGCCTGAAGTACGGCGCCACGGGCACCACCAAGCTGGACTTCATCTCGCTCGGCATCGCCCTGGTCCTGGGCACCGCGGGCCTGCCGCACATCCTGATCCGCTTCTACACCGTGCCCACCGCGAAGGCCGCCCGTAAGTCGGTCCTCTGGGCCATCGGCCTCATCGGCGCCTTCTATCTGATGACCCTCGCCCTCGGCTTCGGCGCCGCCGCGCTGATCGAACCGGACGAGATCACCGCCTCCAACAAGGCAGGCAACACCGCGGCGCCCCTGCTCGCCCTCCATCTCGGCGGCGTCGACTCCAACTGGGGCGCGATCCTGCTGGCCACCATCTCGGCGGTCGCCTTCGCCACCATCCTCGCGGTCGTCGCGGGACTGACCCTGGCGTCCTCGTCGTCCTTCGCCCACGACATCTACGCCAACGTCATCAAGAAGGGCACCGCCACCGAGAAGCAGGAGATCAACGCGGCCCGCTACGCCACCGTGGGCATCGGCGCCGTCTCCATCCTGCTGGGCGCCCTCGCACGGGACCTGAACGTCGCGGGCCTGGTCGCCCTCGCCTTCGCGGTCGCCGCCTCGGCCAACCTCCCGACGATCCTCTACAGCCTCTTCTGGAAGCGGTTCACCACCTCCGGAGCGCTGTGGTCGATCTACGGCGGCCTGGTCACCGCGGTCGGCCTGGTGCTGTTCTCGCCGGTCGTCTCGGGCAAGCCCAGCTCGATGTTCCCGGACGTGGACTTCCACTGGTTCCCGCTGGAGAACCCCGGCATCATCTCGATCCCGGTCGGATTCCTGCTGGGCGTCGTAGGGACCCTGCTGTCCAAGGAAGAGCCGGACAAGGAGAAGTACGCCGAGCTGGAGGTCCGCTCCCTGACCGGCACCGGAGCCCACTGAACAACCGCTGACCACGCCCCCCTCCCGCGGCCGCGTCGTAGATCCCTACGACGCGGCCGCCTCCTGTCGCCCGGGATCTGGTGTGATCGGGCTCTGTTCTTGTCACCGCTGTCACGTAGGCTCGCAAGTGACGGAGAAGAACACGCGATCGCTACGAGGGAGGGGGCCCACGTGCTCATCGACACCTACGGCCGCGTGGCCACCGACCTGAGGGTCTCGCTGACCGACCGCTGCAACCTGCGCTGTACGTACTGCATGCCCGAGGAGGGCTTGCAGTGGCTGGCCAAGCCCGACCTGCTCGACGACGACGAGATCGTCCGCCTGATCGGCATAGCGGTCTCCACGCTCGGCATCGAGGAGGTCCGCTTCACCGGCGGTGAGCCCCTGCTGCGCCCGGGCCTGGTCGGCATCGTCGAGCGGGTCGCAGCGCTGGAGCCGCGCCCCCAGATGTCGTTGACGACGAACGGCATCGGCCTGCGCCGCACCGCCACCGCCCTCAAGGCGGCGGGCCTGGACCGGGTCAACGTCTCCCTCGACACCCTGCGGCCCGACGTGTTCAAGACCCTCACCCGCCGGGACCGTCACAAGGACGTCCTCGAGGGCCTCGAAGCCGCCCGCGAGGCCGGCCTGACGCCGGTGAAGGTCAACTCGGTCCTGATGCCCGGCCTGAACGAGGACGAGGCCCCGGACCTCCTGGCCTGGGCCGTCGAGCACGACTACGAGCTGCGCTTCATCGAGCAGATGCCCCTGGACGCCCAGCACGGCTGGAAGCGCGAGGGCATGGTCACGGCCGGCGACATCCTGGCCTCCCTGCGCACCCGGTTCGACCTCACCGCCGAGGGAGAGGGAGAGCGCGGCTCCGCCCCCGCCGAACGCTGGCTGGTGAACGGCGGTCCGCATCGGGTGGGCGTCATCGCCTCCGTCACCCGCCCGTTCTGCGCCGCCTGCGACCGCACCCGCCTCACGGCCGACGGCCAGGTCCGCACCTGCCTCTTCGCCCGCGAGGAGACGGACCTGCGAGCGGCCCTGCGCTCCGGCGCCCCCGACGAGGAGATAGCCCGTATCTGGCGGCTGGCGATGTGGGGCAAGAAGGCGGGCTCGGGCCTGGACGACCCGACCTTCCTCCAGCCGGACCGGCCGATGTCGGCGATCGGCGGCTAGGTCCGGTTCTGCGCGGTCTCCGGGGACTCCCACTCGGTCAGCGGCACGACGTCCTTGAGGAAGCCCCGGAGTCCGAGGAACTGCGACAGATGCTCCCGGTGCTCCTCGCACGCGAGCCATGTCTTGCGGCGCTCGGGCGTATGCAGCTTCGGGTTGTTCCATGCCAGTACCCAGACCGCGTCGACACGGCAGCCCTTGGCAGAACAGATCGGGGTCTCGTCACTCACAGGCTTGTCTCACCACACGCACACAAAGGCGACGCCGAGCAGCCACGGGGGGAGCTGCCCGGCGTCGGTCCGTCGCTCCGACGGGGGATGCGGAGCGCGTACGAAGTATGTCACGGCTCACGGTCGCCACGGCACTGGAACAACATGATTGATCTGAGCTTTTCCTGAGCTTGGAGCACAGCCTGCTCATGGCCTGTTCACGGCTGACGCTCAGCCGGATCGGGCGCCGGCTCCTTCCGGAGGCGTTCCGCGAAGCCCTCCTCTTCCGGGACGGAACCCACGGATTCATCCTCGGCGCGCGGCGGAGCGATCATGGTGCGCACCGGCGCCGTCAGGAAGGTGGACGGAAGGGAAGGCACGTTCTCCCGCCCCGCGTTGGCGATCACCACCGAGATGTAGGGGAGCACCACCCCCAGGACCAACGCCACGAGAGCCACGTGCCGTTCCACGTTCCACAGCGTCGCCGCGAGGATCACCGACACCGTACGGATGGACATCGAGATGATGTACCGACGCTGCCGGCCCCGCACGTCGTCCTGGAGTCCCTGGCGCGCACCGGTGATCCGGAACACCTGGACGTTGCCGCCGCCACCTTGCTTCCGCATCACATTCCACCGTCCGCCCGCATCGGCCTCGTCCCGGACCCTGTCTCCGGCCCGCACCCGATCGGGGAGCCGGGCCCGGACACCATCCACGGTACGCCGCGACTGCGCCGCCTTCGAGACCGGGTCGCCTGCCGTCCGGGCGAAGGTTCTGCGCCGTGCCGCGTATGGCCCTACCCGACATGCGCCGTACGGCGGGCGGACCGAGACTTGGGTCCAACGCTCACGCAGAGCCGTACAAGGAGGCAGACATGGGCTGGTTGTGGGCCATCATCGTGGGATTCGTGCTGGGTCTGATCGCGAAGGCGATCATCCCGGGCAAGCAGCACAGCCCGCTCTGGCTGACCACCATTTTCGGCATGCTGGGCGCCATCGTGGGGAACTCGATCGCCCGCGCGGCAGGGGTCGAGTCCACCCCCGGCATCGACTGGAGCCGCCACGCGTTCCAGCTGATCGCCGCGATCATCATCGTCGCCCTGGGCGACATGCTCTACATGGCGACGCTGGGCAAGCGCAGGCAGAGGACGTGATCCCCGCGCTCCACAGGGGCGCGGGGAACTGCGCGACACGCCACGGCGAACGCCGCGGACGGCAGCGCACCCGCACCCCTCGGCGCACGCCTCACGGCACGGCCCGCGGAGCGTCCCTCAGCCTTCGGTGACCTCGACGGCGGCCAGGTTCTTCTTCCCGCGCCGCAGCACCAGCCACCGCCCGTGGATGAGTTCCTCCTGCGCCGGGACGGCGTCCTCCGCGGTGACCTTGACGTTGTTCACGTAGGCCCCGCCCTCCTTCACGGTCCGGCGCGCGGCGGACTTGCTGGCCACCAGACCGACCTCGGCGAACAGGTCCACGACCGGTCCCAGCTCGGCGACCCGGATGTGCGGCACCTCGGAGAGGGCCGCTGCCAGCGTCCGGTCGTCGAGCTCGCCGAGCTCGCCCTGGCCGAAGAGGGCCTTGGACGCGGCGACCACGGCGGCCGTCTGGTCGGCGCCGTGCACCAGCGTCGTCAGCTCCTCGGCCAGCGCGCGCTGAGCGGCCCGGGCCTGCGGACGCTCCTCGGTCTGCCGCTCCAGCTCCTCGATCTCGGCGTGGGTCCTGAAGCTGAAGATGCGCAGGAACTTCGACACGTCCCGGTCGTCCGCGTTCAGCCAGAACTGGTAGAAGGCGTACGGCGTGGTCATCTCGGGGTCGAGCCAGACCGTGCCGGACTCCGTCTTGCCGAACTTGGTGCCGTCCGCCTTGGTGATCAGCGGGGTGGCCAGCGCGTGCACGACGGCGTCGGGCTCCACCTTGTGGATGAGGTCGGTGCCCGAGGTGAGGTTGCCCCACTGGTCGCTGCCGCCGGTCTGGAGCGTGCAGCCGTGCCGCCGGTACAGCTCCAGGAAGTCCATGCCCTGCAGGATCTGGTAGCTGAACTCGGTGTAGCCGATCCCCGCGTCGGAGTTGAGCCGCCGCGAGACGGCCTCCTTGGCGATCATCTTGTTGACGCGGAAGTGCTTGCCGACGTCCCGCAGGAACTCGATGGCCGACATGCCCTGCGTCCAGTCAAGGTTGTTGACCATGACCGCCGCGTTCGGGCCCTCGAAGTCGAGCAGCGGCGCGATCTGCGCGCGCAGCCGCTCGACCCACTGGGCGACGACCTCGGGCGAGTTCAGCGTCCGCTCCGCGGTGGGCTTCGGGTCGCCGATCAGCCCGGTGGCCCCTCCGACCAGACCCAGCGGACGGTTGCCCGCCTGCTGGATCCTGCGCATCGTCAGGATCTGCACCAGGTTGCCGAGGTGCAGACTGGGCGCGGTCGGGTCGAAGCCGCAATAGAACGTGACGGGACCGTCCGCGAACGCCTTGCGCAATGCGTCCTCGTCAGTGGAGAGGGCGATCAGCCCGCGCCACTGCAGTTCGTCGACGATGTCCGTCACGGTTCTCGTATCTCCTTGATGATCTTCGAGCAGCCGAGCGACTACCGGCTACGAGGTTATACGCCCTGACTGACAGAGCTCATATTGAAGTCCGGCACCCGCAGCGCGGGCATCGCAGCCCTAGTGAACCAGTCGCTCCACTCCCGGGGCAGCGTCTTTTCCGTGCGCCCCGCCTCCGTCGCCCGGCCCAGCAGCCCGACCGGCGACTCGTTGAACCGGAAGTTGTTCACCTCGCCGACGACCTCGCCGTTCTCCACCAGGTAGACGCCGTCCCGGGTCAGGCCGGTGAGGAGCAGGGTGGCCGGGTCGACCTCGCGGATGTACCACAGGCAGGTCAGCAGCAGTCCGCGTCCGGTGTTCGCGACCATCTCCTCCAGGGAGCGGTCCTCGCCGCCGTCCAGGATCAGGTTGTCGGCCCCGGGCGCCACCGGCAGGCCGGTCAGGGCCGCGCTGTGCCGGGTGGTCGTCAGATGCTTCAGTTCGCCCGCCGCGACCCATTCGGTGGGCCGCACCGGCAGGCCGTTGTCGAAGACCGACTGGTCGCCGCCGGAGGAGTGCGCGATGACGAACGGGGACGACTCCAGGCCCGGCTCGTTCGGGTCGCTGCGCAGGGTCAGCGGCAGCTCGGAGAGCTTCTCCCCGAGCCGGGTGCCGCCGCCGGGCTGGGAGAACACCGTCCGGCCCTCGGTCGCGTCACGGCCGGAGGCCGACCACAGCTGGTAGATCATCAGGTCCGCCACCGCGGTCGGCGGCAGCAGCGTCTCGTACCGCCCGGCGGGCAGCTCGATCCGCCGCTCCGCCCAGCCCAGCCGCACGGCCAGCTCGGCGTCGAGCGCCGCCGGATCGACGTCCTTGAAGTCCCGGGTCGAGCGCCCGGCCCACGCCGAGCGCGTCCGGTCCGGGGACTTGGCGTTGAGCTCCAGCGTCCCGTTCGGCTGGTCGTGCCGCAGCCGCAGCCCGGTCGACGTGCCCAGGTACGTGGAGACGAGCTCGTGGTTGGCGAACCCGTAGAGCTCGCGACCGCCCCCGCGCGCGCGTGCGAACGCCTCGCCCAGGGCGGGCGCGAAGTCCGCGAACACCGCCGACGAGGTCTCCGCGGGCGCCTCGGTGAACTCCGGGGACCGGGCCACGCCGCCGACCAGCGGCTGCGCGTCCTCGGCGGGACCGGCGCCACGCGCGGCGGCCTCGGCGGCCCGTACGAGGGACTCCAGCTCGTCCGCGGTGACGGCGGCCCGCGAGACGACGCCGGAGGCGGTGCCCTCTTTGCCGTCGACCGTGGCGATCACCGTGAGCGTGCGCCCGCGCGTGACGCCGTTGGTCGTCAGCGCGTTGCCGGCCCAGCGCAGGTTCGCCGTCGACTGTTCGTCGGCGATCACGACACAGCCGTCGGCCCGCGACAGCTCGAGGGCTCGCTCGACGATCTCGTGCGGCTGCTGCGCCTTGTTGGTGCCCGCGCTCATCGACCGGCCTCCTGCGTGGTGTTCAGAATGTTGACGCCCTTGAAGAGGGCCGACGGGCAGCCGTGCGACACCGCCGCGACCTGGCCCGGCTGGGCCTTGCCGCAGTTGAAGGCGCCGCCGAGGACGTACGTCTGCGGCCCGCCGACCGCCGCCATCGACCCCCAGAAGTCGGTGGTCGTCGCCTGGTAGGCCACGTCCCGCAGCTGTCCGGTGATCCGCCCGTTCTCGATCCGGAAGAACCGCTGCCCGGTGAACTGGAAGTTGTAGCGCTGCATGTCGATGGACCAGGACCGGTCGCCGACGACGTAGATGCCGCGGTCGACGCTGCCGATCAGACCCTCGGTCGGCATCCCGGCCGGATCCGGCCGCAACGACACGTTCGCCATGCGCTGCACCGGGACATGGCCGGGAGAATCGGCGAAGGCGCACCCGTTGGACCGCTCGAACCCGGTCAGCTTCGCGATCCGCCGGTCCAACTGGTAGCCGACGAGCGTGCCGTCCTTCACGAGGTCCCAGGACTGGCCCTCGACGCCCTCGTCGTCGTAGCCGACCGTCGCCAGCCCGTGCTCGGCGGTGCGGTCACCCGTGACGTTCATCAGGTCCGAGCCGTAGCGCAACGTGTTGAGCTGGTCGAAGGTGGCGAAGGAGGTACCGGCGTAGGCGGCCTCGTAGCCCAGGGCCCGGTCCAGCTCGGTGGCGTGTCCGATGGACTCGTGGATGGTCAGCCACAGGTTCGACGGGTCGACGACCAGGTCGTACAGCCCCGGCTCGACGCTCGGCGCCCGCATCTTCTCGGCGAGCAGCTCCGGCATCCGGTCGAGCTCCTCGTCCCAGTCCCAGCCGGTGCCCGTGAGGTACTCCCAGCCGCGTCCGACGGGCGGCGCGATCGTACGCATCGAGTCGAACTCGCCGCTCGACTCGTCGACCGAGACCGCGGTGAGCGCCGGGTGCAGCCGCACCCGCTGCTGAGTGGTCACGGTGCCGGCCGTGTCGGCGTAGAACTTGTTCTCGTGGACGGTGAGCAGCGACGCGTCCACGTGGTTGATCCCGTTAGCCGCCAGCAGCCGCGCGCTCCAGTCCGCGAGCAGGGCCGCCTTCTCCTCGTCCGCGACGGTGAACGGGTCGATCTCGTAGGACGAGATCCACGTCCTGTCGGCGTGCACCGGCTCATCGGCGAGTTCCACCCGCTCGTCCGAACCGGCGGCCTTGATCACCTGAGCGGACAGCTTGGCCATCGCCACGGCCTGCGAGGCGACCCTGGCCGCGGCGTCCATCGTGAGATCCACGCCGGACGCGAATCCCCACGTGCCGCCGTGCACCACCCGCACCGCGTACCCGAGGTCGGTCGTGTCGGACGACCCGGAGGGCTTGGCGTCCCGCAACCGCCAGGACGCGCTGCGCACCCGCTCGAACCGGAAGTCCGCGTGCTCCGCCCCCAGGGCACGCGCGCGTGCGAGAGCGGCGTCGGCGAGGGCGCGTAGGGGTAGGGCCGTGAAACTTTCATCGATGCTGTGGGGCACCTACGTCTCTCCCTGGTGTCGTCACGTATGAGGGCTCGATCATGTCGCGCCCGGCAGCCCCGGACCACACCTTTCCGCCCCGCTTCCGCAAACTTTCTGTAGAGACCCCACAGCCAGCCCGGTGAGCCACTGTCGGTGCCCGAATGCCCGTCGGACGAGGCAGACCGATAGATTTCGAGGGAAGCCACCTGCCCCCCAGCGTTCGGGCGGGTGCGTCAGATCCCTATCGAAAGGGTGATCCGTTGAGCCGCTCGGTTCTCGTCACCGGAGGAAACCGGGGCATCGGCCTCGCCATCGCCCGCGCGTTCGCCGATGCCGGCGACAAGGTCGCCATCACCTACCGCTCCGGCGAGCCACCGGCCGCCCTGGCGGAACTGGGTTGCCTGGCGGTCAAGTGCGACATCACCGACTCCGAGCAGGTGGAGCAGGCCTACAAGGAGATCGAGGCCGAGCACGGCCCCGTGGAGATTCTGATCGCCAACGCCGGCGTCACCAAGGACCAGCTGCTGATGCGCATGTCCGAGGAGGATTTCACCTCGGTCGTCGACACCAACCTCACCGGCACCTTCCGCGTGGTCAAGCGCGCCAACCGCGCCATGCTGCGGGCCAAGAAGGGCCGTGTCGTCCTGATCTCGTCGGTCGTGGGACTGCTCGGCTCCGCCGGCCAGTCGAACTACGCCGCCTCCAAGGCCGCCCTGGTCGGCTTCGCGCGTTCCCTCGCCCGTGAGCTGGGGTCGCGCAACATCACCTTCAACGTCGTCGCGCCCGGCTTCGTCGACACCGACATGACCAAGGTGCTCACCGACGAGCAGCGCGCGGGCATCGTCTCGCAGGTCCCGCTCGGCCGGTACGCGCAGCCGGAGGAGATCGCCGCGACGGTGCGGTTCCTCGCCTCGGACGACGCCTCGTACATCACTGGAGCCGTCATTCCCGTTGACGGCGGACTGGGAATGGGTCACTGATCACCATGAGCGGAATTCTCGAGGGCAAGCGCGTCCTGATCACCGGCGTGCTGCTGGAGTCCTCCATCGCCTTCCACACCGCCAAGCTGGCCCAGGAGCAGGGCGCCGAGATCATCCTGACCGCGTTCCCGCGGCCCACGCTGACCGAGCGCATCGCCAAGAAGCTGCCGAAGCCCACCAAGGTCATCGAGCTCGACGTGACGAACGACGAGCACCTCGGCCGGCTGGCCGACATCGTCGGCGAGGAGCTCGGCGGTCTCGACGGCGTCGTGCACTCCATCGGCTTCGCGCCGCAGGACGCCATGGGCGGCAACTTCCTCAACACGCCGTTCGAGTCGGTCGCCACGGCGATGCACGTCTCGGCGTTCTCCCTGAAGTCGCTCACGATGGCCTGTCTGCCGCTGATGCAGAACGGCGGCTCGGTCGTCGGCCTCACCTTCGACGCCTCGTTCGCCTGGCCGCAGTACGACTGGATGGGCCCCGCCAAGGCGGCGCTGGAGGCCACCAGCCGCTACATGGCGCGTGACCTGGGCAAGCAGAACATCCGCTGCAACCTGGTCTCCGCCGGCCCCATCGGTTCCATGGCGGCCAAGTCCATCCCGGGCTTCTCCGAGCTGGCCTCCGTGTGGGACGACCGTGCCCCGCTGGAGTGGGACCTCAACGACCCCGGTCCGGCCGGCCGCGGTGTGGTCGCCCTGCTGAGCGACTGGTTCCCGAAGACGACGGGCGAGATCGTCCACGTCGACGGCGGCCTGCACGCCATCGGAGCCTGATCACCGACCCGCTGCCGACGCCCCGTTCCCCCGCCCGCGCGGGGGAACGGGGCGTCACCCGTTCGGCTCACCCGGCCAGGCGGGGGAGTGCCCCGGCAAGGCACTCTGAAGTGCGGGTTCCTTACCGCGCTTTCCTCCCCAGCACGGCCGAGGAGGTCCCCTTGTGCGCCTGTCTCGCAGCCTGGCCCCAGTGACCGTCGCCGTCTGTCTCGTCCTGTCGCTGCCGTACGACGCGATGCCGCACGCACGCGTGACCGACCGGCAGGACACCGCCGCACCCGAGGAACCGTTCGGCGCGGAGTGCCGCACCGAGGTCCGCGGCTCCCGCGTCGTCGCCCACTGCCACAACCCCTACGCCGACACCGACCGTGTCCGTCTGCACATCGAGTGCGACCGCTGGTGGGATCTCGACACCGACGGCACCCCCGCCGACGTGGGCCCCGCCCGGACCGTGCGGCTCACCGGCCGCTGCTGGAAGGAGGTCCGCTCGGCCTGGGTCAGCCACCAGAAGCGGTGAACCGTCCGGGCCGGCACAGCAAGGGATAGCCGGCCGCCTCGACGGCGGCGGCCTCCGCGTCGCCCGCGCGGATCGCGTCCACCAGCCGTGCGTGGTCCATGTACGTCTCCGGCGTCAGCTCCTCGCCGACGTCCTCGCGCAGCCAGTCCCGCAGCACCTCGCCGAGGTCCGCGTACATCGCGGTCATGACGTCGTTGTGGGAGGCCGCCACCACCGCCAGGTGGAAGGTCGCGTCCGCCGCCACGAACGTCTCCTTGTCGCCCGACTCCCAGGCCTCCTCGCGCCGCAGGATGAGCGTGTCCAACTGCTTGAGGTCCTTCTCCGTGCGCCGTCCGGCCGCCAGCCTCGCCGCGCTCGACTCCAGCGTGGCGCGCAGCTCGGCGATGTGGCCGGGGTCGGCGTCGGCGAAGCGGCGGTGCATCACGCCCGCGAGCTCGCTGGTCGCCACGACGTACGTGCCCGACCCCTGCCGGATGTCCAGCAGTCCGTTGTGCGCGAGCGCCCGGACGGCCTCTCGGACCGTGTTGCGGGCGACGCCCAGCTGTTCGACCAGCTCGGGCTCGGTGGGGATGCGTGCGCCGACCGGCCACTCGCCCGAGGTGATCTGGGTGCGCAGCGCGGCGATGACCTGCTCGGACAGCGCCGAGCGGCGGGGATGGCTCAGGGGCATGGCACACCTTCGCACGGCCGGGGCGGTCGAGGGGAGCCCGGGCATGGACAACCAATCATCCCATGATTCTATGATGGTCGGCATGGCTGGCGAACAGACCCGGACGACGACACCCCCACCCGTGAGCGCCTCGGCGGAGGGCGAGCCCCCGCGCACGGCCACCCGCGCGTGGGACTGGAGCACACGGCTGCTCGTCGTCGGCATCGTGCTGGCCGCCCTCAACCTCAGGCCCGCCATCACCAGCCTCGGCTCCCTCCTCGAAGAGGTGCGCGACGGGCTCGGCATGAGCGGCAGCGTGGCCGGGCTCCTCACCTCCGTGCCCCCGCTCTGCTTCGCCGTCTTCGGCGTCATGGCACCCCGTCTCGCCCGCCGCTTCGGACCGGGCGCGGTGGTGTGCGCCGGCATGGCAGCCATCACCGCGGGACTGCTCCTGCGCCCCTACGCGGGCGGCACGGCGGGGTTCCTCGCCGCCAGTGCCCTCGCTCTCATGGGCATCGCCGTCAGCAACGTCCTGATGCCGGTCATCGTCAAGCGCCACTTCCCCGACCGCGTCGGCACCATGACCGGTCTGTACTCGATGGCCCTCGCCCTCGGCACCTCCACCGCCGCCGCGGTCACCGTGCCCATGACCGAGGCGCTGGGCGGCAGTTGGCAGACCGGCCTCGCGCTGTGGGCGGGCCTGGCGGCGGCGGCCGTCCTGCCCTGGCTGCCGCTCGCACGGAACGGCGGGACGGCACCGCGCGGCGCCCTTCCGGCGGGGGAGCGGCAGGAGGGAAGCCCGGAGGCCGCCCCCCGGGTCCACGCGCGCGTGCCGCGACCGCCGGCCGCCCCGCTGCGCATCACCCGCAGCCGTACCGCCTGGGCGCTCGCCGTCTTCTTCGGCCTCCAGGCCACCGCCGCGTACATCACCATGGGCTGGATGCCGCAGATCTTCCGGGACGCCGGGGTGCCCGCGGGCACGGCCGGACTGCTGCTCGCCGTGACGATGGCGATGGGCGTGCCGTTGGCCTTCGTCATCCCGCGCGTGGCCACCCGGCTGCCCCACCAGGGGCCGATCGTGCTCGCGCTCGGCGGCTGCGGCCTCGTCGGCTACGCCGGCCTGTACCTCGCGCCGGCCGGCGGTGCCTGGGCCTGGGCCCTGCTGCTCGGCATCGCCAACTGCGCCTTCCCGCTCGCCCTCACCATGGTCGGGATGCGTGCCAGGACCGGCGCGGGTGTGGCGCAGCTGTCGGCGTTCGCGCAGAGCACCGGCTATCTGATCTCCATCCCCGGCCCGCTCCTGGTGGGCGTGCTCTACCAGCACAGCGGCGGCTGGGGCCTGCCCCTCGCGCTGATGGCGGGCCTGATGGTCCCGCAGACGGTCGTGGGCGTCCTGGCCGGCCGGGACCGCACGGTGGAGGAGGAAGCCGCCCGCTGACCCACCGGCCGACCCGTCCCCTGACCGACCGGCCGACCCGCCCGCTGACCCACCGGCCGACCCGTCCCCTGGCCCGTCCCCTGGCCCGCCCGCCGGCCCGCCCGCCGACCCGTCCCCAGGCCCTCGGCCGACCCACTCCCTGGCCCGCCCGCGGACCCCGCCCGCCGACCCCGGGGACATCGCCGGGGGCGGGAGGTGCGAGACTTGCCGTATGCCAGTGCTCGACCCGAACCCCCAGAACGGTCAGAAGAAGATGCTGATCGTCTTCGGCTCGTTCCTCGCCATCTTCGTCGTCATCGCCGTCATCGCGACCATCGCCTCGCCCTGACGGCCCGGCCGAACCTCGCCCTGCCGCGATCCCGTCCGAGTGACCGGGGTGGGGTTAACCCCCCTTTCCCCTAGGGGGTGAGGGTCAGGGTCAAGTGGGTGGGTCACCGGATGGGTCGAGGGCCGCCGATTCCGTAACTTCGAGATGTGACCGCGGGACGCGGATCACCTGCCGAGGTCCCCGGACCACTCGAAGACAGCGGAGGCACCCATGTCGGCCCCTACGCACACCCGGCCCCACCCGGCCGCCTCGGGCGGCGTCGGCACCTGGCTGCCCTGGTGGGCCCTCGCCCTCCCGACGCTCGCCTTCTTCACCCTGCTGGTGCTGATACTGAATCCCGCCGACGCTCAGGCGGCCACCGGCGACCCGGCGATCACCCACCTCGTCGAGCGTGTGCAACAGCTGATCACCCGCTAGGGCGGAGCTCGGCACCGCTGGTGAACCCGCATGTCAACTCCCTGCGCCCCATGGCCTGTTTCATGCGAAGCTGGGACTCATGAGCGTCGCAGAACCCCGCAGGATCGTCCTCTTCCGCCATGCGAAAGCCGACTGGCCGCAGGTGACCGACCATGAGCGTCCGCTCGCTGAGCGGGGCCGAAAGGACGCCGCCGTCGCCGGACGCAAGCTGGTCGACACCGGCATCCCCATCGACCTGGCCGTCTGCTCCACCGCGGTCCGCACCCGCGAGACGTGGAAGCTCGCCGTTCACGAGTTCCCGCATCGGCCGAAAACCGTCTACGAGGAGCGGATCTACGAGGCCTCACCGGGTGAGCTGATCGCCCTGCTCAACGAGACACCCGACGATGTGCGTGACGTCGTCCTGATCGGCCACAACCCCGGCATCCAGGGCCTCGCCGACATCCTGGCCGCCCGGGCCGACGGGGACGCGGGCGAGCGGATGCGCAGCCGTGGCTTCCCGGCCGCCGCCTTCGCCGTCGTCTCCTTCGACGGCCCCTGGAAGTCCCTGGAACCGGGCGCGGCCACACTGCTCGACTACTGGGCGCCCTCCGAGTGACCCACCCGGCACGCGCGAGGGCCCGGCACCGTGACGGCGCCGGGCCCTTTCCGTCCACCGGGCGCCGCGTGCACCGGTGCCCCGCTACCGCCGCCGTGCCCTCGCGGGGCTACTGCTCGTCGTGCGTCTCCGCGGCCTCGACCTCTTCACGGGTGATCCCGAGCAGATAGAGGACCGTGTCCAGGAACGGCACGTTCACCGCCGTGTGCGCCGCCTCGCGCACCACCGGCTTGGCGTTGAAGGCGACCCCGAGACCGGCCGCGTTGAGCATGTCGAGGTCGTTGGCGCCGTCGCCGATCGCCACGGTCTGGGAGAGCGGCACACCGGCCTCGGCGGCGAACCGGCGCAGCAGCCGCGCCTTGCCCGCACGGTCCACGATCTCGCCGGTGACCCGGCCCGTCAGCCTGCCGTCGACGATCTCCAGCGTGTTGGCCTGGGCGAAATCCAGCCCGAGCCGGTCCTGGAGATCGTCGGTGACCTGGGTGAAGCCGCCGGAGACGACCCCCACCTGATAGCCGAGCCGCTTCAGCGTCCGGATCAAGGTGCGCGCGCCCGGCGTCAGCCGGACCTCGGCGCGCACCTTGTCCACGACCGAGGCGTCCAGTCCCGCCAGCAGCGCCACGCGCGCGTGCAGTGACTGCTCGAAGTCGAGCTCACCGCGCATCGCGGCCGCCGTCACCTCGGCGACCTCGTCCTCGCAGCCGGCGTGCGCGGCGAAGAGCTCGATCACCTCGTCCTGGATCAGGGTGGAGTCGACGTCCATGACGACGAGCCGCTGGGCCCGCCGGTACAGGCCCGCGCCCACCACCGCGACGTCCACCCCCAGCGCTGCCGCGTCCATGACCAGGGCGGTGCGCAGGGACGCGGTCTCCACACCGGAGACGGCGAACTCGACGGCGGTGACGGGGTACTTGGCGAGCCGGAAGATACGGTCGATGTTGCCGCCGGCCTTGGTGATCTTCGCGGCCACCGCCGCCGTGGCCTCCGCGGTGAGCGGATGTCCGAGCACGGTGACCAGCGACCGGCCGACGCCGCGCGGCCGGTTGTCACCGATGCCGGAGATGATCTCGGCCTGCATCTTCATCGACTCGGCCCAGCTGTGGACCGTCGACCGCAGTTCGCCCTCGTGGCCGGCCGGCGGCTCGGTCACGAGCGCGCACAGCACCATCCGGCCTCGCGTGACGACCTGCTCGATGTCGACCACGTCGACGGAGAAGGCGGCCAGGGTGTCGAAAAGGCCGGCCGTGATGCCCGGCCTGTCCTTGCCGAAGATCTTGACAAGGAGCGTGGGGACGTCGGAGGACGAAGTCTGCAGAGCGCTCATGGTGTACCCACCGTATCCGGCACCCAGTGCCGCGCGCCGCCAAGGTCCGCCTGACGGACGGGTAACCCTGGATGTCGGCGAGATGGCGCACTCCTCGACAGCCGACTGCGGGCGTTTCGGGGCGCCGGGGCCCTCCGGCCCTCACCGAGGTCCGTCAGGCGCCCTGGGCCCCCTGGGAGGGCCGGGAGGAGGCGGTGGCGGAGGCGGCGGGCCCTCCTCCCGCCCGGGCGGCGGCCGCTCACCGGGCCGTGGACCGGCAGGCCGACGCGGTGTGCGGGTCCACGGCGGCCCCATCGGCCGGACCACCGTCGGAGCGCCGTAGACGTCGTCCGCCCCCGGGGGCGCGGCAGGCGGCCGCCCGTCGCCCGAGGGAGGCTCGGAACGCCGGGAACTCTCGTACGCCCTCGGCCACCCGCTCCGGTCCGCCCCGTCCGGTCCGGACCGCTCGGGCCGAGCCCGCTCCGGCTCCGCGTCCCGCGGCCCCCGCACCTCCTCCGGAACCCTCAGGTAGGGGTTGGTCGCCGGATTCGGCGGCCGGTACGACGGCGCACCCGGCGCGTACGGCCCGGCCCGGTCGCCCGGGTACCCCGAAGGCCCACGGCCCTCGCCGGAGCCCGCCGCGCCGCTCGGGTCACTCCGTGCCAGTGGCGCGGCCCGCCGTCCCGCGGCGCCCGCGGCCCACGCCAGCAGCGCACCGGCGGCCCCCGCCCCCGCGCCCCACCCGGCACCCAGCAGCGACGCCGCCCCGAGGTGCCCGTGCAACTCGATCCCGGCCCCGAAGGCGTCGAACCCCAGCACGGACAGCGAGGCGTCCACCGACACGTTCGTCAACCAGGCGATCAACGGCAACGCCACGGCGGTCGCCACCCCCAGCCGCACGGCACAGCGCCCGGCGAACCCGACCGCACCGGCCCCGCGCCCGCCCCGGCTCCCGGACCCCGCCCCGGAACCCCACCCGGCCTTCTGGTCCGGTGGGAGATCCGCCGGCCCCACAGGGGTCCGCACCGCCGCCAGCACCCCCGCCAGCAGCATCATCAGCGCCGCCGCCGCGCCCAGCAGCCACACCCGTCCGTCCAGCTCCGCGAGGCGGCCCAGCGTCACCGACTGCTCCGTGCCGGCGCCCAGGAGATCGTCCAGCGGGTCCGGGAGGACGCTGGTCAGCACGCCCGTCGCCCGTCCGTCCCAGGGGACGAACAGGCCGATCGGGATGCCCAGCCAGACGCCGTTCGGCGCACCGAGCAGCGCCGCCCCCGCGATCCGCTGGGGGTGGTCGTCGCCGATCGCCGCGTAGGCCGCCGCGGCGAATCCGGCCGCCACGGCCACCAGCAGCACCGACACCACGGCGGACACCGCCGGCCGCACCACACGGTGCACCGCCTCCCAGCCACCCGGCAGCGGCGTACGGCGCGAGGCCAGCAGGGCGATCAGCAGGATGCCGAGGGACCAGCCGAGGCCGCCGAGCAGCGTGGGCGCCGTGTCGACGGTGAAGCCGACCGCGGCCTTCGCGTCGACGAGATCGCCGAGCCGGTCGGGCAGCAGTCCGCCGATGTCCCCGAGCCCGGGGATCTCCAGGCCGCCGCCACCGCCCCCTCCGCCTCCGCCTCCGCCGGGCAGGTCGTCAAGGCCCAGCGCGCCCCCGTCGAGCGTGATGACGTCGTGCCCCGCCCAGACCAGTCCGCCGAGCATCGCCACGTACAGCGCCACCACCGCGCCGACGCGGGCGAGGAGTTCGGCCGGGGCGACCACAACTCCCGCCGTCCGCAGGGATCGCAGGAAGAACCACGACAGCAGCAGCGCGCCCACCAGGCTCACCCCCAATGGCGTGATCTCGATGGCGGTGTTCGCCTCCGCGCCCGTCAGGCCGAAAGCGGACACATCACCCGACGGAGTCACCGATCCGCCGGCGGCCAGGGCCACCACCGCGGCCGTCATCGGGCCCAAGGAGCCCGCGGAGTCCGCCTCCAGGAGATGCAGCCCCAGCGCCGCCGTCCCCGCCATCCCGATCAACGCCCAGCTCACGGCCGCGACGGCGGCCAGCAGCACGTCGATCCACGGCACGCACCTTCCGCGCGCCCCGCTCCCACTGCCTCCGACATCCGTACCGGCACTCATGCAGACCCCCCGATCCGCGGCGCGCGGCGGCGAAGATCGCCGCTTCCGTCCCCCTCGCGTGCCTTTACCACTCTCCGGGCCGGTTTCAACCCCGTCAACGGGAACGGCCGATACGCTCGCGCACGCTCTTCACAAGGCCCGACTTTCGGTCAGGGGGCCGCTACTGAAATAGTTCCCCCCGATGTTCGACATCCCTAGACTCCCCGTTGATGGGGCTAACTCGGGGGACAACTCAGTGGGGCTGGAGTGCCGGAACTCGTACTGGAATTGAACGGACGCACCTGGACGTTGGATCCGTCCAGGCCATACACCCTCGGACGTGATCCGCAGGGCGACATCGTCCTCGACGACGCCAGGGTCTCCTGGCGTCACGCCACGGTCAGCTTCAACGGGCGCGGTTGGGTCGTCGAGGACCACGGGAGCACCAACGGCACGTTCGCGCAGGGGCACCGGATCCATCAGCTGGAGATCGGTCCCGGCTCGGTGCTGCACCTGGGCAACGCGACCGACGGGCCGCGCGTGAACCTTTCGGGAGCGCAGGCGCCCGCCGCGCAGCCCCAGCAGCCGTACGCCGCGCAGGCCGCCAACCCGGGCTGGGCCCAGCAGGCCCCGCCGCAGCAGGCGCCGCAGGCGGGATGGCAGCAGCCGCAGCAGGGCGCGCCGCACGTCCCGCAGCAACAGGGGCCGAACCAGCCGTATGTGCAGCAGGTGCCCGGTGGAGGCGCGGGGGCGCCGCCGGTCTACGGCGATCGCAGCCCGACCACGTTCCACCAGTTCTCGCTCGGCCGTGTGATGCGCATCGGCCGTGCCCTGGAGAACGAGCTGGTCGTCTCCGACCTCCAGGTCTCGCGGAACCACGCCGAGTTCCACTCGACGCCCGACGGCCGTATGGAGATCCGCGACCTCGGCTCGCACAACGGCACGTACGTCAACGGCCAGCCGATCCCCAAGGGCGGCTCGGTCCAGCTCGGCCCGACGGACATCGTCGGCGTCGGCCACTCGACGTTCCGGATCGTCGGCGACCGGCTCGAGGAGTTCGTCGACACCGGTGAGGTCTCGTTCTCGGCCCGCCACCTGACCGTCACGGTCGACGGCGGCAAGCAGATCCTCAAGGACGTCTCCTTCGGCGTCCCGGAGAAGTCCCTGATCGCGGTCATCGGACCGTCCGGTTCCGGCAAGTCGACGCTGCTCAAGGCGCTGACGGGCTACCGACCGGCCAACCAGGGCGACGTCCTCTACGACAACCGGAACCTGTACAAGCAGTTCGCCGAGCTGCGCCAGCGCATCGGTCTGGTCCCGCAGGACGACATCCTGCACAAGGAACTGACCGTCAAGAGGGCCCTGAAGTACGCGGCCAAGCTCCGCTTCCCCGCCGACACCACGGGCGCCGAGCGTGACGCCCGCATCGACGAGGTGCTGCGCGAGCTCAAGCTGGACATCCACAAAGAGAAGAAGATCACCTCCCTCTCCGGCGGCCAGCGCAAGCGCGTCTCGGTCGCACTGGAGCTGCTCACCAAGCCGTCGCTGATCTTCCTGGACGAGCCGACCTCCGGCCTCGACCCGGGCATGGACCGCGACGTCATGCAGCTGCTGCGCGGCCTCGCCGACGACGGCCGCACGGTCCTGGTCGTCACGCACTCGGTGGCCGAGCTCGCGATCTGCGACAAGCTGCTCGTGATGGCGCCGGGCGGTGCCGTCGCGTACTTCGGTCCGCCCGAGGAGGCGCTGAACTTCTTCGGCTACGACACCTGGGCCGATGTCTTCTCCGCCTTCGAGAACTACCGCGACTACGACTGGGCGGGCCGCTGGAGGGGCTCGCAGCACTACCAGATGTACGCCGCGGACATCGACGCCATCGCACCGCAGTCCGTACAGATGCCGCCGATGCAGGCGATGAAGCCGCCCAAGCCGCAGGGCTGGATGTCCCAGTTCGTCACCCTGGTGCGCCGCTATGCCTCGGTGATCGCCTCCGACAAGGGCTTCCTGGCCCTGACGGTGATCCTGCCGGCCGTCCTCGGCGCGGTGAGTCTGCTCATCGACTCCGGCAACAGCCTGCTGCCCAACCCGGTCAATCCGAAGACCGGCCGGATCATCCCGAACGGCACGGCCACCACCGTTCTGCTGATCCTCGCGGTCGGGGCCTGCTTCGCGGGCGCGGCCAACTCGGTCCGCGAGCTCATCAAGGAACGGGTCATCTACGAGCGGGAACGCGCCACCGGCCTGTCCCGCTCCGCGTACCTGATGTCGAAGGTGTTCGTGCTCGGCGTGGTCACCCTGCTCCAGGGGCTGATGGTGGGTGTGATCGGCTTCGCCAGCCGTGAGATCCCCAAGGAGGGTTTGATTCTCGGCACCGCCACCATGTTCGAGCTCTCCATCCCGATCATGGCGCTGGGCTTCACCTCGATGATGTTCGGCCTCGTCATCTCGTCGCTGGTGAAGACGGCCGAGAAGACCATGCCGCTGCTGGTCATGTTCGCGATCATCCAGGTCGTCTTCACCGGCTGCCTGTTCACTCTGAACGGCGCGGTCGGCGTCAACGAGTTCTCGTACCTGATGCCCTCGCGCTGGGCGGTCGCCGCCGCGGGCGCCACGCTGGACTTCAACAAGATCAGCCCGCCCAAGGACGGCGGCGAGACGGATCCGCTGTGGGAGCACACCGTCGGCGCCTGGGGTCTCGACATGGCCGCGCTGATCGTCCTCGGGGTGATCTGCGGCTTCTTCGTGGCGCGCTTCCTGCGCCGCCACGAGCCCGAGGTCATGCGCAAGTAGTCGCTGCCGTGAGACGCCGATGGGCGGCACCCCGTAGCGGGGGTGCCGCCCATCGGGCGTGCTGCGGTCGCTCAGTACGCGCTGTCGACGTTGTCGATCGTGCCGTACTTGTCGGCCGCGTAGTTCGCGGCGGCGGTGATGTTGGCGACCGGGTCGTAGATGTTCCAGGACGTTCCGGCGACGTGGTACGCGGTGAACGTCGGCGGGATCACCTGGAGCAGACCCTTGGACGGGATGCCGTTGATGGCGTTGATGTCCCAGTTGTTGATCGCGTTCGGGTTGCCCGAGGACTCCCGGATGATGTTGCGGTGCAGACCGCTGTAGGAGCCCGGGATGCCCTTGGACTTCATGATGTCCAGGGAGTGCCTGATCCAGCCGTCGAGGTTGTTCGCGTAGCTCTTGGTGGCGACCTTCTTGACCGCGACACGCTTGGCGGACCGGCTCGCGGCCTCCTTGGCCTTGCGAGCGGCGGCGGCCTTCTTGGCGGCGGCCGCGGCGGCCGCCTTCTTCTTCGCGGCGGCTGCCTTCGCGGCGGCGTCGGCGGCCGCCTTCTTCTTCGCCGCGGCGGCCGCGGCCGCCTTCTTCTTGGCCTCGATCGCGTCGACCTTCACGCTCGTCGTGGCCAGCTGGTCGGTCACGCTGGCCTTGACGTTCTGCATCGGCGTCGAGCTGTAGGCGACCCGGGCCGAGGAGACGGCGTCCGTCGTGGTCGTCTGCGCGTCGGCCGGCACCACGGAGAAGGCGAGGGCGGCGGCGCCGAGCGTGGCGGCACCGGCGATCGCGATCTTGCGAGTGTTCTTGGGCATGCGGAAGGACCTCTTCGAATAGCGCGGAGGTCGCTCTCTTCGTCCGACGGCGGACAGCGGGTGCTTTCGGCACGGGCGCCGCCGGGGGAGAACCCACGGCGCTGAGCGACGAGAGCCATTGTTAGCGGCCGCAAAAAGGGCAGGCAAAGGTGTGACGTACGATCCCCGATAGTGGATCAGGGAGGGGCAAATCGGGACAGATAGAAGCATCTGCCCCGTTCACCGCGTCCCCTTTGACTCCTATTGCCCGTAGTACGTGATCCGCGCCCTATGCGCGGGCTCACACGGGCCCCGCCCCGTTCTCACTGCCGGTCGCCCGAGCGATGCTCTGCGTCAGTGCTCCGGGTGGCGAGGACGAGGTGCACGTCGCCGAACTCGTGCCACAGGTAGCGCCCGTCCAGCGCCGCGTCGTAACCACGGCTGATCGCCGCCCGCCCCGCCACCGCCTCCAGCATCAGCAGATGCGACGCCTCCGGCTCGTGCAGCCCGGTCAGCAGCCCGTCCACCACCCGCACCCCGCGCGCGGGGGTGACGACCAGGTCCGTCCAACCCGCACGCGCGCGTACGACCCCGTCCGCCCCGGCCGCCGACTCCACGGCCCGCACGGCGGTCGTCCCGACGGCGATCACCCGCCCGTTCCCGGCCCGCGCGGCGTTGATCAGCCGCGCCGACGCCTCGGGCACCGCGAACCGCTCCGGGTACGGCGGCTCGTGCGCCTCCGCCGAGGCGACCCCGGTGTGCAGGGTGACCGGCGCGAACTGCACCCCCCGGCTCACCAGCTCCGCCACCAGCCCGACGGTGAAGGGCCGCGCCGCACTCGGCATCTCCGCGCTGCCCGACCCGTCGGCGGACGGCAGTGCGAACACCGTCTGGTAGACGGACAGCGGCTGATCCCGCTCCGTATAGGAGTAACGGATGGGCCGCCCGTGCTCCCGCAGCAGCCCGGGCACCGCCTCGCCGGGGGACACCCGGGCCCACCACAGCCGCCCGCTCCCCGGGCTCAGCGGCTCCTCCAGCGTCAGCCGCACACCCCCGGCCAGCCGCACCCCGGTCCCCGCCGGCCCGCCCGTACGCGCGCGGGTGGTGCCCCTTCCCGTCCGGGTGACGCAGCTCGACGGCCCACCGTCCGTCGTCACCGCGCGTGGAGAAATGCACCACCACGCGTGCGTGCCCGACCCGTCCGTCCACGGCCGCCGCCAGCGTCGGCGAGGTGTTCACCACCAGCAGGTCCCCGGCTCGCAGCAGACCCGGCAGCTCCCGGAACGCGTGATGCGCCACCTCCGTCCCCCGCGACACCAGCAGCCGTACGTCGTCCCGGTCCCCTCCCGGCCGACGCTGTTCGGCGGGCGCCCGCGCCGACAGCTCCTCCGGCACCTTCCCGAAACCGAAGCCCCGACCGCGCTCGTGCGGAACTCCCGGCGCCAGTGTCATCGCCGTCCCTCCAGCAGAGCCGGGGCCCCGTACCGCCCGCTCGCCGGGCGCTCGTCCAGCAGCCGCAGGAAGGCCGGCGCGACACCCGCGGGATCCGGCCGCGGATCGCCGTCGTCCGGCACGGCCGCCGCGTACAGGTCCGTGGCCATGTCCCCGGGGTCGACCGCCCACACCCGCAGCCCCGGCTCCTCCGCGCCGAGCACCGCCGCGAGATGGTCCAAGGCCGCCTTGGACGCCCCGTAGCCGCCCCAGGTCTCGTAGGCCTCGGCTGCCGCGTCCGAGCTGACGGTGATCACCGCGCCCGCCCGCGCGGCGTGCAGCAGCGGCAGCGCCTCCTGGACCAGCCCCAGCGCCGCCACGACGTTCACCTCCAGCGCCCGCCGCAGCCCGTCCAGGGGCAGCTCGGACAACCGCACCAGCGGCTCGGCGCCCAGCGCGCTCGCGTTGTTCACCAGCAGGTCGCAGCCCCCGAGCCGCCAGGCGGCGGCCACCAGCTCGGCCCGGTGCGCCGCATCCGTGACGTCCCCCGCACGGGCCTCGACCCGGGTCCCGTGCACCGCCACGGCCGCCGCCGTCCGCTCCAGCACCTCCGGCGTTCTGGCGTCGAGCACCAGATCCCAGCCCCGAGCGGCCAGCGCCTCCGCCAGCGCCCGCCCCAGCCCCTTCGACGCACCCGTGACCATCGCAACCGGCATGACAATCCGTCCCCTCGTCCGACCGCCTCCGTCCGGCGGTGATCCCAACGTAGGAACCGGCCCCCCGCCGCCGCCTCGGACGCGGGACGCAGGCCGAGGGGGCCCTTCGTCGTACGCCCGCGCACCCGGTCCCCGCGCCCTGGGCCGCGGTACCCGGGACCTCGGGCCTAGGGCCTGTTGCGAAAGTGGATCTTGTTCGTCGATGATCAGCTGTCGTGGGACGTGGGGATCTGACGAACGGCCAGTGGGCCCGGCTTGAGCCGCTGCTGCCGCAGGGCATTAAGCCAGGCCGTCCGCAGGTGTGGACGCGGCGGCAGCTGGTAGACGGCATACGGTGGCGGACCCGGACAGGTGCCCCCTGGCGTGACGTGCCGGAACGTTACGGGCCGTGGGACCGGGTCTACGACCTGTTCCGGCGCTGGCAGCGGGACGGCACCTGGGCGAGGATCCTCACCCAACTCCAGGCCGAGGCCGATGCCAAAGGCCTGATCACCTGGGACGTCAACGTCGACTCCACCATCTGCCGGGCCCATCAGCACGCCGCCGGAGCGGCGAAAAGGGGGACCTGCAGAAGGAACCGCCCGGCGGCGTCTTCGTCGAGCCGGCCGACCACGGCCTCGGACGCTCCCGCGGCGGACTGACCAGCAAGATCCACCTCGCGGTCGAGCAAGGCCAGAAGCCCTTGTCCGTCGTGATCACGGCCGGGCAGCGGGGCGATTCCCCGCAGTTCGAAGCGGTCCTGGAAGCCATCCGGGTGCCGAGGTTGGGCCTTGGCAGGCCGCGCAGACGCCCGGAACGGGTGCGCGCCGACAAGGCGTACGACTCTCGCAGTAACCGCTCTTACCTGCGCAGACGCGGGATCAAGGCCACGATCCCAGTCCCGGCAGACCGTGTCCGCAACCGGCTCAAGCGCGGATCGCGTGGCGGGCGACCGCCGACGTTCGACAAGGACGACTACAAGCAGCGGCACGCGGTCGAGTGCGGGATCAATCGCCTCAAGCGCCACCGGGCCGTCGCCACGCGGTACGACAAACTTGCCGTCCGCTACGAGGCAACCGTGCTGGTCGCAGCCATCAACGAGTGGCTGTGACCAGCACTTTCACAACACGCCCTAGGTCCTCCGCCCCAGCCCGAGGCCGTCACAGGTCCGATCCGCGCTGTCACACCCCGCCGGTACCGTGAAGGCATGAGTCAAGGCCCCCGGTCCGGCCTCGCCGCGGTGAGCTCCGCGCTGCTGGCCATGAGCAGGCACCTCGAGGTCCGTGACGTCCTCAAGACGATCGTCGCCTCCGCCCGCGAACTGCTGGACGCGCAGTACGCCGCCCTCGGCGTCCCCGACGACCACGGCGGCTTCGCCCAGTTCGTCGTCGACGGCGTCGGGGAGGAGCAGTGGAAGGCCATCGGCCCGCTGCCCCGGCAGCACGGCATCCTGGCGGCGATGCTCCAGGAGGCCCGGCCCGAGCGCCTCGCCGACGTCCGCGAGGACCCCCGCTTCGAGGGCTGGCCGTCCGCCCACCCCGAGATGTCCGACTTCCTGGGCCTGCCCGTCCGGGACGGCGACGAGGTCCTCGGCGCGCTGTTCCTGGCCAACAAGAACTGCGGCAGGCCCCAGGGCGGCTGCGGCTTCACCGAGGACGACGAGGAACTGCTCTCGATCCTCGCCCAGCACGCCGCGATAGCCCTCACCAACGCCCGCCTGTACGAACGCAGCCGTGAACTGACGATCGCCGAGGAACGCTCCCGGCTGGCCCACGAGCTGCACGACGCGGTCAGCCAGAAGCTCTTCTCCCTGCGCCTGACGGCCCAGGCCGCCACCGCCCTCGTCGACCGCGACCCCGCGCGGGCCAAGGGCGAACTCCAGCAGGTCGCCGCGCTCGCCGCGGAAGCCGCCGACGAACTGCGCGCCGCAGTCGTGGAGTTGCGCCCCGCCGCTCTCGACGAGGACGGCCTCGTCGCCACCCTCCGCACCCACATCCAGGTCCTCGACCGCGCCCACACCGCGCGCGTGACCTTCACCAGTCAGGGTGTCCGCGCGCTGCCCGCCGCGCAGGAGGAGGCCCTGCTGCGGGTCGCCCAGGAGGCCCTGCACAACGCGCTGCGCCACTCCGGGGCACAGCGCGTCGAGGTGAGCCTCGTCAAGCGGGGCCCGGGCACGGTCCTGCGCGTCACGGACGACGGCGGCGGCTTCGACCCGACGACGGTCCGCCGGGCCGGCCGCCACCTCGGACTGGTGTCGATGCGGGACCGGGCGGGCGGGGTCGGTGGCAGGCTCACGGTGGAATCGGCGCCCGGCAAGGGCACCACGATCGAGATGGAGGCTCCCGGTGGCTGACGCAATCAAGGTGCTGCTCGTCGACGACCACCAGGTCGTCCGCCGGGGCCTGCGCACCTTCCTGGAGGTGCAGGACGACATCGAGGTCGTCGGCGAGGCCGCCGACGGCGCCGAAGGGGTCGCCCTCGCCGAGGAGCTGAAGCCCGACGTCGTCCTGATGGACGTCAAGATGCCCGGCATGGACGGCGTCGAGGCCCTCCGCAGACTCCGCGACCTGGCCAACCCCGCGCGCGTGCTGATCGTCACCAGCTTCACCGAACAGCGCACGGTGGTGCCGGCCCTGCGCGCGGGCGCCGCCGGGTACGTGTACAAGGACGTGGACCCCGACGCCCTGGCCGGCGCCATCCGCTCGGTCCACGCCGGCCACATCCTGCTCCAGCCGGAGGTCGCCGGCGCGCTCCTCTCCCAGGACGAGGGCGGATCGGGCCAGGGCAGAGGGGGCGCGCTCACGGAACGCGAGCGGGAGGTGCTCGGCCTGATAGCGGACGGCCGCTCCAACCGCGAGATCGCCCGGGCCCTGGTCCTCTCCGAGAAGACCGTCAAGACGCACGTCTCGAACATCCTGATGAAGCTCGACCTCGCGGACCGCACCCAGGCGGCGCTGTGGGCGGTACGCCATGGCGTGACCCGCTGAGACACGCTCCGGCGCACCACCCGGAGCGTCCCCCAGCGCTCCGGTGAGGCGCCCCGGAAGGTTAACTTCCGATCCGAGATTCATACCGTCGTGGGAATGTCCCCCGGATGGCGCATCCTTCGTGGCGCACGGCCGTTCTCCAGTGCGTGCCGCGGCGACTGCCGCGGCAATCGCTAGGAGGGGTCAGAAGTGAAGAACCTGAAGAAGGCAGCGGCCGTGACGATGGTGGCCGGCGGGCTGATGGCCGCGGGTGCCGGCATGGCCTCCGCCGCCGACGGCGCCACGGCCCTCGGCGAGGCCAAGGGCTCGCCGGGCGTCGTCTCGGGCAACCTCGTCCAGGCCCCGGTGCACGTCCCGGTCAACGTGGTCGGCAACAGCGTGAACGTCATCGGCGTGCTGAACCCGGCCTTCGGCAACCTGGGTCTCAACCACTGAGGTCCCACCCGCACCCGCGGTGACCTCCGGCCTCCCCCCGCCCCCACCGGGGGAGGCCGGTCCGGTTGTAGCTCCAGTGATCTTGTCGCATCAATGATCCGAACGAGGTGTCTTCCCGGCGGACCCCGCATCGTCGCCCGACACCGACGCGTTGGGCAGCTCACGACCCGCGGCCGGGTCGGACACGCAAACGCAGGAGGAACACTTCTCATGAACATCGCCAAGAAGGCTGCCGTGGCCCTCACCGTCGCGGGCATCGCCGCGGGCGCCTCGGCCGGTGCCGCCGTCGCCGACGCGGGTGCCGAAGGCGCGGCCGTGAAGTCGCCGGGCGTCATCTCGGGCAACCTCGTCCAGGTGCCCGTGCACATCCCCGTCAACGTCTGCGGCAACACGATCAACGTGATCGGCGTGCTGAACCCCGCGTTCGGCAACACCTGCTTGAACGACTGAGTCCATACCGCACCACGGAGGGGCCCACGCGTCAGCGACGACGCGTGGGCCCCTCCGCATGCAACGACTGTCCGGGCCAGGGCCGGGTCCAGGTCCGGGCCAGGGCCGGGTCCAGGTCCGGGCCAGGGCCGGGTCCAGGTCCCGTGCCTCGACCCATGCAACGACCCATGCCGTGACCTTGCAACACCGTCCGAAGACCCCGCGCGTCCGGCGCTCGATATCGCAAGACCCTTGAGGGCCGACAGAGGCCTGGGCGTGCGGCCGCCAGAGGTTCGCGCCGGCCCGGGGCGCCGGATCAGCCGACGCTCATCGAGCCCCCCGCTCCCGCTCCTCCACGACGGAGTTGTACGCGGCGACCTGAGCCCGTCGCCCCGTCCGCTCCACCGGCCGCAACGCCTCCGCGCGCACCGCCATCTCCGCGGAGCTGACCGCGCCCCCGGGTCCGTTCTCGTAGGCGAGGGACACCAGCAGCCCCACCCGCTGCGCCAGCTCCAGTACTCGCACCGCCCGGGGCGGATACCCCGGGGCCAGGACCTCCCGGCCCTGTTCGGCCCGAGCCCGGTACGCGTCGATCGCCGCCTCCGCCACCGGACCCGATCCCGCCAGGTCCAGCCGCGCCAGCACCGCCGTGGCGTCCCGCAAGGCCTCCGCCAGCTCCCGCTCCGCCTCGCCCAGCGACGGCACATCGGCCGGCGGGGCCTCCCGCACCGGCAGACAGTGCCACACGACCTCGACATGCCGGTCACCGTCGGGCCCGGCCTCGTACACCTCCGGCACCAGTCCGTACCCGGCGCCGTGACAGACCACCGCCTCCTCCGCCTCGAGCGCCCGCGTGTTGAACTCCGGCGGTCCGCTCAGCCCCAGCGGATGCCCCGGCGCGGGCAGCGCCACCCGCAGACCGCTCACCCCGAGCGCCCGCAGCCGCCCCAGCGCGAGCGTGAGTCCGACGGGCGCCGACTCACCAGGCAGCCCCTCCACCCGGTGCACGGCGTCCTCGCCGACGATGGCGAGTACGGCGTCGTCCGGTGAGACAATTCCGGCCAACAGGGCATTTCCCCAAGCGGCAAGGCGACCAGAGCGCGGTTCCGAGAGCATGCCCCCACCCTAAGGACCGGACCGATGGAACGGGCCGCCCGACCGGTGGCGTAGATTTTCCCGCAGAGGCCGCGCCCACCCATGCGCGGTCGTCCGAGGCACAGGCGCCCGCGACAACCGACCGGTCACACTGCAAGGGGAGACAACGCGCTCATGAGCGATGTTCTGGAGCTTCAGGACGTATCCGTGGTCCGTGAGGGCCGGGCTCTGGTGGACCAGGTCTCCTGGTCGGTCAAGGAAGGCGAGCGCTGGGTCATCCTCGGTCCCAACGGGGCCGGCAAGACGACCCTCCTGAACATCGCCTCCACCTACCTCTTCCCGAGCGCCGGCACCGTCTCGATCCTCGGCGAGACCCTCGGCAGCCCCGGCACCGACGTCTTCGAGCTGCGCCCCCGCGTCGGCATGGCCGGCATCGCCCTCGCCGACAAGCTCCCCAAGCGCCAGACCGTCCTCCAGACGGTGCTGACCGCCGCGTACGGCATGACCGCCGGCTGGCAGGAGGAGTACGAGGACGTCGACGAGCAGCGCGCCCGCGCCTTCCTGGACCGCCTCGGCATGAGCGACTACCTGGACCGCAAGTTCGGCACGCTCTCCGAGGGCGAGCGCAAGCGCACCCTCATCGCCCGCGCCCTGATGACCGACCCCGAGCTGCTGCTTCTCGACGAGCCCGCCGCCGGCCTGGACCTCGGCGGCCGCGAGGACCTCGTACGCCGCCTCGGCCGCCTCGCGCGCGACCCCATCGCCCCCTCGATGATCATGGTCACCCACCACGTCGAGGAGATCGCCCCCGGCTTCACCCACGTCCTCATGATCCGCCAGGGCAAGGTCCTCGCCGCGGGCCCGGTCGAGCTGGAACTCACCTCCCGCAACCTCTCCCTCTGCTTCGGCCTCCCGCTCGTCGTGGAACAGGTCGGCGACCGCTGGACGGCACAGGGCCTGCCGATGTCCTGACCGCTCCCCGTGCGCCCTGTCCCCGGCGGGACACGCGGCCCTACCATGACGGTGTGAACGACATCGACGCGTGGGTGTGGTGGCTCGTCGGCGCGGCAGCGCTCGGAATCCCTCTCGTGGTGACCGCCATGCCCGAGTTCGGCATGCTCGCGGTCGGAGCGGTGGCCGCCGCCGTCGTGGCAGGCCTCGGCCTCGGAGCCGTCGCCCAGGTGCTCGTCTTCATCGTCGTCTCCGTCGCCCTGATCGCCGTCGTACGCCCGATCGCGACCCGGCACGCCAGACAGCGTCCTCATCTCGCCACCGGCATCGACGCGTTGAAGGGCAAACAGGCCGTCGTGCTGGAGCGCGTCGACGGCTCGGGCGGCCGCGTCAAACTCGCCGGAGAGATCTGGTCGGCACGCGCCCTCGACACCGGTCGCGCCTACGAGGTGGGGCAGGAGGTCGACGTCGTGGACATCGAGGGGGCCACGGCGATCGTCCTCTGAGCGTGCGCAACTCCCGTACGACGTAAGTGAACAGAACACCTCACGAGCCGTACGACGGTCTGTCACACTCGTCCAGCAAGATCTTCAACAGGCATAAGATCTTCCGAAAGCGCCGAGGCGGAGAAAGGTACGGGGAGCCGCGATGGAACCGGTCATCATCGTCCTGGTCATTCTGGTGGTGTTGGTCTTCATCGCCCTGATCAAGACGATCCAGGTCATCCCGCAGGCGAGTGCCGCCATCGTGGAGCGGTTCGGCCGCTACACGCGGACACTCAACGCGGGCCTCAACATCGTCGTCCCGTTCATAGACACCATCCGCAACCGCATCGACCTGCGCGAACAGGTCGTGCCGTTCCCGCCGCAGCCGGTGATCACCCAGGACAACCTGGTCGTGAACATCGACACCGTCATCTACTACCAGGTGACCGACGCCCGGGCGGCGACCTACGAAGTCGCCAGCTACATCCAGGCGATCGAGCAGCTCACCGTCACCACGCTCCGCAACATCATCGGTGGCATGGACCTCGAGCGGACCCTGACCTCCCGCGAGGAGATCAACGCGGCGCTGCGCGGAGTCCTCGACGAGGCGACCGGCAAGTGGGGCATCCGCGTCAACCGTGTGGAACTGAAGGCCATCGAGCCCCCGACCTCCATCCAGGACTCGATGGAGAAGCAGATGCGCGCCGACCGTGACAAGCGCGCCGCGATCCTCACCGCCGAAGGCACGCGCCAGGCCGCGATCCTCACCGCCGAGGGCGAGAAGCAGTCGCAGATCCTGCGCGCCGAGGGTGAGGCCAAGGCCGCCGCCCTGCGCGCCGAGGGCGAGGCCCAGGCGGTGCGCACGGTCTTCGAGGCCATCCACGCCGGTGACCCGGACCAGAAGCTCCTGTCCTACCAGTACCTCCAGATGCTCCCGAAGCTCGCCGAAGGCGACGCCAACAAGCTCTGGATCGTCCCCAGTGAAATCGGCGACGCCCTCAAGGGGTTGTCCGGCGCCATGGGCAACTTCGGTAACTTCGGCGGCAGTTCGGGCGGCAACAACTCCGGCAACGGCGGTGGCTCGGAACGCCGCGAGAAGCCGTCGATCGACTGACCCGCGGACACGACGCGCAGACACGACCGGGGCCCGCCTTCCGAGCGAAGGCGGGCCCCGGTCACCTCCGCATACGTGCTCCGCCCACGGGCGCTAAGCCGCGTCCACGTTCAGCCACTCCGGCAGCGCGGCCAGGTCGTCCTGCCCCAGTGCCAGCAGCATCGCGTCCGCCGGCGTCGGCTCGAACGGCTGCCGCAGCAACGGCATGTCCGCCTGCTCCGGGGTACGGTTCGCTTTGCGGTGATTGTCCTCCGCGCACGAGGCGACGGTGTTCAGCCACCCGTCCTGTCCCCCCTGCGCCCGCGGCACCACGTGGTCCACGGTCGTCGCCCGGCGACCGCAGTACGCGCACCGGTGCCGGTCCCTTATCAGCACACCGCGCCTCGACCACGGAGCTTGTCTTCGGAACGGCACCCGTACATACCTGCACAGCCTGATCACCCGAGGCGCCGGGATGTCGACCTCGGCCCCTCGCATCCGCAGTTCGGGGTGGGCCTGCTCGACGACGGCCTTGTCCTGAAGCACCAGAACGACGGCTCGGTTCAACGTCACCGTCGACAGCGGCTCGAAGCTCGCGTTCAGTACCAGCGTGTCACGCATACCAGCCCACCTCCTGTGTGCACCGGCCCACCCCCTGGCGGGCTGGAACCAACTCTGGCCGGGCACGCCGAGATGGACAACGCAATATCTGCTGCTCCACGGGAGGTGACCCCCGCGACCCCCGGCAACAAAAATGCCCGCCTCTGATCACTTCCAAGACCAGAGGCGGGCAAACGTTCAATGAACGATGAGCTGACTCATCCCACCGGGGGAACCTCGTACTCACCGATCAGCTGAGCGCGGGCGATCGCGTGGAACCGCAGATTGAACCCCACGACGGCGGGCGAGGCGTCGGCATCCGCACCGAGCTTCTCCTGATCCACCGCGTACACCGTGAAGACATACCGGTGCGGCCCGTCCCCCGGCGGCGGAGCGGCTCCGCCGAACTCCTTGCCGCCGTAGTCGTTGCGCGCGTGCACGGCGCCCTCGGGCAGCCCCTCGAACTTGCCGCCGCCCGCACCCGCAGGCAGCTCGGTCACCGAGGCCGGGATGTCGAACAGGACCCAGTGCCAGAACCCGCTGCCCGTCGGAGCGTCGGGGTCGTAGCAGGTCACGGCGAAACTCTTGGTCTCGGACGGGAAGCCCTCCCAGCGCAGCTGGGGCGAGGTGTTCCCGGCCGCCTGGACCTGGGCGTCCTTGAGCGTCGCCCCCTCCCGAACATCCTCGCTCGTGACCGTGAACGACGGAACCGGCGGATGGAAATCGTGGGGCAGTGGCCGCCTCTTCGGCTCGGTCACTTCGACACACCTCCTGATCGATCGGCAAGGCACTCCCTTCGGAGCCTACGACCTCCGCGTCCCGCGCGAGACGCACGGAGGGCCCGGAACGCCGTACGGCACTCCGGGCCCTCCCGGTGTCTCAGAACCAGTTGCGCTTGCTGCCTACCTCGGACAGCCACTGGTTGAGGTACGCCGCCCAGTCGGTTGCCTGGTAGTCGTGCAGCCCCACCTGGAAGGAGCGGAAGGTGTCGCTGCCCTCGCTGAACAGCCCCGGCTTCTTGTCCATCTCGAGCACGACGTCCATCGTGTGCTCGTCGGCCACGAAGCTCAGCTCGACCTGGTTCAGACCCCGGTACTGCGACGGCGGGAAGAACTCGATCTCCTGGTAGAACGGCAGCTTCTGCCGCGTACCGCGGATGTGCCCGCGCTCCAGGTCCGCGTTCTTGAACCGGAAGCCCAGCTGGAGGAAGGCGTCCAGGATCGCCTTCTGCGCCGGCAGCGGGTGCACGTTGATCGGGTCCAGGTCGCCGGAGTCCACGGCGCGGGCGATCTCCAGCTCGGTGGTGACCCCGATGTTCATGCCGCGCAGCGTCTGGCCGTCGATCGTCGTGACCGGCGTCTCCCACGGGATCTCGAGCCCGAAGGGCACCGCGTGCACGGCACCGGCCTGGAGCTCGAAGGCACCCCCGAGCCGCAGCTTCGTGAACTCGATGTCCTGCTTGTACTCCTGGTCGCCGCTCTCGACCTCGACCTTGGCCTGAAGCCCGACGGAGAGCCCCTCGATCCGCTGGTTGACGGACCCGCCCTGGATCCGCACCTCGCCCTGCACGACACCGCCCGGAACGACGTTGACCTCGGTCAGCACCGTCTCGACCGAAGCCCCACCGGCCCCCAGACTCGCGAGCAGCTTCTTGAACGCCATGTCTCTCCCTCTACACCATCTTCTTACGGGATCCCTCGACCCCTACATACGCGATCCCGGCGCGGCCGGTTCCGTGCCCCACACCCTGGCAAGACGGATGCCCGCTGACCACCCCGACGCACCCACGGGTCTGCACTACGCTCGGAGGGCATGATCGCGACCTCCGACCGTACGCCCCTCCCCAGGACCTTCTTCGACCGCCCTGTCCTGGAGGTGGCCCAGGATCTGCTCGGCCGTCTCCTCGTCCGCACGACCCCCGACGGTCCGATCACCCTGCGCATCACGGAGGTCGAGGCCTACGACGGTCCCAACGACCCAGGCTCCCACGCCTATCGCGGCCCCACGGCCCGCAACGGCGTGATGTTCGGTCCGCCCGGACATGTGTACGTCTACTTCACCTACGGCATGTGGCACTGCATGAACCTGGTCTGCGGCCCGGACGGTACGGCGAGCGCCGTCCTCCTCCGCGCCGGCGAGATCGTCGAGGGCGCCGAGTCGGCCCGCAAACGTCGGCTCTCGGCCCGAAGTGACAAGGAACTGGCCAAAGGCCCCGCCCGACTGGCCACCGCACTGGGCGTGGACCGAGCCCTCGACGGCACCGACGCCTGCGCGACGGGCGACACCCCCCTGAGGGTCCTGTCCGGCACCCCGGTCCCCTCCGACCAGGTACGCAACGGCCCGCGCACCGGAGTCTCCGGCGACGGAGCGGTCCACCCCTGGCGCTACTGGGTCGCCGACGACCCGACGGTGAGCCCCTACCGGGCCCATGTCCCCAGGCGCCGCCGAAGTTGACTCGCTGTCCGCCGGCGCGTAACGTAGCCCGAGCCGCTTGAACCGGGTACGGCATTCGCCGGCAGTCCGAAGCGGCCAACCCACTCACTACAACGCCCCTCAGCGGGAGTGAATCAGGCATGCCCGCATGTCTAATTCAAACCGCGCGGAACTCGATTATGAGTTGCGGAGGGAATCGGCTAACGTAGTGAATGTCGAAAGGACGACAGGCGAAAGCCCAAAGCCCACGACAATCCCGCCGACAGGGAATCGGATCAGGAAAAGGATCTGATAGAGTCGGAAACGCAAGACCGAAGGGAAGCGCCCGGAGGAAAGCCTGAGAGAGTCTCTCGGGTGAGTACAAAGGAAGCGTCCGTTCCTTGAGAACTCAACAGCGTGCCAAAAATCAACGCCAGATATGTTGATACCCCGTCCCCGGCAGTGATAGCCGAGGATGAGGTTCCTTTGAAACAAAACACAGCGAGGACGCTGTGAACGGCCGGGCTTATTCCGCCTGGCTGTTCCGCTCTCGTGGTGTCGACCGGATTACCGGTAAACATTCACGGAGAGTTTGATCCTGGCTCAGGACGAACGCTGGCGGCGTGCTTAACACATGCAAGTCGAACGATGAACCACTTCGGTGGGGATTAGTGGCGAACGGGTGAGTAACACGTGGGCAATCTGCCCTTCACTCTGGGACAAGCCCTGGAAACGGGGTCTAATACCGGATAACACTTCCACTCGCATGGGTGGAGGTTAAAAGCTCCGGCGGTGAAGGATGAGCCCGCGGCCTATCAGCTTGTTGGTGAGGTAATGGCTCACCAAGGCGACGACGGGTAGCCGGCCTGAGAGGGCGACCGGCCACACTGGGACTGAGACACGGCCCAGACTCCTACGGGAGGCAGCAGTGGGGAATATTGCACAATGGGCGAAAGCCTGATGCAGCGACGCCGCGTGAGGGATGACGGCCTTCGGGTTGTAAACCTCTTTCAGCAGGGAAGAAGCGAAAGTGACGGTACCTGCAGAAGAAGCGCCGGCTAACTACGTGCCAGCAGCCGCGGTAATACGTAGGGCGCAAGCGTTGTCCGGAATTATTGGGCGTAAAGAGCTCGTAGGCGGTCTGTCACGTCGGATGTGAAAGCCCGGGGCTTAACCCCGGGTCTGCATTCGATACGGGCAGACTAGAGTGTGGTAGGGGAGATCGGAATTCCTGGTGTAGCGGTGAAATGCGCAGATATCAGGAGGAACACCGGTGGCGAAGGCGGATCTCTGGGCCATTACTGACGCTGAGGAGCGAAAGCGTGGGGAGCGAACAGGATTAGATACCCTGGTAGTCCACGCCGTAAACGGTGGGAACTAGGTGTTGGCGACATTCCACGTCGTCGGTGCCGCAGCTAACGCATTAAGTTCCCCGCCTGGGGAGTACGGCCGCAAGGCTAAAACTCAAAGGAATTGACGGGGGCCCGCACAAGCAGCGGAGCATGTGGCTTAATTCGACGCAACGCGAAGAACCTTACCAAGGCTTGACATACACCGGAAAGCATTAGAGATAGTGCCCCCCCTGTGGTCGGTGTACAGGTGGTGCATGGCTGTCGTCAGCTCGTGTCGTGAGATGTTGGGTTAAGTCCCGCAACGAGCGCAACCCTTGTTCTGTGTTGCCAGCATGCCCTTCGGGGTGATGGGGACTCACAGGAGACTGCCGGGGTCAACTCGGAGGAAGGTGGGGACGACGTCAAGTCATCATGCCCCTTATGTCTTGGGCTGCACACGTGCTACAATGGCCGGTACAAAGAGCTGCGAAACCGTGAGGTGGAGCGAATCTCAAAAAGCCGGTCTCAGTTCGGATTGGGGTCTGCAACTCGACCCCATGAAGTCGGAGTTGCTAGTAATCGCAGATCAGCATTGCTGCGGTGAATACGTTCCCGGGCCTTGTACACACCGCCCGTCACGTCACGAAAGTCGGTAACACCCGAAGCCGGTGGCCCAACCCCTTGTGGGAGGGAGCTGTCGAAGGTGGGACTGGCGATTGGGACGAAGTCGTAACAAGGTAGCCGTACCGGAAGGTGCGGCTGGATCACCTCCTTTCTAAGGAGCACTTCTTACCGAGTTCGCTCGGTCAGAGGCCAGTACATCGGCGTACGTCCGGTGCTGGTTGCTCATGGGTGGAACGTTGATTATTCGGCATTCTCAGTCATCTCGGGCTGCAAGTACTGCTCTTCGGAGCGTGGAAAGCTGATCACGAGTGGCTGGGGTGCCGGGCACGCTGTTGGGTATCTGAGGGTGCGAGCGTTGCTCGTCCTTCTGATGCCGGCCCCAGTGAACTCCAGCTCAGGTTGGGGGTGATGGGTGGCTGGTCGTTGTTTGAGAACTGCACAGTGGACGCGAGCATCTGTGGCCAAGTTTTTAAGGGCGCACGGTGGATGCCTTGGCACCAGGAACCGATGAAGGACGTGGGAGGCCACGATAGTCCCCGGGGAGCCGTCAACCAGGCTTTGATCCGGGGGTTTCCGAATGGGGAAACCCGGCAGTCGTCATGGGCTGTCACCCATACCTGAACACATAGGGTATGTGGAGGGAACGCGGGGAAGTGAAACATCTCAGTACCCGCAGGAAGAGAAAACAACCGTGATTCCGGGAGTAGTGGCGAGCGAAACCGGATGAGGCCAAACCGTATACGTGTGAGACCCGGCAGGGGTTGCGTGTACGGGGTTGTGGGATCTCTCTTTCACAGTCTGCCGGCTGTGAGACGAGTCAGAAACCGTTGATGTAGGCGAAGGACATGCGAAAGGTCCGGCGTAGAGGGTAAGACCCCCGTAGTCGAAACATCAACGGCTCGTTTGAGAGACACCCAAGTAGCACGGGGCCCGAGAAATCCCGTGTGAATCTGGCGGGACCACCCGCTAAGCCTAAATATTCCCTGGTGACCGATAGCGGATAGTACCGTGAGGGAATGGTGAAAAGTACCGCGGGAGCGGAGTGAAATAGTACCTGAAACCGTGTGCCTACAAGCCGTGGGAGCGTCGCGCATCGAGTTTACTCGGTGCGTCGTGACTGCGTGCCTTTTGAAGAATGAGCCTGCGAGTTTGCGGTGTGTTGCGAGGTTAACCCGAGTGGGGCAGCCGTAGCGAAAGCGAGTCCGAATAGGGCGTTTCAGTAGCACGCTCAAGACCCGAAGCGGAGTGATCTAGCCATGGGCAGGTTGAAGCGGAGGTAAGACTTCGTGGAGGACCGAACCCACCAGGGTTGAAAACCTGGGGGATGACCTGTGGTTAGGGGTGAAAGGCCAATCAAACTCCGTGATAGCTGGTTCTCCCCGAAATGCATTTAGGTGCAGCGTCGTGTGTTTCTTGCCGGAGGTAGAGCACTGGATAGGCGATGGGCCCTACCGGGTTACTGACCTTAGCCAAACTCCGAATGCCGGTAAGTGAGAGCGCGGCAGTGAGACTGTGGGGGATAAGCTCCATGGTCGAGAGGGAAACAGCCCAGAGCATCGACTAAGGCCCCTAAGCGTACGCTAAGTGGGAAAGGATGTGGAGTCGCACAGACAACCAGGAGGTTGGCTTAGAAGCAGCCACCCTTGAAAGAGTGCGTAATAGCTCACTGGTCTAGTGATTCCGCGCCGACAATGTAGCGGGGCTCAAGCGTACCGCCGAAGTCGTGTCATTGCAGCAATAGGGCCAACGCCCGCTGTGATGGGTAGGGGAGCGTCGTGTGCCGGGTGAAGCAGCACCGGAAGGTAGTTGTGGACGGTTCACGAGTGAGAATGCAGGCATGAGTAGCGATACACACGTGAGAAACGTGTGCGCCGATTGACTAAGGGTTCCTGGGTCAAGCTGATCTGCCCAGGGTAAGTCGGGACCTAAGGCGAGGCCGACAGGCGTAGTCGATGGATAACCGGTTGATATTCCGGTACCCGCTGTGAAGCGTCAAACATTGAACCAGGCGATGCTAAGTCCGTGAAGCCGTTCCGGACCCTTCGGGGAATGGAAAGTGGTGGAGCCGACGGACCAGACTTGCAGTAGGTGAGTGATGGGGTGACGCAGGAAGGTAGTCCATCCCGGGCGGTGGTTGTCCCGGGGTAAGGGTGTAGGACGAACGGTAGGCAAATCCGCCGTTCACATAGTCTGAGACCTGATGCCGAGCCGATTGTGGCGAAGTGGATGATCCTATGCTGTCGAGAAAAGCCTCTAGCGAGTTTCATGGCGGCCCGTACCCTAAACCGACTCAGGTGGTCAGGTAGAGAATACCGAGGCGTTCGGGTGAACTATGGTTAAGGAACTCGGCAAAATGCCCCCGTAACTTCGGGAGAAGGGGGGCCATCACTGGTGAGAGGACTTGCTCCTCGAGCTGGGGGTGGCCGCAGAGACCAGCGAGAAGCGACTGTTTACTAAAAACACAGGTCCGTGCGAAGCCGTAAGGCGATGTATACGGACTGACGCCTGCCCGGTGCTGGAACGTTAAGGGGACCGGTTAGTCACTCTTCGGGGTGGCGAAGCTGAGAACTTAAGCGCCAGTAAACGGCGGTGGTAACTATAACCATCCTAAGGTAGCGAAATTCCTTGTCGGGTAAGTTCCGACCTGCACGAATGGCGTAACGACTTCTCGACTGTCTCAACCATAGGCCCGGTGAAATTGCACTACGAGTAAAGATGCTCGTTTCGCGCAGCAGGACGGAAAGACCCCGGGACCTTTACTACAGTTTGATATTGGTGTTCGGTTCGGCTTGTGTAGGATAGGTGGGAGACTTTGAAACGTGGACGCCAGTTCACGGTGAGTCGCCGTTGAAATACCACTCTGGTCGTGCTGGATGTCTAACCTGGGTCCGTGATCCGGATCAGGGACAGTGTCTGATGGGTAGTTTAACTGGGGCGGTTGCCTCCTAAAGAGTAACGGAGGCGCCCAAAGGTTCCCTCAGCCTGGTTGGCAATCAGGTGTTGAGTGTAAGTGCACAAGGGAGCTTGACTGTGAGACCGACGGGTCGAGCAGGGACGAAAGTCGGGACTAGTGATCCGGCGGTGGCTTGTGGAAGCGCCGTCGCTCAACGGATAAAAGGTACCCCGGGGATAACAGGCTGATCTTCCCCAAGAGTCCATATCGACGGGATGGTTTGGCACCTCGATGTCGGCTCGTCGCATCCTGGGGCTGGAGTCGGTCCCAAGGGTTGGGCTGTTCGCCCATTAAAGCGGTACGCGAGCTGGGTTTAGAACGTCGTGAGACAGTTCGGTCCCTATCCGCTGCGCGCGCAGGAATATTGAGAAGGGCTGTCCCTAGTACGAGAGGACCGGGACGGACGAACCTCTGGTGTGCCAGTTGTCCTGCCAAGGGCATGGCTGGTTGGCTACGTTCGGGAGGGATAACCGCTGAAAGCATCTAAGCGGGAAGCCTGCTTCGAGATGAGTATTCCCACCCCCTTGAGGGGTTAAGGCTCCCAGTAGACGACTGGGTTGATAGGCCGGATGTGGAAGCCCAGTAATGGGTGAAGCTGACTGGTACTAATAGGCCGAGGGCTTGTCCTCAGTTGCTCGCGTCCACTGTGTTAGTTCTGAGGCAACGACTGTTGCCGGCTAGAGCTGAAAACAAGTAAAAAGTGTGCTTGTTCGCTCGAAACCATTAGGGTTTCGGTGGTCATAGCGTAAGGGAAACGCCCGGTTACATTTCGAACCCGGAAGCTAAGCCTTACAGCGCCGATGGTACTGCAGGGGGGACCCTGTGGGAGAGTAGGACACCGCCGAACAATCTTTGGAAGGACCCCTGGTCCCAGCGTTCAGCTGGGACCAGGGGTCCTTTTTGTTTTTCTGGAGCGCGCCGGGTACCCGGGTGCGCGAGAATGTTTGCGGTACCGAAGACAGGAGTCACCGATGTCCACCAACTCTCCCGACGATCGACCGGAGCGCGACCAGCGGCGACGGGACAGTAGTGGGGACCGTGACAATCGTGACGGTAACCGCGGGGACCGTGGCGGCTTCCGGCGTGATGACAACCGCGGTGGGTCCGGCCGGCGCGATGACCGTCGCGACGACCGGGGCCGTGATGACCGTGCTGATCGCGGTGGTTTCCGTGGTCCCCGTGACGACCGGCGTGATGACCGGCGTGATGACAACCGTGGTGGCTTCCGTCGTGATGACAACCGCGGTGGGTCCGGTGGGTCCGGTGGGTCCGGTGGGGACCGTGGTGGCTTCGGCCGCCGTGATGACCGTCGTGAGGGTGACCGCGGTTCTCGTCCGGCGTTCCAGCGCGACGACCGGGGCGACCGTGGGCCGCGCCGTGACGACCGGGGCGAGCGTCCTCCCTTCCGCCGTGACGACCGGGGCGAGCGTCCCGCGTTCCGCCGTGACGACCGCCGTGATGACCGGCGTGACGACCGCGGTGAGCGTCCCGCGTTCCGCCGTGATGACCGGCGTGACGACCGCGGTGAGCGTCCCCCCTTCCGGCGGGACGACAACCGGGGTGGAGGGTTTGTTCGTCGAGACGACCGGCGTGATGACAACCGCAGTGGGTCCGGTGGGGACCGTGGTGGCTTCGGCCGCCGTGACGATCGTCGTGAGGGTGACCGCGGTTCTCGTCCGGCGTTCCAGCGCGACGACCGGGGCGACCGTGGGCCGCGCCGTGACGACCGGGGCGAGCGTCCTCCCTTCCGCCGTGACGATCGCGGTGAGCGTCCCGCGTTCCGTCGCGATGACCGCCGTGATGACCGGCGTGACGACCGCGGTGAGCGTCCCGCGTTCCGTCGCGATGACCGTCGCGATGACCGGCGTGACGACCGGGGCGAGCGTCCCGCGTTCCGTCGTGATGATCGCCGTGACGACCGCCGTGACGACCGGGGCGAGCGTCCCCCGTTCCGTCGTGATGATCGCCGTGACGATCGGCGTGACGACCGCGGTGAGCGTCCCCCGTTCCGCCGTGACGACCGTCGCGATGACCGCCGTGACGACCGGGGCGAGCGTCCCCCCTTCCGGCGGGATGATCGCCGCGATGACCGTCGGGGGGACGACCGTGGTGGTTTCGGCCGGCGTGATGACAGCCGGGGTGAGCGCGGTGGCTTCGGTGGTCCCCGGGACGACCGGGGCGCCCGTGGCCCCCGTCGGGACGACCGTGGTGGACGGCCTGGTGGGTCCGGTGGGTTCCGCGGCCGTGACGGGCGTGACGACCGTCGGGACGACCGACGTGGTGGCGGGCCTCGTTTCCGCGATGAGCGGGACCGTGACCGGGAGCCGATCAAGCGGCTGCCGATCCCGGAGGACGTCACCGGTGACGAGATCGACAAGGACGTACGGCAGGAGCTCCAGAGCCTGCCCAAGACGCTCGCCGAGGACGTCGCCAAGAACCTGGTGATGGTCGCCCGGCTGATCGACGAGGACCCCGAGGGCGCCTACGCGTACTCCAAGATCGCTCTGCGGCTCGCCTCGCGTGTCGCCGCCGTGCGGGAGGCGGGCGGGTTCGCCGCGTACGCCACCCAGCGGTACAGCGAGGCGCTCGCCGAGTTCCGGGCCGCGCGGCGGATGACCGGCGGTGTCGAGCTGTGGCCCGTCATGGCCGACTGCGAGCGTGGGCTCGGGAGGCCGGAGAAGGCGCTCGACATGGCCGGCGCCCCCGAGGTCAACAAGCTCGACAAGGCCGGCCAGGTGGAGATGCGGCTCGTCGCGGCGGGTGCCCGGCGCGACATGGGGCAACTGGACGCGGCCATCGTGACGCTGCAGAGCCCCGAGCTCGCTGCCGGCTCCGTCCAGCCGTGGACCGCGCGGCTGAGGTACGCGTACGCCGACGCGCTGCTCGCCGCCGGTCGTGAGGGCGAGGCACGGGAGTGGTTCGCGAAGGCCATCGAGGCCGACCGGGACGGCAGCACGGACGCCTCCGACCGGCTCGCCGAGCTGGACGGGGTGGACTTCGTCGACGCCCTGGACGAGAACGAGAACGACATCGAGGGCGAGAGCGAAGGCGAGAGCGAGTCCGGCGGGGCCGTCGTCGAGAACGCGACGGAAACGGAAGCGGTCGAGGACTCGGCCGAGCGCGGTGTGGTCGACCGTGACGAGGACTGACGTGCGCCGGTGACAGCGGCGAGGGGCGGGACCCGGTGTCGAACCGGGTCCCGCCCCTTCGTGCGTCCGGGCGGGCGGGGGTTCAGAGGTCGAGGGCGCGCAGGACCAGGCCCGATGCCGGCTTCGGGCCGAACGACGTCGACTTGCGGGGCATCGTGACGCCCTGCCGGGCGAGATCGCGCACGACCTCCTCGCGGACGGGGTGCAGGAGGACCGCCGTTCCGCCGTCGCGTTCCGCCTTGCGCACCGTCGCGGCGGTGTCGTGGATGTAGGCGATGCGGGCGGGGTCGTCCTCGGGGATGTGCCAGATGTGGTCGAGGAGCGTGGCGTGCAGGACGGTCGCGTCCAGGGTGCGCCAGGCCTCGGGGAAGTCGGCGGGGATCGTGCGGTCGAGAAGCGCCGGGTCCGGTCGGTCGACGAGGTGGAAGGCGCCGTCGCCGGCGAGGAGGAAGCCGTTGCCGGCGCAGGCGGCGTTCGAGAGGGCGTCGAGGGCCTCCGCGAGGGGGACGTCCAGGCGCCGGACGCGGAACCGGCCGTCGAGCGCGGCGAGGGCGTCGGCGACCGGGAAGCCGTGCAGCAGGCGGTGGATGGCGCGGACGCGCAGGGGATAGCGGGCGGTGTCGACCAGGAGGACCAGGCCGTGCTCCCACGGGCTGGGGGAGGGGTGCTCCGCGCGCAGCCGCAGGTAGGTCGCCCAGCGATGATGACCGTCGGCGATCAGGGCCTGGTGGCGGGCGAGGTCCGTGCGGACGCGGGCCGTCTCGGCGGGGTCGGTGATCGCCCAGAGGCGGTGGCTGTAGCCGTCCTCGGTGGTGGTGGACAGGAGCGGGGGGCGCTCTGCCGCGCTGTCCACGATCTCGGCCGCGGTGCCGTTGCCGCGATAGGTGAGGAGGAGGGGTTCGAGGTTCGCGTGGGTGGCCCGCATCAGGGCGGCGCGGTCCTCCACGATGTGCGGCATGACGTCCTCGTGGGGCAGGACGATTCCCTCCGACGGCTCCGAGACGCGCAGGGTGCCGATCAGGCCGCGCTGGAGCATGCCGTCCGCGTGCCGCTGCTCGTAGACGTACAGGGCGGGCTCGGGGTCGGCGGTCAGCACGCCCTCGGACAGCCAGCCGCGCAGGGTGGCGGCGGCCTGTTCGTTGCGGGCGGCGGGAGTGGTGGCCTGGGGCAGGATCAGGCGGACGATGTTGTACGGGTCCGCGTCCTGGAGGTGGTGCAGGCCGTCGGGGCGGACCACGACGTCGTAGGGCGGCGAGGTGACGGCGGCGAGACTGCCGACCCGGTCGGGGTCGTAGCGCAGGCCTCGGAACGGGGTGAGTTCCAGGCCTCGGGGCGCCGTTGCTTCCGAGTGACCTGCTGAGTTCATCCCGGCATCGTACGTCTGTCGGTGGCATGCGGGATGATCGGGGGAAAGCGGAGCGAACGAGGAGCGATGTGGAATGAGCCGGAGCGTCAGGACGAGGCCCGAGGGCAGTGGGCAGGCCCTGAGCGAGGCGTACGACACGGCGCTGCTCGACCTGGACGGGGTGGTGTACGCGGGGGGTGACGCGATCGCGTACGCCGTCGAGTCGCTGGCCACCGCGCGTGCGGGCGGGATGCGTCTCGCGTACGTCACCAACAACGCGCTGCGGACGCCGGACGCGGTGGCCGGGCATCTGACGGAGCTGGGGATACCGACGGGCGCCGACGAGGTCATCACCTCGGCGCAGGCGGTCGCGCGGCTGATCAGTGAGCAGGTTCCGGCGGGGGCGCGGGTGCTGGTGATCGGCGGGGAGGGGCTGCGGGTCGCGCTGCGCGAGCGCGGGCTCGAGCCGGTGGAGTCGGCGGACGACGAACCGGCGGCCGTCGTGCAGGGATTCGGCGGGCCCGACCTGCCGTGGGGGCGGTTCGCGGAGGCCTCGTACGCCGTCGCGCGCGGGGTGCCGTGGTTCGCGTCCAACACGGACCTGACGATTCCGAGCGGGCGGGGCATCGCGCCGGGCAACGGCGCGGCGGTGGAGGTCGTGCGGATCGCGACCGGTGCCGAACCGCAGGTCGCGGGCAAGCCGTTGCCTCCCATGCACCGGGAGACGATCCTGCGGACCGGCGCCGAGCGGCCGTTGGTCGTCGGGGACCGGCTGGACACCGACATCGAGGGGGCGTTCAACGGCGAGGTCGACTCGCTGCTCGTCCTCACGGGCGTCACCGACGGGGCGCAGTTGCTGGCCGCGCCGCCGCAGCACCGGCCGACGTATGTCGACGGCGATCTGCGGGGGATGCTCACCGGCCAGCCCGAGGTCGTCGTGGACGGTGGTGGCTTCCGGTGCGGTGGCTGGACGGCGAGCGCGGGCGCCGGAAGCCTGGAGCTGGCCGGGGAGGGCGAAGCCCTGGACGGGCTGCGGGCGTTGTGCGCGGCGGCCTGGACGGCGGCCGGTGAGGGGACGTGCGAGCTGGACGGCGGGAAGGCGCTGGCGCGGTTGGGGTGGTGAACCGACGGGCCCGGGGAGCGGCGGGCGGTGAGACCGCGGAGCGGTGATGTGGTGAACGCCGGCAGGGGACATGACCAAGGATCGAAGCTTGTTCGCAGGGTAGGCTAACCTAACTGCGTGTTGGTCGACAGTGTTCCCGAACAGCGCGCGGAGATCGCCCCCGCGCCTCCAAAACGCCGCGCGATACGTGCCGTCGGGCTGCTCGCCGCCGTGGCGGTACTGCTGCTGGTGGCGGCGGCGAGCATCGCCGTCGGCGCCAAGGAGCTGTCCGTCGCTCAGGTCCTGCACGGGTTGTTCGAGGACTCGGGGACCTACGCGGACGTCGTGGTCGCCGAGCGCTTGTCGCGGACCGTGCTGGGGCTGCTCGTCGGGGCCGCGCTCGGGCTGTCCGGCGCCGTGCTCCAGGCGCTGACGCGCAATCCGCTCGCCGACCCCGGGCTGCTCGGTATCAACGCGGGCGCCTCGGCCGCCGTCGTCACCGCCATCACCTACTTCGGTGTCACGAGCCTGACCGGCTATGTGTGGTTCGCCTTCTTCGGGGCGGCCGCCGTCGGCGCGCTGGTCTGGTTCCTCGGCGGGAGCCGGGGAGCCACGCCGGTGCGGCTCGCGCTCGCCGGCACGGCGATCAGTGCCGCGCTCTACGGCTATCTGCAGGCCGTGATGATCATGGATGACGCGGCGCTCGCCAGAATGCGGTTCTGGACGGTCGGTTCGCTGTCCACGGCGACCGACGAGACCATCCGGCAGGTGCTGCCCTTCCTGGTCGTCGGCACCCTCCTCGCTTTCGTCCTGGCCCGGCCGCTGAACGCCGTGGCCATGGGCGACGACACCGCCAAGGCGCTCGGCGCCGACCTGAACCGCACCCGGGCGCTGTCGATGCTCGCCGCGACCGTACTGAGCGGTGCCGCGACCGCGGCCTGCGGGCCCATCGTGTTCGTCGGGCTGATGGTCCCGCACATCGTCCGCTCGTTCACCGGCCCCGACCTGCGCTGGATCATGCCCTACGCGGCCGTTCTGTCGCCGGTGCTGCTGCTGGGTTCCGATGTCGTCGGCCGCGTCGTCGCCCGGCCTTCGGAGGTCCAGGTCGGCGTCATCACCGCGATCATCGGCGGCCCGGTCTTCATCTTTCTCGTACGACGGCGGAGGACGGCCCAGCTGTGAAGACCGCGCAGAAGATCCCCCACGGCCGCCCTCGGGCGCTGCGCACCCCGGGCGGGTTCTCCGTCCGGCTGGAGCCGCGGGCGCTGATCGTCGTCGCCGCGCTGGTGGTGGCCGCGCTCGCCGCGAGCGTGGTGCTGATCGGCACCGGCGACTTCCCGATCCCGGCCCGGGACGTCGTGAAGACACTGCTCGGCGAGGGCGACGCCGGCCAGGAGTTCATCGTCAACGAGCTGCGGCTGCCGCGGGTCCTCGTGGGCCTGCTCGTCGGGGCCTCGCTGGGGATCGGCGGCGCGCTCTTCCAGGCCGTGTCGCGCAACCCGCTGGGCAGCCCGGACGTGCTGGGGCTCGGACAGGGCGCGACGGCCGGCGCGCTCGTGATGATCGTGCTGTACTCCGGGAGCGCCGCCCAGGTGACCCTCGGCGCGCTGGTGGGCGGCCTGGTGACCGGGGCCCTCATCTACGTGCTGGCGTGGAAGCGGGGCGTCCACGGGTATCGGCTGGTGCTCGTCGGCATCGGCATCTCGGCGATCGCGACGGCGGTCAACGGTTATCTGATGACCAAGGCCGACTTCGTCGACGCGGCCCGAGCGGTCGTGTGGATGACCGGCACCCTCGACGGCCGTGACTGGAAGCAGGTCTGGCCGCTGCTCGCGCTGGTCTGTGTGCTCGTGCCGCTGGTGCTCGCCAACGCGCGCGGGCTGCGGATGATGGAGATGGGCGACGACGTCTCCCACGCGCTGGGGGTGCGTGTGGAGCGCGTCCGTCTGGTGCTGATGGTCTCCGCCGTGCTGCTCACCGCGGCCGCCACCGCCGCCGCGGGGCCCGTCAGCTTCGTGGCGCTGACCGCGCCGCAGCTCGCCCGGCGCCTGACCCGCTCGCCCGGGCCCAACCTCGTGCCGTCCCTGTGCATGGGCGCCGCCCTGCTGGTCACCGCCGACTGGGCCTCGCAGCGGCTCTTCGGCGACGGACAGCTGCCCGTGGGGGTGGTCACCGCCGTGCTGGGCGGGGTCTACCTGCTGTGGCTTCTCGTCACCGAGCGCAAAGCGGGCCGGATATGACCGGCGCAGACGGCGACACCGGCCGCTCGGCCGACCGGAACAACCGAAGGAGCACCGTGAACCGCCTGTCCGCCGAGAACGTCACCCTCGCCTATGACCAGCGGGTCATCGCCGAACAGCTGTCGGTGGAGATACCTGACAACTCCTTCACGGTGATCGTCGGCCCGAACGCCTGCGGCAAGTCGACGCTGCTGCGCGCGCTGTCGCGGATGCTGAAGCCGAGTCGGGGCCGGGTGCTGCTCGACGGGCAGGTCATCCAGTCCATGCCCGCCAAGAAGGTCGCGCGGACGCTGGGGCTGCTGCCGCAGTCGTCGATCGCGCCCGACGGAATCACCGTCGCCGACCTCGTGGGCCGCGGCCGCTACCCGCACCAGGGCATCCTGCGCCAGTGGTCGGCCGAGGACGAGCGGGTCGTACGGGAGTCCATGGCGCAGACCGGGGTCGCCGAACTCGCCGACCGCTTTGTCGACGAGCTGTCCGGCGGTCAGCGCCAGCGCGTGTGGATCGCGATGGCCCTCGCCCAGCAGACACCGCTGCTGCTGCTGGACGAGCCGACGACCTATCTCGACATCCAGCACCAGATCGACGTCCTGGACCTGTGCGCGGAGCTGCACGAGGAGCAGGGGCGCACGCTCGTCGCCGTGCTGCACGATCTCAACCACGCGGCCCGGTACGCCACCCACCTGATCGCGCTGAAGGGCGGCGAGGTCATCGCGCAGGGCGCGCCGAACGACATCGTCACGGCCGGGCTGGTGGAGGAGGTCTTCGGGCTGCGCTGCCAGGTCATCGACGACCCGGAGACGGGGACCCCGCTGGTGGTTCCGGCGGCCCGGAAGGCACGGGTGCGGGTCGAGCAGGCGGTCGCTACAGAAGTTTCCTGAGCTGGAACAGGTCGCGCAGGCCCGCCTCCAGCTTCACCCGCCCCGAGGCCCACGCCTTCGCGAAGTTCAGCTCGCCGGCGACGAGTGCGACGAGATCGTCGCCGGTCATGGTCAGCCTGATCTCGGCCTTCTCCACAGGAGGCCCCTGAAGTGTGTCCTGCACGACGATCCGGCCGTCCGTCATCCGGCCGACGAACGTCACGTCCAGGTCGGTGATCCGGCAGCTCACCGAACGGTCCAGGGCGGCGGCCGTCCGGACGTCCCCTTCGGCGCCGCGCATGCTGTCGGAGAGCTTCTCGAGTGCGGCGTGGCACTCCTCGATCGTGGCCATCGCGATCGACCGTACCCCAGGCGTTCGAGGTAGCGTCTTCGCATGAGCGACACAGCGCCGGAGCCGGGGAAGCGGACCGCCCCGGGGACCGTGCCCGAGGAGCAGGAGCAGGAGCAGGAGCGGCAGCGGGACCGGGAGCAGGACCCCGCGGCTCCCGCTCCGCTGGGCGTCCCGCGGGCCCCCACCGGCAACGTGGAGGTGGACGCCCTGCTGGACCGGCTGGCCGACGCCGACCACCTCGCCACCGACGGACACGTCGAGGTGTACGAGGATGTACACCGGGGGCTGCGTGACGCGCTCACCGCGCTCGACGCGCGCCCGGGACCTCCGGGTCACCCCGCTCGACCGTCACCTCAACACAGGAGCTGAACCGAACGTGGCAGGAGTCGCACGACGCCGTCTGGACGCGGAGCTGGTCCGCCGCAAGCTCGCGCGCTCGCGTGAGCATGCCGGCCAGCTGATCGCCGCCGGGCGGGTCACCGTCGGCAGGACCGTCGCGACCAAGTCCGCCACCCAGGTCGAGACGGCGGCCGCGATCGTCGTCTCCGTCGACGGCGACGACCCCGACTACGTGTCCCGGGGCGGCCACAAGCTCGCCGGCGCGCTGGCCGCGTTCGTGCCGCGCGGGCTCGTGGTGGAGGGGCGCCGGGCGCTGGACGCCGGCGCGTCGACCGGCGGATTCACCGATGTGCTGCTGCGGGCGGGGGCCGCGCACGTGGTCGCCGTCGACGTCGGATACGGACAACTCGCGTGGTCTCTTCGCAGCGATGAACGCGTCACCGTCAAGGACCGTACGAACGTACGCGAGTTGACGCTCGAAGCGATCGATGGGGAGCCTGTGGATCTTGTCGTGGGGGACTTGTCCTTCATCCCGCTGGGGCTGGTGCTGCCCGCCCTGGCCCGGTGCACCGGGCCGGACGCGGACCTGGTGATGATGGTCAAGCCGCAGTTCGAGGTGGGGAAGGAACGGCTCGGCAGCGGGGGTGTCGTACGCAGTCCGCAGCTGCGGGCGGAAGCGGTGCGGGGCGTGGCCGGGAAGGCGTGGGACCTGGGGCTCGGGGTGAACGGTGTCACCGCCAGCCCGCTGCCCGGGCCTTCGGGCAATGTCGAGTACTTTCTGTGGCTCAGGGCCGGGGCGCCTGCCCTCGACCCGGCCGACGTTGACCGTGCAGTTGCGGAGGGGCCGCGTTGACTCAGAACCGAGCTCGTACTGTTTTCCTGCTCGCCCACACCGGGCGGCCCGCGGCCATCCGCAGCGCCGAGCTGGTAGTCAAGGGTTTGCTGCGTGAGGGCATCGGGGTGCGCGTCCTGGAGTACGAGGCCGCCGATCTCCCCCTTCCGGAGGAGGTGGAGCTGGTCTCCGAGGCCACCCCGCAGTGCCTGGAGGGGTGTGAGCTGCTCATCGTCCTCGGCGGTGACGGCACGCTGCTGCGCGGCGCGGAGTTCGCCCGGGCGTCCGGGGTGCCGATGCTCGGCGTCAACCTCGGCAGCGTCGGCTTCCTCGCCGAGGCCGAACGCGACGACCTCGACAAGGTCGTCGACCGGGTGGTGACGAAGGCGTACGAGGTCGAGGAGCGGATGACCGTCGATGTCGTCGTGCACCGCAACGGGGACATCGTGCACACCGACTGGGCGCTGAACGAGGCGGCCGTGCAGAAGGCCGGCGCGGAGAAGCTGCTCGAGGTCGTGCTGGAGATCGACGGGCGGCCGGTCACCGGGTTCGGGTGCGACGGGATCGTGCTGTCCACGCCGACCGGGTCGACCGCCTACGCGTTCTCGGCGGGCGGCCCCGTGGTGTGGCCCGAGGTCGAGGCGCTGCTGATGGTGCCGATCAGTGCGCACGCGCTGTTCGCCAAGCCGTTGGTGACCTCGCCCGACTCCGTGCTCGCGGTGGAGGTGCTGCCGCACATTCCGCCGGGCGTGCTGTGGTGCGACGGGCGGCGTACCGTCGAGCTGCCCCCGGGGGCCCGGGTCGAGGTGCGGCGGGGGGCGGTGCCGGTTCGGCTCGCCCGGCTGCACCACGCTTCGTTCACGGACCGGCTGGTGGCGAAGTTCGCGCTCCCCGTCTCCGGGTGGCGAGGGGCCCGGCAGTAGCGGTCCGTACGTTCCCGCGCCCAGGTGCGACTGCACTCACCCGGGTGACATGGCGTCGTCGATACACATTCTTCACCTGCGGGTTCCCCTTCCGGGGCCGGGGGGCGTCGCACTTCCCTCCTCCGACCTCGTAAGGTCTTGTCCGTGTTGGAGGAGATGCGGATACGGTCGCTCGGAGTCATCGACGACGCGGTCGTCGAGCTGTCGCCAGGCTTCACCGCTGTCACGGGTGAGACGGGCGCGGGCAAGACGATGGTGGTGACGAGCCTCGGGCTGCTGCTGGGCGGGCGTGCGGATCCGGCGCTCGTGCGGATCGGCGCCGAGAAGGCGGTCGTGGAGGGGCGGATCGCCCTGCCCCGGGACGCCGCGGTGGTGGTGCGGGCGGAGGAGGCGGGAGCTGAGCTCGACGACGGGGCGTTGCTCATCAGCCGTACCGTTTCCGCCGAGGGGGCGGTCGCGGGCGCACGTGGGCGGGCGGAGCGTGCCCATGGGCGTGCTCGCCGAGCTCGCCGACGAGCTGGTCGCCGTCCACGGGCAGACCGACCAGCAGGGGCTCCTGAAGCTGTCCCGGCAACGGCAGGCGCTCGACCGGTACGCGGGCGACGCGGTCACCGTGCCGCTCGCCAAGTACACCGAGGCCTACCGGCGGCTGCGGGCCGTCGCCGTCGAGCTGGAGGAGATCGTCACGCGCGCGCGTGAGCGGGCTCAGGAGGCCGACATGCTGCGCTTCGGGCTCGACGAGATCGCCGGCGTCGAACCGCGCGCCGGGGAGGACGTGGAGCTGGCGGAGGAGGCCGAGCGGCTCGGACACGCGGAGGCGCTGGCGTCCGCCGCCACGGTCGCCCACGCCGCCCTCGCCGGCAATCCGGAGGACCCCGAGGGCATCGAGGCCACCACGCTCGTCGCGGGCGCGCAGCGCGCCCTGGAGGCCGTCAGGTCGCACGATCCGGCGCTGGCCGCGCTCGCCGACCGGATCGGGGAGATCGGGATCCTGCTGGGCGACGTGGCGGGCGAGCTCGCGGGGTACGCCGACGACCTCGACGCCGATCCGCTGCGGCTGTCGGCCGTCGAGGAGCGGCGGGCCGCGCTCACCGCGCTCACCCGCAAGTACGGGCAGGACGTCGACTCCGTGCTCGCCTGGGCCGAGCGGAGCGCCGCCCGGCTCACCGAACTGGACGGTGACGACGAGCGCATCGGCGAGCTGACCGCCGAACGGGACGCCCTGCGCGCCGAACTCGGCGGGCTGGCGCAGGCGCTGACGGACGCGCGCACGGAGGCCGCCGAGCGGTTCGCCGCCGCCGTGACGGCCGAGCTGGCCTCCCTCGCCATGCCGCACGCGCGCGTGTCGTTCGACATCCGGCAGACCGAGGACGCGGAGGGCGTCGAGGTCGACGGGCGTCCGGTCGCCTACGGGCCGGCCGGTGCGGACGAGGTGGAACTGCTGCTCGCCCCGCACCCGGGCGCGCCGGCGCGGCCCATCGCCAAGGGCGCGTCCGGCGGTGAGCTCTCGCGCGTGATGCTGGCCGTCGAGGTCGTGTTCGCGGGCACGGATCCGGTGCCGACGTATCTCTTCGACGAGGTCGACGCGGGTGTGGGCGGCAAGGCGGCGGTCGAGATCGGGCGGCGCCTCGCGCGGCTCGCCAAGACCGCTCAGGTCGTGGTGGTCACCCACCTTCCGCAGGTCGCGGCCTTCGCCGACCGGCAGCTGCTGGTCGAGAAGACCAACGACGGGTCGGTGACCCGGTCCGGCGTGAAGGTCCTGGAGGGCGAGGACCGCATCCGGGAACTGTCCCGCATGCTGGCCGGCCAGGAGGACTCCGAGACGGCCCGGGCGCACGCCGAGGAACTGCTGGCCACGGCCCGCGCGGACGGCTAGCCACGGTCGGCGGCAGCCGGGGACGGCCGCGCGGGACACGGACGGGGCGGGCGGTGGGAGGTGTCTCGCAGGGCCCGCCCCGTCGGTTTGCCGCGTCGGTCCGCCCGGACCGCGCGTCGGGTGGCGCCGGGGGTTCCCCAGGGGGAGGGCATGTTCACACTGAGGGGACGGGGCCCGGCGTTCGCGGCGGCGGCCGGGCTGACCTGGGGGACGGCGGCGGCTCTGCGCGCCGCGGCCCCCGGCGGGCGGGCGCGCTGGGAGCGAGAGAACCACGCGGGTCGGACGGTCGGGCTGTACTCCGGGCCCGCCGCCGCCCTGGCCGGCGCGCTCGCGGCAGGGCGGACGGCGCCGGCCGCCGCGCTCGCCGTGGCCGCGGCCGGCGCCTGCGGGGCGTACGACGATGTCGTGGGTGCCGATGACCCGCGGCGGGGATTCCGGGCCCACCTGGGAGCGTTGCGGGAGGGCGAGGTGACGAGCGGGGCCGTGAAACTGTTCGGCGTCTCGGCGGCCGGGCTGGTGGCGGGGGCGCTGCTGAAGGAACGGCCCCTGGACAAGGTGCTGGCGGGGATCGTGATCGCCGGGGCCGCGCACTTCGTCAACCTCGTGGACGTGCGGCCCGGCCGGGCCGCCGGTGTCGTGCTCGCCCTGGGCGCGCCGGGGTTGCTGCGCGCGGGGGAGGCGGCCGAGCTGTCCGCCGTGGCGGTCGGAGCCGCCGCGGCCGTTCTGCCCGACGATCTGGGCGGGCGGGAGATGCTCGGCGACAGCGGGGCGCACGCGCTCGGCGCGCTGATCGGGGCGGCGGTGGTGGCCGGCAACGGCCGTGCGGGCCTGATCGCGCACGCCGGCGCCGTGGTGGCCGCGGCGGTGTTCGGGGAGCAGGTGAGCGAGGCGGCGAGATCGACCCTCGGGTAATCGAACGGAACCCCGACTTCTCTCACTCGTGTGGGTGATGCGGGGGACCTTGTGGCCGGATGTCAGGGCGGTCGACGGCACGGAACACCCGTACGTGCTGGCATCCTTGGGGCGTAGTACGTGGAGGAACGCCAGCGGTCCACCCCTCCGCCCGGTCCTTCTGTACGTTTCTTCGTGACCGTCCGACGCCGAACCAGGAGCCCCGGCCACGTGAGCAGCCACTCACCGCACGGCCACTCGTCGCTGCGCACCGTGCAGGTGCTGGGCGGCGGCAACGCCGGCAGCAGCGCGCACGTGCGTTCCCTGGCCGCGGGGCTCGTCGCGCGGGGCGTGCGGGTGACGGTGTGCGCCCCCGGCGAGGCGGATGACACCTACGACTTCACCGGCGTGGGCGCCGAACACGTGCACGTGCCGCGCAGCAGCGATCCGGGGTCCGTGGCGACGCTCAGGGCGGCCTGCACGGACGCCGACCTCGTCCACGCGCACGGACTGCACGCCTCGTTCCGGGCCGTCCTCGCGCTCAGCGGCCGACGCACCCCGCTCATCGTCACCTGGCACGACCGCGCCCACGCCGAGGGAGCCCGCGCCCATCTGCTGCGGCTGCTGGAACGCCGGGTCGCGCGGACCGCCACCGTGGTCCTCGGCACCACCTCCGACCTCGTCGACCGGGCCCGCAGGACGGGCGCGCGCGACGCGCGGCTCGCCGCCGTGGCGCTGCCCCGGCGGAGCCGGACCGGGGAGAACGAGGAGTGCGAGCCGCCGCCCTCGAAGCTGCGGGCCGAGCTCGGCGCCATGGGGCGCCCGCTGTTCATGACCGCCGGTCCCCTGGACGGCCGCCGCGGTCACGACCTGCTGCTGGACGCCGCGCGGGCCTGGCGCGGTCTGGACCCGGTGCCGCTGGTCGTGGTGGCGGGGGAGGGGCCGCGGCGGGCCGAGCTCCAGCGCCGCATCGAGGACGAGGAGCTGCCGGTCCGGCTGCTCGGTGGACGCGACGACGTGGGCGAACTGCTCGCCGCCGCCGACCTCGCGCTGCTGCCCGGCGGCGGGGAGTCCCGGTCGGTCCTGGCGCAGCAGGCCCTGCACGCGCGCGTACCGCTCGTCGCCGCGCTGACCGGGGGTGTCCGCGAACTCGTGGGCGACGCGGCCGAACTGGTGCCGCCGCACGACCCGGAGGCCTTCGCCGCCGCTGTCGTACGGCTGCTCGACGATCCCGAACGGGCCGCCCTCCTGCGGGATCTGGGCACGCGGCAGGCGGCCGACTGGCCCAGCGAGGACGAGACCGTCGCCCAGGTCCTCAGCGTCTACGACGAGCTGACGCGGCTCCGGCCGATGATCTGAGCCCGGCCCAAGCCCTACGCCACGTGCCGCCGTGCGCGCAGCGCCAGGCTCAACGCCAGGACCGTCTGCGGGTCGTCGAGGTCGGTGCCGAGCAACTCGCCGATGCGGGCGAGGCGGTTGTACAGCGTCTGGCGGTTCAGATGCAGCTCGCGGGCCGTTTCCGCCTTGCGGCCGGCGTGCGCCAGGTAGGTCTCCAGAGTGGGCAGCAGGGGCGGCTTGGAGCGGTGGTCGTGGTCGCGGACCGGGCCGATCGCACGGTCCACGAAGGCCGCCAGGTCGGGATGGTCGCGCAGCCGCCACAGCAGGAGGTCGATGTCCAGACGGCGTGCGTCGTACCAGGGGCGGTCCGGCAGGCCCTGCGCGGCGGTCGCCGTCTCCGCCGCGTGCCGCAGACCCGCCGAGGCGGCCGCCCAGCCGCCCGCCACCCCGACCACCACCACCGGCGGCTGGGCCCCCGGCCGCTGCATCCCGGCCCGCTCCACGCCGGCCCGCAGCGCCGCCGCCACCCGGTCCGCGACCGCGGACCGCTCCGACTCCGACCGCAGGCCCAGCAGCAGCGGCACCCGGCCCTCCACCGGCCGCACCCCCAGCAGCACGGGCACGCCCACCGACGCCAGTTCCTCGGCGACCGCGCGCGCCAGCACCGCCCAGCCCCCGCCGGGGGAGAGGCCGTCGCCGAGCCGCATCACGACCGGGAGCAGAGGACTGCCGCCGGGCTTGAAACCGAGGACGCGCGCCTGCGCCGGGGCGTCCTCGGCGGCGATCCGGCCCTCGGCGAGGTCGGTGAGGAAGTCGCCCCGGCCGCGTGCCGCGAGCTCCTCCTCCTGACGGGCCTGCATCAGCACCACGGCCAGGATCCCGGCCGCCCGTTCGGCGGCGATCCGGTGCACCGGTGCGAGGGGGGCGCGCACGGGCAGCAGTACGAGCCGGGCGCGCACCGAACCCGCCCCCGGCCCGCCCCCGGGCACGTCCACCAGCACCGAACCGGCGGGCGGCGGCGCGTCCTTGTGCGGCCCGCGCAGGCCCTCCCACACCTGGAGCGGATCGGCGCCCTCGGGGCCGGCTCCGGCGGCGTACAGGAGCTGACCCTCGGTCGTCTCCAGGAAGACCGGGTTGCCGCTGAAGTCCGCCAGGATGCCCAGGACCTGCGGTATCCCGCCCCCGCCGAGCAGGGCTTGCGTGCAGCGCCGGTGTACTTCCTCGGCCTGCTGGAGCAGTGCGTAGTGTCCGTTGACGATCTCGGTGTGGATCTCCTCCGTGACCGCCACGAACGGCACCTCGCGGTGCAGTTGGACCAGGGGGAGCCCGGTCGCGCGCGCCGTCTCGACCAGGGCCGCCGGCAGCCGGGTGAAGCGCGGGCCCAGCTCGATCACCAGGGCCGCGATGCCCCGCTCGGCCAGGGTGCGCACGAACGCCCGCTGCTCCGCCGGACGGGTGCCGAGGCCGTAGCCCGTGGTCAGCAGCAGCTCGCCGCCCTTGAGCAGCGAGGCGATGTTCGGGACCTCGCCCGCGTGCACCCAGCGCACCGTGCGGCCCAGCCGCTCGGCGCCCGCGAGGATCTCGGGGAGGCCGCTGCGCAGGCCGGGCAGCTCCAGCGCGCGCCGCACGGTGATGCCGGCGCTCTGGCTGTCGAATCGGGGGTCCGTGCGGCTGTCCATGCAGCGGACGCTACCTGCGCGGACCTTCCGGTGACAGCTCCGTCCGGTATGGGAGGCGGCGGCAGCCGCGGCCACCGTCGGTCCGGTCGGCGGCCTCGAAACCGTGCGTGCCCGGATCGACGCCTGTGCCGAGGCGGGGCTCGACGAGATCGCGCTCGTCCCGGCGACGGCGGCCGATCCGGCGGGTGAGCGGACGCGGACGGCGCCGGCGGCGCTCGGACAGGGCTGACGGCGCTCAGGCCGGCTCGATGTTGTGGTTGAAGCGGAAGACGTTGTCCGGGTCGTAGCGCCGTTTCACGTCCGCGAGCCGCCGCGCGTTCGCCTCGCCGACGCCCGCCACGACCCGGTCGGCACCCTCGTCGCCGATGAAGTTGAGGTAGACCGCGCCCGTGCTCCACGGCTGCACGGCGGCCCGGACGTCGCGGACCCACTGGACGCACCGCTCGTCGTCCGCCGGGTCCGCCCACAGCCCGAACGGATGCACGCCCCAGGGCGCGTCGCGGTACGGCACGGGGTACTCGTGCGGGCCGGCGGCGATCGCGCCGCCCTGCGGGAACAGGGCGTGCATGGTGCCCGTCGGCACGGGCACGGCCCGGCCACGGGCGCAGAACACGTCCACGAAGTCGTCCGGGGCGCCGGTCAGGTACTCCGCCGACCAGTAGTTCCGCATCCCGGGCGGATCGTCGATCATGCACTGGACGTCGGCGTACGGCATCGCCCCGACGACTTCGCTCTCGTGCGGCATCGCCAGCAGCGGTTCGGCGAGCTTGCGCAGGTCCTCCTCGGAGCCGGCGTACGTCAGCAGCACCCCGCAGAGCAGCGTGCCGACCAGGTGCGGCGGGACGAACTCCTCGGGCGGGCCGGTGAGGTAGATGACCGCGCCGGACGCCTCGTCCGGGCCGGCCGTGATCAGGTCCCGGTAGGTGCGGGTGACCTCGGCGCCGAACTCGGGCAGGTAGAGCAGCAGCGCGATGGAGAACTGGGGCAGCTCGTGCAGCTTCAGGGTGAGCGCGGTGGCGATGCCGAAGTTGCCGCCGCCGCCGTGCAGGGCCCAGAACAGCTCCGGGTTCTCGTCGGCGCTCGCGTGGACCTGCCGGCCCTCGGCGGTGACCAGCTCGACGCCGAGCAGGTTGTCCACGGCCAGCCCGCACGAGCGGTCCAGCCAGCCGGTGCCGCCGCCGAGGACGAAGCCGCCGACGCCGGTGGTGGAGGCACGTCCGCCGGTCGTGGCCAGCCCGTGGGGCAGGCAGGCGCGGTCCAGGTCGCTCATCGTGGCCCCGCCCGCGATCCGTACCGCCTCGGCGGCGGGGTCGACGGTGACCGCGCGCATGTGACGCAGGTCCACCACCAGGGCCCCGTCGCCCAGTGCCATGCCCGCGACGCTGTGCCCGCCGCCGCGTACCGCGATGTGCAGGTCCAGGTCACGGGCGAAGCGCACCGACCGTACGACGTCGGACTCGTCCACGCACTGGGCGATCACCGCCGGACGGCGGTCGATCATCGCGTTGAAGACCGTCCGGGTCTCGTCGTAACCCGGGTCCTCCGGGGCGAACACGTCGCCGACCAGTTCCTCGCGCAGCGCGGACAGCGCCGCGCCCGCCTTCGATGGGGAGGCCATGGGGCGCCCCCTTCCGGAAAGGGGCTGTGGGCTCCCAGCTTAGGCGGGCGGGCCGTGCCGGTCCTGTTCAGCCGCCGTAGGCTCCCGACGCCGTCAGACGCAGGGCCGTGTCGATCAGCGGGACGTGGCTGAAGGCCTGCGGGAAGTTGCCGACCTGGCGCTGGAGACGGGGGTCCCACTCCTCGGCGAGCAGACCGAGGTCGTTGCGCAGGGAGAGCAGCTTCTCGAACAGCTTGCGGGCCTCGTCCACCCGGCCGATCATCGCGAGGTCGTCCGCCATCCAGAACGAGCAGGCCAGGAAGGCGCCTTCGTCACCGGGCAGGCCGTCGACGCCCTCGTCGCCGCCCGAGGTGGGGTAGCGCAGGATGAAGCCGTCCGGGGTGGACAGCTCGCGCTGGATCGCCTCGATGGTGCCGATCACGCGCTTGTCGTCCGGGGGCAGGAAGCCCATCTGCGGGATGAGCAGCAGGGACGCGTCCAGCTCCTTGGAGCCGTACGACTGCGTGAAGGTGTTGCGTTCCTTGTCGTAACCCTTCTCGCACACGTCCCGGTGGATGTCGTCGCGCAGCTCGCGCCACTTCTCCAGCGGGCCGTCGGCGTCGCCCGACTCGATCAGCTTGATCGTGCGGTCGACGGCGACCCAGGCCATGACCTTGGAGTGCACGAAGTGCCGGCGCGGACCGCGCACCTCCCAGATGCCCTCGTCCGGCTCGTCCCAGTGCTGCTCCAGGTAGCGGATGAGCTTGAGCTGGAGCAGCGAGGCGTAGTCGTTGCGGGCCAGGCCCGTCATGTGGCCCAGGTGCAGGGCCTCGGTGACCTCGCCGTAGACGTCCAGCTGGAGCTGGTGCGCGGCGCCGTTGCCGACCCGGACCGGGCCGGAGTTCTCGTAGCCGGGCAGCCAGTCCAGCTCGGCCTCGCCCAGCTCGCGCTCGCCCGCGATGCCGTACATGATCTGCAGGTTCTCGGGGTCGCCCGCGACGGCCCGCAGCAGCCACTCGCGCCAGGCGCGGGCCTCCTCGCGGTAGCCGGTGCGCAGCAGCGAGGACAGCGTGATGGCCGCGTCGCGCAGCCAGGTGTAGCGGTAGTCCCAGTTGCGGACGCCGCCGATGTCCTCGGGCAGGGAGGTGGTGGGCGCGGCCACGATGCCGCCGGTCGGGCCGTAGGTCAGCGCCTTGAGCGTGATCAGCGAGCGGATCACGGCCTCCCGGTAGGGGCCGTGGTACGTGCAGTGCTCGACCCACTCGCGCCAGAAGTCCTCGGTCGCCTGGAGCGACTGCTCGGGCTCGGGCAGCGGGGGTGGCTGTTTGTGCGAGGGCTCCCACGAGATCGTGAACGCGATCCGGTCACCCGGCGCGACCGTGAAGTCGGCGTACGTGGTCAGTGATTTTCCGTAGGTCTCGCACTCGGTGTCGAACCAGACGGAGTCCGGGCCCGCGACGGCCACCGTGCGGCCCTCGTGCTTGTGCACCCACGGCACGACCCGGCCGTAGGAGAACCGCATCCGCAGCGCGGAACGCATCGGCACGCGGCCCGAGACGCCCTCGACGATGCGGATCAGCTGGGGCGCGCCGTCCCGGGGAGGCATGAAATCGGTCACCCGGACCGTGCCGCGCGGGGTGTCCCACTCGGACTCCAGGATGAGCGAGTCGCCCCGGTAGGTGCGCCGGGCCGCGCGCGGTGGCGCCGCGTCGGAGGCATGCGCGGGCCCGAGGCGCCAGAACCCGTGTTCCTCGGTGCCGAGCAGACCTGCGAAGATCGCGTGCGAGTCGAAGCGGGGCAGGCACAGCCAGTCGACTGTGCCGTCCCGGCAGACCAGTGCGGCGGTCTGCATGTCTCCGATGAGTGCGTAGTCTTCGATGCGCCCGGCCACGTGCAACTCCAGTCGAACGGCCACGTCACCCCCATCTGGAACGGGGGCTGTCGCTAGTGCGGTCAAGGGGTCGTTTGTAATGCGTCGTTGAGCGCTGAAGCAAAGCAGCCGCTCAGCCATATAGGCAAAACGCCGATTCCTGCTCAACGAACTGACGAGCTCTCGTTGTTCCGGCGGGGATACGGACTGGGGTGTGCCGTCTTGCCGACCGGGCTCGGCAGTGAGTGTCCGAGCAGGATACGACGCACGTAGATGATCTGCGTGCCGCTCCCGACAACGCGGGTGGGCCGAACGGGTGAGCAGCGGGTGAGAAACCGGTGCTCGGGGGCGCCCTGTGCCGACCTGTGCGCGGAGCGTGGCCGGAAGTCATCTCTCTGAGGCGCTGATACCCTGGTAGCCCGTGGACCGGTGGTCTCGAAGCCCCCGAACCGCACCTCCGAATCGCGACCACGGGAGCCCCCTCTTGGCCATGACGCCCAAATCCACGACGACCAAGCACATCTTCGTCACCGGGGGTGTCGCCTCCTCGCTCGGCAAGGGTCTGACCGCCTCCAGCCTCGGCATGCTGCTGAAGGCGCGGGGTCTGCGCGTCGTGATGCAGAAGCTCGACCCATACCTGAATGTCGACCCGGGCACGATGAACCCCTTCCAGCACGGTGAGGTGTTCGTCACCAACGACGGCGCGGAAACCGACCTGGACATCGGACACTACGAGCGCTTCCTCGATCGTGACTTGGACGGCTCCGCCAATGTCACTACAGGCCAGATCTACTCGACGGTGATCGCCAAGGAGCGGCGCGGCGAGTACCTGGGCGACACCGTGCAGGTCATCCCGCACATCACCAACGAGATCAAGCACCGCATCCGCCGTATGGCGACGGACGAGGTCGACGTCGTGATCACCGAGGTCGGCGGCACGGTCGGCGACATCGAGTCGCTGCCGTTCCTGGAGACGGTCCGCCAGGTCCGTCACGAGGTCGGCCGGGACAACGTCTTCGTGGTGCACATCTCGCTCCTGCCCTACATCGGTCCCTCGGGTGAGCTGAAGACCAAGCCGACCCAGCACTCGGTCGCGGCGCTCCGGAACATCGGCATCCAGCCCGACGCGATCGTGCTGCGCTGCGACCGCGAGGTGCCGACCGCGATCAAGCGCAAGATCTCGCTGATGTGCGACGTCGACGAGGACGCGGTGGTGGCCTGCCCGGACGCCCGCTCGATCTACGACATCCCGAAGACCGTGCACGGCGAGGGCCTGGACGCCTACGTCGTCCGCAAGCTGGACCTGCCGTTCCGCGATGTGGACTGGACGACCTGGGACGACCTGCTCGACCGCGTCCACAACCCCGACCACGAGATCACCCTCGCCCTGGTCGGGAAGTACATCGACCTGCCCGACGCCTATCTCTCGGTCACCGAGGCGCTGCGCGCCGGCGGCTTCGCCAACAAGGCCCGCGTGAAGATCAAGTGGGTCACGTCGGACGACTGCAAGACCCCGGCGGGCGCCAAGGCGCAGCTCGAGGACGTCGACGGCATCTGCATCCCGGGCGGCTTCGGCGACCGCGGGGTGCTCGGCAAGGTCGGCGCGATCCGCTACGCCCGCGAGAACCGGATCCCGCTGCTCGGTCTGTGCCTGGGCCTCCAGTGCATCGTGATCGAGGCCGCGCGCAACCTCGCCGACATCGGCGACGCCAACTCCACCGAGTTCGACCCGGCCACCGGCCACCCTGTCATCTCCACCATGGCCGAGCAGCTCGACATCGTGGCCGGCGAGGGCGACATGGGCGGAACGATGCGTCTGGGCATGTACCCGGCCAAGCTGGCCGAGGGCTCCATCGTCCGTGAGGTGTACGACGGCAAGGAGTACGTCGAGGAGCGGCACCGGCACCGCTACGAGGTGAACAACGCCTACCGCGCCGAGCTCGAGAAGAAGGCGGGCATCCTGTTCTCCGGCACCTCGCCGGACGGCAAGCTCGTCGAGTACGTGGAGTACCCGCGCGACGTCCACCCGTACCTGGTCGCCACGCAGGCCCACCCCGAGCTGCGCTCGCGGCCCACGCGTCCGCACCCGCTGTTCGCCGGCCTCGTGAAGGCCGCGGTCCAGCGGACCGTCGAGGCGGAGAAGGCTTCGAAGTAACACACCGGTTGTACGGTGGCCGGGGTGCAAACCTTCAAGGGTGGGCACCCCGGTTTTCGTTTGCGCACGTGGCACGTGGAAGGACGCATGGCATGACGATCAAGGACACCCCCGAGGCGTGGGAGGTCCGGTCGAGCGAGACCCCCTTCGTCGGCAACAAGACCTCCGTCCGCACGGACGAGGTGGTCATGCCCGACGGTTCGGTGGTCCGCCGGGACTTCCAGGTCCACCCGGGTTCCGTGGCCGTCCTCGCCCTCGACGAGGAGGACCGTGTCCTGCTCATCAAGCAGTACCGCCACCCCGTGGGTCAGAAGCTGTGGGAGGTCCCGGCCGGTCTGCTCGACGTGCCCGGTGAGAACCCGCTGCACGCCGCCCAGCGCGAGCTGTACGAGGAGGCGCACGTCAAGGCCGAGGACTGGCGGGTACTGACGGACGTCTACCCCACCGCGGGCGGCTGTGACGAGTCGGTGCGCATCTTCCTGGCCCGCGACCTGTCCGAGGCCGACGGGGAGCGCTTCGCGGTGGAGGACGAGGAGGCCGACATGGAGCACGCGCGGGTGCCGGTCGACGAGCTCGTCCGCGGCGTGCTCGCGGGCGACCTGCACAGCAACTGCCTCGTCGTGGGCGTCCTCTCCCTGGTCGCCGCACGCACCGGCGACGGGCTCGACGCGCTGCGTCCGGCCGAGGCGCCCTGGCCGGCCCGCCCGTTCGAGGCGTGACGCCCTCCGTCGCCCACTTGCCCCTCCCGGTCCTCCCCGGTTCGTCCGCGGCCGTCCCGCCCGAGGCGGCCGCACCCCCGTCCGGTGTGACGATCGGCTGATCCGATCGGGGGACGTCTCGGCGGTGCCCGCCGTACTCCACCCGGAACGTCGCAGAGCGTGAACTAGGCTCGGGAATCGCCCGGTCCGGAGTCCCGGCGGGCTTGCGCGTGCGGTGGGACGGGAGTGTGGCCCGTGACGGATCAGGCAGTGGACACAGGCGGCGTGCAGCTGTCGGGACACGCTGCGACAGAGGGCCATTTCCTGGGCAGAGTCCGGGAGTTGAAGGAACTGCGCGCCGACATCGAGCGCACGGGGCTGGACACCATCTCCGGGAAGAAGGCACCACGCGCGCGCGTGCTCCTGATCGCCGGGCGGCCCGGCTCCGGGCGTACGGCGCTCGCCGAGGAGCTCGTCCGGCAGGTCGCCGACCGCTACCCGGACGGCGTCCTGCGCGCCCGCCTCGCCGAACCCGACGGCACGCCCGTGCCGGTCGAGCGGGCCGCCCGTGAACTGCTCACCGCGCTGCACGTGCCGACCCCGCCGGGCGCCGACGAGGACGATCTCGCGGCCCTCCTGCGCGAGGCCCTGGCGAAGCGCCGCGTGCTGCTCCTGCTCGACGACGCGGCCGGCGCCGAACAGGTCGACGCGCTGCTCCCGGACACCCCTCAGTGCCTGCTCGTCGCCGTCTCCGCCGGACCGCTCACCGGCATCGCGGACGTCCGCCCCTGCACCCTGGGCGGCCTCGACACCAAGTCCGCCCTCGAACTGCTGAGCCGGTACACCGGCTCGGTCCGCATCACCGTCGACCCGCGCTCCGCCGAGAGCCTCGTGGAGGCCTGCCAGGGCCAGCCGGCCGCACTGACCCTGGCGGGCGGCTGGCTCGCCGCCCGCCCCCAGGCGGCCGTCGCCGACCTCGCCAAGCAACTCCACGCGGAGGGCGACGAGGGCTCCCCGCTCAGCCGGGTCTTCCGGCTCGTGCACGCCGCGCTGCCCGCCCCCGCCGCCCGGATACTGCGACTGCTCTGCCTGGCCCCGGCCGGCCTGGCGGACCCGCACACCGCCTCCGCGCTGGCCGGCTGCTCGGTGGGCGCCGCCCGCACCACCCTGGACGATCTCGCCGTCCTGGGGCTGCTGCGGCCCGTGGACTCCCCGCTGCCCCAGTACGAGGTGCCCGCCTGTCTGTACCCCCTGCTGCGCGCCGCCGCCGAGAGCCACGACCGCCCGGCCGAGCTCCAGCTGGCCCGCGCCCGCATGCTGGAGCGCACGGTGCGGCTGCTCCAGTCCTGCCGGGCCATCACCGAGACCGACAACCCCCAGGCCCGCGAGAAGCTCCAGGGCCTGCCCGGCGCCCTGCGCTTCCCCAGCCCGCGCGCGGCCTCCGACTGGCTGCGGGGCCGGCGACCCGCCCTGCTCGCCTCGGCCCGCCTCGCGGTCGCCGACGGCGAGCTGGACACCCTGGCCCGCCGGCTGATGTCCCAGCTGGTCAGGGCGATGGTCGCGCACTTCGGCACCCAGGCGGCGGCGCCCGATCTGTACGGCGTCCACCAGCTCGTCCTGGACGTGGCCGAGCGCCGCGGCCTGCCCCGTGAGAAGGCCGCCGCCCTGCTGAACCTCGCCGACGTCGACGCCAGGACCGGCCGCACGGCGGAGGCCCTCGGACGCTACCGGGCCGCTCTGGACGCCGGACGCGAGGCGAACGACCCGTATGCGATCGGTCGCGCGATGGAATCCGTAGGCGGCGCGCATCTCGAGCTCGGGGACTACGACCGGGCCGCCGACTGGTTCGGACGGGCCCTCGCCCAGCGGCTGGCCCGCGACGAGCGGGCGGACGCCGCCCGGCTCTACGGCCGTATCGCCACCGCGCACACCTACGCGGGCCGCTACGGCGAGGCGCAGCGGGCCTGGCGGGCAGCCGCCGCCAACCACCGCAAGAACGGCGACGTCGGCGCGCACGCGCGGGCCCTGAGCGAACTGGCCCGGGTCCAGGAGTACGCGGGGCGCCCCGAGGAGTCGCTGCGCACCTGCCAGGAGGCGGTGGAGTGGGCCCGAAGCGCCGAGGACACGCGTCTCCAGGCCGCCGTGCAGCTGCGGCTGGCTGACACCCTGGAGCGCCTCGGCGACCCGGTGGCGGCCGCCCTGCACCGGAGCGCTGCCGAGCGCATCCTGGGAGAGGAGCTCCCGGACCCCGAGCCGGAGCCGCAGCCGTCGGAGCCGGCATCGCCGGCCGGATCGCCGTCGGAAGCGGAACCGGAACCGGAAGCGGAACCGAAGGCAGAACCCCGAGCGGAGTCGGAACCCGGTCCAGGGCCGGAGCCGGAGCCGGGACCCGGATCGGGGCCCGAGTCGGGGCCGGAACGGCCCGATCTCCTGGAACACCGCGCTAACACCTACGAAATCCGCAGTGCACCCGCTGAAGATTGATGCAATGAAAGGCTAGACAGCGGGAACGCCTTCATTAGACTGGCTCTGCCGCACGTTCTCCTGCGGTGCATCCCGGTGTGCCCTGTATCTCCGGGTATGTCTTCGCTGTGCCCCCACATCTACTGAGCCAAGGACCGTGATCCACGTGAAGGTCGGCATCCCCCGCGAGGTCAAGAACAACGAGTTCCGGGTGGCCATCACCCCCGCCGGTGTGCACGAACTGGTGCGCCACGGCCACCAGGTGGTCGTCGAACGCAACGCCGGTGTCGGCTCGTCCATCACGGACGAGGAGTACGTGGCCGCCGGCGCGCGCATCCTCGAGACCGCCGACGAGGTGTGGGCCACGGCCGACCTGCTGCTGAAGGTCAAGGAGCCCGTCGCCGAGGAGTACCACCGCCTGCGCAAGGACCAGACGCTCTTCACCTACCTGCACCTGGCCGCGTCCAAGGAGTGCACGGACGCCCTCGTCGCGTCCGGCACCACGGCGATCGCCTACGAGACCGTCGAACTGCCGAGCCGCGCGCTGCCGCTGCTCGCCCCGATGTCCGAGGTCGCGGGCCGGCTGGCCCCCCAGGTCGGCGCCTACCACCTGATGCGGGCCAACGGCGGCCGCGGTGTGCTGCCCGGCGGCGTCCCGGGCGTGCTGGCCGCCAAGGCGGTCGTCATCGGCGGCGGTGTCTCCGGCTGGAACGCGGCGCAGATCGCCATCGGCATGGGCTTCCACGTGACGCTGCTCGACCGCGACATCAACAAGCTCAAGGAGGCCGACAAGATCTTCGGCACGAAGATCCAGACGGTCGTCTCCAACGCCTTCGAACTCGAGAAGGCCTGCCTCGAGGCCGACCTCGTCATCGGCGCCGTCCTCATCCCGGGCGCCAAGGCCCCCAAGCTGGTCACCAACGAGCTCGTGTCCCGGATGAAGCCGGGAAGTGTCCTTGTCGACATCGCGATCGATCAGGGCGGCTGCTTCGAGGACTCCCGTCCGACCACCCACGCCGAGCCGACCTTCCCGGTCCACGAGTCGGTCTTCTACTGCGTCGCCAACATGCCCGGCGCGGTCCCCAACACCTCCACCTACGCGCTCACCAACGCCACGCTGCCGTACATCGTCGAACTCGCCGACAAGGGCTGGGTGGAGGCGCTGCGCCGCGATGCCGCGCTGGCCAAGGGCCTCAACACCCATGACGGCAAGGTCGTTTACCGCGAGGTCGCGGAGGCGCACGGCCTGGAGCACGTGGAGCTCGACCAGCTGCTCGGCTGAGCCCCCGCGCCGAGCCGATCGGCCAAGTCGCCCCGGGGAAAAAGGCGATACGTCAACACAGGTCGTCAACCCCGCACACCCGGCCGGACCTTGCCCGACAAGGTCCGGCCGGATGTGTGTATGGTCACTTTGCGCCTCTCGGTCAACTCGCCTCGAACGTAACGCTTCGACCGATTCGTACACCGGCGAAACCTGCCGTGCGACGGCCGTACGCCCTTGACAGCGGGATGTTTCATTGCCGACACATCGGGCCGGGTACGGCGGATTGTGTTGCTGCGAACACCCGACACGCCATAGAGTCGCCGACTGTCGGCATGGTGCCACGCTGACCTTGTCTAGAAGTTTCCTGGTCACCAAGGAGGTAAGACGACTTGTGAATGAGTCGACATTTGCTCCCGGGGGTGGTCAACCAGGAATGCCGACGCGGGCCGAGGTCTCCGCGGGGCTCGAGGCTGTCGGCTCCGTCGCTGTCCGAACCTTCGCAGCCCACCAGAGCCAGCGCAGCCCCCATGTGGCTCTGTCAGCACACCAGAGCATGGATGGCCATTACGTGAACGCCATGGCCGGCGACGGAAGTGGCGCGCCCCGCAACCACTTCGCCGACTACGACGAACTGCCCGACGGGCATTTCTACGACCCCGATGCCGAGTACGAGCCGGATCCGGAGTACGCGGCCACGCTCGCGCCCGACGCGGCCCGACAGCGCCGTGAGCGCGTCGGTCCGACCGGACGCCCGCTGCCGTACTTCCCGATCCCGGGCCCGCTGACCCAGCACGGCCCCGCGACGATCATCGCGATGTGCAACCAGAAGGGCGGCGTGGGCAAGACGACGTCGACCATCAACCTGGGTGCCGCGCTCGCGGAGTACGGCCGGCGCGTGCTGCTCGTGGACTTCGACCCGCAGGGCGCGCTGTCGGTCGGTCTCGGCGTCAACCCGATGGAGCTCGACCTCACCGTCTACAACCTGCTCATGGAGCGGGGCATGGCGGCGGACGAGGTGCTCCTGAAGACGGCGGTCCCCAACATGGACCTGCTGCCCAGCAACATCGACCTGTCGGCCGCCGAGGTCCAGCTGGTCTCCGAGGTCGCGCGCGAGTCCACGCTCCAGCGTGCGCTCAAGCCGCTGATGGACGACTACGACTACATCGTCATCGACTGTCAGCCCTCGCTCGGTCTGCTCACCGTCAACGCCCTGACGGCCGCTCACAAGGTGATCGTGCCGCTGGAGTGCGAGTTCTTCGCCCTCCGGGGTGTGGCGCTGCTGACCGAGACCATCGAGAAGGTCCAGGAACGGCTCAACCCGGACCTGGAACTCGACGGGATCCTCGCCACGATGTACGACTCGCGCACCGTGCACAGCCGTGAGGTGCTGGCGCGGGTCGTCGAGGCCTTCGACGACCACGTCTACCACACGGTCATCGGGCGCACGGTCCGCTTCCCGGAGACCACGGTCGCCGGTGAGCCGATCACCACGTACGCCTCCAACTCCGTCGGCGCCGCCGCCTACCGTCAGCTCGCCAGGGAGGTGCTCGCCCGGTGTCACGCCGAGTGAGTCTGCCGGGGGCCGACGAACTCTTCCGTACGACAGGGGGAATGGCGCTTCAGCCGTCCGCGCCCCGGCGCCCCGCCAACGGCGAGGCCCGGGTGCCCGCGCCGGCCGGCGAGAGCGACGGGGTGGCGGCCGGCGGCGCGGAGGACGGGCCGCAGGCCGTACCCGCGCAGGGCGGTGACGGCGAGGGCGCCGAGCACGCGGCGGCCGACGCCGGACAGGGCGACGCCGGGGAGTCCCGCATCCGGGGCGTCTCCGGGGAGCGCTCCGAGCGGCGCCCGGGCCCGCAGGAAGGTTCTGCCTCCGCCGACAGCCAGTCGCGCAAGCGCGCCCGGCAGGCGGCCCGCAGGCCCAGCGGCCGGGAGCGGCACGACGAGAAGATCACCGTCTACGTCTCCGCCGAGGAGCTCATGGACCTGGAGCACGCCCGGCTGGTGCTCCGCGGTGAGCACGGGCTGGCCGTGGACCGGGGGCGCATCGTCCGCGAGGCGGTCGCCGTGGTCCTCGCCGACCTGGAGAGCCGCGGGGACGCCAGCATCCTCGTACGACGACTTCGCGGGCGGTAGCGGTAGCCTGCGGGGGCCATGACCTCGAACGACGTTCCCGTCCCCGGCCCCGGCGCAGCAGCCGGCCGTCGCCGTGCGCTGGGGCGGGGCCCAGGGACGGCACCGGAACCCCCCCTGCCCGAGGCGGCGCCGGAACCCGTCGTGCCGGAGCCGGATCCGGCACGCGTCGCGCCGGAGCCCGGGGCGGCCGTACCGGAACCGGAACCGGAGCCCGATCCTGACGTGCGGGAGCCGGCGGAAGCGGAATCCGTCGGGCCGGAATCGGAGGCTCCGGAACCCTCCGTGCCCGAGGCGGCGCCGGAACCCGTCGTGCCGGAGCCGGTCGTAACGGACAGCGTGCCGGAATCCGTCGTACCGGACACCGTTCAGCCGGGATCCGTGGCCCCCGAACCGGTTCCCGAGGCCCGGGATGCTCCCGACGGGGTGTTCAAGGTCCGTCTCGCCAACTTCGAGGGGCCCTTCGATCTGCTGCTCCAGTTGATCTCCAAGCACAAGCTGGACGTCACCGAGGTCGCGCTGTCGAAGGTCACCGACGAGTTCATGGCGCACATCCGGGCGATGGGTCCCGACTGGGACCTGGACCAGACGACCGAGTTCCTGGTCGTGGCCGCCACGCTGCTCGATCTCAAGGCCGCCCGGCTGCTGCCCGCCGCGGAGGTCGAGGACGAGGCCGACCTGGCCCTGCTGGAGGCCCGGGACCTGCTGTTCGCCCGGCTGCTCCAGTACCGGGCCTACAAGCGGGTCGCCGACATCTTCACGCACCGGCTGGAGCGCGAGGCCCGGCGCTATCCCCGTACCGTCGGCCTCGAGCCGCACCACGCGGAGCTGCTGCCCGAGGTCGTCATCAGCATCGGCCCCGAGGGGTTCGCGAGGCTCGCGGTCAAGGCGATGCAGCCCCGGGCGAAGCCGCAGGTGTACGTCGACCACATCCATGCGCCGCTGGTGAGCGTGCAGGAGCAGGCCGGGATCGTCGTCGCACGGCTCCGGGAGCTCGGCGAGGCCAGCTTCCGCACGCTGGTGGCGGACACCGAGGACACCCTCACCGTCGTGGCCCGCTTCCTGGCGCTGCTCGAGCTGTACCGGGAGAAGGCGGTCGCGCTCGACCAGGAGACCGCCCTCGGTGAGCTGCTGGTGCGCTGGACCGGCGGGGACGGCAACGCGCGGCCGATGGTCACGGACGAGTTCGACCGGCCGCCCGAGGAACCCGAGAAGGAGACGAGGACGTGACCGAGGAGACCGTCGCCGTACTCGACCTCAAGCCGGCCCTGGAGGCCGTGCTGATGGTCGTCGACGAGCCCGCCACCGAGGAACACCTCGCGAAGATCCTGCAGCGGCCCCGGCGCCTGATCGCGGACGCGCTGCGCGAGCTGGCCGACGAGTACACCGTGCAGGGGCGCGGCTTCGAGCTCCGGCTCATCGCGGGCGGCTGGCGGTTCTACACCCGCCCCGAGTACGCGGCGGCCGTCGAGGGGTTCGTGCTGGACGGCCAGCAGGCCCGCCTCACCCAGGCGGCGCTGGAGACCCTGGCGGTCGTCGCGTACCGCCAGCCGGTCAGCCGCAGCAGGGTCTCCGCGGTGCGCGGAGTGAACTGCGACGGCGTGATGCGCACCCTCCTCCAGCGCGGTCTGGTCGAGGAGGCGGGCGCGGAACCCGAAACAGGTGCGATCCTGTACGTGACGACGAACTACTTTCTGGAGCGGATGGGCCTGCGCGGTCTGGACGAGCTCCCGGAGCTCGCGCCCTTTCTCCCCGAGGCGGAGGCGATCGAGGCCGAGATGCTGGAAGGGGTCCCGTCGTTCGATCCGGACGCACCGGACGCAGATGCAGACGACACGACGACGACGGAACTTTGATGCGAAGCAGTGGCAGCGGCAGTGGCAGGAACAACGGGCGCGGCAAGCCCCGGGGGACCGGCGGGGGCGGTTCCCAGCCGAGGGGCGGCTCGGGAGGCCGTGACGAGCGGTCGCGAGGCGGCTCGGGAGGCCGTGACGAGCGGTCGCGAGGCGGCTCGGGAGGCCGTGACGAGCGGTCGCGAGGCGGCTCGGCAGGCCGTGACGAGCGGTCGCGAGGCGGCTCGGCAGGCCGTGACGAGCGGTCGAGGGGCGGCGCCGGAGGCCGTGACGACAGGACGACGGGCGCGGGCCGCGACGACAGGCCGAAGCGTCCGGGCAATCCCCGTCCCGAGGAGCGCCGCTATGACGTAGGCCCCGGCGCCACCCACGAGGGCCCGAAGGCCGGACGCGGCGGCGCGGCCCGCGGCGGCGCCAAGGGCGGCCCCAGGCAGGGCCAGCAGCGCGGCGGACGCACCGAGCCGGCGCGCTCCCGCGAGTACGAGACGCGGGCCGAGGAGCGCAACCGGGACCGGTACGCCGGCAAGGAGGACGTCAAGCTGCCCAAGACCTTCCCGGGCGCCGAGCAGGAGGGCGAGCGGCTCCAGAAGGTCCTCGCACGGGCGGGCTACGGCTCCCGGCGTGCCTGCGAGGAGCTGATCGAGCAGGCGCGGGTCGAGGTCAACGGCGAGATCGTCCTGGAGCAGGGCAAGCGGGTCGACCCGGAGAACGACGAGGTCAAGGTCGACGGCCTCACGGTCGCCACCCAGTCCTACCAGTTCTTCTCGCTGAACAAGCCGGCCGGCGTCGTCTCCACGATGGAGGACACCGAGGGCCGCCAGTGCCTCGGCGACTACGTGACCAACCGCGAGACGCGGCTGTTCCACGTGGGGCGGCTCGACACCGAGACCGAGGGCGTCATCCTGCTCACCAACCACGGTGAGCTGGCGCACCGGCTGACCCACCCCAAGTACGGCGTGAAGAAGGTCTACCTCGCGCACATCGTGGGCCCCATCCCGCGTGACCTGGGCAAGCGTCTGAAGGACGGCATCCAGCTGGAGGACGGGTACGCGAAGGCGGACCACTTCCGGGTCGTCGAGCAGACCGGCAAGAACTACCTGGTCGAGGTGACTCTGCACGAGGGCCGCAAGCACATCGTGCGCCGGATGCTGGCGGAGGCCGGCTTCCCGGTCGACAAGCTGGTCCGCGTCGCCTTCGGCCCGATCACCCTGGGCGACCAGAAGTCCGGCTGGCTGCGTCGGCTGTCCAACACCGAGGTGGGCATGCTGATGAAGGAAGTCGAGCTCTAGGCATTCCTGGGGCTCCCAGGGCTTGTGTGCGACCGCACCCCCTTTTTATAGTCGTGGTGACTATTAAAAGGGGGTGTTCGTCGTGCGGGGTTACGACAAGTACGCCCACGAACCCTTCGCCGTCACCGTCGATCTCGCCGTTCTCACGCTGCGCGGGGGCGGCCTGCACGTCCTGCTCGTGGAGCGCGGCCAGGAGCCGTACGCCGGACGGTGGGCACTGCCGGGGGGCTTCGTACTGCCGGACGAGTCCGCGGAGACGGCCGCCCGGCGCGAACTCGCCGAGGAGACCGGCCTGAAGGACGTCTCCGGGCTGCACCTCGAGCAGCTGCGCACCTACAGCGAACCCGGCCGCGACCCCCGTATGCGGGTGGTGTCCGTCGCCTTCGCCGCGCTGCTGCCCGACGCCCCCGAGCCGACGGGCGGCGGCGACGCGGCCCAGGCGCGCTGGCTGCCGTACGACGCCGTGGAGCCGCTCGCCTTCGATCACGACCGGATCCTCGCCGACGCCCACGACCGGGTCGGCGCCGACCTCGAGTCCACCTGCCTCGCCACGGCCTTCTGCCCGCCCGAGTTCACCCTCGGCGAGCTCCAGCAGGTCTACGAGACGGTGTGGGGGACCGGCCTCGACCGGCCCAACTTCCGTCGCAAGGTGCTCGCCACCCCGGGCTTCGTCGAGCCCGTGCCCGGCGGCGCGCGCCTCACCGGCGGCCGTGGCAAGCCTGCCGCCCTCTACCGTGCGGGCGCCGCCACCGCGCTCCGTCCGCCGCTGCTGCGACCGCCCCGGGAAGGACGATCCGCATGACCATCTCGACCACCGTCAGGAAGCACGCCACCGGGTCCCTGCTGGGACTCGCACTGGGGGACGCGCTCGGTTTTCCGACCGAGTTCAACGACGTTCCCTCGATCGTCGCCAAGTGCGGGCCCTGGCGGGGGATGGAGCTGCCGAAGCGCGCGTTCGTCTCCGACGACACCCAGATGACCCTCGCCGTGGGACGAGCCCTGCGGACCGCCATGGACCGGGGGCTGCTCGTGCCGACGTCCCTGGCGCGCCCGCTGCGCGAGGAGTTCGTGGACTGGTACCAGTCGCCGGACAACAACCGCGCCCCCGGGCGGACCTGCCTCATCGCGTGCAATCTCCTCAAGGACGAGAAGCGCGGCTGGCGGGACGCGAGTCAGATCGGTTCCAAGGGCTGTGGGGCCAACATGCGGGTGGCCCCGGTCGGCCTCGTTCCCGGGCTCAGCGAAGAGCAGCGGGCCGGGGCCGCCCAGCTCCAGTCCGCCCTCACCCACGGGCACCCCACCGCGCTCGCCGCCTCCGACCTCACCGCCCACGCCGTACGGCTGCTCACCCAGGGCGCCGAACCGACGGCACTGGTCGGGCTGCTGAGGGCCTACGCCGTCGACAACCGCTCCCGCTATCACCACCGCTGGCTCGGCGACCTGTGGACCCGTAGCCAGGACCCCACGCCGGAGCACTTCATCGAGCGCGGTTGGGACGAGTGCCTCGGGGCGCTGGAGCGTCTCCGGGAGGCGCTGCGCGACCCCGCGCCCGAGACCGACCCGTGCCTGGCCACCGGGGAGGGATGGATCGCCGAGGAAGCGATGGCGACCGGTCTGCTGTGCTTCCTGCTCTTCCCGGACGAGCCGGTGACCGCGCTGCGCCGGGCGGCCTGCTCCTCCGGGGACTCCGACTCCATCGCCTGTCTGACGGGCGCGTTCGCGGGCGCGTACGCCGGGGCCGACGCCTGGCCGACGGCGTGGGCGGACCGGATCGAGTACCAGAGTGAGCTCGTGACGCTCGGTGCGCTCTGGGACCAGTGACCCGCGCTCGGGCCCAGTGACCCGCCCCGGGGTCAGGTCAGCTTGATCGAGCCGCCCTCGACCGTGATCTGCTCCGCGGGCAGCGGCTGCGTCGCCGGGCCGCCGGCCACCGAGCCGTCGGCGACGCGGAACTCGCTTCTGTGACAGGGGCAGTGGATGATGCCGTCGGCGACGCTGCCGACGGTGCAGCCCTGATGCGTGCAGATCGCCGAGAAGGCCTTGAAGGCCCCCTTCGTCGGCTGGGTGACGACGACCTTCTCCTCCGCGAAGATCTTGCCGCCGCCGACGGGGATGTCGGTGGTCTTCGCCAGCTCCTGGCCGGCGGAGGCGTTCGGGGACTGCTCGGACGAGGAGTCGTCCTCGCCGCCGTACTCTCCGCAGCCCGTGGCCAGCGCGGCTGCCGCGCCGCCCGTCGCCAGGAGGACCGTGCGTCGTGTCGCGGGGAGGGTCATGTCGTCACTCCGAAAGTGCGGAAGAACCAGAGGGCCGAGGTCAGCCAGATGATCGTCAGTACGGCGAGGACGAGCCCGCCGACGATCGGCAGCAGCCATCCCGGGAGTCGCTCCGAACGGAGCAGCAGCATCTTGGCACTGAATGCGCCGAAGAAGAAGCAACCCAGGAGGGAGTGCCACACCACGCGCGTTTCGTATGTCTGATACCCCAGCGCGTACAGGCAGTGCACCGCCACCGGGACCGCGGTCAGAAAGGCCGCGCGGCCCGACCAGCGGTGCAGCGTGCCGGACCAGGCGGGCCCCGGCAGCCTGCCGTAGAGCATCGCCGCCGAGACGAGCTGGACCAGCGCGAAGAGCATCGCGGCCGTCGCCAGCCAGGACTTGACCGCGCCCGTGCTGCTGAAGCCGGCCAGGTTGAAGGCCGTCCCGGCCGGGTCGTGGACCTTGCCGTACGCGCCCAGGGCGACCGCCACGGCGGCGGCGACCAGCGCCGGGACCAGATAGCGGGCCGGGCCAGGGCCGTGCCGGACGGGCTCCGGGCCGGGGAAGTTCTGTGTCGCGGCGTTCGGGTCGACGGTCATGGTGGCTCCCTGCTCGGAGGGGTCAGGGGGTGGCGGGGCGGGCCGTGAGCTGCTGTCCGTCGACCGTCACCGTGCCGGTCGACGGGTCGATGCGGGGCGCGGGGGAGGCCTTGCCGTCGCGGGTGAGGATGCCGACCTGGGTGCCGTCCCGGAGCACGATCCAGCCGCCGTCGATCTTCGCGGAGCGCACGGTGGCGGTGGCCCGCCACAGCCCGGACGGCTTCTTCGCCCGGTCCGCCGAGAAGGCGTGCCGCCCGCCGCCCACGGTGACCGTGCCTTCGACCCGCCTGCCGTCGTCGAGCGTGCCGTCCAGCCGCGCGCCGTGCTCGCCGGTGAGCCGCAGCGTGCCGTCGTCCTCGACGTCGCCCTTGAGCCAGGACTCCTCGGTGCGGCCGTCGCAGTAGTACGCGACGGCCCTGCCGTCCTGGACGGAGACGGCGATCGCCGCCGCGTCGTCGTCCGTGCGGCCGGCGTAGTCGGCGTCGGCGGCCGGGACAGGGGAGGGGGAGGCGGAACGGGAGGGTGCGGCCTCCGAGGCGGTGCTCCGGACGGGGGCCGGGCTCGGTGACTCCTCGTACGAGGACGACGCGGTCCTCGTCCCCGTGGTCGCGTTGAGCGTCAGCAGGAACAGGCCGAGCACCAGTCCCGCGAGAAGGGTGAGCAGGGGTCCTGGACGCTTCATGTCGGGCCTTCCCCGATGTGGGTGTCCTGCCGTCAGAGTGTCATGAGAGCGCAGGCCGCACCCGGCGTAAAGGGCGTACGGAGGCGTTCCCGTCTCGGCACGCGGGCGGCGCGCACCCGACCGGCGCGGGCTGACTAGGCTGGCTGCGTCAGGAGCCGTAGTCGGCAGTCGGTACGTCAGCAAGGAGCAGCGCCGTGGCGGTACGAGCGGTCCGGGGAGCCGTCCAACTCGAGCGGGACGAGGCCGGCCACATGGACGAGCAGGTCGGAGCCCTGCTCACCGCCGTTCTGGAGCGGAACTCGCTCGGCGCCGACGACCTGATCAGCATCTGGTTCACGGCCACACCCGACCTGCACAGCGACTTCCCGGCCGCCGCGGCCCGCAAGCTCGGCATCGTCGACGTGCCGCTGATCTGCGCCCAGGAACTCGACATCGCGGGCGCCATGCCGCGGGTCGTGCGCATCCTCGCGCACGTCGAGTCCGACAAGGCGCGCGCCGACATCAACCACGTCTACCTCGGGGCCGCGGCCGCCCTGCGCAGGGACATCGCCCAGTGAGGACCGCGCTCGTCATCGGAACCGGGCTGATCGGCACGTCCGCCGCGCTGGCCCTCGCCCAGCGGGGCGTCGTCGTCCACCTCGCCGACCACGACCCGGAACAGGCGCGTACGGCGGCGGCGCTCGGCGCCGGCTCCGACACGGAACCCGACGGCCGGGTCGACCTCGCGATCGTCGCCGCTCCGCCCGCGCACGTGGCCACGGTGCTCGCCGACGCGATGCGCCGCGGGGTGGCCCGCGGCTACCTCGACGTGGCCAGTGTGAAGGGCGGGCCGCGCCGTGAGCTTCAGGCCCTCGGTCTCGACCTGTCGGCGTACATCGGTACGCACCCCATGTCCGGCCGGGAGAAGTCGGGCCCGCTGGCGGCGACCGGCGACCTCTTCGAGGGGCGTCCCTGGGTGCTGACGCCGACCCGGGACACCGACACCGAGGTGCTGAACCTCGCCCTGGAACTGGTCTCGCACTGCCGTGCCGTCCCGGTGGTCATGGACGCGGACGCCCACGACCGCGCGGTGGCGCTGGTCTCCCACATGCCGCACCTGCTCTCCAGCATGGTCGCGGCGCGTCTGGAGCACGCCGAGGAGGCCGCCGTACGGCTGTGCGGGCAGGGCATCCGGGACGTCACCCGGATCGCCGCCTCCGACCCCGGCATGTGGATCGACATCCTGTCCGCGAACCCGGGGCCGGTCGCCGACCTGCTCACCGACGTCGCCGCCGACCTGGAGGGGACAGTCCGCTCCCTGCGCGCCCTGCAGTCCTCCGACGACGCCAAGCGCCGTGAGGGCGCCGACGGCGTCCAGGACGTGCTGCGTCGCGGCAACGCGGGCCGGGTCCGCGTCCCCGGCAAGCACGGGGCCGCTCCGCGGGCGTACGAGGTGGTGGCGGTGCTCATCGACGACCAGCCGGGTCAGCTGGCCCGCATCTTCGCCGACGCCGGACAGGCGGGCGTCAACATCGAGGACGTACGCATCGAGCACGCGACCGGACAGCAGGCGGGTCTGGTGCAGCTGATGGTCGAGCCGAAGTCCGCGGTGGTGCTCTCCTCGGCGCTGCGCGAGAGGGGCTGGGCGATCCGGCAGTAGGGCGTCCCACGGGCCCGGGCGCCCGGTGCGGACCGGGTACCGGCCGGACGAGTGACGCGCGGCCGGTAACCTTGTGCGGGGCGCGGTCGCGTCCCGCACCCACCGCCTCGTACCAGGAAGGTGTCCCCCCGTGGAAAACGGCGCCGCCCAGCCCGTGATTGTCGCCATCGACGGCCCCTCGGGCACCGGCAAGTCGAGCACGTCCAGGGCCGTGGCCGCCCAGCTGGGACTGAGCTACCTGGACACCGGCGCCCAGTACCGGGCGATCACGTGGTGGATGGTGACCAACGGGATCGACATCGAGGACCCCACGGCGATCGCCGCCGTCGCCGGCAAGCCGGAGATCCTCTCCGGCACCGACCCGGCCGCCCCGACGATCACCGTCGACGGCACCGACGTGGCCGGTCCGATCCGCACCCAGGAGGTCACCGCCAAGGTCAGCGCGGTGAGCGCGGTGCCCGAGGTGCGGGCCCGGATCACCGAGCTCCAGCGCACGCTGGCGGCCTCCACGGAGCAGGGGATCGTCGTCGAGGGCCGGGACATCGGTACGACCGTGCTGCCCGACGCCGACCTGAAGATCTTCCTCACCGCCTCTCCGGAGGCCCGTGCCGCCCGGCGCAGCGGCGAGCTCAAGGGCGCCGACGTCCGGAGCACCCGTGAGGCGCTGATCAAGCGGGACGCGGCAGACTCCTCCCGCAAGACCTCCCCGCTCGCCAAGGCGGACGACGCCGTCGAGGTGGACACCACCGAGCTGACGCTGGCCCAGGTCATCGAGTGTGTCGTCACCCTCGTCGAGGAGAAGCGGGCCGCGAAGTGACGGCCGCTTCCCTGCCTTCGGAGAAGGGCGCCGAGGTCGGGCGGCGCATCGGCGTCGGCCTGATGTACGGGCTGTTCAGGCCGCGGGTGCTGGGCGCCTGGAAGGTGCCGGCGAGCGGCCCGCTGATCTTCGCGATCAACCACTCGCACAACGTCGACGGCCCGATGGTGATGGGCGTGGCGCCCCGGCCGACGCACTTCCTGATCAAGAAGGAAGCGTTCATCGGCCCGCTCGACCCGTTCCTGACCGCCATCGGCCAGCTCAAGGTCGACCGTGACACCACCGACCGGACGGCGATCACCCGCGCGCTGGGCGTGCTGGAGAGCGGCGGGGTCCTCGGGATCTTCCCGGAGGGCACCCGGGGCGAGGGCGACTTCGCCGCCCTGCGTGCCGGGCTCGCCTACTTCGCGGTGCGCGGCGGGGCCCCGATCGTGCCCGTCGCTGTACTGGGAAGTTCCGAACGGCGCGGACGGTTGATAAAGGCACTGCCGCCGCTGCGCTCCCGTGTCGACGTCGTCTTCGGCGAGCCGTTCGACGCGGGCGACGGCAGCGGACTGCGGACCCGCAAGGCGCTGGACGCGGCCACCGAGCGCATCCAGAAACAACTGGCCGCACACCTGGAAAACGCCAGGCGCCTGACCGGGCGCTGAGCGACACTGAATACCGAGTAGTGGATCAACCCGAACAAAACGGCTGCTCCACCGATCACCACGAATGAACGACGAGGTACGGACTTCATGAACGACCACATCCAGCCCGACGGCTCGGACGCCTTCGAGCACGATCACGGGGCGCTCGGCGACGCCGAGTACGCGGAGTTCATGGAGCTCGCCGCCGTCGAGGGCTTCGACGTCGACGACGTCGAGGGGGCGATCGAGGCCGCCGGTCACGGGCCGCTGCCCGTACTCGCCGTCATCGGGCGCCCGAACGTCGGCAAGTCGACGCTCGTGAACCGGATCATCGGCCGCCGCGAGGCCGTCGTCGAGGACAAGCCGGGCGTCACCCGCGACCGCGTCACCTACGAGGCCGAGTGGGCGGGCCGCCGCTTCAAGCTCGTCGACACCGGCGGCTGGGAGCAGGACGTCCTCGGCATCGACGCCTCCGTGGCCGCGCAGGCCGAGTACGCGATCGAGGCGGCCGACGCCGTCGTCTTCGTCGTCGACGCCAAGGTCGGCGCCACCGACACCGACGAGGCGGTCGTACGGCTGCTGCGCAAGGCGGGCAAGCCCGTCGTGCTGGCCGCCAACAAGGTCGACGGTCTGAGCGGCGAGGCCGACGCGGCCGCCCTGTGGTCCCTGGGCCTCGGCGAGCCGCACCCGATCTCCGCTCTGCACGGCCGCGGCACCGGCGACATGCTGGACGCCGTCCTGGAGGCGCTGCCGGAGGCCCCCGCGCAGACCTTCGGCACCGCGGTCGGCGGCCCGCGCCGCATCGCGCTCATCGGCCGCCCGAACGTCGGCAAGTCCTCGCTGCTGAACAAGGTCGCCGACGAGGACCGCGTCGTCGTCAACGAGATCGCGGGCACCACCCGCGACCCGGTCGACGAGCTCATCGAACTCGGCGGCGTGACCTGGAAGTTCGTCGACACGGCGGGCATCCGCAAGCGCGTCCACCTCCAGCAGGGCGCCGACTACTACGCCTCGCTGCGTACCGCGGCCGCCGTCGAGAAGGCCGAGGTGGCGGTCATCCTGATCGACGCCTCCGAGTCCATCTCGGTCCAGGACCAGCGCATCGTCACCATGGCCGTCGACGCGGGCCGCGCCCTCGTCATCGCCTACAACAAGTGGGACACCCTCGACGAGGAGCGCCGCTACTACCTGGAGCGGGAGATCGAGACCGAGTTCGCCCAGGTCGCCTGGGCGCCCCGGGTGAACGTCTCGGCGCGCACCGGCCGGCACATGGAGAAGCTGGTCCCGGCGATCGAGGCCGCCCTGGCCGGCTGGGAGACCCGTGTCCCGACGGGCCGTCTCAACGCCTTCCTGGGCGAGCTGGTCGCCGCCCACCCGCACCCGGTCCGGGGCGGCAAGCAGCCGCGCATCCTCTTCGGCACCCAGGCCGGGACCAAGCCCCCGAGGTTCGTCCTCTTCGCCTCGGGCTTCATCGAGGCGGGCTACCGGCGCTTCATCGAGCGCCGGCTGCGCGAGGAGTTCGGCTTCGAGGGCACCCCGATCCACATCTCGGTGCGGGTGCGCGAGAAGCGCGGCGCGAACAAGAAGAAGTAACGGCGACACGGCTGGAGGGCGGCACCCGCACGGGTGCCGCCCTCCAGCCGTGATCAGTGATCAGAAGGTTCTGCGGGGGGCCGGCGGGAGCGCCGCCGGGATGTGGTGCATCGCGGTCGGCGCGGGCTGCTGGCCGAGCTGCCCGACCCGCTGCCACTGGGACTGCTGCTGTCCGACCCGCGCGCTCTGCGCTCCCGCGCTGTAGGCGCTGTAGGAGCTGCTGAACGATCCCGGGCGGGGCGCCGGGTAGGAGCTCGTGTGGTGCGGGATGTTCCCGAAGGCGGTGAACCCCAGTTCGTCCTCGCCGCTGCGGTCGCCCGGCAGCGAACGGAACGTCTTGACGTACTCGGCGTAGAGCGCGTCGTAGATCGGCGTGGCCGATGGGCCGACGGACGCGTCCTGGGCCGGTCGTGCGGACGGGATCGACTGGAAGGACGGGCGGCGGGGAACGTCGTAGGTGTGCACGTATGTCCAAACGACGCGGCACGGGAAGAGATGCGGCCGGTCGGGCGTCCTCGGGCGCGCGCGGGGCTGCGCCCGAGGACGGCCGTCCAGCCGCCGTACGACCGCAGTCCCCGCCCGGTGGACGGGCTCAGGTGCCGGCCAGGGGCAGTGCCGCCCCGACCAGCTGCCCGTTGCCCGCGGCCTTGTCCAGGGCGTCCCGCAGCAGGTCCTCCCGCGGCTGACGCCCGATGGAGCCCACCGGCGCCGCGAACATCAGCACCTGCTGGTGCTTGTTGGCGGCGGCCCGCCAGCCCTCCGTCACCTGCAACGGCTGGTGGGCCTGCCACCAGGCGACCGGCTGCCCGCCGTTGGCCGAGGGCTGGAGCACCGCGTGCAGCTGGCCCATCGCCAGCAGCACCGACCAGCCGTGCTGCACCGGAGGCACCTCGGTCAGCTCGGACAGCGGCATGAAGCCCTGCTCGATGAGCAGCGGCAGGAAGTCGTCGCCGGCGCCGGTCGTGCCGGGCCGCACGATGGGCGCGGTCGGCTCGACGACCAGGGCCGGGTGCAACTCCCCGGCGATCAGGACGAGCCCGCTGGTGACGCCGAGCACCGCCTGCTCCGGTGCGACCTTGTCGGGGTCCAGGTCGACGGTGTCGCCGCTGATGGAGCGGACCGCGCCCTGGAGCTGCTCCTCGGTGACCTGGACGATCTGCGAGGGCAGACAGGTGGAGTGGGCGAAGGCGAGGACGGCGGTCTCGTCCCCGATGAACAGGACGGTGCTGGTGCGCTCGTTCTCGGAGTCCCCCGGGGTGCGGCAGGACGTGCAGTCGTAACTGCCCGGGGCGTTGTCTCCGGCGAGCAGCCGGTCGGCTTCTTCGTCGCCGATCTCGGCGCGTACCTCGTCGCTGACGTCGAGCATGCGCGGCACGGGTGACTCCCTCGGATGCGGTGCGTGGGCGAGGCGGGTGGCTCCCGGCTCGTGGTCCGGGTGGGTCCCCGGCTCATGAAGAAGACAACGGGCGATCTGTGGCCGGGGTCACGCTGGAAGGCGAACGGAATCGAACCATCCTGCGCGCGCGGTCACGCTGGGTGCGGAATATGCCACTCCATGTCAAGTAACGGAGAGGTCACGGAAGTTGATCCGGTGAGCTGACTCACAGTCCGCTCCCGAACCTGGTCGACAAATCAGGCAATGAGGGAGCGAAGTGGGCGGCCGGATGAGCCCGCTACCGTCGGTAACAGCGAACTGGCCTGCGACAACGACGAGTTGGTTGATTACGACCCGTCAGCTGCCTAGATTGCTCCGCCGTGTGCAACGAGCACCGCTCGGGTACGTCCGCCGGCCGCGCAGAGCCAGAACATCGCGCAGCACCACCGCCGGCGGACGGGGCCAGGCGTGACGACCGCGTTCCTGCGCGGCCGCACAGCCGGGCCAGGGGGAGCCCGGGTCCGTAGAGAGGGATCTACATGTCCGAATGTGCCGATATCCACACCCGCACCTCGTCGCGCAAGACGGCGGTCCTCGCCGGGGCCATCCTGCTCGCCCCCCTCGGACTCCTGTCCGCGACCGGCAGCGCGGCGGCGGCCGGCAGCGGGGTGTGGGACCGCATCGCCCAGTGCGAGAGCGGCGGCAACTGGTCGATCAACACCGGCAACGGCTACTACGGCGGGCTCCAGTTCTCCGCCGGTACCTGGCGCGCGTACGGCGGCACCGCCTATGCGTCGACCGCCGACAAGGCCAGCAAGGCACAGCAGATCTCCGTCGCCACCAAGGTGCAGAACGCCCAGGGGTGGGGTGCGTGGCCGACCTGCTCGGCGCGCGCCGGAGCGTCCGGCAGCGCACCGGATTCCGGATCGTCCTCGGCCGGGTCGGGCTCCGCCGAGTCGAACTCCTCGAAGTCCGGTTCGTCGAAGTCGGGTTCGCCGAGGTCGGGCAGCTCGAACTCCGGCAGCCCGAACTCCGTGCAGCCGGATTCCCCGAATGCGCCGGAGCGCTCGACGGGCCGGACCTCGCGCGGTACGAGCCGTGGCGACTACACCGTCCGCGCGGGCGACACCCTCAGCACCGTCGCGTCCCGCCACGGGCTGACCTGGCAGCGGGTCTACGCCGCCAACAAGGCCGTCGTCGGCGGCGACCCCGACCTGATCGTGCCCGGACAGCGCCTCACGCTCTGAGCCGTTCCCGCTCGCGGGAGACGGTGACCCCATCCGGCGGGACGGCCGGGTGGGGCCCGCCCACCTCGTGAGACAGACTGGGCGCATGCTGGAGACCTCCGCCCGACTGCTGCGCCTGCTGTCCCTTCTCCAGGCCCACCGCGAGTGGTCCGGCGCCCAGCTCGCCGACCGGTTGGGCGTCACCGCGCGCACGGTGCGCCGGGACGTGGACCGGCTGCGGGAGCTGGGCTACCCGGTCAACGCCAGCCCCGGCACCGGCGGCGGCTACCAGTTGGGCGCCGGCGCCGAGCTGCCGCCGCTGCTGCTGGACGACGACGAGGCCGTCGCCGTCGCGGTGGGGCTGCGGACGGCCGCCGGGCAGGGCATCGAGGGCATCGGCGAGACCTCCGTACGGGCCCTGGCGAAGCTGGAGCAGGTATTGCCGCACCGGCTGCGGCGCCGGGTGGGCGCCCTGAACGCCTACACCGTCCCGATGCTGCGCGGCCCGCGGGCCTCCGCCGTCGACCCGGCCGTCCTCACCGAGCTGGCCCACCTCTGCCGGGACGCCGAACGCCTGCGCTTCGACTACCGGGGGCACGACGACACGGCGACCCGCCGCACCGTCGAACCGCACCGCCTGGTGTGCACCGAGCGACGCTGGTACCTGGTGGCCTGGGACCTCGACCGGGCCGGCTGGCGCACGTTCCGCGTGGACCGTCTCACGCCGAGGCCGCCGCACGGGCCGCACTTCGCGCCGCGCGAGCCGCCCGCGGAGGACCTCGCCGCGTACGTCTCGCAGGGCGTCTCCACGCGCGCGTACGCCACCCGCGCCACCGTCCGGCTGTTCGTGCCCCTGGCCGAGGCCGCCGAACGCGTCTCGCCCTCGGCCGGGACGCTGGAGCCCGACGGCGACCGGGCCTGTGTGCTGCGCACCGGGGCCGCGAGCCTCGACGTGATGGTGATCCATGTGATGATGGCGGGCTTCGAGTTCGAGGTGCTGGAGCCCGTGGAGCTGATCGAGGCGATCAGGACGGCCCGTGACCGGCTTGACGGCGCTCTGGCTCGGGCTGCGGGATCTCGGCCGCGCACTCCTGACGACGCAGGTCGAACGCCGGGGACTCCGGGCGGATCCCCGGCAGCGCCGTGAGGTCGTGCGGGGCGGCGGGCGGGAGGTCGCCCACTCCGAAGATCGGCTTGCGGCTGAGGGCCGGGACGATCTCGGTGACGATCCCCTGGTGTCCCCGGTCGTGCCGCCGCCCCGGTCCGCGTCCCCGTCGCTCGCCCGCCCCGTCGCTCGCCCGCCCCTTCGCTCGCCCTGTCCCGGGCCCGCCGACGTCCCGGGCGCGTACGGAGGATGTGTGGGGGAGCCGTGTATTTCCTATGAGCGGCCAGCTCCCGCATCCCGCCCGGAACGGTAATGCGATGGGGTCCCGGGACGGTGCCCCAGGGGCTTTCCGACGGCTTATTCCGGGCGGCCGGGCGACACGCGGGAATTACGTTCGAATTCGCGCGGAAGGCGCACGGAACCGCTCGTACGTATGGGGGACCGCTGTGCGGAAGCCGATGTGACGGCGGCCGAAACGCCTGTCGTGATCCTGTGACAGAAGTGTGACCGGAGTGATCCGTATCGCCCGTCCGGGGTTCCCGGCGCGGGGCTCGCCGCCTAGCGTGGCGGTATGGCACCGAATCCCACTCCGCCAGCGGAGCCCCAGGACAATCCGGACGGATACGTCGGCCTCGACGCGGCACGGGCCGAGCGGCTCGCGCGTGACCGGGGGTGGTCGACGGTGCGTGCGCTGGCCCCCGGGACGATCGTCACCATGGAGTACCGCTTCGGGCGGTTGAACCTCGAGATCAGCGACGGCGTCGTGGCGCGCGCCTGGAAGGGCTGAGGAACCCGAAGGGGCCGGACGAGCACGACGAAGGCCCCGGTTCCCGTCCTCGGGAACCGGGGCCTTCGGGTGCGGGACCGGGTCGTGCGTACCGGGGTCCCGCCGTCCGGGCAGGTCAGCCGCCTGGGAGGGGGCGGGCCGCGGAGGCCGCCGTACCGCGCGGGAGGCGGTCGGAGTGCGGTGGCCGGCGACTGCCGACCGGGGTGACCGGGGTGCGCTCCGAGCGGGTCGTGTGCGGGCCCGGCGTGAGATAGACCGGCGCGCGCGGCGAACGGGCCGGTGCGGCCGGCTCGCGGGCCGCGGAGGCCTCCTCCTGGGCCGGCGCGCCCGAGGCGAGAGACACGGGTACGGCGACGGGGCCGGCCGGCGCCGGCGCCGGAACAGGGGCCGTACCGGCGCGGCGGTCGCGCCAGCGGTCACGCAGGTCGAAGATCGCGACCTCGGCGCGGGCGATCAGCGGCTCGCACCAGGGCAGCGCCAGCAGGATCAGCAGACCCGCGGCCCAGCCGAGCACCACGTCGCTGAGCCAGTGCGTGCCGAGGTAGACCGTGGCCAGGCCGACGCCGAGCGAGGTCACCGCGGAGAGCGCGGACAGCCAGCGGCGGGCCCTCGGGGTGGAGGCCAGATACGCCAGGATTCCCCAGGTCACGACCGCGTTGGCGGTATGGCCGCTGGGAAATATATCGCCGCCCAGGCCCATCTCGTTGGAGCCGATGGTGGTCGCGTAGTGCGGTCCGAGCCGGCCCATGCCGAGCTTTGCGGCGCCGACGGTGAGGTTCAGCAGCAGCAGCGAGGCGCCGAGCGTGAGCAGCGGGCGCAGGGTGTGCTGGCGCCAGGATCTCCAGCCGAGCCAGGCGGCGACCATCACGGCGGTCGGACCACGCTGGCCGAGGACCACGTAGTAGTCGACGAACCAGTGGATGTGGGACCACTGCTGGTACGGCCGGAAGAACATGACCAGCCAGTCGAGGCGGACCAGCCACGAGGTGATCACCACGAGCCACACGATCGCCAGATAGAAGGCCAGGGTCGCCAGGAACAGCGCGACCCGGTGCCTGCTCATCTTCGGCACATCGATGTGGGCCGGTCGTTCCGGCTCCCGGTCGAGCCTGGCGAACACCCGGTCCAGACGGGTGAGGTTTTGTTCGGTACGCACCTAAACGACGTTACAGCGAGTGAGCTCGAGACCCGGCCGATTCCGCTGGTTTGTGATGACGATGTGATGTGGGATTGCTCTCAGAAGGGCATTAATTCCTGTGGAATCGCTAATCGTCGAACAGTGTTCCCTTCAATTCCTTTGATCATTCCAGGAGATAGTTTTAGGGAACGTATGAAAGGGTTCACCGAAAAGCCGGATTCTCCTACGGAGGACCGCTGCCGTTCAGCCACCACGCCCCGTAGGCGGCCGACGCCACCGCGAGGCACCCCACCACCAGCGCCGACCGGGACGTCCGCAGCCGGGCCAGCGCGAGGGCGAGCGGCAGCAGCAACGGGAAGGCGGGCAGCAGCAGGCGCGGCTTGGAGCCGAAGTAGCTCGAGGCGCACAGGGCGAGTGCGACGACCACACCCGCGTACACCAGCAGCGGAAGCGGCTGGCGCTGCCGCACACAGACGACGTACAGCCACAGCAGCAGGCCGACGCCGAGGATCAGGGCGAGGCCGGCGAGGGCCGACGGAAATGACGTGAACTTGTCGGCGACGAAGCGGGCGAAGGCGTAGCCGCCGTCGAAGCCGTTGCGCCAGCCCGCCTGGACGTCGAGGTAGCCGAGCGGGCCCCCGCCGGTGTGGTGGCCGGCCCACAGGACGTATCCGGCGGCGCCGAGGGGGGCGAGGAGCATGCCGAGGGCGGCGCGTGGCGCGACGCCGCCGCCGGCCACCCCGGTTCCGCGACCGAGAGGGGCGTCGGCGGCCGGGACTCCCGGGGCACGGACGAAGGACGCCACGGCGGCCGCCCACACCGCCGCTGCCACCGCGAGCCCCACCGGGCGGGTCAGACCGGCCAGCGAGGCGAGGACCCCCGCGGTCACCCACCGGCCGCTGAGCACCGCGTACAGCGACCAGGCGGCCAGCGCGGTGAACAGCGACTCGCTGTACGCCATCGACTGCACGATCCCGACGGGCAGGACGGCCCACACCAGCACCGCGCACACCCCGGCCCGGCGCCCGTACACGTGGTCGGCGACCGCGAAGACGCCCCAGGCGGCCGCGAGCGAGGCGAGCAGCGCCACGACGAAACCGGCGTCCGCGTACGACAGCGGCGACACCGCGTGCAGGAGCCTTTCCAGCCAGGGCAGCAGCGGGAAGAAGGCGAGGTTGGAGTGGACGTCGCCGTTCGGCAGACGGACCTCGTAGCCGTATCCCAGCTCGGCGACCCTGGTGTACCAGAGAGCGTCCCAGCGAGCGGTCAGCAGCGTGTACGCGCTCTTGTCGCGGGCGGCGCTCCACAGGACCAGGGCGAGCAGACCCAGGGCGCGCACGGCCGCGTACCCCAGAAGGGCGGGGGCCGCCCGGCGCAGGGGCGCGGAGCCGGCAGGCGTCACGCGGGTCTCGAGATCGGTCACGGGCCCGATTATCGACGGCCCGGTCGGCGGCGGGGTCCGCCGGGGCGGTCGGGAGGGCCCGGGAGACGTCACGGCGAGGGGTACGGCAAGGGGTACGGGGAGCGGCCCGGAGGTGGCGCGGGAGTGGCGTACGCCACAGGAGTCGCCCAGAGCGGTGAGAGTTCCGCCACGTGGCCCCGGCGCGAACTCGCGTACGCTGCGTTCCACTCGTGTTCGTCTGCGCGGGCCGGAGACACCGCTCCTCTCCGGCCGAGCCGCGGGGAGTCCCCACCCCGTGAGCCCGCCGAACCGGGGGATCACCTGGGAGGTACGTACATGTCCGGGACGACCACGGCCGCCGCTGGGCTGCGCCGTCGGGCGGCCGGGGCCGGTGCCAACCGCTGGGTCGTCCTGGTGGTGCTGTGCGTCAGCCTGCTGCTCGTCGCCGTCGACGCGACCGTGCTGCATGTGGCGGTGCCCGCCGTCACCGAGGACCTGCGGCCCGGCGCGATCGAACTGCTCTGGATCGTCGACACCTATCCGCTGGTCTGCGCCTCGCTGCTGATCCTGTTCGGCACGCTCGGCGACAAGGTGGGCCGCAGACGGATCCTGCTGCTGGGCTACGCCCTGTTCGGCGTCGCCTCGGCGCTGGCGGCGTTCGCCGGGAGTGCGCAGAGCCTGATCGTGGCGCGGGCGCTGCTGGGCGTGGGCGGCGCGATGATCATGCCCGCGACGCTCTCGATCCTGCGCCAGGTGTTCCCGGACCGGCGTGAGCGGGCGCTCGCGATCGGCATCTGGAGTGCCGTGGCCGCGGTGGGCGCCGCGGTCGGCCCGCTCCTCGGCGGCTTTCTGCTCGAGCACTTCTGGTGGGGCTCGGTCTTCCTCGTCAACATTCCGCTGATGCTGGTCAGCCCCCCCGTGGGGCGGCTTCTGCTGCCCGAGTCGCGGGGCTCGGCGGACGGGCCCTGGGACGTGGTCGGCGCGCTGACGGCGGCGGCCGGCCTGTTCGCTGTCGTGCTCGGCGTGAAGCGGCTGGGCGGCGGGGAGCTCGGACCGTTCACCGTGGTGCCGCTGATGGTGGGCGCGGTGCTGATCGTGCTGTTCGTCCGCCGTCAGCGGCGTCGCGTGCATCCACTGGTGGACCTGCGGATGTTCGGGCGGCCGACGTTCAGTACGTCGGTCGGGTGCATCGTGCTGGCGATGCTGGCGCTGGTGGGTCTCGAGCTGATCGCGGCGCAGTACCTGCAGCTGGTGCTGGGGCTGTCTCCGCTGGAGACGGGCCTGCGACTGCTGCCCCTGACCTTCGCCGCGATGGCGGCCGGGCTGGCCGGGGCGCGGCTGCTGCGGCGGTTCGGGCCGCGCCGGATGGTGTGCGGGGGGTTCGTCCTCACGGCAGTGGCGGTGCTGACGCTCACCGCGATGAGCGGGTCGGACAACACGGGGCTGCTGCTGTTCGGGTTCCTGCTGCTGGGCTTCGGGCTGGAGACGACCTTGTTCGCGGCGTACGAGTCGATGCTGAGCGAGGCTCCCGCGGAACAGGCGGGCGGGGCGGCGGCGATCGGTGAGACGTCGTACCAGCTGGGGGCGGGGATCGGGATCGCGCTGCTCGGCAGCGTGATGAACGCCGCGTACGCGCCCGGCCTGAAGTCCGTGCCGGGGGTGCCGGCGGCGGCGTCGGACGCGGCGGGGCATTCGCTCGGCGAGGCGTACGAGGTCGCCGGGCAGTTGGGCGGACCGGTCGGGGTCGCGCTGCGGCGGGTCGCGAGGGACAGCTTCGTGCACGGGTTGCATGTCACGCTGTTGGTGAGTGCCGGACTGTTGCTGCTGGGAGCGGTGATGGCGTTGCGGTTGCCGCGGGTCATGCAGTGCGAGGCGCCTCCGGCCGGAGTGGAGCTTCCGTCGCCCAGGGAAGTCGTGGAGTCCCGCGTCTCCGCCTGATGTCCCCCGGCACCACCCCTGCGCGGCGTGACTGGACGTGCGGGACGGCGCGTCGTAACGTCTCGGGCGATGGTGTGACTAGCGGTGCTAGTTTTCGGAGGCTCTCTCATGTCCGCGTCCTCGACGTTGCCGCCCTTCGACCCCGCCGATCCCCTGGGGATCGACGATCTGCTGGAGCCGGAGGATCTCGCGATCCGTGACACCGTGCGGAGCTGGGCCGCGGACCGGGTGCTGCCCCGGATCGCCGACTGGTACGAGCGCGGGGAGCTGCCGGGCATCCGGGAGCTCGCGCGCGAGCTCGGCGCCGTCGGGGCGCTCGGGATGTCGCTCAGCGGATACGGATGCGCCGGCGCCAGTGCCGTGCAGTACGGCCTCGCCTGTCTCGAACTCGAAGCCGCCGACTCCGGCATCCGGTCCCTCGTCTCCGTGCAGGGCTCCCTCGCCATGTACGCCCTGCACCGCTTCGGCAGCGAGGAGCAGAAGCAGACCTGGCTGCCGGGGATGGCCGCGGGCGAGATCATCGGGTGCTTCGGGCTCACCGAACCCGATCACGGCTCGGACCCGGCCGGCATGCGGACGCACGCCAAGCGGGACGGCTCCGACTGGGTGCTCAACGGCCGCAAGATGTGGATCACCAACGGATCCGTCGCCGGGGTGGCCGTCGTCTGGGCGCAGAGCGACGAGGGGATCCGCGGGTTCGTCGTGCCCACCGACGCTCCGGGGTTCTCCGCACCGGAGATCAAGCACAAGTGGTCCCTGCGGGCGAGCGTGACCAGCGAACTCGTGCTCGACGACGTGCGGCTGCCCGCGGACGCCGTCCTGCCGGAGGTCACCGGGCTGCGCGGACCGCTCAGCTGTCTGTCCCACGCGCGCTACGGCATCGTGTGGGGCGCGATGGGAGCGGCGCGCTCCTGCTTCGAGACCGCCGTCGCGTACGCGAAGACGCGTGAGCAGTTCGGGCGGCCCATCGGGGGGTTCCAGCTCACCCAGGCCAAGCTCGCCGACATGGCGGTCGAGCTGCACAAGGGGATTCTGCTCGCCCATCACCTGGGGCGGCGCATGGACGCCGGCCGGCTGCGTCCCGAGCAGGTCAGCTTCGGCAAGCTCAACAACGTACGGGAAGCGATCGAGATCTGCCGGACCGCACGGACGATCCTCGGCGCCAACGGGATCTCGCTCGAGTACCCGGTCATGCGGCACGCCACCAACCTCGAGTCGGTGCTCACCTACGAGGGCACCGTCGAGATGCACCAGCTCGTGCTGGGCAAGGCGCTCACCGGACTCGACGCCTTCCGCTGACCCGGCCCGGGGGCCGAGGCAGGGCCGGTGAGCGGCCCTGCCTCAGCTCTGGTTGAAGAAACCGTCCGTCCGATGCGCGGACGGGTCTCCGTTCACGATCTCCGTGTTGGCGGGGGACAGCAGGAACACCCGGGTGGACACCCGCTCGATCGAACCCCGCAGGCCGAAGATCAGCCCGGCCGCGAAGTCGACGACGCGCTTGGCGTCGCCGGGCTCCATGGCCGTGAGGTTCATGATGACCGGCACACCCTCGCGGAACAGTTCGCCGATCGCCCGCGCGTCCCGGAAGCTGTCCGGGGTGACGGTGCCGATGCGGCGGCCCTTCTCCTCGGCCGTGTCCGTCGCCACCTTCACGCGGGGGTCGGTGACCCAGGCGTCCCCGGAGTCGGTCCCCTCGGAATAGTCGTCGTCGTAGTAACGCTCGTCATCGTTGTCGTCGACGAGGCCAAGCCAGGCACTCGCCTTGCGCACCGATCCCATGGACGCCTCCTCTCACAGCGGTCTTTCTGCTTTCCGCATTCCCCATGGTCGTCCATGATGCGGATGTCGCGCCAAGTGGATAGACGCCGCGCGGGGGGTTTGTGACGGTACTGGTGCACAGCGCATCCGTCGAGAGCCCGCGTCTCCCAAGGGTCGTACCGCATACGGCTGCTGACTGTGAGTGAAATATGATTCTTCGTGGCGAACGAGTGACGCACGGTGCGTCCGGGTGAACCGAGTGCCCCCGATCCGGCATGACAATCGGCCGATAGCATGCCGCAGCTCAATGTCCCAAGGACGCAAGGACGACGGGGGTTGTCGTGTTCGGAATCGTCAGGCCGTGCAGTCACCGGCTCGGAGAAGGTCTCAGGACCCAGTGGATGGCCCACCTGTGCGGGCTGTGTCTCGCGCTGCGCGGTGACCACGGGCAGTTCGCGCGGGTCGTCACCAATTACGACGGGCTGCTCATATCGGTGCTGACGGAGGCTCAGGCCCCCCGGGTCACGGCCGACGGACGGCGGCGGAAGGCGGGACCGTGCCCGCTGCGCGGGATGCGCACCGCGTCCGTCGCCCAGGGCGAGGGCGCCCGGCTCGCGGCCGCCGTCTCACTGGTGCTCGCCTCGGCCAAGGTGCGCGACCACGTCGCCGACGGGGACGGGCTGCTGGCGCGGCGGCCCGTCGCCGTCGCCGCGCGCAGGGTCGCCGAGAGCTGGGGGCGGGCCGGGGAACGCGGCGGGGCCGCCGTCGGGTTCGACACCGCCGTCCTCGTCGACGCCGTGGACCGGCAGGTCGGCATCGAGGCGCTCGCCGGGCTCGGCACCCCGCTGCGCGCCGTCACCGAGCCGACCGAGACCGCCACCGCCGCCGCCTTCGCGCACACCGCGGTCCTGGCGGGCCGGCCGGGCAACGCCGCCCCGCTGGCCGAGGCCGGCCGCCTCTTCGGACGGCTGGCACATCTGCTGGACGCGGTCGAGGACCGGGAGTCCGACGCGGCGGCCGGCGCCTGGAACCCGCTGACGGCCACCGGCACCCCGCTCACCGAGGCCCGCCGGCTCGCCGACGACGCCCTGCACGGCATCCGGCTCGCGCTGCGCGACGTCGAGTTCGAGGACGGCAGGCTCGCGCATCTGCTGCTGGCGCACGAACTGGAACGGTCGGTGGACCGGGCGTTCGGGACGGAGTCGTGCGGGCACGCGCACGCGCCGCAGGGCTCCTTCGGGCCGCCGACCGGCCCCTACGCCCCCCGGGGTCCGGTGGACCCGCACGCGCCCGGCAACCCTTACGGGGGCAATCCCTTCGGCGGCGAGCCGCCGCGGCCGGGGAAGCGGGGCTTCTGGGCCGGGTGCGCGGTGGCGATCGGGCTGTGCTGTACGTGCAAGGCGTGCTGCGCCGACGAGTTCGAGGGACCCTGGTCGCGGAAGAAGCGGGAGGGCTGGTGCCGCGACGGCTGCGACTGCTGCGACGGCTGTGAGTGCTGTGAGTGCTGCGAGTGCTGCTCCTGCGACTGTTCCTGCTGACGCGACCTCACCTTCGGTGTGTCCGGCGCCCCGTGCGGGGCGCCGCGGTGAGCGAGGATCACGCTCGGCCCGTCCATCGCGCTGCACCTGTTCGGCACGCCCGGACAGGACCGGTGCTCCTTCCCGTGGGACGAACTGGTGGAGGGCGCGCTCGGAGCGGTGGTCCTCGCGGACACCCGGCGGATCGAGGAGTGCTCCCCGGCCGTCGGCTGCTTCGAGGCGCAGGGCGTGCCGTTCGTCCAACCGGGCGTGGCGGGGACGGCGTCGGGGCTGAACGCCGAGGTGCCCGTGCTGGAGTGCGACGCGCGTGAGCGCGACTCCGTGCGGGACGTGCTGGGGGTGTTGGCGGATCGGGTGGTGGCCTTCCGCGCCGTTCCGGGGCGGAAGGTGGTCGTGGTGCGCTGATCGCCGTGAGGACAGGCGTGAGGTGCGGCGAAAACGGTGGAAAAGGCGCGTGTCGAGGGGGGGCGCGCGTGTGAAGGCGGAGCTGGGGGAGGGGAGAAACGCGAGAGGGGCGCCCCGGGAGCGGGGGCCGCAGTGGGTCAGCTCAACAGGAACAGGACCACACGCGACCGAAGTCGATGTGGGAGCGGGTGACCAGCCACTGCTGCGGATGCATGGGCCAAGTGGAACAGGTCTCCGGTTACGCGTCAACCGACTTGAGACGTACCGCTCACAGTGTGGACGGCCTTGACAGTGAGCGGAAACCCCCACGTACTCTCGCTGCACGGCCCTGCTGAGGGGCTCGGCCGTATCTGCGCCGCGCGGCGCGCCCCATCCGGTGTGTGAAGGCACCTACCCGTGTTCCATCCCAGCTGTCACGGAGCCTTCGCATGCCTTCCGAAACCCTCGACCCCGAAGCGCCCGCCACCCTTGTGATCGTCGGGGCCGGGCCGCGGGGAACCGGCCTCATCGAGCGGATCGCCGCCAACGCGCCCGAGCTGTACGGCGGTTCGCGGCTCGACATCCATCTCGTCGACCCGCATCCGCCCGGCGCCGGACGCATATGGCGCGCCGCCCAGTCGCCGCTGCTGTGGATGAACTCGCACGCCGAGGACGTCACCATGTTCACCGACGAGACGGTGGAGATGGCCGGGCCGGTGCGACCCGGCCCGACGCTGCACGAATGGGCCGGCATCGACGGGCGTACCTTCGCCGACCGGCAGCTCCAGGGCTCCTATCTGCGCTGGGTGCACGAGCAGGCGGTCGCCGCCCTGCCTCCCGAGATCACCGTCCATCACCACCCGAGGCGCGCTCTGCGGGTGAGCGGCCCCCGCGCGGGACGCCAGCGGGTCTGGCTGGAAGGCCGCGCCCAGCCCCTGCCCGCCGACCTCGTCGTCCTGGCCCTCGGCCACCTGGACGCCGAACTCGACGAGGAGCAGAACGGCTTGGCGGCCTACGCGAGGGAGCACGGGCTCGTCCATCTGCCGCCCGACTTCACGGCCGACAGCGACCTGTCCGCCCTGCCGGCCGGCGAACCCGTGCTGGTGCGTGGCTTCGGGCTCGCCTTCGTCGACCTCATGGTGCTGCTCACCGAGGGCCGCGGCGGTCGGTACGAGGGGGACGCCTATGTGCCTTCGGGGCGGGAACCGGTGCTGTACGTCGGCTCGCGGCGCGGAGTGCCGTACCACTCGAAGATCGGCTACGACTGGACCGGTGAGCGGCCGCCGCTGCCCCGGTTCCTGGGGCCCGCCGAGATCGACGGGCTGCTCGCGCGGCCCGGGGGCTTCGACTTCCGGCGGGATGTCTGGCCGCTGGTGGAGAAGGAGCTGGGGTTCGCCCACTACCACCGGCTGTTCACGGTCCACGCCGAGCGGACCGCGATCGCCTGGACCGACTTCGAGGAGAAGTACGAGGCCGCGTCCGAGGGCGCCGAACGGGAGGCCCTGGTGGCGTCCGCCGTGCCCGATCCGCGGGACCGGCTCGACCTGGCCGCGCTGGACCGGCCGTTGGACGCGGTGACGTACGGGTCCTTCGAGGAGTTCCAGGAAGGGCTGCGCGGCTATGTGGAGAGCGACCTGAGCCGCCGCCACGACGCGGCGCACAGCACGGACCTGGCCGTCTTCCTGGGACTGCTGTCCGTCTACGGACAGCTGGTCCGGCTCGGCGACATCGGCTCCTGGTGGCACGGGTTCTTCAGCTACCTCGCCTCGGGGCCGCCGGGCCCCCGGCTGAGACAGCTGCTCGCGCTGTCCCGGGCGGGCGTGCTGAAGTTCGTCGGCGCCGACATGGCCGTACGCGCGCGGGACGGGGTGTTCCAGGCGTCGAGCGCCACCGTGCCGGGGTTCTCGGTCGAGGCGCGGGCGCTGGTGGAGGCCCGGCTGCCGGAGCCGACGCTCCGGCGCGCCCTCGACCCGCTGGTGCGGCGGCTGCACGCCGACGGCGCCGGCGAGACCCCGGACGGGCTGCTGCGGGTGGACCGGGTCGACGGGCGGGTGCTGGACCGGGACGGCCGGCCGCACCCACGGCGTTTCGCGCTCGGGCCGCACACCGACGGCCGTGCCTCGGGCGCGTTCACCCGGCCGCGCACCGGCGGCCCCGCGTTCCGGCAGAACGACGCCACCGCCCGGGCCGCCCTGGTGTTCCTGCGGGATCTGGGCGCCGATGCCGTCGGATGAACCGCTCCCTGTCGAAGCGTCACGGAAGAAAGGGTTCTCCCCCATGACCTCATCGCACGGCCGGGGCCCGCTGCATCTGGCGGCCGCCGTCGACCGGCCGGGGGTGTACGACGCCGGCCCCTACGTCGAGCTGGCGCGGCTCGCCGAACGGGGCGGGCTCGACTTCGTGACGCTGGACGACACCTTCGCCCGTCCAGGGCCCGACGCGTCGGCCGTGCTGTCCCGGGTGGCGCCCGCCACGCGGCGCGTCGGACTGGTGCCCACCCTCACCACCACCCACACCGAGCCCTTCCACGTCCAGGCCACGGTCGCCACCCTCGACTGGGTCAGCCGGGGCCGGGCCGGCTGGCGGATCGACGTCTCCGGCACGGAGGGGGAGGCCCGGCTCTTCGGCCGCCGGCACTCCGCACCGCCGGACGCGCTGTGGCGGGAGGCCGGTGAAGTCGCCGACGTGGCGGCGAGGTTGTGGGACAGCTGGGAGGACGGCGCCGCGACACGGGATGCGCCGACCGGCCGTTTCCTCGACCGCGACAGGCTGCACCACGTTGACTTCAGCGGCGCGGACTTCTCGGTCCGGGGCCCCTCGCTCCTGCCCAGACCTCCGCAGGGCCACCCCGTGCGCGTGGTCGACGCCACCGAGGAGCCCGCCCGGTCCGCCGCCGCCCGTCACGCCGACGTGGCCCTGATCCGGGCGGTGAGCCCCGCCCGGGCCCGCACCCTGCGCGACGGACTGCGGGCCGACGCGGCCGGGGCCGGGCGCGACCCGAACTCCCTGCTCGTCCTGGTGAGTCTGCTGATCGACCTCGGAGACGGCGAGCACGCCGCCGAACCCGGCCACGGCGGAGGCGGCCCCCGGCAGACCGCGCAGGGCCCGCTCTACCGGGGCGGCCCCGTCGACCTCGCCGACCTGATCGCCTCCTGGTACAAGGACGGCACCGCCGACGGCTTCCACCTCGTCCCCGTCGAACCGCGCCGCGATCTGGAGCGGCTGGTCAACGGCACGGTGGCGCTGCTCCAGCACCGCGGGCTGTTCCGCACCTTCTACCCGGGCAGCACGCTCCGCGAGCACCTGGGGCTGGCCCGGCCCGCCAACCGGTACCAAGGGGGAGCGGCATGAGCGGACGGAGACCACGAGGCCCGAGGCCGCCCGGCGCGCACTGCCACCTGGCCGCCTGCTTCCCCGACGCCGACACCACCACCGTCTGGACCGGCCCCGCCGCCGGGTCGCCGATCGAGTTCTCCTCCTTCGAGCACCTCGCCCGGACCGCCGAGCGCGGTCTGTTCGACTTCCTGCTGCTCGCCGAGGGGCCGCGGCCGCGCGAACAGCAGGGCCCCGTCCACGACCGGGACGTGGCCGGCCGCCCCGAGCCGCTCACCGTCCTCAACGCGCTCGCCGCCGTGACCGAACGCCTGGGGCTGGCCGCCACGGCCGACACCACTTTCCACGAGCCGTTCGAACTCGCCCGCCGACTGGCCACCCTGGACCATCTCAGCGGCGGCCGGGCGGCCTGGCGGGTGGCGGCCTCCGCGCACGCCTCCACCGGCGAGAACTTCCGCCGGGGGGACTACCTCGAGCGCGCCGAGCGGTACCCGCGGGCCGCCGAGTTCATCGCCACCGCGAGAAGGCTGTGGGACTCCTGGACACCGGACGGGGCGTCCCAGCCGTTCGCGCACCAGGGCCGGCACTTCGACATCGCCGGGGAGTTCACGGTGCCGCGCCCGCCGCAGGGGCACCCGGTGGTGATCCGAACAGGACGCTCCGGGGAGGCCCGGGAGTGCGCGGCCGCCACCGCGGACGTCGTCCTCGCGCCGCACGGCACGCTGGAGGCCGGGCGCGCCTTCTACGCCGACGTCAAGGGACGGCTGGCCAAGTACGGCCGTACCGCCGCCGATCTGAAGATCATGCCCGGCGTCACCGTCGTCCTCGGGGACACCGCCGCCGAGGCGCAGGAGCGGGCCGCCACGATCAGACGGCGGCTGATCTCCCCCCAGCGCGCCGTCCTCGTCCTGGAGCGGCTCTGGGGCGTCGACCTGTCGGCGTACGACCCCGACGGGCCGCTGCCCGAGTTCGACCCGGTGGCCGACCCGAGGCTCACGCGGGACCTCGCCCGGCACGGCGACGCCGTCGCGACGGCCGGGAAGCTGCGTGCGCTGTCGAAGGAGAAGGGACTCTCCATCCGGCAGACCGTGATCGAGACGAGCGCCCGGCAGTCCTTCATCGGCACGCCCGAGGCGGTCGCCGCCGAGCTGGCGGAGTTCGTGCGCGAGGGCGCCGCCGACGGCTTCGTCCTCGTCCCGCAACTCACACCCGACGGGCTCGACGAGTTCGTCGACCGGGTGGTGCCGCTGCTTCAGGAGCGCGGCGTGTTCCGTACGGAATACGAGGGACACACCTTGCGCTCCCACCTCGGTCTGCCCGTCCCGGCGGGGGACGGGCGGACCACACCTTCCCCCGGCACCTGAAGCGGCCCGGGGGCCCCGGCCCCAGGACTATCCGGAGGGTCGACTTCCGGACACCTCCGGGACCCGGGGGACCGAAGAGGCCGCCGTGGCACTCGCGACGGCCGGCTCCGGTGGGCTGACCGGGCACGGAAAGCCGTACTCCGGCGCACCCGGCGGGGACGGACGCGCGACGGGCGGCTCCGATCGGGCCGTACTGCCTCCGTGCGCCTTGTGGATGCTTTCCCCCGCCCCTGCCCGCCACCGGGGAACACATAGGACGTGGCGGTCGAGGCAGGGGAGCGCAACCTGGTCTGAGCTGGGGCAAGAGGCTGCAAGAGGGCTCAACTCACGCAGTTCGTTGAAGGTCTGACGGCCGAAAGGCGCCCTTGCGCCGACCGGCCGTTCGGCCGAATACTCCCCCTCAGCGCTTGTCAGGGTCACGGCGTGTTCGGAATCCGGACGAACGTCGGTCCCTGGCTGCGCCTCACGGGCCCCGACCCCACACCACGGGCCCCCGACTTCCCCTGGGAGGGAACGAAACGTGAGGATCAAGCGCACCACCCCCACCACCCCCACGAGCGGCATCTCGAGACGGACCCGGCTGACCGCCGTCGCCACCGGACTCGTGGCCGCCGCCGCCATCGCCATCCCCCACGCGAGCGCGGCCGACACCGCCACCTTCAGCACCGCCGAACTGAAGAGCGCCGGCGACTCGGTGCTCCAGGCGGACATCCCGGGCACCGCCTGGGCGGTCGACAGCAAGACCAACCGCCTCCTGGTCACCGTCGACAGCACGGTCTCGGACGCCGAGATCGCGCAGATCAAGGAGCAGGCGGGCAGCAACGCCGGCGCGCTCACGATCAAGCACACCCCGGGCAAGTTCAACAAGCTGATCGGCGGGGGCGACGCCATCTACGGCGGCGGCTACCGCTGCTCGCTCGGCTTCAACGTCGTCAGCGGGAGCACCTACTACTTCCTGACCGCCGGGCACTGCGGCGAGGTCGCCTCGACCTGGTACTCCAACTCCGGTCAGACCACCGTGCTGGGCACGAACAGCGGCTACAGCTTCCCGACCAACGACTACGCGCTGGTCCGCTACACCAACACCTCGGTCGCCAAGGCGGGCACCGCGGGCAACACCGACATCACCAGCGCAGGCAACGCCACCGTCGGCCAGTCGGTCATCCGGGACGGCTCCACGACCGGTATCCACACCGGCCGCGTGACCGCTCTCAACGCCACGGTCAACTACGGCAGCGGCGACGTGGTCTACCAGATGATCCAGACCAACGTCTGCGCCGAGGGCGGTGACTCCGGCGGAGCGCTCTACACCTCCGGCGGTGTGGCGCTCGGTCTGACCTCCGGCGGCAGCGGCAACTGCACCTCGGGCGGTACGACCTTCTTCCAGCCCGTGACCGAGGCCCTGAGCCGCTACGGCGTCAGCGTCTTCTGACCCTCACGCGGAGAACCTGACGCGGGAGCCCCCCCACAGAAGCCCTCGCGCGGGACCGCTCCACCTGGCCTGTGGCCGATCGCAGGCGAGCCCCCGTACGCAACCGGCGTGCGGGGGCTCGCCCTTGCCCCGAGGACGGGGTTACCGTCGAGGTACAGGCAGTGATGCGCGGGCAGTGCTCTGGACCCCTGGGGGCCGGCAATGGTCGAGGAGCTGATGGTGGCGGGCGTCGCGCTGGTGTCCGCCGGAGCGGTGTACGTGGCGGCTGCGGCGCGGGTGGTCAAGCAGTACGAGCGGGGCGTGGTCCTCCGGCTCGGGAAGCTCCGGCCCGAGGTGCGCGGTCCGGGGCTCACCCTGATCCTCCCGGGCATCGACCGGCTCCGGAAGGTCAACATGCAGATCGTCACGATGCCGGTGCCCGGGCAGGAGGGCATCACCCGGGACAACGTCACGGTGCGCGTGGACGCCGTCGTCTACTTCAAGGTGACCTCGCCGGCCGAGGCGGTCATACGGGTGGAGGACTACCGGTTCGCCGTCTCGCAGATGGCGCAGACCTCCCTGCGGTCCATCATCGGCAAGAGCGATCTGGACGATCTGCTGTCCGACCGCGAAAAGCTCAACCAGGGACTGGAGTTGATGATCGACAGTCCGGCCGTGGAGTGGGGCGTCACCATCGACCGGGTGGAGATCAAGGACGTGTCCCTGCCCGAGACGATGAAGCGCTCGATGGCCCGGCAGGCCGAGGCCGACCGTGAGCGGCGGGCCCGGATCATCAACGCCGACGCCGAGCTCCAGGCCTCGAAGAAGCTCGCCGAGGCCGCGAAGGAGATGTCCGAGCAGCCCGCCGCGCTCCAGCTGCGGCTGCTCCAGACGGTGGTGGCGGTCGCCGCCGAGAAGAACTCCACCCTCGTGCTGCCGTTCCCGGTGGAACTGCTGAGGTTCCTGGAGCGGGCCCAGCAGCAACCGCTTCCCCCGACGTCCTCCACACCCCCGACGACATCCCCACCTCCGCCGCCCGCAGCGGGGGCGGGTTCCGGTCAGGTATAGACCTCACCCCCGTGTAAGGGGTTACTCACCCGTAGCGTTTGCAGTGCGAATTCTCCTGTGGTGGCCGGGGGGCGGCCCGGGGTGGTGAAGGCGCAGCGGGCGCGCGGTGTTCACCCTGTGCGCGTCCTGAAGTCGACCTTGTGTGCTCCCTGTGCGGTTCGGAAGAGTGGGCGCCCGTCAACCAGCCTTCCGGCCCGGAGCCGTCCCCCATGACCGCCCGGGCCGACCCCCCACAGGAGGACGCGAGTTGAAGCACCGACGCATACCCGGGCGGCGGATGGTCATGGCGGGCGCGGGTATCGCCGCGCTCGTCGCAGCCGGAGTCACCTTCCAGACTGCGAACGCCAGTGAGCCTGCGAAGACCTCGCAGCCCGCCCCCCTCTCGGCCCTCGCGGCCGGAAAGCTCGCCTCGACGCTCGGTCGGGACCTCGGCGCCGACGCGGCGGGCACGTACTACGACGCGAAGAGCAAGAGCCTCGTGGTGAACGTCCTCGACGCGGTCGCCGCGAAGACCGTCGAGGCGGCCGGCGCCAAGGCCAGAATCGTCGAGAACTCCCTCGCCGAACTGGCCGGCGCCCGGACGACGCTCAAGACGGACGCGTCCGTCCCGGGCACCGCCTGGGTGACCGATCCGACCACCAACAAGGTCGTCGTCACCGCCGACCGCACCGTCTCCGACGCCGCTTGGGCCAAGCTCGCCAAGGTCGTCGACGGGCTCGGTCAGGTGGCCGAACTGCAGCGCATCAAGGGGGAGTTCAAGCCCTTCATCGCCGGCGGCGACGCCATCACCGGCGGCACCGGGCGCTGCTCCCTCGGCTTCAACGTGGTCAAGGGGGGCGAGCCGTACTTCCTGACCGCCGGGCACTGCACCGACGCGATCTCCACCTGGTCGGACCCCTCCGGCGCCGAGATCGGCGCCAACGAGGTGTCCAGCTTCCCGGACAACGACTACGGCCTGGTCAAGTACACCGCCGAGGTCGCCCACCCGAGCGAGGTCGACCTCTACGACGGCTCGGCCCAGCAGATCACCGGCGCCGCCGAGGCCACCGTCGGCATGAAGGTCACCCGCAGCGGCTCGACCACCCAGGTGCACTCCGGCACGGTCACCGGTCTGGACGCCACGGTGAACTACGGCAACGGTGACATCGTCAACGGCCTCATCCAGACCGACGTCTGCGCCGAGCCCGGCGACAGCGGCGGCTCCCTCTTCTCGGGGAGCAGTGCGGTAGGTCTGACCTCGGGCGGCAGCGGCGACTGCACCTCCGGCGGGGAGACGTTCTTCCAGCCGGTGACGGAGGCGCTGTCGGCGACGGGAACGCAGATCGGCTGACGGGCTCCCGCAGCACTCCCGTAGCCACCCTCCGAGCAACCGAAAGTCCCGCCCCGCGCGCGAGGGGCCGGGACTTTACGCGTTCCTGACACGTGTTTCACGGGGTCGGTGTCATGTCCCCGCAGGCCGGGGTGCGGGGTGTTTCCGCAGGTGGGGAGCGCCCGAACGGTTGTCGTACAGATGTTCGGGAATTGGTCTATGGTGGGGGTGGGAAAGCTGGGAACTTATGTTCGATTTAGGAGGTGCGGATGCCGGGATTCACGCATCTGCACACCGCCTCCGGGTTCTCCCTGCGCTACGGCGCCTCGCACCCGGAGCGACTGGCCGAGCGCGCCTCGGAGCGGGGGATGGACGTCCTCGCCCTCACCGACCGCGACACCCTCGCCGGCTCGGTGCGCTTCGCCAAGGCCTGCGCGAAGGCGGGCGTGCGCCCGCTGTTCGGAGTGGACCTGGCGGTGGCGCCCCCCGAGCGGCCGCAGGGCGACGCGTCCGTACGACGGGACAGGCGCCGCACCCCGGTGCGCGGCGGCGCCTTCATCGACGAGTCGGCGCCCCGCGTCACCTTCCTCGCCCGTGACGGCGCCCGGGGCTGGGGCGACCTGTGCCGGATCGTCACGGCCGCGCACGGGGGCGGGGGCACCCCGTCGCTGCCCTGGGCCGAGAACCACGGCGCGGGCCTGACCGTTCTGCTCGGCCCCGGCTCCGACGTCGGCCGCGCGCTCGCCGCGGGCCGGCCGGACCGTGCGGCGAGGCTCCTCACCTCCTGGCGGGAGGTGTACGGCGACGCCCTGCGCCTGGAGGCCGTCTGGCACGGGCGCACCGGTACCGGCCCCGGTTCCCTGCGGCTGGCCGCCCGCACCGTCGGTTTCGCCGCCGAACAGCGGATCCGGCCCGTCCTCAGCAATGCCGTCCGGTACGCCGACCCCGGTCAGGGACCGGTCGCGGACGTCCTGGACGCCGCCCGGCGGCTGGTCCCGGTCGACCCGGCGAAGGGGCTGGACTCCGGGGAGGCCTGGCTCAAGGACGCCGATGCGATGCTGCGCGTGGCCGAGCGGATCGTCGAGGCCGCGGGATACCGGCGCGACACCGCGCACCACCTGCTGGAACAGACGCGGGCGGTGGCCGCCGAGTGCCTGGTCGACCCCGAGGACGACCTCGGCATGGGCGCCGTCCACTTCCCCGAGCCGCATCTCGTCGGCGCGGGCCGTCGCACCGCCCAGCGGACGCTGGCCTCCCGGGCGGCGGCCGGGATGGTGCTGCGCGGCCACTCCGGGAAGCGCGCCTACTGGGAGCGGATGCACCGGGAGCTGGACATCATCGCCCACCACGGCTTCGCCTCGTACTTCCTGACGGTCGCCCAGGTCGTGGACGACGTGCGGGGGATGGGTGTCCGGGTCGCGGCCCGCGGCTCCGGCGCGGGGTCGCTGGTGAACCACCTGCTCGGCATCGCCAACGCCGACCCGGTCGAGCACGGGCTGCTGATGGAGCGCTTCCTGTCCAAGGAGCGGGTCGTGCTGCCCGACATCGACATCGACGTGGAGTCCGCGCGCCGGCTGGAGGTCTACCGGGCGATCATGGGCCGGTTCGGCACCGAGCGGGTCGCGACGGTCGCGATGCCGGAGACGTACCGGGTCCGCCACGCCATCCGGGACGTCGGCGCGGCGCTGTCCATGGACCCGGCCGACATCGACCGCATCGCCAAGTCCTTCCCGCACATCCGGGCGCGCGACGCCCGGGCGGCGCTGGAGGAACTGCCCGAACTCCGGTCGCTGGCGGGCGAGAAGGAGCGGTACGGGCGGCTCTGGGAGCTGGTCGAGGCCCTCGACGCCCTGCCCCGCGGAGTCGCCATGCATCCGTGCGGGGTGCTCCTCTCCGACGCCTCCCTGCTCTCCCGTACGCCGGTCATGCCGACCAGCGGCGAGGGGTTCCCCATGGCCCAGTTCGACAAGGACGACGTCGAGGACCTCGGGCTGCTCAAGCTGGACGTGCTGGGCGTGCGGATGCAGTCGGCGATGGCGCACGCAGTGGGCGAGGTGGAGCGGGCGACGGGGGAGCGGATCGACCTGGACACGTTGGAGGGCGGCGACCCGGCGACGTATCGGCTCATCCGGTCCACCGAGACGCTGGGGTGCTTCCAGATCGAGTCGCCGGGCCAGCGTGACCTGGTGGGGCGCCTGCAGCCGGCCACCTTCCACGATCTCGTCGTCGACATCTCCCTCTTCCGGCCCGGGCCGGTCGCCGCCGACATGGTGCGGCCGTTCATCGAGGCGCGGCACGGGCGGGCGCCGGTCCGGTATCCGCACCCGGACCTGGAGGAGCCGCTGCGGGACACCTACGGGGTCGTCGTCTTCCACGAGCAGATCATCGACATCGTCGCCGTCATGACCGGCTGCGGGCGCGGTGAGGCGGACCGGATCAGGCGCGGGTTGTCGGACGCGGAGTCGCAGGGGCGGATCAAGGTGTGGTTCGCACAGCACGCGGCAGCCCGTGGATACGACGCGGAAACGATTCAGCGGACCTGGGAGATCGTCGAGGCCTTCGGCTCGTACGGCTTCTGCAAGGCGCACGCGGTCGCCTTCGCCGTGCCGACGTACCAGTCGGCGTGGCTGAAGGCGCACCACCCGGCCGCCTTCTACGCCGGGCTGCTCACCCACGACCCCGGGATGTACCCGAAGCGGCTGCTGCTGGCGGACGCGCGGCGACGGGGCGTGCCGGTGCTGCCGCTGGACGTGAACAGGTCGGCGGTCGCCCACCGGATCGAACTGGTGTCTGATTCTGGGCCTGGTCCGTCCGGCGGCTCAGGGCCTGGTCCGTCCGGCCCAGGGCCCGGCCCGGGGGTCTGGGGACTGCGGCTCGCCCTCTCCGACGTGCACGGCATCACCGAGGCCGAGGCGGCACGGATCGCGGACGGGCAGCCGTACGCCTCGCTGCTGGACTTCTGGGAACGGGCACGGCCGAGCCGTCCGCTCGCCGCGCGGCTCGCGCAGGTCGGCGCGCTGGACGCGTTCGGCGCCAACCGGCGTGATCTGCAGCTGCACCTGACCGAACTGCACCGGGGCGCCCGGGGCGCGGGCGGCGGCCAGCTCCCGCTGGCCGGCGGGCGGAAGACCACCCCGGCCGGGCTGCCGGACCTGTCCTCGGCCGAGAAGCTCAGCGCCGAACTGGGCGTGCTGTCCATGGACGCCTCGCGCCATCTGATGGACGACCACCGGAGCTTCCTCGACGAGCTGGGCGTGGTGTCGGCGCGCCGGCTGCGCGAGACCCGGCACGGTGAGACGGTCCTCGTGGCGGGCGCCAAGGCGGCCACCCAGACCCCGCCGATCCGGTCCGGCAAGCGGGTCATCTTCACCACCCTGGACGACGGCACCGGCCTGGTCGACCTCGCCTTCTTCGACGACTCCCACGACGCCTGCGCGCACACCGTCTTCCACTCCTGGCTGCTGCTGGTGCGCGGGGTGGTGCAGCGGCGCGGCTCGCGCAGCTTCAGCGTGGTGGGCGCCGCCACCTGGAACCTCGCCGAACTGCTCGAGGTGCGCCGGGACGAGGGACTGGAAGGGGTCGCGGCCCGGCTGGCCGGCCCCGGCGGCGCCCCTGATGCGGCCGCCCCCGACGCGGACGCCGACGGCCCGGCGCGCAGCCGGCTCGCCGGTTCGGACGGGCTGCCCGCACCGGCGGGCTCGGCCGCCCAGGACGCGATGGAGCGGCGTCGCATCCGCATGTCCACGGGGTACGAGATGCATCCCTGGGCCGATCTGCGCCCCGCGGGTGAAGGAGCCGCGGTGGGAAGGAAGTTGTGGCACCAGAGTCCGGGGAGTGCGGGATGACCATCCTCTGCGTACGTTTCCAGCTGCCTTCGACGGACGAGGCGGCCCTGCCGGCGCTGCTCGGACTGCTGGAGGAGTTCACTCCGGTCGTCCAGGCGCTGCCGCCGGACGGGGCGCTGGCGGATCTGCGCGGCGCCGAACGGTACTTCGGGCGCAGCGCGGTCGAGCTGGCGTCGGTGATCAGAGTGCGCGCGCTCGCGCTGCACGGGGTCGACTGTGTGATCGGCGCGGGTCCCGGCCCGATGGCGGCCCGCGTGGCGCTGCGGGGCGCCCGGCCCGGAGTGACGTGCGAGGTCCCCGGGGGCGGGGTGCGGGAGTTCCTCGCAGAGAAGCCCGTCGTCGCGCTGCCCGGTGTCGGTACGGCGACCGCCCGCACCCTGTGCGAGTACGGCCTCGACACCCTCGGCCGGGTCGCCGCCGCACCCCTGTCCACGCTCCAGCGTCTGGTCGGTGCGAAGGCGGGCCGGGAACTGCACGAGAAGGCGAACGGCGTCGACCGCGGCCGGGTCGTACCGAACGCCGTGTCCCGGTCACTGGCCACCGAACGCCCCTTCGGACGAGACGAGCTGGACCCCGACCGGCATCGCCGCGCGCTCCTCTCGGCCGCCGGGGAACTGGGCGCCCGGCTGCGTGCCGTGGAGAAGGTCTGCCGCACCCTGACTCTCACCGTGCGCTACGCCGACCGCTCGTCCACCACTCGCAGCCGCACCCTCGAGGAGCCGACCGCGCACTCGGCGGTCCTGACGAGAACGGCGTACGGCCTGTACGAGGCCTTCGGTCTCCAGCGTGCCCGGGTCCGGGCGATCGCCCTGCGCGCCGAGGCCCTCGGCCCCGCCGACCAGGCCTCCCACCAGCTCACCTTCGATCCCGTGGACGAGAAGGTCCGCCGGATCGAGGAGGTGGCCGACCGGGTGCGGGCGAAGTTCGGGCCGGGAGCGGTGAAACCCGGGACACTGGCGGCGTGAGGGAACGGCGGCCGGATCGGATCAGTTGGCCCACGGGGGAGTGATCCGGGTCCCGTCGGCCAGCTCCGCCTCCAGGCCGATGGACGTGGTGACCCAGGAGAGCGCGGTGTGATCGGTCGGGTTCTCGACGGCCAGGGTCGCCCCCGGATTGACGATCACCGTGTCGCCGGCCCTGATCCGCTCGGCGCGGCCGTCGAGCGTGAGGATCAGCTCGCCGACGAGCAGATGGAAGATCTCTTCCCGGCTGACGGTGTGCGCGGGCGCCTTCGTCCCGGCGGGGATCTCGCCCCGCCAGGCGCACAGTTCCTTGCTGCCGGTGCGGGGAGAGGCGTACGAGACGAAGCGGGCCCCGTGGATCTCGTGGGTGACGGCGTCGGACGAACGGATGACGGGCATGGGTGTCTCCTGTCGGTTTCGGCTTCGGAGGGCGCTGCTGCTGGTGTGCCGTCGGCGGACGCGGATCCGCATATGGTCAAGCAGCTTGACTATCTGGCTCTATGGTCAAGCTGCTTGACCAATCTGTCAAGGATGTTTCAATGCAGAGGTGCACAACTCCGAAGCCCTCGCCCTGAGCGCCGCCCTGCTCGCCGCCGCGGGTGAACTCACCCGGCGCATCAACGACGGCGTCGTCGCCCGCGGGTTCGAGGCGCGGCCCGCCTACGGCTTCGCCTTCACCCGGCTCGCCCCGGACGGCGCCACGGTCACCGAACTGGGCGCCCACCTGGGAGTCACCAAGCAGGCGGCGAGTCAGCTCGTCGAGGAACTCGTGCGGAAGGGGTACGTCGAGCGCCGGCCGCACCCCGAGGACGCGCGGGCGCGGCTGGTCGTGCTCACCGAGCGCGGCTGGGAGTGCACCAGGGCGGCGGAGGAAGCGGCCGCCGAGGCGGTGCGGGCGTGGGTCGCCGTGCTCGGCGAGGGCGAAGTGCGCGTTCTGTGCGACCGATTGTCGCGCATCGCCCCCGATGGACCCATCCGTCCCACTTGGTGACGGCGTATCAGTGATCCCGGTCGAGCGTGGCTATCGCCGGAAGTTTTTTACCGACGCGTAACTTCACAGCTCAGCTACTCGCCCGTAACTTGACGAGTGAACAGCATCCTCGTGATCCGGGTCACAGGGCGTAAGGCCATCGCACCTCCCTTGAGCCGCAAGGAGATCACCCGATGCTGCCCTGGAAACGCGCGCTCAGACCACTCGCCGCCCTGCTGCTGGCCGCCGCGGCCGTCACCGTCCCCGCCGCCGCGGCACACGCAGACTCCACCGCCACGGCCTCGTCGAGCGGCTGGAACGACTACCGCTGCAAGCCCTCAGCCGCCCACCCACGCCCCGTCGTCCTCGTGCACGGCACCTTCGGCAACTCGATCGACAACTGGCTGGCCCTCGCCCCCTATCTCACGGTCCGCGGATACTGCGTCTTCTCCGTCGACTACGGCCAACTGCCGGGCGTCCCGCTCTTCAACGGCCTCGGGCCCATCGACAAGTCGGCGGCGCAGCTGTCCACCTTCGTCGACAAGGTGCTCGCCGCGACCGGCGCCGCCGAGGCCGACCTCGTCGGCCACTCGCAGGGCGGCATGATGCCGCGCTACTACCTGAAGTTCCTCGGCGGCGCCGCCAAGGTCAACGCACTCGTCGGCATCGCCCCCGACAACCACGGCACCACGCTGGGCGGACTCGCCAACCTGCTGCCCTACTTCCCCGGCGCCGAGGACCTGCTCTCGGCCGCCACCCCCGGTCTCGCCGACCAGGTCGCCGGATCGGCCTTCCTCACCAAGCTCAACGCGGGGGGCGACACCGTCGCCGGCGTCCGCTACACGGTCATCGCCACCCAGTTCGACGAAGTGGTCACGCCGTGGCGCACCCAGTACCTCAGCGGATCCGACGTGCACAACGTCCTGCTCCAGGACCTGTGTCCGGTGGACCTCTCCGAGCACGTGGCGATCGGTCTGCTCGACCGGATCGCCTTCCACGAGGTGGCCAACGCGCTCGACCCGGCCCGCGCCACCGCCACCACCTGCGCGTCCGTCTTCAGCTGACGAGCTGACGAGCTGACGCGCAGGGGTTCCGCCGGGGCCTGTCCGACCTGAGCCGCCGGTCAGGCCCCGGAGTTCCGAAGGGTCCCGAGGGGGACGGCGGCTCAGCGGCCGTGCCGTCCGCCGCTCATCGCCCGCCTGCGCACCGACCCGAACAGCAGCGCCGCGCCCAGCGCCAGGACGGCCGCGCCACCCACCGCGAGATACGGGGCGCCGCCGTCTCCGCCGGTCTCGGCGAGGCTCCTGCCCGGACCCGATCCGGCACCGGCCGCCCTCGGCTCGTTCGCCGTGACGGGCGAACCGGCCGCGGCGGACGGCCCGGCCGTCGCACCGGTCGTCGGGTCCGTCGTCGTGGCGGCGTCGTCGTCTCCGTGACCGTGGTGCTCGATCGTCGACTTGTCGGCACCGTCCTCGATCTGCTCCTCGGAGGGTGCGGAGGCGGACGGCGCGGTACCGGTACCGGTCCCTGTCCCCGCTTCCGTGCCGGTGCCCGCGCCGGTGCCCGGGAAGGTGACGTCCGAGCAGGAGTAGAACGCCTCCGGGCTGTCCGAGCGCTGCCAGACCGCGTACAGCAGCTGCTTGCCGGAACGCTCGGGCAGGGTCCCGGAGAAGGTGTAGAAGCCGCCCGACGCGACCGGGTCGGTGGCCGTCGCCACCGGGTGTTCCAGATCGAGGTCGGACCAGGCCAGCGGCTCGGCGGGGTCGTAACCGGCCTGGGTGAGATAGACCTTGAAGGTGCCCTTGTGCGGGGCGGTCACGCGGTACTTGAAGGTGTACGAGCCGCTGCCGACGCTCGTCGCCGGCCAGTCGGTGCGGGCCAGGTCCAGGCCCCTGAACTCCTCATTGTTCGCGCTGCACAGCCTGCCGTCCGGGATCAGCTCCTGGTGGCGGCCGTTCGCGTCGCCGATGCGGATGCCGTTCCAGTCGTACAGCGCCTGCGTCCCGCCCGCCGCGACCGCGGCCCCGCACGCGGCCGACTCCGGGCTCTCCGGACCTTCCGCGTAGCACTGGGCGACCCGGCTGACCGGATCGCCCATCGACCCGTGCGCCGCCGCGGGCGCGGCGGACAGCAGGGTCAGGGCCGCCGGGATCAGCCCGACGGAGGCGACGGCGGCGACGGCGGCAGCCTTGCGGCGTGCGGGCATGGGGGGACTCCTCGGAACCGGAACAGGTGGTGGCCTGATGTGCGCCGGAACCAAGAAACCGCGAAATCGCCCGCTCGGGGCGGTCCGCGGCGATCTTTAGGGTCGCCTTAAGGAAGCGCTGAGACGGGGATCAGGTAGGTAGCGTTCAGGGCATGACGAACCAGGGGATCCGGCCTGCCACGGCGGCCGACGTACCGGCCGTGAAGGCAGTGACGGACGCGGCGTACACGCCGTACATCGAGCGCATCGGTCAGGCGCCGCAGCCCATGGCGGCGGACCACGCGGCCGATGTGGCCGCGGGGAAGGTGTTCGTGACCGACGAGCCGCCCGGGGGCGGCGGGGTGGCCGGCCTGGTGGTGGTCGAGGCGTTCACCGACCACCTGTTCCTCGACAGCCTCGCCGTCCGTCCCGACGCCCGCGGCAAGGGCGTCGGGCGGCGGCTGCTGCACTTCGTGGACGCGCACGCGCGGGCGCTGGGCCTGCCCGAGGTCAGGCTCTACACCAACGCGATGATGTGGGAGAACCAGAAGATCTACCCGAAGTACGGTTACGTGGTCGTGGAGCGGCGGGTGGACGGGCCGTACGACCGCGTCCACTACCGCAAGCGGCTCGACTGAAAGCGGCTGTGCCGAGAGCGGCGCTGCTCAGCCGTCCGGCCACCAGGTGCGTGCGATGTCCTTGCGCACCTCGGGTCGACCGGCGGGCCGTTCGTCCACCTCGTCGCGGATCCGGCGGGAGTCCGTCTTCTTCAGGGGCTTCTGCACGGTCGTACGGCGCATGGCTGCCTCCTTCAGGAGCTACCGGGTTCCGCGTTCGCACGGAGGTAGACCCTTTCGGGGAGACTTCCTCATCGGCCCCCCTTCTGTCAGTGGCGGCTGTCACGATTCGATGGTCAGTGGTGGGTGTCACTCTTGGGCACATGAGGGAAAACAGTGACGAAGCGATCGCGCCGGGTGTCGACTGGGACGCGGCGGCGACCGCCTTCGACGAGGAGCCGGACCACGGTCTGCGCGAACCCCAGGTGCGCGCCGCCTGGGCCCGGCGGCTGTGCGACTGGCTGCCCGAGCGCGGCTGTGACCTCCTCGACCTGGGCTGCGGCACCGGGAGCCTGTCGCTCCTCGCGGCCGAGCAGGGACACCGGGTGACGGGCGTCGACCTGTCCCCGGCCATGATCGACCTGGCCCGCGCCGAGCTCGCCGGGCGTGACGCGGTGTCCCTCCTCGGTGACCCGGGGGCGCCGCCGGTCGGTGAGCAGCGCTTCGACACCCTGCTCGTACGGCATGTGCTGTGGACCCTGCCCGACCCGGCCCGGGCCCTGCGGCACTGGCGTGGCCTGGTGCGGCCCGGTGGGCGGCTCGTGCTGGTCGAGGGCGTGTGGGGGAGTGTCGCCCCGGTCGGCATACCGGCGGACCGGCTCACCGCTCTGCCGGCCCCGCTGACCGACGACACGCGCGTCGAGCGGCTGTCGGAGGACGCGCAGCTGTGGGGCGGGGCCGTGGCGGACGAGCGGTACGCGGTGGTGGCGACGGTGTGAGGCGGCGGGCCGTCGGCTCGCGCGGGGTACGTCCGGTGTCCGCCGGCCACCCGGCCGCGCGCGCCGCGCGCCCCCTCACTCCAGCAGCGACTCCAGGCCGCCCTCGGCGGTGGCGAGCGCCTCCAGCTCGTCGAGGGCGGTCACCGCGGCGGCCGCGGCCGCCGGGTCCCGCTCCGCCAGCCCGCTCTCCTCGAACTCGTCCTCGTCCAGCCGGCGTACGTCCGTCCCGTCGGCGGAGCGCCACAGGTCCAGGTCGAGGTCCTCGACGACCAGTTCGCCGCCCGACAAGGTGGCCGGGCGGGTGATGTCGCAGTACCAGCCCTTCAGGGCGCCCGTCGCGTCGCGGACCTCCTTCACCGCGTACCAGCGGTCCCGCCAGTAGTACTCGGTGAAGACGTCACCCGCCTCGAAGCGGACGAAGCCGAAGTCGCGTACGGCGTCACCGGCCCAGGGGGCGCGCACGGTGATCCGGGTGCCGTCGTCGGCCAGCAGCCCGGCCGTGTAACGGATCTTCGTCCGGCCGCCCTTGACGAGGACGACGTCCACCGGGCGCACCGGCTCAGCCGGTTTCACGGACATGCCGCACCTCCGTCGCGCAGATCTCGTACCCGAACCACTCGTTGATCGCGAGCATCGGCCCGTTGTCCGCGTCGTTGCCCGTGTACGCCTCCGTGTACCCCGCGCCGCGGGCCCGGTGCAGAGAGTCGTTCTTGACGAGCTTCGCCAGGCCCCGGCCTCGGTGGTCGCGGGCGGTGCCGGTCATGCCCGTGGTGTAGAGGCCGTCGTGGGTGTGGGCCACGCTGAAGGCGACGGGGCGGCCGTCGGCCACCGCGACCGAGGTCAGCTCCCGGTCGAGATGGGGATGCTCCCAGTACTCGTCGACCCAGGCCGCGTAGTCCGTGAACTCGGCGGCGATGTCGCCGGGTTCGTCCGACCCCGCCTCCGCGTCCAGGGCGAACAGCGGACGCGGGTCGTCGGCGAAGGCGGCGGCCGTGCGCAGCTCGACGCCGGGCGGCGGGTCCTGGAGAGGCGGCAGCGAGGCGTGGGCCAGGTCCAGCCGGAGGAAGTGCGCGGAGCGGCTCGACCGGTAGCCGTGCCGTTCGGCGAAGGCGCGATGGGCCGGCTCGTCCAGGACCCAGGCGTACAGCTTCACCGCCCCGTGGGCGGCCAGATGCTCCTCGGCGGTGCGGACCAGCAGGGTGCCCGCGCCGCGCCCGCTGCGGGCCGGGTCCACGTACACGTTGAGGGACCCCTGGCCGGGCTCCGGGCTGTCCCGGGCGAGACCCACCTGGGCCGTGCCGATGATCTCGCCGTCCTCCACGGCGACCAGTTTGCGGGCGTGGGCGTCGGGGCGGGACAGCGAGAGGCCGTGCAGCACGGAGGCCGGGCTGAAGCGCACATAGGGCAGGGCGCGGTGCCGGACCCGGATGAAGCCCTCGATGTCGGCGGGCGTCCCGGGGCGCAGGTCGCGCACGATGACGGTCATGTGAGCGCACGCTACGGCCGCGCGGCGCCCGGCTGCCTCCCCTTTTCGGCTCCGCCCCGCTCTCCCGTCCCCGGCGGGTGCGGGACAATCGGCCCGTGACCTTGAAGATCCACATCGATGAGAGCGCCGCGCCCTACGAGCAGGTGCGGGCGCAGATCGCCGAGCAGGCGCGCTCGGGAGCGCTGCCGGTCGGTTACCGGCTGCCGACGGTGCGGGGGCTGGCCGAGTCGCTCGGCCTCGCCGCGAACACCGTCGCCAAGGCGTACCGGGCGCTGGAGGGGGACGGGGTGATCGAGACCCGGGGGCGCAACGGCACGTTCGTCGCGGCGGCCGGACCGGCGGCGGAGCGGGAGGCGGCCGGTGCCGCACAGGCCTACGCCGAGCGGGTGCTGCGGCTGGGACTCAGCGAGGAGCAGGCGTCGGCCGCCGTACGGGACGCCCTGCGCGCGGCCTACGAACGCTGACGAGCGGGTGCGGCGCGGGATGGACAGGGGCGAGCGGATCACAGGCAGCGCCGATCAGCGGTGTGCGGTGAGCGCGCCCGGTGTACGGGTGACGCTCAGCCCCGCCCGCTGTGCCGTCCGCCCGAACAGCGCCGCGTTCTCCACCGCCGCGCCGCCGGGGTCGTTGTTGAAGTAGGCGTAGACGTCGTTCCCGTCCCCGGCCGCCCAGGTCGTCGCGATGCGGTCCAGCCAGGTCTCCAGGGCCCGGCGGCCGTAATGCGGCCAGGGCTGGGCACGGCCCTGGTGGAAGCGGACGTACCCCCAGTCCGCGGTGCGCCACAGCGGGGTGACCGGGCGGGAGAGGACGTCCGCCCAGCACAGCGCCGCGCCCCGGGCCCGCAGGACCTCCCGCACATCGGGCGTCCACCACGACTCGTGCCGCGGTTCGACCGCCACGCGCGTGCCCGACGGGAAGCAGGACAGACAGGCGTCCAGGAGCCCGGCGTCGGCCCGCAGGGTCGGCGGCAGCTGGAGCAGCACCGGGCCGAGGCGGTCGCCGAGACCGGCCGCGTGGGTCATCAGGCGATGGACCGGCTCCTCGGGGTCCTTCAGCCGCTTGATGTGGGTCAGATAGCGGCTGGCCTTCACCGCGACCACGAAGTCCGGCGGGACGCGCTCGGCCCAGGAGGCGAAGGTCTCGCGCGACGGCAGCCGGTAGAAGGCGTTGTTGATCTCGACGGTGGCGAAGTGCCCGGTGTACTCCTCCAGCCACCGCCGCACGGGGACGCCGGCCGGGTACAGGACGCCCTTCCAGTCCTTGTACTGCCAGCCGGACGTGCCGACGTACAGCGTCATACCTCTATCAGAACACCTAGAGGTACAGTCCCGCGTCCGATCGCCCCCGGGGTTCCGGCAGCGAGGTCGGGGAGGTGCCCCGGCGCAGTGCGTACAGCTCTGCCAGTGTCGAGCCCTCGCGGCCGACCCCCTCCTCCGTACCGAGCCAGTCCACGGCCTCCCGGCGGGTCAGCGGACCGACCTCGATACGCGCCAGACAGCGGCCGGGGCGGACGACGGCGGGATGCAGACGCTCCAGGTCCTCGTTGGTCGTGACCCCGACCAGGACGTTGCGGCCCTGGCCGAGGAGGCCGTCGGTGAGGTTCAGCAGCCGGGACAGTGCCTGGCCCGCCGTGTGTTTGGCCTCGCCGCGGATCAGTTCGTCGCAGTCCTCCAGGAGGAGCAGCCGCCAGCGCCCCTTGCCGGTGCCGTCCTCCTCGCCGATCGCGATGTCCATCAGATAGCCGACGTCGGAGAAGAGCCGCTCGGGGTCCAGGACACAGTCCACCTGGCACCAGTCCCGCCAGGAGCGGGCCAGGGTGCGCAGCGCCGAGGTCTTGCCGGTGCCGGGCGGGCCGTGCAGCAGGAGCAGCCGGCCGGCGATGTCCTGCGGAGTCGTCCCCATCACCTGGTCCATGGCCTCGGCGACGGGCGTCGTGTAGTTGGCGCGGACCTCGTCCCATGTGCCGGCCGAGATCTGCCGGGTGGTGCGGTGCGGGCCGCGCCGCGGGGAGACGTACCAGAAGCCCATGGTCACGTTCTCCGGTTGCGGCTCCGGTTCGTCCGCCGCCCCGTCGGTGGCCTGGTCGAGCACCTGCGCGGCCAGTTCGGCGGTGGTCGCGGTGACCGTGACGTCCGCCCCGCGGTTCCAGCGGGAGACCAGCAGCGTCCAGCCGTCGCCCTCGGCCAGGGTGGCGCTGCGGTCCTCGTCGCGGGCGACGCGCAGCACCCGGGCGTGCGGAGGCAGCAGGGTCGCGCCGGAGCGGACCCGCTCGATGTTCACCGCGTGCGAGTACGGCTGCTCGCCCGTCGCGAAGCGGCCGAGGAACAGCGCGTCGACGACATCGGACGGGGAGTCGGAGTCGTCGACGTTGAGCCGGATCGGCAGTGCGTCGTGCGGGGGTACGGACATGCCGCCATGATCCGGCACAAGAGCGTCGTCCGCACCCGGTTTCCGCAGGGCGCGAGGTACGCCCGGTGTGTCGGGTCCGCCGGATGCCGGGAACCCGTCGCGTTGTGCGCGAGTGGCCCCCGACCGGCTCGGCCGGGGGCCACTCCTCACACCGTTCGCCGCAGTCGCCGGGTCCGCCGCACCACCGCGTATCCCTTGGTGAGGGCCCGGTCCCTCGCGAACGTCCGGCCGATCTCCCGGCCGTCCACGAGACGTTCGAACTCCTCGGCGCCGGTGGTACGCCGTACCGTCACCCGCCGCAGGGCGTACGGCCCCTGGGCGCGGCGGGCCAGCGCGTTGCCCACGGCGAGCGCCTGGGCGAACCCCTGTCCGCGTACCGCCGTGCGCACCCGGCGGCTGGAGTAGCCGTACGGATAGGCGAACGACTCGGGCGGGGCGCCCAGTTCGCCGGCGACGACGTCCCGGCAGCGGGTCAGCTCGGCGCGCAGCCGGGCGTCGTCGAGCTGGTCGAGCTGCGGATGGGTATGGCTGTGGCCGCCGATCTCCACGCCGTTGTCCGCCAGTCCGCGCACCTGCCGCCAGTCCAGCATGGTGTCCGGGGCGCCCCCGGTGTCGTGGGCGCCCCGGACCCAGCCGGTGGTGACGAACAGCGTGGCCGGGAAGCCGTGCCCGGCCAGCGCCGGGAGGGCGTGCCGGTGCACGCCCTCGTACCCGTCGTCGAAGGTGATCAGGACCGGGCGGACCGGCAGCGGCCGGCCGGTCCGCCAACGGGCCGCCAGTTCGGCGGTGGTGAGCGGGGTGCGGCCCCCGTCCGCGAGCACCGCCATCTGCTCGGCGAACGCCTCGGGCGTGACCGAGAGGGTGCGGGTGGCGTCGTCCGGGTCGGCGGCCACCGCGTGGTACATGAGGATCGGCACGCGCGCCCCTGTCATACGGCCCGTCCCACCTGGTCCACCGGGATCGGTACCACGGCGAACGTCACCCCCGCCCGCCGCGCCCGCATGCTGCCGACCAGGTACCCGCCGGCCGCGGTCAGCACCCCGGCGACGATCGCGGCCGCCCGCCGGGCCCCGCCGGGCCGGGCGAGCAGTTGGTCACGCAGCCCGCGGACCACACCGGCCGGCAACACCCGGGTGGCGTACCGGCGTTCGGACTCCAGCCCCTTGTCGGCGCCGACGCTGCGGGCGACGAGCGCCTTGGACAGGCCCTCGGCGTAGGTGCGCGTGCGGAAGTACCCGAAGTGCTCGCGCGCCTCGGGCACCTTGTGGTGGATCACCGCGCGGTCGTCCATCAGCAGGATCGCGTCGGGTCTCGCCCGGCTGAGCCGGATGCACAGGTCGGTCTCCTCGCCGCCCATCGGGCGTTTGCCGCCGTCCCGTCCGATACCGGTGGCGAAGCCGCCCACGAAGTCGAACGCGGTGCGCCGGAAGGAGGCGTTGCCGCCGAGGACGTTGCGCACCCGGACCCGGCCGGGCGGCAGGCCCCGGTAGGAGCAGCCCACCACCCAGTCGAACTCCTCGGGGAACCAGTCGGGCCGCCGCCCGGAGGACCAGACGGGCACCGCCCGGCCGCCCACGGCCAGGACCCGGGGGTCGGAGTACGGGTCGGCGAACCGGCGCAGCCAGTCCCGTTCGGCGACGGCGTCGTCGTCGAGGAAGGCCACGACCTCGCCCCGGGAGGCGGCGATGCCGGTGTTGCGGCCTGCCGACAGACCGCGCGGGCCCGCGTTGGGCAGCACCCGCACCTCGTCGGTCTCCTTGTACTCGCTCTCCAGCCGGTCCGAGAGCGTCGGGTTGTGGTCGACGACGAGCAGCGTCTCCAGGGCCGGGTGGGTCTGCGCCCGTACCGAGGCGACCGCCGCGAGAATGTCCTCCCAGCGGTCCTCGGTGTACACACAGATGACGACGGAGACGTCGATCGTGCTCAAGAGGCCTCTCCCCGGCCCGCGTCGAGCGTCGGCGAGCGGCGGGCCGTCCGGCGCAGCTCGCGCCGGTTGGACCGCTCCTGGAGGATCACCCGCAGCACGCGCAGCCCGTCGCGGACGGCGCGCAGATTGCTGACGCCGTGGATGCGCAGATACTCGTGGCTGGGGATCTCCTGCACCTTCAGACCGGCCTTGACGACCCGGATGTTCATCAGCGTCTCGACCTCGAAGCCGGTGCAGTCCAGCTCGATCTTGTCCAGGCAGTGCCGCCAGAACGCGTTGTAGCCGTAGCACAGGTCGGTGTAGCGGGCGCCGAACTTGCGGTTGACGATGGCGCACAGGACCCGGTTGCCTAGCCGGCGGACGAAGGTCATGTCGTCGGTGCCGCCGCCGTTGGCGAAGCGGGAGCCCTTGGCGAAGTCCGCGCCGGAGACGAGGGCGCTGACGTACGACACGATCTCCTCGCCGTCGGCCGAGCCGTCCGCGTCGACCATCACGATGATGTCGCCGCTGCACGCCTCGAAACCGGTGATCAGGGCGTCGCCCTTGCCCCGGCCCTGCTGTCCGACGACTTTGACGCCGGGCCACAGTTCCCGCGCGACCCGCACGGTGTCGTCGGTGGAGTTGCCGTCGACCAGGACCACCTCGTGGATCCAGTCCGGCAGGGTCTTGAACACGTACGGAAGGTTCTCGGCCTCGTTCATCGCGGGGATGACCACGCTCACCGGTGGCGTGATGGCCAGGTGAGAGGAGATGGGCCGGTAGGTGCCGACGGTCGACGGGCTTTCGAGGTCCTGGCCCGATGCGGCCGGCTGAAGAACGGAACTCATGGTCTGGTCCCTCTCGTCCGGTGGGCCGCCCGCCCCTGGGCGGCCCGGAATCCACGTCCGGTTCGAAAGGGGGGTTTCTCACCCATGGCGGAGTGATCTCCGCGCAGACACGGGTGAGCTGGCAGAACTGACCGGCCACCGTCGAAGGACGGCAGCCGACCGCGCGGCACGGCCCGGTCACCAGTGCGGTCACCGAGCACGGCACCCCCCTACCGCGCTCCCGCCCCGATACCGCCGCGGTCCCTGAGCCCTCCCCTGGAGCCGTTGCCGACGGTCCGATGCGAGTGAGATGTATGACGGTATTGATGATTAAGCCCGGATGGCAACCCCTTGAGGGCTCACTCACCTTTTTGTTCGTTTGACCGTTACACAATGATGCGTCCCCTCGAAAGAAACCGGCACAGGAACGGTCACGGGAGCGAACAAAAGTGTTCCCCGGAGGCCGCGGAGGCTTCCGGGGAACGGTGGTTCAGATCAGTGCCGCACGTTCCGCAGGGGTCACGGGACGAGCTTGAGGAGCTTGTTCGGTGAGCCGGTGCCCGGGCTGGTGACCACGCTCGAGGTCGCGCCGTTCACCAGGGCCGTGGCCACCTGGGCGGGAGTGGCGGAGGTGTGGCCCGCCAGGTAGACCGCGGCCGCGCCCGCGACGTGCGGGGTCGCCATCGACGTCCCGGAGATGGTGTTCGTGGCGGTGTCGCTGGTGTACCAGCCCGCGGTGATGGAGGAGCCGGGGGCGAAGATGTCCAGCACCGAGCCGTAGTTGGAGTAGCTGGCCCTGGCGTCGGTGCTGGTGGTGGCGCCGACGGTGATGGCCTGGGTGACGCGGGCCGGGGAGTACGAGGAGGCGTTGGCGCTGCTGTTGCCCGCCGCCACCGCATACGTGACACCGCTGGCGATGGAGTTGCGCACCGCGGTGTCCAGCGTGGTGGACGCGCCGCCGCCGAGCGAGAGGTTGGCGACGGAGGGACCGGAGTGGTTGTTCGTGACCCAGTCGATGCCCGCGATGACGCCCGCGGTGGTGCCGGAACCGGCGTTGTCGAGCACCCGCACCGCCACGATCTTCGCCTTCTTGGCGACACCGTAGGTGGAGCCCGCGATCGTCGTGGCCACGTGGGTGCCGTGACCGTTGCCGTCGGAGGCGGTGGTGTCGCCGTCGACGGCGTCGTAGCCGTAGGAGGCCCGGCCGCTGATCTGGGAGTGGGTGATGCGGACGCCGGTGTCGATGACGTACGCGGTGACACCGCTGCCGGCGGTGTCCGGGTAGGTGTACGTGCCGGAGAGCGGGAGCGAGGTCTGGTCGACGCGGTCCAGGCCCCAGGGGGCGCTCGACTGGGTCGTGTCGCTCACCCGGACGGTCTGGTTCTGCTCGACCGTGGCGACCGCCGGGTCCGCGGCCAGTCTCCTCGCCTCGGTGGCGGAGAGGGTGGCGGTGTAGCCGTTCAGCGCCGAGCCGAACGTCTTCCCGACGGTGCCGCCGTAGCCCTTGACGAGGTTCCTGCCGGTGGCCGAGGACGCCTTGAAGCCCGCCTGCGACTTCAGGGTGACGATGTAGCTGTCCTTGACGGCGGTGGGGGAGCCGCTCGCCAGGACCTTGCCCTCGGCCGGTGCGGCCTGGGCGGGGAGCGCGGTGAGCCCGCCGACGAGGGCGGCGGCGGCCACGGTGGCGGCGGCGGTTATGCGGGCCTTGTTGCTACGCAGTTGTGCCATTACGAGGGAGTCCTCCTCTAGGCAGCCCGCGCCTGGGTCGGGCGCACGGCTGTGGGGGAGTGCGCGCGGTCGCGCACACGGCCCCGAACGTCGCGTTCCGTTCGTGGCTGAGGTAAAGCCTCGGCCGTCTACATGCGTAGAACAAGGGAGTTGAGGGGTTGTCAACAAGCTTGACATGAGCACGCAACGTCACCCTCATGTACGGGCTGTGAATGATCCCGTTCGGGGGCGAAAAGTCTTGGCATGGACACTTCCGGTCAACACGCGTAGTTGCTACGAATGTTGTGGCAGAGAACCTGCTAAAGGAGGTTCCATGAGACGTTCCCGACTTGTCGTATTCGTCAGCTCAATCCTCCTCGCCTTCGGCACCGCCCTCACCGGGGCGGCCTCGGCGCAGGCATCCCAACTCGCCGCCACCGGCGGCTATGTGGCGCTGGGGGACTCCTACTCCTCCGGGGTCGGCGCGGGCAGCTACATCAGCTCCAGCGGCGACTGCAAGCGCAGCACCAAGGCGTTTCCGTACCTCTGGAACGCCGCCCACGCCCCCTCGTCGTTCACCTTCGCCGCTTGCTCGGGCGCCCGAACGGATGAAGTTCTGGCGGGCCAGCTCGGCGGTCTGAACTCCTCGACCGGCCTGGTCTCCGTCACGGTCGGCGGCAACGACGCGGGCTTCGCCGACGTCATGACGACCTGCGTCACCGGCTCCGACAGCACGTGTCTGTCCCGCATCAACACGGCCAGGGCCTACGTCGCCTCGACGCTCCCCGGCAGGCTCGACACCGTCTACTCCGCGATCCGCGCCAAGGCGCCCAACGCGCGCGTCGTCGTCATCGGCTACCCCCGCTTCTACCAGCTCGGCACGGTCTGCCTGGGACTGTCCGAGGCCAAGCGCTCCGCCATCAACAACGCGGCCGACTACCTCGACACCAAGACCGCCGAGCGCGCCGCCGCCCACGGCTTCGTCTTCGGTGACGTGCGCACCCCGTACACCGGCCACGAGATCTGCTCCGGCAGCTCCTGGCTGCACAGCCTCAACTGGCTGAACATCGGTGAGTCGTACCACCCGACCGCATCCGGCCAGTCGGGTGGCTACCTGCCGGTCCTGAACAGCGCCGCCTGAGCCGTCACTCCGAGGCGGAAGGCGAGGGGGAGGCCCCGTCCGACGGGGTCTCCGTCTCGCAGGTGACCGAGAAGGGCACCGAGTCGGACGTCGTCCTCACCGGATCCCGGACCTCGACGGCGATCGAGTTCTGGTACGTCCCGCTCTCGGCGTACGTCGACACGATCACCTTGTCCTGCTTGGACTTCCCACCGCCCGAGGGGAACTCGAGCGACTTCCAGGTCTGCCCGGAGAGTTCGCCGTCCTTCGACACCCAGCGGTACGAGACCGTCGCCGGCAGCCGCCCCACCGTGATCGTCGCGGTGAAGGCGGGCGCGTCGGCGTCCGGCGGCGGACAACCGCCCGAGTAGTCCGTGTGCGCGCCGGCGACGGAGACCGAGACGGTCTGCGCCGGGGCCTCGGAGCTCTCGCTCTCGCTCGGGCTCGGGCTCGGCGACTCGTCGGTCTCCTCGCTCGTCTCGGGCTGCGTCGGAGGCGAACTCAGGATCTCCGTCGGGCTGTCGGTGACCCCGCCGCCCGCGTCGTCACCGCCGCCGTCGCGGTTCAGCAGCCCGTACGTCAGCCCGGCGACGGCCAGTGCCAGCACCACCACACCGGCGACGAGCACCCCGCCGGCGCGCCGGCTCCGGCCCGGCTGCGCCGAGCGGGCCGTGGTCGCCGGGGCGGCCGACCAGGACTGGGGCGGGGTCGAGGCCGTCGGCTCCTGGCGGAACGGCTCGGCCGGGGTCGGGGCCGACGCCGGATACGGTGCGAACGGCGCCGGTGGCGTGGCACGCAGGGTGTCGCCGCGAGGGGCGCCGCCCGCGGCGACGAGCCGCAGGTCCTGCTCGGCCCGGTCGGCCGGCAGCCGCTCGGCCGGATCCTTGCGCAGCAGGCCCTCGATCACGGGCGCGAGCGGCCCCGCCCGGCGCGGCGGCGGCAGCTCCTCGTCCACGATCGCGCGCAGGGTGCTCAGCGGAGTGTCGTGGCGGAAGGGGGAGTTGCCCTCCACCGCCGCGTACAGCAGCACGCCCAGCGACCACAGGTCCGACTCGGGCCCAGGCGTGCGCCCCAGCGCCCGCTCCGGCGCGAGGAACTCGGGGGAGCCGATGACCTCGCCGGTCATCGTCAGCGCGGAGGTGCCCTCGACGGTCGCGATACCGAAGTCGGTGAGCACGACCCGGCCGTCGTTCGACATCAGCACGTTCGCCGGCTTCACGTCCCGGTGCAGCACTCCGGCCTCGTGCGCGGCCCGCAGCGCGGACAGCACCTCGGCGCCGATGTGCGCGGCCCGCGCCGGTTCCAGCGGTCCCTCGGCGTCCAGCAGTTCGGCGAGGGAGATCCCGCGCACGATCTCCATGACGATCCACGGCCGCCCGTCCTGCGTGGCCACGTCGTACACCGTCACGACGTTCCGGTTCGCGACCCGGGCGGCGGCCCAGGCCTCGCGCTCCAGCCGCGCGTACATCCGCTCGACGTCCGAGGCCGCCAGTCCGTGCGGCGCACGCACCTCCTTGACGGCGACCTCGCGGTGCAGCACCTCGTCACGGGCCCGCCACACCGTGCCCATGCCGCCCTCGCCCAGCGGGGTCAGCAGGCGGTAGCGGCCCGCGATCAGACGTTCACTGCCCGGTTCTTCGGACACCGCGCCCCCATTCCGCTCTTCTTGTCCGGGCGAAAACCTCCGCAACCCCACAAACGTAGCTCAGCCGAGTACGGATGCGGCCCCCTTGAGCACCAGTCCGGCGCCGAGGGCGACGACGAGGAACGCGGACCACAGGGGCAGGTTGCGGCGGACCAGCGTCACGACCGGGTGCGTCGTCCACCGCGGCTGCCGGTCCAGCAGGCGCGTGGCGCCCGCGCCCAGCCTGACGACGGCGAACCCGGCGGCGGTCAGGGTCAGCGCGAGTCCGACGCCGTACGCGACGACGAGCAGCAGCCCGAACCAGGCCTGGCCGAGCGCCGCCGCGCCGACCAGCACGACCACGGCGGAGGGGCTGGGGACCATGCCGCCGGCGAAGCCGAGGAGCAGCGTGCCGCGGAGCGTGGGGGCGACGGCATGGGTGTGCGTGTGGCCGCCGTGGGTGTGCGTGTGGGCGTGGCCGTGGTCGTGACGGTGCCCGTGGTCGTGCCCGTCCTCGTGCCCCGCGTCGTGATGGGCATGGGTGTGCGGAGTGGAAGCGCCGACGAGGGCGAGTTGACGGTCGGGGGCCGCCGCGGGCTCGTGGGCGCGCGGGTGGCCGCCGTGCGGGTGGGGGTGCGGGTGCCCGTGGGAGGTGCCGGGGCCCCGGCCGCGCCACGCCTTTCGGGCGAGGGTCGCGCCCGCGAAGAGCACCAGCGCGCCGCTCGCCAGCCCCAGCCAGGCGATCACCGAGGGCGCCGCCGCCGATCCGGCGGTGACGAGGAGGCCGAGGGCGACGACGCCCAGGGTGTGCGTGACGGTGACGGACGCGGCCAGGGGAAGGACGTCCTTCATCCGGGCCCGGCCGCCGCGCGCGGCGGCCGTCGCGGCCATGATGGTCTTGCCGTGGCCCGGCGCGACCGCGTGCATCGCGCCGAGTCCGACGGCGATCACCAGGGCCAGCGCGGCGAAGCCGACGGTGAGGTCCTGCCGGGCGACCAGAGAGTCCAGGGCCCGCGTCCAGCGGTCGGCGCCACGCGGCAGGACGGACGCGGCGGGCGCGTCCCGGCCCGCCTCGACGAGAGCCGCGCCACCGGGCCGCACCCGCACGGACGCGGTCGAGGTGTCGGCGGGCGAGGAGAGCAGCTCCGCTGGGTAGCGGGTCAGTTGCGACGAGACCGACTTCGTCGGCACGTCGGATTCGGTCAGCGTCATCCGGTCTCCGCGCGCGGTGATCTCGCGCCAGCCGGGCCCGGAGGAGGCGCCCTCGCTGTGGAAGGTGAGGGAGACGGTGTCCTGGCCGGACACGGCGGGCAGCGGAGCCGTCAGCCTGCACTCCACACGCAGGGTGTCGAGCCCCGCCTGACCGGGCCGTACGACGACCCGGCCGGCGCCGGCCGTGAGACCGACGGCCCGGCCGTCCACGGTCAGCCTGCTGCCGGTCGCGGCCGTCGCGCAGCGCTGCCGGGCCCACTCGGTCGTCCCGAGCCGTTCGATGTCCGGCTTCGCCTGGGTCGCCGGGATCTCGGCGAGGTCCTCGACGTGATCGACCCGGAGTTGTCCGGGGGCGGCGACGAGACCGTCGTAGCGGTTGACGGTGAAGTTGCCGAGGGGGTGCGCGCTCGCGTCGGCGGAAGGGACCAGCGCGAGCGCGCAGCCGGCCGTGAACACGGCCGCGCAGGAGGCCAGCAGACGACGGGAGATCACTTGCCCGCCTCCAGCGTCTGGAGAGCCGTACGGGCCTCGCGGGCGCCCAGCGGGGAGAAGCCGGGGTTCAGCTTCAGGGCGGCGGCGAGGTGGGTACGGGCGTCGGCGAGGTGCCCCGTGGCCTTCTCGATCACCCCGCGGTGGTAGAGGAAGGACGCGTTCCGGTAGCCGGTGGCCGTGGCCTGCCGGGCGTAGGGGAGGGCCTCGGCGTCCTTTCCGTCGACGTGCAGGGCCCAGGCGAGGGCGTCCGCCGTGTGCACGGTGTGCCGGCGGGACCAGTCGTCGCGGGCCGCACGCAGGGCCGTCGCCCGGTCGCCGTGATCGGCGGCGGCGAGCGCGGTGTCGAGGTCGGCGTTGACGCCGTTGGCGCGGGCGATCGCCGTCCAGGCGTCCACCAGGGCGTACTGGTCCTCGGCCTTCGCCGTGTCGCCCGCACCGCCCCGTGCCTCGTACAGTTCGCCGAGCTCCACCAGCGGGCCGGGGAGCGGATACCGGGCGACGATGAACTCCAACCCCTCGACGGCCTCCGCCTGTTGTCCGCTCGCCGCCTGGGCCCGGGCGCGGCCCTCCAGTGCGGGGAGGTAGTCCTCGTCGGCGGCGAGCGCGCGGGCGTAGTAGGTGAGTGCCGTGGCGTAGTCACCCTGGTTCCAGGCGAGTTGACCCAGCTGGGCGGCGACGTAGGCGATGTCGCCGGGCGAGGTCGACGCGGCCAGCGCCCGCTCCAGGACCCGGCGGGCGGTGGTGACGTCGCCGCGCAGTTCGTGCACATACGCGTAGCGGGTGAACACCGGTACGCCCGGACGCCGTTCGTCGGCCGTCCTCGCGGCCTCCTCGGCGTCGTCGTAGCGGCCGAGTTCGACGAGGGCGTCGATGCGGGAGCACAGGGCGCGCTCGCTGTAGGGGTTCTGCTCCAGCGCCCGGTCGGCGAGGTCGAGGGCGTTCGCGAAGTCGTGCCGGGCGGCGGCGAGAGCGGCCCGGCCGGCGAGCGCCTGGTCGTTGTCGGGGCGCAGCGAGAGAGAGCGCTTCAGGGCCTGCTCGGCCTGCGGGTAGCGGGACGGGTCGCCCTTGGTGCGGGCCTGCTCGACGTAGGCGAGCCCGAGGGTGGCCCAGCCGCCGAAGTCCCGTGGTTGCGACCGGAGATGGGCCTGGAGCGCGGTGATGCTCGAGTCGAGGTCGCCGCCGGCGAGCAGGCCGGGGGAGACCGCCGCGGCGGTGGACACGGGCACGTCCTGGCCGTCACGCACCGCCCCGAGGGCGATCGCCCCGGCGGTGAGCGCCACGGCGAGCATGGCGGCGCAGGCGCCCAGTCCGGCACTCCGCCGGAGCCGGCCCGCGGCGCCCACCCGGCGCACGGCGGCGACCCGCTCGTCCCCGGCGACGACCGGATCACCCGCGCCCCGGGCCCCGACGCCCTCGGTAGGGGCGGGTTCCGTCGGCTCCGGTTGCGCCGGGTCGCCTGCGGCGGCCGGTTCCGTCGGCTCGCGTTCCGCATCGTGCGCGGCGGGCGGCCGGCCGGACTCCGGCTCGGGCTGGGACTCGGCCGGGGCGTGCGTGGTCGTGGTGACCGCGGGTCCCGTCCTCGGTGCGTCGTGCTCGTCGCCGTCGGCGGCGGCCGTGGGGTCCGTCCTGAGGTGGTCGTCCCCGGTGGTGGACTTCCCCGGCGTCGCCTCGGGCACGCTCTCCTGGACGGAGGCTTCCTCGGGTTCCGGCCCGGGTCCGGGCGCCGGCCGGCCGGTCTCGGGGGCCGGTCGGCCCGATTCCGGTACCGGCCGGACGGAGGCCGACTGCTGGGGCTCCGGTTCGCCGTCGTTCGTCCGCGGGGACATGCCCTCTCCTAGGTCGCCTGGGTCGTTCAGCCTGCTCGCGTGAGGGTGGCGCGGCCCGCGCCGTGGGGGATGAGTACGCGGGCCGCGCCGGTTCGTGGGACGGGCCGGGGAGCGCAGGATTCTCCCCGGCCCGTCCGCGAGGGGGCCCGGGGGCCCCGCTCGGGAGGAGGGCCTAGTAGGCCCGCCGCCGGCCGCGCCACCACATCAGCCCGCCGCCGATCAGCAGGATTCCGGCGGCGCCGGCGCCCGCGGAGGAGGCGATGAGGGTGGTGTCGCCGGTCGAGCCGGAGAGGGCGTCACCGAGCTGGCTGCGGGTGGCGGCGTCGGTCTTCGCGGTCGCGCCGCGCGAGCCCTCGGTGGGCAGGGCCACGTAGGGGAAGTACTTCTCGAAGGACTTGTCGTTCTTGTCGACCGCGTCGCCCAGGTCGTTCTTGGCACCGACCAGCTCACCCTCGACGACCTGGAGCGAGGCGTCGATCACGTCGTCGGTGAGACGGCGGCCGTTCGGGAAGCCCGCGTTGTCGCCGTCGAGGACACCGAGCCGCTTGGGGCTGGCGGTCGGCTTGATCGAGGTGTTGAGGCGCAGCTCCTCCGACGGCGTCACGTACGGAGGCTGGTTGAGGCCCTTGACGCCCTTCAGGAACACGTCGACGAGGTCGTTGCGCGGCTCGGCCGGCGCCTTGATCTTGTAGATCGCCTCTATGAGCTTCGGCAGCTCGGGGTTGGTGACGTTCTTCAGGAACTGGCCGTCGTCCTTGGGCTCGGACGCGTTGAACTTGTCCTTGTCCTTGATCGGGTTGACGACCTCGTTGACCAGCGGCATGCCGAGACGCGAGACCTGCGAGTAGTGGCCCTGGGCGTTCTCGCGCTGGGTGGTCGACCAGATGCCGACGATCGGCTGGTGCTCCGACTCGGCGATCATGTCGCTCGGGACCTGCAGCGCGATCGAGTTGACGTTGTAGCCCTTGAGCGTGTCGTTGCCGACCTCGGAGAGGTCACCGCCGTACAGCAGGTCGAAGACGCGCAGATCGAGGAAGAACGGGTCGTCGGCCTGGCCCGCGAAGGTCTTGGCACCGCTGGAGAGCTTGTAGACCGCCTCGTCGCGCAGCTTCGAGTAGTGCGGCATCGAGGCCTTGCCCACGTTCGACGGCGCCACCGGCACGTCGTCCGCGATCTTCGTCTCGTGCTCGACCTTCCCCTTCTTCGACTTGATGAGCTCGAGGTCGTACGTCTGCGTGATGTTCAGGTCGGGGTCGTCGAGGCTCTCGACGACCCCGGTGTTGTAGAGGAACGTCTTCTTGTTCTTCGTGTGCGTCTTGAAGGTGTAGCGGAAGGTCAGGTCCTCCTTCGCGTCACCGTTGTTGTCGATGTGCAGGTCGTACTGGGCGTCCTCGGCGAACGGGAAGAAGTTGGGACCGCCGGCCGGCTCCTCGAAGGGGATCCAGTTGGCCACGATCGTCGTCGTGTCCGGGTGGTCCGGGCTGACGAAGGCGTACACGTCGGTGTTGTCGTACTGCGGGGTGCCCGAGATGAGGGGGGCCTCACGGTGGCTGGAGGCGTAGGCGGCCCCCGGCACCAGCGTGGCCACGCCGGCGGCTGCGAGCCCCCCGGCGGCCAACGCACCGCAGACGAGGGTCGCGACGCTCCTGCGTCCGTTGCCGCTCCTGGAGAAAGCTGTCATGCCGTCCGTCCTCTGTGCCAAGTTGCCTGACGGACAGTGATACGGAGCGAAGGGCGGGATCGGATTGGTCGAATCCCAAAAACTTTTTCTTTCCTGCTCACCCGCGTTTTCGGCGCTTCGATACGTACCCCCCATCCGGAGGTGTGTTCGTTGCGAATGCCTGGTGTGACGGGGCGGCCCGGGTGCGGCGGCCGCAGGGAGGGGGACCGCATGGAGGCGGACGAGCTGATGGTGCTCGTGGCTGGGGGCGACCAGCGGGCGTTCGAGCAGCTCTACGGACTGGTGTCGGGACCGGTGTTCGGGCTCGTGCGACGGGTCGTCAGGGATCCCGCGCAGTCGGAGGAGGTCGCCCAGGAGGTGCTCCTGGAAACCTGGCGCTCGGCCGGCCGCTTCGATCCGAGCCGTGGCAGCGCCCTCTCCTGGATCCTCACCCTCGCGCACCGCCGCGCCGTCGACCGGGTGCGCAGCGCCCGCGCGGCGGTGGACCGTGAGCAGCGTGAGGCGTCCCGCTACCACGATCCCGCTTTCGACCAGGTCGCCGAGGAGGTCGAGGCGGGCCTGGAGCGCCAGTTGGTCCGCCGCTGCCTCGACCGGCTGACCGCGCTCCAGCGCCAGTCCGTCACCCTCGCCTACTACGACGGCTACACGTACCGTGAGGTGGCCGACCGGCTGTCGCTGCCGCTGGGCACGGTGAAGACCCGCATGCGTGACGGACTCACGCGGCTGCGCGACTGCCTGGGAGGTGCCGCATGAGTGTGCTCGGCCTGTTCCGCCGCGAGGATCTGCACTCGCTGGCCGCCCCCTACGCGCTCGACGCCCTCGAACCCGACGAACGCCGCCGCTTCGAGAAGCATCTGACGGGCTGCGACCGCTGCTCCGCCGAGGTGCGGGCGCTCACCGAGGACGCCGTCCGGCTCGCGTGGTCCCAGGCCGCGCAGCCACCGGCCGCCCTGCGCAGCCGGGTGCTGGCGGCCGTGCAGAGGACCGCGCAGGAGTCCCCCCGCGCGACGGCGAGGGGCCGCGCGCCCCAACTGCCGCCGCACGTGTGGGGAGCCCAGCCACCGCCCGGGCGCTCCGGGGGCACCTCCCACGCCTTCGGCCGTGCGGGAGCCCCCCGCGCGCGCCGCCCGCTGTTCGTGCCGTTCGCCACGGCCACCGCCGCGGCGGCCCTCGTCGTCGCCTCGCTCTTCGCCGTCCAGGCGGGCCGCGCCCAGGACGAACTCGGCGCCGAGCGCGACCGGGCGCGTGAGATCGCCCACGTTCTCGCGGCTCCCGACGCGCGGGCGAGCACCGGTAAGGACGCGCAGGGCCGCAGTATCGGAGTGGTCGCCTCCGCCGCGGAGGGACAGGCGGTGGTCACCCTGAGCGGATACGGCGCGCTGCCCACCGGACAGGTGCATCAGCTGTGGCTCATGCGCCCCGACGCGCAACCGCGCTCCCTCGGGCTCTTCGACGCCGACACGCCCTTGGTCGCCACCGGTCTCGAGAAGGCCGCGACGTCACTCGCTGTGACCGTCGAACCCGACGGCGGGTCACCTCAGCCCACTACTCAGCCGGTTGTCCAACTCACCCTGAAATCGGTTGGATTCGGAGAGTGATCGGCGAGGAGTCGCCAACCCCCTTACGGGGAAGGTGAATCCCGTGAGCTCGATACATGTGTGCCTCGACGGGGCGATAGGGTTACCCTGCCCGGGCCGGGTGGACTCGTACGGGTGGGGAGTGACATGGAACAGATAACGATGCACAGCAGGGCGAGGGTTCCTGCGATCACCTGCGGGAGCAGTGCGACCAGTTCGCGCCTCGACCGCCATCTCTCGGTGCTGGCGGGCCCCGCCATACCGCAGCGCGAGACGCTCGAGGCGACCTCGCTCATGCGGGAGCTGACCGCGCGTGAGCCCGCGCGTGATCACGGGCCCAAGACGACGCGGGCCCGGGTGAGCCGCGTCTCGCTCTTCGCGCCGCTGCGCCGACTGCGGCGTTCGCTGTTCGGAGGCAACAAGCACTGACCGGCCGGCGCGTCTTCACGTACTGAGTCCCGCGCTCAGGCGGCCACACCGTCCCGGCGCAGCGCTGCGATCTCCTCGTCCGTCATCCCCACGGCACGCAGCAGCGCTTCGGTGTGCTCCCCGAGCGCGGGCACGTCTCCCATCCGTGCCTCCGCCCCGCCCGGCAGCGTGATCGGGGGCAGCAGCGCCCGCAGCGGTCCGACCGGCGTCCCCACCTCCCGCCACCGCTCACGGGCCGCCAGCTGCGGATGCTCCGCCAGCTCGTGCAGATCCCTCAGGCGTGCGCACGCGATGCCCGCGCCCTCCAGCCGCGCGAGTGCCTCGTCGGTGTCCAAGGCGCCCAGCGCCGCTGCCACCAGCGCGTCCGTGCGCTCCCGGTTCGCCACCCTTGCCGCGTTCGTGGCGTACGCCGGATCCGTCCCCAGGCCCGGCCGGCCGACGACCTGTCCGGCCAGCCGCCGCCACTCCCGGTCGTTCTGCACGGAGAGCAGCACCCGCCCGCCGTCCGCGGTGGCGTAGGCGTCGTAGGGCGCGATCACCGCGTGCGCGAGGCCGGTGCGGGCCGGGGCGGTGCCGCCGTGCATCGCGTGGTGCAGCGGATGCCCCATCCACTCCGCGAGCGCCTCCAGCATCGACACCTCCACCGGGCCGCCCCGTCCGGTCGTGCCCCGCCGCACCAGCGCCGCCAGCACGCCCGAGAAGGCGTACATGGCCGCCGCGATGTCCGCCGCAGGGATCCCCGCCTTCACCGGCTGCTCGGGCGTCCCGGTCACCGACACCAGCCCCGCCTCGCACTGCACGAGCATGTCGTAGGCCCGCTTGTCCGCGTACGGCCCGCTCGCCCCGTACCCGGAGATGTCGACGGCGACCAGCCGCGGATGCGCCGCGCACAGGGTGGCCGCGTCCAGACCCAGCCGGGCCGCCGCTCCCTGCGCGAGGTTCTGCACGAACACGTCCGCGTCGGCGGTCAGCCGCCGTACGACGTCCAGGCCCCGCGGGTCCTTGAGGTCCAGCGCGATGGACTCCTTGCCCCGGTTGCACCACACGAAGTGCGAGGCGAGGCCGGCGGCGGCCGTGTCGTAGCCGCGGGCGAAGTCACCGCCGTCGATCCGCTCGACCTTGATCACCCGGGCGCCCAGGTCGGCGAGCTGCCGGGTGGCGAACGGGGCCGCGACCGCCTGCTCGACGGCGACGACGGTGAGGCCCTCCAGGGGCGCGGGCGACGGCGGGGGGCTCTGATCCATGGGGTGGATGCTAGATCAGGGCGAACTGGCCCTCCGGGCCCTCCTCGTGGTGGTCGAGGACCGTCGCCGGGTGCCGGGCCGGGTCGGGGACCGGCAGGACGCCCGCCGCGCGCAGCTCCTTCGCCGTGATCGTGTCCGGCACCGTCAACGCCTCCTGCTGGGCGCGCGCTTGCGCGAAGAGCGCCGAGACCGTGATCAGTTCGAGGAGTTCGGAGGTCCAGGCCTGCGGCCAGGTCGTCGGGCGGATCGCGGCCAGGGTGCCCGGCTCCGGCTCCGCGGTCCGGGTCGCGAACCACTGCTCCAGGACGCGGACGCCGCCCGCCGTGAAGTCCCAGGCGGCCGGCGGGACCGGGGACACCCGGCCGCCGTCGAGGTGCAGGGTCTCCTCGTCGCGGTCGTAGTGCAGCGTCAGGGGCCGGCTGGGCAGCGGGGCGCGGACGTAGGGGCGGCGGCCGCCGGGGAGCCGGGGCCGGTCGCCGTCGCGGCGCAGCAGCCACAGGACGCGGCGGCCCAGCTCCACGCCACGGGCCCACAGCTCGGGGTCCCGGGTGAGCGGGACGGTGAGGTCGGGGCGGACGGCGGTCAGGGTCCAGGCCAGGAAGTCCACCGGATCGGGGGAGTGGCCGAGGTGCGCCAGCAGGCCCGGCGCCAGGTTGGGTTCCGCGCCGCCGGGGCGCCGGTACAGCGGGCGGACCCGGCCGGGGCGCGCCAGCGGGATCAGGGAGGTCGCGAGCAGGGGCGGCCCCGGCGGGGACGGCGTCTCCACCACGAAGACCTGGCGCTCGTCCGCCACCCGCCACAGCTCCGGGCGGGCCGCGTCGATCAGCCGGTGGTCGGGGATGAGCCAGTGCTCGTCGAAGGGCGCGGCCAGCACCCGCACCGGCTCGGGGCAGGGGCCCGAGGCGCGGACGAGCTTCTCCGTGCCGCCGGGGTGCCCGGGCAGTTGCCCGACCGCCGTGTGCAGGGTGCGTGAGCGCGTCGGCTCGAACAGGGCCTCGCGGTGCGGGCCCTCGGCCCTCACCAGGGCGTCCCAGCGGGCTTTCAGGGAAGCCGCGTCGGGGTCCGTCGGCCACCCCCGGCCGAGCCGCGGCGGTGCGACGGACCACGGCATGAGGTCGGCCAGCGGCGGAGCGTCGTCGGGCGTCACGCTGGGCATCGTACGACGGGTCGCCCGTCGCCGGTCACGTCGCGTCGAGCGTGACGGAGAAGGAGAAACGGTCGCCCCGGTAGTGGATGACGGCCACGTCGAGGACCTGCCCGCCGGTGTCGTGGATGACACCCGTGTAGCGCAGGATCGGGCTGAGCAGCGGGACGAGGAGCAGCTGGGCCGTCTCCGGGTCCGCGAGCCGGGCCTCGACCGTGTCCGTGATCCGGCTGATCCGCACGCCCGCGAGATCCCGCAGCACCTTCGTCATGGGCCGGCGGACCAGGTCCTCGGGATCGAACCGGGCGGCCAGTTCGGGCCGGACGTAGTTGCGGGCGTGGTTGGTCGGCTCACCCGTGTTCTCGTCGCTCCTCAGCCGGTGGTACGTCGCGACCTCGGCCAGGTCCGGGAAGTGCTCGGCGACTTCCGCCGGGACCGGCCTGCGGCCGTGGTCGAGGAGCTCCGTGGTCATGGCGGACTGCTGGGCGACGATCGCGTCGACCGAGCCGAGGAGCCGGACCGGGGTGCCCCGCCGCGCGCTCGGCTCGATGAACGTGCCCCGTCGGCGGTGCCGGGTGATCAGCCCCTCCTCCTCCAGCTCCTTCAGCGCCTGTCGCATGGTCAGCACGCTCACCCCGTAGTGACCCGCCAGCTGCTCCTCGGTCGGCAACCGGAGCGGGTCGTGCGGCGAGCGCCCGAGTATCGAGGCGCGCAGCGACTGCGACACCTGGTACCAGAGCGGCAGCTTGCGGGTGAGGACGATCGAGTCCGGAGCGAAGGAGGTCACGGGCTATCCGTACCGGTCGGCACCGTTCAGTGCAATGTTCCGTCGGACGTTCCGCCGGACGGACGGAAGTGTCGTTCGAGGCCCTGCCAGACATCGTCGTAGCGCTGCTGGAGGTGGTCCGCCCGGGCCGCGTGCGGGGTGAGGGTGAGCGGCCAGCGGGTCTCGAACATGAACGCCAGCCCGTCGTCGATCTTCTGCGGGCCGAGCTCGGCGGCGCTCGCGCGGTCGAAGGTCTCCCGGTCCGGGCCGTGCGCCGACATCATGTTGTGCAGCGAACCGCCGCCCGGCACGAAGCCCCCCTTTCCGGCCGTCTTGGCGTCGTAGGCGCCCTCGATCAGGCCCATGTACTCGCTCATCACGTTCCGGTGGAAGTACGGCGGCCGGAAGGTGTCCTCGCCGACCAGCCAGCGCGGGGCGAAGACCACGAAGTCGACGCCGGCCAGACCGGGGGTGTCGGACGGTGCGGTCAGCACCGTGAAGATCGACGGGTCCGGGTGGTCGTAGGAGATGGTGCCGATGACGTTGAACCGGCGCAGGTCGTAGACGTACGGCAGATGGTTGCCGTGCCAGGCGACCACGTCGAGGGGGGAGTGGTCGTACGTCGCGCTCCAGAGGTGGCCGCAGTACTTGCTGACCACCTCCACCGGGCCCTCGACGTCCTCGTACGCGGCGACCGGTGCGCGGAAGTCACGGGGGTTGGCCAGGCCGTTGGCGCCGATCGGGCCGAGGTCGGGGAGGCGGAAGGGGGCGCCGTAGTTCTCGCAGACGTAGCCGCGGGCCGAGGCGTCCAGCAGCTCGACGCGGAAGCGGACCCCGCGCGGGATCAGCGCCACCTCACCGGGCTCGGCGTGCAGCCGGCCGAACTCCGTGCACAGCAGCAGCCCGCCATGCTCGGGGACGATCAGCAGCTCGCCGTCGGCGTCGCTGAACACGCGGTCCATGGTGGCGTTCGCGTGGTACAGGTGCACGGCCATGCCGGTGCGCTGGGTGACATCGCCGTTGCCGCCGAGGGTCCACAGGCCGGAGAGGAAATCCGTGCCCGCCGACGGCTCGGGCAGCGGATCCCAGCGCAGCCGGTTCGGGTCGGGGACCGTCTCCGTGAAGGGGCCGGTGCGCAGGGCGCCGTCGCCGACGCGGGCGAACGCCGGGTGTGCGGCGGACGGACGGATCCGGTAGAGCCACGAGCGGCGGTTGTGGGCGCGCGGCTCGGTGAACGCCGTGCCGCTGAGTTGTTCCGCGTACAGGCCGAGAGGCGCGCGCTGCGGGGAGTTGCGGCCGTCGGGCAGGGCCCCGGGCACGGCCTCGGAGGCGTGCTCGTTGCCGAACCCCGAGAGATAGGTCAGGCCCTCGGCCCTCTTGCGTGCGTCCCCGCTGCTCATGATCGCTCCCTCCGGCGCCCCGCGGGTGCGCCTGCTGATTCCTATGCATCACCGTAGGATTGCGATTTCCCCGGCGCAAGAGGTGCGCCGGTCCTCCTCCTGGAGGACGATCAAGACGGCCGGAACCAGACCCCAGGGGGATCCGCGTGTCGGTCCGTTGTTCTACGCTCCCCCGCATGTCGTGGACGCGCGGAAGCCTCGCCGTGCCCGCGGTCTGTGTCCTGCTGCTGACCGGATCCGCTGGGTGCGGTACCGGTGACGCCCGGGAACGGGGAGACGCGACGACCGCGGCGTCGGTCTCGCCCTCGCCCTCGCCCGTGGGCAAGGTACTGGAGGACACGGACGGCGAAGGGCGGCACTACCGCGAGGTGGAGAAGAAGGGGGCTCCCGAGGTCGGTGTCGAGGTGGAGCCCGAGGCCGACGGGAGCTGGGACGTCCGCCTGAAGGTGGAGAACTTCCGGTTCACGCCGACGCCGACGCCGGCGAAGGCGGGGGCGGCGCACGGCCGCGGCGCCGCCCGGCTGTACGTGGACGACCAGCCCGTCGCCGACCTGCGCACCCCGTCCTACCGCATCCCGGCCGGCTACCTCCCGCACGGCACCCACCAGGTCACCGCCCGGCTGTACGCGGACGACGGCACGGTGTGGGCGGTGGACGGCAAGCCGGTGGAGAGCACGGCCTACATCACGGTGTCGGAGCCCTCCCCCTGAGCGGTTCACCCCGAGCCGCCTCCCCGGGCGGCCCCTGGGCGACTCCCCGAAGACCCCTGCGTCGAGTGCATCAGGCATCTTTCTCCGTATCGAGGGGTGAGGTTCACCCCGCTGCGACGGAAAGGCATCATGAGCTCCGTGCCCCAAGCGACATCGCTCCGTCGCGCGCCCGTGCAGCGGCGCAGCGCCGAACGGCTGACCAGAATCCTCGACGCCTGCGCCGACCTGCTGGACGAGGTCGGCTACGACGGCCTGAGCACCCGGGCCGTCGCCGAACGGGCCGGCGTGCCCATCGGCTCCGTCTACCGCTTCTTCGGCAACAAGCGGCAGATGGCCGACGCGCTGGCGCAGCGCAACCTCGAGCGCTACTCCGAGCGCGTCACCGAGCGGCTGAAGGGGGCGCTCCGGGGGGACTGGCGGACCGCCATGGACGCCGTTCTCGACGAGTACCTGGCCATGAAGTACACCGCACCCGGGTTCTCCCTCGTCGACTTCGGCAACCAGATCCCGGTCGGCGCCCGGCACGCGGAACCCAATCACCGGGTCGCCGACCGCCTCACCGACCTGCTCTCCGACTATCTCGTCCGCGAGCCCGACGACGACCTGCGCCGTGTCTTCCTGATCGCCGTGGAGACCGCGGACACCCTCGTCCAGCTGGCCTTCCGAGTGGACCCGGAAGGCGATCCGAAGGTGATCGCCGAGGCGCGGGAGCTGCTGCGGGCGTATCTGGCACGGGTGCTGGACTGAGCCGACCGGTCCGTCCGCCCGTCCGCCCGTCCGTCCCGCCCGTCCGCCCGTCCGCCCGTCCGTCCCGCCCGGCCGCCCGGCCGCCCGGCCGCCCGGCCGCCCGTCCGTCCGTCCCGTCCGTCCGGCCGGCCGGCCGGCCGCTCCATCCATCCACCCGTCCGTCCGGGCCGTCCGGTGGCCGGGGCGCCTGACCGGCCCGCTCGCGAGTTCCCGCCGTGACCCGCGCGCGACCCCTCCCCTCCGTTCATACCGGTCGGTATGCTCGGCGGCAGTCCGCGCGTCACCGCCGCCGCCACGCCCCCAGGAGGACCCGTGTCCCGCACCGCCCTGCGAATCTGCCCGTTGTGCGAGGCCACCTGCGGGCTGACGCTCACCATCGAGGGGACGAGGGTCACCGGCGCCCGCGGCGACCGGGAGGACGTGTTCAGCAAGGGCTTCATCTGCCCCAAGGGCGCCTCCTTCGGCGCCGTCGACGGCGACCCCGACCGGCTGCGGACGCCCCTGGTGCGCCGGGACGGCGAGCTGCGCGAGGCCACCTGGGAGGAGGCCTTCGACGCCGTGGCCGCCGGGATCCGGCCGGTCGTCGAGCGGTACGGGGCGCACTCCGTGGGAGTCGTCCTCGGCAACCCCAACGTGCACACCATGGCCGGCGCGCTCTATCCGACCGTCCTGATCGCCGGCCTCGGCACCCGCAGCCTCTTCACCGCCTCCACGGTCGACCAGATGCCCAAACACGTCTCCAGCGGACTGCTGTACGGCGACGCCAACGCGATACCGGTGCCGGACCTGGACCACACCGACCACCTTCTGCTCATCGGCGCCAACCCCCTGGAGTCCAACGGCAGTCTGTGCACCGCCGCCGACTTCCCCGGCAAGCTCAAGGCGCTGAAGGCCCGCGGTGGCACCCTCACGGTCATCGACCCGCGCCGCACCCGTACCGCGAAGCTCGCCGACCGGCACATCGCGATCCGGCCGGGCGCCGACGCGCTGCTTCTCGCCGCCATGGCCCAGGTGCTCTTCGAGGAACTCCTCGTCGACCCGGGCGAGGCCGCCCCGCACCTCGAAGGTCTCGAGGAACTCGCGGAAGCGGTGAGGGACTTCACGCCCGAGGCGGTGAGCGCCGCCTGTGACGTGGACGCCTCGCTCATCCGCACGCTGGCCCGCGAACTCGCCGCCGCCCCCACCGCCGCCGTCTACGGCCGCATCGGCAGCTGCACGGTCCCCCACGGCACCCTCGCCAGCTGGCTCGTGGACGTCCTCAACATCCTCACCGGCAACCTCGACCGGCCCGGCGGCGCGCTCTTCCCGCAGGCCGCCACCGACCGCACGCCCCGGCCGGCCGGTCCCGGCCACGGGTTCCGGCTCGCGCGCTGGCACTCCCGGGTGAGCCGGCACCCGGAGGCCAAGGGCGAACTGCCGCTGTCGGCGCTCGCCGAGGAGATCGACACCGCGACGGCGGAGGGGGAGCCGATCCGCGCGCTGGTCGTCGTGGCCGCCAACCCCGTCCTCTCCGCCCCGGACGGCGACCGGCTCGACAAGGCGCTCGGCTCCCTCGGCTTCATGGTCAGCGTCGACCCCTACCTGAACGAGACCTCCCGCCACGCCGACGTGGTGCTGCCCCCGCCGCCGCCCTCGCAGAGTCCCCACCACGACTTCGCCTTCAACACCCTCGCGGTGCGCAACCAGGTCCGCTACAGCCGCCCGGCCGTCCCGCTCGAGCCCGGCCGGATGGCCGAGACCGAGATCCTCGCCCGGCTGATCCTGGCCGCCACCGGGATGCACGGCGCCGACCCGTCCGCGGTGGACGACCTGGTCGTCGGCCAGACCCTCGGCAAGGCCGTGACGGAGCCGCACTCGCCCGTGCACGGCCGTGACCCGCGCGAACTCGCCGCACAGCTCACCGGCGAGACCGGCCCCGAGCGCCGCCTCGACATGATGCTGCGCCTAGGCCCCTACGGCGACGGCTTCGGCACCCGCCCGGACGGACTCTCCCTCGCCCGGCTGCTCGCCCATCCGCACGGCATCGACCTCGGGCCGCTGCGTCCGCGTCTGCCGCAGCCGCTGAAGACGCGCAGCGGGCGGATCGAGCTGCTGCCGCAGCCGATCGTCGACGATCTCCCGCGGCTGCGGGAGGCACTGCGGCGCCGGCCCGACGAGTTCGTCCTGGTCGGGCGGCGTCATCTGCGGTCCAACAACAGCTGGATGCACAACGTCCCCGCGCTCACCGGCGGCACCAACCGCTGCACCCTGCACATCCACCCCGAGGACGCCGAACGGCTCGGTGTGCGGGACGGCGCGCCGGTCCGGGTGAAGGGCGCCGGGGGAGAGGTGACCGCACCGGCCGAGGTCACCGACGGCGTGCGCCGGGGCGTGGTCAGTCTGCCGCACGGCTGGGGTCACGACCGCCCCGGCACCCGCCTCAGCCATGCCGCCGCCGACCCCGGCGTCAACGTCAACCAGCTCCTCGACGGCAGCCTGCTGGACCCGCTGTCGGGCAACGCGGTGCTCAACGGTGTGCCGGTCGACATTGCCCCCATAGCGACCCACTGACCTGAGCAAAGCTGTGACCTGGAGTTTTGCGCTTATTGCTCGCACGTCAACGTCTTGTTAACACCGTTTGAACGGACCTAACGTCAACCCACCGCCGACCCCCAGGTGGGATGTTCAAGGGCGAACGTTAGGTATCCACTCATGCTGACCATCCTCGGCTTCGCCATGATCGCGACCTTCCTGGTCCTGATCATGCTGAAGAAGATGTCGCCGATCGCGGCGCTCGTGTTGATCCCGGCACTGTTCTGCGTCTTCGTCGGGAAGGGCGCCAAGCTCGGTGACTACGTCATCGACGGCGTCACCAGCCTCGCCCCCACGGCGGCGATGCTCATGTTCGCGATCGTCTACTTCGGTGTGATGATCGACGTCGGCCTCTTCGACCCGATCGTGCGGGGCATCCTGAAGTTCTGCAAGGCCGACCCGCTCCGCATCGTCGTCGGAACGGCGCTGCTCGCCGCGATCGTCTCCCTCGACGGCGACGGCTCCACCACCTTCATGATCACCGTCTCGGCGATGTACCCGCTGTACAAGCGCCTGAAGATGAGCCTGGTCGTGATGACCGGTGTCGCGGCGATGGCCAACGGCGTGATGAACACGCTGCCCTGGGGCGGCCCGACCGCCCGTGCCGCCACCGCGCTGAAGCTCGACGCCAGCGACATCTTCGTGCCGATGATCCCGGCCCTGGCCGTCGGCCTGCTCTTCGTCATCGCCCTCTCCTACGTCCTCGGCCGCCGCGAGCGCGCCCGGCTCGGCACGCTGACGCTGGACGAGGTGCTGGTCGAGGAGACCGAGACGGTCCTGGTGGGCGCCGGCGGCTCCGGCGACGCGAAAACCCCTGTCCGCACCGGATCTTCCGGCTCCGGCGACGCCAAGTCCCCTGCCCGCACCGGCGGTTCCGGCTCCGGCGCCGACGCGGCCGCTCAGGACGGAACCGGCTTCGCCGACGAGGAGGACGAGGACGACGACTTCCAGGGCCTCGACCCGCACCGGGCCACCCTGCGCCCCCGGCTGTACTGGTTCAACGCGCTGCTCACGGTCGCGCTGCTCACCTCCATGATCATGGAGTGGATGCCGATCCCGGTGCTGTTCCTGCTCGGCGCCGCGCTCGCCCTCACCGTCAACTTCCCGCACATCCCGGACCAGAGGGCCCGGTTGGCGGCTCACGCCGACAACGTCCTCAACGTCTCCGGCATGGTCTTCGCCGCCGCCGTCTTCACCGGCGTCCTCCAGGGCACCGGCATGGTCGACCACATGGCCACCTGGATGGTGGACGTCATCCCCGCGGGCATGGGCCCGCACATGGCCCTCGTCACCGGCGTCCTGAGCCTCCCGCTCACGTACTTCATGTCCAACGACGGCTTCTACTTCGGCGTCCTGCCGGTCCTTGCGGAGGCCGGCGCGGCGCACGGCGTCTCGCCGCTGGAGATGGCCCGCGCCTCCCTCGTCGGGCAGCCCCTGCACATGTCGAGCCCGCTCGTCCCGGCCGTCTACGTCCTCGTCGGCATGGCGAAGGTCGAGTTCGGCGACCACACCAGGTTCGTGGTCAAGTGGGCCGCCCTCACCTGTCTGGCGATCCTCGGCGCGGGCATCCTGTTCGGGATCATCTGAACCGCGTCATGGAGGAACTCGTGAGGCCCGGCAGGAATCGCGGCTGGCTGCTCCGTCTCGTCATCGCCTTCGGCTTCGCGCAGGGGGCGGTGTCGATGGCCAGGCCCGCCGTCTCCTACCGGGCCCTCGCACTGGGCGCGGACGAACGGGCGATCGGCGTCATCGCGGGTGTGTACGCGCTGCTCCCGCTCTTCGCCGCAGTACCGCTCGGCCGGCGCACCGACCACGGCCGCTGCGCGCCGCTGCTGCCCGTCGGCGTGGTCCTGATCTCCGGCGGCTGTGTGCTGAGCGGTGTCGCCGGCTCCCTGTGGACGATGGCCCTGTGGAGCGGGGTGATGGGCTTCGGTCATCTCTGCTTCGTCATCGGCTCCCAGTCGATCGTCGCCCGGCAGTCCGCGCCGCACGAACAGGACCGCAATTTCGGCCACTTCACCATCGGCGCCTCCCTGGGCCAGTTGGTCGGCCCGATCGCGGCCGGCGCGCTGATCGGCGGTGCCGACATGGCGGCCGGCAGCGCCCTCGCCCTGTTCGTCGCGGGCGTCGGCTGTGCGGTCGCGTTCACCTCGCTGTGGCGCATCGAACACCGCGACGCCGGGCCCGGGTTCCGTACGGACACGGGTGAACGCGTCCCCGTCGGCCGCATCCTGCACGCCCGGGGCGTCCCGGTCGGCATCCTCGTCAGCCTGTCCGTGCTGTCGGCGACCGACATCCTCACCGCCTACCTGCCGGTGGTCGGCGAGCACCGGGGCATCGCGCCGTCCGTCATCGGCGTCCTGCTCAGCGTCCGCGCGGCCGCCTCCATAGCCTGCCGGCTCGTCCTCACCCCTCTGTTGCGGGTGCTCGGCCGGACCGTGCTGCTCACCGTCACCTGTCTGCTGGCGGCTCTGCTGTGCGCCGCGATCGCGCTGCCGGTGCCGGTCCCGGGGCTGGCCCTGATCCTCGCGTTGCTCGGCTTCTGCCTCGGCGTCGGGCAGCCGTTGTCGATGACGACCGTCGTCCAGGCGGCGCCCGACGGCGCCCGTTCCACCGCCCTCGCCCTGCGTCTCACCGGCAACCGGCTGGGCCAGGTCGCCGCGCCCGCCGCCGCGGGGCTGGTGGCCGGGGTCGCGGGGGTGGCGGCGCCGTTCGTGATGCTGGGGGTGCTGTTGCTGGTGTCGTCGGGGGTGGCGGTGCGCTCGCACGCGGACGCGGAGGCGGCCGCGCCCCGGCGCCGGTCCGGATCGGGGTTGCGCCGGTCGAGCGATGTCTGACGGCGCGTCGGGCGGCGCTCCCACAGTCGGGAGCGCCGATGTGAAAGAGAGTCAGGTGCAAGAGCGATTTGTATGAAAATCGTCCTGACTCGGAGGAATGCACATGTCCAGCTCGACGCTCCCGTCCGCCCTCGGCTCCCGCCTCGGCGTCACAGCCCTCACGGTGCTCGCCGCGGCGGGATTCACCGGCCTCTCGGCACCGTCCGCCGTGGCTGTGGGGGAGGCCGGTGACATCAGGATCCACCGCGAACAGGTTCCCCCGGGCGTCTCGAAGGACGACCCGGTCGCCTGCCGGTTCTACCTCGACGCCGCCAACTTCGGCGAGCTGCCGACCGTCGCCTACACCATCAAGGCGCGGCCCCCGGCCCCCGACACCGCCACCGTCACCGGCAACATCACCCTGACCGACGGTGCCGGGCACACCGACACCCTGGGGCTGGCCGAAGGGTCGTACACGCTCGAATGGACGCTGCCGGCCGCCCCCGGCGTGCCCGCCGTCCCCTCGCCCAAGGTGAAGGTCTTCAAGATCAACTGCCGCGAGGGTCAGCGCGACGGGAACGAGGGCCCGAACCGGCCGATCACCGACGACGGCCGGGAAGCCGCCGGGTCGAACGGCCAGGCCGGCGGCGGCCAGAACGGCACCGCGCAGGGCGGCGGGCGGGAAGGCGGCACCCAGGGCGGTTCCGCGTGGAGCGGCGAGAAGGGCGGCCCGGAGGGCGGCGTGCACGCGGGCGGCGGCGGTCTCGCCGACACCTCGCCGGCCTTCACCCCGCTGGCCGGAGCCGCGGCCGTCGGACTGGTGGCCGTCGGCGGCGTCGCCTACTTCCGACTGATCCGCCGGCGCACCCATGGTGCCGCGTAGGCGCGTACGCAGGCCCTGGCACCGGACCCGCGCCTACCGCCTCACCAGGACGGCCGTGCTCACGGTCGTCCTGGTGACGGTCGGAGTCCGCTGCGGAGGGCACGACCGGCCGGCCACGGCGGCCCGGCCCGGCGAGGCGGCGTCCGGCGGGGCACAGGCCGCCCCGGCCCCCGGGGCCGACGCCGACCAGGAGAGCCGGTCGGCGGGGAAGAAGGCGTCCGAGAGCCCGAAGCCTCCACCCCGACCGCTGCCCCGGTCCCCGGCGACCACCCTGCGCGTGCCCTCCCTGGGCATCGAAGCGCCGATCGTCCCGCTCCGGCTCGGCCCGGACCGGCATCTCGGGACACCCCCGCTCGAGCGGCCCAAGCTGGTCGGCTGGTACGCGGGCGGCCCCACACCGGGGGAGCGGGGCACCGCCGTCGCGGTGGGCCACCGCGACACCAAGACCGGCCCGGCGGTTTTCGCGGGCCTCGCGCGCGTGGCCCGCGGCGCCCGGATCGAGGCCCTGCGCGCCGACGGCCGGACGGCCGTCTACACCGTGGACAAGGTGCGCGTCTTCGACAAGGCCACCTTCCCCGACAAGGAGGTGTACGGCCCGACCCGCCGCCCCGAGCTGCGCATCCTCACCTGCGGGGGCCTCTTCCGGCACGCGACCGGATACACCAGCAACGTCGTCGTCTTCGCCCATCTGACGGCGACCCGCTGACCCGCCGCCGTGGCCGCGCGGGCGTCCGCGGCCACGGGCCGACACCCACTGAACCAGGCGGTCCGGTTTCTCACCTGTCGGACGGTGTCGTCCGATCCGGGCCTGTCTCTTCCCCCGGGTGCGCACAGTCCGTTAACTTCCGTGACTCACAAGCCCCGTTCGACCCGCACGGGGCAGGTCGGACAGCAGAGCACCGCGCCGGGCCGGCCGGCACACGAGTCCCCGGGGACACTTCTCATGACACGCGCCATCTCGTTGCACGACGTCAGCAAGGTCCACACCCGGGGCGTCCGGGTCGTGGACCGGCTGTCGCTGGACATCGCGCCCGGCGAGTTCCTGGTCCTGCTGGGCCCCTCCGGCTGCGGCAAGTCCACCGTGCTGCGCATGATCGCCGGCCTGGAGCACATCACGGAGGGCGAGTTACGGCTCGACGGCGAGTACGCCAACGACCTGGCGCCCTCGGGGCGGGACATCGCGATGGTCTTCCAGAACTTCGCGCTCTACCCGAACATGACCGGCCGCGACAACATCGGCTTCCCGCTGCGCATCGAGGCCCCCGGCGCCGACCCGGGCCCCCGGGTGGACGCCACCGCCCGGATGCTGGGCATCGAGGACCTCCTCGACCGCTTCCCCGGCCAGCTCTCCGGCGGCGAACGCCAGCGCGTCGCCATGGGCCGGGCCATCGCCCGGCACCCCTCCGCCTTCCTGATGGACGAGCCGCTGTCCAATCTCGACGCCAAACTCCGCAACCATCTGCGGGCCGAGATATCCAAGCTGACCCGGCATCTGGGCGTCACCACGGTCTACGTCACGCACGACCAGGCCGAGGCCATGTCGCTCGGCGACCGGGTCGCCGTCCTGCGCGGCGGGGTCCTCCAGCAGGTGGGCACGCCGCGGTCGGTCTACGCCCTGCCGCGCAACGTCTTCGTCGCCGCCTTCATCGGCACCCCGCGCATCAACCTCCTGCGCGGCCTGGTCCGGGCCCCGCTCGACGGGGCCATGACGATCAGCCTCGGCAAGCAGGCGCTGCGACTGCCCGAACCGCACTCCCAGGACCACAAGCTGCTGCGCGTGCAGCAGGGCCGCGAGGTGATCGTCGGGCTGCGCTCGGAGGCCGTCCGCATCGCCACGCCCGCCGACGCCCGGCCCGGCGAGACCCACATCACCGGCCTGGTGGAGCACGTCGAGTTCCAGGGTCACGAGGTGCTCGTCCACTTCAACACCGGCTCCCGGCTCGCGGTCGTGCCGGAGCTGGAGGCGCCCCGCCCCGTCCAGCGGCCGCCCCGGCGGCGCCGCCGCGAGGGCGGGGTCCTGGGCCGCCTGCGCAAGGGCGCGGGCGGCCTGCGCCCCGGTGCGGTCGGCGTACTGGACGAGCCGTCGGCGCCGGACCGGCCGCCGGTCTCCCCGGAGGCCCGCCCCCTCGGCGACCTCGTGGTGCGCACCACACCCGACTTCGACCTCCGGCACGGGATGCAGGTCCCGCTCCTCGTCGACATCGCCCATCTCTTCGTCTTCGACCAGCACGGCGAGCGCATCAGCCCCGCCCCGGCCCGGCTGCCGGACCTCGACGAATGAGGAGGCCTCCCGAGACCGGCGCGGTCCGGCGTCCCGCGCGTTCCGGGTCCTTCACCCGTTGTCCTCTGGTGCCAGAAAACTATCAACGCTAGTTTAGGTCGCGGACGACGAGGCCCGCCGAAGGGAACGCGATGAAGGCACATGACGGCATCTACCTCGACGGCGCCTGGCGCCCGGCCGCGGGCCGGGATGTGATCGAGGTCGTCGATCCGGTGGACGAGCGGGTGATCGCCCGCGTCCCGGCGGGCGACGCCGTCGACGTCGACGCCGCCGTACGGGCGGCCCGTGCCGCCCTCCCGGGCTGGGCCGCGACCCCGCCCGCCGAGCGCGCGGCCCGGCTGACCGCGCTCCGGGACGTGCTGGCGGCCCGCAAGGACGAGATCGCCGAGACGGTCACCGCCGAACTCGGCGCGCCCCTGGCCTTCTCCCAGGCCGTCCACGCGGCGGTGCCGATCGCGGTGGCGGGTTCCTACGCCGAGCTGGCCGCGACCCACCCCTTCGAGGAGAAGGTCGGCAACTCGACCGTGTTCCACGAGCCGATCGGCGTCGTCGGGGCCATCACCCCCTGGAACTACCCGCTGCACCAGATCGTCGCCAAGGTCGCCCCGGCCCTCGCCGCGGGCTGCACGGTGGTTCTGAAGCCCGCCGAGGACACCCCGCTGACCGCCCAGCTGTTCGCCGAGGCGGTCCACGAGGCGGGCGTCCCGGCCGGTGTGCTGAACCTCGTCACCGGCCTGGGCCCGGTCGCCGGCCAGGCCCTCGTCGAGCACCCCGGCGTCGACCTGGTGTCCTTCACCGGATCCACGGCCGTGGGCAGGCGGATCGCGGCGGTGGCGGGCGCGGCCGTGAAGAAGGTGGCCCTGGAACTCGGCGGCAAGTCCGCCAACGTCATCCTGCCGAGCGCCGACCTCGCCAGGGCGGTCAACGTCGGCGTCGCCAACGTGATGTCCAACTCCGGCCAGACCTGCAGCGCCTGGACCCGGATGCTGGTCCACCGCGACCGGTACGACGAGGCGGTCGAGCTCGCCGCGGCCGCGGCCGCCAAGTACGCCGACCGCATCGGCCCCGTGGTCAACGCGGCCCAGCGGGCCCGGGTGCTGGGTTACATCGAGAAGGGCGTCGCCGAGGGGGCGCGGCTGGTCGCGGGCGGCCCCGGGTCCCCGCGCGAACAGGGCTACTTCGTCAGCCCCACGGTCTTCGCCGATGTCACCCCCGACATGGCCGTCGCCCAGGAGGAGATCTTCGGCCCCGTCCTGTCCGTCCTGCGTTACGAGGACGAGGAGGACGCCCTGCGGATCGCCAACGGCACGGTCTACGGACTCGCGGGCGCCGTCTGGGCCGCGGACGAGGCGGAGGCGGTCGCCTTCGCCCGCCGGATGGACACCGGGCAGGTCGACATCAACGGCGGCCGCTTCAACCCGCTCGCGCCGTTCGGCGGCTACAAGCAGTCGGGCGTCGGCCGCGAGCTCGGCGCCCACGGCCTCGCCGAGTACCTCCAGACCAAGTCCCTCCAGTTCTAAGGGAGACAACCGATCATGGCTGTCCGCGCCGCCGTACTCCCCGCCATCGGCGCTCCGTTGGAGATCACGGAGATCGACCTTCCGGAACCCGGCCCGGGCCGGGTCCGTGTCCGGCTCGCCGCCGCCGGGGTCTGCCACTCCGACCTGTCCCTGTCCGACGGCACCATGCGGCTGCCGCTTCCCGCCGTCCTGGGCCATGAGGGCGCGGGCACGGTCGTCGCCGTCGGCGAGGGCGTCGAACACCTGGCGCCCGGCGCCGCCGTCATCCTCAACTGGGCCCCCGCCTGCGGAAGTTGCCACCCCTGCACGCTCGGCGAGGTGTGGCTGTGCGTGAACGCCCTCAACGGTGCCGCGGAGGTGTACGCCCGCACGACGGACGGCATGGACCTCCACCCGGGGCTGAACGTCGCCGCCTTCGCCGAGGAAACCGTCGTCCCGGCCTCCTGCGTACTGCCCCTCCCCGACGGTATCCCCCTCACCGACGCGGCCCTGCTCGGCTGCGCCGTCCTCACCGGCTACGGCGCGGTCCACCACTCCGCGCGGGTCCGCCCCGGCGAGACGGTCGCCGTCTTCGGCGTCGGCGGCGTCGGCCTCGCCACCCTCCAGGCGGCCCGGATCGCCGGCGCCTCGACGATCGTCGCCGTCGACGTCTCTCCGGAGAAGGAGGAGCTGGCCCGGGCGGCGGGCGCCACGGAGTACGTGGTCGCCTCCGAGGTGACCGCCCGTGAGATCCGCGGCCTCACCGGCAAGCAGGGGGTCGACGTGGCCGTCGAGTGCGTGGGCCGCGCGGTCACCATCCGGACGGCCTGGGAGTCGACCCGGCGCGGCGGTCGCACCACGGTCGTCGGCATCGGCGGCAAGGACCAGCAGGTCACCTTCAACGCCCTGGAACTCTTCCACTGGGGCCGCACCCTGGCCGGCTGCGTCTACGGCAACTGCGACCCGGCGAAGGACCTCCCGGTCCTCGCCGACCACGTCCGGGCGGGCCGTCTCGACCTCGGCGCCCTGGTGACGGAGCGCATCACCCTGGAGGACATCCCCGGAGCCTTCGACAACATGGTGGCGGGCAAGGGAGGGCGGGCCCTGGTGGTGTTCTGACGGTGACCCCGCTCCGGCGGTCTCAGCCCGTCCGGGGGCCCACCTCCCGGTCGGGCCCGGTCGCCGGAACCTCCGTCGGCGCCGCTTGCGCTTCGTGCGTCGCGCCCGCTTCGTGCGCCGCTGCCGCTGCCGCTGCCGCTGCCGTTTCTGTTTCTGCTTCTGCTTCTGCTTCTGCTTCAGCCTCCCGTGTCGCTGCCGCCTCCCGCGTCGGCGGCGTGCGCGGAGTACGCGGCCGCGACCGCGAGACGGCCACACCCGCCAGACACAGCGCCCCACCGGCCAGGGTGAGCAGCCCCGGCACCTCGCCCAGCGCCAGCCACGACATCAGCACGACCAGGGCGGGCACCGCGTACGTGGTCGCGCCCATGCGGCTCGCGGTCGTCCGGGCCAGGGCGTACGCCCACGTGGTGAACGCCAGCGCGGTCGGGAAGACGCCCAGATAGACCATGTTGAGCGTCGCGGAGACCGGCGCGTCGGCCGCCTCGTGGACCAGCTGCCCCGCGAACGGCAGACACACCACCGTCCCGATGGCGCATCCGAACGTCGTGACCTGGAGCGCGGTCGCCCGCCCCAGGGCGGGCTTCTGCGCGACGACCCCGCCCGCGTACCCGAAGGCGGCGAGCAGACACAGCACCACCCCGAGCACCGACGATCCGCCGTGGCCCGACATCGACAGTCCTACCGCGACCGCGCCCGCGAACGACACGGCCATCCCCGCCAGCAGCCGCGGCGGCATCACGTCCCCGAGCAGCCGGGCGCCGAGCAGGGCGATGAGGATCGGCCCGATGTTCACCACCAGCGCCGCCGTCCCGGCGTCGACCTGCTGCTCACCCCAGTTGAGCACGACCATGTAGAACCCGAACCACAGCACGCCCGACACGGCGATCCCGCGCCAGGCGGACCTCGGCGGCCACCCCGCACGCCGTACGGCGCAGATGATCCCCAGCACCAGCGACCCGGAGGCCAGCCGCCCGAGCGCCAGCGCCCCCGGCGAGTAGGCGTCGCCCGCACTGCGGATCGACACGAAGGCCGAGGCCCACAGCACGACGGTCACGGCCGCCGCACCGGCGGCGAGCAACTCTGGACGACGTTCGGTACGCCGGGGGCTGTTCATCATGCTCCTCAGGCTAGGAAGAAAGGCGGCTCGAAAGCTCGCGGATTTCGGACAGGGGCCGGGGTGCCGGGCCGCCGTGGCCGCGAGCCCGGAGGCCGGGGACGAGAGGGACCCGGGACGCAAGGACGACCGGGACCGGCAGGCTGCTGGGCCGGCAGGCCGGCAGGCCGAGGAGAGGGACGGAACGGGGACCGCGGGACAGCCGACGGGGACGGGCCGTTCGGCTGCGAGGCCTGGTGACCGAGGGGCCTGGTGACCGAGGCATCAGGTGACCGAGAGGGCGAGAGGCCGGCGCCGGCCCCGCGCGAGGCCTCGCGGCTGCACCGGGCGGGTCGGCGCGGCCGGGTCAGCGCAGTGCCGCCGCCTCGATGCCCAGCAGGTCGGCCAGGGCCCGCTCGCCCGTCGCCGTCACCTTCACGGCCCGCTCGGAGCCGATCCGCACGCACCAGCCCGCGTCGAGGGCGTGTCGGCACAGGGCCGCGCCCGCGGCTCCCGCCAGATGGGGACGGCGCTCGGTCCAGTCGAGACAGGCACGGGCGAGCGGACGGCGGGCCGCGCGGTCGAGCGTGATGCCGGTGCCCTCGAACCACCGCAGCCCGGCCTCGGTCAGCAGGAACCCGGTGGCCCGTTCCCTGGACGCCGGTGTCACCGCTCCACCCACGGGCGGTGTCACGGCTCCACCCACGGCCGGTGTCACCGCTCCACCCACGGCCGGTGTCACCGCTCGCGCCCCGTCGATCCGCCCCTCCGGCCCGCTCACCGCGCTCAGCAGTCCCTGGGCGGTGAGGGCGTCGGTCACGGCGATGCCGAGCCGGCCGGCGAGATGGTCGTAGCAGGTACGGCCCCGGGCCATCGCCGATCCGGCGCTCGCGGCGCGCAGGGTGCGCGGCCGGTGGGCGGCAGGCGGGGCGACCTGGACGGCCAGGTCCTCCACGAGCTGGGCGACCCGGGTGTCGGCGAGCCGTACGTACCGGTGCCGCCCCTGGCGTTCCTCGGCCAGCAGCCCACCCGCGACCAGCTTGCCCAGGTGCTCGCTCAGCGTCGACGGGGCCACACCCGCGTGCCGGGCCAGCTCACCGGCGGTCCAAGCCCGCCCGTCGAGCAGCGCCAGCAGGCAGGCGGCCCGTGTCTCGTCGGCGACGAGCCCGGCGAGGGCGGCCAGCCCCGGCGCCCGTACGTCCCTGTCGTTCCCGGTGTCCGTGATGCTCACATGGTCCAGCATGCGCGACGGACCGTTCGGTGGTCGCCGAACCGTGTCAGGGGAGCTGCTCGAACTGCTGGGAGAGCCCGTCCAGCAGGGCCGTCAGTCCCGTCCCGAAGGCCCGCTCGTCGATCTTCTCCTGCTGCTCGGCGAGGAGGTGCGCCTGTCCGAGGTGCGGGTAGTCGGCGGGGTCGTAGGCGCTCACGTCGTCGACGAAGCCGCCGGCGAACGAGCCGAGCGCGGATCCCATGACGAAGTACCGCATCAGCGCGCCGATGGAGGTGGCCTGCGCGGGCGGCCATCCGGCGCGGACCATCGCGCCGTACACGGCGTCGGCGAGCCGCAGCCCGGCGGGCCGGCGGCCGGGGCCCCGGGCGAGCACCGGGACGATGTTCGGGTGGTCGCGCAGGGCGGCGCGGTAGGAGACGGCCCAGTCGTGCAGCGCGGTCCGCCACTCCCGGCCGTCCTCGAACATCGACAGGTCGACCTGCGCGCTCACCGAGTCGGCGACCGCCTCCAGGATCTCGTCCTTCGTGCGGAAGTGGTTGTACAGCGAGGGTCCGCTCACCCCCAGTTCGGCGGCGAGCCGCCGGGTGGAGACGGCCGGCAGGCCCTCCGCGTCCACGAGCGTCCGTGCGGTCTCGACGATCCGGTCGGTGCTGAGAAGGGGCTTGCGCGGTCGGGCCATGGCGCACATAGTAGGGCTGCACGCTGAAAACTAGCAGTGCTAATTTAACGGGCAATCGTGAAGCAGCCCTGAAGGCCTTCCCCTGTGAGGTGATCTCGTGGTGAATCTGGCGCTCAGCGAGGAGCAGGAGGCCGTCCGGCGGCTCGCCGAGGACTTCGTGGACCGCGAGGTCGCTCCGCACGTCGTCGCCTGGGACCGTGCCGAGGACATCGACCGGTCCCTGGTCAAGAAGCTCGGCGAGGTCGGGTTCCTGGGCCTGACGATCGACGAGGAGTACGGCGGCTCGGGCGGCGACCATCTCTCGTACTGCCTGGTCACGGAGGAACTGGGCCGTGGGGACTCGTCCGTGCGCGGGATCGTCTCCGTCTCCCTGGGGCTGGTCGCGAAGACCGTCGCGGCCTGGGGGAGCGAGGAGCAGAAGCGGCGCTGGCTGCCGGGGCTGACCTCCGGCGCGTACGTCGGCTGCTTCGGCCTCACCGAGCCCGGCACCGGTTCGGACGCCGGCAACCTCGCCACCCGCGCGGTCCGCGACGGCGACTCCTACGTGATCAACGGCACCAAGATGTTCATCACGAACGGCACCTGGGCCGACGTGGTCCTGCTCTTCGCCCGCTCGACGGACGCGCCCGGCCACAAGGGCGTCTCCGCGTTCCTCGTCCCCACCGACACCCCGGGCCTGAGCCGTCGCGCGATCCACGGCAAGCTCGGCCTGCGCGCCCAGGCGACCGCCGAACTGGTCCTGGACGACGTCCGGGTCCCGGCCTCCGCGATGCTGGCGCCCGAGGGCAAGGGCTTCTCCGTCGCGATGTCGGCGCTGGCCAAGGGTCGTATGTCGGTCGCGGCGGGCTGCGTCGGCATAGCGCAGGCCGCCCTGGACGCGGCGGTGCGGTACGCGGGCGAACGCGAGCAGTTCGGCCGGAGCATCGCCCATCACCAGCTGGTCCAGGAACTGATCAGCGACATCGCGGTCGATGTGGACGCGGCCCGGCTGCTGACCTGGCGGGTCGCCGACCTGATCGACCGGGGCCTGCCCTTCGCCACCGAGTCCTCCAAGGCCAAGCTCTTCGCCTCGGAGGCCGCCGTCCGCGCCGCCAACAACGCCCTCCAGGTCTTCGGCGGCTACGGCTACATCGACGAGTACCCGGCGGGCAAACTCCTGCGCGACGCTCGGGTGATGACCCTCTACGAGGGCACCAGCCAGATCCAGAAGCTGCTCATCGGGCGGGCGCTGACGGGGGTTTCGGCGTTCTGAGAGGGAGTGACTGAGTACGGGTCTGAGTAGGTGCGCGGATGTGGCGCCGGCCGTTCGCGCCGAGGCTTGTCCCCATGAGTGACACACCGGTCAAGCAGCAGAGTACGGCGGCGTTCTACGGACAGGCCGTCGCCTCCTTCGGCATCGCCATCGCGGCCACCGCCATCGGCATCTACAACCTCCACACCGACGCCTGGGTGCGCGGCTTCCTGGCGATCGCCGTCCTGTACCTGGTGACCTCCGCCTTCACGCTGGCGAAGGTGATCCGCGACCGCCAGGAGGCCGGGCAGATCGTGAGCCGGGTGGACCAGGCCCGCCTGGAGAAGCTCCTGGCCGACCACGACCCCTTCGAGAAGATCTGAGCAGGCACGCTAAGCGGCCGCTCACCTTCGGCGGTATGGTGTAGCTCCTGTACCGAGAGGGGCGAACGAGCGATGACTACGGCGGAGGAGACGGCCGGCGGCGAGATCGAGCCGTGGGAAGAGGTCACCCCTGACGCGGCCCGGCGACTGCTGGTCGCCGCCGTGGAGGCCTTCGCCGAGCGCGGCTACCACGCGACGACGACCCGTGACATCGCGGGCCGCGCGGGGATGAGCCCGGCCGCCCTGTACATCCACTACAAGACCAAGGAAGAGCTGCTCCACCGCATCAGCCGGATCGGCCACGACCGTGCGCTGGGCATCCTGCGCACGGCGGCCGCGGGCGAGGGCGACGCCACCGGGCGGCTCGCGGAGGCCGTGAGCTCCTTCGTCCGCTGGCACGCCGGGCGCCGCACGACGGCACGGGTCGTCCAGTACGAGCTGGACGCGCTCGGCCCCGACGCCCGCGCCGAGATCCTCGACCTGCGCCGGCAGGTCGACGCCGAGGTGCGCGGGATCATCGAGGACGGCGTGGCGAGCGGCGAGTTCACCGTGCTGGACGTGCACGGCACGACCCTCGCCGTGCTGTCCCTCTGCATCGACGTGGCCCGCTGGTTCAACGTGGACGGCCCCCGCACCCCCGACGAGGTCGGCGCGCTGTACGCCGACCTCGTGCTGCGGATGGTGGGCGCGGCGAAGTAGCGCCCTGCGTGAGCGGTGCCTAGAGGTAGTAGCGGGACACCGACTCCGCCACGCACACGGGCTTGTCCCCGCCCTCACGCTCCACGGTGAAGGCGACGGCCACCTGGACGCCGCCCGCGACGTCCTCGACGCCGGTGATCGTCGCGGTGGCGCGCACGCGCGAGCCGACGGGCACCGGGGCGGGGAAACGGACCTTGTTCGTCCCGTAGTTGACGCCCATCTTCACGTTCTCCACCTTGATCAGCTGCGGGCCGAAGAGCGGCAGCAGGGAGAGCGTGAGATAGCCGTGCGCGATCGTGGTGCCGAAGGGGCCGGCGGCGGCCTTCTCGGGGTCGACATGGATCCACTGGTGGTCTCCGGTGGCCTCCGCGAAGAGGTCGATCCGCTTCTGGTCGACCTCCAGCCAGTCGGTGTGGCCCAACTGCTCGCCCACCGCCGCCTTCAGCTCGTCGGCGGACGTGAAGATCTTCGGCTCTGCCATGTCTGCGGCCCTCTCGCGTCACTAGCTGCCCATGTCACCGTGCCATAGGTCTAAGCAACTGCTTAGCATGGTCGGGCGCCGGGCCGATGTCAACGGACCCGTGGACGACGCGATGGGTAGGCTTCGAGGGGTGCCCCAGATTCCCGAGAAGATCCACGAGCTCACGGTCGGCCAGCTCGCCGCGCGCAGCGGCGCCGCCGTCTCCGCCCTGCACTTCTACGAGGCGAAGGGCCTGATCGGCAGCCGTCGCACGGCGGGCAACCAGCGCCGCTACCACCGCGACACGCTGCGTCGCGTCGCCTTCGTCCGCGCGGCGCAACGCGTCGGCATCCCGCTGGCCACGATCCGCGAGGCCCTCGCCGAACTCCCCGAGGAACGCACCCCGACCCGTGAGGACTGGGCCCGTCTCTCGGCGGCGTGGCGCGCGGAGCTGGACGAGCGCATCAAGCAGCTCAACCGGCTTCGCGACCACCTCACCGACTGCATCGGCTGCGGCTGTCTGTCCCTCGCCACCTGTGTCCTGTCCAACCCCGACGACGCCTTCGGCGAACGGGCATCCGGTTCACGACTGCTGGTGGAGAAGCGGGCAGGGGAGAGGCAGGCGGCGGCGGAGCAGGTGGGGGAGCGGCGGGAGGGGGAGGCGGCCGACTGCCGCTGAGCCGGGCGGTGCGGCCGCCCCGGCGTATCCGGTGTTCCGGGCGCATCCGGTGTGCCCGATGCGTCCGGTGCGCCTGGCGTGTCGGGAACATCCCCTCGCCCCGCCCGCCGCCACCCCTCTCACGCCCCCGCCCGATTCCTCACTCGTACTCGGTTCCGCCCTTGCGGGTCAGATACGCGCCGCTCACCGCCTTGGCGATCGCCCGGCCCCCCGTCACCGGGCTGTACCGCTCGACGGCAGGCCGGATCACCACGCCCTCACGCAGATGCAGCCCGCGCCCGGACACGCTCTCGCGGCCGGTCGCGATCTCCAGCACCCGCTCGCTGTCGTACGGGCCCTCGAACAGGCGTGGTACGAGGGGCAGTTCACCGGCCAGCAGCTCCGCCGCGTCCAGCCAGCGCACCACGCCGTCGATCTCCGCGGACACGTCGAACACCGCGTAGCCGAGGGTGTCGCGTCGGCCGTCCGCGCCGTACGTCAGGTCCTGCACGCCCGCTCCGTACACCTCCCCGAAGACGCCGATCCGGCGCGCGCCCAGCCGCTCGGCGAGACGGGCCGCCGCCTCGGGGACGCCATGGGCGCGTACGGCCCGCCAGTACAGGTTCCCCGGATCCTCGGTCAGGGCGAGGGACTTCGCGCCGAAGCCCTTCGAGGTGACATGGACCCGCTCCTCGTCCGCGACATACGTCAGCAGGCACGCCGAGCCGTGCAGTTTCTCGGTCAGGACCACCGGCTCACCGGGTTCGAAGATGCCGGGGTAGCGCTGGATGTTCTCGATGTCGACCCACGGCAGCAGATCCGGCGCCGCCTCCACGTCGCCGTTCATGGTCGGCGGGATCGGCGGCACCCACTTGACGATGCCCAGCCGCTCGGCGAAGTCGGTGCCCTCCGCCGCGGCCAGCACCAGGTCGACGTCCGCCAGCGCCTCGGGTCGGCACACGATCCCCTGCGACAGCTCGCCCCGCAGCCGCACCGCCTTCACCCGGTCCGACCTGCTGCCCGCCAGCCGCCCGGTCAGCCCCAGCTCCTCGACCAGCGCGGTGGGGAGCACCGACTGCTCGGGGATGTACACGGCGGCCTCGCCGGTGCGGTACGCACCCTTGGCGACGACGGCTCGGTACAGGCCGATCTGGGCCAGTTCGAGGGCGTCGGCGTTGGGGTGTTCGTGGACGGTCAGCACTTCGGCGGTGACGCGCAGCGTCGACATGAGGAGCTCCTTCAAGGCCTGCGAGGCCTGGCTCAGTTGGTTTTCATCACCCCCAACTGTCCCCGCGGGAGGGGAAAGGAGCGACCGATTATCGGAGCGCCCCGACGGGCGGCCGACGCCCTCCCCCGATCAGCACGCCTACGCGTGCCGGGCCAGCGCCTCCGTCACCAACTGCGCGTTGGACACGGCTCGTTGCCCGTCCGGCCGGATCAGTGTGTCCTCCAGGCCCACTCTGGTCCACAGGCCCAGCCGCCTCGCCAGCCGCAGCACCGGCCAGGCGCCGCCGTCCTCCCCGTGCAGCAGGACCGGACGGCCGAAGGCGGTGCCGAGGTCGGCCAGCAGGGCGTGCGCGGTCGACTCGGCCGTGTCCGGAGCGGTGTCCGTCACCTCCGCGAGCACCCGCAGCACCTTCGGGCCGAGGGGTGAGCGGGCGAACCGCGCCGCCCCGTCCGTACCGGACCAGATGCCGGCCTCCACGCCCACGCCCCGCTCGACGAGGGCGGCGGCCAACTCCTCGGCGCCCGGCTCGTGCCAGTTGACGGAGGCGTGGTCGGGCAGCACCGTCCACGCGCGCACCCGGGTGAGCCGGTCCACCGGGTCCGGGTGCGCCCAGGCGCCCGTCGTGACGCCGATCGGGACCGCCACCCGGGCGCGTATCGCGTCGAGGGCCGCCGCGACCATCCGCGGCGACATGGTGTCCCGGCCGCACGGCGTCTTGGGGTGGACATGGACATCCGTGGCCCCCGCCGCCACGGCCTCGGCCGCGGCCTCCGCCATCGCGCGGGGCGTCAGCGGCACGACCGCACTGTCCGCGGCGCCGCGCGCTCCGTTGAGACAGACCTGGATCATTCCTCGATGGTGACACCCGCCACTGACAACGGCGTGGGTGGGCCACGGCGGTCGACGGCCTCGATCGCGCGGACCGGCATGAAGGGGCGCGGCGTGAAGGGGACGCGCCATGGAAGGGGACGCGGCATACCCGGGGGTGCGGCATCCCCGGCGCACCCCCGCCGTGCTCTCAGGCCGGCCGCGGGCCGACCTTGGGCAGAGCTCAGGCCGGTGTCAGGCCGACACCAGCAGTCGTCCGCTCCTGGCGTACGCCAGGGCCTCGGGCGTGAGCACGGGGCGCGGTACGAGAATTCCGCAGTCCGCGCAGACCGGGCCGGCCGACGGTTCGTGATCCAGGTCGTACTTCCAGAGCAGCCGCTCGCCGCCGCACACCGGGCAGCCGGAACCCGGCGCGCGCTCCAGCGCGGCGATCAGCTTGCCCAGCACGTCGGCCAGCGGCTCACGGGGGTGGAGCCGCGGGTCGTCGCACCAGGCGACGCCGAAACCGCCCCAGGTCAGCCGGTGCCAGTCGTCCACGCTGCCCGGCCTGCGCAGCCCGTCGTGCTTCTCCTTCTTGCGGCGCTCGGCGAACTCCACCTCGTAGGCCAGCCATACCGCCCGTGCCTCCTCCAGCTCGTCCAACGCGGCCACGAGCCGCGCCGGATCGGGGGAGCGGTCCTCCGGACCGAACCCGGCCCGGGAGCACAGGTGGTCCCAGGTCGCGCGGTGTCCGTAGGGAGCGAACCGTTCAAGGCACTTGCGCAGTGAGTACCGCCGCAGTGCCAGATCGCACCGGGGGTCTCGTACCTGTCTCGCCAGACTCCGGAAACCGGCCATCGCCTTGCACCTCCGTCACATCTGCATCTGCACTTCGGTCACTTCGGCGTCGTCGTACGGACGTCGTCGAATAGACGTATCGACATGCGATTCGGCTCCCTTCGATCTCCGAGGACCTCCACCTGTCGAAAACTTGACGCATGTTCATCTTCAATCCCGGGGATACCGGCGGTAACCTTCCGCCGACCCCCCCGTCGCTAGGAGCAGCCCATGCCACGGCGAACCCCCCGCTTCACTCTCGACAGACTGAGAACTCCCGGCAGATTCCCCGGGTTCCTGAAGACAGCCTCCGTATGCGCCCTGATTGCCGGTCTTTTGTCGCCGCTTTCCCAAGTGGCGGCAGCCGCCGAGGTGACGGCGGCGAACGACTACTGCGGCGGCCAGTGTTCCGACATCCTGCCGCCGGGCGAGAACGGCAACGCCACGCTGGCGCAGATCCTCCTCAACCAGGCCTTCGGCACCCAGCCCGAGCACGCGGAGGACCAGCTCGGCCCCTACGCCAACCTGGCCAAGGGGCACACCACGCTCACCAACGCCACGATCAACACGTTCTTCAACGACGCGTCGTTCGGTGTCGCCTCCGATCAAGTCGCCTCCACCCTGAGCCCCGCGGGCCGCGGCGACGTGACGATCGTCCGCGACAAGAAGACGGGCGTACCGCACATCACCGGTACCACCAGATACGGCACCGAGTTCGGCGCCGGGTATGCGGCGGCCCAGGACCGGCTGTGGCTCATGGACGTCTTCCGGCACGTCGGCCGTGGCCAGCTGACCGCCTTCGCGGGCGGCGACCCCTCCAACCAGGGGCTTGAACAGCAGTTCTGGCGCAACGCTCCGTACACCGAGGCAGACCTCCAGGCCCAGATCGACAACGCCGTGGCCGACAACGGCACCCGCGGCCAGCAGGCCCTGGCCGACGCCAACGCCTACCTGGCCGGCATCAACGCCTACATCGACGCCTCCGACAGCGGCCGCTACTTCCCCGGTGAATACGTTCTGACCGGCCACAAGGACTCAATCACCAACGCGGGCACCATCGATCACTTCAAGATCACCGACCTGGTGGCGCTGGCCTCGGTCATCGGCGCGCTCTTCGGCTCGGGCGGCGGCGGCGAGGTGAACAACGCGGTGTCGCTGCTCGCCGCGCAGGAGAAGTACGGCGTGGAGCAGGGCACCCAGGTCTGGGAGGCGTTCCGCGAGCGCAACGACCCCGAGGCCGTGCTCACCGTCCACGACGGCCAGAGCTTCCCGTACGCCACCAAGCCCGCGAGCCCGCAGGGCGAGGCACTGCCCGACAAGGGCTCGGCGACCGCTCAACCGCTGATCTACGACGCCACGGGCACCGGGGCCGACGCCTCGGCCACCGCGACCTCCGCCACGGCGACCGCGAGTGCCCTCGGCTCGGCCAGGCGTGGCATGTCCAACGCCCTCGTCGTCAGCGGCCGGGCCACCGCGAGCGGTCACCCGATCGCCGTCTTCGGCCCGCAGACCGGCTACTTCGCCCCGCAGCTGCTCATGCTCCAGGAGATCCAGGGCCCGGGCATCAGCGCCCGCGGCGCCTCCTTCGCGGGTCTGAGCATGTACGTCGAGCTCGGCCGCGGCCAGGACTACGCGTGGAGCGCCACGACCTCCGGCCAGGACATCATCGACACCTACGCGGTCGAACTCTGCCAGGACGACTACCACTACCTGTACCACGGCGCCTGCACGGCCATGGACGTGGTGGAGCAGAAGAACGCCTGGAAGCCCACCACCGCGGACGGGACGGCCGCCGGGTCGTACACGATGCGCGTGTACCGCACCAAGTACGGTCCCGTGGAGTACCGGGCGACCGTGGGCGGCAGGAAGGTCGCCTACACGACCCTGCGCTCGTCGTACATGCACGAGGCCGACTCGATCATCGGCTTCCAGATGCTGAACGACCCGGACTACGTCAAGAGCCCGCAGACCTTCCAGAGCGCGGTGCAGCACATCAACTACACCTTCAACTGGTTCTACGCCGACTCCACGCACACCGCGTACTACAACAGCGGCGACAACCCGGTGCGGGCGAGCGGCGTCGACGCCGAGTTCCCGGTGTGGGCGCAGGCGGCGTACGAGTGGAAGAACTGGGCGCCGGCCACCAACACGGCCGCGTACACGCCGGCCTCGGCGCATCCGAACTCCATCGACCAGGACTACTACATCTCCTGGAACAACAAGCAGGCCAAGGACTACTCGACGGCCTCCTGGGGCGACGGGTCCGTGCACCGCGGCAACCTGCTGGAGGACCGGGTGAAGAAGCTGGTCGCGGCCGGCGGCGTCACGCGCGCGTCCCTGACGAAGGCGATGGCGGACGCGGCGCTCGTCGACCTGCGCGCCGAGGACGTCCTGCCCGACCTGCTGAAGGTGATCAACAGCTCCACGGTCACCGACTCCACGGCCGCGGCCGCGGTGACCAGGCTCCAGACCTGGCTGACGGCGGGCGGGAAGCGGACGGAGACGACGGCCGGTTCGAAGACGTACGCCGACGCCGACGCGATCCGCGTCCTGGACGCCTGGTGGCCGCTGCTGGTGAAGGCCGAGTTCGAACCCGGCCTCGGCACCGGCCTGTACACGGCGTTCACCGCGAACCTGCCGATCGACGAGGCTCCGTCGGCCGCCCACGGCCCGACCGGGGCGCACGCCGGAAGCTCCTTCCAGTACGGCTGGTGGAGCTATGTCGACAAGGACGTCCGGGCGGTGCTCGGTGAGCCGGTGCAGGGCGCGCTGCCCCAGAAGTACTGCGGCAGCGGCACCGTCAGCAGCTGCCGGGACATCCTCATCAGCACCCTGAAGACGGCGGCCGGCACGACCGCGGCCCAGGTCTACCCGGGCGACGCCCTGTGCGCCGCGGGCAACCAGTGGTGCGCCGACTCGATCGTCCAGCGCACCCTGGGCGGCATCAAGCACGGCAACATCAGCTGGCAGAACCGGCCCACCTTCCAGCAGGTGGTGGAGTTCACCTCGCACCGGTAGTTCCCGCGACGGCGGGTCGCCTCCTAACGGATCCGGCCCGCCGCCAGCACCAGCCGCGCCAGCTCGGGGTGCGCGATGTCACTGTGCGCCCCGGCCGGCGCCCCGCCGCGCCGGACCACCGCCGCCGCGTCCACGTTCACGCACCCCGACTCCGGCAGCGGCCCGGACAGCGCGTCGGCGAGCGCACACGCGCGCGTGCCCGGCACGGACTGCACCCCGTCGTGCCCGAGGGCGCCCCACCGGGCGCTCAGCATCTCCCCGACCAGGCCCCGGTCGTCGCCCGCCATGCGCGAGGCCAGCGGGTACATCGTGCTCAGCGCCTGGTCGAACCGCGAGTAACAGCACACGAGGGGGCCGTCGATCCGGTTCTGCTGGCCGTGGAGCACCCCTCGCGGGGCGAACGCGTGGTGCGAGAAGGCGCCTTGGAGCAGCGTCACCGACTTCACCGTGCGCACCCCGTCCGGCAGCCCCCGCAGCGCGAAGGACACCAGCCGCCCGCCGAAGCTGTGCCCGACCAGGTGCACCCGAAGGCCCGGTGCGACCGCCGCCAACCGCCCGACGAGCGGGCCGAGTCCGCGCTCGCCGACCGTCCCGGCGCGCCGCTTCATCGCGTAGTACGTCGCCTGCCGCAGCAGTTCGTGCGCCCCGTCCCAGGGGTTGGGCGGCGTGAACTCCGCGGCGCCCGGTGCGGAGTCGAGGCCGGACAGGGCCCGCGCGAACTCCTCGCAGGTCACCGCCGTCGGGCCGGCGAACATCTCCGGATCGTCCTGCGGCACGCCCTCCGCCAGCGTGTCCGCCCCGAACAGAGCCTGCGGTCCCGGCGGCACCACGTCCACCAGCAGCCGCACCAGCCGGCCGAACTCCTCCAGTTCGGCCTCCTCGGGCGGCCGCTGCTCCAGCAGCCGTGCGATCCGGTCGACCACCGTGGCCCGGCCGGGGAACGTCTCGAGGAGCGCGTGCCGGGTGTCCGCGTCCAGGGCCGGTCGCCGGGTCGCCGCGGCCGCCGCCGAGCGCGGGAGGTCGGGGATCGGCTCGTCCGAGAACCGCATCGACGGCCACACCACGCCCACGTAGCCGATGCGGGCCGCCGGGGCGAGCGCGGGGATCGGGGCGAAGAAGCGGCTGTAGAGCCGGGTGGCGCCGGAGCGGTCGCTGTTCCAGCCGTGCGAGAAGACGATCAGGTCACGGACGCCGCTCCGCCCCACACCGGTCAGCAGCCGGTCCCGCCGTCCGCCGTCCACGTCCCCGTCGGCGTCGAAGGTCAGCTCCCAGTAGGGAGTCACGCTCATCACCGGATCCGCCATGACAGGCCCCCTCGTCCCCCGAGCGGTGCGCCAAGTGCGCGCATCGTCCTGCGAACAGGGGCAATTGGCCATACGTCCCGGCTCATCCGTACAAGAGGCATCCCGTCCCGGTGCGGCGCAACCGGTCCGAGCCGATCCGGGGCACCCCTTCCGCCACAACATACCGACTGGTTAGTCTGGCGGTAGAGCCGATTCGTGCCGCAGTCGCGTCGAAGGAGACCGATGGTGGAAGCCGTGCAGGATGCCGGAGTGGTCGTGACCGGAGCGGGAGGCGGTATCGGGGCCGCGCTGGCCCGCCGCTTCGCCGCCGAGGGAGCCCGGGTGGTCGTCAACGACCTGGACGCGGACCGGGCGCAGGCCGTGGCCGACGAGATCGGCGGCATCGCGGTCCCCGGCGACGCCTCCGAGATCGTCGACCGGGCCCGGGAGGCGCTCGGCGGCACCGTCGACGTGTACTGCGCCAACGCCGGAGTGGCCTCGGGCGGCTCGGAGGCGGCCGGGGAGGCCGTCTGGGCGCTCGCCTGGGACGTCAACGTCATGGCCCACGTCCGTGCGGCCCACGCCCTGCTCCCGGACTGGCTGGAGCGCGGCCGGGGCAGGTTCGTCTCGACCGTGTCCGCCGCCGGGCTGCTCACGATGATCGGCGCGGCCCCGTACAGCGTCACCAAGCACGGCGCGTACGCCTTCGCCGAGTGGCTGTCGCTGACCTACCGGCACCGGGGGATCAAGGTCCACGCGATCTGCCCCCAGGGCGTCCGCACCGACATGCTGAACGCCACCGGCAGCGCGGGCGACCTGGTGCTCAAGCCGACCGCGATCGAGCCGCAGGACGTGGCGGACGCGCTGTTCAAGGGCATCGCGGAGGACCGTTTCCTCATCCTGCCGCACCCCGAGGTCGCCGGGTACTACCAGGTGCGGGCCGGTGACCCGGACCGCTGGCTGACCAACATGAACCACCTCCAGCAGAAGTGGGAGACCGCCGAATGACCGCGCCCGCCTCCCGTTACGCGGCCAAGCCGTGGGTGGCCCTGCTCGACGACGCCCAGCGCGCCCCGATCGACCCGGCCGACTCGCTGGTGCACGCCTTCCGCAGGTCCGTCGCCGAGGCCCCCGACCGCACCTGCCTCGCCTACTTCGACGGGCGGCTCAGCTACCGCGAGGTGGACGAGCTCAGCGATTCCGTGGCCGGTCACCTCGCCGCCCGCGGCGTGGAACCCGGTGACCGGGTCGCCGTGCTGTTGCAGAACTCCCCGCTCTTCGTCCTCGCCCTGCTCGGCGCCTGGAAGACGGGCGCGACGGTCGTCCCCGTCAACCCGATGTACAAGTCGGGCGAGGTCGCCCACGTCCTGCGGGACGGTGAGGTGGCCGCGCTCATCTGCTCCGACCGCGCCTGGGAGTCCTACCTGCGGGAGACGGCCGCCGACTCGCCGGTGCGGACCGTGCTCACCGGCTGCGAGCTGGACTTCCAGACCCGCGGTGACGCGCGCGTGCTGACCTTCGAGAGGCTCCCGCAGGCGTCGGACGCCGACGACCTCACCACCGTCGCCCGCGCCGGCCACAAGGCCCCCGAGGGGCGCGACGCGGCCCCCGCCGACATCGCCCTGATCAGCTACACCTCGGGCACGAGCGGCGCCCCCAAGGGCGCGACCAACACCCACCGCAACATCATGGTCAACGCGGAGCGCCAGCGCACCGGGCTGCGGTTGCCCGAGGCGCCCGTCTACTACGCGCTCGCCCCGCTGTTCCACATCACCGGCATGGTCTGCCAGCTCGGCGCCTGTCTGAACAGCGCGGGGACGCTCGTCCTGACGTACCGCTTCGAGGCGGGCGTGGTGCTGGAGGCGTTCGCCGAGCACAAGCCGCACTACACGGTGGGCCCGTCCACCGCCTTCATGGCGCTGGCCGCGCACCCCGGCGCCACCCGCGACCACTTCGCGTCCTTCGTGAACATCTCCTCCGGCGGCGCGCCGGTGCCGCCCGCCCTGGTGGAGAAGTTCCGCGCGGGCTTCGGACCGTACATCCGCAACGGCTACGGGCTCACCGAGTGCACCGCTCCCTGCGCCTCCGTGCCGCCCCAGCTCGAGGCGCCGGTCGACCCGGCCTCCGGGACCCTCGCCGTCGGCGTGCCCGGGCCCGACACGGTCGTGCGCATCGTCGACGACCGGGGTGCGGAGGTGCCCTTCGGCGAGCAGGGCGAGATCGTCGTGCGGGGCCCGCAGGTGGTCCCCGGGTACTGGCGCCGTCCCGAGGCCACCGCCGAGACCTTCCCCGACGGTGAGCTGCGCACCGGCGACATCGGGTTCATGGACGAACAGGGCTGGCTCTACGTCGTCGACCGCAAGAAGGACATGATCAACGCGTCGGGCTTCAAGGTGTGGCCGCGCGAGGTCGAGGACGTGCTGTACACGCACCCGGCGGTGCGTGAGGCGGCCGTCGTCGGGGTGCCGGACGGCTACCGCGGGGAGACCGTCAAGGCCTATATCAGCCTGCGTCCCGGCGCCGACGCGGATGCCGATACGCTCGCCGCCTACTGCAAGGACAGGCTGGCGGCGTACAAGTATCCGCGCCAGGTGGAGATCCTGCCGGACCTGCCCAAGACGGCGACTGGCAAGATCCTCCGTCGGGAGCTGCGTTCGCGCCCACAGGACAGTCAGTGACAATCAGCAGCAAGTCAGCGGTACGACAGCCGGTACGGCTGGCCGGTACGGCATAGAGGAAGGCAGGTGGCGGCAGTGCCCAGGACGACGGACGGTGACGGGACACCCGTGCCGCAGCGGCTGCTGGCCGCCGCCACCCGGCTCTTCGCCGAGCAGGGCTACGACCGGACCTCGGTGCAGGAGATCGTCGAGGCGGCAGGCGTCACCAAGGGCGCGCTGTACCACTACTTCGGTTCCAAGGACGACCTCCTGCACGAGGTGTACGCGCGCGTGCTGCGCGTCCAGCAGGAGCGTCTGGACGCCTTCGCGAACGCCGACGAGCCGATCGAGAAGCGGCTGCGGGGCGCGGCGGCGGACGTCGTCGTCACGACGATCGACAACCTCGACGACGCGTCGATCTTCTTCCGCTCCATGCACCACCTGAGCCCCGAGAAGAACAAACAGGTGCGGGCCGAGCGCCGGCGCTACCACGAACGCTTCCGCGCCCTCGTCGAAGAGGGCCAGGAGGCCGGTGTCTTCTCCACGGCGACCCCGGCCGACCTGGTCGTGGACTACCACTTCGGCTCCGTCCACCACCTGTCGACCTGGTACCGCCCCGACGGTTCGATGGCGCCGCAGGAGGTCGCCGACCATCTGGCGGACATGCTGCTGCGGGCCCTGCGGCCCTGACGGGCGCGCCCTCTCCGGCGCTGTCCCGCACGGTTTGCGCGACGAAGTGAGGAAGGCCCCGGCGGCGACGCCGGGGCCTTCCTGGCTCATCTCGCGGTCCGGGCCGCCGCTACAGGTACTTCTTCAGCTCCCGTCGCGCCAGCGACCGCTGGTGCACCTCGTCCGGGCCGTCGGCGATCATCAGCGTGCGGGCGCCGGCGTACAGCTCGGCCAAGGGGAAGTCCTGGCTGACGCCGCCCGCGCCGTGCAGCTGGATCGCGCGGTCGATGATGTCGACGACCGCGCGCGGCGTCGCGATCTTGATCGCCTGGATCTCCGTGTGGGCGCCCCGGTTGCCGACCGTGTCCATCATCCACGCGGTCTTGAGGACCAGCAGCCGCAGCTGCTCGACCGTCACCCGCGCGTCCGCGATCCAGTTGTGGACCACGCCCTGCTGGGCCAGCGCCTTGCCGAAGGCGTCGCGGGAGACCGCCCGGCGGCACATCAGCTCGATCGCCCGCTCCGCCATGCCGATCAGCCGCATGCAGTGGTGGATGCGGCCGGGGCCGAGCCGGGCCTGGGCGATGGCGAAGCCGCCGCCCTCCTCGCCGATCAGGTTCGTCACCGGTACCCGCGCCCGGTCGAAGACCACCTCGGCGTGGCCGCCGTGGGAGTGGTCCTCGTAGCCGAACACCTTCATGGCGCGCCTGACGGTCACGCCGGGGGTGTCGCGCGGCACCAGCACCATGGACTGCTGACGGCGGATGTCGGCGCCCTCCGGGTCCGTCTTGCCCATCACGATGAAGATCTGGCAGTCCGGGTTCATCGCCCCGGAGATGTACCACTTGCGACCGGTGACGACGTAGTCGGCGCCGTCCCGTTCGATGAGCGTGGTGATGTTGGTGGCGTCGGAGGAGGCCACCTCCGGCTCGGTCATCGCGAACGCCGAGCGGATCTCCCCGGCCAGCAGCGGCTCCAGCCACTGCTTCTGCTGCCGCTCGTCGCCGAACTGGGCGAGCACCTCCATGTTGCCGGTGTCCGGAGCGGCGCAGTTCAGGGCCGTCGGCGCCAGCTGCGGGGAGCGGCCGGTGATCTCGGCCAGCGGCGCGTACTGGAGGTTCGTCAGACCGGCGCCGTGCTCGGCGTCCGGCAGGAACAGGTTCCACAGGCCCTGGCTGCGGGCCTGCTCCTTCAGCTCCTCGACCACGGCCGGGGTGTCCCACGGCGAGGCGAGCAGCGCGCGCTGCTCCTCGGCGACGGGTTCGGCCGGGTACACGTACTCGTCCATGAAGGCGAGCAGCCTGGCGCGGAGCTCCTCGGTGCGTGCGTCGAACGCGAAGTCCATGCGGGTCAGCCTTCCTGGAGAGTGGTCAGTCCGTGCTCGATGAAGACGGGGACGAGCTCCCCGATGCGGTCGAAGCCGCGCCCGACGGTCTGGCCCAGGGTGTACCGGTAGTGGATGCCCTCCAGGATCACGGCGAGCTTGAACCAGGCGAACGCCGTGTACCAGGAGACCGCGGAGACGTCCCGCCCCGAGCGGGTCGCGTAGCGCTCGATCAGCTCGGCAGGCGACGGGTGCCCGGGAGCCGAGGCGGTCGTGGAGATGGGCGAGTTCGGCAGCCGCAGCGGCACGCTGTACATCACCAGCAGCCCCAGGTCGGTCAGCGGATCGCCGAGCGTCGACATCTCCCAGTCGAGGATCGCCCGGATCGTGTCGTCGGGCCCGATCAGGACGTTGTCGAGCCGGTAGTCGCCGTGCACGACCGCCGGGGCGGGGGAGTGCGGCAGTCCGCGGCCGAGCGCCGCGTGCAGCTCGTCGATCCCGGGCAGGTCACGGCTGCGGGAGGCGTCCAGCTGCTTGCCCCAGCGGCGCAGCTGCCGGTCGAGGAAGCCCTCCGGCCGGCCGAAGTCGGCAAGGCCCACCGCCGCGGGGTCCACCGCGTGCAGCTCCACCAGCGTGTCCGCCAGCGAGAGGACCGCGTCCCGGGTGCGCCGCTCGCCGAGCGGGGCGAGCTCGTCGGCGGTGCGGTAGGGGGTGCCCTCGACGAACTCCATGACGTAGAAGGGCGCTCCGGGCGCCGCCCCGTTCTCGGGGTCCTCGCACAGCAGCACCGGGCGCGGCACCGGCACGCTCGTCGGGTGCAGGGCGCTGATCACCCGGTGCTCGCGCCGCATGTCGTGCGCGGTGGCCAGGACGTGCCCGAGGGGAGGGCGCCGCACGACCCACTTCGCGGTGCCGTCGGAGACCGCGTAGGTGAGGTTGGACCGTCCGCCCTCGATCAGCCGGCCGGTGAGCGGACCGTCGACCAGGCCGGGGCGCTCGCGCTCCAGCAGGGCGCGCAGCCGGTCGAGATCGAGTCCGGGCGGGTGGTCGGGGCTCATGCGCAGCTCCTGCGGACGGGACGGGGAATCAGCATGCGCACCATGATGCCGACCGGTCGGTATGCCGTCCAGTGGTCGCGCCCAACGTGATCGGAGCCACGATAGGACGACGGCTCCCCCGGCCGATGCCCGGGGAGCCGTCGTCAGCGCGGTTCCCGGCCGTCCCGGCCGTCTCCGCCGTCGTCCTCCGGACGCGTCAGTGGTCGTCCCAGTGGCCGTCGTGCTCGGCGTGCCGGTGCCCGTCGTGCAGATAGTCCATGTGGTCGCCGTGCGGCACGCGCGCGTGCCCGCAGTCCTCGCCGTGCCGGTGCTCGTGCCCGTCGTGGGCCACATGCCCGCCCGGCTCGCACTCGTCCCAGTGGCCGCCGTGCTCGCGGTGCAGATGCCCGTCGTGGACGTAGTCGACGTGGTCGCCGTGCCGCACCTCGGTGTGCCCGCAGTCCGGGCCGTGCGTGTGGGTGTGGGCGGAGTGCTCGAGATGGAGGGTGGTCATGCTGCTCACCTTCGAAGCCGCGGGGGATGACGTCGGACAGGCTGTCACGCGAACCTCGCATATGGGGTCATTCGGCTTGCGTGGCGTCCGGGTACCCCGGAGGGTCGGACCCATGAAGGCCATCAGCTACTCACGCTACGGCGGCCCCGAGACGCTCGCGTACGGGGACGTCCGCGAGCCCAGGATCGGCCCCGACTCGGTGCTGGTGAAGGTCCGGGCGGCGGCCGTGAACCCCGTCGACTGGAAGGCCCGCGAGGGATACCTGGACCCGATGTTCGAAGCCGTCTTCCCGGTGATCCCCGGCTGGGACGTGTCCGGCGTCGTCGTGCAGCTCGGGGTGTCCGTCGTGGAGTACGCGGTCGGCGACGAGGTCATCGGCTACGTCCGCGAGGACTTCCTCTCCCGCGGCACCTTCGCCGAGTACGTCGCCGCTCCCGTCCGCACCCTCGCCCGCAAGCCCCGCAACCTCACCTGGGAGGAGGCCGCGGGCCTGCCGCTGACCGGGCTCACCGCCTACCAGGTGCTGACCCGGGCCCTCCGGGTGAAACGGGGCGAGACCGTTCTCGTGCACGCGGCCGCGGGCGGCGTCGGCTCCATCGCCGTGCAGCTCGCCCGCCATCTCGGCGCCCGCGTGATCGGCACGGCGAGCGAGGCCAACCACGACTTCGTCCGCTCGCTGGGCGGCGAGCCGGTGACCTACGGCGAGGGGTTGTCCGAACGGGTGCGCGGGCTGGCCCCCGAGGGCGTGGACGCGGCCTTCGACACGATCGGCGGCGACACGCTGAAGGTCTCCGCCAATCTGCTGGCCCCGGAGGGACGCCTGGCCTCCATCGCCGACGGGGACGTCGTCGGATACGGCGGCCGGTACTTCTGGGTCCGGCCCGACGCCGAGGACCTCACCCGGCTGTCGGAACTGGCCGAACAGGGCGTGGTGTCCGTGCACGTGTCCGAGACGTTCCCCTTGGAGCGCGCCGCGGACGCCCATCGGCTGAACGAACAGGGCCGCACCCGGGGCAAGATCGTGGTGACGGTCGACTGGGCGGACGAGGCCGCAGGGAGCGCGGAAGGGTGAGACCGGCCGGGATCCGGCGAGGCCCCTAGACCACCACCAGCGCCGCGGCGCACACCGCCGTCGCGACCGCGCACAGGACCGCGGCCGTGGCGTGCCGTGGCGTGAGGGCCGCCGGGCTCGCCGTGACGGAGAGGGCGTGGATCCGGTGGTGCGCGAGCAGCAGGAACGCCAGCCACAATCCGCAGCACAGCGCTCCCGCGACGAGCCCGACCACCGACACCCCGCCGTGCAGCGCCGCCTTCGCGGCGAGCACGGCGGCCACGGTGCTGGCCAGCGTCGTACGGCGCCAGGCGAGCCGGGTCCGCTCGGGCTGGAGACCGGGGTCACGCGCCGACCGGGCGGCTTCGTTCACCCCTCCCACCCCACCAGCACCACGACGGCCATCGCCAGCGCCACCACCGCGACCAGCACACCCAGCAGCGCCGGGAAGCGGGAGGCGGGCAGATCCTCGCCCCGGCGCATCGCCCGCTCGCAGCGCATCCAGTGGTTGACCGCGCGCAGGGAGCACAGCACGCCCGCGGCGAGCAGTGCGAGCGCCAGCCCGACCCGCCAGCCCCAGCGCAGATCCGGCAGGAACTGGTCCACCGCGAAGCCCCCGCCGATCAGCGCGAGCGCGGTGCGCAGCCAGGCCAGGAAGGTGCGCTCGTTCGCCAGCGAGAACCGGTAGTCGGGTGTGCGGCCCTCCTCCCGTACCTGCTCGGGAGCGAACCACAACCGGACGTTCCGTACGAACTCGATCACCCGAAGGACCCTACCCGCCGACCACCGGCCGCCTGATCCCGGTGCGCAGGGGGACCGCCCCGGTCAGCCGGTCGCCCGGTGCGCCTTCAGCCGTTCGTACGCCGCCAGGCCGTCCGGCACCCATTCCCAGACGGAGAGCCGCCGTTCGACCTCCTCCTCGGCCAGGAAGCCGTGCCAGGCCACCTCCTCCACCTGGGGCCGCACCGGCAGGTCGCAGCGGACCTCGTAGACGGCCGACCACCAGCTCCCGGCGGCCCCCGCGTCGTACAGGAACTTGAAGCGGAACTCCGGGCGGGGCAGGCCGCTCACCCCCAGTTCCTCCTCGGCCTCGCGCAGCGCGGCGTCGTCGTAGGCCTCGCCCGCGCCGACCACCCCGCCGACGAACATGTCGTACAGCGAGGGGAAGACCAGCTTGGTCGCGGTCCTGCGGTGGACGAAGACCCGGCCCTCGGCGTCCCGGGCCCGGACGAAGACACAGCGGTGCCGCAGCCCCTCGGCGTACACCTGCCCGCGCGGGAACCGGCCGACCACCCGGTCGTTCTCGTCGACGACGTCCAGGATCTCGTCAGCAGCGCTCATGGGTCCATCCAAGCAGGCCCCGCCGCGAGGCCGGCGGCTACTGGGGCTGGAGGTCGGGGACCCGTTCGCGCGGCGCGGTGCCGCGCGGCATCGCCGGGTGCAGTCCGAGGAGCACGATGCCCGCGACGATCGCCGCGAGCCCCGCCGCCTCCCAGGCCAGCGCGCCGGTGTCGGTGCGCAGCCGGTCGCCGAGGAAGCCGACCCCGCAGATGATCCCCGCGAGGGGCTGGGCCGCGGTCAGCGCGGGCAGCGACATCCGCAGCGGCGCCGTCTCGAACGCGCTCTGGACCAGGACGAGGCCGGTCACGCCGAGGGCGAGCACCGCGTACGGCTGCCACCCGGTCAGCAGCTCGCCGAGCCCGCCCGCGGCGAACCGCTGCCCGCTGACCCTGGTCAGCGCGTCCTGGACGCCGTACAGCAGGCCGGCCGCGAGGGACAGCAGCACCGGGCCGGAACTGAGCCGGGAACGTTTGGCGTACGTGGTGAGCAGCAGGGCGAGGCCGACCATCACCCCGATGATCAGCCAGTGCCGCAGCGGGTTCGTGACCGCGCTGCCGCCGCGCGGCTCGCCCGCCACGATGAAGGTGGTCACCCCGCCCGCGAGCAGGATCAGCCCCGCCCAGCCCTGGCGGCCCAGCGACTGCTTCGTCTGGTGCCGGGAGAGTGCGAGGGCGAACAGCAGATTCGTCGCGAGCAGCGGTTCCACCAGGGAGATCTCGCCCTGTCCGAGCGCGATCGCGCCCAGCGCCATGCCCGCCACCATGAGACCGATGCCGCCCAGCCAGCGCGGCACCCTCATCAGGTCGAGCAGCAACCGCGGGGAGAGGAAGTCGCCGAGCGGCGCCCGCTGGGCCGCGTTCTGCTGGAGTACGAAGCCGAAGCCCAGGCAGCAGGCGGCACTCACGGCGAGAACCAGAACCAGAACCGACACGCTGCCTACCTCGATCATCCGGTCGGACCACGGACGGGATGCGTAGTGACCGACTGTAGCGTCCCAGCGCCCTAGGCGCCTCGAGTACCCGGAGCGAGGCGGTCGACTCGACCGCGGCGCCCGGGAGCAGGGCCGGGGGTGCGGGACGGCCCTACGGCCATGGTGTGGGCTCCGGCCGGGCCGCGCCATGGCGTACGCCACACCGGACGCCGGCGCACCCGGCGGCAGGCGGTCCCACCAGCGGCGCTCGCCACCGGATTTCTCATCGGCGGGGAGCGGTCGCCGCCCACCGCCCCCGGCCCTTGGCGGTGAGCACTGCCCAGGGATTGACTGTGAGCGATCGGCCAATCGCGGACCGCTGCACCGGAGCCGCCGCCGAGGAGAAGAGGAAGACCCCGCGGTGCCCTCTTGGCCCCGCCCCTCTCCCGGCCGTGACCACGAGAGCGCCGCCCCGGACGCCGACCCGGCCCTGGACGACACCGGCCCCCGGCCTCGCCCGCGCCGCGACGGCCCAGGACCGCGACGCGCACCGGCCCTTCCACGCGGCCCGGCCCGCCGCGCCCGGCCGCCCGGTCCGGGAGCCCGGTAAGACCTGAGAGCCCGGTGAGAAGTGATGACGGAAGTCTGACGGCCGCCCGGAATCCCTGGCCCCGACGCGCCCCCGGGTGCTCGAATGGAAAGGTGAACCCCGAACCACCCGGGCCGCCCGGGCCCTCCGAACCGGCCGAGGCGCCCGAGGCAGCGTATCCGGCCGCCTCGCCCGCGGAACGCGGCACACCCGTCGGCCGCCGGATCTTCCTCGGCACGCTCGCCCTCGGCGCCCTGGGAGTCGTCGCGGCGCCCCCGCTCCAGCGCGGCATGGAGGCCTTCCTCGGCGGCGCCGCCGACAAGGACCCCACCGGCCTCACCGGCCTGCTCCCCAACGGCGGCGGTTTCCGCTACTACTCGGTGACGTCCTCGGTCCCGCACAGGAACGCCACCGACTACCGCCTCACCGTGGACGGCCTGGTCGACCGGCCCGCCGCCTACACGCTGGCCGACCTCAGGGCCCTGCCCCAGACCCGGATGGTCAAGGACGTCCAGTGCGTCACCGGCTGGCGGGTGCCGGGCACACCCTTCGAGGGCGTCCGGCTGTCCGCCCTGCTCGACGCGGCCGGAGTGCACGCCGAGGCCGGCGCGATCCGCTTCACCTGCTTCGACGGCGCCTACACCGAGAGCCTCACCCTCGCCCAGGCCCGCCGTGCCGACGTCCTGGTCGCCCTGCGCATGCAGGACAAGGACCTCGGCCACGACCACGGCGGCCCCGTCCGCCTCTATGTGGCGCCCATGTACTTCTACAAGTCCGCCAAGTGGCTCTCCGGCATCACCGTCACCGAGAAGGTGAAGCCCGGCTACTGGGAGGAGCGTGGCTACGACGTCGACGCCTGGGTCGGCCGCTCGAACGGACGGGACGATGAGCCTACGAGCTGAGGCGCCGCCGGCGACCACCGAGATCCCCCGCTTCACCCGCGCCGAACGGTGGGTGCACCGCACGACGGCCCTGCTCATGGGCGTGTGCGTGGTGACGGCGGGCGCTCTGTACATCCCCGAGTTCGCGCAGCTCGTCGGCCGCCAGGAGCTGGTGGTGCGCGTCCACGAATGGGCCGGCCTGGCCCTGCCGGTCCCGGTCCTGGCGGGCCTCGCCTCCCGCGCGTTCCGCGCCGACCTGCGCCGTCTCAACCGCTTCGGGCCGCACGACCGCCGCTGGCTGGGTGCCGCCCTGCGCCGGGACAAGCGCCGGCAGTCGCGTCCCGCGGCCAAGTTCAACGCCGGACAGAAGGTCTACGCGGCCTGGATCGCCGGGGCGACCCTGGTGATGCTCGGCACCGGCCTGCTCATGTGGTTCACCCACCTGACCCCGATCATGTGGCGCACCAGCGTGACCTTCGTCCACGACTGGCTCGCCCTCACCGTCGGCGTCGTCCTGGCCGGTCACATCGGCATGGCCCTGGGCGATCCGGAGGCCCGCCGCGGGATGCGCACGGGTGCCGTGAGCCGGGAGTGGGCCCAGCGGGAACACCGACTGTGGCGCCCCTAGGCGGACCCTCGGACCCTCGTCCCGACCCGACTCCCGGCGTCCAGCGCCACCTTGCGGGAACGGTCCGGTCCGCGGCGAGCGCGAACGCCCACTCCGCGTCCCGTACCGGGACCACCGCGCTGATCAGCGCGTCGAGGGCGGGCCCGGCCGCGAGCAGGCGCGGCGCCGCCCCGCACCCGGTGTCGAGGCGGAACGCCCCGCGCAGCTCGATTTCCCGGCCGGCCACCGGGTTCCCGGCGAACGGGCTCCGCCCCGGCGGCGGCATGCCCACCTGCCCGGCGACCGCGCCGCACGGGCCGCAGGCAGCTGTCGTCGAACAGGGGATGACTCACGCCGGTACTCCGTACTCCGTCCCGCTCCCGCCGTACCGCTAGATGACCAGCGAGAGGAGCAGGACCAGGCCGCCGGCGACCACGGAGATGATGGTCTCCATGACCGACCAGGTCTTGATGTTCTGGCCGACACTGAGCCCGAAGTACTCCTTCACCAGCCAGAATCCCGCGTCGTTGACATGGCTGAAGAAGAGCGAGCCGGCGCCGATGGCCAGGACGAGCAGGGCGGTGTGGGTGGTCGACATGTCGGCCGCGAGCGGCGCGACCAGGCCGGCCGCCGAGATCGTCGCCACGGTCGCCGAGCCGGTCGCCAGGCGGATGGTCACCGCGATCAGCCAGGCCAGCAGCAGTGCCGGGATCGACCAGTCCTCGGAGATGTCCAGGACCATCTGGCCCACGCCGCAGTCGATCAGCGTCTGCTTGAAGCCGCCGCCCGCGCCGACGATCAGCAGGATGCCCGCGATGGGGGCGAGCCCCTTCTCGACCAGCCCCGAGATCCGGTCCTTGGCGAACCCGGCGGGCCTCAGCAGCGTGAAGATGCCGACGAGCACGGCGGTGAGCAGGGCGATCAGGGGCGAGCCGACGACGTCGAAGACGCGCTGCACGGTGTGCTCGGGGTCGTCCACCACGATGTCGACCAGCGCCTTGGACAGCATCAGCACGACGGGCAGCAGGATGGTGGCCAGCGTGGCGCCGAAGCCGGGCCGCTGCTTCAGGTCCTCGGAGGGCCGCTGGGGAATCATGCGGTCGGGGGCCGGGACGTCGACCCAGCGGGCCGCCACCCGCGAGAACAGCGGACCCGCGACGACGACCGTCGGGACGGCGACGAGCACGCCCAGCGCCAGGGTGACGCCCAGGTTGGCGCCGACCGCGTCGATCGCGACCAGCGGGCCGGGGTGCGGAGGCACGAGACCGTGCATCACCGACAGGCCGGCCAGCGCCGGGATGCCGATCCGCATGAGCGAGTAGTTGCCCCGCTTGGCGACCATCAGCACGACCGGGATCAGCAGCACCACGCCGACCTCGAAGAACAGCGGCAGGCCGATGACGGAGGCGATCAGCACCATCGCCCACGGCATCGAGCGGCCGCCCGCCCTGGCCAGGATCGTGTCCACGATCTGGTCGGCGCCGCCGGAGTCCGCGAGCATCTTGCCGAGGATCGCGCCCAGCGCTATCAGCACGCCCACCCCGGCGACGGTGGCGCCGAGGCCGGTGGTGAACGAGGCGATGGCCTTGTCGAGCGGCGCCCCGGCGAACGCGCCCAGCGCGAGCGAGCCGATCGTCAGCGCCAGGAAGGCGTGGAGCTTGAACCGGGTGATGAGCAGCACGATCACGGCGATGCCCGCCAGCACGGCGATGCCCAGCTGTGCGTGGCCGGCCGAGGTGATCGGCTCGACGGTGTCCGCTGCCAGTGTCTCGACACTGAGTCTGGTCACGGGTGATTCCCTTGCAGGTATGGGGACGGGGAGGGGACTGCGGTACTACTCGGCAGGCTGAGCGAGCGCGTCGAGCGCGGTCACGGCCCGCCCGGTGATGGCCTCCGGGCTGCCGGAGACGTCCACGACGACGCCCGCCTCGTCCGCCTGGAGGGGCTGGAGCGTGGCGAACTGGGAGTCGAGCAGCGCGGTCGGCATGAAGTGGCCCTGCCGGTGGGCCATGCGGTCCTCGATCAGCGCGCGGTCGCCCGCGAGATGCACGAAGACGACCCCCGGGGCCGTCGCCCGCAGCCGGTCGCGGTACGACCGCTTCAGCGCCGAGCAGCTGACGACCCCGCCGAGACCGGCTCGCGCGTCCGCCCAGCCGCCGATGGCGTCGAGCCACGGCCACCGGTCGTCGTCGCCGAGCGGGGTGCCGGCCGACATCTTGTCGATGTTGGCCTGCGGGTGGAAGTCGTCACCCTCGGCGTACGGAACGCCCAGCCGGGCGGCGAGCAGGGGACCGATGGTGGTCTTGCCCGTGCCGGCGACGCCCATCACCACGACGACGTGGGGGGTACGCATCTCTGCCTCGCTGTCTGCCTCGACGTCTGACGCCAACGGACGCCGACGACACTGAAACCGATTAGGTACGACTAATTCAAGAGTCTGTGACAAATAAGTCTGACTTTTTGGCTCCGTGATCTACCCCGTACTCTGAGTGCATGACCACTCCGGGCCGGGGTCTGCACGGCCGAGTACTGGACGCCCTAGGGCCCGCGATCACCGCGGGTGAGTACCCGCCGGGCAGCGTTCTGCGCACCGACGAACTCGCCCAGCGTTTCGACGTCTCACGCTCCGTGATGCGTGAGGCGGTCCGGGTCCTGGAGTCCATGCTCCTGGTCGAGTCCCGCCGCCGGGTGGGCGTGACGGTCCGCCCCAAGACCGAGTGGAACGTCTACGACCCGCAGGTCATCCGCTGGCGGCTGGCCGGCGCCGACCGCCCCCACCAGCTGCGCTCGCTCACCGTCCTGCGCTCGGCGATCGAGCCGGTCGCGGCCGGCCTGGCGGCGAGACACGCCACGGCCGGGCAGTGCGCCGAACTCACGGAGTGCGCTCTCGGCATGGTGGCGAACTCACGCGGCCACCGGCTGGAGGGATACCTCCTCCACGACGTCGCCTTCCACCGGGTGATCCTCGCCGCCTCGGGCAACGAGATGTTCGCCCGCCTCGGCGACGTCGTCGCGGAGGTCCTGGCCGGCCGCACCCATCACGAGGTCATGTTCGAGGACCCCGACCCGGCCGCCGTCACCCTCCACGTCCAGGTCGCGGAAGCGGTCCGCGAGGGCGACGCGGCCCGCGCGGAGGAGCTGACCCGGGAGATCACGGTCGGCGCCCTCCAGGAACTGGACATCCTGGCGCCCTGACCGGCTACTCGGGGAACTCCCCGTCCACGTACACCCACGCCCCGGCCACCCGCTCGAACCGGCTGCGCTCGTGCAGCGCGCCACCCCGGTAGGACGCCCGGAACTCCACGGTCCCGGTCGTGTGGAAGGCGCTCCCGTCCGCCGTCCCGAGGATCTCCAGGCCCGTCCACCGCATGCCCGGATCGAGCTCGAGCCGCTCCGGCCGCGTCCGCGGATGCCACGTCCGCAGCAGATACCCCACGTCCCCCACCACGAAGGCGCTGTACCGCGACCGCATGAGCGCCTCGCAACCGGGAGCGGCCTCGGCGCCCGCATGGTAACGACCGCAGCAGGCTTCGTAGGCCGCGGACAGCCCGCAGGGGCAGCCGGCGGGGACGGCGGCGGAGGCGTGCTGTCGCGGGCGGGCGGTACGTCGGGCCATGGCCCCATTGTGCCCGGCCCACCGATCGCGCCCCGTGAGGGGCGGCAGAGACGCGGAGAAACAGCGCGATCGACCCAGCGCGATCGACCCCCGCCGGCCCGCAGGCCGATCGCCGGGCCGGCTCGTCCCCGCGATCACAGCGAAGGGTTACGCCGACTCCGCGCCCCGCCCCACCGACGGAACCGGCAACGGCGGCAGCGCCGTGCCGTGCACCCATGCCTCGAACAGCTCCTCCAGGGGCTCCGGCGAGAACCGGGCCGCGTGCGCGATGAGCGTCGACGTCGTCACCGACCCGCCCCGGTGCAGACCGAGCCAGGAGCGCAGCATCCGGAAGAACGCGTCGTCGCCGAGCGCGCAGCGCAGCGCGTGCACGGTGAGCCCGCCGCGCTCGTAGAGCCGGTCGTCGAACATCGACTTGCGGCCGGGGTCGCCCAGACGCAGGTCCTGCGGCAGCGAGGACAGCGACCGGTGCGCGACCGAGGCGAGCTGCTGCGCGCTGCGCCCGCCCGACCGCTCCGACCACAGCCACTCCGCGTACTTCGCGAAGCCCTCGTTCAGCCAGATGTGCCGCCAGTCGGCGATGGACACGCTGTTGCCGAACCACTGGTGCGCCAGCTCGTGCGCCACCAGCCGCTCCGAACCCCGCGCGCCGTCCAGGTGGTTGGCGCCGAACAGCGACAAACCCTGGGCCTCGACGGGGACATCGAGGTCCTCCTCGGTCACCACGACCGCGTACTCGTCGAACGGGTAGGGGCCGAAGAGCTGTTGGAAGAGATGCATCATCCCGGGCTGTCGCGCGAAGTCCCGCGAGAACTCCGCCAGCAGCTCCGCCGGGATGTGCCCGTGCTGGGGGACGCCCCCGAGCCCCGGGTCGCCCAGCAGAACGGTCTGGTACTTGCCGATCGCCAGGCCGATCAGATAGCTGGAGGTGGGCGCCGACTGCTCGTACACCCACGTGGTCGTCGAGGCCTTCGTGGTCCGCGTCAGCAGTCTGCCGCCCGCCACCACCGAGTACGCCGACGGCGTCGTGACCGCTATCAGGTACGACGCCTTGTCCGCGGGCCGGTCGTTGCACGGGTACCAGGAGGGCGCCCCGACGGGCTGGCTCGCCACCAGCGCCCCGTCGTCCAGCTCCTCCCAGCCGAGCCCGCCCCAGGGGCTGTTCACCGGCTTGGGGTTGCCCGACCAGTGCACCTCGACGGTGAAGGCGGCCCCGGCGCGCAGCGGCTTGGCCGGCCGCACGCGCAGCCGGCCGCCGCGGTGGGTGTAGTGCGTCGGACGGCCGTCCACCCGGACCCGGCCGATCTTGAAGTCGGCCAGGTTCAACTGGAACTCCGGCAGCGCCGAGCGTCCCGCGATGGCGTTGATCCGCGCCGCGCCCGACAGCCGGTTGGGGCCGGGCCGGTAGTCCAGCGTGAGCTCGTAACGGTGCACCCGGTAACGGGAATCACCGTTCGCCGGGAAATACGGATCCGGCCCGACCGACTGCTGAACTGCCACTTCCCCGTCCGCTCCCTGACCTGTGCTCGAACCACCCGCCGCCGGCACCTCGCTCACCGGCTCCGAGTAGCCCCTTCTCAGGGACGCCATGCCTCGATCGGGTTGCCGAGCCAGCGGGTGTCGTCCGGGACGGACTCCGCGGCCATGAGGAGCGACGCGGGGCCCAGCGTCGTCCGGGCCCCGATCGTGCTGCCGGGCAGCACGACCCCGCCAGGGCCCAGCGTGGCGCCCTCACGGAGGACCACAGTATCCGTCCGCAAGATCCGGTCGTGGAAGAGGTGAGTCTGCAGGACGCACCCGCGATTGACCGTGGCCCCGTCCTCGATCGTCACCAGGTCCGACTCCGGCAGCCAGTAGCTCTCCACCCACGTGCCCTTGCCGATCCGTGCGCCGAGACCGCGCAGCCACGCCGTCATCACCGGCGTGCCCGGCACGGCGCCCGCCAGCCAGGGCACCGCCACGACCTCCACGAACGTGTCCGCCAGCTCGTTGCGCCACACGAAGCCGCTCCACAGGGGGTGCTCACCGCCGCGATGCCGTCCGACGAGCAGCCACTTGGCGAGGACGGAGACCACGGCTGCGGCGCCGCCCGCCCCGAGCAGGACGAACCCGGACAGCAGCGGGGCCCAGCCGCCCAGCGCGCACAGCACCGCCACGGTCAGCACCGCCAGCCCCGCCGAGCAGAACACCGGCACGATCCGGCACAGCTCCACCAGGCCACGCGCCCACAGCAGCCGCGCGGGCGGCTCGTACGTCCGGCTCCGGTCGCCGTCGGTCGTGTTCCGCGGCAGCCTCACCGGCGGCAGCCCCAGGTACGAGCTGCCCTTCTTCGCCTTCTTCGGCGTCGCCGACAGCACGCCCACCAGGCCGCCGTCCGGCACGCTCCGCCCCGGCGCCGTCATTCCCGAGTTGCCGAGGAACGCCCGCCGCCCGATCTCCGCCCGCCCGATCCGCATCCAGCCGCCGCCGAGCTCGTACGGCGCGGTCAGCGTGTCGTCGGCCAGGAACGCGCCCTCGCCGACGGTGGTCAGGCTGGGCAGCGCGAGGACGGTCGACACCTCGGCGCCCTTGCCGATCCGCATCCCGAGCAACCGCAGCCACACCGGCGTGACGAGCCCCGCGTACAGCGGGAAGAGGGTCTCGCGGGAATGGTCCATGAGCTGCGTGACGGTCCAGGCCTGCCAGCCGATCCTGCTGTGCGTGGGATGCGTGCCCTCGCGCAGACCGATGCTAAGCAGCCGTACGGCGACCAGCAGCAGCACGGCGTACGCCAGACCGAAGGCGAGCGTGGCCGGGACCAGGGCGAGAGCGGCGCCCCGGAGGGCCTCACCGAGCCCGCCGCCCGGGGTCACGAAGCGGCTCGCCACCAGCAGGGCCGCCCCCGCGGCCAGCACCGGCAGCGCCGTCAGCGCGAAACCGGACAGGCCGTACAGCACACGCCAGTACGCGCGCCGCGCCGGCCGCTCCTTGGGCCAGTTCCGCTTCGCCTTGCCGAGCTTGACCGCGGGCGCGCCCGCCCACCGCTGACCGGTGGGGATCTGCCCGGTGACCGCCGAACCCGGCGCCACCTCGGCCCGCTTGCCGACCCGGGCGCCGGGGAAGAGCATGCTGCGCGTACCGACGACGGCGTGCGCGCCCACCTTCACCGTCCCGATCTCCAGCCGGTCGCCGTCCAGCCACCAGCCGGACAGATCCACCTCGGACTCGACGGCCGCGCCCCGGCCCAGCTTCAGCATGCCGGTCACCGGCGGAAGCGAGTGCAGGTCCACGTCCGGCCCGACCCTGGCCCCGAGGGCCCGCGCGTAACGCTCCAGCCAGGACCCGGTCAGTGAGGTCGCCCCGCTGAACTCGGCCAGCCGCTCCGCCGTCCACAGCCGCAGATGGACGCCGCCACCGCGCGCGTACCGTCCCGGGCGCACACCGCGCAGCAGCAGCCGCGCCCCGCCCGCGGCGATCGCGAGCCGTCCGGGCGGACTGAACAGCACCAGGGCGGCGGACCCGACCAGCCACCACGGGGCGGTCGGCAGCCAGGAGTGCGCGGGCAGCAGGTTGCCGGCGGCGGCCAGCGGCACCGCCCAGCGCAGCCCCAGCAGCGTGAACAGCGGTACGAGCAGCAGCGTCTGGATCACCTTGGCGCGCGTGGGCACCAGGACGACGACACGGGTCGCCCCGTCGTCCTGCGCCGATTTCTCCAGATGCCGGGCCAGCTTGCGCAGGGTGGGCTGCTGGTAGATGTCGAGGACGGCCGCGCTGGGGTACCGGGTGCGCAGCCGGGTCGTCAGCCGGGCGGCGGCGAGGCTGCCGCCGCCGATCGCGAAGAAGTCGTCACGGGCACTGCCGACGGGGATGCCGAGGACCTCGGTCCACTGCTCCGCCAGCCAGGCCTCGGTGCCGTAGAGCCGCTCGGCCGGGCCGGCCGTCGCCATGCCCTCCAGGGGCCAGGGCAGGGCGTCGCGGTCGACCTTGCCCGAGGTGCGGGTCGGCAGGTCGTCCACCGGCGCGAGCAGCGGTACCAGGGCGGCGGGCAGCTCGGCGCGCAGCCGCTGCACGGCCGCTGCCTGGTCCCAGCCGTCCTGCGTCACGACGTACCCGACCAGCAGCTGGTTGCCGCCGCGGGCGGTCCGCACGGCGGCGGCGGCCCCCGCGACCCCCGGCAGGGCCTGGAGCGCCGCGTCCACCTCGCCCAGCTCGATCCGCCGTCCGCCGAGCTTGATCTGTTCGTCGGCCCGCCCGAGGAAGACGAGCCCCTCGGCGTCGGCGCGCACCAGGTCGCCGCTGCGGTACGCGCGCTCCCAGCCCAGCGACTTCAGCGGCGCGTACTTCTCCGCGTCCTTCTCGGCGTCGAGGTACCGCGCGAGCCCGACCCCGCCGATGACCAGCTGCCCGCTGCCGCCCAGCGGCACGGGTTCACCGGCCTCGTCCACGACGGCCAGCTCCCAGCCCCCGAGCGGCAGCCCGATCCGGATCGGCTCCTCGCCGGACATCAGGGAGGCACAGGCGACGACGGTGGCCTCGGTCGGCCCGTAGGTGTTCCAGACCTCCCGCCCCTCCGTCACCAGCCGCTGCACCAGCTCGGGCGGACAGGCCTCACCGCCGAAGATCAGCAGCCGCACGTCGTCGAGGGTCCCGGGCTCCCACAGCGCGGCCAGCGTCGGCACCGTGGACACGACCGTGATCTCCTGCTCGACCAGCCAGGGCCCCAGGTCGGCACCGCTGCGGACCCGGGAACGGGGCACGGGCACCAGACAGGCCCCGTAGCGCCAGGCCAGCCACATCTCCTCGCAGGAGGCGTCGAAGGCCACCGAGAGCCCGGCCATGACCCGGTCGCCGGGTCCGATCGGCTCCTCGGCGAGGAACAGGGCGGCCTCGGCGTCCACGAAGGCGGCGGCGCTGCGGTGACCGACGGCGACGCCCTTGGGCCTACCGGTGGAGCCTGACGTGAAGATGATCCAGGCGTCGTGCTCGGTACCGGGCCGGGCGGCGGCCGACGCGGGCGTGCCGTGGACGGTGATCTCGTGCCCGGCGCCGACGACGGCCCGCACGTCCGCCTCCCCGAAGACCAGCTCGGCCCGCTCGTCGGGGTCCTCGGCGTCCACCGGGACATAGGCCGCGCCGGCCGCGAGGACGGCGAGGATCGTCACGTAGAGGTCGTTGCTGCCCGACGGCACCCGGACGCCCACCCGGTCACCGAGTCCGACCCCGGCGGCGGAGAGCCGGCGCCGGAGGTTCTCCACCTCGACGGCGAGGGCGCGGTAGGTGAGGGCGGTGCTGCCGTCGTCCAGGGCGAGTTCGTCCGGGAACGACCGCACGGAGGCGTCGAAGATGTCGACGAGGGTGCGGGGGGAGGCGGCGGGGCCGCCGGAGAAACGGGCGGTGTCGTGGAGTGATGCGCGGATTTCTCCGTCGAGCAGGCCGAGAGCACTGCTCTCGTGGATGGCTGCCATCGGTCCTCGCGTCTCGATCCCGGAGGCCTCCGGGGCGCCGGCGGGCCCGCAGGTCTGCCTGGGGTTGTCCGGTCCAGCCCGTAACAAGCCGGAAATTTTAGTACGACGCTAGGTTCGCCGTAGTGCCCCGGCCACTCGGGAAGCCCGTCCGGGGCGCCGAGGAAGATCAACGGCGGCGCTCTGACCTGGAAGCTTCGCGCAGCGGCGAGACTTGCCCCACATCGGTGCGAAGGGTGCTCCTGCCGACCTGATGTCCCGGTTCGAGGAGCACGCGCCGAGGGCGGGAACGGGCGTGAACGCAGCGAGAGTGGCCTGACTGATCGGCCGGAACTCCGTAAACCCCGAACCGCCCGGCCCCTAGGCGGGCGATCCCCCTGGGCCGACACCGACACCGACACCGACACCGACACCGGGACCGTCGCCGGATCCGACGACGCACACCGTGGACTACGCGCCGGAGCGCCACAGCCGGCGTCGTGCGCGGTCGGCGCCGTCCTCGGAGGTGTGCGCGCCGGGTGCCGGCGGCGGCCTCGTCGCGGGGGCATGGCTCGCGCCCGCGGCCGGTCGCTCCGGCGCCGCCGGAAGGCGGGTGGCCCGACCCGCGCCCCGGAGTCCTTCCCCGTGGCTCCGGCAGTCGTATGGTTCGGGGTGATTTATGGTGAATCGAGGAGTACGCCCCTACCGGAGGTGCAATGATGCGCGCCGCGGCAGCGATCGGCTCTCTGGCTGTCGGCGTGGCGCTCATCGTCGCGACATCGGCTTGTGACCGGGGTGGGTCGCAGTCGCCGGACGTCCACTACGGCGACTGCCCGATCTCGGGACGTCACGGGGAGTTCCACCTGTCACCCGACACGGCGGGCGCCCTCACGGTCAAAACGACCCTGCCCGCGCCCGGCTGGTGGAACGGCGACACGCCGGACTCCATCAAGAGCGGCTACGAGTACTGCATGGCCGCCAACATCGCCTATCGATCCGGACTTGACCGGGTGAAGGTCGAGAACGCCCCCTTTCCGGAGGTCGTGTCCGGCCGGACCAAGGACTTCGACCTGGCCCTGGCGCAGATCACGATCACCCCGGAACGGAGCAAGGTGGCCGCGTTCTCCCCGCCCTACCTCTCCTCGACCCTGGGAGTGCTGATCAGGGACGACGAGAAGATCGACGCAGCCGACATCCGTGACGTCCGCATCGGAGTGGCCGAGGGCACCACGGGCGAGGGGTTCGTCAAGAAGCGCCTCGAGCCGAGCAAGCCCGTCACCGCCTTCCCCAACGACCCGGAGATGGTCACGGCGCTGGAGGAGGGACGCATCGACGCGGTCGTCCACGACACGACGATTCTGCTGGCGTATCCCCAGAAGCGCGAGGGCAAGGTGCGTCTCGTGGGCCAGTACAGGACCGACCAGGGTTACGGCGCCCTTTACCCGAAGGGGTCACCCGACAAGGACGAGCTGGACCGGATCATCAGGCAGCTGATCGACGACGGAACGCTCACCAAACTGTCGGCCGTCTATCTCGGGGCCGCTTTCGGCCAGGACCCGGCCAAGATCCCGTACTTCACGGTCGGCCCGGGCTCCTGAACGCTCCGGGCGCCCACCCCGCAGCGGCGGTCCCGTTTCCGTCCCGCCTCACAGGTCCGTCATCAGCAGACCGCTCAGGTCCCCGACGGCTCCGGCGGCTCCGGCGTCGAGCGCCTGCTCAGCCCAGATGATCTTGCCCCGGTCGGTGTACCGGGTCCCCCAGCGGCGGGACATCTGCGCGACGAGGAACAGACCACGGCCCCCCTCGTCGGTGAAGGCCGCGCGGCGCAGGTGCGGGGAGGTGCTGGTGCCGTCGGCGACCTCGCAGATCAGACTGTCGCGGTCGCGCAGCAGCCGCAGGCTGATGGGGCTCGCTCCGTACCGGATGGCGTTCGTCACGAGCTCGCTGAGGATCAGCTCGGTCGTGAAGGCGGCCTCGCCGAGCCCCCAGGATTCCAGCCTGCGGGTGGCCTCGGCGCGGATCCGGGAGACGGCCGCGGGGTCGTCCGGCACCTCCCACTCCTCGACCTGCTCCGGGTCGAGCAGCCGGGTGCGTGCGACGAGCAGGGCGACATCGTCACTCGACCTGGTGCGCAGCATCGCGTCGAGCACCGCCCGGCAGGTGTCGTCCGGGGTGGCGCCGTCCGTATGGGCGAGCGCCTGCCTCAGCATGCCGAGCCCGGTGTCGATGTCTCGGCCGCGGGCCTCGACCAGGCCGTCGGTGTAGAGGACCAGCCGGCTGTCGGCTGCCAGCCGGAGTACGGCCGTCTCGACCGGCAGGCCTCCTCCCACGCCGAGTGGCGGGGCGACGGGGATGTCGGGGAAGGTCACGGAGCCGTCGGGCGAGACCAGCGCCGGACCGGGATGACCGGCCCGGGCGAGGACACACCGCCCGGAGACCGGATCGTAGACCGCGTACAGGCAGGTGGCACCCGTGACGGCCTCGGTGTTGCCCTCGGCCGCCGCGTCCTGGTCGATCCGGGTGATCAGGTCGTCGAGGTGCGCGAGAAGCTCGTCCGGAGGCAGGTCCAGGGCGGCGAAGTTGTGCACCGCGGTCCGCAGACGGCCCATCGTCGCGGCGGCGTGCAGACCGTGTCCGACGACGTCGCCGACCACCAGGGCCACCCGGGCCCCCGGCAGCGGGATGACGTCGTACCAGTCGCCGCCCACCCCCGCCTGGGCGGGCAGGTACCGGTGCCCGACCTCCAGGGCGGACAGCTCGGGGAGGGAGCCGGGCAGCAGGCTGCGCTGGAGGGTGACGGCCGTGGTGTGCTCGCGGGTGTATCGCCGCGCGTTGTCGATGCACACCGCCGCCCGGGCGGCGAGTTCCTCGGCGGGGGACAGGTCGTCCGGCTCGAAGCGCTCCTGCTCCGAACGCCAGAACTCCACCACACCCAGCAACTGGCCTCGGGCCTGGAGCGGCACCGAGATCATGGAGTGGATACCGAATTCGATGACCCTCCGGGCCCGCTCCGGGTTCTGGACCCGCCATCCGTCGGCCTTGGCGAGCTCCGCCACCAGGACCGGTCGGCCGGTGGTCATACCGATGGCCACGGGGTTGCCGGGCGCGTAGCGCATACGCCTCCCGACGGGGTAAAGAGGCACGTCGTCCCGGATGCCCGCGGTGGCGATACGGCGTATGTCCCTGCTCGCGCCCGTCGGTTCACCCCCTTGCAGCACGGGCTCCAGCAACTCGACGGTGGCGAAGTCGGCGAAGCGCGGGACCGCCACCTCGGTCAGTTCCTCGGCGGTGCGCTTCATGTCGAGGGTGGTACCGATCCGCGTGCTGGCCTCGTAGAGCAGTTGCAGGCGCCCACCCGCCACGTCCGCCCGGCCCGCGAGGGCGCGCAGCTCCGTGGTGTCCCGCAGGGTGGCCACGCTGCCCCCCTGCGAGCCCACCTGCCGCACGCTGACCGCGAGCAGGACGTCCCCGGCCAGGAAGACCCTGTCCGTGGCGGCCCGGCCCGACGCCAGCAGTTCGGCCAGGGCCGGACTCAGCCCGAGTCCGGTGACCGGCCTGCCCTCGACCTCCGGTGGCAGCGCGAGCAGCCGGCGAGCCTCGTCGTTGACCAGCAGCAGCCTCGCGTCACCGTCCAGAATGATCACGCCTTCGCGGACCGCGTGCAGCACCGCGTCGTGGTGCTCGTACATGCGGGTCATCTCCACCGGCCCCAGTCCTCGGGTCTGGCGCCGCAAACGCCCGCTGACCAGTGCCGACCCACCCGCGGCCAGCAGCAGTGCGACACCGCCGGCGGCGAAGAGCACCGGCAGTTGGCGCTGCACCACGCTGGTCACCTTGTCCACCGTGACCCCCACGGTGACGAGGCCGACCGCGGTCCCCTTCTCGTCGAAGACGGCCACCGTCGAGTCGACCGCCTTCCCCAGACTGCTGTCGAACGCGGTCTGGTGGGGCTCGCCTTCGAGCGCCTGGCCGTAGGAGGTGGAGACGTGCTTCCCGATCTGGTCCGGGTCCGGGTGGGTCCACCGGAAGCCGTAGGGGCTCAGCGCCACGACGTAGTCGACGCCGGTCCTCTTGCGCACCGCCTCGGCCTGTGGCTGGAGTGCCGCCGTCGGATCGTCGCTCTTCATCGCCTCCGCGGTGCCCGGGGCGTTCGCGAACGACTCGGCCGCCACCAGCGACCGGTCTCCGGCTTCCTGGATCGCGCGGTTGCGGTCCTGGATCACGAGCACCACCACGGCCGTGGCGATGAGCAGGAGGACGACCACCAGTTGCAGCAGGAAGACCTGACCGGCGACGCTGCGCGGTTTCCCCAACGACAGCAGACGTCGGCCGGCCGAAGGGTGCGGGGCCCTCGGGCCGGCCTCCGGTGGCCCGCCCTTCGGTGGAACGCGGTCGGCCCGTCGGCTCGCTGGGACATATCGCCCGAGTTTGCCCATTTTCTCAGTATCAGTGACCGACCCGGCGGGCGCGGCCCAGGACGGGCCCGCCGGCACGGACGGGCCGGTGCCACAGCGGGCGGGCGGCCCGAAGGCTCCAGGAACGAAGAATGCCGGTGAGTCATATGACTCACCGGCATTTCGTGAACCTGCCGAGGACGATCTCGTGAACGTCCCGGCTGGTTCTGGCTCTGTGTCCGAGGGGGGACTTGAACCCCCACGCCCGATAAAGGGCACTAGCACCTCAAGCTAGCGCGTCTGCCATTCCGCCACCCGGACAAGGTGTCTGTCGTGCGGGGTTTCCCCCGCGGCGACGTCGTAAACATTACCAGGCTTTCCGGGGTGCCCGATCACGGGCCAGTCGCCCCGCCGGACGCCGTATCCCGCGTGAACGGCGTGTGACGGGCCGGGACCGGCCTTGGGCCGGGAGCGGGGGAGAGGGAGGATGAGAGGGACCCACCAGCAGTGACAGCGGGAGGAACCAGCGTGAGCGCGACCGACGGCACGGCCAGGAGCGTCACCGGCGAGGACGAGGTCGTCGACCTCTGCCGCGAGCTGATCCGGATCGACACCAGCAACTACGGCGACCACTCGGGCCCGGGTGAACGCAAGGCGGCCGAATGGGTCGCCGAGAAGCTCGCCGAAGTGGGAGTCGAGCCGAAGATCTTCGAGTCGCACCCGGGTCGTGCCTCCACGGTGGCCCGCATCGAGGGGGAGGACCCGTCCAGGCCCGCGCTGCTCATCCACGGTCACCTCGACGTCGTACCGGCGAACGCGGCCGACTGGACCCACCACCCCTTCTCCGGCGAGGTCGCCGACGGGTGCGTGTGGGGCCGGGGCGCGGTCGACATGAAGGACATGGACGCGATGACGCTGGCGGTCGTCCGTGACCGGCTGCGCTCCGGGCGCAGGCCGCCCCGCGACATCGTGCTCGCGTTCCTCGCCGACGAGGAGGCGGGCGGCACCTACGGGGCGCGTCACCTCGTCGACAACCACCCCGACCTGTTCGAGGGCGTCACCGAGGCGATCAGCGAGGTGGGCGGGTTCTCGTTCACCGTGAGCGAGGAGCGGCGGCTCTATCTCGTCCAGACCGCCGAGAAGGGCATGCACTGGATGAAGCTGACCGTGGCCGGCACCGCCGGACACGGTTCGATGATCCACCGGGACAACGCGATCACCGAGCTCTCCGAAGCGGTCGCGCGGCTCGGCCGGCACACCTTCCCGGTGCGGGTCACCAAGACGACCCGCGCCTTCCTCGACGAACTCGGCGACGCGCTCGGCACCCCGCTGGACCCCGAGGACATGCAGTCGACCCTCGCCAGGCTGGGCGGGATCGCCAAGCTGATCGGCGCGACCCTGAGCAACACCGCCAACCCGACCCAGCTGGGCGCCGGCTACAAGGTCAACGTCATCCCGGGCGAGGCCACCGCACACGTCGACGGGCGGTTCCTGCCGGGGCACGAGGACGAGTTCCTCGCCGACCTCGACCGGATCCTCGGCCCGAAGGTGCGCCGCGAGGACGTGCACTCCGACAAGGCGCTGGAGACCTCCTTCGACGGTCCGCTGGTCGAGGCGATGCAGTCCGCGCTGCTCGCCGAGGACCCGACCGCCAAGGCCATCCCCTACATGCTCTCCGGCGGCACGGACGCCAAGTCCTTCGACGACCTCGGGATCCGCGGCTTCGGCTTCGCCCCGCTGAAGCTGCCGCCGGAGCTGGACTTCGCCGGGATGTTCCACGGTGTGGACGAGCGGGTCCCGGTGGACGGGCTCCAGTTCGGGGTGCGCGTGCTCGACCGGTTCATCGACGCGTCCTGAATTGTCCCGGTGAAACGAGATTTCTCCGGGTGCAGATAATCGGCCGCCTGTACGGGGGCGACTGGGAAGAGTGAATGCGCCGATAAGCGCGTAGCCTCATTAATTCCTCCTCGTTACTGGTGATGCGATCCGCTGCTTGGGATCGCATTGCCAACAAGGAGGAATAATGATCAAGAAGGTCGTCGCTGCTGCGGCTGCCACTGGTGGGCTGGTTCTCGCGGGCGCGGGTCTGGCTGTTGCCGACGCGGGTGCCCAGGGTGCTGCGGTGCAGTCCCCGGGTGTCGTTTCCGGCAACGTGATCCAGGTGCCCGTGCATGTCCCGGTGAACGTCTGCGGCAACACGATCTCGGTGATCGGGCTGCTGAACCCCGCCTTCGGCAACACCTGCGTCAACAAGTGACGTCGACCCGCTGAGGGGTCGCACGTCCAGACCGTCGGCCCCGGAGCGCGCGCCATGCGCTCCGGGGCCGACCGGTCTTTTTCCGAAGGAAAAGCCGAAGAAGTCGAAGAGCCCGAATCCAATCGAACAGCTGCCATGATGCGAGCACATTCGGGACGAGTGACGAGATTGAAAGCAGGGATTCAGCAATGCGACAGGTCACCCGCAAAAGCCTCATGACCGTGGCGGCGGCGACGGGGGTGATCGCCGCCGCGGGCGGCTACGCCCACGCCGACTCCGGCGCGAACGGCGCCGCCATGGACTCGCCCGGCGTCCTGTCGGGCAACTCGGTGCAGGCGCCGGTCAACGTTCCGGTCAACGTCTGCGGCAACACCGTCGACGTCGTCGGGGCGCTCAACCCGACCTTCGGCAACTCCTGCGCCAACAAGGGCGGCGGTGCGCGGTCGGGCGGCTCCGGCCACCAGAGGGGCGGCGGTCACGGCGAGCACCAGGGCGGTGGCTACGGCGACCACCAGGGCGGCGGTTACGGCGACCAGCAGGGCGGCGGTGGCGGCCGGGGTGGGAACCACGGCGGCAGTCACGGCGGGAATCACGGAGGCAGCCAGGGCGGCTCCGGCGCGCAGGGCGGCTCCGGGGGCGCGCACGCGGGCGGGTACACCGGCGGGTCGCCCGGTGTCGGCTCGGGCAACCAGGTCCAGGCGCCGATCGACGTGCCGGTCAACGTGTGCGGCAACAGCATCGACGTCGTCGGGATCCTCAACCCGTCCTTCGGCAACGACTGCGCCAACGACAGCGGCGTCCACACGCCCCCGTCGCGCGGTCACGAGACGCCGGGCAAGCCCGGAGGACACGGCCCGGGCAAGCCGGGTGGGCACGGACAGTCCAGCGCGTCCCGACCCGGGGGTGTGCCGTCCACCTCGGATCACGTGACCCCGGCCGGCGCCTCGGCCGTCCACCGGCCCGCCGCCCACGCCGCGCAGCTCGCGCACACCGGCAGCGAGCTGCCGGTGGGTCTGGCCCTGCCGGCCGGCGCGGGCGCGCTGCTCGCGGGCGCGGTGCTCTACCGCAAGGCGCGCCCCTCCGCGTGAACCTCCGGTGAGCCCACGACGGAGCGGGCCCCGCCTCGGTGGGGCCCGCTCCGTATGTGTCGTCTCATCTCACCAGGTGGCCCGCACCTGGCGGATGATCCGCCGGCGCAACCGCACCCGGCGGCTGCCGTCCCGCAGCAGGCTCAGGCGGTCCAACTCCCAGTGTCCGTACTCGGCATGGTCGGTCAGCAGTCGGGTCGCGTCCTTGCGGGAGACCCCGCGCGGTACGTAGACGTCGACGAATTCGTATTCCGGCATCGCATCTATTGTGCGGTCTGGGGTCCGGTACGGATAGCGTCTGCACTATGTCTGATGCTGCGCAGCCCACCGCTGCCGAGGTACGCGCCGCCGCCGAGGCGGTCAAGACCGCGCTCGACCGCCACCTGGCCGCGGTCGAACGCAGGACGGGGGAGGACGACCCGGCCGTCTACGAGGCGTTCAACGAGCTTGCCGCGGCCGCCGAGGTCTACGACGAACTGCTCTACGACCGTTATGACGAGGTCACGCCCTTCGAGATCCCCGGCGCGGAGGACTCCCTGCCGCCGTACGAGGGCCCCGAGGAGCCGAACGCGCTGAGCGTGCTGATCCGCCGCGACTACGCCGTCGCGGAGCCGCAGCGGCTGCTGGCGCAGTCCCAGCGGATCGAGGCGGCGGACGGCGAGGGAGTGGGCGGGGCGGTCTCGGACACCGTGCCCGGGGCACTGGGGATTCTGTTCGGCGAGTTCGAGCCGGACGAGATCGCCTCCCGGCACAAGGAGTTCGGTCTGGAGGAGGGCGACTCCACGCTGTGGGTGCTGGCGACCGACGAACCGGCCGAGCCGGGCGAGTGGCTGGAGACGCCGTTCGACCAGGCCGACCTCGGGCGGGTGGTCTGCCGCTTCGACGTGAGCTCGGTGTTCGACGAACTCGACGACGGTGACGACGGCGACGACGAGGACCTCGTGGACGACATCGAGGACGAGGAACTGGAGCCACTGGACGCGGACCGCTGATCGGCGGACGTCGGACGCGCCGGACGGCTGTCGGCTGCGACGCCGGGCGACCGCGGGCGGCCTCCGAGTCCTCATGACGGCGGCGGTCCCGAGGGGAGAGACCCTCGGGACCGCCGCCGTCCGCGTCAGTCGGCCGCCGGGGCCTGGGTGCGCAGCAGCACCGGCAGCCGGGTCGTGCGGGGCTTCGCCGGGACCTCGGCGACGGCTTTCGGCAGGGCCTGCTCGACGCCGTGGACCACGGACAGGTGACGCTCCGCCCGGCCGAAGGCCGTGTAGACCCAGGGGCGCGAGAGGGTCTGCGCGGCGTCCCCGGGCAGTACAACGACCGCCGCGGGCCAGCGGCCGCCCACGGCCTGGTGCGCGGTCAGCGCCCACCCGTGCCGTACGGCCTGCTCCACCCGTTCCCTCGGCACGACGACCGGGCCGTCGGCGCAGGACAGGTGCAGCCCGTCCGCGTCGGCCGTCACCACCCGGCCGGGCACCGTGCGGCCCGGCGCGGGCGAGTAGGCGACCCGGTCGCCCGGGTCGAAGCCGCCGAAGCGGCCGGGGCCGGGATTGAGCCGTTCCTTGAGGGCGGCGTTCAGCGCGCGCGTACCGGCGGCGCCGCCGTGGCCCGGGGTGATCGCCACAGTCTCCTCGGGGGTGATCCCGAAGGCCCGCGGCACGGAGTCGGCGACGAGCTGCACGGTACGGTGCACGGCTTCGCCGGCCTCCCGCACGGGCACGATCACGATCTCCTTGCCGGGCGCGTCGACCTGGTTCAGCTCCCCGATGCCGACGCCGGAGACCAGCTCGCCGATCGGCCCGGGGTCGGGCGTGCGGGAGGCGACCTGCGGGCACGTGCGCGCCGCGAGCAGATCGGCGAAGACCCGGCCCGGGCCGGCCGACCACAGCACCGCCGGATCACCGCTGAGGACCAGCCGCGCCCCGTCCGGCAGCGACTCCGCCAGCATCGCGGCGCTCTCCACGTCCAGTTGCGGCGCGTCGAGCAGGACCAGCAGGTCGAGCGCGAAGGCCCCGTCGGCGTCCCGCCCGGGACCCTCGCTGCCGGCGAGCAGCCCGGGGACGGTGACGACGGCGCCGGCCGCTGCCCGCTCGCCGAGGAGCGCCGCGAACCGCTGTCGTCCGTCCGGCGTGTGGCAGGCCGCGACCGCGCGCAGGCCCAGGGTGCGGGCCGCGGTGAGCAGCGCCGCCGGTTCGGCGCGCGAGGCGTCGCCGCCGGTGTGCAGCACCAGTCCGTGTCCGGCGACGGCGCGCAGCAGTTCGGCCGCGCTGCCGGAGGCGCCGGCCGTCAACGGCTCCCACCGCTCGGAAGCCTCCTGGGGCAGGGAGTTGACCACCCGGGCCAGCGCGTCGGCGAGGCTCTCCTCCGCCAGCGCGTACCGCTCCAGACCCACCAGGACACGGACCGGCCGGGCCTCCTCGGCGTCCTCCCCGTTCTCGCCTCCGCCGTTCCCGCCTCCGCCGTTTTCGGCGGTCCCCTCGGGCCGACCGGCCCGGACGGCGTCCACGGAGTCCAGGGCGTCCTGGAAGACGAGGGCCTCCCCCTCGGCCAGCGCGCTCTGTACGGCCGCCTCGGCGTCCGGCACGGCCTGCCGGCCGAGAGCGGCGGTGAGCGTCGGCAACTCCAGGGCGGTGTGCCCGGCCAGGGCGGCCTGTTCCAGCAGCCAGACCGTCACCGCGCGGCCGCGCCGTTCGTCGTCGGGGGCGCACTCCGGGCCGAGCAGCGCCCGGGCGAACCCGTCGGCCTGCTCCGGACGCACGCCGGGGAGGCGCAGCAGCTGCCACGGGTCCTCGCGCAGCAGCTCACCGGCGCCCTCGCCGAGCGCGGCGGCGGCCTGCGACGCGAGCGCCTCGGGTGCGCCACCGTCGGCGAGCGCGCGCCGCACGTCCTCGACGGCTTCCGCCGCGGGTGCCGGTGCGGCGTCCGCGGCCGGTGCGGCGGCCGACGGCTGGGGACGGCGGACCGGCTCCGGGGCGGGGCGGCGCGGGGCGGGCGCCGGCTCGGCGAACGCGGTGGCCGGGGGCTTCGCCCCGCTCTCCACCGCACGCACGGCCGCCAGCAGGTCCGCGGCCCTGCCGCTCAGCTTGGTCCCGCTGTGGATGGGCTCCGCCTTCTCGGCCCGGCGCCGCTCGATCCGCTCCCGCTCGAGCTTCTGCGCGGCGAGCTCGGCCTGCGCCTCGGAGAGCTGCGCGGCCGCTTCGCCCTCGGCGGCCTTGTCCGCACCTGGTCCCGCGTCCGTGTCTGCCTCCGCGGCAGGAGTCCCCTCGCCTCCGCCTTCGCCCCCGCTCGCGCCCTCCGCCGTCCCGCGCGCGGGAGGGGTGTCGTCGTCGCTCGTCGGAGCGCTGTCGGCCGGGGCCGGTCCGGGCTGTGCCGTCGCGGTGTGGTCCGGGGTCCCGGGCTCCCCGGCGGCGTCCGGCGTCGCCGGTCCGGCGTTCTCGGTGCTCTCCGGGGGAACCGGCTCCGTGCTCACAGCGTGCTCCAGTCGTGATCGGGATAGCGGTGCACGGGCGCCGACACGTCGTCGAGGGCCCGGCAGATCTCGTCAGGAAGACTAAGGGCCTCCACTGACAACGCCGCCGTGAGCTGCTGCGCGTTGCGCGCGCCGACGATCGGGGCGGCCACGCCGGGCCGGTCGCGGACCCAGGCGAGGGCGACCTGGAGCGGGGTCACCGCCAGCCCGTCCGCCGCGGTCGACACGGCGTCCACGATGCGGCTCGCGGTGTCGTCGAGATACGGCTCGACGAAGAGCCCGAAGTGGTCCGAGGCGCCGCGCGAGTCGGGCGGCAGCGCGTCCCCCCGGTACTTGCCGGTGAGGACGCCGCGGCCCAGCGGCGAGGAGGGGAGCAGGCCGATGCCCAGATCCAGGGCGGCCGGCAGCACCTCACGCTCGACGCCGCGCTGGAGCAGCGAGTACTCCATCTGTGTCGCCGCGAGGCGGGTCCGGGTGCCCGGCGCGCAGAGCTGCCAGGTGGCCGCCTTGGCGAGCTGCCAGCCGCAGAAGTTGGAGACCCCGGCGTAGCGTGCCCGGCCGCTGGCGACAGCGATGTCGAGGGCCTGGAGGGTCTCCTCCAGCGGGGTGTCCGGGTCGTAGGCGTGCACCTGCCACAGGTCGACGTGGTCCGTGCCCAGCCGGGCCAGGGAGGCGTCGAGGGCGGCGAGGAGGTGCCCCCGTGAGCCGTCGTAGCGGCGGTCCGGGTCGGGGACACTGCCCGCCTTGGTCGAGATGATCAGGTCCCGGCGCGGCACCAGGCCGTCCAGCAGCCGACCGAGCAGGTATTCGGCGTCCCCGTCGCCGTACACGTCGGCCGTGTCCACGAGGGTCCCGCCCGCCTCCCAGAACGTCTTCATGACGTCCGCGGCGTCGTGCTCGTCGGTGTCGCGGCCCCAGGTCAGGGTGCCGAGCCCGATGCGGGACACGCGCAGGCCGGTGCGGCCGAGATGCCTCTGCTCCATGGACGCCGAGATTACTGGCCAGAACTGGGCAGTGGGTTGCCTGTGGACAACCGAATCTCCGGGAGCGGAAGCCGAGTTCCGCAGGCCGCGCCCCCTTCTCCGATCGGCGCGACCCTCGCCACACCGCCCTCCCCGGGCCCCGCCGCCCGCGCTAAGGTCTGCGCAACAGCGTCGTTACTGATCAGTAAGGGGATCGGCCATGCAGCTCGGGATCAACCTCGGCTACTGGGGTGCCGGAATGGACGGCGACAACCTCGCCGTCGCGCAGGAGGCCGACCGCCTCGGATACGCCGTCTGCTGGGCCGCCGAGGCCTACGGCTCCGACGCCGCCACCGTGCTCACCTGGGTGGCCGCACAGACCGAGCGCATCGACGTCGGCTCCGCCATCTTCCAGATCCCGGCCCGTCAGCCGGCGATGACCGCGATGACCGCGGCCACCCTCGACTCGCTCTCCGGCGGCCGTTTCCGCCTCGGCCTCGGCGTGTCGGGACCGCAGGTCTCGGAGGGCTGGTACGGCGTCAAGTTCGACAAGCCGCTCTCCCGCACCCGTGAGTACGTCGAGATCGTCCGCAAGGCGATGACGCGGGAGCGGCTGTCCTTCGACGGCGAGCACTGGACGCTGCCGCTGCCGGGCGGCCCGGGCAAGCCGATCAAGCTGACCGTGCACCCGGAGCGCGAGCACATTCCGCTGTACATCGCCGCGATCGGCCCGAAGAACCTGGAGCAGACCGGCGAGATCGCCGACGGCGCCCTGCTCATCTTCCCGTCCGCCGAGCACCTCGAGGACACCGCGATCAAGCATCTGCGGGCCGGGCGCGAGAAGGCCGGCAAGACCCTCGAGGGCTTCGACGTCTGTCCGACCCTGCCGCTGGCCCTCGGCGAGGACAAGGACGTCGAGCGGCTCGCCGACACCTTCCGCCCCTACACCGCGCTGTACGTCGGCGGCATGGGCAGCCGCAAGCAGAACTTCTACAACCAGCTCGCGCGCCGGATGGGCTACGAGGCCGCGGCCGACGAGATCCAGGACACGTACCTGTCCGGCGACAAGCAGGGCGCCGCGGCCGCCGTCCCGCACGAGCTGATCGACCGGACCACGCTGCTGGGCTCGGTGGAGCGGATCGCCGACCGGATGAAGGCCTACGCGGCGGCCGGCGTCACCACGCTCACCCTCGCCCCAGCGGGCTTCACCCTGGACGAGCGCCTCGCCTCGCTGCGGGCCGGCGCGCAGGCCGCCGAGCTCGCCGGCCTGGTCTGACGGGACGGGGGGCTCCGGGAATTCCAGCGGCCGTGGTGGGGGCTCGGGGGTCTTCCCCGCCACGGCCGTCACGCGGAACAACGCGCCACACGGCGCGCGGTTACGCTCCCGGGCCGACTCTCGGGGTCCCTCGTTCGGCGGAGTTGTCCGACACAGCTGTTGCAGCGCCTCCCGTGCCGCATTTGACTCGTTCCCTGCGGAATGCTGCGGAATCCTGCGCGATGCGGAGAGGTGTCCCACGATGCTTTCGGCCAAGAGACTGTTCCAGGAGATCGTCGACAACGACGAGTCCTTCGCGCTGTTCTGTTCCATCGCCGCCGGCGGGGAGTCGCAGGGCGGCTGGGAGAACGCCCGCATCGCCGCGCTCGTCCCGCAGAGCGAGCGCCACCTGGCTCCGAGGATCGCCCGTCACGGCGCCGACGAGGACAAGCACGGGCGGATCTTCAACGCCCTGATGCGCAAGCGTGGGCTCGCCCCGGTGCCCGTCCCCCGCGACACCGACTACACGATGCTCCTGGAACGCGCCGGCATCGGCCTCGCGCACGGCCGGCTCCGGGCCGACCATCCGCTGACCGCGCACGACATCGTCACCTACCTCGCCCACAGCCGCGTCACCGAACAGCGGGCCTCCGAGCAGATGCGGCTGCTGCGCAGGCACTTCGCCGACCACCCCGACCTGGGCCGCGCGGTGAGGATGATCTCCAACGACGAGGACAACCACCTCGCCTACTGCCACGAGGAACTGCTGCGCCTCGCCCGCGCGGGGCACGGCCGCGCCATCCAGCGGACGCTCCGCGGCTGCGCACTCGCCGAGATCCGGATCTACCGCGACGTGAGCCTGGCCGTCATGGCCCACATGGGAGACATCCTCGGCTGGCCGAGGGCCAGGTCGGCGCTTCTCGCGGCCGGCATCCACGCCGTGTACGCGTGGGAGCGGTTCGCGGGCTGGCGGCGGATGGTCTCCCTGGAGATGCCCGAGCGCCGTGACGCGCTCGGCGGTCCGGCGGTCACGGCTCCCGAGTTCGCCTGAGACCGTACGGGCCGGCCCGGGCGCCTTTCCCCGCAGCGGTCCTGGAGGGTCCTAGAGCCATCCCCGTTGCTTGAACAACCGGTACAGCAGCACCTCCAGCACGGCCATCAGCGCGATCACCGCCGGGTACGACCACACCCACCGCAGCTCCGGCATGTGCTCGAAGTTCATGCCGTAGATCCCCGCGATCATCGTGGGGACCGCGGCCATCGCCGCCCACGCCGAGATCTTCCGCATGTCGTCGTTCTGCCGGACGCTCATCTGCGCCAGGTGCGCCGAGAGGACGTCCGTGACCAGCCGGTCCAGTCCCTCCACGGACTCGTTCACCCGCGTGAGATGGTCGCTGACGTCACGGAAGAAGGGCCGCGCCCGGTCGTCGACGAAAGGCACCCCCGACCCGGCGGCGCCGGTGCCCGCCAGCCGGGTCAGCGGCGGCCCGAGCGGGCCGGTGGCCCGGCGGAACTCCAGGACCTGCCGCTTGAACCGGTAGATCCGCGACGCCGTGTGCCGTGAGCCGCCGCCATCCGGCGAGAACACCTCCGCCTCCAGTTCCTCCAGGTCCGTCTGGAGCTCTGTCGCCACGTCCAGGTAGTGGTCCACGGTGGCGTCGGCGATGGCGTACACCACCGCCGTGGGGCCCTTGGCGAGGAGGTGCGGCTCATGCTCGAGCCGGTGCCGTACGGCGGCCAGCGGGGCGCCCTCGCCGTGCCGGACGCTCACCACGAAGCCGTCACCGAGGAAGACCATCACCTCACCGGAGGAGACCGCGTCGCTCTCGGGCTCGTAGACGACCGGCTTGAACACCAGGAAGAGCGAGTCGTCGTAGACCTCCAGCTTGGGCCGCTGGTGGGCCTTCAGGGCGTCCTCGACGGCCAGCGGGTGCAGGCCGAACTCCTGCGTGACGTGCTCGAACTCCTTCTCGGTCGGCTCGTGCAGCCCGATCCACACGAAACCGCCCGCGGCCCGTGCCTCGGCCAGGGCGTCCGAGAAGTCCTCCGGGCCCTCCGTGCGGTGCCCGTCGCGGTAGACGGCGCAGTCGACGATCACTCGGCGCGTTCTCCTTCCGGACGCTCACCGGCGCACGCCCGCGTGCGCCTACCCTGGGCCGCATGCCCACGTTGATCCTCGTCCGGCACGGCCGGTCCACCGCCAACACCTCCGGACTGCTCGCCGGCCGGACGCCCGGCGTCGCCCTCGACGAGCGGGGAGCCGCGCAGGCCGCCGCCCTGCCCGGGCGGCTCGACGCGCTGCCGATCGCCGAAGTCGTCGCGAGCCCCCTCCAGCGCTGCCAGGAGACCGTCAGGCCGCTCCTCGACGCCCGCCCCGGGCTGCGCGTCCACACCGACGAGCGGATCGGGGAGTGCGACTACGGCGACTGGTCCGGACGCAAACTCGCCGAACTGATGGACGAGCCGCTGATGGAGGTCGTGCAGGCGCACCCCTCCGCCGCCGCCTTCCCCGGCGGCGAGTCCATGCGGGCCATGCAGACCCGCGCCGCCGAGGCGGTACGGGAGTGGAACGCGCGCGTGGAGCGCGACCACGGCGCCGACGCCGTCTATCTCATGTGCTCGCACGGCGACATCATCAAGTCGCTCGTGGCGGACGCCCTCGGGCTTCATCTCGACCTCTTCCAGCGGATCTCTGTGGAACCGTGTTCCGTCACCGCGATCCGTTACACCCGGCTGCGCCCCTTTCTCGTGCGCCTCGGCGACACCGGCGACTTCGCGTCGCTGGCCCCGCGCGAGGAGCCGCCGGCCGGGGACGCGACGGTCGGGGGCGGTGCGGGCGCACCGTGATCGTCGGCCGCAGTAGGGTGAAGCGGTCCGCAAACGCGCGCGTACCCGCAGGGACGTTCCCCCACTCGTTCCCCGGCCCACGATGACCCACGATTCCCATGGAGACAGGACGTGTCCCGTCAGGTGTTCCTCTACGACCCCCCGGACCGCTTCGTGGCCGGTACGGTCGGGCTGCCCGGGCGCCGTACCTTCTTCCTGCAGGCCACCTCCGGCTCCCGGGTGACCAGCGTGGCTCTGGAGAAGACGCAGGTCGCCGCGCTCGCCGAGCGCATGGACGAACTGCTGGACGAGGTCGTACGCCGGACCGGCGGCAGTGCCCCCGTACCCGCGATGTCGCCCTCCGAGAACACCGACACGGCCCCCCTCGACACGCCGATCGAGGAGGAGTTCCGGGTCGGCACCATGGCCCTCGCCTGGGACGGCGAGGAACAGCGCATGATCGTCGAGGCGCAGGCCCTCGTGGAGCTCGACGCGGACTCCGAGGAGGACCTCGCCGAGGCCGAGGAGAAGCTCCTCCAGGACGAGGAGAACGGGCCCCCGATGCTGCGGGTCCGGCTCACCGGCGCGCAGGCGAGGGCCTTCGCCAAGCGCGCCCTCGACGTCGTCAACGCGGGCCGGCCGCCGTGCCCGCTGTGCAGCCTGCCGCTCGATCCGGAAGGACACGTATGTCCGCGCCAGAACGGATACCGCCGAGGGGCGTGACGACCACCGACCCGGCCGCCGCCGAGCTCCTCGCGCGCGGCGAGCTCACCGTCCGCGGGCGCATCCGCGACGCCTCGAACGCGGCCCTGTACTGCACCGTCGCGTACGAGGGCCGCGAGGCCGCCTGCGTCTACAAGCCCGTCGCCGGGGAACGGCCGCTGTGGGACTTCCCCGACGGCACCCTCGCCCAGCGCGAGGTCGCCGCCTACGAGGTCTCCGAGGCGACCGGCTGGGGCCTCGTGCCGCCCACCGTGCTGCGGGAGGGACCGTACGGCGAGGGCATGTGCCAGCTGTGGATCGAGACGGCGCCCGAGGCCGAGCTGCTGGCCCTGGTGGACGGGGAGGAGCCCGAGCCGGGCTGGCGGGCGATCGGCTTCGCGGAGGTCGGCGAGGGCCGGACCGCGCTGCTGGTGCACGCCGACGACGAACGGCTGCGCCGGCTCGCCGTCCTCGACGCGGTGATCAACAACGCCGACCGCAAGGGCGGCCACCTGCTGCCCACCGCCGACGGCCGGCTGTACGGCATCGACCACGGGGTCACCTTCAACGCCGAGAACAAGCTGCGCACGCTCCTGTGGGGCTGGGCGGGGGAGCCGCTGACCGGTGAGGCCGTCGACGTGCTCAAGGGCCTCAGAGGCGCCCTGGAGCCCGGCGGGGGACTGGCGGTCACCCTGGCCGCGCTCCTCACCGCCGCCGAGGTCGACGCCACCCGCGCGCGAGCCGACGCGCTGCTGGCGGCCGGGAAGCACCCGGAGCCGAGCGGCGACTGGCCGGCCATCCCCTGGCCCCCGGTCTGACCGCTCCGCCCAGGACGGCACGCATGCCGGACGGAATCACACAAGAGGGCCTTCCCGGCCATCTGGCCTGCTCCGGTTCGTATACGCAACTTCCGTCCGGTTAGGCTCATGACATGCATGCCTGGCCCGCTTCCGAGGTCCCCGCCCTGCCTGGTCAGGGCCGCGACCTGAGGATCCACGACACCGCGACCGGCGGCTTGGTCTCCCTCGACCCCGGTCCCGTCGCCCGTATCTACGTCTGCGGCATCACGCCGTACGACGCGACCCACATCGGTCACGCGGCGACCTACAACGCGTTCGACCTCGTTCAGCGCGTGTGGCTCGACACCAAGCGGCAGGTTCACTACGTCCAGAACGTCACCGACGTCGACGACCCGCTGCTGGAGCGGGCCGAACGCGACGGCGTCGACTGGGTCGCCCTCGCCGAGAAGGAGACGGCGCTCTTCCGCGAGGACATGACGGCCCTGCGGATGCTGCCGCCGCGGCACTACATAGGCGCCGTCGAGGCGATACCCGGCATCGTCCCGCTCGTCGAGCGGCTGCGGGACGCCGGCGCCGCCTACGAGCTGGACGGCGACACCTACTTCTCCGTCGAGTCCGATCCCGACTTCGGCAGGGTCTCGGGCCTGGACGCGGCCGCCATGCGGCTGCTCTCCGCGGAGCGCGGCGGCGACCCCGACCGCCCCGGCAAGAAGAACCCGCTCGACCCGATGCTCTGGATGGCGGCCCGCGAGGGCGAGCCCAGCTGGGACGGCGGCTCGCTCGGCCGAGGCCGGCCCGGCTGGCACATCGAGTGCGTGGCCATCGCCCTGGACCACCTCGGGATGGGCTTCGACGTGCAGGGCGGCGGCTCCGACCTCGCCTTCCCGCACCATGAGATGGGCGCCTCCCACGCCCAGGTGCTGACCGGCGAGTTCCCCATGGCCCAGGCGTACGTGCACGCCGGCATGGTCGCCCTGGACGGCGAGAAGATGTCCAAGTCCCGGGGCAACCTCGTCTTCGTCTCGAAGCTGCGCCAGGACGGCGTCGACCCCGCCGCCATCCGGCTCACCCTCCTCGCCCACCACTACCGGGCCGACTGGGAGTGGACCGACCAGGTCCTCCTCGACGCCGAAGCCCGGCTCGGGCGCTGGCGGGCAGCCGTCTCCCGGCCCGACGGGCCGCCCGCCGAGGCGCTCGTCGAGGAGATCCGCGAGGCGCTCGGCAACGACCTCGACGCCCCGGCCGCACTCGCCGCCGTCGACCGCTGGGCGGCGCTCCAGCAGGAACACGGCGGTACGGACATGGGCGCCCCGGGTGTCGTCTCGCGGGCCGTGGACGCGCTGCTGGGCGTGGCGCTGTAGCCGAAGGCGCCCGTACACCGGGTACGACGAGGGGCGGTGCGCCGAAGCGCACCGCCCCTCCCGGTCCTCTGACCGGCCGCCGCTCTATTCCTCCGAGGAATCGCCGTCGTCGGGGGCGTCGCCGCTCGGTTTCGGCGGCTTCGGGGGACGGGTCCGCTCCCCGGGGTCCGGCGGGCCGCCGCCGTCCCGGCGCCGCAGATAGCGCTCGAACTCCCGGGCGATCGCCTCGCCCGACGCCTCCGGCAGCTCCGCGGTGTCCCGCGCCTCCTCCAGCGTCTGCACGTACTCGGCGACCTCGGTGTCCTCGGCGGCCAGCTGGTCCACGCCCACCTGCCAGGCACGCGCGTCCTCGGGCAGCTCGCCGAGGGGGATGCGTACGTCGATCAGGTCCTCCAGGCGGTTGAGGAGGGCCAGCGTCGCCTTCGGGTTCGGCGGCTGCGAGACGTAGTGCGGCACGGCCGCCCAGAGGCTCACCGCGGGCACCCCCGCGTGCGTGCACGCCTCCTGGAGGACGCCGACGATGCCCGTGGGGCCCTCGTACTTGGTCTCCTCCAGGTTCATCCGCTGCGCCAGGTCCGCGTCGGACGTGGTCCCGCTGATCGGCACCGGACGCGTGTGCGGCGTGTCACCGAGCAGGGCGCCCAGGATGACCACCAGCTCGACGCCCAACTCGTGCGCGAATCCCAGCAGCTCGTTGCAGAACGAGCGCCAGCGCATGGACGGTTCGATGCCGCGCACGAGGACCAGGTCGCGTGGCTTGTCGCCGCCCACCCGGACCACCGACAACCTTGTCGTCGGCCACGTGATCTTGCGCACGCCGGCGTCCAACCACACCGTGGGACGGTTCACCTGGAAGTCGTAGTAGTCCTCGGCGTCCAGCGCCGCGAACACCTCGCCCTTCCACTCCCGCTCCAGGTGTCCGACCGCGGTGGAGGCGGCGTCGCCGGCATCGTTCCAGCCCTCGAACGCGGCCACCATGACCGGGTCGATCAGCTCGGGAACCCCCTCGAGCTCGATCACCCAGCGCCTCCTTCCGACGTGCCCTCGCTTGACCACCCAACCTTACGGCGTTCCGCGCGGGCGCTCGCAGCCCCCTTGCACGGGGGAGTGAACGGATCACTGCCCCGTTCGCCACCCCCGAACACCCCCTGCGGGAACCCGCTCACGGCATCGGCTCACAGGTGGCGCACAGGGCGGGCGCGCGCCGCGGGCTCACAGTGTCGAGCGCAGCCACTGCTCCACGCTCGCGATGTGCACGGTCGCCCACGACCGTGCCGCTTCCGCGTCCCGGTCGCGCAGGGCGGCCAGGATCGCCCGGTGCTCGCGCAGCGTGCCGACGACCGCGTCCTCCTGTGTCAGGCCGCGCCAGATGCGGGCCCGGGTGGTGGGCCCGGACAGTCCGTCGAGCAGCGAGCAGAGCACCGAGTTGCCGGCGCTCTGCACGATGCCCCGGTGGAACTCCAGGTCCCCGGCGACCAGTTCCTCCACCGAGGGGTCGGCCCCGAGCCTGTCCAGCTGGGCCTCCAGCGCGTCCAGTTGCTGCTCGCTGACGCGCAGGGCCGCCATCGCGGTGGCGGCCGGCTCCAGGATGCGGCGCACGGCCAGGAACTCCAGCACCGTGTCGTCGCGGTGGAAGTCGACGACGAAACTCAGTGCTTCGAGGAGCAGTTGCGGATCGAGACTGGTGACGTAGGTCCCGTCGCCCTGTCGCACGTCCAGGATCCGGATCAGCGACAGGGCGCGCACCGCCTCCCGCAGGGAGTTGCGGGACAGGCCGAGATCGGCGGCCAGCTCGCTCTCCTTGGGCAGCCGGTCCCCGGGCCGCAGCGCACCCGAGACGATCATGCCCTTGATCTTCTCGATCGCCTCGTCGGTGACTGCCATGACCGGCCTCCCTGCGGTTCGTCGCCCAGACATCGATCCAGCCATCGGACCCAGGTGTCGGATCCAGACATCGGATGTCTCAGCGTCATTATGGGGCCAGATCAGAGCAGTGCCTCCAGAGCGGCGATCACCGCCCGCTCGTCGAGCGTGGTCAGCCGGCGGTCGCGCATCAGCACCCGCCCGTCGACGACGGTGTCCCGCACGTCCGACGGGTGCGCCGCGTACGCCAGCGTCGACCACGGGTCGTGGCGCGGACGCAGATGCGGCGCGTCCAGGTCGAGGACGATCAGGTCGGCCCGCTTGCCCGCCTCCAGCGAGCCGAGCTGCTCGCCGAGGCCGAGCGCCCGGGCGCCCTCGATCGTCGCCATGCGCACGGCCTGCTCGGCGCCGACCGCCGTCGGGTCGCCCGCCGCCTTGTGCACCAGCGCCGCCTGCCGCACCGCGCCCAGCACGTCCAGCGAGTTGGAACTGACGGCGCCGTCCGTGCCCAGGCCCACCGTCACGCCCGCGCTCAGCAGGCGCGGCACGGGCGCGATCCCGCAGCCCAGCTTCAGGTTGGACACCGGGCAGTGGGCGACGGCCGTGCCCGTGCGGGCCAGCGCCGCGATCTCCGGCCCGGTGAGGTCGACGGCGTGCGCGAGCAGCACATCGGGGCCGAGCAGCCCGAGGGAGTCCAGCAGCTCCACCGGCCGCTTCCCGTGCCGCACCTCGACGGTGGCGACCTCGGTGGCGTTCTCGGCCGCGTGGATGTGCACCAGCGCCCCGAACTCCCGGGCCAGCGCGAAGACTTCGGTGAGCTGCCCCGGGGAGAGGGTGTACGCGGAGTGCGCGAAGACGACCGGACGGCGGCCGGGTTCGGCGGGCCCGCGTGCCTCGAGGTCGCGCCGCGCCCACCCCAGCCGCTCCTCGTACGCGATGCCGTCCGGCGGCCCGGGCACGTCCATGAAGGTGGGGCCGGTGTGCAGCCGCCAGCCCGTCTCGTGGGCCGCCCGCTCGGCCGCCTCGTGGAACCAGTACATGTCCAGCGCCGAGGTCACCCCGGCCCGCAGGCTCTCCGCGACCGCCAGTCGCACCGCCGCCGCCACGTTCTCCGGCGCCAGCAGCTCCGCCTCCCACTTCAGGACCCGCTCCAGGAAACCCTGGAGGGTGACGTCGTCGGCCCGACCGCGCAGCAGGGTCATCGCGAGGTGGGTGTGCGTGTTGATCAGCCCGGGGAGCACGAGGCAGCCGGCCGCGTCGATCTCCTCGGCGGCGGTGTAGCGCTCGCGCAGCTCGTCGGCCGGTCCCACGGCGAGGATCGCGCCCGCGTGGACCGCGACCGCCCCGTCCGGGACGACGGTTGCGGCGTCGTCCACCGTCAGGACGTCGCCGCCGTGCACCAGCAGGTCGATGCTCACGCCTGCTCCCCTTCCGCCTCGGCGAGCAGCCGCAGGGCCTCCAGGGAGACCACCGCTCCCCGTTCCACCCCGGCGGCCACGACCGCGCGGTGCGGGTCGTAGCCGCCCGTGGCCTGCTCGTCGACCAGTTCGTCGGCGTTCGCGCCGTCGATCACCAGCACGCCGCCCGCGACCAGACCGCGCAGCGAGGCCGTGACCAGCAGCGCGGACAGCTCCATCTCGATGGCGGCGAGCCCGGCGCCGGCGTACGAGAAGAGCGGGAGCAGGCCCGGCTGGAAGGCCGCCCGGGTCCACACGACGCCCCGGTGGTACGGGGCGCCGGCCCCACGGGCCGCCTGCTGGAGGGCGAGGACCGCCTCGGGCGAGGACACCGCCGGGTACTCCGGAGGCAGCAGCTGGTGGGTGACGCCGTCGTCGCGGACGGCCGCCTCCGCGACGACCAGGTCGCCGTCCCCTATGCCCGGCCTCATCGCACCCGCCGTACCGAACCGCAGGAAGGTGCGCACGCCGGCGTCCGCCAGTTCCTGGAACAGCAGGATCGCGCCCGGCGCGCCCACCCCGTGCGAGGCGACGACGACCGGCAGGCCCTTCCAGCTTCCGCTGAACACCCGGTACTCGCGGTGGTACGAGACCTCCTCGGCGCCGTCGAGCAGCGTGGCGACGGCCGCGGCGCGGGCCGGGTCGCCGACGACCACGGCGTGCGCCGGCAGACCGGTGCGCGGGATGCGGGTGACGGGCAGCAGGTCCTGCGTCATTGGACGGCTCCGGTGGTACGGGGGCGGCGACGGCGGCGGGCCGTCGTGAGGAACAGGGCGCCGAGTGTGACGACGTAGGGCGCGGCGTCGGTCGCCTGCTGCGGCAGGCCGAGCCCCTGAAGGCGGAACCCGGCCGCTTCGGCGAGCCCGAACAGCAGCGCGGCGAGCAGCACTCCCAGGGGCGCGGCGCGGCCCAGCATCACGGCCACGACAGCGATCCAACCACGGCCCGCCGTCATGTTCTCCGTGAACAACGTGACGTTGCCGAGGGCGAGCTGGGCGCCCGCGAGTCCGCACAGCACTCCCGACAGCAGGATCGCGCCGTACTGGTACTTCGCCGGACTCACCCCGAGGGTGGCGGCCGCGTCGGGCGCCTCGCCGACGCCGCGCAGCCGGAGCCCCCACACATGCCGTGACAGCAGCAGGGCGGCGACCGCGACCGCCGCCCAGGACAGGTACGCGAGCGGGGTGAAGCCGCCGATCAGCGGCAGACCGGCGAGGGACGGATCGTCGAAGGTGCCCTGCACGCCGAAGACCGTGCGCAGCAGGAAGCTGGTCAGGCCGACGGCCAGGAGGTTCATGGCGATGCCGAGGACCACCGCGTCCCCGCGCAGGGTGACCGCGCCCACGGCCAGGACCAGCGAGTAGGCGGCCGCCGCGAGGGCCGCGGCCAGGACGCCCAGCCAGGGGCTGCCGGTGAACCAGCTGGTCGCGACGGAGGTGAAGCAGCCCATCAGCATCATGCCCTCGAGGCCGATGTTGAAGACGCCGGCGCGCTCGCACAGGGCGCCGCCGAGGGCCGCCAGCAGGATCGGGGTGAGCGCGCGCAGCGCCGACATGAGGAGATCGGAGTCGAGGAACATCACACCGCCTCGCTTCCTCGCCTGCGGCGGGTGAGGGCGAACCAGCGGCCGGGGAAGCGCAGCCGGGCCGCGAGGAACACGATCACTATGGCCTGGAGCACCTGGGTCAGTTCGCGCGGCACCTCGGTGGTGCGCTCCATCGCCAGTCCGCCGACCTGGAGGACGGCGAAGAAGAACGCGGCGACCACCGTGCCGAGCGGAGCCGCGGCGGCGAGCAGGGCCGCCGTGAGGCCGGTCCAGGTGTAGCCGGGGGCGGTGAGCGAGCCGTCCACGAAGCGGTAGGGGAAGCTCAGCACCCCGATGGCGCCCACGAGCCCGGCGAGGCCCCCGGAGAGCGCCATCAACTTCAGTGTCAGGCTCCGGCGTTCCACGCCCGCGTACGCCGAGAAGCGGGGGTTGAGGCCCGTCATGCGGATCTCGTAGCCGACGGCGGTGCGCCGGTCGGTGAACCAGTAAGCGGCCGCGGCGATCACGACGAGGACGAGCCCGAGGGTGACCGTGGAGTCGCCGAACGCGGGCAGCGCCACGCCGTCCGGCAGCGCCCGGGTCTGGGGCAGGCTGGAGCCCGGCTCCTTGAGCGGGTAGCGCGCCAGGTAGGAGGCGAGCGACACCGCCGGGTAGCTGAGCAGCAGACTGCTGACCAGCAGCGGGACCCCGAAGTGGTTCTCGCACAGGGCGGCCAGGACGGCGTATCCGGCGCCCGCCGCCATACCGGCCAGCAGGGCAAGGACGACGGTGAGGGGGGCGGGCAGCGGCGAGTGGAGACCGGTCACGGCGGCGGTGATCCCGCCGAGCACCAGCTGGCCGTCGCCGCCGAGGTTGATCAGCCCGGCCCGCAGCGGGATCGCCAGCGCGAGGGCGAGACCGAGCACGCTGGTGCCGGTGGTCAGGGTCGAGCCGATGCCGTCGGCGCCGAGCGCGCCGGTCACCACCGCCCGGTACGCCGTGACCGGGTCCGCGCCGGTGCCGAGCAGGAACAGGGCGCCGATGACGAGACCCGCGAGGACGGAGAAGGTGAGGGGGGAGCGCAGGGCTCCGGATATGCGTGTCATGTCAGTGGATCCGTCCCGGTGGTCTCCACGGGGGCGCCGGCCATCGCGAGGCCCAGCGTCCGCTCGTCCGCCCCGTCCTTGGCGTACGCGGCCGCGACCCGGCCCTCGTACATGACGAGCACACGGTCCGCGAGCCCGCGGATCTCGCTCAGCTCGGCCGAGACGAGGAGGACGGCGTGACCGGCGTCGCGGTAGGCGATCAGCTGGTCGTGGATGTTCTGGATGGCGCCGATGTCGACGCCACGGGTCGGCTGCTCGACCAGCAACAGCGGCGCCTCATGGGCGAGTTCGCGGCCGATGAGCAGTTTCTGCAGGTTGCCGCCGGACAGGGCGGACGCGGGCACCTCGGTGGTCGCCGCCTTGATGCCGAAGCGCTCGACGAGCCGCAGGGCGTGCGCCCGGACGGCGGCCGGCGGCAGCAGGCCGCGGGTGGAGAGGGTGGTGCGGTGGTGGCCCATCGCCAGGTTGTCCGCGACGGAGGCGGCGGGGGCCGTACCGACGGCGTGCCGGTCCTCGGGGACGTAGGCGAGTCCCTTCACGCGTCGCTCGGTGGCAGAGGCGTGCGTGATGTCGTCGCCCTGGAGCGTGACCTGCCCGGCGGTGGCCCGACGCAGTCCGGCCAGCGCCTCGACCAGCTCGCTCTGGCCGTTCCCGGCGACGCCCGCGATCCCGACGATCTCCCCGGCGTGGACGGTGAGGTCCACATCGTGGACGGAATCCGTGCTGAAACCGGTTACCCGCAGCACCGCCCCACCGGGCGTTCCCGGTGCGTGGACGCGGTCCAGTTCCACCGCGCGGCCGGTCATCGCGGCGGCGATCGCGTCGGCCGTCGTGTCGGCGGTGACCAGCCGGGCGGCGACCCGGCCGTCCCGCAGCACGGTCACCCGGTCGCTGCCCTCCAGCACCTCGCGCAGTTTGTGGGTGACGAGGACGACCGTACGGCCCTGCGCCGTCAGCGACTTGAGCACGCCGAACAGGGCGTCCGCCTCGGCCGGGGTGAGCACGGCGGTCGGCTCGTCGAGGATGAGCGTCCGGGCGCCCCGGTGCAGCAGCTTGAGGATCTCCACGCGCTGACGCAGGCCGACCGGCAGGTCGCCCACGCGCGCGTCGGGGTCGACGGCCAGCCCGTGCTCCTCGGCGAGTTCGCGCACCCGGCGACGGGCCGCGGCGCGGTTCACGAGGCCGAAGCGACGCGGCTCGGCGGCGTAGACGACGTTTTCGGCGACCGTCAGCGAGTCGAACAGCTTGAAGCTCTGGTGGACCATGCCGAGGCCTGCGGCCATGGCGTCGGAGGGGCTCGCGAAGCGCACCTCCCGCCCGTCGATCCGGACTGACCCGGAGTCGGCGCGCTCCATGCCGTACAGGACCGACATCAGCGTGGACTTGCCCGCGCCGTTCTCGCCCATCAGGGCGTGGATCTCGCCGTGACGGACGGTCAGGTCGACGGCGTCGTTGGCGAGCGTGCCGGGGAACCGCTTGGTGATTCCCCGGAGCTCGACGGCGAAGTTCTCAGGAGGCGGCGGGGTCATCGACCTTCAGCTCTCCGGAGACGATCTGGTCGCGCAGCGCCTCGACCTTCGTCAGGACGTCCTTGTGGTCGGCGATCACGCACTTCGACGTGTCCACGCCGTCCTCCAGGCCGGTCAGGCTGATGCCGCCCTCCTTGAGGCCGTACGAGACGGTGGTTCCGGTCGTGCCGCCGAGGACCGACTCGATGCCCTTCTCGACGGCGATGTCCGTGCGCTTGATCACGTTGTCCACGACCGTGCCGGGGGCGGAGGCGCACTGGTTGACGTCGACGCCGTACGCGAACGCGCCCTTGGCCTTGGCCGCCTCGAACACGCCGTAGTTGCCGGCCGCCGCGGCCGCCATGATCTGGTCGTAGCCCTTGGCGAGCAGGGTGTTCGCCTGCTCCTTGGCGCGGGCCGAGTCGTCGAAGGGGGACTGGCCGCCGACGAAGCGGGTCGACGTCTCCGTCGTGGCGGCGACCTTCTTGGCGCCGGCCGCGAAGGGGTCGCTGTAGCGGCGGAACTGGGGGGTGTCGAGCACGTCGACCGCGCCGACCTTGCCGGACTCGCTCAGCAGGCCCGCCTCGGCGCCGGCGAGGTAGACGCCCTCGTGCTCACGGAAGACCGCGCAGCTGACGTTCTTGAGGGTCTTGGTGGTGCACGCGTCGATGATCAGGAACTGCTGGCCCGGGTTCTTCGCGGCCTGCTGGGCGACGATGTCGGCGAACTCGAAGCCGACGAGGACGATGACGTCCGGCTTGGCGTCCACCGCGGCCTGCACGTTCTGCTGCTGGGTGGCGGTGTCGGTGGACTCGTACACCTTCTGGGTGCCCTCGTGCTGCTTCGCCGCGGCCTCGATGCCGGTCACCGCGAGCTTGAGGAACTCGTTCTGGCCGACGGCGTCGGGGGTGACGAGCGTGAAGGACGTGCCGCCGGCGCCGCTCGCGCCCGTGGCCGAGTCGTCCTTCTTCGCGGCGGCGTTGCAGGCGGTGGCGAGGAGCACGGTGCCGGTGGCGAGGGCGGCGAGCTGCACGGAGCGGCGGTGTCTGCGGGGCATCGGGGAACCTTCCGGGTATGCCGAGAGGCGCATCACGATGCTGGGGTGCGCGCGTACGGCGGGGTGAGGTGAGCGACGGTGCTCGGTGCGGCGAGGACCGCGGGGGAGGGCCGAGGGGACGGACTCAGCCGCGACAGCCGTCGCCGGCGCAGCGGCCGAAGTCGAGGAAGCGGCGCCTGGTGAGCAGCGGCATTCTTTCCCCCTTCGTCTCGTACTGCGGGATGCTGGTATCGCCCTGCGGATGCAGGTGCTGGACTCTAACACTCGTTTCCGGACACCCGCCGGGCCGTCTCGAACTGTGGTTCGCTCACCGCTCCTCAAAGGTTTTGCGAGGTCATGTACGGTGTCGAACACCAATGGAACATCAGGAGCGTCCCGTTATGTCCCAGGAACTGCGCGCCGTCGAGTGGACCGGAACCGGCCTCGCGTTGATCGACCAGACCGCTCTCCCGCATCGCACCGCGACCGTCGATGTCCACGATGTGGACACCCTGGTCGACGCGATCCGGCGACTGGTCGTGCGCGGCGCCCCCGCGATCGGCGCGGCGGGTGCCTACGGCGTCGCGATCGCGCTGCTGCAGGGTGAGCGCGAGGGCTGGACGGACGACGAGGTGCGCGAGGCCGTCGCCCGTGTCCGCGAGGCCCGTCCGACCGCCGTGAACCTCATGGTGTGCGTGGACCGGGTCATGAGCCGCTTCGACGAGGGGCTCGACGCGGTCCTGGCGGAGGCTGCCGCGGTCCAGCGCGAGGACGTCGAGGCGAACCGTGCGATGGGCGCGTTCGGCGCGGACTGGCTGCTGGAGCGGGTCGGCGCCGACCGCCCGCTGCGGATCCTGACGCACTGCAACACCGGCGCGCTGGCCACCGCCGGCTGGGGCACCGCCCTCGGTGTGATCCGCGAACTGCACGCGCGCGGGCGCCTGGAGGTGGTCTACGCCGACGAGACCCGCCCGCTGCTCCAGGGGTCGCGCCTGACCGCCTGGGAGCTGGTCCACGAGGGCATACCGCACTTCGTCCAGGCCGACGGCGCCGCCGCCGGCACCATCCTGCGCGGCGAGGTCGACGCGGCGATCGTGGGCGCCGACCGCATCGCGGCCAACGGCGACACCGCCAACAAGGTCGGCACCGTGGGGATCGCCCTCGCCTGCGCCGACGCGGGCGTCCCGTTCCTGGTCGCGGCGCCCACCACCACGGTCGATCTCGCGACGCCGGACGGCACCGCCATCCACATCGAACTCCGCGGCGAGGACGAGGTGCTGGAGTGGGGCGGGGTGCGGACCGCGCCCGCCGGGTCGCGCGGCCACAACCCGGCGTTCGACGTCACGCCGGGCCGGCTGGTGACGGGCCTGGTGACCGAGCGGGGCGTACTGGAGGTGTCCAAGGGGGAGCTGCCCGGGGACCGGCTGCGCTGAGCGCACCGGCTGTGCCGGACACGCCGAAGGCCACGGTCGGGGGACCGTGGCCTTTCGCGTGTCCCGTGCTTCGCGCGGGCAGCGCCTGTTCCCCGGGCTCAGCGCCGCGTCAGCTCCAGTTCCAGGAGCCATTCGACGACCTCGGTGTGGTGGCGGGCCTGGCGCGGGGTGTCGCCCCACACGTACAGGCCGTGTCCGGCCACGACCACCGCGGGCATCCGGGGCTCGCGGGCCGCCTCGAGCCGGTCGCCGAGCACCTTCATGTCCTGGCTGTTGGCGATGACCGGCAGCGTCACCTCGACGTCGTGCGCGGGCTGGCCGACGCCCTTGAGCATCTCCAGGTCCTTGAAGACGATCCCGCCCGGGTGCCGGTGGCCGAGCGCCACGGAGGCCACCGTGTGCACGTGGACGACCGCGCCCGCACCGGTCAGCGCGGCCACGCGCGCGTGCAGCTCGGCCTCGGCGGAGGGCTTGCCCTCGTGCACGGCGGCGCCGTCCCCGTCCACCAGCACCACGTCCGCGGGCGTCAGTTCACCCTTGTCGTGACCGCTCGCGGTGACGGCGAGCCGCAGCGGGTCGCGGGTGAGCACCACCGACAGGTTGCCCGAGGTGCCGCGCATCCAGCCGAAGGAGGCGAAGCGGGCGGACTCGGCGGCGAGGACCGCCCCCGCCTCTTCCAGGTCCGGTGCGGTGGGGTGGGCGGTCATGAAGTGCTCCTGGAGTTGCTCACGGTGATCTCGTCGAACGTCCCCGCCTGCGCGTGGTCGCCGACGCCCTGCTCGAAATACGGTTCCCCCGGCCGCCGGACGCCGACCGTGTGCCAGCCGGCCTCGCGGGCCGCGTCCAGCTCGCCGGACCGGTCGGAGAGGAACAGCAGCCGGTCGGCCGCCACTTCGGCCGACCCGGCGATCCTTCGGTACGACGCCGGATCCTGCTTGGGGCCGGCGTTCTCGGTGTCGTACAGGCCGGACAGGAGCGAGGTGAGGTCGCCCGCCGGGCTGTGGGCGAACCACGCCCGCTGGGCGGACACCGAACCCGACGAGTAGACGTACAGCCGCAGCCCGGCCGCGTGCCAGGCGCGCAGCCGCGGCACGACGTCGTCGTAGAAGTGCGAGACGAGGTCGCCGCGCGCGAAGCCCTCGGACCAGACGACGCCCTGGAGGCTCTTCAGCGGGGTCGCCTTGCGGTCCTCGTCCAGCCAGGCGTTCAGCGTCTTCTCGATCGTGGCCGCGTCGGCGTCCGGCCGGTCCGTCAGCTCCCGCACCTGCGCGATCGCCCGCGCCACCGCGGGCTCCTCGGCCCGCTCGGTGAGGAGTTCGGCGAAGCGGGCGCGCGAGTACGGGTACAGCACGTCCACCACGAAGCCCGTGGCGCTCGTGGTGCCCTCGATGTCGAGCACCACGGCGTCCACGTCGTACGTCGGCCCCGGCACGCTCACGCGGCGGTCCGGTCGGCCTCGTGACCGGCTGCGATCGTGTCGTAGTCCGGGAAGCGGCCGGCGATGGTGGAGCCGGTGAAGCTGCCGACCCAGCCGTCCTCCTCGTGGAAGAAGCGGATCGCCGTGAACGAGGGATTCGTGCCCATGTCGAACCAGTGGGTGGTGCCGCGCGGCACGCCCAGCAGATCGCCCTTCTCGCAGAGGACCGCGTGCACCTCGCCGTTCACGTGGAGGTAGAAGATGCCCGAGCCGGAGACGAAGAAGCGGACCTCGTCGTCGTCGTCGTGGGTGTGCTCCTGGAGGAACTTCTCGCGGGCCGCCTTCGCCTTCGCCGGGAACTCCGGGTCGTCGCTCGGGTGCAGGCCGAGGACGTCGACGGTGGTGAAGCCCTCCTGCGCGTTCAGCTTCTCGATCTCCGGGCCGTAGGCCGCGAACACCGTCTCGCTGTCGGCGTCGAACGGAACGTCCGCGCGGACCGGCCACTGCTCGTAGCGCACGCCCAGCGGCTGGAGGGCCGCGGCGATCTCGGCGGGGTCGGAGGTGCGGCGGACCAGGGTCTCCGGGCCGGACTCGGACCAGGTCGTCAGCAGCGTCATGGAAGCAACTCCAGGATTCTGAAAGGGATGTCCGGATACCGAGACGGTTCGGACGGACGGAGAGGGGGGAGAGGCGAGCGGCGGGATCAGTCACTCAGCCGCGACACGGCGCGCCGGGACAGCGCCGCATGCGGGGCATGCGCAGCGCGTTCGCGCGATATGACGTCATCGGGGCCTCACTGTGCCGGGTCGGATGCCGGTTCCGTGATGGTAACTCCCGACAGTACCGCCACCGCCTGTGACGTAATCGTTGTCTCGAATGTCGAGATGCGGCGTCCATTCCTTTGACGGGTGGCTGAAATCGTTCCCATGATCTGCGTATGAAGACGCTGCTGCTCGTGCGGCGGCTGTACGTGGACTTGCTCCGGTCGACCACGGCCAGCTGTCGCTGACCCCTCCCGGAGCTCCGACGCGCCCCCGTCACCGGGGCGCTCCCCGCCCCGCGCGGTGGCTCGTTCTCGTCCTTCGCTCCGGGTTCACGCACCCCTGCTTCACCTCCCTTCCGCCTCACCCCTCTGCCCCACCTTTCTGCGTCACGCGCACCTGGAGCCCCTCATGTCCCGTGTCCGTCTGCCTCTCGCCGCGCTCTCGCTGGCCTCCGTCTCCGCCCTGGTCCTCTCCGGCTGCGCGCAGTCCACGGACGCCTCGAAGGACACCGGCAACGCCGCCGCCCCGGCGTCCGCCGCCACCGGCGAGAAGCCCGCCCCGTTCAGCGCGGGCGCGGTCAAGGTGGCCCTGGTCCGGCAGAGCGGCGCCGGCGACTACTTCGAGCAGTGGGGCAACGGCGCGAAGGCCCAGGCCAAGGCGCTCGGTATCGATCTGACCGTGTACGACGCCCAGGCCGACAACGCCAAGCAGGCCACCGACCTGTCCTCGGCGATCAACTCAGGGGCCAAGGCGATCATCATCGACCACGGCTTCCCGGCGACCATCCAGCCGGAGATCGACAAGGCGGTGAAGAAGGGCATCAAGGTCGTCGTCTACGACGTCGAGACCGCCACCGAGGGCGTCGTCTCCACCAAGCAGGACGACGCGAGCATGGCCCAGGCCGTCCTCGACGTGATGGCCAAGGAGGTCGGCAAGAACGCCAAGGTCGGTTACGTCAACGTCGCCGGCTACGCGGCCCTCGACAAGCGCGACTCCGTGTGGAAGTCCACGGTCGCCTCCCAGGCCTGGAAGCAGCAGTTCAAGGTCGGCAAGGTCACCGACTCGACGGCCACCGACAACGTTCCCCTCGTCTCCGCCGCGCTCACCCAGCACTCCGACGTGGCCGGCGTCTTCGCGCCCTACGACGAACTCGCCAAGGGCGCCGTGCTCGCCGTGCAGAACAAGAAGCTCCAGGACAAGGTGAAGGTCTTCGGCGCCGACGTCTCCAACGCCGACATCCAGCAGATGACCGCCGCCGACAGCCCCTGGGTCGCCACGGCGGGCACCGACCCGTCCGCGGTGGGCGCGGCCGTCGTCCGCACCACGGCGCTGGAGCTCGCCGGTCAGCTGAACAAGACGTCCGTCGAGTTCCCGGCCGTCGCCATCACACAGGACTTCCTGCGCGAGAAGAAGATCGCGAACATGGACCAGCTGCGGGAGGCGCTGCCCGCGCTGAACCTGTCGCAGGTCTCCACCGCGGACTGGATCTCGAATGTCGCCCACTGAGCCAGGCCCCGCGCGGACCGTCCCCGCGGTCGGTCTCACCGACGTCAGCATGGCGTTCGGCGGCAGGACGGTGCTCGCCTCCGTGACGCTGGACATCGCACCGGGCAGCGTGGTCGCGCTGCTCGGCGCGAACGGCGCCGGCAAGTCCACGCTGATCAAGATCCTCTCGGGCGTCCACACGGACCACGGGGGAGAGGTGCGCGTCGACGGCACGCCGGTCACCCTCGCCTCGCCGCTGGCCGCCCGTCAGCTGGGCATCCAGACGGTGCACCAGCGGATCGGCGAGGGCGTCGTGCCCGGTCTCACGGTCGCCGAGAACCTGGTCTTCGAGGAGCTCGCGCAGAAACGCGGCAACCCGTTCCTGAGCGGCCGCGGCACGCTCGCCCGGGCCCGCGAGATCCAGGCCGGCCTCGGCCTGGACTGGAGCGAGCAGGTGCTCAAGCAGGACGTCGGCGAACTCGGCATCTCCGACCGGCAGTTGCTGATCCTGGCCCGTGCGCTGGCGACCCGCCCCCGGCTGCTCGTCCTCGACGAGCCGACCTCCGCGCTCTCCGCCGCGGAGGCGCAGCGGCTGTTCGCGCTCGTCGAACGGATGCGCGCGGACGGCATCGCCGTGCTGTACGTCTCCCACCGGCTCGGCGAGATCGACGCGCTCGCCGACCGGCTGGTCGTCCTGCGCGACGGTCTCCTCACCGAGGACCAGGCCAGGCCCTTCGACTGGGACGCGGCCCTGCGCGCGATGCTGGCCCAGACGCATGAGGTGACGACGGCCCGGCCCGTCAGGGAGGGAACCGCGGGAGAGGTCGCCCTCTCGCTGCGCGGCGTCCGCCTCTTCGACGGCCGGGCCCCCCTCGACCTCGACCTGCGAGCCGGGGAGGTCACCGGTGTCGTGGGCCTGCTGGGCGCGGGCAAGACCGAGCTGGCCCGCGGTCTGTTCGGCGCGGAGCCCTTCGCCGCCGGCACCGTCGAACTGGACGGCACGGCCTACGCGCCCCGCCGCCCCTCCGACGCCATCCGCGCCGGCGTCCACCTCGTCCCCGAGGACCGGCACGCCGACGCCCTGGTGCCCGGCTGGTCGGTCGCGCGGAACGTCTCGCTGCCGTTCCTGAGGTCCTTCTCCCGGGCCGGTCTGCTGAACGGGCCGAAGGAGGACGCCCTCGGCCGCGAGACGATCGAGGCCCTCGGAGTCGTCGCCCGCGACGAGCACAGCACCGTCGAGGAGCTGTCCGGCGGCAACCAGCAGAAGGTCGTCGTCGGCCGCTGGCTGGCCCACACCCCGCGTGTCCTCATCCTGGACGAGCCGTTCCGGGGAGTGGACATCGGCGCCCGGCGCGACATCGGCCGCCGGGCCCGTGCCCTCGCCGCCGACGGCGCGGCCGTCCTCGTGCTGTCCGCCGACGTCGACGAGGTACTGGAGGTGGCCGACCGGGTCGTCGTCCTCGCGGCCGGTGAGATTCACCTCGACGCGTACGGCGAAGACGCGGAACGCGACCGCGTGATCCAGACCATCTCGGCGTCCGTCTGACGCCGGCCCGCCCCCACGAAGGCGCAGGAAGCACTCCATGACCACCACCCAGAGCACCGAGGTCCCCACCAAGGCGGCCCTCCCGCCGGTGACCTCCACCGCGGTGCGCGTCCAGAACGCCGTGATCAAGTACGGCTTCATCTTCGTGACGGTCGCGCTGTTCCTGTACTTCGCGCTGAGCGAGGGCTCCTTCCGGGAGTCGGCCACCCTGCTCGACACCCTGCGGTACGTGTCCGTCGCCGCGATCCTCGGTCTCGGCGTCACCCTCACCATGGCCGTCGGCGGAATGGACATGTCCGTAGGCGCCGTCGCGGGCCTCGGCGTCTCCGTCGCCGCGCAGACGATGGTGGTCTTCAACCAGGTCGGCACGGTCGCGATCCTCGCGGTGCTGGTGGCGGGCGCGCTCGCCGGCCTCCTCAACGCCCTGCTGATCGTCGTGCTGAAGATTCCCGACATGCTCGCCACGCTCGGCACGATGTTCGTCATCCAGGGCAGCAAGCTGATCCTCGTCGACGGCCAGTCGATCACCCCGGGCATGACGAGGTCCGACGGGTCGACCGCGCCCGGGAAGTTCACCGACGGCTTCCTGCAGATCGACCGCGGCACGGTCCTCGGCATCCCGGTCTCCGTGCTGATATTCGGCGGTCTGACGATCGCCGCCTGGGTCTTCCTCGCCCGCACCCGCTGGGGCCGCGTCCTGTACGCCATCGGAGCCAACCCGGAGGCCTCCCGGCTGGCCGGCATCCGGGTCGGCGCCTACCGCGCGCTGGCCTACGTCATCTCCGGCGTGCTCGCCTCGGTGGGCGGGCTCATCCTGGCGTCCAGGATCGGCCAGGGCGACGTGTCGGCCGGCACCTCCCAGCTGCTGGAGGCGGTGGCGGTGGCACTCGTCGGCACCTCGGTGCTGGGCCGCGGCCGGCCGAACGTCTGGGGCACGGCGCTCGGCGCGGTGCTCATCGGCATCATCACCACCGGCCTGACCATCAAGGGCCTGCCGTACTACACGCAGGACGTGGTCGAGGGCGCGGTACTGATCCTCGCCCTGGTCTTCAGTTTCACCCTGTCCAAGCGCCGCACTGCATAAGGGAGTTCACGACCATGGGCTACCGCATCCTGGAGACCGACGACATCCCCGCGTACCTGGCCGAGCGGGGCCACTGGAACGACGTCGCGGACATCCGGGTCAGAGAGGTGTCGGACGGCAACATGAACCGGGTGTTCCTGGCCTCCTCCGCCGACGGCACCCGCAGCCTCGCCGTCAAGCAGGCCCTGCCCTGGGTCCGCGTCGCCGGTCCCTCCTGGCCGATGAACCCCGACCGCGCCGACGCCGAGGCCCGCGCCTACGAGCAGGTCGCCAAGGTCGCCCCCGACAAGATCCCGGTGGTCCACGGCTACGACCCCGAGAACTACGCCCTCGTCATGGAGGACATGTCCGACCTCGAGGTGCTGCGCACGCTGCTCAACGAGGGCGCGGCGTACGGCCCGCACACATCGGCGAGGATCGGCGAGTTCGTCGCCCAGTTCTCCTTCGCCACCAGCGACTTCGGTATGCCGTCCGCCGAACGCAAGGCGCTGATCGCGGCCTCCGTCAGCCCGGAGCTGTGCAAGATCACCGAAGACGTCGTGCTGTCCGAGCCGTACGTCGAGCACGAGCACAACCACTGGCACCCCGGCCTCGACGACCTGGCCGCCGCCTTCCGCGCCGACACCCGGCTGCGCACCGAGGTCGCCGACCTGCGCCACACCTTCATGACCAGCGCCCAGGCCCTCCTCCACGGCGACCTGCACACCGGCAGCGTGATGGTCGGCAGGCGCCGGGGCGAACCCGTGGTGCGGGTCTTCGACCCCGAGTTCTCCTTCGTCGGCCCCATCGGCTACGACCTCGGCCTCTACTGGGCCAACGTGCTGGTCTCCGAGGAGCGGGCGCGAGCTCTGGGCGCCGCGACCGACCACGCCGACCAGATCGGCCTGTCCTGGGCGGCGTTCGAGGCGGAGTTCCGCCGGCTGTGGCCGACCCGGGTCGACGCCTTCTTCGACGACGCGTATCTCGACCGCTTCCTGCGCCGCGTGTGGACCGACGCCGTCGGCTACGCCGGCACGGAGATCGTCCGCCGCATCATCGGCTTCGCCCACCTGACCGACCTGACGACCCTGCCGGACCCGGTGCCGGCGTCCAGGCGCGCACTGCTGCTGGGACGCGAACTGATCCTGCGCCGTGCGGAACTGACGGACGTCGACGCGGTACGGGCGGTCGTGGAGTCGCTCGGCTGACCGGCCTCAGGCGGCGTCGAACCACTCCTTGCCGGCCGCCCAGTGCGCGACCCAGCCCGCGAAGCCGGGCGCGCAGGTCGTGCCGCCGGACTCCGCGCCGAACGGCATGGCGCCCACGTCGGTCACCAGCCATATGCGGCCCCGCTGGGGGCCGGTGACGACGAGATGCCAGTTCATGGCGCACCCGTCCGTCCCCAGCACGACGGAACCGTGGTGGAGCACCTGCTCGACGACCGCCTCGGGGTCCTGGTCCGGGTAGGGCGCGTCCTCCTCCTCCCACAGCCACTGCCGTGTGAGCGGGAACGGCTCGGCCAGGTCCCGCCGCGCCCCGTCGTCGCCCCAGTCCGAGGGCAACTCGGCCAGTCCCACGAGGCCGTACTCCGGCGGGCCCTGGAACGACCCGTCGGACACCTCCGCCACGAACGTGCGGTACGGCTCCGGCAGCACCACCCCGTGCTCCGCCTCGAAGGCGCGCACCGCGTCCCAGCCGAGCGCCGACTCCCCGCCGTCGTCCACGGCGAAGGCCACCCGCAGGGCCGCCAACTCGGCGGGATCCGCCTGATCGATGTTCATGTCCCCAGGAAAGCACCCAGCACCGACAAGCGGACCGCCAGGAGGGCGGACGGGCCTGCGAAAGGGGCGGCTCCATAGGGGTGGAGCCGCCCCTTCCCGGTTCCGGCCCCGGTACGGAGGGGCCGTCCCTGACGTCGGCCCGGGTCAGGGGAGCGGGCCGACGAGAGGTCGTCGGCGGACCTACTTCTTGTCGAGCAGGTCCTGCACCTTGGCGCGGACGTCGTCCGTGGCGAGGCCGCGGATCGTCAGCGTCGTACGGCGGCGCAGCACGTCGTCCGCCGTCTCGGCCCACTCGTTGTCGCGGGCGTAGACGACCTGCGCCCAGATCTCGGGGGCCTCCGGGTGGACGCGCCGGCCCAGCTCGGGGTTGTCGTTCGCCAGCCGCGCGATGTCGAAGGCCAGCGAGCCGTAGTGGGTGGCCAGGTGCCTGGCGGTGTCGGCCGCCATGCGCGGGCCGGGCGCCGGGTTGTCGACGAGCAGACGGTGGGCGACCGCGCGCGGGTTGGCGACGCCGGGGAGCGGCAGCTTCTTCGGCAGCGAGGAGATCGGCTCGAAGTCGTCGCCCAGCGGGTGTCCGGGCAGCGCCTCCAGCTTCTGCATGACCGTACGGCCGATGTGCCGGAAGGTCGTCCACTTGCCGCCGGCGACGGACAGCATGCCGCCCCTGCCCTCGGTCACCACCGTCTCGCGCTTGGCCTTCGCCGTGTCGCCGGGACCGCCCGGCAGCACCCGCAGACCCGCGAAGGCATAGGTGATCAGGTCCCGGTCCAGCTGCTGGTCGCGGATGGAGAACGCGGCCTCGTCGAGTATCTGGGCGGTGTCCTTCTCGGTGACCGCGACGTCCGCCGGGTCGCCCTCGAACTCCTCGTCGGTGGTGCCGAGCAGCAGCATGTCCTCCCAGGGGAGGGCGAAGGTGATGCGGTACTTGTCGATGGGGGTCGCGAGCGCGGCCTTCCAGGGGGCGGTGCGCTTGAGAACCAGGTGGGCGCCCTTGGAGAGGCGGATGGAGGGAGCCGCGTTCGGGTCCTCCATCCGGCGCAGGTGGTCGACCCACGGACCGGTCGCGTTCAGCACCAGCCGGGCGCTCACGCCGAACTCGTCACCGGAGAGCCGGTCGCGCAGCTCGGCGCCGGTGACCCGGCCGTTGGTGAAGCGCAGCCCGGAGACCTCGGCGTGATTGAGGACGACGGCGCCCGCCTCGACGGCCGCGCGGACCGTCATCAGCGCCATACGCGCGTCGTTCATCTGGTCGTCGCCGTACACGGCCACGGCCTTGAGGTTGTCGGTGCGCAGCTCGGGCACGTCCTGCGCGGCCTTGGCCGGGGACAGCAGGTGACCGACGCCGTCACCGAACGCCGACAGCGCGGAGTAGGCGAAGACGCCCGCCCCGAGCTTCGCCGCGCCGTGCGGCCCGCCCTTGTACACGGGGAGGTAGAACGTGAGCGGGTTCGCCAGGTGGGGGGCCACCTGACGGGAGACCGCACGGCGCTCGAAGTGGTTCTCCGCCACCAGCTTCACCGCGCCGGTCTGCAGGTAGCGCAGACCGCCGTGGAGCAGCTTGGAGGAGGCGGAGGAGGTGGCGCCGGCGAAGTCGCCGGCGTCGACCAGAGCCACCCTGAGCCCGGACTGCGCGGCGTGCCAGGCGGTGGAGATGCCCAGGATGCCGCCGCCGATGACGAGAAGGTCGAACGACGCCTTGGAGAGCTGCTCCCGGGTCTCGGCGCGGCTCGGGTTCGAGCCGGACGCCGGGTGCGTCCCCAGGGCAGGCACGGACTTCAGGGTGGTCTGACTGGTCATGTGGGGTTCTTACTCCTCGTCCTCGAGCCAGCCCATGGTCCGCTCGACGGCCTTGAGCCAGCTCTTGTACTCACGGTCGCGGGTCTCCGCGTCCATGCGGGGCGTCCACTCGGCGGCCCGGCGCCAGTTGGCGCGCAGATCGTCGGTGCTCGTCCAGAAGCCGACGGCGAGACCGGCGGCGTAGGCGGCGCCGAGGCAGGTGGTCTCGGCGACCATCGGGCGCACCACGGGGGCGTCCACGAAGTCCGAGAGCGTCTGCATCAGCAGGTTGTTGGAGGTCATGCCGCCGTCGACCTTGATCGCCGCGAGCTCGACGCCGGAGTCCTTCGTCATGGCGTCGGTGATCTCACGGGTCTGCCAGGCCGTGGCCTCCAGGACGGCGCGCGCGAGGTGCGCCTTGGTGACGTACCGGGTGAGGCCGGCGATCACACCGCGGGCGTCGGAGCGCCAGTACGGGGCGAACAGACCGGAGAAGGCCGGCACGAAGTAGGCGCCGCCGTTGTCCTCGACCGAGAGCGCGAGCGTCTCGATCTCGGCGGCGGTGGAGATCAGGCCCATCTGGTCGCGCATCCACTGCACCAGCGAACCGGTGACGGCGATCGACCCTTCGAGGGCGTAGACCGCCTTCTGGTCGCCGATGCGGTAACCGACCGTGGTCAGCAGGCCGTTGTAGGAGTTGACCGGCTTCTCACCGGTGTTCATCAGCAGGAAGGTGCCGGTGCCGTACGTGGACTTGGCCTCGCCCTCGGCGAAACAGGTCTGGCCGAACAGGGCCGCCTGCTGGTCGCCGAGCGCGGAGGCGACCGGGATGCCGCCGAGCAGGTCGCCCAGCTTGCCGCCGGTGATCTCGCCGTAGACCTCGGCCGAGGAGCGGATCTCCGGGAGCATCGCGAGCGGGACGCCGATGGACTCGGCGATCTTCTCGTCCCACTCCATGGTGTGCAGGTTCATCAGCATGGTGCGGGAGGCGTTGGTGACGTCGGTGACGTGCCGGCCGCCGTTCACACCGCCCGTCAGGTTCCAGATGACCCAGCTGTCCATGGTGCCGAAGAGGATGTCGCCCGCCTCGGCGCGCTCACGCAGACCCTCGACGTTGTCGAGCAGCCAGCGGGCCTTGGGGCCGGCGAAGTAGGAGGCCAGCGGCAGGCCCGTCTCGCGGCGGAAGCGGTCCTGGCCGACGTTGCGGCCGAGCTCCTTGCAGAGGGCGTCGGTGCGGGTGTCCTGCCAGACGATGGCGTTGTGGACGGGCTGACCGGTGTTCTTGTCCCACAGCAGCGTGGTCTCACGCTGGTTGGTGATGCCGATGGCCTTGATGTCGTCGCGGGTGATGCCGGCCTTCGCGATGGCGGAGGCGACGACCTCCTCGACGTTGGTCCAGATCTCGTTGGCGTCGTGCTCGACCCAGCCCGGCTTCGGGAAGATCTGCTCGTGCTCCTTCTGGTCGACGGAGACGATACGGCCGTCCCGGTCGAAGACGATGCAGCGCGAGGAGGTGGTGCCCTGGTCGATGGCAGCGATGAAGGGGCCGGCGGTGTGCGCGTCGGTCACGGTGTGCTCCTGGGGTTCCGTGGTGAGAGGGCTGTCTGTACGGCGCTGCTGACTACGCGGTGCGGCTGGTGCTCTCAAGCAAAAGCGACGTTGTAGATACCCGCAGCGATCGCGCCGCCGATCAGCGGACCGACCACGGGGACCCAGGCGTAGCTCCAGTCGGAGCCGCCCTTGTTGGGCAGGGGCAGGAGAGCGTGCACGATACGCGGGCCGAGGTCACGGGCCGGGTTGATCGCGTAACCGGTCGGGCCGCCGAGGGACAGACCGATCGAGACGACCACCAGCGCGGTGATCAGTGCGCCCAGGTTGCCGAGGCCGTTGCCCTTGTCGTTCAGACCCTGCGTGAGCACGGCGAGGACGAGCACGATGGTGCCGATGATCTCGGTGGCGAGGTTCTGCCAGACGACCCGGATCTCCGGACCGGTGGAGAAGACGCCCAGGACCGGGCCGGCGCCCTGTTCCCGCGCCTCGACCGACTTGGCCTTCGTGGCCTCCACCGCCGGCTCGCCGACGATCTCCTTGTCGGTGAGGTGCGCGTGGAACTGGCCGTAGTAGGCGACCCAGACCAGGGTGGCGCCGATGGCGGCGCCGAGCAGCTGCCCGCCCCAGTAGACCGGAACGTTGCTCCAGTCGTCGTCCTTGATCGCGAGCGCGAGGGTGACCGCAGGGTTGAGATGGGCGCCCGAGAGGGGCGCCGAGGTGTAGACAGCCGTCAGAACGGCGAAACCCCACCCGAAGGTGATGGCGAGCCAGCCGGCGTTACGGGCCTTGGAGGCCTTCAGCGTGACGGCGGCGCAGACGCCACCGCCGAGCAGGATGAGTATGGCGGTACCGATGGTCTCGCCGATGAAGATGTCGGAGCTGGACACCCGCGACTCCTTTGTCCTTCGTCCAGGGAAGCCGAACCCCGGGTCCCACCGGGGGTTCGAGCGCCCTCGGGGATGAGAGCGATGCCGGCCTTTGGCGTTGTCACACTCTAGCGCGTATTGCCGTTAGGTGTTCGACAATGTCGACCGGTGGACGGGAGTCTTGCTCCGGCGTTACGTGTGCGTCAAGAGTGTTGTTGTCGAAAACGCGATCGTTATTGATCGACGTGAGATATCGATCTTCGCGCTGGTGCGCACGCTCTCGTCCTTTTTTGACCGTTTCAAGGTCATATTCCGGCATGCGGCGGAGGCCGGAACGGCATGGGCGTTCCGGCCTGCTCGTGCGTGCTCGGGGGAGGCGGTGGCGGGCGCCGGTCGGCGGTGCGCCGCTCAGAAGCGCCCGGCGCCCAGGTCGCGGGAGACGGCGCGGGCGCAGTCCCGCACCGCGGCGATCAGCTCGGGACGCACTTCGCCGTCCCGGCCGAGCCGCTCCACCGCGCCGGTGATGCCGACCGCGCCCACGGGCATGCGCCGCCGGTCGTGGATGGGCGCGGCGATGGAGGCGACGCCCTCCCAGGTCTCCTCGACGTCGGCCGCGTACCCGCGCGCGCGGGTCAGGTCGAGGACCCGCTCGAAGGCCTCCGGCTCGCACACCGTACGGTCCGTGAACGGCTTGCGCTCGGCCTCGAGGACCTCGCTGTGCGCGACCGGGTCGTAGGCCGACAGCACCTTGCCCAGGGCTGTGGAGTGCAGCGGCTGCATGGCCCCGATCTCCAGCACCTGCCGGCTGTCGTCGGGCCGGAAGACGTGGTGCACGATCAGCACGCCCTGCTGGTGCAGCACCCCCAGGTGGACGCTCTCGCCGCTGGACCGGGCCAGGTCGTCCGTCCAGACCAGGGCACGCGCGCGCAGCTCGTGCACGTCCAGGTAGGTGGTGCCCAGGCGCAGCAGTTCCGCGCCGAGCTGATATCGCCCGGAGGCGTCGTCCTGCTCGACGAAGCCCTCCTGCTGGAGGGTGCGCAGGATCCCGTGGGCGGTGGCCTTGGCGAGGCCTGTGGACGAAGCGATGTCCGACAGGCCCAGGCGCCGCTCGCCGCCGGCGAGCAGCCGCAGCATCGCGGCCGCACGTTCGACCGACTGGATGTTCCGTGCCATCCCCGTCCTGCCTCCGTCCCCTGGACCGTCCACGCACGGCATCTTCTGCCGTCGTTCGGCAATGTCGAACACTACCGGTCCATGTCGACCTCTCGCTAATGTTCGGTCCATACGCGTTACGCCACTCGGCTCCATGACGTGACGCGTCCGTCGCACGCTCGTGCTCCGGTCGTGCCCGGCTCCGGAGCGGCTCGTGAAGGCCCGGTGAAAGGCCGCCACACCCGTCCGTCCCGTGGACGCCCCTGACCATAAGGCCTCCGTCCCGGCTACCCTGACGGCGTGCGCTCGTCCCGGGAAGCCTTTCTGCCCGCATCCTGAGGTGACGCAAAGCCGACAGCCGTCGCATCTGAGGGAGCCCTTTCATGGCCTCTGTGCCGCCGACCCCTTCCGCCGACAGCCGGACCCGTGTGTCCGCGCTCCGAGAGGCCCTGGCCACCCGTGTGGTGGTGGCCGACGGAGCCATGGGCACCATGCTCCAGGCCCAGGAGCCCACCCTCGAGGACTTCGAGCAGCTCGAGGGCTGCAACGAGATCCTCAACGTCACCCGGCCGGACATCGTCCGCTCCGTGCACGAGGAGTACTTCGACGCGGGCGTGGACTGCGTGGAGACCAACACGTTCGGCGCAAACCACTCGGCCATGGCCGAGTACGACATCTCCGAGCGCGTGTTCGAGCTGTCCGAGGCGGGCGCCCGTATCGCCCGTGAGACCGCCGACGCCTTCGCCGCACGCGACGGCCGCACCCGCTGGGTGCTGGGCTCGATCGGCCCCGGCACCAAGCTGCCCACCCTCGGCCACATCGCCTACGGCACCCTGCGCGACGGCTTCCAGGCCAACGCGGAGGGCCTCCTGGCCGGTGGCGCGGACGCCCTGATCGTGGAGACCACGCAGGACCTGCTCCAGACGAAGTCCTCCGTCCTCGGTGCCCGGCGCGCCATGGAGGCGACCGGCGTCGAGGTGCCGCTGCTGGTCTCGATGGCGTTCGAGACGACCGGCACCATGCTGCTCGGCTCGGAGATCGGCGCCGCGCTGACCGCGCTGGAACCCCTCGGCATCGACATGATCGGCCTGAACTGCTCGACGGGCCCCGCCGAGATGAGCGAGCACCTGCGCTACCTGGCCCGCCACTCCCGCACCCCGCTGCTGTGCATGCCCAACGCCGGTCTGCCGATCCTGACCAAGGACGGCGCGCACTTCCCGCTCGACGCCGAAGGCCTGGCCGACGCCCAGGACACCTTCGTACGCGACTACGGGCTGAACCTGGTCGGCGGCTGCTGCGGTACGACGCCCGAACACCTTCGGCAGCTCGTGGAGCGGGTCCAGGGGGCCTCGCCCGCCGAACGGCACCCCCGGCCCGAGCCCGGCGCCGCCTCGCTCTACCAGACGGTGTCGTTCCGTCAGGACACCGCGTACCTGGCGATCGGTGAGCGGACGAACGCCAACGGTTCGAGGAAGTTCCGTGAGGCGATGCTGGAGGGCCGCTGGGACGACTGTGTGGAGATGGCCCGCGAGCAGATCCGTGAGGGCGCGCACATGCTCGACCTGTGCGTGGACTACGTGGGCCGTGACGGTGTCGCGGACATGGACGAGCTGGCGGGGCGTTTCGCGACCGCGTCGACGCTGCCGATCGTGCTGGACTCCACGGAGATCGACGTCCTGCGGGCGGGTCTGGAGCGGCTGGGCGGGCGGGCGGTCATCAACTCGGTGAACTACGAGGACGGTGACGGCCCCGAATCGCGCTTCGTGAAGGTGACGGAGCTGGCCCGCGAGCACGGGGCGGCGCTGATCGCGCTGACCATCGACGAGGAGGGCCAGGCCCGCACGGTCGAGACGAAGGTGGCCATCGCCGAGCGGCTCATCGAGGATCTGACCGGCAACTGGGGCATCCAGGAGTGCGACATCCTCATCGACACCCTGACCTTCACCATCTGCACCGGTCAGGAGGAGTCGCGGGGCGACGGTGTCGCCACGATCGAGGCGATCCGTGAACTCAAGCGCCGCCGCCCCGACGTGCAGACGACGCTGGGTCTGTCGAACATCTCCTTCGGTCTGAACCCGGCCGCGCGGGTGCTGCTGAACTCGGTCTTCCTCGACGAGTGCGTGAAGGCGGGTCTGGACTCGGCGATCGTGCACGCGTCGAAGATTCTGCCCATCGCCCGGTTCAGTGAGGAGGAGGTGGCCACCGCCCTCGATCTGATCTACGACCGCCGTGCCGAGGGCTACGACCCGCTGCAGAAGCTGATGGCGCTGTTCGAGGGGGCCACCACCAAGTCGCTGAAGGCGGGCAGGGCCGGGGAACTGGCCGCGCTGCCGCTGGACGAGCGCCTCAAGCGCCGGATCATCGACGGTGAGAAGAACGGCCTGGAGGCCGATCTCGACGAGGCCCTGCGGAGCCGGCCCGCTCTGGACATCGTCAACGAGACGCTCCTGGACGGCATGAAGGTGGTCGGTGAGCTGTTCGGTTCCGGGCAGATGCAGCTGCCGTTCGTGCTGCAGTCCGCCGAGGTGATGAAGACCGCGGTGGCTCATCTCGAGCCGCACATGGAGAAGACCGACGACGAGGGCAAGGGCACCATCGTGCTGGCGACCGTGCGCGGCGACGTCCACGACATCGGCAAGAACCTCGTCGACATCATCCTGTCCAACAACGGCTACACCGTCGTCAACCTCGGCATCAAACAGCCCGTCTCCGCGATCCTGGAAGCCGCGCAGGAGCACCGCGCCGACGTCATCGGCATGTCCGGCCTGCTGGTCAAATCCACGGTGATCATGAAGGAGAACCTGGAGGAGCTCAACCAGCGCAAGATGGCCGCCGACTACCCCGTCATCCTCGGCGGCGCCGCCCTCACCCGCGCCTACGTCGAGCAGGACCTGCACGAGATCTACCAGGGCGAGGTCCGCTACGCCCGCGACGCCTTCGAGGGCCTGCGCCTGATGGACGCCCTGATCGGCGTCAAGCGCGGGGTTCCCGGGGTCGAGCTGCCGGAGCTGAAGCAGCGCCGGGTCCGACCGAGCGCCGCCGCCGTCGAGGCCGAGGAACGTCCGGAGGAGGGCCACGTCCGTTCCGACGTCGCCACCGACAATCCCGTCCCGAAGCCGCCGTTCGAGGGCACCCGCGTCATCAAGGGCATCCAGCTCAAGGAGTACGCCTCCTGGCTCGACGAAGGCGCCCTGTTCAAGGGCCAGTGGGGCCTGAAGCAGGCTCGCACCGGCGACGGCCCGACCTACGAGGAACTCGTCGAGACCGAGGGCCGGCCCCGGCTGCGCGGCCTGCTGGACAAGCTCCAGACCGACAACCTCCTCGAGGCTGCCGTCGTCTACGGCTACTTCCCCTGTGTGTCCAAGGACGACGACCTGATCATCCTGGACGAGCAGGGCAACGAGCGCACCCGCTTCACCTTCCCGCGCCAGCGCCGCGGCCGCCGCCTGTGCCTGGCCGACTTCTTCCGTCCGGAGGAGTCGGGGGAGACGGACGTCGTCGGCTTCCAGGTCGTCACCGTCGGCTCCCGCATCGGTGAGGAGACCGCGAGGCTCTTCGAGTCGAACTCCTACCGCGACTACCTCGAACTGCACGGCCTGTCCGTGCAATTGGCCGAGGCCCTCGCCGAGTACTGGCACGCACGCGTGCGCGCCGAACTCGGCTTCGCCGGCGAGGACCCGGCCGACGTCGAGGACATGTTCGCTCTGAAGTACCGCGGCGCCCGCTTCTCCCTCGGCTACGGCGCCTGCCCCGGCCTGGAGGACCGCGCCAAGATCGCGGAAATGCTCCGGCCCGAGCGGATCGGCGTCCATCTGTCGGAGGAGTTCCAGCTCCACCCGGAGCAGTCCACGGACGCCATCGTGATCCACCATCCCGAGGCGAAGTACTTCAACGCACGGTGACGCGAGCGTGCCACTGAGCACACTGATCGGATAAGTCGTACACTGGTCGGTCCACCGAAGGCCGGTTCCCCACAGCGGGAACCGGCCTGCTCGTCCCTCAAGGAGGTATGTGGATGACCAGTACGGTTCCCGCGCCAGTAACCCGCACGGCCGAGGGCTCCGCCCTGCAGGCCGTGCTGCTCGACATGGACGGCACCCTGGTGGACACCGAGGGTTTCTGGTGGGACGTCGAGGTCGAGATCTTCGCCGGCCTGGGCCACCCCCTCGACGACTCATGGCGCCATGTCGTGGTCGGCGGCCCGATGAGCCGCAGCGCCGGGTTCCTCATCGAGGCGACCGGGGCCGACATCGACCTCGCCGCACTCACCGTCCTGCTCAACGAGGGGTTCGAGGACCGCATCGCCCGCGCTCTGCCCCTGATGCCGGGAGCCGCCCGGCTCCTCGCCGAGCTCGCCGAACACGAGGTCCCCACGGCCCTCGTCTCCGCCTCCCACCGGCGCATCATCGACCGCGTCATCGCCTCGCTGGGCGCCGAGAACTTCCGGCTGAGCGTGGCCGGCGACGAGGTCCCGCGGACCAAGCCGTACCCCGACCCGTACCTGTTCGCGGCCGCCGGGCTCGGCGTGGACCCCGCCCGGTGCGCCGTCATCGAGGACACCGCGACCGGGGTGGCCTCGGCCGAGGCGGCAGGCTGTCACGTGGTCGCGGTGCCCTCCGTGGCGCCGATCGCGCCGTCCCGCGGACGCACCGTCGTCCCCTCGCTCGAGCAGGTCGACCTGGCATTCCTGCGCGACCTCATGCCGCTCCGATGATCGGGGCCGCGATCATTGGTGAGCGGCCGATGACGGAAATGCGATAGGCGTTCACCCAGCGTGCACCGCCGATAACAAGGAATTCGGCGGGTGTGCGCGCGGTCGAATTCCGATCTTCGGCAGGCTCACCGCGGCGGCCGAATTCCGCCCCCACCCGAACCCTGTACGGCGTGTGACGTTCCCCACCCGTCCGAGGGTCGACAGCTGACTCTCCGTGTGCATCGCGCCCTGGCGGAGAGGGCTACGGCGCGCCTTTGTGTCCCGATTGATGGGCGGCTGTACGAATCCTTCCGCTGATGGTTGTTCAGTGCGTCCACAGCCGGTTTCGCAGCGTGATGGAGTTTCAACTCCGGTGATTGTGAACCCTCGTGCCCGCGCGGACTAATCTCGTCGCGAGAACCTCGCCCTAACCCCGTGATCCGCCGCGACACCCCTGCATGCCGGGTACACGGACTCGACAGCTCTGGAGAAACTCGAGCATGAACCGCAAGACTTTGGTGCTGCCGGCCGTGGTCAGTCTGCTCGCGCCTGTACTCGCCGCCTGCGGCGGGTCCGACGGCGGTAGCGGCAGTGGGGACGCCATCGTCATGGGCACCACCGACCGGTTCTCCGTCACCAAGGACGCGCCCGGCGCCGCTCGACCCGGCGTACTCCTACGACGTCGGCACCTGGAACATCCTGCGCCAGACCGTGCAGACCCTGATGATCCAGCCCAAGGGCGAGGGCGAACCCGTTCCGGAGGCGGCCCAGAGCTGCGGCTTCACCGACACCGGCAACGAGCGGTACGCCTGCAAGCTGCGCAGCGGCCTCAAGTTCGCGAACGGCGACGCGGTCACCGCCGAGGACGTCAAGTTCTCCATCGAGCGCGCCCGCACCATCAAGGCCGACTCCGGCGTGTTCGCCCTGCTCTCGACGATCGACACCATCGAGACGCAGGGTGACAACGAAGTCATCTTCCATCTCAAGACCGCTGACGCCACTTTCCCCTTCAAGTTGTCGACTCCGGTCGCCGGCATCGTCAACCCCGACGACTACGAGAAGGACAAGCTGCGCGACGGCTTCTCGATCGACGGCTCGGGCCCCTACACCCTCAAGGCCGAGACCGACGGCGACGAGATGACCAAGGCCGTGTTCACCAAGAACCCCAACTACAAGGGGACGCTCAGTGTGAACAACGACCAGGTCGACATGGTGTCCTACGAGAACGCCGACGACATGGGAACCGCCCTCGAAAAGGGCGACATCGACCTGATGACCCGCACCATGTCGCCGGAGCAGATCCAGAAGCTCTCCGAGGCCTCCGCGACCGGGGACATCGACCTCGTCGAGCTGAACGGCCTCGAGATCCGCTACCTGGCCTTCGACACCACCGACCCGGCGGTCAAGGCCAAGGCCGTGCGGCAGGCGATGGCCCAGATCATCAACCGCAGCGAGCTCGTCTCCGAGGTGTACGGCTCCCAGGCCGAGCCCCTCTACTCGCTGGTCCCGGCCACCCTCACGGGCCACTCCAACTCGTTCTTCAACACCTACGGCGACCCGAGCGTCGCGAAGGCCAAGTCCCTGCTGGCCGACGCGGACGTCGACGCCCCGGTGAAGCTGACGCTGAACTACACGACCGACCACTACGGCCCGGCCACCAAGCAGGAGTTCGAGGTGCTGCAGAAGCAGCTCAACGACAGCGGCCTGTTCGACGTCACCATCAAGGGCACCGCCTGGGACGCGTTCGTCCCCGCCGAGCGCAAGGGCGAGTACGCCGTCTACGGCATGGGCTGGTTCCCCGACTTCCCCGACGCCGACAACTTCGTCGCCCCGTTCCTCGACAAGGACAACTTCCTCAAGTCCCCGTACTCGAACACGGACATCATCGACGACCTGATCCCGGCCTCCCGCCGCGAGGCCGACCGCCTCAGCGCCGCGAAGAGCCTGACGGAGATCCAGGACATCGTCGCGAGGGACGTTCCGGTTCTGCCGCTGTGGCAGGGCAAGCAGTACGTGGCCGCGAACAACGACGTCACCGGCACGGCCTACGTGCTGAACTCCTCCGCGACCCTTCAGCTGTGGGAGCTCGGCCACGGTGTGAGCAACTGACGCACCCCCCTTCCGGGGCCCGGGACGGCGGCCCCGGTGTGCAGAGAACCGACGACAAGGCATTTTGTGAACCTGCGTAACCAGTGGCCAGTCCTGCCGATCGTGGCGGGACTGGCCTCCGGCCTGTTGACCGGCTGCGGCACCCAGAGCGGGGGCTCCGGCGGTGACGCCTCCTCCGTGGTGCTGGGGATGTCCGACGACGTGCTCGCCACGGACCCCGCCTCCGGCTACGACCCGGGCTCCTGGCTGTTGTTCAACAACGTCTTCCAGTCGCTGCTGAGCTTCCCCAAGGGCGGCACGGAACCCGAGCCGGACGCGGCCCGGGAGTGCTCCTTCACCGACACGCGGACCCAGGTCTACACGTGCACGCTGAAGGACGGCCTGAAGTTCAGCAACGGCGACGCGCTCACCTCCGAGGACGTCAAGTTCTCCTTCGACCGCATGCTGAAGATCGACGACGCCGCCGGCCCGGCCATCATGTTCCCCATGCTCGACAAGGTCGAGACGCCCGACGCCGAGACGGTCGTCTTCCGGCTGAAGGTCCCCGACGCCACGTTCCCCAGCAAGATCGCCTCCGGCGCCGGCTCGATCGTCGACCACGCGGAGTACGACGCCGACGGCCTGCGCGAGGACGGCGCCGCCGTCGGCTCCGGCCCCTACAAGCTGGACTCCTTCGGGGACGACCAGGCCGTCTTCTCCGTCAACGACCACTACCGGGGCAGCGCCGGCGAAGCCCAGAACACCGGCGTCACCCTGAAGTTCTTCGGTGGCGACCAGAAGGCCCTCAAGCAGGCCCTGCTCGCGAACGAGATCGACATCGCCTACCGGGGCCTCACCGCCGCCGACGTCTCCGACATCCAGCAGAGCACCGCCGACGGGGGCGCCGAGGTCGTCGAGGGCAGCAGCGCCGAGGTCCAGCACCTCGTCTTCAACATGGACGACCCGGTCGCCGGAAAACTCGGCGTCCGCCGGGCCATCGCCCATCTCATCGACCGCGAAGCCCTGATCAAGGACGTGTACGAGGGCACCGCCGACCCCCTCTACTCGATCGTCCCGGCCGGCATCGCGGGTCACAACACCGCGTTCTTCGACCGTTACGGCGCCCGCCCCTCCCGGGCCGCGGCCGCCGCCGCGCTCGCCGACGAGGGCATCACCGACAAGGTGAAACTCACCCTCTGGTCCACCCCGAGCCGCTACGGCCCGGCCACCGACCAGGAACTGAAGGCCATCGCCGCGCAGCTCAACGCCAGCCGCCTGTTCGACGCCGACGTCAGGTCCGTCGCCTACGGCCGGTACGAGAAGGACATCGCCGCCGGCAGGTACGGCGTCTACGTCAAGGGCTGGGTGCCCGACTACCCGGACGCCGACAACTTCACCGCGCCCTTCTTCGGCAAGGGCAACGTGCTGAGCAACAACTACGCCGACACCGCCATCACCGGCACGCTCATCCCGCGCACCGCCGCGCAGAGGGACCGCACCGCCACCGACGCGGACTACGCCGAGCTCCAGGACATCGTCGCCGAGCAGGTGCCCGTGCTGCCCCTCTGGCAGGCCAAGCAGTACGCGGTCGTCGGCGAGAACGTCTACGGCCTGGAGAGTTGCCTGGACGCCTCGACGGTGTTCCGTTTCTGGGAACTCAGCAAGAGCTGACGACCCGACAGCCACGCACGGAAGGCGCCCCCCGACCAGAGGGCGCCTTCCGTTTCTTTCCCGTTCCGTACGGCGCTACTGCGCGCCGGGACGCACCAGTCCGCTCTCGTACGCGTACACCGCGGCCTGCACCCGGTCGCGCAACCCGAGCTTGTTCAGCACATGGCCCACGTGCGTCTTCACGGTGGTCTCGCTGACGAAGAGGTCGGCGGCGATCTCGGCGTTCGACAGCCCGCGCGCCACCAGCTTCAGCACCTCCACCTCACGGTCGGTCAGCGTGTGCAGCGTGTCCGGCACCGGCTCGTCGCCGGAGGGCAGATGCGTGGCGTACTTGTCGAGCAGCCGACGCGTGATGCTCGGCGCCAGCATGGCCTCGCCCGAGGCCACCACCCGGATCGCCTGGACCAGTTCATTGGCGGGCGCGTCCTTCAGCAGGAACCCGCTCGCCCCGGCCCGCAGCGCCTCCACCACGTACTCGTCGAGGTCGAAGGTGGTCAGCACCAGCACCTTCGCCGGCCCGTCCCGCCCCGGCCCGGTGATCTGCCGGGTCGCCTCCACCCCGTCCATCCGCGGCATGCGGATGTCCATCAGCACCACATCGGGCTGCAACGCCCGCACCTGGTCGAGAGCCTGGAGGCCGTCTCCGGCCTCGCCGACGACCGCGAGATCCTGCTCGGCCTCCAGGATCATCCGGAAGCCGGTACGCAGCAGCGGCTGGTCATCGACCAGTAGGACGCGGATGGCCACGTATGTCTCCTTCTTTAGCCCGGCCCCATTCTGCCCTGAGCCCCGCCCGCGGATTCCGCCGCCCTCACCGGCGGCGTCACGGGAAGCGGGTACGGCGGGGGAGTGCCGCCGAACTCCGGGCAGTGCGCCTGGTGGTCGCACCAGCCGCACAGCTTGGTCGGCCGGGGCCGCCACTCACCCGTCTCCGTCGCCAGCCGGATGGCTTCCCACAGGGCGAGCAACTTGCGCTCCACCCGCTCCAGATCGGCCACGACCGGGTCGTACGTGAGCACGTCACCACTGCCCAGGTACACCAGCTGAAGGCGCCGGGGGACCACGTTCTTCAGCCGCCACACCACCAGGGCGTAGAACTTCATCTGGAACAGCGCGCCCTCGGCGTACTCCGGCCGGGGCGCCTTGCCCGTCTTGTAGTCGACGATCCGCACCTCGCCGGTGGGCGCGACGTCGACCCGGTCGATGATCCCGCGCAGCCGCAGCCCCGAGTCCAGCTCCGCCTCGACGAACAGCTCCCGTTCGGCGGGCTCAAGCCGCGTCGGATCCTCCAGCGTGAACCAGCGCTCGACCAGCCGCTCCGCCTCCACCAGCCAGCCGGCCAGCCGCTCGCCCTCCGGATCGTCGGCGAACAGCTCCACCACCTCCGGCCGCGTCTCCCGCAGCCGGTCCCACTGGCCCGGGATCAGCGACTTGGCCCGCGGCGCGGTCCGCTCGGCCGCCGGTGCGTCGAACAGCCGCTCGAGGACGGCATGCACCAGCGTGCCCTTCGTGGCCGCCGGACTGGGCTTCTCCGGCAGCCGGTCGATCACCCGGAACCGGTACAGCAGCGGGCACTGCATGAAGTCACCGGCCCGCGAGGGGGAGAGCGAGGCGGGCGCTATGGCGGCGACGGCCGTCGGCACCGCGGCAGGGACGGCCGCTTCCGCGACCACCGTCTCCGCGACCACCGCTTCCGCGACGGCTTCGGCGACCACCGTCTCCGCGACGACCGCTTCCCGGGCGACCTGCGCCGGGGTGCCCGCCTCCGGGTGCGCCGGATCGTCCACGACACCGCCGTCGCCCACCCGGGCGACGTCCTCGCTGCTGCTCTCCATGACCCCAGACCTTACGGCCCGGCACCGACAGCCACCCGCCTCGCCCATCCGGCTCGTCCCGGAGACCGGCCACGACCGGGGAAACACGGGGGTGCCGGGGCGGTACACGTCACGACCGCCGCATACCATCGGTCCGAGACCCTCCCGCCCTGTACGAGCGGGAGACGCTTCGACGAGGGGACACCGTGGTGGAAAGCGGCGGGACCGGGCGGCCGCGGCCGGACAGCGAACAGTCGGCCGAGCACCCCGTGACACCTGCGTCTTCGGCCACCGACCTCGCGCAGACCCCGGACCCCGGCACCACCCCGGGCCCGGCCACGCCCGACGGGGAACCCGCGCCGAACCCGCCCGAGGCGCCGGCGCCGGGCGAAGCCCCGCGCGCCGAACCCGTACCGCCCGCCGAAGACGCGCCCGCCGACGGCGGGGACGCTCCGCAGGGGTCCTCGGCGCCCGGTGACGACCACCGCGCGCCCGGTGCGCAGGAGGACGGCAGGAGCGGGACCGCCACCGAGGCGGGGGCCGAAACCGAAGCCGGCCGGCCGGCGCCCCCTGCCCCCGCCCTGATCCTCCCCAAGGGCCCCCCGCCGCAGCGTCCCCCGGAGCAGCCGCGCGGCGGCCTCCTCATGGGCCGCCCCTTCGGCGTCCCCGTCTACGTCGCGCCCAGCTGGTTCCTCGTCGCCGCCCTCATCACCTGGGTCTTCGGCAACCAGCTCGACCGCGTGCTCCCCGAACTCGGCGCGCTGCGCTACCTCGTCTCCCTCTTCTTCGCGGTCGCCTTCTACGCCTCCGTGCTCATCCACGAACTCGCCCACACCATCGCCGCCCTCCGCTTCAAGCTCCCGGTCCGCCGCATCCAGCTCCAGTTCTTCGGCGGCGTCTCCGAGATCGAGAAGGAGGCCGAGACACCCGGCCGGGAGTTCTGGCTCGCCTTCGTCGGCCCGCTGCTGTCCCTCGTCCTCGCCGGCCTCTTCTACCTCGCCATGCAGCCCGTGGAACCCGGTACCGTCCCGGGCGTGCTGCTCGCCGGTCTGATGATCTCCAACCTGATCGTGGCGATCTTCAACCTGCTTCCCGGCCTCCCCCTCGACGGCGGCCGCATGCTCCGCGCCGTCGTCTGGAAGCTCACCGGCAAGCCCATGAACGGCACCATCGCCGCCGCCTGGGTCGGCCGCGCCCTCGCCGTCTCCGTCCTCATCGGCCTGCCCCTGCTCACCCAGTCCGGCGCCCTCGGCTCCAGCGCCGAGGACAGCGTCGGCATGGACACCGTCACCGACGCCCTCCTCGCGGCCATCCTCGCCGCGATCATCTGGACCGGCGCCGGCAACAGCCTGCGCATGGCCCGGCTGCGCGAACACCTGCCCGAGCTGCGCGCCCGCACCCTCACCCGGCGCGCCGTCCCCGTCGAGACCCACACCCCCCTCTCCGAGGCACTGCGCCGCGCCAACGACGCCGGCGCCCGCGCACTCGTCGTCGTCGACGCCCACGGCGAACCGCTCTCCCTCGTCCGCGAGGCCGCCATCGTCGGGGTACCCGAACACCGCCGCCCCTGGGTCGCCGTCAGCGGCCTCGCCCAGGACCTCACCGACGGCATGCGGGTCTCCGCCGAGCTGGCCGGCGAGGACCTCCTCGACGTCCTGCGCGCCACCCCCGCCACCGAGTACCTCGTGGTCGAGGAGAGCGGCGAGATCTTCGGTGTCCTGTCCGCCGCCGACGTCGAGCGCGCCTTCGTCAAGGCCATGGCCAGACCGTCCTAGCCGGGCCGTCCCCGTGGTCGGCGGCCCCGGCAAACCCCGGTAGGCTGTTCACATGTCCGAACCGACCGGTGCCGCCCGCAGGCGCGGGCCCTTCAAGGTCGGGGACCAGGTTCAGCTGACCGACCCCAAGGGCCGCCACTACACGTTCACGCTCGAGGCCGGGAAGAACTTCCACACCCACAAGGGTTCCTTCCCGCACGACGAACTGATCGGTGCTCCCGAGGGCAGCGTTGTCCGCACCACCGGGAACGTCGCCTACCTCGCGCTGCGCCCCCTGCTCCCCGACTACGTCCTGTCCATGCCCCGCGGGGCAGCCGTCGTCTACCCGAAGGACGCGGGGCAGATCCTCGCCTTCGCCGACATCTTCCCCGGCGCGCGCGTCGTCGAAGCCGGCGTCGGCTCGGGCTCGCTCAGCAGCTTCCTGCTGCGCGCCATCGGCGACCAGGGCATGCTGCACAGCTACGAGCGCCGCGAGGACTTCGCCGAGATCGCCCAGCAGAACGTGGAGCGCTACTTCGGCGGCCCGCACCCCGCCTGGCAGCTCACCGTCGGCGACCTCCAGGACAACCTGTCCGACACCGACGTGGACCGCGTCATCCTCGACATGCTCGCCCCCTGGGAGTGCCTGGAGGCCGTCTCCAAGGCGCTCGTGCCCGGCGGCATCCTGTGCTGCTACGTGGCCACCACCACCCAGCTCGCCCGCACCGTCGAGTCCATCCGCGAGATCGGCTCCTTCAACGAGCCGACCTCCTGGGAGTCGATGATCCGCAACTGGCACGTGGAGGGCCTGGCGGTCCGCCCGGACCACCGGATGATCGGCCACACCGGCTTCCTGCTCACCGCCCGTCGCCTCGCCGACGGCGTCGAGCCGCCCATGCGCCGCCGCCGCCCCGCCAAGGGCGCCTACGGCGAGGACTACACCGGCCCCAACGCCGACGGCGGCAGCGGCCGCTGACACGGCCCCAGCGCAGCGCTCGGCGAACAGACGCCGTGGCCGAGTTCCGGACCGACCCGGAACTCGGCCACGGCGTCTGTTCGTTGGCGTGACCCGCACCGGCCCGGCATCGCTCGACACGGCTCGGCACCGCAGGACGGCGGGTCCGACATCCGCGTCCGATATCCCGTACCCCGCCGTTCCCCCACCCTGTGACGTGTGGCACGATGCTGGCCAATCCCCCCGCCTCACCGGCACAGCCACCACAGGAGACACTGCCAGTGCAGCAATCCGCCCTCCCGGAACTGGCACACACCCACACCCGGCCGATCCACTGGGTCGCGACCGCCGCCGCCCTCGCCGGCGTCGTCGCCCTCTCCTCACTTCTCCAGCCCAAACCCGCGACCGCCGCCCAGGCCGCGGGCCCCGAGGCCGCAACCGCCCCCGTCACCGCCGCCGCCCCCGCCACCACCGGCGTCGACTTCCCCGTCGAATGCGGCCCCGTACAGGCCCTCGTGGTCAAGAAGGCCAGCGGAGACCTGGACGGCGACGGCGCACCGGAAACCGTCGCCGTGGTCCACTGCGACGCCCCCATGGGAACCCCGCCCGACGGGGTCTACGTCCTCACCAGGGGCGCGGACAGCACACCCGCGCGCGTGGTCGCCACCCTCGTCGACCCCAAGGCCCGCAACACCGTCACGAGCCTCTCCGTCGCCGACGGAGCCGTCCTCGCCACGCTCCTCGGCTACTCCACGGCCGACGTACCCAGTTGCTGCCCCGACCTGAAGGACAGCGCCAAGTGGCAGTGGAAGGACGACAGGTTCGTCCGCTCGACCCCCGCGGGCTCCCACAGCGTCTGATACGGGCCGTCGGCCTGTGACGAATCAGACAGTGTCACAGCCCGCGCCCGGGACGTCACTCCGCGTCGGGACCGTACACCTCGACGCTGTCCGAAACGCGTCGCACGTGAATACAGTCGCCAGGACACTCCCGCGCCGAGTCCACCACGTCCGTCAACAGCGGCAACGGCACCGGGGCCGTGGCCCCCTTGGCCTGGAGCAGCTCGTCGTCGGCGCCCTTGACGTACGCGAGACCGTCGATGTCCAGCTCGAACACCTCGGGGGCGTACTGGGCACAGATCCCGTCGCCGGTACAGAGATCCTGGTCGATCCAGACCTCCAGCTCCTCGCTGCCGACACCGGCTTCCTGCTGCACGCCCATATCTCCTGCCGTTTACTGACGAGCCGCTGGGGAACCATGCAGGCTCTGACGGGTGTTGAACACTTCGACCCTACCCTCGGCGGCTTCCGGACCGTGTTCGGTGGGTATTCCCCTGGCGTGAGGGAGAGCGCAAGGGTGAAGATCGGACACACCCCGACAGTCTTTGTGATCTAGGGGTTTCAATCGACACCCACCCAGGTAGGGTCTGGAAGCGTCCAGCTCCCCTTGGAGGAGGTGAGGACCGTGGCAGCCCACGACGACGACATGAACCGCGGCATCCGCCCGGGACGAGGGTCCGACGACCCGTCCGGGCAGATTGCCTACCTTGAGCAGGAGATCGCCGTCCTGCGACGCAAGCTCGCCGACTCTCCGCGGCACACGAGGATTCTCGAAGAGCGGATCGTCGAGCTACAGACAAACCTGGCCGGCGTGTCCGCCCAGAACGAGCGACTCGCGAACACACTCCGTGAGGCCCGCGACCAGATCGTGGCCCTCAAGGAGGAAGTCGACCGGCTCGCCCAGCCGCCGGCCGGCTTCGGCGTCTTCCTCGCGGCGAACGAGGACGGCACGGCCGACATCTTCACCGGGGGCCGCAAACTCCGGGTGAACGTCAGCCCGAGCGTCGAGCTCGAAGAGCTCCGACGCGGCCAGGAAGTGATGCTCAACGAAGCACTCAACGTGGTCGAGGCCATGGAGTACGAGAGCGTCGGCGACATCGTCACCCTCAAGGAGATCCTCGAGGACGGCGTACGCGCCCTCGTGCAGGGGCACACCGACGAAGAACGGGTGGTCCGGCTCGCCGAACCGCTCCTCGACGTCGTCATCCGCCCCGGCGACGCCCTTCTGCTCGAACCCCGCTCCGGCTACGTCTACGAGGTCGTTCCCAAGAGCGAGGTCGAGGAACTCGTCCTCGAAGAGGTCCCGGACATCGGCTACGAGCAGATCGGAGGCCTCGGCGGACAGATCGAGATGATCCGCGACGCCGTCGAGCTCCCGTACCTGTACCCCGATCTCTTCAAGGAGCACGAGCTGCGCCCGCCCAAGGGCGTCCTGCTCTACGGGCCTCCCGGATGCGGCAAGACGCTCATCGCCAAGGCCGTCGCCAACTCGCTGGCCAAGAAGGTCGCCGAGGTCACCGGTCAGGCCACCGGCAAGAGCTTCTTCCTCAACATCAAGGGCCCCGAGCTCCTCAACAAGTACGTCGGCGAGACCGAGCGGCAGATCCGCCTGGTCTTCCAGCGTGCGAGGGAGAAGGCCTCCGAGGGCACCCCCGTCATCGTCTTCTTCGACGAGATGGAGTCCCTCTTCCGCACCCGCGGCTCCGGTGTCAGCTCGGACGTGGAGAACACCATCGTTCCGCAGCTGCTTGCCGAGATCGACGGCGTCGAGGGATTGCAGAACGTGGTCGTGATCGGCGCCTCCAACCGTGAGGACATGATCGACCCCGCGATCCTGCGCCCCGGCCGCCTCGACGTGAAGATCAAGATCGAGCGTCCGGACGCCGAAGCGGCGAAGGACATCTTCCAGAAATACCTCACCGAACGCCTTCCCCTGCACTCCGAGGACGTGGGCGAACACGGCGGCGACAGGACCATCACCGTCCAGAGCATGATCCAGACGGCTGTGGAACACATGTACGCCGAAAGCGAGGAAAACCGCTTCCTGGAAGTCACCTACGCCAACGGCGACAAGGAAGTCCTCTACTTCAAGGACTTCAACTCCGGCGCGATGATCGAGAACATCGTCGGCCGTGCCAAGAAGATGGCCATCAAGGACTTCCTCGACCACAACCAGAAGGGCCTTCGCGTCTCCCACCTCCTCCAGGCCTGCGTGGACGAGTTCAAGGAGAACGAGGACCTGCCCAACACCACCAACCCGGACGACTGGGCCCGGATCTCCGGAAAGAAGGGCGAACGGATCGTCTACATCCGTACCCTCATCACCGGAAAGCAGGGCGCGGACACCGGACGCTCCATCGACACGGTGGCGAACACCGGGCAGTACCTGTAAGCACAGGGCGGCTGCGGGTGCCCACCACGGGTACCCGCAGCCGACTGCTTTTCCGGGCCACGGCTGGAGCAAGGCAATGACGCAAATGATCTCCCCACCAGCGCGGAGGCGTTCTAGGCTCTTCCGTACCGCCGGGTCGCGCAGTGCGGGGACGGGCACCGCACTCGCGCCGGAGCACCACCGGTATCTGAGCGGCGCCCACGACCGAGGGTGCCGCCGGGCAAGGAGGGCCGCATGACCGTACGGCGAGTAATGGGCATCGAGACGGAGTACGGCATCTCCGTCCCCGGCCACCCCAACGCCAATGCCATGCTCACCTCGTCCCAGATCGTCAACGCCTACGCGGCGGCGATGCACCGGGCCCGCCGGGCCCGCTGGGACTTCGAGGAGGAGAACCCGCTGCGGGACGCGCGTGGCTTCGACCTCGCCCGCGAGGTCGCCGACTCCAGCCAGCTCACCGACGAGGACATCGGCCTCGCCAACGTCATCCTCACCAACGGCGCCCGCCTCTACGTCGACCACGCGCACCCCGAGTACAGCGCGCCCGAGGTCACCAACCCCCGCGACGCCGTCCTCTGGGACAAGGCCGGCGAGCGGATCATGGCCGAGGCCGCCGAGCGCGCCGCCACACTGCCCGGCGCGCAGCCCATCCACCTCTACAAGAACAACACCGACAACAAGGGCGCCTCCTACGGCACGCACGAGAACTACCTGATGAAGCGGGAGACCGCCTTCTCGGACATCGTGCGCCACCTGACACCCTTCTTCGTCTCGCGCCAGGTGGTCACCGGCGCCGGCCGCGTCGGCATCGGCCAGGACGGCCACGAGCACGGTTTCCAGCTCAGCCAGCGTGCCGACTACTTCGAGGTCGAGGTCGGCCTGGAGACGACGCTGAAACGCCCGATCATCAACACACGCGACGAGCCGCACGCCGACGCGGAGAAGTACCGCCGCCTGCATGTGATCATCGGCGACGCGAACCTCTCCGAGATCTCGACGTATCTGAAGCTGGGCACGACGGCCCTGGTCCTGTCGATGATCGAGGACGGCTTCATCGCGGTGGACCTGGCGGTGGACCAGCCGGTCCGCACCCTGCACCAGGTGTCCCACGACCCGACCCTGAAGCGACTGGTCACCCTGCGCAGCGGCCGTACGCTCACCGCGGTCCAGCTGCAGATGGAGTACTTCGAGCTGTCGCGCAAGTACGTGGAGGAGCGGTTCGGCTCGGACGCCGACGACCAGACGAAGGACGTCCTCGCGCGCTGGGAGGACACCCTGAACCGCCTGGAGAACGACCCCATGAGCCTCGCCGGCGAACTGGACTGGGTCGCCAAGCGGGAGCTCATGGAGGGCTACCGACGGCGTGACAGCCTCGACTGGGACGCGGCCCGCCTCCACCTCGTCGACCTCCAGTACGCCGACGTACGGGCCGACAAGGGCCTCTACAACCGTCTCGTGGCCCGCGGCCGCATCAAGCGTCTGCTGGACGAGTCCGAGGTCGAGCGGGCGATCACCAAGCCCCCGGAGGACACCCGCGCGTACTTCCGCGGCCGTTGTCTGGAGCAGTACGCCGACGACGTCGCCGCCGCCTCCTGGGACTCGGTGATCTTCGATCTGCCGGGTCGGGATTCGCTCCAGCGCGTCCCAACCCTCGAACCGCTTCGCGGAACGCGAAATCACGTCAAGGAGCTGCTGGACCGCTGCCGTACGGCAGAAGACCTGGTCAAGGTGCTCTCGGGCAACTGAACGACCACCGGGACGGAACCTCCCGGGCGGGGTGGAAATCCCTCCGTCCGGGAATCATCGAGGTGGCCCCCGTACGTTGTGGCAACTGCGGGGCCGATGTCGGACCCGGCTTGTAGGGTCTGATCATCACCGATCGGCAGGAATGCCGACCTGTCGACCATGTCGGGCGAAAGAGCGGGGTGAGGGTTATGGCGACCAAGGACACCGGCGGCGGCCAGCAGAAGGCGACGCGCTCCACTGAGGAGGTCGAGGAGCAGGCGCCCGAGGCGCAGGCATCGGAGGACCTCAAGGAGCGCCAGGAGAAGCTGAGCGACGACGTCGACTCGGTTCTTGACGAGATTGACGATGTACTCGAAGAGAATGCCGAGGATTTCGTGAGGTCCTTCGTTCAAAAAGGCGGAGAGTAAGAGTCGTTTGGTCGCTTTGCCTTCGAATGGAAAGCTGCGGGGGTGAGGGTGGCTGACGAAGCGAACGCCAAGCAGTGCGGGATGTGTGGTCGAGGCCTGCCACCTGCCGCATTCGCGCGGGACCGGAACCGGCGAGACGGCCTCCAGGTGCACTGCCGGGAGTGCGTGGCGGAGTACAGCGCCGCGCACTACCGGCGGCGCCGGGAGGCCACGGGCAGGACGGTCCGGGAGAGGGTGGAAGTCCCCACCGGACACAAGCTCTGCAGGATGTGCGGCGAGGTCAAGCCACACAGTGAGTGGCATCGCAACGCAACCGCGTCCGACGGTCTGTCGACTCGCTGCAAGGCGTGTCGGGCGGTCCGGGGCAGGCAGGACCATCTGAAGCGCCGGTACGGCATCACCGAAGCCCAACGGGACGAGCTGATCGTCTCCCAAGGGGGCGTCTGCTGCATATGTTTGGCGGCTGTGCCCGAGCATGTGGATCACTGCCACAAGACGGGTAGGGTCCGTGGCGTACTGTGCTTCAGCTGCAATGCCGCACTGGGGCAGTTCAAGGATCGGCCCGATGCCATAAGGCGGGCTGCTGCTTACGTGGAAGGAATCGCGTGGAAGCCAACACTCGTAGCACCGGGCGTCTACCGGCTGCCTTCCTGACGCCCGGGTCCTCGTCCTTCATGGACTTCCTGTCCGAGCACCAGCCGGAGATGCTGCCGGGCAAGCGGCAGCTGCCCCCGACGCAGGGTGTGATCGAGGCGCCGCACGGCACGACGATCGTCGCCGTGACGTTCCCCGGTGGTGTCGTGCTCGCCGGCGACCGTCGCGCCACGATGGGCAACGTCATCGCCCAGCGGGACATCGAGAAGGTCTTTCCGGCCGATGAGTACTCGGCCGTCGGGATCGCCGGCACCGCCGGCCTGGCCGTCGAGATGGTGAAGCTGTTCCAGCTGGAGCTGGAGCACTTCGAGAAGGTCGAAGGGGCGCAGCTCTCGCTCGAGGGCAAGGCGAACCGGCTGTCGACCATGATCCGTTCCAACCTGGGCATGGCCATGCAGGGTCTGGCGGTCGTGCCCCTCTTCGCCGGGTTCGACGTGGACCGCGACCGCGGCCGGATCTTCTCCTACGACGTCACGGGCGGCCGCTCCGAGGAGCACCACTACGCCGCCACCGGCTCCGGCTCGGTCTTCGCGCGCGGGGCGATGAAGAAGCTCTTCCGCAACGACCTGTCCGAGGAGGAGGCCACGACGCTCGTGGTCCAGGCCCTCTACGACGCGGCGGACGACGACTCGGCGACCGGTGGTCCCGATGTCGCGCGCCGGATCTACCCCATCGTCACCGTGATCACCGAGGACGGCTTCCGCCGGCTCACCGACGAGGAGTCGTCGGAGATCGCCCGCTCGATCCTGGCGCGTCGCCTGGAGCAGCCGGACGGCCCGCGCGCCGCCCTGCTGTAGCCGGCGGCCCCGTTTCTCATCCCAGGTGATCCAGTGACTTCGACAGAAAGGGACGGATAACCGGTGTCGACGCCGTTCTATGTCTCACCCCAGCAGGCGATGGCCGACCGCGCCGAGTACGCCCGCAAGGGCATCGCGCGCGGCCGCAGCCTCGTCGTGATCCAGTACGCCGACGGCATCGTGTTCGTCGGTGAGAATCCGTCCCGTGCGCTGCACAAGTTCAGCGAGATCTACGACCGGATCGGCTTCGCGGCCGCCGGCAAGTACAACGAGTACGAGAACCTGCGGATCGGTGGTGTCCGGTACGCCGATCTGCGTGGTTACACCTATGACCGTGACGATGTGACCGCCCGTGGTCTGGCGAACGTGTACGCCCAGACGCTGGGCACGATCTTCTCCTCGGCGGGCGAGAAGCCCTACGAGGTGGAGCTGGTGGTGGCCGAGGTCGGCGCCACGCCGGACGGGGACCAGATCTACCGGCTGCCGCACGACGGTTCGATCGTGGACGAGCACGGTTCGGTGGCCGTCGGTGGCAATGCCGAGCAGATCAGCAGTTACCTGGATCAGCGTCACCAGGAGGGCATGAGTCTGGCCGAGGCGCTGAAGCTGGCGGTGCAGGCCCTGTCGCGCGACACCAACGGCACGGAGCGGGAGATCCCCGCCGAGCGTCTGGAGGTGGCGGTGCTGGACCGCACGCGGCCGCAGTCGCGCAAGTTCAAGCGGATCGTGGGCCGTCAGCTGGGCCGGCTGCTGGAGATCGACGGCGCGGCCACCGAGGCGGAGAGTTCCGACGAGGAGTGATCCCGTCGCGTTTCACCCCTTGTGCGCCCCGGTCGATGATTCGGCCGGGGCGCAGGGCGTCTCAGGAGGTCTTCGGCGGGCCCGTGGAGGCCCGGACGACCAGTTCGACGGGGATGTCCCCGCCGTCCGGTGTACGGCCCTCCAGGACGGCGAGGAGGGCTCGCATGCCGCGCTCGCCGAACAGCTCGGCGTCCAGGCGTACGGTCGTCAGTTCGGGGTCGAGCGCGGTGGCCAGGGCGAGGTCGTCCAGGCCGGTGACGGACACGTCGTCGGGGACGCGCAGGCCGAGGCGTCGCAGGGCCTTGTAGACGCCGGCCGCTAGTTTGTCGTCGTCGCAGACGACCGCCGTCGGGTGGGGTCCCGGTGCGCCCAGCGCCGCCTCCGCGGCGGCCAGGGCGCCGTCGATGGAGATCGGCGCGGGGGCGGTGCGCAGTGTGGTCCCGGCCGCCGCGCCGACCCGGGCGGCGAGCTCGCGCGCGCGCACCTCGAAGGTCCAGGACGGGATGTCGGCCGCGAGGTGCAGGAAGTGGCGGTGGCCGAGGCCCAGCAGATGGTCGGCGACCTGGCGGACGCCGTCGGCGATGTCGAGGTTGACCGTGGCGGCGCCGAGGCTTCCCGAGGGATCGCTGTCCAGCATCACCAGGGGGAGCTGGTCGCCGCGGATGGCGGTCAGCGCGTCGGCGGCCATCGAGGAGGCGAGGACGCCGTCGAGGGCGGCCTGGGCGGAGGCGAAGGGGTCACGGGCGCGGCCGACGCCCTCGGGGGAGGGGTAGAGGACCACCCCGAAGCCGTGCTCGGCCGCGACGCGCGCCGCCCCGGTGTAGACGCCGGCGAAGAACTCCGTGGTGAGGGCGGGCACGACGAGCAGGACCGTGCGGGTGCGGCCGAGGCGGAGGTTGCGGGCGGCGAGGTTGGGCCGGTAGCCGAGTTCGCGGGCGGCTTCGCGCACGCGTTCGGCGGTGGTCTCGGAGACCCGGCCGCGCCATTTGTCGCCGAGTACGAGGGAGACGGCTGCCTGGGACACCCCCGCGGCCTGGGCGACGTCACGGCTCGTCGGGCGCGTACTACCTCGTGCCACCGTGGGCCTGCTCCTTCGTCTGGACTGGCGAACAGCGCACATGGTACGTATGACAAGAGACGTTATACGTAAAACCCCGAGGTGGGCCGCCGCCTCGGGCGAGCCGACGGAGGCGGGACATTGGCCGCGGGATACCTCGAGATCCTCAGGGCGAAGCACGCAGCCCGGCTGTTGACCGGAACGCTCGTCGGCCGGCTGCCCAACGCCACGGCCGCCATCGCGATCGTGTTGTTCGTGCGCGCGGACGGCGGCACCTACAGCCTCGCGGGCGCGCTGGCGGCCGTGTACGGCGTCGCCAACGCCGTCGGGCAGCCGCTGCTGGGACGGCTGGTCGACCTGCACGGACAGCCGCGGGTCCAGTTGCCCGCGGCGCTCGTCTCGGCCCTCGCCATGGCGGCCTTCGCCCTCGTGGGCACCGACCCGCTGCCGCTCGCCCATCTGGCGGTGGCGGCCGCCGGACTCTTCACCCCACCGCTGGAGGGCGGTCTGCGGGCGCTGTGGCCGGCGGTGCTGCGCCGTGGCGACCAGGTGCACACCGCGTACGCGATGGACGCCGTGGCGCAGGAGGTGATGTTCACCGTCGGGCCGCTGCTGGTGACGCTGTGCGTGTCGGTGTGGTCGGCGCAGGTGGCGCTGCTGGTGCTGAACGCGGTCGGGGTGCTGGGCGCCCTGTCGGTGGTCGTGTCGCCGCCCTCGCGCGCGTGGCGCTCGGCCCCGCGTGAGGCGCACTGGCTGGGCGCGCTGCGGTCGCCCGGTCTGCTGGTCCTCCTCGGCGCGTTCCTGTTCATCGGTGTCGCGCTCGGTTCCATCACCGTGGCGTCCGTGCCGTACGCGGACGAGCACGGTGGTGACGCGGTGTACGGCTGGCTGATGGCGGCGCTGGGACTCGGCGCGCTGGTCGGGGGCGTGGCGTACGGGGCGCGGCAGTGGGCGGGGACGCCGGAGCGGCGACTGCGGGGGCTGGTGGCGCTTCTGGCGGTGTGTTACCTGCCCCTGACGCTGATGCCGGGTGCGGTGGCCATGGTGGCGCTGACGGGGCTCGCGGGCGTGTTCCTGGCGCCCGCCATCGCCTGCGCGTTCGTCATCGTGGACCGGCACGCGCCGCGCGGGACGGTGACGGAGGCGTTCTCCTGGCTGGTGACGACGTTCACGGTCGGCGCGTCGGTGGGAACGGGCCTGGCGGGTCCGGTCGTAGAGGCCGGCGGTGCGCAGTGGGGGTTCGCGGTGCCTGCGGTCGCGGGCGGCGTGTCGCTGGTGGTTTTGCTGGCCACAGGGCGGGTACTTGCAGCTCCCGCCGGAAGTGGGGTCGTTGCGGCTTCATCGGAAAATGATCCAAACCGTGCTGCCGAACCCCGTTTCAGTTCAGGGGATCGGGCGTAATGTTCACTCATGGACCGCCGCATTTTCGGGCTGGAGAACGAGTACGGCGTCACATGTACGTTCAGGGGACAGCGCCGGCTGTCTCCCGACGAGGTGGCGCGGTACCTCTTCCGCCGTGTCGTGTCATGGGGCCGAAGCAGCAATGTCTTTCTGCGAAACGGCGCCCGCCTCTATCTCGACGTGGGATCGCATCCGGAATACGCGACACCGGAATGTGACAACGTGACCGAGTTGGTCACCCACGACAAGGCCGGCGAGCGCATTCTCGAAGGACTCCTGGTGGACGCGGAACGACGCCTGCACGAGGAAGGAATCGCGGGCGACGTCTACCTCTTCAAGAACAACACGGATTCGGCGGGCAACTCTTATGGTTGCCACGAGAACTACCTGGTGGCCCGGCACGGGGAGTTCTCCCGGCTCGCGGACATCCTGATCCCGTTCCTGGTGACCCGCCAGCTGCTGTGCGGCGCGGGCAAGGTGCTTCAGACGCCCCGTGGGGCGGTCTACTGCGTCAGTCAGCGGGCCGAGCACATCTGGGAGGGCGTGTCCTCCGCGACGACCCGCTCGCGGCCCATCATCAACACGCGCGACGAGCCGCACGCGGACGCCGAGCGTTACCGCCGTCTGCATGTCATCGTCGGCGACTCCAACATGTCCGAGACGACCATGCTGCTGAAGGTCGGCGCGACCGACCTGGTGCTGCGCATGATCGAGGCGGGCACGGTGATGCGGGATCTGACGCTGGAGAACCCGATCCGGGCGATCCGTGAGGTCAGTCACGACATCACGGGCCGGCGCAAGGTGCGGCTGGCCAGCGGCCGGGAGGCCTCCGCGCTGGAGGTGCAGCGCGAGTACTACGAGAAGGCCGTGGACTTCGTCGAGCGCCGGGGTGTGCGTACCGGCACCACCGACCAGGTCCTGGAGCTGTGGGGCCGCACGCTGGACGCGATCGAGGCGGAGGACCTCGACCGGATCGGCACCGAGATCGACTGGGTGATGAAGTACAAGCTCATCGAGCGGTACCGGGCCAAGCACAACATGACCATGTCGCATCCGCGGGTGGCGCAGATAGACCTCGCTTACCACGACATCCACCGTCGCCGGGGTCTGTACTACCTGTTGGAGCGGAAGGGCCAAGCGGCGCGGATCTGCAACGACTTGAAGATCTTCGAGGGCAAGTCGGTGCCGCCGCAGACCACCAGGGCCCGGTTGCGCGGCGACTTCATCCGCCGGGCGCAGGAACAGCGCCGGGACTTCACGGTGGACTGGGTGCACCTGAAGCTCAACGACCAGGCACAGCGCACCGTCTTGTGCAAGGACCCGTTCCGGTCGGTCGACGACCGGGTGGAGAAGTTGATCGCCGGAATGTGAGTGGACGCGTTCCGCACGCGGTGCGGAACGCGACACGGGCGCCGTACGTTCCCGTACGGCGCCCTTCGCATGTCGGGATTGGTGGCTAAGGTAGCGCGCACGCCATCAGAAGATCGACCGATTACGAGGCTTCATCGTGCGCCGACGCTCACTCATCCTTGCCGCCGTTCCCGCGGGACTGGTCACTCTCGCCGCGTGCGGCGACGAAAAGTCCGACTCGAGCAAGGCGAGCGACAGTGCGTCGTCCTCCGCCGGGGCCACGCCGCCACCGAAGATCGTCGACGGTCCGCTGCCGGCCATCACGGCGGGGGTGAAGTTCGACGAGAAGCCGACGGTCGCCAAGGGCAGCGGTGAGCCGTCGGACCAGCTTGCGGTGAAGACGGTGATCGCGGGCAGCGGCAAGACCGTCGCGGAGAACGACTACATCCAGGCGAACTGCCTCGGTCAGGTCTGGGACAGCGCGAAGGTCCTCCTCAACACCTACGACACCAAGAAGCCGCTGTTCACCCAGCTCGCGCAGGGGGGCACCATCGACGGCTGGCGCTACGCGCTGACCGGTAAGAAGACCGGCAGCCGGGTGCTCTTCTCCGTGCCGCCGACCTGGGCCTTCGGCAAGGACGGCGACGCGGACACGGGCATCAAGGGCACCGACACGCTGGTGTTCGTCTTCGACATCCAGGACACGTTCAACGCGAAGAGCTCGGCCAAGGGCAAGGACGTGCCGCAGGACGACGCCGCGGTGCCGAAGGTGGGTACGAACACCGACGGCAAGGCGCCCACGATCGAGATCCCCAAGTCGGGCCCGCCGACCGAGCTGGTGTCGGAGTACGTGATCGAGGGGGACGGACCGAAGCTCGCCGCGGACGACACCGTGCTGGTGCAGTACAAGGGCGTCGTCTGGGACACCGGCAAGGAGTTCGACTCCTCGTACAGCCGCAGTTCGCTGACCTCGTTCTCGCTCCAGCAGGTGGTCAAGGGCTGGGCGCAGGGTCTGACCGGCAAGAAGGTCGGGAGCCGCGTCGTCATCGTCGTGCCGCCGTCGCTGGGTTACGGCGACAGCCCGCCGAGCGGCAGCGGCATCGAGAAGGACTCCACGATGGTCTTCTCGGTGGACATCATCGCCAAGGTGTGAGGCCGGCGAAGGTGTAAGACTGTCCGTGTTGCCTTTCCGTGAGACATGCAGGAGCCAGTGACGTGAGCATTGACAAGCCCGAGATCGACTTCCCCGGCGGCGAGCCCCCGGCGGACCTCGAGATCAAGGACATCTGGGAGGGTGACGGCGAGGTCGCTCAGGCCGGCCACAACGTCAGCGTCCACTACGTCGGTGTCGCCTTCAGCACCGGTGAGGAGTTCGACGCCAGCTGGAACCGTGGGACGCCGTTCCGCTTCCCGCTCGGTGGCGGACGCGTCATCAAGGGCTGGGACCAGGGCGTGCAGGGCATGAAGGTCGGCGGCCGTCGTCAGCTGACCATCCCGGCCCACCTCGCCTACGGCAACCAGAGCCCCACCCCGGCGATCAAGCCCGGCGAGACGCTGATCTTCGTCGTGGACCTGCTCGGGGTCTGACCGCCGTACGACCAGTGTTGATCACCTGGGGTCCATGCCCGCCCGGGCATGGACCCTCGGCTTTTGTCCGGGCACCGCGGGACGGTACGGTCGTCGATCGTAAGCACCATAGGGGAGGCGAAGGGCGTCGATGGCCATTGCCAAGGCCGAGCGGCTGATGAACCTGGCACTGTGTCTGCTCGGGACGCGCCGGCCGCTCAGCAAGCGTGAGCTGCGCGACTCCATCGAGGCGTATGTCGAGACCTTCCGGCCGGGCACCGGCGCGGCGGGATCGGACGACTCCTTCAACCGGATGTTCGAGCGGGACAAGGACGATCTCCGCGAGCTGGGCCTGGTCATCGAGACCGTGGAGAGCCTGGACGGCGAGATCGGCTACCTCGCCCGCCGCGACAGCAACCGTCTGCCGCCCATCACGCTGGACGCCGAGGAGGCCGCGGCGCTGGGCCTGGCCGCCAAGGTGTGGCAGCAGGCCCGGCTGGCGGGCGCCGCGAGCGGCGCTCTGCAGAAACTGCGCGCGGCGGGGCTGCCGGAGGACGTCGACCCGTACGAGGCGCATGGCGCCCTGGAACCCCGGATCCCCGTGCACGAGGCCGCGTTCGAGCCGCTGATGCTGGCCTGCCGCGACCGTCGGCCCGTCATGTTCGACTACCGCAAGGCCACCGCCGCGCACCCGGAGCCCCGGCACGTCGAGCCGTGGGCGCTGGAGTGCTGGCGCGGTCACTGGTACCTGGCCGGTTTCGACCGCGACCGGGGCGCCGAGCGGGTCTTCCGGCTGTCGCGGATCACCGGCAGGGTGCGCTCACGCGGGGGGAGCTTCACCGTGCCGGTCCCCGATGTCGTCACCGTCCGTGAGACGGTCTCGAGCTGGGCGGGGGAGACCGCCGACCGCAGCGCGGTGATCAGGCTGCGCAGGGACGCCGGATACCCCTTGCGGGCGAAGGCCACCTCGGTGCGGGAACTCGAGGACGGCTGGGACGAGTTGGAGATTCCGTACGGGCACGGTCTGGACGCCTGGCTGGTGGAGTTCGGGCCGGACGTGGTGGTCCTCGACCCCGCAGAGCTGCGCGCGGACGTCGTGGACCGGCTGCGTGCCGTGGCCAAGGGCTGAGGGGGAGCGAGCAACACAGTGGCAGGCAAACCGGTCAGGCCGACGAACGCGATCGACCAGACGCGGCGGATGCTCTCCCTGGTGACGTATCTCAGGGAGCGCCCCGGCGCGCGGATCGAGGACGTGGCGCGCGCGTTCGGGATCACCGAGGACGAGCTGGTCTCGGACCTCGACGTGCTGCCCATGTGCGGCACCAGCTTCCGCGGCGGCGATCTCCTCGACATCGACACCGACGGTGAGCGCATCTGGTGGCACAACCCGGCCGCGCTCGGCGCGGAGGCCGCCGAACCGCTGCGGCTGGCCGCCGACGAGGCGACCGCGCTGCTGGTGGCGGCCCGGGCGGTGTCCACGCTGCCCGGCCTGCGGGAGGGGGACCGCCAGGCGCTGCTGCGGGCGACCGCCAAGGTGGAGGCCTCGGCCGGTGAGGCGGCGGGCGCGAGCGCGCGGCTGTCGGTGACGTTCGAGTCGGAGGGCGGCGTCTTCGCCGACGTCGACCGGGCGATCTCCGAGCGGCGCCGGCTGTGGATCCGCTACTACTCGCCCGCTCGTGACGAGGTCACCGAGCGCGAGATCGACCCCATCCGGCTGGTCAGCGTCGGGCACACCTACGTGGAGGCCTGGTGCCGCCGCTCGGAGGCGCGCCGGACCTTCCGGCTGGACCGGGTCGCCGAGATCAAGATCCTCGACGAGCCGTCCGCGCCGCCCGAGATCGAGCTCCGGGACCTGTCGGAGGGGCTCGTGCAGCCGGCCGCCGAGGATCCGGAGGTCGTCGTCGAGGTCGGCCCGGGCGGCCGCTGGGTCGCCGAGTACTACCCGCACGACAGCGCCGATGAGCTTCCCGACGGCGGACTGCGTATCACTCTGCGCACGCCCGAACCCGCCTCGCTCAGGCGGCTGGCGCTGCGGCTCGGCCGCGACGGCCGGATCGTCTCGCCGCCGGAGCTCGCCGACAGCGCCCGCCGGGCCGCCCGTGAGGCGCTGGCGGCGTACGACGGGATCGAGGCGCAGGGCGCGGCCGACGGGTCGCCCGCGGCGCCCCCCGGCGAGGTGCCGGTACGGCGCGGCGGAGGTCACGACGACGGGCGGGAGCAGGAGCTGTGAGCGAGTCGACGGCGTCCGGCGTGCGGGGCGTCTCGGTGGCCTCCGCGTTCGCCGGCATGCGGAGTGCGGGTCCGGTGCGCTTCCGGGCCGGGTGCCCCGACTGCCGGGGCGCCTTCGAGCTGACCGCGAGCGCCCTGCGGCTGGCGATCGGCGCGTCCAGCCGGACCACCTTCTACTCCTTCACCTGCCCCGACTGCGGGGCCGCCGTGCGCAAGCCGGCCGGTGAGCGGATCGTCGAACTCCTCACCGGCGGCGGGGTCAGGACCCTGCGGCTGCACACCCCTTAGGACGGTCTAGGCTCGGCCCCATGTTCTGGCCGATGTTCGCGGTTGTCATGGGTTTCGCAGGTCTCGCCGTCCTCGCGGTGTTCGCCGTTCAGGTCTTCGCGGAGGCGCGGCGTCTGGGACGGCAGGTCGCGGAGTCCGCGCGCCGGATCGACCGGGCGGCCCAGGATCTGGAACGGGCGGCGGCGAGCGCGGCCCGCGCGGTGGACACTCTGTGACGTCGGCTGCGACGCCCCTCGCACGGCGCTGTGGGCGTCCTGTGAGTCCTGCGGCGAATGCGTTTTGCGCCACTTCGCCCTCCCGCCCCGGCGGGGAGGGCAGGTACGCTGCTGGTCGCGGCCCGGAGAACGAGGCCCGGACCGCGGACCGGGAGTACGCACGGGGATTGCCTCACGTTTACCCCTGAGCGCTACGATCGCTGTCAACACGATCGTTCGGACAGGTGTCCGACCGGTCGGACGGCAACCCACCCCCGCAGCCTCGGTGAGAAGGTAAAGACTTATGTTCGGAAGGCTCGGCGCCCCCGAGATCATTCTCATCCTCGTCGTCGTCATCCTGCTGTTCGGCGCCAAGAAGCTTCCCGACATGGCGCGCTCGCTCGGCAAGTCCGCTCGCATTCTCAAGAGCGAGGCGAAGGCTATGAAGGAAGACGGCGGCAACACGGCGACCCCGGCCGGCCCGCCGAACGACGGCGAGCAGCCCCCGGCCCAGCGCACCATCCAGGCGTCCCCCGGCGACGTGACCAGCTCCCGTCCGGTCAGCGAGCCGACGGACACGACCAAGCGCTGACGCAGGGCCGGTGACCTCCGGCCCGCCGCACGAGATGGGAACGTGGGTTGCTGAAGCCTGCCCGCAAACAGGAGAAGGACCCCGAGGGGCGGATGCCCCTCGCGGATCATCTTCGTGAGCTCCGCAACCGGCTCGCGAAGGCGATGCTGGCCATCGTCCTCGTGACGGTCGTAGCCGCCTTCTTCTACAACGACATCATCAACTTCCTCACCAAGCCGATCCTCGACTCGGTCGGCTGCGGGAAGACTTTCGAGGAGATCGCGGGCCAGCTCCATTCCGGCGACGCGACCAACAAGTGCGCGAGCATCACGATCAACGGTCTGCTCGCGCCCTTCACGCTGGCCCTCCAGGTCTCCCTGATGGCCGGGGTCGTCTTCGCCTCGCCGGTCTGGCTCTACCAGCTGTGGGCCTTCATCGCCCCCGGACTGCACAACCACGAGCGCAAGTACGCCTACGCGTTCGTCGGCATGGGCGCCCCGCTCTTCATCGGCGGCGGCTACTTCGCCTACATGGTGCTGCCGACCACCGCGAAGGTCCTGATCGACTTCACCCCGGGCGGCGTCAGCAACCTGCTCCCGCTGGACGACCTGCTCCAGCTCGTGACGCGCATGGTCGTCGTCTTCGGCCTCTCCTTCGAGCTGCCGCTGCTGCTGGTCTTCCTCAACCTCACCGGGATGGTCACCGGCAGGCGCATGCTCGGCTGGTGGCGAGCCATGATCATCGGCATCACGGTGTTCGCCGCCGTGGCCACGCCCAGCACCGACCCCATCTCGATGCTGGCCCTCGCCGGACCGATCTGGATCCTGTACTTCGGCGCGACCGCCTTCTCGCTGCTGAACGACCGCCGCAGGCGCCGCCGCGACGCCCTGGGCCCCGCCGACGACGAGGCCTCCGAGCTGGACCTCAGCCCTGAGGACATCGGCGAGGTCGAGTCGGTGACCGCGAGCCGAGCGCTGCCGGAGCAGGCGAGCACCGAGCGCGTCAACGGTTATGACGACGTGACCTGAGAAGCGTCGGAGAGCTCTTAAGGTCATCCCCGTGACCAGCGAGATCACCCTCTTCGTCAATCCCGCGGCGGGCCGCGGCCGGGGCGCCCACGCGGCGCGGCCGGCCGCTTCCGCGTTGCGGACGGCCGGCTACACGGTGCACACCGTCATCGGCGCGAACGCCGAGGACGCCCTCGCACGCGCGCGTGCCGCCGTCGCCGACGGCACGGGCGCCCTGATCGCCGTCGGCGGCGACGGGCTGACCCATCTCGCGCTCCAGGCCGTCGCCGGCACCCGCACCCCGCTCGGCCTGATCGCCGCCGGCACCGGCAACGACTTCGCCCGTGCCCTCGGCCTGCCCGTCCGCGATCCGGCCGCCGCCGCCCGGCTGGCCGCCGACGCCCTGAAGGGCGCCCGGATCCGCGACGTGGACCTCGGCCGGGTGGGCGACCGCTGGTTCGGCACCGTCCTCGCCTCCGGCTTCGACTCCCGCGTCAACGACCGGGGCAACCGCATGCGATGGCCCACCGGACGCGCCCGGTACGACCTCGCGATGCTCGCCGAACTGGCCGCGTTCCGTCCGTTCCCGTACCGGATCACGCTCGACGGCGGAGCCGTCCGGGAGGTCGAGGCCGCCCTAGTCGCCGTCGGCAACGGGACTTCCTACGGCGGCGGCATGCGGATCTGCCCCGGCGCCGACCTCGCCGACGGGCTGTTCGACATCACGGTCGTCGGGGACTGCCGCCGGACGACGCTGCTGCGGGTGTTCCCGAGGGTGTACCGGGGGACGCACGTCGACCATCCGAAGGTCACCGTGCTCCGGGCGGCGAAGGTCGAGATCGCCGCCGAGGGCGTCTCGGGATACGCGGACGGGGAGCGGCTCGGGGCACTGCCGCTCACCGCGCGGTGCGTGCCCGGCGCGGTGCGGGTCATCGGCGCCTGAGACGGGCCGCCCGTGCGCCCGTGAGCTGGGCGTACCGAGGTTTGCCGGCGCCGGATCCGGATAATGATCGTCCTGTTGTCAGTGCGGCCCGGTACGCTCGAAAGCACGATGACAGAGGATCTCTCACCGGCCGAGCGGTACGCGGCAGCACGTAAGCGCGCTGTCGAGCAGGCCACCTCGCTCGCGTCCTTCCGCGAGATGTACGACTTCGGTCTCGATCCCTTCCAGATCGAGGCCTGCCAGGCGCTCGAGGCGGGCAAGGGCGTCCTGGTGGCCGCCCCCACGGGCTCGGGCAAGACGATCGTGGGCGAGTTCGCCGTCCACCTCGCGCTCCAGCAGGGCAAGAAGTGCTTCTACACGACGCCCATCAAGGCGCTGTCGAACCAGAAGTACTCCGACCTGTCCCGGCGGTACGGCAGCGACAAGGTCGGCCTGCTCACCGGCGACAACAGCGTCAACTCCGACGCCCCGGTGGTCGTGATGACCACCGAGGTGCTGCGGAACATGCTGTACGCCGGCTCGCAGACCCTCCTCGGGCTCGGGTACGTGGTGATGGACGAGGTGCACTACCTCTCCGACCGCTTCCGGGGCGCGGTGTGGGAAGAGGTGATCATCCACCTTCCGGAGTCGGTCACCCTGGTCTCGCTGTCGGCGACCGTGTCTAACGCCGAGGAGTTCGGCGACTGGCTCGACACCGTGCGCGGCGACACCGAGGTGATCGTCTCCGAGCACCGGCCCGTGCCGCTGTTCCAGCACGTGCTCGCCGGGCGGCGGATGTACGACCTGTTCGAGGAGGGCGAGGGCCAGCGCAGGGCCGTCAACCCCGACCTCACGCGGCTGGCCCGCATGGAGGCGAGCCGGCCGTCGTACCAGGACCGCAGGCGTGGCCGCAACATGCGCGAGGCCGACCGTGAGCGGGAGCGCAGGCAGCGGTCGCGGGTGTGGACGCCCGGGCGGCCGGAGGTCATCGAGCGGCTCGACGCCGCGGGGCTGCTGCCCGCCATCACGTTCATCTTCAGCCGTGCCGCCTGCGAGGCCGCCGTCCAGCAGTGCCTGCACGCCGGGCTGCGGCTGAACGACGAGGACGCGCGCGCCGAGGTCCGCGCCCTGGTCGAGGAGCGCACCGCCGCCATCCCCCACGAGGACCTGCACGTCCTCGGCTACTACGAGTGGCTGGAGGGTCTGGAGCGAGGCATCGCCGCGCACCACGCGGGCATGCTGCCGACCTTCAAGGAGGTCGTCGAGGAGCTGTTCGTGCGGGGCCTGGTCAAGGCCGTCTTCGCCACCGAGACGCTCGCTCTCGGCATCAACATGCCCGCCCGCTCGGTGGTGCTGGAGAAGCTCGTCAAGTGGAACGGCGAGCAGCACGCCGACATCACTCCCGGCGAGTACACACAGCTCACCGGCCGCGCGGGCCGACGGGGCATCGACGTCGAGGGGCACGCGGTCGTGCTCTGGCAGCGCGCGATGAGCCCCGAGCACCTCGCCGGTCTCGCGGGCACCCGCACGTACCCGCTGCGCTCCAGCTTCAAGCCGTCGTACAACATGGCGGTCAACCTGGTCGAGCAGTTCGGGCGGCACCGCTCGCGCGAGCTGCTGGAGACCTCGTTCGCGCAGTTCCAGGCGGACCGGTCGGTCGTCGGGATCTCCCGGCAGGTGCAGCGCAACGAGGAGGGGCTCGAGGGCTACAAGGCCTCCATGACCTGCCACCTCGGCGACTTCGACGAGTACGCGCGGCTGCGCCGCGACCTCAAGGACCGCGAGACCGAACTGGCCAAGCAGGGCGCGAGCCAGCGGCGCACCGAGGCCGCCGTGGCACTGGAGAAGCTCAAGCCGGGGGACGTCATCCACGTGCCCACCGGCAAGTACGCCGGGCTGGCGCTGGTGCTCGACCCGGGTCTGCCGGCCGGCCGGGCCAACGGCCACCGGGGCTTCGAGCAGCACGACGGGCCGCGTCCGCTGGTCCTCACCGCCGAACGGCAGGTCAAGCGGCTGGCCTCGATGGACTTCCCGGTGCCGGTCGAGGCGCTGGACCGGATGCGGATCCCGAAGTCGTTCAACGCGCGCTCGCCGCAGTCCCGCCGCGATCTCGCCTCCGCGCTGCGCACCAAGGCCGGGCACATCCGGCCGGAGCGGGCCCGTAAGCAGCGCTCGCAGGCCGCCGACGACCGTGAGATCGCCCGGCTGCGCACCGCCATCCGCGCGCACCCGTGCCACGGCTGCTCCGACCGTGAGGACCACGCCCGCTGGGCCGAGCGCTACCAGCGGCTGCTGCGGGACACCTCCCAGCTGGAGCGTCGTATCGAGGGACGCACCAACACGATCGCCCGTACGTTCGACCGGATCGTGGCCCTGCTGACCGAGCTCGACTACCTGCGGGGCAATGAGGTCACCGAGCACGGCAAGCGGCTCGCCAGGCTCTACGGCGAGCTCGACCTGCTCGCGAGCGAGTGCCTGCGGGCGGGCGTCTGGGAGGGTCTCGCCCCCGCCGAACTGGCCGCCTGTGTCTCGGCACTGGTCTACGAGTCGCGGGCCGGTGACGACGCCATGGCGCCGAAGCTGCCCTCGGGCAAGGCGAAGGCCGCGCTCGGCGAGATGGTGCGCATCTGGGGTCGGCTGGACGCCCTGGAGGAGGACTTCCGGATCAGCCAGACCGAGGGCGTGGGACAGCGCGAGCCCGATCTCGGTTTCGCCTGGTCGGCCTATATGTGGGCTTCCGGAAAGGGGCTCGACGAGGTGCTGCGCGAGGCGGAGATGCCCGCCGGTGACTTCGTGCGCTGGTGCAAGCAGGTCATCGACGTGCTGGGGCAGATCGCTGCGGCGGCTCCCGCCTCCGCCGGGGGCTCGACGGTGGCGAAGAACGCCCGCAAGGCCGTGGACGAGCTGCTGCGGGGGGTTGTCGCCTACTCGTCGGTGGGGTGATGCCGTCCGGCGGGCGCGGGTCGTGCGTGGCCGGTCGCGTCCGCGTGGCGGGACCGCGTGGCGACGCGGGCCCGTGACCGCTCGCCTGGCCTCCCGCGCCCGGTGAGCGCGAGCTGACCACCTGGTCGGTGTCGGCCGGCAGCCGGCCGGACAGCGCGTCGCTCGGCGTGGTGCCGACCGGAATCGTGACGGAGCACGCGTCGCCGAAACCCGGTCCCCGCGCCCTGCGGCGGCTCGGCTCAGCCCTGGCCGAGATAGGCCCGCCAGCCGCCGTACGCCGTGATGTCCTCCGCGCCGGTGAGGGCGGACGGTTCGCAGAGGAAGCCGGGGGCGTGGCTGCCGTCGGCGAGTTCGACACTGCCCAGGACCATCGGGCGGGGCAGCGAGGCGAGCAGGCGGCCGAGACCCTCCGCCGGGAGGCGCCAGATCTCCACCTCGATCGCGGCGCCGCCTTCTCCCTCGTGGACGAGGCCCGGCTTGGGCGGCGTCGTGCGCAGGGCGTGCAGGCGGTAGACCGGGGACGTCGTGGTGGTGCGGTCCAGCACCGCGCCCAGGGACAGCAGTTGAGGGTTGAGGGGCTGGCCGGTCAGATGGGCGCCCGCCACCGCCACGGACACCTCGGGGCGCAGCAGGTCCGCGATCCGGGCCAGCCGGTCGTCCGTGAAGGCCGGGCCGACCAGCATCACGCCGAAGGGCAGGCCGTCCACCTCGCCGGCCGGGACGGCCGCCGCCGCCAGGTCGAAGAGGTTCGTGGAGTTGGTGAAGCGGCCCAGGCGGGCGTTGGCGCCCAGCGGGTCGGCGGCCACCTCGGCGAGGGTGGGGTGGCCGGGGGCGGTGGGCAGCAGCAGGGCGTCCGAGTCGGCCAGTTCGGTCAGGGCGCGGTCGCGCAGGGCCGTCAGGCGTTCGCTGTCCGTGTAGAGCCGGTGGGCCGGGACGTCGCGGGCCCGGGTGATGATGCCGGCGACCGTCGGGTCCAGGCCCTCGCCGCCCTCCGCGGTCAGCTTGTCGACGAAAGCGCCTACGGCGGTGTAGCGCTCGGCGACGAACGCGCCCTCGTAGAGCATCGCGGCGGCCTCGGTGAACGGGGTGAGGTCGATACCGCGGATCGCGGCCCCGGCCGCCTCGAGCCGACGTACCGCGGCCTCGTAGGCCGCCGCCCAGCCCTGGTCCAGTTCGCCCAGCTGGTCGAGGGGCGGGACCGCCACCCGCCAGGGGCCGGGGTCGCGGGCGGGGAGCGAGGGGAGGGCGCGGCCGGCCGGTGACGCCATGTGGGCCAGGGCCCGCTCCGCCTCGGGGAGCGTGCGGGCGAACACCGTCACACAGTCGATCGAGGCGCAGGCCGGGACGACCCCCTCCGTGGGGACCAGCCCCCGGGTGGGCTTGAGGCCGACGATGCCGTTGAAGGCGGCCGGGACCCGCCCCGAACCCGCCGTGTCGGTGCCCAGGGCGAGGTCGGCGATGCCGAGGGCCACCGCGACGGCCGAACCGGAGCTGGAGCCGCCGCTCACCCGCGACGGGTCGACGGCGCCGCGCACCGCGCCGTGCGGGGAGCGGGTGCCCACCAGGCCGGTCGCGAACTGGTCCAGGTTCGTGGTGCCCAGCACCAGGGCGCCGGCCGCGCGGAGGCGGGCCACGGCCGGGGCGTCGGCGGCGGGCCGGTAGGCGTACGCCGGGCAGCCCGCGGTGGTGGGCAGTCCCGCCACGTCGATGTTGCCCTTGACGGCGAGCAGCCGGCCGGCGAGCGGGAGGCGCTCGCCGCGCGCCAGCCGTTCGTCGAGCGTACGGGCCTCCGCCTCGACGTCCGAACGCGGCCGGAGGTCGATCCAGATCTCCGGGCGGTCCGTGGCCTCGATGCGGGCGTACGCGGCGCGGACGCGGGACACGGTCGTGGACATGCGTGCTCCTTGCGTGGTGGGGTCGATCGGCCCGGTCAGCCCGCGGCCGGGGCCAGGACGAGCAGCGCCGTCCCCGCCTCGACCTGGTCGCCGGGCCGGGCCAGGACCTGTGCGACCACGCCGTCGACCGGCGCGTGCACCCTGGACTCCATCTTCATCGCCTCCAGGGCGAGCAGCGGCTGCCCCGCCGTCACCTCGTCGCCCGGCGACACGTTCACCTGCCAGACGGAGGCGGCGAACTCGGCCTCGACCAGACGGCCGCCCGGCGGTAGCGCCACCTCGGCCACCGGAGCGGCCGGCGCCTCGGCGGCCGCCGCCCGCGCGAACTCGCCTGCCGCCTCCCAGGCGTCCCGCTCCGCCGCGAACGCGCTCTGCTGCCGGGACCTGAACTCCGCTATGGGGCCCGCGTGTCCGGCGAGGAAGGTCCGGTACTCGGCGAGCGAGAAGATGCCTTCCTCGACGCGCGGCACGAAGCGGCCCGAGACGATGTCGGCCCGTAGGTCGAGGAGTTCGTCCGCCTCGACCGGATACCAGCGGATCCGGTCGAAGAAGCGCAGCAGCCAGGGCGAGCCCGGTTCGAACGCGCCGCGCTGCTGCCAGGGCGACCACACCTGGGTCGTCCGGCCCACGAACTGGTAACCGCCGGGTCCCTCCATGCCGTAGACGCAGAGGTACGCGCCGCCGATGCCCACCGAGTTCTCGGCCGTCCAGGTGCGCGCGGGGTTGTACTTGGTCGTCACCAGACGGTGGCGCGGGTCGAGAGGGGTGGCGACCGGGGCGCCCAGGTAGACGTCTCCCAGGCCCAGGACCAGGTACTCCGCGGCGAACACCGTGTCGTAGACGTCCGCCACGGTGTCCAGGCCGTTGACCCGGCGGATGAACTCGATGTTCCAGGGGCACCAGGGGGCGTCGTCGCGGACGCCCGCCATGTAGCGGGCGATGGCCTCGCGGGTCGCGGGGTCGTCCCAGGACAGCGGGAGGTGCACGGTGCGGGAGGGGACGACCAGCTCGTCCGAGGGCGGCAGGGCGGCCGTCATCTCCCTGACCACGGCGAGGAGTTCACGCTGGGGGAGGCGGCCTGGGTCCGTCCGGATCTGCAGCGAGCGGATGCCCGGGGTGAGATCGGTGACGCCGGTCAGGTCCGCCGCGGCCACCGCCTCCATCAGCGCGTGGACCCGCATGCGCAGTGCCAGGTCCAGCTGGAGGGGTCCGAACTCGACCAGCAGGTTGTCGTCGCCGCTGCGCCGGTAGGCCACGTCGCCGTCCCGGGCCAGCACGCCCCCGTCGACGATCTCGGGGCGGGGCGCACCGTCCACGTCCACCGGCGCGAAGCGGACCGTGTCGCCCGGGCGCAGCTGGCCCAGCTTCCAGCGCTCGGAGCTGAGCACCGTGGCCGGGCACACGAACCCGCCGAGGGACGGGCCGTCCGGGCCGAGCAGCACCGGCATGTCGCCGGTGTAGTCGACGGCGCCGACGGAATAGGGGGTGTCGTGGATGTTGGACGGGTGCAGACCCGCCTCGCCGCCGTCGGTCCGTGCCCAGCGCGGCTTGGGCCCGACCAGCCGCACACCGGTGCGGGCCGAGTTGAAGTGGACCTTCCAGTCGGCGGCGTAGAAGTCACGGATGTCGTCCTCGGTGAAGAACTCCGGTGCCGCGTGCGGGCCTTCGACCGCGCCCAGGTGCCAGAGCGGGGTGAACTCCGGGCGGTCGGGGACGGGCACGGCGGTGCCCTCGACGACCGTTCCGCCGTGCAGGACGTCACCCGTGCGCAGCGCCCGCCCGCCGTGGCCGCCGAACCGGCCCAGCGTGAACGTGCTCGCGCTGCCCAGGAAGGCGGGGACGTCCAGGCCGCCCGCGAACAGGACGTACGTCCGCAGGCCGTGCTCGTCGGGTGCGCCGATCTCCAGCAGGGCGCCGGCCGGCACGGTCACCGGTTCCCAGCGCGCCACCGCCGTGCCGTCCACGGTGACGGGTGCCGGCGCGCCCGTCACACACACCGTGGTGGCGTGGGTGAAGCGCAGCGCCGGGCCCTGGAGGGTGCACTCCAGGCCGGGGGCGCCCTCGGGGTTGCCGAGCGCCCGGTTGCCGAGGCGGAACGAGCGGTCGTCCATGGGGCCGGACGGCGGGACGCCGACCTGCCAGTGGCCGGTGCGGCCGGGCCAGTCCTGCACGGTGGTGAGCGTGCCGCCGGAGACGACCTCGACGCGGGGGGTCGGGTCGGTGACGGTCGCGAGCGTCGCCGTCGAGTGGGCCGCCGTCACGAAGCGGGGATCCGCCAGCGCCGCCCGGACGAGCCCGAGGTTCGTCTCGATGCCGTCGACGCGGGTCCGGGCCAGAGCCTCGTCCAGGCGGCGCAGCGCGTGCGCGCGGTCCGGGCCGTGGGCGATCACCTTCGCGAGCATCGGGTCGTACGACGTCGTCACCTCGGTGCCCGTCTCCACCCAGCCGTCGACGCGGACCCCGGCCGGGAACTCGACCCTCGTCAGCAGTCCGGCGCCGGGCCGGTGGTCGCGGCTGGGGTCCTCCGCGTAGAGACGTGCCTCGACGGCGTGGCCGCGCGGCGGGCCGGGGTCGCGGACGACGTCCCGCTCACCGCGCGCCAGGCGCAGCATCCAGGCGACCAGGTCGACGCCGTAGATCTCCTCGGTGACCGGATGTTCCACCTGCAGCCGGGTGTTGACCTCCAGGAAGTAGGCCTCCTCGCGCGCCGCGTCGTAGACGAACTCGACCGTGCCGGCGGACCGGTAGCCGACCGAGGCGCACAGGTCGTGCGCGCTCGAGGCGAGCCGCTCCCGGATGTGGGCGGGCAGGCCGGGGGCCGGGGCCTCCTCCACGACCTTCTGGTTGCGGCGCTGGAGCGAGCAGTCCCGGTCGCCGAGGACGACGACCCTTCCCGCCCCGTCTCCGAAGACCTGCACCTCGACGTGGCGGGCGTGCTCCACGAGCCGTTCCAGGAAGACGCCCGCGGAGGAGAAGGAGGCGGCGGCGACCCGCTGGACGCGCTCCCAGGCGTCGGTCAGTTCGGCGGCCGAGCGACAGGCCGACATGCCGATCCCGCCGCCACCGCCGGTGGCCTTGAGCATGACCGGGTAGCCGATGAGCCCGGCCCGCTCCAGCGCCTCGGGCAGGTCCGCCAGGAGTCCGGTGCCGGGGGCCAGCGGCACACCCGCGGCCTGCGCCGCCGCCCGCGCGGTGTGCTTGGCGCCGAACAGCTCCAGCTGCTCGGGCGTCGGACCGACGAAGACGATCCCGGCGTCGGCGCAGCGGCGCGCGAAGGCCGCGTCCTCGGAGAGGAAGCCGTAGCCCGGGTGGATCGCGCCCGCGCCGGTGTCCTTGGCCGCGGCCAGGACCAGGTCGGCGTCGAGGTATGACTCCTTGGCGGGGGCCGGGCCGAGCCGTACGGCCTCGTCGGCGAGCCGGACGTGGGGCGCCGAGCGGTCGGGGTCGGAGTACACCGCGACCGTCCGCAGGCCCAGTTCGCGGGCCGTACGGATGATGCGGACGGCGATCTCGCCCCGGTTGGCGACCAGCAGCGTGTCGAAGGTCATGCGGCGTCCGCCCCGTCGATGGTCATCCGCACGGCCGTCGGCTCGAAGCCGTTGCAGGGGTTGTTGATCTGGGGGCAGTTGGAGACCAGTACCAGGACGTCCCGTTCGGCACGGAGCGTGAGCGAGAGACCCGGCGCGGAGAGTCCGTCGACGATGCCGAGGGTGCCGTCCTTCTCGACGGGCACGTTCATGTACCAGTTGATGTTGGAGACCAGGTCCCGCTTGCCGAGGCCGTACCGGGCGCCCTCGGCGAGGAAGTTGTCCACGCACGCGTGCTGCGCGTAGGTGTGGTGGCCGTAGCGCAGGGTGTTGGACTCCTTGGAGCAGGCGCCGCCGACGGTGTCGTGGCGGCCCACGCCGTCGGCGGTCACCGTCATCAGGGCGGTGTGCTCGTTGGACATCAGCACACTGCCCGTGGTGAGGAAGATGCCGCCCTGGGCGTGGATCGTGTCGGGCGCGCTGTAGCGCACGGACGTGTCGTGGGCGTCGTACACCAGGAAGTCGACGGCCTGGTTGCCGTGCAGGTCGGTGATGGTCAGCGTCTCGCCCTCGCGGACGGTCGACGACCAGGAGGCGCGGGCCGCCACCACTGTCTTCGTGCTCATGCGAGCCCCCTCGCGGTCAGGAATTCGGCGGTGTTGAGGAAGGCGCGGCGGCCCTCGGGCGTGGCGTCCCACAGCGGGTCGCCCGGCCGGGTGGCCGTCGCCCGCCAGGCGAGGACCTCCAGCGGGGTGCTGACGTACCGCGGCCGGGGGTCGGCCGGGTGCGGCACGTTGGCGATCAGGACCGTCACGTCCTGTTCGGCCCGCAGGGTGACGCTGCCGCCCGGGCCCGCCGAGCCGGTGAAGCCGAGGGCGCCGTCGCCCTGGATCTCCACCCCCTGGAAGAAGGACAGCGAGGGCGGCAGATCGCGCGGCTCCAGGCCGTTCTTCGCGGCGGCCAGTTTGAACAGCTCCCGGCCGGCCGGGGAGGCGGACTGCGGACTGCCGTCGCCGTACCGCTCGGTGTTGCGTACGAGGGTGGAGGTGCCGCACAGGGCGTCGTGCCGGCCGGCGGTGTCGGCGACGACCGAGGCGAGGACGCGGCCCTGGTCGGACAGGAGCAGCACGCCCTCGCCGAGGTAGGCGTTCCACTGGACCTTGACCGTGTCGGCGACGTTCAGCCGCTCCCAGGGCCGGCCGTCCGCGTACAGGAGCAGATGGGCGCAGGCGTCGCCGTGCAGGTCGGTCAGGCGCAGTTCGGTGCCGCGCGCGAGGACCCGGTGGGTGTAGTTGCCGCCCGCGACCGTCTCGGCCCACACCAGGTGGCCCGCTTCGCGGGGCGGGTCCTGCCAGTCCCGGGCCGGGACGACCGGCATGGCCTCGGCCCGGGCGCCCTCCTGTGCCCGGGCGTGGGCGCGTGCTCCGTCTGTGGTCGCTGTCGCCGCCATTGCGGACCTCCGCAGCTCGGTTCCGTCGCTGTCGCGGTATTTCTGTCGCGCGACAGAAATTAGGTCCGGGGCGGGTCGCCGCCGTTGCTCTCCGGTTGCGGTGCGGTTACCGACTCCTCACGGGCTCGTCCGAAGATCGCCGGCCGGGGCCGTGTGCGAGGATCGAACGCATGGGGACCAGCAGCGGACGTCGAGTGGGCCGCCCGCGGGCCGCGCAGCGCCCGGACAGCGGGCTCGCACCGCGCGCCGAACTGCTGCTGGCCGCTGCGGAGTTGTTCACCACGCGCGGTTACGCCGCCACCACCACCCGGGCCGTCGCCGAACGCGCGGGAATGCGCCAGGCCTCCATGTACCACTACGTCTCCGGCAAGGAGGAACTGCTCGCGGCGCTGCTGGAGTCGACGGTCACGCCCTCGCTGACCTGTGCCCGTGAGCTGCTCGCGGACGACTCGCGGACGGCCGAGGACCGGCTGTGGGAGCTGTGCCGCACCGACGTGGAGCTGCTGTGCGGCGGCTCGCACAACCTCGGCGGGCTCTACCTGCTGCCCGAGGTGCGCACCGAGCGGTTCGCCGGCTTCCATGCCGTGCGCGCCGAACTCAAGGACGCCTACCGTCAGTTGATCGCGGCGACGGTAGCGGGCGGCGCGCTGGCGAAGAGCGCGCTGGATCTCCGTACCGACCTGGTCTTCGGTCTCATCGAGGGCGTCATCCTCGTGCACCGCTCGGATCCCGAGCGTTCCGTCTCCGCGTTCGCCCGTGCCACCGCCGACGCCGCTCTGCGCATCGCCGGGAACTGAACACCGCCCGAGCCACTGACGGGTGCTCGTCTCATCCGTCCCGGTGAACTGTCCCGCACGCCCGTCCGTCGTCACACGATGTGTTCGAACAGATGCGGCGCGTGCAAATGGGCTGAGGTTACTCCACGTACGGAAGCGGTTTCAGGCGGTTGCGGAATATGACACGGCGATGATCCGGTCGGACTAAGCTCGCCCGCGGCGCACCGAGTTGAGGCGTATTCGTGCGCTTGTTCCCAAACTTCCCGAAGATGCCGACAGATCCCTACAGAGGGTGCCCACATGGTGAGTGTTCAGTCCCCACCCGGTCGCCGAGAACTTCCCTACGCGCGTGTGCTGTTGTTGCCGGCGATACTGATGGCCGCGTCGACCGGAGCCGCCGTCGCCCTGGTGGCGGTGCAGGCCCGGCTCGCCGTCGGCGTCTGCGGAGCCGTCGCCACCCTCCTGGTGATCGCGACGGGAGCCGAGTCGGTACGCCGTGGGCGGCGCCTGCGGGAACTGCGCGAAGAGCGTGACCGGCGCGTGGCGTACCTGGAACGGCGGGTGGCCGGCCACGCGGAGGAGAACCGCCGTCTCGCCGAGGAGTTCGTGCCCAACGCGGTGGAGTGGCTGCGGGCCGGAAATTCCCCCAGGGAGGTGATGCGCGACTTCAGCGAGGGTGATCCCGACTTCCGCGAACTCGACGACGCGCAGCGGGCCGTGATCAGGAAGATCCTCGACATCGTCGACCACGAGGAGTCCCTGCGCGACTCGGCCCAGCGCTCCTTCGTCAGCATCGCCCGCCGCGTGCAGGCCATCGTCCACCAGCAGTCCGCGGAACTGCGGGAGATGGAGGAGGACCACGGCCGCAACCCGGAGGTCTTCGACGACCTGCTGCGCATCGACCACGGCACCTCACTGATCGGCCGCCTCGCCGACTCCATCGGCGTGCTGGGCGGCGGCCGGCCCGGCCGCAACTGGCCCCAGCCGGTCCCGCTGTACAGCGTGCTGCGCGGCGCCATGTCCCGGATCCTGGAGTACCGCCGCATCCAGCTCGACTCCATCGCCAAGGTGAACATCCGCGGCCTGTCCGTCGAGCCGCTCATCCACGCGCTCGCGGAACTCCTGGACAACGCCACCCGCTACTCGCCCCCGCAGAGCAAGGTGCACGTCAACGCCGTCGAGGTGCAGACCGGCATCGCCATCGAGATCGAGGACGCCGGCGTCAGCCTCAGCGAAGAGGCCCGCGCCAAGGCCGAACGCATGCTGGAGCAGGCCAAGGCGGGCGTGGACATCCAGGACGTCGGCGGCACCCCGCGCCTGGGTCTCGCGGTCGTCGGCCGTCTGTGCACGTCGTTCAACCTCCAGGTCTCGCTGCGCACCTCGGCCTACGGCGGCGTACGGGCCGTCCTCATCGTGCCGAGCGAGATGCAGACCTCCGACCCCGCCCCCGGCTTCGCGCACGGCATCGGAGCCACCGCCGTACCGCAGATCGACCTGAGCCAGATCGGCGAGGGCCCCAAGCGCCCGCCCAAGAAGCGCCGCCCCACCAACGCGCGTATCCCGGCCGGAGTCTCCCTGACCGACGACGAGGTGCCCGAGGTCACCGAGTGGACCGACCAGGGGCTGCCGCAGCGGCGCAGCAAGACCACGATCCCGATCACCCAGCGCTACGCCGAGGCGTACGCCGCGCAGGAGGCCGAGCGCCTGGGCAAGCCCGACCCGTTCGCCCAGCGCAGGCCGGAGCCCGAGCCGGAGCCCCAGAAGAAGCGGGAGCCCGGCCTGGCGTTCGAGGCCTTCTGGGAGGGCCTGGTCAAGGCGGCCCCGCCCGGCGTGCACCCGACCGACTTCACCCGTAATCCCACCGCATATCTGCACCTGATCGAAGACAAGGCCAAGCCCGGGGCCGACGATGAAGGGGACCTCACGTGATCCAGCAGCGCCAAAACTTCGACTGGCTGCTCAAGGAGCTCTACGACGGGGTTCCGGGCATCGAGATGATCGTGGTCCTCTCGGCCGACGGGCTGCGCATCGCCCGCTACGCCGGCGACCCCGACGCCGCCGACCGGGTCGCCGCCGCGTGTGCCGGCCTGCAGAGCCTGGCCGCCGCGGTGGGGCAGGAGATCCACTCGAGCACCGGTGAGATGGACATGGTCGTCATCGACCTGAGCGGCGGCTACTTCTACATGATGTCGGCCGGCGCCAACGCCTACCTCGCCGTCCTCGCCGACGTGCGCTGCGAGGCCAGCCGGATGAGCGGCATGATGCGCGACCTCGTGGTCCGGATCGGCGCCCATCTGACCAGCCCGCCCCGCCGCAACGGGCAGAGCGTATGACGCCTCCGCAACGCCGCCGGCGACAACCCCTGCCACAGCCGCCCCCGCCGCCCCCGCCGCTTCCGAAGGACGAGGCGGAGGGGGAGGGCAAGAACCCCGAGCGGCTGTACATCATCACGGGCGCGGACGGCGAGCGCGCACCCGTCGACCTGGTCACGTTAGTGGTGGCGCGTGCCGAACCGCCCTCGTCCGCCACCCCGGAGCAGACGGCGGTGCTGCGGATGTGCGCCGCCCCGCTGTCGGTGGCCGAGATCTCGGCCTATCTCGGCCTGCCCTTCAGTGTGGTGACGGTGTTGCTCACCGAGATGCTGGCGGCCGAACTCGTCCAGGCACGCGCCCCCATCGTCCGGCAGCAGCTCCCCGACCGTTCCCTTCTCGAAGCGGTGATGCATGGACTTCAACGGCTCTGACACGATCCCCGGCCCACGGGCCGAGGACCATCTGCCGCACACCACCACGGCCGCGGCGAAGATCGTCATCGTGGGCGGCTTCGGCGTCGGCAAGACCACCATGGTCGGCTCCGTCAGCGAGATCAGGCCGCTGACCACCGAAGAGACCATGACCCAGGCGGGCATCGGGGTCGACGACAACTACGGGTCCGAGACCAAGACCGCCACCACCGTGGCCATGGACTTCGGCCGGATCCGTATCACCGAGCAGGTCGTGCTCTACCTCTTCGGCACGCCCGGCCAGGAACGCTTCTGGTTCCTGTGGAACGGGCTGTTCGAGGGAGCGCTCGGCGCGGTCGTCCTGGTCGACACCCGCCGCCTCGAGGTCAGCTTCGAGGTCATGGGCCGGCTCGAGGAGGGCGGCGTGCCGTTCGTCGTCGCCGTCAACACCTTCCCCGACGGGCCCCGTTACCCCATCGACGACCTGCGCGCGGCCCTCGACCTGCCGCCCGAGATCCCGATCGTGGAGTGCGACGTCCGCCGCCGCGCCTCCAGCCGCGACGTCCTGATGACCCTCATGCGCTTCCTGCACTCCCTGGCCCTGACCCGCAGCCTCACCTGACCCGTACGGCAGCACCTCCCACACACCGGATTCAGCACAGTTTCGGAGCGACCCCCTGTGACTCCCGAACACCCCACCCCGAACGGCCCGCACGACCTCGCCCTGGACCCGCCGCCCGGCTGCCCCGCGCACGGCCGCGGTCCCGGCGGACTGGCCCGCCTCTACGGCCCCGGCGCGGAGGACCTGAACGAACTGTACGAGCGGCTGCGCGAGGAACACGGCCCCGTGGCGCCGGTCCTGCTCCACGACGACCTGCCGATGTGGATGGTCCTCGGGCACGCCGAGAACCTGCGCATGGTGCGTACCCCCTCGCAGTTCACCAAGGACAGCCGTATCTGGTCGCAACTGCTCGACGGCAGGGTCAGGCCCGACCACCCGCTCATGCCGCACATCGCCTGGCAGCCCATCTGCGCCCACGCCGAGGGCGACGAGCACAAGCGGCTGCGGGGCGCGGTCACCTCGGCCATGGCGACCATCGACGACCGCAGCGTGCGCCGCTACATCAACCGCTCCAGCCAGCGCCTGGTCAACCGCTTCTGCGAGGAGGGCCGGGCCGACCTGGTCGGCGACTTCGCCGAGCACCTGCCGATGGCCGTGATGTGCCATGTCCTCGGCATGCCCGACGAGTACAACGACAAGATGGTGCACGCCGCCCGCGACGCGCTCAAGGGCAGCGAGACGGCGGTGGCCAGCCACGAGTACGTGGTGGGGGCACTCGGCCGGCTCACCGCCCGCCGCCGCGCCGAGCCCGAGGACGACTTCACCAGCCACCTCATCGGCCACCCGGCGGAACTCACCGACGACGAGGTGAGGGAGCACCTGCGCCTGGTGCTGTTCGCCGCCTACGAGGCCACCGTCAACCTCCTCTCCAACGCGCTGCGCATGGTCCTCACCGACCCGCGTTTCCTCGCCCAGCTCAACGGCGGCCAGATGACGGTGGCGGAGGCGGTCGAGCAGTCCCTGTGGGACGAGCCGCCGTTCAGCACCATCTTCGGCTACTTCGCCAAGCAGGACACGGAGCTGGGCGGTCAGCGCATCCGCCGGGGCGACGGTCTCTTCTTCGCGCCCGCCCCCGGCAACGTGGACCCCCGGGTACGCCCGGACCTCTCCGCCCACATGCAGGGCAACCGCTCCCACCTCGCCTTCGGCAGCGGCCCGCACGAATGCCCCGGCCAGGACATCGGCCGCGCCATCGCCGACGTCGGCGTCGACGCGCTGCTGATGCGGCTGCCGGACGTGCAACTCGACTGTGACGAGGACGAGTTGCGGTGGACGATGTCCATCGCCTCGCGGCATCTGGTGGAGCTGCCGGTCCGGTTCGAGCCGAAGGACCAGCAGGACGTCAAGCACAAGCCGAGCCACGCCCCGATCCCGCCGCAGCGCCCGACGCGTCCGGTGAGCACGGAGCCGCGGCCCGCGCCGGCGCCCGCCCCCGCACCGGTGGCCGCCGCGGCCCCCGCACCGCTTCCCGCGCCGCCCGTCCCGCAGGCGACGGGACCGGTCCGCAGGCCCAACGCCTGGCGGCGCTTCCTGTCCTGGTGGCGCGGCTACTGAGCGGCGCCCGCCGACGGAGCGGCGGCCCAGCCGTCGTACGACGTCCAGGCCTCGAGCACCCGGCCGCTCCGCAGCCGGAGTTCCGTCCCCGTGAGCGGATCGGTGAACTCGAGCTCCCGCGCCAGCAGCTGAAGCGGGCGCCGGAAGTCACCGGCCGGCACGGGGGCGGCCACCTCCGGGTAGAGCGGATCGCCGAGGATGGGCACACCGAGCGCGTTCATGTGGACCCGCAGCTGGTGGGTCTGCCCGGTGGCGGGCAGCAGCCGGTACCGGCCCAGTCCCCGCGCACCGTGCTCGACCAGCTCGACGCGGCTCACGGCGTTCGGCTCGCCCGCCACCTCGTAGGCGGCCAGTACCCCGCGCTCCTTGACGATCCGGCTGCGCACGGTCCGGGGCAGGACGAGCTCCGGATCGTACGGCGCGACGGCCTCGTACACCTTGCGCACCCGGCGGTCGCGGAACAGCGACTGGTACGCGCCGCGCTCCTCGGGGCGCACGGTGAACAGCACGAGCCCCGCCGTCAGCCGGTCGAGCCGGTGCGCGGCGCCCAGCGCGGGGATGTCCAGCTCCCGCCGCAGCCGGGCCAGCGCGCTCTCGGTGACATGGCTGCCCCGCGGGGTGGTGGCCAGGAAGTGCGGCTTGTCGACGACGACGATGTGCTCGTCGCGGTGCACGATCTCCAGCGGGAACGGCACGGGCACCTCGGGCGGCACGTCACGGTGGTACCAGACGAACATCCCCGGTACGTAGGCCGCGTCCGGCGCCACCGCCCGCCCGTCGGCGCCGACGACGAGCCCGGCCTCCAGCAGCCCGTCCACGATCCCGGCCCGCGCCGGGCCCAGCCGCTCGACCAGGTGCTCCCGCACGGTGGCCCAGGCACCCTCGCCGGGCAGCCGGACCCGCACCGCGTCGATCCCGTCGCGCTGCGGCAGCGGGGAGGGCGGGGGAGGTGTACGGCGTCTCATCGGGGCAAGCCTACGGGCCGGAAAACCCGTTGGTCGGGCCGTGCTCCCTTGGCAGGATGCGGATCATGCCCTTCACTGCCGACGTCGTCCTGCCCGCCGGAACCCTGTCGGCGGTCCCCCAGCCCGTTCTGCGCACCGGCGACGGACTGCTGCTCCGCCCATGGCGGGCCGAGGACGCCCCCGCCGTGTACGCCGCCTTCCAGGACCCGGCCATGCACCAGTGGCACATCAGGGCCGCCGACTCCGAGGAGGAGGTGGCCGGCTGGATCGAGGAGTGGCGCAAGAGCTGGCCGGAGGAGCGGAACGCGCAGTGGGCCGTCGCCGACACGGAGACCGGCGAACTCCTCGGGCGGGTGGCGCTGCGCGGCATCCTGCTCGCCGAGGGCGTCGCCGAGGTCGCGTACTGGACGACCAGGGCGGCCCGTGGCCGGGGAGTCGCCCCCCGGGCCACGACCACTCTCACCCGCTGGGCCTTCGACGAGATCGGCTTCCACCGCCTGGAGCTGATGCACGCCACCGCCAACGAGGCCTCCTGCCGGGTCGCGGACAAGGCGGGCTTCCTCCTGGAGGGCACCAGGCGCAGCGCCGCCCTCCACCAGGACGGCTGGCACGACATGCATCTCCACGCACGCGTCCAGGGCGACTGACCGAGGCCCGCCGCGGGCGCGGGGCCGTCGACTCGTCGGCCCCGCGGCCCTGCGTACGAGAGCCGGTCGCCGACCCGACGCACGTGTCGGCCAGTCGCACCGCCCGGCGGCCGCCCCGGCGCACTTGCCCGTCCGACTGCCGGCCCGATACCCGTACCGGCTCGATACGGGTATCGGCCTTTCGTGCCGGTCCGACGGTCCGGCGGTCCGCCCGACGCGCACGCGTGTCCGAGCCGTGCGCCGGACCGCTTGGCCCCTGTTGGGTCCGTGGTCGGCTCATCGGCCGACGCGACTGCCCGTCCGGCGTGTCCGGCCGGCGGTCAGGCCGGCGCGCACATGGCTGCCCACGTGCGCGTCGGCCTGACGTGCTCGTCCGCCGGACGTCCGGCGCACCGTGCCCGCCGGGCTACGCGACCGCCGTCTCCGGTACGGCCGCCGCCGCAGGCGCCGATGTCCGCCTGCGGTAGGTCCGGAAGGCCACACCGACCGCGAGCGTCGCGCCGAGGAACAGCACGGTGAACCACTGGAAGTACCAGTGGCCGCCCGCCGGGTCGTACACCGCCGCGCGCGGCCAGGCCAGGTTGACCGTCATCAGCAGGCCGTAGAGGAGCGCTAGGGCGTTCACCGGGACGCCCCAGCGGCCCAGGGAGAACAGGCGGGCGCCCGTCTCGTCCGTGCCGGCCGAGGAGAACCGGCCGCGCAGCCGACGCACCAGCAGCGGGCCGGTGACCATCGCGTAGGCCAGGTACAGCATCACGATGCAGGTCGTGCCGATGGCCAGGAAGGCGTCCGGTGAGGCGAAGTTGAGCGGCAGCAGGGCGGCCGCGAGGACGCCGACCACCAGCGCCGGGGCGCTCGGCATGCCGGTACGGGGGTTCACGCGTGCGAGGCGGCCGGAGAACGGGAGCTGTCCGTCGCGGGCCATGGAGAACAGCATCCGGCAGGCCGCCGTCTGGATGGCGAGCGTCGCCACCGCGATCGCGACCACCACGTCCGCCAGCAGCAGTTTGCCGACCCCGTCGCCGAGGCTGCTGGTGAGGACGTAGCTGAGGCCGTCGACCCCGAGGCGCCCGTCGGTGAGGCTGGGCGCGGCCAGCAGTCCGCCCAGCACGATCAGCCCGCCGAGCAGGCCGGCCGCGCCGAGCGCGGTGAGGATCGTGCGGGGCGCGGTGCGCCGCGGGTGGTGCGTCTCCTCGCTCATCTCGCCGGCGCTGTCGAATCCGATCATCACGTACGCGGCCGTGAACGAGCCGACGAGCAGCGCCCCGAACAGGCCGCTCTGCGCTGCCCCCGTGGTGTGGAAGGTGATGCTCGGAGTGCGCTCCGAGTGGGTGAGCAGCAGCACGACGATGAGGAGGGCGCCGATGATCTCGGCGGTCACGCCGACCCGGTTGATCACGGACATCACGCGGTTGTCGACGAGGTTCACGCACGTGGTCAGCGCCAGCAGGAGCACGCCGAGCAGCGCCGCGTTGGCCGCGCCGTCGGGTGAGGTGGGCGCCGGGTCGGTGCCGATCAGCTGGAACCCCGACCAGATCGCCGGCAGCACCATCTGGAGCGCCAGCGCGGCCGCGGCGACCACGACGATCTGTCCGATCACCATGATCCAGCCGGCGAACCAGCCGAAGGAGGGCGTCGACAGCCGTGACGACCACTGGTAGATCGCGCCGGAGATCGGATAGCGCGCCGCCAGCTCCGCGAAGCAGGCGGCGACCAGCAACTGACCGACCAGCACGACCGGCCAGGCCCAGAAGAAGACCGGGCCGCCGAAGGCGTACCCGAAGGCGAAGAACTGGAAGACGGTCGTCAGGACGGAGATGAAGGAGAACCCGGCGGCGAACGAGGCGTACCGGCCGAGGCTGCGGTGCAGCTCCTGGCGGTAGCCGAACTCGGCGAGGGAGCCGTCGCCCGGGTCGGGGGAGTGCGGCGGGTCGGGGCGTACGTCGGAAGGGGTCGTTGTCGTCACGGCGGAACCTGCCTTGGGCCCAGAGGGACGTAATTCCTGTCGGGCGACAGAAATTAGGGACGCGCTGTTTCGTACGCGTCACGCCGCCGTGTCCGGGGCGGGCCCAACTCCTCACGCCCCCGCGCACCTCACCCGCCATCGCGTCACATCGCGTCTCCGGCACCAGGTGGTCGAGGTGGGCGGCCGCGCCGAAACCGCCCGGCACCACGACGTGAGCGCGCCCACCTCCGACCTGGGGGTGGGCATGGGCACGCGGGCAACCTGTGGGCGACATGGGGACGCCGGAGGAGATTCAGCGCGGCATCCGCAACCGTTTTCCGACCACCCCGGCCATCCGGGCGGCGCTGATGAACGGCGCTGTCGTCCACGACGGCATCGTCACCGCTCTCCAGCCGGCCGTCATCGTGCCGCTGGGCCTGGCGGGCGCTGCGGAGCACCCGGGCGGGATCGTGGGCGTCGCGGTCCTGGTCGGCGCCTCGGTGCTGCGGGGCACGGTCTTCGGGGCGCTGTCCCACGCCCTGGGTGTGCTGGTGCGGGAACGGGAGTCGAGGATCGGCGTCGGCGTCGACACGTTCCTGCTGCTGCCGCTGCCCTTCGTCTCCGGCGCGGTCATGGCGCCGGACCGGATGCCCGGCTGGATACGGCGAAGACCCGTTTCGACCCGCTCGACGGGGCGTTTGCCGCGGGCCGTTCGGCCTTGTCCGCGGACCCGGACCGGAGCGTGGTGTTGCCGCGCTGCGGTGCGTTCCTCGCGCTCGCGGCGGCGGCCGTGTGGGTCTCGATCCGGACGTGCTGGTCGTACCGGCGGTCGGTACGGCCACGGGCCGGGGCGGGCCCGGGGTCGCCGGGGCGGCCCGCGCCACGAGGGCGGGCCGCTTACGCCCAGGTCACGCGGCCGGTGCCGCGCCCTCCTGCTCCGCCTCCACCCGCGCGTTCCAGTCCCGCTTCGAGGCCTGCCAGCCGTCCTCGTTGTGGCCGAGCCGCCAGTAGCCGGAGATCGACAGGTCCTCGCGGGGGATCTGAAGCTCGACGCGCAGGAGTTTGCGCAGCTCCTTCACGCAGGCGGCCTCGCCGTGCACGAAGGCGTGCAGGCGGCCCTCGGGGAACTCCAGCGCCCGTACGGCCTCGACGAGCCGCTCGCCGATCGGCCGGTCGCCGCGGTGCAGCCAGACGATCTCCACGTCGGAGTCGACCTTCTGCTCCTCCTCGGGGCCCGACACCTCGATGAAGGCGTGGGCGACGCTGCCGGCGGGCAGCGACTCCAGGGCGGCCGCGATGGCCGGCAGGGCGCTCTCGTCGCCGGCCAGCAGATGCCAGTCGGCGGCGGTGTCGGGCGCGTAGGCGCCGCCGGGGCCCATGAAGCGGACCGTCTCGCCCGGCTGGACGCGCGCGGCCCACGGCCCGGCCAGGCCCTCGTCGCCGTGGACCACGAAGTCCAGGGTCAGTTCGCGCAGTTCGGCGTCCCAGTTGCGCACGGTGTAGGTCCGGGTCACGGGCCACTGCTCGCGGGGGAACTCGGCCCGGATGCGCTCCAGGTCGAAGGGCTCGGGGTAGGTCACGCCCTCGGGGCCGAAGAGCAGTTTGACGTAGTGGTCGGTGCAGCTGCCCGCGGTGAACTCGGCCAAGCCCTCGCCGCCGAGGACGACGCGCTGCATATGGGGGGTCAGCCGTTCGGTGCGGACGACCTGCGCGGAGTGGGGCTTCCGCGGCTTCCGTGCCGGACGTTCTGCCATGACGGCCTCCCATGAGGGTATGGTTAGGGTTACCTAAGTTAGCATCTCTCCCCCCGGTGATGCCCGTCCCTTTCGAGAGGTCGACTCACCTCTCATCCGGATCTCATGCAGAGAATGGCTCCCGGACTCCGCGATCGTCGGTCCTCGGCACGGGGGCGACGCTCACGCGCGCGGGGCGCCCAGCGTCGTCAGCAGCCGCTGGAGCGACCCGCCGAGGCCCCAGCGCCGCGCCAGTGCCTCCAGTGTCGCTCCGTCCCGCGGCGCGCGCGGCAGGGCGGTGTCCACGTCCGGCAGCGGCACGTCGTCGGCGACCTCGACCACCTTCGGTGCGACGGCGAGGTACGGCCGCGCCTCGTTCAGCCGGTTCCGCTGGGACGGGGTGAGCTTCGCCCGGGGGTCGTCGACCGCTGCCACGATCCCGGCCAGGTCGCCGAACTCGGCCAGCAGTTTGGCCGCGGTCTTCTCTCCGATGCCCGGCACGCCCGGCAGGCCGTCGCTCGGGTCGCCGCGCAGCAGCGCCAGATCCGCGTACCCGCTCCCGTCGACGCCGTACTTCCCGCGCAGCCACGCCTCGTCCGTGAGCTGGAGCGTGCCGACGCCCTTGAGCGGGTACAGCACGCGCACTCCACGTGCGTCGTCCACCAACTGGTAGAGGTCGCGGTCGCCGGTGACGATGTCCACCGGGCCCTTCGCCCGCCCGGTGAAGGTGCCGATCACGTCGTCCGCCTCGTAGCCCGCGACGCCCACCCGTGCGATGCCGAGCGCGTCCAGGACCGCCTCGATGATCGGCACCTGCGGCGAGAGCGTGTCCGGCACCTCCTCCTCGTCCGGCCCGGACTCGCGCACCTCGGCGACACGGTGCGCCTTGTAGGAGGGGATCAGGTCGACCCGCCACTGGGGGCGCCAGTCGGCGTCCATGCAGGCGACGAGCCCGTCCGGCCGGTGGTCCTTCACCAGCCGGTCGATGAATTCCAGCAGCCCGCGCACGGCGTTCACCGGAGTGCCGTCCGGCGCCTTCACGGAGTCCGGGACGCCGAAGTAGGCGCGGAAGTAGAGCGAGGCGGTGTCGAGGAGCATCAGTCGTCCGGTCACGCCCCGCATCATGCCGCACGCGTGCCTCGACCATCGGCGCGTATCCACTCCCGTGGCATGAGTGAACCTCCTGTGAAACTTGCTGTGAACCGAGCCACTCCTCCGTTTGTACGCCGTGAAGAAGCCGATCGTCGTCGCCCTCTGGTCGCCGCACGGGGCGTACAGCGACTACGACCTGAAGAAGCTCGGGGATCCCGAGGGCGCCTGGGGCAAGCGAGACGGCGTGCACACCGTCGCCCGCAAGGGCTTCGCCGCCGACAGCCCCGAGGTCGGCGAGTGGCTGAAGAACTTCAGCATGACCGAGGCCCAGCTCACCGGTCTGGAGGCGCGGATCCGGAAGGCCGGCAAGGGCAAGGAGCAGGACGCGGTCCGGACCTGGCTGAAGAAGAATCCAGCTCTGGTCGAGAAGTGGGTACCGGTCACCGATTCGGGGCAGGAAAGCCGGGCGGCCCGGTGACCTGACAGCACCGTGACCGCCCGACGAGGGGCGGGCACCGACGCACGGCCTTCCGGGCCGGCGTCGGGGCCCGCCCCTCGTGTCGTCCGGGCGCGTTCCTCCCTGTTCCGGCGGCGCGCACCGCCCGCCACGGCGCCGGCCGGCGCCAGGTCGGCCCACCCCCCGGCACGGCAAGGATCCGGCCAAGTACGGAGAGCTACGCCCGCACCCGGGCCGGGGTCTTCGCGAAGCCGGGGACGAGCGGGAACATGCGCGGCCGTCCGCGCATTGAACCGTAGAGCCGCAGTGCGGGTCCGTGCCCGGCGCATCCGGGGGGCCGATCGGCTGGCGCGAACTGTGAGGTCCGGTGTGACGCCCGGTGTCCTCGATGTGACGGGCGCGTGAAACGGTTTGCCGAACATGCGTAGGGTGCAGACAACTCCTCGGAGGGCGTGGAGGACGTCACGGCAGCGACGAGCTAAGGAGGGAGCCGAAGCGATGGGCGACCACAAAGAACAGCCCCTGCGGGTGGGCGCGGCCGTGCGGCGCCGACGCCGGTCCCTGGAGCTCACCCTCGCCGTCGTGGCCGAGCGCAGCGGCCTGTCCGTCCCGTTCCTCAGCCAGATCGAGAACGAGCGCGCACGGCCCAGCACCAGCTCCCTGGAGAAGGTCGCCGACGCCCTGCGCACCACGGCCGTCGAACTCCTCGCCGCCGCCGACCCCGCGTGCAGCGTGGACGTCGTACGCGCGGAGGTGAGCGAGCCGGCATCCGAGCCGCGCTCCCGGTCCCTGGTGCGCGGACACCACCAGATGCACGCCTCGGAGTTCACCGGCGACCATGAGGCCGGCCGTGAATTCCAGTACCGCAACGACCAGTTGATGTACGTGGCCGACGGCGCCGTGGAGATCGAGGCGGAGGGTCGCGCCTACCGTCTCGGTCGCGGCGACACCCTGTACCTCACCGGTGGGGTCCGCCATCGCTGGCGGGCGACCGTGCCGGACACCCGGGTGGTCGTCGTCGCCGTGGCGGAGCACATCGAGGCGGTACGGGACCGGGACCGGGGCCGGAAGCGCTAGTGCGGATCGTCTCGCTGGTGCCGTCGCTCACGGAGGCGGTGGCCCGCTCCGTGCCCGGCGCCCTGGTCGGCGTCACCGACTGGTGCACCCACCCGGCGGACCTGGGCGCCACCCGGGTCGGCGGAACCAAGAACCCCCGGGTCGACCGGATCGTCGGCCTCGCCCCCGACCTGGTGATCGCCAACGAGGAGGAGAACCGGGAGCCGGACCTGGCCGCTCTGCGAGCGGCCGGCCTCGACGTGCTGGTGACGGAGATCCGGAACGTCCCGCAGGCCTTCGGTGAGCTGGCACGCGTGCTCCGGGCGTGCGGGGCGCCCTCGCGGCCGGAGTGGCTCGACCAGGCGGAGAGGGCCTGGGCGGCGCCGCCGGCGTTCACCCGCCGCAGGACGGCCGTGGTACCGATCTGGCGCCGCCCGTGGATGGTCCTGGGCCGCGACACCTTCGCCGGGGACGTGCTGGCCCGCCTCGGCGTCGACCAGCTGTACGCCGGGCACGCCGAACGCTATCCGCGGATCCCCGCCGGGGAACTCCTCGCCGCCGCGCCGGACCTGGTCGTCCTGCCGGACGAGCCCTACCGCTTCACCGCCGACGACGGCCCGGAGGCCTTCCCCGGGCTGCCCTGCGCCCTGCTCAGCGGACGGCACCTGACGTGGTACGGCCCGTCGCTCGCGGAGGCGCCGAAGGTGCTGGGCGAGGCGCTGCGAGCAGCTCACCGCTGACCAGCCCGCGGACGGTGTGCGCGGCGGCCACGATCCACGCGGCGACGAGGACGACGTACAGCGCGCAGGCGAGCACGTCGTAGACGACCAGCCCGGTGTGCCGGGCCAGCGCCGCCGCTCCGGTCACACAGGTGCCGACCGGGAAGGTGAACGCCCACCAGGTCATCGCGAAGTCCATCCCGTGCCGGCGGGCCCGCGCCACATGCGCGGTGGCCAGGCCCAGCCAGAGCAGCGCGAACCCCATGACGGGCACCCCGTACAGCATGGCGAACACGGCGAGACCGCGGCTGTCCGGGCCGGGCAGGATCCCCGGAGCGACCTCGGCGAACTTCCCGACGGCGGTGGTGGACTGCCCGAGCGGGCCGAGGACGAGGAACAGGGTCGGGGTGAGGGCGAGAGGCAGCGGGCCGCCCGTCAGCAGCCGCCCGAACACGAGCGGCAGCATGACGAACGTGGCGAGCAGGCTCAGTCCGAACAGCGCGAAGCACGCCAGGAGCAGCGTCTGCCGCGGCTGCCCGGCCGGCAGGTACGGCACCAGCAGCGGTCCGAGCGCGGCGGACACCATGGGCGCGACGAGCGGCAGCAGCCACACGGGCGTCGCGTCCGATGCCCGCACACGATGGCGGACGGCCATCAGATACGGGACGGCCGCGGCGGCCGTGAGCGCGACCGCCGTCCCGACGGTGAACAGCACGGCGTCGAGGGCGACCGCGGCCCGGATGCCGATCAGGTCCCGGCCGACGACGACGGCGCCGCCCCCGACGGCGAGCAGCGCCATCGCCGTACAGCCGTGGAAGGGCGCCGTCGCCGGATCCAGCAGATGGGCGCGGGCCTGGTCGCGGTGGTGGCGCCAGTGCAGGGCACGGGCGCCGAGCAGGGCCGACAGCAGGACGAAGGAGAGGACCCAGCAGGCGGTGAGGAGCGATCGCAGCCCCGGAGGGTGCGCGGGGAGCGCGGCTCCCGCCGGGGCGAGGATCGCGGTTCCCATGACCGTGGCGTACCAGTTCGGTCCGAGGTGACGGACGGCGCCGGCGCGGGCACGGGGGAGGGCGTAAAGGGGCTGGGCGGCGGTGACCATGGCTCCACGGTCGCCCCGTCGTCCGGCCGCGACCAGGGAGTATGACTCTATGGGGGCATAAGCTGGGTTTATGGGGAGTGTCGAGGAACAGCGCGCGGACACCGCGCCGGGGTCGATCGCGCACCGCGTCCCGGACCTGGGCGCGCTGGAGCTGCTGCTGGCGGTGGCACGGCTGGGCAGCCTGGGCGCGGCCGCGCGGGAGCTCGGCATCACCCAGCCCGCCGCCAGCAGCCGGATCCGTTCCATGGAACGCCAACTGGGCGTGGCCCTGGTGGACCGGTCGCCGCGCGGTTCCCGGCTCACGGACGCCGGCGCGCTGGTGACGGACTGGGCGGGGCGGGTCGTCGAGGCGGCACGGGCGTTCGACGCGGGAGCGCAGGCGCTGCGGGTCCGCCGTGACTCCCGGCTCCGGGTGGCGGCGAGCATGACGATCGCCGAGTACCTGCTGCCCGGCTGGCTGCTCGCGCTGCGCGCCGGGCGGCCGGACACGGCGGTGTCGCTGCTCGCGGGCAACTCGGCGGCCGTCGCCGAGCGGCTGCTCTCCGGGGAGGCGGACCTCGGCTTCGTCGAGGGCCTCACGGTGCCGCCCGGCCTGGACTCCGCCGTGATAGCCCACGACCGCCTGATCGTCGTGGTCGCGCCCGCCCACCCGTGGGCCCGCCGCCGACGGCCCCTCCCCGCCGCCGAACTGGCCTCGACGCCGCTGATCCTGCGCGAGAAGGGCTCGGGGACCCGTCAGGTGCTCGACACGGCGCTGGGCGGCCTGGCCCGGCCGCTGATCGAGCTCTCCTCGACGACAGCGGTCAAGGCGGCGGCGGTCAGTGGGGCGGGGCCCGCGGTGCTGAGTGAGCTGGCGGTCGGTGAGGAGCTCGCCATGCGGCGGCTGGTGAAGGTGCCGGTGGAGGGGGTCGCGCTGGCGCGCGATCTGCGGGCGGTGTGGCCGACCGGGCATCGGCCCGCGGGACCGGCGCGGGAGCTGCTGTCGCTCACCCGGGGGTAGGTTCTTCGCCCCGCCGCCAGCCGCCCGCCGCCCGTCCCTCTCCCGTCTGCGGGGGCTGTGCCGCAGGACCTCCCGTTTCTGGCCCGGGCTCCCTGCCGACCCTGAACGGGCCTCGTCCTCACGGGGCCGACCGGCCGGATCGCGCCGCCGTCACCAGGGCGCGCATGACGCGTGCGTCCTCGTCCATCTCCGGGTGCCACTGGACACCCAGTACCCAGGCCGCCGACGGCAGTTCGACGGCCTCCACGGTGCCGTCCGTCGCGTACGCCGACGGGATCAGGCCCGCGCCGAGACGGTCCACGGCCTGGTGGTGATAGGCCGGAACGGAGGTCTCCTCCTCGACGGCCCCCGCGTACCGGGTGCCGGGGACCGGCTTGACCGGGTGCCTGCCGAAGGCGCCGACGACCTCCGCGTGCCCGTCGATGTGCTGCGTCAGGGTGCCGCCGAGCGCGACGTTCAGCAACTGCATCCCCCGGCAGATGCCCAGCAGCGGCAGATCGGCCGCCAGCGCGGCCTCGATCAGGGCCAGCTCCCAGGCGTCCCGTTCCCGCGCCGGCGGCCCGGTGCGCGGGTGCGGCTCGGCGCCGTAGCGGACCGGCTCGACGTCGGGCCCGCCCGCGATCACCAGGCCGTCGAGGCGGGCCACGGTCGCCGCCGCGTGCTCGGGAGCGTCCGGCGGGAGCATCGCGGCCAGCCCGCCGGCCCGCTGCACCAGCCGTGGATAGCCGACGGGCAGCAGCACGGCGTCCAGCGCCCACACGCCCCAGCGTGCCGCGGACTCCAGATACGTGCTGACGCCGATCAGCGGCCGTGAGCCGTCCGTCATGTGCCCTCCCGCTCCCGCAATGGACCGTGGTCGTACCATTTCACGCGAGGAAGCCCCTGAGCAGGGCCGCCGTCCCCGCGCAGTGCTCCCGCGTCATCTCCCGGGCCCCGTCCGCGTCACCGTCCAGCACCGCCTCGACCAGCGCCAGGTGCTGGCGCTGCGAGTGCTCCAGGTTGCGGACGAGGAGCGGGATGCAGTCGAGCAGATCGTTCACCGTGGCCCGGACCGCCGCGTACCGCGCGGTCAGCGAGGGTGAGCCGCACAGCTCGGCCAGGGTCAGGTGGAGCATCGTGTCCAGGCGGCGGTAGTCGGCCAGCGGCGCGTCCGCCGTGTCGGCCAGGGCGTCGCGCAGGCGCTCCGCCTGTTCGTCCGTCAGCCCGTGCGTCGCGCACAGGCCCGCGGCGCCCACCTCGAGCACCTCGCGGAAGCGCAGCACGTCCTCGATGTCGACCTCCGCGATCCGCCGCCGCAGCTCGTCCTCGCCGCCGGCGTCCGCACGCGGCAGCACGAACGTTCCGCCGTAGCGGCCCCGACGGGACTCGACCAGTCCCTGGTCCTGGAGGACCTTCAGCACCTCGCGCAGCGTCACCCGGCTGATCCCGAGCCGCTCCGCCAGGTCCCGCTCGGCCGGCAGCCGTTCGCCCCCGGGCACCAGGCCCAGTCGCACCACCTGGAGTATCTGCTCCAGCGCCTCCTCGAAGCCGTTCCCGGCCCGCACCGGCCGCAGTACCGGCGTCAGCCGGTCGTCCGGTCCGCCGTCAGCGTCCACCGGCATCTGGCCGCGCCCCCTTCCCAAGCAATGGTTCTCGGCAATACCTTATGGCTCCCGGCCCGCCCGCAGAAGACGAAGGAGCCGGGGAAGCCGAAGGAGGCCCTCCCGTGGCAGACCGCACACCCCCGCTCAGCGTCGAGGAGCTGCACGCTCACGTCGCGAGCGGTGAGATCGACACTGTCGTCCTGGCCTTCCCCGACATGCAGGGACGTCTCCAGGGCAAGCGGTTCGCCGCCGGATTCTTCCTCGACGAGGTCCTCCGGCACGGCACCGAGGGCTGCAACTACCTCCTCGCCGTCGACACGGAGATGAACACCGTCGAGGGCTACGCGATGTCCTCCTGGGAGCGCGGCTACGGCGACTTCGCCATGCGCCCCGACCTGTCGACCCTGCGCCGGGTGCCCTGGAACGCCGGTACCGCCATGCTGATCGCCGACCTGGCCTGGAACGACGGCTCGCCCGTGGTCGCCGCCCCGCGCCAGATCCTGCGCCGCCAGCTGGAGCGCCTCGCCGGGCTCGGCCTGACCGCCCAGGTCGGCACCGAGCTGGAGTTCATCGTCTTCAAGGACAGCTACGAGGCCGCCTGGGACGCCAACTACCGCGGCCTCACCCCGGTCAACCAGTACAACGTCGACTACTCGGTGCTCGGCACCGGCCGGGTCGAGCCGTTGCTGCGCCGCATCCGCAACGAGATGGCCGGCGCCGGACTCACCGTCGAGTCCGCCAAGGGCGAGTGCAACCCCGGCCAGCACGAGATCGCCTTCCGCTACGACGAGGCCCTGACCACCTGCGACCAGCACGCGATCTACAAGACCGGCGCCAAGGAGATCGCCGCCCAGGAGGGCGTCTCACTGACCTTCATGGCCAAGTACAACGAGCGCGAGGGCAACTCCTGCCACATCCACCTCTCGCTCACCGACGCCGACGGCGCCAACGTCATGGCGGGCGAGGGGGAAGGGGGGATGTCCGACGTCATGCGGCACTTCCTCGCCGGACAGCTCGCCGCCCTGCGCGACTTCTCCCTCCTCTACGCCCCCAACATCAACTCCTACAAGCGGTTCCAGCCGGGCTCCTTCGCCCCGACCGCCGTCGCCTGGGGATACGACAACCGCACCTGCTCCCTCCGCGTCGTGGGCCACGGCCGTTCGATGCGCTTCGAGAACCGGCTGCCCGGCGGTGACGTCAATCCCCACCTCGCGGTCGCGGGCCTGGTCGCGGCCGGCCTGTACGGCATCGAGCAGAAGCTGGAGCTGCCCGAGCCCTGTCCCGGCAACGCCTACGCCGCCGAGTACGCACACGTCCCGACCACCCTCCGCGAGGCCGCCGAGCTCTGGGCGGCCAGCCCCATCGCGCTGGCCGCGTTCGGCGAGGAGGTCGTGGCCCACTACGGCAACATGGCGCGTGTCGAGCTGGAGGCCTTCGACGCGGCGGTCACCGACTGGGAGCTGCGCCGCTCCTTCGAACGTCTCTGACGCAGCCGCCCGTCCCCCGCGCGTGAAAGGCCCTTCCTTGTCCGGTCCCTCCCTGTCCGGTCCTTCCTCGTCCGGTCCTTCCTCGTCGGACCCGCAGTCGCTGCCGCACGAGCTGATCGTTCTCAACCCGGCCACCGAGGAGGTCGTCGCCACCGTCCCGGCCGCCGACCCGGCCGACGTGGACCGGGCCGTCACCCGCGCCGGTGGCGCCCAGAGGGCCTGGGCGGCAGCCGCCCCCGCCGACCGGGCCCGGCTGCTGCGCCGCTTCGCCGACGTCGTCGACGCCCACGTCGAGGAACTGGCGCTCCTCGAGGTCCGCGAGGCCGGTCATCTTCTCGGCAACGCCCGCTGGGAGGCCGGCAACGCCCGCGACCTGCTCCTCTACGCCGCCGGCGGCGTCGAACGGCTCCTGGGCCGCCAGATCCCCGTGCCCGGCGGCTGGAACATCACCTTCCAGGAGCCGCTCGGCGTGGTCGGGGTGATCGCTCCGTGGAACTTCCCGATGCCCATCGCCGCCTGGGGCTCCTTCCCGGCCCTCGCGGCAGGCAACGCCGTGGTCCTCAAGCCCGCCGAGACCACCCCGCTCACCGCGCTGCGCCTGGCCGAACTGGCGCTGGAAGCGGGCCTGCCGGAGCACCTCTTCCAGGTACTGCCCGGCCACGGAGCGGTCGCCGGCCGCGCGCTCGTCGACCATCCCGGCGTGGCGAAGATCGTGTTCACGGGCTCCACCCGCACCGGCCGTGAGGTCATGGAACGCTGCGCCCGGCAAGTCAAGCCGGTCACCCTGGAACTCGGCGGCAAGAGTCCCAACATCGTCTTCGCCGACGCCGACCTGAAGGCCGCGGTCGACCCGTTCTCCTTCCTCGACAACTCCGGCCAGGACTGCTGCGCCCGCACCCGCGTACTCGTCCAGGAATCGGTCTACGACGAGGTGGCCGACCACCTGGCGCGGGAACTGGCCGCCGTGACGGTCGGTGACCCGGCGGACGAGAAGACCCGGATGGGCCCGCTGATCTCCCGGCAACAGGTGGACCGCGTAAGGTCGTTCGTACCGGACGACGCCGAGGCGCTGCGCGGCACCGCGCCCGACGGCCCCGGCTTCTGGTTCCCGCCGACCGTCCTCACCGGCGCGGCGCCCGACTCGCCCGCCGCCCGCGAGGAGATCTTCGGCCCCGTCGCCGTACTGCTGCCCTTCACCGACGAGGCGGACGCGATCCGGCTCGCCGACGACACCCCCTACGGCCTCTCCGGCTCCATCTGGACCCGGGACGTCGGCCGGGCGCTGCGCGTCTCGCAGGCCGTCCGGGCCGGCAATCTGTCCGTCAACTCCCACTCCAGCGTTCGCTATTGGACCCCCTTCGGCGGCTACAAGCAGTCCGGCGTCGGCCGGGAACTGGGTCCGGACGCCCTGACCGCCTTCACCGAGACCAAGAACGTCTTCATCAGCACGGAGGGCCCCGCACAGTGACCGCATCCTCTGACGAGATCATCTGCCGCCGTCTGGTCGGCCGCACCGCCGTCATCACCGGAGCCGGCAGCGGCATCGGCCTCGCCACCGCGCGCCGGCTCGCCTCCGAGGGCGCGCACGTCGTCTGCGGCGATGTCGACGAGACCCGCGGCAAGGCCGCCGCCGACGAGGTCGGGGGCACCTTCGTGAAGGTCGACGTCACCGACCCCGAGCAGGTCGAGGCGCTGTTCAGGACGGCTCACGACACCTACGGCAGCGTCGACATCGCCTTCAACAACGCCGGCATCTCCCCTCCCGACGACGACTCCATCCTGGAGACCGGCCTCGAGGCCTGGAAGCGCGTCCAGGAGGTCAACCTGACCTCCGTCTACCTGTGCTGCAAGGCGGCGATTCCCTACATGCGGCGTCAGGGCAGGGGCTCCATCATCAACACGGCGTCCTTCGTGGCCCGGATGGGCGCCGCCACCTCGCAGATCTCGTACACCGCGTCCAAGGGCGGCGTCCTCGCCATGTCCCGTGAGCTGGGCGTGCAGTTCGCGCGGGAGGGCATCCGAGTCAACGCCCTCTGCCCGGGTCCGGTCAACACCCCGCTGCTCCAGGAGCTGTTCGCCAAGGACCCGGAGCGGGCCGCCCGCCGACTGGTCCACATTCCCGTCGGCCGGTTCGCCGAGGCCGAGGAGATCGCCGCCGCCGTCGCCTTCCTGGCCAGCGACGACTCCTCCTTCGTCAACGCCTCCGACTTCCTGGTGGACGGCGGGATCTCCGGGGCCTACGTGACTCCGCTGTAGGCCGCCTCGCGCCGGCCGGCCTACAGGAAGGTCCGCCCCTCACCCCGGTAGGTCGGCACGGTCGCCGTCACCGTGTCCCCCTCGACGAGGTGCAGCACGTCGAACCGCTCGCACAGCTCACCGGCCTTCGCGTGCCGGAACCACACCTTGTCGCCGATCAGGAGATCGTCGGCGGGGGAGCCGAGCAGCGGCGTCTGCACCTCGCCCGGCCCCTCCTGGGGATCGTAACGCAGCCCTTCCGGCAGGTACGGCACAGGCAGCCGGTCGGGCCCGGGGGCGCCGGACGCGGGATACCCGCCGCCGAGGACGGTCACGATCCCCACCCCCGGCCGCCGGACGACGGGCTGGGCGAACAGGGCCGCCGGACGTCCGCTGAAGGACGTGTAGTTGTCGAACAGCCGCGGCACGTACAGCCCCGATCCGGCCGCGATCTCGGTGACCGCGTCCTCGGCGGCGGTGTGCTGCACACTGCCGGTGCCGCCGCCGTTGACGTACTCCAGGTCCGGCACGACGGCCCGCACCGCGCGCACGACCGCGGCGCGGCGCTCGGCGAGCTCGCGCCGGGCGGTGGCCTGCATCAGCCGGATGGCACGGGACCGGAAGGGCCGCCCGGCGACGGCGTCGCCCACCCCGGCGATGTGCCCCTCGTAGGCCATGATCCCCACCAGCCTGAAACCGGGCCGCCGGGCGATCGCCCTCGCCACGTCGGCGACCTGGGCGGGGGAGTGCAGCGGCGAGCGCAGGGCGCCGACCCGGACCCGGCCGCCGAACAGCTTCAGCGCGGTGTCCAACTCCAGGCAGACCCGCACGACTTCGCGCCCCTCGCCGCGCGCCCCGTCGATGAGGTCGAGCTGGGAGACGTCGTCGACCATGACCGTGACGGCCGCGGCCAGTTTGGGATCGGCGGCCAGCTCGGCGAAGGCGGTGCGGTCCGCCGACGGGTAGGCGAGGAGGATGTCCTCGAACCCGGACCGGGCCAGCCACAGGGACTCGGCGAGGGTGAACGACATGATGCCGGCGAAGCCGTCCTTCGCCAGGACGCGCTCCAGGAGCGTCCGGCAGCGGACGGACTTGCTGGCGACACGGATCGGTTTGCCGTCGGCCCGGCGGACCAGGTCGTCGGCGTTGGCGTCGAAGGCGTCCAGGTCCACGAGGGCGAGAGGGGCGTCGAGATGGGCGGTGGCCCGGTCGTAACGGGCCCGGTCGGCGGCGCGCGCAGTCATGAACGCAGCCTGCCAGACAGGATTACCGCAGGGTAGGGGGACGTTCCGGGCAGAAGCCCCGGGCGTCGCGGACCGGTTCCCGTTCGCCCGGCGACAAGCCGTAGAGTGACGCGCACGCACGGAGGACGGCTCCGGCCGGCCAGCCGTGCCGGGATGCCGGTCCGCCCGTGCGGGTATGTGTGCCCGGAGCGGACCGCAGCGTCCGCACGGGGCCGCCCGGGCACGAGATTCGTCCGCCCGCGTACCAGAACGACGGCCCGGGGACGAGGAAACGGGGGGTGCATGAGCACCGAAGCACGCCGCGCCTCGGTCCCCCCGCGCCCGGACGTGCCGCCCCAGCCCGGAGTCCCGCCCCGCCCGGCCACCCCGCCCCGCCCGTCGGGACCCCCGGCGGCCCCGACGGACCGTGAGAGCACCGGCCGGGCGCCCGCCGAGCCGCCGAAGCGCGACCCCGCGCACCGGGTGATCCCCGACGGGGAGCAGCAGGATTCCGCCGCGCCGCCCCGGACGCCGACCGACCCACCGCGGCAGCGAGCCGTGCGGAAGGACGCGCGCGAGGAGGCTTCCGGCACGCCCGGGCCGCAGCAGCAGGGCGCGCGCCGGACGCCGGCCGGCCCGGCCGGAGCCGCCTCCCGGGGCGAGGCCACAGCCGCGGACGGCTTCCTCTCCCCGGACCCGGACGCCCCCCTGTCCCGTACCGCCCCCCGCTCCACCGACCCGCGGCCCCGGCACCCGGACGCCCTGACCCCGCCTCCGCCGCCCGCGTCGGCCCGTTTCCCGGACACCCCGCCGCAGCCGTCCCGCCCCGGCCCGGCGGTCCCACGACGCGACGACACCGGGACGCCCTCGGGAGCCGAGGAGCGTCCGGCCGCCTCCCGCCCCGCCCCGCCCCACGACTTCCGCCGCGCCCCACGGCCCACCAGGCCGGCCCCCCGCACGGGCGACGCCGCCCCGCGCCCCGGCACGCCTTCGCCGCGCCCCACCGACGGGACGCCCACCCGCCCGGTCGGCCCCGACGGCTCCCCCTCCACGGGCGCCTCCGCCGTCCGCCCCGCCGGCGACGGGTCCCCGCTTCCCGCCGCACCCGAGAGCCGCCCTTCCGCGGGCGCCGCCCCTCCCCGTTCCACCGGCCCCGAGGGCGCTCGTGCCGCAGGTCCGGGCGGCTCCCGTCCCACCGACGCCTCCTCGGGCTCGGGCACGTACCCCACCCGCGCGGATGGTTCCCGGCCCGCCGCCGCGGACGGCTTCTTCTCCGCCGGTGCGGGCGCCCGCCCTGTCCCGCCGTCCGCCCGTCCCGTGGTCCCGCCGCCGCCCTCCCGTCCCGCGGGCTCGACGGATGCCCCCGAGGCCTCGCCGGGCGCGCCCGTGTCCGACCGGGCCTGGTCGCCGTTGCCCCGCAGCTGGGTGCCCGCGCCCGGACGGAATCGGCGGGAGGCGGAGGCGTCGGGCGCCCGGGGCGGTCCGCGCGGTGACTCCCGGGCGGCCCCGGCGGTGCCGGACGACGGGCCGGCCTGGAGCCCCGGAGCGGCCGTTCGGCAGCCCGGTTTCGCCGTACCGCCCGCCCCTGCCGGGCCCCCGGCGCCGATGACCCCGCAACGGACCGACGGCGGCGGCTCCGGCGTGCCGAGCGGTCCCGATCCGTCTCTTTCCTGGAGCGCTCCCATGACCCCGGGCGGCGCCCCCGGCGCCACCCGGCCCGTGGTCACGTTCGCGCGCCCCGAGGGGTACGGGGACACGCACCGGACCTTCGGCCGGCGGGGACGCGTCGCCGCGGCCGCCGCCTGTGTCGTCCTCGGGCTGGGGCTCATCGGCGGTGCCGTCACCGGCAGTTGGCTGATCGGGGACTCGGCGGACGCCGCCGAGCGCAGCACGTACACCACCGCCGGGGGCCTGTGGCACAACGTGCCGGTCGACCAGCTGTTCCCGCCCACGGTCGACGGTCAGGGCGCCGGTCCCGGCGGCGCCGACCGCACCTGGACCCGGATCGCCGTCGCCCCGGACGGCGACTGCGCCGACGCCCTCGACCCGCTGCTGCTCAAGGTTCTCGCGCCGGTCGGCTGCCGGCGGCTCCTGCGGGCCACCTACACCGACGCCACCGAGAGCTATGTGACCACCGTCGGTCTGCTGTTCACCACGGCCGACGCGGCCGCCATGCGTTCGCTCGACACCCGCTTCACCAAGGAGAAGCTGGCGGAGCGGACCGATCTGATGCCCCGGCCGTACGCCGCGAAGGACACCGTCGCCGCCGCCTTCGGCGACAAGCAGCGTGCCGCGTGGACGGTCTCCGTCCTCACCGACGCGCCCGTCGTCGTCTACTCCGTCTCCGGCTGGGCCGACGGCCGCGTGGTCGACACCCCGCAGCCGGCCCCGGCGGCCACCGCGGCGGGCGCCACCACGGCCCCCGCCCAGGCGGGCCTCGGCAACGAGGCCCAGGGCCTCGCCGACCGCATCGAGCGCGGCCTGCGCAAGACCGCCGTCACGCCCTCGGAGCCGCCCTCATGAGCACCCGCAGGACTCGCACGACCCGCAGGGCAGGGCTCCTGTCCTGCCTCCTGGCCGCCGCCGTCGTCCTCGTGCCGCCCTCCACCGCCTACGCCGACGGCATCCGCGCCAAGCAGTGGGCCCTGGAGGCACTGCACACGCAGGAGGCCTGGCAGACCACCAAGGGCGCCGGCATCACCGTCGCCGTCCTGGACACCGGCGTCGAGGCCGACCACCCCGACCTCACCGGCAACGTGCTCACCGGCAAGGACATGGTCGGCTTCGGAGCCGGACCCGGCGACCGCGCGTGGGCCCGCCACGGCACCGCGATGGCCGGCATCATCGCCGGTCACGGCCACGGCTACGGCAACGGCGACGGGGTGCTCGGGGTCGCCCCCGAGGCGAAGATCCTGCCCGTCCGCGTGATCCTGGAGGACGGCGACCCGCAGCGCACCAAGGCCCGCAACACCCGTGGCAACGCCCTCGCCGAGGGCATCCGCTGGGCCGCCGACCAGGGCGCCGACGTCATCAACCTCTCGCTCGGAGACGACTCGGCCTCCGCGCATCCCGAGCCCGCCGAGGACGAGGCCGTCCAGTACGCGCTGAAGAAGGGCTCGGTCGTCGTCGCCTCGGCCGGCAACGGCGGCGAGAAGGGCGACCACATCTCGTACCCGGCCGCCTACCCGGGCGTCATCGCCGCCGCCGCCGTCGACCGGTACGGCACCCGTGCCTCCTTCTCCACCCGCCGCTGGTACGCCACGGTGAGCGCGCCCGGCGTCGACGTCGTCATCGCCGACCCGGACCACAAGTACTACGAGGGGTGGGGGACCAGCGCCGCTTCCGCCTTCGTCTCGGGGGCCGTGGCGCTCATCAAGGGCGCCCACCCCGGGCTCACCCCGGCCCAGATCAAGAAGCTCCTGGAGGACACCGCCCGCAACGCCCCCACCGGAGGGCGCGACGACTCCCGCGGCTACGGGTTCATCGACCCGGCCGCCGCGATCACGGCTGCCGCCGGACTCGAGCCGGAGGGCCTGCGATCGGCGGCCTACGCGGAGCGGTACTTCGGCTCCGGCCCGGACCGTCCGGAGGCGGACGAGGACACGGCCGGCTGGGCGGGCCTGCTCGCGGGCGGCGCCGGGGGAGTGCTGCTGGTGACGGCGGTGGCCCTGTGGCGCGGCCGCCGCGAGCGCGAACGGCCCGAGACCTACGAGGCGCTCTAGCTATTCGGCGGACGGCGAGGCGGATCCCGACGCGGATCCCGAAGCCGACGCCGCGGCGCCGCCGTCACGCAACGCCGACACCGCCGTCCGCGCCACCTGCTCGACCAGCGAGATCCCGGCCGCCTGCGTCGTGTTGCCGTTCGACAGCACGGCCACGAGGCAGTCGTGGCCGTCGACGGTCACCCGGCCGATGCTGTTGACGTCCCACAGCCCGGTCGTGCTCCGCGCCAGCCAGCCGTTCTTCAGCGCCCACGAGGACCCGTCCGCCGCTGCCGAGACACCCCAGCGCTGATCGACGGCTATCCGCCCCATCAGGCCCCGGAGATACGTCCGTGACGCCTCGCTCAGCTCCGAGTCGTCCCCGAAGACCTGCCGGAGCAGGATGAGCTGATCGCCGGCCGTGGTCTGCGTCAGGCCCCACAGCATGTCGGCGCCGCCCGCGGTGTCCGTCAGCCCGAACCGCTCGTTCGCGGCGTCGAGCCCCGGCGCCTTCCCGATGATCCGCCACAGCGCCGACGCCGAGTCGTTGTCACTGTTCTCGATCATCGCGGTGGCGTACGTCTTCTCGGCCGCCGTGAGGTGCCGGTCCGCGTCCTGCGCCTGCAGCAGCAGCGTCGCCAGGATGTCCACCTTGACGATGCTCGCCGTGTCGAAGGCGTTCTCGCCGTACGTGGCGTCGTCACCGGAGTCCAGGTCGAGCACGGCCGCGGACACGGCCGCGTCGCCCGGCACGGTCACCGACCTCATCGCGGACGCGAGCAGTGCGTCGTGGTCCACCTCGGGCGCCGCCACCGTCTCCACCGACACCTTTCCGCTGTCCGACCCGGACGCCGACGGCGTCACGGAGGACGACGATACGGCTCCCGTCCCCGGGTGCCCCTGCGCCTTCACATAGACGGTCCCGCCCGCCGTCGCGCCGAGGACGGCGACCGTGGCGAGCGCGGTGTACAGGAGCGGCCGGCGCCGGGCGGGCTGAGCGCGGCGGCTGCGACGTGCTCTGGAGGACTCCATGACCGTCGATGCTCGGGGCGCTGACTGTGCGCGCCGTTAGACGGAGGTTAGAGGCACGTCAGGGATGTATGAGAATCCGGTGAAAGACGTCACCGCCGTGTTTCGGGCCCCGCACGAGTCCCGTGCCGTCCCCCCGATAGGGTCGACGACCGTGGCGAACAAGAACATTCCCGACCCCGGCTTCTCCGACGACGACGGCTCGGCCGACCCCCGGCTGACCGCGGCGCTCGCCGCCTGGGCCGAGGACCGCACCGCCGTCGGCCCGGTCCTGGCGGCCCTCAAGGGCGCCCGGCTCCTCGTGCCCGTGGTGGCCGTGCTCGGCGAGGTGGAGGAGGACGAGAACGGGCTGCGCCGCGAGAAGACCAGCGACATGGCCGTGCCCACGCTGAAGGCCGGCGCCCGGACCGCGCTGCCCGCCTTCACGTCCACGGAATCCCTCGCCCGCTGGGACCCCGAGGCCCGCCCGGTCGCCGTACCCCTGCACCAGGCGCTCCAGGCCGCCGCCCACGAGAAGGCGGACACGGTCGTCCTCGACCTGGCCGGGCCGGTGGTGTTCGAACTGACCGGACCGGCGCTGCTGGCGCTCGCCGAGGGCCGTACGTCGGCCGACCCGCTCGCCGACCCGGCGGTGCGGGCGGCGGTACGGGACGCCGTGGCCGCCGAACCGGCGGTCCTCAGCGCCCACCTCGGGCCCGGACAGGCGGACGGCACCCTCGCCCTCGTCCTCGGCACGGACGCCGTCCCCGCCGAGACCGCCCGCGCGGTGGCAGCCCGGCTCGCCGCCGACGAGACACTGAGGGCCCGCCTGGTGCGCGGCCTCGACCTGGCACTGCTGCCGGCCGGGACGACGCCTCCTGGCGAGCCCCTGTACGTGAAGAGCTGAACCGGCGGCTGGGCCGGTCCGGTGGAGGTACCGGCTCAGCCGTAGAGCGGACCCGTGTACTTCTCGCCCGGGCCGTGACCCGGCTCGTCCGGGACGAGGGACGCCTCGCGGAACGCCAGCTGGAGCGACTTCAGACCGTCGCGCAGCGGCGCCGCGTGGAAGGAGCTGATCTCGGTCGCGCTTCCGTCCAGCAGGCCGGCGAGGGCGTGGATCAGCTTGCGGGCCTCGTCGAGGTCCTTGTACTTGTCGCCCTCCTCGGTGAGCCCCAGCTTCACGGCGGCGGCGCTCATCAGGTTGACGGCGACCGTCACGATCACCTCGACGGCGGGGACCTCGGCGATGTCGCGGGTCATGGCGTCGAAGTCGGGGGTGCCGGGGGTCTCGGCGGGGCCGGCGGGGGAGGAGTCACTCATGCCCCACACGATAGGCGCAGGCCGGCCCGGTCCCCGTACCGAGGCTCGATTGGCCGTTCCTGGCGCAGGCTGCTAATCTCGTGTAACGACCGGTCGGACACGCGTGCCCCTCAGCAGGCGGATCCGGCCCACAAGTGGAGGCTCCGAACTCCCACCCGACCGTCCTCGCGGACGGCGGGTCACCCCGGTCAGGCGGCCACCATCGTTCCGTACGGACGATGGAGTCGCCCGGTAGTGCGCCCCGCGTTCACGCGGCGGTGCTCCGGTAGTGCTTGGAGCCCCGCATGTGATCGTTCGGGGCATTTTTTGTGCTTCGGCGTGGTTACTGGTCTGACAACCAAGACGTTACGCGGCCGTTCGCCAGACCGCCGCGTGGTGCTATCTAGGAGGATCCATCAGCGCCGAGCCCCGCATCAACGACCGGATTCGCGTTCCAGAGGTGCGACTTGTCGGTCCCAGTGGCGAGCAGGTGGGCATCGTCCCCCTGGCCAAGGCACTGGAGCTTGCCCAGGAGTACGACCTGGACCTGGTCGAGGTCGCGGCGACAGCCCGCCCCCCGGTCTGCAAGCTCATGGACTACGGGAAGTTCAAGTACGAGTCGGCCATGAAGGCCCGTGAGGCGCGCAAGAACCAGGCGCACACGGTCATCAAGGAGATGAAGCTCCGGCCGAAGATCGACCCGCACGACTATGACACCAAGAAGGGTCACGTCGTTCGGTTCCTCAAGCAGGGCGACAAGGTCAAGATCACGATCATGTTCCGCGGTCGTGAGCAGTCCCGGCCCGAGCTGGGCTACCGACTGCTGCAGCGTCTCGCGGAGGATGTCGCGGACCTCGGGTTCATCGAGTCGAACCCGAAGCAGGACGGCCGAAACATGATCATGGTTCTCGGTCCGCACAAGAAGAAGACCGAGGCGATGGCCGAGGCCCGTCAGGCGCAGGAAGCCCGCAAGGCCGAGGCGAAGGCCAACCCGGGCCGCTCGCAGAACGCCGCGGACGCCGACGCCGTCAACGCCGATGGTGACGCCGATGTCGTCGCCGCCGAGGATGACGTCGAGGCCCCTGCCGAGGCTTCCGCCGAGGCGTGATCCGCGGGACGCGAGTCCCGAGGACATAACCGATACCAGCGACGTTCCACCGTGCCCGGTTTCACGACCGGGCACCGGAACGCCACCGACGAGGAGAGAACGGCGCTATGCCGAAGAACAAGTCGCACAGCGGTGCCAGCAAGCGCTTCAAGATCACCGGCTCCGGCAAGGTGCTCCGTGAGCGTGCCGGCAAGCGCCACCTGCTCGAGCACAAGTCGTCCCGCGTGACGCGTCGCCTCACCGGCAACGCCGAGATGGCCCCGGGCGACGCCGCGAAGATCAAGAAGCTTCTCGGCAAGTGACGTCGGGCGCGTGACGCGCGCCTGACCTCAGACCGGGACCCAATCGATTCCGGGTCGTGTGAGTCCCACCACGGCCCCGCTACAAGGAGTTAAACAAGTGGCACGCGTCAAGCGGGCAGTCAACGCCCACAAGAAGCGCCGGGCGATCCTCGAGGCGGCCTCCGGCTACCGCGGTCAGCGTTCGCGCCTGTACCGCAAGGCCAAGGAGCAGGTCACCCACTCGCTGGTCTACAACTACAACGACCGCAAGAAGCGCAAGGGCGACTTCCGTCGGCTGTGGATCCAGCGCATCAACGCGGCTGCCCGCGCCAACGGCATCACGTACAACCGCTTCATCCAGGGTCTGAACGCCGCGAACATCGAGGTGGACCGCAAGATCCTGGCCGAGCTGGCCGTGAACGACGCCACCGCGTTCGCCGCGCTGGTCGAGGTCGCGCAGAAGGCCCTCCCGGCGGACGTGAACGCGCCCAAGGCCGCGTGACGCCGCGCCGGCTCCGGCCGACGTGACTGAAGGACCCGCAGGTTTCGGCCTGCGGGTCCTTTTGCTGCCGACGCCCGTCGGGTCCGTCGTTCGGGTGGCCGGCCGTACGCGGCCGGTCGCGCAGTTCCCCGCGCCCCCTGGGGGGTTGCAGTCGCCCTCGCTGCCAAGTCGGCCGCACTGATACCGAAGGTGAACCACATGTCCTCCGCCAGCCCCGAGCCGATCTCCCCCCGTTCCCCCCGCGTCTCCGCCGCCCGGCGGCTCGCCCGGCGGAACTTCCGGGGCAAGGAGCGGCTGTTCCTCGCGGAGGGACCGCAGGCCGTGCGGGAGGCGGCCGCGCACCGGGCCGGCGACGACGCGACCCTGGTGGAGCTGTTCGCCACCGTCGAGGCCGCGGAGCGCTACGCCGACATCATCGGCGAGGCCCGCGCCGTCGGCGCCCGCGTGCACCTCGCCGACGAGCAGGTCATCGAGGACATCTCCACCACCGTCACCCCGCAGGGGCTCGTCGGGATCTGCCGGTTCCTGGACACGCCCTTCGAGGAGATCCTCGCGGCCCGGCCGAAGCTGGTCGCCGTACTGGCCCATGTGCGCGACCCGGGCAACGCGGGCACCGTCCTGCGCTGCGCCGACGCCGCGGGCGCCGACGCCGTCGTCCTGACCGACGCCTCCGTCGACCTCTACAACCCCAAGGCCGTCCGCGCCTCCGTGGGCTCCCTCTTCCACCTCCCCGTGGCGGTCGGGGTCCCCGTCGAGCGGGCCGTGGCCGGGCTGAAGGACGCCGGGGTACGCATCCTCGCCGCCGACGGCGCGGGGGACGACGACCTCGACGACGAGCTGGACCGGCGGACGATGGGCGGGCCCACGGCGTGGGTGTTCGGGAACGAGGCCTGGGGACTCCCGGAGGAGACCCGGGGGCTCGCGGACGCCGTCGTGCGGGTTCCCCTCCACGGGAAGGCCGAGAGCCTGAACCTCGCGACCGCCGCCGCCGTATGTCTCTACGCATCGGCCCGTGCACAGCGCGCCTCCGGAGGGTGCCGCTCCGTCACCGAGAGCTAGTAGGGTGACCAGCTCGGGGGCCCCTCAGTCGTCTGAGAGGTGGGGTACGGGGAATGAGCGTCGGCATGAGCAGTACACGGGATGCGCAGCCCGCGCCCGACGCCGCCGCGCCCCGGCCGGCCGCTGACCCCGCCGGTCTCGGCATCGACCCCGACGACCTGCCCGACGGGCTCGTGGTCGCCGACGAACACGGGCACGTCGTCTGCTTCAACGCCGCCGCCCAGCGCATCACCGCCGTCCCGGCCGCGGACGCCCTCGGGCAGCGGCTCGAGAAGGCCCTGCCGCTGGAGGACCTCGAAGGCCGCCGCTGGTGGCAGCTGACCGACCCCTACGGCGGCCTCGCCATCCGGGTGGGACAGCCCGAGCGCAACCTCCTGCTGCCGGGCGGACGCGAGGTGCTCGTCACGGTGCGGTACGTCCGCGGCGAACCCACCGGACCGGTCCGCCGGGTCGTCGTCTCGATCCGCGACACCGAGGCCCGCCGCCGTACCGAACGCAGCCACGCCGAGCTGATCGCCACCGTGGCCCACGAGCTGCGCTCGCCGCTGACCTCGGTCAAGGGCTTCACCGCCACCCTGCTCGCCAAGTGGTCGAGGTTCACCGACGACCAGAAGCGGCTGATGCTGGAGACCGTCGACGCCGACGCGGACCGGGTCACCCGCCTCATCGCCGAGCTGCTCGACATCTCGCGCATCGACTCGGGCCGGCTGGAGCTGCGCCGCCAGCCCGTCGACATCGGCGCGGCGGTGGGACGGCACATCCAGGCCTACGTCGCCGCGGGACAGCCCGCCGACCGGTTCCTGCTGCGTCTGGAGCAGCCGCTGCCCGCTCTGTGGGCCGACCCCGACAAGGTCGACCAGGTCCTCAGCAACCTCCTCGAAAATGCGGTGCGCCATGGCGAGGGAACCGTCACGATCGACGTCACGCCCTCGGCGTCCCCCCGCGAAGGGGAGGACACCGGTACGTCGGTCACGGTGAGCGACGAGGGGGCAGGCATCCCGGAGGAGTCCATGAACCGCGTCTTCACCCGCTTCTGGCGGGGCAGCAAGCGCGGTGGCACGGGCCTCGGGCTGTACATCGTCAAGGGCATCGTCGAAGCCCACGGCGGCGTCATCACGGTCGGCCGCGCCCCCGGCGGCGGCGCCGAGTTCCGATTTACCCTGCCCGTGAGCGCCCCGGCGTATCTCACCTGAGAACCGGCCGGGCGGCCCGCGGGCGCATGCGTATACCTCCACCCCGTTAGACTCGGCCTTTGGCACCTTTGTGTCCCATGGACGGCCCTCTGACCTCAGCGTGAGTCGGTGACGGGGACCTTCAGCCAGCCAATCGGAAGCACGGGAAGAGATGTCGGCACCGAATAAGTCGTACGACCCGGTAGAGGTCGAGGCCTTGAAACCGGAAGAGATCGAGCGCATGCGGGACGGGGCGCTCGCCGCCTTCGCCGCCGCGGACTCCCTCGACGCGCTCCAGGAGGCCAAGGTCGCGCACACCGGCGGCGCCTCCCCGCTGGCCCTGGCCAACCGCGAGATCGGCGCCCTGCCGCCGCACGCCAAGGCGGCCGCCGGCAAGCTGGTCGGCCAGGCCCGGGGCGCCGTGAACAAGGCCCTCGCCGCCCGCCAGGAGGAGCTCGAGGCCGAGCGCGACCAGCGCGTGCTGGTCGAGGAGGCGGTGGACGTCACACTGCCGTACGACCGCGAGCCGGCCGGCGCCCGCCACCCGCTCACGACGCTGTCGGAGCGCATCGAGGACGTCTTCGTGGCCATGGGCTACGAGGTCGCCGAGGGCCCGCAGGTCGAGGCCGAGTGGTTCAACTTCGACGCGCTCAACATCGGTCCGGACCACCCGGCCCGCGGCGAGGCCGACACGTTCTTCGTGCAGGGCCCGCAGGGCGGCACCGAGTCCGGTGTCGTGCTGCGCACCCACACCTCGCCGGTCCAGATCCGCTCCCTGCTCGGCCGTGAACTGCCGGTGTACGTGATCTGCCCCGGCCGCGTGTACCGCACCGACGAGCTGGACGCGACGCACACCCCGGTCTTCCACCAGGTCGAGCTGCTGGCCGTGGACGAGGGCCTGACCATGGCCGACCTCAAGGGCACCCTGGACCACATGGTCCAGTCGCTGTTCGGCGAGGGAATGAAGACCCGGCTGCGGCCGAACTTCTTCCCCTTCACCGAGCCGTCCGCCGAGATGGACATGGTCTGCTACGTCTGCCGCGGCGAGTCCGTCGGCAACCCCGACCGCCCCTGCCGCACCTGCTCCAGCGAGGGCTGGATCGAGCTCGGCGGCTGCGGCATGGTCAACCCCAAGGTGCTGGCCGCCTGCGGCGTCGACCCGGAGAAGTACAGCGGGTTCGCCTTCGGGTTCGGCATCGAGCGGATGCTGATGTTCCGCCACAACGTCGAAGACATGCGAGACATGGTCGAGGGTGACGTCCGGTTCACCCGGCCGTTCGGGATGGAGATCTGATGCGGGTCCCGCTTTCCTGGCTGCGGGAGTACGTCGACCTGCCGGCCACCGAGACCGGCCGTGACGTGCAGGCCAAGCTCGTGTCGGCGGGCCTCGAGGTGGAGACCGTCGAGCCGCTCGGAGCCGACCTGAAGGGCCCCCTCGTGGTGGGCCGGGTGCTCACCATCGAGGAGCTCGAGGGCTTCAAGAAGCCGATCCGCTTCTGCACCGTCGACGTCGGCACCGCCAACGGCACCGGTGAGCCCCAGGAGATCGTCTGCGGCGCCCGCAACTTCGCCGTCGGCGACAAGGTCGTCGTGGTCCTCCCGGGCGCCGTCCTGCCGGGCAACTTCGCCATCGCCGCGCGCAAGACGTACGGCAAGACCTCCCACGGCATGATCTGCTCCGGCGACGAGCTGGGCATGGGCGACGACGGCAGCCACGGCATCATCGTGCTGCCTCCGGAGACCGAGGTCGGCAAGGACGCCATCGAGCTGCTCGAGCTGGTCGACGAGGTCCTGGACATCGCCGTCACCGCCAACCGCGGCGACTGCCTCTCCATCCGGGGTGTCGCCCGTGAGGTCGCCATCGCCTACGGTCTGCCGCTGCGCGACCCGGCGCTGATCGACGTACCGGCGCCGAACGCCTTCGGCTACCCGGTGCGGGTCTCCGAGCCGATGGGCTGCGACCGCTTCACCGCCCGCACCGTCACCGGCCTGAGCCCCGAGGCGCGCTCCCCGATCTGGCTGACGCGCCGGCTTCAGAAGGTCGGCATGCGCCCGATCTCGCTCGCCGTCGACATCACCAACTACGTGATGATGGAGATCGGCCAGCCGCTGCACGCCTACGACCGTTCGCTGGTCCAGGGCGCCATCGGCGTGCGACGGGCCGGGGAGGGCGAGCGGATCGTCACCCTCGACGGGGTGACGCGTGAGCTGCACGCCGAGGACCTGGTGATCACCGACGACCGCGGTCCCATCGGCCTCGCCGGTGTCATGGGCGGCGCCAACACCGAGATCGCCGATCACGAGGCCGCCGAGACCGGCGGCGCCTCGACGACCGACGTGGTCATCGAGGCCGCTCACTTCGACGCGGTGTCGATCGCGCGTACGGCCCGTCGGCACAAGCTGTCCTCCGAGGCGTCCAGGCGCTTCGAGCGCGGTGTGGACCCGCAGGCCGCGGCGGCCGCCGCGCAGCGCACCGTCGACCTGCTGGTCCTGCTCGCGGGCGGCACGGCCGACGCGGGCGTCACGGAGATCATCGCCCCGTCCGCCCCGCACACGATCAGTGTCCCGGCGAACCACCCGGACAAGGTCGCGGGCGTGGAGTACGGCCGGGAGACCGTCGTCCGCCGCCTCCAGGAGATCGGCTGCGACGTGTACGGGCAGGACGAGCTGATCGTCACCGTCCCGTCCTGGCGTCCCGACCTCGCCGAGGTCAACGACCTGGCGGAGGAGGTCATCCGGCTGGAGGGCTACGAGAACCTGCCCTCCACGCTGCCCAAGCCGCCCTCGGGCCGCGGTCTCACCCACCGCCAGCGCCTCCACCGCCGCGTCGGCCGCGCCCTGGCCGGCTCCGGCTATGTCGAGGCGCCGAACTACCCGTTCATCGGCGAGCAGGTCTTCGACCAGCTCGGGCTGGACGCCGACGACCCGGCCCGCCGTGTCGTCCGGCTGACGAACCCGCTCAACGACGAGGAGCCCGTGCTCCGTACGTCGCTGCTGCCGGGCCTCCTGGCCGCCCTGCGCCGCAACGACGGCCGGGGTTCGCACGATCTGGCGCTGTTCGAGACCGGGCTGGTGTTCCTCCCGCAGGAGGAGCAGCGCGTCGCCGGGCACCTGCCCGTCGACCGCCGTCCCACCGACGAGGAGATCGCGTCGCTGGACGCCGTGCTGCCCGCGCAGCCGCGCCATGTCGCCGTCGTCCTCGCGGGCGCCCGCGAGCAGGCCGGCTGGTGGGGCAAGGGCCGTCCGGCGGACTGGGCCGACGCCGTCGAGGCGGCGCGTGCCGTCGCCCGCGAGGCCGGGGCCGAACTGCTCGTGCGCAGCGGGCAGTACGGGCCGTGGCACCCGGGCCGGTGCGCCGAGCTGCGGGTCGTCGTCGACGGCGCCGAGCGCGTCGTGGGCCACGCCGGTGAGCTGCACCCGCGGGTGCTGAAGGCGCTGGGGCTGCCCTCGCGCACCTCCGCGATGGAACTGGACCTGGACGTGCTGGAGCAGGTCGGCGACGACACGCCCCAGGCGCCGAGCATCTCGGTGTTCCCGGTGGCCACGCAGGACGTCGCCCTGGTCGTCGACAGGTTCGTCCCGCACGCCGAGGTCGAGGCCGCGCTGCGCGAAGGCGCCGGCGAACTGCTCGAGGCGATCCGGCTGTTCGACGTGTACGAGAACGCGGAGCAGCTCGGTGAGGGGCGCAAGTCCCTCGCGTACGCGCTGCGTTTCCGGGCGGACGACCGGACGCTGACCGTCGACGAGGCGTCGGCCGCCAGGGATGCGGCGGTTGCCCTGGCGGGCGAGCGGACGGGCGCGGTCCTGCGGGCCTGATGCCGACCCGCCGCCGTGGCGGCCGGTCGCGCACCTGCGTGCCCCCGGGTGCGGGGGTGCGCGACCGCACCCGGGGGGAACCTCACCCGTCGGGATGAGATCTCCCGATGGCCGGTCCTTCCGGGCCATGACCTCGACAGAATCGGACCGGCCTTTCGGGGCCGGTCCGATCTGCGTTGTCGGGGCCTGGACGGGGGACCAGCGACATGTTCGGCATCAGGGCGTTGCGCCGGGCCCTCGCTGGGGCTGCCCACGGCCGGCATGTGCGCGAAGGGGCGCGTGACACCCGCGCCGCCACGGTGACGCGTGACGCAGCAGCGGTGAATCGCCGGGCCGTCGCTTGATGAGGGGGGCGCCGACGGCCCGGCGAACCTCTTGCGAGGCATTCCAGTCAACCGACCGGAAACGCTCCGCGACAGTGCGCGCACCCTGCGAACGCGCGTACTCCGTTCACACCCCGTGTGAGGGCGGACCCACTACTCTGACGGCACCGAGGCACCGGGGGGCACCCATGCAGCCCAACACTCTGCTCGACGCGATCCTGGACGAGGCGGGCGTCTCGCACGCGGGCCTCGCCGCCCATGTGAACCAGGCCGGACGGGCCCGCGGCCTGGCGCTGCGGTACGAGCACACGGCGGTGGCCCGGTGGCTGAAGGGCCAGCGGCCGCGGGGCCAGGTGCCCGACCTCATCTGCGAGGTGCTCGCCGGGCGGCTGCACCGGCCGGTCACCCTCGACGACATCGGCCTGGGCGTGCCGGGCGAACCGGCCGGCCCGCACAGCTCCTCGCTCTCCGGCTTCGTCGAGCGGGCCACCGCCCTGTGGCGCTCCGACGAGCAGCAGCGCCCGCACCTCCTGGGGGCGCCCGCCGTCACCGGCACGCCGGCCGTGATGCCGGTGTGGGAGTGGGAGAACCCGCCGGAGGACGTCGACGTCTCCCGGGGCGGCCGCCATCCGGTCACCTCGGCCGACCTCGAGATGCTGCGGGCCGCCCGAGCCCACTACGAGCAGATGTACCGCAAGGCGGGGGGCATCGCGACGCGCAGCCGCATCGTCGGCTTCCTCAACGCGGAGGCGGCGCCGCTGCTGCGCGGCAGCTACACCGACGAGACGGGCCGTCAACTGCACCGTGCCACCGGCGGGTTGGTGGCCGTCGCCGGGATCTGCGCGTACGACTCGGACGCGCACGGCCTGGCCCAGCGCTACTTCCACCAGGCGCTGCGACTGGCGAAGGCCAGCGGGGACCGGGGGCTCGGGGCGTACGTCATCGCCCTGCTCGTCAACCAGTCGCTGTTCATGCGGGAGTACCGGCAGGCCGTCGCCTTCGCGGAGGCCGCGCTGCGGGCGGCTGGCCGGCACATCACGCCCGCCCTCGCCTCCGACCTGTACGCCATGCAGGCCAAGGCGTACGCCCACCTCGGCGACGGCACGAGCGCCCTGTCCTGCATCCGGCGTGCCGAGACCGCCGCCGATCACATCCGGCGTGGACACGAGCCCGACGAGACCGGCTATGTCCAACCGGGCCTCGTCAACGTCCAGGTGGCGGAGGCGCTGCTCAGTCTCGGCGACCTCGCCGCCGCCGCCGAGCACGCCGCGGCCGCCGTCGGCACCCCGGCGCACGACCGCGGCCGGGTGCACCGGCTCGCCATGCTCAGCACGATCGAACTGCGCCAGGGCAACACCGACAAGGCGGTGGCCACCGCGGTGCAGATGGCCGAACAGGCCCGGGGAATGGAGTCCCGGCGGGTGCGCGACAGACTCCGGGCGGTGCGCGAACATCTGGTGCGCAGCGACTGCGCGGGCACGGCGGAGGCCGCCGAACTCATCGACGGGGCCCTGCGCGTACCGCTCTAGGCGGGACGCAGCGGGGTAAGGGACCACCGACGCCGTAAGCCGACACCCACACCGACACGACATCTCCACAGCCATCCACACCGACGGCTACGCCGACGCTGCACAGTTCCTGCTGCGATATTGCCACTCACTCGACGGAAGGTGGCAGAACCGTGCAGTGGACGAAACAGAACGAACAAACTGTGTATGAAAACCGCTGGTTCAGCGTCAACCTGGCAGATGTGGAGCTGCCTGACGGCCGGCACCTCGAGCACTTCCTCATACGGCTGCGGCCGGTCGCGGTGGCGACGGTCGTGAACCGCGCCAACGAGGTTCTCCTGCTCTGGCGCCACCGCTTCATCACCGACAGCTGGGGATGGGAACTCGCGGCGGGAGTGGTGGAGGACGGCGAGGACATCGCCCGCGCGGCCGCCAGGGAGCTCGAGGAGGAGACCGGCTGGCGGCCGGGGCCGCTGCGCCACCTGATGAGCGTGGAGCCGTCCAACGGGCTCACCGACGCCGTCCACCACATCTACTGGTCGGACCGCGGCGAGTACCTGGGGCACCCGGTGGACGACTTCGAGTCGGACCGCCGGGAATGGGTCCCCCTCAAGGTCGTTCCCGACCTGGTCGCCCGGGGGGAGGTGCCGGCCGCCAACATGGCGGCCGCACTGATGCTGCTACACCACCTCAGGCTCGCCGACGGCTAGTCGCGGGAGGCGGCCGCGGGACCGGCCGTGGCCGGGGTTCAGTGGGCCAGCGCCTGCCAGACCGTCGCGACCAGTGCCCCCAGGGCCGTGAGCGCCGCCAGCGAGGGCAGCGGCCAGCGCGCGTGTTCCAGCGAGATCATGCGGGTGTTCAGCTCGTCCAGTTCCTTGGCGGTCTCCTCCGTGCGGTGGGACAGCAGGGCCAGCCCGCCCTCGACGCGGGCGTAGGCCACATCGAGCCGGCGACGTAACTCTGCGAGTTCTCCATGAACCGCGGGATGCCCGGGGTCGGCGGTCACGTGTCCGCTCCCTTCCGTAGTCGTCTCACATCCCTTGCATGCACATGACGAGTGAACCCGCCTGGTGGGCCGGTGGGGAGAGTGTGCGCGCGGCATATGCGGACCCGTGGCGCACACGACGTGTGAATGCCGCGGGCCCGGCACTCCGAGGAGCGCCGGGCCCGTGGGAACACGGTCGGTGATCAGTACGCGTAGAAGCCCGAGCCGGTCTTGCGGCCGAGCCGGCCCGCGTCCACCATGCGCTGGAGCAGCGGGGGAGCGGCGTACAGCGGTTCCTTGTACTCGTCGTACATGCTCTGCGCCACCGAGGCGACGGTGTCCAGGCCGATGAGGTCGGACAGCTTCAGCGGCCCCATCGGGTGGGCGCAGCCCATCTCCATGCCGTTGTCGATGTCCTCCCGGCTGGCGATACCCGTCTCGAACATCCGGATCGCGGAGAGGAGATAGGGGATCAGCAGCGCGTTGACGACGAAGCCGGACCGGTCCTGGGCGCGGATCGCGTGCTTGCCCAGCACCTTCTCGGCGAACAGCTGGGCCCGGCTGAGCGTGCCCTCCGAGGTGGTCAGCGCCGGGATCAGCTCGACGAGCTGCTGCACCGGGGCCGGGTTGAAGAAGTGGATGCCGACGACGTGGTCGGGCCGCGAGGTGGCGACCGCCAGCTTCACCAGCGGGATGGAGGAGGTGTTGGAGGCGAGGATCGCGTCCGGACGGGTCACGACCTGGTCGAGGACCTGGAAGATCTCGGTCTTGACCTGCTCGTTCTCGACCACGGCCTCGATGACCAGGTCACGGTCGGCGAACTCGCCGAGATCGGTGGTGAAGCTGAGGCGCGCGAGTGTGGCGTCCCGCTCCTCCTCGGAGATCTTGCCGCGCTCGGCGGCCTTGGCCAGGGAGTTCAACAGCCGGGTACGGCCGATCTCCAGGGCTTCGCCGGTGGTCTCGGCGACCTTGACGTCGAGGCCGGCGCGGGCGCAGACCTCTGCGATGCCCGCTCCCATCTGGCCGCAGCCGACCACTCCGACCCGTGAGAGATCTCCCGCTGGGGTGCCCGTCACATCAGTCCCTTTCGCCGCGCTGACTCAGATGGCCGGGGCAGGTCTGCCGGGTCCCGGTCGCCCTGCTCCGATCGTGCACGTTACTAGCAAGTATCGATGATCGATCGTCGGGGTGGAGGCATGCTGTAGCGCGAAACGATCCGTGACCGAGCGGATCCGCAGAGTGTGTGGGGATGTGTGCGATGGGGCGACTGACCCGGCGGGCGTTCGCGCTGGCAGCGCTGTCGGCGTTCACCACGACGGGCGCGGCGGCCGCTCCCCCGGGGGAGCGGCGGGCGGCTACCGAGATGCGGGGGATGTGGATGGCGACCGTCTCCAACCGGGACTGGCCGTCCCGCCCCGGCCTGACCGCCGCGGCGCAGCGCGCCGAACTGATCGCCATGCTCGACCTGGCGGTGAGCAGGCGGCTCAACACCGTGATCTTCCAGGTGCGGCCGACGGCCGACGCGCTGTGGCCCTCTCCGTACGAGCCCTGGTCGCAGGTCCTTACGGGCACCCAGGGCAAGTCACCGGGCTGGGACCCGCTGGGCACGGCGGTCACCGAGGCGCATGCGCGCGGACTGCAGTTGCACGCCTGGTTCAACCCCTACCGGGTCGCGACCCATGACGACCCCAGGAAGCTCGTCGCCGCCCACCCCGCGCGAAGGCACCCGCAGTGGGTGGTCCCGTTCGGCGGGAAGCTCTACTACAACCCGGGCCTGCCCGAGGTCCGCGCCTTCGTCCAGGACGCGATCCTCGACGCCGTCCAGAAGTACCCCCTGGACGCCGTGCACTTCGACGACTACTTCTATCCGTACCCGGTGGCCGGCCAGACCTTCGACGACGAGGCCGCGTACGACGCCTACGGCGGTGCCTTCCCCAGCCGGGCGGCCTGGCGGCGGGACAACGTCGACCGGCTGGTGCTGGAGACGGCCGCCCGGATCAAGGCGGTGCGGCCCGGCACCCAGTTCGGGATCAGTCCCTTCGGGGTGTGGCGCAACGCCTCCACCGACTCGCGCGGCTCGGACACCCGGGCGCTCCAGTCGTACGACGACATCTACGCGGACACCCGCAGATGGGTGCGGGAAGGCTGGATCGACTACGTCGTCCCGCAGCTGTACTGGAACATCGGGCTGACGGCCGCCGACTACGCCAAGCTCGTGCCCTGGTGGGCGGAGGTCGCGAAGGGCAGCCGTACCCGGCTCTACCTCGGTGAGGCCCTCTACCGGGCGGGTGACCCGACGCAGCCCGCGGCCTGGCAGGACCCGGCCGAACTGTCGGACCACCTCGACCTGGCCGCCGCTCACCCGCAGGTGCGCGGGCATGTCTTCTTCGCCGCCGGGGACGTGCGCAGGGACCGGATCGGGGCGATGGCGCGGGTGGTCGCCGATCACTACCGGCAGCCGGCGCAGCCCCCGCGGTGAACTACTGCTGTTCCTCGGCCGTCCTGTGACGGATCTCGGTGTCGGGGCCGGGCGAGCACACGCCCTCGTGTCCGTCCGTGAAGCGGACCCGGTACGGGGGATTTCCTCCCTGGCCCATGACTTCGACGATCTCACCGACCTTGTCGTGCTGGCCGACCACCCTGCCGTGCTGGACGAACTGGTCGCCCTTGGTTGCGCGCATCTGCGGGGCCTCCTCACCGGGTGCCGCGGTACGTCTGCCGTGCCTAGCCGCGCGCCCGCTGCGTGACGGCGATGCAGACGAGCACGGCGGCGGCCGTCAGCGGAGCGGCGGGCGTGACGTGCTCGCCCAGCAGCAGCACCGACCACACCAGTGTGAGCAGGGGCTGGGCCAACTGCAACTGGCTGGCCTTCGGGATGCCGATGACCGCCATGCCCCGGTACCAGACCACCAGGCCGAGGAACTGCGAGCCCGCCGCCACCCACAGCAGCCCGGCCAGGCTGTGCGCGGTCAGGTGGGCGGGTTCACGGGTGAGGGCGAGCACGGCGCCGGGCACCGTGAGCGGCAGGCAGAACACCAGCGCCCAGCCGATGACCTGCCAGCCGGGCATGACCCGGGCCAGCCGGCCGCCCTCGGTGTAGCCGGCCGCGCACACCAGCAGCGCTCCGAACAGATACAGATCGGCGGTGGTCAGGGCCCCGCCGCTCTGCTGCACGGTGAACGCCACCACCGCGGCGGCGCCCGTCAGCGCGGCCGCCCAGAAGGCCCGGGAGGGGCGGGTCCCCATGCGCAGGGCGGACAACAGCGCTGTGGTCAGCGGAAGCAGACCGACCACGACGGCGGCGTGCGCGGTGGTGGACGTCCGCAGCGCGAGCGTGGTGAGCAGAGGGAAGCCGACGACGACCCCGGCGGCCACGACGGCGAGTCCCGCCCGGTGCCGCCGCGCGGGCAGCGGAACGCGGAGGGCCAGCAGACACCCACCCGCGATCAGCGCCGCCAGGACGCTGCGCACGGCGACCAGCGACCAGGGGCCGAACCCCTCCAGGCCCCAGGCGGTCGCGGGGAACGTCAGGGAGAAGGCGAGGACACCGAGGCCGGCCAGGAGAGTGCCGAGGCCGCTCGCCTGCGGCGCGCCGACGTGAGCGCCGGCCGAGGCGTCGGCGCGGGAGTTTCCGTGGGCGCTGACCGCTATCGCGGATCGGTCAGTAGCGCTACTCTCTGTCTTCATGCAAGAGCGTAGCAGTGTGGGTGAGCTGGCGGATCGGCTGCGGCGGGAACTCGACCGCTACTCTCCCGGTGGAAAGCTCCCATCGAGCCGGGCTCTGGTCGAACGGTTCAGGGTGAGCCCGGTGACCGTCTCGCGGGCACTGGCGCAGCTGGCCGCCGAGGGGCTGGTCGTCACCCGGCCGGGCGCGGGCGCCTACCGGGCCCGGCCGGCGCGGGCGGCCGCCGCCCCCGCGGGCGACACCTCCTGGCAGGAGGTCGCGCTGAGCGCGGACGGCGCGGCCGACCTCGTCCCGCGCTCGGTCGACGCCTCCGGCGTCACCGTGTCGCTGGCCGCCCCGCCGCCCGGCGTGACCGAGTTCAACGGCGGCTATCTGCACCCCTCGCTGCAGCCGGAACGGGCGATGGCCGCGGCCCTGGCCCGGGCCGGACGGCGGCCGGGCGCATGGGGCCGGCCACCCATGGAGGGGCTGCCCGAGCTGCGCGAGTGGTTCGCGCGGACCATCGGCGGCTCCGTCACCGCGGCCGAGGTGCTGGTCAGCGCGGGAGGCCAGACATCGCTCACCACCGCCCTGCGCGCGCTCGCCCCGCCCGGGGCGCCGGTGCTCGTCGAGTCGCCCACCTATCCGGGCATGCTCGCCATCGCCAGGGCGGCGGGACTGCGCCCCGTACCGGTCCCGGTCGACCCGGACGGGGTCAGGCCCGAGCTGCTCGCCGACGCGTTCCGGGCGACCGGCGCCCGGGTGTTCGTCTGCCAGCCGCTGTTCCAGAACCCGACCGGCGCCGTCCTCGCTCCCGGCCGGCGCGCCCAGGTGCTGCGCATCGCGCGGGAGGCGGGCGCGTTCGTCGTCGAGGACGACTTCGTGCGGCGGCTCGCGCACGAGGACGCCGGGCGACTGCCGCGACCGCTCGCCGCCGACGACCCCGACGGCGTCGTCGTGCACGTCGGTTCGCTGACCAAGGCGACCTCGCCGAGCTTCCGGGTCAGCGCGCTGGCCGCGCGCGGCCCGGTCCTGGAGCGGCTGCGCGCCATCCAGGTCGTCGACACCTTCTTCGTGCCCCGCCCCCTCCAGGAGGCGGCCCTGGAACTCGTCGGCTCGCCCGCCTGGCCGCGCCATCTGCGGTCCATCGCCACCGAGTTGCGGGTCAGGCGGGACGCGATGACCGCCGCGCTGCGGCTGACGCTGCCCGAACTGGCGCTCCCGCACATCCCGTCCGGCGGCTACCACCTGTGGCTGCGGCTGCCCGACGGCAGCGACGAAGGCGCGTTCACGGCCGCCGCCCTGCGCGCGGGCGTCGCCCTCACCCCCGGGCGTCCCTACTTCAGCGCCGAACCCCCGGCCGCGCACGTGCGGTTGAGCTTCGCGGCCGTCGCCGGGACGGAGGAGATCGCGCAGGGGGTGCGGCGGCTGCGGGCGGCGTGCGACGAGGTCTTCGGCCGGAAAACGTTCGACACGATGAACGCCGTCCTGTGAGGATCCGGCCATGAATGCCATGAATGCCATGAGCGCCGTTCCGCCCCTCGCCGAGGGCTACGAGATCTCCGCCGACTCCGCCCGCGTCGACGTCGACCGGGTGCACCACTGGCTGTCCACGGACGCGTACTGGGCTCTCGGACGCGAGCGGGAGAAGCAGGAACGGGCGATCGCCGGTTCGCTGAACTTCGGTGTCTACGACACCGCGTCGGGAGAGCAGGTCGCCTACGCACGGGTCGTGACCGACCTCGCGGAGTTCGCGTGGCTGTGCGACGTGTACGTGGACCGGGCGGCGCGCGGCAAGGGCATCGGGACCGCTCTCGTCGCCGCCGTCCGCGACCACCTGCGCTCGCACGGGCTGCGCCGCATCCTGCTCGCCACGCACGACGCGCACGGGGTCTACGAGCAGGTCGGCTTCGAGGCGCTGGAGAAGCCGGACCAGTGGATGGCCCTGATCTTCGCGAAGCCCGGGCCGGCGTGACGGAAACCTCGCGATCGGGACATCGTGAGCGCGGAACGGTTATCTATGGACTTGTCCGGCAGGTCCTGACCCGCCGGTAAGTTTTCTTCCAGCCGTCGGCCGACAGCTCTTGACCTGCGCAGTTACGCGGCTCACCATCACCGCATGCCACTTCGGGTCACGTTCGTCGCCGCCGCTCGCAGCTCCTCGCTGCTCGCGGAACGCTTCGAGGACGACCGACCGCTGGACCAGGACGGCTGGGCTGAGGTGTTGCAGGTGGCCGACGCTCTGCTGCCGCTCGCGGCCGCCGAGCTGCGCTACTGCTCACCGACCCCGCGCAGCCGCGCCACCGGTGACGCGCTCGGCTACGCCCCGCTGGTGCAGCTCGCCCTGCGGGACTGCGACATGGGCCGCTGGCGGGGATTCACGCTGGGCGAGGCGATGGCCCGCGAGCCGGAGGCCGTGGACGCCTGGCTCGCCGATCCGCTCGCCACCCCGCACGGCGGCGAGTCGCTGTTCGCGTTCATCACCAGGGTCGCCGGGTGGCTCGACACCCGGCCGGTGGGTGACGGCGGCCGTATCGTCGCCGTCGCCGAGCCGAGCGTGATCCGCGCGGCTCTGGTGTACGCGCTGAAGGCGCCGCCCGCGACCTACTGGAACATCGATGTGCGTCCGCTGTCGACGACCACCGTGACGGGCCGGGCCGGTCGCTGGAACCTCCGTCTCGAAGGCGCCTCGGCTCAGCCCAGCCGGGCGTAGTCGGTGGTGAGCACCAGGTCCTTGGCGGGTCCCGCCACCCGCCAGAGAGTCCGCCAGTGGTCCCCGTCGCGCACGGTGAACTCGCCCCGGTAGAGGTCCGCGGAGCAGGGGTGGTCGGCCACGTGCCGCCCGGTCGACAGGTCCAGGTCGTGGAAGGCGCGGCCGTCGGCGAACCGTACGTCCGCCGTGCCGGGCGTCGGTCCCGGCAGAAAGCGCAGGGTGCGCTCGGCGGGCCGGGGGACCCCGAGCCAGACGAACGTGCCGGACTCCTGGTGCAGCAGTCCGCCCCCGTCCTCGCCCCCGTCGAGCGCGCTGAACACCGTGACCCCGTCGAAGCGGCCCTCGGCGCCGTTCGCCCGGTCCTCTACCGACCGTGTCACCCGCCAGCGCCCCAGGAGGTAGGCCAGGGCGTCCGGTACTGGCCGGAACTCGTCCACGTGTTCCTCGCTTCCGACACTTTCGCTGCCGCACGCCCCATTGACGCGTCCCGGCCCCCTCCCTATCTTGCCGTTCGAAGTGCTGATCATCGTCTGATATTTCGAACAACTCCTCACCGAGCCGCGGAGTATTCATGCCACGCAGCACCACCCGCACCCGCTGGAGACTGGGCCTCACCACCACCGCCCTCCTGACGGCCACCGCCCTCGTCCCGGCACCGGCGCACGCCGAGACCGTGACCGACTACGCCATCACCGTCGATCCCACCGCCAAGGGCGCGAAGATCGACGACACGATGTACGGCGTCTTCTTCGAGGACATCAACCGGGCGGCCGACGGCGGCCTGTACGCCGAACTCGTGCAGAACCGGTCCTTCGAGTACTCCACCGTCGACAACCGGGCGTACACCCCGCTCACCTCCTGGACGGTCGACGGCGCCGCGCAGGTCCTGGACGACGCGGGCCGTCTCAACGACCGCAACCGCAACTACCTCTCGCTGGGCGCCGGTTCCTCGGTGACCAACGCGGGCTACAACACCGGTGTCCGGGTCGAACAGGGCAAGAAGTACGACTTCTCGGTCTGGGCCCGCGCCGAGAGCGGCAGCACGCTCACCGTGAGCCTCCAGGACGCCGACGGCGCGCTGGCCACCGCCCGCAGGGTCGCCGTCCGCGCGGGCGGCTGGGTCCGGTACCGGGCGGCCTTCACCGCCTCCCGCACCAGCAGCGACGGCCGTCTCTCGGTGGCCTCCTCGGCCGCGGCCGCCCTCGACATGGTGTCCCTGTTCCCCCGCGACACCTACAGGAACGAGCCCAACGGCCTGCGCAAGGACCTCGCCGAGAAGATCGCCGCCCTCGCCCCGGGCTTCGTCCGCTTCCCCGGCGGCTGCCTCGTCAACACCGGCTCCATGCAGGACTACAGCGAGGCCTCCGGGTGGCAGCGCGCCCGCTCCTACCAGTGGAAGGACACCGTCGGACCCGTCGAGGAGCGCGCGACCAACTCCAACTTCTGGGGTTACAACCAGAGTTACGGACTCGGCTACTACGAGTACTTCCGCTTCGCCGAGGACATCGGCGCGATGCCGCTGCCCGTCGTGCCGGCCCTGGTCACCGGCTGCGGCCAGAACCGGGCCGTCGTCGACGACGCCCTCCTGAAGCGCCACATCCAGGACACCCTGGACCTCATCGAGTTCGCCAACGGCCCCGTCACCTCCACCTGGGGCAGGAAGCGCGCCCGGATGGGCCACCCCGCGCCCTTCCACCTCACCCACCTCGAGGTCGGCAACGAGGAGAACCTGCCCGCCGAGTTCTTCGCGCGCTTCGAGCAGTTCCGCACCGCGATCGAGGCGAAGTACCCGGACATCACCGTCATCTCCAACTCCGGACCCGACGACGCCGGTCCGGTCTTCGACGCGGCCTGGCAGCTCAACCGGGACGCGGACGTCGCGATGGTCGACGAGCACTACTACAACAGCCCGCAGTGGTTCCTGCAGAACAACGACCGCTACGACACCTACGACCGCGGCGGGCCCAAGGTCTTCCTCGGCGAGTACGCCTCCTGGGGCAACGCCTTCAGGAACGGGCTGGCCGAGGCGGCCTTCATGACCGGCCTCGAGCGCAACGCGGACGTGGTCCAGCTCGCCTCCTACGCGCCGCTGTTCGCGAACGAGGACTACGTGCAGTGGAGCCCGGACATGGTGTGGTTCAACAACCACGCCTCCTGGAACTCGGCCAACTACGAGGTCCAGAAGCTGTTCATGACCAACGTCGGTGACCGGGTGGTGCCGTCCACGGCCACCGGGACCCCGTCCCTCCAGGGGCCCATCACCGGCGCCGTGGGACTGTCGACCTGGGCCACCGGCGTGGCGTACGACGAGGTGAAGGTGACCGGCGCGGACGGCGGGACGCTGCTGAGCGACGACTTCTCCGGCGACGCCTCGCAGTGGACGCACACGGGCGGCGGCAGCTGGTCGCTCGAGGACGGGCAGTACGTGCAGACCGACACCGCCGCCGAGAACACCATGGTCTCGGCCGGTGACGCCGGCTGGCACGACTACGACCTGCATGTGAAGGCCACCAAGAAGTCCGGCAAGGAGGGATTCCTGGTCGCCTTCGGCGTCAAGGACACCGGCAACTACTACTGGTGGAACCTCGGCGGCTGGAACAACACCCAGTCCGCCGTCGAGCAGGCCGTGGACGGCGGCAAGTCGACGCTGGTCTCCAAGGCCGGGTCCGTGGAGACGGGCCGCGCCTACGACCTCGACGTCAAGGTGCGGGGCCGCCAGGTCACCCTCTACCTCGACGGCCAGGAGTGGGGCAGCTTCACCGATGACAAGCCGGCCGAGCCGTTCCGCCAGGTGGTCACCAAGGACAAGAGGACCGGCGACCTGATCGTCAAGGTCGTCAACGCCCAGTCCACGGACGCCCGTACGGCCATCGACCTCGGCGGCGCCAAGGTCGCGTCCACGGCGAAGGTGACCACGCTGGCCGCCGCGCCGGAGGCGGTCAACACGGAGGCCGAGGCGCCGGTCGCGCCGGTGACCTCCACCTTCACCGGGGTCGCGGACGAGTTCACCTACACCTTCCCGGCGAACTCGATCACCTTCCTGCGGCTCCGGCAGAAGTGAGCGAACCCCGGCGGGCGCGGGCGGCCACGCCCCGCACCCGCCGGGGTCCCGTGCCCTCAGACGCCCTTGCGCCGGAACCAGCCGCGCCTGGGCGGCGGCAGATGAGGCAGCGGCTGCGGTGTCGGGGCCGGTGCCGGTGACTGCGGGGCGGCCTGGCCGCCGAACGACGGCAGTGCCTTGAAGCGGTCGTCGAAGGTGATCGTGGGCGTGATCCGGTGCAGGGCCGCACGCACGAGGGTGAGCGGATGGTCGGGGAACCGGGCGTCCCACTGTTCGTCGTCGCCGACGTGGTACGGCAGTCCGCCCCGCCCGTCCGGCTGCCCGCCCGCTTGTCCTTCCGTGTAGGGGTGGGGCCGGAAGTACCCGGCCGGGCCCACCTGCGCCATGATCACGGCCTCCCGCATCCCGGTGGTGGCGCCCTCGGCGGCCTGCACCTTCACGACCGTGCTGGACCCGGCCCTGGGCACCGTCCAGGAGCCGAGGAACGCCTGGCCCGGCCGGCTGCCCAGCGGCATCTTCACCAGCTGGCGGACCGCCGGGACGCCGTCCACGGAGCCGGGCACCGCCTCGATCAACCCGCCGCCGGCCCCGCTCACGAGCCGCGCGAGCCCCGCCCCGAGCCGCTCGGGCTCGTGCAGCGGGGCGGGCAGGTCCGGGATCAGCGGAAAGAAGTGGACCGACAGGACGAGCCCCGCCGCGTCGGTCCACACCCCCGGCTCCCGCTCCGTGAAGCCGGTCAGGTCCAGGCTGGTTATCGGTGTCATGGCGATCACCGGATCGAGGTTACGCAGCCCCGCGGCCCGGGCAAAGATCGCTCCGGGCACCACGCAGGCATGGATTGCATAAACGTGCAGCGAAACGTATAGTCATGCCATCCAGGAGGAGGAGTCATGGTGGTACGTGCGGCGGTGGCCGGAGCGAGCGGGTACGCGGGCGGAGAGCTGCTGCGCCTGCTCCTGACGCACCCCGGGGTCGAGATCGGCGCCCTGACCGGCAATTCCAACGCGGGCCAGCGGCTGGGCGCGCTCCAGCCGCACCTGCTGCCGCTGGCCGACCGGATCCTCCAGGAGACCACCCCCGAGGTCCTCGCCGGGCACGAGATCGTCTTCCTCGCCCTGCCGCACGGCCAGTCCGCCGCCGTCGCCGAGCAGCTCGGCCCGGAGGTCCTCGTCGTCGACATGGGCGCCGACTTCCGGCTGAAGGACGCCGCCGACTGGGAGCGTTTCTACGGCTCCGCGCACGCCGGGACCTGGCCCTACGGTCTCCCCGAACTGCCGGGCGGTCGCGCCGCGTTGGAGGGGTCCAAGCGCATCGCGGTCCCCGGCTGCTACCCCACGGCCGTCTCGCTCGCGCTCTTCCCGGCGTACGCGGCGGGCCTGGCCGAGCAGGAGGCCGTGATCGTCGCCGCCTCCGGCACCTCGGGCGCCGGCAAGTCGCCCAAGACGCACCTGCTGGGCTCCGAGGTCATGGGCTCCGTCTCCCCGTACGGCGTCGGCGGCGGCCACCGGCACACACCCGAGATGATCCAGAACCTCAGCGCGGCGGCGGGAGAGCCGGTCTCCGTCTCGTTCACGCCCACCCTCGTGCCGATGTCCCGCGGCATCCTCGCCACCTGCAGCGCCAAGGCGAGGCCCGGCGTCACCGCCGAGTCCGTCCGCGCCGCCTACGAGAAGGCCTTCGCCGACGAGCCGTTCGTGCACCTGCTCCCCGAGGGGCAGTGGCCCGCCACGGCGTCCGTCCACGGTTCCAACGCCGTTCAGGTGCAGGTCGCGTACGACGCCGCCGCAGGCCGGATCATCGCCATCAGCGCCATCGACAACCTGACCAAGGGCACCGCGGGCGGCGCCCTCCAGAGCATGAACATCGCCCTCGGACTCGACGAGACCACCGGGCTTTCCACGATCGGAGTCGCACCGTGAGCGTCACGGCAGCCAAGGGATTCACGGCGTCGGGCATCGCCGCCGGGATCAAGCAGAACGGCAACCCGGACCTGGCCCTCGTGGTCAACACCGGGCCCCGCCGCGCGGCCGCCGGCGTCTTCACCTCCAACCGCGTCAAGGCGGCGCCGGTGCTGTGGTCCGAGCAGGTCCTCAAGAGCGGCCGGCTGTCCGCCGTGGTCCTCAACTCCGGTGGCGCCAACGCCTGTACGGGGCCGAAGGGCTTCCAGGACACGCATGCGACCGCCGAGAAGGTCGCCGAGGTGCTGGGGCTGGGCGCGGGCGAGGTCGCCGTAGCGTCCACCGGACTCATCGGCGTCCTGCTCCCGATGGACAAGCTGCTGCCGGGGGTCGAGGCCGCCGCCGGTCAGCTCTCCGAGCACGGCGGCGAGAAGGCCGCCATCGCCATCAAGACCACCGACACCGTCCACAAGACGTCCGTCGTCACGAAGGACGGCTGGACCGTCGGCGGCATGGCCAAGGGCGCGGGCATGCTCGCCCCGGGCCTCGCCACCATGCTGGTCGTCCTCACCACCGACGCCGACCTCGACAGCGAGACGCTGGACAGGGCGCTGCGCGACGCCACCCGGGTCACCTTCGACCGCGTCGACTCCGACGGCTGCATGTCGACCAACGACACCGTGCTGCTGCTCGCCTCCGGCGCCGGCGAAGTCACCCCGGGGTACGAGGAGTTCGCCGCCGCCGTGCGGACCGTCTGCGACGACCTCGGCCAGCAGCTGATCCGGGACGCCGAGGGCGCCAGCAAGGACATCAAGGTCGAGGTGGTCAACGCCGCGAGCGAGGACGACGCCGTGGAGGTGGGGCGCTCCATCGCCCGTAACAACCTCCTCAAGTGCGCGATCCACGGCGAGGACCCCAACTGGGGCCGGGTGCTCTCCGCAATCGGCACGACCGGGGCCGCCTTCGAGGCCGACCGGCTCAACGTCGCCATCAACGGCGTCTGGGTCTGCAAGAACGGCGGCGTCGGTGAGGACCGGGAGAAGGTCGACATGCGCTACCGCGAGGTGCACATCGTCGCCGACCTCGCCGCCGGCTCCGAGACGGCCGTCATCTGGACCAACGACCTCACCGCCGACTACGTCCACGAGAACAGCGCGTACTCGTCATGAGCACCACCCGTAAGCACACCGCCCTGCCCAAGGCCCAGATCCTCATCGAGGCGCTGCCCTGGCTGACCCGGCACAACGGCAGGACGGTCGTCATCAAGTTCGGCGGCAACGCCATGGTCGACGAGGATCTCAAGGCGGCCTTCGCCCAGGACGTCGTCTTCCTGCGGCACGCCGGCCTCCACGTCGTCGTCGTGCACGGCGGCGGCCCGCAGATCAGCGCCGCCCTCGACCGGCACGGCATCGTCAGCGAGTTCAAGGCCGGCCTGCGGGTCACCACCGAGGACGCCATGGACGTCGTACGGATGGTGCTCGCGGGACAGGTCCAGCGGGAGCTGGTCGGGCTGCTGAACCAGCACGGGCCGCTCGCCGTCGGGCTCACCGGCGAGGACGCGCACACCATCACCGCCACCAAGCACCGGCCCGAGATCGACGGCGAACTGGTCGACATCGGGCGGGTCGGCGAGATCACCGCGATCGACACCGGTGCCATCGAGGCACTGCTGGCCGACGGCCGCATCCCGGTCGTCTCGTCGATCGCCCGTTCCCAGGACGACGGACATGTCTACAACGTCAATGCTGATACGGCGGCTGCGGCACTCGCTGCGGCACTGGGGGCCGAAACCCTCATGGTCCTCACGGACGTCGAGGGCCTCTACGAGGACTGGCCGAACAGCGACGAGGTGATCAGCCGCCTCACCGCTTCCCAACTGGAGAAGCTGCTGCCGGAGTTGAGCTCCGGAATGGTCCCGAAGATGGAGGGCTGTCTGCACGCCGTACGCAACGGCGTGAACACCGCCCGCGTCATCGACGGGCGGGTCCAGCACTCGATCCTGCTGGAGATCTTCACCGACGAGGGCATCGGCACGATGGTCGTGCCCGACGAGAAGCCGCACGCAGAGCCGGCCGCACGGCCGGGCGCACAGGGGGAGCCGTCATGAGCAACGAGGAACTGACCGCGCGGTGGCAGGGCGCGCTCATGAACAACTACGGCACACCGCTGCTGCCCCTCGTGCGCGGCGCCGGCAGCCGGGTCCAGGACGCCGACGGCAAGGAGTACCTCGACCTCGTCGGCGGCATCGCGGTCAACGCGCTCGGTCACGCCCACCCGGCCGTCGTCGAGGCCGTGAGCCGGCAGATCGGCTCCCTCGGCCACATCTCCAACTTCTTCATGTCCGAGCCGACCGTCACGCTCGCCGAACGGCTCCTCCAGCTCTTCGGCCGGGACGGCAGGGTCTTCTTCTGCAACTCGGGCGCCGAGGCGAACGAGGCCGCCTTCAAGATCGGCCGGCTGACCGGGCGGACGCACGTCGTCGCCACCGAGGGCGCCTTCCACGGCCGGACCATGGGCGCCCTCGCGCTCACCGGCCAGCCCGGCAAGCGGGATCCGTTCCTGCCGCTGCCCGGCGAGGTCACCCATGTGCCGTTCGGCGACGCGCAGGCGCTGGCCGCCGCGGTCACCGAGGAGACGGCGCTCGTCGTCCTCGAGCCGATCCAGGGCGAACTGGGTGTCGTGGTGCCGCCCGCCGGGTATCTCAAGGCCGCCCGCGCGATCACCGCGGCGAACGGCGCGCTGCTGGTCCTCGACGAGGTGCAGACCGGCATCGGCCGGACCGGGCACTGGTTCGAGTACCAGGCCCACGAGGGCGTCCTGCCGGACGTCGTCACCCTGGCCAAGGGACTCGGCGGCGGACTTCCGCTGGGCGCGACGATCGCCTTCGGGCGCGCCGCCGAGCTGCTGCAGCCCGGTCACCACGGCACCACCTTCGGCGGCAACCCGGTCGCCTGCGCCGCCGGACTCGCCGTCCTCGACACCATCGAGAACGAGGGGTTGCTGGAGAACGTCAAGCGGCAGAGCGAGAAGTTGCGCACCGGAATCGAGGGTGCGGGCCACTCGTTGATCGATTATGTCCGGGGCGCGGGCCTGCTCCTGGGTATCGTGCTCACCGAGCCCCGCGCGCCCCAGGTGCGGACGGCGGCTCAGGAGGCCGGATTCCTGGTGAACGTACCCGCCCCCGACGTCGTCCGGCTGATGCCGCCGCTGAACCTCGGCGACGACGAGGTGGACGCGTTCCTCGGGGCGCTGCCCGGCATCCTCGACGCAGCCGCGCCGAGCGGGGAGTGACGATCCGGAGAACCGGAGAATGAGACGACGATGAGTCAGGCACAGGACCATGAGCAGCCCGGCGCGGGCGGGCCCGCCGTGCCGCAGACCCGCACCGCGCGTCACCGCCGGATCGTGGACATCCTCAACCGGCAACCGGTGCGGTCGCAGAGCCAGCTGGCGAAGCTGCTGGCGGACGACGGGCTGAGCGTCACCCAGGCAACGCTGTCGCGGGACCTGGACGAGCTGAACGCCGTGAAGATCCGCAACAACGAAGGCGACCTGATCTACGCCGTGCCCAGCGAGGGGGGCTTCCGGACCCCCCGGGCGCCACTGGGGGAGTCGGCCAAGGAGGAGCGGATGCGGCGGCTGTCGCAGGAGCTGCTGATCTCCGCGGAGGCGTCCGCCAACCTCGTGGTGCTGCGCACCCCACCGGGTGCGGCCCAGTTCCTCGCCTCGGCGATCGACCAGGCCGAGCTGCAGGACATCCTGGGGACGATCGCGGGCGACGACACGTTGCTCCTGATCAGCAGGGAGCCGACGGGCGGACAGGCACTGGCGGACCATCTGCTGCGCCTCGCCCAGAACGGGCACTGACCGGTCGCCGAGGGGCTGCTTCCGGGCGGTCGCCGATCGCGGGTGAGCGGGGCGGGTCGTGGCCACGCGGCGCAGCCGCATCCCGACACGGCCCCGCGCCCCTGCGAGCCGCTGTCCCGCGGGCTGCCCGGCCGCCCTGGTGAAGGGCGGCCAACCGCACCACCCGGGGCGCTCCCACCCCAGGGCAGTGCGCCGCCGGTCAGCACCGGCATCCACGCAAGCGGGCCGCCGGCCGGCGCCGGAATCTGGGGAAGTCGGCCGCCGGTCAGGACCGGGATCCGCGGCGCCCACCCCGGCGGGTCACAGTTCAGCCGGGCCGGTCGGCGCCGCGACCCGCGGCCCCCCTGGCGGGCCACGGCTCAGCCCAGCCGGCCGGCCAGGCCTCCCGTGCAGCGCACCTCGTCGCCCGCCGTGATCAGCAGGGCCTCCACGTCCGGCAGCGACTCCAGCCAGCCCAGCGCCTCCCGCGAGCCCATCGCGAACGCGGCTGTCGCCCAGCAGTCCGCCCAGGTCAGCTGAGGGGCCACCACCGTCACGGCGACCAGGTCGGTCACCGCGGAGCGGCCCGTTCGCGGATCCACGATATGGTCGCCCCGCTCCGCCGTACCGGACGTCGCGACGGCCAGTTCGTCCGCTCCCGCCGCCGAGACGACCGCGGCGAGGCCTCCCGGGCGCAGCGGGTCCGACACCCCGACCCGCCACGGCCGCTCGGGTCCGGGGACACCGAGCAACTGCACGTCCCCGCCGCCGTTGACGCTCACCCCGCTCACGCCCGCCGCCGCGACCAGCCGGGCCGCGCGCTCGGCGGCCCAGCCCTTCACGATGCCGGTCGGGTCGAGCCGTCCCTGATAGCGCATGCTGAACCAGCCGTCGCTCACCCGCTCCGCCTCGGCGCCCAGTTCCAGCACCTCGGCCACGTCCGGATGGCACTCCGCGACGGTCAGCTCACCGCGCACCAGCCGGGACACCTGGCTGTCCTCGCGGTAGGTGCTGAACACCTCGTTCACCCGGTGCAGGGAGGCGATCGCCTCCTCCAGCGCCGCCCGCACCGCCCCGGGCTCCCCGCCGCGCACGTCGAAGGAGAAGACGGTCCCCATGACCTCTTCCGCGTGACGCAGCACCGCGGGGGCCGCCGACTCGGTCACGGTGTCAGCCACCGGCCTGGTCCAGCGCCGACTGAAGGGACTTCTTGTAGCCCTCGCTGGTGAAGGTGGCGCTGGAGACGGTGTCGATGTCGGCGCTGCCGGCCGCGACCGCCGCCGCGTTCAGCTTCGGGATCGCGAGCGCCGTCTTCTGGTCGCTGGTGCCGCCCTTGGGCGCCTGGACGGCCTCCGCCTTGGTGATCTTCCCGCCGGCGACCGTGATCCGGACCTGGACGGCGCCGTACTGCGTCTGCGCGACGCTGCCGGTGACGGTCTTGGCCTGCGCGGCGCCCGAGGAGGCCCCCGCGTCACCGGACCCGGACGACGAACCGGCCGTCGCCTTCGCCTGGTCCAGCGCCGACTGGAGGGACTTCTTGTAGCCCTCGCTCGTGTAGGTGGCGCTGGAGACGGTGTCGATGTCGGCGCTGCCGGCCGCGACCGCCGCCGCGTTGAGCTTGGGGACGGCGAGCGCGGTCTTCTGGTCGCTGGTGCCGCCCTTGGGGGCCTGGACGGCCTCCGCCTTGGTGATCTTCCCGCCGGCGACCGTGATCCGGACCTGGACGGCGCCGTACTGGGTCTGGGCCGCGTCCCCGGTGAAGGTGCCGGACGCCTGCGCGCTGCCGGAGCCCTGGGATGCCCCCGACCCGGCGCTCGCGTTCGCCTTGTCGATCGCCGACTGGAGGGACTTCTTGTAGCCCTCGCTGGTGTACGTGGCGCCCGACACCGTGTCGATGTCCGGGCTCTGCTTGGCGACCACGTCGGCGTTCAGCCTGGGGACGGCGAGCGCGGTCTTCTGGTCGCTGGTGCCGCCCTTGGGCGCCTGCACCGCCTCGGCCTTGGTGATCTTGTTGTTGACGACGGTGATCCGGACCTGCACGGCCCCGTACTGCGTCTGTGCCGCGTCACCGGTCATCGTCCCCGACACGACCGCGCCGGACCCGCCCTGCGCCGCTCCCTGCGCCGCCGCGCCCGCGCCCGCCGCCTGGGCTGCGCCCGGGTCGGACGACGGCTTCAGCGACAGCAACAGCACGATCCCGGACACGGTGGCGGCGGTGGCGAGTACGACGCGCCGCAGAGGGTGGCTCTTCCTCATCGCTTCCTGAACTCCTGATTCCCGTTGGTGGCGAGGTTCCCGTGCGTACGGGTCGCTCACATCTCGAACGACTCGTGGTGGATGCGGCGGGCGGGAACCCCGGCGCCGCGCAGCGCCTCGTACACCCCTTGGGCGAAGCCGTTGGGTCCGCACATGAAGACGTCGTGGCTGTCGATGTCGGGGATCTTCCGCTGGAGGGATTCCGCCGAGATGTCGGGGCGCTCCCCGTCGGGACTGTTGACGGCGTACATCAGCCGCGCCCCGCGCTCGTCGGCGATCTTCGCCAGCTCGTCCCACAGCGCCAGGTCCTGCGTGCTGTTGGCCCGGTAGAGGAGCGTGATGTCACCGGCCGCGCCCGGCAGCGTCTCGAACAGCGCCCGCATCGGGGTGATGCCGACCCCGCCGGCCACCAGCAGCACCTTGCCGCGGCTGCGCCGGGACGCCGTCATCGCACCGTACGGACCCTCGGCCCACACCCTCGTGCCGGGCTGCAGCTCGCGCAGCGCCGCGCTGTGGTCGCCGATCGCCTTGACGGTGATCCGCAGGAGGTCCGGGCGGGGCGCCGCCGACAGCGAGTACGGGTGGGAGCTGAACCGCATCCCCGGCGTCAGGAACCGCCAGCGGAAGAACTGCCCGGCCTCCGCGCCCATCCGGTGCAGTTTGCGCCCGCCGATCAGCACCGACACGATGCCCGGCGTCTCCTCGATGACCGCCTCGACGCGCAGCCGGTGCCGCAGGTTCAGCCGGACCGGGACGATGACGCGGTACCAGACGACCAGCGCGGTGACCGACCCGTACAGCGCGTACCAGACGGTCTTCGCGGTCGGCTCGATCGCGAAGTCGTTGCCGGTGGTGATCTGGTGCCAGAACGTCAGGAACACGGCCGCGTAGGTCAACAGATGGATGTGGTACCAGGTGTCGTACGGCATCCGGCGGCGTACGGGTCCGATCGACACCAGCCCGATCAGCAGGAACAGGCCGGTGCCGATCGCCGCCTTGCCCATGTCCGGCAGCTGGTCGATGGAGTCGATCGTCTGCTGGACGATGTCCCCCAGCGTCTTGCCGGCCTGCAGCGCGTACCCCCACATGATCAGGAACACGTGCGCGAAGACCAGACAGAGCGTGTACCGGCCGCTCATCGCGTGCCAGCGTGCGACCCGGTCCGAGCCCACCCGCCGCTCCAGCGCGGGCACCCGGGCCATCTGGAGCACCACGAGCGCCATCAGGTACCCGGCGAGCAGCCCGGTGATCCGTCCCGCGTTGAGGATCTTGCTGTTGTCGTCCGCGATGTTCGGCGTATTGGCCCACCACAGCCACAGCACACCCGCCGCGCCCGCCCATACGGCGAGCAGCAACGGGACGGCCGGGGAGCGGCGCGGGCGGATGCGGCGCATCGTCTGGCGGCGGGCGGCACGGCCGCCGGCGATCGTCGTGGTCACTGTTCCTCCGTGGATACGGACCCTTGGCCCTCAGATACGGGCCACGGACGCGGAGTGTTCAGCCTCCAGGGAGACGGTCACCGGACGCGACCACCGGCGATCGCCGCGGGGCGGCTCAGTACCGGGTGATCGCCGTCCGCCCGTCCGGCGTGCCGATCGCGATGTGCGGTCGCTTCCAGGGCCGGGCCCACGCCAGCAGCCGCGGCATCGCAGCCGCCGGCACCGACACGCAACCGGCGGTCGCCCCGTGTCCGTTGACGTGCAGAAAGATCCCCGCGCCGCGGCCTCGCACCGGTTTGTCGTAGTTGAACCCGATGACCAGCGCGTACGCGTACTGCGTGCGGTACGCGACCAGGTGCTCGGACTCGGCGGCGCGGCAGTCCGCGGGACGCGGCTCGGTCCAGCGGTTGTAGGCCCGGGACCCGTTGTCCTGGCACCACCAGGAGTCCTCGCGCACCGGGCGGTAGGCGTACGACGTCCCTTGCGGTGCCGGGCGGATGCCGAACGCGTAGGGGAGGCCGTACAGGCCCGTCGGCGTGGTGTTCGTGCCCTGCCGGCGGGAGGCGCCCTCCACCAGGCCCTTCGCGCCGAACCGGGCCGGTGTGGAACCGGCCCGCGCCCATCGGCCGTCGCGCAGGTCCCACCAGGTGAGCATGCCCGAGGTGGCGCCGGCCCGCGGGGCCACGGCGGTGATCAGCTGGGTGCCGCCGCCGGTGTCCGCCATCCGCGCGGGCAGCGGCGGGACGGCCCCGGTGTCCGGCGCGGCGCCGAGCAGGCCGAGGAACGCGCAGACCAGGGACGCGCGGACGAGTGCGGTGGTGACGGCACGAGGACGCATGATCAGACGCTAAGCGCGGGTGGCGGCACCGGCAGGCCGGGTGGGCCGACCGTGCGGGGCGCCGGCCCTCCCGCACCCGTCGCTCAGGTCACCGGCCCCAGCGGGTTGAGCTGGTCCGCCCGTCCCTCGAAGGCGTACAGCAGCAGGTCCGTCATCTCGAAGACGTCCTGGGAGTTGCGCTCCTCGACCGGGCTGAGGAACGGACGCCAGAACGGGTCGCGCACGATGGAGTGCCGACTGCCCTCGATGGCCCGGTGGAACACCTCGGCGACGATGCGGCCGCCGACGCCGGTCAGCTTCCCGCCGCCCCGGACCTCGGCCTCTCGCAGGATGTAGAACCACAGCGGGGTGTGCCTGGTGATCCTTTCCGCGAGCCCGGCGGAGAGCTGCGCACCGCCGTCCTGCGCGAGGTCGGCCGCGGTCAGCGGTTCCACGTCGACCTTGCGGTCGATGAAGCGCTCGACCATCTGCTGTCCGGTGGCGAGCCGCAGCATCGACGCCCGGGTGAGGTTGCGGAAGGCGAGGTTCAGCTCGGCTTCCGGGGGCTTCGGCCGGCCGCGCCCGCCGAAGGAGCCGAGCGGCAGGTTGGCGAGCGGGTCGACCAGGAGGGTGTCGATCCGCTTGGCGAGGTTGAACTGCGCCTCCGGCACGAGGAGGTCGGTCCGCTCCGGCACCGCCTCCTGGAAGGCGAACAGCCGCCGGAAGTCGGCGATCCAGTTGGTGGGCAGACGCTCGAAGTCGCCCGACTCCGGGTCCGCCGGATCGGCGGGAGGCGGCGACAGGGTGCCGCTGGTGCCGCTGAACTGGAACAGAAGCTCGAGTGTGCCCCGGCCCCGGTCGAAGACGCGGTTCCAGTTGTAGCGCCCCCTGACCATGCTGTGCCCCAGCCGGTAGGCGGCCACGGAGAACTCGATCGGCATGGTCGGCAGGTCGTACTCGCCCGGCGAGGGCTCGAACACCCGGCGGCCGTTGCTGAACACGTCCTCGACGATCTCGGGGTCGACGATCCTGCGCAGGAAGTCGTGGCGCAGCATCCACTGGTAGTGCTTGACGACCGTCTCGCGTGCCGACTCGAAGAGCACCGCGCTCGACATGCCCTTGCCGACCAGATCGGCCACCACCCGGTTGTGGAACCGGATGAAGGCGGCGTGGACCTGGGCGACGACCAGGTTCTCGTCGTTGCGCGGGTCCGGGATCAGCGCCCGGCGCCGCTCGGATCGCAGGGAGCCCGAGCCCTGCCTGGGCAGGTCGAATCCGGTGAGGGGCCGGCCCACGATGGAGGGGTCGTTCGGGACGCCCTGGGTCGTGCCGGACTTCAGCCGGAGACCGTCGTCCTCGTAGAACCGGCGGTCGAAGCGGTGGTCGGGCCCGAGGCCGTAGAGCGAGTCGAGGTCGAGTGCCGGAGAGCGGCCCTGAAGGAGCTGGCGCACCGTGATCTCGTCCTCCAGGCGCACCGCGGTGGCGTCCAGGGTGAGGTCGTGGTCCACGAACTGGCCGAGATAGGTGAACCCCGACGGGACCCCCGGCTGGTCGGGGTGGTCGCGCTCGGGGTCCGTCATCGCCTTGGCCAGCTCCACGCGGTCGTCGTGGTCCGGCTGCTGGGCCGGCCGGGCGGTGGGGCCCAGCCGGGAGAAGCGGAACTTGCGCAGGTCCGCCACGGTGGAGGCGGTCAGTGGCGCTACCGGACCGCCGTCCCGGGACTCGGCGAGGATGCCCTCGCCGACGACGTAGAACGAGGAGCGGACATGGCGTTTGCTCTGTGGTTCGCGTGCGGGTCGGAACATGTTTCCCCCATGTGTTCACGCCTGCGCGAGAACGCGCGGGCGTGAACCACGCTAGGGGACGAGCGCGGCGGAAGGGTGAATTCCGTCAAATCCCCCAAGACGCCCACAGGTTGACTGTCTGTACAGACAGCATATGTGCGTCAAATGGGACTCAGCGGCAACGGCAGTCCGGGCAGTCCGTCCATGCTCGTGGCGACGTGGTCCTTCTTCGCGAAGTACGCGCTGAGCGACGCGTCGTCCTCCCGCGCGAACCGCTGGGCGTGCAGCTCGCGGTCCTCGTCGTACGTCATGAAGGGCACCGCGTATCCGCAGGTGTCGCGCACGAGTTCGGCGTGCACGACGATGATCGCGCGCAGCCCGTGCGGGGTCGGGTCCAGGTCCGGGAAACGAGCGAGGAGCTCCCCGAACCGGGGGTCGTCGCGGAAGACCGGCTCGCCGCGGCCGTGCACCCGCACGATGTTCGGCGGCCCCTGGAAGGCGCACCACATCAACGTGATCCGGCCGTTCTCCCGCAGGTGGGCGATGGTCTCCGCGTTGGAGCCGGCGAAGTCGAGATAGGCCACGGTGTGCTCGTCCAGAACCGCGAACGAGCCCTTGAGGCCCTTGGGGGAGAGGTTCACCGTGCCGTCCCCGGACAGGGGGGCGGTGGCGGTGAAGAAGAGGGGCTGCTCCTCGATGAACGTACGGAGTCTTCCGTCGATGCGCTCGTAAGTCTTTCCCATGTCTAACGATTATCCGGGAAAACCTTACGCCTGTCCGAGGAGACAGGAAAACGCAGGGGTGCGGACACGCCACAGCGGCCGCCCCGGCCGGCGCTTCTCGGGGCGGCCACCGTGCCTGTCACGTCACTTGTTCAACGTGCAGGCGGCCAGGGCGTCGAGGCCCTGCGGCTTGGTGCCCTTGCGGCCGATCGAGATGGCGATGCGGTCGATCGTGGACACGCGCTTGTCCGCCAGCGGGCCGAGGATCGCGTTCTGCACGAAGTTCGCCCCGCCCTGGCCGACGGTGTTCTGCAGGCGGGTGTTGGCCTCGTCGATCTGCGTCTGGAGCAGCGCGAGGTTGCGGTCGACCTCGGCCTGCGCGGAGGCGGGGATCGCCGGGAGCTGCGAGGCGACGTCCGGGCAGCTGATGGTGCCCACACCGGCCGCGTCGCCGGCGTCGTCGCCCGTCTGTGCCGCGCCGTCGTCCGCGCCGGGCGTGACCTCGGCCTCGTCGCCCGCGGCGGCGTCCTCACCGGTGTCCGCGCCGCCGCCCGCGTCGAGGGCGCACGGCGCGAGCGCGTCGAGGCCCTGCGGCTTGGTGCCCTGGCGGCCGATCGAGATGGCGATGCGATCGATCGTGGACACGCGCTTGCCCTCCAGCGGGCCGAGGATCGCGTTCTGCACGAAGTTGGCGCCGCCCTGGCCCACGGTGTCGACCAGGCGCTTGTTGGCCTCCGCGATCTGCGTCTGGAGCAGGGCCAGGTTGCGGTCCACCTCGGCCTGCGCCGAGGCCGGGATCTCGGGGAGCTGGGAGGCCACGTCCGGGCACGCGATGGTGCCGGGGGCGGCGAGCGTCTTGGCGTCGGTGGAGCCGTTGCTCTCGGACGACTCCCCGGCGAGGGCCGAGTTGACGACGACCGCGCCGGACAGCGCCAGAGCGACGGCCGCGCCGATGACCACCACGCGACGCTTGTTGTACTTCGGAAGAGCCCTGGACATGCGGATGCCTCACTTGGGTCAGGAGTGGGTGTACAGACGCGGCGCCGGCGTTCAGTCGTGAGTACGGGTAAGCGGTTGCTGTCGTTCAAACCGCTGCCGAAAACTTCCCGGGATCCCGATCCGGGGCGGCAGTCCGGGCTCGAATTGACGATTCATGCAGAGCACTGCATACTCATGCATATCGTGGAGTGCAGTGGTGAGGAGCAACGCAGTGAGCAGCAACAGCGGTGACGTAAGGCTCTGGGGCGGCCGTTTCGCCGACGGTCCCGCCGAGGCCCTGGCGAAGCTGTCCGCCTCCGTCCACTTCGACTGGCGCCTGGCGCCCTACGACATCGCCGGTTCGCGGGCCCACGCGCGCGTGCTGCACAAGGCGGGGCTGCTCACCGAGGACGAGCTGGCCCGCATGGTCGAGGGCCTCGACCGGCTCGAGGCGGACGTCGCCGACGGCTCCTTCGTCGGCACCGTCGCGGACGAGGACGTGCACACCGCCCTGGAGCGCGGCCTCCTGGAGCGCCTCGGCGCCGACCTGGGCGGCAAACTGCGCGCGGGCCGCTCCCGCAACGACCAGGTCGCCACGCTCTTCCGGATGTACCTGCGCGACCACGCCCGGATCGTCGGCGGCCTGATCGCCGAGCTCCAGGACGCCCTGATCGGCCTGGCGGAGGCCCACCCGGACGTGGCGATGCCCGGTCGGACCCACCTCCAGCACGCTCAGCCGGTGCTCTTCGCCCACCATGTCCTCGCGCATGCGCAGTCGCTGTCCCGGGACGCGGAACGCCTGCGTCAGTGGGACGAGCGCACCGCCGTGTCGCCGTACGGCTCCGGCGCCCTGGCGGGTTCCTCCCTCGGCCTGGACCCGGAGGCGGTGGCGAAGGACCTCGGCTTCGAGCACGGCAGCGTCGGCAACTCCATCGACGGCACGGCGTCGCGCGACTTCGCCGCCGAATTCGCGTTCATCACCGCGATGATCGGCGTGAACCTCTCCCGGATCGCCGAGGAGATCATCATCTGGAACACGAAGGAGTTCTCCTTCGTGACGCTGCACGACGCGTTCTCCACGGGCTCGTCGATCATGCCGCAGAAGAAGAACCCCGACATCGCGGAGCTGGCGCGCGGCAAGTCGGGCCGCCTGATCGGCAACCTGACCGGTCTCATGGCGACCCTCAAGGCTCTTCCGCTCGCTTACAACCGTGACCTGCAGGAGGACAAGGAGCCGGTCTTCGACTCCTGCGACCAGCTCGAGGTCCTCCTCCCGGCCTTCACCGGCATGGTCGCCACCCTCACCGTCCACCGCGAGCGCATGGAGGAACTGGCCCCGGCCGGGTTCTCGCTCGCCACCGACATCGCGGAGTGGCTGGTCAAGCAGGGCGTGCCGTTCCGGGTCGCGCACGAGGTGGCCGGCGAGTGCGTCAAGGTCGCCGAGGCGGACGGCAAGGAACTGGACGAACTGACCGACGAACAGTTCGCGAAGATCTCCGCCCACCTCACCCCCGAGGTGCGCTCGGTGCTCAACGTTCCCGGCGCCCTCGCCTCCCGCGACGCCCGCGGCGGCACGGCGCCCAGTGCGGTCGCCGTCCAACTGGCCGAGGTGAAGGCGGACGTGGCGGCTCAGCACGCGTGGGCGACCGCCAAGGACAAGCGCTAGGCGCAACGCCCTTGCGGGGCGCGGAGGACTGCGCGGCAAGCCGCGACGCGCCCGCGCCCGCCGAAGGTCCGGACGAACCGGGCCTCGCGGCGGGAGCGGGAGCTCGTCGCGGGTTACGTTGGTCGAAGCCGTACCGGAGTCGACCAACGGAGCCCGCGATGCCCTTCGCCCGACTGGCCTCAGCGACAACCCCCACCTGCCACCTCGGACTCGGCCTCGCCGCCGTCGGCCGCCCCGGCTACATCAACCTCGGCCGGGACCACGACCTCGGAGAGAACCGCAGCGTCGAGACGCTGCGCGCGCGCACCCACGAACTCCTCGACGCCGCCTACGCCCAGGGCGTCCGCTACTTCGACGCGGCCCGCTCCTACGGCCGTTCGGAGGAGTTCCTCGCCGACTGGCTGAAGGCCAGGCCCGACGCGGACGACATCGTCGTGGGCAGCAAGTGGGGCTACACCTACACCGCCGACTGGACGACGGACGCGGACCGGCACGAGGTCAAGGACCACGGGCTCGCGACGTACGAACGGCAGCGCGCCGAGACGGCGGAACTGCTCGGCGACCGGCTCGATCTCTACCAGATCCACTCGGTGACCCCAGACAGCCCCGCTCTCACCGACAAGGAACTCCACGCGAAGCTGGCCGAGGCCGCCACGCAGGGCCTCACCGTCGGGTTCTCCACCAGCGGCCCGGCCCAGGCCGACGCCATTCGCGCCGCCCTCGCCGTGACGGTCGACGGCGAACCCCTCTTCCGTACCGTCCAGTCGACGTACAACGCGCTGGAGCCGTCGGCCGGCCCCGCCCTCGCCGAGGCCCATGACGCCGGGCTCACGGTGATCGTGAAGGAGGGCATGGCCAACGGACGCCTCGCCCAGCCCCATGCGCCGGACGCCCTGAAGGCCGTCGCGGCACAGACGTCGCTCGGCTGCGACGCGGTCGCCCTCGCGCTGATCCTGCGCCAGCCCTGGGCCGGTGTCGTCCTCTCCGGCGCGGCGACCGCCGCCCAGCTCGCCTCCAACCTGCACGCGGCGGTCGTGGACCTCGACGACGAGCAGGTGGAACGGCTGGCCGGGCTGGCGGAGGAGCCGCGTGCGTACTGGGAGCGTCGCGCCGGCCTGCCCTGGCACTGAGGCCCTCGGACGGCCCGCTCTGAGCCCACGCGGCCCCGGAATGAGACACCACTGTCTCATCTAGGCTATTCTTGTCTCATGGCTGTCGATCGTGAACAAGTGCTGCGCGGTGCCGCGGCCCTGCTGACCCGCAAGTCCACGGCGACGATGGACGAGGTCGCCAAGGCCGCCGGGATCAGCCGGGCCACGCTGCACCGTCACTTCGCCGGCCGGGACGCGCTCGTGCGGGCCCTGGAGGCCCTCGGTATCGCGGAGTGCGAGACCGCGCTGGACGCGGCACGACTCGACGAGGGCCCCGCGCGCGACGCCGTACACCGGCTCGTCCAGGAGATCGAACCGGCCGCCGGCCTGCTCGCCTTCCTCTACACCGAGAACCAGTTGTTCGAGGGCGAGGAGCAGCATCAGGGCTGGACCCGGATCGACGAGCGGGTCTCGGACCTCTTCCGGCGCGGCCAGCTGAGCGGCGAGTTCCGCATCGACCTCACGCCTGCCTGGCTCAGCGAGGCGCTGTTCGGCCTGCTGGCCTCCGGCGCCTGGATGGTGCAGAGCGGCAAGGGCGCCCCCAAGGACTTCCGGCACATGATCGTCGAGCTGCTGCTCGGCGGCGCGCTGAGGCCGCCCGCACCGCAGGAGGCGGCACCGCGGAGCCTGCCGCCGCACATCCCGCCGCACAGCCCGGCTCGCTAGCAACCGCCAGCCCCTACCCGGCACCGCTGGACCCGCTGGCGGAGTCCCGGACCGGTCCCGCACCACGGAACCCAGCACCACGGAATCCCGTACCCCGGAACTCCGCGCCAGGGAACCCCGCATCACGGACCCCCGCGCTAGGGGACTCAGCGCCCGCGCCACGGAATCCGGACCACCAGACTCCGCACCACGGAACCTCGCACCACAGAGAGAGGAATCATGACCAGCACCCTGCGGCCGGCGGCCACGACCGGGGCGGTGAAGCGCCCGGACCGTTGGCTCGCGCTCTCCGTCCTCGTGCTCGCCGTGCTGCTGGTGGCCGTCGACGCGACCGTCCTCGGTCTCGCGACCCCCTACATCAGCGAGGACCTCGAGCCCTCCGGCACCCAGCTCCTCTGGATCGGCGACGTCTACTCCTTCGTCATCGCCGGCCTGCTCGTCTCGATGGGCAGCCTCGGCGACCGCATCGGCCGCAAGCGGATCCTGCTCATGGGCGCCACCGCGTTCGGGCTGATATCGGTCCTCAACGCCTACGCTACGACCCCGGAGACGATGATCGCGGCCCGGGCCCTGCTCGGTGTCGCCGGCGCGACCCTGATGCCCGCGACCCTCGCCCTGATCCGCAACCTCTTCCACGACCCGCGCGAGCGCAGCCTCGCGGTCGGCATCTGGGGCGCGACGGCTTCCGCTGGCACCGCGGTCGGCCCCATCGTGGGCGGCTTCCTCCTCGAGCACTTCTGGTGGGGCTCGGTCTTCCTGATCAACCTGCCCGTGATGGTCGTCCTGGTCGTCGTCGGCATCCGGACGCTCCCGGAATCCCGCACCCCGAACCCCGGCCCCTGGGACCTGCCCAGCGTGCTGCTGTCCCTGGTCGGCATGATCGGTGTCGTCTACGCCGTCAAGGAGGCCGCCACGCACGGCGTCACCGGGATCGCGCTCGGGACGGGCCTGCTGGGCGCGGCCGCGCTGTACGGCTTCGTCCGCCGCCAGCTGACCCTGCCGGCCCCGCTGCTGGACATGCGGCTCTTCCGCAACCGCGGCTTCGGCGGCGCGGTCCTGGCCGACCTGCTGACCATCCTGGGCCTGTCCGGCCTGGTGTTCTTCCTCTCCCAGTACCTGCAGCTCGTCCAGGGCAGGTGGCCGTTCGAAGCCGGTATGGCCGAACTGCCCGCGGCCGTCGGCGCGGTGGTGGCCGGTCTGATCGCGGGCCGAGCGGCCCGCCGGTTCTCGGTACGCGCGGTGGTCTCCGGCGGTCTCGCCGCGATCGGTCTCGCGCTGGCGGCCCTGACGACGATCGACGGGTCCACCGGCTACCCGTTGCTGGGCGCCGCGCTGCTGGTGGTCGGCGTGGGGGCGGGCTTCTCCTTCACGGTGACCGCCGACGTCATCCTGGGCTCCGTGCCCAAGGAACAGGCGGGAGCGGCGTCCGCGGTCTCCGAGACGGCGTACGAACTCGGCGCGGCCCTCGGCATCGCCGTACTCGGCTCGATCGTGACGGGCGTGTACCGCGGCTTCGCGGCCCCGGCGGGTACGCCGGAAGGCGCCCACGAGTCACTGGGCGGCGCGGTGGAGGCGGCGGGCCACATGTCGCCGAGCACGGCCGAAAAAATGCTGTCGTCGGCCCGGGAGGCGTTCGTCGACGGCCTGAGCGTGGCGGTCGGAGTGGGCGCGGCGGTCCTGCTGGCGACAGCGGTGGCGGCGTGGTTCCTGCTCAAGGGACAGCGCCTGGAGAACGCCGACTAGAGGTCTCCGCTCAGGGACGCGGTGGCGGATCGCCACGTTCCGGGACGAGCCCCACGAGAGGGGCGCGCGCGGGGAACCGGCGACGACCCACATCGCGCCTGCACCCGTACTTCAGCGGCACGCCGGACCTCGCGCTGGAACCTCAGGGGCGCGGGGAAGTGCGCGTCGACCCACAACGCCCCCGCACCCGAACCTCGGGGACGCGGGGCACGCGCGACGACCCGCAGCGCACCGCACCCGCATCCCGCGCCTGAGAACGGCCGACCGCCGAAGGCTTACGCCGCCTTCGCCTTGGTGGCGTACATGTCCACGTACTCCTGCCCCGACAACCGCATGACCTCGGTCATCACCGAGTCCGTCACGGCCCGCAGCACGTACCGGTCCCGGTCCATCCCGTCGTACCGGGAGAACTCCATCGCCTCGCCGAACCGGACGGTGACCCGCCCCGGCCGGGGCATCCCCGCCCCGCCGGGCTGCAACTTGTCCGTGCCGATCATCGCGAAGGGCACGACCGGCGCCCCGGTCATCAGCGTCAGCCGGGCGATACCCGTCCGCCCCCGGTACAGCCGGCCGTCGGGCGACCGCGTGCCCTCGGGGTAGATGCCGAAGACCTTCCCCTCCTCCAGCACCCGCCGCCCGGTCATCAGCGCCGCCACACCGCCGCGGCCGCCGTCACGGTCCACCGGGATCATGCCGACCCCGATGAAGAACCAGGCCATGAACCGGCCCTTGAGGCTCTTGCCGGTGACGTACTCGTCCTTGCCGATGAAGAACACCTGCCGGTCGCACACGAGCGGCAGGATCATCGAGTCGATGAACGTGAGGTGGTTGCCTGCCAGGATGACGGGCCCGTCGCCGGGGATGTGCTCCGCGCCCTCGACCCGGGGGCGGAACATCAGGCGCATGACCGGGCCGAGTACTGCCTTGATGAGCACGAAGCGGGACAACGAGCCCTCCGATGTCAAGGGAAAACGGTATGAGTCTGTGCAGGTGAGGACGATACTCGCGGCGCCGGGGGTGACGCACATCGGGTCACCCAGGTCTTACGCACTGTTGACGTACGTTTACCTGGACGGCGGTATCGTCGCCTGCTTGTCATCTGCCCGGAACGCAGTGAACTACCGCCGGGATCCGGCCGGATGGCCGCACGGCACATGCCATCCGCCGTCACCCGCGTGTTGGGGCCGAGGTCTCCCGATGGTCATGTCCACACCCCTACGATCGGGCCGCACGGACGAGCCGACGGCAGGAGACCCCTCATGGCAACGCAGGGCACGCAGGAGCCGAACCAGCAGGCGGGCGTGGGCGGCACAGGACGGCGGGCGTTTCTCGGCGCCTCCGTGCTGGGCGCCACCGGAACGGTCCTCGGCCTGTCGGGCACGGCCGTAGCCGCCGACTCGTCCCGTTCCGGCAAGGGCCTGAGCGGCCTGCCCGTGCCGACGATCATCGGTCACCGGGGCGCCAGCGGCTACCGGCCGGAGCACACCTTCGGCTCGTACCAGCTCGCCCTGGACCTGGGCGCGGACATCGTCGAGGCGGGGGACCTCGTGCCCACCAGGGACGGCCACCTGGTGTGCCGTCACGAACCGGAGATCGGCGGCACCACGGACGTCGCGGACCATCCGGAGTTCGCCGGCCGCAGGACCACGAAGATCCTCGACGGCGTCTCCACGACCGGCTGGTTCACCGAGGACTTCACCCTCGCCGAGCTGAAGACCCTGCGCGCCGTCGAGCGCATCCCGGCCAACCGCCCGCACAACACGCTCTACGACGGCCGCTGGGAGATCCCCACCTTCGAGGAAGTCCTGAGGTGGCAGGACGAGCAGACCCGCAAGCGCGGCAAGCAGGTCTGGATCTACCCCGAGACCAAGCACCCCACCTACTTCCGCAGGCTTGGCCTGGGTCTGGAGGAGCGGGTCGCCAAGCTGCTGCACAAGTACGGCAAGGACAGGAAGAACTCGCCGGTCATCGTGCAGTCCTTCGAGCCGAGCAGCATCCAGCGCCTCAACAAGCTGGTCGACAACCCGCTCGTGGTGCTGCTGTCCGGCGCGACCTCGCGTCCCTGGGACTTCGTCGAGGCGGGCGACCCGCGCACGGTCGCCGACCTGGTCACCCGGGCGGGCCTGAGGGAGATCGCGGGCTACGCCCAGGGCATCGGCCCGACCCTCGACCTGGTGATCCCCAAGGACGCCGCCGGCGACCTCACCACCCCGACCACCCTGGTGAAGGACGCCCACGCGGTCGGTCTGGTCCTGCACCCCTACACCATGCGCAACGAGAACCCCTTCCTGCCCACGAGCTTCCGCAAGGGCACGGACGCGGACGCCTACGGTGATTCCCTCGGCGCGTTCCGGACCTACTTCGCGACCGGTATCGACGGCGTCTTCACGGACAACCCGGACACCGGACTGCTGGCCCGCGCGGACTTCGTCAACGGCTGAGTCCCCGTTGGGGTGACAGTCGGCCGCCCGGGCAACCAGCAGCCCGGGCGGTCGCATCGTGTGGCATATGACGCCCGATCTGCTCACCACCCTGCGTCCGCTGCTCGCCGCGGAGGCCTCCGCCGAGGCCCATGCCACCGGCACCGAACCCGGTGACCTGGAACAGGCGGTGTGGCTCCGCCTGCTGGAGCACCTCGCGACCGACGGCCCGCCGCCCGACCCGCAGGGCTGGCTGCGCGGGGCCGTCCGCGCCGAGGTCCGCCGCGCCCGCCGTACGAACCGCCGCGAGCAGCCGTACGCGAGCGAGCCGGCCGACGACCTCGATCGCGGCCCCGAGCAGCTCGCGCTCACCGCTGCCCGGCACCGCGCCCTGCGCGAGGCCGTGCACCGGCTGCCCGGCCGCTGCTCCCGCCTTCTCCAGGCACTGCTCTCGCCGAGAGACCTCACCTACCGCGAGATCGCGGGGGAGTTGGGTATCTCACAGGGCAGTCTCGGACCGGAACGTTCCAGATGTCTGGGATGTCTGCGTCGTTTGCTGCCGCCGGAGGTTGCGGCCCGCGAAGTGCGGGGATAGGAGTGAGGGACCACAGGCGATCAGGTGAGCGAGGGGCGTGCGCACATGGGCATGAGCGTGACCATCTCGGTGGCGACCGAGCAGGATGCCGAGCAGATCTTCCGATTGCAGTACCTGTGCTTCCAGAGTGAAGCCGCGCTGTACGCCAACTACCGCATCGCCCCGCTCGTCCAGAGCCTCGACTCCGTCCGGCAGGAACTCGCCGCCGACTGCGTGTTCGTGGCCCGCCTGGGAGACGAGGTGGTCGGCTCCGTCCGGGGCAGCCTGACCGAGGACGGCGCCGCCGCCATCGGCAAGCTCTGCGTCCACCCGCGTCTGCAGGGTCACGGCATCGGCGCGCGGCTGCTCCGCGCGGCCGAGGCGGCCCTGGCCGAGGAGCGCGGCGCCAAGAAGTTCCGCCTCTTCACCGGCCACCGCAGCGAGGGCAATCTCCGCCTCTACCGCCGGGTCGGCTACGAGACGGTCGGCACCTCGCAGGGCACGGACGGGGTACCGATGATCGTCCTGGAGAAGCAGGCGGGGGAGTACGCGGCTACCGCGTAGCGGCGCGGGACTTCCGTAGCCAGTACAGGGCGGACAGCGGCAGCAGCACGGGGATGAACACGTACCCCATCCCGTACTTCGACCACACGGTCGAGTCCGGGAAGGCCGACGGCTCGACCAGGGTCCAGGTGCCGACGATCAGCACCCCCGCCAGCTCGGCGGCGCAGCACACCTGCGCCGCCCTGCGGGCGGTCTCGCCGCCCCGCACCAGCGAGTACGTGATGAATCCGTACACCACGCCCGCCACCGCCGACAGCGCGTACGCCAGCGGCGCCCGGTCGAACTCGGTCGCGATCTGGTACGCCGACCGCGACACCGCCCCGACCACCATCACGCCGTAGAACCACACCAGCAGGATGCCGGGCCCGCTGATGAGCCGCTCCGGCTTGTCGTCCACCGACGCCATCTCAGCCTCCCCAGATGTCGTAGAGCCGCACCTCGAGCACGGCGAGCACCACCGCGCCCGCGGCGGCGGTCACCGAACCCCAGCGGGTGCGCTCGGACAGTGACATGAGCCCCGCCGCCGGAACGCACGCGAACGCCCCCAGCAGATACGCCACGAAGATCGTCGTGCCCTGCTCCGGCTTCTCGCCCCGCGCCAGCTGGACGATGCCGACCACCAGCTGGATCACGGCCAGCAGGGAGACCACGGCCATCCCGATGAAATGCCAGTCCTTCGTCGGCTGGTCACGGTAGGCGGCCCAGCCGCACCAGGCGGCGAGCAGCAACGCGGCGACGCCGGTCACCAGCGTCAGGGCATCAAGCATGCAGCGACCTTATTACGGCGTGTAAGGCGTCCCGCGATCGGCCCCGTGCCCCCGGCCCCATGGCCCGCGGCCCCGGTCCCGTCCCGGCCCCCGGTCCCGTCCCTCGGCCCCCGGCCGGCACGTGCCGGGGCCGCCCGCGCCTGCCCTGACGGGCCGGTGGCCGGCCGGGGACCGTGGCGTTGGCCACAGCCCATCAGGGTCGCGCGCTCGGCGCCCGCCGCCCGGCGAACGGCGGTTCGCCTTGTCGGCGCAGGTCACGGACCGGGCGTCGGGGGTACGCGTACCCGGCCGGGGTGGACCCGCACACCGTCCACGGTTGTCCGGCATGCGGACAGCGGGGTCTTGGTCAGGACCGTACGTCTGCTTTACTGATGCTCATGACCACTACGAGCAGCCGCACCCTTGCGACCGAGGCGACCATGACGCCCGGTGCTCGTTGTATGTGTCGAATGTGCGCCTTCTAGAGGGCCCCCGCACCACCCCCGAGCTCGCGCCCCGAAGCGAGACGCCGTGGCATGTCCGTGCGCCGCAAGTCCGCCGTGCATGACGTAAGCCGCGCCCCGCGCACATGTTTCTCCCGGTTCCCCGCCACACCGAGAACCGTGTCGCGTCCCTGACAGCCTGCACCCGTGCGCCCGGGCCCACCCACGCCCGCGCACTCGACAGTGACGGAAACCCACGTGATCACCACCACGGGCCTGACCAAGGTCTACCGCTCGCGCGGCCGTGAGGTCACCGCCCTCGACGGCGTCGATCTCCACGTCCGCGAAGGCGAGGTGTACGGCGTCATCGGCCAGTCCGGCGCCGGCAAGTCCTCGCTCATCCGCTGCATCAACCTGCTGGAGCGCCCCACCGCCGGTACGGTCACCGTCGCCGGGCAGGACCTCACCGCGCTCGCCGGGCGCGGCCCCCGGGCCGGCAAGGAGCTGCGACAGGCGCGCAGCCGGATCGGCATGGTCTTCCAGCACTTCAACCTGCTGTCCTCGCGGACCGTGCAGGACAACGTCGAGCTGCCCCTGGAGATCCTCGGCGTCTCGGGGCAGGAACGTTCGCGCAAGGCGCTGGAGCTGCTCGACCTGGTCGGTCTCGCCGACAAGGCCAGGTCCTTCCCGGCTCAGCTCTCCGGCGGCCAGAAGCAGCGCGTCGGCATCGCCCGGGCGCTCGCCGGCGACCCCAAGGTGCTGCTCTCCGACGAGGCCACCAGCGCGCTCGACCCGGAGACCACCCGCTCCATCCTCCAGCTGCTGCGCGACCTGAACCGGCAGCTGGGCCTGACCGTGCTGCTCATCACCCACGAGATGGACGTCGTGAAGTCGATCTGCGACTCGGCCGCGCTGATGGAGAACGGCCGGGTCGTCGAGTCCGGCACGGTCGGCGAACTGCTCGCGACCCCCGGCTCCGAGCTGGCCGGCGCGCTCTTCCCGGTCGGCGGCGACGCCACCGGCGAGGACCGCACCGTCGTCGACCTCACCTTCCACGGTGAGGCCGCCACCCGGCCCGTCATCTCCCAGCTGTCGCGCACCTACAACATCGACATCTCGATCCTCGGCGCCGCCATCGACACCGTCGGCGGGCTGCAGGTCGGCCGCATGCGCATCGAGCTGCCCGGCCGCTACGAGGACAACGTCGTGCCGATCGGCTTCCTGCGTGAACAGGGCCTCCAGATCGACATCGTCGACAACGCGGCCGACACGGCCGACACGGCCCTGGCGCCCGCGCTGCTGAAGGACGGTGCCAAGTGACCTGGTCCGAGATGCAGCCCCTGCTGTCCCAGGCGTGTTGGGACACCCTCTACATGGTCGGCTGGTCCACCCTCATCGCCGTCGTCGGCGGTCTCCCGCTCGGCGTCCTGCTGGTCCTGACCGACCGGGGCGGCCTGCTGCAGAACCTGGCCGCCAACAAGGTGATCGGGCAGGTCGTGAACATCGCCCGCTCGCTGCCGTTCATCATCCTCATGGTCGCGCTGATGAACTTCACCCGCACGATCACCGGGACGACCATCGGCCGCGAGGCCGCGATCGTGCCGCTCGCCATCGGGGCCATCCCGTTCTTCGCGCGCCTGGTCGAGACGGCCGTCCGGGAAGTGGACGGTGGACTCGTCGAGGCCGTGCAGGCGATGGGCGGCAACACCTGGACGATCGTGCGCAAGGTCCTCGTGCCGGAGTCCCTGCCCTCGCTCATCGCGAGCACCACGACCACGATCGTCGCCCTCATCGGCTACTCCGCGATGGCAGGCACCGTCGGCGCCGGCGGTCTGGGCGACATCGCCATCCGCTACGGCTACCAGCGCTTCGAGACGGAACTGATGTGGATCACGGTGGCGATCCTCGCCGTCGTCATCTCGCTCATCCAGTTCGCCGGCGACTACGCGGCCCGCTCCCTGCACCGCCGCGGCGGCAGCTCGGGCCCCGCGCCGAGGCTCCGCCTGCTGAAGGCCAAGGAGCCGGCCGCCGCGGACATCAGCAAGGTCGCCTGAGCCCACTCGGGCCGCCCCCATAGATCCCCCGCACACCCCACGCGGGTCGCGACACCCTCAGGAAAGGCACTTTTCGTGCGTAACACCGCCAAGTTCACCACCGCAGCCCTCGCCGTCGGCGCCCTCACCCTGGGGCTCACCGCCTGCGGCTCGGACAAGGACTCCGCCTCCGACACCAGCGGCCCGCTGACCGTCGCCGCGAGCCCGACCCCGCACGCCGAGATCCTGAACTTCGTCAAGGACAAGCTCGCGAAGAAGGCGGGACTCGACCTGGAGGTCAAGGAGTTCACCGACTACGTCACCCCGAACACGGCGACGGAGGACGGCTCGGTGGACGCCAACTACTTCCAGAACCAGCCGTACCTCGACGACTTCAACAAGAAGAACGGCACCCACATCGTGCCCGTCGTCACGGTCCACCTGGAGCCGCTCGGCCTCTACTCGCACAAGGTCAAGAGCGCCGACGCCCTGAAGAGCGGCGCGACCATCGCCGTCCCCAACGACAGCGTGAACGAGGCCCGCGCCCTCAAGCTGCTCGCGGCGAACAAGCTCATCACCCTCAAGGCCGGCGTGGGCAATGACGCGACCCCCGCGGACATCACCGAGAACCCGAAGAAGCTCAAGTTCAAGGAGCTGGAGGCGGCCCAGACCCCGCGCTCCCTGGACGACGTGGACGCCGCCGTCATCAACGGCAACTACGCCATCGAGGCCGACCTGAAGCCCGCCTCGGACGCCCTCGTCCTGGAGTCCGCCACGGACAACCCGTACGGCAACTTCCTCGCGGTGAAGGACGGCAACGAGGACGACCCGCGGGTGAAGAAGCTCGCCGAGCTCCTCACCTCCGCCGAGGTCAAGAAGTTCATCGAGGACACGTACGACGGCTCCGTCATCGCCTCTTTCTGAACCTCCCGACCGGCCGGGTGACCGGCGTCGGGGCCCGGGGTCCGCACCTTCACTGGGTGCGGACCCCGTGGTGTGGTTCCGTGCCACATGCTGCATGCTGGGCAGTTCAGCGGGCCCTGACGGGTCGGCAGGTCACACCCCGAACTTTCGAAGGTTACGGAGCGGCGCATGACGAGCACCTTCCCCACCATCTCCATCAGCACGGAGCGGTTGGTGCTGCGTCCCCTCGACGAGGACGACGTGCCCGCCCTGGCCGACATGATGAACGACGAGCAGGTCGCCGCCTGGACGGCCGTGCCCCAGCCGTACGACGAGGCGGAGGCCCGCCGCTGGATCACCGAGTACGCGCCCGCCGAACGCACCGGGGGCCGCGGCCTCGACCTCGCCGTCACCGAGTTCCTCACCCAGCGCCTGGTCGGCGTCATCCGACTCGCCAAGACGAACTGGCACGTCCGCTCCACCGAACTGTCGTACATCATCGCGCCCTGGGCGCGCGGCGAGGGCTACGCCTCCGAGGCGGCGCTGGCCACCGCCCAATGGCTGTTCCGCGACCAGAAGTTGGAGCGCATCGAACTGCGCACGGCCGCCGACAACACCGCCTCCCAGCAGGTCGCGCAGAAGATCGGCTGCATCAGCGAGGGCGTGCTGCGGGGCGCCTGCATAGCGCGCGCCCGGGCCGAGGACGGCAGGTGGAACGAGGTGCGCACCGACTACATCGTGTGGAGCCTCCTCCCGGAGGACCTGGAGGGTCCCGGGGAGCACTTCGCGGAGAGCGGCGGTTTCACGTCGTACACCGACTGGAACTGACCCCCGCTCCGGTGCCACCACCGTTGCCGTGACGCACCGACCAGGTACCCTCACGGAGCCCGCTACCTGCGTGAACCCCGGGGGAGACTGACGACGATGGCCGACCGCGTCACGGTGATCGGATGGGACGGTTCGCCGCTGACCGCCGCGGCCCGCTCCGCCCTCGGTGCCGCCACCCTGGTGGCCGGCGCCCCCCACCACCTGGCGCTGCCCGAGGTGCCGCCCACGGCGGAACGCGTCCGGCTCGGCAGCGTCTCCCTCGCCGCCCGCCGCATCGCCGGGCACCGTGGCACCGCGGTCGTCCTCGCCGACGGCGACCCGGGCTTCTTCGGTGTCGTACGGACGCTGCGCGCACCCGAGTTCGGCCTGGAGGTCGAGGTCGTCCCGGCCGTCTCCGCCGTCGCCACCGCCTTCGCCCGGGCCGGCATGCCCTGGGACGACGCCCAGGTCGTCGTCGCCCACCGGCGCACCCTGCGCCGCGCCGTGAACGTCTGCCGCGCCCACACCAAGGTCGCCGTCCTCACCTCCCCGGGCGCCGGTCCCGCCGAACTCGGCCTGCTCATGGACGGTGTGCACCGCACCTTCGTCGTCTGCGAGGAACTCGGCACCACCCGCGAACAGGTCAGCGTCGTCACCTCCGACAAGGCCGCCGACCACACCTGGCGCGACCCCAACGTCGTCATCGTCATCGGCGGCCCCACCGGGCCGGTCGTCTCCGGGGACAGCGGCTGGATCGCCGGCCGGGACCCGGGCGCCGGCCCGCGCGGCTGGGCCCTGCCCGCCGAGGCGTACGGCGGCGGACTCGGCGAGGGCGAGGCGGAGCTGTTGCGGGCCGCCCAACTCGCCCGGCTGGGCCCGCGCGTCGGCGACCTAGTCTGGGACATCGGCTGCGGCAGCGGCGCCTTCGCGACCGAGACCGCGCGGGCGGGCGCCGCCGTCATCGCCGTCGACCGGGACCTCGACGCGTGCGCCCGCACCGACAGCTCCGCGCGCCGGCACGGCGTCCAGCTCCAGATCGTCCACGGCACCGCCCCGCACGTTCTGGAGAACCTGCCCGAACCCGACGTCGTACGGGTCGGCGGCGGGGGAGCGGCCGTGGTCTCCGCCGTCGCCGACCGACGCCCGCAGCGCATCGTCACCCATGCCGGGACCCGCGACGCCGCCGAGCTCGTGGGCCGCGACCTGTCCGAGCACGGCTACCGCGTCGAGTGCTCCCTCGTCCAGTCCGTCGAACTCGACACCCGGGCCTGGACGGAGCGGGAGCGGAGCGTCGCGTTCCTTCTCACCGGAGAGATCGTGCGGCGCGCATCGCCCCGTTGAGAGTGGCGGACAGGTGAAGGACGGGTGCGGGACCGGTGAGGGACACGTGTCGGACGGGTCGCGGGAAAGGCCCTTGCCACCGCCCGTCGTGACCTGGCGCTCCCTCCCAGTGATCCCTTTGTCGTACCGCGCGCGGTAAGCTGGCCGATCGTCGTACCGCTTCCGGTCGCCCGGCACTTCGTCGGCCAATGTCCGGAAAACGCATCCCTTTTGGGGTGGGTGTGGTACGGCAGAACCGGAGGACGCGCAACGTGGCGCAGTCCACAGCGGGGCGTCGCGGATCAAGCTGTCGCGACGCGACTACGACCGGGACAATGCCACTGAATGGCTTTGTCGCTTTTTCGGGCGGGTCGTTCGTGCCGCTGGGCACGGACGCTCGTTCTTCACTACGGGGCGGTCGGTGCGCCGCTCCGGGTGAGCTGGTCGTAGAAGCACTAACCGATGGGCGAGGGGTACGCATGACCGACACCGGCCAGGTCCCGGGCGAGGGACTGCCGGAGAGCGCAGGCATGGTGGAACAGCCGGGCGCCCCCGCGCACGGTGCGTACGCCTACCTCTCCGAGACCACCGCCGAGGACGAAGACCTGTTGCTGCTGCCGGGTGCCCAGAGCGCGTGGGGCAACGAGGTGGCGCCGCCCGCGCCGGAGCCGGTCGTCGAGACGGTGCACGAGCCGGGCCCGCACGAGACGGCCGGCCGCGACAGCGGTTCGGTCGACCTCGGCGCAGTCCGCCTGCCGAGCCCGTCGGCGCCCCAGGCGGCACCCCGCCGACCTCTGCATCTCGGCCCGCCGATCCCCGACGCCTCCGCGAGCCCGGTCCGTTCGCTCGCCGACCGCGGCCCCGCCGGCGCGCCGGTACGGCAGCCCGGCCCGTCCGTGTCCGGCCCCGAGTACCTCGACGTTCCGCAGCCGCGCGAGATGCCCCCACCGGGCGCGTCCCCGTGGGGCGCCGCGCCGCCGCAGGTCGCGCAGGGGGCGACGGCTGCGGAAACGGTTGTTCCGGCGACGGTCGGGGCAGCCCAGCAGAGCGAGCCGGTCGGCGTGGCCCAGGCCGCCGTCGCCCGGGTGGCGACCGAGGCGATCGCCGCGACCGTCCCGCAGGAGGCCCAGGAGGCCCAGGAGGCCCAGGAGGCCGAGGCTGTCGGCATCGAGGCACCCGTGCAGGCTGCCGCGACGTACGGGGTCGTCGACCCGGGTGAGCTGCTCGGCGCCGCGATGATGGCGGAGGCGGAGGAGGCGCCCGCAGCCGCGATCGAGCAGGAGGCGGCCGACGTTCCCTCCGCCGGCGACGACCTGCCCGCGGACGGCGCTGCGGGGTCGCCCGTCGAAACGCCGGTGGAATCGGCAGCGGCACAGGTCCCGGAAGCGGCACAGGACCCGGAGGCCGCACCGGTCACCGGGAGCGCCGGGTCGGTTGACGAGGCCGCGCACGTGGAGCAGCCGGTCGCCGGCGATGGAGCCCGGGCGGCCGAACCGGTCGCTGCCGAGGCCGAGGCCGAGGCGACGGCGTTCGCCGGGCCGGCAGAAACGGCCGTCCCCGCCGAGCCGGCGGAGCCTGTGGAGGTCGCCGAGGCGAACTCCGAGGAGGAGGCAGCCGCTCACGCGGCCGAGGCCGGGGAGGCCACTCCCGCCGGATCTCTCCAGCAGCCGGATCCCGCCGAGCCGCAGGTGCCCCAGGAGCCGCAGCCGCACACGGACCTCGACGCGACGCCGGCTCAGGCCTACGAGGCGCCTTCGGCGGAGGCGGCCGCGGTCGCCTCCGCGTCCGCCCCCGTACCCGGAGTGGCCGCTTTCGAAGACCTCGCGCCGGATCCCGTCGTCGCGGAGCCCTTCCCCGCGTCCGGAGCTGAGGCTCCCGAACCCGCGGCGAGCGTCCTCCCCGCGGTGTCCGAACCGGTGGCAGTCGCGCAGGAGATGCCCGCTCCCGTGGCCGAGGCCGCCGGACCCGAGGCATCCGCTGAGCCGGAGGTCTCCGCCCCCGTGCCCGCCGCCCTCACCGAAGGGGGCCTGCTCGTCGACGCCTTCGTGGCGTCCGCCGGGGCCGCCGCCGAGCCGACCCCCCCACCGGCGGCGCCCGAGCCCGCCCCGCAGGTGGAGCCCGCTCCGGAGCCGCCCGTCCAGCCGATCCAGGACGTCCGGCCGACAGCCCAGGACGTCCGGCCGGCACCGCAGCCGGAGCCGGAACCGCAGCCCGGGGCGGGTACGTCGAACGAGACCCCGGCCGCGGCCCTGCCCCTCGCGGCCCCCGCGTCTCACCTCCCGGACGCCCCGGTCCAGGAAGCGGCCCCGCAGCCCGAACTCGTACCCGAGCCCGTACCGGCGCCCGTACCCGCGCTCGAAGCCGAAGCTGAAGCTGAAGCTGAAGCTGAAGCCGAAACTGAAGCTGAAGCCGAAGCTGAAGCCGAGGCCGTGGCCGAACTCGTGGCCGAGCAGCCGGAGTCCGCCGCCGCCGCACCCCTGGCGGAGCCGGCACCGCTGGCGGAGCCGGAGACTGCGGAACCGCCCGTCGAGGAAGCCCCCACACCGGTCTCCCCCGAGCCCGTGGCAGTCTCCGTGGACGCCACCGCCATCGCTCAGCCGCCGCAGCAGGAGCACCCGCTGCCGGTCCCGCAGCCGGTGGCCGCCCCGGAGCCGCTCGCCGACGCGCCCGGCGCGGACCTGCCGCCCGTCACCGCCCCGGCGACGCCCCGGCCGGAGCAGACGTTCCCGTCGGAGCAGTCGGGCCAGGCCCCCGCGGACCAGCCGCTGGGCCGGTTCGTCCCGGTCGAGGGCATGGTGCCCACCGCCCCGCACCTCGCCCCGACCCCGCCGCACCCCCTCGTCCTGCCCACGGAGGAGCAGGCCGCCCCTGTCGCGGCGGAACAGCGGCAGGCCGCCGACGCGGGCGCGGCCCTTCCCGCCGTCACGGTCCCCGCCCCCCGTGGCGCCGACCCGGCTCCCGCCCCGGCGACCCCGGACACGGAGCCCGAGACCGGCATCGACCCCGATGTCGCCCAGAGCCCGGAGGACCTGGAAACCAGGGCCGCCGACCAGGAAGAGAGCCCGGTCCCCGTGGAAGAAGTTCGAGAGTCCACCGGTCCCGCCGCGCCCGCGTACGACGACGCCGAGCGCGAGGCCGTCCTGAAGGTCATGCGTGAACGCCGGGACATCCGCAACGGATTCCGCGCCGACCCCATCCCGCACGAGGTGCTGCTCCGCGTCCTGGAGGCCGCCCACACCGCACCCTCCGTCGGTCACTCGCAGCCGTGGGACTTCGTCGTCATCCGCTCCGCCGACACCCGGCGCGCGATGCACGAGCTGGCGACCCGTCAGCGCGAGGCCTACGCACGGTCCCTGCCCAAGGGCCGGGCGAAGCAGTTCAAGGAACTGAAGATCGAGGCCATCCTCGACACCCCGGTCAACATCGTCGTCACCGCCGACCCGACCCGCGGCGGCCGCCACACCCTCGGCCGGCATACCCAGCCGCAGATGGCGCCGTACTCCTCCGCCCTCGCGGTCGAGAACCTCTGGCTCGCCGCCCGCGCCGAGGGTCTCGGCGTCGGCTGGGTCAGCTTCTTCGACGAGCGCGAGATGGTCCGCGCGCTCGGTCTGCCCGAGCACCTCGAAGTGGTCGCCTACCTGTGTGTCGGCTACGTCGACGAGTTCCCGGACGAGCCCGAGCTGATGCAGGCCGGCTGGGCCAAGCGCCGTCCGCTGTCCTGGGTCGTCCACGAGGAGACGTACGGCCGTCGCGCACTGCCCGGCGAGGACCCGCACGATCTGCTCGCCGAGACCGTCGCCAGTGTCCGTCCGCTGGACGCCAAGGCCCTCGGCGAGGCCTGGGAGCGGCAGAAGCGCATGACGAAGCCGCCCGGCTCGCTCGGCATGCTGGAGATCATCTCCGCGCAGCTGTCCGGCCTGTCCCGGCAGTGCCCGCCGCCGATCCCGGAGCCCGCGGCCGTCGCGATCTTCGCCGGCGACCACGGGGTGCACGCGCAGGGCGTCACCCCCTGGCCGCAGGAGGTGACGGCCCAGATGGTCGCCAACTTCCTCGGTGGGGGAGCGGTCTGCAACGCCTTCGCCACCCAGGTGGGCGCCGAGGTCTGCGTGGTGGACGTGGGCGTCGCCGCCGACCTCCCCGCGACCCCCGGTCTGCTGCCCCGCAAGATCCGCGCGGGCACGTCCGACATGACCACCGGCCCCGCGATGACCCGCGAGGAGGCCAAGCAGGCCATCGAGGTCGGCATCGAGACCGCCCGCGACCTGGTCGCGGCCGGCAACAAGGCACTGCTCACGGGCGAGATGGGCATCGCGAACACCACGGCGTCCGCGGCCCTCATCTCGGTGTTCACGGGCGCCGATCCGGCCGAGGTCACCGGCCGCGGCACCGGAATCAACGACGAGACCCTCGCCCGCAAGACCGAGGTCGTGCGTCGCGCCCTGGAGGTCCACCAGCCGGATCCGGCGGACCCCATCGGCGTCCTGGCCGCGATCGGCGGGTTCGAACACGCGGCGATGGTCGGGCTCCTGCTCGGCGGCGCCTCCCTCCGTACGCCCGTGATCCTGGACGGCGTCAGCGCCGGCGCCGCCGCCCTGGTCGCCCGCGCCATCGCCCCCGAGGTCCTCGCGGCCTGCATCGCGGGCCACCGCAGCGCCGAACCCGGTCATGTGGCCGCCCTGAACAAGCTGGGTCTGCGTCCCCTGGTCGACCTGGACCTGCGCCTCGGTGAGGGTACGGGCGCCCTGCTCGCCCTGCCGCTGGTGCAGAGCACGGCCCGGGCGATGCACGAGGTGGCGACGTTCGATTCGGCGGGGGTCACCGAGAAGTAGGTCCCGCTGCGGGGCCGGCGGGCACGCGCTTGTGCTGCCCCCGGCCCCGCCGCATGCTGAAGTCACCTCTAAAATGCGCACGTCAGGGCCGCTCCAGAGCCGCAGCGCCCACCCTCTGCTCTCTGCCCGTACGAGGAGCCGCACCCTCATGGCCGAACACCCCGCCTACCCCGTAGGCCTCCGTCTCGCCGGCCGCAGGGTCGTCGTCCTCGGCGGCGGCCAGGTCGCCCAGCGCCGTCTCCCCGCGCTGATCGCGGCAGGCGCCGACGTCCACCTGGTGTCCCCCGCTGCGACGCCCTCGGTGGAAGCGATGGCGGACGGGGGCGAGATCACCTGGTCGAAGCGCCCGTACGCCGAAGGCGACCTCGCCGAAGCCTGGTACGCCCTCATCGCCACGAGCGACCCGGAGGCGAACGGCCGGGCCTCCGCCGAGGCCGAGGCGCACCGCGTCTGGTGCGTCCGCTCCGACGACGCGGACGCCGCGACCGCCTGGACGCCGGCGACCGGCCACAGCGAGGGGGTCACGGTCGCCGTGCTCACCACCGACGCCCGGGGCCGCGACCCGCGCCACACCGCCGCCATCCGTGACGCGGTCGTGGAGGGGCTGCGCGACGGCACCCTCGTCGCCCCCCACCACCGCACCCGGACCACCGGTGTCGCGCTGGTCGGCGGCGGTCCCGGCGACCCGGACCTGATCACGGTCCGCGGGCGTCGCCTGCTCGCCGAGGCGGACGTCGTCATCGCCGACCGGCTCGGCCCGCGCGACCTGCTCGCCGAACTCCCGCCGCACGTCGAGGTGATCGACGCGGCGAAGATCCCCTACGGCCGGTACATGGCCCAGGAGGCGATCAACAACGCGCTGATCGAGCACGCCAAGCAGGGCAAGTCGGTCGTCCGTCTCAAGGGCGGCGACCCGTACGTCTTCGGCCGTGGCATGGAGGAGCTCCAGGCCCTCGCGGAGGCCGGCATCGCCTGCACGGTCGTGCCGGGCATCTCCAGCTCGATCTCGGTGCCGGGCGCGGCCGGCATCCCGGTCACCCACCGGGGTGTGGCCCATGAGTTCACGGTGGTCAGCGGGCATGTCGCCCCCGACGACGAGCGCTCCCTGGTCGACTGGCCCTCCCTCGCGAAACTGACCGGCACCCTGGTGATCCTCATGGGCGTCGACAAGATCGGGAAGATCGCCGAGACGCTCGTCGCGCACGGCAAGTCGCCCGACACCCCGGTCGCCCTGGTCCAGGAGGGCACGACGGCCGCCCAGCGCCGCGTGGACGCCACGCTCGCCACGGTCGCCGAGGCGGTCCGCGCACAGGAGGTCAGGCCTCCCGCGGTGATCGTCATCGGCGCTGTCGTCGCCGTCGGCCCGTCGACCTCCGAGTAACCGCGGGTAACACAACCGTTCCGAGCCGTTGGCACCGCACTCAGGACAAGGCAGTATCACCCTGTGGCCGATCTCATCACCGTTGAGGACCCCGACGACCCGCGCCTGCGCGACTACACCGGCCTGACCGACGTCGAGCTGCGCCGCAAGCGCGAGCCGGCCGAGGGCCTGTTCATCGCCGAGGGCGAGAAGGTCATCCGCCGTGCCAAGGACGCCGGGTACGAGATGCGCTCGATGCTGCTCTCCGCCAAGTGGGTCGACGTCATGCGCGACGTCATCGACGAGCTCCCGGCGCCGGTCTACGCCGTCAGCCCGGAACTCGCCGAACGGGTCACCGGCTATCACGTCCACCGCGGCGCACTGGCCTCCATGCAGCGCAAGCCGCTCCCGGACGCCGCCGAGTTGCTCCAGGCCGCCCGCCGGACGGCCGTGCCGGAGCCGGCCGACGGCCACCCGGTGAATCCGCCGCACGGCGCGGGTCAGCGCGTCGCCATCTTCGAGGGGTTCGTCGACCACGCGAATCTCGGGGCCGCCTTCCGCAGCGCCGCCGCTCTGGGCATCAAGGCGATCCTGTTGTCACCGGACTGCGCGGATCCCCTCTACCGGCGGGCGATCAAGGTGTCGATGGGCGCCGTCTTCTCGGTTCCCTACGCCCGGTTCGACGCCTGGCCGGCCGGGCTCGACGTCGTGCGCGACGCCGGGTACGACATCCTGGCCATGACCCCGGACGAGAAGGCGACCCCGCTCGACGAGCTGCACCCGGCACGCTTCGAGAAGAGCGCCCTCATGCTGGGCTCGGAGGGGCACGGACTCTCCACGTACGCGCTCCGGGCGGCGGACGAATGGGTACGCATCCCCATGTCCGCCGGCGTCGACTCCCTCAACGTGGCGGCCGCCTCCGCCGTCGCGTTCTACGCGACCCGCCCGAGGCCCGCCTGAGAGTTCGCCTCGGCCCGAGGCCCGGACGAAGCCGTGGAACGAGGGCCGGACGACACGGTGCGTCCGGCCCTCATCCGCGATCAGCCGCGGTCAGCGGTGGTGGCACTCCCAGTGCCCCTTGACCCACTGGTGGTCCCAGTGGCCCTGGACGTAGACCCACTTGTAGGTGTAGTGGTTCTCCCAGTGGCCGTGGTTCCAGGTCTTGTGGTTGACCCGCTTCTTCTCCCAGTGGCCCTTCACCCACTTCTTCTCCCAGTGGCCCTTCACCCAGTGGCACTTACCGTCGTGGTCGGTGGTCACCACGCTCGGGGCCGAAGCGGGAGCGGGAGCCGCGGTAGCCGCGCCGGACAGGCCGAGCACGGCCCCTCCGGCCAGTAGGCCCGTCGCGGCGGCTCCGGCCACCAGACGGCGGGCTCGCAGGAAAGCGGTCATCGGACACATCTCCCTCGAACGTTCAGCGAAGAGCACGTCCGACGAGGTCACGCGGCTCCCGTCCACCGGCCGCACCGATGGCGTGCGGTGGATCCGTGAGGAACGCCGTTCCCCGTCTCGCTGTGCCGGACGCGGGGAATTCGAACCTGGGAACCGGACAGATGATGGCAAAGCCGAAAAATGTCATGGCGTCCGGGCCGGGGCGTCCCCGCGGCGTGCGCGGCCCGCCGCTCGCCCGGCCGGGTGAGATCCCGGGGCTTTCGTGTGCAACACGGCCGCATCCGCATGCTGTGCGGCTACGAATCCCCTGCGAACAAAAGCCGTCCCCGACGAGTCGTTCCAGGGGAGCCCTCATGTCCACCACCACGCCACTGCCGTCGCCACCGCCGACGACGGCGCGTTGTGCCGTCGCCCTGCCGCACTCCCGGCGGGCCCCGTCCCTCGCTCGTCGGGTCAGTGAGAACTGGCTGAAGGCGACCGATCCGCTCGATCGCGTGCCGGACGCCGTCCTCGTCGTCTCCGAACTGGTGACCAACGCGGTCCGCCACACCTCTGGTCCCTGCGTGCTGACGCTGACGGTGCGAGACGGCCGACTGGACATCGCCGTCGCCGACCACAGCGAGGACCTTCCGGAGGTCCACCGCCGTTCGGACGGGGACGAGCGCGGCGGCCTCGGCATGGGGGTCATCCGCGGACTGGGCGGACAGATCCGGCTGGTCCCCGCCATCGGCGGCAAGACCGTACACGTCCTGCTCGACCTGAGAACCGCGCGCGGCACGTCCCCGGATCGGTGAGGAGCTTCCCGGTGCGGGTCTCCACCCTCCGCACAGGCCGCGGGCGGGGCGTCCGAACCCAGCACGAGGCACGAGGGGAGCAGGGCTTTGCCGCACAGTTCCGATCCGGACGCCCGAGTGGAGGACCTGCTGGCCCGGGTGGCGGGTGGCGACCGAGACGCGTTCACCGGTGTCTATGACGCGCTGTCGGGCAGCGTCATGGGCCTGGCCTGCCGGATCGTGCGGGATGTCGCTCAGGCGGAGGAGGTGACCCAGGAGGTCATGATCGAGGTCTGGCGCACCGCGGACCGCTACCGCCCCGAGCGGGGAACGGCGAAGGCCTGGGTTCTCACCGTGGCCCACCGCCGGGCGGTGGACCGGGTGCGCTCCGCGCAGGCGGGCACGGAGCGCGAACAGCGCACGGGCGTCCTCGCGCCGGAGCGGCCGTTCGACGAAGTGGCCGAGATCGTCCAGGACCACGACGAGCAGCGGCGGCTCCACCGCTGTCTCACCGCGCTGGCCCGCCAGGAGCGGGTGCCGCTGATGCTCGCCTACTACCAGGGCCTGACCTACATCGAGGTGGCCGAGGCTCTCTCCACCCCCGAAGGAACGGTGAAGTCCCGAATGCGCGCGGGGCTGCGGCGACTGCGCGCCTGTCTGGAGGGCGACGCATGAAACCTGAGGAGGATCCCCACCTGGCCATCGGCGCGTACGTTCTGTACGCCCTGCCGCCCGCCGAGGAAACCGCGTTCGAGAACCATCTCGCCGGTTGCGACGCATGCCATCGCGAGGCCGCCGACCTGCTGGAGACCACAGCCCGGCTCGGCGCCTCGGTGCGGAGCGTCCCGGTGACCGCGCAGGCACGCGCCCGCACGCTCCGGACCGTCGCCCACACCCGCCAGGACCGGGCCCCGCACCGCCCACGGGCCCCCGGCCACCGGGTGCTGCGCTTCGCGCTCGCCGTGAGCGTCGCCGCGGCCGCCGTGCTCGGCGGCGTCGCCGTCCGGCAGCACGTGGAAGCGGACGACGCACGCGCCCGGGCGGTCCGGGCCGAGCAGCAGGCCCGCACCGCGGGCGCCGCGATCACCGAGATCCTCACCGCACCCGACGCCACCGTCCACACCGCGAGCCTGACCGGCGGGACCACCGCCGCCGTCGTGGTCTCCCTCGACCAGGCACGGGCGGTCTTCGCCGCATACGGGCTTCCCGCCCTGACCGGGGGCAGGGTCTACGAACTCTGGTACGCCGCCGAGGCGGGCGACGTCCGCTCGGCGGGCCTGGTGGCCGGCAGCGCGCCGAACGGCTCCCACGTCCTGAAGGGGTCGCCCGCCGACGCCGTCACCGTGGGGATCACCGTCGAACCGGCCGGCGGTTCACCGCAGCCCACCACCGAACCCCTCGGCGTCATCCCCATCGCCACCTGACGCGCTCGCCCACCGTCCAGGTCGCCCACCGCCCGGTCGCCCACCGCGGGCGCCTCACAGGGTCAGTCCCCGAGCGGGCCGCCCGGCTGCGGCCGGAGGTGCTGCTGTTCCTGCCGTACGACGCCGCCGTCGCCGCCGAGCCCGCGCGCCGGCCCCTGGCAGCCCTGGACGACGGCGATGCCGAGCGCGACCAGCAGGGTCACCACGACGAACACGAACAGCCGCTGGCGCAGCAGCCGCGGATTGGCGGGCCGCCGCCCGGTCCCCGTGGTCCTCGGCGCCGGGCGCCGGGCTCCACCGCGGGACGTCGGCCGGTTGCCGCTGCCGGGACGGGTGGTGCGCGAGGGGGCCGGCCGGGCCCCCGACCGCGACGAGGCGCCGCCGCCCCGTGCGGCGTTGCCGCCGCGCGCCGGCGCTCCGCCCCGCGAAGGGACCGGACCGCGGGCCGGCGGGGCCCCGTTGCGGGGCGGGGGAGTACCGGGTCCGGCCTGCTGGCGCAGCGTGCGCTCCGGGTAACCGGTCTCGGAGAGCCGTCCCGTCGGGCGATCCGCCTCGGCCGCGCGGGGCGCCGGAGGACGCGCGTCCGCCAGCCCCTGGGCCTCCCGGGTCGCGATCTCCTTCAGCCGCAGGGAGAGGTCGAGGGTGCTGGGCCGCTCCTCCGGGTCCTTCGCGAGACAGGCCCGCACCAGCGGGGCCAGCGCGTCCGGTACGCCGTGCAGCTGCGGTTCCTCGTGCACCACGCGGTACAGCATCACCTCGGAACTGCCTTGCCCGAAGGGCGAATCGGCCGTCGAGGCGTAGGCGAGCGTGGCGCCGAGCGAGAACACGTCGGTGGCCGGCGTGACCAGAGCCCCGCGCACCTGCTCCGGCGCGAGGAACCCGGGGGAGCCGACCGCCGTACCGACATGCGTCAGCGTGGAGGCGCCCGTCGCCCAGGCGATACCGAAGTCGATGATCCGCGGGCCCTTGGGGGAGAGCAGGATGTTGGAGGGCTTCAGGTCCCGGTGCACGACCCCGGCCTCGTGGACGGCGACGAGCCCCTCCGACAGCGCGGCTCCGATCGAGGCCAGCTCGGCCGCCCCTATGGGTCCCTCGTCGTTGACCTTGTCGTGGAGGGAGGGCCCGGGCACGTACTGGGTGGCGAACCACGGCCGGTCGGCGTCCAGATCCGCCGCGACCAGTCGCGCCGTGCAGCCGCCCCTGATCCGGCGAGCGGCCGAGACCTCGCGGGCGAACCGCGACCGGAACTCCTGGTCCTCCGCGAGATCGGGCCGGATCACCTTCAGCGCGACCCGCTGCCCCTTCTTGTCGGACCCCAGATAGACGACGCCCATCCCACCCGCGCCGAGCCGTCGGTGAAGCCTGAACGAGCCGACGACGCGCGGGTCCTCGCGCCTCAGGCGCATCATCGCCATGTTCATCCCCGCTGCCCGGTCCGTGTGACGTGGCACAGCTTACGTTTCCACGGCCGTTCGCGCGCAGAGGCCGCGCCCTCCCGTGCCGACTGATTGTCAGTGCCCGGTGGGAGAGGTGAAGAGGGGTCAGAGTCCCTGCGTACAGGCACGCTTTGGCGACCCGGCGAGCCCAACCGCCCCTCCCCGAAAGCGGATTGCACACATGGCGGGTGACCGTGCCCGGACCGCCGCCGGTGCCGGCGACGGGAGGCGGACCCGGGGGACGGCGGCCCTCCGGGCGAGCCCGTGAGGGGTGACGGCGGTACCGCTGGGAGCGGTCCGAGTGAGCGAAGTCACGGCCGGGGGCCCTGCCCCACGTCCTGAGGCGGTACGGGAGTCCGGCCGGGAGTGCGGACCCCTCCGGGAAGACCCCGAGACCGAGGGCCACCTCTCCACCCAGGGGAGTACTCCGCAGGTCATGGCTCATCCTCCGGGAGGCCCGGCAATCGGTACGAAGGCATGACGCCCGGCAGTCGCCCCACGCCTAGATTTGAAGTCAAGCGGCGGGTGCAGCACTCGTCCCCCGAGGTCAGACACCCGCCGCTGCCAACAACAACCGAACAGGTCAGGAGAGGGACCATGGCTCTTACGGCACCGCGGACGATCATCCGCGCACAGGGACGCGGTACGCGCCCTCGTCGCACGGGCCGTCGCCACCCCTTGGTGGCGACGCTCATGGCCCTTCCCCTGGCGGTCCTGCTCCTCGTCGTCTTCGACGGCTGGGAGACGGTGGCCACACAGGCGTCGTCCGTGGGAGTGATGCTGGGGCGCTGAGAGGCGACCCCAGGCCCGGAAGAGCGGTCCGGGCGGGGACATCCACCCATGAAACCCCGTGGGGACGGGGGTGCGGCGGACGGCAAAAAATGCAGGCGCAGCTGGGGAGCTGCGCCTGCATTGCTTTTCCCCGGCGGCCCACGCGTTCCCGGCGGCCCGCGATGACGCGATCTCTGGTGGCCCGTGACGCGATCTTCGGTGGTCCGTGACGCGTTCCCGGCGCCCCGCGACGACGCGATCTCTGGTGGCCCGTGTCGAGATTGGTGGCCGTGACGCGTTCCCGGTGGTCCGTGACGCGAGCGATCTTCGGCGGTCCGCCACGCGATTCCTCGTCGCCTGCGACTTCGATGCCCCCGCGACCGTGGTGAGCACGCCTGCGTACCCTCGCGAGAAGAACCGCACGCCGCCGCCCCAGGAGCCCCGTGACCGCGCACCCCCTGCTCACCGAGCTCGCCTTCCGAGCCCGGGTCGAGGCGCATGAGGCCAGGCCGGCCTGTCCCTGCGACGCGGCCACCCTCGCCGACCGCCCCGACGCCACCGTCGTCCGGCATGCCGACACCGTCGCGAAGGCGCACGCGCCCGACACCGACCCGGCCGGGCTCGCCTCGCGCCTCGGCCTCGCCGCCCGCCTCCCCGGCATCCTCCTCCCGCCGCTCGCGCCGGCTGCGGTCACACTCCACGGCCGTCTCGTGACCTTCTGGCCGTACGGCGCCCCGGTGGACCCGGACGATCCCGACCTGGCCCCCTGGGAGGCCGCGGGCACGCTGCTGGCGCGGCTGCACCGCACCCCCGCCCCGGCCGCGCTGCCGGAGATGCGCGGTCCCGCCAAGGCCGCCCACGCGGTGGCCCGTCTCCGCGCGGCCGGACCGCACCCCGCCGCCGCCCCCGTCCTGAGCGCCTGGCGCGCGCTTCCGGCCTGGGCCCGCGCCGAAGCCCGCATGCCCGACACCGCCAGCCTGTGCCACGGCGACCTCCATCTCGGCCAGCTCGTCCGCCATCCGGCGCCCGACGGGCCCTGGCGCCTGATCGACGTCGACGATCTCGGCGTCGGTGTTCCGGCCTGGGATCTCGCCCGCCCCGCCGCCTGGTACGCCTGCGGTCTTCTCCCGCCCGAGGAGTGGGCCCGCTTCCTCGCCGCCTACCGTGCCGAGGGCGGGCCCGCCGTCCCGTCGGACGGAGACCCCTGGGCCGCACTGGACGTCCCGGCACGCGCACTCACCGTGCAGACCGCGGCGCGTTCCGTCACGAAGTCCGTCGGGGAGGGCCGGGCCCTGGACGAGGTCGAGCAGTGCCTGGTCGACGCCTGTGCGCGAATGGGGTCCCTCCCGCCGCAGTTGACGGCAGGCCGGCCGAAGTAGGGTGCAACCGACCGCGACCGGACAGTGTCTGTCCTGGCGGTACGCGAAACAGCACCGACCGGCGAGGAGTTGAGCCGAACATGCAGTGCCCGAAGTGTCACGCTCAGATGCACACGTACAACCGCAACGGCGTCCAGATCGAACAGTGCAGCAACTGCCGCGGGATCTTCCTGGACTACGGCGAGCTGGAGGCGCTGACCCGTCTGGAGTCCCAGTGGTCCCAGCCGGGTCCGCCGCCCCCGGCCGCCCCGCAGGCGTACCCGCAGGCCGCCCCGGCCGCGCCCGCCTGGGGCGCTCCGCAGGGCGGCGCGCACTACGGCGGCCATCACGGCGGGCACCACCGGCAGAAGGGCTTCGGCCGGATGCTGTTCTCCAGCTGAGCCGGCACCGACAAGAAGCCCCCGACCGCGAAGGCGGCCGGGGGCTCTCGGTGTGTGGACGATACTGGGATTGAACCAGTGACCTCTTCCGTGTCAGGGAAGCGCTCTCCCGCTGAGCTAATCGTCCTCGGGACCACGACCCGAAGGCCGTGTGCGACGCGTGCGCGATACTGGGATTGAACCAGTGACCTCTTCCGTGTCAGGGAAGCGCTCTCCCGCTGAGCTAATCGCGCGGGTTCGGATCTTCGAGCAGATCCAGTGGACGATACTGGGATTGAACCAGTGACCTCTTCCGTGTCAGGGAAGCGCTCTCCCGCTGAGCTAATCGTCCTTGGAGGTGGAGACGGGATTTGAACCCGTGTAGACGGCTTTGCAGGCCGTTGCCTCGCCTCTCGGCCACTCCACCAGGAGTGCGGGGGTTCGGGATGATCCCCCTCTTCCTGCTTCCTGCGAGCGGACGACCAGGTTCGAACTGGCGACCTCAACCTTGGCAAGGTTGCGCTCTACCAACTGAGCTACGTCCGCATGTCGTTTCGGTCGGCTCTCGCGTCCCGGCGACGTGTTGAACTCTAGCGGATACCCGGGCCAGTACAAAAACGCGTTTGCGCAGCGTGCTGCGCTGTGTCTCCTCGCGCACCTGGTCAGGGCCCCGGCCGGGACCTGCGGGACCTGCCCGGACCACCTGCCGGGTGACCCGCCATACACTCGACCACGTGCTCGACCTCCCTCCCCTCGCCCGTTTCGGCACCCGTGTCGCCACCGGCCTCCTCGACGTGACCAGCGATCCCGAGGCCCTCGACACCGCCGGTTTCTGGGCCGTCTGCGCCGACTTCGAGGGCCGTCCCGTCTGCGCGCGCTTCGCCGACGTGCGCGAGGAGCCGGTGCCCGCACCCGTGCCCGGGGCGTGGCGAGGCCCCTCGGCCGGTGACTGGACGTCCTCGCTCGACCGCGTCGCGTACACGGCGGGCGTGCGCCGCATCCGGGAGCACATCGCGGCCGGAGAGGTGTACCAGGCCAACCTCTGCCGGGTCCTGACCGCGCCGGTCGCGGCCGAAGCGGATGTGGACGCGCTGACCGCGCTGTTGGCCCGGGGCAACCCGGCGCCCTACGCAGGAACGATTCGTCTCCCGGCGCACGGCATCGAGACGGCCACCGCGTCGCCCGAGCTCTTTCTGCGCCGCGACGGCCGGGTCGTCGAGTCCGGGCCCATCAAGGGCACCGGACGCACCGAGGCGGACCTCCTGGAGAAGGACTACGCCGAGAACGTGATGATCGTGGACCTCGTCCGCAACGACCTCGGTCAGGTCTGTGCCACCGGCAGCGTGAGCGTCCCCGACCTGTGCGCCGTCGAGAAGCACCCGGGACTGGTCCACCTCGTGTCCACCGTCCGCGGCGAACTGCGCGACGGCGCCGGCTGGCCGGAACTGCTCGGCTCCGCCTTCCCGCCCGGATCGGTCACCGGCGCCCCCAAGTCCAGCGCGCTGCGGATCATCGACGCGCTCGAGACGGCGCCGCGCGGCCCGTACTGCGGCGGCATCGGCTGGGTCGACGCAGACCGGGGGACCGGCGAGCTGGCCGTCGGCATCCGCACCTTCTGGATCGACCGAGCTCCCTCGGGTGCCGCCGTGCTGCGCTTCGGCACCGGCGCGGGCATCACCTGGGGCTCGGACCCCGATGCGGAGTGGGAGGAGACCGAGCTGAAGGCCTCCCGGCTGCTCGCGATAGCGTCGGGAACCCATGAGACCAAGGGAGAGGGACTGACGTGAAGATCTGGCTCGACGGCGGGCTGCGTGACGCCGAGTCCGCCCGCGTCTCCGTCTTCGACCACGGACTGACCGTGGGCGACGGCGTCTTCGAGACGGTGAAGGCCGTGGACGGCGTGACGTTCGCGCTGACCCGCCATCTCGACCGGCTGACCCGCTCCGCGCGGGGCCTCGGGCTGCCGGACCCCGACCACGACGAGGTGCGCCGCGCCTGCGCCGCCGTCGTCGAGGCCGACCCGGTGCCGCTCGGCCGGCTGCGCATCACGTACACCGGCGGTCACGGTCCGCTGGGCTCCGACCGCGGCGAACACGGCCCCACCCTCGTCGTCGCCCTCGGGGAGACCACCCGGCGCGCCGACTCCACGGCCGTCGTCACGGTCCCCTGGACCCGCAACGAACGCGGCGCGCTCACCGGCCTGAAGACGACCTCGTACGCCGAGAACGTCGTCGCCCTGGCCCGCGCCCATCAACAAGGGGCCACCGAGGCGTTGTTCGCCAACACGGTCGGCCGGCTCTGCGAGGGCACCGGGTCCAACGTCTTCGTCGTCCTGGACGGCGAGATCCACACCCCGCCGCTCGCCTCCGGCTGCCTCGCCGGCATCACACGCGAGCTGACCGTCGAGTGGACGGGCGCCAAGGAGACCGATCTTCCGCTGGACGTGCTGGAGCGGGCCGACGAGGTCTTCCTCACCTCCACGCTGCGCGACGTCCAGGCAGTTCACCGCGTCGACGACCGTGAACTGCCGGGCACGCCGGGGCCGGTGACCGCCAAGGCGATGCGGATCTTCGCCGAGCGCGCGGCCGACGACCTCGACCCGTGAGGCCCCGTACCGAAGCCGTGAGGTCCCGTACCGGAACCCCAAGGACCGGGAAAAGGGGCTGACGTGGCTCGCCGGGGTGGGTAGAAAGCCCCTGATGACCACGACCCTGCGGCCGACCGAGCCGCTTCAGCACGCCGCCGACGGGGCATTGTCACGCCACTACCAGGTGTGTGTGAACAGCCGCCCCGTCGGAGCGGTCCACCTTTCGACGTCCCCCGCCTTCGGCCCCCGCGTGGCCCAGATCGTCGACCTGCGCATCGAGGAACCGGACCGAGGGCGCGGACGCGGGACGGTGGCCGCCCTGGCCGCCGAGGAGGTGGCCCGGGGCTGGGGCTGCAAGCGGATCGAGCTCAGGGTGCCCGCCGACGCGGGGACCGCGCTGCGCATGGCGACGGCGCTCGGTTACGTCCACCGCAACCGCGGTATGGAAAAGGCTCTGGGTGCCACCGCTCCCCGGCTGCCCGAGGGCAGCAGGGCCAGGCCCATGACGGAGGCCGAGTACCTGCCCTGGTTCGAGCACGGCGTCACGTCCTACGCCCGGGACTTGGCGGAGCGGGGGGTGCCCGAGGACGAGGCGTTGGCCAGGTCGTGGCGGGACAACGAACTGCTGCTGCCGCAGGGCTGGAGGACGGAGAACATGCTGTTCAGCGTCCTGGAGCAGGAGGGCGTCCGGGTCGGCGCGCTCTGGGTGGCCTTCGTGGGCGACAAGGCGTTCGTGTACGACGTCGAGACCGCCGAGGCCTTCCGGGGCCGGGGTCACGGACGTTCCCTGATGCTGCTGGCCGAGGCCCAGACGATCGCGGCGGGCAAGCGCGTTCTGGGCCTCAACGTCTTCGCCGGCAACACCCCGGCCGAGCGGCTCTACGAGTCGCTCGGATATCTGCCCGTGGGCTACTCGATGTACAAGAACCTGCTCTGAACCGGCGCGCGGAGGCCGCCTCAGGCCTGCTCGGCCAGCAGCCGGTCGGCGATCTCCTCGATGCGCTCGCGCAGCCCCTCCTGGCTCTTGCCGCCGTCGAGGCGTTCGCCGCCGATGACGTACGTGGGGGTGCCGGTGACGCCGATCGCCTTGCCCTCGGCCTGGTCGGCGTCCACGATCAGGATGTGCCGTCCGTCGATCAGCGCGGTGTCGAACTCCTCGGCGTCCAGCCCGAGTTCACCGGCGACCTCGACCAGGAAGGGTTCCCCCCCACGGTCCAGCTCCTCGACCCGGCCGAGCACCGCCTCGATGTACGCCCAGCCCCGTCCCTGCTCCAGGGCCTCCTCGGCGGCCTGCGCGGCGGCGAAGGCGTGGCGGTGCTTCTCCAGCGGGAAGTGCCTCAGCCGCAGCTCGAGCCGGTCGCCGTACCGCTCGCGAAGGACGCGCAGGTCGTCGAGAGCGCCGCGGCAGTCCGGGCACTGGAGCTCGCACCAGACGTCGAGGACGACGGCGGGACGGGCGGCCGCCGTGCCCGGCGTGGCGGAGGCGGAGGTCGGGGACGAGTCGTTCATGACGCCAGTCTTCCAGTCCGGGCCCGGCCGCCCCAACCGGGACCGCCGTAGGCCCGGGCTCGGAGCTCCCGCGCGGACCGGAAGGGACGAGCCCGGGCGGCACCTGCGGAGGAGCCGACCCGGAGATGTCCCTGATGTCCGCCCGCGGCATGGCCCGCGGGCGGTGCGCAGGTGCAGGATGGAGGGGACGAGGCGCGGGCCCACGGGCCGCGGCACCGCGTCCGCTCGATCGACTTTGCCCGAGCCCACGCCTGGAGGACCGGATGATTGCCGAGACCGTCTGTTCCGCCGTCGCCGCGGCGGGCCTGGGCATCGCGGTGGTCACCGCGTACCGCAAGCGCTTCCTGTCGGCCGCCCGTATCGCCGCCTACGCCCTGGTGCCGCTCGGCCTCGTGATGACCGGCGTCGTCGAATGGGCCGCCGACACCGCCTTCAGCCCGACGGCCTGGGCGGGCTTCGCGGTGCTCGGTGGAGCCTGGGCCCTGTTCGCCACCACCCGCGCCGTGGAGCGCCGCCGCGGCGGCACCCGCAAGGAACGCAAGGCCGCGGCCCGGTCCGCGCAGGCGGAGGCGGTGGCCCCCGCGGCCTCCGCGCCCTCCCTGGGCCAGGCCTCCCGCCCGGCTCCCCGCCCGGCGTCCCGACCCGCGGCCGCACCCCGCGCGACCGGCGGCGCCGACGACTTCAGCGACATCGAGGCCATCCTGAAGAAGCACGGCATATGAACCAGGGCAGCTGAACCACGGCCCGCGGGGCGGCCCGACGGTGAAACGACACAGTCGGCCTGCCCGCGCGCGGAAGTGATCACCGCCTGACAGCGACGTCACGGAAACCGGCGCACTCCCGCTCAATGCGGGCGGGTGATCGCGCGAAGGGCGTCGCCTGCGTCATCATCGCCCGCGAGATGCTCGACACGACACAGAGCGACGCCGCGCCGCAGCAGGACGAGCCGCGCGGGTGCCTCTTCGCCCTTTCCCAGCCACCGCTGATGATCTTTCTTGCGGTGATCGGGTGTCTGCTGCTCATGGCTTCGCTGCATGATCTGCTGCTGCTCTGAGCCGTACCCGCGGTCCCCGGCGTCACCCGCCGGGGCCGCGTCGGCATCACACGGCATCAGGGGACGTCGAGCACCGCGAGAGAGCCCCGCGCGGTGAGGCCGGCCTCAGCCCGCCGCCTCCTTGCGGCGCGCCCGGTAGGCGGCCACGTGCAGGCGGTTGCCGCAGGTGCGGCTGTCGCAGTACCGGCGGGACCGGTTGCGGGAGAGGTCGACGAAGGCGCGTCGGCAGTCCGGGGCCTCACAGCGCCGAAGCCGCTCCTGCTCCCCGGCCACCACGAAGAAGGCGAGGGCCATCCCGCAGTCGGCCGCCAGGTGGTCGGCGACGGACGCGCCGGGCGCGAAGTAGTGCACATGCCAGTCGTAGCCGTCGTGATCGGTGAGGCGCGGCGTGGTGCCCGCGGCGGCGACCAGCTCGTTGATCAGCGCGGCGGCGGTCCGCGGCTCCGACGCCGCGAAGATCCCGGCGAACCGCCCACGGATCTTGCGCACCGCGGACAGGTCGAACTCGGACAGCACGCCGACGTCACTGATCTCGTGCTTTCGCACGAAATCCGCGAGGGCGGCGACATCCGGCAGCGCGTCCGGAGCCGCGTCCTCCTCCGGTGCGGTGTTCACCAGTTCCACCACGGCATCGAGCGCGCACCGGGTGTCGTGGGTGATCAGCACATTTCGCTCCCTGGCCTGGGGGTCGGGCGAGCGCCCGCCGATGCTGGCCGATGGTAGCCGCACCGGGCCGTCGGGCAACGGCCACGCGGGGACCGGATCTGCGGGAGCCCGGCGCCGGGAGGCCGGGGGAGCCCCGTCCGGACGTGCCGGGGGCACGCCGACGCCGCCCCACGGGAGACCCGTGGCACGGCGTCGGCGCATGCCCTATTCGGTTGTCCTGGCCCGAGCCGTCTCCCCGAGTGGACGGCGCCGGGCAGCTCGGTGTGAGCCTCGCCCTAGCTCTCCGCCAGAATGTGCGAGAGCTCCTGATCGAGGTCGAAGTGCCGGTGTTCCGTGCCAGGAGGCACGGCGGCGTCGGTCCGCTTCAGGAAGGACTCCAGGGCCCGCGCAGGGGCCTCGAGCAGGGCTTCGCCCTCTGGAGAGCTCAGGGCGATGCAGACGACGCCCTGACCGTGACTGCGCGACGGCCAGACACGGACGTCGCCGGTGCCCGTGGGCCGGTGCAGGCCCTCGGCAAGCAGGTCGCGGGCGAACACCCACTCCACGGTTTCCTCGGCACCGGTGTGGAAGGTGGCGTGCACGGCGTAGGGGTCGGCCGTGTCGTACCGCAGGCCTGCGGGGACAGGCAGGGAGGACTCGCTCGACACAACGAGGCGCAGGTGCAGCTCGCAGCTGACCGTGGTGTTCATAAGCGCCAGGGCCTTTCGCTCAGTGTGCGCTCGGGGATTCGCACGTCGGCGAAATCGACATGCCACCTACGGTGCCGTTGTAAACCCCTCTGAGTGTTTTGCGTGCCTTTACGTAACTCTTCCGGCCGACAGTTCGTTCGCCCAGTACCACCATTCCGGTGACCGGATTCTCTCGGGTAAGGTCAGGCTGTATGAACACGGGGAGTGACGAGTCGGGCGAGGCAGTCGTGGCGTTGGACGGGTCGAAGCCGGACGGGGCGGCGGAGGAGCAGCAGGACCAGGGGCTCGGCTCCAGGGCGCCCGAATTCGTCAAGGCGCGCCGCATGCTGCACCTGAGCTGGCAGGTCGGGGTCTTCGTGATCGGCCTCGCCGTGGTGGGCGCCGGCATCGTCATGCTGCCGCTGCCCGGCCCCGGCTGGGTGGTGATCTTCGGCGGCATGGCGATCTGGGCCACCGAGTTCGTCTGGGCACAGCTGGTGCTCCGCTGGACGAAGCGCAAGGTCACCGAGGCGGCCCAGCGCGCGCTCGACCCCAAGGTCCGCCGTCGCAACATCACCCTGACCGCGATCGGGCTCGTGATCATCGCCGTCCTGGTGGGTGTCTACCTGTGGAAGTTCGGCTTCGAGATGCCCTGGAAGATCAAGGACCAGTGAGTCTCCGAGGAGGCGCCGGGGCGGCTCGGCCGTGGTCACAGTCAACCCCTGACATGGGGTAATGTTCTTCCTGCGTCCGGGCGATTAGCTCAGTGGGAGAGCGCTTCGTTCACACCGAAGAGGTCACTGGTTCGAACCCAGTATCGCCCACCCGGAACGTCGGCCCGTCTGCGAAACCGCAGACGGGCCGACGTCGTTCCCGCCTCGGCCCCCATGGCCCGGAGTCCCCTGGTCGCCGGGCCGGACCATGCCACCCCCCGGCGTCGAGCCCGGCCTCGCCGGCCCTTGAGACCAGGCTGCGTCGCCCTTCCGCTTCTCGGGCCCCCACCGTGTCGCCCCTGTCCATAGGGCCTGCCCAGGTAGCGCCCTCCGGCCCGGCCGCGCCCGCCTCCTGGCCATCCAGGCCCGGAGGCCGCGTAGTGCCGTCAGACCTCGACTGAGCCGCCTCCTGGCCGTCAGGGCGCCTCCGCCTCCGTCTCTTCCGCCCGGACCGGCTACGTTGCTGGAGGGCTCCAGCGCGTCACCGGCTGCGCGGACGCACGACGCGGACGAGGACCGCGCGACGCGGGCATGCGCCGCCGACGCGGGCATGCGCCGCCGACGCGGGCATGCGCCGCATGACGCGTCATGGCGCCGTCTCCCCGGCCCCTCCGGGCCATCGCCCCGTCCCGGCTCTCTCCGGCCCGGACCCGTCTGCTTGGGGCTCTTCGAGCCCTACCCGCGCCGCCCGGTCCATGAGGCCTCGCCGCGTCACCTCTTCGGCTTGTTCGAGCCTGCCGTGTCGTCCCCGTCCGTCAAGCCGGCCTTACGGCCTCCCGTGCCGTCGAGCGCGGCCCAGCAGCCCCTTAAGGCCAGGCCACGCCGTGTCTCCGTCACCTCCAGGCCCGTTTCTCCTCCCCGGCTCCCCGGCTCCCCGGCTCCCCGGCTCCCCGGCTCCCCGGCTCCCCGGCTCCCCGGCTCCCCGGCTCCCCGGCTCCCCGGCTCCCCGTTTCGAGCCTGACCCCGTCCCCTTGCCAACTTCACGGCAAAACGGTGTCACTTTCCCGGCTCTCCGGGCCGGACCGTGTCGCCCTGCGGGGCTCCGCCGGACCTGTTGCCTCCCCGGCTCTTCGGTCGCGACCGTCTCGCCTCCCCGGCTCTCCGGGCCGGACCGAGTCGCTTCCTCGGCTTTCCGGCCTCGACGGTGCTGTCTCCCCGGCTCACCGGCCCATCGGTGTCGCCTCGCGGTTCTGCGGGCCGGACCGTGTCGCCTCCCGGGTTCTCCGGGCCCGACCGAATCACTTGCGTCGACGCGCGCCCATTCCCACCTCCCGGCGCCAGCATGCGCCCCCGCTCGTTGCACAAGCTCCTCCTAAGCGGAGCGGCCGCACCGCACCTTTCAAGAGGCCCGCTCGCACCTCCGAGTGGCCCGGCGTCGCACCTCCCGAGCGGCCCGGCGTCGCACGTCCCGGCGGATTTGGCACCTCCCGAGCGGCCGCACCGCACCTCCCGAGCCGCCCCGCCGCCGTACCTCCCGAGCGGCCGCGCCCCACCTCCCGAGCCGCCCCGCCGCCGCACCTCCCCAGTGGCCGCGCCCCACCTCCCGAGCCGCCCCGCCGCCGCACCTCCCGAGCTGTCCGGCGTCGCACCTCCTGGCCGGCCCTGGCGTCTCCCCAGCGGCCGCACCCCACCTCCCGAGCCGCCCCGCCGCCGTACCTCCCCAGCGGCCGCGCCCCACCTCCCAGCCGCCGTCCCCCACCTCCCCGGCGACCGCCCGTGTCCCCCCACGTCACCACCCGCTGCCGTCCCGGCAGGCTTCCGTGTCCGGGTCGGCCTCGTGTCCGTAGGCGGATTTCAGCCCCTCGGCGTGATCTTCCGACGGCCAGTCAGTGGTTCGGGGCGTCGAACAGGCGTCTCTCACCTGCGCGTTCGTCCCGACGGTGAGGCGGCGTCACCCGTGTGGGGGCAGTTCGACGCAGGAGCCGCGCGTAAGAAATTCCTGTCCGAATCATTGACGCTCTCTCAACCCCCTCGTACCTTGTGCCAGCAAGCGCTTTCTTGAAACGATTCATGCAAGCGGCAACGACGCTGCGGGGAGGGCCCGACTGTGGGAACCAGCAGGAATGTTGAGAGGCGAACGATCCTGAAGGCCGCGGGGGCGACGGCGGCCACACTGGGCCTGGCCGCGACCACGGGGTGCGGCGGAGACGGCGGTACGTCGGCGGACGGGACGGTCACGATCCGTTACGCATGGTGGGGTGGCGAGCCGCGCACCATCGCCATCAAGAAGACGATCGCGCTCTTCGAGAAGAAGTACCCGAAGATCAAGATCAAGCCCGAATTCACCGACTACGAGGCGTTCTGGGAGAAGTTCCAGACCCAGGCGTCCGGCGGGAATCCGCCGGACGTTTTCCAGAATGCGGTCGGCTTTCTGCGCAAGTACGACAAGCGCGGAGTTCTGATGGATCTCAAGTCGCAGGCGGACGCCGGGAACCTGAGCCTCGAGAACTTCCGCAACGGCGTGCTGGCGAACGGTCAGGTCGACGGAAAGCAGATCGGCATACCCGTCGGCGCCAACACCATGGCGCTCGTCATCGACCTCAAGGCCTTCCAGAAGGCGGGCGTCGAGGCGAATTTCGGCTGGACCTGGGACGAGTACTTCGACGCGCTGCAGACGATCCAGGACAAGCTGAAGATCGCCGGCGACACCGGCTACTTCAGCATCATGTACCTCTACGACCTGTACCTGCGTCAGAACGGCAAGGCCTTCTTCACCGACAGCGATCTCGGCTTCACCGAGGACGATGTGACGCAGTGGTGGGAGGACGGCTACAAGCGCGTGAAGTCCGGGCTGGTCGCCGACCCGAAGAAGATCGAGCAGGCCAAGCCGAAGTCCGGTCTCTCGGCGGGCCTCGCCGCGTCCGAGTTCACCTGGGACAACTTCTCCATCCGCTACGAGGGCGAGGGCGAGTCGGACTACGGTCTCGCGCCGATCCCCACCACGGACGGCAAGGACACCGGTCAGTACCTCGGCTCCCTGATGCTGAGCGCCTTCTCCGGCACCAAGCACCCGAAGGAAGCGGCCCAGTTCATCGACTTCATGGTCCATGACCCCGAGGTCGGCAAGATCATGGGCTACGACCGCGGCATCCTCGCCACCTCCGAGCAGTACGCCGCCTTCAAGCCGACCGACGCCAACAACAAGGGCGTCGCGGCCTACGAGGACGAGGTCGCCAAGGCGGACGCCCTCGGGAAGATCACCCCGCACCCGTCAGGCGCGGACGTCATCGAGGCGGCCTTCCTGCGGATCGGCGGTGAGGTCGCCCAGGGCAAGACCAAGCCGGCCGACGCCGCGAAGGCGCTGTTCAGCGAGGCCAAGGCCGCGTTCGCGGGCTGAGGGGACGTACCACCATGACGCTCGTCAAGGAAGCGCCCGCGCGCCCGGCGGAGAAGCGGTCCGCCGCTCCTGCCGCCGGGCGGCGCGGGCGGCGCCGCGAGAACCTCGCCGGCTACCTCTTCATGTCGCCGTGGATCGCGGGTTTCCTGCTGCTCACTGCGGGGCCGATGATCGCGTCGCTCTACTACGCGTTCACCAGCTACAACCTGTTCACGCCGCCCCGGTGGGTGGGGCTCGACAACTTCACGACGATGTTCCAGGACCCGCGCTGGCAGAAGTCGGTGCAGGTCACACTCAAGTACGTCGTCGTGGCCACACCGCTGAAGCTGCTCCTCGCGCTCGGAGTGGCGCTGCTGCTCGCCCAGAAGCGGCGCGGCCAGGCCCTGTACCGGGCCGCGTTCTACATGCCGTCGCTCATCGGCGCCAGCGTCTCGGTGGGCTTCGTGTGGCGGGCGCTGTTCTCCGACGACGCCGTCGTGGACCGTACGCAGAAGATCTTCGGGCTCGACGTCGGCGGCTGGATCGGCAACCCGGACTACGTTCTGTACTCCCTGGTGGCGCTGAGCATCTGGCAGTTCGGTGCGCCGATGGTCATCTTCCTGGCGGGGCTCAAACAGGTGCCTCAGGAGCTGTACGAGGCTGCCGAGATGGACGGCGCCGGCCCCTTCCGGCGGTTCTGGAACATCACGCTGCCGATGATCTCCCCGGTGCTCTTCTTCAACGTGCTGCTGGAGTCCATCCACGCGTTCCAGGTGTTCGGCTCGGCGTACGTCGTCTCCGACACCCGGTGCGGACCGGCCGACGCCACCCTTGTCTACACCTGTTACCTGTATCAGAAGGGCTTCAAGGAGGCCCAGATGGGCTTCGCCTCCGCGATGGCCTGGACGCTGGTGGTCGCGGTGGCGCTCGTCACGGCCGTCCTGTTCTGGTCGCAGAAGAAGTGGGTGCACTACGAGGAGGCCGCCAAGTGACCACCGCCACCAGCCCCGCCGTACGCCCCACCGGAGAGCGGCGGCGCATCGGATCCCTCGTCTGGCACGTGGGCGCGATCCTCGTGCTCGCCGTCGTCCTGTACCCGGTGATCTGGGTGCTCGGCGCCTCGTTCAAGCCGAGCAAGGACATCATCGCCAGCCTCGACCTGCTGCCCGGCGAGCCGGTCTGGGCGAACTTCTCCGGACTGGCCGACGGCATCTCCGGCATCTCCATCACCAGCTTCTTCAGCAACTCGCTGATGTACGCGGGCCTGGCCGTGGTCGGTGTGGTGCTCTCCAGCTCCCTGACGGCGTACGCCTTCGCCAAGATCCGGTTCGCCGGGCGGAACCTGCTGTTCACCCTGATGATCGGCACTCTGCTGCTGCCGTACCACGTGCTGCTCATCCCGCAGTACGTGCTGTTCCGCAACCTCGGCTACATCGACACGCTCGTGCCGCTCGTCGCGGGCAAGTTCCTGGCCACGGAGGCGTTCTTCGTCTTCCTGATGGTGCAGTTCATGCGCGGGCTGCCGCGCGAGCTGGACGAGGCCGCCAAACTCGACGGCTGCGGGCACCTGAGGACCTACTGGTCCATCGTGCTGCCGCTGAGCCGGCCCGCCATCATCACCAGCGCCATCTTCACGTTCATCAACGCGTGGAACGACTTCATGGGGCCGTTGATCTATCTCAACACCCCGTCCAAGTACACCGTTTCGCTCGGCCTGATGATGTTCCGCGACCAGGAGGGCATCTCCAACTACGGCAGCATGATCGCGATGTCGCTGGTGGCGCTGGTGCCGGTCATCGCCTTCTTCATGGCCTTCCAGCGCTATCTCATCGACGGCATGGCGACCTCCGGGCTGAAGGGCTGAGGGGGACTCCATGGCGCAAACACGGGTGAAGCCCCGCTCCCCGCGCAGGGAGTCCGTGTTCGGCGAGCGCTTCGCGCTCTTCGCCGAGAGTCTGCTCACCGGAGTGTGGATCGCCGTGGCCTGTCTCGGGGGCGTCACCTACCCCGCGGCCTTCGCCGCCGGGGCACGGCATCTGCGGCGTCGCGCGACCCATGAGATCGGCGGCTGGCGGAAGTTCGTCGCCGACTTCCGGGCCGCCGTACGTGGCGGGTGGGTCGTCGGGCTCGCCGGATGGGCGGCCGCCGTCGCGGTCTGGGTGGACGTCCTCGCCGCTCGGGCCGGGATTCCCGGTGGGCCGCTGGTCGGGTCCGTCGGCGTCCTCGCGCTGACCGGGCTCGCCGTGGCGCTGCTGAGGGCGGCGGCGGTCTGGACTCCGGGCCGTTCCTGGCGGGCGCTGCTCGCGGAGGCGGGGCGGCGGACCGTGCTCGATCCCGCCGGATCCTTCCTGCTCGTCTGCGGGCTGGCCGTCGTCGCCGTGTCCGCCTGGCTCGTCGCGCCGCTGGCGGTCCCCGTCCTCGGGGCCGTCGCGGCGGCGGCCGTCGCCGTCGAGGAGCGCTACCGGCGCCGCTGACGGCCGGCCCTCGCACCGGGCCGGCGCCCAGGGCGCCGCGCCTCTCTCTGTCATGCCCCTGACCACCCATGCCGTTCGCGCGGAAAGGAAAGGCTGCATCTCATGTCTCCCATCCCCCGTAGGTCCCTCCTGAAGGCGGCCGCCGTCGCCGGAGCCGCCGCCCAGTTCAGCTGGGCCCTGGGCGCCAAGAACGCACAGGCCGAGCCCGGAGCCGCCGCGGCCGACGCCGACCCCGTCACCCTTGACTGGCTGGAGGACGGCGGCCTCGGCGCGGCCCCCGGCTCCACGCTCGGCGTGCCCTGGCCCATGGGCACGTACCAGGAGGACCAGACCTTCGCGCTGACGGACGCCGACGGCAAGGACGTCCCCGTACAGTCCTGGCCGCTCGCCTACTGGCCGGACGGGTCGCTGAAGTGGACGGCCCACGCGGTCGGTTCCGGCTCCGGCAAGCTCACCCTCGCCGCCGGTGCCCCGGCCGCACCCGCGAAGAAGGTCACCGTCGACAGGAGCGGCGGCACCATCGACGTGTCGACGGGCGTCATCACGGTGAAGATCGGCAAGTCGGGCGCCACCCTCATCAAGTCCGTCACCCGCGGTTCCACCGAGATCGCCAAGAACGGCCGGCTGGTCCTGATCCGGCAGCCCGAGATCGAGGACGAGGACCAGGGCACCGTCAAGACGGAGCGTTTCGAGGGCGCCATCGACGCCGTCACCGTCGAGCAGACGGGCCCGGTCCGCGCGGTCGTCCGCATCGACGGCAAACACCGCAAGGGCAGCCGCAGCTGGCTGCCGTTCTCCATCCGCCTGTACTTCTACGCGGGCGCCGACTCCTTCCGCATGGTGCACACCATCACCTACGACGGGAAACAGGAACCCGGCAAGGCGAGCGGCGACTTCATCCGGGGTCTGGGCGTCCGTTTCACCGTCCCCCTGCGCGACGAGTCCTACGACCGTCACATCCGCATCGGCGGCGAGGGCACCGGCCTGCTGCGCGAGGCGGTCAAGGGAATCACCGGCCTGCGCCGCGACCCCGGCGCGGCGGTGCAGGCGGCCCAGTACGCGGGCCAGAAGCTCCCCGACCCCGCCACCTGGGACCAGCGGGTCACCACCCGCCTCCAGTACATCCCCGAGTGGGGCGACTACACCCTCTCCCAGCTGTCGGCGGACGGCTTCGCGCTCCGCAAGCGCACCAAGAAGGGCTACGGCTGGATCGGCGCCGGCGGCGGCAAGCGGGCCTCCGGCTTCGGCTACGTCGGCGGGGCGAGCGGCGGATTCTCCTTCGGCCTCAGGGACTTCTGGGAGAAGCACCCCGCCCAGCTCGACATCCGCGACGCCCACACCGACGAGGCCGAGGTCACCCTCTGGCTCTGGTCGCCCGAGGCGCAGCCCATGGACCTGCGCTTCTACCACGACGGCATGGGCCAGGACACCTTCCCCGAACAGCTCGAAGGCCTCAACATCACGTACGAGGACTACGAGCCCGGCTTCGGCACCCCCTACGGCATCGCCCGTACCTCCGAGCTCCTCTTCTGGGCCAACGAGTCCACGCCCGCCCCCGAGAAGCTCGCCGAACAGGTCGAGGCCGTACGGGTGCTGCCCCAGCTCGCCGCCCCGCCCAGGCAGCTCATCAAGGCCAAGGTGTTCGGGCCGGGCCTGTACGCCGAGCCGGACCGCTCGACCCCCGCCAAGGCGAAGATCGAGGACCACCTCGACTTCCTCTTCACCTACTACAAGGACCAGGTGGAGCAGCGCCGCTGGTACGGCTTCTGGGACTACGGCGACATCATGCACACCTACGACACCGTCCGGCACCAGTGGCGGTACGACATCGGCGGCTACGCCTGGGACAACTCCGAGCTGTCCCCCGACCTCTGGCTCTGGTTCGCCTATCTGCGCAGCGGACGCGCGGACATCTTCCGCTTCGCCGAGGCGATGACCCGGCACACCGGCGAGGTCGACGTCTACCACCTCGGCCAGTGGGCGGGGCTGGGCACCCGGCACGGGGTGCAGCACTACGCCGACAGCGCCAAGCAGCAGCGCATCGCCAACACCACCTACCGCCGCTATTACTACTTCCTCACCGCCGACGAACGCGTCGGCGACCTCATGCACGCCAACGTCGACTCCGACGAGACGTTCCTCGCCCTGGACCCGCTGCGCAAGATCCGCACCGAGCCGTACACCCCCGACCGGCACGCCCTGTCGATCGGCTTCGGCACCGACTGGAGCGGCCTGGTGTCGGCGTGGCTGACCGAGTGGGAGCGCAAGGGCCCGAAGTGGGAGAAGGCGAAGGCCCGCGTCCTGTCCACCATGGAGACCATCGGCGCCCAGCCCAACGGCTTCGTGCAGGGCAGCGGCCTGTACGACCTGGACACCGGAAAGTTTGCGGTGGCCACCGCCCCGGTCGTCGGCGTCTCGCACCTGTCCGCCGTCTTCGGCCTCAACGAGCTGTGCGCCGAACTCATCCACCTGGTCGACATACCGAAGTTCAAGGAGGCGTACCTGGACTACTGCCGCTACTTCAACGCCACCAAGGCGGAACAGGCGGCGCGCTACGGCAGCAACTTCGGCACCCTGCTGCTCTTCCAGGGCCACTCGCGACTCGACGCGTACGCCGCCGTCCAGACCGGGGACGAGGCGCTCGCCAAGCGGGCGTGGACGAAGTTCTACAGCTCCGACGGCTACACCGAGTCGTCGCCGTGGAAGACGGAGCCGGTGAGCGGCCCCGCCGCCCTGGTCGCGGGCAGCGAGGCCGCCTGGGTGGCCACCAACGACACCGCCCTCTACGGCCTCGCCGCCATCGAGAACCTGGCCCTGCTCGGCGACAAGATGCCGTAGCACCCCGCTAGTTCATCCTCCCGAGGACCTCCCGCACCCGCCGGACATCGCGCAGCCGCCGCTCGTACGTCGCACCGAGTGCGAGCAGCAGCAGCCCGGCGAGGGCGGGAGGCACCCAGCGGGGGAGCGCGTCGGTCACCTGGACCAGATACGGGGCGAGCTCGTGCAGGGTGACCAGGGCGAGCACCGAGCCGCCCAGCACGAGCGGCGCCCGCAGCCGGTGCCGGGCGCCCAGCAGGGTGAGCAGCAGCCCGGCCGCGCCCAGCAGCAGCGGGCGGGTCCATCCCGGGTCGCTCCAGACCGCGGCGAGGCTGGGCAGGAGCGTCACGGTGAGACCGGGACCGTACGCCGTCCAGGACGACGCGGCCGGGTCGCGGCGCCGGCGCAGGGCTCCGACGAGCAGCGCCGGAACGGTGACCGGCAGCGTGTACGCCTCGGGGATGTCCACCTGCCAGGCGGCCAGCCGGACCCATGAGGCCAGTACGAAGAGGACGACGGCCGCGTAGCCGGCCTCACGGCGGTCCGGACGTACGGCCGTGCCCGCCGCGATCACCCCGCACAGGGACAGCACCAGGGCCAGCAGGGGCGGGTCGGCCACGGCGAGGCCGATGGCGACGAGCCCGGCGACGGATCCCGTCACCTCGACCGCCGTCGTCGTCGCGGAGTCACCCGGCCGAGCCGCGAGCAGGGCCGAGGCGACCGGGACGACCAGCACCAGCAGCGCGGTGTGCTCCGGCCGCCAGCCGGCGGACGCACCCACGGCGCAGGCCAGGGCCGTGGCCCAGCCCAGGGCGGCGGCCGCGGACACCGGCGCCTGCCGGCCGCGCCACGCGGCCCCCGCGAACACCACCGTCAGCGAGCCGAGAACGACGAGGGTCGCGGGCTCGGTGGCCAGGGACGAGAAGGCGAGGCCGAGGGAGGTCAGCAGGGCGAGCCCGGTGGCCGTCCGTGCCGCCGGCCCCCGAAGCGCGGGCACGAGGAGCGCCGCCACGACGATCCCCTGGATCAACAGGCCGACAACGTAGGGAAGTCCCAGCGCCGTGGGCGTGACGAGCACCGCGGCCCAGGTCAGCGTCAGCGCGGCGGCCGACGCCCGCGGACGCCACTCCTCGCTGCGGACCGCCGTGGCCGACACCGCGGCGACCGCGACGAGGATCAGCGGCACGGTGACGGCGTACGGCGGCCAGAAGGCGTCGACCGTCACCGCGGCCCGGGCGTCCGCCGGAGCCCCCGACCAGGGGTGCCGCAGCCAGGCCGCCGGTCCCAGGACCGTGACGCCCACGGCCGGCACCGCCCACAGCACCGCCCCCGCCTGGACGACACCGGACGCCAGGGCGACGCCCCGGCGCACCGCCTCCGAGCCCCGCGCGGCGGCAGTCAGCGCGATCCCGCAGGCCAGAATGGCCGGTACCACCCAGTCACCGGGCACCGAAACCCGCAGGACGCCACCCACGCCGGCCACCCCGCACACGGCGCCGGTCGCCGCCATGGCCGTCGCGAGCCCCGGCCGGGGTGCGCACCGCGCCACACCCAGAGCGATCGCCGCCGCCAGGAGGAGGAGCGCCGCCGCACGGGCGGCGGCGGTCGGACCGGACGCTCCCAGACAGAGCAGACCGGCCGCCAGGACACCGCAGCCGCCCGTGCCGGAGGCGCACACCACGGCGACGAGACGCACCGGCCGCTCGGACACCCGCAGCGCGACCACCGCGTCGAGCGCCGTCGTCAGCAGCACCGCGGCCGTGACCGTGAGCGGCCCGCCGCCCAGCGCGATCGTCCACAGGAGCGGGGGGAGTTGCGCGACGGCCACGGCCGCGGGGTGCGGCAGTCGCAGCGTGGCCGGGCCCGGCAGCGCGCCGAGCGCCGTGCCGTACGCCGCCCACAGCGCCGCCAGGACCGTCGACGCCGCCGCCGCGTACGTCGTACCGTCCGCCGACGTGAACACGACCTCGCGCAGGGCGTAGGCGTCCAGCACCGTCAGCGCGAGGCCGAGGCCGGCCACCGACTCGGCGGTCGACCGCAGCCCCCGCCGCAGCAGCGCCACGGGCGAACCGAGGACCGCCAGCGTGACCGCGCCCAGCACCAGTGAACGGCCGGCGATTCCCAGATGGCCCCAGCTGACCAGCGTGAACACCATCGCCGCGACAGTCAGCAGGACGCCGCCGAGCAGCAGGAGGACGTTCTGCACGCCCGGGGCGGTGGCCTCGGGGCGCGCGGCGGGGCCGGCCTGCGCCGTCCGGCTCGGCCACACCGGCGGGGCCGGCTGTGCCGCCTGCTGAAGCGTCGTGACCAGCCAGGCGCGGCGGGCCAGCAACTGGGCCCGGCGCGCGTCCAGTTGCCGGAGCTCGTTGTCGAGGAAGCGCAACTCCTCGGCCGGAGGCGGAAAATACGTCATGGGTCGGAGTGTGGTCCGCGTCACGACCGAGAGCATGAGCGCACGTACTCAGAACGTACTCAACATGCCGTTGGCCGCACCCCGCGCGGGCACACTCGCTTCATGGACTGGACCCGATACCGCTTCCGCAGCCTGTGGGCGCTGCCCGCGCCGCCCGCCCGCGTGTACGACGCGCTGGAGCGGGTCGAGGACTACCCGCGATGGTGGCGCCAGGTGCGCGAGGTGCACCGGATCGACGGCGCGACCGGCGTCATCCGCATCCGCTCGTTCCTCCCGTACGACATGACGTTCACCGCCCGTGAGGTGCGGCGCGACGCGGCGGCCGGGGTCCTGGAGGTCGCCATGACGGGCGACATCGACGGCTGGGCGCGCTGGACGGTCACCGCCGACGGCTCCGGCGCCCTCGCCCGCTACGACCAGGTGGTCCGGGTCGACAAGCCGCTGCTGCGGCGGCTCGCCGTCCCCGGCCGGCCGGTGTTCCGCCTCAACCACCGGCTGATGATGCGGGCCGGACGGCGCGGCCTGGCCGCCCACCTCGAAGCGGTTTGAAGGAAGCCCGCGAAGACCTGTATTGTTCGGTGCGTTCCCGGGCGATTAGCTCAGTGGGAGAGCGCTTCGTTCACACCGAAGAGGTCACTGGTTCGAACCCAGTATCGCCCACCGGGAAAGGCCGGTCCGCACCACGCGGACCGGCTTTTTCGTGTGTCCGGCGCCCGGCTCAGGCCGCCGCCGGCAGCTCCGGGCGCAGCGGCCAGGACGTGTCCACCGTCTCCGGTGTGCCGCTGCGCGCGAACCACGCCTGGAGCCCTCGCGCCTGGGCCGCGTGCCAGGTCGTCTGGAGCATGTGCAGCTCGGCGGGGGACAGGCGCTCCAGGCGGGCCGCGAACCGCCGGCCCAGCGCCCGGACGACCTCCAGAGCGGCCAGCGCGTCCGCCGCCGCGTCGTGCGCGTCGTCCAGCGTCACGCCGTAGTGGGCGCACAGGTCGGTGAGGGTGCGCCGGCCCTTGCGGTAGCGGTCCAGATGCTTGTCGAGGACCCGCGGGTCCAGCACCCGCAACGGCGCCGCGCCCAGCCAGTCGTCCAGCGCCGAGGCCCGGTGCCTGCGCAGCTCACGGTCGAGCAGGGTCAGGTCGAACGGCGCGTTCATCACCACCAACGGGCGCCCGGCGGCGGTCTGCTCGGCGAGCAGCTCGGCTATCTCGAACATCACCGGCGCCGGCCAGCGGCCGTTGCGCTGGAGGTGATCCTCCGTCAGCCCGTGCACCTCGGTCGCCCCGGCCGGCACCGGCACGCCCGGGTTCACCAGCCAGCGGCTCACCCTCGGCCGGCCTCCCGGCGCGTCCTGGACGACGAGGGCGGCCGACACGATCCGGTCGGTCTCCACGTCGACACCCGTCGTCTCCGTGTCAAAGGCGGCCAGTGGCCCCTCGTACCAGTACGTCATACCTACTCAACCCCTCGCTCACCCAGGGCAGCTGACGCTCCGTCTTCTGCCTGTTTGGTGATACCCGGGCTGTTTGCGCCGTACGCCGGAAGGACACAACACGAGTACGGGTCATCGCAGTTCAGCGGCCCGTCACACGGACCGGCTCTGCGCGGAAGGCTGTTGGTCATGGCGATAGCGCAGCCCGAGCGGGGCGGGCTGCTGCCCGAACGCGAGGGCCTCCAACGCGGCACGCTCGCCACCACCGCCTGCATGGAGACACTCCAGGTGGGCTATCTGCACGCCGTCGCGGCGGCGGCGGGATGCTCGCTGTCCCAGCCGTTCCCGGACAACGGCATCGACTGGCACGTCAGCCACAGCGCGCCCGGGCACACCGTCGACGACGAGATCACCATCAAGGTGCAGCTCAAGGCGACCTACCAGGTCCGGCCCGACCCGCCCGGCCGCTTCTTCTCCTTCACGCTCGACAACGACCACCTGCGCAAGCTCGCCCGCACCCCGGTGTCGGTGCACAAGATCCTCGTCGTGATGCTCGTCCCGCGGTCCCAGGACCAGTGGCTGCGCGCCGGCCACGACTGCCTCGAACTGCGGCACTGCTGCTACTGGGTCAATCTCGCCGGCCACCCGATCACCGGCCGGACCCGGACCACCGTGCGGATACCCACCACACGCATCTTCGACGACCGGGCGCTGTGCGAGATCATGACGCGGGCCGGGACGGGAGGCAGACCGTGACCCACCGCCCCCTCGACGAGCCACTGCGGGCCGTACGGCCGCACCCCGAGGCCCACTGGAACCAGTCGCCCGAGCCCGCCGAGGTCGACCCGGTCGTCCTCGGCGCCCTGTTGCGCCGGCACGGCTGGCAGCGGCGCGGCGGCGCGGCCGGCCGCTACGGCCGCTGGACCCCGCCCGGACCGGGCGGTAGTGGGACCAGCCTGCTCGTGCCGGAGAGCCGGGCCTTCCCCGACAGCGACGACCTGCTCGGCGAGGCGCTGCTCGCGCTGGCCCGCAGCGGCATGCCCTCCGCGCGCGAGGTGCTCGTCGCGCTGGCCGTCCCCAGCGACGAGATCCGCTGGTGGCGTGACACGCCCGTCGGGCCCGCCGGGACCGCGTCCTGGCCCGTCGAGGAGCAGCTGCGCTCCGCCGCCCGGCAGATACTGCTGGCCGGCGCGCTCGCCACGCGCGCCCGGGCCGGCTACCACGGCGCCAGGCACCGGCGCGCGGCCTTCGCGACGCTGGACAGCGTCCTCGTCGGCTCCGCGGCCGGTGGACGCCGGCTGACCGCCTTCGTGCCCGTGCCGGGCGCCCGCCCCCTCGCCGTCCGCCTTCACCAGGCCCTGTACGCGGTCCGTGAGGCCATCGACTACCAGCGGGCCACCGGCGGCATGGACGCCTTCGACGGCGCCGTGGAGGCCGGCGCCAGCCGTGAGCTCACCGAGGCGCTGATCACCCTCGTCCGGGGTACCGAGGGCGCCCGGATCGCCGTCGAGTGGGCGCCGGCCGCCGGAGTCCCCGAGGCGTGCGCGGTGGGCGGTGAACCGGTCGAGTTCTCGCCCGGCGACCTGTCCGTGCTGCGCGAGGCGGGCGCCCGCTATCTGCGCGCGGAGCCCTCCGAGCCCGTACGGATCACCGGCACGGTCGTCCGGATGCGCAGGTCGGGGCCGCGCGGCGAGGGCAGCGTACGGCTGCGCGTGCTGGCCGGCGCCGAGATCCCGCACGTCCGGCTCACCCTCGACGAGGAGGACTACCGCATCGCCGGGCAGGCCCATCTGGGCGGACTGCCGGTACGGGTCCAGGGCCGGCTGGAGAGCAGGGGCGGGTTCCGCAGGCTCTCCGGCGCCTGCGGGGTCGTCGCCGTGCAGGTCGACGAGGCCGAGCGGGACCGGCTGATGAAGTCGGTACGGGGGAACGCGGCGGGCACGGACTATTTCGACGAGGCCTGCGGAGGGGAACAGCCGGGGGGCTGATTTCGCGGTCGGCGGGTGCGGGTCGGTACGATCGCCTCTTGCGCGCGCCCAGGGTATGGCGCCGCACCCACCTTCAGTCAGGAGATACCGGTGTCGGACGTCCGTGTGATCATCCAACGCGATTCCGAGCGGGAAGAGCGCACGGTGACGACGGGCACCACGGCCGCCGACCTCTTCGCCGGCGAGCGCTCGATCATCGCCGCGCGCGTGGCCGGCGAGCTCAGGGACCTGTCGTACGTGCTCAGCGACGGCGAGGAGGTCGAGGCCGTCGAGATCTCCTCCCCGGACGGTCTGAACATCCTGCGCCACTCCACCGCGCACGTCATGGCCCAGGCCGTGCAGGAGCTCTTCCCCGAGGCCAAGCTGGGCATCGGCCCGCCGGTCAAGGACGGCTTCTACTACGACTTCGACGTCGAGAAGCCGTTCACGCCCGAGGACCTCAAGGCCGTCGAGAAGAAGATGCAGGAGATCCAGAAGCGGGGGCAGAGGTTCGCCCGCCGGGTGGTCACGGACGAGGCCGCCCGCGAGGAGCTCGCCGACGAGCCGTACAAGCTCGAGCTCATCGGCATCAAGGGCTCGGCCTCCTCCGACGACGGCGCGGACGTCGAGGTCGGCGGCGGCGAGCTGACGATCTACGACAACCTGGACGCCAAGACCGGCGACCTGTGCTGGAAGGACCTCTGCCGCGGTCCCCACCTGCCCACCACCCGCAACATCCCGGCGTTCAAGCTGATGCGCAACGCGGCCGCCTACTGGCGCGGCAGCGAGAAGAACCCCATGCTCCAGCGCATCTACGGCACCGCCTGGCCCTCCAAGGAGGAGCTGAAGGCCCACCTCGACTTCCTCGCCGAGGCCGAGAAGCGCGACCACCGCAAGCTGGGCAGCGAACTGGACCTCTTCTCCATCCCGGAGCAGATCGGCTCCGGCCTCGCGGTCTTCCACCCCAAGGGCGGGATCATCCGCCGGGTCATGGAGGACTACTCGCGCCGCCGCCACGAGGAGGAGGGCTACGAGTTCGTCTACACCCCGCACGCGACGAAGGGGAAGCTCTTCGAGACCTCGGGCCACCTGGACTGGTACGCCGACGGCATGTACCCGCCCATGCAGCTCGACGAGGGCGTGGACTACTACCTAAAGCCCATGAACTGCCCGATGCACAACCTGATCTTCGACGCGCGCGGCCGCTCGTACCGTGAACTCCCGCTGCGCCTCTTCGAGTTCGGGACCGTGTACCGGTACGAGAAGTCGGGTGTGGTGCACGGCCTGACCCGCGCGCGCGGCTTCACCCAGGACGACGCGCACATCTACTGCACCCGCGAGCAGATGTCCGAGGAGCTCGACAAGACGCTCACCTTCGTCCTCGGCCTGCTGCGCGACTACGGCCTGACCGACTTCTACCTGGAGCTGTCCACCAAGGACCCGGAGAAGTTCGTCGGCTCCGACGAGGTCTGGGAGGAGGCGACCGAGACACTGCGCGAGGTCGCCGAGAAGCAGGGCCTCCCGCTCGTGCCCGACCCGGGTGGCGCCGCCTTCTACGGCCCCAAGATCTCCGTCCAGACGAAGGACGCCATCGGCCGTACCTGGCAGATGTCGACCATCCAGCTCGACTTCAACCTGCCGGAGCGCTTCGACCTCGAGTACACCGGCCCCGACGGCGCGAAGCAGCGCCCGGTGATGATCCACCGTGCCCTCTTCGGCTCGATCGAGCGGTTCTTCGCGGTGCTCCTGGAGCACTACGCGGGCGCCTTCCCGGCGTGGCTGGCCCCCGTCCAGGCGATCGGCATCCCGATCGGCGACGGACACGTGGAGTACCTGGAGAAGTTCGCCGCGGCCGCGAAGAAGCAGGGCCTGCGGGTGGAGGTGGACTCCTCCTCCGACCGGATGCAGAAGAAGATCCGCAACGCCCAGAAGCAGAAGGTGCCCTTCATGGTCATCGCGGGCGACGAGGACATGGCGGGCGGCTCGGTCTCCTTCCGCTACCGCGACGGCTCGCAGGAGAACGGCATCCCGTTCGACGAGGCCATCGCGAAGATCGCGAAGGTCGTCGAGGAGCGGACGCAGGTCTGACCCTGCCGTACGCGGGCCCTCGGGGGATCACCTCCCCGAGGGCCTCTCGCCGTCCTGAGCGTCGCCTTCCTGAGAGAACACCTGGATCAGCCAGGAAGAGAACGAGCCCGTCACCGCGCCCAGCAGCGCCATCCCGCACGCCATCATGCCGACCGCGATCAGACGGCCTCCCCTGGTGACCGGGGTGACATCTCCGTAGCCGACCGTGGTGAGGGTTTCGCAGGTCCACCACAGGGCGTCCCCGAACGTCTTCATGCTCGCGCCGGGCGCCCCGCGCTCCTGCTGGTAGACGGCGAGGGCGCCCGCGAAGCCGAGCAGGCCCGTGGACACCCCGGCGTAGGTGATCACGCGCGCGTGCAGGGACAGCCGGGGCCGCCCGTGCCGGCGCTGTACGGTCTCGTAGAGCTTGACGATCCGCAGCGGGCGCAGCAGGGGCAGCAGCACGACCACGCCGTCCAGCCAGTGGCTGCGCACGAAGCGCAGCCGCTGCCCGCTGAGCCGCCAGCGCACCGCGTAGTCCGCGGCGAAGAGCACCCACGCGGCCAGCATCACCAAGAGGCAGAAGTCCCGCCAGCCGCCCGCGAGCCCCTGGGCGAGGACATGGACGGCGTACCCGGCGAGGAAGGCCAGCGAGGCCACGGCGAGGGGCCCCTCGACGCGTTCTTCCCAGCGGGCCTGACGGCTGTCTGCGTCCATCGGCCCAGCTTGGACCGGGCCGCTGTTCGCCCAACCCCTGCGACACGCCGCGAACGGGCGAAGCAATATGCTGCCTTGCATGACGAGTGAGCCGGAGCAGCAGATCGGAGTGGGTACGCAGGACGCGTTCCAGCGTCTGTGGACCCCCCACCGGATGGCCTACATCCAGGGTGAGAACAAGCCGACCGGCCCGGGCGCCGACGACGGCTGTCCCTTCTGCTCGATCCCGGCCAAGTCCGACGAGGACGGTCTGGTCGTCCGACGCGGTGAGCACGTGTACGCGGTGCTGAACCTGTACCCCTACAACGGCGGCCACCTGATGACCGTCCCCTACCGGCATGTCGCCGACTACACCGACCTGACGGTGCCGGAGACCGCCGAGCTGGCCGAGCTGACGAAGCAGGCGATGACGGCGCTGCGCACCGCGTCCGGCGCGCACGGCTTCAACATCGGCATGAACCAGGGGTCCGTCGCGGGCGCCGGCATCGCCGCTCACCTGCACCAGCACATCGTGCCCCGCTGGGGCGGGGACACGAACTTCATGCCGGTGGTGGGCCACACGCGGGTACTGCCCCAACTCCTCGCGGACACGAGGAAAATGCTGGCGGAGTCCTGGCCGACGCCGGCCTAGCCCCGCGACGGGAGGCCGGCTCCGGAACCTTTCCGCCCTTCGCCCGGGCTGCCCGGCCCGCCCGGGCTCCGCAGCCGTCCGGCGTTCGAGGACGAGGCCGCCCGGGCCGAAAGCGGGGGCCGGGGGCGCGGCGCCGGTGGGACGGCGCCCAGGACACCCGCGCCATCCCGGCCGGCCGCCGGAGGCCTACGCGTCGTAGCTGTCCGCCTTGCGCGGCGACACGTCCTGGACCGCACCGCTGAGGGCGGACGAGCGCGAGCTGAACTTGTCGACGTCCACGTCGTGCTCCTTGAGCACCCTGATCGCGGCCGAGTGCACCACCCGCAGGACCGGCGTGGCCGCGCGCAGCGCGTCGTCGGCCATGAACCGGTGCCGCCACGGCTGGTCGGCCCAGGCGTGCCGCAGGCCGAAGGGCTCCGGCAGGCCGATGGAACCGCCGAGCCATTTCAGCAGCGGCGGGTACCAGCTGATCGTCGCCCGCGCGGCCAGCCGGACCACCTCGTCGGCGGTGACCAGCGGAAGCTTGACCGTCCGCGTCTCCCAGAACCGCACGCTCTTGGCGACCTCCTTGACGGGGGCCTCGGACTTCGTGGTGAACAGGCCGTTCACCGGGCCCAGGGCGTGCCCGGTCACCTCGATGCGCAGGGTCTCGTGCAGCACCGTCACCGTGATCAGCATGGTGATGATCAACTGGCCGTCCCAGAGCGGCCACTGGACGCCCAGGTAGTGCCGGTCGCCGCCGCCGAACTGCTGGTTGTTGCAGATGTCCTCTATGGCTCTGGGCTTGACCTGGTAGGCCTCGACGTCGGTGCCCTCCGGCCGGGCGACCGCCTTGGCGTTCTCACCCACCGGGGTGACGATCCAGTGCCGGACCGTGGGCGGCGGGAAGCCGCCGGTCTTCAGGCTCTGCCGGGGCAGCAGGTTCAGCTGGTCGTGGATGGCCCGGACGACCGTCCAGCTGCGGAACTCGTGGACGCCCTTCACGGGGTCGAGCGGTGTCAGCTCCTCGGCGAGGTGCCAGGCGCCCCAGCGCGTGCCCATGCCGAGTATGCCCTTGGGGCCGGCGTAGAAGACCGAGTTGGACTGCTGTTCCGCGCTGAGCCGGGCCAGGGACTGGCGCAGCTGCTCGGCCGCCGTCTGGTTCGGGCTGGTCGGCACGGCCTCGGGGACCTTGGCGCCGACGCTGCTGCCGGACAGCAGGCTGTCCCAGCGCCCGCGCAGGTCCGTCGCGGTGCCCTCGCAGATCCGCTTGGCCAGGAACCAGCCGACCACCGGCGCCACGACGCACCCGCGCGCGTACCAGCCGACGAGTCCGCCGAACGGCATCTTGACCAGGAAGAGCACGGCGAGGGCGCCCACGGCGACGAGCAGGCCGGTGCCGACGCCGGAGACCCGCTTGTTGTCCAGTCTCCCCATGGTCGCCCGCAGCTGGAAGACCAGCAGCCACACCAGCAGCCCGGGCAGGAAGAGCACACCGCACAGCAGCATCACGCCGGCCAGCTTCTGGTCGCGCTCGCGGCGGATGCGGTTGGCCGCGAGGCAGTGCTCGACGACGGCCTGCGGCTCACTGCCGAAGGACTGGATGAGCGGCTTGCGGCCGACGCTCAGCATGCGGTCGATCACCGCCTGGGAGAACGCCTCGCCGAGGTTGGGCCGGAAGATCCTGGCCCAGCTGCGACCGGGATTGACCGCGGTCTGGTGCCATTCGTTGTCGGCCTTCTTGATGTCCTCGACCGGATTGTCCCGGTAGGCCGCCGAGGCCAGGGCGAAGGTCGGTGTCTGTCCGCCGTCGCCCGTCTGCGGCACCTGTGGTCCGAAGAAGTCCGCGTAACCGCTGCCTACGGTCATTCCCGCCCCCGATCGCCGCCGCTCCCGCTTCTGCGGCTTTCCCGACTTCCGTACTTCGCACACCTGTTGATCAGGTCATCAGCGTATCCGCAGGCGGTGACATCCGTCGGCGGACGGCCGAAGCCGCCCGCCAATTCGGAGGGGAATGTTCCACTACGGTGCCCCACCGGCCACTTGAGGGCCGGCGGGCATCAACCGTCAGCCGTTCCGCGCCTGTTGGCGCACCTTCTCGGCGACCTGCGGCGGCATCGGTTCGTGCCGGGCGTACGCGCGCCGGAAGCGCGCCGTGCCGTGGGAGAGGGAGCGCAGGTCGACCGCGTACCGGCCGATCTCGATCTCGGGCACCTCGGCCCTGACGAGGGTGCGCCCGCCGCCGGTCTGCTCGGTGCCGAGCACCCGCCCGCGCCGCCCCGACAGATCGCTCATCACGGCGCCGACGTACGCGTCGCCGACCACGACGGTCACCTCGGCCACCGGCTCCAGCAGATGGATCCGCGCGTCGGCCGCCGCCTCCCGCAGCGCCAGCGCGCCCGCCGTCTGGAACGCGGCGTCCGAGGAGTCCACCGAGTGCGCCTTGCCGTCGAGCAGGGTGATCCGGATGTCGACCAGCGGATGCCCGGCCTCCACCCCCTTGGCCGCCTGCGCCCGTACGCCCTTCTCGACGGACGGGATGAACTGCCGGGGCACCGCGCCGCCGACGACCTTGTCCACGAACTCGATGCCCGTGCCGCCCGGCAGCGGCTCCACCTCGATCTCGCAGACGGCGTACTGGCCGTGTCCGCCCGACTGCTTGACGTGCCGTCCGCGTCCGCCGGACTTCGCCGCGAACGTCTCCCGCAGGGGAACCTTGTGCGGGACGACGTCGACCTGGACGCCGTAGCGGGAGCGCAGCCGCTCCAGCGCCACGTCCGAATGGGCCTCGCCCAGACACCACAGGACCACCTGGTGGGTGTCCTGGTTCTGCTCCAGGCGCATCGTCGGGTCCTCGGCGACCAGCCGGCCCAGCCCCTGCGAGAGCTTGTCCTCGTCGGCCTTGCTGTGCGCCTGGATGGCGAGCGGCAGCAGCGGGTCGGGCATCTTCCAGGGCTCCATGAGCAGCGGGTCGCCCTTGGCGGACAGGGTGTCGCCGGTCTCCGCGCGGCCGAGCTTCGCCACGCACGCGAGATCGCCCGCGATGCAGTGCGTCAGGTTCCGCTGAAGCTTGCCGAACGGCGCGGACAGGGCGCCGATCCGTTCGTCGACGTCGTGGTCCTCGTGGCCGCGGTCGGCGAGGCCGTGCCCCGAGACATGGACGGTCTCGTCGGGGTGCAGGGTGCCGGAGAAGACCCGCACCAGGGAGACGCGGCCCACGTAGGGGTCGGACGAGGTCTTCACGACCTCCGCGACCAGGGGCCCGTCCGGATCGCACGGGGGCAGCTCGCGCGGCTCGCCGTCGATCGTCGTCACGCGGGGCGCCGGGCGCTCCACGGGCGTCGGGAAGCCCCTGGTGACCAGTTCCAGCAGTTCCACCGTGCCGAGGCCCTGCCGGGCGCCCTCGGCGGCCGGGGCGGCCGCGAGCACGGGGAAGAACGTGCCGCGCGCGACGGCCCGCTCCAGATCCTCGATCAGTGTCTTGACGTCGATCTGCTCGCCGGCGAGATAGCGGTCCATGAGGGTCTCGTCCTCGCTCTCGGCGATGATCCCCTCGATCAGCCGGTTGCGGGCCGCCTCGATGTCCGGCAGCTGGTCCGCGCCCGGCTCCGACTCCTTGCGTTCGCCGGTGGAGTAGTCGAACAGCTTCCGCGACAGCAGCCCGGTCAGTCCGGTCACCGACGCGTGCCCGTCGGGCCCCTCGGGCCCGTGCAGCGGCAGGTACAGCGGAAGGACTGCGTCCGGGTCGTCGCCCCCGAAGACCTCCGCGCAGATCCGCGTCATCTCCTCGAAGTCCGCGCGGGCGGCCTCCAGGTGGGTCACGACGATCGCCCGCGGCATGCCGACGGCCGCGCACTCCTCCCACACCATCCGGGTCGAGCCGTCCACGCCGTCCGACGCGGAGACGACGAAGAGGGCCGCGTCCGCGGCGCGCAGACCGGCCCTGAGTTCACCGACGAAGTCGGCGTATCCGGGGGTGTCGAGGACGTTGACCTTGATGCCGTCCCATTCCACGGGCACCAGGGAGAGCTGCACCGAGCGCTGCTGCCGGTGCTCGATCTCGTCGTAGTCGGAGACGGTGCCGCCGTCCTCCACGCGGCCCGCCCGGTTCACCGCTCCCGCCGTCAGCGCGAGAGCCTCCACCAAAGTCGTCTTGCCCGATCCGCAGTGGCCGACCAGCACCACATTCCGTACGGACGCGGGGTGGTCGGCCGCTGTAGCCCTGCCGGCGGCTCCGGGATGTGCATGCGCCTTGTCGCCCATTTTCCTTGCCTCCCGAACACGGTGAGGTCACTGGGGGCGCGGGCACGGCGGCCCCGCGTGCGATGGCGGCTCCGGCGACGCCCGCGGTCCTTCGAGCTTTCCACTCCCGTCACGGCTCGTCCATACGGCGGACGCGACCCGGGATGCCGTCACGCCGTGACACGGGGTCCGGGTGCCCGACCGTCGCACACACGCGCGCGTGGCTACGATGGGCCAGCCGGCGGCCAGCAGGGGTCGCGCGGCGACACCGACCATCGGGAAGGCCATGCTGAACAAGTACGCGCGTGCATTCTTCACGCGTGTCCTCACACCGTTCGCCGCGTTTCTCATCCGCCGGGGTGTGAGCCCCGACACGGTCACGCTCCTCGGCACCGCCGGCGTGATCGCGGGCGCGCTGGTCTTCTACCCCAGGGGCGAGTTCTTCTGGGGCACGATCGTGATCACGCTCTTCGTCTTCTCCGACCTGGTCGACGGCAACATGGCCCGCCAGCTCGGCCGGACCAGCCGCTGGGGCGCCTTCCTCGACTCCACGCTCGACCGGGTGGCCGACGGCGCGATCTTCGGCGGCTTCGCGCTCTGGTACGCGGGCAACGGCGACGACAACGTCCTGTGTGCCGTCTCGATCTTCTGCCTGGCCAGCGGCCAGGTGGTGTCGTACACGAAGGCCCGGGGCGAGTCGATCGGCCTGCCGGTCGCCGTCAACGGGCTCGTGGAGCGCGCCGAGCGCCTGGTGATCTCGCTGGTCGCGGCCGGCCTGGCGGGTCTGCACGCGTTCGGCGTGCCCGGCATCCAGGTGCTGCTGCCGATCGCGCTGTGGATCGTCGCCGTCGGCAGCCTCGTCACCCTGATCCAGCGGGTCGTCACGGTCCGGCGCGAGTCGGCCGAGGCGGAGGCCGCAGCGGACCAGGAGGCCCGAGCGGCGCAGGAGGACCCGAAGTCCCAGGGACACGAGGCGCAGGGGAGCGAGGCCGCGAAGTGAGCGCCCAGGAGCGCCTGACCGACGCGCTGTACGGCCTCGGCTGGAGCACCGTCAAGAAGCTGCCCGAGCCCGTCGCCGTACGCCTCGGGCGTACCGTCGCCGACCTCGCGTGGAAGCGGCGCGGCAAGGGCGTGCGACGGCTGGAGAGCAACTACGCGCGCGTGGTGCCCGGCGCGAGCCCCGAGCGCCTGGCCGAACTCTCGCGCGCGGGGATGCGCTCCTATCTGCGGTACTGGATGGAGTCCTTCCGGCTGCCGGCCTGGAGCGCCGAGCGCGTCGGCAACGGCTTCGAGCCCAAGGACGTGCACTACCTGACCGACGGGATCGCCTCCGGCCGGGGCGTCATCCTGGCCCTGCCGCACATGGGCAACTGGGACCTGGCCGGCGCCTGGGTCACCACCAAGCTCGGGACGCCCTTCACCACGGTCGCCGAGCGTCTCAAACCGGAGACGCTGTACGACCGGTTCGTCGCCTACCGGGAGGGCCTCGGCATGGAGGTGCTGCCGCACAGCGGCGGTACCGCCTTCGGCACCCTGGCCCGGCGGCTGCGCGACGGCGGGCTGGTCTGTCTGGTCGCCGAGCGCGACCTGTCCGCCTCCGGGGTCGAGGTGGACTTCTTCGGCGACACCGCCACCATGCCCGCCGGACCGGCCCTGCTCGCCCAGCAGACCGGCGCGCTGCTGCTCCCCGTCACCCTCTGGTACGACGACTCGCCCGTCATGCGGGGCCGGGTGCATCCCCCGGTCGAGGTACCCCGGTCCGGTACGCGGGCCGAGAAGACGTCAGTCATGACACAGTCGCTGGCAGACGCCTTCGCCACCGGCATCGCCGACCACCCGGAGGACTGGCACATGCTTCAGCGGTTGTGGCTCGCGGACCTGGAACCCCGCCCGTCGGACGGGGACCCCGCGTGAGAATCGGCATCGTCTGCCCGTACTCCTGGGACGTTCCCGGTGGCGTCCAGTTCCACATCCGCGACCTCGCCGAGTACTTCCTCCGGCTCGGTCACGAGGTGTCCGTCCTGGCCCCGGCCGACGACGACACCCCGCTGCCGCCGTACGTCGTCTCGGCCGGCCGCGCGGTCCCGGTGCCGTACAACGGCTCGGTGGCGCGCCTCAACTTCGGTTTCCTGTCCGCCGCGCGCGTGCGGCGCTGGCTGCACGACGGGGCGTTCGACGTCGTGCACATCCACGAGCCGACCTCGCCCTCGCTCGGTCTGCTGACCTGCTGGGCGGCGTCGGGCCCGATCGTGGCCACCTTCCACACGTCCAACCCGCGCTCGCGCGCCATGATCGCCGCGTACTCCATCCTCCAGGCCGCCCTGGAGAAGATCAGCGCGCGGATCGCGGTGAGCGAGTACGCCCGGCGCACGCTGGTGGAGCACCTCGGCGGGGACGCGGTGGTCATCCCCAACGGCGTCGACGTCGACTTCTTCGCCGAGGCCGAGCCCAACCCCGAGTGGCAGGGCGGCACGATCGGCTTCGTCGGGCGCATCGACGAGCCGCGCAAGGGCCTGCCCGTACTGATGCGGGCCCTGCCGAGGATCTTCGCCGAGCGCCCGGACGCCCGGCTGCTGGTCGCCGGCCGGGGCGACGAGAAGGAGGCGGTGGAGAGCCTGCCGAAGGAGCTGCACGCGCGCGTGGAGTTCCTCGGCATGATCAGCGACGAGGACAAGGCGCGGTTCCTGCGCAGCGTCGACCTGTACGTCGCGCCCAACACCGGCGGTGAGAGCTTCGGCATCGTCCTCGTCGAGGCCATGTCGGCCGGGGCCCCGGTACTCGCCTCCGACCTGGACGCCTTCGCCCAGGTCCTCGACCAGGGAGCGGCCGGCGAGCTGTTCGCCAACGAGGACGCGGACGCGCTGGCCGAGGCGGCGGTACGGCTCCTGGGCGACCCGGAGCGCAGAGCCGGGCTGCGCGAGCGGGGCAGCGCGCACGTACGCCGCTTCGACTGGTCGACCGTCGGCGCGGACATCCTGTCGGTGTACGAGACGGTGACGGCCGGCGCGGCGGCGGTGGCGGCCGAGGACGACCGGGGATCGACGGGCCTGCGGGCCCGGCTCGGTCTGGCGCGGGACTGACCACAGCGCCGCCCTGAGGGTCACGGGTAGCCTTGCCGCCCGTGACCGCAACCCTGATCTGGACCCTCGTCGTCCTCGTCGCCGTCGGCCTGTACCTGAGCTGGACGGCGGGGCGCCTGGACCGGCTGCACGCCCGCATCGACGCCGCCCGCGCCGCCCTGGACGCGCAGTTGCTGCGCCGGGCGTCCGTCGCCCAGGAACTGGCCACCTCCAAGGTGCTCGACCCCGCCGCCTCGATCGTCCTGTACGAGGCCGCGCACGCGGCGCGGCAGGCCGAGGAGGAGCAGCGGGAGGTCGCCGAGAGCGAACTCAGCCAGGCCCTGCGGGCCGTCTTCGCGGACGCGCGGCAACTGGACGTCGTACGGGAGGCGCCCGGGGGAGACGCGGCGGCGCGTGAGCTCACCGAGGCCGTCCGCCGGGTCCCCATGGCCCGCCGCTTCCACAACGACGCCGTGGGCGCGGTCCGCAGACTGCGCCAGCACCGCAAGGTCCGCTGGTTCCGGCTGGCCGGCCACGCCCCGTTCCCGATGGCCTTCGAGATGGACGACGAGCCGCCCCCCGCCCTCGCGGACCGCGCGGCCTGAACCGCTGACCGCGCGCGGGGGGCGTACCTGCTGCCGGGTCCTCGTCGGGGAGCTGAGGGCCGGGGCTCCGGAAGGCACGTCGACGCGGTTCGCGGAAACGTCGGTGAGGCCGCTGCGGTCCGCATGATCGACCGAAAAGGATCCACGGGCTTTCCATTGGCCCTTGCTGTGGACTGGTCCACTCGCGTTTCCTCGTTGCTGCCGAAGCCCCTTTTCCTACGAGTGAGGTCCCCGTGTCCAGCACGCTCTCCGAAAACCAGACCCCCGAGACCGGCACCGCGCGCGTGAAGCGCGGCATGGCCGAACAGCTCAAGGGCGGCGTGATCATGGACGTGGTCAACGCCGAGCAGGCGAAGATCGCCGAGGACGCGGGCGCCGTGGCCGTCATGGCCCTGGAGCGGGTCCCGGCCGACATCCGCAAGGACGGCGGCGTGGCCCGCATGTCGGACCCCACCATGATCGAGGAGATCATCGAGGCCGTCTCGATCCCGGTCATGGCGAAGTCCCGGATCGGCCACTTCGTCGAGGCCCAGGTCCTCCAGTCGCTCGGTGTCGACTACATCGACGAGTCCGAGGTCCTCACTCCGGCCGACGAGGTCAACCACTCCGACAAGTGGGCGTTCACCACCCCCTTCGTCTGTGGCGCCACCAACCTGGGCGAGGCCCTGCGCCGCATCGCCGAGGGCGCCGCCATGATCCGCTCCAAGGGCGAGGCCGGCACCGGCAACGTCGTCGAGGCCGTACGTCACCTGCGCCAGATCAAGAACGAGATCGCCCGGCTGCGCGGCTTCGACAACAACGAGCTGTACGCCGCCGCCAAGGACCTGCGCGCCCCGTACGAGCTGGTCAAGGAGGTCGCCGAACTCGGCAAGCTCCCCGTCGTGCTGTTCTCCGCCGGCGGTGTGGCCACCCCGGCCGACGCCGCGCTGATGCGTCAGCTCGGCGCCGAGGGCGTCTTCGTCGGCTCCGGCATCTTCAAGTCCGGCGACCCGGCCAAGCGCGCCGCCGCCATCGTGAAGGCCACCACCTTCTACGACGACCCGAAGATCATCGCGGACGCCTCCCGCAACCTGGGCGAGGCCATGGTCGGCATCAACTGCGACACCCTGCCCGAGGCCGAGCGCTACGCCAACCGCGGCTGGTAATCACCTCATGAACCGCGAAGCCCCTGTCATCGGCGTCCTGGCACTCCAGGGCGACGTACGGGAGCACCTCATCGCCCTGGCCGCGGCCGACGCCGTGGCCAGGCCGGTGCGGCGCCCCGAGGAACTCGCCGAGGTGGACGGCCTCGTCATCCCCGGCGGTGAGTCCACCACCATCTCCAAGCTCGCCGTCCTGTTCGGCGTGATGGAGCCCCTTCGCGCGCGCGTGCGGGCCGGAATGCCCGTCTACGGGACCTGCGCGGGCATGATCATGCTCGCCGACAAGATCCTCGACCCGCGCTCGGGCCAGGAGACCGTCGGCGGCATCGACATGATCGTGCGCCGCAACGCGTTCGGGCGGCAGAACGAGTCCTTCGAGGCCGCCCTCGACGTGGACGGCGTCGCGGGCGAGCCGGTGGAGGCCGTCTTCATCCGCGCCCCGTGGGTCGAGTCCGTCGGTGCCGGGACCGAGGTGCTCGCCGAGCATGAAGGCCACATCGTGGCCGTCCGCCAGGGCAACGCGCTCGCCACGTCGTTCCACCCGGAACTGACCGGCGACCACCGGGTGCACGGCCTGTTCGTGGACATGGTGCGGGCGAACCGGACAGCGGCGTCCTTGTAGGATCTGGGGGTCCCCTCAGGCTCCGCGAGCCCGGGGAGCTCGTCCAGGTTGGGTTACGCGAAGGAGACAGGCAGATGTCCGGCCACTCTAAATGGGCTACGACGAAGCACAAGAAGGCCGTGATCGACGCCAAGCGCGGCAAGCTCTTCGCGAAGATGATCAAGAACATCGAGGTCGCGGCCCGCACCGGTGGCGCCGACCCGGCCGGCAACCCGACGCTGTTCGACGCCATCCAGAAGGCCAAGAAGAGCTCGGTCCCCAACAAGAACATCGACTCCGCGGTCAAGCGCGGCGCCGGCCTCGAGGCCGGCGGCGCCGACTACGAGACGATCATGTACGAGGGCTACGGTCCGAACGGCGTCGCGGTGCTCATCGAGTGCCTCACCGACAACCGCAACCGCGCCGCCTCCGACGTCCGCGTCGCCATGACCCGCAACGGCGGCTCGATGGCCGACCCGGGCTCGGTGTCGTACCTCTTCAACCGCAAGGGCGTCGTCATCGTCCCCAAGGGTGAGCTGGCCGAGGACGACGTGCTCGGCGCGGTCCTCGACGCGGGCGCCGAGGAGGTCAACGACCTCGGTGAGTCCTTCGAGGTCCTCTCCGAGGCCACCGACCTGGTCGCGGTGCGCACCGCGCTCCAGGAGGCCGGCATCGACTACGACTCCGCCGACGCCAACTTCGTCCCGACCATGCAGGTCGAGCTCGACGAGGACGGCGCCCGGAAGATCTTCAAGCTGATCGACGCGCTCGAGGACAGCGACGACGTGCAGAACGTCTTCGCCAACTTCGACGTCAGCGACGAGGTCATGGAGAAGGTCGACGCGTAGCGCCGCCGCGCGCTGAGCGGATCCGTCGGGCCGGTGGGACACGTCCTACCGGCCCGACGTCGTTGTCGGTGGCAGCGGATAGCCTGGCGAACGTCAGAGATCACCGTCCACGGACCGCAGCGGCGGTCCGGCCGCGAAGAGGGGAAGGCGCGTGCGGGTATTGGGGGTGGACCCCGGACTGACGCGATGCGGTGTCGGTGTCGTCGAGGGAGTCGCGGGCCGACCGCTCACCATGCTCGGCGTGGGCGTCGTACGGACGCCCGCCGACGCCGAGTTGGGACAGCGCCTCGTCGGCATCGAGCAGGGCATCGAACGGTGGCTCGACGAGTACCGCCCCGAATCCGTCGCCGTGGAGCGGGTGTTCAGCCAGCACAACGTCCGCACGGTCATGGGCACCGCCCAGGCCAGCGCCGTCGCCATGCTGTGCGCCGCCCGCCGCGGCATTCCCGTCGCCCTGCACACCCCGAGCGAGGTCAAGGCCGCCGTCACCGGCAGCGGACGCGCGGACAAGGCCCAGATCGGCGCGATGGTCACGCGCCTGCTGCGGCTCGACGCGCCGCCCAGGCCCGCCGACGCCGCCGACGCCCTCGCGCTCGCCATCTGCCACATCTGGCGCGGCCCCGCGCAGAACCGGCTCCAGCAGGCCGTCGCCCTGCACACGGCCACAGCACAGACGACACCGAAAGGCCGTACGGCATGATCGCCTTCGTCAGCGGCACCGTCGCCGCCCTCGCTCCCGACACCGCCGTGATCGAGGTGGGCGGCGTGGGCATGGCCGTCCAGTGCTCGCCGAACACGCTGTCCACCCTCCGGCTCGGCCGGCCTGCCAAGCTCGCCACCTCCCTCGTCGTGCGCGAGGACTCGCTGACCCTGTACGGCTTCGTGGACGACGACGAGCGCCAGGTCTTCCAGCTGCTCCAGACGGCGAGCGGGGTGGGCCCCCGGCTCGCCCAGGCCATGCTGGCCGTCCATGCGCCGGACGCCCTGCGTCGCGCGGTGGCCACGGGCGACGAGAAGGCCCTCGTCGCGGTGCCGGGCATCGGCAAGAAGGGCGCCCAGAAGCTGTTGCTGGAACTGAAGGACCGCCTGGGCGAGCCGCTCGGCGCCCCCGTGGTCGGCGCACCGGTCACCAGCGGCTGGCGCGACCAGCTGCACGCCGCCCTGCTCGGCCTCGGCTACGCGACCCGCGAGGCCGACGAGGCGGTTGCCGCCGTGACCCCGCAGGCCGAGGCCGCGGACGGCGCGCCCCAGGTGGGCCACCTCCTGAGGGCCGCCCTTCAGACCCTGAACCGCGCCCGCTAGGAGACGTCAGTGAACTGGGACGACACGACCGAAGAAGCCGCCCCGGAGCGGTTGGTCGGCTCGGTCGCCGACCGCGAGGACCAGGCCGTCGAGGCCGCCCTGCGCCCCAAGGACCTGGGCGAGTTCATCGGCCAGGAGAAGGTCCGCGAACAGCTCGACCTCGTGCTGCGCGCCGCACGCGCGCGTGGCGCCACCGCCGACCACGTGCTGCTCTCCGGCGCCCCCGGCCTCGGCAAGACCACCCTCTCGATGATCATCGCCGCCGAGATGGGCGCCCCGATCCGCATCACCAGCGGCCCCGCCATCCAGCACGCGGGCGACCTGGCGGCGATCCTCTCCTCCCTCCAGGAGGGCGAGGTCCTCTTCCTCGACGAGATCCACCGGATGTCGCGGCCCGCCGAGGAGATGCTGTACATGGCGATGGAGGACTTCCGCGTCGACGTCATCGTCGGCAAGGGCCCCGGCGCCACCGCCATCCCGCTCGAGCTGCCCCCGTTCACGCTCGTCGGCGCCACCACGCGCGCGGGCCTGCTGCCGCCACCGCTGCGCGACCGCTTCGGTTTCACGGCGCACATGGAGTTCTACGAGCCCGCGGAACTCCAGCGGGTCATCCACCGTTCCGCCGACCTCCTCGACGTGGAGATCGACACCGCCGGCGCCGCCGAGATCGCCGGCCGCTCCCGCGGCACCCCCCGCATCGCCAACCGCCTGCTGCGCCGCGTACGCGACTACGCGCAGGTCAAGGCGGACGGGAGGATCACCCGCGCGATCGCGGAGGCCGCGCTGAAGGTCTACGAGGTGGACGGGCGCGGCCTGGACCGCCTCGACCGCGGGGTCCTGGAGGCCCTGCTCAAGCTGTTCGGCGGCGGCCCGGTCGGTCTGTCCACGCTCGCGGTGGCGGTGGGGGAGGAGCGCGAGACCGTGGAAGAGGTCGCCGAGCCCTTCCTGGTACGGGAGGGACTGCTCGCCCGTACCCCGCGGGGGCGGGTGGCGACCCCGGCCGCGTGGGCGCACCTCGGCCTCACCCCCGCCCGGGGAAGTGGACAACAGGACCTGTTCGGGGCGTGACGCGGAGGGCTGCGGCGCAGGTGCTGGCCGGGTCAGGAACCCAGGTGCCATGCTGAGCGTTGTTCCATGCGCGCGGACTCGCTTAGACTCCGCCGATGCCGCCGTTGTCGGCAGCACACCACCCCCATCCAACAGGCCGCTCCACCATCGCGGTCGTCCGAAGGAAGTCCGTCCCGTGAGTCCTGTGACCCTCCTCCCGTTCATCGTGCTCATCGGGGCCATGTTCCTGATGACCCGGTCGGCCAAGAAGAAGCAGCAGTCGGCCGCCGCCATGCGAAACGACATGCAGCCCGGCAGTGGTGTCCGCACCATCGGGGGCATGTACGCGACGGTGAAGGAGGTCAACGAGGACACGGTCCTCCTCGACGCCGGTCCGGGCGTCGACCTGCTCTTCGCGAAGAACTCGATCGGCGCCGTCCTCACCGACGACGAGTACAACCGCATCGTCCACGGCATCGAGCACGACCTGAAGTCCGACTCCGACGTCGTCCCGGACGACGCCTCCTCCCTCACCGGGTCCGCCGAGAGCGACGCCCCCGTCGACGAAGCTGCCGCCTCCGACGACAAGGCCGTCGACCTCGGCAAGAAGGACGCGACCGACGAGGTGCAGGAGAAGGCCGCCGACGCCGACCAGGCCGAGGCCGCCGAAGAGCCGAAGAAGACCGACGGCGACTCCGACGCGAAGTAGCACCGTCCCCGGCGCACACGGGTCCGACCCGTCCGCACCGGGGCGCGCGCATCTCGCCAGGGGATCCCGACACCATGTTTGGCCGCCGCCGCGCTGACCCGGCGCGAGGCGGCCCGAGAGGGAGTACGAGAAGGTGGCAGCACCCAAGAAGGGCCGGAGCGCGAGTGCCCAGAGCAAGCCAGGGCGCTCGCTGGTCCTGATCCTGATCGCCATCGTGGGGCTCACCGCAGGCATGTTCGCCTCCGGTCACACCACCCCGCGTCTCGGCATCGACCTTGCCGGCGGTACCAGCATCACGCTGAAGGCGAAGTCGGACCAGGGATCCGCGATCAACAAGGCCAACATGGACACCGCGGTCGAGATCATGAACCGCCGTGTCAACGGGCTGGGCGTCTCCGAGGCGGAGGTGCAGACCCAGGGCAACGACAACATCATCGTCAACATCCCCAAGGGCACCAACTCGGAGAAGGCCCGGGAGCAGGTCGGCACCACCGCCAAGCTGTACTTCCGTCCGGTCCTGGCCCAGGAGGCCACCGGCTCCGCCGCCGCCTCGCCGAGCGCGTCCTCGAGCGCGTCGCCGAGCGGCTCCTCCAGCGCCTCTCCGAGCCCCTCGGCGAGTGCCTCCGGCACCGGTGAGAAGGCGACCTCCTCGTCCTCGCCGTCGGCCTCCGCCACCTCGCAGGGCCGCGCCGTCACCGACGCGCTGAAGGCCGACTCCACCCCGTCGGCCTCCGCCGGGGCGAGCTCCTCCGCCAGCCCGTCGGCCTCCGCGAGCGGCGGCGCCGCCGTCACCGCGGACGACGCCGCGCTCCAGGCCAAGTACGCCGCCCTGGACTGCTCCAAGGAGTCGGTCCGTGCCTCGGCCGGCGACGGGGTCAAGCCCGCGGACGCCACCGTGGCCTGCGGTGAGATCGACAAGGTCTGGTACAAGTACCTGCTCGGCCCGGCCGCCGTCGACGGCACCGAGGTCGACAAGGCCCAGGCCATCTTCGACACCCAGGGCGCCGCCGGCTGGCAGGTCAACATGACCTTCACCAAGCAGGGTGGCAAGAAGTTCGCCGACATCACCGGCAAGCTCGCGCAGAACACCCAGCCGCAGAACGAGTTCGGCATCGTGCTCGACGGCAACGTCGTCTCCAGCCCGTACGTGAGCTCCTCCATCACCGGCGGCCAGGCCCAGATCTCGGGCAGCTTCGAACAGGAGGAGGCCCAGGGCCTCGCCAACATGCTGTCCTACGGTGCGCTCCCGCTCTCCTTCGAGGAGCAGAGCGTGACCACGGTGACGGCGGCGCTCGGCGGCGACCAGCTGCACGCCGGTCTGCTGGCCGGCGCCATCGGCCTCCTGCTGGTCGTGATCTACCTGGTGGCCTACTACCGCGGCCTGGCGATGATCGCGCTCGCGTCGCTCCTGGTCTCCGCGGCCCTCACCTACGTGCTGATGGCGCTGCTCGGTCCGGCCATCGGTTTCGCGCTGAACCTGCCCGCCGTCTGTGGCGCCATCGTCGCCATCGGCATCACGGCGGACTCGTTCATCGTGTACTTCGAACGCGTCCGGGACGAGATCCGCGAGGGCCGTACCCTGCGACCCGCCGTCGAGCGGGCCTGGCCGCGCGCCCGGCGCACCATCCTGGTCTCCGACTTCGTGTCGTTCCTCGCCGCCGCCGTGCTCTTCATCGTCACGGTCGGCAAGGTCCAGGGCTTCGCGTTCACGCTGGGCCTGACCACCGTCCTGGACGTGGTCGTGGTCTTCTTCTTCACCAAGCCGCTGATGACGCTCATCGCTCGGCGGAAGTTCTTCGCGAGCGGCCACAAGTGGTCCGGCCTCGACCCGAAGAGCCTGGGTGCGCAGCCGCCGCTGCGCCGCACCCGCCGTCCCGGTGGCCCCGCCGCCGGCCCCGTCGAGACGAAGGAGGCCTGAGCGATGTCGAAACTCGGTAACCTCGGCGCCCGGCTGCACCGTGGCGAGATCAGCTACGACTTCATCGGTCACCGCAAGCTCTGGTACGGCATCTCGATCCTGATCACCATCACGGCCATCGTCGGCCTGGCGGTGCGCGGCCTGAACATGGGCATCGACTTCCAGGGCGGCGCCGTCTTCACCACCGAGAAGACGAGCGTCTCCGTCTCCCAGGCCGAGGAGTACGCGAAGTCGGCGTCCGGCCATGACGCGGTCGTGCAGAAGCTGGGCAACGGCACGCTGCGCATCCAGATCGCCGGCATGGACATCAAGCAGTCCAACCAGATCAAGGACGACCTGGCCGCGGACTTCAAGGCCGACCCCGAGACGATCACCGCCGAACTGGTCGGTCCCAGCTGGGGCGAACAGATCGCCAGCAAGGCCTGGCAGGGCCTGGCGATCTTCATGGTCCTGGTCGTGATCTATCTGGCGATCGCCTTCGAGTGGCGCATGGCCATCGCCGCCCTCGTGGCCCTGATCCACGACATCACCATCACGGTCGGCATCTACGCCCTCGTCGGCTTCGAGGTCACGCCCGGTACGGTGATCGGTCTGCTGACCATCCTCGGTTACTCGCTGTACGACACGGTCGTCGTCTTCGACTCCCTCAAGGAACAGACGAAGGACCTCACCAAGCAGACCCGCTTCACCTACAGCGAGATCGCCAACCGGTCGATCAACGGCACCCTGGTCCGCTCCATCAACACCACGGTCGTCGCGCTGCTGCCGGTGGCGGGACTGCTGTTCATCGGTGGCGGCTTCCTCGGCGCGGGCACGCTCAACGACATCTCGCTGTCGCTGTTCGTCGGCCTCGCGGCCGGCGCGTACTCCTCGATCTTCATCGCCACGCCGCTGGTCGCCGACCTCAAGGAACGCGAGCCGCAGATCAAGGCTCTGAAGAAGCGTGTCCTGGCCAAGCGCGCCCAGGCGTCGGCCGAGGAGGCGCCCGCGCCGCACCGTGGCGACGACATCTACGGCGACGAGCCGGAGGACGCCGAAGCCGCGGTCGTCGGGCCGCGCAACCAGCCCGCGTCCCGGGGCCGCGGCCGCGGCCGTCCGTCGGGGAAGCGCCGATGACCGAGCTGACCGACATCACGGCGCTGCTCCACAGCCGCATCCGTGACGTGGCCGACTACCCGGAGCCGGGGGTGATGTTCAAGGACATCACCCCGCTCCTGGCGGACCCGGTGGCCTTCACCGCGCTCACCGACGCGTTCGCCGCGATCGCGGACCGCACCGGCGCCACCAAGGTCGTCGGCCTGGAGGCCCGGGGCTTCATCCTGGGCGCCCCGGTCGCCGTCCGGGCCGGCCTCGGCTTCATCCCGGTGCGCAAGGCGGGCAAGCTCCCCGGAGCCACCCTCGGCCAGGCCTACGACCTGGAGTACGGCTCGGCCGAGATCGAGGTGCACGCCGAGGACCTGTCCGCCGACGACCGTGTGCTGATCGTCGACGACGTCCTCGCCACCGGCGGCACCGCCGAGGCGTCCATCCAGCTCATCCACCGAGCGGGCGCCCAGGTCGCGGGCGTCGCCGTCCTGATGGAGCTGGGCTTCCTCGACGGCCGTCCCCGTCTGGAGGCGGCCCTGCGCGGAGCGCCCCTGGAGGCGCTGCTCACGATCTGAGCGCGGTGCCGGCATCGTCGTACGCCAAGCGGGCGGGCCCGGAGGAATCCGGAGCCCGCCCCTTGTGTTTCTCCGGTTGACGGCCCTCACACCGGCCTGAAGGCGATCCTTGGGCTCAGGATCGCTACGATGGGTTCTCCGGAGCCTGACCGGGGACCCGGATCGCGCACGAGGAGTCCTCTTGCCAGACGAGGCCCAGCATCTGACCGCCGCCAAGCCCGAGTCCGCCTCGGGCCCCGCGGCCACGCCCGCGTCGCAGGCGAAGGACGACGGCCGTGGGGCGGTCGAGCACGACCGGTCCGCGCCGGTCGACAAGCCGGCCGAGCAGCCCCGGCCCAAGCCGGCCCAGCCCGACGGCTCCTCGGCCGCGCCCGCGGGCCGACCGGCCGCCGCGCAGCCCTCGGCCCGCTCCGGCTCCTCCAACCGCGTCCGCGCCCGCCTCGCCCGGCTCGGCGTCCAGCGCCAGAACCCGTACAACCCGGTCCTGGAACCGCTGCTGCGGATAGTGCGCAGCAACGACCCCAAGATCGAGACGGCGACGCTGCGCCAGATCGAGAAGTCCTACCAGGTCGCGGAGCGCTGGCACCGCGGTCAGAAGCGCAAGAGCGGCGACCCGTACATCACGCACCCGCTCGCGGTGACCACGATCCTCGCCGAGCTGGGCATGGACCCGGCCACGCTGATGGCGGGCCTGCTGCACGACACCGTCGAGGACACCGAGTACGGCCTGGAGGACCTGCGCCGTGACTTCGGCGACCAGGTCGCCCTGCTCGTCGACGGCGTCACCAAGCTGGACAAGGTCAAGTTCGGTGAGGCCGCGCAGGCCGAGACGGTGCGCAAGATGGTCGTCGCCATGGCCAAGGACCCGCGCGTCCTGGTCATCAAGCTCGCCGACCGGCTGCACAACATGCGCACCATGCGTTACCTCAAGCGCGAGAAGCAGGAGAAGAAGGCGCGCGAGACCCTCGAGATCTACGCGCCGCTCGCCCACCGTCTCGGCATGAACACCATCAAGTGGGAGCTGGAGGACCTCGCCTTCGCGATCCTCTACCCCAAGATGTACGACGAGATCGTACGGCTGGTGGCCGAAAGAGCTCCCAAGCGTGACGAATACCTGGCCATAGTGACCGACGAGGTCCAGGCCGACCTGCGCGCCGCCCGGATCAAGGCGACCGTCACCGGCCGCCCGAAGCACTACTACAGCGTCTACCAGAAGATGATCGTCCGCGGCCGTGACTTCGCGGAGATCTACGACCTGGTGGGCATCCGCGTCCTCGTGGACACGGTCAGGGACTGCTACGCGGCCCTCGGCACGGTGCACGCGCGATGGAACCCGGTCCCCGGCCGGTTCAAGGACTACATCGCGATGCCGAAGTTCAACATGTACCAGTCGCTGCACACGACGGTCATCGGCCCCAACGGCAAGCCGGTCGAGCTCCAGATCCGTACGTTCGACATGCACCGCCGCGCCGAGTACGGCATCGCCGCGCACTGGAAGTACAAGCAGGAGGCCGTCGCCGGCGCCTCCAAGGTGCGCTCGGACCAGCCCAGGACCACCGGCAAGGACGACCACCTCAACGACATGGCGTGGCTGCGCCAGCTCCTCGACTGGCAGAAGGAGACCGAGGACCCGGGCGAGTTCCTGGAGTCCCTGCGCTTCGACCTGTCGCGCAACGAGGTCTTCGTCTTCACGCCGAAGGGCGACGTGATAGCGCTGCCGGCCGGGGCCACGCCCGTGGACTTCTCGTACGCGGTGCACACCGAGGTGGGCCACCGCACCATAGGAGCCCGCGTCAACGGGCGCCTCGTCCCGCTGGAATCGACCCTGGACAACGGCGACCTGGTGGAGGTCTTCACCTCCAAGGCGGCCGGTGCCGGACCGTCCCGGGACTGGCTGAACTTCGTCAAGTCGCCACGGGCCCGCAACAAGATCCGGGCCTGGTTCTCCAAGGAGCGCCGCGACGAGGCCATCGAGCACGGCAAGGACGCCATCGCGCGGGCGATGCGCAAGCAGAACCTGCCGATCCAGCGCATCCTCACCGGTGACTCGCTGGTCACGCTCGCGCACGAGATGCGCTACCCGGACATCTCCTCGCTGTACGCGGCGATCGGCGAGGGCCATGTGGCCGCGCAGAACGTCGTGCAGAAGCTGGTGCAGGCCCTCGGCGGCGAGGAGGCGGCCACCGAGGAGATCGACGACGCGGTCCCGTCGCCCCGCTCCCGTGGCCGCAAGCGGCGCAGCAACCAGGACCCCGGCGTGGTCGTCAAGGGCGTCGACGACGTCTGGGTCAAGCTGGCCCGCTGTTGTACGCCGGTTCCCGGCGACCCCATCATCGGCTTCGTCACGCGCGGTAGCGGTGTATCGGTTCACCGCAGCGACTGCGTCAACGTGGAGTCGCTGTCCCGCGAGCCGGAGCGCATCCTCGAGGTCGAGTGGGCGCCCACCCAGTCCTCGGTCTTCCTGGTCGCCATCCAGGTCGAGGCCCTGGACCGCTCCCGCCTCCTCTCGGACGTCACCCGGGTGCTGTCCGACCAGCACGTCAACATCCTGTCCGCGGCGGTGCAGACCTCCCGAGACCGGGTGGCCACCTCCCGTTTCACCTTCGAGATGGGCGACCCCAAGCACCTGGGGCACGTCCTGAAGGCCGTACGCGGCGTGGAGGGCGTCTACGACGTGTACCGGGTGACCTCGGCGCGCAGGCCGTAACCCAGCACAGGAGAGGCCCCCGTACGCGGTGTACGGGGGCCTCTGCGTGGACCGGACGGGCCGGGAGAAGCGGTTCTCGTCAGCCGCCGAACTCCTGGAGACCCTTCAGAGCCTGGTCCAGCAGCGCCTGGCGGCCCTCCAGCTCACGCTCCAGCTTGTCGGCCTTCGCGGAGTTGCCCTGGGCGCGGGCCTGGTCGATCTGGCTGCGCAGCTTGTCCACGGCGGCCTGGAGCTGACCGGTCAGACCCGCGGCACGGGCGCGCGCCTCCGGGTTCGTCCGGCGCCACTCGGCCTCCTCGGACTCCTGCATCGCCCGCTCCACGGCGTGCATCCGGCCCTCGACCTTCGGCCGGGCGTCGCGCGGCACATGGCCGATGGCCTCCCAGCGCTCGTTGATCGAGCGGAACGCGGCACGCGCCGCCTTCAGGTCACCGATCGGCAGGAGCTTCTCGGCCTCCTCGGCCAGCTCCTCCTTGAGCTTCAGGTTCTCCGTCTGCTCCGCGTCCCGCTCGGCGAACACCGAGCTGCGGGCGGCGAAGAAGACGTCCTGGGCGCCGCGGAAGCGGTTCCACAGGTCGTCCTCGTGCTCGCGCTGGGCGCGGCCCGCCGCCTTCCACTCCGCCATCAGCTCGCGGTAGCGGGCCGCGGTCGGACCCCAGTCCGACGAACCGGACAGCGCCTCGGCCTCGGTGACCAGCCGCTCCTTGGTCCGTCGGGCCTCCTCGCGCTGCGCGTCCAGCTGGGCGAAGTGCGCCTTGCGGCGCTTGGAGAACGCCGAGCGCGCATGCGAGAACCGGTGCCACAGCTCGTCGTCCGACTTGCGGTCGAGACGCGGCAGACCCTTCCAGGTGTCCACCAGCGACCGCAGCCGCTCACCGGCGGCCCGCCACTGGTCCGACTGCGCCAGCTGCTCCGCCTCGGTGACCAGGTCCTCCTTGGCCTTGCGGGCCTCGTCGGACTGCTTGGCCCGCTGCTGCTTGCGCTCCTCGCGCCGCGACTCGACGGTCGCCACCAGCTTGTCCAGCCGCTCCCGCAGGGCCTGGAGATCACCGACCGCGTGGTGCGCGTCGACCTGTTCGCGGATGTGGTCGATCGCGACCTGGGCGTCCTTCGTCGACAGATCGGTGGTCTTCACCCGCTTCTCGAGGAGGCCGATCTCGACAACCAGGCCCTCGTACTTGCGCTCGAAATAGGCCAGCGCCTCCTCGGGGGAGCCTGCCTGCCAGGAACCGACCACCTGCTCGCCGTCGGCCGTACGCACGTACACGGTCCCCGTCTCGTCGACGCGGCCCCACGGGTCGCTGCTCACAGCGCCTCCTCCACATGATGCCTCCGAGGGGCTTCAGCGCCCCTGGGCATCGTCCACAGTTTCGTCACGGCCAACATAGGCGACCGGCGGGGCGCCTGTCCGCATCCAGCGCGACCGAAATTGCGCAGTTGACCACCCCTTGGTCGGCAGGTCGCCGTCAGGATTTCGCGACCGTCGCCTTGTTGATCACGACCGTCGCGTTCGGGGCTCCGTCGCCCGCGCCGGTGTTCTCACCCGCGGCGGCGATCTTCTGCAGAACCTTCATGCCGTCGGCCGACACCGTGCCGAACGGCGTGTAGCTCGGCGGCAGCTGACTGTCCTGGTAGACGAGGAAGAACTGGCTGCCGCCGGTGTGCGCCTGACCGGTGTTGGCCATCGCGATCGTGCCCGCCGGGTAGATGTTGTTCTTGAGGCTGGTGTCCTTCAGGTTCTCGTCCGGGATGGTGTAGCCGGGACCGCCGCTGCCGCTGCCCGTCGGGTCGCCGCACTGGAGCACGTAGATGCCGTTGGTGGTGAGACGGTGGCACTTGGTGTGGTCGAAGTAGCCCTTGCCGGCGAGGAAGCTGAACGAGTTCACCGTGTGCGGCGCGGCCTTCGCCTTGAGCGCTATGCCGATGTCCCCGCACGTCGTCGCGAGGGTCATCGTGTACTTGGCCGACTTGTCGATCGTGACCGCCGGCTCCTTCTTCCAGGTCTGCGTCTTGACCGAGCCCGCGGCCGCCTTCTCGCACGGGTCCTTGACGGCGCTGGGCGTCGCGGACGGCGTCGTGTCCGCGCTCGCGTTGGCCTTGTCGTCGTCCTTCAGGACGCCCGTCGTGTACAGCGCCAGACTGCCGATGATTATCACGCCGAGCACCGACGCGATCACCGAGTTGCGCACGCGCGCCCTGCGTCGCGCGGAGGTGCGCCGCTGCTGCTGCCGCAAGAACTTCTCCCGGGCGAGCTGACGCTTCCGCTGTTCCTGGGTGACCACCGGGTTCTCTCCTCGTGCGTCTCGTACGTCGACTGGGACGCGTGCGTCTTGTGAGCCGACCGCCTGCGTGTGCCCCGTACCGTATATGGGTTCGCTGAGGAAACGGCAGCGCCGGTAGGCTCTGACCACTGGCGCAGCTGCCCAGAAGCCCACGCGTATCGACACAAACGAAGGACGATCGTGCTCATTGCCGGGTTCCCCGCCGGGGCCTGGGGGACGAACTGTTACCTCGTCGCCCCCGCCTCCGGTGAGGAGTGCGTGATCATCGACCCGGGCCACCAGGCGGCCCCGGGAGTCGAGGAAGCGATCAGGAAGCATCGGCTCAAGCCCGTCGCCGTCGTCCTCACCCACGGCCACATCGACCATGTGGCCTCGGTCGTCCCGGTGTGCGGGGCGCACGACGTACCCGCCTGGATCCACCCCGAGGACCGCTACATGATGAGCGACCCCGAGAAGGCGCTCGGCCGGTCCATCGGGATGCCGCTGATGGGCGAGCTGACCGTGGGGGAGCCAGACGACGTCCGCGAGCTGACCGACGGCGTCCGGCTGGACCTGGCGGGGCTGGAGTTCTCCGTCGCCCACACCCCGGGCCATACCAAGGGGTCGGTGAGCTTCCTGATGCCCGAGACGGCCGACGTCCCGTCGGTCTTCTTCTCCGGGGATCTGCTGTTCGCCGGCTCCATCGGACGCACCGACCTGCCCGGCGGCGACATGGCCGAGATGCTCGACTCGCTGGCCCGCGTGTGCCTGCCGCTCGAGGACTCGACCGTGGTGCTGTCCGGCCACGGCCCCCAGACGACCATCGGCCAGGAGCGCGCCACCAACCCGTATCTGCGGCAGGTGGCGGCCGGCGGCCAGGGAGCGGGTTCGCAGACCCCTCCCCGACGAGGAATGTGACGAGAGACCTTCCGTGAGTACCTTTCAGGCCCCCAAGGGCACGTACGACCTGATCCCGCCGCGTTCCGCGAAGTTCCTCGCGGTACGCGAGGCGATCTCCGCCCCGCTGCGCAACTCCGGCTACGGCTACGTCGAGACGCCCGGCTTCGAGGACGTCGACCTGTTCGCGCGCGGTGTGGGCGAGTCCACCGACATCGTCAGCAAGGAGATGTACGCCTTCGAGACCAAGGGGGGCGACCGGCTCGCCCTGCGTCCGGAGGGCACGGCGTCCGTGCTGCGCGCCGCGCTGGAGGCGAACCTGCACAAGCAGGGCAACCTGCCGGTCAAGCTCTGGTACTCGGGCTCGTACTACCGGTACGAGAAGCCGCAGGCGGGCCGGTACCGGCACTTCTCCCAGGTCGGTGCCGAGGCGATCGGCGCGGAGGACCCGGCGCTCGACGCCGAGCTGATCATCCTGGCCGACCAGGCGTACCGGTCGCTGGGGCTGCGCGACTTCCGCATCCTCCTCAACAGCCTCGGCGACAAGGAATGCCGCCCGGTGTACCGGGAGGCGCTCCAGACCTTCCTGCGTGGCCTGGACCTCGACGAGGACACGCTGCGCCGTGCGGAGATCAACCCGCTGCGGGTCCTGGACGACAAGCGCGAGGCGGTCCAGAAGCAGCTGGGGGACGCGCCGCTGCTGCGCGACTACCTCTGCGACGCGTGCAAGGCGTACCACGAGACGGTCCGTGAGCTGATCACGGCGGCGGGCGTGGTCTTCGAGGACGACCCGAAGCTGGTCCGCGGCCTCGACTACTACACCCGGACGACCTTCGAGTTCGTCCACGACGGACTGGGCTCCCAGTCCGCGGTGGGCGGCGGCGGCCGTTACGACGGTCTCTCCGAGATGATCGGCGGCCCCGCGCTGCCGTCGGTGGGCTGGGCGCTGGGCGTCGACCGGACGGTACTGGCGCTGGAGGCGGAGGGCGTGGAGCTGGCGCTGCCCCCCGCGACCTCCGTGTTCGCCGTGCCGCTCGGCGAGGAGGCCCGCCGGATCCTCTTCGCGAAGGTCACCGAACTGCGCAAGCTCGGCGTGGCGGCGGACTTCTCGTACGGCTCCAGGGGGCTCAAGGGCGCCATGAAGAGCGCCAACCGCAGCGGGGCCCGCTACACGATCGTCGCCGGCGAACGCGACCTCGCCGAGGGTGTCGTCCAGCTCAAGGACATGGAGTCCGGCGAGCAGACGGCGATCGGCGTCAACGAGATCGTGGCGGAACTGGAGTCGAGGCTGGGCTAGCGGGCGCGGGAGCCCGAGGAGGCGCCGGGTCGGGCGACCCGGCGCCTTCGTCATGCGCCCGGATGTCAACCCGGCGGCCGTCCGTTCGTCCCTCCGGAGGGTGCCGTCGCCGGGGGCCACGCGCGCGCGGCGGTGTGCTCCTGGCCTTGGCCGGAACCGAACGCCGACGGGCGACCGTACGTATCTCCTTATGCGCACCGAACGGTGCGCACCCGGGCCGGTGCGGCACAATGGCCCCTGCCCGAAGATGGTCCAACTCTCAAGTGACGGATCGGCGTGATGAGCAAGACGACAGTCAAAGACGTCTCCACGGAGTCCGAGCCGGAGCGCGTCGCCGCGACCGGGCTCCGGACCGTGGGCGGCAGCCGTGCGTTCGCGATCCTGCTGCTGATCACCGGCGCCGCCGGTCTGCTGGCCGCCTGGGTCATCACGCTCGACAAGTTCAAGATCCTCGAGGCCAAGGCCGAGGGCAAGACCTTCACGCCCAGCTGCAGCATCAGCCCGATCATCAGCTGCGGCAGCGTCATGGAGAGCAAGCAGGCCGCCGCCTTCGGTTTCCCCAACCCGATGCTCGGTCTCGTCGCCTACGGCATCGTCATCTGCGTGGGCATGACCCTGCTGACCCGGGTGAGCTTCCCGCGCTGGTACTGGCTGACCTTCAACTTCGGCACCCTCTTCGGCGTGGCCTTCTGCACCTGGCTCCAGTACCAGTCCCTGTACAAGATCAACGCCCTGTGCCTGTGGTGCTCGCTGGCCTGGGTCGCGACGATCACCATGTTCTGGTACGTCACCTCGTTCAACGTGCGCCACGACCTGCTGCCCGCCCCGGACTGGCTGAAGCGGTTCCTCGGCGAGTTCACCTGGGTCCTGCCGGTCACCCACGTCGGCATCATCGCCATGCTGATCCTGACCCGCTGGGGCGCGGACCTCTGGGCCTGAGGCCGGTACCGGCCGGGCGTCGCGGACCACTGTCAGACCTCTGACGTAGGCTCCGACGTGTGGAGCCCGACCTGTTCACCGCCGCAGCCGAAGACCGCCAGGAGAAGGACCCCGCCGGGAGCCCCCTGGCCGTCCGGATGCGCCCGCGCACCCTCGACGAGGTGGTGGGCCAGCAGCACCTGCTGAAGCCGGGCTCACCCCTGCGCCGCCTGGTCGGCGAGGGCGCCACGGGCCCTGCCGGGCCCTCCTCGGTGATCCTCTGGGGGCCGCCCGGCACCGGGAAGACGACCCTGGCGTACGTCGTCTCCAAGGCCACCAACAAGCGGTTCGTCGAACTGTCGGCCATCACGGCGGGCGTCAAGGAGGTCCGGGCGGTCATCGACGGCGCCCGCCGCGCCATCGGCGGCTACGGCAAGGAGACCGTCCTCTTCCTCGACGAGATCCACCGCTTCAGCAAGGCCCAGCAGGACTCCCTCCTGCCGGCCGTCGAGAACCGCTGGGTGACGCTGATCGCGGCGACCACGGAGAACCCCTACTTCTCGGTCATCTCGCCCCTGCTGTCCCGCTCCCTCCTGCTGACCCTCGAGCCCCTCACGGACGACGACCTGCGCGACCTCGTCCGGCGCGCGCTGACCGACGACCGCGGTCTCAAGGGCGCTGTCACCCTCCCCGAGGACACCGAGGCGCATCTGCTGCGCATCGCCGGCGGCGACGCCCGCCGCGCCCTCACCGCGCTGGAAGCCGCGGCCGGGGCCGCCCTGGACCAGGGCGGGAGCGAGATCAGCCTGCAGACCCTGGAGCAGACGGTCGACCGCGCGGCGGTGAAGTACGACCGTGACGGCGACCAGCACTACGACGTCGCCAGCGCTCTCATCAAGTCCATCAGGGGCTCGGACGTCGACGCGGCCCTGCACTACCTGGCCCGCATGATCGAGGCCGGCGAGGACCCCCGTTTCATCGCGCGCCGCCTGATGATCTCCGCCAGCGAGGACATCGGCCTCGCCGATCCGGGCGCGCTGCCCCTGGCGGTCGCCGCCGCGCAGGCCGTCGCCATGATCGGCTTCCCCGAGGCGGCCCTCACGCTCAGCCACACCACCATCGCCCTCGCCCTCGCACCCAAGTCCAACGCCGCGACGACCGCGATCGGCGCCGCTCTGGAGGACGTACGCAAGGGCCTGGCCGGCCCGGTGCCGCCGCATCTGCGCGACGGGCACTACAAGGGCGCCGCCAAGCTGGGCCATGCGCAGGGGTACGTGTATCCGCACGACCTTCCCGAGGGCATCGCCGCCCAGCAGTACGCGCCGGACGCCATCAAGGACCGCGAGTACTACGAGCCCACCCGGCACGGCGCCGAGGCCCGGTACGCGGACGCGGTCGAGTGGACCAGGCAGCACCTCGGTCGCGACGGGTCCTGAGCACCCTGTAGACTCGCCCGAAGTGCCGCGTCCCGTGCAGTCAGAACAGGACAGTCGGCCGGAGCACCGGTCCTCGGACCTCGCTCCAGGAGCGTCGCGCACCGTCGAACGGTGTCGCGGGCAGCCCATCACCTCCCGGAACTCCGGGAACGGTCGGTGGGCAACTCGCGTGCTGCACGTATGTGCCCAGACCAGGGGAGCGGCTGCCCGACAGGTTCCACGCGGACCCGACGGGTTTCCCCGGCTGCGGATGCGACCTCCCTTAACCCTGACAAGCCGGAAATTCTGGAAAGTGAGAGATCGTGGCCAACCAGCCCCGTCCCAAGGTCAAGAAGTCGCGTGCCCTCGGCATCGCGCTGACCCCGAAGGCCGTCAAGTACTTCGAGGCGCGTCCCTACCCGCCCGGCGAGCACGGCCGTGGCCGCAAGCAGAACTCGGACTACAAGGTCCGTCTGCTCGAGAAGCAGCGTCTGCGCGCGCAGTACGACGTGTCCGAGCGTCAGCTCGTCCGCGCCTACGAGCGTGCCTCCAAGGTCCAGGGCAAGACCGGTGAGGCCCTGATCATCGAGCTCGAGCGCCGTCTCGACGCGCTGGTCCTGCGTTCGGGCATCGCCCGCACGATCTACCAGGCCCGCCAGATGGTCGTCCACGGCCACATCGAGGTCAACGGCCAGAAGGTCGACAAGCCGTCCTTCCGCGTCAAGCCGGACGACGTCGTCATGGTCCGCGAGCGCAGCCGCAGCAAGACGCTGTTCGAGGTCTCCCGCGCCGGTGGCTTCGCCCCCGACGGTGAGACCCCGCGCTACCTCCAGGTGAACCTCGGCGCCCTGGCGTTCCGCCTGGACCGCGAGCCGAACCGCAAGGAGATCCCGGTGATCTGCGACGAGCAGCTCGTCGTCGAGTACTACGCCCGCTGATCCCTTTCCGGATCGGTCTGCGGCGGTCGCAGGACTTCCGTGCCGAAGCCCGCCGTCTCCCTGCCCTTCCGGGCAGGTGGGACGGCGGGCTTCCGCACGTTCAATCCGGTACGGATCGCCGGCGTCGGCGCGATAGGCTCGCCTCCAGAGATAGGTGTTCGTCAGACAGGGAGCGGGTGCGCAGTGTCCGGTGGTGAGGTGGCCGGCATCCTCGTGGCGGTGTTCTGGGCCATCCTGGTCTCCTTCCTCGCCGTCGCGCTGGCGAGGCTTGCGCAGACGCTCAGGGCGACCACCAGACTCGTCGCGGACGTGACCGAGCAGGCCGTCCCGCTGCTGGCCGACGCCTCCGCGGCGGTGCGTTCCGCGCAGACCCAGATCGACCGGGTCGACGCGATCGCCACCGACGTCCAGGAAGTCACGTCGAACGCCTCGGCACTGTCCACCACGGTCGCCTCCACCTTCGGCGGCCCCCTGGTGAAGGTCGCCGCCTTCGGCTACGGCGTACGCCGGGCCCTCGGCGGCCGCAAGGACGACGTGCCCGCCAGGGAACCCCGGCGGACCGTGATCGTGGGCCGAACGGTCTCCCGGCGGGAGAAGCGCAAGCCCCGTGGAAAGAGGGACTGAGACCAGCGATGTTCCGCCGCACCTTCTGGTTCAGCACGGGCGTCGCCGCCGGTGTCTGGGCCACCACCAAGGTCAATCGCAAGCTGAAGCAGCTGACCCCCGAGAGCCTCGCCGCGGCCGCGGCCAACAAGGCGCTCGAGACGGGAGCGCGCCTCAAGGACCGCGCGGTGGGCTTCGCGCTCGACGTCCGCGACAACATGGCCCAGCGGGAGGCCGAGCTGGGGGAGGCGCTGGGGATCCGTGAGGACCCCGAACTCCCCGCTCCCCGGCGCCACACCGCCATCGAGGGCAACCGCAGTACCCCCCAGCACATCGAGAACACGACGTACTCGCACAACCGGAATGAGGACCACTGATGGAGTCGGCCGAGATCCGCCGCCGCTGGCTGAGCTTCTACGAGGAGCGCGGGCACACCGTCGTCCCTTCGGCGTCGCTCATCGCGGACGACCCGACTCTGCTCCTGGTCCCCGCCGGCATGGTCCCCTTCAAGCCGTACTTCCTCGGCGAGGTCAAGCCGCCGTGGTCGCGCGCCACCAGCGTGCAGAAGTGCGTGCGCACGCCTGACATCGAAGAGGTCGGCAAGACCACCCGCCACGGCACCTTCTTCCAGATGTGCGGCAACTTCTCCTTCGGCGACTACTTCAAGGAAGGCGCCGTCAAGTACGCCTGGGAGCTGCTCACCACGCCCCAGGACAAGGGCGGTTACGGCCTGGATCCGGAGAAGCTCTGGATCACGGTCTACAAGGACGACGACGAGGCCGAGCGCATCTGGCACGAGGTCATTGGCGTGCCCAAGGAGCGCATCCAGCGCCTCGGCATGAAGGACAACTACTGGTCCATGGGCGTCCCCGGCCCCTGTGGCCCCTGTTCCGAGATCAACTACGACCGCGGCCCCGAGTTCGGCGCCGAGGGCGGTCCCGCCGTCAACGACGAGCGGTACGTGGAGATCTGGAACCTGGTCTTCATGCAGTACGAGCGCGGCGAGGGCATCGGAAAGGACAACTTCGAGATCCTCGGCGAGCTGCCCAGCAAGAACATCGACACGGGCCTCGGACTCGAGCGGCTCGCGATGATCCTGCAGGGCGTGCAGAACATGTACGAGATCGACACCTCGATGGCCGTCATCAAGAAGGCCACCGAACTGACCGGCGTCGAGTACGGCGAGGCCCATGACTCGGACGTCTCGCTGCGCGTGGTCACCGACCACATGCGCACCTCCGTGATGCTCATCGGCGACGGCGTCACCCCCGGCAACGAGGGCCGCGGTTACGTCCTGCGCCGCATCATGCGCCGCGCCATCCGCAACATGCGTCTGCTCGGCGCCACCGGTCCCGTCGTCAAGGACCTGATCGACACCGTCATCGAGATGATGGGCCGGCAGTACCCCGAGCTCGTCACCGACCGCGAGCGCATCGAGAAGGTCGCCGTCGCGGAGGAGAACGCCTTCCTCAAGACGCTGAAGGCCGGCACCAACATCCTCGACACCGCCGTCACCGAGACCAAGCAGTCCGGTGGCACCGTGCTCGCCGGCGACAAGGCCTTCCTGCTCCACGACACCTGGGGCTTCCCGATCGACCTCACCCTCGAGATGGCCGCCGAGCAGGGGCTGTCCGTGGACGAGGACGGCTTCCGCCGCCTGATGAAGGAGCAGCGGGAGCGCGCCAAGGCCGACGCCCAGTCCAAGAAGACCGGCCACGCCGGTGTGGGCGCCTACCGCGAGATCGCCGACCGGGCCGGCGCCACCGACTTCATCGGCTACTCCGACACCGAGGGCGAGTCGACGGTTGTCGGCATTCTCGTCGACGGCGCCTCCTCGCCGGCCGCCACCGAGGGCGACGAGGTCGAGATCGTCCTCGACCGCACCCCGTTCTACGCCGAGGGCGGTGGCCAGATCGGCGACACCGGCCGCATCAAGGTGGACACCGGCGCCGTCATCGAGATCCGCGACACCCAGAAGCCGGTCCCCGGCGTGTACGTCCACAAGGGCGTCGTCCAGGTAGGCGAGGTCACGCTCGGCGCCAAGGCCCACGCCTCGATCGACCGCCGCCGCCGCACGGCCATCGCCCGCGCCCACTCGGCCACCCACCTCACGCACCAGGCGCTGCGCGACGCCCTCGGGCCGACGGCCGCCCAGGCCGGTTCCGAGAACCAGCCCGGCCGCTTCCGCTTCGACTTCGGTTCCCCGTCCGCCGTCCCGACGGCCGTGATGACCGACGTCGAGCAGAAGATCAACGAGATCCTCGCCCGCGACCTGGACGTCCAGGCCGAGGTCATGGGCATCGACGAGGCCAAGAAGCAGGGCGCCATCGCCGAGTTCGGCGAGAAGTACGGCGAGCGGGTGCGGGTCGTGACCATCGGCGACTTCTCCAAGGAGCTGTGCGGTGGCACGCACGTGCACAACACCTCCCAGCTGGGCCTGGTGAAGCTGCTCGGCGAGTCGTCGATCGGTTCGGGCGTCCGCCGCATCGAGGCCCTCGTCGGCGTCGACGCCTACAACTTCCTGGCCCGGGAGCACACGGTCGTCGCTCAGCTCCAGGAGCTGGTCAAGGGCCGTCCGGAGGAACTCCCGGAGAAGATCTCCGCCATGCTCGGCAAGCTGAAGGACGCCGAGAAGGAGATCGAGAAGTTCCGCGCGGAGAAGGTCCTCCAGGCCGCCGCCGGGCTCGTGGAGTCCGCCAAGGACGTCCGCGGTGTCGCTCTCGTCACCGGTCAGGTCCCCGACGGCACGACCCCCGACGACCTGCGCAGGCTCGTCCTCGACGTGCGCGGCCGGATCCAGGGCGGCCGGGCCGCCGTGGTCGCCCTGTTCACGGTGAACAACGACAAGCCGCTGACGGTCATCGCCACCAACGAGGCCGCCCGCGAGCACGGTCTCAAGGCCGGCGAGCTGGTCCGCACGGCTGCCAAGACCCTCGGTGGTGGTGGCGGCGGCAAGCCGGACGTCGCTCAGGGCGGCGGCCAGAACCCGGCCGCCGTCGGCGACGCCGTCGACGCCGTCGAGCGGCTCGTGGCGGAAACGGCCAAGTGAGCGAGCCGATGAGGAAGGGCCGTCGACTCGCGATCGACGTCGGGGACGCCCGGATCGGGGTCGCCTCGTGCGACCCCGACGGGATCCTCGCCACTCCGGTGGAGACGGTCCCCGGCCGGGACGTCCCCGCGGCCTACCGCCGTCTCGGACAACTGGTCGAGGAGTACGAGCCGATCGAGGTCGTCGTGGGTCTGCCTCGCTCCCTCAAGGGGGGCGAGGGCCCGGCCGCGGTCAAGGTCCGCGGCTTCGCGCAGGAGCTGGCGAACAGAATCGCGCCCGTATCCGTACGTCTGGTGGACGAGAGGATGACGACGGTGACGGCCAGTCAGGGACTGCGCGCTTCGGGGGTGAAAGCGAAGAAGGGCCGCTCGGTGATCGACCAGGCCGCCGCTGTGATCATCCTTCAGCAGGCACTGGAATCCGAACGGGTGTCAGGTAAAGCGCCGGGCGAGGGCGTCGAAGTGGTCATCTGATCGCGATACGGTAACGTTCCGCGCGATGCGGCGGTGTTCGAACAGCAGCCGCACAGAGAGAGACGGAACGGTGACGGGCCTGAACAAGCCGCGTGATCGCCGCCTCGCGGCTCTAGGGGATCGATGACTGAGTATGGCCGGGGCTCTGGCTCCGAACCGTGGCATCCGGAGGACCCGTTGTACGGGGACGGCGGATGGGAAGGGCAGCAGGCCCCCACGGGCCATCAGCCTGCCTACGGCGGCCGGCCACAGCACCACCCCTACCCGCAACAGCCGGACCAGCCGCAGGAGTACGGCGACTGGAGCCAGGGACAGGCGCAGCAGTACGACCAGCAGCACTACGGTCAGCAGCAGTACGACCCGCAGTACCAGGGTTACGACCAGCAGCAGTACGCCGCTCAGGACCAGCAGTACGCCCACCAGAACCAGCAGGCGTACCACGACGGGTATCAGGAGGGCGGCTGGGACGGCACGGGCACCCATGCCCACGTCCCCTACGCTGCCGACCCGGGTGACCCCTACGGGCAGCAGGCCGCGGCCTACGGCGCCGAACAACCCGACTTCTACGGCACTCCGGAGGCGTACCCACCGCCGGAGCCGCCCGCCCGGCGGCGCGCCGAGCCGGCGCCGGAAGCCGAGTCCGAGCAGAAACCCGACTGGGACCCGGGACCCGATCAGGGTGAGCACGCCTTCTTCGCGGGCGGCGGGGCCGAGGACGACGAGGACGACGACGAGCCGGAGGGCCGGGGCGACCGGCGGGGCCGGGGCGGCAAGGGCACGAAGAGCAAGAAGAGCAAGAAGAGCCGCAGCGGCTGCGCCTGCCTGGTGGTCGTGCTGGTGTTCGGCGGTGGCATCGCGGGCGTCGGGTATTTCGGCTACGACTACTACCAGAATCGTTACGGCGCGGCTCCGGACTTCGCAGGCGACGGCACCAAGCAGACCGTGAGCGTCCAGGTGCCCAAGGGCTCCGGCGGCGCCGCCATCGGCCGACTGCTGAAGGACGCGGGCGTCGTCAAGAGCGTGGACGCGTTCGTCTCCGCTATCACGAACAATCCCGAAGGGGGCGGCATCCAGGCGGGTGCGTACATCCTGAGGAAGGAGATGTCCGCGAAGAGCGCTGTGGAGATGATGCTCGACCCGGCGAGCCAGGCCAATGTGATCGTCCCTCCGGGCCAGCGGAACGTGGCCGTCTACAAGGCCATCGACACGAAACTCGGGCTTGCCTCCGGCGCCACCAGAAAGGTGGCGGAGAGCCAGTACAAGACGCTGGGCCTGCCCGCCTGGGCGAACAGCAGCGAGGACATCAAGGACCCGTTGGAGGGTTTCCTCTTCCCGGGGACGTACGCCGCGGCCAAGGGCATGAAGCCCGAGGCGGTCCTGAAGTCGATGGTCGCCCACGCCAACGAGGTGTACGGCGAGTACGACCTCGAGGCCAAGGCCAAGACGCTCAAGCTGGAAAGCCCGCTGCAGGTCATCACGGTCGCCAGCCTCGTCCAGGCCGAGGGCAAGACGCACGACGACTACCGCAAGATGGCGGAGGTCGTCTACAACCGGCTCAAGCCGACGAACGACCAGACCAATCAGTTGCTCCAGTTCGACTCGACCTTCAATTACCTGAAGGGCGAGAGCAAGATCCATATCAGCGAGTCCGAGATCAACAGCAACAAGGACCCGTACAACACCTACACCAACAGGGGTCTGACGCCGGGACCGATCGGCAATCCCGGTGAGGACGCGTTGAAGGCCACGATGAATCCGACCACCGACGGGTGGATCTATTTCGTGGCGACCGACGGCGAGAGCAATACCGAATTCGCCAAGACCTACGCGGAATTCCAGAGACTCAAGGACAAGTTCGATGCCAGCACGGGCAACTGACGCCCGCCGGGCCGCGGTACTGGGCAGCCCCGTCGTCCACTCCCTCTCCCCGGTGCTGCACCGCGCCGCGTACGAGGCACTGGAACTCACCGGCTGGACGTACGACCGATTCGAGGTCGACGAGGCGGCCCTGCCCGGCTTCGTCGCCGGGCTCGGCGCCGAATGGGCCGGGCTCTCGCTGACCATGCCGCTGAAGCGGGCGGTCATCCCGCTGCTCGACGGGATCAGCGAGACGGCGGCCTCCGTCGAGGCGGTCAACACCCTCGTGTTCACCGAGGACGGCCGCCGGCTCGGCGACAACACGGATATCCCCGGCATGGTCGCCGCCCTGCGTGAGCGGGGTGTCGAGCAGGTCGACTCGGCCGCGATCCTTGGCGCCGGCGCCACCGCGTCCTCCGCCCTGGCCGCCCTGGCCCGGGTCTGCACCGGCGAGATCGTCGCCTATGCCCGCAGCGCGGCCCGCGCCGCCGAGATGCGGCAGTGGGCCGAGCGGCTGGACGTCGAGATCCGGATCGCCGACTGGGCGGACGCCGCCGACGCGCTGCGCTTCCCGCTGGTCGTCGCGACCACCCCGGCCGGGGCCACGGACGCCCTCGCCGCCTCGGTGCCGGAGCGCCCCGCCACCCTGTTCGACGTGCTCTACGACCCGTGGCCGACCCGGCTGGCCGCCCGCTGGTCCATGTACGGCGGCGCGGTCGTCAGCGGCCTCGACCTGCTCGTGCACCAGGCGGTCCTCCAGGTGGAGCAGATGACGGGCCGGGTCCCGGCGCCGGTGGAGGCCATGCGCACGGCGGGCGAGCACGCCCTCGCCGCTCGCGGAGCCTCGCACCACCCGTGACCTCGCACCACCCGTGACCCCGCCTCTCGCCGTCCCCCCGTCCGCTTGCTGGACCGGCGACCGGTTCCAGGGCCGGGACGTGGGAGGATCGGAGGTGGCGGGCCAGGGCCGCGCACCCGGTCACGCCACCGACGTACGCGACGGACGCGCGTGCGCAGAGCAGTACCAGGGCGCGAGCACTGAGGAGCATCGTTGAGCAGGCTGCGTTGGCTGACCGCGGGGGAGTCCCACGGTCCCGCACTTGTCGCGACGCTGGAGGGCCTTCCCGCCGGCGTGCCGATCACCACCGAGATGGTCGCCGACCACCTCGCGCGGCGACGGCTCGGCTATGGGCGTGGTGCGCGCATGAAGTTCGAGCGCGACGAGATCACCTTCCTCGGCGGTGTCCGGCACGGCCTGACCATGGGCTCTCCGGTCGCCGTCATGGTGGGCAACACCGAGTGGCCGAAGTGGGAACAGGTGATGGCGGCCGACCCGGTCGACCCGGAGATCCTGGCCGGCCTCGCCCGCAACGCCCCGCTCACCCGCCCGCGCCCCGGCCACGCCGACCTCGCCGGGATGCAGAAGTACGGCTTCGACGAGGCCCGGCCGATCCTGGAGCGCGCCTCCGCGCGGGAGACGGCTGCCCGGGTCGCGCTGGGCGCGGTCGCCCGGTCGTACCTGAAGGAGACGGCCGGCATCGAGATCGTCTCGCACGTCGTCGAGCTGGCCGCCGCGAAGGCGCCCTACGGCGTCCTGCCGACCCCCGCGGACGTCGAGAAGCTGGACGCGGACCCGGTCCGCTGCCTGGACGCCGACGCGTCGAAGGCGATGGTCGCGGAGATCGACCAGGCCCACAAGGACGGCGACACCCTCGGCGGCGTCGTCGAGGTGCTCGCGTACGACGTCCCGGTCGGCCTCGGCTCGCACGTGCACTGGGACCGCCGGCTGGACGCCCGCCTCGCCGCGGGCCTGATGGGCATCCAGGCGATCAAGGGCGTCGAGGTCGGCGACGGCTTCGACCTCGCGCGCGTGCCGGGTTCGAAGGCGCACGACGAGATCGTCACCACGCCCGAGGGCATCCGGCGTACGAGCGGCCGCTCCGGCGGCACCGAGGGCGGACTGACCACCGGCGAGCTGCTGCGCGTGCGCGCGGCGATGAAGCCGATCGCTACCGTGCCGCGGGCCCTGCGCACGGTGGACGTCGCCACGGGCGAGGCCACCCAGGCCCACCACCAGCGCTCCGACGTGTGCGCGGTCCCGGCCGCCGGGATCGTCGCCGAGGCGATGGTCGCGCTGGTGCTCGCGGACGCGGTGGCGGAGAAGTTCGGTGGCGACAGCGTCACCGAGACCCGCCGCAACGTGCGGTCGTACCTCGACAGCCTGCACATCCGATGAGCGGGCCGCTGGTCGTCCTCGTCGGCCCCATGGGCGTCGGCAAGTCCACCGTCGGGCAGCTGCTCGCCGAGCGCCTCGGCGTCGGCTACCGGGACACCGACGACGACATCGTCACCGAGGCGGGCCGCAGCATCGCGGAGATCTTCGTCGACGAGGGCGAGGAGACCTTCCGCGCGGTCGAGAAGCGGGCCGTGCGGCGCGCGCTCGCCGAGCACGACGGCGTGCTGGCGCTCGGCGGCGGCTCGGTCCTGGACGCGGACACCCGCGCGCTGCTGGCCGGGCAGCGCGTGGTCTACCTGGCGATGGACGTCGAGGAAGCCGTCAAGCGCACCGGCCTGAACACGGCGCGCCCGCTGCTCGCCGTCAATCCGCGCAAGCAGTGGCGTGAGCTGATGGACGCCCGTCGCCATCTCTACGAGGGCGTCGCCACCGCGGTCGTGACCACGGACGGCCGTACGCCCGAAGAGGTCACCCAAGTGGCCTTGGACGCTTTGGAGTTGAAGGAAGCATGAGCAGCGAGTCCGTAACGCGGATCCGGGTCGGCGGCAGCGCGGGCTCGGAGCCGTACGAGGTCCTGGTCGGCCGTCAGCTGCTGGGCGAGCTCGGCGGGCTGATCGGCGAGCGAAGCCGGACGGGGACGGCCAAGCGGGTCGCGGTGATCCACCCCGAGGCACTCGCCGGTACCGGGGACGCGCTCCGCGCCGATCTGGCCGAACAGGGCTACGAGGCCGTCGCCATCCAGGTGCCCAACGCCGAGGAGGCCAAGACCGCCGAGGTCGCCGCCTACTGCTGGAAGGCGCTCGGCCAGTCCGGGTTCACCCGCAGCGACGTCGTCGTGGGCGTCGGCGGGGGCTCGACCACCGACCTGGCCGGGTTCGTCGCCGCGACCTGGCTGCGCGGGGTGCGCTGGATCGCCGTCCCGACGACCGTGCTGGCCATGGTCGACGCGGCCGTCGGCGGCAAGACCGGCATCAACACCGCCGAGGGCAAGAACCTGGTCGGTTCCTTCCACCCGCCGGCCGGTGTGCTGTGCGACCTGGCCGCGCTGGACTCCCTGCCGGTCAACGACTACGTCTCCGGGCTCGCCGAGATCATCAAGGCCGGCTTCATCGCCGACCCGGCGATCCTCGACCTGATCGAGTCCGACCCCGAGGCGGCCCGCACCCCGACGGGCCCGCACACCGCCGAGCTCATCGAGCGTTCCATCAGGGTCAAGGCGGACGTCGTGTCGTCGGACCTGAAGGAGTCGGGCCTGCGGGAGATCCTCAACTACGGTCACACGCTGGCGCACGCCATCGAGAAGAACGAGCGCTACAAGTGGCGGCACGGCGCCGCCGTGTCGGTGGGCATGCACTTCGCCGCCGAACTGGGCCGCCTGGCGGGCCGGCTGGACGACGCGACGGCCGACCGCCACCGCACGATCCTGCAGTCGGTGGGGCTGCCGCTGCACTACCGCTACGACCAGTGGCCCAAGCTGCTGGAGAACATGAAGGTCGACAAGAAGTCCCGCGGCGACCTGCTGCGGTTCATCGTCCTGGACGGCCTCGCCAAGCCGAACGTCCTCGAGGGCCCCGACCCGGCCGTCCTGCTGGCCGCGTACGGCGAGGTGGGCGAGTAACAGCGCGGAACGGGCCAGTAGGTCCGCCTGCTTCCCTTCCGCCCGATACGCCTTCCGCACCGGGCACTTCGGACCGCCCCCGGTCGTTCACCGAACGACGCCCGGGGGCGGTACCGTTCAGTAGCGAAGAGCGGGGTCCGCGCCCCTCACAACCAGCGCCCATTGCCTGTACGAGACGGAGTGGCACCGGATGCAGCACGCAGTGGGTTCTCCGCTGCCGCCGCCCCATCAGCCGGGCGGCGCCCCCCAGCAGCAGCCGGGGTACCTCGGCGCCCCCACGGGCCCGGTGCCGCCCGCGCCCCAGCCGGCGGTCCCGCCCGTGCCGCCGCCGCCCGCCCCGCAGCACGCTCCGGTCCCGCAGGGCACCGAGCCCACCGGACACGTCCCGCTGCCGCCCGGCGGGCCCGTCCCCATGCCCAGCGCGCCGCCCGCCCCGACCGTCCCCGACCCGACGGCCACGACGCTGGCGGTGCTGCTGATCGGCCCGGCGGGCGCCGGGAAGACGAGCGTCGCCAAGTTCTGGGCCGACCACCGCCGGGTGCCCACCGCCCATGTGAGTCTCGACGACGTACGGGAATGGGTCCGCTCGGGCTTCGCCGACCCGCAGTCGGGGTGGAACGACCATTCCGAGGCCCAGTACCGGCTGGCCCGCCGCACCTGCGGCTTCGCCGCCCGCAACTTCCTGGCCAACGGCATCTCGTGCATCCTGGACGACGCGATCTTCCCCGACCGCCCGGCCGTGGGCCTGGGCGGCTGGAAACGGCACGTGGGGCCGGGCCTGCTGCCCGTCGTGCTCCTGCCCGGACTCGAAGTGGTCCTGGAGCGCAACGCCGCACGCTCCGGAAACCGCCGCCTCAGCGACGAGGAGGTGGCCCGGATCCATGGCCGCATGGCCGGCTGGTACGGCTCCGGCCTCCCCATCATCGACAACTCCCAACTGGACGTCCCCACGACCGCGAGGGTTCTGGACGACGTGCTGGCCAGGGCGATCGCGAGCCCTCCGAAGTGGTAGAGCGCCCTCGGGCGCTCCGGCCCGACGCGGCCGGTTCCCCCGAACGCCCTCCCAACCGGCACAATCCGGCCACTCCTCCTACGCTCGTGTCATGTCAGAGGTCTACGCGTCCCGCCGCACCCGGCTGAGAGAACGCTGCAACGCGAGCGGCAGCGCCACCGCGCTGATCTCCCGCCCCGCCAACGTGAGATACCTCGCGGGTGCGGCGCCGCGCGGCGCCGTCCTGCTGCTGGGCAGACGTGAGGATCTGCTCGTCTGCGCGGACCCGCCCGACGACCGCCCGAACGAGGGCCGGCCGGACGAAACCCTGCGCGTCCACTCCCTGCGCCGTTCCGGCGGCGATCCCGCGGTCGCCGCAGTGGACCTCCTGGTGGGCGAGGGCGGCGACTCCCTCGCGGTGGAGGAGCATCACCTCACGGTGGCCCGCCACCGCGCCCTGCGCTCCGTCGCACCCGGGCTGCGCCTCGCCGACCTGGGCGGCGCGGTCGAGCAGCTCAGGGTGGTGAAGGACGAGGAGGAGATCTCCTGTCTGCGGATCGGCGCCGAGATCGCCGACCAGGCCCTGGGGGAGCTGCTGGAGTCCATCCTGGTGGGCCGTACGGAACGGCACCTCGCCCTCGAACTGGAACGGCGGCTCGTCGACCACGGTGCCGACGGTCCCGCGTTCGCCACCTCGGTCGCCACCGGTCCGAACTCCGGCCGGCGCGGCCACCGGCCCACCGACCGGCGGGTGGAGGAGGGCGACTTCCTCTCCGTCTGCCTGGGGGCGAGCTACCGCGGCTACCGCTGCGAGATCGGCCGCACCTTCGTGATCGGCACATCCCCCGCCGACTGGCAGATCGAGCTGTACGACCTCGTCTTCGCTGCCCAGCGGGCCGGACGAGAGGCCCTGGCACCCGGTGCCGCCTTCCGGGACGTGGACCGCGCGGCCCGCCACATCCTGGACTCCGCGGGGCACTCCGAGGGCCTCCACGCGCTCACCGGGCACGGTGTCGGACTGGAAATCGAAGAGGACCCGCAGTTGTCTCCCGCGGCCATGGGTAAACTGGACGCTTGCGTGCCGGTCACCGTCGAACCGGGGGTCCACCTCCCGGGCCGGGGCGGTGTCCGGATCGATGACACGCTCGTCGTGCGCCCCGAGGCGGACGGCGGACCCGAGCTACTCACCATCACGACCAAGGAGCTGCTCGCCCTCTAGTCAGGTGCGTGCACCGGGGTCGTCCACGTCAGTCCAGGAGATTCCGCAACCGTGGCTTCCACGAACGACCTCAAGAACGGCCTGGTGCTCAAGCTCGAAGGCGGCCAGCTCTGGTCCGTCGTCGAGTTCCAGCACGTCAAGCCCGGCAAGGGCCCGGCCTTCGTGCGCACCAAGCTGAAGAACGTGCTTTCCGGCAAGGTCGTCGACAAGACGTTCAACGCCGGCGTCAAGGTCGAGACGGCCACTGTCGACAAGCGCGACATGCAGTTCTCGTACATGGACGGCGAGTACTTCGTCTTCATGGACATGGAGACCTACGACCAGCTGATGGTCGACCGCAAGGCCGTCGGCGACGCCGCCAACTTCCTGATCGAGGGCTTCACGGCCACCGTCGCGCAGCACGAGGGCGAGGTGCTCTTCGTCGAGCTGCCGGCCGCCGTCGAGCTCGTCGTGCAGGAGACCGAGCCCGGCCTTCAGGGCGACCGCTCCACCGGTGGCACCAAGCCCGCCACCCTGGAGACCGGTCACCAGATCAACGTCCCGCTCTTCATCACCACCGGTGAGAAGATCAAGGTCGACACCCGCACCAGCGACTACCTCGGCCGGGTGAACAGCTAACCGTGGCTGCTCGCAACACGGCCCGCAAGCGCGCCTTCCAGATCCTCTTCGAGGGCGACCAGCGCGAAGTCGACGTCCTGACAGTCCTCGCGGACTGGATCCGGCTCTCCCGGGCCGACACCCGGCAGCCGCCGGTCAGCGAGTACACGATGCAGTTGGTCGAGGGCTACGCGGGGTACGCGCGGCGCATCGACGAGCTGATCTCGCAGTACTCGGTCGGCTGGACGCTGGACCGGATGCCCGTCGTCGACCGCAACATCCTGCGTCTCGGCGCCTACGAGCTGATCTGGGCCGACGAGACCCCGGACGCGGTCGTCCTGGACGAGATGGTGCAGCTGGCGAAGGAGTTCTCCACCGACGAGTCGCCGTCGTTCGTCAACGGGCTGCTCGGCCGGTTCAAGGAACTCAAGCCGTCTCTGCGTCGCGAATAGCGAACAGGGCCGCGGGAGGAGCCGGGGAACGTGGGCCGTAGGAGGCCTGCGGGCCGTCTGTGGCTCGTCGTGCGGTCCTTCGCGCCCCTCGGGGCGCGAACACGCCGGAGGGCCCACAGCACACGCTGTGGGCCCTCCGGCGTACTCGGTCACAACGCCGGGGTGGCCGGAACCATCAGGTTCCGGCCACCCCGGCGGCACGTTTCTGCTGAGCTCTGCTGGGCCTTTACGGGACTCAGGCGTCCTCGTGGGAAACCGCGCGACGCGCGTCCGCGTCCAGGACGCCCCAGCTGATCAGCTGCTCGGTCAGGACCGAGGGCGACTGGTCGTAGATGACGGCGAGCGTGCGCAGGTCGTCCTGGCGGATCGACAGCACCTTTCCGTTGTAGTCACCGCGCTGCGACTGGATGGTGGCCGCGTACCGCTGAAGGGGGCCCGCCTTCTCGACCGGCACGTGGGCCAGTCGCTCCAGGTCCAGGACCAGCTTCGGCGGCGGCTCCGCGGCGCCGCCCGGAGTGGTGCCCGGCAGCAGTTCCTGCACGGGGACGCCGTAGAAGTCCGCCAGCTCGGCAAGGCGCTGGACGGTCACGGCGCGGTCGCCGCGCTCGTACGAACCGACCACGACCGCCTTCCAGCGTCCCTGGGACTTCTCCTCGACACCGTGGAGGGAAAGGCCCTGCTGGGTGCGGATCGCCCGGAGCTTGGCCCCGAGCTGTTTGGCGTATTCGCTGGACATATAGCTCCCCGGCACTGGGTCGACGCGGCACGAGCCGCGTGCTGGTAACTCACTGTGAGGTTACGCAGCGTGATTCTTCTGAGTCAAGCCGAATGGTCCACACCGACGCTTCCGTGGTATCGATGGCCGATTACGCCAAGGGGGTGATCGGGGCGGTGTCCCGGCCTGCTACCGTGGATGGCGCAAATCCGACGTCCTTTAAGGTCCGTCCCGTGAGGCGGAGAAGGAGGTCCGTTTCATATGGACAAGCAGGACATTCAGCAGGACTCCCGGCAAGCCGATGCGCGGCCCGTGCTCGAAGGCCCCGACATCGCGCGGGTACTGACCCGTATCGCCCACGAGATCGTCGAACGCGCCAAGGGCGCCGACGACGTGGTGCTGCTCGGCATCCCGACCCGCGGCGTCTTCCTCGCCCAGCGGCTCGCCGCCAAGCTCGAGCAGATCACCGACCGCAGGATTCCGGTCGGTTCCCTCGACATCACGATGTACCGCGACGACCTGCGCATGCACCCGCCGCGTGCGCTGGCCCGCACCGAGATCCCCGGTGACGGTCTGGACGGCAGGCTGGTCGTCCTCGTCGACGACGTGCTCTTCTCCGGCCGCACCATCCGCGCGGCCCTCGACGCGCTGAACGATCTCGGGCGACCGCGCGCGGTCCAGCTCGCGGTCCTCGTCGACCGCGGCCACCGGGAACTGCCCATCCGCGCCGACTACGTCGGCAAGAACCTCCCCACGTCGTTGCGGGAGACGGTCAAGGTCCAGCTCGCCGAGGAGGACGGTCGCGACACCGTGCTGCTCGGTGTGAAGCCGGCCGCCCAGCAGTAGCACGCGCGCGTGCGGCCCTCGGTGCCGTGCGCCTCGCAGCCGTGCCCTGCACGCCCGTGATCTCCCCTCCCTGAACTGCCTTACGGAGCCTGACAGATGCAGCGTCATCTCATCTCGGCCGCCGACCTCACCCGCGACGACGCCGTCCTGATCCTCGACACCGCCGAGGAGATGGCCCGGGTCGCCGACCGGCCCATCAAGAAACTGCCGACCCTGCGCGGCCGCACCATCGTCAACCTCTTCTTCGAGGACTCCACGCGCACGCGCATCTCCTTCGAGGCCGCCGAGAAGCGCCTCTCCGCGGACGTCATCAACTTCTCCGCCAAGGGATCGTCGGTGTCCAAGGGCGAGTCCCTGAAGGACACCGCCCAGACGCTGGAGGCCATGGGCGTCGACGCGGTCGTCATCCGGCACGGCGCCTCCGGCGCGCCCTACCGCCTGGCCACCTCCGGCTGGATCGACGCGGTCGTCGTCAACGCCGGGGACGGCACCCACCAGCACCCCACCCAGGCCCTCCTGGACGCCTTCACCATGCGGCGCCGACTCGTCGGCCGGGACGCCGGGCTCGGCCAGGACCTCGCCGGCAAGCGCATCACCATCGTCGGTGACGTGCTGCACAGCCGGGTCGCCCGCTCCAACGTCGACCTGCTGCACACGCTCGGCGCCGAGGTCACCCTGGTCGCCCCGCCCACCCTGGTGCCGGTCGGCATCGAGACCTGGCCCTGCGAGGTGTCGTACGACCTCGACAGCACGCTGCCCAAGTCCGACGCGGTGATGATGCTGCGCGTGCAGCGCGAGCGGATGAACGCCGCGTTCTTCCCGACCGAGCGCGAGTACTCGCGGCGCTACGGTCTCGACGGCGACCGCATGGCGCGGATGCCCGAGCACGCCATCGTCATGCATCCCGGCCCGATGGTCCGCGGCATGGAGATCACCGCCGAGGTCGCCGACTCGGAGCGCTGCACCGTCGTCGAACAGGTCGCCAACGGCGTGTCCATCCGGATGGCGGTCCTCTACCTGCTCCTGGGCGGCAACGAACCCGCCGTCAGCCACGCCCGCTCCACCGAGGAGAAGTAAGAACATGAGCAAGATCCTTATCCGTGGTGCGAAGGTGCTCGGCGGTGAGCCGCAGGACGTCCTGATCGACGGCGCGGTCATCGAGGCCGTCGGCGCGGGGCTGTCCGCCGAGGGCGCCGAGGTGGTCGAGGCCGCAGGCAAGGTGCTGCTGCCGGGCCTGGTCGACCTGCACACCCATCTGCGCGAGCCGGGCCGGGAGGACTCCGAGACGGTGCTGACCGGCACCCGCGCCGCCGCATCCGGCGGCTACACGGCCGTGTTCGCCATGGCCAACACCTTCCCGGTGGCCGACACCGCCGGTGTGGTCGAGCAGGTCTACCGGCTCGGGCAGGAGCACGGCTACTGCGACGTGCAGCCCATCGGCGCGGTCACGGTCGGCCTCGAGGGCCGCAAGCTCGCCGAGCTGGGCGCCATGCACGAGTCGGCGGCCGGCGTCACCGTCTTCTCCGACGACGGCAAGTGCGTCGACGACGCGGTGATCATGCGCCGGGCCCTGGAGTACGTGAAGGCCTTCGGCGGGGTCGTCGCCCAGCACGCGCAGGAGCCGCGGCTGACCGAGGGCGCCCAGATGAACGAGGGCGTTGTCTCCGCCGAGCTGGGTCTCGGAGGCTGGCCCGCGGTGGCCGAGGAGTCGATCATCGCCCGGGACGTCCTGCTCGCCGAGCACGTCGGCTCGCGGGTCCACATCTGCCACCTCTCCACCGCCGGATCCGTCGAGATCGTGCGCTGGGCCAAGTCCCGCGGCATCGACGTCACCGCCGAGGTCACCCCGCACCACCTGCTCCTGACCGACGAGCTGGTCCGGTCGTACAACCCGGTCTACAAGGTGAACCCGCCGCTGCGCACCGAGCGGGACGTGCACGCCCTGCGTGAGGCGCTCGCCGACGGCACCATCGACATCGTCGCCACCGACCACGCCCCGCACCCGCACGAGGACAAGGACTGCGAGTGGGCCGCCGCCGCCATGGGCATGGTCGGCCTGGAGACCGCGCTGTCGGTGATCCAGGAGACGATGGTGGAGACGGGCCTGCTGGACTGGGCCGGGGTCGCCAGCCGGATGTCGTTCAAGCCCGCCCTGATCGGGCAGGCCAAGGGCCACGGGCGCCCCGTCTCGGCAGGTGAGCCCGCCAACCTCACGCTCGTCGACACGGAATACCGTGGGTCGGTGGACCCCGCGGGCTTCGCCTCGCGCAGCCGGAACACCCCCTACGAGGGGCGTGAGCTGCCGGGCCGTGTCACGCACACGTGGCTCCGGGGCAAGGCCACGCTCGTCGACGGGAAGCTCACGTGACATCTGCTGCACTACTGCTCGCGGCCGAGAAGGAATCGGCCCAAGTGACCGACTGGGCCGCCCGGATCGGCTGGGTGGTCGGTCTCGGCCTCTTCGTCGCGCTCGTCTACTGGCTGATGCGCGAGGGCTGGAAGTGGCGCGGCACGCTCCAGGGCGACCTGCCGGAGCTCCCCACCGCGCCGGACGACCCCGGCCCGGCGAGACTGGGCATGAGCGGCCGCTACCACGGCTCCACCACCGCCGGGCAGTGGCTCGACCGCATCGTGGCGCACGGCCTGGGCACCCGCAGCCGGGTCGAGCTCACCCTGACGGCCGCGGGACTGGACGTCGTACGCCCCGGCGCCACCGACTTCTTCGTCCCGGCCGCCGCACTGCGCGAGGCCCGGCTCGACAAGGGCATCGCCGGCAAGGTCCTCACCGAGGGCGGACTACTGGTGGTGACCTGGGCACACGGCGACACCTTGCTCGACTCGGGCTTCCGCTCGGACCACGCGGCCGAGCACGGCGAGTGGGTCGACGCCATCAACTCCATGATCGACAAAACCGAGAACCCGACGGAAACGGAAGGCGCACGATGACGACCTCCACCAGGGGAACCACCAGGGTTCCCGCCGTACTCGTCCTGGAGGACGGCCGGATCTTCCGCGGCCGTGCCTACGGGGCCGTGGGGGAGACCTTCGGCGAAGCGGTGTTCTCCACCGGCATGACCGGCTACCAGGAGACCCTGACCGACCCGTCGTACGACCGTCAGATCGTCGTCGCGACCGCCCCGCAGATCGGCAACACCGGCTGGAACGACGAGGACGACGAGTCGGGCCGCATCTGGGTCTCCGGCTACGTCGTGCGCGACCCCGCGCGCGTGCCGTCCAACTGGCGCGCCAAGCGCTCCCTGGACGACGAGCTCGTCGCGCAGAACGTCGTCGGCATCTGCGGCATCGACACCCGCGCGCTCACCCGCCACCTCCGCGAGAGCGGCTCGATGCGCGCCGGCGTCTTCTCCGGCGAGGCGGTCCGCTCCGACACCGAGCTCCTCGCGCGCGTGCAGGCCCAGCCGCACATGAAGGGCGCGAGCCTCTACGAGGAGGTCGCCACCAAGGAGGCCTACGTCGTCCCGGCGGTCGGCGAGAAGCGGTTCACCGTCGCCGCCATCGACCTCGGCATCAAGGGCATGACCCCGCACCGCATGGCCCAGCGCGGCATCGAGGTGCACGTGCTCCCGGCGACGGCCTCGGCGGCCGAGGTGTACGCCGTGAACCCCGACGGCGTGTTCTTCTCCAACGGCCCGGGCGACCCGGCCGCCGCCGACGGCCCGGTCGCGCTGATGACCGAGGTGCTGGAGCGCAGGACGCCGCTCTTCGGCATCTGTTTCGGCAACCAGATCCTCGGCCGCGCCCTGGGCTTCGGGACCTACAAGCTGAAGTACGGCCACCGCGGCATCAACCAGCCGGTCCAGGACCGTACGACCGGCAAGGTCGAGGTCACCGCGCACAACCACGGGTTCGCCGTGGACGCGCCGCTCGACAAGGTCAGCGAGACGAAGTTCGGCCGCGCCGAGGTCTCCCACGTCTGCCTCAACGACGACGTCGTGGAGGGGCTCCAGCTGCTCGACCAGCCGGCCTTCTCCGTCCAGTACCACCCCGAAGCGGCAGCGGGCCCCCACGACGCCGCCTACCTGTTCGACCGCTTCGTATCCCTGATGGAGGGCCAGCGTGCCTAAGCGCACCGATATCCAGTCCGTCCTGGTCATCGGCTCCGGCCCGATCGTCATCGGTCAGGCCGCCGAGTTCGACTACTCCGGCACCCAGGCGTGCCGCGTCCTGCGCGCCGAGGGTCTGCGCGTCATCCTGGTGAACTCCAACCCGGCGACGATCATGACCGACCCGGAGATCGCCGACGCCACCTACGTGGAGCCGATCACCCCGGAGTTCGTCGAGAAGATCATCGCCAAGGAGCGCCCGGACGTCCTGCTGCCGACGCTCGGCGGCCAGACGGCCCTCAACACCGCGATCTCCATGCACGAGCAGGGTGTGCTGGAGAAGTACGGCGTCGAGCTGATCGGCGCCAACGTCGAGGCGATCAACAAGGGCGAGGACCGCGACCTCTTCAAGGGTGTCGTCGAGGCCGTCCGCGAGAAGATCGGACACGGCGAGTCCGCGCGGTCCGTGATCTGCCACTCCATGGACGACGTGATCGCGGGCGTCGAGACGCTCGGCGGGTACCCCGTCGTCGTCCGCCCCTCCTTCACCATGGGCGGCGCCGGCTCCGGCTTCGCCCACGACGAGGAGGAGCTGCGCCGCATCGCCGGCCAGGGCCTGACGCTCTCCCCGACCACCGAGGTGCTCCTGGAGGAGTCCATCCTCGGCTGGAAGGAGTACGAGCTGGAGCTGATGCGCGACAAGAACGACAACGTCGTGGTCGTCTGCTCCATCGAGAACTTCGACCCCATGGGCGTCCACACCGGCGACTCGATCACCGTCGCGCCGGCGATGACGCTGACCGACCGCGAGTACCAGCGGCTGCGCGACATCGGCATCGCGATCATCCGCGAGGTCGGCGTCGACACCGGCGGCTGCAACATCCAGTTCGCGGTCAACCCCGAGGACGGCCGCATCATCGTCATCGAGATGAACCCGCGCGTCTCGCGTTCCTCGGCCCTGGCCTCCAAGGCCACCGGCTTCCCGATCGCCAAGATCGCGGCCAAGCTCGCCGTCGGCTACACCCTCGACGAGATCCCGAACGACATCACCCGGGAGACCCCGGCCTCCTTCGAGCCGACGCTCGACTACGTGGTCGTGAAGGCCCCGCGCTTCGCCTTCGAGAAGTTCCCGAGCGCCGACTCCACGCTGACCACGACCATGAAGTCGGTCGGCGAGGCCATGGCGATCGGCCGCAACTTCACCGAGGCCTTCCAGAAGGCGCTGCGCTCGCTGGAGAAGAAGGGCAGCCAGTTCACCTTCGTCGGCGACCCCGGCGACAAGGACGCGCTGCTGCGCGAGGCCGTACGGCCCACCGACGGCCGTATCAACACCGTCATGCAGGCCATCCGCGCGGGCGCCACCCCCGAGGAGGTCTTCGAGTTCACGAAGATCGACCCCTGGTTCGTCGACCAGCTCTTCCTCATCAAGGAGACCGCCGACGAGCTGGCCGCCGGCGACCGCCTGGACGTCGAGCTGCTCGCCGAGGCCAAGCGGCACGGCTTCTCGGACCAGCAGATCGCCGAGATCCGCGGACTGCGCGAGGACGTCGTCCGCGAGGTCCGGCACGCCCTGGGCATCCGCCCGGTCTACAAGACGGTGGACACCTGCGCCGCCGAGTTCGCCGCGAAGACGCCGTACTTCTACTCCTCCTACGACGAGGAGAGCGAGGTCGCGCCCCGCGAGAAGCCGGCGGTGATCATCCTGGGCTCCGGCCCGAACCGCATCGGCCAGGGCATCGAGTTCGACTACTCCTGCGTCCACGCCTCCTTCGCGCTGTCCGACGCCGGGTACGAGACCGTGATGGTCAACTGCAACCCGGAGACCGTCTCCACGGACTACGACACCTCCGACCGCCTGTACTTCGAGCCGCTGACGCTGGAGGACGTGCTGGAGATCGTCCACGCGGAGTCGCTGGCCGGCCCGGTCGCCGGTGTCGTCGTCCAGCTCGGCGGCCAGACCCCGCTGGGCCTGGCGCAGGCGCTGAAGGACAACGGCGTGCCGATCGTCGGCACCTCCCCGGAGGCCATCCACGCGGCCGAGGACCGGGGCGCCTTCGGGCGGGTGCTCGCCGAGGCCGGTCTGCCGGCCCCGAAGCACGGCACGGCCACCACTTTCTCCGAGGCCAAGGCCATCGCGGACGAGATCGGCTACCCGGTCCTGGTGCGTCCGTCGTACGTGCTCGGCGGCCGCGGCATGGAGATCGTCTACGACGAGACGCGGCTGTCGTCCTACATCGCCGAGTCGACCGAGATCAGCCCCACCCGGCCGGTCCTCGTCGACCGCTTCCTCGACGACGCCATCGAGATCGACGTCGACGCGCTCTACGACGGCGAGGAGCTGTACCTCGGCGGCGTCATGGAGCACATCGAGGAGGCCGGCATCCACTCCGGCGACTCGGCGTGCGCCCTGCCGCCGATCACCCTCGGCGGCTTCGACATCAAGCGCCTGCGCGCCTCCACCGAGGCGATCGCCAAGGGCGTCGGGGTGCGCGGTCTGATCAACATCCAGTTCGCGATGGCCGGCGACATCCTCTACGTCCTGGAGGCCAACCCGCGCGCGTCCCGTACGGTCCCCTTCACCTCGAAGGCCACCGCGGTGCCGCTGGCGAAGGCCGCCGCCCGGATCTCGCTGGGCGCGACCGTCGCCGAGCTGCGCGCCGAGGGGCTGCTCCCGGCGACCGGCGACGGCGGTGAGCTGCCGCTGGACGCGCCGATCTCCGTCAAGGAGGCCGTGATGCCGTGGAGCCGGTTCCGGGACACCTCCGGCCGCGGTGTCGACACCGTGCTCGGCCCCGAGATGCGCTCCACCGGCGAGGTCATGGGCATCGACTCCGTCTTCGGCACGGCGTACGCCAAATCGCAGGCCGCCGCGTACGGCCCGCTGCCCACCAAGGGCCGCGCGTTCATCTCGGTCGCCAACCGCGACAAGCGCTCGATGATCTTCCCGGCCCGTGAACTGGTCGGCCACGGCTTCGAACTGCTCGCCACCTCCGGCACAGCCGAGGTCCTCAGGCGCAACGGCATCAACGCCACCGTCGTGCGCAAGCAGTCCGAGGGCACCGGTCCGAACGGCGAGAAGACCATCGTCCAGCTCATCCACGACGGCGAGGTCGACCTCATCGTCAACACCCCGTACGGCACCGGCGGCCGCCTCGACGGCTACGAGATCCGTACGGCGGCCGTGGCGCGGTCCGTGCCGTGCCTGACGACGGTCCAGGCGCTCGCCGCGGCCGTCCAGGGCATCGACGCCCTCAACCACGGGGGTGTGGGCGTCCGCTCACTCCAAGAACACGCGGAACACCTGACCGCGGCCCGCGACTAGCAGCCCTCAGGGGGACACCGGAAACGGTGTCCCCCTCTTCATGACACCTCTTCGCGAGGCTCCTTGGAGGACATGATCATGTACAAGCAATTCTTCCGGCTGGTCTTCCACCGGATGGACCCCGAGCGCGCCCACCACCTGGCCTTCCGCTGGATCCGGCTCGCCGTCCGGATCCCGGTGCTGCGCACGTTCGTCGCGGCCGTTCTGGCCCCCCGGTACGAGGAACTGCGCACCGAGGCCTTCGGGCTGCGCATGCACGGCCCCTTCGGGCTCGCCGCCGGCTTCGACAAGAACGCCGTCGCGATCGACGGGATGTCGATGCTGGGCTTCGACCATGTCGAGATCGGCACGGTCACCGGCGAGCCGCAGCCGGGCAACCCCGCCCAGCGGCTGTTCCGGCTCGTGAAGGACCGGGGCCTCATCAACCGGATGGGCTTCAACAACGAGGGCTCGCTGGCCGTAGCCGCGCGCCTGGCCTCCCGTACGCCCGTCTTCAAGCCCGTGGTGGGCGTCAACATCGGCAAGACCAAGGTCGTACCGGAGGAGGAGGCCGTCGGCGACTACGTGAAGTCGACCGAGCGGCTCGCGCCCTACGCCGACTACCTGGTGGTCAACGTGTCCTCGCCGAACACCCCGGGACTGCGCAACCTGCAGGCCACCGAGGCGCTGCGGCCGCTGCTGAGCGCCGTGCGCGAGGCCGCCGACCGGGTCGTGACCTCCCGGCGGGTCCCGCTGCTGGTCAAGATCGCCCCGGACCTGGCCGACGACGACGTCGACGCGGTGGCCGACCTGGCCGTGGAACTCGGCCTGGACGGGATCATCGCCACCAACACCACCGTCGCGCGCGAGGGACTCGGTCTGAAGTCCGAACCCTCGCTGGTGAAGGAGGCCGGCGGCCTGTCGGGGGCGCCCCTCAAGGCCCGCTCGCTGGAGGTCCTGCGCCGCCTCTACGCGCGCGTGGGCGATCGCGTCACCCTCGTGGGCGTCGGCGGCGTGGAGGACGCCGAGGACGCCTGGCAGCGCATCCTGGCCGGTGCCACGCTGGTCCAGGGGTACAGCGCCTTCATCTACCAGGGGCCCTTCTGGGGCCGTGCGATCCACAAGGGCCTGGCCGCCCGCCTGCGGACGAGCCCCTACGCCACTCTCGCCGACGCGGTCGGCGCCGACGTGAGGAAGACGGCATGACCCTGGAGCCCTTCGGCGCGCGGCTGCGCCGGGCCATGGACCAGCGTGGCCCGCTCTGCGTCGGCATCGACCCGCACGCCTCCCTGCTCGCCGAGTGGGGCCTGAACGACGACGTCGCCGGCCTGGAGCGGTTCAGCCGCACGGTCGTCGAGGCCACGGCCGACCGGGTCGCCCTGCTGAAGCCGCAGAGCGCCTTCTTCGAGCGGTTCGGCTCCCGCGGCATCGCCGTCCTGGAGAAGACCGTCCAGGAGGCGCGGGCGGCCGGTGCCCTGGTCGTGATGGACGCCAAGCGCGGCGACATCGGCTCGACCATGGCCGCCTACGCCGAGTCGTTCCTGCACAAGGACGCCCCGCTGTTCTCCGACGCCCTCACCGTGTCGCCGTACCTCGGCTACGGATCCCTGTCCCCGGCGGTGGTGTCGGCGCGCGAGAGCGGAGCCGGGCTGTTCGTGCTGGCGCTGACCTCCAACCCGGAGGGCCGTGAGGTCCAGCGCGCGGTGCGGCCGGACGGGCGGGACATCGGGGCGACGATGCTGGCGCACCTGGCGGCGGAGAACGTGGGGGAGGAGCCGCTGGGCTCCTTCGGGGCGGTCGTCGGCGCCACCCTGGGCGACCTCTCGACGTACGACCTCGACATCAACGGTCCGCTTCTCGCGCCGGGGGTCGGCGCTCAGGGGGCCACGCCGGCCGACCTTCCGCGGGTCTTCGGGTCCGCGGTGCGCAATGTCGTGCCGAACGTGAGTCGGGGTGTGTTGCGTCACGGTCCCGACCTCGTCGCTCTGCGTGACGCCGTGGATCGATTCGCGCGAGAGGTCCGCGCCGCCGTGGCGTCCGTCTGAACGGCGTCGGCCGCCCGACCGGGGCTCGGTCGGGCGGTCCGGAGACGACTTGAGTCTGGATACATCCTCAAATCCGGGGCACTATGTCTTAAATGTCCGGCCCTACGGAGGCTGACCAGGACTTTTCCTCTGTTCTCGCTGACTCTGGCGGAGTTGGCCGCTAGTCTCCGACGGAGAGTGAACGGGCAGCGCGTGTTGCTCGTAACTCACCAGGTGTGGGGCGACTAGGTTCCTCACCGGTCCGTATCCGACAGTTCGACATCCGAGGTGACGTAGGCGTGGCTCTTCCGCCCCTTACCCCCGAACAGCGCGCAGCCGCGCTCGAAAAGGCCGCCGCGGCTCGCCGGGAGCGGGCCGAGGTCAAGAATCGACTCAAGCACTCCGGCGCCTCGCTTCACGAGGTCATCAAGCAGGGTCAGGAAAACGACGTCATCGGCAAGATGAAGGTCTCCGCCCTTCTGGAGTCGCTCCCGGGCGTGGGCAAAGTCCGCGCCAAGCAGATCATGGAGCGACTCGGCATCTCCGAGAGCCGTCGCGTGCGCGGCCTCGGTTCCAACCAGATCGCGTCCCTGGAGCGTGAGTTCGGCAGCACCGGCTCCTGATTCCCGGGTGCCGCGGGAAGGGAGTCCCGGGCACTCCGGGATTGCTGGAATAATCGCTGCATGGCAGTAAAACTCCGGGGGACGACCCCCGAAACCCCGGACGCACGTCCGCGGCTGACCGTGCTCTCCGGCCCCTCCGGGGTCGGCAAGAGCACGGTCGTCGCTCATATGCGCAAGGAACACCCCGAAGTCTGGCTCTCCGTGTCGGCGACGACCCGTAGGCCGCGGCCCGGCGAGAAGCACGGCGTCCACTATTTCTTCGTCACCGACGACGAGATGGACAAGCTGATCGCCAACGGCGAGCTGCTCGAGTGGGCCGAGTTCGCGGGCAACCGCTACGGCACTCCGCGCACCGCGGTGCTGGAACGCCTGGAGTCGGGCGAGCCGGTCCTCCTGGAGATCGACCTCCAGGGAGCCCGGCAGGTCCGCGAGTCGATGCCCGAGGCTCAACTCGTGTTCCTCGCCCCTCCCTCCTGGGAGGAACTGGTGCGTCGGCTCACCGGGCGGGGCACCGAACCGCCCGAGGTGATCGAGCGCCGCCTGGCGGCGGCGAAGATCGAACTCGCGGCCGAGCCGGAGTTCGACGTGACCCTGGTCAACACCTCCGTCGAGGACGTCGCGCGTGAGCTGCTAGCCTTGGTCGATGTTGTGTGATTACGAGCCTGTGATCACGACCTGTTTTTTCCCATCCATCGGAAGGTAGAGCGTGTCCTCTTCCATCTCCGCGCCCGAGGGCATCATCAACCCGCCGATCGACGAGCTCCTCGAGGCCACCGACTCGAAGTACAGCCTCGTGATCTACGCGGCCAAGCGGGCCCGCCAGATCAACGCGTACTACTCGCAGCTCGGCGAGGGCCTCCTCGAGTACGTCGGTCCGCTCGTGGACACCCACGTCCACGAGAAGCCGCTCTCGATCGCCCTTCGCGAGATCAACGCGGGTCTGCTGACGTCCGAGGCCGTCGAGGGCCCCGCTCAGTAGTATTTTCGGCTCGCAATTGGTTTTTCCACAGGCCCGGCAGCACGACTGCCGGGCCTGTGGTGTCTGATGGACCCGTACGCCGGGAGCCGCGGTGTGCGTTTTCCGAGGTCCGGGGAGAGACGGTGGACAAGCCGAAGGTCGTTCTGGGGGTCAGTGGGGGCATCGCCGCCTACAAGGCCTGCGAGCTGCTGCGCAGACTGACCGAGTCGGGCCATGACGTCCGGGTGGTCCCCACCGCCTCGGCGCTGCACTTCGTCGGCGCGGCCACCTGGTCCGCCCTCTCCGGGCACCCCGTCTCCACGGAGGTCTGGGACGACGTCCACGAGGTCCCGCACGTCCGTATCGGCCAGCACGCCGACCTGGTGGTCGTCGCCCCGGCCACGGCGGACATGCTCGCCAAGGCCGCCCACGGCCTCGCCGACGACCTCCTCACCAACACCCTCCTGACGGCCCGCTGTCCGGTCGTCTTCGCCCCCGCGATGCACACCGAGATGTGGGAGCACCCGGCCACCCAGGAGAACGTGGCGACGCTGCGCCGCCGGGGCGCCGTCGTCATCGAGCCGGCCGTCGGCCGCCTCACCGGCGTCGACACCGGCAAGGGCCGGCTGCCCGACCCTGCCGAGATCTTCGAGGTCTGCCGCCGGGTCCTGGCCAGGGGAGTGCGCGAGCCCGACCTCGTCGGCCGCCATGTCGTGGTCAGCGCCGGCGGTACCCGCGAGCCCCTCGACCCGGTCCGCTTCCTCGGCAACCGCTCCTCCGGCAAGCAGGGCTACGCCCTCGCCCGCACCGCCGCCGCCCGCGGCGCCCGCGTCACGCTGGTCGCGGCGAACACCGGCCTGCCCGACCCGGCCGGGGTCGACGTCGTCCGGGTCGGCACGGCCGTGCAGCTGCGTGAGGCGGTCCTGAAGGCGGCAGCGGACGCCGACGCGGTCGTCATGGCGGCCGCGGTGGCCGACTTCCGGCCGGAGACGTACGCGGCCGGGAAGATCAAGAAACAGGACGGCCGGGAACCGGACCCCATCGTTCTTGTGCGAAATCCGGACATCCTCGCCGAGGTCTCCGCCGACCGGGCGCGCTCCAACCAGGTGGTTGTCGGCTTCGCGGCCGAGACCGACGAGGTCCTCGCCAACGGCCGGTCGAAGCTCCGTCGCAAGGGCTGCGATCTGCTGGTGGTGAACGAGGTGGGGGAGCGCAAGACCTTCGGTTCGGAGGAGAACGAGGCCGTCGTGCTGGGGGCCGACGGCAGCGAAACGCCCGTGCCGTACGGGCCCAAGGAGGCCCTGGCCGAAATCGTGTGGGACCTGGTGACGCGGCGGCTGGGCTGACTGTTTGATGCGCTTCCCCGTCGTCCTCCCCCTCGGTCGATTCGGGTGCGGCGCCCTGGCCAACGGTGCTCGGCATTCGGCAGAATGCCCGTGCCGCAGGTCACAGCGCTCCCGAGAGGCGAGACGGGTGGCCCGGTGGAGGGGCACGACCGATAAACTGTTCTCGGACGACGCCGGGCGCAGCTCCTGTCGCGTCCGCCAATGATCAGCCAGCAGCCGCTGCAACCCCAGGGAGCGTTGTGTCCCGTCGCCTGTTCACCTCGGAGTCTGTGACCGAGGGTCACCCCGACAAGATCGCTGACCAGATCAGCGACACCATTCTCGATGCCCTGCTGCGCGAGGACCCGGCCTCCCGGGTCGCCGTCGAGACCCTGATCACGACCGGTCTGGTGCACGTGGCCGGTGAGGTCACCACCAAGGCGTACGCGCCGATCCCCCAGCTGGTGCGCGACAAGATCCTGGAGATCGGCTACGACTCCTCGAAGAAGGGCTTCGACGGCGCCTCGTGCGGTGTCTCGGTGTCCATCGGCGCGCAGTCCCCGGACATCGCCCAGGGTGTCGACACGGCGTACGAGAACCGTGTCGAGGGCGACGAGGACGAGCTGGACCGCCAGGGCGCCGGCGACCAGGGCCTGATGTTCGGCTACGCGTCGGACGAGACGCCGACCCTGATGCCGCTGCCGATCTTCCTGGCGCACCGTCTGTCGAAGCGCCTGTCGGACGTCCGCAAGAACGGGACCATCCCCTACCTGCGCCCCGACGGCAAGACCCAGGTCACCATCGAGTACGACGGTGACAAGGCCCTCCGTCTGGACACGGTCGTCGTCTCCTCGCAGCACGCGAGCGACATCGACCTGGACTCCCTGCTGGCCCCGGACATCCGCGAGTTCGTGGTGGAGCCGGAGCTGAAGGCGCTCCTGGACGAGGGCATCAAGCTCGACACCGAGAACTACCGCCTGCTGGTGAACCCGACCGGCCGCTTCGAGATCGGCGGCCCGATGGGCGACGCCGGCCTCACCGGCCGCAAGATCATCATCGACACCTACGGCGGCTTCGCCCGGCACGGTGGCGGCGCCTTCTCGGGCAAGGACCCGTCCAAGGTCGACCGCTCGGCGGCGTACGCGATGCGCTGGGTCGCGAAGAACGTGGTGGCCGCGGGTCTCGCCGCGCGCTGCGAGGTCCAGGTCGCCTACGCGATCGGCAAGGCCGAGCCGGTCGGTCTCTTCGTGGAGACCTTCGGCACCGCCAAGGTCGACGCCGAGAAGATCGAGAAGGCCATCGACGAGGTCTTCGACCTCCGCCCGGCCGCGATCATCCGCGACCTCGACCTGCTGCGTCCGATCTACGCCCAGACCGCCGCGTACGGTCACTTCGGCCGTGAGCTGCCCGACTTCACGTGGGAGCGCACGGACCGCGTGGACGCGCTGCGCAAGGCCGCGGGACTGTAGGTCTGCAGGTCTTCCTCGAACGACGCGTGGGCCCGGCCTCCTCAGGGAGGCCGGGCCTCGGCGTTTGCGCGGGCCGGTGCCGCGGGCAGCCCCTCTGTCCGAGGGCGTTCGCAGGTCTGGCACGGTGAGGCAAGGGGTTCTGGAGGGCGACCCCCGCGCCGGGCCGGGGGTAGCCCCTCAGGGCTCAGGATCACGTCCGGCACGGCCGGGAACCGGACGTGGTGTGTCACGAGACGACGGCGGGAAGTCGCCGGGCGGCGTCTCGAACGGTCACGGGTCCGTCCACGCGCCCGCGGCGCCGCAAGGGGAGCAGAGCTTCGGCGGAAGGACCGTTGTCAGTGGCGTTTGGTAAAAATGCAAGCGTGAGCAGCGAGAACGGGCAGGGGGACGGCGGTGCGGCCTCGGAGGGCGCGCCGCCCGAGCAGCTCGCGCTGATCCGGGAGAGCGTGCGGCAGGCCAAGGCGCCGCGGGCCAAGCCCCGGACCTGGCGGGGGGCCGCACTGGCCGAGGAGTTGCCGGTCGCGCGGGTGCTCGTCGACAAAGGCGTACTGCATCTGGACCGGTACTTCGACTACGCGGTACCGGCCGAGCTGGACGCCGACGCCCGGCCCGGGGTGCGGGTGCGGGTGCGGTTCGGGGCCGGCCGCGGCCGGGTGCGGGAAGGGCGGCGCGAGGGCGGGGGGCTCATCGACGGGTTCCTCGTCGAGCGGCTCGCCGCGTCGGACTACTCCGGGCCGCTCGCGGCGCTCGCGCAGGTGGTGTCGCCCGAGCCGGTGCTGAGCGAGGAGCTGCTGGGACTGGCGCGGGCCGTCGCCGATCGGTACGCCGGGAGCCTGGCCGACGTTCTTCAACTGGCCGTGCCGCCGCGCAACGCGCGTGCCGAGCAGCGGCCCTCCCCGGCGCCGCTGCCGCCGCCCGCGGCGCCGGAGGCCGGGACCTGGGGGCGCTACGAGCGAGGGAGCGCGTTCCTCGAGTCGCTCGCCTCCGGTGGCGCACCCCGGGCGGTGTGGAACGCGCTGCCCGGCCCCGAGTGGAGCGAGGAGCTGGCGCGGGCCGTCGCCGCGACGCTCGCCTCCGGGCGCGGGGCACTGGTCGTCGTACCCGACGGGCGGGCCGCCGCACGGGTCGACGCCGCGTTGACGGCGCTGCTGGGCCAGGGGCGGCACGCGCTGCTCACCGCGGACGCCGGCCCCGAGAAGCGGTACCGGGAGTGGCTCGCCGTACGGCGGGGTTCCGTGCGGGCCGTCGTCGGGACGCGTGCCGCGATGTTCGCGCCGGTCCAGGACCTCGGGCTGGTCGCGCTCTGGGACGACGGCGACGACAGCCACAGCGAGCTGCACGCGCCGCAGCCCCATGCGCGAGAGGTGCTGCTGCTGCGGGCCGCGCAGGACAAGTGCGGTTTTCTGGTGGGGGGTTGGAGCTGCACCGTGGAGGGCGCGCAGCTCGTCGAGAGCGGCTGGGCGCGGCCGCTGGTCGCCGCACGCGAGCAGGTGCGGCACAGCGCTCCGCTCGTGCGCACCGTGGGCGACCAGGACCTCGCCCGGGACGAGGCGGCCCGCGCCGCCCGGCTGCCCAGCCTGGCATGGCAGGCCGTCCGGGAGGGCCTGCGGCACGGGCCGGTGCTCGTGCAGGTGCCCCGACGGGGCTATGTGCCGCGGATGGCGTGCGCGCAGTGCCGGGCCGCCGCCCGCTGCCGGCACTGCTCCGGGCCGCTGGAGGCGCGGGACGGCGGTGCCCTGTGGTGCGGGTGGTGCGGACGTGAGGAGAGCGCCTGGCACTGTCCGGAGTGCGGCTCGTTCCGGTTGCGGGCGCAGGTCGTGGGGGCACGGCGGACCGCCGAGGAGCTGGGGCGGGCGTTTCCCGCCGTGCCGGTGCGGACGTCCGGGCGGGAGCAGGTGCTGGACACCGTGCCGGGGACACCCGCGCTCGTCGTGTCCACGCCCGGGGCCGAGCCGGTCGCCGAGGGCGGTTACGCGGCCGCGCTGCTGCTGGACGGCTGGGCCATGCTCGGACGGCCCGACCTGAGGGCCGGGGAGGACGCGCTGCGCCGCTGGATCGCGGCCGCCGCGCTCGTCAGGCCGTCGGGGGAGGGCGGAACCGTGGTCGTCGTCGCCGAGCCGACCCTGCGGCCCGTGCAGGCGCTGGTGCGATGGGACCCCGTGGGGCACGCGGTGCGAGAGCTGGCCGAGCGGGCCGAGCTGGGTTTTCCGCCGGTGTCCCGGATGGCGGCGGTGTCGGGGACGGGGGAGGCCCTGACCGCGTTCCTGGAGGCCGTCCGACTGCCGCCGGAGGCAGAGCTGCTGGGGCCGGTTCCGGTGCCGGCCGGCCCGCCGGGGCAGCCCCGGCGCCCGGGAGCGCCGCCACCCGGGGAGGAGTGGGAGCGGGCGCTGCTCCGGGTGCCGCCCGGGAGGGGCGCCGCGCTGGCGGCCGCCCTGAAGACGGCACAGGCGGCTCGGATGGCTCGGGGCGGCGAGGAGCCCGTGCGGGTGCGGATCGATCCCCCGGACATCGGCTGAGGCACGATGGGCGGTTGCGCGGTGGTGGGGTGGAGGTGGGCCGGGTGTGGGACTGCCCTCTCGGTCGGGGGCCGAGAGGGCAGGGGGGAAGGCGGGTTGGGGGGTGAGGTGCTGGGTGGGTCGGGGTGTGTGAGCCGTTGCGTCGGGTGTGGGGCGATGGGCGGTGGTGGGGTCATGGTGGGCCGGGTGTGCGGCTGCCCTCTCGGGCGGGGGCCGAGAGGGCAGGATGGGGGAGACGGGCTGGGGAATTGCCCTGGGCGGACGCGGTGCGTCAGCCGTTGCGCGGGCCGGGGAAGGCGGTGGGCCTGGCCTCGTCGCGCAGGGCCGGGCTCGCGGGGTCGCGGAGGGCCGGGACGCCGGTGTCGCGCAGGGTGGGGCTGCCTGCCGTGGGCTGGGTCGGCATCGAGCGGGCGGCGGGAACCGTGGGAACCGCCGGGATGCCCGTGTTCACGGTGACTGTGCGGGCGGCGGTCGGCTCGTCGGGTCGCTCGGCCTCGGCGGTGGCCGTGGCCGCCTGGACCGCGGCACGGCGGGCGCCGTAGCGGCGGTGTACGGCCTGCTTGGTGACACCGAGGGCGGAGCCCACCGCGTCCCACGAGAAGCCGAGCGAACGGTCGAAGTCCACCGCCGCGGTGACCAGGGTCTCGACGCTGTCCCGCAGCTCCTGGGCGAGGCGGACCGTGGGTGCCGGGGCGCGTCCGTAGACGACGAAGCCCGTGGACGGGCCGGAGCGGCGGGGGCGGTAGACGTTGCCCAGCTGGGCGGTGAGGGTGCGCAGTGCGTCCACCTGCCGTCGGACGCGCTCGATGTCCCGCACCAGCAAGTGCAGGCTGGCCCGGGCCTGGGCGTCGTGGGTTGCATGGTCGGCCATGAACAAGCCTCTCGAACCGGCGTTGAAGTAGGTGTGGTCAACTCTTTCTTGACCAACGCGGGTGCGCGCCGCTGGTCACGGTGTGGGGGCGTATGGGCATATGCGTACGCCCCCCGGGGGCCGTCGGCTCAGGGGGCGTCCCACCCGTCGGCGGCCGGACGGGTCGGCGACATAAACTTGTGCGTCGCCCGTCGTCCGTCCCGCCCGAGAGGCCCCGCCCACTCATGAAGCTCGTCTTCGCCGGTACACCCGAGGTCGCCGTTCCCGCCCTGGACGCTCTGATCGCCTCCGGGCGGCACGAGGTGGCCGCCGTCGTCACGCGGCCCGACGCGCCGGCCGGGCGGGGGCGGAGGCTGGTCGCTTCTCCCGTCGCCCAGCGCGCCGAGGAGGCGGGCATCGAAGTGCTGCGGCCCGCGAAGCCCCGTGATCCGGAGTTCCTGGAGCGGCTGCGGCAGATCGCGCCGGACTGCTGTCCCGTCGTGGCCTACGGCGCGCTGCTGCCGCGGGTCGCGCTGGACATCCCGGCCCATGGCTGGGTCAACCTGCACTTCTCGCTGCTGCCCGCCTGGCGCGGAGCCGCCCCTGTCCAGCACGCCATCATGGCGGGGGACGAGATCACCGGCGCCTCCACCTTCCTCATCGAGGAGGGACTCGACTCGGGGCCGGTGTACGGCACGGTCACCGAGGAGATCCGGCCCACCGACACCAGCGGTGACCTGCTCACCCGGCTGGCCTTCGCCGGCAGCGGGCTGCTCGCCGCGACCATGGACGGCATCGAGGACGGCACGGTGAAGGCCGTGCCGCAGCCGGGTGACGGGATCACCCTCGCGCCGAAGATCACCGTCGAGGACGCGCGGGTCGACTGGGCCACCCCGGCTCTGCGGGTCGACCGGGTCGTGCGCGGCTGCACCCCCGCCCCCGGCGCCTGGACCATCTTCCGCGGGGAGCGGCTCAAGCTCATCCAGGTGCAGCCGGTTCCCGAGCGGACCGATCTCGCTCCGGGCGCGCTCCTCGTCGGCAAGAACAGCGTGCACGTCGGCACCGGCTCGTACGCGGTGGAGCTGCTGTGGGTGCAGGCGCAGGGCAAGAAGCCGATGCGGGCCGCCGACTGGGCCCGGGGCGCCCGGATCGGGGACGGGGAGACAGTCGGGGCGTAACGCTCCTGCACGACCCCCGCCCGGCCCGTGACCACCGTCCCCGGTACGCGCCCCGGTTCGCGTGCCCCCGGGTCTGCGTGCCCCCGGTCTGCGGGCCGTCGGCCCGCAGACCTCGTCAGCCGGCATCCCCGGTGTAGTCACCGACGTACGCTGGACGCACCTTTCCTCCTCCCGTCGGCCCCTCGTTCTCCCCCTCCCGTTTCTCTCCTGCAATCCGGAGCACCTTTTCGTGAGCGACCAGCCCCACCGTTCCCGCAAGCCGGGCAAGCCCTACCGCCGGCCTCAGAAGGACCCCGTCCGCATCCTCGCCTTCGAGGCGCTGCGGGCCGTGGACGAGCGGGACGCGTACGCCAACCTCGTGCTGCCGCCGCTGCTGCGCAAGGCGCGTGAGAAGGAGGGACCCGACAAGTTCGACGGACGGGACGCGGCCCTCGCCACCGAGCTGGTCTACGGGACGCTGCGCCGGCAGGGGACGTACGACGCCGTCATCTCCGCGTGCGTCGACCGGCCGCTGCGCGAGGTCGATCCGCCGGTCCTCGACGTGCTGAGTCTCGGCGTGCACCAGCTGCTCGGAACACGTATCCCGACCCATGCGGCCGTGTCCGCCTCCGTCGAGCTCGCCCGGGTCGTGCTCGGCGACGGACGCGCCAAGTTCGTCAACGCCGTGCTGCGCAAGGTCGCGGCGCACGATCTCGACGAGTGGCTCGACAAGGTCGCTCCGCCCTACGACGACGATCCCGAGGACCACCTCGCCGTCGTCCACTCGCACCCGCGCTGGGTGGTGTCCGCGCTGTGGGACTCCCTCGGCGGCGGACGGGCCGGCATCGAGGAGCTGCTGGCGGCGGACAACGAGCGACCCGAGGTGACGCTCGTCGCCCGGCCCGGGCGGTCCACCACCGAGGAGCTGCTCCGGGAGGAGGCCTCGGTCGCCGGCCGCTGGTCGCCGTACGCCGTGCGGCTCACCGAGGGCGGTGAGCCCGGGGCCATCGACGCCGTACGGGACGGGCGGGCAGGGGTGCAGGACGAGGGCAGTCAGCTGGTGGCGCTCGCGCTGGCCAACGCGCCGCTCGACGGGTCCGACGCGTTGTGGCTGGACGGGTGCGCCGGCCCCGGTGGCAAGGCCGCGCTGCTGGCCGCCCTCGCCGCCGGGCGGGGGGCCGCGCTGCTCGCCTCCGAGAAGCAGCCGCACCGCGCGGGGCTCGTCGCCAGGGCGCTGGCCGGCAACCCCGGGCCCTACCAGGTCATCGCCGCCGACGGGACCCGGCCGCCGTGGCGGCCCGGCTCCTTCGACCGGGTGCTGATGGACGTGCCCTGCACCGGCCTCGGCGCTCTGCGGCGGCGGCCCGAGGCGCGCTGGCGGCGCAGGCCGGAGGACCTCGACGGCTTCGGGCCGCTCCAGCGCGGGCTGTTGCGGACCGCGCTGGAGTCCGTGCGGGTCGGGGGCGTCGTCGGGTACGCCACCTGTTCGCCGCACCTCGCCGAGACCCGGGCGGTCGTCTCCGACGTCCTCAAGCAGTTCCCGGAGGCCGAGCTGATCGACGCGCGCCCGTTGCTGCCGGGCGTACCGGAGCTGGGGGACGGGCCCGACGTCCAGCTGTGGCCGCATCTGCACGGGACCGACGCCATGTATCTGGCGCTGATCAGGAAGACCGGCTGAGTCCCGCCCGGCTGCCGCGTGCATGAGGAAGGCCGGCCCCACGTCGACGGCGTGGGGCCGGCCTTCCTCATGGGCTGGTGCCCTCGCGGGGGTCAGTCCGTGCCGAACTCCATCGCGGCGCGGTCCAGCAGCTGGTCGTCGTCGGACACCTCGCCGCGGGAGGCGATGGCCTCGGCGCCGCCCTCCGGCAGCTCCGTCATGGTGCCGATGAGACCGGTCGCGGCCGCCTGGGCGGCGCCGATCGCGGGGCTGCCGGTGCCGATCAGACCGAGCGTCGCGTACTGCTCCAGCTTGGCGCGTGAGTCGGCGATGTCGAGGTTGCGCATGGTGAGCTGCCCGATCCGGTCCACCGGGCCGAACGCGGAGTCCTCGGTGCGCTCCATGGACAGCTTGTCCGGGTGGTAGCTGAAGGCCGGTCCCGCGGTGTCGAGCAGGGAGTAGTCCTCACCGCGCCGCAGCCGCAGCGTCACCTCGCCGGTGACGGCCGCGCCGACCCAGCGCTGGAGCGACTCCCGGATCATCAGTGCCTGCGGGTCCAGCCACCGGCCCTCGTACATCAGCCGGCCCAGGCGCCGGCCCTCGTTGTGGTACTGGGCGACGGTGTCCTCGTTGTGGATCGCGTTGACCAGGCGCTCGTAGGCCGCGTGCAGCAGGGCCATGCCGGGCGCCTCGTAGATGCCGCGGCTCTTGGCCTCGATGATGCGGTTCTCGATCTGGTCCGACATGCCGAGGCCGTGGCGGCCGCCGATGGCGTTGGCCTCCATCACCAGATCGACGGGGGAGGAGAACTCCTTGCCGTTGACCGTGACCGGGCGGCCCTGGTCGAAGCCGATCGTCACGTCCTCGGTGGCGATCTCGACCGACGGGTCCCAGAACCGCACGCCCATGATGGGTTCGACGGTCTCGACGCCGGTGTCCAGGTGCTCCAGGGTCTTGGCCTCGTGGGTGGCGCCCCAGATGTTGGCGTCGGTGGAGTACGCCTTCTCCGTGCTGTCCCGGTAGGGCAGGTCGTGGGCGACGAGCCACTCCGACATTTCCTTGCGCCCGCCGAGCTCGGTCACGAAGTCCGCGTCCAGCCAGGGCTTGTAGATCCGCAGGTGCGGATTGGCCAGCAGGCCGTAGCGGTAGAACCGCTCGATGTCGTTGCCCTTGAAGGTCGACCCGTCGCCCCAGATCTGGACGTTGTCCTCGAGCATCGCCCGGACCAGGAGGGTGCCGGTGACGGCACGGCCCAGCGGCGTGGTGTTGAAGTAGGCGCGCCCGCCCGAGCGGATGTGGAACGCCCCGCAGGTGAGCGCGGCCAGGCCCTCCTCCACCAGCGCGGCGCGGCAGTCGACCAGGCGCGCGATCTCGGCGCCGTAGGTCTTCGCGCGGCCGGGCACCGAGGCGATGTCGGGCTCGTCGTACTGGCCGATGTCGGCGGTGTAGGTGCACGGGACGGCACCCTTGTCGCGCATCCACGCGACCGCGACCGAGGTGTCGAGCCCGCCGGAGAAGGCGATGCCGACGCGCTCGCCGGCGGGAAGGGAGGTGAGGACCTTGGACATAGGAAGATTATGCATGAACTCGCATGGTCATGCAAAGCCCGGCTGTCGAGGCCGTCGTCCCGCCGACCGTGAGGGCTGTCAGGTCTCGGTGCCCTCCACCGGCTGTGCGGGGCGTTTCCGCAGGTTCACGCGGTCTTCCCGGGCCAACCGGTGCGGCCACCAGATCTTCGGTCCGATGTCCAGGAACAGTGAGGTGACGAGCACCGACCGCACGACGAAGGTGTCCAGAAGGACGCCCAGGGCCACCGCGAAGCCGATCTCCGCGAAGGCGACCATGGGCAGGGTGGCGAGGGCGGCGAAGGTGCCGGCCAGGACCAGGCCCGCCGAGGTGATCACCGAGCCGGTCGCCGCCAGGCCGGTCACCACGCCCTGCCGGGTGCCCTGGCGGGCGGTCTCCTCGCGGATCCGGGTGGTCAGGAAGATGTTGTAGTCGATGCCCAGGGCCACCAGGAACACGAAGACGAACAGCGGGAAGTCCGTCGACTCGCCCGCGTAGTCGAAGAGGTGGCGGAACGCCAGCGCGCTGAGGCCAAGGGCCGCCGCGAAGGACAGGATCACCGTCCCGACCAGCAGCAGCGGGGCGATCAGGGCGCGCAGCAGGGCGCAGAGGATGAGCAGGACCACGGCCAGGACCAGCGGGATGATCAGCAGGTTGTCGTGGGTGGTCGCCTTGTCCATGTCGAGCAGTGCCGCCGTGCCGCCGCCCACCCGGGCGTCGGCGTCGGGCACCTGGTGCACGGCGTCGCGGACCCGTTCCACGGTCTGCTTCGCGGCCTCGCTGTCGGCCGGGTCGGTCATCGTCGCCTCGAACAGCACCTGCCCCTCGTGGACGGGTTTCGTGCCCGGCGGCAGACCGAGGGAGGTCGGCACGACGCCCTCCGTCCCCGCGACCGCCCGTTTCACCTGCCCGGCGCGCGCTTGGTCGGCGATGACGACCAGCGGATCGCCGCTGCCCGCCGGGAAATACTTCGCCGACACCTCCTGGCCCGTGATCGAGTCCGGTTCGCCGGTGAAGGCGTCCGCGTTGCCGATGCCCTCGGCGCGCAGCTGGAGCAGGCCGAGCGAGCACACCGCCAGGACCAGCGCCGTCACGGCCCAGACCGTGCGCGGACGGCGGGCGATGCCACGGCCCGTGCGCGCCCAGACGCCGCGCTCGGTCGGGTCCGGGGAGCCGAAGTGCGGGATCACCGGCCAGAAGATCCAGCGGCCGCAGATCACCAGCAGGGCCGGGAAGAGGGTCGTCATCGCGAGCAGCGCGACCGCCACGCCGATGGCCGCGACCGGGCCCAGCCCCCGGGTGGAGTTCATCTCGGCGGCCAGCAGCATCAGCATGCTCAGGACGACCGTGGCGCCGGAGGCCAGGACGGCGGGGCCCGCGCGGTGCAGCGCCAGCGCCATCGCCTCGTGCCGGTCCTCGTGCCGGCGCAGCTCCTCCCGGTACCGGGCCACCAGCAGCAGGGCGTAGTCCGTGCCCGCGCCGAACACGAGCACCGTGAGGATGCCGGCGCTCTGGCCGTTCACCGTCAGACCCGCGTGCTCGGCGAGGAAATAGATCAGGGCCTGCGCGGTGAACAGGGCGGCGACCACGGCGAGCACCGGGACGACGAGGAGGGTGGGACTGCGGTAGGTGATCAGGAGCATGACGACGACCACCCCCAACGCCGCCAGCAGCAGGGTCGAGTCGATGCCCTCGAAGGCCTCGGAGAAGTCCGCGGAGGTGCCGCCGGGCCCGGTGATGTGCACGGCCATGCCGGCGCCGCCGTCGCCGACGATGTCACGGATCGAGTCGACGGCCGGGGCGATGCGCTCCCAGCCCTGCTCGTCCATGGTGATCGGCACGTAGATCTGCGCGGCCCGCGGGTCGGCCGGACGGTCGTAGACCGGGCCGCGGGTCTCGCCGCCGCGGATGCCGTGGTCGGTGAGCTGTCCGAGCCGGGCCGCGTCCTCCGTGATCCGGACCCGGTCCGCGGCCGTCAGGCCCCCGTCACGGGCGTAGACGACGACCGCGGGGATCTGCTCGGGCCGGAAGTCCTGCGAGATCTCCAGCACCTGGGTGGACTCCGCCGACCCCGGCAGCCAGGAGGCCGCGTCGTTGTCCTGGGCGTCGGTGAGCTTCTGGGCGAAGGGCGCCGTCAGGAACAGCACCACCAGCCACAGGGCCAGCACCAGCCACTTCGCGCGCCGCCCGCAGACGAGGTGCGCGATACCCCGGTTACCGGTCATGCCCACCCCTGAAGCCCGACGGCCGCTGCCGAGTGAAGCCCCGCGCCCGCAGGAGCGCGGGAGGCCGCGTGCACAGCGGCAGCCGGCCCGCGGACGACGTACCACGGTCGCTCCACCGGACCGATGCCCGCAACCCCCGCAGGGCATGGCAGGCTTGGGTCATGGCCGTGCAGATCAACCCCAGCATCCTGTCCGCCGACTTCGCCCGCCTCGCGGACGAGGCGAAGGCGGTCGCCGGAGCCGACTGGCTCCACGTCGACGTCATGGACAACCATTTCGTCCCGAACCTCACGCTCGGTGTGCCGGTCGTAGAGTCACTGGCCCGTGCGACGGACACCCCGCTGGACTGCCATCTGATGATCGAGGCCCCCGATCGCTGGGCCCCGCAGTACGTCGAGGCGGGTGCCTCGTCCGTCACCTTCCACGTCGAGGCGGCCGCCGCACCCGTGCGGCTCGCCCGCGAGATCCGGGCGAAGGGCGCCCGCGCCTCCATGGCGCTCAGGCCGGCGACGCCCATCGAGCCGTACGAGGACCTGCTGCCCGAACTCGACATGCTGCTGATCATGACGGTCGAACCGGGCTTCGGAGGCCAGTCCTTCCTCGACATCATGCTCCCCAAGATCCGCCGCACCCGCGAGTTGATCAGCAAGCACGGACTCGACCTGTGGCTCCAGATCGACGGCGGGGTCTCGGCCTCGACGATCGAGCGATGCGCCGAGGCGGGCGCGGACGTGTTCGTGGCAGGCTCGGCCGTGTACGGGGCGGACGACCCGGCCCAGGCGGTCCGTGGGCTGCGGGCTCAGGCGGAGGCGGCGACCGCCGGAGCCTCCTGGGCATGTGGACACTGAACCAACCACTTACCGACAGGTATGTGAACGGCTCCCATCAGAGCTGATCAACTGCGCCGGATCTGCGAGGATGAACGGCGTATCCAGAGTGTGAACAGCAGTGAGGAGAACGCCGTGTCGGGTATGTCGGCGGGCCGGTCAGCCATGCGGATGGGACCCGCTGAGCTGGTGCAGGCGGCGGCCATGGCCCGCCGCTTCTACCTCGAGGGAAAGTCCAAGATCCAGATCGCGGAGGAGTTCGGCGTCAGCCGCTTCAAAGTGGCCCGGGTCCTGGAGACCGCCCTCGAACGGGATCTCGTACGGATCGAGATCCGCGTGCCGGCCGAGCTGGACGCGGAGCGCTCGGACGCGCTCCGCGCCCGCTACGGCCTGAGGCACGCCGTCGTGGTCGAGTCCCCGGCCGAGGCCGAGGAGGCGACGGACCCCGAGAACCTGGGGGAAGTGGCCGCCGACCTGCTCGGCGAACTGGTCGAGGAGGGGGACGTACTGGGACTGGCCTGGGGCCGGTCCACGATCCACATGGCGGCGGCGCTGGACCGGCTGCCGCCGTGCACGGTCGTGCAGCTGACGGGTGTCTACGACGCCGGGACCGCCGAGCGCGGCTCGGTCGAGGCCGTCCGCCGCGCCGCCCAGGTGTCCGGCGGCGACGCGCACCCCATCTACGCGCCGATGCTGCTGCCGGACGAGGCCACCGCGGCCGCGCTGCGTCACCAGACGGGGATCGCCCGCGCCTTCGAGTACTTCGACAAAGTGACGGTCGCCTGTGTCTCCATCGGCTCCTGGGAGCCGGGCATCTCGACGGTGCACGACATGCTCAGCGACGAGGAGCGGGCGCACTACGCCTCGCTCGGGGTCGCCGCCGAGATGTCCGCGCACCTCTTCGACGCCGAGGGCCGCCGGGTCGGGCGGGACCTGGGCGAGCGGTGCATCACCGTCAAGACCGACCAGCTGCGCCGGGTCCCCGAGGTCGTCGCGATCGCGGGCGGGCAGCGCAAGGCGGCCGCGATCGACGCGGTGCTCCGCTCCGGGCTCGTCACCAGCCTGGTGACGGACACGTCGGCGGCCGACTATCTGATGACGGCGGGGCCGGCGCCGAAGCCCGCCCTCGGCCGGGCGGACCCGGACGGGATCTGACCGGCCCTGCAGCAGATCATGAGGGGACGGCCGTGACAGCATCGAACGCGTGCTGCTGCGGTCCGTCCCCCGCTTGCCGGGACGGCCGTCTTTCCCGCGCTCCCTCCTCACCGGCTGCTCGCGGCCTTCGTCGACGGTGCCGGTGGCCGGGTCGGCGTACACCTTCTCGTACGCCTCCCTCGGAGAGCTCCCCGCCCGGGGGGCTGGGTGCGCGGGACCGCGCCCCGGCCACCGCGCAGGCCGCCGAGCCGTCCTGGGCCGGCGGCCCGGCCGCGGTCCGGGAGTCCGCACCGCCCGCAGAGACCCGGCGACCGCTCCGGCCCGTCGACGGCGACGGCCCTTGCCCTACGCCGAGGACGGCGCCGTCTCCGGGAACTTCGAGCGGCTGCTGCCCGCGCACCGGCGCGGTTGCCGCCACGAACACATCGTCGGGACGCCGCGCTCGCGCGACGCGGGGCCCGAAGCGTTGTCACCGGGCGGGGCGGCGGGATCTACTGCACCGACGATCACTACGACACCTTCCGGGTGGTGCTGAGATGACACAGTTCGTGGTCACGCTCGATCTCGACGGGGTGACCGACAAGTCGGCCCTGATGGACCGCTGCGCCGACGCCCTCGGCCTGCCCGACTGGTTCGGACGCAACTGGGACGCCCTCGCCGACAGCCTCACCGACCTTCCGGCCCCGCCCGGGGACGGCGGGCTCCAGATCGTCGTACGGAACTGGCGGCCGTACGCCGAGGCGAGGCCGCAGGAGTGGGTGATCGCGCAGGACGTGTTCGCCCAGGCGGTCGACCGGGTGCCGGCGCTCTCCGTGCTGCTCGCCCTCGGAGGATCCTCCTAAAGCCCCCCCTGAGCTGCTTGGACGTTCTGTCCGGGCATGGCATCGCGGCGGTCGTGGGAGAATGAAGTACGTGCTTCTCCCCCTGGCTGACCTGTCCGGGGGTCACCTCTGATCGACTGGGATGTGCAGCACGTGCGTTTCCTCAACGACATCCAGCCCGCGTACGACCTCACCTACGACGACGTCTTCATGGTGCCGAGCCGCAGCGCGGTCGGGTCGCGTCAGGCTGTCGACCTGGCCGCCCCGGACGGCACGGGCACCACGATCCCGCTGGTCGTCGCCAACATGACCGCCGTGGCCGGTCGCCGGATGGCGGAGACCATGGCCCGCCGCGGTGGGCTGGTGGTGATCCCGCAGGACATTCCGATCGACGTCGTCACCGAGGTCATCACCTGGGTCAAGAGCCGTCACCTGGTGCTGGACACCCCCATCGTGCTCGCCCCGCACCAGACCGTCGCCGACGCCCTGGCCCTGCTGCCCAAGCGCGCGCACAACGCGGGCGTCGTGGTCGACGAGGAGTTCCGCCCGGTCGGTGTCGTCACCGACGCGGACCTGAGCGGGGTGGACCGCTTCACCCAGCTCGAGGTCGTCATGTCCCGCGACCTGCTGCTCCTGGACGCCGGCATCGACCCGCGCGAGGCCTTCAACACCCTCGACGCGGCCAACCGGCGCTACGCCCCCGCCGTCGACCGGGACGGCAAGCTCGCCGGCATCCTCACCCGCAAGGGCGCCCTGCGCGCCACCCTGTACACGCCGGCCGTCGACGCGGCGGGCAGGCTGTGCGTCGCCGCGGCCGTCGGTATCAACGGAGATGTCGCGGGCAAGGCCAAGCAGCTGCTCGACGCGGGCGTGGACACGCTCGTCATCGACACCGCGCACGGCCACCAGGAGTCGATGATCAGCGCGATCCGGACCGTGCGCGCGCTCGACCCGAAGGTTCCGATCGTCGCCGGGAACATCGTCTCCGCCGAGGGTGTCAAGGACCTGATCGACGCGGGCGCCGACATCATCAAGGTCGGGGTCGGACCGGGCGCCATGTGCACCACCCGCATGATGACCGGCGTGGGCCGACCGCAGTTCTCGGCGGTCCTGGAGTGCGCGGCCGAGGCGAAGAAGTACGGCAAGCACGTGTGGGCCGACGGCGGTGTCCGGCACCCGCGCGATGTCGCCATGGCGCTGGCCGCGGGCGCGTCCAACGTGATGATCGGGTCGTGGTTCGCGGGCACCTACGAGTCCCCGGGCGACCTCCAGCAGGACGCGGGCGGGCGCTTGTACAAGGAGTCGTTCGGGATGGCCTCCGCGCGCGCCGTCGCCAACCGCACCTCCGACGAGTCGGCGTACGACCGTGCCCGCAAGGGGCTGTTCGAAGAGGGCATCTCCACCTCCCGCATGTTCCTCGACCCGGCCCGCCCGGGCGTCGAGGACCTGATCGACTCGGTCATCGCGGGTGTCCGCTCCTCCTGCACGTACGCGGGCGCGGGTTCTCTCGAGGAGTTCGCGCAGAAGGCCGTCGTCGGCATCCAGAGCGCGGCCGGCTACGCGGAGGGCAAGCCGCTGCACGCGAGCTGGTAGCTCCGCGGGCCGGCCGGCTCATGGGGCGCGGGTCGCGGTGGTCGCGCGGTTTTCCGCGTCCCTTTCGGGGTGCTTCGGCTCCCGTGCAATGAACAGGCATCCCTGCGCGATAGACGCAACGAACTTGCGTGTGCGCGCAAGGTTGCAGCATTACGAGTGCTACGGCCCTGCTCATAGGGTCGTGCGCTGTACGTAGCGTGGCGGGGACCCCGCTCGGTGGGTTCCTGCTCGCGCAGGTGTGCCGCCGGTCCCCGTCGCCCCGAGAGGCAGCGACGAAGGAGTCAGCGCGTGCTCGATCAAGGCGCACCCCCGCAACAACCGAGCCGGACCGCCCCCGCGTCCCCGGGGCCCGTCGCGCGTCTCATGCGGCGCAAGCCGGTGGAACACCTGGTCGCCGAGGGCGGCCAGGGCGAGGGAGGGTCTCTCAGGCGCTCCCTCGGGCTGTGGCAGCTGACGATGATCAGCATCGGCGCCACCCTCGGCACCGGCATCTTCGTCGTCCTCGGCGAGGCCGTGCCCAAGGCCGGCCCCGCCGTCACACTCTCCTTCGTGATCGCCGGACTCACGGCGCTCTTCTCGGCCCTGTCCTACGCCGAGCTGGCGGGCACCATCCCGGTCGCCGGCTCCTCGTACTCGTATGCGTACGCGACGATGGGCGAACTGATCGCCTGGATCTGCGGCTGGTGTCTGGTCCTGGAGTACGGCGTGTCGGTCGCCGCCGTGGCCGTCGGGTGGGGCGAGTACCTCAACGAACTGCTCGACGGGACGATCGGCGTGACCATCCCGGACGCGCTGTCGGCGCCGCCCGGGGACGGTGGCGTCTTCAACCTGCCGGCCCTCATCGTCGTCGTGCTCGCCATGGCCTTCCTGCTGGGCGGCGCCCGCGAGTCGGCGCGCGCCAACACCGTCATGGTGGCCGTGAAGATCCTCGCCCTCGTGCTGTTCTGCGCCATCGGCGTCCAGGGCTTCCGCTCCGGCAACTACGAGCACTTCATGCCGCTGGGCATGGCGGGCGTCAGCGCGGCCGGCGCGACGCTGTTCTTCTCGTACATCGGCTTCGACGCCGCCTCGACCGCCGGTGAGGAGGCGACGAACGCGCAGCGCGACCTGCCCCGCGCGATCATGCTGTCGCTCGTCATCGTGACGGCGCTGTACGTCCTCGTCGCGGCCGTCGCCGTGGGCGCCAAGCCCTGGCAGCGGTTCGGCGACTCGGAGGCCGCGCTCGCGCAGATCATGCGCGAGGTGACCGGCCAGTCCTTCTGGGGCACCCTTCTCGCCTTCTGCGCCGTCATCGCCATCGCCAGCGTCGTCCTGACCGTGCTGTACGGCCAGACCCGCATCCTGTTCGCGATGTCCCGGGACGGCCTGATGCCCAAGGTGTTCTCCCGCGTCCACCCGAGGACCGGCACGCCCCGCGCGAACACGGTGATCGTGTCGCTGTTCTGCGGTGTGCTGGCCGCCGCGATCCCGCTGGGCCAGCTGGCGGACGCCACCAGCATCGGTACGCTGTTCGCGTTCGGCCTGGTCAACATCGCGGTCGTGGTGCTGCGCCGGACCCGTCCGGACATGCCCCGGACCTTCCGGGTGCCGCTCTCGCCGGTACTGCCGGCCCTGGGTCTCGCGTTCTGCGTCTGGATGATGGGCAGCCTTTCGGCCGTCACCTGGGTGGTCTTCGGAGTCTGGATGGCGGTGGGGCTCGTGTTCTACTTCCTCTACGGCCACCGCCGCTCCCGTCTCGCAGCGCCCGCACCATCTGAGAAGTGATCAACCCACTGTGCTGAACGATCTCGACGAACGCATCGTGCACGCCCTCGCCGAGGACGCCCGCCGCTCCTTCGCGGACATCGGGCAACTGGTCGGCCTGTCCGCACCCGCCGTGAAGCGGCGCGTGGACCGGCTGCGGGCCACCGGGGCCATCACCGGCTTCACCGTACGGGTCGACCCGGCGGCCCTCGGCTGGGAGACCGAGGGATTCGTCGAGATCTACTGCCGGCGCAACACCTCCCCGGAGACCATCCAGCGCGGTCTCGAGCGCTATCAGGAGGTCGTGGCCGCCTCCACCGTCACCGGGGAGGCGGACGCCGTCGCCCAGGTCTTCGCCGCCGACATGCGCCACTTCGAGCGGGTCCTGGAGCGCATCGCGGGGGAGCCGTTCGTGGAACGGACGAAGTCCGTGCTGGTCCTGTCGCCGCTGCTGCGCCGCTTCTCCTCGGGCTCGCCCACCTGATCAGCGGCGTTCCGCCCGGCGACGGACCGACGCCAGCATCCTGCGTACGACGACCCCGTGCCCGCCCGTGCCGACGACGAGCCCGCGGTAGAGGGCGCCGGCCCGGCCGGGAAAGGCGGCCCGGGTCTCGGCGCACAGCCGGGTGCGCCCCGGGCCGGTCTCGGTCAGACGGAAGACCAGGGCGTACGACGAGAAGCGGTGGCCGCCCACGAGGACGAGCTCCCGTCCGGCCAGCGCCTCCGCCACCCGGAAGCCGTGCAGTGTCGCGCCCTCGACGAGGGGGCCGGGCCCCGACGCCGTACGGTCGGTGGCGCCGACGAGACGCGCGTGGCGGGCCGAGCCCGGGCGGGTGAAGGACCGGTCGAGGGTCTCGCCGAGCCCCCTCCAGACGTCTGCGGCGCCGGCCGCCACGACCGTCGTGTGCTCGTCGACCCGCGGCAACGCAGTGCTCTCCATCAGGACCTCCATGACGTCGGACCCGTCCCCCACGGCGACTGTCCCACAGGCCGTGCGACGCAACGGCGGCGGGTCCGCGGTCGACGGTCGTACGTCGGCGTCGCGGTGCCGCGTATTCGCTGGGCAGCGGAGCCGGAACTGTCTACCATCGGTTCCATGACCTGGCGACATTGATCCACGACCGGCCCCGACGTCCGTCGACTGACCGCCACGCTGTACGCGTACGCGTTCCTCGACGAGTTCGTGCTGCTGTACCCCGTGTACGCGCTGCTGTTCGCGGACAGCGGCCTGTCCGTCGGGCAGATCTCCTCGCTGTTCGTCCTGTGGTCGCTGACCGGCGTGCTGCTGGAGGTGCCCTCGGGCGCCTGGGCGGACGCCGTGTCCCGACGGCTGCTGCTGTGGACCGGTCCGCTGCTCGGCGCGGCCGGCTTCGCGCTGTGGGTGCTGTTCCCGTCGTACTGGGCCTTCGCGGCCGGCTTCGTCCTGTGGGGCGCGCGTGGCGCCCTGGGCTCCGGCGCAGTGGAGGCACTGGTCTACGAGGAGCTGGACCGCGTCGGCGCCGCGGACCGGTACGCCCGGCTGACGGGCCGCGCGCACGCGGTGGGCCAGGTGGCCGTGATGACGGCGACGGGCCTGGCCGGACCGGTCTTCGCGGTCGGCGGATACCCGGCCGTCGGTGCGGCCAGCGTGCTGGCGTGTCTGCTCTGCGCCGCGACGGCGTCCCGTTTCCCCGAGCACCGGCGGTCGGCGGCCGACGGCGACAGCTGGGCCGCGACCCTGCGGTCGGGACTGGCCGACGCCCGGCGCGACCGCTCCGTACGCGGCGCCCTGCTGCTGGTCCCGGCGGTGACGGCGGTGTGGGGCGCTCTCGACGAGTACACGCCCCTGCTGGTCAGGCAGGCGGGCGTACCGGAGGCGAACGTTCCGCACCTGCTGGTGCTGATCTGGGCCGGCGTCACCGCCGGAAGCCTCGCGGCCGGACCGGCCGAGCGCCTGGGCCGTCGTGGATTCGCCGCGCTGCTCGCTCTCTCCGCGCTCGCCCTCGCCGTCGGCGCCATCAGCGCCGCTCCGGCCGGCATCGCCCTCGTCGCCCTGGCCTTCGGCGGCTTCCAGTCGGCGACCGTCCTGGCCGACGCCCGGCTCCAGCGGCGCATCGAGGGCACCGGCCGGGCCACCCTCACCTCCGTCGCGAGCCTCGGCACGGAGGTGGTGACCATCGCGGTGTACGGCATGTACGGCGCCCTCGGCTCGACGTTCCCGCACGGCGTCGTGTTCGCGCTGTGTGCGCTGCCGTACCTCGTGACGGCCTCGCTGGTGCGGACGGCGGCCCGGCGGAGGGGCGGATGAGCAGTGGGCGAGGGAGGGGTGGGCGGCAGAGGTGAGGGCGCAACGAATCGCCGCCCGGCGGCCCGCGCACGCAACGTTGCGCTCACCGGCGCGCAACGGCTCCTTCTTGTCCGTCCCGGGTGGACGCCCGTACCGTCTAGATGGCCCCCACAACCACCCTTTCGCCCGGTGAGGATCACGCATGCGCACCGCCCTGCTCCAGAGCTCCGGCCGCCCCGGCTCGGTCGTCGAGAACCTGAAGGTCCTCGACGAGGCCGCGGACCGGGCCGCCGCCGCCGGCGCCGGGCTGCTCGTCGCGCCGGAGATGTTCCTCACCGGGTACGCGATCGGCGACGACATCGCCCGCCTCGCCGAGCCCGCCGACGGGGACTCCGCTGACGCCGTCGCCGAGATCGCCGGCCGGCACGGCCTCGCGATCGCGTACGGCTACCCGGAGCGCGACGGCGAGACGGTCCACAACTCCGCCCAGCTGATCTCCGCCGACGGCAGCCGGCTCGTGAACTACCGCAAGACCCACCTCTTCGGCTGCTTCGAGCGCGACCACTTCCGGCCGGGCGGGCAGCCGGTCGTCCAGGCCCGGCTGAACGGCCTCACCGTCGGCCTCATGATCTGCTACGACGTCGAGTTCCCGGAGAACGTCCGCGCCCACGCCCTCGCCGGCACCGACCTCCTCGTCGTGCCGACCGCGCAGATGCACCCCTTCCAGTTCGTCGCCGAGTCGGTGATCCCGGTGCGCGCCTTCGAGAACCAGATGTACGTGGCGTACGTCAATCGGGTCGGTGTCGAGGGCGAGTTCGAGTTCGTCGGCCTCTCCACGCTGGCCGGTCCGGACGGGGTCGCCCGCACCCGCGCCGGACGCGGTGAGGAGCTGGTGTTCGCCGACGCCGACCCGGTCGCGCTGGCCGCGTCCCGCGAGGCGAACCCGTATCTGAAGGACCGCCGCCCCGGCCTGTACGGGTCCCTGGTCTGAACCCGGCCCGTACCCGCTCCGCATCCGTCGCCCCCGAGCCTCCCCCGAGTCACCACGCGCAAGGAGTCCCCACCCCATGACGTCCACCGTGCCCAACGCCGTCGAGCACGCAGACGAGCAGCAGCCGCCGATCACCATGTTCGGCCCGGACTTCCCTTACGCCTACGACGACTTCCTCGCCCATCCGGCGGGCCTCGGCCAGATACCCGCGACCGAGCACGGCACCGAGGTCGCCGTCATCGGCGGCGGGCTGTCCGGCATCGTGGCCGCGTACGAGCTGATGAAGATGGGCCTCAAGCCGGTCGTCTACGAGGCCGACCGGATCGGCGGACGGCTGCGCACCGTCGGCTTCGACGGCTGCGACCCCTCGCTCACCGCCGAGATGGGCGCGATGCGCTTCCCGCCGTCCTCCACGGCGCTCCAGCACTACATCGACCTGGTCGGACTGCGGACCCAGCCCTTCCCCAACCCGCTCGCGGAGGCGACCCCGTCGACGGTCGTCGACCTCAAGGGCGAGTCGCACTACGCCGAGACGGCCGAGGACCTGCCGCAGGTCTACCGCGATGTCGCGGCCGCCTGGAACAAGTGCCTCGAAGAGGGCGCCGACTTCTCCGACATGAACCAGGCCATGCGCGAGCGCGACGTACCGCGCATCCGCGAGATCTGGGCGAAGCTCGTCGAGAAGCTCGACAACCAGACCTTCTACGGCTTCCTCTGCGACTCCGAGGCCTTCAGGTCCTTCCGGCACCGCGAGATCTTCGGCCAGGTGGGCTTCGGCACCGGCGGCTGGGACACGGACTTCCCGAACTCCATCCTGGAGATCCTGCGCGTCGTGTACACCGAGGCCGACGACCACCACCGCGGCATCGTCGGCGGCTCCCAGCAGTTGCCGCTGCGCCTCTGGGAGCGCGAGCCGGAGAAGATCGTCCACTGGGCGTATGGCACCTCGCTGGCGAACCTGCACGAGGGCGGCGAGCCCCGCCCGGCCGTGACCCGGCTGCACCGCACCGCCGGCAACGGGATCACCGTGACGGACGCGAACGGCGACATCCGCACCTACCGGGCGGCGATCTTCACCGCGCAGTCCTGGATGCTCCTGTCGAAGATCGACTGTGACGACTCGCTCTTCCCGATCGACCACTGGACGGCGATCGAGCGCACCCACTACATGGAGTCCAGCAAGCTGTTCGTGCCGGTCGACCGGCCGTTCTGGCTGGACAAGGCCGTCGACGACCGGGGGAACCCCACCGGACGGGACGTCATGTCGATGACGCTCACCGACCGTATGACGCGCGGCACCTACCTCCTCGACGACGGCCCGGACAAGCCCGCCGTGATCTGCCTCTCGTACACCTGGTGCGACGACAGCCTGAAGTGGCTGCCGCTGTCCGCGAACGAGCGGATGGAGGTCATGCTGAAGTCGCTCGGCGAGATCTATCCGAACGTCGACATCAGGAAGCACATCATCGGCAATCCGGTGACGGTCTCCTGGGAGAACGAGCCGTACTTCATGGGCGCGTTCAAGGCCAACCTGCCCGGCCACTACCGCTACCAGCGGCGCCTGTTCACCCACTTCATGCAGGACCGGCTGCCCGAGGACAAGCGGGGCGTCTTCCTCGCCGGTGACGACATCTCCTGGACCGCGGGCTGGGCCGAGGGTGCCGTGCAGACCGCGCTGAACGCGGTCTGGGGCGTCATGCACCACTTCGGCGGGACGACGGACGCGACCAACCCGGGCCCGGGCGACGTGTACGACGAGATCGCGCCGGTGGAACTCCCGGAGGACTGAGGCCGCGCCGCTCGGGACCGCACCGCGGGAGGTCTCAGAGCACGAGGGCCGGCAGCGGCGTGAGCATCATGCGCCCCGCGAAGCCGACGGCCGTGTCGAGGCGTTCGGTGAACTCCTCGGCCACGTCGGGGAGTCGGCGCAGTGCCCACAGGGCCCGGGCCGCCGTCCAGGTGGCGTCCCGGGCGCGTTCCAGGCTCCAGGAGCCGAGCAGGTGGGTGAGCGGGTCGGCGATCTGCAAGAGGTCGGGGCCCGGCATCAGCTCTTCGCGGACGCGTTCCTCCAGCGAGCCGAGCAGCTCGCCCACACGGTCGAACTCGTCCTCCAGCTCGGCCGGTTCGCAGCCGAGGCTACGACAGGCGTCCACGACGGCGAGCGCGAGGTCGTGCCCGATGTGCGCGTTGATGCCCGCGAGCGCGAACTGCAGCGGGCGTACGCCGGGATGGCGGCGGAACTGGAGCAGCGGCCGCCAGCAGGCCGGTGGCCGCCGGTCGGCCGGCCCGGGGTCCACCGCGTCCAGGTAGCGCTTCGCGAACCGGACGTCCAGCGTGGTGGCGGCCCGCGCGTCCGGGAAACGGCCGGTGTCGATGCGCCGGTCGACCTCCTGGGTCACCGCGAGGTAGACGCCGTTGAAGACCGCGATGCCGTCCCCGGGAGGCAGGGCCGCGTCGAGGGCGCGCATCCGGGCGAGCACGTCGTCGACACTCGTGCGGTCCGTGCGGTCGGTGCCGAGGCCTGGCTCGACGGGAGCGGTGAACTGTTCCGATTGCGGCATGGGGGCAGGGTGACAGTCCTAGGCTGGCCCGCGTGCCGGCGGGCCCGACGCTTCCCCGGATCGGGGGAACGGGCCCGGCGCACGGGAGGGGAACAGCACGGTGCGAGGCGTACGTGAGCGACGGGCCGGACGGCGGAGTGTCATGGTCGGCGCCGCATCGGTGGTGGTGGCCCTGGGCGCCGCGGCCGGGATGCTGACCGCACTCGGCGACGGGGACGACGGCGACGACCCGCGCGGCGCCGACCGGGCCCGCCCGAAGGCGAGCGCGACGCTCCTGGCCCCGTCGACCGCGAGCCCGCCGTCCCCGTCCGGGTCCCCCTCGGCCTCCGCCCCCACGGTGCGGCCGACGCCCTCGCCCGGCCGCACCGCGCGAGAACCCGGGGCGGCCGCCGTGACCACGAGCCTCTACCGGCATCCCGAGTCCCAGGTCCTCGACTGGGTCCGCGCCCATCCGACGGATCCGCGCACCGCCGTCATCGAGTCCCGGATCGCGAGCCGGCCGGCGGCCGTGTGGTTCACCGAGTACGCCCCCGCCACCCTCGCCTCACGGGTCCGCGCGGTCACGGCGGGCGCCGCCGGTCAGGGCCGGGCGCCCGTTCTCGTGGCGTACGCGATCCCGGACCGCGACTGCGGCGGCGCCTCCGAGGGCGGGGCGCCCGACCTCGACGCCTACGCGGGCTGGATCGACGCTTTCGCCGCCGGTCTCGGCTCCGGCGAGGTCGTGATCGTCCTGGAGCCCGACTCGATAGCCCAGACCGACTGCCTCGACGCGGCCGGGCGGGCCGACCGGCTCGCCGCGCTGGCCCGCGCGGGACGCGTGCTGAAGGCGGCGAACCCGAAGGCGCGGGTCTACTACGACGCCGGACACTCCGGCTGGAACGCCCCGGCCGAGCAGGCCGCGCTGCTGCGACAGGCCGGCGCCGCCTCGGCCGCGTCCTCCGACGGCATCTTCAGCAACGTCTCCAACTTCCACCGCACGGCCGACGAGGCCGCCTACGACCGCAGGGTCCTGGACGCTTTGGGCGGCCCGCCCGGACTCGGCGCCGTCATCGACACCAGCCGTAACGGCAACGGCGCGCCTTTTGGCGGTGAGTGGTGCGACCCGGACGGGCGGAGCATCGGACAGGCCCCCACCTTCCGGACCGGGCAGGCCCGGATCGACGCCTATCTGTGGGTGAAACTGCCGGGGGAGTCGGACGGCTGCAAGGGCGCGGCCGGTGAGTTCAGCCCGTCGTACGCCTACGAGCTGGCCTCGTCGTAGCTGCTGGTCCCCTCGTCCAGCAGGGGCCGCGCCTCCTTGAGATGGGCGGGCGCGAACGCGCGCAGCGCGTGGTAGCCGGTGATGACGACGACCGTGCCGAGCGCGATGCCGCTCAGCGAGAAGGTGTCGGTGAACTCCAGACCGACGTTGCCGACGCCGATGATGATGCCCGCCGCGGCCGGCACCAGGTTCAGCGGGTTGCGCAGGTCGACCCCGGCGGTGATCCAGATCTGCGCGCCGAGCAGGCCGATCATGCCGTAGAGGATGACGGTGATCCCGCCGAGCACCCCGCCGGGGATCGCGGCGACGACCGCGCCGAACTTCGGGCACAGGCCGAAGAGGAGGGCGAACCCGGCGGCGGCCCAGTAGGCGGCTGTCGAGTACACCCGGGTGGCGGCCATCACGCCGATGTTCTCGGAGTACGTGGTGTTGGGCGGACCGCCCACCGCCGTGGACAGCATCGAGCCGACGCCGTCGGCGGAGATCGCCGTGCCGAGCCGGTCGTCCAGGTCGTCGCCGGTCATCTCGCCGACCGCCTTGACGTGCCCCGCGTTCTCCGCGACCAGTGCGATGACGACCGGGAGCGCCACGAGGATCGCCGACCACTCGAAGGACGGGCCGTGGAACGACGGCAGTCCGATCCAGTCCGCGTGAGCGACGGCGGACAGGTCGAGCCGCCAGTGGTCGGTGACCTTGCCGCTCGCGTCGGCGGAGTGGATCCGGCCGAAGATCCGGTCGAACGCCCACGAGACGCCGTAGCCGAAGACGAGGCCGAGGAAGATCGCGATACGGGACCAGAATCCGCGCAGGCAGACCACCGCCATCGCGGTGAACGCCATGACCAGCAGGGCCGTCCACTGGTCCTGCGGCCAGTAGGTGGTCGCGGTGACCGGGGCGAGGTTGAAGCCGATGAGCATCACGACCGCGCCCGTCACCATCGGCGGCATCGCGGCGTGGATGATCCGCGCCCCGAACCGCTGCACGGCCAGTCCGACGAGGAACAGCGCGACCCCGACGACGAACACCGCGCCGGTGACCGTGGCGCTCGTCCCGCCCTGTGCCCGGATGACCGCGGCCACGCCCACGAAGGACAGCGAGCACCCGAGGTAGCTGGGCACCCGGCCGCGGGTCGCGAGCAGGAAGATCACGGTCGCGACGCCGGACATCATGATGGCGAGGTTGGGGTCGAGGCCCATGAGCACGGGTGCGACGAAGGATGCCCCGAACATCGCCACCACGTGCTGGGCGCCGAGCCCCACCGTGCGGGGCCAGGAGAGCCGCTCGTCGGGACGGACCACCGCGCCGGGCGCCGGGGTGCGTCCGTCGCCGTGCAGTTTCCAGCGGACGCCAAGATCCATGGTGCGGATTCGCTTTCCTCGTGCGGATGTCCGGACCATTCTCACGTGAAACCGGAGGGTGAGCGACCGCTTAGGCACCCCGTACGATGAGGGTGGTTTCCCCGTACACGCACCTCATCCCTGCACAGGAGCCCCAGCCGTGACCACCGAAGCCCCGATCGCCCCCGCTGTGTCGTACGGCCGGCTCATGCCCGTCACCGTCCACTTCGACGATCTGGACGCGCTGGGCATGCTGCACAACGCCCGCTACCCGCTGCTCGTCGAGCGGGCCTGGACCGAGTTCTGGCAGGTCCACGGGGTCCGCTTCGAGGGCGACTGGGCCGGCGCCGGGGATGCGTGCAACGTCGTCAAGGAGCTGCTGATCGGTTACGAGGCCCCGGTCACCCGTACCGGTTCGTACGCCGTCCACCTCTGGCTGGACCGGCTCGGGACCACGGGGCTCACGTACGGTTTCCGGTTCTGCTCGGCCGACGGAGCCACGACGTACGCGCGGGGCGCCCGCGTCCTGGTGCGGATCGACGCGGCCACCCTGCGTCCCACGCCGTGGAGCGATGCCTTCAGGGCCGGGGCTCGGGCACTGGTGCGGCCTGCGGACTGACCTTCGCGCCGATCCGTTCGCCGCCCCGCAGGACACCCGCGAACAGCACGAGCCCGAACGCCAGCACCGTCACCACGCCGAACGACACGACGAGGCTGGTCGCCTGCGCCACCCCGCCGAGCAGGCTCGGGGCGATCAGGCCGGAGGTGTAGGTGATCGTCGCGACGCCCGCGATGGCCTGGCTGGGGTTCGGTCCGCTGTGGCCGGCCGCCGCGAAACAGAGCGGCACGACGACCGCGATGCCCAGCCCCATCAGCCCGAACCCGCCCATCGCCACCGCCGGGTGGCCCGCGAAGACGATCAGCAGGCCGCCCAGCGCGGCGAGGACGCCCCCCGCCCGGACGGTGAGCACCGCGCCGAACCGGTTCACCACCACGTCGCCCGCGATCCGGGCCACCGCCATCGTGAACATGAAGCCGGTCGTACAGGCCGCCGCCGCCCCGGCCGACGAGTCGAGCTGGTTGCGCAGGTAGACGGCCGACCAGTCCAGGCTCGCGCCCTCCGCGAACACCGCGCAGAAGCCGACCGCGCCGATCAGCAGCGCCGAGCGGGGCGGCAGCGCGAACCGCGGGGGCGGCTCCTCGTCCTCGGCGGGCCGCAGATCCAGCACCCACCGGCAGGCCAGCAGACCGAGCAGGGTGAGGACGGCCGCCGCCAGCACGTGGTGCACGCGCGCGTCCGCGCCCAGGTGCGCGGCGAGCGTCCCGCCGGCCGAGCCGATCAGGGCGCCCGCGCTCCACATGCCGTGCAGCCCCGACATGATCGACTTGTCGAGCAGCCGCTCCACCTCGACGCCCAGGGCGTTCATCGCGACGTCGGCCATGCCCGCGCTCGCGCCGTACGCGAACATCGCCAGGCAGAGCGTCAGCAGGTTCGGGGCGATGGCGGGCAGCGTCAGCGACAGCGTCCACAGCGCGAGCAGTCCGCGCAGGGCCGCGCGGCTGCCGAAGCGATGGGTGATCGAGCCGGCCAGCGGCATCGCGCAGGCCGCGCCGAACGCCGTGAAGGCGAGCGCGAACCCGAGCTGTCCGGTGGACACGTCGGCGTGGTCCTGGATCCAGGGCACCCGGGTGGCGAACGAACCGGTGACCGCGCCGTGCACGGCGAAGACGGCCGCCACGGCGTACCGCGCGCGCCGGACCTCCGACGGTGCGTGGATCACTTCGTCCACTCCGCTCATTCTCCCGTCCCTTCCGGATCCGCGCCGCGTCGTCGCGATGCCGTCGTAAACTATCAGGAACCCTGCCTGATAAATAGAGGCCGACGGTCGGCGGCCACCCGACCGGGCCCCTCGGCCATGGGAGGATTCCCGCCATGCCCGCATCCCCGAGCACCGCCCGGGCCATCAACGACCGGCTCGCCCTCCGGCTGCTCCAGCACGAAGGCCCATTGACGGCAGGGCAGTTGAAGCAGCTGACCGGCCTGTCCCGCCCTTCGGTGGCCGACCTCGTCGAACGCCTCACCGCCTCCGGTCTGATCGAGGTGGTCGGTGAGGCGGGAGAGCAGCGCCGCGGGCCGAACGCCAAGCTCTACGGAATCGTCGCCGACCGCGCCCTGCTGGCCGCCCTGGACGTCCGCACGGAGGGGGTCACGGTGCTCGTCTCGGACCTCGTCGGCCGGGTGCTCGCCGAGGCGTCCGTGCCGATCGGCGGCGACACGGGCACCGGCACGGCCGTGGAACAGGCGGTCTCGCTGGTCGAACGCGCGGTGAAGGAGGCCGAGGTCACGGGGAAGCCCTCGCACGGGGGCCGCCGGGCGTGGGGACGGCTGCACACCCTCGGCATCGGCGCGCCCGGGCTGATCGACCCCGCCAGCGGCGAACTGCGCGACTCCAGCGGCCTGCCCGCATGGCACCGCCGCCTGGTGGCCGCGCTGCAGGAGCGCTTCCCGGACGCTCACGCGCACGTCGAGAACGAGACCAATCTCGCCGCCCTGGCCGAGCAGCGTGAGGGTGCCGCACGGGACCGTGACACCTTCGTCCTGCTGTGGCTGGGCCACGGCACCGGCGCGGCGGTCGTCCTCGACGGCGCACTGCGCCGCGGCGCCTCCGGCGGCACCGGCGAGATCGGCTTCCTGCCGGTCCCCGGAACGAACGGCCTGCCCTCGGCGACGGACTGCGAGGGCGGCTTCCACTCGCTGGCCGGCTCGGCGGCGGTCGCCGCGCTGGCGGGGGAGTACGGGCTGACGGCGCACGCGCGTTCCGGCGAGCCGGTGGCGGCGGCGCTGGTGCGGGCGGCGGTGGACGCGCCGGACGCGGGTGCCGCCGCCGGTTTCCTCGACGCCCTGGCCGACCGTCTCGCCCTGGGCGCGGCGTCCGTCGTCGCCGTCCTCGACCCCGGCTGTGTGGTCCTCGGCGGGGAGGTCGGACAGGCCGGCGGGGAGGCGCTCGCGAGCCGGGTGGCACGGCGGCTCCGGCGGATGGCGCCGCTGCCCACGGAGGTGCGCGCCGGCCTCCTGGGAGGCGGCGCGGTGCTGCGCGGGGCGCTGCTGACGGCCCGCGACGCCGCCCAGGAGGAGCTCTTCGCGACGGCGGCGCACAGGGCCGAGGCGCCGCAGGGCGTGCCCGCGACCTAGCGGCGGATGCGCGTCGCCAGGTAGTCCTCGAAGGTGCCCTTGCCCACCGCGTGCTCCGGTGCCAGGTGACCGCCCTCGCGAAAGCCCCGGTAGGCCGCGCCCCACAGCGGCACGTTGACCACCGCGCACCGCCGGCCGCTCGCCTTGAGGAACGCGCGGGCCAGCGACTCGAAGGTGCGGACCTCGGGCCCGCCCAGGTCGTCGACCCGGCCGGCCGGCCCGCCCGCGGCCAGCTTCGCGAGCCGGTCCGCGACCTCCGCGACCTCCACCGGCTGGTCGCTCACCCCGGCGGGCAGCACCATCACGGGTACCTTGGCGAGCCCCTGGAACAGCTGGACCAGCAGGTCGTGGAACTGGGTCGCGCGCAGCACCGTCCAACCGAGCCCCGACTCCTCCAGCAGCTTCTCCACACCGAGCTTGGCCTTGTAGTAGCCGAAGGGCACCCGGTCGACGCCGACGATCGAGATGTAGAGCAGGTGGGGTACCCCCGCCTGCCGCGCCGCGGCGATCAGGTTCGCGGCCGCCCGCTCGTCGCCCCCGCGCGGAGTGGTCGCACAGTGCACGATCGTGTCCACGCCCGCGACTGCCGCGTCCAGTCCGGGCCCGCCCTCGCGCAGGTCGACGGCGTACGGCTGGGTGTGCCGGCTCAGTACCCGTACCTCGTGCCCGTCCGCCCGCAGCCGTTCGGTGACGAGCCGGCCGAGAGTTCCCGTACCGCCGGTCACGAGGATCGTGGTCATACCGTTCAGCCCCTTCGGAAACCGGGCGCTCCCGACCGGAACGTCCTCCGACGGTCAAGCTTGTCCGGGTTGGCCGGGGCTCGCACGTCCCGCAGCTCACCCGGGGTCCGCCTGCGGGATCGCGCGGCGGTCGACCCGAGCGAAGGGACCCGACGGCGGGCAAGGGCCGTCGTCACCGCCGCCGGGCCGCACTCCGCCGACCCTAGAAAGGACTAGACCAGTACGTCAATAGGTATGGACCAATCCCGGGTGGGGCGGGGTCCGCCACGAACCGGGCAGGGCGCAACCCGAATTGACGACCTGTGAGCCACCCCACATCTTTCACCTGTATGGACGTGTACCCGGCGTGGCACACTGGCCCTGTAAACCAAAGCAGCGCACTCCGGGGTCGGTGAAAGTCCGAACCGGCGGTTACAGTCCGCGACCCGGTCGCTTCCAGTGACCGGTTGACCAGGTGGAATTCCTGGACCGACGGTTAAAGTCCGGATGGGAGGCAGTGCGCGGCGGGCGGGCATTCGTGCGCGCCGCCGTATCGGTACTCGTCCGCGGACGAGTCTGTCCGGCGTCGCCCCCGGTGCCGTTGCCCGTACCTGCTGTCGTCATCGACAGGCCCCGGAGTCCGTGCCCGAAGAGGCAGGAGGACCCGGGAAGTGTTCACCGGAATCGTCGAAGAGCTGGGTGAGGTCACCGCCGTCGAGAATCTCGGCGACGCCTCCCGCTTCCGGCTGCGCGGCCCCGTCGTGACCGACGGCGCGAAGCACGGCGACTCCATCGCCGTGAACGGGGTCTGTCTCACCGTCGTCGAGCACGAAGGCGACGAGTTCACCGCCGACGTCATGGCGGAGACCCTGAACCGCTCCGCCCTCGGGGCACTCGGCGTAGGCTCCCGCGTCAACCTCGAACGCCCCACCGCCGTCGGCGACCGCCTCGGCGGGCACATCGTGCAGGGCCATGTCGACGGCACCGGCGCGGTGTTGGAGCGCAAGCCCTCCGAGAACTGGGAGATCGTCAAGGTCTCCCTCCCCGCCGACCTCGCCCGGTACGTCGTGGAGAAGGGCTCCATCACCGTCGACGGCATCAGCCTCACGGTCGTCGAGGCCGGTCCCGACTTCTTCACCGTCAGCCTCATCCCCACCACCCTCGCCCTGACCACGCTCGGCCTCAAGCAGCCCGGCGACCCGGTCAACCTCGAGGTGGACATCGTCGCCAAGTACGTCGAGCGCCTGCTGGCCACCACCCGGGGAGCGGCACAGTGAACGCGCTGAACTCCGAGGCCTTCACCCTCCTCGACCAGCACATCCTCTGGTCGGACATGATCGGCAACATTCTCGGTCTGATCACCCTGGCCCTCGGCTGGCGCCGCTCGCTGTGGACCTGGCCGGTGCAGTTCCTCTCCGGACTCGTCCTCTTCGGCGCCTTCTTCGGCCATCTGACCGGCAGCGCCGGCAAGCAGGTCGTGGTGATGGTCGTCGCCCTGTACGGCTGGTGGCAGTGGAACCGCAGCAGGGGGCGGTCCGAGGACGGCCAGATCACGCCCCGCTTCGCGACCTGGCGCGAGCGCGCGGCCATGGCAGGCGCCGCGGCCGTCGGCACGGTCGCCGTGGCCCTGCTGTTCAAGGCCTACCCGTCCCTGTCCTGGGATCCCTGGCCGGACGCCTACATCTTCGTCGGCACGATCGTCGCCATGTACGCCCAGGCGCGCGGCATGGTCGAGTTCTGGTTCGCCTGGCTCCTCGTCGACGTCGTCGGCGTCCCCCTCAACTTCGCCAACGGCTACGCCTTCTCCGGCTTCGTCTACGTGATCTACGGCGCGCTCGTCCTGTGGGGCATGCGCGACTGGTGGCTGCGCTCCCGCAAGGCCTCGCAACCCGCTCTGGAAGGAGCGCCGGCATGAGCACCGCACCGATCCTCTACAGCACGGACGGCATCGAGGACTTCGCGCTGGACCCCGTCGAGCGGGCCATCGCCGACATCGCCGCCGGCCGCCCCGTGGTGGTCGTCGACGACGAGGACCGCGAGAACGAGGGAGACCTCGTGATCGCCGCGGAGAAGGCCACCCCCGAGATCGTCGCCTTCATGATGAGCGAGTGCCGCGGCCTGATCTGCGCCCCCATGGAGGGCGACGAGCTGGAGCGCCTGAAGCTCCCGCAGATGGTCGAGGACAACACCGAGTCGATGAAGACCGCGTTCACGGTCTCCGTCGACGCCTCCGCCGCGCACGGCGTGACCACCGGCATCTCCGCGGCCGACCGGGCCACCACCCTGCGGCTCCTGGCGAGCGGCGCCACCGAGGCGACGGACTTCGTCCGCCCGGGGCACATCTTCCCGCTGCGCGCCAAGCCCGGCGGTGTGCTGACCCGCGACGGCCACACCGAAGCGGCCGTCGACCTCGCCCGTCTCGCGGGGCTGCGCCCGGCCGGCGCCATCGTGGAGATCGCCGGCGAGGACGGCCGGATGCTCCGCCTGCCCGAACTGATCCCGTTCGCCCGCAAGCACGGCCTGACGATCATCTCCATCGAGGACCTGATCGCCTACCGCCGCAGCGCCGAGCCCACCGTCCGCCGTGAGGCGCAGACCCGGCTGCCCACCGTCCACGGCGCCTTCACCGCGTACGGCTACCGCTCCACCGTCGACGGGGTCGAGCACGTCGCCCTCGTCCACGGCGAGATCGGCGACGGCGCGGACGTCCTCGTCCGGGTGCACTCCGAGTGCCTCACCGGCGACATCTTCTCCTCCCAGCGCTGCGACTGCGGCCCCCAGCTGGACGCCTCCCTGGAGCGCATCCAGAGCGAGGGCCGGGGAGTGGTGGTCTATCTGCGCGGACACGAGGGCCGGGGCATCGGTCTGCTGTCCAAGCTGCGGGCCTACGAGCTCCAGGAGCAGGGGCACGACACCCTCGACGCCAACCTGGAGCTGGGCCTGCCCGCCGACGCCCGTGACTACGCGGCCGGCGCGCAGATCCTCGAGGACCTCGGCGTGCGCAGTGTGCGCCTGATGACCAACAACCCCGAGAAGACCGACGCGCTCGTCCGGCACGGCATCGAGGTCACCCGGCGCGAGCCGATGCCCGTGCAGGCGGGCGAGCACAACATCCGCTATCTGCGCACCAAGCGGGACCGGATGGGACACGACCTGCCCTGGCTGGACACGGCCCCCGTGTCCCCCTGCGGCAACCAGTAGACGCACGACGCACGACGCAAGTCGGCACGGCACGAGAGGCAAGAGGAGAGACGTGAGCGGCAAGGGCGCACCGGAACTGTCCGTACGCAATGTGGGTGACCTGAGGGTCGCCGTCATCGCGGCGCAGTGGCACGAGAAGGTGATGGACGGACTGGTCGACGGCGCGCTGCGCGCCCTGCACGACCTCGGCATCGACGAGCCGACCCTGCTGAGGGTCCCCGGCAGCTGGGAGCTCCCGGTCGTCGCCAAGGTGCTGGCCGGTCGGGGCTACGACGCGATCGTCGCCCTCGGCGTCGTCATCCGCGGCGGCACCCCGCACTTCGAGTACGTGTGCCAGGGCGTCACCCAGGGGCTCACCCAGGTCTCCGTCGAGACCGGCGTGCCCGTCGGCATGGGCGTCCTCACCTGCGACACCGAGGAGCAGGCCCTGGACCGGGCCGGCCTCGAGGGCTCCAACGAGGACAAGGGGCACGAGGCGGTGACGGCGGCGGTGGCGACCGCGGCCACCCTCCGCTCAGTATCCGAACCCTGGCGGTAGGCAGGCAGGCGCAACGGCTAGGGTGGGATCACCATGTCCAAGAAGACGTTCGAGGAGCTCTTCACCGAGCTCCAGCAGAAGGCCGCCAGCGGCGACCCCGCCACTTCCCGCACCGCAGAACTGGTCGGGAAGGGCGTCCATGCCATCGGCAAGAAGGTCGTCGAAGAGGCCGCCGAGGTCTGGATGGCGGCCGAGTACGAAGGCAAGGAGGCAGCCGCGGAGGAGATCTCGCAGCTGCTCTACCACGTCCAGGTGATGATGGTCGCCCGCGGAATCTCGCTGGACGACGTGTACGCCCACCTGTAAACACTTTCCAGACACACCGCACACATCCGCCCCGATCGTCACGTTCCACGCGAAGGAAGCCGACCTCATGCTGCGCATCGCCGTCCCCAACAAGGGTTCCCTGTCAGGCCCCGCGGGGGAGATGCTGCATGAGGCCGGCTACCAGCAGCGCCGTGAGTCCAAGGAGCTGCGGATCGTCGACCCGGTCAACGACGTCGAGTTCTTCTACCTCCGCCCCCGGGACATCGCGATCTACGTCTCCTCCGGGCGGCTCGACATCGGCATCACCGGCCGGGACCTGCTGATCGACTCCGGCGCCAACGCCGAGGAGATCCTCCCGCTCGGCTTCGCCCGCTCCACCTTCCGCTTCGCCACCAAGCCGGGCACGGCCGACGGCATCGAGGATCTCCGGGGCCGGACGGTCGCCACCTCCTACGAGGGCATCGTCGCCAAGCACCTGGCCGAGCAGGGCGTCGACGCCTCCGTCGTCCACCTGGACGGCGCCGTCGAGACCGCGATCGAACTGGGTGTCGCCGAGGTCATCGCCGACGTCGTCGAGACCGGTACCTCCCTGCGCAACGCGGGCCTCGAGGTCTTCGGCGAGCCCATCATGAAGTCCGAGGCCATCGTCATCCGCCGCACCGGCGCGGACGTCGAGGAGCCCAAGGTGCAGCAGTTCCTGCGCCGCCTCCAGGGCGTCCTGGTCGCCCGGACGTACGTGATGATGGACTACGACTGCCGGGTCGAGCAGCTCGAGAAGGCCGTCGCGCTGACCCCGGGTCTGGAGTCGCCGACCGTCTCCCCGCTGCACAACGAGGGCTGGGTCGCCGTTCGGGCCATGGTTCCGTCCAAGGAGGCCCAGCGGATCATGGACGACCTCTACGACATCGGCGCCCGCGCCATCCTGACCACGGCCATCCACGCCTGCCGCCTCTGACCTCAGCCGGGAACATGTCCGACCTGCCGAACCTCCCCGTCACCTTCCGGCCCGGCCGCACCCGTGTGGTGCTGCTCACGGCCGGAGTGGTGATCCTCCTCGTCATCTCCACCGTGGCGATGCTGCTGGAGCAGCTCGGCCCGGGGGAGCGGCTCAGTTTCATCCTCACCGGCGCCCTCATCTTCTGGGTGCTGGCCCGGCTCGCCCGGGTGCGGGTCGTCGCCGACGACCGCGGTGTCACCGTCGTGAACATCGCAGGCGGGCGGCGCCTGGACTGGGCCGAGATCGTCCAGGTGAACCTCCGTCCGGGCGATCCCTGGGTGTTCCTCAACCTCAGCGACGGCACCAGCCTGCCGGCCCTCGGTATCCAGCCGGGCATCGACAAGCAGCAGGCCATCGCCGACGCGCGCACCCTGCGGGCGCTCGCGGAAGCCCGGTCCGTCCGGGACCCCGAGGCGTCCACAGAGCAAGATCAGGGCTGACTCGGGGCCGTCCACCCTGCCGCTCGGGCCCCTGTCTTGATTAATCTGGTGACGGAGGCGTTCCCTTCGCGCCTCCACCCCTGTGGCTCCCAGCCGGGTGCACAGGGGTTCCTGCTACCCGAGGAGTGACTCCCTCCGGCGATGGACGGTTCGTCCTGTAGTACCTGCGCCGCCCCTGTCCGACATACGTCGGAGGCGGCGGCACCATGACCATCCCCTTGCTGCTCCTGGCAGCCGCGTTCCTGCTCATCCTCGCCAACGGCTTCTTCGTCGCCGCGGAGTTCGGCCTCATCACGGTCGAGCGACCGGACGCCGAGAAGGCCGCCGCCGAGGGCGACAGGCGAGCCCACACGGTCGTCGAGTCGCTGAAGGAACTGTCCTTCCAGCTCTCCGGCACGCAGCTCGGCATCACCATCACCTCCCTCGTCGTCGGCATGCTCGCCGAACCGGCGCTGGCCGAGCTGCTGCACGGGCCGTTCACCGCGATCGGCATCCCCGAGGGCGCCGTCTCCGGTGTCGCCGTGGTCGTCGGCATGCTGCTGGCCTCCGCCGTGCAGATGGTGATCGGCGAACTCGTGCCCAAGAACTGGGCGGTGTCCAAGCCCCTCCAGGTCGCGCGCTTCGTCGCGGGCCCGCAGGCCGGCTTCTCCCGCCTCTTCCGGCCGGTGATCGCCGCGCTCAACACCGTCGCCAACCGCCTGGTGCGCGCGCTGGGCATCGAGCCCACCGCGGAGCTCGCCTCCGCGCGGACACCCGGTGAACTCGTCTCGCTGGCCCGTCACTCGGCCCAGGCCGGGGCGCTCGAACAGGACACGGCCGACCTCTTCGTCCGCACCCTGTCGCTGGCCGAGCTGACCGCTCAGCACGTCATGACCCCGCGGGTGAAGGTGAGCGCCCTCCAGTCGTCGGCCACCGCCGAGGACGTGGTCAACCTGACCCGCGCCACCGGCCTGTCCCGGTTCCCCGTCTACCGCGAGAAGATCGACGAGATCGTCGGCATGGTCCATCTCAAGGACGCCCTGGCGGTCCCTGTCCGCGACCGGCTGCGTACCCCGATCGGCCGTATCGCCCGTCCGGCGCTGCTGGTCCCGGAGACGCTGCCCGTCAAGCCGCTGCTGGCCCGGCTGCGCAGCGAGCAGCCGATCGCCGTCGTCGTCGACGAGTACGGCGGCACGGCCGGCGTGGTCACCCTGGAGGACATCGTCGAGGAGATCGTCGGCGAGGTCCGCGACGAGCACGACGGCCAGGACACGCCCGAACTCGCCGCCGCCCCGCCCGAGGAGGGCAGGCCCGCCTGGGACGTGGACGGCAGCTGCCGGGTCGACACCCTCCAGCGCATAGGCCTGGAGGTCCCCGAGGGGCCGTACGAGACGGTCGCCGGGCTGGTCGCCGATCTGCTCGGCCGCATCCCGGCCGTCGGCGACCGGGCCGACCTGCCCGGCTGGCGGCTCTCCGTGCGCCGGGTCGGGCACTACCGCGCCGAGCGGGTCCGCCTGGTGCGCACCGGCCAGGTCGTGGAGGTCGCCCGATGAGCGCCTTCCAGCTTCTCTTCGCCGCGCTGCTCGTGCTCGCCAACGGATTCTTCGTCGGCGCCGAGTTCGCGCTCGTCTCCGTCCGCCGCAGCCAGATCGAGCCGCTGGGCACGGCCCGGGCCCGTCAGGTCCTCTACGGTCTGGAACACCTGCCCCAGATGATGGCGGCGGCCCAGTTCGGCATCACCGTCTGCTCCCTCACCCTGGGCGCGGTCGCCGAACCGACCGTCGCCCAGCTGCTGGAGCCGGTCCTCGAGGCGGTCCACCTCCCGCACGGCATGATCCACCCGCTGGGCTATGTGGTGGCCCTCGCGGCCGTGGTCTTCTTCCACCTCGTCATCGGCGAGATGGTGCCGAAGAACCTCGCCATGGCGGCCCCCGAGAAGGCCGCGCTGTGGCTCAGCCCCGGCCTGGTCGCCTTCGCCCGGGTCTGCCGGCCGATCACGGTGGCCCTCGGCGCCTGCGCCCGGGGCATCCTGCGGCTCTTCCACGTGGAGCCCAGGGACGAGGTGGAGGCCGTCGTCACCAGCGAGCAGCTGAACCGCCTGCTGGAGGACTCCGGCCAGGCCGGCCTCCTCGACCCCGAGGAGCAGGAGCGGCTGGAGGACGCCCTGGAGCTGGGCTCCCGCCCGGTGACGGACGTGCTGCTGAAGCGCGAGTCCCTGGTGACGGTCAGCCCGTCGGTCACCCCCGGAAGGATCGTCGAGCTGACCGCCCGTACCGGCTACTCCCGCTTCCCGGTGGCCGCGGAGAACGGCGCCTTCATGGGCTATCTGCACGTGAAGGACGTCCTCGACCTGGAGGACTCCGAGCGGGCGGTGCCGCAGCAGGTCTGGCGCCCCATGACGACGCTCCGCTCCGAGCTGCCGCTGGACGACGCGCTGACGGTGATGCGCCGGGCGGCGACCCATCTGGCGCAGGTGGCCGACGCGTCCGGCAGGGTGCTCGGTCTGGTCGCGCTGGAGGACGTGCTGGAGCTGCTGGTCGGCGAGGTCACCGACCCCGCGCACCGGGAGGTCTCCGGCATCCGGCTGACGGAGCCGAGGGGAAGCAGCCCCAAGGTGTCGGCCCCGGCCGTCCAGGGCGGCGGTCCCTCCTCCCCGGAGGAAGCGCTGGCGAGCTGAGCGGAGCCGCGGGATCCGTCGTCACAGCGCCGGATCCTGCGGCCCCCTCCCCGACAGCACCTCCCCGTACGCCTGCATCAGATCCGGCAGCCGCAAGGTCGCCAGGTCGTCCCGGGTCAGAGCGCCCGGGTAGGCCGACAGCCGCAGATCCCGGTAGGCGCAGCTCTTCTCGTACAGGGTCCGCAGGAACCGCCCGTTGCCCAGTTCGTCGATCCAGCCCTGGTCCACGACGTGCCCGGCGATCGAGCGCAGCTCGTCCAGGGCTTCCTCGTCCCACGCGTCGCCGTTCTCCGCGGCCAGCACCTCACCGATGGAGGTGAGCTCCAGGGGCCGGTAGGAGGGGAAGTCGACGCGGGTGGTGAAGCGGGAGGACAGCCCGGGGTTGGCGGCCAGCAGGCGGTCCATGCCCTCCGGGTAGCCGGCCAGGATCACCACCAGATGGTCCCGGTTGTCCTCCGCCCGCTTCAGCAGCACCTGAAGCGCCTCGTCGCCGTACGCGTCGCCCTTGCCGTAACCGGAGTTCGACAGCGAGTACGCCTCGTCGACGAAGAGCACACCCCCGAGGGCGGAGTCGATCAGCTCGTTGGCCTTCACGGCCGTCTGGCCGAGGTACTCACCGACCAGGTCGGCCCGCTGGGCCTCCACGAGATGGTCGCCGCCCAGCAGGCCGAGGGCGTAGAAGACCCGGCCGAGGATCCGGGCCACCGTGGTCTTGCCGGTGCCGGAGGGGCCGGAGAAGACGAAGTGACGCTTCGGCGGCTGGACCGGAAGGCCCTGGCCGGTGCGCAGCCGCGCCATGTTGAGCTGCGCGGACAGTGCCTTGACCTGGCGTTTCACCGGCTCCAGGCCCACCATGCGTTCCAGTTCGGCGAGCGCTTCCTCGAGTAACGCGGGATCGGTCGGTCCGGCCGGCAGGGAGGAGGGAGCGCCGCTCTTCTCCCGCACCGCCGGGTCGGTCACCGACGGCAGCGGAACGACGGGCGGCAGGTCGGAGGGCTCGGTGAGCCGCAGATCCCGGCCCTCGGTGCCGAACAGCGGGTCGAAGCCGTCCGGGCCGTCCACCATGTCCTGCCCGACCCCGGTGAGGGTGATCGCCGCGAAGTCGGCGGGATCGTCGTATCCGTCGCCCTCGGCGATCGCGGCGAGCCGGGCCGAGGTGTCCATGAAGGCGGCGTCGACGCGGTGCACCGCCCGGTACAGGGGGAGAGCCGCCGCCGAACGGCCCGTTCCCTCATGCGCCCTGGCCAGCCAGTACCGCAGTTCCTTGCGCTGCGGCTGCTCGCTGCGGCAGCGCATCAGGGCCGAGGACAGCAGGGGCTCGGCCTGTCCGTACATCTCCAGGCGGACCCGTGCCATCCCGCCGAACAGACCGGCCTCGATACCCAGCAAAGTGTCGTCGAGCAGTGGGTCGGTGTGCCGGACCAGTTGCTCCCAGTCCTTGACCAGGTAGGCGCGGCAGGCGTGCAGGAAGCGGACCTGGTGATCGGTGTCGACGGGGGGCAGTCCGGCGAGCGCCCGGTCCAGCTCGGGCACATGGCGGCCGTCCAGCCAGTGCGAGGCGTGCGCCAGCAGCAGGTCGCGCGGACTCTCCAGCACCGGTTGCACCCACCAGCCCAGCCAGTACCAGGAGTTGAGGGTGCGGCGGTGCCGGGTCCGCTGCTCGCCGAAGCGCTCGCGGTGCCGGAACATCCTGAGCAGCGCGGTCGTCGTGTCGACGCGCAGCGCGTGCAGCCCGAGCCAGCCGTCGGCCATCCCGGGATCGATCCGCACCGCGGTGCGGAACTCCTCCTCCGCCTGTGGATAGGCGCCCATCGTGTAGGCGTCCACGCCTCGCAGCCAGGCGAGGTCCGCCGGGGCGTCGGGGCCCTGCGTGCCGAAGTCCATCACGTCCCCCACAAACCGTGCCCCCGTCGGTGTGCCGCCGGGCTTCGCCCTTCGGCTGCCTTGGTCGAACCGCTGTGCCGCGGACCGGAGTTGCAAGGTGCGCGCGGCAGTCGCCCGGGTCGCACCGAGGGCATCGTACCTGCGTGGGCGTCGCTCGCCGTAGGGTGCCGCACAGGGCGTTCGGCGAGGTGGGAGCGGACGGGGCGCGTGCCGCGCGGTGACCGTGGGTGAGCGAATCGCGCCGTGGCGCGTCCGCAAACGGGGCGGTGAGCGGGACGGGGACAGAACGAAGCCCCCGATCACGGGGGAACAACCGGGGGCTTCGCGTCCGAGGGCGGCTGTGATAGCCGCACATTCAGAACGTAAGTCCTGTACGGGCCGCCGGTCAAGCACAGTTGAGGCAGTTGGCGAAGTTCGGACGGGCCGCCCTTCACACCTTCACCACATCGCGGCCGGTCCGTCACGGTGGGTGACATCCTGGTGTGGTCCAAGGTCTCCCACCGGCCCCGGCAGCACCTCATATCCCTCCTTCAACTGCCGTACCAACAGGGCGGCATGGGGGCGCGAAGGATCATTGGCGAAGTGACGGATCTCGGCCGCGACCCACCCGTCCCAGAACTCCCGCTGCTCCTCCCCGTCCCGGGACCGTCCGCGCGCCCAGGCCTCCTCGGGCGGCAGGTCCATCCACAGCAGACACGCCAGGAACGGCCGCAGGGCGCGGCGGCCGGCGCCGACCCCCTCGACCAGGACGACGGGGGCCGCGGGCAGCGGCCGCGGCGGGCCGAAACGGCGGGCGCGCCAGTCGTAGGGGGCGTAGTGCGCGGTCTCGCCGCGGCCGAACGGCTCGATGACCTCGGCCAGCAGCCGCCCGGTCCAGGCGAACAGCTCGTCGTGGCTGGCGACGTCGTCGAGCCGCAGCACCGGCGCGCCCCCCAGCGCCTCGGCCAGCCTCCCGGCCAGCGTGGACTTCCCCGAGCCGGCGTGCCCGTCGACCCCGATCAGCCGGACCGGCCCGCAGGACGGCGGCAGACGGCGCAGGCGGGAGGCGAGCTGACGGATGGCGGTTCCCGGGGGCGAGGGGCGGCTGGGGGGAGAGAAGCGGGTGAGGGGGAGAGGCGTCGTACGGCGTGAAAGTCTACGGCGGCTCGTCCTGCCAGTGGCTCAGACCAATATTGGTGGCGTGGCACGGGCGGAAGTGCTGGAAGGCGGGGCCCGCTCCGTCCATAGTGGGCGCACAGCCGCGCAGACACCCTGGGGGTCTTCCGCTCATGAGCAGAGCCGAACAGCCGTCCCGCAGAACCGTCCTCGCCGCCTCGCTCGCCGTCGCGGTGGCAGGGGGCTCGGCCCCGGCCGCCACGGCCGCCGACACGGCGGGCACGACGGCCGCCGGGCCGGCCCCGGCCCCGGCCCGGACCGTCGACCACCGCTCCTGGACCACGTACGCCGACTGGCGCTCCGGCACCGCCAAGGGCACCCGTGCCGTGGCGGGCCTGCGCCCGGGAGTCGTCGTCGGCACGCCGCTCGGCACGGTCGACTACACCGACCCGCACACCGGCACAACGGCCACCTGGGAGTACGCCACCTGGACGTCCCCGGTCCAGAAACTCGCCGTCCCCGCGACGGAGGCGATCGCCTCCTGGAACGCGAGCACCCCGGCCGGTACCTGGCTCCAGATCGAGCTGAAGGGCGCGTACTCCGACGGCACGGACACCCCGTGGTACGTGATGGGCCGCTGGGCCTCCGGCGACCAGGACATCAAGCGCACCTCGGTCGACGACCAGACCGACGGCCGGAGCACGGTCTGGACCGACACCTTCGCGATCGACGACGCCTCGACCGGCCTTCGCCTAGCCTCCTGCCGCCTCCGTCTCACGCTGTACCGCCGCCCCGGCACCAGGCTCACCCCGACCGTGTGGCGGCTGGGCGTGATGGGCTCCGACGTCCCGGACCGGTTCACCGTCCCGGCCTCCGTGCCGGGCCTGGCGCAGGAGCTGACCGTCCCGCGCTACTCCCAGGAGATCCACCTCGGGCAGTACCCCGAGTACGACAGCGGCGGCGAGGCCTGGTGCAGCCCCACCTCCTCGCAGATGATCGTCGAGTACTGGGGCGGGCGGCTCACCGCGGAGCAGCTGGCGTGGGTGGACCCGTCCTACGCCGACCCGCAGGTCTGCCACGCGGCCAGGTACACGTACGACCACCAGTACGGCGGCTGCGGCAACTGGCCGTTCAACGCCGCCTACGCGGCCACCTTCGAGGACCTCCAGGGTGTGGTCACCCGGCTCCGCTCGCTCACCGACCTGGAGACGCTGATCGTGGCGGGGATCCCGGCCATAACGTCCCAGTCCTTCCTCAAGGAGGAGCTCACGGGCGCGGGATACGGCACCTCCGGGCACCTGATGACCGTGATCGGCTTCACGGCGGAGGGCGATGTGATCGCCAACGACCCGTTCTCGGCGGACGACGCGGCGGTGCGGCGTGTCTACCGGCGGCGGGAGTTCGAGAACATCTGGCTCAGGACCAAGCGGTACAACGCGAGCGGGAAGGTCGCCTCCGGCACCGGAGGCGTCTGCTATCTGTACTTCCCGACGCGTCCGACGGCCCGCCAGCGCAAGGCCCTCACGGCGGTGGGGGTCCCCGTGTGAGCAAGGTCTCCGCCGCAAAAGCCCCGGCGGGTGGCAAGGTGGACGGATCGGTGGGGGGAACCGCCCTGTACGTCCGACCCGAGCGAGACACCATGACCGCACAGACAGCCACCGCCACCCGCGCCCGCACCGGCGGCCCCGAGACCGACGGCCCGAAGGTCCTCGAGCACCTCATGGGCTGGGTCCTCGTCGCGGTCGTCGCGATGCTGGTCACCCAGCTCGGACTGCTGTGACGGGCGTGACCTGACGCACGGTTGACCTGACATACTGCGGATGTCCCGCCGACCGCCCGAGACCAGGGTCGAAATTGAATATCAGTGATCAGCGCGAAGTTGCCCGTCCCCGGGCACGCGGCACCGAGCGTTCACTGGCGCGCCGCGCCGAACTCATCTCCATCGGGCGGAAGTTGTTCGCCGACACGTCCTACGACGCGCTCTCGATGGATGACATCGCCCGGCAGGCGCATGTCGCCAAGGGGCTGATCTACTACTACTTCCAGTCCAAGCGCGGCTACTACCTGGCGATCATCCAGGACTCCGTCGCCGACCTGGTCACCTTCGCGGCGGGCGGCCACGAACTGCCCCAGGTGGACCGGGTGCACCGCACCATCGACAGCTATCTGCGCTACGCCGAGCACAATCAGGCCGCCTACCGCACGATCGTCAGCGGAGGCGTCGGCTTCGACACCGAGGTGCACGCCATCCGGGACGGGGTGCGCGCGGCGATCGTGGCGACCATCGCCGAGGGCGCGTACGGCAGCGGCGACATCCCGGCACTGCCCCGCATGGGCCTGCTCGCCTGGGTGTGCAGCGTCGAGGGGGCCACCCTGGAGTGGATCGCCCGCGCGGAACTCTCCCGCGAGGTCATGGGCGAGCTGCTGGTGAAGACCCTCGGCGGCTCCCTGCGCGCCATCGAGGAACTCGACCCCGCCTTCGCGGCGCCGAAGCCGGCCCGCCGCGAGGTCTGACGCACGCCGGACGCGAGGCGGACGCACCGGGGGCGGAGGCTCGTGGTCCTCCGCCCCGAGTGCCCCGTGGACCGGGCTACTTGATCGCGTGGATCAGCTCACCGTCGGCCGTGTCCCCGCTCAGCTCCCAGAAGAACGTCCCGCCCAGCTTCTGCCCGGACCGGTACTTCATCTTCGTCGCGACGGTCGCGGGGGTGTCGTAACTCCACCATTCGTTCCCGCACTTGGCGTAGGCGGTGCCACCGACCCGGCCGGTGGCCGGGCACTTGGCCTTGAGGACCTTGTAGTCCTCGTTTCCGGCCTCGTACGTGCCCGCCGCGGGCCCGGTGGCTGTGCCGCCCGGCTTCGCCTGGGTGACGCCGGTCCAGCCGCGCCCGTAGAAGCCGATGCCGAGCAGCAGCTTCCGCGACGGGATGCCCAGCCTCTTGAGCTTGGCGATCGTGGCGGCGGTGTCGTAGCCCTGCTGCGGGATGCCCGGGTACGAGGTCAGCGGGGAGTGCGGTGCCGTGGGCCCGGTGGCCGCCCACGCGCCGAAGTAGTCGTACGTCATCGGGTTGTACCAGTCGACGTAGCGCGCCGCGCCCCCGTAGTCGGCCGCCTCGATCTTGCCGCCACCGGTCGCGTCCGCGGTGATCGCCGCCGTGATCAGCTCGCGCTTGCCGAACTTCGCGCGCAGCGCCTTCATGACGTCCCGGAAGGCCTCACGGCCGCTGGTGTCGCAGGTGAGTCCGCAGGCGTTCGGGTACTCCCAGTCGATGTCGACGCCGTCGAAGACGTCGGCCCACCGTGAGTTCTCGACCAGGTCGTAGCAGGAGCGGGCGAAGGCCGCCGGGTCCTTGGCGGCCTCGCCGAAGCCGCCCGACCAGCTCCAACCGCCGAACGACCAGAGGACCTTGAGGTCCGGGTGCAGCTTCTTCAGCTTGCGCAGCTGGTTGAAGTTGCCGCTGAGCGGCTGGTCCGCGGTGTCCGCGACGCCGTCCACGGACTCCTCGGCGGTGAACGGCCGGTCGGTGTCCGCCCAGGAGTCGCCGAGGGCACATTTGCCGTCGGTGACGTTGCCGAAGGCGTAGTTGATGTGGGTGAGCCGGTCCGCGGAGCCGGACGTCTCGATGTTCTTGACGTAGTACTTGCGGTCGTAGATGCCCCAGTCGGTGAAGTAGCCCACGACCTTGGAGCCGTCGGCACGGGACTCGGAGGGGCGGGGTTCGCCGGCGGTGGCGGTGCCCGCGCCGGCCAGCAGGGCGGCGCCGAGCGCGGCGCAACAGGCGGCGGACAGCAGCGTCCGGAACCGGGCGCGGGGGCGGGAGCGGGGCGGGGTGTGCATCGGGTGTCTCCTCGCAGGGACAGAGAGGGGATCGCACGCCGATCGGCATGAACGCGGGGAGCGTTGGAGCGAAACGGTAAGAGGACTAGACCACCTTGGTCAATGGTTCGGACCAATCGGCCGACGGTCCGTCCCCGCGGCCCACCGGTGTCCGCCCGTGCGGTGGCGGTGTCGCGCGGGCATACTCACAGCGCGAAGCCGCTGGTCAGTCCGGGAGGAGGAATCCGCCATGCCCGACCGCGCCATGCCCGGCCGTGTGCCGGCTCCCGTGGACCGTTCCCTGCCCACGGCCGAGGCCCGGGCACTCATGACACTGGTGCGGGACATCGCCCGACGCGAGATCGCACCGGCCGCCGCCGAGGAGGAGGACGCCGGGCGCTTCCCGCGCGAGCTGTTCACCCTGCTGTCCGCATCGGGTCTGCTCGGTCTGCCGTACGACTCCGCGCACGGCGGCGGCGACCAGCCCTACGAGGTGTACCTCCAGGTCGTCGAAGAGCTCGCCTCGGCCCGCCTCACCGTCGGACTGGGCGTGAGCGTCCACACGCTGGCCTCATACGCGCTGGCCGCGTACGGCACGGACGCGCAGCGGGCCACGCACCTGCCCGCCATGCTCGGCGGCGGAAGCCTCGGCGCGTACTGCCTCTCCGAGCCGTCCGCCGGTTCGGACGCGGCCTCGCTGCGGACCAGGGCCGTGCGGGAGGGCGACGGGGACTGGGTGATCACCGGCACCAAGGCCTGGATCACCCACGCCGGGCTGGCCGACTTCTACACCGTCCTGGCCCGTAGCGGCGGCGCGGGCGCGTCGGGGATCACCGCGTTCCTGGTGCCCGGCGACGCGGCGGGGCTGAGCGTCGCGGCCCCTGAGCGCAAGATGGGACTCAAGGGCTCGCCCACCGCCCAGGTGCATCTGGACGGGGTCCGGATCCCCGACGACCGGCGCATCGGCGACGAGGGCCAGGGCTTCGCGATCGCCCTGGCCGCGCTGGACTCGGGGCGGCTCGGCATCGCGGCCTGCGCGGTCGGCCTCGCGCAGGCCGCGCTCGACGAGGCCGTCGCCTGGGCGACCCGGCGACGGCAGTTCGGGCGGCCGATCGCCGACTTCCAGGGGCTGCGCTTCCTGCTCGCCGACATGGCGACCCGGATCGAGGCGGGCCGGGCGCTGTATCTGGCGGCCGCGCGGCGTCGGGACGCGGGGCGGCCGTTCGGCCGGGAGGCGGCCATGGCCAAGCTCCACTGCTCCGACGCGGCCATGCAGGTCACCATCGACGCCGTACAGGTCCTCGGCGGGTACGGCTACACCGCCGACTTCCCCGTCGAGCGCTACCTGCGCGAGGCCAAGGTGCTCCAGATCGTGGAGGGCACGAACCAGATCCAGCGGACGGTCATCGCCCGTCACCTGCTGGGTCCGGATACCCGCTGAACTGGCCCGGGCGCACCTGCGGGGCCGCCAGCCGTACCCATTCCGGGTCGTGGCGCCCCGGCAGGGTGCGGCCCCGGTCGGCCCAGGTGCGCAGGAGGTCGCGGTAGATGGGCGGGTCCTGCGGTGGCGGCGGAGCCAGCGGAACCGATTCTGCCCGGACGGCTTCCGGACGAGCCGGGGCGAAGAGCTGGCGGTGACGCCCGGGCGCGACTGACTGGGTGGGGGTCATACCAGGGCAACGCGAAGCCCCGCAACAGGTCACCGGCGGACATGGTCGAGCGTGAGTTCGGGGAGTGCCCCCGGTTCCCGCTCGACCGTGTCCCGCCGTCGGACGGCGACTGCTGGACCGTCAGAAACCATGCCACTCGCGGAGGTCGGCGCGAGTCGGCACGCACGGCCAAGCCGGCGGGCGGCGCGCTTCGACCGGCGCCGGCCGTCCCGCCGCACGGACATGCTGATCCCGCGCCACGGCGGTCTGCGGGCCATGGTGCGGGGCAGCTCGGCGCGTCGGGCCGGTGAGGTGACCGAGAAAGCGCGGCTCAGGCAGCCAGGCGGCGCATCGTCGGCACGCGCATCGGGCGTGAGCCCGGACCGCCGACGTGGGAGAAGGGCTGTGTACGCCAGTCCAGACCCTGAGGGAGCGTCAACAGCAGTGCGGTGTCCTGCTCCTGGGGCTCCACGGACTCGTCCGCGGGCCGGGCCTCGGAGGCCTTCCGTCCCGTACCGGCGCAGACCGTGAGGCCGAAGGGGTTCCACGGCGAGGCGCACAGCGCGTGCTCCGGCAGGACCTCCTCGTCCGCCAGCAGCGCGATGGGCTGGGCACAGTCCGGGCAGATCACCCGGTACATCTCGAAGGTGTCGTACGCGTCGACGTGCTCGGCGTCGTCGTCGAAGCCGTCGGAGTAGTCCGCGTCGACGGGTTCGACGCCCTCCGGCTCGGGCTCGACCACGGACTGGAGCCGCTTGGGCGCGGTGCGACCAGGGCGCTTAAGACTCTGCATGGGATTCTCCCCCTCGGGCTGGGCCGTGAAGGCGCTGCGGCCTCGACCACAGCAAGCACTTCCCGCCCCGTCTCGGCGGTAATCACGAGGACATCACGAAGAGTTGAGGAGTGCTGTGGTGTTCGTCACATGCCGCTCGCAGGTGCCTCGTGCGCCGGTCGAGCCTGCGGGCGCCCGCTCCCGGCCGCCGTCGGCTCCCGGCCACATCACGAACCGGCTATGACCTGGGCTGCATAGGTATACGCGGAGATCGTACGCACGGTAAGTTCTTGCGTCATGGAGGAGCTGGACCGACAAATCGTGCAGCTGCTCGTCAAGGACGGGCGGATGAGTTACACCGATCTGGGCAAGGCCACGGGCCTGTCCACCTCGGCCGTGCACCAACGAGTGCGCCGACTGGAACAGCGCGGTGTCATCCGCGGCTACGCGGCCGTGGTCGACTCCGAGGCCATCGGGCTGCCCCTGACCGCCTTCATCTCGGTGAAACCGTTCGACCCCAGCGCCCCCGACGACATCGCCGAGCGGCTGGCCGGCGTACCGGAGATCGAGGCCTGCCACAGCGTGGCCGGTGACGAGAACTACATCCTCAAGGTGCGCGTGGCCACCCCGCACGAGCTGGAGGAGCTGCTCGGGCGGCTCCGGGCACTCGCCGGTGTGTCGACACGCACGACGGTCGTGCTCTCCACGCCGTACGAGGCCCGGGCGCCCCGCATCTGAGCCGATCCGAGCGGATCCGAGGGGTCCCGTGCCGAGAGGCGCGGGCGAGGCGCGAGACTGTTCCCCATGAGTGAGCGCACCGCCGAGCCGAAGACCGTCCTGCTCCGCCGAGGAGAGGTACACAGCCCCGCCGACCCGTTCGCGACCGCGATGGTCGTCGAACGCGGCCAGGTCGCCTGGGTCGGCTCCGAAGGCGCCGCCGACGCCTTCGCGGACGGCGTCGACGAGGTGGTCGACCTGGACGGCGCACTGGTCACCCCGGCGTTCACCGACGCCCATGTGCACACCACGTCCACCGGTCTCGCGCTCACCGGTCTCGACCTCTCCGGCGCCTCCTCCCTGGCGGTCGCCCTCGACCTCGTACGGGCCTTCGCGGTGGCCCGACCGCAGGACAAGGTGCTGCTCGGGCACGGTTGGGACGCCTCCCGCTGGCCTGAGGGCCGCCCGCCCCGACGGGACGAACTGGACGAGGCGACCGGCGGCCGGCCGCTCTACCTCAGCCGGATCGACGTCCACTCCGCCGTGGTCACCACCGCTCTGCTGGAACGGGCGCCGGGGGCCCGCACCGCGCCGGGCTTCGCGGACGGCGCACCGCTCACCCGCGACGCCCACCACGCCGTCCGCGCCGCCGCGTTCGCAGCTGTGACGCCCGGCCGACGCGCCGAGGCGCAGCGGACCGCCCTCGCACACGCCGCCTCCCTCGGCATCGGCTCGGTCCACGAGTGCGCGGGACCCGAGATCTCCTCCGAGGACGACTTCACGGACCTGCTGCGGCTCGCCGCCGAGGAGCCCGGCCCCCGGGTCGTGGGCTACTGGGCCGAGCGCGATGTCGACAAGGCCCGGCAACTGGGCGCGCTCGGCGCCGCCGGAGACCTGTTCGTCGACGGGGCCCTCGGCTCCCACACCGCCTGTCTGCACGCCGCCTACACCGACGCCGGCCACACCGGCACCGCCTACCTGGACGCCGCCGACGTCGCCGACCACGTGACGGCCTGCACCGAGGCCGGCCTCCAGGCGGGCTTCCATGCCATCGGCGACGCCGCCGTGACCGCCGTCGTCGAGGGGGTGCGCGCCGCCGCGGAGAAGGTCGGCCTCGCCCGGATCCGCGCCGCCCGCCACCGCATCGAGCACGCCGAGATGCTCACGCCCGAGACGATCGCCGCCTTCGCCGAACTCGGCCTCACCGCCTCCGTCCAGCCCGCCTTCGACGCCCTGTGGGGCGGCGAGGAGGGCCTGTACGCCCAGCGGCTGGGCGCCGAGCGCGCCCGCACGCTGAATCCCTTCGCGGCCCTGCTGCGCGCGGGTGTCCCGCTCGCCTTCGGCTCCGACAGCCCGGTCACCCCCCTCGACCCCTGGGGCACGGTCCGCGCCGCCGCCTTCCACCGCACCCCCCAGCACCGGGTGTCCGCCCGCGCCGCGTTCACGGCCCACACGCGCGGCGGCTGGCGTGCGGTCGGCCGGGACGACGCGGGCGTCCTGGTCCCCGGCGCGCCCGCCGACTACGCGGTCTGGCGTACCGACGAACTGGTCGTCCAGGCCCCCGACGACCGGGTCGCCCGCTGGTCCACCGACCCCCGTTCCGGCACCCCGGGCCTGCCGGACCTGACCCCCGGCGGTGAGCTCCCGGTCTGCCTGCGCACGGTGGTGGGCGGCCGGACCGTCTTCCTGCGGCCGAGCGAGTGATCGCCCGGGCCGGCCCGGGGAAGATCACCCGTCCGCCGCCGACATGCGCCCGGGTTCTTCTCCCCGCTGACCTGCGCATTGACGGAGTATTCGCAGGTCAAGCCGCTGTTGACAGCCGATGGCGGGGGGCCGGTAGGTTCGGCGGAGTCCACCACCGGACGCCCCACCCGGGGAACGCCCGCGCACTCGCCGCGGCGCCGCTGGGTCAGGGACGGTGAGCCGCACCGGCGCACCGCCACTGGCAGCCAGGCTCAGCGCCCGCGCCGCAGCGAGGGAACGTTCCGGCCGGTCGGGGAGGTGTGACCCGGATGGGGCCCGGGCGCTCAGTAGACAACGGCTTCGGTCGACCCGCAGCCAGCGGATCCCGGGCCGGCCCGAAGAGCGCCGGGCCCCCATCCGCAGCAGACCCGCGCTCCCGCTCTGCGCTCACCGTCGGTCTGCACCCCGGCTTGCGCTCGTCCCCACGGGGTAGGTGCGTACATACAAGCCCAAAGGTACGTTCTTACCCCGCTCCCGCGGATTCGACACCACCGTACGTACGTCCCGTCACGTCATCGCAGGCGGCGGCCACTATGGTGGTTCCCTGCGTACGGACATGAAGGGGCAGTAGTGAACGACGGCGACGGGACCCTCGCGGCACAGGACCGGGGGAGGCGGTTCGGTCCGCTCGGCACGGCCTTGGTGATCATCCCGACCTACAACGAGGCGGAGAACATCAAGAGCATCGTCGGCAGGGTGCGCAAGGCCGTCCCCGAAGCTCACGTCCTCGTGGCCGACGACAACAGCCCCGACGGCACCGGCAAGCTCGCCGACGAACTGGCCGTCGGTGACGACCAGGTCCAGGTCCTGCACCGCAAGGGCAAGGAGGGCCTCGGCGCCGCCTACCTCGCGGGCTTCCGCTGGGGGCTGGAGAACGGCTATGGCGTGCTGATCGAGATGGACGCCGACGGTTCCCACCAGCCCGAGGAGCTGCCACGCCTGCTCACCGCGCTCAAGAGCGCCGATCTGGTCCTGGGCTCCCGGTGGGTGCCGGGCGGCCGGGTGGTGAACTGGCCCAGGTCCCGTGAGGTCATCTCCCGAGGCGGCAGCCTCTACTCCCGCCTCGCGCTCGACCTCCCGCTGCGCGACATCACCGGCGGCTACCGCGCGTTCCGCCGTGAAACCCTCGAGGGCCTCGGCCTGGAGGAGGTCGCCTCCCAGGGCTACTGCTTCCAGGTCGACCTCGCCCGCCGTGCCGTCAAGGCCGGCTTCCATGTCATCGAGGTGCCCATCACCTTCGTCGAGCGTGAGCACGGCGACTCCAAGATGAGCCGGGACATCCTCGTCGAGGCGCTGTGGCGGGTCACGGCGTGGGGTGTGGGGGAGCGGGTCGGCAAGATCACGGGCCGGAAAGCCGACCAGCCGGAGCGCGCGCAGGCGCCCGCCGAGTCCCGCGGCGAAGGCTGATCGTCCCCTTATGCCGCTCTGAGCCTGGTCGGGGCACACTGGAGGCATGACGACTGGCTCTCCGACCCCCGCCTACCCGACATCCGGCCAGGCCCCGGCCCCGGCCCCGCCGCTCCCGCCTGCGGACCTTCCTGCCGCTTGCGCTCGCCGCGTGGCTGGTGCTGGAGATCTGGCTGCTGATTGTGGTCGCGGGCGCGACGAGCGGGCCGGTGGTGCTGCTGCTCCTCGTCGCCGGGTTCGTCCTGGGCGCCGTGGTCATCAAGCGGGCGGGTCGCCGGGCCTTCCAGAACCTGAACGAGGCGCTCCAGCGCGGCACGGCACCCCGCCGCGGCGGCGGCAACGGCCTGATGATGCTGGGCGGCCTGCTTCTGATGATCCCGGGCCTGGCGTCCGACGTGATCGGCCTGCTCCTGCTCCTCCCGCCGGTCCAGAAGGCGGTCGGCGGTTATGGGGAGCGCAAGCTGAGGGCGGCCGCGGGCACGCCCGGCTCCCTGGGGGACGCTTTCCAGCAGGCCCGCATCCACCGCCCGGACGGCAAGGTGGTGCAGGGCGAGGTCATCAGGGACGAGCAGTGATCCGAGCAGCGGGCCAGGGGCCCAGGGGGTTCTCTCCGGCTGATCAGGCGGGGCCCTGGCCGGCCGGGCGCCCTGCCTGACGCACATCACTCTCACTCTGACCGACACAGGGCAGCACGACGACCGCGGGCGCCGTACGTATGTCACGTACGGCGCCCGCGGTCATTTGTCGTGCGCTGTGAAGCTGGTCACAGCCCCGTGGGGCTATGCGCTTTTGCGGCTGTCGCGGGGATGTACCGCAAGGTTCATCGCCCCGGACCGCAGAACGGCGAGCCGCTCCTCGAGAACCTCTTCCAGTTCCTCGCGGGTCCGCCGCTCCATCAGCATGTCCCAATGGGTACGCGCGGGCTTGGCCTTCTTTTCCTCAGGGCCGTCGCCGTCCACGAGGAGTGCAGGGGCTCCACAGACCTTGCACTCCCACTCCGGCGGAATCTCCGCCTCGACCGAGAAGGGCATCTCAAACCGATGCCCCTTCTCGCATGCGTACTCCACGGCCTGGCGCGGGGCCAGGTCGATGCCGCGGTCCGTCTCGTAGCTGGTCACCACGAGGCGCGTGCCGCGAAGAGCTCGCTCACTCATGAATCGTGCCTCCCGGGCTTGTCGCCCACAGGACAGGTGTCGCTGTCGTCGTCATCCGGTCAACGTCCGGTCGGCGGTAAAGATTCCCGTTCGGAGTCCCGTTCCGGGTCATGCGTCGCCGTCGTAGCCGCGGTCTTGTCAACCAGTGCAGTACCCACCGGCGCCCGGTTTGTCACATCTGAAAGGAGATGTCACCCAGCGTTTCGGCATCTTTGACGCGCAGTAACGGTACGCCTGGCAGGCCAAACGCGTACACTACCGCCCTTTCGCCTTGAGTGCTAAATCTTCTCGGGTACCGGGTTCCCCGCGTCGCCGATCGCCTGCCGTACCGGCACCCGGGCGAGCAGGAGGAACCCCGCGACGAAGAAGACCACCAGCGAGATGATCGCGTCCCGGTAGCTCCCGGTCAGCTGGTAGGTCACCCCGAAGACGAGCGGGCCGAGCCAGCTCATGCCACGGTCGCTCATCTCGTACGCCGAGAAGTACTCGGCCTCCTTGCCGGGCGGGACCAGGTGGGAGAAGAGGGAGCGGGACAGCGCCTGGCTGCCGCCGAGGACCAGGCCGATCGCGGCGGCCAGCAGGAAGAAGCCGGCCGGCGCCCCGGCCGGCAGGAAGTACCCGGCGCCCAGGGTGAGCGTCCAGGCCGCCAGTGAGCCGAGGACGGTGCGCTTCGCGCCGTACGTCCGGGCCAGACGCCCCATGCCCAGCGCGCCCGCCACGGCCAGTACCTGCACCAGCAGGACGGCGCCGATCAGCGTGGACTGGCTGAGGCCGAGCTCCTCCGAGCCGTAGACCGAGGCCTGCGAGATCACCGTCTGGATGCCGTCGTTGTAGACCAGGTACGCGAGGAGGAAGGCGAGGGTCAGCGGGTGGCGCCGCATGTCGCGGACCGTGGCCACGAGCTGCCGCAGCCCGGGAGCCGTGCGGTCCGACTCGTCCGTCCGGTCCGTCTGTGCGGTCGCCTTCTGGGCGGCGGTCGGGCGGTCGCGCAGCCGCAGCAGCGGGATCAGTGTGAAGCCGCCCCACCACAGACCGGCCGAGGCCAGACAGATCCGCACGGCCATCGACTCGGACACACCGAAGGAGTCGTGTGCGAGGTAGAGCACCAGGTTGACGACCAGGACCAGCGAGCCCGCCGCGTAGCCGAAGGCCCAGCCCCGGGAGGAGACCGCGTCGCGTTCCTCGGGCGGGGCGATCTGCGGCAGATAGGAGTTGTACAGCATCATCGCCACCGACTGGGCCGCGTTCGCCACGATCAGCAGCGCGCCTCCCAGCAGATAGCGGTCGCCGCCCAGGAAGAACATGCCGGTCGTGGCCGCGGCGCCCACATAGGCGGCGGCTCCCAGCAGGGGTTTCTTACGGCCGCTGCGGTCGGCGGCCGCACCCACCAGGGGCATCACCAGCACGGCCACGATCACCGACAGGGACACCGAGTACGCGAAGAAGGAACCCGCCCGCACGGGGACGCCCAGCGGATGCACGTACCCTTCGGCGTCCGCCGCCCGCTTGGCCACCGATGTCAGGTACGGGCCGAGGAACACGGTGAGCACACTCGTCGAGTAGACAGAGCACGCCCAGTCGTAGAAGTACCAGCCGCGTTGCTCGCGCCGCCGTTCGGCGGCCTCGTCGGACGCCGCCGTCCGCACGGTGCCGATGTCCACCCGTGCCCCCGCCTTCCGCTGCCGCAGCCGCGCGCGGGCGACGGGACCGAGGTCAGACCCAGACGCCGCGGTCCTCCATGACCTCGCGCAGTGTGTCGATGTGATCGGTCATGATGCCATCGACTCCCAGGTCGAGGAGCCGGTGCATCCGATCCGCATCATTGATCGTCCACACGTGGACCTGGAGCCCGCGCGCGTGGGCGGCGTGCACGAAGCGGTGGTCCACGACCTGGATGCCCGACTGGCTCTCGGGCACCTGCGCGGCGACCGCCGAGCGACGCAGCGCCGCGGGCACGCCCCAGGACCGCAACCGCAGGTTGAGCACACCGCGGGTACCGTACGAGGTCGCCAGGCGCGGCCCGGCCAGCCGCTGGGCCCGCTCGACCCGCGCCTCCGAGAACGAGCCGACGCAGACCCGGTCCCACGCGCCCGTGCGTGCGATCAGGTCGAGCAGCGGGTGCAGCGCGGGCTCCGCCTTGAGATCGACGTTCCACCGCACCTGGGGGAAGGTCTCCAGAAGCTCCTCGAAGAGCGGCACCGGCTCCTTCCCCGCCACCCGCGCGCGGGTGACCTCCGACCAGGAGAGGTCGGCTATGCGGCCCGCGCCGTCGGTCATCCGGTCCAGCGTCGAGTCGTGGAAGGCGACGAGCCTGCCGTCCCGCGTGGCGTGCACATCGGTCTCGATGTAGCGGTAACCCGCCTCGACGGCGCGCCGGAACTGCGCGGCCGTGTTCTCCAGACCGTCCGCGGCCCCGCCGCGGTGCGCGAACGGGATGGGTCCCGGATGGTCGAGGTACGGGTGGGTCATGAGGCTGGTCACGGACGCAGTATTGCTCCCTGGGGTGTCCCGGTGGCAACGACCGTGCTGCCACCCGGTGCGGCGGGAACGGCGAACATGCGCAGGAACAGCTGGGCGAGCGGCCCGATCGCCACCGCGTAGAGCAGGGTGCCCACGCCGATGGTGCCGCCGAGGGCGAACCCGGTCGCCACGACCGCCACCTCCACCGCCGTCCGCATCAGCCGGATCGAACGCCCGGTACGCCGGTGCAGCCCCGTCATCAGGCCGTCACGCGGGCCCGGTCCGAAGCTGGCCGCGATGTAGAGGCCGGTGGCCGCCCCATTGAGGACGATCCCGGTCAGCAGCAGCGGTACCTGGACGGCCGGCCCGTGCGCGTCGGGGACGTGCGCGAGCGTGCCGTCCATCGCCAGGCCGACGACGAAGACGTTGGAGACCGTGCCGAGGCCCGGGCGCTGACGGAGCGGGATCCACAGCAGCAGTACCGCGGCGCCGACCACGATCGACACGACGCCGATCGTGAGGCCGGTGAGCTCGGCGAGCCCCTGATGCAGCACGTTCCAGGGCTCGAGGCCGAGACCCGCCCGCACGAGGAGGGCGGAGCTGGCGCCGTAGAGCGCGAGACCGACGTACAGCTGGATCAGTCGGCGGGCGAGGTGGCCGTTCGGATCCCGCGGTGGTGTCTCCCGCGGTGGCGCCTCGGACAAGGGGTCCTCCTGGTGGTGGTAGTGGCCTGGCTCGTGACACTCTGTGGCTTGGAAGCGCATGGCATCCATGGCCAATTCGGGGAAGGTGGACTGGTAATCATGGCGCAGTGGACCTCGGCGGTGGGGGCCGCCCAGCTCGCGCGGCTGCTCAAGTCCCAGCAGGACCGCCCGGCCGGCCCCGGCTCGCGCCGGCCGCCGGCCTACCGGGCGCTCGCCGACGGCATCCGGCTGCTGGTGCTGGAAGGCCGCGTCCCGGTGGCCGCGCGCCTGCCCGCGGAACGGGAACTGGCCCTGTCCCTGTCCGTGAGTCGTACGACCGTCGCCGCCGCCTACGAGGCGCTGCGCGCCGAGGGGTTCCTGGAGTCCCGGCGCGGCGCGGGCAGCTGGACGGCCGTCCCGGCGGGCAACCCGGTTCCGGCGCGCGGTCTGGAGCCCCTGCCGCCCGAAGCCCTCGGCTCGATCATCGACCTGGGCTGCGCGGCGCTGCCCGCGCCCGAGCCCTGGCTGACCCGCGCGGTGCGCGGCGCGCTGGAGGAGCTGCCGCCGTACGCCCACACGCACGGCGACTACCCGGCGGGCCTGCCCGCGCTGCGGTCGATGATCGCCGAGCGGTACACCGCGCGCGGGATCCCGACGATGCCCGAGCAGATCATGGTCACCACCGGCGCGATGGGGGCCATCGACGCCATCTGTCATCTGTTCGGCGGGCGTGGCGAGCGCATCGCCGTCGAGTCGCCCTCCTACGCCAACATCCTCCAGCTGATGCGGGAGGCGGGTGCTCGGCTGGTTCCCGTCGCGATGGCCGAGGGGCTCGCCGGGTGGGACATGGACCGCTGGCGCCAGGTCCTGCGCGAGGCCGCGCCGCGCATCGCGTACGTCGTCGCCGACTTCCACAACCCGACCGGGGCGCTCGCCGACGAGGACCAGCGGCGCCGGCTGGTGGAGGCGGCCCGGTCCGCCGGGACCGTGCTGGTCGCCGACGAGACCATGAGCGAGCTGTGGCTCGACGACGATGTCGAGATGCCGCGGCCCGTGTGCGGCTTCGACCCGGCCGGGTCGACGGTGATCACGGTGGGGTCGGCGAGCAAGGCCTTCTGGGCCGGGATGCGCATCGGCTGGGTGCGGGCGGCCCCGGACGTCATCCGCAGCCTCGTCGCGGCGCGGGCCTACGCCGACCTCGGCACGCCGGTGCTGGAGCAGTTGGCGGTGAACTGGCTGTTCAGCACCGGTGGCTGGGAGCAGGCCGTCGAGCTGCGCCGCCGGCAGGCCCGGGAGAACCGCGACGATCTGGTCACGGCGCTGCGCCGGGAGCTTCCGGAATGGGAGTACGCCGTGCCCAAGGGCGGGCTGACGCTGTGGGTGCGGGCCGGGGGGCTCTCCGGATCACGGCTCGCCGAGGCGGGGGAGCGGGTGGGCCTGCGGGTGCCGTCCGGGCCGCGGTTCGGCGTCGACGGCGCCTTCGAGGGGTATGTGCGGCTGCCGTTCACCGTGGGAGGCGCGGTGGCGGAGGAGGCGGCCGCCCGGCTGGCGGCCGCCGCCCGGATCGTGGAGAGCGGGGGCACGGTGGGCGGCGAGGGGCCGCGCACGTTCGTCGCCTAGGACGAGGAGCGGCGGGGGCGGTCACCCGCCCGCGTTCGACACCTGCTCGGCGCCGACCGGTCCGGCGCTCAGGACGTTCGCGCCCACCGGGTCCGGGGCATCAGCGCCCACGGCAAGGGGGTCCACGGCACCGGGGCTTGCGGCACCGGCGCCCAGGGCGTGCGCGCTCCCGACCTCACTGCCCGGCGCCTTCGCGTCCACGAGGTCGGTGTCCACGGGTTTCGTGAGCACCACCTCGACCGGTACCGGCGGCAACGTCTCCGTGTCGGTCGGCAGGGAACGCGGCGGCAGGAGGTCCAGCACCGCCTGGCGATGCGCGTCGCTCGTCGCGTCGTCGTACGGATCCGGGGTCGCCGGCACCTGGAGCCGGTGCACCGGCCCCGATCCGAGCCGGGCGTATCCGCGTCCCGGCGGCATGTGGTCGACGGGCGTGGTGTGCGGGGGCGCGCCGAGGACGGCCTCCAGTTGTTCCTTCGACGCCGGCCCGAGCGCGACCCGCGCGCGGGTGTGCTGCCGCACGGCGTCGCCCAGGGAGTCCAGGGCGTCGAACTGCTCGGCCACCACCACCGTGACCCCGACCGCGCGGCCGTGCCGGAGGGGGACCTGGAGGAGGGACTGCGGATCCTTGTGACCGTCCGTGTCGGCCAGATGGGTGAAGGCGGTGGGGCGGTCCACGAGGATCCACAACGGGTGCTTGGTGTCGTCCGGCGGCGGGTCGCCCGCCTGCCGGGCCTGGTTGGCGGCGACGAGCCGGCGCTCCGTCTCGCGCACCGCCCACTCCAGGGCGGCCAGCGCCCCGGCCAGTCCGACCTCGACGCCCAGGACGCCGTCCCGGCCGGTGAGGCAGGCGTACTCGCCGGTTCCGCCGCCCTCGATCACCAGGATCTCGCCGTGCTGGAGGGCCTGGAGGGCGAGGGAACGCAGCAGGGTGGAGGTGCCGCTGCCGGGCTGGCCGACCGCCAGCAGATGCGGCTCGGTGGAGCGGATGCCGGTGCGCCAGACGACCGGCGGTACGTCGCGCCGGTCCTCGCCGTGGGCGAGCGGGAGCGTGCGCTGGACCCGGGAGGGGTCGGTGATGCCCAGGACCGTCTCGCCGGGGGCGGTGACGAAGCGCTGAGCCGCGAAGTCGGTGGGGAGCGGGTTGAGGACACTGAGGGTGAGTTCGTTGCCCTCCTCGTCCCAGACGAAGAGGTACTCGCGGCCACGGCCGGACTTCGCGGCGAGCAGCTGCTCGATCCGTGCGCGTGGGGCGGCCTCTCCGTCCGGGAAGAACGCGGGGTAACGGATCACGAGGCGGGCCACGCGGCCCGAGTCGTCGAACTCCTGCGTCGGGAAGACGGTCTCCCAGTCGCCGCCGTGGGCGTAGAGGGGAGCGGGGTCGTCGGCCGTCGAGAAGTACGGGACCAGGGCCTCGTACAGCACCTGGAGTCGCTGGATCTGCGACTCGTCGGGGCCTTCGGGAGCCGGTGGGTTGCGGTCCCTGCCCTGCCAGGCCGCTGCCGCCATCAGGGTGATGACGGCGAGCAGCGGGCCGTACGGCACCAGTACCACGACCAGGATCAGGGAGGCCGCCAGGAACAGCAGCGGTCCGCGCCTGTCCTTGGGGGTCTCGGCCCACCTGCGCCGCCCGGCCGAGGCCAGCCGGCGCAGTCCGCGGGTGATCGTGATCAGCGGATGGAGGACATCGGTGGCGCTGTCGGCCGCCGTCCGGGCCAGCTCCCGGCCCCGGGCGATCTGCGCGCTGCCTGTGCTCAGGATGCTGGGAAGGGGGCGCCGGGCCACTGCTGTCTCCTGTGAGGTGCGTACGGACGGGACGGGCGGCGTCAGAACTTGATGCCGCCGAGGAGGCTTGCCAGGCTCTCGCCGCCTGCCTTGATGCTCGGCGCGATGGCCGTGCTGGCCATGTAGAAGCCGAACAGGGCCGAGACCACGGCGTGCGACGCCTTCAGCCCGTCCTTGCGGAAGAAGAGGAAGACGATGATGCCGAGCAGGACTACGCCTGACATGGACAGGATCATTTGGGTTCTCCTGGTTCGCGGGGGACAGTCACCATGAGTACTTCCAGGATCACAGGATGTATCCATACTATAAAAGGTGCAACTGGGTGAAATACGGCCGATTTCCCCCAGCCGGCGGAAGGCCTGGTGGCTGCCTGAGCAGGAGAACTGCGTCGAACGGGTCTGTCTCTGATCTTTGCCGCCGACGGGATCGGTCATGTTTCCGACGAGCCAGTACGCTGGCGATTCACCTGAACGGTTGTAGTGAGAGGCGGACCGGCCGATGAGCGAAGCCCCCGACCCCGAGGTCGTGGAGCTGGCGACCAAGGTCTTCGATCTTGCCCGCGGAGGCCGGACCGAGGAGCTCGTGGCGTACGTCGACGCGGGCGTCCCGGCCAACCTCACCAACGACCGCGGCGACTCCCTGGTGATGCTCGCCGCGTACCACGGCCACGCCGACGCGGTCCGGGCCCTGCTGGCCCGCGGCGCCGAGGCCGACCGGATCAACGACCGAGGTCAGACCCCGCTCGCCGGGGCGGCCTTCAAGGGCGAGACGGACGTCGTCAGGGTCCTCCTCGAGGCCGGCGCCGACCCTTCGCAGGGGACGCCGTCAGCCGTCGACACCGCTCGCATGTTCGCCAGGGCGGAGCTGCTGGAACTGTTCGGCGTGCACTGAGCCGACCGTCCTGAGCAGGTCAACGGAAGTTCCTGACCAGGTAAATCGACGACCACGGGGGAGGCGGTACAAGGCCGCCGGAAATTTCGGTCGCGGCAGGCAGAACAGGCGGGTCATCATGACGTCGTGATTCACGGACGCGATGGCCGGGCAGCTGTTGCCGCACCGCGCGGGCCGTGATGCGGTCCGCATGGGCCACCGACGAGAGGCAGAGGAAAATGGTCTACAGCAAGCAGGAAACGGCGGGCGCCCCGACGTGTTGTCACGCGGCCAGGTAATGCACGTCCCCGGTTGCGTCGACGCTTGATGTGAGGCTGTTTCCCATGTTCGATCCGGTCATAGCGCCCAGCGGTACGCTGCTCGGCCTGCTCCAGAGGGGCCGCGGCGACGGCACGTTGCACGCGCTCACGGCACCGCGGGCCGAGGCGCTCGCGGCGCTGAACCACTGTGTGCTGCGGGACCCCCGCCACGACTGGCAGGTGGAGAACCGCTCCCTCTACTACGCCCGTCTCTACCTCGACCTGCACGGCGAGCTGGACGAGATCGAGGCCCACCTCTTCGACGCCGAGGACTCCTTCGACACCGAGGAGTCCCGCACGGGCCTGGCCCTGGCCGTCCTCGGCCACCTCGCCTCCTACGGCAGGCGGGAGGCCCTGGTCCTGCTGCGCCGGTACGCGGCCTCGGGGGCCAACTGGGCCTGGGCCCTCGACGAACTCGCCCTGCGCGACGACGACGCCGGTCTGCGAGCCCTCGCGGCACCCGTGCTCGCACGGTTCGCCACCGATACCGAGGGCGAGGCCGAGCTCGCCGCCGCCGTACGGGACGCGTTCGAGCCACGGCCCTGGCGGCTGTGGGCCGACGATCCCCGCGAGTACGTCTCCACGCGCGTGCGTGCCGCTCAGGAGGCCGGCTGTTTCGACCGCTGGCAACGGCAGCTGACTCCGAGCGGACCCCGCCCCGGCTGGAGTGTCCAGGCCGTCTTCGACTGGGCCCAGCAGGGCGTCGAACGCGGAGCGGCGCTCCACGTCCCCGCCGCCCGCTGCCTCTCCGCCGTGGCCGGACCCGAGGACCGACCGGAGATCGTGCAGGCGGCCAAGGACGGCACCGAGGGAGCCCGGTGCACCGCCCTGCGCTACCTCGCCGACTTCAACGACCCCGACGCCCTCGTCCTGATCGAACAGGCCGTGATCACCGGCTCCACGCCCGTCGTCGAAGCCGCCGTCGACGCCTTCGAGCGGATGCGCAGCGTCGCCGCCGTGGACCGGGCCCGCGGCTGGGTCCACCGGCCCGACCCGCTGGGCGCCGCGGCCGGCCGCATGCTCGCCTGCCGGGGCGGCACCCAGGACAGCGACCTCGTCCTCGGCGCCCTGCGCGAGGCGGTACGCGGCGAGGGCTGCGACGCGCGGACCCTGTGGACGCTCGTCGACGGCGCGGGACGGCTGGGCATCGTCTGCGCGGCGCCCGTGCTGCGCCACATCTACCGCGAGACGGCCTCGTCCCATCTGCGCGGCCGCTGCGCCCGGGCACTCGCCGCCACCGACCCCTCCTACGCCACCGGCTTCGCCGTCGAGTGCCTCTGGGACTGCGAGGAGGGCACCCGCGAGATCGCCGCCCGGCACGCCGAGACCGGTGACGCCCGGGTCGTGGAGCGGCTGCGCCGGCTCGCCGCCGATCCGGCCGAGGAGGCGGAGGTCCAGACGGCCGTACGGAGCCGCATCGGACCGGACGCCGCGTCCGCCATGTGAATGCCGGGGCCGGCCGCCGCCCGAGGGGAGCCTGGCGGCGGCCGGCCCGGCAGACGAACACGCGACGCCTGCCGGTCCGACCGGCAAGGAGCAGGGCCACGTCGTCGTCGCCACCGCGTTCGGTGGGAACGACGACGTGGCCCTGCTCCACCTGCACGCCGCGCAGGGCGCCTGGCTGACCGACCGGGCGATGGGGGACCGCGGACCGCTTCACCCCGGGGAACGGGGCCACCGGCAACGGGGCGCGCGCTCGCGCGCGGTGGCGGCTGGGGTGGGCCTCGCGACGGGCCCCCCGTCCTCGGCCGCGCCCGGGTTCCCGGCGCCGACGGCCTCGGCGAGCCTTCGGTGGCTGGTGACCGCGGGGACCGGCTGGGTGGCCCGGCGGTGCGCCGACCCGCTTCCGCAACCGCCCACGCCGACCGCCGACCGCCGACGGCTGCGGCACCGCGCGCGGGGGACGAGCGCCCGGCTTGATCCGCGGCTCGCCGCGCTCGCCGCGCTCGCCGCGCTCGCCGCGCTCGCCGTGGCGGAGCGGCAGCCGGACGCCGCCTGGAGCCCGGCGGGCGCCGCCGGCGTCACCTTCGGCGTACGGCCACGAAGCGGACCGGCGTTCCGGGCACGGCCTGGGCTGCGGCCGCGAGATCGCCCGCGCGGACGACCCCGATCACCGGGTAGCCCCCGGTGGTGGGGTGATCGGCCAGGAAGACCACCGGCCGGCCGGCCGGCGGAACCTGTACGGCGCCCATGACCATGCCCTCACTGGCCAGCTCACCGCTCCGGGCCCGCTCCAGAGCGGGCCCCTCGGTGCGCAGCCCGATGCGATTGCTCGCCGAGGACACCTGGAAGGTCCGCGAGGTGAAGGCGCGCAGCGCGTCCGGCGTGAACCAGTCGTCCCGCGGGCCGAGCGTCACCCGAAGGACCAGTTCGGCCGGCGGCGCCGGCTGCGGGGCGACGTCCACGCGCGCGTGCAGGACGCGTTCGCGCCCCACGGGCAGGACGGCGCCGTCCGTGAGCGGCGCCGGACCGAGGCCCGAGAGCAGGTCCGTGGAGCGGCTGCCGAGGACCGGCTCGACGATGACGCCGCCCGCCAGGGCCACGTACGTGCGCACTCCGGAGACGGCCGGTCCGATGTCCAGGAGGGTCCCCGCGCGCACCCGCACGGGCGCGCCCCAGGCGGCCGGCCGGCCGTCCACGGTGACCCGGCAGGGCGCGCCGCCGACCGCGACGGTCATGTCGGAACGCGGCCTCAGCGCACAGCCGCTGAGCGTCGTCTCCAGGACGGCCGCGTCGGGCTCGTTGCTCACCAGCCGGTTGACGAGGGCCGCCGCGGGCGCGTCGAGAGCGCCGGAACGGGGCACGCCGAGATGCGCGTGTCCCGGGCGGCCCCGGTCCTGCACCGTGGTGAGCGCCCCGGAGCGGACGACGAAGACCGCGCGGTCGCTCACGGCGTGCCCACCGGTCCCACCGGTCCCACCGGTCCCACCGGCACCGCGGGTCCTACGGGGACGAAGCGCACGCGTGTGCCCGGCGACAGCAGCGCGGCCGGCACGCGCGTGTGGTCCCACAGCACCGCCTCGGTGCTGCCGATCAGCTGCCAGCCGCCCGGTGAGGAGCGCGGGTACACACCCGTGTAGGGCCCGGCCAGCCCCACCGAACCGGCCGGCACGGCGGTGCGCGGGGTGGCCCGGCGCGGCACGTCGTAGCGCGGAGGCAGACCGGTGAGGTAGCCGAAGCCGGGCGCGAACCCGCAGAAGGCGACCCGGAACTCGGTGTCCGCGTGGATGCGGCCCACCTCCTCCCGAGGTACGCCCCACAGGGCGGCGACCTCGGCCAGATCCGGGCCGTCGTAACGGACCGGGATCTCCACGGCGGCCTGCTCGCGCGGGGGAACGGGCGGTACGTCCGACGTGGCCAGCTCGGACGCCAGCCGGCCGGGGTCGGTCAGCCCGTCCAGGAGGACGGTGCGGGCCGCCGGGACGATCTCGCGGGCGCTGAGCAGCCCCGCCGAGCGGCGCCGCAGCAGCTCCGCGTGCAGGGCCTCGGCCTCCGCGCCCGACGCCAGCTCGACGAGCAGGGCGTCGTCGCCGACGGGCAGGACACGCACGCTCATGCGAAGGCCTCCACCCGTACGCCCGACTCCTCCAGCCCACGCCGGACCCGGCAGGCCAGCTCCACCGCGCCGGGTGTGTCGCCGTGCAGGCACAGCGAACGCGCGTGCACCGCGATGGACGGTCCCGCCTGGGAGGCGACCTGACCGAGGCGGGCCAGGCGCACCGACCGTTCCACGACGGCGTCCGGATCGGTGACCACGGCCCCGGCCCGGCCACGGGGCACGAGCGTGCCCTCCTCGGTGTAGGCACGGTCCGCGAAGGCCTCCGGGACGGCCGGGAGCCCCGCCCCTCGGGCCAGCTCCAGCAGGCGTGAGCCGGGCAGCCCGAGAACGGGCAGCGCGGCGTCGGCGAGAAGTACCCCGTCGATCACCGCGCCCGCCTGTTCCTCGTCGTGCACGACCCGGTTGTAGAGCGCGCCGTGCGGCTTCACGTACGCCACGCGCGCGCCCGCCGCCCGGGCGAACACCTCCAGGGCGCCGATCTGGTACGCCACCTCGGCGGCCAGTTCGGCGGGCGGCACGTCCATGGCGCGCCGCCCGAACCCCGCCAGGTCCCGGTAGGAGACCTGCGCGCCGATCGTCACGCCCCGTTCGGCCGCCAGCTCGCACACCCGGCGCATGGTGACCGGGTCTCCGGCGTGGAAGCCACAGGCCACGTTGGCGCTGCTGACGACGGACAGCAGGCGCTCGTCGTCGGTCAGCCGCCAGCGGCCGAAGCCCTCGCCGAGGTCGGCGTTCAGATCGATCGCGGTCGTCGCGGTCATGGTTCCTTCGTATCTCCTTCTCAAGCCACGCGGTACTGCTCGTCGCGGGCGTCGGTGAGGAACATCTGTCCCGGCGCGTGGGTGAGGGCGAACGGCGGGCGTGAGGCCATCACCGCGGCCTGTGGGGTCACGCCGCAGGCCCAGAACACCGGGATGTCGTCCGGCGCGGCTTCCACCGGGTCCCCGAAGTCGGGCCGGCCGAGATCGTCGATGCCCAGTCCCGAAGGATCGCCGCAGTGTACGGGGCCGCCGTGCACCGCCGGGAGCAGACTGCTCTCCCGGATGGCCGCCGCGAGATGCTGCGGCGGCACCGGCCGCATCGACACCACCATGGGGCCGTGCAGCCGCCCCGCGGGCCTGCACGGGCGGTTCGTCACGTACATCGGGACGTTGCGCCCCTGTTCGACGTGGCGGATCGGGACACCCGCCCCGGACAGCGCCCACTCGAACGTGAAGCTGCACCCGATCAGGAACGACACCAGGTCCTCACGCCAGTACGCGCGCACGTCCGTCGGCTCGTCCACCAGCTCGCCGTGTTCCCAGACCCGGTAGCGCGGCAGATCGGTGCGCAGGTCGGCGCCCTCGGCCAGCACGGTCGTCCAGGAGCCGGTGTCCGTGACGTCGAGGACGGGACAGGGCTTCGGGTTGCGCTGGCAGAACAGGAGCATGTCGTACGCCCAGTCGGCGGGCACCGAGATCAGGTTGACCTGTGTGTGTCCGCCCGCGACCCCTGCGGTGGGGCCCGCCAGGCCCGCCCGGAAGCGGGTCCGGGCGGCGGCGGGGCTCCACGCGTGCGCGTGCTCGTCGAGGAGGGTGACAGGACGGTCGTCGACGAGGGGTGGACGGCGGTCCTGCGAGAGGATCGGACGGTTCATTCCAGTTCCTTCCCGCGGGTCTCCGGAAGTCCCAGCAGCGCCAGGGCGGCGATGGCGTAGCCGATCGCGCCGAAGACCAGGGCGCCGCCCACGCCCCAGCTGTCGGCCAGGAAGCCCACCGTGGTGGGGAAGACGGCGCCCACGGCGCGGCCGGTGTTGTACGTGAAGCCCTGTCCCGTGCCGCGCAGAGCCGTCGGGTACAGCTCGCTCAGGTAGGAGCCGAAGCCGCTGAAGATTGCCGACATGCAGAACCCGAGCGGGAAACCGAGCACGAGGAGCACGGTGTCCGCACCGGTCGGGATGTTCGCGTACGCCAGGATGCACACCGCCGAGAGCAGGGCGAACAGCCAGATGTTGCGGCGCCGGCCCAGCCGGTCGGTGAGGTGGCCGCCGGTGAGATAGCCGAGGAAGGCTCCCGAGATCAGGAAGGTCAGATAGCCGCCGGTGCCGACCACCGACAGGCCGCGCTCGGACTTCAGATACGTCGGCACCCAGGTCGCCAGGGTGTAGTAGCCGCCCTGCACACCGGTGGAGAGCAGGCCCGCGAAGACGGTCGTCCGCAGCAGCGGTCCCTTGAAGATCGCCGGGAACGAGCCCTTCTCGGCGCTCTGCTCGCGGGCCGCGGTGGCCTCCGGCGCGTCCTGTACCCGGCGCCGCATCCACACCACGAGCAGCGCGGGCAGGGCTCCCGTCCAGAACATCACGCGCCAGGCGACGTCGTCGCCGAAGAAGGAGAAGACCAGCGTGTAGGCCAGTGCCGCGAGGCCCCAGCCGACGGCCCACGAGCTCTGGACCGCGCCGAGGGTGCGGCCCCGGTGCTGCGCGCTCGCGTACTCCGCGACCAGGATCGCGCCGACCGCCCACTCGCCGCCGAAGCCGAGGCCCTGAAGGGACCGGAAGACCAGCAGCATCTCGTAGCTGGGCGCGAAACCGCAGGCGACGGTGAAGACCGCGTAGGTGATCACCGTGATCATCAGGGCCCGGACCCGGCCGATGCGGTCGGCGAGGACGCCCGCCACGGCGCCGCCGATCGCGGAGGCGACCAGGGTGACGGTGGTGAACAGGCCGGTCTGGCCGCTGTCCAGGCCGAAGTACGCCGCCAGCGCGACCATGCTCAGCGGCAGCGTGAAGTAGTCGTAGGAGTCGAGGGCGTAGCCGCCGAACGCGCCGGCGAAGGCGCGGCGGCCGCGCGGACCGAGGGCCCGCAGCCAGGCCAGGGCGCCGTCGTCGGGCGCGTTCTCGGAGGTGGCGGGCCGGATGTCGGTGGCCGGGGTCCGGGGTGGGAGGGGCGTGCTCATGGGGGCACCTCGCGGTGGGAGGAGGGGTGCTGGGAGTGAGCCGTGCCGTGCGGAGGCGGTCGCCGCGGTGGGGACGGGCGGGGCCATGAGAGGAAGGTAGAGGATCGTTGAACGATCCTTCAATACCCACGTTGTTTCGTTCCCGTGTCTGCGGTTGAATTCCGGGCATGGCAGAGCAGCTGGCGGGACTGGCCGACGACCGCGCCCTCCTGGGCCGCACGAGCACGGCCGAACGGGTTTCGGACATCCTCAGGAGCCGCATCGCCGAGGGCTATTTCCCGCCTGGCACGCGGCTGTCGGAGGACAGCATCGGCGGGGCGCTCGGCGTTTCCCGCAACACGCTGCGCGAGGCGTTCCGGCTGCTCACCCACGAACGCCTGCTCGTCCACGAGCTGAACCGGGGCGTGTTCGTCCGGGTCCTGACCGTCGAGGACGTCGAGGACATCTACCGCACGCGCGCGCTGGTCGAGTGCGCCGTGGTACGCGGGCTGGGAGAGCCGCCGTACGCGCTGGAGGGCCTGCGGGCGAGCGTCACCGAGGGGCAGATCGCGTCCGTCGAGAGTGACTGGAAAGGGCTGGGCACCGCCAACTTCCACTTCCACCGCGAACTGGTGGCCCTGGCCGGAAGCGTGCGCACCGACGAGCTGATGCGCAGCGTCTTCGCCGAACTGCGCCTCGCCTTCCACCTCGTCGACGAGCCACGCCGGCTGCACGAGCCGTACCTCCAGCGCAATCGCCAGATCCTTCAGGCCCTCCAGGCAGGTGACAAGGCGGAGGCCGAGCAACTGCTCACGGTCTACCTCGAGGATTCCCTGGCAAGGGTGGTCGAGGTCTACCGGCGAAGGGTCGGGGAGGACCGCGGCCTGTAGCGGCGCGGGGAACCGCGCGGCAGGCCCGCACCGGCCCGCAGACGGAACACGGCCGGTGGCCGCACCGGCCCGCAGACGGAACACGGCCGGTGGTCGCCCGCCCGGCCGCCGGAGGCGATCCGCCTCGTTTGGGTCGATGTCAGACCGAGGACCTAGTCTGTGCACCGTGACTTCGCCTGTGTCGACGGACCGTGTTCCGCCCCAGCTCAGCGCGGGGCCGCGCCCCGCACCGGGCCCGGCCGCCGACGAGGGGCTGGCGCGGCGGCTGCGCGCGCTCGCCTGCACCGCGCCGATCCACGACCTCGACGCGCGCAAGGCCAACCTCGCCGGTGAGTACTCCGTCTACGGCATGGCGGAGATCGCCCTCGCCGCCATCGACCTCGTCACCCTCAACATGGACTTCGACACCGGCGCGGACCACGACCAGATAGTGGCCCGCCTCATGCCGCGCATCGCCGCGCAGGCCCCGCGGCGACCCGTCGCCGAGCACGAGCGGGTGGCCCGCTGGGTCCTGGAGAACCTGATCAACGTCGGCAGCGTCGACCGCGGCTTCCGGGCCATGTACGGGACCTTCGCGCCGGACGGCACCTACGTACGCCGGGACTACGACTTCAAGCTCATCGAAGAGGTCCCCGGATACGACGGCGCGGTCTACCTCCGCACGACCGACGAGGCGGTCAACGTCCTCGTCGGCGCCCTCGACACCGACGTCACCAGCGCGCAGATCGCGGCCGAGGTCAAGCTCGAGGTGCTCGTCAGGCGTGGCCGTCTCGCCGACGCCCAGCTGGCCGCGGAGCAGGCCCGCTATCGCACCGTGCAGTACTCGGAGACGCTGCGCCGCGCCCTGGAGGCGACCCGGCGCAACGTGCGCGCGGTGGACTGGCTCAACGCCGTACCCGACATGATCGCCGAGGCCCTCGACCACGTCGCCGACCGCTACCGCCACGAGAACGCGATCCTCACCAACATCCGCAAGGCACGCGACGAGATCGAGGACGCGGAGAACAAGCGACGGGCCGCCGAGCTCGTCGACATCGTGAAGGACTGCATCCGCCGGCACACCCAGCTTCAGTCCCGGCTGCTGGAGGCCGGACCGCTGTTCCGCGCCGAGCAGGACCGGCAGGCCTTCGCCACGCCCAGGACGTCCTCCGGGATCGACCTCTACGGGCACCTCGTCACACCCGTGCTTCCCTTGCCGCTGGAGCAGGCGGTCCGGGTCACCGACGCGTTCTTCGCCCACGGCACCGGATTGCGCACGCCGGTGTCGGTGCGGGTGGGCGATCTCGTCGACCTGCTGCTGACGCCGCCGGTGGAGCGGGAGCACCTGGGGGCGGAGATGCCGGAACCGGACCTCATCGCGACGCCGGACGACAGCCGGTTCAGCGAGGAACAGCTGGCGATGGCCAAGGAGCTGCTCGATCTGCCGGCGGACGCGCCGCGACGGCTTTCGGGACTGCTCGAGGAGGCCCGCGCCAAGGACGGCGAGGAGCTGGCCTACCTGGTGGCACTGCTGGCCGTGCACGCCGCCAGCCCGGCCGTGGGCACCGCCTACCGCCAGGGCGAGGAGAAGCTGCTGTTCGCCGTGGACGACGGCAAGGAACTGGACGACCCGGGGTTCGGCGGGGCCGATCTCATCGTCGGCACCGCCCTGCTGGACGCCGCGGGCATGGCGGCGGACCGCACGGAGGCGGCATGAGCCGGGTCGGGAACCGAGTGGACGAGTACCGCGACACCAAGGAGCCGAAGCTGTGACCGAGCACGTCGAGTGGAGCGATACGGAGGCCCCCGCCCCGGCGGTGAACGCCCCCGTCACCCCCGCCGACGCCGCCGACGCGGCGCGGCTCGTCGCCTTCGGGCTGCTCCCCAAGTTGCAGCCCGCGCGGGACCAGGAGTACGCGGACCTGCTCCGGAGGTACCGGGAGGATCCGGCGTTCGCGCGGCTCGCCGACGCCGTGGCCGCCGGACTCGGACTGATCGTGCTGGAGGTGTCCCCGCGCGCGGGGATGGCGGTGACCGCCGCCGAGGACTCGGTGTTCGCCGTGCGCATGGGGGACTACGCGCGTCGTACGTCCGCCGACGGCGGCGACCGGTTCCTGCACGGGCTCGCGCATCTCTCGGTCGCCGCGATGGCGTTCCCCCGGCCGGAGGACCTGGCCGACGACGGCTACATCGGCCGGGTCAGCGTCAACGGAGTCGACGCCTTCGTCCGTCAGGCCTGCCGTCGGCTGGAGGAGCGGGCGGAGGAGCAGGGCGAGAACACCGACCCGGCCACCGACGCGCCCGGACTGGAGGCCGCCTGGCGGATCTGGGCCAGACGCAGCTCCACCGGCGCCACCAAGGACGCGCGCAGACTCGCCGGTTCGACGACCGGCATCGTCGGCAAGGCCGTCGCGTTCCTCACGGACTCCGGCTTCCTCCAGCGGACCGGTGACGACGGCGGCGGCACCTACCGGACGACCGCCCGCTATCAGCTCCAGGTGCGTGACATGGCGGGTGGTGCGGCCATGGCCGAGCTGCTGGAGCTGGGCGTCGTCCCGGTGACCGACGGCTCGCCGACGCTGCTGCCCGCCGAGGAGACCGACGACCTGGATCTGGTGGCCGACGCCGGTCTGCCGTTCCACTCCTGACGCTTCAGAGCCACAGGGCTTCCGAGCTTCAGCCCTGGAGAGCTTCAGGACCACAGAGCCTCAAAGCTTCTGAGCTCACGGGCCCTCGGTCCCCGAGCTCGAAGCGCCTCCCCCCTCCGATCTGCCGAAGACTTACGAGAGTCCGCCATGTACGAGCTGTCCCGGGTCCGCCTCTACTCCATCGGGCCTGCCGGTGCGCGCTACGCCGACACCGTGCTTGACCTGCGGGGCGTGGGCGACATCGTGCCCGACCCCGCCCCGACGCAGGCGGAGTTCTTCGCGGAGGAGCCCGTCGGCCCGCCGCGCCGGCCGGCGCCCGCGGGCGTGCTCTTCCTGGAGAACGGCGGCGGCAAGTCCGTCCTTCTCAAGCTGATCTTCTCGGTGATGCTGCCGGGTCACCGCAACACCCTCGGCGGCGCCAGCTCCGGCGTGCTGCGGAAGTTCCTGCTCGCCGACGACTGCGGACACGTGGCGCTGGAGTGGCAGCACGTGCTCACCGGCGAATGCGTCGTCGTCGGCAAGGTGAGCGAGTGGCGCGGGCGGCAGGTGTCCAACGATCCGCGGAAGTTCGCGGAGGCCTGGTACTCGTTCCGGCCCGGGCCCGGGCTGAGCCTGGACAACCTGCCCGTCGCCGAGTCCACGGCCGTACGCCCGCCCGTCGAGGGCGCCTCCGGCGCGCAGGGGCGCCGGCGCACCATGAAGGGCTTCCGGGACGCCCTCACCGAGGCGGGTAAGGCCTATCCGCACCTGGAGGTGCACTGGGAGGAGATCCACGACCGGTGGATCGAGCACCTCGGCGAGCTGGGCCTGGACCCCGAACTCTTCCGCTACCAGCGGGAGATGAACGCCGACGAGGGCGAGGCCGCCGGCCTCTTCGCGGTCAAGAAGGACTCCGACTTCACCGACCTGCTGCTGCGCGCGGTGACCGACACCCGGGACACCGACGGGCTCGCCGACCTGGTGAGCGGCTTCGGCAACAAGCTGGGCCGCCGTGCCGAGCTGATCGCCGAACGGGACTTCACCGCCGGTTCGGTGGACCTGCTCGGGCGGATCGTCGAGGCCGCCGAGGCGCGGGCACGCGCGCGTGACGTCCACGCCGGCGCCGAGCGCCGCACCCGCGCGCTGGCCCGGCGGCTGTCCGCGCGCGGCCGGCGGGAGAAGGCGCGGGCCGGTGATCTCGCCCAGCGGGTGACGGCGGCCGCCCACGCCGTCACGCACTCCGAGAGCGCACGCGAGCGCAGCGCCCTGATCGCGGCTGAACTCGCTTTCCGGCACGCCTCGTTGGCGCTCGCCGGCGCCGAGAAGTCCGCCGCGGCGCAGAAGCGCGAACTCGCCGACGCCCGCACCCTGCACTCCGCCTGGCAGGCCGCCGAGGTTGTGCTGCGCCACCGTGCCGCCGCCGACCGGGTCGCGCGGGTCTCCGCCGCGATCCAGGAGGCGGAACGCGACGCCGCCCCCGCGCTCGCCGCCCGCGCCGAGGCCGCCGTCGACCTCGTACGGGCCCTGCACGCGGCCGCCGAGAACGCGGAGGCCCTCGCCGACGAGGAGGAGGAACGCTCGGCGGCGCTCCAGGAGGTCGGGGAGTCCGCCCACCGGGACTCGACGTCCGCCGCCACCGACGCCCAGCGCGCCCGCAGCGAGGTCGGGCACCTGCGTCAGCGCCTCTCCGAGGTCGAGCAGGAGACCGCCGAGGCCGTACGCGCGGGCTGGCTCGACGACAGCGCGCCCGACGCCGACCCCGCCCGCGCCGCCCTCGCCGCCAGCGACGCCGAGAAGAGCGCCGTCGCCGCCTGGGACGCCGCACGAGACGCCGCACGCAGGGCCGCGGACCATGCGCGTGAAGCCGCCTCCGCGGAGTCCCGCGCCGAACTCACCGCGGCCCGGGCGGCCGACGCGGGGACGGCCGCGCACCGCTCCTACGAGGCCGAGCGGCGGCTCGCCGAGTCCCTCGCCGGTGAGGAACGGCTCGCGGAGCTGCTCGGGCTCACCGGCGGCGGGGCCCGCCCGCGGATCCCGCAGCCACGGCGGAACGGCGAGCCCGACGACGACTGTCTGCTGACCCCGGAGGACCTGGACCGCTGCGCCGACGAACTGCGCGGCCTCCTCGACGACGCCGTCTCCTCCGCCGAACGTCAGCTCTTCGAGCTGCGGACCGCGGCCGCCGACGACTCCCGCATCCTCGGCGCGCTCGGCGACGGGGGACTGCTGCCGCCCGGCCCGGACGTGCTGGCCACCGTCGAGTTCCTCGGCGAGCACGGCATCCCCGCCCTGCCCGGCTGGCGCTACCTCGCGCAGGCCGTCGACCCCGTCGACCACGCGCGTGTGCTCGCCGCCCGGCCCGAACTGGTCGACGGCGTGATCATCACCGACCCCGCCTCGCACGCACGCGCGCGTGAGGCGCTCGGTGACGCGGCGCTGCTGCCCCGGTCGGCCGTCGCCGTCGGTACGGCCGCCGCGCTGTTGGCGCCGACCCCGGCGGCCGACTCCCGCAGCGGTGACGTCTTCCTCGTCCCGCCGAACCCGGCCATGCACGACGAGCACGCCGCGGACGAGGAACGCCAGGCCCTGCGCGCGCGGGCGACCGAGCGCGACGAGGACATCCGGCGGCTCGCGGCGCGGCTCGGCAAGGACCGGGAGCTGGCCGCCCGGCTGACGTCCTGGCGTACCGGCTGTCCCGCCGGGCGACTCACCGAACTGGCCCGGTCGGCCGAGGAGGCCGCCGCGTTCGCCGAGGAGTCCGAGGCCGAGCTGTCCGAGGCGCGCACCGTGCGCGCCGAGGCCGACGAGATCGCCGCCGAGGCGGCCCAGGTGCGCGACGAGCGCCAGGAGGCCGCACAGCGGGCCCGGCGGGCCGCCGACGCCCTGGCCGGTCTCGCCTTCCGGCTGCGTGAGCGCGCCGGCTGGCAGGTCAAGGTGCGTGAACTCGCCGACGAGGCCGCCGAGTCGGAGGCCCGCGCGCAGGCCTGCCTGGAGCGCGCCCGCGCCGCCGACGAGGACCGCCGCGGCGCCCAGCGCGCCGCCGACGACGCCCGCCGTACCGCGCGGGCGCTGCGCGCCGAACGAGCCGAGATCGCCGGCGCCCCCGACGAGCTGCCGGAGGGCGGACCGGAGGCGGCCAGGGCGTCCCTGCCTGCCCTGCGCGAGGCCTACCGGGCGGCGTCCCAGCTGTACGAGCAGGTCGGCGTCGGCGCGGACCTGCGCGCCGAGCAGGCCCGCGCGGAGAGCGACGAGAGCGGGGCCCGCACGGAGCTGGACCGGCTCAGCAACAAGGTCCGCACCCGCGCGGAGCAGTTGCTCCAGTCGCCCGACGGCTCCGACGGGCCGTCCCGGCAGTCCGCTTCCGCGCGCGCGGAAGAGCTGGTGCAGCTCCTGGAGACCCGTATGTCCACCGCCAGCGAGCAGCTCGGGCGGCTGCGCGGCGAGGCCGAGCGGCACGCCCCCGAGGACGGCGAGACCCACACCGAACTGCCCGAGGAGCTCCGGCCGCGCGACGCCGAGCACGCCCAGGCGCTGCTGCGCACCGCGACGGCCGAACTCGCCGCCCGTTCGGAGGCCTTGGACCAGTCCCGCGCGGCCCACGCCGAACTGCTGGCCGGCCACCGCGCCGCCGAGGACGCGGTCGGCGGCTTCGACGAGATCGCCGCGATGCTCCGGGACCTGCTGCGTGAACACATCTCCGAGGAGGAGCAGGAGGAGCCGGAGCCCTACCCCGGCACCCTGGAGGAGGCCCGTCGGTCGGCCGCCGAGGCCCGCCGATCGCTGCGCGGCTGCGCCACCGAGCTGTCGGCCGCCGAGTCCGCCGTCCGCGAGGCCAGTGACATCCTCGTCCGGCACGCCAACTCCACGCGCTACGAGCAGGTCCGCACCCCGGCCCGCCAGCAGATCCGTGAGCTGCCCGCCTCGGCGCTTCCCGAGCACGCGCAGAAGTGGGCGAACGCCTTCGCGCCCCGGCTGCGGGTCCTGACGGACGAGTTGGAGCAGCTGGAGCGCAACAGGGACTCGATCGTGGACCGGTTGCGCGGGCTCGTCGAGTCCGCGCTCGCCACCCTGCGCTCGGCCCAGCGGCTCTCCCGGCTGCCCGAGGGGCTCGGCGAGTGGTCCGGCCAGGAGTTCCTGCGCATCCGCTTCGAGGAGCCCGACCAGAGCACCCTCACCGAGCGGCTCGGCGAGGTCGTCGACGAGGCGACCCGGGCGGCCGTGAAGAAGAACTCCGATCTGCGGCGCGACGGCATGTCGCTGCTGCTGCGCGGGGTCGGTGCGGCCCTCCAGCCCAAGGGCGTCGCGGTCGAGATCCTCAAGCCGGACGCCGTACTGCGCGCCGAGCGGGTCCCCGTCGGTCAGATGGGCGACGTGTTCTCCGGCGGCCAGCTGCTCACCGCCGCCATCGCCCTGTACTGCACGATGGCGGCCCTCAGGAGCAACGACCGCGGCCGGGACAAGCACCGGTACGCCGGCACGCTGTTCCTCGACAACCCCATCGGGCGCGCCAACGCGACCTATCTGCTGGAACTCCAGCGCGCCGTCTCGGACGCCCTCGGGGTGCAGCTCCTCTACACCACAGGTCTGTTCGACACGACGGCCTTGGCGGAGTTCCCGCTGGTCATCCGGCTGCGTAACGACGCCGACCTGCGGGCGGGCCTGAAATACATCAGCGTCGAGGAGCACCTCCGACCGGGTCTGCCGCAGCAGGCCCCGGCCGGAGAGGACGAAGCGGCGCAGGTGCGCAGCGAGATCACGGCGACCCGGATGTACAAGCGTCCTGCGCCGAACGCCGGTTGATCAGCCGTCCGCCGGGCGGTGGTCCTCGAGCACACCGGTCCGGTGCCGTTGCACGAACCAGTAGTAGGCGAAGCCGCCGCCCGCGATCACGGCGACGAACAGGACGGCGCCCCACCGCAGGTACCAGTGGAACGGCGCCGCCGCGTTGTAGACCGAGGCGCGCGGCCAGATCAGGTTGGTCGTCATCGCCGCGCCCCACACCACCGCGACGATGTTGACGAGGAGCCCCCAGCGGCCGAGCGAGAACTTCCCGTCGCTCGCCGGATGCCACCTGCCGCGCAGCCGCGCCACCAGCATCGGCCCGGTCACCCCCAGGTAGGCGAGGTAGATCATGACGATGCCGATGCTGGTGACGACCGTGAAGATCTGCGGCTGGCGGATGTTGACCACGAGGATCACCAGCGCCAGCACACCGATGATCACGGTCGGCAGCACCGGCGTCCGGAAGCGCGGGTGGCACTTGGCCAGCCGCGAGGAGCCGGGCAGGTTGTTGTCGCGGGCCATCGCGAACGCCAGCCGGATCGCCGCCGTGTGCACGGCCAGGGCGCACACCGTGACGGCGATCAGCACACACCACAGCATCGCCTTGCCGGCCGTCGGACCGAGCACGTCGAGCACGACGTACTGGAGCCCGTCGGTGGACAGCTTCTCGCCCTGCAGACTGGAGACGCTCATCAGCGCGAGCAGCAGGACCAGTCCGCCGAGGACGAAGGAGGCGACGATGGCCCGGATGATCGCGCGGGGCGCGTTGCGGGAGGGTTCGATGGACTCCTCGCCGAGCGACGCGGCCGTGTCGAAGCCGTACATGACATACGCCGAGGCCAGCGAGGCCACCAGGAACGCGCCGAGATACCCGGCCCCGTGACCCGCTCCCGTGCCGTTGGTCTCCAGGACCACCTGCGGGCCGCGGGTGATGTGGACGGCGAACAGGACGATCAGTACGACGGTGGCGATCAGCTCGATGAACACACCGGCTGTGTTGATCGTCGCCATCAGCTTGACGCCGAAGGCGTTGACCAGCGTGGTGAACACAATCAACACGGTGGCCAGGACGACCGCGTTGGTCGCCACGTCGTACGTTCCGGTGCCGTCTCCCACGAACTGGAAGAGCGAGGAGATCTGCGGCAGCGTCAACTGGTAGGCCAGCGCCACGGCCGCGATCGACACGATCGAGGCGGTCAGCATCATCCAGCCCGCGAGCCAGCCCAGATGCGGATTGCCGATCTTCTTCGACCAGTTGTAGACGGACCCCGCGACCGGATAGCGGGCGGCCAGCTCCGCGAAGCACAGGGCGACCGTGAACTGGCCGACGAACACCATCGGCCAGGACCACCAGTAGGCGGGGCCGCCGCTGCCGTAGCCGAAGTAGAAGAGCTGGAAAGTGCCGGTCAGGATGGAGATGTAGCTGATGCCCGCGGCGAAGGTGTGGAAGCTGCCCAGCGTTCGCCTGAGTTCGGGTCGGTAGCCGAACTCGGCGAGCTCGGCGTCGTCCTGCTGCGGGCCTGGCGGACGCTCGGCTGTCGTCATGGGCGGACTCCCGGTGCTCGGAGGAGACCAGGCAATCACCGGCGCGGTGAGCCCGCGAGATCATCGCCGACCGCGTCCGTTCACACGCCGCGAAGAACTGCGCTCACCCTGTGAACGGGCGGGCCCGACCGGGAGGCGTGTCAGCGCTCCCCGGCCGGTGCCGCGCCCACCACCTCAGGAGTGGGACAGCTGCCCGGCCCCGCCCTGCCTGCGTATCCGCTCCTGCGCGCGCTCGGCGGCCTGTGCCTGCCGGTGCGCCCGGCGGCGCTCCCGCCGCAGGGAACGCGCGGTGCTGCTCGGCGCCGACACCACGCCGTTGCGCTGGTTCCACACCTGTCGGGTCACCCAGACATCCAGCGCGCCCCAGGTCGCCAGCACCGTACTGACGACGCTGCTGATCACCATCGGGAACGCCAGCCAGGACCCGGCCAGGGTGCACAGGAAGGCGACCATCGCCTGTACCAGGGTCGCGGCGATGACGAGTACTGCGCGCACCGCCGCCGTACGCACCGGGTCGGGCATCCGGCGGCGCCGCGCGGATTCCTCCACCCACAACGGGCGGGAGGCCGCCTGCCCCTGCCCCTGTCCCTGCGCCTTGGCGGCCGTGCCGCGCCCGGCCGTACCCCGTCTGTCCGTCGGGCTGTCGCGCCGCCCCGACGTCACGTGCCCTTTCGCCGGAAGGTCGCGCTCCGGTACCTCGGGATCCCGCAGTGCCGTACCACCCGCCGCCGCGTTCAACTCGGGCGCCTCACGCCGCTCCGCCGTGCCCATCACTGTGTCACTCCCCACCGCCAGCAGACCGCTCGCCTCCGAGTCGAAGACCCGGTTCCCCAGTGGCTGCCCGGCTTGCGCTGTTTTACGCCGCCCGGGTGCGGCAAACGGCTCGTGTGGCCGATTCCGCACCCAATTCCCAATGAGTAGGACGAACGACATGCCCCGAAGATTCCCCCGTTGCGAAAAATTCTGGCCAACTCGTGTGCGCGACCGACCGGATCCGGCCGGGTCCGAAGGAGCGGATCCCGGGCGGCAATCTCCCGTAATGACCGGACAACACGCCATGTCTCGCCCACGGGGCGGAAGTTCAGCTTCCGGACACCTCTTCGAGTTCACTGTGCGTCGGTAGTAGGCTCGCGCCGTTTGTTGACGCACATGCGTACCCCCTGCCGGTGGGGGTTCGAGCTGGGGGAGGCCATGCGCTTTCGCGGGAAGTCGATCCGCCGGAAGATCGTGGCGCTGCTCCTCGTGCCGCTGGTGTCCCTGACCGCCGTCTGGGGCTTCGCCACGGTACTCACGGGGCGCGAGGCCGGCCGTCTGTTCACCGTGTCGTCCCTCGTCGAGAAGGTCGGCTATCCGATCGAGGACACCGTCCGCGTCGTTCAGCAGGAACGCCGCCAGACCCTCGTCTACCTCGCCGACCCCCGGGCCTCCGACGCCCTGTCCGCGCTGCGCCGCACCCGGACCGCCACCGACGAGGCACTCGCCGAGATCCGCGGCAACGCCCAGGACCCCGACGTCCGCGACGTCCTGGACGAGGACGACGGAGAAGGACTGACCGCGGTGCTCGACGCCTTCGACGGCGTCGACTCGCTGCGCCGAAGCGTCGAGGAGGGCACCGTCACCCGAGCGCAGGCCCTCACCCTCTACACCCAGCTGATCGACCCCTGTTACGCCCTGCTGGCTAAACTGGACGTCGTCGACAGCGTGGAGATGGACAAGCAGTACCGCGCGCTCGTCAGCGTCGCCCGAGCACGTGAACTGCTGTCCCGGGAGGACGCCCTGCTCGGCTCCGCGCTGGTGGTGGGCCGGCTCAGCCGCGAGGAGATCCGCGAAGTCTCCGACTTCGAGGCCCAGCGTGAGGTCGTCTACGACATCAGCCTCGCCCAACTGCCCACCGCGGAGCGCGAACGCTACGAGAGCTTCTGGAGGAACGCCACCACCGCCCCGCTGCGGACCGCCGAACAGGCCGTCGTCGGCACTACGCCCGGCGACATGCCCCGAGGCGTCAGCGCCAAGAACTGGGACACCGCGGCCGGAAACGTCCTCCTCGAACTCGGCGCCCTGGACGAACAGGCCAACGACCGCTATCAGGACAGGGTCCGCCCGGTGGCGATCGAGGTCATCGTCAAGGCGGTCGTCGCCGGCGTCTTCGGGCTCGTCGCCCTGCTGGTCTCCCTGTTCCTGTCCGTACGCGTCGGCCGTGGCCTCATACGCGACCTGCGCCAGCTGCGGGTGGAGGCCCACGAGGCGTCCGGAGTACGGCTGCCGAGTGTGATGCGCCGTCTGTCGGCGGGCGAACAGGTCGACGTGGAGACCGAGGTCCCGCGGCTGGAGTACGACAAGAACGAGATGGGAGAGGTCGGCCAGGCCCTCAACACCCTCCAGCGCGCCGCGGTCGAGGCCGCCGTCAAACAGGCCGAACTGCGGTCCGGGGTCTCCGAGGTGTTCGTCAACCTGGCCCGCCGCAGCCAGGTCCTGCTGCACAAGCAGCTCACCCTGCTCGACACCATGGAGCGCCGCACCGAGGACACCGAGGAACTCGCCGACCTCTTCCGCCTCGACCACCTCACCACCCGCATGCGCCGCCACGCCGAGGGCCTGGTGATCCTCTCGGGCGCCGCCCCGTCCCGCCAGTGGCGCAGGCCGGTACAGCTCATGGACATCGTGCGCGCCGCCGTCGCCGAGGTCGAGGACTACGAACGCATCGAGGTCCGCCGGCTGCCGCGCCTCGCCGCCACCGGCCCGGCCGTCGCCGACCTCACCCACCTGGTGGCCGAACTCCTGGAGAACGCCACGGTGTTCTCCCCGCCGCACACCGCGGTCCAGGTGTTCGGCGACCGGGTCGCCAACGGCTTCACCCTCGAGATCCACGACCGCGGCCTCGGCATGGCGCCCGAGGCTCTCCTGGAGGCCAACCTCCGTCTCGCCGAGACACCGGAGTTCGAGCTGTCCGACACCGACCGCCTCGGGCTGTTCGTGGTCAGCCGGCTCGCCCAGCGGCAGAACGTTCGCGTCTCCCTGCAGCCCTCGCCGTACGGGGGGACGACGGCCATCGTCTTCATCCCCGAGGCGCTGCTCACCGACGACGTCCCCGACACCAACGGCATCGGCTTCCGGCTCGACCGCCCCCGGCCCCCGAAGGACGCGGACGCGGAGACCCGCAGGACCGCCCTCTCGCCGGCATCGGTGCAGCTTCCCGGAGTGCCCGCCTCGGTGCTCGACGGTCCGGTCGAACTGGAGGCGCCCGTCGGCCTGGACGCCCTCGGCGACTTCCCGGCCGCCCTGGACGAGGACGACGACGGCGGTGGCCTGTTCCGCCCGAGGCGCTCCCTCGCCCGCGCCGAGGACGAGCCGTCGGCGAAGATCGTCGACCAGCACCACCGGCTGCCCGACAGCCCCGGCGAACCCCATGGGCCGCTGGCCGACGACCCGGCCGCTCCCGTACCGCTGCCGCCCGGTCGCCGCATGCCCAAGCTGGTCAGTTCGCACGGTCGCCCGGTCCCGGAACACCGGCCCCGGCGCGCCGAGACGGACACGGAACCCCCGGCCAGGCCCGGTCCCCGGCGCGTGGAGAGCGACGGACCGGCACCGCTGCCGTCGCGCCGGCGCGGCACGACGGCACAGATCCCCCGCAGCGGTGGCGCGAGCGAGCGCCCCGGCCACGGGGCGCCGGAGCCGACCCAGCCCCCCGCCCTTCCGCAGCGCACGCGGCAGGCCGCGGCCCGCCCCGGCGGCACGCCCGAGGGTGCCGACACCGCGTCCGGCCCGACCGGCGACCCGGCGTCCGGCGGACCGGGTGGCGGGTCGGGTGGCGGCGGGTCCGACGGGAACCGCGGCGGTGCGCGGGGCGTTGACCCGGGGAGCGACACCGGGAACCAGGCAACCGCGCCGCGTGGCAGCGGCTCCGGCACGGGTGCGCTGCCCCGTCGCGTACGGCAGGCCAACCTTGCCCCGCAACTGCGGCAGGGCCCGGCCCCGCGCGAAGAGGACCGAGCCGACCCCGCGGACCGGGACGCGGACGAGGTACGCAGCCGTATGGCCTCGCTCCAGCGCGGCTGGCAGCGCGGCCGCGTAGAAAACGCCGCGGGCGACGACGCCCACAGCGGCGCAGCACCACAAGGAACGAACAAGGGGGACGGTCGATGACCGCACCGAAGGCGACCGGCCACAGCACCACCACCAGCAACGGCCAGCTGAACTGGCTCCTCGACGAACTCGTCGACCGCGTCGCCAGCATCCGCAAGGCCGTCGTCCTCTCCGGCGACGGCCTGCCCACGGGGGTGTCCACGGACCTGACCCGTGAGGACGGCGAGCACCTGGCCGCCGTCGCCTCCGGGTTCCACAGCCTGGCCAAGGGCGTCGGCCGTCACTTCGAGGCCGGCAGCGTCCGCCAGACCGTCGTCGAACTCGACGACGCCTTCCTGTTCGTCACGGCGGCGGGTGACGGCAGCTGCCTCGCCGTCCTCTCGGACGCCGACTCGGACGTGGGGCTCGTGGCGTACGAGATGACGCTCCTCGTCAAGCGGGTCGGCGCACATCTGGCCACGACCCCACGCACCGATCTGCCCTCGGGCGGGTAGTGGGACGGCATGAGCACAGACGGTCAGGGAACAGGTCACTGGTTCGACGACGAGGCCGGACCCGTCGTCCGCCCGTACGCCATGACGCGCGGCCGCACCACCAGTGCGGTCCAGCACCGTCTCGATCTCATCGCGCTGGTCGTCGCCGAGCCCCACGCCGAGGACGCGGACACGGATCCGTCGCTGTCCCCTGAGCACGTGGACATCGTGGATCTGTGCCGGGAAACACCGCAGTCGGTCGCCGAACTCGCCGCCGAACTCGATCTGCCGATCGGCGTCGTACGGGTCCTCGTCGGCGACCTCGTGGACGCGGAGTTCGTCCACGTGAACCGGCCGGTACCCCCTGCCGAACTGCCGGACGAGAGTATTCTGCGCGACGTGATCAACGGCCTCCGAGCGCTGTGAGCGGCGCGGAAGCGAGGTGAGGACGTGACCGTTCGGCGGTGGTGGGCGCACCGGGACGGTGCCTCACCGACCTGCCGGCGCCGCCCGGACGGCCACTTGCCGACGCACGGACCGCCGTCGGAGAACCCCCAGTCAAGCCATCAAGCAGGAGAAGAGACCGATGATCTTCGGGCGTTCTGAGCGTGGCAAGCCCCCGGTCGAGCCCGTCACGCTCAAGATCCTCGTGGCCGGCGGTTTCGGCGTGGGCAAGACCACCCTGGTCGGGGCGGTCAGCGAGATCAAACCGCTGCGCACCGAGGAGTACCTCACCGAGGCGGGCCGCCCGGTCGACGACACGACCGGCGTCGAGGCCAAACACACCACTACCGTCGCTATGGACTTCGGGCGTATCACCCTGCGCGAGGACCTGGTGCTCTACCTCTTCGGGACGCCCGGCCAGGAGCGGTTCTGGTTCATGTGGGACGAGCTCTCCGAGGGCGCGCTCGGCGCCGTCGTCCTCGCCGACACCCGTCGGCTCCAGGACTGCTTCGCCGCGGTCGACTACTTCGAACGGCGCTCCATACCCTTCCTCATCGCCGTCAACTGCTTCGAGGACGCCGCCCTTTACCCCGAGGAGGACGTCCGAAGCGCCCTCGACCTCGATGACGGCATACCCGTGGTGCTGTGCGACGCCCGCGACCGAAGATCGGTGAGGGACGTTCTGGTCGGCGTGGTGCAGCACGCGATGGACCTCGGGGCGGAACGCCGCCAGGCGATCACCACCTGAGACGCCCGCGCGGCCCGTACCCCCGCCGACAGGGGTACGGACCGCGGCTCAACAGGACGCACGCGCGCGTACTAGCCCTCGCCGTCCTCCAGCCAACCGAAGCTCTTCTCCACGGCCTTGCGCCAGTTCCGGTACTCGCGGTCGCGCACCGACGCCTCCATCGCGGGAGTCCACTCGGCGTCCTTCCGCCAGTGCGCCCTGAGTTCGTCGAGGTCGTTCCACACGCCGACGGCGAGCCCCGCGGCGTAGGCCGCGCCCAGGCAGGTGGTCTCGGAGACCCGGGGCCGGATCACGGGCACGCCGAGCACGTCCGCCTGATGCTGCATCAGCAGGTCGTTCTTGGTCATGCCCCCGTCCACCTTCAGCGACGTGATCTCCACCCCCGAGTCCTGGAACATGGCGTCCACGACCTCGCGCGTCTGCCAGCTCGTCGCCTCGAGCACCGCACGCGCGAGATGCCCTTTGGTGACGTAGCGGGTGAGGCCGGTGACGACCCCGCGCGCGTCGGAGCGCCAGTACGGCGCGAACAGTCCTGAGAAGGCGGGGACGATGTAAGCGCCACCGTTGTCGTCGACACTCGCCGCCAGGCTCTCGATCTCGTCAGCCGTACGGATGATGCCTAGCTGGTCCCGGAACCACTGCACGAGCGCGCCCGTGACGGCGATCGAACCCTCCAGGCAGTAGACGGGCGCCTCACTGCCGATCTTGTAGCCCATCGTCGTCAACAGTCCGCTCTTCGACGGCACCGGCCGGTTGCCGGTGTTGAGCAGCAGGAAGCTGCCCGTCCCGTACGTGTTCTTCGCCGTGCCCACGTCGTAGCAGGCCTGGCCGAACACCGCCGCCTGCTGGTCGCCCAGCGCCGAGGCGACCGGCACACCGCCGAGCTGGCCCACGGCCGTGCCGTACACCTCGGCAGAGGACCTGATCTCCGGCAGCATGGCCTCCGGTACGCCCATCGCGGACAGGATGGAGGCGTCCCACTGGAGGGTCTCCAGGTTCATCAGCATCGTGCGGGAGGCGTTGGTGACGTCGGTGACGTGCCGGCCGCCGTCGGTGCCGCCGGTGAGGTTCCAGATGAGCCAGGAGTCGATCGTGCCGAAGGCGATCTCGCCGCGCTCCGCGCGCGCCCTGAGACCCGGCACGCTGTCGAGCAGCCAGGCCGCCTTCGGTCCGGAGAAGTAACTGGCCAACGGCAGTCCGGTCCGCGCGCGGAACCGGTCCTGCCCGTCGGATCCCCCGAGCTGTCCGCAGAGCGCCGCGGTGCGGGTGTCCTGCCACACGATCGCGTTGTGCACCGGCTTGCCGGTGGCGCGGTCCCACAGCACGGTCGTCTCGCGCTGGTTGGTGATCCCGAGGGCGCTGATCCGGTCGGCGCGCAACCCCGCCTTGGCGATCGCCCCGGCGACCACGGCCTGCACCTTGGACCAGATCTCTGTGGCGTCGTGCTCCACCCAGCCGGGCTTGGGGAAGATCTGACGGTGCTCGCGCTGGTCGACGGCGACGATCGCGCCGTTCCGGTCGAAGACGATGCAGCGACTGGAGGTGGTGCCCTGGTCGATTGCGGCGACGTACTTCTCGGCGTTGTCCGTCATGGCTACCCCTTGGGCTGATTCAGAAGGCTGCGTGGATGACTGCTGCGGCGGTGCGGCGGCGGTCGGACGACGGATGCCGGGGTCAGGGCCGGGTGGGCGTGTAGGAGGCGTCCGGAGCCTGGTTGCGGGATCGGCGGCAGAGCCGGGTGGGCCGACCGAGGGACCGATGCCGAGGGTGACGGCCCGATCGAAATACCCGTCCGACAGCGGGGCGGCGGTGCAGGCGCCCGCCGGCACACCGGACCCGGAGGTCCGAGTCCGAGAAGGGCTGAGGACATCGGCGGGCCAGACTCCCGCGCCGGAGAGAACGGGGACCGTGGTACCGGTGATTTCGCCGACGCATATCTCTCCGTCGCTCATGGCGGCTCCTGGGCCCGGCCCGGGGCGGATCGACCCCGGTGCTCCGTGCAGGGTGCGGTTCCCGTGGCTGCTCGGGCCGGGGCAAGGACATCGCGCGCCCCGCCCGGCGTCCGTGACGCGCGTGCCGTCGTAGCCGAATCGCCCTCGGGGGAGGGGCCCTCCCGGGGAGTCCACAAGGCGCGTGACTGAATACGCCGAGAATGTACGGCGATGTCGGCCGACACCGCGAAGTGTTCACCGGCACCCATGGAGCGTCAAGGAGACCGACGGCAACGGTTGGTGACGCACCACAGTCCCGCACTCGACGCGCGGGGCGCCAACCGCCGGCGTGCCGCCCTGGCTCCTCCCTTCCGCCGAGCTCACCGAACTCGCCGAACTCGCCGAACTCGCCGAACTCGCCGAGCTCCCAGCTCGCCCTCGCCCCGGGCCCGACTCCGATCGGGCGTCACCGCACCCCGAGCTTGCCCATCCCCGAGCTCAATCCCGCCCCGAGCACAACCCCGTCCTGAGCCCAACCCCGATCGGGACCGGACACCGATCCGGACTTCGCCTTGACCTCGAGCCCGACCTCGACCGGGGCCCTACCTCTGACCCGGCCTTGAACACGCGAACACGAACACGCGCCCCTCGGGCGATCCTCCGGCAGGGCGACCGAGGGGTGCCGAACCCCTCTCACCGCACCGCGACCACCGCCGAACCATGTCCGAACAGACCCTGGTTGGCCGTGACGGCCACGCGTGCGTCCGGGATCTGCCGATCGCCGGCCTGCCCCCGCAACTGCCAGGTGACCTCGCAGACCTGGGCGATCGCCTGAGCGGGCACGGCCTCCCCGAAGGAAGCGAGCCCACCGCTCGGGTTCACCGGTATACGGCCGCCCGGCGCCGTCACGCCCTCCCGCAGCAACTTGGCGCCCTCACCGTCGCCGCAGAGCCCCAGATCCTCGTACCACTGCAACTCCAACGCGGTGGACAGGTCGTAGACCTCGGCGAGGGACAGGTCCTCGGGGCCGATGCCCGCCTCTTCGTAGGCCGCTCGGGCGATCGAAGCCCGGAAGGACTCCGCGGACGGCTCCGCGCCCGCCGCGGAATCGGTCGCGATGTCCGGCAGATCCAGCACCGTGTTGGGGTACCGGGGCGTCACGGTGGACACCGCCCTGATGCGTACCGGCTCCGCCGCCCCGTGCCGTCGGGCGAACTCCATGCTGGACAGCACCAGGGCCGCCCCGCCGTCCGACGTCGCGCAGATATCCAGCAGCCGCAGCGGATCGGCGACCACCGCCGAGGCGGCGACCTCCTCCGCGGTCACCCGCTTGCGGTAGCGCGCGTTCGGGTTGAGCGCTCCCATGGCGGCGTTCTTCACCTTGACCTGGGCGAAGTCCTCATGGGTGTCCCCGTGCACGGCCATGCGCCTGCGCGCGTACAGCCCGAAGTACGTCGGGTTGGTCGCGCCGAGCACCCGGAACCGCAGCCAGTCCGGGTCGTCCGGCCGATCCCCGCCCGCGGGCCGGAAGAAGCCCTTGGGGGCGGCGTCGGCCCCCACCACGAGCACCACGTCCGCCAGACCCGCGAGGATCTGGGCCCGGGCCGTGTTGATCGCCTGAGCCCCCGACGCGCAGGCCGCGTACACGCTCGCGACGCGGGCGCCCTGCCAACCCAGGGCCCTGGCGAACGTCGCCCCGGCCACATACCCGGGATATCCGCCACGCACCGTGTCCGCGCCCACGATCGAACCGACGTCCCGCCAGTCCACGCCGGCGTCCGCGAGGGCCGCGCGCGCCGCCTTCACGCCGTACTCGACGAAGCCGCGCCCCCACTTGCCCCAGGGATGCATCCCTGCGCCCAGCACCGCCACCTCTGCCGTCATCACGCCACCCCCGTCGGCCGCCATCGCCAGGTCGTCCAGGTCGTCTCCGCGTCCTCGCCGAGCACGCCCGGGACGACCTCCACCTCCATGCCCACCGTCAGATCGGCGACGGTGACCCCGGGAACCGCCTGCCCCAGTACCACGATCCGCTCGGACTCCAGCTCCACAGCGATCAACGCGTACGGCTCCCACGGAAGTTCCGGATCGGTCACATAGGGTGACGGTGGTCGGTACCGGCTGTCCGTGTACGACCAGACACGCCCCCGCCGGGAGAGCGGGACCTCCTGCAGGTCGCCGCCCCGGCATCCCGGGTTGCGGCAGTGCGTGTCCTCGCGCGGGAAGAAGACCGACACGCATGCCGAGCAGCGCGTGCCGAGCAGCCTGAAGTCCTCCCCGTCCCCGACGAACCATCCCGTGACCACGGGTGTGCGTGTGCGTGACAAGGTCCCTCCCGACAGTCTGTCTGACGGAACGTCAGAAGTGTGTCACGGGCGTGGTGAAATGGGCAGGGCAGGAGACATGACACGACTCTCCGGCGCATCACGCGGTGTCGTCGCCGTGCTCGCCGCCCTGCTGACCGTGACCACCGCCTCCACGACCGCCCGGGCGAAGGCCGACCCGGTGGCCCCCGCGGAATCGTGGCTCTGAGAACCGTGGATCCGACGATCCTCCAGGAGATGCGCTACTTCACCCCGCACAACTTCGTCGGTGAACGCGTCGACGGCTACCGGCAGCCGATCTGCATCCTCACCCGGCCCGCCGCCGAGGCCCTGCACAAGGCCCAGACGAACCTGCTGACCCGGGGCTACACACTCAAGGTGTACGACTGCTACCGGCCCCAGCGCGCCGTGAACCACTTCGTCCGCTGGGCCGAGGACCTGAACGACGAGACGACGAAGGCGGAGTTCTACCCGAACGTCGACAAGTCCCGTCTGTTCGAGGACGGCTACATCGCCGAGAAGTCCGGGCACAGCCGCGGCTCGACCATGGACCTGACCGTCGTGAAGCTCCCGGCCGGACCGACCCGGCCCTACGTGCCCGGTGAGCCCATCGTGCCGTGCTACGCGCCACAACAGCAGCGCTTCCCCGACAACTCGGTCGACATGGGCACCGGTTTCGACTGTTTCGACACCTTGGCCCACACCATGGACCCGCGTGTCCAAGGGCGGCAACGCGCCAACCGCATGCTTCTGAAGAGCACTCTGGAAAACCTCGGCTTCGTGAACCTCGCCGAGGAGTGGTGGCACTACACCTTCAAGCCCGAGCCGCACCCCGACACCTACTTCGACTTCCCCGTGTCCGCCAGGTCTCTCGCCAAGGGCTGAAGAGCAGCCTCCGTACGACGCCCTCCCCAAGATCGGATACGCTCCGCCGCGTGTCCGAAACTCTGCACTCCACTTCGAACTCCGCGCGCGACTCCCACTGTTCGAGTTGCGGAGCGCCCTACGGGGAGGGCGTCACCGGCTGGCCCCGCTCCTGTCCGGCCTGCGCCACCGTGGCCTACCGCAACCCGCTGCCGGTCGCCGTCGCGCTCCAGCCCGTGTACGACGCGAAGGGCACCGCCCTGGTCGTCATCACCCGAACCATCGCCCCCGCGCGCGGAGGCATCGCACTGCCCGGCGGCTACATCGACGACCGCGAGGACTGGCGCCAGGCCGTCGTACGCGAACTCAGGGAAGAGACCGGCATCGACGCCGCACCCCGCGACGTACGGCTGGCCGACGCCATGAGCTCTCCCGACGGCCACCTGCTGCTCTTCGGGCTGCTGCCGGAGCGCCCCGCGGACCGCCTCCCGGCGACCGCCCCCACGGACGAGACCGAGGGCTGGCATCTCCTGCACAGGCCGGAGGAGCTCGCCTTCCCCCTGCACACGCTCGCCGTGCGAGGCTTCTTCGAGGGCCGGTACATCTGACTCACCGCTCGTCGAGTCCGCGTACCCGCACCGGGAGGGACGGCGCACGCATGCCGTCCTCCCCCTCCCGCTCGACGACGAGCCGCGGCCCCTCCCACCGGACGACGTACCGCTCGCTCTCCGGTTCGTCCCAGCCGTCGCCCGCGTCGTGCACGACCACGCCACCCCCTGTCCGCCCCCGCACCGGCGCCCACACCTCCAACTCCAGCCGGCCATCGTCTCCGCGCACCGGTATGACGGCACCCGCGCGCGCGAGCACCGGGGTACGCCACAGAGGGGCATCCACGAGGACCTGCCCCGGCCCCTGGTACGCCCGCCCCGTCGCCGTGTCGTACCAGCGGCCCCGCGGCAACCGCACCGCCCGCCGGTCGGCGCCGGGTTCGAGCACCGGCGCCACCAGAAGGCAGTCACCCAGCAGAAAGGCGTCCTCGCAGTCCCGCAGCGCCCGGTTGCCGGGCGCCCCCCACCACACCGGACGCACATAAGGTGCTCCGGTACGCCGGGCCAGATGCGCCAGCGTCATGAAGTACGGCAGCAGCCGACGACGCTCGACGAGCGCCACACGCGCGTGCTCCAACACTTCGGGACCGAACTCCCACGGCTCGCGGTGCCCCGCCCGCACGCCCGTGAGCGAGCGGAACAGCGGCAGATACGCGCCCAGCTGGAGCCGGCGCACATAGAGCTCGGGCGACTGACCGCCGTCGAAACCGCCGACCTCCGGGCCCGCATACGGCACACCGCACAGCCCGAGCGCCAGCACCATGGACAGTGACGCCCGCAGCCCCGGCCAGCCCGGGACGGCGTTTCCGGAGCAAACCCCGCCGAAGCGCTGCCCGCCAGCCCAGCCGGACCGCGAGAAGACGAAGGGACGCTGCTCCGGAACCAGCTGCCGGACCCCCTCGTAGGCAGCCGCGGCCATGCACAGGCCATACACGTTGTGCGCCTCGCGATGGTCACCCCCGTGCCCCTCCAGGGCGTACCGGGGCGACCGGGGCAACGTCGACCCCCCGAAGGCGGCGAAACCCCTCGGTTCGTTCATGTCGTGCCAGAAGCCGGCGAACCCCTGCGTGATCCGCTCCGCACAGAGACCTCCCCACCACTGCCTCACGCGCGCGTGCGTGAAGTCAGGGAAAACGGCCTCCCCGCGTCGTGCCACGGACTTGACGAGCCGGCCCGACACGTCCCGCACGAACGCGTCCGCGGTCACCCCGCCGTCGTAGACGCCGTCACCCGGCGTGGCCCTGACCGCCGGGCCGACCGCCGACACCAGGTGTATCCCGTCCCGCAGCAGGTCGTCGGAGAGCACCGCGAGTTTCGGGAAGCGCTCCTGGTCGACGGTGAACACCTGGTGCTCGTCGTGGTCGTCGACGCCGAGGTGCACGGCGTCGACCGGCAGACCGTGCTCCTGATGGTCGGCCACGGTCCGGCGCACCTCCTCCTCGCTCCCGAGGCCCCGTCCCGCGAGCTGATGACCGAGCGCCCACGCGGGCGGCAGCGCGGGCGCCCCGGTGAGCGCGACCCAGGCGAGCAGCACGCGCGCGGGAGTGCCGACCACCACCCAGCAGCGCAACGGACCTCCGTCCATCCGCACCTCGCAGGCCCCGGACCGGTCGTGCCCGGAGCCGGCTCCCTCCTTGCCCTCCCGCAGCGTGACCGTGCCGTCCCAGGAGGTGTCGTGGAACACCAGGTGAGTGGCCGCGTCGGCCACCACCAGCTGCACCGGCATGGTGACCGGGAGCGGCTCGTTCCCACGGCCGCGGGCGCGCCCGGGATCCGTGTTCCACAGCCGGTACGTCCCGTCGCGCAGTCGCGACCCGGACGCCTGCCCGCCGAGGCCGAAGACACGCGCGTCCGCCGCCACCTCGGAACGCTGCATCCAGCGAGCCGGGCCCCCCTCCACCGGTTCCCACCACCGGGGCGGCAGCTCACGCCGCAGCATCACACCCCCGGGTGTGCACACCTCGATGGCACCGTGCCGTGAGACGACGACCGTCACCCGCTCGGCGACGACCCGCCAACCGCCGTCCTTGTCGGGCTCCAGCACCGCTCGGAGATCCGGCTCCGGACAGCGGCCGGCCAACGCGTACGACGGCTCGGGCTCGGCGCCGTCCCAACCCCAGAACACCGCGCCGTTCACGGCGACTCGGACCCTCAGCTCCGAGCGGCTGAACCGGAGCGTCCCGCCACCGGGCCCCGGCTCCACCTCCTGCACAGCACCCGGCACCCGCGCGCGCTCCCGGCCCCGTACCGGCAACCCGGCGGCGCCGGCACGGTTCCTGCGCCAAGCGGCCCGCACCGTCCGCAGTCCCTTGGCAGCTCCCGCGGAACCGACCGCCTTCATCGAGCGCACCAGGTCACGACCGTCCATGCTGTTCACCCTGTCACTGACCGCGCCACGCGCGCGGGTCGTTCAACTGCCGTTCACCCGTGGTGAGGCCACATCTTCACGAGACGGACTGTGGGGGACCCACCCTGGTGCAGAAGTCGATCACATGGCATCGTCCGTGTCAGCCGCGTCACGCGCACCACCCCAGCTCGTGCGCGGGCGACGCACACGACGCGCATAGCCCCGGAGCCGCCCCATGTCGACAGTGAACCCCGAGCCGCTCTGGCGGCCCGATCCGCAGCGCATCGCCCAGGCCCAGGTCACGAAGTTCCAGGAATGGGCGGCCGACCGACACGGAGCCCCGTCCGCAGGCGGCTATCCGGCACTGCACCGCTGGTCCGTGGACGAGCTGGAGACGTTCTGGAAGGCCGTCACGGAGTGGTTCGACGTACGGTTCTCGACCCCCTACGCGCGCGTACTGGGCGACCGCTCCATGCCCGGCGCCCAGTGGTTTCCCGGAGCGACGCTGAACTACGCCGAGCACGCGCTGCGCGCGGCCGCCACCCGACCGGCCGAACCGGCACTCCTGTACGTCGACGAAACGCATGAACCCAGCCCGGTGACCTGGTCCGAGCTGCGCCGCCAGGTCGGTTCGCTGGCCGGCGAACTGCGCGCCCTCGGCGTCCGCCCCGGTGACCGGGTCAGCGGATATCTCCCGAACATCCCCCAGGCCGTCGTGGCCCTCCTCGCCACGGCCGCCGTGGGCGGCGTCTGGACCTCCTGCGCCCCCGACTTCGGCGCCCGCAGCGTCCTCGACCGCTTCCAGCAGGTCGAACCCGTCGTCCTGTTCACGGTCGACGGCTACCGCTACGGCGGCAAGGAGCACGATCGCCGCGACGTCGTCGCCGAACTCCGCGCCGAACTGCCCACCCTGCGCGCCGTCGTCCACATCCCCCTGCTGGGCACGGAGCCACCAGAGGGAGCCCTCGAATGGTCGGCCCTGACGGCCTCCGACGCGGCACCCGTCTTCGAACAGGTTCCCTTCGACCACCCCCTCTGGGTGCTCTACTCCTCAGGTACGACCGGTCTGCCCAAGGCGATCGTCCAGTCCCAGGGCGGCATCCTGGTCGAGCACCTCAAGCAACTCGGCCTGCACTGCGACCTGGGCCCCGAGGATCGTTTCTTCTGGTACACCTCGACCGGCTGGATGATGTGGAACTTCCTCGTCTCCGGCCTGCTGACCGGCACGACGATCGTCCTCTACGACGGCAGCCCCGGTTTCCCCGACACCGGCGCACAGTGGCGGATCGCCGAGCGCACGGGCGCCACCCTCTACGGCACCTCCGCCGCCTACGTCATGGCCTGCCGCAAGGCGGAGGTGCACCCGGCCCGGGACTTCGACCTCTCCAAGGTCCAGTGCGTCGCCACCACGGGCTCCCCGCTCCCACCCGACGGCTTTCGCTGGCTGCACGACGAGTTCGCGGCGAGCGGGGCCAACCTGTGGATCGCCTCCGTCAGCGGCGGCACCGACGTGTGCTCCTGCTTCGCCGGCGCCGTCCCGACACTGCCGGTCCACACCGGCGAACTCCAGGCCCCCGGCCTCGGCACCGACTTGCAGTCCTGGGACGCGAACGGGCGCCCCGTGATCGACGAGGTCGGCGAGCTCGTCGTCACCAACCCCATGCCGTCCATGCCTGTCCGGTTCTGGAACGACCCCGACGGCAGCCGCTACCACGACAGCTACTTCGACACCTACCCCGGCGTGTGGCGCCACGGCGACTGGATCACCGTCACCTCACGCGGTTCCGTCGTCATCCACGGCCGCTCCGACTCCACACTCAACCGCCAGGGCGTACGCATGGGCTCGGCCGACATCTACGAGGTCGTCGAACGGCTCCCCGAGATCAAGGAATCCCTGGTCATCGGGATCGAGCAGCCCGACGGCGGCTACTGGATGCCCCTCTTCGTGCACCTCGCCCCGGGCGCCGCACTCGACGAAGCCCTCCTCGGCCGCATCAGACAGGCCATCCGCGAACAGCTCTCACCGCGCCATGTACCCGACGAGGTCATCGAGGTACCGGGAGTCCCGCACACCCTCACCGGCAAACGCATCGAGGTCCCGGTCAAGCGCCTCCTCCAGGGCACTCCGCTGGACAAGGCGGTCAACCCGGGCTCCATCGACAACCTCGACCTCCTCCACTTCTACGAGGAGCTCGCCCGGAAGCGGGCCTGAACCGCCGCGGCAGGCCTCGGACCCACCTGGCACCGCCACGAAGCCGAGGCCCACCGTCCCCGAGCCCCCGCACCTCCGTGACCTCGGCGTTCCTGTGCCCCCGTGGCTGCGAGCCGGTCACGCAAAGCCCGTTGTCAGTGCCCTCGGTTACTGTGAGTGAGCATTGATCGACTGTGCGCACAGGGGGAAACATGACACAGACCGACCACCGGACCATGCGTAGCGTCCTGCGCCGTGAGATCGCCGGCACCATCGGCCTGCTCACCGACGAACACGACTTCCGTGCCATGCGGCGCTACCGCACCTTCCCGTTCGATGATCACGACGAGTACCTGCAGCACGTCGAAGACCTCCTGCGGACACGCGCCCTGCAGGGCACCCACACCACCGTGGCCCTGTTCGACCCACAGGAATACGCCGAGTACTGCACCAGCAGGGGACTCGATCCCGACATCCCCGCCCACCGCACCCGCTTCACCGCCGAACTCGCGACCACGGGCCCGACCATCCCCTACGAGGGCCAGCCCCTCGCCGACCTCCTGCCCGCCCTCGTCGACGAAGCAGTGCGCCAGGCCACCTGGGAGTACGCGGCCACCCTGCTCGCCCGCCTCGGCGCCTGCGCGACCTGCGGCGAGGACATCGGCCGCGCCGCCTTCACCCGCGCATCGGACTACGTCGCCCGCATCCTCGACACGGCGCCACCCGGCAACCGGCACCTCGTGTGCAGCGTCACCGGTACCCCCGAGACGCTGGTCGCCGTCCTCCACGCGGACGAGCAGGCCGACGGCGCCACCCCACTCGACGAAGCCGAAGCACTCGAGTTCACCACCGTCCTCGCCCTCGGCCTCGCGACCGCCATCCCCGGCGGTCTGGTCATGCGCACCACCGCCGAAGGCACGTCCGACCGCGTCTACGGTTGGCGGCTGCGCGGCGACGGCCTGGAACCCCTGACCGCCGGCGAGGTCTTCGACGCCTACTGCACCGACGTGGAGTCCGGGGACCTCATCTCTCCCGAGTCCGACGTGGACTACTGCTTCCCACCGGATCTCGGCCAGGAGCGGAGGACACCGGGCCACCGCCACTGACCCCAGGGAACGAATGGACGCTCACACACAGCAGGGGCGCCCCACCCGAAGGCGGAGCGCCCCTGATCACCGACCGATCGCCGGCCAGAACCGACTACTCGCCGGAGAGCACGGCCTGCGCCGCGTTGCGCGCCTCCTCGGCACTGTCTGCCGCACGCGCGGCAGCCGCGGCACGCTCACACTGCGCGAGCGTGTACTTCGCCAGTGCCGTCCGCACGTAGGGGATCGACGCCGCCCCCATGGAAAGAGAGGTGACTCCCAGCCCCGTCAGCACACACGCGAGCAGCGGATCGGACGCGGCCTCGCCGCACACACCGCAGCTCTTGGCCTCGGCCCGTGCCGCCTCGGCGGACAGGGCCACCAGGTCCAGCAGCGCTGGCTGCCACGGATCCTGCAGCCGGGACACCGCACCCACCTGCCGGTCGGCGGCGAAGGTGTACTGCGCGAGGTCGTTCGTGCCCAGCGAAAGGAACTCCACCTCCTGCAGGATCGAACGAGCCCGCAGAGCGGCCGACGGGATCTCCACCATCGCGCCGAACTTCGCCCGCAGTCCCGCCTCACGGCAGGCGTCCGCGAACGCCTTGGCGTCTGCGCGGTCCGCCACCATCGGCGCCATGACCTCGAGGTAGACGGGCAGCCCCTCGGCGGCCTTCGCCAGCGCCGTCAGCTGGGTCCGCAGAATGTCGGGGTGGTCCAGCAGGGTCCGAAGCCCACGTACGCCCAGAGCCGGGTTGGGCTCGTCGGCCGGAGTGAGGAAGTCCAGTGGCTTGTCGGCGCCCGCATCCAGCACACGCACGACGACGCGCCCCTCGGGGAAGGCCTCCAGCACCTGCCGGTACGCCTCGACCTGCTTCTCCTCGGACGGCGCGCTCTTGCTGTCGTCGAGGAAGAGGAACTCGGTACGGAAGAGCCCGACGCCTTCCGCACCGGCCTCCAGGGCGGCCGGCACGTCGGAAGGGCCTCCGACGTTCGCCAGCAGCGGCACCTTGTGGCCGTCGGCGGTGGCGCCCGGGCCGGTCGAGGCGGCCAGAGCCGCCTTGCGCTCGGCGGCCGCGGCCTCGAGCCGGGCCTTCTTCTCGTCACTCGGGTTCACGAAGATGTCGCCGGTGCTGCCGTCGACGGCGATCATCGTCCCCTCGGCAAGCTCACCGGCACCCGGCAGGGCGACGACGGCCGGCACGCCGAGCGCACGCGCCAGGATGGCGCTGTGGCTGGTCGGCCCGCCCTCCTCGGTGACGAAACCGAGCACGAGCGTCGGGTCCAACAACGCGGTGTCGGCGGGCGCCAGATCCCGGGCCACCAGCACATAGGGCTCGTCACTGTCCGGGACGCCGGGCATCGGGACGCCCAGCAGACGGGCGACGATACGATTCCGCACATCGTCGAGGTCGGCCACACGACCGGCGAGGTACTCGCCGGCCCCGGCCAGCAGCTCACGGTAGGCGGCGAACGCGTCGTACACGGCACGCTCGGCCGTGCTGCCGACGGCGATACGCCGGTCCACGTCGACCATCAGCTCGGGATCCTGGGCCATCATGGCCTGCGCCTCGAGCACCGCCTGGGCTTCGCCCCCCGCCAGATTGCCCCGCGCGATCAGATCGGCCGCCACAGCTTCCACGGCCTTGCGGGCGCGCCCCTGTTCGCGGCCCGCCTCCTCCGCCGGGATCTGCTTGGCGGGCGGTTCGAGCACCGCCGTTCCCATGTGCCGAACCTCGCCGATCGCCACACCGTGACTCACGCCGACGCCTCGCAGCGTTGTCTCCATCTCACCCGTCTCCGATAGTGCGGCGGGTCCCGCCGCCGCGGTGGTTGTCCTGCATGCCGCCGGTGATGACGGCGTCAGCACTACTGCCAGGAAAAGAGAACGTCGCCGGTTTTGACGTCGCCGTCTTCACGGAGTTCGCCGAGCGAGTCGGCCGTGGCCTCCAGGGCGACGACCGGGCACACCGGAGACTTGCCGGCCTCCTCAACCGCGGCCGGGTTCCATCGCACGACGGCCTGCCCGCGCGTCACGGCGTCGCCCTTGTTCACCAGGAGCTCGAAGCCCTCGCCGTTGAGCTGCACGGTGTCGATCCCGAGATGGGTGAGTACCCCATGTCCCTCGGAGTCGACCACGACGAAGGCGTGCGGGTGGAGGGAGACGATGACGCCGTCCACGGGTGCGACAGCCTCGGAAGGCTCACGCACCGGGTCGATCGCCGTGCCCGGGCCGACCATGGCCCCGGAGAAGACCGGGTCCGGCACGGCTGCCAGCCCGATGGCGCGTCCTACTAGAGGGGACGTCACGGTGGTCATGGGAAGCCTCCCGGGGTGGAGATGTATATGGGCCGTCACTGCTTGTCCAGGTCGGCGCACTGTGCAGCAGGGTATGTCACATGAAGTACCGGTTCCGCACGAGAGCACCCGATCCGTGGTCTAGACCACTACCCTAGTCGATTTGCAGCGGCTCCGCGGCCCCGTGTACAGTCGTACTCCTGCTTGAGGGTGAGTGACGCGAACGAGCGCGCTTACCGAGCAGCAACCAACTTGTCAGATCCTATCTCTGGATCATCTTCTGCATGTCTGCGGAACGGTGGTCAAGGGGCCGGAAAAACCCTGATAGAGTTCGGAACGCAAGACCGAAGGGAAGCGCCCGGAGGAAAGCCTGAGAGAGTCTCTCGGGTGAGTACAAAGGAAGCGTCCGTTCCTTGAGAACTCAACAGCGTGCCAAAAATCAACGCCAGATATGTTGATACCCCGTCCCCGGCAGTGATAGCCGAGGATGAGGTTCCTTTGAAACAAAACACAGCGAGGACGCTGTGAACGGCCGGGCTTATTCCGCCTGGCTGTTCCGCTCTCGTGGTGTCGACCGGATTACCGGTAAACATTCACGGAGAGTTTGATCCTGGCTCAGGACGAACGCTGGCGGCGTGCTTAACACATGCAAGTCGAACGATGAACCACTTCGGTGGGGATTAGTGGCGAACGGGTGAGTAACACGTGGGCAATCTGCCCTTCACTCTGGGACAAGCCCTGGAAACGGGGTCTAATACCGGATAACACTTCCACTCGCATGGGTGGAGGTTAAAAGCTCCGGCGGTGAAGGATGAGCCCGCGGCCTATCAGCTTGTTGGTGAGGTAATGGCTCACCAAGGCGACGACGGGTAGCCGGCCTGAGAGGGCGACCGGCCACACTGGGACTGAGACACGGCCCAGACTCCTACGGGAGGCAGCAGTGGGGAATATTGCACAATGGGCGAAAGCCTGATGCAGCGACGCCGCGTGAGGGATGACGGCCTTCGGGTTGTAAACCTCTTTCAGCAGGGAAGAAGCGAAAGTGACGGTACCTGCAGAAGAAGCGCCGGCTAACTACGTGCCAGCAGCCGCGGTAATACGTAGGGCGCAAGCGTTGTCCGGAATTATTGGGCGTAAAGAGCTCGTAGGCGGTCTGTCACGTCGGATGTGAAAGCCCGGGGCTTAACCCCGGGTCTGCATTCGATACGGGCAGACTAGAGTGTGGTAGGGGAGATCGGAATTCCTGGTGTAGCGGTGAAATGCGCAGATATCAGGAGGAACACCGGTGGCGAAGGCGGATCTCTGGGCCATTACTGACGCTGAGGAGCGAAAGCGTGGGGAGCGAACAGGATTAGATACCCTGGTAGTCCACGCCGTAAACGGTGGGAACTAGGTGTTGGCGACATTCCACGTCGTCGGTGCCGCAGCTAACGCATTAAGTTCCCCGCCTGGGGAGTACGGCCGCAAGGCTAAAACTCAAAGGAATTGACGGGGGCCCGCACAAGCAGCGGAGCATGTGGCTTAATTCGACGCAACGCGAAGAACCTTACCAAGGCTTGACATACACCGGAAACGTCTGGAGACAGGCGCCCCCTTGTGGTCGGTGTACAGGTGGTGCATGGCTGTCGTCAGCTCGTGTCGTGAGATGTTGGGTTAAGTCCCGCAACGAGCGCAACCCTTGTTCTGTGTTGCCAGCATGCCCTTCGGGGTGATGGGGACTCACAGGAGACTGCCGGGGTCAACTCGGAGGAAGGTGGGGACGACGTCAAGTCATCATGCCCCTTATGTCTTGGGCTGCACACGTGCTACAATGGCCGGTACAAAGAGCTGCGAAACCGTGAGGTGGAGCGAATCTCAAAAAGCCGGTCTCAGTTCGGATTGGGGTCTGCAACTCGACCCCATGAAGTCGGAGTTGCTAGTAATCGCAGATCAGCATTGCTGCGGTGAATACGTTCCCGGGCCTTGTACACACCGCCCGTCACGTCACGAAAGTCGGTAACACCCGAAGCCGGTGGCCCAACCCCTTGTGGGAGGGAGCTGTCGAAGGTGGGACTGGCGATTGGGACGAAGTCGTAACAAGGTAGCCGTACCGGAAGGTGCGGCTGGATCACCTCCTTTCTAAGGAGCACTTCTTACCGAGTTCGCTCGGTCAGAGGCCAGTACATCGGCGTACGTCCGGTGCTGGTTGCTCATGGGTGGAACGTTGATTATTCGGCCGGGTTTCCGGGTCGGAGGCTGCGAGTACTGCTCTTCGGAGCGTGGAAAGCATGATCTCCGGACGGGAGTCGGTCGGGCACGCTGTTGGGTATCTGAGGGTGCGAGCGTTGCTCGTCCTTCTGATGCCGGCCCCAGTGCACTCCAGCTCAGGTTGGGGGTGATGGGTGGCTGGTCGTTGTTTGAGAACTGCACAGTGGACGCGAGCATCTGTGGCCAAGTTTTTAAGGGCGCACGGTGGATGCCTTGGCACCAGGAACCGATGAAGGACGTGGGAGGCCACGATAGTCCCCGGGGAGCCGTCAACCAGGCTTTGATCCGGGGGTTTCCGAATGGGGAAACCCGGCAGTCGTCATGGGCTGTCACCCATACCTGAACACATAGGGTATGTGGAGGGAACGCGGGGAAGTGAAACATCTCAGTACCCGCAGGAAGAGAAAACAACCGTGATTCCGGGAGTAGTGGCGAGCGAAACCGGATGAGGCCAAACCGTATACGTGTGAGACCCGGCAGGGGTTGCGTGTACGGGGTTGTGGGATCTCTCTTTCACAGTCTGCCGGCTGTGAGACGAGTCAGAAACCGTTGATGTAGGCGAAGGACATGCGAAAGGTCCGGCGTAGAGGGTAAGACCCCCGTAGTCGAAACATCAACGGCTCGTTTGAGAGACACCCAAGTAGCACGGGGCCCGAGAAATCCCGTGTGAATCTGGCGGGACCACCCGCTAAGCCTAAATATTCCCTGGTGACCGATAGCGGATAGTACCGTGAGGGAATGGTGAAAAGTACCGCGGGAGCGGAGTGAAATAGTACCTGAAACCGTGTGCCTACAAGCCGTGGGAGCGTCGCGCATCGAGTTTACTCGGTGCGTCGTGACTGCGTGCCTTTTGAAGAATGAGCCTGCGAGTTTGCGGTGTGTTGCGAGGTTAACCCGAGTGGGGCAGCCGTAGCGAAAGCGAGTCCGAATAGGGCGTTTCAGTAGCACGCTCAAGACCCGAAGCGGAGTGATCTAGCCATGGGCAGGTTGAAGCGGAGGTAAGACTTCGTGGAGGACCGAACCCACCAGGGTTGAAAACCTGGGGGATGACCTGTGGTTAGGGGTGAAAGGCCAATCAAACTCCGTGATAGCTGGTTCTCCCCGAAATGCATTTAGGTGCAGCGTCGTGTGTTTCTTGCCGGAGGTAGAGCACTGGATAGGCGATGGGCCCTACCGGGTTACTGACCTTAGCCAAACTCCGAATGCCGGTAAGTGAGAGCGCGGCAGTGAGACTGTGGGGGATAAGCTCCATGGTCGAGAGGGAAACAGCCCAGAGCATCGACTAAGGCCCCTAAGCGTACGCTAAGTGGGAAAGGATGTGGAGTCGCACAGACAACCAGGAGGTTGGCTTAGAAGCAGCCACCCTTGAAAGAGTGCGTAATAGCTCACTGGTCTAGTGATTCCGCGCCGACAATGTAGCGGGGCTCAAGCGTACCGCCGAAGTCGTGTCATTGCAGCAATAGGGCCAACGCCCGCTGTGATGGGTAGGGGAGCGTCGTGTGCCGGGTGAAGCAGCACCGGAAGGTAGTTGTGGACGGTTCACGAGTGAGAATGCAGGCATGAGTAGCGATACACACGTGAGAAACGTGTGCGCCGATTGACTAAGGGTTCCTGGGTCAAGCTGATCTGCCCAGGGTAAGTCGGGACCTAAGGCGAGGCCGACAGGCGTAGTCGATGGATAACCGGTTGATATTCCGGTACCCGCTGTGAAGCGTCAAACATTGAACCAGGCGATGCTAAGTCCGTGAAGCCGTTCCGGACCCTTCGGGGAATGGAAAGTGGTGGAGCCGACGGACCAGACTTGCAGTAGGTGAGTGATGGGGTGACGCAGGAAGGTAGTCCATCCCGGGCGGTGGTTGTCCCGGGGTAAGGGTGTAGGACGGTGTGTAGGCAAATCCGCACACCATGAGTCTGAGACCTGATGCCGAGCCGATTGTGGCGAAGTGGATGATCCTATGCTGTCGAGAAAAGCCTCTAGCGAGTTTCATGGCGGCCCGTACCCTAAACCGACTCAGGTGGTCAGGTAGAGAATACCGAGGCGTTCGGGTGAACTATGGTTAAGGAACTCGGCAAAATGCCCCCGTAACTTCGGGAGAAGGGGGGCCATCACTGGTGAGAGGACTTGCTCCTCGAGCTGGGGGTGGCCGCAGAGACCAGCGAGAAGCGACTGTTTACTAAAAACACAGGTCCGTGCGAAGCCGTAAGGCGATGTATACGGACTGACGCCTGCCCGGTGCTGGAACGTTAAGGGGACCGGTTAGTCACTCTTCGGGGTGGCGAAGCTGAGAACTTAAGCGCCAGTAAACGGCGGTGGTAACTATAACCATCCTAAGGTAGCGAAATTCCTTGTCGGGTAAGTTCCGACCTGCACGAATGGCGTAACGACTTCTCGACTGTCTCAACCATAGGCCCGGTGAAATTGCACTACGAGTAAAGATGCTCGTTTCGCGCAGCAGGACGGAAAGACCCCGGGACCTTTACTACAGTTTGATATTGGTGTTCGGTTCGGCTTGTGTAGGATAGGTGGGAGACTTTGAAACGTGGACGCCAGTTCACGGTGAGTCGCCGTTGAAATACCACTCTGGTCGTGCTGGATGTCTAACCTGGGTCCGTGATCCGGATCAGGGACAGTGTCTGATGGGTAGTTTAACTGGGGCGGTTGCCTCCTAAAGAGTAACGGAGGCGCCCAAAGGTTCCCTCAGCCTGGTTGGCAATCAGGTGTTGAGTGTAAGTGCACAAGGGAGCTTGACTGTGAGACCGACGGGTCGAGCAGGGACGAAAGTCGGGACTAGTGATCCGGCGGTGGCTTGTGGAAGCGCCGTCGCTCAACGGATAAAAGGTACCCCGGGGATAACAGGCTGATCTTCCCCAAGAGTCCATATCGACGGGATGGTTTGGCACCTCGATGTCGGCTCGTCGCATCCTGGGGCTGGAGTCGGTCCCAAGGGTTGGGCTGTTCGCCCATTAAAGCGGTACGCGAGCTGGGTTTAGAACGTCGTGAGACAGTTCGGTCCCTATCCGCTGCGCGCGCAGGAATATTGAGAAGGGCTGTCCCTAGTACGAGAGGACCGGGACGGACGAACCTCTGGTGTGCCAGTTGTCCTGCCAAGGGCATGGCTGGTTGGCTACGTTCGGGAGGGATAACCGCTGAAAGCATCTAAGCGGGAAGCCTGCTTCGAGATGAGTATTCCCACCCCCTTGAGGGGTTAAGGCTCCCAGTAGACGACTGGGTTGATAGGCCGGATGTGGAAGCCCAGTAATGGGTGAAGCTGACTGGTACTAATAGGCCGAGGGCTTGTCCTCAGTTGCTCGCGTCCACTGTGTTGGTTCTGAAACCACGAACGGCCCCATGCCATGGTCACGGTATGGTGCGGCTGCATGTGTTTCATAGTGTTTCGGTGGTCATAGCGTAAGGGAAACGCCCGGTTACATTCCGAACCCGGAAGCTAAGCCTTACAGCGCCGATGGTACTGCAGGGGGGACCCTGTGGGAGAGTAGGACACCGCCGAACTTCTTTTAGAGCTCTGGCTCTTGGGCATAACAGCCCGAGAGCCAGAGCTTTTTTGCGTTGGGGTAGGGTCAGGGGGCATCGTTGGCTCATTTCCTACTGGAGGCCCCCGGGTGGAGGTCCAGGAGACCCGTGTCCAGACAGACCGGGTACTCACCATCCCGAACATCCTCAGCATGGCGCGTCTCCTCGGCGTACCTGTGTTCCTGTGGCTGATCCTCCGGCCCGAGTTCGGAGGCCCGCAGAGCGACGGCTGGGCGCTCCTGGTGCTGGCTTTCAGCGGCATCACCGACTATCTGGACGGCAAGCTCGCCCGACGCTGGAACCAGATCAGCAGTCTCGGCCGGCTTCTCGATCCTGCTGCAGACCGGCTCTACATTCTCACTACGCTGGTCGGCCTCACCTGGCGGGAGATTCTGCCGCTCTGGTTGACCGCTGTACTTCTGGCCCGCGAGCTGGTTCTGCTGGTGATGGTCGGCATCCTCAGGCGGCACGGCTATCCGCCGCCGCAGGTGAACTTCCTGGGGAAGGCGGCCACCTTCAACCTGATGTACGCCTTCCCGCTGCTGCTGCTCAGTGACGGAAGTGGCTGGTTGGCGTCACTCGCTGCCATTTTCGGATGGGCGTTCGCCTGGTGGGGTACAACGCTCTATTGGTGGGCAGGAGTCCTCTACGTGGTACAGGTCCGCCGCCTGGTTCGTGCGGACGCCATGGCTGACTGACCTCGCCGATTGGCAGCCGCGCAGTGGCTCGATGGCCCGCCGACGAAAAGTGCGGGACAATCTGGACGGGTGAAGTCGGCTAGACAGTCGTCTCTTTAGGAGGACGCTTCCGACATGAAGGCCGTCGTGATGGCCGGAGGCGAAGGCACGCGCCTTCGCCCTATGACCTCGAGCATGCCCAAGCCGCTCCTGCCGGTGGCCAACCGGCCGATCATGGAGCACGTTCTGAGGCTGCTCAAAAGGCATGGGCTCAACGAGACCGTCGTAACTGTTCAGTTCTTGGCGTCGCTGGTCAAGAACTACTTCGGTGACGGCGAAGAGCTCGGCATGGAGCTCAGCTATGCCAATGAGGAGAAGCCACTCGGTACCGCCGGAAGCGTCAAGAACGCGGAGGAGGCGTTGAAGGACGACGCCTTCGTCGTCATTTCCGGCGATGCCCTCACTGACTTCGACCTCACCGAGCTGATCAACTTCCACAAGGAAAAGGGTGCGCTGGTCACCGTCTGCCTGACGCGGGTGCCCAATCCGCTGGAATTCGGGATCACGATCGTCGATGAAGAAGGCAAGGTCGAGCGCTTCCTCGAGAAGCCGACCTGGGGCCAGGTCTTCTCGGACACCGTGAACACGGGTATCTACGTCATGGAGCCGGAGGTCTTCGACTACGTCGAGGCCGATGTGCCCGTCGACTGGTCCGGAGACGTCTTCCCGCAGCTGATGAAGGAGGGCAAGCCGGTCTACGGCTTCATCGCCGAAGGCTACTGGGAGGATGTGGGCACCCACGAGAGCTACGTCAAGGCCCAGGCCGACGTGCTCGAAGGCAAGGTCGACGTCGAGATCGACGGCTTCGAGATCTCGCCCGGGGTGTGGGTGGCCGAAGGCGCCGAGGTGCATCCCGACGCCATACTTCGCGGTCCGCTCTACATCGGCGACTACGCGAAGGTCGAGGCCGGCGCCGAGATCCGCGAGCACTCCGTCATCGGGTCCAACGTCGTCGTGAAGAGCGGGGCCTTCCTGCACAAGGCCGTTGTGCACGACAACGTGTACGTCGGCCAGCACAGCAATCTCCGAGGCTGTGTGGTGGGCAAGAACACCGACATCATGCGGGCGGCCCGGATCGAGGACGGCGCTGTCATCGGTGACGAATGCCTGATCGGTGAAGAATCGATCGTCCAGGGCAACGTGCGGGTCTACCCCTTCAAGACCATCGAAGCCGGCGCGTTCGTCAACACGTCCGTGATCTGGGAGTCCCGTGGGCAGGCGCACCTGTTCGGTGCCCGCGGTGTCTCCGGGATCCTCAACGTCGAGATCACGCCCGAGCTGGCGGTGCGCCTCGCCGGCGCGTACGCCACGACACTCAAGAAGGGGTCCACGGTCACCACGGCGCGTGACCATTCGCGGGGTGCTCGTGCGCTGAAGCGGGCGGTCATCTCCGCACTTCAGGCCAGTGCCATCGACGTACGGGACCTGGAGAACGTACCGCTGCCCGTGGCGCGTCAGCAGACGGCGCGGGGGAGCGCCGGCGGGATCATGATCCGTACCTCGCCCGGTGTACCGGACTCGGTCGACATCATGTTCTTCGACGGGGAGGGCGCGGACCTGTCCCAGGGCAGTCAGCGCAAGCTGGACCGGGTGTTCGCGCGGCAGGAGTACCGGCGGGCCTTCCCGGGAGAGATCGGTGACCTGCACTTCCCGGCCAGCGTCTTCGACTCGTACACTGGGTCGTTGCTGCGGAACGTGGACACGACAGGGATCGCCGAATCCGGGCTGAAGGTCGTGGTGGACGCCTCGAACGGCAGCGCCGGCCTGGTGTTGCCGAGTCTTCTGGGGAAGCTCGGGGTGGACTCGCTGACCGTCAACCCCGGCCTGAACGAGGCGAGGCCCACGGAGACGGGCGACCAGCGCCGCTCCGGGCTCATGCGGCTCGGAGAAATCGTGGCTTCGTCTCGGGCCGCGTTCGGAGTGCGGTTCGACCCTGTGGGTGAGCGGCTCTCTCTTGTTGACGAGAAGGGCCGGATCATCGAGGACGACCGGGCGCTGCTGGTGCTGCTCGACCTGGTGGCCGCCGAGCGGCGCAGCGGGCGGGTCGCCCTGCCGGTGACCACGACGAGGATCGCCGAGCAGGTGGCGGCGTATCACGGGACACAGGTCGAGTGGACGACGACCTCGCCGGACGACCTCACCCGGGTCGGGCGGGACGAGACGACCATCTTCGGCGGGGACGGCAAGGGCGGCTTCATCGTCCCGGAGTTCAGCAGTGTCTTCGACGGTACGGCGGCCTTCGTGCGCTTGATCGGGCTGGTGGCGCGGACGCAGCTCACCCTCAGCCAGATCGACGCGCGGATCCCGCGGGCGCACGTCCTGAAGCGGGATCTGGCGACCCCGTGGGCCGTCAAGGGCCTCGTGATGCGGCGGGTCGTCGAGGCGGCCGGAGATCGCTTCGTGGACACCACCGACGGTGTCCGTGTGGTGGAGACGGACGGGCGCTGGGTGATGGTGCTGCCCGACCCGGCCGAGGCCGTCACCCATCTGTGGGCTGAGGGGCCGGACGACGCGTCCGCTCAGGCTCTGCTCGACGAGTGGTCGTCGGTCGTGGACAGCGCCGGACGCTGAGCCACGCGCACGCGCGCGTGCCGGACAAGTGTCCCCAAGGGGGCCTGTCCGGCACGCCGGTGGGGCCATTCGGAGGTACTGGGCGCGACGTGCGACGATGTGCGGCATGCCGCAGCAGCCCCCCGTTCGGAGCACACCCGCGCGCGTGTCGCGCCCGGACGCGTCCATGTCGCTGCTCACCAACGTCATGGACCACAGCCTCGACGACGGTTATGCCGAGGCCGCCGCCCGTAAGCAGGCCGAGGGCGCCGGTGGGCTGCCCAGGACGGTACGGGCGAAGCTGGGTCTCGCCGTGGGCCTGGTGCTCGCGGCCCTCGTGGTCACCGTCGGTGCGGCTCAGGCGCGGGTCGCGGCGCCGGTCGTCGCGAAGGAGCGCGAGGAGCTGATCGACCGGATCGACCGTGAGACCGACGCGGCCGACGAGCTCGAGAGTGCCGTCGACAAGCTGCGCGACGATGTGAGCGAACGGCAGCGGGAGGCGCTCAAGCAGAGCGGTGGCAGTAGCCAGGCCGATCTGGTGGGCATCCTGTCGGGTGCCGTCGAGGTGCACGGGCCGGGCGTCAAGCTGGTCGTGGACGATGCCAAGGAAGCGACCGAGGGCGGTGACGGTGGTCCGCGCGAGACCTCCGGTTTCTCCGACACCGGGCGGGTCCGGGACCGGGACATGCAGCGGGTCGTCAACGGACTGTGGGAGTCGGGCGCCGAGGCCGTCTCGATCAACGGTCAACGGCTGACGGCACTGTCGGCGATCAGGGCCGCGGGTGAAGCCATACTGGTCGACAACAAACCGCTCGTCCCGCCGTACACGGTGCTCGCGGTGGGGGACGGGAAAAACCTCAGCACCAGGTTCCAGAACAGCGCCGACGGCCTGTATCTGAACGCGTTGCAGGAGAACTACGGCATTCGGACGGCCATCTCAGTGGCTGACGACGTCCGGCTGCCCGCCGCACCGAGTGTGATCGTACGTACAGCGCAGCCGAAGACCGAGAAGGGCACATCGTGATCGCCGTACTGGGCCTCGTCGTGGGAGTGGTGGCCGGCCTGTTGGTCCAGCCCGAGGTGCCGGCGGCCGTCGTGCCGTATCTGCCGATCGCCGTGGTGGCGGCGCTGGACGCGGTCTTCGGTGGCCTTCGGGCCATGCTGGACGGGATCTTCGACGACAAGGTGTTCGTGGTGTCCTTCCTGTCGAACGTGGTGGTGGCCGCGCTGATCGTGTTCCTGGGTGACGAGCTGGGCGTGGGATCACAGCTGTCCACCGGTGTCGTCGTCGTCCTCGGCATCCGGATCTTCTCCAACGCCGCGGCGATCCGTCGGCATGTCTTCCGGGCGTGAGGTCGATGAGCAACCAGGACGAGACGCCCGAGTACAGGCTCCGCAAGGAGCTGCCCGACGAGGTCCCGGTGACGGCGTCCGCGGACGGGGCGGCCGAGAAGCCGGCCGAGCCCGTGCTGACCGGTCGGCAGCGCATGGTGCAGGGTCTCTGGCCGCCGCGGGTGTCCAGGGCCCAACTCATCGTCGCCCTGCTGCTGTTCGGGCTGGGTTTCGGCCTGGCCGTGCAGGTCGCCTCCAACAGCGACAGTGGAAACGCGCTGCGCGGTGCGCGTCAGGAAGATCTCGTACGCATCCTCGATGAACTCGACGACCGCAGTCAGCGTCTTGAGGACGAGAAGCAAGGACTCGAGAAGCAGCAGCAGGAGCTGGAGAACAGCTCCGACCAGGCCGAGGAGGCCCGCAAGCAGACGGTCGAGAAGGAGAAACAACTCGGCATTCTCGCGGGCACGGTGGCTGCGCAGGGGCCGGGCATCACGATGACCATCGAGGACACGAAGGGGACGGTCGAGGCGGACATGTTGCTCGACGCGATCCAGGAGCTGCGCGCGGCGGGGGCCGAGGCGATCCAGGTGAACGGGGTGCGGGTCGTCGCCGGCACTTTTCTGACGGAATCGGGCAAGAGCGTGAGCGTCGACGGGAACAAGATCAACACGCCCTTTCGTTTCAAGGTCATCGGCAACCCGCAGGACCTCGAGCCGGCGCTGAACATCCCTGGAGGAGTGGTGCAGACTCTCGAGAAGGAGCAGGCCACCGTGACAGTGGAGCGGTCGGACAAGATCGTCGTGGATGCCTTGCGAGTGGCGAAGCAGCCTGACTACGCTCGGTCGTCGGGCCAGTGAACCGGGGGTGCATGGCGGGCATCCGGCAGGGGCATGAGCTTGCGGGGGGTCGACGCACCGATCGGGTGGTGCGTGGTGGAAACTGTCTGGTGGACACGGACGTTGTGAAGATGTCCGGGTCGACCGGTGTATTCAGTCAGGGTTCGTCCTGCCCCACGGGCGGGTCTGTTTCGGTCAAGGGGAATCGCCCGTGAAGTTGTTTGCGAAGTTGTTCGGCAAGAGCGCGCGAGAGGGTAGCGACAACGCGACCGCTCGCCATCGCGCACAGCCTGACGCAGAGGGTCAGCGGCCGCTGTTCAGGGATCAGGTGGCTGGTCCGGGCGGCGACATTGCCGGAGGCCAGGGCGCGGCGTCGGTTGACCCTGCGCAGTCCGGCGGCATAGGTTTCGGCCAACCGTCGACCTCGAGTACGGGTGGAGGGTTTTCCCCTATGTCGGCCCTGGTGTGTACGAGGTGCGGTAACCGCAACGCGGAGAACAGCCGATTCTGCTCCAACTGTGGCGCGCCGCTACGCCCCGGGCTGACGCCCGAGCGGGCGTCGGAGACGACTTCCACCATCTCCATCTCCGGTCTCGAGGCCTACGACGCCGAGGTCACCGGTCAGACGCAGCTGCCCGCCCTCTCGCCCGAGGCGCAGGCCGCGGTCGACGCGCTGCCGCTGGGCTCCGCCCTGCTGGTCGTGCGGCGCGGCCCGAACTCGGGCAGCCGTTTCCTTCTGGACGGCGACCTGACCACGGCCGGCCGACACCCGCAGAGCGACATCTTCCTGGACGACGTGACGGTCTCGCGTCGCCATGTGGAGTTCCGGCGCAACCCGGACGGCACCTTCAACGTGGCGGACGTCGGCAGTCTCAACGGCACGTACGTCAACCGGGAGCGGATCGACGAGGTCCCTCTGTCGAACGGTGACGAGGTACAGATCGGTAAGTACCGGCTGGTCTTCTACGCGAGCCAGCGGGGCTACTGACCGGCCCCCGGGCGCCGTCCGGGGGGAATCCCCAGGGAAGGTCCATGCTTCAAACACCGAGGGGCGGTGTCGGACACGGCACCGCCGCCGCGGACGGTGGTTCGATGAGCATCGGCACCGTGCTGAACGCGCTGCGCGACGAGTTTCCCGAAGTCACCGTCTCCAAGATCCGCTTTCTGGAGTCGGAAGGGCTCATCGAGCCGCAGCGAACCCCTTCGGGGTATCGGAAGTTCAGTGTGCAGGACGTCGAGCGCCTCGGCCACGTCCTGAGGATGCAGCGGGACCACTATCTGCCCCTCAAGGTCATCCGCGAGCATCTGGACGCCATGGAGCGCGGTGAGGCCGCACCGCTGCCGACCGTCGGCCGGCAGCGCGACGGTGAGGCCGTCCCCGAGGCGTCGGAGGGGCCCACCGTCGCCAGGATCGGCCGGTCCGAGCTGTTGGCGGCCGCGGGCATCGGTGAGCCGGAGCTCGAGGAGTGGGAGTCGTACGGCCTCGTTGCGCCGTTGGAGGACGGGGTCTACGACGCCGAGGCGGCCACCGTGGCAGCGCTTGTCGCCGAGCTGGGCCGGTTCGGGATCGAGCCCCGGCACCTGCGGGTGATGAAGGCCGCGGCGGATCGTGAGGCCGGTCTCGTGGACCAGGTGGTGGCCCCTCTCAAGCGCCATCGCAATCCGCAGACCAGGGCGCACGCGCAGGCCCGTACGAAGGAAATCGCGGGGCTCACGGTGCGGCTGCACGCGGCGTTGGTGCAGACGGCGCTCGGGGTGCGGCTGCCCTGAGCGGGCGGTTTCGCCCTGGGGCGGATCGGTCACCCGTTCCCGGCCCGACTACCCAAACGTCCCGGGCACGGCCTAGGGTTACTGTGTGAACGAGCTCGATGTCGTAGGTGTCCGGGTCGAGATGCCCTCCAACCAACCGATCGTGCTGCTGCGTGAAGTGGGAGGCGACCGTTACCTTCCCATCTGGATCGGACCGGGGGAGGCGACGGCGATCGCCTTCGCCCAGCAGGGCATGGCTCCCGCGCGACCGCTGACCCACGACCTGTTCAAGGACGTGCTGGAAGCCGTCGGCCAGGAGCTCACCGAAGTGCGCATCACGGACCTGCGGGAGGGCGTCTTCTACGCGGAGCTGGTCTTCGCCAGCGGGGTCGAGGTGAGTGCGCGTCCGTCGGACGCCATAGCGCTGGCGTTGCGCACCGGGACACCGATCTTCGGCAGTGACACGGTCCTGGACGACGCGGGGATCGCCATCCCGGACGAGCAGGAGGACGAGGTGGAGAAGTTCCGCGAGTTCCTCGACCAGATCTCGCCCGAGGACTTCGGCAGCAGCAATCAGTAGCCGGCACATGCGCGGAACGCGGGCGTCCTGCACGGGGACGCCCGCACTGTTTTCGGCAAATGCCAACGGCGAGTGAGAGCGTCCTACGGCTACTTCTCAGCGCATTCGGCTAGCCTTTCCCCGCGACGGGGTGCGGGAAACCACTCTCAGGGTGATTATCACTCGGCGTGCCGAGTGTGGCGATCGTTGACGCACCCCTGGTGACTGCCTACCGTCGACAAGGCAGGTCAAGGACGGAGGTCGGCGTGAGAAGCAGCGGCGACGGTACGGCTGGGGGTGCCCCCGGACTCGGTGTCGGGGGAAGCGGTCCGTACCCTTCCCCGGGCTCTCCAGCGCGTTCGAGCAGGGCCTACCCCCAGCAGAGCAGCGCGGCCGACCACGCTCCGCAGCGACCGGCGGCCGTGCCGAGCAGCGGAGGGGCGACGTCCATGGCGTCCGAGCAGATCGGCTATCGAGGTCCGACGGCTTGCGCGGCCGCGGGCATCACCTATCGGCAACTGGACTACTGGGCCCGCACCGGGCTGGTCGAGCCGAGTGTGCGGCCTGCCCACGGGTCCGGCACGCAGCGTCTTTACAGCTTCCGGGACGTCGTCGTCCTGAAGATCGTCAAGCGGTTCCTCGACACCGGGGTGTCGCTGCAGAACATCCGCACCGCCGTGCAGCATCTGCGGGAGCGCGGGTTCAGCGACCTGGAGCGCATGACGCTGATGAGCGACGGTGCCACCGTCTACGAGTGCACGTCGCCGGACGAGGTCCACGCGCTGCTGCAAGGCGGTCAGGGCATCTTCGGCATCGCGGTGGGCGTCGTGTGGCGGGACGTCGAGAGCGCGCTGTCGCAGCTGCACGGGGAGCGTGTCGACACCGGGGAGACGCTCGTCGGGAACAATCCTGCGGACGAACTGGCACGTCGGCGCAACCGGGCGGTCTGAACCGCCTTCGTAGGCGCGAGGGGCGGCTGTACGGCGTCATTGATGCTCCTATTGCTGTCAAGCGGCTCGGAGCCAGTCGCGGTAGGCGTGAGCGAGGTCGTCGTCCCTGCTGAGTCCCCTTTCGAGTCTGGAGATGGTGGTGGGCCAGACGCCGAAGTGCTGGGCGACGGTGGTGAGGGTGATGTTCTTGGCCTGCCGCAGAGGCCGTAGGTCGGCTATGCCTGGAATGTTGAGCGTGGTGGTGAGACAGCGGAACATCTCCCGGGCGATGGCCCGCTTCAACATCCGGATAATCTCTTTCTTCGTCCGTCCGGCGGCGACTTGCCGTGTGACGTAGGCGCGAGTTCGGACGTCGCCGGACATACGGACCAGGGCGATGCGGTAGAGCGCGGAGTTGGCGGTCCGGTCCCCGCCCCTGGAGAGGCGGTGGCGGTTGGTTCGGCCGCTGGATGCGGGGACCGGGGCGGCTCCGCACAGAGCCGCGAAGGACGCCTCGGTTCGCATCCGTTCGGGATTGCCGCCCGCGGTGATCAGCAGCTGCGCGGCGGTGTCGGGGCCGACACCGTAGGTCGCCCGCAGGCCGGGGTTGTGTGTGGTGACTTCGGCATCCAGGGCCCGCGTCAGCGTCTCGTGCTCGGCAGTGAGTTCCTTGACGCGGCGGGCGAGGCTTTTCAGCGCGGTCAGGACAGCGGTGTGCAGGGCGTCGCCGGCCGGTCGCAGCCGAGCCAGGGCCTCGGTGCGGTCGGTGCCCTTGAGCTGCCCGTACTTCGAGCGGATCGCCTCCGGAGCGGTGACGAGGACCTGGCCGAACAGATCCCGGCGGCCGGACAGAACAACGCGAAGACAGTCCAGCAGGGCGTCAGTCAGTGCCCGGGTCACGACCACCGGAACCCGAGTATCAGCATCAATGTCAGTGCCGTGGTGCAGCATCGGACATGTGAGAAACGCGCCCACGATCCTGCATCTCGACATGGATGCCTTCTTCGCGCAGGCGGAGCAGGCCTCCAAGCCGAGCCTGCGCGGGAAAGCCGTGGTCGTGGGCGGTCTGGGGCCCCGCGGCGTGGTCGCGACCGCCTCCTACGAGGCGCGGGTCTTCGGAGTGCACTCGGCGATGCCCATGGCCCAGGCGCGCCGAAGGGCTCCGAACGCCGCTTATCTGGTGCCGCGCTTCGCGTTCTACCGGTCGATCAGCGAGCAGGTCATGGGCTTGCTGCGGGCGCTGTCGCCGCTGGTGGAGCCGCTGAGCCTGGACGAGGCCTTCGTGGACCTGGATGCCGGGGGAGCGGCCTGGGACAGCGAGTCGGCGCGGCTGGCGGGGATCAGGCTGCGCGCGGACATACAGGCCGTCACCGGGCTCACGGGTTCGGTGGGCCTCGCCTCCTGCAAGATGCTGGCGAAGATCGCCTCCGAGCAGGCGAAGCCGGACGGCCTGGTGCTCATCGCGCCGGGGACGGAGCGGGCCCTGCTCGGCCCGCTGCCGGTGCGGACCCTGCCGGGGGTCGGTCCGGCGACGGGGGACCATCTGCGCCGGGCCGGGATCCTCACGATCGACGAGATCGCCGAAGCCGGTGAGGACGAGTTGGTGCGGCTGCTGGGAAAGGCGCACGGGCACGCGCTGTACGCCATGGCGCTGGCCCGCGACGACCGGCCCGTGGTGGCGGAGCGGGAGGCCAAGTCGGTCTCCGTCGAGGACACCTATGACGTGGACATCCACGACCGGATCCGGGTGGAGCTGGAGGTGCAGCGGCTCGCGGACCGATGTGTGCGCAGGCTGCGGGAGGCCGGTCTGTCGGGGCGGACCATCGTGCTGAAGGTGCGGCGGTACGACTTCTCCACGCTCACCCGGTCCGAGACCCTGCGCGGGCCCACCGACGATCCTGCGGTGGTCCGGGAGGCGGCGGCCCGGCTGCTGGAGTCGGTGGACACCACGGGCGGGGTGCGGCTGCTCGGGGTGGGCGTGAGCGGGCTGGCGGACTTCACGCAGGAGGATCTGTTCGCGCAGGCGGCCGAGGAGCGGGTGGTCGGGCCCGAGGAGGAAGTCGCTGCCGAGCCCGTCGGCGAGGTGCCGGTGCCGGTCGAGCGCCAGTGGCGCCCGGGGCACGACGTGCGGCATGCCGAGCTCGGGCACGGATGGGTGCAGGGCAGTGGGCTGGGCCGGGTCACCGTGCGGTTCGAGACGCCCGAGTCGGAGCCGGGACGGGTGCGCACCTTCAGGACCGACGATCCGGCGCTGGAGCCGGCGGATCCGTTGCCTCTGGTGCGACGAAGACCGGATGACGACGGCGGGGCGGCGGCGGGAGCACCGCATCCTGAAGTGAAGTCCTCGGAAAGGCAACCGTCCGAGGTGCAGCCCTCGGAAGAGGCGCAGCCGTCGGAGGCGGAGTCCGGGAACTCTGCGTGAGGTGGATCAGTTACACAGAGTGAAGCGGTTCGAACTGCGAGGTGGGTCGGAGCGGTGGCACGCGGGTGGCACCGGTGGGGGATGGGGAGGGAGCTGCATGAAGCTGCACGGAGGCCGGTTCGCGGACCCGGCCGGGGTGTCGCCGGAGCATGAGGCCGAGATGCGCCGGGTGGTGGACAGGATGACCCGGTGGGCCGGGAACCGGAGCGATGTGGTGGGGCTGCTGCTCGTCGGGTCCTGTGCACGTGGGACAGCGGGTCCCGACTCGGATGTCGACCTTGTGGTGTTGTCGACGGCGCCAGCCCGGTACGCCGAGGACGACGGGTGGGCTCGGGAGCCGGCTCTGGGAGAGGTGATCCGGGTCCGGGATCGGGGGACCGTCACCGAATGGCGGTATGCGACCGCCTCCGGTCTGGAGGTCGAGGTGAACGTCGGGCCTGCCCGCTGGGCACGGACCGACCCGGTCGACGCCGGTACCCGAAGAGTCGTCACGGACGGCGCCCGGCCGCTGTACGACCCCGCCGGGATTCTCGGGGCGCTGATACAGGCCTGCGGCTGAGGGGCTCAGCCGTCCTCCGTGCCGGCCAGTCGGCCGAAGTCGTGGTCGGGGAGCGGGGGAGGAGCGCCCACGTCGAGGCCGTAGTGGTGGTAGAGCTGGAGTTCCTGCTCCGGGGAGAGGTGGCGGCCCACACCGAAGTCGGGAGCGTCCTTGATCAGGCCCCGGTCGAAGGGAATGTGCAGGGTGCCCTCGACCAGCCGGCTGGGCTCCAGGGGGACGAACGCGTCGCGGGAGAACAGACCGGTGCGTATGGCCGCCCACTCCGGCACTCCGGTGGCGTCGTCGAGGTAGACCTCGTCGACGGTCCCGATCTTGGTGCCGTTGCGGTCGAACGCCTTGCGGCCTATCAGGTTGCGCGGATCGATGTCGGTCTGCACGGGCCCTCCACTTGGTCGCAACTCATCCGTAAGCACTACAAAAGAGCACATCGGGACGAGCGGCCACTCGAGCGAGACTCATTGACCCCGCTGGTAGTCTGACAATGGCTGCTGACACCGCGCGGGAGAGTCCTCCGGACATCACCGGAGGCGCCGAAGGAGCAAATCCTCCCCGGAATCTCTCAGGCTCACGTACCGCACGGACGAGGTCACTCTGGAAAGCAGGGCGGGTGCCGACGGCGTCGACGGCTTCCGCTCTCACCGACGGTGAAAGCCGGGTGCCCTCGGGGACCCGGTGAAGCTCTCAGGTTGAGATGACAGAGGGGGAGGCCGTCCGGGTACCCACCGTGGTGACCCTCGAAGGTCGTGTCAGACCAGGAGGCCTCCGTAATGACCGCCCATCGCATTCCGCTCGCCGAGCTCGAGCAGGGAATTCCCTTCGAACACCGCCACATCGGGCCCGACCTCGAAGCGCGGGCCAAGATGCTCGCACAGGTCGGCTACGGCTCGCTCGACGAGCTCACCGCCGCAGCGGTCCCGGATGTGATCAAGAACGCCGACGCGCTGGACCTGCCGGGCGCGCGCACCGAGGCCGAGGTGCTGGCCGAGCTGCGCTCGCTGGCCGACCGCAACCAGGTCCTCGCTCCGATGATCGGGCTCGGCTACTACGGGACCTTCACGCCGCCCGTCATCCTGCGCAACGTCATGGAGAATCCGGCCTGGTACACGGCCTACACGCCGTATCAGCCGGAGATCTCCCAGGGCCGGCTCGAGGCGCTCCTGAACTTCCAGACCGTGGTAGCGGACCTCACCGGGCTGCCGACCTCCGGCGCTTCGCTGCTCGACGAGGGCACGGCCGCCGCCGAGGCGATGGCGCTGTCCCGGCGCATGGGGAAGAACAAGAAGGGCCTCTTCCTCATCGACGCGGACGCGCTGCCGCAGACCATCGCCGTGATCGAGACCCGCGCCGAGCCGACGGGCGTGGAGGTCGTCGTCGCCGACCTGAGCGACGGGATTCCGGCGGAGATCGCCGCACGGGAGATCAACGGCGTGCTCGTGCAGTACCCGGGCGCTTCCGGTGCCGTGCGGGACCTCAAGGCGATCATCGACCAGGCGCACGGGCTCGGCGCGCTCGTCACGGTCGCCGCGGATCTGCTCGCGCTGACGCTGCTGAAGTCGCCCGGCGAGCTGGGGGCGGACATCGCGGTCGGTACGACGCAGCGGTTCGGTGTGCCGATGGGCTTCGGCGGTCCGCACGCCGGTTACATGGCCGTCCGCGAGCAGTTCGCGCGCAGCCTGCCCGGGCGGCTGGTGGGCGTGTCGGTGGACGCCGACGGGCACAAGGCCTACCGGCTCGCTCTGCAGACGCGTGAGCAGCACATCCGACGCGAGAAGGCCACGAGCAACATCTGCACGGCGCAGGTGCTGCTGGCCGTGATGGCGGGGATGTACGCCGTCTACCACGGCCCCGACGGGCTGCGGGCGATCGCCCTGCGCACGCACCGGTACGCCTCGGTCCTGGCCGCCGGGCTCGAGGCCGGCGGCGTCGAGGTCGTGCATGCCTCGTACTTCGACACGCTGACCGTACGGGTGCCGGGGAAGGCCTCCGAGGTCGTCGCCGCCGCGCGGGAGCGCGGGGTCAACCTGCACCTCGTGGACGCCGACCAGGTGTCGATCGCCTGTGACGAGACGACCGCTCGGGCGCAGGTGTCCGCCGTCTGGGCCGCCTTCGGGGTGGACGGCGACATCGAGTCGCTCGACGCGGCCACCGCCGACTCCCTGCCCGCCGGGCTGCTGCGGTCCGACGCGATCCTGACGCACCCCGTCTTCCACCAGCACCGTTCCGAGACCGCGATGCTGCGCTACCTGCGCAGGCTCGCCGACCGGGACTACGCGCTGGACCGGGGCATGATCCCGCTGGGCTCCTGCACGATGAAGCTCAACGCGACCACCGAGATGGAGCCGGTGACCTGGCCCGAGTTCGGGCAGCTGCACCCCTTCGCGCCGGCCGAGCAGGCGGAGGGCTATCTGACGCTCATCCGCGAGCTGGAGGAGCAGCTCGCCGAGGTCACCGGCTACGACAAGGTGTCGCTCCAGCCGAACGCCGGGTCTCAGGGCGAACTGGCCGGGCTGCTCGCCGTCCGCGGGTACCACCGGGGCAACGGTGACGAGCAGCGGACGGTGTGCCTCATCCCGTCCTCCGCGCACGGCACGAACGCGGCCAGTGCCGTGATGGCCGGCATGAAGGTCGTCGTCGTGAAGACCGCCGAGGACGGCGAGATCGACGTCGAGGACCTGCGGGCGAAGATCGAGCGGTACCGGGACGAGCTGTCGGTGCTGATGATCACCTACCCGTCGACGCACGGGGTGTTCGAGGAGCACGTCGCCGACATCTGCGCCCAGGTGCACGAGGCGGGCGGGCAGGTGTACGTCGACGGCGCCAACCTCAACGCGCTGGTCGGTCTCGCCAAGCCGGGGCACTTCGGTGGCGACGTCTCGCACCTGAACCTGCACAAGACGTTCTGCATCCCGCACGGGGGCGGCGGCCCGGGCGTCGGACCCGTGGCCGTACGGTCGCACCTGGCGCCGTATCTGCCGAACCACCCGCTCCAGCCCGCCGCCGGGCCGGAGACCGGGGTGGGGCCGATCTCCGCGGCTCCCTGGGGCTCCGCCGGGATCCTGCCGATCTCGTGGGCGTATGTGCGGCTCATGGGCGGTGAGGGGCTCAAGCGGGCCACGCAGGTGGCCGTGCTGAGCGCCAACTACATCGCCAAGCGGCTGGAGCCGCACTACCCGGTGCTCTACAACGGGCCGGGCGGGCTCGTCGCGCACGAGTGCATCATCGACCTGCGGCCGCTGACCAAGGCGACCGGCGTGAGCGTCGACGACGTCGCCAAGCGGCTCATCGACTACGGATTCCACGCGCCGACGATGTCGTTCCCGGTCGCCGGGACGCTGATGATCGAGCCGACCGAGTCCGAGGACCTGATCGAGATCGACCGTTTCTGCGAGGCGATGATCGCCATTCGCGCGGAGATCGAGAAGGTCGGGGCGGGCGAGTGGCCGGCCGAGGACAACCCGCTGCGTGGCGCCCCGCACACCGCGGCCGCGCTGGGCGGGGAGTGGGAGCACGCGTACACGCGTGAGGAGGCCGTCTTCCCGGCCGGGGTGTCGGCCGCCGACAAGTACTGGCCGCCGGTGCGCCGGATCGACCAGGCCTTCGGCGACCGGAACCTGGTCTGCTCGTGCCCGCCGCTGGACGCGTACGAGGACTGAGCGAGTGGGTGAGGGCCCCCGTCCGTTCCGGGCGGGGGCCCTCGCGCGCGCTACGCCGTGGCCAGGGACACCTCGGTCGCCTTGATCAGTGCGATCACGTCGGAGCCGACGAAGAGGCCGAGGTCGGCGGTTGCTTCCCTGGTGATCACGGCGGTGAGCTCGCCGCCGTCCATGGAGACCTTCACCGAGGCCATGACCTCGCCCGTCACCAGGCCGGTGATCGTGCCGGTGAGCTGGTTGCGGATGGACAGGCCGTCGACCCGAGCGGTGGCCAGGGAGACCTCCGTCGACTTCACCAGGGCGCGGACGGCGGTGCCGGCGGTGAGGGCGAGTTGGTTCACGGCCTCCAGCGTGATGGCAGCCGTGAGGTCCTGGCCGCCGTCCAGTCGGATCTTGACGGTGGCCATGACCTCGCCGGGGTGGACGGCGGTAACGGTGCCGGGGAGTTGGTTGCGGATGCTCAGGCTCATGAGCGTCAACGGTAGGCCGCCGGGCCTGTCCAGCGGGTCATGCGCGGGCTTGCGTCGTCTGCCGGCCTCAGGATCCGTGGGATACGCGAGGTGATCGGCGCTTCGGGCGGGGCCGGTGCCAGGTCGTGTCGGCAAGGTAGCGCCGTCTGCCCGGAGGCCGGGGGTGGCGGAGTCCGGTGGGTGCGATCGCAAAGGCGGAGGGTCGGCCTCGTGCCGGGGGTGCGTGGGTGATCCCGACAGCGCGGTGAGCGTGCGTGCCGGGCGTCACGAGCCGGGCGGGACTTTGTGGACACGGTCCTGCTGTCCGGAGAGGTTAGTGACGCGGCCGGCTGGTGTTCGGCCGTCGATGCCGGTGCGGGGGCGGTGGTGGTTGTACGAGTCCGGCCAGTCGGGGAAACGCTGCCTGCCGCTGGGCGTCTGAGGTTAGGGCTGCTGGTAGGCCCATCTCTCGAGCAGTGTGCGGTGGAAGCGTTCGGCCTTGCCGTTGACCTGGGGTCGCCAGGGCCTGGTCCAGCGTGGGCTGATGCCCAGCTCGCGGCAGGTCTGGCGCCAGGTGTTCCTGGTGTAGGACCAGGTGTTGTCGGTCAGGACCCGCTCAATGATGATGCCCTGCTGGATGAACCCGCGGGTTCATCGGATACGTCGGTTGCCTGTCGTCAAACGATCGTTTGACGACAGGTGTCGCGGGTGAAGGCGTCGCGGTCTTTGGCGTTGCGCGTCAGTGGCGAAGTTCCGGTTTCGGGTCAGGCCGGCGGGGCGGGGGTATATCTGGCGAGCATCGTCTGGACGGCCTCTTCGACGGCGTTGTGGATGTCGGAGGCTGCGGGGTTCCAGCCGGTCAGCAGCATGCGGGGCCACAGGACGTAGTTAGCGATCATGCCGAGGAACTGGTTCGCGGCGCTCTCGGCGTCGGGCACATCAGCGTTGCCCGCCTCATGCTCGGATTCCAAGTAGTGCTGGACGGAGGTGAAGTAGGGCAGTTTGCCCAGCTGGAACTGCATCCGTCCCAGCTCGGGGAAACGAGGCAGTTCGGCGATGACGATCCGGAACAGGCCTGTCATGCGGGGCCGGCCGATCAGGTCGGCGTAGCGGTGGCCGATGGCTGTCAGCCCGGAGCGCAGATCTCCCGCCTGTGGCCGCGCGGCGGTATCGCCGGCGTCGCGCTGCCAGGACTCGGTGACGATGGCCTCGAAGAGGGCCGCCTTGGTGGGGAACTGCTTGAACAGGGTGGACTTCGAGACCCCGGCCGCTTCGGCGATCCGTGCGAGGGAGGTGCCGTCGTAGCCACGGTCCAGGAACAGTTCTGTGGCCGCGGAGGTGATCGCCTCGCGCTTCTGCTGGGCGAGCCTGCGGTGATGCGCGGTGAGTTCTGCTGCCATGCAGAGAGTATGCCGTAACCCCGAGGCGAGTCACTTGACTCGCCTCGGGGAGCCCGCTTACGGTGCACCAGCAAGGCGAGTCGAGTGACTCGCCTCTGATCCGCGGCACCTGGGCACATCCTGGTTGTCGCACGGTGGAGGAAGTCATGACAATCGACAAGATCGCTTTGGTGACCGGTGCGAATCGCGGCCTCGGGCGCAGCGCGGCCATCGCCCTGGCCACACGCGGGGTGCGGGTCGTGGTCACCCACCGCGGCGATGCGGCCGGGGCTGAGAAGACGGTGGAACAGGTGCAGGCCGTGGGTGGGACTGCCGCGGTTCTCCGGCTCGACATCAGCGACGTCTCCTCCTTCGCGTCCTTCACCTCCGAACTGGGCGCCCAGCTGGAGCGCTGGGGTACTTCGCGGCTCGACATCCTGGTCAACAACGCGGGAGTGGGAGTCTTCGGGCCGCTGGAGACTGTCACGATCGACGACTTCGACACCGTGATGGACACCAACGTCCGGGGCACGTTCTTCCTCATCCAGTCGCTCGTGCCGCTGCTGGCCCAGGGCGGCCAGGTCATCAACGTCTCGACGTCACTGACCCGCCACACCAGCCCCGCCACCTCGGCCTACTCCGCTTCGAAGGCCGCCGTCGAAGCTCTGAGCCGTACCCTCGCCGCAGAACTGGGGCCTCGCGGCATCCGGGTCAACTCCATCGCCCCGGGGCCGACCGCCACCGACTTCAACGGCGGAGCGATGCGGGACGACGCCGGAATGCGTCAGGTTCTGGCCGGACAGACCGCGCTCGGCCGCGTCGGCGAACCCGAGGAGATCGGCGACGCCATCGCTACGCTGGCCTCCGAGGGACTGCGCTGGGTCACCGCCCAGCGCATCGAGGTCTCCGGCGGCGCCCTCCTGTGACGCCGGGCGACGGCCGGTAGGGAAGCAGGCAGTGACGGCCCCGACTCACTTCGAGCCGACCGACTCGTCCTCATCCTCGTCCAGCTCTGGCGCTTCAGGGTGCACCTCGACGGAGACACCCGCCGCCGGCCCCCGCCTCCGCCGCCGGCCCCGCCTCCTCAAGACGCTCGCTGGCTGCTTCCACCCCGCGTCCAGGCCCCGCACCAGCTCCGCCAGATGCTCCTCGACGGGCACGTCCAGGCTCAGGGCTGCCGGGACGTCCTCGCACACCGACTCCCAGTCGGCCCTCCAGCAGGCGGGCGCGCGGGGTTGGGCCAGCGGTGCGAGGGCGAGGCGAAGACGTCGCGGTAGTTCAGGGCCCGGTGCGGCTGCTCCAGCACGCACACCACGTACGCGTCCCGGTCCACCGCGCCCTGCGGCAGGTCAGAGTGGGCGTCCACCGCCTCGCGCCACGCGAGCCTGCGGTGAGCATCGGCCGTACGCTTCGGTTCCGCCGCCTGCTCCGGCAGGGCGCCTTCGACCCCAGCGCGTACCGGGCCGGCGCCGCCATCCGGTTCGGCGGGATCTGCGACAGCCTCAGCCGCCCCAGCCGGTACGCCCGATCTCGTCCACCCGCTCCAGCGCGCGGGCGAACGCCGTCCTCGTCGTCCTCGTCGGCGGCCGGCGCAGCCGCTCCAGCTCGCAGAACCGCGAGCCCTCCGGTGGCTTGGACCGGTTCACCGGGCCGTGCGCGTTCGTGGCGGCGGACGGGTTGGCGGGTGGCCCGGGCACAGGCGGCCAGGGCGGGCGGGCCGGTGCCGGTGCGGGCCGCCGGCCGCAGCTGACGATGCGGTGCTCGCGCCGGGGCGGGGCAGCCCGTGTGGACGCCGGGTCGGGTCAGCCCGTGTGGACGCGGGGGCGGCGGTCGCGGTCCGGTTCGGCCTCGCGCAGGACCTCCCGGGTGACCGGGGCGACCTCGCCCTGGCCGAAGAGGAAGAAGCGCAGGAAGTTGGCGAAGGGGTTGCCCTCGGTCCACTCGAAGTAGATGTGCGGGAGGCACCCGGTGGAGTCCCTGGTGTGCAGCAGCAGCGCGGCCAGGGCGTTGGAGACGGAGGAGGACTCCAGGGTCAGGACGCGGTAGCGGTGGTGCAGGACCTCGCCGCGTACGGTCAGGCCCGACTCGAACTCGGAGGGGTCGACGACGGTGACCTCGACGAAGACGAAGTCCTCCCCCGGAATGTCGTTGTCGCGCCGGATCTGTTCGATCTTGTCGCGGTACTCGGCCCTGTCGCGCTGGTCGGGCTCGTTGGCGATGAACCGTATCTTGCGGCTGGCCATGTCCCGGATGAAACGTTCCGCCATGTCGTCCAGCGTCACGCTGGTCACGCGGAGCTCGAAGGCCCGGGCCAGCCGGGACAGCAGCGAGACCAGGATGATGCCGGCGATGAAGCAGGCGCCGATCTTCACGCCGTCCGGGCGCTCGATGACGTTCACGACCGTCACGTAGAGCAGCACCGCCGAGACCACGGTGAAGCCGACGGTCCAGCCCCGCTGCCGGGCGCGGCGGGCGGCGATGGTCACCGCGATCGCCGCCGAGGACATGAGGACCAGGACGCCGGTGGCGTAGGCGCCGCCCTGCGCGTCGACGTCGGCGTCGAAGATCCAGGTGACCAGGAAGGCGACCAGGGTGAAGACGATGACCATGGGGCGGACGGCGCGCGCCCAGTGCGGCGCCATGCCGTAGCGGGGGAGGTAGCGGGGCATCAGGTTGAGCAGCCCGGCCATCGCGGAGGCGCCGGCGAACCACAGGATGGCGATCGTCGACACGTCGTATACCGTGCCGAAGGCGTTGCCCAGGTACTCGTGGGACAGGTAGGCGAGGGCGCGTCCGTTGGCCTGGCCGCCGGACTCGAACTCCTTCTCCGGGATCAGCACGGTGGTGATGAAGCTGGTGGCGATGAGGAAGACGCTCATGATCAGGGCGGCGGTGGTCAGCAGCTTCTTCGTGCCCCGGATGCGGCCCTCGGGGTTCTCCGCGGTGTCGTCCGGGTCGCCCTGCACGTGCGGCATGACCGCGACGCCGGTCTCGAAGCCGGACAGGCCCAGCGCGAGCTTGGGGAAGACCAGCAGGGAGACACCGATCATCGCGAACACGTTGCCGTGCTCGGCGGTCAGCGCGTCGGCCCAGTCGGTGACCACGTGGCCCTCGGTGACCACGTGCCACAGACCGACGGCCACCACGACGACGTTCAGGCCGAGATAGACGACGACCAGCGCGACCGCGACACCGATGGCCTCCAGGAAGCCCTTGAGGAACACGGCGCCGAGCAGGGCGACGAGGACGAGCGTGATCACCATCTGCCGGTCGTGCAGGGCGCTGGTCAGGTGCGGGTTCTCGACCAGGTGGGTCGAGGCGTCCGCCGCGGACAGGGTGATCGTGATCAGGAAGTCGGTGGCGGCGAACCCCAGCAGGGTCAGGACGAACAGCTTGCCCTTCCAGAAGGACAGCAGCCGTTCCAGCATCGCGATCGAGCCCTCGCCGTGCGGACTCTCCTCGGCGACACGCCGGTAGACGGGCAGAGCGCCCGCGAGGGTGACGATCACCAGCACGATCGTCGCCACCGGGGAGAGCAGACCGGCCGCGAGGGCGGCGATGCCCGGCTGGTAGCCGAGGGTCGAGAAGTAGTCGACACCGGTCAGGCACATCACCCGGTACCAGCGCTGGCCCTTGTGCTCGGGTGCGGTGGCGGTGTCCGGAGCCTTCCCGTGAGCGTGGCCCTTGCCCATGTCGGACAGACCCTCGAGCATCCAGGAGCGCAGGCGACCGGGGGAAGAGTGCTCGGTGGTGGCCATGGGAGTGCTCCTGGTCTGCGGATCGGCGTGTGGTTTCGGCCATCACGCGGACGGCGGGATCAGCGTAAGCGGAGAGTGACGCCCAGGCCCCTGGATCATGGGCCGGACGGCGTCAAGCTTCCGTTAAGACTGGTCACGGGGCGGGCACGCAGCGTGACGTACCGCTGGGTCCGCCCTGGCCGGGAAGCCGTCGTCCCTGTCGGCTTCGTAATGTTCGCCGAATAATTCGAATGTTTCGATGCCTCTAAGCGGCTCGCTGGGCCTTCTTTTGCGAACAGACCCCCGGATTCCCTGTGTTCAAGGGGTTGCCACCCGTCGGAGGGTGTCTCTAGGGTGCGGCAGCAGCGAAGCTTTCTGGATCTGGTTCGAAACTTTCGATCTATCAAGGAGCGCATGATGGGCGACCCGGCACTCTCCCGCCGCGGCTTTCTGGCGGCCTCCGCCGCGGCCGGTCTGAGCATGACGGCACTGAGCGCCTGCGGCGGCGACTCGGACGGAGGGTCGTCGGGGACGACCACCATCGAGTGGTGGAACATCTCCACCACCCAGCCGACCAAGGACGTCTGGGCTGGTCTCGCCAAGCAGTTCGAGGCCCAGAACCCCAAGGTGAAGATCAAGATCGTGCAGTTGGAGAACGACGCCTACAAGTCGAAGATGACGGCGCTGACCGCCTCCGGGAAGCTGCCCGACATCTTCCACACCTGGGGCGGGGGTGTCCTCAGGCAGCAGGTCGACGCCGGCCTCGTCGAGGACCTCACCGAGAGGACGAAGGAGTGGCACGACGGCCTGCTCCCGGTCTCCCGCCAGCCCTACCTCCTCGACGAGAAGGCGTACGGCATCCCGTTCGACATCGGCATGATCGGGTTCTGGTACAACAAGGCCCTCTTCAAGCAGGCCGGCGTCAGCGCGCCCCCCACCACCTGGAGCGGCTTCCTCGATGCGGTGCGCAAGCTCAAGTCCGCCGGGATCACCCCGCTCGCGCTGGCGGGCAAGGAGAAGTGGCCCGGCATGTACTACTGGGCGTATCTCGCGATGCGCACCGCCGGTGTCGACGCCCTGCGCGAGGCGGGTGACGACAAGGACTTCACCGGGGACGGGTTCGTCCAGGCCGGGCAGCACCTCCAGGACCTCGTCGATCTCCAGCCGTTCCAGAAGGGCTTCCTCGGCGCCGCCTACTCCAGCCCCACCGGCCAGGCCGCGGCCGTCGGCAACGGCAAGGCGGCGATGGAACTGATGGGCCAGTGGGCGCCGGTGGTGGAGGCCGACGCGGGCAAGGGGCTCGGGGCGAACCTCGGCTTCTTCCCGTTCCCGGCGGTCGACGGCGGCAAGGGCGTGATCACCGAGGTGTTCGGGGGAGGAGGCGGGCACGCCCTGCGCAAGGACGCCCCCCAGGCCGCCGTCGACTTCCTGAAGTTCTTCGCCAGCGCCGCCACGGACACCGAACTGGTCAAGAAGACCGGGGTGCTGCCCGTCGTGCCGGCCGCCGAGAGCGCCATGACCGACCCCAACATCAAGGCCGTACAGGCCCAGCTGAAGGCCGCCACCGGCTTCCAGCTCTACCTCGACCAGGCCTACGCGCCGGCCCTCGGCCAGGAGGTCAACGACAGCGTCGCCGCCCTCGTCGCCGGGTCCAAGTCGCCTCAGCAGGTCACCGAGTCGATCACCAAGGTCGCGAAGGAAGAGCAGTAGCCGGCGATGACCTCCACTTTCCTTCCGGACAAGCGCAGCGGCCCGGACGTCGGCCCGCCGCCTCCGTCTCCCGGCCCGGGCCGGGGCAGGGCGCGGCGGCGGGCGCGGCACTGGCTCACCGCCGTCGGCTTCCAGGTGCCCGCACTGGTGCTGTTCGGCACGCTCGTGCTGCTGCCGATGCTGTTCGCGCTGTACGCCTCGTTCTTCCGCTGGGGCGGCTTCGGCATGCCCGACGACTACATCGGCGGCGACAACTTCACCCGGCTCTTCCAGGACCCGGTGTTCCTGGGCGACCTGTGGCGCTGTCTGCTGCTGGTGGGGCTCTCGCTCGTCCTCCAGCTGCCGTTCGCGCTCGCGCTCGCGGTCGCGCTCAACCAGAAGATCCGCGGCCGGGCGGTGTACCGGATGCTGTTCTTCGCGCCGTACATCCTCTCCGAGGCGATCACCGGCGTGCTCTTCAGCATGATCTTCGCCCCGGACGACGGTCTCGCCGACCATGTGCTGGGGGCGGTCGGTCTGGACGGGGTGGGCGGTCAGTGGTTCGCCGACCCGTCCACCGTCATGGCCACCCTCTTCCTGGTCATGACGTGGAAGTACTTCGGCTTCCACATGATGCTCTACCTGGCCGGGCTCCAGTCCATCCCGGCGGAGCTGACGGAGGCCGCCCTGATCGACGGGGCGGGTCCCTGGCAGCGCTTCCGCAACGTCACGCTGCCGCTGCTGGCGCCGACCCTGCGGATCAGCGTCTTCCTGTCGGTCATCGGCTCGATCCAGCTCTTCGACCTGGTGTGGGTGGTCACCGCGGGCGGTCCCGACCACCACTCCGAGACGATGGCCGTGACCATGTTCCAGTACGGCTTCAAGCGCTACCAGGTCGGTTACGCCAGCGCGATCAGCGTGGCGATGTTCGGCATCAGTCTCGTCTTCGCCCTCGCCTACCAGCGGTTCGTGCTCCGCCGGGATCTTCAGGGCGCCACCACGACCATGCGAGGAGGCGGCGCGTGAAAACCCGCGAGACCGGCAGCAGCACCCGCAGGACCGGACGGACGTATCCCCTGCACCTGGTCCTCGGAATCGTCGGCGCGGTGATGGCCGTACCCCTCCTCTACGCCGTGCTGTCCGGCTTCAAGTCCACCGACCAGCTCTCGCGCAACCCCATCGGCCTGCCCGATCCCTGGGTCACCTCCAACTACACGGACATCCTCGGCTCCGGCTCCTTCTGGCAGCTCGTCGGCAGCAGCACGATCATCGCGGTCGGTACGACCGTGGTCGTCGTCGCGGTCTCCGCGCTCGCCGCGTTCTCCTTCGCCCGGTTCGCCTTCCGCGGCCGGGAGGTGCTGTTCACCCTCTTCACGATGGGGCTGATGTTCCCCTTCGCGGTGGCGGCGCTGCCCCTGTTCCTGCTGCTGCGCTCGATCGGCCTGCTGGACAACCCGCTCGGAGTGATCCTGCCGCAGGCCGCCTTCGGGCTGCCGATGACCATCGTCGTCCTGCGCGGGTTCTTCCGCGAGATCCCCGCCGAGCTGGAGGAGGCGGCCACCCTCGACGGCTGCGGGCCGCTGAAGTTCTTCTGGCGGATCCTGCTGCCCATGGCGAGGCCCGCCCTCGGCACGGTGTCCGTGCTCGCCGTGGTCGGCAGCTGGAACAACTTCCTGCTGCCGCTGCTGGTCTTCAACGAGCCCACCTGGTGGACCGTCCCGATCGGCGTCCAGCAGTTCCAGGGCCAGTACTCCGCGGAGTACGCGCGCGTCTTCGCCTATCTCGTGCTCGCCATGGTGCCCGCCCTGGCGTTCTACTCCGTCGCCGAGCGCCAGCTCGTCGGCGGCCTCACCGCCGGCGCCACGAAGGGATGACGCGCGCCCGCGGATTCGTACGGCTCACCCCTACCGTGAGGAGTCGCACCATGCCCAGCACCGCCGCCCGCACCCGGCTCAGACTCGCCGGCGCCCTCGCAGCCGTCCTCGTCGCCTCCGGTGTCGCCACCGGACCTGCCGCCCAGGCGCACGAGGGCCCGGCGCGCGGAGAACCGCGCACGACCCTCGCCGACCTCGCGCAGCGCCACGGCCGCTACTTCGGCAGCGCCACCGACAACCCGGAACTCACCGACACCGCCTATACGAAGATCCTCGGCGAGCAGTTCGACATGATCACCCCGGGCAACGGCATGAAGTGGTACGCCACCGAGCCGCAGCAGGGGGTCTTCGACTGGACGGCCGGCGACGAGATCGTCGGCCTCGCGCGCGCGAACCACCAGAAGGTCCGCGCCCACACCCTCGTCTGGCACAGTCAGCTCCCCGGCTGGCTGACCGGCAAGGAGTGGACGGCGGACGAGCTGCGGGCCGTCCTGAAGAACCACATCCAGACCGAGGTACGCCACTACCGGGGCAAGGTCTACGCCTGGGACGTGGTCAACGAGGCCTTCAACGAGGACGGCACCTACCGTGAGACCGTCTTCTACAAGACCCTCGGCCCCGGTTACATCGCCGACGCCCTGCGCTGGGCCCACCAGGCCGACCCGAAGGCGAAGCTGTACCTCAACGACTACAACATCGAGGCCGTGGGCCCGAAGAGCGACGCCTACCACGCCCTCGCCAGGGAACTGAAGGCCCAGAAGGTCCCGCTCGACGGCATCGGCCTCCAGGCGCATCTCGCCCTCCAGTACGGCTATCCGACGAGCCTGGAGGACAACCTCCGCCGCTTCTCCCGGCTCGGCCTGGACACCGCGCTCACCGAGGTCGACGTACGGATGCTGCTGCCCGCGACCGACGAGAAGCTGGCCCAACAGGCCGACTGGTACCGGGACATGACCGAGGCCTGCCTCGCGGTGCGGCGCTGCGTCGGCATCACCGTCTGGGACTACACCGACAAGTACTCATGGATCCCGGCGTTCTTCCCCGGCGAGGGCGCGGCGCTGCCCTGGGACGAGCAGCTCGCGCCGAAGCCGGCCTACCGGGCGATCCGGGAGGCGCTCAGCTAGCGACGCGCGGCGGCGCGGTGCTCGAGCGGACCACCAGCTCCGTGCCCAGTTCCACCCGCGGCGAGTCGGGGCGCTCGCCGCGGGCCAGGCTCAGGACGGTGCGTGCGGCGAGTTTGCCCATGTCGGCGAGGGGCTGGCGGACGGTCGTCAACGGCGGGGCGGACCAGCGGACTTCGGGAAGGTCGTCGAAGCCGACCACGCTCATGTCCTCCGGGGCCCGCAGGCCGCGCCGGCGCAGCGCCTCGATCGCGCCGAGCGCCATCTGGTCGCTGGCCGCGAACACGGCGGTCGGCGGTTCGGCCAGACCGAGCAGGGCGGTGCAGCCGGTGAAGCCCGACTCGGGGCGGAAGTCGCCGGGGACGACGAGGGTCTCGTCGACGGCGAGGCCGGCCGCCTCCAGAGCGGCCCGGTAGCCGTCGTAGCGGGCGCGGGAGCACAGCAGCCGGGGCGGGCCGGCTATCAGACCGATCCTTCGGTGGCCCAGCGACAGCAGATGCTCGGTGGCCGCCAGGCCGCCCGCCCAGTTGGCTGCGCCGATGGTCGGGGTCTCGACGGCGGGCGAGCCCATCGGATCGACGACCACCAGCGGGACGCCCAGGATGCGCAACTGCTCGTGCAGGGTGGGTTCGAGGGCCGAGGTGACGAGGATGACGCCGTCGGAGGCCCGGGCGCGCAGGTTGCGCATCCACTCGCGGGCGTCGCCCGAGCGGCCGTGGATCGCCGACACCACGGTGCCCACCCCGGCCGCGTGGGCGACCTCCTCGACGCCGCGGATGATCTCCACCGCCCAGGGGCTGTCCAGGTCGTTGAAGACCAGGTCCAGCAGCGCGGCCCGGGTGCGGGAGGCGGCGGGGCGCTTGCGGTAGCCGTGCAGCCGCAGCAGGTCCTCGACCCTGGCCCGGGTTCCCGGCGAGACGTCGGAGCGGCCGTTGACGACCCGGGACACGGTCGGCACCGAGACGCCGGCCCGGCGGGCGATCTCCGTGATCGTGATTCTGGCCCGGGTCGCGGGCACGGTGTCGTCCGCATTCACTTCCCCACCTCCGTCGCATGGTTCCGGACGCTGCGCCGAAACTTCCAGGAGTCTTCCGGAACAGGTGCTGCCGTGGGAAGACACTCAGAGGGACGCACCGCGCCGAGACCGGGCGGCTACGGGGAGTGAGGGGGTGTGAACGCGCGTCGGGGCCGGTTCGCGTGGTTCGCGGGCCGGCCCCTCATGTCTGCGGACGGCGGTCCCGCGCCGTCCGGCCGGTGCTCAGGCGGCGGTCACGACCCGGTGGGGGGCGATGACCCGGCCGTCCGGCAGGAGCTCACCGGTGTCCTCGAAGAGCAGGACGCCGTTGCACAGCAGGCTCCAGCCCTGCTCCGGGTGGTGCGCCATGAGGCGTGCGGACTCCCGGTCGGCTGAGGTCGCTGTCGGACACGGTGGCTGGTGCTGGCACATGGCTGGGAACTTCCGCTCTGGCGTGAGGTCTGAGATGGATGTGGTGTCTGTTCCGCGGCGTGAAACGTCGTTCATGGCCGCCCCCCGTTGTGATAAGTCCGTCGGGACCCAGTGTTGCCCCACGGAGGTCGATCCGCAGGGATTTCGCGTCACCGCTTCTCACAGGTTCATGACGCATCACCCGCGCGGGCGGTTCATCTCAACCGCACTGTCACTTCGGGTGGTTCTGCGTGGCCGGATGGGGCTAGTCCGGAGGGTCCCCGGGAGGCCCCTCGGGTCATCCGGCCGCGCCGCACCCCGACACCGGGGCCGCGGTGACGGGGTGCGGGGTAGGCGGGCCGAGCGGTCAGGCAGGTGAACCGAGCAGCGGTGGCGCCGCCGGTGTCACCCGCAGGGTCAGCAGCGGGAGCAACTCGGCGACCCGGTGGGCGCGGTGTGCGGCGATCCCGGGCGGCGCCGGTGCCAGTGGCACCAGCAGATCGGTCGGGGCGGGCCTGCCCGTGGTGCCGTCCGAGGTGCTGTCCCCGTGCAGCCAGAGGGTGAGCATGTAGAGCCCCGGGATCGACAGCAGCCGCGCCTGGAACGGCTGGGCGGTCGACTCGGCCTGGCGCAGGGCGCGTTCGGTGGAGGCGATGTAGGGGCCTTCGAAGAAGTGCGAGAACGCCCAGCCGTCCGGGGTGAGGCGGGTCTCAGCGGCTGCCACGGCGCGGTCGCCGCAGCGGATCAGGAAGCGCCAGCCGGCCAGCCGGGTCGCGGCCACGCCGTCGGGGGCGATCCGGTCCAGGACGTGCAGGGGCAACGGCAGTTCGGGAGTGACGTCGCCCTGAGCGGTGCGCAGGGAGGGGGTACGAGCCTCGCGGACCGCGGTGGGGGAATCGAGTGCCACGAGGACGGAGCGAAGGGCGGGCGCGGGAGCCGGGGGGACATGCAAAGGCATGGTGGGTCGCCTCTCATTCGACAGGCACGGTGGCGCGAGGGCGTGGGCGGACGGCGCTGTCAGCTAGCTCTCGAACAGGTCGGAGAGGCCGGGGGCCGGAGTCTGGGGGTGCGGGGGTGCGCGAGCGGCCTGCCGTCACTTCGACGACAGGCTCCTTCGACTGCGGGCGCCAACCTTCTCTGCCTTGTCCGGGAGTTTATACGACATGTGTTCAGACTGTGTTTCGTCTAGTCGATGCCGGGACACTCGGCAAGGGTTCATTCGGTCGGCGATAGGGGGGAATCATCCCGATTCAGAACGGGGTCCGCAGCGATGACCTCGGCTTATGCCGCTGCAGCGGTCGGCGTATTTCAGTCGGCGTTTTTCACGAGTTCCACATTTCGTGAAAGGTCCTACGGCCGCATGCCCCGTGAATGTGCCAGCGGTCACCGCCGATGGCTTTTCGGTCAGCGTAGCGGGTGCCGGACGGCGCGAGGGACGTTATCGATCGGCCCGGCTGGGCATCATCCCACCTGACCGGATCATCCGGCGGCCGCCATCGCGGGCCGCCCACGCGAGGAGGGACGCTTCGATGGGGGAAAAGGTCGTGGCAGGCGCGTTCGACCTGTCCGATCGTCAGCACTACCGGGACAAGCTCCGGCGGTGCCTGACGGGGCTCGAGCGGCTCCTGGCCCAGAAGCGCTTCGATCGTCCCAAGAACCTCATGGGGCTGGAGATCGAACTGAATCTCGCGGGTGCCGACGGCCAGCCGAGAATGCTGAATGGGCAAGTACTGGAGCGGATCGCGAGCCGTGATTTCCAAACAGAACTCGCCATGTTCAATCTGGAAGTGAACATAGCCCCACACCGATTGGGAGGCCGGGTATTCGACCGGCTCGCCGAAGAACTCCGTACGTCGCTGGCATATGCCCATCGAAAGGCGGGCGAGGTGGACGCGGGTATCGTGATGATCGGTATTCTGCCCACCCTCGACCGCGACGACCTGGTCTCGTCCAACCTCTCCGAGGTCGACCGCTACACCCTCCTCAACGACCAGATCGTGGCCGCCAGGGGAGAGGAGTTCACCCTCGAGATCGACGGCGTCGAGCGGCTGTCGTGCACCTCGAAGTCGATCGTGCCCGAGGCGGCCTGCACCTCCGTGCAGCTGCACCTCCAGGTCACGCCCGGCCGCTTCGCCGCCGTGTGGAACGCGGCGCAGGCGGTGACCGCCGCGCAGATCGCCGTCGGCGCCAACTCGCCCTTCCTGTTCGGCCACGAGCTGTGGCGGGAGTCGCGGCCCCCGCTGTTCCAGCAGGCCACGGACACCCGGCCACCGGAGCTCCGGGCGCAGGGCGTCCGGCCGCGGACGTGGTTCGGGGAGCGGTGGATCGGCTCGGCGTACGAGCTGTTCGAGGAGAACCTGCGGTTCTTCCCGCCGCTGCTGCCCATCTGCGACGAGGAGGACCCGCTGGAGGTCCTGGAGGCGGGCGGGGTGCCCTCCCTCGCCGAGCTCGTCCTGCACAACGGTACGGTCTACCGCTGGAACCGGCCCGTCTACGGCATCGCCGACGGCGTTCCGCACCTGCGGGTGGAGAACCGGGTCCTGCCCGCCGGGCCGACCGTGACCGACGTGGTGGCCAACGCGGCCTTCTACTACGGAGTGGTCCGGGCCCTGGCGGAGGAGTCCCGGCCGGTGTGGTCCCGGCTGCCGTTCGAGGCGGCCGAGGCCAACTTCGACGCGGCCTGCCGGTACGGGATCGACGCGCGGTTCCAGTGGCCGCGCCGGGGGCGGCTGGGCGGCGTGACCGAGGTCGACGCGGTGAGTCTCGTACGGGACGAGCTGCTGCCGCTGGCGGAGGCCGGGCTGACCGGGTGGGGAGTGGAGCCGGCCGACCGTGACTTCTATCTGGGGATCATCGAGGAACGGTGCCGGCGGCGGACCAACGGGGCGAGCTGGCAGGTGGCGACCTTCCACCGGGCGGTGGAGGCCGGGTTGTCGCGGGACGAGGCACTGGCGGCGACCACGCGACGGTACGCGGAGCTGATGCACGCGGGGGAGCCGGTGCACACATGGCCCGTGGGGTTGCCCGAGCCTGCGCCGCTGGGGTGAGGTCCGCAGGCTTTCCGGCGCCCCGCCCGCCGCGGTGTGGGGTGTGTGGGGGGTACCGGACGCGGTAGTCCTTGTCGTCGTCCAGTCGTCCAGTCGTCCAGTCGTCGGTTGGGCGACTGGACGCTTGTCCGGGCAGGGCGAGCAGGCCGGTCGCCCTGTGCGCCGGATCGCCGTGGGGGGTGGTCGCGGCAGGACGAGTCCCAGGAAAGTGATCCGCTGCGTACGGCGGCCGCGGCGCCTCCCGCGACCGTGAGCACGCGGGCGGTCGCGACGGCCACGGCACGGCCAAGGCGCGGCCACGGCACGGCGGCGGGATACGCGGACGGGGGTCGCTGCCGCCCGGCCCGTGCTGATCGGGCAAGCTGTGACGTCCCATGACGGTGGTGTTCCCCTCCCTGTCGGCCCCGTGGCGGAATCGCGCCGCTCGGCCTGCGAAGAGGAGGTGCGCCCCCGTACGGCGTCCGTCCCCCGACGGCCTGTCACGCACGATCTCGTGACGTCTTTCGAGACCCTGGCGAGGCAGCGGTGGGGATGCGGCGGGTACCCGCAACTGGAGACAAGCGTGCAGGTGGAGGCAGGGTCGGTGGCTGATTCTTTTCCGCGGGAGCAGCTCACGCGACGGATTTTCCGCGACGAGACACTGCTCGTCCTGGGGGTTTCGCTCGGTGCGAGCGGGGTGTCCGCCCTGATCAGCTTTGTCGGATCGGTCACCAAGCCGGGCGGCTTGAAGGATCAGGCGGCGACTCTCAACGCCTCGGCCGCGCCCGGCCGTCCATGGCTCGATCTCGCCTGGCAGCTGTTCGGGATCGCCACGGCGCTCGTCCCGGTGGCGCTCGTCGCCCACTTCCTGCTGCGCGAGGGACAGGGGCTGCGGACCCTGGGCTTCGACCGCACCCGGCCCTGGCCGGACCTCGGTCGCGGGGCGGCGGTCGCGGCGGTGATCGGCAGCACCGGCATCGCCTTCTACCTGGCGGCACGCGGACTCGGCTTCAACCTCACGGTGGTGCCGGAGGCGCTGCCGGACGTGTGGTGGAAGTACCCGGTGCTGATCATGTCCGCGATGCAGAACGCGATCCTCGAAGAGGTCATCGTCGTCGGCTATCTGCTGCGCCGACTGGGCCAGTTGGGCTGGACGCCGGGCACGGCGCTCGTGGCCAGTGCCGTGCTGCGCGGCTCCTATCACCTCTATCAGGGCATCGGCGGCTTCATCGGCAACATGGTGATGGGCGTGGTGTTCGTCTACCTCTACCGCCGCTGGGGCCGGGTGGGCCCCCTGGTGGTGGCGCACTCCCTGCTCGACATCGGGGCCTTCGTCGGATACGCGCTGCTGGCGGGGAAGGTGGGGTGGCTGCCGACGGCGTGAGCCGACCCCCGCCTTCCCGCCCGGCCGTCGGCACGCCCGTCGGCACTCAGACGAGCAGCTCGCCCTCGATGACCGTGACCGCCCGGCCGCTCAGCAGGGTGCGCGCACCGCACAGTTCGGTGCGGACCCGGCCGGCTCGGGGCGAGGCCTGGAGGCCGGTCAGGGCGGTGCGGCCGAGGCGTTCGGCCCAGTAGGGCGCCAGGGCGGTGTGGGCGCTGCCCGTCACCGGGTCCTCGTCGATGCCGAGGTTCGGGAAGAAGCAGCGGGAGACGAAGTCGTATCCCAGGTCCGGGTTCTCGGCGCGGGCGGTCGCGATGACGCCGCGGCGGGAGTGCGCGGCCAGTGCCTTGTGGTCGGGCTTCAGGGCGTGGACGGTCTTCTCGTCGGCGAGCTCGACCAGCAGGTCGCCGACGTGCGGGCCGGTGTCGGAGCAGGTCAGCGGCTCGGCGCCCAGGGCCTCGGTGACCCCGTCCGGGATCTCGACCTCGGTCAGCGGGGCGGTCGGGAAGTCCAGGGTGATCGAGCCGTCCTCGGCGGGCGCCGCGACCAGGACACCACTGCGGGTGGCGAAGCGCACCGGGCCCTCGTGGGCGCCCGTGGTGTGCAGGACGTGGGCGGTGGCGAGCGTGGCGTGGCCGCACATGTCGACCTCGGCCACGGGGGTGAACCAGCGCAGGGCCCAGTCCGCTGCACCGCCCTGGGGGAGGGGGTGGGCGAACGCCGTCTCGGCGTGGTTGACCTCCAGAGCCACGTTCTGGAGCCGGTTGTCGTCCGGGAAGGCGTCCAGGAGCAGGACCCCGGCCGGGTTGCCGGTGAAGGGGCGGTCGGTGAAGGCGTCGACGATTCGGATGCGCATGCCGCTGACGGTAGGGGGTGGGCGGGGCCGTCGGCCAAGGCCAATCCGCGCGTCCTGGCCCGGTTTCGTCCGGCACGCACCGGCACCCTCCGTGACCGGGCCCGGATCGTCCCGCGCGGCACTCCCGCAGGGCACCTGGGGCGGAACCCTGGGATCCTGAGGGCGAAGAGCACGGCGCATGACCTGACGACCACGGGCGGTGAACGCCATGGCTGGGCTCGAGCAGAGCGACACCGATCCGACGGCGTCGTACGTCGATCCTCAGGGCGATCCGTTTCTGCGCACGCGGTTCGCCATACCGGCCCGGCCGGAGACGTTCCTGCGCCGTGAACGGCTGGTCAGCCATCTCGACCAGGCGTTGCGGACCCCGCTGACCATGGTCAACGGCGCCGCGGGCGCGGGGAAGACGCTGCTGGTCGCGGACTGGGCCGCGGCCCGCGACCTGCCCGTCGCCTGGCTCACCACGGACGCGGCGGAGCAGGGTCCGGGAATGCTCTGGGCGTACCTGCTCCAGGCCCTGCGGGCCTCCGGGGCGTCGCTGCCCGCCGGGATCGGCTGCCCGGCGGACGCGAGCCGTGTGCCGCCCAACCTGCTGGCCCGGCTCGCCGCCGAGCTGAGCGTCCGGGACCGGCCGGTGACCGTGGTGCTCGACGAGTACGACCGGATGATCGCCCCGGAGGTCGCCGATCAGCTGGAGTTCGTCCTGCACCACGCCGGCGACGGACTGCGCCTGATCCTCGTCACCCGTACCGAGCCGCTGCTGCCGCTGCACCGGTACCGGGCGGCCGGCGACCTGACGGAGATCCGGGGCGCGGAGCTGGCCTTCACCTCCCAGGAGGCGGCCGAACTCCTCGATCTGCACGGACTGCGGCTTGCGGCGCACGCGACGCAGGGCCTCGTGGACCGCACCCGGGGCTGGGCCGCCGGACTGCGGCTGTGCGCCCTCGCCGCACGTGAGCACCCGGATCCGGAGACGTATCTGAAGGAGTTCGAAGCCGACCACTCCACGGTCGCCGACTTCCTGCTGGCGGAGGTGCTCCGACGGCAGCCGCCCGAGACACAGGACGTCCTGCTGCGGGTCAGCGTCCTCGACCGCTTCCGCCCCGAGCTGGTGAACGCGTTGACCGAGCGTACCGACGCCGGGCCCATCCTGGCCGGCCTGCACCGCGAGAACGCCTTCGTGGAGCATCTCGGGCAGGACTGGTACCGCCTTCACCCGCTGTTCGCGGAGATCCTCCGAGCCCATCTGCGCATGCGCTCGCCAGGACTGGAGCCCGAGTTGCACCGGCGGGCCGCGCGCTGGCTGCGGGGCTCGGGCTCCCTCACGGAGACGCTGGGCCAGGGCGCTGCCGCCGGTGACTGGGAGTTCACCGCCGGCGCCCTGATCGACGACTTCGCCATCGGCTGGCTCTTCACCGGCCTGGGCTCCGAGGAACTCGCCGACCTGTTCGCCCGGATGGGACCGGAGGCCACCGGACCCGCGACGGACCTGGTCCGCGCCGCCCGTGAACTGTCCCGGCGCGATCTCGACCGGGGCCTGCGGCACCTGCGTGACGCGGAGCAGGGCCTGACGGCCGGGCTGGGCCCGACGGTCGAACCCGGCGCAGCGGCGGAGCAGGTGCTGACGGCCGCGTGGACCGCGGCGGGCGAGGAGCCCGGCATGGTGGCGGCCCGGCTGAGCTGCGCCCTGCTCGAGACGCTGGCCGGCCGGCTGACCGGCGAGCCGGGCCGGGCGGAGAGGGCCGCGGCGGCGGCCGAGGCACTGTGCGGCCGGGCTCCGGCCCATCTGCTGGAGCGACATCCCGAACTCACCGCGCTGCTGCTGGCCCACCTGGGCTCGGCACGCCTGTGGGCGGGGCGGTTCGACGAGGCGTGTGCCGCCCTGTCGCAGGTGGCCGGGTCCGGGGCAGGGGCCTCCACGGCGCTCGCCCGCGAGGACTCGCTCGGCGGGCTGGCTCTGATCGACTATCTGGACGGCTGGCTCGGCAGAGCGGAGCGCAAGGCCCGGGCGGCGGTGACGGTGACGGAGCGGTACGGCCTGCCCCAGCCGTCGGGTTCCGGCATGGGGCGCCTGGTGCTGGCCGCCGTCGCCGTCGACCGCGACGACCTGGGCCGGGCCCGCAGGCTCCTTGCCGAGGCGGCCGGGGCGGGCGGGACGGACCCGGCTCTGGAGGACCCGGTCATGGAGGCGGGCCGGGCCATCGCGACCGCCCGTCTGCATCTGGCCCGCGGCGACACCCGAGCAGCTCTCGAAGCGGCAGAACGAGCTGTTCCGGCCACCGTGGTCTCCCCCTGGGCCGCGGGCCAGACGGCGCTCGTCGTCTCCGCCGTACATCTGGCGGAAGGCCGGCCCGAGACGGCTGTCGAGGTGCTGCGGGCGGTGTCCGGCGAGCAACCGGCGTGCGCGGTGGCGGCCGCGCGCGCCCATCTCGCGGCGGGCCGGCCCGGGGTGGCGATCGACCTGCTCGACGATGTGCGGCCACAAGGCCGCGCGGGCCCCGCGGTGACCGTCCGGGCCCTGCTGGTGCGCGCGCAGGCGGCGGACCGGGCGGGAGACGCGGCCACCGCGCGCCGACTGGTCGCCCAGGCCCTGCGCGAGGCGCGGCGGGACGGGCTGCGGCGGCCTTTCGGCGAGGCCGGTCCGTGGATCCGCCCGTTGCTGGACGCCATGGCACCACGGGTGCGGCGGGCGGACCGGGGAGCACCCGGCGCGGCGGCGTCCGACGGCCCGCCGCTCCCGCTCGTGGAGGAGCTCAGCGGACGCGAACGCGACGTGCTCAGCAGGCTCGCCCTGACGATGTCGACGGAGGAGATCGCCGCCGACCTGTTCGTCTCCGTGAACACGGTCAAGACCCACCTCAAGAGCGTCTACCGGAAGCTGGCGGTCAACCGCCGCAACGACGCGGTGCGCCGCGCCCGCGAGCTGAAGCTCCTGTGAGCGGGGCTTCGGCGCCCCTCCGGCTCGCCCGTGGGGGGTGAGGTACCGACCGGGCTTCTCCGCTGTGATGGCAGGTGTGGACACCCGTCCGTCTGATTCATCCGACTCGCCTGACTCGTCCCACTCGCCGAGAGAGGTCGCGATGCCGAGGACCGCACGCGTGACGGCGGCCCGGGAACGCGCCGCCGAGCGCAGGAGGACCGCCGACTACACCGGGGGCGTCTACGGATCCATGCTCGCCGCCTCGGTGATCGTCGGCGCGGGCACCCTGGGCTCGTTCCCCCGGCTGGAGCTCGTGCTGCTGCTGTTGCTCACGGGAGTGTCGTTCTGGATCGCTCATGTGCACGCCCAGTTGTTCGGAGCGCGGTTGGTGCAGCGGAGCCTTGACCGTCGGGTGGTGCTGCACGTGTGCCGCGAGGAGTGGCCCATCGTCAAGGCGGCACTCCCGTCGGCCGTCGCCGTGGCCGTCAGCCCGCTGCTCGGCCTCGACCTCGACGGAGCCCTCTGGCTCGCGCTCGCGGTCGCCGTGGCGGGCCAGGTCGGCTGGTCCTCGGCGGGGGCACGACGGGCCGGAGCCTCGTGGCGCATGGTGGTGGTCACAGCCTCGGTGAACCTCGTGCTCGGCCTGCTGATCATCGCCTTCAAACTTCTCGTGACGCACTAGAGGGGCTCCGACGGCCGGACGCCCACCGACCGCGCGGACACCGAGGGGCAGTGACCTGCGCGGACACCGACGGAACGCGGGTCGCTCGAGGTATCACCTGCACGGGGTGAGGCCGTCCGCTCCGGCGGGGGCGCAGGATCGCAGGGTGAGTGCGCAGTCCGCCAGTCCCAGGCCATCCCGGGAGAGCAGCTCATGCGCTACGAGATCCGCGTCGACGGACACCTGTCGGAGGCGCTGACCAGGGTCTTCCCCGAACTGGACCATGTGGTCATGTCCGGTCAGACCGTCCTGTTCGGCTACGTCGTCGACGAGGCGCACCTGTACGGGCTGCTGGCCCGTTGCCAGTCCCTGGGGCTGCGGGTCCTGGAAATGCGTCAGCTGCCGGAGTGATGTGCCGGGGCGCGTCGTCGTCCCCGGCCGGCACGAGGAGGAGTCATGAGCGTTTCGCCTGGTGGTCCCGTACCGCACACCGGACCGGACGATCCGTTCGGCGGTCGTGACCGGCCGTCCGGCGGGGCGGTACCGGGGCCGATGGGCGCGGATCCCGCCGAGGCGCTGGGTGTGCTCGGGCGGTCCTGGACCTGGATCCTGGGCTCGGCGGTCGCCACGCTCGTGCCGGGCATCCTGATCCTCGTCTGGCCGGACGAGACCCTGCACGTCCTCGCGGTCCTCATCGGCCTGTACCTGCTGGTGACCGGGGTGTTCCGGTTCGTCGCCGCCTTCGGGAGGGAGGACCACGGGGAGCGCCTCACCGGCCTTCTCCTGGCGGTGCTGTACGTCGTCGCCGGAGTGCTGTGCCTGAGGAACCCACTGCAGACCATCGCGACCCTCTCGCTCGTCGTCGGGGTCCTGTGGCTGGTGTCCGGCATCCTCACCCTCTACACGGCGCTCGCCACCAAGGACCTGCCGCACCGGGGGGTCGTGCTCGGCGCGGCCGTGCTCGCCATCGTCGCGGGGATCGTCGTGCTCGCCCTGCCGACCGAGTCCGCCCGGGCGCTGACCCGGCTGCTCGGCCTGTGGCTGGTCCTGCTCGGTCTGGTCGAGGCCGCGGTCGCCTTCGCCTGGCGGGCCGCGCTGCGCCGGGCCCGGGCCACGGAGCCGGGGACCCCCGCGGGGACGCTCTGAGGAGGCCGGTGCTCTCACCCGCCTCGGGTGAGGACGTCGTGAACCGCCGCGCGCACCCTGAATACGCCACACACGGCATGTCGGGCCCCGGCCCGGAACGGAGGAAGAGATGAGTGGGGACATGTACCTCGCGTACGACTATCCGCTGCTGAGCGCCTTCTGGACGATGCTGGTGTTCTTCCTGTGGATCATGTGGTTCGTCCTGCTGTTCCGGATCGTCATGGACATCTTCCGGGACGACGAGCTCAGCGGCTGGGCCAAGGCGGGCTGGCTGGTGTTCTGCGTCGTACTGCCCTTCCTGGGTGTCTTCGTCTACGTGATCGCGCGGGGGAAGAACATGGGCCGCAGGGAGATCAAGCAGGCGCGTGACCAGCAGCAGGCCTTCGACAGCTACGTGCGCGAGACCGCCAAGGGCACGGCAGCCACCAGCAGCGTCGACGAACTCGCCAAGCTCTCCGAGATCCGTGCCCGCGGTGACATCACGGACGAGGAGTTCGACAGGGCGAAGCAGATGGTGCTGAGCGGCTCCCGCCACTGAGCAGGCGGCACGGAGCAGGCGTGATCGCCTTCTCCGGGTTCGTCATCCGGGCGCTGTGCGTGGCGAGGACGGACAGGTCCGCGGACCGACCGGACGGGCAGTCCCGTCCGCATCACCAGGAAGGCTGCAGACGATGTGCCGTTGGCTCGCCTACTCGGGAACCCCTGTCCTGCTCGAAACGATTCTCTACCGGCCGGCGCACTCGCTGATCGACCAGAGTCTGCACTCCAGGATGGGCGTGGAGACGACGAACGGTGACGGCTTCGGCGTCGGCTGGTACGGGCTCCAGGCAGACGACGGGACACCCGCGGTCGTCCGCGAGATCGGCCCGGCGTGGAGCAACCGCAATCTGCGGGAGATCGCCGGTCATGTGCGCTCGCCGCTCTTCTTCGCGCACATCCGGGCCTCGACCGGCACGGCGGTGCAGCAGACCAACTCCCACCCGTTCCGGCACGGGCGCTGGATGTGGATGCACAACGGCGCGATCGCCGACTTCCACCGGATGCGCCGGGACCTCGCCCTCGCCGTCGACCCGCGGCTGTTCCTCGACATCGAGGGGTCGACGGACTCCGAGATGATGTTCTTCCTGGCCCTGACCCTCGGCCTGGAGGAGGATCCGCCGGGCGCCGTCGCGCGGATGGTCGGCCTGGTGGAACGCGTCGGCCACGAGCACGGGGTGGAGTTCCCGGTCCAGATGACGGTCGCCGTGACCGACGGAACCCGCCTGTGGGCCTTCCGCTACTCCAGCCAGGGAGCCTCGCGGTCGCTGTTCTACAGCACCCGGGTGGAGACGCTCCGCTCGCTCCACCCCGACATGGCGTTTCTGCGCGAGGTTTCCGACGAGACCCGTCTCATCGTCTCCGAGCCCCTGGGCGACCTGCCCGGCGCCTGGAACAAGGTCCCCGAGAACACGTACGGCGTGGTGCAGCCCGGCGGGGACGAGATCGTGCCGTTCCTCCCGCAGGCGGCTTAGCGCGCGCGGCTCCCGCCGCTGTGCGGTACCGGAGCCGGTACCGCACAGCGGCGGGAGCCGCGGACGGACGTGGGCGCGTGGGCCTTTCCTGGCGTCAGCGCACGGAGAAGTCAGTGCACGGAGAAGCCGCCGTCGACGAAGAGCGCCTGTCCGGTCACATAGCCGGAGGAGCGGCCGGCGAGGAACACGGCGGCTCCGGCGAAGTCCTCGGCGAGGCCGTTGCGCCCGACCATCGTGCGCGCGGCCAGTTCCGCCACCTTCTCCGGGTCGGACTGCAACCGCGCGTTGAGCGGGGTCAGGACGAACCCGGGCACCAGCGTGTTGCAGGTGACGCCGTACGGCGACCAGGCCTCGGCCTGCGAGCGGGCCAGCGACTCCAGGGCTCCCTTGGAGACGCCGTAGGCGCCACTTTGCACGAACGCGCGGTGGGCTTGCTGGGAGCTGATGTGGATGATCCGGCCGAAGCCGCGCTCGGCCATGCCGGGCCCGAACCGCAGTCCCAGCAGATAGGGCGCCTCCAGGTTCACCGCCATCGTGGCGTCCCACACCTCCTCGCCCAGCTCGCCCATCGGCGGGCGGAGATTGATGCCCGCGCAGTTGACGAGGATGTCGGGCTCGCCGTACACCTCGGCCGCCTGCTCCGCGGCGGCGCGCACCCCGGCGCGGGTGCTCAGGTCGGCGCTCACCCAGGCCGCCCGGCAACCGTCCGCCGTCAGCTCGTCGACCGTGGCGGCAAGCTCCGCCTCCTTGCGCGCCACGATCACCACGCCCGCCCCCGCCCGGGCGAGGGCGCCCGCGATGGCCCGGCCGATGCCCGAACTGCCGCCGGTCACCACGGCGACCCGGCCGGCCAGCGAGAACAGTTCGGAGAGATAGGTGTCCGGGGTGCCGTGCGCAGGGCTGCGGGATGTCATGTCCGCACCCTAGACGGCGTCCGCGCCCCGAGGATTCCCCGACGGTGGCTGAGCCTTGCCAACGAAACTCTTCCGATATATCGTTGACGCATCGCGACAGATCAACGATGGAATGAAGGAGTGGTTTGCGATGCGTACCCACGGATTCGAGCGTGGACATGGACAGGACGACCCCCGGCGTGGCCGCGGCGGCTTCGACGGACGGCGGGCGGCTTTCGGACCCTTCGGTCCGGGCGGCCCCGGCGGTCCCGGCTTCGGGCCGGGCTTCGGCGGCCCCTGGGGCGGACGAGGGCGTGGCGGACCCAGGGGGAGGGCACGGCGCGGTGACGTACGGGCCTCGATCCTGGCCCTCCTGAAGGACCGGGCCATGCACGGCTACGAGATGATCCAGGAGATCGCCGAGCGCAGTGGCGGGGCGTGGAAGCCCAGCCCGGGCTCGGTGTACCCCACCCTCCAGCTGCTGGAGGACGAGGGTCTGATCAGCAGCGAGAGCGATGGCGGCAAGAAGCTGTTCTCGCTCACCGACGAAGGCCGCACGGCCGCCGAGGAGGGCCCGGAGGCCCCCTGGGAGGAGGCCTCGCGCGGGGTCGACTGGGAGGCTCTCAGTGAGATCCGCCAGGCCGGCTTCGGTCTGATGGAGGCCTTCGGGCAGGTCTGGAAGACCGGCAGCAAGGAGCAGCGCGAGAAGGCGCTCACGGTCATCAACGACGCCCGCAAGAAGCTGTACCTGATTCTCGCCGACGAGGACTGATCGCCGTACGACGATCTCGAGGCGCCCCGTGGAGCCGTCCGCGGGGCGCCTTCGCGCGCCGTGCGCCCCGCCCCGCCCCGTCAGGCGACCAGTCCGCCCAGCTTGCGCAGCGACTCGGTCAGTGCGGCCGTGCCGGAGTCCTTGAGCCGGCCCGCCATCAGCGACACGGCCGCGCCCGTGAACTCGCCGTCGATGCGGACCGTCGTCGCGTCGCCGTCGGGTGTCAGCGTGTAGCGGGTGGCGACGGACACCGCCATCGGACCCTTTCCGCGGATGACGAGCAACCGGGCCGGCTCCAGCTCCGCCACGGTCCACTCGACCTCGGCCGGGAAGCCCATGAGCTTCATGTTCTCCTGGAAGGTCGCGCCCACTGCGAGGGTCTCGGGGCCGCCCTTGGGGAAATTGGTGTGGGTCGCGTTCCACTCCCCGTACGCCGGCCAGTCGGTGAGCTGTGCCCACACCTTCTCGGCCGGTGCCTGGATGCGTGCCTCCGCGCTGACTTCGGCCATGCGACCACCTCTTCGTGTCGGGCAACTCGGGCTGCGGTGTCGCGGAACGTAGCTCCAGGGCCTCGAACATTCAATACTGACGAACCGTCAGGAAATGTGGAGGAGCGTGTCGACGCACGGGGGTCGGGTTCGGCCCGTCAACGGGGGGCGTGCGGCAGGATGACACGCGTCCCGGAGGGGGCGGGCCTGATCTCATCCGTAGGGAGGAGATTCCGACGGCCGGCGTCCGCTCCGTGTGGGACGCGAAGATGCTCCCCGCCGGGGATGACCGCACCCGGCCGGGACTGATGGGGTGGGGTTGTGCAATCCCGTACTTTCCGGCGGTCGCCCCAGAACCCGGTGGCGCACTGCACGGACGACGACCCCAGGCTCGCCGCCGAGCCCGCGGCGGCGCTCTCCGCCGCCCGCCGAAGGGCGGTGCGGGACGGGGACCGGCAGGTCGATACGGCCCATCTGCTGCACGCGCTCCTGGAGCAGGATCCTCAGGTGCGCGCCGCCTTCGACGGCGGACCCCGGCTCGCCCGGCTGCTCGGCTACCTCGTCCAGCGCAGCATCGGCTACGGCCTGCGCTGGCAGACCGGCGTCGAGGACTCGGGGACCCTGTCCGCCGTCACGGTCGTCGAGGGATTCTCCCCGCTGGCCGCGGCCGCCCTGGAGAACGCATGCGTACGGGCCGCCCGGCGGGACGGAGTGCCGGCCCGGGGTGTCGACCTGCTCGCGGCGATCGTCGCGGACCCGCGGGCGAGGGCCGTCGAGGTGCTGACCCGGGCCGCCGTCGACGTCCACGAACTGCGCGCACGCATCGAGGACGGCCCGCGCGAGCGCGAGGCCCACCCCGAAGGCGCCGAAGACGCCTGCTGAGCGCCCGGCGATCGGCTCCGGTGCATGCCGCCCGGCAGTTCCGCGCGTCGCCGAGCGGTGCCGTCCAGTCGATGAGACAGGTGTCAACGGGGGTGACGGTCATGTCATCGCCTGTCATCATGTGGCCGTGCATACGTCTGTGAGCAGTGAGGGCAAGCGCGGAAGGGGCATCGGGCTCGGTCTGGCGATCGGGTCGGCCATCGCCTTCGGCGGATCCGGGGTCGCGGCCAAGCCGCTGATCGAGGCGGGCCTCGATCCGCTGCACGTGGTGTGGCTGCGGGTGACCGGCGCGGCCCTGGTGATGCTGCCGCTCGCCGTACGGCACCGCGCCCTGCTGCGGACCCGTCCGGCGCTGCTCGCCGGGTTCGGCCTGCTCGGCGTGGCGGGAGTGCAGGCGTTCTACTTCGCCGCGATCTCCCGTATCCCGGTCGGCGTGGCGCTGCTGGTCGAGTACCTCGCGCCCGCCCTGGTGCTCGGCTGGGTCCGGTTCGTGCAGCGGCGGCCCGTGACACGCGCCGCCGCGCTCGGCGTGGTCCTCGCGGTGGGCGGCCTCGCCTGTGTCGTCGAGATCTGGGCGGGGCTGAGTTTCGACGTCCTGGGACTGCTCCTCGCGCTCGCGGCCGCCTGCTGTCAGGTCGGCTACTTCGTCCTGTCCGACCAGGGCAGCGACTCCGGGGAGGACCTCCCCGATCCGCTCGGCGTCATCGCGTACGGCCTTCTCGTGGGCGCCGTCGTCCTGACCGCCGTCTCCCGTCCCTGGGGCATGGACTGGTCGGTGCTCGCGCACACCGCAGGGATGAACGGCGCCGCGGTCCCCGCCTGGGCGCTGCTCGGCTGGATCGTGCTCATCGCGACGGTGGTCGCGTACATCACCGGCGTGGTCTCCGTGCGCCGGCTCTCTCCCCAGGTCGCGGGGGTGGTGGCCTGTCTGGAGGCGGTCATCGCGACGGTGCTGGCCTGGGTGCTGCTCGGCGAGCACCTGTCGCCGCCGCAGATCGTGGGCGGGGCGGTGGTCCTCCTGGGCGCGTTCATCGCCCAGTCGTCCGCACCGGCCAAGGGCGCCCCGGAGCCGGTGGCCGGCGGCGGTCCCGAAAGGGAGTTGTCGGCCCGCGGAACGGCCGCCTAGGGTGGCGATCATGCCTTCGGACGCACGCGTTCTCCCGCCCCCGGCCGCCTGAGGCGGGCCCTCCGGTCAAGCATGCCCGGCACGCGCTGCCGGGCTCGACGGTGCTGCCCGCAGAAGAAGTCCGAGGACCGCTGCCCACGCGGTGGTCTCTTCCCGAACTTCCGTGCGGAGAGAACGCATGTCCTTCTTCAGTCGTCCGGATTCCGTGTCCCTGCCCGTCGGGCGGGCCCTGCTGTATCTGATCGTCGCCGGAGCCGCCTGGGGCACGGCCGGTGCCGCCGCCTCCCTGATCTACCGGACCAGCGACCTGGGCGCGTTCGCCCTGTCGTTCTGGCGCGGCGCGGCCGGGCTGGTCCTGCTGCTCGCCGCGCGCCCGCTGCTGCGGTCCCGCGCCGGGAACGCTCCGCCGGCCTCGCTCACCCCGGAGCCGTCGCGTCGCGGGCTCCCGCGCACCGTGGTCACGGGCCTGTGGCTCGCGGTCTTCCAGACGGCGTACTTCATGGCCGTCGACGCCACCGGACTGGCAGTGGCCACGGTCGTCACCCTCGGCGCGGGGCCCGTCCTCATCGCGCTCGGCGCCCGGTTGACCCTGGGTGAGCGGCTCGGCCGCGGCGGAGCGCTCGCCGTCGCCGGGGCGCTCGCCGGGCTGGGGGTGCTCTTCGCGGGCGGCACAGGCCCGGCCGTGCACCTCGGGGGTGTGCTCCTGGCCCTGGTGTCCGCCACCGGGTACAGCGCGATGACCCTGCTCACCAGGCGCTGGGGCCGTGACGGCGGCGCGGACGCCTCCGCCACCACCGTGGGGGCGTTCACGGTGGCCGCTCTGTGTCTGCTGCCGTTCGCCCTGGCGGAGGGGCTGTTGCCGCACAGTGCGGAACCGGCCCGGGTGCTGGCGCTGCTGGTGTACATCGCGGCGGTGCCCACGGCCCTCGCCTACGCCCTCTACTTCGCGGGCGCGGCCGTCGTGCGTTCCGCCACCGTTTCCGTGATCATGCTCCTCGAACCGGTGAGCGCGGCGGTGCTGGCCGTCGCCGTCCTCGGCGAACGTCTCACGGTGACGACCTTGGCGGGCACCCTGCTGATGCTGGGCTCGGTCACCGGCCTGGCGTTCGCGGAGTCACGGGCCACCCCGGCACCGGCCTGACGGGCCGCGGGCGGGCGCGGAGCCGGTTTTCGCGCCGCGCCGCACCTCGCGCGCCGTCCCCTACGTCACCTCGCACGGTCATGCCCGCCGTCGCCGCTCCAGGTGCTCGCCGGCCGCCGCGTCGCGTGGGCCGCCGCGGGCGGCCAGCCCGGCGGCGATACGGTCCTGGGTCTCGCTCGGCCGGTGGGCCGCGTACTTGAACTTCGCGCGTACGCCGGTCACTTCGAGGCGGACGCCACGGATGCCGGACAGCAGACGGCCGTACGGCGCCTCGCCGACCGTGGGCCGGGCGGAGCCGCCCTCCGGCTGGAAGTGACCCAACTGGCGTTCCAGCAGCTCGGCCTTGGCGGTGGGATCGTCCACGATGTGTGCCGTGCAGCGGAGTTGGACCGCCGCGTAGAAGCTCGTCGGGGTGCCGTGCTCGGCGGGGGCACCGCGGCGGCGCCTGCCACGGGCCGGGTACGAACACGTAGTCGTCGACCACGCTCAGGATCACCGTCGGGTCCGCTTCCAGGGCGGGCCACAGCGGGTTGGGGCGGGCCAGGTGGGTCACGGCCTCGCCCGCGCCGGGGTCGTAGGCGAAGTGCAGGGGCTGGACGAACGGCGGCTCGCCCGCCGGGCCGTTGACCGCGAGCTGGCCGAAGTCGTGGCCCGACAGCCAGTCGCGCCATTCGGCGTCGTCGTGGGGAGCGTCCCAGGGGTGGATGAGCATCACGGCACCGCGAGGTAGTCGGGGAGTTCGGTGCCGGGGGCGAGGTCGGCCTCCGGCAGCGGCGCGCCGTAGCCCTTGCGCAACGGGAGCACGCCGGCCCAGTGCGGGAGGCCGAGGTCCTCCGGTTCGTCGTTCACGCCGCCGGTGCGGGTCTTGGCCGAGACCTCGTTCAGGTCGAGGCGGATCACCGCGGTCGCCGCCAGTTCCTTCTTGTTGGCCGGGCGCGAGTCGGCGGCCCGGCCAGGGACGACATGGTCGACGAGGGCGTCGAGCGCGCTGAGCTTCTCCTGCGGGTCCGTGACGTCGTACGCGATGCCGTGCACCACGACCGAGCGGTAGTTGATCGAGTGGTGGAAGGCCGAACGGGCCAGCACCAGGCCGTCGACATGGGTCACCGTCAGACACACCGGCAGCCCCGGGTCCGCCTCTCCCGTCATCCGCAGCGGACGCGAACCCGTGGAGCCGTGCACGTAGAGCGTCTCGCCGACCCTGCCGTACAGGGTCGGCAGCACGACCGGTGCGCCGTCACGCACGAAACCGAGGTGGCAGACGTAGCCCTCGTCGAGTATCGCGTGCACGAACTCCCTGTCGTACGAGGCCTTCTGAGCGGACCGGGTGGGGATCGTACGGTCGGTCGGGGTGTAGGCGGCGGTCCGTGCCGTCGTCTCCGGTGTCCCCTGCATGGCGTTCTCCATTGCACTAGTGCATAATAGGCTTTGTGCTAGGAGAATATCCGATCAAAGGCCGGCGTGCGGCGGAGATTTCCGCGAGCGTCGAGGCGGCGGTGGCCGCGGGTGAGCTGGGGCCGGGGCAACTGCTGCCCCCCATGCGGGAGTTGGCGTCCGCGCTGGGGGTCAATCCGAACACCGTCGCGGCCGCGTACCGCACCCTGCGGGAGCGCGGCGTGATCGAGACCGACGGCCGGCGGGGCAGCCGGGTGCGGTCGAAGCCCGCCACGACCGGGCGCGAGTTCCTCCGGGTCGAGGTACCGGAGGGCGTGCGGGACGCGGCCGCGGGCAACCCGGACACCGCGCTGCTGCCACCGCTGGCGCCGGCGTTCGCCTGGGCCGCCGCGCAGGGCGACCGGGAGCCGGTCCTGTACGGGCACGATCCGCTGGAGCCCGAACTGGGCCGCAGGGCGCGCGCGGAACTGGACGCGGACGGTGTGCCGGCCGGACCGGTGGCCGTCGCCTCCGGTTCGCTGGACGCGATCGAACGCGTCCTCGCCGCGCACGTGCGGCCGGGTGACACCGTGGCCGTCGAGGATCCCGGCTGGGGCTCCCTGCTCGACCTGGTCCCGGCGCTCGGGCTGCGCGCGGTCCCGGTCGGCGTCGACGACGACGGCCCGCTCCCCGACCAGGTGCGCCGCGCCCTGGAGGCCGGCGCGCGCGCCCTGATCGTCACCGACCGGGCGCAGAACCCGACCGGCGCGGCGGTCGGTGCCGCACGCGCGCGTGCCCTGCGTGCGGTGCTCAGGGCGCACCCGGGGACCCTCCTCGTCGAGGACGACCACGGTCACGGGATCGTCGACCTCCCGCTGCACCCCCTCGCGGGCGTCACCCGGCACTGGGCCTTCGTCCGCTCGGTGGCCAAGGCGTACGGTCCCGACCTGCGGTTCGCCGTGCTCACCGGGGACGAGGTGACCCTCGACCGGGTGCGCGGGCGGCAGCGGCTCGGTCCCGGGTGGGTCAGCCGGATCACCCAGCGGGCGGTGCTGCGGCTGTGGACCGACGGGGCGGTGGACGCGCGGGCCGTGGCCGAGGCGTACGGAAGCCGGAGGGGTGCGCTGATCACGGCGCTGGCCCAGCGGGGCGTCGAGGCGCGCGGTCGCAGCGGGATGAACGTGTGGATCCCCGTGCCGGACGAGACGGGGGCCGTCGCCCGGTTGCTCCAGGCGGGGTGGGCCGTCGCGCCCGGGGCGCGGTTCCGGATCGAGGCGCCGCCGGGGATCCGGATCACCGTGTCGACGCTGGGCCGGGAGGAGGTCGGCCCGCTGGCCGACGCGGTCGCTTCCGCGGTGCGGGTGGGTGGCGCGCGCGGCTACGTCTAGGACGCGGAGGCGCCGTGCGCGGCGGTGCCGCCGGGCGCCGTCCCGCCGTGGGTGCGCACGCCCCGGCGGCGCGGCTTCCCTCGCGTACCGGCAGTCGCCGGCGGACGGCGTTCCGCGCCGCGTCGTCGTGAACGGCTTCACCCCGTGTCAGCTCAGCCGTGGTCGATCCGGAGCGCTTGTGGGGGAGGACGTCACCGACCGGACGTCACCGACCGGACGTCGCCGACCGCACCCGTGCGGCGCGCGTCACGGGCCTGGCCGAGCGCTACGGGCGGCGCGCCTCCGGGCCCCCCGGCTTCGCGTGCCCCGTGCCCCAGGGGTGCCGGGTACCCAGCGCCCTGCTCAGGACCTGGCCCGCGCCTGGGTGAGCGCCGCTCCCGCCAGGACGATCGCCGCGCCCACCGGAGTCGACCAGCTCAGCGGCTCGCCGAGGATCGCGACGCCGGCCGCCGTCGCGATGACGGGGATGAAGTAGGTGACCATCTGAGCCGTCGTGGGGCCGACCTCCGTGACCAGGCCGTACTGGATCAGCAGGGCGAGACCCGTGCCGAGCGCGCCCAGGGCCGCCGTCGCCAGCAGCGGGACCAGCGGGAAACGGCTCGGGAAGGTGGTGAACAGCGGGGTGACCACGGCCAGTTGGGCTGTGGCGAGCAACAGCTGCCCGCCGGTCATCGACAGGGCCGAGGAGCCGGTGTTCGCCAGGGTGCGGCGGAGGTAGATCCAGCCGATCGGGTAGCTGAGCGAGGCGAACAGGGCCAGGGCGGTCCCCCGGGCGTCCAGGCCGTGGAAGCCCTGCCAGGCGCCGAGGACCGTCAGGACGCCCAGGAAGCCGAGACCCAGGCCCGCGACGCGCAGCCGGGTCGGCCGGTCCTCCGACAGCGCCACCAGGGACAGGGCCATCCCCCACAGGGGCGAGGTCGCGTTGCAGATCCCGGCCAGGGTGGAGGGGATCGTCAGCTCCGCGTAGGCGAACAGGGAGAAGGGCAGCGCGTTGAGAAGGAACGCCGCCACCGTCAGATGCGCCCAGGTGCGGGCCCCGCGCGGCAGCCGCTCGCGCTTCACCACCATCGCGACCGCGAGGACCGCCGTACCGAACAGCAGCCTGCCCAGGGTGACCTGGAAGGGCGCGTAGCCGTCGGTGCCCACCTTGATGAGCAGGAAGCTGAAGCCCCAGATCAGCGACAGCACGCCGAAACGCAGCCGCCAGTCGAGGGCGCGACGGGGGCGTGCGGGGACGTGCGGGGAGGTCCGGGCGGGGGCGGTGACAGCAGTCATGAGCGTCATGCTGCTGGACGCCGTCTCCTCACACAACCGAGAATATTCGAGCGATACCTCGTAGCATCGCTTACATGTTGAACCTGGAGCGTCTGCGCACCCTCGACGCGCTGGCCCGGCACGGGTCGGTCAGCGGCGCCGCACTGGGGCTGCACATCACCACCTCGGCCGTCTCGCAGCAGATGGCCAAGCTGGAGCGGGAGGTCGGCCAGCGGCTCCTCGCCAAGCAGGGGCGAGGAGTGCGGCTCACGGACGCGGGACGGCTGCTCGCCGACCACGCCTCCCGGATCCTGTCGCAGGTCGAGCTCGCGCAGTCCGATCTGGAGGCCCAGCGCGGACAGGTGGTGGGGGAGCTGCGGCTCTCCGCGTTCCCGACCGCGGCACGCGGACTGTTTCCCGTCGCGCTCGCCGAGCTGCGCAAGGCGCACCCGGGGCTGCGCCTGCGCTCGTGCGAGCTGGAACCCGAGCGCGGGGTCGCGGGCGTGGTCCGCGGCGACCTCGACCTCGCCGTCGTCCTGGACTGGTACAACAAGCCGATGCCGGTGCCGGACGGACTGGTCAAGGCGCCCATCCTGGACGATCCCGCCGATGTCGCGATGCCCGCCGGGCACCCCCTCGCGGACCGGGACGAGGTGGACCTGGCGGAGTTCCCCGAGGACGAGTGGATCACCTGGGGCGAGGGCGAGTTCTGTCACGAGTGGCTGATGTTCACGCTGCGCTCACGGGGCGTCGAGCCGATCGTCGGGCACCGGGCGGCCGAGACGCACACCCAGCTCGGTCTGGTGGCCGCCGGACTGGGCGTGTGCATCGCGCCGCTGCTCGGACGTCACCCGGTGCCCGAGGGCGTCGTGACGGTTCCCCTGCGGCAGCGGGTGCGCCGGCACGTGTACGTGCTCTGGCGGGCGGACGCCGACCGCCGCCCGTCGATCCGGGCGGCGGTCGCGGCGCTCAAGGCCGCGGGGAAAGCTGTGGGCTGACCCGGCCGATCGGACGGAACCGCCCTACGAGCCGCCCAGCTTGCGGAAGTCCCAGGACACGATCTTCGACGGCTTCAGCCGCACCCACGCGTGCCGGCCGTCGTGCGGCATCGCGTCCAGGCCGAAGTTCTTGCGCGCGAAGCGCGTCTCCACGGCGTCGAGTTCGGCACACAGCTCACCGGTGCGCGGGCTCTCGCCCACGAACTCCACCACGCCGGACAGCTCCACGCCCCGCAGCGCGTCGTACTCCTCGCCCGTGTCGATCACGATCGCGACCCGGGGATCGCGCTTCAGGTCCGCCCAGCGCTTGCTGCGCACGACGGAGTACAGCCACAACGCGGTGCCGTCCCAGAGAAACCACAGGGCGCTGACGTGCGGGGCGCCGTCGGTGGACACGGTCGCGACCCGGCAGGTGCGCTGGAGGGTGAGAAACGCGTCCAGTTCACCCGGCGACATCATGATCTTCCGGCCCCGGCGCTGTGTGACGGTCATCCGGCCCCTCATTCTTCTCTTGTGTGTACGTGCCGCTCTCCTGAAATCCCGTCAGGAAAGCATGGGTGTTCTTCCTTCTGCGCGCAATGGCGGTTACTGTCGCCCGCCGCACACCGACGCCAGGAGGAGTCATGCCGTCGTACGAACAGCTCAGCGCCCTCCTCGACCCGGCGAGCACCGTCCTGATCACGGTGGAGTGCCAGCAGGGCGTCGTCGGACCGGATGCCGCGCTGCCCCAGCTCGCCCGCGCGGCACGGGAGTCGGGGGCCCTCGCCAACGTCGCCCGGCTGGTCGCGGCGGCCCACGCGAGCCGCGTCCAGGTCGTGCACGCCGTCGCCGAGCGCCGCCCCGACGGCCGGGGCGCCAACCGCAACGCCCGGTTGTTCCGCGCGGCCGAGCGCCTGCCCGTCCAGCAGCTCGCCGGCACCGACGCGACCCGCCCGGCGCCTCCGATCGAGGTGGCCGAGCAGGACCTCGTGGTACGGCGGCTGCACGGGCTGTCGCCGGTGCAGGGCACCGACGTCGACGCCCTGCTGCGCAACCTGGGCTGCCGCACCCTGGTGGTGACCGGCGTCTCGGCCAACGTGGCGATCCCGAACACCGTCTTCGACGCCGTCAACCGGGGCTACACGGCCGTCGTGCCGTCGGACGCCATCGCCGGGGTGCCGACCGACTACACCCCCGCGATGATCCGCCACACCCTCGCCCTGGTCGCCACGGTCGTGACCACCGACGAGGTGCTGGCCTGCCTCCGGCGTCCGGCCGTCAGGCCAGTGTGATCGAGTCGCCGCTGACGGTGATCGGCACCTCGGGCAGCGGCTTCTGCGCGGGGCCGCTCTTCACGCTGCCGTCCGTGATCGAGAAGTTGCTGTTGTGACAGGGGCAGTTGATGACGCCGTCGCTGATGCTCTTCACCGCGCAGCCCTGGTGGGTGCAGACGGCGGAGAACGCCTTGTAGGTGCCCGCCGTCGGCTGGGTGACCACCACCTTCTCGGCGTCGAACACCTTGCCACCGCCCTCGGGTATGTCGGCGGTCGTGGTGAGCGCGGCGCCGGCCGCGGCGTTGTCCCCGCCGCCCGTGCCGCCGGTGCTCGCGGCGTCGCCGGACCCGGTGGAACCCGACGTGCCGGCCGAGGCGGACGAGCTCGACGAGTCGTCGTCGGAGCCTCCGCACGCGGTCAGCGCGACGGAGAGCCCCGCGGCTCCGGCGGCTGCCACGACGGCACGGCGGGCGGGCCCCGACGCGGACTTGATCGATGCGCTGGTCATGCTGAGGGTTCCCTTCCAGGGGATGCGTGGATCTGCCGAGAGGTACGAGCCGCGGGCGCCGGTCGTTCAGCACCCCGCCAAGTCCGGACGGTGTCGAGATACTGACCCGTCAGAGATGAGTGCGGCGTAAGCCAGAGCTGTCGCGCAGCTGTCGGCCACGCATCGTGCCAGGCCCAGTAGCCTGGGGCGATGCTCAAGGAAGTCACCGCGACCCGCTTCGTCACACCCCTGCGTGAGGGCGGCTCCCTGCCGGGACTCGTCGAGGCCGACGACTTCGGTCTGTACGTCATGAAGTTCACCGGCGCAGGGCAGGGCCGCAAGACGCTCGTCGCCGAGGTGGTCTGCGGCGAGCTCGCCCGCAGGCTCGGCTTCCGGGTGCCCCGGCTGGTGACCGTGGAGCTCGACATCGTGCTGGGACTCGGCGAACCCGACCAGCAGGTACAGGAGTTGCTGAAGTCCAGCGGCGGCACCAACCTCGGCATGGACTTCCTCTCCGGCGCCCTCGGCTTCGATCCGCTCGCCTTCCCGGTGAGCTCCGGGGAGGCCGGCCGGATCGTCTGGTTCGACGCGCTCGTGAACAACGTCGACCGCTCCTGGCGCAACCCCAACCTGCTGGTCCACCGCGGCGACCTGTGGATCGTCGATCACGGCGCCACCATGATCTGGCAGCACAACTGGCCCACCGCCGAGACCTCCGCGGCCCGCCCCTACGACGCCTCCGACCACGCTCTGACCCCGTTCCGACCGGACGTCGCGGCAGCGGCGGCGGAGCTGGCGCCGCTGATCACCGCCGACCTCCTCGCCGAGGTCACCGCCGAGATCCCCGACGTCTGGCTGGCGGACGAGCCCGGCTTCGACACCCCGGACGCGCTCCGGCGGGCCTACGCGGCCCCTCTGCTCGCCCGTGCCGCCGTCATCCACGACCGCATCAAGGGGACCAAGTGAACGAGCGCCACATCACCCGGCCGGGCCAGGGCGGCGACCGGGACGTCTTCGAGTACGCCCTGCTGCGGGTCGTACCGCGCGTCGAACGCGGCGAGTGCGTCAACGCGGGCGTGCTGGTGTACTGCCGCGGCCAGGACTACGTCGGTGCCCGCACCCACCTCGACGAGGCGAAGCTGCTGGCGCTGGATCCGGACGCGGACGTGAACGGGGTGCGCGCCGCGCTGCGGGCGGTCGAGGGTGTGTGCGCGGGCGGCGCCTCGGCCGGTCAGGCGGCGCACGACGACGCCGGACGGCGCTTTCGCTGGCTGATCGCGCCCCGCTCGACCATCGTCCAGCCGGGCCCCGTCCACACGGGGCTCACCACCGATCCCGCCGCCGAGACGGCGCGGCTGCTGGAACTGCTGGTGAGGTAATGGATCACACCCGCGCCGTGTGGCGTTGACACCGGGTGCCAGGGCTTCTAGCGTCACGTCTGCCGAAGGTACTAAGCGGTCGCTCACCACTCGGGCGCATCCAGATTTTCTCAAGGGCGAGGAGAACCAGCAATGTCCACCACTGAGCAGCGGGTCGCCGTGGTCACGGGCGCGGCGCGCGGCATCGGAGCCGCCACCGCCGTACGGCTGGCCGCGGAAGGCCGTGCGGTCGCGGTCGTCGACCTCGACGAGGCCGCCTGCAAGGACACCGTCGAGAAGATCACCGCGGCGGGCGGCAAGGCCGTCGCGGTCGGCGCCGACGTCTCCGACGAGGCCCAGGTCGAGGCGGCGATCGCACGGGTCGTCGCGGAGCTGGGCGCGCCGACGATCCTCGTCAACAACGCGGGCGTGCTCCGCGACAACCTGCTGTTCAAGATGAGCGCCTCGGACTGGGACACCGTGCTCAACGTGCACCTGCGCGGCTCCTTCCTGATGACCAAGGCCGTTCAGAAGCACATGGTCGACGCGGGCTTCGGCCGGGTCGTCAACCTGTCCTCCTCCTCGGCGCTCGGCAACCGCGGCCAGGCCAACTACTCCGCCGCCAAGGCCGGTCTCCAGGGCTTCACCAAGACCCTCGCCATCGAGCTCGGCAAGTTCGGCATCACCGCCAACGCCGTCGCCCCCGGCTTCATCGCCACCGACATGACCGCCGCGACCGCGGCCCGCGTCGGCATGGGCTTCGAGGAGTTCAAGGCCGCGGCCGCCACCCAGATCCCGGTCGCGCGCGTCGGCGAGCCCGACGACATCGCCAACGCGATCGCCTTCTTCACGAACGAGGCCGCCGGCTTCGTCTCCGGCCAGGTGCTGTACGTCGCCGGCGGACCGCTCGACTAAAGGCCACTAGGGAGCACTGGGGATCACGAACATGACTGAACTGCCCGCACTCTCCGGCAAGGTCGCCCTCGTCACGGGCGCCAGCCGCGGCATCGGCTACGGCGTCGCCGAGGCACTCGTCGCCCGCGGCGACCGGGTCTGCATCACCGGCCGCGGCGAGGACGCGCTCAAGGAGGCCGTCGAGCAGCTCGGCGCCGACCGGGTCATCGGCGTCGCCGGCAAGGCGCACGACCCGGCGCACCAGGCCGCCGCCGTCGAGCGCACCATGGAGGCCTTCGGCCGCGTCGACTTCCTCGTGAACAACGCCGGTACGAACCCGGTGTTCGGGCCGATCGCCGACCTCGACCTGGACGTGGCCCGCAAGGTCTTCGAGACCAACGTGGTCTCCGCGCTCGGCTTCGCGCAGCGGACCTGGCACGCCTGGCAGAAGGACAACGGCGGCGCGATCGTCAACATCGCCTCCGTCGCGGGACTCTCCGCCTCGCCGTTCATCGGCGCGTACGGCGTCAGCAAGGCCGCGATGATCAACCTGACCCAGCAGCTGGCGCACGAGTTCGCGCCGCGTGTGCGGGTCAACGCGATCGCCCCGGCCGTGGTGAAGACGAAGTTCGCCCAGGCGCTGTACGAGGGCCGCGAGGAGGAGGCGGCCGCCGCCTACCCGCTCGCCCGGCTCGGCGTGCCCTCCGACATCGGCGGTACCGCCGCGTTCCTGACCTCGGAACAGTCGGACTGGATCACCGGCCAGACGCTCGTCGTCGACGGCGGGATCTTCCTCAACGCCGGCGTGGGCTGATCACGGCTCGGCCTGAACCCGACACCCGCGCGCGGGCGTCGTTTCCTGACGGAAACGGCGCCCGTGTCGTCGTTCGGGCGTCACGCGGGGCGATGACAACGTAGTCACCATGAAGTGATCAAGAATGCTTCAAGGGCGCGGGTTCACGGCGCGTGAGGCTGCGGTATGGTCTGCCAACCCTTGGCATGGCAGATCGAGGAGCGTGCGCGTGTTCAACCGGAACCGATCCTTGCAGCAGATGGCGGCGATCGTGTCCATATCCCTGGTGGCCGGATGCAGCCTCCTGGGAGAGGAGAGCTCCGACGACGCCGGACCGATCGTCGTGGGCACCACCAGTGCTCCCAGCACGCTCGACCCCGCCGCCGCCTGGGACGGCTCGTGGGAGTTGTTCCGCAACATCTACCAAACGTTGCTGAGCTACCCCAACGGAGCGACGAGTCCCCAGCCGGACGCCGCCGAGTCCTGTGACTTCACGGACGATTCGAACCGTACGTACAAGTGCGAACTCCGCGACGGTCTCAAGTTCTCCAACGGCGACAAGCTGGACGCGAACGCCGTGAAGCACTCGATCGACCGGATCAGGACGATCAACGCCGAGACCGGCCCCAACGGACTCCTGGGCAGCCTCGACAGCGTCGAGACGAAGGGCGACCGGGTGGTCCTCTTCCGGCTCAACAAGCCCGACGCCACCTTCCCGTTCGTGCTGGCCACCCCGGGCATGTCCCTCGTCGACCCCGACGACTACTCCGCGAAGGCCCTGCGCAAGTCGGACGGCATCGTCGGCTCCGGCCCGTACCGGCTCCAGTCCTATGAACAGGGCAAGCAGGCCGTACTCGTACGGAACGACAACTACAAGGGCTTCGCCGACCGCAAGAACGACGCGGTGACCATCCGCTACTTCCAGGACTCCGGCGAGATGGTCAAGGCCCTGCGCGCCAAGGACATCGACATCACCTACCAGGGTCTCGCCGCCGACGACATCGTCGACCTGGACGGCAAGAACGCCGCCAACGAGGGCCTCCAGCTCATCGAGGGCGCCGGCAGCAACATCAACTACCTGGTGTTCAACCCCAAGGACCCGTGGTCCGAGAAGGTCGCCGTGCGCCGGGCCGTGGCCCAGATCGTGGACCGGGCCGCGATCGCGCACGAGGTCTACAAGGACACCGTCGAGCCGCTGTACTCCATGGTCCCGTCCGGCCTGACCGGCCACACCACCGGCTTCTTCGACTCCTTCGGCGACCCGGACAAGGGCAAGGCCCGCAAGATCCTCACCGAGGCGGGGATCACCGAGACCGTCCCGCTCACGCTCTGGTACACCACCGACCGCTACGGCTCCGACACCGCTCTGGAGTTCAAGGAGATCAAGAGGCAGCTCGACGCCTCGGGTCTGTTCTCGGTCACGCTCAAGAGCCGTCCCTGGAACACCTACGTCGTGGGATACCAGAAGGGCGAGTACCCCGTGTTCGGCCGCGGCTGGGCCCCGGACTTCCCCGACGCCGACAACTTCATCGCCCCCTTCGTCGGTGATCAGAACGCGCTCGGCACGCCGTACCCGGCGAAGGAGATCACGCAGGTGCTGCTGCCCCGCTCCCGCGGGGAGAGCGACCGCGCCAACGTCGTGAAGGACTTCGAGGAGGCCCAGCAGATCCTCGTCGACGACGCCCGGCTGCTCCCGCTGTGGCAGGGCAAGCAGTACCTGGCCTCGTCCGAGGACGTCTCCGGCGGCGAGCGGTCCCTGGACCCCTCGACGATCATGATGGTGTGGGAGCTGACGCGGAAGACCAGCTGGTAGGTGGTCGGCGACCGGCCCGCAAGGCCGGTTGTCAGTGGTCGCCTGTAGGTTCTGTGCTCTGCAAGTGACCGCACGACCCGAGGACGTTGACGTGACCGACATCGCCATGCTGCCCGAGTCCTGGCGCGGGGTTCTGGGCGACGAGCTCCAGCAGCCCTACTTCAAGGAGCTGACGGAGTTCGTCGAGGGGGAGCGCGCGGCGGGTCCCGTCTACCCCCCGCGCGAGGAGGTCTTCGCCGCGCTCGACGCGACGCCGTACGAGCGGGTGAAGGTGCTCGTCCTGGGCCAGGACCCGTACCACGGCGAGGGGCAGGGGCACGGCCTGTGCTTCTCGGTGCGGCCCGGAGTGAAGATCCCGCCGTCCCTGCGGAACATCTACAAGGAACTGCACGCGGAGCTGGACGCGCCGATTCCGGACAACGGCTACCTGATGCCGTGGGCGCGGCAGGGCGTCCTGCTGCTCAACGCGGTCCTCACGGTGCGCTCCGGCGAGGCGAACTCGCACAAGGGCAAGGGCTGGGAGAAGTTCACGGACGCGGTGATCCGCGCGGTGGCCGACCGGCCCGACCCGGCCGTCTTCGTCCTGTGGGGCAACTACGCGCAGAAGAAGCTCCCGCTCATCGACGAGACCCGGCACATCGTGGTCAAGGGCGCCCACCCCTCGCCGCTGTCGGCGAAGAAGTTCTTCGGTTCCCGGCCGTTCACGCAGATCAACGAGGCGGTGGCACAGCAGGGCCACGAGCCGATCGACTGGACGATCCCGAACCTGGCCGACCAGGCCTGATCCGACTCCGCCCGACCGTCCTGCCCGCAGGGGACCTCGCCCCGCCGGCTGCCGCCGGGCCGGTTCCTCCGCGCACCGGCACGGTGCCGCCTGACCGGGATTGCGCAGGGCTGCGGCTAGCGTCGTCGCAACGACGCAAGGAGGCCGAGGTGGCGGAGCGACAGGGGCAGACGGTGTCGGACGCCCTGCTGACGCGGATCGGGCAGGTCGTGATGCTGCACCACGGGGGAGACCGCGAGGAGGCCAGGCGCCGCCTGCTCGACCTGTGGACGGAACTCGGCGAGGGCGGCGCGCCGCTGCACCGCTGCACCCTCGCCCACTACCTGGCCGACACCCACGACGACCCCTCGGACGAGCTGGCGTGGGACCTGAGGGCGCTCACGGCGGCGCAGGAGCACGACGGCTCGGCCGAGGTGCGCGCGCTCTACCCGTCGCTGCACCTCAACCTGGCGGCGGACTACGTCAAACTCGGCCGCGCCGAGGCCGCCCGTACCCACGTACGCAGGGCCCGGACGGCGGCCGTGGCACTCAGGGACGACAGCTACGGGGACGGCGTACGGGCCGCGATCGGCCGGATGGAACGGAGACTGGGCGAGGACGAGGACGAAGGGGAGTGGGAGGGGCGCGGCGAGTGGGAGTGGTGAGACCGGCGGGGCGGTCGTCCCCCGAGGTCCACGCCCCCTGACCCCTCAACGCCCGTAGGCCTGCTCGCAGATCGATGCCTCCGGGCTGTCGCCCTGCCATCCGCCGTACCTCCTGCCGAGCGCGCACACGTCGGTGTTCCCGCGCACCTCCTCCTCCAGGTCCGGGAGCTCCACCCGCGGCAGCGCGCGCCGCCGGGCCTCCGGCTGCGCCGGCCGGCTGTGCGGCGGGGTACGGGACGAGGGCGGCGGTCCGGAGCCACCGGCCCCCGCCGCCGCCCCCGTTGTCCGCCGCCGCTGGGCCGGCGACGCGGGTGCGTCCGGTTCCGGCTTCCGGGACGGCCCGACCATCTCCAGCGCCTCACGGGCCGGCGCCTGCACGACCTGCACCTCGGCTCCTCCCTCCGGCCGCGGCACGGACGGCTGGGACGGTGCCGGAGCGGGCCCCGGCACGGCCGGGCGCTGGACGTTCAGGCACCCCGTCAGGGCCGAGACGGCCACGGTGACCAGGAGCGTTGCGGTAGTCGTCGTCGTTCGCTGCACCCGCGCAACTCTGGCGGCTCCGCCCGCCCGAGCAACAGCGGAGCAGCGGAGGTTGCCCCGCACGGGTGATCTCCTACCCCGTACGAGGGAGCCGGTCCCCCCGCGCTGACGTCACTCGCCGGTCGAACCGTCGATGCGCTCCCGGATCAGATCGGCGTGGCCGTTGTGACGGGCGTACTCCTCGATCATGTGGGTGTAGATCCAGCGCAGGCTGAACGGCTCGTCGGTGAATCTGCTCCGACCGCGCGAGAGTTCGGCCAGGGCGAAACCCGCCGCGTACCGCCGGGCGACCTCGATCTCGGACTGCCAGGTGGCGAAGGCCTCCGCCCAGGTGTCGCGCTCGGTGAGACGGAACTCGCCGTCCGGATCCTGTTCCGTGTAGTAGATCGGCCCCGCGCCGTCGCCCACCAGAACCCTGCGGAACCAACTGCGCTCCACCTCCGCCATGTGCCGCACGAGCCCCATCAGGGACAGCCCGGAAGGCTGCACCGAGGCGGTGCGCAACTGGGCGTCGGTGAGCCCCTCGCACTTCCACGCCAGGGTCTGGCGGTGGTAGTCCAGGCGTCCTTCCAGCATGGCGCGTTCGTCGGCGTTCTGGGCGGGCCCGGTGCGTTGCGTCGTCATACTCGCATGGTGTCTTCGAGCCGCCCTCCGCCACCACGGGTTTTCCCTCGCGCAGGACGCCGGGCACGTCCTCGGGCGACCCTCGCCGGGGCCTGCCCGCCCCACCCCGGCCGGGCGTCCAGGCACATCGCGGACCGGCGGGCGGCGGCCCCGGAGGGGCCCCGTATGCTGCCGTAGACGGTAGTCCAGGCGGTAGGACAGGTAGCGAGGGAGCGCCCGTGAAGGTCGGCTGCATCGGACTCGGCGACATCGCGCAGAAGGCTTATCTGCCCGTGCTCGGCGCGCTGCCCGGAGTCGAGCTCCACCTCCAGACCCGCACGCCGGCCACCCTGGACCGGGTCGCCGACGGCCTGCGCCTGCCGCGGGAGCAGCGCCACCGCGACCTCGACGCGCTCCTCGCCGCCGGCCTCGACGCCGCTTTCGTGCACGCGCCCACCGCCGCCCACCCCGAGATCGTCTCCCGGCTGCTGGAGGCGGGCGTGCCGACATACGTGGACAAGCCCCTCGCCTACGAGTTCGCCGATTCCGAGCGGCTCGTCACGCTCGCGGAGGCGCGGAACGTCTCCCTCGCCGTCGGCTTCAACCGGCGCCTCGCGCCCGGCTACGCGCAGTGCGCCGACCATCCGCGCGAGCTGATCCTCATGCAGAAGAACCGGGTCGGCCTGCCCGAGGAACCGCGCACCATGATCCTCGACGACTTCATCCACGTCGTCGACACACTGCGCTTCCTGGCGCCGGGCCCGGTCGACGACGTCACCGTGCGCGCCCGTGCCGAGAACGGCCTGCTGCACCACGTCGTCCTCCAGCTCGCCGGGCCCGGCTTCACCGCGCTCGGTGTGATGAACCGGCTCAGCGGTTCCAACGAGGAGATCCTCGAGGTGTCCGGCCAGGACACCAAGCGCCAGGTCGTCAACCTCGCCGAGGTGATCGATCACAAGGGTCAGCCGACCGTGCGGCGGCGCGGCGACTGGGTGCCGGTGGCTCGGCAGCGCGGCATCGAGCAGGCGGTGCTCGCCTTCCTGGACGCCGTGCGCGCGGGCAAGGTGCTCAGCGCCCGGGACGCGCTGGCGACTCACGAGTTGTGCGAACGAGTGGTCCGAGCGGTGCGGGAACGGTCCGCCGCAGCCTGACCGTCCGTGCCCCCTCCGTGAGCGCGAGGGCCAGCAGCACCAGCAGGGCGCCGTGGACCGGCCAGTCGCCGTAGCGGACGTACGGGGTGACGCCATCGGCGAGCGGGACGTCGTAGACGGCCGTCGTGCTCGCCTGCGTGCCGAGCCACGAGCCGACCCGTCGGCCACTCGCGTCGTACACGGCCGAGACGCCGGTGAGGGTGGAGTGGACGAACGGCCGCCCGGTCTCCGCGGCGCGCAGCGCGCCGAGCGAGGCGTGCTGCGCGGGCGCCCAGCTCCGCTGGAAGGAGGAGGTCGACGACTGCGCGACCAGCACGTCCGCGCCGTCGTCCGCCAGGTGCCGGCTCATGTCGGGAAACGCCGTCTCGAAGCACACCATCGGACCGATCCGCAGCCCGTGCCCGGCGTCCACGACGACCTGCTCGTTGCCGCGCCGCCGGTCCTCGCCGGCCGCCTTGCCGACGGAGGTGACCCAGCCGAGCACGGAACGGGCGGGTATGTACTCGCCGAACGGCACCAGCCGCATCTTGTCGTACCGGTCGCCCGTCGGGCCCTCGGGCCCGATGAGCATCGAGCTCTTGTAGATGCCGGGCCGGTCGGAGCGGCGGGCGTCGACGTTGACGAGGATGTCGGCGCCGGTGACGCGGGACAACTCCGCCAGGCGGCGGGCCAGGTCGGGCCGGTCGTCGAGGTCGTAGCCGACGCTGCTCTCGCCCCAGACGATCAGATCCACGTCCTGCCCGACCAGTCGCCGGGTCAGCTGTTCCTCGCGGTCGAAGCGGCTGTCGGGGCCGTCGATCACCCCCGGCTGCACGACGGCGATCCGGGTCTGTCCGCCGGCGTCCGGGCGCGGCGCCCACATCCACGCGGCCGAGGCCGTGGCGGCGGTGGCGACGAGACCGGCGACGGCCGGGGCCCGGGACGCCGGAACGGAGACCAGGACGGTGGCCGACACGTTGACCGCCACCACCAGGAAGCTGAGCAGCCACACCCCGCCCACGGAGGCGAGCCGCAGCGCGGGCTCCACCTGCCACTGACTCGCCCCGAGCATGCCCCACGGCCCGCCGAGCCCCTGCCAGGAGCGAACGAGTTCGATCGCCAGCCAGCCGGAGGGCAGCACCAGCAGCGCGGCGAACACCCGCGCGCGGGAGGGGATCACGTCCGTGGCGAGAAACCGGCGGACCAGCCAGGCCCACGGGGCCCACAGCGCGCCCAGCAGGGCGGCGATGACCAGGGTGAACACATGCAGGCTCGGCAGCAGCCAATGGTGCATCGCCACCATGAAACCGAACCCGCCGCTCCATCCGTCGAACGCGGCCCGCCGCCCCGTCGGCGCGGAGCGGACGAGCAGCATCCAGGGGACGAGCGCGAGATAGGCCCACCACCACAGGGCCGGTGCCGGGAACGCGAGCACGGGCAGCGTGCCCGCGACGGCCGCGACGGCCGTACGCCGCCAGGGGGAGGTGAGCCAGTGTCCGAACGTCTTCATACGGCACCTCCCTACCCGCTCGGGGTGCCTTCAGTGTGCGCGCCCCGGACGATCTCCGACAGGGCGCGCGAATATCGGCTCCACCGCCCCTGACCCTCCGGCTTCTGACTGTGTTTCTGCCCGTGTTTCCGCCATACGTCCATGCCGTCCGTTTTGTACTTACTGCCGTCTGCCGTCTGCCGTCTGCCGTCTGCCGTCTGCCGTCTGCCGTCTGCTGCCGGCTCAGGCGGGCAGGCGTCGCCACTTCTCCCGGACGACGACCTCACGCACCCGCCATCCGTCGTCCGTCCGCAGCAGACCGAAGGAGTACCTGCCGCCGCAGACGAAGTCCGGCGGGCCGGCCGCCGAGTCGTCGTGGCCGGCGGCCAGCCTCATCGGGTTGACGTAGTCGGCCTGGACCCGGGCCGTGTCGCCCGTGTCCTGCTCCAGGATCCCGAAGCGCACCTGGCGGTTGACGATGAGATGCTGCCGCATCGCGAACACCCGCAGGTTCTCCGCGAGCCATGAGGAGACGTTCCCGGCGTCCCCCTCGATACCGCCGGCCGAGCGGTAGTCCGCCCGCCCGTCCGATGTGAACAGTTGCCGGTACGCCGTCCAGTCACCGTCGTCGACTGCCACCGCGTAGTCGGTGACCAACCCGTCGACGGCCAACCGGTCCATCACGGCGGCGAGTTCCACACGCTGCGTCATGGCCCGAGTGTTGGGCACGGGGGCTGCTCAGCCAAGGTCTTTGCGGAAAACGGTCCGCTGATCGGTGGAGGCGTGAAGGCGGGACCGGTCACCTTCGGGTCGGGGCGGATGCCCCTTCAGGGTCCTTCTGAGGGGGCATCCGGTCGGGCTCCCAGGACCGAGGACCCGGAGCGACTGTTCGTCGAGCCACTCCGGACCCAGCACTTGCGGCCGAAATCCGGGCGTCGGCGGACTCCTCGTCCGGCAGGGGAACGAAGTAGTACGGGGCCGGTCCGCGCCATTCGATCACTCGGCCGGAAAGGACGAACTCCATCAGGCCGGTCCCCTTCCTCGCTCAGCCGGCCCGCCCGGTCACCCGTGGAACTCGGTGAGGTCGATGGCGTGCACGTGCAGCGAGTGACCGTGGACCGGGTGCACCGTTTCGCGCTCCGGCGCCATGCCGAGCTTGCGGCTGATGTTCTCGGAGGCCTCGTCACCGATCCGGATGATGCTGATGACGCGGTCGAGGCCACGATCCTGAAGCGCGAACTCCAGCGTCGCGTGGGCGGCTTCGGACGCGTACCCCTGGCCCCAGAACTGGGATCCGAGCCGCCAGCTGATCGCCACGTCGGGCAGTACCTCCGGCAGGAACCCGGGCATGGACAGGCCCGTGAAGCCGGCCAGTTCGCCCGAGGCGAGGAGCTCCACGGCGAAGAGCCCGAAGCCCTCCTCGTCCCACTCCTCCTCCCACTGCTCGATCGCCTCCGCCGTCTGCTCCAGATCGAGAACCGAGCCGTCGTCGACCCAGCGCATGACGTGCGGATCCGCGTTGATGTCGGCCATGGGCACGAGGTCGTCGTCGTGCCATCGGCGGAGGAGGAGGCGGGGGGTGCGGATCTCGGTCATGGTGACCATCCTGCCCAAGGCGGGAGCTTCACCGGTAATCGGGGCCCGGACGGCGTGCGACGGCGGCAGCCCGTTCGGAGCCGGGACGGACGGTCCCCGTGCGCCTCGGCCGGTCTTCGTCCGGGCGTCGACTCGCTCTCGTCCGGTCTTCGTCCGGGCGTCGACTCGCTGTCGTCCGGTCCGCGTGAGGGCGTCGACCGGCTCTCGTGCGGGCGTCGTCCCGCTCTCGTCTGGTCCGCGTGCGGGCATCGTCCCGCTCTCGTCCGGTCCGCGTGCGGGCGTCGTCCCGCTGTCGTCCGGTCCGCGTCCGGGCCGTCCAGGTCGCGTCCAGGTCGTTGTCAGGCACGCTTCAGTGGTCGGAGTCCTTGGTCTGATGACGGGACATCTGGCCCCGCGCCGTGCGCCAGTGCGACCGGGTCTGCTCAACCAAGGTGTCCCACTGCAGGCGAACCTCGTGGTCGGAAGGGCGGTGGCCCTGACGGATCTGGTCGAGTTCGTCTCGTACCTCGCGCCCCAGCGCCGACGATCCGACCATGACCAGCATGGCGGCGAAGAGCGCGGAGATCATCGCGAACACCGCGCCCACCACGCCGTAGCGTGCGGCGTAGGTGTTGAACAGACGCGGCAGGTAGACGGCCGCGCCCACCGAATAGGCCGCCGTCAGAACGGCTGCCGTGACGCCGAAGGGGACGAGGTCCCGCCAGTCGATCCGCTTCGCGGACAGGAGCCGTCCGCTCCAGATGAGGAACGCGGCGGTCAGGGGAACCTCGCACGCCGAGGCGACCAGCCCCAGCTCGCCTTCGCCGAGCAGCGCGGTGAGCGAAGCGGTGCACAGTGCGTAGCCGCCCAGGCCGAGGATCCACCACAGGCCGTTACGGGTGTTGCGCACGCTGAGCGGGCTGAGATCCCAGGTCTGTTCGACCAGCCGCTGCGCGGCCCGGGCGAAACTGAGGGTCGAGATCGTCAGGAACACGGCTCCGAAGGCGCCCACGCTCGCACTGCTGCCCTCGGCGGGGGAGAAGAGGGAGCTGACAGCCGTGGCGCCCGCACCGGTGAGGTGATAGCGCCTGATGATCTGCTCCGCCGCGTCGTAGTGCGCGAAGCTGCTCACGACGGCGCCGATGAGGATGGAGAGCGGCACCAGCGCGGTCAACGCGCTGGACGCCAGGGCCATCGACCGGTCGAAGCCCACGATCCTCTGGAACCGGTTGATGACGCGCAGCGCGAAGGCGGGTCGCAGCCAGAACGTCAGCGTTCTGGCGAGGCGCTCACGCCTGATCCTCGCCGTCCTGCCCTCCATGAAGATCGTGTCCTGTGTGGCGACGCGAGCGTAACGGACGGTCGCGGACCGGACACGGGACGACACGGGGCCGTGGGGCGAAGGAGGGGCGAGGGGGGAGAGCAGAGGGGAGGGGAGGGGTAGGCACCGGGCCGAGGCCTGAGCTCAGGATCAGGCCGCGGTGACGACCTCGCCGCGGATCGCGATGGCCCACTCCACGACCAGCAACTCGTACTCCGCTCGCTCCTGGGCGGAGAGTGAACCGCCCGCACGCAGCCAAAGGGCCCGGATCCGCTCATTTAACTCGGCAGCGGACCGCACGGAACCAGAGGGCACAGGGTTGGGGGACATGGGCCAAGCCTAGGCGCAAGCACTGACACTGCGCTACCGGACGGCTACGCGCGCGGATATGGGCTTGGTCACGGCTGATCGATCAACTCCGGTGATTCTCCAGCGGGTTCGCAAGAGGAAGTCGATTCGTGCGGTGCTGCGCAGCCCCGCGGAGTCACCGGAGCGGACAGGGAGCGGTCAGCCCGCCGACTCCGCCGCGTGCGGGCTCAGCGCACCCGTCGCGACCAGGGCGATGATCAGGATGCCCAGTACGACGCGGTAGTAGACGAACGGCATGAAGGACTTGGTGCTGATGAACTTCATGAACCAGGCGATGACCGCGTACCCGGTCACGAACGCGATCACCGTCGCGAACATCGTCGGTCCCCACGCCACATGGCCGCCCTCCACCGCGTCCTTCAACTCGAAGACACCGGAGGCCAGTACGGCCGGGATGGCGAGCAGGAAGGAGTAGCGGGCCGCGGCCTCGCGCTTGTAACCCATGAACAGGCCGCCGCTGATGGTGGCGCCGGAACGCGAGACGCCGGGGATGAGAGCGCAGGCCTGGCACAGGCCGAAGATCAGGCCGTCCTTGACGCCGAGGTTCTCCAGGGTCTTGCGCTGCTTGGGCGCGCGGTGCTTCCCGCCCGTCTCGTCGCGGGCCGCCAGCCGGTCGGCGACGCCGATCACGATGCCGACGACGACGAGCATCGTGGCCGTGATCCGCAGATCGCGGAACGGGCCCTCGATCTGGTCCTTGAGCGTCACGCCCAGCAGCCCGATCGGAATCGAGCCGACGATCACCAGCCAGCCCATCTGGGCGTCGTGGTCCTTGCGCAGCGTCTTGTCGAACAGCGATCGGCTCCATGCCGAGATGATCCGGCCGATGTCCTTGCGGAAGTAGATCAGCACCGCGGCTTCCGTGCCGATCTGGGTGATCGCCGTGAAGGCGGCGCCGGGGTCCTCCCAGCCGGAGAACGCCGCGGTCAGCCGCAGATGCGCGCTGGAGGAGACGGGGAGGAACTCGGTCAGCCCCTGGACGAGTCCGAGGATGAGGGATTCAAACCAAGACATGAGGTTACGGAGTCCAAGTGCCGATCGGAGAGGGCGACGGCGACGGTCGGCCCGTCGCGCGCGATGATCAGGTGATCAGGTGTGTGCCGGGGGAAGCCTAGCGTTCCCCGATGACAGGCCCGGCACAGGGGTTTCGCAGGCACCACGCGAGCTCCGTACCGCCGACCACCGCCCCTCCGCATGAGCGACGAATCCCCTCACACGACGGTCACGCACCCCGCCGGCGGCGGGCTCGTGCCTCGCCTCCGGGCTCGTGCCTCGCCTCCGGGCTCGTGCGTCGCCTCCGGGCTCGTGCGTCGCCTCCGGGCTCGTGCGTCGCCTCCGGGCTCGTGCGTCGCCTCCGGGCTCGTGCCTCGCCTCCGGGCTCGTGCCTCGCCTCCGGGCTCGTGCCTCGCCTCCGGGCTCGTGCCTCGCCTTGCTTCACGGGCAGCGGCCCGACTGCCGTCCCTCCCGTCCCGGTCCCTCCCTTCCCTCCCTCCCTTCCCTCCCGTCCCTGCCGGTCCCGGACGGGGCGACCTGCCGTCCTCGCCGGTCGCGGGCGCCCGCCGTCTCGGCCGTGCCCGACGGCCTGTGCAGCGACTGCCGTGCCCGACGGCGTCCTGCCGTCCTCGTCGCGGGCGCCCGCGCCCCTGTCGCGCCGGACGGCGTGCCCGCAGCCCCTGTCGTGCCCGCGGCGTGCCTGCTGTCCTCGCCCGCCTCAGCCGCGCCGCGCCGCGACCCTCGCGCCCGCCACGCGCGCCTCACGTGCGGGATCGGTACGCCGGACAGGTGTCCCGATGGTTGACCGGTCGCCCGGCCGCCGCATACGTTGCTGCCGTTGGGAAAGCGCTTGCTGTGTGCAGGTACTGCACGCTTCCCTTCGGTTGCTGGCCCGCCCGGTCGTTCGGCCGTATGTCGGAGGAGTGCTGATCACGCCCATGCCCCCATCCACTCCGCTGCCTGCCGCGCTCGGCGGCCGCCGTGTCCGGGCCGCCATCGTCGGCATCGGCGCGATCGGGCGCGGCTCCCATCTGCCCGCCCTCCAGCAGCTCGCCGCCGAGGGCGAGGCCGAGGTCGTGGCCGCCGTTGACATCGATGCCGGCGCCGTCCAGGCCTTCTGCGCGGACAGCGGGGTCCCGCACGCGTACACCGACCTGGCGCGGATGCTGGCGGAGCAGCGCCCCGACCTGGTGACCATCTGCACCCCGCCGACCCTGCACCGCGAGCAGAGTGTGGCGGCGCTGCGGGCCGGCGCCTGGGTGTGGTGCGAGAAGCCGCCGGTGCCGACCCTCGCCGACTACGACGCGGTGGAGGCCGAGGAGGGCGCCGCGGCGGGGCCGTACTCCTCGATCGTCTTCCAGCACCGTTTCGGATCCGGGGCCCGGCACGTGCGGCGGCTGCTCGCCGAGCAGGCTCTCGGGCGGCCGCTGGTCGCGCACTGCCAGACCACCTGGTACCGCGACACCGCCTACTACGCCGTGCCCTGGCGCGGGCGCTGGCAGACAGAGGGCGGCGGACCGGCGATGGGCCACGGCATCCACCAGATGGATTTGCTGCTCGACCTCCTCGGCCCCTGGAGCGAGGTGCGCGCGATGGCCGGACGGCTCGTGCACGACGTGGAGACGGAGGACGTGTCCACCGCCCTGGTCCGTTTCGAGAGCGGGGCCATGGCGACGGTCGTCAACAGCGTCCTGAGCCCCGACGAGGTCAGCCGCATCCGTATCGACTGCGAACGCGCCACCGTCGAACTCACCCACCTCTATGGCCACTCCAACGCCAACTGGCAGATCACGCCCGCCCCGGACGTGCCCGGCGATCTCGCGGCGGCCTGGCAGGACTTCGGCGCCGACGTCCCGAGCTCACATCTGGCGCAGCTTCGCGAACTGGTCGCGAGCATGCGCGCGGGCCGTCGGCCGCGCAGCAGCGGCGCGGACGGGCGCACCAGCCTGGAGCTGATCAGCGCGCTGTACAAGTCGGCGTTCACCGACACGACGGTGCGGCGGGGCGAGATCGGGCCGGGTGACCCGTACTACACGGCCCTGCACGGTGGCGCCCCCGGCTGGGCACCCGCCACGGTCGCGATGGAGGCTGAGTCGAAGACGGGGCCGGAACCGACGACCGGGCCGAGCGCGGAGACGGGGACGAGCGCCACGACGGGCACGGCGGCGGCCACGAACGCGGAGGTGCCCGCGTGAGCGGCGGTCTGCGGCTCGTCCACGCGCACGGCGACCGCGTCACGGTGACCGACCAGGCCACCGGCGTCGAACTGCTCGCCTACGTCTACCGGCCCGAGGCGGCGTGGGAGGCGCCGAGGCCGTACATCCACCCGCTGCGGACCCTCGCCGGTGACGTCGTCACCGACTACCGACCCAACGACCACCGCTGGCACAAGGGGCTGTCGCTGACCGCCTCGCACCTCTCGGGCGCCAATCTGTGGGGCGGCAACTCGTACGTGCACGGCGAGGGGTATCTCGAACTCCCCGAGCGGGTCGGTTCGATGGCGCACGTCGGCTTCGACGAGGTGTCGGCGGACGGCGGCCGGGTCGTCATCGCCGAGCGGCTCACCTGGCATCCGTACGGCGGTGAGCTGTGGGCGCAGGAGGCGCGCCGGATCGAGGTGCACGACGTCGACCCGCAGGCCGGCTCCTATGCGCTGACCTGGACCAGCGCCGTCACCAACCGCCGCGACGAGCCGCTGCGCTTCGGCAGCCCGACCACCGCCGGGCGGGAACTGGCGGGTTACACGGGTCTGTTCTGGCGGGGCCCGCGCGCCTTCCGGGGCGGCCGGATCATCGGCCCGGACGGCGAGGGCCCGGGGCTGATGGCGTCGCAGAGCCCCTGGCTCGCTCTTTCCGGCGAGCACGACGGCGCCGACGGGCACGCCACCGTCGTCTTCGCGCACGCCCCCGAGAACGACCACTCCGGTGCCCGAGGGGCGCATCCCGCCCACTGGTTCGTCCGCAACGAGCCCTTCGCGGGCATCGCGCCTTCCTGGTCCTTCTTCGACGAGCTCGAACTCGCCCCCGGCGACACGCTCACCCGCCGTTACCGCGTGGTCGTGGCCGACGGCGCCTGGGAACGGGAGGAGATCGCCAAGTACCTGGAGGCACACCCGTGGTGAGCGGGTTCGACGGGCTGCCCGGCGGGGTCGCCGTCTCGCGGCTGCGTGTGTACGACTGGCCCGCCGCCGACGGTCTGCACGGCGGAACTCCCCATGTGCACCTGACCTGTTCCGAGGGGTACGTCGTCACGGCCGGGCACGGCGCGGTGCAGACGCTGACGGCGTCCGGGTACGAGGTCACGCCCCTCGCGCCCGGCACGGTCGCCTGGTTCACGCCGGGCACCGTCCACCGGCTGGTCAACGACAACGACCTGCGCATCACCGTCCTGATGCAGAACGGCGGGCTGCCGGAGGCCGGTGACGCGGTGCTCACCCTGCCGGCGGAGTACCTCGGCGACCCCGGGACGTACGCCGCCGCGACCGTTATCCCGGCCGACGTCCCGCGCGAGGAGCAGGCCCGGATCGCCCGTGCCCGGCGCGACCTCGCGATGGAGGGCTACCGGGCGCTGCGCGGGGCGGCCGACGGTCCGGCCGCCCTGGCCGCCTTCCACCGGGCCGCCGCGGCGCTGGTGGAGCCCCGGCTCGCCGAGTGGCGCGAGCGCTGGCTCCGAGGGGCGCGGGCGGCCGCGCAGGCCACGGAGGAGCAGCTGGACCGGCTCTCGGGCGGCGATGTGTCCTATCTCGCCGAGGCCGCCGTGCGGTCCGAACAGCCTTCGGTGCACGGGAGGTTCGGGATGTGCGGGTGGTTGGACGTGTACCCGCTGCCCTGAAGGCCGGGTCGTCGCGGGTCGTCACCGCACGGTGCGCCGGCCGACGTGATCTCCGTCGTACGCCTGCGGCTTTCCCGCCGGGCCGACCCGAAGGGCCGATGTCGAGCGCGCGGAGTCAGCCGACGGGGATCAGGCCGACGGCCGCGGCCGATCGTCACGGCGGTTCCGGTGGCCGGATGCGGATGCGGATGCGGATGCGGGGCGGCGGCAGCGGCGATCGCGATGCGGAGGCCGGGCGGCGCGGAGGCCGTCGAGGACGCCCGCGGCCTCAGGCGGCCGACGGGCCCGCCACCGTCCAGCCGGGCGCCCGGGGGTGCGCGCTCACGTCCTCGTGGCGGACCTGGTCGCCGCAGCCCGCGCAGGTGACCACGGGGACCAGCTCGTTGCCGCAGACGTGCTCGAGCACCATGGGGCGGTCGTCGTCCCCGCGCAGATGGCGGTCGCCCCACGCCATGAGTGTCATCAGGACCGGCTCCAGTTCGAGCCCCGCCTGCGTGGGCCGGTACTCGAAGCGCTGCGGACGTTCGCTGTAGACGCGTTTGGTGAGGATCCCGGCGTCGACGAGGCGGCGCAGCCGGGTGGCCAGGATGTCGCGCGGGGCGCCGATGTTGCGCACCAGCTGGTCGAAGCGGGCGTTGCCGAGACAGACCTCCCGCAGGACGAGCAGGGAGTACTTCTCGCCGACGAGGGCGAGGGTGTCGGCGATCGAGCACGGGCGCGGGTCTTTGGAGGCGGCCATGACGGCCAGTCTAGGGGAGGGTTGGAAAAGCGAATCCTGGGAGGTTGGATTTTCCAACCCTCGGGGTTATGGTGAGTTCGGATTTCCTACTCACCAGTAGTTTCCCCTGCTCGTGCTCGTCATGGAGGCACCGCACATGCGTGACGCAGTCATCGTCGAAGCCGTACGCACCCCGATCGGCAAGGGCAAGCCGAACGGCTCCCTCGCGCACGTCCACCCCGTCGAACTCCTCGCCCACACCCTGCGCACCCTCGTCGAGCGCTCCGGCGTCGATCCCGCGCTGATCGACGACGTGATCGGCGGCACCGTCGACCAGGTCGGCGAGCAGGCCATGAACACCACCCGGTACGCGCTTCTCTCGGCGGGCTTCCCGGAGACGGTCCCCGCGACCACCGTCGACCGGCAGTGCGGCTCCTCCCAGCAGGCCGTGCACTTCGCGGCCCAGGGCGTCATGTCCGGCGCGTACGACCTCGTCGTCGCCTGCGGGGTCGAGTCGATGAGCCGGGTCCCGATGTGGTCCAACGTGCCGCCCGGCAAGGACCCCTTCGGCCCCGGCGTCGCCGCGCGCTACCCGGAGGGACTCGTCCCGCAGGGCATCAGCTCCGAGCTCATCGCCGCCAAGTGGTCGATCACGCGGGAGCAGATGGACGCGTTCGCCGTCTCCTCGCACCGCAAGGCCGCCGAGGCCTGGTCGCAGGGGCTCTTCGACGCCGAGGTGGCGCCCCTGGACGGCGTTTCGCGCGACGAGTGCGTACGGCCCGGGAGCACCCCCGAAATCCTCGCCGGCCTCAAACCCGCCTACTACGATCCGGCCTTCGCCGAACGCTTCCCGCAGATCGAGTGGAACGTCACCGCGGGCAACGCGAGCCCGGTCAACGACGGCGCGTCGGCCGTGTTGATCACTTCCGGCGAGACCGCCGCCCGCCTCGGCCTGCGCCCGCTCGCCCGACTGCACAGCTTCGCCGTCACCGGCTCGGATCCGCTGCTGATGCTGACCGGCGTGATCCCGGCGACCGAGAAGGTGCTGCGCAGGGCCGGGCTTCGGCTCGACGACATCGACCTCTTCGAGGTCAACGAGGCGTTCTCCAGCGTGGTCCTGGCCTGGCGGCAGGAGACCGGCGCCGACCTCGGCAAGGTCAACGTGCGCGGCGGCGCGATCGCGCTCGGACACCCGCTCGGCGCGAGCGGCACCCGGCTGACGACGACCCTCGTCCACGCGATGCGCCAACGCGGCGCCCGCTACGCCCTTCAGACGATGTGTGAGGCGGGCGGGCTCGCCAACGCGATGGTTCTGGAAGCCGTGTGAACCGACCGGGCGACCGGGTCCGGAGCCGGTGGCGGCGGCCGGCCACCGGCGGCTACGGACGGCGCGGGTGGTGGCGCTCACGGACGGCGCAGGTGATGGCGCTTGCGCCAGGCCACCACCGCGCCGACCAGCGCCGGCAGGGTGATGCAGGCCATGGCGATCAGGAAGGCCGGCGAGGTCGGGGAAGAGGCACGGGCCCCGGCGACGACGTAGGCGGCGGTGTTCGGGATCGAGCCCAGCGCGGTCGCCGCCAGGAACGGCAGCCAGCCCATGCGGGAGACGGCGGCACAGTAGTTCGCGGCCCAGAACGGCACCCCCGGGAACAGCCGGGCCGCCAGCATCGAGCGCATGCCGTGCCGGCTCAGCTGACCGTCCGCCGCCTTGAGCAGCCGACCCCGCAGCAGCGGTCGGAGCGCGTCCTGCCCGAGGATCCGACCGAGCCCGAAGGCGATCCCGGCCCCCAGCACCGTGCCCGCCAGCGCCGCCGCGACGCCCCACATCGAGCCGAACAGCGCGCCCGCGGCCAGGTTCAGCAGCGGTCGGGGCACGAACGCCACGGTGCACACCCCGTACGCCACCGCGAAGACCGCGGCCGCCGCCACACCGCCCCACTGGGGTGGCCAGCCGTCCGCGAGGAGCTTCTGCGGCTCGAAGAGCAGCACGCTCGACGCGGCCGCCGCGAGCAGCGTGACCAGCAGCGCGAAGCGGGACCAGGGCGAGCGCAGCACTCTCGCGCAGCGCGCGGCGAGGCCGCCGGGTGCGTCGACCGTCGCGGCGACGGGCGTGACGACGGGCAGGGGAGCGAGCCCGGGGACGACGAGCTCCGTGGCGGTGGCCCGGGGAGAGGCCGTGGCGGTGCCCCCAGAGCGGGTGGTGGCATCGAGCATTCCGCGACACTAACCGACGGGCATGTGTGATCGCCGTATGGTGCGTCTCATGACGGTCACAGGTGCGGACGCGATCGGCGTGCCGGACAGCGCTCTCGCCGACCTTGTGCTGGAGCGGCTGACGACCGCGTACGGAGCCGCGGCCGATCCGGGCCGTGCGGCGGCCATGAGCGCGTACATGAAGGACGTGGCCCCCTTCCTCGGCCTGCCCACCCCGGCCCGCCGGACCCTGTCCCGCACCGTCCTGGCGGGCACACCGCGCCCCGACGAGACCGACTGCACGGCGATCGCGCTGCGCTGCTGGGCGCTGGCGGAGCGCGAGTACCACTACTTCGCCGTCGACTACCTGCGCCGGTACGCGCCACGGCTGTCGTCGGCGTTCCTGCCCGTGGCACGCCGGCTGGTGACCACGACGTCCTGGTGGGACACGGTCGACCTGCTCGCCGCGCACGTGGTCGGCGCCCTCGTCGCGGCCGACCCCCGGCTCCGCGCCGACATGGACGTCTGGATCGTCGACGAGGACCTGTGGGTCGCCCGCACCGCCCTGCTCCACCAGCTCCGCCGCAAGGAACGCACCGACGCCGACCGCCTCTTCGCCTACTGCCTGCGGCAGTCCGGCCACCCGGACTTCTTCGTGCGCAAGGCGATCGGCTGGGCGCTGCGCGAGTACGCCAGAACCGACCCGGCGGCCGTCCGTGCCTTCGTCGCCCGCGAGCGGGGACGGTTCGCGCCGCTGACCGTACGTGAGGCACTGAAGAACATCGGGGACGCGGCCTAGCGGTTCGGCAAGCCCGTGACCGCGTCGTGCCGATGTCGGTCATCGGGGCCGTACCGGTTCCCATCCGGCGAAAACCATTCGACGCCGAGCGAACGGTGGGCAATGATCGGCGCCATGTTCCGGTACGCCTTCCTCCTCGCAGCATCCGCCGTCGCGGATACGCCGAAGGCTGCCGTCCCACTCCTCGTGGCCGCTGCCGACGGCGCCCGAAGCTGACCCTCTCCGGATCGTCCGGCGGACCCCGCAGGGGGAGGGTCGGCCAGTTCCCCGGGGTCCCCGCTTCCTACGGACACGCTTCGAGGTACAGCCATGCCCAAGACCGCTTACGTGCGGACCAAACCACACCTCAACATCGGCACCATGGGCCACGTGGACCACGGCAAGACCACCCTGACCGCCGCCATCACCAAGGTCCTCGCGGGCCGCGGCACCGGCACGTTCGTGCCGTTCGACCGCATCGACCGGGCTCCGGAGGAGGCCGCGCGCGGGATCACCATCAACATCGCGCACGTCGAGTACGAGACCGACACCCGGCACTACGCGCACGTCGACATGCCGGGCCACGCCGACTACGTCAAGAACATGGTCACCGGCGCCGCACAGCTCGACGGGGCGATCCTCGTCGTCTCCGCGCTCGACGGGATCATGCCGCAGACGGCCGAACACGTGCTGCTCGCCCGCCAGGTGGGCGTCGACCACATCGTGGTCGCGCTCAACAAGGCCGACGCCGTCGACGGCGAGGACAGCGAGCTCATCGATCTCGTCGAGCTGGAGGTCCGCGACCTGCTCACCGAGCACGGCTACGGCGGCGACTCCGCGCCCGTCGTCAGGGTGTCGGGGCTGCGGGCCCTGGCGGGCGACCCGCGGTGGACGGCGTCGATCGACGCGCTGCTCGACGCGGTGGACACCTACGTGCCGATGCCCGAGCGGTATCTGGACGCGCCGTTCCTGCTGCCCGTGGAGAACGTGCTGACCATCACGGGCCGGGGGACGGTCGTCACCGGCGCCGTGGAGCGCGGGACGCTCCGCCTGGGGGACCGGGTGGAGGTGCTCGGCGCCGGCGCCGAGACCGTGGTGACGGGCATCGAGACCTTCGGCAAGCCGATGGAGGAGGCGCAGGCCGGGGACAACGTGGCGCTGCTGCTGCGCGGGGTCCCCCGGGACGCCGTCCGGCGGGGCCATGTGGTGGTGGCGCCGGGGAGCGTGGCGCCCAGCCGGCGGTTCACGGCGCGGGTGTACGTCCTGTCCGGGCGGGAGGGCGGCCGCACCACGCCCGTCTCGACCGGCTACCGGCCGCAGTTCTACATCCGTACGGCGGACGTCGTCGGAGATGTGGACCTGGGCGGGATCGCGCTCGCGCGACCCGGGGACACGGTCGCCGTGACCGTCGAGCTGGGACGTGAGGTTCCGCTCGAGCCGGGTCTGGGCTTCGCCGTCCGCGAGGGTGGGCGGACCGTGGCGGCTGGCACCGTGACAGCCGTGCTCTGAGGGCGGCCGGGTCCGTGGCGGACCTGCGCGGTGTCTGCGGGCCGTGCCCCTTCGGGGGCGCGGCCCGCTGACACAATGGGACGGTGAACGACGAGCCCATACCCGTCTCCCGAGCCGTCGACCACGGCGTCGCCAAGCTGATGCCCGACGTCGACCGCGAGCGGGCCTGGCTGCTGACCGTCGACGGGGCGCCGCAGTCGTACGTCGACCTGGACGAGCCGACGCATCTGGAGTTCGAGTACGCCCGGCGCCTCGGACACGTCCTGGACACCGTCGCCGAGCCGGGGCGGCCCCTGGACGTCCTGCATCTCGGCGGGGGTGCGCTCACCCTGCCCCGGTACCTGGCCGCGACCAGGCCGGGTTCCCGGCAGGACGTCGTCGAGTTCGACCGCGGTCTGCTGGAGCTGATCGGCGAGCACCTGCCGGTGCCGGCCGGATCCGGCATCGCGCCGCACGCCGCCGACGCGCGGGACTGGCTGGAAGCGGCCCCGGACGGCTCCGCCGACGCGCTGGTCGCCGATGTCTTCGGCGGTTCGCGGGTACCCGCCCATCTGACCTCCCTGACCTACGCGCAGCAGGCCGGCCGGGTCCTGCGCGCCGACGGCGTGTATCTGGCGAACCTCGCCGACGCGGCGCCGTTCGGCTTCCTGAGGTCCCAACTCGCCAACTTCGCCGCGGTGTTCGAGGAGCTGGCGCTCATCGCCGAACCCGGCGTGCTGCGCGGCCGTCGGTTCGGCAACGCGGTGCTCGTCGCCGCGCACCGCCCGCTCGACGTGACCACCCTGGCCCGCCGCACCGCCTCCGACGCGTTCCCGGCCCGGGTGGAGCACGGCCCCGCTCTGCGCCGGTTCACCGGCGACGCCCGCCCGGTACGGGACGAGGACGCCGTAGCGTCCCCGGAACCGCCCGAGGGCGCGTTCGGCATCGGCTGAGCGTCGGGTACCGCCCCGGCGCCGCGAGCGCCCGCCGGCAACCGCCCGACCGGTCGCCGGCCGGCCGTTTGCACGCGGGCGCCGCGGCGCGTGACCGGCGGGCCGGTGAGCGGCGGCCCGGCCGGTGTTCCGGACGCGGCTAGTTCTGCGTCGGTGTCCCGTTCAGCCGTACGGTGCTGAGGATCTGCATGATCGTGGCCTTCGGGAGTTCGTCCTTCACGCCCTTGGCCCCGTACAGGTTCCACGACACGTAGTCGCCGTTGGAGTTCTTGAAACCGAACGTGATCGCCTTGCCGTCGCTGTCGCACTTGCCCTTCTGGGGCGTGTTCGTCGACTGGGCCCAGGCGTAACTGCCCACGATGCCGGAGGCGGTCGTGAAGGCGGTGGCCTTCTTGTCGAAGGTCAGGCTCTTCTTGTCCGGCTCGGTGTAGCCGCCGAAGACCCACCAGGCGGGTGTGTTGATCGCGATCTCGTCGGTCGACTTGGCGCCCTCGGCGCCCTTGCTGCCGACCACGGCCAGCGCGGTGTCCTCGGTCTTGCCGTCCTTGTCGGAGTCCGTGGAGCACCACTTCGACTTGAGCTCGGCCGTGCCCCCCTGCAGGATCTGGTCGTAGCCGTCGGGCTGTTCCTTGTCCTCCCACTCGAAGCCCTGGCTGAGCCCCGGCGACTGGACCTCCCAGTCGGCCGGCACGTCGAAGGCGATGCCCCACTTGGGGTTCACCACGACCTTCCAGCCGGCGACGGTCGCCTTCGCGGTCTCGTTGCCGCGCGGGTTGTCGCTCGTGCCGGCCGAGGAGGAGGCGGAAGCCGAGGCGGAACCGGACGCGGTGGGGCTCGTGCTGCTCCCGCTCACGTCGGCCTTGTCGTCGTCGCCGCCCAGCACCAGGAACCCGGTGACACCGGCGGCCACGACGACGGCCGAGGCCGCGACGATCGCGACCAGCTTGGTCCGGTTGCCGCCGCCCCCGCCGCTTCCGCCGGGCGGAGGCGTGGGCGCGCCCACGGGCGCCGGGGCGCCCCACTGCGGTTGCTGCGCGTAGGGATGGGGCTGCTGGTCGGGCTGTTGCTGGTAGCCGGGCTGCTGATACGGATTCGGCTGCTGGTATCCCGGCTGCTGGTACGGATTGTTCTGCGCCTGCGGGTTCTGCTCTCCCCCGGGCGGCTGCTGTCCTGGCCACATGGCCAGAAACCCTAGTGCCGTCCGGGACACGATTCGGTCACCGCCCCTTGTCAGGGACGTACCGAATCAGGACCCGGAGGGCCGGGGCGGGAGACCTGTGCCCCTGAACGTCCGGATTGCGGCATCCGTGACGTCGTCGCCGAGCCTTCTCGATGCCGGGGGACCGTGAGGCCGTGCGGCGATCACGGCGCCGGTCTGGCCAGCTGAAGCTACTCGCAGGTAACATCTCGTTCATGAGCACGAACCAGATGTCCATCGGCGAGATGCTCGCCGCCACGGTGCCCATGGCCCGGACCCTGAACCTCGAATTCCTCGAGGCGGGTCCGGAGAAGGCCGTGGTCGCCCTGCCCGACCGGAGCGAGTTCCACAACCACGTGGGCGGGCCGCACGCCGGGGCGATGTTCACGCTCGGCGAGTCCGCCAGCGGTGCGATCGTCCTCGCCGCGTTCGGCGACCAGCTCTCCCGCGCCGTGCCGCTCGCCGTGGGCGCCGAGATCGCCTACCGCAAGCTGGCCATGGGCGCGGTCACCGCCACCGCCACGCTGGGCCGTCCGGCCGCCGAGGTCGTCGCGCAGCTCGACGCGGGGGAGCGGCCCGAGTTCCCGGTCTCGATCGAGATCCGCCGGGCCGACGGGGCCGTCACCGGTGAGATGACGGTGACCTGGACCCTGCGGCCCAACAGCTGACCGGCTGACCGGCGAGCCCGCGAAGGCGACGGCCCCGGTCACGGCGACACCGGGGCCCTGGGCTGCGGCACGCGCCACCCGGCGGTCAGGCCGCCAGCCGTTCCCGGTCCGTGCCGCCCTCCTCCAGACCCGCCACGAACTCCTTCAGCCAGGCGACGAACTCCGGCCCCAGGTCGGGCCGGTCGCAGGCCAGGCGGACGACCGTGCGCAGATAGTCCGCCTTGTCGCCCGTGTCGTAGCGTCGGCCCGAGAAGATCACACCGTGCACCGTGCCGCCCGCGGCGAGTTCCTGGAGGGCGTCGGTGAGCTGGATCTCACCGCCCCGGCCGGGTGCGGTGTGCTCCAGGACGTCGAAGACGGCCGGGTCGAGGACGTACCGTCCGATGACCGCGTACCGGCTGGGCGCGTCCTCGCGCGCGGGCTTCTCCACCAGTCCGGTGACGCGTACCACCCCGTCCTCGCCGGACGGCTCCACTGCCGCGCAGCCGTAGAGGTGCACCTGCTCCGGCGGGACCTCCATCAGCGCGACCACGCTGCCGGCGTACCGGTCGCGGACGTCGAGCATCATGCTGAGCAGGGTCTCCCGCGGGTCGATGAGGTCGTCGCCGAGCAGCACCGCGAACGGCTGGTCGCCGACGTGGTTGCGGGCGCAGAGCACCGCGTGACCGAGCCCCAGCGGGTCTCCCTGCCGGATGTGGTGGATGTCGGCGAGCAGGGCCGGGTCCCGTACCGCGTCCAGCCGGACGGTGTCCCCCTTGGCGGCGAGCGCCTGTTCCAGCTCGAAGGCGTGGTCGAAGTGGTCCTCGATGGCCCGCTTGTGCCGGCCCGTGACCATCAGCACGTCGTCGAGACCGGCGGCGGCCGCCTCCTCGACGACGTACTGGATGGCCGGCTTGTCGACCACCGGCAGCATCTCCTTCGGCGTCGCCTTGGTGGCGGGCAGGAAGCGGGTGCCGAGACCGGCGGCCGGGACGACCGCTTTGCGAACACGGGGTGCGGAGTGGGGGACGTTCATGCGGATCAGGGTGTCCCACGCGGATGGGAGTATCCCGGGAGTCGCATCTGAGATTCCTGTGGGCCGTCCCTGTGCCGGAGGGGCCGGCTCGACGCCGTCGGAAGTGGGAGATTCGGTGGGTCATGCGGCTTTGCCCGTCCACGAGTTGAGTCGGATGGTGCGGCTGGATTTCGAATACGGGTGCGGATACCGCCGGTAACTTATCTGAAATTCCCGCGCTTTGAACTTGCGTCACTCGAACTCCTTGTTTCCTGTCAGGCACGTGTGCGAAGGTGAGCCTCCCCTTACGGATGGGCCGGATCAGGCCAACGTGCCTGGTCAGGTCAAAGGTACGCACCAATCACGCACCCGCTTTCCGACACCGTGCTTTTCCGTGCCGTTCGCCGGCTTGGAAGGAAATGGTTCCGTGCAATCCCCGAACCCCCCACGCCCGCCCCACCCGCCCCGACCCGGATGGATCCCCGGGGATTCCGATCCCCAGCTCGCCGCCCGGCTGGCCGACCGGCCCGCCCATGACGACGCACGTGCCCGGGCCGTCGCCCTGCTGTTCGCCCGTCACTGGCGGGCCGCCCACGACTACGCGACCGTCTGCCTGGCCGGCACCGAGGACACGGCGCGACTGGTGGCCGCCGCCGCGTTCCACGACGTGCTGGGCCGGCTCGCGGACGGACGCACCGGCGGCGCCCTGCGTCCCCGACTCCTCGTCGCCGTACGGGAGACGGTCCGGGAATGGGCCGGCGCCGACGGGGTGGCCGACGTTCTGCCGGAGCTGCGGAAAACCGTCGGCGGCCGCGGACTGCGCGCCGCACGGGCGGTGACCGCCGAAAGGCGGCAACTCGCCGAGCGCTCTTTCCAGTTGCTTCCCGCCGCCTCCCAATGCCTGTTGTGGCACGTGGAGGTGGAGGCGGAACCCATATCCGTACCGGCCGGTCTGTCGGGCGTGGACGCCCTCTCCGCGGCGGCGGCCCTGGAACAGGCGCGGGAACAATTCCGGGCCGGCTGCGTTCGCGCCCACCGGGAACTCGCGCCGACGAGCGAATGCCGCTTCTACAACCGCCTCCTCGACATTCCGCTGCGCCGCGGCGGAACCCTGCTGCCCGATGTCCGGCAGCATCTCGCGCACTGCCGCTTCTGCCGGCACGCGGCCGAACAGCTCAGCCATTTCGACGACGGTCTCGACGTGCTGCTCGCCGAGACGGTGCTGGGCTGGGGCGCCCGCCGCTACCTCGACTCGCGTCCCGGCCGCCCGGCCTCCGCCGACGCGCAGGCCGGGCCCGCGGCGCCGGTCGGGCCCGCCGTCCGGCACCCGTCCGCCGCGGGCGGCCGGCACCGCACCACCTCGGCGGGACTGCTCGACCTGCCGGGCAGACGGCCCAAGGCCGTGCTGGTGGGCGTGGGTCTGACCTCGCTCGCACTGGTCGCGACCGTCTTCGTGGCCAGGGGCTGGACCGATGACAACGGTGTCCCCGCGCCCGGGGCCACCTGGGGCGCACCCGCCGGCGGGAGCGGCACCTCCGCCACCGGCGCCCGGGAACTGCCCGGCGGCGACGACCCCGCGCCCTCCGGTTCCCCGTCCACCGCCTCCGCGTCCCGGTCCGCCGAGGTCGCGCACGGCAGGCTGCGCAGCCCGGACACGCGGCTCTGCCTCGACGCCGTGCGCGGTCCGGCCCGGCCGGCTGCGGGGATCCTCCTCGCGCAGTGCTCACAGGCCGCGTCCCAGCAGTGGTCGTACCAGGACGACGGGCTGCTGCGCAGCGCGGCCGACCCGACGCTCTGCCTGGCCGCGGACCCCGGGCACCGGACGACCGCCCTGGTCAGCTGTCTGGTGCACGCCGGCGAGACGTTCTTCGACCTGACCGTCCGCGGGGAACTCCTGCTGCGGCGGGACGACGGCCTGGTCGTCGCGCGCGCCGCGGGCAAGCCGGGTGCGGCCGTGGTCGTCGCCGAGCGGGACGGTTCCGGCGGACAGCGGTGGGTGTTCGACACGGCCGAGCCGCAGCCGGGGGCACCCGGTCCGGAGCTACGGGCCACGACGGAGCCGCCCGCCTCGGGCACCCCCGGCTCCCCGGACCGACCGGCGCCGCGCGGTGACCGGCTCCCCGCCCCGGACGCCGCGCCGACGCCCGCCGAGACGGCTCCGGCCGCGCCGGAGTTCGAGACGAGGGTCGCCCAGGTGCAGTGCTGCGATCCGCCGGCCGGCCCGGCCGGGCTCCCGGTCCCCGCGACGCTTCTCGACGCGTTGCCGGCGGCCGCCGAGGTGTCCGGCGCGCTGGGGAACGTCGTCACGGACGTGACCGGTTCCCTCGGTCACTGAGCCGGGAGACCGGAAGGAGGGGCCGCCCGAGGGGGGTGGCCCCTCCTTCCCCTTGCTTCTCTTCCGGAGCGGCGGTTCACGGCCGCGGCGGGGCCCCTTCGGGAATGACGGGGGGACGGTGTGGTGTTGTGCCACCGCGATCGCGTCGTGGCGCCGTAGTCATGAGGCGCCCCGCCCACGGATCCTCGGTCAGCGGGCTGCACGACGCCACGGGGCGGGTCCGGCCGACCGGGTAGGCTTCCGGGGAAGGCAAGGCTGCCCGGAGACGTCAAACGGGAGGAACCCGCGGTGCACGTGCAGGAATGGCTCGACACGGTGCCCGCGGCCGCCGTCTACGCCGTGGTCGGTCTGGTCATCGGACTCGAGAGCCTCGGCATCCCGCTGCCCGGTGAGATCGTCCTGGTCTCGGCCGCTCTGCTGTCCTCCCAGCACGGTGACATCAACCCCGTCGTCCTCGGCGCGTGCGCCACCGCGGGCGCCGTGATCGGCGACTCCATCGGCTACGCCATCGGCCGCAAGGGCGGCCGTCCGCTGCTCGCCTGGCTCGGCGCGAAGTTCCCCAGGCACTTCGGCGAGGGTCATATCGCCACCGCCGAGCGGTCCTTCGAGAAGTGGGGCATGTGGGCGGTCTTCTTCGGCCGGTTCGTCGCCCTGCTGCGTATCTTCGCCGGCCCGCTCGCGGGCGTGCTGCACATGCCGTACTGGAAGTTCCTCATCGCCAACGTCCTCGGCGGCATCGCCTGGGCGGGCGGCACGACGGCGGTCATCTACTACGTGGGTGTCGTGGCGGAGTCCTGGCTGAAGAAGTTCTCGTACCTGGGCCTGGTGCTGGCGGTGCTGATCGGCCTGACGTCGATGCTGATCATCAAGCGCAAGGCGAAGAAGATGCAGAGCGCTGCACACGAGGCCGAGGCCGAGGCGGAGGCCGTGCCCGCCGCAGCCGAGTAGGCGTGCCGCCCTACTCGTGAACCTTGCCGTGGGCCTTGGCCAGGTCCGCGTAGAGCGTGCCGTTCAGGGTCACGCCCTGCCGTTCCTCCTCGCTCAGCTCCCGCCTGACCTTGGCCGGTACCCCCGCGACCAGCGATCCCGGCGGGACCTCCATCCCCTGGGGCACGAGCGCCTGCGCGGCGACCAGGGAACCCGCCCCGATCACGGCCCCGTTGAGCACGGTGGCCCCCATCCCGATCAGGCAGTCGTCCCCGACGGTCGCCCCGTGCACCACGGCGTTGTGGCCGACGGACACCCGCTCGCCGATCGTCACCGGGAAGCCGGGGTCGGCGTGCAGCGTCACGTTGTCCTGGATGTTGGCGCTCGCGCGGACGGTGATCCGCTCCACGTCGCCCCGTACGACGGCTCCGTACCAGACGCTCGCGCCTGCCTCCAGCGTCACGTCCCCGATCACCGAGGCCGTCGGCGCCACGAAGGCCTCGGCGTCGATCTTCGGTTCCCTGCCGCCGATGCCCACGATCAGCGCCTTGTGCGTCATCACCGTCTCCTCGCGTCGGTCGTCTTTTCGTACCGTACGCCACCCGGTGGGGCGAAGATCACAGGGCCGTGGGCGCATGACCGCAGCGCGCGCTGAGTACGGTGAGCGGGTGCCGAAGCCCTGGAACACGTTCTCATCACGGCGGCGCCGACTGGTGCAGCGCGCCGTCCACGCGGGCTGGGCGTGGGTGCAGCGCACGGGCTCCGTCACCGCCGAGCACCCCGGACGTTTCCGCTTCGGCTCGATCGGCCGGGGGACCCGGCTCGCCTTCCCGCTCGGCACGGTCTTCGGGGAACCGTGGATCCACCTCGGCGCGCACTGCATCGTCGGTGAGCAGGTCACCCTGACCGCCGGTCTGATGCCCGACCTGGACCTCGGCCCGGACCCGATCCTGCGGCTCGGCGACGGGGTGGTGCTCGGCCGGGGCAGCCACGTCATCGCCGACACCACGGTCACCATCGGCAGCGACTGCTACTTCGGTCCGTACGTGTACGTCACGTCCACGAACCACTCCTACGACGATCCGCACCAGCCCATCGGCAAACAGTGGCCCCGCATGGAGCCCGTGGAGATCGGCCCGGGGTGCTGGATCGGCACGGGGGCGGTGATCCTGCCGGGTGCGCGGATCGGACGGAACGTCGTCGTCGCGGCCGGTGCGGTGGTGCGCGGCACGGTGCCCGACCACTCCGTCGTCGCGGGGGCGCCCGCCAGGGTCGTACGGCGCTGGACGCCCGCCGAGGGCTGGCAGCCGCCGCTGCGCACCCCGGCGCCGGTGCCGATCCCGGACGGGGTCACCTCGGACCAACTCGTCGCGTTGTCCGAACTGGACGAGGAGACGGCGGCCGCCCTGGCCCGGCTGGAACCGTAGGTCACCCGGTCGCCAGCAGCAGCGTGCCCACCAGGGCCAGTCCCGCGCCCGCCGCCTGGACCGCGCGCAGCCGCTCCCGCAGGAAGCCGCGCGCGGCGAGGGCGGTCACCACGGGGTAGAGCGAGGCGAGCACGGCGGCCACCGTGACCGGGCCGTGCTGGGCGGCGACGGCGTAGGTGCCGTTCGCGGCGACGTCGGCAAGCCCGACGAATCCGTACGCCGGCAGCCAGGCGCGCGCCAGTCCGCCCTCGGGAAGCGCGGGCGCCCCGCGCCGGACGGCCGGGTACAGCGCCGCGCCGCCGGCAGCCACGCTGGTCACGCGCTGCACGAACAGGGCGAGGAACAGGCCGGTGACGGTCGTGGACGCCTCGGTGATCAGGACGAACACCGTGCCGAAGCCGAGCGCCGCGACCAGTGTGAGCAGGACCGCCTGCCGCTGCACCGGGGCGCCCCGCAGCTGCGGGCCGCCCGCCAGGACGACCCCGATCACGGCGACCGCGATACCCACCACCTGGAGGAGTCCGGGCCGCTCGCCGAGGATCAGCCCCACGGAGACCGGCACGGCCACGCTGAGGGTGGCGAGGGGCGAGACGACTCCCATGGGGCCGAGCGCCAGCGCCTTGTAGAAGGAGAACAGGGCGACCGGGCCCACCAGCCCGGCGGCCACCGCGCACCACAGGCGGGGACCGGCCTCGCTCCAGCCTCCGGTGGCGACCACGACCGCCCCCAGGACGGCGGCCGCGATCGACTGCGAGACCACGACCACGGTGAGCGCCGGCGTGCGGCGCGTCAGCAGGCCTCCGCCGAAGTCGGCCAGTCCCCACAGGAGGCTGGTGGTCAGGGCGAAGAGTGCTGTCACGGCGTCCCTCGCAGTACAGTTCGGTGCACGATCAGGTACACCCCACCGTAGTACAGGGAAGTGCATCCTGGCATCCAGAATATTGGACTCCCGAAGTGGACGGCACGTGTCGGATCTCGAACTCCTGACCCAGTCCCTGGCGCGCAACGTCAAACACTGGCGCGCGGTGCGCGGCTTCACCCTGGACGTGCTCGCCGCCCGGGCCGGCGTCAGCCGCGGGATGCTCATCCAGATCGAGCAGGCCCGCACCAATCCGAGCATCGGCACGGTCGTCAAGATCGGTGACGCGCTCGGCATCAGCGTCACCACCCTCCTCGACTACGAGCGGGGCGTGAAGGTCCGTGTCGTCCCGGCCGATCAGGCGGTACGGCTGTGGCACACCGACGCCGGCAGCTACAACCGGCTGCTCGCGGGCACGGAGGCGCCCGGACCGCTGGAGATGTGGGACTGGCGGCTGATGCCGGGGGAGAGCAGCCCCTCGGAACCCCACCCCGTCGGCACCGTCGAGCTGGTCCACGTCACCGCGGGCGAACTCACGCTCACCGTGGACGGTGAGGACCACCGCGTCCCGACCGGCGCGAGCGCCTCCTTCGAGGCGAGCGTCCCGCACGTCTACGGCAACCGGGGCGAGGCGCCGATGGAGATGGTGATGGCCGTCTCCGTGCCGCCCGTGCACTGAGACGGCGCGTCCGCGGGTGGGCGGCTCTTGTTAGCGTGCGGCCATGCGCGCACCCATCGGACACTTCGACACCGCCACACCCGCCCCCGACTGCCTCGACGAGCTGGTCGGCCCGGTCGCCGACGCCGTACGCCGGTGGAGCGGCAGCGTGCCCGCCGACCAGCTCGTCCATGTGGACACCGACCCGCAGTGGGCCGACACGGCCGTCTTCGTCGAGCACTACGGCCGTGAGCTGCTGGAGCAGTCCGCCAACTGCGTGGTGGTCGCCGGCAAGCGAGGCGGCGGGACGACGCTCGCCGCGTGTGTCGTGCTGTCCACCACCCGGGTCGACGTCAACGGCGTCGTGCGCCGTCAACTCAACGCCCGCAAGGCTTCGTTCGCGGCGATGGACACGGCCGTGGGGGAGACGGGCATGGAGTACGGCGGCATCACGCCGATCGGGCTCCCCGACGGCTGGCCGGTGCTGGTGGACTCCGCCGTCGTCGACCTGCCGTACGTCCTGGTGGGCAGCGGACGTCGGCGCGGGAAACTGCTGGTGCCGGGCAAGGCGTTCGCCGAACTGCCGGGCGCGGTGGTCCTGGAGGGGCTCGGCGTCGCCTGAGTTCAGGCCGCCGTGTGGTGGGCGAGGGCCAGATGCGGGTCGTCCTCGCCCGGCACCGGCGCCGGATCCGCGTGCACGAGCGCGGCCGTCAGACGCGGCACGGTGTGCAGCAGGGCGTGTTCGGCCGCCACGGCGATCCCGTGCGCCTGGCGTACCGTCGCCTCGCCGTCCACGACGACCGCCACCTCGGCCCGCAGCCGGTGACCGATCCAGCGCAGCCGCAACTCGCCGACCGCACGCACCCCTTCGACTTCCCGCAGCGCATGCTCGGCCCGGTCGACCAGCTCCGGGTCGACGGCGTCCATCACCCGGCGGAACACCTCCCGTGCCGCGTCCCGCAGCACCAGCGCGATCGCCGCCGTGATCGCCAATCCCACGACCGGGTCCGCGAGTTGCCAGCCGAGCGCCGAGCCGCCCGCGCCCAGCAGCACCGCCAGCGAGGTGAACCCGTCCGTGCGGGCGTGCAGTCCGTCCGCGACCAGCGCGGCGGAGCCGATGGAACGGCCGACCTCGATGCGATGGCGCGCGACCCACTCGTTGCCCGCGAAGCCGGCCAGCGCGGCGACGGCGACCCAGCCGACGTGCTCGACGGGGCGCGGGTCCAGCAGTCGCTCGACCGCCGTCCACCCGGCGAAGGCCGCCGAAGCGGCGATCGTCAGCACGATCGCGATGCCCGCCAGGTCCTCCGCCCGCCCGTAGCCGTAGGTGAAGCGGCGGGTCGCCGCCCGCCTGCCGAGCACGAAGGCGACGCCCAGCGGCACGGCCGTCAGCGCGTCCGCCGTGTTGTGCACCGTGTCGCCGAGCAGCGCCACCGAGCCGGACAGCGCGACCACGGCCGCCTGCGCGACGGCCGTCACGCCCAGCACCGCCAAAGAGACCCACAGCGCGCGCATGCCCCGGGCCGAGGACTCCAGCGCGGGGTCGAGTTTGTCGGCGCTCTCGTGCGAGTGCGGGGTGAGGAGGTGGGCGACGCGGTGGCGCAGGCCGGGGGAGGAAGAGGGCGAGGGCGAGGGGGAGGCGGGGGAGGAGTGGTGGTGCGGGTGTTCGTGGGCGCGGTCGTGCCGGTGTCCGCGGTCGTGCCGGTGTCCGTGCTCGTGGTCGTGCCGCTCGCTCACGTCGATCCCTTCCGGTGCGCCGAGGTGGACGCGTGTCCGCCCACAGCGCCATTATGTGCGTATGAGCGCACGCATGCACCTGTCACCTGCACACCCTGCGCATCCGCGCACCCCCGGCGAGGAGCAGTTCGCCCTCGCCGCCGAACTGCTCGCCCTGCTCGGCGACCGCACCCGGCTCGCCCTGCTGCACGCGCTGACCGGCGGAGAGGCCGACGTGACGTCGCTCACGGAAGGCGTCGGAGCGGCGCGGCCGGCGGTCAGCCAGCATCTGGCGCGGCTGCGGCTGGCCGGGCTCGTCAGCACCCGCAAGGACGGCCGCCGGGTGGTCTACTCGCTCTCCGACGGCCATCTGCGCCGACTGGTGGACGAGGCGCTGAACGTGGCCGACCACCGGCTCGGGGACGAGCCGGTGCACGACTGACTCAGTAGTGCGCGGCCGTTCCCAGGTACTGCTCCGCGAAGGCGGCAGCGGCGGCGGGGGACGTGAACAGGCGGCGCAGCCGGGCGGACGTCGTGCCCGCGCGGAACGGGTCGCCGGCCGCGGTCCCGTGGTAGACCTCGGACAGCCACTGCGAGAACTCCTGGTAGTCCCACACCCGGCGCAGACACGCCTGCGAGTAGCCGTCCAGGCCGTCACCGTCGCCGCCGTCGAGCTGGGCGACCAGCGCGTCGCCCAGCAGGAACGCGTCGTACAGGGCGAGGTTCATGCCCTTCGCGGCGATGGGCGCGACGAGGTGGGCCGAGTCCCCGGCCAGGAAGAGCCGCCCGTACGCCATCGGCTCGACCACGTAGTCGTGCAGGTCCAGCACGCGCTTCTCGATCAGCCGCCCCTCGGTGAGCGGAGGGGCCCCCGCGCCCTCGAGGCGCTGGCGCAGCTCGGACCAGACCCGGTCGTGGGACCAGTTCTCCGGGTCGTCGCCGGGCGGGCACTGGAGGTAGTACCGGGTCACCTCGCGGCTGCGGGCCATGTGTCCGGCGAAGCCGTTCGGATGGACGCCGAACACGACGCAGTCGCAGGACGGCGGCGCCTCGGCGAGCAGCGCCAGCCAGCCCGTGCCGTAGTCGTGCCGCGCCATCCGGGCCCGCTCCGGCACCAGCGCGGCCCGGCTGACGCCGCGCGCCCCGTCGGCGCCGACGACGAAGTCGCAGGTCACGACCTGCCGCTCGGCGGTGTCGGGGCAGAGGTACGACACCGAGGGCCGGGCCGTGTCGAGGTCGTGCAGCGCGACCTCGCGTACCGCGAACCGGGCGTCGCCGCCGCGTACGTCGACGTACTCGCGGACGAGGTCGGTCACCAGTAACGGCTGCGGATACACCCAGTGGTGACGGCCCGTCAGTTCGGTGTAGGAGAAGCGGTGACGCTCGCCGCCGAAGCGGAACTCGCACGCGGAGTGCTGCTGAGCCCGCGCCAGCAGGTTCTGCGCCAGGCCCCGTCGCCGCAGTCCCTGGACGGCCCGCTCCTCGAGGACACCGGCGCGCGGCCGCCGCTCTATGAACGCACGGCTCTCCGCCTCCAGTACGACGCAGTCGACGGACGCGGTCCGCAGGATGTTGCCGACGGTCAGACCCGCGGGGCCCGCGCCCACGACGACGACGGGAATGTGGTGGGGGGAAGGGGAGTCGGTGGTCACCCGCACATTATGGGCGGGCCCTCGGACACGGCCGGGTGAGCACCGACCGGTCGGACCGGCCGGGTGATCCAGGTCGGCCCGGCCGGTGATCCGGTCAGCCGAGCCGGGGGATCTCGATCGCCGGGCAACGGTCCATGACCATCTCCAGGCCCGCGGCCCGGGTACGGTCGTAGGCCGCCCCGTCGACGACGCCGAGCTGGAACCACACCGCCTTCGCCCCCTTGGCGACGGCTTCGTCCGCGACGGCACCCGCGAGGTCGCCGTTGACGAAGACGTCGACGACGTCCACCTCGAAGGGGATGTCCGCGAGGGACGCGTATCCCTGCTCCTCGTGCACCGTCTCCGCCTTCGGGTGGACGGGGACGACCCGCTTGCCGAAGCGCCGGAGCACCTCGGCGACCCCGTAGGCCGCCCGTCCGCGGTTCGTCGACAGGCCGACGACGGCCCAGGTGTCGCCGAGCCCGGTGAGGATCCTGCGGATCGTTGCCTCGTCGCCGTGCACCGGCGGCCTCCTTGAGATCGGGTAGGGAACACTTCTCGGCTACAACAGTGCGCGCCGCACCCTGATTCCGGCCCCTGCCTGCGAAGTCGCGCCCGCCCGCCTAGGCTCGCCTCGTGCTGCGCATCATCGACGCCCGAACCGGCGAACCCGTCGTCGCCGCCCCCGTCCGCCATGGTCCGACCCGTGTCGAGGCGCATGCCTCGGGACACGGGGCCGGGTCGCTCCGGGTCCTCCTCGTCGCCGATCTGCTCGTCCGCGCGCTGGAACTCGGCGGCACTCCCGCCTGGGCGCTGCTGTCCGGCGAACGCGATCAGGCGGAGCTCCGGGCGGGCGCGACCGCCCTCGGCATGCACCCCTTCGAGGACGGCCGCGATCCCGGCGCGGGCGCCGGAGGGGGCGAGGCGCAGGTCCTGCACGTGGTGGGGGAGGGCGGCCGGACCCCCGACGGGGTGCGGCTCGCCGTCGCGCCGGCGGAGGGCCCGGTGCCCGGGGGACCACGGCCGGGCCGGGGCGCCGGGGGGACGGATCCCGACTTCGCCGTCCTGCGGCTCGCCCTGCTCTCCCGGCCCCGCACCGAGCCCGTGCGACTCGACGCGGAGGTGCTGGGAGAGGCCCGGGACACGCTCGGACGCTGGCGGCGAGTCGTCGCCGAGTGGGCGAGGCGGCCCTCGCGGCCGGTTCCCGACGAGGTGCGCGGACGGCTGCGTTCCGCCTGGGAGGACGACCTGGACCTGCCCGAGGTGCTGCGGGTGCTGCGGTGGGTGGAGGCCGCCGGGCCCGAGCTGCCGGACGGCGCCCGCTTCGAGAGCTACGCCTACGCCGACCGTCTCCTCGGACTCGAACTCACCCGCGACCTCGGAGCCCCGGCGTGACCGGGTCCGGCAGCGAGGTCGCGGGGCGCCGGCTGGTGGTGCTGCGGCACGCCAAGTCGGCCTGGCCGGACGGCGTCCCCGACCACGAGCGGCCGCTCGCCCCGCGCGGCCTGCGGGACGCGCCGGCCGCGGGCCGCGCGCTCGCCGAGGCCGGCTGCGTCCCGGAGCTCGCCCTGTGCTCCACCGCCGCCCGGGCCCGCGGAACCTGGGAGTCGGCCGCCGCCGAGTGGGGGACCCCGCCTCCGGTGCGCTTCGACCCGCGGCTCTACGGCGCCGACGTCCCCGGGCTCCTGGAGGTCGTCCACGAGACGCCCGCCGAGGTCCGGACACTGCTGCTGGTCGGGCACAACCCCGGCCTGGAGGAACTGGTCCTCGAACTGGCCGGGGACGGACCGGGCGACGCCCTGGACGAGGTGCGGCTGAAGTTCCCCACCTCGGCGATCGCGGTCCTGGCCTGGCACGGGCCCGGCTGGCGGTCCCTGGCCCCGGGCACGGCCCTGCTGACGTCGATGACCGTGCCGAGAGGCCGCGAGCCGCAGCGGGACTAGCCGACCGCGCGTCTCCCCGCTCGCCCGGACCGGGGCCTCGGCCGCGGCCCCCCTCGGTCACCCGTACACGGTCGGCGCCCTCCGGCGTCGGCGACCGGGCGAGCAGCGCATAGGCTGGCCGGATGCAGGACGAGTACCGCACGGTCGCCCACGGGGGCGTGCACGAGACCGAGGTCAACCGCTCCCGCTTCCTCTGCGCCCTCGCCCCCGCGGCCACCGAGCGGGAGGCCCAGGACTTCATCGCGTCCGTCCGCAAGGAGCACGCCGACGCCACCCACAACTGCTGGGCGTACGTCATCGGCGCCGACGCCGCCGTGCAGAAGGCGAGCGACGACGGTGAACCCGGCGGCACTGCGGGCGTCCCGATGCTCCAGATGCTGCTGCGCCGCGACATGCGGTACGTCGTCGCCGTCGTCACCCGCTACTACGGCGGGGTCAAGCTCGGCGCGGGCGGCCTCATCCGGGCCTACGGCGGCGCGGTCGGCGAGGCCCTCGACACCCTCGGCACCCTCACCCGGCGCCGCTTCCGCCTGGCCACGGTGTCCGTGGACCACCAGCGGGCGGGCAAGGTCCTGAACGACCTGCACTCGACGGGACGCGCGGTGCGGGACGTCCGCTACGGCGAGGAGGTCACCGTCGAGATCGGTCTGCCGGACGCCGACGTGGACGCCTTCCGCGCCTGGCTCGCGGACGCGACGGCGGGGACGGCGGGATTCGAGCTGCGCGGTGAGGCCTACGGTGACGCGTGACACGTTGAGCGAGCGGGTGGGTGAAATGTCCGTAACACGCTTTTCTGTCAGCCGGTATGACGGTGCGATACGGGAGTAACCGCCCGTGATGTCAGACCCGGCCGTTAGTCTCGGGGATCATGAGGCTCCTGCACACTTCCGACTGGCATCTCGGCCGGGCGTTCCACCGGGTGAACATGCTCGGCGCCCAGGCCGAGTTCATCGGTCACCTCGTCGCGACCGTGCGTGAGCGCGAGGTCGACGCGGTGGTCGTGTCGGGAGACGTGTACGACCGTGCGGTGCCCCCGCTCGCCGCGGTCGAACTGTTCGACGAGGCCCTGCACCGGCTCGCCGGCCTCGGCGTGCCCACAGTGATGATCTCCGGCAACCACGACTCGGCCCGCCGGCTCGGCGTCGGAGCCGGGCTGATCGGGCGGGCCGGCATCCATCTGCGCACCGACCCGACCGCCGCCGGGACGCCCGTGGTGCTCGCCGACGCCCATGGGGACGTCGCGTTCTACGGCCTGCCCTACCTCGAACCCGCTCTGGTGAAGGACGAGTTCGGCGTGGAGAAGGCCGGTCACGAGAGTGTGCTGGCCGCCGCGATGGACCGGGTCCGCGCCGACCTCGCCGCACGCGCGCGCGGGACGCGCTCCGTCGTCCTCGCCCATGCCTTCGTCACCGGGGGCGCGCCCAGCGACAGCGAGCGGGACATCACCGTCGGCGGGGTCGCCTCGGTGCCCGCCGGGGTCTTCGACGGCGTCGACTACACCGCGCTGGGACACCTGCACGGCTGCCAGACCATCACCGAGCGGGTGCGCTACTCCGGCTCCCCGCTGCCGTACTCCTTCTCGGAGAGCGAGCACCGCAAGACCATGTGGCTCGTCGACCTCGGCGCCGAAGGAGAGCTCGACGCCGAGCGGATCGACTGTCCGGTGCCGCGCCCGCTGGCCCGGGTCCGCGGCCCCCTGGAGGAGCTGCTCGCCGACCCCGCCCTCACGTGCCACGAGGAGGCGTGGGTCGAGGCGACGCTCACCGACGCCGTCCGCCCGGCCGACCCCATGGCCCGGCTCACCCAGCGCTTCCCGTACACGCTCAGTCTCGTCTTCGCCCCCGAACGCGCACCCGACGACCCCGACGTGTCCTACGCCCGGCGCCTCGCCGACCGCAACGACCAGGAGATCGCCGAGGACTTCGTGGCCCATGTGCGAGGAGCCGGCCCCGACGCGCACGAGCAGGGCGTGCTGCGGGACGCCTTCGACGCGGTGCGCGCGGACGACGCCGTACGGGAGGTGGCGCGGTGAGGCTGCACCGGCTCGACCTGACGGCCTTCGGTCCCTTCGGCCACCTCCAGAGCGTCGACTTCGACGAGCTGTCCGCCGCAGGGATCTTCCTGCTGCACGGCCCGACCGGCGCCGGCAAGACCTCCGTCCTGGACGCCGTCTGCTACGCGCTGTACGGCTCCGTGCCCGGCGCCCGGCAGAGCGGCCAGGGCCTGACCCTGCGCAGCGACCACGCGGCGCCCGGCACCCGCACCGAGGTCACCCTCGAACTCACCGTCGCGGGACGCCGGCTGGAGGTCACCCGGCAGCCGCCCTGGGAGCGGCCCAAGAGGCGCGGCACGGGCACGACGGTCGAGAAGGCGCAGAGCCGGCTGCGGGAGTACGACGCGGCCGCCCGCGCCTGGAAGGACCTCAGCCGCTCCCACCAGGAGATCGGCGAGGAGATCACCCAGCTGCTCGGCATGAGCCGTGAGCAGTTCTGCCAGGTCGTGCTGCTGCCGCAGGGCGACTTCGCCCGCTTCCTGCGCGCCGACGCCGAGGCGCGCGGCCGGCTGCTGGGCCGTCTCTTCGACACCCGGCGGTTCGCCGAGGTGGAAAAGCGGCTCGTCGAGCGCCGCCGCATCACCGAGGCACGCGTACGTGAGGGCGACTTCGCCCTGCTCGCCGACGCTCACCGGATGCAGCAGGTGGCCGGGGAGGCGATGGAGCTGCCCGGGTTCGCCCCGGGAGACCCCGGGCTCGCCGAGGCGGTACTGGCCGCGGCCGCCGTCGCTCGCAGCACCTCCCGTGAACTGCTGACGACCGCCCACTGCGGCCGGCTCGCCGCCGAGTCCGCGCAGGCCGCCGCCGAGCGCGCCCTGGCGGACGTACGCGAACGGGCCCGGCTCCAGCGACGGTTCGCCGACGCGCGTGAGCGGGCCGCCCTGCTCGAGGAGCGGGCGGGCGACCACCGAGACGCCCAGGCGCGGATGGAGCGGGCGCGGAAGGCCGAGTCGGTGGCACCGGCGCTGGAGCTGCGCGAGGCCGCCGACGCAGAGCACACCGCGGCGTCCGCGCGGGCGGCTCGCGCGCGGGCCGCGCTCCCGCGACGGTTCGCGGACGCCGGAGCCGCCGGACTCGCCGCCGCCGCACGCCGGGCCGCCGAGGAACTGGGCGGGCTGGAGTCGGCCCGCCGGGGCGAGCGACGGCTGGCCGCTCTCGTGGCCGAGCGGGCCGACCTGGACCGGCGCGAGCGCGACGACGAGGACGTCCTGACGGAGACCGAGGCCTGGCTCGCCGACTGGGACGGCCTCCGCGCGGGTCTCCAGGCCCGCGTCGAGGCCGCCCAGGAGGCCGCCGCCCGCGCCGAACAGCTCGACGGCCGGCGCGAGCCCACCCGACGGCGTCTGAAGGCGGCCCGGCTGCGCGACGAGCTGGCCCGCGACCTTGAGGCCGCCCGCCACCGCGCCCTGGCCTCCGGCGAGCAGGCGCAGTCGGCCCGCGCGCACTGGCTCGACCTCAAGGAACAGCGCCTGAACGGCATCGCCGCCGAACTGGCCGCCACCCTCGCCGACGGGACGCCGTGCGCCGTCTGCGGCGCCACCGAGCACCCCGCACCGGCCCGCAAGGTCGCCGGACATGTCGACCGCGAGACCGAGGAACGGGCGCTCACCGCCTCCCGGCACGCGGAGGAACGGCACGCCCGGGACGAACGTGAGCTCGGTCTCGTACGAGAGGCGCTCGCGGCCGCCACCGCCGAGGCGGGTGACACCCCGACCGACCGGCTCGCCGCCGAGGCCCAGGAGGGGGAGGAGGCTTACGCGCAGGCGCGCCGGGAGGCCTCCGCGCTGCATCCCGCGCGTGAGGAGCTGCGCCAGGTCGAACAGGAGCACGAGCGCCGCACCGCGGCGCAGCGCGAGGCCGCGGTGCGGACCGCGTCCCGGGTGGGCCACCGCGAGCGCCTGGAGCAGGAACGGGCAGCCCTGGAGGAGGAGTTGACGCAGGCCCGGGGGGCCGCGGAGAGCGTCACCGCGCGGGCCGCCGAACTGGAGGTGCTGGCGGCACGGCTCACCGAGGCGGCCGACACCGCCCGAGTCGCCGAGGAGAGCGCCGAGCGTCTCAAGGCAGCCGACGGACGCCTCGACGAAGCCGCGTTCCGGGCCGGCTTCGACACCCCGCGGGCCGCCGCCGACGCCCTCCTCGACGACACCGCCCATCGTGAGCTCCAGCGACTGCTGGACGCCCGGCAGTCCGAGGAGGCCGCCGTGCGGGCCGTCCTCGCCGAACCCGACACCGTGGCGGCGGCCCAGCGGCCACCCGCCGACCTCGCGGCCGCGGAACGATCGGCGGCCGCAGCGGCCGAGCGGCTGCGCACGGCCGCCTCGGCCCAGGACGCCGCCGCCCGTCGCTGCGCCGAACTCGACCAGCTCTCCGCGCGCGCGAGCGACGGCGTACGTCGGATCGGCCCGTTGCGCGAGGAGTACGACCGGGTGGCCCGGATGGCCGGTCTCACCGCCGGCACCTCCGCCGACAACGAGCGCAGGATGCGGCTGGAGGCGTATGTGCTGGCCGCCCGCCTCGAACAGGTGGCCGCCGCCGCGACCGTCCGGCTTCAGCGCATGTCCTCGGGGCGTTACACCCTCGTCCACTCCGACGACCGGGCCGGGCGCGGCCGCAGCGGGCTCGGACTCCACGTCGTCGACGCCTGGACCGGCCGGGAGCGGGACACGGCCACACTGTCGGGCGGCGAGACGTTCTTCGCCTCGCTCGCCCTCGCTCTCGGCCTCGCCGACGTCGTGACCGACGAGGCGGGCGGGGTCCGCCTCGACACCCTCTTCATCGACGAGGGATTCGGCAGCCTCGACGACCAGACGCTCGACGAGGTCCTCGACGTCCTCGACTCGCTGCGCGAACGCGACCGCAGCGTCGGCATCGTCAGCCATGTCGCGGACCTGCGGCGGCGGATCCACGCCCAGCTGGAGGTCGTCAAGGGGAGATCGGGGTCGCTGGTGCGGCAGCGCGGCTACCGGCCCAGTGGGCGCCGGGGGAGCGGCGACGAGTAGACGACGCTGGTCGTCACCGATCCGAGCGCGCCGATCTTGCCCGACACCTCTTCGAGGTGCCGCATCGAACGGGCGGTGACCTTGATCACGAAGCAGTCGTCGCCCGTCACATGGTGTGCCTCGAGGATCTCGGGCGTGACCCCGACGAGGTCGTGGAAGGGCTTGTAGTTGCCGTTGGGGTAGCGCAGCCGCACGAAGGCCAGGATCGGCAGCCCCAGCCGTTCGGGGTCCACCACCGCCGCGTACCCCTGGATGACGCCCGCCTCCTCCAGCCGGCGCACCCGCTCGGTGACGGCGCTCGGCGACATCGCCACGGCGCGTGCCAGTTCGGCGAAACTGGCCCGGCCCTCGCGCTGGAGGACCTCGAGAATGCGCCAGTCGGTGGCGTCCGGGGAATACGCGGTCATGACCCAGAGATAACAGGGGAATTCCCGGCGAATCAAGGGTCGGGCCGGGGAACGCTCCTTCAGTGAGAGCGATCGCCGGTCGTAGATTTCTGCTCACCGAAAGCAGTGACCAGCCGGAACCCCACGGGAGGGCCCCCGATGACCCCCACGACCTCGCTCACCGCCATGACCGGCACGGCCGCCGCGACCCCGGTCAACCCCGTCCTGCGGGTGGCCCCCGCCGCCCCGGCCGAGGCCGCCGCCCACTTCCGGGCGAGCCTCGCCTTCCACGCCGACGTCTCCGACGTGGCGGCCGCCCTGGCCGCCGGCGGCGACCCCGGCTTCGTGGTGCTCGACTCCCGCTCCACGGAGTCCTGGGACCAGGGGCACATTCCGGGCGCCGTCCACCTGCCCACGGCGCTCATCGCCGAGCAGGCCCCACGGCTCCTCGACCGGGACGTGCCGGTCGTCACGTACTGCTGGGGGCCCGGCTGCAACGGCGCCGGCCGCGCCGCCCTCGCGCTCGCCGAACTCGGCTACCGGGTCAAGGAGATGCTCGGCGGCTTCGAGTACTGGGCGCGCGAGGGCTTCGCGTACGAGACCTGGGAGGGCGGCGAGCGGCGCGCCGTCGATCCGCTCACGGCGCCCGTCGACGCGGAGGACTGCGGCTGCTGACAGCCCGCTCGGGGCCGGGCACGGCGACGCTGCGCCATGCCCGGCCCCGCATCGCGTCTCAGAGCCGTGCCAGCTCGTCCACCAGGTCGTCCAGGCCCAGCGAGCCCTGCGAAAGGGCGGCCATGTGCCAGGCCTTGAGGTCGAAGGCGTCGCCATGGCGCTCGCGGGCCTTCTCCCGGCCCAGCAGCCAGGCCCGTTCGCCGAGCTTGTAGCCGATCGCCTGGCCGGGCATGGTCAGATAGCGGGTCAGCTCGCTCTTGACGAAGTCCGCGGGGCGGCTGCTGTGCCCGCCGAAGAACTCCTCGGCCAGCTCAGGGGTCCAGCGCTCGCCCGGATGGAAGGGCGAGTCCGCCGGGATCTCCAGTTCCAGATGCATGCCGATGTCGACGATCACCCGGACCGCCCGCATCATCTGCGCGTCCAGGTAGCCGAGCCGCTGCTCCGGGTCGGTGAGGAAGCCGAGCTCGTCCATCAGCCGTTCCGCGTACAGGGCCCAGCCCTCGCAGTTGGCGCTGACCATGCCGACGGAGGCCTGGTAACGGGAGAGGTTCCCGGCGATGTGCGCCCACTGCGCCAGCTGCAGGTGATGACCGGGAACGCCCTCGTGGTACCAGGTGGAGACGAGGTCGTAGACCGGGAAGCGGGTCTGCCCCATCGTCGGCAGCCAGGTGCGGCCCGGTCGCGAGAAGTCCTCCGTCGGAGGCGTGTAGTACGGGGCGGCCGCGCCGCCGGGCGGGGCGATCCTCGACTCCACCTTCCGTACCCGCTCGGCGAGTTCGAAGTGCGTGCCGTCGAGCTTTTCGATCGCCTGGTCCATCAGCCCTTGGAGCCAGTCGCGGACCTCGTCGACGCCCTCGATGTGCCGGCCGTGCTCGTCGAGATGGGCCAGCGCCACCCAGGGGGTCTCCGCGCCCGGCAGGACCTTCTCGGCCTCCTTCTCCATCTCGGCGAGCAGCCGGTGATACTCGGCCCAGCCGTACGCGTACGCCTCGTCGAGGTCGAGGTCGGTGCCGTTGAAGTAGCGCGACGCGCGGGCGTAGCGCTCCCGGCCGATGGTGTTCGGCGCGCCCTCGATCGTCGGCGCGTACACGTCGCGCATCCAGTCCCGCAGTTCCACGACGGCCGCGGTCGCCCCGCGGGCCGCTTCGTCCAGCTCCGCGCGCAGCGCGTCCGGCCCGGTGGAGACGAAGTCCTCGAACCAGCCGCGGCCCTCGCCGTCCGTGTCCGACCACTCGGTGAGCTGTCCGACGAACGTGACGGTCGGCCGCGGCGCCGCGTACAGCTTGCGCTCCAGACCCAGTGCCAGGGACTCCCGGTAGCCCGCGAGGGCCGCCGGGACACCGCGCAGCCGCTCGGCGATCGCCGCCCAGTCCGCGTCGGTCTCGGTGGGCGTCACCGTGAACACCTCGCGCACGTGATGCGGAGGCGTGGCCATGTTGCCGACGCTGCGCAGCCCCTCGTGGGTCTCGAGCACGCCGAGTTCCGCGGTCAGGCGCTCGCGCAGCAGGCGCGCGCACCGGCGCTCGATGTCACTCTCCGCGCCGGGCCGCCGCTCCGCCTCGTCGAGCCCGGCCAGGGTGTCCCGCGCGAGCTGCGCGAGCGCCTCCAGGCCGGCGGGCGAGTAGTCGGGCAGACGGCTCGAACTCTCCTGTACGCCGAGGTAGGTGCCGGTCACCGGGTCGAGGGCGATGAGGTCGTCGACGTAGGCGTCGGCCACCTCGCGGGGAAGCGGGCTGCTGGTCTGTGACATGGGCTCCATCCTCGTACGAGGCGGTGCGGCACGTCACGCCGTTTGTCCCGAAGTCGTCGGCGGCAGCAGCGGCCCGCACTCCCACTGCTGGAAGATCAGCCGCGTCTCGACCCGGGCCACCTCGCGCTGCGAGGTGAACTCGTCGAGCACCAGCCGCTGGAGATCCGCCATGTCCGCGACGGCGACATGGACGAGATAGTCGTCGGGCCCGGTGAGGTGGAAGACGGTGAGCGCCTCCGGCAGACCCCGGATCCGTTCCACGAAGGGCCCCACCAACTCCCGCCGGTGCGGCCTGACCTGTACCGACAGCAGTGCCTGGAGGCCACGCCCCAGTTTGGCCGGATCGAGCCGCAGCTGATGACCGAGGATCACGCCCGAGCGGCGCAACCGTGTCACCCGGTCCAGGCACGTCGACGGAGCGACCCCGACCTGCGCCGCGAGGTCGCGGTAGGTGGTCCGGGCGTCGTTCTGGAGCAGCCGCAGCAGCTGGAGATCGACCGGGTCCAGTACGACGGATTCAGCCATCGGCCGAACGTAGCACGGCGTTCGCACACGGAGACCCGTCCGATGTTCACTCTGCGGTCCATGGACTCAGCCTCAGCGAGCACGCACGCGTACGACGGCGTACGCCGACCCGCGTCGAGAGCGCCCCGTGCACTGGCCACCGAGGCCGTGCACGCCGGGCGGGACGACCTGGCCCGGCAGGGCCTGCACGCCCCGCCGATCGACCTGTCCACCACCTACCCCTCGTTCGACAGCCGCGCCGAGGCCGCGCGCATCGACGCGTTCGCCGCCACCGGCGCGGAGCCGGAGGGCCCGCCCGTCTACGGCCGGCTGGGCAACCCGACGGTCGCCCGCTTCGAGACGGCCCTCGCGCGGCTCGAGGGCGCCGAGAGCGCGGTCGCGTTCGCCAGCGGGATGGCGGCGCTGAGCGCGGTGCTGCTCGCGCGCGCCTCGACCGGGCTGCGGCACGTCGTCGCCGTACGCCCCCTTTACGGATGCAGCGACCACCTGCTGACCGCCGGGCTGCTGGGCTCGGAGGTCACCTGGACCGACCCGGCCGGCATCGCGGACGCGCTGCGCCCGGACACCGGTCTGGTCATGGTCGAGTCACCGGCCAACCCGACGCTCGCCGAGGTGGACCTGCGGGCCGTCGCCCACGCCTGCGGCTCGGTCCCGCTGCTCGCCGACAACACCTTCGCGACGCCCGTGCTGCAACGCCCCGCGGAGTCGGGCGCACGGCTCGTCCTGCACAGCGCCACCAAGTACCTGGGCGGACACGGGGACGTGCTGGGGGGCGTGGTGGCCTGCGACGAGGAGTTCGCCGGGCGGCTTCGGCAGATACGGTTCGCCACCGGCGGCGTCCTGCATCCGCTGGCCGGATATCTGCTGCTGCGGGGCCTGTCGACGCTGCCGGTGCGGGTGCGGGCGGCCTCCGCGACCGCCGCCGAACTGGCCCGGCGGCTGGCCGCCGACCCGCGGGTGGCCCGCGTCCACTATCCGCGGATCGGCGGCGCGATGATCGCCTTCGAGGTCCACGGCGACCCGCACGAGGTGATCGCGGGGGTCCGCCTGGTCACCCCGGCCGTCAGCCTGGGCAGTGTCGACACCCTCATCCAGCACCCGGCGTCGATCAGCCATCGCATCGTGGACGCGCAGGAGCGCCGGGGCGCGGGCGTGAGCGACCGGCTGCTGCGGCTCTCGGTCGGCCTGGAGGACGTCGAGGACCTGTGGGAGGACCTGAGCGGTGCGCTCGGCGCCGACGCCGCCCTGACCTCGTCGGACCGCGGAGCCGTCACCGTGTGACCGCCGACGGCGCAAGCGCATGCGGACGGCCCGGCGGTGCCGCACCGCCGGGCCGTCCGCTCCGCTCGTGTTCCCGTCGCCACGGGGCGTGGCTCGTGCGTCGTACGACGCGTGCCTCAGTCGCGTGAGACGCGCTCGTCGTAGCGCCCGGAGCCGGCCCGGGCCCGGGCCGCGGCACCCTCCAGGCGCGCGGTGATCACCAAAGTGCCCTCCTCGATCTGGTAGTCGAGGGGCAGATCGAGGCCGCGCATGGCGGCGACCATGCCGGTGTTGGAGGCCTGCGTCACGGCGTAGACGCTCTCGCAGCCCGCCTCGACGGCCATCGCCACCAGCCGGCCGAGCAGTTCGGCCCCGATGCCGCGCCGCTGCCACTCGTCCTCGACCAGCAGGGCGACCTCCGTCTCGTCGCCGTCCCACAGCAGGTGGCCGAGGCCGACGACGCGCCCCGACGGCGTCTGCACGGCGAGGGTGCGGCCGAAGCGGGGGCTGAGCAGGTGCCTGAGGTAGCGGTCGGCGTCGCCGACGGGCCCGTGGTAGCGCATCCCGAGCGTGCGCGAGGAGCACCGTTCGTGCATCGCCTTGGCCGCCGCCAGGTCGCCGGGGTCGGCCCGGCGCACGGTGATGGCGTTGCCCTCGGGCAGCGTCAGCACGTCCTGGCCGCGCGGCACCCGCGGGCCGAGCCGGGCGTCCAGCTCCACCAGCGCACGCGCGCGTGCGAACTCGGTCGGGGTGAACGGCAGGTACGGCCGCTCCACGGTGATCACTCCGCCTTCCGGCGCCCGCAGACGCATCACGGTGTCCTCCAGCGCGCCCTCCACCGGCACGCCCGCCGGCCCACGGCCGCTGCCGCCCGGCGCGGCGGGCAGCGAACGGATCGTGCAGCGGCCCAGCAACTGGCGCAGCGCCAAGGGTAGTTCAGCCGCGTCGAGGGCGGTGCGGGTGGCCAGGCCGAGGACCCGGGTCGGCGCGTCCACCAGGTCGTGGGCATCGGCCCGCTCGATCCAGGTGCCGCTGCCGCCGGCCAGCGCCACGGCCCGGGTGATCTCGGCCGCCGCCAGGGCGCCCGGGGCACGCAGCAGGAACTCGTCCACGGTGTCCTCGCCCAGCGGGTGCGTCTGCAGGCTCAGGATGTCCACCCGGTGGGAGGCGAGCGCCGCGCAGAGCACGGCCAGTGACCCCGGGGCGTCCTTCACCGTCGTCCGCATCCGCCACAGGGCGTTCTCCTCCGCGACCCCGGAGGGAAGTTCGGACGGCCCGGCCTGCGGCTCGTGGGAGCGCGGCCGGGCGTCGGTATCGCTCGTGGGCGGCGCGTGACCGTGGCGCCGTGCCCACCAGGTGTGGAAGCCGGCCGTGGCGACGAGCAGGGCCGCCGAGACGGCCAGCAGCGCCGGACCGTCGGGTCCGTGTCCCACCAAATTCGCCACCCCGTCGGCCGCGGCCACCGCGGTGAACAGCGCGGCGAGTTCCACCACGTCCCGTCGCCAGTGATGTACCGGGCGTCCGCGTTTCGCACGCGTCATGTCGAACGAGTCTCGAGTCATGCAGCCACTGTGGAGGAATGGTGTTGCGTGATCACGAACGGTTTGTGACTGATGGGTAAAGGTTACCAATGCCCGTTTTGTTAATCCTTCTACCTTCACGCCCTGAACGAGGCGCCGCGTACGGCCGCGCACCGGGGGATGACGCCGGTGCGCGGCACGTGTCCGAGGGTACGGGACGGCGGACTACTGGCCGACCCGTCCCGGCTGGAGCACCTTGGTGAACAGGACGGTGCCGTCCTGCTCGCGCAGACGCACCGTCAGCTCCCCGCTGCCGCCGTCGATGTCGACCTCGCCGAAGAACTGGTAGCCGCCGGCGGGCGACACGTTCGACGCGGTCGGCGCCTTCACGAACACCCGCTCCGGACCGAAGGTGCCGTCGAGCGCGGCGGCCGGGAAGGCACCGGCGTTGAGCGGACCGGAGACGAACTCCCAGAACGGCTCGAAGTCGGTGAACGCGGCCCGCGACGGCTGGTAGTGCTGCGCCGACGTGTGGTGGACGTCTGCCGTCAGCCACACCGTGCCGGTGATCCGCCGGTGCTTGACGTACCGCAGCAGCTCGGCGATCTGGAGCTCACGGCCCAGCGGGGCGCCCGGGTCGCCCTGCGCCACGGCCTCGATGTTCGCCCTGCCCTCGGTGGCGTCCGGCACGACCAGCCCGAGCGGCATGTCGGCGGCGATGACCTTCCACACCGCCCGCGACCGGGAGAGCTCCCGCTTCAGCCACTCCAGCTGTTCGGCGCCGAGGATGCCCTGCGGGTCCACGCGCTGGTCGCCGGGCGAGTTGGCGTTGCGGTACGTCCGCATGTCGAGCACGAACACGTCCAGCAGCGGACCGTGGCGCACGACGCGGTGGACCCGGCCCTCCTCGGCGCCCGGACGCAGGGTCGAGATCGGGAAGTACTCGCCGAACGCCCGCCGGGCGCGCCCCGCGAGCACGTCGACGCTCTTCTCCGTGTAGCGGGCGTCGGAGTCGGCGATCACCTCGCCCGGGTACCAGTTGTTGCGGACCTCGTGGTCGTCCCACTGGACGACGGACGGCACCTGCGCGTTGAAGCGGCGCAGGTTCTCGTCGAGCAGGTTGTAGCGGAAGTTGCCGCGGAACTCGGCGAGAGACTCGGCGACCTTGGACTTCTCCTCGGTGGTGACGTTCCGCCAGAGGGTGCCGTCGGGCAGTGCCTGGGTCGCCGTGATCGGGCCGTCGGCGTAGATGTTGTCGCCGCTGCACAGGAAGAAGTCGGGATCGAGCTTCGCCATCGCGTCGTAGATGCGGTAACCGCCCAGCTCGGGGTTGATGCCCCAGCCCTGGCCCGCGAGGTCCCCGGACCACAGGAAGCGCACCCCGCGCCGACGCCCCGCGGACACGGTGCGGAAGGTGCCGGTCACCGGCTCACCCGTGCGCCGCGGGTCGTCCGGGTCGGCGAGCAGCACCCGGTAGTGGATCTGCTCGCCGGCCGGCAGCCCGTGCAGCCGGGTCGTGCCGGTGAAGTCCGTGCCGGCGCCGAGCAGCGGACCGTGCAGGCGGCGCGCGCCCCGGAACGACTCGGTGGCCGCGGTCTCCACGATCATCCGCGCCGGACGGTCCGAACGCACCCACACCAGCCCGGAGTCGGAGGTCACGTCCCCGCTCTGCACGCCCCAGCCGGCCTTGGGCCGCCCGGACAGCGCGAGAGCGGGCGCCGCGCCGAGGGCGGCGGGCAGGGTCAGGGCCGCGGAAGCGGCGAGCGAGCCGCGCAGGACGCTGCGGCGCCCGGGGAACGGACTGGGTGACATGGAGGGGCCTCCAGGGGCGAGAACCGGCCGGTGTGCACAGCCACAACTACGGGGGCGCCGCAGCGCCCACGGAAACCACAGGTGAACAACTGGCCGCGCCGCCGCAGGATCCGCCGCGCGCGGACCACGTCACCCGCTCGCGACGGCCTCCGCCATCAGACGTACGCCGTCCCGGATGCGCGCGGGCGACATCTGCGCGTAGCCGAGGACGAGACGTATGTGCGCCCCCCGCACGTCACGCGCGTGTGCGTACTCCGTCAGCTCCCGCACCTCGACACCCGCCGCGGCCGTCCGCGCGAGGAACCGATCCCGGGGCCCGTACCGCACGGGGAACCCGACGATGACATGCAGGCCCGCCGCGATCCCGGAGACCCGCGCCCCGGGGAAGTGCTCCCCGAGCGCGCTCACCAGGGCGTCCCGGCGCTCCCGGTAGGCGCGCTGGCAGCGGCGCAGCTGACGGTCGTAGTCGCCGCGCTCCACGAACCGGGCGAACAGTGCCTGATCGAGGGTGGGATGGCCGAGGTCCGTCGTCCGCTTGCGCTCGACGACCTCCTCGGCCAGCGCCTCGGGAACGAGCAGCCAGCCGAGCCGCAGTCCCGGCGCCAGCGACTTGCTGACCGACCCGGTGTAGGCCACGCGCTCGGGGTCCAGGCCCTGGAGTGCGCCCACGGGAGCGCGGTCGTAACGGAAGTCGCCGTCGTAGTCGTCCTCGACCACGAAGCCGTCCACCGACCTCGCCCAGTCGAGCAGTTCGGCCCGCCGCCGCGCGGAGTACGCGATGCCGGTGGGGAACTGGTGCGCGGGCGTCGTCACCACCGTCCGCACCCCGGACGATGCGAGCGGCTCCATGGCCAGCCCCTCCGCGTCGAGCGCCAGCGGCACGGTGCTGAGGCCCGCCGCCGCGTACAGGGCGCCGTGCCGGGGGCTCCCGGGGTCCTCGACGCCGACGGCGACCGTCCCGCGCGCGTGCAGTGCGAGCCCGAGCAGCGCCGTCGCCTGGGCCACCCCGGAGACGACGACGAGGCGCTCGGGGTCGGCGACCACGCCCCGGCGGCGGGCGAGGAGTTCGGCGAGCGCGGTCCGCAGCCGGGGCAGCCCGCGCGGATCGGGATAGCCGAGGTCGTGATGGGGCAACTCGGCGAGCACACCCCGCTGCGCGGCGGCCCAGGCGGCCCGCGGGAACAGCGACAGGTCCGGGGTGCCCGGCACGAAGTCGGCCCGTACGCCGGGAGGATGAGCGGCGAGGTCCCGCGCGCGTGGCCGGGCCGCCCGGACGGCGGCGCTCACCCACGTGCCCGCGCCGCGGCCGCTGCGCAGGTAGCCCTCCGCCGTCAACTGTTCGTACGCCTCCGTCACCAGCCCGCGCGAGACGCCGAGATCGGCGGCGAGGTCCCGGCTCGACGGCAGCCGGGTGCCCCGCGCGAGCCGTCCCGAGCGGACCGCCTCCCGCAGGGCGCTCTGGAGGGCACGGCCACGCGCGCGCGGCGGGGCCGAGGCGGCCGGCAGCAGCAGTTCCCAGGCCGCCGATCCGGGCTCCGGGCCGGGATTGGTCCCCGATGGCGTCATGGAAGTGGACCTTAACCGGGACCGCCACCGTTCCTAGCGTCACCCTCATGAACGCCACCACTCTGCGCGGGTCCCTGCTCGCCGCGCTCGCCTGTCTCCTCGTCGGAGGCTCTTTCACCGCCAACAGCGTCCTCGGCGCCTATCCGTACGCGGGTGGCCAGGCCCTGCGCTACGGCCTCGCCTGTCTGCTGCTCGTGCCCCTGGCGGGGGCCGGGGCAGGAGCCCGGCTGCGGGCGCTCACCCTCCGTCCGTGGCTGCGCCTGGCGGTGCTCGCGGCCGTCGGGATGGTCGGCTTCAACCTGGCGGTGCTGGCCGCCGAGCGCTCGGCGGAACCCGCCGTCCCCGGCGTCTTCGTGGGCTGCGCGCCCATCGTCGTGGCGGTCGTCGTCCCCCTGCTGGAGGGGCGGCGACCCCGCCGTCCGGTGCTGATCGGGGCGTCGCTGGTCGCCGTCGGCGCCTTCACCGTGCAGGGATGGGGCCGTTCGGACGGCGCGGGCATCGCCTACTCGGTCTGCGCGCTGGCCGGGGAGGTCGGTTTCGCGGTCCTGGCCGTGCCCGTCCTGCGGATTCTGGGTCCACGGCTGCTGTCCGCCACGGTGTGCGGGATCGCCGCGGCCGAGGCCGCCGCGACCGGGCTGCTGCTCGACGGCGGCGGGTGGCTGCGGCGGCCGGACGGCGCGGAGGCCGCCGCGCTGCTGTGGCAGGCCGCCGTCGTCACCGTGGTCGGCTTCGTGTGCTGGTACATGGGCATGCAGCGGATCGGCGCGGAACGCGCCACGCTTTTCTCCGGGCTGATCCCGGTGGCGGCCGCCTGCACCGCCCCCCTCGTCGGAACGGGCTCCTACGGCCCCGCCCAGGCCGTGGGAAGCGCGCTCGTCGGGGCCGGAGTCGCCCTGGGGGCCGGCGTGCTGCGGCGGACCGCGGGGGGCTCAGCGGCTGCCGTCGAGAATCACCCGCGCGACGAGCGCGGGGTCGTCGCTCATCGGGCAGTGGCCGCAGCCGGGCAGTCGCACCAGGCGTGCGGCGGGGATGATCCGCTTGGCCCGGACACCCTGGCGGCGTACGAGCAGCCAGTCGCGGGTGCCCCAGCCCAGCGTGACCGGGACACCGGGGAGGTCGTCGGTGAACCGGACGGTGGCGCCGGCCCGCAGGGTCTGGTCGAACCCGGTCGCCCGGGCCAGGGCCAGTGTCTCGGCGACCACGGCCTCGGGTGAACGACGGCTCGGGCGGGCGTAGATGGTGCTGGTGAGGGCCGTACGGCCGGCCGCCGTGCTCGCCATCCGCTCGACGAGCGGCAGCGGCATCCGGCGCGAGATGTGCCGCATGGTGAGGAGGACGCCGAAGGCGTAGCGCCGCTCGGCCCGCGACCAGAATCCGGCGGGCGACAGTGCGGTGACGGACCGTACGAGCTTCTCGCGTCCGAGTTCCAGGGCGAGCAGTCCGCCGAGGGAGTTGCCCGCGACGTGCGGCCGGTCGAGCTCCAGCGCCTCGCAGAAGGCGGCGAACACGGCGGCCGTCGTGGGCAGGTCGTAGGCCAGTCCGTCGGGCAGCGGCGGGGACGCGCCGAAGCCGGGCAGGTCCACGGCGATGACCTCGCGCTCGGTGGCCAGGATGTCGACCACCGGGTCCCACGCCTGCCGGTGGTGTCCGATGCCGTGCAGCAGGAGCAGCGGCTCGCCCCGTCCCACGCGCGCGTAGGAGACGGTGACGGGCAGCGGGCCACTGGGGGAGGGGACCGTGAAGGAGACGGTGGCGGTCATGGGGAGCTCCTCGACTGGACTGGCCGTGGACCGGCCGGCGGACGCCGTAGACAGCTTGTCAGCAATAGCTACCGACGGGTAGCCCCTGAGGGAAGCCGGGCGAACCGTGCGCGCCCCGGGGTCGTTTGTTGACCGGACCTTGCCGGAGTGTCACGAAAGCGCCCCTGTACGAACGCCCAGTGAACGCTTTCCTGTCGGACGCCTGTCGGCCTCGAGAGGGATCGAGGATTGGTCTTGACCAAGGGTGGGGGCCGCCCTATGGTCGCAGAGAAGTACAACAACCTTTAATAAACAAGGGCGCGAAAAAACGCCGCCGGACCACGGCGATTGCGGAGGACAGGGTGGGGACCACGCAGCTGGAATCGGTACCGGAACCGAAGTACTGGCATCTCAAGACCGTGCTCAGCGAGGCACTCGACTCGGAATTCACGGTCGGCGAGATCCTGCCCAACGAGCGTGACCTGGCGGCCCGTTTCGGCGTCGCCCGCGCCACGCTCCGCCAGGCACTGGAGCAGCTCGAACTGGAGGGCCGCCTCCAGCGCCGCCGTGGCGTCGGCACCACCGTCGCGCCGCCGCGGATGGGCGTCGCCGTCGGCAGCGAGCAGCAGGTCTGGCCGGGCACGGGCGACGACGCCTGGCAGACGTCCGGCTGCACGCTCGCGGCCCCGCCCGCGGTCGTCGCCACCGCATTGGAGACCGCGCGCGACCAGGCCGTGCACATCGTGCGCCGCTCGCGGGTCTCGCACGGCCAGCCGGTCGCCGCCGAACTGCTCTACGTCCCCGTGACCTCGGTGCCCGACCTCACCGCGATCGACACCCCCTCCGAGGCCGCACGCGCGCGTGCGGTGCTGCGCGAGCTCCAGCGCCTGGAACTGGAGGGCCAGGACCGCGCGGTGGAGCTGGGCTCGGCCCGCGCGGACGACGCCCGGGAACTCGACCGGCTCCCCGGCGCCCCGGTCCTCGTCGTCACCACCCGCTTCTTCGCCGGGGGACGCACCGCGGCGCTCTCCGTCGCGACCTACCGCGCGGACACCTGCCGGCTGACGTTCGGCGCGTCCGGCGGCGTGGAGATACACCACGGACCGGAGCGCCAGGCCTCCTGAACACCCCTTCCGACCCGGGCATGCCGGTGCAGGTTCCCTGAACAGCCTGCACCCGGCCACCGGGCGGACACCGTCACCGCGCCCCGGAACTCCGCCGGGGCGCGGTGCGTTTCACCGCTGACGGCCGGTCACCGCCGCGCCGTGACCGTGCCCTCGACCGCGAACAGCTGCTCCTCGACATGGTCGAGGGCGAGCCGCAGCGCCCCCGTCGCCACCGCCGCCTCACCGAGGAGCGACAGGACCACCCTCGGCGGGCGCAGACAGTAGCGCGCCAACTCGTTCCGCAGAGGCTCCAGCACACCGTCCAGACCGGCCGCCCAGCCGCCCACCACGACCAGCTCCGGATCGAGCGCCAGGACCAGCGCGGCCACGTCGTGGACGAGCCGCTGGATGAAGCGGTCCACCGCCGCCCGGGCCTGCTTGTCGCCCTCGCGGGCCTGCGCGAACACCTCGGCGACCGCCTGCTCGTCGAGCGGATGCAGCGGCTCGTCCGTCATGGACAGCAGCGTCTCCGGCGTCACCTCCCGGCCCAGCAGATGCAGCGCCCCGATCTCCCCGGCCGCCCCGCCGTACCCCCGGTGCAGCCGGCCGCCGATCAGGGAACCGGCGCCCGGGCTCAACCCGGCCAGCACGAAGACGATGTCGTCGGACTCGGTGGCCGCCCCCTTCCAGTGTTCGGCCACGGCCGCCGCGTTGGCGTCGTTCTCCACCAGCACCGGGCACTTGAAGGAACGGCTCAGCCGCTCGCCCAGCCGTAGTCCGGTCCACTCGGGCAGCGCGGTGCCCAGCCGCACGGTCCCGTCCGCCTCCACGATCCCGGGCGTGCCGACCCCCACGGCCCGCAGCGAGCTGCGCGGCACGCCCGCCCGTCGCAACAGCTCGGCGACGGCCGTACGCAGCCGCTCCAGGCGTTCGTCGGCCGGGGCCGCCTCGTCGACGTCCTTGGCCTGCGCGCCCAGGATCCGGCCGTCCAGGTCGGCCAGCAGCGCGGCCACCCGGTGCGAGCCGATCTCCAGCCCCAGCAGGTGTCCGGCCTCCGCCCGGAACCGGAACCGCCGCGCGGGCCGCCCCTGCCGCCGGGCGACACTCTCGTCGGCCGCCTTCTCGACGACGAGCCCCGCCCCCATGAGGTCCTCGACGACCCCCTCGACCGTCGGCCGGGACAGGCCCGTCACGCGGGTGATCTCCGTGAGCGTCGCGCAGTCCGCGGCACGCAGCGCGTGCAGCACCACCGCGGAATTGATCCTTCGCAACAGCGAGGGATCCCCGCCGGTCAGCTGCCCCAACGTCCGTCCTTCCAGCTCGTGCGCGTGTTTGGGCGGATCGTACTCGGCGGGACGGACCCCGGCGAGTAAGGAATCCGTACCGATACCTGCGGAGCGCGCTCGCCTCGGTGCGACGCCCCCCGACCTTCACACCGTGATCACCGCCGCGTCCCGCTCCGCGCCCGGGCTCCGCCGGCTCGGCGCAGGGCGCGCCGACGGGATTCCCGAGCGGTGGGCGGGCTGACGGTCCGCCAATTGTCAGTGGCGGCGGGTTTACTGGAACCCATGGACATCGACGGGTACCTCGCGGCCGGTGACCCCATGACGGCCTTGGCGACCAGTCACGGCCTGGCGGTCGCGGACGCGGCGGTGCGTCTCGCGGAGGTGGAGCGGTTCCACGAGGAGAAGGAGCACCTGGCCGGGAAACTGACGGTGAGATGGGGGGATCCGTACCACGTCGGGCTGGAGACGGTCCGGCTGCGGACCGCGGCCGAGGAGATACCCGAGCCCTGGGCCGAGCTCAGCCTCCTGGTGGGCGACGTGTACCTCTGGCGGGCGCCGGAGCACGGCCGCTGGGTGGCCCTGGGGGTGGCGGACCTCGACCCGTACGACGAGATCCGCCTCCTCCTGGTCGTCACCGACACCGACCCGCCCTGAGGCCTCGCTGCGAAGCCCCGCCCCGCCCTGAAGTCCCGCCCCGGCGTCCTGTCCCGCAGCCGACCCGCCCTGATGCCTCGCCGCGAAGTCCTGCCCCGCGGCCCGGGCCATGAGCCGTCAGTCCTCCGCCGCCACCCTCAGCCGGGCGAACTCCTCCGCCATCGTCGCCGCCGTCCAATGCGCGTTCAATCCGCTGGGATTGGGCAGCACCCACACGCGGGTGTCCCCGATGAGCCGCTCCTGCGGGCCCACCGCCGCCTTGCGGTCGTCGAAGGCCGCCCGGTACGCGGTCACGCCCACCACCGCCAGCCAGCGGGGCTTCAGCCGGGTCACCTTCTCCGCCAGCAGCCGCCCGCCCTCCTGGTACTCCCGCGCCGTGAGCTCGTCGGCCCGCGCGGTCGCCCTCGCCACCACGTTCGTGATGCCGAGCCCGTAGGACAGCAGCTCCTCCTGCTCGGCCGGTTTCAGCAGCCTCGGGGTGAAGCCGGACAGGTGCAGCACCGGCCAGAAGCGGTTGCCCGGACGGGCGAAGTGGTGGCCGGTCGCCGCCGTCATCAGGCCGGGATTGATGCCGCAGAACAGCACGCGCAGGCCGCCCGCGACGACGTCCGGCACGAGACGGTCGCGGGCGGCCTCGAGCTCCGCCTGGGTGAAGCGCGTCAGAGGATCGCTCCGGGGGTGTAGCCGGCGGCCTCGGGGCGCTGCTTCACGATCTCCTCGATCCGGCCGACGACCGTGCTCACCTGGGCCGAAGCGGCGCCCGTGAAGGACAGCTTGTCGGCCATCAACTCGTCCAGCCGGGCACGGTCGAGCGGGAGCCGCTCGTCGGCGGCCAGCTTGTCCAGCAGCTCGTTGCGCTCGGCCCCGCGCTCACGCATGGCGAGTGCCGAGGCGACGGCGTTCTCCTTGATCGCCTCGTGCGCGACCTCACGGCCGACGCCCGCGCGCACCGCGCCCATCAGCACCTTGGTGGTGGCGAGGAACGGCAGGTAGCGGTCCAGCTCCCGGGCGACGACCGCCGGGAAGGCGCCGAACTCGTCGAGCACCGTCAGGAACGTCTCCAGAAGGCCGTCGAGCGCGAAGAAGGCGTCCGGCAGAGCGACCCGGCGCACCACCGAGCACGACACGTCGCCCTCGTTCCACTGGTCGCCCGCCAGCTCGCCGGTCATCGACGCGTAGCCCCGCAGGATGACCATCAGGCCGTTGACGCGCTCGCAGGAACGGGTGTTCATCTTGTGCGGCATCGCCGAGGAGCCGACCTGGCCGGGCTTGAACCCCTCGGTCACCAGCTCGTGCCCGGCCATCAGCCGGATCGTCTTCGCCAGCGAGGAGGGGGCGGCCGCGAGCTGCACCAGCGCGGTGACGACCTCGTAGTCCAGCGACCGCGGGTAGACCTGGCCGACGGACGTGAACGCCTGCGAGAAGCCCAGGTGACCGGCGATCCGGTCCTCCAGCTCGCTGAGCTTGGCGGCGTCGCCCCCGAGCAGGTCGAGCATGTCCTGGGCGGTGCCGACCGGGCCCTTGATGCCGCGCAGCGGGTAACGCTCGAGCAGCTCCTCGACCCGGCCGTACGCGACGAGCAGCTCGTCGGCGGCGGTCGCGAACCGCTTGCCGAGGGTCGTGGCCTGCGCGGCCACGTTGTGGGAGCGCCCGGCCATGACGAGCTCGCCGTACTCGCCGGCCAGCTTGCCGAGGCGCGCCAGCACGGCCACCGTGCGGTCGCGGACGAGCTCCAGCGAGAGCCGGATCTGGAGCTGCTCGACGTTCTCCGTCAGGTCGCGGGACGTCATGCCCTTGTGGACCTGCTCATGGCCGGCGAGGTCGTTGAACTCCTCGATCCGGGCCTTCACGTCGTGCCGGGTGACCTTCTCGCGCTCGGCGATGGAGGCCAGGTCGACGGTGTCGAGGACACGCTCGTAGTCGGTGATCGCCGCGTCCGGCACCTCGATGCCGAGGTCCTTCTGAGCCCGCAGTACGGCGAGCCAGAGCTGACGCTCCAGCTTCACCTTCTGCTCGGGCGACCAGAGCGTGGCGAGCTCGGCGGAGGCGTAGCGTCCGGCGAGGACGTTCGGGATACGGGGCTTGGCGGGAGCGGAAGTCACGTAGCGGAATTCTACTGGCGCATCGTGCAGGCCGGCGCCACGGCCCCGTTCGGCGGATCCTACGAGTCCTGCGTCACCCGGCCTGCCCTTCCCCCGCCGCGGCGCGGCCCGTCCCGGCTCCGGCCGGGCACCCGGGCGCGCGGCCCACGGCGAGCGCCTAGGCCTGACCCTCGTACGGCAGCAGGTCGGGCCGCTTCGGCGGCAGGCCGTCCCCGGAGGACCGGCCGGTCAGGCGGCGGCCTATCCAGGGGAGCAGGTACTGCCGGGCGAAGCGCGCGTCCGCGACGCGGCGGGCGGCCCAGCCCGGCGGCAGGGTCGCCGGCATCGGCAGGTGCCACTCGGCGTCCTCGGGGTCGTGCCCGAGGCTCTGCCAGACCGCCTCCGCGACCCGGCGGTGGCCCTCCGCCGTCAGGTGCAGCCGGTCGACGTCCCACAGGCGCGGATCGCCGAGGGACGGCGCGCCGTACAGGTCGACGACGAGCGCGCCGTGCCGCTGCCCCAGCTCCTCGACATGCACGAACAGCTCCTCCATGCGCGGCCTGAACCGCTCGAGGACCGGTCCCTGACGGCCGGGGCTGCGCATCAGCACCAGCTCCTTGCAGGCGGGGGCCAGGCGCTCCACGGCCTCGGTCAGCAGGCCTTTCACACGGCCCATGTCGCACTTGGGGCGCAGGGTGTCGTTCAGGCCGCCGACCAGGGTGATCACGTCGGCGCCCATCGCGGTGGCCACCGGCACCTGCTCCTCGACGATCTGTCCGATCAGCTTGCCGCGTACCGCCAGGTTGGCGTACCGGAAGCCGGGGGTGCGGGCGGCCATCCGCGCGGCGAGGAGGTCCGCCCAGCCCCGGTAGGAGCCGTCGGGCAGCAGGTCCGACATGCCCTCGGTGAAGGAGTCGCCGATCGCGACCAGGCTGGTGTGTGTGGGATTCGTCTGCATGGCGACATCGATGGTAGCCCCAGTCTCATACCCAACGGTCGGTCGCCGACCCCGCGGCCGGTCGCCGATGGTCCACCCGCGGTCGGTGGCCAACGGCGGTCACCCGCGGTCGGTCACCCGGCTCCCTCCGCGCTCCTCACGCCCGCTGTCCGAACAGCTCCTGCAACACGTCCTCCATGGTCACCAGACCCGACAGCCGCCCGTCGGAGCCGAGCACGGCCGCCAGATGCGTACGGCTGCCCCGCATCGCGGTCAGGACGTCGTCCAGCGGGGTCGCCTCCCGCACCCGCGCGATGGGCCGCATGTCGCCCAGCCGGAACGCCGTGTCCCACGGCGAGGCGTCCAGCGCGTCCTTCACATGCAGGTAGCCGACGATCCGCCGCCCCTCGTCCACCACGGGGAACCGGGAGAACCCGGATTCCGCCGCCAGTCGCTCCAGCTCCTCCGGAGTGACGCCCACGCGCGCGTAGACGACGCGTTCCAGCGGCAGGACGACATCCCGCACCGGGCGACGGCCCAGCTCCAGAGCGTCGTGCAGCCGCTCCAGCGCGCGTTCGTCGATGAGACCGGCCTCGCCCGCGTCCTTGACGATCTGGGCCAGCTGGGCGTCGGAGAAGGCCGCGGCGACCTCGTCCTTGGTCTCGATCCGCAGCAGCTTCAGCAGACCGTTGGCGAAGGCGTTGATCGCGAAGATCACCGGGCGCAGCGCCCGGGCCAGCGTGACCAGCGGCGGTCCCAGCAGGAGCGCGGTGCGCACCGGCTCGGCGAGCGCGATGTTCTTCGGCACCATCTCGCCGAGCAGCATGTGCAGATAGGTCGCCACCGCCAGCGCGATCACGAAGGACACCGCGTGTCCCGCGCCCTCCGGCACACCCACCGCGTGGAACACCGGTTCCAGCAGGTGCGCGATGGCCGGTTCGGCGACCACCCCGAGGATCAGCGTGCACAGCGTGATGCCGAGCTGCGCGGCCGCCATCAGCGCGGACACGTGCTGGAGGCCCCACAGCACGCTCTTGGCGCGCCGGTCGCCCTGGGCGCCCTGTGCGCCGCCTTCGAGGTGCTGCTCGATCTGGGAGCGGCGTACGGAGATCAGCGCGAACTCGGCGCCGACGAAGAACGCGTTGACGACGAGGGTCGCCAGGGCGATCAGCAACTGGACGGCGGTCACTTCCCGGCCTCCTGTTCGAAATCGTCGGACGGGGCGAGCGGCGCGTGCAACAGCACGCGCGCGGCCCGCCTGCCCGAGGCGTCCACCACGTCCATCCGCCAGCCCGCGACCTCCACCGTGTCACCGACGGCCGGTATCCGGCCCAGCTCGGTGGCGAGCAGACCGGCGAGCGTCTCGTACGGTCCCTCGGGGGTGTGCAGGCCCACGCGCGCGAGCTGGTCGGTGCGGGCGGCGCCGTCGGCCGAGTAGAGCGTGCGGCCCTCGTCGTCCTTGCCCGCGGTGCTCAGATCGGACGTCTCGTGCGGGTCGTGCTCGTCGCGGACCTCGCCGACGACCTCCTCGACGATGTCCTCCAGCGTCGCCACGCCCGCCGTCCCGCCGTACTCGTCGATGACCACGGCCATCGTCCGCTTGCCGGACAGCCGGTCCAGCAGCCGGTCCACGGTCAGTGACTCGGGCACCAGGAGCGGCTCGCGCATGATCTCCGCGACGGGCACGCGCGGGCGGCGCGCCGCCGGGATCGCCAGCACGTCCTTGATGTGCGCGGTGCCGACCACCGAGTCGAGGTTGCCGCGGTACACCGGGAACCGGGACAGGCCCGTCGCCCGGGTCGCGTTGGCCACGTCCTCGCAGGTCGCCGCCGCGTCGAGGGCGATGACCTGGACCCGCGGGGTCATCACGTTCTCCGCGGTCAGATCGGCCAGGTTCAGCGTGCGCACGAACAGCTCCGCGGTGTCCGCCTCCAGGGCGCCCTCCTTGGCGGAGTGCCGGGCCAGGGCGGCGAGTTCCTGGGGGCCGCGCGCGGCGGCCAGTTCCTCGGTGGGCTCCACGCCGAAGCGGCGCACGATGCGGTTCGCGGTGTTGTTGAGATGGGTGATGAAGGGCCGGAAGGCGGCGCTGAACCAGCGCTGTGCGTTGCCCACACGCTTGGCGACCGCCAGCGGGGAGGAGATCGCCCAGTTCTTGGGCACGAGTTCGCCGACGACCATCAGGAACACGGTCGACAGGGCCGTACCCAGCACCAGCGCGACGGAACTCGACGTGGTGCTCGACAGGCCCATCGACTCGAGCGGCCCGGCGATCAGCTTGGCGATCGACGGCTCGGAGAGCATGCCGACCACCAGATTGGTCACGGTGATGCCGAGCTGGGCGCCGGAGAGCTGGAACGTGAGATTCCGTACGGCCTTGAGCGCTCCGGGCGCGCCGCGCTCGCCGCGCTCCACCGCCCGTTCCAGTTCGCTGCGCTCGACCGTGGTCAGCGAGAACTCGGCGGCGACGAAGGCGCCGCACGCGAGCGACAACAGGATCGCCACCAGGAGGAGCAGGACTTCGGTCATCGGGTCACCTCCGTCCCATGATCGGGCAGGGCGGAGAAGGTCGCGCGATGTCGCGTGGGGGTACTGGGAGGCTCGCCCATGGGCGGACGCTCACACCTTTCATGAAGTCATCAGGGGACCGCGCGGGTCGTCCGCACAGTCCCTCAATGGTAAAGGATCGGCAAAGGTGCCATTGCGGGCTCCGGTCAGTCGCTGAGCGGCTTCACCCAGCGTCGCCACTTCTCCTCGGGCGCGTACCCCGCCGCGCGCCAGGCATGATGCGCCGTTTCGTTGCGGGTGAGCACCATCGCGTCCCCGCGGCGCCCGCCCAGCCGTACGAACCGCTCCTCCGCGGCGGCCAGCAGCGCCGATCCGATGCCCTGGCGGCGGTGCCGGGGGTGCACTGCCAGCCGGTACAGATGGCAGCGCCATCCGTCGAACCCGGCGATCACCGTCCCGGCCAGCTCACCGCCCCGCTCGGCCAGGATCAGGGCCTCCGGATCACGCGCGACCAGTCGCTCCACCCCGCTCCGGTCGTCGCTGATGCTCGTGCCCTCGGCGGAGGTCCTCCAGAAGGCCAGCACGGAGTCCAGGTCCTCGGCCGTCGCGGCCCGTATCAGCAGATCAGACATGCGGTGATCACATCACGGGCCGGTGGCGGGCTCCCGGAATTCCACGATCCGGACGCATGGTCCGGACAGTGGGCGCCGGGCCCCGCCCCCGGGCTCCGCAAGACGGCCGGCCGGGCACCCGCCGGTCCGGCCGGCGCCTCACTCGTGCGCGATCGCCGCCAGCACGTTCATCCGGGACGCGCGCAGCGCGGGCAGCAGCGCCGCCACGACACCGACGACCGCGGAGCCCACCACCACCGCGACGATCGTGCCCCACGGGACCGCGAAGGCCTTCATGCCCTGCAACTCCAGCACCTGCTGAATGCACACGCCCCACACCAGCCCGAGCGCCAGCCCCAGCACCGCGCCGAACACCGCGATCACGACCGACTCCAGCCTGATCATCCGGCGCAACTGCCGCCGGCCCAGCCCGATCGCCCGCAGCAGCCCGATCTCCCGGGTCCGCTCCACCACGGACAGCGCCAGGGTGTTGACCACACCGAGCACCGCGATGACGATCGCGAGCCCGAGCAGCGCGTACACGAGGTACAGCAGCACGGCGATCTGGTCGTGCACGAGCTTCTTGTAGTCGGCCTGGTCACGCGCCTGTACCTGCGGATAAGCGTCGAGCGTCCGCTCCAGCCGGGGACGCAGCCGGTCGCCGCTCGTGCCGCCGGCCGCGTTCACGTACAGCGCCGAGTCCTGCCCGCCGGGCACGTACTTCTCGACGGTGGCGATCCCGAGGAACAGCCCGCCCTGCATACCGAACCCGTCGCCGGTGTCCTGGTCGGTGAGCGCGCCGACCTTCAGCGAGGTGGTCCGGTCGCCGGGGAACTCCACCCGCAGCACGCTGCCCAGCCGTACTCCGTGGTGCCCGGCGAAGTCGACGTCCATGCCGATGGCGCCGTCGGCCAGCGCGGCCGCCGTGTCGCCCTGCGCGTACGTGACATGCGCGACGTCGTCGACCCGGTCGTCGTAGCCGGAGGCGGTCGTCTCGACGCGTTCGCCGTCGGGCAGCCGTACCGCGACCGGCGCGAACCGCTGCCGTACGACGAGGCCGACGCCGTCGGTGCCGCGCACCGCGTCCGTGACCTCTTCGGAGAACGGTGTGAAGTTGGCGTTCTGGACGACGAAGTCGGCGCCCAGCGTCTTGTCGATCTGCTGGTCGAAGGACTTGGACATCGAGGCGCTCGCCACCGACATCCCGCCCACCAGCGCGAGGCCCACCATCAACGCGGCCGCCGTGGCGCCCGTGCGGCGCGGATTGCGCAGCGCGTTGCGCTGGCTCATCCGGCCGACCGAGCCGAACAGCGCGGGAAAGGCACCGCCGAGCACCCGGATCACCGGGCGGACGAGCAGCGGCCCGGCGATGACGGTGGCGATGAGGGTGAGTACCACGCCCAGGCCCAGCAGGGACGCCGCGGACGACGTCGTCGAGGAACTCACACAGCCGGCGAGCGCCGCCACACCCAGCGCGCCGACGACCGCGCCCACCACCGCGCGCACCTTGAGCGGCCGCCCCACTCCGGCGATGTCCGCGTCCGCGAGGGCCGCCATCGGCGACACGGTCGCGGCGCGCCTGGCCGGGAGGTAGGCCGCCACGAAGGTGACGCCGACGCCGACGACGTAGGCCGACACCGGGGTCGCCCAGCCGACGACCATCTCGGTGGTCTTGAGGTTCATGCCGAAGGCGCTCATGAGCTTGATCAGTCCCGCCGCCAGGCCGATGCCGGCCGCGAGGCCCAGGGTGGAGCCCACGAGTCCGAGCAGGACCGCCTCGGTGAGCACCGAGCGGCGCACCTGACGGCGATCGGCGCCCAGGGCGCGCAGCAGGCCCAGCTCGCGCGTGCGCTGGGCGATGAGCATCGAGAAGGTGTTGACGATCAGGAAGACACCGACCAGGACGGCGATCCCGGCGAAGCCGAGCATCACGTACTTGATCACGTCGAGGAACCCGCCGAGCGCCTCCGCCGACGACTTCGCCTGCTCCTCGGCGGTCTTCACGTCGTACGGACCGGCGCCGACCGCGGCGTCGACGCGCTGTGCGAGCGCCGCGTCGCTCACGCCCCGCGCCGCGTCGACGGAGATGCTCGTGGCCTTGTCCGCCGAGCCCAGCAGCGCGGTGCCGGCGGTCGCGGGGTCGAGGTAGACCAGGGCCGCGCCCGGATTGGTCGTGGTGAAGGTGGCGATGCCGACGATCTTCACCTTGAACGAGCCCGGCTGGGCCATCACGGTGAGGGTGTCGCCGATGTCCACGTGCTTCTTGTCGGCGGTGTCGGCGTCGAGCATGGCCTCGTCCGCGCCCCGCGGGGCGTGGCCGGAGGTCAGCTGCACCGGGCTGCGGTCGGTCACGTACCAGTCGGTGGCGACGGTGGGCGCGCCCGTGGTCGGTCCGACGGACTCGTTCTCACTGTCCACGACCGTGATGTTCTCCACGCTCACGTCCGCGTGGGTCGACGCGACCCCCTGAACGCGGGCCACCTTCTCGGCGAGGGAGGCGGGCACGGTCTGCACGGCGCCGGTCGGCACGGACGCGTCGAGGTCGTCGGCGGGCCGGACCGTCACATCCGCCGACGTGGACGCGAAGAGCCGGTCGAAGGTGCGCGTCACCGTGTCGGAGAAGATCAGGCTCCCCGCGACGAACGCCACCGACAGGACGACGGCGAGCGCGGACAGCAGCAGCCGCCCCTTGTGCGCGAGGAAACTCCTGAGGGTGGCCTTCAGCACCGGATCACTTCTCCTTGACGTCGGTGCCGTCGGCGTCGGTGCCGAGGGTGCCGGTGGTCGGGGCGTCCGTACTGTCGCCGCGCGGGCCGCTCCCGCCGTCGGACTGGGCGCGGATCACGTCGAAACGCTTCATGCGCTCCAGCACCGCGTCGGCCGTCGGCCGCTCCATCTCGTCCACGATCCGCCCGTCCGCGAGAAAGAGCACCAGGTCGGAGTGGGCGGCCGCGCCGGGGTCATGGGTGACCATGACGACGGTCTGCCCCAGCTGGTCGACGGCCTCCCGCAGGAACGCGAGGACCTCGAGCCCGGCGCGCGAGTCCAGGTTGCCGGTCGGCTCGTCGGCGAAGATCAGCTCGGGGCGGGAGGCGAGTGCCCGGGCACAGGCCACGCGCTGTTGCTGGCCGCCGGACAGCTGCGAGGGCCGGTGCTTCAGCCGGTCCCGCAGGCCGAGCGTGTCGATCACCTGGTCCAGCCACTTCTGGTCGGGCTTCTGGCCCGCGATGTCCATGGGCAGGGTGATGTTCTCGACCGCGTTGAGCGTCGGGATCAGGTTGAACGACTGGAACATGAACCCGATCCGGTCCCGGCGCAGCCGGGTCAGCTCCCGGTCCTTCAGCCCCGTGATCTCGGTGTCGCCGAGCCACACCTGACCGGCCGACACCGTGTCGAGGCCCGCCAGGCAGTGCATCAGGGTCGACTTCCCGGAGCCGGACGGCCCCATGACGGCGGTGAAGCGGCCGCGCGCGATGTCCACGTCCACCGAGTCCAGGGCGAGCACCGCGGTCTCACCCGAGCCGTACGCCTTGGTCAGACCGCGGGCGCGGGCCGCGATCCCGCCGGCCGGGGCCAGGCCGGGGGCGTGCTCCGCAGCAGGTATGGACAAGGCTGCCTCCTCGCTCGTACGGACGGATCGCTCGCAGGGGATGCGTGCGCCCGGCCGAGCGTAGTGTGATCCGGCGCACACCCGGTATCCTTTTTCGCTTCCCGGCCGCCCTTGCCGTTGCTAGCGACCCGGCGCTAGCGTCGAGGTATGGCGAAGACCCAGCTGAACGTACGCGTCGACGAGGGCACGGCCCGGGCCGCCCGGGAGCGCGCCACGGCCCGTGGCATGAGCGTCAACCGCTACATCGAGGAGCTGGTCAGACAGGACGCCGGCGAGGTCGGCCACACGTTCGTCGAGGCCGCGAGCGACTTCATGAAGCGGTACGAGGCCGTCTTCGCGGAGGAGTTCGGCGCCGACCGCGAGGGCGGCACGCGCGAAGGTCGCCGCTGATCCCTTGAGCGACCTCCGTATCGATCTCGCCTGGCTCCTCATGCTCGCTGAACAGAAGACCCCCGGTGACCCCCAGGTCACCGACTGGGGGGCACTGGTGGCCGCCGTGGCGCGCCACCAGGCCGAGATATTCGACGTCCCCGTCTACGACGACGCGCCGACCCGCGCCGCCGCGCTGCTCCAACTGCTCATCCACGTCCCCGCCCTGGAGCGCTCCAACGCCCTGTTCGCCTGCGCCGTCGCGTACGCCTACCTCGTCGCCAGCGGTCTGAAGGTCGCCACCTCGCCCGAACAGGTCCGCGACCTGGCCCGGCTGGTCAAGACCGGGGAGGCGTCGGTGTCCGACATCGCGCGCGAACTGCGCCGGTGGAGCCTATGACGGGCGGCGGGCCCTGCCGAGAACGCAGTACGAGGAGGGGAGTCTCGGGCCCTTCTCCGGCACGGACAGCCGGCGGTACGGGCCCGGCTCGAACCCTGCCTCCCGCAGGGCGTCGAGGGTGTCCCGGGTGAGGTGGCAGCCACCGGCCAGGGTCGGCCACACCGTCCGGTCCAGCGCGCGCTGAGTGAACCGCATCGCCGGACCGCCGCCCGGCCCGTGCTCGAAGAACCTCAGCTCGCCGCCGGGCCGCAGCACCCGCCGCAGCTCCCCGAGTGCGCGGGGGACGTCCCGCACACTGCACAGCACCAGCGAGACCACCGCCCCGTCGAAGGCCTCGCTCTTCACCGGGAGGGCCTCCGCCACGGCCGGCACGACGTCCACCGGCACCTCGGCGTTGCGGGCCGCCTCCAGCGCCAGTGTGCGCAGATGACGCTCCGGCTCGATCGCGACGACCTCCGAGACGGCGGCCGGGTAGTGCGCGAAGTTCAGACCGTTCCCCGCGCCGATCTCGACGACCCGGCCGGAGAGCCCCGTGAGCAGCTCGGCGCGTAGGGCGGCCAGACCGGCGCGGGTCTCCGCGGCCGTGCCCAGCCGGGCGTAACAGCGGGCGAACAGCGGATGGTGGACGGCGCCGCCGGGCAGCTCGGCGGAACGGGTGGGGCGTAGGGGCATGGCGACCTCCCGGGCAGGACGGGCCTACCGGGATTCTCCCCCGGACAGGCCCGCCGCACCCCTGCTGTCGCCGCCGCGCCGCTCACCGGACGGACGGCTCGGACGGCGAACGGCTCACCGGACGAAGTCGCGCACCTGCTCGTACACGCCGTGGTCGTTGTTCATGTCGTTGTGCGAGATGCACCCGACGCCGACGTTGGCGGCCCCGCTCAGCAGCGCCGAGGAGTCCGGGTCGACGGCCGCGTCGCAGTTCGACCAGTACGTCGCGTAGTTCACGGCGCCCGGGGTCTCGTCACCGGAGTTGAGGGCGGTGACGAACGAACTGCCGGTGACCATCTCGGCGCAGGACGTGTAGAGCCAGCTGCACCACGAGGCCACCGACGTCCCGTGGTTGGTGCCCGCGACGGAGACGAAGTCGTCCACGTACGCGGTGCCGCCGAGGTTCTTGAGGTAGTAGCGGGAGCTGAGCGCGCCCATGGAGTGGATGACGACGTCGACCTTGGAGGCGCCGGTCCTCGCCAGCACGTTCTTGATCTCGGTGGCCAGCTGGGAGGCGGTGGTGGCGTTCGACTGGGACCAGCTGTAGGTCCAGGCGTCGAGCTCGGCGGCCGTGTAGCCGTCGGCCTTGAAGTCGGCGACCCAGTCGTCCCAGCTGCTTGCGGAACTGCTGATGCCGTGCACGAAGACGATCGGATCGCGGGTCGCGGCGTGGGCTGTGGGGGCGGAGAACGAGAGTGACAGAAGGAGCGAAGAGACCACGGCCGAGAGAGCCGCGGCGATGCGACGCTTGTGGCGCTGCATGATGCCTCCTGAAACGTGTGGGGTTGCCAGGAGTGTCCGGCGGGTCTACGCGCGCCGCATCGGTGAAGTCGCCAGTCTTTACGGCTCAAGTAACCCGCCAGTAACGTCACTTGTGTGGTGACACGAGTGAACCCACCGTCGCTGGACCGCACTTCGCCACCGACGCACCCCAGCACGGACCCGCGCCTCGCCCCGACGCCGTCCGAAGGCGTCCGTGTACGCGTGCTGCGCCTCGTGCACGGCGATCCGCGGGCCGCCGCGGAACTCGTCGCGCGGCTGACCGAACGGCAGGCGGCAGGGCTCGATCCGCTGCCGGCCGAACCCGCCGACCTCGCCCCCGAGACGCTGCGCGCCCACCGCCGTGAGGTCCGCGCGCTGCCCGACGGCACCCGGCTGGTGCTCCTGCTGGCGGCCGCCGACCAGTACCCGGTGGCCACCCACGCCTTCCTGCGCGCCGTCGCCGCCGCCCGCCTCGACATCCGGCCCCTCGAGGCGGCCGAGGCGGCCGGCATCGCCTACGCCACGGTGGGCGGGGTCGGCTTCCGCGACGCCTGGACCCGGATCGCCGCGTACGAGACGGCCGCCCCGGACGACCGGCGCGATGCCCACCGGCTGCTCGCCCGCGTCCTGCACGGCCCGGCGGAGAGGCCCCGGCGGTCCTGGCACAGGGGCGCGGGCGCCCTCGGCCCCAGCGCGCGGCTCGCCGCGGAGCTGGCGGCGGCGGCCGACCGGGCGCGCGCCGCGGGCGACCCGGCGCTCTCGGGCGCCCTCGCCGAACGCGCCGCCGCGCTCTGCGCGGACCCGGGCGAACGGTCCCGGCTCCTCGCCCACGCGGCGACCGACGCCTGGCACCGCGGTGACGGCGACCGGTCCCGCACCCTGGCCGCCCGCAGCGACGCCGACGCCCTCACCGGCGTCCTCGCGCTGCGGACCGGGCACGCGGAGGAGGCGTTCGACGCGCTGCTGGCCGGGGCGGCACGGGCGGCACGGGCGGCCGGGGTGCGGCCCGTGCCCGTTGACCCGCCACCGGCGCGGAGTGACACCCCCACGGCTTGCTCCGTCACCTCCTCCGTGCCGTCACGCGCGCCCGGCGGGGCGGCGCGTTCCGCTCCCACCGCCGCCGTCACCCACTTCCTGGCCCGGGCCGCCGAGGCCGCCGTCTACACCGGCGATCTGCGTCGATGCCGTGAAGCGGCGCTCCTGGCAAGGCAGTTGGGCGTCGAGCCGCCGGGAGTGCTCGGCGGGATCGCCGCGGCCGTCGACGGACGGTACGAGGACGCGCGCGACCTGCTGGAAGCCACCGCGGGACGGTGCGGTCCGGGCGGCGACCCCACCCTCCTCCTGCACGCCGGCATCGCCGCCCTGATGCTCGGCGACCACACCCGCGCCGCCACCGCCACGGTCCGGGCGGCCGCCGCGGCCCGCGCCCGGGGCGTCACCGCCGCCGTGTCCCAGGCCATGGAGTTCCGCGTCTACGCCGACTTCTGGACCGGCCGCCCGCGCGCCGCCGAGGCCGCCGCGCTGGACGCGCTGCGTCAGGCGTACGCCACCGGACAGGACAACGGCGCCTGCCACCTGCAGGCCGCCCTGGCGATGTTCGCCGCGCTCACCGGTGACGAGAACCTGTGCCGGGAGCGGGCCGCGGCCGCCCGCTCCCACGCCCTGGCCCACGCCCTGGGCCTGCCCGCCGCCCTCGCGCAGTGGGCGCTGGCCTTCCTCGACCTCGGCTCCGGCCGCTACGACGCCGCCGCGGCCCGGCTGCGCGCCCTCGCCGCCGCGGGGCCGGGCCACGGCCACCCGGCCATCCGCCACCTGGCCACCCCGCACTACGTCGAGGCCGCTGTCCGGACCGGCGAGACCCGCGTGGCACGTGCCGCGCACGCCGGCTACGACCGCTGGGCCCGTGCCGTCGGCAGCGCCGACGACCTGGCGCTCAGTGCCCGCTGCCGGGCGCTGCTCACGCCGGGCGCCGACGCCCTCGAGCACTACCGCGCGGCCCTGCGGCTGCACGGCGAAGGAACCCGCGCCTTCGAACGGGCCCGTACCGAACTGCTGTTCGGCAGCGCCTTGCGCAGGCTGCGCCGCCGCCCGGAGGCCCGCGACCGGCTGCACAGTGCCATGGCGGCGTTCGAGTCCTTCGACGCCCCGCACTGCGCCGAGAGCGCCCGCGCCGAACTGCGGGCGCTGGGCGCCCCCGCGGCCCCCGCCCGCGGTGACCGGCGCGGGACGGCCCACCTGACCGCCCAGCAGCTCCTGGTCGCCCGGATGGCGGCCGACGGCGCCACGAACCGCGAGATCGCCGCCCGCCTCGCCCTCAGCCCCCGCACCATCGACCATCATCTGCGGGGCGTCTTCACCCGTCTCGACATCCGCTCCCGCATCGAACTCGTACGGCTGCTCGCGGACGCGGACGACGTCTAGAACCCCGCACCGGTCCGCTCCCGGAAGGCCTCCGCCTCCCACGTCCCGTCCAGCCGTGGCGCCAGCCAACCCGGCGCCCGTGTGCGGAAGTCGGCGGGTGCGAGAGCGCCGACCCCGGACGGCAACGCGCCCAGCAGCGGGGCCCCGGCCACCTCCGGCAGATCCACGACATTGCAACGGGACGCCAGATCGGGGGACTCCGGCCAGCCGCCGATCACCACGCCCAGCAACTCCACGCTCCGACGCCGCAGTTCACGAGCCGTCAGTTCCGTCGTGTTCAGCGTGCCCAGGCCCGCCGTGGCCACGACCAGCACCGGCGCGCGCAGCAGCTGAGCCGCGTCGGCCAGCGACCCGCCCGCCTCGTCGAACCGTACGAGCAGCCCGCCCGCACCCTCGACGAGCACCAGGTCGTGCTCGACGGCCAGTTTCTGCGCCGCCTCCGCCACGTGCTGCGGCCGCACCGCCGCCATACCCGCCCTGCGCGCCGCCGTCGCCGGGGCCAACGGCTCGGGGTAGCGGGCCAGTTCGGCCGTCGTCACCGCGCCCGCGAGCCGGGCCACCTCGTCGGCGTCCCCGCACTCGTCCGCTCGTACGCCGGTCTGCGCGGCCTTGAGGACGGCCACCGACCGCCCCGCCGCGAGCGCCGACGCGGCGATCGCGGCCGTCGTGACGGTCTTGCCGACCTCCGTGCCCGTCCCCGTGATCACCAGGATCGGCATGTTCATCCCTCCCGCGCCGCGGCGCACACCGCGCGCGCGATGCGTGTCACGTCCGCGTCACCGGTGACGTACGGCGGCATCGTGTAGATCAGATCCCGGAACGGCCGCAGCCAGACGCCCTCGCGCGCGGCGGCCCGGGTGGCGGCCGCCATGGCCGCGTCGTCGAGGGGCCGGTCGAGCTGGACGACGCCGATCGCGCCGAGGACCCGGACGTCCCGTACCCCCGGAATCTCCACGGCCTCCGCGAGCCCGTCCCGCAGTCCCGCCTCGATCCGCTTGACCTCGGCGAGCCAGTCCTGCCCCAGCAGCAGCTCGATCGAGGCACAGGCGACGGCCGCGGCGAGCGGATTGCCCATGAACGTCGGACCGTGGGCCAGGACCGGCACCTCGCCCCGCGAGATCCCGTCGGCCACCCGGGACGTGCACAGCGTCGCCGCCATCGTCAGATAGCCGCCGGTCAACGCCTTGCCGACGCACATCACATCCGGCGTCACCGCGGCATGCTCCGCCGCAAACAGCGCACCCGTGCGCCCGAACCCGGTCGCGATCTCGTCGAACACCAGCAGCACGTCGTGCGCGTCGCACGCCTCGCGCAGCACCCGCAGGTAACCGGGGGAGTGGAACCGCATGCCGCCCGCGCCCTGCACCACCGGCTCCACGATCACCGCGGCCAGCTCGTCGGCGTGCCGCTCGATCGCCTCGCGCAGCAGCTCGGCGTACGCCTCGTCGAACTCCGCCGGAGGCGCGTCCACGAAGAGCTGCCGGGGCAGCACCCCGGTCCACAGGTCGTGCATCCCGCCCTCGGGATCGCACACGGACATCGGCTGCCAGGTGTCCCCGTGGTAGCCGCCGCGCCAGGTCAGCAGGCGTCGTTTGGCGGGGCGGCCCAGCGAGCGCCAGTACTGGAGGCACATCTTCACCGCGACCTCGACGGACACCGAGCCGGAGTCGGCGAGGAAGACATGCTCCAGACCGTCGGGCGAGATGTCGACAAGGAGCTTCGCCAGGCGTACGGCGGGCTCGTGGGTGAGCCCGCCGAACATCACATGACTCATCCGGCCCAGCTGCTCGCGTGCGGCCTCGTTGAGCACCGGGTGGTTGTAGCCGTGGATCGCCGACCACCAGGACGCCATGCCGTCGACCAGGTCACCCGAGCCGTCAGCCGGCCGCAGCCGTACCCCGCTCGCCGACTCCACGACGAGCGGTTCGACCCGCCCGGGCATCGGACCGTACGGATGCCACACATGCCGCCGGTCGAGCTCCAGCAGCTCGGGCACCCCGAGCCGGGCCGGCTCAGGCATTGGGCGCGAGATCGGTGCCGGCGCCACGGCGGCGTACGGCGACCAGGTCCGTACGGGCCTCGCCGACCGCAGCGGCCGTGACCGTGGCGGCGGCCGGGGTCACGGCGGGGGCGGAGCCGCACACACCGCCGCCCTCGTGCGAGCCGCAGCCGGAGTCCTGGTGCGAGCCGCAGCCGGTCCCGTCGTGGGATCCGCAGCCGCCGCCCTCGTGGGACCCGCAGCCCCCGGCCGCCGTGGCCCGGTGCTCCGGCAGGGTGACCTGCTCCGCGCCCTCCACCTCGAACCCGGCGTCCGCGATCATCTCCAGGTCGGCCTTGCCGGCCTGGCCCTCGGTCGTGAGGTAGTCGCCCAGGAAGATCGAGTTGGCCAGGTGCAGGGCGAGGGGCTGCATGGTGCGCAGATGGACCTCGCGGCCACCCGCGATGCGCACCTCGACGTCCGGGCAGACGAACCGCACCATCGCCAGGATGCGCAGACAGCGCTGCGGGGTGAGGTTCCACTCCTTGGCGAGCGGGGTGCCCTCGACCGGGATGAGGAAGTTGACCGGGACGGAGTCCGGGTCCAGCTCGCGCAGCGAGAAGACGACGTCCACCAGGTCCTCGTCGGACTCGCCCATGCCGGCGATCAGACCCGAGCAGGCCGACAGACCCGCCGCGTGCGCCTTCTGCACCGTGTCCACCCGGTCGGCGTACGTGTGCGTGGTCGTGATGTCCCCGTACGTGCCCTCGGACGTGTTCAGGTTGTGGTTGTAGGCGTCGGCGCCCGCCTCGCGCAGCCGTTCGGCCTGACCGTCGGAGAGCAGGCCCAGACAGGCGCAGACCTCGACGCCCTCGTTCTGGTCCTTGATCGCCTTGATGGTGCCGGCGACCCGGTCCACGTCACGGTCCGTCGGACCACGCCCGGACGCCACCAGACAGACCCGTTTGGCCCCGCCGGCCAACCCGGCCGCCGCCGCCTGGGAGGCCTCCTCCGGCTTGAGCCAGGTGTACTTCAGGATCCCGGCCGTGGAGCCGAGCCGCTGGGAGCAGTAGGAGCAGTCCTCGGGGCACAGCCCCGACTTGAGGTTGACCAGGTAGTTGAGTTTCACCCGTCGCCCGAACCACTGCCGGCGCACCCGGCCGGCCGCGGCCACCACGTCCAGCACGTCGTCGTCGGAGGTGGCCAGCACGGCCAGCGCTTCCTCGCGGGTCGGCAGCTCGCGCCGAAGCCCCTTGTCCACCAGCGTGTTCAGCAGGTCCATGAGAGCCGATCCTGTCCTACGCACCCGCTCCGGGCCAAGGTAGGGATCACACAACACACCGGGTTCGACGTGTGGGTATTGCCACACCGTGGGTGGGCGGCCGGGCCGCTAGTGTCTGTCCGCTACCTACAAAAGCCCGGAGGACCCATGGCGTTCGGCTGGATCGACGAGCAGGCGGAGCTGCGGCGCCGGGCCGGACTCGTACGGACGCTGCGGCCCCGCCCGGCCGACTCGCCGCTCCTTGACCTGGCGAGCAACGACTACCTGGGCCTCGCCCGCCACCCCGAGGTCACGGAGGGCGCCGCGGCGGCCGCCAGGACCTGGGGCGGCGGCGCGACCGGCTCGCGGCTCGTCACGGGCACCACCGAGCTGCACGCCGAGCTGGAGCGGGAGCTCGCCGAGCACTGCGGCTTCGAGGCGGCCCTCGTCTTCTCCTCCGGATACGCGGCCAACCTGGCCGCGGTCACCGCGCTGGCCCCGCACGGGTCGCTCATCGTCTCCGACGCGGGCAACCACGCCTCGCTCATCGACGGCTGCCGGCTGGCCCGCGGCACCACCCAGGTCGTCGGGCACGCCGACCCGGACGCGGTGCGCAAGGCGCTCGGCACGCACGAGGGCCCGGCCGTGGCCGTCTCCGACACGGTCTTCTCGGTCGACGGCGACGCCGCCCCGCTGGCCGCCCTGGCGGCCGCCTGCCGCGAGTACGGCGCCGGGCTGGTCGTCGACGACGCCCACGGGCTCGGCGTGCTCGGGGACGGCGGGCAGGGCGCTCCGTACGCGGCGGGTCTGGCGGGCGCCGACGACGTCGTCGTCACGGTGACGCTGTCCAAGTCGCTGGGCAGCCAGGGCGGCGCCGTGCTGGGTCCCGCGCGGGTGATCGGGCATCTGGTGAACGCGGCCCGGACGTTCATCTTCGACACGGGCCTGGCCCCGGCGGCGGCGGGCGCGGCGCTGGCCGCGCTCCGGCTGCTGCGCCGGGAGCCGCGGCGCGCGGCACGCGCGCGTGCGGTGGCGGCCGAGCTGCACGCGCGCCTGACGGCCGCGGGCCTGGCGGCGGTGCGTCCGGACGCCGCGGTCGTCTCCGTGCGTGCGCCGTCCCCGGAGGGGGCCGTGCGCTGGGCGGCGGACTGCCGGTCGGCAGGCCTGGCCGTGGGCTGCTTCCGTCCTCCCTCCGTGCCCGACGGCATCTCACGCCTCAGGCTGACCGCGCGTGCGGACCTCTCCGGGGCCGAGCTGGAACGCGCTGTACGGGTGATCGGCGAAACACGACCATGAGTCGGCGTGACACGGCCGTGGACCGCCCCTGACGGTTGCGGTGCGGTCAGCGGGCCCGCGAGAACGCGGCCGTGAAGCCCGACCAGCTCTCGGGGGAGAAGAGCAGGGCGGGTCCGGCCGGGTCCTTGGAGTCGCGTACGGCGAGCAGGCCGGACCATGGGCCGGAGCCCGGCCGGGCCGTCTCCACGCAGTTGTTCGCTCCCGTGCTGTAGCTGCTGCGCAGCCACCGCACATCCGGGAGGTGATCGGGATCGGTACTGGAAGGTACGTTCCGCGGGGGTGCGGACATGGTGCCTCCTTACGCGCCGTCGGCTATCGCGGCGATGTAATCCGATGAGTCCCCGGGCGAAAGGGCGTGCGCCCGAAGGACGTTGAAGGCCTCGGTGTAAGCCTGGAGGTCTTCTTTCCGTTCGAGATAGAGGCTACTCGTCAAGTGGTCGAGAACAACCACGTCCAGATCAGAAGTGCGCGAAAATGAAAAGATAACGAAAGGGCCAGTTACCCCGATGTGCGCTCCGGCGGCGAACGGCAGCACCTGGAGCCGAACCTGGGGCAAGCGGGCGGCCTCCACGAGCCGGCCGAGCTGTCGTGCCATCACCTCGGGCCCGCCCACCTCCCGCCGCAGGACCGCCTCGTCCAGTACCGCGCGCAGTTCCAGCGGCGGCTGCGCGCGCAGCACGTCCTGGCGGGCCAGCCGCACCTCGACCAGGGTGTCGAGCTGATCCTCGTCGCCCCCCTCCACGGCCGCCCTGGTCACCGCGCGTGCGTACTCGGGCGTCTGCAGCAGCCCCGGTACCACCGTCGTCTCCAGGGTGCGCATCGCGCTCGCCTGGGACTCCAGACTGATGAAGTCCCGGTAGGCGGGCGGCAGCACCCCGCGGTAGGCGTGCCACCAGTGGTCCCGACCGCCGCTGCCCTCGGCGCCCGCCAGCGCCGTCATCAGCTCCCGCAGCTGCGGATCGGCGACACCGTAGGCGTCGAGGAGTAACCGCACATCGGCCGGTTTCGATCCGCTGACACCCGTCTCGATGCGGCTCACCTTGGACTGGTGCCAGCCCACGAGCCGGGCCGCCTCGCCACTGGTGAGCCCCGCCTGGGCACGAAGATTGCGCAGTTCGGCGCCCAGCTTTCGGCGGCGCACCGCGGGACCGTGCTGCATGGACTGCTCCTTACTCCTATCGGGCCGGCCAAATAGGCTCTGCCGTCGCAGAGTTCACCGCATCGGGCGACAGATATATGCATATCTCGGTGGATCCCACCCGTGACCGGCGCGGTAATGGCAGTCTGGCGGAGAAGCACCAGTCCGGGACCGTACTCGAACGATCCGCACCGTGTCGGGCTCCCCGGGAAAGGGACGACGTCGCCATGGCAGATCACCTGGAAGCATCCGTCACTCTGCCGAGCGATCCCGCCTCGGTCTCCACGGCCCGCGTCTTCGTGGCCGGCGCCCTCGGAGAATGGGGACTGCCGGCGGACGCGGAGATGGCCGACGCCGTCCGGCTGATCGTCTCGGAACTCGCCACCAACGCCGTACAGCACACCTTCGGTCAGTCACCCACCTTCACGGTGGACCTCGTCCTCGACCGTGACGAACACCTGCGCGTCGGGGTCACCGACAGCCACCCGCGTTTCCCCAAACGACTGCCGGCCGCCGTCCAGCAGGACAACGGCCGAGGCATGGTGATCATTCGCTGGCTGACCGCGGAATGCGGCGGCAGGCTCCGCGTGCGGCCCACCCGGGAGGGCGGCAAGACGGTCACCGTCGAGCTCCCGTGGGCGGTCCCGGCCGCGGAGCCGGTGACCGGCGTCCTGACGGCCCCGGCGGAGGGTGAGCTCCCGGGGCGGTGAAGGCGCGTCAGGACGCCCCCACCGCCCCGGGAAAACCGGCCCGTGACCCGGCCGGGCCCAGGCCGTGTCCGCAAGGTCCCGCCCGGCTCGCGACGCCCGGCACGCACGCTCGCCGCGTTGTCGGGATCGCCCGGGTGCACCCGGTACGAGGCCGACCTCCGCCTTGCGATCGCACGCACCCGACGCCGAGAGCCCTGCCCTCCGGGCAGACGGCGCTACCTCGCGGACCCGACTTAGCGGACCCTGCCGTACCAGACGCTCTTGGTCCAGATCTTCTGGAGCTTCACCACGTCACCGGTCTTCGGCGAGTGCCAGATCTTGCCCTTGCCCGCGTAGATCCCGACGTGGTAGACGTTCGAGCCCGAGTGGAAGAACACGAGGTCGCCCGCCTTGCGGCTGGACGCCGAGATGTGCTTCGTCTTGTTGTACTGCTGGGCCGCCGTCCGGGGCAGGCTCTTGCCCGCCTTCTTGAACGAGTACAGCGTGAGCCCGGAGCAGTCGAACCTCTTCGGCCCGGTGGCCCCGTACTTGTACGGTGCACCCTTCTTCGAGGCCGCGATCTGGAGCGCCTTCGTCGCCGGTGTGGCGGCCGCGGCGTCGGGGGCGAGCCCCGGGACCACGACCGAGCCGCCCACGGCGGCGATGGCGAAAGCCGAGGCCGTACCGGCCCGGGCCATGAGCGACGGGACACGATTGAGCGCAGTCATGCGCAACCCTTCGTCAGCCGCCTGTGAAGGATGACCTGTCGGATTCGGGCTGGCGAAGTTGCCCGGCCGCTGCTGCGGCTTCACCCCAAGGGCTGCTCGGTCCGGCGCCTCTCCTGTGAGACAACCGTTCCGGCGACCCGTCGTGCTTGGGTCCTCCACTCCTGCCGATGCACTCCTGTCGACCGGTCATCCGGGCGGCGGCAGGACTCGGCGTCCGCCCGGACCGCCCCGCGCCGCTTGTGGCGGGGGCTTGTCGTCAGTCAGGGATCTTGGCTCACCGATGTCCGAAAATCCCAACGGAACCGGGGATTTGTGGGGTTACTCACCACTCACCCGTTCGGGTGGACACCCTGATGGGCGATCAGGTGTCAAGGCGCCCCAAGGGCTCCCACCAGCGGCGGAGCCTCATATTCCGCCCGATGAGCGCCCTTTTGCGCAACCTGGGAGGGTCCGGGGAAGCAGCAGACGCTCCGCTGAACGGGGGTACCTCTTCTGGGTCGTTTCAACTCCGGTCGCGTCGTCGCCTCCTGGGCGTGAGCGGTCCGGACGGGGGGCGGACGGGCCGGGTCAACTGTCGGAGAGCGGAGGCAGCGTGAGGCGCGCGGTACGGCGCTCCCCGTCCGGGACGCGCAGCGCCCGCGCGAGCGTCGGCGCGCGCAGCTCGACTGGTGCGGACCGCCGCGCCTCGGCGGCCGGCTCGGCCCGGATCGGTCCCGGCTCCAGCCGGGCCCCGGCAGTACCGCCCCGGGCCCGGCGCGGCCCGCCGGGCCGGCGTGAGCGCGGGCCGGTCGCCGCCGCTCCCGTCGAAGAACGACACGGGGCGCAGCAAGGTCGTACCGGCGCCCGGCGGCACCCACCGGCCGATCGCCCCGACCGGCCCCGGCGGCATCCGCGGCGCCGAGGCCGCCCCGGGGAACGGGTTTCCGAGGAGCATCACCCCGAACGACACGGCTCCGATGCCCGGCGTGCCCGGCAACGCGGCGCAGCCCCCGCCACCGCCGCGCTCACCGCCGACGTCGACAGCCGCAGCACCGCGGCCTCCGCCCACCACTCACCGGTGAGCACCCCCGGCCGGCGCGAGCACCGCACGGATCCCGCGCAGGCCCAGCAGGGACGCCACCGCGCCAACCGCGATCCGGCGGGGGCCGGCGGGGGCCGGCGGCAGCACACCCGGGACGAGGGCCGACCCGCGCCGGTCGGCGGCCGGAGCCGCCACCACGTCCACGGTCTTCCCGGCGGTGCCCGAGGCGGCCGCCTGCCGGGCGACCGCCTGCTGGAGCAACTGGGCGACGGGCGGACTCGCGGCCGAGGCGGTCAGCCGTTCGAGTCCCCCGGTCGTGACGTCCACCGCGCCGTATACGGTCCCGTGGACGCCGCGCCACGCCGAGCTGTCGGCGATCCCGAGCGAGGGCTGCCGGGGTGTGCGGGAGGCGTGGGGGCGGATCGTCGTCGCCTGCCAGCGGGCCGGGACGATGCGCTCCGACGTGGTGCCCGACCATGTGGCCCGCACGGTGATCGCCGCCGTGCCGGGCATCCTCGTCCGGCAGCCGCTGTACGGGCCCGTCCCGGTGGAGGTGCTGCGTGCCGGGCTGCGCGCATCGGTGAGCGTGTCGCCCCCGCTGCCGGGGGCCTGAACGGATCACAGCTCGGTTAACTTGCTCGAAATGCGGTCCAACTAGCCTGCCGATCCATGCCACCAGGGTCTTTCCCCCGTGGCCGCGGCAACCGGGCCCCGCACGGTCCGGAGCGAGGATGTGAGGTGGGACGTGCAACTGACCCCGCACGAGCAGGAGAGGCTGCTGATCCACGTGGCGGCCGATGTCGCCGAGAAACGCCGGGCCCGCGGGCTCAGGCTCAACCACCCGGAAGCCGTGGCCCTCATCACGGCGCACATCCTCGAAGGCGCGCGGGACGGCCGTACGGTGGCCGAGCTGATGTCCTCCGGCCGCAAACTGCTCACCCGCGACGACGTCATGGAGGGCATCCCGGAGATGATCCACGACGTCCAGGTCGAGGCCACCTTCCCGGACGGCACCAAGCTCGTCACCGTCCACGACCCGATCGTCTGAGGGGGCCGGATGATTCCCGGAGAGATCCTGTTCGCCGCGGACCCGGTCGTCTTCAACGAGGGCCGCGAGGTCACCCGGCTCACCGTTCTCAACGCCGCCGACCGGCCCGTCCAGGTCGGCTCCCACTACCACTTCGCCGAGGCCAACCCGGGTCTGGAGTTCGACCGCGCCGCCGCGCGCGGCCGGCGGCTGAACGTCGCCGCCGGCACCGCCGTGCGCTTCGAACCCGGGATCCCCGTCGACGTCGAACTCGTCCCGCTCGCCGGCGCCCGCGTCGTGCCCGGTCTGCGCGGGGAGACCGGAGGTGCCCTCGATGCCTGAGATCTCGCGTGCCGCGTACGCCGACCTGTTCGGCCCGACGACCGGCGACCGTATCCGGCTCGCCGACACCGACCTGCTGATCGAGATCGAGGAGGACCGCTGCGGCGGACCGGGCCTCGCCGGTGAGGAGGCGGTCTTCGGCGGCGGCAAGGTCATCCGTGAATCCATGGGACAGTCCCGCGCCACGCGCGCGGACGGCACGCCCGACACGGTCATCACGGGTGCGGTCGTCGTCGACCACTGGGGCGTGGTGAAGGCCGACGTCGGCATCCGCGACGGGCGCATCACCGGTATCGGCAAGGCCGGCAACCCCGACACGATGGACGGGGTCCACCCGGACCTGGTCATCGGCCCGGAGACCGAGATCATCGCCGGCAACGGACGGATCCTGACGGCCGGCGCGGTCGACGCGCACGTCCACTTCATCTGTCCGCAGATCGCCGACGAGGCGCTGTCCGCCGGGGTCACCACGCTGGTCGGCGGCGGCACCGGGCCGGCCGAGGGCTCGAAGGCGACCACCGTGACGCCCGGGCCGTGGCACCTCGCGCGGATGCTGGAGGCGATGGAGCAGTACCCGCTGAACATCGGCTTCCTCGGCAAGGGCAACACCGTCTCGCAGGACGCCATGCTCTCGCAGATCCGGGGCGGAGCGCTCGGCCTGAAGCTGCACGAGGACTGGGGTTCGACGCCGGCCGTCATCGACGCCTCGCTGACCGTCGCCGACCGGACGGGCATCCAGGTCGCGATCCACACGGACACCCTCAACGAGGCCGGGTTCGTCGGCGACACGCTCGCCGCTGTCGCCGGGCGCGGCATCCACGCGTACCACACCGAGGGCGCGGGCGGCGGGCACGCGCCGGACATCATGACCGTGGTCTCCGAGCCGCACGTGCTGCCGAGTTCGACGAACCCCACGCGGCCGTACACGGTGAACACCGCCGAGGAACACCTCGACATGCTGATGGTGTGTCACCACCTCAACCCCGCGGTCCCGGAGGACCTGGCGTTCGCCGAGTCGCGGATCCGGCCGTCGACGATCGGCGCCGAGGACGTCCTGCACGACCTCGGGGCGATCTCGATCATCTCCTCCGACGCGCAGGCCATGGGCCGGGTCGGCGAGGTCGTCCTGCGGACCTGGCAGACGGCGCACGTCATGAAGGGGCGCAGGGGGCCCCTGCCGGGCGACGGCCGGGCGGACAACCACCGGGTGCGCCGCTACATCGCCAAGTACACGATCAACCCCGCGCTCGCCCAGGGCCTGGCCCGCGAGATCGGCTCGGTCGAGGGCGGCAAGCTCGCCGATCTGGTGCTGTGGGAGCCGGCGTTCTTCGGCGTCAAGCCGCACCTGGTCATCAAGGGCGGGCAGATCGCGTACGCGCAGATGGGCGACGCCAACGCCTCCATCCCGACGCCGCAGCCGATCCTGCCGCGTCCGATGTACGGGGCGATCGGCCGGGCGCCCGCGTCGAACTCGTTCAACTTCGTGGCGCCGCTCGCGATCGAGGACGGCCTGCCGGAACGGTTGCAGCTGGGCAAGAGGTTCGTGGCCATCGACTCCACGCGCGGGGTGACCAAGGCGGACATGCGGGAGAACGACGCCCGGCCGCGGGTCCAGGTCGACCCCGACAGTTTCGCCGTGCACATCGACGGTGAGCTGGTCGAGGCGACACCGGCCGCCGAACTGCCCATGGCGCAGCGTTACTTCCTGTTCTGACCCGGTGTTCCGATGCCGTGCCGATCTCTGTTCTGAGGACGTCGATGTGACAAGGGCCGCACTGCTCGTCCTGGCCGACGGCCGTTTCCCCGCCGGAGGACACGCGCACTCCGGCGGGGCCGAGGAGGCCGTCCGGGCGGGACGGATCACCGGCGCGACGAGCCTGGAGGCCTTCCTCTGCGGGAGGTTGCACACCGCCGGGCTGGTGACGGCGGCGCTGGCGGCCGCCGCCGCGGCCGGCGCGGACCCGGCGGAGCTGGACGCGGCGGCGGACGCCCGCACCCCGTCCCCGGCGCTGCGGCTGACCGCCAGGAAGCTGGGCCGGCAGCTGATGCGGGCCGCCCGGGCGACCTGGCCGAGCGCCGAACTCGACGCTCTGGCCCGCGCGTTCCCCAAGGGGGCTCATCAGCCCGTGGTGTTGGGACTGACCGCGCGGGCGGCCGGACTCGGGGCGGCGGACGCGGCGTACTGCGCGGTCTACGAGAGTGTGAGCGGACCGGCGACCGCCGTGGTGCGGTTGCTCAGCCTCGACCCCTTCGAGGCGACAGCGGTGCTGGCCCGGCTGGCGCCGGAACTGGACCGGGTGGTCGACCGGGCGGTGGCGGCGGGGTCGGCCGTCCCGACGGCCGGGGCCGACGCGCTGCCGGCGGCCTCGGCGCCGCTGCTGGAGATCGGGGCGGAGGTGCATGCCGCCTGGCCGGTACGGCTGTTCGCCTCCTAGCGCCCGCGGCGCAACCGCTGCCGGCTGCAGCCGCCCCCGCCGCCTCTTCTCACCCCTTCCCCTTCCCCTCCTTTCGCTTCCCCTTCCGAGCCGGGGGCGTTGCCCCCGGACCCCCGTTCGGCCCTGAAACGGGCCTCGTCCGCAGACGCCGGACGGGCTGACCTGAGGAGCCGTAGCCATGCATCTCGACCACATCCACGAAGGACCCGCCGCCGTCGGCGCCGACGCCCGTCGGGGCGACGGCTCGCGGCGCGCCCTGCGCATCGGCCTCGGCGGTCCCGTCGGCTCCGGCAAGACCGCCACCGTCGCGGCGCTCTGCCGCTCGCTGCGGGACGAACTGTCCCTCGCCGTCGTCACCAACGACATCTACACGCGGGAGGACGCCGAGTTCCTGCTCCGGGAAGCGGTGCTGCCGCCCGAGCGGATCACGGCCGTCGAGACGGGCGCCTGTCCGCACACCGCGATCCGGGACGACATCTCCGCCAACCTCGAGGCCGTGGAGGATCTGGAGGACGAGGTCGGGCCGCTGGACCTGATCCTCGTCGAGTCCGGTGGGGACAACCTCACCGCCACCTTCTCCAAGGGTCTCGTGGACGCGCAGATCTTCGTCATCGACGTCGCGGGCGGTGACGACATCCCACGCAAGGGCGGCCCCGGCGTCACCACCGCCGACCTGCTCGTCGTCAACAAGACCGACCTCGCGCCGTACGTCGGCTCCGACCTCGCCCGGATGGCCGCCGACGCCAAGGCGCAGCGGGCCGAACTCCCCGTCGTCTTCCAGTCGCTGCGGAGCGAGGCAGGTGTCGCGGACGTCGCCGCGTGGGTGCGGGCGCAGTTCGCCGCCTGGACGGCGTGACATGAGCGGAGTGCACGCCACCGCGCGGATCGGGGCGAGGGCCGACGGACGCGGGGGGACCGCCCTGCCCGTCCTGGAGAGCGACGGACCGCTCGCCCTGCGGCGCACCCGGGCCACCGGCGGCGAGGCACGCGTCATGCTCGTCGGCGCGATGAGCGGACCACTCGGCGGTGACCGCTTCGCCGTCGAGGCCGAAGTCGGCGACGGCGCCCGGCTGCACGTCGGTTCGGCCGCCGCCACCATCGCCCTGCCCGGGCAGGCGAAGGACGAGGCCCACTACGACGTACGCCTGACGGTCGCCGACGGCGGCGAACTGCGCTGGTTGCCCGAGCAGTTGATCTCGGCGAAGGGGAGCGATCTGTTCGTCGCCACGCGGGCCGAGCTCGCGGCCGGTGCCCGGCTCGTCCTGCGTGAGGAGCAGGTGCTCGGCCGGGTGGGGGAGGAGCCGGGGAGGCTGACCAGCCGGCTCACCGTGCGGGTCGCCGGGCGGGTCGTCCTCGATCAGGAACTGGCCTGCGGACCCAGCGCGCCCGGCGGCTGGGACGGGCCCGCCGTCCTCGCGGGGCAGCGAGCCGTGGGCCAACTCGTCGTCGTGAGACCCGAGTTCCGCCAGTCGCCGACGGCGGCGCGGAGCGTCGGCGAGTACGCCCGCGTCATGCCGCTGGCCGGGCCTGCCGCCCTGGTCACCGCCGTCGCGCCCGATGCGCTGCGGCTGCGGCGGGCGTTGGACGAGGCGCTCGCCGATGTCGACATCCGGTGAGCGGTACATCACTTTCCGGTTATCGGATTGGCAAAGAAGGTCAACGACACCTTTTCCCAGGTGCCTCACAGCCGCGAGGATCCCCCTGCCGCCATCACCAGGTAGGGGAGTTCCCACTTGAAGGACATACGACCGAACAAGCGCACCACGGCGCTCGGCTCGGCCGGCGTACTCGTCGCCGCGACGATGCTCGCCGGCGCTTTCGCGGCGCCCACGGCCAGCGCGACCAGCAGCCGGCCGGGCCAGGACCGGGAGGCGCGCGGCGCCGCGATCGCCGCGGAGCGCGCCGGCAAGGCGGGCATCGACTGGCAGGACTGCCCCGCCGACTGGGGCCTGGAGAAGCCGATCCAGTGCGGCTGGGTCACCGTGCCGCTCGACTACGCCAAGCCCGACGGCCCGAAGATCAAGCTCGCCGTCGACCGCATCGGCAACACGGGCACGGCCGCGGAGCGCCAGGGCGCGCTCGTCTACAACCCCGGTGGCCCCGGCGGCTCGGGCCTGCGCTTCCCGCGCCGTGTCACCACCAAGGCCCCCGTCTGGACCAACGTCGCGAAGGCCTACGACTTCGTGGGCTTCGACCCGCGCGGGGTCGGCCACTCCGCGCCCATCTCCTGCATCGACCCGCAGGAGTTCGTCAAGGCGCCGAAGGCCGACCCGGTCCCGGACAGCGAGGCCGACAAGCTCGCCCAGATCAAGCTCGCCCGTGAGTACGCGGACGGGTGCGCCGAGCGCAGCGGCGAAGCCGTGCTGGCGCAGATGACCACCCCGAACACCGTCCGCGACCTGGACGTCATCCGCGCCGCTCTGGGCGAGAAGAAGCTGAACTTCCTGGGTGTCTCCTACGGCACCTACATCGGCGCGGTCTACGGCACCATGTTCCCCGGCCATCTGCGCCGCATGATCGTCGACAGCGTGGTCAACCCCTCGCGCGAGAAGATCTGGTACGAGGCCAACCTCGACCAGGACGTCGCCTTCGAGGGCCGCTGGAAGGACTGGCAGGACTGGGTCGCCGCCAACGACGCCACCTTCCACCTCGGCACCACCCGCGCCGCCGTCCAGGCCAAGTGGCTCGAACTGCGCGCGACCGCCAAGAAGAGCCCCATCGGCGGGATCGTCGGCCCGGCCGAGCTGATCTCCTTCTTCCAGAGCGCCCCGTACTACGACTCCTCGTGGGTCCCGGTCGCCACCGTCTTCAGCAAGTACTTCGCGGGAGACACCCAGGCGCTCGTCGACGCGGCCGCACCGGACCTGACCGACACGGCCGGGAACATCTCCTCGGAGAACGGCAACGCCGTCTACACCGCGGTCGAGTGCACCGACGCCAAGTGGCCGACCAGCTGGCGGAAGTGGAACAGCGACAACACCCGGCTCAACAAGGACTACCCCTTCATGACCTGGGCCAACGCATGGATGAACCTGCCGTGCGCCTTCTGGCCGGTCAAGCAGCAGACCCCGGTGGACGTCAAGAGCCACAAGGACCTGCCGCAGGTGCTCATCGTGCAGTCCACGGATGACGCGGCCACTCCGTACGAGGGCGCCGTCGAACTGCACAAGCGCTTCAAGGGCTCCCGCCTGATCACCGAGAGGGACGCCGGCTCCCACGGAGTGACCGGCCTGGTGAACACCTGCATCAACACCCGGGTGGACGCCTACCTCCTCACCGGCAAGCTGGACACCGCGGACGTGACCTGCGCGCCGCACGCCACGCCCAAGCCGTAGCACAGCCCGCACGACAACGAAGGGCGGCCGGAGCGATCCGGCCGCCCTTCCCCGCGTTCTGACGGAACATCAGCCGACGGCAGAGGTCAACGCGAGGGCAGTCGCGGGAACCTGCGCTCCTTCTCGGCCTTGACCGCCTTCGCCGCGGCCGCCTCCGCCTTGGCCACGGCCGCGTACTGGTCCACGTACTCCTGCTCGGACAGCGTCAGGATCGCGTACATGATCTCGTCGGTGATCGCGCGCAGCACCGCCTTCTCGTTCTCCATGCCGAGGTAGCGGGAGAAGTCGAGCGGCTCGCCGAAGCGGATCACCACGGGGTGCAGGGTCGGGATCACCTTGCCGGGCGGCTGTGCCTCGAAGGTGCCGATCATCGCGCAGGGAATGACGGGGACCCGGGCCCTGAGCGCCATCACCGCCACCCCGACCTTGCCCTTGTACAGGCGGCCGTCGTGCGAGCGGGTTCCCTCCGGGTAGATACCCAGCAGTTCGTCCTTGCCGAGCACGCCGAGGCCCTCGCGGATCGCGGCCTGGCCGGCCTCCTTGCCGGAGCGGTCGACCGGGATCTGGCCCGCGCTGCGGAAGAAGGCCGCGGTCAGCCGGCCCTTGATGCCGGGACCCGTGAAGTACTCCGCCTTCGCGAGGAAGGTGATGCGGCGCCTGAGGATCGCGGGCATCAGGAAATGGTCCGAGAACGACAGGTGGTTCCCGGCGACGATCGCCGCTCCCGAGTCGGGTACATGCTCGAGGCCCTCGATCCGAGGCCGGAAGACCAGTCTCAGCAGGGGGCCCAGCAAGACGTACTTGAGCACGTAGTAGAACAAGGGGGTCGCTCCTCACTCCGGCGGATCGGCGGGATGGCCGCGTGACCAGGGTGCTGCCCCTGGACGCCGCGCAGCAAGCCGCAGGGAGCCGCGGGTGGCGATGTGCGGCCGCCGGGAAGGCGCGCGCGGCGCTTTTTCGTCGAATCTCCACGAATCTTTCCGCAACCGTGTCGGGTCTCACATCCGACGAGGGTGAGACGTCGCAGATGTCGCATTGATTTCCATGGATCTTCATCAACTTCTTACTTACGCTGCGTGATTGACCATCTTTCCTCAGTGCTTTCTCACTGAGTCGTGCAGTGAACTGTGAATGCGGGGGCGCGTGTTGACGCGAAGACATGCCCGGACGTCGGCCTTGGCGCTGGCGCTGGTGACGGCCATGGGGATCGGGGTGACGCCGGTGACCGCGGCGGTGCCCGCCGCCCCGACGGCTCCGGCCCGGACGAAGACCACGGCCGGGAACGGGGCGACGACCACGCAGGACGCCCTGACCGAGGCGAAACGGTCCGGCAAGAGCGTCGAGGTCGGGTCTCTCCGGTCGGAGAGCAGCGATGTGTATGCCACACCCGACGGGAATCTGGAGGCGCGCGAGTATCTGCGCCCCGTGCGGACCCGGGTGGGCGGCGAGTGGAAGCCGGTCGACACCGATCTGGTGAAGACCTCGGAGGGGACGGTCGCCCCGGGCGCGACCACCGTGGGCCTCGAATTCTCCGCGGGCGGCGACGCGCCGCTGGTGCGGATGGAGAAGGCCGGGCGCGAACTGGCCCTGTCCTGGCCGGGCGAGCTGCCCGCCCCCGTCCTCGACGGGGCCACGGCGACCTACCGCGACGTCCTGCCGGGCGTCGACCTGCGGATGGGCGCCCAAGAGGACGGCTTCACCCAGTTGCTCGTCGTCAAGTCCGCCCAGGCGGCGTCCGATCCGGAGCTGACCCGGCTGCGGCTGAAGCTCTCCGCCGAGGGCATGAACGTCCGTGAGACGTCCGAGGGCGGTCTGGAAGCCGTCGACCAGGGCGCCGGGAGCGCCGTGTTCGAGGCGCCCAAGCCCGTGATGTGGGACTCCAGCACCCGGGAACCGGCACAGCGGAGCGGGGCGCCGCGGGCGAGCGCCCCGGCGAAGGGGGCCACCCCGGCGGGGAAGGCAGCGCTCCCGGCGGGGAAGGCAACCCCGAGCGGGGAGACCCTCCCGGCGGGGAAGGCGTCGCCGACGGGGCGGGCCCTGGCCGGTAGAGCCGCTCCCGCGGAGGCGAGCGCCGGTGGGGAGCAGACCACCGCCACCGGCGTGAGCGGACAGACGGGTGCTGCGGGCGAGGAGCCCGCTGCCGGGGAGTCGGCGAGGCTCGCCCCGGTCGGGGTGGACATCCCGGCCGGCGGCGGGGAGCTGGTCCTGACCCCGGACGCGGACGTGCTGAAGGGCGAGGACACCACCTACCCGGTGTTCATCGACCCCCAGTGGTACTCGCCGCGCGCCGCCGCGTGGACGATGGCGTCCAAGTACTGGGCCTCGTCACCGCAGTGGAAGTTCAACGGCGAGAACAACGCCGGCCTCGGTTACTGCGGCTGGGCCTACTGCCAGCCGAACGACACCAAGCGGCTCTTCTACCGCATCCCGGTGTCGAAGTTCGCGGGCAAGACCGTCCTGTCCGCCGAGTTCGTCGTACGGAACGTGTGGTCCGCGTCGTGCGGCGCGCGCAGCGTGGAGCTGTGGCGCACGAAGGACATCTCCGCGTCGACCACCTGGAACTCGCAGAACGCGTCCGGCTTCTGGATCGACAAGCTGAAGACGGACTCCTTCGCCTACGGCTACGAGGGCTGCTCGGCCAAGGACGCCGAGTTCGACGTGAGGTCCGCCGTGCAGACGGCGGCCAACGCCAAGTCGTCGACGATGACGTTCGGCATGCAGGCCGCGAGCGAGAGCGACATCTACGGCTGGAAGCGGTTCTCTGACAAGGCGTATCTGCGGGTGAAGTACAACCGTCCGCCGTCGCAGATCAAGATGTCGCAGCTCACCATGGAGTACGGCGGCACCTGCAAGCGCCCGGCCGACGCACCGCGCGTGCGCACCCTCGGCAAGATCTACGCCAACGGCGTCACGGACCCGGACGGCGACACCGTCGGCGTGCAGATCGAGGCGGCCTGGGACTCCGGCGACGGCAAGGGAGTGATCCCCCGCTGGAAGCCCGCCCGGACCAGCCTGAAGAAGTCCGGCTCGAGCTTCTCGCTGACCCTGCCCTCCTCGCTGCCCGAGAACAAGCAGATCAGCTGGTACGCGCGCAGCTATGACGGGGCGCAGTACTCCCCGTGGTCCAGCGCGGGCGATCCGACGGGCTGCTACTTCACCTACGACACCAAGGTCCCGAAGGCCCCGGTCGTCACGTCCGCCGAGTATCCGGCCTCGGACCCGGAGAACCCGGACGACCCGTGGTTCGACGGCGTCGGCCAGTACGGCTCGTTCCAGCTCAAGGCCGCCGACACCGACGTGACGAAGTACTGGTTCGGCATCAACGGCGATCCTTCGTCGAAGAACGCGATCACCACGTCCGCGGGCGCGGCGAAGATCGCGAGGATGCTGCCGGCCAGGTCCGGCCTCAACTTCGTCACCGCCCGGGCGTTCGACGCGGCAGGCAACGGCTCCGAGATCCGTACCTACCAGTTCCGGGTGAAGGCGGGGCAGCTCGAGCGCGCCGACTGGGGGATGGACGAGGCGGCCGGCGCCACCGAGGCGGCGGGCAGCGCACCCGAGCAGAGCGCCGCTCTGTACGGCAACCCGACACCGGGGGTCGAGGGCAGGTTCGGCACCGCGGTGCAGTTCGACGGCGTCGACGACTACGCCGCCGGCGACGTCGCCACCATCGACACCGACGTCAGCTTCTCGGTGTCGGCCTGGGTGAAGCTGTCCGCCATGCCGTCCGGCGCGGCGGTCGTGGCCTCCCAGCGGGGCAACAACGCGCCCGGCTTCGAGCTGTACTACTCCAAGGGCTACGACCGCTGGGTGTTCAACCAGTACAGCGCCGACAGCACCGCCGGCACCCCCGTACGGGCCATGCAGGCCGCCGCGGGCGGGGTCAAGGCCGGGGAATGGACCCATCTGGTCGGTGAGTACGCCGCCGGGGAGAAACTGCTGAAGCTCTACGTCAACGGCACGCTGGCCGGGTCCACGGCCTACTCCACGCCGTGGAACGCGCGGCGCGGCATGACGATCGGCGGCAGCTTCCTCGGTGACACGCCGGCGTCGCCCTTCCCCGGCGCCATCGACGAGGTGAAGACCTTCGAGAAGCCGCTGTCGGCGGGCGAGGTGGCCGGCCTGTTCAGCTCGAACGCGATCGGTGCCGGACGCCCGGCCCGCGCCGTCTTCCACCTGGACGAGGCCGCCGACGCGACCGCCCTGAGCGGCCGTGCCGATGTCAACCCCGCGGTCCTCAAGGGCGGCGCCACCGCCGGCTCGCCCGGCGTCGACGGCAACGCGCTGACGCTGGACGGGACCGACGACTACGCCGCCACCAGCGGTCCGCACATCAACACCTCGTACAGTTTCGCCGTCTCCGCCTGGGTGAAGCTGACGAAGACCAAACCCACGCACGCCGCGAGCGTCGCCTCGCAGACCGGTGACGTGGTGACGGGCCCGGAGCTGTACTACTCCAGTTCCTACGACCGCTGGGTGTTCAACCAGCACAGCGCCGACACCGCCGACTCCACGGTGGTGCGGGCCATGCAGCCCGAGGGCACCACCGCCTACGGCGGTGAGTGGACGCACCTGGTCGGCGTCCAGGACACCGTGGCCGGCCAGCTCTCGCTGTACGTCAACGGCACCCTGGCCGGCACCACCGCCCTGCCCTCGACCTGGTACGCGGGGGGCGCGGTACAGATCGGCGCCAGCGCGTTCGAGGGCAAGACCACGTCCTTCTTCCCCGGCCAGATCGACGACGTGCGCCTCTTCGACCGGCCGGTGTCGGCCGACGAGGTGCAGCAGCTGTTCAAGCAGCGAGCGCTGCTCAACGCCCGTTGGAAGCTGGACGCCACCACCGGCTCCGCCTCGCCGGACGACGCCGGCCGGACGGCCGCCCTGTCACTGGCGGGCGGCGCGAAGATCGGCGCCGGGTTCATGGAGGGCGGCCTGGAGCTGGACGGCAAGGCCGGCTACGCGAGTGCTCCGGCGGTCCCGGTCGACACGAGCGCCAGTTTCACCGTCACCGCCTGGGCCCAGGCCGCGTCGATCCCCACCCAGAACGCGGCGGTGGTCAGCGCGGAGGGCGCCAGCCGGAGTCCCTTCGCGGTGCACTTCGTCCCGGACGCGAACGATCCTGAGGGTCTGGGCAGTTGGGAGATCGAACTGCCGAACGCGGACGCCTCGGACGCCACGACGGCACGCCTGGCCAACACGGAGTTCAGCGGTGTGACCGACTGGAACCACCTGGCCCTGGTCTACGACGGCTTCGCCAAGCAGGCCCGCCTGTACGTCAACGGCGTGCTCCAGGAGGCCGCCTGCGAGGACGCCGACGGTGACGGCACGGCGGACGAAACCTCCTGCCAGGACATGATCGCCTGGGGCGAGAACATGCTGACCACCAAGGCCGGCAAGTCGCTCCAGGTCGGACGGACGAAGACCGGCGCCACGGGGGCCGAGTACTTCCCCGGCGTGATCGACGACGTCTGGTTCTTCCAGGGGGCGCTCGACGACAGCCAGGTCGGCGAGCTCTCCGGCTCCTGGTTCGACGTGCCCACCCAGGTCCCGGCCGGCAGCTGACGTCGCACGGGCGGTGACGCCGGGACGACCCCGCGCGCACCGCCCGTACTCCCCGGCTTCCCGCGCCCTTCGGCGCACTCCGCATCCAACAGCGACGCCGGGCCACGCCACGGGCGGGCCCGGCGCCACGCAGCGACGGACGGCATACGCATGAGACGCAAACCCCCACGTTTCTCTCCCACAGCCCTGCACCGACCGGTGTCCCTGGTCGTGTCGGCCCTGATGCTCGGCGGACTGATCCAGGCCGCGGCCTCGCCCGCCCAGGCCGCGGACGGCCATCCCCTGCCCGGTGTGCCCAAGGCCGACAAGACGGTCTCCGGCACCGAGGGCGTCAAGGTCAGGCCCCGCACCCTGACCCGCGGCCCGAAGACGCCGGGCCAGAAGCCCAAGGGCTCCTGGCCCGAGGCCGGCACCGCCACGGTGGAGCTGCCCGGACGCACCACGAAGAAGGCCCCCACCGCGCAGCGGGCCGGTGCGCTGCCGCTGACGATCGCCCCGGTGAAGAAGGCCCGGGAATCCGTACAGGGGACGGTCGAGGCCGCGGTGCGAGGCTCTGAGCAGGCCCGACGCGCCGGTGTGGACGGCCTGTTGTTCACCCTGGAGGCCAAGGACCGCCCCCAGGGCCTCACCCCGGCCGGCACCACGCCGGCCGAAGCCGGCAAGGTCGCCGTCACCGTGGACTACGGGGACTTCGCCCAGGCCTACGGCGGTGGCTACGCCTCCCGGCTGAACCTCGTCGAACTGCCCGCCTGCGCCCTCACCACACCCGCGAAGGACGAGTGCCGCACGGCCACCCCGGTCGCCGCCGCCAACGACACCGACCGGCAGACCCTCACCGCGAACACGGTGAGTCTGCGATCGAGCGGCATGACGGTCCTGGCCGCAGCCGCCGAGACCGGCGGCGAGAAGGGCGACTTCAAGGCCACCTCCCTGTCCCCGTCGGCGACCTGGACCACCAATCTCAACACCGGTGACTTCACCTGGTCGTACGACATGCCGGCGCCCGACGTGCCCGGCGACCTCACGCCGGACGTGAGCCTGGACTACTCCTCGGGCTCGATCGACGGCCGCACCGGCGGCACCAACAACCAGGGCTCCTGGGTGGGCGACGGCTTCGACCTGTCGCCCGGCTTCATCGAGCGCCGCTACAAGCCCTGCGCCGACGACGGCGAGAAGAAGGCCGACGGCGGCAAGCCGGGCGACCTGTGCTGGTCCTACGACAACGCGTTCATCTCCTTCAACGGCAAGGGCGGCGAGCTCGTCCCCGCGGGCGAGGACGAGTTCAGGCTCAAGCAGGACGACGGCACCCGCGTCGCCCGGCTGACCGACACCGCCCGTGGCAACGGGGACGACGACGGCGAGTACTGGCGGGTGACCACCCCGGACGGCACCGCCTACTTCTTCGGCTACCACCGGCTGCCCGGCTGGACGAGCGGCAAGGAGAGCACCGACTCCACCTGGACCGTGCCGGTCTACGGCAACAACACGGGTGAGCCGTGCCATGGTTCCGACTTCGCCGGATCCTGGTGCCAGCAGGCCTGGCGGTGGAACCTCGACTACGTCGTCGACACCCACGGCAACGCGATGGGCTACCACTACGTCAAGGAGGCCAACTCCTACGGCCGCAACCTCAAGGCCGACGACGACACCCCGTACACCCGCGGCGGCTACCTGGAGCGCATCGACTACGGGCTGCGGTCCTCGCGGATGTTCGCGGACAAGCCCGCCGCCCAGGTCGTCTTCGAGAACGCCGAGCGGTGCCTGCCGCAGGACGGCGTGACCTGTGCCGTGGACACCATCGACGCCAAGGCGTCCTACTGGTACGACACGCCGTGGGACCTCAACTGCAAGGCCGAGACCAAGTGCGACGACGGCCGTCTGTCGCCCTCCTTCTGGACCCGTAAGCGGCTGACCGCGGTCACCACCCAGCTGCTGAAGGCCGACGGCACCTACGGCAAGGTCGACTCCTGGAAGCTCGGCCAGCGCTGGGGCATGGCCGACACCGACTACCCCAGCTGCTCCTCGACAGCGTGCAGCACACCGGCCACACCGGCACGACGCCGATCACCCTGCCGAAGACCACCTTCGCCTACACCCAGCTCGCCAACCGGCTGGACCGGATCGGCGACGGCTACGCCCCCTTCATCAAGGCGCGTCTGTCCACCGTGGCCGACGAGTCCGGCGGCCAGATCGACGCCGGCTACTCGGCGCCGGCCTGCGACGCGGACGCCCTGCCGACCCCGCAGACCAACACCACGCGCTGCTTCCCGCAGTTCATCGGCGGCGACAGCACCGACGCCCCCGACCGCGAGTGGTTCAACAAGTACGTCGTCACCTCCGTCGTCGCGACCGACCGCACCGGCGGCGCCCCCGACCAGGTGACCGCCTACGAGTACCTCGACGGCGCCGCCTGGCACTTCGACGACGACGACGGCCTCACCAAGGAGAAGTACAAGACCTGGTCGCAGTGGCGCGGTTACGGCCACGTCCGGGTGAAGAACGGCGGACAGGGCGGCGCGGCCGCCATGAAGTCGCAGGAGGACCACTGGTTCCTGCGCGGCATGGACGGCGACCGCAAGGACACCACGGGCGGCACCAAGTCCGTGACCGTCTCCCTCGACTCCGGTGAGGGCGACCCGATCACCGACCACGCCTCGGCCGCGGGCCTGGAGTACAGGACCGCCGCCTTCGACCGTCCCGGCGGCAAGGTGGTCGCCAAGACCGTCAACCGGCCCTGGCACCATGAGACGGCGAAGAAGACGCGCGACTGGGGCACCGTCACCGCCGACCTCACCGGCGTCTCCGAAAGCCAGGCCTGGACCTCCCTGGACGACGGCGCGGGCGTCAAGTGGCGCAGCACCTCCAGCTCCGCCACCCACGACACCGTCGCCGGCCGGGTCACCCAGGTCGACGACCGCGGCGACACCGCCACGGCCACCGACAACCAGTGCGTCCGGACCACGTACGCCACCAATACCGACAAGAACATCCTGGTGCTGCCCTCCCGGGTGGAGACCGTCGCCAAGGCGTGTGACGCCGCGGTCGACCGGAGCAAGGACGTCATCGACGACATCCGCACCGCCTACGACGGCGGCGCCTACGGCGCGGCGCCGACCAAGGGAGACCCCACCGGCACCGCGCCCCTGAAGAGCCACAACGGGACCAAGGCGACCTACCTGGAGGCCGGCGCCACCTACGACGACTACGGTCGCGAGCTGACGGTCACCGACCTGACGGCCGACATCACCGTCACCGGCGACGCCGCCCCCGTACGCACCGTGCGCTCGGACGGCCGTACCACCACGACGGCGTTCGTCCCGACCACAGGACTGCCCACCCAGACCAAGACCACCACCCCGCCCGCCGACCCGGCGGTCCCGGCCACCGCCCAGACCACGGTCAAGGAGCTCGACCCGCTGCGCGGACTGCTCCTCAAGCAGACCGACACCAACGGCAACGTCACCAACTACGCCTACGACGCCCTCGGCCGCTCCACCAAGGTCTGGCTCGCCGACCGCGCCACGAGCGGCGTGCCGACGTACGAGTACGGCTACACGGTCACCGAGGGCAAGCCGGTCGCCGTCGCGACCAGGCTGCTGAACAACGAGGGTGGCCAGATCACGTCGTTCAAGCTGTACGACGGCTTCCTGCGGGAGCGTCAGTCCCAGGCACCGGGCCCGGACGGCGGCCGGATCATCTCCGACGTCTTCTATGACGAACGCGGCCTCGCAGCCAAGACGTTCGCCCCGTACTACAGCACGGGCAGCCCCGTCACCGAGCTGTTCAAGCCCGCCGACGCGCTGTCGGTGGAGACCCAGACCCGCACCGCCTTCGACGGTCTGGCCCGCGCGGTCGAGGAGAAGCAGATCGCCGGCAACGGCGACGGCGGCGCCGTCCTCAGCACCACGAAGACGATCTACGCGGGCGACCGGACCACGGTGATCCCGCCGGTCGGCGCCACCACCGTCACCACCGTCACCGACGCCCGCGGCAACGTCATCGAACTGCGCGAACACCAGGCGCGGGCGCCCGAGTCCGCGTACGACACGACCACCTATGAGCACAGCCCGTCGGGCGAGCTGATGAAGGTCACCGACCCGGCGGGCAACAGCTGGAGCCACACCTACGACCAGCGGGGCAACCAGCTCTCCATCACCGACCCGGACAAGGGCCGCACCGACACCAGGTACGACGACCGCAACCAGGTGATCTCCAGCACCGACGCGAACGGCACCCTGGTCAACGCCTACGACGGGCTGGGCCGCAAGACCGAGCTGCGCGAGGGCTCCGCCACGGGCAGGCTGCGGGTCAAGTGGACCTACGACACGGTGGCCGGCGCCAAGGGCCAGCTCGCCGACTCCACCCGTTACGTCGGTGACGCCGCGTACACGACCTCGGTCACCGCGTACGACAAGCTGTACCGGGCGACCAAGACGGCGACCGTGATCCCGGCCGACGAAGGCGCGTTGGCCGGCACCTACCAGTCCGGCACCGCCTACAAGCCCTCCGGTCTGGTCGCCTCGCTCAGCTACTCCGCGGCCGGCTCCCTGCCGGGCGGTTCGGTCGGCTACACCTACGAGGACCAGACCCTGCGGCCGGTCTCCGTGTTCGGCCAGGGCATGACCTCCACGGCCACGTACAGCCAGACCGGAAAACCGCTGGTGTACACCTTGGGGCTGACCAGCGGCGGCAAGAAGACGCAGGTCACCAACACCTATGAGTGGGGAACGCAACGCCTGGCGACCACTCGCGTCGACCGTGAGGAGCAGGCAGGCGTCGACCAGAACGTCACCTTCCGCTACGACGAGGCCGGCAACGTCCTCTCCCTGAACGACGTCTCCCGCACCGGCACCGACAACCAGTGCTTCACCTACGACCACCTGCGCCGCATGACCGAGGCGTGGACGCAGGGCGACCAGACCTGTGCCGCCGCGCCGTCCGGCGCCAAGCTCGGCGGCCCGGCCCCGTACTGGCAGTCGTACACCTACGACAAGGCCGGCAACCGGCTGACCGACACCCGGCACCACACCGGAGGCGACGCCACCAAGGACGTCAAGCGCTCGTACGAGTACCCCGCTCCGGGGACGGCCAAGGCCCACACGCTGACCTCGGTGACCAGCCAGGGACCGGCCGGGACGACCAGAACGGACTACAAGTACGACCTGACAGGCAACACCACCGACCGCGGCAGGCAGCACCTGGACTGGGACGCCGAGGGGCTCCTCGCCAAAGTGACCGAGCCCGTCGACGGCAAGCCGGACAACGTCACCGAGTACCTGTACGACGCCAACGGCAACCGGCTGCTCTCCCGCACCGGCGCCCGCACCACCCTGCACCTCGGCCACACCGACGTGACCCTCGACAAGGGCGCGGCCAAGGCCAAGGCGACCCGTTACCTGGACCTCGGCAGCGGCCACCAGGCGATCCGTGCCGACGACGGCACCTTCTCCTTCACCCTCGCCGACCACCACGGAACCGGTCTGCTGGCCGTCGCCGCGACGGATCTGGCTCTCACCCAGCGCAGGGTCCTCCCGTTCGGTGAGGCCCGGGGCACCGCTCCGGCCGCCTGGCCGAGCACGCGAGGGTTCGTCGGCGGCATCGACGACACCAAGGACACCGGGCTCACCCACCTGGGCGCCCGCGAGTACGACCCGGCGACCGGCCGGTTCCTCTCCGTCGACCCGGTGATGAACCTGTCCGACCCGCAGCAGATGCACGGCTACACCTACGGCAACAACAACCCGCTGGTGTACGCCGACCCGGACGGCAAGTTCTTCGGGTTCGCCGCCCTCTTCAAGGCGGTGCAGAAGGCGATCGCGAAGCTCTTCAACAAGGTTCCCAACAAGAACCCGGGCTTCATGCAGCGGCGGGCGCAGGCTCCGGCGGTCAGCAACAAGAAGTTGTCCGGGGCGCTCCAGCAGATCTATCCCAAGGCCAAGGCGAAGCAGGTCTTCGGCAACGGGAAGATATCGGCGGCGCTCATCTACGAGTTCAACACCGGAGAGCGGCTCCCCGGGAAGGACGAACTCCACCTCCAGAAGGGGTGGTCGACCATGAAGGCCCTCTCGGACGTCCTGGACCTCGACCGCAAGGCCAGGGAGTCGGAGAAGGGCAACAAGAAGAACCTCCTGTCCGACAAGGACCTGGCGGTCGCCAAGGCCGAGGCGAAGGAGCTCTTTGGTGCGCTGAACTCGCGTGACGTCACGGGCAACGTCAAGAAGAGGATGGACGCCGACGCCGGCATGAAGTCCAGCGTCAAGACCAATTTCGACGCCGTGATGAAGACGCCGGCCGTCAAGGACCTGACGGGGCAGGACTTCACGCCCGGTACGAAGCTCAAGGGCCCCGCGCCCGTCGGGCAGCCCACCCGGCTGCGCGGCTTCTCCCGCACCCTGGGCGTCGCGGGCGGCCTCCTCCAGGTGGCCCAGGCTCCCTCCTACGTCAAGGAGTACGGCTGGGGCCGGGGTTCGTGGGAGATGTTCAAGGACATCGTGGACCCGGTCGGAGTGAGTGACTCCATGGTCGACCCGTTCGTCGACCAGGGTGGGGGATCATCGGTCTGCGACCCGTCGAGCGGCAACTGCGCCTGACACTCGCCGAGCCCGGGGGCCTGCCGCGCACCACGCGTGGCAGGCCCCCGCGCTTGCCCCCCGTCCTGTCCTGGACACCCTCCGCACGACGACGCGACACACCGACCCGGAAGAGACTGCGAGAGACATGAGCGAGATCCCCGCCGACGACATCCCGGCCCTCCTGCTGCGCACCCTCCCGGAGTGTGCGGAGTTCATCGCCGAGAAGTACGAGATGCCGGCGGAGGCGGCCGTCCGGACCGAAGCCGTCGCCGTGGACCTGTACGGGCTGCTCGCCGAATGCCTCACCACGCCGGTCCTGATGCCGCAGCTGGAGAGCGACGCTCCGGACCCTGAACTGCTGGCGCGCTGCTGGGACTTCGTGGAGCGGCTCACCGCGCATTCCCTGGAGAGCGTCCGGGGCGCCGCCTACTTCGAGGTCCTCGAACAGCTTCTGAACGCCGACGGCCTCGTGGAAGCCGCCTGGCCGTACATGAAGGAGCGGACGCGCGCCCGCACCCTCACGATGCTGGACTTCTACGGCGTCCACCTGCCCGGCATCGATCGCCGCTAGCACTCACAGCCGCACGATCACCAGCGCCGTGTCGTCGGTCGCGCCCCCGGGCGGCAGCAACTCCAGCAGGACGGCGTCGGCGAGGGCCTCCGGGTCGGCGTCCCGGTGGCGCGTGAGGGCGTCGGCGAGGCGGGCGAGGCCCGTGTCGATGTCCTCACGCCGCCGTTCCACGAGTCCGTCGGTGTACAGGGCGAGGGTGGCGCCGCTGGCGTAGGAGGTGCGCGCCTGGGGCCGGGGGATCGGCGTGGGCCGCGCGTCGAGCGGGGGGTCGGTGGCCCGGTCGAGGAACTCCACCCGGCCGTCGGTGTGGACGAGCGCGGGCGGAGGGTGCCCGGCGCTGCTGTAGGTGATGGTGTGGTGGTCGAAGTCGATGAAGGTGGTGACCGCCGTGGCGGATTCGGCGCCGTCCACGACGTGCGCGTACCGCCCGAGGACGTTCAGCGCCTCGGCCGGGCCCGAGGCGACCCGGGAGGTCGCGCTGAGCGCGCTGCGCAGCTGGCCCATCACCCCGGCGGCCTCCAGGCCGTGCCCGACGACGTCGCCGACCGACACGCCGAGGCGGTTCCCGCCGACGAGGTCCACCAGGTCGTACCAGTCCCCGCACACGTTGAGCGCGCCGACCGCCGGCCGGTAGCGGACGGCGGCCCGGTGGTGCCCGACCTGCCGTCCGGCGGGCAGCATCGCCTCCTGGAGGGCGAGGGCCACCTCACGCTCACGGGCGTGCGCCAGCCGCAGCCGTTCGTTGAGTTCCTGGAGTTCACGGGCCCGGGTGTACAGCTCGGCCTCCAGGACGCGGCCCCGGCTGCCCGCCCGCGCGGCGTCCCCGGCCGTCCCGCGGCCGCCGCGGGCCCGGATCAGCTCGGTGACCTCCTCGACCCGGTGCACCAGCAGCACCACCGAGCCGTCCGGACCGTGGACGGGCGCGTTGACGGGGCTCCAGTAGCGCTCGTCCCACTCGCCGGGCCGCTCGCTCGACTCGACGTCGTAACGCTGGAGCGCCATGGCCTCCCGCTCGCCGGTCGCCAGCACCCGGTGCAGTGACGCCTCCAGGTTGCGCATGCCGCTCGCGGCCCCGTCGTTCGGGTTGTCGGGGAAGACGTCGAAGAGGTGCCGGCCGACCAGTTGCTCGTGCTTGCGGCCGGTCACCCGCAGGAAGTCCCTGTTGGCGTCCGCGTACACCAGCTCGGGCGTCAGCAGCGCCACCATGCCCGGCAGCTCCTGGAACACCGCCGCGTAGTCGATCGCTTTGTCGTTCATGGCCGCGCCCCATCCGCCGGTCTTGCGTCAGTTTCTCATGTCATGTGACGAATGGGGGGGATGCATCGCTTTGCGGAGCCGGTCACCCGTCGGGATCCGTGAGCGACTGCTCCGCCCAGATGATCTTTCCTTCGGGGAGAAAGCGGGTGCCCCACCGCTGCGTGACCTGCGAGACCAGCAGCAGCCCGCGGCCGCCCTCGTCGGTGGCGCGGGGGTGGCGCAGATGCGGCGCGGTGGTGCCGCCGTCGAAGACCTCGCAGACCAGGGTGCGCTCGCGGATCAGCCGCAGCCGGATGGGTCCGGAGGCGTACCGGATGGCGTTGGTGACCAGCTCGCTCACGACCAGCTCGGTGGTGAACGACAGCTCCGTCAGACCCCACTCCGCCAGCCGGCGGCTCGCGGTCTTGCGGGCCTCGGCCACCGCCGCCGGGTCGGCGGGCAGCTCCCAGTCGGCGACCCGGTCCGCCGGCAGCCGCCGGGTCCGGGCCATCAGCAGCGCCACGTCGTCGTACGGACGGGCCGGGACCAGGGCGTCGATCACCGTCCCGCAGCGCAGCTCGAGCGTGTCCGCCGACTGCTCCAGGGCCTGCCGCAGCCGCTCCCGGTCCGTGTCCAGTGCCCACCGCTCGCCGCGGGCCAGCAGACCGTCGGTGTGCAGCGCCAGCGTGCTGCCCTCCGCAAGGGTCACCTCCGCCGACTCGAACGGCGCCCCGCCCGCGCCGAGCGGCGGCCCCTGGGGAAGCTCGATGAACGTGACGGTGCCGTCGGGCAGGATGACGGCCGGAGCGGGGTGCCCGGCCGCGGCCATCACGCACCGCCCGTCGACCGGGTCGTAGACGACGTACACGCACGCGGCGCCCACCGTCCGGGCGCCGTCCGTCCACGGATCCTGCGGATCCGTCTCCGCCGCCGCGCCCTCCTCGTCGTCCATCCGGGTCACCAGGTCGTCGAGGTGCGCGAGGATCTCCTCCGGCGGCAGGTCCAGGGCGGCGAGGGTGCGCACGGCGGTCCGTACCCGGCCCATGGCCGCGGCGGCGTCGATGCCGTGTCCGGGCACCTCGCCGACGACCAGCGCCACCCGCGCGCCCGACAGCGGGATCAGGTCGTACCAGTCGCCGCCGAGGCCGGTCAGCTCGTCGGCGGGCCGGTAGCAGGCGGCCACCTCGACCGCGTCCTGATCGGGCAGCCTGCGGGGGAGCAGATTGCGCTGGAGCACCAGGGCCGCGTCCCGTTCCCGCGTGTAGCGGCGGGCGTTGTCCACGCAGACGGCCGCGCGGGAGACCAGGTCCTCGGCGAGGACCAGATCGTCCTCGCCGAAGGGCTCGTGCGGGTCCCGCCGCAGGAAGGTGGTCACGCCGAGGGTGACGCCGCGCGCCCGGACCGGCACGATCAGGGCACTGGGCGGCGCGGACCCGGCGGGCAGACCCGCGACCCACTCCTCGATGAGCGGATCGAGCGGATCCAGCGGATCGAGGCGTTCGACCCGCCAGGGCCGCCCGCCGGCCAGACAGCGCACCGCGGGGGAGCCGGCCCGGTGCACGACCTCCCGGCTGCCCGTCGCCCCTCCGGTGCCTCCGGTCGGCCGCCGCCCCGCCCTGCGCAGTGTGACGGAGTCGTCCGCGCCGTCCGGCGCGTGGCCGTCCGGCGCCTGGCCGGGCGCGGGCTCCGCGCCCCGCAGCACCGGCTCCAGCAGATCCACGGTGACGAGATCGGCGAAGCCCGGCACCGCCACGTCCGCCAGTTCCTGGGCGGTCCGGGCGATGTCCAGGCTGCGGCCGATGCGCCGGCCGGCCCGGTCGAGCAGGGCGAGCCGCTGCCGGGCGCGGTGCCGGTCGGTCATGTCCACGACCGTGTAGTAGACGCCCATCGGGCCGCCCCGGTCGTCGTCCAGGCGCGTGAACGACAGCATGTGCGCCGTCTCGCGGTGGGGGGCGGCCCGTACCCGCCCCACGAGCTCGAAGCCGAGGACGGGTTCGCCGGTCGCCAGCACCCGGCGCATCTGCGCCTCGATCGCCTCCGCGTCCAGCCCCGGCTGGACCTCGGCCAACCGCAGCCCCAGCCGTTGCTCGGGCGGACCGCCGCCGAACGCGGACAGAGCCGCGTTCGACCACACGAAACGCAGGTCGGTGTCGACCATCGCGATGCCGATCGGGGAGGCGCCGATCATCCGCTCCAGCACCGCGCGGCTCATGTCCCAGCCGGGTGCGTCCTCCATCTCGTTGAGCAGGACCAGCCAGCGCGCGCTGCCGCCCGGCTCGTCGGCCGAGGTGATCCGCGCCATCACGGACACCGGCCGCCCGTCCCGGTGGCGGGCGGACAGCAGTCCCGCCCAGCCGCCGTCCCGACGGCACCGGTCCATGACGTACGGCAGCCGTCCGGCGTCCCCGGGGGCGAGCAGCCCGGCCAGGTCCCCGCCCACCGCCTCGGCGGCCGGGTACCCCAGCATGCGCTCGGCGTCCCTGGTCCAGCTCGTCACCACCCCCCGCGTGTCGAGCAGCAGGGGGGCGGTGTCCGCCACGTCGAACCACCGGCGGGCAACGTCTTCCTCGTCGTGTGCGCCCACGGCCGACCTCTCTGTCGCTGAGAGTGGTCTACCACCTCCTGACTCAGTCTTCACCCTGCCTGCCCGACAGCGGCGGAGCCACCCGGGAGGCGGGTGCCGCGCGCCGGCGCGGCCGGGAATCCGCGCCCCTGGCGGGGCGCGTCCCTCAGACGTCCCGCGTCAGCACGCCCTCCAAGGTGGCCAGCGCCGAAGTCAGTTCCTCGCCGGTGATGGTCAGTGGCGGCGCCAGCCGGATGGTCGAGCCGTGGGTGTCCTTGACCAGAACGCCCTCCCGCATGAGGCGCTCGCTCACCTCACGGCCGGTGCCCAGCGCCGGGTCGACGTCGACACCCGCCCACAGCCCGCGCGCCCGGAAGCCGACGACGCCCTTGCCGACAAGCGCTGTCAGCCCGTCCCGCAGGACGGCGCCCAGCTCCGTCGCCCGGCGCTGGAACTCACCGGTCTCCAGCAACTCCACCACCGCCGTGCCGACCGCGGCGGCCAGCGGATTGCCGCCGAACGTCGAACCGTGCTCGCCCGGCCGCAGCACCGACAGCACCTCCCGCCGGGCCACCACCGCCGACACCGGCACGATCCCGCCGCCCAGCGCCTTGCCGAGCAGCAGGACGTCGGGAACGACGCCCTCGTGCTCCACGGCGAGCGTCCGCCCGGTGCGGCCGAGCCCGGACTGGATCTCGTCCGCGACGAACAGGCAGTTCTTGCGCCGGGTCAGTTCCCGCACGCCGGCCAGATAGCCGTCGTCGGGGATGACGACACCCGCCTCGCCCTGGATCGGCTCGATCAGCACCGCCGCCGTCGTCTCGTCGACGGCCGCCTCCAGCGCGGCCAGGTCGTTGTACGGCACGATCCGGAAGCCCGGGGTGAACGGCCCGAAGCCCGACCGCGCCGTCTCGTCCGTCGAGAAGCTCACGATCGTCGTCGTACGGCCGTGGAAGTTCTCGGCGGCCACCACGATCGTCGCCCGGTCGGCGGGTACGCCCTTCACCTCGTACGCCCACTTGCGGGCCACCTTGATGCCGCTCTCCACGGCCTCCGCGCCCGTGTTCATCGGCAGGACCATGTCCAGGCCGGTCAGCGCCGCGAGCCGCTCGGCGAACTCGGCGAGGCGGTCGTTGTGGAAGGCACGGGAGGTGAGGGTGAGACGGTCCAGCTGGCGGTGGGCCGCCTCGATCAGCAGCGGGTGCCGGTGGCCGAAGTTGAGGGCGGAGTAACCGGCCAGCATGTCGAGGTACCGGCGGCCCTCGACGTCCCGCACCCAGGCGCCCTCGGCGCTCGCGACGACCACGGGCAGCGGATGGTAGTTGTGCGCGAGGACGGGCTCCTCGGCCCGGATCAGATCGGCGGAGGTGCGCGTCGAGGCGACGGGTGCGGTCATGAACGGATCTCCTGCGTGCAGCATTTGATGCCACCGCCGGCCTTCTGGAACTCCGAGAGGTCGACGGGGACGGGGACATAGCCGCGCTCGGTGAGACGGGAGGCCAGGGCCTCGGCCCGGGGCGCGATGAAGACATGGCGTCCGTCGGAGACCGAGTTCAGGCCGAACGCCATGGCGTCGTCGCGGGTGGCGAGCACCGCGTCGGGATACAGCCGGGCGAGCACCTCACGGCTGCCGGAGGAGAACGCCTCCGGGTAGTACGAGATGTTGTCGTCGTCCAGGACGAACAGTGCCGTGTCCAGGTGGTAGAAGTGCGGGTCCACCAGGGTCAGGCTGATCACCGGATGACCGAAGAACTCCTGCACCTCCCGGTGCGCCTCCCGGGTCGTCCGGAAGCCGGTGCCGGCCAGCACGTACCGGCCCGTCCACACCAGGTCGCCCTCGCCCTCGCAGACGGACTCCGGCCGGTGGACGTCGTAGCCCGCCGTCTTGAACCAGGTGTCGTAGTGCGCGGACTCCGGCCGCCGCTCGGGCGCGTGGAACAGCGAGCCGAACACCCGGCCCGCCACCACGACCGCCGAGTTCGCGGCGAAGACCATGTCCGGCAGACCGGGGGCCGGCTCCACGGTGTCCACGGTGTGGCCGTGGGTACGGTAGGCGCGGATCAGCGCCTGCCACTGCTCCTGGGCGAGGTCGACGTCGACGGGACTGTCGGGGCGCATCCAGGGGTTGATCGCGTACTGCACGGCGAAATGTCTGGGTTCACAGACGAGGAAGCGCCGGGGGCGCCGCACACGGGTCTCGGTCACAGAGAGGTACCTCCACCTTTCCGTATGTCCCACGGTGTCGACTGGGGGTTGACACCACGGTAGGAACTGACCGGGACGCCCGACAAGGAACAAGCATTGCGTGTCGACGCAGGAATGCTGCGTGATATGCCTGGTCGACGCAGCTTGGCTGCGCCCATGCGGGTTTATTCGGGAGCGGGCTGGCTCGCACCCGCCTCCGGGCTGTCCGGCAGCAGATGGGACAGCACCATCACGCTGATCGTCTTCCGGATGAAGGGCTCGGCCCGGATGCGCTCCAGCACGTTCTCGAAGTGCTCCACGTCCCGCGCCCGCACGTGCAGCAGCGCGTCCGCCCCACCCGTCACCGTCATCGCCGCGGTGATCTCCGGATGGTTGCGCGCCACCTCCGCGAGGCGCCTGGGGGGCGCGGCGCCCTCGCAGTACACCTCCACGTACGCCTCCGTGCGCCAGCCCAGCGCCGACGGCTGCACGGTGGCCGTGAATCCCGTGATCACCCCGGTGTCCCGCAGCCGGTCCACCCGGCGCTTGACGGCCGTCGAGGACAGGCCGACGGCCGTCCCGATCTCGGCGAAGCTCGTCCTGGCATTCGCCATCAGAGCGGTGACGATCTTCCGGTCGAGCTCGTCGAAAGGGGCGGGGCCGCTGTTCATGCGGGCACTGTATCCAGCGCATGCGTCCACACCCCCGTACATGTCCAGGCGCGCGGATCGCCCCTACACTCCACCTTCATGCTGCGCGCCCTCGCCGTCGACGACGAACGCCCCTCGCTGGAGGAGCTGCTGTACCTGCTCACCGCGGACCCCCGGATCGCCGCCGTGGAGGGCGCCGGTGACGCGACCGAGGCGCTGCGCCGCATCAACCGGGCCCTGGAGTCCGGCCCGGACGGCCCCGAGGCCATCGACGTGGTCTTCCTGGACATCCAGATGCCCGGCCTCGACGGCCTCGACCTGGCCCGTCTCCTCACCGGCTTCGCCCGGCCGCCCCTGGTCGTGTTCGTCACCGCCCACGAGGACTTCGCCGTCCAGGCCTTCGACCTCAAGGCCGTCGACTACGTCCTCAAGCCCGTCCGCAAGGAACGCCTCGCCGAGGCGGTCCGTCGCGCCGTCGAACTCAGGGCCGCCGAACGCCGCGGGGCCCCTGCGCGCATCCCCGTGCACGAGCCCGACCCGGACCACATACCCGTCGAGCTCGGCGGGGTGACCCGCTTCGTCGCGGTCGACGACATCACCCACGCCGAGGCCCAGGGCGACTACGCCCGGCTGCACACCGAGCGCGGCAGCCACCTGGTCCGGATCCCGCTGTCCACCCTGGAGGAGCGATGGCGGGCCCGCGGCTTCGTCCGCATCCACCGCCGCCATCTCGTCGCCCTGCGCCACATAGGCGAACTCCGCCTGGACGCGGGCACGGTGAGCGTCCTGGTCGGCGGCGAGGAACTCCAGGTCAGCCGCCGCCACACCAGGGAACTGCGCGACCTGCTGATGAGGAGGCCCTGACGATGCCGAACCAGGACCCCGCCGAGCGGCGGGTCGTCGTCACCGGCCCCGCCCGCCGAACCGTCCCCCACGCCCGGCTCCGCTCGCGCGGGCGGTACCCCCACGCCTTCGGGTACTACCGTCCGCGGACCGAGATCGACGAGCAGACCACCCTCGGCCACACCTATGTCCGCTCCCTGATGCGCTCCCAACTGCGCGCCGCCCTCGCGGTGTTCGCCGTGCTCACCCTGCTGGTGGGCCCGCTGCCGCTGCTCTTCGCGGCGATGCCCGACTCCCGCCGCCTCGAATGGGCGGTCCTCGGTTTCGGTCTCTACGCCCCGCTCGTCCTGCTGGCCCGCTGGTACGTGCGCCGCGCCGAACGCAACGAGCGGGACTTCGTACGCCTGGTCGAGGACCGATGAACTCGGCCTTCGCCGTCCCCGCCGTCGCGCTCGTCGTCGTCGCGACTGTCCTCGTCGGAGCCTTCGGCCTGCGCATCTCCCGCACGACCTCCGACTTCTACGTCGCCTCACGCACCGTCGGCCCGCGCCTCAACGCGGCCGCCATCAGCGGCGAGTACCTCTCCGCCGCCTCCTTCCTCGGCATCGCGGGCCTGGTCCTGGTCCAGGGGCCCGACATGCTCTGGTACCCCGTCGGCTACACCGCCGGCTACCTGGTCCTGCTCCTCTTCGTCGCGGCCCCGCTGCGCCGCTCCGGCGCCTACACCCTCCCCGACTTCGCCGAGGCCCGGCTCGCCTCCCAGTCGTCCCGGCGGCTCGCGGGCGCCTTCGTCGTGGGCGTCGGCTGGCTCTACCTGCTGCCCCAACTCCAGGGCGCCGGGCTGACCTTGACCGTTCTGACCGGCGCCCCCGACTCACTGGGCGGGCTGATCGTGGCGGTCGTCGTCACCGCGACCGTCGCCGCGGGCGGTATGCGCAGCATCACCTTCGTGCAGGCCTTCCAGTACTGGCTCAAGCTCACCGCCCTGCTCGTGCCCGCCCTCTTCCTGGTGCTCGCCTGGCAGGGCGACGGCGCCCCCCGCGACGCCTTCGGGGAACCGGCCACCTTCCGCGACCAGCGCGTCGTCCGCGTCGACGACACCCTCGACCTCAGACTGGACCGCCCCCTGACCGTGACGGTGGACGGCCGCGTCGACGGCCGCCCGCACCGCGACGCCGTGCTCCGGCTCCCCGTCGGCATCCACCACATCGAGCGGGGCACCCGCCTCACCTTCGCCGAGGGCACCGCCGTCCCCGTCGCCGAGCGCGGCGGCAACGGCGGCATGTCCACCTCGCTCGCCGCCGGGCGGGAGGAGCGGCCCCTGTACGCCACCTACGGCCTGATCCTCGCGACCTTCCTCGGCACCATGGGCCTGCCGCACGTCGTCGTCCGCTTCTACACCAGCCCGCACGGGGTCGCCGCCCGCCGCACCACGGTCGCCGTCCTCGCCCTGATCGGCGCCTTCTACCTGCTGCCGCCCGTCTACGGCGCCCTGGGCCGCCTCTACGCCCCCGAGCTGGCCCTCGGCGGCGACGCCGACGCGGCGGTGCTGCTGCTGCCCGACCGGGTGATCGGCGGCCTCGGCGGCGAGCTGCTGGGCGCGCTGGTCGCCGGGGGAGCCTTCGCCGCCTTCCTGTCCACCGCGTCCGGCCTGACGCTGGCCGTCGCGGGCGTGCTCACCCAGGACGTCCTGCCGAGCCGCGGCGTACGGCACTTCCGGCTGGGCACCGGGCTGGCCATGGCCGTGCCCCTCGCCGCGAGCCTGCTGGTGGGCGGACTGCCGGTGGCCGACGCGGTCGGGCTGGCCTTCGCGGTGTCGGCGTCGTCCTTCTGCCCGCTCCTGGTCCTCGGCATCTGGTGGCGACGCCTGACTCCGCCCGGCGCCGCCGCCGGGATGCTGGTGGGCGGCGGTTCGGCGTTCCTCGCCGTCGCCGCGACCATGGCGGGCCTCCCCGGCACGGGCGGCCTGCACGCGCTGCTCGCCTGGCCCGCGCTGTGGTCCGTACCGCTCGGCTTCCTCACCATGATCCTCGTGTCCCTGTCCACCCCGGGGCGGGTCCCGGCGGGCACGGCGGCGATCCTGGCCCGATTCCACCTGCCCGAGGAACTGCGCACGGAAGAGCTGCGGGCGGCGGAGGCGAAGGCATGAGCGGCTTCCTGGCGGGCGTCTGCATCGCGATCCTCCCCTTCCTCGCCGTGGGCTTCTGGCTGGGCCGCCGCACCGCCCGCCCGGAGAACCTCGGCGGCCTGGGCACGCCCGTCGAGCACGCCACCTTCGAGACCCTGCACACCGCCTCGCTCGCCGCGCCCCCGCTCAGGGCGGGGCTCACCGAGGAGACGGCCCGCAGATCGGCCCGCAGACTGCGCACCCTGCTCGGCACGGACGCCCTGTGCCTGACCGACGAGACGGAGGTGCTGGTCTGGGACGGCGTGGGGTCGCATCACCGCGCCGAGATCATGGAACGGCTGGCCGGCCCCCTGGAGAGCGGGCGGGGCGAGGCCTTCCGGCTCACCTGCGAGCACGCCGACTGCCCCGTCCGCTGGGCCGTGCTCGCCCCGCTCACCGTCGACGACCGGGTGCACGGCGTCCTCGTGGCCTGCGCGCCCCGTGAGTCGGCCGTCCTGGTCCGGGCGGCCGGCGAGGTGGCCCGCTGGGTGAGCGTCCAGCTGGAGCTGGCGGACCTCGACCAGTCCCGCACGAAACTGATCGAGGCGGAGATCAAGGCCCTGCGCGCCCAGATCTCCCCGCACTTCGTCTTCAACTCGCTCGCGGTGATCGCGTCGTTCGTCCGCACCGACCCCGAACGCGCCCGCGAGCTGCTCCTGGAGTTCGCCGACTTCACCCGCTACTCGTTCCGCAGACACGGCGACTTCACCACCCTCGCCGACGAACTGCACGCCATCGACCACTACCTGGCGCTGGTCCGGGCCCGCTTCGGCGACCGGCTGTCCGTCACCCTCCAGATAGCCCCCGAGGTCCTCCCGGTGGCCCTGCCCTTCCTCTGCCTGCAGCCGCTCGTCGAGAACGCCGTCAAGCACGGTCTGGAGGGCAAGGCCGACAAGTGCCACATCCAGATCACCGCGCAGGACGCCGGCGCCGAGGCCCTGGTGGTCATCGAGGACGACGGCGCCGGCATGGACCCGGTCGCCCTGCGCCGCATCCTGGCCGGTGAGGTGAGCCCCTCCGGGGGCATCGGCCTGTCCAACGTGGACGACCGGCTCCGCCAGGTGTACGGCGACGACTACGGCCTGGTCATCGAGACGGCCCTGGGGGCGGGGATGAAGATCACCGCCCGGCTGCCGAAGTACCAGCCGGGCGTGCACTCCGCGGCCCGCCTCACCGGTGGCCAGGGCCGGGCCGCGTCATGACCATGGCGAGCGTGATCAGGCCCAGCACGACCCAGCCGAACCACAGCCAGCCGTTGCTGCCGAGCGCCACCGTGTAGGCGGTCACCGCGACGAGTCCGCCGACGGTGAGCACCCCCATGGTCTTCGTGGAACTGTCCGTGGTACCTGCCATCGCGACACCTTCCTCGGGGCCGCCCTCCGCAGGGCGCGTCCCCTCCATGGTGCCCCGGGTTCAGCGCCCGTGGGTGTCGAGCGACGCAAGATAGGCGTTGTACGCCGCCAGCTCCTGGTCGCCGTCGCGGTCCGCGGCCCGGTCCTTGCGCTTGGCCTGCCGCTGCTCGGAGCCGTGCCACTGGAACAGCAGCGCGATCAGCACCAGCACGGACGGGATCTCGCTGAACGCCCAGGCGATGCCGCCGGCCGCGTTCTGGTCGGTGAGCGCGTCGATGCCGAGCGAGGCGGGCGGGTTCTCGAACGTCGAGACCATCGGCTGCGACGCCATCATCAGGGCGATGCCGAAGAACGCGTGGAACGGCATGCCCGCGAAGAGCTCCAGCATCCGCATCAGATAGCCCGGCCGGTTCGGACCCGGGTCCACACCGATGATCGGCCAGAAGAACACGACGCCCACGGCGAGGAAGTGCACCATCATCGCGAGGTGCCCCGCCCTGGAGCCCATCAGGAAGTCGAAGATCGGCGTGAAGTACAGCGCGTACAGGCTCGCGATGAACAGCGGGATGGTGAACGCGGGATGGGTGACGATCCGCATGTAGCGGCTGTGCAGCAGCATCAGCAACAGCTCACGCGGCCCCTTGTGACCCCGGCCGGCGGCCGGCAGGGCGCGCAGCGCCAGCGTCATCGGCGCGCCGAGCAGGATCAGGATCGGCGACAGCATGCTGATCACCATGTGCTGCACCATGTGCACGCTGAACATGACCATGCCGTAGTCGTTCAGCCTGGTGCACATGACGAGCCCTATGGTCAGCACACCGACGACGAACGAGACGGTCCGCCCCACCGGCCACGCGTCCCCGCGCCGACGCAGCCGCAGGACCCCCCACCCGTACAGGCCCAGCGCCATCAGACAGCCGACGAGGAAGAACGGGTCCGCCGACCACTGAAGGCCCCGCCCCAGCGTGAACGGCGGCAGATCCATGGTCATGCCGTGCCCGCTGTGTCCCATGCCGCCGGCTCCTGATTCGTGGGGGGTTGTACGTTTCCTGCCGCCCACAAGAGTAGAGAAGCCCCCGGCGATCTCTGTCACCGGGGGCGAACGGTCCTGCCGAGCCGCGCCGCACCGGGGGCGCCCCCCCGGGCCGCACCGCAGGACGAACGGCTAGAGGACGGTCTCCGCCTCCGCGTACCGGTCCTCGGGGACGGTCTTGAGCGTCGCGACCGCCTCCGCCAGCGGCACCATCACGATGTCCGTCCCGCGCAGGGCCGTCATCTTCCCGAACTCGCCCCGGTGCACCGCCTCCACCGCGTGCCAGCCGAACCGTGTGGCGAGCACCCGGTCGTACGCGGTCGGCGTGCCGCCGCGCTGCACATGCCCCAGGATGACCGGCCGGGCCTCCTTGCCGAGCCGGGACTCCAGCTCGACGGAGAGCTGCCGGGCGATCCCGGCGAACCGCTCGTGCCCGTAGATGTCCTTCGCGCCCTCGTCGAAGGCCATGCTGCCGGCCTTGGGCTTCGCGCCCTCCGCCGCGACGACGATCGCGAACCGCTTGCCCGCCTCGAACCGCTCGCCGACCCGGCGGGCCAGCTCCTCGATGTCGAAGGGGCGTTCCGGTACGACGATGGCGTGGGCGCCGGCCGCCATGCCGGACTGGAGCGCTATCCAGCCGGTGTGGCGTCCCATGACCTCGACGACCAGCACCCGCTGGTGCGACTCGGCGGTGGTCTTCAGCCGGTCCAGCGCCTCGGTCGCGACGCCGACCGCGGTGTCGAAACCGAAGGTGACGTCGGTGACCGCGATGTCGTTGTCGATGGTCTTCGGCACGCCCACGATGGGCAGTCCGCTGTCGTACATCAGCTTCGCGGCCTTGAGCGTGCCCTCACCCCCGATGGGGATGATCGCGTCGAGGCCGAGTTCCGCGACATGGCCCCGGGCCCGCTCCACGCCGTCCCGCAGATGCGAGGGCTGGACCCGGGAGGAGCCGAGGATCGTGCCGCCGCGGGCGAGGATGCCGCCCACCGCGTCGAGGTCGAGCTTGAGATAGTCGCACTCCAGGAGGCCCTTCCAGCCGTCCCGGAAGCCGATGACCTCGTCGCCGTGGTCGGCGACGGCACGGTGCACGACGGACCGGATGACGGCGTTCAGGCCGGGGCAGTCGCCGCCGGACGTGAGGACACCAATGCGCATAGCCCGAAACAACCTTCTCCACGTGGGCCGGTCCGGACCACACTGTCCGGCTCGAATCCCCGCCACCCTAGCGGCAGGAGGGGGCGGGGCCGAAGCATGCGTCCGCCTGCTGGACGCGCCTGCTCACCTGTGCGGATGTACCGTCAGACGGGCTGCTGACGGCACCCTGACCATCAGGTGAACACACGGTCACGCGGGCCGGCGCCGGCGGAGTGCCTACGCGGGCTGCTGCGCGGCGCTGATGCGCTCGTTGCGGAGGGCTTCGTACCAGTGGTCGTCGATCGGCGGCAGCGCGTTCACGTCGAGCGCCAGCTTCAGCAGCAGGTCCGCGATCAGCGGGTTACGGGCGAGCACCGGGCCGTGCATGTACGTGCCGAACACGGTGTCGTTGTACGCGCCCTCGGTGCCGTCGCCGGTGCCGTTGCCCTTCCCGAGCGAGACACGGGCCAGCGGGCGGGCCGTCGGACCGAGCTGGGTGACGCCCTGGTGGTTCTCGAAGCCGGTCAGCGGGGGCAGGCCGAGGCGCGGGTCGATGTCCCCGAGGACGTCGCCGACACACCGCTCGCCCTCGCCGCGCGTCGTCGTCACGTCCAGCAGACCGAGACCCGGCTCACGCTGGCCCAGGTCGTTGACGAACTCGTGGCCCAGGATCTGGTAACCGGCACACACCGCGAAGACGATCGCGCCGTTCTGCACCGCCTGGTACAGGTGCCCGTCCCGGCGCAGCCGCTCCGCCGCCAGCCGCTGCGGCCGGTCCTCGCCGCCCCCGATGAGGTAGATGTCGCCGGAGGTCGGGATCGGCTGGTCGCTGCGCACGTCGAGGCGCGCCACGTCGAGGCCGCGCTGCCGCGCGCGGCGCTCGACGACGAGGGCGTTGCCCTGGTCGCCGTAGGTGCTCAGCAGGTCCGGGTAGATCCACACCAGCCGCAGTTGGTTGTCGCTCATGGAAACGTCCTTAGTGGTCAGTTGCCGACGCGGCGGCGCAGGTCCTGGAACGCGGTGTAGTTCGCGATGACCTCGATCCGGCCCGGCGGCGCCTGCTGCACGGCCTGGTCGAGGTTCTCGCACACCTGGAAGTGCTGGTTGGCGACCTCCAGGCGCACCGCGAGGTCCAGCTTCCGGTCGCCCACGACGAAGATCGGGTGGCCGGTCAGACGCGTGTAGTCGACGTCCCACAGCCAGGAGGTGTCGGTGCCGTCGGCGCCGCGCGCGTTCACCGAGAGGATCACCGGGGTGGGCGGCGGATCGATCAGGCTGAACGTCTCGAGCCAGCCGGCCGGGTTCTTCGCGAGCAGCAGCCGCAGGTCACGCCCCTGGAACTGGACGACGTCGTAGCGCCCGGCGACGGCCTGCACCTGGTACATCCGCTCCAGCGCCACCTGCGGCGGCACCCCGAAGACGGCGGCCACGGCGGCCGAGGAGGCGGCGTTGGCCTTGTTGGCGCGGCCCGGCAGCTGCAGGTGGATCGGCCAGGCGGACCCGTGCGGGTCGAGGACGTGGTCCCCGGACAGCGCCCAGCTCGGCGTCGGACGCCGGAAGCCGCACTCGCCGCAGAACCAGTCGTCGCCGGGCCGCTGCATGACACCGCCGCAGGACGGGCACGACCAGGCGTCGTCCTTCCACATCTGCCCGGCGGCGACCCAGATCACGTTGGGGGAGGAGGAGGCGGCCCACACCACGAGCGGGTCGTCGGCGTTCGCGACCACGACGGCCTTGGAACCGGCGAGCCCCTCACGCCAGTTCTCCGCGAGCATGCGGGTCTCGGCCGCGCGGTCCAGCTGGTCGCGGGAGAGGTTGAGCAGCGCGATGCACTTGGGGGAGGTGTCCCGGGCGACGCCCGCGAGGTACTTCTCGTCGACCTCGATCACGCCGTAGCGGGCCTCGGAGCCGCCCGCGAGGGCGGAGGTGATGCCGGCCGGCATGTTGGCGCCGAGCGCGTTGGACACGACCGGACCGGCGGCGCGCAGGGCCTCGGCGATCAGCCGCGTGGTCGTGGTCTTGCCGTTGGTCGCCGACACGAGGATGACGTCCAGGTTCTGAGCGAGCCGGGCGAGGAGGTCGGGGTCGAGTTTGAGCGCCACCCGGCCGCCGATCACCGAACCGCTGCCGCGCCCCGCGGCGCGCGACGCCGCCGCGACCGCTTTGCCTGCGGTCACGGCGATCTTGGCCCGCGGCGTGAGCGGGTCCGAGTTGCCTGCCATCAGTTCTCGATCCTCCTTGCGTACGCGCCGCGCCTCTGCCGTACGGCAACGTGGTGGGTGGTCAGCCTATCGAGATCCATTCGCACTCCCGAATCCCGGCACCACCTCACGCCCGTGAGCGGCATGCGCGTGTCAGAAAGGACCGTACCCTTGCCGCCATGCGACACGGCTCCATCCCGGGCGCCCACGGGCGCGTCCGGCCCCTCTCCCTGCTCGGCGACCCCGTCCTGCACGCCCGTTGCGAGGACGTCACCGACTTCGGCCCCGAACTCGCCCGCCTCGTGGAGGACATGTTCGCCACGATGTACGCGGCCCAGGGCGTGGGCCTCGCCGCCAACCAGGTGGGCGAGGCGCTGCGGGTCTTCGTCTACGACTGTCCCGACGACGAGGACGTCCGCCACCTGGGACATGTGGTGAACCCACGGCTGGTGGAGGCGGACGGCATCGTCCTGCGCGGCCCGGAGGGCTGTCTGTCCCTGCCGGGTCTGGAGGCGGGGACGCGGCGCCACGACCACGCGGTGGTCGAGGGGTTCACGATGACGGGCGAGCCGATCACCGTGCACGGCACGGGATTCTTTGCCAGATGCTTGCAGCACGAGGCGGACCACCTGGAGGGCACGGTCTACGCGGACCGCGTGACCGGATGGCGCGGGAGGCGACTGATGCGCCAGGCCGCACGGGCCTCCTGGAGCCGGGTGACCGGTTCCAGCTAGTCGTGTCCGCGAAGCATCGCCGTCTGCGCGGAGGGCGGGGCTCGCGGCGTCCCGTGCGTGCGGTCGCGAGGCGCAGGGTCGGCCTCGCACCGGGTCGCGTGGGCGATCCCGACAACACGGCGAGTCCGCGGGCCGGACGTCGCGAGCCGGGCCGGACACTTGCGGACACGACCTCGGGGCGCGGGGTGGTCTTCCCCTGCGGCAGCGCCCGGCGGGCGTGGGCGGCCGCAGGCGTCCCGTGCCCGCCGGGCGGATGTCAGAACCCGGGGCCGCCGAGCTTGTCCCCGGCCGCCGCGAGGCGACCCCACAACAGATCGGCCAGACTGCGCACCAGTTCCGCCCGGGTGCAGGGCCGCTCGCCCAGCCACCAGTCCCCGGCCGCGTGCATCATCCCGACGATCCCGTGCCCCCACACCCGGGCCAGCTGCTGGCTGCCGGGTCCGAGGTCCACCCGGTCCTCGATGACCTGGGCCAGTTCCTCGCCCATCCGCCGGAGCAGGGGCGCCGAGTGCTTGCCGACGTCGAAACCCTGTTCGCCCGGCGAACCGTCCGACGGATGCATCAGGAACCGGTAGACCTGGGGCCGGGCCTCGATCGCCGCGAGGTAGGTGTCCAGAGTGGCCTCCACCCGCTCGCGGCGCTCGGCGGGCGCGTCCAGGGCGGCCCGCAGCGAGTCCAGCAGGGCGTCCGTGTGCCGTTTGGCGAGCGCGGCGTAGAGTCCGCCCTTGTCGCCGAAGTGCCGGTAGAGGATCGGTTTGGTGATGCCCGCCTCCGCCGCGATCGCGTTCATCGAGGCCTGCGGGCCGTCGCGCAGCACCACCCGGTCGGCGGCCTCCAGCAGCTCGCGCCTTCGGCGGTCGGCGGACCGTTGCTGCTCGGTCCGCTGCGTGGTGTCCATGAGCTCTCCCCACCCGTGCTGATTCGGTGACGCCTGCGCAAACTAACACCTGGCAGCAGCCTGGCATCGAACGGGCCGGGGGGCTCCCGGACCGTGGGCAGGAGTTGACTTTTCCTACCGACCGGTAACAGACTCACGTTACCGTTAGTAACACGCACGTCGCCGCTGGAGGGGACATGGCCGAGTTCACCATGGAGCTCAACGACGAACAGAAGGAGGTCCGGGACTGGCTGCACGGCTTCGCGGCCGACGTCATCCGCCCCGCGGCCGCCGAATGGGACGAGCGTGAGGAGACTCCCTGGCCGGTCATCCAGGAGGCCGCGAAGGTCGGCATCTACTCCCTCGACTTCTACGCGCAGCAGTACTTCGACCCCACCGGCCTCGGCATCCCGATGGCCATGGAGGAGCTGTTCTGGGGCGACGCGGGCATCGCCCTGTCGATCGTCGGCACCGGCCTCGCCGCCGTGGGCGTTCTCGCCAACGGCACCGAGGAGCAGATCGGCACCTGGATCCCGCAGATGTACGGCGATGCGAGCGACGTCAAGGTGGCCGCCTTCTGCTCCTCCGAGCCCGACGCCGGCTCGGACGTCGCCTCCCTGCGTACGCGTGCCGTGTACGACGAGGCCAAGGACGAGTGGGTGCTCAACGGCACCAAGACCTGGGCGACCAACGGCGGCATCGCCAACGTCCACGTGGTCGTCGCCGCCGTGGACACCGAGCTCGGTTCCAAGGGGCACGCCTCCTTCATCGTCCCGCCGGGCACCCCGGGTCTCGCCCAGGGCCAGAAGTTCAAGAAGCACGGCATCCGCGCCTCGCACACCGCCGAGGTCATCCTCGACAACGTGCGGATCCCCGGCTCCTGCCTCCTCGGCGGCAAGGAGAAGCTGGACGAGCGGCTGGCACGGGCCCGCGAGCGGGCGAAGGCGGGCGGCGGCGAGCGCGTGAAGAACGCGGCGATGGCGACCTTCGAGGCGTCGCGGCCGGCGGTCGGCGCCATGGCCGTCGGCACGGCCCGCGCCGCCTACGAGGTGGCCCTCGACTACGCCAAGACGCGTGAGCAGTTCGGCCGCCCGATCATCGACAACCAGGGCGTCGCCTTCCAGCTCGCGGACATGCGGACGCAGATCGACGCCGCGCGGCTGCTGGTCTGGCGCGCGTCCTGGATGGCGATCAACGGCAAGCCGTTCACCGCCGCCGAGGGCTCGATGTCGAAGCTGTACGCCAGCGAGACGGCGAAGACGGTCACCGCGCAGGCGATCCAGATTCTCGGCGGCAACGGCTACACCAGGGAGTACCCGGTGGAGCGCATGCACCGCGACGCGGCCATCTACACGATCTTCGAAGGCACGAGCGAGATCCAGCGCCTGGTGATCGCCCGCACGCTGTCGGGGATGCCGATCCGCTAGGACGGTCCCAGGACACCGCAGGACGACGTGGCACGGCCCCGGGGACGCCCCCGCGGCCTGCCCGATCAGCGGCAACCGGCTACGGCGCACCCCCGCTGCTGTGCGCGATGCACGCCACGTCGATCCGGTCGGCCAGCTTCGCGAGCTCGATGGTCAACGCGGCGACGGTGTCCTCGTCCAGCCCGTCGGCCCCGGCCTCGACGAGATGCAGCCACCGACCGCCCAACGTGCGGAGCAGCTTGCTCACGTCGGCCGCGGCCACCTGCAAGGTCCCGCGGTCGTCGACGATCAGAGGCAGAGTCACTTCGCGGTTCACATCCGGGATCGTAGCCGCGCGACGCTCACGCACCGTGCCAAACCGTGGTGATGTTGCAGAACTCCCGGATTCCGTGCCCGGACAGCTCACGGCCGTACCCGGACCGCTTCACCCCGCCGAACGGGAACCCCGGATGGGACGCGGTCATGCCGTTGAAGTACACCCCGCCGGCCTCCAGATCCCGCACGAAACGGTCCACCTCCGCCTCGTCCCGCGTCCACACGTTGGAACTCAGGCCGAACGCCGAGTCGTTGGCGATGAGCACCGCCTCGTCCAGGTCGGCCGCCCGGTACAGCGTCGCGACCGGCCCGAACGCCTCCTCCCGGTGGACGCGCATCTCGCGGGTGATCCCGGAGAGCACGGTCGGCAGGTAGTACCAGCCCGGTCCGTCGGGCCGTTCGCCCCCGCACAGCACGGCGGCGCCGCCACGCCGCGCGTCGTCCACCAGCTCCTCCAGGTCCGACCGCCCCTGCTCGCTCGCCAGCGGCCCGACCTCCGTCTCCTCCTCCAGCGGGTCGCCGACCTTCAGCGCGGCCATGCCCGCCACGAACCGCTCGGCGAAGGCGTCGTACACGTCCGTGTGAACGATGAACCGTTTGGCGGCGATGCACGACTGCCCGTTGTTCTGCACGCGCGCGGTCACCGCCACCTGCGCGGCCCGCTCGACGTCCGCCGACGGCATGACCACGTACGGGTCGCTGCCGCCCAGCTCCAGCACCGTCTTCTTGATCATCTCTCCGGCGGTGGCGGCGACCGCCCGGCCGGCCGGCTCGCTCCCGGTGAGGGTCGCCGCCTTCACCCGCTCGTCGCGCAGGATCTCGTCGACCGCGCCCGAGCCGATGAGCAGCGTCTGGAAACAGCCCTCGGTGAAGCCGGCCCGGTGGAACAGGTCCTCCAGGTACAGGGCGGTCTGCGGGACGTTCGAGGCGTGCTTCAGCAGGCCCACGTTGCCCGCCATCAGCGCCGGCGCGGCGAAGCGGACCACCTGCCACAGCGGGAAGTTCCACGGCATCACCGCGAGCACCGGGCCCAGCGGCCGGTAGCGGACCAGGGCGCGCGCGGCGCCGGAGTCCTTCACGTCGGCGGCGGACGGCTCCTCGTCGGCGAGCAGTTCCGCCGCGTGCTCGGCGTACCAGCGCATCGCCTTCGCGCACTTCGCGGCCTCGGCGCGCGCCTGCTTCACCGGCTTGCCCATCTCGGTGGTCATCACCCGGCCGATCTCCGCCTGGTCCTCCTCGAGGAGGTCGGCGGCCCGGTGGAGCAGGCGGGCCCGTTCGGGATACGTCGTCGTCCGGTACGTCCGGAACGTGGCCTCCGCGAGCCGGAGCCGGCGCTCCACCTCGTCCTCGCCCATGGCCTCGTACGTCCGAAGCGTCTCGCCGTTCGCCGGGTTCACCGTCGCGATGGGCATGACCGACCTCCTGAAGAGCTGACTGTGCTTCGACCTTCCCGCGCCGGACCCGGGGTCGCAACGCGTGCGCATCCGCTCAGCCCGGGTGCTCCGCCAAGCGGTCGAGAAACGCGGCCTGTGCCCTGACGATCACCTCGCGGGCCCGGTCGAGCCCGAACCAGGCCACCCGGTCCAGCTCCGGGAACTCCTGGGCGCGGCCGGACCTCGGCGGCCACTCCATGGTGAACGTGCCGGGTGCGATCGCCGCCGGGTCGAGGTCGGCCTCGATCGCCCACGCGGTGACGATCTTGCCGTTCGTCTGCCGGACCTCGCCGAGGTCGATCGCCGCGCCGTCGGGCGGGGGCAGACCCAGCTCCTCCCGGAACTCGCGGCGGGCCGCCTCCCAGGCCGGTTCGTCGGGCTCGTACTCGCCCTTCGGGACGGTCCACGCCCCGGCGTCCTTCTTCGCGAAGTACGGGCCGCCCATATGGCCCAGCAACACCTGAGGACCGTCGTCGGTGTGCCGGAACAACAGCAGACCCGCGCTGCGCTTCGGCGGCGCCGGCGTCACGGGCGGACCTCCGGGTGGGCGGCGAGCAGGGTCTCCACGGTGTCCGCCTCCTCAGGACGCTTGTCCTCGCGATAGCGCAGCACGCGGGCGAAGCGGAGCGTGACGCCGGCCGGGTAGCGGGTGGACCGCTGAAGGCCGTCGTAGGCGATCTCGACGACGAGTTCGGGACGCACGGTCACCACGTACCCGCTCTCGTCGACGGCCAGCTCCCGCAGGCGCTCCGTCTGCCAGGCGAGCAAGGCGTCGGTCAGGCCCTTGAAGGTCTTACCCAGCATGACGAAGCCGCCGTCCGCGGTGCGGGCGCCGAGATGCAGGTTGGAAAGTCTGCCGGTGCGCCGCCCGTGGCCCCACTCGGCGGCCAGCACCACCAGGTCGAGCGTGTGCACGGGTTTGACCTTCAGCCAGGACGCGCCCCGTCGGCCCGCGCTGTAGGGCGCGTCGAGCGCCTTCACCACGACGCCCTCGTGACCGCGCAGCAACGTCTCCCTGGAGAAGTCCTCCGCGGCTTCCACGTCCTCGGGGCCGGACACGAGCGCGCGGCGCACCCGCATCGGCTCGGGCACCAGCCGGGCCAGCTCCACGTGCCGTTCGGCGAAGGACAGGTCCAGCAGGTCCCGGCCGTCCACCGACAACACGTCGAAGAAGACGGGGGCCACGGGCACCGCCTCCGCGGCCGCCGTCACATCCACCCGGGAGCCGACCCGGCCGGCCGTCTCCTGGAAGGAGCGGGGGCGGCCCGTCCCGTCGAAGGCGAGGACCTCGCCGTCCAGGATGAACCGCGATCCCGCCAACCCCCTTGCCGCCTCCGTCACTTCGGGCAGCCGGTCGGTGATGTCGTCGAGGGTGCGGGTGTACAGGCGGACGTCGTCGCCGTCGCGGTGCACCTGGACGCGGATGCCGTCCAGCTTCTCCTCCACCGCGCAGACGCCGAGCTTGCCGACGGCCTCGGTCACACTGGACGCGGTGTGCGCGAGCATCGGCAGGACCGGACGGCCGACGGTGAGCCGGAACTCCTCCAGCGCCGCCGGTCCGTCCGCGAGCAGCGCCTGTGCCACCGCCCGCAGCGACCCGGCCAGCATCACCGCCCGGCGCACGTCCGTGGCGGGCGCCCCGGTCGCCTGCGCCAGGCCTTCCACGGCGACGGCGTCCAGCGCGCCCTGCCGGACCTCGCCGGTGATGAGGCCGAGCAGGAAGCGCTGTTCGTCCGCGGTGGCCGCGCCCATCAACTCACCCACCAGGCGAGTCCGTTCGGCCTGCGAGCCGGGGCCCGCCACCTTGCCGAGCTCGGTGAGCCGGGCGTCCACCTCCCGCACGGTGAGGGCCGGCCCGTCGGCCGGGGCGACCGGCCGGCTCAGCACCTTCCAGCCGACGCCCAGCCGGCCCTGGGGGAGCCGTCCGGCCAGGTAGGGGATGACGACCGGTACGTCGTCCGGCTCCGCGTCCCGGAAGAGTTCCGCGAGCAGGGCGATCTTGCGGGAGCGCGCCGAGGTGGCGGCGACCTCCCGGGACACGTCGGCGAGCCGGGTCAGCAGCATGCAGCCATGGTGCAACGCCGACCGCCCGGTCACCTCCGCACGGCCGGCGCCTCGGCGTCGGCGGCCCCGGCCGCGACCGCCAGGTCGAGGTCCGCCATCAGCAGCTCCCCGTTGATCGCCGCCCCGGCCCGGTAGCCACGGCTGGCCGCGTTCACGACCTGCTCGGCGAAGCCCGAGGCGTTGCCGGCCGCCCACAGGCCGGGCACCGTCGTCAGGCCTCGTCCGTCGACCACGGGGTATGTCCCGAAGGGGGTCTCGCTCAGCTCGGCGCCCAGCCGCGCGAGCAGGTCCGTCCGCGGTACCGCCCGGGGCGCCACGAACAGCACCTCCCGCTCGTGCACCTGCCCGTCGACGAGCCGGACGCCGGTGAGCCGGTCGTCCTCGACGACCAGCCCGGCCACCTCGCCGGGGACCACGCGCACGCCGGCCGCCGCCAGCCTGCGCAGGTCCTCGTCGGTCGGCTCCGCCTCGGCGACCGTGTGCAGGAAGAGGGTCACGTCCGCGGACCACTGGGACACCATCAGCGCCTGGTGGACGCTCATCGCGGTGGTGGCGAGCACGCCGAAGGCCTGGTCGCGCACTTCCCAGCCGTGGCAGTAGGGGCAGTGGACCACGTCCCGGCCGAAGCGCTCGGCGACGCCGGGGACCGGCGGCAGCTCGTCCTTCAGGCCGGTCGCGACGACGAGCTGCCGGGCCCGCACGGTCCGGCCGCCCGCGAGCCGTACGGCGAAGTCCTCGGCCCGGGTGACGTCCACCGCCCGGTCGCGGACCAGCTCCACGCCGTAGCGTGCGATCTCCTCGCGGCCCACGGCGAGGAACCGGGCGGGTGACATGCCGTCCCGCGACAGATAGCCCTGCATATGGGCGGCGGGCGCGTTGCGCGGCTCACCCGCGTCGACGACCAGCGTGCGGCGTCGCGCCCGGCCCAGGACGAGCGCGGCGGACAGGCCGGCGGCGCCCCCGCCGACGACGATCACTTCGTACTCCTGGGTCTTCTCGGTCACGGTGACCACCTCCGCGACCACGGTCGCCGGGCCCGCGCGGGATTGACAAACCCATTTGCCGCTTCGGCAATATGGAGGCATGACGACCGATGAGGTACTCGCGGAGGTCGGGCCCAGGCTGCGGCGGCTGCGGAAGGAGCGGGAGGTGACGCTCGCGGCGCTGTCGGAGTCGACCGGCATCTCGGTCAGCACCCTCTCGAGGCTGGAGTCCGGGCTGCGCAAGCCCAGCCTGGAGCTGCTGCTGCCGATCGCCCAGGCCCACCAGGTGCCGCTGGACGAGCTGGTCGGGGCGCCGCCGGTGGGCGACCCCAGGGTGCGGGCCGAGCCCATCGTGCGGCACGGGCGCACCTTCTGGCCGCTGTCCCGGCAGCCCGGCGGGCTCCAGGCCTTCAAGGTGCTGGTGCCACGGCGCGACGAGGAGCCGGAGCCGCGGGTCCACGAGGGCTACGAATGGCTGTACGTGATGTCGGGGCGGCTGCGCGTGGTGCTGGGGGAGCACGACGTGGTGATGACGGCGGGCGAGGCCGCGGAGTTCGACACCCGCGTGCCGCACTGGTTCGGGTCCACGGGGGAGGGGCCGGCCGAGTTCCTGAGCCTGTTCGGCCCGCAGGGCGAGCGGATGCATGTGCGAGCCAGACCTCGTAAGGGGTGACGGAGGCGACTCTTCGCCCGTCGTCTGTTCCCTCACGGCAAGCGACCGCTTAGTATGCGAATCGAGCCGGTCGGAACGCCGGTCGGACGACGCAGTCCCGTGGAGGCTCCGCATGCAGGCATGGCAGGTGCACGAGAACGGCGAGCCGAGCGAGGTGATGCGGCTCGAGGAGGTGGAGCGGCCCACGCCCGGCGACGGTCAGGTCCTGCTCAGGGTGCGTGCCGCGAACATCAACTTCCCGGACGTGCTGATGTGCCGGGGTCACTACCAGGTACGGCCCCCGCTGCCGTTCACGCCCGGTGTGGAGATCTGCGGCGAGACCGAGGACGGCCGTCGCGTGATCGCCAACCCGGTGCTGCCGTACGGCGGTCTCGCCGAGTACGCGATCGCCGACGCGGCCGCGCTGCTGCCCGCGCCCGGGTCGCTGGACGACGCCGAGGCCGCCGCGCTGCACATCGGCTACCAGACCGGCTGGTTCGGCCTGCACCGCAGGGCGCACCTGGAGGCCGGCGAGACCCTGCTCGTGCACGCTGCCGCCGGAGGGGTCGGCAGCGCGGCCGTGCAGCTCGGGAAGGCGGCGGGCGCGACCGTCATCGGCGTCGTGGGCGGCGCAGAGAAGGCCGCCGTGGCCCGGGAACTGGGCTGCGACGTGGTGATCGACCGGCGTACCGAGGACGTCGTCGGCGCCGTGAAGGAGGCCACCGGCGGCCGGGGCGCCGACGTGATCTACGACCCCGTCGGCGGCGAGGCCTACACGCAGTCCGCGAAGGTCGCCGCCTTCGAGGGCCGGATCGTGGTCGTCGGTTTCGCGAGCGGGACCATCCCGAGCCCCGCGCTCAACCACGCCCTCGTCAAGAACTACTCGGTCCTCGGCCTGCACTGGGGGCTGTACAACACCAGGAACCCGAAGCTGGTCCAGCACTGTCACGAGCAGCTCACCGAGCTGGCCGCCCGGGGCGCGATCAGGCCGCTGGTGAGTGAGCGCGTCCCGCTCGACGGGGCCGCGGCCGCCGTGCAGCGGGTCGGCGACGGCGTCACCACCGGCCGGGTCGCGGTCGTACCGCAGAACGGAGCCACCGCATGACCGACGCAGCCGAACTGAGGCGCCGCACAGCGGAGTTGCTGGCCGCGCACCCGCCCGCCGACACCGATCCGGCGGACTTCCTCAAGGCCCGCTTCGACGCGGGACTCGCCTGGGTCCACTACCCCGAGGGGCTCGGCGGACTGGGCGCGCCCCGCTCCCTCCAGGCCGTCGTGGACGCCGAGCTGGCGGCCGCGGGCGCCCCCGACAACGACCCGCGGCGCATCGGTATCGGCCTCGGCATGGCCGCGCCGACGATCCTGAAGTACGGCACCGAGGAGCAGAAGCAGCGGTTCCTGCGTCCCCTGTGGGTGGGCGAGGAGGTCTGGTGCCAGCTGTTCAGCGAGCCCGGCGCCGGCTCCGACCTGGCCGCGCTCGGCACCCGCGCCGTACGGGAGGACGGGGGAGACTGGGTCGTCAACGGGCAGAAGGTGTGGACGTCCAGCGCCCATGTCGCCCGCTGGGCCATCCTCATCGCCCGCACCGACCCGGACGTGCCCAAGCACGCCGGCATCACCTACTTCCTCTGCGACATGACGGACCCGGGCGTCGAGGTGCGGCCGCTGCGCCAGATCACCGGCGAGGCCGAGTTCAACGAGGTGTTCCTCACCGACGTCCGCATCCCCGACTCCCGCCGCCTCGGTGACGTCGGCGACGGCTGGCGGGTGGCGCAGACCACGCTGAACAACGAGCGCGTCGCCATCGGCGGTATGCGGCTGCCCCGCGAGGGCGGCATGATCGGCCCGGTCTCGAAGACCTGGCGCGAGCGGCCCGAACTGCGCACCCATGATCTGCACCAGCGGCTGCTGAAGCTCTGGGTCGAGGCCGAGGCCGCCCGCCTCGCCGGTGAACGCCTGCGCCAGCAGCTCGTCGCCGGCCAGCCCGGCTACGAGGGCTCCGGCATGAAGCTCGCGTTCGCCCGGCTCAACCAGGAGATCAGCGGTCTGGAGGTCGAACTCCTCGGCGAGGAGGGCCTGTTGTACGACGACTGGACCATGCGCCGTCCGGAGCTGGTGGACTTCACGGGCCGGGAGGCCGGGTACCGCTACCTCCGCTCCAAGGGCAACAGCATCGAGGGCGGGACCAGCGAGGTCCTGCTGAACATCGTCGCCGAGCGCGTCCTGGGCCTGCCGTCCGAGCCGCGCACCGACAAGGACGTCGCCTGGAAGGACCTGGCCCGATGAGCGCACAGCCCGATCTCCTCTATTCCGAGGAGGAAGAGGCGCTGCGCGCCGCCGTCCGCGACCTGCTCGCCGACCACGGCGACGCGCCCGGGATCATCGCCCGTACGGAGTCGGACGCGCCGCACGACCTCGCCGCCTGGAAGGCGCTCTCCGACGGCATGGGCCTCGCGGGCCTGCTGGTGCCCGAGGCGCTGGGCGGCCAGGGCGCCACCCATCGTGAAGTCGCCGTGGTGCTGGAGGAGCTGGGGCGCGCCGTCGCCCCTGTGCCCTATCTGACCAGTGCCGTCGTGGCCACCGAGGCGCTGCTGTCCGTCGGGGACGAGGAGCTGCTCGGCCGGCTGGCATCCGGGCGGACGATCGGCGTACTGGCGGTCGGACTGCACACCGCTCCGGCGGCCGCCGTCCGGGCCGTGCACGTGGAAGGAGGCCTTTTGCAGGGCGAGTTGCCCGGCATCGCGGACGCGGCCGTCGCCGACGTGCTGCTGGTGCCCGCGGACGACGGCGGCCTGTACGCGGTGGAGGCGGCCGCCGTGACCGTCACCCCGCAGGTCTCCCTCGACCTCACCCGCCCGCTCGCCACGCTCACCTTCGCCGATGCTCCAGGCCGCCGACTCGGCGATGCCGAACCCGCCGTCCGCCGCGCTCTGCGGGCCGGCGCCGGACTGCTCGCCTCCGAGCAACTGGGGCTAGCCGACTGGGCGTTGACCGAGACCGTGCGGTACCTGAAGGAGCGCAAGCAGTTCAACAGGCCCGTCGGCGGCTTCCAGGCGATCAAGCACCGGCTGTCCCAGCTCTGGCTGCAGGTCGTCAACCTCCGGGCCGTCGCCCGGGGCGCGGCCGACGCGCTGGCGAGGGGTGAGGACGCCGACATCGCGGTGGCCGTCGCCCAGGCCTATGCGGCCGGGGTCGCCGTGCACGCCGCCGAGGAGGCGCTCCAGCTGCACGCGGGCATCGGCATGACGTGGGAGCACCCGATCCACCTGTACCTCAAACGGGCCAAGGCCGACTCGATCGCCTACGGCAGTGCGGGCGCCCACCGGGCCGCCGTGGCCGAACTCGTCGATCTGCCGGCGCCCTGACCGTCACCCGCTGAAGCCCGCCCCGCCCGGGGCGGGCTTTTTCGTGTTCCTGGCCGGAAGGAGTGAACAAGCGACGGCGGTCCGGCCAACTCCTGGCACGTGAAGGTCCGTTGGTCCGTCCGCGGCCTGATACTCCCAGTGGTCCCGGCCCGCCCCACAGGGAGGAACGACATGTCCCTCGTCACCCGCCGCAGAGTCCTCACCGGCCTCGGCGCCACCGCCGCCGCGGTGCTCGCCCCGCCCGTCGGCAGCGCGTTCGCCAGTGGTCGGAAGCACGGCCCCCGCCCGCTGTGGCGCGCTCACGCCCACAACGACTACGAGCATCCCCGTCCCCTCCTCGACGCCCTCGACCACCGCTTCGGCAGCGTCGAGGCCGACATCTTCCTGGTGGACGGTCGGCTGCTCGTCGCCCACTCGGCGGACCGGCTCGATCCCACCCGCACCCTGGAGTCGCTCTACCTCGCCCCGCTCGCCGCCCGCGTGAAAGCCGGCCACGGCTCGGTGTACCGGGGGCACCAAAAGCCCTTCCAGCTGCTCATCGACATCAAGACCGAGGGCTCCTCGACGTATCTCGAACTCGCCCGGCGACTCGAGCGGTACAAGGGCCTGTTCACCACCTATGCGCACGGTCGCGTCCACCCCGGACCGGTGACCGCCGTCGTCTCCGGTGACCGCGCGGCCCGTACGCCGATGGAGGCACAGACCGTCCGCCGGGCCTTCTACGACGGCCGACTGGCCGACCTCGGCACCTCCGCCTCCTCGTTCGCCTCGCTGATCAGCGACAACTGGACGCTCAACTTCACCTGGCTCGGCGTCGGAGCCTTCCCCGAGCCGGAGCGGCAGAAGCTGCGGAGGATCGTCGGCACGGCCCACGCGCGCGGGCAGCAGGTGCGGTTCTGGGCCACGCCCGATCTCGCGGGCCCCGCCCGGGACGCGCTGTGGGCCGAACTCCTCGCCGCCGGCGTCGACTACCTCAACACGGATGACCTGGCGGGCTTGGAGGCCTTCCTCGACGCCCGCGGGGTGGTGTAGCGGCACCCGTCTGACACCACTCGTTCGGCGGACAGGTCAGCCGCACGGACTAACTCCACGTTACGTCACACTTGCCGCCGAATACTGTGAAAGCGGACGTTTCGGAGGAGGTTGACGGTGGCCATTTCGATTTCCGCGGTGCTGTTGCTGTTGGTCCTGGCGGTGATCTTCATGCGCAGCGGCGGGTTGAAGGTCTCGCACGGACTGGTCTGCCTGCTGCTCGGGTTCCTCCTGGCCGGCACCGGCCTCGCCCCCACGATCCACAGCGGCCTCACGGCGACGGCCGACATCGTCGGCAGCCTTCGACCGTGAGGCCGCTGGGGTGCCGCCCTGACCGGGCGACTACTTGGTGAAGACGCCGATGCCGTTCGACACCGGGCGCTCGTACCCGTCGGACGGGTGGTTGCGGACCGTCACCTTGGTGGAGCCCGCGGGACGGGCCACCAGGGTCGACGAGCCGCCGCCGTCCAGGCTGAAGCCCTCGGTCGCGCCGAGGCTCTTCAGGGCGCCGGCGACCTCGGCGATGGTCAGGCCCCTGCGGTACGCGGTGGCTCCGTCCAGCGCGAACAGATACACCCGCTTCCCGCCGTTGCCGATGCCCACGGCCGTACGCACCGCCGAGACGGACTTGTCCAGGCCGGACAGCGGCTGGGCGCCGGACAGGATCGGGTAGCCGCCCACGGCGAAGCTGTACGCGGACTTCGACACGGCCGTCAGCCCGTAGCGCACCGCCACCGGCTGTCCCTTGACGAGCTTCTTCAGGCGCGCCGCGCCCGCTTCCCGCCCGACGAGGACCGTGGTGCCGGCCGTGATGGTGCCGCTGCCGGGTGCGGTCGACGTCGACACGACCCGGCCCTTGCGCACCGTCACCTCATAGGTGCTGGTGCTGCACGCGGCGGCCCGTTCGGTGTCCGTGCCGCAGGTGGCCCGCTTGCGCGAGACGCTGCCCCAGTCCGAGGTGTACGCGCCGATGGAGTTCTGCGCCAGCGCGTACTGGTTGACGCCGCCCAACGGCAGCCGCCGTCCGAGGACGCTGACCGTACCGTTCAGGGACAGGCTGTCCACCCGGGCCCTGCCGTCGGTGCCGACACCGACCACGGCCCTGGTGTTCGTGCCCGGCGGCAGCGCGGGCCCGAACCGCTGCCCGTTCGGGACCGCGCCCTTGAGCGCCTTCCCGTTCACGACCGCCGGCCCCACGCTCGCCCCGGTCGCCGCGACGCCCGGGTGCTGCGTCTCGCTGATGTTGAAGAAGTCACCGTTGATGCCGGCCACGGCCTTCTGGCTGTTCGCCAGCGAGGAGACCGCCGCGCGCGAGGCGACCGCCCCCGGGTACAGCAGCCCGAGGCGCACATGGGTGTTGGTGAGATCGACGCTGAGCACGTGCACATGCGTCGTTCCGGCGGTCGCCGACAGGTCGTACTGCCGGTACGCCACGCCCGCCGCCACGGTGGTCCAGGTCGCGGCGTCGGCCGAGGCCGCCCCCGCGAGCGCCGCCCCGGCCACCGTGCCGAGCGCGACGAGCAGTGTCACCGACTTTCTGCCCACCCCGAACCGCTTCTGATGTCGCGTCACAGACCCCCCTGGGTAGTTTGGGCCGCAACTTTCTCATGACCTGCGGGAACTCCCGCCAGGGGGGTGGGCGGGAAGACCACGGGAACGGGTGAGGAAAGGCACGATTCCGAGTGGCTTGCACCGCCGTTCGGCCGCGCCGCCCGAGCCGTTGTGCTACTCGTTCGGCCGGGAGACGGGTCGGACGCGGAAACGGACGCGGAAACGGACGCGGAAACGGTTGCGGTCGAGGGGGGACGCGGCGGGGTCAGTCGCCATCGCGGGGCCGCCGGCCGTCGTGCGGCGCGAACGGGGTGAAATGGGCCGGGGCGTGATCGATCGGCAGGTCCGGACGCCAGGCGGTGAGGGACTGGGCGCTGCACACGAACAGGGACGGCGGCAGATGGTCCAGGGCGTACCAGCGCCAGTCGCCGACGCTCTCGCCGGGCTGGTCCGCCGGCTCGCCCTCCCAGTCGGTGACGACGGCGCCGACGGTCATCCGCACGACACCCCCGACCCGGTCGAGCAGGGTGCCCAGCAGGCGTACCTTCGACGGGTCCGCCCGCAGCCCGGTCTCCTCGCGCAGCTCCCGCACCACCGTCTCCCGGAGGGACTCCCCGGGTTCCACCGTGCCGCCGGGCAGCTCCCAGGTTCCCCGGCGGTGACGGCCCAGCAGCAGTCCCCGGGGCCCGTGCAGGATGGCGCCGACGCCGAGCGCCGCGTGCGCGACGGGCGGAAGGCCGGTGCGGGGGCGGGCGGAGACGCGCGACGGACGGCGGGCCCGGTAGACGCGATAGGCGGCGGGGTTCGCGGGGTCGGGCGAGGTCACCGGCACCACGTCCGCCACGTACAGCCCGTGTGCGGCGATCAGTTCCTCCCACGTCTCGGCGGGGGGCACCCACATCCGGACCGTCGTCTCGCCGCCGCCCGCGAACCGCAGGGTCTCCGGCCGCGCCACCCACGCCGAAGTGGGGCCTTCGCCCGAGGAGTTGGTGTGCAGCACGGAGAAGCAGAGCGTTCCGCCGGGCGCGAGCGCGGTCGCCAGGGCGGGAAAAAGCCGCTGTGGGTCGATGTACGGGACGGCGTTGACGGAGTAGATCACGTCGTACGGCCGCGCGGTGCGCAGGTGTTCCACGGCGTCGGCGTGGAGCAGCCGCAGCCCGGGCAGCGAGCCGTACCGGGCCCGGGCCCGCTCGATCTGGCCCGGCGCGAGATCGACCGCGTCGACGGTGGCCCCGTGCGCGCGGACCAGCCGGGCGGCGTGCCGGGCCGGACCGCAGCCCAGGTCCAGAACGCGCCGGCCCCTCAGTTCCCCGAGGAAGGCCTCGTCCGGCCCCGCGCCCGGGAACCCCCAGTCGATCCGCTCCGCCTCCGCCAGTACCGTGCCGCGCCGCAGGTGATGCGCGGCGTACGCCTGCCAGGCGGCGGCGTTGACGGACTCCGGGCCGTCGGGAGCGACGGGACGGGGCATGGGCGGTCCTCCAGGGCAGAGGGGCGGTACTCACCGGGCCAGTCGATTCTTACCGGGTCCGGTGCCGGGCAACCGCCGCGCGCGAACGGTGCGTCGGGGGACCGGCGCCCGCGGGAGCGAGAATCCCTGGTGGCAGGCGCTAGTGGACCGGGTGCTTGCTGAGGATGGACACCCGGTTGAAGGCGTTGATGGTGACCGCCACCCAGATCACCGCCGAGATCTGGTCCTCGGTGAGAACCTCCAGGGCGTCGGCGTAAGCGGCCTCCTGCGCGCCGGCGTCGGACAGCACGGTGGTCGCCTCGGCCAGCGCCAGGGCCGCGCGCTCCAGGGGGCTGAAGAGTTCGGTGTCCCGCCAGGCCGCGAGGACACCCAGTCGCCGGGTGTCCTCACCCGCGCGCAGAGCGGCCCTGGTGTGCACGTCGAGGCAGGACGCGCAGCCGTTGAGCTGCGAGACGCGCAGGTTGAGCAGTTCCACGACGGTGCGCTCCAGACCGGCGTCGGCGGCGGTCGCCCGTACCGCCTCGGACGTCTGGACCAGCGCGTGGTAGGCCTTGGGGCTCTGCTTGTCGATGAAGATCCGTCGAGACATAGTTGATTATCAATCCATTCATGGGTCGGAGCCGCAGGAACGACAGGCGCCCACGGCGGGCAAGGTCGAGGTACGCGCCCCGAGAGGCGTCCCGCTGGGCGGCCCCCGGGCGACGACCGTATGCGCTCGGTCAGGGGCCGCCCTCGCCACCGGCGCCGGCCGGTTCGCGTCCTTCGGGCGTGCCGGCCAGCGCGGCCAGCTCCTCGGCGGTGCGCGGACCTGTCGAGGGGTCGGCCAACAGTCCCTGGGCGTGCAGCAGTCGGGCGGCGGCGACCCCCCAGGGCAGCCGCAGGCCCGCCTGCCGCAGGAGGTCCGTGCGGGCGAGTGCCGAGGCGGCGGGTCCGGTGCGCGCGCCGGACGGGGTGAGCAGGGTCGCGTCGTCGGCCCAGCGCAGGGCCAGGTCGACGTCATGGGTGGCCATGACCACGGTCGTGCCCGCCTCGCGCAGTCGGCCGAGGATCCCGAGCAGCCGTTCCTGGCCGTCGGGGTCGAGTCCGGCGGTCGGTTCGTCGAGGATCAGCACCCGGGGCCGCATCGCGACGGCGCCGGCGATCGCGGTGCGCTTGCGCTGCCCGTAGGAGAGCAGGTGGGTGGGCCGGTCGGCCAGGGCGGTGATGTCCAGGGCGGCGAGGGCCTCCTCGATCCGGGCGCGTACCTCCGTGTCGGACAGGCCGAGGTTCAGCGGTCCGAACGACACGTCCTGGGCGACGGACGCGGCGAACAGCTGGTCGTCCGGGTCCTGGACCACCAGCTGCACGGTCGTGCGCAGCCGGGTCAGCCCCTTGCGGTCGTACCTCACCGGGCGTCCCTCGACCCTCAACTCGCCCTCGCCCGGTCGCAGTCCGCCGCTCAGCAACCGCATCAGCGTGGTCTTGCCGCTGCCGTTGCGGCCCAGCAGGGCGAGCGCACGCCCCGCGCGGACCTCGAAGTCCAGGCCGCTGAGCACGGCCGGGCCGTCCTCGTAGGCGAAGGAGACCCCCCGCAGGGAGAGCAGTGCGGGCTCGCTCATGACAGCGGCCTTTCCAGTACGGAGCGCAGTACGAAGGTCAGGGCGACCAGGGCCGCGAAGAGGGCGGCACTGGCGGCAGCGAAGCGGACGGAGAACCGGGCCTCGGGCACCAGGACGCGCAGGGTCCCGTCGTAGCCGCGTCCGGCGAGCCCGTCCTGGAGCCGCGCCGCCCGGTCGAAGGCGCGGACGAACGCGGTGGCGCCGAGTCCGGCCAGCGAACGCCACTGCGCGGCGCGGGTGGTGTGCCCGAGCCGGGCCGCCTGGGCCTCCCGGATCCTGCGCACGGAGTCGAGCAGCAGGAAGCTCATGCGGTACGTCACCAGCGCGACGTCCACGACGGGCGCGGGTACCCCGGCCCTGACCAGGCGGGGCAGCAGGTCGGACATCGGGGTGGTGAACGCGAGGAGCAGGACACCGAGGGAGGCGGCCGAGGTACGCAGCAGCAGTTCCCCGGCGCGCACCGGACCGCCGTCGGCCAGGGCGACGAACCGGTCCGGGCCGCCGACCCGGACGAGCAGGGTGAGCGCACCGGTCACGCAGAAGCCCAGCGGCACCCGGTAGGCGCGCCACAACCGCCGGGCCGGCACCCCCGCCGGTCCCAGCAGGACGGCGAGAGCCGCCACCAGGACCAGGGCCGCGCCGGGCCAGGGCGGCAGCGAGATGGCGAGCACGGTGAGACCGAGTCCCAGTACGGCCTTGTCCAGCGGATGGCGGTGGCGCCAGCGGCTGCTGTGCGCCGCCGCGTCGATCGGCAGCACCCGCTCAGGTCCGTTCGGGAGCGGACGGCACGGACGCGCTCGCGGAGCCCTGAGGGCTTCCGGAGCTTCCGGAGCCTCGGGAGTCCTCGGAGTTCTCGGTACTCCGCGAGGACGTCGAGGCCTTCGACGAGGGGACCGAGGTCGTCGAAGCCGCCGTGTCCTGCTGCGCCAGAGCCCGGAGTTCGCCCTGCCGCCGTCCCCGGTGCAGACCGAAGTAGTAGGCGAGGACCCCCGCGCCGAGGGCGGCCTGGAGGGCGAACAGCGCCGACTCGATCTCGCCGGACGGCGGCTCGTACAGGGGCGAGAACCAGGGCTCGTAGTCCGGCTCGATCTCGGTGATCGCCGTCTCCGCCTCCGCGTCGGCGCCCGAGAACGGCTCCTCCTTGTGGTCGCCGAGCCCGAGGGCCAGCGGCAGGACGGCGAGCGCGGCCACCACGAACAGGAGCAGCGCGTTGATCTTCGCGTTACGGCTCACCGGGCCACCGCCTCGGTCTCGGCGTCGGCGCCCGCACCGGCCCTCTTCCGGCCGCCCGTCACGAGCACGCCCAGCCTTGTCAGTTCACCCTTGCTGGACTGCGTCAGCAGGCGCATCACGAACACCGTCAGGAGCCCCTCGCTGACCGCCAGCGGGAGTTGGGTGACGGCGAAGATGGAGCCGAACTTGCCCAGCGCGCCCAGGAATCCGCTGCTCGGGTCCGGGAAGGCGAGCGCCAGCTGCACGCTGGTGACGCAGTACGTGGACAGGTCGGCCACGAACGCGCCGAAGAACACCGTGACCATCAGCGGCACGTCGAACCGTCGCAGCAGCCGGTAGACCGCGTAACCGGCCCAGGGTCCGACGACGGCCATGGAGAAGACGTTGGCGCCGAGCGTGGTCAGGCCGCCGTGGGCGAGCAACAGCGCCTGGAAGAGCAGGGTGATGGTGCCCAGCACCGCCATGACCGGCGGCCGGAACAGGATGGCGCCGAGCCCCGTGCCGGTGGGGTGGGAACAACTCCCGGTGACCGAGGGGAGCTTCAGCGCGGACAGGACGAAGGTGAAGGCACCGGAGGCGCCGAGGAGCAGGGTGCTCTCGGGATGCTCCTTGACCTCACGGGTGAGTGACCGTACTCCGTGGACGACGAATGGCGCGGATGCGACGCTCCAGGCGATCGCGTGCGCCGGAGGCAGAAAACCCTCGGCTATGTGCATGGCTGAGCAGACCCTCTCCAGCACCTCGTGGATGGTTGACGTGCCTTGGCCGGTCTCCTGGCTCACGGGTACCACCGCCCGTACTCCGCCTTCCCGGGTCCCGAGGACCCAGTGGCTGCCCGCGAGGGCCGGAGCCGGACTTCCCGATCACAGTGGCGAGGGCCGCACCGGCATCACACCGGATTTCCCGTTCACCAAGGCGTGGTGACAGTAGTGCGCACACACAGGCGCTGACAAGCGCCGATGCGGGGCGCGGAGACGGCGGACGACGGCTCACCCCCGGCGCACGGCGGCCTCCGGCTGCCTCGACGAAATGCCGTGACCCTACGACCGCCGCCATCGGTGACGTCGTCGACCCGCACGTCCGGCAGACGGCGACCGCGATCCCGCATCTCGCGCCGAAGCCGTCCGCGCGAGCCGCCGAGGCCCGCGCGCAGGCCGCCGACGCGGGAACAGGGCGACAGGGGTGCGCTCGACGACCGGTGGGAGAATTCGTCCCGAGGTCCACGCCGCCGTGGCGGCCGGCGTTCCGGGGGCGGGGGCCGGAAGGAAGCGTGCAGCATGATCGAGTGGGTGTCCCTCAGAGCCGGCGCCCGGCCCGTGCCCCAGCCCGTCGCGACCCCCCTGGTGTGGGCCACGGCCTTCGGCAGCGCGCTGGTCCTGGTGGCGGTGCACAACCTGCTGGTCGGCGCGGACCGCCCGGGGTTCGCGCTGGCCGCGCTCTCTTTCCTGGCGGCCCTGCTGGGTCTCTGCGCCCGCTTCACCGCGGCCCCGGGCACGGCCGTCCTGTGCTGGCTGATCCTGAACGGCTTCGCCGTCCCGCCCGTGGGCACGCTCAGCTGGGCCGGCCACCGTGACACCTTCTGGCTCACCTGCCTGTGCGCCGCCGCTCTCGGCGGCACCGTGCTCGCCCGGATCGTCCAGGCCCGCGCCGCCTACCGCCGGATCGCCGCAGAGGTGGCCACCCCGGCGACCGACCCGGACGGCGACCCCCTCGGCACCTGACCGTCCCGGGACGGGGTGCGGCCCGGCGGCGTCGCGGATGCCGCCGCCCACGCGCGGCGGGGGGCCGCCGGTCGCGGAGGCCACCGCAGGCGCTGCTCCGCGCGGGCCGCCGGCCGCCGGGGCCCGCCGGCCCCGGCGGCGGACGTGATGCGGAACATAGGTGTTCTGTGACATATGGCTTCATCGGACCTTTTGGGTAGCTTGGGGTGCTTGCCCCTGCCGTCGGCGCCGTCTCGTGCACGGCGTCGCGCAGCGGGGCGGATCACCCGCCGCTCGTCCGTCCAGGAGACCCATGCGCCCCCGAACAGCCTCCGTACCGCCCCTCGCCCTGGCGGGCGGTGCGCTGACCGTCGGCGTCGGCGCGCTGTACCTGGCCGGACTGCTGCTCACCGGCGGTCAGATCGAGTCGGGCACGACGGTCCGCGGCGTGGACATCGGCGGCCTCAGCCGTGCGGAGGCCGTCCGGAAGCTGGACGAACACCTGACGGCGGACGGCTCGCGGGAGCTGGCCGTGCGGGTCGGGGACCGCGGAGCGACCGTCGACCCGCGGCAGGCCGGACTCACCTTCGACGCCGAGCGCACGGTCGACCGGGCGGCCCGCGTCGGCTCCGACCCGGTCGGCATGATCGCCGCCCTCTTCGGCTCCGGGGGCGACCAGGAGCCGGTCGTCCGCGTCGACGAGGACAAGGCCCGCACCGCTCTGGGGAAGCTGGCGAAGAGCCTCGACCAGAAGGTCCGCGAGGGTGCGGTCGGCTTCGCCGGCGGCCGGGTCGAGCAGGTCGCCCCGCACGCCGGCTACGCACTGGACGTGGATGCCGCCGTCGGCACCCTGCGGGCCTCCTTCCTGCGCGGCGAGGCCGGCGCGGTCACGGTCCTGCCCGCCCGCGAGACGCAGCCGAAGGTCACGGCGGACGAGGTCGGGCGCGCCGTGCGCGAGTTCGCGCGGCCTGCCGTGTCGGCGCCCGTCACCCTCACCACGGGCGGCAAGCGGTTCACCATCGGCCAGACCGTGCTGGGCGAGCATCTGACGATGCGGCCGGACGACGCCGGCCGGCTGGTGCCGGAGCTGGACGTCAAGGGACTGCGCGCGGCCCCCTCGGTGGCCCGCCCGCTGGCGGGCATCACCACCACCGCCGCGAACGCCGCCGTGCGACTGGACGGTGACCGGGTCGTGGTGGCCGACGACGCCCGGACCGGCGTACAGATCACCGACAAGGCGCTGAGCAAGGCCGTGCTGCCGCTGCTCACCCGGTCCGGCGCAGCGGCCCGCACCGGCGAAGTGGCCGCGCGACGGACCCCGCCACAGGTGACGCGCGAGAGCGCCGCGCGGCTGGGGCTGACGGAGAAGATGTCCTCCTTCACCGTCCATTTCGAACCGGCCGCGTACCGCACGAAGAACATCGGCCGGGCCGCACAGCTCATCAACGGCTCCGTCGTCATGCCGGGCAGGACCTGGAGCTTCAACCGGACCGTGGGTCAGCGCACCGAGGCCAACGGCTTCGGCGAGGGCATCATGATCCTCGACGGCGGGTTCACCAAGGCGCCCGGTGGCGGCGTCTCCACCATGGCCACGACCATGTTCAACGCGATGTTCTTCGCCGGCGTCAAGCCGGTGGAGTACGGGGCCCACTCCTTCTACATCGAGCGCTATCCGGAGGGCCGCGAGGCGACGGTCGCCTGGGGCAGTCTCGATCTGAAGTTCGCCAACGACTCGGGCCACGCCCTGTACATCCGGGCCGAGGCCACCGACACCTCGGTGACCGTCACCTTCCTCGGCACCAGGAAGTACGACGAGGTCACGTCGGTCACCGGCCCCCGCACGCACGTCCGGCAGCCGGAGCGGAAGGTGAGCACGGACGACAAGTGCGTACCGCAGACCCCGCTCGAGGGCTTCGACGTCACCGTCGACCGGGTCTTCTACGCCGACGGCAGGGAAGTACGGCGCGAGCCGTTCCGCACCCACTACACCCCCCGGGACGAGATCACCTGCGAAGTCGCCGGCGAAGACCCGCAGTAGGTCCCGCGGGGACCGGGAGAACGCGGGGTGACCTTCGTACGTCGGGAACCTTCGCCCGTGCCGGTGGTCCCGTGCCGTGGTCCCGTCCCGCGGGCACCGTCACCTCACCGGGTGACGCCGGAGTTCCGTGTCCGGTCCGGCGGCAGCCGCGCGGAGTCCGGCCGTCGGCGTACCCAGCCGAGCAGCAGCACCGACCACAGCGCCGCGAACGCGCACCAGGTCGAGACGAACTCCAGCCGCCACAGCGCGAAGCAGGCCGCCGCGCCGACGCCGACCACCACCCCCAGGGCCGACAGCCGCCGGTCGCCGGAGAGCAGCAGGGATCCGACGGTGGCCAGGAGATAGCCCGCGACGAGTACGGCCGGGTGGGCGAGCGGGACCGAGTAGCCCACCGTGTGGCCACGGACGGAGGCCGTCACCGGCCCGGTGGCGATACCGGCGGTGAGCCCCGCGGCGGTCGCGACGCCGAGCGCGAGGAGCGACGTCAGCCTGCGCCGGGCGGCCGGCGGGGCGGCGCACCACACCGCCGCCGGCACCCACACGGCCAGCAGCGGCAGGGCGATCACGGCCCAGACGACGGTGGCGGGCCCGCCGCCCCCGCCCGCGTCCCAGACCACCGCCTCCACGACCTGATGGGCCCCGAGCAGCAGCGGCAGCGCGGCCAGCGGAAGATCCCGGCGGTCGCGCACACTCGTCACACAGGCCAGCCCGACGGCCGCCACACCGGCGCCCGCCACCAGGTCGGCCGTCGCACTCCAGCACATCACGTCACCATGGGTTCGACCGTCGTCTTCTGCCGCCTCGTCGTGCGGTGCGGTGCGGGTCAGGTTAGGGCCCGCTCCCGCGTTCCACCGGCCGCCGGGCCGCCGCGTCGCCGACCGGCCTCCGTCGGAGCAGCGACCCGGCGGTGTGAGGGGCCGCGCTACGCTGGTCGAAGTGACCGGCAGACGAAGGAGGCCACGGGTGGTGGACGCCTCGCAGGGAGAGGGCGGCCTCGGGCCGGTGTGCGGTGTGGCCGTGCTGGAGGTGGGTCCGTTGTCCGGTCGGCCCGGCATTCGTGCCCGGGGCGAGATCAGCGAGATCACTCGCTCGCCCTGGGAAGAGGCCTTGGCGGACCTGGCTCGGCAGCACGCCGACGTGTCGTATGTGGAGTTGTCGGAAGTGGCGTTCGTCGATGTGGCAGGGGTCGCGGCGCTCGCCGTCACGGCGCTGGGCCTGTCCGGGGGCCGGGTGGTGGTCGAGCATCCGCCACCGCAGGTGCCCCGCGTACTGAGCCTGTTCTGGCCGGGCCTCGGCAGGATCGAGGTGGCGCCGCGATGAACACGGTGGCGACCCACGAGGCCTTCGAGCACCCCGCGCTGTTCTACCGCACCGAACAGGAGTACGTGGAACAGACGGTGTCCTTCGTGCAGGAGGGCCTGGACCTCGGCGAACCGGTGGCGGTGGCGGTGCCGGGTCCCAACCTGGAGCTGATCAGGGCCGGCCTCGGCCAGGACGCCCAGGCCGTTCGCCTGCTGGACATGACGGTGGCGGGCCGCAACCCGGGCCGGATCATTCCCGGAGTGCTACGCGCGTTCGCCGACGCCCACCGGCAAGGACGGGTGCGGATCATCGGCGAGCCGATCTGGGCGGGCCGCAGCGCGGTCGAGTACCCGGCGTGCGCGCAGCACGAGGCGTTGATCAACGCGGCCTTCGAGGGCCGTGCGGTGACCATCCTCTGTCCGTACGACGAGGCACGCCTGGACGAGGAGGTCCTGGCCGACGCGAGGATCACCCATCCGACGATCGTGACCAGCGAGCGGCAGGCGGCCAGTGACTCCTACGACTGGCGTTCCGTCGTCGCCCGTTACAACGAGGCGCTGGTACCGGTGCCGGACGCGGCCGTCTTCCCCTTCGGCTCCGACGAGCTGTACGCGGCGCGCGCCTTTGCGGTCCGGGAGGCCGAACGGCTGGGCCTTGCCGGGCAGCGGCTGGGCGACACCGAGCTGGCGGTGGCGGAGCTGACCACCAACAGCGTGGTGCACGGCGCCGGACGGGGCACGCTCGCCGTCTGGGCCCACGCGGGACAGGTCGTGTGCGAGGTCCGGGACGCGGGCCGGCTGTCCGATCCGCTGGCCGGCCGCAGACCGCCCGCGCGCGGTCAGATCGGCGGACGCGGCCTGATGCTGGTCCACTACGTGGCCGACCTGGTCCGTCTGCACACCTCCGACGAAGGCACGACCGTCCGCTTCTACGTGAGCCGCTGAGAGCTCGCCGAGAGCGAGGCCGGCATCCCACCGGCAGTCCGGCGAGGGCCCGCTGAGGGTTCGTCCGGGAGCCCGTCCGGTCCGCACCGTTCCCCGTACACCCGAGGGTGTGCGGGGTCCGACGGTTCAGGGGCGCCGGGCGGACCCGTCCGGCGCCGCGACGCAGGCGGGTGAAGCCTGAGCCGCCGTCACCTCCACGGGGCATGCATGAGGATCTCCGCCGTATCCCGGCCGGGTCGGCGGAATCGACGCGCTGGAGGCGAGAGTGACGAAAGAACGAGCCGAGGAGACCGGGCCCCGCACCATCAGGGTCCCGGTCCTCATCGTCGGAGGTTCCCTGGTCGGACTGGCGACCTCGTTGTTCCTGGGACGCCTGGGAGTACCGCACGTACTGGTGGAGCGCCACGCCGGCACCTCCATCCATCCGCGCGGCCGCGGCAACAACGTCCGCACGATGGAGCTGTTCCGGGTGGCCGGTGTCGAGCAGGCGATCCAGGAGGCCGCCGCCACCCTGGCCGACAACCACGGCATCCTCCAGGCGCCCACCCTGGTCGGCGACGCGGGCGAGTGGCTGTTCCGGGACATCGACCCGGGGGGCGGCCTGGCCCGCTTCAGCCCCAGCTCCTGGTGCCTGTGCAGCCAGAACGACCTCGAGCCGGTCCTGCTCGAGCACGCCCGGCAGCTCGGCGGCGACCTGCGCTTCTCCACCGAGATGATGTCGTTCGACAGCGACCGCACCGGCGTCACCGCGGTGGTCAAGAGCCGCGAGACGGGTGAGCACACCACCATCCGTGCCGACTACCTGGTCGCCGCCGACGGTCCCCGCAGCCCCGTCCGGGAGCAGCTCGGCATCGGTCAGAGCGGGCCCGGCGACCTGTTCCACAACGTCAGCCTGACCTTCCGCTCCCGCCGTCTCGCCGACGTCGTGGGCGACCGCCACTTCATCGTCTGCTACCTGACCGACCCCGAGGCCGACGGCGCCCTGCTGCCGGTGGACAACCGAGAGAACTGGGTGTTCCACGCCCCCTGGCACCCCGAACGCGGCGAAACCCTCGAGGAGTTCACCGACGAGCGGTGTGTCGAGCACATCCGCCGGGCGGTCGGGGTCGCCGACCTCGACGTGGAGATCACCGGCAAGGCGCCCTGGCACGCCGCCCAGCGGGTCGCCCGCAGCTACCGGTCGGGACGGGTGTTCCTGGCCGGCGACTCGGCCCACGAGATGTCCCCCACCGGCGCCTTCGGTTCCAACACCGGCATCCAGGACGCGCACAACCTCGCCTGGAAGCTGGCCGCGGTGATCGACGGCTGGGCGGGGGAGGCGCTGCTGGACACCTACGACGCCGAACGCCGCCCGGTGGCCGAGGCCACCAGCGCCCGGGCCGCCGCCCGGTCCGCCGAGCACAGCCACCCCGGTTTCGCCCCGCCGCCCGGAGCGGGCGGCGGTGGTCCCCAGCGGGGCATCCTCAACGTGGCCCTCGGCTACCGCTACCCGCAGGGCGCCGTCGTCGGCGCCGACCCCGCCGTCCCGGTCGTGCCGGAGAGTCTCGACCTGACCGGCGGGCCCGGCAGCAGGGCGCCTCACCTGTGGGTCCGCCGCGGGAACGAACGGCTGTCGACCCTCGACCTCTACGAGCGGTCGCTGGTCCTGCTCAGCGATGCCGGTGAGCAGAGCGGATGGCACCGGGCCGCCACCCGCCTCGCCGAGGAACTGGTCCTCCCCCTCAGGTCGTACCGGGTGGGCACAGGGGCCGACGCGGACCTGGTGCCGGAGGGCGACGCCGACTGGGCGGAGCGCCACGGCACGGCACCCGGGGGCGCCGTACTCGTGCGGCCCGACGGGTTCGTCGTATGGCGGTCGCCGGGTCCGGACGCGGACGCGGAGGCGACGCTGCGCCGGGTCCTGAAGACCGGGCTGGGCCTCGCCTGACCCAACGGGCTTCACCCGTGTGAACGCCCCGAGTGGTGCCGCGGCGACGGGCGGCTGACGGTGGATCACGTCCCGGTCGGGTCACCTGAGCTGACGAGGTGTCGGCTGCCCGGTCGTGACGGAAGGACCATCAGATGCGTTCTGCTCGCATGATCCTGGCCACCGCGGCGGCTTCGGCCGCCCTCGCCATCGGCGCCCCCGGTGCCTACGCCGCCGGTGACACGGACCACGACGACTCCTCCTGGAGCAAGGAGGACAGCTCCTCGTACAGCGACGAGCACGGCAAGGAGGACCACGGCAAGGAGGACCAGGGCAAGGAGGACCACGGCAAGGAGGAGAGCGGCAAGGAAGAGAGCGGCAAGGAGGAGCACGACTCCCCGCACGGTGGCATGCACACCGGCGGCGGCGCGCTCGCCTCGGTCAACGACAGCGGCGACCGGGGCGCGGCCGTGGACCCCAGGTTCGACCCCGAGACGTACAAGGACAAGGACGCCGGGTTCGGCAGCTCCACCGGCGGTGAGCACGGCGACGACTCCTGGAACGGCGGCAAGGAAGAGGAGTCCGGCGGCTGGAGCAAGGAGCACGACAAGCCCAGCGGCGGCATGCACACCGGCGGCGGCGCCCTCGCCGGCCCGTCGGCGACCGCGGCCGGACTCGGCGTCCTCGCCGTCGCCGGCACCGGCGTCTACGCCCTGCGCCGCAGGAAGACCGCCGGAAGCGTGGCCTGACCTGTGCCGGACGCGATAGCGCAGCCGCGGCCGCCGCACATGCCCCGTGTGGCGGCCCGGCTCGCTCCCCGTGCTCTGTCCGCCCCGCTGCCGCGCCCGAATGAGGTGGTCCCCGATGGCAGTTCCCCCTTCGTCCTCCCCTTCTCCCTCCGACCCCGCCGACCCCTCCGGCACCGAGCCGGCGCCCACCGAAGAGGGAACGTCCCGCGCCGGCGTGATGATGGTCTGCGCCGCGCTCGCGGTGCTCCTGGCGCTGAACCTGTTCGGCGGCGGAAACGACACGTCGAACGGCATCGCCGGCCCACCGCACGCTCCGCCCGCCGCCGGGTCGGTCCCCGCGCCCACCGGACCGGTCACGCCGACCACGCCCGCCGGAGCGGCGGACGCCGCGGAACCGGACAGCGGGGAACCGGTCGGCAAGCATCTGCCGCGCTCGCGGCCGGTACGGCTGCGCATCCCGAAGATCGGGGTCGACGCCCCCTTCGTCGACCTCGCCATCGGCGCCGACGGCCGGCTGGAGCCGCCCCCGGCGAACGACGTCAACCTCGTCGGCTGGCACGCCAAGGGAGCCTCCCCCGGGGAGACGGGCACCGCGATCATCGCCGGACACGTCGACACCAAGACCTCCCCGGCCGTCTTCGCGGGGCTCAGCGCACTGGCGAAGGGCGACGGCTTCCAGGTCCTGCGGGCCGACGGCGGCAAGGCGTCCTTCCGGGTCGACAGCGTGGAGACCTTCGACAAGGCCGACTTCCCCAACGAGCGGGTGTACAGCGACACCGCCGAGGCGCAGGTGCGGCTCATCACCTGTGCGGGGGCCTACGACCGCCGGGTCAAGGACTACACCGACAACCTGGTCGTCTTCGCCCATCTCGTCTGACGGCCGGCCGCCCAGTCACCCACGTAGTTCATCCGAGTCGCGCGCTTGCGGGGACGGGCACAGGATCGAGGAACGCTGACGTCGCATCACCGCGGCCGACGTTCACCTATCCCCTCCGCGAAGGAGATGTGCGCAGGATGACCACCACGTCCGAACGTGTTGCAGGTTCGCGGGCGCGACAGGCGTCGCAACGTGTCTCCCAGTCCGTGTTCGACGGTTCCCGGCTCCGCGTCGTCCTTCTGGTCGACGTCTACGACGGAGCCCAGCAGCAGTTCCTCGAGGCGTACGAGCAGCTCTGCAACCAGGTCGCGTCCGTCCCCGGGCACGTCAGCGACCAGCTGTGCCAGTCCATCGAGAACCCCTCCCAGTGGCTGATCACCAGCGAGTGGGAGAGCGCCCCGCCGTTCCTCGCCTGGGTCAACAGCGAGGAACACGTGGCGATGGTGGAGCCGCTGCACAGCTGCGTGCGCGACACCCGCTCGCTGCGCTTCCACGTCGTCCGCGAGACGGGTGGCCCGGCGGCGGCCGCCGACCAGGCGAAGCGCCGGCTCCAGACGGCGCCCAGGATCGGCGACGGCGTGATCCGGCACGCGCTCACCTTCACCGTCAAGCCGGGCAGCGAGGAGATCGTCGCCAAGATCCTGGCCGACTACGCCTCGCCCGAGCCGCAGGTCGACGACACCACCCGGCTGTGCCGCACCTCGCTGTTCATGCACGGCAACCGGGTGGTGCGGGCCATCGAGGTGCGCGGCGACCTGCTCTCCGCGCTGCGTCACGTCTCCCGGCAGCCCGAGGTGCGGGCCGTCGAGGAGGCCATCAACCCCCATCTGGAGCAGGACCGGGACCTCAACGACCCCGAGTCCGCCCGGGTCTTCTTCACCCGGGCCGCGCTGCCGGCCGTGCACCACGTGACGGCGGAGCGGCAGGACGCGCAGGCCGAGCGGTACGCCCTGTACTACCCGACCCGCCCCGACCGCGGCATGAAGCTGGCCGAGCTGCTCGCCCGGCAGGACGAGGCGGCGGCGGACGACCCGCGCAGCCCGGTCCTGCGCAGCACGATCTTCCAGCGCGACGACGTCGTCGTCCGGCTGATCGACGTGCGCGGCGGACTCGAGGCCGCCGACCCCGTGCAGGCCCTCGGTCTGTCCGACCCGGCGCAGGTGGCCGAGCTGACGACGCTCGACGCCGGCGGCGCGTCCGCGTCGAAGGACGGCCGCCTCGCGCGCTTCCTCGAACTGGCGCGCATGGATCTCGTCACCGACCGCCGGTCGCCCGACGCCTGATTCGTCATCACGTGGCGGGGGCGGTGCCCCGCCCCTGCCACGTCGGTGCAGTACACCATCGGAGGAACGTCGTGATCACTTCTCGTCACAGAATCATGGATCTCAGCGAGGTCGAGCCCAACACCCGGCGAGGCGGCGACCTGCGCGCCATGCTCACCCCGGCAACGGTGGGCGCCACCAGCGGTTTCATGGGCGTGGCCCTCATCCAGCCCGGCGACCGCATCGGTGAGCACTACCACCCGTACTCCGAGGAGTTCGTGTACGTCGTGTGCGGACAGCTGGAAGTGGACCTGGACGGCGAGCCGCACCCGCTCCAGCCCGAGCAGGGGCTCCTGATCCCCCTCAACGTGCGCCACCGCTTCCGCAACGTCGGCAAGGTGGAGGCCCGGATGGTCTTCCACCTCGGCCCGCTGGCCCCGAGCCCGCCGCTCGGCCACGTCGACACCGAGGGAACCGAAGCCGAGCCCGCGGTGGTCGGGGCGGAGTCGGCCGAGCGACGTCAGGTGCGCTCATGACGAGACGAGTGGCGGTCACCGGCATAGGCATCGTCGCCCCGGGCGGCATAGGCGTCCCGGCGTTCTGGAACCTCCTGGCGGACGGACGCACGGCGACGCGGGCCATCACGTTCTTCGACCCGGCCGGTCTGCGGTCGCGGATCGCCGCCGAGTGCGACTTCGACCCGGCGGCCCACGGTCTGGACGCGACCGACGTCGAGCGGTGCGACCGCTACATACAGTTCGCCCTGGTCGCCGGGGACGAAGCGGTACGCGACGCGGGTCTCGACCTCGCCGCGGAGAACCCCTGGCGGGTCGGCGTCTCGCTGGGCACCGCGGTCGGCGGCACCACCCGGCTCGAGAGCGACTACGTCCTGGTCAGCCACGGCGGACAGCGCTGGGACGTGGATCACCGGGAGGCGGCCCCGCACCTGCACCGCGCGTTCACGCCCAGCACGCTCGCCTCGACGGTCGCGGAGCGGTTCGGGGCACGCGGTCCGGTGCAGACCGTCTCCACGGGCTGCACCTCCGGGCTCGACGCGGTCGGGTACGCCTTCCACACCGTGGAGGAGGGCCGGGCCGACATATGCATAGCCGGCGCCTCGGACTCGCCGATCTCGCCGATCACCATGGCGTGCTTCGACGCGATCAAGGCCACCTCCTCGAACAACGACGACCCGGCCCACGCCTCGCGTCCCTTCGACGCCGACCGTGACGGGTTCGTCATGGGCGAGGGCGGCGCCGTACTCGTCCTGGAGGAGCTGGAGCACGCCAGGGCCCGCGGCGCGCACGTCTACTGCGAGCTCGGCGGGTACGCCACGTTCGGCAACGCCTACCACATGACCGGACTGACCAGCGACGGCCTGGAGATGGCCCGGGCCATCGAGGACGCCCTCGGCCACGCCCGGCTCGACCCCACCGCGATCGACTACGTCAACGCGCACGGGTCGGGCACCAAGCAGAACGACCGCCACGAGACCGCCGCGGTGAAGCGGGTCCTGGGCACGCACGCCTACGACACGCCGATGAGCTCCATCAAGTCGATGGTGGGGCACTCGCTCGGCGCGATCGGGGCGATCGAACTCGTCGCCTGTGTGCTGGCCCTGGCGCACCAGGTCGTACCGCCGACCGCGAACTACGAGACACCCGACCCCGAGTGCGACCTGGACTACGTCCCGCGCGTGGCCCGTGAGCGCAAGCTCGCCAGTGTGCTCTCGGTGGGCAGCGGGTTCGGCGGCTTCCAGTCCGCGGTGGTCATGAACCGGCCGAGGGAGAAGACACGATGAGCGAACCCCTTCCACGGCGCGCGGCCGTCACGGGAATCGGCGTGATCGCGCCCAACGGAGCCAGTACCGAGACCTTCTGGAAGTCCACCCGGGAGGGCATCAGCGTCCTGGACCGGGTGACCCGCGAAGGCTGTGAGGATCTGCCGCTGCGGGTGGCGGGCCAGGTCCGCGACTTCGACCCGTCGGCCGCGATCGAGGAGCGCTTCCTGGTCCAGACCGACCGGTTCACGCACTTCGCGATGGCCGCGGCCGACTTCGCGCTGGACGACGCCCAGCTCGGCCGGCCGGAGACCGACGCCGCCCCCTTCTCCGTGGGCGTGGTCACCGCGGCCGGCTCCGGCGGCGGCGAGTTCGGGCAGCGGGAGCTCCAGCAGCTGTGGGGCAAGGGCAGTCGCTTCGTCGGCCCGTACCAGTCCATCGCCTGGTTCTACGCCGCCAGCACCGGCCAGATCTCCATCCGCCGCGGCTTCAAGGGCCCCTGCTCGGTCGTCGCCGCCGACGAGGCCGGCGGCCTGGACGCCCTCGCCCACGCGGCGCGTGCCGTGCGCCGCGGCACCGATGTGATCGTGGCCGGGGCGACCGAGGCGCCGATCGCGCCCTACTCGATGGTCTGCCAGCTTGGCTACGAGGAACTCAGCACGGTCGACGACCCGACCCGCGCCTACCGCCCGTTCACCTCCGCGGCCTGCGGGTTCGTGCCCGCCGAGGGCGGTGCCATGCTCGTGGTGGAGGCGGAGGCCACGGCCCGGGAACGGGGCGCGCGGGTGCAGGCCTACCTGGCCGGGCACGCGGCGACCTTCACCGGCGCCTCCCGCTGGGAGGACTCCCGGGAAGGGCTCGCCCAGGCCGTCCGGCAGGCCCTGGAGGAGGCCGACTGCGCTCCCGAGGAGATCGACGTGGTCTTCGCCGACGCCCTCGGCGTACCGGAGGCCGACCGCGCCGAGGCACTGGCGATCGCCGACGCCCTCGGGGCACACGGCGCCCGCGTGCCCGTCACGGCTCCCAAGACCGGGATCGGCCGGGGCTACTGCGCGGCGCCCCTGATGGACGTCGCGGCGGCGGTGCTCGCGATGGAGCACGGCCTGATCCCACCCACCCCCAACGTCTTCGACATCTGCCACGACCTCGATCTGGTGACCGGCCGGGCCCGTACCGCCGAGGTACGCACGGCTCTGGTGCTGAGCCGGGGACTCATGGGGTCGAACTCGGCGCTGGTGCTGCGGCACGGCGCCACCGACGCCTCGTAGCGAGGCGCCGCGGAGCAGTAGAGGAAGGGAATGGCATGACTGACCGCATCACTGTGGAAGAGCTGGCCGAACTCATGAAGAAGTCCGCCGGTGTCACCGTCGCCCCGGAGGAACTCCGCCGCGACGACGCCGGCTTCGACCGCCTGGGCGTCGACTCGCTCGGCCTGCTGGGGATCGTGGGCGAACTGGAGAACCGGTACGGCACGCCGATGCCTCCCGACGCCGAGCGCTCCAAGTCGCCCCGGCAGTTCCTCGACCTCGTCAACAGCGCCCTCATGACAGGAGCCTGAGATGACCGGACACACGCAGAACGAGATCACCATCGCGGCGCCTCTGGACCTGGTCTGGGAGGTGACCAACGACCTGGAGAACTGGCCGCGGCTGTTCAGCGAGTACGCCTCCGTCGAGATCCTCTCCCGGGAGGGCCGTAGGACGACGTTCCGGCTGACCATGCACCCGGACGAGAACGGCACCGTGTGGAGCTGGGTCTCGGAGCGCGAGCCGGACCGCGACACGCTGACCGTCAAGGCCCGCCGGGTCGAGACGGGGCCCTTCGCCCACATGGACATCCACTGGCGGTACGAGGAGGTGCCGGCCGGCACCCGGATGATCTGGACGCAGGACTTCGCGATGAAGCCGGAAGCGCCGGTCGACGACGAGTGGATGACCGACAACATCAACCGGAACTCCAAGGTCCAGCTGGGCCTGATCCGGGACCGCATCGAGAAGGCCGCCGCCGAGCGCGGTGCCACCCGCGGTCTGACCGACTGAGCCGGACGGAGAGCAGCACCATGCACCAAGCCCTGATCGTCGCCCGGATGGCCCCGGGATCGGCGCCCGACATCGCCAAGGTGTTCGAGGAGTCGGACCGGGGAGAACTGCCGCGGCTCGTCGGCGTGAACCGGCGCAGCCTGTTCCAGTTCGGCGACGTGTACATGCACCTGATCGAGTCCGAGCGCGAGCCCGGACCCGCCATCGCCAAGATCACCGGACATCCGGAGTTCCGGGACGTCAGCGAGCGGCTGGCGGCGTACGTCAGCGCGTACGACCCCGAGACCTGGCGTTCCCCGAAGGACGCCATGGCGCAGCGCTTCTACCTCTGGGAGCGTGAGCCGGCCGGCTGACCTCCGCCGACCATCACCGGTCGCCGGGCCCGCGACGCTGCGGGCCCGGCGACCGGTGGTCTGCGCGGGCTACGCGGATCCGGGGATCCGGGTCACGCGTCGGATCACGCGGGGACGTGGCAGTCGAACGCGTGGAGGTAGGGGTTGACCGGGCTGATGTCGTCGATGACGAGGCCCGCCTCGGTCAGCCGGTCCACCATGCTCTGAGTGGTGTGCTTCGCCCCGCCGACGTTGAGGAGCAGCAGCAGGTCCATGGCGGTGCTGAACCGCATCGAGGGCGAGTCGTCGACGAGGTTCTCGATGACCACGACCCGGGTCCCGGGGCCGCCCGCCTCACGGACGTTGCGCAGCGTGCGGGCCGTGCTCTCGTCGTCCCACTCCAGGATGTTCTTGATGACGTAGACGTCGGCCTTCACCGGGACGGCCGTACGGACGTCGCCGGGCACCACGCGCGCACGGTCCGCGAGGTCGCCGCCCGCGAGCAGGCGCGGCACCGCGTTCTCCACCACCCGGGGGAGGTCGAGCAGCGACCCCTGCATCGAGGGGTACTTGTCCAGCAGGCTCGCCACCACGTGCCCCTGGCCGCCGCCGATGTCGGCGACGGACGAACTCCCCGTCAGGTCGAGGAACTGCGCGACGTCCCGCGCCGACTGCACGCTGGAGGTCGTCATGGCGCGGTTGAAGACGTCGGCCGACTCCGGGGCGTCCTCGTTGAGGTAGGGGAAGAACTCCTTGCCGTACAGGTCCTCCACCACGTTGCGGCCGGTGCGCACCGCCTCGTCGAGCATCGGCCAGGCGTCCCAGGTCCACGGCTCGGTGCACCACAGCGTGATGGCGCGCAGGCTGTTGGGGTCGTCCTCGCGCAGCAGCCGGGAGACGTCGGTGTGCGCGAACGAGCCGTCCGGCCCCTCGGCGAAGACGCCGTAGCAGGACAGGGCCCGCAGGAGCCGTCGCAGCGGGCGGGGTTCGGTCTTCACCGCGGCCGCGAGGTCCTCCACGGCCGTGGGGCTGTCGCCGAGGGCGTCGGCGACGCCCAGCCGGGCGGCCGCGCGGAGGGCGGCGGCACAGGCCGCCCCGAAGGCGAGTTCCCGCAGCCGCATCGACGGTGGAGGGGCAGACTGAGCGGTCGTCATGTGCCGCCTTCCTTCCTTCTGGGAGTTCGTGGGGGTCAGCACAGACCGGCGGGCTTCGACGAGCGGCAGGAGTTGCCTTCGAAGGTGTTGCCCTTGCCGGTGTCCGTGTTGACGAGGTCCGGCGAGTTGCCGCGCAGCAGGTTGTCGCTGATCCGGTTCCGGTCGCTGGTCGTGCCCACGAAACTCTTGAACAGCACGATGCCGCCGGACAGCGGGGACTTGCCGACGTTGTCCTTGATCACGTTGTGGGTGACCAGGCTGTCCTCGGCGCCGGTGAGGACGATGCCCGAGCCCTGGAGGGCGTCCAGCCGGGCGGTCTTCGGGCAGGACTTGTTGTTGCGCTCGATGCGGTTGTCGCGCACCGTCACGAAGCCGGCCTTCGGCTTGTTCTCGTCGCCGACAACGAACACGCCCGCGCAGTTGCCCGTGAGGTGGTTGTCCGCGACGGTCAGGTTGCGCAGGCGGCGGACGGTGACGCCGATCCGGTTGCCCTCCAGCCGGTTGTGCTCGACCACGGTTCCCTCGGTGTCCGTGGCGCCCTGCTCCTCCTTGATGGTGTTGGCGAGGAACAGACCCGCGTCGCCGTTGTCCCGGGCGGAGTTGCCGCGGAACACGCCGTGGACCGAGTGCTCCGTGGCGATGCCCCACACGCCGTTCTTCACCGCGGTGACGTGTCGCACGGTCAGCCCGTCGGCCTCCGTGGCGTAGACGCCGGTCTTGGCGAAGCCGCTCACCGTGAGGGAGGCGACCGTGACGCCGTCGACGTTGTGGTCCTTCGTGCCCACGACGCAGATGCCGTTGCCGGCCGCGGCACAGCTGTTCGCGGCCTTCGTGGCGCCCGATGCGGTGCTCGGGGCGGTGCTGCCGGTGCTCGCGGCCGTCTCCGGCTGGAGCACCGTGCCGCGGCCCACGCCGCGCAGGGTGAGCCCGGGCGTGCTCACGTCGACGCTCTCGTGGTAGATGCCGTGGGTCAGCAGAACGGTGTCGCCCGGCTGCGAGGCGTCCACCGCCTTCTGGATCGATTCCCCTGGGTGGACCACATGGACTGTGTGGGCGGCGACCGGCGGAGCGGCACCGAGCCCCGCTCCGATCAGTGCCGCCGTGCACGCCAAGTATGCGATATGGCATTTCTTCATATTGTGCACGTTATGACCCGATGGCTCGAAAGCGGTGCGATCGGCCATCCAGCGGCGTGTCCCGTCGGCCGCACGCCGCACGCCGCACGCCGCACGCCGCACGCGCATGCCCGCGGCCGCCTCGGTGGTGGGGCGTCAGTCGGTGCGCGGACGGCGGCCGCTCCGCGGCGCGCGCCGGGAGAGCCGCCGCGGTCGGGCGCCGGCCTTCGTCGGCGGTCGGTCGGAGGGCGGCTCGTCGGCGGGCCGCGTCCCGGCCGGCTCGTCCTGCCACGACTCGTAGTCCGTGAAGGCGTCACCGCGGTCCTGGCCGCCGGAAGAGATCGCGGCGCCCGCGAGCGAGGGCCGCGGGACGTTCTCGAGCAGGGCCAACGTCAGGGTGTCGGAGTCGGGCAGGACGCCCGGCAGGGGCTGGGTGACCGTGTCGGGCAGCATCACGAGGGACGCCGTGCCGGACTTCTCGCCGGAGGGACGCAACCGGACGCGGATGCCGTGCCGTTCGGCGAGCCTGCCGACCACGAACAACCCCATCTGCCGGGACACGCCGACGTCGACGGTCGGCGGGTCGGCCAACTTGCGGTTGATCACCGCGAAGTCGTCCGCCGCCAACCCGATGCCCTCGTCGTGGATCTCGACCGTGATCCGGCCGTCGGGGAGGCGCACCCCGGTCACCCGCACCTCCGATTGCGGGGAGGAGAACACCGTGGCGTTCTCCAGCAGTTCGGCGAGCAGATGGACGAGGTCGGGCACGGTCCGGCCGTCGATCTGGGCCTCCGGCAGTCCGGAGAGCCGGATGCGTTCGTACTGCTCCACCTCCGAGCAGGCCGCGCGGACGACGTCCACCAGCGGCAGCGGCCGGTCCCACTGCTGGGCGGGCCGCTCGCCGCCGAGCACCAGGAGGTTCTCGCCGTTGCGGCGGACCCGGGTGGCGAGATGGTCCAGCCGGAAGAGGTTCTCCAGTTGCTCCGGGTCGGTCTCGAGGTCCTCCAGGCTGGTGATGAGCGCCAGTTGACGTTCGATCAGGGACTGTCCCCGGTGCGAGAGGTTGGTGAAGACGGCGTTGATGTTGCCCCGCAGCCGGGCCTGCTCGGCGGCGAGCCGGACGGCCTCACGATGGACCAGGTCGAAGGCCCGGGCGACTTCGCCGATCTCGTCGGTGGTGTGGATCGGGATCGGGACGACCCGGGTGTCCGCTTCGCCGGCGTCGGGTCCGGACATCTGGTCGATGAGGGCGGGCAGCCGCCGGCCGGCGATCTCCATGGCGAAGGCGCTGAGACGGCGCATGCCGGTGCTCATCGTGCGGGCCACCCAGGACGCGAGCAGAAAGGCCACGAGCACCGAGGCCAGCACGAGCGCCGCGTTGGTGACGGCGTCCCGGCGCGCGTCGTCGGCGATGTCGTGGGCGCTCGCGAGCGCGGCGTCGGTGAGGTTCACCTGGATGCCCCGGTAGGCGTCGAAACCCAGCGTGGCCGCGGCGAAGAACGACTCGGGCGTGATGCCCCGCGCGGCCAGTTCCTCGGCCGGCTTGCCGCTGGCGATCTCGGCGATCATCACGTCGATGCCGGGCGGGGTGACGAACGTCCGGCCCGCCGCCGCGGCCTGTGCGGCCGCCTCGGCGGTCCGCTGCCTGCCCCGCTCCCCGGCGGCGGCCAGCGCCTGCTGGAGCTTTGTCACGTCCTCGGTGGTGCCGGCGCCCACGTACTCCTGGAGCCCCACCTGTTCGAGGTAGGCGTACGAGCGGAACGAGGCGAGCTGCGAAGCGAGTTCACCGGGGGCGAGCCGCTCGCGGTCCTCCACCAGCAGATGCGTGCCGATGGACCGGATCAGGGACTCGGCCGCCTGGGTCAGCGACACGGCGTAGAGCGTCCGGCCGATGCTCGCCTGGCTGCTGCTGCCGAAGCCCAGTTCGTTCGAGATCTCCATCAACGGGTGCTGGACGGTGTGGTAGCTCTCCTCGGTCCGCACCCCGGACATCCGGGAGGTGAAGGCGTCGGCCCGCACCGCGGCGAGCTGTGCCTCGCCGGCGCGGACCAGCTGCACGCGCCGGACGAGTCCGCCGGTCCTCGGCATCCGGGCGACCGCCGCGTCGAACGCCCGCGCGTCCGCGTCGGTGGTCCTGCGGGCCTGTACGACCGTGTCGGACGTCCTGGCACCCGTCAGCAGGGGGATGACCGACAGATCGCGCTCGTCGATCGCGTCGCTCGCGTATGTGCTCGCCGCTCGGATCAGTTCCGCCACGCGGACCGCGTCGTCGGCGGCCTGCCAGATGTCGACCGAACGTTTCGCCCGCAGGCCCCCGAGCACGAGGGCGACGAGCACGGGGATCAGCAGGACGGCCCGGAGCCGTCGGGCCACGGGCCAGTTGCGGGTGAGGGGCTTTCTTCGTCCCTCGGCCGCGGGTGAGTTCTTCGGCACGATCGACCTATCGCCTCTGGAGCGCCTCGCGCATGACGCGCCGGATACCCCTCACTACGACGCGTCGACGCCCCTGCGTTCAAAGTAGTGCAACATTCACCTAAGGCGTCGCGCGCGTGCTTCGACGAGACGTGATCAGGTTCGGCCGGCGCGTGGTCAGAACCAGTGCAGGCAGTGCGGGGGGCGTTCGGCACGGAAGAGGGCGTCGGCGAGGGCGGCCGCGCCCGGCCGGTGGGCCCGGACGTGCCCGGCACGCACGAGCGTGCTCGGGGCGGTGCCGCCGAGGTAGACCGAACCCAGGTCGCTCACGTCCAGGGACAGGTCGGGCTCCCGGTCCGTCGGGACGCAGTCGGCTACGCCGTCCCGGACGGTCAGCAGGTAGCGGCCGTGCTCGCCGAGGAACGGATCCTCGACGTCGAGGACGAGCTCGCCGTCCGTGAACCAGCCGCGCGCGGTCAGCGCACGCGGGACGTCCAGCAGCCGGACCCAGAGCCAGTCGGTGTCGTCGCTGACCCGGCCGGCCCGGAAGTCGGCGAACTGCCAGCGCAGCGGGTGCTCGGGTGGGAAGTGCTTGAACTCGACCTGGGTGACCAGGTCGTGCCCGAGCACGAACCCGGCCAGGGCCGTGAAGACGGCGTCGTCGCCGGCGACGGTCTCGTCGACCGTCAGGGTGTCGCCCTCGCCGAGGGAGTAGCAGGCGTACCCGTCCGGTACCCCGTCCGCGTCCCGGTGGACGGCGACGTAGCGCGGCGTCGTCGCGATCGGGGGCTGCCCCGCGCCCCGGGCCCACCAGCGGTGCGGCCGGGACAGCGCGCCGGGCTGTGCGCGGCGGTACCGGTCGTAGACCTCTTCCAGGATCTCGCCGCACTCGGCACGCCGCAGCAACTCGATCGTGCCGGTGTCCGGGCCCTTCTCCGGGGCGCCGGCCGTGCCGCGGGCGCGGGGGAGCGCGAGGTCGGCCCTGTGGCGCGGCACCGTCAGCCGGCGGGTGTAGGTCGCCGGCCCGTAGCCGAACCTGCGGTAGATCAGGGCCTCGGAGGCCAGCAGGACCGAGAGGAACTCTCCCCCGTCCCGCAGCCCTGCGAGCTGATGCCGCATCATCGCGCCGAGCACGCCCCGGCGCCGGTGCGAGGGCAGGACGCCGACGGCCGTCACCCCGGCGGCCGGGACGGGGACCCCGCCGGGCAGGGTGAGCTCGAAGGAGTACGCACCGGCGGTGCCGACGGGGCGCCCGTCCGCCGTCACGGCGAGCAGGTTGCGTTCCGTCTCCAGCGCCGACCACCACACCCCGCCGCCGTCCTCGGACGGGGTCTCCGGGAAACGCCCGAACGCGGCATGCAGTGTGTCGACGAAGAGGTCGAGCTCGTCGTCGGTCGTGTGACGGATCTCCATCGCTGCCGCTGCCTCCCGGTGCACCGGCGCCACGACGTGTGGCGCCCCGCCAAGTGCAGCGTCGACCCGTGGCCGGGTCAACCGGATTAAGGGCGGGCCCTGCGGCCGGCGTCCGCGTCAGTGGCCGAACCGTGCCGGCCGAGGGTCTTCACGAGGGTCGCACCGGGGCGGGTCCACTGCGGTACGGGGCGGCTGGTCGGACCCGGACGGAGGGCGGCGTACGGCGTCCCGGGACGGTCACGGGAAGAGACAGCGATGTGTCCGGAACTCGTCCGTCGGGCGGCGCGCTCGTCGGGGCGCGCACGGGCCGGGTCGGCGACCCGGAGCGACCGGGGAGGCGGGGCGGCGGTGTCGGTCACCTGTCGGGGCTGTCGGTGCGGTGTCGGTGGCTTGTCGGCCCGGGACCCGAGCCTTTCGGGAGATCCTGCCGGGCGCCCGTCCGGCAGCCGTGCGACACGCAAGGAAGCACCATGACCACTGACGTCACGATCATCGGCGCCGGGCTCGGCGGACTGACTCTCGCCCGGGTCCTCCACCTTCACGGCATAGCGGCCACGGTCTACGAGGCCGAGGTCTCACCGACGGCTCGTGCCCAGGGCGGGATGCTCGACATCCACGAGGACACCGGCCGGCCGGCCATTCGGGCGGCGGGCCTGCTGGACGAGTTCCGCGGCCTCGTCCTGGAGGGCCGCCAGGCGCTGCGGATCCTCGACCGGGACGGGACCGTCCTGTTCGACGAACCCGACGACGGTACCGGCGGCCGCCCCGAGGTACAGCGCGCCGAGCTGCGCCGGATGCTGCTCGACTCGCTCCCGGCCGGCACCGTCCGCTGGGGCCACAAGGCCGCCGGTGTCCGCGCCCTGGGCGGGGGACGGCACGAGGTGAGCTTCGCCGACGGCGGCACGGCCGTCACGAAGCTGCTGGTCGGCGCGGACGGCGCGTGGTCGAGGGTCCGGCCGCTGCTCTCCCTCACCTCGCCCGAGTACACCGGTATGTCGGTCGTCGAGACCTATCTGTTCGACGGCGACACCCGGCACCCGGCCAGCGCCAAGACGGTCGGCGGCGGGTCCCTGCTCGCGCTCGCCCCGGGCCGGGGAATCCTGGCGCACCGGGAGAAGGGCGACACCCTGCACACCTACGTGATGCTCGCCCGGTCCCGGGACTGGTTCGCCTCCGTCGATCTCACCGACGCCGCCGGAGCCCGCGCGCGGATCGCGCGGGAGTTCGACGACTGGTCCCCGGAGCTCACCGCGCTGATCACCGACGCCGACGCCGCGCCCGTCCTGCGCCCGCTCCACGCCCTGCCGACCGGGCACCGGTGGGACCGGGTGCCGGGGGTGACCCTGCTCGGCGACGCCGCCCACCTCTCGGTCCCGAACGGTGAGGGCGCCAACCTGGCCATGTACGACGGCGCCGAACTCGGCAAGGCCCTCGCCGCACACCCCGACGACGTCGAGGCGGCGCTCACCGAGTACGAGCAGGCCATGTTCCCCCGCAGTGCGGCGGCCGCCGGCGACGGCACCCGGCTGCACGAGCTCATGTTCGGCGACCACGCGCCCCACGGCCTGATCACGGCCTTCGCCGAGGACGACCGGACCCCGTGACCCCGCGTTCGTGGAACGGTCCCCACGGCCGTTCCACGAACGCCCCCACCGGTGCTGCGGTCCTGCGGTCCTCAGGGGCCTCGCCCGGCCGCTGAGCGACCCGGCCCGGCAGTCCGGCCGCGCGGGGTTCGACCGCGTCCGAGATCGGGAAGCCGGGGATGGCGCGCGCCACGGCGGCTCACCCGCGTCTGCGTGCCACCTGAGCCGGTCGCGACAACGAGTCGATGACCACCGCGGCGAAGAGCACCCCGCCCGTGATGACGAACTGCACGGCCGGGGGAGTGTCCGTGATCGCCATGCCCGAGGCGATCGACTGGATGACCAGCATGCCGAGCACCGCCGACCAGGTGGAACCGCGGCCGCCGAACAGGCTGGTGCCGCCGATGACGGCCGCCGCGATGGCGTTGACCAGCAGCACGCCCGACCCGGAACTCTGGCTCACCGAGGTGATCCGCGATGCCAGGAACAGGCCCCCGACGGCGGCCATCGTGCCGGAGGCCGCGAGCACCGCGGTCTGCACCCACGTCACGCCGATGCTGGCGCGGCGGGCCGCCTCCAGGCTGCCGCCGAGCGCGTAGACCTGCCGTCCGTGACGCGTGCGGCGGAGCACGACGTCGAGGCCGGCCACCACCACGAGGAAGATCAACAGGGCGAGGGGCAGCCCCTGGAACCGGTTGAGCAGGTAGGCGACGGCGAAGGCGACCGCGGCAAGCGCCGCGGTGCGCAGCGCGATGCCGCGCAGTGACCGGTGCGGCATGCCGATGGCCCGGCGGCGGCGCCGGTCGCGGTCGGAGACGAGGAAGAACGCGCCCGCGGCGACCGCCGCCAGGCCGTAGGCGACGGCGTCGTCGGTGAAGTAGTAGCTGGTCAGCTTGGCGACCAGACCGTTCTCGTCGAGGTTGACGGTGCCGCTGTCGCCGAGGACGGACAGCATCAGGCCGTTCCAGGTGAGCAGCCCGGCGAGCGTGATCACGAAGGCGGGCACCCGGGTCCTGGCGATGGAGTAGCCCTGGACGGTTCCCGCCGCGGTGCCCGCCAGCACCGCGGCGATGAGCGCGAGCCATTCCGGCGCCCCGTTGTTCACGTTCAGCACGGCGAAGACGGCCGCCGCGAGCCCGCTGATCGAGCCGACGGACAGATCGAGCTCTCCGAGCAGCAGCACGAAGACGATGCCGACCGCGATCATCCCGGTGCCCACGATGTCCACGCTGAGATTGGACAGGTTCCGGGGCGAGAGGAAGTTCGCGTTGAGGGACTGGAAGGTGATCCAGACGACGGCGAGGACGACTACGACGGGCAGCGAGCCCAGTTCACCGGCGCTCAGCTTGCGCCGGACGACGGCCGGCCCCCCGCGCACGGCCCCGGCGGCGGCCCGCACGCGGGTCACCACCTCGCCTCCCGCGCGGCCGGCCGCCGGTGCACGTCCTGCGCGGCCCGGCAGACGGCCCGGCAGACGGCGCGGGGGACCGCGCGGGGGACGGCCCGGGGCCCGTCACCCCCGAGATGGGCGGCCGCCCGCCCGAAGCGGATATCCGGCACGGAAACCACCTCCTTCCCGAGGAGTGTCGGGTCCGGCGGCGTCGGTTCGACGGCGTGTCCTGTCGACACGCCGTCGAACCGACGCGGGTCAGGTCAGTCCGGCTTGTTCGCAGGCGGCCGTGAGCTCGGGCGTGCAGATCTGCCGGACGGTGTGCAGGCCGTCCTTCACCACCGTGGTCCTGATGTTGCCGGCGGTCACCGACACCGGTGACAGCAGCACGGCGGCGACCGCGTCCCCGTCGCGCGTCGACACCTCGTCCTCGGCCAGCTGCTCGAGGTTCTCCCCGCGGGCCGCCGCGACGGCCATGGCGCCTCCCGCGGCCGCCTCGGGCCCGAACGGCTTGAAGACGGTCATGTACTGGTCGCCGGCGACGATGCGCCGCAGCGCGGAGAGCTCGGCGTCCTGTCCGGTGACCGGGGGCAGCGGATCGACCTTGTTCGCCTTGAGCGCGGAGATGCTTCCGGCGGCGAGTCCGTCGTTGGCCGCGTAGACCCCGTCGATGGACTCGACGCCGAGGGCCGCGATGGCCCCGGACATGTTCATGTGCGCGGTCTCCCTGCGCCACTGGAGGGTGTCGTAGGCCTTGCCGATCCTCACCTGTCCGTCGAGCACGGACCGGGCGCCGTCCTCGAACAGCTTCGTGTTCGGATCGCTGGGGTCGCCGTTCATCATGACGATCTGGGCGCCGGGAACCTTGTCGCCCATCGCCGTCAGCAGCGCCCGGCCCTGGAGCCTGCCGACCTCCTCACCGTCGAAGGAGACGTAGCCCGAGATGGGGCCCTCCGCGAGCCGGTCGTAGGCGATGACCGGGATGCCCGCCTCGCGGGCCTTCGTGACCGCCGGGCCGAGCGAGCGGGCGTCCACGGCCACGAGCACGATGGCATCGGCCCCCTTGGTGATCATCGAGTCCATCTGTTCCTGCTGCAGGGCCACATCACCCTTGGCGTTGGCGTGCTCGACCGTGCACTCGGCGCACACCTCGTCGATCTTCTTCTCCAGCAGCGGCCTGTCCTGGGCCTCCCAGCGGGGTGTGGTGACGTCCGGCAGCAGCAGTCCGATGCGCGGCCCGTCCGCTCCGCCGGAGCTCCCGTCGGCGCTCGCTCCGCAGGCCGCCAGCACGACCGCGGTGCAGACCGCGGTCAGCGCGGCGGCCGTGTCCCTGATGCAGGCCTTCATGAGTGATACCTGCCGTAGACGACAATAAGGTGAGTAGCGGTGGATATGTTCGGTTGATCCTCATATGCGATTCTGGTGGGTGGGTGCCCTGATCTCAACCTGTCGGCACCTGCGGCAGGACGGGAGGTACGTTGCGGACATGCCTCGACCGGGCTCTGACCTTCGCCGGAGCGACACTGGCAGCGGTCTACGCGCCCAGGGCCGGCACACACGAGCTCCGGCTGGTGGACACGTCCGGAAGCGTCTCTTCCGGACCGGCCCCGCCGGAGCGCCTGCCGCTGTCCGGTGACTCGCCCGCGGTACGTGCCTTCCGCACCGACCACCCCCTGTGGCTGACCGCCGAGACAGCGCTCGGCGCGCTGCCCCTCGGCACGCAGGGCAGCCGACTGGGCTGCCTCCTCGTCATGGGGGACTCGGCGGACGGCTTCGAGGCCGAGCAGCGCCGCTTCCTGGAGCGCTACGCCGACGCGGTCGCCGCGCTCCTGCGGCCGGGCGCGGACCCGCCGACACCGCTGCTGGCCCCCGCTCTGCGGAGCCTGCGCGTGGGCTCCTTCGTCCTCTGCCCGGACACCGGCCTGATCGAGGCCGACGACACCCTGCTCGAACTCGTCGGCATCGCACCGTCCGACTTCGACGGCAAGGTCGACACCCTGCTCGCGCACGCCCTCCCGGAGGACATGCACGCCCTGATGTCGGTCCTGGAGCCGACCACCGACGCCTTCGGCCGGCGGGATCTGGAGTTCCGGGTCCGCGGACCCACCGGCGAGATGCGCTGGCTGAGCCTGAGCTGCCGGGCGGAACCGGGCGCGGGGGACGGGACGTCACAGGTTCTGGGCGTGGTGACGGCGACCCCGGTGCTGCGCCGTGGCGACGACGACGTCTCCAGGATCCAGTGGCTCACGGCCGCCCTCGACGACGCCGCGACGGTCCGCGACGTCGGCCGTGTGGTGGTCGCCGCCCTGCGCGAGCCGCTGGCCGCCGACCACGTGGCCCTCGCCGCGCTCCAGGACGACCGGGTCCTGGTCACCGTCCTCGACCCACCCCAGCCCGACGCCTGGCCGGACGTGTGGCGTACCGAGTGGCGCACCGAATGGCCCGACGCGCCGCTGCGCGCCCTGCCCACCCTCCAGGCGGCCCTGCGGGACGGCCGGATGGACCTGTGGCCCGCCGGCTCGGCCCTCGAGGCCGGTCTGGCCGGCATCGGCACCGGGGGACTGGCCGTCCTGCCGCTCCCCGCCAAGGGCCGGGTCGCCGGGGTCTGCCTGGTCGGCTGGGACCGGCCGCACGAGTTCGTGCCCGAGGAACGGTCCCTGCTCACCGCCACCGCCGCCCTCGTCGGCCAGGCACTCAAGCGTGCCCACGCGCACGACGCCGAGCAGGAACTCGCGACGATGCTCCAGCGCAGCCTGCTGCCCCGTCGTCTGCCCGAACTGCCCGGCGGGACCGCCGTCGCCCGCTATCTGCCCGCCCGGCGCGGGCTGCAGGTGGGCGGCGACTGGTACGACGTCATCGCCCTCTCCGAGGACCGGGTGGCGCTGGTCATCGGAGATGTCCAGGGGCACAGCGCCGGAGCCGCGACGATCATGGGCCAGATGCGGACGGCCGTCCGGGCCTACGCCATCGAGGGCCACCCGCCCGACGTGGTCGTCTCGCACGCCAACCGGCTCCTCGTCGGCATGGAGACCGATCTCTTCGCCACCTGCTGCTACGCCGAACTCGACATGGAGGAGGGCAACGTCCTCTTCGTCCGGGCGGGCCACCTCGCACCCCTGCTGCGCCTTCCCGACGGCACCACCGAGGAGGTCGAGGTGGCGGGCGGGCCCCCGCTCGGCATCCTGGCGGAGGCGGACTTCCCCATGACCTCGGTCGAGCTGGCCCCCGGCACGGTCCTCGCGCTGGTCACCGACGGTCTGGTCGAGGCCGCCGACCTGCCCCTGGACGAGGGCATGCGCCGGACGCGCGCCGCGCTCGCCGCCGCCGACCCCGCCGACCCCGGCAGGATGGCCGACGAACTCCTCGGGGACGCCGGCCGCCGGGAGGACGACGTGGCGGTGCTGCTGCTGCGCTACGACGCCATGAAGACCCGGCCGATCCGGGCCGGCTGGATGGTGTGGCGGCTGCCCGACGCCGTCATGCACGCCCGCCGCTTCACCGCGCGCACCCTGCGCCGCTGGAAGGTCCGGGAGGCCGCGGACGCCGTGCTGCTGGTCGTCTCCGAACTCGTCACCAACGCCCTGGTGCACACCCAGGGGCCGGTCCGTCTCGACCTGGTGCTGCGCGGGGACCGGGTACGCGTCTGCGTGAGCGACTCCTCGCCGCGCGCGCCCGCCAAACCGGTGATCGTCGACTGGGAGGCGACCGGCGGCCGGGGCCTGCTGCTGGTCGAGGCGATGTCGGACGCCTTCGGCTCGGTCCCGGTGGCCGGCGGCAAACAGGTGTGGAGCGAGATCACCGTGCCGGGAGGAGCGCCGTGAGGACGCGTCGCGGGGCTGCCGTCGCGATGCTCGCCGTGGCGCTCCTGACGATGCCCCTGGCCGCCTGCGCGGGAGACCAGAAGGCGGCCGGCGAGGGCTTCACCGTCGGCCTGCTGCTGCCGAGCCGAACGGTCCCGCGCTGGGAACACGCGGACCGGCCGCTGATCCAGGCGCAGGTGAAGAAGCTGTGCCCCGGCTGCCGGACGGAGTACGCCAACGCCGAGAACGACGTCACCCGGCAGCGGCAGCAGATGATCTCCATGGTCACCAAGGGCGCCAGGGTCCTGATCCTCGACGCCGCGGACACCCGGGCGCTGCGCTCCTCGATCCAGGAAGCGGACCGGGCGGGTGTCCCGGTGATCGCCTACGACCGCCTCGCCGAGGGCCCGATCACCGGCTACGTCGGCTTCGACGGCCTCCAGGTCGGCAGGCTCCAGGGCGAGGCGCTCCTGACGGCCCTGGGGCGGCGAGCCGGGAGCGCCCGCGTCGTCATGATGAACGGCGATCCGACCAGCCCCAACGCGGAGTCGTTCCGGAAGGGCGCGCTGGACGTCCTCACCGGTCGGGTGCGGATCGCGCGGTCCTACGACACCCCGGACTGGAGCACCCAGAACGCCCACGCCAACATGTCCGCCGCCATCGCGGCCCTCGGCCCGAACCGGATCGACGGAGTGCTCGCGGCCAACGACAACATCGCCGCGGGCGTCGTCGCCGCTCTCAAGAGGGCCGGGGTCAGCGAGTTGCCGCCCGTCACCGGCCAGGACGCCGACCTCGACGCCGTGCGCCGGGTCGTCAAGGGCGAGCAGTACATGACGGTGTACAAGCCGTTCGCGAAGGAGGCCGCCGCGGTCGCCGCCATGGCCGTCGCCGTCGGACGCGGCGGGGACCCGCGTGACATCGCCACCACGACCGTCGACAGCCCCACCACGCGACGCATCCCGTCCGTCCTGCTCCAGCCGTACGCGGTGACGGCCGGGGACGTCGAACGGACCCTGGTCAGGGGCGGCCTGTACACCGAGGGCCAGATCTGCACCCGTGAGCTCCTGGCCGCCTGCAAGCGGGCCGGACTCACCCGGTGAGCCGCCGGGATCCCGTCAGCGCTGGTACGGCTGCTGGTGCGGCTGTCCGTACGCCTGGCCGCCCGCGCCGCCCGCGGCCTGCGCCGTCAACTGCTCCGCCTGCTCCTTGGTCAGCTTCTGCTCCGCGCCGCAGAAGGTGCACTGCGTCGCGTAGCTCGTCGAGACCGGGAACAGCGGCACGAAGAACAGGGTGAACTTCGTGACCCGCTTGCGCAGCGTGTGCGCGGCGGGATTGCCGCAGCGGCCGCACACGAGCGTCAGTATCGCCAGCTGGTAGAGGTATCCCTTGGTGCCGAAGATGATCACGCTGTGCTTCCTTCTGGGTGAGTGTCCGCCAGGGTGGGCTGCCGTCGGGACGGCTGTCGTACCGGTGTGCGCACCGCACAGTCTGCTGCATCGTCCTGTCACCCGGGTGAGTGGCAGGCGGGTCCTTGCCCTGGGCCACGCGGGCGACCCCCCGGCCACGACTGCGACCGCCGCCGCCGACCCACCGCCATGGTCGTCTGGCCGCCGCACGGCGGTCCTCTCGACTTCCCCGCAAGGAAGGTCCCATGCCCCGAGTCCCCCGTTCGGCGGGCGTCACCGCCGCCGCCCTCGCCCTGGGCCTGCTCGCCACGGCTCCCGCGACCGGAGACGAGCCGGCCGTCTCGGCCCCGCGCGTCGTCGCCCACTTCGACCTCGCCAAGGGCGAGACGCCGGAGAACATCGCCCTCGAACCCGACGGCTCCGCCGACCTGACGTTCTCCACCGCCCGGCAGGTCGTCAACGTCACCCCGCAGGGCCGGAGGCGACTTCTCGCGACCCTGCCCGCCGTGGCGAAACCGGCGACACCCGTCGTCGGCAGGGCGGTCGTCCTCGGCATCACCCGCGCACAGGACGGCACCCTGTACGTCAGCTACGCCACCGGCACCCCCGCGACCGGCATCTGGCGCATCCCGTCCGGCGGCGGCAAACCCCGGCAGATCGCACAGCTGCCGCCGAAGGGGTTCCCCAACGGACTCGCCCTCGACGAGCGCCGGGGCGTGCTCTACACCGCGGACTCGGCGCTGGGCACCGTCTGGCGCGTCCCGGCCTCGGGCGGCAAGCCCACGGCGTGGGCCACGGGAGCAGCGCTCGAGCCGCGCAACGCACCGCCCGCGGCCCGCGTCGGAGTCAACGGCCTGCGGATCCACCGCGACGCCGTGTGGGTGTCCAACACCAACGCCGGGACGCTCCTGCGCATCCCCGTGCTCGAGACCGGCTGCGCCGGCACGATCGAGACCCGGGCGAAGGGCCTTGCCGCGATCGACGACTTCGCCTTCGTCGACCGGCACCGCGACACGGCTCTCGTCGCCATGACCGGCGGCAGCGAGCTCACCCAGGTCCGCGCGGACGGCACCCACCGGGTCGTCCTCACCCGGCAGGACGGACTGTCCAACCCCACCTCGGTGGCCGTACGCGGCCGGACCGTCTACGTCCCCAGCGCGGCGTACTTCACCCGGAAGGACGCCAACCTGCTTCTGGCGCGTGTGCACCAGCGCGACCGCGGCTGACCGCCCGGCGGCCCCGGACCGGGACAGGAGGTCACGGGGCCGGCGGTGCGGTCAGGCGGCCGGGCGCACCAGGCCGTACTCGTAGGCGAAGGCGACCGCCTGGACACGGGCGCGGGCGCCGATCTTGGCCAGGATATGGCTGACGTGGGATTTCACCGTGGTCGGGGCGATGGACAGCCGTGCGGCTATCTCCGCGTTGGACCAGCCGGAGGCGACGGCGACGAGGACGTCGCGTTCGCGCTCGGTGAAGCTGTCGAGGCCGACCGCCCGCTCGCCGGCACGCGGGACGCGCTCATGGCGGACGGTGTCGATGAGCGCGCGGGTCAGCTCGGGGGTGATGACGGCGTCTCCGGCGGCCACGACCCGGACGGCCGCGGTCAGTTCGTGGGGGGTGGCGTCCTTCAGGAGGAATCCCCCGGCACCCGCGCGCAGGGCGGCGTAGGCGTGTCCGTCGTGACCGGTGGAGGTCAGCACCAGGATCCGCGGCGGCTGCCCGTACGGTCCGCCGGGACCGGGGAGCGCGGTGAGGCGCGGCGGGTGGGCGATGCGCCGGATGGTCCCGATCACGTCCGTCCCGGGACGGACGCCGCCGAGCAGGACGACGTCGGGACGGAGTGCCGTGCTCATCCGGACGGCTTCGGCCCCGCTCGCCGTGTCGCCCACGACGGTCAGGTCGGGCTCGGCGGTGAGCAGCATGCGCAGGCCGACGCGTTGGAGGGACTGGTCGTTGACGACGAGTACGGAGGCCATGGCTGTGTCTCCAGGCGGGTGGGGGAGTACGCCTCGCATGAACGAAACCGTTTCGTTCACTTGATGGACACACTAGCCCTCGACATCATCGAAACGGTAGCGTTTTCTTGTGGTGTGGGCCACATCCGGACAGGGCTGGCCGTGACGCCAGAGGGCCGGCCCCGGAGGTGCCGGCCCTCGCTCCGAGCGGACGTCTTCGCTACGCCCAGCAGCCGTTCACGGTGGCCGCGAGGCCGTCCATGGCGTCCTTGATGTCGTTCGGGTTGGCCGTGGAGTTGTTCTCCACGAAGGAGAAGACCTTCCACTTGCCGTCCTTGCCCTGCGTCAGACCGCTCAGGGCGATGGCTCCGGTCAGGGTGCCGGTCTTCGCGTGCACCTTGCCGACCGCGCACGAGGAGTTCACGTCGTCGAAGCGGCCCCATTCCGGTCCGAGCGTGCTGCCGGCCTCGCCGGAGACGGGCAATCCGTCGAGAATGGAGCCCAGAGTGGAGGAGTAACGGGATTCCGTCAGCAGTTCGAGGATTTCCGCCAACGTGGCCGCCGGAATGCGATTGGCCCGCGAAAGGCCGCTTCCGTCGTGGATCTCGAAATGGTCGAGGGAGACGCCGTACCGGAGGCTGAGCACCTGGCGGACGACTTCCGTGCCGCCCTCGAAGGTGGCCGGGCGGCCCGCGCCGAGCGCGGTCATCCGCAGCAGGGTCTCGGCGATGTTGTTGTCGCTCACCTTGATCATCTTGTGGACGATCTCCGACAGCGACGCCCCGGTGCCGTGCCACCGGGGCGTCGCGCGGACTCGCCCCGGCCCGGGTGACCGCTCCGTCGACGGTGACGCCGGCCGCCGTCAGCTGCTGGGCGAAGGCCTGCCCGGCGTCGATCGAGGTGTCCTGCACTCCGTGCCCGTCGACGACCAGTGCGCGCACCGGGGCGACGGAGTCGGGGTAGTAGCCGGTGTTCCAGCCGTCGGCCAGGCTCGGTTCGGCGAAGAGACTGTCGTCCACGGCGACCTTCACCGACGTCAGCCCCGCCGCCTTGAGGCCGGCGACCGCGGTCTTCGCCAGTTCGGCGAGGTCGGCGCCGGTCAGCGTGCGGTCGCCGCCCCCGACCACGGTCAGGGTGCCGTTGCCGTAGACGACCTTCGTGGTGAACCTGTGGTCCGGGCCGAGCACGGTCAGGGCGGCGGTCGCCGTGGCGAGCTTGGTGTTGGACGCGGGCATCAGCGCGGTCGCCCCGTTGTGGTCCCACAGGGTGGTGTCGGACGCGGAGTCGAGGACCACACCGCTGACCTCGGACCCCAGTCGCTGATCGAGGACCCGGCTCTCGAGGTTGGCGACCATCTGCCGGTCGTCGGCGCCGAGCGTCGGGCCCGCCGCGGTGTCCTCGGCCGTGGTGCCGATGCCCTTCTCGGCGGCGAACGCCGAGGGGCCGGCCAGAGCCGCGGAGGTGACGGGCAGGGCCAGCGCGAGCACGATCGCCCGCCGGACGCCGGCACTGCTCTGCTTGGCCTTGCGGTGCCGGCGTCGTCCGCCCGGGGCAAGGGAATGCACGGGTGTTTCCGCCGTTATGTCGTTCATGGAGGATCTCAAGGCTTTCGTGTGGGGGCGCTGCGCGAGAGAATTCCGGCGCACCTTATCACCCGTCACATGAGACCCACAGGTAACACGACGCGGGGCTGACGCACATTCAACGGACGGAAATCCTCCGTGTTTTCACAAGGAATTCAGAGGCCCGTTCCCAGGCTCTGCGTCGTGTAGGCGCACTCCGTGTAGACATAACCCGACTCGAGCTTGGCCGTGTCCGAGGCGGGCGTGGCGAGGCTGTCGCCGTTCGGCTTGTGCAGGAAGTACGTCGTGCCGACCGGCAGGCTGATCGTGCGCTGCGGATAGTTCCTGCCGCTGTCGCTGCACGGCTCGAACGACGGGCTGAGGGTGCTGCCGAGGGAGTACGCCTTGCAGCTGCCGCAGGCCTTGAGGGTGAAGCTGCCGGTGACCGGACCCGTGAAGAGGACCGTGACAGCGTCGGGACTGTCGTTCTGCACGGTGACCGAGATGCTGCCGCCGGTACGGGTCGTCGGCAGCTTCTTGCCCGCGGCCGGCACGGTCTGCGCGATCTCCGCCGCTATGGCGATCTTCTTCGCCAGGCCGGCGTTCCTGGCGGTCTTGTGGGCGGAGGCGTACTCGGTCATCGTCGTCTGCGCCGACTCGAAATCGCCGTCCCGGTACTGGTCCACGCCACACGTGTACGTGCCGGTGTCGGCGCTGCCCGTGGCCCGTCGGCTGTCCTTGTCGAGAGCGGCGCCGATGTCCGCCTGCCCGGCCTCGAGACCGTCGATCTGGGAGCCGAGCGTGCGCAGCCGCTGGACCGCGGAGCAGGGTTCGGCCCCGTGCAGGTCCTTCTCCGTGCGGACGACGGCGGCGGCGACCGCCGGTTCGACCTTCGCGGCCTGCTCCGAGTCGGGGAAGGTGGTGAGCAGTTCGCCGTACTGCGACGACCAGTCGGCCTCGCCCGCCGTGAGCGCCGTCGACGCGCATTCGTACAGCGAGGTGGCCAGGCGGTCGTCGGGCCAGGTCTTCAGCGCCCCGAGGTCCGTCCCGGGCAGGCTCTCGGGGACCGTGCGCAGATACTTCAGCGGCTCCACCGCCTCGCAGTACTCGCCCTGCGCGTACGCGGCTCCGACCGTCGTGTAGTAGGTCTTCATCCGTGCGGGCACCCGCTCGGCCGCCTTGGAGCCGGGGTGGTCGGAGCGGAGGTCCGCGTAGACGCCGAGCGCCTTGCGGTAGTCGGCCCGGGCCGACGCGAAGGTCTTGTCGCCGGCGGTCTGCACGAGCCGGTCGGCCTCGTCGAGCCGGTCGAGGAGCATCTGCTGGGTCGCTTCGTCGCGCGCGCCGTCGTACAGCACGACGCCCCCGGCCGGCACGACGAGGAGCAGCAGTCCGAGCCCGAGCGCGAGCGGCGCCTGCCGCAGCCCCGCCAGCCGGGTGCGCAGTCCCACGCGCGCGCCGTCCGCCGTCACCGCGAGGAGGAAGAGGACGTACAGGACGAGGGCGAAGCCCGGGACACCGTCCGGGTCGGCCGGCAGCGCCACGAACAGCAGGACGGCGGTGGCGGTCCAGCACAGCGCCATCAGGGCCCAGCGGCGCACCAGCGCGTAACCGAGGCCCAGACCACTGAGGTTGAGCACGGCCACCGCGACGGCCCGAGCTCCGTCCGCCGGCGCCGGCGGCGGGGCCGCCGGCATGGGCGGCACGTAGTGGAAGGTGTTGTGGTCGGTGTCGTTGTATCTGCCGTACTGGTCCCCCGACATGGCGGCTCCCCCCGGTCAACTGCGCCCGCACGTCTACAATTTGTCAGTGTAGGGGCGAAGGGGACGGGCCGACAGGGGAGTAGTGGTTCCCGCCCGCGATCCGGCCGGTGGCGGCCCGGCCGACGAGGACGGGGTCTGCGGACAGCAGGCCGGGCCGCCACAGGGGGGGGGCATGTGTGGCGGCCGCGGCTTCGCTATCGCGTCAGGCATGGGTCAGGCCACACCCCCCACCGTCTTCTTGCGGCGCAGGGCGTAGATGCCGGTGCCGGCGACGGCGAGGACGCCGAGTCCGGCCGCGGTCGCCGACGGGCCGGCGAGGGCGCCGCCGCCGGTGTGCATGCCGCCGCTGGGCTTGTCGTGCTCCTTGCTCCAGCCGCCGGACTCCTCTTCCTTGCCGCCGTTCCAGGAGTCCTTGCCGTGCTCACCGCCGCTCTCGGCGTCCTTGTCCTTGTACGTCTCGGGGTCGAACCTGGGGTCCTTGGCCGCGCCGCGGTCGCTGCTGTCGTTGACCGAGGCGAGCGCGCCGCCGCCGGTGTGCATGCCACCGTGCGGGGAGTCGTGCTCCTCCTTGCCGCTCTCTTCCTTGCCGCTCTCCTCCTTGCCGTGCTCTTCCTTGCCGTGCTCCTTGCCGTAGGAGGAGTCCTCCTCCTTGGCGGACGACGAGTCCTCCTCCTTGGCGGACGACGAGTCCTCCTCCTTGGCGGACGACGAGTCCTCCTCCTTGGCGGACGACGAGCCGTCCTCCTTGCCGTGCTCGTCGCTGTACGAGGAGCTGTCCTCCTTGCTCCAGGAGGAGTCGTCGTGGTCCGTGTCACCGGCGGCGTAGGCACCGGGGGCGCCGATGGCGAGGGCGGCCGAAGCCGCCGCGGTGGCCAGGATCATGCGAGCAGAACGCATCTGATGGTCCTTCCGTCACGACCGGGCAGCCGACACTTCGTCAGCTGACACGACCCGGCCTGACGTGATCCACCGTCAGTCAGTAAGCGCCGCTCCACCACTCAAGGCGCTCACCCGGGTGAAGCGGCCCGCCATCCCAGGGATCCGGCACCGCCTAGTCGCTTGTGCGGGGCCGACCACTCCAACGGAGTAGCGGCGAAACGATTCGCAGGGTGAACGGGCCCGTCGTTCGATCACCCGCGAGGCGTCCGCCACGATCCTGGTGCAGGCCTCACGTCCCTCGTCGGACCTGGGCTTTTCCCGCTACCGCCCGTCATTTGTCGGCAAGGAGTTCCGCTGTGCGTGTTCGTCGTACGGTGCTCAGCACCCTCGGTTCCGTCGCTCTCGTCCTCACCTTTTCGGGGGCGCTGACCGCCGCCACCGCCGGTCCCGCGGCCGCGGACCCGTGCGGCTTCTACGAGACCGGTTCCGACGCCTTCTACAACCACTGCACCTCGGACGGCTCACGCGTGGTCATCAAGGTCGACGTGGCCTGGGCGGCCGACTACGAGCGCTGCGTCGGTCCCGGCACGTCCTGGCTGGGATCCGCCGCCAAGATCCAGGGCGCGCACTACACCGGCCGCACCTGCTGACCGGCGGTCACCCGGTCCACGGCCGCGGGGTCCGGGGCGACGTCGCCCCGGACCCCGCGGCCGGTCGGTCCAGCACCGTCAGCAGGTGATCGGCGAACTCCTTCGGGGACTCGACGGCTGCGAGGTGGCCACCCGGGAACTCGACGAGCCCGGATCCCACAAGCTCCGCGAGGCGCTCGGCCGGCCCGTACAGGGGGAGTTGGCGGCGGGAGTCGCGTCCGGCGGCCGGCACCAGTTTGTGGGCCACCGGCCGGAGCGCGGCGAGATCGGGCACGGCCGAGGAGAACGGGCGCAGGACGCGGCCCAGGAAGACCGGCAGATTGGTGTGCATCCGGGCGGCCATCTCCCGGATTTCGGGCGGCAGTTCCGTCGGCCGGGCGGGCGCCTGCCCGGCAGATCCGTCCGCCAGCCCCTCGCCGAGCCGGGTCATGGCGGCGTCGGCGCCCTCGGCGAGGAAGATCTCGCGGACCTCGGCGAACAGCGCTCGATGCGGGGCGGGATCCTCCAGGAGCTCCAGCAGCGGCGGTTCGTGCGCGACCACCCGGCGCAGCCGGTCCGGGTACCGGGCGAGCAGCTCCACCGCGACGACCGCGCCGGAGCTGCACCCGAGGACGACCGCCTCCTCGCCGGGGGAGAGCAGATCGAGCAACCGGCGGGCGTCGTCGCTCCAGACCGGTACCTCTTCGTCGGCGCGTGGCGCGTCCACCGGGCCGTCGAGGGGGCTGCGGGACAGGCCGCGGGGGTCGTACGAGACCACCGTGTAGCGGGTGGCCAGTTCCGGCGCCATCCCCGCGTACACGCCGGCGTCACCGGCGCCGCCGGGGATGAGCAGCAGGACCGGTCCGCTGCCGAGCGTCTCGTAGTGGAGGGTGGCGCCGGGCACTGCCAGGGTGCCGGTCCGGGGCGGTTTCATGGCTTGCTCCAGTGAGATGTCCGTAAGGGGGCCGTCCGCAGGGGTCGTCCGTGCGGCCGGGGCACTCGCGCAGCCCGTTGCCTAGTATCCCTAGGTTTTCAGCTAGTGCAACTAGGTTTTATCTTCGGCCCTGAACAGCCGGAACGACGCCGCACGTAACTCTGGGTAACTTCGCTGCTGTCGTACAGTCGAAGCCGGAGAGGAAGATCGGCGAGAGGGGGACGGCGTGCCGCTGGAGCCGGTGCGGTTCGCGGTCCTGGGAGCCGTTCGGGTGTTCCGGGGGGACGTGGAGCTGGAGCTCGGAGGACCGCAGGAACATGCCTTCCTGGCCCTGCTGCTGGTCGGAGCGGGGCGGCCGGTCGCCGTGGGGGAGATCGTCGACGTGCTCTGGGGGGCGGCTCCGCCGCGCAGCGCGGTCAATGTCGTCCGGCGCCACGTGGGTTCGCTGCGCCGGCTGCTGGAGCCCGGCCTCGCCGCCCGCGCGGAAGGGCGCTGGCTGCTCCGGGACGCCGGTGGATACCGGCTGGTGACCGACGGTCACTCCAGTGACCTGCCGAGGTTTCGCGGCCTGTGCGAGGAAGGGCGGCGGATCGCGCACCGGTCACCCGCGCGGGCGCTCGAACTGCTCACCGAGGCACTGTCCCTGTGGCGCGGGCCGCTCGCCGCCGGTGTTCCCGCGCAGGCCCGTGCGCACCCGGCGTTCGGCGCCGTGGAACGTGAGCGGACGGCCGCCGTGCGGCAGGCGGTGGACGCCGCGCTGCGCGCCGGGAGGCCGGACGCGGTCCTGCCCGAGCTGCGACAGGCCGTCGCGCGGGACCCGTTGGACGAACCCCTCCAAGCGGGCCTGCTCCTCGCGCTGGCGGCGGCCGGCCACCGCGCGCAGGCGCTGGCCGCCTACGACTCCGTACGGGCGAGGCTGGCGGAGGAACTGGGGATCGACCCCGGAGCGGAACTGCGCGACGCGCGCGACGCGGTGCTGCACGGCGTGCGGGAGGCGGCGACGGGATCGTCCGCCCGGCCGGCGGGCGTCTGCGAGGGGCCCGCCCCGGACGGTCCCGCCGCGCCCGCGCCCCCGTCGGCTCCCACGCCCTCCTCCTCTCCCTCGCGTCCTCCCACCTCTCTTCCCCTGCCTGCCCAACTTCCCCACGGAACAACGATGTTCACCGGGCGGGACGCCGAGCTCGACGAGGCGTTCGCGCTGTCCGGCGCGGACGGGTCGCGGCCCGGGGCCGTGGTGATCAGCGCCATCCGCGGTATGGCGGGCGTGGGCAAGACCGCACTCGCGGTGCACTGGGCCCACCGGGTCGCCGACCGGTTCCCCGACGGACAGCTCTACGTCAATCTGCGCGGCTTCGACCCGTCCGGCGCCGTCCTGGACCCGGGGGAGGCCGTCCGGGGGTTCCTCGCGGCGCTCGGCGTGCCGCCGGAACGCATCCCGCGTGGTATCGACGCGCAGGCCGCGCTCTACCGCAGCGTGCTCGCCGGCCGCCGGGTCCTCGTCGTGCTCGACAACGCGCGTGACACGGAGCAGGTGCTGCCGCTGCTGCCCGGCACGGCCGGCTGCCTCACCATCGTCACCAGCCGCGACGAACTGCCGGGGCTGGTCGCCGCCCACGGCGCCCACTCCCTGGTCCTGCGCCCGTTCGACGCCGTCCAGGCGAGGGCCTTCCTGGTCCGGCGGCTGGGCGCGGCGCGGGTCGCGGCCGAGCCCCGGGCGGCCGACGAGATCACCGAACTGTGCGCGGGACTGCCCCTCGCCCTCGCCTGTGTCGCCGCCCGCGCCGCCGGTCACCCCCACTTCCCGCTCGCCGCCGTCGCCGCCGAACTGCGCGAGGCGCACGGCAGCCTCGACGCCTTCGCCCGCTCCGACGCCTCCGTGGACGTCGGCACGGTCTTCTCCTGGTCCTCGCGCGCGGTCTCGGCCGAGGCCGCCCGGCTGTTCCGGTTGCTCGCGCTGCACCCCGGCCCCCACTTCTCCCTGCCGGCCGCGGCCGCCCTGGCGGGCCTGCCCGTACGCCGGACCAGGTTGCTGCTGGCCGAGCTGACCGGGCTGCACCTCCTCGGCGAACCCGCGCCGGGCCGCTACGCCTTCCACGATCTGCTGCGCGCCCACGCCGGCGAACTCGTCCACGAACGGCACACCTCGGCCGACCGCTCGGCGGCCCTCGACCGGCTGTACCACCACTACCTGCACACCGCCCACGCCGCGGACCGGCTGCTGGCGCCCAACGCCGACCCGCTGCCCCCGCCGCCCGCGCCCGAGGGCGTCCACCCCGAACCCCTCGCCGACGACGACCGTGCCCTGGCCTGGCTCAGTGCCGAGCACGCGGTGCTGCTCGCCGTGGTCGAGGCGGCCGCCGCGTCCGGGGAGCCCGTGCAGGAACGTCTCTCCTGCCAGCTGGCCTGGTCCCTGGAACCGTTCTTCGACCGGCGCGGTCACTGGCACGACGGGTTCACCGTGCAGCGCACCGCCCTCGACGCCGCCCGGCGGCTCGCCGAGCCCGCGCTGGAGGCCCGCGGTCTGCGGGGACTGGCCCGCGTGGAGGGCCGGCTCGGTCTGCACTCCCGGTCCGTTCCCCGACTGGAACGGGCCCTGGAGCTCTTCACCGAGCTGGGCGACGACGCGGGCCGCGCCCACACCCACCGCAGTCTCGGCTGGGAGTGCGACCAGCGGGGCGACCTGCCCGGCGCCCTGCGCCACAACCGGTTCGCCCTCGGCCTGTTCCGTACGCTCGGCGACCGCGCGGCGCAGGCCAGCGTGCTGAACTCGGTCGGCTGGTACCACGCTCTGCTCGGTGAGTACCGGCAGGCCCTGACGCACTGCTTCGAGGCCCTCACCATGCTCCAGCAACTCGGCGACCGCTACGGCCAGGCCGCCACCTGGGACAGCATCGCCTACGCCCACCACCACCTCGGCCGCCACCCGCACGCGCTCCTCGGCTACCGCAACGCCCTCGCTCTGCTGCGGGACCTGGGTGTGCCGTACATCGAGGCCGACATCCTCGTCCGGGTCGGCGACACCCACCTGGCCACCGGCGACCACGAGGGCGCCCGCACCGCGTGGAGGCAGGCCCTGGTCCTCCTCCGCGGCCTGAACCACCCCGACGCCGAGCGGGTCGAGGCGCTGCTGAACGCACGCGACGACCACGCCGGTGCCGTATGACACCCGGCCCGGGCCCGGGCACGCCGCCCGACGGCACCGAGGACGAGGTGTTGCGGTTCGAGGTGCTGGGGCCGGTACGGGTGTGGCGGGCGGAAGGGGAGCTCGACCCCGGCTTCCCCCAGCAACGCGCCCTGCTGGCCCTGCTCCTGGCGCACGCGGGCCGAGCCGTGCCGACGAGCGGGATCGTCGACGTGCTGTGGCCCGAGCGGCCGCCCGCCAGCGCCCTGAACGTGGTGCGGCGCTACGCCGGCACGTTGCGGCGGTTGCTCGAACCGGGGTTGCCGCCGCGCGCCCCGGGCCGGCGTCTGCCCCGCCGTACCGGCGGCTACCTCCTCGAGGCGGCGACGGACGAGGTCGATCTGCTGCGCTTCCGCGAACTGACCCGGCAGGGCAAGCGGGCGGCGGTCACCGGACGGCCCGAGACGGCGGCCCGGCAGTTCCTCCGGGCGCTGGAGGAGTGGCGAGGCCCGGTGGCGATGGGGATCCCGGCGTCCGTGCGCGCCCACGTCCAGTTCACGGCGGTGCAACGGGAACTCCTCGAGACGGCCCGGCTGGCGGCCGACGCGGCGCTGCTGTGCGGCCAGGCCGAGCAGGCCCTGCCCGCCCTGCGCCGGGCCACCGCGCAGGAGCCCCTCGACGAGCCGCTGCACGCCAGGCTCGTGCTGCTCCTGGCCGCCTGCGGACTCCAGGCGGAGGCACTGCGGGCGTACGAGGACGTCCGCCGGCGCCTCGCCCGCGAACTGGGCCTCATGCCGGGCGCCGAACTGTCGGGGGCGCACACACGCGTACTGCGTCAGGACGTCGGACACCGGCTGAGACGCGGACCCGTCGTACACCTGGGCCGACCGATCGCGACGACGAAACCGACCACCACCCCGGACCTCCCGGCCCCGGCCCAGCCCCTCTTCCCGCAACCGGCCACTGCCGCCCCCACCACCCCTGGCCCCGCCCCGCTCGACTTCGGCGCCCCTGCCGTTGCCGCGCCCGACGTCGGCACCCCTGGCCCCGCCACGCCCCGCCCCGCCACGCCTGCCCCCGCCGCGCTCGACCTCGGCATCTCTCATCGGGCCACCCCTGACCCTGTCACCACCGGAAGCACCGCGCTGGGGCTCATCGCCTTGGGGCCCGTCCGTCCGGGGCCTGCCGTCCGCGATTCCGTCGACGACGGGCCTGCCGGCGCCGGGCTTGCCGGTCGCGTCGAGACGGGCGGCGCCGGCCGCGCTCACGACGCCCCCGCCGGGCCGGGCGGCGTCGAGCATGTGCGGCCGGCCCAGCTGCCGTCGGCTCCGCCCGCTTTCGTGGGGCGGGCCGCCGAGTCGGAGTGGCTGGAGACGGCGGCCCGCTCGGCGGCGGGTGTCGTGGTGGTCAGCGGGATGGCCGGGGTCGGCAAGACCACCCTCGCGCTGCACTGGGCGCACCGGGCCGTGGGCCGTTTCCCGGACGGGCAGTTGTACGTGGCGCTGGGCGGCTCCGATCCGGTCCGTCCGGCCGTGGAGCCGGCCGACGCGCTGCGCGTGATGCTCACCGCGCTCGGCGTGCCCGCGTCCCGCATGCCCGCCGGGGTGGAGGCGCTGACCGGCATGTACCGCACGCTCCTCGCCCGTCGGCGCGTCCTCGTACTGCTCGACGACGCCGCCGGCACCGGACAACTGGGCCCGCTGCTGCCCACCGGGCCGGGCTGTCTCGCGCTGGTCACGAGCCGCCACGCCCTGCCCGGCCTCGTCGCCTCGGGAGCGCGGCCGCTCCGCCTCGCACCGCCGTCCGCCGAGGACGCGTACGCGTTGCTGGCCGGGCGGGTCGGCGCGGAACGGACGGCCGCCGAACACCGGGCCGCCGAAGAGATCGTCGCCCGGTGCGGCAGGCTGCCCCTGGCGCTGGCCACCGTCGCCGCGCGCGTCACCAGCCGACGGGACCTCCCCCTCGGCGCGGTGGCCGCCGGTCTGCGTGAGGCCGACGGCGGTCTCGACGCCCTCGCCGCCGCCCGCGAGGCCTTCCTGGTCTCCTACCGCCTTCTGGCGCCGGACTGCGCACGGCTGTTCCGGCTTCTGCCCCGGCACGAAGGATCCGGCATCACCCCGGCCGGGGCCGCCGTCCTCGCCGGGCTGCCGGTCCGCCGGGCCCGGCTGCTGCTCGGGGTGCTCGCCGACGCGCACCTCCTCGGCGAACCCGCGCCGGGCCGCTACGCCCTCCATGACCTGCTGCGCGCCTTCGCCAGGGAACGTGCTGCGGCCGAGGGCCCGCCACGCGACCGGTGAAGGCGTTGTCACGTCGTTGTCACTCTTTTTGCACATCCACCGAACTACCGTCCGAACGACGTGATGGACGGTCCCCGGAGGCTATGGCGGAAGATGCCCACTACCAGCACCAGTACCTGTGACAGCGCCCGCACCCTTGACCCACCGGCGTACCGGACACCCCTGGGCGTCGAGATCACGACCGGTGAGCAGACGCCCGCCCGGCTGCCGGGCCGGACGTCGCCGCACCCGGCGCACCGGCTGCTCGCCCGTGACGGCGGCGAATACCTCTTCGTCGGCCTGCGCGGCGGCGCCCGGCCCGGCAGCGCCGCCCCCGCTCCCGCTCCCGCCGCCGACGAGCCGATCGATGCCCTCGGCCTGCGGCTGGCGCCCGGGGACGTGTGCTTCTACGACGTCCACCGCGCGCCCGCCCTCGACTTCCGCGAGCCGTTCCGGGCGACGACCTTCCTCGTCCCGGCCGAGTTGCTCGGCTTGGCGGACTCCGACGTACGGCGGATCGCGCGGACACCGGTCGCCCGCGCCTCCCGGCTCGGCACCCTGCTGTCGCCGCTGCTGTCGGACCTGGCCCGCGCCACGGCCGAGGCCCGCCCTCCGGTCGGCGAGATGCTCGCCTGGAACGCGGTGAACCTCCTGGCTACCCTGGCCGCCGAGCAGCTGGCCACAGCGACACCCGGTACGCCCGGCACGCCCGGGACACGCGGTGCGCCGGGCACTCCCGGCACGCACCCGCCGGTGCTGGGGCGCGTGCTGGAGTACGTCGAAATACACCTGACCGACCCGGATCTGTCACCGGAAGTCATCGCGCGGGCCCACCACATCTCCGTGCGCTATCTGCACAAACTGTTCAAGGACGAGGGCACCACCGTCGGCCGCTGGATTCTGCGCCGCCGTCTGGAGGAGTGCCGGCGCGATCTGATGCGTTACGGCCGTGGCGGCCGGACCATCGCGGCCGTGGCCGCCCGGTGGGGATTCCCGAGCGCCACGCACTTCAGCCGGGTCTTCCGGTCCGCCTACGGAATGTCCCCGCGTGAATGGCGGGACACCGCGGGGCGCGGTACGCGCGGTGATGTGGCAGGGGCCGCCGTCGCGCGACACCGGTGAATTCGCCGGTTGGCCGCCCGGCACGGCAGGACGAGACTGCATCGCCCCGACCATTCGACACGCTATTCACGGAGGCAACCCGTGCGCATGTCCGTCCGGTTACCCCGGCGATGGGCCACCGCCAGCGCTCTCGGAGCGCTGCTGGTCACCACGCTCCTCGGCACGTCACCCGCCCAGGCCGATCCCGCCCCTGCCAAGGCCGCGAACCCCACCGTCAGCCTCCCGCCGGCCGGGAGCCACGGCTTCCCCTTCCTCGCCGCGGCGGAGGACCTCGGCTCGTTCGGCTACACCGAGAGCGAATACTTCTTCGCGGGCACCGCCACGTCGTACGCCAAGTCGGGCCTGTGGGGCTCCGACGGCCGCTGGAACGTACGCGCGTCCGGCAGTGCCGCCTACAAGAGCCGCCTTCTCGTCCGCCGGCCCGTCGACGCGACGAAGTTCAACGGCACCGTCGTCGTGGAGTGGCTCAACGTCAGCGGGCAGCTCGAACTCTCCCCGGACTACTGGTTCGAACGGGACGAGCTGCTGCGCAAGGGATACGCCTGGGTCGGTGTCTCGGCTCAGGCAGTCGGCATCAACGGCGGTCTCGGCGAGATCAAGGGCCTCAAGGGCTGGGATCCCGCCCGGTACGGCGGGCTGGTCCACCCCGGTGACGCCTTCGCCTACGACATCTTCAGCCAGGCCGGGCAGGCGCTGCGCACCCCCGACGGGCCCGATCCGCTCGGCGGCCTCACGATCAAGACGCTGCTCGCCGACGGCGAGTCGCAGTCGGCCGGTCTCATGACGACGTACGCCAACGCCGTCCAGCCCGTCTCCGGCGTCTACGACGGCTTCATGGTGCACAGCAACAGCGCCGTCGCCGCACCCCTCAGCGGTGAACTGGCCGACATCCTGCTGATGCCGTACCCGTCGCGGATCCGTACGGACCTGTCCGTACCGACGTTCGTCGTGCTCACCGAGACCGATGTGCCAGGGGCGTCCGCGGCGCGGCAGCCCGACACCGACCGCGTCGTGCGCTGGGAGGTGGCCGGCACCGCCCACGGCGACCAGTGGGCCTACGACCTCGGTCAGCCGACGGTGACCAAGTCGGCGGGCACGGCCGCACCGCAGCCCGACTGCGCGGCCGGATCGGCCCCCTACAACGACGGCCCCGGCCACTACGCCATGAACGCGGCCCTCAGCCACCTGGCCGGCTGGGCGCGGGGCGGCCCCCGGCCCGCGAGCGGGGCACTGCTCAGCGCCGACCTGCGCGACCCCGCCACCGGCCTGGCCGTCGGCGGCATCCGGCTCCCCGACGTGGCGGTGCCTACGCGTACGCTCACCGGCGCCCGTGACACCGGCGGCAGCGGAGTCTTCTGCGGTCTCTACGGCGCCCGGGACCCGTGGAACGCCGACACCGACCCGTGGGACCGGCACGACGCGGCCGACCCCTCCGACCCGTCCTTCCCGCCCCGCGCGGAACCGGTGCTCAGCCGGCTGTACCCGACACACGCGGAGTACGTGGGCAAGGTGCGGGCGGCCGCACAGGCCTCCGTGAGCGCCGGACACCTCCTGCCGGAGGACGCCACCACGCTCGTCACCACCGCCCAGGAGTCAGGCATCGGCGGCTGACACCCCGTCGACCGCCGTCCGGCGCAAGGCGCGGCGCTCCTTCGACCGCCGCGCCTTGCGGTTCATGACGCAGCGCCGAGCCGAGCCGGACCGCCGCCGCCTCGCCCCCGAGACGGCCTGTGCGGGCGTCGGCTCGGCGCTGAAGGTGAGAGCCGGAGACATGACCGGGTGACATCGCAGGACCTCCGGCCGTACGGTTCCTTGATCATCACCCGGGCGTGCCGGCCGAGAGGCAGGGGCAGGAGCGGGGGTAGGAGAAGGTGCGAGGGCGGAGGAGCGTCGATGAGTGGACCGCAGGACGGTGAATGGCTGGCGATGACGCCGGCGGACTTCGACCGGGACGTCCCGCTGCGTCTGAACGTCGGCACGGGACCCACCCCTGTGCCGGCCGAACCCGACGAGTACGGCACGGTCCCGCTCTTCGGCACGGAGCCGCCCGCCCGGCAACCGGTCCGGCGCGCCGAGGCCCGCTCCGGCCCCGTGGAGCAGGCCGAGCTGTTCTGACCGGGTCGGCATGCCGTCCGTGAACTGCTGCCCCCCGCACGGAAACCGGCCGTGAACGCGGCCGCACGCGGACACGCGAGAGCCGCCGCGGCACCGCTGTGCCCTCGCACAGGCCCGCCGCGGCACCGCTGTGCCACCGCCTCCGGCGCGTCCGGTCCGCTGTACGCGGCTCCGGCCGGCTGATGGCATGACCGGCATGTCTTCCGCACCCCCTCCACCGCCGGGCCCGCACGCACCGCCAGGGCCGCACGCACCGCCAGACCCCTACGCGCCGAAATCCCCGCCCGCTTCGACGACTTCGTGTCCGGCGACCTCCTGCGCGGCAACGGCACGGGCACCGGAGCGCCGGGCATGAGCAACGGCGACGGACACTCTCTCGCCGTCGTGGTCTTCCTCGTCTTCGTCACGGTGTCCCTGCTGATGTGCGGGCTCGCGGCGGCCGATCTGGACGACCCCGAGCACTTCTACGCGGGCGGCAGCGCCGCCTTCGGCCCGGCCGGCAGCGGACTGGCCATCGCCGGCGACTACATCTCCGCGGCCACCCTGCTCAGCACCACCGGCGCGGTCGCCCTCGACGGCGCCGACGGCATCCTCTTCGCCTGCGCCACGGTCGTCTCGCTCTACCTGGTCATGCGGATCGTGGCCGAACCCCTGCGCCGCGGCGGCGTGTTCACCCTGGGCGACTTCTTCGCCGACCGGCTCGGCGACCTCTCCGTACGCCGCGCCCTCGGCGTCGCCACCCTCGTCGTCCTCACCCCGCTGCTCCTGGTGCAGCTCTCCACCGCAGGTCACATCATGGTGGCCATGTTCGGCCTCCCCGGCGCCGCGCTCACCGGCTGCACCGTCGCCGCCGGAACGCTGATGGTCTGCTACGCCGCCTTCGGCGGGATGCGCGGCATCGGCTACGTACAGGTCCTCAAGGTCGGTGTCGTACTGACCGCGATGCTGCTGGTGGCCGGGCTCGTGCTGGCCCGCTACGGATGGTCACCGGCAGGCCTCTTCCACGCCGCCCGGCACCGCTCCGAGGCGGGCGCCGACTACGCGCGCCCCGGACTCCACTTCGGCCACTCCCTCGCCGGACGCCTCGATTTGATCAGCTTCGAGACCACCCTCCTGCTCGGCGCCGCCTGCCTGCCGCACCTCACCATGCGGCTGCACCCGCTGCGCGACGCCCGTACCGCCCGCCGCGCCGTCGGCTGGGCCGTGGGCCCCGTCACGGTGGTGTGCGCCGCGGTGGTGGTGGCCGGACTCGGCGCCTGCGCGCTGATCGGCCGGGACCTGCTGCGGGCCGCCGACCCCGGGGGAGCGACCGCCCTGCTGATGCTGACCGGCGCGCTGGACCCGGTCGCCGGCGGAGTCCGGCACAGCATGGTGTTCGCCGCCGTCGCCTGCGCCGTCTTCGTCACCACCCTCGCCGCCGTCGCCGGTATCACCCTGGCGGCCGCCTCCAGCCTCGTCCGCGACTTCGGCAGCCGGCCCGCCCACACCACCGGCCGCCGCTCGCCCGGCGGCGAGATCCGCCGCGCCCGGATCGGCATCGTCCTGGTCGGAGCCGCCGCCGTCGTCCTGGCCGTGATCGTCCAGGACCGCGGCCGGCTGACCCTGATCTCGCTGTCGTTCACCGTCGCGGCCTCCGTGCTCGCTCCGGTCCTGCTGTACGCGCTGTTCCTGCCCGGCCACACCGCCACGGGGGCCCGCTGGACCGTCTACGGGACCCTGCCGCTGATCGCACTGCTCCTGGCGGGGTCCCCCGCCGTCTCGGGCACGCCCATCGCGCTCTTCCCCGACCAAGACTTCCACTGGTTCCCGCTCCAGACCCCGGGGCTGATCACGATCCCCGCGGGCTTCCTGCTCGGTCTCATCGGCCGCACCCGCCCCGAGACGCGGCAGGAGACCTGGCATCACGGGACGGCGACCAGGCGCCGTGACGCACGCAGCCCCGACGCCGCCGGCCGCCCCTGACGCGGTTACCTCGCAGCCCGACACTCGGAAATCTGTGGTGGCTGGAGTAGACATTGGGTGGCGGGCCGGTTATGGTTTCTTCGTAGCCGAGATCAAGAAGGGCCCGGCAGAGATGAACTGCCGGGCAGCAGTACGCAGTTGCAGTGCGCAGGACGGTGCGGCGGTGGAGTTCCGGAGCCAGAGCGGTTGCAGGACGGTGACGGGACTGACGGCCGGACCGGGCGGCCCGCAGTGATCAGGGGCCGCCATGAGCAGTACCGCAGTATCCGCAGTGCCGCAGTATCCGCAGTGCCGCAGTATCCGCAGTGAGATTTCGAGTGGTTCCCCGGTAAAGGCGTCTGGCTGCGGGCGCGCGTACCGGGAGGTTCGGCAGTGGGGTTCCAAGCCAGAGCAGATGCAGGACGGGCGACGGGGCTGGCTGCCGAAGAGTGGCGCTGTTCCAGGCCACAGCAGTTCGCAGTACCGCAGTATCAGCAGTACCGCAGTATCAGTAGTTCGCAGTACCGGTTTGGCAAGTGTTTGGCCAGAGGGAAGAACGGAGGAGTCTGGCGCCATCGGGATCGCCCGGACGAGTGGTGGGTCCGGGTACCGCAGGACATCGACAGTGAGGTGGTCTCCGGTCACGTATCCGCGATCCCCGCAGTTCCGGCAGTGGTCAGGCCGGGTCGGCGGAAACAGAAGGCCGGCGCAGGACTGGGGCCGGCAGATGGTGTAGCAGTTCCTTCGGGGCCCTGGTGGCGGTACGGCACCAGGGCCCCTCGACGTGTTCCGGCAAAGAGGTGCGATGACAGCAGACGATTCCTACGGCCGTCTCGATGACGACGACTACCCCGCCTACACGATGGGCCGGGCCGCCGAGATGCTCGGCACCACGCAGGGCTTCCTGCGGGCCATCGGAGAGGCCCGCCTCATCACCCCGCTGCGTTCCGCGGGCGGGCACCGCCGCTACTCCCGCTACCAGCTGCGCATCGCCGCCCGCGCGCGTGAACTCGTCGACGACGGCATCCCCGTCGAAGCCGCCTGCCGCATCGTCGTCCTCGAGGACCAGCTCGAAGAGGCCCGCCGGCGCAACGCCGAACACCGCCGCACCGCCGAGGCGTTCGGAACGCCCGCGGCCTGAGGCGGCACGTGGCCGTTGCCTCTGGTGACAGCGTGTGTGGAGCGTGTAGCGTCTGCGTCAGCTGTCATGGTTCGGAAGTTTCCCTTCGCCCACGTCTTCGGCGTGGGCGTTCTGCTGTGCTGTGCCGCAGGAACCAGGGCGATCACCTCCGCCTGCCACATGGAGTGGGAGGCGTCATCGACCGGAAGGCATCAGACATGGCAACGGGAACTGTGAAGTGGTTCAACGCGGAGAAGGGCTTCGGCTTCATCGCCCAGGACGGCGGCGGCCCGGACGTCTTCGCCCACTACTCGGCGATCAACTCCTCGGGCTTCCGTGAGCTCCAGGAGGGCCAGCTGGTGACGTTCGACGTCACCCAGGGCCAGAAGGGTCCCCAGGCCGAGAACATCAGCCTGGCCTGACCCGTCGGCCCGCCCGAGAGGTCGGGGCTCACCGCGTCCGGCAGCACGCATAGGCCATACGGCCGACGCTGTCAGCCGGACGCGGGACCCCTCTTCTGGGATGCACAGGATCGGGATCGCGCAGCCATGACCGCGCGATCCCGATCCTGTGCGGTGCAGACGGGGCGGCGCCTCCTCTTGCCTAGCGCGGGCGCGGCCCTCAGTGCCCTCCAGCGACCCGGCCCGTACCCCTCGCCCCGTCGGTTCGGCTTCCGGCTTCCGGCCTGCGAGGTGTACCAGGTCAAGCTGACCGTGGCGGCGTTCACCGCGCACCGCATCGCCTCGGTGACCCGGACGGCCCGGGGGTGCCGGGACCCGTGCCCGGGCGGGATGCCGCCACCGAAATATCCGTGCCCTTTCGAGCCGTGAACACGACCGCTTTCCGGCGGAACGCTGCACCCCGGGTGGGTCAATATCTATGGCCGTGAGGTGAGAGTTTGACGCGCCGCACGGAGAGTGTTTTTACCTTAATCGGCAGGGCGGAGTCATTTACCGTACCTGGGCCGCTACATCATGCTACTGTCGATCTCAGTTGCAGTTATGGTTCCCAAAACTTCAAGCGCCTTCGCCGGTGTTTTCGGACGTCGGCGGCGTTTTCGTATGGCCGGTAATTCTCCGGACGGGGCATCATCGCGGCGACCCGGTATCCGTGCATCGCGGGTTTCGGCGTACTGCCCAAGAGGAGAATGACGTGGCATCAGGTACTGTGAAGTGGTTCAACGCAGCCAAGGGTTTCGGCTTCATCGAGCAGGACGGCGGGGGCGCTGACGTGTTCGCCCACTTCTCGAACATCGCCGCCCAGGGCTTCCGTGAACTGCTCGAAGGCCAGAAGGTCACCTTCGACATCGCGTCGGGCCAAAAGGGCCCGACGGCCGAGAACATCGTTCTCGCCTGACGTCGACGCGCACTTCGCAGCTGGGGCCCGCATCCCTCGGGGTGCGGGCCCCAGCTGCGGGCTTCTTCCCGCAGTGGTGTCACCTGGGGGAAGGGCAATGCCCGCGAACCTCGCCCGAGGAACGCGCGGCGCACCGCAGGCGCAAGCGGTAGGCGTCCGGGATTTCACGTCCACATGACGTCAGAGAATTCCGTCGATGCAACCCGCGCCAGACTTACCGCAGTCCAGCTGCACCTCAGATTTTATTTCGCATTCCATTCGGCCCGTTCTTGTGATTCCCTGCGTTGCTTTCCGCCGCGGGAATTCCTTGGTACGCGCCGTATCAAGGAAGGTTCCCCATGAACTCCACACGCACGAATGACCCCTCCTCCCGCCGCGGCCGTACCGACGGCCGCGCCTTCGGCGGCGGCGCCGGTTCGAGGCGGGGCGGCCGTTCCGGCCCGTCCGCCTCGAGCCGTTCGGGGAGTCCGAGCTTCTCGGGCGGCTACGGCCGGCGGCCCGCAGCGCCCCAGGGCGAGTTCGCTCTGCCGGAGACGATCACTCCCGCGCTGCCCGCGGTCGAGGCGTTCGCCGACCTCGACATGCCCAAGCAGCTGCTGGCCGCGCTGACCGCGCAAGGCGTGAGCGTCCCGTTCCCGATCCAGGGCGCGACCCTGCCCAACACTCTCGCGGGCCGCGACGCCCTGGGACGCGGGCGCACCGGCTCCGGCAAGACCCTCGCCTTCGGCCTGGCCCTGCTGGCCCGCACCGCCGGACAGCGCGCCGAGCCGCGCCAGCCGCTGGCCCTGATCCTCGTGCCGACGCGTGAGCTGGCCCAGCAGGTGACCGACGCACTCACCCCCTACGCCCGCTCGGTGCAGCTGCGCCTCGCCACGGTCGTCGGAGGAATGTCGATCGGCAGGCAGGCCAACGCACTGCGCAGCGGCGCCGAGGTCGTCATCGCGACGCCGGGCCGGCTCAAGGACCTCATCGACCGCGGCGACTGCCGGCTGAACCAGGTCGCGATCACCGTCCTGGACGAGGCGGACCAGATGGCCGACATGGGCTTCATGCCCCAGGTCACGGCGCTCCTGGACCAGGTCCGGCCCGAGGGGCAGCGGATGCTGTTCTCCGCCACCCTCGACCGTAACGTCGACCGCCTGGTACGCCGCTACCTCACCGACCCGGTGGTCCACTCCGTCGACCCGACCGCGGGCACGGTCAGCACGATGGAGCATCACGTGCTGCACGTCCACGGCGCGGACAAGCAATGGACGACGACGCAGATCGCAGCGCGCGAGGGCCGGGTGATCATGTTCCTGGACACCAAGCACGCCGTCGACCGGTTGACGCAGGACCTGCTGAACAGCGGTGTCCGGGCCGCCGCCCTGCACGGCGGCAAGTCACAGCCGCAGCGCACCCGAACCCTGGCCCAGTTCAAGACCGGGCACGTCACCGTGCTCGTGGCCACGAACGTCGCCGCCCGCGGCATCCACGTCGACAACCTCGACCTCGTCGTCAACGTCGACCCGCCGACCGACCCCAAGGACTACCTGCACCGCGGCGGCCGCACCGCGCGAGCCGGCGAGTCCGGCAAGGTCGTCACCCTGGTCACCCCCAACCAGCGCCGCGACATGACCCGCCTCATGAGCGCCGCCCGCATCGTGCCTCAGACCACCCAGGTCCGCTCCGGCGAAGAGGCACTCACCCAGATCACCGGCGCCCAGGCACCCTCCGGCATCCCCGTGACGATCACCGCGCCCGTCGCCGAGCGGCGTCAGCGCAGTACCTCCTCGCGCGGCCGACGCAGCCCCGCTTCGGCCGCCCGGCGCATGACCGGGCGGAAGCAGTCCTCGTTCGACGCCGCCGCGTGAGAACCCGTGTCCAGGACATGTCCCACCTCTGCAGGAGGCACCCTTTGACGACGGTTCGGATGCAACCCCGCTCGACGGGCGCCACCCCCGTACCCAGGACGGCGGCCGACGCCATGGACACCGCCGGACCACAGGTCTGTGACGACATGACCGTCGAGGTGGCCCTGTCCGTCATGGCAAGCGCCCGCACCGGGCACCTGCTCGTCTGCGACAACGACGGCGTGTGCACCGGCCTGCTGACCCACGCCCAGCTCACCGCGGTCCGCGACACCCCCGTGTACACGGACCGGGTGCAGCTGCGGGACATCCTCGTCACCCCGGCGCCCTTCGTCTCTCCCGTGGCCACGATGGCCGAAGCCGAGCACACGATGCGCTATCGCCGGCTCGACAGCCTGCCCGTGGTCGACGAACACGGCAACGCCCTGGGCGTCCTCGCCCGCTGAACCGCCTCAACCGCGGCAGAACCATCCCTCTACCTTCTCCCCGTGAGGCATCATGCGCTGTGTCATCGCCCGCTTCCCCTTCGACCTCACCAAGAGCGGCGTCCTGGCATCGATGAAGGGCGTCAAACCCGAGGAAGTCCTCGGGGCGTCCGTGATCGTCGGCCGCCGCACCTACCCCGTCAAGCAGGTCGGGCAGGTCGTCACCCGCCAGGACCGCCGTGACTTCAGCGCCGACGAGGTCCTGCGGGCCATGGCCCAGCTCGGCTTCACCTGCCGCGACGTCTCCCGGGCGACCGCACCGACGCACATCCTCAGCCCGCTCCAGGAGGCATCCGCGATGCTCGGCACCCCCGCGGCCGCCTGACCGACGGACACGCGGCGTCGTCGTCGACACAGCAGTGAGGGTCCGACCGGAATGCGCCGGTCGGACCCTCACCGCTGTCCGGGCCCTGGGCCGTCATGGTCAGGGCGGGGCCGACGCCGACGCCCCGACCCGGACGGGCCACAGGTCTTCACCCGGAGGGGGACGCCTGGCTGGGAGGCGGTACCTGGCTGTTCTCCACACCCCAGCCCGGGGTGAGACGTCTGTGGGACCTGACCCGGGCGGGCTGGCCGCCGCTGGTGGTCGCCGAGAACGGTCTGGAGATCGCGGCGACGTGCACGGTGGCGGACCTGCTGGCCTTCGCCGAACAGCCGGACGCTCCCTGGCCCGATGCCCGCAGGCTCATGGCGGACTGCTGCCAGGCGTTCTCCTCCTCGTTCAAGGTATGGAACACCGCCACGGTGGGCGGCAACGTGTGTCTGGCGCTGCCGGCCGCGCCGATGGTGTCGATGGCGGCCTCCCTCCACGGCGTGTGCGTACTGCGCGCCCCGGACGGCCACGAACGGCTGTCACCGGTAGCCGACTTCGTCACCGGGCCCGGCCGGACGGATCTGCGGCCGGGTGAGATGCTCCGCTGTCTGCGGCTGCCGGCCGCGGCCCTGGCACAGCACACCGCCATGCGCCGCGTCAGCCTGCCCCCGGCGGGCATTCGGCAGCCCTGGTGCGGGGTGAGAGCGCCCGGCGGCCGGGGCCCGGCGCCGGATCGCCGTGACGGAGACGGGGGCCGCCTGCACCGGGGCCGCCGCCGGGAGCGTCTGCCGGAGTGCGTCTGCGTGATGCGGTGGCATACGACCGTTTGCGCCCGTTCCTGTGCCCGCTGTGAGTGTCGGCGGTCGTCCGAGAGGCTACGGCCCGGATCACATCGTGCCTGGGGAGAGAGACCAGAGGTCGACGGCCTGTGGCGTCCGAGTCCCGACTGCCTTGTGGGACCGTGCGGTGGCGATTCGCTGCCTGGTCGCGGAGCGGGTCGGGGCGGGGCGCGTCGGTGCGGCGACCCAGCTGCCCACGGCCATCTCGGCGGTGATGCCCGGTCCGAAGCCGGCGATGATGCCGGACGAGCCGTTCGCGGTGTCACCTTCGTCGAACAGGCGCCTCAGGGCGTCCAGGACCACGGCACTGGCGATGTTGCCGTGCTGGGTGAGCGTCGCCCTGCTGTGGCGAAAGGCATGGGGGTGGACACCCAGGAAGGAGCACAGGTCGTCGAGGATCCGGGGACCGCCGGCGTGAATGATGTAGAAACCGAGCTCTGAGGCGTCCCAGCCGTGTGCGGCGGCGAGGTCGCGCAGGACCGGGGCGAGCGGCTCCATGGTGGTCGGTACGCGCTTGTCGAGCCGGAAGTGGAATCCGGTCGGCTTGACGGCGTAGGAGATCCATTCCTCGGTGTGCGGGATGAGGTAGGAGGCGTTGCGTTCCAGGCGCACCCCGTGGCCGCCTCGGCCCCGCACGACCGCAGCCGCGACCGCGTCGCCGAACAGCCCGTCGGACAGCAGCGATCCGATGTCCAGGTCATTCGGCTGGTAGCACAGGGAGCAGAACTCGCACGAGACGATGAGGACGTTGCTGCCGGGGTGGGCGACGCAGAAGTCATGAGCCCGGTTGATAGCCGCGCCGCCCGCGGCGCACCCCAGTTGAGCTATGGGCAGTTGCCGGGTGTCGGGCCGGAAGCCCATCCGGTTGATCAGCCAGGCGGTGAGGGACGGCATCATGAAGCCCGTGCAGGACACATAGATGATGGCGTCGATCTCCTGCGGCGCCAGCTCGGCGTTGCCCAGGGCGCGCCGTACGACGGCGGGCACCCGCTCCTTGGCCTGCACCTCGTAGGTGCGGTTGCGCTCTTCGAAACCGGGATGGCGCAGGGTCTGCTCGATGGGCTGGACAAGGTGGCGCTTGCTCACCCCGGTGTTGCGGATGAGCCTGAGCGCGAGTGCGAGCTGAGGGTGATCGGCGTGTTGATGCTCCGCCAGGGCGAGCGTGTCCTCAGCGGTGATGACGTACTCGGGGACGTCGACGGCGGGGTGACACAGGATGGGCATGGCTGGACCCTTCACGTAGGGCTGGTTGGGATCGCGGCCGCTGGTGTTCACGGTCCGTGCGGTTGCTGGTGATCCGCAGCGCTGTGATGTGAGCCGGTGACGGGCGGCGTCTCTCGACGGCGAGGACGTTCGGTCGGTTGGCGCTGGGGTGACCGCTTGCGCCGGACCGGCCGCGTCGCGCGGCCCGACGGGCACCGGCCGGACCCTGTGGGGAGGGAGACGCTGTCTCCCGCTGTGCACCGGCGTAGGAAGCGATGGCAAGGACCGGACCTCACCGCCAGTGAAGACCTCTCCGCCCGCGGACGTGAGCTGAGGTAGGCCGAATGGGTGAACCCGGGATGTGCAGGCGTTCTCCACCCCGTCCCCGGTGGCGTCCGCGTTGCTCCCCGGCGATCATGCGCTGCCACGGTGTCGGACGCAGGGTGCGTCCGCGGGGAGGACGATCACTGCTTGGGCGTGACGCCTTCCCTCGGCGCACTCGCGGTCGTAGCACGTCCGGGAGTCGAGTCGTAGCGGACGCTCGCCCTGACTCTCGCCTTCGGCCTTGGCGTCCCCCGTACGGGGAAGGCCCCGGGGTTCTCACCACGGTTCCGCCATGTGAACCCGTCGGCGGATCCGGCATGTGGGCCGCGTGCGGTCCCCGCGCTGGTGAGGCAGGTCCACCGGGCAAGAGGTCGCCACGAACATCGAGCATCGAGCGTCGAGCATCAAAGCGTCGAGCATCAAAGCGTCGACGACCTCGGGCTCGACTTGACCGGATGCTGCCTCCGTTTTACTCTCGGATAAGTGCGGAGGTAGCCTCCGTATTGACGATTCACCGGTCGTGCGAGGGAGGAGTGCGTGTGAGCACCGATGAACGGCAGGGGCGCAAGCCCCGTGCGGACGTTCAGCGCAACCGCACGGCCCTCCTGGAAGCGGCGCAGCGCCATTTCCTGAAGTACGGCGTCGGCACGTCCCTGGAAGCGGTGGCCAAGGAGGCGGGCGTCGGGCCCGGCACGCTCTACCGGCACTTCCCGACCCGGGAGGCGCTGCTGGCGGCCGTGCTGCAGACGCGTTCCGAGGAGCTGGTGGCCCGCCGGGCGGACATCGAGCAACTCGGTGACGCCAAGCAGGCGTTGGGGCAGTGGCTGCGGGCGATGGAGGAGTACTTCAGCGCCTTCAGCGGGCTGCCGGAGCCGCTCATGGCCGCGGCCAGAGCGCAGGAGCCGGGCAATCCGCTCACCCTTCCCTGCGACACCCTCATCTCCGCCACCGACGCCTACGTGCGGGCCGCGCAGCTCGCCGGACACGTGCGTGCGTCGGTGAAGGGGTACGACCTGTTCCTCGCAGCGATCTCCGTTGCCTGGATCAAGGGCACCCGCGCCACCGACGCGGAGTCGCTGGACCGCCTCCGCTCGCTCGTCGAAAGCGGCTACCGAGAGCGCGGCGAACAGGCGTAGAGACCCCCGGACACGCTTCCCCGGTCGGCCGCCGGGGTGTCCGGCATGCGACGAACCCCGCCGGAGTCAGCCCGCGGTCCACCGCACAGTCATCACATCGTGCTGCCCCTGCCCTGGGGCAGCACGCCCTTCGAAAGGACACATCATGAAAATCACTGTCATCGGTGCAGGGGCGATCGGCGGCAACCTTGCCCGCAAGCTCAGCACGGCCGGGCACGACGTTCAGGTGGCGGTCGCCCGGGGCCCCGAGAACGTGCCGGCCGAGGTGCTCGAATCCGGTGCCCGCGCGGTGACTCCGGACACCTCGGTCCAGGACAGGGACGTGGTCATCCTGGCCATCCCCTTCGACCGGGTCCCGCAGCTTGCGGAGCTGTTCGCCTCCGTACCCGCCGAGACGATGGTCATCGACACCTCCAACTACTACCCGCACCTCAACGGGCACATCGACGGACTCGACAACGAGCAGGTGGAAAGCCTGTACAACGCCGAGCAACTGGGACGACCCCTCGTCAAGGCATGGAACGCCGCCCTGGCCGCCACCCAGCAGACCAAGGGCGTTCCGGCGGGGACCCCGGGCCGCATCGCCGTCCCGGTCGCCGCCGACTCCGACGAGGCACGGCGCGTGGCCATGCGCCTTGTGGACGACACCGGATTCGACCCCTTCGACGCAGGCAGGCTGGCCGACTCCTGGCGCCAGCAGCCGGGCACGCCCGCCTACTGCACCGAGCTGAACGTCAAGGAGCTGGAGGCGGCCCTGGCCGCGGCCGACCGCGCCAAGGCGCCGCGTACACGTGACGACCTGATGGAGCGCTTCGCCGCGTTCACCTCCGCGCCCACCCTGGAGGAGGTCGTCGAGATGAACCGCTCCGCCCACCACTGACACCGGACTGCCGCCAGGTCGGTGTGTGGTCATCCGGCGCGACCACCTCGGCTCCCGTGACCAGTACGGGCTCGACCCGCGACGCACAGAACCCGCGCCGGTAATCCCCGCACGCCGCCCTCCGACACCACCGTCCGGCAGGCGTTGCGCGAGGTGGCGGGTGGAGGAGTCCTTCCCGGTCCGGCAAGGGACTCACCGGACCGGACGAGCACCAGGTCCGCCGCTCTGCCCTTGGTCCCGCTGCGACGCCGTCACCAGGCCCGATCGCAGGCGGCCCACTACGGGGCGGCCAGCCGCCCAGGCATGACCCGAGCGCTTGAGCTGGTGCATCCGTCAGGCACGGCGCTCGGCATTCGGTCCGGTCACCGCGCGAAGTCCGGTCACCCGGCGGCGGCCAGGCGGCGCCGAAGCTCCTCCTGCGAGACGTCCTCCACGTGGGTCAGAAATACCCACAGGTGACCTGAAGGGTCCTTGAGGATGACGGTGCGGTCACCGTGGAACATGTCCTTCGGCGGCTGGAGGATCTCAGCGCCGGCGGCTTCTGCGCGTTCCGCCAGGCTGTCGACGTCCGGCACGAAGACGTGCAGCGTGACGGACGTACCTCCGCCGAGCGAGGTCGGCGCGGCGAAGGAGGCGGCCTCCGCCTCGTCCACGCCGGCGTCGCCCAACATCAGGGCAGAGCGTCCGATGGTGATCTCGGCGTGCAGGATTCCGCCGCCCGGCGCGTCGATCCTGAAGTCCTCACGGGCGCCGAACGCCCGCTCGTAGAAATCGATGGCCGCGGCGGCGTCTTCGACCATGATGTGGGGGATCACGGCATAGCGGTAGCGGTCGGGGATCTCGATACGGGCTGTGCGCTCGGTCACGGCGAACCTCCTCGAAAAGGCACCGCCGGCCGGTTCCTGCGGCTCCGGTAGGAACCTAGAAGCTCAAGTCTGGTTGAGGTCAAGTGTCCATGTGGCCCCCAGGTCTCTGCGCTGCACCGAGGGTGTCCGGCGCCGCGACTTACGATGATCGGATGCTGACGTTCACCGATGTCATTCTCGACTGCCCCGACCCGTGGAAGCTGGCGGAGTTCTATGCCGAGCTGCTGGGTTGGGAGATCAACACCGACATAAGCCAGAAGGACTGGGTCAACCTGCGCAACGACGGCGTCGAGTTGTCGTTTCAGCGGGTGGAGAACTACCAGCGGCCCAGCTGGCCGGGCCAGGAGCACCCGCAGCAGTTCCATCTCGACTTCGAAGTGGACGAGTTCGAGCCCGAGCAGCGCCGGGTGATCAAGCTCGGCGCCACCCTCCAGAAGAGCTTCGTCGGCGAGTCCGGCTACGGCTGGCAGGTCTACACCGACCCGGCCGGGCATCCGTTCTGCCTCTGCCGCAACCGTCCCCAGTCCTGACCGCCCCTTACGAGGATCCGCCCCGGCTACGAACGGAGCCGGGGCGGAAAGAGGCGAACGTCGCCTGATGCGGCACTAGATGCCGGGGCTTCTCGTGGCGGATGCCCGCGGCGACTCGCATGGGATCATCCGTCCATGAGCAGCGACCTGGAAGTGAGCGCTCTGGCGATCAATGTCACGATCCCGGAGTCGCTCCGCTGGACGGACACTCGACGCGGTGAAGCGTTCACGTTGGCCACCCTCAACGTCCGGCTTCTCCCGGACGGTCACCTCGCCGTCAAGGCCTATGGCCGGCCAAGCGGTGGTGGTCGGGGCGCATACGTCTCGTTTCCCGTGCCGGACAGACCCGAACTGGCGGCACTGGTCGACGACGCTGCCAGCCGGGCCGGGGCGTTGTGGGCCGCTCATCGTGGTCTCGGCTGAGCTCAGTACGAGTCTCTCTCCCGTCCGAGCCGGGCCAGCTCGTCGAAGGTACGGATCAGGACCGCGCGTCTGTCGTCCTGGTAATCCGGTGAGACCTCCAACTCGTCGATGTAGCCCTCCCACACCGCCAGGTACGTCTTCTTCCACCCCTCGACCACCTCGGCCTCGGGCAGCGACGCCCCCACGTAACTCTGCCGGGCCATGAGGGCCAGGAGCTCCAGGTTGGCCGGTACCGCGACTCCCCAGTACTCGTCGGGTTCGATCCCGACGGGATCGCCGCTCATCGCGTCCGCGACCTCGGTGATGAGCCGGTCCGTGAGGATCGACAGATGATCCGCGGCCGTGTCGTTGTCGAAGTTGCCGGTGCCCCAGTCACCCACGGGGTCTCGTGCCACTTTCAGACCTGTCTGCCCGTCGGCCCGCGTTGCCATGCGGGTAGGGTCCGTGGGCATGCATCCGGTTACAAGTTCAGGAGCGCGTCTGGGCTTGCGGGAACTCGCCATCCCGGACGTGGAGGCGTTGCTCGCCATCTACGGCAGCCCGGAAGCCACCGAGCACCTCTCGTTTGAGCCGCGAAACCGCCAGCAGGTCGAACAGGTCGTGACCTGGTCCGTCTCAGCGGCCACGGCGACGCCTCGCACGGAGTATGCGCTGGGCGTCGTCGAGTCGGAAACGGCTGAGCTGATCGGGTCCGGCCGCTTGGCCCTTGATCCTCACCAGCAGCGCGGAGCCACCCTGGGTTTCGCGCTGCGCCCGGATGTGTGGGGGCGGGGCTACGGTGTGGAGACGGTGCGGCTGCTGCTGAGCGTTGGCTTCAACGACCTGCGGTTGCACCGCATTTGGGGTGCCCGGTCTCCTGTCAATGAGGCCTCCGCCAACACCATGAGGGCCGTTGGGATGGTCGAGGAGGGCACGATTCGCGAGCATGTGCTGAAGGCGGGGCAGTGGAGGGACTCCGTCGTCCACGCGATCCTCGAGCGAGAGTTCTTCTCCGGCTCCTGAACCCGCAGGACGCAGAGAAGGTGCCCGTATCCGCATCGAGGAGGCCATCCGCTGGGGCGGACGCCCCCTCGCATCCACAGCCCGACACCGCCCGGTGGCCCGCGACTCAAAAGCCTCGGTAGACGCCGTCGCCGTCGACGGCGCAGACGAACTCCTCGAAGTCCATGTTCGCCCCCGAGAGGTTGTTCTCGATGCTCCACAATTCGGTCGCCACAACGCGGACACTCCGCCCACGCTCACCCCGCAGGTCCACCATGAGAAGAGGCAGTTCAGCCGAGGCAAGAGTGACCGAGTCCGCCAGCACGAGAAGCGGATGCTGATATTCCGTAGGGATCAGGCCGAGGGCCCGGTCGGGTGTCAAGCCCTCGTACCCCCGGTCATCGACAAGTGTGACGTCGGCCAGGAAACCGTCCCTGCCGGGCGAGTACAGCGCGGCCCGCAGAGCGTCCCAGGCACCGTCTGCTGAGAAGTCAGTGCGCACGACGAGTGCTTCCAAGGCGTTGGGGAGCTGCTTCATGCGCGGACGATACCGTCAACCCTGTGAAGCCATCCTGGTCTTCTGGTCTCGGCCGGCGGCCTCGGTGCACTGTGAGCACAGCGTCGGTGCACGGGTGGACAAATGCAGTCCGCTCGGCGGATTTAGCGTGGCGGAGCAAGACACCGCACATCGAATACAGCAGGAGATGCCATGTCCGACGTCGTCGAGCCGGTCACGCCGGTGCTCGAACCCGAGGCCGCGGCGTTCGCCGAGGCGACCGCCAACCCGCCGTACCTCTTCGACCTGCCGCCGGCCGAAGGGCGCAAGGCCGTCGACGAGGTCCAGTCCGGTGAGATACACAAGCCCGCGGTCGACGAGGAGTGGATCACCGTCTCCGGCGGTCCCACGGGCAGCGTCCGTGCGCGGTTGGTCAAGCCGGCCGGCGCCGAGGGCACCCTCCCGGTGATCCTCTACATCCACGGCGCGGGCTGGGTGTTCGGCAACGCGCACACCCACGACCGGCTGGTGCGCGAACTCGCCGTCGGCGCCGAGGCCGCGGTCGTCTTCCCCGAGTACGACCTCTCGCCCGAGGCTCGCTACCCGGTCGCCATCGAGCAGAACTTCGCGGTCGCCCGGTGGATCGTCGAGGAGGGCGCGTCCAAGGGGCTCGACGCCACGCGCATCGCCGTCGCCGGTGACTCCGTCGGCGGGAACATGACCGCCGCGCTCACCCTGATGGCCAAGGAACGCGGCGGCGTCCCGCTGGTCCAGCAGGTGCTCTTCTACCCCGTCACCGACGCGAGCTTCGACACCGGCTCGTACCACCAGTTCGCGGAGGGCTACTTCCTGCGCCGCGACGGCATGCAGTGGTTCTGGGACCAGTACACGACCGACGAGGCCGAGCGCGCCCAGATCACCGCGTCCCCGCTGCGCGCCACCACCGAGCAGCTCAAGGACCTGCCCCCGGCGCTGGTCATCACCGGCGAGGCCGACGTGCTGCGCGACGAGGGCGAGGCGTACGCGAACAAGCTGCGCGAGGCCGGTGTCCCGGTCACCGCGGTGCGCTTCCAGGGCATCATCCACGACTTCGTGATGCTGAACGCGCTGCGCCCGACCTACGCCGCCGAGGCCGCCATCACGCTCGCCGTCGGCACCCTGCGCGACGCCCTGCACGTCTGATCTCCAGGAGACCCCTTCCCATGACCACTCCCACTGTCGTCCTGGTCCACGGAGCGTTCGCGGACGCGGCCAGCTGGTCCGGCGTCATCGCCGAGCTCCAGGGCCACGGCGTCCCCGTGATCGCCCCGCCGAACCCGCTGCGCGGCCTCGCCTCCGACGCGGCGTACGTCGCCTCCTTCGCCGCTCAGATCGACGGCCCCGTCATCCTCGTCGGGCACTCCTACGGCGGCGCCCTCATCACGGTGGCCGGCACCACGCAGAACGTGGTCGGCCTCGTCTACGTCGCTGCCTACGCGCTGGCGGAGGGCGAGAGCCTCGGCGAGCTCCAGGGCCGCTTCCCGCTCTCCACGCTGGTCAGCAACCTCAAGCAGTGGACGTATCCGGTGCCGGGCGGTGACCCGGCCGTCGAGGTCACCATCGCCGAGGACGCCTTCCCGTCGGTGTTCGCCGCCGACCTGCCCGCGGACGTCACCAGGATCCTGGCCGCGTCCCAGCGCCCGCTGGCCGCCGCCGCGTTCGAGGAGACCGCCGCCGCGGCCGCCTGGCAGACCAAGCCGTCCTGGGCGCTGATCGCCGGTGCGGACGAGGCCATCAACCCCGAGGTCGAGCGCTTCGGCGCCCAGCGGGCCGGGGCGACGGTCGTCGAGATCGACGGCGCCTCGCACGCCGTCGCGGTGTCCCAGCCCAAGGCGGTCGCGGACCTGATCCTCGAGGCGGTCCGCGCGACGAGCTGACGCCCACCGACGACAGCCGCGCGGACGTGACCCCTGTGCACGTCCGCGCGGCCCGTCAGCGGCCCCGCACCCGTCGTACGAGGTCGGCGGCGGCCCCCGGCCACTCGGGATGGTCGAAGGCGAAGCCGGCGTCGAGCAGCCGGCCGGGGACCACGCGCCGGCTCTTCAGGAGCAGTTCGGTGTCCGAGCGCAGGGCGAAGGCGCCGATTTCCGCCATCCACTTCGTCGCGGGCAGGCCGGCCGGGACCCGCCACGCCCCGCGCAGCGCGCGCATGAACGCGCGGTGGGGGAGGGGGCCCGGGGCGGCCAGGTTGACCGGCCCGGCGAGGTCCTCCCGTGCGACGAGGAACTCGACCGCGCGGACGAAGTCGTGGTCGTGGATCCAGGACACGTACTGGCGGCCGCCCGCGACCGGACCGCCGAGGCCGAGCCGGGCGAGCCGCGACAGGACGTCGAAGACCCCGCCCCGGTCCGGGCTCATCACCATCGCGGCCCGCAGGGCCACCTTGCGGGTGTGCGGGGTGTCGGCGTTCTCCTGCTCCCGCTCCCAGGCGGTCGCGATGTCCACGCTGTGGCCCCAGTAGTCCGGGACGCCGGGCTCGGCTCCGCCGATCACGCCGGTGGCCTCGTCGTTGGGGGCGTCGAACCGGTGGGCGTAGACGGTGGCGGTGCTCATCTGGAGCCAGATCCGTGGGGGCCGCGCGGCGGCGGCGATCGCCTGGCCGACGACCCGGGCCGAGTCCACCCGTGAGTCCATCATCGCCCGCAGGTTGTCCGGCGTGTAGCGGCAGCTGACGCTGCGGCCTGCCAGGTTGACCACGACGTCACTGCCGTCGATCGCCTCGGCCCAGGGGCCGAGCGTACGGCCGTCCCACAGGATCTCGTCGTGACCCGTGGGCTGTCTGCTCAGCACCGTGACCTCATGTCCGGCGGCGGTCAGCGCGCGGCGCAGCACAGTCCCCACCTGCCCGGTCCCGCCCGGTAGCACGATCTTCATGAGTAAGGCCCCCTCCGTGTCAGAAGGGGACCCTACCCGCTATTTGAACGCGTTCAAAATGTGGTGTGGTGTCAGCGTGCCGCGTGCGCCTCCAGCGCGGCCCTGACCCCCGACTCCAGCGCGCCCTCGATCCACGACGGCTTGACCGAGGTGTGGTCGCCCGCGAAGAGCAGCGGCCCCTCGGCGGCGCGGATGGCGCTCAGCAGCTCCGTGTGCTGACCGGGGAGCAGCACGGACGCCTCCCCGTAGGCGTACGGATCGCGCAGCCAGCTCTGGGTGCGGCCCGCGCCCGTGTAGAAGACCTCGACGCGCCGGCCGTAGACCTGCTGGAGTCCGCGCAGGGCGTGCGGGTAGCGCGCGTCGTCGTCGAGGGAGTCCCAGCGGGAGGCGTCGTCGGCCCAGCTGTAGGAGGCGAGGACGACGCCGCCCGCGCTGCCGTCGACCGGATGGGACGGGTTGATCATGAACCGGTTGGAGTTGTCGGAGACCGAACCCCCGCCGACGATGTGCGCCGCCTCGGGCTGGTCGCGGGTCGCCCACCGGTGGGCGGCGTAGTGCACGCGCTGTCCCGCGGTGATGTGCCCCGGGGGAACGGACGGGTGAACGCCGAGCAGACTCCCGTCGGCCGGCGCCCTGCCCGTCCGGTACTCCTCGTACAGCCCCGGCCGTACGGCGTCGAGTTCCCGCTTCCAGTCCGCCTCGTCGAACTCCCACCAGCGGCGGCTGAACTCCAGCAGCACCTTCGTCGCGCTGTCGTAGTGCAGTTCCGCGACGGAACGCCGCTTCTTGTACGACATCAGCGGGCTGATCTGCACCTGACGCAGCCCCGAGAACGGCACCGTGACGATCGCGAGGTCGGCGGTGAACTGCTCCCGCACCACCTTGCCGTCGCGCCCCTCGGAGACGGTGTCGATCCACACGTGCGGTCCGTCGGCCCGCACGTGCGCGGTGTCGTCGTTGCCGTGCCGGTCCGGCGCCCAGTACTCGATGTGTGTGGCGCGCCGGTCGAGCCGGATGACGTCCGCGACCTCCTTCAGCAGGGCGTCGGGGAGCGTCGCCGTGCCGCCGACCAGCTCCCAGAACTCGGTGTCCGGGCTGATGAGCGAGGCGCTGATGAAGCTGTGGATGAAGGACAGCGGCAGCCGGGAGGTGAGGTTCTCCAGCGTGCCGACCAGGTCCACGGTCCGCTCGTCGAGACCCGCCTCCTCGGTCAGGAACCGGTACATCGACCAGTCGCCGAACCGCTGCACCACCCGAGCCCAGCCCCGCACCCGTTCCGGCAGCGGCTTGTCCACCCGCTTGCCGTCGGCGCCCCGGGTGCTGAACTCGTCGCGCACCGGGTCCAGCGCCTCCCGCAGGATGGTCGCCGACGGGGTGTCCCAGTACTTTCTGGGGACCCCGAAGGACCGGTTGACCCTGCGCGGCGACGCCGCGTACGCGGAGCGGCGCACCCGGACGCCGTTGACGTGCAGCCAGGCGTTGTTGACGGGTTTGCCGTCCGCGTCGACGTCCACGAGGTGGAACCGGCGTTTCTCGACGCCCAGTTGACGGATCAGACTCATCACCAGCGGATGGCTGCCGGGGATGCGCATGGCGCCCGCCTCCGCGTACTGCCTGGCGTCGGCGAACGCCTGCGGCGCGTGCTCGTGCCCGCCGGTACGGAAGGTCTTGATGCGGCCGCCGACCCGGTTGCCGTTGGCCTCCACGAGCGTGACGCGGTGTCCGGCCCGCTTCAGCAGCCAGGCGGCCACCAGCCCGGCGGGTCCGGCGCCGATCACGAGGACCTTCTTCCCGGTCCCGGTCCCGGTCCCGGCCCCGGTGCGGGGCAGCCCGCCGACGAGGGCCTTCTCGTACCCCGGCACCAGCGGCCGGTCGTGCTCGTCCACCACCAGCAGCGCTCGCGCCACGGTGAGGCAAGTGGCCCAGTCGGCCGTCGACCTGGGCGGGCAGGCGGCTTCCCGGGGGAGGGCCGCGGCCGGCGCGGCGGCCGTGAGCGCGGCGGCGGCCGTCGCGGTGGCCGCGGCGAACCGTCGGCGGGTGAGCCGATCGGTGTGTACAGAAGTGGGAGGATTGTCCATATGCCCTGGATAGGCGCTGAGCGGAGGCGGGGAGGCGTGCTCCCGTGGATCACCACCTGATCGTGTAAGCGCACCCGCGGGGGAGTGCTCCCGCGGGTGCTTCCGGCGCAACGGAAAGTCGGATGAGGGAGGTTTGCGCCGCGCTCGGGGCCGTGTCGGACGCTCGCCCATCAGGTCAAGTGTCCCGGACCCTTGACTCGGTAGGGGGTCTGTCGCGATCCTCGTCCCACTATCTTGCGCGGGTCATGACAATCTGATGGGCAGTCGAAAAGCCCACTTCCACCGCGCTTTCCCGCCGACCGAGGGACGTGGGCTGTGACCATGACCGGACGCCCGTACCGCAGACGCCGGGAGGTCACCGTCGTCTCCCTGCTCCTCCTCGTGCTCGCCACGGTCCTCGGCCCCACCCCGAGCTCGGCGGCCGGCGCCGACTGGTGGACACCGACGGCCAGGCCGGCCCCCGACTCCCAGGTCGACGTCACCGGCGAGCCCTTCACCGGCACCGACTCGGCGGGCGACGTACGCGGGTTCGTCGACGCGCACAATCATCTGTTCTCGAACGAGGCCTTCGGCGGCCGACTCATCTGCGGCAAGGTGTTCTCCGAGGCCGGAGTCGCCGACGCGCTCAAGGACTGTCCCGAGCACTACCCCGACGGCACGCTCGCGCTCTTCGACTACATCACTCACGGCGGGGACGGCAAGCACGACCCGGTCGGCTGGCCGACGTTCCAGGACTGGCCGGCCTACGACTCGATGACCCATCAGGCGAACTACTACGCCTGGGTGGAGCGGGCCTGGCGCGGCGGCCAGCGGGTGCTCGTCAACGACCTCGTCACCAACGGCATGATCTGCTCCGTCTATCCGTTCAAGAACCGCAGTTGTGACGAGATGACGTCGATCCGCCTCCAGGCGAAGCTGACGTACGACCTCCAGGCGTACATCGACAAGATGTACGGCGGCACCGGCAAGGGCTGGTTCCGGATCGTCCTGGACAGCGCGCAGGCGCGTGAGGTGATCAAGCAGGGCAAGCTGGCGGTCGTCCTGGGCGTCGAGACCTCCGAGCCGTTCGGCTGCAAGCAGATCCTCGACATCGCGCAGTGCAGCCAGGCCGACGTCGACAAGGGGCTGGACGAGCTGTACGCGCTGGGTGTGCGCAGCATGTTCCTCTGCCACAAGTTCGACAACGCGCTCTGCGGCGTCCGCTTCGACGAGGGCGGCCTCGGCACGGCCATCAACGTCGGCCAGTTCCTGTCCACCGGCACCTTCTGGCAGACCGAGAAGTGCACCGGGCCGCAGCACGACAACCCGATCGGCACCGCCGCCTCCGCGGCCGAGGCGGACCTGCCGGCGGGCACGGACGTCCCCTCCTACGACGCGGACGCCCAGTGCAACACCCGCGGGCTCACCGCCCTGGGCGAGTACGCCGTGCGCGGCATGATGAAGCGCAAGATGATGCTCGAGATCGACCACATGAGCGTCAAGGCAACCGGACAGGCCCTCGACATCTTCGAGGCGGCGGACTACCCCGGCGTGCTGTCCTCGCACAGCTGGATGGACCTGAACTGGACCGAGCGGGTCTACTCCCTCGGCGGCTTCGTCGCCCAGTACATGCACGGCTCCCAGGCATTCGGCGCCGAGGCCGCGCGCACCGACGCGCTGCGTGACAAGTACGGCGTCGGCTACGGGTTCGGCACCGACTTCAACGGCGTCGGCGACCATCCGGCCCCGCGGGGAGCCGACGCCGCGCACAAGGTCACGTACCCCTTCAAGAGCGTCGACGGCGGTTCCGTCATCGACAGGCAGACCGTCGGGACGCGCACCTTCGACTTCAACACCGACGGCGGCGCCGAGGCGGGCCTGATCCCGGACTGGATCGAGGACATCCGGCTCGTCGCCGGCCAGGACGTGGTGGACGACCTCTTCCGGGGCGCAGAGTCCTACCTCGGCACCTGGGGCTCGACCGAGCGGCACCAGGCCTCGGTGAACCTCGCCCGGGGACGTACCGCCACGGCCGGTTCGTCCGAGTCCAACCCGTTCACCAGCTACCAGCCCGGCCGGGCCGTGGACGGCGACGACGCCACCCGCTGGGCCAGCGACTGGAGCGACGACCAGTACTGGCAGGTCGACCTGGGCTCCACCCACCTGGTCTCCCGCGTCACCCTCGACTGGGAGCGCGCGTACGGGAAGTCCTACCGCGTCGAACTCTCCACCGACGGCGCCACCTGGACGACCGCCTGGTCCACCACCTCCGGCGACGGCGGCCTGGACACGGCCAGGTTCACCGGCACCCCCGCCCGTTACGTCCGGGTGCACGGCCTGGACCGGGGCACGGATTGGGGATACTCGCTGTACGAAGTGGGCGTCCACAGCGCCTAGCAGGCAGCCACGGGGGGAGCACATGGCACGGATGCCGTCGGCGCAGCGGCGCCGGCAGCTGACGGAGGCGGCGATCAGAGCGATGGCCCGGGACGGCGTCCCCAAGACGACCACCCGGTCCATCGCCGCCGAGGCCGGGGTGTCGCTGAGCGTCTTCCACTACTGCTTCGACTCCAAGCAGGCCCTCGTCGAGTCCGTCATCACGACGCTCACCGACCACTCGGTGAGCGTCGTGAAGGACGCGCTACGGCCCAGAGCCACCCTGGAGGAGACCGTCCGGGCGGGCTTCCAGGCGTACTGGGACCACGTCCGTGCCCACCCCGACGAGCACATGCTCACCTACGAACTCACCCAGTACGCCCTGCGCGAGCCCGGGTTCGGGCATCTGGCCCGGCGGCAGTACGAGATGTACGGCGACGCCTACACGGAACTCATCGAGCAGCTCCGCAGCGGCATGGACCTCCGGTTGCGCGTCCCCGTCCCCGTCCTGGCCCGTTATCTGGCCGCCATGACCGACGGTCTGACGCTCAACTATCTCGTGCTCGGCGACGCGGCCGCCTGGACCGACATCCTCGACACGGTCACCGCCCATATCGCCGGTCTGGTCATGGCCGACGCGCCCGCTACGAGGTCCGGGCGATGAGCAGGGCGACGTCGTCGTGGTCGTCGGGGTGGCGCAGGCCGTAGAGCAGCAGGTCGCAGATCTCCTCGAGGGGACGGCCAGGATCGTCCAGGAAGCTGAGGAGGACGGACAGGCGGTCGTCGATGGAGTGGAGGCGGGTCTCCACGAGGCCGTCCGTGTACAGGACCAGCAGATCACCGGGGGTGAGGTCGACCGTGGTGGTCTCGAAGGCGACGCCGCCGACGCCGAGCGGCGCTCCGGGCGGCAGCTGCAGCAGCCTTGGATCGTGGCCGGGACCGGCCAGCGCGGGCGGCATATGGCCCGCGTTGGCGATGCGGCACTGCCTGGTCCGGGGGTCGTACACCGCGTACAGGCAGGTCACGATGTAGTGCTCCAGATCGCAGGTGATCTTGTCCAGGTGCCGCAGCACGTCGCCGGGCTCGAGGTCGAGGTCCGCGTAGGCGCAGGTGGCGGTGCGCAGCCGGCCCATGGTGGCGGCGGCGTCGATGCCGTTGCCCATGACGTCCCCGACGACCAGCGCGGTCTTGTCGTCTTCCAACGGGATGACGTCGTACCAGTCGCCGCCGACCTCGCTGGTCGCCTGGGCCGGCTGATAGCGAGAGGCGAGCTCGAGACCGGTGTGATGGGGCGCGTGATCGGGCAGCAGACTGCGCTGGAGGGTGAGGGCGGTGTTGCGCACACTCTGGAACCAGCGCGCGTTGTCGATGGCCACGGCGGCCCGGCCGGCCAGCTCACTGGCCAGGATGACGTCGTCGTCGTCGAACGGCAGCGGGTTGCGGGTGCGCTTGAGGTCGAGGGCGCCGAGCACCTCGCCGTGGGCGATCAGCGGAACGGCGAGATACGAGTGGACCCCGGCCCGGCCCAGCAGCGCAGCGGCCTCGGCATCCCGGGCGATGCGGGGGATGTCGTGCTCGCCGACGTGCCGCACCAGGACCGGCCGGCCGGTGTGCACGCACAGGGTGACCAGGCGGTCGCCCTCATAGGCCGTGACGTCGCCCGGCGGGTCGGCTGCGCGCAGTGCCACGGTGGGGTGGGCCGCCTTCAGCGCGAGGGCGCGGAAGAGCTCCGGGCCGTTGTCCGCCCGGCGCGAACGGCGGCAGGCCAGGGCGGAGTCGAGGATGTCCACGGCCACCACGTCGGCGAGCTGGGGGACGGCGATCTCGGCCAGTTCGTGAGCGGTCCTGTCCACCTCCAGCGTGGTGCCGACCCGGGTGGAGGCCTCGGCGATCAGGGCGAGGCGCCGCCGGGCCCGGTCGGCCTCCGCGGCGGCGCGGTGCCGTTCGGTGACGTCGACGACCGAGGCGGCCGCGCCCAGCACCCGCCCCCCGGGATCCTCCAGACGATAGAAGGAGAGGGACCAGGCGTGCTCGTGATCGGGGTCGGTCGGCGGACGGCCCACGTGGTACTGGTCGAGCAGCGGCGTGCCGGTGGTGAGCACCTGCCGCAGGGCGGACTCGATGGTGTCGATGTCGGGAAGGGGCATCGCCTCCCGCAGACGCCGGCCGACATGGTCCTCGGCGGGGATGCCGTCGATGCGTTCGAGCGCCGGGTTGACCAGCAGATAGCACAGGTCCGGGTTCAGCAGGGCCAGACCGATCGGCGACTGGTTGATCAGCCGCTCGCACAGCGCCAGATCGGTCTCGACGCGCTGGAGCAGATTGTGGTCGGCGGCGATGCCCAGGGCGTAGACGTCCCCGAGATCGTCCTGGAGCCGCATGTTGCGGAACTCCGTCAGCCGGTTGCTGCCGTCCTTGTGCCGGATGGGAAAGGCGCCGGCCCAGCTCCGGCCGGTCTCCAGCACCTCCGCGAACAGCTTCACCACGGACTGGAGGTGCTGCGGGTGGATCAGCAGCCGCGCCGCGTACTTGCCGAGGGCCTCCTGCGCGGTGTAACCGAACAGGTCCTCCGCCTGGGGCGTCCAGAACACGATGCGTCCGTCGATGTCGATGACCATCGCGGACACACTCAGCACGTCCAGCAGACCGGTGGGCGCGGGCGTCTCGGGGCGGTACGGGTCGCCGCCAGACCGGATGGGTTCGGCTGTCATCGCGGAGCCTCCTCCTGTACCTCCATGCTGCCCCTGGTTCGGCCCGTCGGGAAACCGGGAGCCATGGCGGCGGCCGGCGGCGCCGTGCGCATCGGGCGGACAAGCAGGACCATGGTCGTGTAGAGGACGGAACCCATGGATTCTGCGCGAGAAGCATGCGACGCCCCGACGCCCGCGGGGCCGCGGGATCTCCTCGACGCGTCCACCGACGCGGCGGCGATCGTGTCCGCGGCCGGTCTCGTGGTCGGCTGGACGCGGGGCGCGCAGGCGTTGCTCGGCCGCCCGGCGTCGGAGGTCGTCGGCCGCTCGGCCGCGGAGCTGATGGCGATGGACCGGGACCCCGCACGGGTGGCCGCTGTCGCGGCGCGCTGCCGGGACGGGATGGGGTGGAGCGGGACCGTCTCGCTGCGGCACCGCGACGGACACCCCGTCGACGTCGACCTGCGGGTCTCCGCCTCCTTCCGGATCGGCGACGACGAGTGCTTCCTGCTCTCGGGCCGCAGGAGGAGCGAGGAGTGGGCGGTGGGCAAGTCCGTCCTCGACGGGTTCCTGACCCGTTCCCCGGTCGGCATGGCCGTGCTGGATCTGGAGCTGCGCTACGTGTGGCTGAACGACACACTGGAGCGCTTCGGCGGTGTGCCCCGCGAACAGCGCCTGGGGCGCCGGCTGAGCGACCTGCTGCCCGGACTCCAGGCGGTGACCATCGAGGGACTGATGGCAAAGGTGCTGGAGAGCGGGGTGCCGGTCACCGACTACGAATACCTGGGATGGAGCTGGGCCGACCCGCACCGGCGGCACGCCTACTCCACGTCGTTCTTCCCCCTGGTGGGTGACGACGGCTCCGTCACCGGCGTCTGCTACATGGTCCAGGACGTCACCGAGCGCTGGCACGCCCGTCGGCTGCTGTCGCTGGTCAACGAGGCCGGGACGCGCGTCGGCACGACCCTGGACGTGATGCGCACGGCGCAGGAGCTCGCCGACTTCGCCGTTTCCGGATTCGCCGACTTCGTCATCGTCGACCTCCTGGAGCCGGTGCTCAGCACCGAGGGGCACGGCACGTGGCTGACCGACGCCGGGCCGGCGCCCGCGCGGCCGGTGATGCGGCGGGCCGGGATGTGCTCGGTGCGCGAGGGCTGTCCCGAGGCCGTGGCACGGATCGGGGACCGGGTGGACTTCCTGCCGCCGCCGCACGACGCCAACCTGCTCATCGACGGCGAGCCGATCCTCCTGCCCGTGCTCGATCCCTCGGACGACCTGTGGACCACCGAACAGCCCGAACGGAGCGCGAGCATCCGCGAGTTCGGCCTGCACTCCCTCATCTCCGTGCCGATGCGGGCGCGCGACACCGTCCTGGGCCTCGCCACCTTCGTCCGGTCCCTCAACCCCGTCCCGTTCGGCTCCGACGACGTCCTGGTGGCCCGGGAGCTGGTGGCGCGGGCGGCGCTCTGCGTCGACAACGCCCGCCGGTACACCCGGGAGCACACGGCGGCCGTCACCCTGCAGCGCAGCCTGCTGCCCCACGCCCTGGCAGGCGGAACGGCGCTGGAGCTGGCCTCCACCTACCTGCCGGCGGACCCCACCGACGGGGTGGGCGGCGACTGGTTCGACGTGATCCCGCTGTCCGGGGCCCGGGTCGGTCTCGTCGTCGGCGACGTGGTGGGGCACGGCATCGCCGCCGCGGCGACCATGGGCCGGCTGCGCACCGCGGTGCAGACCCTCGCCGACATGGAGATGCCCCCCGACGAGCTGCTGGCCCACCTCGACGACCTCGTGCTCCGGCTGAGCGCCGAACGGACCGGCGCGGAACAAGCCGACGACACCGCTGCCGACACCGCCGCCCAGCAGGGCGCCACCGCCTTCCTGGGGGCGACCTGCCTGTACGCCGTCTACGACCCGGTCACCCGGCGGTGCGTCATGGCCAGGGCCGGACACCCGCCGCCCGTCGTCGTCGCCCCCGACGGGCGGGTCTCGTTCCCCGAGCCCCCGGCCGGGCCTCCGCTGGGGCTCGGCGGGATGGCGTTCGAGGCCACCGAGATCGAACTGGCCGAGAACAGCCTCATCGGTCTCTTCACCGACGGCCTCGTGGAGGGAGCCGACCGGGACATCGAGCAGGGCATGACCCGGCTGGGCGAGGTGCTGGCGCGCTCCGACAGCGACCTGGAGACCCTGTGCACCTCGGCGGTGCGACAGCTCGTTCCCGTGCCCCGGCCCGACGACGTCGCCCTGCTCCTGGCGCGCACGCACGCCCTAGGCGCCGACCGTGTCGTGTCCTGGGAGGTACCGGTGGACCCGGCCGCCGTCGCCGACGTCCGGGCCCGGGCCACCCGGCAGGTGGAGGCCTGGGGGCTGGGCGATCTGGCCATGACGTCCGAGCTCATCGTGAGCGAGCTGGTCACCAACGCCGTGCGCTACGCAGCGCCCCCGATCCGGCTGCGGATGCTCCTCGACTCCCGCCTGACGTGCGAGGTCTCCGACGCCAGCAGCACGGCACCGCGGTTGCGGCATGCCCGCATCACGGACGAGGGGGGCCGCGGCCTCTTCCTGGTGGCGCAGCTCGCCCACCGGTGGGGTGCCAGGTACACGGCCGACGGCAAGATCATCTGGGCGGAGCAGGAGCTCCCCTGAGCCGTTCCGCGCCCTGTGCGGATCGCGCCACCGCCGTCGGCCGTATGAGTCCCGTCGAAGGCGTGGGCGGCCCCGCCGGCTCCGGGATCAGGGCTCCTGACCCGGGCCCCGGGGAACGTCCTGGAGCTCGACGTCGCCCGAAGGCCTTGTGGCCAAGGGCTGATGGCTTGCCGGTCAGGAGAGCCAGTCGGTGTAGCGGGTGGGGGCGATGCGGGCGTCGTCCGGGGCGGTGAGGACGTCACCGGCGACGGCGGCGAACATGCCGGCGCTGTCGTCGGTGACGACCGTCCGCGCGTCGCCCCGGGCGGCGAGGGTGATCCGGCCGAGTTCGTCGAGCGGGTAGAGATCGGGGCCGGCGATGTCGAGCACGCCGTTCAGGGGCGCGCCCGCGGCGGTCTCGGCGACGAAGCGGGCCACGTCCGCGGCGGCGATCGGCTGGAGGGGCGTGGTGGGCAGCCGGACGGTGTCGCCGTCGGCGGTCCAGGACAGGACCGCGTCCACGAACTCCATGAACTGCGTGGCACGGACGATCGAGTAGGGGACGGCCCCGGCCTTGAGGATGTCCTCCTGGAGGACCTTCGCCCGGTAGTAGTCCAGCTCGGGAACCTGGTCCACGCCGACGATCGAGAGGATGACGAAGTGCCCGACCCCGGCCTTCTCGCTCGCGGCGAGGAGGTTGTCCATCGAGGTCCGGAAGAAGGCGAGCGAGGCCTCGTCGAAGGTGGGGGAGTTGGACAGGTTGACGACGACGTCCGCATCCGCGAGGGCATGCTCGAGGCCCTGGCCGGTGATGATGTCCACGCCCGTGGACGGTGAGTGCGGGACGGCCTGATGCCCGGCCTTGTTGAGGTTCTGTACGACCTGCGACCCGATCAACCCGGTGCCGCCGATGACTGCGAACTTCATGGTCTGCCCTTCCCTCGATGGGACTGTCCTTCACTCGGCTGCCCGTCGTGCGACGCATGCGCCGGATGCGGGTCGTGCGGCCACTGCCGCTGCGACCGCCGTAGCGATGACGCCACCGCATCGCACGTAAACTCGGACACTTTCTATCCGGGATGATACTCGGACATCACGTGTCCGTGTCAACGGCGCGCAGGTAGGGTGAGGGGGTGAAGATGTCCGGGGGCGTGGAGTGGGCCCTGCACTGCTGCGTCGTGCTGACCTCGGTCGACGAGCCGGTGCCTGCGGCACGGCTCGCGCAGCTGCACGACGTCCCGCCCACCTATCTCGCCAAGCAGCTCCAGGCCCTGTCGCGCGCCGGGCTGGTGCGGTCGGTGCAGGGGAAGTCGGGCGGCTACGTCCTGACCAGATCGCCCGGGTCGATCACCGTGCTGCAGGTCGTCGAGGCGATCGACGGGCCCGGCCCGGCGTTCGTCTGTACGGAGATCCGTCAGCGCGGCCCGATGGCGAGTCCGCCCGAGGCCTGCACCGCGCCGTGTGCGATCTCCCGTGCCATGGCCTCCGCCGAGTCGGCGTGGCGGGCGTCCCTGGGGGCCGTCACCATCGCGGACCTGGCAGGCGACGTCGAGTCGGACTACGGCAGCGGCGCCCTCGCCGGTATCGGCGCCTGGCTGAGCCCGGACGACACCTGAGAGGCGAGAGGGCCCGCGACGGCTCGTCGGGCGCACGCGCGCAACGTCACCTCGCGGTGCGGGGACGGGGCCGACGGGCGGCCAGGCCCCGTCCGACCGTCCCGACGGATCCCGCGAGGGCGAGTACGCCCGGCGCTCCGGCCAGGCTGCCGACCGCCGAGGTCGGTGCGAGGACCACGAGCGGGCAGATGAACCGGACGGTGACCGACTGCCGGCTACCGCGCGGGCTCTGCCCGGCCCCCGCCCGATCGGGGGCGTTCGCGCGTGAGCAGGGCCAGGCCGGCGCGCAGCCGGCTCAGGCGGTCGATCTCGGCGTCGAGGGCCGCGATCCTGCGGTCGACCACTCCGGCGCCGGGCCCGCCGGAGCCGGGGGCCCCGCATCGCCGTCGGGGATCCTCCACCAGCAGGCCGATCCGGTCGGCGAAAGCGCGCAGGTCCTCGACGGTGAGCCCGAGCGCCAGCAGCTCACGGATGACGCGGACTCTCGCCACCTCGTCCGGCCCGTACTCACGTTGCCCGGCGGCGGTGCGCCGCGGCGGTGGCAGCAGGCCCCGTTCCTCGTAGTACCGCAGTGCCCGTGGGGTGGTCCCCGCGGCCGCCGCCGCGTCTCCGATCCGCATGTCCGACCTCGCGCCCTCGGTTCCGGTCGCCGCGACCGTGCGCGACGACGCCTCACGTCGGCGGCAACTCCACGACGACGGTCCCGAAGTGCCGCCCCCCGAACAGTTCCTGCAACGCCCGCGGCGCCTCGTCCATGCCCGCGATCCGCACCTGCGGGAAGGTCAGTTCGCCGGAGCGCAGCCAGTCCCCGAAGCGCCTGTTCCATTCCTCGGTCACCTCGGGATGATCCGCGCCGCGGTAACCGTGCAGCGAGACACCTTGGTTGACGAGCCGGAAGGTGTCGATCTCCGCGGGCGCGCTGCCTCCGTCCCGGCGCGGCGCCAACTGTCCCGACAGCGCGCCGACCAGCGCGAAGCGGGCACCCCGGCGCGCGGCGCGCACGGCGGCGGTCAGCTGGTCGCCGCCGACGTTGTCCAGCAGCACGTCGATGCCGTCCGGCGCCGCCGAGGCCAGTTGCCCGTCGATCGACCGGGATCCCGGCACCACGACGGCGTCGTAGCCCAGTTCGGCGCGCAGCCGCTCGGCCTTCTCCGGCGAGCGGGTGCTCCCGACCACCCGCCCCGCGCCCAGCAGCCGTGCGACCGGGCCCGCCAGCGTTCCCACGGCTCCGGCCGCGCCGGTGACGAACACGGTGTCGCCGGGGCGGACTCGGGCGAGCCGGGTCAGTGCTCCGTAGGCGGCCGACCCGGACGACAGATGGGCCACCGGGTCGGGCAGCGCCTCGCCCGGCAAGGCGCAGTCGGCCGCCGCCACCAGCGCGTGCTCGCGCCACCCCAGCAGATGCGTGACCGTGTCCCCCGGGCGCAGCGGACCGCCGGGCCCGGCCGCGACGACCTCGCCGATCGCGGGACCGAACAGCGTGTCACCGACGTGGATCCGGGGCAGCGGTACGCCGTCGGCCCGGCCGCCGATCAGCGTGCGCAGGCCGGGGAAGACGAGGAAGTAGCGGTTGCGGACGATCACCTGCCCCGGACCGGGGGCGGGCACCGGCTTCCGGGTGATCGCGAAGTGCTCGGGCCCGGGCAGCCCGCCGGGCTGGGCGGCCAGCAGGATCTCGCGGGTCGTGGCGGGCGGGGCAGCGGCCATGTCGGCTCCTGAACGGTACGGAGGTGAGCGCGCGGACGGTGCCGGACGGGCTGGACCGGCCCGGCTGACGGCGCGCAGACGCTAACCCCTGACGTACGCGTCAAAGGCAAGTCCCCGTGACCGGCGGCCTGGTGGAGAGCGCCCGCGTGCGCGGGCCGGCATGCCGCAGGCCCCACCGGACGTCGACGTCCGGTGGGGCCTGCGGGTGCGCGCAACCGAGAGGGCGGTCGGCATGCGTCGGGCGCGTCACACGGCCGGGTCCGCCACGGTCACCGTGCCGATCGGCCCGCCCGCAGGCAGCGCCACCCCGCCCGTGATCAGGACAAGGCGCTCGACGGGCGGCACGCGACGGCGCGGTCGAAGGACTCGCAGAGCATGTGGACGGCGACCAGGTGCAGCTCCTGAACGGTGGCGGAGCTCGCGGCCTCCACGCACAGCGCCTCGTCGGCGGCGCCCGCCAGGGGGTTGGGCGCCGGGCCGGTCAACGCCCAGACGGTCATCCGCGCCCGCCGGGCCTCCTGCGCCGCGACGAGCAGATTGGCGCTGGCGCCGCTGGTCGAGAGCAGCATCAGCACATCGCCGGCCCTGCCGTGCGCGGCGACCTGGCGGGCGAAGATCTCCTGCACGCCGTAGTCGTTGGCGATGGCGGTGGTGGACGAGGTGTCGGTGTGCAGGGCGAGCGCGGAGAACGGCGGGCGGTCCTCGCGGTAGCGGCCGACCAGTTCGGCGCTCAGGTGCTGGGCCTGCGCGGCGCTGCCGCCGTTGCCCGCGACGAGGAGCCTGCTGCCGGAGCCCAGCCGGCCGGCCAGGAAGGTTCCCCAGCGTCCGGTCAGCGGGCACGCGGAGGTGCGAAACCTCTCCAGGGCCTTCATGAGGTCGTCGCAGTGGGTGGTGTCGGTGGCGAGCTTCATCGGCCGACCTCCGATCGCACGGCCCCCGCCTGGGTGGCACCCGGTCGCGAGGATCCCGTTCGGACGCCCCCGGAGAAGGCGGGGACGCCGGAGACGGCGCCGTAGACGCCGGTCACCCCGTCGGCGACCCGGTCCCAGGTGTAGCGCGCGAGGACGCGGCGCCGTCCGGCGGCGCCGTACCGGCCGAGCCGGGCCGGGTCGGCGAGCAGCCCGCGGACCGTCGCGCCCAGGTCGTGGTCCTCGCCGTGTTCCTCGTCCGGCGGTACGAGGACGCCGGTGACGTCGTCCACGACCGTGTCGAGCTGTCCGCCGACGGCGGTGGCCAGGACGGGGGCACAGCAGGCCATCGCCTCGACGGGGACGATCCCGAACGGCTCGTAGCGGGGCACGGACAACACGAGGTCCGCACCGGACATCAGCCGGGGCATCCGCGCCGGACTCACCCCGCCCAGCAGCGTCACCCGGTCGGCGACGCCGTACTCCTCGGCGAGGGCCCAGAGGCGTTCGGCCTCCGGTTCGGCGCCGAGCAGGGCGGCTTCGGGTCCGCCGGCGATCAGGAGTTCGGCGTCGGGGACGTCGGCGAGGCCGCGGATCGCCCGGTCGAAGCCCTTGCGGGGGACGAGGCGGCCGACCGTGAGCAGGCGCCGGGGCATGCCGAGCGCCCTGCGGGCTCCCGCGACCGGCTTGAACTGCTCGGGGTCCACTCCGCAGGGGACGACGTGGACGCGGTCGCGCGGCAGCCCCATGGCCACCAGTTCGGACACCTCGTCCGCGCAGGTGGCGATGATGCCCGCGCACTCCCGTCCGACGGCCGTCTCGATCGCTACGCGCTCGGCGGGACTGCTGTCGGCGGCGCCCTGGTAGCGCCGCTTCACGGTGCCCAGCGCGTGGTAGGTCTGCACCACCGGCACTCCGGCGGCGCGCGCGCCCGCCACCGCGGCCATCCCGGACATCCAGAAATGCGCGTGCACCACGTCCGGCGCTTCCACCGCCCACGTCCTGGCCAGCCACGCGCCGAACTCCTCCATGTACGGCAGCAGCTCGTCCTTGGGGATCGGGGCCGGTGGCCCGGCCGGCACATGGACCACCCGTACGCCGTCGTCCGTCACCACCCGCTCGGGAAGGCCGGGGTCGTCGCGCCGGGTGTACACGACGACCTCATGACCGCGGCGGGCCAACTGACGGGCGAGCTGGGCCACGTAGACGTTCTGGCCGCCTGCGTCGGGGCCGCCGAGCTCGGCCAGCGGGCTGGCGTGCTCGGAGACCATGGCGACACGGCCGGCCGTCGGATGGCTGCGGGTCATCGGGTGACCTCCTTGATCAGACGTTCCCGGTCGTCCCGGGAACGGCGTTCTGCGTAGCGGACCTGTGCCGCGGCCCCGGCGGCCTCCCGCACCTCGTCGTGACCGGCGCCACCACGGGCATCCCGGGAGGACGCTCAAAGGCCCGGCCGGCTCGCGGCGAAGTAGGCGATGGTCTGCTTGATGCCCTCCTCCCAGGGCACTTTCGGCTCCCAGCCGAGGAGTTCGCGGGCCAGAGTGGTGTCGGGGCGGCGCCGCTGGGGGTCGTCCACGGGACGGTCGACGAACTCGACAGGGGACGCCGACCCCGTGAGTTCCACGACCCGGCGGGCGATGTCGCCCACCGTGACCTCGTCGGTGCCGCCGATGTTCACGGGGCCCGCAGAACGGCTGGCGGCCATAGACAGCACCCCGTCGACCGTGTCGTCCACGTAGCACAGGGACCTCGTCTGCAGGCCGTCCCCGGCGACCGTCAGCGGCTCACCGGCCAGCGCCTGGCAGACGAAGGTGGGGACTGCCCGGCCGTCGTGGGTCCGCATGCGCGGCCCGTAGGTGTTGAACAGACGCACGATGCCCGCGTCCGTGCCCAGGGTCCGTACATGAGCGGTGACCAGGGCTTCCGAGAAGCGTTTGGACTCGTCGTACACGCTGCGGGGACCCACCGGATTGACGTTGCCCCAGTAGTCCTCGCGCTGCGGATGGACCAGGGGATCGCCGTACACCTCGGACGTCGAGGCCAGCAGGAACCGTGCCCCGTCCCGTTCGGCCACGCCCAGCAGGGCACGGGTGCCGAGGCTCCCGGCGTCCAGGGTCTCCAGGGGGAACCGCAGGTAGTCGGCCGGAGACGCGCAGCACGCGAAGTGCAGCACGAGGTCATAGGGGCCGGTCAGGGTCTCGGCGCAGTCGGGCGCCGACACGTCGCACTCCACGAACCGGAAGCCGGGGCGGCCTTCGAGATGGGCCGTGTTCCCGCGCGATCCGGAGAGGAGGTTGTCCACACAGTCGACTTCGACTCCCGAATCCAGCAGGCGCTCGCACAGGTGGCTTCCGATGAAGCCGGCGCCGCCGGTCACCACGGCACGGCGCCACGGAACGGAGGATTTCGCAGCAGGCATGGGACTCCTCGAGAAGCACGCACGGCCAGGCGGCGGGGAGACGGATGGGAGAGGCGGTGGGGCCGGAGGGTGAGGGGCGGAAGGAGTGCGGGACGCACGGTCCCGACCGACCGGGCGGACCGCCTTCACGGCCCTGGTGCCCGTCGGCGTCGGCACGGGTACCCAGACCAGTACCTTTCAGACCTTGATGAGTAGTTTGTCCATATATCCACCGATGCGCGACCGGGCCGCTGTCCCTCCCCGCGTCCGCCCCCGTGTGAGCAACCGCACTGACGGCCGCAAATGCCGTGCCGCCCCGGTGATTTGCCTCCCGACGGGCGCGGTCGGGCCGGTCGGCGGGGGCCGTCCCGGCAGTACCGTCTGCCACGATGGTTTCAGCCGTGACCGACAAGATGGAGCAGCCGCGCAGCGCAGCCGGCCGTCCCCCGGTTCCACCGCCGCTCCCCGTCACTCCTTCGCACTCGGGTACTGCTCTGTGTCTTCCTCACCCCCCTCCGTCAAGGGAGCGTCGCGCTCGCCGTGGCGGTCCCTGAACCACCGCAGCATGCGCTGGTGGTCCGTCGCGAACCTCGTGTCCAACACCGGCACCTGGATGCAGCTGACCGTGCAGAACCTGCTCGTGCTCCAGATCACCGGCTCCGCCGCCGCCACCGGCCTGTCCATGTCCGTCCAGGCCGCTCCCGCCCTCCTCATGAGCCTCGTGGGCGGGGCCGTCGTGGACCGCTGGCCGCGCAAGGTCACGGCCGCCGTCAGCCAGCTCCTGCTGGGCGCCGTGGCCTTCGCGACGGCCGTACTGGTGGCCCTGGACCGGCTCGACATGACATCGCTGCTGGCGCTGGCCGCCGTGACCGGCACGATCGCCACCGTCGACGCGCCCGCCTGCGCCCTGCTCGGCAACGACCTCGTCCCCGAACGGGACGTCCCCTCGGCGATCGGGGTGGGCGCGCTGGTGCACAGTGCCGGCCGGCTCGCGGGCACCGCGCTCGCCGGGGTGACCGTGGCCTTCGTCGGCACGGCCGCCGCTTACGCGGCCAACGGCCTGTCGTTCCTGTTCGTGGCCTCGGTCGTCCCGTTCCTGCGCCCGGTGCGCGCAGCGGCCGGGCGCGAGCCCGCGGCGGCGGACAGCGGCGATCTGACCGTGCGGGAGGGGCTGGTCTTCTTCGCCCGCCGGCCCCGCCTGGTCGCACTCGCGGGGATCACCGGTATCAGCGCCGTCCTCGGCCGCAACTACGGCCTCACCCTCGCCGTGCTCGTCACCGGCCCGCTGGCGGCCGGGGCGGGGTCCTTCGGCACCGTCTCCACGGTCCTGGCCGTCGGCGGCATCCTCGGGGCCGTGCTCGGGGCCCGGCTGCACCGGCCGTCCGTGCGGATGGTGGGCGTCCTGGCCGCCCTGGGCGCGCTGCTCCAGGTGGCCGTGGGACTGTCGCCGTCGATCACCGTTCTGCTCGTGCTCGTGCTGCCCATGGCGGTGGCCGAGTCGATGTCGGACACCGCGGGGACGGCGGTCCTCCAGACCGACCCACCCGCTCACCTGCGCGGACGGGTCCTCGGCGTGTGGAACGGCATCGGCACGGTGTGGGGCCTCACCGGACCGCCCGCGCTGGGTCTGCTGATGGAGCTGGCCGGCGCCCGCGGCGCACTGGTGGCCGGCGGACTGCTGGTCGCCGCCGTGATCGGCGCGGGTCTCGTCGCCGCCCGACGCCGTACCGTCGTGACGCCGGTGATCCTGCCCGCCGAACCGGGCGAGGTCCCCGATCGCGAGGCGCTGGGCACGGCTGCCTGACCGGCGGACCTCACCGGTCGGCGGGCGGCCCGGACCAGCGGTGGCGTCGTCGTCCCTGACGCCTCACGACCGTGTGCGGGACACCCGTGGCTCCGGCACGGAAGGCGATCCGGGAACCGGGATGTGCGGAGTGCCCGTACGCACTTTCCGGCGGCGGACCGCCGCGACCGCGTGGTTGGTTAGGCTGGCGAGCGGAGGCTGATCTCGCTCCCTCGGCCGGAGTCGGCAGCGAGGGGACGGCCCGAGGGTGACGGTCCCGCCCGGGTCGGCGGGCCGCGGCGGACAGCTCCGGGGGCGTGGCATCGCGGTACCGGTGGTCGACGCTCCCGTCGGCCCCGAAGGGAGGGGGAAGGTGCATCGCATCTGCCGGACATTCCGCGACGGTGTGCGGGCTTTTCCGCGTCGCGGCCATGGGCGGGGTTCCCGGCCCGTCCGCTGCCCGGGAGAAGACGGTCGACGGGATGCGGTGAGCGGGTGACCGGCCGGTCGGCGCCCCCGGTGCTGCCCCCCGCGCTGCGCGTGCGGCTCGGGCTGATGGCGGCCCTCGCCGCGCTGGTGGTCGTCGTGCTCGGGGTCCTGTATGCCGACGCGAGCACGCCCGGCACGGTGGACGCGCGGATCTTCGCGGCGGTGTACGGAGTGCGGCCGCCGTGGCGGCACGTCGCCCTGGCCACGGACTTCCTGGGGGAACCCGTGGGAGCGGCGGCGCTGGTCGTGGCCGCCGTGACCGGCTGCCTGCTGCTTCGGCGTCCTCGCGCGGCGGTGCTCGTCGTCGCCGGCGCCGGCGCCACCGTGGGGACGACGACGCTGCTCAAGACCCTGGTGGGACGCACGATTTACGACGGCAACCTGTCCTACCCGAGCGGGCACACCGCCTTCCTCAGCGCGCTCGCCCTCGTGGTGGCGCTGCTCGTGACCGGCCGGCTCGACCTCGGCAGGACGGCCGGCACGTCACTCGTCCTCGTCGCGGCGCTGGCCGCCGGCGCCGCCATGGGCTGGGCGCAGGTCGCCCTGGGCGCGCACTACCCGACCGACGTCCTCGGCGGCTGGTGCACCGCGCTGGCGGTGATACCGGCGACCGCGTGGCTGGTCGACGGGCTGGCCGATCGAACGGCCGATCGAACGGCCGGCCGGACGGCCGATCGGCCGTCCGACGCCGGTCGGCGGGAACCGCGCTGACGTCAGGTCACGCCAGGCGCCGGAATACGGGCTTCACCGGTCGCCCGCCCATCCAGGGGGTGGGGTCGGCGGCGTCCAGTGCCTTCCGGTACACCGCGCAGGCCTGGGCCACCACATCGACGGTGTGATCGATGTCGGCGTCGTCGAGCGCGCTGCTGACCACGAACGACGGGGCCAGCACCCCGCCCTCGAGGAGCCGGCGCAGGAACAGCGTGCGGTAGCGCTGCGACGGCTGCCGGTTCTCGTCGAGGGTGGCGAAGACGAGGTTGCTCGCCCGGCCCCGGACGACGACGTGGTCGCCGACTCCCATGGCGGCCGCGGCGTCGCGGACCCCCGCGGCCAACCGCTCGCCCAGGGCGTGCAGCCGCGCGGTGACGCCCTCTTCGACGTAGGTGGTCTGCACGGCCGTCGCGGCTGCCAGGGAGTGCGTTTCCGCCCCGTGCGTGGTGGACAGCAGGAACACCCGCTCGCCGGGGTGGCGCAGCCCGCCCCGCTCCATCAGCTCCCGGCGCCCGGCCAGCGCGGAGACGGCGAAGCCGTTGCCCAGCGCCTTGCCGAACGTGGAGAGGTCCGGGACGACGCCGTACAGGCCCTGGGCGCCCGCCTCGGACCAGCGGAGGCCGGTGATCATCTCGTCGAAGATGAGTACGCAGCCGTGCCGGTCGGCCAGCGCGCGCAGGCCGGCGAGGTAACCGGGCGGTGGCTCGGTGTGGCCGGCGGGTTCCAGGATCAGGCAGGCGACCTCGTCCCGGTACCGGGTGAGCAGCTCCTCCGTGGCGGCCAGGTCCCCGTAGGGGAACGACACGGTGAGTTCGGTGGTCGCCGCCGGAATGCCCGCGGACATCGGCGTGGTGCCGATGAACCAGTCGTCGACGGAGAAGAACGGATGGTCGCCGCAGATGGCCACGCGCGGGCGCCCGGTGACGGCGCGGGCCAGGCGCACCGCGGCGGTCGTGACGTCGGAGCCGTTCTTCGCGAACTTCACCATCTCCGCGGTCGGCACCGTGGCCAGGAAGCGTTCCGCCGCCTCGACCTCCATGATCGACGGCCGCACGAAGTTGCCGCCCCGGTCGATCTCTCGCCGCACCGCCTCGATCACGCGTGGGTGGGCGTGGCCGAGGCTGACCGACCGCAGCCCGGAGCCGTACTCGATGTAGCGATTGCCGTCGACGTCCCACACGTGGGCGCCGCGGCCGTGGCTGATGACCGGGGCCAGGTTCTCGGGATACTGGTCGTCGCCCTTGGCGTAGGTGTGCGCACCCCCGGGGATCAGGGCGTGCAGCCGCTCGTTCGCCCTCCGCGACCGGGGCAGTCGGAACGCTTCGGTGTCTGTGTCTTCGGTGTCTGTGTCTTCGGTGGCCACGCCGACCTCAACTCTCCTTCGACTTCAGGACCTCGGCCAGGCTCGGCGCCTCCCGGTCCCGCTGGGACATCGATGTGACCGGCAGCGGCCAGGGAATGGCCAGCTCCGGATCGTCGAAGGCGATCGTCACGTCCTCGGCCGGATCGTGCGGGCGGTCGATCCGGTAAGAGGTGTCGGCGGTTGCGGTCAGCGCCTGGAAGCCGTGCGCGCAGCCCGCCGGGATGTACAGGGTCGCCTGCGTCTCGTCGGACAGTTCGAAGAACGCCCGGTCGAGGTAGGTCGGCGAGTCCGCCCGCAGGTCCACGACGACGTCGAAGATCCTCCCGTACGAACACCGCACCAGCTTGGCCTCACCGGCGCCGGAGCGCAGGTGCAGGCCGCGCAGCACGCCCCGGACCGAGCGGGACAGGCTGTCCTGGACGAAGGCGTCCGGGTCCAGGCCCACCGAGCGGACCACGTCCGCGTCGAAGGTGCGGCAGAAGAAGCCGCGCTCGTCGGCGTACGGTGTCGGCTCGAACAGGTACGCGCCGTCGATCGCCGGGACCTCGGTCGCTTTCATTCCGGGCGCGTTCATGAAGCCTCCCGCAGGGCGTGGGTGTGGTCGGTCGCCGGGAACAGGGCCGCTGTCAGGGCGGTGAACTGGTGCTCGAGGCGCCGGGCGGCGACCAGGTTCCGCTCGGTGAGGGTCCGCCGCAGCTCCGCCGATCTCCGCTCCAGCGCCCGGAACTGCTCGAGCAGCCGGTCGGCGTCGACCTCGCGAGCCGGGTGGCAGTACGCGGCCAGCCCCATCTGAGCCATCAGCGCGTCGCTCTTCGCCGCGTAGCTGAGGGCGAGCGTCGGCGTGCCGGACTTCAGCGCGCAGATCAGGTTGTGGTACCGGGTCGCCACCACGGTGTCGGCAGCGGCCGTCTCCTTCATCAGATCGGCCAGCGAGGCCGCCTCGGCAGCGGTGACCAGCGGCGAGTCCACCGCGTCGAGGATCGCGGCGACCACCGGCGCGTCGCAGTCGTCGCCGGTGAGCAGCCGGACCGGCCGGCCGTCCTCGACCAGCGCGCTGACGAAGCGGATCGTCCCGTCGAGGTAGCGCCGGTGGATCTCGTCGGCCCGCGCGCGGTCGTCATCGCCGCCGTGGAAGGCCATGACGCCGACGCAGACCTGGCCCGGTGGGCCCGAGGGCACGTTCGCCGGCGGTGTCGGCAGGGCGAACGCGAGGTCCGGGTAGACCTCGTCGCGCGCGGTGTCCACGCCCATCGCCCGCATCGCGTCACGGGACAGGGTGTCCCGGTACGACCGGTAGGCGGCCAGTCGCGCCGACCGGCGCACCAGGGCCCGGGTCGACCGGTTGCGGATCTCGGCGGCGCCGACGCCGACCAGCGCGACCCGGGTGCCGAACAGCCGGCCGGTCGCGCACAGCAGGAACAGCGCGTACGGGAAGCCCCACGGCCGCAACGGCAGCGTGGCCTCCAGGACGCCCATGCCCGGCACGATCACCACGTCGTGCCGGCGGACCCAGGCGGCGGTGCGCGCGGCGTCGACGAGTTTGCCCAGACCCTTCGCCGCGATCGCGCCCGCACGCGACGCGGTCCGGTACTCGCCGCGGTACCAGTGCAGCCGTGTCGCGGGGATCCCGTACCGGGCCGCGACGACCTCGGGTCCACCGCACAGCGCGTCCACGACCGCCTCCGGGTGCTCGGCGCGGAGGTACCCGAGCACGGCCTCGAGCGACCCGTCGTTGCCGAGGTTGCCGGAGCCGAGCAGGCCGAACACCCCGACGCGCACCGGGGCCTCGTCCGCGGTCGTCATCCCTGCTTCCCTTCCCGGCCGGCGACGAGCGCGTCGACGGAGACGGTGAGCCCGCCCGGGTCGACCGGGGCACGGTCCTCGACCCGCTCGCCCGCTCCCGGCCGGACCCGGCTGGTCATCCACGCGCCCAGGTGGCGGTAGCACGCACGCCGGTCGGCCGGGGACAGCGGCGCCCGCCGGATCGCCGTCACGAAGCCCCAGACGTACTCGGCGAGCAGCCGGGGCGTCGGGTGGAGCGGGCCCGCCCGGCGCGGGTCCAGGTTGACGCACCGGGAGCGCTTGCCCGGGTTCGCCCGCTCGGCGCGGGTGGGGTGGTCGCGGCGGAAGTACAGCAGCTCCGGAACCTGGTGGAAGGGCCCGTGCAGGGTGATCTCGGCGACGAACGTGCGGTCCGCGTGGTGGTAGCTGTCGTGCGGCTTCACCCGGCGCAGCACGTCGGCCCGCATCACCCCGTAGAAGTCGTCGCCGCCGGGCTCGAACAGCAGACTGCGGAAGCGCTCCGGCGCATGCGGCGAGTCGGTGGCGAGCCCGTACTCGTACGGGACCTTCACCTGGCCGTCGCCGTCGATGACCGCCTGGCCGCTGTGCGCGAGGATCACGTCGGGCCGCTCGTCCAGCGCCTGCACGCAGCGCCGCAGCAGGTCCCGGGCGTACAGGTCGTCGTGCGAGGCCCACTTGAACAGCTCGCCGCGGCACTCGGTGAAGACGTGGTTGTGGTTCGGCGCGGCGCCGATGTTCCGGGGCAGCCGGAGGTACCGGATGCGCGAGTCGCGCGCGGCGTACCGGCGGCAGATGTCCTGGGTCCCGTCGGTCGAGGCGTTGTCGGAGACGACCAGCTCGAAGTCCTCGTAGGTCTGGCCGAGCAGGGCGTCGAGCGACTCGGCCAGGTACTCCTCGCCGTTGTACACGGGCAGGCCGATGCTCAGCCTGGGTTGCGCGGTCATGAGGTCCTCACTTCGGGGATGGGGTTGCGGTGGCGCTCGCGCAGGGCGGACCGCAGCTGCAGCCACCACACGGCCGAGCTGCAGACGGTGGCGGCGGCGACGCCCCAGGCCGAGCCGACCGTGCCGGCCGCGGCCGCCCCGCCGAGCCCGCCGCCGACATAGCAGGCGGAGGCGAACAACTGGCTGCGCAGGCTGCGCCGGGCCGCGCCGAGTGCGCGCAGCCCGGCCGCCGCGCCGGTGCCGAGTCCGGCGCCCGCGACGCCGAGCGCGGCCGGCACGATGAGTTCCGAGGCGGAGCTCCAGACGCCGCCGAGCACGAACTCGCCGAGCCGGTCCGGGACCAGCAGCAGGGCCGCGCCCCAGAGCAGCGCGGCGACGGCCTGCCCGGCACCGAGCAGGAGGCAGAACCGGGCCAGCCGATGCGGGGCCCGTCGCAGCACCCGGGCCGCCTCCGCGACGGTCACCAGTGAAAGACCCATCAGCACGGCGAGGAACGGGCCGAGCAGCAGCTCCGCGCCCCGGATCGCGCCCACCGCGCCGACGCCGACGATCGCGCCGAGCCCGTAGGCCCGCAGCTGGCTCGCGCCGCTGACGCCCACGTTCTCGACCAGGTACCGGTAGCTGAGATCGCGCTGCTCGCGCAGCCACCCGCGCGCCCCGGTCATCCGGGGCCGGATGCCGCACTGGAGGCAGCCGTACACCGCGGCCACCGCGGCGGACACGCCCCACGCGAGGACGAACGCGGCCACGCTGCCCACGCGGGCCGCCACCACCATGGCCGGGACGAGCGCGACGCCCCACACGACGTCGTTGACGAACGCCTTCCGCCCGTCGCCGGCGGCGAAGAACGAGTACCGCCAGGCGTCCTGCAGCAGCAGCCCCGGCAGCATGGCGCCGAGGCAGGCGAACGCGCGCCCCACGCTGCCGCCGAGAGCCAGGCCCACCACCAGACAGGCCACGCCGATGGCTGTGCCGACGCTGAGCGCGGTACCCGACGACCGGGCCACCGCGCCGCGCCAGGACGCGTCCGGCACGCCGCTGAAACGCACCACGAGCGGGTCGGTGGCCAGCCCGCGGGAGACGCTGAGCACCACGCCGTAGGTCACCCAGGCCAGGCCGAACACGCCGAACGCGGTCACGCCCAGCGAGCGGGCCACGTAGATCCCCACCGCGAAGTTGGTCATGCTGGAGGCCGCCTGGTCGGCCAGCCCCCAGGACAGCCTGCCGACCATGGCCCGCTTGGCGGTCGCCGCCCCGGGCCTCGTCGCCTCCTCCTCGGTGGTCATCGGCGTCATGCCTTGATCAGCCCGGCGCCGTGCAGGGCGTCGGCCGCGGCGGCGACGGTGTCGAACGGCAGCCCGGACCGCTCGGCGACGTCCAGCAGAGCGTGCTCTCCGTCGGAGAGGTTGAGCACCCAGAGCATGGCCAGCTGAGCCTGCTTGGTGTCGCTGCGGCCACCCAGCGCGTCGTACAACCCCCGCCGGCCCAGCTGCGGCTCGCCGTAGGGGCTGAGGTTGACGTAGTGCCGGTTGCGGTCGAGGACGGCGAACGCCTCGCGGCAGACGGAAAGGGTGTCCGCCATCGCCTCCGGGGAGACGAAGTCCAGATTGTCCGCAGAGGTGTGGTACTCGGGGTAGCCGGAGTACGGGGTCCGGCTGAGCGAACCCACGCCGAGATCGAACCCGGGCGAGCAGAACTGCCGCTCGTCGTAGCCGTACGGCGTGAACTCGGTGATGTGATGCGGGCGTTCGGAGGCTGCCAGCACATGCCGCAGCACCCGGTCGATCTCCGCGTCGCCGCGCCTGCTCTGCTTGTACGTCAGCCTGCCCGGGTCCCCGGCGCAGGCCAGCACCAGGCCGTGCTTGACCCGTTCCACCCGCGCCGCGTTGCGGGCCAGCCAGGTGATCGCCCCGATGGTGCCGGGCGCGAAGATGAAGCGGTAGGTGTAGTACGGCGTCCGCTCCGCCAGCGCCCGGGCCAGGAACACCGCCACCGCGATGCCGGCCAGGTTGTCGTTGGCCAGCGACGGGTGGCAGACGTGGCTGGAGACGATCACCTCGTCGGGGACCTGCCCGGGGACCACGTGCTCGGCGTACGTCAGGTGGCCGTCGGCGAGTGTGGAGTCGATGCGCACCTCGTACTCGCCGTCCGGCATCGCGTCCAGGGTCTCCTGGGCCAGGCAGAAGCCCCATTCCGGCTTGTAGTAGCTGGTGCGGTACGGCACCCAGGCCGGGTGGTCCGGCAGGGTGTGCAGGTGCGCGCGGAGTTCGGACAGCGGCAGGGTCGCCGACACCGGCACGCTGTAGCCGAGGACGTGCAGGCTGGACGCGGCGAAGTCGACGACCCGGCGGCCGGCGGAGTCGGCGATGTGGGCGCCGCGGATGTTCCACTCCTGCGGCACCGTCCAGTCGAGCACCTGAGTCCCGGTCGGCACCTCGTGCGTCTGCAGCGGGACGTACTCTCCGACGATGTCCAGGGTGGCGCGCACGCCGTCGCCGGTGATGCTCCGGCACAGCGGGTACAACCGTTCCACCAGCGCGTACATCTCCTCGCCGGCCGTGGTCATCGGCGCCACCGCAGGGTGTCGTCGACGGCGCCGGTGTCGGACGCCGCGCGCAGCACGGCCAGCCGGGTGTAGCGGCGCTCGAAGCCCTCGCGGGTCAGGCCGTGTTTCCGGTAGGCGTCGGCGAGTTCGAGCGCGCCCTGTTTCACCGTCCACTCGCAGTCGAAGCCGGGGATCGCGGCGCGGAACCGGGAGAAGTCCACCCGGTACGACCGGGGATCGGCACCGTTCTCCCCGGTGATCACCACCCGCGAGTCGGTCACCGCCTCGGCGACCTGCTCGGCGATCTCGGCGACCGTGACGTTGTTGATCTCGCTGCCGATGTTGAACGCCCGGTCGTGCACGGCCTCCCGCGGCGCGGTCAGCGCGGCCGCGAAGGCCCGTGCGATGTCGGCGGCGTGCACCAGCGGGCGCCAGGGGGTGCCGTCGGAGAGGACCAGCACCTCGCCGGACAGGAGCGCGTGGCCCACCAGGTTGTTCAGCACGATGTCGGCGCGCAGCCGGGGCGAGAAGCCGAAGGCGGTGGCGTTGCGCAGGAACACCGGGCTGAAGTCGCCGTCGCAGAGCGCGTGCAGATCGTCCTCCACCCGCACCTTGGACTCCGCGTACGGTGTCACGGGCCGCAGCGGGGCCTCCTCCGTCACCAGGTCGTCTCCGCCGGCGGCGCCGTAGACGGAGCAGGTCGACGCGTACAGGAAGCGCTGCACTCCGGCGTCGCGGGCCAGCCGGGCCAGCCGCACGGACGCGTGATGGTTGATGTCGTAGGTGAGCTCCGGCGCCAGCGATCCCAGCGGGTCGTTGGACAGCGCGGCCAGGTGGATCACGGCGTCGACCCCGGCCACGTGTTGGGCCGTGACGTCGCGCAGGTCGACCCGATGCCCCCGCGGGTCCGCGGGCGTCGGGCCGAGCACGCAGTCGGCGAACAGGCCGGCGTCAAGACCGACGACCTCGTGCCCGGCGGCCGCGAGCACGGGGGCCATCACGGTGCCCAGGTAGCCCTGATGTCCGGTCAGCAGTACGCGCAAGGTTCATTCCCCCAGGTCGAGAGTGAGTTTGGTGACGGCGAACGCCTCGGCGTATCGCGCGTGACATTCGATCCCGCGGATCCGGGCCAGACCGAGGAAGGCTTCCCGGTCGTACCAGGGCCGGTGCCGCTGCGAGGGGTAGTGCTCCTGCAGCAGCCGCACCTTCCGTTCGGCGATCTCCGGCGACAGCGGCTGGTACGCCGCCGGCCGGCCGAGATCGCCGTCCCACTTGACGATCTCGTAGCCGAGCACGAGGTGGTCGCGGAACGCGGTGGTCATCAGCTTCGCCAGGCCGCGGTGATCCTGGTGCGCGTCATCGGTGCGCGGGGCCAGCACCAGGTCCGGCCCGGTCTGCGCGCGCAGTTCCTCGACCGCGGCCTTGGCCTCCTCCCAGTGCGCCGGGAACCGGCCGTCCGGCAGCTTGTGCACCGTCAGCCGCAGATCCGCCCCCGGACAGAAGGCGGTGAGCGCGGCCAGCTCCTCCTGCTCCCGCTCGCCGCCACCGCCGGAGAGCACCAGCGCGTCCACCCGGACGCCCGGCCGCGCCAGGCACAGCGTCAGCAGGGTGCCGCCGGCGCCGATGGCGATGTCGTCGCAGTGCGCGCCCACGGCGACGATCCGGTCCAGGCGCCCGGTCCCGAGCCGGATCACGCCCTCGCTCCGGAGCCCTGTCCGCCGCCGGACGCGCTCACCGCCGCACCGTCCCGTTCCCACACCGCCCACGGGCGGTCACCCCGGGCGTAGGCGTAGTCGAGCGCGGCCCGCTCCTTCACGGTGTCGGTCGGCTTCCAGAAGCCGCGGTGCTGGTGCGCCAGCAACCGGCCGCGCTTGGCCAGTTGGGCACAGCCGTCGGCGACCAGGTCCCCGTTCTCCGGGATGTGGTCGAAGACCTCCTGGCGGAGCACGAAGTAGCCGCCGTTCTCCCACAGCGGCATGTCGCTCACCGCGGTGATGCCCCCCACCAGGCCGTCGTCACCCAGGTCCACGCAGTGGAACGAGGACTGCGGCGGCACCACCATCATCGACGCACCGGCGTCGCGCCGGGCGAACCGGTCGATCATCTCGGGCAGCGGGGCGTCGGTGAGCACGTCGGCGTAGTTGGCGAGGAACATCTCGTCGCCGTCCAGGTGGTGCCGCACCCGGCGCAGCCGCTCCCCGATCGGTGACTCGATGCCGGTCTGCGCGAACGTGATCGTCCAGGAGGCGATGTCGGTGGACAGCAGCTCGGTCTGTCCGCCCCGCAGCACGAAGTCGTTGGACGTCGTCTCCTCGTAGTTGAGGAAGAAGTCCTTGATGTGGTGAGCCCCGTACCCGAGGCACAGGATGAACTCCGTGTGCCCGAAGTACGCGTAGTAGCGCATGACGTGCCAGATCAGCGGTCGCGGGCCGACCATCGCCATCGGCTTGGGCACGTCGTCGGAGGCTCCGCTGCGCATGCGCAGCCCGTAGCCGCCGCAGAACAGTACGACCTTCATGCCTTGACCTCGACAATGCTCAGTTCCGGTATGGGAAAGACGAGTCGGCCGCCCCAGGCGTGCACGAACGACAGCTGCTCGACCAGCTCGGCCCGCAGGTTCCACGGCAGCACGAGCACGTAGTCAGGCCGGTCGGCGGCGATCTGCTCGGGCGGCAGGATCGGGATGCGGGTGCCCGGCGTGTACCTGCCGTGCTTGTAGGGGTTGCGGTCGACCGTGTACGGGAGCAGGTCGGGCCGGATGCCGCAGTGGTTGAGCAGGGTGTTGCCCTTGCCCGGGGCGCCGTAGCCGACGACCGTCTCGCCGCGCTCGGCCGCCTCGACGAGGAACCGCAGCAGGTCCCGGCGCACCTTGGCCACCCGGGACGAGAACTCGGTGTACCCGGACAGCTCCTGGAGGCCGGCGGCCTTCTCCCGGTCGAGCACGTCGGTCACCCGCCGGGTCGGCTCGCCGGCCACCTCGGCCGGGCGGGCCCACAGCCGGACGGAGCCGCCGTGCGTGGGCAGCAACTCGACGTCCACGAGCGCCAGTCCGCCGCTCGCCAGCGCCCGGATCGCGGACGCGACCGTGTAGTACTGGAAGTGCTCGTGGTAGATCGTGTCGTACTGGTTCTCCTCGATCAGGGTCAGCAGGTGCTGCACCTCGATGGAGACCCAGCCGTCGTCGGCGACCAGGGCGCGCAGCCCCCGGGTGAACCCGACCACGTCCGGGATGTGCGCGTACACGTTGTTGGCCACGACCAGGTCCGCAGGGCCGTGCTCGGCGCGGACGTCCGAGCCGGTGGCCGGGTCCAGGAACGCCGTGAGCGTGGGCACACCCGCGTCCCGCGCCGTGGCGCCGACGTTCACCGAGGGCTCGATGCCGAGGCAGCGCATCCCGCGGTCCACCACATGCCTCAGCAGGTATCCGTCGTTGCTCGCGACCTCGACCACGAAGGCGTCGGCGCCGAGGTCCAGCCGCCGTACGGCGTCGGCGACGAAGGCGCGCGCGTGCTCCACCCAGGAGGTCGAGTAGGAGGAGAAGTACGCGTACTGCGTGAAGGTCTCCTCCGGCGTGATCAGCGGAGGGATCTGCGCGAGCCAGCAGTCGGTGCAGACCCGCAGATGCAGCGGGTACGCCGGCTCCGGCAGATCCAGTTGGTCCGCGGCGAGAAAGCTCTCACACGGCGGAGTCGCCCCGAGATCGACGACGCTTGTCAGCGCCGCCGAGCCGCAGAGTCGGCATCGTGTCATCTACTGCCCCCATCCCGCTCGCGCGGGTTCCCCCGCCGCGAGCCAGTGCTTCCGTCCCCTACCGGCGGCGGGCTGTCCCCGCCGCCGGACCGACCCGCGAGCGCGGTGCGGTACCCCTCCACCAGGCGCTCCAGCCCGACGGCCGGGCTGAAGTCCTGCTCGTAACGGCGCCGGGCCGCCTGCCCCATCTCCCGGTTACGGTCCGGCTCGGCCGCGATCCGGCGTATGCAGGACGCGAGCGAGGCGGTTTCCCCCGGCCGGTGCAGCAGCCCGGTCCCACCGTCCTCGACGAGTTCGACGAAGGCGCCGTGACCGGCGGCGACGACGGGGACCCCCGCCGCCATCGCCTCCACGACCACCAGACCGAAGGCCTCCAGCCAGGTGGAGGGAGCCACCACGGCGACCGACCGCGCGATGGCCCGCCGGCACTCCGCCAGGTCGTACAGGCCGACGTACCGCGCGTCGTCCCGGCCCGCCGCCCAGGCGGCCACCTCCCGCTCCAGTGGCCCGGTGCCGGCGATCACGAGCGGCACGCCCACACCGCCGTCGGCGGCGATCGCGTCCCACGCGGCCATCAGCAGCCGCACGCCCTTGGCCTCCGCGAGCCGGCCGAGATACAGCAGATGCTCGCCGTCGCCCGTTCGGCAGGCGCCCGGGTCGGGCACGAAGTTGTGCTTCACCGCCAGCCGCTCGGGTGGCATGCCGGCCCGTACCAGGACGTCGCGCTGCGCCGCGGAGATGCAGAAGAACCGCTCCACGCCGGACCACCACCGCCGCCGGTTGACCGACAGGCTGACCGCGAGCGGCACCGTCGCCAGCCGGGAGTTCCGGTAGCAGCCGTGCCGGACGGCGGGCAGCGGCGCGGACCCGACGCACTCGGTGCACGGCCGGCCGTCCCGCTGCAGCGTGCCGGGCGGGCAGATCTGGGTGTAGTTGTGCAGCGTGGCCACGACGGGCACCCCGGCGTCGGCGCAGGCGGCCAGCACCGCCGGCGACAGGAGCGGGAAGACGTTGTGGACGTGCACCACGTCCGGCCGCTCGGTGCGCAGCCGGGCGGCGAGCTCCGCGCGGACCGCCGGGTTCCACGGCACCAGCAGCGGTATCGCGGCCTTGCCCAGCAGGGACCGGGCGGCGATGTCGTCGCTGCGCCGCTCGAACACCTCGACCCGGTGACCGGCTTCGCGCAGCAGCGCCACTTCCTGGTCGACGACCTTGTTCTCTCCGCTCGGCTGCGCCGAGGAGTAGCGGTTGTGCACCACGAGGACGTGCATGCTCAGGTCACCTCCGATCTTCGGGCCCCTTGCGGGATGCCTCGTCGAGGGGCTTCGGGAGTCGAGAGGGGAGTGGCCGCGGCAGGTGCCGCCAGCAGCGAGGCGGCCACGGCCAGATGCAGCAGGTACGGCGAGGCGTCGCCCAGCCCGGCCTCCGTGTACGACGCGATCGCGCAGTAGCTGATCAGGAAGATCGCGCAGGCCCTCGACAGCGACGGCGGCCGCAGCAACGCGACGCCGCCCAGCACGATGATGATCGCCGCCACCAGGGTGACGCCGGTCATGCCCTGCTCGTGGTAGACGGCCAGCCAGCTGTTGTCGATCGGCAGCCCGCCGAACGACTTGTCGCCCAGGCCCGCACCGAACAGGTGCTCCGAGGTCGTGCGGGGAGCTGCCAGCAGGGCGTGCCAGACCTTGGCCCGGCCGGTGAGGCTGCTGAAGTTCTCCTGGCTCTGTCCGCGCAGGAACCACGCCTGCAGCGCGGAGCCGAACGCCACCGCGGCCACGGTGGCGCACAGCACCGCCCGGACGAAGAACCGGCGGGCGGCGGCGCTGGTCAGGATGAGCGAGCCGATCGCCAGGGCCAGTCCGACGAGCAGGCCGAGCGTGGCCGTCCGGGTGTGGGTCAGCGCCAGCAGGACGAGGGCCGGCACGATGACCGCCGCCGCGCTGCCCCTGTCGGTCCGGCGGCCCAGGACGAGCAGCACGGTGAGCCCGATGATCACCGCGGCGTACTGTCCGATCTGCGGCGGGGTGAGCGGCCACAACGCGCCGACCAGCCGCCCCCCGTAGAGCTCGGGCATGGCGGCGCCCGGTGAGATGATCATGCCGGCCGCCACCGACCCCAGGACCGCGAAGTACATCCGGATGTGGTGCCGGACGAACGTCAGGCCGCCGTCCCACCAGCGGCTGAGCAGCCACAGCGTGCCGACGAAGAGAGCCAGCCGGGCGCAGCGGAACAGCGCGCCGAACCCGGACTCCAGGTTCGCGCTGGAGATCACGCTCGGCACCAGCAGCAGGGTGAGCAGGAAGACGTAGGTACTGGCTCGGACGCGCAGCCGGAGATTGACCGCGAGCGCCAGCGCGAACGCGGCGACCAGCGCGCCCATGGTGACCATCTGGATGAGGGAGCGGGGCAGCGGGATGATGGTCTTCGCCCCGGCGGAGCCGAGCGTGTTGAGGATCAGCAGCCCCCAGACCGTCCCGACGAGCTTCGACGTGTGGTCCTTGCGCATCTCAACCACCGTCCCGTGCACGGAAGGTGCTGCCCGCGTCCTGCTGGTACGGCGTGCCCTGCCACTGCCCGGAGTCGAGGATCCGGCTCGGGTCGTGGGCGACGAATTTCCATGGCCCGAGGTAGACGTTGTCGTGCCAGCGGTTGTGCTGCTCGCGGGTGATCGCCTCGGCCACCCGCTCGCCCTGGTACGGCGACCAGTCCGGGTAGGTGCCGTAGTTGGCCAGCACCGCCATGCGGTCGCACTTCACCGTGCAGTCGACGACGGACTTGTCCAGCACGAAGCGGTTGTCGTGGATGTCCACCCGCTGTGTCTTCCACCGGCAGTCGGCGTAGAGCGGGGCGGAGGCGATCGCCGGCTGTGCGCAGCGGCCGGTGTTCTGCACCAGCAACGTGCAGTCACCGGACGAGGTGTTGGCCGGGCTGTTGCAGAACCGGTCGGCGTTCTCCCACAGGGTGATGCCGGACCAGTTGTTCTCCAGCACGTTCCGATAGATGTCGATCTTGTCCGTGCGGGCCCGGACCCGTGGTTCGCCGCCGGACTCGGACAGGTAGACCGTCGCGAACGGGAAGTTGTCGCCGCGGTCGGCGTACCTGCGGCCCTCGACCCAGTTGTTCCGCCGGATCGTGTTCCTCCGGACGACCGCGTTGTAGCTGGTCTCGTAGATCAGCGCGGCACCGTCGTTGGCCTCGATCAGGTTGTCCTCGATGCGGAAGTCGTTGTTGTTCGTGTCGGCCCACAACCCGGCTCCGCGGTTGTCGTGCACCCAGTTGCCGCGTATGTCGGCGCCGTCGACGGCCCAGAACTTGACGCCTCCGGTGCAGCCGCAGCCGGGCCGCCGCCGTTCCCAGTCGTCCCTGTTGTTGGCCACGATCTCGTTGCCCTCGACCACCAGGCCCCTGATCCGGCCGCTGCCCTTGTACGCGTTCATGCCGTACTGACCGTTGCCGCGCAGGCAACTGGCGCGGACCTGCTGGCGGGCACCGGCCATCAGCCCGGCGCCGGAGTTGTTCTGGATCGTCGCGTGCTCGATCACCCACCCGTCGGCCGAGTCGTGGTTGACCACGCCCTCGTCGTGCGGCGCGACGAAACCCTGCACGGTCAGGTGGCGGATGGTCACGTCGCGGGCCGTGCCGCCGAACGCGTACTGGTTGGTCTTCCGGCCGTCGAGCACCGCGCCCGGCGCGCCGAGGTAGCTGTCCCCCTCCTTGGGGATCACCTGCGCGTAGCGGTCCGGCTCGAGCCGGTGCGTGCCCGGTCGGAGCCAGAAGGTGGTGTGCGCGGGGCTGCTCTTGGTCTTCGCGGCCAGGTCACCGGCCACGGCGGGGTCGACCGTGACCGCGCCCGCCGGCGCCTTCGCCGGCCCCGCCGCGGGCTCGGCGCACACCCGGGCCACGGACGTGGACGGCGCAGCGGTCGGCTTCGGCCGCGCGGCCGGCGCGCTCTCGCAGCCGGTCGTCGCCAGCAGGGCCAGCACCAGCGGTGCCGCCCCGAAAGCCCGGTGCCGCCACTTGATCCGCAAGCGTCCTCCCCCCTAGCCGTGGAACGTGAGTACGGTGGTGAACCCCTGCGCGCCGTCGTCGGCGAAGCCGGTGCCGACCAGCGTCGTGGCGGGTTCCTTGCGCCCGAAGCCGGGGGAGTACCAGCCCAGCGGCGGGTCGCTCTCGCCGCGATGCGCCCGCCAGCTGAGCTGCCCGGGCAGGTCGAGCGCCGCTGAGCGGTCCTCGCCGTCCAGGGTCCAGGTGAGCACCGCGCGGTTCCCCACCAGGTCCGCGGCGATCGCCGGGCCGAGATGGAACGCCAGCTGCACGGCCCGGCGCGGGCCGCTCACCTCGTCGACCACCCTCAGCTCCTGGCTCGCGGCCGTCAGCTCCACCCGGCGGCGGTGCACGGAGCGCTGGTAACCGTCGTGCTCCGCGCACCAGCGGGCCGTCCCCCCGTCGGAAGTGCCGGACGTGTCCGCGACCAGGACGCGACTGCGGGCCTGCCGGGTCCACAGGAAGGGGCCGCCGGAGACGGACTGGTCACCGCCGTCCAGCCGCAGCGTGTTGTGGCCGAGCGTCGACCGGAAGTACTGCCGCCACTCGGGCTGCCCGTGGTAGCAGTACGTCCCCGGGTCGGCGAGCACGTCGACCCCGTCGTGCCGGACCTCGACGGACAGCGCGTCCGCGTGGGCGTGCGCGGCGATGGACAGGAATCCGTGCGGACCGCCGTCGCAGCGGCACCAGATCCCCTCCGGCCCCCGCAGGATGGTCATGCCCGCGTCGGCGAAATGAGCCGGCCGGCTCGTCGGGCGGGACACGGCCGGTCCGGTCCCCTGGTCCGGGTACGGCCGGATGAGCGCGGCCAGCAGCGGGGTGCGCACATCGGTGCCGGTCACCGTCGGCCACCAGGCGAGCCGGCCGAACACGGCGTCCCCGGTGGCCAGCAGCGAGGCCCAGCGGTCGGTGCCCGCGCCGTCCACGACCAGACCGTGCCCGTCGTCCGCGTCCCCCTGGCGCGGCGGCCGCAGCCGGCTGTCCACGACGGCCGCGAGCGCGTCGGTCATCCGCAGCAGCACCAGTCGGACCGACGAGGGGACGGGCACGCCGGCGGCGTCCGCCTCGGCCACCGCGGCCAGGCCGAGCTCGAGCACCAGTCCGTGATATTCGGTCGCCAGCTCGCGGTTGAGGCCGGACGGGAAGGTGTTGCTTCGCAGATGCCGTTCCAGCGACCGCAGCGCGTCGGCCCGCCAACGCGCCGAGGCGGGGAACCATCCGAACGCGCAGGCTGCGGCGAACTGCCCGGCGGCCTCGGCGATGACGTGGTTGTTCGCCGAGGACCCACGGCTGGGGAAGGCGGCCAGCCAGCGCTGGTGGTGCCAGATCTGCCCGCGTGCCACCGGGTTGTCCTCGAACAGCCCGGCCGCGCCCGGCCAGTCGTCGAGCAGACGGCGGATCCACACCCAGGACAGCAACCGGATCCCCAGCTCGATGCCGCTGGTCCAGTGCACCCCGCGCAGCGGCGCGTTGGAGGCCCACCACGACCTCAGATGCTCGGCCACTCGCTCGGCGTACCGCTCGTTCCCGGTGACCGCGTAGGCGGCGGCGAGCACGGTGAGGTACTGATGCCGCGACGGCTCCCAGATCTGCTTGATGTCCCCGACGGCGTCCTCGTCCCGGTACGGCACGTCGAAGGCGTAGCCCCACGGAGCCCGGCGCCCGGTCTTCGGGTCGTACCACCAGTCGGGGTCGACCAGGTCGTCGCGCTCCACCCCGAAGAACTCGGCGTGCCCCGCCATCAGCCGGTCCGCGTCGGCGATGAGACGTTTCGCGGCGTCCGGCGGCACCGCGGCGATCGTCCCCGCGGGCAGCACCGCGGTGAACCGGGCGCCGGTCACGGTCGGGCAGTCCGGCCGTGCCGACCGCCATCGGCGCCTGCGCACCGCGTCGCCCGCCCGGCCGCCGACCTCCCGCGGTCCCATCCGGGACAGCCGCCGCAGGTACCAGCCCGCGCTCATGGTCATCGCGTGCTCGCCAACGTCACCGGCGCACCGCCGGCCAGGCCGGCCCGCACGGCGAGGGTGGCCGCCGTGGTGGCGACCAGCGACTCCAGCGGCACCGGCATCGGCCCGCCGGTCCGCACGGCCCTGACGAACGCGGCCAGCTCGGCGGACTGGCCCTTGTCCCGCGCCTTGGGCAGCCGTGAACTGATCCACCGCTTGCGGCGGCTGTCGTGAACATCGGCACGGACGAAGTCGTCGAGCCGCAGCACCTTGCCGTCCGCGACGAGGTCCAGGGTCTCCTTGGGGAAGCCGGGCGCGCCGCTGGTGACGTAGCTGATGGCGGCGGTGGATCCGTCCGGGTAGTGCAGCAGGACCTGCAGGTCCTCGTTGCCGGCCGCGGCGACCGCGTACACCGACACCGGGTCGGCCTCCAGCAGCCAGCTCGCCGTGTCGATGAAGTGCCCGCCCTCGCCGGCGAAGCGGGAGCCCTCGGTGCCCTGCTGGAGGTACCAGCTGCCGTGCTGCAGCCGGCCCGCGTTGACCAGGTAGCGCAGACTCGCCGGACCGGTCCGGGCGCCGAACCGCTTTCTGGCCTCCTGCAACAGCGGCGCGAACCGACGGTTGAAGCCCACCTGCAGCCGGTCGTTGCCGGATTCCTCGACCGCCGCGAGCACCCCGGCCAGTTCGTCCTCGGTGAGTGCCAACGGCTTCTCCACGAACACCGCCTTGCCGGCCAGCAGCGCCCTGCGGGTCAGTTCGGCGTGCGAGCTGTGCCGGGTGACGACGAACACCGCGTCGATGGACTTGTCGCCGAGCACGGCGTCGAGATCGGTGGTCGCCTCGGCGAAGCCGAACTTCCGCTGCGCGTTGGCCGCGGACAGCGCCGTCGTGGTGACGACCGTGGACAGCTCGACGCCGTCGCGGTGCGCCAGGTGCGGCAGCAGCATCGACGTCGCGTAGTTGCCCGCGCCGACGAACGCCAGCCGCACCGGTGCCGTGGCGGACCGGGCCGTGAGGGACGGTCCGCCGCCGCGTCGCACCGCGGGCACGACCACCGCCGGGGCCTCCGCTTCCCCCGCTTCCTCCTTCTGCTCGGGGTACCGGAACAGCACGGCCACGGCCTTCAGCTCACCTTCCTTGAGACGCCGGTACGTCTCGACGGCGTCGTCGAAGTCGGCGATGTGGGAGACCAGGGGCTCCACGTCGACGCGGCCGCGGGCGACGAGATCGAGGAAGCACGCCAGGTTGCGGCGCTCGGTCCAGCGCACGTAGCCGATCGGGTAGTCCCGTCCTTCGAGCTCGTACGCCGGGTCGTAGCGCCCGGGGCCGTACGAGCGCGAGAACCGGACGTCGAGCTCCTTCTCGTAGTACGCGTTCCACGGCAGGTCCAGGCGGCACTTGCCGATGTCGACGACCGTGCCGCGGTCCCGGCTCAGCCGCGCGGCCAGCTCGACGGGCTGGTTGCTGCCGCCGCCGGCGGCCAGGTACACCTGGTCCACGCCATGACCGTCGGTGAGCTCGGCGACGGCGGCTTCCACGGCCGCGGACGCGGGATCGCCGCAGGCCACGGCACCCACGCGCGCGGCGAGCTCACAGCGCGCCGGGTCGGGGTCGACCCCGACGACGCGGACCCCGGAGGCGGCAAGGAGCTGCACCACCAGCTGTCCGATCAGCCCGAGGCCGATGACCAGCGCCACGTCGCCGAGTTGCGGCTCGCCGCGGCGCACGCCCTGCATCGCGATCGACCCGACGGTGCCGAAGGCCGCGTGCCGGGGCGCGAGGCCGTCCGGAACCCGGGCGTAGAGGTTCTTGGGCACCCAGTTCAGCTCGGCATGCAGCGCGTGCTCGTTGCCGGCGCACGCCACGAGGTCGCCGACCGCCACGTCGTCGATCCCGGCGCCGACCTGCTCGACCACGCCGCACAGCGAGTAGCCCAGCGGCGTGTAGGAATCCAGCTTGCCCATCACCTTGCGGTAGGTGGCGGGCACCCCGTTGGTGGCCACGCTCTGCATGACCTTGGCCACCTGGTCCGGCCGGGAACGGGCCTTGCCCAGCATCGACATGCCGGCCTCGGACACCTTCATGAGTTCGGTCCCGGTGGATATCAGCGAGTAGGCGGTCCGGACCAGCACACCGTCCGGCTTGCACCCCGGCACCGGCACGTCCAGCAGCGCCAGCTCGCCACTCTTGTAGTTCTGTACTACCTGTTTCACCGAAGTCCTCTTGTCTCACGCCGTGAAGGGAGAGTCCTGGCCGGTCGCGGAGGTCGCGCCGCGGTACCAGTACTCGAGGGTCAGCACATGCCACAGATGCTTGGAGAAGTCCCGGTGTCCGGCGGCGTCCTCGGCGACGAGCCGCGCCAGCGCGTCGCGGCGCAGGAACCCGGAACGGACGAGCACGCCGTCGTGGACGACCTCGCGCACCAGCGGCGCCAGATCCCGGCTCATCCAGGCGCGCAGCGGGGCGCTGAACAGGCCCTTGGGCCGGTACACGATCTCCCGGGGCAGGACCGAGCCGGCCGCTTCCTTGAGGACGGCCTTGCCCTGACGTCCGACGATCTTGCGGTCGCCGGGCACCGCGAACGCCGCCTTGACCACCTCGACGTCCACATACGGCACCCGCACCTCGGTCGACGCGGCCATGCTCGACCGGTCCGTGTAAGCGAGGTTCAGGCCCGGCAGGAACATCCGGGCGTCGCCCAGGCACATGCGGTTGACGAAGTCGTCGAGGTCGTTGTCCTCGTAGGTGTCCGCATGCTCGGTCAGCACGTCCTCGACCGTCCCGGCCAGGTCCGGATCGATCAGGGCCAGCAGCTCGGCCCGGTCGTACATGGTGTAGCTGCGCCGGAACGCGGTCTCCTCCGGCAGATCGGCGAAGGAGAGGAACCGCTTCGCGAAGCGCACCGACCGGTACCCGCGGCGGGCCGTGGCGACCGGCAGCCGGTCCACGGCACTGGACAGGCCGCGCCGCAGGGGCCGCGGGATGCGCTGGTATCGCAGCGCCATCACGTTGGCCAGGTGCTTGCGGTAACCGGCGAACAGCTCGTCGGCGCCCATCCCCGAGAGCATCACCTTCACCCCGGCCTCCCGGGCGGCCTGACAGATCAGGAAGGTGTTGATCGCGGCGGGGTCGCCGATCGGCTCGTCCAGGTGGTACGTCATCTGCGGCAGCAGATCGAGCACGTTCGGCGCGATCTCGATCTCGTGCAGGTCGACGCCGAACTGCTCGGCCACCTGCCGCGCGTAGCGCAGGTCGTCCGGCATCGCCTCGAACTTGGCGTCCTCTGCCCGGAACCCGATCGTGTAGGCGGAGATCCCGGGTCGGTCACGGGCCGCCAGCGCGGTCAGGTAGCTGGAGTCCAGCCCGCCCGAGAGGAAGGTCGCCACGGGGACGTCGGAGAGCAGGTGGCGCCGCGTCGACTCCTCGACGATGGCGCCCAGGTCGGGCCGCTCGCCGTCCCGGGCCCGCTCCTGGCCCTCGGCGGCGACGTCCCGCAGATTCCAGTACCGGCCGCGCTCCACCCGGCCGTCGGGCCGGCACCGCAGCCAGCTCCCCGGCGGCAGTTTCTCCGCCTCGCGGAACGCGCACCGCGAGTCCGGCACCCAGTAGTACAGCAGCGAGGCCACCAGCGCCGCATGGTCCACTTGCAGCGACCCGCCGGTCACGGCGGCGAGCGCCTTGAGCTCGGAGGCGAACACCAGACCCTCGCCGCGCCGGAGCAGGAACAGCGGCTTGATGCCGAGCTGGTCGCGGGCGAGCACCAGCTCACCGGTTCGCTCGTCGAAGATCCCGAACGCGAACATGCCGCGCAGCCTCGGCAGGCAGTCCGTGCCCCAGCGCCGCCAGGCCTCCAGCAGCACCTCGGTGTCGGAGGTGCCGCGGAAGCGCACTCCGGCCGCTGCCAGCTCGGCACGGAGTTCGGGCGCGTTGTACAGCTCGCCGTTGTACGTCAGGACGAGGCCGTCCGAGACCATCGGCTGGGCGCCGGTCTCCGACAGGTCGACGATGGCCAGCCGGCGGTGCCCGAGGTGCACGTCGCCGTCACCGGTGGAGTGGCTGTACCGGCCCGCCCCGTCCGGACCGCGGTGGGCGAGGACATCGGTGAGCCGGTCGGTCACGGCCTTGCCGTCCGGCCATCGGTAAGTGCCTGCGATTCCACACATGTCCTACCGCGTCTCCTCGTTGCTGTCCGGGACCCGTGCCGCCCACATCGGCAGCCGTTCCGTCCGGCGTCGGCCCGTCCCGTTCTGCCGGGCCGGCCGCTCGTTCCGGGCGCGTGGCGCGGTGTCCGGCCCGTCCCACAGCGTGCCGTCGGTCCGGTCACGCGGATCGGGGTCGATCAGCACCACACCGATCACGGCGATGCGCTGGTCCGCGAGCTGGCGCGCCACGGTGTGCAGCCATGCGGCGCTGCCGTGCCCGGCCCGCACGACGAGCACCGTCCGCGTGCCGAGGTACTGAAGGTCGGTCCACGCCGTGCCGGGCGCCACCGAACCGACGCCGAGCCGGCGCTCCTGAGGCGGCTCGGCCGCGGCACGCTCGCCGCTGACCACGGCCGGGTCTCCCGGCTTCGGCCGGCGGTTCGCGAGCTGCGGCCCGGGCAGACCGTCGACGACGACCACTGGTTCCTCCGCCGCCAGTGCCCGGGCGAGGTCCAGGGCGATCCCGCTCGCATGGGGCGCGCACCCCAGTTCCAGCAGCGACACCGGTTCCGCGGAGCCGCGTACGGTGCGGGCCAGGGACGTGGTGAGCCGTTCGCGTGCCGCCCGGGTCCGCCGGCCCTGCCAACGCCCGGCCGCCCGGCGGGGCAGCTCCGCGATGACCGAGGCGCCGAGATTCGCCGCGATCTCCCGGCGCAGCACGGGGCGGTCCGCCACCACCGTGCCGACCGCGGCCAGCGCGAGCCCGAGGGCGAGCCCGAGGACGAGCCCGATCGCGGCGTCGGTGGCAGCGGTCCTGGGCAGGGACTGCCGTACCGCGCGCGGGGCGTCCACGATCTGCGTGCCGGCGACGAGTTGGGGAGTGCCGATGCGCGCCTCCGCGGCGCGCTGGTCGAAATCGGAGATCCGCGAGGTGAGTTCGGCCCGGCGGGCGAACAGCGATTCCAGATTCGCCGCCGCCTTGGGCCCGCTCTCCGGCGACGCCTCGCCTATCTCCTTGTTGACCTGGGCGAGTTCGTCCCGGATCCGGTCACGCTGGTCGAGCAGGGCCTTGGCCTCCGCGTTCGCGGCCGCCTGTATCCGCCGCACATGGTCCGCGACGAACGCGTCGGCCAGCGCCTTGGCGCGGGCCACCGCTTCCGTGTCGCTGTCGCCCGTGACCGTGATCTGCAGCAGGTTGTTGGTCAGGCCGATACCCGTGTAGTCCCGCATGAAGTCCTCGGGCTTCTCCGGGGACCCGAGGGACTCCAGGGCCTTGCCGGCGATCCGCGTGGTGTGCAGCAGCGCGACGTCGGTGCGGATCAGCGTTCCGGGGTCGTTCGGCTGGTCCTCCTGATGCGCGACCAGCACCTTGGTCACCGCGGTCGGCGGTGGCGGCAGCAGGACCGCCACCGCCGCGCCGACGAGCAGCCCCAGCAGCGCCAAGGAGCACCAGAAGCGGCGACGCCTGCGCACCGCCACCACCAGTGCCTGCAGGTCCAGCAACGGAGCGGCGCCCGAGGACTCCGACGTCGTACTCGTCGTCACGCTGAACCTCCTGGGGCGTTGTCGCTCACCGCGAGCGCCGGCGTGGCGGCATCCCGGGGACGGCCGGCGGACCGCGCCGGCCGGGCCCACACCGTGCCGGCGAGGACGATCCCGACGACCTCGTGCGCGGCGTCCGCGCACGCCTCTGCGATGCCGGTCAGTTCCCCTGCGGTCCAGCTGCCCGCGCTGAGCACGACGAGGACACCGGACTCGTCGTCGCGGTCCGGCACCATCGGCTGGGACACCGAAACCTCCACCACGCGCAGCAGCGGATCGCTCCCGGCCTCGGCGACGAGCTGCCCGGCGGCCCGGAGGGCGATCTCGTCGCCGTCCGGTACGACGACCAGCAGCCGTCGGTGATCGGGCAGTCGGTCCCGGAGGCGGGCGCACACCCGCCGGTAGCGGATCGTCCGGCCGGCGTCGTCGCCGGACGTCCGGGGGGCGGGCAGGTCCCATCGGATGTCGACCGCCAGCAGCCGGCGGATCCGGGCCCGCGGGCCACGGTCCTCCGGCTGGTGCGCGCGCTGTTCGCCGGATACCTCGACGGTGCCCAGCAGCTCCGAGCCCAGCGCCGCGGAGATCTCCGGCTCGGTACGCAGCCGGCGACTCATCCGCGCGGCGGTGAGATGGCCGATGACCGCGAGCAGCAGGAACAGCAGCGCCCCGGCGACGATGAGCTGCGTCCTCGTCGGAGGTGCCTCGCCGGCCGGCCGGGCCGCCGGCCCCATGACGACCATGTTGACCTGGTTGGCCACCGGGTCGGCCTGGTCCAGCTTGTTGACGGCCTCCTGCAGCGCGGTGCGCAGCTTCGCCAGCTCGGTGCGGGTCTGCACGCTCTCCACGGTCTGCCCCGGACCGGCCGCGTCGGCCAGCTCGGTGATGCGGCGGCTGGTCTGCACCACCATCTGCCGCAGGGTCTCGGGCGCCGCCGCCTCGGGATCGGTGCCGTCGCCCGTGATCTGCGCGGCGAAGGTGACGAACTGCTGGGCCACCTGGTCGGAGAGCTGCTGGGCGCGCTCGGGGCTGTCGGCCGTGCCCGAGATCTTGATGATGTTCCCGTCGGCGGCCTTGGCGCTCACCTGATCCCGCAGCTCACCGCCGCTGACGCCGGCCCAGTCGAGCGCGGCGGCCGCACGGTCGACCACCACCGAACTGGTCGCGATCTCCGCCTGGGTCACCAGCTCGCGCTCCTCCCACGCCCCCGGCAGCAGGACCGATGCCGACGTCGTGTAGCGCGGCGGAACCAGCAAGGAGACGCCGTAGCCGACGAGCGCGCCCACCACGGCGAGGACGGCGAGAAGCCGTCGGCGCCGGCGGATCATCCGCCCGATCGTGACCAGGCGTATCGTGTCGTCGTTCAACGGCGCGGCCTCTTCCCTGCCCGGTCCGGGTGGTCCGCGGACACCGGAGTGTGGTCCCGGCAGGCGGCGGCGTAGGCGGCGAGCAGCGACGCTTGCGAGTTCCGCCAGGCCAGCGGCCCGCCGATCCGCTCCTGACCGATCTTGCCCATCTGGGCCCGCTTCTCCGGATCGTCCAGCAGCAGCGCGACGAGTCCGGCGAACGCGGCCTCGTCGTTGGCGGGCGCGTAGACGGCGGCGTCCCCGGCGGAGACCCGCGCCTCCCGGAGGTCGAACGAGACGATCGGCCGGCCCATCACCATGTACTCCAGGACCTTGTTCATGGTCGACACGTCGTTGAGCGGATTGCGGGGGTCGGGGGAGAGGCACACGTCCGCGGTGGACAGGTAGCGCACCAGGTCGGCGTCCGGAATGCGCCCGGTGAACTGCACCTGCTCCGAGAGCCCGAGCCGCCCGGACAGCTCCACCATCGCGTCGAAGGTGTCGCCGGCGCCGACGAACACCGCGTGCCAGTCGGTCCGTCCGAACTCGTCGCGCAGCTTCGCGAGAGCCCGCAAGGCGTAGTCGACGCCGTCCTGCGGCCCCATGACGCCGAGGTAGCACAGCAGATGCGGCTTGCCGCGCTTCAGCTCCGGCTCGGGCGGTACGGGGTGGAACCGGTCCGTGTCGGGAGCGCTGCGCACCACGAAGACGTCCTCCGGCCGCCGGCCGCCACGGCGCACCGCGACGTCCCGGTAGCTCTCGTTCGTGGCGAGCACGACGTCCGCGGCCCGGTAGGTCAGCCGTTCCAGCGCGCACACGGCGCGGTAGAGGAGGTCCTTGCCGCGGTCGAAGCGGGAGAGGTACAGCTCGGGTACCAGGTCGTGCTGATCGAAGACGAACCGCGCGCCGCGCCGCTTCAGCCACCGTGCCGGCAGGAACAGCAGGTCGGGCGGGTTGCAAGCGTGCACCACGTCGACCGGGCCGACCTTGCGGGCCAGCCGGACCGTGTGCCACAACGCCGATCCGTACTCCCGCAGGTAGCCGGCCGGCCCTCCGGTGGCCGCGCGCAACGGATAGCGGTGGATCCGCACCCCGTCGATCTCCGCCTCCGGCTCCGTGTCCCGCTTGCTCCCCTGGGGACAGATGACGTGCACCGTCCAGCCCGCGTCGCGCAGCGTCGTGCACTCCTGCCACACCCGCCGGTCGAACGGCACCGACAGGTTCTCCACCAGGACCAGCGCGCGCCGGTCCGGCCGGTCGGTGCTTCCTCTTTCACCAGGCAAGGCCCACGTACCCCGGTTCGGCCCGGCGCGCGTCGGCGTCGGGGAGGTGGATGAGGTCGACGATCACCATGCCGTCGCCATGGGGCAGCGCCGCCAGCACGGCCGGGTCCCTGGTCCCGACCAGGCACACCTCGGCGTGCTCGAGCACCTCCTCGACGGAGTCCGCGAGCAGCTGCGCGAGGTGCGGCAGCCGGGTCTCGATGTACTCGCGGTTCGCGCCGAGCAGCCGGGAGAGGCTCACGTTGGCGTCGTAGATCTTCAGGTCGTACCCCTTGCCGAAGAGCCTCTCCGCCAGCTCGACGAGCGGGCTCTCGCGAAGGTCGTCGGTGCCGGGTTTGAAGGACAGGCCGAACAGGCCCGCCCGGCGCTTGCCGGTGCGTTCGACCAGCTCCACCGCACGCTGCAGATGGTCGGAGTTGGAGGGCAGCACATGGGAGAGGATGGGCACCGAGACGTCGGCCCGCTGCGCGGCGTGGACCAGGCTGCGCAGGTCCTTGGGCAGGCAGGAGCCGCCGAAGGCGAAGCCGGGTCGCAGGTAGGCGGCGCTGATGTTCAGCTTGCGGTCGGCCAGGAACACGTCCATCACCTGGTGCGAGTCCACCCCGAGCGCCTGGCACACCGCGCCCAGCTCGTTCGCGAAGCCGATCTTGAGGCCGTGGAACGCGTTGTCCGCGTATTTGATCGCCTCGGCCGTCGGGACCGGTACCCGGAACACCTCGCCGGGCAACCCGTCGTAGAGCGCCGCCACCGTGTCGCCGCTCGCCGGGTCGAGCTCGCCGATGACGGTCTTCGGCGGGTCGAAGAAGTCCCGCACGCTCGTACCCTCGCGCAGGAACTCCGGGTTGACCGCGACCCCGACGTCCACCCCGGCCGTGCCGCCGACGTTCTTCTCCAGGATCGGTACCAGCAGGTTCAGGCAGGTGCCCGGGAGCATGGTGCTGCGGAACACGACGGTGTGCCGCCCGCCCCGCTCGGCCAGCGCCGCGCCGATCTGCTCGGTGACCCGCTCCAAGTACGTGGTGCACAGGCTGCCGTTGGGCTCCGACGGTGTGCCCACGCAGATCAGCGACACCTCACTGTCCGTGATCGCCTCGCGGACGTCGTGGGTGGCGCGTAATGCTCCGCTCCGCACGACCTCGGCGATGAGCTCGCCGATCCGCTCCTCGACCACCGGGGCCTTGCCGTCGTTGACCAGGTCGACCTTCACCTGGTTGACGTCGACCCCGATGACCTCGTGGCCCATGCTGGCCAGGCACGCGGCCGACACGCAGCCCACATAGCCGAGCCCGAAAACGCTGACCCTCATGACACGTTCCTCCCCCCAGGCAGGCCCTTGCGGCCTGCCGTCCGTGCACCGGCCGGACGACTCCCGCGCATCAGTAGGCCCCCTGCCCGTAGAGCACCGCACGCAGCGTCTTCCACAAGATCACTGTGTCCAGGGCGAGCGACCAGTCCTCCACGTACCGCAGGTCCAGTCGCACCGCCTCCTCCCACGACAGGTCGCTGCGTCCGCTGATCTGCCACAGGCCGGTGAGACCGGGCTTGACCAGCAACCGCCGCCGGATGTCCGGGCCGTACGCGGCGGACTCCTCCGGTAACGGGGGCCGCGGACCGACGAGCGACATCGATCCGGTGAGCACGTTGAGAAGCTGCGGGAGCTCGTCGATCGAGTACCGGCGCAGCACTGTTCCCAGCCGGGTCACCCGTGGGTCCCGGCGGAGCTTGAACAGCAGGCCGGCGCCCTCGTTGCGGCCGGCCAGCTCGGCACGTGCCCGGTCGGCCCCGGCGACCATGGTGCGGAACTTGAGAATGGTGAACTCGCGGCCGTCCTTGCCGACTCGTCGCTGGCGGTAGAACGCCCCGCCCCGGCTGTCCAGCATCACGAGGAGCGCGACGAACATCATCAGCGGCGCGAACAGCACCAGCAGAATCGTTGCGCCTATGCGGTCGACCACCCCTTTGACCGCCCGGCGGCCACCGCTGAACGTCGGCATGCTGACCCGCAGTAGCGGGATTCCGAGCACCGCGTCGACGTGCAGCCGCGGGCCGGCCACCTCCATCAGCACAGGGGCCACGACCATCTCGGCGTCGCTGCCTTCGAGGTTCCAGGCCAGCCGTTGCAGCCGGTCCGGTGACCAGTGCGGGTCCGGTGTGACGGCGACGACACGGTAGCCGTCGCGGCGGACGTGGCCCGCGACCTCCGCCAGCCGGCCGACGACCGGCACTCCGTCCAACTGGTCGCCGTCGAGCCCGAGACCGTCCGTCGTGCACACCGCATCCACCCGCCAGCCGAGGTGCGGGAACTTGCGGGTCCGGTTGATCAGGTCGCGCACGGTGGCCGGGCTGCCGGCAGCGAGCACCGGTCTCAGGCACCGTCCTTCCTTGCGCTGTTTGTGCAGCCAGAGGCGCAGCAGATACCGCGCGGTCATGGTGACGAGCGCGATCGCGGGGATCGCGACGAAGATCCAGAGCTTGATGTTGCGCGACGTGAGGGCGATCCCGCCCAGTGCCAGTACGACGGTCGCCGTGAACAGCGAGCGTCCGAGCCGACGGAATTCCTCGGCACCCTGGCCGAGCACGGCCGGAGCCCAGGACCGGCTCACCGCAAGCGCCCCCAGCACCAGCAGTTCGGTGCCGAACGCGAGGATTCCCCACTTCTCGTGCCAGTTGGCCGCGTCCCGGGCCCCGAAGAAGTTGCCGATCGCCGCCACCACCAGGGCGGTGGCCACGGTGTCGGTGGTGATCACGGAACGGCGGTACCGCTGCTCCCAGTCGATCGCGGGCGGGCTGATCGCGCCGCTCGCCATCCGTTCGCCCGCCGACGGAAAGGGACTGACCAGCCCCCCTTGCCGCACGGAACTCCCCAGGTCCCCCAGTGGTTCGACGTGTTCGCCTAACACTGTTCCTCCCCCCGGGGGGCCCCCGCCCCCCGCACTGTTGCTCCCCTCGGGAGGCCCCCGCCTCCCGCCGCGCCGCGCTGTTCCCTCCCTGCGGGAGCCCCCCCGCGCATGACATATCGGGTGTTTCAGAGGTGCTTGACCATCCCACCCTGGCGGCAGCAGCGCCGCGTTCCTGCCGGACTCTCGAGGTGTACGGGAACCGATCGAAACCTGGGGTGCTCCCCGCACCCAAGGCCCTCTCGGGCTCGAAGAGTTGCTCACCCCCACGTCTGGCGCGGGGCCGCGACCGCAGGCATCCCGTAGCGCCGGACCTATAGACAATTATGGGTCGCCTCGTGTCCGAACAGCTGAAGCACGGTCAATCTAGACCATCGAGGCCAGTATGAAGAGAGGATGTGTGTAATTTGTGTTCAAGCTTTGGGACTTGATCCACCGATCGGCATCCGCCCACGGGTGCATCCAGGCCACCGCACGCTCCGGCAGCTCGTCCGGCCCGCGGCGGCGGCCTGTACGCGGAGTGATCGGCGACCTGTGACCGCCGTCCCCGGAGCCCGGTGCGGCACCGACTTGCCGGGTTCGCGCACTACGGCGTGCCACTGTGGGTGCCCGAGGCGGGCAGGCCGATCGACCCGGACGGCGAGGCGCACGACGTGATCACGTCGGTGCCTCGAGGGGCCGCGGACGAGAACCGCCGGTGCTCGAAGTGCGGGGGCAGGGCCTGCCCGACCGTCGAGGCGGCGCATGTCGACGGGGCGCCGAAGACGGACGGCGACGAGCGCAGAACGGCCGGCCTTCGCGGTTCGGATGTCCGGGAAGAGACCCAGGCGGCCCGAGACCTGCCCCGAGACCTGCCCTGTGGCTGCCCTGTGACCGTTCCCGCGGACAGCGGCGGAGGCCGGTTGCCGGCAGCCGACACAGCTCGGTCGGCGCGAGGGCGCCCGACGGGCGTCGTGCCCGGCCGGGCGCCCTCTTTCCGGGTCTAGAAGAACCCCAGCTTCTTCGGCGAGTACGACACCAGCAGGTTCTTCGTCTGCTGGTAGTGCTCCAGCATCATCTTGTGCGTCTCGCGGCCGATGCCTGACTGCTTGTAGCCGCCGAAGGCGGCGTGTGCCGGGTACGCGTGGTAGCAGTTCGTCCAGACGCGACCGGCCTGGATCGCCCGTCCCGCGCGGTACGCCGTGTTGATGTCCCGCGTCCACACGCCCGCCCCCAGGCCGTACAGCGTGTCGTTCGCGATCTTGATGGCGTCGTCGAAGTCGTCGAACGAGGCCACCGAGACCACCGGTCCGAAGATCTCCTCCTGGAAGACCCGCATGCGGTTGTCGCCCTCGAAGATCGTCGGGCGGACGTAGTAGCCCCCCTTCAAGTCACCTTCGTACTCGACGCGTTCACCACCGGTGAGGATCTTGGCCCCCTCCTCCCTGCCGATGTCGATGTACGAGAGGATCTTGGTGAGCTGGTCGCTGGACGCCTGGGCGCCGATCATCGTGTCGGTGTCCAGCGGATGGCCGGGCTTGATCAGCTCGGTTCGGGCGACGGCCGCTTCGACGAAGTCGCCGTAGTTGCCGCGCTGGATCAGGCCACGGGACGGGCAGGTGCACACCTCGCCCTGGTTCAGGGCGAACATGGTGAAGCCCTCGAGCGCCTTGTCCCGCAGGTCGTCGTCCTTCTCCCATACGTCGTCGAAGAAGATGTTCGGCGACTTGCCGCCCAGTTCCAGCGTGACGGGCTTGAGGTTCTGTGAGGCGTACTGCATGATCAGCCGCCCCGTCGACGTCTCGCCCGTGAACGCGATCTTCGCCACGCGCGGACTGGACGCGAGGGGCTTGCCCGCCTCCTCGCCGAAGCCGTTGACGATGTTCACCACGCCCGGGGGCAGCAGATCGGCGACCAGGCTCATCCAGTAGTGGAGGGAGACAGGCGTCTGCTCGGCGGGCTTGATGACCACCGTGTTGCCCGCGGCGAGGGCCGGCGCGAGCTTCCACGTGGCCATCAGGATCGGGAAGTTCCACGGGATGATCTGCGCGACGACGCCGAGCGGCTCGTGGAAGTGGTACGCCACCGTGTCGTCGTCGACCTCGCTGAGCGACCCCTCCTGCGCCCGGACCGCGCCGGCGAAGTAACGGAAGTGGTCGATGGCCAGGGGGATGTCCGCGGCCAGCGTCTCGCGGACGGGTTTGCCGTTCTCCCAGCTCTCCGCGACCGCCAGGGGTTCCAGCCGCGCCTCCATCCGGTCGGCGATCTTCAGCAGGATGTCGGAGCGTTCGGTGGCCGAGGTGCGGCCCCAGCCCGGCGCGGCCGCGTGCGCCGCGTCGAGCGCCCGCTCCACGTCCTCCGCCGTACCGCGCGCCACCTCGGTGAACGTCTCCCCGTTCACCGGAGAGGGGTTGTCGAAGTACTGGCCCCGAGCCGGGGGCACGTACTCGCCGCCGATGTAGTGGTCGTAGCGGGCCTGGTAGGAGACGATCGCGCCCTCGGTTCCGGGCGCCGCGTAACGGGTCATCCTGCTCTGCCTCCCTCAGCAGCGCTGCCCGCCGTTGGGCAGCTCTGCGCGGAGGCTAGGGAAACGGACGTTGCATCCACGTTGCGCAGCCCGCCGGCACGCGTTGACGCGCGGCGCACGCACGTCGAGGCCCCGCGATCAGTGCCCCGTGTGCTGACGCCCGGCCTGCTGACGTCCGTTCTCTGGTCGCTCCGGGTGCTGACGTCCTGCCTCTGGTGGCCTCGTGTGCTGACGTCCCGTCTCTGGTGGCCCGTGTGCCGGCGCCGCGTCGCTGTGGCCCGGCGTGCTGACGCCCTGTCTCAGGTCGCCCGGCGTGCTGACGTGCCGCCTCTGGTCGCCCCGCCGGTGGACGGACGGCTCGCTTGCGGGTGTCCTGCTCGTGGACGGCTCGCCTCTGGTCACCCCGCTCGTGGGTGCCCGTGGTCGCCCCGCTCGTGGAGGTCCGGGCCGGCCTAGGAGTGCGGCCGTCCGGTGGGCGCCGTCAGTTCGGACTCAAGGGACGCCAGGCGAGCCCGTATCGCGGCCGTGGGGCGGGCCGCCACGAGCGCCCGCCACACGTCGAGGTCGTCCTCGCCCCACGGCGCGTGCGCCCAGTCCGCCAGCAGATCGGGGTCGCCGCAGGCGATCAGCGCGGCGCGCAGCCCCTCGGCGAGACGGCGCCCGAGCCGCGCCACCGCCGGCGCCCGGGACGACGGCAGCGGCGGCCCGGTGTACGCGGTCACGGCGCCCATGACCGCGCCGGCCGCCAGCCTTCGTTCGACGACGGCGACGTCCGACTCGCACCCGACGGTGAGCCGGTAGGGACGCGATGCCAGCAGCCCGGGTCCGAGCACCCCGCGCAGCCGGGCGAGTTCGGCCCGCAGCGTCACGGGGGTGACCGACTCGTCCTCGTACAGCGCGCACAGCAGCTCGTCGCCCGTGAGCCCCTCGGGATGACGGGCCAGCAGTACCAGGATCTCGCTGTGCCGGCGGCTCAGCCTGATGTCACGGCCGCCGGTGACCAGACGCGCCTCGTCCCGGCCCAGCACGGTCAGCCGCGGTGGGTCGACGGCCGGCCGTTCCGGGGCGAGCAGCGCCAGGTGCGCCTCCGCGGCCCGGGCGACCGCCTGTACGAAGCCCAGGCTGTGCGGATGCGCCAGCCCGTCCCCGCCCGTGATGTCCACGGCGCCCAGCACCCGCCCGGTCCGGGGATCGTGCACCGGGGCGGCGGCACACGTCCAGGGCTGCACCCGCCGGATGAAGTGCTCGGCCGCGAACACCTGCACCGGACGGTCCAGGGCGACCGCTGTGCCCGGCGCGTTCGTCCCGACGGCGCTCTCCGCCCATCGCGCGCCCGGCACGAAGTTCATCCGCCCCGCCTGCCGTCGGGTCGCCGCGTGTCCCTCGACCCACAGCAGCCTGCCGTGCGCGTCGCACACCGCCAGCAGATGCTCTCCGTCGGCGGCGAACGTGCCCATCAGCTCACGGAACAACGGCATCACCCGTGCCAGCGGATGCTCGGACCGGTAGGTGCCGAGGTCGCCGTCGGTCAGCTCGACGCTCGCCGTGCCGTCGGGACCGACGCCGGCTCGCGCGGACCGACGCCAGGAATCCGCCACGACCGCGCGCACCGGCCGCGGCATCGTTCCCGCCTCGGTGAACGTCTCGTGCGCCCGCCGCAGGATCCGCGCCCGCTCGGCAGGGTCGGCACCCGGTTCCAGGGCCACCCAGGGATCGGTCAACTCGTCCTCCCGGAAGGCGATACGGCTGGAGACATCGTCACTCCGCAGGCGCTGACCGACAACCGTTCGGACGAGGCCGCGCCGAACGTGGCCATCGGCTCTCCGCCCGGTCCGGTCAGGCGCGGCCCACGAGTCTCAGGTAGCGGACCCAGTCCCAGTTCGGGCCGGGATCGGTGTGATCGGTGCCCGGCACCTCGTAGTGACCGATGATGTGCGCCCGGTCCTTCGGGATGCCGTACCGGTCGCAGACCGAGGCCGTCAGCCGGGCGGATCCCTCGTAGAGGGCGTCGGTGAAGAAGGCCGGTCTGTCCACCCACCCTTCGTGTTCGATGCCGATGCTGCGGGTGTTGTAGTCCCAGTTCCCCGCATGCCAGGCGACGTCGGCCTCGCGCACACACTGCGCCACATGACCGTCCACGGAGCGGACGAGGTAATGGGCGGACACCTTCTTCCGCGGGTTCTGAAACACGGTCAGGGCCTTCGCGTACAGGGTCTGCGTGACGTGGATGACGACCCGGTCGACGGGACGGCCGGCGGGACGGTTCGCCGCCGTGCGGTTGGCGGCGTGCGCGGGCAGCCATTCGGCGAGCGGGTAGTCGACGGTCCGGGGCCCGGCGCCCGCCCGCGCCTCGGGCAGCAGCGCGTACGGAACGGCGGCGAGGGCGGCGCCCTTCAGGATCCGTCGTCGGCCAGGAAGGTTCCTCGTTCGTTCCACTGGTGTCGCCTTTCGGGGTCTCGGACGTCCGGCGGGCGGTACCGGAGCGTGTGCGGGCGTCGGTCGACCGGTACGCGTCCGACTCGCCGGACCCGTGATCCCGTACCGGCCGGCCACCGCCGTCACCGGTCGGCGGCTGTGTCCCGCTCGCATTACGCTACGGCGGCGGCTGATCGGGCAGGAGGACGCGCCGGGATCCGGTGGACGAATGCGTGACTGTGGACAACTCGCTCACCCGAACGGGGAGTTCCAGGTCCGATCGGCACCTTGGCCCGCACGGGGCCGGGTACCGGCAACGGTGTGCGGCCCCCGCGCGGGCCGGATGCCGACAGTGGTGTGCGGCCCGCACGACGCCGGTGCCGACAGGGGCAACCGGCCGACACGACGCCAGATGTCGGCCGCCGGCGCGTCCGAGGCCACATCCCGTCCGTCAGGCGCGCTCCGCCACCGCCGCGGGATCGTCCAGCACGGCCCGCACCACCGAGTGCGCGGCCCCGAGCAACGGGCCCTCGGGACCCAGCCGGGAGACGGACACGGCACGAGCGGGACCGGCCGTACGCCGGGAGAGCTCGCTCTCGAGCGACGGCAGTAGCCACGGCGCGAGCCCGGCCAGAGCGCCACCGAGCACGACGCCCTCCGGGTCCAGCAGGTTGAGTGCCCCGGTCAGGGCGATACCGAGGGCCGTTCCCGCCTCGCGCAGCGCCCGCCGCACGTCCGGGTCGCCGTCCGCGGCGCGTCCCGCGAGGAGTCCGACGCGGTCCTCGCCCGGTTCCAGTCCAGCCGCGCGCAGCACCGCCTCCTCGCCGGCGTACTGCTCCAGACATCCCCGCCCGCCGCACACGCATCCCGGTCCGTCGGGATGCACCGGCACATGGCCCAGCTCGCCCGCGAAGCCGCGGGTGCCGCGCAGCAGGCTGCCGTTCACGACCAGCGCGGCGCCGATGCCGATCTCGGCCGACACGTGCAGGAAGTCGCCCGGAGTGTCCGCGCCGAGCCAGAGTTCGGCCAGACCGCCGAAGTTGGCCTCGTTGTCCACGGTCAGGGGGAACTCCCCGGGCAGCAGCGCGCCGAGGTCGACGTCCTGCCAGTCGAGGTTCGGCGCGCGGACGACCGTACGGGCGTCGCGGGCGACCAGACCGGGGACGGCCACGGCGAGTCCGGCCGGCCACAGCCCCTCACGCTCGGCGTCGGCGACCACCCGGCGCACGAGCCCGGTCAGTTCCTCGACCACCGGCTCGGGGGAGCGGCCCCGGTTCGTGCCGTGCCGCACGGCGCGTGCCCGCACCTCGCCGCGCAGGTCGACGGCGCAGACCGCCAGATGGTCGACGCCGATCTCGGCACCTATGCCCGACGGGCCGCGCCCGCTCACCGCCAGCGCCGAACCGGGTCGGCCGACCCGGCCCGGCCGCTCGGGGCCCAGCTCCTCGAGCAGTCCGGTGCGTATGAGTTCGTCGACGAGGGTCGAGACCGCTGCCCTGGTCAGGCCGATGCGCGAGGCGACCGCCGCGCGCGAGAGGGGTCCCTCGGCGCTGACGGCGTGCATCACCCGGGCCAGGTTGCGGCGGCGCATGCCCTGCTGGGTGTCGGGCAGTGCGCGCCCCGGGCCGCTCGGCCGGGCCTCGTGCAGCGGTGCGGTCATGCCTCCGTCGATTCGTCGATACGTCGATGCTCAGTGGGCGTCCGTGCTCCGGTCCAGCAGCGGGGCCGCGTCGGAGAGTACCCCGGCGATCCTGGCGAGCGTCGCCTCGTCCCGCTCGACGGCGTCGAGCACCGGACCGCGGGTGGTGTTCCAGCGGCGGGCGACGGCTGCCGGGTCCTCGCCGGTCAGCAGGCCCGCCGCCTGTGCCGCGGCACCCAGCGCGACGAGTTCCTTGGCCTCGGGCACCTGGACCGGCCGTCCGGACAGCCGGCGCACGGTCTGCTGCCAGGCCGTGCCCCGGGCGCCGCCGCCGATCAGCAGCAGGGGAGCCGAGCGGTCCGCGTCCTCGTCGAGGACCAGGTCGAGCGCGCCGAGCAGGGAGTGCACGGCGCCGTCGTAGGCGGCCTGGAGCAGCTGGCCGGCCGTCGTGTCGTGGCGCAGGCCGTGCAGCAGGCCGGAGGCGTTGGGCAGGTTCGGGGTGCGCTCGCCGTCCAGGTAGGGCAGCAGGGTGAGGTCCGCGGCGGGCTCCACGGCCTCGCGGTCCAGGCCCAGCAGGGCGGCGACGCGGTCCACGGCGAGCGTGCAGTTCAGGGTGCAGGCCAGGGGCAGCCACTCGCCGTGCGCGTCGGCGAAACCCGCCACGGTGCCGGTGGGGTCGGCGGGACGACGCCGGGCCACCGCGTACACCGTGCCCGAGGTGCCGAGACTCAGCACCGGCGTCCCGGGGCGCAGGCCGAGGCCGAGCGCCGCCGCGGCGTTGTCACCGGTGCCCGGGGCGACCAGAGTGCCCTTGGCGAAGGGCAGGTCGTGACTGTCGCGTACGGTTCCCGCCACCTCCCCGGGACGCACCACGCGGGGCAGCAGCGCGGGGTCCAGTCCCACGTGGGCGAGGATCTCCGCGTCGTACGACTCGGTCGCGGACGCCCACCAGCCGGTGCCCGAGGCGTCACCGCGGTCGGTGGTGCCCTCGCCCGTGAGGCGCTCGGTGAGGTAGTCGTGGGGGAGGCGCACGGCCCTCGTGGCGCGGAGGGCCTCCGGCTCGTGCTCGGCCAGCCAGGCCCACTTCGTGACGGTGAAGGAGGCGGCCGGGACGGACCCGGTGCGCTCCGCCCAGAACTTCGCGCCGCCCAGTTCCTCGGTCAGCCGACGGGCCTGCGGCGCCGAGCGCACGTCGTTCCACAGCAGCGCCGGGCGGACCGGCTCGCCGCGCTCGTCCAGGGTGACCAGCCCGTGCTGCTGCCCGCCGACCGACACGGCGGAGGCCTCACGGGCCGCGTCGCCGCACTGGTGAAGGGCTTCGCGCAAGGCGTCCCACCACTGCCGGGGGTCGCTCTCACGGCCGGCTCCGGAGGACACCGTGTGCGGCGCCTGGCCGCTCGCGACGACCTGGCCGGTGGCCGCGTCGACGACCAGCGCCTTGGTGGACTGGGTGGACGTGTCCACGCCGACGACGAGCGGACCCTCGGCTGCTGACATCGGGTTCTCCCTCAATTTTTTCCGCGGCTCTACGGGATCTGTCTTCCCAGAGATGCGTCCGCATACTAATTTGTAAACTGCCATGACGAAATAGTCGGCGACACAGTCTTCAAGCAAGGAGCCGCCCCATGAGCTACCAGCCCACCCCCGATGACAGGTTCACCTTCGGCCTGTGGACCGTCGGCTGGCAGGGAAGGGACCCGTTCGGCGACGCCACGCGGCGTGCCCTCGACCCGGTCGAATCGGTGCAGCGCCTGGCCGAGCTGGGCGCCTACGGCGTGACCTTCCACGACGACGACCTGATCCCCTTCGGGTCCTCCGAGAGCGAGCGCGAGGAGCACATCAAGCGCTTCCGTCAGGCCCTGGACACCACCGGCATGACCGTGCCGATGGCTACCACCAACCTCTTCACGCACCCCGTCTTCAAGGACGGCGCGTTCACGGCGAACGACCGTGACGTGCGTCGCTACGCCCTGCGCAAGACGATCCGCAACGTCGACCTGGCCGTCGAGCTCGGCGCGAAGATTTACGTCGCCTGGGGCGGCCGTGAGGGCGCGGAGTCCGGCGCCGCCAAGGACGTACGGGTGGCCCTCGACCGCATGAAGGAGGCCTTCGACCTCCTCGGCGAGTACGTGACCTCCCAGGGCTACGACCTGAAGTTCGCCATCGAGCCCAAGCCGAACGAGCCGCGCGGCGACATCCTGCTCCCCACCGTCGGCCATGCCCTGGCCTTCATCGAGCGTCTGGAGCGCCCGGAGCTCTACGGCGTGAACCCCGAGGTCGGCCACGAGCAGATGGCAGGGCTGAACTTCCCGCACGGCATCGCCCAGGCGCTGTGGGCGGGCAAGCTCTTCCACATCGACCTCAACGGCCAGTCCGGCATCAAGTACGACCAGGACCTGCGCTTCGGCGCGGGCGATCTGCGCTCCGCGTTCTGGCTCGTCGACCTGCTGGAGAGCGCCGGCTACGCGGGCCCGAAGCACTTCGACTTCAAGCCGCCGCGCACCGAGGACCTCGACGGTGTGTGGGCCTCGGCCGCGGGCTGCATGCGCAACTACCTGATCCTCAAGGAGCGTGCTGCCGCGTTCCGCAACGACCCGGAGGTCCAGGAGGCCCTGCGCGCCTCCCGCCTGGACGAACTCGCCCAGGCCACGGCCGCCGACGGCCTGGAGAGCCTGCTGGCCGACCGCACCGCCTTCGAGGACTTCGACCCCGAGGCGGCCGCCGCCCGCGGCATGGCCTTCGAGCACCTCGACCAGCTCGCCATGGACCACCTCCTGGGCGCCCGGGGCTGAACCCGCACACACGCGTGTGTGCACGGGTGAGGGTGCACACACGCGTGCGGTCGAGCACTCGCATCACGCTCCCGGTCCGGCCTACCGCTCCGTGCGCGGGTCTGCGCTCTGAATCCGCGCTCCCGGTCCGCGCTCCCGGTCCGCGTCCCCGGTCCGCGCTCCCGGTTCGCGTCCTCGGCCCGGGTGCCCCGTCCGCGTCCTCGGCCCGTGTGCCCCGTCCCCGGTCGCGTCCTCGGTCCGCGCTCCCGGTCTCCGCACGGGTCTTCGCTCTCGCCTTCGAGCGGTCTGCGTGCCGGATGCGGCGGAATCGTGCGTTCCATGACATGAGCCGGTATCAACTTCCTTGCGGGGCTCGCGCTGAGAGCGGTTCACCGCGACGCTGGACGGTATGGCCATGCCGCCCGTACCGCCCCCGCCGCCCGGACCGCCGGACGACACGCCGCCTCCGGGCGGCTTCGGACCGCACCACTCCGGCTACGGACCCCACGACGGGACGGGCGGGGGCGGCTGGTCGCCCCCGCCGCCGTCGGATCCACCACGCGGTTCCGGACGGCGCAGGAGCCCCCTCTTCGTCGTCCTCGCGCTGCTCGTCACCGCCGGAGCAGTCGTCGCCGTGGTGCTGATGGCGTCGGGAGACGACGGCTCGCCGGACCACGAGCCGACCGCCGGCAACAGCACCGGCTCCACCCCCGCCCCGTCCATCAGCCTTCCGGTCGAGCTGCCCAGCGGATTGCCGAGCGAGCTGCCGTCGGGGTTCCCCACCGACCTTCCGAGCACCTTGCCGACGGAGCTGCCGAGCGATCTCGAGTCGCTGCTGCCGTCCCTGGAGGAACTGCTGCCCTAGCGCTCACGCGCGCGTGGCGGCCCCACACCGCCACGCGCGCGTGCCGGGGCGCCGACTCTCATACGCCTCGCGGCAGCCGCACATAGGTGACCGTCGTCTCGATACCGCTGTCGACGAGCCGGCCCTGCGCGTCGAATGCCCCGGCGCCGTCCGTCATCCCGAAGTCGTTGTCGTTGACGAGAGCCAGCGTGGAGTGGTCCACGAGCGCGACGCCCTCGATCTTCCCGGGCACCCCGGCGACCGTGCCGAGATCGACGGCAAGCCGCTTCGACAGCACCGGGACCCCCGAGGCGCCGGGATCGTCCAGCTGCTCCAGCGAGGGGGACGTCGCGTCGTCGTCCCAGCGGCCGCCGAGGATGTTCGCCGCCCGGCTCAGCCGAACCAGGTGCAGCCGCGCGGCCTTGTCGGTGCGCTCCTCCACGAGCAGCCGGTCACCGCCCACCGCGACCACCGAGGAGATCTTGAGCTCGGAGGTGTCGTCCTCGCTCGGATCGACCACGTCGACCGGGTCGAAGCGGTACGCGTACTCGGCGGTGACGGCCTTCTTCGTCGGCGAGAAGCGCAGCAGCCGCGTGGTCCGCGAGTTTTCTCCCGCATCCGTGTCCGGGATCGACAGCGGGCTCTGCACCGCCACGACGAGGTCGCCGCCCGGCAGCAGGGCCAGGCCCTCGAAGCCGCGGTTGACCTTACGGTGCAGCAGGACCGCCGGCAGCGCCTCCACCACCGGGTAGTCCGCGCCCGTGAGCCCGAGCCCCTGGGGCACGTAACGCGTCAGCACCTTCCCGCGCGCGGAGACGTGCACCAGGGAGGGTCCGTACTCGTCGACGAGCCAGAAACTCCCGTCCGCCGCCCGCACGATGCCCTCGGTGTCGAGCCCGTCCGGGTTGTACGACAGAGGCGTCTGCGCGTCGTAGGAGTACGGCGCCTCGTCGCGCCCCGCCTGGTTCGACAGGCCCGTCACGGGCTTCCCCGACTGCGTGGTGACGGGCATCGCCTGGAGCACCTTCACGGTGTCCCCGGACACCCGGATCCGCACGATCGCCGGGTCGAACCCGGGCACGGGGAACGTGCGGCGCTTGGTGCCGGCCACCTTGATCTGCCCGTTGGGCCCGCGGTCGGTGACCGTCCAGAACTCGCCCGTGCGGCCCGCCGGAAAGATGTCGCTGCCGATGCCGCCGAGGTCCACGCCCCGGTCATCGGCGACCGTGCCGGGCAGCAGCGCGTCGCTGAACGTCCCGAGCGGGATGTCGCCGAGCGTCGCGGTCCGCGTGACGTGCGCCTCCTGGAGCGACGTGCCCGCGGCGGCCGGACCTTCGGTGGCGAGCGCGGCCAGCACGGCGAGCGGTAGGCCCACCGCGACGCAACGGTGGACGCGGCGCCGACCGGGGGCGTGCGGGGACATTCGGCCTCCTGAGGAGAAGAGTGCGACAAGTTCGGTGACAGCGGCCACGGTCGGGGCACGCTCCGAACGCCGTACGACCTCCGGGTGAACCCGGGGCGTCGGCCGCCCGTCGGACCGGCGTGCTATCCGGCACCGTGTGGAGTCCGGACCCGGGACAGCGCTTCCTCGCCGTCGGGCCGGACCACGGACAGGGCTGCCGCCGGGTCGTGGGCCGCGTCCCCGGCCGGCATCCAACGGCCGCCCTCCCTGCGATACGGCCACCATCTGCCGTCCCGTCCCAACCGGAGTTGGCAGCCCGTCCCGACGACCGTCCACCGGTTTCCCCGCGCCCGCAGCACCGGCCGCTCGTCCTCCTCCCAGGCCGATTCCAGCGCGGCACGCGCGCGTGCGAGCGCCGCGCCCTCCACGGCCCACTCCTCCTCGAGCACGGACAGGGCGGCCACCCCGCCGTGTCGCCAGGCCCGGACGGCAGCCGCCAGTTCCGCACGGCCGCGTCCGGACCCGGCCGCGAGACGGCCCGCCACGGCCTCGCCGCCCGGATCGACCGCACCGGTTTCGTCGAGGACGCCCGCGGCCAGCCGTACGGCGTCCTGGCCCAGAGTCGGCGTGACCGTCGGCGGACGCCGCTGCGCTCCCTCGCGGAGTGCCTCGGCGAGCATCAGGTGCGCCGCGGCGGCCGTCCGGGCGGCCAGGATCTCCAGCGCCGCGGGTTCCACCCCGGCCGGGGGCGGGACGTCCGCGTCCGTCGCAAGCGGCACGCCGGGCTCCGGCGGGAGTTCGGGCACGGCGGGCAGCGGCGGCAGGCCGTCCCCTGCCGCGTACGCCTGGGCCGCGTCCACACCGTCGGTGCGCACCGGCTCCGCAGCGGACCGGGCGGCCGAGCCGCGCGCCTGGAGATCGTCCAGCAGATGCTGCTCGGCACGCCCCCGAAGCAGCAGGAGGACGAAGGGATCCTGGTCGAGCAGTCCCGCCACCTGGTAGCAGACCGCCGCCGTGTGACCGCAGTGGTCCCAGGCGCCGCAGTCGCACCGCGCCTCGAGGTCGCCCGGCCCCGGCAGCAGGTCGATGCCGGCCGACTCGGCGTCCTCGACCAGATGGTGCGGCATCTCCCGGTCGAGCAGCGCGGCGACGTGCCCCGCCCGCTCCACCGCGAGGTCCACGAGTCGGTCCCACTGGTCGCCCGAGAGCCTGTCGAGCAGTACATCGGCCCGGTGCCGCGTGTGATCGGGGTCCTGGACGACGGCCGTGATGCGCCCCGGCCGCACCGACACCGCGCCCACGGCGCCCGCGCGCGCGAGTCGACGGCCCGTCCGTATCTGCTCCCCGTCCAGCGCGCCGTCCTCGAGGGCGGCCAGCCACGCCCGCCCCCACCACGTCTGAGCGAACCCCCTCCCGCGCGCGGGAGGCAACGGGGCGAACGTCCTTTCCTCCACGCTGTCGTGCCGGTTCATCGCGCATCCCCTCGCAGCTCCACCAGATCGGCCAGCTCGGCGTCCGTCAGTTCCGTGAGCGCCGCTTCGCCGGCCCCGAGCACGGCGTCCGCGAGGTCCTGTTTGCGGCGCAGCATGTCGGCGATACGGTCCTCGATCGTGCCCTCGGCGATCAGCCGGTGCACCTGTACGGGTCTGGTCTGGCCGATGCGGTACGCCCGGTCCGTGGCCTGCGCCTCGACAGCCGGGTTCCACCAGCGGTCGTAGTGCACGACGTGCTCCGCGCGCGTGAGGTTGAGTCCCGTGCCCGCGGCCCTGAGCGACAACAAGAACACGGGGACCTCGCCGTCCTGGAAGCGCCGGACCAGGTCCTCGCGCTGGGCGACGGGCGTACCGCCGTGCAGGAACTGCGTGGGCACGCCCCGCGCCGCCAGATGCTGTTCGAGGAGCCGCGCGAGGCGCACGTACTGCGTGAAGACCAGCACACTCGCCCCCTCGGCGAGGAGGGTGTCCAGCAGTTCGTCGAGGAGTTCGAGTTTCCCGGAGCGTCCGGCGGTCCTGGGCCGTTCCTCCTTGAGGTACTGCGCAGGGTGGTTGCAGATCTGTTTGAGGCCGGTCAGGAGCTTCACGATCAGCCCTCGGCGCGCCATGTCGTCGGCTTCGGCGATCGCGGCGAGCGTCTCGCGCACCACGGCCTCGTACAGGCCGGTCTGCTCCGTGGTGAGGGCCACGGGCCGATCGGTCTCGGTCTTGGGCGGCAGCTCGGGGGCGATCCCGGGGTCCGACTTGCGGCGGCGCAGCAGGAACGGTCCCACGAGTCGGCCGAGCCGCTCCGCCGCGGCCGGGTCCCCGCCGCTCTCGACGGCCCGCGCGTACCGCGTGCGGAAGGCGCCGAGCCGGCCCAGCAGGCCGGGTGTCGTCCAGTCCAGGATCGCCCACAGCTCCGACAGGTTGTTCTCCACCGGGGTGCCCGTGAGTGCCACACGCGCGCGTGCGTCGATGGTGCGCAGTGCCCGCGCGGTCGCCGAGTACGGGTTCTTCACGTGCTGCGCCTCGTCCGCCACGACGAGGCCCCACGGCACCTTGCGGAGCCGCCCGGCGTCCAGCCGCAGCGTGCCGTAGGTGGTGAGGACGAACTCCCCGTCGGCCAGTGACTCCAGATCGCGTCGCGACCCGTGGAAGCGGCGCACCGGCGTGCCCGGCGCGAACTTCTCGATCTCCCGCTGCCAGTTGCCCATCAGGGAGGTCGGGCAGACCACGAGAGTGGGACCCGCCGTCGAGGCGTCCGTCTGCCGATGCAGGTGCAGGGCGATCAGGGTGACGGTCTTGCCGAGCCCCATGTCGTCCGCCAGACAGCAGCCAAGCCCCAGGGCCGTGGTCCGGGCCAGCCAGTCCAGGCCGCGCCGCTGGTAGTCGCGCAGCGTGGCGTCGAGGGCCGCGGGCTGCTCCACGGGCTTCTGCGTCCCCGGATGCGTGAGCCGCTCCCGCAGGGCCGCCAGCCAACCGGTGGGCCGCACGTCGACCCGTCGGCCGTCCACTTCCGTCGAGCCCGTCAGAGCCGCGCCCAGCGCGTCCACAGGCGTCATCCTGCGGTCCTGCTGGGAGCGGGCGCGGCGCAGTTCCCGCGGGTCGATCAGGACCCATTGGTCGCGCAGCCGCACCAGCGGCCGGTCGGCCTCGGCCAGCAGGTCCAGCTCCTCGCGGGTGAGTTGCTGGTCGCCCAGTGCGAACCACCAGGTGAACGTCAGGAGCGCGTCCGCCGACAGGAAGGACGGCGTGTCCGCGCCGAACCGGGCCGTTCCACCCGCCTCCCGCGGGGGGCCCACGACCGCGCGGGCGGTCACGGTGCGGGCCAAGCCCCTCGGCCAGTGCACCTCGATCCCCGCGCCCGCCAGTGCCTGCGAGCCCTCGCCCAACAGCTCGGACACCTCCTCGTCGAGGAGTTCCACGGCGTCCGGCACGGTGGCCGACAGCAGGGGTGTCAAGGGCGGCCAGACACGGGCCGCACGGCGCAGGGCGAGCAGAACGTCCATCCGCGCGCGGGGGCCGAACGCCCCGCGCGAGGCGCCCGAGTCGGCCCAGACGTCGGCGGCGTCCACGACGAGCGCCGGGTCACTCACCCTGTGCACCTGCGGCACGGCCCGGAACCCGGGCCTCGCCCGGCCGGCCCCGGGAACGGCGATCCCGGGGGCACCGGACCCGTGGGCATCCGCTGCGGGTTCACCGGACCGGGAGCCGTCCGTTCCTGGTCCCGTCATGGTGCCGTCCGCCCTGGGCATCTCGATCTCGGGCAGGTCGAGTCCCGATACCTCGATCCGCAGCGAGATCCGCACGCCGGCGTCGTGGCCCGCGGCGACGCCGGCCGCCCAGGTGCGCAGCCCCGGCAGGTACCGGGGCTGCGGGGCCGCGTAGGCCGGGCCTCCGGCCATGAGCGGGGCGGCGGGCGTGCGGGGCAGCGCGTCCGCCACCGCGTCCAGGAAGGCGCGCAGCAGTCGCTCGGGGTCGGGAAGGCGCAGAGGCAGGGCTTCGTCCACGGGCACGGCGTGTGCCTCGGGCGGCATCGAGGCGGCAAGGCGGCGTACCTGCTCGAGGTCCTCCGGAGCCGGCGGGCCGATCCGCCAGGCGTCGTGGTCCTCCGGCGACAGACCGGGCAGCAGCAGACCGCGCGCCACACACCGCAGGGCCAGGAGGGCTGCCGCACCCCAGAAGGTGGCGGCCCGGTGCCCGTCCGGCACGGCACGCGCGCGGGTGAGGAGGGGCAGGGCCTCCTCCACCGCGAGCAGGACGGCGGGTACACGCACGAGCGCCACACCGGCGCCGGCCGGCCGGACGACGGACAGATCCTCCACCCGTCGGCCCGCTACGGCGGGAAGAGCGCCGCCGTCGGGTCGCCAGAAGGCCACACCGCCGGTCCGGGCCGGAGTGCCGGGCACGAAGACGGCGCAGCAACGGGCCAGTTCGGAGATTTCGAGCGGTCTGTCCACGGGAACACTCTGCACAGCGATGAACTACTCCTCAAACTTGACTACCCGAGGTGGGGTCGCCGAGGGTACAGCACGCCGACGGGAAACGCGCACCGTGCCCGGATCCGGCCCGGTCGGCCGACCCGGGGCGGGGCGTCTCAGGGGTGTCTCGGGGCTGTACCTCAGGGACGTCTCGGGGTCATGTCCGGAACCGTGGGCGGCGTGAAGCCGTTTTCATGACAGAGAGCGGCAGGGGCCGCGAAGGAGGCGACGCACATGTCGAGAAAAGCGAAGATCGCCGCAGGGGGTGTGGCGGTCGGACTGCTGTTGCTGATCTGGCTGCCCTGGTGGGCCGCCCTGCTGATCGTGCTGGGGGTTCCGGCGGCGGCCTACCTCACCCTGGATCCCTCTCAGCGGCGCAGGCTGCGCCGTGTCACGCGCAAGGAGATCGGCCGCTGAGCGACGGGGACCGCGGTCCCCGCCACCAGCACTTCCAGGCCGTCGGGCCCATGACGTGGGCCCGACGGACGGCACAGGGACCCGCGAGGCCTCAGAGCGGCCGCACGGCCATCTTGTCGAGCGCCTCGAGGAGCCCGGGCAGCTCGGGTCCGCGGCCGACCGGCAGCACCTCGCCGGGCTCTTCGTCGAGCAGGACGAACGCGATGTCGTCGGTCCTGGCCACCAGCGACCAGCCGGGGCCGTCGGCGCGCAGAGTGCGGGCGTCACCCGGTGCGAACGACGAGCGGACGCGGCCGAGCGGCGGAGGGGCGTCCACGTAGGCGCGTACCTCGGCCAGGACGCGTCGGATGCCGTTGTGGCCCTTCGCCTCGTCCTTCTCGGCTGTGGCGACTCCGTCGGCGGGGCCGGCAGAGCCGGTCCCGCCCGTCTCGTCCTCCCGGGCGCCTCGGCCGGCGGCGCTGCCGACGCCCGCATCCGCAGCGGCGCCGCCCACGGGGCGGGCGAAGTCCGCGTCGTCGATCTGCTCGCGCCACAGGGCCCACTGGAGCGCGATCTCGTCGGCCCCCAGCCGTCGCTGGGCCGGACCCCAGGTGGTCGTGTCCGGAGGCGACAGCGCCGGGCCGTCCGCGATCTCGGCGGCGGGATCGTGCGGCGCGGGTACGCCGGGAGCCGCGACGGCGACCGCCAGCGGCCAGCCGGGCAGGGCGGCGACGACCGTCCGCTCGCCGGGCGACAGGTCGTACTCCATGCCGCAGTCCCATGACGCGATGGCGACGGCCACCAGCGACACGTCGTCGATGACCACGGTCCACCGCGCGCCCTCGCCGTCCTGGCCCAGCACCAGGCCGTACCCGTCGGCGAGCGGCGGGAGGCCGAGCGCCGCACAGGCCTCCGGGTAGTCGTCGCCCAGCGCGCTCGGGAACTTCGCCGGCGTCAGCAGCACCGCCGTGAGCACATAGAGCGCATCGTCCGCGGCGGCGACGGCGTCCTCGTCCGTCCCAGCCATCCCAGCCTCCCCATAGGTTTGTCCAACGGCGCGCACCCTAGTGCGGCGGGAAGGCGCTTGTCACGACTCCCCGACACAGCCGGAGCTGCGGCTTTCCGGTCGGACGGGGCGAATCGACCACCTCGGCCGCCGGCCGCGTCACGCCGACGGCAGTCCGAGGAGCGCACGAGCCACAGTACGGGGCGACTCGTCGCGCTCCCGGGCGAGGGCGATGACCGCGCGACAGGCCAGTTCGTTGACACCGAAGGACAGCGCCTCCGGCGACACCCACCCCGCCGCCTCGTCGATCCTGTCCTGATCGTCCTCCGCGCACGCCGAGACGTAGGCGGCGGCCGCCTCGAACAGGTTGTGGGCGCGCTTCCGACCGCCTCGCGCCTCCTTCCGGGAACGTCCCTCCTCACCCGGACGCGACCCTGCGCGCATCGCGTCGCGGAATCTCCCGTACGTCGTGCCGATCCTGCCGAACATACCGACCACCTTCCCCCTGCGAGCCTGCCCCGACCGATCGTCCATCTCCTGCTGTTCAACCTAGAGTTGGAGATCCGGCGGCAGAAGGGGGACGGTGCGGTGAAGCGCTACGAACGGCTCAGTCAGATCCGGCGGATGGACCTGTACGAGGACGCGTTCGAGATCTACCGGCTCACCGCGGCGTACGAGTTTCCCTGGGACGTCACCCGCGCTCTGGAACTGGCCCTGTACCGCACCTACGCGGTGCCGAGCATCGGGCGTCTGCTCGCCGAGACGGCGGAACTCACGGACCGCGCCCAGAAGCGCTACGACGACACCTCGCTCCTGCTCGACGCCGTCGTCGAGCACGGCTTCGACAGCGAGCAGGGCCGGACGGCCGTCCGGCGCATCAACCGCATGCACCGCTCCTACGACATCAGCAACGACGACATGCGGTACGTGCTCTGCACCTTCGTCGTCATGCCGAAGCGATGGATCGACGCCTACGGATGGCGCAGGCTGTCGCGCCACGAGATCGTCGCCTGCACCGTGCACTACCGCACCCTGGGGCAGCGCATGGGCATCAAGGACATCCCGGAGACCTACGAGGAGTTCGAGGCCTGTCTCGACGCCTACGAAGAGGCTCATTTCGGCTGGGACGAGGGGGCGCGGCGGGTCTCGGACGCCACGCTCGCCCTGATGGCCTCCTGGTACCCGAGGCCGCTGGCACCCGTGCTGCGCAACGCCACCCTCGCGCTGCTCGACGAACACCTCCTGAAGGCGTTCCGCTACGCCCCTCCACGCCCCGCGACCCGGGCGCTGGTGCGGGCGGCGGTCCGCGCGCGCGGGCGCCTGGTGCGGCTGCTGCCGCCCCGGCGCGCACCCCACCACGCGCGACAGAACCGGGAGGTCAGGGGCTACCCGAACGGCTTCCGACCGGAGGAGCTGGGGACCTGGCCGGTGCCCGGAGTCGGCGGCTGTCCCGTCCGGCACACCGGCACGTCGGCCGCCGAGTGAGCCGGCGCGGGTCCGACCCGATCATGCGCGGGACCGGGTCGGCCTCGATGCGGTCGGGCACTTCTGCCTCCAGGTGAGCCGGCCGGTGAACTCGACGGAGCGGGCGCCCCGGAGGCGGCGGGCGTGCGTGTGGTGAAGGTCCCGGGCGCCGGCCACGACGTCGTGTTCGACGATCCCGACGCCTTCGTGCGGGCGGTCGCCGGGGAGCGGTGACCCCTCAGGTCTCGCGGACCGCGAGGGCCAGGAAGCGGGCGTCCTCGTCGGCGTACGACGTCATCCGCCAGCCCGAACCGGCCAGCAGCGGGCCCAGGTTGCGTTCCGCACGCAGGTCCTCCGGTGTCACCTGCCGTCCCTGACGCGCCGCCAGCGCCGCCCTGCCGATCGGGTGGAACAGGGCCAGCGTGCCGCCGGGGCGCACCACTCGTGCCAGTTCCCCGAGGTTCTCCTCCGGCCGGGGCAGGTGGGCGACGAGGCCCGCCGCGAACACGGCGTCCAGCGACGCGGAGCGAAAGGGGAGCGCGGTCACGTCGGCGAGCACCAGCCGTCCGGCGCGGTCGCGTCCGGCCCGTACGGCGGCCGCCAGCATGGCCGGGGTCAGATCCACCCCGACGACCACTCCCGACGGGCCCACGGCCGCACGCAGCGGCGTCAGGGCCCTGCCGGTGCCGCAGCCCGCGTCCAGCACACGGTCTCCGGCGCGCAGACCGAGGTCGCCGACCGCGGCGGCGTAGGCGGGACCGTCGTCCGGGAAGCGGCTGTCCCAGTCCGCGGCCCGGGCGCCGAAGAACTCCTGAACGTGTGTGTGGTCGTCGCTCATGCTCCGCATGATCCCTCACCGACACGGATGACGCCTCGGTGCACATGTTCGAGCGTGACCCGATCGTTCCGGCGCACCACTGCGCCACATTCCAACACCTTTCGAAATGCGCCCCCTTTGTGCTTCCGTGCCCCGACTAGCCTCCCGTGGCCATGGGACACCTGGACCACGCCGCCTTCGGCTGGCTGACCCCCGCGCTGTCGTACGCGATGGCCTGCGTCGGCGCCGCCCTCGGCCTGCGCTGCACCATGCGTGCGCTCGGAGCCACCGGACGCTCGCGCCGCAACTGGCTGATCACCGCCGCCTCGGCGATCGGCACCGGAATCTGGACCATGCACTTCGTGGCCATGCTCGGCTTCGCCGTCAGCGGCACCGACATCCGCTACGACGTTCCGCTCACCGTGCTCAGCCTTCTCGTGGCCATGGTCGTCGTCTGCGCCGGCGTCTTCGCCGTCGGCTACAGCCGTGACCGCACGCGCGCGTTGCTGATCGGCGGCCTCACCACGGGGCTGGGGGTGGCCAGCATGCACTACCTGGGCATGGCCGCCGTCCGGCTGCACGCCGACGTGGTCTACGACCCCGTGCGCGTCGCCCTGTCCGTCGTGATCGCCGTCGTCGCGGCGACCGCGGCCCTGTGGGCGGCGCTCAACATCAGGTCGCCGATCGCGGTCACCCTCGCCTCCCTCGTCATGGGCGCGGCCGTGAGCAGCATGCACTACACCGCGATGTTCGCGGTGAGCGTCCGCGTCACACCCTCCGGCGAGGCGCTGCCGGGGGCCACGGCGATGCAGTTCATCTTCCCCCTCGCCGTCGGCCTCGGCTCCTATCTCTTCCTGACCTCGGCCTTCGTCGCGCTGTCGCCCACGACCGGGGAGCGCGAGGCGTCCGCCTCGGCCCAGCAACCGGTGGACAGCCTCACCGTCCGACAGCAGGCCCGGCCCGTCTGACACGACCGGCCCGCCACGAACCCCTTACGAGCGAGGAGGCCATGCGTACACCCCGTAGGACCCCCACGGCAGGCGCCGACGCGCCGCCCCCCACGCGTGGGCGCCGCGCCCACGCAGGACCCCCGGCCGACGAGAGCCCGGACGAGCGGATCGACGAGAGCGACACACCCGCGGACGCGATACCCCCGCGCGCGGAGCGCTGGCGCATCAGACCGCGCACCGTACGCGCCAAGATCGTCTGCCTGCTGATGGTGCCGGTCGTCTCCCTGCTCGCCCTGTGGGCGTACGCCACCGTCAGCACCGCCCAGGAGGTGTCCGGGCTGCGCCAGTTGCAGCGCGTGGACTCCCAGGTCCGTGCCCCCGTGGCCGCCGCCGTGGCCGCTCTCCAGACCGAACGGGCGGCCGCCGTACGCTACGCGACCGAACCCGCCCCCGGGCAGGGCGGCGACCTGAGGACGCTCGCCGAAAGCACGGACCGCGCGGTGGGCCGGCTGCGGCTCGGCGACGACAGCACCGTCGCCGACGGCCAGGAACTCCCCGCCGGAGTGGCCCAGCGGCTCGAGGCGTTCGTCTCCGGGGCCGAAGGGCTCCCCTCGCTGCGGACGGCGGTCCTCGACGGCAGCGCCGGCTGGCAGGAGACGTACGGCCGGTACACGAGCACGATCTCGGCGGCCTTCTCGGTCGGCGGCGCCCTCTCCGGCGTCCAGGATGCCGAACTCGGCTCGGACGCGCGCGTGCTGCTCGAGTTCTCCCGCGCGGGAGAGGCACTGGCGCAGGAGGGAGTCGTGCTCACCGGTGCGCGCCTCGCCGGACGCCTCGACGGAGAGCGCCTGCGGCTCTTCGCCGGCGCAGTGGACACCCGCCGCACCCTGACGCAGTCGGCCGTCGCGGACCTGCGCGGGCCCGAACGCACCGCCTGGCAGCGTCTCGCCGCCGGCAGTGCCTACGCGGCCCTGTACACCGCCGAGGACAAGGTCCTCGCCGACGGGCCGGGCGCGAAGGCGACCGCCGCCGCCCCCGCCGGCATCTGGGACAAGGCCCACGCGCGCGTGCAGAACGGGATGCGGACGATCGAGGCGGACGCCGGACGCGGTGTCGCCGACCGCGCCGACCCGTTCACCCGCGGTCTGCTCACCTCGGCCGGCGCCGCTGTCCTGCTGGGCCTCGCGGCCGTCGTCGCCTCGCTCGTCATCTCCGTGCGCATCGGCCGCGGACTCGTCGTCGAGCTGGTCAGCCTGCGCAACAGCGCCCTGGAGATCGCTCGGCGCAAACTGCCGGAGGCCATGCGGAAACTACGCGCCGGGGAGGAGATCGACGTTCGCGCCGAGGCGCCGCCGGGACCTCCCTCCGAGGACGAGACCGGCCAGGTCGCCCAGGCCCTGGGTACGGTGCACCGTGCGGCCCTGCGGGCCGCGGTGGAGCGCGCCGAACTCGCCAGCGGCATCTCCGGGGTGTTCGTCAACCTCGCCCGCCGCAGTCAGGTACTCGTCCACCGCCAACTGAGCCTTCTGGACAGCATGGAGCGCCGCTCCGACGATCCGAACGAGCTGAGCGACCTCTTCCGGCTCGACCATCTCACCACCCGCATGCGGCGCCACGCGGAGAGCCTGATCATTCTCTCGGGGGCGGCGCCCGGCCGGGCCTGGCGCATGCCGGTGTCCCTCACCAACGTGGTCCGTGCCGCCGTCTCCGAGGTCGAGGACTACGCGCGCGTGGAGGTACGGCAGCTCCCGGAGGCAGCCGTGATCGGCACCGCCGTCGCCGACCTCACCCACCTGCTCGCCGAACTCATCGAGAACGCCGCCCAGTTCTCGCCCCCGCACACGCGCGTGCGGGTCACCGGCGAACCGGTGGGCAACGGCTACGCCGTCGAGGTCGAGGACCGGGGCCTGGGCATGGGCAAGGAGACCTTCACCGAGGCCAACCGGCGCATCGCCCGGTCAGAGGCGCTCGACCTGTTCGACAGCGACCAGCTCGGCCTGTTCGTGGTCAGCAGGCTCGCAGCCCGTCACGGCATCAAGGTCCACCTGCGGACCTCGCCGTACGGCGGCACCACGGCGGTCGTCCTGCTGCCGACGGCGCTGCTGCACAGCGGCAAGCCGGAACGTTCCACCCGAGCGGAGCCGCAGGCCGCGCAGCAGCCCGCGGAACGTGTGTACGCGCGCGTGTCCGCCGCGGACCGGCACACCGCCGACCGGCGTCAGGAGGCCGTCCCCGCCTCCGCCGACCGCCCCGCGCTGGTGGCGCCCGTACGAGCCGCACCCGAACGGGCCGTCGCCGAACCGGCGGCCGCCGAACCCCCGCCTCCCGGAGTCACCGCCTTGCGCCTGCACCGCCCCGAGGACGACGCCGAAGGAGCCGAAGGATCGGACGACCTCCCGCGCCGGGTGCGGCAGGCCAACCTCGCCCCCCAACTGCGCAGACGACTCGCCGAGGAACCGGCCCAGCCGCACGGCCCGCGCGGCGACGAGGAGCGCACCCCCGAGCTCGTACGGAACCGGATGTCCGCCTACCGGGAGGGCTGGGCGCGCGGCGGCGGCAGACAGCCCGGCCACGGAGACGCCCCGGAACCCGAACCGGGCAGCGACAGCAGCGAAGGAGACTCCAGATGATCAAGGATCCGAGCACGAGGCCCGGCCGGCAGTCCGGTGAACTCGACTGGCTGCTGGACGATTTGGTGATGCGCGTGAGCGAGGTACGGCACGCCGTGGTGCTGTCCAACGACGGGCTCGCCGTCGGGGCCTCGACCGATCTCAGGAGGGAGGACGCCGAGCACCTCGCCGCCGTCGCCTCCGGCTTCCACAGCCTCGCCAAGGGCGCGGGCCGCCACTTCGGCGCCGGTGGAGTACGCCAGACCATGGTGGAGATGGACGACGGCTTCCTGTTCGTGGCCGCCGCGGGAGACGGCTCCTGCCTGGCCGTCCTCACCGCCGTGACCGCCGACATCGGCCTTGTCGCGTACGAGATGGCGCGGCTGGTCAAGCGGGTCGGAGAGCACCTCTACACGGCGCCACGGCTCGGCTCGCGCCCGCCCGCCGCCGGATGAGGCCAGAGAGCGACCCACGCAGATGACCGAGGACATGACCGGCGCCCCGCGCGAGCTGGGCAGCCAGTGGTACGACAACGAGGCAGGCCCGCTCGTCCGCCCGTACGCCATGACGGGCGGGCGCACGAAACCGGGACCCACCGGAGTGCGCTTCGACCTGATCGCCCTGGTCACCCTGGATCCGGGCGCGCCGAGCACGGACGGCATGGCGCTCGGACCCGAACACCGCTCCCTCATCGGGCTCTGCCGGACGGAGACCCAGTCCGTCGCCGAGCTCTCGGCGGGCGCGGACCTTCCCGTGGGCGTGGTCCGGGTGCTCCTCGGAGACCTGCTGGAACTCGGTTGCGTCACCGTCAGCCGCCCGGTCCCGCCCGCCCAGCTGCCCGACGAACGGATCCTGCGCGAGGTGATCGAGGGGCTGCGAGCGCTGTAGACGAACCACGGACCGACCCGGACGCGTACGGACCCACCGCACACCGGCTCGTGCACGCCTCAGGACACCGAACACATCAGAGTCGGTCACATCGGGCAGATAGCGGTCGAACACCTCGGAAAGGGACCGCGGTTGTCATGATGCTGACGTGTCACTCCGGCGCCGAAGCCCCGCGCGACCGCCGCGCCGGGCCCGGCACCCCTGCAAAACGACCTCGACCGTTGACGACACTCCCGAGAGAAGTGATCCATGGTCTCCGAACACTCCGACACCACGGGCGGCGACACGGCCCCCCTGGCGTTGAAGATACTGGTCGCCGGCGGGTTCGGCGTGGGCAAGACCACCATGGTGGGCGCGGTCAGCGAGATCAAGCCGCTGCGCACCGAGGAACTGCTCAGCGAGGCTGGACAGTCGGTCGACGACACCGACGGCGTGGACCAGAAGGTCACGACGACGGTCGCCATGGACTTCGGCCGGATCACCATCCGTTCCGGCCTCTCCCTCTATCTGTTCGGCACCCCCGGCCAGGACCGCTTCTGGTTCCTGTGGGACGAACTGTCACAAGGGGCGCTGGGCGCGGTGGTCCTCGCCGACACCCGGCGTCTGGAGGACTGCTTCCCGGCGGTCGACTACTTCGAGCACCGGCACATCCCGTTCGTGGTGGCCGTCAACTGCTTCGTGGGCTCGCGGACATACGGCGCCCAGGACGTCTCGCGCGCTCTCGACCTCGACGGCGGCACCCCGGTCGTCCTGTGCGACGCCCGTGACCGCGCCTCGGGCAAGGAGGTGCTGATCCGGCTGGTCGAGTACGCCGGGCGGATGCACACCGCCCGGCTGCTCGACTCCGTGAGCTGACCTCGCCCACGTCGGCCCGGTCAGTCCGCGACGCGCTTCTGCGCCAGGACCTTGTCGACGGCGACGCGCACGAGCAGTTCGCCCGGAACCCCGTTGCGGGCACCGAACTCCTCGGCGCGCTCGTCACCCATGTAGCGCGCGGCGATACGAGTCGCCCAGTGCCGGAGCTCGTCGGGGTCCTCCGAGATGCGGGCCCGGCCACGCAGCACCACGTAGTCGAAGGGCGGCCGGTCGTCGTCCACGCAGAGGGCGACCCGGCCGTCCCGCGCCAGATTGCGCCCCTTCACCGTGTCCTTGCCGGTGTTGAACACCACTTCGTCCCCGTCGAGCAGGAACCAGATCGGCGCCACATGCGGACTTCCGTCGGCCCGTACCGTGGACAGTTTTCCGGTGCGGGTCCCGTACGCGACGAAGGCCCGCCATTCCTCATCGGTCATCTTCTGTGCCATGCCGCCATCCTCCTTGCTCCCGCGGCCGCTCCTGGGGAAGGCTGGCGGGCAGATTCTCCGACGAGGCGGAGGGTCGCACGGGGAATGTCACACGGGGAATGTCACAGGGGGAGCGGGACATGGCGCAGAACCAGGGGCTGGGCTGGTTGTTGGACGACCTGACCGAGCGCGTCGACCACGTACGGCACGCGCTCGTCCTGTCCAACGACGGGCTGGTGGCGGGGGCGAGCGCGGGACTGCTGCGGGAGGACGCGGAGCACCTCGCCGCCGTCTCGTCCGGACTGCACAGCCTGGCCAAGGGCTCGGGACGGCATTTCGGCGCGGGCCGGGTACGCCAGACGATGATCGAGTTCGACGACGCGGTGCTGTTCGTCACCGCCGCGGGCACCGGCAGCTGTCTGTGCGTACTCAGCGAGGCGGAGGCCGACATGGGCCAGATCGCCTACGAGATGACCCTGCTCGTCAACCGGGTCGGAGAGCACCTCACCGTGGACGCACGGCAGCCCGACCGCGCACCACTCGACGAGCTCTGACCTGCCCTTTCTTCCTCCTCTGTGGAGTTATCCACAGGCTCGCCCCGCTGTCGGCGGTTCCGGCTACGGTTTTTTCCGAGGCCACCGCGGACCGTGCGGGCCTGCTTCACTCCACTTCGCTCCACGGGGGAGACGACCATGTCCGGCAACACCGTCACACGACCACACTCCACTTCCTGCACGCCGAGCCGGGCAGCGCGGGAACTGGACCTGAAGCGAAGCGAGTTCGACCTCGCCGTGCACCTCGGGCGCGTCAGGACCGTGCCCGACGAGGGCGAAGGGGGTCGCCGGGTGGCCCGGGCGGAGATCCAACGTCTGCGGTCGGAGCCCCGCTTCCCCGAAGCGCTGCGGGCGAGCGTGCGGGCCGTGGGCACCGGTGAAGGCGCAGCCCTCATGGGCGTGCCCCCGGCCCGGTTCACCCGCCTCGCGCGACTGGGACTGGTGGTGCCCGTCAGGTTCTACCTGAACCGCTACCGGGTCGTCGTCTGGCTCTATCTCGCCGACGAGATCGAGCAGTTCGCCACCGACGGGACCAACGCCTTCCTGCTGGCGGGCCGCACCCCCGAGGTGCTTCGCAGCCAGCTGGCCGCGGGTGTCGACCTGCGGCCCCGGAACTGGCGGGGACGCCACCTGGGCTTCTTGCACCGGCAGGCCGAAAACCCCTGGCAACGCGCCGGAGCACTGGCCGGGTTCCTCGACCCGCTCCAGGTCGCGGAGATCGTCAAGGACCCCTACGAACGCTCCCACCTGAACAGGTTCCGGCCGGGACCGCCGGCCCACAGCACACCCGGCACGCCGGCCGCGCACCTCGTCGAGAAGATCATGACGGCCGACGATCCCGACGAGATCGACTGGCTGAGCTACGACCTGGAACGAACCCTGGACGAGGCCCGAGCCGAGCAGCCCGCGCCGCGGCCCTCCCCCAAACCGGCCCCGACGCCCCTGGCCGGACCACCGCAGCCGCCCGGCCGACCCGACCGGCCGAACCGCGGTCTGCTGCCCTGGCTGCGCCGCCGAAGCGGGTGACCGACCGGATCTACAGTGCCCGGAACAAACCCTCCTGCACCACGGACACCAGCAGGCGCCCCTCCAGGTCGTAGATCCGTCCGCGGGCCAGCCCGCGCCCGCCGGTGGCGATCGGCGACTCCTGGTCGTACAGGAACCACTCGTCGGCGCGGAACGGCCGGTGGAACCACATCGCGTGGTCCAGCGACGCCATGTCGAAGTTGCGCGGACCCCACAGGGGCTCGACCGGGAGGCGGACGGCGTCCAGAAGGGTCATGTCGCTGGCGTAGGTGAGCGCGCAGGTGTGGACGAGCGGATCGTCGCCCAGCGGCCCGACCGCGCGCATCCACACCGCGCTGCGCGGCTCCGCCTCCTTGACCTCCTCGGCGCTCCAGCGCAACGGGTCCGCGTACCGGATGTCGAAGGGCTGGCGGCGCGCCATCCGCTCCAACTGCTCGGGCAACGCGCCCAGATGCTTCCGGATCTCCTCGACGACCGTCGGCAGGGACTCCGGGTCCGGGACCTCGCGAGCCGGCGGCAACTGGTGCTCGAAGGGACCTTCCTCAGGCTTGTGAAAGGAGGCGGTGAGATTGAAGATCGTGCGCCCCTGCTGCACGGCGGTGACCCGGCGGGTCGTGAAGGACCGCCCGTCCCGCACCCGCTCGACCTGGTACACGATGGGCACACCCGGACGGCCCGGCCGCAGGAAGTACGCGTGCAGCGAGTGCACGGGCCGGTCCCCATCGGTGGTCCGGCCGGCCGCGACCAGTGCCTGGCCCGCAACCTGGCCACCGAAGACCCGCTGCAGGGACTCCTGCGGACTGCGGCCGCGGAAGATGTTGACCTCGATCTGCTCGAGGTCGAGCAGGTCGACGAGCCTCTCGGCGGGATTCGTCATCGGTGCGCTTCTCCTGTGCCCTCTTCGGTACTCACAACTGGCCGACGCTGGTGACGCGGACGACCGCGCGGCCCTCGGCGTCGGAGGCCGTGAGGTCGACCTCCGCGCTGATGCCCCAGTCGTGGTCGTCGTTCGGGTCGTCGAAGATCTGCCGGACCCGCCACAGGGCGTTCTCCGGTTCCTCCTTGATGATGAGCAACTTGGGGCCCCGGGCGTCCGGACCGGTGCCGAGGTCGTCGTACTCGTCCCAGTACTTGTCCATCGCCTCGCCCCAGGCATCGGCGTCCCAACCGGACTCGCCGTCCATCTCGCCCAGTTCGCCGACGTGGTCGAGGGCGGCGAGCTCGACGCGGCGGAACATCGCGTTGCGGACCAGGACCCGGAAGGCACGCGGGTTCGCCGTGACCGGCTTGACCTCGTCGGCCTTCTCCTGGGCCTCCTCGGCGGTCATCTCCGCCGGGTTCGCGAGCTGCTCCCACTCGTCCAGCAGGCTCGAGTCCACCTGGCGCACCATCTCGCCCAGCCACTGCACCAGGTCCTGCAGATCCTCCGACTTGAGGTCGTCCGGGACGGTGTGGTCGAGGGCCTTGTAGGCGCCGGCCAGGTAGCGCAGCACGATGCCCTCGGTGCGGGCCAGCTCGTAGTGGGACACCAGCTCGGTGAAGGACATCGCCCGCTCGTACATGTCACGGATGACGGACTTCGGCGACAACGGATGGTCGCCCACCCACGGGTGGCTCTTGCGGTAGGTGTCGTACGCGTGGAAGAGCAGCTCCTCCAGGGGCTTCGGGTACGAGATGTCCTGGAGGCGCTCCATCCGCTCCTCGTACTCGACGCCGTCAGCCTTCATCTCGGCCACCGCCTCACCGCGGGCCTTGTTCTGCTGGGCGGCGAGGATCTGACGCGGGTCGTCCAACGTGGATTCCACGACGGAGACCATGTCGAGAGCGTAGGAAGGCGACTCCGGGTCGAGGAGTTCGAACGCGGCCAGCGCGAAGGTGGACAGCGGCTGGTTCAGAGCGAAGTCCTGCTGGAGGTCCACGGTGAGGCGGACGACGCGGCCGGTGGCGTCCGGTTCGTCGAGCTTCTCGACGACGCCGCCGTCCAGCAGCGAGCGGTAGATCGCGATCGCGCGCCGGATGTGCCGAAGCTGCTGCTTGCGCGGCTCGTGATTGTCCTCCAGCAGATGCCGCATCGCCTCGAAGGCGTTGCCGGGCCGGGCGATCACCGAGAGCAGCATCGTGTGCGTGACCCGGAAACGGGACGTCAGCGGCTCCGGGTCGGACTCGATGAGCTTGTCGAAGGTGTTCTCCGTCCAGCCCACGAATCCCTCGGGCGCCTTCTTGCGCACCACCTTGCGACGCTTCTTCGGGTCGTCACCGGCCTTGTTGAGCGCCTTCTCGTTCTCGATGACGTGCTCGGGAGCCTGGGCCACCACCAGGCCCGCGGTGTCGAAGCCGGCCCGGCCGGCCCGGCCCGCGATCTGGTGGAACTCGCGGGCCCGCAGCGTGCGCACCCGGTTGCCGTCGTACTTGGTCAACGCGGTGAACAGCACGGTCCGGATGGGCACGTTGACGCCCACGCCGAGCGTGTCCGTACCGCAGATCACCTTCAACAGGCCCGCCTGGGCGAGCTTCTCCACCAGACGCCGGTACTTGGGCAGCATGCCGGCGTGGTGGACGCCGATGCCGTGCCGTACGTAGCGCGAGAGGTTCTGGCCGAACTTCGTGGTGAAGCGGAAGCTGCCGATCAGGTCGGCGATCCGTTCCTTCTCCTCGCGCGAGCACATGTTGATGCTCATCAGCGCCTGTGCCCGCTCCACCGCCTGCGCCTGTGTGAAGTGCACGATGTAGACGGGCGCCTGCTTGGTGACCAGCAGGTCGCTGAGCGTCTCCGTCATCGGGGTGTACCGGTACTCGTAGGACAGCGGCACCGGTCGGGTCGCCGAGCGGACCACCGACGTGGGGCGGCCGGTGCGCCGGGCGAGGTCCTTCTCGAAGAACGACACGTCGCCGAGCGTGGCCGACATGAGCACGAACTGCGCCTGGGGCAGCTCCAGGATCGGGATCTGCCACGCCCAGCCGCGGTCGCCCTCCGCGTAGAAGTGGAACTCGTCCATGACGACCTGGCCGACATCCGCGTGCTTGCCGTCGCGCAAGGCGATCGAGGCGAGCACCTCGGCGGTGCAGCAGATGACCGGGGCGTCGGAGTTCACGGACGCGTCGCCGGTCAGCATGCCGACGTTCTCCGTGCCGAAGATCTTGCACAGCTCGAAGAACTTCTCCGACACCAGCGCCTTGATCGGAGCCGTGTAGAAGGTGACCTCGTCACGGGCGAGAGCCGCGAAGTGAGCGGCCGCCGCGATCATGCTCTTGCCGGAGCCGGTGGGCGTCGACACGATCACGTTCGCCCCGGAGACCACCTCGATCAGCGCCTCCTCCTGGTGGGGGTAGAGCGTCAGACCACGCTCCTGCGCCCAGGACTCGAAGGCTTCGTACAGGGCGTCGGGATCTGCGGTCGGCGGCAACTGATCGATGAGGGTCACGCCCCCATCTTGCCTGCCCTCGTCCCTGATGGGGGAATCGGATGCCGGCCCGAAGATCACGACCGCTACGCTGTGTCGCCGACGGAGCGTCAACGCACCCGGTCAACTGGACAGCGGCATTCGAGGAATAGGGCGGGCAGCGGCCATGATGGGACCAGCACATTCACTGTCGGGGGCGGCCGCCTGGCTCGGCGTCGGTGCGGCCGCCGCGGCTGCCGGGCACACGATGCCCTGGCCGGTCCTCCTCGCGGGTGCGCTGATCTGTGCCGGAGCGGCGCTCGCCCCGGACCTCGACCACAAGGCGGCCACCATCTCCCGGGCCTTCGGACCCGTCTCGCGCTGGCTGTGCGAGATCGTCGACAAGCTCTCCTACGCCGTCTACAAGGGCACGAGGAAGCAGGGCGACCCGCGCCGCTCCGGTGGTCACCGCACCCTGACGCACACCTGGCTGTGGGCCGTCATGATCGGCGGAGGCGCCTCGGCGCTGGCCGTCACCGGTGGCCGCTGGGCGGTCCTGGCGCTCCTCTTCGTGCACATGGTGCTGGCGATCGAGGGACTGCTGTGGCGGGCCGCCCGGGGATCCAGCAGCGATGTACTGGTGTGGCTGCTGGCCGCCACCAGCGCATGGATCCTCGCCGGTGTCCTGGACAAGCCCGGCAACGGCTCGGACTGGCTGTTCACCGACCCGGGTCAGCAGTACCTGTGGCTGGGACTGCCGATCGTGCTGGGCGCCCTGGTGCACGACATCGGCGACGCCCTGACCGTCTCGGGCTGCCCGGTCCTGTGGCCCATCCCCATCGGGCGCAAGCGCTGGTACCCGATCGGGCCGCCCAAGGTGATGCGGTTCCGGGCCGGCAGCTGGGTCGAGCTGAAGGTGCTGATGCCCGTGTTCATGCTGCTCGGGGGAGTCGGCGGCGCGGCCGCCCTCAACTACATCTGACGAGCGAGCCGACGCGTGCCTTCGACGGTGGCGTCGGCACCGGTTCAGGTCATCGCTCCGCCGTCGCCGTAGCGCCGCTCGAAGCGGGCGACCCGGCCCTCCGTGTCCACGGTGCGCGCCTTGCCGGTGTAGAAGGGGTGGCTCTCGGAGGAGATCTCCACATCCACGACCGGGTAGGTCTCGCCGTCGTCCCACTCGATGGTCTGGTCGCTGGTGGCGGTGGACCGCGTCAGGAAGGCGTAACCGGCGGTCCGGTCGCGGAACACGACCGCGTGGTAGTCGGGCTGCTTGTCCTGCTGCATAAGGGCTCCTCCTGCGATGACGTCGGCGTTGGCGATGCGGACGGCGGCGACGGACCGGGCACGGCCGAGGCGGCCGTGGACGGGTCAGCCGGACAGGGCGTCCTCGTCGACGATGTGCATCGCGGCCTCCTCGGCGGAGGCCGCCGCGCCGTCGATGCCCACGTCCGTGGCGATCAGTGCGCTCTCCTCGTCCTCGTGGGCTCCTTCGTCCGGCGCCACGAGCCTGCCGGAGCGAGCGGAGCCGACCTCGTTGTCGAGGAGTTCCCCGTCGGTGCCGTCGCAATCGCCGAGGCCGTCGCCGTCGGGCGCGTCGAGTTCCGGAGTCTCCTCCGCGAGCCGCTGTTCCAGGGTCTCGCCCTCACGGCGCTCCGCGGCGGTCACACCATCGTGTTCCACCGCCCAGGGGCGGTCCGGAGGGGACCAGCCGCGGTCGAGGGGGTCGTCGACGCCGTCGTTCTCCAGCGTGTCCTCGGCATCGAGCAGTCCCGCGTCGTCCTGGATGTCGGACGCGTCGGGCTGATAGACGTCGTCCCCCCATCCGTCGGCACTGTTCACGGGTACCTCCAGGGGGTGTCGGCCCCGTTCTCATCGCGGTCGGCGGCGGGGTACCGCCGCACGGGGCACCGGTCGGGCGCGGTGTGTTCCGGAGGGATCCCGACCGCCTTCCGCGCGGGTGCCGCTATCCAGCGTTCCACTCCGCGTCGGGACCGCGCAACGCCAGAGGGCGCGCGCAGGCCTGGCCGGGCCGCCTGCGGCGGCGGGTGTCGGTCGCGCGCCGAGACCGTCCCGGTCCCCGGGGCACGCAGTTCCCCGCTCTGCGAGAAGCCGGCCGAGAGCACCCCCGAGGGCGCCTGCCCACACAATGACTCACGCACCCGCGCCGGCACCGCCCCCTGGCGCCGACACCGACGTACGCGCCGGCACGGACCCAGGCACCGGTGCCGACCCATAACCCGGCAGCACCGACTGAGGCACCGGTACCGACCCAGGCGCTGGTTCCGGCACCGACCCGGAACTCCGGCTCAGGCGCCGGCACCGGCCAAGGCGCCGGCCAAGGCACCGGCGCCGGCCAAGGCACCGGCACCGACCCAGGCACCGGCAATGACCGAGAAACCGGCAGCACTGACCCAGGCACCGGTGTCGGCACCAACGCAGAACCCGGCACCGACCCAGGCACGGGTGCCGACTCAGGCGCTGGTTCCGGCAGCGACCCAGAACTCCGGCACCGGCTCAGGAACCAGTGCGGAAATGACCCAGAACCCGGGAGCACTGACCCAGGCACCGGTGTCGGCACCGTTCCAGATGCCGGCGCCGGCGCTCTCGCGCCTCGTCTCGGCGGCTTCGCGCCGTCGTCGGTTCGCGACTCAGCCGTGCCACGACCGCCAGAGCGCCGCGTACGCCCCGTCCGCCGCGACCAGCTCGGTGTGGCTGCCCAGCTCGCTGATGCGGCCGTTCTCCACTACGGCGATGACGTCGGCGTCGTGGGCGGTGTGCAGACGGTGGGCGATGGCGACGACGGTACGGCCGTCCAGGACGCGGGCGAGGGACCGCTCCAGATGGCGGGCGGCACGCGGGTCGAGCAGCGAGGTCGCCTCGTCCAGCACCAGCGTGTGGGGGTCGGCCAGGACCAGCCGGGCCAGGGCGATCTGCTGGGCCTGCGCCGGGGTGAGCGCGACACCGCCGGAGCCGACCTCGGTGTCGAGGCCGTCGTCCAGAGCGCGGGCCCAGCCGTCCGCGTCGACCGCGCCCAGGGCCGCCCACAGCTCGGCTTCCTCGGCCTTCTCGGCGCTTCCCACGGCCGTCGGGGCCGACGGGGACCCCTCGCTCGGGTGGAGTCGCGCGTGGGGGAGGGCCAGCCGGAGGTTGTCGCGCAGGGAGCCGACGAAGACGTGGTGCTCCTGGTTGACGAGCGCCACATGGGAGCGGACCCGTTCCGCGGTCATCCGCGACAGTTCGGCGCCGCCGAGGGTGATCCGGCCGTCGCGCGGCGCGTAGATCCCCGCGAGCAGCCGCCCCAGTGTGGACTTCCCCGCCCCCGAGGGCCCGACCAGGGCCAGCCGGGTGCCGGGGGAGACCTCCAGGGTCACCTTGCGCAGTACGTCGACGCCCTCCCGGTAGCCGAAATGGACCCGGTCGGCGTGGACGTCGTGCCCGTCCGGGACGAGCGCGGAGTCCCCGTCGTCCGGCTCGATGTCACGTACTCCGACGAGGCGGGCCAGCGACACCTGGGCCACCTGGAGTTCGTCGTACCAACGCAGGATGAGGTTCACCGGGTCGACGAGCATCTGCGCCAGCAGGGCCCCCGTCGTGAGCTGGCCGACCCCGATCCAGCCCTTCAGCACGAACGCCCCGCCGAGCATGAGGACCGAGCCCAGGACAGTGATGTGCACGAGGTTGATGACCGGGAACAGCACCGACCGCAGCCACAGCGTGTAGCGCTCCCAGGCGGTCCACTGCCGGATGCGCTGCTCGGACAGCGCGATGCGGCGCCGGCCCAGCCGGTGGGCCTCCACGGTGCGGCCGGCGTCCACGGTCTCGGCGAGGGCCGCGGCCACGGAGGCGTAACCGGCGGCCTCCGAGCGGTAGCCGGCCGGCGCCCGCTTGAAGTACCAGCGGCACCCGGCCACCAGCAGCGGAACCGCGACCAGGACGGCCGGCGCCAGCGGCGGCGCCGTGACGACGAGCCCGCCGAGCAGCAGCAGAGCCCACATCACGCCGATCGTCAGCTGGGGCACGGCCTCGCGCATCGCGTTGGCCAGCCGGTCGATGTCCGTGGTGATGCGGGACAGCAGGTCACCCGTACCGGCTCGCTCCAGCACACCCGGCGGCAGCCGTACCGAGCGTACGAGGAAGTCCTCGCGCAGGTCGGCCAGCATTCGCTCGCCCAGCATCGCGCCACGCAGCCGCACCTGCCGTACGAAGGCGGCCTGGAGGACCAGGGCGAGCACGAACAGCGTGGCGACGAGCCCGAGACGGAGCTCGCGCGCCCCCTCCGACAGCCGCTCCACGAGGTCGCCGAGCAGCCAGGGACCCACCATCGAGGCGACCGTGGCGACGGTGTTCACGAGGAGGAGGAGCAGAAAGGCCCGGCGGTGCCGGCGCAGGAGTTCTGCCACGTAGGCGCGTACGGTCGAGGGGGCGCCGACGGGCAGCGTGTTCGCCGTCGTCGGTGCCGCCGGGTCGTACGCGGGCGGCGCCACGCCGATCATGCGGTCTCCTCGATCTCTTCGCGTTCGATCTCTTCGAGCCGGTCGTCTTCCAGGCCCTCCAACACGCCGCGCAGGGGCGCCCGTTCGTCCTCGAAGGGCTCTGCCGGCGTGGCTTCCTCATCGGTTTCCCTGGTCACCACGGCCCGGTACCTGGGCTCGGAGTGCAGCAGTTCGCGGTGCACGCCCACCGCGACGGCCTCGCCCTCGTGCACGAGCACGACCCGGTCTGCGCGGTCCAGCAGCAGGGGGGACGAGGTGAACACCACCGTCGTGCGCCCGGCCCGCAGTTCACGCAGAGCCTCGGCGATCCGAGCCTCGGTGTGCGAGTCCACGGCGGAGGTGGGCTCGTCCAGGACGAGGACCTCGGGGTCCGTGTACAGGGAGCGGGCCAGCGCGAGGCGTTGCCGCTGGCCGCCGGAGAGGGACCGGCCGCGTTCGGTGATCCGGGCGTCCATCGGGTCGTCGGCGTCCAGCGAACCCTGTACGAGTGCGTCGAGGACGTCCCCGCACTGGGCGGCGGCCAGCGCCGCTGCCGCGTCGACCGCACCCGAGGCGGGCACGTCGAGCAGGTCGCGCAGGGAACCGGACAGCAGCACCGGGTCCTTGTCCTGGACGAGGACCGAGGTGCGCGCGGACTCCAGCGGCAGTTCGTTCAGGGGAACCCCGCCGAGCAGGACGGAAGGGCTGTCCTCCGGGGGGTGCCCGCCCAGCCGCTCCGCCAGACGTCCGGCCGCGTCCGGGTCGCCGCAGACCACGGCGGTGAGCCGGGCCGCCGGGGCGAGCAGTTTGGTGGCGGGGTCGTACAGGTCGCCCGAGGGAGCGTCGGCCGCGCGCGAGCCGCCGATGTCGGTGGCCCGCTCCAGGGCGAGCACTCGGGCGGCGCGTGCGGACGACGGGCGTGAGAAGGAGTAGGCCATCGCGATCTCCTCGAAGTGCCTGAGGGGATAGGCCAGCACCATGACGGAGCTGTAGACCGTGACCAGTTCACCGACGGTGATACGGCCCTCGCGGGCCAGGTGGACGCCGTAGCAGACGACGGTGATCAGCAGCAGCCCGGGCAGCAGCACCTGGATGGCGCTGATCAGCGACCACATGCGGGCGCTGCGCACGGCCGCGCGGCGGACCTCCTGCGAGGCGCTGCGGTAGCGGTCGAGGAACAGTTCCTCGCCGCCGATCCCGCGCAGCACCCGCAGTCCCGCCACGGTGTCCGAGGCGAGTTCGGTGGCGCGGCCGGCCTTCTCGCGCTGGACGTCGGCCCGTCGCGTCGCCGCGGGCAGCAGGGGCAGTACCGCGACCGCGAGAACGGGCAGACCCACGGCGACCACCACGCCGAGCGCCGGCTGGTAGACGACCAGGCCGACGCAGACCAGCAGGACCGTGACGGCCGCGGCGGTGAAGCGGGAGACGGCCTCCACGAACCAGCCGATCTTCTCGACGTCACCCGTGGAGACGGCCACGACCTCACCGGCGGCGACCCGCCGGGTCAGTGCCGAGCCGAGGTGCGAGGCCTTGCGGGCGAGCAACTGCTGCACCCGGGCAGCGGCGGTGATCCAGTTGGTGACGGCGGCGCGATGCAGGAAGGTGTCCCCGACAGCGGTGGCTGCACCGCACAGGGCCATCACGCCGCCGGTGACGGCGAGCCGGGTACCGGAACGGTCCACGACGGCCTCGATGGCGAACCCGACGCAGAACGGCTGCGCCGAGACGGCCACGAAGTGCAGCAGGCCCCACGCCAGGGCCTTGAGCTGGCCGCCCAGCTGGTTCCGGCCGAGCCACCACAGGAAGCGGGCTCCCGAGCGTGCGTCCGGCACGCCCGGGTCGGGGTACGGAAGGTCTTGGATCTGCATGACGTCCCAGTGGCTCGAGTCAGGGGTAGGGGGAGAAGACGGGGGAGGGTGAGGGGGAAGGGGAGGGGAGGGGAGGGGTGTGGGGCGAACAAGAAGGTCCGCGCGGAGCGGCAGCAAACCGTGCAAGGTTCGCGCCGCAGCGTGGTCCATATCAACCGGTTTTCCTTGGCGGCGGCCGGATTCGGCAGCTGTCCGACACGGGCCGGATGTCCGGAAGACGGCGCTGACGCCCGGAAGGTGGTGCGAGCATGGGCCGATGCGACCTGGCTGTGTGCGGCGGGCGGGAGTCCGGCCGCTGATCTGTGGCCTCCTGCTCGCCGTCCTGTCCGCGTGCGGTGGTGGGGCCGTGGGCGAGGGGAGTGACGGTACGTCGGGAGCGGGCGCCGGGAGACGCGCCAATTCGTCGGGCCCGGCCGCGACGACCGGTGTCCCCGGTGTCGGTGACCGGTGGCAACGGCGGATCCCCGCTGTTTCACGCCAACTTGTGGCGGTGTACGGCGACGGGAAGGACTCCGCGGACGCCACCGTCGTGCTCTACGCCAGAAGGGGACGTGCCTGGGAGCGGGTGGGGAGCTGGCAGGGGCACAACGGCAAGAAGGGCTGGACCGCCGACCACCACGCCGGCGACGACCGAAGCCCCATCGGCGTGTTCACGCTCACCGACGCGGGCGGTGTCCTGGCCGATCCCGGTACCAGGCTGCCGTACACCCGGTCCGCCTCCTTCGCGGCACCGCGCTGGTGGGCGAGGTCGCACTGGCACGACTTCGACTACGTCATCGCCATCGACTACAACCGCGTCAAGGGTGTCCCGCCGGACGACCCGGCGCGGCCCGAGGGCGAGGGGAAGGGGGGGTGGGATCTGGCTGCACATGGACCACGGCAGCGGTACGTCGGCCTGCGTCAGCCTGCCCAAGGCGGCGATGGAACACCTGCTGCGCACCCTCGACCCGGACCGGCATCCCGTGGTGGTCATGGGGGACAGGGCCGCGCTGAAGGCGTAGCCCCCGCGCCCGAGGCCTCATTGCGGGGAGCGGCCGACTCCCCGTAGAACACCGGCCATGAGAAGCCGGATCATCATGTCCATGCTCACCGGAGCGATCCTCCTGGCGAGCACCGTCCTGGGGGGCGGCACGGCGCGCGCGGACGCCTCCGCGTCTGCATCTTCTTCGTTCTCTTCGTTCTCTTCGGTCTCGTCGTCTGCCTCGTCCCCCTCCGAGTCGCCGTCGTCCGCGGCGGCAGGGGTGCCGTCTTCTTCGCCGTCCGTGCCCGTCGAGGTTCCCGCCGAGTTCGGCACCGACTGGCACGACCCCCTCACCGCCGCCCCGCCGGTGACCGGACCCCATGCCAAGAGCTGCCGGGTCGTCCTCGCGGAGGTGCGGTTCCGCGACTTCACGCCGTACCGGGGCGCGTACACACCGCCGGTCGGCTGCGGCGACCGCTGGAGCAAGGTGGTGCTGCGCCTCGACGGCAAGGTCCGGGGGCGGCAGTTCGACCGGCTCGGTTATCTGCACGTCGGCGGGGTGGAGATCTTCCGTACGTCGACGCCCGAGCCGTCGCCCGACGGGATCGAGTGGACCGTCGAGAAGGACGTCACCCGCTACACCGACACGTTCCGCTCCGCGCGGGACGTGGAGATGCTCATCGGGAACGTCGTCGACGACACCTATACGGGCGTGATCGACGTCAAGGTGACCCTCACCTTCTTCGAGGGCGGAACGGCCGCCACCGCCACCACGGCCACCGTGCCCGACCGCGTCCTCACCCTGGCCGACGGTCCCGGCGGCACGACCCTCACCACGCCGCGCAACAGCGAGCGCATCGTCGCCGAGGTGTACGCCACCGGCTCCGGCGGCGGATGCGAGGAGTACTGGTATCTGACCGTGCCCGCCGCCGCTCCCTACTCCTGCCGGTCGGACGGCGGGCCCTATCGGGAGGTGCAGGTCGGGGTCGACGGGAAACTGGCCGGAATCGCCGCCCCCTTCCCGACCGTCTGGACCGGCGGCTGGTCCAACCCCTTCCTCTGGTACGTGATTCCGGGCCCCCGGGCCTTCGACGTCAAGCCGATCGAATATGACCTGACCCCCTTCGCCGGGCTACTCAACGACGGGCGTCCGCACCGCGTGGAGGTGTCCGTCGTCGGGGTGTCCGAGGGGCAGAGCGGCTGGAGCACACCCGTCAACGTGCTTGTCTGGCAGGACCCGGGGAAGACCGTCGTCGGCGGAGGACTCCTCACGCACGACGCGGGTGAGCTCACCGACTCCACCACCTACACGCCCGGCACGGAGCACCGCGTCGACACCGAGGGCGGGCACCGCCTGACCGTCACCGGATACCTCGACACCTCGCACGGTCGCGTGCGGACCACCGTGAACCGCGCCGTCGCGAACACCTCCGCGCACCGCTGGACCGACGGCGAGACCGTGGACGGCCTCGACGCCTCCTGGTCCGACGACGAGTCGGTCACGGTCTACGGCCGCGGACCGGCTCGTACGACACGCACCCATCGGACCTACACGATGGAGGGCACCACCACCCTCGGCGCGGACGACCGGCTCCGCACGGTGCTGACCCTCGGCGACCGGGCCGACTCCGTGACGATGCGCAGCGGCCGACGCGCGTCGTGGTCACGGCTCGACGACACGTACACGGGAGACGCCACCTTCACCGTCGGCGTGCCCCGGGACCAGCGCCACGCCGTCGGCAGGACGGGCGAGCACTACCGGCTGTACGGCTCGGACGGCTGCCACGACCGACGCCTGGCCACGGTGCAGGGGGTGCTGACCGAGGATCAGCGAGGCTGCTGAGCCGGAACGCGTGCGACGCGTCACTCCTGGGCGGGATTTACACGGAGGAAACGCACAGGTCTCCTGCGCGATCAGCGGCACCTCCACAGTGATCGTCACGGAAACCGCTTTCCGCATCGCAGAAGTCCAGTCCGTCCCTGCGGACTTCCGCGTGCCGTCATCCCCCAAGGAGTGCCCGTGCCGCCGTCCGTCCCGTCCCTGCCGCGACGCGTCGCACGCATACTGCGTACCTCACTCTTCGCGCAGGTCGCCTGCGCGCTCGTCCTCGGCGTCGTCGTCGGAAAACTGTGGCCCGACGTGGCCACGGATCTCCAGCCGCTCGGTGACGGTTTCACCCGCCTCATCAAGACGATCATCTCGCCCCTGGTCTTCTGTGTGGTCGTCGTCGGCATCGCCAAGGCCGGTGACCTGAAGGCCTTCGGCCGGATCGGGCTCAAGGCCCTGATCTGGTTCGAGGTCGCCAGTACGCTCGCCCTGGTCATCGGGCTGCTCGCCGCCAACATCGTCCAGCCCGGCTCGGGGATGAACGTCGACCCGTCCACGCTCGACACCTCGGCGGTGGACGCGAAGACGGGCGGCGGTTCGCTTCCTTCGACGACCGAGTTCGTCATGAACGCGCTGCCCACCAGTTTCGTCGGCGCCTTCGCGGAGAACTCCCTGCTCCAGGTGCTCGTTCTGGCCTGTCTGGTCGGGGCCGCGCTGCTGCACCTCGGCCACAGCAAGGCGCCGAAGGTCCTGCCGGCCGTCGAGCAGGCCCAGGAGATCATCTTCGCGATCGTCGGCTTCGTCATGCGGCTCGCGCCGATCGCCGTGTTCGGGGCGATGGCCGTCCTGATCGGCAACTACGGTCTGGGCGTCATCGAGACCTACGGCAAGCTGATCGTTCTGTGCTACGCGGCCGCCGCCCTGTTCGTCACGCTGCTCGCCGTCGCCCTGCGGCTGGTCACCGGGCTGAGCCTGTGGAAGTTCCTGCGGTACATCCGCGAGGAGATGCTCCTCGCGCTCGGCACCGCCTCCACCGAGTCCGTCATGCCGCGGGTGATGCAGAAGCTGCGCAGGGCCGGCGCCCGCGACGACGCCGTGGGCCTGGTGCTGCCCACCGGCTACTCCTTCAACCTCGACGGCGCCTCGCTCTACCTGTCCATCGGCACACTGTTCATCGCCCAGGCGGTGGGCGTCGACCTCGGCCTGGGCCAGCAGATCACCGTGGTCCTGGTCCTCATGCTCACCAGCAAGGGCATGGCCGGCATTCCCGGCTCGGCCTTCCTCGCCCTGTCCGCGACCGCCTCCTCGCTGGGAGCCATCCCCGCCGGAGCCGTCGCCCTGCTGCTGGGCGTGGACCGCATCATGGACTCGATGCGCGTCGTCACGAACCTCCTCGGCAACTGCGTGGCCGTCTTCGCCGTCTCACGCTGGGAGGGCGCGCTCGACCTGGAGCGGGCCAGGAAGGTCCTGGACGGAGAAGTCGTCGTGATGCCGGACGAGGAGCCGGACGACGCCGCGAAGCCGGAGGGATCCGGGCGACCCGACGGTGTCGGGCGCCCGGACGGTGCGAGGAGCCTCGAAGCGGAGGCAGGGACACCGGTGGTCGTCTCCGCCGGACCCGCCAAGGAGGCCGTGCCCGAGAGCAGTTGAACGCACGGCGCCGACGCAACGGCCGTGGCCACCCCTCCAGTGGTACGGAGGGGCGGCCACGGCCGGTTCCGCGAGATTCAGCAGTTGCGCCCCTGCCGCGGTCCGTGGTCGTGTCCGTGTTCGTGCCCCGGTCCTTGTCCCGGTCCCTGTCCCTGCTTCGGCGTCCGGTCCGGTGGCCCGTCCACCAACGCGTCCAGCAACCCGCTCAGCACCTGACGCTCGAGCTCCGTCAGCGGATCGAGGATCTCCTCCGCAGCGGACATCCGTGCGCCCCTCAGCTGCCGCAGGGCCCCGCGGCCGTCCTCCGTGAGCTCGATCCGGATCACACGCCGGTTGGTGGGGTCCGGCACCCGACGCACCTTGCCGCTCCCCTCCAGCCCGTCCACCAGCGTCGTGACGGCCCGGGGCACCACCTCGAGCCGCTCGGCGAGGTCGGCCATGCGCGGCGGCGAGTCGCAGTGCGCCAGTGTGCGCAGCAACCGGGCCTGGGCCGGGGTGACGCCGAGCCCGCTCCGCTCCAGGTGGTGCTTCTGGATGCGGTGCACCCGGCGCGTGAGCCGCAGCAGCTGCTCGGCGAGCAGACTGTCGGAATCGGGGGTGGTCATACGGGAACAATATCAGGACGCCGTTCATTGTGAGTATAGGTAACAATGAGCTATGCTCCGTCAGTCCTCCCCGTCTCACCCTCCGTAGGAGCCATGCCCCGCGATCACATCGACTGGACCCCCTCGCCCGGCGCCTCGTCCGAACAGCCCCGACAGGTACGCCGCATCCTGACCCTCTTCAAGCCCTACCGTGCCCGGCTCGCGGTCGTCGGCGTGCTGGTCGCCGCCGCCTCGCTGGTCGCCGTCGCCACCCCGTTCCTCTTGAAGGAGACGCTGGACGTCGCCATTCCCGAGGGGCGCACCGGCCTGCTGAGCCTCCTCGCCCTCGGCATGATCCTCAGCGCCGTCCTGAGCGGTGTCTTCGGCGTCCTGCAGACCCTGATCTCCACGACCGTCGGCCAGCGCGTCATGCACGACCTGCGGACGGCCGTCTACGACCGCCTCCAGCGGATGTCTCTCGCCTTCTTCACGCGCACACGCACCGGCGAGGTGCAGTCCCGCATCGCCAACGACATCGGCGGGATGCAGGCCACCGTCACCTCCACCGCCACCTCGCTGGTCTCCAACTTCACCAGCGTGGTCGCCACCATCATCGCGATGGTCGCCCTCGACTGGCGGCTGACCGTCGTCTCGCTGCTCCTGCTGCCGGTGTTCGTCTGGATCAGCCGCCGCGTGGGCAACGAACGCAAGAAGATCACCACCCAGCGTCAGAAGCAGATGGCCGCGATGGCCGCCACGGTCACCGAGTCGCTGTCGGTCAGCGGCATCCTGCTCGGCCGCACGATGGGCCGCTCCGACTCCCTCACGCGGTCCTTCGCCGACGAGTCCGAGCAGTTGGTCGACCTCGAGGTGCGGTCGAACATGGCCGGACGCTGGCGGATGGCCGTGATCGGGATCGTCATGTCCGCCATGCCGGCGTTCATCTACTGGACCGCGGGCGTGGCCCTCCAGTTGGGCGGCCCCGACGTCTCCCTCGGCACGATCGTCGCCTTCGTCTCGCTCCAGCAGGGGCTGTTCCGCCCGGCCGTCAGCCTCCTGTCGACCGGTGTGCAGATCCAGGCCTCCCTCGCCCTCTTCCAGCGCATCTTCGAGTACCTCGACCTGCCCGTCGACATCACCGAGCGGGACGACGCGATCCGTCTCGACCGGATCAAGGGCGAGGTCCGCTTCGAGAGCGTCGCCTTCCGGTACGACGACAAGGGCGGTCCCGTCCTGGACGGCATCGACATCGACGTCCCGGCCGGCGGCAGCCTCGCGGTGGTCGGCCCGACCGGCGCCGGCAAGTCCACGCTGGGCTACCTGGTGCCGCGCCTCTACGACGTGACGGGCGGCCGGGTCACCCTGGATGGCGTCGACGTCCGGGATCTCGACTTCGACACCCTCGCGCGCGCGGTCGGCGTCGTCTCGCAGGAGACGTACCTCTTCCACGCCACGGTCGCCGACAACCTGCGCTTCGCCAAGCCGGACGCCACCGACGAGGAGCTGTACGCGGCCGCGCGGGCGGCGCAGATCCACGACCACATCGCCGCCCTGTCCGACGGCTACGACACGGTGGTCGGCGAGCGCGGCCACCGGTTCTCCGGTGGTGAGAAGCAGCGGCTGGCCATCGCCCGCACCATCCTGCGCGACCCGCCGGTACTGATCCTCGACGAGGCGACCAGCGCCCTCGACACCGGCACGGAACAGGCCGTCCAGCAGGCCATCGACGCCTTGTCGGCCAACCGCACCACGCTCACCATCGCCCACCGGCTGTCCACCATTCGGGGTGCCGACCAGATCGTGGTCCTCGACTCCGGCCAGGTGGCCGAACGGGGCACGCACGAGGAGCTGTTGGAGCGGAACGGGCGGTACGCGGCGCTGGTGCGACGGGACGCCCGCCTGGAGCCGACAAGATGAAAGTATGGCAAGTCGTGTCGGAGTTGTCATGATATGAGGGTTACCGTGCCCGCATGCAGATGAACACTCCGCCACGGAGCACGATTCGACTGACGCGCCGGGGCCGTCTCGTCCTCATCGCGACCGGAGCCTTCGTGGCCGGCGCCGCCGTGGCGGTGCCGCTGCTGAGCCTGGAGAGCCCGGGGGAGAAGCCGAAGCCGGCCACCCTGGTCATCCCGGAGGGCTGGCGCGCGAGCCAGGTCTACGAGGCCGTCGACAAGGCGCTCGCCCTGCCGGCCGGCACCACCCGGAACGCGTTGCCGAAGGCCGGGCTGAAGCTGCCGAACGAGGCGGAGGGGAACCCGGAGGGCTACCTCTTCCCGGCGACGTATCCGCTGGACGAGAAGGCGACGCCGCAGACCCTGCTGGCCTACATGGTCGACACCGCCAACAAGAGGTTCAACGGGGCGCCGACGGCGGCCGGCGCGCAGCGCAACGCCATGAACGTCTACCAGGCGGTCACCGTCGCCAGCCTCGTGCAGGCCGAGGCCGCCACCAAGGCGGACATGGGCAAGGTGGCCAGGGTCGTGTTCAACCGCCTGGAGCGCGGCATGCCGTTGCAGATGGACTCCACCATCAACTACGCGCTGAACCGCTTCACGCTCAAGACGACGGAGAACGACACCCGTGTCGAGAGCCCCTACAACTCCTACCAGCGCATGGGTCTGCCGCCGACGCCGATCGACAACCCCGGTGAGGAGGCGCTGCGCGCGGCCATCAGTCCCACCCCGGGCGACTGGCTGTACTTCGTCACGGTCAAGCCGGGCGACACCCGCTTCACGGCGAACTACGCGGAACACCAGCGCAACGTCGCCGAGTTCACTCGCAACCAGCGGAGCCCGAAGAGTCAGTCGGCGGCGGCCGGCTGACCTGGTGGGACGTCAGGCGGCGACCGCCTCTCCCGCGAGCAGCCGCCTGATGTCCCGTACGGCCGCGCGGCCGGCCCGGTTGGCGCCGATGGTGCTGGCAGAAGGCCCGTAGCCGACCAGATGAACGCGCGGATCGGCGACGGCACGCGACCCCTCGACCCGGATCCCGCCGCCCGGCTCACGCAGCCGCAGCGGCGCGAGATGGTCGATGGCGGCCCGGAAGCCGGTCGCCCACAGGATGACATCGGCGGCGACCGTGCGCCCGTCGTCCCACTCCACGCCCTCCGGAGTGATCCGGTCGAACATGGGCAGCCGGTCCAGCACCCCGTCGGCGAGCCCCTGCCGGATCGCGTCGTTGAGCGGCAGACCCGTCACGGACACCACGCTCCTCGGTGGCAGCCCCTGGCGCACCCGCTCCTCCACGAGCGCGACGGCCGCGCGGCCGGCCCCCTCGTCGAAGGGCCCCTCGCGGAAGACGGGCGGCCGCCGTGTCACCCACGTGGTCCGCGCCGCGTACGGCGCGATCTCCAGCAGGTGCTGGGTACCGGACGCGCCACCCCCCACCACGACCACCCGCAGCCCGGCGAACGCCTCGGGACCGGGGTACCGCGCGGTGTGCAGCTGCCGGCCGCGGAAGGTCTCCTGGCCGGGGTAGCGCGGCCAGAACGGCCGGTCCCAGGTGCCCGTGGCGTTGATCAGGGCCCGGGCGGACCACATGCCGTCGGAGGTCTCGACGAGCAGCCGCCCACCGGAGCCCTCACGCACGGCCCGCACCTCGACCGGCCGCCGTACTCGCAGGTCGAAGGCGCGCTCGTAGGCGTCGAAGTACTCGGCCACGACCTCGGACGACGGCCGGGCGGGATCCGCGTCCGTCAGCTCCATGCCAGGGAGCGCGTGCATCCCGTGCACCTTGCCGTACGTCAGTGACGGCCACCTGAACTGCCAGGCGCCGCCGGGGGCGGGGGCGCGGTCCAGCACCACGAAGTCGCGCTCCGGCTCGAGACCGGTGCGCCGCAGGTGATAGGCGCCGGCCAGACCCGCCTGGCCCGCGCCGATGACGACCACCTCGACCTCACGCAAGTTGTTCACGCTTCTACCAACGGAAGGGCCGGCGTGGATCTTCCCGGTCCGGCTGTGCGATCGGGCGGGCAGCCCGGCGCATGGGTGAGGATGGGGGCATGTCAGATGCGTTCACCACCCGAGTCCTGCACATCGCCTCAGGCTCCCGGGAGAGGGTCGTCGACCTCACCGGGGACTGCGAGACGTTCCTGCGTGAGGTGGCCGCCGGCCGTGGCGGTCTGCTCAACGTCTTCGTCCCGCACGCCACCGCCGGGATCGCGATCATCGAGACGGGCGCCGGAAGCGACGACGACCTGCTCGCCGCCCTGCACACCCTCCTCCCCGCCGACGACCGTTGGCAGCACCGGCACGGCAGCCCCGGCCACGGCCGCGACCACGTGCTCCCGGCCTTCGTCCCGCCCCATGCGACCCTGCCGGTCGTGGACGGAAGGCTGGAACTGGGCACCTGGCAGTCGGTGTGCCTGGTGGACACGAACAAGGACAACCCCGACCGTCAGGTGCGGCTGAGTTTCCTGGGGTGACGGGGAGGCCCGGCGGCTCACGGTTCCGTCGGGACGCAGAGCACCGGAACACTCGACAGGTGCAGGAGCTTGTGCGGGGTCGAGCCCAGCAGCGCCCCGCGCATCGGACTCTCGCCCCAGCTGCCCACCACGATGAACCGCGCCCCGTGGCGTGCCGCGGAGTCGACCAGCGCGGGCGCCGGTTTCTGGTCGATGATCTCGACGGTCGTGGACACGCCCGCCGCTTCGGCCACCGTGACGGCGTGATCGAGGGCGACGCGTCCGGCCTCGCGGACCGCTTCCCGGTGGGCCCGGTACTCCTCGCCACCCGGCCCCGGGGCCGCGGCGCCGTAGACCAGCACCAGCGGCTCGCGGAACGCGGCCGCCGTCTCGATCGCGATGCGCAGGGCGCGTACCGCGCCGGGAGATTCGTCGTAACCGAGGACGACCGCCATCTCAGGACTCCTTGCCGGGGACGCCGTGGACCAGATCGGGATCGGCGACGCCCGCCCGTTCCGACCAGAAGGCGGGTGACTTCAGCCGCCACACCACCATGAGCACCACACCCGCGAGGGCGATGCCGACGCCGATGACGAGCGGGGGGCCGACCCCGAGCCACGAGGCGCCGGTGTAGGAGTTCGCGGCATCGGACATGTCGGAGACCGATTCCACGAGGAGCCACGCCAGCAGCCCGGCGCCGACGAGTGGGCCCGCCCCGATGAGCACGAAGTGGCGGACGCTCTCCGTGAGATGGCGGCGGTGGTAGACGGCGCAGGCCACGCCGGTGAGGGCGTAGTAGAACGCGATCAGCAGCGACAGCGCGGTGAGCGAGTCGAAGAGGGCGTTGGTGCTGATCCGGTTGAGGACGAGGTACCAGGCGATGGCGATGCCGGCGACCCACCAGGTGCTCACGTCGGGCGTACGGAACCGCGGGTGGATGTGCGCGAAGTGCGCGGGCAGCGCGTGACGGCGGGCCATGGACAGCGCCGTACGGGACGCCGGGATGATCGTCGTCTGCGTCGAGGCCAGCGCGGAGGTGGAGACCGCCAGCAGCACGACCCAGTCCCAGCCACCCATCACCTGACCGGCGAGGAGAGCGAAGACGAACTCCTCCTCGTCGGCGTTCTCGGCCAGGAAGGCCGTTCCGGCATAGGCCACGACGGCGAAACCGACCGAGACGTAGGTCACCAGAAGGACGACCGTCGACCAGATCCCCGCCTTGCCGGGAGCGGTGGCGGAGTCCTCCACCTCCTCGGTGAGATTGACCGCGGACTCCCAGCCCCAGTAGATGAACACCCCCAGCAACAGGGCCCCGGTCAGTGTCGAGCCGCCGGCACCGAAGGGGTTGAGCCAGCCGAGCGCCGGTTCGACGGAATCGGAGGTCGTGGTGCCCGCGTAGACGCGGTAGAGCGCTACGACGACGAAGGCGAGCAGACAGACGACCTGGGCGAGGATGAGGACGTTCTGCACCTTGGCGGACACCTCGGTGCCCACGACGCAGACGGCCGTCATCACGAGGATGAGCAACACCGCGAGCAGCTGGCGTACGAAGTCGTTGTCGACCCAGCTGTCGAGGCCGAAGGCGAGCAGCGCGAAGCTCACGGCGACGTCCGCCAGCGACCCCACGACCAGCACTCCGGTCATGGTGATGGCCCAGCCGCCGAGCCAGCCGGCCCAGGGCCCCATGGCCCGGGTGACCCACGAGAAGGTGGTGCCGCAGTCCTGGTCGACCTTGTTGAGGTAGTAGAACGCCGACGCGATCAGCAGCATCGGCACGAACGACGCGACCAGCACGCCGGGAGCGTAGATGCCGACCAGCGCCACGATCGGGCCGATGACCGCCGCGAGCGAGTACGCCGGCGAGGTGGCGTTGAGCCCGATGACGAGGGCGTCCACGAAGCCGATCGCATCGGCCTTCAGCCCGTCAGGCGGACGTGCGTCAGTGGTGTCGTCGGCCATGTTCCCTCGCTCCGGTTGTACGTGAGGCCATACAACAGGGAGCTTTGTGACTTTCCGCGTCATTGAGGGCTTCATGGTCACGGGTGTCACCGACGGAAGGCGAAGGCACGCGGACCCGGGGCCCGGGCCGCTCCACGGCCTTCCGCGGAGCGGCACTCCGGGCAGTACCGCTGCCGTCAGCGGCGCGGGCGCTCCAGCGTGAGGAGCAGGCCCTCGACCGCGCCGGGCCCGATGCGGCCCTTGACGTCGGCGGACGTGATCGCCTTGAGGGCCCAGCCGTCCTCGGCGTGCTTGTTGAGCACCTTCTCCAGCTTGTCGCTGTCCAGCGCGTCACCGATCAGTGACTCGCGGAAGGTGACGACCTTGTACTCGAGTACCTGGGGACTGCTCATGACGGGGCCTCCTGTGGATGGACTGGCTGCCGGAACCGGGGACAGCCAATCACCGGGCGAAGTCGCCGCGCACGGCGGGGCGGCCCGGCGGTGAGGAAGGTCCGTCAGGCCGGCTTGCGCCACACCGAGATGTGCTTCGCCGAGTCCTGGGTGAACGGCGCGCCGTCCCAGTCCGCGACACGCCGTTCCGGTTCGAGTCCCGCGATCCGCGCCATGAGGTCGAGCTCGGCCGGCCACGCGTACCGGTGCAGGGAGGCTCCACGGCGGTAGCGGCCGTCCTCGGCGTCGCGGGTGAGGTGGTGCGAGACGAGCATCTGTTCGACCAGGTCGAAGGTGTCGAAGCCGAGGTGCCGCTCGGAGACGTCGAACGGCACCGCGACCTGCCCGGGCGGCAAGAACCGCAGGGGCGGCACCCCCAGCTCGATGACGAAACGCCCGCCGGGCGCCAGGTGCCGTGCGGCGTTGCGGAAGCACTCGACCTGCTCCTCCTGCGTGAGCAGGTTCGTGATGGTGTTGTAGACCAGATACACCAGGGTGAACCGGCCGGGGACGACGGTCGTGGCCATGTCCCCGATGGCGACCGGGAGCCTGTCCTCGTCGATCTTGCGCCGCAGTACCGCCGCCATGTGCTCGGACAGTTCGATGCCCACCACCGGCACGCCGCGCTCCCGGAGCGGGACGCCGACGCGTCCCGTTCCGATGGCGAACTCCAGTGCCCGGCCGTCCCCGGCGAGCTCGGCGAGAAAGTCGAGAGTCGGTCCGAGCGCGGCGGCCGAGGATCTCTCGCTCTCCTCGGCGTCGTAGCGGTCGGCGGTCGCGCGGGTCCACAGTTCGCTGCTCGTCACAAGCGGCCACTGTGCCGGGCGTGGCTCCGCGCTGTCGACGCGTTTTCCCACCGCCGACCGTGCCGTGCCGTGCCGTGCCGTCGCGCCGGGGCGGGGCGGAGCGCGCCGGGGCGGGCCCGGCTCCGCGCTGGCGCGCTGCCCCGCCGGGGCGGGCGGCGCGCGCAGGAGCCACGGGGGTGTTCTCCTGGTGCGCACCTTGTGTAATCTGAAAATTAACCTTTCGCGTGTATTTGACTTCGTACAGGCTTGCGCGCCCGCTGCGGCGCCGGGTGGGCGAAAGGTAGTGCGGTTGTATGTACCGTGCTAGGCTTCGAGTAGTTGCAGTTGTGGTTCCCGAAACTTCAAGTGCCTCGGCGGCTGTCTGTCGCCGGGCATTTTTGTATCTCCGGTGCTTATCCGGACGGGGTTCATTGTGGCAACGCATGGGTCCACACGGTGTGGACCTCTGGGCACTGCCCCGAAGGAGATGTGACATGGCTACTGGCACCGTCAAGTGGTTCAACTCGGAAAAGGGATTCGGTTTCATCGAGCAGGACGGCGGCGGCCCCGACGTTTTCGCTCACTACTCGAACATCGCCACCCAGGGCTTCCGTGAGCTTCAGGAAGGCCAGAAGGTGAACTTCGACGTCACGCAGGGCCAGAAGGGCCCGCAGGCGGAGAACATCACGCCCGCCTGACGCGAAAGCGTATGAGGCAGCTGGGGCCCGCACCGCTTGGTGCGGGCCCCAGCTTGCTGCTTTCCAGGATTCCGAAGACCTGATGGAATTCCTTCAGTCTCATTTTCGGCTCGTGCTTGCGATTCACCCGGCTTCTTCTCGCTTCCGCCGGGAATTCCTCGATGCGTGCCCCCCGCCGAGGAAGGTTCTCCTTTGAGCCGTTCAGCTCGCACGAATGACCGTTCCGAGTTCGCACTCCCGGTCGCCGTCACCCCCGCACTTCCCGCCGCAGCGACCTTCGGTGAACTGGACATGCCCGCCGCGCTGCTGGAGATGCTCGCCGCGCACGGCCTGAACGAGCCGTTCCCGATCCAGTCCGCGACGCTGCCGAACTCGCTCGCAGGCCGCGACGTCCTGGGCCGCGGTCGCACCGGGTCGGGCAAGACGCTCGCCTTCGGCCTGGCCCTCCTGGTACGCACGGCGGGACGGCGTGCCGAGCCGCGCAAGCCGCTGGCCCTGGTCCTCGTCCCCACACGCGAGCTGGCCCAGCAGGTCAGCGACGCGCTCACCCCGTACGCCGGGTTGCTGAAGCTGAGGCTGGCCACCGTGGTCGGCGGCATGTCGATCGGCAGGCAGTCCGGAGCGCTCCGGGCCGGTGCCGAGGTGGTCGTCGCGACTCCGGGCCGCCTCACTGATCTCGTCGAGCGCAAGGACTGCCGCCTGGACCGGGTGGACATCACGGTCCTGGACGAGGCCGACCAGATGGCCGACATGGGCTTCCTTCCGCAGGTCACCGAGCTTCTCGATCAGGTACGGCCCGACGGCCAGCGCATGCTGTTCTCGGCCACGCTCGACAGCAACGTCGACCACCTGGTCCGCCGCTACCTCCGTGACCCGGTGGTCCACTCGGTCGACCCGTCGGCGGCCGCGGTCACCACGATGGAGCACCACGTTCTTCAGGTGCACGGCGCCGACAAGTACGCCGCCGCCACCGAGATCGCCGCCCGCGAGGGGCGCGTGCTCATGTTCCTGGACACCAAGCACGCCGTCGACCAGTTCACCCGCCACCTGCTGGGCAGCGGTGTCAGGGCCGCCGCACTGCACGGCGGCAAGTCGCAGCCCCAGCGCAACCACACCCTGGCCCAGTTCAAGGACGGCCGGATCACGGTGCTGGTGGCGACCAACGTCGCGGCCCGTGGCATCCACATCGACAACCTCGACCTCGTCGTCAACGTCGACCCGCCGGCCGACCACAAGGACTACCTGCACCGCGGCGGCCGTACGGCACGCGCCGGCGAGTCCGGCAGTGTCGTCACCCTGGTCACGCACAGCCAGCGCCGGGACGTGGCACGTCTGCTGTCCGACGCGGGCATCAGGGCGCAGATCACGCAGGTCCGCTCCGGCGAGGCGGAGCTGAGCCGCATCACCGGCGCCCAGGCTCCCTCCGGCGTCCCCGTCGGCGGCAGCGGGGTCGCCGCGGAGCGTCCGCAGCGCGGCGGCGCTCCCTTCCGCGGTATGGGCACCCGCCCGGGCCGGCCGGGCCGCGGCGGCGAGTCGCGCAAGGCCGCCGAGGCACGTCAGGCCGCCGAGGCACGCGCGGCGGCCCGGGTACGCCGGGGCGCCTAGCCCCGGCCGGGAAGGGCCGGGAAGGGCCGGGACGCCGGCCCCTCGCACCGGCCTCGTCCGCTGGGGCCACCCGGTACGGCGCCCCTTCGGCGTGACGGGGTTCCGCCCACCTGGCGCGCCGGGGACGCGGCGCTAGTGTCGTCGGCATGAGCGAAGACTCCCAGCGCCTCGTCACCATCGAGCGGACCGGCGCCGGCCGGTTCACCGCGACGAACGTCCGCGGTGGCACGATCGACTTCGGTACCGTCTCCGATGCCGACGGCGGCACCGGCTTCACCCCCGTCGAACTCCTGCTCGCGGCGATCGGCGGCTGCTCCGCCGCCGACGTAGACGTCGCCACCGGTCGGCACGCCGAACCCGCCGGGTTCACCGTCACCGTGACCGGCGAAAAGATCAGCGACGATTTCGGCAACCGGCTGACCGACCTCGCGGTCACCTTCTCCGTCAGTTTCCCCGAGGGCGCCGCCGGGGACCGGGCCCGCACGATCCTGCCCCGGGCGGTCGCGGTCTCCCACGACCGGCTGTGCACCGTCAGCCGCACCATCGAGATCGGCACTCCCGTCACCGCGACCGTCCTGGAAGCCTGACCTGCTCTGCCCCGCTGGGCCTGCCCCGCGCCCCGCTGGCCGCGCCGCGCTGGGCCGCGCCGCGCTGGGCCTCGCCCGACCCTGCCCCGCCTGCCCTCGCAACTCCTGCCCCCGCCCGCCGCGCCAGACGTGTCGAGCCCCGCGGCCGTCCCGTCATGCCCCGTCATGCCCCGCCGACGCCGACCCGTTCCCGGGATGCGTCCGGGACGCACGCTGACCGGCGCCGGATGTTCGTGGCCGGCGATGCTGCCGGGCGGTGCTGGGCTTCTACGCTCTGGTGCCGTAGCCACCGGAGCCGTCCGTAGAAGGCGCCTGCCGATTCTTATCGGCGACCGCCTGGATATCACCGGCGCGCGTCCGGTCCCGGGCGGAGCGGAGTCATTCCGCAAACTCCGCGCGTGAATGACAGCGCCGGACTCGACGCCTGGTTCGCCTCCCGTCCCGCCCGTGGAAATCAACTCCTCCATGCTGCCCCGACCGGTCGGCAGAACTGCGGCGCAGCGGCTTGACCGGCCTTTTTCTCGCGAAAAGAGCTCCGCCCATTGTCCATTGCACGGCAGGATTTCGTTTCCCATCCTGGTGCCGGAATCGAGGCTTTCTGGAGAGCCGCTAGAGACGGGCGTCAGACGGATTGGATCGCACGCTTTCGCGCTCCGTACTCCCCTAGTGTGGCACCCGCGTCACGTCGTCCGCTTTCCTGCATGATGCGGAGCGCGCAAGGGAGAAGGAGAGATCGAGGAATGTCGAATTCACGCAGAACCTTCACTAAATCCATGCTTGCGGTATCGGCCTGTGTCGTCGCCGCGCCCCTGGCCGTCGCGGGGCCTGCCGGCGCCGCGACGAGCGGGGCCGAAGCCGTTTCGACGACGACCGTCAAGGTAATCGCCTCGGGACTGAAGAACCCCCGCGACGTCACTGCCCTGGCCGACGGCAGCCTGCTCGTGGCCGAGTCGGGCGAGGGCCTGCCGGGCTGCCCCGTCGGGCAGGTGTGCGTGGGCAAGACCGGTTCCGTCTACAAGATCAAGGGCTCGTGGCAGGGCCGCGTCGTCACCGGTCTGACGTCCTCCGCTCCGGGTGCCGCGCCCGGGGACACGATCGCGGCCGTCGGCCCCTCGAGTGTCCTGCCCGATCCGAACGGGGGTTACCTCGTTCTGAGTTCGGCCAGCCTCAACAGCGACACCCGCGCTGCGCTCGGCCCGGACGCCAAGGCGCTGGGCACGCTCATGCGTACCCGCGACGGCTCGATCGTCGCGGACTACGTCGACCACGAGACGCGGCTGAATCCCGACGGCCGCGAGCCGTACTCCAACCCGTGGAAGGTTCTGCGCAGCGGCGGCGGCTACCTGACCACCGACGCGGGCGCCAACACCGTGCTCCGTACGGCGGGCGGCACCACGACCACCCAGTTCGTGCTGCCGACGAACGAGAATGATCGCGACGGGGTGCCCACCGGCATCGCCCGGGGTGCCGACGGCACGACCTACGTCGCCGGCCTCGGCGTCTACGCGGGCCAGTCGCGGATATACAAGGTGGGCCCCGACGGTCCCGAGCTCTGGGTCACCGGCCTGACCAACGTGGTGGACCTCGCCGTCGCCCCGAACGGCGATCTGATCGCTCTGACGTACACGCCGGGCTACGTCGGGGACCCGCCGCAGCCGAGCAAGGTGCTGAAGATAGACACCGCCACCAAGGCGGTCACCGAGATCCCGACCGGTGACAGGCTGATCATGGGCACGGGGCTCGACGTCAACCGCGACGGCCAGGTGCTCATCGTCAACAACGCGCGAGGCACCAGCGGCGAGCTGCTGAGCCTGACCTACTGACACGGTCCACGGCGTAGCCGGTACGGCTCTCTCCTTCGCCCCCGACGTGCGTGATCCCGTGACGACGGCCCCGCCGGTGCGACCCACACCGGCGGGGCCGTTCACACGTCCGGGCCGCAGGTCGTGGGGCGCCGGCGGGGTGGGACACACCGGCAGTTCACATCACCGCGTCGAGCATTGCGTTTATGTGAGCACTTCCCCGGCGTCCGCGGTTTTCGGCCCTATGGTCCGGCCATGAAGACGACTCGCAGCAGAGGAAGAACCTGGCGCGGCGCGCTGCTGGCGGTGCTGCTGACCACGGGAGCGCTCACCGCGGCCGCCCCGGATGCCCGGTCAGACGGCGCACGGACCGAGACGCCCGTGACGTCGACGCACCCGGCCGACGGAGTGACCGAGACGGTGGTACGGGTGAAGGTGCCGTTACCGCGATCCTTCGGGAACCGTCCGGCGGCCTGCGACCAGCTGTCGTATCTGCGCTATCGCTGGGCCGACGGACCGGCGGCGTCGGCCGACGTCGACCGGATCCTGGTGGCCCAGCCGGGCATCCTGGAGGGCGCCGGAGCGTTCGACAGCGTGGCCCGCGGCACGGTCGCCAAGGCCGCCGCGCAGGGGCTGCACATCGAGTTCTGGGCCCTGGACCGGCGCTCCAACTGCCTGGAGGACCGCACCGGCATCGCCTCCGGCGACCAGCACACCGCCGTCGACTACTACTACCGGTCCGAACAGGTCGACGGCCGGGTCTTCGGGGGCTTCGTCGGCGACGCCCGGCTCGGGTGGATGGCGAAGCTCGGCATCGAACAGACCGTGCGGGACGAGTACGACCTGCTGGTCCACGAACTGCCCGACCAGGGCCTGCGCAAGAGCAAGGTGCTGTGCGGCGGCCACTCGCTGGGCGGGGTCGTCACCGGGTACTTCGCGGCGGCCGACTTCGACGGCGACCCCGCCACCCTGGCGGACGCGGGACAGAACCAGTGCGCCGGCTACTTCGCCCTCGACACGACGATCTCCACCTCGCTCGCCGACCTGAGCGGCAGCCTGCCCGACGACACCAACCTGCCGGACATCGGGCTCGGCTACGCGGCGGTGCAGGCGGGGCTCGACACCGGAGTGCTGCCCCGCTCGCTGTCCGCGCCGGTGCTGCTGAACCCGGAGACCATGACCCTGCTCGCCATCGCCGGTCTGGGCGCCGTGCGCGACCCGGACGGCGAGGCGGACCTGCCGGCCTACCTGCCCTCCGGCATCAACATCGAGGCCACCCACCGTTTCCTGTTCTCGAAGGACACCGCCGCCTTCCTCACCGGCTCACCCGGGGTGAAGGACTTCCGGCTCACCAATGCCACGGTGCTGGGGGCGCTGATGGACGACAACTCCGTACCGCTGGCGTTCCTGCAGAGCAGTGTGGGGTTCTTCGACGGCGGACCGGTCACGGACAAGAGTTTCCCCGTGGCCAACGGCGGCATGCAGCCGACGCAGCTGTTCGGCGTCGGGTACAAGGCCATCCCCGCGCAGCCCCACGGGCCGCTCTACACCTGGCGCGACTACGACCGGGTCGGTGACGTGGACGACCCCGGGTACCGGTCGGCCGACGGGACGCCGTTCACCGACGCGGGCAAGGAGGTCACCGACCTCCAGGAGTTGGCCCGCAGCCTGGCGGAGCAGCCGCTCGACTTCACCGAGCAGTACTTCCCGACCAAACTGGTGACCGACATCCAGCTGGCCACCTCACCGCAGGTGCGCAGACTCCTGGTACACCCCACGGGGCCGACGGCCAATCCGACGCTCACGGTGCTCGCGGGCGACGGACTGCTCGCGGGCCGCATCCCGGCCGACCTGCACCCCGTGGTCGCCGCCGGCTACCAGCACCTCGACGTGCTGACCGCGGCGCCCGTGCAGAACGACGGCCGGCCCGAACCCGTGTCCGGCGCTCTCTCGGCGTTCGCCCGCGCTCCCCGGTAGTCGCGGACAGGCCTCGTACGTCCGAAGGGCCCGGGAGGAGATCCTTCCCGGGCCCTTCCCGTGGGGCGGCGTGCCGGTGCGGTCAGACCTTGCCGGCGGCGAAGGCGGCCGCCGCGGTGGCGTCGGCGGTGTAACCGAGATGTGCCAGTACGTCGTCGCCGCCGTTCTCGCAGATGGGGTCACCGGTGGCGCAGAAGTCGATCGTGCGGCTCTGGTAGGTGCCGGTGACGCTCTTGCCGAGGGCCCGGATCGGGTTGCCGAACAGCAGGACCGCCGCGACCTTCGGCTCGACCGCCGCGGGGAGGGTCGCGACGATGGGGCTGCCGACCACCGCGCCCGCACTGCTGATGCCGATCGAATTGTCGACGACATTCGCGCCCTGCGAATATCCGACGAGAATGTAACGCTGATTCGGGCAGGATGCGGCCTGTGTCCTGACGTGGTTCACCAGATCCGCGTTTCCCTGTGCGGCAGAGGTCAGGGAAAGGTCCGCGGGATAATTCACCGCATAGCTGGACAGGCTTTTGCCCGCCAGTTCCCTCTGCAATGCGGAGAGTACCGGGTCGCCGACGATCAGGCCGAGGGTGCCGGGCTCGAAGGTGCCGCGAGCGGCCACGACGTCGATGTCCGCACACGCGGCGGCCGATGCGGTGGGTGCCGAGAGAGTGACGATTCCGGCCCCGCCGACGAGTGAGAGCGCGGCGAGGCACAAGCGGATACGCATGGGGATCCTTTGCGGGTGGGGCGCGTGCAGCGCCTGATGAAAAGGACAGTCCCGAAGGTATTCGCGTTTCCTTGCCCGGTGTTATGGACGGGAATTCAGAATTTCCCGACGTTTTTGTTCCGTGGTGAGCGGGCGGGGCCTGGTGAGCCGGTGGGGCCTGAGGCGCCGGTGGCCGTCAGCCCCGGTTCGCGGAGCGCAGGGCCAGGATCAGGTCCAGGCGTGCGCCCGGGTCGCGCAGGGCGTCGCCGAAGAGCTTCTCCAGCTGGCGCAGGCGGTAGCGGACCGTCTGCGGATGGATGTGGAGCCGGGCGGCGACATCGGGCACGTTGCTGCCGCCGAGCAGCCAGGCCAGCAGCGTCTCGGCCAGCCGGGCGCGCTGTCCCTCGGAAACGGCGTCCAGGGGCGCGAGGGCCCGCGTCCGAAGATGGGCGAGCAGCGGCTCGTCGCTGTGCAGCAACAACGTCGACAGGTGGTCGGCGCACCGCACCACGCCCTGCCGGGGCAGGATGCCCCGGCCCATCAGGCCCAGCGCCCGGGTGGCCCAGCGCAGCGACTGCGCGGCCTCGGTGACGGGGACCGTCGGGCCGATCGCCGCCGGCCGGCCCTGGAGGCCCGGCAGGAACGACCGGCCGCCGAACCGCCCGGCGCCCTCCGGGTCCGGCACCAGCACGCGGGGCGGCCGTGCCGCCATGTCGGTCAGCGCCCCGGGCATCGCCGGCGGGCCGTCGTCCGCCGCCTGCGGGTCGACGGTCGTCGCCAGCGTGACGACGGCGACGTGTGAGGGCACCCGCCAGCGCGCGCCGTGCGCCAGGTCCTGCACCGCCTCCGGGGACACCGGCCCGTCGCCCAGCAGCAGGTCGAGCAGGCGGCGACGGCGCCGTTCCAGCTCGTCCGTGCTGTGCGAGCGTGCCTCCGCGTAGCCCGCGGCCGCCGCCTCCGCGACCTCGTGCACGGTCCGGAACGCCAGTTCGCCGAGTGCGGCCACGACCGTCGAGTCCAGCCCCAGCTCCTCCGCCGTACGGCCCAGCAGCCGCCAGGCGTGCAGGCCGCCCACCCGTAACGCGGACTGCAAGGCGTCGAGACTGCGGCCCTCCAGGGCCTCGCCGCGCCCGAGTTCGTAGTACGTCGCGGCGATGGCGTCGCCCTGGCCGCGCGGGTCGGCTATGTGGTCGACGAACAACGTGAGCGCCTGCACCACGCCGGCCCGGAGATTTCGGCCGTAGGTCCCGTCGGCCGGCCGCGCGTACTCGGGCACCTGCCGGCGGACCTCCTCCTCCACCTCGTCGGAGACGCCTGCCAACCGGGCGCGCAGGAGCTCGGCGAGGTCTGACGGAACCGGAACGGTCCCGGGATCGGCGGGCACACCGTGCGGGGTGGGCACAGCCACGACGGACACTCCTTTCCCCCGGAGGCGGCTCGCCCACGCGCTGTTGCCCGTGGGACGAGAGGGACGTCCCGTGTTGGACGGACGCCCCCTGCGCTCCGTTCCGTGCCCCGGCTGCACCGACATCACTCCGGCACCCCCAGCGCACCGGCGAGCATCGGCCACGAGGCGGTGAACTCCCGCTTCCAGTACGTCCAGCTGTGTCCTCCCCCCGCGTAGTAGTGGGTGGTGGCCGGTATGCCGAGGAGCGCGAGGAGATCGGTGAAGCCGTGTGCGGAGGGCCACAGGGTGCTCTCCAGCGCCTCGGGCAGCCAGTCGCCGATGCCGCCGACCACCCCGCTGCCGCCGGAGACGTACAGGGGGGTGCCGCGCAGCCCGGCGGCCCGGGCACGCGGGTTGAAGTCGCGCCAGGTGAGGGCGTGCAGCAGCGGGCTGCCCCAGAGCGAGTGCGGGGCCAGGTTCTCGCGGGCCACGATCGCGTCCAGGAGAGCGGGCACGCCCGGGGCGGTGGTGTCGAGGATGCCGCTGTAGGAGGCCGCGGCGGTGAACGTGCCCGGGTGGCGGGCCGCGTGCGCCATCGCACCGTAGCCTCCGGTGGAGACCCCGGCGACGGCCCGCACGCCGGACGCCCGGTAGTCGCGGGCCAGCAGCGCCGGTACCTCCCGGAGCTGGAAAGTCTCGTAGTCGGGGCCGCCGCGCCAGGCGGTGGGGATGCCGGTGGGGCCCGCGTCCGGCATGGCCACGATCAGGTCGCGGCCCTCGGTGAAGGCCTCGATGTCCGTCTCCCTGGTCCAGGACGTGTAGTCGTCGTGGGCGCCGTGCAGGAGATACAGGACGGGGTAGCTCCGGGTGGGCCGGGCGTCGAAGTCCGACGGCAGGATCAGCCGGACCGGCGCGCTGCGGCCCAGCGCGGGGGAGGACACGGACACGTCGAAGGTCCGTGGCCCCAGCCGGGTCGCGGCCCGGGCGCGGCCCGCGGCGCCGGTGGCGCCGAACAGGGCGGCGAGGCCCGCGGCCGCCGCGGCCCTGGTGACGGCGCGTCGGGACGGTCGGGCGGTGTACTGCGGCATGGCGGCTCCTCAGTCCGGTTCAGCGGGTCCGCCCGTCGTGGCGAGGACCCGCCGCAGATGGGCGGCGATCTCGTCGACGTGTGGCGGGTCGAGCAGCGAGAGGTGGTGCCCCGGGACCGGTACGACCGTCAGCCGCGGGCACACCTCGTCCCAGCCGAGGGTCTCGTCGTCCCGCTCGTACGCCGGGTCGCGCACGGTGTGCGGAGCCGGCCCGGTGGCCCGGTACAGGATCACCGGGCCGTCGTGGCGGCCCGGACGGTGGGCCTCGCCGACCCTCAGGTCCAGATACGAGGCACGCTGGTGCTCCAGCGCGGCGGCCGGTACGTCGACGGCCGCGCGCAGGGTCCGCAGCACGCGGTCGATGCGCTCGCGGTCGTCGTCCATCGCCACGAGAGCGTCGTACGGCAGCCGCAGCCGGACCCCGTAGGCGTCGGCGACGTGCCGGGCGAACCCCGTGAGATGCGCGCGGACGCGGTCGGGCGGCGTGGGGCCGGGTTCCAGGAGGGGGCGCACGGAGTCGATGAGGACGACGAGCGGGACGACTCGTCCGGCGGCGGTGAGCTGCCGGGCCGTCTCCTGGGCGAGGAAGCCGCCGAAGGACCAACCGCCCAGCAGGAGGGGCCCGTCGGGGCGGGCGGCGGCGATCGTTTCGGCATAGCGGCGCGCCTTCTCCGGCACGGTACGGGCGTCTTCCAGCCGGTCCAGTCCCTGCACCGGACGGTCGTCCCCGAGCCGTTCGACGAGTGGGCGGTAGACGTCGGCGCCGCCGCCGGCCGCGTGGAACAGGAACAGCGGCGGCCGGGAGCCGGCGGTGCGCAGGGCACGCAGCGGGGCGGGCCCGGCCTTCTCGTCCGCCGTGGACGCCGTCGCCGTCGGGGGAAGGGCCTGGCGGACGCGGTCCGCCACCTCCCCGACGGTGGCGGAACCGAACAGGTCGCGCAGCGGCAGGTCGATGCCGAACTCGCGTTCCAGGGCGGTGCGGACACGGACGGCCATCAGCGAGTCCAGACCGAGGTCGGCCAGCGCCGTGGCGGGCGTGACCCGGGCCGTCGGATGGCCGGTGACGGCGGCGATGTGGTGGCCGAGGCGGGCGGCGACCGAACTGTGGCCGTCCGTCTCCTCGTCCGGTGCGGCGGGTCCGGCCCATCGCGCCGCCGCCGCTGCCGTCGTCGTGACGGGGGCCCGGCCGTCCGTCCACCAGTACCGGGTGTGCCGCCAGCGCGGTGCGGGCACGTCGACGACCCGGCCGGGCGGCCGGGCCGGCGGGAGGCCCGCGGCGTACAGGGCGCCCAGCTCCGAGAGGAATCCGGCGCAGCCGTCCGCGTCGCGGCGCATGGTGCCCACCACGAGGGCGCCGGGCACCGTGTCGGTCACCGGCCGGGCCAGGACCGGATGGGGCGAGATCTCGACGAAAGCGGTGCGGCCGTCGGCGGCGGCCGCCGCGAGGGCCCGGTCCAGGCGCACGGGTCGGCGCAGATTGGCGGCCCAGTGGGCGGCGTCGAACCGGCAGTCGCCGCGCGGGTCGTCGAGGACGGTGGAGTAGACCGGGACGCGCGCAGGCCTGCCCCGGACGTCGGCGAGCGCGTCGGTCAGTTCCGGCAGCAGCGCGTCCACCTGGGGCGAGTGTCCGGCGCCGACGACCCGCATGGCCCGGGCGGCGCGGCCCCGCTCACCGAGCCGGCGCACGAGCCGGGTGACCGCCTCCTCGTCGCCGGTGACGACCTTCTGCCGGGGCGAGGAGTGGACGGCGACCTCGACGCCGCGGAAGTCGCGCGCCAGGTCGTCCAGTTCGCCGTCGTCCAGGTCGACGACGGCCATCGCACCGCCACGCAGCCCGCTCAGCAGCCGGGCCCGCACGGCGACGACCCGGAGCGCGTCCGACACGTCCAGGGCGCCCGCGCAGACGGCAGCGGCCACCTCGCCCAGCGAGTGACCGATCACGGCCGCCGGTTCGGCGCCGTACGAGCGCCACAACTCCGCGAGCGCCAACTGCATCCCGCAAAGGACGGGTTGGGCGATCTCCACACGGTCGAGTGCCGCCCCTGAGGCCAGCCGGTCGTGAAGCGAGAAGCCGCAGACGACGGCGAACTGCGCGTCGAGCTTCTGTACCGCGGCGGCGAACGCCGGTTCCTCGGCCAGCAGACGGCGCCCCATGCCGGGCCACTGGCTGCCGTAGCCCGAGAACACCCACACCGGGCCGGGCCCGACCCGATCGCGGTCGCCGGTCAGCACCCGCGCGTGCGGCCGGCCCTGCGCCAACGCGTCCAGTGCGTCGGTCAGTTCCTCCCGGCCATCGGCGACGACGGCGGCGCGTACCGGTCCGCGGCCGGTGCGTCCGGCGAGGGTACGGGCCACGTCGGCCGGACGGGCGCCGCCTCCCCCGGGGGTACGCAGCCACCCGGCGAGCCGGGCCGCGGTGTCCCGGACCCGCTCGGTGTCGACGTCGGACAGCGGGTACAGCCGGGCGGCCGGTTCGTCGCCCGGGGGCGGCAGCAGCGTGTCGGGCCGCCACTCCTCCAGTACCGCATGGGCGTTGGTACCGCCGAACCCGAAGGCGGACACCCCGGCGGTGGCCGTGCCGCCGTAGCGGGGCCACGGCTCCGGCTCGGTCACCACCCGCAGTCGTACGTCGTCCAGGGCGCTGCCGTGCGCGCAGTGCAGCGACGCCGGAATGCGGTCGTGATGCAGCGCGAGGACCGTCTTCACCAGGCCCGCGATGCCCGCCGCGGACTCCAGGTGCCCGAGGTTGCCCTTGGCCGAGCCGAGCAGCAACGGCTGGTCGGGGTCGCGGCCGGGGCAGAGGACCGTGCCGAGCGCGCCCGCCTCGATCGGATCGCCGAGCGGGGTGCCGGTGCCGTGCGCCTCGACGTAGTCGATCTGCGCCGGGACGAGTCCCGCCCGCGCGTAGGCGGTCCTCAACAGGGCCTGCTGGGCGACCGGGTTGGGGGCGAGAAGGCCGTTGGAGCGGCCGTCGGAGTTCACCGCGGTGGCGCGGACGACCGCGAGGACGCGATCACCGTCCCGCTCGGCGTCGGACAGCCGCTTCAGCAGGACGGCCGCGCATCCCTCGCCGCGTCCGATGCCGTCGGCCACCGCGGAGAACGGCTTGCAGCGGCCGTCCGGCGCGAGGGCGCCCGCCCGCGCGAACGCGACGCCGACGACGGGCGACAGCAGCAGGTTGACCCCGGCGGCGATCGCCAGGTCGCTCTCCCCGGTGCGCAGACTGACACAGGCGTGGTGCACGGCGACGAGCGAGGACGAACAGGCGGTGTCGACGGCCATGCTCGGCCCGCGGGTGTCCAGGACGTAGGCCAGCCGCCCCGCGGTCACCCCGAGCGCCGCGCCCGCCGGGGCCCACGGGTCGACGGCGGCCGCGGCCGCGCCGGTGAGCTGCCCGTACTCCGGGGAGCAGACGCCGACGAAGACGCCGGTGGCCGTGCCGCCCAGCGAGGCGGCCGGCACGGCGGCGTGATCCAGCGCCTCCTGGACGACCTCCAGGAGCATCCGCTGCTGCGGGTCCATCACCGTGGCCTCGCGCGGGGTGATGCGGAAGAAGTCGGCGTCGAACCCGGCGATGTCGTCGAGGTAACCGCCGTACGCGGGCGCGTCGGCGGGCGGGAAGTCGGTGAAGTCCCGCCACCGGTCCGCGGGGACCGGTCCGATCGCGTCCGTCTCGTCCTCCAGCAGCCGCCAGTAGTCGGCCGGGCCGCGCACCCCACCGGGCAGCCGGCAGCCGACCCCGATGACGGCGACGGGCTCGCCGCTCGCCGCCGGGGGCGTGGCGGTGGGCGTCGCGGGGACGTGCCGAGCGGCCGGGGCGCGCAGCTCGGCCACCAGGGCGTCCAGCGTGGGCGCCGACCAGAGCAGCGTCGCCGGCAGCTCACGGCCCGTCAGCCGGGACAGTTCCCCGGCCAGGCCGACGGCGTCCCGCGAGGACAGGCCGAGGTCGGCCAGCGGCAGGTCCATCGGCACGTCGTCCTCGCCGGTGCCGCTCCAGGCGGCGACCCGCTCCGCGATCAGGCGGCGCAACGCGCCCTCGTCGACGGCGCTCATCGGGCGGCCCCCGCCGCGAAGGCGCCCGCCAGATACCGGGCCCGGGTCAGGGCCCGCGCCACCTTGCCGCTGGAGGTCCGGGGCACGGAGCCGGGGGCGACCAGGACGACATCGGCGAGCCGCAGGCCGTGCCGGGCGGAGACGGCCGCGCGCACGGCCCGCGCCAGGGCCGCCACGTCGATCCCGTCCAGAGACGTCGCCCGCGTGTGCTCGGCCACGACGACCACGCGCTCACCCGCGTCGCCGGGGACGCCGAAGGCGGCGAGCCGGTCGCGCCGCACCGCCGGATGCGCCTCCTGGACGGTGCCCTCCACGTCCTGGGGGTAGTGGTTGCGGCCGTCCACGACGATGAGGTCCTTCAGCCGGCCGGTCACGACCAGCTGTCCGTCCAGCAGCGTCCCCAGATCGCCGGTGCGCAGCCAGCCGCCGGACTCGCCGGCCGGCCGCGCGTCGAAGACCCGGCGGCTGCGGGCCTCGTCGTTCCAGTAGCCGCGCCCCACGTTGGGACCCCGCACCCAGATCTCGCCGACCTCCCCCTCGCCGAGCACGTCGCGCGAGACGGGATCGACGACGCGGACCTGCTGGCCCGCCGGGGTGCCGCAGCCCGCCAGCCGTACGGCGTCGGCGTCGTCGGGCCGCGCGGGCAGGGCCTTGCCGGCGGCGAGGGCGTCCCGGTCGAGGGCGAACCGGCGCAGCGGCTCGCCGGGCCGGGCGGCGCTGACGAAGACGGTCGCCTCGGCGAGCCCGTACGACGGACAGTGGACGTCCGCTGCGAGACCCTGGGCGGCGAACGCCGCGTGGAAGCGGTCGGCGGTGCCGGGCCGGACCGGTTCACTGCCGTTGATCAGCGCGGTGACACGGTCCAGCCGCAGCTCCGCCTTCTGCGCGTCGGTCACGGCGGCGACGCAGTAGTCGTAGGCGAAGTTGGGCGCCGCGCTCACCGCGCGCGGATGCGCGGCGAGCAGCCGCAGCCAGCGGACCGGCTCGTGCAGGAACGCGGCCGGGTCCATGAGAACGGACGGGCGGCCCTGGACGACGGGGGCCGCGACACTCAGCACGAGTCCCATGTCGTGGTAGAGCGGCAGCCAGCCCACGCAGGTCACCGGGGCCGTGTCGGCGCCGTACGCGGTCAGCGCCTGGCGGGCGTTGGCGACCACGTTGGCGTGGGTGATCTCCACGCCCGCCGGGGCGCGGGTCGACCCGGAGGTGTACTGCAGATACGCGGTCGCCCCGGCGTCCGGGGCGGCCACGACCCGGTCCCGGTCGGCCGCGTCGGCGACCCGGTCCACCGCGACGGCCGGAACCTGCGCCCGCGCGCAGAGGTCCGCCACCTCCGGCATTCCCCGGCTCGTGGTCACCACGACCGCGGGACACGCGTCGGCCAGCACCCCGGCGAGCCGGTCCCCGTGCCCGGGCAGGCCGGGCGGATACAGCGGCACCGCGACCAGCCCGGCGGCCAGCGCCGCCAGGAAAGCGGTGACGTACTCCGTTCCCTGCGGGCACAGCAGGGCCGCTCGCGCCCCGGGCTCGGCCTCCTCGGCGAGCCGGGCCGCGAGCGCCCGGACCCGCAGGTCCAGCGTCCGCCAGGTCAGCGTGCGGTGTACGCCCCGCGCGTGCGGAGCGGTGTGGTCGACGAAGGTGAACGCCCGGCGTTCCGGCGCGGTTTCGGCCCAGTGCCGCAGGTACTCGGGCAGAGTCCGGTACGCGGGCGCGAGCGGGGGGCTGCTGTCCATCGGGCGGGGCTCCTCACGGCGCGGTGTCGGCCGGCGGGTCGGCCGGATTCAAGCGGGGTGTCGGGCGGTCAGAGCGGGATGTTGCCGTGCCGGCGCTCCGGCATCGGGGCACGCTTCCCGCGCAGTGCGCGCAGGGCACGGCACAGGTGCGCGCGGGTGTCGCGGGGGGCGATGACGGCGTCGACGTACCCGCGTTCGGCGGCGGGGTAGGGCGTCCCGTGGGTGGCCTCGTACGCGGCGACGAGACGGGCCCGCAGCGCCTCGGGATCGTCGGACGCGGCGAGTTCACGCCGGTGCAGCACGCCGACGGCGCCCTCGGCGCCCATGACGGCGATACGGGCGCTGGGCCAGGCGAGGTTGAGGTCGGCGCCCAGGTGTTTGGAGCCCATCACCGCGTACCCGCCCCCGTACGCCTTGCGCACCACCACCGTGATCTTCGGGACGGTCGCCTCGGCGTACGCGTACAGCAGCTTGGCGCCACGCCGGATGATGCCGGCCTGTTCCTGGCTGACACCGGAGAGGTAGCCGGGGACGTCGGCGAAGGTCAGCAGCGGGATGCCGAACGCGTCGCAGAACCGCACGAACCGCGCCGCTTTCTCGGAGGCGTCGATGTCGAGGACACCGGCCGCGTGCAGGGGCTGGTTGGCGACGATCCCGACGCTGGCACCCTCGACCCGCGCCAGGGCGCAGATGATGTTCGGCGCGAACAGCTCCTGAACGTGCAGCAGTTCGCCGTCGTCGACGACCGTGCGCAGGATCTCGCGCATGTCGTACGCCTGGCCGGTCCGGTCGGGGACCAGCGTGTCGAGCCCCGCCCCGTCGGGAGCCGGCGCGGGGGCGTATTCCGGCGGCCGCCCGAGGTTGTTGGCGGGCAGGTAGGACAGCAGGTCGCGCACGGTGTCGAGGGCGTCCTCCTCGTCGGCGGCGAGGAAGTGGGCGTTGCCGTTGACGGAGTTGCTGGCGCGGGCTCCGCCGAGTTCCTCGGCGGTGGTGCGCTCCCCGGTGACGGCCTCGATGACGTCGGGCCCGGTGACGAACATGTGCGAGACACCGTCCACCATCACGGTGAAGTCGGTGATGGCGGGCGAGTAGGCGGCGCCGCCCGCGCAGGGGCCGAGGACGACCGAGATCTGCGGGACGACCCCGGACGCCCGCACGTTGCGGCGCACCAGTTCGGCGTAGAGGGCGAGCGAGGCGACGCCCTCCTGGATCCGGGCGCCACCCGAGTCGTTGAGCCCGATGACCGGACAGCCGGTCTTCAGCGCGAGGTCCATGAGGGCCACGGTCTTCTCACCGAAGGCCTCGCCCATGCTGCCGCCGAAGACGGTCGAGTCCTGGGCGAACACACAGACCGGACGTCCGTCGACCGTGCCGTACCCGGTCACGACTCCGTCCCCGTACGGCCGGCGGGCGCCGTCCCCCGTGGACCGCGCCCTGACGAACCCGCCGGTCTCCGTGAAGGAGCCCTCGTCCAGCAGCCGTTCGATCCGCTCCCGGGCACCGAGCGCCCCGGGCCTCCTGGGCGTGCCCGGTACCACCGCCCTCGCCTGCCGGCGCTCCAGGTCCGCGATGCGGTCGGCGGTGCGGTCCGCGGGACGGTCCGCCGGGCTCGTCGCTGTCGCTGATTCCTTCGCCGTCGCCGCAACTGCCGCCGTAGCCACGGATGTTGTCGCCTCTCGTGTCACAGCCACCTCCGAAGTGGTTCTCGAATATGGCAGCGATGCGGGAAGAACCGGAGGGATCACCCGGTCTGTTTGCGTGAGTTGAGTCCTCCGGCCCGGAGGTTCGTCCTGGCGTGACAAGGCGCGCGGCGCCGGACGCTCGCGCGGCTCGGCGTCGGGGGCGTCAACCCTGCCCGCGCTCAGTGGAGTTGCGGCGCAGCCACCCTCGCGGACGGCGGTTCCGGGGCCGTGCGGGGTCCTGCCCCGTCGTTCACCGCGGGCGGGTCCTGGGATAGGGTCCGACCGGTTCCGGCCACCGAACGAAGACGCGCCGGTACGGGGAGTGTCGGAGGGCGGCAGAGCAATGGAATCGCAGGTGGGCGACGGCGGATCCGTGGACCTGGACGGCGCGCGGCTGGAGACGATCACGCCGCAACCGCTGCTGACCCGGGACTACGAGACGCGCCCCTCGCTCGTGTACGAGCGGCTCAGGCAACAGCACGGTCCGGTCGCGCCGGTCGACCTGCTGGGGGTGCCCGCCTGGCTGGTTCTGGGCTACCGCGAGTCGCTCGAGGTGCTCCAGGACGACGCCGGGTGGCCCAAGGGGCTGGAGAGGTGGCGGGCCCGCTCGGAGGGCAGGGTGCCGGCCGACTGGCCGCTCGGACCGTCCCTGGAGGTGAACCATGTGCTGATCCAGGGCGGTCCCGGATACCGGCCGCTGCGGACGGCCTGGGACGCGGCTCTCAAGCCGTTCCAGGACCCGCGCCACCCGCAGGCCAAGAGGCTGAAGACGGCCGTCGGCGCCTACGCCGACGAACTGATCAGTCTGGTGGGGCAGGCCGGCGGCACGGGCTGGGCGGACCTGTCCGCCCAGTTCTCCCGGCCTCTGCCGCTGATGGTGGCCAGCCATCTGCTCGGCTTCCCCGGTTCCCAGGGTGACGACGCGCTGATGGACATGTGGCGGGTACTGGACGCGGGTCCGGACGCGGAGCCGGCCCTCGAACGGCTGCTGGCGGCGCTGGCCGAACTGGCGGCGGGGAAGCGGGAGAAGCCGGGGGAGGACTTCCCCTCGTACCTGCTGGCCGCGCATCCCGAACTCTCGCTCGAGCAGCTCGCCCGAGAGCTGTTCATGCTGCTGGGCATGACCTCCGACCATGTCGGCATCCTCATATCCAACACGGTGGTCGAGGTCATCTCGGGTGAGGGCGGCGTGCGGGCCAGCCTGTCCGCCGGGATGGTCCGGGAGAGCATGAACCGGGTGGTCATGCGCAAGCCGCCGCTGGTGAACTTCGTGCCGCGCTTCGCGGCCGAGGACACGCGGCTCGGGAACTACACGATCCGGGCCGGCGACCCGGTGTGGGTCTCCGCCGCGGCGGCGCACGCCGACCCGCTCTTCGCCGGCCACGTGGAGTCGGGCACCACGGTCAGCACCCGGGCGCACCTGGCCTGGGGTGCGGGCCCTCGCCAGTGCCCGGCGCGCGAGCTCGCCTCGACGGTCGCGGCGGTCGGCGTGAGCCGGCTGTTCGAGCGGTTCACCCACCTGGACCTCGCTCTCCCCGTCGACCAACTGCCCTGGCGCTCCTCGCCCTTCATGCGCGGCCTGCGCTCGCTGCCCGTACGGTACGAACTGGCCACGATGCCGGAGCCGCCGTCCTCGCGGGCCCCAGCCGAGGAGCCCGCCGGGACCGGGCTGCCCGGTCCGGCGGTCCGGCAGCGCTCGTCGCTGTGGCGCTGCCTGACGGGCCTGATCGGCGTCGGCCGCTGACCCCGGGACATCGGCGCGGGTCGGACTAGGACGGCAGGAACACCCGGCCCAGTTCGATGCGGCCGATCCGCGGGGCCCGGCCCGTCGCGTTGCGGAAGGTCACGCTGTTGGCGCCCTTCCGCAGGTCGACGGGGACGCCCAGCGTCCAGTAGTCGTCCAGGCTCCAGGTGTTCTTGAACGTGACCCGCAGCGGTGTTCCGGCGCCGACGGTGATGTCCGCCGTACGGGACAGGATGTCGGTGTTGTAGGCGTGGCCGGTGTCGCGGCGGTCGTCGTGGGCGTAGTGGACGACCAGCACATGGCGGCCGGAGTGGAGCGCGTGCACGGTGAACTCGGCCGCGCCGTGAGGGCTGTCGCCGACGTCGTCGACGCAGAAGCCGCCGGGGGCGTGGGCGGAGCCGACGAGCCTCGCCGCTCCGGTGAGCGCGGCGGACGCGGCATCGTAGGAGAGGGCGCCGCCGGCCGAGCCCGCGCCCGAGACGTCGAGGGACCGGACGGCCGCCTGCCGGGCCGTCGGCGCGGTCAGCGCGACGCGGTTGTTGCCCGCCACCAGGTAGAGCCGCAGGGGCCGGTCCGGCGCCGCGGTCAGCCGTTCGCCGTGCAGCGCGAGCCACACCGTCGCCGAGGCCCGCGGCACCACGGTGTAGTGCCCGTCGCGCGGGGCGTAGACGTCGAAGACGGCCCGGTCGCCCTCTCGCAGGACCAGGGCGCCCGTCCCCACCCCGGCCGACGAGGAGTAGTCGTACGACGGGCTGCCGCCGATGTCCGCGAGCGTCGCCTCGTACGACGCCCAGGGCGCGCCGGTGCGCGCGGTGAGGTCGAGGCGGTCGAGGGTGACTTCGGCGTCGCCCCCGACGAGGGTCAGCACATGGGTGCCGGCCGGCAGTTCGACTCGGAGATCCTTCTTGGCGAGGTGGGCCCGATCCTGAGTCGAGGGGTACGTCACCGTGACCGGGTGCGCGCCGTCGACGAGCAGCTTCTGGCCGGCGGGGGCGCCCGACCCGTTGCCGTAGAGGATCGCCAGGTCGTACGTCCCGTCCGCGGGCACCGTCACCGTGAGGTCCATCCTGCCGCCGGGGGTGCCGAGAGAGACGGCGTTCGTGCCGGAGGCCGCGTAGCCGTCCGCGTCGGCGACCGTCCCCCGGGTGGGGACCCGGCCACCGGTGATCGCCGCGTCCTCTGCCTCGTACGATGCCGACCAGGGCACGCACACGGCGGACGGGGCGCCGGCGCCGCCCGGAGTGAGGACGATCCGGTACGCGGACATCCTGCGCGCGCCGCTCAGCGGCACGGTGACCGAACCGTCGGCGGCGACCTCCAGCACGGTGCGGGCGAGCACCCGCGGCGCGGCGTGCTGCCCCTCGTAGCCCGACCAGGCGGCCTCGGCGACGGTCGCGACGACCGCGCGGCCGAAGACGGCCCGGGGGACACCGCGCACCTCGACGTCCACGTCGCCGTCCGAGCCGCCCAGCAGCACCTGGGCCTGACGGCGCGAGGAGTCGAGGGAGGCGAGGCCCTGGAGGGTGTCGACGCTGTGCGGCTGCGGCGGGGTGACCTCGACGGTGTCGCCGGTCAGCCCGGCGTACCAACGGAAGAACCACCAGCCGCCGTTGGGGATGTTCGTTCGTACGACGTTGCCGTCCATGTTGCCGGCGGCGTCCCAGTAGGCCTGGTTGGCGTACACCTTGTTCCGCTCGAACATCGACACCCACTGCACGAGCTGTCCCGGCACGGACAGGTCCCGGCGGTTGGCGTACTCGTCGATGCTGACTCTCAGCGGCGCGATCCCCAACCGGCGTTCGGTCGCACGGTAGTCGTCGTGGTGACTCTGGAACTCCCGTAGCGAGTCAGGGCTCAACTCGTGCCAGGTCACCACGTGGGGCAGCACGTTCTCCCGCTGGCCGAAGGCGAGGAAGTCGCTCATCAGGCGGGGGTGATAGCCCGTCTCGTTGGGCCCGGCGATCCTCGCGTCGGGGTCGAGGGAGCGGATGCGCCGGTACACCGTCCGCCAGTCCTCGAAGAACCGGTCGCGGTTCGCCTCGTACCGCTCACGGTCCGGCACGCCGAGGTCGTACCAGATGCAGTCGGGTTCGTTGAACGGGATGTAGACGAAGCGGTCGTGGTGCGGATCCGCCATGACCTCCTTGACGATCTCGTCGACCCTCGGGAGGTAGTCGTCGATGCCCAGGTCCTCGTACGGCCATCGGGCATAGACGTCCTGCATCATCACGTTGATCTCGCCGCCGCCGTTGCGGAAGAACGACCCGGAGACGGAGAGCGCGTCCCCGTTGGGGTGCTGGGCGCCGCCCTCCGGCTTCTGCGTGACGCTGGTGATCTTCAGCGGTGCGAGTACGGCGTCGCTGGGCACCCCGTCGTCCCCGATCCCGTACAGCGCGCCGTTGGCGCCGAGCAGAACCGGGCCCTCGGAGACGGCGAGGTCGACGGTGAGGCGCTGCGGAGCGGACGCGCGACCCCTTGCCGGGGGCGGTGCGTGACCGGTCACATCCATGGGGGGATTGTGGCCGGGTGTACCGGGGCAGTCAATGCGGCGTGATCAGCGGGACTCCCGACGGGCCGGCCTGACGACACCGGTGGGGCCGGCCGCTTCGCGCCCGGCCGGACGACACCGGTGCGGGCGGGGCCGGCCCCACCCGTGGCCCTGGAGGTCTGGCGGACGCTTGTCTCCGGGGTCGGGTGGCGGCCCTTCGCGGCAGGCCTCAGCCCATGCTCTTCGCGCCGTCCAGGGACTCGCGGACGATGTCCGCGTGCCCCGCGTGCTGGGCGGTCTCCGCGACGATGTGCAGCAGCACCCGGCGGGCGGACCACCGCGCACCGGCCTCGAACCAGGGCGCCGCCGGCAGCGGGTGGTCCGCGTCCAGATCGGGCAGGGAGGCGACCAACTCGTCGGTGCGCTGCGCCACTTCCTCGTACTCCTTCAGCACCCCGGCCAGCGTCTCGCCGGGCAGCATCCGGAACTCGTCGGCCCGCCTGGCGAAGTCCGCCTCCGTCATCTTGGTGAAGTCGGGCATCGCCGAAGGACCCTCGAGGATGAAGGCCACCCAACCTCGTTCGACCGAGGCGACGTGCTTGATCAGGCCGCCCAGACAGAGCTCGCCGGCGGTCGTGCGGAGACCGGCCTGCTCGTCGGTGAGGTCACGGGTGGTGAAGCGCAGGAAGTGCCGCTGCTTGGTGAGCGCCTCCAGCAGGTCGGCGCGCTCGCCGCGGACGGCGGGTGCTGCGGCGGTCTCGTCGAGGGAGGTGGGCTTGCCCATGGTCGCCTTCTTCCGTGAGTGGTTTCCGTGTGCGAGCACCACGTTAGGAGCGATAGAGGTCAGATCCTGTCCTAAAGACGCCCCGGGCTCACCGGGTTCACCGTGAAGTCGCCACCACCTCCGCGTCCGCCCCCCACGCCGCCGCGCACAGCGCCCGCTCCACCTCCCCGGCGTAGACCGAGGCGGCCAGCCAGGCGCGGGCGAAACGGTCCGTGTCCGCCGGGAGCAGCCGCCCGAAGGCGTCCCGGGAGCGGTCCGCGGCGGCGGCCCGGAGCTCGCCGAGCAGATCGCCCGCGGTGGCGAGACCGACGCGGCGCAGCCGTCCGTCGTCGCCCGCGCCGCCGTCCGGGAAGCCCAGCACCCGCCGGCCCCCGGACACAGCCTGGTGCACACGGCGGCTCAGCAGATGCAACGGCGCCTCGTCCACCGGGGGAGCGGCGGCCGGCGGGGCCGACGCGGTGGGCAGATCCGCGTGCTGGAGACGGTCCAGGCCCAGATCCACCCGGTCGCCGGGCCGGGCCGGGTGCTCGGCGGCGAGCAGCAGGGCCCGCGGGAGCGGCCCCGGCACCAGACGCGCGACGACCCGCAGCCGCCTGCCCCGGGCGGCGGCCAGGAGGCGGAGGTTGTCGCGGTAGGGGAGCGCGGGATCGTCGTGCGCCACGGCGAGCCGGACCGCACGGCCCCCGCAGTCGGCCAGCAGACGGTCACCCGTCGCCTCCCGGACCGTGCCCGCCAGGGTGACGTCGAGGAAGAGCAGTCCGTGCCCACCGCCCAGGGCGTGGGCGACCTGCTCGGCCACCGGCACCGCCCACAGCCGGTCGAGCGGTTCGGCGCTCCAGGCGGCACCGGACGCGCGCACCGCCCGCACCCCGGCACCGGCGCCGAGCCGGCCTGTCGGCGACACCGTCGCGCCGGACACCGCCAGGCCCGCGCGCGACAACTCACGGTGGGTCAGGGCGGTGTCGCCGATCCGTACGGCCCGGTCCGCCGCGCCGGTCGCCCGGCCGGGACCGCCGGGAGCCACGTCGGAGACCGTGTAGAGGCGGCCCCCCGCGTCGGCGGTCCAGGTGACGGCGCCCGCGTACCCGGTCGTCGTCAGGACGGGTTCCGAGAAGAGTCCGAAGAGGCGCAGCGAACCGTCCGGGGTGTACGGCAGGCGTACGCCGCCGCGCAGTTCGGCCAGGTCCCGGCCGGTCGCGAACGGCAGGCGGTGCGCCATGCCGAGGACGGTGCACAGCGCGTCGACAAGGTCGGGCAACCGGTGGGCCGGGTCGGCGGAGCGGGCCGCGCGTACCCCGTTGACCACGGAGACCGCCGCGGCGGCGACCCTCGGGAGCCCCGCGAGCCGCGCGGTGTGCGCGGCGCGCAGGAGCTCCGCCTGGAGCACGGCACCGGAGCCGTCCGCACCGGCCTCGAGGACGCCGGCCGCCGCACCGTACACCGCCCGCGCGGCGGCGAGTTGGGCTGGAGCAGCGGCCTCGGTGGTCAGGGCGGTGGCGGCGGTCCCGGCGGCCGGGGGCCGGGACGCCGCTTCGGCTGTCGGCTGCGCGGGCGGGCTGTCGGGAGTGTCCTCGGCCACCGGCGCGGCCGAGGCCGCCGCCGCGCGGTGCAGACAGTCGGGAGCGAGCAGACAACCGCAGCGGATCGCGTCCGCCCGGGTCACCGCGCCCCCGGGCGCCTGCAGTTCGAGGTGGGTCTCGTCGTCGACGGCGATCCGCACGGTGTCGCCCTCGCGGACCACCGGACGCGCCGCCAGTCTGGCGATGCCCGCGTCCAGCCGCTTGCGCAGCCGGGGAGAGAGCACCTCGACGAGTTCGGCGGTGACGGACGGCGCGACCGGCGGCAACAGGTCCTGGCTCATGCGATCTTCTCCCCTACCCAGCGGGCGAGTTCGAGCGGACTGAGAGCGGCGACGGGCATGCCCGCCGCGACGAGCTGTCCCGCGACGCCCGTGGAGTAGCGCGGCCGGCCCGTGTCGTCGAGGCTCGCGCAGCCCAGAACATGACAGCCCGCACCGACCAGCGCCCGCACCTCCGAGAGCAACCCGCCGAGCGGCTGGCCCTCCTCGAAGTCGCTGACGACCACGACGAGCGTCCGCGACGGCACGGTGACCAGCTCGCGGGCGTGCCGCAGCCCCGCCGCGATGTGTGTCCCACCGCCCACGCTGACCTCGAGCAGCAGCGACAACGGGTCCTCGACATGGCCGGTGAGGTCGATGACCTCGGTGGAGAAGGCCAGGAAGTGCGTGGACAGCGTCGGCACCCCGGCCAGCACCGAGGCGGTCAGCGCGGCCCACACCGTGGATGCCTCCATGGAACCCGACACGTCCGTGACCAGGATCAGCCGCCAGTCCGCGGCCCGCCGCGCCCGGGTACGGAACACCGGGTGCTCGGGGATGACCCGGACCGTGCCGTCAGGGCCGCGCCGCGCGGTCGCCAGATTGGCGCGCAGGGTCCGCGGGAGGTCGAGGCCGCCGCCCGGACGCCGACTGGGCCGCGGCAGCGCCGTGCCGTGCAACGCGGGGCGCAGCCGGGTGGCCAGCTGCCGGGTGAGCGCCTCGACCAGCCGCCGCACCAGCGGACGCAGCGCCGCCAGCCGGGCCTCGGGCAGCCCGCCCGCGTGCCGCAGCACGGTGCGCAGCAGATCGACGGAGGGGCGCACGCTGTCCGCGTCCAGCTCCGCGAGCACGTCCCGGCGGCCCGACGCGGCGGCCGCCGCCAGCACCTCCTCCCGGATGCCCGGCCCGAACAGCGCGGCCAGCTCCTGCGACCACTCCCGTACCCCGGGATACGGTGCGTCGCGGCCACCGCGGTCCCCCGGGCCCGTCAGGTCCCCGCGGCTGCCCTCGCCGCGCCCGCTGCCGTACAGCTCGTCCAGAGCCGTCGCCAACGCGCGCGCGGACGTGGGCAGTCGATCGCTGCGACGGCCCAGCAGAAGTCGCCACCGGTCGGCGGAGGAGAGCCGACGGTCGAGACGGTCCTCGCCAGAGCATCCGGTCTCGGCCGTCGCGGCCACGGTCTCGGCCGTCGCGGCCACGGTCTCGGCCGTCGCGGCCACGGTCTCGGCCGCCACGGTCACGGTCTCGGCCGCCACGGTCACGGTCTCGGCCGTCACGGTCCCGGTTCCGGCCGTCACGGTCTGGGGACCGGCCGGCATGGTCTCGGTTCCGGCCGCCACGGTCTGGGTGTCGCCCGTCACGGTCTCGGTCTCGGCCGTTACGGTCCCGTCCGTCACCGTCACCGTTCCGGCCGTCACCATCACGCTCTCGGTCGTAACCTGCACGGTCTCGTCGGTCACCGTGACGGTCGCGGCGGTGGGCGCGTGGTCGTCGCCGTCCGGGTCGGGCAGCAGCCTCAGCGACCGCAGGGCGGCGCGGGCCGCGATGTCCGCCCCGGCCCAGACGGCGAGCGCGGCCGGATCCACCCCGTCGGTGTCCGCGACGTGTCGGGTGTCGAGGCGTTCCTCGACGGCCGAGAGGAGACGCTCGCGAGCCGCGGGACTCAGGGTCTCGAAGCCGCCCCGCAGCGCGGGCAGCCGGTCGAGGAACTCCCGGTCGGGCAGCTCCGACACCCGGCGCAGCAGCGGTTCCAGCGCGGGCGCCGCCGCTTCCAGCAGCGGACCGGCGGCGGCCAGCAGTCCGCTCAGCCGCGCCGTCAGGGCCGAGCGCGAGTCGGGGTCGACGGCACCGTCCACCCAGGACGCCACCCGGTCGCCGAAGGCCCGGGCGCTCTCCTGTCCGAGCAGTACCCGGACCGCTCCGGCGGCACCGCGCATCAGCGGAGAGCCGTCGGCGGCCAGCCGGGCGAGGGCGTCGATGAGTCGGATACCGCCCAACAGGTCGGCGCGGTGAGCGAGTTCGAGAAGGGCGTGGGCGTCGGCCGGGTCCTCGGAGCCGGTCAGTCCGTCCACCTGCCGCACCGCCGCCGAGGTGAGCAGCTCTGCCACGGCGGCCGCCCGCGCCGTACGGTCCCCGTCGACGCCGAGTCCCGGCACATGACCGGCCCGCAACCGGTCCGACAGCGCCAGCCCGGCCAGGAGTTCGGGCAGCGTACCGGCCGGCGGCAACACCTCGGCGACATCGACGAGCCGCTCGTCCGCCAGCGCCGGCAGACCGCACTGCGCTGCCTCCGCGAGCCCCTGGAGCACCTGGGCGGCCGTGGATCCGCCCGCGTCCCGCTCCGCACGCCGACGCTCCCGCAGCACACCCTCGGCGGCCTGTGCCGCGGTCACCCCGCGCACCCCGGCCGCGGTCAGCATGGCCGCCGTCGCCGGCGTCCACCGCACCTCCCAGCGCGAGGTGAGAGCCTCCGCGCCGCCCGCGCCGACGACCTCTTTCGCCTCTCCGTACGGCACACCGCACACCGTCAGCCGGCGCAGCAGAAGCTCACGGCGCCGGTCGAGGTCCGACCGCAGCGGGTCGAGCCGCAGATCCCGCGCCGGGGCGGACGCGTTGCCGGGCCCCGGCAGGCCCAGCCCCGCCACCTCGGCCTCGACCGCCGGGACGAGACCGCTGCGCGGCGCGCCCGGCGCCGGCCGCCCGGTGCGCGTACCTACCAGCACCCGCTCCATCGCCCGGGCCACGGCCCGTCCCCGCCCGTACGGCTCACCCTGGGCGAGGACCGTCTGCACGGCCTCGACCAACTCGCCCCTGCCCGCCGCGGGCAACCCCCGCAGCCGGGCCAGGTCCGAGGCGAGCCGGGTGATCTCGCGAGCGTCCGCCGGCCCGGACGGATGCCCGAGGTCCCGCAACGCCGCACACACCCGCACGGCCGCGCCGGTCAGCGCCTCCTCCAGCGCCGACGGGTCGCCCGCCGCCCGCAGCACCATGTCCTGCCACTCCGGGTCCCGGATACCGGCCGGATAACCGGACCGCTCGTCCAGAAGGGCATAGGCGTACGGAATCAGCGACGTGATCCACCCCGGCCGACTTCCCGCGGCCCCTTCACCCGCCCTGCCGACACCCGCGTCTGCGTCCCGTTCGCCGACACCGGGGACGGCGTCCGCGTCCCGCTCACCGATGTGCGGGACGGTGTCTGCGTCCCGCTTGCCGACGGCGGGGACGCTGGCTTCGGCACGTTCGCCGACACCCGGAACGGCGTCTGCCTCCCCGTCGCCAGTCGCGGGGACGGTGGCCCCGGCATGCTCGCCGTCGGCCGGGAGGGTTGTTCCCGCGCTGTCGCCGACACCCTGGGCAGCGCTTTCGTCTCGCGCGCCGACGACGGCGGGGGAGGCACCGTCGCCCCGTCCGACCAGGGTCTGGCCCGTCAGCGCAGGCGCGTGGAAGGCGCCGACGACCACGGCGGCGCGCTCGCCGCGCGCGGTTGCCTCGTCGATCAGGGACCGCATCCACCGCTCACGACGCAGATCCAGCTCGGGCACCCCACCGGCGGCGGCCGCGTCCGCGCGCAGCGCCCACCCCGTCAGCAGGGCCGCCCGACGCAGCGCCTCGGGCGGCGACCCGGGGGCGGTGGCCTCGACGAGACGGTCCCACAGGTCCTCCCCGGGACGGCCCGTGAGCCGCGCCCGCAGCGCGCCGGCGAGCCCGGGCGCCTCCTCCCGCGCATCGCCGTCACGTCCCTCACCCCACGCCCGGTCCGCGAGCGGCAGGTCGCAGGCCAGCACCGGGACGCCATGGCGGGCGGCCCAGCGCAGGGCGGCCAGCTCTGGCGAGAAGTCGGCGAACGGATAGAACGCCGGGCCCCCGCCGCCCCCGCCGTCACGCGGCGCGGCGGCGAGCGCGACCGGGGCCCGGGTCTCCTCGTGTCCGAGCCAGGGCAGCCACTCCTGCATCTCGGCCGGCAGCTCGACGAGCAGCACGTCGGGCTTCGCCTCGTCCAGCAGCGCGGGCACGGCGGCGGCCAGCGAGGGCGCGTGATGCCGCACCCCGATCAGATAGGGCGCGGCGGGGTCGGTGAGCACCGCGAGAGCCTCAGCCGGAGAGCCCGGAGAGCCCGGGAAGTCAGGCCCGTCCGAGGCGTCTGGGGCGTCCAGGCCGCCCGAGGAGCCCGGGCCGCCCGAGGAGCCCGGGCCGCCCGAGCTGCCCGAAGAGCCCGGGCCGCCCGAGGAGGTCGGGTGGCCCGGCGAGTCCTGGGCGTCCGAGGAGCCCGGGGGGTCCGGTGTTTTCGGCGTGGTGGCGGGGTGCTGGGACACGGCCGTCAGCCCTCCAGGACCGTGCGCAGGTCCCACAGGGTGCGCCAGGTGGCGGACCCCTGCTCGGCGCGGCGCCGGACGGGCCCGTCCCAGTAGCCGCGCAGCCGGGCCGCGTCGGCCGGGTCGTCCTTGCGGACGACGCCCAGCAGATGGCCCGGCAGCAGTCCGAGCACGTCACGGTCGCCCGGGAAGTACGCGGCCGCCAGCGCCAGCGCGCCCGCGACGGACACGGCCTCCGCGGTGCTCATCACCGTGGACGGCCGCTCCACCTCCCAGCCCTCCGCCGACCGGCCCTCCCGCAGATCACGGAAGGCGGTGACCAGCGCCTCCAGCACGGCGTCGTCGACCTGGAAAGGCGCACCGGCCCGCTCCACCGAGGCCCGTGCCTGGCTGCGCACCAGGGCGGTCTCCGCGTCCAGGTCCGGGATGGGCCCGACCGTCTCGAAGTTGAAGCGCCGCTTGAGGGCGGCGGACATCTCCGAGACGCCCCTGTCACGCAGGTTGGCTGTGGCGATGAGGTTGAAGCCGGGCGCGGCATGCGCCAACGCGTCCTCGGAGCCCGCAAGTTCGGGCACGGCGATGCGCCGTTCCGAAAGCAGCGAGACCAACGAGTCCTGCACCTCGGGCAGACAGCGCGTCACCTCCTCGACCCGGGCGATGGCGCCCCGCGACATGGCGGTGAGCACGGGCGAGGGCACCAGCGCCTGCCGGCTCGGCCCCTGCGCCAGCAACAGGGCGTAGTTCCAGCCGTACTTGAGCTGGTCCTCCGTCGTGCCCGCGGTGCCCTGCACGACCAGCCCGCTGGTGCCGCACACGGCCGTGGACAGCAGCTCGGACAGCATCGACTTGGCGGTACCGGGCTCGCCGACGAGCAGCAGCCCGCGCTCACCGGCGAGGGTGACCACGCACCGTTCCACCAGCGCCCGGTCGCCGACGAACTTGCTCTCCACCACCAGCCGTCGCGGCACCCCGTCCGGGGTCCCGGCGTGCTCGGGCAGCTTCAGCGCGCGGCCGCCGCTCCCCATGACGAAGGTGACGACGGCACGCGGGGTGAGCCGCCACGCGGGCGGGCGCGGCCCGTCGTCGTAGGCGGCCAGGAAGGCCAGCTCGCCGGCGTACCGCTCCTCGGGCGGGACGATCTGGCGAACCGGACCGGCGGAGCCGGAGCCGGGGGACAGGGCGGTGGTGGTCATCGGCGCGGGGTCTTCCAGGTGGGGCGGGAGGGTGGTCATCGGCGGCGGCCCTTGCGGGTGGCGCGCGTGGTGAGCTGCTCGTAGGCCGGTGCGTCGCCGGAGCGGACGCGTTCCCACGCGCGTGCGAAGAGTTCCGGCACCGGCACCAGCGGCACCACGCGCCCGTAGGCGCGGACCGGATAGAGGCCCTCCTTCCAGACCTCCACCGGCAGCGCGGGCGACGTCAGATCCAGCCAGCCGCACGGCAGGAACAGGGTGCGTCCGGCGCGCGCCCGCCTGGCCTCGACGACCAGCTCGCTCGCCGCGAGTTCGGTGCGGGCCTTCTTCATCCGGGCGGGCTTCCAGCCGGTCCAGCGCGCGCAGTTGCGGTCCGTCGGATCCGGGAGGGCCAGCAGCTGGAGGTAGAGCGCCGCCGCGTCCTCCCCGAGGCCGTGCCGCGCGGCGACCTCGGCGACCAGCGCGGGCACGCTGAAGGCCGGGTCCTGGGCGTGTCCGCAGGGTCCCTCCGGATCGCCCCCGGCCGCGACCGCGCGGGCCAGCTCGTCGTCCAGAAGGGTCCGCAGGGCCCGCATGCCCTCGCCCCGTCCCTGCCCGACCAACCCCTCGAGGAGCCCGAACACGGGGTGGTCGGGAGCGCCGAGCGCGCCGGGCCGGACGAGGACGGTCTCCTGGTCGCCGTACCAGGGGCGCAGCACCAGCGCCTCGCCCACCGGTGTCAGACCCTGGGCGTCGGCGCCCCCGGTGGCGGGCAGCCCGTACGCCTTGCGCAGTTCGACGGCGGACGAGGAGCCCTTCTCCGTCCAGGCGACGTCCAGGTCGAGCAGCAGTCCCCGGTCGGCGACGCGGCGGCGCACCGCGGCGAGGCTCTCCGGCAGGACGGCCCGCAGCGGGTGCCCGTACGGCAGGGAGTAGGCGAGTCCCGCCAGTGCGGTCACCGCACCCGTCAGGTGGTTCCGGCCGGGCAGCGCCGCCGGGTCCTCCGCGACCAGGTTGCCGTCCTTGTCCGGCCGCTGGACGGTGGTGCGGCTGATCCAGGAGGTCAGCCCCGGATTGAGGACGTCCTCCGCGGATCCGGTGGGCAGACCGGCGAGCGAGAGCTCCCCGGCGAGATCCTCGGGCAGCCGGACGACGTCGCCGAGCCGCTCCGTCCACACCCGGCCCGCAGCCTCCGTGTCCGGGCCGACGGTCCACAGGTCACCTGGATTCCCGGGCAGCAGAGCGCCGACCAGGGCCGCCCGGTCACCGCTGCCGACCGAGGACAGCAGTGCGTCGGCCAGCTCCTTCTGACGCGGCTTCAGGCCGGTCGCGGCGATCACCTCGGCGGTGAGCTGCTTCGGCTTGCCGGCCAGCAGCAGGGCCGCCTGCATGAGCCCCAGCCCGCCGTGGGACGCGGCGGAGAGGGCGGCGGGCGCCTCCGGCTGCCAGGGAGCCGGGCCCTTGTCCCGGACGAGCCCGGTGACGGCGCTGAGCGCGTCGGCGGGGAACACCGCCGGGTGCGCGGTCTCCCGCTCCAGAGTGAAGTGGGCGATCGCGCCGAAGACACCGTCCGGATCGTGGTCCAGGGCGAGCCAGTGCACCCGCTCCGCCTGCCGGTCCAGGTTCTGGCAGCCGAGGACGACGACGGTACGGCCGTTGCGGCGCAGCACCTGGCCGACGCGCTCCTGCTTCGCGTGCGGCTCGCTCAGCACGACCTCGCGCAGGGCGGCCCCGGGCGCGGCCAGCGGACCGTCCGCGACCGCCTCCAACAGCAGCAGCAGCGCCTCGCGGTGCGCCTCGGTCACCGTGGCGGAGGCGGCGCGGTACGCGAGCGGGCGCAGCATGTCGAGCACCGGCGTCCACACCAGTCCGATGCCCGGCAGCGTGAACTCGTCGCTGCGCCACCCGTCGGCCGCTCCGGTGGACCGCCAGGCCTCGGCCAACGGCTTGCCGTCGGCGGGCCTCCCGGACAGCACGTGGTTCACGGCACGGACCTGTCGCAGGGTGCTCCAGCGGACCTCGCTGCCCCACCAACCGTGCACCTCGGTGATCCCGGTGGTGGCCTCCCGCAGCGTCGCGTCGTCGCCGTACTCGGGCTTGAGGTCGGCGAACATGCCGTCGATCCGCCGGCGCTCCGCCTGCGACCGCTCGACCGGCGGCGCCACGAACGCGGCGGTCGAGTCCGCGAGCCGCAGCACCGCGCGCACCAGCGCGGCGACACCCGTCACGAGGCGTCCGTCGCCGAGCGAGGGCAGGGAGCGGGACACCACGTCCTTGACGACCTCGTCGGCGGACGGCACGACGGCGGCGCTCTCCGAGGTCCCGTCGACCACCTTGGCCGCCATCAGCTTCGCCTGCCGGCGGGCCAGCGCCTCGCCCGCCGTCTCGAGCATCCCGGCCGCCTGCTCGTCGGTCAGGGCACGCAGCACCGCCGACGCACGCTCGTCGCGCGGGCGAAGGGCGTGCCAGAAGCCGACCGGCGGCACGAACCGGGAGCCGGCGGCGAACTCGCCGCCGCGCTCCATCGGTGTCACCCGGCCCAGCTCCCCGGCGGCGGACGGGTCGGCGCCCGCGTAGAGGGCGATCTGCCGGTGCAGCGCGACGGCCACGGGCTCGGCCCCGCCCGGCAGCCGCAGCGCGCCGAGCAGGACGCCGGGCGCCCGCCCGCCGGACCACGGCAGGGTGACGGTCCGGCCGTCCGGGGTACCGGCGGCCGTACGGGCCTCGGCGCCCTCGCCCTCGGTGCGCACCCAGCGGCCGAGCACGGTGCCGTCCGTGCCGAACGGGCTCTGTTCCAGACCCGGTTGGAGCGGCAGCACCTCGCAGTGCTGCTGCAGCAGGGTCGCGTCCTCCCGGATGCCGGACCTCAGGAAGGCGGGCAGCGAGGCACGCCCGTGGGTGCCGGTGGCCGGGTCGTACTCGAGCCACACCTGCTGCCGGCCCTGCCTGCCCTGGCGCCAGAAGGAGGTGCCGTCGCCGAGGATGCGGCGGCTCGGCGGCACGACGGTGTCACCGGGGTGAAGCGTGCGCCCGCCGGTGGCGCGTCCGCCGCCCGGGACCGGTATCGACGGTTCGCCCGCGTCGTTGCCGCCGTACCAGTGCGGGAGCTGCTCACCGCCGACGGGGAAGACGTCGGCGGGCCGGGTCGACCAGTAGCCGAACTGCTTGCCGTCCTGCCGCCACACGACGAGCAGTTCACCGTCCGTGTAGCGGTAGTTCGGGCGCTGCCAGCGGTCCAGCGTCACGGGCAGCCGCAGCTCGTGCTCGAGCAGGATCTCCTCGGGGCCGACGACGATCACCTTGTGGGCGCGGGCGAGGATCAGCGCCGGCCAGGCCTCGCTGACGCCGAGCGTGTCGTCGTTGTCGCGCCTGGTCTCGGCGTCGAGCCGGCGCAGCGCCTCGTCCAGCGCGGGCCAGCCGAGCTCGTCCAGCAGGCCGGCCCGCAGCGTGTTCCCGAGCAGCGGCGCGGCCGCGTGCCCGGCGACCGCTGCGACGGCCGCCGGGCTGACCCGGGCGGCCACCGTACGGAAGGGGCGGAGCCGTTCCAGCGCCGCCCGCGCGGCGGGCAGACCGACCGCCCCGGTCAGCTCCCCGGCCGCGTCGTCCAGCCACTCGCGCAGCACCCCGCTGAGCACGGGGTGGGCGGCCAGCTTCTCCAGTACCGTCGGCGCGAGGCGGCCGCTCAGGGTGCCGATGTCGGCGTACAGCAGGCGGCGCAGGCGCGGGTCCGCCGCGGTCGCGCGCAGATCACGCCGGCCCGGCACGGACTCGCCCAACCAGCGGTCGATGGCGAGGTACACCACATGGCCGGGTCCGGGCAGCGTCAGCGGCACACCGTGGGCCGCGCACAGGTCGAGCAGGTCGAGATCGGCGCCGGCGTGCCAGCGGCCCGAGCACAGATCGACGGGACGGCCCAGATCACGCAGCCGGGGCGCCATCCGCTCCACCAGCGCGAGGGTGGCAGGCGAACGGCCGCTGACGTTGCCGCCGTGTTTGCGGTGCAGGGCCCACCGGCCGAGCCAGTCCGCCGGGTCCACGTCGGCCGCCTGCTCACCGGTGAGGAGCAGATCGGCCCCGCACTCCACGAGCAGCGCCAGCCAGAAGTCGTCGTCCTCGGCCGAGCGGCCCAGGCCGGCCGGCATGATCTCCAGCAGCCGCTCGCGCACCTGCGGCCGCTGCTCGGCGAGGACCACGAGCGTTCCCCGGTAGGCGTTCCAGAAGGACGCGGGGGCCCGGACCGCGGCGGGCGACGAGAGCAGGTCGGCGACCAGGCCGCACTCCTCGGAGACCCGGTCGAGGCCGGCGGCCTTGATCAGCCCGCGCGCGTCCTGCGGCAGCGACGCGTAGGGCGGCATCCCGGCCGCGCAGCGCTCCACGGTCAACTGCCGGAACTGCGCCCAGGCCTCGGCCGCGTCGAGCCGCGCCGCGAGTGCCCTGACGTGCTCCTTGAGCGCCTTGACGGTGAGTGCCCCGGCGAACGCGAACTCCAGGAACACGGCCCGCTGCCGCTCCTCGTCCACCTTCAGCGCGTGCACCCGCTCGGCCTCCCGGGCCTTGCCGAAGAAGGCGGAGGCGTACGTCGTGTTCTCGTGCTGGAGGAAGACGCGGGCCGCCTGCTCGTAGAAGGTGGGCAGGAAGTGCGGAACGGCCCGGCCGAGCCGGGTGCCGAGCGCCTCGAAGCCGTCCTTGGCGTTGCCGGGACGGGACTTGGCCTGCCGCGCGAGCCGCTCGACGTCCTTGACCAGCGCCAGCGCGTGGTGGCCGTTCGCCGGGTCGTTGACCAACGCCCAGGCGGGGAAGCCGAGCGTCTCCCGGCGCACCTGACCGACCTCGGCGGTCTCCGGTTCCCGGAGCAGGCCGAGGAAGTCCAGCGCCAGGTCCTCGGCCTCGCCCAGGGTGCCCGGCACGAGCCGCACGATCTGCCGGTCGTCCAGCGCGGGGTGGGTGTACCTGCGGGCGGTGAGCGTGTCGGCGTCCTCGCGGACGGTGCTGCCCCGGGGCAGTACGGCGCCCGCGTCGAGCAGCGCGCCCGCGGTGGTCTCGTCGTAGGTCGTCATGCCGCCCGCTCCTCGTCCTCGATGTCCCGCCCGGCGTAGAGCGCGGCCGCCATGCGCATGCCCTCGGACCAGGCCACCGGCCCGACCTGACCGAGCTTCAGCACCCGGCCGGCGGAGTCGGTGAACACCAGGGGCCCGGTCTCCGCCTCCTCGTAGCCCTCGTAGTCGCCGACCCACACCCTGGCCTCGACGGTGCGGTTCTCCTCGAGGACGGAGGTGACGGCGTGACCGCCGCGTACGCGGTAGCCGAGCTGGGTGACCCGGCCGTGCAGGAACCGCTGCTCCTTGAAGGCGCCGCCCGCGTACTCCTCGACCGCGGTGCTCTCCGCGTCGAGCGTCGCGGGACGCCGCCACACCTCCCGGAACAGCTGCTGGGCGCGCTGCTCGACGCCGAGTTCGACGGCGAACTCCCGCAGTTCCTCCAGGTCGTCGAGGAGCACGGGGTGCGGGAGGCGGACCAGGTCGGGCGTGATGCGGACGGTGTCGCCGTCGAGGTCGACCAGACCGAGTCCGCGCGCGGGGTCGGCGTCCCGCAGGAAGCCGGCCACCTCGCCGTCGGCCCCGGTGACCACGAGGTCGCGCAGCGCGGCCTGCCAGGCGGGGTCCGGCCACACCTCGGCGACGACGGCGAACGGCACCGGCAGTGAGCGCACCATCCACCGCTCCACGTCGGCCAGACACTGGCGTTCGTGCCGTTCCAGCCACTCGGTGAGCTGACGCAGGCCCACCACCGCCGGTTCGTCGGCGATCTTGGGCGGCACGGACTTCAACCGCCGCCCGGCCGCGTTGCGGCACACCACCTTGCCGTCATCGAGGGCGACTTCGTAGTCGCCGGCCGACACCCACCCCATGTGTGCCTCCCGCACCCGCAGTGATCAAGTGACGGGAACTGTAGATCAGGCCACTGACAACGGGATTCGGAAGGCGGCGGGGCGGGCGGCACCACAGGGTCCGCCCGCCCGGGACCCGGGACCGACCCGGGTCAGCGCCCTACCGGCGGGCCCTGTCCGGGACTCACTCGCCCCGGCCGGCCCAGGGGCGTCAGCCCTCGACCCAGCCGTGGTTCTTCGCGAACTGCGCCAGGCCGGCCCGCACCTGGACGATCTGCTCACCCGTGAGCGAGGGCGCCGCCACCAGCAGCGACTCGGTGACGTCCCGCGTGAACTCCTCGGTGCTCAGCACATCGCACAGGACGTCGTCGTCGGCGGCCAGCGGCTTGCCGTCCGCACCCCGCGCGAGCCGTACGTCGGACGCTTTCGGACCGCGCTCGCCGTCCTCGATCTCGAACTCCACCACGATGCCCCGGCGCACCTGCGACTCGGGCATCAGCATGTCGTTGACATGCAGGAAGACATCCTCACCACCGTCGTCGGGGGCGATGAAACCGTAGCCCCGCTGACTGTCGAAACGCACCACACGACCAGCAACCATCCCAACCCCCAGCAACCTCGAAAACACCCACGTCGGTGAACCTGCATAGATCGTAGTCAAAGCGGCGCGCGCCGAGCGACTCCGGGATTCACGGCAGGCGTTACGGCGTGGAGAGCGGCTCGATCACGGCTGTCGCGGGGTGCGGGCCGTGGGTCCCCTCCGTGGCGGGGCGCGTGTCGGGGCGGCCACGGGTCGGGGGTGGTGGTGCCGGTGCGCCGGTCGACCGAAGGGTGCGTCCGCCGAGGTGGGCCGGTCGTACCGAGCGGCGCCGGGCCAGGGGATCGTCGGCGGCCCGGTTCCCTCGCGTTCCCCGCGCCGGCCGCCGCGCGCCACCGGGTCGGCGCCTGCCGCGCGCCGACAGCGGCAGGCGGCGCGGGCGCCTTGACGCGCCCAGGCCTCGCCGACCGGTCGGCGATCGCCGCCGTCGTCCGCGTCGGCGCGCTCAGCGTGCCGGCGTCGCGCCGGTGACTGCGCCGCCGACCCGGGTCAGGACTCGGCTCGCTCCGCGTTGCGCTTCTTGATGCGGACGGTCTCCTTGCGGACCTCGGCCTGCGTGGCGCGCTCCTTCTGCAGCCACTCGGGGTCGGCGTCCTTGAGGGCCTCGATCTGCTCGGTGGTGAGCGCCTCGGTCACCCCGCCGCGCGCCAGGCCCGCGATGGAGACACCCAGCTTGGCCGCGACCACCGGACGGGGGTGCGGGCCGCTCTCGCGCAGCGCGAGCAGCCACTCGGGCGGGTTCGCCTGGAGCTCGTTCAGCTCGGCGCGCGAGACGACGCCCTCCTGGAACTCGGCGGGCGTGGCGGGGAGGTGCACACCCAGCTTCTTCGCCGCGGTGGCGGGCTTCATCGTCTGGGTGCTCTGCTGCGACTTCATACGGTCCAGGGTATCGGCCGCGGCGGAGACCTCCGACCACAGCCGGTAACCTGGCGGGATGACCGACTCGGCGGACTCCTCCTCGTTCCGGCTCGCGTACGTCCCCGGAGTGACGCCCGCCAAGTGGGTGCGGATCTGGGCCGAGCGCCTGCCCGACACAGCCCTCACGCTCCTCCAGGTGACCCCGGCGGAGGCCTCCGACGTCTTGCGCGACGGCGCCGCGGACGCCGCGTTCGTGCGCCTTCCCGTCGACCGTACGGTGTTCAGCGCGATCCCTCTGTACACGGAGACCACGGTCGTCGTCGTCCCCAGGGACCACCTGATCACCGCGGCCGAGGAGGTCACGGTGGCCGACCTCGCCGACGAGGTGGTCCTCCACCCGCTCGACGACGTGCTCGGCTGGGAGAAGCCGCCCGGCGAGGCCGCCTTCGAGCGCCCGGCGACCACCGAGGACGCGGTCGAACTGGTCGCGGCGAACATCGGCGTGCTGGTCGTGCCCCAGTCCCTGGCCCGCCTCCACCACCGCAAGGATCTCACCTACCGGACGGTCGTCGACGCTCCGCAGTCGGACATCGCCCTCGCCTGGCCCGAGGACGCGACCACCGAGCTGGTCGAGGACTTCATCGGCATCGTCCGCGGCCGCACCGTGAACAGCACGCGGGGCCGCGCCCCGCAGACCGCGGCGCCGGAGCGCAAGGGCGAGCGTCGGAAGCCGCAGGCGGCAGGCGGTGCGGGCAAGGGCGCCGCCGGGGGTGCCCGCGGCCGCAGCGGTGGTGCCAAGGGCGGTGCCGCGAAGGGCGGCGGCGGCCGGCGCGGTACCGGTGGCGGCAAGCCCCGCCGCCGGTCGTAGCGGCCTCCCACGTCTCCCCGCACCTCCAGGGCACGCAGGGCCCACCGAACAGTCGGCCTCCCCGCCCGGGCCCTCCCGCCGCCGGGCGCGACCGCGCCGGGAGTGGAGAGGCCGGCGATGGCTCGGAAGACCCGGAGCGGCCGGTTCACGTCCGTCGTGCCGCGGGCGTGGTCCGGCATCGGCCGCCGCTCGGCGGCGCAGCCACCGGCGCCGAGGGCGACGTCCTCGAAACCGAACGGCCGGAGCGACCAGACCGCCGAGGGCGGGAACGCTGCCGTCGACGCCCCCGCCGCGGTCGTGCCGGAGACAGCGGGGCGGTTCAGGAGCGCCAACGCTCCTGAACCGACGGAAAGTCGCGAAGCCGGGCGCTACTTCGAGGCCGCTCGCCCGATCGACTCCACCAGCGGCAGCAGCCGGTGCGGCACGCGCTCGCGCAGAGCGACCTCGGTGCGGGTGCGGACCACGCCGGGCAGGCTGATCAGCTTCTGGATCACGTCCTCCAGATGCGCGTTGTCGCGCGCCACGACCCGGGTGATGAGGTCGCCGCCGCCGGTGATCGAGAACGCCTCCACGATCTCCGGGACGGCGGCCAGCGCGTCGCCCACGTCGTCGAGGTGCCCCTGGGTGACCTCGATGTGCACGAACGCGAGCACCGGGTGCCCCAGTGCGCCGGGGGAGAGCGACGGCGCCGTGCCGGTGATCACGCCGTCCCGCTCCAGCCGGTCGAGGCGGGCCTGGAGGGTGCCGCGCGCGACACCGAGGAGCCGGGCGTACTCCCGCACGCTCGTACGCGGCTGCTCGAGCAGCAGGCGCAGGATGCGGGTGTCCAGCTCGTCCACGGCCATCCGGCGGACCTCCTCGCGCGTTCGTGATCAGGGCCGACTGTACCAATGGCCCAGCACGGCCGAGCTGCTCCGAGCCACTGGCAGTGCAGGCCGGGTGACCGGAGCCGTCGAGAGCAGTGTGCCGTTGGCAAGCTGATGGCGAAGGAAGTCCCGTCCCTGCTGGGCCATTGGATCAGTCGAACCGGTCCCTGTTGAACCAAGAGCCCCACGGATGCTCCAATGGCGGAGTCGATGGCGCTGCGGACCCCCGCGGCGCCTTTCTCATGTCGCGGTACGCCCGCGGCGCATCAGGGCGGGGAAGGGCGGGGCAGCTTGCTGAGGAGGGCTTTCGTGGCACCGGATCCCGGACGGGTGCGACTGCGGTTCGCCTCCCGGGCCGTGCTCGGCATCGGGCTCGCCGTCGCGCTGTGCGGGTCGGCCGGGCATTCGCTGGTGGCGGCCATCACCGGTGGCCTGGCCGCGCTGCTGGCGCTGTTCACGGTGACGGACCCGACGGCGCGGGGTCAGGCCGTGACCACCGCCCTGCTCCCGGTCGTCGGGCTGCCGGTGCTGGCTCTCGCGGCCGTCCTGCACGATGTGCCCGTCGCCCGGGACGCCGCCTTCCTCGCGGTGGTCGGCACCGGCGTGTACGCACGGCGCTGGGGACCGCGCGGGCACGCGCTCGGAGTGTTCGCGTTCATGACCTTCTTCGCCGCCCAGTTCCTGCACACCGTTCCCGGCCAGCTGCCCGAGCTGTCCGCGGCCGTCCTGCTGTCCATCGCCGCGTCGTCCGCTGTGCGGTTCGGGTTGTGGCCCTACGAACGCCGACTGGCGCCACCGGCGGCCGTCGCCCCGCCGAGCGGCGGGACGGGGCTCGCGCGGATCACCACACGGCAGGCGGCACAGGCGACCGTGGGCGCCGGGATCGCCCTCGTCGTCGGGCAGGCGATGTCGGACCAGCGGTGGTACTGGGCCGTGGGCGCCACCTGGTGGGTGTTCGTGAACACCACCTCGCGCGGCGAGACCCTCGTGCGCGGCTTCCGACGGTTCCTCGGGACCGTCCTCGGGATCGTGCTGGGTCTGGCCGTGGCCCTACCCCTGCACGGGCAGCCCGTGGCGACCGCCGTGGTGGTCGCGGTGGGCGTCTTCGGCATCTTCTACACGGCCGCCGTGTCGTACACCTGGATGATGCTCGCCGTCACCGTCATGGCGAGCGCGCTGTACGGGCTGCTCGGCCTGCTCGACCCGGCGCTGCTCGCCCTGCGGGTGACCGAGACGGCCGTCGGGGCCCTGGGGGCCGCGCTGGCGGTACTGCTGGTGCTCCCGGTGACCACGCACTCCGTCACCGACGCCTGGGTCGAACGCGCGCTGCGGTGTGTGCACCTCTGCACCGCCGAGGCCGCCGCCCGGCTCGCGGGTTCCACTGCGGCGGACCCGGCCCGCCGGGTGGCCGAACTGGAGCAGATCCTCGCCCGGGTCCGGCTGTCCCTGGCGCCGCTGGTGCACCCGCTCAGCCCGCTGCGGGCGCGCAAGGGCCGGGCCCGGCACGTGCTGGAGCTGCTCGACGACTGCGCCCGTGAGGCGCGCGGGCTGGCCTCGGTCGCCGCGGACCCCGAGGCTTCGCACGACGCCCGCCTCGTCGCCGCCTGCTGGCGGGTGGAGACCGCGGTCGAGGCGCTCACCACGTCACCGGCCGACGGAGGACCCCGCCCCGCCCGGCCCGATGCCGTACCGCTCGGTGCGGCGGCCGAGCCGGTGCTGGTCCACCTCCACGCCCTGGAGCGGGCTCTGCTCGAACTCGCGGTGCCCTTGCGCGGCGCGGCCCGCTCCGAGGCCGGCGCCTGAGCGGGCGCGTCTCTGCCGGAGTGGCGGTCCGCCGGCCGACCGGGTGTCCGTCGGTCGCACCGACCGGCGGACGGCCCCACCCCGCCGACGGACGTGCCTCGCCTGGCCGAGCCCGTCGCCGTACGCCGGGTGCGGCGGCCGAGCCGGTGCGCGTCCACCTCGCGGCCCGCTTCGAGGTGGGCGCCTGAGCGGGCGCGTCTCTACCGGAGTGGCGGTCCGCCGGCCGACCGGGTGTCCGCCGGTCGCACCGACCGGCGGACGGCCCCACTCCGCCGACGGACGTGCCTCGCCTGGCCGAGCCCGTCGCCGTACGCCGGGTGCGGCGGCCGAGCCGGTGCGGGTCCACCTCGCGGCCCGCTCCGAGGACGGCGCCTGAGCCGGCGCGGGCTGGCGATGGAGGCGGCCCGCCGGCCGGGTGCTGTCGTCCTGCCGGGTGAGCGCGCCTGGTCTAGACCGCTGGTGATCGACTGCTACCGTCACCCCGAGCAGCAGCGTCAGCAGCGGCAGCGGCGACCCTGGAGGGACAGCGGTGGCAGACCTCGGCGGAAGGCGACGGCGGGCGTTCATCGGCTCGTTCACGGCGGCTGGAGGGCCTGGGATCGTGGCCGCCACCGTGGACCCGGTCAGCGGGGCGCTGACCGTCCTGGGCAGCGTGAACGGCGTACCCGACCCCTCGTATCTGGCCCTGTCGGCCACCGGCGGCACGCTGTACGCGGTCAGCGAGACGGCGGACGGCGCGGTGGCCGCGTACCGGGTGACGGGCGACGTGCCGGAGCAGACGGGACCGCCCGTGCCGGTCGGCGGCAGCGGTCCCACGCACCTCAGCGTGTTCGACGGACACGTCCTCACCGCCAACTACGGCTCCGGCAGCGTCACCGCCGTCCCGGTTCGCGCCGACGGCACCCTCGCCCGGGTCGCCTCCGGCGTCCTGCGGCACACCGGCTCGGGTCCGCACACGCGACGCCAGCAGGGCCCGCACGCCCACCAGGTGCAGCCCGACCCGAGCGGGCGCTGGGCGGTGAGCGTGGACCTCGGGACGGATTCCGTGCGGGTGTGCGCCCTGCGCGACGGCAGCCCCGTCCTGCACCGGGAGCACGCGCTGCGCCCCGGCTCCGGGCCGCGCCACCTGGCCTTCCATCCGGGCGGCGGCCACGCCTACGTGGTCAACGAACTCACCCCGACGGTCACCGTCTGCCGCTGGGACGCCTCGGAGGGCTCGCTGAAGCCGCTGTCCGAGGCCGCCGTACTGCCCGGCGCCCCGGCCGGGGACGCCTACCCCTCGGGCCTCGTCGTTTCGCCCGACGGCCGGTTCGTCTGGACCGCCACCCGGGGCGAGGACGTGCTCTCCGTGTTCGCCGTGGAGGGCGCGGGGGAGACGCTGCGGCTGATCGGCACCGTGCCCTGCGCCGGAATCTGGCCGCGGGCCGTCGCCGAGTCCGGCGGTTTCCTCTACGTCGCGAACGAACGCTCGGGCGACGTCACCTGGTTCTCCCTCGATCCGGCGACCGGCCTGCCCCGGCGCGGCGGCTCGGTCGCGGTCCCCGCCGCCTCCTGCGTAGTCCTCGACCGACCCGCACTGCCGTAACGCGCCGCCGACCGCCGCGCCCCGGCCCGGGCGACGACGCGAAGGGCCCGCTCCACACCCGGAGCGGGCCCCTCGTTCGTACGGCGTCCTTGCGGCAGGCTCAGCGGACCGGCGCGCCCTGGGGCTGCGGCGGGGCGATGCCGAGCGCGGTCGTGTACTTGGCCAGCGCGAGCTTGCCGATGGCCGGGTACGGGCCGAGCGCCTCGGCGGCGGCGCAACCGGCTTCCCTGGCCGCCTCCTCGATCAGCGTGGCGTCGATCTCCGGACCGATCAGGTAGGGCGCCAGCGCCAGCTGCTGGGAGCCGGAGGAACGCAGCTGCTCGGCGACCGAGGCGATGGAACCCTCCTGGTCGAGAGCCGCCGCCATCACCGGCACGGCGAGGCGCGCGGCGAGCAGCATGCCGGTGATACCGGCGGCCTGCACGGCCTCCTCGCCGCCCACGGAGGCGAGGATGATGCCGTCCGCGGCCGTGGCCACGGTGAACAGCCGGGCGCGGTCGGCGCGGGCCAGACCGGCCTCCGACAGCCGCACGTGCAGGGCCTCGGCGAGCAGCGGGTGCGGGCCGAGCACGTCGGTCAGCTCGGCCGCGATCCGGCTCTCCATGACGGCCTGGCGGACCTGGCGCAGCAGCGCGCCGTCGGGCCCGGCCAGCAGCGGCACGACGACGCCGACCGGGCCGTCGGGCTCCTTGACGTCCAGACCGGCGGCACGGGCCTGCTCGAAGCGGGCGGTGCGTTCGTCGGCGGCATGCGCGAGAACGGACTGGAGGGTGGGGAAACCGGCGTCGTCCCCGTCCAGGTAACCGATGCGTGCGTCGAGGCCGGGCAGCTCGGAGCGGGCGATGCTCACGATCTCCTCGGCGAGGCCGCGGGTGGCGGCGCTCGGCGGACCAGGCACCGCGAGGACGAACGCGGGCGCGCCCTCGGGAGCCGCCAGCGGCTCAGGTCGGCGGTGCCGCCCGGGCTGGCGAGGCCGCGGCATTCGTACTGGGAGGCCGGACGCGGGCCCAGTGGGGGAGCTCATGGCGACGCATGTTACTGGCTTCCTGGGCTCCCCTGTTCGGGGAGGGTGCACGTGAGCGGTATCCGTCCGGTTTTGTCTGATGAGTTACGTACGGATCGGAAGTGATCAGCGTGTTTTTTCGGGCGACCGGCCCACGAAGGGGCTAATCCCCCTTTCGGGGCAGGCCGTACGTTCCTGCGCACGTCGTGTCAGACCGGGTTCACCACGCTCTCCACCGAGAACAGACTCCCCTCGCCCGGCAGCACGAGCGTTCCTGTCGCCAGTCCGACGGCGATGCGCACGGCGCCGTCCAGCGGATCGCCCTCGGCGGGTACCCGCAGGGCATGCGGCAGCCGGCGCGCGAGTTCCCCCTCCAGGGGCACGAGGAGGGGGTCGCCCAGCCCGAACAGGCCGCCGGTGAGGGCGATCCGGGGCTCTCCGCCGGTCGGGCAGACGGCGGCGGCCGACTCGGCCATGTGCCGGGCCGCGTCACGCAGCACGCCGGCGGCGACCGGGTCGTCCTGGGCGCAGGCGGCAACCTGCGGTGCGAAGGAGGCGAGGACGGCCGGGCGGTCCGGCCGCGGGTACAGCAGCCCGGGCAGCCCGGTCATCGGCCCGAACCGCTCCTCGGCCCGGGCCAGCAGCGCAGCCGACCCGCCGGGACGCCCGTCGTGGGCGCGCAGGGCGGCTTCCAGACCGGCCCGCCCGATCCACGCGCCGCTGCCGCAGTCGCCCAGCAGATGGCCCCAGCCGTCCGCCCGCTGCCAGGCCGTCAGATCCGTGCCGATGGCGATCAGGCCCGTGCCCGCCGCCACCACGGCGCCCGGCCGCGGTCCGAGCGCGCCGACGTACGCGGTGACGGCGTCGGCGGCGAGCGCGGTCGTACGGACGCCGAGCTCCCGCGCCAGGGTGCCCGGGAGCTCGGCGCGCAACGCGTCGCCCAAGGTGCCGAGTCCTGCCGCGCCCACCACCGCCGTGGCGGGCCGGAGGACGCCGGTCTCGGCCTCCAACGCCCTGACCAACGGCATCAGTTGGGCCATCAGGTGGTCGGGGTCGATGCCTCGCGGGCCGGTGCGCACGGGCACCTGGGACGAGCGCCGGGCGAGGGCGCCCCGCTCGGCGGTTCCCAGGACGACCCGGAGACCGGAACCGCCCGAGTCCACGGCGAGGATGCCGCCGCCGGAGCCGGCCGCGGTGCGGGTCCCGGCCCCGCCCCGCGGACCGGCGCCGGCGGTCACGGCAGGCGCCAGTCCACGGGTTGACCCCCCTGGCGGACCAGCAGGTCGTTCGCCCTGCTGAACGGCCGCGAGCCGAAGAACCCGCGGTCGGCCGACATGGGGGAGGGGTGCGCGGACTCCACCGAGGGCAGGTCCCCGAGCAGCGGACGCAGGTTGCGGGCGTCCCGGCCCCACAGGATGGACACCAGGGGCTTGCCGCGCGCCGCCAGCGCCCGTATCGCCTGCTCGGTGACCTCCTCCCAGCCCTTCCCGCGATGCGCGGCGGGCTTGCGCGGGGCCGTGGTGAGCGCCCTGTTGAGCAGCAGCACGCCCTGCCGCGTCCACGGGGTCAGGTCGCCGCTGGAGGGCTGGGACAGGCCCAGGTCGGTGGTCAGCTCCCGGTATATGTTGATCAGGCTGCCGGGCAGCGGGCGGACCTCAGGAGCGACCGAGAACGACAGGCCCACCGCGTGCCCGGGCGTCGGATACGGGTCCTGTCCGACGATCAGGACGCGGACGTCGTCGAAGGGTTGCTGGAAGGCCCGCAGGACGTTCTGTCCGGCAGGGAGGTAGGTGCGTCCCGCGGCGATCTCCGCGCGCAGGAAGTCGCCCATCTCGGCGATCTTCCCGGCGACGGGTCCAAGGGCCTCGGCCCAGCCCGGTTCGACGATCTCATGCAAGGGTCGTGGTGCCACGGCGTCACCCTACTGCCGTACGCAGGGCGCTGATCAACCGGTGGCCGGGGCCGGACGGCCGGCCCGCGCGTGCGGGCCGGCTCATCCCACCACCGCGGCCCGTACGCACAGCACGTCCGGCAGGTGCGAGGCCAACTGCCGCCAGCTGTCCCCGTCGTCGGCGGAGGCGAACACCTCGCCGTTGCGGTTGCCGAAGTACACGCCCGCCGGGTCGCCGTCGTCCGTGCACAGCGCGTCGCGCAGCACCGTGCCGTAGTGGTCCTCCTGCGGCAGGCCCGCGGTGAGCGGCTCCCAGCTGCGGCCCGCGTCCGAGGTACGGAAGACCCGGCACCGGCGGTCGGCGGGCACCCGGTCCGAGTCGGCGTTGATCGGGAACACGTAGGCCGTGTCCCCGCGCGTCGGGTGCGCCGCGACGGCGAAACCGAAGGTGGAGGGCAGACCCGCGCCGATGTCGGTCCACTGCCCGCCCTTGTCGTCGCTCCGGTAGACCCCCCAGTGGTTCTGGAGGTAGAGGCGGTCCGGGTTCGCCGCGTCCCGCGCCACCTTGTGCACGCACTGGCCGAACTCCGGGTTCGGATCCGGCAGGAAGACCGCGGAGACACCGGAGTTGGCCGGCGTCCAGCTCGCGCCGCCGTCGCTCGTGCGGAAGACCCCGGCCGTCGACACGGCCACCGTCACCGACCGCGGGTCGCGGCTGTCGGTGAGGACCGTGTGCAGGCCCTCCCCGCCACCGCCCGGCACCCACTTCGAACGGGTGGGATGCTCCCACAGCGGGCGGACCAGCTCGAAGCTCTCGCCGCGGTCGCGCGAGCGGTACAACGCGGCCGGTTCCGTGCCCGCGTACACCACGTCCGGCTCGGCGGCCGCCGGGTGCAGTTGCCACACGCGCTCCAGCGACGCGTCCGTGTCCTGCGGGAACCTGACGGCGGGCGCCGCCGGTTCGGTCCAGGTCCGGCCGAGGTCGTCGGAGTGGAAGACCGACGGGCCCCAGTGGGCGCTGTCGCCGCCGGCCAGCAGCCGGGGGCGGTCGCCGCGGGTGTCGATGGCGACCGAGTAGATCGCCTGTGCGTTGAAGCAGGGGGATTCGTCGAACTCCCATGAGCCACCGCGCCGACGCCCGATGAACAGGCCTTTGCGCGTGCCCACGGCGAGCAGTGTCTCGGTCATGCCGACCACCTCCGCGGTGTCCTTGACGTCTTTGTCCCAGACAACGGCCAGTCTGCACCCCGCCACTGACAGTCACCCCTGGAAAGGCCGTCGCCGCAGGTCACAGCGGCGACGGCGGGTCGGCGGCGCATGACGTCGGCCGCCTTTCGCCGGGAAGCTGCGCGGGTGCCGGGCCCGTGGGACCGTCGAGACGAGGGATTCGGCCTGAGCATCGGGGCCGTCCGCCCCGTATGGGAGGGCGGCCGGGATGTTCATGTGCTCATGAGGAGGAAGCCTTCGATGGCGTTCCGTGGTCCGAAGGCGTGGCTGTGGCGCTGGCGACGCAACCCGCTCAAGCGTCGCGCCGACACGGTGGAGGCCTGGGTCGTGCTCGGCGTGTGGGCGCTGACCGTCCTCACCGGGGTGCTGGCGGGGTGGGCGACCGCGGGGTCCGTCGAACACGGTCTGGCGCGCGAACGCGTCGAGTGGCGGCCCCTGGTGGGACGGCTGACCGAGCAGGCCCCGGGCAGGGCCGTGAACGGTTCCGCCGCCGGTGATCAGGTGTGGGCGAAGGTGGGCTGGACCGGACCGGACGGCTCCGCGCACCACGGCCAGGTCCGCGTCGGACCCGGCAGCGCGGCGGGCACCCCCGTCACGGTGTGGACGGACCGGCACGGCCGCCTGGTGACGAAGCCGGCCACCGCCGCCCAGGCCGAACTGCGTGCCTCCCTCGTCGGCGGCCTGGCGGGGGTCGGCGCGGCCGTCCTCCCGTTCGCGGGCGGCCGCGTCCTGCGGGGCCGCCTGGAACGCCGGCGCGTGGAGCAGTGGGACACCGACTGGGCCCGTTTCGACGCGCTCCGGGGCCGCCCGACGGGCTGACCCGACCCCCGCCCCCCCCCGGGACGGCTGACCCGACCCCCGCTCCCGCCGGGACGGGGATCCGGGCGGCCGGGCGGGGAGCGCGGGCCGCCGAGGGGCCCGGCGGAAACGCGCACGAGGGGACTCAGCTCGTGCCGGGAAGGCTCCGTTCCAGGATCCCGTCGAGATCGGCGCCGTCCGGGAGCGTGCCGAAGGCGTACCCCCAGTCGCCGCCCAGCCGGGTCGCGCAGAACACGTCGGCGACGGCGGGCGGGGCGTGCCGGACCAAGAGCGAGGCCTGGAGGGTGAGCGCCATCTGCTCCACCAGACGGCGGGCGGCGGTCGGTGTCGCCCGGCCCAGACCGGTCCGCAGTCGCGCGACGGCGGCGTCGAGGCGGGCGTCCGCCCCCCGCGCCAGGGCGAGTTCGCCGAACAGGGCGTCGGCCGTCGCCGGTTCGCGGGTCAACGCCCGCAGTACGTCGAGGGCGTTGACGTTGCCCGAGCCCTCCCAGATGGACAGCAGAGGTGCCTCGCGGTAGTGGCGGGGCATTCCGGAGTCCTCCACGTAGCCGTTGCCGCCGAGGCACTCCATGGCCTCCGCGGTGAAGGCCGGTCCCCGCTTGGTCACCCAGTACTTGCCGACGGCGGTGGCGATCCGCCGGAAGTCCCGTTCGGTCCCCTGGCCGTCGTCTCCGCGCACCGCCCGGTCGGCCGCCCCGGCCAGCCGCAGGGTGAGCGTGGTGGCGGCCTCCGACTCCAGTGCCAGGTCCGCCAGCACGTTGCGCATCAGCGGCTGGTCCAGCAGCCGCGCCCCGAAGGCGCTGCGGTGCCGCACATGGTGCCCCGCCTCGACGAGCGTCTTGCGCATCAGCGTCGCCGACATCATCACGCAGTCCAGACGCGTGCAGTTGACCATCTCGATGATGGTCTTCACGCCCTGCCCCTCGGGCCCCACCAGCCACGCCACGGTCCCGTCGAACTCCGGCTCCGAGGACGCGTTGGAGCGGTTGCCCAGTTTGTCCTTCAGCCGCTGGACGCGGAACGTGTTGCGGGTGCCGTCGGGCAGGACACGGGGCACCAGGAAGCACGAGAGCCCGTCCGGAGCCTGCGCCAGCACCAGGAAGACGTCGCACATCGGCGCCGACGTGAACCATTTGTGCCCGCGCAGGGTGTACACGCCGGGCTCCGCCGTGGGCAGGGCCGTCGTCGTGTTCGTCCGGACGTCGGAGCCGCCCTGCTTCTCGGTCATCCCCATGCCCGCGAGCAGCCCGCGCTTCTGCGTCGGCACCCGCAGCCCCGGGTCGTACTCCCGACCGGTCAGCAGCGGCTCGTAGACGGCGGCGAGTTCCGGCTGCCTGCGCAGCGCGGGGACGGCCGCGTAGGTCATCGACGTGGGGCAGCCGTGCCCGGCCTCGGTGTGCCCCCAGGCGAGACCGCCCGCCGTGCGCGCCACATGGGCGCCCGGCCGCCCGTCGGCCCAGGGCGAGCCCGCCAGCCCCTCGGCGACCGCGACCCGCATCAGCTCGTGCCAGCTGGGATGGAAGTCGACCTCGTCGACGCGGTGCCCGTACCGGTCGTGGGTGCGCAGGACGGGCTCGTGCCGGTTGGCCAGTTCACCCCACTCCTGTGCCTCGACGCCGCCCGCGAGCAGACCGATCCGGCGGACGTCCGGTTCCGCCCATCCGGCGCCCTCCCGACGCAGCCCCTCCAGCAGGGCCATGTCGTCGGAGGCGTCGTACGGGGCCAGGGGCGGTGGCTGGTTGGTGACGTCGTGCGTGACGAGCGACGGGACGGGCGACGTCGGCTGCTCCGGCGCCTGCGCCCGCACCCGCCCCTGCGCCTCTGCCTCTGCCTGCGTGAGTATCTGGGCCATGCGCCCATGCTGCACTTTCTCTGCGAGTGTAGCAATGGTGCAACACCGGAGCCCGCGTAAAGTACGGCCTCATGCGGAGGAATGTGACGGCGCAGCCCGGCGAGGTCGACCTGCCCCCGCTGTCCGCGCGGTCCGTGGTCCTGAGTCTGCTGCTGGGCACGCACCCGCCCGAGATGGCGGCGAAGGATCTGGTGCGCGGGGTGGAGCCGTTCGGCGTCGGCGGCTCCACGGTGCGGGCCGCGCTCAGCCGGATGGTGGCGGCGGGCGATCTGCGGCGGGCCGACGGCGTCTACCGGCTCAGTGACCGGCTGCTGGAGCGGCAGCGCCGCCAGGACGACGCCGTACACCCGGACACGCGCGCGTGGGACGGCGAGTGGGAGATGGCCGTCATCACCGCGACCGGTCGCGGCCCCGCCGAGCGCGCCGAACTGCGCGGCCGGCTGAGCGCCCTCCGGCTCGCCGAGCTCCGCGAGGGGGTCTGGCTGCGACCCGCCAACCTCGGCCGGCCCTGGCCCGCGGACCTCGGGGACCTGCTGCAGCACTTCACCGCCCGCCCCCGAGTGCCCGCCCCCGGCCTGGCCGCCGGCCTGTGGCCGCTCGGCGCGTGGGCGGGGACGGCCCGGGTCCTGCTGGCCCACGTCGAGAGGGCCGAACGGCCCGCCGACCGGTTCACGGCGCTCGCGGCGGTCGTACGGCATCTGCTGGCCGACCCGGTACTGCCCGTCGGACTCCTTCCCGACGACTGGCCGGGACCGGCCCTGCGCGCCGCCTACGGTCACCATCAACGGCAGCTCGTCGCCACGGTGTCAGGGGCCGGCGCATAGGTGCGGCGGCCGTGCGAAGCGCCGTGCGGGGACGCTTCGTACGGCCGCCTTCTTACCGTGGGGGGACAGGCGGAGGGCTACTTGTACGTGATGTCGGAGGACGCGTACTTGCAGTAAGTCCCGTCCGCACTCGTGCCGTTGGTGGTCGGCTCGGCTCCCGTGTTGTTACCGATGTACTTCTGGCACGGGATGATCTTCTTGCTGCTGTCCCCGACGATCGTGATCTTCTTCAGGGTCGCGCTGTCGCCGTAGTTGGTGTTGATGCCGACGAGCTTGTTGCCCGAGTAGGTCGCTTCGATGGTGTTGAGGTTGATCGTCCGCTTGTACTGCGTCGAGCAGTTGCCGCAGGAGCGGATGAAGGTGCCGAAGGTCTGCACCGCGAAGTTGGAGACGTTCAGCGTGCCCGCGCCGTTGAACTGGAACACCTTGTCGCTGGCCGACCGCGCGCCACCGCCCGACACGGTGTACACGTTGGACGAGGAGGAGCCGCGGAAGGTCGCCGCGTCCTCGCCGACGTCCTCCCACCAGACGTTCTGGAGGGTGCAGGCGCCCTTGCAGTGGATGCCGTCGGCGGCGGGGGCGCCGATGATGACGTTCTTGAGCACCGCGCCGGCGGCCAGTTCCAGGATCGGCCCCTGGTCCTCGTCCTGGCTGCCGCTGCCCAGGTCGCCGGTGCCGTAGAGGCGGATCATCCCGTAGTCCTTGGTGCCGGACACCGCGATGGTGGAGGAGACGGCCTGGCTGCCGGTCGCGCTCGGCCAGGTGGCGGCGTGCGCCGGGGTCAGCGCCCCGGTGGTCATGATCATGCCAACCGAGAGCGTGAGGGCGGCGAGAGCGCCGGTCAGGGTGCGCCGTCGGCGCGGCAATACTGGTGAAGTCATGTCCCGATGCCTTCTTCCATGTGGGGATGGGCGTGGTGGGGCGAGTGGTCAGGGTGTCGCGGCACGCCGGCGACGGGCGTCGCCCGGACGGCGACGGATGCGGCTGACGACGGGACCGCCGCCGTCGCGGGAGTGGCGGCCGTCGTGAGGGGGCCGGACCTTTGCGCCTGTGTATGCGGGGGCCCGTCGCGCATGCGGGTGTGTCCCTTCGGGGGAGGGAAGTGGAACAAGTATGTGAATGTCAAACGAGGTGCTGAACACCCCGCGTAAGCGGTATGGCCGTTTGTGGGGTAGGCGTGAGCGGCTCGGTCACACTGCTGAACGGAACGTAGGGGGCAAGCGCTTTCTAGTCAACGCTTTGCGCAGAACACATTCGGCCACTCGGCCAGGCCTCGGCCAACCAGCAAGGGCTTGCGGGAAGTTGGCGTGGGAGCGCTTCCATGGCAAGGGCGCGCATGCCACCATGCGGTGCGGACGCTCCCCTCGTGGCTGTCGGCGAGTGGCATGCGTCCGGGTCTGCCGCCGCAGGCCGACGCCACCTGCCGAGCCGCCGATCGCCTCCCGCGAACCCCACGTACGACGTCCCCCGAGCCGCTATCAGAAAGGGACAAGCGCGTGTCGAACTCCCTTGGGAGAGCCCTGCGTTCGTTGTGCGGGGCATTGCTGCTCCTGCTCACCGCCGCTCTGCTCGCCGCCCCCACGGCCGCCGCCCGCCCGCGGGCCGCCGCGCCGGTTCCACCGGCCACCCTCACCGAGGTCACCGGTTTCGGCGCCAACCCCAGCAATCTCCAGATGTACGTCTACGCACCGGCCACCGTCACCACCCACCCGCCGGTGCTCGTCGCCGTGCACTGGTGCGGCGGCTCGGGGCCCGCGATGTACTCCGGCACCGAATACGCCCAACTCGCCGACCGGTACGGGTTCCTGATCGTCTACCCGTCGGTCACCCGGAGCAGCAAGTGCTTCGACGTCTCCTCGCCGCAGGCGCTCAGGCGTGGCGGCGGCAGCGACCCGGTCGGCGTCAGGTCGATGATCGACTGGGTGACCGCCGCCTACGCGGCCGACACCGGCCGCGTCTACGCCACCGGCATCTCCTCCGGGGCGATGATGACCAACGTCCTGCTCGGTGACTACCCCGATGTGTTCGCCGCCGGATCGGCCTTCTCCGGGGTGCCCTTCGGCTGCTTCGCCACCACCGACGGCTCCGAGTGGAACAGCGCCTGCTCCGGGGGCACCGTGATCCGCACCGCACAGGAGTGGGGCGACCTCGTTCGCGCGGCCTACCCCGGTTACACCGGGCCCCGCCCGCGCATGCAGGTGTGGCACGGCACCGAGGACGACGTGCTGCGCTACCCCAACTTCGGTGAGGAGATCAAGCAGTGGACGGATGTGCGGGGCGTCGGCCAGACCCCGGCCACCACCGACTCGCCCGTCCCCGGCTGGACCCGCACCCGGTACGGCGGCACGGGTGACCAGGCTCCCGTCGAGGCCGTCAGCCTGCAGGGCGTCGGCCACAACCTGTACGCCTGGGGCATGGCCGCCCGCGTGATCACCTTCTTCGGCCTGGACGCCGCCGGCCCCACTCCGCAGCCCCAGCCCGGCGGCTGCCGGGTGACCGCGACGACCAACGCCTGGAACACCGGCCTCACCGCCTCCGTGACCCTGACCAACACCGGCACCACCACGGTCGACGGCTGGCAGCTCGGCTTCACCCTGCCCTCCGGCCAGACCATCACCAACGGCTGGGGCGCCGCCTACGCGCCGGCCTCCGGAGCGGTGACGGCGACCAACGCGACGTACAACGGCACACTGGCCCCCGGTGCGAGCGTCACCATCGGCTACCAGGCGAACCACTCGGGCAACAGTGCGGCGCCCGGCGCCTTCACGCTCAACGGCGGTAACTGCGCCGCGACTTGATGTCTCTGTGGGCGGCCGGTGAGCCCGGCTGCCCATGGCCGCGAGGCTGGACGGTCTGTTCCCCGGACTCCTCCGCCAGTTCCCCGACGGGCTCCTCGCCGCCGCCGGTCGCAGGGCGACGGTTCGCAGCGCGCCCAACCGGCGTCCGAGGGAGCGTGGTCGCTGATCTCATCGGGGTCGTTGCTCTGTGTCCTGTACGCCGATCCCGGTGGGACCCGCCGCCAGCCACAGCGCCGCCCAGTCCGGCAGCTTCACCACGCCCCGCCCCAGTGAGGCGCCCAGCGCCGCCTCGGCCCGCTCGATCGCCAGCCATCCCGCCCACTCGACAGGTTCGGCGCCGGCGGCCCGCAGCAGCTCGAGCGGATCACCGGGCAGCTCCCGCCGGGCGAGGGCGGGGCCGTCCTCCAGCAGGGACGTCGCCGTCTCCTTGGCGCACGGCCGGTTCGTGCCGATCACCCCGGTGGGGCCCCGCTTGATCCAGCCCGCCACGTACTCGGCCGGTGCCACCACCCCCTCGCGCAGGACACGCCCCGCGAGATGCGGCACCGTGCCCCGCTCCGGATCGAACGGCAGCCCCTCCAGCGGCACCCCGCGATAGCCCACGGAGCGCAGCACCAACTGCGCCTGGATGTCCTCGTACCGTCCGGTGCCGGTCACCCCGCCGTGCGCGTCCGGAACCGTCCGCTCGAAACGCACCGCGCCCACCCGGCCCTGGTCGGCAAGCAGTTCGACGGGGCGCAGGAAGAACCGGAGCCGGATCCGCCGCCGGGCGCCGCGGGCCGGCGCGGTCGCCGCCCAGGCGCGCAGCACCTCCACGTTGCGCCGCTGCGCCGCCGGCAGTGCGGAGGGGTCGCGGTAGGCCGGGTCCAGCGCCAGTTCGGCCTCGTCCACGACCACCTCGGTGTCCGGCAGGCCGCCCAGCTCGCGCAGTTCCTTGGTGGTGAAGCGGGCCTGGGACGGGCCGCGCCGCCCCACCATGTGGATCTCGCCGATCTCGCTCGCGGCCAGCGCGGTCAGCGCCGCCTGGGGCATGTCGGTCGGGCTGAGCTCGGCGGTCTGCCGGGCCAGGATCCGGGTGACGTCCACCGCCACGTTCCCCACGCCCACCACCACGGCCGAGCGGGCGTGGCGCAGGAACCCGTCGGTGACTGTGTCCGGATGCGCGCTGTACCAGGACACGAACTCCGTCGCCGACCAGCTGCCCGGCAGCTCCTCGCCGGGCACGCCGAGGTGCCGGTCGGTCGCGGCGCCCACGCAGTACACCACCGCGTGGTACAGCTCGCGCAGCCGGGCCGGCGGCACGCCGTCGGTCCCGATCCGGATCCCGCCGAGGAAGCGCACGCGCTCGTGCTCGAGCACGGTGCGCAGGCTGTTCTGGAGCGACTTGATCTTCTCGTGGTCCGGAGCGACGCCGTACCGCACCAGCCCGTACGGGCACGGCAGCCGGTCCAGGACGTCGACGAGTACCTCGGGGTCCTGCTGGACCAGGCTCTGGGCGGTGTAGACCCCACTCGGCCCTGAGCCGACGACGGCGACACGCAGCACGCGGAACTCCTTACCCAGGGGGACGGAGGAGATCGCTGGTGCCTCCAGCATCGCACCAGCGTGGCTCCGCTGACAGGGTGCTGTGCGCGCCCGGTGTGTGCGTGTCCGTTCGTATGGAAAGTGATCATGCGGTTACGTTCCGTGTGTGCTAGAAGCATCGTTTCTTAATCTTTCTGATCGTTCCGCCGAGGACGGCGCGGTCTCCGTCTGGCCCGCGTGGGAGATCCAGGAAGCCGCGGGCGCCACGTCCTGGTTCCATGTGCTGCTGGGGTTCGCCGACGGTGCGCGCGTGGAGCTGCTGGCCGTCGTCTGCGAGGGGCGCGTCTCGGTCGAGGACGTCCGTGCCCAGCCGCCCCTGTCGCTCGTGGACCTGACGGTGCTCGCGGACTGGATCGAGGGGCCCCTGTTCGAGAGGTGCGACGAAGCCGGCGGCCTCGGGGTGGCGGGCGCGGCGGACGCGGCGCATGCGGAGGACGCGCAGTGCACGGAGGACGTGGGGCGCACGGAGGACGTGGGGCGCACGGAGGACGCGGGGCGCATGGAGGACGCGGGCCACGCGGACGGCCTGTACGGCGCCGAGGGTGTGCGGGAGCCCGCCCCCGCCGGGGAGGCCGAAGAGCGGTTCGCCCCCCGGCGGGCGCGCCCGGCCTGGCCACGGGGCGCCGAGGGGCGGTGGCTGGTGGCGCAGGAGTACCGCGCGGCCCAGGAGGAGGGGGCGGACCCCGTCCTCGCCGTCATGTGCGCGACGGGACACAGCCGCCGCAGATCGCTGAGGCTGATCGCCCAGGCGCGTGACGCGGGCTACCTGACACCACGTCACGCCCGGCGCTGAGCAGACCTGTCGGCACGGCACGGCTCGGCACCGCCCGGTCCGCGGACGAGGTCCGCGGACCGGGGCGTGCTACTGCATACCGCGCATCCTGGTGATCTCGCTCGTCTGCTGCGCTATCACATCGTCCGCCATCTCCTCGATCCGCACGTTGTTGCCCTGCGCCTTGACGTCGGCGGCCATGGTGAGGGCGCCTCCGTGGTGGGTGATCATCAGAGTGAGGAAGAGCGCGTCGAACGCCTTGCCACGGGCCGCGCGCAGCTCGTTCAGCTGGGCCTCGGTGGCCATGCCGGGCATCGCCGCGTGGTCGTGCTCGCCGCCCGTCTCCGCCTCGCCGTACGTCGTGAGCCAGCCCTTCATGGCTTCGATCTCCGGCCCCTGCGCGGCGCCGATCCGCGACGCGAGACCTTTGACGGCCGTCGACTCGGCGTGCTTCGCGGCGAGTTGGGTCATCTTCAGAGCCTGGGTGTGGTGCTGGATCATCATCCGCGCGTACGCCACGTCGGCGGAGTTGGGTGTGTCGTCGTCGGCGCGCTGCTCGGCCGCGTCCTCGGCGGAGAGGGTCCGGTTCGTCTCACCCGGCTTGCCCGGTGCTATCACCGAAGGACCGCTCGCCGCACCCGACTTGGTGTCCGGCCCGGAGTCGCACCCCGTGAGGGCGAGCGCGAGCAGCAGTGAGGCTGAGACGAGGGGCACGCGGCGGACGAGCACAACGACCTCCTGAAGCAGGTGAGTCGAGGACCGGGATGCCGTCCTCGGCTGGATCTTCGCACCAAGATCGCACTACTGAACCGAAAGATTCATGACGAGTGCGTTACCGACCCTTGATATGTGCATGATGAAGACGATACTTCGGAGCACCGTGAACCGTTCCGCGTGAACGGCGACAAGGGAGGACGCAGTGACCCTGTTGAACGACCTTCGAACGCGACGCAGACGGCTGGGAGTGGCCGCCGCGTGCACCGGACTGCTGGCCGCGCTCCTGACGGCCGTCCCGGCGGCCGCGACCCCCGACCCGGGGGACGGACCCGCCGTGCAGCAGGAGGTGTCCCAGGGCGCCCGGGCCGAGGCGGCCGCGGCGATCGCCGACGGCGAGATACCGGGGCAGGACGAGATCGTCCATTCCGACAACATCGAGCACCTGACGAACATCCCCAAGGACGCTCTGCCGGGCACCAACTCGGACCTCGCCTTCCAGGGCAAGTACGCCTTCTCCGGCAACTACGACGGCTTCCGCGTCTTCGACATCAGCAACCCGAAGTCCCCGAAGACCGTCGCGCAGGTGCTCTGCCCCGGCTCGCAGAACGACATCTCCGTCTCGGGCGACCTGCTCTTCCTGTCCACCGACTCCTCACGCAGCGACAGCAGTTGCAACAGCACCACGCAGCCGGTGACCGAGAAGTCCTCCTGGGAGGGCATGAAGGTCTTCGACATCAGCGACAAGGCGAACCCCAAGTACGTCGCCGCCGTCGAGACCGCCTGCGGCTCGCACACCCACACCCTGGTGCCCGAGCGCAAGAACGTCTACATCTACGTCTCCTCGTACTCGCCGAACGCCGCCTATCCGGACTGCCAGCCCCCGCACGACGGCATCTCGGTCATCAAGGTGCCGCGCAAGACGCCGGAGAAGGCCGCGATCGTGAGCTTCCCCGTGCTCTTCCCGGGAGAGGGTCCGGACGGCGGCGGCAACCCGGGCTCGCCCACGAACCCCGGCGTCTCCAAGACGACCGGCTGCCACGACATCACGGTCCTGCCCTCCGAGGACCTCGCGGCGGGCGCCTGCATGGGCGACGGCATCCTGTTCTCCATCAAGGACCCCGAGCACCCGAAGGTGATCGACCAGGTCCAGGACAACGTGAACTTCGCGTTCTGGCACTCGGCGACCTTCAACCAGAAGGCGAACAAGGTCGTGTTCACCGACGAGCTCGGCGGCGGCGGGGCGGCCACCTGCAACGCGGCGATCGGGCCGGACAAGGGCGCCGACGGCATCTACGACATCGTCGGCAAGGGCGACAAGCGCAAGCTGGTCTTCCGCAGCTACTACAAGATCCCCCGCCACCAGGCGGACACCGAGAACTGCGTGGCCCACAACGGCTCGCTGATCCCGGTCAAGGGCAAGGACATCATGGTGCAGGCCTGGTACCAGGGCGGTGTCTCGGTCTGGGACTTCACCGACTCGTCCAAGCCGAAGGAGATCGCCTACTTCGAGCGCGGTCCGCTCGACACCCAGGTGATGAAAACCGGCGGCTCGTGGTCGGCGTACTACTACAACGGTTACATCTACTCCAACGACATCGCCAAGGGCTTCGACGTGCTGAAGCTCAGCGACCGGCGCACCGACCCCGCCAAGCGGGTCCGGGTCGGCGAGCTCAACGTCCAGACCCAGCCGGACTACTTCGACTGACCCTCGCTCCGCGGAGCCGTCGGGTCGGTCGCGAAGAAGCGCGACAGATCGGTGTCACACCTCCCGCCGGGCGCCTCGGCGTCCGGCGGGACCCCCTGTTCCCAGTCGAGCCGGTAGCGCGCGAACAGCTCGGCGCGCAGGGTCGTGAGCGGCAGGGGCACGTTCGGCAGCACCATCGCGTAGACCGCTCCCATCAGCTGGGAGCGGAGCATCGGGTAGTCGTGGTCGACGTCCTGCGACCCGTGCCGGGCCGCGGTGTCCCGCAGCAGGTCGGCCAGCCGCTGCTGCTCCGGACACTGCACGAACCCCTCGACCTGCAGAAGGCCCGCCATGTGCTGACGCATCAGCACCGTACGGTCCCGGGCCAGGCCCAGGATGCCGTCGATGGCCCGCGCCATCCGCTCCCGGCCGTCCTCGGTGCGCGGCTCCCGCTCGAGCGCCTCCTCCAGCGTGCGGTGCATCAGCCGGTGCACGGCGGACTGGACCAGCTGCCGCTTGCCGGGGAAGTAGTACGACACCAGACCGCGCGCCGAGCCGGCCCGGTCCGCGATGTCACCGAGCGTCGTCGCCTCGTAACCCTGCTCGCCGACCAGCTCCACGGCGGCCTGAAGGAGCCGCTCCCTGGAACGGCGCCGCAATTCTTCATTGACCGAGGCGCTGCGCGGGGACATCCTGGAACTCCTGCGTTGACTGGCTGCCAGCCAACTATACTCAGGACAACCCGGTGGGGTTCCGGTTCGGAGCACACCGGGCTGCCGCCTGCTCTGGGCGACGCGGGGGATCGCCCAGAGTGGGCGTGCTTCTCCCGTAATGGGTGCCTGAGGCGACCGTTGGCAGGGAGCGCGCCGGGGCCGTCGGGTCACCCCACCAAGCCCAGCACCGTCCGCAGCGCGTCCGGGCGTTCGGCCGCCGGCAGATGGTCCACGAAGTGCACCGCGCAGCCCAGTGCCGCCGCCCCGCCGTCCGCGTGCCGGTCGTCACCGACCATCAGGACTCCGCCGGGATCGGCGTCCAGTGCCTCGCACGCGACGGTGAACAGCCGGGGGTCCGGCTTCTGGAACCCGTGCTCGTACGACAGTGTGTACGCGTCGACGTACCGGTCGAGGCCGTGCTCCCGGAACACCGGGCGCAGGTCCCAGCCGATGTTGCTGACCACACCGACCCGGAGCCCGCGCTCGCGCAACCCGCTCAGCACGTCGAGGGCGTCGGGGTAGGGCGCCCAGGCCGCCGGAATCCTGTGCCGTTCGTACAGGGCGTCGTGCAACGCCGGGTCGGGCAGCGTCACCTGACGGGACAGACCCGTGTACGCGGCTCGGTGCAGCTCCGCGCTCTCGTCCCGCACCCGCCACAACTCGGCGACCCCGGCGGGCAGCCGGAGCGGACTCGCCCCGCCGGGCAGCGCGCCGGCCGTCTCCAGCGCCCGCGCCTTCTCGGCGAACTCCGACGCGGGCAGCGTGACGTCGGCCCCCTCCAGCACCGCCCGCAGCCAGGACTCGGCGGACTCGATACGGAACAGGGTCCCGGAGAAGTCGAACAACACGGCTGTCATGCGCATGGGCTGAGTCTACGAACCCCGCGGAACCGAACACCCGGTTTTGGATCTCAGGGTCCCGCGGGTCTCAGGGTCCCGCGGGTCTCAGGGCCCAGCGAGTCCCAGGTCCCCGCGGACCTCGGGGCCCGCGAGTCTCTGGGCGCTGCGGACTTCAGGGCGTAACCGTGGCGCCGCCTCGGCAGCGTCACGGGCGCCACCGCAGGTGGGCCGCGATCGCCAGCGCCACCAGGAGGGCGCCCAGCAGCCAGCCGCCCAGGACGTCCGAGGGCCAGTGCACGCCCAGCCAGATCCGGGTCAGCCCCACGCCCACCACGGAGACCACCGCCACCGCCAGCGCCGTACGCCACACGACCGGGGGGACGCCGTGCCGGTGCAGCAGCCACAGCAGGAGACCGAACACCACCGTGGCCGTCAGGGCGTGCCCGGAGGGGTATGCCCCGTAGTGGGCGGAGTCGACCGGGTCGGGCCAGACCGGACGGGCGCGGCCCACCCCGGCTTTGAGCGACTGCTGGACCAGTGTGCCCACCGCCGCCGTGGCGACCAGCCACCCTGCCGTCCACCACGCCCCGTGCCGCCACACCAGCCACACGGCTACCGCCGCCCCCAGCAGACGCATGGTCAGGGGGTCCCAGACCCAGTCCGTGAGGATGCGGCAGACCTGGGTGACGTCGGGGTCGGCGACGGCCCAGCGGTGGGTGGTGCGGGAGATGTCGCCGTCGGCGGAGACCAGGGGATGCCAGTCGGCCGCGACCAGGACGAGGAGCAGGGTGGAGCACAGCCCCAGGACCAGGGCGGTCCGGAGCGTCGCGCGCAGACCCGCGAGGCGGGGCGGGGAGTCGACGGACGGATGGTGCATACGGAGATCCTCGCCGAAGGGTGGGGCCGGAAGCGAACCAGGGGTGCTCGGTCGGGTATCCGGAGCGGTGGGCCTCCATTCCGGGGAGACCGGGGCGGGTTCCGGCGCGGCTGCCTCGGCTGCCCTCGGCTGTCCCGACCGCCCCGCACGGCTGTCCCGGCTGCGGGGGTGGCCTGTCCTTCGGGGGCGGATGTCCTGGCTGCGGGGCGGCCTGTCCTGTTCGGGGCGGACGTCCTGGCCGGGGAGGTGGCGCGGGTCCCGAGGCGCCGGCCGGCACGGGCGGGGTGGCCGTGGCTCTGTCGGCTCAGGAGGCTCAGGAGGCACCGGGCGGGTCGAAGGGGGCGGGCGGGGTTTGCCGGTCCGATGCCCGCAGTGGCTCGGGGCGGTGCCCTGAGGCGGCCGGTTCCGCTTATACGGTCGGTCTTCTCCGGCCGCGGGGCAGGACCGTTCCGTGGGAGCTGAGGTGGTCAGCGGGTCCCCGGGATGGTCGGTCGGCGGGGACGCAGGGCCGACCGGGGGGATGCCGAGCCGGACGCCGGGATGCCAGGGCGGACACCGGAGGCGCTGGGCCCGCGCGCGGCCGGCGCGGCAGGTCGCGCGGGGACGGATTCTCCGGGGCGTGGGGATCAGCCCAGGGTTCTGAGCGCGGGGACCAGGGTCACCAGGACCGGGACCACCGGCACGAGGGAGGCCGCCGCCGTCAGTCGCAGGCGGCGGGCCGCAGTCAGGCGGCCGGACGGTGTGAGCAACCGGTGGACGCGCTGCGGGACATGGGCCTGCGGGGCGGGAGCGGGGCCGAACACACCCCGATCCTCGTTGAGTTCGACCAGTGCCAGCGCGGTCGTCAGCCGGCCGAAGCGACGGGAGGCCATGTCGTCCGCCGACAACTCGACCAGCCGGTGCATCTCGTCGCGGAACGCGGCGAAGACCGGTACCCGCGGAAAGCCGGTGGCCAGTGCCGTCGAGCAGTTGAGCAGCCAGTCGTGACGCGCCTGGGCGTGCCCCCGCTCGTGTGCCAGCACCGCGTCCAGCTGCCGTCCCTTCAGGCGGCGCAACGCGGCGGTGGTGACGACCAGTTGAGGTGCGGATCCCGCCAGCCACCAGGCGTCGGGCCGCTCACCCTCCAGTACGAGCAGTCGGCCGGACGCGGCGTTCTCGCCCGGCAACAACGGTGCGCGCAACCGGAGTTCGGCTTGGCGGGACCGGTGTCCGGCGCGGCTGCGCAGCACCTCCCGCACGAGCATCGCCCCGCTCCACAGCCCGCCGCACGCGAGCGCCACCGCGGTCGCCGCCGCCCACGGGCCCGTCGCGCCCAGCGCGTACGCCTCGACCACCGCGCGCGGGGCCGGCGCGAAGACATGCCCGCGCACCGCCTGCCAGGCCGCCGCCGCGCTGAGCGTCATCGACAGCGCACAGCACAGCAGAACCGCGGCGACCACGCACTGCCACGCCCACAGCGCGACCACCGGTTCGTGGTCCGGCCAGTCGGCCCGGGCGATCAGCCGGGGGGCGATCACGGCGGTCAGGGCACCGAGCAGCAGCAGTACCGCGGGGACCATCATGGGTAGCACCCTATGAGCGGCGTGCCGCTCGGGGGTACGGCTTGTCGCGGCGAAGTGACGCAGGCCACGCCGGAGTTGGGCTCACATCGTCAGCAGCATGGCGAGCATCCCCATCCCCATCGACAGCCGGCACGCCCGCGCCACCTCGGGCCGGTCGCCCCAGGCCAGGGCGGCGCCCCCCGTCCCGGCCACCGGCAGCAGCCGGACCCCGGCGAGCAGGACGTAGCCGGTGAAGTACAGCAGCAGCACTCCCGTGAGCAGCGGGACGCCGGAGCCGCCGTGTCCGTGCTGGTGCGCGGGCGCGGCGGCCATCACGGCCGCCATGTAGACCATGGCTCCCGCCCCGACCAGATGGTGCAGGTGGTGGGCGCTCGTGCGAGCCGCCCACAGGGCGCGCAGCGCGGCCGCCCCGAAGACCGCCGCGAAAAGGGGCCAGGCCCACGCGGGCGGGGTGAACGCCGCCGGGGGTACGGCCATCGCGGCCATTCCGAAGCCCATCAGCGCCTCACCGCCCGCGGCCCTGCGCTGCTCCTCGACCCCGCTGCGCATCCGCAGCAGGCAGTAGGCCCCGGTCGCCGCACACAGCGCCACCAGCAGCCAGCCGGGCGAAGCCGGTCCGTGCACGCGCACCTCCCCGCTCGACGTTCGCAGTCGAGGGTTGCGATGCCCACGGCACACCGTGCGCACGCGGGCGCAAGGGTGTACACGGGGGGGGCATTCGACGGAGCACGTGATGTTTCACTGGTAAAACACATGCTAAATTACTAGGTATGAGCAGTGCGAACTTTCAGCGCCCCCGAACCGAAGACCGCCCCGAAGACCGCCCCGGAGTCCGCCGCGAACCGCACGCCGGACAGCCCGAGGGGCGGCAGCACGGCCGTCGGCGCGGGCCGCGCGGGGGACACCGCCTGCCCATCGCCGGAGTGCTGCGCCTCGGGCGGCCCTCCGACATCTGGTTCAAGCCCGCCCTCAGCGTGATCGCCGCCGTCGCCCCGCCGAACCTGATCCTGCTGGCCCTCGGCCGGCTGGACCTGGCGATGTACACGATGGCCGGGTCCCTGTGCGCCCTGTACGCCCACAACCGCCCCTACGCGGCCCGGGCCCGGGTCCTGGCCTGGGTGGTGCTGGGCATGACCTCAGGACTGGCGGTCGCCCTGCTCGCGGCCTCGCTGACCGGCGACGCCGTCGTCCTGGTGACCGTCGGCGCCCTGCTCGCGGCCGCGCAGAAGGCCCTCTGTGACGCGACCCGCCTCGGACCGCCCGCCAACGTCGTCTTCACCTTCATCAGCTCGGCGGCGCTGTTCGCACCGCAGACCCCCGGGCAGGTTCCCGGCCATCTGGGACTGGCACTCGCCACGGGTGCCTGGGCCTGGCTCGTCGGCATGGCGCCCGGGCTGCTGCGGCCGCACGGCCCGGAGCGCCGTGCCACCGCCCACGCCCTCGACGCGGCCGCCGCCCACGCCGCCACGGGCGCCGCCGACGACGGGCACGCCCGGACCCGCGCCGCCGCGGCCGCCGCCGTGCACGCCGCCTGGCAGACCCTCCTGTCGGCCCGTGCCACACAGGCCCGCCGGGCCCTGGAGCGTCTCGTCGTCCGTGCCGAGATCGCCCTCGCCGCCCCCGCCGACACCGACCCGAAGCGGCTGCGCGACTGGGCCGGCGACCTGCGCGGCACCGGTCCCGTCCCGCACCCGCGCGACCTGGTGGACGACGACGAACTCCTCGGCGTCGACGCCGAACTCGCCACCGGCCGGCCGTCCCTGCGGCTCCGTCTCCGCCCCCTCGCGCCGATCGCCGCACACACCGCCCTCGGTTGCGCCCTCGCCGGATACGCCTCCCTCGCCCTCGGTGTCGGCCGCCCCTACTGGGCCCTGGTCACCGCCGCGTCCCTCTACCAGGCGAACCTCACGCTCACCTGGAGCCGCGGAGTCCAGCGGGTCGTCGGCAACCTGGTCGGCGTGCTCGCGTTCGCCGCGCTCGTCCCGCTCGCCCATCTCACGCAGGCCGCCCTCGTCCTGATCTGCCTCGCCCTGAACTTCGGCGCCGAGGCGCTGATCAGCCGCAACTACTGGCTCGGCAGCGTCTGCGTGACCCCGATGGCCCTGCTCATCACCGAGTTCGCGCAGGTACAGGACTCGGGCCGGCTGATCACCGAGCGGCTGGTGGACACCCTCGTCGGCGCCGTGGTCGGTTTCGTCGCCGCGGCCGCCGTCACCAACCGGCGGGCCGGCGACCGTCTCGGGGACGCCCTGACAGCCGTCGAACGGACCCGCGAGCGCGCCGCCCGCCTGCTGGCGGAGCCCCGCCCCGCCCCCGGAGCGCTGGAATCCGCCCGCCGCGGCCTCGCCGCCACCCTGGTCGACCTGCGCGCCACCGCCGACGCCGCTTACGGCGAGTGGTGGCAGCGGGCGCTGCCCGAGGAGCGGGTCGTGTCGGCCGAACAGTGCGGACACCGTACGCTCGCGGCGACGGTACGGCGCCAGGGGCTGCTCCTGGACCGGGACGCGAGCATGAGCACGGGAGCGGAGGACGTACGGCGATGACGGCGACGCACGGGCGGTCGGCGGCCGGGAACGGGACGGGGGAAGGGCCCGCGGCCGGGACGGGACCGGGGGCCCATGGCCCCGGGAGCGCCGGTGGCCGCCCGAGGAGCGGCGACGGGGCGGACGGCGGCGACGCGCGGGAGAGCGGTGGCCGAGCGGACACCGCCGACCCGGTGCAGCCGGTACAGGGGCTACGGCCGGTTCGGCCGGTTCCGGCCGATCGGCCGGTGCGCAACGACACCGTCGCCGCCGTCGTCCGGCAGTGGCAGACGGTCCGGCCCGACCTCGACACCGGCCCCATGGAGATCATCGGCCGCGTGAACCGCTGCGCCGCGCTCCTCCAGCAGGCCGAGGACGCCCCCCTGCGGCGGGCCGGGCTGAGCCGTGCGGAGTTCGACCTGCTCGGTGCGCTGCGCCGCACCGGCCATGAGCTGACTCCCGGCGAACTGGCCCGTGAGACCTTCTCCTCCGGGGCGGCCGTCACCAAGCGGCTCAAGCAGCTCACCGAGCGTGGACTGGTGGACCGTCGCGTCGACACCCGGGACCGGCGTGTCGCCCACCTCCGCCTCACGGAGGCCGGGCGTGCCCTCGTCGACGGCATCATGCCCGAGCAGCTCGTCTACGAGAGCGCCGTACTGTCCGCCCTCGACGACGGCCGACAGGGCGAACTGGCAGATCTGCTGGGTGAGTTGCTGAGCCGACTCGAGGGACACATGAGGGCACTGCGGGTCTGAGCGCAGGGCCGGCGCGGGAGGCGGCCTGGCGGCCCGTCGACGGTCAGCCCTCGTCACCCGCCCGGTACACGCCGAACACCGCGCCCTGCGGGTCCCGCAGTACGGCGATCCGCGGGCCGTCCGGCACCGAGGTCGGTTCCATGAGCGCGGTGCCGCCCGCCTCCGTCGCCGTCCGGGTGGACTCGTCCACGTCCGTCACCGCGAAGTACGGCAGCCAGTGCGGGGGCACCTCGGGCGGGAACTTCTCGTCCATCGTGATCATGCCGCCGAAGTCCGCGCCGCCGACGCCCCACTGCAGGTAGTTCTCCGACGACCGGACGGTCCAGCCGAACACCGTCGTGTAGAAGGTCTCCGCCCGGTGGCGATCGCGGGTCAGCAGCTCCACCCAGCCGAGCGAGCCGGGCGCGTTGAACAGCCCGGCCCCCGGGAAGGCCCGCGCCTGCCACAGCTGGAAGGCGGCGCCGCCCGGGTCGAGGGCGACCACGAACCGGCCCACGTCGAAGACGTCCATCGGGCCGACAAGCACCTTGCCGCCGGCCTCCGTGAGCAGTCGCGCGCTGACATCCGCGTCGGTCACCGCGAACGACACGTTCCAGGCGCAGGGCTGTGCCTCCTGGTACAGGGGGCTGAGCGCCGCGACGGCAGCTTCGCCGAGGTGCGCGACCGTGTAGCCGCCCGCCTCCTGGCGCGGATCCGTCTCCGCGCGCCAGCCGAAGAGCTCCGCGTAGAACCGCTTCGCCGCCTCCAGGTCGGTCGTCCCCAGCTCGGCCCAGCAGGGCCCGCCGGGCACGGGCGCGTCGAGCTTCATGGCGTTCCTTCCGCGAAAGGGACCCCTTCCAGCACGCTATGCCCCGACCCGCGCCACGGCATCCGGTGGCCGCCGAGGCCCGCGAAACACGGTCCGGCCTGGACGGACGGCCTCGACGACCGGCCTTTGAATCACCCCGCCGCCCGCCCGCTCGGCGATCCCCAGGTCACGGACGTACCCGTCGGCCGCCCGGCTACCGGCAGGTCTCGGATGAAGCCCGTCGGCCGCCCGGCGACCCGCAGGCCACGGACGACGCCCGTCCCGGCAGCCCTGCGCCGGTCGGCTCAGATGCCCGGCCGGTAGCGGATCGGATGGTCCGCCGGTACCTCCACCAGCACGATCGGCGTGCCGTCCGGATCGGCGACCCACATTTCGAGCAGCCCCCACGGCTCCCGCACCGGCGGCCGGACGATCTCCACCCCCCGGGCGCGCAGCTCGTCGTGCGCCGCCGCCACGTCGGGCACCTGCAGCCACAGCCGTACGGCGGGGTCCGGCGGTGTCTCCGAGCGGCCCGAGACCTCCAGGAAACCGCCGCCGAGGAAGTAGACCACCCCGCGCTCCGGCCCCGTCCCGAACTCGCGATAGACCGCGAGGCCGAGCTGCTCCCCGTAGAAGGCACGGGAACGCTCGGGATCGGTCGGCCTGAGCAGGGTCCTACTGCTGAGTACGTGCACCATGCAGCCGGAGCCTACCGGCGCAGGGTCTACGCTCGGCGGTGCCCCAGCCGAGTCAGAGACCGGAGAACGCCCGCATGGACACCGCCGCCACCGAATTCACCTTCCGCGACGCCGTCGACGCCGACGTGGACGCGCTCGTCGCGCTCATCGAGTCCGCCTACCGCGGGGACGCCAGCCGGGCCGGGTGGACGACCGAGGCCGACATCCTCCAGGGGCAGCGGACTGACCCCGACGGAGTGCTCGCGGTCATCAAGGCGCCGGACAGCCGGCTGCTCGTCGTCGAGCGGCAGGGCCGGATCGTCGCCTGCTGCCAGCTGGAACACCGCGGCGTCCACGCCTACTTCGGCATGTTCGCCGTCAGCCCCACGGTCCAGGGCGCCGGCCTCGGCAAGACGGTCATGGCGCAGGCCGAACGGCTGGCGCGCGAGGACTGGGGCGTCACGGAGATGCACATGACCGTGATCTCCGTACGCGATGACCTCATAGCCTGGTACGAGCGTCGCGGCTACCGGCGGACCGGCCGTATGACCCCCTTCCCCTACGGCGACGAGCGCTTCGGCATCCCGCAGCGCGACGACCTCCAGTTCGAGCTGCTGGTCAAGGAACTGAGCTGACCGTCAGGACCTGTCCGACCGTCAGGACCTGTGCTCACGCAGTGAAGCGGCCCGTGCGCCGGATCTCCGGGTAGTCGGTGGTCGCGCCGTCGAGTTCCAGGGCGCGGACCAGCCGCAGCTGGTCCTGTGTGTTGACCACCCAGCCGATGATCCGCAGGTCCTGCTTCCGTGCCTCCTCGACGATCTCCAGGGTGAGCCGGCGCAGGTTGAGACAGACCGTCGTCGCGCCCGCCTCCCGGGCGCGGTCGACGATGTCGAGGCCGTAGCGGCTGCCGATGAGGGCGGTGCGCACTCCGGGGACCAGGCGCGCGATCTCGGCGACGGCCTCGTCGTGGAACGAGGACACCTCCACGCGCTCCACCAGGTCCCGCGCGTGCATCACGTCGGCCAGCGCCCGCGCCGCCTGGACGTCCTTGATCTCGGCCTGGAGCGGGAGCCGCACGGCGTCCAGGACCTCCTCGAAGCACGGCACGCGCTCGCCGCGGCCCGCGTCGAGGGTCCGCAGTTCCGCGAGCGTCCGGTCGGCGATGGGCCCGGTCCCGTCGGTCGTACGGTCCACGTCGGGGTCGTGCATGACCACGAGGGCGCCGTCCTTGCTCAGGTGCAGATCGAGTTCGATGACGTCCAGACCGGCGTGTTCGGCGGCGACGAAGGAACGCAGGGTGTTCTCGGGTTCGACACCCATGACTCCGCGGTGACCGATGGTGAGGAAGTTCAAGAGACGACTCGCTTCCGTCGACGGCTGGGCAGGAGGAGCACGCAGCCTAGTGGCCCCGGGGCGCCATGGACATGCGCGTGCACCGAGGGTTCCTCTACCCGCCCCGCCCGCAGCGCCGACCCGCCGCGCGGCCCGTAGCGGAACTAGCCGCTCCTTCGATGTCCGGCAGGAAAAAGTGCGGTGAAGATGCGGGAGCGCAGGATAATTTCCGTAAGCTCCACTTGCTGGAGGAAACCCCCTACGCATACGGTGTCCTGACGCGAGCTTCTCCAGTGAAGGATGGGACATGACGGAAATTCTTGTGCAGGCGGCTACGGGGGAGCAGGTTCCTCCGGCGGCGAGGGTGGTCGAGCACCCGGCGTGGCGCGTGCTCAAGGATGCCGTGGAGCGCATCCGGCCCTGGCAGTCGAAGGACGGGTCGATCGACTTCACGGCGGAGGGTGCGCCGTCGCGCACGGACGCCGAGCAGGCCCTCCGGCAGGTGATCGAGGCCGTCGAGGAGCTGTCCCCGCTGCTCCCGCACGACGCCGACTATCACCGGGCGCTCGCCAAGGACCTGCGGGTCTGGGCCGACGGCGGCTTCGAGGTGCCGGACTTCCTCGACTCGCTGCTGGCCTTCCAGCCCGCCGCGAACCGTCGCGACGGACTCCAGCACCTGGTCGTCTTCGCGATGTACACGCAGAACGGCAACCCGGACCGGAACCTCGAAGCGGTCGTGCTGCGCATGGTCTGGCCCGAGTGGCTGGCCGAACTGGAGCGCACCCGCTACGACAACCCGCTGTTCTGCGGCATCACCTTCGAGGACTTCACGGCCGGCTACGACACGAACTCCGCCGTCCTCTTCCCGGAGACCATCGCCGTCCGTGAGGCGCCGGAACGTTTCTCCTGGGGTGGCATCTTCTGTGACCGCGAGGCCGCCCGCTTCCGCCGGGTGACCGACGCCGCCGTCGAGGTCCTGGGCCTGTCGCTGCCCGAGGACATCGCCGCCATGGTCCACGACCAGAAGCGCTGCGAGGAGGCCTTCGTCCTGTGGGACATGGTCCACGACCGCACCCACAGCCACGGTGACCTGCCCTTCGACCCCTTCATGATCAAGCAGCGCCAGCCGTTCTGGATGTACGGGCTGGAGGAGCTGCGGTGCGACCTCACCGCCTTCAAGGAGGCCGTGAAGCTCCAGGCCGACGGCGTCCCGCAGGCCCGCGACGTGCAGTACGCGGTCCTCTTCGACCGCATGTTCCGCTTCCCCGTCACCGGCGAGCGGGTGCGCAACTACGACGGCCTCGGCGGCCAGCTGCTCTTCGCCTACCTGCACAAGCACGACGTCGTCCGCTGGACCGACAACAAGCTGCACATCGACTGGCAGCGGGCCCCGCAGGTCACCAACCAGTTGTGCGCCGACATCGAGCAGCTCTACCGGGACGGCATCGACCGCCCCAAGCTCGTCCACTGGTTCGCCGGCTACGAGCTGGTCTCCACGTACCTCGCCCCGCACCCGGGCTCCAAGTGGGCCAAGGGCCCCGACGCCCTGGACCTGACCCAGCCGCCCCGCAAACTCGTGGACGACGTGCTTCCGGACGAGTTTCCGCTGAGCATGTTCTATGAGGCCCTGTCCAAGAAGCTGAAGAACGTGATCGCCTCGACCCGGGGCATCACGGCGGACGGCGCCGAGCGGATCGCCGCGTGAGCGACCTGCGTACCGAGAACACTGCTCAGGAGGCGAAGACCATGGGGAACGGGGCTCTCAGCGGTGCGGTGATCGCGGTCGCCGGCGCGGGTGGACCGGCCGGCCGGGCGGCACTGCTCAGGCTCGCCGAGGCGGGCGCGATCGTCGCCGGCGCGGACAACGACCCCGAGCGCCTGGCGGAGGCCGTCGACGCGGCCCGCTACGGGGCGGGGGGCGCCACCGTCACCGGTGAGCCGGTCGATCTGCTCGACCTGGGCTCGACCCGGGACTGGGCGAACCGCGTCGAGAAGGAGTTCGGCCGGATCGACGGTGTGGTCCACCTCGTCGGCGGCTGGCGCGGCAGCGAGACGTTCATCAAGACCAGCCTGGACGACTGGGACTTCCTGGAGCTGCTGCTCGTCAAGACCGTCCAGCACACCTCGCTCGCCTTCTTCGAGGGCCTGCAGCGCAGTGAGCGCGGCCGGTACGTGCTGATCAGTGCCTCAGGCGCCACCAAGCCCTCGGCGGGCAACGCCGCGTACGCCGCCGCCAAGGCCGCCGCCGAGGCCTGGACGCTCGCGCTCGCCGACGCCTTCCGCAAGGCAGGGGGCGCCGCGGGCCCGACCTCCGCGGCTGCCATCCTGGTGGTCAAGGCGCTGGTGCACGAGGCGATGCGCGCCGACCGCCCCAACGCGAAGTTCGCGGGCTTCACCGACGTCAAGGACCTGGCCGAGGCCATCGCCGGAGTCTGGGAGAAGCCCGCCCCCGAAGTGAACGGACAGCGTCTGTGGCTCACCGAGAAGCCGTGAACCCTCCGAAGACCGACGCGCGACGCCATCACGACCCGGAGGTCCGCGGTTTCGCCAGCGACAACTACGCAGGGGCCCACCCGGAGGTGATGGCCGCCCTGGCCCTGGCCAACGGCGGCCACCAGGTGGCGTACGGCGAGGACGACTACACCGAGCACTTCCAGGGGATCATCCGCAGCCACTTCGGTGCCACGGCGGAGGCGTTCCCGGTCTTCAACGGCACCGGCGCCAATGTCGTCGCGCTCCAGGCGGTCACCGACCGCTGGGGCGCGGTGATCTGCGCCGAGAGCGCGCACATCAACGTGGACGAGGGCGGCGCGCCCGAGCGCATGGGCGGCCTGAAGCTGCTCACCGTGCCCACCCCGGACGGCAAGCTCACCCCTGAACTGATCGACAGGCAGGCCTGGGGGTGGGACGACGAGCACCGCGCGATGCCGCAGGTCGTGTCGATCACCCAGAGCACGGAGCTGGGCACGCTCTACACGCCCGACGAGATCCGCGCGATCTGCGACCACGCCCACGCGCACGGCATGAAGGTGCATCTGGACGGCTCCCGGATAGCCAACGCCGCCGCCTCGCTGGACGTCCCGATGCGGACGTTCACCAACGCGGTCGGCGTCGACCTGCTCTCGCTGGGCGGCACGAAGAACGGCGCGCTGTTCGGCGAGGCGGTCGTCGTCATCGACCAGGACGCCGTCCGCCACATGAAGCACCTGCGCAAGCTGTCCATGCAGCTCGCCTCCAAGATGCGCTTCGTGTCGGTGCAGTTGGAGGCCCTGCTCGCCAAGGACCTGTGGCTGCGCAACGCCCGCCACGCCAACGAGATGGCCCAGCGGCTCGCCGAGGGCGTACGGGCCGTGCACGGCGTGGAGATCCTCCACCCCGTGCAGGCCAACGGCGTCTTCGCCCGGCTGCCGCACGAGGTGAGCGAGCGGCTCCAGAAGAAGTTCCGGTTCTACTTCTGGGACGAGGCCGCGGGCGTCGTGCGCTGGATGTGCGCGTTCGACACGACCGAGGAGGACGTGGACACCTTCGTCGCCGCGGTCAAGGAAGAGATGGCGCGCTAAAGGAAGAGATGGCGCCAGCGGAGCCGACTGAATGCATAGGTATGCGGTCACCTGAAAAGTCATTGACTGTCGGGTGATCGCTTTCCTATGCTCTCGAGTCATGGAGCTGATCCAGGAGAACCCCGACCTTTCCGCGTACTTGGCCGCTGACGACGTCATCGACCATCACCACCCGCTGGTGCGGGACACGGCTGCCCGTCTCGTGAAGGAGGCCGAGGACTCGTATGGTTATGCGCGCCTCGCCTTCGAATTCGTCCGCGACACCATTCCGCACTCGCAGGATGCCGGCGACCCGCGCGTGACCTGGCGCGCCTCGGACGTACTGGAACAGGGCACGGGCATCTGTCATGCCAAGGCCCATGCCCTGGCCGCCCTGCTGCGGGCCGAGGACATCCCGACCGCGCTGTGCTATCAGCGGTTCGCCCACGACGAGGGTGACGGACACGCCCTCCACGGGCTCGTCGCCGTGCGCTTCAACGGCGCCTGGCACCGCCAGGATCCACGCGGCAACAAGCCGGGCGTGGACGCGCGGTTCTCCCTGGACGGCGAACACCTGGCCTTCCTGCCCGACCCCGCGGTGGGCGAGCTGGACTACCCCGGCCTGTACGCGGCACCGCATCCGGCCGTCCTCGGCGCGCTGCGGGACGCCCCCGACCGCGCTCACCTGTGGAGGACCCTCCCCTCCGCACTGTGACCACCCCGCCGCGGATCCCGGCCCTCGTCGTCGCTGACCTCCCCGGCGAGGTGCTGAGGCGGATCGTGGACGCCGCCGCCCGCGCCACCGGCGTCGAGTCCGCCTCCGGTGCGGCCGTCCGCCGGCACACCCCGGCGTCCATCCCGCCCACACCGCTCAGGCGCCACGCGGGGCGCGGGGTCGCGCGAACGGGCCCCGGCGGGCCGTCGCCCGCCGGGGCCCGTCAGCGCGCGAACCGCGTCAGCGCTTCTCGGCCTCGCGTACCTGCTCGGGGGTCGGCGCCGTGCCGCCCAGGTGGGCCGGCATCCACCAGGTGTCGTTCGCGTCCTTGGGACGGACCGGATAGGCGCGCTGAGCGGCCTCGAGGAGTTCCTGGACGCGCTCGCGCAGCTGCCGGGTGATGGCGCCCGCGTACTTGTCGCGGGGGGCCTCGATGGCCTCGCCGACGCGGATGGTGACCGGGGTGTGGCTGCGCTTGAAGTTACGCGGGTGACCCTTGGTCCACAGCCGCTGGGTACCCCACAGGGCCACCGGGATCAGCGGGACGCCGGCCTCCTGGGCCATCCGGGCCGCGCCCGACTTGAAGCTCTTGAGCGTGAACGACTGCGAGATGGTCGCCTCGGGGAAGACGCCGACGATCTCGCCCGAGCGCAGTGACTCGAGGGCGTGCGCGTAGGCCGTCTCGCCCTGGTTGCGGTCCACCGGGATGTGCTTCATGCCGCGCATCAGCGGGCCGGAGATCTTGTGACGGAAGACGGACTCCTTCGCCATGAAGCGAACGAGACGTTTCTGCGGGAGCGCGGCCAGACCGTCGAAGATGAAGTCGAGGTAGCTGATGTGGTTGCTCACCAGCACGGCTCCGCCCGAGCGCGGGATGTTCTCCGACCCCTTGCAGTCGATCTTGAGGTCCCAGGCCTTGAACAACGTCTGGGCGAGGCCGACGACGGGGCGGTAGACAATCTCTGCCATGGGCGGGGCGGACCCTTCCTTCTCTTCGCCGGGGAGGCGCTCCCGACGGCAAAGTTACGCAGCCGTAGGTTTACGGCATCTCGCAGATCGTGCCCGAAGAACGGCCGGGGAGCCAGCCCCAGTGCCCGGGAACGGCGAGATTCTCGTCACTTCGGCCCCCCCTTGATCCACCTCGGGCTTTTAAGCCGCCTTTACTCCGCGCGTACCGCGACCCGCCGTACGAGCAGGTACATCTCGCATCCGAGGCAGTACCCGAAAGCGGCATTGAGGAAGGCGGCCGCCAGCGCGGCCCCGGTGGCCGCGAGGCCCAGCCAGTGCGGACCCAGGGTGAGGCCGACGAGTCCGACCCCCGCGAAGAGCAGACCCACCGCCTGCGCGAACCGCGGCGGCTCCGGCGCCTCGAAGCCGGTCGGCGGCCCGATCCGCGGCCGCACGGCCCTGCGGAACACCCAGCCGTACGGTGAGCGCCCCACCCCGCCCGCCGCGCCGAGCGCGAACGCCAGCGTCTGCCACGCCAGCAGCCAGGCGCTGCCGCTGATCAGCACGACCGCTAGTACTACGGTCGTGACGGCGGCCCCGAAGCGCGGGCCTCTCGCATCGATGTCCATGAATCAAGCATTCCGCAACGGAAACGATTCCTGGAGGCGGGAATCTTTGCAGTCTCGTGAACGCTGGAGGATCTGATGACCGGACTGCTGGTGTGCGTGGCGGTGCTCGCCGCGGCGAGCACCTACGGAGTGCTGCACCAGCGGCGGAGCGGGAGGGTGCGGGTGCGCGGGCGCGACGACGGCAAACGGCTCGGAGCGGACCGGCTGGGCGGCGAACTCGGCCAACGGGCCACGCTCGTGCAGTTCTCCAGCGCCTTCTGCGCGCCCTGCCGGGCCACCCGCAGGGTCCTCGGCGAGGTGGCCGGGGTCGTTCCCGGGGTCACCCACATAGAGATCGACGCCGAGGCGCACCTGGACCTCGTCCGCGAGTTCGACATCCTCAAGACCCCGACCGTCCTGGTCCTCGACGCCGACGGCCGCGTCGTCCGGCGCGCCACCGGGCAGCCCCGCAAGGCGGACGTCATCGCGGCCCTGGGGGAGGCTGTGTGACGCACCCGCGGGGGACGGTGAGGCATCTCCCAGATGCCGGGACGTACTTGACTGTGCGCGGCACCTATCGTCAACCTGACCGTATGCCTGAGGAACTCCTTCTTCACGGACGGGCCCATGTCGACCTGGTCCGTACCGCGAGCGCGCGCTGTCCGGCCCGTTGAGCACCCACGGCCCGGCCCGCCACTTCTCGCAGAAGGACGACCCCATGACGGCCATACCCGGCCTCGGCTCCCCTCACCTGGCCTCTCCCGAGCTCCTGCGCTCCGTCTTCCGCCGGCATGCCGCGGGGGTGGCGGTGATCACCGCCTCCGGTGAGAGCGGTCCGGTCGGCTTCACCGCCACCTCGCTCAGCTCCGTCTCCGCCGAACCCCCGATGCTCTCCTTCGGTATCGGCACCGGCGCCTCCAGCTGGCCCGTGGTCTCCCGGGCCGCGCACGTGGGCGTCCACATACTCGGCGAGCACCAGCAGGGGCTGGCCGCCACCTTCGCCAGGAGCGGCGCCGACCGCTTCGGCGCGCCGACCGTCTGGCGCGAGGGCCCGCTGGGCGTTCCGGTCCTGGACGACGTGCTGGCGTGGCTGGTGTGCCGGGTCGTCGCGCGGGTCCCGGCGGGCGATCACCGCATCGTGCTGGCCGAGGTGGTCCTGGGCGACCCGGAGGGCGTGGGCCGTCCGTTGCTCTACCACCAGGGGCGGTTCACGGCCCTGCGGGATTGATCACTGCCCGGCTCTCCTGCGAAGTCGTCGGGTTCCGATTACGCTGCGTTGCGAAGGTCACAGTTCAAAGCGCTTGCTTAGCGGGGACGAACTGGGTGTACTGACGAGTAATGTTTCGGTCGGAGCGCGGGCCGCCCCGACCGGGATCGGCCGCTTGTGGCGCCTATGCTGCCTGGAAGAAGGCAGCCGAGAACTGACGATGCAGTAGGAGAGCCGGCGTGAGCTTGAGGATCGTTGTCACTGTGAAGTACGTGCCCGACGCCACTGGCGACCGGCACTTCGCCGATGACCTGACCGTCGACCGGGACGACGTGGACGGTCTGCTCTCCGAGCTCGACGAGTACGCGGTCGAGCAGGCGCTGCAGATCTCCGAGAACTCCGACGACGACGTGGAGATCACCGTCCTGACGGTGGGCCCCGAGGACGCCAAGGACGCGCTCCGCAAGGCCCTCTCCATGGGCGCCGACAAGGCGATCCACGTCGAGGACGACGACCTGCACGGCACCGACGCCATCGGCACCTCCCTGGTGCTGGCCAAGGCGATCGAGAAGGCCGGCTACGACCTGGTCATCTCCGGCCTGGCCTCCACCGACGGCACCATGGGCGTCGTCCCGGCCCTGCTGGCCGAGCGCCTGGGCGTCCCGCAGGTCACCCTGCTCTCCGAGGTCTCCGTCGAGGACGGCACCGTCAAGGGCCGCCGGGACGGCGACGCCGCCTCCGAGCAGCTCGAGGCCTCCCTGCCGGCCGTCGTGTCGGTCACCGACCAGTCGGGCGAGGCGCGTTACCCGTCGTTCAAGGGCATCATGGCGGCCAAGAAGAAGCCGGTCGAGTCCTGGGACCTGTCGGACCTGGACCTGGAGGCCGAGGAGGTCGGTCTCGAGGGCGCCTGGACCGCGGTCGACAGCGCGACCGAGCGTCCGGCCCGCACCGCGGGCACGATCGTCAAGGACGAGGGCGAGGGCGGCAAGCAGCTCGCCGAGTTCCTCGCGGGCCAGAAGTTCATCTAAAGGCCCTTCGCCGACCGCCCCTCAACTTCGTTTCGCAGGAGAGCAATCCCATGGCTGAAGTCCTCGTCTTCGTCGACCACGTGGACGGCGCCGTCCGCAAGCCCACCCTGGAGCTGCTGACGCTGGCCCGCCGCATCGGCGAGCCCGTCGCCGTCGCCCTCGGCGCGGGCGCCGAGAACACCGCCGCCGCGCTGGCCGAGCACGGCGCCGTGAAGGTGCTGACCCACGACGCGTCCGAGTACGCCGACTACCTCGTCGTACCGAAGGTCGACGCGCTCCAGGCCGCGGTCGAGTCGGTCTCCCCGGCCGCCGTCCTCGTGCCGTCCTCCGCCGAGGGCAAGGAGATCGCCGCCCGTCTGGCGCTGCGCATCGGCTCCGGCATCATCACCGACGCCGTCGACATCGAGGCCGGCGACGAGGGCCCGGTGGCCACCCAGTCGGTGTTCGCCGCGTCCTTCACCACCAAGTCCCGTGTCTCCAAGGGCACCCCGGTCATCACCGTGAAGCCGAACTCGGCCGCCGTCGAGGCCGCCCCGGCCGCCGGCGCCGTCGAGGCCCTCGCGGTGACCTTCTCCGCCCAGGCCACCGGCACCAAGGTCACCGGCCGCACGCCGCGTGAGTCGACCGGCCGCCCGGAGCTGACCGAGGCCGCGATCGTGGTCTCCGGTGGCCGTGGCGTCAACGGCGCCGAGAACTTCGCCCTCATCGAGTCCCTCGCCGACTCCCTCGGCGCGGCCGTCGGCGCCTCCCGCGCCGCCGTGGACGCCGGCTGGTACCCGCACACCAACCAGGTCGGCCAGACCGGCAAGTCCGTCTCGCCGCAGCTCTACATCGCCAACGGCATCTCCGGCGCCATCCAGCACCGCGCCGGCATGCAGACCTCGAAGACCATCGTGGCCGTCAACAAGGACGCCGAGGCCCCGATCTTCGACCTGGTCGACTACGGCGTCGTCGGCGACCTGTTCGACGTGGTCCCGCAGCTCACCGACGAGATCAACACCCGCAAGGGCTGATCACCCGGCAGCCGCAGACTGCCCGAGGCCCCCGTGACCGAGAACCGGTCACGGGGGCCTCGGCTCATCCCAGGGTCACCGTGGCCTGCACCGGCAGGTGGTCGCTCGGGTACTGGCCGTCCAGGCGGAAGGTGTCGGTCCGCTCACGGTGCACGGTGACGCCCGACGTCGCCAGGATCCAGTCGATGCGGTCCCCGTTCGGCGTGAGCGGCTTGTACCCGTGGTAGGTCGCGTAGGCTCCGGCACGCGCGCGTGCCGTGTCCCAGGTGTCGACCAGCCCGGCGGCCAGCAGCCGGTCGTAGACCGGATTGACGTGCGCGACGGCGTTGAAGTCGCCGGTCAGCAGCAGTGGCAGGGAGCGGTCCAAGGCGGCGATCCGCGCGGCGATCAGGTCGGCGGAGCGCACGCGCGCGTACTGGCTGGCGTTGTCGAGATGGGTGTTGAGGACGTAGAACTCCCGTCGTGCGCGCAGATCGCGCAAGCGCACCCAGGTGACCATGCGGGGGTAGTCCGCCCCCCAGGTGTTGGAGCCGAGCACCTCGGGTGTGTCGGACAGCCAGAAGTGCGCGTGCTCGACCGCGGCCAGCCGACGGGTGTCGTAGAACACGGCCACCGCCTCCGGGTCCGGCACGCTGCGGCCCTTGCCGATCCAGGCGTAGTGCGGGCCGAGGTCGGCCTCGATGTCGCGCAACTGGGCCGGCAGACCCTCCTGGGTGCCGATGACGTGCGGAGCCGCCCGGCGCAGCAGGGCGCGCATCACCGGACGGCGGACCGGCCAGGTGTGGGCGTCCTTGGCGCCCGGGTACCGCAGATTGAAGGTCATGACCTTCAGCGGCGGCACGGCCGCGGACTGGAGCGCCCCGCGCGCGGGACGCTCGTTCCGGATGGCGGCAGACCCTGCCGTGCCCAGCAGGGGCACGGTCGCCAGGGCGGCCAACGCCGTGCGCAGCCCCGCCCGCCGGGTGGGCCCTGTGATGCCGGTCATGTATCGCCTCCCCTTGTGAGACAGGATGAAGGTGGGAGCGGTTGTGCGGAAGGGGGAGCCGGTGTGGCGGGGACGCGGGGATCACGCCGTGGACAGGGTGTTGACCCGCCGGAAGCCGCACGGATAACTTCGCTCTACGGATTGTTGATTCCGTAAAGCGGAAAAAACCGGAGGGTGTGGAATGGGTCAGGGCCAGCAGGAGACGGTGACGACGAGCCTCGCGGGCGCCGTCAGCGAGGAGATCAGCGCCTCCCTCGCCCCGGTCGACGCCGAACTCGACCGCCGCTACCCCGGCGACCCCGGAACCCGCCAGCCCGTCCACACCGTCTACGTCCCCGGCGACGCCTTCGACGCCGGCACCATCCGCTCCTGGGGCGACCAGGCACTCACCGCCCTCGACGAGCACGCCCCGGACGCGGCCTCCTTCGCCGCCTGTCTCGGCCTCTCCCCGGACCTCGCCGGGCCCGTGTACGCGCGGGTGCGGGCCAAGCTGGAGCGCGAGCCGGTCGAGGACCTGCGCGTCGACTTCGAGGACGGCTACGGCCCCCGCCCGGACGCCGAGGAGGACGCGGCGGCCGCCCGCGCGGCCCGGCTGATCGCGGAGGCGAGCGCGAAGGGCACCGCGGCCCCCTACATGGGCATCCGCATGAAGTGCATGGAGGCCGCGGTACGCGACCGGGGCATCCGCACCCTCGACATCTTCCTCACCGGGCTGATGGAGAGCGGCGGCCTTCCCGACGGCCTGCTCCTGACCCTGCCGAAGGTGACGTATCCGGAACAGGTCACCGCGATGGTCCGGCTCCTGGAGGCCTTCGAGCGGGCCCGGGGCCTCGACGCCGGACGGCTCGGCTTCGAGATCCAGATCGAGACCAGCCAGTCCATCCTCGCCACCGACGGCACCGCGACGGTCGCCCGCATGATCCAGGCGGCCCAGGGCCGCGCCACGGGCCTCCACTACGGCACCTTCGACTACAGCGCCTGCCTCGGCGTCTCCGCCGCCCACCAGGCCGGGGACCACCCCGCGGCCGACCACGCCAAGGCGGTCATGCAGGTCGCGGCGGCCGGCACCGGGGTGCGTGTCTCGGACGGCTCCACGAACGTGCTGCCGGTCGGCCCCACCCGGCAGGTGCACGACGCCTGGCGACTGCACTACGGCCTCACCCGCCGCGCCCTGTCCCGCGCCTACTACCAGGGCTGGGACATGCACCCCGGTCACCTCCCCACCCGCTACGCGGCCGTCTTCGCCTTCTACCGGGAGGGCTTCACCCAGGCCGCCGAGCGGCTCTCGCGGTACGCCGACCGGACCGGCGGCGATGTGATGGACGAGCCCGCGACCGCCAAGGCCCTCGGCGGCTACCTGCTGCGCGGCCTGGACTGCGGCGCCCTCGACCTCGCCGAGGTGACCGACGCCACCGGGCTGACCCGGGCGGCCCTGGAGGGCTTCGCCACCCCGCGCCGAGGCGATCTGACGGCCTCCGCGCAGTAGGGGCGGCGGCCGCGCGGGGTGGTTCCGGCACCTGACCGCCGGGCGGGCCGGCCCAGGGCTTCCCGCCAGCCGGCACCGTGCCCGATGACCGGCCCCCTCCGGGAAGGGCGCCGGCCGGAGGAGCAGGGCGCCCTCTCCGAGGAGCGGCACCGTTCGACGGTACCGCGCAGCCCCTGCTCCACCGGCCTCTGTCGAGCGGTGACTACGACTGCGGGAGCTCGTACGGGCGCGTGATGATCTCCATGCCGTGCCCGGCCGGATCCCGGAAGTAGACGCCCCGGCCGCCGTGATGACGGTTGATCTCACCCGGCTGCCTGCCGTGCGGATCGGCGAAGTACGTGATCCCCGCCCGCTCGATCCGCTCGAAGGCCGCGTCGAACTCCTCGTCCGCGACGAGGAAGGCGTAGTGCTGCATGACGATCGACTCCTCCGGGATGCTGGCGAAGTCGAGGGTGACGCCGTTGCTGGTGTTCACCGGGACGAACGGGCCCCACTCGGGACCGACCTCGAGCCCCAGGACGTGGGCCAGGAACTCGGCGGACTCCCGGTTGTCACGGGAGTGGATGATGGTGTGGTTCAACTCGACCGACATGTGTGGAATGCCTCCGTAAGGCAAACTCACGGGCACCTCCATGCCTCACCCGGCCGGTGACCGACACGCGATGCCGTGCGGTCACTTTATCGGACACGCAGATGTTCCAGGCCGGACGCGGTCACCCACTTCTCCTCCGCGAACAGGCGGGTGCCCTGCACGCGCCGTCCCGCGTCGGCCCGCGCACGGGAGCAGAACTCTTCCGGGGTCGTCCCGAACAACTGCCTCAACGCCGTTGACCGTGCGAGGAGTTCTGTGATCAGGGCGCGCTGGCCGGGGTGTCTGCGGGGGGCGCCGTCGCCGTGGTGGAGCACTCCATGATGATTCACGTACGCGAACGCGTCGAGGAGGGCCTCGCCGTTCTCCAGTTCCACCCCGAAACCCGGCGCGAGCAGCAGGACCCGGTCGTAGTTCGGCTCCGTCGCGTCGATCAGGGCGAGTTGTTCCGGGTCCAGCCAGATGACGAACAACTCCCGCATGACGCCGGGGGCGCCGATGGGGGACGCGGGCACATAACCGGGGCGGCTGATATGTGCGGAGACGCCGATGTCGAGGCCCGTCACCCGGGCCTTCACCATGGGCACGGTCGAGGAGACGCCGAACTCGGCCATCTTGTGCCGCAGTTGGGCGGGACTGGCGTTGGAGCCGACGGCGACGACCGGCGTGCGGCCGGGATGCGTCAGCCGGTCCAGCGGCAGCAGCTCGTCACCCCGCAGCAGCCCGGACCCGGTCGGCCACGCGCCGGGATAGCTCAGCGGATGGTCGCGCGGAGCGTCGGCCAGGCCCAGCGCGCTGAGTGTGCGGTGCTCGTCGCGGGCGTCCATGGGCGCCTCAGTCGGCCGGCGGCAGCTCGCCGGAGCCGCGCGTGACGAGCCGGGTCGGCAGTTCGATGCGCTCGGGGGCGATCAGAGTGCCGTCCAGCTGCCCGAACAGACGCTCGGCGGCGGTCCGGCCGATCGTGGCCGCGTCCTGCGCGACCACCGTGACCCCGGGCTGGAGCAGGTCGGCGAGCTCCAGGTCGTCGAAGGCCACCAGGGCGACCCGCCGGGCCCGCTCGGCGAGCACCCGGATCACGGTGACCGTCACCCGGTTGTTGCCCGAGAAGATCGCCGTGACCGGCGCGGGCCCGGACAGCATCTCCTCGGCCGCGCGGCGCACCCGCAGGGGATCGGTGGCGCCCAGCGACATCCAGGCGTCCTCGACCGGTATGCCGGCGTCCTCCATCGCCGCCCGGTAGCCGCGCAACCGCTCGGCGGCGGTGTGGATGCGGGGCATGTCGCCGATGAAGCCGATCCGGCGGTGCCCGTGCGACACCAGATGGGTCACGCCCTCGCGGGCGCCGCCGAAGTTGTCCGACAGGACGCAGTCGGCGTCGATCTGCCCGGCCGGGCGGTCCACGAACACCGTGGCGACGCCCGCCTTGATCTCGGGCTCCAGGTACCGGTGGTCGTCGCCGGCCGGGATCACCACCAGTCCGTCCACCCGGCGCGCGCACAGCGCCAGCGCCAGTTCCTGCTCCCGGTCCGGGTCCTCGGCGCTGGAGCCGTTGATGAGCAGTGCGCCGTGGGCGCGGGCCACCTCCTCCACCGCGCGGCTGAGCGGGCCGTAGAACGGGTCCGCGAGGTCCTCGAGGACCAGGCCGATGCTGGCCGTGCTGCCCTTGCGCAGTACCCGGGCGCTGTCGTTGCGACGGAAGCCGAGCGCGTCGATGGCCTCCTGGACCCGGCGTTCGGTTACGGGCGTGACGCCCGTCTCGCCGTTCACCACGCGTGAGACCGTCTTGAGGCCGACTCCGGCGCGGGCTGCGACATCCTTCATGGTGGGACGGTTGCCGTAGCGGCTCTCGGGCCGGCGCTGCGTCTCGGGCACGATGCTGTGTCCTGTCCTGTCGTCCACGGGAGGTCGGCCATGCACTCCGTCCATGCGATGTTGCGGACGGGGATGCGTGGGTCCCAGGGTTTGTATGAGGATGTGGCGTCGAGCATAGAGCCTGGACAACGTTGTCAGATGCGGGAGACACTGTCCACCGCATCTCCGGCCCGCGTCCCCCAACCGCTGGACCGGCCAGCTTTTTCCATGGTGGACCGGGAGAAACCAGACTGATGTACACCGACCTCGTGGCCGCGCTCGACATCGGCGGCACCAAGATCGCCGGAGCGCTGGTGGACGGCGACGGCACGATCCTGGCCCGCGCTCAGCGCCCCACGCCCGCCCAGGAGAACGGCGACACCGTGATGCGGGCCGTCGAGGAGACGCTGGCGGAGCTGACCGCGGCTCCGCTGTGGGGGCGCGTCCGGGCCGTCGGCATCGGCAGCGCGGGGCCGGTGGACGCCTCGGCGGGCACGGTCAGCCCGGTCAACGTGCCGGGCTGGCGCGACTTCCCGCTGGTCGACCGGGTACGGGCGGCGACGGGAAACCTCCCGGTCGAGCTCATCGGCGACGGCGTGGCGATCACGGCGGCCGAACACTGGCAAGGCGCCGCCCGCGGTCACGACAACGCGCTGTGCATGGTGGTCTCGACCGGCGTGGGCGGCGGCCTGGTCCTGGGCGGCCGACTGCACCCGGGACCCACCGGCAACGCCGGACACATCGGCCACATCAGCGTGGAACTCGACGGAGACCTGTGCCCGTGTGGCGGGCGCGGCTGTGTGGAACGTATCGCCAGCGGCCCCAACATCGCCCGACGGGCCCTGGAGAACGGCTGGCTGCCCGGCCCCGACGGTGACGCCTCCGCTGCGGCGGTGGCCGCCGCCGCCCGCGCGGGCGACCCGGTCGCCGTGGCCTCCTTCGAGCGGGCAGCCCAGGCCTTGGCCGCCGGCATCGCGGCCACCGCGACCCTCGTCGAGATCGACATCGCGGTGATCGGCGGGGGCGTGGGCAAGGCGGGCGAGGTGCTCTTCGCGCCCCTGCGCCGGGCGCTCCGCGAGTACGCCACCTTGTCCTTCGTCCAGCGCCTGACCGTGACCCCCGCGCAGATGGGCACGGACGCGGGCCTGGTGGGCGCGGCCGCGGCGGCGCTGTCGGCCGGCGCGGGGGCCGGCGCGGCAGCCGGGGCGGGGGCGGGCGCCACGGCGGCGGGGGTCTGACGCCTGCGGTTGCCGGTACAGGAACGTTCCGGCGCGTCGAGGCGGCCCGAGGGGGCGGCTACGGACCTGAGGCTGTTGGTGTTGGCCTGGGTGCTGGCCTGGGTGCGGGTGCGGGAGGCGCTGGTGTGCCCGTGCGCAGGTGCCTGCGACGGGCGACCACCGGTCGGGGTCGGGGCGGGGACTGGTGCTGGTACTGGTACTGGTACTGCGGGCGGCGCCCACCGGAGCGGCGGGCGCCGCCCGCAGTCGGTCACTCGACGGTGTGCCCGCCCGCCGTTCCGGCCGCCGTTCCGCCCGCCGTGACCGCGTCCCAGCCGCTCCAGGCGGGGATGGCCTCGCAGGACTGCCGCCAGACGGCGGGCACGCCGCCCGTGCCGGTCCGGGAAGCGACCACGCCTCCCGCGATGGCGCAGGTCGTGTCGCGGTCCCCCCATCCCCCGACGGTCTGCCACAGCGCCTCGGGGAGGTCGTCCGGGTGCCCGGCGGCGGACCAGAGGGCGAACGGCACGGTGTCCGGGGCCGAGATCAGCGTCCCCGAGCCCAGCACGGAGGCCGCGTGGCGCACCGAGGTGCGCTCGGGAAGGGCCGCGGCCACCGACAGCCCGGAGCGGACGTCGCTGTCCGGAAGGTGCGAGGCGACCTCCCGCAGGAACGCGGCGCGCCCGGCGGCGTCCCCGCCCGCGCCGGCGGCCGCCAGCGCGGCGGCGACCGCGACGGCCACCGCACCCGCGACCGCCTCGGGATGGGCATGGGTGGCCAGCGCGGACAGCCGGGCCTGCTCGCGGACTGCGGCGAGATCGTCCCGGAACCAGGCGCCCAGCGGCGCGACCCGCATCGCTGCGCCGTTGCCGTACGAACCCTGTCCGCCGAACTGCCCCGCCGTCACCGTCCGCCAGTCCTCGCCCTCGCCGACGCGCCGCAGCACACTGTGCATGGACGGGCCGTACTTGCGCCCCGGGTCGCGTTGGTACTCGGCGGCGAACTGCCGCGCCAGGGCGCCCGGTAGGACCTCTCCGTACTCCGTGAGATGGGCGAACAGGACGAAGGCCATCGCCGAGTCGTCCGTCCACGGCCACGGCGCGGGACGCGGCTCCCGCGCCGCCCACAGCTCCTCGGCGGGCTCGTCGGAGCGGGTGAACCAGCTGTCACCGAAGGCGTCGCCGGTCACCAGACCGTCCAGGCAGGCGTGGGCATGCTGCGGGCCGATCATGGCGTAACCTCCGAATCGTCGGTGACCACGGCATTCTCGCCGCAGACCGGTCGATCGCGCGCGTGTATTCGGCGGTGACGCGTGACCCGCGCCCGCCGCGGCCGTTGATCCGCGTATGAAGAAGCGCAGCATGCTCGCCATCGCCTCCCTCGCCACCGGTTTCGTCGTCGCGGCGATCACCCCCTCGCACGGCCTGAGCGGTGCGGACCTCGAAGGACTGAACGTGGGCGACACGCTCAGCACGCTCGACCACACCCTCGCCAGTGACAGCCTGGCCATCGACGACAACGCCCTGGGGCAGAACGACTGACGGACCGGCCCGGGACCACGGACGCCGTGGCGTCGGCAGCCCACCGCTGAGGGGGCCGGCGCCACGGCGTTCGTGCGCCCTCAACGGGAACTGGTTTCCGTGGCAGGGTGGAGCGGGCAAGCCACAGGGGGCCAACAGAAGAGGGGGAACCGTGACCGTCGTCTGGATCAACGGCGCGTTCGGTGCGGGGAAGACCACCACCGCACGGGAATTGATCGACCTGATCCCGAACAGCACGCTCTTCGATCCCGAGGTCATCGGCGGAGCACTTCCGCACCTGCTGCCGCCCAAACGCCTCGCCGAGGCCGGCGACTTCCAGGACCTGCCGATCTGGCGACGGCTCGTCATCGACACGGCGGCCGCGCTGCTCGCCGAGCTGGGCGGCACCCTCGTCGTCCCCATGACCTTGCTGCGCCAGGAGTACCGCGACGAGATCTTCGGCGGCCTCGCCGCCCGCCGGATCCCCGTCCGGCATGTGCTCCTCGCCCCCGGGGAAACGATCCTGCGCGAGCGAATAGCCGCCCGCGAGGTCCCCCCGGACCTTCCCGACGGCGAGATACGGATCCGGCAGTGGTCGTACGACCACATCGAGCCGTACCACGCGGCCCTCGCCTCCTGGCTCACCGCCGACGCCCACCCCGTCGACAACGGAGTCCTCACTCCGCGAGAGACGGCAGCCCGGATCGCGGAGGCCGTCGGCAGCGGCGCGGTGGCCGCGTGCGAGATCGTGCAGACCCCCGAGCCCACCGCCGAGACGGTGGCCGCCGGAGTCCTCCTCTTCGACGAGCGGGACCGGGTGCTGCTCGTGGACCCGACCTACAAGCCCGGCTGGGAGTTCCCCGGCGGGGTGGTGGAGCCCGGCGAGGCGCCCGCGCGCGCGGGCGTGCGCGAGGTCGAGGAGGAGACCGGGATCCGGCTCGACGACGCACCCCGGCTGCTGGTCGTCGACTGGGAACGGCCGAGGCCTCCCGCCTACGGTGGGCTGCGCCTTCTCTTCGACGGCGGACGCCTCGACCCCGCCGCCGTCGCGGGCCTGCTGCTGCCCGGCCCCGAACTGCGGGCCTGGCGCTTCGTCACGGAGGAGGAGGCGGCCGATCTGCTGCCGCCGGTCCGCTACGAGCGGCTGCGCTGGGCGCTGCGAGCCCGCGAACGCGGGGCGGCCCTCTATCTGGAGGCGGGCGTGCCGACCGAGTGAGGGCGGTCACGGGGACTGACCCGCGGCAGCGCCTTCGTCGGAAGAACAGCCGACCGGCACGTCTCCCGGAACCGCGGCTCGGACCCCTCCATCGCCTCGGCGGCCGGGACGTGCCCGATGACGAGCGCGGCGGCCCCGTCCGGGATGCCCTCGGGCCGCAGACCCCCAGGCGCACGCACGAATGCCGCACGTTCCTCGCCGCTGTACCCGTACAGGCCGGTGACCAGCCGCTTCACCAAGTGAGAGCCGGTACGGGCGCGACGGTCACCCCGGAGTCGGCCGGCCTCGCGCGACGGAGCGCGGGGCTCCATGAGGTGCCTGGGGCGACCACGGAGAGGGCCCCGCCCGGTGTGCGGGCGAGGCCCTCTGCCGACCGACGGCAGGGCGGATCAGCCGGCCGCGTAGTTGCGCAGGAACAGGGCCTCCGCCACCGAGAGCCGCTCCAGTTCCTCGGGAGACACGCTCTCGTCGACCGCGTGGATCCGCGCCTCCGGCTCGCTCAGGCCGATGAGCAGGATCTCCGCCTGCGGGTAGAGCGCGGCCAGGGTGTTGCACAGCGGGATGGAACCGCCCTGACCCGCGTACTGCATGTCCTGACCGGGGTAGGCGACCGACATCGCGTCGGCCATCGCCGCGTACGCCGGGCTGGAGGTGTCGGCGCTGAACGGCTGTCCCTGGCCGATCTCCTCGGTGCTCACGCGCGCGCCCCACGGTGTGTGGGCCTCGAGATGGGCCTGCAGCAGCTTCGTGGCCTCGGCCGCGTCCGTGCCCGGCGCCACCCGGAGGCTGATCAGCGCGCGGGCAGCCGCCTGTACGGACGGGGTGGCGCCGACGACCGGCGGGCAGTCGATGCCCAGGACGGTGACGGCGGGGCGGGCCCAGATGCGGTCGGCGACCGTGCCGGAACCGATCAGGCCGACGCCGCCCAGGACCTTGGCGTCCCGACGGAACTGCGCCTCGTCGTACTGGAGACCCTCCCAGCGCGCGTCGTCGGTGAGGCCGTCCACGGTCGTGGAGCCGTCCTCGGCGCGCAGCGAGTCCAGCACGCGGATCAGCGCGCCCAGCGCGTCCGGTGCGGCCCCGCCGAACTGGCCGGAGTGCAGATTGCCTGCGAGCGTGTCGATCCGCACCCGCATCATGGTCATGCCGCGCAGGGTGGAGGTGACGGTCGGCAGACCCACCCGGAAGTTGCCCGCGTCGCCGATGACGATGGTGTCGGCCGCCAGCAGGTCGGGGTGCTGCTCCGCGTACCGCTCGAGACCGCCGGTGCCCTGCTCCTCGGAGCCCTCCACGATCACCTTCACGCCGACCGGGACGCCCCCGTTCGCCTTCAGGGCGCGCAGCGCGAGCAGGTGCATGATGACGCCGCCCTTGCAGTCGGCGCTGCCGCGGCCGTACCAGCGGCCGTCGCGCTCCGTCAGCTCGAACGGCGGGGAGGTCCAGCCGGCCTCGTCCAGCGGCGGCTGCACGTCGTAGTGGGCGTAGAGCAGGACCGTGCGGGCACCGGCGGGGCCCGGCAGATGGCCGTACACCGACTGCGTGCCGTCCGGGGTGTCGAGCAGGGCCACGTCCTGGAAGCCCTCGGCGCGCAGCGCGTCCGCGATCCAGTTCGCGGCGGCCTCGCTCTCGCTCCTGGGGAACTGGTCGAAGTCCGCCACCGACCTGAAGGCCACCAGCTCGGCGAGCTCCGCCCGTGCCCTGGGCAGCAGCGAGGCTATGGTCTCGGCGACCGGATTCGACGACATGGGCACGCTCCTGGTGGGTGCGACGTTGTGCTGGTGTGTACTGGTTCGTACGGGTGACCGTGCGAGGGTACGCGCCTGCCGGGATGTGGGGCGCGCGCGCCGCCGATCCTCCCACAGCGGACCGTGGCGATCTCCGCCGTAGGATGCGGGGGACAGGTGCGGCAAGCGGCTTGATCAGGAGCAGTAGACCATCGTGAGCAGCGAGAACTCTCCGGCGGACGACGAGAACTCTTCGGCGGACGACGCGCGGCAGGTGTGGGACGTCGTCGTGGTGGGCGCGGGCCCCGCAGGGGCTTCGGCCGCCTATGCGGCGGCTGTCACGGGACGGCGGGTGCTGTTGCTGGAGAAGGCGGAGCTGCCCCGCTACAAGACGTGCGGCGGCGGCATCATCGGCCCCTCCCGCGACGCGCTGCCACCCGGCTTCGAACTGCCCTTCCGCGACCGGGTGCATGCGGTGACCTTCTCGAACAACGGGCGCTTCACCCGCACCCGCCGTTCCCGGCAGATGCTGTTCGGGCTGATCAACCGGCCCGAGTTCGACCAGCAGCTCGTCGAACACGCCCAGAAGGCGGGCGCCGAGCTGCGCACGGGCGTCACCGTGCAGCGGGTCGAGCAGCACGGATCGGCGGTGCCGGACCGGCGCACGGTCGCGGTCGTCCTCCAGGGCGGCGAGACGCTCCTGGCGCGCGCGGTGGTCGGCGCGGACGGCAGCGCGAGCCGCATAGGAGCGCATGTCGGGGTGAAGCTCGACCAGGTGGATCTCGGCCTGGAGTCGGAGATCCCGGTGCCGGAGACGGTCGCCGAGGACTGGAAGGGGCGTGTCCTCATCGACTGGGGTCCGATGCCCGGCAGCTACGGCTGGGTGTTCCCCAAGGGAGACACGCTGACGGTCGGCGTCATCTCGGCGCGTGGCGAAGGCGCGGCGACCAAGCGCTATCTCGAGGACTTCATCGGGCGGCTCGGCCTCGCCGGGTTCGAGCCGAGCATCTCCTCCGGCCATCTGACCCGCTGCCGGGCCGACGACTCCCCGCTGTCGCGCGGGCGGGTGCTCGTGTGCGGTGACGCGGCGGGGTTGCTGGAGCCGTGGACCCGGGAGGGCATCTCCTTCGCGCTGCGCTCGGGCCGGCTCGCCGGTGAGTGGGCGGTCCGTGTCTCCGAGGCGCACGACGCGGTGGACGCCCGCCGTCAGGCGCTGAACTACGCCTTCGCGATCAAGGCCGGCCTCGGTGTGGAGATGAGCGTCGGCAAGCGGCTGCTCACCCTCTTCGAGCGTCGCCCCGGACTCTTCCACGCGGCCCTCACCGGCGTCCGCCCCGCCTGGCGGGCCTTCACCGACATCACCCGCGGTCGGACGACCCTGGGCGAGCTCATCCGCTCGCATCCGATGGCCCAGCGGGCGCTGAGCGCCGTGGACCGGCGGCAGGTGCCGAAGGCCGGACCGGTGGCCGAGGAGAGCGGCTCCTGAACCCGGGGGTGCGGATCACCGGCGGTTCGTGTCCTGACCCCAGGGGCGCGGGGATCACCGTCGGTTCGTGACGGTGATCCGGAACACCGGGTGGTCGGGGGCGATACGGCGCATCTCGGCGTCCGGGGAGTCCGGACCCACCCCGTTGAAGAAGACGCCGACCTCGGCCTTCCACCGCTTGAGATAGGCGCGCAGCAACGGCGTCTTGTCGTCGTCGGCGACCTCTACCGCCGTGAACTCCTCCACGGTTCTGCCGAGGCGCAGCTCGCCGCCGCCCACCGCCCGCATGTTGTGCGTCCACTGCACGTGGCCGCGCGGGGCGATCAGGTACTGCTGACCGCCCACGGTCAGCAGGTTGACGGGGGTGGTCCGCCACTGGCCGCTCTTGCGGCCGCGGACCGCCAGCACCCGGGACCCCCACACGCTCAGACCCCGGCGGATCAGCCAGGCCACGGTGCGGTTGAAGACGTTGACGGTGAACCAGCCGGGCTTCTGTACATGGGCGGACATGGTTGCTGCCTCCTGAACGGGAACGGGACCGAAAGTGTGAGCACTGCTCTCGCTCGGTTCGAGTGTGACGTAGGACGCCCCTCCAGAGCAAGAGCGGTGCTCTCTCTTTTGTACGGTGATCTCGATCGGGTGCGGCGCTCTGTCTTCGTGGGACACTGGGACGCATGAGCAGCATCGTTCGAGGGGCACGCGCCCGGGCCAGGATCGAAGTCACCGTCGCCATCAAGGAGGAGGCCCGCAGACAACTCGCGTCCGACGGCGCGGCCAGGCTCTCGCTGCGAGCCGTGGCCCGCGAGCTCGGCATGGTCTCCTCCGCTCTCTACCGCTACTTCCCGAGCCGCGACGACCTGCTCACCGCACTCATCATCGACGCCTACGACTCCCTGGGCGAGGCCGCGGAAGCGGCGCACGCGGCGGTCGTGGAGGCCGACGCCGACGTCCCTCCCGTCGAGCGCTGGGTCGCCGTCGGCGAGGCGGTACGCGGCTGGGCGCTGGCGCATCCGCAGGAGTACGCGCTGATCTACGGCTCGCCGGTGCCCGGTTACAGCGCGCCCGGGACGACCGTCCCCGCCGCCGCCCGCGTCGGCCTGCTTCTCATCGGCATCCTGCGAGACGCACACCAGAGCCACGCGCTGGAGGTGCCGCTCCTGAGCGACGAATTGGTCCCCGAGGCGGTCCGGATGGCGGCCGACCTCGCCCCCGACCTGCCGCCGGGTGCGGTCACGGCACTGGTGGCGGCGTGGGCCCAGCTGTACGGGCTGGTCGGTTTCGAGCTGTTCGGCCAGTTCAACCGGGTGGTGGAGGAGCGAGAGCCGTTCTTCCGCTACGCGGTCACCCGCCTTGCCCGTGAGGCGGGACTGCGCTAGTTGACGGTCGACTCCAGGACGTCAGGCGCGAACATGCCGGCCGGGCGTGTCATAGCGTTGGGCGACGTCCGCGTCCCAGATCTCTTCCCGCTTCATGCCGCCCACGCCTGCCGTCGGCCTACGTGATGTCCACCGGGTTCTCGCACTGCCCCAGGGGTCGGTCGGTGGCCGGAGATTCCGATCATTCCCATGTTGTTCGGAACGGCATGGATCACGGCTCGCCGGTTGCCGAGGCCCTGGTGCGCGGCGTGGTGGCCGGGCAGGCTAGTTTGCTCGGGTGAGTCTCCTTGATGATGTGGCTGAGCGCGACGGCTGGCGGTGTTGGGTGTGCGACGAACCGGTCGACCCCGGCAAGTCGGTGAACGACGCGCAGGGGCCCAGCGTGGACAGCCGGACCGCCGACCGGAAGGCCAAGGTCGCCGAGCGGCTCGCGCACCGCGGGTGCAACAGCCGTAAGGGCGCGGTCAAGGTGGTCGTCGCCTGGCCGGACCACCTGTACGTGGTCGAACCCGCGCCGCTGATCACCGTTGCCGGGAGGCTGGAGCGCAAGGGGGGCCGCGAGATGGTGGGCCGTTGTCCGACCAGGCAGGACGCCCAGGAAGCGGCGGATTGGCTCGTGGACCGGTTCTCCCGACTGGTACCGGGACTGCCGGTGACCGCCGACATCGAGCCGGGCGGCGGCCAGTTCCTCGTCATCCTGGCCACCGGCCGCCGCTGACCGCGGACCAGTAGCGCACACGCGTTCGGCAACCCCGCCCACTTGGCCCCAAGCCGCTCGCAGAGCACATGGTGCGCGGTCAGCGACTTCGAGCGCCGGCCCGTCGCGTGCTGACTGAGACGTCGACAGCCGTGCCGTCCGCACGGACCGCACGGACCGCCTCAGCGGGCGAGCCGGGCATCGCGGTTCCGCGGACACGCGCCACGCGCCCGGCGCCCGGCGACACGGAGCCGACGATGAAGGTCATCGACGGTCCCAGCGGGCCGCGCGGCAGGGGCGGCGCGTACTTCCAGGGGAGTACGGCTGATCACCTCGCCCGGCGGACGTCCGGCGCGCCCGACGGCGTCTAGCGTGGCGGACATGGAAGAAGAGCGGACGCGGGGCCGCGGCGACCAGGGACAGCAGGGGTCGCACCGGCCGCCGTCCTGGCCGCGCCGCCGCGAAGGCCGCCGGCGAGACCGGGAGGACGGCGCGGACCTGGCTGCGCGGGCCGCGCGGTGGCCCTGGCGATCCACCCTGCTGCTCACCGCTTTCGTCCTCGTCGGCTCGCACTTCGCCGCCCAAGCGCAGGAGGGTGAGCGGGCGCCGCTCGACACCTTCGCACGCGTGCTGCTGGTGCTGGCTTGCGCGCTGCTGCTGTGGCGGCAGCGACAACCGGTGGCCGTCGTGTTCGGCACGGCGTCCACCGCCGCGTTCTACCTGGGCGCCGGCTATCCGTACGGTCCCGTCTTCGTGACCGTGGCCGTGGCCTGCTTCCACGCCGTCGTCGCCGGGCACCGGCGGGCCGCGTGGACGGCCCTCGGCCTGCTCTGGACCGTCCATCTGCTGGTCGCGCACTGGCTGTACCGGTGGTTGCCGCCCACCGGCGACGATCCGGCCCCCTTCGGGCAGGAGATCGTCGTCGCGGGGTGGGTCGTGGCGATCGTGGCGATCGCCGAGCTGGCCCGGATCCGGCGCGAGCAGTGGGCCCGTGAGCGGGCCGAGCGCGCCCAGGCCACTCGGCGGCGGGCCGACGAGGAGAGGCTGCGGATCGCCCGCGAACTGCACGACGTCCTCGCGCACAGCCTCTCGGTGATCAACGTGCAGTCGGGCGTGGGCCTCGCGCTTCTCGACTCCGACCCGGAGCAGGCGCGCACGGCGCTGACCACCATCAAGTCCGCCAGCAAGGAGGCGCTGGGCGAGGTGCGCCAAGTGCTGGACAGTCTCCGTACGCCGGGGGACGCCCCGCGCACCCCGGCACCGGGCCTGGACCGGCTGTCCGAACTGGTGGAGCAGGCGGCGCGTGCGGGCCTCACGGTGGAGGTGGCCGGCCGACCGCCCCGGTTGCCGCCGCACACGGATCTCGCCGCCTTCCGCATCGTCCAGGAGGCCCTCACCAACGTCGTACGCCACTCCCGTTCGCGCCACGCGCGTGTGCGGTTCGAGCAGGCCGACGGGACGCTTCGGCTGCGCGTCGACGACGACGGTCCGGCGTCCGGCGCCGACGCGGGCGGCAGTGGCAACGGACTGGCCGGGATGCGGGAGCGGGCCGCGGCCCTGGGTGGCACGATCGAGGCGGGACCGCGGCCCGACGGCGGTTTCCGGGTCCTCGCCGTACTGCCTACGAGGGCCGGTGAGGATCAGTGAACGAGGCGGAACCGGCCGGCCTCGCGGAACCCGTTGAGGGAGCAGGACCCGTAGACGGAGCAGCGCCGGTGCTGGAAGCAGGACCGGTCGGCGAGGGAAAGGGAGGCACGGTGATCCGCGTACTGCTCGCCGACGACCAGTCGTTGGTCCGGGCGGGGTTCCGGGCCCTGCTGGACGCGCAGCCGGACATCGAGGTGGCGGGCGAGGCCGCCGACGGGGAGGAAGCGGTGCGCGCGGTGCGCGAACTGCGGCCGGACGTCGTGCTGATGGACATCAGGATGCCCCGTCTCGACGGTCTGGCCGCCACCCGCAGGGTCACCGACGACGAGGCGCTCTCCCAGGTCAAGGTCATCATGCTCACCACCTTCGAACTCGACGAGTACGTCTTCGAGGCCATCCGCTCGGGTGCTTCCGGCTTCCTGGTCAAGGACACCGAACCGGAGGAACTCCTGCGCGCCGTGCGGGCGGTGGTCGCCGGGGACGCGCTCCTGTCGCCGGGAGTCACCCGCCGGCTCATCGCCGAGTTCGCCGCCCGCTCGAAGGAGCCCGCGGCGGCGGACGCGCTGAGCCGGCTCACCGAACGGGAACGGGAGGTGATGGCGCTGGTGGGGATCGGTCTGTCCAACGAGGAGATCGCCCGCAGGCTGGTGGTCAGTCCCCTCACCGCGAAGACGCACGTGAGTCGCACGATGGTGAAGCTGGGCGCCCGGGACCGGGCTCAACTGGTCGTAGGCCTACGAGTCGGGGCTGGTCCGGCCGGGCTGGCTGGGCTGAGCGCCGGTACGGAGACGGACGAGCACGGAGACCACCCGGACCAGGAACACCACGGGGGCGAGCCCCAGGCCCGCCCGCAGCAGCGACTTCTCCGCCAGGCCCGGCAGTTCGAACAGCAGCGCCGGTCCGGCGACCGCCCCGAAGAGCACCGCCGCCGCGAACACCGCACTGCACAACGCGTAGCCGATCTCGACGGTGATGACGTCCCGCTCGGCCTGTGTGCGCCTGCCCCCGTAGCCGCTCATGGGGCGAGTCTCACAGGTGGGCGCCCGGCGAGGCAATCGGCCCCGCCGGGCGCCCACTCGTGAACGGTTCAGTCGCGGGCCCCCACGGGCTCCGCGGCCGTCTCCGCGACGGCGGACCTGGCGACCAGGACCGAGCCCTGGGCGCGCCGGGTGCGCAGTCCGGGGAGGGTGATGAGCAGGCCCGCGGCGGCGACGGCCGTCACCACCGCCAGCCCGGGCCGGTAGCTGTCGAGGACGGCCTGCGGGGTGGGGTCGGCCGGGGCGCCCGCGGTCACCACCGCCGTCACCACCGCGAGGAAGATCGCGCCACCCACCTGCACCGAGGTGTTGAGCAGGCCCGAGACCATGCCCTGCTCGTGGTCCGCCACGCCGTTGGTGGCCTGGATGTTGAGCGAGGGGAAGACCAGCGCGCAGGCCGCGCCGATCAGCAGCATGGTGGGCAGGATCACCGCCGCGTAGACCGGGTCGAGATCCACCCGCAGGAACAGCGCGTATCCGGTGACCATGAAGGCGAAGCCCGCCGCGATCAGCCGCGGGGTGCCGAACCGGTCGACGATCGAACCCATCTTGGTCGAGGACACCGCGACCAGCGCGCCGGCGGGCAGGAAGGCGAGTGCCGTGTGCAGCGCCGACCAGCCGAGCAGCGTCTGCATGTAGAGGGTGGCCAGGAACTGGAAGCCGACGTAGGAGCCGAAGAAGGCCATCGCGCCGAGCTGGGCGCGGACCTGGCTGCCGGAACGCAGCACGCCGAGCCGGATCAGCGGGCCGGCCGAGCGGCGTTCGACGAGGACGAAGGCGGTCAGCAGGACGGCGACGGCGAGGAACGACAACAGCGTGCGTGCGGAGGTCCAGCCGGACTCCGGTGCCTGGACCACGGTGTAGACCAGCAGCAGCATCGACGCGGTGCCGAGGACGGCGCCGGGCACGTCGTAGCCGTTGTGGTCCTTCTCGCGTTCGCTGCGCGGCAGCAGCTTCAGACCGGCGGCCAGCGCGATCAGCGCGATCGGCGCGGGAAGCAGCATGGTGAGGCGCCAACTGGCCTCGGTGAGCAGGCCGGAGAGGACCAGGCCCATCGAGAAGCCGGTGGCGGCGCAGGTGGTGTAGATGGACAGCGCCCGGTTGCGCAGCGGGCCCTCGGGGAACGTCGTGGTGATGATGGACAGGCCGGCGGGGGCGGTGAAGGCGGCGCTCAGGCCCTTGATGAACCGGCTCGCGATCAGCAGCGGGCCGGAGTCGACCAGCCCGCCGAGCAGCGAGGCCAGCGCGAAGACGCCGAGGGCGATCAGGAAGACCTGACGCCGGCCGAGCAGGTCGGCCGCGCGGCCGCCGAGCAGGAGCAGGCCGCCGTAGCCGAGGATGTAGCCGCTGACGATCCATTGCAGGGTCGAGGTGGAGAGGCCGAGGTCGGAGCCGATGGACGGCAGGGCGACGCCGACCATCGACACGTCCAGCGCGTCCAGGAACATCGCGGCGCACAGCACCAGCAGGGTGCCCCACAGCCGCGAGGTCCAGCGGCCCTCGGCGAGCGGGGACGCGGGGGAGGGGAGCGGAGAGGTCATGACCGAAACACTACATGCGTATGCATCGAATGCAAGTGCATTTAATTCCGATGCAACGACCGACGTTCTCTGCTACGGTGCGGCCCATGGCGGCGAAGAAGGCCGAGGCCGAGACCGAGCAGGCGCTCGTGGAACAGTGGCGGGACATGCTGGCGCTGCATGCGCGGACCCAGTGCGAACTCGACCGGGCGCTCCACCGACACGGCCTGTGCGGCAGCGACTTCGAGGTGCTCGACGTCCTCGCGGAGTCACCGGCGCCGGACGGCTCGTGCAGTTATCGCGTCCAGGAGATCGCCGAGCGGGTCCATCTCAGCCAGAGCGCGCTGTCCCGGCTCGTCGCCCGTCTCGAGAAGGACGGTCTGGTCGAGCGCGGCATGTGCGCGGAGGACCGCCGAGGCGTCCGGGTCGCGCTCACCGGGAAGGGGCGCGCGCTGCACGGGGACGTACGGCCGGTGCAGCGCGCGGTGTTGACCCGGATGCTGACGGACTGACGCGGCGGGCCGTCGTCCCACGGCGCGGTCGGCTCACGGCGTGCCGTCAGCCCACGGCGTGCCGTCAGCCCACGGCGGACGTCTCCCGCCACAGCGTCGCCAGCGCCGCGTCCCCGGCCACCGCCGGGAGCGGCAACCGGTTCCACAACGACAGATAGAGCGGGGCCGCGGGACCGGACACCTCGCAGTCGGCGTCCCCTTCGGCGTTCCGCTCGGTCGCGGGCGGCTCCGCCGACAGACGTACGGTCCACACGGCGTCGTCCGTGTCCGTGGCCCGCACCCGCAGGATCCCGGGCCGGTCGGTGCGCACCCGGCTCTTGGCGCGTGCGTGGAAGCCGCGCAGCAACTCGTCGATGCCGTCCGCCGCGAAGCCGGGGGTGAGGTCCCGGGCGGTCTCCTCCGGAGCGCGGCCGCGGGCCGATTCCGCGTCCACGCGGTGCACGGCCGTCTCGTGCGCCTGCCGCCTGGCCCAGAACGCGAGCGGTGACGGTGCGGGCAGGAAGTGCCAGCACTCCACGTCGGGCGGCGCGCTGAACAGGGTGTCGACGAGCCGCAGGTGGCTCTCGCGGTACCAGTCCAGCAGCGCGTCGCCGTCGAGCTGCGGCGGTTCGGCGAAGGGCCGGAACGAGGGTTCGCCCTCGGCCACGAACGACGTCGCCCAGCGGTGCACCGTGCCCGTGTGCCGCAGCAGGTCCCTGACCTGCCAGTCCGGACAGGTCGGCACCTTCGCGTCGGGACCCGCTTGTGCCGCCGCGGAAGCCAGCGACCGACCCTCCTGGTCCAGGATGCGGATGAACTCGGCAGTCTCCATGTGGGGGAGTGTGCCGGATGGAGTGCGGTCGAGGGGAGGGGCGCCGGTCCTCAGCCGGCCGTCGCCCGGCGGGTGGCGAAGCCGATCGCCGCGGCCACCGCGGCGAGCGCGGCCACGCTGGTGAGGGCGACGGGCAGGGAGAACCAGTCGGCCATGAAGCCGATGGCGGGCGGGCCCAGCAGCATGCCGCCGTAACCGAGCGTCGAGGCCGTGGCGACGCCGCTCGGGCCGGCCAGGGCTCCCGCGCGTTCCACGGCTACCGGGAAGAGGTTGGCCAGTCCGAGCCCCGCGACCGAGTAGCCGAGGAGCGCCGCCCACGGGGCCGGAGCGAGGGCGCCGAGCAGCATCCCGGCCGCCGCGACCCCGCCGCCGATGACCACCGTACGGGTGCGGCCGAGCCGTTCGAGAAGGGTGGTGCCGGTCAGCCGGCCGATCGTCATGGCGAGCGCGAAACACGCGTACCCGGCCGCGGCGGTCCCGGCGGAGGAGCCCAGGTCCTGGCGCAGGTGCAGGGCGCCCCAGTCGGCGAGGGCCCCTTCGCCGTAGGCGGTGCAGAGGGCGATCAGACCGAAGACGACGACGAGACGACGGGTGCGGGGCGTCAGCCGGTGCGGGCTCGCCTTCGCGGGCCCCGGAGCCCCGGCTTCGGCGGTGGCGGGCCCGGGCACGCCATCGGTTGCGTGGCCGGGCGGCCGCGGCTGCTCCTGCCGGAGCAGCGTCGGTGCCGTGAGCGCGGTGACGAGCAGGCCGACGATCCCGAGGCCCAGCAGATGCCGTGTCGGGGACAGCGACCCCGCCACCAGCCCGCCGAGACCGGCGCCGATCATGCCGCCGAGGCTGAAAGCGGCGTGGAAGGTGGGCATGACCGGCCTGCCCAGCGCCGCCACCAGGTCGACGGCGGCGCTGTTGAAGGCGACGTTGATGCTTCCGTACGCCGCGCCGAACAGCAGCAGTACGGCGCCGAGCGCGGCGGCGGAGTGGGTGAGCGGGGGAAGCGTGACGCTGAGGGAGAGCAGGACCGCGCAGACCACGGTGACCGGATGACTGCCGTAGCGGCTGCACAGACGCCCGGTGAACATCATGGTGATCACCGCGCCCGCGGAGACGCCGAGGAGCGCGAGACCGAGGGTGCTGGGGGAGGCGCCGGTCTGTTCCTTGATGGCGGGGATCCGCACGACCCATCCGGAGAAGACGAAGCCATCAAGGGCGAAGAACGTGGTCAGAGCGATACGGAGCCGGCCGAGGTCGTTGCCGTCGCCCGGCACCGCATCGCGTGTTCGGGTTTTGTTTATTTGCGGCACAAAATCAGGCTAGGTGGTGGTCACGAGCTGGACAAGGCCGTCGTGGCAGCGTCGGGTCTCCGTCGCACGGACCGCGTGAGGGTCCCGGGTCTCCCCGTGCCGTGTCGGCAGGGCGGCTGCCACGACCGTACGGCGGCCGTCGCATCGGCATGGGCGATCTCATGGCGATCGTCATGACAGCAGTCGTCGCTCCTTCGCGACCGCCACCGCGCCCGACCGCGTCTCCACCCCCAACTTGCCGTAGATCCGTCCGAGGTGGGTCTTGACCGTCGCCTCGCTGATGAACAGGGCCCGGGCGATCTCCCGGTTGCCCAGGCCGCGGGCCAGCTGAGCGAGGATCTCGTGCTCACGGGCGGACAGGGCGGGACGCGGGCTGCGCAGCCTGGTCAGCAGGCGGTCGGCGACGGGAGCCGACAGCGCGGTGCGGCCGGCCGCCGCGGCGCGGATCGCCGAGAAGAGTTCGTCCGGCCGTTCCGCCTTGAGCAGGTAGCCGGTGGCGCCGGCCTCGATGGCGCGGGTGATGTCGGCGTCGGTGTCGAACATCGTGAGCACCAGGACCCGGGGACCCGCCTCCGGTCCGCGGGTCAGCCGCCGCGTGGCCGTCACGCCGTCCATGCCGCCGTCGAGCTGGAGATCCATCAGCACCACGTCGGGACGCAGCCGGGCGGCCAGGGCGAGTGCCTCCTCACCGGTGCCCGCCTCGCCGACCACGTCGATGCCGTCTGCGCTGGACAGCAGGGCACGCAGTCCGGCCCGGACCACGGCATGGTCGTCGCACAGCAGCAGCCGGACGGGTGGTGGGGACACGGACGCGCTCACGGGACGGGCTCCTCGAGCGGATCGGGTACGGACGAGGCCAGGGGCACGGCGACGGTGACGACGGTGCCCTCGCCCGGTGCGGACTCCACGCTGAGCGTGCCGCCCGCCTGCCGGGCCCGGATCCGCATGGCCCGAATCCCGTGCCCGCGCGTGCGGTCCTGTTCCGGCATCCGAACGGTGCCCGGGTCGACGGCCGATGCGGTGCCGGGGAGGGGGTCCGGTGGGGCGTCCGAAAGGGGGTCCGGTGGGGCGTCCGGGGCGATGTGCGGAAGGAATGCCGGGGCGGTGTGCGAGGCGGTGTGCCGAAGGGCGTTCGGGGCGGCGCCCGGAACGACGGCCGGGGCGGTGTGCGGGGCGAAGGGGTCCGCGGTGGCGGGCGGGCGAGCCGCTGCGCCCGGCGCCGGGCCGAATCCGCGGCCGTTGTCGGCGACGTCCAGGGAGACCAGGTCGTCCAGGCAGGTCAGGGTCAGCACACCCCTGGTCGCCGCGGCGTGTTCACGGACGTTCGCCAGTGCCCCCTGGGCGATGCGAAGGAGCGCCGCCTCGACCCGTTCGGGCAGTCGGCCCGGGGCGCCCTCGAGCCGGAACTCCACGGTCAGGCCCGGTCCGCTCTCCCGTGCGGCGAGCACCGTGAGCGCCTCCGGGAGGGAGTGCGCGGCGAGGTCGGCCGGCGCCAGGTCGTGCACGAACCGGCGGGCCTCGGCGAGGCCCCGGGAGGAGATCTCGGCGGCCTCGCGCACGTGCTCGCGGGCCGCCTCGGGATCCGACTTCCAGACGCGCTGGGCCGCGTGCAGCAGCATCCGTTGACTGGACAGGCCCTGCGCGAGGGTGTCGTGGATCTCCGTGGACAGCCGCTGACGCTCCGCGAGGACACCCGCCTGCCGCTCGGAGGCCGCGAGTTCGCGCCGGGTACGGACCAGATCGTCGATCAGCACGCGCTGCCGGGCCCCCTGGCGCTGCAGGTGGACCAGCACGGCCGTGGCCACCGCGGCGACGGCCGGCGGCGCCACGACCATGTTGGGATTGAGCGCGCCGTCGGCCACGCGCACCTCGGAGACCACGACCAGTGCGGTGAGCACGGCCGCGAGCGGCACCGCGATCCGTGGCGGCAAGGCGTGCAGGCCGGCGAACAGCAGCGGCATGGCGCACCAGGTCGCGCTGGGCGCGAGCGCCAGGAGAATCACCCAGACGGCCGAAACCGAGCCCAGCCACGCCAGATGGCGCGAGGTCGGCGCGGAGCCGGGGCGCGGCGCCGCGGCCAGGAACGGCCCGAGGACGTAGAGCAGGCAGAAGGCCGCGTACAGCGCCACCACCCATCCGGTGTGCGCTTCGCCCCGGTCGCGGCTGAGGAAGCGGACGAACGACGAGCCGAGCAGCGCGAAGAACGCGAGGTGCACGACCGTGCCCAGCCGACGTTCGTCCGGATCGGTGTGTCTCATCCTCCGTGTCTAACGCTACGGACGTCCGGCCGCATCAACCGATCGGCTGACATCCGGATCGCCCGAACCGGCCGACGAGCCGCGACGGTCGGGCGAGGCGGTGCCGCCCGCACACCCCGAAGCTGGAACCGGATCCCGCACCGTGCGGGAGACGCCGCCCGGGAATTTCGCGACCGCCAAGAACGCGCGATCGTGAGAACCGGGCGAACGTCACGCATCTCGAGAACCTCGCTCGGAAAGGCCGGTAACCGCATGCCCGCCAAGAAGCTCACCGTCAACCGCGCGGCCCTCGGTCACCGCATCGGGTACGCCCTGCGCCACCCGGACCGGGTGCCCCGGCATGTCGCCCGCGCCGCCCGGGACCTGTGGCTGAGCCACCGCCACCAGGATCACGTCTCCTACTACCGCGCGGTGATGCGCTCCGACACCCGCGCCGATCCGGACGCGGCGGTCGGCAGCCGCAGCCGTGAGCGGTGGCTCGCCCTCGGCGCCATGCAGTTCGACTACCTGATCGGCCACGGTCTGCGTCCGGAGCACCGCATGCTGGAGATCGGCTGCGGCAATCTGCGGGGCGGCTGGCGGTTCATCCGGCACCTGGAGCCCGGCCACTACCACGGCATCGACATCTCCCCCGACATCCTCGTGGCCGCCCAGAACACCATCGTGGAGATGGGGCTGCAACAGCGGCTGCCGGCGCTGACGCCGGTGCGCGACCTGACGCTGCGGTTCCTGCCCGACGCGCACTTCGACGTGGTGCACGCGCACAGCGTCTTCTCGCACTCGCCGCTCCCGGTCATCGAGGAGTGCCTCGCCAACGTGGGACGGGTGCTCGCTCCCGGTGGCTGGTTCGACTTCACCTTCGACCGCACCGAGGGCGAGGAGCACCAGGTGCTGCGCGAGGATTTCTACTACCGCACCGACACCCTCGTGGCCCTGGCCGAGAAGCACGGCCTGCGAGCCCGCTTCATGCACGACTGGGAGGAGCTCCCGCACGGCCAGTCCAAGATCCGCGTCACCCATGGGGACCGACCCGGGCCGAACCGCCGTGACCCGAACCGGTCCGACGCGACCGGACCGGCGTGACCTGGAACGGACCGACGCGACCTGGACTGAACCGATGCGACCCGGACCGACGTGCTCTGCCTCGACCCGGAGAGAGGGGAACATAGGGGCATGCGGACACACGGAGAGCGGCTGCGGGCCCTGGCGGGGGCGGTGTTGCTGCTGGGTGGCGCGGTGGCCTGCGGCGGACAGGGAGGCCGCGGCGCCTCGGCGACCGGCACCGCCACCGCACCCGCCACGGCCGAGGGCACGACCACCGGTAGGGGTACCGGCGCCCAGGCATCACCGGCCGCGCCGGCCCCTCGGTTCGACGCGGAGATCGGACTGCCCGACGGCCGACGGGTGGGCATGGCGTACGTCGAGGGGCGCGGGCTCGTGGAACGGCACCGGGACGCGGACACCGGCGTGTGGAGCGCGCCGCGCCTGGTGTACGCGACCGCGACCGACCGGTGCCAGAGCCTCACGCTCAAGGTGTTCGACGCGACGGTCGCCGTCATCGCGGACTGGGGGGACTACTGCTACGACGGCGAACCGCCCATGGAGTCGCTCGCCGCCGTCGGGACGGCGGACCTCACCCGGTGGGACACGAAACTCACCGCGAGTTTCGACGGCTGGTCGAAGGTCGCCCCCGTGGGAAGCTCGGGGGACCTCCTCTTCACCCGCGTTTCCACCGAGTGGCTGACGCGGCTCCGCTGGAGCACGGACGGCTTCGCGGAGGTGGAGGAGATCCCACGTTGATCCCCCCCGACCGGCCGCGCCGATCCGCGCGTCCGGACGATCACGAACAGCGAGCTTCGCAGGCTGACTTGGTGTTTTACAGTGGACCCCGCCAGTCCAGGAGACTCCGGAACCTGTGAGGTACACGCCCATCATGTCGACCGAAACGTTTGAGTTCCAGGTAGAGGCCCGTCAGCTCCTGCAGTTGATGATCCATTCGGTCTACTCGAACAAGGACGTCTTTCTCCGCGAGCTCGTCTCCAACGCCTCCGACGCGCTGGACAAGCTGCGGCTCGCCGCGCTGCGGGACGACACGCTCGACGTGGACGTCTCCGACCCGCACATCGAGATCGAGACCGACGCTGCCTCCCGCACCCTGACGGTGCGGGACAACGGCATCGGAATGTCGTACGACGAGGTCGGCCGGCTCATCGGCACGATCGCCAACTCGGGCACGGCCAAGTTCGCGCAGGAGCTGCGCGAGGCCCAGGAGGAGGCCGGGGCCGAGGGGCTCATCGGGCAGTTCGGCGTCGGTTTCTACTCCGGCTTCATGGTGGCCGACGAGATGACGCTGCTGACCCGGCGGGCCGGCGAGAGCCAGGGCACCCGCTGGTCGTCACGCGGGGAGGGCACCTACACGCTGGCGAGGGTGGACGACGCGCCCCAGGGCACCACGGTCACCCTGCACCTGAAGCCGGCCGACGCCGACGACCAGCTGCACGACTACACCGCGGACCGGACGATCAAGGAGATCGTCAAGCGCTACTCGGACTTCATCACCTGGCCCATCAGGCTGGTCCCGAAGGCGGCCGACGGCGCCACCGCCGAGGCCGGGGCGGACGCCGGCACCGCGACCGAACCCGAGACCCTGAACTCGATGAAGGCCCTGTGGGCGCGCTCGCGCGACGAGGTGTCCGACGACGAGTACCACGAGCTGTACAAGCACATCAGCCACGACTGGCGCGAGCCGCTGGAGACCGTCCGGCTCCAGGCGGAGGGCACCTTCGAGTACCAGGCGCTGCTGTTCCTCCCCTCGCACGCGCCGCACGACCTGTACAACCAGAACTACCAGCGCGGTGTGCAGCTGTACGTGAAGCGCGTCTTCATCATGGACGACTGCGAGGAGCTGCTGCCGTCCTACCTGCGCTTCGTCAAGGGCGTGGTCGACGCGGCGGACCTCTCGCTGAACGTCTCCCGCGAGATCCTCCAGCAGGACCGGCACATCCGGATGATGCAGCGCCGGCTCACCAAGAAGGTCGTCTCCACGGTCAAGGACATGATGACCGCGGCCCCCGACCGCTACGCCACCTTCTGGCGGGAGTTCGGCGCCGTTCTGAAGGAAGGGCTGCTGACCGACTCCGACAACCGCGACACCCTCCTCGCCGTGTCGTCGTTCGCGAGCACGCACAGCGCGGACGAACCGACCACGCTGAAGAGCTACGTGGAGCGGATGAAGGTCGGACAGGACGCCGTCTACTACCTGACCGGCGAGTCCCGGCAGAGCATCGAGAACTCCCCGCACATGGAGGCGTTCCGGGCGAAGGGCATCGAGGTCCTGCTTCTCACCGACCCGGTCGACGAGGTGTGGGTCGACGCGGTGGGCGAGTTCGAGGGCAAGCCGCTGCGGTCCGTGGCCAAGGGCGAGGTCGACCTCGGCGGGGAGGACGGCGAGAAGACCGACGGCGAGCGCGAGAAGCAGGGCGAGGAGTACGCCGGTCTGCTCGGCTGGATGAAGGAGCAACTGGGGCAGGACGTCAAGGAGGTGCGGCTGTCGTCCCGTCTCACCGTGTCCCCGGCCTGCATCGTCTCCGACGCGCACGATCTCACCCCGGCGCTGGAGAACATGTACCGGGCGATGGGGCAGGAGGTGCCGCGCGCCCCGCGGATCCTCGAACTCAACCCCGATCACCTGCTCGTGAAGGGTCTGAACCAGGCCTACAAGGAGCGGGAGGACCGTACGGGGCTCGCCGAGACCGCCGAGTTGCTGCACGGTCTGGCGATCCTCGCCGAGGGCGGCCGGCCCAAGGAGCCCGGACGGTTCGTCAAGCTGGTGGCGGACCAGCTGGAGCGCGCGCTGTAGCCATGCCGCGGGACCGTGCACAGGCCGCAGGGCCCGGCCCTGCGGCCCGGCTCTGCGCCCGGGGCACTCCGTCCGGCCCCCCGCTCGGCCTGTTCACACGGACGCCCGGCCGGTTTCAGCCCCGGCGGGGCGGCGGGGACATGGACGATCACGGCATCGACATCGCCCATGCCGCGTGCGGCGGCGGCTTGCCGGTTCAGACGAGGAGGACCCGGATACCCGCCTCCTCGAACCGGCCCACCGTCGCCGCGTCCGCCGCCGTGTCCGTGACCAGTGTGTCCACCGTGTCGGCCGCGCAGATCCGGGCGAACGCCCGGCGCCCCAGCTTGCTGGAGTCGGCGGCCACCACCACCCGCTCGGCGCGCTCGCACAGCAACCGGTCGACCGCCGCCTCGGCCTCGTCGTGCGCGGCGGCGCCGTGCGTCGCGTCGAAGGACACGACACCGAGCACCGCCACGTCGAGGGTGAGCTGACCCAGCACTCCGTCCGCGAGCGGTCCGACCAGCTCGTACGACTGCGCCCGTGCCACGCCCCCGGTCACCACGATCTTGAACTGGGGGCGCACCGCCAGCTCCGCCGCGATGTTCAGCGCGTTCGTGACCACGGTCAGCGCGGGTGAGCCGGACGCCAGATCGCCCCGCACGGCCAGCGCGCGCGCCACCTCCGTGGTCGTCGTGCCGCCGGTCAGCCCCACCGCCTCCCCGGGCGCGACCAGCGCGGCCACCGCGCCGGCGATCCGCTGCTTCTCGGTGGCCTGCCGGGCCGTCTTGTACCGCAACGGCAACTCGTACGACACCCCGTGCACCACCGCCCCGCCCCGCGTGCGCAGCAGCATCTGCTGCTCGGCGAGCTGGTCGAAGTCACGGCGGATGGTCGCCGCCGACACGGCGAGCGCGGCCGCCGCGTCCTCGACGTCCAGCCGGCCGCGTTCGACGAGCAGTTCCAGCAACGCCTTCCAGCGGGCGTCACGCGACATGGACGATCTCCGTTCGCATGCTTGAAGTTGCTCGAATGGTGGCTCTATCTTGCATGAACACGCAAGAGCAGTCACCGTCGGTGAGAGGTGGGGCATGACCCACGTCGAGGACGAACTGACCGACCAGCCGGAGTGCTGGATCCGCGCCGCAGCCGAAGTGTCCCGGTACGCGCACGAGTTGCCGAAGCCCGGGGAGCGGGTCGCGCTCGTCGGCTGCGGTACCTCGTACTTCATGGCCCAGGCCGCGGCAGCTCTGCGCGAGGACGCCGGACACGGCGAGACCGACGCCTTCGCCGCCTCGGAGTTCCCGCACGGCCGCCCCTACGACCGGGTCGTCGCCCTGACCCGGTCCGGTACCACCACCGAGGTCCTCGACCTGCTCGGCCGGCTGCGCGGGCACACCCGCACGACCGCGATCACCGCCGACCCGCGTACCCCGGTCGTCGAGTCGGCCGACCATGTCGTGGTCCTGGACCACGCCGACGAACGTTCCGTCGTGCAGACCCGGTTCGCGACCACCGCGCTCACCCTGCTCCGCGCCCATCTGGGCCTGCACGGCGACGGTGTCGTCGCCGACGCCCGGACCGCGCTCGCCGAGCCCCTCCCCGAAGGGCTCGTGGACTGCGGGCAGTTCACCTTCCTCGGACGCGGCTGGACCGTAGGACTGGCGAACGAGGCCGCGCTGAAGATGCGCGAGGCGTCGCTGTCCTGGGCCGAGGCCTATCCCGCGATGGAGTACCGGCACGGTCCCATCAGCATCGCCACCGGCTCCACCGCGACCTGGATGTTCGGCGAGGCACCCGACGGGCTGGCCCGGCAGGTGGGCGCCACCGGCGCGCTGTGGGTGCCGGGTGAGCTGGACCCGCTCGCCGAACTGGTCCGCGCCCAGCGCCTCGCCGTGGCCGTCGCCGCCGCCCGTGGTCTCGATCCGGACCGCCCGCGCCACCTCACCCGCTCGGTGATCCTCGCTCCCTGAGCCTTCGACCTGAAGAGGAGTTGCCGTGCCGCTCACCACCACCGGCGAACTGGTCACCCGGGCGCACGCGGCCCGTACCGCCGTCGCCGCCTTCAACATCATCACGCTGGAACACGTCGAGGCCGTCATCGCCGGCGCCGAGACCGCCGGGGCGCCCGTCGTCCTCCAGGTCAGCGAGAACGCGGTCGCCTACCGCCAGGGGCGGCTGCTCCCGCTCGCCCGCGCCGCCGCCGTCGCGGCCGAACGCGCCGCCGTCCCGGTCGCGTTGCACCTCGACCACGTCCGGAGCGACCGGCTGCTGCGCCGGGCGGCCGACGCGAGCTTCAGCTCGGTCATGTACGACGCCTCCCGCCTGCCGTACCAGGAGAACCTCGCGGCGACCCGTGCCGCCGTCGAGCTGGCCCATGCCCGAGGGCTCTGGATCGAGGCGGAGCTGGGCGAGATCGGCGGCAAGGGCGCGCATGCGCCCGGCGCCCGTACCGACCCGGTCGAGGCCCGCGCGTTCGTGACCGACTCCGGTGTGGACGCGCTGGCCGTCGCCATCGGCAGCGTCCACGCGATGACCACCCGCACCGCCGCCCTCGACCACGGCCTGCTCGGACGGCTCCGTACGGCCCTCGAGGTGCCCCTCGTCCTGCACGGCTCCTCCGGGGTCCCGGACCGCGAGCTGACGGCGGCCGTCACGGGAGGCATCGCCAAGGTCAACATCGGCACCGCGCTCAACCAGGCGATGACCGGCGCGATCCGCGAGCACCTGGGAGCGCATCCGGACGCGGTCGATGCCCGGCCCTACCTGAACGCGGGGCGGGAGGCCATGGCGCGCACCGTCGAACGGATCCTCACCGGTGTCGGGCTCACCCTCGCCTGACCGCCCTCAGCACCACGAACTTCCGGTCACCGGCGACCAGTTCACTGTTGCCGAACAGCCGCTTCAGCTTCACGTGGTAGCCCAGGTGCCGGTTGCCGACCACCCACAGCTCGCCACCCGGCCGCAGCGCGCGCCGGGCCCCGGTGAACATCCGCCAGGCCGTGGCGTCCGTGGTCGCCTGGTGGGAGTGGAACGGCGGGTTGTTCAGCACCAGGTCGACACTGCCGTCGGCCACCCCCGCCAGCCCGTCCCCGACCCGGAACTCGGCGTGCCCCGGCACCCCGTTCGCCTTGTACGTGGCCTCCGCCGACGCCACCGCCTGGAACGACTCGTCCGTGAACAGCACCTCGGCCTCCGGGTTGGCCAGCGCCACCGCCGTACCGACGATGCCGTTGCCGCAGCCCAGGTCGACGACCCGGCGCGTGCCGCTGGTCGTGGGCAGGTGCTTCAGAAGGAACCGGGTGCCGATGTCGAGGCGGTCGGCGCAGAACACGCCCGCGTGATTGACGACCGGCCGGCCGGAGAGGGCGCCGCCGACGTCGTCGGGCACGTCGTAGGCGTAGGGCCACGGGTTGCCGGGGCGGCGCAGCGACGGAGCCGGCGTGCAGAAGACGAGCCGGGCCTTCTGCTCGGCGAGCGAGGTCCGGGTGGGCCCCAGGATCCGCTCGAACAGCCTCAGCGTCGAGGTGTGGATCTCCTTCACCATGCCGGTGCCCACGACGACCGTCTCCGCGTGCACGGCGGGCGCCAGCCGCAGCAGCTGGTCCTCCAGCAGCGCCAGGCTCTTCGGCACCCGGATCAGGAGCACGTCGATCCGCTCCGGCACCGGGTCCTGGGTGGTGAGCAGCCGGACCGCGCCGGTCTCGACGCCGGCCCGCGCCAGGTTCGCCCGGGTCGCCTCCTGCCCCAGCCAGGAGTCGGTGATCTGCGTCGGGCGGTGCGCCGCGAGCGCCGTCACCAGCGCACCCCAGCGGTCGCCGAGCACCACCACCGTGCCGGTCAGCGGGACGGCCTGCTCCGCGAGGTGTCTGAGCAGATACGCGTCGGATGCGTCCCAGGCGCGCAGTGTCTCGCGAGGATCCTCGGGGTGGCGGGCCAGCGTGACCTCGCCCCACGGCGTCGTCATACGGTCGTTCATCGTGTGTCAAGGCTAACCGAGCAGCAGCTCAGGCCCGGTGTCGGACCCATGGCGGAGGATGGACCCATGGACTCCGAGCTGTTTCCGCGGGAACGTGCGCAGGTGGCGCCGGGGGCGGTGCACGTGCCCGACTGGGTGGATCCGGCACACCAGCGTGAGCTGCTCCGCGCCTGCCGGGACTGGGCCCGTCCCCCGGCCGGCCTGCGCACGGTCCGTACGCCGGGCGGCGGCACGATGACCGCCCGCCAGGTCTGCCTGGGCTGGCACTGGTACCCGTACGCCTATGCCCGCACGGTCGGTGACGGCGACGGCGCGCCCGTCAAGCCCTTCCCCGCGTGGCTGGGCGAGCTGGGCCGGCGCGCCGTGGCCGACGCACTGGGACCGGCGCCGGCCCGGGGAGCCGCGTACGACATCGCGCTGATCAACTTCTACGACGGCGACGCCCGTATGGGCATGCACCGTGACGCCGACGAGAAGTCCGAGGCGCCGGTGGTCTCCCTGAGCCTCGGCGACACCTGCGTCTTCCGCTTCGGCAACCCGCGGACCCGGACCCGGCCCTACACCGACGTCGAGTTGCGCAGCGGCGACCTGTTCGTGTTCGGGGGACCGTCGCGGCTCGCGTACCACGGGGTGCCGCGGGTCCTGCCGGGCACGGCGCCGGCCGGCCTGGGCCTGACGGGACGGCTCAACATCACCCTGCGGGTGAGCGGCTTCCCCGACGCCACCTGAGGAACGGATCATGGGAGACTCGCCCTCATGAGCGGCAAGGCGGACCCCCGGCCGGCGGGGGATGGGACCACCTCGAGAGCGCGGCTGGACCGGGGGCGCGGTGCGCTCGGGCCCGCGTTGGAGCTCGTGCACACCGGGCGGGCGCCCACCCGCGCGGTCCTGACCGCCGAACTCGGTGTCACCCGTGCGACGGCCGGCGCGGTCGCCGCGGAGCTGGAGGCGCTGGGCCTGATCAGGGTCGACGCGCGGCCGGGCGCCGCCGCCGGTTCGCAGGGCCGCCCCTCGCACCGGCTCGAGGTCGCGGAAGGCGGGCCGGTCGCCCTCGCCGCGCAGGTCCACGCCGACGGGTTCCGGGCCGCGCTGGTCGGTCTCGGCGGGCGGATCGTCGCCACCACGCCCAGCTGCGAGACCGTCGACGCCGATCCCGCCAAGGTGCTCGGCGCCGCCGTCGACGCCGGCGCCGAACTGCTGCGGCAGACGGGCCGGACCTGCGTGGGCGCCGGGCTCGCCGTACCGTCCGCGGTCACCGAACCCGAGGGGCTGGCGCTGAACCCGCTGCACCTGGCGTGGCCGGTGGGCGCGCCCGTGCGGGAGATCTTCGCCGAGCGGATCCGCGCCGCCGGTCTCACCGGCCCGGGGTTCGTGGGCAACGACGTCAACCTCGCCGCCCTGGCGGAACACCGGCACGGTGCCGGACGCGGCGCCCGCGACCTGCTGTGCGTGGCCACCGGGCACCGGGGCGTCGGCGGCGCGCTGGTGCTGGACGGCCGTCTGCACACGGGCAGTTCGGGCCTCGCGCTGGAGGTCGGCCATCTCACGGTCAACCCGGAGGGCCGCCCCTGCTACTGCGGCAGCCGGGGCTGTCTCGACGTCGAGGCGGATCCGCTCGCCCTGCTCACCACCGCGGGCCGCGAGCCCGGCCCCGAGGGTTCCCTGCTCCAGCAGGCCAACGAACTGATCGGCGAGGAGTACGGCGATCCGGTGGTCCGCACGGCCGCCGAAGCCCTGATCGACCGGCTCGGCCTCGGCCTGGCCGGTCTGGTGAACATCCTCAACCCCGACCGCATCATCCTCGGCGGTCTGCACCGCACTCTCCTGGATGCCGACCCCGACCGGCTGCGGGCCGTCGTCGCCGACCGGAGCCTGTGGGGCCGCAGCGGCGGCGTCCCGATCCTCGCCTGCTCCCTGGACCACAACAGCCTGGTCGGCGCGGCAGAGTTGGCCTGGCAGCCGGTGCTGGACGATCCGCTGGGGGCGCTGGGCCCCGTGTGACCGGCAGGCCGTGTGGCCCGGTCCTGCCTGCCGCAGCACCGGGCTCGGAGCGGGACGCGGTTCGGTCCTCCTCGCGGGCGTCGGTGCCGAGGTCCCCTGGGACGCACCGCAGCGCGGCGCACGAACCGCCGTTTGCCGCGGGGAACACCCTGACCCGCCGGGCCCGTGCGGGGGAGGCGACCAGGTCCAGGCGTGGCTGGACGGCCTGACGGCGCCGCGTCGAAGTAGGTTGAGGCCATGACGGACGAACTCACCGTGAGCGTGCTCGGCACCGGCATCATGGGCGCCGCGATGGCCAAGAACCTCGGCCGGGCCGGCCATACGGTGCGCGCCTGGAACCGCACCCGCGCCAAGGCCGAGCCGCTCACCGCCGACGGCGTCCACGTCGTCGACACCCCCGCGGAGGCCGTCGAGGGTGCGGATGTCGTCCTCACGATGCTCTACGACGGCCCCGCCGCGCTGGAGGTCATGCGCGAGGCCGCTCCCGGACTGCGTACCGGAGCGGCCTGGGTCCAGTCGACGACCGCCGGGATCGGGGCCGTCGGCGACCTGGCCGCCTTCGCCCGCGCGCACGGCCTCGTCTTCTTCGACGCGCCCGTGCTGGGCACCCGGCAACCCGCCGAGGCCGGTCAGCTGACCGTGCTGGCGGCGGGGCCGAGCGAGCACCGCGACGCTGTGTCGCCGGTGTTCGACGCGGTGGGCGCGCGGACGGTGTGGACGGGCGAGGACGGCGCCGAGGGCAGCGCGACGCGGCTGAAACTGGTGGCCAACAGCTGGGTCATCGCGGCCACCGCCGCGGCCGGTGAAATCCTCGCCCTGGCGCAGTCCCTGGACGTCGACCCAAACGCCTTCTTCGAGCTGATCGCGGGTGGCCCGCTGGACATGGGGTACCTGAAGGCGAAGACCGGTCTGATCCTCGACGACCGGCTCTCGCCGCCGCAGTTCGCGGTGACCACGGCCGCCAAGGACGCGCGTCTGATCGTCGAGGCCGGCCGTGACAACGGCGTCCGGCTGGATGTGGCGGCGGCGAGTGCCGAGCGTCTGGAGCGGGCCGCCGCCCAGGGCCACGGTGACGAGGACATGGTCGCCGCCTACTTCGCCAGCTTCGACGAGAACCCCTGATCCGAGACACCCGAGCCGCGAGGAGATCCCGTGTCCAAGCCCCCGCTCCCGCCCGAGGCCGTCGAACTGCTGGGCCGCCCCAACCCTTGCGTGATGGCGACCCTGCGTTCCGACGGGACCCCCGTCTCCACCCCCACCTGGTACGTCTGGGAGGACGGGCGCGTCCTGATCAGCCTGGACGAGGGCCGGGTCCGTCTGCGACACCTGCGCCGCGACCCGCGCCTGACCCTCACCGTTCTCGACGCCGACGACTGGTACACGCATGTCACCCTCATCGGACGGGTGGCGGAACTGCGCGAGGACGAAGGCCTGGCCGACATCGACCGCATCTCCACCCACTACACGGGCAAGCCCTACCCCGACCGGGTCCGCTCCCGCGTCAGCGCGTGGATCGAGATCGACCGCTGGCACGGGTGGGGCGCCCTCAAGGACAGCGGCCAGGCATCCACCTGAGCGCCCCGCGGCCGACCCGCGTTCAGCGCCACTCGACGCCGAAGGCCCGCCCCGGATTCTCCGCCAGGATCCGCGCCACGAGCTCCTCGCCCACGGCGAGCGCCAACCGCGGCCGGACCCGGCGCAGCAGATACGGCATCCCGGGGCCGCCGTCCACCGACCGGGCCGCCGCGGTCGTGGTGTCGCCGCCGAGCAGCAGCCGATCGCCGAAACCGGCGTCGGCCAGGGCCCGTACGGCCTCCGGCATCCGCCAGTCGGTGGCGTGGTGGGCGCGGGACGGGCCGTCGAAGGCGAGCCAGCAGCCCGCCTCGGCGGCCTGCCGGTGCGCCACCCCGTCGGGTGCGCGGTTGAGATGCCCGAGGATCACCCGCTGCGGGGGCACGCCCAGCTCCCCGCACAGCAGGTCGAGCACGTCGAGCGCGCCGGTGCCCAGCTCGAGGTGGACGGCGATCGGCGCGTCCGTCGCGTGATGCGCCTCCGCCGCGGCGGTCATCGTCCAGCGGGTGTGCGCGTCGAGGGCGTGGAACCCGCCCGCGACCTTGACGAGCCCGGCGCGGACCCCGGACGTCCCGATGCCCTCGGTCAGTTCGGTGACGAACACCTCGGCGAGCCGGTGCCGCAGACCGTCGAGCGTCGCCCCGTCGTAGTGGACGTCCTGGTGCAGCCCCGTGGCGGCCACCACGTGCACTCCGGCCTCGCGGGCCAGCGACGGCAGATCCGCCGCCCGCCGCCCGAGACCGTACGGCGTCCACTGCACGACGGCGTCACCGCCCTGCGCGCGGAACGCGGCGAGTTCGGCACGCGCCGCGGAGCGGCTGTCCAGCTCCTCACCGGGCAGCCGGGGACTGCCGAAGAACAGGTGGTCGTGCGCGTCGCACACGCCGAGCCGCTCCGCCGGCAGATCCCCGAGCACGGTCCGTACGGAGCTCACCACTGCCGGCCCGCGGGCAGGGCGGTACGCCCAGGTGCCGACAGGTGCAGCACCTGGAACAGGTCGCCGTCGGCCTTCGGCGTGTCGTGCGCCCAGAGCGAGAAGTGCACGCTCTCCCAGCGGCTCGTGTCCACTGCCGCCGCCGCGAGGACCGCGCCCTCCTCCCGCGCCAGCCGGCCGGCCTCGGCCACCGTCTCCCGTGCCACCTCGGACAGCGCCGCTTCCTCCGGGACCGGCTCGCGCCGCCGCACGGCGAAGAGGGCGGGGGAACCGGCGGCGACGCCCTCCTCGTACGCCAGGCCCGTCCACTGACGGACCGCCGGGCGCCCGAAGTCGTCGCTGAGGCGCTGGAAGCCGTCGCCCCAGAGGAAGGCGTTCATGCCTTCCATGGTGTTCCAGAGGTAGAACGGCGCGTACTGGTTGACGGACGAACCGTGTACCCCGCGTTCGCGCAGCAGGACGGCTTTGAAGCCGAGTCCCGGCCAGTCGTCGAGAAGCGGCCCGACGCGGGCGGCGCGCGCGTGGATGACGCCTGTGTCGTAGTCGGCGGGCAGCGTGAACTCGTACTGCATGGCGTGCATCGGTCCTCCTAGTCGGCCGTGCGGGGTGCGAGCAGCGAGAGCAGTCCGCGGACACCCGCGTCGAAGGCGGTCGGTGAACCGGCCGCACGGGCCAGGACGTATCCGCCCTGGACGGTCGCGACGACGGTGGCGGCGATCGCCTCGCCGTCCAGCCCGGGCCCGAACTGCCCCTGCTCCTGGCCCTCTTCGACGAGGTGCGCGATCCGTTCACGGATCCGGTCGATCGTCTCGTCGACGGGGGCGCGCAGCTCGTCGCTCGCCATCACCTCCGGATCCATCGTCAGGCGCCCGACGGGGCAGCCGCGCAGCACGTCCCGCTCGCGCGTCAGGTATGCCTCGATGCGCTCGTACGGCGTGCCCGGCCCGTCCAGTACGCCCTCGGCGGTGGCCCGCAGCTCGTCGGCCGTCCGCCGGATCGCCGCCAGGGCGAGGTCGGGCTTGCCCTTGAAGTGGTGGTACATGCTGCCCTGCCCGGCCCCCGCCCGCTCCAGGATCGCCTTGGGGCTGGTCCCCACGTAACCGCGCTCCCAGAGCAGCTCTCTGGTGGACTCGATCAGTCGCTCCGCAGTGCTCATGATCCTAACTGTACATACCAGTAGTTACAGAGTCGAGCGCTCCAGGAGCGCTCCTCGGTGACACCGCCCCGAACACCCTCGAAGGAGCAGTCCGGACACGCGCGCGTACTCCCGGCGGGGTACGCCCACTGCCGCTGGCCGTACGACGACTTCGACCCCCGCCCGGCGGGACGCTCGAGGCATCACGCAGACCCACTGAGGAGATGACCCGAGATGAACACCCTGGCGAACTGGGACGGTGGCGGACCCGGCCCGTGGATCCTGTTCTTCCCGCTGATCTGGGCGGCCGTCGTCGTGGGCGTCGTGACGCTCCTGCGCCGCACGGTGTGGCGGGGCCGCCGCGGTTCCTGGAGCGCGGTCGGCGACCCCCGGCCCACCGGGGACTCGCCGCTCGCCGTCCTGGGCCGTCGCTTCGCCTCCGGCGAGATCGACGAGGACGAGTACTGGCGTCGGCTGTCCGTCCTGGACGAGCAGTTCGGCCGCACGGGCAAGGGCGGTGCGGCATGAGCACCGCGACCGCCGCCACGGCCACGCGGAACGCCGCGCGGGTCGTCGACGCCGTGAAGGTGTACGGCGTCGGCGACACCGCCGTACGGGCCCTGGACGGGGTGAACGTGGCCTTCCCGGCCGGACGGTTCACCGCGATCATGGGCCCGTCGGGCTCGGGCAAGTCCACCCTGATGCACTGTGCCGCCGGTCTGGACACCCTCACCTCGGGCGGCGCGTACATCGGTGAAACCGAACTGCGTACGCTCGACGACCGTCGCCTCACCCTCCTGCGTCGCGACCGGATCGGGTTCGTCTTCCAGGCGTTCAACCTGGTGCCGACCCTGACCGTCGAGGAGAACATCCGGCTGCCCCTGGACCTGGCGGGTGAGCGCGGCGAGTCGGAGTGGATCGACGCCCTGGTGGACGTCGTCGGGCTGCGCGACCGGCTCCGTCACCGACCCTCCGAGCTCTCCGGCGGCCAGCAGCAGCGCGTCGCCGTGGCACGGGCGTTCGCCGGCCGGCCGGACGTGGTCTTCGCCGACGAGCCCACCGGCAACCTCGACTCCCGCACCGGGGGAGAGGTGCTCGGCCTCCTCGCCCGCACCGTACGCCGGACCGGCCGCACGGTCGTCATGGTCACCCACGACCCGGTCGCCGCCGCCCACGCCGACGAGGTCGTCTTCCTCGCCGACGGACGGCTCGTCGACCGCATGGACTCCCCGACCGCCGACCGCGTCCTGGACCGCCTGAAAGCCTTCGAGGTGCCGTCGTGAACGCGTCCCTGCGGCTCAGCCTCTCGTCGCTCCGCGCCCACCGCCGCCGCTTCGCCGGAACCTTCCTCGCCGTTTTCCTCGGTGTGGCCTTCCTGGCCGGAACGCTGGTCATGGGGGACACCCTGCGGGCCGGCTTCGACTCGATGTTCGGCAACGCGACCGCGGGCACCGACGCCGTCGTGCGCGGCGCGGACGCCATCACCACCCCCGGCGAGAGCCAGGGCGTGCGACAGCCCGTCCCCACGGACCTGGTCGACACCGTCGCGGCCGTCCCCGGCGTCGCGGCCGTCGCCCCCGACATCCAGGGCGCGGGGCAGCTCGTCGGCAGCGACGGCGAGCCGATCGGCGGCCAGGGGCCGCCCACCGTCGCGGGCAACTGGATCACCGACCCGAAGCTCAACCCCTACCGGCTCGCCGAGGGCCGCGCGCCGGCCCGGTCCGGCGAGGTCGTCATCAACCGGGGCACCGCCGAGAAGGGCGGCCTGAAGCTCGGCGACACCACCACGCTGCGCACCCCCGACCCCGTGCGCGTGACGATCGTCGGCCTCGTCACCTTCGGCGGCGAGGACGGCATGGCGCAGGTGACCTTCACCGGCATGACCCGCGCCGACGCCGAGAGGTACCTCACCGCCGGGCCCGGCCGGGCGACGAGCATCGTCGTGCGCGCCGACCCGGGGCTGCGCCAGTCGGAGCTGGTCGACCGGCTGACTCCCGTACTGCCCGAGGGCGTCGAGGCCATCACCGGTCAGGAGTCCGCGCAGGAGAACACCGACATGATCGCCAGTCGGTTCCTGACCATCTTCACCACGTTCCTCCTGGTGTTCTCCGGCGTGGCCCTGCTGGTCGCGACCTTCTCCATCCACAACACGTTCGCGATCGTCGTGGCCCAACGCGCCCGAGAGAACGCCCTGTTGCGCGCTCTCGGCGCTTCCCGCCGCCAGGTCGCCGAGGCCACGCTCCTCGAGGCCGTCGCGGTCGCCGTGACCGCCTCCGCCGCCGGACTCGCGGGCGGCCTCGGTATCGCCGCCGGCCTCCAGGCACTGTTCCCGGCCATCGGATTCCCCTTCCCCGAGGGCGAACTGGTGATCGGCGGCCTGTCGTTGGCCCTCCCCCTGGCGGTCGGCGTCCTGGTCTGCCTCGGGTCCGCGCTGATGCCCGCCGTGCGCGCCGGCCGCGCCGCCCCGCTGGCCGCGCTGCGCGAGACGGCCGTGGACCTTGCCGGCGCCTCCCGCCCGCGGGCCGTCACCGGCGCGGGCCTGCTCGCCCTCGCCGTCGCGGCCACCCTCACCGGCGTCCTGGTCTCCCCGTCCGTATGGCTGGCCGGAGGCGGAGCCGTCCTGGCCCTGATCGCCTTCGTCGTCCTCGGTCCGGTCGCCTCCGGCACCGCCGTACGGGTCCTCGGCAGCCCGCTGGACCGGCTGCGGGGTGTCACCGGAAGCCTCGCCCGCCGCAACGCCCTGCGCAGCCCGAAGCGGACGGCGGCCACCGCCGGCGCGCTGATGATCGGCGTCGCCGTGGTCTCGCTCTTCACCGTGTTCGGGGCCTCCCTCAAGGCGACGATGGACCAGACCGTCGCCCGCTCCTTCGCGGGCGACGTAGCCGTCAGCACCCCCTCCTTCGGCGCGGGCGGCAGCGGACTCAGCCCCGCGCTCGCCCCGGCCCTCGGTGAACTCCCCCAGGTGGACACGGCCGTCGGACTCGGCCGGGGAGTCGCCGAAGTCGACGGGAAGGGGCGGGCGTTGACCGTCACCGACCCGGTCGCCCTGCGCCGCACCTTCGACCTCGGCGCCGTCCAGGGCGACCTCGGCACCCTCGGCGCCGACGGCATCGCGATCACCCGGCAGGAGGCGGGCCGCCGGCATCTGACCCCCGGTGACACCACCCGGCTCGCCTTCACGGACGGCGACGAGAAGACGTTCACCGTACGCGCGGTCTACGGCCGCTCCGAACTCGTGGGCGACTACGTCATCACCCGCGCGGCCTGGGCCCCCCACCGAACCCAGGACGCCGACACGCTGCTCGCGGTCTCCTTCGCGGACGGTGTGAGCACGGCCGAGGGCAAGGCGGCCGTGGAGAAGATCGCCGCCGGGTACGGCGACCCCGAGGTGCAGACCCGCGCCGAGTACGCGCGGTCCTCGGCCGGCGGCATCGACATGATGCTCACCCTGGTCTACGCCCTGCTCGCCCTCGCGGTCCTCATCGCCCTGCTGGGCATCGCCAACACGCTGACCCTGGCGATCCACGAACGCACCCGCGAACTGGGCCTGCTCCGGGCCGTCGGCCAGACCCGGTCCCAGCTGCGGGCCATGGTCCGCTGGGAGTCCGTCCTGCTCGCCGCGTTCGGCACGGCGGGCGGCCTGGCTCTCGGCGTCTTCCTCGGCTGGGTGCTGGTCCGGGCCTCCGACGGGGCGAGCGACAGCGCCTTCGCCTTCGCGCTGCCGCCCGCGCGACTCGCCGTGGTCGCCCTGGTGGGCGTCGCCGCCGGAGCACTCGCCGGACTGCGTCCGGCCCGGCGAGCGGCCCGCCTGGACGTACTGCGGGCCATCGCCACGGAGTGACGTACACCCGAACGGCGTACCTCCCGGGGCCCTGTCACCGGGGCCCGCGGCGGCCTACGCCCCGAAGGTGACGTCACCGCCCGGTCAGCCGACGACGGCCGACCGGGCGGGGGCATGTGCGGGCCGCAGGTCGTCGACCGCGACGACCTCCGTGAACCGGGGCGCGACCTGCTCCCGGGGCGTACGGCGCGGCGGACGCGCCGACAGCTCCCGGGTGGCGACCGGGGCCGGCAGCGTGAACCACACGACCTTGCCGGACTCGCCGTCCGGCCGGGCGCCCCAGCTCTCGCTCACCGCCGCCACCATGGCCAGGCCGCGCCCACAGGTGGCGAGCGCCTCGTCGTCCACGGCCCCCACGACCGGCAGGCGCGGGTCGTGGTCACGCACGGAGACGGTGAGCCGGTCGAGCAGCAGCTCCATCTCCACGACGCACGTCTTGTCGGGCTGCGCGTGCAGATGGACGTTGGTCAACAACTCCGTCACACCGAGCGCGGCGCGGTCTATGAGCGGATCCATATGCCAGTAGCGCAACTGCGCCGATACGATTCTGCGGACCTGGCCGATCCGCGACGGCAGGGCCTGAAGCTCGACCGTGCAGTGCCTGTTCGGGTTGGTGATCACGGCTGCGACTCCCCGACTTAGGTCCGGAAGAACACGGGATTCGGATCGAGCAGAGCGTCTGCGCAAGGCGGCCGCCTGCTGTCGTGACCGGCGGGCTGGTTCGCAGCGTTATCGCCGGTAAACCCAGAGTGACGTGAGACCAGAGTGGCGCAGCGGTCGCAATGCCGCAACTCGCGTCGGCCCGGCCACCCGTCCGGCCCCGTCGGCGCCGGCTCAGCCGCCGCGCCCCGCCGCCCTGCGCACGGCCTCGATGAAGCGGCGCGCCGCGGGCGGCCCCGGTTCCCCCGGAGCCGGGTCGTGGTGACCGAGAGTCAGTAGATACCGCTGGCCGTTGAGGTCGGCCAGGGCCCGGTCCTCCGGCGCGAACCAGGGCCTGGAGGCGCGGACCGCCTGCACCGGCGCACTGTCGATCTCGCTGCCGTAGCTGGTCAGCAACTCCAGCCTGCCGTCGCTGATCCGGACCTGGCCGGCTCGGGTGAGCGAACGCAGCCGCTTGCCGATGCGCACGCCCGTAGCCGTGAACTCCGGCTCCGCCATGCCTCCCCGCCCCCTTGTGTGCCCGGGCGAGCCGAACCGTGCACCCGCGTGGGTCGTGATCCAGCCCGCGTCGTGATCGAACTCGTCCTCGATCCGGTGTGCGCCCCCGTCCGGACCCGCGTCCGGACCGGCGTCATCACCCCGCCCGGACCTTGGCCCGACCCGGTGCAGTCTGCCCGCGCCCGGCGCCGAGCACCAGTGCGCACGACGCTTCGGCGCCACCCGCCCGGAGCATTCGCGGGAATGCGCCCCCGCGCGCCCGAAGCCGCCCCCCAGGAGCGCCTTTGAGGCGCTCAAAGGTGTGTTTATGCAGGTGAGAAGCGTGCGGATGGTGCTTATGATCGGTGCGTCGGCCGCGCGGACCACCGTCGGCGCGAAGCCTGAAGGAGCCCCGCCGTGACCACCCCCCAGCAGAGCAGAACCGGCGCCACCCTCGACGTCGACCGCAGCGACACCGCCTACCGCGACTGGCTCAAAGAAGCCGTCCGCAAGGTCCAGGCCGACGCGAACCGCTCGGCCGACACGCATCTGCTGCACTTCCCGCTCCCCGAGAAGTGGGGCATCGACCTGTATCTCAAGGACGAGTCGACCCACCCCACCGGCAGCCTCAAGCACCGGCTCGCCCGCTCGCTCTTCCTCTACGGCCTGTGCAATGGCTGGATCAGGCCGGGCCGCCCGGTGATCGAGGCGTCCAGCGGTTCGACGGCCGTCTCCGAGGCGTACTTCGCCAAGCTGATCGGCGTGCCCTTCATCGCGGTCATGCCGCGCACGACGAGCGCCGAGAAGATCCGCCTGATCGAGTTCCACGGCGGTCAGTGCCACTTCGTCGACGACTCCCGCACGATGTACGAGGAGTCCGCCCGTCTCGCGGTGGACAGCGGCGGCCACTACATGGACCAGTTCACCTACGCCGAACGGGCCACGGACTGGCGAGGGAACAACAACATCGCCGAATCCATCTTCCGGCAACTGGAGTGGGAGCGGTTCCCGGAGCCCGCCTGGATCGTGGCCACGGCGGGCACCGGCGGCACCTCCGCGACCCTCGCCCGGTACGTCCACTACACGCGGCGCAACACCCGCATCTGCGTCGCCGACCCCGAGAACTCGTGTTTCTTCGAGGGCTGGACCACCGGCGATCCGGACGTCACCTGCGACTGCGGCTCACGCATCGAGGGCATCGGCCGGCCACGCATGGAACCGAGCTTCGTGCCGGGCGCCGTCGACCGGATGATGAAGGTCCCCGACGCGGCCAGCGTCGCCGCCGTACGCGCCCTGGAACGGGCCATCGGCCGCAAGGCGGGCGGCTCGACCGGCACCGGCCTGTGGAGCGCGCTGAAGATCGTCGCCGAGATGGTGGCCGAGGGACACCGCGGCAGCGTCGTCACCCTGCTGTGCGACCCGGGCGACCGCTACCTCGACAAGTACTACTCCGACGCCTGGCTCGCCGAGCAGGGCCTGGACATCGCCCCGTACACCGCCGCCATCGAGTCGCTGCTGGCCACGGGCGTGTGGCCGGCCTGACCTCCGGTGGGCGCCACCCGGGCGGACGGACCGGGGCGCTCACGGGCCGAGCCGGCGGTCCAGCCTCGTCACCGCGTCCCGGAACGACCGCCCCAGGCCCGTCCGGGCCAGCCGCAGGACCGTCCGCACCGCCCCGTTGCCGTCGGCGGCGAACGTCCACCGCACCCGCGTCCCCGCCCCGGCCGGCGACAGCCGCCACTCCTCGACCAGCGCCCGGACGCCCGGCGCGTTGGTCACGTCCACGCGGTAGGCGTACACCTCCGGCTCCTTCGCCACGAGCACCGTCTCCCGGAAACGCGTGCCGCCCCTGAGCCGTACGTCGCGCCCCGCGCCGCCGTCCAGGGGCCGGACGGACGTCACGGCCGGGAACCACTCCGTCCAGCCGGACACATCCTCGGCGAGGGCGCGGAAGACGAGTTCGGGAGGAGCGGACATCTCCCGCTCGAAAACCAGCCGTACGGGGGCGGTCTCGACGAACGGAAGCCCTTCGGGACGCAACCGGTGAGCCATGCGCACAACCTCCTCATGGCGAGGAAACGGGTGCGCCACCCTAGCCGCGAGCCCGTCAGATGTCTGTACCCTCACCGGGCTCGCCCGCGATCACCAGCCGCCGCAGATGCTCGGAGACCTCCACGCGCGCCGCCTCCGGCAGCCCCGCGTCCGTCACCAGGGTGTCGACCTGCTCCAGCGCCGCGAACGAACTCAGGCCCACCACACCCCACTTGGTGTGATCCGCGACCACCACGACCCGGCGCGCCGACTGCACCAGGCGCCGGTTGGTCTCGGCCTCCGCGAGGTTCGGCGTCGACAGCCCGGCCTCGGCCGATATCCCGTGCACACCGAGGAACAGCACGTCGAAGTGGAGCGCCGCGACGGCCTGGTCGGCGACCGGACCCACCAGCGAGTCGGACGGCGTGCGCACCCCGCCGGTCAGCACGACCGTGGCCGCGCCCTGCCGGGGGCCCGAGGTGCGCTGCGCCCCGTGGAAGACGTCCGCCACGCGCACCGAGTTGGTCACCACGGTCAGATCCGGCACGTCCACCAGATGATGCGCCAGCGCGTACGTCGTCGTACCGCCCGAGAGCGCGATCGCGCTGCCCGGGACGACGAGTTCCGCCGCCGCCTTCGCGATGTCCTCCTTGGCGGTCAGCTCCAGGCCCGACTTCGCCTCGAAGCCCGGCTCGTGGGTGCTCGCCTCCACGACCGGCACGGCGCCGCCGTGCACCTTCTCCAGGACACCCTGGCGCGCCAGCGCGTCGAGGTCGCGGCGCACCGTCATGTCCGACACGCCGAGCTTGCGGGTCAGCTCGTTGACCCGTACGCCGCCCCGACGGCGTACCTCGTCCAGGATCAGGGCGCGGCGCTGCTCCGCGAGGAGGTTCTGATTCTCACTCACGTACGCTCCGGTCCTTTCCCTCAACCCGTCCGACAGGCCCGCTCACCTGCTCCGACGAGGCCATTCTCGCCGATTCCGGTGCGGGGGCGTCCCATCCTCGCACGGCTTGCTCACAGCTGGTCCACCACCCCGACGCGTGCATGCCACTCACGCGTGGCGTGGGCGATCCTCACGCGGTCCGGGGAGGTTCCGTGACGGGAGGTGTATCAAGCCCTTGGAGGGGCGATCCTTATGTCCGCACGACACATGTCGAAGGCGTGTCACGGGGGGAGTGCGAACAGTGGAACGTGCCTCTGCGGACAGACCGGCCCTGGAACTCCTGGTCCACGGCGTGGGTGGCGCCACGCCCGAGAGGATGCTGAACGATCCGCGCACGGTGCGGATCGCCGGCGACGACACGGCGGCGGTGTTCCGGCGCGCCGACGACGTCACCGCGGACACCGGGCCCGCCGACGACCGCGGCCGCGACACCCCGGTCCCCGAAGCCTATGTGTGGTCCAACCTCACCTCCGGCAACGGCACCCGCGCCCTGTGGCTCCTGCTGCTGCCGTTCATGGTCGTCAACCTCGCCCACTGGATGCGCCCCCCCGCACGGGAGGACGTCCGCGCCGTGCGTCTGTACGGGCTGCTCGTCAGGCTCGCGGCGCTGAGCCTGACGGTGCTGCTCGTCGCCGCGGCCTGCGAGGTCGCCCTCGATCTGACCGCCTGGCAGTGCGCGGGCACGACCGCGTGCGCCGAGCGTCACTCCTGGCTGGGCTTCCTCTCACCGGCGGTGTCCGACGGCGGCTGGTGGAGTCTGCCCGGCCGCCGGCTCGCACTCGCCGCCCTGGTCCCGACCGCCCTCGTCGGGCTCCTCTGGTACCTGTCCCACCGCACCTGGCGGGCGTACGAGTCCCAGGAACCCCTCGACCGCGCGCCCGAACCCGAGAACGGCCCCGGCCACACGGCACTGGGCCGGCCCGGCTTCTGGTACGGGCGCCGGCTGGTGGCCCGCCTGCGCGCGGCGCACACCGCGGCGGGACTGCTGACGGTCGCCGCGGCGGTCGGCACGGCGGCCGTTCGCGAGGACCGCCGGCCCGGCGGCCCCGCCCTCCTCGACGGTCTCGGCCGGTTGCTGGAGGCCTCCCTGACGGCGGGCGCGCTGGCCACGGTGTGGGTGGTGTGCCGCCGGGGCCGCAGCGAGCACCGCCTCGACCGCCGCGTCGACGCGCACCTCGTCCACCGGTTGCCCTCGGCCGCCCTCCTCCTGCTCGCCCTCACCCTGGTGTATGCCGGGTGGGAGCGCCCCGACTGGCATTCCGAGGGCCGGCTCCCCGGCGACGCGACCTTCGGCGGAATCGCCCTCGCCCAGGGCGCCCTGGTGATCGCCCTCGCGGCGGTCGCCCGCGTCCTGCACCACTGCCCACGGGAGCGCTCCGCGGCGGCGGATCCGAGCGGTGCCACCGCCGTCGAGCGGGTTCAGCTCGTCCAGCAGGAGCGCTGTGCCCTGCGCGGGCTCGGCGGGCCCGCGGTCGCGATGCTGGCCTGTGCGCTCGGCGGAGTCATGTCGGGCGGGGTGTCGCAGCGGGTGTCGGACTGGCTGGACGGCACCGGGACCTTCCTTGACGGTCCGCCCGTGCTGCTGACCTGGCAGGCGTCCGTGATCCCCGTGCTGCTCGTCGTCCTGTCGGTGCTGTGCGCGGCGCTCGGCCGGCAGACCTGGCTGCTCACCTGGGCCGAGCAGGACGCGGTGGGCCGCGAGTACGGCGTCGCGCCGGGCGACCCGGCCCGCACCCGTCACGTCGCCCGTGCCCGCGCGATGGCCACGCTCACCGACCGCGGCCCCCTGCTCGTCGCCGTCGTCTCCACCGCGACCCTGCTCCTGGGCGCGGGCGCGCTCGTCGGCGCCTTCGGTACCGGGAAGACCCCGGTCCGCGCGGGAGACGGCGCCCCGCCCTTCGTCCAGGGCGCCGCCCAGACCGCGCAGGCGATGGGCTCCTGGCTCATCGGCCTCGGCTTCGTCCTCTTCGTCACCTGGGGCCGACGCGCCTACAAGGACGCCTCCGCGCGGCGCACGATCGGCATTCTCTGGGACGTCGGCACCTTCTGGCCGCGCGCCGCCCACCCCTTCGCCCCGCCCTGCTACGCCGAGCGCGCGGTCCCCGACCTGACCTGGCGGATGGCCGGTTGGACGCGCGCCACGGGCGGACGTCTGGTGATCTCCGGTCACTCCCAGGGCAGCGTCCTCGCGGCCGCCGCGGCCTGGCAGCTGAAACCCTCCGACCGCAGACGGGTCGCCCTGCTCACCTACGGCTCCCCGATCGAGCGCCTCTACGGCCGCTGGTTCCCGGCCCATTTCGGCCCGGCCGCACTGGCCGCCCTGCACGAGGAGATCGCCTGCTGGCGCAACCTGTACCGGCTGACCGATCCCATCGGCGGCCCGGTCCGGCTGACCGGCGACGACTGCGGTCCTCAGGTGGACCGCGAGCCCCTCGCCGACCCGCTCACGTACGGCCGCACCGAGGAACACCCGCTGCCCGCGCCGATCCTGGGCCACTCCGACTACCAGGCCGACCCGGCGTTCGCGCAGGAGCGCGAGATGCTGCTGGGACGGCTGCGCCCGGAGCTGCCCGGGCAGCGCACCTGAGGGGATCAGAGCAACTCGGGCAGATCCTCCGCGAACAGAAGCGTCAGCTCGTCCGTGCTCGGCTCGGCCACCTGGGCGACCCGGCTCGCGTGCCGCTCCACCATCGCCTCGAACGTCTGGCGAGCGGTACGCCCGTTGCCGAAGGCGGGGCCCTTGGGAAGCTCCGTGAAGTACTTCCGCAGGGCGTCCGCAGTGCCCGCGGCTAGCCGGTACTCGTGCTCCTCGGCCTGCTGTTCCACGATCCGCAACAGCTCGTCGGGGCCGTAGTCACCGAAGGTGATGGTCCGTGAGAAGCGGGACGCCACACCGGGGTTGACCGAGAGGAACCGCTCCATCTCGGCCGTGTAGCCCGCCACGATGACCACCACGGAGTCCCGGTGGTCCTCCATCAGCTTCACCAGGGTGTCGATGGCCTCCTTGCCGAAGTCGCGGCCCGCGTCCTCCGGCGACAGCGCGTACGCCTCGTCGATGAACAGCACACCGCCGTGCGCCCGCTGGAAGGCCTCCTGGGTGCGGATCGCCGTCGAGCCGATGTGCTCGCCGACCAGGTCGACGCGGGACACCTCGACGAGATGGCCCTTCTCGAGCACGTCCAGGGCGGCGAGGATCTCGCCGTAGAGGCGGGCGACCGTCGTCTTTCCGGTGCCGGGAGAGCCGGTGAAGACCAGGTGGCGCTTGACGGACGCGGCCTTGAGCCCCGCCTGCTGACGGCGCCGGCCCACCTCGATCATGTCGATGAGGGCCCGCACCTCGCGCTTGACGCTCTCCAGGCCCACCAGCGTGTCCAACTCGCCGAGCACGTCCTTCGAGGTCCGCACGGACGTCTCCGGCTCACCGGCAAGCCCCTGCGGTTGCGGCGCGGTGACCCGCTGCTCGGGGACGGCGCCCAGCAGACCCGGCGACCGGGCCGTGATCTGCACGGCCGGCTCCGACGCCGACACGGCCCCGGGCGTCCGCACGCCGGCGCTCTCGTCGCTGGTGCAGTCCTCGACCACGGGACCGGAGCCCGGGCCCGCGTCCGCCCCGGCGTCGGCGAACTCGTACCCGCCGCGCGCACAGCGCTCCGTGCGGCACTTGCGCAGCGTCGTACGACTGCCGTCTATGACGTGGAAGCCGTAGCCGCCGCTGTTCGTCACCCGGCAGTTCAGGAAGGTGCCGCGACCGCCGGCCGACACATAGAAGCCGGCCTCGGCGGGGGAGTCGACGGTGCAGCGCTCGACGGTGGGGTCGGCGCCCTTGGTGACGATCACGCCGGTCTGGGTGCCGTCCACGGTGCAGTTGCTGAGGGTCCCGCCGCTGCCGTGGTCGCGGAACCACGCGCCGGTCGCCGCGTCCCGGATCCGGCAGTCGTCGAGCTGGGCGGTCGCCCCGTCGCTCACCGACACCGCCGTGTTGCGCACCTGGGACAGGTCGCTGTCCACGACGTCCGCCCGGGAGCCCCGATCGAGGACGAACAGGGCGTCGGGCACGTCGTGCACCCGGCAGGAGTCGAGGACGGCGGTGGCGCCGTCGCTGACCCAGACGGCCGGGTAGTCGCCGGTGCTGTCGAAGATCTCGCACTGATTGGCGTCCACGCGGGTGCCCGGGTCCCACACCGACAGCCCGTTGCGACCGAACTGACGCACCGTCGTGCGGGTCAGCGTCAGTACGGAACGCGAGCGCAGGTCGACCGCGTTCTCCGGGATGTCGTGGATACGGCAGTCGGCCAGGGTGAGCACGGCGTCCGTGTCGAGCGTGACGCCGTCGGAGGTCGTGCGGTGCACATCGCAGTCGGTGAGGTGCGCGGTGGCCCGGGCGGTGATCTGGACGCCGCTGCCCCGGACCTCGTAGACCTCGCAGCCCACCGCCTCCAGGGAGGAGCCGTCGCCGGTCGCGCTCAGACCCGCGCCCGACGTGTGGTGCACCCGGCAGCGCTCCAGCCGGGGGTGGCCGCCGCCGCGCACCGAGACGCCCGCCTGACCCGCCGCGACGATTTCGCACTCCTCGAAGACACCACCGCCGCCGTCGACCACGGCGATGCCGATCCCCGCCGGGTTGTCGACGGTGCACCGCCGGACGGTCGGGCGGGCACTGCCCCGTACCTCGATGCCCGCCGCGGACCGCGTCACGATCCGCATGTCCAGCAGCTCCGGTGTGCCGTCCTCGACGAGCACCGCGGGCGCGGCCGCGTCCTGGCCCTCCACATGCAGGTCCTGGACCACCGCCGAGGCGCGCACGGTCAACGGCACTCCGTCCACGGGCGCGAGGCGCACGGAACCGGGGGAGCCCTCGGGTCCGCGCAGCGTCACCGACCGCTCCACGACCAGGTTCTCCCGATAGGTCCCGGGAGCGATGGTGAGGACATCGCCCTCGGCCGCGGCCTCCAGGGCGGCGGCGAGCGACGCGTACTCACCCGTGCGGCGGCGCCACCTCGATGTGCCGGTGTGCGTCACCTGGACCGTGCCCTGTGCCATGGCGTTGCTGTGCCCCCACCTCGTGGTACGCGGGTTGATGCCGAATGGTTCGGCCGGACCACCGTAGCGTGCGCGCGGGTGGTGGGTTGACCAGAGACGGAAGGCCGTCAACTGCCGGTGCCGGTGCGGCCCCAGTCCGGGCCCGCCCGGTCCCAGGCCCGGTCCCAACGGGCGTACCGGCGACGGACCATGCGCCAGACGATCAGCCGCCGACACGCCTCGACGGCGCCCGCGGTGAGCAGGGCCGCGCCGAAGCCGGCGAGCACGGCGTGCGTCGTCGCCGTGGCGGAGTCCAGCGGGCGGGCCACCGGAGTGCCGCGACCGTCCGTCCATATCCCGAAGCGGTCGCCGCCGTGCGGGGTCCTGAGGCCCGCCAGGACGGTGCCGTGCCGTGCCGTGCCGTCCGGCGCCGTCCAGCGCGCGACGACCCGGGTCCGGCTCTCCCGGCCGGTGGCCGTCTCCGGGTCCATGTCGAGCGGCGAACCGTCCGCCTCGCGTACCACGGTGGCGGTGACCTGATGGCGGGACTGCCGCTGCTCGTGGACCGACTGCTGGAGGACGTCCTGTGCCACGGCGCCGACCAGGGAACCCACCACGGGCGCGACGAAAAGGATCAGCAGCAGAGCCGACAAGGCCACCCACGCCTCGACCAGGTCCGTCGTACGGCGCAGCGGGTTGTGTCGCCAGCGCCAGATTCCACCGATCGCTCGCACCGCCCGCACCCCCTTCCCGCTCCGTGATAACCCCCGTCGGAGCCGTTCGCGCGCGAGCCCGGGGAAGAGAGAGCGAAATCACCAGAGCCCGGGACCCCTCATGAACGTCTCACCCGATCCCAACGCTCCGGCGCCGGGCGGGGGTTCCCGCGGATCGCCCGGCCTCCCGTTCAGGCCGGAACTATGCGGTGACGCGCACGGGATCCCCGACTGCGACCGTGCCGTGACCGAGGGGCACCAGGTTCTGTCCGAAGACCAGCTTGCCGCCGATGCGCCGATGCCGGCCCAGGGTGAGAAGGGGTTCCTTGCCGCGGGTCGCGCCGCCCTGGTCGGTGGTGGTCACGACGCATCGGCCGCAGGGCTTGGCGACCCGGAACTCGACCTCGCCGACCGCGAGGCGGGACCAGCCGTCCTCCGCCCACGGTTCGGTGCCTGTCAGCACCAGGTTCGGCCGGAAACGGTTCATCGGCAGCGGACCCTCCTCGGCGTGCTCGCCCTGGAGGATCAGCGAGTTGAGGGCGTCCAGCGAAGCGGTCGTGGTGGCCAGCAGGGGATATCCGTCGGCGAAGGTCACCGTCTCGCCGGGCAGCGCGTACCCGGGGTCGACGGGCCGGCGGGTCGCGGGGTCGTCCATGTGCACCAGCCGCACGTGGGCGCCGAGGTGGGCGCTGCACCAGGCGTGCGCGGCGTCGTCGGCGAGGACCCCCTCCACCTTGTCACGGAAGATCTCCATCGACACCGTGCCCACCGGGTCGGGCACCGGCACCGTCAGCGGCTCCAGGCCGGGCGCGGACAGCCGGACACCGCCGCCGGGCAGGAGCTCGGCGGCGGCCAGCGCGAGGCGCGGCTGCTGACGTTGCGTGACGACCTTTCCCCCGTCGTCGATCAGCGCCCAGCGTCGGTCACCGGCCAGCCCCCAGGGCTCCACGACGGCTTCCCGGGGCGCCTGGCCCCGGAACGCCTTGACCGGATGGACGTGAATCGACAGCAGCTCCGCATACCCCATGGGGTCATCCTGCCAGGTGGCGCCGACGACCCCGTGGGCTCAGTAACCCCGGTACTGCTGGTTGTACGGGTCCTGGTACTGGGGCGCGGCGGGCCGGGGAGCGGCCGGACGCATGGCGTCGTAGCCCGTGCCGGGGCCCGCCGGACGCGGCTGCTGCTGCGCCTGGGGTCCGGGGTAGCCGCGCGGCGCCTGCTGCGGGATGTACGCCGCCGGAGCCTGCTGCAACGGCGCGGGCTGCTGCGCCTGCGGGTAGCCGTAGGCCTGCGAGGGGCCCGCGGAGAGGGCGGGCAGCGCCGACGGCAGCGCGGGCAGGTGGCTGTTGCCCATGTCGTACGCGGCGGGGACCCGGATCGGGGCGATCTGCGGGGTGCCCCGCTCGGCCACGAGCGAGTCGTAGATCGGAGTGTCCGGGAAGGAGGCGTAGTAGCCGCCGCCATAGGTGGAGCGGGGGGAGGTCATGGCACATAAGTTAAGCCCACGATGTGCTGGTTGGGGAGACCGATAAGAGGGTTGATTTCCGTGTCCGCGGTGACCTCGGACCCCCAATGCGAGCGAACTTGGGGAAAAGGGACGGCGAGCGTCCTTCCGATCGTGTAAAGGCCCGGTTCTCAGCGGGTTACCAGCGGTTGGTCAGGGCTGATCCCGTGCTCCCGATGGGAGATCGCCGTCCCTCGGAATAGGTTGGCCGCAAAGACAACCCGAGGGTGCCGAGGCGCGCGGCCCGGTGCACCGACACGCGATGGGGGCGTACATGTCAATGTCGAAGGGGTCCAATGCTCCGGTGCCGACCACGGCCCTGCGGGTCGAACTGGGCTGGCGCTCGGGAACGGGCGTTCCGGACACGGACGCGTCGGCCCTGCTGCTGGTGGGCGGAAAGGTCCGTTCCGACGCGGACTTCGTCTTCTACAACCAGCCCGCCCACTCCTCCGGAGCCGTCCGCCACGAGGGCAAGCGCGACGCCGGGGGCCGGGTGACCGACAGCCTTCTCGTCGACCTCGCACGCGTGGAGCCCGCGATCGAGACCATCGTCCTCGCGGCTTCGTCGGACGGCGGCTCGTTCGGCCAGGTGCCGGACCTCTACATCGAGGTACGGGACGCGGCGCAGGGCACCGTCGTGGCGCGGTTCGACAGCGCCGGCGCGACGGTGGAGACGGCCTTCGTCCTGGGGGAGTTCTACCGTCGCCAGGGCGCCTGGAAGTTCCGGGCCGTCGGCCAGGGCTACGGCAGCGGCCTCGAAGGCCTGGCCACCGACTTCGGGATCGCCGTGGACGAACCACAGCAGGCGGTCGCCCCCGCCCCGCCGGTCCGGCAGGTCCCGCCGGCGCAGCAGCCGACCATGCCCGCCTTCCCCGCCACCGTGCCCCCGCCCGTCCACCAGGCTCCGCCCCCGCCGCCGGCTCCGCCCGTCGCGCCGGTCCGGCTGACCAAGGTGACGCTGACCAAGGCCGCCCCTTCGGTGTCCCTGAGCAAGCAGGGCGGCACCTCGGGCGCCCTGCGCGTGAACCTGAACTGGGAGGTGCGCAAGCAGTTCTCCGGATGGGGCAGCAAGCGCGGTCGCGCGGTCGCCATGCACAACGACCTCGACCTCGACCTGTGCGCCCTGTTCGAGCTCGCCGACGGCCGCAAGGGTGTGGTCCAGGCCCTCGGCAACGCCTTCGGCGCCCTGCACCAGCCGCCGTACATCCACCTCGACGGCGACGACCGTACCGGCGCCGTGACGAGCGGTGAGAACCTCACCGTGAACCTCGACCACATGAACGACTTCCGGCGCATCCTCGTCTTCGTGACCATCTACGAAGGCGCCCGTTCCTTCGCCGACCTGCACGCCACGGTCACGTTGCAGCCGCAGTTCGGCGCCGCGATCGACTTCTCCCTGGACGAGTGCACGGTCCCCTCCACGGTGTGCGCGCTCGCGCTGATCACCAACAGCGGCGGTGACATGGTCGTCCAGCGCGAGGCCCGCTACCTGGTGCCCGAGCGCGGGGTGAGCCCGCAGCGGACCGTCGACTACACCTACGGCTGGGGCATGAACTGGACGCCGGGCCGCAAATAGAGGTCCCGACGCACCGGGCCCCGTCCCGGCGGGGCCCGGTGCGCCGGCTCAGCCCTCGTCCGCGACGGCCTCCGGACGGGCGTAGGTGCGGCCCTTCCAGGCGGCGCCCCGTCCCCGGTAGTGCTGCACCGCGGAGTCGACCGTCATCAGCAGATAGAGGAACGCGGTGAACGGCAGCAGCGGAGCGAGCCACAGCGGCTGACGGTAGTAGCGCAGCATCGGCACGTACGTCCCCGCCATCACCAGCCATGCCAGACCGCCGAGCACCGCGGTGACCGTGCTGCCGGCGGCGAGCCCGCCGACCAGCGCCGACGGAGGCACCAGGTACACCAGCGCGAGGCCGAGCACCGTGCCGGTCAGCAGCAGCGGACTGTGCCGCAACTGGGCGTAGGCGCTGCGCGAGACCATCCGCCACAGATCGTGCAGCCTCGGGTAGGGGCGCACGCTGTCCACGCGGTCGGCGAGCCCCAGCCAGATGTGGCCCCCCGCGCCCTTCACGGCCCGCGCGAGCGCCACGTCGTCGATGACGGCGTGCCGGATGGCGTCCGGGATCCGCGCCCGCTCGGCGGCGTCGGTGCGCAGCAGGACACAGCCCCCGGCCGCGGCCGCCGTCCGCGCCCCCCGTCGGCCGATCCGCCGGAAGGGGTAGAGCTGCGCGAAGAAGTAGACGAAGGCCGGCACCACCAGCCGCTCCCACAGGCTCTCCACCCGCAGCCGCGCCATCTGGGAGACGACGTCGAACCCTCCGGCGCGCGCCGCCGCCACCAGCTCCCGCAGACTGTCGGGCCGGTGCGCGATGTCGGCGTCCGTGAGGAGGAGGTACTCGGGCTCACGCGCGCGTGCCAGGCCGATGCCGTGGCGTACCGCCCACAGTTTCCCGGTCCAGCCCTCGGGAGGTTCGCCCGGCGAGTCCACGGTCAGCGGGAGCCCGCCCCGCTGCCGGGCGAGTGTGCGCGCCAGTTCTCCCGTTCCGTCGGAGCTGCCGTCGTCGACGAGGAAGATCTCCGCCCGCCCCGGGTAGTCCTGCGCCAGTAGGGAGGGCAGGCTCGCGGGCAGCACCGCCGCCTCGTCGCGCGCGGGGACGACGACGCAGACGGACGGCCACTCCCGCGGCTCCTCCCGGGCCGGCAGCCTGACGTCGGTCCGCCAGAAGAAGCCCTGACAGAGCAGAAGCCACAGCCAGGCGGCCAGAGTCACGGCGGCGATCCACACGATGGCGCTCACGCGCGCAGTCTGCCCCACGCCGCCGGGCCGCAAGAGCACATCGTCTATGGTGGCCGGGTGAAGATCGCGCTCATGGACTCCGGAATCGGCCTGCTGGCGGCCACCGCCGAGGTACGGCGCCTGCGGCCCGACGCCGATCTCGTGCTCTCCCTCGACCCCGACGGCATGCCCTGGGGACCGCGCACCCCGCAGGACCTCACCGAGCGAGCCGTGGCCGTCGCCGCGGCCGCCGCCGCGCACCGGCCCGAGGCACTCATCGTCGGCTGCAACACGGCGACCGTCCACGCCCTGCCCGCGCTGCGGACCCTCCTCGAACCTGGCATCCCGGTGATCGGCACCGTCCCGGCGATCAAGCCGGCCGCGGCCGGCGGCGGCCCCGTCGCCATCTGGGCCACCCCCGCCACCACAGGCAGCCCTTACCAGCGCAACCTCATCCGGGACTTCGCCGGGGATGTCACCGTCGCCGAGGTGCCCTGCTGGGGACTGGCGGAGGCCGTCGAGCAGGCGGACGAGGCGGCGATCGACGCCGCGATCACCTCGGCCGCCGCCCTCACCCCGGAGGAAGTGACGACCGTCGTCCTGGGGTGCACCCACTACGAACTGGTCGCCGACCGCATCCGGGCCGCCGTGCAGCGCCCCGGGCGACCGCCGCTCGTCCTGCACGGCTCGGCCGGCGCCGTGGCCGCGCAGGCACTGCGCCGCATCGGCGCGCGCCCCGCGCCCGAGGCGGCGCCGCTCGGCACGGTGACCGTGCTCCTCAGCGGCCGTCCGGGCGCTCTCCCGGCGCCCGCCCTCGCCTACGCGGAAGGCCGGCTTCTGGAGGCCGTCAGCCCCGCCCAGTGACCCCCGGGCACCGGCAGGCGCCTCGGAGCCGCCCGTCGCCGCGGCGGAGCAGTCACCCTGCGCTACGTGCTGGCGGCGCAGCGAAACCTGAGTAACCTCATGAATATGAGGGACCACCCCCACGACGAGAGCATCCCGCTTCCCGACGTCCCGCATGCCGACGCCCCGCATCCCGACGTCTGGACCGGGCGCGCCACCAACCGGTTCCAGTGGCTGCTGGCGCTCGTCGGAGCCGCCTGCATGGCGCTCGGCATCGAGCTCGCCGTCCAGTCCGCGTGGACGTCCGGCATCGCCCCGCTCGCCATGTCCGTCGTCGGCTGTATCGCCGCCGGGTTGCTGGTTCTGTTCGGCACCCTCGCCTTCGTCCACGTCGATCTGAAGCTCGACAAGGACTCGCTCGAGGTGCGCTGCGGCCACATCGGGCTGCCGCGCCGCCGGATCCCGCTGGCCCATGTCGCCGGGGCCGACTTCGAACCGCTCGTCACTCCGCGCCACTGGGGCGGCTGGGGCTACCGCTGGCGGCCGGAGAAGGGCACGGCCGTCGTGGTCCGCCGTGGCGAGGGCGTGGTGCTGCGGCTGTGGGACGGCCACACGTTCACGATCACCGTGGACGACGCGGAGTCGGCGGTGCGGGTCATCAGGGCCCGGCTGCGGACGACCACCCCCGAAGCCAGATCCTGACGTCCGCACCGGGCAGACGCCGAGGGCAGGCGGCCGGGCGGATGGGCGGCGGTCTGTGGATGAGTTGCGCCGGGTTGTACGGGAAGCGGAGACCGTCCCACGGACTGCGCTGTCGGCCAAAAGGTCACTCGCCGTACACTCCCGGAGTGACCGTCACCGCACCTTCCGTGGGCCAGCCGGACCAGCAGGAGCCCCAGGCCGCGCGGGTCCCGCGCGCAGCGCGGCTCCTGCGCCTCGTCCCGGCCGCCGCAGCGGCGCTCTCCGGAGTGCTGCTCTACGTCAGTTTCCCGCCGCGCACCCTGTGGTGGCTGGCGCTGCCGGCCTTCGCCGTCCTCGGCTGGGTGCTGCGCGGGCGCAGCTGGAAGGCGGCCCTCGGTCTCGGCTACCTCTTCGGGCTGGGCTTCCTGCTGCCGCTCCTGGTGTGGACCGGCGTCGAGGTCGGCCCCGGGCCCTGGCTCGCCCTGGTGGTCATCGAGGCGGTCTTCGTCGCGCTGGTCGGCGTGGGCGTCGCGGCCGTGTCGAAGCTGCCGGCCTGGCCGTTGTGGGCGGCTGCGCTCTGGGTCGCCGGCGAGGCGGCACGCGCGCGCGTGCCCTTCCGCGGCTTCCCCTGGGGCAAGATCGCCTTCGGCCAGGCGGACGGCGTCTTCCTGCCCCTCGCCGCGGTCGGCGGCACCCCCGTGCTCGGCTTCGCCGTCGTCCTGTGCGGCTTCGGGCTGTACGAGGTCGTGCGCCTCGTCCTGGAGCGGCGGCGCTCGGGTGAGGTGCGGCGGTCGGCGGCCGCCCTGGCCCTGCTCAGCGTGGCCGTCCCGGTCGTCGGCGCCGTGGCCGCCCGCTCACTGGTCAGCGACAAGGCGGAGGACGGCACCGCGACGGTCGCCGTCATCCAGGGCAACGTGCCCCGTCTCGGTCTGGAGTTCAACGCCCAGCGCCGGGCCGTTCTCGACCACCACGCGCGCGAGACGGAGCGCCTGGCCGCCGAGGTCGAGGCGGGCAAGGTCGCCCGGCCCGACTTCGTCCTGTGGCCCGAGAACTCCTCCGACATCGACCCCTTCGCCTACGCCGACGCGGCCGCCGTCATCGACAAGGCGGCCAAGGCGATCAACGCCCCCATCTCGGTCGGCGGCGTGGTCGAGCGGGACGGCAAGCTCTACAACGAGCAGATCCTGTGGGACCCGGTCGAGGGACCCACTCAGACGTACGACAAGCGGCAGGTCCAGCCGTTCGGCGAGTACCTCCCGCTGCGCTCGTTCATCGGCGCCATCAACGAGAACTGGACGTCCATGGTCGGCCAGGACTTCAGCCGGGGCAGCAAGCCGGGCGTGTTCGACATGGACGGGACCCGGGTCGGCCTCGCCACCTGCTACGAGGCGGCCTTCGACTGGGCCGTGCGCGACACCGTCACCCACGGCGCCCAGCTGATCTCCGTGCCCAGCAACAACGCCACCTTCGACCGCAGCGAGATGACCTACCAGCAGCTGGCCATGTCCCGGGTCCGCGCCGTGGAGCACAGTCGTACCGTCACCGTGCCCGTCACCAGCGGCGTCAGTGCGATCATCATGCCGGACGGGAAGATCACCCAGAAGACCGGCATGTTCGTCGCGGACTCCCTCGTGCAGAAGGTGCCCCTGCGCTCCTCCGAGACGCCGGCGACGAAGCTCGGCATCCTGCCCGAGATCGCCCTGGTGCTGGTCGCCCTGGGCGGCCTGGGATGGGCGATCGGCGCCGGTGCGCGGGCACGACGGAGCGCGACCGGCTGAACAGGCGGCCCGGATAGGGTCGCCGTATGGCGACTCCCGACTTCATCACCGAGATCCGGGCCTCCGCGGGCCACCAGCTGCTCTGGCTCCCCGGCGTCAGCGCCGTCGTCCTCGACGACGAGGGACGGGTGCTGCTGGGTCAGCGCGCGGACAACCACCAGTGGTGCCTGATCTCGGGCATCCCGGATCCCGGCGAGCAGCCCGCGGACTGCGCGGTGCGGGAGGTGTACGAGGAGACGGGCGTGCGCTGCGCCGCCGAGCGCGTCGTCCTCGTCCGCTCCGGCCGGAAGGTGGAGTACCCGAACGGCGATCAGTGCCAGTTCATGGACATCACCTTCCGCTGCCGGGCCGTGGGCGGCGAGGCACGGGTCAACGACGACGAGTCCGTAGAGGTGGGCTGGTTCGCGTTGGACGCCCTGCCCCCGATGCGCGACGGGCAGCTGTTCCGCATCAAGCAGGCGCTCGCCGACGAACCCACGTGGTTCGAAACCACCCCTCCCGCATCAAATATGGGTGGTGACCACATGGGGCAAGGGCCCGGCGCTGCCTAGGCTCGCCGTATGACTTCGCCCCAGGCCGCCGCTCCCGGTCCCGTCGCCCCCTCGCTCGACCTCGGCGGCCGCACCGCCCTCGTCACCGGTGCGGCCGGCGGCATCGGACGGGCCTGCGCGCTGCGGCTCGCGGCCGCCGGGGCCAAGGTCCGCGCCGTCGACCGCGACGCGGCAGGACTGGAGACGCTCGCCTTGAGCGCGGCTGCGCTGCCCGGCTCGGTCGAACCGTACGTCCTGGACCTCACCGACCTCGACGCCGCCGAACTGGCGGCCGCCGGGACCGACGTCCTGGTCAACAACGCCGGACTTCAGCGGGTGGCCCCGCTGGAGGAGTTCCCGCCCGACGTCTTCCACACGGTGCTCACCGTCATGCTGGAGGCGCCGTTCCGGCTCATCCGCGGCGCCCTGCCCCACATGTACGGGCAGAGCTGGGGCCGCATCGTCAACGTGTCCTCCGTGCACGGCCTGCGCGCCTCCGCCTACAAGTCGGCGTACGTCGCCGCCAAACACGGCCTCGAGGGCCTCTCCAAGACCGCCGCACTCGAGGGCGCGCCCCATGGCGTGACCTCCAACTGTGTCAACCCCGCCTATGTGCGCACCCCGCTCGTGCAGCGGCAGCTCGCCGACCAGGCACGTACGCACGGCATCCCCGAGGAACGCGTACTCGCCGACGTGCTGCTGCGGGACAGCGCCGTCAAGCGCCTCATCGAACCGGAGGAGGTCGCCGAGGCCGTCGCGTACCTGTGCGGCCCGCAGGCGTCCTTCGTGACAGGCACCTCGCTGCTCCTCGACGGCGGCTGGACCGCGCACTGAGCGCACCGAGCACCCCGCCCTTGCGCGTCGGCGGAGTTGTCCACAGGGCTGACGGGGCGGCCCGGCGATGAGGAATCCTGTGAGCATGTCCCGCGATCACCTGAAGGGCGTCACGGCCGCCCCCGGTCCCACCTACGACGCCGACGCGCCGTTCCTCGAGCTGCTCGCCCGGGGCGCGGCCGCCGAGGCGTACGACCGGCCCGTGCTGCTCGCCCGCGCCGAGGGAGGGTCGGGCGAGCGGATCGCGGCACTCGAACACGCCAAGCTGCTCGCGCTGCGGGTCCGCTCGGAACTGGAGGGGCGGCGCCGGCGGGAGGCCGAGCTGTCCGCCCTCTTCGAGACGGCCCACGACCTCGCGGGCCCACGCGACGTGGACGCCGTACTCCAGGCGATCGTGCAACGGGCCCGCTCGCTGCTCGGCACCGACATCGCCTACCTCAGCCTGCACGACCCGGCCAGGGGCGACACCTACATGCGGGTCACCGAGGGGTCGGTCGCCGCCCGTTTCCAGCAACTGCGCCTCGGGATGGGGGAGGGGCTCGGCGGCCTCGTCGCCCAGACGGCCCGCCCCTACGTCACCGACGACTACTTCCGCGACGAACGTTTCCGGCACACGACGACCATCGACGCGGGCGTGCGCGACGAGGGGCTGGTCGCGATCCTCGGGGTTCCCCTGCTGCTGGGACCGCACGTCATCGGGGTGCTGTTCGCCGCCGACCGGCGCGCCCGGGTCTTCGAACGGGAGCAGATCGCCCTCCTCGGATCCTTCGCCGCGCTCGCCGCGGCCGCCATCGACACCGCCAACCTGCTCACCGAGACCCGCTCGGCCCTGGCCGGCCTGGAACGCGCCAACGAGATCATCCGGGACCGCAGCGCGGTCATCGAGCGCGCCTCCGACGTCCACGACCGGCTGGCCGAACTGGTCCTGCGCGGCGGCGGTGTCCACGACGTGGCCGCCGCGGTCTCCCAGGTGCTGGACGGCACCGTGGAGTTCCTGGAGACCGCCCCGGCCAGCGCGCTGGAGGCGTCCCGCGCGGAGGGCCACGCCGTACGCCATCAGCACGACTGGATCGCGGCGGTCGCCGCCGGCGGGGAACTGCTCGGCGCGCTGGTGCTGCGCGGACATCCGGAGCTCGACCCCGTCGACCAACGCACCCTGGAGCGGGCCGCGATGGTCACCTCCCTGCTGCTCCTGGCCCGGCGCTCCGCGGCCGAGGCCGAACAACGGGTGCGCGGCGAGCTTCTCGACGACCTGCTCGAAGCCCGCGACCGTGACCCCCGCCTGCTGCGTGAGCGCGCCGCCCGGCTGCACGCCGACCTCGACGCGACCCATGTCGTGCTCGCGGCCCGACTGGAGGCCGCCGCCCCCGACGCCGACCAGGAGGCGGCCGCACGTCGTCGCCTGTGGTCCGCCGCCTCCCATCTCGCCGCCACCCGGCGTGGACTGGCCGCCGCGCGCGACGGCGGAACCGTCCTGCTGCTGCCGCTCGAACCGGGCGACAGCGCGACGGAGTTGGCCCGCCGTACCGCGCTGCACCTCGGCACCGCCGTCCACGAAGCGGTCACCGTCGGCGCGTCCGCCCCGGTGCGGGGCCTCGCCGCCGACCCGGACACGGTGGTCGCCGCGTACGCGGAGGGCCGCCGCTGTCTCGACGCCCTGCGCCTGCTGGGCCGTTCCGGCGACGGGGCGGCCGCCGAGGACTTCGGCTTCCTGGGTCTGCTCCTCGCCGGCGACCGGGACGTGACGGGCTTCGTGGAGCGCACCATCGGCCGTGTCGTCGCGTACGACGACCGCCGCGGCACCGACCTGCTGCGCACCCTCGACGCGTACTTCGCCTCGGGCATGAGCCCGGCCCGCACCAAGGACGAACTCCACGTCCACGTCAACACGGTGGCCCAACGACTCGAACGCGTCGGCCGCCTCCTGGGCGACGACTGGCAGCGCCCCGCCCGCGCGCTGGAGATCCAACTCGCCCTGAGACTTCACCGATTGGCCACGCCCGGACCTCGCTGAGCCGCCTCCGTACGCGCGCGGAGGGCGTACGGAGGCGGTGGTCCGGTGGCACCAGGGCGGGATCAGACGACGCGCGCGTCCGTCACCGGGGTCTGCGCGACCTCCACGTCCGCACCGGGGTCGCCGTCGGCCAGGTCACGGTGGCGGGTCTCCTTGGCGACCCCCACGGCGACGACCGTCAGCAGAGCCGCGGCGATCACATAGAGGGCGATCGGGGTGGAGCTGTCGTATTCGGCCAGGAGCGCGGTTGCGATCAGCGGCGCCGGGGCGCCCGCCGCGACCGAGGCGAACTGGGCGCCGATGGAGGCGCCCGAGTAACGCATGCGGGTCGCGAACATCTCGGAGAAGAAGGCGGCCTGGGGCGCGTACATCGCCCCGTGCAGCACCAGACCCACCGTCACCGCGAGGACGAGACTGCCGAAGGAGCCGGTGTCGACGAGCGAGAAGAACGGGAACATCCACAGCCCGATCCCGACCGCCCCCAGCAGATACACCGGCCGTCGCCCGACCCGGTCGGACAGTGCGCCCCAGGCCGGAATCACCGCGAAGTGCACGGCGGAGGCGATGAGTACGGCGTTGAGCGCGGTCTGCTTGGAGACACCGGCCGAGGTGGTCGCGTACACGAGGATGAACGCGGTGATGACGTAGTAGGAGATGTTCTCGGCCATCCGCGCGCCCATCGCGACCAGCACGTCGCGCCAGTGGTGGCGCAGCACCGACACCAGCGGCAACTGCTCCGGTTTCGCCGACCGCACCGCCTTGCGGGCCTCGGCCTGCGCCAAGGCCTGGCGGAACACGGGGGATTCGTCGACGGACAGGCGTATCCACAGACCGACGACCACCAGCACACCCGAGAGCAGGAACGGGATCCGCCAGCCCCAGGAGGCGAAGGCGGCGTCCGAGAGCACGGCCGTGAGCAGGGACAGCACACCGGTCGCGAGCAACTGCCCCGCGGGCGCGCCCGTCTGCGGCCACGAGGCCCAGAAACCGCGCCGTCGCGCGTCCCCGTGCTCGGACACCAGCAGGACGGCTCCGCCCCACTCACCGCCGAGCGCGAAACCCTGGACCAGCCGCAGCGCGGTCAGCAGCACCGGAGCGGCGCTCCCGACGGTCGCATGCGTCGGGAGCAGCCCGATCGCGAAGGTCGCCCCGCCCATCAGCAGCAGACTCAGAACCAGCAGCTTCTTGCGCCCGAGCCGGTCCCCGTAGTGCCCGAAGACCAGCGCGCCGAGCGGCCGCGCGGCGAAACCGACGGCGTAGGTCAGGAACGACAGGAGCGTGCCGACGAGCGGGTCGGAGCCCGGGAAGAACAGCTTGTTGAAGACGAGGGCGGCGGCCGAGCCGTAGAGGAAGAAGTCGTACCACTCGATGGTGGTGCCGATGAGAGACGCGGCGACGATGCGTTTGAGGCTGGCGGGGGATGGGGGAGCGGTCGCGGGGGAGGACATCGGCACCACTTCCAAGCGGTTGGCGGGGACGGGTTCGTGTCGCCATACCGTAGGAATCCCCAGGTCAGTGGCACATGTGGCGGGACGCCATAGTTCTGGGTGCGAAAGTGCGCGCGACCACCATGAGAACGCCGCCGAAGCAGGCCGCGGTGCGGACGCGTCGGCGCCCGTGCCGGGGGGTGCCCGACGAGCCGGAGGGTGGACAGCGTGTTCGGCGAGCACTGGACGGCCAGGTCATGCAGATGAGGCCTGCCGCCGGAGTACTCCGCGGCGCTGCCGATCACCTCGACGCCGGCCGGCCCGGACGCGGTGGACGCCGTTGAGCGAGACCGGCCGCTCGGTCGCCCGCCGGAGCGGCCCGGATGGCCGGTGGCTGCGTGAGCGTCGGCGCTCGGCGGTCGGCGGTGTGCGCCCGGTGGGGATCCTTCCGTGACTCCCTCCCGGCTGACGGCTTGTCAGGAAGAGCGTGTGGCAACCACTCCGAGGGCTCGCGTGTCGGCGGTGTGTGCGGTATCACGCCCCTGAAAGGCGCCCAAGTTGTGTGCGTCACAGCGGAAATGTCCCTTTAGCGTCCATGCTCGACGCGAACAGCGGCTCCCGATGCGGAGCCCGTCGGTATGGGCGCGACGTTCCCAAGTGGCCCTGCCGCAGCCCCCGTGACGTTTCTCCTCGTTCCCCTGGAAAGGTGCCCATCATGGCCGCTTACCTCTGTCCGCCTGCCGTGATACACGGCGAGCACGCCGTGCAGACCAGCGAGATCGTGGCCGAGGTGCGCGACCGGCACCCGCACGCGGCGTGGGTGCCGCGGATCGACGGCATCGCGGCCAGTACGGGCATCGAGACCCGCGGGTGGATGCTGCCGCTGGAGACCGCCGTCGCGCCCGGCGGCGGCAGTGCCCTGCGGGCCGTCGGCGTCGAACCCGCCCAAGAGGCGCTGGCACGCGACGGGTTCGGTCAGCAGGACGTCGACCGCGTGATCGCCGCCCTCGAGGCGATACCCGCGCCACAGACCGTCCAGGAGCGCACGGCGCCGGCCTGGGAGGCCGTGCAGTCCTACGGCGAGCGTGCGGCGCGCGGGGCGCTGCAGATCGCCGGGCTGGACGCCGCGGACGTCGACTGCCTGATCACCAGTCACTCCACCACCCCGGCGCTGCCGGGCCTTGACATCGCCCTGGCCAACAGGCTCGCGCTCCGCAACGACGCGATGCTGCTGCCGGCCACGCAGTGGGCCTGTGTCGCGGGGACCCGCTCCCTGGCCCTGGCGGCGGAACTCGTGGCCGCCGATCCCGACCGCGTGGTGCTGGTCGTGATCGCGGAGGCGCTGAGCACGACCTACCAGCCCGCGGACGACACCCTCGAGTCCCTCATCGTCCGCTTGCTGTTCGCGGACACCGCGGTCGCCGCGGTGGTCACGGGCCGCCCGCGACGCGAGTCGGTACTGCGACTGGACGCCGCCTGGCACCACACCCTGCCCGGCACCCAGGATCTGCACCGCCTGGAAACGCGGGCGGACGGCACCCACTTCGTGATGGACCGGCGCGGGCCGCGCGCCGTACAGGAGACGGTCACCGCGATGTGGGAGTGGCTGCGCGTCCGGTACCAGGACGACCCCGACTCCTGGCACCCCGACGTGCTGCTCGCGCACCCCGGCGGGACCAGGGTGCTGGAGTACATGGAGCAGACGATGCCCGACGCGTGGCCCGCGGGGCTGCTGGACCACAGCCGGGACAGCTACACCAGCGGCAACCGCGGAGGCGCCGCCGTGTTCGACATCCTGAGGCGGGCGCACGACGCCGGGCAGAAGTCGGGCAGCCGCGCCGTCCTGTACGCGGCGGCACCGGGCCTCACCGCCACCGCGCTGGAAGGCGAGTGGCTGTAGCCGAGCCCGCGACACCCCTACCGGCGAAGGGGTCGTATCGGCGGTCTCGCCGTCCGTACGAGTGAAGGGCCCTCGCGACGCGGCCCCTGACCGCGCCGCGTCCGCCCGCGGCCGCTTCAGCCGGCGACTTCCGCCCAGACCACCTTGCCGGTGTCCGTCCACCGCACTCCCCATCGGGTGGTGAGCCGGTGTACGACGTGCAGGCCGCGTCCGCCGTCGTCGAGGAGGCCGCCCTTGCTCAGACGCGGCCTGCCGTTGCCGGTGTCGCCGACCTCGCACAGCAGGCCGTCACCGGCCCTGATCAGTCGGACCGTGATCGGTCCGGCGGCAAAGCGCACGGCGTTCGTGACCAGCTCGCTGACCAGCAGCAGCACGTCGTGCCGGGTGTCACTCCCGCAGTCCCATCGCCGCAACAGCGCGCAGACGTACGCGCGAGCCCGGGCGGGCGCGTCGTCGCGGGCAGGGAGCCGCCAGGTCGCCGTGTCCCCCTTGCGGTAGCCGATCATGCGCGCGAGCAGCAGGGTCACGTCGTCGCGCTGGCGCGCGGGTGCCAGCGTGGAGACGACGTGCCGTGCGGCCCGCTCCAGGGTGTCCCAGGGATGCACCGCGGACACGGTGTCCGCCAGCCTGCTGATGCCCTCGTCGATCGACAGGGCCGGATCCTCCACCAGGCCGTCGGTGTAGAGGGCGAGCAGAGAGCCCGGGGGTGCGTCGAACGTGTGGACGCCGAATGGCTCCCGCAGTGCGAACTCGGCCCCGAGGCCGGGGTGCGGGCGGACCGCGAGCGGGGCCGCGTGGCCGTCCGGGAGCACCAGGACCGGAGGGAGGTGACCGGCGCTGGAGAGCGTCACGTGGTGGCTGACGGGGTCGTAGAGCGCGATGCAGCAGGTGGAGCCGAGGGCGCTGTAGCCGGCCGCCAGTCCGGACTCCGCGTCGTCCAGCAGCGTCACGGTCTTGTCGAGGTGCTCCAGCACCTCGTCGGGCGCCAGCCCCGCGGACAGCAGCGCGCGGGCCTCCATGCTCAGCTGGCCCATGGTCGCCGCGGCTCCCAGGCCGTGCCCGACGACGTCCCCGACCACCAGCGCGGTGCGGCCGTCCGGCAGCGGAAAGCTGTTCACCCAGTCCCCGCCGACGCCCGCGCTGTCGGGGGTGGCGGGCTGGTAGACGCTGGCGATCTCGAGGGTGGGGCCGCCGGTCCGGGGCAGCAGCCGGCGCTGCAACGCCAGCACCTGCGTGTGCTCGCGCTGGTGCTGACGCGCCAGGTCCACGTGATGGGCGGTCCTGGCCACCAGTTCCTGCAGGTCGAACAACTCGCTGTCGCGGAAGGGGGGATCAGCCCGCCGCCAGACCTCCGCCACGCCCAGTACGACCGGCGGCGCGCCGTCCAGGACCAGCGGAATGCACGCCACACTCGCCGATCGGTCGCCGGGCACCAGGGCCCGGATCACTCGCGGACTGCCGAGCAGCCGCTCGACCGCCTCCCGGTCGGGAATGACGATGGCCTGCGGGGCGTCGTCCCGCCGTACCGCCTGCGCCAGCAGGCGACTCGCGTCGCTCGGGAGATCGCCGCCCGCGGTCACGTATCCCTCGGGCCAGGCCCGGTCCGGCACCAGGGCCGCCCGCCGCAGCCGGATGCGCCCCTGTGCCCGCTCGGTGACCCCCTCGCCCGTCCACACCGCGAAGTCGAGGTCGACGGCGGCCACGTCTCCCCAGGCCAGCAGGGACTCCGCCAGCGACTGCGCGGTCTCGCCGATGTCCAGCGAGGTGCCGATCGCGGTCTCGGCGGCGTACAGGTGCAGCCTCGTGGCCATGGCGATCACGGAGACGGTCAAGCCCTCCTGCGGCGCCGCTGCGGGCAGGATGCTCAGCGAGACCACCAGCTCCGACCCGTCGCCGCGCCGCAGGCGCTGGATCCGGGCGACGTGCGCCTCGCCCCGCTCCAGGACCTGCCGCAACCGCCGGGTGACCGTCGGGACGTCCCCGGCGGGCAGGAGATCGGCGAACGGACTCCCGGCCACGGCGTCCAGACCCGCGAACACGGGGGCGTCCAGATTGCAGCGGGTGATCCTCAGATCCCTGTCCAGGTTGACCACGCCGAGAATCTGATCCTGCCGGTCGTCCGCCGGGTCGTCGGGCGGGCGTCGGGGGGTGGTGCGGTCGCCCGGCGCGCCGGCGGAACCGCCGGCCGCTGCCGCTCCGCCGCGCGGGACGAAGCGCCCCAGAGCGCTGCTGACCAGGTCGAACGGCGATGAGGACGAGGGGGAGGGCGTGGAGTCCATGCGGCTCTCTCGGCAGTCCCCGGCGCAGCGCCGGGGCCGTACTCGGACCCGTGCGACAGGGCCCCGAGACCCCTGACCGCACACCCCATTGAATAACACCGGGAGGCGCTTCGCCCACACCGGCGGATCACGCGGTGGACGCCGTCGACGAGGAACGCCGGCCGGGAGCCCGGGACGTGGCCGACGCGCGATCGTCGGTGCCCGGTGTCACGCTGAGACGACACAGGACCTGCGAAGGGAACAGCCGTGATCACGACCGACCTCACGCCCGGCTCCCCCTGCTGGCTCGACCTCGGCGCGCCCGATGTCCGGACCGCCGCGGCCTTCTACGGCTCGGTGCTCGGCTGGGACTACGAGCCCATGGGTGCGGACGTGGGCGGGGGCGAGGGCGAGGGCGGGGACATGGAGGGCGGGATGTTCCAGAAGGACGGCAAGACCGTCGCTGGGCTGGGCAAACTGTCCGAGGAGGGCGCTCGTTCGGCCTGGATGGTCTACTACCGCGTCACCGACGCCGATGCGACCACCCAAGCGGTGGAGGGGGCGGGCGGTGTGGTCCGGGTACCCCCGAGGGACCTCGGCGAGTGGGGGCGGATGGCGCAGTACACCGACCCGTCGGGTGGCGAGTTCGCGGTCTGGCAGCCCGGGAAGAACGCCGGCTTCGAGCTGGCCGACGTGCCGGGTTCGCTGGCCTGGACAGAGCTGTACACGAGTGACGCCGCGGCCGCGAAGGAGTTCTACGGCACGGTCTTCGGCTGGCGTTTCAGCGACACCGACATGCCGGGCGGCGGGGGCACGTACACCCTCATCACCCCGGACGGGCTTCCGGAGGAACGTATGCAGGGCGGCCTGATGGAGGTCCGCGAAGAGGACCTGGCCCTGGCGGGCGGGCGCGCGTACTGGCACCCGGTGTTCGCCGTCTCCGACTGCGACGCCGCCGTCGCCGCGGTCACCGGGAACGGCGGCCGAGTGCAGGCGGGACCGATGGACGCGGAAGGCGTCGGCCGGCTCGCCGTCTGTCTCGACCCGTCCGCCGCCGACTTCGTGGTCCTCACGCCGTCCGCCCCGAGCTGAGAACTCCCGTCCGGCGCCACCGACGGGACGCACCGCAAGTCCTGCCCTACGGGGCGAGCTGCTCGGGCGGTACACGCGTAGACGAGGGCACCTCCCCGGCGTCGTCGAGGAACCTGCCGGTCCCGCCGTCAGCGTGCAGGGTCGCGAGCGCCCGCCCGCCAGGGCGACCCGGTCGCCGTGGACTCCCGCCGCGAGCTCGCCCTACGGGATCGCGGTCGCCGCGCCCTGGTCGCGGTGTACGCACACCGCGGAAGCCGTTGAGACCGGTCGCGCCTAAGCCGGGACACTCCGTACGGGGGGAGGCCCGACGGGCGGGTCGTCGTTCTGCCCGCCGACCGTCCTCTCGTCCGCCGGACGCACCTGTGGACGGCCGAAGGCACGGAGCTGCCCGGGCTTCCGGCCGACGCGAGATATTCCTTGACGCGAATATTCTCCGTGAGGAATACTCTCCCTCATGGACGCCTCGATGGACGCACTGCTCGCCGCACTGGCCGACCCGGCCCGTCGGCGGCTCGTGAGTCTGCTCGCCGAGCGGCCCCGGCCGGTCGGCGTGCTCGCTCAGCTCGCCGACGCACGCCAACCGCAGACGACCAAGCATCTCCAGACCCTGGAACGCGCCGGGGTCGTGACCTCCCGGCGCACCGGTCAGCGTCGCGTCTACGCCCTCCGGCCCGGCCCCCTCCGTGATCTGGCGGCCGCGCTCGGCCGGCTCGCCGACACCGCGGAACAGGCCGGCGGAGCGCAGGCGACCTACGACCGTTACGGGCTCAGCCTCCGGACGGAGCGGCTCGCCGCGCGGGAGCCGGGGTGGGCCGACGGCCGGTCCTTCACGTTCCACCGGTCCCTGACCGGGCGTCCCGAGCTCGTCTGGCGCCACCTGACCGAGGCCGCCCTGCTCACGCGCTGGTGGAGGCCCGAAGACCTCCGGGTCTCCGCACTCGTCTTCGAGGCACGGCCCGGTGGGGCGATCGTCCAGGAATACCGCGACGCCGAGGACACCGACAGCACCGGCCCGGTCGTCGGGCGCGCGGAAGGAGCCGTCGTCGAGGCACGGCCCGGTGAGCGCCTCTCCTATCGGCTCTCCCCGCTGCTCCCCGACGGCCGCCCGGCTTTCACCGCCCATGTCGAGATGGCTCTGCGGCCCACCGGCCCGGGCACGGACCTCGACGTCCACTGGCGGATGGCCGACAGCACCGTCGAGTCGGCGGACTTCGTCGCCGGCATCGAGATCGGCTTCGGCCAGAGCCTGGACAAGCTGGCGGCGACCCTCGCCGCGGACCCTCACGACACGGACAGCACCAGCCCGGACAGCACCGACAGCACCAGCCCGGACAGCACCGACAGCACCAGCCCGGACAGCACCGGCACCGACAGCACCGACACAAGGAGCGCGAAATGACCGAGCAGTTCGCCGGCCGTCGAGTCGTCACGAACATGGCCCTCTCCCTCGACGGCCACTACGCGGCGCCGGACAACCCCCTGGACATGAGCTGGGTGATGCCGTACGCGGTGACGGACGTCGCCCGCGACCACCTGACCGGCCTCTGGGAGTCCGCCACGACAGCGCTCCTCGGGCGGGTCAACGCCGAGGGGTTCCTCGGCTTCTGGCCCACCGTCATCGGTATGGAGGGCGTCGACCCGCGCGACGAGGGCTTCGCGAAGTGGCTCGTCGACACCGACAAGGTGGTCCTCTCCGCCGGCCTCGACAAGGCGCCGTGGGAGCGCACGACCATCGCCGACAAGCCGGCCGCCGACGTCGTCGCGGACCTCAGGGCCACCGAAGGCGGCGACATTCTCGTGCTCTCCAGCGCGAGCGTCGTCAAGGCGCTGCTGGCGGCCGACGAGGTCGACCGGCTGGCGCTCACGGTCTTCCCGGTCTTCCTCGGTGGCGGACCGCGCCTCTTCGACGACGGTCTGCCCGCGGGGCGGTGGACGCTCGTGAGCCAGACCGCGGGCGAGCACGGCACGTTGGCCCTCGTCTACGACCGGGTCCGCTGAGCCCGCGGAGTTCCCTCGTCGTCGCTGCGGCCCGAGGGATGGGCGGGGCGATCGCCCCAGTCGAGGCGGAGCACGGCGAGGTCGTCGGAGTGGCGTCCGGCGTTCAGCTCGTAGGTTTCCCTGATGAGGAGGTCGACGTGGGTGGCCGGGTCCGCGGACGGCAGCCTTCCGATCAGCGCGAGCAGTCCCTCGACGCCGAGCCGTTCGCTCGTCGCCCCGTTGTGTCCCTCGGTGAGGCCGTCGGTGTAGAGGGTCAGGGCGCCCGCGGCCGGGAGCGGCACGACGGTCGAGGGCCAGCTGCGCAGCCCGGGGACGATGCCCAGGGCGACGCCGTGCGCGGCGGCCAGTTCCCGGGTTCCCTCGGCCGTGGTGAGGAGGGGCTCGTGGTGGCCGGCGAGGTGCAGGGTGGCGGTGCCGGCGTGCTGGTCGAGGGTGAGGAGGGTGCAGGTGGCGAACAGCTGCTGGCCGCCGCGTTCGGCGATCAGGATGCGTTCCATCAGATGCAGCAGATCCTCACCGCGGTGTCCGCCGAGCACCAGGGAGCGCCAGGCGATGCGCAGACACACGCCGAGCGCGGCGGCGTCGGGGCCGTGTCCGCTGACGTCGCCGACGACGGCGTGCAGCAGCCCGTCGTCGCCCTCCACCACGTCGAGGAAGTCCCCGCCGAGCAGGGCCATCGCGGCGCCGGGCAGATAACGGGAGGTCACGCGCACGGTGGAGGTGTCGAGCATCGGCTGGGGCAGCAGCCCGCGTTCCAGGCGGGCGTTCTCCTCCGCCCGCAGCCGGGTGGCCTGGGCTTCGGCGCTCGCACGTTCGGTCTTGCTGCGGTAGACGGCGTAGCGCACCGTCCGGTGCAGCAGGTCGGCCTCGACCTTCCCCTTGACGAGGTAGTCCTGGGCTCCGGCGGCCATGGCGTCGGTGCCCGCCTGGGCCTCGGACAGCCCGGTGAGGACGATGACCGCGGTGTGCGGGGCCAGGCGCCGCACGGCGACGACCGCGTCGGTGCCCGACACGTCGGGCAGATGCAGGTCGAGGAGGACGCAGTCGATCGGGGCGCCCGCCAGTTCGGCGCGGGCCTCGGCCAGAGTGGTGCGGGTCGTCAGCTCGAACCGCAGCCCCGTGTCGTACAGGAGCTCCTCGACGAGCAGGGCGTCGCCCTTGTCGTCCTCGATCAGAAGGATGCGGTACGTCGGTTCTTCGGACGCCGCGTCGTGGCCGGCTGTCATGGCGGTGGTCATCGTGTCTGTTCGGTGCCGGAGCGGTCGGCCTCCGGCAGGGTGGACGGGTCGGGGTTCGCCGGCGGTTCGGGTGCCAGGGTGAAGACGATGCGGGTGCCGTCCCGGTAGGCGGTGTCGACGCCGATGGTGCCTCCGTGGAACTCGACGATCTTCTTGCACATCGCCAGGCCGATGCCGCTGCCGGAGTAGACGTCCTTGGTGTGCAGCCGCTGGAAGATCACGAAGACCTTGTCGGCGTACTCCGGCGCGATGCCGATGCCGTTGTCGGTGACGGTGAACCGCCACAGTTCGCCGTCCCGGACCGACGTGACACGGATTTCCGGCGCCTCGCCGGGGCGGCGGAACTTGACGGCGTTGCCGATCAGGTTCTGCCAGAGCATGCCCATCTGGGTGGGGTCGGCGATCAGCGTCGGCAGCGGATCGTGGGTGACGGTCGCTCCGGCCTCCTCGATACCGACGCTCAGTGCGGACAGGGTCCGCTCCAGTACCTGGTCCAGGTCGACGCTCTGGTGGGTGTTGTGCATCCGTCCGACCCGGGAGAAGTCGAGCAGGTCGCTGATGAGGACCTGCATGCGGTTCGCCCCGTCGACCGCGAAGTCGATGTACTGGTCGGCCCGGGCGTCGAGTTGCCCGCCGTAGCGCCGCTGGAGGAGCTGGGTGAAGCTGGAGACCTTGCGCAGCGGCTCCTGGAGGTCGTGCGAGGCGACGTACGCGAACTGCTCCAGCTCCGCGTTGGAGCGCTGAAGGTCCGCGGCCTGCGCGTCGAGGCGCTGACGCGTCTCCTCGCTGAAGGCCAGTTCCCGTACGAGACGGCGCCGCATGAACTCGATCTCGCCGCTGAGGCGCCGCAGGTCGGCGGGACCGGTCGCGGTGATGGCGTGGCCGAAGTCGCCGTCGGCGACGGTGCGGGCGTCCGCGCCGAGCTGGTCCAGTGGCCGGGTGATGCCGCGGCGCAGCCCTTCGAAGACGCACGCGGTGAGGGCGACGACGAGGACCGCGGCGGCACTGAACACGGCGTTCCGCAGGGCCATCGTGCTCATCAGGTCGTCCCTCGCCCGGGCGCGGTCCGCGCGCAGCCGTGCCTGCTGCTCGCTCAGGGCGGTCCGCACCTCGTCGAAGGCCCTCTTGCCCTCCGCCGCCCGTGCGGTGGCCAGCGGGGAGGGTGAGCCGGCCGGCGAGGCGGCGATCGGACGCGCGATCCTCTCCTGCCAGGTGGCCGCGGCGTCCTGCACGGCCTTCAGGTCCTCAAGGCCGGCCCGGTCGCCGGCGAGCAGCCCGGTGAGTTGCGCGACGCTCGCCCTCTGCTCGACGAGGCCCTCCTGGTAAGGGGTGATGAAGTCCGCCGCGCCGGTGATCCCGTAGCCGCGGATGCCGGTCTCCTGGTCGAGCAGGGCCGATTCCAGCCGGATCGCCGTGGTCAGCGCGGGAGACCGCACGTCCACCAGGTCCTTGCTGATCGACTCGGTCCGTGTCAGCACCCACGCTCCCGTGACACCGAGAAGAGCCAGAACCGTCAAGGACGTCGCCGCCCCCGCACGGAGCCACCGCCGAGTCGTCCACGTGGAAAGCCACCGCACAGGCGATGGTCTCTCACTGCCGGTCATTCTGTGGACTCCTCGCTGCAAACACTTGCCCGAAGACAACGGTCGGCACACTCTAGACGGCGACAACGGTTGTTGTCGCGAACTGCTCCCGGACCATAGAGTGCCAGGCATGCCAGGCAGGAACTTCCATCTGCGGACCACTCCGCACGAGACGGCCGTCATCGCGGACGCCGCGGTCGGCAGCCTTGCCCAGCGCCTCGCCCACCGGCTGCTGGAGAGCCCCCCGCACCCGGCGCCGGACGACCCGGGACAGGCCCTGGCCCTGCTCCATGTGCTGGACCAACTGCAGCAGGCCGCCGAACGGCTCCAGCGGGCGGCAGCCGTGGCTGCCGCCCGCGCGGGCGCGGGCTACCCGCAGCTCGGCGCCGCCTGCGGCATGACCCGCCAAGGGGCCCGGCGCCGCTGGCCCGGGCTCTTTCACCACTCTGACGAGACACCCACGGAGCATCCGATGACGACCCCCCCTGCCCGCCCCTTCGACGTCCTGCTCGTGGAGGACGACGTCGCCGACGCGATGCTCATCGAGGAAGCCCTCTCCGAGCGCGGAGCGCGCAATCTGGTCCGGGTCACCGACGGAGTCGCCGCGCTGGAACACCTGCGCACCCCCGGCACCCCGCGGCCCGACCTCATCGTCCTCGACCTGAACATGCCGCGCATGAACGGCCGCGAGCTGCTGAAGGTCCTCAAGGCCGACGAAGACCTGCAGACCATCCCCGTGGTCGTCCTCACCACGTCCACCGCCCCCGGCGACGTGACCGACGCATACAGCAGCCACGCCAACGCCTACGTGACCAAGCCCGTCAACCTGGACGAGTTCGAGCAGGCCGTCCAGAGCATCGACGCCTTCTACCTCGACACGGCCGCCCGGCCGCGCCCCTGAAGCACCAGGACACAGGGCTGCGGAGGGGGCATGGCGCCGGCGGCGGGCAAGCCGGGAGTCGACGGGCTGCGCGAGGTCGTGGGCGTACTGCGGGAGTGGCAGTACGAGGGGGCGCCGGCGCAACTGCATCCGGGGGACCTGGGCTGGTTCTGGCGGTTCGGCGCCGAGGCGACGGCCGAGGCGGTCCGGACCTGGAGCGGGAACGGACGGATCCTCGCCGTCGGACTGCTGGACGGTCCCGAACTGCTGCGGCTGACGATCGCGCCGGACGCCCGGCGGGACGAGGAACTGGCGCAGCGGCTGCTCGCGGACGTGACCGAGCCGGAGCACGGTGTACTGGCCGAGGGCAGGGCGTCCGTCGAGGCGCCCCCGGGCGCGCTGGTACAGGAACTGCTGTGCGGGGACGGCTGGAGCGCCGACGAGCCGTGGACGCCGCTGTGCCGCGACCTCGGCCGGCCGGTGCGGGACCCGGGTCTGCGGATCGAGGTGACCGGCCCGACGCGGGTGGGTGCGCGGACCGCCGTACAGCGGGCGTCGTTCGACGGATCGACGTTCACGGACGAGCACTGGCACGCGATGGCTGCCGGAACGCCGTACGCCGACGCGCGGTGTCTGGTCGCCCACGACGCCCTGGGTGAGGCGGTGGCGGCGGTGACGGTGTGGTCGGCCGGTCCGGGGAAGCCCGGGTTGCTCGAGCCGATGGGCGTGCATCGGGAACACCGCGGTCACGGCTACGGCAAGGCGATCACCGTCGCCGCGGCGGCCGCACTCCGCGAGCTCGGGTCGTCGAGCGCGATCGTCTGCACCCCGAGCTCGAACGTCGGCGCCGTCGCCACCTACCGGTCGGCCGGCTTCCGGCCACTTCCCGAGACCCGGGACCTGCACCGGGACGCCTGAGCCGTGGTCGACGCCGGCGCCGCCATCGGCCATGGGCCATCGGCCGACGGTCGACGGTCGCCTCACGCGGGGTGTGGACACCGGCGCCGAGTCGCCGACAGGCCGGTGCGGGGGGCGAAGGCTTCCGGCCCGGCAGCCGACGTCATCTCCGGCAGCCGGGGCAGACGCCGGCCAGCCGGGGCGGACGCCGGTCAGCCGGGGCGACGCCGGTCCATGGAAACCGCCGACGGGCCCCTGGACCGACAGGCGTGCCTCCTGGGCATGTCCCGCCCGGAGTCGATCGAGGCCCCTGCCTGCCGAATCCATGGTGCAGCCCCTCGCGTCACCAGCCGCCCCGCGAGCGGGGGAAATCGGTGGCGCCCCGTCGGACGAGCCGTTAACTTCCGCCTGAGCGCAGTGCGTTACGAGGCGCGACCGCGAGGGGAGCCACACATGGAGACCGAAGGCGCGCGGCCCGACCGTCTGGGGCCCTTGCTCGAACAGTTCGACCACGCAAGGGAGATGGCCGGGGTACGGCTGACAGGGCTCGGTGACGAGGAGTACCTGTGGGAGCCGGTGCCCAGCTGCTGGTCGCTCCGGCGGCGGGGCGAGGCGACGACGCCCAGGGCGTTCGGGCCGGGCGAATGGGTGCTCGACCTGGGCGCCGCCGACATCCCGGCGAACGAGTACGCCGAGGTCGCCCGGCAGGCCGCCGGTGGCATGGCCGTCGAGAAGATCGCCGAGGACTGGAGCGTGAGCGTGGAACGGGTCGAACAGATCCTCGCTCACCCCGGGGCCCCCGAGCCCGACGCGACACCGGTCACGACCATCGCGTGGCGACTGGCGCACCTGCACCACGAGTTCGCGGGCGCATGGGAGTGGACCTTCGGCGAACGGCGGCAGGACCCGAAGCTGATGGTCGACTTCACACCCTCCGCCGCCCTGACCCTGGAGCGGTTCTGGACGGTGATCGACCGCTGGCGGGACAGCGTCGCGGGCGTCACCGACGAGCAACTCGACACGGTCGGGTTCTCGCAGTACCCGTACAGCAACGACGGCGACTACCCGTACATCGGCGTGCTGACCGCGGCCAATCTCGAATTCATCCACCACATGGCCGAGATCGCGCTGCTCCGCGACCTCTGGCGGTCCCGCTTCACCGCTCGCGCCTAGGGGATGGGATGCCCGGCGCCCCGTGAGGGCGTCGCGGCGGCCCCAGTTGTTCGGCACGGATGCCGTCGGCCCGCGGGCGTACGACGGCACGCTCACGACCGGGGCCGGGCGCCCGGTCCCAGTCGGGCGGTGACCTCCCCTGGGCCGAGGGCGGAGTGCTCCGCGGAGCACTCGACGACGACGCGGAGGGGAGCGCCGCAGTCGGTGTGGCGCACGTCCAGCACGGGACCCTCGGAGTCGAGGGTGTACGCCTCGCCCCACTGGCTCAGTGCCATCAGGACGGGCCACAGGTCCCAGCCCTTGCGGGTCAGCCGGTACTCGTTACGGGGCCGGCTGCCCGGCTCCCGGTAAGGGACGGTCTTGAGGATGCCGGCCGAGGTCAGCTTGCGGAGGCGGTCGCTGAGGACGGCCTCCGACAGGCCGATATGGCGGTGGAAGTCGTCGAAGCGGCGGACGCCGTTGACGGCGTCGCGCAGGATCAGCAAGGTCCACTTCTCCCCGATCACGTCGAGCGTGCGCTGGACGGGACAGTTCTCCGTGCTCGCCTCAAGCCACTTCATCCCGTCATCGTAAGGCGCTGGCTTCGACATTGACAGTCAGGTGAGGCGGGGGCTAGCTTCACTGGAAAAAGTCAGAGGGAGGCACTCGGCCGTGGGACGGACACGTACGTATGAGTGGGAAGATCCGGCGATCCTGGCGGACGCCGCCGGACGCATGGCCGGGCTCGACTTCCTCCGGGAGCTGCAGGCGGGACGGCTGCCGGGGCCGCCCGTCAGTCACGCCATCGACTTCACCCTGGTCGAGGTGGCCCCCGGCAGGGCCGTCTTCTCGCTGACGCCCGGCGAGGAGCACTACAACCCGATCGGCAGCGTCCACGGCGGGATCTTCGCCACCCTGCTCGACTCGGCGGCGGGCTGCGCCGTCCAGTCCACCCTCCCGCAGGGCATGGCGTACACCTCGCTCGACCTGACGGTGAAGTTCCTGCGGCGGATCACCGCCGACACGGGCACTGTCCGTGCCGTCGGGACGGTGATCAACGGCGGCCGTCGGACCGTCCTGGCGCAGGCGCAGCTGCTCGACGCGACGGACCGTCTCCTCGCCCACGCCACCAGCAGCTGCCTTCTCTTTCCGGTGCCTCGCCCTCAGGGGTGACCCGGCTCCGTGCCGGACCGGGCCGCCCGGAGGCGCTGCCTCATGCCGCGCCGGGTGCTGCGGACAGTCCCTGCTTGACGTACCGGGTGGTCTCGTCGGCGAGGATCTCGGGCAGGCCCTTCTCGAGGCCGGTGAGCGCCTGGGCGGCGACATCGGCGGGGTCGGCCTTCTGCTCGGCGGGAACGGCGGCGGCCATGTCGGTGTCCATGTAGCCGACGTGCAGTGCGGAGACGGTGATCCCGCGGGGTGCGAGCTCCTCCCGGGTCGCGTTGGTCAGCGCCCAGGCGGCGGCCTTGGTCGCCGCGTAGGAGCCGAGGCCGGCCGGGTGCAGCCAGGAGAGCACCGACAGGACGTTGAGTACGGCGCCGCCGCCGTTGCGCTCGATGACCGGGGCGAAGGCGCGGGTCGCGGCGAGCGGCCCGAAGTAGTTCGTCGTCATCTCCAGCCGCACCGCGTCCAGGTCGCCGGCGACGAGGGAGGTGCCGGTGGAGATTCCGGCGTTGTTCACCAGCAGCGTCGCGTCGGACGCCACCCGGGCCGCCGCCAGGACGGACTCCTCGTCCGTGACGTCCAGGCGGAGCGGGATCGCGCCCGGCAGGTCGACGGTCTCCGGACGGCGCGCTGCCGCATACACCTTCGCGCCGCGCTCCAGGAGCTGGGTGGCCAGCTCGCGTCCCAGACCGCGGTTGGCGCCGGTGACCACTACGACGGCGTTCTTGAGTTCCATGTCTGCTCCCAGTGCTGTGGCCCCGACGAGAGGCTCTTTTAGATTAGGACCAAAATCTAAACTGAGCATAGAATAGATGGCAAGCGACATTCAACTGAGGAGAGCCGATGGGTCGTGTGTCACAGGCACAGGCGCGAGAGAACCGCGAGCGGGTCGTGCGAACCGCTTCCCGGCTGTTCCGGGAGCGGGGCACGCACATCAGCGTCGCCGACCTGATGCAGGCGTCCGGCCTGACCCACGGAGGTTTCTACAAGCAGTTCGCGTCCAAGGACGCGCTCATCGACGAGGCCACCGCCCATGCCTTCGGGGAACTCGCCCAGCGTCGTGAGGCCGCCCTGGAGCAGGGCACCGGAGAGCGCGCCGCCGCCCGGCGGGCGCTGATCGACGCCTACCTGTCCGTCGAGCACCGCGACAACCCGGCGGAGGGCTGTCCCACCGCCGCACTCGCCCACGACATGGCCCGCGAAACCGGCGCCGACGAGGCGCGTCGCGTCTATACCGAGGGCGTGGGCGACTTCGCCGAGTGGCTCGCCACCGATGACGAGGACGGCATCGCCCGACTGTGCACGATGATCGGCGCACTCGTCCTCGCCCGGGCCACCAAGGACTCGCCCATCTCCGAGAAGATCCTCGACGCCGCGCGGGCGGCCCTGACGGAAACGGAATCGAGCTGATCCGGCGCGGCCCGGCGCGGCGCGCACCGGGGCGGCTTCACCGGTCACGGGTCAACCGGTGCTCACCCGCCTCGCCCGTGGATTCGTCCCCGGCGCCGCCGAGCCGGCCTACGCCGACTCCGCACGAGCCGGTCAGCCCGCGGTGGGGGTGCGAATCGCGGCGATGTCGAACTGGAGGCGCACCTTCTCACTCACCATCGCGCCGCCTTCGGCCAGTCGCGCGTTGTACGTGAGGCCCCATTCGGAACGATTGATCGTGGTGGTGCCGTCGAAACCGGCCCGTTCATAGCCGAACGGGTCGGTGACATGTCCTATGTAGGTGAGTTCCAGGGCTACGGGGCGAGTGATCTCCTTGATGGTGAGGTCGCCGGTCATGCGATAGACGTCGGGGCCCGCGAGTTGCACGGCCGTACTGGTGAATCGCATACGCGGATAGGTCGCCGCGTCCAGAAAGTCACGACCGGTCAAATGCGCGTCGCGTTGCTCCACGCCGGTGTCGACGCTCGCCGTGGACAAAAGGATCTCCGCCCGTGATCGGGCCGGGTTGCGGCCGTCGAAGTAGAGCCGGCTCTGGTACTCCGTGAACGCCCCGCGCACGGTGGTCACCAGGGCATGCCGGACGGAGAAGCCGATACGGCTGTGCGCCGGGTCGATCATCCAGTCGCCGGTCAGCGCCGCGAGCGCGGGATCGGGCAGGCCGGCGGCCGGAGCGGAGGCTGGGTCGGCGGAGCGTTGCGGAGCTGTGGGGGGAGCCGGGCGTCGTGAGGATGCGCCGCGGGTGAACAGGTTCATGGCTCACGTAGTTACTCCACCGCAGATATCGTCGCAAGCCTCCCTCGGGAGCGGCGGCGGGTCGAAATCCGTACCGAAAGGCTGATACGCCGTCACCGGATGACCGGCGGATACAATACCCACACATTCCCGTCACTCCATGGTCAAGCGAATCCACCGAGTGCGGCGGGCAGTTCCGTGGACACACCGCCCGGCGTCCGCCGCCTGCCGCCTGCCGCCCGGGGTCCGTCGTCGGGTACGAGCCGGTCGATTCGTGCGGATCCTTCATGCTCCGTGCCTCTCGTTTCGCGGCGGCTCGGAAGTGTGCCCGTTTTCGCCGTCGCCTCTCATGCGATCCCGCTGTTTCAGCGGCGATCTTGCTCACTTCGAGCGCCCGCGCCCGGCCGCAGCCGCGCTTCCGGAGCCCGGTGCCATCCGTCGCTCTTCGCGGCGCGGCTTCCAGGGCCTGCGCCCCCCGCCACTCCTCGCGGCGCCCACGTCCGAGCAGGCGCACTGTCCGACGCGGGCCTGTCGTTTCGTACATTTCGAGGCCGAACAACGTCGAGTCACGCACCATGTGGCGTCCGCTGGTCTCCCCGGATGCCCTGGGAGGTCCGCGGGGGTGGCGGGGAAGTGGGCCAGGTCGCGATGAGGGGGCTACGAGCGTCGTCACAGCGTCCGGCCGTGTTCGGTGGAAGCGAGGCGCGGCCAGGGTCGGTGTCGAAGGTCTGGCGAGCGGCGGCCACAGCGGCGTCCGCCTCGGCGGCGCCACCGTCCGCGACCCCGCCGCCACCTGGCCGGCCCGGGGCGGGACGGCGGCGAATGAGGCCTCTCCACTGAGGCTCCACTCAGGCTCCGCCACCGCTCTCGTCGGCGACGTCGATGTGATGCCCGGCGGACGCCTCGAGGTTGTTGGGGCGGCGCAGCCACTCGTCGTGGGCGAGGTGCGGTATGCCGGGTCTTGCCTTCACGAGGATCTCGTTCGATGCCGAACGGTCACGTGTCCACCGGCCTCGCCACAGGGTCGGAGAGCCTCCTCGGAACCCGGGAGCCCTGCGCAAGGTCTTGACGTGTACTTGACGTAGTGGCTTTATGGGAGCGCTCCCACACGCTTTCCCCATCCCCCCGCCCTTCTGCCGCCTGAGTTTCTTGGCCTCACTCCTGGAGTCGCAGTGAGAACAGCAAGGAGCACGACAACGCGCGCGAAAGGAAACACGAAACACCCCCTGGGCGCGCTGCTCGCCAGACTCGCGGCCCTTCTCGGCCTGGTCCTCGTCGGCGCCCTCTGCCCGGCCGGCGCCCAGGCCCAGACCCGGGCCTCCGACGCTCTCGCCACCGGTCTGCACATCAGCGACGGCCGTCTGGTGGAGAGCAACGGGAACGACTTCGTCATGCGCGGCGTGAACCACGCCCACACCTGGTACCCGGGCCGGACGCAGCAGTCCCTCGCCGACATCAAGGCGATGGGGGCCAACGCGGTGCGCGTCGTCCTCGCCGACGGCCATCGCTGGAGCGCGAACAGCGCATCGGACGTGGCGACCGTCATCGCGCAGTGCAAGGCCAACCGGCTCATCTGCGTTCTGGAGGTGCACGACACCACCGGCTACGGCGAGGACACCGCCGCCGGCACGCTCGACCAGGCGGCCGACTACTGGATCGGCCTGAAGGACGTGCTGGCCGGCCAGGAGGACTACATCATCGTCAACATCGGCAACGAGCCCTGGGGAAACACGGACCCGGCGGGCTGGACCGATCCGACGATCGCCGCGATCAAGAAGCTGCGCAACGCCGGTCTCCAGCACACGATCATGGTGGACGCGCCCAACTGGGGCCAGGACTGGCAGGGCGTCATGCGCGCCAACGCCCAGTCCGTGTACGCCGCCGACACCACGGGCAACCTGATCTTCTCGATCCACATGTACAGCGTCTTCGACACCGCGGCGGAGATCACCGACTACCTGAACGCCTTCGTCGACGCCCGACTCCCCATTCTCATCGGCGAGTTCGGCGGCCCCGCCGACCAGTGGGGCGATCCCGACGAGGACACCATGATGGCCACCGCCCAGCAGCTGGACCTGGGTTACCTCGCCTGGTCCTGGAGCGGGAACACCGACCCGATCCTCGACCTGACCCTCAACTTCGATCCTGCGCAGCTCAGTTCCTGGGGGCAGCGCATCTTCAACGGCGTGAACGGCATCGCCGGGACCGCCGAGGAAGCCACGGTCTTCGGCGGCGGCACGCCGGGTGACACCCAGGCCCCGACCACCCCGGGGATTCCGACCGCCTCCGGCGTGACGGCCACCTCGGCGACCCTCACCTGGGCCGCCGCCACGGACAACGTCGGCGTCGCGGGCTATGACGTCGTACGGATCAGCGGAAGCACCGAGACCGGTGTCGCCGCCTCGACCACCCCCTCCGCGACCGTGACCGGCCTCGCCGCGAACACCGCGTACTCCTTCGCCGTCTACGCACGCGACGCGGCCGGGAACCGCTCCGCCCGCTCCGCCCCGGTGAACGTCACCACCGGCAGCGCGCCCGCCGTGGCCTGCTCCGTCGGCTACCGGGTCGTGGGGGAGTGGCCCGGCGGCTTCCAGGGCGACATCACCCTGCGCAACACCGGTACCACCGCCATCAGCGGCTGGAAGCTCGCCTTCGCCTTCGCCGACGGCCAGACCGTCACGAACATGTGGGGCGGGACCGCCACCCAGAGCGGCGGTTCGGTGAGCGTGGCCCCCGCCTCGTACACGTCCACGGTCCCCGCCGGCGGTTCGGTCACCGTCGGCTTCATCGGCAGCAAGGGCGCGACCAACACCGCGCCGACCGCGTTCACGCTGAACGGCGCTGCCTGCGCCACCACCTGACCGGACGCCCTCGCCGGCCGGTGGAAAGGGGCAGGCGCCTCCGCCGGCCGGCGCCGCGTACCGGAAGGGGTCGGGTTGCGGCAGGTCCAGCCGTTTCGGCTCTTCGGGCGGACGTGGGCCCACCCCATAGGGTGTGCCCATGTCCACGACGCCCCGCTGGCTCAACGCCGACGAACGACGCGCCTGGCTGGCCTACGTCGACTTCTCCACCCTGCTCGGCGACCACCTCAACCGGCAGCTGCGGCGCGACGCGGGGATGACACACGCCGACTACAGCCTGCTCGCCTACCTCTCCGCGGCCCCGGACGGCACCCTCGGCATGTCCGAGCTCGCGCAGCGTCTGAAGATCACCCGCAGCCGGCTCACCCACGCGGTGAACCGGCTGCGCGAGGTGGGCCTCGTGGACCGCAGGGAGGATCCCGCCGACGGCCGGGGCCAGCTCGCCTTCCTCACCGACCAGGGCAGGTCCCTGCTGGAGGAGGTCGCCCCGGGGCACGTGGAGGCCGTACGCCGAGCGGTGTTCGACGTCCTCACCCCGGAACAGGTGCGCCAGTTCGCGGACATCGGCGAGGCCATCAGCGGGGCCCTGGTGCGGGCCGAGAGCACCGACGCCGACCCCGCGGCGCTGCCCTGGCGACGCCGGTAGGGGGTCGGCCCAGCCGGTACGTCCGGCCGGATCCGGGGCGGCTCGACCGGACCCGACGGCGCAGGGCATCGCTGATCGGCGGAGGGAATCGCTGATCGGGGCAGAGGATCCGTGACCGGTCGAGCAGGGAATCCGTGACGGATCGAGCAGGGAATCCATGACGGATCGAGCAAGGAATCGGAGACGGATCGAGACGAACCGGCCGACGGTCCGTACCTGGGGGTACCGGGGGCCGCCCGCCCCTTCGACCACGCCACCGATCCTAGGGACGTACCTCGTGAACGCAACCGCCGCCATCGGCGTCACCGGCCTCGGCGTGATGGGCCGCAACCTCGCGCGCAACTTCGCCCGCAACGGTTACACCGTCGCCGTCCACAACCGTTCCGCCGGTCGCACCCGCGCGCTCGTCGAGGAGTTCGGCCACGAGGGCGCGTTCGTCCCCGCCGAGTCGGCCGCTGACTTCGTGGCCGCGCTCGAACGCCCCCGCCGACTGATGATCATGGTGCAGGCGGGCGCGGTCACCGACGCGGTCATCGACGAGTTCGCCCCGCTCCTGGAACCCGGCGACATGATCATCGACGGCGGCAACGCCCACTACGCCGACACCCGCCGCCGCGAGGAGGCCCTGCGCGAGCGCGGCCTCCACTTCGTCGGCGCCGGGGTCTCCGGCGGCGAGGAGGGCGCGCTGAACGGGCCGGCCGTCATGGTGGGCGGCTCGACCGAGTCGTACGACGTCCTCGGCCCCATGTTCGAGTCCATCAGCGCGAAGGTCGGCGGCGAGCCCTGCGCCACGCACATCGGCACCGACGGCGCCGGACACTTCGTCAAGATGGTGCACAACGGCATCGAGTACGCCGACATGCAGCTCATCGCCGAGGCGTACGACCTGCTGCGCCAGGTCGCCGGCTACACCCCGTCCGAGATCGCCGACATCTTCCGCAGCTGGAACGAGGGCCGGCTCGGCTCCTATCTCATCGAGATCACCGCCGAGGTCCTCGCCCACACCGACGCCGCCACCGGCCTGGCGTTCGTCGACGTCGTCGCCGACGCCGCCGGTCAGAAGGGCACCGGCCGCTGGACCGTGCAGACCGCCCTGGACCTCGGCTCCCCGGTCACGGCCATCGCCCAGGCCACCTTCTCGCGCGCCGCCTCCGGTCAGAGCGCGCTGCGCGCCGCCTACGCCGGCCTCCCCGGCGGCACCACGCCCCCGCTCAGCCGCACCGAGGCCACCCGCTTCACCTCGCAGGTCGAACACGCCCTGTACGCCTCGAAGGTCATCGCCTACGACCAGGGCTGGAAGATGATCCAGGACGCGGCCGGCGAGTTCGGCTGGAAGATCGACCTCGGTGCGGTCGCCCGGATCTGGCGCGGCGGCTGCATCATCCGCGCCTCGTTCCTCGACCGCATCCGCGCCGCGTACGCCACCGACCCGGACCTGGTCAGCCTGCTCGGCGAAATGGAGTTCGCCATGGAGATCACGGACGCGCAGGTGCCCTGGCGGGAGACCGTGGCCTCCGCGGCTCGCCGTGGCATCCCCGTGCCCGCCTTCTCGGCAGCGCTCGCCCACTACGACACCCTGCGCGCGGAGCGCCTGCCCGCCGCGCTTCTCCAGGGGCAGCGCGACTACTTCGGCGCCCACACCTACGAGCGCACCGACCGTCCCGGCGCCTTCCACACCCACTGGGCCGAGGCCGACCGTCCGGAGACGGCGGCCTGACACACGGGAGTGGGGCGCCCTCGGCCCAGGGCGCCCCACTCCTTCGGTCGCGCGGTCTCAGACGCCCGTCGCCGGGTACGTCGGGTACTCCACCCCGGAGACGTGCTGGACGACACGGACGACCTGGCAGGAGTAGCCGAACTCGTTGTCGTACCAGAGGTAGAGGATCGCGTTGTCACCGTCGACCTTCGTGGCGCCGGCGTCGATGATCGAGGAGTGGCGCGAGCCGATGAAGTCCATCGAGACCGCGTCCGGCGCCGTGGTGAAGTCGATCTGGCGCTTGAGCGGCGAGGTCAGTGAGACCTCGCGGAGGTGATCGAGGACCTCCGCGCGGGTCGTCTCCCGGCCCAGCCGCAGGCTGAGGATCGCGATCGAGACGTCCGGCACCGGCACCCGGATCGAGCTGCCGGTGATCGGCGCCTTGAGGTCGGGCAGCGCCTTGGCGACGGCGGAGGCCGCGCCGGTCTCGGTGATGACCATGTTCAGCGGCGCCGAACGGCCGCGACGGTCGGCCTTGTGGTAGTTGTCCAGCAGGTTCTGGTCGTTGGTGAACGAGTGGACGGTCTCCACATGGCCGCGCAGCACACCGTACTCGTCGGCCATCGCCTTCAGCGGCGGGACGATCGCGTTGGTGGTGCAGGAGGCGCAGGACAGGATCTGCTCGTCCGGCTTGATCGTGTCGTGGTTGACGCCGTGCACGATGTTCGGCACGTCGCCCTTGCCGGGCGCGGTCAGCACGACCTTGTCGATGCCCGGTCGCAGGTGCTTGGAGAGGCCCTCGCGGTCGCGCCACTTGCCGGTGTTGTCGATGAGGATGGCGTTGCGCACGCCGTACTCCGTGTAGTCGACCTGGCTCGGGTCGTCGGCGTAGATCACCGTGATCTCGTTGCCGTTGGCGATGATCCGGTTGTTGGCCTCGTCGACCGTGATCGTGCCCTGGAACTGGCCGTGCACCGAGTCGCGGCGCAGCAGGGACGCGCGCTTGACGAGATCCTGGTCGCCGCCGCCGCGCACCACGATGGCGCGCAGTCGCAGGCCGTTGCCGGAGCCGGACTTCTCGATGAGCAGACGGGCGACGAGCCGGCCGATGCGGCCGAAGCCGTACAGGACGACGTCGCGCGGTTCGCGCCGCTCGATCTTGTTCGCACCGGTGGCGCCGGCCACGGCCTCGGCGGTGAACTCCGCCACCGACAGACCCCGGTGGTCGGCGCGGTAGGTCGCGGCGAGCATGCCGATGTCGATCTGCGACGGGCCCAGGTCGAGTGCGACGAGGGTCTCGAGGAACGGCAGCGTCTCGGTGACCGAGAGCTCCTCGCCCGCGATCTGGCGGGCGAACCGGTGGGTCTTGAGGATGCTGACCACCGACTTGTTCACCAGGGAGCGGCTGTGCAGCAGGACGGTCACGTCCCGCTCGCGGTGCAGCTTCCCGATCATCGGGATCATCGACTCCGCGATCTCCTCGCGGTTCTTCCAGTTGGTGAACGAATCGTCGTTGAGCGTCACGGGCCTATCTTTCGAGCTAGGTGGCGCTCATATGCTAACCCTCCGGTCATTCGATCATTCAAGCGGGCCCGCGCTCAGCTGTGCACGTCGTTCGCGGACCGCTTCCCGGAGCGTGGGACCGGCGGGCATGGGGTGGCGCGGCCATGTTCCGTGCAGCCACGTCCCGTGCAGCCACCTGGAACACGGGGGCTACTTGGCTACACGGTCTCCATGTGGTCCATGCAGTCATGCAGTCATGCAGTCCATGGACTGCATGACTGCATGGACCACGTGATTCATGTGGATGCCTGGATCACGTGGACCGCATGAACCACCCCGACCACGCCGATCGCACGGATCACCGCGATGTGTGCCGGGAATGTGGCGATCGGCCCCCGGGGCGCCGACGGGGGATTGAGCGAGTGCCGGTCGGGTACGCGTGGCCGGACTGCCGCTACCAGGGGAGATCGTCATGGAGACACCCGCGCACGACCGCACCAACAACCCTGCCGCGCTGGCGCTGGACGCGTTGGCCCGGGACACCGAGGACACCGCCGCACTGGACACGCTCGCGCACTGCGACGTCCTCGTGCCCGTGCCCGACGACGCCATCGACGAGGACGTCACCAATCCGGCCACGGTCGCGTTGCCCGTCCTCGAACAGCCCGGTGGCGCGCCCGTCGTGCCGGTCTTCACCTCCGAACCGGAGATGGCGGACCTGCTGCCGGAGGTCGCCCGCTACCGCCTCGTGCCCCTCGGCGCGCTCGCCGCGCAGTGGCCGACCGGTGAGCTGTCCCTCTCCATCGACGCGGCCGGCGACCACCCGCTGACGCTCACCTCGGAAGGGGTCCGCACGCTGCTGGCCCGCTGACCGGCGGACGTTTCCCCCGGGTGGGGGCTCCCCCGCAGGCCGGGGGAGCCGGTCGGTCCGGCTGTCTAGGACCCGGCCAGCATCCGGCCCAGCACCGCCCGCTGGAGCGGCAGCACCTCGGTGTGCAGGTCGCGGCCCTTGCGGGTCAGGGCGACCCACACCCCGCGCCGGTCCTCCACGCAGACGGAACGCTCGACCAGGCCCTCTTTCTCCAGGCGGCCGATGAGGCGGGACAGCGCGCTCTGACTGAGGTGCACCCGTCCCACGAGGTTCTGCACCCGGCACTGGTCGCCCTCCCGGGGCGCCTCGGACGCGAGGATGTCGAGCACCTCGAAGTCGCTCGCGCCCAGGCCGTGCGGATGCAGTGCGCGATCGATCTCGCACATGGTGCGCGCGTGCACCGACAGGATGTCCCGCCACCGCTCCTCGAGGCCCGCCCCGACCGTGTTCGCTGCCATACCTGCACGGTAACACCGAAGCGACGATTCATTGAGCGTGCAACTAGTGCGGGTGCAAGCGTGGGGCGCACGCCTCGGCCGCCCTCAGGCGGCCGGGTCCTGGAGCAGCCCCACCTGGTTGCCGTCCGCGTCCTTCACGAAGGCGATCAGCCTGCCGCCGCCGACGTCCTGCGCGTCCTGGAGCAGTTCCGCCCCCGCCGCCACCAGCGCGGCGAGCCGCTCGCGCAGATCCGTGACGTGCCAGTAGGGAACCGGTCCGGTCATGCCCTTGCCGTGCCCGTTCGGGTCGAGACCCACATCCTGCCCGGCGGCCTTGTAGCCGACGTAGTACGGCTCGTCGGCGTAGGGCTCGACCCCGAGGAGCGCGCCGAACAGGGCCTTCGCCCGGTCGAGGTCCTTGACGGGGTAGATGATCGTCTGCAATCCGGCGCTCATGGCGTTCTCCTCGGTGACGTGCGGTGCGCGGGAACGGTCCGTTGTTCCCGCACTGCTCACGCTAGGCCGGGGAGCCGTGGACGGCTTCTCCGATCCTGACCGGTTCCCGGCGCGCACGGCCGCTCCGTTACGTCGACTCCCGCTTCACCAGCTCCGTCGGCAGGATCACCGCCGCCGGGTCCTCGCCCCCGATCTGGGCGAGCAGCACCCGGACCATCTCGCTGCTGATCCGGTCCCAGGGCTGCCGGATGGTGGTCAGTGAGGGGCTGGCCGCGGTCGCGGCCGGGGAGTCGTCGAAGCCGCCGACCGCGACGTCCTCGGGCACCCGCCGGCCGGCCCGGTGCAGCGCCGTCAGCACGCCCTGGGCCATCAGGTCGGACGCGACGAACACCGCGTCGAGGTCCGGTGCCTGCGCCAGCAGCCGCTCGGCGCCCGCCTCGCCGCTGGCCCGGCTGTAGTCACCGGAGACGACGATCCGCTCGTCGTAGTCGACGCCCGCCTCGGCGAGCACCTCCCGGTAGCCGGCGAGCCGCTCCACCCCACCGGGGGTGTCCAGTGGCCCGGTGACCACGCCGACCCGCCGACGCCCCTGCGCCAGCAGATGGCGCACCATGTCGCGGGCGCCGTCGCGGTCGTCGGCGGCCACGTAACTCACCTTGGACCCGATCCCGATCGGCTTGCCGCACGCGACCAGCGGGACGCCCGCCTCGCGCAGCTCCGTGGCGATCGGGTCCCCGGAGTGGCTGGAGACCAGCAGCACCCCGTCGACATGCCCGGCGGTGATGTAGCGGGTGATACGGCGCCGTTCGTCCTCCGTCCCGGCCAGCATCAGCAGGAGGGGGATGTCGTGCGCGGCCAGCGCCTGCGTGCAACCGCGCAGCAGGACATTGAAGTTGGGGTCCTCGAAGAACCGCTCCTGGGGCTCCGTCAGCAGGAAACCCACCGAGTCGGAACGGCCGGTGATCAGCGAACGGGCATGCCGGTTCACGACGTAACCCGTCCTGCGGATGGCGGCGTTGACCGCCTCGGCCGCGGTGGGGCTCACGTAGTGTCCACCGTTGAGCACGCGCGAGACGGTACCCCGTGAGACGCCCGCCTCCCGCGCCACGTCGTGGATGGTCGGCGGTCTGCGGCGGCCCCCCGCACCATTGTTCATGGTCATGACTTTACGGCTCCGGACAGCAGATCCAGGCTCCAGAACCGTTGAATGACCAGGAACAGCGCCACCAGCGGGATCACCGCGAGGAACGCGCCGGTGATCACCAGCGTGTAGAGCGCCGGGGTGTTGGCGCCCTGTTCGAGGAGGGTGAACAGACCGAGGGTGATCGGGAACTTCTCGTCGTCGCTGAGCATGATGTAGGGCAGCAGGAAGTTGTTCCAGATCGCCACGAACTGGAAGAGGAACACCGTCACCATGCCGGGCACCATCATCGGGAGCGCGACCCTGGTGAAGATCCGCCACTCGCTCGCGCCGTCCATCCGGCCGGCCTCCACCACGTCGCTCGGCACGGCCGCGGCCGCGTAGATGCGGGCGAGGTAGACGCCGTACGGCGAGAGGATCTGCGGGAGCAGCACGGACCAGTAGGAGTCCGTGAGATCCGCCTTCGCCATCAGCAGGTACTGGGGGATGGCGAGGATGATCGGCGGCATGAGCACGCCGGCCAGCAGGACGTTGAACAGCGTCTCGCGGCCCCGGAAGCGGTATATCGCCAGCGCGTATCCGCTGAACGCCGACACAGCCGTCGACAGCAGCGCGCCGAGCACGGCGTACAGGGCGGAGTTGGCCATCCACTGCCAGTAGATGCCGTCGCGGTAGGCGTTGAGATCGTGCACGTTGTCGGTGAAGCCGCTGCCCGGCAGGAACGTGAACGTGGAGAACAGCTCACTGCCGGACTTGGTGGACGCGATCACCACCCAGGCCACCGGGAGCAGGCAGTAGAGCGCCCCCAGCAGCAGCGTGATCGTCGGCACCAGGGCGATCCGGCCGCGCAGCGGCGGACGGCTCCGGGCGGCGCCCGTGGTACCGGTGGCCGGGGAGGCCTTCTGGACGGCGAGAGAACTCATCGTGCCCCTTCATGACTGGCGTCCTGCTTGTTGCGACGGTTCGCGGCCCGCAGGAAGCCGAAGGAGAGCACCAGCGTGGCGAAGGCGATGATCACGGCCTCGGCGGCCGCCTGGTAGATGTCTCCGGTGCCGAACGCGTCCCGGTACACCTTCATCAGCGGACTCCAGGTCGTGGACACGGAGTTGGTGAGCGGCTTGAGGGTGGTCGGCTCGTTGAACACCTGGAGGGTGGCGATGATCGAGAAGAAGAAGGTCAGCACCAGCGAGGGCGCCACCATCGGGATCTTGATCCGCAGCGCGATCTGTGTCGGGGTCGCGCCGTCCAGCTTCGCCGCCTCGTACACCTCGGCCGGAATGGCCTGCAACGAGGTGTAGATGACGATCATGTTGAAGCCGGTGCCGCCCCAGACCGCGATGTTCGACAGGGCGAGGTACAGCGGACCGCCGTCCAGCAGATCCGGCTGCGGCATGCCCAGCCGCTCCAGCACGAAGTAGAACGGGCTGACGTCGGGCAGGTAGAGGAAGCCCCACAGCAGTGCGGCGACCACGCCGGGGATGGCGTACGGCAGGAAGATCGCGAGCCGGGTGAACGGCGCGAGCCGCACCTTGTCGGAGTCGAGCATCAGCGCGAACAGCAGCGCCAGGCCCAGCATCACCGGGACGACGATGCAGCCGTAGCCGAGGACGCGCAGCGCGCCGTCGAGCAGCTCGCTGTCGGTGAAGGCGTCGGTGTAGTTCCCGAGGCCGGCCCAGACCTCCTTGCGTGCGCCCGAACCCAGGCCGAGGCCGGAGACGCGCACCTTGCGGAAGCTGAGCCACACCGCGTACCCGATGGGCAGCGCGAAGAACAGGGCGAAGAGAAGAGTCGCGGGGAGGAGGAAGGCGTACGGGGCCCCCTTGACCCCGTACGACCTCCGGCGTGCGGTCGTCACTCGGAGACCTCGAAGCCCTGCTTCTCGAGGTCGGCGACCGTGTCCGCCTGCATCTTGTCCAGAGCGGCGGAGAAGTCCGACTTGTCCTTCGCGGCGGCGCCGAACGCGTCCTTGAAGGTCGTGTAGGCGACGTTCACGTTCGGGCCCCAGGCCGACGGCGCCGTGGTCTTCGCGATCTTGGCGGCCGTGGTGTAGAAGTCCGCCTGGTTCGAGAAGTAGTCCGGCGGGGTGGTGAAGGCGCCGCTGAGCTGGGCCGAGGTGGAGGCCGGGTAGATGCCGCTCTCCTTGGCCAGCGCGTTGAGGGCGTCACCGTCGGTGTTCAGCCAGGCGGCGAACTCGGCGGCGGCCTCCTTGTGCTTCGAGTCCGTCGTCACGGCGGTGGAGGATCCGCCCCAGCTGCCGGTGACGTTCTCGCTGTTCGACCACTGCGGGAGCGGGGCCATGGCCCACTTGCCCTTGGTGTCGGGCGCGGCGGTGGTCAGGGTGCCCGGGGCCCACACGGCGGAGACCCAGGCGATCTGCTTGCCGGTGTTGAGCGCCTTGTTCCAGGCCGGCGTGTACATCGGCTGGTTGTCGATGGCGCCCTCCTTGACGAGGCCGCCCCAGAAGTCGGCGACCTTCTTCGTGGCGGCGTCGTTGATGCCGACGTTCCACTTGTCGCCGGAGGTGGTCCACCACTTGGCGCCGGCCTGCTGGGCGAGGCCCGCGAAGAGACCGGAGTCGTTGGCGGAGAAGGTCGTGAGGTCCGTGTCCGGAGCCTTCTCCTTCAGCGCGCGGGCGGTCGCCGCGAACTGCTCCCAGGTCGTCGGGACCGTCAGGCCGTACTGCTTGAAGAGGTCCGCGCGGTAGTAGAACATCATCGGGCCGATGTCCTGCGGCACCGCGTAGACGGCGTCCGTGCCCAGCGTGGTCTGCTGCCAGACACCGTCGGCGAACTTGCTCTTCGCGTCGCCGACGTTCTTGGCTATGTCCGCCAGCGCGTCGTTGCTGACCAGTGTCGGCAGCGCCTGGTACTCGGCCTGGACCAGGTCGGGGGCCTTGCCGGCCTTGTGCGCGGTGAGGATCTTGGTGACCAGCGTGTCGCCGGACGCCTGCTTCTTCACCGTGACGGTGATCTGGTCCTTCTTGCCCTGGCCCTTGTTCCACAGGTCCACGACCTTGTCCATGCCGGGCGTCCACGTCCAGTACGTGAGCGAGACCGGACCGGACTCGGCGCTGTCCTCGTCGGACGAGCCGCAGGCGGCGAGTGCGGTGGCGCCGAGGGCGACGGCGATGGTGGCAGCCGCACCTCTGACAAAGAGCCGCCGGCGCTTCGTGTTGGGCATGGATCTCTCCCCTGACCTGGGTTCTCGCCCGGTGCGAGAACCTGCCATGCGATCGCATGGGCGGGCTCCCCGCCCGTCGCGAGGAGTCGCCCTGCTGTCTGTGAGCGTTCACAGTAGAGAAACATCCCGGACACTTGTCAATGGTTGTTGCTGTGCGGTTATGTTGGGCTCCGAACGCCGCCACCGTGTGTGCACGTTCCCAAATGATCGATTAAACGGGAGAAGATCCATGCCGGAGACCAGCCCCAAGGGCCTCACCAGGCTCGCCTTCGGGGGGGACTACAACCCCGAGCAGTGGCCGGAAAGCGTCTGGCAGGACGACGTCCGGCTGATGCGCGAGGCCGGCGTCACCATGGTGAGCGTCGGGATCTTCTCCTGGGCCCTGCTGGAGCCCTCGCGCGGGGAGTACGACTTCGGCTGGCTGGACCGCGTGATCGGCCTGCTGCACGACAACGGCATCCGCGTCGACCTGGGCACCCCCACCGTGGCGCCGCCGGTCTGGTTCTACCGCGAGCACCCCGAAGCGCTGCCCGTGACCCCTGAAGGCGTGCGCTACGCGTTCGGCTCCCGCGCCGCGATATGCCACAGCAACGCGGACTACCGCGCGGCCGCGGCGAACATCACCACGCGCCTCGCCGAGCGGTACGGCGACCACCCGGCGCTGGCGATGTGGCACGTGCACAACGAGTACGGCGTCCCCGTCTCGGCTTGCTACTGCGACTCCTGCGCCGCCCACTTCCGCCACTGGCTGGAGACGACGTACGGCACGGTCGACGCCGTCAACGAAGCCTGGGGCACCGCCTTCTGGGGCCAGCGCTACGCGAGCTTCGGGGACATCGACCCGCCGCGCGCCACCCCGACCGTCGGCAACCCCGGGCAGGCCCTGGACTACCGGCGGTTCGCCGACGCCACCATGCGCGAGAACTTCCGCGCGGAGCGGGACATCCTGCACCGTCTCGCGCCCGGCCTCCCGGTGACGACCAACTTCATGACCGCCCTCAGCCAGTGCGACTCGGTCGACTACTGGGCCTGGGGCCGCGAGGTCGACATCGTCACCAACGACCACTACCTGATCACCGACGGCCGCCGCACCCACGTCAACCTCGCGATGGCCGCCGACCTCACCCGCTCCGTCGCGGGCGGCGCCCCCTGGATTCTCCTGGAGCACTCGACCTCGGGCGTCAACTGGCAGCCGCGCAACCCCGCCAAGGCCCCCGGCCAGATGGCCCGCAACTCCCTCGGCCACGTGGCCCGCGGTTCCGAGGGCGCGATGTTCTTCCAGTGGCGGCAGTCCCGGCGCGGCGCCGAGAAGTTTCACTCGGCGATGGTCCCGCACGGCGGCACCGACACCCGTGTGTGGCGCGAGGTCGTCGAGCTGGGCGCCTCCCTCGACTCGCTCGGCGCCGTCCGCGGCACCCGCACCGAGGCCGACGTGGCGGTCCTGTGGGACTGGCACTCCTGGTGGGCGCAGAACCTCGCCTGGCGGCCCAGCGAGGACGCTGATCCGCGCGAGCGCGCCGACGCCTTCTACGAGGCCCTCTACGACCGCCACCTCACCGTCGACTTCGCCCACCCCGAGGCCGACCTCTCGCCGTACCCGATGGTCGTGGTGCCCGCCCTGTACCTGATGACGGAGGCGGCCGGGAACAACCTCCGGGACTACGTCGCGAACGGCGGCACGCTCGTGGTGTCGTACTTCTCCGGCATCGTCGACGAGCACGACGCCGTCCACGAGGGCGCCTACCCCGGCGCGCTCCGTGACGTACTGGGCCTGACCGTCGAGGAGTTCTCGCCGCTGCTCCAGGGGGAGAGCGTGCGCGTCACCGGTCCCGACGCCGGTGAACTCGCCGGCGACGTGTGGACGGAGTTCGTGGTGCCGCGCGGCGCCGAGACCGTCTGGACCTACGCCGACGGCCTCACCGCCGGCCACCCCGCCGTCACCCGGCACCGGCTCGGCGAGGGCACCGCCTGGTACGTCTCCACCCGCCTCGGCCACGACGGCCTGGAGGCGCTGCTCGGCCGGGCCGCCGAGGACGCGGCGATCGCCCCGCGCGCCGACCTGCCGTACGACGTGGAGGTGGTGCGCCGCTCCGGCGAGACGGGCAGCTATCTCTTCGCGATCAACCACACCGCGACCGACGCCAAGGTGCCGCTGGAGACTCCCGGCACCGAACTGCTGACGGGCGAACGCGCCGCCGGCCGCCTCGCGGTCCCGGCGGGAGCCGTACGGGTCGTGCGACTCGACGGCTGAGCCGACTCCCCCTTCGCCCGTGGAGCCGCGAGCCGCGGGCGGAGGGGGTCCCTCACCGCACGAGGGAAACCCATCCATCACGTCGAAGGGACGACGGACGACGATGTTCCATCCCAGACGCACACTCAGAGCCCTCCTGCTGCCGCTTGCCGCCGGGCTCGCCCTCACCGCCCTGCCCGCGCAGACAGCGCAGGCGGCCACCACGCTCACCAACGCCGGCTTCGAGACCGGCGGCGCCGGCACCGCGACACCGGCCGGCTGGTCGACGTACTCGGCGGCCGGGCAGAACTCCGCCTCCTTCACCGAGTCCGGCGGTCACACGGGCAGTTACCGTCTCTCGCACTACTCGGCCTCCGCCTACAAGGTCGAGACGTACCAGTACCTGTCCGGGCTCACCAACGGCAACTACAAGCTCACCGCCTGGGTGCGCTCCGGCGGCGGCCAGAACTCCGCGTACCTGGCCCTGAAGAACTGCGGCAGCGCCGAGCAGCGCACCGCCATCCCGGTCTCCCCGAGCGGCTGGATCCGCATCGTCACCTCCATCGCGGTGACGAACAACCAGTGCACCGTCAGCGTCAACTCCGACGCCAACGCCGGGAACTGGATCAACGTCGACGACCTGACCTTCGCGTCGGGCTCCAGCGGCCTGAGCATCAAGGGCTCGGACGTGTCGTCGCTCATCAAGAGCGAAGCGCTCGGCGGCGTCTACAAGAACAGTTCCGGGACCACCCAGGACGCGCTCGCCGTCCTGAAGAACGCCGGACAGAACTACGCGCGCCTGAAGGTCTGGGTGAACCCCGCCGACGGCTACAACAACAAGGCGCGGGTCCTGGCGGCGGCCAAGCGCATCAAGGCGCAGGGCACGAAACTCCTGGTGGACTTCCACTACTCGGACATCTGGGCCGACCCGGGGGCGCAGACCGTGCCCGCCGCGTGGGCCGGGCACTCCTACAGCCAGCTGAAGACGGACGTCTACAACCACACCTACGACGTCCTCAACGCCCTCAAGGCACAGGGCACCACCGCGGACATGGTGCAGGTCGGCAACGAGATCAACGGCGGCATGCTGTGGTCCGCCGGTTCCACCGACAACTGGTCGCAGCTCGCCGGACTGCTCAACTCCGGCTACGACGCGGTCAAGGCCGTCAACTCCGGCACCACCGTGGCGCTGCACCTCGCCAAGGGCGGGGACCTGGCCGGCACCCGCTGGTGGTTCGACAACGCCGTCTCCAACGGGGTGAGGTTCGACGTCATCGGTCTGTCGTACTACGGGTACTGGCACGGCACGCTCGCCGACTTCCAGACCACCCTCGACGACGCCGCCGCCCGCTACTCCAAGCCGGTCTTCGTCGCCGAGACGGCGTACCCCTTCCGGCTGGACAGCGAGGACTCGCACGAGAACATCATCGACCTCTCGAGCGAGCTGGTGTCCGGCTATCCGGCCTCCGTCGCCGGCCAGACCCGGTGGATGAACGACGTGGCGAGCATCGTGGAGGCCGTCCCGAACGGCCGCGGCCTCGGCGTCTTCTACTGGGAGTCCACCTGGACCGCCGTCACCGGCAACGGCTGGGACCCGACGGACGCCGGCTCCGGCAACGGCTGGGAGAACCAGGCCCTGTTCGGCTACGACGACAAGGCCCTGTCCTCCATGTCGTGGTTCAGCCACCGCTGATCCGCGCTCCTCTCCCCGGGCGGGGTCCGGCCGCACCGCGCGGCCGGGCCCCCGCCCGTCTTCGGCCGTTCATCCGAACACCCTTGCGTGACAGAGGTGTTCGATCCTGGCCAAGGCTCGCGGAGTACGGGACACGGTGGCCCCGGCTGCGGAACAGTGGGACGACGCGGTACCGGGGGAGCCCCGACCACCGGGACGGAGGGGACGACGATGCTGAGGACTCCCGTGAGCGAGAGGCGACTGGACATCCTGGAGTGGCTGAAGGAGCCGGCCCGGCACTTCCCGCCGCAGCGGCACGGCGACCTCGTCGAGGACGGCGTCACGGCGGACGTCGTCGCGGCGAAGCTGGGCGTGTGCCGCCAGGCGGCCGGCACGCACCTCGCCCTGCTCGCCGGCGTCGGTCTGCTGCGCGCCAAGCGGATCAGGCGCCGTACCTACTACCGGCGCGACGAGATGCGCATCGCCGAAGTGGCGCGGATGTTCGAGAAGGGGTGGTAGAGGATTTCGGCGAGGGGCGGTAGAGGACGGAGGGTCCACCCTCCGGAAAGGCCCGGCAAAGGACCACGGCCACGACCTTTCGACACCGTGCCCGCCTGCGAGGATGGCCGCCTCCTCAAGGAAGGGCGGCCCCTATGGACCGTCGGACGCCTCTCGTCCCCCTCAGGTACATCACTCTTCCCGGGCACGGCCCCGAGGACGTGGTCGCCGACACCAGAGGGCGGGTACTGACCGGGGTGTCGGACGGACGGATCCTGCGCGTCGACGGTCTGGACGACCCGCCAGCGGCCCGTGTCGAGCACATCGCCGAGATCGGCGGCCGCCCACTCGGTCTCGAACTCCTCCCGGACGGCGACCTGTTGGTGTGCTGCGCCGACGGCGCGCTGCTGCGCGTCGACCCCGACGGCGGCACCGGGAACGTCCGCGTCCTGACCGACACGGTGGCGGGGGAGCGGCTGCGCTTCTGCAGCAATGCCGTCGCGCTGCCCGACGGCACCGTCTACTTCACCGTGTCCAGCCAGGTCCATCCCTTACGGGACTGGATGGGCGAGATCGTCGAACACACCGGCACCGGCCGCCTGTTGCGCCTGGAGCCCGGCGCCCGCGAGGCGGAAGTCGTGCTGGAGGGCCTCCAGTTCGCCAACGGACTCGCGCGCGCAGCCGACGACTCCTTCCTGATCGTGGCCGAGACCGGCGCCCGCCGTCTCACCCGCTACCGGCTCACCGGCCCCCGGGCCGGCCGGGCCGAGCCCCTGGTCGAGCAGTTGCCGGGGTTCCCGGACAACCTGTGGCGCGGCGCGCCCGACGGCCCGGTCTGGGTGGCGCTGGCCGGTCCGCGCGTCCCCCCGCTCGACCTCCTGCACCGCGCCGGTCCCGCCGCACGCCGTCGCGCCGCCCGCCTCGCCGTGAACGCGCCGTACCGCCCGTCGGGCACCGCGGCAGTGCTGGCGGTCGACGACGACGGCCGGATCGTCCACCACCTCACCCACCGCCGCTCCGGGTTCCGCATGGTCACCAGCGTCTGCGAAACCGGCGGCCGACTGGTCCTGGGCAGCCTCTGGGAGCGCGGCATCGCGGTCTGCGAGGCGCCCGTGACCAAGTGAGAGACGGCGTTACGCTGGTGCCCGGCCGTGATCACCCCGATGAGGCGGGTCGGTCCGGGCCCGGGCAGGAGTCGTACGGCATGACAGCTGAGGAGGCCGAGAACCTCCGCACCGGCGCGGCACGGAGGGCGACCGGGACAAGTCGGCTCCCGGTGGTCGTCGTCGTGGCCGTCGGGGGCGGGATCGGTGCCGCCGCCCGCTACGCGGCCTCCCTCTGGTGGCCGACGCGGGCGGGCGGGTTCCCCTGGACGACCTTCTGGGTGAACGTCGTCGGCTGCGCGGTGATCGGCGTCTTCCTGGTCGTGATCACCGAGGCGGGGACGGCGCACCGGCTGCTGCGGCCGTTCTTCGGCACCGGCGTGCTGGGCGGCTTCACCACCTTCTCGACGTACGCCGTCGACGTCCGGAAGCTGTTCGGCGACGACCGCCCCGGCACGGCCCTGGCCTACCTCGCCGCGACCCTGTGCGCGGCGCTCCTCGCGGTCTGGCTCGCGGCCACGGCGACCCGCCGCGCTCTCCTGTGGAGGCAGCGATGACTACAGCGACCGGCAGGGCCCTGCGGCTGACCGTGTTCGTCGGCGAGAACGACACCTGGCACCGCAAGCCTCTCTACACGGAGATCGTGCACCGCGCCCGCGCGGCCGGTCTCGCGGGCGCCAGCGTCTTCCGCGGCATCGAGGGATTCGGCGCGTCCTCGTTGATCCACACCTCCCGGCTGCTCTCGCTCAGCGAGGACCTGCCGGTCGCGATCGTCGTCGTGGACAGCGAGGAGCGGGTGCGGGCCTTCCTGCCCGAGCTCGACGAGCTGGTCACGGAAGGCCTGGTGACCCTCGACCCCTGCGAGGTCGTCCGGTATGCCGGCCGAGGCGGGAACCGGGCCGGGACCCCGGGCGATACGGACACGAGGGGTAAGAAGTCGTTGTGAACTGGCTGGTGGTCGTCGTCGGCGGCATGATCGGCGCGCCGCTCCGCTATCTGACCGACCGCGCGGTGCAGTCCCGGCACGACTCGCTCCTCCCCTGGGGCACCTTCGTCGTCAACACCGGCGGCTGCCTGGTCCTCGGCGTCCTGACCGGCGCCGCCGCCGCCGGTCCCGACCTGCGGTTGTTCCTGGGAACGGGCTTCTGCGGAGCGCTGACGACGTACTCGACGTTCTCCTACGAGACACTGCGGCTGACCGAGACCGGCGCGGGCCTCTTCGCCGCCGTCAACGCCGTCGCGAGCGTGGTGGCGGGTCTCGGGGCCGCGTCCGCCGGGGTCGCCCTGGGCCAGTGGGCGTGGTCGTAGGCGTTCGGGCCGGAGCGCCGCCTGATAGGACTGGGTGCGACACCGGAGCGTCTACAACGCTGTCGACCGATCCGTCTCCTCAGAACTGGATTCCATGAGCGCCATCTCCGTCGGCCAAGCCGTCGTCCTCGGAGCCGTCGAGGGAGTGACCGAGTTCCTCCCCGTCTCCTCCACCGGCCATCTGAAGATCACCGAGGGCCTGATGGGCATCCCGGTCGACGACGACGCCGTCGTCGGGTTCTCGGCCGTCATCCAGGTCGGCGCGATCGCCGCCGTACTCGTGTACTTCCGCAAGGACATCGTGCGGATCGTCTCGGCCTGGTTCCGGGGTCTGCGCAGCCGTGAGGAGCGTCACTCGCACGACTACAAGTTCGCCTGGTGGGTGATCTACGCGACGATCCCGATCGTCGTCGTGGGGCTCGCCGCCAAGCCGCTCATCGAGGGGCCGCTGGCCTCGCTGTGGGTGGTCGCCGGCTCGCTGATCGTCGGCAGCGGCGTGATGTGGGCGGCCGACCAGATGGGCCGCCACAAGCGCGGCGAGGACGACACCTCGTTCAAGGACGCGATGCTGGTCGGCAGCTCCCAGATCCTCGCGCTGCTCTTCCCCGGCTTCTCCCGCTCCGGCGCCACCATGTCCACCGCGCTCATGCTCGACCTGGACCGGGTGGCCGCCACCCGGCTGTCCTTCTTCCTCGGCATCCCCGCCCTGACCGGCGCCGGGATCTACGAGCTGAAGGACGCCCTGGGCACGGGGGCGGGCGCGGCGCCCCTGGCCGTCGGCACGGTGGTGTCCTTCGTGGTCGCCTACGCCTCCATCGCCTGGCTGCTGAAGTTCGTCGCCAAGCACTCCTTCAACGCCTTCGTCGTCTACCGGCTCGTCGTGGGTGTGGCGCTGTTCGGCCTGCTGGCCGCCGGGGTGCTCGACAGCTGACCGGCCTTGGCTGCCGGCCGGTGGCCGGCAGTGGCCGGTCGGAGAATTCCCTCGCGAACTTCCTCAGGGGCGGGCAGGCGCCATTCAGACTCCCCGCCCTTGAGATCCGCGTTTCACCAGGCGTCTTGACAGCGGCGGCCCGCCACCCGGAGTATCGCTACCGTGAACCTGTCAGACAGCCAGACAGGTGGTGCGGGGCCGCGTCGCGTCAGCGCGATGGAAGCGGTGCTCACCCACCTCCGCGGCGCCATCGAGCAAGGCCGCTACGCCATCGGTGACAAGCTCCCTTCCGAGGCGGAGCTCTGCCGGACCCTCGAGGTCTCCCGCCCCGTCCTGCGGGAAGCCCTACGCGCCCTGCAGACGATGGGCCTGACCGTCGCCAAGACGGGCAAAGGCACCTTTGTGATCGCGAACACCGTGGAGGACCCCACCTTCGGCGACTACGCGGCCAGCGACCTGCTGGAGGTGCGCCGGCACGTCGAGATCCCGGTCGCCGGCTACGCGGCGCTGCGCCGCACCCCGGAGAACCTGGACCGGCTGGCGCATCTGCTCGACCGCATGGAGCGGGAGACGGACACCACCGCGTGGGTCGCGATGGACACCCTGTTCCACCTGACCGTCGCCGAGGCCGCCCAGAACCCGGTGTTCCGCCGGGTCATCGAGGAGATCCGGGACGCACTGGCGCGTCAGTCGGCCTTCCTCAACGAGCTGGGCGGACGGCGTGAGCAGTCCGACCGCGAGCACCGGGCGATCGTCGAGGCGCTGATCGACGGTTCCGGGCCCGACGCGGTGGAGGCCATGAGCCACCACCTGGACCGTGTCGAGACGACCCTCACCGACATCGTGCGCGCCCCGCGCACGGCTGTCCCCGGACCGGACTCGTGACGCTGTTCCTCCTCGCCTCCGTCCTGGTCCTCGTGTACGCCGACGGCCGCGCCGGACGCACCACCGTGCTGCGCCTGCCGCCGACCGTCACGGCGCTGGTCGCCGGGTGGTACGCCATCCGCCGCGACCTCGCCCTCACCCACACCTCGTCCAGGGCCGACGCGTGACCCCGTCGCCGGCCGCCGACCACCCACCAGTGATGCAGGCAGTGATGTATAGCAGCTCCCTCGCCGACGCTCCCGCGATCCGCGAACCCCTCCACACCCCTGTCGCCCACCTCGTCCGCGCAGGGGCGACCGAGGGCATCCACTACGGCTCCGTCGTCGTCCTCGGCGCGGGCGGCGAGATCGAGCTCCAGCTCGGCGACGTCGAGGCCGCCTTCTACCCCCGCTCGGCGCTCAAGCCCGTCCAGGCCGTCGCGATGGTCCGGGCCGGGCTGCCGCTCGACGGCGAGCTGCTCTCCCTCGCCGCGGCCAGCCACTCCGGCGAGGAACGCCACCTCGCCGGGACCCGGCGGATCCTCGAACTGGCGGGCGTCTCGCAGGACGAGCTGCGCAACGTCACGGACCTGCCGTACGACCCGGCGGTCCGCGACGCCTGGATACGGGAGGGCCGCGCGCCCGACCGCCTGGCCCAGAACTGTTCCGGCAAGCACGCGGCCATGCTCTACACCTGCACGCTCAACGGCTGGTCCCTGGACGACTACCTCGACCCGAAGCACCCGCTCCAGCAGGCGATCGCCGAGATCGTCGAGGACCTCACCGGTCAGCGGATCGCACGGGTCACCGTCGACGGATGCGGCGCCCCGCTGTTCTCGGTCTCCCTGCACGGCCTCGCCCGGGCCGCCGCCCGGGTCACCGCCTCCGCGCCCGGTACCCCCGAGGCGCGGGTGGCCGACGCGATGCGCGAGCACGCCGAGATGGCCTCCGGCTCCGGCCGGGACGTCGCCGCGCTGATGCGGGCGGTCCCCGGCCTGCTGGCGAAGGACGGCTTCGAGGGCGTCGAGGTCGCCGCGCTGCCGGACGGCCGAGCCGTCGCCGTCAAGATCTCCGACGGCGCGAACCGAGCCCGCGTCCCGGTCACCGCGGCCGCCCTCGTCCGCGCCGGTGTGGACCCCGCCCTGCTCACCGAGTTCGCGGGCGAAACCCTCCTCGGCGGCGGCGCACCGGTCGGCTGCGTCCGCCCGGTCCGCGCGCTGGACCCGGTCACCGTGCGTGCCTGCGCCTGACGGACACCGGCGACGGATGTGACCGCGCAGCCCGCGCGGTCACCGGAGGGGCTCCCGGACCGCTGTCGGCCCCGCCGCACGTGCCGGGCAGGTCGCGCGCCGGGCCGGCGGACCGGCAGGCGTCGACGACGCCTCTCGGACGGTCGCCGGACCCACGCGCCCGGCCGGTCGTGGCGGCCAGCGGCGCACCCCCCGTCCGTCCTGCGCCGTCCGGCACCGCCTGGCCGGCACCCCTGGTCAGGCGCCCCCGTCCGGCATCCCGCACCGACCACGGCGGGCCAGGCCCGGCGCGCCAGGCCCGGTGCGGGGCACAATGGCGATCATGACCACGACGTCGTCCCGTGCCTTCCAGCCGGTCCTGGACCGCATCGCCGAGGAGATGGCGCGGACCCCCGGCCGGGGCCGCCCCGCCGACTACATCCCGGCGCTCGCGGCCTGCGACCCGCGCCGCTTCGGCATGGCCGTGGCGGAACCGGACGGCACGGTCTACGGCGTGGGGGACTGGCGGGAGCCGTTCTCCACACAGTCCCTCACCAAGGTCTTCACCCTCGCCCTGGACCTGGCCCGCGAGGGCGACGAACTCTGGGAGCACGTGGGCCGCGAGCCCTCGGGCAACCCCTTCAACTCCCTGGTCCAGCTGGAGTACGAGAACGGCATCCCGCGCAATCCCTTCATCAACGCGGGCGCGCTGGTGGTCACCGACCGGCTCCAGACCCGTACGGGGGACGCGGCGGGCGAACTCCTCGCCTTCCTGCGCGCGGAGAGCGGCAACCCCGCGCTCGGCTTCGACGAGGAGGTCGCCGCCTCCGAGGCCCAGCACGGCGACCGCAATGCCGCCCTCGCCCATTTCATGGCGTCCTACGGCAACATCGGCAACGCCGTGCCGGTCCTCCTCGACCAGTACTTCCGGCAGTGCTCCCTCACCGCCTCCTGCGCCGACCTCGCCCTGGCCACCGGCTTCCTCGCCCGGCACGGCGTCCGCGCCGACGGCACCCGGCTGCTCACCCGCAGCCAGGCCAAGCAGGTCAACGCGGTGATGCTGACCTGCGGCACCTACGACGCGGCCGGCGACTTCGCCTACCGGGTCGGCCTGCCCGGCAAGAGCGGCGTGGGCGGCGGCATCATGGCCGTCGTACCGGGCCGCTGCACGCTGTGCGTATGGAGCCCGGGCCTGGACGAACGCGGCAACTCGGTGGCGGGAGTGGCCGCCCTGGACCGGTTCACGACCCTGACCGGCCTGTCGGTGTTCTGAGCTGCCGGGCCCACGAGCGCACCGGCCGGTCACGCGCAGGCCGCCGCCAGGAAGGCGCGACGTCGCTCCGCGGTCACCCGAGGTGGACACCGTGCCGACGTGCCGGCCAAGGCCTTCCGCATCGATCTCCGCCGCTGCCAGGCACTGGGCCTGGCCTGGCCGGGACGGCCTGCCGCGTGCTCGGCGGCTTCCCGGGCCGGCGCGCTGCCGGCCCGGACGTCCCGGACCCCTCCGGCGCCGGGAATGCCTCCGACGGCTTCCTCGGCAGCAACGCCCACACCTGGATCACGCTCGGCCTGCTGGTGTGGCTGCCCGTCGGTCATCTCCCCGCGGAACGGCGGCCGGCGAGCCACAGGACGAGCGCCACGGCGGTCCCGCCCAGCACGGCGGCGCCCGCGATCAGCGCCGCCTCCCGCCAGCCGGGAGCGTCGCCGGCTGCGACAGCGGCGGTGCCGGTGACCGGGGGAGCGACGGCGACCGGGGGAGCGCCGGGCGCCGGCGTGGACTTCTGTGGGGAAGCCGGCTTCGGTCCGGGGCCGGGCAACGGCCACGGACGGACCCGCAGCGCGTCCAGCGAGCCCACCGGATCGACCCGTCCGGCGGCCGCGAACCCCCAGTCCAGCAACGCGCGCGCCTCTTCGTAGACCTCGAACCCGCCGCCGTCCTGAGGGTTCATCACCGTCACGACGAGGGTGCGGTCACCCTGCCGGGCGGCGGCGACCAGGGTGTTGCCTGCGTTGCTGGTGTAGCCGTTCTTGATCCCGATCAGCCCCGGGTACGGCTCCACACCGTCCGCCCCGGTCAGCAGCCGGTTGGTGTTGGCGATCTCGTACGACCAGCCCCCGTCCCCGGGGAAGCTCGCCTCCGCGGTGCCGCAGTACCGCGCGAAGTCCGGGTTGCGCAGCCCCGCCCGCCCGAACACCGCCAGGTCGTACGCCGAGGACACCTGGCCCGGCGTGTCGTATCCGTCGGGCGACAGCACATGGGTGTCCAGGGCGCCCAGGGAGCGTGCCTTGGCCTGCATCCGGGCGGCCGTGGCCCGCCAGCCGCCGCTGAGGCTCGCCAGCACGTGCACGGCGTCGTTGCCGGAGTTGAGGAACACTCCGCGCCACAGGTCGGCGACCTGGTAGGTGTGTCCCTCAGTCACCCCGACGAGGCTGCTGCCGGGCCCGATGCCGCTCAGCTCCTCCTCGCTCACCCGGTGCCGGATCTCGCCGGGCAGGACCGGCAGCACCGTGAGGGCGAACAGGGTCTTGAGGGTGCTGGCCGGAGGCAGTTTGCGGTGCGCGTTCGACGCGGCGAGCACCTCACCCGTCTGCGCGTCGGAGACCAGCCAGGACAGCGCCGAGACGTCGGGGACCTCAGGGGCGCCGCGATGGGGCCTGACCTGCGTCCCGGAGCGGTAGAGCACGGACGGCCGGGGCGCCGTCACCCGGGGGCCGCCCGGTGCACCCGGACCACCGGGTCCTCCAGGGGCTCCGGGGTCTGCGCCGGCGCCCGCGGCGAGGCCGAGGGCGAGGGTGCCTGCCACACAGAACGCGCAGGTTGCCGCAGCGGCCCGGGAAGAGAATCCGATCGTCATATGAGCAACGTAGGAATGAATCCGGCGTTCCCCCCGCTGCCCGTGCCGGACACGGGGGCGCGTGCACTCGGATGCCACACGTTCCGCCCTATGCGGCGGGCAGGGTCGGCTGGATGCGGCGCAGAAAAGCCGTGTTGTCCGGGGTCTCGCGCATCCGCTCCAGGAGCGTCTCCAGGTTCGCCTGGCCGTCCCGGGTCCGAAGGGCCCGGCGCAGACCGCGTACGGCGCCCAACTCTGCCGGCGTGTAGAGGATTTCCTCGCGCCGGGTGCCGGAGCCGTCGATGTCGACGGCGGGGAAGACCCGGCGGGAGGCCGGTTCGCGGTCGAGGCGGAGCTCCATGTTGCCGGTGCTCTTCAGCTCCTCGAAGTAGAAGTCGTCGGCGCGGGAGCCCGTTTCGACCAGGGCGGTGGCGAGGACGGTGAGCGAGCCGCCTTCCTCGGCCGCCCGGGCGGCGCCGAAGAACCGCTTGGGGCCGATCAACGCGGTGGCGTCGACGCCACCGCTGAGGGTGCGGCCTCCGGAGGCGGCCGCGTTGTTGTGGGCCCGGCAGAGCCGGGTGAGCGAGTCGAGGAGGATCACGACGTCCTCACCCGCCTCGACGAGCCGCTTGGCCCGCTCGATGACGAGTTCGGCCAGCGCGATGTGCTGCTTGGGCGCCTGGTCGAACGTCGAGGCGTACACCTCGCCGCGCACGGAGCGCCGCATGTCGGTGACCTCCTCGGGCCGCTCGTCCAGCAGGACGACCATCAGCCGCGCACCGGGGTGGTTGCCGGCGACGGCGGCGGCGATCTGCTGGAGCAGCACGGTCTTGCCCGTCTTCGGCGGGGCGACGATCAGGCCGCGCTGGCCCTTGCCGATCGGCGCGACGAGATCCGTGACCCGGCCGGCGAGACCGGCCGCCGGATGCTCCAGACGGAGCCGCTCATGGGGGTGGACGGGCGTGAGATCGCGGAAGTGCCGGCGAGCGCGCAGTTCCTCGGCCGGCCGGCCGTTGACGCGGGCGACTTCGGTCAGGGCGCGCTGGGTACCGCGCACGCCCTCGACCAGGTCGCCCCTGCGCAGGCCGTGACGGCGGATCAGCGCGGCCGGGACCTGGAGGTCCACGGGGGTGGGCAGGCAGTCCGCGGGACGCAACTGCCCCTTCCCGCTCGCGTCGGTGTCGAGGACGCCGACGGCGACCCGGACCGGCTGCTGCTGCTGTACAGGGGGGTGTTCGAGAGTGGTGGTCATGGTGGTCGGTCCTTTCGAGGACGCAGGGCATGAGGCATGCGGAGAGGGAGGGAACAGCCGCGAAGGGAGGGCGCAGGGCGCGCCTCGGGCGGCGGGAACAGCACCTCGGATACGGCAGAAGAGAACAGAGAGCCGCTGGTGAGGTGGTGCGGGAAAGCCGCTGGACCGGCCGGAAACGGCGGGTGACACGGCGAACAGAAGGGAACCGGCACCGGCGCCCACGGGAGGGGCGTACACAAGTGCCACCGGCACACTAGCACACCGGTCGCTCCCGATGACGTCAACGCACGGACGGGGCACCTTGTTCCCGCACCGGACCCCACGGCGAACCCCGACGGCACGAGGGATCCCGCATGGCAGGGCGGGTCCCGGGCCGCGGTCGCGGGTCTCCTGGCGGTCGTCAACGGTGGCCGTGACAGCGCTCGGCGGTGACAGGTCCGTGCGGCGGCCCGGACCGCCCCCGGCGGCGGGATGGCCGTCGGCGTCGTGGTCTGCGGCTGCGCGTCGCTGCCGGGCGCGCTCGTCACGCTGTCGCTGGTGCGGAAGAACGCCGCCCGGGCGAGGTTCGGCGCCCAGGTGCGGACGGCGACCGTCCAGGCGCCGGCCCACGCCGGACCAACCGCCCCTCGAGGGGCACCGGAACGGCGGCACGCGGCAGAAGAGGCCGGTGAACGTCCGGGTCTCTTCCGGGTTCCATCGCAGATGTCCTCAGAGGGTAACGATCCGTGACGGCAGAGGACTTGACCGCTATTTCTGCCTTATCTTCACGTCATGTCCACGCCGCCTCAGCCCCCGCAGCAGCCGGAGCAGCCGTCCGACGCACCGGCCCAGCCGAGCGCGTACCCCTATCCGAATCCGCAGTCGCCGGCCCCGGGCGGGCCGCTGGGTTTCCCGCCGGCGGCGCCCGCGACCCAGGTCGACCGGCCGAGCGTCTACGCCCAGCCGACCCTGGTCGGGCAGCCCGCCCCGGCCCAGCCGGTCAACCCCTACCTGCAGCAGGGTCCGTACCCCGTGGTCGGCCCGCCGCCGGGCAGCGGGAGCGGTGGCGGTGGCGCGGGGAAAGCAGTTCTGTGGGCCGCTGCCGGCGCGGTGCTGGCGTCCGCCGCCTGGGCGGCCGGCCTCTTCCTGGTCGGCGCCGAAGCCGATCCGGACCTGCGCGGTTACGTCGCGCCGTCGAACCTGTGCAACTCCACGGACTACTCGTCCTTCAAGGAGGAGTACCCCGACAACGACAGCTCCCCGACGCACAACAGCCTCAAGGACGACGCCCTCGACGAGGGCCTGTGCAGCATCAGCCTGAAGAAGGACACGTCCAGTTACGCGGACGCCTACCTCTACTCCCAGCTGGACCTGCACAAGGAGACCGACCCGGGACCGGAGTTCACCGCGGCCTGGAAGAACTACGCCGACAGTCACACGGGTTACGACGTGGACACCGTCACCGGCATCGGCGACGAGGCCTATCTCGTCAGCAACGACACCACGTCCGGCTCGTCGAGCGGGTCGCTCTACGCCACGCTCGCCGTGCGGGACGGCTGGGTGACGTACACGATGAGTTACAGCGCCTACTACTCCTCGTACGACGACGATACCGATCCGCCGTCGCTCGAGGAGGTCACGGGCTATCTGAAGACGGACACGAGGACGACCCTGGAGGACCTCAGGGACTGAGGCCCGGCCGGGCCGGGGAAGCCGGGCCGGGGAAGCGGGGCCGGGGAAGCGGGCCGGGTCCCATGGATCCGGCCGCACGGCACGGTGGCCGGCGTCCTCCCCGACCGAACCGGGACGCCCCTGGGGCGTCATGGCCAGGTGCGCCCCCACGGACACGGGTCGGTCGGACGCGGTCAGCGGGGTCGGCCCCCACGCCGGGTGCGACCTCTGCGGGAGCCCTCAGCGTCGCCCGACGTCAGGAGGCGGGGGCCGACCGGGCCTCCGCCTCCTGGAGGATCTCGTCGAACCGGGCGCCCATCGCCTCAGCGAGAGCCTGGGCGCCCGACAACGGCCGCACCATGACGGTGAGTTCGTCGATGAGCCCGTCCTCGTCGAGGTGGATGAAGTCGCAGCCGGAAAGCTCCCGCTCGCCCACCCGGGCCCTGAACACCAGCGCGTGGTCACGTCCGTCGCCCCCGCCGAGCTCCCGCTCGTAGCGGAAGTCCTCGAAGACCCGCGTCACCGCCCGCAGGATCGCGGCGGTGATCGCCTTGCCCGGGTACGGCTTGAACACGACCGGGCTGGTGAACACCACGTCCTCGGCCAGCAGCGCCTCGACGGCCTCGAGATCGCCGGCCTCGACCGCCTCACGGAACGCGCGCATCGGATCACCTCACCGCATCAGTAGTCAATTTATTGAGTAGGTGCGGAGGACAATAATCGTGTCCTGTTACCGTGTCCACATGTCGCTCAAGTACGCCGTCCTGGCCGCCCTCCTGGAAGGCGAGGCCTCGGGCTACGAACTGTCGAAGGTCTTCGACGTCTCCCTCGCCAACTTCTGGCCCGCGACCCCGCAGCAGCTCTACCGCGAGCTGGAGCGCCTCGCGCAGGACGGCCTGATCGAGGCGCGGGTGGTGCAGCAGGAACGCCGGCCGAACAAGCGGATGTTCACCCTCACCGAGGCCGGCCGCGCGGACCTGGACGCCTTCGCGGCCACCCCGCCGCGGCGGCCCACCGTCATCCGCGACGAACTCCTGATCAGGATCCAGGCGATGGACGGCGTGGACCCCGAGGCGACCCGCGCCCTGGTCGAGGAGCGCCTGACCTGGTCCCGTGCCAAGCTCGACCGCTACCGGCGGGTGCGCGACCGCCTCCTCGACGGACGCACCGAGGAGGCGTACCTGACCGGGGCCGACCGCATCGGTCCCTATCTGACGCTGCTGGCCGGCATCGCCTTCGAGGAGACGAACCAGGCCTGGTGCGAACGGGCCCTGCTGCTCATGAGGCGGCGGACGGCCGTAGGCTGACGAGGATGTTCAGTCCCGAAGGCCCCACCCTGCGCGAACTCGCCGTCCAGGCCCTGTCGTCCGTCGAGCGCGGCTACGACCTCCTCGCGCCGAAGTTCGACCACACGCCCTTCCGTACGCCGGACACCGTCCTGGACGCGGTCGCCTCGGCGCTGAAGGAGTCCGGTCCGTACGAGGACGGCCTCGACCTGTGCTGTGGCACGGGCGCGGGGGTCGAGGTCCTGACGACGGTGTGCCGGGGGAGTGTGACGGGCGTCGACTTCAGCGCGGGCATGCTGGCGGAGGCGGCCCGCCGGACCCGCCCGGCGGGCCCCGCGGTGTCCTGGGTGCGCGCGGACGCCCGCGCCCTGCCCTTCACCGCCGCCTTCGACCTCGTCGTCAGCTTCGGCGCCTTCGGGCACTTCCTGCCCCGCGAGCTGCCGGGCCTGTTCGCCCGGGTACGGACCGCGCTGCGGCCGGGCGGCTGCTTCGCGTTCCCCGTCCTGGCCCCGCCGAGGCCGTCGTCACCGGCGTTCTGGGCGCTCCTCGGCTTCGACGCCGTGATGCGGGTGCGCAACGCCGTGTGGCGGCCCCCGTTCGTGATGTACTACCGCGCCTTCCGGCTCGGTGAGGTGCGGCGCGAGCTGGAGCGTGCCGGGTTCCGCGTGGACCTCCGCGCCCTGCCCGCGTTCGGGACGAGGAGCGACGGAAGTCCACGGGTGCGCATGGTCGAGGCGCGCCGGACGGACCGCTGAGCCGGCCCCGGCGGGATCAGCCGGCCGCGGGCAGCGTGAACGCGTAGACCAGCGCCTCCCGCCGGGTGTCCACCACCAGGTCGGTGATCTCCAGGGGGCGCGCGTACTGGTCGTGCACCCGCCTGGTGACCCGCATCGACGGGTCGTCGTCGAGATGCGTGATGCAGTCCCGGTGGTGCAGGGTCAGGCCCGCCCGGCGCATCCAGTCGTAGGCCCGCCGCAGCTCCGCGGAAGCGTCGGAGTCGGCGCGGTCACGGTAACGGCCGAGTTCCTCCACCTCGGCCAGGGCCACCGCGGAGAAGGACGTGACGGCGGTGCGCAGACCGCGTCCGTCGGCGCGGGCGGACTCGTAGCGGTGTACCAGCGTCGGCCGGTGCGGGGCGAGTCCGAGCGCCTCGGCGTGTTCGGGCGGGGGCGTCTCCCAGCTGACGGCCGCCCGGGCCACCGCCGACGGATCGTCCGCGGCTCGCGCGCCCACGGGGAAGGCGAGGAACGACGGGGTGCCGAGCGGCCCGGCCGGCAGGGCGGCGTGGCTGCCCCGCCGGTCGGTCTCGACCAGTCCTTCGCCGCGCAGGACCTCCAGGGCCTGCCGTACGGTCTGTCTGCTGACGCCGAAACGCCCGGCCAGCCGTCGCTCGGCCGGCAGTCGTTCGCCGGGCGCGATGGCGCCCTCGCGCAGCTCGCCGAGCAGTTCCGTGGCGATCCGCCGGTACAACGGCGGGTCGTCGCAGGACGGGTGGACGTGAGGGGTGGTGGGGGTGGTGCTGCGGGCCATGCCGCGCGCCTCCTGTAGGTGACGTGCCGTGGTCGTGCGGACTCGGTGCGCCACCAGATCTAGCATTGGTCTAAACCAGTAGGGAAGGGTGGGCGGCCCGATCGGCCGAAACCGGACCGCCCGCCGCCGTCGCCCCGCCCCCGCCGCGCCGGGGCTCAGAGCGCGCTGTACACGGCGTCCACCAGTGCCGTCTTCCGCGGGTCGTCGGCGATGTGCGGCCCCATGCGGTTCATCACGTATCCCAGCGACACCCCCGCCTCCGGGTCGGCGAGTCCGCAGGAGCCGCCGAAGCCGTCGTGTCCGAAAGCGCGCGGGTTGGGACCGTACGATCCGTTCGGACCGCTGAGCCACAGCCCGAGCCCGATCTCCGTCTCGTGCGCGAACCCGGCCCCCAGTACCAGGTCCCGGCAGGCGCCCTGTCCCTCGCGGACCCGTTCGGCCGCCTCGGGGGAGAGGATCCGGCGCCCGCCGTACGCACCCCGGCCGGCGAAGATCCCGTAGAGCGCGGCCACCGCCCGCGCGGTGCCGTGGCCGTTCGCCGCCGGGATCTCCGCGGCCCGCCACCGCGGCGAGTTCGCCTCGCTCGCGCCCGCCACCGGATTGGTCAGGGCGGCGAGGGCCGCGGGGGCCAACTTGCTGAACACCGCGGCCTGTCCGCCGGCGGAGGTGACCCGCGGATGCACCAGCTCGGCTGCCCGCCCGGCCTCCTTCTCCGGCAGCCCGATCGTGAAGTCGACGCCCAGCGGACCGGTCACCTCCCGGTCCAGGAACGCGCCCGGCAGCAGCCCCGACACCCGCCGCACCAGCTCGCCGACCAGGAAGCCGTAGGTGAGCGCGTGATAGCCGGACCGGGTGCCCGGCTCCCACCAGGGCTCCGTGGCGGCGAGGCGCGCCGTGGTGAACTCCCAGTCGTAGAGCTGCTCGAGCGAGTGCGGCTCGCGCAGCCCGGCCAGGCCCGCCCGGTGGGACAGCAGATGGCGCACCAGGACCCGCTCCTTGCCGGCCGCGCCGAACTCCGGCCAGTACGCGGCCACCGGAGCGTCGAGGTCCAGCGACCCGCGGTCGGCGAGGAGGTGCGCGCACAGCGCCGTCGGGCCCTTCGACGTCGACCACACGTTGACCAGCGTGTCCCGTTCCCACGCGCGGGTGCGTGCCGCGTCCGCCCAGCCGCCCCACAGATCGGCCACCGGCACGCCGTCGACCGTGACGCTCACCGCGGCGCCCAGCTCGCCCCGGTCCCGGAAGTTCTCCTCGAAGGCCGCGCGCAGTGCCGCGAACCGCGGGTCGCAGTGGCCGTGGATCTGTGGCACGTGCTCGGACATGGGGCCTCCGTGGTCCGCCGGAACCCCGGACCGCTACGCCGCGGCCGGGCACCCCGAACATACCGACTGGTCGGACTGGAGGGAAGTGCGCAGGGCGGCGCCCCGGTCACAGGAGGAATGTCCGCCCCGTCGGCTCCTGGTGGCCCTCGGCCGTGTGCCAGTAGCCCCGTGACCCGACCACCGGCCCGGCCTCGTCCAAGCGGACGCACACACGGCCGGCCGGCGTGCCGGCCGCCCCGTCCTCCTCCGGCAGCAGCCGGAACTCGGCCACCGCGACCCGGTCCGCGCCCACCACCGGAGGCGAGAAGCGCACGTCGGTCACCCGTTCCGCCGCGAACGACCAGCACAGACAGGCCGCCGGTTCGGCCCGACCCCGGTGCGGCGCGCGGAACGGCAGCGACCGGTGGACGCAGGTCTCGGCGTACAGCTCCAGCAGGGCCGGCACGTCGTGCGACGCCCAGGCCCGCTCCCACACCCCGACGAACCGCTCGGCGGCGGCCCGTGTGTCCATCCGCAGGGCCTCAGGCGTACGACCGCAGCCAGCGCAGCTTGGCCGCCTCCTGGTAGGGGCCGCCGCCCTCGTGGTCGTTGAAGTCGTACACCTCGATCTCCTTGTCCTCGTGCGCCCACGCGTTGAAGGCGGCGTAGACGGTCGACGGCGGGCAGGTCTGGTCCTCCAGGGCCGCCGAGAACAGGGCGGGGGCCGAGCCCCGGGACGCGAAGTGCACACCGTCGAAGTACGCCAGGGTGCGCAGGGCGTCCTGGGAGCGGCCGCGGTGCGTCTTGAGGAACAGGCCTATCTCGCGGTAGGGGTGACGGTCCGTCAGTACCGCGGCGCGCGGGAAGTCGCACAGGAACGGCACGTCCGGGGCGATGCCCGCCAGATCCGGCACCAGGCCGCCCACGGCGATCGTGATGCCGCCGCCCTGGCTCGCGCCGATCGCCACGGTCCGTGCCGCGTCGGTCAGCGGATGGGAGCGGGCCGCCTCGACCGCGCGCACCGCGTCGGTGAACACCCGGCGGTAGTAGTAGTTCTCCGGGGCGTCGATGCCCCGCGTCATGAAACCGGGGTACGAGGGCGCGCCGCCCACCGGGTCCGCGGTGCCGCCGCCGCCGCCCCAGGCGCTGCCCTGGCCGCGGGTGTCCATGATGAAGTGCGCGCGGCCCGTCGACGCCCACAGCAGGTGCTCGTGCGGCAGCCCGCGTCCACCGCCGTAGCCGACGAACTCGACGACCAGGGGCAGCGGTTCCCCGGTTCCGGCGGGCAGCGTCAGCCAGCCCTTGACGGGGTGCCCGCCGAACCCGGCGAAGGTCACGTCGTACACCTGCACCGTGGTCAGGCCCGTGTCCACCGGCTCGAAACGTGCGTCCAGATCGTGCGCGCGGGCTTCCTGGAGGGTCTTCGACCAGAACGCGTCGAAGTCCTCGGGCTCGACGGACGCGCTGCGGTAGCCGCGGAGCTCGTCGTCGGCCAGGTCGAACAGGGGCATGAAGGACCGCCTTTTGTTAAGTGCCCAGACGAATGATCACACCGTACGTGGGCACCGGGAGGCCTCGCCAGACCCTGGTCAGAGCTTCAGGCGGGCCTGCGGCGGGTCCACTGGGGCTCCGTGCGGGCCCATTCCCGCTCCCACTCGTCCAGCCGGCGCCGCATCGCCACCCGGCGGATCACGGCATGTCCGAGCAGCACCACGCCCGCCGTGCCCCCGGCCGCGCAGGTGCCCATGGCGAGGGCGTGCTGCCACACCATGGTGTCGTTCGGCGGGGGTCCGACGCTCCGGCCCCGGGTGTCGAACCACACGTCCACCCGGTCGCCCGCGCGGGTGCCCGCCGGGACCCGTGCGGTGGCCGTGCGCGGGTGTTCGCCCGGCGGGGTCCACCGCACGGCCACGGGGAACGTCTGCTGTCTGCCGCCCTCCACCGAGGGCATCGTCTCGGGCAGGTGGCCGACGACCTCGACCCGCACCCGGTGGCGTTCGGCCTGCTGCCGGTCCGCGACCGCCTGGGCGTCGGCGTGGGCCCACCGGCCCGCGAAGACCGCGACCAGCGGCACGGCGACCAGCAGCAGCACGGCCACGGCCAGCGCCGTCCACGCCTCCACCGCGTCGGACCGGCGCCGCAGCGGGTTGTCCCGCCCGCGCCGGCCGCGCACCCGGTCTCGCATGTCGACCTCCTCGCCGTCACGCGTACGAGTGCCCACATGAGCGTCATACCCCGTTCGGAGTACATCGTTTCACGCATCGTTCACGTCGGCCCCTCGGCGGCCGGTGGCGCGGGGCACGGCGGGCAAGAGCGCCCCGACGAGGCGGCCGGGGAGGTCAGCCGAAGCGCTCGATCCGGATGCGGTCGACCGGCTGCCCCGCCCGCACCAGCAGCCGTGAGGCGTGCTCGGCGAACGCGTTGGAGCCGCACACGTACGCCTCCCAGCCACCCGTCGGCCCCTCGGCCAGCAGGGGAGCGAGGTGATGTGCCGCGAGCCGCCCCACGGGCACGCCCTCCGGTGCGCTCCGCGTGAACACGGGCAGCGTCTCGGCGCCGTACTCCCGCGCGTAGATCAGCTCTTCCGGGCCGCGCGCGGACACCAGCAGCCGCAGCGGTACGTCGAGGCCGCGCGCCCGGTGGTGGCGCACCATCGACATCAGCGGGACGACCCCGGAACCGGCGCCGATCAGCAGCGCGGGCCGGTCGCCGGGCCAGGCGAAGAAGCCGCTGAGCGGACCCCGCACCTGGACCTCGTCACCCGGCTGCGCCCGGGTGTGGAACCAGCCCGAGACCTCGCCGCCGGACACGTGGTCCAGGGTCAGTTCCAGATGTCCGTCGTCGTCGGGCGCGGAGGCGATCGAGTAGTGCCGTTGCGCGGTGTAGCCGTCGTCGGCGGTCAGCCGCAGCATCAGGTGCTGGCCGGGCAGATGCCCCGCCCAGGCCGGCACCGCGAAGCGGAAGGTGGCCGCCCGCGGGGTCTCGGGGCGGATCTCCGTCAGCGTCGCCGTCTGCCACAGGGCGGCCGCCCGGTTGCTCACGGCGATCCGGCCGGGCACCGCGAACCGGGTCGAAGGCGTGAAGGTCTCAGTCACCGGCGTACCTCTGCTCCTCCCACGGGTTGCCCCGCCCGTGATAGCCGTTCTGCTCCCAGAAGCCCGGCTCGTCGTGGTCGAGAAGCCGCAGGCCCGCGATCCACTTGGCGCTCTTCCAGAAGTACAGGTGCGGCACCAGCAGCCGCGCCGGACCGCCGTGCTCGGCCGCGAGGGGCCTGCCGTCGTACTCCCAGGCGATCCACGCCCGTCCGCCGGTCAGGTCGGACAGCGGCAGATTGGTGGTGTAGCCGGTGTGCGCGTACGCGACGGCGTGGGTGGCGGACGTGTCGGGCCGGACGGCATCGAGGAACGCGTCGAGGGACACCCCCCCGAACCGCACTCCGAACTTGGACCAGCTGGTCACACAGTGGATGTCGCCCTCGTACGCGGACCGCGGCAGCGCGTGCGCCTCGTCCCAGTCCCAGGTGCGGGGCGCCGCCACCAGACCGTCGACGCGGAAGGTCCAGTCCGCGGGCGCGAGGTCGGGCGTGACCTCGGCGGACAGCACGGGCCAGTCGTCGCCCGCGTCGTACTGGCCGGGGGGCAGCCCCGGACGGTGGGCGCGGGGGCGGCCGGTGAAGCCTCGGGTGACGTTCATGCGGTTCCAGCGGGGAGACGGCGGATGTTCACGTAATCCACCGTACGTGCATGTCAGCGGTGCTCCGCACCCGGTCCGCCCGCCGATCATTAAGCCCGTATGAACAGTCCCGCGGGCGGGGAATAGCCGTCGGGCCCCCGGCTCTTGCACGTGTCGTCCCGGATCCAGCGGTCCAGCGGTCCGGTGCCAGCGAAGGAGAGTGGGAGCAATGCCGAAGGCGTACGTCTTCACGCGGTACGGCGGCCCGGAGACCGAGGCCCTCGTCGACCTGGAACGCCCCCGGCCCGGGCCCGGCGAGGTGCTCGTCGCGGTGCGGGCGGCGGGCGTGAACCCCGTCGACTGGAAGCAGCGCACGGGTTACCGGCGCCCCGGCGAGAGCGGTGAGCGCGCCTTCCCCGCGGTCCTGGGCAACGAGGTGGCCGGCGTCGTCGAGGAGACCGGCGAGGCGGTCACCGGGTTCGCGCCCGGCGACGAGGTGTTCGGCACCGCGGTCGCGGGCGGCTACGCCGAGTACGCCCTGCTGGCCGCCGGCATCACCGCGCACAAGCCCGCCGAGCTGTCGTTCACCGATGCCGCGACCCTGCCCGTGGCCGCCGCGACCGCCTACGACGGCGTGCACCAGCTCGCCCTGCCGGCCGGAGCGACGCTCCTGGTCACCGGCGCGGGCGGTGGAGTCGGCGTCGCCGTCGCGCAGATCGCCCGTGCCCGCGGGGTGCGGGTCGTGGGGATCGCGAGCGAGGGCAAGAAGGACTTGCTCGAGTCGCTGGGCGCCGTGCACGTGCCGTCCGGCCCGGACTGGGCGGAAGGCGTGCGGCCGGCCGCCCCGGACGGCGTCGACGGCGTCTTCGACCTCGTCGGCGGCGAGGTGCTGCGGGACGCGGCGGACCTGGTGCGGGACCGCTCCCGGCTGATCACCGCCGGAGCCCCGGCCGACGAGGTCGAGCGGCTGGGCGGCGCCCGGGTGGCGCGCGCCCGCGACGCGGCCGTGCTGCGGGCGGTGGCGGACCTGGTCGTCCGCGGCGACCTGAACCCGCACGTCACCCTGACGTTCCCGCTGGAGCGGGCGGGCGAGGCGCTGCGCGAGGTCGAGAGCGGCCACGCCCGGGGCAAGGTCGTCCTGGAGATCGGAGCGCACGCATGACCACCGTCGAGCCCCGTCGGGTCCCGGGCACCGGAGACGCACAGCCCGTTGGTCCCTCCGACACGTCCGGCGCGGGAACCACGCCCGTCCCGGCGCAGGGAGCTGGTGAGCCCCGCCCGGCTGCGGGGCATGGCGGCCTGCCCGAGGCGCGCGGCACCGAGCCCCGCCACGTCCTGGACAATCCCGCCCTCGCCTCCCTCACCGGTCCGCACGCGCACTTCGCCGAGCGCCGGGGCCGGGTGCTGCGCTACCCCGTCGACGTGTCGCCCTGGCTCGCGCTGCCGGACGAGCCGGACGCGGACGACTGGGCCGATCTCGCGGCGCTCGCCGGTCCCGGCGCGGAGGTCCCGCTGCCCGGCTTCCGCGGTGAGCTCCCGGCCGGGTGGGAGCTGACCCTGCAGATCGAGGGCGTGCAGTTCGTCGACGACGGGCTGGTCGCCGCACCCGAACCCGAGGCGGTCCGGCTCGGCCCCGCCGACGTGCCCGAGATCCTCGACCTGATCGCCCGCACCCAGCCGGGACCGTTCGAGGCCCGGACCATCGAACTCGGCACCTACCTCGGCATACGACGGGACGGCGCCCTGATCGCCATGGCCGGCGAGCGGCTGCATCCGCCGGGCTGGACCGAGATCAGCGCGGTCTGCACCGACCCGGCCTTCCGGGGCGAGGGCCTGGCGACCCGGCTGGTCCTGGCCGTCGCCCACGGCATCCGCGAACGCGGCGAGACGCCCTTCCTGCACACGAGTGCGCGCAACACCGACGCCATCCGCCTCTACGAGTCCCTGGGCTTCCGGCTGCGCCGCCGAACGGCGTTCCTGGCGGCCCGGGTGCCTGAGCGGCTGGGGGAGGGGCGGGAACCGGTCCCGGTGGCGTAGCGGGCCGGCCGGGGGTCAGGGGGCCGCCGGGGGAGACGGTCGGCTCGCGGCGGCGGGCCCGGGCCACGCGTTGTAGCGCACCAGGTACTCCGCGAACCGCTCCAGGTCCGCCTCCGGCCACTGCGCCAGCCGTTCCCGGAAGGCCGTGCGGCGGCTCTCGGTGACCTGGGCGAGGATGCGGCGGCCGGCGGCGGTGAGGTGGAGGAGCTGGACACGGTGGTCCTCGGGGTCCTGGCGCCGCTCGATCAGGTCGGCGCGCTCCAGGGCGCCGACCTGACGGCTGACCGTGGACTTGTCCAGGGCGTAGTGCGCGGCGAGGTCGGTGGCCCGGCAGCCGCCGCTCTCCTCCAGGTGGCCGAGGAGCGTGTAGGACACCAGTGACAGTTCGGGGTGCAGCCGCCCCGCCGAGGCACGGGCCCGCCGGGCGAAGCTCGTCATCTCCCGCTGGATCGTCTCCACGGCCTCGGTTGCTTCCACTGGGCCTCCCTCGTTAGCCTGGTTGCATAGTACAACTTGAAGTGCGAGGGGTCTCCGCGACAGGAACGGCCTCGCCGGCAACGGCATCCGCTCTGTGGGATAAGGTGGCCGTCCGGCTGCGGAGGATCCCAGTCGCGCGAGACCAGGAGGAGGTGAGACCCATTACCGCAGTGTCAGGTCGGGTGCTCTCCTCCCGTGACAGCGTGGATCGCCGCCGGTAGGCGACCGTGAGAGCGCCCTTCGGCTTCCGAAAGGCTCCTCGGCTTCATGCCCCCTCGTTCTCCCGCATCTTCCTCTCCTTCCTCGTCGTCGTCCGCGTCCTCTCCGCCTGCTGTCTCCCGCTCCCCTTCGTCGTCCCGTGACGTCCTGGTCGCCGTGCTGCGGGGCGCCGGTTGTGTGTTCGCCGAGGACGAGGCGGACCTGATCCTCGGCACGGCGCGCACGCCCGACGAGGCCGAGGCCATGGCGGCCCGCCGCGCGGCGGGCCTGCCCCTCGAACATGTCGTCGGCTGGGCCGGGTTCCACGGTCTGCGCGTCACCGTCGAGCCGGGTGTCTTCGTGCCCCGCCGCCGCACCGAGTTCCTCGTCGACCAGGCCCTGGCCGCGGTACCGCACGCCGGCGTCGTCGTCGACCTGTGCTGCGGATCGGGCGCGGTCGGCGCGGCCCTCGCCGCCTCGCTCGGACAGGTCGAGCTGCACGCCGCGGACATCGACGCGGCGGCGGTGGCCTGCGCCCGGCGCAACATCGCCGACTACGGCGGACACGCGCATGCCGGCGACCTGTTCGCGGCCCTTCCCGGACGACTGCGCGGCCGCATAGACATCCTGGCGGCGAACGTGCCCTACGTGCCCAGCGGCGAGGTCCCCCTGCTGCCCGCGGAGGCCCGGGACCACGAGCCGCTCACCGCGCTCGACGGCGGCGGCGACGGACTGGACGTGCTGCGCCGGGTCGCCGCCGAGGCGCCGTCCTGGCTCGCCCCCGGCGGCTGTCTCCTCGTCGAGACCAGCGAGCGCCAGGCCCCGGCCGCCGTCGAGGTGTTCACCCGCAGCGGTCTGACGGTGCGGCTGGCGGACGACGAGGAGCGGTACGCCCACGTGGTCGTCGGCACCAGGGTCAGGTAGCGGCTCCGCCGCCGGTGGGGCCGGGGGAGCGCTGGTCGTCCCCGCGGTCCCGCGGGCCGTGTCCCCGGCCGTCCTCGTGTCCGTCGCCGCCGGGCCGGTCCCCGCCGGGCCGGTCGTCGCCGTCGCGGCCCTCGAAGGTGCCGGACAGGACGCGGTCGGCCGTGTTGGTGTCACCGGAACGGGAGCCGACGACGTACACGGTGTCGCCCTTCTTCAGCGCGTCGGCCCCGGAGCCGGAGGCGCCGTCGGCGGACACGGTCGCGTCGGCCCCCACCGTCCACGTCCACGAGGCGCCGTCCTCGCTCCTGACGGTGACCTGGTCGTCGGCCACCTTCGCCACGGTGCCCCGCTGCCAGACGCGGACGACCCAGTCGCCGGTGCCGGGATCCTTGACGGTCGCCTCACCGTGCGCCGCGTCCCCGCGGAGCCCGGACCACGGGCCGCCGTGACCGTGCCGCCCGCCGGGCCCCTCCGAGGAGGACGCGGACGGGGACGCCGACGGCGAGCCGCCCCCGGAGTCGCCCGAGGTCGCCGCGTACGCGACGGTGCCGCCGAGCGTCAGGACGGCGACGGTGGTGGCCGCGATCACCGCCCGCCCGCGGGCCGACCGGCGTCGCCACAGCGTGCGCAGGTCCACGCGGTCCCGTTCCCCGCCGACCGGTCCCGAGAGCAGTTCGACGTCTTGCGGCCCTTCCGGCCTCTCCGGCTCCTGCATCACGGCTCACTCTCCTCGGCCACGACGGCGGCACCTCTGCCACACCTCACTGTGATTGTCCGAGGCGCCCGGTAAGGAAGCGATAACAAAAACCTGTGAATCGGACGTACGGCGCCGCTCACTCGTCGGCCCGCGCACGTGCCAGCAGCAGAGCCACGTCGTCGTGGTTGTCGGGGTGGTGCAACGCGCTCAGCAGCAGGTCGCACACCTCCTCCAGCGGCCGTGCCGGATCGTCGAGCAGCGCCAGCAACGCGTCCAGACGTTCGTCGAGCGAATGGGTGCGGGTCTCCACCAGGCCGTCCGTGTACAACACGAGCTGGTCGCCGGGAGCGAAGTCGACATCCGTCGTGGAGAACGGCACCCCGCCCACGCCCAGCGGCGCACCGGTGGGCAGGTCGAGCAGCTCCGGCGGACGGCCCGGGCGGATGTGCACCGGTGGCAGATGCCCGGCGTTGGCGATCCGGCACCTGCCCAGCCGGGGGTCGTGCACGACGTACACGCACGTGGCGATGGAGTGGTCCAGGCCCTGCGTGATCCGGTCCAGGTGTTCCAGGAGGACCGCCGGATCGAGGTCGAGGGAGGCCAGCGTGGTCGTCGCGGTGCGCAGCCGGCCCATCGTGGCGGCGGCGTCGATTCCGCTGCCCATCACGTCACCGACGACGAGCGCCGTCTTGCCGTCGGGAAGCGGGATGACGTCGAACCAGTCGCCGCCGACCTCCGTGGTGGCGCCCGCGGGCTGGTAGCGCGAAGCGACCTCGAGGCCGCCGGTGACGGGCGGGTGGCTCGGCAGCAGGCTGCGCTGGAGGGTCAGCGCGGTGGTGCGGGCGCTCTGGTACCAGCGGGCGTTGTCGATCTGGATGGCCGCCCGGGCCGCCAGCTCACGCGCGAGCAGCAGGTCGTCACGGCCGAACGGCAGCGGATTGCGGGTCCGTTTCAGGTCGAGGGCGCCCAGCACCTCGCCCCGCGCGATGAGCGGCACGGCCAGATAGGAGTGCACACCGGCCCGTGCCAGCAGGGCGGCCGCCTCCGGAGAGTGGGCTATGCGCCCGAGATCCTCGTCCTTGACCTGGGCCACCATGACCGGCAGGCCCGAGCGTACGCACTCGGTGACGAGCCGGTCGGGCGCGTAGCGGGCCACCTGGCCGGGCTGGTCGGCCGCCCGCAGGGCGTCGGGCTCGTCGGCGGCGCGCACCGCGAGGGCACGGATCACGGCCGATTCGGCGGGGCCGAGGCTGGTGCGGCGGCCTGACATGACCGCGTCGAGCAGATCCACCGCGGCCACGTCCGCCAGTTCCGGCACGGCCACGTCGGCCAGTTCGAAGGCGGTGCGCTCCAGGTCGAGGGTGGTGCCGATCCGGGCGGAGGCGTCCGCGATCACCGCCAGCCGGCGGCGCGCCGCTTCGGCCTCGACGGCCGCCCGGTGCCGGTCGGTCACGTCGGCCACCGAGACGGCGACGCCCAGCACGGTGCCGCGGGCGTCCTCCAGGCGGTACAGCGAGAGGGACCAGGTGTGGTCCTCGTCCGGGTCGGCGGGGGTGCGGCCGACGGTGGACCGGTCGAGGAGCGGCTCCCCGGTGCGCAGCACCTGGCGCACCGCTGCCTCCAGCGCCTCCGCGTCCAGCCGGGGCAGCACCTCGTGGATCGTCCGGCCGAGGTGATCGGCGGCCGGAACGCCGTTGATCCGCTCCAGCGCCGGGTTGACCGAGACGTATCGCAGGTCGGTGTCCAGGACGGCGAGGCCGGTGGGGGACTGCGCGACCATCCGCGTCGACAGCGCCAGGTCCCGTTCGAGGCGGCGCACCGTCGTCCGGTCGGTGGCGAGGCCCAGGGCGTAGACGTCGCCCCGGTCGTCCATGAGGCGCATGTTGCGGAACTCCACCAACCGGGTGGTGCCGTCCTTGCGCCGGATCGGGAACGCCCCCGCCCAGCTCTCGCCGGTGGCCATCACGTCGGCGAAGAGCTGCACGACGAGATCGACGTGCCGTTCGTGGACCATCACATGGGCCGCGTACCGCCCCAGAGCCTCGTTGGCCGAGTACCCGAACAGCTCCTCGGCCTGGGGGCTCCACAGGGCGATACGCCCCTGGGTGTCGAGCACCACGGAAGCCACGTTGAGCACGTCCAGCAGGCCGCTGGGCGCGGTCGGGCCGCCGTCCTCAGCCGCGGACGATCCGGCTTGGTTCATGCCACGCACCGCCTCCGCGTATCGATGCGGCACGCCGTCCCCCGTGCCGACTCCCCTGTTCTACCGTGCTCAACCCTTTTCTCCCACGCCTGTGGCGCCCTTCTTCATGCTCCTCCAGTACGGCGTCGCGCGCCGTTCTCCTCAAGGTCCGCACCCGTCCATGAAATTGGTCTGTACATGACCATCAGGCCGGGCCAGACTGTCCGCCGAGCGCGCCCACCCCCCTCGACGAGGAGTCCCATGCCCCTGCGTCCTGTCCGCCGCCGTCGCACCACGGCCGGCGCCGTCCGCGCCGCCCTCCTGGCGCTGGCCGTGGCAACGGTCACCGTCCTCTCCGCGGCTCCGCCCGCCGCCGCCGCCGACACGTGGACCGAGGTCGGCTCCGACCGCGCCGACCCGCTGACCGAGAGTCAGGGCCTGGCGTCGGTCGAGGTCCCGGCGGGCAGCGCCAACCGCTACACCGGCATCGGCACCATCCCGTTCTCCGTCTCCACCCGGGGCTGGAACCATGTCGGGGACCCCGACGCCTCCTACGACGGTTACTACGTCGAGCCGTACCAGAGCGACTCGAACAACGCGAAGATGTACCGCGTACAGGCGCCCGGCGGAGCATGGTCGGAGTACGTCCACGCGCTCGGCTCCGGTGAGGCCCTGAACAACTCCTGGGCGGCGATCACCCCGAACAGCCAGTGGATGCTGTCCGGCGAGTGGGGCACCATGACGCGGTTCCTCGTCTTCCCGACCCCCGGCGCCAACCGCGCCACCTCGCCCTCCGCGAACCTGCCGCAGGTGTCGACCGTCCTCCTCGACCACGCCGTGCGCGATGTCCAGGGCTGCGACTTCACCGGCCCGACCACCCTGCTGTGCGCCTCGGACGACCCTGCGGGCACCCTCTTCGGCATCACCAAGCCGCTCCTCCAGATCGACCTGTCCGCCGAACCCAATGGCGCCTCCGACGTCACCGGGCATGTCACCGCCCTGCGCCGGCTGCCGTTGCGCAGCTCCTGTTCGGGGACGTTCGAGGCGGAGGGCATCGACTACGACCGCCGTTCGGGCACCCTGCGGGTGATCGTCGTCTCGCCCGGCTTCTGCGTGCTGACCGACAGCAAGACCTACCGCCTCACCCGGAGCTGACCCGGGCCGTCCGCGTCTTCGGCGACCCTCCCGTCGCTGGTCCCACTCGGAAAGTGATGCTTTTCTGGGGGTGTGGCGCGATGCGCGGGGAACCCGCACCTCCGCGTCACATCCCACGAGAGGAGCGATCACGATGGATCGCGAACGACCGCACGATGAGTCCGTCTCCGTCGAGATCAGCGGATGCAGCAAGGAGGACGCCCGCATCGTCTTCGACACGCTGAACGAGTGCTTCGAGTCGGACCGCGGCATCGACGAGGCGCCGCAGCAGCTCCACGAGAGCCGCCCGATGGTGTGGCTCGGCACCTTCGAGGTCACCGAGGCGCGCGCCTGTGCCCGGCCGGCCCGGCTCTCTTCCTCCGTCGAGGCCGACGCCCAGGGCGGCTACTGGGCGATCGAGCGGCTCCGCTCCACGCTCGACTCGGTCTTCACGGTGCGCGACCTCTCCTCGGCCTCCGGGGACCAGGAGCGGGAGCTGCACGTTTTGCTGGAGAGCCGGTGAGACGGCGCCGCCGGTGACCTGCGGCACATGACGCCCCTACCGTTGTGCAACTAGTTGCATAAACCGTGCGCGGTCCTCTAGAACTGGAGGGAAGACACCGCGCACGGAGGGCTGTCATGAGCCGTTACCCGCACCTGCTGAGCCCGCTCGACCTGGGCTTCACCACGCTGCCCAACCGCGTCCTGATGGGCTCGATGCACGTCGGCCTCGAGGAGGCCGAGCGCGGTTTCGAGCGCATGGCGGCGTTCTACGCCGCCCGGGCGCGCGGGGGAGTGGGCCTCATCGTCACCGGCGGCATCGCCCCCAACGACGAGGGCCGGCCCTACGAGGGGGGCGCGAAGCTCACCACGGAGGCGGAGGCCGAGCAGCACCGGGTGATCACCGACGCCGTGCACCGCGAGGGCGGCCGCATCGCGATGCAGATCCTGCACTTCGGCCGGTACGCCTACCACCGGGACCTGGTCGCCCCCAGCCCGCTCCAGGCGCCGATCAGCCCCTTCCCGCCCCGCGAGCTGAGCGACGCCGACGTGGAGCGCACGATCGACGACTACGTCCGCGCCGCCCGCCTCGCCCGGCAGGCCGGTTACGACGGCGTCGAGATCATGGGCTCCGAGGGCTACCTCGTCAACGAGTTCATCGCCGCCCCGACCAACCACCGCACCGACCGCTGGGGCGGCTCGTACGAGAACCGCACGCGCTTCCCCCTCGAGATCGTGCGGCGCGTACGCGAGGCGGTCGGCGAGGACTTCATCGTCATCTACCGGCTGTCCATGCTGGACCTGGTGCCCGGCGGCTCGACCTTCGACGAGGTCGTCACCCTGGCGAAGGCCGTCGAGTCGGCCGGCGCCACCATCATCAACACCGGCATCGGCTGGCACGAGGCGCGCATCCCCACCATCGCCACCTCCGTGCCGCGCGGCGCCTACACCTGGGTGACGAAGAAGCTCATGGGCGCGGTCTCCGTGCCGCTCGTCACCACCAACCGCATCAACACCCCCGAACTCGCCGAGGAACTGCTCGCGGACGGCTGCGCGGACATGGTCTCGCTGGCCCGCCCGATGCTCGCCGACCCCGAGTTCGTGGCCAAGGCCGCGGCGGACCGCCCCGAGGCCATCAACACCTGCATCGGCTGCAACCAGGCCTGCCTCGACCACACCTTCAGCGGGAAGATCACCTCCTGCCTCGTCAATCCGCGCGCCTGTCACGAGACCGAGCTGATCCTCGCCCCGACCCGGCTGCGCAAGCGGGTCGCGGTGGTGGGCGCCGGCCCGGCGGGCCTGGCCTGCGCCGTGAGCGCCGCCGAACGCGGCCATGACGTCACCCTCTTCGACGCCGCGAGCGAGATCGGCGGCCAGCTCAACGTGGCCCGCAAGGTCCCCGGCAAGCAGGAGTTCGACGAGACGCTGCGCTACTTCCGCCACCAGCTCGACGCGCACGGCGTGGACGTACGGCTCGACTCACCCGTGGGCGCGGCGGACCTGGCCGACTACGACGAGGTCGTCGTCGCCACCGGCGTCAGCCCCCGTACCCCCGACATCCCCGGCGTCGACCACCCGAGCGTCGTCGGCTACCTCGACGTGCTGCGCGACGGCGCGCCCGTCGGCGACCGGGTCGCGATCCTCGGCGCGGGCGGCATCGGCTTCGACGTCGCCGAGTTCCTCACCGACGGCGGCGACAAGGCGAGCGAGGACCCGGCCACCTACTTCCGCCAGTGGGGCGTCGACATGGACTACCAGGGTCCCGGCGGTCTCGCGGCCCCCGAGCGCCCCGCCCCGCCCCGCACGGTCCACCTCCTCCAGCGCAAGACCGGCAAGGTCGGTGCGGGCCTCGGCAAGACCACCGGCTGGATCCACCGCGCCGAGCTCAAGCACCGGGGCGTCACCATGGTCCCCGGCGTGCGCTACGACCGGATCGACGACGCCGGGCTGCACCTCACCGTGAGCGAGCGGAGCATGCTGCTCGAGGTCGACACCATCGTGCTGTGCACGGGTCAGGACCCGCGCCGGGACCTGTACGAGGAACTGCTCGCCGCCGGTGGGAAGGTGCACCTCATCGGGGGCGCCGACGTCGCCGCTGAACTGGACGCCAAGCGCGCCATCCAGCAGGGCACGGAACTGGCGGCGGCGCTGTAGGACCGGTCCGGCGCCTCCCTAGGATGACCGCATGTCACTCCCGCACGCGATCCTCACCGCCCTGCTCGAGAGGCCCTCGTCGGGGCTGGATCTGACCCGCCGGTTCGACCGGTCGATCGGCTACTTCTGGTCGGCCACGCACCAGCAGATCTATCGCGAGCTGGGAAGACTGGAGTCCGAGGGGCACATCCGGGCCCTGCCCGCGCAGGCGCCGGCCCGCGGGCAGAAGAAGGCGTACGAGGTCCTGCCCGCGGGACGTGCCGAACTCGCCCGGTGGACGGCGGCCGCCCAGGACCCGAAGCCGCACCGCGACGCCATGCTGCTGCGGCTGCGCGCCGCGGCGGTCGTCGGCACCGCGGGGCTCGAGGCCGACCTGCGCCGCCATCTCGACCTGCACCGCAGGCAGTTGGCCGAGTACGAGGAGATCGAGAAGCGCGACTTCCCGCCCGGCGACGACAGCGCGCAGGCCAGGCTGCAGCACCTGGTCCTGCGCGCGGGCATCGAGCTGGAGACGTTCTGGACCCAGTGGCTCACCGAGGCCATCGAGGAGCTGCCCGTGGTGGGGGACGGGACCGCCTAGAGCCGGTACGGCTTCGAGCGGCGGCGCAGGAACCAGGCCGCCGCGATGACACCCGTCCCCACCAGCGCCCCGCCGACCCCCATGGCCACGGGGCCGAAGTCGCGGGCCGCGCCGCCGAGGCCTCCCATGACGCCCCGTGAGGGCGACGGGGTGGGCGTCGTCGAGACTCTCGGGGAGGCCGGCGTCGACACGATCACCGACTGGGTGCCGGCGGTGCTGCCGTTGGAGCACATGACGACCACGGTGTACGTGCCCGGAGAGACGCCGGACCAGGCGGCGGACTGGCCGGCGGCCGTCCCGGACAGGGCGACCTGTCGCCCCTGGGCGAAAGTCGCCTGGGCGCTGCCGAGCAGCGCCGCCGTGCCCCAGCTGCCGTTGATCTGGGCGCACGCGCTGGTCGAGACCGACACCGTGGAGCCGGTCGTACTCACGGAGATGCCCGTGGCCCGTGCCACGGCCGGCTGGGCGGTGAGGGCGAGCGGCAGAGCGGCGGCGGCCGCCACGGTCAGCCCTGAGCGGACGAGGAGACGGGAATTGCGCATCGGATGTCCTCCGGCGGCGGCACGGTTGGCGGTACATCCCTTGCGCCGCCGAAGGTCGGGTACGCCCGTGCTGCCTCAGGGGCAGCCAACGCTGCCCGGCCCCGTCCCGCATGCGGACGGCCACCGGCCAGGTGACGGATTACTTCGGACGGCCCAAACCGGCCCCCCGTGACGTGTCCTGCCCGATGGCCGCCGGGCGGCTCGCCCGGCGGCCGCCCGGCGGCCGGACCCGCGCCCGCCCGGGGTACGGACCGGCGGCCGGACCCGCGCCCGCCCGGGGTACGGACCGGCGGCCGGACCCGCGCCCGCCCGGGGTACGGACCGGCGGCCGGCCCCGCACCCGCTCGGCGGCCCGACCGGGGTACTGGCCGGTGGTCTGACCCGCGCCCGCTCGGCGGCCCGACCGGGGTACGGACCGGCGGCCGGCCCCGCACCCGCCCGGCGGCCCGACGGGAGCCTCGACCGGTGTCTCCTCTCGTGGCTTGGCCGGTGCCTCGACCTGTGCCCCGCGCGGGCCGTCGGTCGAGCCGCGGAGTGGGGGGCGGGCCGGTGGACGGACGGCCGCGGCCTCGGCGCCGAGCCGCGGCGGACGGGCTGCCCGGCCGCAGGTACGCGCTCTCACCGTGCCGCGCCCGTCGTCACGGTCCGTTCCACCGAGAACGCGCCCCACGTGCCGTCCGGCAGCCGGGCCCGCAGCCGCACCCGGTGCCCGGCCCCTTCCTCCCGCCCCACGTAGAAGCTGTAGGTCGCCCTTCCCGCAGGCGGGGTCCCGCCCCACACCAGCGAGGTGGCCGGCCGGCCGTCGAGCTGGATCTGGTACTCCGTCACCACGCCGTCCACCCGGGGCGGCTCCCACGACAGGTCGAGGTAGTAGGCCCCGTCCGCGAGGCGGGTGCCTGCCCGGAAGTCGGCCGGCGCGGTCTGCGGCCCCCCGTCGTCCCCCGGCGCGGTGGTCAGGCGTACGGGCGCACCGGCGGGCGAGACGTTGTCGGCGGCGTCCCTGGCCCGGACGGTGAACGAGTAACGCGCCCCGGGACGCAGTCCCGTGACGACCGTCGCCGTCTGGCCCCCGCCGACGCTGTGGATCCGCACGCCGCCCTGGCAGACGTCGTAGGACACCACCTTCCGGTCGTCCGTGGACGCCGTCCAGGACAGCTGGACGGCCCGGCTCCCGGCCGCCCGGCCGGTCACCGCACCCGGCGGGGTCGGGGGCGAGCGGTCCGCCGCCGCGGCCGCCGGTGTGGTGGCCCGCACCTCCCGGCTGCGCGGACCGAGCCGCCCTTCGCCGTCGCGGGCGCGCACCGTGAAGACGTAGGTGGTGGACGGCGAGAGACGGACGACGTCCAGCATGTGCGCGGAGCCGGGCACCTCCTGGACCTTCCCGGAACCGCGGTACACCTCATAGGCGCTGACCGCGGGGTCAGCGGCGACCGCGTTCCACATGACGTGCACGCTCGTCGCGCTCCCGGCCTGCGCGGTGACCCCGGTCGGCGCGCCCGGCGCCCGTCCGTCGTCCCGGTCCGCGCCCGCGCACCCGCAGCACAGGCCCGCCACCAGGCCGCACAGCACGATCCACAGCACAACACGTCGCACGGCTTCGCCTCCCGGCCCGGCACGGCGGCAATGGTCCGGACCAATATGGCGTGGTGGCGCGCACACATCAAGAGGGCGGAACCGCGGGGCCGCCGTCGGCGACCGCTTGCGGGGGTTACGTATGCTGAAGTTCCTCACGGCTGAACTCACCCTGAGCGCTCATGAGTTCACGCCGGTGGCGCGGGCCGCTGTCGTCGCTGATCCCGCGCCGCACAGGGACCAGGGGTCCGGAGCCGAACGGCGTCCGGGCCCCGGCCCTCTGTCGCACCGTCGGGCCCCACGAGGATGCTCCTCCTGCTCCGTACGGCCCCATCGGGGTGGCCCCGAGGCGTGATGGACACCACATTGTTCCGAGTGTCCGTCCATGCCCCTACGAGAGGGTCCGTATCGTGCGCGTCCAGTCGCTGACGCTGGCCGCGGCCGGCCTTGCCCTGCTGGCCCCGACCACCTCACCCGCCGCCCCGCACCCGTCCGCGGGCGCCCTCGGGGCGTCGGCGCCCCGGCAAGAAGGCTCCGTCCGCGCCGCCGACCTGCTGGCCCGGATCCGCGACTGCACACCCGTCTCGCGCGGCCGCTACCGCCCCGACGACGGCGCGCCGGCCACGATCCCGGTCTGCGGCACCGACGAGGCGGTGTTCTGGACGGCCGACATGGACATCGACTGCGACGGCCGCCCCGGCCCGGAGTGCAACAGCCGCACCGACCCGCTGTTCTCCGACGCGACGGCCTATCAGCAGTCCGACGGCCGCAACCTGAGCGCCGAGACCCTGCCCTACATCGTGGTGCCGGGGGTCAGCGGCATCTGGGACCACCGCGACCACGGGGTGGGCGGCGGGTCGGTCGCGGCCGTCGTCTATCAGGGCCGCGTGCAGTACGCGGTCGTCGGCGACACGGGACCGAGCGGGATCATCGGTGAGGCGTCCTACGCCACCGCCAAGGCCCTCGGCATCCGTGCCGACCCGCGGGGCGGCGGCACCCCCTTCGGCGTCACGTACATCGTCTTCAAGCACTCCCGGGCGACGCCCATCGAGAGCCATGCCTCGGCGGTGGAGACGGGGGAGCGGCTGGCGCGGCTCTTCGTGCGCGGCACGACGGGACAGCCCCGCCCGCCGGAGGAGGAAGCGGAGGAGGAAGCGGACGAGTGGGCGCCGGGCGGCCTCGCGGAACTGCCGCAGGGCGAAGGCGGCGCGGCACGGGCACGGCGCACGGGGGCCGGAAGCGAAGGCCGCCCAGCCGCCGAGGGGGACGGCGGGAGCCTCGCCGAAGAGCCGACGGGCCAGGAGAGGCCGGCGGCCGAGGAGGGCGAGGCTCGGGAAGCGTCGTCGGACGACACGGCCGACGCGCAGGCGCAGGATGACCCGGACGCCGGGACGGCCGACGGAGACGAAGGCGGCGAAGGGGACGAAGGAGAGGGAGAGGCCGAAGGAGACGGAGGGTCCGAGGGAATCGGAGGGGGCGAGGAGGGCGCGTAGGTGACGGGCGGGACGGCTGGGCCGAGCCGCTCACACCTTGCGGTAGCCGTAGGCCTCCGTGGCGGCAGCCTGCACCGCGTCCAGGTCGGCACCGGTCGCCGCCGTCACCACCGCGGCCACCGCGCCCTCGACGAACGGAGCGTCCACCAGCCGTGCGTTAGCGGGCAGTTCGTCGCCCTCCGCGAGCAGTGCCTTGACCGTGAGGACGGCGCTGCCCAGATCGGTGAGGACCGCGACACCCGCGCCCCGGTCCACGGAGGCGGCAGCGGCGACGACCAGCTCGGCGCTCGTGCCCAGCCCGCCGCCCGCCGTACCGCCCGCCGCGGCGACCGGCACCGCCGGACCGCCGCCCACCAGGCCCAGCGCCAGCTCGGCCACCGCCGACGCGACCTCCGCGCTGTGCGACACCAGCACGATGCCCACCAGTTTCCCGTCGCTCATCGGTGCCTCACTCCCCGCCCGCTTCGGCGCCGGCGTCGGCGAGCGCGGCGATGAGCAGTGCCGCCGAGGTGGCGCCCGGATCCTGGTGACCGATGCTGCGTTCGCCGAGATAACTGGCCCGGCCCTTGCGGGCCTGTAGCGGAGTCGTCGCCTCGGCGCCCTGCTCGGCGGCGGCCCGGGCGGCGCCGAAGCCGTCGGGGAGCGCGTCGACGGCCGGCACCAGCGCGTCGATCATGGTCTTGTCGCCGGGGGCGGCACCGCCGAGCTGCATCACCGCGTCCACCCCGGCGCGCAGCGCCTCGGCGAACCCCTCCTCGTCCACCTCGGCCGCGTCCCCGAGCGCCTTCCCGGTCCGGCGCAGCAGCGTGCCGTACAGGGGCCCCGAGGCCCCGCCGACCGTCGAGATCAACTGGCGTCCCGCGAGTACCAGGACGGCGCCCGGTGTCTCGGGCGCCTCCTTCTCCAGGGCGGCGCTCACCGCGGTGAAGCCACGGCGGAGGTTGCTGCCGTGATCCGCGTCCCCGATGGGCGAGTCGAGGGCCGTGAGCCGGTCCGCCTCGCGGTCGACGGACGAGGCGGTCGCGGTCATCCAACGGCGGAAGAAGTCGGCGTCGAGCACTGGATCTCCTTGCATGGTCGGTACGGTCGGAGCGCCCTGTCCCTGTCCTCGTTTCCGCCTCAGACGCCCCAGCGCAGCCCGGCGGTCCGCACCGGCGCGTCCCACAGCCGCAGCAGCTCCTCGTCCACCTGGCACAGGGTCACCGAGGCGCCGGCCATGTCGAGGGACGTCACGTAGTTGCCCACGAGCGTACGGGCGACCGCCACCCCGCGCTGGGCCAGCACGCGATGGACCTCGGCGTTGAAGCCGTACAGCTCCAGCAGGGGTGTCGCGCCCATGCCGTTGACCAGGAGCAGGACAGGATTGCGGGGCGTCATGTCGTCGAGGATCGCGTTGATCGCGAAGTCGGCGATCTCACCGGAGGTCATCATCGCCCGCCGCTCCCGCCCGGGCTCCCCGTGGATGCCGACGCCCAGTTCCAGCTCACCGGCCGGCAGATCGAAGGTAGGGCTGCCCTTGGCCGGAGTGGTGCACGCGCTGAGCGCCACACCGAAGCTGCGCGCGTTCTCGTTCACCTGCCGAGCGAGCGCCTCGACCCGCTCCAGCGACTGCCCCTCCTCCGCCGCCGCCCCCGCGATCTTCTCCACGAACAGGGTCGCGCCCGTGCCGCGCCGCCCGGCCGTGTAAAGGCTGTCGGTCACGGCGACGTCGTCGTCGACCAGCACTTTCGCGATCTGGATGCCCTCGTCCTCGGCCAACTCGGCCGCCATGTCGAAGTTGAGGACGTCGCCCGTGTAGTTCTTGACGATGAACAGCACGCCCGCCCCGCTGTCGACGGCCGCCGCGGCCCGCACCATCTGATCCGGCACCGGCGAGGTGAACACCTCGCCCGGGCAGGCCGCCGAGAGCATTCCGGGTCCGACGAACCCGCCGTGCAGCGGTTCGTGCCCCGAGCCGCCACCGGACACCAGCGCCACCTTGCCCGCCACCGGAGCGTCCCGCCGCACGACCACCCGGTTCTCGACGTCCACGGCCAGCTCGGGGTGGGCGACCGCCATTCCACGCAGCGCGTCCGCGACCACGGTCTCCGCAACGTTGATCAACATCTTCATCGGTACCTCCCAGGGAGTGGGCAGACGGGCCTGTAGCCTGTGTCTTCCCAGGTCAGGGCCAGAAAGACGAGTGGTCGATCGTGGCGGCGCCCGGCGGTGAGGGGCAGCCTTCCGGCGGTGCCGACGCCGGCCGAAGGGTGACATGAATGACGGCTTGTCCACCGATGTCGGGTGTTCCTGTGCGCCATGGCCCCAGCCTCCACTCCGCCAGTATCGACCTTGCGGTCGTGAAGGTCACGCGAGAGGAGCCGTCATCCGGGCTCGCGCTCGAAAGCGATGATCGATGGACGCCCGTGCGGACAGCCGGACGGCTGTACGGGTTCTCTTGCGACCGGCGGGCGGAGGGCCGCTCTCAGCGCTCCGGTTCCCGCCGCCTCAAGGCCGGCCGGTCCGAACCCCTCGACCCGGCCCTGTTCCCCGAAGCTACGGCGAAGTGGTTGTGAGCGTGCGGTCAGGCGGCGAAGGACGCGAGCAGTTCGTTGTACTGCTTGGCGGCTGTGTTCAGGTCATCGTCGGAGAGGCCGAAGGCGGTGCCGTACAGCTTGACCATCGGCTGGATGTCGAACTGGCACAGCCGCAGGGTGGCGTGCCAGTTGCTGAGGAGCGTCTCCAGGGTGGTCTTGTTCGCGCCTTCGGGGGTGTAGTGCTCGGCGGGGACGCCGGCGGTGACGGCGACGACGGCCTTCTTGCCGGCGAGCCTGGAGGGAGAGCCGTCCATGGTGAAGGCCCAGCCGAGGGTGAAGACCTTGTCCTGCCACTGCTTGAGCAGAGGGGTGGTGTTGTACCAGAACACCGGGTGCTGGAAGACGACCACGTCGTGGTCGGCCAGCAGGGCCTGCTCGGCGTCGATGTCGATCTGGAAGTCGGGGTAGGTGGCGTAGAGGTCGTGCACGGTGACATGGGCCAGCTCGCGGACGGCGTCCACCAGGGCCTTGTTGGCCTTCGACCGGGACAGGTCGGGGTGGCCTACGACAAGGAGAACCTTGGACATGGTGAGAGAACCTCTTCAATGATCAGTGAAATGGGTGAGCGGTGCGGGTTGGTCGGGTGGGACGGGTCAGTACGTCGCGGGGGCGTCGGATCACCGGTCGATGCTGGCCATGTTCGCCTCGTCGTGGCGTTCGCCCGCAGCCGGTGTGAGGTTGTTCAGGCGGTCGAGCTGAGCGGCGCTGAGTTCGATGCCGTCGGCGGCGGTGTTCTCTTCGACGCGTGCGACCCGGCGGGTCCCGGGGATGGGGGCGATGTCGTCGCCGCGGGTCAGCAGCCAGGCCAGCGCGGTCTGGGCCGGAGTGGCGCCGACCTCGGCTCCGATGGCCTGTACTTCGCCGACGATGCGCAGGTTGCGCTGGAAGTTCTCGCCGGTGAAGCGCGGGTTGGTCTTGCGCCAGTCGTCGTCGGCGAAGTCGTCGACGGTGCGGATCTGCCCGGTCAGCAGGCCATGGCCGAGCGGCGAGTAGGGCACGAATCCGATACCGAGCTCGCGTAGCAGCGGGAGGATCTCGTCCTCGACGTCGCGGGTCCACAGGGAGTATTCGGTCTGCAGCGCGGACACGGGATGGACGGCGTGCGCCCGGCGGATCGTCACGGGACCGGCTTCCGAGAGGCCGATGTGGCGCACTTTGCCTTCGGTGACCAGTTCGGCCAGCGCGCCGACGGTCTCCTCTATGGGCGTGTCCGGATCGACGCGGTGCTGGTAGTAGAGGTCGATGTGGTCGGTGTCGAGCCGCTTGAGCGAGCCCTCGACCGCGGTCTTCACGTTGCCGGCGCTGCTGTCGATGACGCCGGGACCGTCGCCGGCGTGGGAGACGAGGCCGAACTTCGTCGCCACGACGACGTCGTCGCGGCGGCCCTTGATGGCCTTGCCGACGATTTCCTCGCTGCGGAAGGGGCCGTAGATCTCGGCGGTGTCGATGTGGGTGACCCCGAGGTCCAGGGCCCGGTGGATGGCGCGGATCGACTCGGCGTCGTCGAGCCCTCCGCCCGTGGTGTAGGTGCCGGCCATGGTCATGGCTCCCAGGCCGATGCGGGAGACATCGAGCCCGCCCAGTGATACGTGCTTCATCAGGTACTCCTTGTCGTGACGGCCGTCAGGCCGGCCGGTGGTCGTGAGCAGTGGGGCGCCATCCGTCGGCGGGCCGTGCCGGGGTGATCGGCGCGCTGGCGGCGCGGGCGCCGTTGCCCGAGTAGGGGGGCAGCGCGGAAGGTGCACCCGGCGGCGGCCTTCGGCCTCGGCCGGGCATGGTGCTTGGGTGGGTGTCGTCATAGGTCGGGCTGCCGAGGGCATCGATGCCGCGGTCGTCCGCGAAGTGCTTCGTCCAGTCGGCCGGGCGGCCGACCATGGGGCTGGGACCTGGGACCTGGGACCTGGGATCTGGGAGCTGGGAGCTGGCCGCTGTCAGGTGGGGTGGTCCGACCTCGGCGTTGCCAGGGCCAGGCTGCGGCGGAACCCGCGGGCCGAACCGGCTGCGCCGGGTCAGTGCTCGTGGGCCGCCGACTCCAGAACGAGAACGGGGATCTCACGGTCCGTGTTCTTCTGGTACTCGGCGTAGCCGGGGAACGCTTCGACGGCTCGGGCCCACCACAGTGCCTTCTCGTCCCCGGTCACCTCGCGTGCCAGCATGTCCTGGCGCACCGGGCCGTCCTGAAGCTCGACCCGGGGGTCGGCCACCGCGTTGTGGTACCAGACCGGGTGCTTGGGGGCTCCTGCCATGGAGGCGACCACGGCGTAGACGCCGTCGTGCTCCACCCGCATGACCGGGGTCTTGCGGATCCTGCCGCTCTTCGCGCCCAGAGTGGTCAGGATGACGACGGGCAGGTCCCGGAGCCTCTCGTCTTCCTCCCGTGCGACCAGGACACTCAGCGTCGTTCCCTGTGTACCGCCGGAGCTTTCGTACAGCTCCACCTGGTCACGTACAAACTGCGCCTTGCTCGGCTCGTACTCGCCTTTGAGGGGCATGTCGACTCTCTCCGTGCTGTCGAAACGCGCACCTGGCGCGCTTTTCCGTCCTGGCCGGGGTGCGGGGCGTGGTGCTCAGGCGTGGGCGTTGTCGTAGGCCAGGGCGCCGCCCAGTTCGCGGGATGCCTCGGCCTGGGCGAGGAGCTCCGTGGCCTTGGCCTCGGCGGCCTCGATGGCGTCCGCACCGGCGACGAAGCGCAGCGGCGGCTTCTCCTGCTGGGCGATGGTGAGCAGGGCGCGGGCGAGCTTGGCGGGGTCGCCGGGCTGCTTGCCGTTCATGCTCTTCATGCCCTCGATCCGGGGTGCGGTGCGCGGGGCATAGTCGTCGATGGACAGCTCGGGCCAGTTAACAGAGCCGTCCACGAGGAGTTCGGTGCGGAAGTAGCCGGGCTCCACGATCGTGGTGTGGATGTCGTACGGCTCGACGTCGTAGCGCAGGGACTCCATCCAGCCCTCTTCCGCGAACTTCGAGGCGGCATAGGCGGAGGTGAACTCCATGCCGACCAGCCCGGCGGTCGAGGTGATGGTGATGACGTGGCCTGCGCGCTGCTTGCGCATGATCGGCAGGACGGCGCGGGTGACGTTCATCGGGCCGAAGAGGTTGGTCTCGAACTGCCGGCGCATCTGCGCGGGCGAGATCTCCTCGAAGTAGCCGGTGAAGAGGTTCCCGGCGTTGTTGATCAGGACGTCGATGCGGCCGAAGCGGTCGACAGTTGCCTGCGCGGCGGCCTCGGCGTCCTCCAGGATGGTGACGTCGAGCCTGGTGACCAGCAGATCGTCCTGCGGCCCGCCCAGGGTCTTCTCCACCTCTTCGGGGCGGCGGCCGGTGGCGACGACCTGGTGGCCGGCGGCGAGGGCCTCGCGGGCGATGTCCGTGCCCAGACCGCGTCCGGCACCGGTGACGACAATGACCTTGCTCATGGGGAGTTTCCTCTCAGGCGCCGTGCTCCGGCACCCGCTGTGTGCGGGGGTGATGCATGCGGCGCATACGGCGCCGCAGAGGGGCTGGGCCCGGCGGCACGAGCACCGCCGGTCCGGACGGTTCACACCGCCGTGGGTGGTGCACCACCAACAGAAGCGGCTGTCACGTGAGGGTGGGAGTCCCTGATGAGGGGGTCACTGACAGGGACCCCCAACCCGGCGGATGCGCTCGTAGAGTGAAGCGCATGGCAGGCAGAGACGACCCCAACGGCACAAGCCGCGACATCCGCGATGATTTCCGTGCGGAGATCCGGGAGTTCCTCGGCACGCGGCGGGCCAAGGTCACCCCGGAGCAGGCCGGACTGCCGCTCTACGGCGGAGAGCGCCGACGCGTCACCGGGCTGCGCCGGGAGGAGGTAGCCCTCCTCGCGGGCATCTCCAGCGAGTACTACACCCGGCTGGAGCGCGGCAATGCCACGGGCGTCTCCGAGAGTGTCATCGAGGGCATCGCGCAAGCACTGCAGCTCGACGAGGCCGAACGCATCCACCTGCTCGACCTCCTGCGTGGCGCCGGCACGACCCGTCCGCCCCGCCGCCGCCCGGCCCAGCAGCGCGTCCGGCCCACGGTGCAGCGCGTCCTCGACTCGATGAGCGGCACACCCGCGTTCATCCTCAGCGGACGCGGGGACATCCTGGCCGCCAACCACCTCGGGCGCGCCCTGTTCTCCCCCGTCTACGCCGACCCGGTACGGCCGCCGAACAACGCCAGGTTCGTCTTTCTCAGCCCGCACGCGACCGATTTCTTCCGCCACTGGGACGAAGTCGCGGGCGACACGGTCGCCATGCTGCGCGCCGAGGCCGGCCGCGATCTCTACGACCGACGGCTGACGGACCTGATCGGGGAGCTGTCCACCCGCAGCGCGGAATTCCGTCGCCGCTGGGCGGCCCACAACGTCCGGATGCACACCACCGGCGTGAAGCTCCTCCACCACCCGGTCGTCGGCGACCTCGACCTGCCTTTCGAGACCTTCCCGCTCCCCGACGGCCCCAGCCAGTTCCTCCTCACCTACACCGCCGAGCCCCGCTCACCCTCGCAGGACGCCCTGAACCTGCTGGCCAGCTGGGCCGCGACCGACGACGACATCGATCAGTCCACGCCGGCCAGCGACTCGCAGCCCGCCGACTCGGGCGAGACACCGGACTGAACGACGGGCCACGCGAGGCGACATGCCCACCCGCGAACACCACAACTGACCACCCGGACGGCACCACCCGAAACGCCTCGGCGAGGGTGGCGCTCGCTTCACATGGACGCGGCCGAGGCCCCTCGGGATCCGGCCAGGCCAAGGGCCCGAGGTGTCATGCCGGGGCTGCGGCTGTCTCTCCCTGCGGGACGAGGGGCCGGGTAACGTCGTCGTCCGGATGGACAGGTCCAGATCGAGGCGGCTGTTCATGTCCGGCTCGAACCAGCCGTAGGGGTTCAGGTGGGTCCGGAACAGCGGGGACAGGGCCCGCCCGTCGGCGTCGGTGAGCCGCTCCTGCCACTTCTCCCCCCTCAGGTTGTCCTGGAGGAGCGGAGTGTTCATGTGCCCCAACGCCGACTGAAGCAGGCGCAGGGCGAGCATGGACGCCTCCTGGGACTCCTTGTCGGAACCGGTCAGGTCGCCGTCCTTGCCGTAGTACGACGAGCGCAGCACCGTATGCGCCCGGGCCCGGTAGCGGGCCTCGTTCGCCGCGGCCGGCCGGTCGCTCTCCGACGGGGGGCGGCCCACCCGTACGGGCTCGTGTCGAACTCCCGGTGGCGGGCACTCGGGGCGTGGCGGCTCCGGTCCGGAGCCGTCGTGTCCAGGCTGGAGGTGTAGGACATGGGTCATGGTGGGAACGTGATCGACGAGCTGATGACCGATCACCGCGAGGTCGAGGAGCTCTTCGGCCGGATCGAGGCGCTGCCGTCCGGTGCCAAGGACCGCAAGCTGTGCGCCGACCAGGTCACGATGGAGCTGGTCCGGCATTCGGTGGCCGAGGAGGCGTATCTCTACCCGGCGGTGCGTGAGCACGTCCCCGGTGGGGACGCCCTGGCCGACAAGGAACTCGAGGACCACGCGCAGGCCGAACAGATCATGAAGGACCTGGAGGGCTGTCAGGCGGACGATCCCGAGTTCGACCGGCTCGTGGGCATGCTCATGCGCGAGATCCGCGAGCACGTGGCGGACGAGGAGCAGAACCTGTTCCCGAGGCTGCGCGCGGTGTGCCCGGCGGAGGCCCTCGACGACCTCGGCGACAAGGTCCGCAGGGCGAAGAAGACGGCCCCGACCCGGCCGCACCCGGCCGCCCCGGACCAGCCCCCGGCCAACAAGATGCTGGCCCCGGGCGTCGGGATGATCGACCGCATGCGGGACGCGCTGACCGGCCGCGGCAAGTCCGACTGAGGCGGCCGGGTCGGCCGTCAGGCGATGAGCGCCTGCCCCCGCCCGAGACGGCCGAGCAGCTGGGTGTGGTGCAGGTCCGCCACGCAGGCGAGGAGGTCGGGGTGGCGCAGCAGCGCCGCCGCTTGGCGGTCGTGGCGGTCGGGGGCGATCAGACGCCGGAAGTCCGGCGTCGTCCCACGGGTGTGGTCGCCCCCGGCGAGCCCGGCCACCGCGCCCGCGGCCAGTCCCGGATCGGTGAGCAGACAGGCCGCCCAGCTCGCCACGACCTCGTCCACCCAGCTCCGCCAGGCGGCGTCCCGTCGGCTGTCCGCGTCAGCGCCGCTGATCCGGTCCAGCCGGGCCGAGCCACCCGGACCCGCGATGCCGAGGAGCGCGGCGTCCGTGGCGGTCGGATAGCGCAGCCAGGCGGCGACGGTCACCGCCTGCCGGGCCTGTGCCTCGCACAGGGCGGAGGCGAGGGCGCCGCCGCTCGCCGGGTAGGCGCGGGTCAGCCATTCGGTGGTGGCGGCGATGACGGGGGAGAGATCTGCGAGCACGGAGCCGTCCGAGGTGTGCGGCGAGGAAAACGGGGCTGCTAAACCGTAGCCCGCGACCCCCGCCGAAAGACATGCCCGGATCCTCACCCCGGCCGTGGCCTCGGCCACAGCGCCGCCCGCACACCCCCTCCTCGACCCGCCCCACCCACGTCCGTCCGTGCTCGTCACCGGGCCCACGGCTGCCCGCCCGCAGTCGTCCCACGCCTCGTCCCGTCCCGCCCCGTCCCGCCCCGTCCCGCCATGACTTCCTCGATGGAGGCCTGGATCGGCGCTCTGTGATACTGGCGTCGTGCCGTCGACCCCGCAGCCGCAGGCCCTCGTGCCCCCGCATCCGATAACGCCCGACGCGCCGGACGCGATAGCGCGGCCCTTCCTGACCCAGTCCTGGCTCGACCTCACCTTTCTCCACTGGGCCGCGGACCCGGCCGATGTGGCCGGGCTGCTGCCGCCGGGGACCGTCCCGGACACCCTGGACGGCCTGACCTACGTCGGTCTGGTGGCGTTCCGGATGCATCGCGTCGGCTGGTTCCGCCTCCCGGGCGTTCCCTACCTGGGGTCCTTCCCGGAGACGAACGTCCGTCTCTACTCGGTCGACGCGCACGGTCGGCGGGGCGTCGTCTTCCGGTCGCTGGACGCCTCCAGGCTGCTGCCGGTGGCCGTGGCCCGGATCGGCTTCCGGATGCCTTACGTGTGGTCGCGCATGGCGATCGACGCCGACGCCGACACCGTCACGTACACCAGCCGCCGTCGGTGGCCGGGTCCGCGCGGGGCGCGCAGCCGGCTCACCGTGCGGGTGGGCGAGCAGATCGGGGAACCCACGGCGCTGGAGCACTTCCTGACCGCGCGCTGGGGCATGCACAGCGCCTTCTTCGGCCGGTCGATGTACCTGCCGAACGCCCATCCGCGCTGGCCGCTGCACCGCGCCGAGCTCCTGGAGTGCCAGGAGGACCTGGTGGCGGCGGCCGGCCTGCCGGACCCGGCGGGAGAACCGGTGAGCGTGCTGTACTCGCCGGGCGTCCCGGCCCGCTTCGACCGCCCGGCCCGCCCGCACCGCCCGGCCGGCATCCCGACCCCCTGACCGCACCGGCCCCCTGACCCCACCGGCCCGCGGCTGACCGCACCGGCCCGCGGCTGACCGCATCGGCCCGGGTCGGCTCGTTCCGGGTCCGTTCGCCGCGGATCAGACGAACTGCGGGGCGGTGCCTGAGCGGGAACACCGGCGCGGCGACCGGGGCCCGGGCCGGACGCCGCGCCCGTGCGGCAGGGCCCCTGCTCCCGTGGTGCTGGGGTTACCGGCTGGGCGCGTCCAGGCCCGGCCCGCTGTCCGGCTCGGGGTTGAACACCGGGTGGTAACTCTCCGGCGGCGCGAGATAGGCGGCGGCAGGGAGCCCGCCGGTGTCGACGACGATCTGGTCCACGACGATCCCCGGGTCGACCATGAACACCCGCAGGACGTGCTCGCCGGGCTCGGTGACCGTGACGCTCGCGGTCAGCTTCTCGACGCCCTCCTCCACGTTGCGCGCCCAGGCGTCACCCCGGTTGCCGGTGGCGACGGCCTGCCCCGACAGGACGACGGGCGACTGGTCGTCGAGCGCGAGGGCCAGTCGCCGCGCGCCGCGCTCGTCGAGCGAGGGCAGCCGGAAGACGGTCACGGGAAAGGAACCGGTGGCGCCGAACCGCACCCGGTACCTCAACTCCGGTGCGCGGGCGGCGAAGTCGGAGGTGACCGGGGCCGCCGTGGACGGCACCGCCTCCACGGCGGCGGTACGGCGTCCGAGCCCGCGCACGGTCCGCCAGCGGGCCCGGCCGCGCGCCACCCGGTGCTCGGTGTGCGCGGCGTCGATCGAGACGTAACCGTTCGCCTCGACGAACCCGCGGGCACGCCGGCGCGCCCGCTCCCCGTCGTTGACGACCCTCACGGGCACCTCGAAACGCCGCTCGCCACTCGTGAAGGCGATCGTGACGTCATGCGCGCCCTCCGGTGCCCGCGCCCAGTCGATGTCGACCCACACCCGGGTCTGCTCGGTCAGCGTGCCGCCCGTCGCACTCAGGCGCACCCAGGGCTGTTCGGCCTCCGCGACCCAGTCGACCGCGAGGAAACCGGTGTTGAAGACATCGACGAATCGCCGGTCCCGGGTGGCGGCGGCGAAGGCCAGGGGCCGTTGGGTGCCGATCTCGTTCCCCTCGGAGGCGATCCCCAGGCCCGAGGTCTCCTGCCGGGCGATCCTGGTGACGGCCGGGCGGCCCGGCGCCTTGGGGATCTGCGAGGGGTAGGGGTTGACGTAGCCGTCCCACTTCCCGCCCGCGACCTCCGTGTTGTAGCGCCTGGTGAGCGCCGCCTCCTGGGCGTGTGCGGTTTCGGCCAGATCCGCGAAGACGTTGGTTCCGGCGCCACGGCCCTGACGCACCGCGAGGGCGTTGCGGTCCGCCCAGTAGTACTTGAGGTTCATCAGGTAGGCGCCGTGCACGGGATATCGGACCAGCTCGTAGTAGGCGTCCTGGTAGGCCTCGGGGAGTTCGGCGCCCAGCGCCACGGTCCGTTGCAGCAGTCGGTCGTACGCGGCCATCCGGCGTCCCGCCTCGTCCCCGTGGTGCACGACGGAGAACATGTTCCGGTCGATGAACTCCGGGCGCCGCTCCGCCGCGAGCCGGTAGTACTCGGTGCGGACCGCGGCGATCTCCTGGGCGTGGCGGAGCCCGAACTGCCGTCCGTACCATTGCGCGAGGAATCCTCCGACGTCGTCGGCGTGCCACCGGTCCACGTCCCAGGCCATGTCCAGGGAGAACGACAGTCCGGTCTCGATCGACTTGAGGTCACCGACGTTGAATATCCACATCCGGTCCACACCGTGCTCGTACACCCGGCGCAGTTCCTGCCACACCTTGGCGAGCTGCGTGGTGTCCAGCCACAGGTAGCTGCGCGGGCGGCCCCAGTAGGAGAGGTGGTAGTAGATCCCGTTGCCGCCGGAGCGGGCGCGTTCCGCCTCGGTCGGCAGCTGGCGCATGTTGCCGTGGTTGTCGTCCGGCCAGATCAGTGTGACGTCGTCCGGAACCTGGACGCCCGCGTTGTACAGGTCCAGGACCTCCTTGTACGGGATGAAGATCTGCGGCCGCGCCGCCGCGCCGACCTCCTCGGCCAGGATCCGGCGCTGGTCGGCGATGATGTCGTTCATCACCACCACCTTCTCCGCGGTCGTGGTGGCGTACTTCGTCTCCAGCGCGGTGTCGTGCAGGCCGCGCATGCCGATGGTCCAACTGCTCTCGTAGGCCGCGTTCTCCCGGGCCCGGGCTCTCCAGTAGGCGGAGATGACGGCGGGGTTCACGGTGTAGTCGTACACCGGCAGTCCGCCGTCGGCGTCACGGTGCTCCTCGGCCCACGGCGCCCACTCGTGGACGCCGTTGCGCAGCAGGGCCTCCGGGTGGCTGGAGCCGACGACGATGCCGTAGCGGTCGGCGAGTTCGGGGCTCTCGCGGTACTTGTTGAAGAAGTCGGAGTACGGGTGCATGGCCGGCCACAGGTAGTTGGCCTTCAGCCGCAGCAGCAACTCGAAGAGACGGCGGTAGGTCTCCGGTCCGATGTTCTTGTCCGGATCCTGGGTGCGCTGCGACCACGTGGTCAGGTTCTGCTCGTCGTTGATGAAGACACCCCGGTAACGGACCGACGGTTCGCGCCGTTCGAAAGGGCCGACGGGCACGGTGACGCCGTCACGCTGTTCCACGGGTACGTCGGCCCACCAGTACCAGGGTGAGACGCCGACGCGTTCCGACGTGTCGTAGATCCCGTAGACCGTCCCGCGCCGGTCGCTGCCCGCGATCACCAGCGCCCGGTCGACGCCGGGCGCCGGGCGCTCCACCACCTGGGTCACCGAAGCCTCCCAGCGGCCCTGCACGCGCCTCACGTCCAGCCGCCCCTGCCGGACGAGCCGGTCGATGACCGGGCTCGCGCCGAGGGTGCCCACCACGACCAGTGCCGTGGACCGTTCCGGCAGGGTGTGCCGTAACCCGGGTCGCACCCCGCAGACCCGTTCCACGTCGGCCTGGAGGTCGCCGGCCGCGCGGATCACGGCGGGGTCGTCGGCGGCGTCCACGAACACGTCGACGGCGACACCGTCCCGCACCAGGTCGAAGCCGGGCCGGTCGGACCCCGACGCGGCGTGCGCGGCCCCCGGGAGCACCGCGGGCAGCAGCGGGGCCATTCCGACGGCCGTCACGCCTCGCAGGAACGCCTTCCGGGTCCACGACGGCTGCGAGGGGTCCTGCGGTGCGGTGGTCGGCATCGACACTCCTGGACTGGGCGGTGGCGGTATGGCATGACCATGCTAGAAAGCGCTTTCTGACGCACCCTAGGTCAGGGTCGGGCACGGCGTCCATATCCGTGCGGGGCCGACGCCGGGTCCCCACGCACAGCGAGGCGACGAACTGTCGACCGGCGGGAAGTCGCCCGTCGACGCGGTGATCAGGACCTGGGCGGGGCGCAACGGCGGCGGCACTACGGTGCGGCGCGTGTGCGCCTCGGGCCCCGCTGCCGAGCGGCTCCCTCGCGGTTCGCCGGGTGTGCGCCGGTCGTGCGGGTGCGGGTGCGGGTGCGGGTGCGGCCCGGGCGAGGGCGCGACGACGGGTGGCGGCGCGGCATGTGCGGGCCGGCGGCTCGGCCCCGCCGCCGGGCGGGTGTCGCTCGTGCTCGCTCGGGTGTGCGGCCGTGCGGGTCACCCGGGCCGCGCGGGTGGGGGACGGTGGCGGTGCTCCCGTCCCTTTTCGTCAGTAGGCTCTCCGGCATGCGCATCTCTGTCTCATCGGACATGGACGAACCAGTGGCCCGCGCCCTCGTCGCGGAGCTGCGCGGCCGTGGGCACGACGTGGTGCCGTACGGTGCGCTGCGGTCCGGCGACGATCCGCAGTGGGCGGTGTGCTCGGCGGCAGCGGCCCGGGACGTGGCCGACGGGACCTCGGAGCAGGCGGTGGTCTGCTGCTGGACCGGCACCGGTGCGTCGATCGCCGCGAACAAGGTGCCCGGCGTCCGGGCCGCCCTGTGCGCCGACGCCTACACCGCCGACGGCGCCCGCCGCTGGAACGACGCCAACGTCCTCGCCCTCGGCCTGCGCCTGACCTCCGAGCCGTTGCTCAAGGAGATCCTCGACGCCTGGTTCGCCGCAGAGGCCGGCGGCGACGCCGAGGACCGTCGGAACGTGGCCCACGTCGACGGCCTCGACGCCGCACGGGCGCGCTCGGGATCGTAGGACGCCCCCCGCACCCCTCGTACGGACGGCTTCGCTCCTCCGTACGGGTCGCTCGGCCCTGCCGGGTACCCGGCAGCCGGACAGGGTGGGGAGGTACGGACCGGCACGTGCCTTCGAGCGACCCGATCCGGAAGGGAACCCGAGATGTCCGTCGAACCGCAAGCGACGTCCGCCCGGCTCACCGACGACGAGCTCAGGACGCTGCACGCCCACTGGCGCGCCGCGAACTACCTCTCCGTCGGACAGATCTACCTGATGGCCAACCCGCTGCTCACCGAGCCGCTGCGGCCCGAGCACGTGAAGCCGAGGCTGCTGGGCCACTGGGGGACCTCACCGGGGCTCAACCTCGTGTACACCCACCTCAACCGCGTCATCCGCGCCCGCGACCTGCACGCCCTGTGCGTGTGGGGCCCCGGCCACGGCGGTCCCGCGGTCGTCGCCAACTCCTGGCTCGAGGGCACCTACACCGAGACGTATCCGGACGTCACCCGCGACGAGGCCGGCATGGCCAGGCTGTTCCGGCAGTTCTCCTTCCCGGGCGGCATCCCCAGCCATGTCGCCCCGGAGACTCCCGGCTCGATCCACGAGGGCGGCGAACTCGGCTACTCGCTCTCGCACGCCTACGGCGCCGCCTTCGACAATCCGGACCTCCTCGTCGCCTGTGTGATCGGCGACGGTGAGTCCGAGACCGGGCCGCTGGCCGCCTCCTGGCACTCCAACAAGTTCCTCGATCCCGTCCACGACGGAGCGGTCCTGCCGATCCTGCACCTCAACGGATACAAGATCGCCAATCCCACCGTGCCGGCCCGGATCCCCGAAGCCGAGCTCGACGACCTGCTGCGCGGCTACGGCCACGACCCGATCCACGTCACCGGCGACGAGCCGAACGGCGTCCACCGTGCGATGGCACAGGCGATGGACACCGCCCTGGACCGCATCGCCGCGCTCCAGCGCGCCGCCCGCGAGGACGGCTCCGGCGAGCGCCCCCGCTGGCCGGTGATCGTGCTGCGCACCCCGAAGGGCTGGACAGGACCCGCCCACGTCGACCGGCTGCCCGTCGAGGGCACCTGGCGCTCCCATCAGGTGCCGCTGGCCGCCGTCCGCGACAACCCCGAACACCTGCGCCAGCTGGAGGCCTGGCTGCGCTCCTACCGGCCGGAGGAACTCTTCGACGCCCACGGCGGCCCCCGCCTGGACGTCCTCGCCTGGATCCCCGACGGCGACCGCCGCCTCGGCGCCACCCCGTACGCCAACGGCGGACTGCTGCTGCGCGAACTCCCCCTGCCCGCACTGGAGTCGCACGCCGTCCCGGTCGACAGGCCGGGCGCCACCCGGCACGAACCCACCGCCGTGCTGGGCGGGTTGCTCGAAGAGGTGATGCGCTCCACCGCCGACCGGCGGGACTTCCGTCTCGTCGGTCCCGACGAGACCGCCTCCAACCGTCTCCAGGCCGTCTACGCCGCGAGCGGCAAGGCCTGGCAGGCGCAGACCCTCCAGGTCGACGAGAACCTCGACCGGCACGGCCGGGTGATGGAGATCCTCTCCGAACACACCTGCCAGGGCTGGCTGGAGGGATATCTGCTGACCGGCCGGCACGGTCTGTTCTCCTGCTACGAGGCGTTCGCGCACATCATCGACTCGATGGTCAACCAGCACATCAAGTGGCTGCGCGTCACCCGAAGGCTGCCTTGGCGCGCACCCGTCGCCTCGCTCAACTACCTGCTCACCTCGCACGTCTGGCGGCAGGACCACAACGGTTTCTCCCACCAGGACCCCGGCTTCGTCGACCACATCCTCAACAAGAGTCCCGAGGTCGTACGGGTCTATCTGCCGCCGGACGCCAACACCCTGCTGTCGGTGGCCGACCACGTGCTGCGCAGCCGCGACTACGTCAATGTGATCGTGGCCGGGAAACAGCCCTGTTTCGACTGGCTGAGCATGGCGGAGGCCCGCGTCCACTGCGCGCGCGGCGCCGGGATCTGGGACTGGGCCGGAACCGAGAACGGCACCCGCGAACCCGACGTGGTCCTCGCCTGCGCGGGCGACGTCCCCACCCAGGAAGTGCTGGCCGCCGCCCAGCTGCTGCGCCGCGAACTGCCGGATCTCGCCGTCCGGGTCGTCAACGTGGTGGACATCGCGCGGCTGCTGCCGAGCGGCGAACACCCGCACGGCATGGGCGACTTCGAGTACGACGGCTTGTTCACCGCCGACAAACCGGTCGTCTTCGCCTACCACGGCTACCCCTGGCTGATCCACCGCCTCGCCTACCGCCGCACCGGCCACCCGCACCTGCATGTGCGCGGCTACAAGGAGTTCGGCACCACGACCACGCCGTTCGACATGGTCGTGCGCAACGACCTCGACCGCTATCGCCTCGTCATGGACGTCATCGACCGTGTCCCCGGCCTCGCCGTGCGCGCTGCGTCCGTACGGCAGCGGATGGAGGACGCGCGACTGCGCCACCATGACTGGATCCGCGTCCACGGCACCGACCTGCCCGAGGTAACCGACTGGACCTGGGACGGGTGAGACGGCAGCTCACCGGCGTCCGGCCAGGGCGCACGGACCGGGGCGCAGGGCGCAGGCGGAGGGGCGGCGGGCGGCCCGCCGTGCGCCCTGGTACGGCGTCCCGCCCGGTGCTTACAGTGGTCGATCGACCCTGCGCGCGGATCCGGCGGGGTGAGTCCCACGCCGGTGGTCGTCGCTCGTACTCGTCCTTCGCCCGGCACGCGCCCGGACCCGGAGCCGGTAGCCGTTCCGCGCGCCGGAGCGGCTCCCGGGGCGAGGGGTACGGCGGCCACTCGCGCGACAGGCACCATCCGTGACACCGCTCGTGCCGTGCGGGGGCCCGTCCGCGGTACGAGCGCGCGTCGAGAGCCGCTGGAGGCCGCTGTGTCCCGACCGTGCATCGCCCTGATCGCCGACCCCACCTCACCCGAAGGCTGCCGTGAGTATCTCGCCGACGCCGTGGAACTGCTCACCGGGGCCCCGCCCGTCCGGGTCGACTCCCGGCACTTCGCGACCGGCGGAACCGGCCGCGGCGTCCGCGACGGAGGCCGGTTACGGCTCCAGGTCCCCGAGGAGCGGCTGGACTTCGTACCCGACGTCGTACTGCTCTACGAGATCCCCCCGCACCACCGGCGGGCTCTCGCGGGCTTCCAGGAGCTGCTGGAGCGCCATGACGTGGTGACCCTGGCGGCCGGACCCGACGCCTGGCGGACGGCGACCGAGAAGAACCTCACCGTCGAACGCTTCGTCCGGGACGGTGTCGCCCAGATGGAGACCGCCGTGCTGTCCCGGCCCTCCCGGCGGGAGGCCGCCGACACCTTCGACCGGCTCGGCCGCGACACCTGGGCCCGGCCCGTCGTCGGCACCGGCGGCAACGACACCTTCCATGTCACCACCCCCGCCCAACTCGAGCTCGCCGCCGCCTACTACGCCGAGCGCGGCACCGACTGGCTGCTCTCCCGCGACGCGGGCAACATCACCGCCGACGGCCGGCGCCACCAGTTCCGTGTCTTCGTCCTGGGCGACCGCGTCGTGCACGCCCGCGAGCACCTCCAGCCGCAGACCGACATCCCGTGCAACACCTGCCAGGGCGCCACCGCCGTCCACATCGCCCCGCAGGACCTCCAGCCCCGGCTCGCCGAACTCGCCGTCGAGGCCACCGCGTCGGTCGGGCTGCCCTTCGCCGGGGTCGACCTGGCGGTCGAGAACGGCGGGGTCGTCTTCGAGGTCAACGTCCAGCCCGCCTTCGTCGACGGCGAACTCGAACTCCGGGCGGTGGCCGTTCCGTACGTCCAGGCGCACCTGGACGCCTTCGCACCGGCCCTCGGCGGACCGACCCGGGGACTCACAGCTTCGGCGTGAACGAGGTCGTCCTGCCCTCGCCGCCGACCGCAGCCGCCGGTCGGCGGCGAGAGCAGGCACCAGGATCAGGCCGCGACCCGACTCGGCGTCCTCGACCGGCATCCTCGGTCGGGGGAGCCGCGGGCTGCGGGCGCTGACCTCGACGACGGTGAGGTCGGTGGCGGTGCGGTGCGGACGCAGGCCGATCCGGCCCCCGGAGTGCTGCACGGCGTTCGTCAGCGTCTCCCACGGCAGCGAAGCACGCCAGCGGTCCGCTCCGTACGGTTCCAGCAGGTCAGCGCCCTGCGCAGAAACGCCCGACCCTCCGGCACGAAGACCCGGGCGGCCTGGAGGCGGCTGGTGACGGCGGCCGGCGGAGCGGCCCGGCAGCCGCGTGAGCAGCAGGGTGACGTCGTCGCTTGCTGCCCGCCCCCTGTCGGAACCTGCGCGCGACCGAACCCATCAGTATTCGAGAAGCGCCGGTCACCCGGTCACGGCTAGCGTGGCCCCGGTCAGCACGAGCCGGGCGGCGCCCCAGCCCGCGAAGGCGGTCACGAGCAGCAGATGGAGAAACGATGAGCATGGCCGAGAAGACGGACCCGCCGGCTGCGCAGCACGTCGCCGACAGCCACGGTCTGATCCGCGTGCACGGCGCCAGCGAGAACAATCTCAAGGACGTCAGCATCGAGATCCCGAAGCGCCGGCTGACGGTGTTCACCGGCGTCTCCGGCTCGGGCAAGAGCTCACTCGTGTTCGACACCATCGCCGCGGAGTCGCAGCGGCTGATCAACGAGACGTACAGCGCGTTCGTCCAGGGCTTCATGCCGACGCTGGCGCGGCCGGAGGTCGACGTGCTCGAAGGGCTGACCACCGCGATCATCGTCGACCAGCAGCGGATGGGCGCCGACCCCCGCTCCACGGTCGGCACCGCCACCGATGCCAACGCCATGCTGCGCATCCTCTTCAGCAGGCTCGGCCGGCCGCACATCGGTCCGCCCACCGCGTACTCCTTCAACACGGCCTCGGTCCGGGCGAGCGGCGGCATCACCGTCGAGCGCGGCACCAAGAAGACGGTGAAGGCGACCTACTCCCGCACCGGCGGCATGTGTGTCCGCTGCGAGGGCCGCGGCACCGTCTCCGACATCGACCTCACCCAGCTCTACGACGACAGCAAGTCGCTCAACGAGGGCGCCCTCACCATCCCCGGCTACAGCATGGACGGCTGGTACGGCCGCATCTTCGGCGGCTGCGGCTTCTTCGACCCGGACAAGCCGATCCGCAGGTTCACCGAGAAGGAGCTGCACGACCTCCTGCACAAGGAGCCGACGAAGATCAAGGTCGACGGCATCAACCTGACGTACGAGGGGCTGATCCCGAAGATCCAGAAGTCGATGCTGGCCAAGGACATCGACGCGCTCCAGCCGCACATCCGGGCGTTCGTGGAGCGGGCGATGACCTTCACCGTCTGCCCCGAGTGCGACGGCACCCGGCTCAGCGAGGCGGCCCGTTCGTCGAAGATCGACAAGGTCAGCATCGCCGACGCCTGCGCGATGCAGATCAGCGACCTGGCCGCCTGGGTCCGCGGCCTCGACGAGCCGTCGGTGGCACCGCTGCTCACCGCGCTCCAGCACACCCTCGAGTCGTTCGTGGAGATCGGTCTCGGCTACCTCTCGCTCGACCGGCCGTCGGGCACGCTGTCCGGCGGCGAGGCGCAGCGCGTCAAGATGATCCGTCACCTCGGCTCCTCGCTCACCGATGTCACCTACGTCTTCGACGAGCCCACCACGGGTCTGCACCCGCACGACATCAGCCGGATGAACGACCTGCTGCTGCGGCTGCGGGACAAGGGCAACACGGTGCTCGTGGTGGAGCACAAGCCGCAGACCATCGCGATCGCCGACCACGTGGTCGACCTCGGCCCCGGGGCCGGCACGGCGGGCGGCACCGTCTGTTTCGAGGGCACCGTCGAGGGGCTGCGGTCGGGCGACACGATCACCGGCCGCCATCTCGACGACCGGGCAGCCGTCAAGGAGAGCGTGCGCAAGCCCGCCGGCACGCTGGAGATCCGCGGCGCGACGGCGCACAACCTGCGCAATGTCGACGTAGGCATCCCCCTCGGGGTGCTCTGCGTGGTCACCGGCGTGGCGGGCTCCGGCAAGAGCTCGCTCGTGCACGGGTCGATCCCGGCCGGCGAAGGCGTGGTCTCGGTCGACCAGGGAGCGATCCGTGGCTCCCGGCGCAGCAACCCGGCGACCTACACCGGGCTGCTCGACCCGATCCGCAAGGCGTTCGCGAAGGCCAACGGCGTGAAGCCGGCGCTGTTCAGCGCCAACTCGGAGGGCGCGTGTCCGACGTGCAACGGCGTCGGCGTCGTCTACACCGACCTGGCGATGATGGCGGGCGTGGCCACGACCTGCGAGGAGTGTGAGGGGAAGCGGTACCAGGCCGCGGTCCTCGAGTACCACCTCGGCGGCCGCGACATCAGCGAGGTGCTCGCGATGTCGGTGGGCGAGGCCGAGGAGTTCTTCGGTGCAGGTGAGGCGAGCACGCCGGCCGCGCACCGCATCCTGGGCCGGCTCGCCGACGTCGGGCTCGGCTACCTCAGCCTGGGCCAGCCGCTCACCACCCTGTCCGGCGGCGAGCGGCAGCGGCTGAAGCTGGCCACCCACATGGGCGAGAAGGGCGGGGTCTACGTGCTGGACGAGCCGACCACCGGCCTTCACCTCGCCGACGTCGAGCAACTGCTCGGCCTGCTCGACCGGCTCGTCGACACCGGCAAGTCGGTCATCGTCGTCGAGCACCACCCGGCGGTGATGGCACACGCCGACTGGATCATCGACCTCGGCCCCGGCGCGGGCCACGACGGCGGCCGGATCGTCTTCGAGGGCACCCCCGCCGATCTCGTCGCCGCCCGTTCCACCCTCACCGGCGAGCACCTCGCGCAGTACGTCGGCGCCTGACCGAGGCACCGGCCGGACCGCGGGGCAACCCGCCGGGCCGGGAGAGCGGGCCGGACAGCGGGGCGGGAGAGCGGGCAGGACAGCGGAGCGGGCCGTCGACACCGTGACGGCCCGCTCCGCTCGGCTCCTCCCGTGACCGTGCCGCCTGCTCGCCGACCGGTTCGGGCGGCCAGGCCCGTCGGCCCGGCCCGCAGGTCGGTCAGTGAGAGCCCAGACCACCGCCGCCGAACGAGCCGCTGCTGCCGCGGCTCCAGCGCGGCCGTTTCTGGTCCGTGCTGGAGCGGGTCTGCATGTTGGTCAGTTCGTACGGCGTGAGGGGACGGCCGCCCTCCGCTGTCCGGGGCACCTCGTCGGGTTCCCGGTTCTCGCGTATCTCGTGCACCGCGCCGCCCGGCGGCAGATGCGGCTGTTCCTCGGGACGCGGCCGGGCCGGCTCGCGCGACTTCACACGCGTCCCCAGCCAGAAGCTGCCGCCCAGCACTGCCAGGAGGGCCAGCCCGACCCCGAACATCCCGAGAGTGAGCAGGCCGCTCGTGGCGGCCAGTTGAAGGCTTGCGTTAGTCATATCAGGCGAATACCCCCTAAATGGGACATGAACCCGCCATTCCGGGCTCGTGACGATCCGTGGGCGCCTGTTCGCGCCCGGCGATCGACGCCGCCTCCGGGCCGGCCCGCGGGTTTCGCGACGCCCCGCCCGGCTACCCGGCAGGGGTGACTTCGACGACATCGCAGACGTACCAGACTTCGCAACAGGAGCTCTTCCGCTTCCTGGAGGACCGCTTCGCCTGCGCCCAGGCGTGCACCGAGTGCGCGCGGGCCAGTGCGCTGCGAGCGAGCCTCGTGGATCCGGACGGGACCGACGAGCAGGCGCTGCTGCGCCGCAAGGGCATCATGTGCGCGGAGGTGTGCGACGCGACCTGTCGCGTGCTCTCCGAGGACAACCGCCTGGACGAGGCCGGCATCCGTGCCCAGCTGGAGTGGTGCCGGACGGTCTGCCTGGAGACCGCCCACGTCTTCGACAGGCACCCGGGAGCCGAGGAGAGCGCAGCCGCCTGCCGCGCCTGCGCAACGGCCTGCACGGAGTTCATGGAGACGCTGGCCTGATCCTGCCTGTACCTGTACCTGTACCTGTACCTGTACCTGTACCTGTACCTGAATCTGGACCTGGACCTGCGGCTTGGGCTTGAGTCCGGAGAGGCCCCCCGGACCGGAAGGGGCGGGCGGATCGGTACGAGCCCGCACCGCCATGAGCCCGCAGGAGGAACCCGGCACCCGAGTGCCTCAGGCGTCGGCGGGCCGGCGCCCGCGTGAGAAAGGCCCTCGCCATTCCCAATTTCTGCAACACGTTCTACCGTGTGCGCCGTCCGGACCGGCCTTGGGGAGCCAGGAGGCGCCGTGCACCTCGACCACACGCCCGAGCAACTGCGGCTGCGCACCGAACTGCGCGCCTACTTCGCCGAGTTGGTGCCGCACAACGCCTACGCCCGGCACATCGACCCGGTCGCCGCGAAGCGCTTCTACCGCACGACGATCCGCCGCCTCGGCGCGGACGGCTGGCTCGGCGTCGGCTGGCCCGAGGAGTACGGCGGCCGCGGCCTCACCCCGATCGAGCAGTTCGTCTTCTTCGACGAGGCCGCCCAGGCCGGTGTGCCGCTGCCGCTGATGGCGCTGAACACCGTGGGACCGACGATCATGCGGTACGGGACCGACGAGCAGAAGGCGTACTTCCTGCCGAAGATCCTCGCCGGTGAGATCGACTTCGCGATCGGCTACAGCGAACCCGACGCGGGCACCGACCTCGCCGCGCTCCGCACGCGCGCGGTGCGCGAGGGCGACACCTACGTCGTCAACGGGCAGAAGATCTGGACGACCAACGGCGACACCGCCGACTGGGTCTGGCTTGCGGTGCGCACCGACCCCGAGGCCCCGCCGCACAAGGGCATCACCATGCTCCTCGTGCCGACCGGTGACCCCGGCTACTCCTGCACGGTCATCAGGACCCTCGCCTCCCACGACACCACCGCCAGCTATTACGAGAACGTGCGGGTACCCGTCTCCCGGCGCGTCGGCGCCGAGAACCAGGGCTGGCGGCTGATCACCAACCAGCTCAACCACGAGCGGGTGACCCTCGCCGCGCACGGCACGATGGCGATCCGCGCCCTGCACGACGTGCAGCGCTGGGCGACGGAGACCAAGCTCGCCGACGGCCGCCGGGTGGTCGACCTGCCCTGGGTGCGCCGCCGGCTCGCCCGGACCCAGGTGAAGCTCGACGCGCTCAAACTCCTCAACTGGCAGATGGTCGGCGCCCTCCAGCACGGCACCCTCACCCCGCAGGACGCGTCCGCGGTCAAGGTCTACGGCTCGGAGGCCCGCCGGGACGCCTACGCCTGGCTGATGGAGGTCGTCGCCGCTCCCGGCGCACTCCAGGAGGGCTCGGCGGGCGCCGTGCTGCACGGCGAACTCGAACGCGGCTACCGCTCCGCCGTCATCTTCACCTTCGGTGGCGGCAACAACGAGATCCAGCGGGAGATCATCTCGTGGATCGGCCTGGGAATGCCGCGGGTACGGCGTTAGCCTGCCGGTATGAAGGCCGACCCCGGGCTGTTCGGTCCGACGAGTGTGACCTGGCAGTTGCACGGCGACCCGATGATGTGGGTCGCCGGAGTCCGTGCGCTCTACCTCCAGGCACTCCACCCGCGTGCCGTGCGCGGGGTCATGCAGAACTCCGACTTCCGGCGGGACGCCTGGGGTCGGCTGATGCGCACCGCCGACTTCGTCGGGACCACGACGTACGGCACCAGCGAGGCCGCCGAGAAGGCGGGGGCCCGCGTCCGCAGGATCCATCGCATGCTGTCCGCGACCGACCCGGACACGGGGGAGCGGTACGGCGTCGACGAACCCGGGCTGCTGCTGTGGGTGCACTGCGCCGAGATCGACTCCTACCTGCACGTCCTGCGCCGCTCCGGCTACCCGCTCACCGATGCCGCCGCCGACCGCTATCTCGCCGAACACCGCGTCAGCGCCCGGCTGGTGGGGCTCGACCCCGACGAGGTACCGGCCGACCGGGCCGACATGGACGCGTACTTCGAGAAGACGCGCCCCGAACTCGCCGCCGGGGCGGAGGCGCACGACGTGGACGACTTCCTGCTGCGGCCGCCGGTTCACCCCCTGCTCGTCCCGGCGCGCGCCCTGCTGTGGCGGCGGGTGGCGCACCTGGCGTACGCCTCCCTGCCGCCGTACGCCCATGAGCTGTACGGCAGACGGGCCCCGGAACCCGCCGCCGTCACCCGGCAGTTGCGTGCCATGGGCACCCTGCTGCGCTGCGTTCCCGCACGTCTTCGGTGGCAACTCCCGCCCAAACACGTCCTGCGGGCCATGGCGAGGCTCGGCCCCGAAGCTCGCCCGGCCCCGTTCAAAGTCGGGCGATAGACCGCCATACTGGACCGGCCGGGGGAGGGCCGGAAAGCAACGGGGGCGGCGGCGCACTATGGCGGAGAGCAGGCTGATCCAGGGCCGGTACCGGCTGCTGGACCGGATCGGGCGCGGTGGCATGGGCGAGGTGTGGCGGGCCCGTGACGAGTCCCTCGGCCGGCAGGTGGCCGTGAAGTGCCTCAAACCGATCGCTCCGCACCACGACCCGTCCTCCGGGCGGGTCCTGCGGGAACGTTTCCGGCGTGAGGGCCGCGTCGCGGCCGCGCTCCAGCACCGCGGCGTGACGGTCGTCCACGACTTCGGCGACAGCGACGGTGTCCTCTTCCTGGTGATGGAGCTCCTCGACGGCGGCAACCTGTGCCAGCTGCTGGACGACAACGAGCGCCGGCCGCTGCCCGTCCCCGACGTCGTGGAGATCGCCGACCAGGTCGCCGCGGCCCTCGCCTACACGCACCGGCAGGGCGTCGTGCACCGCGACCTGAAGCCCGCGAACATCGTGCGGCTCACCGACGGCACGGTGAAGATCTGCGACTTCGGCATCGCCCGCCTCGGCCACGACATCGGCTTCACCTCCCGTCTCACCGGCACCGGCATCGCCATGGGCACCCCCCACTACATGTCGCCGGAGCAGATCGGCGGGGAGGAGGTCGACCAGCGCAGCGACCTCTACTCCCTGGGATGCGTGCTGTACGAGATCGCCACCGGGGCCCCGCCGTTCGACCTGGAGGACCCCTGGGCGATCCTCGTCGGCCACCGGGACACCCCGCCGCGGCCCCCTCGCGAACACCGACCCGAACTGCCGGAACACCTCGAGCGGATCATCCTGGACCTGCTGGCGAAACGGCCCGACCAGCGCCCCCGGGACGCCCGTGAGATCGTCCGGCGCATCGCCGCGGGCCGGGTCGCGCCGGCGGCGTACGTACCCACCGTGGTGACGCCCCGGCCCGACCCGCGTCCGCCCGGAGGCGCCGGACGCGAGCCGCGGCTGCCGTCCTGGACGCAGGGCATGACCACCGGCCACAAGGCCACCGGCGCCGGCCTGCGGATCACGCCCCCGGACGCCGGGGCGGCCCTGACCGGCGAGTGGATCCCCCGGCCGGCGCTCGGCGCGGTCCCCGCCGCGCCGGTACCGGACGCGCCGTCCCCGCAGGCCCTCGCCGCGCTCGCCGGACGGCACGGCGCCGGCCTCGGCCTGGGGCGGCTCGGGCGGTGGGCGGAGGCCGGGGAGGTGCACCGCGCCGTCGCCGCCGAACGCGCGCACCTGCTCGGCGCGGACCATCCCGAGACGCTCGCCAGCCGCTACGAGGTCGCCTTCGCCCTGAGCCGCACCGGCCGCGTCGCCGACGCGCTGCGGGAGTACCGGCAGGTGGCCGCCGCCCGTACCCGGGTGCTGGGCGCCGACCACGCCGACACCCTCGCCACCCGTCAGGAGACGGCCTACGTGCTGGGCCGGCTGGGCCGCCACTTCGACGCCCACCAGGTGTACACCTCGGTTCTCGCCGCGCGGGTGCGCACGGCGGGCCCCGACCACCCCGACACCCTGCGCTGCCGCCACAACCTCGCCTTCAGCCTCAGCAGACTCGGCCGTCTGGAGGAGTCCCACCGGATGGCGAGCGAGGTGGCCGTGGCCCGCGCCCGCGTCCTGGGCCCCGCCCATCCGGACACCCTGGTCACCCGCTACGAGGTCGCCTACGCCCTGGGCCAGCTGGGCCGTTGGCCGGAAGCCCTCCAGACCTACCGCGAGGTCGCCGCGGCCCGTGCGCAGGCCCTCGGCCCCGACCACCCGGACACTCTCGCCGCCCGTTACGAGACCGGCATCAGTCTCGGCCGCCTCGGCCGCAGCGCGGAGGCGCTCCGGCTCTACCGCGAGCTCGTGGACGACCGCACCCGCATCCACGGCCCGGCGCACCCCGAGACCCTGCGGGCCCGCCACGGCCTCGGCGTCAACCTCGGCCGGCTGGGCCGCTGGGAGGAGGCTCTCGCCGAGTCCCGGGACGTGTGCGCCATCCGTGAGCGCGTGCTCGGCGCGGACCACCCCGACACGCTGGTCAGCCGCCGCGAGGTCGCCGTCGGCCTGGGCTGGCTGGGCCGCTGGGCGGACGCGCTGACCGAGTACCGGCGGGTGGCCGCCGCCCGTGAGCGCCTTCTCGGAGCCGACCACCCCGACACTCTCGCCGGCCGCAACGACGAGGCCCACTGCCTGGAACGGCTCGGCCGGGGCCAGGAAGCGGTCGCGCTGTACCGGAGGGTCGCGGTGCTCCAGCAGCAACGGGCGGCCGGCGGAGCGTAGGGCTCGCTCAGGCCCAGCCCAGCTCCGTGTACAGCCGTCCGGCGCGGATCCCGGCGACCGCCGCCCGCGCGTACCCCACCATCGGCTCCGGCAGTGCGTCCAGGGGCCACCAGTCCCAGCCGAGACACTTGTCCGGCTCCAGCAGGCGCGGCTCGCCCCGCCACCGTCCGGCGCGGAAGACGAGCTGGAGACGCGGCTGTGTGCCGGGCGAGTCCACGACGTGGACGACATGCGCCAGTTCGACGTCCGCCGCCGCGATCTCCAGGCCGGCCTCCTCCCGGGCTTCGCGGATCAGACAGGCGACGGCGGACTCCTGCTCGCAGTGACCGGCCAGGAAGTGGTGGCGCAGGGGCGCGAAGGACGAGTCGGGGTGCCGCAGGCCGAGCAGGATCCTGTCGTCGCGTTCCAGGTACAGGTGGACGCCGACGACGTTGAGGACCGTCTGCCGTGCGGCCGGCCGCGGGACGGTCGCGGCGGTCCGGCGGGGCTGGGGTCCGGGCTCCGGATCGGTGCTCACGTGTTTCCCCCTCAGGTCCGACCGGCTTGCGTGACAACCTACTCGAGGCCGTCGTGATCGTAGGGGAGCCGAGACCGCGTATCCCTGAGGACGGTCGGCGGGCTGCGCGCGGCGCGGGAGCGGCCGGGACCACCTCTGGCCGACCTTGATCGGCTCGTGTTACGAAGAACCATGCCTGAACACGAGGGACACGAGGATCTCCGCGGACACCGGGCCTACGACGCCGTGATCGTCGGCGGCGGCCACAACGGCCTGGTCGCCGCCGCCTATCTGGCCCGGGCCGGCCGGTCCGTGCTGGTGCTGGAACGGCTCGGCCACACCGGTGGCGCCGCCGTCTCCACTCGCCCGTTCACCGGCGTGGACGCCCGGCTGTCACGCTACTCGTACCTGGTCAGCCTGTTGCCGCGGAAGATCGTGCAGGACCTCGGGCTGGACTTCCGCGTCCAGGGCCGCACCATCTCCTCGTACACGCCGGTGGAGCGCGGCGGGCGGCCCACCGGCCTGCTCGTCGGCGGCGGCGAGGAACGCACCCGGGAGGCGTTCGCGCGGCTGACGGGCGGTGAGCGCGAGTACGAGGCCTGGGAGCGCTTCTACGGCATGACCGGGCGCGTCGCCCGGCGCGTCTTCCCCACCCTCACGCAGCCGCTGCCCACGCGGGAGGAGCTGCGGCGGCGCGTCGACGACGAGGAGGCCTGGCGGACCCTGTTCGAGGAGCCCGTCGGCGTCGCCGTCGAGGAGCGCTTCACGGACGACCTGGTGCGCGGCGTGGTCCTCACCGACGCCCTCATCGGGACCTTCGCCGACGCCCACGACCCCTCCCTGAAGCAGAACCGCTGCTTCCTCTACCACGTGATCGGCGGCGGCACCGGCGCCTGGGACGTACCCGTGGGCGGGATGGGCGCCCTGACCGACGCCCTCGCGGATGCCGCCCGGGAGGCGGGCGCCGTCCTGGCCACCGGGCACGAGGCCGTACGCGTCGACACGGACGGACGCACGGCGGAGGTCACCTACCGCACCGCCGACGGCGAGGGCGTCGCCACCGCCCGGCACGTCCTGGTGAACGCCTCCCCGCAGGCGCTCGCGGCCCTCACCGGCGACGAGCCGCCCACCCCCGCCGAGGGCGCCCAGCTCAAGGTGAACATGCTGCTCAAGCGGCTGCCCAGGCTGCGGGACAGCTCCGTCGACCCGCGCGAGGCGTTCGCCGGCACCTTCCACATCGCCGAGGGCTACGAGCAGCTCGCCGCCGCCCACGCCCAGGCGGCCGCCGGTGAGCTGCCCGCCGCCCCGCCCTCCGAGATCTACTGCCACTCCCTGACCGACCCCACCATCCTCGGCCCGGACCTCGTGGAGCGGGGCTACCAGACGCTGACCCTGTTCGGCCTGCACACACCGGCCCGGCTCTTCGAACGGGACAACGACGCCGTGCGCGAGGAGCTCCTGGGGACGACCCTCGCCCAGCTGGAGGCCCATCTCGCCGAGCCCCTCGCCGACTGTCTGGCCACCGACGCCGACGGCCGCCCCTGCGTCGAGGCGCGGACCCCGCTGGACCTGGAGCGCGACCTCGGGCTGCCCGGCGGCAACATCTTCCACCGCGACCTGGCCTGGCCGTACGCCCAGGAGGGCGCCGGCCGCTGGGGCGTGGCGACCCGGCACGCCAACGTACTGCTGTGCGGCGCGGGCGCGGTACGCGGCGGAGGGGTCAGCGGGGTGCCGGGACACAACGCGGCGATGGCGGTGCTGGAGGAGCCGGCCGGCGGCTGACCGGCCCCGGGATCAGGCCCGCAGGCCCCGTCGACCCGCAGGACCGTGCCCGTGACGCAGGACGCCCGGTCGCTCAGCGGCCAGGCCGCGGCCCGGGCGACCTCGTCCGGGTCGGTACCCGGCCGAGGACAGCGAATCTGGCGGAGTATCAGAAAGGGGCTTCCGTCGTCGCACGGGCTGCGGCATCCTGCGCCCATGCAGACGGAGCTGAGCAAGCAACTGGGAGTCGAGCACGCCGTCTTCGGCTTCACGCCGTTCCCCGCCGTCGCCGCGGCCATCAGCCGCGCCGGCGGCTTCGGCGTGCTCGGCGCGGTCCGCTACACCGCGCCCGACGACCTCAAGCGCGACCTCGACTGGCTCGAGGCGCATGTCGACGGCATGCCGTACGGCCTCGACGTCGTCATGCCGGCGAAGAAGGTCGAAGGCGTCACGGAGGCGGACGTCGAAGCGATGATCCCGGAACCGCACCGGCAGTTCGTGCGGGACACCCTCGCCAAGTACGGGGTGCCCGAGCTGGCCGAGGGCGAGGCGTCCGGATGGCGGATCACCGGCTGGATGGAACAGGTCGCCCGCGGCCAGCTCGACGTCGCCTTCGACTACCCGATCCGGCTGCTGGCCAACGCCCTCGGCTCCCCGCCCGCCGACGTCGTCGCCCGCGCCCACGAACAGGGCGTGCTCGTCGCCGCCCTCGCCGGGAGCGCCCGGCACGCCCGCAAGCACCAGGAGGGCGGCATCGACATCGTCGTCGCCCAGGGCTACGAGGCGGGCGGCCACACCGGCGAGATCGCCTCCATGGTGCTCACCCCCGAGGTGGTCGAGGCCGTCGACCCGCTGCCGGTCCTCGCCGCCGGCGGCATAGGCAGCGGACAGCAGGTCGCCGCCGCCCTCGCACTGGGCGCCCAGGGCGTGTGGCTCGGGTCGGTCTGGCTGACCACCGCCGAGGCCGATCTGCACTCGACCGCCCTCACCCGCAAACTCCTCGGGGCCGGCTCCGGCGACACGGTCCGCTCCCGCGCCCTCACCGGGAAACCCGCCCGACAGCTGCGTACGGAATGGACCGACGCCTGGGACGCCGCCGACGGGCCCGGCACCCTCCCCATGCCGCTCCAGGGCCTGCTCGTCGCCGAGGCCGTCTCGCGCATCCAGAAGTACGAGATCGACCCCCTGCTCGGCACGCCCGTCGGCCAGATCGTCGGCCGGATGAACGACGTCCGCAGCGTCCAGGCCGTCTTCGACGACCTCACCCGCGGCTTCGAGCGGGCCGTGGACCGCGTCAACCGCATCGCCGGAAGGAGCGGCACATGACCAGCACACCCCCCGCGGGCTTCTGGGCCCAGGCGGCCCACGACCCCGACCGCACGGTCCTGATCGCGCCGGACGGAACGCGGTGGAGCGCCGGACGCCTGCACGCCGCCGCCAACCGGCTCGTGCACGGTCTGCGCGCCGCCGGTCTGGAGCGCGGTGACGCCTTCGCCGTCGTGCTGCCCAACTCGGCGGAGTTCTTCACGGCCCATCTCGCCGCCACCCAGGCCGGCTTCTACCTCGTCCCGGTCAACCACCACCTGGTGGGTCCGGAGATCGCCTGGATCGTGTCCGACTCCGGCGCCAAGGTCCTCCTCGCCCACGAGCGGTTCGCCGACCAGGCGCGCCGGGCCGCCGACGAGGCCGGTCTGCCCGCCACCCACCGGTACGCCGTCGGCGAGGTCGAGGGCTTCCGGCCGTACGCCGAACTCCTCGACGGACAACCGGAGTCGCCGCCCGCCGACCGCACGCTCGGCTGGGTCATGAACTACACGTCGGGCACCACGGGCCGCCCGCGTGGCATCCGGCGCCCGCTGCCCGGCAAGCTGCCCGAAGAGGCGTACCTCGGCGGATTCCTCGGCATCTTCGGCGTCCGGCCCTTCGACGACAACGTGCACCTGGTCTGCTCGCCGCTCTACCACACGGCGGTGCTCCAGTTCGCGGGCGCGTCCCTGCACATCGGCCACCCGCTGGTCCTGATGGACAAGTGGACGCCGGAGGAGATGCTCCGGCTCATCGACACCCACCGGTGCACCCACACCCATATGGTCCCGACCCAGTTCCACCGGCTGCTGGCCCTCCCGCCGGACGTCCGGGCACGCCACGACGTGTCGTCGATGCGGCACGCCATCCACGGTGCCGCGCCCTGCCCCGACCATGTGAAGCGGGCGATGATCGACTGGTGGGGCACCTGCGTGGAGGAGTACTACGCGGCCAGCGAGGGCGGCGGCGCCTTCGCCACGGCCGAGGACTGGCTGAAGAAGCCCGGCACGGTCGGCAAGGCCTGGCCCATCAGCGAACTGGCGGTCTTCGACGACGACGGCAACCGGCTGCCGCCCGGCGAACTCGGCACGGTCTACATGAGGATGACGACCGGTGGTTTCGCCTACCACAAGGACGACGACAAGACGAGGAAGAACCGCATCGGTGACTTCTTCACCGTCGGCGACCTCGGTGTGCTGGACGAGGACGGCTACCTCTTCCTGCGCGACCGCAAGATCGACCTGATCATCTCGGGCGGCGTCAACATCTACCCCGCCGAGATCGAGTCCGCGCTGCTCGCCCACCCCGCCGTCGCCGACGCCGCCGCCTTCGGCATCCCGCACGACGACTGGGGGGAGGAGGTGAAGGCCGTGGTCGAACCGGCCCCCGGCCGCGTACCCGGGCCCGAGCTCGCCGCCGCCCTCCTCGACCACTGCGCCGAACGGCTGGCCGGCTACAAGCGCCCCAGAAGCATCGACTTCATCACCGAGATGCCCCGCGACCCCAACGGCAAGCTCTACAAGCGGCGGTTGCGGGAGCCGTACTGGGAGGGGCGGACGCGCCCGGTGTGAGCGGGGGCCGGGAGGCGCGTGGGCGCCCCTTCCGCGCCCGGGCCGCCGGCCCGGCGGGGCGACCGGCACCCGGGGCCGCCGACGACTTGACCCGCCCCGGCCGCCCCCCGAGGATCATGAGTCATGACGCCCGGACATGGCAGCACGGTCGACGGGGTGCTGCGGCGCAGCGCCCGCCGCACTCCGGCCCGCGTCGCGGTGGAGTACCGCGACCGCACCTGGACCTACGAGGAACTCGACGAGGCCGTCTCGCGCGCGGCGAGTGTCCTGCTCGGCGAAGGTCTCGCCCCCGGCGACCGGGTCGGCGCCTACGGCCACAACTCCGACGCCTACCTCATCGCGTTCCTCGCCTGCGCCCGCGCGGGACTGGTGCACGTCCCCGTCAACCAGAACCTGACCGGCGAGGACCTGGCGTACATCGTCCGCCAGTCGGGCAGCGCACTGGTCCTCACCGACCCGGACCTGGCCGGACGGCTCCCCGCCGGGACCCGGCGACTGGCGCTGCGGGACGCGGACGGATCGCTCCTCGTCCGGCTGCCCGCGACCCCCGCGTACGACGGTCCCGAGCCCCGCTCCGAGGACCTGGTGCAACTGCTCTACACCTCGGGCACGACGGCGCTGCCCAAGGGCGCGATGATGACCCACCGTGCCCTGGTGCACGAGTACCTGAGCGCGATCACCGCTCTCGACCTGAGCGCCGGCGACCGCCCCGCGCACTCGCTGCCGCTGTACCACTCGGCGCAGCTGCACGTGTTCCTGCTGCCGTACCTCGCGGTCGGCGCCACGAACATCGTGCTGGACGCCCCCGACGGCGACCGTCTCCTCGACCTGATCGAGGCGGACCGCGTCGACAGCCTGTTCGCCCCGCCGACCGTGTGGATCGGCCTGGCCAACCGCCCCGACTTCGCGACGCGTGACCTGAGCGGGCTGCGCAAGGCGTACTACGGGGCGTCGATCATGCCGGTGCCCGTGCTGGAGCGGCTGCGTGAACGCCTGCCCGGGCTGGGTTTCTACAACTGCTTCGGGCAGAGCGAGATCGGTCCGCTCGCCACCGTCCTCGCCCCCGACGAGCACAAGGGCCGGATGGACTCCTGCGGGCGCCAGGTCCTCTTCGTGGACGCCCGTGTCGTCGACGAGAACGGCAAGGACGTCCCCGACGGCACGGCAGGCGAGATCGTCTACCGCTCCCCCCAGCTGTGCGAGGGCTACTGGGACAAGCCCGAGGAGACCGCCGCCGCCTTCCGCGACGGCTGGTTCCACTCGGGCGACCTCGCCGTGCGCGACGCCCACGGCTACTTCACGATCGTCGACCGGGTGAAGGACGTCATCAACTCCGGTGGCGTACTGGTCGCCTCCCGCCAGGTCGAGGACGCGCTCTACACCCACGACGCCGTCGCCGAGGCCGCCGTGATCGGCCTGCCCGACGCGACGTGGATCGAGGCGATCACGGCCGTGGTCGTCCCGCGCGGCGAGGTCACCGAGGAGGAACTCATCGCCCACGCCCGCGAGAACCTCCCCCACTTCAAGGCGCCGAAGCGGGTGCTGTTCGTCGAGGAGCTGCCGCGCAACGCCAGCGGCAAGATCCTCAAGCGGGAGCTGCGCGAACGGTTCGCCTCATGACTCCCGCAGGTCAGCGATCCGCCTGATCTTGCCCACCGACCGCTCCAGCGACTCCGGATCGACGATCTCGACGGCCACCGACACGCCGATCCCGTCCTTCACGGCCGCCGCGATGCTGCGCGCGGCCGTGTCACGGTCCTCGGGGGTCGCGTCGGGGCGTGCCTCCGCCCGGACCGTGAGGGCGTCGAGACGGCCCTCGCGCGTCAGCCGCAGCTGGAAGTGGGGCGCCACGCCGGGGGTGCGCAGCACGATCTCCTCGATCTGGGTGGGAAAGAGGTTCACCCCGCGCAGGATGACCATGTCGTCGCTGCGCCCGGTCACCTTCCGCATCCGCCGGAAGACGCGTGCCGTGCCCGGCAGCAACCGGGTCAGGTCGCGGGTGCGGTAGCGGACGACCGGCATCGCCTCCTTGGTGAGCGACGTGAGGACCAGTTCGCCCTCCTCGCCCTCCGGGAGGACCTCGCCGGTGATCGGGTCGACGATCTCCGGATAGAAGTGGTCCTCCCAGATGTGCAGGCCGTCCTTCGTCTCCACGCACTCCTGCGCGACCCCCGGGCCCATCACCTCCGAGAGTCCGTAGATGTCGACGGCGTCGATCGCGAACCGGTCCTCGATCTCTTGGCGCATCTGTTCCGTCCAGGGCTCCGCGCCGAACACCCCCACACGCAGCGAGGTGGAGCGCGGGTCGACACCCTGTCGTTCGAACTCGTCGAGCAGCGTGAGCATGTAGGAGGGGGTCACCATGATGATCCGGGGCTCGAGGTCCTGGATCAGCCGCACCTGACGGGACGTCATGCCGCCGGACGCGGGGATCACGGTACAGCCGAGGCGTTCGGCGCCGTAGTGGGCGCCGAGACCACCGGTGAACAGGCCGTAGCCGTAGGCCACATGGACCGTGTCACCGGGTCGGGCGCCCGCGGCGCGGAGCGAACGGGCCACCAGGTCCGCCCACAGGGACAGGTCGGCCTCCGTGTAGCCGACGATCGTGGGGCGGCCGGTGGTGCCGCTGGAGGCGTGGATGCGGCGGACCCGGTCGCGGGGGACGGCGAACATCCCGTACGGGTAGTGCTCGCGCAGGTCGGCCTTGGTGGTGAAGGGGAAGCGCGAGAGATCGCCGAGGTCGCGGCAGTCGTCGGGGTGGACGCCCGCCTTGTCGAAGGACTCGCGGTAGAAGGGCACGCGGGCGTACGCGTGGCGCAGCGAGGCCCGCAGCCGCTCCCGTTGCAGTGCGCGCAGAGCGCTCTCGTCGAGGAGCTCGCCCTCGTCCAGCGGATCGCTCGCACCCGTCATGGAGATTCTCCCTCGTCACGCTCGCCGAGCCATGCCGACCCGATCATCGAACCATGTCAATACGGACGACCGATCATTCGGTCGTTCCTCTCGGGATCAGTAATCCAGGCCGGCCGGCCGCGGGCAAGGGGGCGGCCGTGACTTTCGCCCCGGGGAACTCCGTTGCGGACCGCTGCCGCGCGCGTCGAGGATCGGGGCATGCCCACCTTCACCGCCCCGGACGGGACCGAGCTCGCCTACCACGTACGGGGCGAGGGCGAGCCGCTCGTCGTCCTGCCCGGCGGCCCCCTGCGCGCCTCCGCCTACCTCGGCGACCTCGGCGGTCTCGCCGCCCGGCGCCGGCTGATCCTCCTCGACCTGCGCGGCACCGGCGACTCCGCCGTCCCGGCGGACCCGGCGACGTACCGCTGCGACCGGCAGGTCGACGACGTCGAGGCGCTGCGCGGCCGTCTCGGGCTCGAGCGGATCGATGTGCTCGCCCATTCCGCGGGCGGCAGCCTCGCGCTGCTGTACGCGGCCCGGTACCCGCACCGGGTGTCGCGGCTCGCGCTGATCACCGCCACCCCGTGGGCCCTTGACCGGCCGGCCACGGCCGAGGACCGGCTGACGGCGGCTCGGCTGCGCCGGGACGAATCCTGGTTCAGGGCGGCGTATCCGGTGTTCGAGGCGTGGCTCACGGGCGGGGGCGACCCCGACTGGGAGGTCGTCGGCGCCTTCTTCTACGGCCGGTGGGACGACGCCGCCCGCGCCCACGACGCCGCCGCGGACGAGCAGACCAACTCCGCGGCGGAGAACCTGTTCCTGGACCCGGAGGCCGTCGATCCACCCGCCCTGCGGGCCGCCCTCGCCGAGCTCGCGGCCCCGGTGCTGGTGCTCGCCGGCGAGGTGGACGGCGGCCCCCGGCCCGAGCTCGCCCGGCTCCTCGCCGACGCCTGCCCGAACGCCGAGTTCGCCGTACAGCCCGGTGCCGGCCACTACCCGTGGCTGGACGACCCGGAGTGGTTCGCCGGACGCACCGGCGCCTTCCTCGACGGCACACCCGTCGCCGGTTCGGTGCCGCCCGCCTGAACCGAGGGTGCCTCCACCGGCGAACCCGGACCCGCTCTTCACCTACGGCACCCCGCACCGAGGCATCGCCTTCGACGCCGGGTCCGGGCTGGCTGAGCGGCCGACGGGCGCCACCGGCGTCGCCGGCGCCGGCGTCTTGGCCGTCGGCGCATGCGCTCTGACGTTTTGGGGCCGATGCCCGGCCGGGTCACCGGTCCTCGGCGACCGCCACCTCCCGCGCCCACCGGTAGTCCGCCTTGCCGCTCGGTGAGCGGCGGATGGATTCCGTGACCACCAGCTGACGCGGGATCTTGTAGCCGGCGAGCCGGGAGCGGCAGTGACGCTGGATGTCCTCCAGCGAGGGCTGCGCCGCGCCGTCGCGCACCTGCACGACCGCCGCCACATGGTTGCCCCACGTCGGGTCCGGCACCCCGGCCACCAGGGCGTCGTACACGTCCGGATGAGCCTTGAGGGCCTGCTCGACCTCCTCGGGGTACACCTTCTCGCCCCCCGTGTTGATGCACTGCGAGCCGCGCCCGAGGACCACGACCACGCCCTGCTCGTCGACGGTCGCCATGTCGCCGAGCAGCACCCAGCGTTCGCCGTCCTTGCGGAAGAAGGTCTCGGCCGTCTTCGCCGGGTCGTTGTAGTAGCCGAGCGGCACGTGACCGCGCTGGGCGACCCGCCCGACCTCGCCCGCGGCGACCGGCTCATGGGTGGCCGGATCGACCACTCTCGTACGGGAGTTGACGCGTACCCGGAAGCCGCGCTCGGGTCCCGAGTCCTCCGTCGCCGTGCCGTTGAACCCCGATTCCGAGGAGCCGAAGTTGTTCAGCAGCATCGCGTTCGGCATCAGCTCCCGGAACTGCCGACGGACCGTGTCCGACATGATGGCGCCGGACGAGGACACGCTGAACACCGACGAGCAGTCCGTGCCCCTCAGCGGGCCCCCGAGTGCGTCGATCAACGGCCGCAGCATCGCGTCGCCCACCAGGGAGATGCTGGTGACCTTCTCCCTCTCGATCGTCCTCAGGACTTCCTCGGGCACGAACTTGCGGTGGATCAGGACACGCTGGCCGAAGTTGAAGCCGATGAAGGCGGTGAGGGTGGAGGTGCCGTGCATCAGCGGCGGGGTGGGGAAGAAGGTGATCCCGGCGCCGCCGGCCGCGACCCGCTCGGCGATCTCCTCGGGCTTCTTCACCGGTTCGCCGGTGGGTGAGCCGCCGCCCAGCCCCGAGAAGAAGAGGTCCTCCTGACGCCACATCACCCCCTTGGGCAGGCCGGTCGTGCCGCCGGTGTAGATGATGAACTGGTCGTCTCCCGAGCGGTCCGGGAACCCGCGCCCGGGAGAGCCGCTCGCCTCGGCGTCCGCGAAGGAGATGACGCCCTCGCCCGGCGGCCCCACCCGGACCAGATGCCGCAGCGCCGGGGTCTGCGGCAGCGCCGCCGCCACCCGGTCCGTGAACTCCGCGTCGAAGACGAGGGCCACCAGATCCGCGTCCCGGTAGAGATAGACCAGCTCCTCCTCTACATAACGGTAGTTGACGTTGACCGGCACGATCCGCGCCTTGAGGCACCCCAGCACCGTCTGGAGGTACTCGACGCCGTTGTACAGATGCAGGCCGAGATGCTCGCCGGGACGGATGCCGCTGTCGAGGAGGTGGTGGCCGATGCGGTTGGCCGCCGCGTCCAGTTCCGCGTACGTCAGACGGCGTTCCGCGCCCGTGCCGGGATGGTCGACGTACACGAGCGCCTCACGGTCCGCCGCCACGTCGACGACCGACTCGAACAGGTCGGCAAGGTTGTACTCCACCGCTCCTCCTGACCGGGGGCCTGGTTCTCCGACGGTTCGTCGGTCATCTGAGCAAAGGGGGCGGCAAGTGGGAAGGGCCGGTGCCAATAAATCTGACCGTCTGTCAGAAAACCCTTGAACTGCCATCACGCCTCCTGCAACCTGTTCTCGTTCTTTCCGAGGGGAGACCTGCCATGGGCGGCACCGAACACCTCACCGTGCGCCGCGAAGGCGCCACACTCGTGCTCACGCTCAACAGACCGGAGGCCAGGAACGCGCTCTCGATCGCCATGCTCGTCGGCCTGTACGACGGCTGGCTCGAGGCCGACGCGGACGACTCGGTCCGCTCGGTCGTCCTCACCGGCGCGGGCGGCTCCTTCTGCGCCGGCATGGACCTCAAGGCCCTGGCCGGCCGGGGCATGGCGGGCGAGCGGCACCGCGACCGGCTCAAGGCCGACCCCGACCTGCACTGGAAGGCGATGCTGCGCCACCACCGCCCCCGCAAACCGGTGCTCGCCGCCGTCGAGGGGTACTGCGTGGCGGGCGGCACCGAGATGCTCCAGGGCACCGACATCCGCGTCGCGGGCGAGTCCGCCACCTTCGGCCTCTTCGAGGTGAAACGCGGCCTCTTCCCGATCGGCGGCTCGACGGTCCGGCTGCCCCGCCAGATACCCCGCACCCATGCCCTGGAGATGCTGCTCACCGGCCGGTCCTACACCGCCCGCGAGGCCGCCGCCATCGGGCTGATCGGGCATGTCGTCCCCGACGGTACGGCCCTGGAGAGGGCCCTGGAGATCGCCGAACGCGTGAACGCCTGCGGGCCGCTCGCCGTGGAGGCCGTGAAGGCGTCCGTGTACGAGGCCGCCGAGCTGACCGAGGCCGACGGGCTGGCCGCCGAACTCGCGCGCGGCTGGCCGGTGTTCGACACGGACGACGCCAAGGAAGGCGCCCGCGCCTTCGCCGAGAAACGGGCGCCGCTCTACAAGCGTGCGTGACGCTCCGCGGGTCGAGCGGACGGGGAGGCGCCGTTGGCCGGCTGCGGGCCCGCCGCGAGCCGGTCGCCCAGTTTCCCCCCGCCCCTTACGGGGCCCCGCCCCATCGATGTCGCTCGGCCCGGCCCCAGCACGCCGGATGCCCAAGGAGGCAGCCCTGATGCCCGAAATCCTCAAAGCACCGCTCGTCGTCGAGTTTCCGTTCACCCGGTCCCTCGGGCCCGTCCAGAGCGCCTTTCTCACCGGTCTGCGCGAACGGGTCGTGCTGGGGGTGACGACCACCGACGGCCGCACCCTCGTCCCGCCCGTCGAGTACGACCCGGTCACCGCCGACGACCTCCGCGACCTGGTCGAGGTCGCCCCCACCGGAACGGTCACCACCTGGGCCTGGAACCACGCCCCCCGCCGCGGACAGCCCCTCACCACCCCCTTCGCCTGGGTCCTGGTCCGCCTCGACGGCGCCGACACCGCCCTGCTGCACGCCCTCGACGCCCCCGGCCCCGACGCCGTCCACACCGGACTGCGCGTCCGGATCCGCTGGGCCGAGGAGCGCACCGGCGCCATCACCGACATCGCCTGCTTCGAGCCGTACGACGGCGGACCGGCCCGACTCACGGGCAGCACGGACGAGTTCGCGGATCCGGTCGGCGGAATCGTCGCCACCGCCCGGCTCGACTACACCTACTCGCCCGGCCGCGCCCAGACCGCCTACATCAACTCCCTCGCCGACCGCAGGACCGTCGGCGAGCGCTGCCCGTCCTGCCGCAAGGTGTACGTGCCACCGCGCGGGGCCTGCCCCACCTGCGGTGTCCCGACCGCCGAGCAGGTCGAGGTCGGACCGCGCGGGACCGTCACCACCTTCTGCATCGTCAACATCAAGGCCAGGAACCTCGACATCGAAGTGCCCTACGTCTACGCCCACATCGCCCTCGACGGCGCCGACCTCGCGCTGCACGCCCGCATCGGCGGCATCCCCTACGACCAGGTGCGCATGGGCCTGCGCGTCGAACCCGTCTGGACGGACGGCGCCCGCTACCCCGACCACTACCGGCCGACCGGCGAACCCGACGCCGACTACGACGCCTACAAGGAGCTGCTGTGACCCGGGACATCGCGGTGGTGGCCTTCGCGCAGACCGACGTCCTGCGCACCACCGACGAACTCTCCGAGGTCGAGATGCTCATGCCGGTCCTGCACAGCGTCCTGGACCGGACCGGCCTGAAGACCGCCGACATCGGCTTCACCTGCTCCGGGTCCAGCGACTACCTCGCCGGCCGGGCCTTCTCCTTCACCCTCGCCCTCGACGGCGTCGGCGCCTGGCCGCCCATCGCGGAGTCCCATGTCGAGATGGACGGCGCCTGGGCGCTGTACGAGGCGTGGACCAAGCTGCTCACCGGCGACGCCGACACCGCGCTCGTCTACTCCTACGGCAAGTCCTCCGGCGGCTCCCTGCGCGACGTGCTCACCCGTCAGCTCGACCCGTACTACGTCGCCCCGCTGTGGCCGGACTCCGTCGCCCTCGCCGCCCTCCAGGCGCAGGCACTGATCGACGCGGGCGACACCGACGAGAGTGCCCTCGCCGCCATCGGGGCCCGCAGCCGCCGGGTCGCGACCCTCAACTCCCACGCACAGCTCCGTGGTTCCGTGCCCCAAGGGGACTACGTCGTACGACCGCTGCGCACCGGCGACTGCCCGCCCGTCGGGGACGGCGCCGCCGCCGTGATCCTCGCGGCCGGGGAGCGGGCCCGCGAGCTGTGCTCGCGACCCGCCTGGATCCGCGGCATCGACCACCGGATCGAGGCCCACACGCTCGGCGTGCGCGACCTGACCGACTCGCCCTCCACCCGGCTGGCCGCCGAACGCGCCGGCGCCTTCGAACGGCCCGTCGACACCGCCGAACTGCACGCCCCGTTCAGTGCGCAGGAGGTCGTCCTGCGCAAGGCGCTGCGGCTCGACGACAGCGTGCGGGTGAACCTGTCCGGCGGCGCCCTCGCCGCCAACCCGATGATGGCCGCCGGCCTCGTCCGCGTCGGCGAGGCCGCCGCCCGCATCCACCGGGGCGAGTCCGACCGCGCCCTCGCCCATGCCACCTCCGGCCCGTGTCTGCAGCAGAACCTGGTCGCCGTACTCGAAGGAGAACCGCGATGAGCAAGGAGCCCGTGGCCGTCGTCGGGATCGGCCAGACCAAGCACGTCGCCGCCCGCAGGGACGTCTCGATCGCCGGGCTCGTCCGCGAGGCCGCCCGACGCGCTCTCGAGGACGCCGAGCTGACCTGGGCCGACATCGACGCCGTCGTCATCGGCAAGGCCCCCGACTTCTTCGAGGGCGTCATGATGCCCGAGCTCTACCTCGCCGACGCGCTCGGCGCGGTCGGCAAGCCGATGCTGCGGGTGCACACGGCGGGGTCCGTCGGCGGGTCCACCGCCCTCGTCGCCGCCCAGCTCGTCGCGGCCCGCGTCCACGGCACCGTGCTGACCCTCGCCTTCGAGAAACAGTCCGAGTCCAACGCCATGTGGGGACTGTCGCTGCCGATCCCCTTCCAGCAGCCGCTGCTCGCCGGAGCGGGCGGATTCTTCGCGCCGCACGTGCGGGCGTACATGCGGCGCAGCGGCGCCCCCGACACCGTCGGCTCGCTGGTCGCGTACAAGGACCGGCGCAACGCGCTGAAGAACCCCTACGCCCACCTCCACGAGCACGACATCACGCTGGAGAAGGTCCAGGCCTCGCCCATGCTCTGGGACCCGATCCGCTACTCGGAGACCTGCCCCTCGTCCGACGGCGCCTGCGCGATGATCCTCACCGACCGGGCCGGAGCCGCCCGCGCGCCCCGGCCGCCCGCCTGGATGCTCGGCGGCGCGATGCGCAGCGAGCCGACCCTGTTCGCCGGCAAGGACGCCGTGTCGCCGCGGGCCGGCCAGGACTGCGCCGCCGACGTCTACCGGCAGGCCGGTGTCACCGACCCGCGCCGGGACATCGACGCCGTCGAGCTGTACGTGCCGTTCTCCTGGTACGAGCCCATGTGGCTGGAGAACCTCGGCTTCGCCGACGAGGGCGAGGGCTGGAAGCTGACCGAGGCCGGGGTGACCGAGCTCGACGGCGACCTGCCCGTCAACATGTCGGGCGGCGTGCTGTCCACCAATCCCATCGGCGCCTCCGGGATGATCCGCTTCGCGGAGGCGGCGCTCCAGGTCCGCGGCCAGGCCGGGGAACACCAGGTGGAGCGGGCCGGGAAGGTCCTCGGGCACGCCTACGGCGGTGGCTCGCAGTTCTTCTCCATGTGGCTGGTGGGAGCGCGGCCGCCGCAGTCCTGAAAGGTCCCCCTCACGTGCTCTGTCGGCGTTCGGGACCGATCGCTAGGCTGACCCGCGGACGACGAACCGGGAGGAGCACGGACGTGGCCGAGAGCACCATCCAGCAGCAGCCGCTCACGGGCTGGGACAAGCCGGAGCTGGACCTCAGCAACGCCGAGTGGCAGTCCAGCAGCCGGGGGCGGGGGGATGTCCAGATCGCCTTCGTCGAGGGATTCATCGCGATGCGCAACAGCGGCAGCCCGCAGAGCCCTTCCCTGATCTTCACGCCCGCCGAGTGGGGCGCGTTCGTGTCGGGGGCGCGGGAGGGGGAGTTCGACCTGACCTGAGACCGGTGTCGGCCGGACGGCCGGCAGCGTGACCTTGCCCGGACGGGGGGACCGGGCGGCGACCGGGCGGTGCACGCGCCGGCCGCCATCACCCGGAGCGCGACGGCGCCCCGGGACGACGGACCCGCGTCCCTCCCGGCGGTCGCCGAACGGCGCTGTCCACGTACCATGGCCGCATGTCGTTCCTCCGCCGCCGCAGCGCCACTCCCGCCGGGCCCGACTTCGACGTCCTGGCCATGGATCCGGGCGACTGGCCCGGCAACCTGGGCGCCGGGCTGCTGCCCGCCCCCGACGGCAGCTGTCAGGGTGTCTTCCTGCGCTACGACCTCTTCGGCGGCCGCGGCCCCGCGATGATCATCGGCAATCTGCCCGAGGGCTCCCCGGCCCGCGAGGTGGAGGAGGACGAGGTCCCCTTCGAGGTCGCCCAGCTGCTGCTCGCCCTGGAGAACGACGAGGAGGTGACCGTCGTCGGCACCGAGGACATGCCGGTGATGCAGGGTGACAACCTGCTGATCGTGCGCCGCCTCAAGCTCTCCGAGGGCCGGATCTCCTGCGTGCAGTTCGACCGCAGCGACAACGTCCTGGTGACCATCGCCGCCTGGGACCGCCCCATCACCGACGACCTGTACGCCCTGCTGAAACCGCTCCCGGCGGAGCTGTTCCAGCAGGGCTGAGGCGCGGCTACGACGTCGACGACGTCAGTTTCACGTCCGCTGCCCGCACGAACGCCACCCGGTGCCCGTACTGGATCTCGTAGTACTGGTCCTCGCCGGTCACGACCCGGTGCGAACCGGTGGCGAAGGTGACCGCGTAGTAGTACTCACCCGGCACCTGGTCGCCGACCACGTACTTCTGGCCCTTCGGCAGGGTGTACGGCAGCGGTGAGACCGCCTGGGCCGGGACGCCCGACGGGTAGGCCGACGCCTCCGGGTAGGCGCGGCCGTAGACCGGAACGCCGTCCCGGCCGTCCTTCGGGGTGATCACCCGGCCGGCCGAGGGCACCGCCGTCGGCGAGTCCTTCGGGTTCCGGAACCACGCCTTCTGACCCAGGTACCAGATCGCCGTCCACTCACCCCACTGGTCGGCGACCGCGTACTGCTGGCCGGTGGACACCCGCGAGGAGGTGTCGTTCACACCGGTGGTGGGGGCCGACCCCTGGCCGATGTCCCTGATCAGGGCCGACTTCTCGTCGTGGTCGGAGTACAGCCGCACCGCGCCGGAACCGTGCGCCGCACACGGTTCGCCCTTGGTGGCGCAGTCCGTGTACACCGGCCGGTTGGCGAGGTAGTCCGGCCGGATCGTCACCAGGCCACCGCTCCTGCGGGCCGTCGCCGCGAAGGGCCGGTCCAGCAGTTCGAAGTAGTGCCGCCAGTCCCAGTAGGGGCCCGGGTCGGTGTGCATCCCGGAGACGGTCGCGGTGGTAGGCCCGGGCACGTTGTCGTGGCCCAGGATGTGCTGCCGGTCCAGCGGGATGCCGTACCGCGCGGCCAGGTACTTCACCAGGCGCGCCGAGGACCGGTACATCGCCTCCGTGTACCAGGAGTCCGGCTGGGCGAGGAAGCCCTCGTGCTCCAGGCCGATCGACTTGGCGTTGATGTACCAGTTGCCCGCGTGCCAGGCCACGTCCTTGGCCTTCACATGCTGGGCGACATGACCGTCGGTGGAGCGCAGGGTGTAGTTCCAGGACACATAGGTGGGGTCCTGGACCATGTTCAGCACCCCCTCCCAGCCGCCTTCGGTGTCGTGCACGACGATGTACCTGATGCCCGGCGCGGCCGGCCGGTCGCCGAGGTCGTGGTTGCCGTAGTCGTTGTCGCCGAACTGTTCGTAAGGCGCCGGGATCCACTCGCAGGACACCGTGGTCGGGCACTCCGTGCCGGCCTTGGAGGCCGTGCGCAGGCCGGTCTCCCGCAGCTGGGCGGTCCGCGGGGCCAGGCCCGGCACGGCGGCCAGGACGACGGGCCCGCCGGCGTCCGTGACGCGCTCCGCTCCGGTGCGGAGCACGTCGTAGACGTCGTCGGCGTAGGTGGCGGCCGTCGCGCTGTCGTCCGCGCCCGAGAAGCGCGCCACCGCGCCGTACCAGTCCGCCGGATCGGCGCTCAGCGGCTCGCCCAGGCTCCGCTGCGCGGCGGCGAGGAGCGCCGCGCCGCCCGCGATGTTGGCCGCGGGGTCCGTGCGCAGCCGCTCGGCGCTCAGTCCTGTCAGCTGCGCCGCCCTCGGCAGGGTGCGCAGCCGGGCCGGGAGCTCGTCACCGGCCGGGAGCCGCGTCTGCGGGACCCGGGCCGGGCGGGCGGAGTCGCCACGGGCGTCCTGGGTGCCCCGCCCGTCGCGCGGGGCCGCGGCGAGCGCCGTACGGGCGTCCGTGAGGTGCATCGGTCCGTAGCCGCCGGTCACGCTCGGCGCTCCGGTGTGCGTGTCCCAGCGGGACTGCAGGTAGGAGACGCCCAGCAACAGGTTCCGCGGCACGTGGTACTCGGCGGCCGCGACGACGAAGGCCCGCTGGAGGCCGGCCGCTCCGGACGCCGGGACGGCCGAGGGATCCGTGGCCTCGGCCGGGGAGGCCGCGCCGAGCAGCGGGAGCAGCAGAGCCGCCGACGCCATGGCGCCTGCGGCTCTTCGGGTGTGTCTGCCAGGTCCGGGGTGAGTGACGGGTTTTCGCAATGCGGCCTCCTGGGACGGGCGGGCGGGCGTGCGGGGCCGGACATGAGCCATCTGTCACCGGCTTGCCGACAACCCGTCAATCATGCCCACAGACAGGAGGCTTCCCTCGTCAAGACACCGCTGACGCACCCCGGGGTCCGCGGCGCGCCGCCGTTCAGGCGCAACCCGCGGCTCCCCGTCCCTCAGCGGGTGCCGACCGCCGCACGTACGGCCCGACGGGCCAGCTGGCAGTCGTCGTGCAGCCGTCGCAGCAGCAGGCGCTGTTCCTCGCCGGACGGCGCGCCGCCCGGTTGGGCCCCCGGGGCCGTCGGGCCGCCGTCGTGCATCGAACGCTGCACGGCCGTCTCGTAGGTACGGATCTCGCGGGTCAGGACCAGCATCAGGTTCACCAGGAAGGCGTCACGTGAGGCCGGGCCCGCCGACTGGGCGATCTGACTGATCTGACGGCGCGCCACCGGCGCGTCGCCCAGCGCCGACCACAGCGTCGCCAGGTCGTAGCCCGGCAGATACCAACCCGCGTGCTCCCAGTCCACCAGCACTGGACCGGCCGGTGAGAGAAGGATGTTCGACAGGAGGGCGTCGCCGTGGCAGAACTGGCCCATGCCCTGCCGGCCCGCGGTGGCCGCGATGCCGTGCAGCAGCTTCTGGAGGTCGCCCATGTCCCGGTCGGTGAGCAGACCCAGCTCGTGATAGCGGGCGATACGTGCGGCGTAGTCGAGGGGGGCGTCGAACGTCCCCGCCGGAGGCCGCCAGGCGTTGAGCCGGCAGATCGCGCCGAGTGCCGCCCGGACGTCAGCCCGCGGAGGGGCCTCGGTGGGGTGCCGCTGGAGTGCGGCCGCCCGGCCCGGCATCCGCTCGATCACCAGTGTGCAGTTGTCCGGGTCCGCCGCGATCAGTCTCGGCGCCCGCACCGGAGGGCGGTGCCGGACGAACGTGCGGTACGCGGCTATTTCGTGCCGGATCTGCTCGGCCCATACGGGGGAGTGGTCGAGTAAACACTTGGCGACCGCCGTGCTGCGGCCCGTCGTACCCACCAGCAGCACCGAGCGTCCGCTGCGGCGCAGGACCTGCACCGGGGCGAACTCCGGGCAGATCCGGTGCACGGACGCGATCGCGGTGCGCAGCTGGGCGCCCTGGGGGCCGGACAGGTCGAGTCTCCCGCTGAGCGGTTGCGTGCCGAGCCCCGCGGGACGCCGGGCCGTCCCGGCGCCGAGCGCGGGAGCCGCCGACCGCGCGGCGGGGTCGAGGTAGGGGCCGCCGCCGCCCGGGCGGGTGTGCAGCGACCGGGGCGGGGCGGACACGGAGGACGATGCTGCGTACATGGGAGAAACAGATCCCTTCGTGTGCCGGACGTCAGAGCGCTGCCCCGACCGGTCCTTTCGGGTGCACCCTGGGGAATGTCCCTCGGCGACCGGGTCGGGGTGGCGCTTTCCTACCTGACACCCATTGCCCAGTGGCACACCATCTGGCGAACCCTGGCGAACCCTGGCGAATAGTCGCCCGGCAACTTTCACCGGGCTACTGTCAACTCAGCCGAGAACCTGGGGGCTTGACGTGAGCGGACAACCCAACACCCGCCTCTCGGACCTGTTCGGCCTGGCCGGCTGGTCCAAGGGCGAACTCGCGAGGCTGGTCAACCGGCAGGCGGCGGCCATGGGCCACCCCCAGCTGTCGACCGACACCTCGCGGGTGCGGCGGTGGATCGACATGGGAGAGATCCCGCGCGATCCGGTGCCGCGGGTGCTGGCGGCCCTGTTCACCGAGCGTCTCGGCCGTGTCGTGACCATGGAGGACCTCGGTCTGGTCCGGCACGGGCGTACAGGGAAACGGCCCGGCGGCGGGAGTGTGGAACATCCCGACGATGTGCCGTGGGCGCCCGAACGGACTGCTGCGGTCCTCACCGAATTCACGGGAATGGACCTCATGCTCAACCGACGCGGCTTGGTGGGCGCGGGTGCCGCGCTCGCCGCGGGATCAGCTCTCAGCAGTGCCATGTACGAGTGGCTGCACACCGACCCCACCCTCTCCTCCGACGCTCCTGTCCTCGACCATCCCCTCCTGCACCATGCCGACCCCGCCGGGTCCGACCGCTACGAGGCCGCCCCCATCGGAACGGAGGAGGTGGACGAACTCGAGTGCTCGGTCGAGGTGTTCCGGGCCTGGGACGCGGCCCGCGGAGGCGGTCTGCAGCGCAAGGCCGTCGTGGGACAGCTCAACGAAGTGGGCGGCATCCTCGCCTACCGCCATCCCGCCCATCTCCAGCGACGCCTCTGGGGTGTCGCGGCAAACCTCGCCGTTCTCGCGGGCTGGATGTCGCACGACGTCGGTCTGGAGCCCACGGCCCAGAAGTACTTCGTCATCGCCGCCCATGCCGCACGAGAGGGCGGTGACCGGCCGCGGGCCGGTGAGGCGCTCTCCCGGGCGGCCCGTCAGATGGTCCATCTCGGGCGGCCCGACGAGGCCCTCGACCTGATGAACCTCGCCCAGTCCGGTTCCGGCGACAACGTACTGCCGCGCACCCGGGCGATGTTCCACACCATCGAGGCCTGGGCGCAGGCGTCGATGGGCAAGGGCCAGGCCATGCGCCGCACCCTCGGCCGGGCGGAGGACCTCTTCGTCTCCGACAAGGGCGATGTCACCCCGCCGTCCTGGATGCAGACCTTCAAGGACGAGGATCTGTACGGCATGCAGGCGCTGGCCTACCGCACGCTGGCCGAGTTCGAGCCGCAGGCGGCCACGCACGCCCAGTACTACGCGGAGAAGGCGCTGGCGCTGCGCGTCGACGGGCGGGAACGGTCGAAGATCTTCGACCATCTGTCCATGGCGTCCGCCTGCTTCATCGCCGACGACCCCGAGCAGGCGGACCGGTTCGCCCGGCTGGCCCTGATGGCGATGGGGTCGAACTCCTCCAGGCGTACCTGGGACCGGCTGAGCCAGATGTACCGGCTCACCGCGCAGTACGCCAACTACCCGAGGATCAGCGAACTGCGTGAGGAGATCGTGCTGGCGCTGCCGAAGCAGAAGGGCAGCAGGGCAAGCAAGGGGGGCAACGGCGCTCAGGTGTGAGCGGGCCCCGTCGGTCGGGTCCGCTCACCGGGTGACCCGGGCGACGAGCACGCAGGCGTCATCGGCGCGTTCGCTCTCGCCGCACTCCTCCACGACCATCCGCACACACTCCTGTGCGGTGCGCGCCCCGCCCAGACGAGGGGCCAGGCCGAGGAGGCGGTCGGCGGGCGCCAGTCCGTCGGTGTGCAGCAGGAGCAGGTCGCCCTTTTCGAGGGTCTCCTCGGCCTGCCCGTAGACGGCGCGCGCGGTGGCTCCGAGGAGCACACCCTGCGGTGCGTCCAGCCGGCGTCCCGTCCCGTCGCGGAACAGCAACGGGGCGGGGTGTCCTGCCTGCGCCCACATCAGGGTGCGGGTGTCCGGCCGGTAGCGGCAGCAGACCGCGCTGCCCAGGGCCGGTTGGACCGTGGTGTCCAGCAACTGGTCGAGCCAGGACATCAGTTGGGCCGGCCGGGTGCCCGCCATGGCCATCCCGCGCAGGGCGCCCAGCAGCATCGCCGTGGTCGACGTGACGGTGGGACCGTGGCCGGTGAGGTCGCCGACGCTGAGCAGCGTGTGCCCGTCGGAGAGTTCGAGCGCGTCGTACCAGTCGCCGCCGATCTGTGAGGTCGTCGCGGCGGGCAGGTAGTGGGCGGCGAGGTCGAGGGAGCGGGGGCCCTGGTGCGGCAGGCGCGGTGAGCCGCGCCACGGAGGGAGCACGGCCTCCTGGAGCTCCACCGCCAGCCGGTGTTCGGTCTGGGCGCGGTACCGCTGCCGCTGGAGCGAGTCACGGCTCTCGCGCACCGCCCGCTGGCTGCGGCGCAGTTCGCTGACGTCCCGCAGGACGGCCCACATCGAGGTGGTGCCGCCCTCGGCGTCGAGCACGGGCTCGCCCATCATGTGCACGGTGCGGTGTTCGCCGTCCGGGCGTACGACGCGGAACTCGCCGTCGATGGGCCGGGCGTCGACGAGACAGTCGGTGACCATCGCCGTCAGCTGCGCCCGGTCCTCGTCGTGGACGAGCGCGGGCAGTTCGTCGAGGGTGAGCGCGGGAGCGGCGGGGTCGCGGCCGAGGATCCCGTAGAGCTCCTCGGACCAGACCGCCTCGTCCGTCAGCAGATTCCACTCCGCGCTGCCGACCCGGCTGAGCAGCGACTCGCGCCGGGGCGCGGCCGGTGCGGGCTCGGCGGGCGGCACGGGCGGCGGGCCGTCCCGCAGCTGGGCCAGATGCGTGTCGAGGTCGTCGAGTTGATGCAGCGCCAGGTCGTAGAGCGCGCGCTGCCAGCGGCCCTGCGGGTCCGCCGCGTCGCCGCGGGCGTCCTGCCGTACGGCGTCCATGTCGCCCTTGAGCCGCCGTGTCTGCGTGATCAGCGCGTCGACCGGGCCGCGCCCCGGCGGCTGGGCGGCTGAGCGGTCCGCAGAGACGTGGGGGGGCATGACGCACTCCGATGCGGGACGGTACGGCGAAGGCTGGCCCAAGGGCCGTTACGACTGTTGCACAGCCCGCGACGGCGTGTAAGGGATTTGGCAACACACGATTCGGTGGTGCTTCTGGCATATGCCACTGTCTTCGGGGCGGGGTGGCGGGAGATGCTCGGAGAGGGTCGGATGGAGGTCAAGTCGTAGGTGGCGTACGTGACTTGAGGGACTCCTGAGGGGGCCGAGGGGACCATCGGTCACCTGTTCGGCAGCCTGATGTTCCAGGCAGTGGTCGATGTGACGCAGGTCACATGAATTGGACAGCGTTTTCGCGTAATGCAAAAGGCCCTCGCGAGGTCGTACATGCATGGACATCACTCTGGAACAACCCGTCCGCGCCCGCTTGATCACCGCGGAGGACCAGGAGCTGCCCGTGCCCGCCACGCTCCGCTACGACTCCCTGGACCCCTTCGCCGTGCACGTCGACTTCCCGAGGGAGGTCTCCCTCGCTGGTGAGGCCGTCACCTGGACCTTCGGCAGGACTCTGCTGGAGGAAGGCGTGAACGGTCCGGCCGGCAGCGGGGACGTGCACATCTGGCCCTGCGGACCGGTCCGTACGGTGGTGGAGTTCCACTCGCCGCTCGGCCTGGCCCTGCTCCAGTTCGACACGGCCGCCCTGCGCCGGTTCCTGCTGCGCAGCTACGCCGTGGTCGCGGCGGGCCGGGAGGATGTCGGCGCCGCCGTCGACCAGGGCCTGGAGGCACTGCTCGGCAATGTCTGAGACCCGCCGGGCGTCAGGGTCCGGCCGGACTGTACAGACCGGGGCGCGGGGCGAGTTCGACCGGGACGCACGTGTCGCTCTCCAGGGCCCGGATCCCGGCCTCGGCGACGGCGGAGGCCGCGTAGCCGTCCCAGACGGTGGGGCCGGTCACCAGCCCGCGCCGGGTGGCGTCGACCCAGCTCTGGATCTCGCGGTCGTAGGCGTCCGCGAACCGCACGAGGTAGTCCTGGGGCACGTCCGCACCGGCGGCGCCGCCTGTGGTGACGAGCACCCCCTGGTCGTCGCCGATGCGTGCGCTGCCCGCCTTGCACACGGCCTCGCAGCGCACCTGGTACCCGAAGCCGCAGTTGACGAAGATCTCCACGTCCACCAGGGCGCCCCCGTCGGTCTCGAAGAGCACGAACTGCGGGTCGAGCAGACCCTGCGGGGCGCCGGAGGAGGGGCGCGGGCGCCGCACGGTGACCGCGGTCAGCTCCTGGCCGAGCAGCCAGCGGGCCGCGTCGATCTCGTGCGAGACGGAGCTGTCGATCAGCATCGCGCTGGTGAAGCCCGGCGGCGAGGAGACGTTGCGGTGCACGCAGTGCAGCATCAACGGCCGCCCGAGCCGCCCGTCGTCCAGCAGCGCCTTGAGCCTGCGGTACCCGGCGTCGTAGCGCCGCATGAACCCGATCTGCGTCAGCCGTCGCCCCAGCCGGGCCTCCGCCTCGAGTATGCGCAGCGCCCCGGCCGAGTCCGGCACCATGGGCTTCTCGCACAGCACCGGGAGCCCGCGGGCGAAGGCCGCCAGAAGCGCCTCCTGGTGCGCGGGGCCGGGGGAGGCGATCAGCACGGCCTCGACGCCGGGCGCGTCCAGCGCGGCTTCGGCCTCCGTGTGGACCGTCACCCCCTCGATCCCGGTCGCGGCCTCCTTGGCGCGCGCGGCGTCGGGATCGGCCACAGCGGCGACCCTGGCTCCGCTCACCACGCGGTCGAGACGGCGTATGTGGTCGGCTCCCATGTGTCCGGCACCCAGTACGGCCACGCCCAGCAGGTCACCCACGCGTACTCACCCTCCCGGTCGACGATCACGCCGTAGCGTACGCCGCCGGTGGGAGCCCCCGACCGGGCCCCATACCGGGCCCCATAACGGGCCCCATACCGGGCCCCATACCGGGCCCCATAACGGGCCCCATACCGGGACCGGCGGCCGAGCCGCCGCCGGGCGGGCGGGGATCGGTCAGTAGCGCAGCACGCCTGCCATCCCGTCGACGTCGCCCAGCGTGCCGTCGGGTACGAAACGCACCTCGGCGCCCGTCTCCAGGCACTGTTCGACGATCTCGTCCACGATGTCGTCGCGGGCGTCGAGATCACCGCTCACCGCGGGGACGAGGTGGTCGCCGCCGTCGCGGACCGTGACGCGGTAGTTCTCCTCGACCGCCAGCAGCCGGATCCGGCCCTCCCGGGCGTTCCGCCAGAGCTCGTCGACGCCGGCCGCGAACGTCTTGTGACCGCGGGCCGAGTCGAGTTCCCGGGCGACGGCCGCGGTGTCACGGCGGGCCTCCGCGTCGTGCAGCGGGCGCACCGCCTGCCACACGGCGTCGGGCGTGCCGTGGGCGAGCCCGCCGTGTGCGACGTGCACCGCGTCCCGGGTGACTCCGCCCAGCTCGTCGAGGAGCGACAGCGCCGCCTGCTCGCCGGTGACGTACAGCGGTCGGGGGTGCTCCCGCAGCAGCCTGCCCAGGGCGGTGTCGGCCTCGCGCAGAAACTGGCGGGCGCCTTCGTCGCGGAAGGTGCTGGGGAGGTCGCCGGTCCGCTCCATGCGCTCGGCGTCGAAGTTCGGCTGACTCCTGACCAGCGGGAATCCGCCTGCGTGCTCCTCGGTGACGCGGTCGGCGCCGCCGTTCCACAGCGTGACGCGGTCGGCGGAGACCGACAGGACCCAGAACGGTCGGTCGGCGGCCTGGGCCGAGACGAGGTTGCGGGTCAGAAAGGTGTCGGAGAACACGACGCGTTCGGGGACGGCGCGTGCCAGGGACCACACCTGGTGCTCACCCGGGGCGGCGTAGATGACCAGGCCGTCCTCGGTGTGCGCCAGATCGATCTCGGCGAGGGCCCGGTCGAGCTGGTGCGCGACGTCGGCGCGCCGCTCGCGGCTGACCGCCGGGTCGCTCTCCAGCTGTTTCTTCGCCTCGGCCACGACATTGCGCAGCCGGACCCGGTCCTGGGCGCTCTCGGGTTCCCGCCGGTGCGTCGGCGTCAGCACGGACACCGCGGGATAGGGGCGCGGGCGGCGCAGTTCGGAGAGAGTCGCTGGGCTGAGTGCGTGCTCCATACGAGCACGATAGGTCCCCATCGCCTTTCAGGCATTCGGGGCAATCGCCCCGCACCTTCCGTCCCGACTGCGCGGGCTGCACCGCGTGCGGGGGCGACCCCGAACTCGGCCGGAGTCGGGGGACGTTCGAGAGCGGGGACGTCCTGCGCGTCGCCCGGGGCGTGGTGCCGGCGGAGGTCGTGAGCGAACGGACGTCCCGGCGGGCGCGAGCCCGCGGGCGCCCGACGGTGACGGCGACCCCCTCGCCCGGTTACCGTACGCGTCAGTAACCGGGACCGCACCGCAGGAGGCACCCATGCCGCAGCTCGAAGTCGACGGCGCAGCACTGAGGTACGACGACGAGGGCCCGCGCGACGGCGACGGGGTACCCCTGGTGTTCGTGCACGGCTGGACGGCGAACCGGCACCGCTGGGACCACCAGATGGCGCACTTCGCCGAGCGGCGCCGGGTGATCCGGTTCGATCTGCGCGGCCACGGCGAGAGCAGCGGCGCGGGCGTCAAGACGGTCGCCGAGCTGGCCGCGGACCTCCTGGCCCTGCTCGACCACCTGGAGATCGATCGGTTCGTGCCGGTCGGCCACTCGATGGGCGGGATGATCTCGCAGACCGTGGCGCTCTCGCATCCCGAACGGGTGGAGCGCATGGTGCTGGTGAACTCCATCGGCCGGATGACCTACAGCCGGGGCAGGGGCCTGCTGATGGGCGTCTCCACCCTCGTCCCCTTCAAGCTGTTCGTCGCCGCCAACATCCAGCGGGCCTTCGCCCCCGGCTATCCCCGCGACGAGATCCGCGCGTACATCAAGTCCTCGGCGGACACCCCGCGCGAGGTGGTCATGACGCTGTACGGCGCCATGCGCGCCTTCGACGTGCTGGACCGGGCGGGAGAGATCCAGGCGCCGACCCTGATGATCCACGGCTACCACGACGTCCAGCTTCCGGTGCGGCAGATGCTGCGCATGGCCAAGGCCTGTCCGGACGCCACCGTCCGCATCCTCGACGCGGGCCATGAACTCCCCGTCGAGAAGCCGGCCGAACTGACGGCGGCGATCGACGCCTTCGTCAGCGTCGGGCCGGCGTCGCCCGCCCGGCCGTCGCCGCGCGCGCGGCTGTCGTAGCCGTATAGCGGTGTGGCCGTCTGCCGCGGGGCCCTCGCTATCCGAAGCCGTCCGGGTCCGCGGCCTTCCAGTCCGCCTCCCAGGTCTGCGGTGGTCCGGCGAGCAGTTCTCCCGGCGCCAGCCACTCGTACAGCTCCGCGTACGAGCGGCAGGCGCCGGGCCGGGTCCGCCGGACCAGATGGCCGGGGGTGAGCTCGGCAGGCTCGCGGACGCCCATCGCCGCCATGATCCGGACGGCGTCGCGGACCGTCTCCCACTGGTAGCGCCGGACCCGCCGGGCCTGGTCGGCCACGTTCAGGGCACGGACCCGCAGCGGATCCTGGGTCGCGACGCCGGACGGGCAGGTTCCGGTGTGACACCGCAGCGCGCCGACACAGCCGACGGCGCGCATCATCGCCCGGGCCGCGTTGGTGTAGTCGGCGCCCTGCGCGAGACGGGTGACGATGTCCGAGCCGGTGGCGATCCGCCCGCTCGCCCCGATCCGCACCCGGTCCCGGAGCCCGACGCCGAGCAGGGCGTTGTGCACGGTGATCAAACCCTCGGTGAGGGGCATGCCGAGATGCCCGGCGAACCCCGCGGGCCCGGCGCCCGTCCCGCCCTCCGATCCGTCCACCACCACGAAGTCGGGCGTCAGGCCCTCCGCCACCATCGCCGCGCACACCGCGAGGAACTCACGCCGCGAGCCCACGCACAGCTTGAACCCGGTCGGTTTGCCGCCCGCCAGCTCACGCAGCCGGGCCAGGAACAGCACCAGTTCACGTGCCGTCGAGAACACCCGGTGGCAGGGCGGCGACATCACCGTCTCGCCCACCGGGACCTTCCGTTCCCGCGCGATCTCGGCGCTCACCTTCACCCCGGGCAGCGTCCCGCCGCTGCCCGGCGCGGCCCCCTGGGACAACTTCAGCGACACGCACCTCACCTCGGGCAGCGCCGCCTTGTCCGCGAACTCCCGCGCGTCGAAACCGCCGTCGGCGTCGCGGCAGCCGAAGTACCCCGTCCCGATCTCCCAGACCAGGTCGCCGCCGCCGCGCAGATGGTGCTCCGACAGCCCGCCCTCCCCGGTGTCCTGCGCGAAACGACCCAGCGCCGCACCTCTGTTGAGGGCGAGGACCGCGCGTGACGACAACGCGCCGAAGCTCATCGCGGACACGTTCAGCAGCGCCATGTCGTAGGGCTGGGAGCAGTCCGGCCCGCCCACCCGCACCCTCGGAGGTTCCTCGGCCGGCTCGACCGGACGCAGCGAGGGCACCAGATACTCGTCCACGTCCCGGTCGCCGCCGAACGGCTCCCGCGCGCCGCCGCTCGCCGGACGCACGCGTACCGGCTCCGACGGATACCGCAGCCGTCCGACCAGCGGGTGGTTGCGCAGTACGGAGCGGCGGCGCTGGAGCAGGTCCCAGCCGCCCAGACAGGCCGACGCCAGCAGCGGACCGGCCGCGATCCACCACCAGGGGGACCGGGCGGACGAGGCTGCCGTCGCCGCGGCCGCGAGGAGACAGACGAGCAGCAGCGGCAGGTACCGGCGCACTCAGCCGTCGTCCTCGTCGGGCCCGCAGGAACTGCCGCTGGGCGGGAGGGAGCCGTACAGCAGGAAGTCGTCGACCTTGCGGTGCACGCACTTGGACGACCCGTATCCGGTGTGCCCGTCGCCCTTGTTGTCGAGCACCACGGCGGGGGAGCCGAGACGCTTCGCCGTCTCGACGGTCCAGCGGTACGGCGTCGCCGGGTCGCCACGCGTGCCCACCAGCAGCATCTTCGGGGTGCTGAGGTCCTTCACCTCGTCGCGGATGAAGTCGGTGCCCTTGGGACGGCCGTAGCACATCAGGACCTCGTTGAGGCGGTACTGGCCGAAGACCGGTGAGGCCTTGTCGTACGCCGCACGCAGCCGCTCGAGGTCCGCGGTGATCTGCGCGGCCGTCGGCCGGTCGGGGTCGTCGGCGCAGTTGATGGCCATCAGCGCCGCGGGCAGGTTGTCGAGGGGGATGTCCTCCTCGTCGACGAGGGCCCCGGGGGAGGGCTCGCCGCGGGCCGGGTCCCGCAGCGTGAACGGCAGCGGGAGGGCGAAGCCGCCGGTCGCGAAGCTCAGTACGCCGCTGGCGTCGCCGTTCTCGATGAGCTGCGCCAGTGCCCGTTCCAGCAGCGGCCACAGCTCCTTGCTGTACAGCCCCTGCCCGAGCGCGCCGACGAGGTCCTGGCCGGAGAAGTCCTCGCCGAAGTCGGTCGGCACCGGGTCCTCGTCCAGCGAGCGCACGAGCCGGACGACCTCCTCGCGGGCCACCCGCGGATCCTGACCGAACGGGCAGGCGATGTCCTTGGTGCACCAGCCGACGAAGTCGTCCAGCGCCACCTGCTGCCCCCGGGCGCCCGCGACGCCCTGCTCGGTGAGCGGCTCGGTCAGGGTGTCGACGCCGTCGAGGACGAGCCGGCCCACCTTGCCGGGGAACCGGGCGGCGTAGACCGCGCCGAGCCGGGTGCCGTACGAGAAGCCCAGGTAGTTGAGCTTGCGGTCACCGAGCGCCGCGCGCAGCACGTCCAGGTCCTGTGCCGCGTCGACGGTGCCTATGTGCGGCAGCACCGGTCCGGAGTGCTCGGCGCAGTCGGCGGCGACCCGCTTCAGCCGGGTGAGGAACGCCTGGGGATCGGTGAGAGCCGACTCGTCGTCCAGGGAGGCCAGCCCGCTCTCGGCGCCGTCCCCGCAGCTGACGGGGGAGGAGCGGCCGACACCCCGGGGATCGAGGCCGACCACGTCGTAGGCGTCGGTGAGATCCATGAACCCCTTGCCTGCGTAGGCGAGTTCGGGGACGCCTGGGCCGCCGGGGCCACCGAAGTTGAGCACCACCGAGCCGCGCTTGTCGCCGGTGGCCCGGTAGCGGGCGAGCGCGAGGTCGAGCGTGCCGGATGTGGGGCGGCCGTAGTCGAGGGGGACGGTCAGGTCGGCGCACTGCAGGTCTTCCGGCATGCCGTCGCCCTCGCACGCCGCCCACACGATCTTCTGGCCGTAGAACCGGGAGAGATCGGGACGGTCGTCCCCTTCGGTGTCGCGGTGCGCGGTCGCCGTCGGCAGGCCCGCGCCCATCAGGGTCAGTGCGGCGGTCGCGGCGAGCGCGCAGCGCCGCAGCCCGGGCCGCGTCGGCAGCTTGACCAGCATCAGTGCCTCCAGAGACGCCCGCAGCGGTCCGGGAACGGCGCCCTCGCTCACGATAAGCGGCCCGCCGGCGACCCGCCTCCGGGCGGGCGGGGGCGGCCCCGGGCCCCCTTGGGCGCCGCGCCGGGCGCGGCCCGCGAGGCCCGTGCGGGGCGGCTGACACCAGTTCGAGGACGGGACCGGAGGGGGATCAGAAAAGGGAGCCAAAGGGGTGAAAAAGCGTTCAGGCATAACTCGGGCGGCGCGCCGACGTTCTACCGGTGCGGGCGAGTGCCCGCGATTGATGTCTGGAAGGCAGGGACCCATGAGACGGGTTACCCGAACCGGTGTGATGGCCGTCGCCGCGGTTTCCGGTGCGATGGCTGTGACACTGCCCGCACACGCCGACTCCGCGGCGGACGGCTCCGCGGCCGACTCGCCCGGGCTGATCTCCGGCAACGGTCTCCAGCTGCCGGTGAACCTCCCCGTGAACCTGTGCGGGAACACGGTGAACGTGGTGGGGGTGCTGAACCCCGCGGCGGGCAACACCTGCGTCAACGAGGGTGCGGCGGCCGCTGCCGGGCCGCGCGGCGCGTCGTCCGACGGAGGCGCAGCCGCGCACGGCGTCACGCAGGACTCCCCGGGTGTCGTCTCCGGCAACGGCGTCCAGTTGCCGGTCCACCTCCCGGTGAACGTCAGCGGCAACAGCGTGAACGCCGTCGGCATCGCGAACCCGGCATTCGGCAACGAGTCCGTCAACGTTTCCGATGCGGAGCCCGCGCCGCCCGGCGAGCCCGCTCCGCAGCCGCCGGCCCGGCACAACCCGCCCTCGCAGCCCCAGCATCCGGGCCCGCGGGCCGTTCCGCAGACGCCGGCCCTCGCGTCGCACAGCGGGGTGCCCGAGGCCGTGTCCTCGCTCGCCCGCACGGGCGCCGACGCCACCCTGCCCGCCCTCGCCGGCAGCGCGGCCCTGCTGCTCGGCGGTGTGGCCCTCCAGCGGCGGTTCCGCCCGCACGCGGAGCGCTGAGCCGCCCCGCGGCGGACGGATGTGCAGGTCCCCTCGGTCGCACGCGGCGGAGCGAGGGGCCTGCGCCGCGCCGGCGCTCAGCTCGGACGAGGTCCGGCGAGGGAACTGCTCGGGCGGGGTCCGCACCGGACCCGGCGCCTCCAGTTCGAGCCGGCCCGCTGGTCGGCGGCCCGTCTGTCGCCCTCGGAGCGGACCGCGGCGACGGTCTGCACGTCCGGCGAACACTGTCCGCTGCGCGCGGCAGCCCGCGCCTGGGTGGGCCTGCGGTCGCCGGAAACCCACCCTGTTGTGGTCCTCGGCGAGTACCGTGCCGTCCGCGCCCACCAGCACCGAACCGCACGGCTCGTCCCCCGACCGCAGGGCCTCCGGCGGCGAGTTGCACACAGCGGCGCGGATACGGCGGTTCGGCGGCCTCGACCATGACGCACGGCGCTCCTCGCGGGGGACCCGGGCTTCGCAGGCCGGCCCGGCCTAGGCCCGGCTCCGCGTGACCGGAAAGGCGTGCCGGCGGCCCAGCGCGGCCGCGGCGAGGGCCAGTGCTACCAGGGGCAGCGCCGTCCAGGGCAGGGCCCCCGCGCCCAGCGTCTCCAGGACCACGCCTCCGGTCAGTGAGCCGCCCGCGATGCCCGCGTTGTACACCGTGGTCTGGAGCGAGGTCGCCACGTCCGAGGCGGCGGGCCCCGAAGCGTCCACCAGTGCCGTCTGGACGAGGGTCGGCGCCCCGCCGAAGGCCACTCCCCACAGGGCGACGGAGACCAGCAGCACGGCGGGCGCGTCGGCGTACCGGCCGAGGGCGAGCATGACCGCCGCGCAGACGGCGAGCGCGCCGAGCAGCGTGGCGCGCGGACGGCGGTCCACCAGCAGGCCCGTCCCCCAGATCCCGGCGACCGTGGCCGCCCCGAACACCAGCAGCACCACGTCCGTGCGTCCGAACCCCGCGTGCTCGGTGAACGGCGCGATGTACGTGTACAGCACCTGGTGGCCCAGCAGCAGGAACAAGGTGACGGAAAGGATCACCGGGAGTCCCGGCAGCAGGGCGACCCGGGCGAGCGGCACCCGCTCGCCCCGTGCCTCGCCCGGGAAGCGCGGGACCCGCCACCGCACCCAGCCCACGAGCAGCACCGCGAGCCCGGACAGCAGCCCGAACGTCACGCGCCAGCCGAGCATCTCGGCCAGCGCCGTTCCGGCGGGCACGCCCAGCGACAGCGCGAGCGTGATGCCGGCCAGCACGACCGCGATCGCCCGGCCGCGCCGCTCGGCCGGCACCATCCGGGCCGCGTACCCGGCGAGCATCGCCCACAGCGTGCCGCCCATGACGCCGGCGACCAGACGTGCGGCGAAGGTCAGGCCGTACGACGACGACAGGGCGACGACCGCGTTGCTCAGCGCGAAGCCCAGCAGGGTGCCGACGAGGACCGGCCGGCGCGGCAGGCCGCGCAGCAGCGCGGTCACCGGGATCGCCGCCGCGAACGACGCCACCGCGTACCCGGTGACCAGAAACCCGACCCGGGCCTCGGGGACGCCGAGCGCGAGCGCCATGCGCGGCAGCAACCCGGCGGGGAGCAACTCGGTCACCACGGCGGTGAAGGCGGCCGTGGACAGGGCGAGCAGCCCCGGCCAGGGCAGGGACGCGGGCACGGCGGTGCCCTTGACCATGGAGGTGGTGGACATGCGACCATGCTCGAACATTCACATCAGTGTGAAGGCAAGCGTGGCCCTGCTCGGAACCCGCGCCGGGCGACGAGGGCGCCGTGACGGGCACCTGCGACCGGAAGCGACGATCGGAGCGCGACATGAAGATCGGTGACCTCTCCGGCCGCACGGGCGTCCCCACCCGGCTGCTCCGCTACTACGAGGAGCAGGACCTGCTCCACCCCGACCGGGGCGAGAACGGCTATCGCTCGTACGGGGAGGCGGCCGTCCGGGACGTCCAGCAGATCCGCGGGCTGCTCGAATCCGGCCTCACCACCGAGATGATCCGCGCGATCCTGCCGTATCTGTCCGGTCCCGACGAGATCGTCCTGCCGGCCGAGCACCTCACCCCGGAGACCGCCGCGCTCCTCGAGGGTCACATCGACCGCATCCAGGCCCGGATCGACTGCCTGGCCCGCAACCGCGACCGGTTGAGCGCCTATTTCTCGGCGGTACGACCGGACGGTGTGGCAGCGCCCCACTCGTCCCCGCACGGGTAATTGCGTTGTCGAGGACGGGCGCGGGTGCTGGAGTGGGCGCATGGATCATGCCGCGGTACTCGCCCTGTACGACCGGGACATGCGCGAGGGCGCGCGCCCCGAGAGCTCCGACGCGCGCGTCGAACGGACCGGCGGCGTGGTCCGTCATGTCGGCGGGGAGGGCGGCTGGAGCGGGGTGCTCTGGTCGGACCTGGACTCGGGCGACGCCGACGCGGTGATCGCGGAACAGGTCGCCTACTTTACCGGGCTCGGCCACGAGTTCGAGTGGAAGCTGTACGGGCACGACCGTCCGGCCGACCTCGCGCAACGTCTCGCGGCGGCCGGTTTCACCGCCGATCCGGAGGAGACCTTGATGATCGGGGAGACCGTCGACCAGCTGATGGACGCCGAACCGCCCGTGGGCGTCCGCATCGTCCCCGTCACGGACCGGGCGGGCGTCGAGCTCATGGTCGAGGCGAACGAGAGGGCGTTCGGACACGACGGCTCCTGGCTGCGCGACCTCCTGCTCGCGCGGCTCACCGCCGAGCCGGACGCGATCGTGGCCCTGGTCGCGATGGCGGGGGACGTGCCGGTGAGCTCGGCGCGGATGGAACTCATCCCCGGGACGCGGTTCGCGGGCCTGTGGGGCGGCGGCACCGTCGAGGGCTGGCGCGGCCGGGGCGTCTACCGCGCGCTGATCGCCCATCGCGCCCGTATCGCCGCCGACCGCGGCTACCGCTATCTCCAGGTCGACGCCTCCGACCAGAGCCGCCCCATCCTCGAACGTCTGGGCTTCGCGCCCCTGAGCACCACGACGCCGTACGTGTACGCGCGCTGAGGGCGGCGACCGGTGTTCCGCCGTGCGAGGTGTCCCGGCCGCCATACGGTCCGCCGCGTCGCATGGCCGTCCGGAGCGGGACGGCCCGCGTTGCATCCCTGGGGCGGCTCGGGACCGGTTGGGCGCGGGACTCCTCGTGGCCGACGACGGGAAAGCCGACGCCCGGGCGGGTACGACGTTCCCGGCCGGGCGGCTGTCGTCAGCCCCGGTCGGCGTTCTCCGGGCGGAGGGACCAGGTGCGCAGCAGGACTTCGCGGCCCTTGGCCTGCCGGGTCACGGGCAGCTCGTCGGTGAGCGTGAACCCGCAGGCGTGGGCGACGGCCTCGCTCGCCGTGTTCCCGTGCTCGATGCACAACACCAGCCGCCGTGGCCTGAGTTCGCGCAGCGTGAGTTCCGTGACCAGGCGCACCGCCCGGGCGGCGAGCCCCTGCCCGCGGTGCTCGGCGCCGACACCGTAGGCGAGTTCGGCGTCCCGCTCGTCGGAACCGCTGCGGAACAGCAGCACCTCGCCCCTGGGGCGCCCGCCGTCCGTGGTGACCGCGAGCTGGGCGGTGCGGCCCTCGGCCCGGCTCGTGCGCGCCTTGTCGAGGTAGGCGCGGGCCGCGCCGGAGTCGAAGGGCGAGACGACCGGGGTCCACCGGGCGATCTCGGGGTCGTCGTACATCTCCACCAGCGCGTCGACGTCGTCCTCGGTCCATTCGCGCAGCACGATCCCCGCCCCTTCGAGCCGCAGCGGTGCGGTCGGTACGACGAAACTTCCCTTGGTCTCCATGCGCCGATCCTGTCCAGCGGCGCCCCGATCGACAAGTGCCCCGCCCGCAGCGGGGGTTGTCCTCCGGCGGCAGGCGACGAACCGACGAAGCGAGGCTCCGCGCCAGGTCGCCGGGCGACGCACGCGCCGCGGCCGGGCCGGTCCACGCGTGGGGACCGGCCCGGCCGTCGTCCGGGGCGGGAGGGGCTCTCTACGACTGCGGGGTACTCCGCGCCGCCGTGGCGGTGCACATCAGTCCCAGGATCAGGGCCAGCGCACCGATGATGATGTTGTTGACCGCGACACCGGCGTCCGGGCTGTCGCCGACGACCCACGGTGCGATGATCATCCAGATGCCCAGCGCGCACATGGCCCAGCTCAGGCCGTACATCCGCGCGGGAGCCGCGGTGAATCCGAGGGCCAGCAGGCCGATCGCGATCCCGACGATCAGGTTGTGGGTCATGAGCGCGGGCTGGCTGGCGGTGTAGTGAAGGATCCACGGGGACACGGCGCAGTACAGACCGAGCAGGAACACCGGTCCGTCCACGAGCGCCACATCACGACCGCCGAGCATGCGGGCGTACCTCGCCTGCATCTCGGGGACATCGGGGTGCGTCGACATGTCACCTCTGGTGGGCGAGACGTTGGCCATGACGCGTCTCCTTCGACTTCCGGGCCCGACCGCTTCGGAGCGGTGTGCGGTGAGTGCCGCGCCTCTCCATTCTGCTCTTATTTATCCTTTATGTGCAGAGCTAGAAGGTGTTGTTCGGGTATCTGCTTGTTCATCCCTGACGGCAGGGATGCCCGTCCCCGAGCCGGACCGCCGGATCGCTCTCTCCGGGCCGACGACCGGCTCCGCGCCCGGCGCCCGGCGTACCGGTAGCCGTGCGCCACGCCTGCACCGGCGCCTCCCGGGCCACGACGGGTGGGATCCGTCCGCCGCCCGACGGGCGGGGGATCCGTCCGCGTCCATTTTCCCGGAGAGGTCGAACGCAGCGTTTGTGCATCGAAAAGCAGGGTTCGTTCGGGGACGCGCGCGTCGGCCGGGGTCTCAGTCCTGCGGTCCGGACCCCAGGCGGCCGCGCAGCCGCAGCATGCCGCGCCGGGCGTGGCTCTTGACCGTGCCCAGGGGCCAGCCCGTCCGCTCGGCGATCTGCGTCTGCGTCAGGTCCTCGTAGAAGGTCAGCCGCAGGACCTGCCGCTGCGGTGCCGGAAGCCTGGCGAGTTCACCGCGCACCAGCACGTGGTCGAGGGACCCCTCGGGACCGCCGAGGCCGGGGTCGCGCAGGGTCAGCCAGGAGCCGGCCGAGGCGACGAGTTCCTGGCGGCGGGTCCGGGCGGCCAGCGCGTCGGCGATCTTGCGCCGGGTGATGCCGACGATCCAGCCGCCGAGGGCGCCGCGCTCGGGCCGGTAGCCCGCACGACCGCTCCACACCCCGAGGAACACCTGCTGGGTGACGTCCTCGGCCTCCCTCGCGTCGCCCAGGGAACGCCAGGCGAGTGAGTGCACCAGGGCGCGCCAGCGGTGGTACACGGCGGCCAGGGACGCCTCGTCCCCCGCCGCCAGTCCCCGGGCGAGTTCCGCGTCGGCGAGCGACTCCTGGATCGGGGCGGGACAGGGCACGGCGGTCTGCTGCGTGCTCATGGCGGCGGCTCCTCGCGTCGGGCGGCCTGCGCTCAGGCCGTTCCGGGACGTTTTCTGGGGGGTGCCCCGAGGAGGTCATCCTGCGAGTGGGACACCACGCGCCTCAACATGCGTCGTTTCTGCGTCGTATTGTCGTTCCATGAGCACGATTCCGACCACGGGCCCGAGCGCCGACGACGCGGGACTGACGACCGGAGCGCTGGCCCGCCGACTGGGTGTCGCGCCCACCACCCTGCGTTCCTGGGACCGCCGGTACGGCATCGGGCCGGCCGTCCGTGCCGACGGGCGGCACCGGCGCTGGCGCCCGGGCGACGTGGCCGTACTGGAGACGATGTGCCGGCTCACCTCGTCCGGAGTGCCGCCCGCGGACGCGGCCCGGGCGGCGAAGGAGACAGCGCCGCCGCCTTCCGCCGAGCCGGAGGACGGGGACGCCGTACGGCCGGCCACGGCAGGTGTGCCGCCGTTCGGCGGCGACGTCCGCCAGGAGTGCCGGGGGCTCGCCCGCGCCGCCGTACGGCTCGACGCGTCGGCCGTCGCGGAGCGACTGGCCACGGCCGTCGAACGGCACGGACTCGTCGTCGCCTGGCAGGAGGTGATGGTTCCGACGCTGCATGCCGTGGGACGCAAGTGGGCCTCGTCCGGCGACCGGTACGTCGAGGTCGAGCACCTGCTGTCCTGGCACGTCTCCACCGCCCTGCGCCGCGCCACCCGCGCTGTCGTGTCCCAGGACGCGGCGAGCGGCCCGGGGCCGGTGGTCCTGGCCTGCGTGCCGGGCGAGCAGCACAGCCTGCCGCTGGAGGCGCTCAACGCGGGGCTCGGCCAACTCGGCGTTCCCACCCGCATGTTCGGAGCGGCGGTGCCCGTCGAGGCGCTGACCTCGGCCGTGCACCGGCTGGGGCCGGTCGCCGTGGTCCTGTGGGCCCAGGCCCGCTCCACCGCCAGCCTGCCCCTCGCCCGGCACATCGCCGAGACCCGCTGGGGCGTCACCGGAGCCCGTCGCGCCCCGGTCGTGGTGCTCGCCGGCCCCGGCTGGGCCGGCCGCCCCGTGCCGGGCCTGCCCCGCCCGACCGGCCTGAGCGACGCCCTGACGGTGCTGGCCACGACCTACGCCCCCTGACGGTGCCGGACACCGGCTACGCCCCCTGACCGAGCCGGCCACGACCTACGCCCCTGACGGGCCGTGCCCGCTCGCGCTCCACATCGGACGGGAGCGGGTGCCCGCACCAGCGGGCCGGGCGGATGCGCGGGCCCGGTCGCATCCGCCACGGGCCGGTGGCGGCCGCACCGCGCTCGCCGGACTGCTCAGGGCCCGGCGGGGCGGTCGAGGGAGTCAGCCCAACTGCTTGAGCAGCTCCGTGGCGAGGGGGGCGGAGGAAGCGGGGTTCTGGCCGGTGACCAGGTTGCGGTCGACCACCACGTGCGGCGCCCACGGCTCGCCGACCCGGACCTCGACGCCCGCCTCGGTGAGCCGGTCCTGGAGCAGCCACTTGGCCTTGTCGCCCAGACCGGCCTGAAGCTCCTCCGCGTTGGTGAACGCCGCGACCCGGTAGCCCGCGAAGGCGTTGGAGCCGTCCTCGGCCACCGCGGCGAGCAGCGCGGCAGGGCCGTGGCAGACGACACCCAGGGGCTTGCCCGAGCGAAGGGCGTCGACCAGGAGCCGGCCCGAGACGGCGTCGACCGCCAGGTCTTCCATGGGGCCGTGTCCGCCCGGGTAGAAGACCGTGGCGTAGTCGTCGAGGTCGACGTCCTCCAGCCGCACCGGCCGTCGCAGCTCCCGCATGGCGTCGAGCGCGGCGGCGATCCGGTCGGCGGCCTGCTGACCGCCGTTGGCCTCCGCGGCCAGGCTGCCCTGGTCCACGGTGGGGACGACACCGCCCGGTGTCGCGACGACGACCTCGTGGCCGGCCGCCCGGAACGCCTCGTACGGGGCGACGGCCTCCTCCGCCCAGAAGCCGGTGGGGTGAAGCGTGCCGTCGGCGAGCGTCCAGTGGTCGGCGCCGGTCAGCACGAAGAGGATCTTGGCCATGGGTGAACTCCGGGGGTGTCGGTGCCGGCGTTCGCGAGGGCGAACCGCCGACGGGTTGGATGCCTCGAACCTAGGCGGTCGAGGCATAGGGAGCCAATGACGATTCCGATGCCCGGCATAGGGCTTCCTATGGGAGGTGGGGAGATACTGGGGCCTGTGGAACACACCGACGGCCGCCCCGCCGAGCACCTGGACCTGAACCTCCTGCGCACCTTCCTCGCCGTGTACCGCTCGGGCTCGTTCACCGGAGCCGCACAGTCGCTGGGGCTGTCCCAGCCGACCGTGACGACGCAGATGCGCGCGCTGGAGCGGCAGGCCGGGCGCGAACTCTTCGAGCGGCTCCCGCGGGGCGTCTCGCCGACCGCCGTCGCCGACGAGCTCGCCGCCCGCGTCTCCGCGCCGCTCGACGAACTGGCCACCGTGGCCGGTCCTGACCCGGCGGCCGGACGGGCCGACCCGGTGCATCTCGCCGGGCCCGCCGAGCTCCTGTGCACCCGGGCCCTCCCGGCGCTGGCGCCGCTGGTGGCCGGGGGCGTCCGGCTGCGCGTCGCCACCGGTCTGACCGACCGGCTGCTCGAGGAACTGCGGACGGGACGGCACGACCTGGTCATCGCCACGACCCGGCCGCGCGGCCGCACCCTGACCGCCGTCCCGCTGACGGACGAGGAGTTCGTACTGGTCGCCGCACCGGAGTGGGCCGGCCGGCTGCGGGCACCGCTGGCCACCGACGGGCCGGCGGCACTGCACGCCGTCCCGCTGGTCACCTACGCCGAGGACCTGCCCATCGCGCGCCGCTACTGGCGGCACGTCTTCGGCCGCCGCCTGTCGGACTCCGCCGCGGTGACCGTGCCCGACCTGCGCGGGGTGCTGGCCGCGGTCGTCGCGGGGGCGGGGATCACCGTGCTGCCCCGTTACCTCTGCCTCGGCGAGCTGGCCTCCGGCGCCCTCGTCCCGCTCCACGAGCCGGCGGACCCGCCGATCAACACGACGTTCCTCGTCCAGCGCCCCGGCGCGGTGGAGAGCCCGGACGTGACCCGGGTCCGCGACCTCCTGCTGGGCGTGGCACCCTCCTGGTGACGCGCGCTCAGAAGCGCTCCCGGGCCCGCCTGAAGCGGGCGAGTCCGTCGGAGAGCCCGACGATCGGATCGGGGTAGCCGAGCGCCGCCCGGTCCCCGCCCGGCAGCTTCCAGGGCTCGTGCACCGCGGGCGCCGCCACCCCCTCGAGCTCCGGCAGCCAGCGACGTACGTACGCCCCGTCGGGGTCGTGGCGCTTCGCCTGGGTGACGGGGTTGAGAACCCGGTTGGGCCGCGAGTCGGTGCCGGTTCCCGCCATCCACTGCCAGTTGAGCTGGTTGTTGGCCACGTCCCCGTCGACCAGCAGGTCCAGGAAGTGCCGGGCGCCGACGCGCCAGTCGACGTACAGCGTCTTGGCGAGGAAACTCGCGGTGAGCAGCCTGCCCCGGTTGTGCATCCACCCCTCGTGGCGCAGCTGCCGCATCGCCGCGTCGACCACCGGGTAGCCGGTACGGCCCGCCCGCCAGGCCTCGATGTCCGCGCCCGCCGTCCGCTCCGAACGCCAGCGGTCGTGTCGGGTGCGGTAGTCGGCGCTCGCCGCGGCGGGCCGGGCCGCCAGCACCTGGCGGTGGAAGTCGCGCCAGGCCAGCTGCCGTACGAACGCCTCGGCTCCCGGCCCGCCGACGCGGCGCGCCCGGTGCACCAGCTCCACCGGGGACAGGGTGCCGAAGTGCAGATGGGGCGAGAGCCGGGAGGTGGCGTCACCGGCCAGGTCGTCCTGCCCGTCGCCGTAGGCGGCGATGTCCGACCGCAGCCAGCGGGCGACCCGCTCGCGGCCCCGCACCTCGCCTCCGCGGGCCAGCCCCGGCGACAGTCCCGACAGCCCGTTCCTGGTGGGGAGCGCCTCCGAGCCGACCACGTCGGGCACCCGCACGGTCCGGGGCGGGCCGAGCGGTTCGCGCTGCCGCCACTGCGACCAGTGCCGGAAGTACGGCGTGAAGACGGCGAAGTGGTCGGAGGAGCCCGGGGTCACCGCGCCCGGACCGACGGCGGTCGTCACCGCGTCGTGCACATGCAGTCGTACACCCTCCGACTCCAGGGCGCGCCGCAGCCGTTCCTCGCGGCGCCGCGCGTGCGCGCTGCCGTCGGCGGCCAGGTGGACCTCGTCCGCGTCCGCCTCGGCTGCCACCCGGCACACCTGCTCGACCAGGTCGCCCGAGCGCACGACGAGCCGGCCGCCCCGCGCGCGGAGCCCGGCGTCGAGATCGCGCAGACAGTCGGCGAGGAACGCCAGCCGGTTCGGCACGGCGAACCCGGCATCGTCCACGGCCCGGTCGCGCACGAACAACGGGACCACCTGCCGCGTCCCGTCGAGGGCCGCGCGCAGCGGCGGGTGGTCGTGCAGACGCAGGTCGGCGGTGAACAGGACGACCGAGACGTTCATGACAGGGCTCCGGGGCAGAGGTTCGGACGAGCGGCTGCTTCGCGGGCGGCGCCCGGCGGAGGCCGGGGAGAGCGGCGCGGGTCGCCTCGACGGCCGGTCAGCGGACCGGCTCCCGCGCCCGCGCCTTCGCGTCCGCCACCGCCGCCTGGGCGATGTTGCGGGCCATGCCACCGAACACGAGGGCGTGGAAGGGGGAGACGCCCCACCAGTAGGCGTGGCCGAGCAGCCCGTGCGGGTGGAACACGGCGCGCTGACGGAAACGGGTACGGCCGCCGGATTCCTCTTCGGCGCACATCTCCAGCCAGGCCAGGCCCGGCAGCCGCATCTCGGCCCGCAGCCGGAGCAGGCGCCCGCGTTCGATCTCCTCGACCCGCCAGAAGTCCAGCGAATCGCCCACCCGCAGCCGGGCGGCGTCCCGGCGGCCGCGGCGCAGCCCCACCCCGCCGACCAGCCGGTCGAGCCGGCCGCGGACGGCCCAGGCGAGGGGGAAGGAGTACCAGCCGTTGTCGCCGCCGATGCCCTCGATCACCCGCCACAGGGATTCCCGGGGAGCGTCGACGACCAGTTCGCGGACGTCGGTGTAGAGGCTGCCGCCGGCCCAGCCGGGGTCGGTGGGCAGCGGGTCGCTGGGGGCGCCCGGGACGGACGCGGAGGACCACCGGGTGGCGACCCGGGCGTCCCGTACCTTGCGCAGGGCGAGCCGGACCGCCTCGTCGAAACCGAGGGGATGGCCGGGCGGGTCCGGTACGTACCGGGCGATGTCGTGCTCGTGGCAGACCACCTCGTGCCGCAGCGACTCGGTGAGCGGCCGCGCGATCGAGGCCGGCACCGGGGTCACCAGACCGACCCAGTGACTGGACAGGCCGGGGGTGAGGACCGGCACGGACAGGATGATCCGGCGGGGCAGTTCGGCGACGGCCGCGTAGCGGAGCATCATCTCGCGGTACGTCAGGACGTCGGGCCCGCCGATGTCGAAGGCCCGGCTGACGTCGTCCGGCATCCCGGCGGAGCCGACGAGGGCGCGCAGCACGTCGCGGACGGCCACCGGCTGGATACGGGTGTGCACCCAGCTCGGAGTGACCATCACCGGCAGCCGCTCGGTCAGATAGCGCAGCATCTCGAAGGAGGCCGAGCCCGAGCCGATCACGACCGCGGCCCGCAGCACGGTGGTGGGCACGCCCGAGTCGAGCAGGATCCTCCCCACCTCGGCGCGTGAGCGCAGATGCGGTGAGAGCTCCCCCTCGGGCACCCCGGCGGGTGTGAGGCCGCCGAGGTAGACGACGCGGCGCACTCCCGCCGCGCGCGCCCCCTCCGCGAAGATCCGGGCCGCCCGCCGGTCGGTCTCCTCGAAGTCCTCACCGGTGCCGAGCGCGTGCACCAGGTAGTACGCGACGTCGACGTCGCGCAGCGCCGCCGCGACCGAGGCGGCGTCCGTGACGTCCCCGCGCACCTTGTCGACATCGCCGGCCCACGGGTGGTCGCGCAGCCGGTCGGGTGAGCGGGCCAGACAGCGCACCCGGTGTCCCGCCGCCAGCAGCTCCGGGACGAGCCGGCCGCCGATGTATCCCGTGGCGCCGGTCACCAGGCACAGGGTGCCGCGGCCGTCTGCGGTCATGAGTCCTCGCTCCTTCGCGTCGGTGGCCCTCTCGCAGATCGCTTCCACGCGCGGGACGGCCGCGGATGCGGCAGGGGCTTGTGCGCACGAACGAGTGACCGCGGACGGCGACTGCGCCGGCCCCCCGGCCACGGCGAACGACCGTGAGGGGCGGGTGCCGGGACAGCCGTCCGAGGCACCGGGGACGCCGACCGACCTGCACGTCTTCGCCGTCCGGTCGCGGCGGACGAACGGCGAGATCAACCGGCTGGTGCACGGGTTCGCGGGCGACCAGGGGCTCCCTCGCCCGGATCGCCTTCCTCGTCGCCTTCGGCGTGTTGCCCGACACGCTCGTCGTGCGCTCGCTGCCGGTGCCCGCGCCGGCGCGGGACATCGGCGCCCCGGCCTGGTGGCCGGGCGGCTCGGACACGGCCGCCGCAAGGCGGTGACGGGCCGTCGGCAGGCATCCGAACATGACCGCGCCGATCCCGGGCAACCGAACCCCGAAGAGGTTGTCCGTTTCGCACGGGAGGTGTCTGCCGCTATGGGCGCGAAGGTGTTGGAGCGTTTCCCCGCAGGATCCCCGCGAGGATCGTGGCCGGCGGAGGAGTACGCGGCACGGCGGCGGGCCGAGGGGGAGCCCGCGACCGTGGTGATGGATCTGAAGTCGGATGCCTTCCTCGTCGTGGTCCCGCTCGGCGACGAGGACTGATCGGCACCTGGGCCGGCGCCGCCCGGGCGCGGTCCGGGCCCGGCCGTCGGGGTTCGGTCGCCTTCAGGCTTTCGCCCGTCGTCGGCCGCGCCGCCACCGGAACCGGGCGCCCTACGGCGCGGGCACCGCGAGGGTGCGCCCGGTGGCGGAGACGGTGGCGCCCCCGTGCAGTCCCCGGTGGCCGAGATGCCGGAGGCGGCGGGGCCGCCGACCGCGACAGGGCATCCGCGGCCCGGCGGCGCTCACGGTGGCCGACCGGGAGGCCGGCGGCTCACGGCGCCCGCCCGGTCCGTGCCGGCCTACGGCGCCTCGGGCGCCCCGCCCAGCGTGCGTGCCGTCCGGACGAACACCTCGTGCAGGTCCCGCGCGGCCTGTGGCACCGATTCCGCCCGCCGCCGGTGCAGCATCAGCAGCACCCGGGTCGTGTCGCCGCTGATCGGCCGGTGGGTGAGGGCCCCGAGCCGTTCCAGGGGGTCGCCGACCACGCTGAAGTCGGGCAGGACCGTCGCCCCCAGCCCCTCGGCCACCATCAGCTTGCCCATCTCCGCCCCGTCGGTGGAGTAGGCGAAGGAGGGACCGCGGCCGTCCAGCAGCCGGTGGACGTAGCGGTGCATGACATAACCCGACCGCATCCCGATCAGCGGTACGTCGAGCAGGTCGTCCGCCGAGACCGACGGCGCCGAGGCCAGCGGGCTGTCGGGGCGCACGCACACCACCGGCCGGCCGCGCAGCAGCTCGGTGGAGTCGAACTCGGCGGGCACGTCGTCGCCCTCGAGGTGGTTGACCAGGCCCAGGTCGAACCCGCCCTCCAGCAAGCCCCGGTGGATGTCGGTCTGCTGGGCGCCCACCACCTCCACCTGGGTCACGGGGTGCGCCGCCCGGAACTCCCGGACCACCGGGATGAGCAGCGGCACGGTCGCCGCGTTCACCGTGCCGACCCGCACCATCCGGCTGATCCGGTGTTGTTCACCCGCCGCCGAGCGCAGCCGGTCCACCGCGTCCAGCACCCCGATGATGTGCGGCAGGAGTTCCCGGCCCGACGCGCTCATGGTGGCGCCGGACCGCTTGCGTTCCAGGAGATCCACTCCGAGTTCCCGCTCGAGATTGCGCACGGTCTCACTCAACGCGGGTTGGGAAAGGCGTAGTTCCTCGGCGGCCCGGCGCAGGGAACCGAGCCGGGTGACCGCCGCGATGTATTCCAGCTGTTCCGTTCGCACGACGAAACAATGCGGGTCCGCGGAAAGCCTGTTCAAGGGTTTCCCTGTCACACCTTCGTGAAATTCAATGGTCCGCGATACGAGACCGGTCGGGTTTGCCTTGACTGCCGTCGTCGGCGGCTGCCACGATCGGGGACATGAAGATGCGACCGGACCTCACGCGGCGACGCCACGTCGACCTCGCGCGCGTCTCCAGCGCCTCCTGTTGCGCCGCGGCCTGATCACTTCCCCGCGATCCGCCGTGCTTTTCCTTTTCTCCGGCTGAATTCATCGCGCCCGCATCCCGTCGGCGTTCTCATACCCGTGGCGCCCGCGCGCCGAGTGAATTCGGCATGCCCGGGAACAGGCGCCGGGGACACGGCCACCGCCGGGGGCACGAACTGCTTCCGGCGCATGGTCCGCGCCCCTGCACGCCACGACCCCGTCGCCCGCAGGCGCCGCGAGGTCGGCTGCCGGGTCCTCGAGGGCGAACTGCCCGAATCCTCTGGTACTCCTGACCGCTCCCACCGGGTCGCCCTGCCGTGCGGGGTGGCCCGGGTTCCTTCGAAAGAGGACCCATGGCCACCGTCCTGTCCGTCTCCGGCAGCCCTTCCGCCTCCTCCCGCACCGGCCGTCTGCTGCGCCACCTCGACCAGCGGCTCGCCGCCCAGGGGCACGAGGTGATCCCCCTCGACGTCCGTACCATCCCGGCCGAGGCCCTGCTCGGCGCGGACTTCCGCCACCCGGCGATCGTCGAGGCGGCCGAACTGGTCGCCCGCGCGGACGGCGTCGTCGTGGCCACCCCGGTCTACAAGGCGTCCTACTCCGGAGTCCTCAAGGCGCTTCTCGACCTGCTCCCGCAGTACGCGCTCACCGGCAAGACCGTCCTGCCCCTGGCCACCGGCGGCTCCACCGCCCATGTCCTGGCCATCGACTACGCGTTGCGCCCCGTGCTCAACTCCATGGGCGCGGCCCACATCGTGCAGGGCTGGTTCACCCTCGACAAGGACATCACCGCGCACGAGGACGGCTCCCTCAGCATCGCTCCGGCGGCCACCGAGGCGCTGACCCAGGTCGTCGACCAGTTCTCTGCCGCGCTCGGGCGGACACCGCTTCTGGCCGCGGCGAGCTGAGTGCACGATGTCCGCCCATGTCATCGCCGACGACGCCGAGGCACTGGCCGTCGCCGCCTCGCTGGCCGCGGAGTTCCGTCCGGGAGCCTGCGCACGCGACCTCGAACGCCGCCTGCCGAGAGCCGAGGTGGACCGGCTGTCCGCCTCCGGGCTGCTCGCCGTCACCGTCCCCGCCGACCACGGCGGGGCGGACGTCAGCACCCGCACGCTCGCGGAGATCTTCCGCCTGCTGGGCGCCGCCGACGGCAGCCTCGCCCAGATCCCACAGAGCCATTTCGTGTACGTCAACGTGATCCGGCGTCAGGGCACGGCGGAGCAGCGCACGTTCTTCTTCGCCGAACTGCTCGCCGGCCGGCGCTTCGGCAACGCCCAGTCGGAGGCCGGCACCCGGCACGTCCAGGACATCCGCACCCGACTGGAGCCCCGGCCGGACGGCTCCTACGTCCTGACCGGCGTCAAGCACTACTCCACCGGCGCCCTCTTCGCCGACTGGATCCCGGTACTGGCCCGCGCCGAGGACGACAGGCTGCACGTCGCCTACGTGCCGTCCGACGCGCCCGGGCTCACCGTGATCGACGACTGGGACGGGTTCGGCCAGCGCACGACGGCCAGCGGCACCGTCCGGCTCGACGGCGTCCCGGTGTCCGCGGACCGTGTCCTGCCGCACCACCTCACCTTCGAGGGTCCCCAACTGCACGGCGCGGTGGCCCAGTTGCTGCACGCCGCCATCGACGCGGGGATCGCCGCGGGCGCGCTCGCCGAAGCGGCGGAGTTCGTACGGACGAAGAGCAGGCCGTGGTTCGAGAGCGGCGTCGAGACGGCCGGCGAGGATCCGCTGCTGATCCAGCGGTTCGGCGAACTCGCCCTTCAGGTCAGGGCGTCGGAGGCACTGCTGCGCGAAGCCGCCCACTCGGTCGACGCGGCGCACGCCGACCTCACCGACGACACGGCCGCCGAGGCGTCGCTCGCGGTCGCCGCGGCGAAGGTGCAGGCGGCGCGGACGGCGGTGGAGGTGTCGAGCGCACTGTTCGAGGTCTCCGGCACCCGCTCCTCCCTCAACTCCCTGAATCTGCACCGCTACTGGCGCGACGCACGCACGCACACCCTGCACGATCCGACCCGCTGGAAGATCCAGCACATCGGACGGTTCGTACTGAACGGCACCCGGCCGCCGCGCCACGGGCTGCTCTAGCGCCACGCCCGCGCAACGCCATGGCCGGCCCAGGACCGGCAACGGCCGCCTCGTACCGCCAGACGGACATTCCCGAACGGAGACCCGCGTGTCCCTCACCTTCCACTGGTTCCTCCCCACCAACGGCGACAGCCGTCATGTCGTCGGGGGCGGTCACGGCACCCCCGCCACCGTCTCCGGAAGGGACCGGCCGCCGACCGTCGCCTATCTGAGCCAGATCGCCCGCGCCGCGGAGGACCTCGGATTCGTGGGCGCGCTGACCCCGACCGGGGCCTGGTGCGAGGACGCGTGGCTGACGACGGCCATGGTCAGCCAGCACACGGAGCGGCTCAAGTTCCTGGTCGCCTTCCGGCCGGGCTTCGTCTCGCCGACGCTCGCCGCGCAGATGGCGTCCACGTTCCAGCGGCAGACCGGTGGACGGCTCCTGCTCAACGTCGTCACCGGCGGCGAGAGCCACGAGCAGCGGGCCTACGGCGACTTCCTGGACAAGGACGACCGTTATCGCCGCACGGGTGAGTTCCTCCAGATCGTCAGGGAGTTGTGGGAGGGCGGGACCGTCGACCTGAAGGGCGAACACCTCCAGGTCGAGGACGCCAAGCTGGCCCGGGTGCCGGAGCCGGTGCCCGAGGTGTACTTCGGCGGGTCCTCGCCGATCGCCGGTGAGGTCGCCGCGAAGTACGTCGACGTCTACCTCACCTGGGGCGAGCCGCCGGCCCAGGTCGCCGAGAAGATCGCCTGGGTGCGGGGGCTCGCGGCGAGGGAAGGGCGGACGCTGCGCTTCGGCATCCGGCTGCACGTCATCACCCGCGACACGGCGGAAGAGGCGTGGGCGGAGGCGGACCGGCTGCTCGCCGGGTTCGACGCGGAGACCGTGAAGTCCGTCCAGGCCGGGCTGGCGCGCAGCGAGTCCGAGGGCCAGCAGCGGATGCTCGCCCTGCACGGCGGCGGCAACCGCGACGGGCTGCAGATCCACCCCAACCTGTGGGCCGGGATCGGCCTGGTGCGCGGGGGCGCGGGGACCGCGCTGGTGGGCAGCCACGAGGAGGTCGCCGCGCTGATCAAGGAGTACGCGGCGCTGGGCATCGAGGAGTTCGTGCTCTCCGGGTATCCGCACCTGGAGGAGGCGTACTGGTTCGGCGAGGGCGTGCTGCCCCGGCTGGCGACGGAGGGGCTCTGGCGGCATCCCTTCCGCACCGGGGCCGCTCCCTCGACGCAGGTGCCGTTCGCCGGCTGAAGCATGCGTTTCGTCCGTGGCGGGCCTCGCCCCCCCGCGGCGGGCGGGACCCCAGTGCCGGTGACGTGGACCAGATGCACGCGTATGCCCCGGCACGGAGACACGAGGCGCCGGGGAGCATCCTTCCCGGCGCCCTCGCCCCGGCGCAGGGCATCCTCACCGGCGGGCCGGTGAACCGGATCGCGGGCGTGCTCCGCCTGCCGGTGAGCCCGCCTGCCGGTGAGCCCGCCTGCCGGTCAGCCCGTCAGGGCGTCGAGGTGAGCCGTCCGTGACTCCCGCGTCTGGGCCTGGACCATGAGGAACAGGGCTTCCCGCGCCAGGCGCTGGGCCCTGTTCGTCAGCAGCATGGAGCGGCCGCCGCCGGCGACCACCGCTGCCGTGGTAGCGGTCCGCATCACCTCGTGGGCCTGTGTCCGCAGGGCCAGGCGGTCCGCCAGGTGCTCATGGGGCGCCGGACCGTCGGCGAGGGCGTAGGCCTGGGTGCGGACCGTCGTGAGACGGGTGCGCAGCGGGCCCGCCGTGTCCTCGTCCAGCAGGGCCAGGGCCGCCTCCGCGAGACCGAAGACCGCCGGGTTGGCGTTCACCGTCCTGAGGCGGTCCGCGGCCGACCAGCGTTCGTGCGGCATGCGCAGCGCGACCGCGTCCTCCGGGAGCCACAGGCCGTCCAGTTCCAGGGAGACCGTGCGGGCCGCGGTGAGGGCGGCGAGACGCAGGGGGGCCGAGGAGCGCAGACCCGGCTGCTCCCGGGCCTCGGTGAAGGCGAACAGCACCTCGCCGCCGTCGGTGACCCCGGCGAGCAGCAGCACATCGTTCAGGCCCCACCCCGTGTACCAGGGGACCGTCCCGTCGAAGCGCCAGCCGGACTGCTCCCGGGTGACCCGGACGGGGACGCGCGGATACGCCCGCAGATGCGCGTACGCGACGCCCGACAGCAATGCACCGCTCGCCAGCGGGCCCAGCAGGCGCTCGCGCACCGGGCCCTCGTTCCTGGCCAGCGTCAGCACCGGGGTGTGGTGCTGCGCCTGCACGAACCAGGTCGAGCAGCACGCCCCGGCCAGGATCTCCGTCGTCTCGCGCATCACCGCACCGGGTGCCGCGGCCCCGCCGTACTCCTGCGGCGCGTTCAGCCCGAGCAGGCCCGAGCGCCGGATCTCCGCGAGGTGGCTCCTGGGCACCTCGCCCTGGTCCACCTGTTCGGCGTGCGGAGCGAGGAGGTCGTCCGCGAGGCGGCGGGCGCGGGTGACGAGGGGATGCGGTGCGGTCATGGGCGGGATTCTTCCCGTTCGGCGGCGCGGGGTGTCGATCCGGGGCACCGTCGTTCGTGTAGGAGGTGACAGAACGGCCCGACCGCATGGAGGACGTCATGAAGTACTACCTGCTCAGCGTGATCACGCCCAGCGAGGGCGAGCCCCCGTCGGCCGAGGGCATGGCGGAGATCGGCCGCAACCTCGAGACCTTCCACCACGAGCTGCGCGAGGCCGACGCCTGGGTGTTCGCCGGGGGGCTGCACGGGCCCGAGACGGCCACCGTGCTGCGGCCGGACGGCGGCGACGTGCTCGTCACCGACGGGCCGTACGCCGAGGGCAAGGAGTACCTCGGCGGGATCTGCCTGATCAAGGCGCCGGACCTGGACGCGGCCCTGCACTGGGGCCGACGGGCGACCTGGGCCACCACCCTCCCCATCGAGGTGCGCCCCTTCATGGGCGAGGCCTGATGCCCCTCGATGTCGAAGCCGTGTTCCGCGCGGAGTACGGCCGGGCCGTCGCCGTCCTGGTCCGCCTCCTCGGTGACATCGACCTCGCCGAGGAAGCGGTCCAGGACGCCTTCACCACGGCCGTCGGGCGCTGGCCGCGGACCGGTGTGCCGCCGAGCCCGGCCGGCTGGATCATCACCACCGCCCGCAACCGGGCCGTCGACCGGCTGCGCCGGGAGTCCACCAGGGACGCCCGGCACGCCGAGGCCGTCCGGCTGTACGCCGCCGAGCCGCCCGTGGAGGAGGGACCCGTGCGCGACGACCGGCTCCGACTGATCTTCACCTGCTGCCACCCCGCGCTGGCGCCGCAGGCGCAGGTCGCCCTCACGCTGCGGCTCCTCGGCGGACTCAGCACCGCTCGGCTCGCCCGCGCCTTCCTCGTCCCCGAGCCGACCATGGCCCAGCGGCTGGTCCGCGCCAAGGCGAAGATCCGGGACGCGCGCATCCCGTACCGCGTGCCACGCGACGCCGACCTGCCCGACCGGCTCGAGGGCGTGCTCGCCGTCGTCTACCTGATCTTCAACGAGGGGTACGGGGGCGACCCGGGCCTGTGCGCCGAGGCCCTGCGACTCGGCCGGCTCCTGGCCGAGCTGATGCCGGACGAGCCCGAGGTCACCGGACTGCTGGCGCTGATGCTGCTCGTCCACTCCCGGCGCAGCGCGCGGGAGGGGCGCCGACGGCACACTCGTACCGCTGCCCGAGCAGGACCGCGGACGCTGGGACCGGGACCTGGTGACCGAGGGGCAGTCGCTGGTCCGTGGTTGTCTGCGCCGCGACCGGCCCGGCCCGTACCAGATCCAGGCCGCGATCCAGGCCGTCCACAGCGACGCGCCGACCGCCGCCGACACCGACTGGCGGCAGATCCTGCGCCTGTACGACCAGCTCATGGAGTGCGCCCCGAGCCCGGTCGTCGCGCTGAACCGGGCCGTCGCCGTGGCGGAGACGGAAGGCCCGGGCCGGGCGCTCGGCCTCGTCGACGCGCTGGACCTCCACGGCTACCACGTCTGGCACGCGGTCCGTGCCGACCTGCTGCGCCGCCTCGACCGGCGCACCGAGGCCGCGGGAGCCTACGAGGCGGCCCTCGCGCTGAGCGAGAACCCGGCGGAACGAGCCTTCCTCGACAGGCGCAGGCGCGCACTAGCCGGGGACGTCGCCGGGTAGTCGCCGTTCCCGGGAATGTATTTTGGCGCCTGAAAGGTTGGCATATACATCGAGCTGTCGGCCCGCCCCGGGAACGCACCGGACGAACCGATCGCTCGCACCCGGCACGAGCAGCCGACCGCTCGCCCCGAGACCGAGACCACAGGGCCGCAAGGCCCCCGCACCCCAGCGAGGCACCGTGACCACCGCCGCCACCCCCGAGCAGCCCGCCGACGTCGTGGCCCGGCTGCGCGCCACGTTCCGCACCGGCCGCACCAAGCCCGTCGGACGGCGCACGGAGCAGCTGCGCCGCCTGCGCGAGCTGCTCACGGAGCGGGGCGCCGACCTGGCCGACGCTCTCCATGCCGACCTGGGCAAGAGTTCGGCCGAGGCGTACCGCACCGAGATCGACTTCACGGTCCGGGAGATCGACCACACCCTCGATCACCTGGACGAGTGGCTGCGCCCCGAGTCCGCCCCGGTCCCGGCCCATCTCGGAGCCGACGCCACGGCGTGGACGCAGTACGACCCGCTCGGTGTGGTCCTCGTCATCGCCCCCTGGAACTACCCCGCGCAGCTCCTGCTCGCCCCGCTGGTCGGCGCCCTCGCCGCCGGCAACGCGGTGGTCGTCAAGCCCAGCGAGCTCGCGCCCGCGACCTCCGCCGCGCTGGCCCGCCTGCTGCCGGAGTACCTCGACACCGACGCGGTCGCCGTCGTCGAGGGCGGGATCCCGGAGACCACCGCCCTGCTGGCCGAGCGCTTCGACCACATCTTCTACACCGGCAACGGCGCCGTCGGACGCGTCGTCCTGCGTGCCGCCGCCGAGCACCTCACCCCCGTCACGCTCGAACTCGGCGGCAAGTCCCCGGCGTTCGTCGACCGCGACGCCGATCTCTCCGTCGTCGCCGACCGGCTGGCCCGCGGCAAGTTCCTCAACGCCGGCCAGACCTGCGTCGCCCCCGACTACGTCCTCACCGACCCGGAGACGGCCGCCGCCCTCGAACCCCTGCTGGCCCGCGCGGTCGAGACGCTCTACGGGACCGACCCGCAGGCCTCCGCCGCCTACGGCCGCATCATCAACGAACGCCACTTCGACCGGCTCGTGGCGCTGCTCGACTCGGGGCGGATCGTGGTCGGCGGCGGCAACGACCGTACGGACAAGTACCTCGCACCCACCGTCCTCGCCGACGTCGACCCGCGGTCGCCCGTGATGCAGGAGGAGATCTTCGGTCCGGTCCTGCCGATCGTCACCGTCGACGGCGTGGACGAGGCGATCGGCTTCATCAACGACCGCGACAAGCCGCTCGCCCTGTACGTCTTCTCCGAGTCCGGTGACACCCGGGCCCGCATCGCCGCCGAAACCTCCTCCGGGGGTCTCGGCCACGGACTGCCGCTCGCCCATCTCACCGTCTCCGACCTGCCGTTCGGCGGGGTGGGCGGGAGCGGCATGGGCAACTACCACGGCCGCTACTCCCTCGAGACGTTCAGTCACCGCAAGGCGGTACTGGAGAAGCCGCTGCGCTGAGCGACGCGAGGCGCGGGGGGCGGCAGCGGCCACGGGCGGGCGAAAACGGACGTGATCGAGCGGAAGTAGCCCACCAAGCGGCCTTCAGGGGACGGGTGTTAGCCCGGAATGGCACGGTCCGTAGTCCGAAACGGCCAATTCCGTCGGACTTTCGAATCCGGAGTGCACGAATCGGCACCGCCGGACGCCGTGGAGGCAGAAGGTGTGACCGATGCCTTCCGGGGTCCCTGAGCCCCGCACAGCCAGCGGAAGGACCGAAGGGTCCGTGAACGACCAGTTCGAACAGCTCGCCCGCGACGTGGCGTTGTCCGTGCTAGCCCTGCGGGTCTTCGGGCCCGGCGTCCTCACCCTCGCGCGCCGGTCCGTCGCCGCACTCGTGCGGGTGGGCGTCCGGGAGATGGACCACCGGCTCCCGGGAGGCGATCGGTGACCCAGGAGGAGCTGCGACCCGCGGGCAACCCGCGGGCGCCGGAGAAACTGCCCCTGGACTTCAGCGCCTTCCACCAGATGCACCGGCCGCGCTACGTCCGCGAGGCCGAGCGCTGTCTGCGCTGCCGCGCGGACGCCGAGGAGGCCGTGGACGAGGCGTTCGTCCAACTCGCCCGGCAGTGGCCCCGGATACTGAGCGCCGAGAACCCCGCCGCCTACGCCTGGCGGGTGATGAAGAACCGCGTCGTCGACCACGCCCGGGCCCGTGGCCGGCGGGCCACGCTGATGGACACGGCCGTCTTCGAGACGGTCACCCTCCAGGGCGCCGAGGACGCCTTCGAGGTGATCGAGCAGAACCTGCGGCTGTTCCGGGCGATCTCCGCCCTCCCCGAGCGTCAGCGGGACGTCATCCGGCTGCGCTACTGCGAGGGTTACAGCACCGCCGAGGTGGCGTTCCAGCTGGGGATCACCGAGGCCGGGGTGCGCTCCACCGAACGCTATGCCAAACGCCGGCTGCGGGAGATCTACACATCGTGCGCCGAGGAGGAGGCGGAGCGGTCATGACCTTCGACACCGTGAGCGACATCGACACACTGCTGGCCGGGGCGCGCCTCGTGCCCACGGCCCCCTGCACCCGCTCGGACATCGAGGCCGCCGAGGCCCGGATCGCCGCCCGGGTCGCGGCGGGCGGCCCCGACGAGCCCGCGGCGCGGGTGTGCCCGCAGCGCGCCGCGGCGGCTCGCAGGCCCCCGCGGGTGCACCCCGCGGCCCGGGACCTCAGGGCGCTCTGCGAGGCGCTGCTGACCCGTACCGGGGCGCTCGAGGGTCTGGGCAACTTCCTCGGCAGCTCCCTGCCCGAGCCCTCCGGCGCACGGATCCTCGGCAGCCTCCTGTACCTGGCCGACTGCGAGGACAGCGCCCGCTTCTGGTGGCAGTACGGCGCCGGAGCCTCGGACACCGTCTCCTCGTACTGCCTCTACCTCCACCACCGCTCGCTGGGGGAGGACGAGGAGGCCGACTGGTGGCTGCGCCACACGGAGATCACCCCCGCCACACTGAGCCGGGAGGCCACCGAACTGGAGATCGCCACGGCGCTGCACGTGCTCAGCGGTCTGCGGCGCGGCGGGAGAGGACTGCCCAGGGCGTTGCGGGCGCTGGTGGAGTACGTGCCGGCCGTGGTCGGCTTCGTCGACGACGATCTCGAACTCCCGCTCCCCGACGGCGATCTGGCCGAGATCGTGGAGGAGGTCGTCGCCCATGGCACCCCGGCCGCCGAAGGCCGCCGGGGTGCCAGGTCCGGCGCGCTGCCGGAACGCCGGGAGCCGGCCGTGCACACCGTGTCCTCGGCCACCCCGCGTACGGCCCGGCACTGGAGCCGCGACGTCCAGGAGGCACTGCGCAAGTGCGAGGAGACGGTCGCCTGTTGAGGGCCGGCGTCTCCCGGCCGAGCCCAGGCGCCGCGCGTGCGAGACTGCCCTGATGACCTCCGGAACGATCACCGCGGACGCCGCGGGAACCTGGGACATCGGCGACCTGACGGTCGGCCGCATCGGCTTCGGCGCGATGCGGCTGACCGGCAGCGCGGCCTTCCACCTCGGCACGCCGAGCGACCGCGGCCGTTCGATCGCCGTCCTGCGCAGGGCGATCGAACTCGGCGTCAACCACATCGACACCGCCGCCTTCTACTTCTCCGCCCTCCGCTCCGCCAACGAGCTGATCAACAGCGCGCTCTCCCCGTACCCGGACGACCTGCTCATCGCCACCAAGGTCGGCCCCTTCCGCGACTGGTCGGGGGAGTGGGGCGTCTCGGCCCGTCCTGAGGACCTGCGCGGCCACGTGGAGGAGAACCTGCGCCAGCTCGGCCGCGACCACCTCGACCTGGTGTACCTGCGCCGGATGCGCCAGGAGTCGATCGCCGAGCACTTCGGCGCCCTCGCCGAACTGCGCACCGCCGGACTCGTCCGTCACCTCGGCATCTCCGACGTCGAACCCCGCCATCTCGCCGAGGCGCAGGCCATCGCCCCCGTCGTCAGCGTGCAGAACCGCTACGGCCTCGGCCACCGAGCCCCGCGGACCGAGGAACTCCTGCGCGTCTGCGGCGAACAGGGCGTCGCCTTCGTGCCGTTCTTCGCCATCGCGGGCGACGGCGGAGCCCAGGGCGCCTCCACCGCCCACGACGAGGCGGTCTTCGCCGTCGCCCGCGACCACGGCACGTCCCCCGCCGCGGTCCGCCTCGCCTGGACCCTCGCCCGGGGGCCGCACGTGCTGGCCATCCCGGGCACCGGAGACCCCGGCCATCTCGCGGAGAACGTGGCCGCGGGCGCGCTGCGCCTCACGGCCGGGGAACTGGAAGACCTGAACGCCGCCCACCGCGGCGCCGGTGGAACACCGGAGAACTGATCTGGCGACGGGCCGACTGGTTCGACGGGTCGGCCGGATGCGATAGGTCGGCTGGGTTCGACGGGTCGGCTGGGGTTGTGGGGTCGGCCTGGGTTCGACGGGTCGGCTGGGGTTGTGGGGTCGGCCTGGGTTCGACGGGTCGGCTGGGGTTGTGGGGTCGGCCGGGTTCGACGGGTCCGCTGGGGTCTGGAGTCGGCTGGGTTCGACAGTTCGCCTGGGGTTGTGAGGTCGGCCGGGTTCCACGGGTCGGCTGGGGTTCGGGAGTCCGCTGGGTTCGACGGTTCGCCTGGGGTTGCGGGGGTCGGCTGGGTTACACGGTTCGGTCGGATTCGACGGGCCGGGCGGGTTTGACGGTGCGGCCGGAGTCAATGGCTCAGGTGGTCCGGGTGGTCCGGGTGGTCCGGGTGGTCCGGGTGGTCCGGGTGGTCCGGGTGGTCCGGGTGGTCCGGGTGGTCCGGCGGGCCCGGCGCGTCGCCGCACGCAGACAGAGGGCCCGGCGTCGCCGCCTGGCCGGGCTCCCGTAAACGGCGTCCGGCGGCGGGATCCGGGCGGCGTCGTCTACCCGACCCACACCCCGTCCCGCATGAGATGCCGTCCAGGCAGCTCGTGCTCCTCGCGCCACGCCTGCACCGCGACCGGCCGCACCCGGAAGTAGGCGTACGACGCGCTGTCCCGGCCCGGATCCCAGCCCGTCTTCGCCAGGAACGCCGAGGCGGCCTCCCGCGGTACCTCCTCCCGCGTGTACGTCTCGACCTCGCCGTCGACGAGAACCACGTCCCGCGTGTCCCCGAAGGCCAGGCGGGCCCGGCCGCCGTCCCGGAGGTTGCGGCCGGTGGGGTTGGTGAGGCGGGTGGACAGCCACAGGTGCTCGCCGTCCCAGACGAACCACAGCGCGACGAGGCAGGGCAGCGCCTCCCGGTCCGCCGTGGCGACCCAGATGTCGACTTCGCGTTCGAGCCGGTCCAGCAGCTCCCGCTTGCGCCGCTCGGGGGTGCGGGGCGGCTCCGTGATCTTCATGCCCGGGACGGTAGCGACGGCGAGGCCTCTCCCGCCTCGGGCCACGGTCCCGACCCTGCCTCGGGCCCGCGACCTAGGCCTGCCACACCCCGCGACGCACGACGTGATCCGCCTGATGCCGACGGCAGGCCCCCTCTGGACGCCGCCGCGGAGGCGACTGGCGCGCGGAACGTTTTACGTATAACCTCTCCCGTCAATCGCCCCTCCCGGCAGCCTCCCGCACGCTCTCCGAAAGGCCACGATGAGTCGCATCGCCCTGGTCACACTTGTCGTCGACGACTACGACGAGGCGATCCGCTTCTACACCGAGGCGCTCGGATTCCGGCTCGTCGAGGACGAACCCCGCCCCGACGGCGCCCGCTGGGTCGTCGTGCGGCCGGGGGACCGCCAGGACGGCGTCGGGCTGCTGCTCGCCCGGGCCAGGGGCGACGCCCAGCGCGCCCGGATCGGCGACCAGACCGGCGGCCGCGTCGGGTTCTTCCTGCACACCGAGGACTTCGCCGGCGACCACGCCCGCATGCTCGCCGCCGGGGTGACCTTCCTGGAGGAGCCCCGCCACGAGGCCTACGGCTCCGTCGCCGTCTTCCAGGACCTGTACGGAAACCGCTGGGACCTGCTCCAGCCCGCCACCACCTGAGAACCACCCGAGGAACACACACTCATGACCGCGTCCCCCATCGACACCGACACCCTGCGCCGCCTCCCCAAGGCCGTTCTGCACGACCACCTCGACGGCGGCCTGCGCCCCGCCACCGTCGTCGAGCTCGCGGACGCGGTCGGCCACACCCTGCCCACCACCGACCCCGACGAACTCGCCGCCTGGTACTTCGAGGCCGCCAACTCGGGCGACCTCGTGCGCTACATAGCCACCTTCGAGCACACCCTCGCCGTCATGCAGACCCGCGAGGGACTCCTGCGCACCGCGGAGGAGTACGTGCTCGACCTGGCGGCCGACGGAGTCGTCTACGGCGAGGTCCGCTACGCCCCGGAGCTGAACGTCAACGGCGGGCTCACCCTCGCCGAGGTCGTGGAGACGGTCCAGGAGGGCCTCGCGGCCGGAATGGCGAAGGCGGCAGCGGCCGGGACGCCGGTCCGGGTCGGCACGCTGCTCTGCGGCATGCGGATGTTCGACCGCGTGCGCGAGGCCGCCGACCTCGCGGTCGCCTTCCGGGACGCCGGTGTCGTCGGCTTCGACATCGCCGGAGCCGAGGACGGCTTCCCGCCCGCCGACCACCTCGCCGCCTTCGAGCACCTGCGCCGCGAGAGCGTCCCCTTCACCATCCACGCCGGCGAGGCCCACGGCCTGCCCAGCATCCACCAGGCCCTCCAGGTCTGCGGCGCCCAGCGCATCGGGCACGGCGTGCGCATCACCGACGACATCGTGGACGGCAAGCTCGGCCGGCTCGCGGGCTGGGTGCGCGACCGCCGGGTGGCCCTGGAGATGTGCCCGACCTCCAACCTGCAGACCGGCGCGGCCCGCTCCATCGCCGAGCACCCGATCACCGCGCTGAAGGACCTCGGCTTCCGCGTCACCCTCAACACCGACAACCGGCTGGTCTCCGGCACGACGATGACCCGCGAGATGTCGCTGCTCGTCCAGGAGGCCGGCTGGACCGTCGAGGACCTGCGCACCGTCACGGTGAACGCCCTCAAGAGCGCGTTCCTGCCGTTCGACGAGCGCAAGGCCCTCATCGAGGACGTCGTCCTTCCGGGTTACGCCGCGCTCTGAAGCAGTCCGCGGACATAGGCGGCCTGTCCGACGTGCTGGAGGTCGTCGGACAGCACGCTGACCAGCCGTACGCCCAGGGTGACGGGCGGATCCCAGCGCTCGTCCACGACGCGCTCCAGGTCGGTCGCCGTCAGCGCGCGCAGGGCCTCCATGCTCTGCGCGTGCACCGCGTCGTAGTACCCGGTCAGCAGGCCGCCGTCGGAGACCCGCACCTTCGCGACCTGCGCGTCGCTGTGCCCGTACCCCGTGTCCTGGCGCGGCAGGTCGAGGCCGAACCGCTTCTCCCAGTCCTGGGCCGGCCACACCTGGTCGCGTCCGAAGGCGTCGGCGAGATGGTCGTCCTGGACGCGGGTGAGATGCCAGACGAGCCAGGAGATGGAGTTCGACCCGTCGGCGGGCCGGGCGTTCAGATCGTCGGGGTCCAGGCCCTTGACGGCGGCGTGGACCTCTTCCCGGATGCGTTGGTACCCGTCGATGAGGATGTCCTTGGCATGCATGCATCCACCATCGCGCAGTCCGCGTTCACCCGCTCCCCGTTTCCAGCAGGGCCATCAGCGCCCGGGCCGCCGGGCTGGTCGAGCGCGCGGGGGGCAGCAGCGCGACCGTCTCGTACACCGCCTCGCCGGTGCCCCTGAGGGGCAGCGCGGTGAGCGCCTCCCGCTTGTGCCGGAAGTGGCGCGGTACGACGGCCACGCCGAGGTTCTCGTCCACCAGGTCCAGGAGACTGTGCACGTCGTTGACCTCCAGGGCGACCGTGCGCCGCACCCCCGCCTCGGCGAACGCGGCGTCGGTGGCGCGGCGCGGGCCCCAGTCGGGGTGGAAGTCGACGAACACCTCGCCCGCGACGTCCTCCGGCGTCAGCGCCGCCGACGCCCCGGCGAGCCGGTGGTCGGGATGGCACAGCACGTACATCGGCTCGGTGGCCAGCCGGGCGCAGCGGAGCTGGTCGCTGTCCGCCTGGGTCCGGTAGGCGAAGGCCAGGTCGAGCCGGCCGGCCGCGACCTCCTCGCCGAGCGCGCCCGAGCCGGTCTGCCGCAGCCGGATCTCCACATCCGGATGACGCCGCCGGAACGCCGCCAGCAGCCCCGCCACATGCACCCCGGCGATGCACTGCTCGGTGCCCACGGAGAGGGTGCCGCGCACCACGCCCTGCACGGCCGCCACCGCCTCGTGGGCCGCCCGCACCTGCGCCAGGATCCGCTCGGCCTCGGCCAGCAGCGCCCGGCCCGCCTCCGTCAGCGTGACCCGGCGGGTGGTGCGGACGAACAGCGGAGCGCGCAGTTCCCGCTCCAGAGCCCGGATCGACGCCGACAGGCCCGACTGGGAGACCATCAGGCGTTCGGCGGCCCGGGTGAAGTGCTGGTCCTCGGCGACCGCGACGAAGTGCTGGAGGTGGCGCAGTTCCATGATTGAGAAGCGTAGCCGCACAATTCCATCGGATTCTTCTGTTGGACCACTACCCGCAGGTCGCGCCAGAGTGGGTAGCGGTTCCTGAAACCGATCTTCTTGGAGTCGCGTTGTACACCGCACACCCCGACCGCTACGCCGACATGCCCTACCGGCGCACCGGACGCAGCGGCCTGAAGCTCCCCGCGCTGTCGCTCGGACTGTGGCACAACTTCGGCCCGGACCGCCCGGTCGAGACGCAGCGCGCCATCCTGCGCCGCGCCTTCGACCTCGGCATCACCCACTTCGACCTGGCCAACAACTACGGGCCGCCGCCCGGTGCCGCCGAGTCCGCGCTGGGTGAGGCGCTGAAGGCGGACTTCGCGCCGTACCGCGACGAGCTGGTCGTCTCCACCAAGGCCGGCTACCTGATGTGGCCGGGCCCGTACGGCGAATGGGGCTCGCGCAAGTACCTGCTGTCCTCGCTCGACCAGAGCCTGACCCGGATGGGCCTGGACTACGTCGACATCTTCTACTCGCACCGCCCCGACCCGGAGACTCCCCTCGAGGAGACGATGGGCGCCCTGCACACCGCCGTCCAGCAGGGCAAGGCGCTCTACGTCGGCGTCTCCAACTACTCGGCGGAGCAGACCCGCGAGGCCGCCCGCATCCTCGGTGAGCTGGGCACCCCGCTGCTGATCCACCAGCCGCGCTACTCGATGCTCGACCGCCGCCCCGAGAGCGAGGGCCTGCTCGACGCCCTGGACGAGCTCCAGGTCGGGTCGATCGTGTTCTCACCGCTGGAGCAGGGACTGCTGACCGGCCGCTATCTGAACGGCATCCCGGAGGACTCGCGGGCGGCGAGCGACAGCCCGTTCCTGAACTCCGAGGCGGTCACCGAGGAGCTCACCGGCAAGCTGCGCGCCCTCGACGACATCGCCAGGTCCCGCGGCCAGTCCCTCGCCCAGCTGGCGCTGGCCTGGGTGCTGCGCGGGGGGCGGGTGACCTCCGCGCTGGTGGGCGCGAGCAGCGCCCGGCAGATCGAGGACAGCGTCGGCGCCCTCGCCCACCTGGACTTCGACGCGGAGGAGCTGACCCGGATCGACGCGGTGATCAACGGCTGAGCCGTTCCTTCAGGCGTACGGTCGCCGAATCGCCCTCACGCTTTCCGAGCGCCTTGCGGAGTTCGGCATCGACGGAAGTTCGTGGGTGCCGTTCCCGGGGGCCGTGAACGAACTCCGGAACGCGTGCCCGTCGGCCGTTCCGCGGATCTTGGCCGGTCCGCGCGTACCGAGGAATTCGACGCACTCCGGCCGGACGGCATACGTCCGGCCGCCTTTTGCCGGACTCCCGCGCGATACGTCGGTGAATTCGGCGTTCATGGTTCCGGTTGTGCCTGTGACGTCCTCCGCTCGTGGTGATCTCCATGGGGCAGATCACCGCGAGCCGAGGAATTCGTCGCCGGGCGGCCTCAGGCTCCGGCGGGCACCCGGTCGAGGAATCCGAGGACGGCGGTGATCCGGTCCTGCCCGTCCACAGTGATGACGTCCGATCCGGCCACCGGCGCCGAACCGTCGGCCTCGCTCACCAGCTCCCAGGAGAATCGGGCCGTGTCGTGGTGCCCGTCCACGGCACCGGCGAGCCGGAAGGCGAAGCCCGGGAACCGGGCGTGTGCCGCCGCGATCACCGCCGCGATCTGCTCGTGACCCCGGACGTCGGCCAGCGGGTCGGTATAACGTCCGTCCGCGGCCCATGCGGCCGTAACAGCCTTGGCCAAAGCCTCGGGGTCACGTGCGTTCCAGGCCTCGAAGTAGCGGGCGACGGCATTCTCGTGACGGTCGGTGTGGGCGGACATCGTGAATCGGCCTCCAATGAGGTCATCGATACTGGTCAGGACCCGGATTTCGGTATTCGCCGATCCGGTGTGACCAGCTTCCCCGCACCCGCCGCCCGGGTCGATTACCTCGCGGGTAATGACGACGGACTCCGGTGCTCGCAGCATTTCGGCCATGAACGGCACGGAATATGCCAAGAGACTGGCCGGAAAGTCATGGTGACAGTGTTTCAGTAGTGAACATACTCGAAGGTCAGGGGCAGTTCACCCCACAGGAGCCGCACGGAAAGCGAGGCACGACCGGCCGGCGAGCACCGGGGGAGAGAAACGTGCACGACGAATTCCTGTGCCATGTCACCGCATACGGCGTCTGCGACGGCCGGCGGATCGGCGTACCGCTCGGCACCTATCGTGCCCCGACACTGGCGCTCGCCCTGTGGTGGCTGCGGGACCGCGCCTCCTGGATGGCCGAACGGCTGGATCCGCGGCCCGAGAGCGAGCACATCCCGCAGGGCGCCCTGGTCCCCGTCGCCGACAATGTGCCGGACGTACCCGAACTGCTGCGGGCCTGGTGTGCCGACACGGGCCGGCAGGAGCTGGTCGCCGACGAGTTGGCGGGTGGCCGGCTGGTGCGGATCGCGATCAGTGACGAGACCACCGAGTACGAGCTGCTCGCCGAATCCGTCGACGCGCTGCGGATGCAGCGGACCGTCCCGGCGCTCTTCCTGCCCGTCGGCTGAGCCCGGCCGCCCATTGGGCACACGAGGGTGCGAATCGATAGAATTCGGGCATGGTGGAGCGACCGGTCTCCTCGACCGCGCCCGAACTCGTGCTGGAGACCGAGACGGGCTCCAGCGTGCTGATCCCGGGCCACGACTACCGCATCGGACGGGACCCGCTCAGCGACATCGTCGTCGACGACACCCGCGTCTCCTGGCACCACGCGGTGCTCCGGCCCGACGGCGACCACTGGACCCTCGCCGACGAACACAGCACCAACGGCACGTACACCGACGGCCTGCGCGTCCGCGAGCGGTGCGTCGGACCCGGCAGCGTGATCCGCATCGGCAGCCCGGACGACGGCCCGTACCTGGTCCTCTCGGGCCGTCCCCCGCCTGTGGCGCAACGTCCGTCGGCGGTCTCCATGCCCGGCGTGACGGGCACCTTCCGGGAGCCCACCACCGTGCGGCCGCTGCCTTCGCGCACCGTCCGCATCGGCCGGGCCGCCGACAACGACCTCGTCGTCGACGACCTCGTCGTCTCGCGCCGGCACGCGGAGCTGCGCGCGCTGCCCGGGGGCGGCCACGAGATCGTCGACCTCGGCAGCCACAACGGGACCTACCTCAACGGGCTGCCCGTCACCCGGGCTCCGCTCGACCCCGGCGACATCGTCGGCATCGGGCACTCGGACTTCTGCCTCGTCGGCGATCAGCTCCAGGAGTACGTCGACACCGGCGAGGTCTCCCTCGACGTACAGGACCTGACGGTCGCCGTGGACCGGGGCCGCAAGGTGCTGCTCGACCACGTGTCCTTCCCGGTGGGGGAGAAGTGCCTGCTCGCGGTCGTCGGCCCCAGCGGCGCCGGCAAGTCCACGCTGCTGGGCGCCCTCACCGGCCAGCGTCCCGCCGGTCACGGCACGGTCGTGTACGACGGCCGCGACCTCTACCGCGACTACGCCGAGCTGCGCCAGCGCATCGGACTGGTCCCGCAGGACGACATCCTGCACGCCCAGCTGACCGTGCGCAGCGCGCTGGCCTACGCCGCCGAGCTGCGCTTCCCGCAGGACACCGCCAAGACCGAGCGCCGTGATCGGGTCGCGGAGGTCATCCGCGAACTCGGCCTCGAACAGCGCGCCGACCAGCCCGTGCACAGCCTCTCCGGCGGCCAGCGCAAGCGCGTCAGCGTGGCCCTGGAACTGCTGACCAAGCCCTCGCTGCTCTTCCTGGACGAGCCGACCTCGGGCCTCGACCCGGGCATGGACCGCTCGGTGATGCACATGCTGCGCGGCCTCGCCGACGACGGCCGTACCGTCATCGTCGTCACGCACAGCGTCCTCAGCCTCGACGTCTGCGACCGGCTGCTGGTGCTCGCGCCGGGCGGCAGGGTCGCCTACTACGGACCGCCCGAGGACGCCCTCGCCTTCTTCGGTTTCGAACAGTGGCCGGAGGCCTTCGAGGCCTTCGACCGTGATCAGGACCGGGACTGGGCGGGGGAGTACCGCGACTCGCCGTTCCGGCGGCAGTACGTCGTCAACGACAGCGAACAGCCCCGGCTGCCCCGCTCCGGCCCGGTGATCATGCTGCCGCCGCCCCGGCCCCGCAGCAGACGCGCCCAGCTCGGCACCCTGGTCCGCCGCTACGCGACCGCGCTCGCCGCCGACCGCACCTTCCTCGCGATCATGATCGCGCTTCCGTTCGTCATGGGCGCCATGGCCCGCGCCCTGTCCGGCGGCGAGCTCGACCGGGAGCACGCGATGAACGTGCTGCTCATCCTGTGCGTCGGCGGTGTCCTCACCGGAGCGGCCAACGCCGTGCGCGAACTCGTCAAGGAACGCGTGATCTACCAGCGCGAACGCGCCGTCGGCCTGTCCAGATCGGCGTACCTGATGTCCAAGGTCGTCGTCCTCGGCACGGTGACCGTCGTACAGGCGGTGGTGCTCACCCTGGTCGCCCTGCTCGGCGTCGACCTCAACGCCCCCGGAGGCGAGGGCGTCCTGATGCCGCCCCTGGTCGAGATCACGGTCGCCGTGGCCCTGCTCGCCTTCACGGCGATGATGCTCGGCCTGCTGATCTCGGCGCTGGTCCACAAGGAGGAGGTGACGATGCCGCTGCTCGTCCTGCTCGCCATCGTCCAGGTCGTCTTCTGCGGGGCGCTGCTGACCCTGGACGGCGTGCCCGGTCTGGAACAGCTGTCGTGGCTGGTGCCCGCGCGGTGGGCGCTCGGCGCGATGGCCGGCACCATCGGGCTGGCCGGGATCGTGCCCGGGGAGATCACCGCCGATCCGCTGTTCGAGCACGCGGCGGCCGTGTGGTTGCTCGACGTGGGCATGCTCGTCGTGCTCTCGGCGCTCTGCGGAATCCTCGTCTCCCGGCTGCTGCGCCGGCACGAACCCGCCGTGATGCGGAAGTAGGGCGGCCCATGACGACGCCCGGATTCCGGCCCACCCACGTGGTCCCTCAGCACGGCATGCCCGCCTGGGAGGCCCCCGACCCGGCCCGCCCCACCGTTCCCCTCGATCCGCTGCTGCCCGTACGGCTGGAGGAGCGACGCGGCGACTGGGGGCGCGTCCTGTGCTCCAACGGCTGGTCGGCCTGGGTCGACGCCCGCTATCTGGTCGCCGTACCCCAGGACCCGCCCCGTTCCGACGCCCCGCTCGCGACCGCCGCCGACCCGCGCCCGCTCCTCGGCCGGGCCGAGCGGGCGCTCGCCCGGTACCGGGCGGCGGTGGAGGAACTGGCCGACGCCGGCCTCGACGGCGAGTCCTTCCGGCGCCGCACCCGCGGTCTGCGGATCGGCGTGGTCGTCGACGGCGAGGACGTGTGGCTGTACGACCCGGCGCGAGAGCGCTGGCTGTACGGCGACGGCACCCGACTCAGCACCTACGCGACCGACCGGGCGCCGGACGCGGCGGAGGATCGTGGCCACACCGCCACCCGCATCGTGAACCCCGACCGGGGAGCGGGATGACCCGCGGAACGACCCCCTTCTCCGGCCGGCCCTCCGAGCTGGTCGGCCGGCGCATCGCCGGGTACCGCGTCGAGAGCGAGATCGGACGCGGCGGCATGGCCGTCGTGTACCGCGCCCACGACCTGCGGCTGGACCGGACCGTCGCGCTCAAACTGCTCGCCCCGGAGCTGGCCCGCAACGACGTGTTCCGCAAGCGCTTCACCCATGAGTCGCGGGTGGCGGCCGCCATCGACCACCCGCACATCGTGCCCGTCTTCGAGGCGGACGAGACGGACGGCGTCCTGTACATCGCCATGCGGTACGTCGAGGGGAGCGATCTGCGCCACCTCCTCGACCGGGAGGGTCCGCTGCCCCCGGCGACCGCCGTCCGCATCGCCGCGCAGGTCGCCTCCGCGCTGGACGCAGCCCATGAGCACGGGCTGGTCCACCGGGACGTCAAACCCGGCAACGTCCTCGTCGCCCGGGGCACCGACAGTGACCATCCCGAGCACGTCTACCTCACCGACTTCGGCCTGACGAAGAAGTCGCTCTCCCTGACCGGCTTCACCTCGGTGGGCCAGTTCGTCGGCACCCTCGACTACGTCGCCCCCGAGCAGATCTCCGGGCAACCGGTCGACGGCCGCTGCGACGTCTACGGCCTCGCCTGCGTGGTCTACGAGTGCCTCGCGGGCCGTCCGCCCTTCCTGCGCGACGACGACGTGGCCCTGCTCTGGGCCCACCAGAACGCCGATCCGCCCCCGCTGACGGAGGTCCGCCCCGACCTGCCCCCGTACCTGGACGCGGTGTTCGCCCGGGCCCTCGCCAAGACTCCCGAGGCACGCCACCCCACCTGCGGCGCCTTCGTCGCCGGGCTGAGGCCGGCGGCGGGCGGCGGCATCGGGCTCGCTCATCCGCCGACGGAACTGGCGGCCGGCGCGCCGGCTTCGCCGCCCCAGCCTCCGAGCTGGGCACGGCCGGTCTTCCACCCGCTCGGTCCCGAGTGACCGGAAGGCCACGAGCGACCTGGGCGGCCCTGGTGATCGGAGGGATGCCGGTGGTCGAGGGGCCCCGGGGGCCGAGGCGTCCCGGGGGCCGAGGGGTCCCGGGGATCCGAGGAATTCGCCACCGCTGTCAGCGGCGCCCCGCCCCGCCCCGGCGGCGCGCCACCCCGGCCAGCAGCCCGCCCAGGAAACCGGCGGCCAGCCCCCACAGCGCGGCGAGACCCAGCGCCGGCCACACCTCGGGACGCAGGTACAGCTCCCCGGACAGGTCGCCGCCCAGGTCGCCGATGCCGAGCACGGAAAGGCCGTAATGAGCCGAGATCCGGCCCACCAGACAGATCATCAGCACCGTGAGCACCAGGGCCACCGCCATACGCACCGCGTGCCGCCAGGCGCGCGTCCCGGCGGGGGAGTGGGCCGCCATCACGAACGCGGCCACCGACAGCAGGGCCGCGTCCACGGCCACGAGCCACCACACGCGGCTGTCGTGCTCGGCGAGGGTGGCGAGATTCAGCCGGGCGTCGTCCGGGCCGCGCAGCACCTCGTCCAGCACCCGCGGCATCGGCAGCCCGAACGGACCCTCGACCCGGCCGTTCCAGGTGGCGCCCAGCCCGATCGTGAACGCGAGCCACACCAGATTGGGCAGACCGAGCAGGATCACGGCCGAGGTCTCGGCGGCGTGCCCCCGGCCGGCCGCGACGACGAGCGCGACGACGAGGCCCAGGACGACACAGCAGAGCAGCAGCAGGACCATCGCGTGGGCGGCCGGCCGCACCGACCGGTGCAGACGCAGCAGCCGTGGCGGCAACGGAGCCCCGGGCGAGACCAGCAGCGCCAGCACCAGCACACCCGCCAGCCACACGAGCCCGACGAGGAGCGTGACGGGGACGTCCGTCGTGAAGCCGGCCTCGGGGCTGACGTCGAACAGTTCGCCCAGGTCGCTCAGCGTGTCGTCACCGAGCGGAATGGCGAAGGTCTGCCGTGCGGCCAGGGACCAGCCGAGGAGGCCGAGAAGCCACACCACGGCGATCCGGGCCGCCCATCCGGCCAGTTCCGCCGCTCCCGCCACCGCCCGGTGGCGCAGCGGCCGCAGGAATCCGGCGCCCACCACGAGCGCCCCGACGAGGGTGACGGACAGCGGGATCACCGTCAGACCGGCCCGGGTGTCGGCGAGCCCACCGGCGTCGCCGGTGATCTCGACGGTGCCGCCGACGCTCGTCACCACGGTCGCCGCGATCACCCGGGGGAAGGCGCCCTGCGGCAGGTCCCCGGCTCCGGCCGCCCACAGCCCCAGCGCGGCCACCACGCCCATGGAGAGCAGGCCCGCCAGTGCCACGACGAACGCCCGCACCCAGCCGTGGCGGGGAACTGCCTGGTCGTGCGGGGTGTGCGCGCTCACCCCGCCACGCTAAGCAGCGCCAGGAGAGCGCGCCTGTCGGGAGGGCCGTCCGCGCCCCGCTTGCGAGCCGTGCCCGACCGGCGCACACAATGGTGCGTTGCGGAAGAAAGCGGCGCTCATCCGGCAAGTCGCCCTTGCCGGGGCCTGCCGGGGCCCGCCCGGCCCGGGCCGGACTTCTCGGGCCCTCCGCGGAAGCGCTGCGGGAAACCCACGTCGGGAGTGCTCGTGAGCGACGAACCGCCGTCTTCCGGCCGCCCCACGGGCCCGCCCTCCGGCCCGCTGTCGGGTCCGCCTTCCGGCCCGCCCTCCCCACCGCCCTCCGGTCCGCCTTCGGGTCCGCCCTCCTCACCTCCCTCGGGCCCGCCCTCCCAGCCGTCCGGCGCCGGCTCACCGGAGGGCGGCGACGGGGAACCGCGCCGGGGCCGGTGGTCCGTGGCCCGGATCGCGCTGATCACCACGGCGGTGGTGGCCGTGACGGCGCTGGCCCTGGTGCTCGCCCTGGGGAACGGAGGCGGCAGCGGATCCGGCGGAGGCGGCTCCGGCCAGGTCGGCGAGGTCTTCCTGCAACCGGCCGGCAAGACGGGCCCGGAGCCCTACACGGAACCCCCCACCACCGACAGTTCCTTCCCGCCGGCCTCCGTCGCGCCGTCGGGCTCCTCCCCGCCCACGGACACCGTCCCCGGTGTCGACGGCGGGGACGCAGGACTGTACGGCGGCACCCGCAACGTCTCGAGCTGTGATGTCGAGCGGCAGATCAAGGCCCTCCGGGCGGATCCCGCCAAGAACAGGGCGTTCGCCTCCGTGGCCGGCGTCGCCCCCTCCGGGGTCCCGGCCCACCTGCGCTCCCTCACCCCCGTGCAGCTGCGTCTGGACACCCGCGTCACCAACCACGGATACCGCGACGGCGCCGCCACCACCTACCAGGCCGTCCTCCAGGCCGGGACCGCCGTCCTGGTCGACCGGCACGGCGTGCCGCGGGTGCGGTGCGCCTGCGGCAACCCGCTGACCCCGCCGCTCGCCCAGCGGGCCGGATTCAAGCGGACCGGCGACCCGTGGCCCGCGTACAGTCCCGCGACCACCGTGGTGGTCAAGCCGTCGGTGACCGTGATCGACGTGTTCGTGCTCTACGACCCCGCACACGACCATCACTGGTTCGCCCGCCGACCGGGCGACAGGCCTTCTCAGGACCGGCCGACCCGCCCGCCGGCGAAGCTCACGCCGTCCATCACGGTCAGCACGCCGAGCGCGCCGAGGAGCGACGGTCCGCGGACGCCCCCGTCGTGCGTCTCGCCGCCCGCCGACCGGCCGCCGGGCTGCCCGCTGCCGCTCTCCTCCGGGTCGTCCACGTCGTCCCCGTCCTCGGAACCGCCGCCGTCGTCGGAACCGCCGTCGTCGGAGCCGCCGTCCTCGCCCTCGTCGAGCGCGGAGTCGAGAAGGTTCGCACCCCAGACGTCCGAGTCCCCGTCGTCCGAGTCCCCGCCCTCCGAGTCCCGGTCGTCGCAGCACCTGGCGCCCGACTCACCGGGCGCCGAGTCGCAGCCGACCTCACCGTCCGAACCCATGAGCGGGTCCGGCGGCTCCGGCAGCTCCTCCTCGCCGCCGCGACTTCCGCTGACCGGCGAGGGTACGAGCCATTCGCCGCCGACCTCGGCGGTTTCCTCCGGCGTCGGCTCTCCGGCCCCCGGCCCGGCGGCCGGCTCGACCGCCGTGTGAAGCATCCGGCGGCGGCCCCGGAAAGGAGAAAAAACTGACCTGGACTGTGTGGCGCGGCACGGGGTACGAGCACAGATGCACACCCAGCGGCGTCCGGCCATTTCCGGCCTTCGAGGAAGAAACGCATGATCGAGTACCTGGACGGGGCAGTGATACCTACTGGTTTCGACGTACCCGTGGAACCGCTGCGGCGAGCGGCGCACTACACCGGTGAGCCCGGCTGCATAGCCGACGCCCGCGCCTTCGCCGCGCACTTCGTCGACCAGCTCAGGACAGAGTGGTGCGCCACGATCGGCGACCGGGCCATCGGTGACGTGTTGCTGGTGGTCAGCGAGCTGATCACCAACGCCGACCGGCACAGCAACGGGCCGTACATCCTCGACCTGGAGGGTACGGAGTTGTCGGTCACGGTCTGCGTCTACGACAGCAGCGACGCACTGCCCCTGCGGTTCCCGAAGGACCCCGAGCGCATCGGCCGGCACGGTCTGGAGATCGTGCACGCGGTGGCGGCCGAGGTCACCGCCGAGCGGGTGCCGGTCGGCAAGCGGGTGCGGGCCGTGCTCACCTTCGGACCCTAGGACCGCGGGGGCGCACGCCCCCGGGCCCCGCGGCGGTCAGGCGCAGCCCAGCTCGTCCAGCATCCCGTGGCGCAGTCGCGCGATGATCCGCTTGATCAGGCGGGACACGTGCATCTGCGAGCAGCCGAGCCGCTCGCCGATCTCCGCCTGGGTGGCTTCCTCCACGAACCGCATATGGATGATCTGCCGGTCGCGGTCGCTGAGCTCGGCCATCAGCGGGGCGAGCGAATGGAAGTCCTCGACGAGCCGCAGGCCCTCTTCCTCCACGCCGATGAAGTCCGCGAGGACGGCCTCGCCGTACTCCGGACCGTCCCCGGTGAGCGCCGCGTCGAGCGAGGAGGAGTTGTAGCCGTTGGCGGCGATCTGCGCCTCGACCACCTGGCTCTCCGCCAGGTTCATCAGCGTGGCCAGTTCGGGCACGGACGGGTCCCGGTCCAGTCGGCTGGAGAGTTCGTCACGCGCCTTGGCCAGCTCGACGCGCAGCTCCTGCAGCCGGCGCGGGACGTGCACCGCCCACGTCGTGTCACGGAAGAAGCGCTTGATCTCACCGACGATGTACGGCAGCGCGAACGAGGTGAACTCCACCTCGCGGGAGACCTCGAACCGGTCGATGGCCTTGATCAGGCCGATCATCCCGGTCTGGACGATGTCCTCCATGTCGTCCCCGCGGCCGCGGAACCGGCCGGCCGCGAACCGCACCAGGGACATGTTCATCTCGATGAGGGTGTTGCGGGCGTACTGGTACTCGTGGGTCCCCTCCTCGAGCACGGCCAGCCGCTGGAAGAACTGACGGGACAGCTCCCGTGCGTCCCGCGGAGCCACGCTGCGCGGTGCCTCGATGCCCGGGAGCTGGGCGCCGGCCGTGCCGACGGCCATGGCGGTGTCCTCGACGGCCTCGGCCGCTGACCGGATCACGGCGGTGTCCATTGCCTCGCCCCTCCCAGGAAGGTCACGGTTCGACGTCTGCTGTGCTCGCTCCGTGAGCGAGCACCGGTGCGCAGACCCGCTCCCGGGGCGACTACCCCGTACGGCGGAACCCATGCATACGGACGCGCACGATCGCAACGCTTTTCCGTCACGTGATTCCACCGAGGGCGCAACGCCCCGCCCTTCCGCGGGCGGCCCGTTTTCCTAGGCTGGGGAGGTGAGCAACCAAGCGCCGAACCGAGCCCGCGTGATCCCGCTGCGCCCGCCTGCCGAGCGCCCGGGCATCGCTGCCACCGTCTCTCCCACCGCTCCCGCACAGGTTCCCCGGCCTGCCCCCCGCGAGCCCCTGTGGCGGGACCTGGTCGGGGATGTCCTGCGCCGAGAGCGCCAGGTCCAGGAACGCACGCTCAAGGACGTCGCCGACTCGGCGCGTATCTCCATGCCGTATCTCTCGGAGGTGGAGCGCGGCCGCAAGGAAGCCTCCTCGGAGGTCCTCGCGGCCGCCGCCCACGCCCTCGGTCTGAGCCTGGGCGACCTGCTGGCGCGGGCGCAGGGAGAGCTGGTCCGGCTCAGCAGCCGGTCCTCGGCACGGAGCCGTACGGCCACGTCGTCGTCGTACGACGGCCTCTGCCTGGCCGCCTGACGAGCCGCGCGGGCCGGCGTCTCACACCAGCGCGGGACGCCGGCTCAGCACCTCGTCGGCCAGGCCGTACGCCACCGCCTCCTGCGCGGTGAACACCTTGTCGCGGTCCATGTCCGTGCGCAGGGTCGCGATGTCGTGGCGGGTGTGGCGGGCCAGCACCTCCTCCACCTGGGCGCGGATGCGGACCATCTCCTTGGCCTGGAGCGTGAGGTCCGAGACGGTGCCCTGGCGGCCGCCGCTGGCCGGCTGGCCGAGCAGCACGCGCGCGTGCTCCAGGACGAGCCGCCGGCCGGGGTCCCCGCCCGCCAGCAGCACGGCCGCCGTCGACGCCGCCTGTCCGACGCACAGTGTCGCGATCGGCGCCTGGACGAACGTCATCGTGTCGTAGATCGCCATCAGCGAGGTGAACGAGCCACCGGGGGAGTTGAGGTAGATCGAGATCTCGCTGTCCGGTGACGCCGACTCCAGATGGAGGAGCTGCGCGATGACGACGTTGGCGACGCCGTCGTCGATCTCGGTGCCGATGAAGATGATCCGCTCCGACAGCAGCCGGCTGAACACGTCGTAGGACCGCTCGCCCTGCGGGGTCCGCTCGACCACGTTCGGAATCGTGTAGGTCCCCATGTCACAACCCCACCCGTCGCTTCTGCGCGGCCGGGCGGACGTCCGCGAGGGACTCCACGACCCGGTCCACGATGCCGTACTCCCTGGCCTCCTCGGCCGTGAACCAGCGGTCGCGGTCCCCGTCGCGCGAGATGGCCTCCGGGGACTGGCCGGTGTGTTCGGCGGTGATCCGCTCGATGGTCCGCTTGGTGTGCTCCAGGTTCTCCGCCTGGATCTCGATGTCCGCCGTGGTGCCGCCGATCCCGGCCGACGGCTGGTGCATCATGACCCGCGCGTTCGGCAGCGCGTACCGCTTGCCGGGCGCGCCGACGCTGAGCAGGAACTGGCCCATGCTGGCCGCGAAGCCCATGGCGAGCGTCGAGACGTCGTTGGGGATCAGCTGCATCGTGTCGTAGATGGCGAGGCCCGCGTGCACCGACCCGCCCGGGCTGTTGATGTAGAGGCCGATGTCGGTGCGCGGGTCCTCCGCCGACAGGATCAGCAGCTGCGCGCAGATCCGGTTCGCGGAGACCTCGTCGACCTGGGTACCGAGCAGTACGACGCGCTGGCCGAGCAGTTGCGCGGCGAGCAGGTCGTCGAAGCGGGAGGGCGCGGTGTCGCCCTCCTCGGCGCGGGGAGCGAGCATGGTCAGTGGAGTCATCGGTTCTCCTCGTCGTGGTGTGACTGCCGTCGACCCACTCTTGACCTCGGACCATGCCCGTACGCGGTTTCTCTGCCCCTGGCAGATTCGCCACGGGCAGAGCACTCCTCGCTCCGTCGCGGACCCACCCTTGTCGCCCAACTGCCGGAAGGACGCCCGTACATCGCCCACCGGCGGGTCGGGCACCTTCGCTGGGGACTGCGGACTCGGCGCGTGAGCGGGCGAGCGCCGTCGGCACGGTCGACGGCTCCCGGGGCGCGTGCGGGTCGTCGAGATCGCTCCGCGCGGTGTCGCGACGGAACGGCCCGCTGCCGCTGCCGCATCCGCTGCCGGACGACCGCCCGCAGCGGATGCCGGTTCCGTGGCCGGCACCGGCCGTCCGGATCGCCCCACACGGTCCGAGCGATGAGTTTCGGGGCGGCGAGGAGTCGACACCATGACCGCGTTCCACGCCCAGGAGGTATGCATGACCACCGACGGATTCACCACGTGTCTCTGGTTCGACGGCCAGGCCGAGGAAGCCGCCCACCACTACGTCTCGATCTTCAAGAACTCCAGCATCGGGAACATCGGCCGCTACAACGAGGCGGGTCCGGGCCCGGCCGGCTCCGTGCTGGCCGTGGAGTTCACGGCCAACGGGCAGAAGTTCGTCGGCATCAACGGCGGTCCGCAGTTCACGTTCAGCGAGGCGGTCTCCTTCCAGATCTACTGCGCGGACCAGGAGGAGGTCGACCACTACTGGACCCGGCTCACCGAGAACGGCGGCGAGCCCGGCCCCTGCGGCTGGCTCAAGGACAAGTACGGCCTGTCCTGGCAGGTCATCCCCGACGGACTGATCGAGATGATCAGCGACCCCGACCCCGAGAAGGCCAACCGCACCACCAAGGCCATGTACGCCATGAGCAAGCTCGACGTCGCCGCCCTGAAGAAGGCCCACGACGGCGCGTAGGCGACCGGTGACGAGGGCGCGCTAACGGGCCTCCGCCAGGATCTCGCCGATCACGTGCCGGGAGTTCTCCGCCAGCGGCGGATTGGTCTGCCAGTAGTACGGCAGCTGGATCAGCGAGATCGACAGGGCCCAGCCCCGCCCGCGCGCCCACTCCGCGTCGTCCGCGCCCACCGCCTCGCGGAAGGTTCCGCGGGCCGAGGCGGGCAGCAGGTTCCAGGCGACGATCAGGTCGACGGCCGGGTCGCCCACCCCGACACCGCCGAAGTCGATCACCGCCGTCAGCCGCCCGTCGCGCACCAGTACGTTCCCGGGCGACAGATCGCCGTGGGCCCAGACGGGCGGCTGTGCGCGCCCGGGTGCCCGCAGTGCCTCCTCCCACAGGGCGGTGACCGCGCCGGTGTCGATCCGCCCCGCGAGCCGGGAGAGGGCGTCGCGGGTGGGGGCGTCCCGTTCGGTGAGCGGCACGCCCCGGTCGTTCGGCGGCCCGCCCCGCGTCCCGAGAGCGCGCAGGGCGATGACGAACTCCGCCAGGTCCGCCGCCAGCCCGTGGGGCTTCTCGACGGCGCCGGCGACCGGGTTGGAGCCGTCCAGCCAGCGGTAGACCGACCAGGGCCAGGCGAACCCCTCACCCGGCCCGCCCAGCGCGAGCGGTACGGGCGCGGCGACGGGCAGCCCCGGCCCCAGCCGGGCCAGCCAGCGCTGCTCGTGCGCCACGCTCCCGACCGCGCCGGGATGCCGGGGCAGCCGCACCACCTTGTCGGCGCCCAGCCGGAACATCGCGTTCTCCGTCCCGGAGGACTCCAGGCGCCGCACGGGCAGTCCGGCCCACCGCGGGAACTGGGCGGCGACGAGCCGGCTCACCAGCGGGGCGTCGAGGTCGACCTCGTCCGTATGCATCCTCACCGCGCCCATGCGGCTCATTGCACGGGACGGACCTCGCCGCTGTCCAACGGAATTCAGATCCGGTCGGCCGCGATCAGCAGGTACTGGAAGCTGCCGTTGCGGTAGGCGGTCAGGAACGTCTCCTCGATGCCGGTCACCAGGTGGTCGGCCTGGCTGCGCAGCTCCCAGTAGGGGACGGCCGCCGCGGTGAGGTCCTCCACATGGACCGGCACCAGCCGGTTGCGGGCCAGCGCCCGGAAGTACGCCGAGCGCGGGTGGATGTCGCAGATGTAGTGGGCGTTGATGAGCGACACCTCGCGCGAGGCCCGGCCGTAGGCGTCGTTGTAGCAGCCCGTGATGACGACATAGCGTCCGCCGCGGCGCAGCAGCCGGGCGTGCTCGGCGAACAGCAGGTCCAGCTCGACGTACATCGTCGACTCGTTGTTCCACGACGCCGCGTAGGCGCCGGTCTCCAGGCCGGTGTCGAGCATGTTGCGGTGGTGGTAGCGCACCTGGTCGTCGATGCCCCGCTTGCGGGCCTGCTCGTTCGCGAACTCGGCCTGTTTGCCGGAGAGGGTGACGCCGTCCGCGTGGCAGCCGTAGCGCAGATGGGCCGTGACGCTGCCGCCACCGCGTCCGCAGCCGGCGTCGAAGACGCGGTCGGCGGGAGTGAGCCGGCCGAGGTGGGCGGCGAGCAGTTCGGCCTGGGCGTGCTCCAGCCGGTGCAGCTCGGCGGTGACCCGCTCCCGGCGCAGCTCGGCGTCGGGCTCGTCGAGCACGGTCCAGTCGGCCTCGCCGACACCGTAGTGGTGGTGGTAGAGGTCGTCGATCCTGCCGAGTTCGAGGTTGACCGGGTTCTCTTCCGCGTTCCAGTAGTCCGCGACGCGGTTCTGGTACGTGGACTGGGTCGGCACGGGGACGGACTTGGTGCCGGCGTCGTGGGCTGTGGTCAACGGTGGCTCCTCATGGTGCTGTGCAGGGCGGTGTGTCAGGAAGCGGGCGGTCACCAGTAGTCGGGCAGGTGGTAGCGGTGGGTGTTGGTCGCGTGCCACTCGTGGTTGCCGGCCACCCAGTCCGACAGACCCCTCAGGTAGCGCTCGAGGAGCGGCGAGGTGGCGGCGAGCAGGGCGGACTCCTCCTCGAACGCCTCCATGACCTGGTTGTGGATCTCGACCGACTTCAGATAGGCGGCCTTGAGTCCGCGCCGGTCGTTGGCGGCCACGACCTGCGGCAGGTTCAGATGGGTGGGATCGGACGCCAGCTCCTTGGTGAAGGAGTAGAGGTCGTTGACGATCGTGGTGGCGTTGCAGGCCAGCGCGGTGACCCGCTGGATCTCCGGGCGGGCGTAGAGCTGTTCGGGCAGTTCGTAGCCGTCCACCGCGTCGACGATCGACAGACACGGCCGGAAGTTGTTGAACTGCCGCATCACCAGGTACTCCCAGATCCGTGGCACATACCGCGTCTCACCCCAGGCCGCCTCGGCGAGATAGCCCAGGTGGAGGCGCGCGATGTCGTGCACGAACCGGTTGGTCTGGCTGGGGGTGGCCAGCGCCGCGTAGTCCTTGAGCGCCCAGTGGTACGAGCGCAGCGGACCGTCGGCCTGCATTCCCCGCGCCCACTCCTCCTGGTGGTGCGGCGGGCCGTGGAAGGGGTCGAGCGCCGACTGCGCGAGGATCAGCCGCCCGGCGAGACCGCTGCGCGACGCGCCCCTGCCCTCGTCCTCCTCGCAGTAACAGCTGTCGACGACGTTCTCCGCCAGCAGCAGCTTGCCGGCCGCGGTGAGACGCTCCGGGTCCGCCGCGCCCGGGTGCTGGAGGACCACGGCACGGCCGAACTGGAACCCGGCGAAGTCGCCGTTCCAGGCCGCCGGGAAGAGGTCCAGCCCGCGGGCCCACTCCTCCAGCCTGCGGTCCACCTCCGCGGCCTTCTCGGGGTCGGCGGGGGCGACCTTCCGGTAGCGCAGCCCCGGGATCGCCCCGCCGCGCCGGGCCCGCAGGGTGGCGGCGAGATTCGGCGGCCCGGGCAGCGTCCGCCCGGTGCTCACAGGCGTGCTCATCGCGAACTCCCCGTCGTCACTCGGCCGTCCGGCCGACCTGGACGTTCTCCAGGACCCCGGCGGCGTCCGGCACCAGGACGGCCATCGAGTAGTAGGCGGTCACCAGGTAGCGGATGATGGAGTTGGCGTCGATCCCCATGAACCGCACGTTCAGGCCGGGTTGGAACTCCTCCGGGATGCCCGTCTGGTACAGGCCGACGACCCCCTGGTCGGCCTCGCCGGTGCGCAGCGCGATGATGCTGCTGGTGTGCTGCGGGCTGATCGGGATCTTGTTGCAGGGGAAGATCGGCACCCCGCGCCAGGCCGGGATCTCGTGCCCCTCGACGGTGGCCGTGCCCGGCGTCAGACCGCGTCGGTTGCACTGCCGGAAGAAGGCCGCCATCGCCTTGGGATGGGCGAGGAACAGCTTGGTCCCGCGCCGCATCGACAGCAGCTCGTCCATGTCGTCCGGGGTCGGCGGTCCGGTGAACGTGCTGACCCGCTGGGAGTGGTCGGCGTTGTGCAGCAGCCCGAACTCCCGGTTGTTCACCAGCTCCCACTCCTGCCGTTCGCGGATCTCCTCGACGGTCAGACGCAGTTGCTGGTGCGTCTGGTCCATCGGGTTGTTGTAGAGGTCGGCGACCCGGGTGTGGACCTTCAGCACGGTCTGGGTCAGCGACAACTCGTACTCACGGGGCGAGAGTTCGTAGTCGACGAAGCCCGCCGACAGCGTCGGCTCCCCGGTGTGGCCGGCCTGGACCGGCACTTCGGCCTCGCCCTTGCGGTTCATCGGAAGCCGCTGCCGGGCGGCGTAGGCCTCCAAGTGGGCGGCGAGGGACGGCACCCGCCCGACGAACTCCCGCAGGTCTTCCCAGGGCAGTGCCAGCAGCACGCCCGAGGTCTCGGCGCGCACCGAGCTCAGCCACAGCGGGTCGTCCTGCCCGAGGGCCTCGTCGCCCAGCTGGTCGCCGCCGGAGACGACCCCGACGATCTCCTCCTCGCCGTACTTGCCGGCGGTGAAACGGGTGAACCGGCCGTGCACCACGAGGTAGGTCTCGGTGACCGGCTGTCCGGCCTCGAAGACGACCTGACCGGCCCGGACCTCCCGCGTCCGGAAGCGGGAGGAGAGCTCCGCGAGGGTTCCGTTGTCGGAGTAGCCGCGCAGCACGGGCAGCTCGGTGAGGGTCTGCGGGATGACCCGTACGTCGTTCCCGCCGTTCTGCTCGAACTGCACCCGACCCCGGCCGACGCGCAGCTGGAGCCGTCGGTTGACCCGGTAGGTGCCGCCCTTGACGTCCACCCAGGGCAGCATGCGCAGCAACCAGCGCGAGCTGATGGCCTGCATCTGCGGTTCGGACTTGTGGGTGGTGGCGAGCTGGCGGGCCGCCTGGGTGCTGAGACTGGTGAGCTGCGCGTCGGCGGGGGGTTCGGGGGCGGGTTCGTCCAGGGCTGGACCGGTGGCGCTGTCCGGTGTGGACACATTCCCTCCAGGAAGGTGCACGGAGATGAGCGGACCCGTCGAGAGGTTCGGTTCGAAGATCCGCGTGCACCAGCCAAGCACCCTGAGTGACGAGGGGGTACGGCGTGAAGGGGGCGGTTTCATGGTCCGGCGGGTGCAAACCTGCCTGATGGGGCGGAAGAGGCCTCGCGTGTGCCACGGCTTGCTTCGCGTGCTCCCACGCGCCGGAGCGCTCGGGGATCACTTTGGGTTACCCGTGTGTTCGGCGCGCGAGCGGACGGCCGGGTGACTAGCGTGAGAAACCGGACAACCCGTCTCATCGGAAGGCTGCGGTCATGGTCGTACGTCCAGAGGGAATCCCTTGTTGGGCCGACGCGATGTTCAGCGATGTGGAGGCCGCCAAGACCTTCTACGGCGAGGTCCTCGGCTGGACCTTCGGCGATGCGTCGTCGGAGTTCGGCAACTACACCCAGGCGTACGCGGACGGCAAGGCGGTGGCCGCCGTCGTCCCGCCGATGCCCGGCCAGGAGGGCCAGTCGCAGTGGTGCCTGTACTTCGCCTCCCCGGACGCCGCCGCGACCGCCGGCAAGATCCGTGAGAACGGCGGCGAGGTGCTGATGGAGCCGATGCGGGTGGGCGACTTCGGCACGATGTGCCTGGGCCGCGAACCCGGCGGCGCCGTGTTCGGCGTCTGGCAGGCGGGCGTCCACGAGGGCTTCGAGGCGCCGCCCGAGCAGCCCGGCGCGTACTGCTGGGCCGAGGTCTTCACCCGCGAACCGGAGAAGACGGACGCGTTCCTGCCGGCCGTGTTCCCCTACACGGCGAAGCAGCTCCTGGACGACGCGGTCGACTTCCGGCTGTTCGAGGTGGACGGCGACATGGTCCTGGGCCGTATGAAGATGACGGACGAGTTCCCGCCCGAAGTGCCGTCGTACGTCAACGTGTACTTCACGGTCGACGACTGCGACGACGCCGTGGCCCGGGCCACCAAGCTCGGCGGTGTCCTGCGCTTCGGCCCGATGGACACTCCGTTCGGACGGTTCGCGGCGATCAGCGACCCGCAGGGCGCGAGCTTCTCCGTGATCGACGTCACCACCACCGCGGGCGACATGCCGCAGACCGCGGACGTCTCCTAGCCGCCGGACGGGGCGCCGGCAGGGCCGTGGCATGATCGGGAGTATGCGTGAACGAGTGGTGGCCGCGTGCGACGGGGCTTCGAAGGGGAATCCGGGACCGGCGGGCTGGGCCTGGGTGGTCGCGGACGACGCGGAGACACCGGCCCGCTGGGAGGCGGGACCGCTCGGCAGGGCGACCAACAACGTCGCCGAACTCACCGCCCTCGAACGCCTGCTGGCCTCGACCGACCCGGCCGTGCCGCTCGAGGTCCGGATGGACTCGCAGTACGCCATGAAGGCCGTCACCACCTGGCTGCCGGGCTGGAAGCGCAACGGCTGGAAGACGTCCGCGGGGAAGCCGGTGGCCAATCAGGAACTGGTCGTCCGCATCGACGAACTGCTCGACGGCCGTTCGGTCGACTTCCGCTATGTGCCGGCCCACCAGGTCGACGGCGACCCGCTCAACGACTTCGCCGACCGCGCCGCCAGCCAGGCGGCCGTCGTCCAGCAGCCGGCCGGCAGCGAGCAGGGCTCGCCGGAGCCGCCGGCCTCGCCGGACACCCCGAAGGCGAAGTCCGCGAAGACAGACCGCTCCGCCGGGGGCAAGTCCCCCCGGCGGAGCGGTGGTTCGGCATCGGCGTCGCGCACGCTCAAGGCCAGGTTCCCCGGCCGCTGCGTATGCGGCCGCCCGTACGCGGCCGGCGAGCAGATCGCCAAGAACGCGCAGGGCTGGGGACATCCGGAGTGCCGTACGGCGGACGCCGACGCGGGCTGAGCGGCGCGCGGATCACACCACGCCGCGCCAGGCCCCGGTCTCCAGGCCGCGCTCCTCGATGAACTCCTTGAAGCGCTCCAGATCGCCCTTGGTCTGCCGCTTCACGAAACCCAGCTTGTCGCCGACGGTCTCGGTGACGCCCTCCGGCTGGAACTCCATCTGGAGCATCACCTTGGTGTGGCTGTCGTCGAGCCGGTGGAAGGTCACCACGCCGGCCTGCCGGGCCTCGCCGGAGACCGTGGTCCAGGCGACCCGTTCGTCCGGGATCTGCTCGGTGATCTCCGCATCGAACTCCCGGCGCACGCCGTTCACACTGGTCACCCAGTGGGTGAGCGTGTCCGTGCGCTGCTCGATGCGGTCCACCCCGCTCATGAACGCGGGGAAGGTCTCGAACTGCGTCCACTGGTCGTAGGCCGTGTGCACGGGCACGCCGACCTCGATGGATTCCTCGACCTGCGACACGATCGTCTCCTCCTTGGTTGTGATGGTGCGCCTCGACGCTGAGTGTCCGTCGCGGGTACCCGGGGCGCGTGGTGCAAACCCGTGGCCGCTGATCAGTCCGTGTCGAAGGTGTAGTGGGCGGTGTGGTCGAGGAGGTCCGCCGGGGCGGTGTCGTTCCAGGGCTTCATCGTGTCGTGGAGATCGACGACGTCCGGCGTCCCGCCGGCCGGGAGGTACGCCGACCCTGGATGCCGGCGCTGCCACTGGGCCCACAGCTTGTCGATGTAGGCGTGGTGCAGCCAGAACACCGGGTCGTTGGGGGAGACCCCGGTCGCCATCTGCCCGCCGACCCAGACATGGACCCGGTTGTGCAGATTGACCCCGCGCCAGCCCTCCAGATGGTTGCGGAAGCCGTCGGAGCCGCTGTTCCAGGGAGCCATGTCGTACGTCGCCATCGACAGCACCGACTCGACCTCGGCCCGGGTCGGCAGCTCACGGACGCCCGCTCCCAGGGCGCGCCGGAGGTAGGTGCGGCCGTCCACGCGGACGTTCACGGCCCACTTGCCGGCCGACGCGGCGAACGGACCGTCCATCACCTGGCCGTCCCGGCTGCGCCCGCTGCCGCCGAGGAAGTCCGGCGCCCACAGCGAGGAACGCGGTGAACGGTCGGTGGACCAGTCCCAGTACGGCAGCGCCACCGAGGCGTCCACGGCCTGCAGCGCCCGCTCGAACTCCAGCAGGAATCTGCGGTGCCACGGCAGGAAGGAAGGGGAACGGTGGCCGGTGCGCTCGCCGTTGTCGGTGTCGCCGAGGATGAAGCCGTTGTGCGTGGTGACGAAGGCGTCGTAGCGGCCGCTGCGCTTGAGTTCGAGGACGGCGGCGACGAACCGCCGCTTCTCGTCGGAGGTCAGGGACGCCTGGTTCTTGCGGACGGTCATGTGCGGTGCTCCAAGGGTGCGCGGAAGGAGGGTGGTTCGGCCGGTCAGCCGGTGGGGAACGGTACGAGCCGCGCGCCCTGGAGCTCGTCGACCGCGGCCCGTGCGGCGGCCCGCGGGGTGGGCATCGGGTCGTAGTGGCTGACCACGCTGATCCAGGTCCCGTCGGCGTTGCGCATCACGTGCAGTTCGACGCCGTCGACGTACACGCCGTAGCCGCCGCCGTGGTGATGGCCGCCGCCGTCGGTGGGCCGGCCCTGTATTCGGCGGCCCTTGTAGACCTCGTCGAAGGAATCGGGGGAGCCGTGGGGGTCGTGGTGATGGTCGTCCGCGCGGGCGGCGGGGGCGGCGACCAGTACGGCACCGGTGAGGGCGGCGGCCGCGGTGAGTGCGCGACGGCGGCTGAGTTCCGGCATGCGGGACCTCCGGGGGTTGCGTTCGGTTGACGACCCCGTATGCCTATCGACCTCGGGGAGAAAGGGAGAAACCGCCCGGGAGGGGTTGGCTGTGATCAGGACAATCAATTACATGTCGTGCAATCCTCAACGAAGATGATCTTGTTGTGGGTGAGGGGCGGGGGTGGGCGGAAGGGGCAATTCCTTTCCGCGAACCCACCGCTTCCGGTGATCTTTCGCGCGCCGACCCGTCCGCGGTGGTGTGGCCCACGTGGGGAAAGTGGCGCGATCGGGCAGGTGGGGCGTCCGGGTGCGGGCGCCGTGCACTGCTACCCTGCGTCGTCAATCAACCACGACTGGTAACTCCTGGGAGTGTGCGTGAAGGTCGCCTGTGTCGGCGGCGGGCCCGCCGGCCTGTATCTCTCGATCCTGCTCAAGCGGCAGGATCCGTCCCACGACGTCACCGTCCACGAGCGCGACCCGGAGGGCTCGACCTACGGCTGGGGTGTCACGTACTGGCAGGGCCTCCTCGACAGACTCCGCGTCTGCGACCCCGAGTCGGCGCACGCGATCGAGGAGGAGTCCGTCCGCTGGAACGAGGGCGTCGCCCACGTACGGGACCTGGCGACCCGTCAGCCGGGCGACGAGGGGCACGGCATCGGCCGGCACAAGCTGCTGGAGATCCTCGCCGCCCGGGCCCGCGCGCTCGGCGTACGGCTGGAGTACGAGAGCGGGATCACCGCAGAGAACCTCCCGGACGCCGATCTGGTCGTCGCCGGCGACGGTGTCCACAGTGCCCTGCGCACGCACCACGCCGACGACTTCGGCGCCGAACTCACGCCGGGGCGCAACTCCTACATCTGGCTCGGCACCACCAAGGTCTTCGACTCCTTCACCTTCGCCTTCGTGGAGACCGAGCACGGCTGGATCTGGTGCTACGGCTACCCCTTCAGCTCCGAGCAGAGCACCTGCGTCATCGAGTGCGCCCCCGAGACCCTGGCCGGACTCGGCCTCGACCGGGCGAGCGAGGGCGGACGGACTGGCCCGGCTGGAGAAGCTCTTCGCGCACATCCTCGACGGCCGGTCCCTGATCGGCCGCGCCGCCGCCGACGGCAGCACCCAGTGGCTGACCTTCCGCACCCTCACCAATCGCAGCTGGTACCGCGGCAAGCTCGTGCTCCTCGGCGACGCCGCCCACACCACCCACTACTCGATCGGCGCCGGCACCACCCTCGCCCTGGAGGACGCCATCGCCCTGGCCGACGCCCTGCGTGACTGCGCCGACCTGCCGGAAGCCCTCGCCCGCTACGAGCGGGAACGCAAGTCGGCCCTGCTGTCGCTCCAGAGCGCGGCCCGCTACAGCGCCCAGTGGTACGAGAACCTCGCCCGCTACATCGACCTCCCCCCGGAGCAGATGTTCGCCCTGCTCGGCCAGCGGCACTCACCCCTGCTGCCCTATGTCCCGCCCCAGCTCTACTACCGGCTCGACCGGGCAGCCGGGCAACTGGAGGCCCTGCGCCGGCTCAAGCGCTGGCTGGGCCCGAGGCTGGCGCGCGGCGCGCACGCCAGGGCGCTGACCTCCCGGAAGTAGCCGGGAGGCAGGTGCAGCGGCTGGACCGGGGCATGAGGTGAATGGCAATTCACTGATACGGTGAATTGCCATTCACCTTTTTTGTTTCCTTCAGGCCGCTGGAGTGCTCATCGCGTCGCCCGCTCCGATACCCGCCCCGGCCGGGAGGGCCGCCGGTCTGCGGGCCCGGCTCACCATCCCGGTCCTGGCCTACTGCGGCATCCTCATGGCGGTCATGCAGACCGTCGTCGTCCCCCTGCTGCCCGACCTGCCCCGGCTGACCGGCGCCTCGGCTGGCGCGGTCTCCTGGATGGTCACCGCCGCGCTGCTGTCCGGCGCCGTCCTCACCCCCGTCCTCGGCCGCGCCGGGGACATGTACGGCAAGCGGCGGGTGCTGCTCGTCTCGTTCGCCCTGATGGCCGCCGGGTCGGTGATCTGCGCCCTGACCTCCGACATCGGCGTGCTGATCGCGGCCCGCACCCTTCAGGGCGCCGCGTCCTCCGTCGTCCCGCTGTCCATCAGCATCCTGCGCGACGAACTGCCGCCCGAGCGCCGGGGATCCGCCGTGGCGCTGATGAGCTCCACCGTGGGTATCGGCGCCGCGCTCGGGCTGCCGGCGGCGGCCGTGATCGTGCAGTACGCCGACTGGCACGTGATGTTCTGGGTGACCGCCGCGCTGGGCGCGACCGGTGTCGCGCTGATCCGCTGGGCGGTACCGGAGTCGCCCGTGCGCGAGCCCGGCCGGTTCGACGTGACGGGGGCGCTCGGGCTGGCCACCGGGCTGATCAGCCTGCTCCTCGCCGTGTCCCAGGGCGGCCAGTGGGGCTGGGGAAGCCCCCGGATCGTCGGCCTGTTCCTCGCCGCCGTGACCGTCCTCGGCCTGTGGTGGTGGCACCAACTGCGCGCCCGACAGCCGCTGGTGGACCTGCGCCTGGTGTCCCGGCCGAGGGTGGGCCTGTCCCATGTGGCAGCGCTCCTGACCGGCTTCGCCTTCTACGCGAACTCCCTGGTGACCGCCCAGTTGGTGCAGGCGCCGGAGGCGACCGGGTACGGCCTGGGGCTGTCCATCGTCCAGACGGGCCTGTGCCTGCTGCCCGGCGGCATCACCATGCTGCTGTTCTCGCCGCTCTCCGCCCGCATCTCGCAGACACGGGGGCCGCGGATCACCCTCGCTCTCGGGGCCGTCGTCATCGCCTGCGGCTACGCCCTGCGCGTCGTCGACAGCCGTGACCTGTGGATGATCATGGTGGGGGCGACGGTCGTGGCGACCGGTACCACCCTCGCGTACTCGGCGCTGCCCTCGCTGATCCTGCGCGCCGTCCCGCCCGGGCAGACCGCCTCGGCGAACGGCGTCAACGTCCTGATGCGCACGATCGGCCAGGCCACCTCCAGCGCCGCCGTCGCCGCCGTCCTCGTGCACCACACCGGCCTCGTCGGCGGAGCCCCGGTGCCGACCCTGCACGGCTATCTGCTGGCGTTCGGCGTCGCGGGCGCGGTGGCCCTGGCCGCGTGCGCGGTGGCGCTCACCATCCCCGGCGACGCCGGACCGGACGACACGCGGCGGGTCCGCGGCCGCACCCGCTCCGTCGGCGACGGGGCGCTGGAGGGAGCATGAGTGCCGTGAGCACTCCATCCGACGCCCCGGCCGCGACCGATCCGCCGGCCCCCGCCCGGCGCGACGCCGAGGCGACCAAGGCGGCGATCCTGCGCGCCGCCCGGTACCTCCTCGCCCGCCAGGCGCACGCCGACATCACCCTCAAGGCCGTCGCTGAGCGCGCCGGGGTGAGCGCGCCGCTGGTCCTGAAGTACTTCGGCAACAAGGACGCCCTGTTCGCCCGGGTGATGTCCTTCGCACAGGACGCCGACGCCCTGCTGGACGCCCCCCTGGCGGCGCTGGGCCCGCACATGGTCCGGCACGTGGTGGCGAGCCAGCGCGAGCGCGGCGCCGACCCCTTGCTGCGCATCGCGTTCGCGCCCCTGCACGGCGACCACGGTGACATCCTGCGCGCCAACTTCCGCACCCAGGTGACCGAACGCCTGGCCGCCCGCCTCACCGGCCCCGACCCGGGGCTGCGCGCCGAACTCGCGGTGGCCACCGTGCTCGGGCTGGGCGTGATGGTCGGCATCGCCCGCGGGACCGAGCTCAGGGCGACGCCGGTCGAGCACATCGTCGAGCGGTACGGGCCGACGGTGCAGGTCCAGCTGGACGGTCCCCCACCGTCCCAGGCCGTCCCCGGCAGCCCCTAGGGGAACAGCCGCTCGTGCAGGGGCGCGCGGAACACCCGGTGCGGGTCCAGCCGCTCGAGCACGGCCGCCGCCTCGTCCCAGGCGCCCCCGAAGGACTCCGGCACCGCGGTCCCGAGCACCTCCCCGTCGCTCCATGCGGCCTCGTCCGTGTAGGCCCAGCCCTTCGACCACTCCACCCGGGCGCGGGCGTACGTGCCGTCGTACGACGAGAGCAGGAAGCGCTCCAGCTCGCGGTAGAACGCGTCGGCGTACGGCGTCCCCGGCAGCGTGAGCACGTCCAGCCACACGGCCGTGTCCCACTCGGGGTGGTCCGGGTCGGGCCGCAGCGCGGAGAGCGACGGCGCCAGGGCGCCCGCGAGTCCCGCCTCCGCCGGATCGTCGAGCCCGGTCACCCGGATCTCCACGGATCCGTTGACGGGGAAGCGTCCCCGGGCGGCGTACGCGGTCAGCCGCTCCCGGTAGAAGGAGGTGAACTCGGAGACGACACGCTGGACCCGGTCCCGGCCGGTCAGGACCGCGTACCCGTTGGCGTGCACGCGCAGGGTGGTCGGCCTGATGTAGAGCAGCGTGTTCTTGGACGGCCCCCAGATGTCCGCCGACAGGGTCGCCACGAGCCCGAGCGCGGCCACGTCGAGCTGGGCGTTGCCGAGCACCGGCGCGAGGTACCAGGCCGCGTCCGCCACCATCCGCCCGGCCAGGTCGGCCACCGGCGTCGGCACGTTGTCGGAGAAGGGATAGGGGTACGGCGACGTCACGCGCCGCGAGGTGAGCGGCTTGGCCGGTTCGACGGACCACACCTTGAGCCAGGGGAACTCGGTGAACGCGAACCAGATCGCCTCGACCCGCCCCTCGGCCTCCAGGAAGTCCGCCAGGCTCCGCCCGCCCGCGCCGGGCGCCGCGAACAGTTCCTTCGCCGGAATGTCCGTACGGCTCACGCACCGCAGGTTGCTGTTCGCCCCCACCCGCAGCACCACCTCGGTGACCAGCGACCGCCCGAGATGCGTGAGCAGCGCCGCGCAGTCCGCCTCGTCCCGGCGGTACGTCCGCAGGGCGTAGGCAGCGGTGTCCGCGTCCCACACCACGGCCGTCAGGGAGAGCACGCGGTTGCTGAGCGAGCCGTACGTCTGGCCGGGCAGCCGTTGCTCGCCCCGTGCCGGTACGGCGGTGCCGTGCGCGTCGATGGCGAGGGCGCCGCCGAGGGTCAGGTCGCCGGGAGCCGGCGCGGCGGTGACGCCGAGTCCGTGCCCTTCCAGGAAGGTGAGCAGGGCCTCCAGCGTGACCCCCGCCCCGGCCCGCACCTCGTCCGCCGACTCCAGGGCGAAGCCGGTCAGATGCGCCGAGGTGTCGAGGAGCAGGACCGGTGCGTCCGGGGACAGGCCCTCCGGGACGGTCAGCGGCGACCAGCCGTGCGAGGCGCCCCGGGGCCGGACCGTCCAGCCGTGCCGCCAGGCCCAGTTGACGACGTCCACGGCCTGGGCCGGGTCCTCGGGCGCGCAGGCCCACAGGCCGGTCACGGTGATCTCGCCGTCCCAGTTGCGGTACGCGGTACGGGAGAGGGACACGTCCGGGGGGAAGTCCGGCAGCTCCTGCGCCGCGACGGCCGGATCGGCGGCCACCAGGAGAGGCGTGCCGAGCAGGGCGGCGGCCGCGGTGCCCAGGAAGCCACGGCGGGTCCAGGAGGGGTGTTCCGGCAGATGGTTGCTCACTGAACGATCAGTCACGCGTTCACGGTAGGGGCCGGTCGGCGCGTCCGGTCGCCGTGTCGAACACCGTCACTCCTGAGGGGGAAATATTCACAGGTGGCGCCCGGAGCGGCCGGTTCCGCACCAGGTCACGGCGGATGACAGACTGACGTCATGGACGAGCGCGAATTCGGTAGGTCTGGTCAGCACGCATCCGTCGTCGGTCTCGGCACCTGGCAACTGGGCGCCGACTGGGGAGACGTCGACGACAAGGAGGCCCTGACCGTTCTGGAGGCGGCGGCCGAGTCGGGGGTGACCTTCTTCGACACCGCCGACGTCTACGGGGACGGCCGCAGCGAGCAGACCATCGCCGCGTTCCTCAGCGGCCGGCCCGACCTGCACGTGCTGGTCGCCACCAAGATGGGCCGCCGCGTCGACCAGATCCCCGAGAACTACGTCCTGGACAACTTCCGCGCCTGGAACGACCGCTCCCGCCGCAACCTCGGCGTCGACCGCATCGACCTGGTGCAGCTGCACTGCCCGCCCACCCCCGTCTACTCCAGCGACGAGGTCTTCGACGCCCTCGACACCCTCGTCGAGGAGGAGCGCATCGCGCACTACGGCGTCAGCGTGGAGACCTGCGCCGAAGCCCTCACCGCGATCGCCCGGCCGGGCGTCGCGAGCGTGCAGATCATCCTCAACCCGTTCCGGCTGAAGCCCCTGTACGAGGTGCTCCCGGCGGCCCGTGAGGCCGGGGTCGGCATCATCGCCCGCGTCCCGCTCGCCTCCGGCCTGCTCTCCGGCAAGTACACCAAGGACACCGTCTTCCCGGAGAACGACCACCGCGCCTACAACCGGCACGGCGAGGCCTTCGACCAGGGCGAGACCTTCTCCGGTGTCGACTACGTCACCGGGGTCGAGGCCGCCGTCGAGTTCGCGGCCCTCGCGCCCGAGGGGTACACGCCGGCCCAGCTCGCGCTGCGGTGGATCGTCCAGCAGCCCGGCGTGACCACCGTCATCCCGGGCGCGCGCTCGGCCGAGCAGGCCCGTGCCAACGCCGCCGCCGCCAAGCTCCCGGAGCTGACCGAGGAGACGCTCGCGGCGGTCCGCGAACTCTACGACCGGCGCGTCAAGGAGCAGGTCGAAGGACGCTGGTAGCCGGAAACGGGGCGGCGGGCCGGAGAGAACCGCCGCTCACGGGGTACTCGCGGGGAGAGGGGACCGACCACTCGAACCGGGAGGACGACACACGTGACGGACACGGCGGCCAAGGCCGAGCAGCGCAGGGGGCGGAACGAGACCGAAGAGGAAAGAGCCGACCGCATGTGGGGGGAGCTCATCCAGGAGATCCGGGTCGCCCAGACGGGCGTGCAGATCCTCTTCGGCTTCCTGCTGACCGTCGTGTTCACCCCGCGCTACGCCGACCTGCAACACGTCGACCAGGTCATCTACATCGTGACCGTGGTCCTGGGCGCCTGCGCGACCGGCGCTCTCATAGGCCCCGTCTCCCTGCACCGCCTGGTCTCCGGGCGGCGGGTGAAACCGCAGGCGGTGCGGTGGGCGTCCCGGCTGACCCTCGTCGGACTGCTCCTGCTGCTCGCCACCATGACCGCCTCGCTGCTGCTGATCCTGCGCGTGGCCACCCACAACGACTTCGTGCCGTATCTCGTCGCGGGTGTGGTCGCGTGGTACGCGCTGTGCTGGTTCGTGCTGCCGCTGTGGACCCGGCGCCGCTACACGACGCGCGGCTAGCCGGCTTCGGGCGCGGCGCCCCGGGCGCCGCGCAGCGCGGTGATACAGCTGCCGATCGCCTGCTGAAGCTCCTCCAGCCGCTGGACCATGTCGTCCTCGTAGAACTCCTGCGCGTCGACGTCGTCGAAGGTCAGCTCCTCGAACACCTTCGTCGCCCGCTGGAGGCTGCTGTAGAACTTCGTGCGCCGCTCCTGGACGCGCAGCTCGGGGTCCGCCTCGACGGTCTCCACGACGAGACTCTTCATCGTGTCGTAGGCATCGCCGGCCCACTCGCCGGCGTCCTCGTCGTCGTTCAGCTCGTCGAGCAGTGAGAGGTGCCGTTCGGCCTCCTGGCGCAGTTCGGCCGGCGCGTCGAGGATCTGTCCGGCGGGCGTCCTGATCCGGCCGGACTCGGCGATCTGACGCACGTACCCGATGCGGTCGGCCGAGCGGCTCTCGGTGGCCACGGCCTTCTTCAGGTCGTCGGTGCGTACCACGTCCCGGGCCAGCTCCAGCTGGAGATCGGGGTCCTCCTTGACGCGGTCCAGGAGGGCGGCGCGGGCCGCGCGGGCGGTCGAGGGGTCGGCGAGGATCGCGGCGCGCAGGGCGGTGGGGTTCTCCGCGACCTCCAGCGCCTTGGTCGGGCGGATGCCCTCGGCCTCGGCGGCCTCGGCGATGGCGGTACCGCGCTCGGAGCCGGCGCCGGACCGGGACACGTAGTAGGTCAGCCACACCTCCGCGTCCGGCAGCTCGACCTGCTGGCCCGGCGCGAGCTCCTCGAAGTGCGGCACGAGACCGTCGTCGGCGGCCCGGTCCCAGGCCTTGTAGTACCGCATGACGCGGTCGGGGGAGCAGCCGGCCAGCTTCGCGAACTCCTTCGCCGACACCTTCGGCGTCTCGTCCGCGCCCTGCCCGCCCGGCCGGACGCTGCGCGCCACCATCAGGCCGAAGGCCCACCCGCCGGTCCGCGCGTAGACGCCGAACTCACGGGCGTCCCGCGCCACGAGGTCGGACAGGGGCGCGGGAGGCGTTTCGGGGGACGTCTCGGGCAGGTCGATCGCCAGGGTCACGGATGACTCTCCTCTACGGCTGCTGGACGGAGTACCGGCACTGCGGCAGTGCGGAACGGCAGCCTATATGCACCTCTTGGCGATGCTTTGCCAGACCCGTGTGCGGGCCGCGCGGCCCGTCGGCGGCCCGTCAGCCGAACGCGCTGCGCAGCGCGGGCAGCAGGGTCTTCTCCGACCAGTCCAGGTACGCGTGCTGGGCGTCCCCGCCGATCTGCACCAGGGCGACCTCCGTGAAACCGGCCTCGACGTACGGTCGTACGGCCTCGACGAAGTCGTCCGGGTCGTCGCCGCAGGGGATCGAGGCGGCGACGTCGTCGGGCGTCACGAACTGGGTCGCCGCCTCGAAGGAGTCCGGGTGGGGCAGCTCGGAGTTCACCTTCCAGCCGTTGCCGAACCAGCGGAACTGGGAGTGCGCCCGCTTCACGGCGGTGTCCCGGTCGGCGTCGTGGCAGATCGGCAGCTGACCCACCCGCGGCTTGCCCTCGCCGCCGTTGCGGTCGAACGCCTCCAGCAGACCCGCCTGGGGCTCGGTGGCGATCACGAGGTCGGCCAGCCGGCCCGCGAGGGCGCACGACCGCTCGCCGGAGACGGCGACGCCGATCGGCGGCGGTTCGTCGGGCAGGTCCCACAGCCGGGCGGAGTCCACGTCGTAGTGGGTGCCGTGCCGTGTCACGTGGCCACCCTCGAACAGCGCGCGGATGATCTCCACGGCCTCCTCGAACATCTCGTGGCGCACGTCCACGGAGGGCCAGCCACCGCCGACCACATGTTCGTTCAGATTCTCCCCGGCGCCGAGTCCCAGCCGGAAGCGTCCCTCGGACAGCAGTTGCATCGTCGCGGCCTTCTGCGCCACCACCGCCGGGTGGTAGCGGAAGGTCGGGCACGTCACGTACGTCATCAGCGGGATGCGTGACGTGGCCTGGGCGGCGGCGCCGAGCACGGTCCAGGCGTACGGCGAGTGGCCCTGGGCGCGCAGCCACGGAAAGTAGTGGTCCGAGGTCACCGAGAAGTCGAAACCCGCCTCCTCGGCACGCACCACGTGGTCGACCAGGTCACGGGGGCCGGCCTGTTCGGTCATCATCGTGTATCCGATTTGCACCATGAGGCCCGAGTCCCCGGCCGCCGGATGAGGAAACGGGCGCCCGGAGAGGAAACAGAACCGCCGTCCGTGGTCCGTAGTCCGATCGGGACCCCGCACCGCCTGCGGGTGACCTGCTTCCTCGACGGACGGTACGTTCACCGCCCGCTGGGACACGAAACCCCTGCACGGCGGCCCGCTGCGCGCACCACGCCGGTCGCCCCGGTCAGGCGGCTGAACCGGGCCGGAAGGTCCGCAGGAACGTCTCCAGCGCCTCGCCGTTGGCGCGCTTGCCCCAGTCCGCGGCGGGCGTCGTCCAGCGCAGCGAGAAGCTGCGGTGCCCGCCGAGCAGGAAACCGCGGCCGAAGGTGCGCACCTGGGTGCCGTCGGCGTTCATGAGCCACTCCATGTCGGCGGCCTCGTATCCCTGGTACGTCGTCGCCTCGATGGCGCCGAGCCGACGGAAACCGTCGTCGTTCTTCAGGCCGGGCTCGACGTCCTCGCGCCAGACGGCCACCGGGTCCGGTCCCGCGCTCTCGCTGTAGGTCACCGCGAGGGTGCGCGGATCGCCGGACGCCCCGAAGGTGACGCGGTAGGCCTCGTCGGCGCCGCGCGTGGTCTCCAGCGGCTTCCAGCCCCCGGGAAGCGCGACCGAGAAGCCCTCGGGCGCGCGGTAGACGCGGTAGCCCTCGGGGAGGGCGTCGGCGGTGGCGGACGCCGAAGGGGAGACATCCGGGGGCGTGCTCGGCGCCGGGCTGCTCGGCGCGGTCGGGCTCGGCGCCGGGGAGTCTCTTTCGCCGGCGTCCTCGCCGGGTCCCGCGGCGGACGCGGACGGCCGGGCCGGCGCACCGCTCCCCGCCGTGTCGTCGGTGTCGGGCAGCGTGTGGGTGACGGCGAGGGCGGCGACCGCCACGGTCACGACGGCCAGTGCCGTCCCGGCCGCCATGGCCCGGCCGCTCCACCGCGGACCGACGTACCGGGCTGCGGCACAGGCACGCTTCAGCGCGGGAGCCTGGAGGACGGCGTGCGGATCCTCCTCCAGCACCCGGGTGAGCGACTGGCGTACGACGGTTCTGGTCAGCCGTTCCCGGGAGTCCTTGCGCAGCAGCCCCTGCACGGTCGGGGTGAGCGGACCGGCCCGCAGCGGGGTGCGCAGCGGCAGCCGGTCCACGCCCTTCAGCGTGCTCTCGGGCCGGTCCCGGTCCCGGTACGGCGGCCTTCCCTCGACCATCGTGTAGAGGATCGCGCCCAGCGCCCACAGGTCGGCCGCCGGGCCGATCCGGTCGTCCCGGGCCTGCTCGGGGGAGGCGTACGCCGGGGCCGCCACCCGGGGGGCGAGGGTCGCGCCCGCCAGCCCGAACCCGGTGAGCACGAGGGGCCCCCGGGACCGCACGAAGAGCTGACCGGGGCTCAGCTCGCCGTGGGTGATGCCCTCGCCGTGCGCCACCTCGAGCACGTCGAGCAGCTCCAGCCCGACTGAGGCGGCCTTGGCCGGACTGAACGCCCCCTTCTGGGAGAGGAGTTGACTCAGAGGCAGACCGTCGATCCACTCCGTGACGGTCCACAGGGAACCCGCCTCCGCCACGGCGTCCACGACCGCGGCGATCCGGCCGGGACACAGCCGCGCCATCGTCTCGGACATGCGCAGGACCCGGTCGGCGGCCTGGCGGGCCTTCTCCTCGCCCTGGCCGGCCGGCAGCCCGATCCTGGTGACCAGGCACGGCCGCGCCGTCCCGGTGTCCTCGACGTACTCGCCGTACCAGCCGACGCGGTTCGTCTCCCGGTGGACGACGTCGAGCAGCCGGTACCTCCCGGCGACCAACTCGTGCGTGGAGACGTGCGTCTTGACCATGGTCATCCCTCGCTGAAACGCCGGCACTCACCTTTCCCAGTGGTACGACCGGCGCGAGGGGGTCCGTTCAATTGACGGGCGACTCCGGTGTGTTTTCTGTCTTTTATTCAAAAAAGGCGCCGCTTCGGCCCGAGCGCATGTACGAGAAAAGGAATTGCCGGCCGTCGTCCTGGGTCGGTCCTGCGGTGTAACCAGCGGTAAACGCGCCGGACGGGCTCTGCGGGGTTCCCGGGAACGCACCCTCTCGACCGCGCTGCATTCCTGCTCGGAAGTGATCCCGTCGATTTCCCCGATCCGGCCGGTCGCCTTCGCACAGCGATCCGGCCGGGACGACCGGAACCTCGTTCCGGGGATCCACGCCCACACGCCCGGCATCCCGTCAGCGGCGCCCGTCCAGCACGCCACGCGCCGTCCCGTTCGTCGCGCCCGTCTCGTTCGTCGCGCCCGTGCCGTCCGTCGCGGCCGGGCCGGGGCCGGCCGGGTCAGCGCGGCGCGCCCGGCTGCGGTTCGAGCAGCCGCTCGCGATAGGCGATCGCCACGGCCTCCGTGCGGCTCGCCGCGCTCAGCTTGGCGAGGATGTTGGAGACGTGGACGCTCGCCGTCTTGCCGCTGATGAACAGCTCCTCGCCGATCTGCCGGTTGCTCCGGCCGAGCGCGAGCAGCCCGAGCACGTCCCGCTCCCGGGCCGTCAGGGGCGCCGGACCGCCCCCGGCCGTGGACCCGGCGTCGGTGAGGCGCCCGCGCCGGAGCAGGTCGTCCGCCCGTTCCAGCAGGGGCGTGGCGCCCAGCCGTACGGCCGTCTCCCGGGCGGCGCGGGCCTCGGCGGCCGCCTCCTCGCGCCGCCCGGCCGCCAGCAGGGCCTGCGCGTACCGCAGTCGGCAGCGGGCGAGCTCGTAGGCGTCGCCGTAGCCGAACGCCGCCACGGTCCTCTCCCAGGCCGCCGGGTCCGGCCCGCTGGTGGCCCACGCCCACTCGGCCTCCGCGCGGGCCAGCCAGGCGCGCCCCTCCGGGCCCTGCGGCACGCCGGTCGCGCCCCGCCGGGCCACCGCCCGCGCCGGTTCCAGGAGCTGCGTCGCCACCGCCGACCAGCGGTCGGCCGCCGCCGCGTCACCGCCGCGCCGTGCCCCGGCCGCCGCCTCGGCGACCGCGGTGAGGGCGAGCGCGGTCAGCCGGACCGTGACGTCCGGGAGCGTGCCCGCGTCGTCCGTCAGGGCTTCGACCGAGGACCGCAGCCGGGCCACCGCCGCCTCGGCGTCACCGCTCAGCACCGCCGCGTCGGTCAGCACGATCCCCGCGACGAGCGCCGCCATCCAGTCGAAGCGCCCCCCGATCAGAGCCCGGGCCCGGTCCGCGACGCCCTTGTCGCCGCGCGCGAGGCCCACATACAGGGCGGGACCCACCGCGTAGCCCCCCGACGCCGGCAGCACCGCCAGGTCGGTCGCCGCCGTCTGCAGGCACTCGTCCCAGCGGCCCAGCGTGTAGAGCACCAGCAGTTGGAGGTACCGCATCTCCAGCGGATACGGCGAGGACAGCAGCCCCGCCCGGCGGGCCCGGTCCAGGCCCTCGGAGAGCCAGGGCAGGCACTCCTCCAGCTCCCCGGCCTCGTAGGCGCCGATGGCCAGGGTGAACAGGGCGCGCATCTCCACCGGCGCGTTGCCGCCGCGCCGGGCCAGTTCGCGCGCCTGCGTCAGCCGCGCGCGCCCCTCTGCGGAGCGCCGGCCGTCGCCCTCGAGGTTGGCCAGGGAGACCAGGAGGTCGGCACGCGCGTCCGTCAGATCGAGCCGCTCGGCGGCGCGCAGCGCCCGGCGCGCGACCCGCAGGGCGGTCGGCAGCTCACCGACCTGCCGGGCCGCCAGCACATGCGTGGCGGCGGCCCACACCCAGGTCGGCGACGGCGGTTCGGCGGGGATCATCGCCAACGCCTCGCTGCTGTAGGCGAACGCGGCCGTCAGACTGTCGACGCCCATGAGGGTGCCGGCCAGCGTGTACCGCACACGGGCGGCGAGTTCGGAGTCGGCGTCCTGGCCCACGCCGGCGAGCGCGGCCCGGGTCAGGGAGACCGCGCGGTGCGCCTCCCCGGCGTGCGCGGCGGCGGCCGAGGCGCGCAGCATCAGCGTGACGCGGTCGGCCCCGTCACCGGAGGGGAGGGCCGTCGCGGGCACCGACTCCCAGAGGTCGAGCAGGGCTTCCAGCTGGCGGAGTTCCTCGGCGGGCGCGCCGACCCGCCGGGCGTGGTCGGCGGCCTCCAGCGAGGCGGCGAGGGCCTGGCCCAGATCGTGGCTCTCGCGGTAGTGGTGGGCGCGTTCCGCCGCGGTCTCGGCACGGTGGCCCCGGTCGGCCAGCAGCGCGGCGAACGCGCCGTGCAGCCGCGACCGTTCACCCGGCAGCAGATCCGCGTACACCGCCTCGCGGGCGAGGGCGTGCCGGAAGGCGTACGCGCCGTCCTCGCCCGCGACCAGGAGCTGGTGGCCGACTGCCTCCCGCAGCGCCGACTCCAGCTCGTCCTCGGGCAGTCCGACCGCGTCCCGCAGCAGATCGTGTTCCACACGCCGCCCCGCGACGGCGGCGGTGCGCAGCACCTGCTGGGCGGTTTCGGGGAGTTGCTCCACGCGGATGAGGAGGAGGTCGGCGAGCCCGCTGGGCATTCCGCCGGCCCCTGTGTCCGTGGCCGCCAGCAACTCCTCCGCGTAGAAGGCGTTGCCTTCCGCGCGCTCGACGATCCGGCGCACCGTGGCGTCCGGCAGCGGCCGGTCCTCCAGGGCGCGCAGCAACCGGGCCACCTCCGCGTCCGCCAGCGGCCGCAGCTCCAGCCGGTCCACGGCCGGCAGCCGCACCAGCTCGGCCAGCAGCGGGCGCAGCGGGTGCCGGCGGTGCAGGTCGTCCGCGCGGTAGGAGGCAAGGATCGCCAGCCGGTGACCGGTGCCGTTGCCCGCGGGCCGCTGGAGGAAGCCCCGGCTGAGCAGGAAGCGCAGCAGGTCCCGGGAGGACTGGTCGGCCCAGTGCAGGTCCTCGAGAACGAGGAGCAGCGGTGTGACGCCCGACAGGTCGGCGAGCAGCGCCGCCATCCCCTCGAACAGCCTCAGCCGGCCTTCCCCGCTGCCGGACCGCGGGCCGGGACCCGCCTCGTCGGGGTCCGTGTCGCCCGCGCCGAGCAGCCGGTCGACCAGGGGGTGTGCGGCGAGCACGGCGGAGAACCGCTCGTCGGCGGCGAGCAGGCCCAGGATCTCGGTGAACGGCAGATACGGCAGCCCCACGTCACCGAGGTCGACGCAGTGTCCGGTGAGCACGGTCATGCCGGCAGCGGCCGCCCGTGCGGCGGCCTCGCCCAGCACCCGGGTCTTGCCCACGCCGGCGTCCCCGGCGATCAGCACCGCGCGCGACGCACCGCCCCGGGCGCCCTCCAGCACGTCGGAAAGCCGGGCGAGTTCCTCTTCCCGGCCGATGAACGGGGTGGCGAACACGGTCTGCGACACGACTCCATCCTGGCATGCGCCACCGACGACGCGGCCCCCGACCAGGAACGGAGCCCTGCCGGGACGATCTCGACAGCGCTCTTCCAGGCGCTCTTTCCTGTGTGCGCCCAGCAGTGCGCACTCGACGGTGCGGTCTCAGCGGCGCGCACGCAGCGGCGCGCACTCGTCGGGCGCCCTCGGCGGGGCGGTCTTGAAGGCGGCCCTAGCGGTGCAGTGACCGCGCCCAGTCCTCCGGCACCCGGCCTGTCGGACCCGGGGCGGGCTGGTCGGCGGGATGACTGGCCGGAGGGGCGAGCTCGGGCCCCGACTCGTACAGTTCGTCGCTCGAGTAGTCCCAGAACCACTCCTCGCCCGGCTCGAAGCTGCGGACCAGGGGATGCCCGGTCGCCTTGTAGTGCGCGGTGGCGTGCTGCGCGGGGGAGGAGTCGCAGCAGCCGACATGTCCACAGCTCGCGCAGCGCCGCAGGTGGAACCACCAGCCGCCCGCCGCCTCGCAGTCCACGCAGCCGGCGCTGCTGGGCGGGACGCTCGGGTCGATCGCGTCTACGTCGGTCATACGGGCTCCTCGGCGGTCTCGGCGTCCGGTGCGCTGTCGGGGTCGGGGGCGGTGAGCGGCAGCAGCACCTGGAAGCGGGTGTCGCCCGGCACGGACTCCACATGGAGGCTGCCGTGATGCTTGTTGACGACGATCCGCCAGGAGATGTCCAGGCCGAGCCCGGTGCCCTGGCCCACCGGCTTGGTGGTGAAGAACGGGTCGAAGATGCGGCCCCGCACGTCCGGCGCAATGCCGGGGCCCGTGTCGCGGAACTCCACCAGCAGCCGGTCGCCCTCGCGTGCCGTCCGCACGGTCAACGTGCCCTCGCCGCCCGCACTGTCCATGGCGAAGACGGCGTTGTCGACGAGGTTCGTCCACACCTGGTTGAGTTCCGCGGGGTAGGCGGGGATCGCCGGGAGCGTACGGTCGTAGTCCTTGACGACCTCGATGCGCTGCCCGATCTTGCCCGACAGCATCAGCAGAGTGCTGTCGAGGAGTTCGTGCACGTCGACGACCCGGTAGGGGGCGCGGTCGAGCTGCGAGTACTGCTTGGCGGCGTCGACGAGGTGCGAGATGCGGTTGGTGGAGTCGTCGATCTCGTCCATCAGCAGCTCGGTCTCGACCGTGTAGTTGAGCCAGCCCACCGCGCTCGGCAGGGTGTCCTCGTCGACGGTGGCCGCGACCTGCTCCAGCCAGTCCACGTCCAGGCCGGCCTGGACGAAGGTCGGCGCGAGCCGCCAGCCCTCCTGGATCCCGTGGTCGTCGAGCCAGTCGGCGAGGTCGTCCTCCCGGTCGGAGGCCTCCAGCGGGCTCAACGCCGGTGCCTTGGCCACCAGTTCGGCCGTGCGCTCCTGGATCTCGATCAGCCGGGCCAGTGCCTCCGGGTCGTACGCTCCGGAGGCGATGACGGCCAGCTTGTGCCGCATCTTCCCCACCCGCTCCCGCAGCGTCGCGGTGGCGCGTACGGCGGCCGCGGCCGGGTTGTTGAGCTCATGGGTGAGCCCCGCCGACAACGAGCCCAGGGCGAGCAGCCGTTCACGCTGCCCGACGGCCCGCTGGGTGTTCTTCGAGCCGAAGAACAGTCCCTCCAGCAGATGGGCCGCCATCGGGAACCACTCCCGCATGACGGCCGAGAACGACTCGGCGGGCAGGACGAAGAACCGCGTCGGCTCGGTCACCCGCATCGAGTTGTTGTAGACCTGCGGCACCTGGTCGCCCAGGTACGCCTGCATGGCCCCGGCGTACACCCCGCGCTGCGAGGTCCGGCTGACCTCGACGTCGTCCCCGCCGACCCGGCGGTACAGCACGACCGTGCCCTCGACCATCACGTAGAAGCACGTCGCCGGATCGCCCTCGGTGTACACCGGACCGGGCTCGAACCTCTCCACCCGGCCCTCGCTGCACAGCCGTCCGAGCTGTTCGGGGGAGAGCTTCTCGAACAGGAAGAGCGAGCTGATCTCGGTCGGGCTGCACGGCATCACCTGCCCGCTCATGACTGCTCCAGGTACCGGTGGACGAGCATCACGGCCATGGCTCCCTCTCCTACGGCGGACGCGACGCGCTTGGCGGACTCGGCGCGCGCGTCGCCCGCCACGAACACGCCGGGAATGCTGGTCTCCAGGTGGTACGGCGGCCGGTCCAGCGCCCAGTCCGCCGGTGGCCGCCCGTCGGGCGTGAGGTCGGGCCCGGCGAGGATGAACCCGCGCCCGTCGCGCAGCACGGTGCCCTCCAGCCAGTCGGTCAGCGGGGCCGCGCCGATGAACACGAACATCCACTGCGCGTCGACGAGTTCGGTCTCGCCCGTCGTCACGTCCCGCAGCGTCAGCTGCTCCAGGTGCCCGTCCCCGTGCGCGGCGTCGACGACGGTGCCGGGGCGCACGGTGATGTTGGGCGACTCGTCGATCTGCTGGATCAGGTAGTGCGACATCGACGCGGTCAGGGACTCCCCGCGCACCAGCAGGGTGACGGACTTGGCGCCCCTCGCCAGGTACATGGCCGCCTGGCCGGCGGAGTTGGCGCCGCCCACGATGTAGACGTCCTGCCCCTGGCAGGAGGCCGCCTCGGTGAGCGCCGACCCGTAGAACACCCCGCAGCCGGTCAGGTCTTCGCAGCCGGGCGCCGCCAGTTGCCGGTAGGACACGCCCGTCGCGAGGATCACGCTGTGCGCGGCCACCGCCGAGCCGTCCGAGAACCGCACGACGCGCGCGGAGCCGTTGACCTCGAGCCCGGTCACCTCGCGCGCGGTGAGGATCTCGGCGCCGAACCTGGTGGCCTGCCGTCGCGCCCGGTCGGTGAGCTGGGCCCCGGACACGCCGTCGGGGAAGCCCAGGTAGTTCTCGATACGGGAGCTCTGCCCGGCCTGTCCGCCGGTCGCGGACCGCTCCACGAGCACCGTCCGCAGGCCCTCGGAAGCCCCGTACACCGCCGAGCCGAGCCCGGCCGGGCCGCCGCCGATCACCACCAGGTCGTAGAAGTCGGCCGTCGGCGTCGTCGCCAGCCCCACCCGGGCGGCCAGTTCGGGCGCGTCCGGTTCGACCAGGGGCGTGCCGTCCGCGGTGACCACCAGCGGAAGCCGCTGCCCGTCGACCCCGGCCGCGGCCAGCAGCCGCTGCCCCTCCGGCTCGTCGGCGGAGTACCAGCGGTACGGCACCTGGTTGCGGGCCAGGAACTCCCGCACCTCCGACGACCGGGCCGACCAGCGGTGCCCGACCACCTTCGTGGCGGGCACGGGCCGGTAGTCGCTGGAGCGCCAGGCGTCCAGCAGATCGTCCAGGACGGGGTAGAGCTTCTCCTCCGGCGGGTCCCACGGCTTCAGCAGATAGTGGTCGAGGTCGACGACGTTGATCGCGTCGATCGCCGCGCTCGTGTCGGCGTACGCGGTCAGCAGCACGCGCCGGGCACCCGGGTACACGTCCAGGGCCTGTTCGAGGAACTCGATGCCGTTCATCCGGGGCATCCGGTAGTCGGCGAGGATGACGGCGACCAGGTCGCCGCGGAGCTTCAGCTCGCGCAGCGCCTCCAACGCGGACTCCCCGGACTCGGCGCGCACGATCCGGTACCCGGCGCCGTAGCGGCGCCGCAGGTCACGGGCGACGGCACGGGAGACACCCGGGTCGTCGTCCACGGTCAGGATGACGGTCCGCGCCGAATCGGCGGCCTGTGCCATACGTCTCCCACCCCGAGAGGGTCGTCACTCACGGCGGCACGGCGAAGCCCGCGCCGGCTTCGCCCATCGTATGTTCGATCGCCCCGGTCCGCTCCGGGATATCGGCGGGCCGTGCGCTGTGGGGCCAGTACAGGGCACCCCCGGTCAAGAAGGCCGCCGCTCGCCCAGTACGCAGAACTCGTTGCCCTCGGGGTCGGTCATCGTCACCCACGGCTGCTCGCCCTGTCCGATGTCCGCGCGGCGGGCGCCCAGGGACAGCAGACGGGTCACCTCGGCCTGCTGGTCGTCAGGGCGGAAGTCCAGGTGGAGCCGGTTCTTGACCGTCTTCCGCTCCGGCACCGGGACGAAGAGCAGGCCCGGCGTCCGGTCCTGCTCCGGTCGGATCTCGTACTCGTCGGGTGCGTCGTTGACCACGACCCAGCCGAGGGCCGCCGCCCACCAGCGTCCCAGCGCCGACGGGTCGGCCGCGTCGACGATCACCTGCTCCCAGTCCAAAGCCATGCCCGAAGCGTAGTGAAGACTGGGGTCCGACGGATGTGATCACGACTGAAGGAGGCGGCGGGATGACGGTCCCGATCACGGCAGGGGTCGACGGGACGGACGAGAGCCTCGCGGCGCTCGCCTGGGCGGCCCGCGAGGCCGTCCGGCGCGACCTGGGACTGCGGGTGGTGCACGCCTGGCGGTTCCAGCCGAACGCGGCGGCCGACGTGGCCGACCGGGACGCCCAGGAGCAGTGGGTGCGGGACTCCGTGCGGCAGGCCGTCGCGACGGTCGCCGAGCGGTACCCGGCGCTCGCCGTCACCACCGACGTCCAGGAGGGCACCCCGATCGGGACGCTCGTCGCCGCCGCGGCGGACGCGGAACTGCTGGTCCTCGGCTCGCGCGGGCACGGGCCGGTGGTCGGGTTCCTGCTCGGCTCGGTCGGCCAGCAGGTGATCGCCGAGGCCGCACGCCCGGTCGTGCTCGTCCGCGCCGGTGACGAGCCGTCGTCCGAGGCGGCCGGCCACGAGATCGTCGTCGGCCAGCACGGCGAGCCCGAGGACAGCGCGCCGGCGCTGCGCTTCGCGTTCGAGACGGCGGCCGCCCGGGGCGCGGGCGTCCGCGCGGTGCGGGCCTGGACGCTCCCGCCGGTGTTCGCCTACAGCCCCGGCTCGCTCCGGCTCGCCGACGAAGCCGGCGGTCTGGAGCCGTACGAGAAGAAGGCGCTGGCGGCGGCCCTGGATCCGTGGCGGGAGCGGTTCCCCGACGTGCCGGTGGTGGAGCACGTGGAGATGGGCAGCGCCGGGCAGGTGCTGCTGTCGGTGTCCGGGCGGGCGCAGCTCATGGTGGTCGGCCGCCGCGCCCACCGCACGGCCGTGGGCGCCCGGATCGGCTCCGTGGCACACGGTGTGCTGCACCACGCGGGCTGCCCGGTCGCCGTCGTGCCCCACGACTGACTCACTCCGGGAGGGTCGGCTCCAGGGTCTCCCGGGCCTTGGGCAGGATCCTCTTGATGTAGTCCTCGACCACCGTGCCGAGACCGATGTCGTGCTGCGCGTGCTCCGAGAGGTACCAGCGGTGCTCGAGGAGCTCGTGGTAGATCTCCGCCGCGTCCATGGAGCCGCGCAGCTCGAGGGGGACCGCCCGTACGGTGGGCCGGAAGACGTCCCGCACCCAGCGGTGCGCCAGCACCTCGGGGCGGGCGGCGAGGGGGTCGCCCGGGGCGTAGTCGTCCTGGGTCGCCATCCAGCTCTCGAGGTCGTTCAGCAGTCGCCGGGCCTGGTTCTCCTCGGTGTCCAGACCGGTGAGGCGCAGCAGCTGACGCTGGTGGTGGCCCGCGTCCACGACCTTCGGCACGAAGGTGACCGTGTCGCCGTTGGAGGAGTGCTCGATCTGCATCTCGGCGACGTCGAAGCCGAGCTCGTTGAGCCGGCGGATCCGGCGCTCGATGTAGTGGTACTTGCCGGCGGGGTAGACCGAGGTGCGGGTCAGTTCCTGCCACAGGGCCCCGTAGCGGGCGCAGATCTCCCTGCCGAACTCGATCGGATCCACCGAGGGATGCAGCGCCCCGGACGCCTCCAGGTCGAGCAGTTCGCCGCTGATGTTGACGCGGGCGAGGTCGAGGTCGTAGTCCCGTTGGCCGGGGCTCAGCTGGGGGTGCAGGTCGCCGGTCTCGGCGTCGACGAGGTAGGCGGCGTAGGCGCCCGCGTCCCGCCGGAACAGCGTGTTGGACAGTGAGCAGTCGCCCCACGCGAAGCCGGCCAGGTGCAGCCGCACCAGCAGCACCGCGAGGGCGTCCATGAGCCGGTGCATGGTCGCCGGGCGCATCGTCGTCTCGAACATCGAGCGGTACGGCATCGAGCCGCCCAGATGCCGGGTGACCAGCACCGACTCCAGCGGGACGCCGCCGTGGTCGGCGCGGCCGGTGACCACGGCCAGCGGGTCGACGGCGGGGATGCCGAGACGGTCCAGATCGCGCAGCAGCTCGTACTCGCGCAGGGCGGGACGCTCGGCGAGCTCCTTGACGGCGATCACCTCGTCCCCGGCCTGGGCGTAGCGCACCACGTGGCGGGAGATGCCGCGCGGCAGCGGGACGAGGACCTCCTCGGGCCACTCCTCCAGGGGCAGGTGCCAGGGCAGCTCCAGCAGGAGTGCCGGATGCTCCGGGTTGGTGGCGCTGATCTGCAAAGCCATGGCCTGACCTTAGACGGCGAGTTCGCGGGCCCGCTGGGCCGCCGCCTTCACGGATCCCTGGTGCAGCGGGCCGTGGCCGGGCAGCAGGAGATCGGCCGCCAGTCCCTCGATCACGCCCAGGGACTCCACCGCGCGGGCGCGCTCGTGGTGGAACATGTCCGGCAGCAGCTGCGGCCCCTCCAGCCGGCTGGTCGGATGACCGCTCACCAGGGCGTCACCGGTGACGACGACACCCGCTTGCGGAAGGTGGAAGACGGCGTGGCCGCTGGTGTGGCCGGGGGTGTGCACCGGGACGGGCCGGCCGGGCAGGTCGAGCGGGCCGCCGGCCCCGGGGAACGCCTCGGGCGCGGTGACCGGGTGCTGCTCGGTGCCGCCGGAGCGCAGCGCGTGCACCATCCAGGGCAGCACACCGGGCCGCCAGGCGTTCCTCAGCACCTCGCCCACGGTCACCTGCTGGAGGAACTCCCGGCGGGCGTGCGGCACTTCGGCCTCGTGCAGATACACCGGGGTGCCGTACTCCGAGCGCAGGTGCTCGGCGGAGCCCAGGTGGTCGTTGTGGGCGTGGGTGATCAGCACGGCCGTGACGGCCTCCGGGGAACTCCCCACGGAGGCGAGGGAGTCGAGGACCAGCTGCCGGTCTCCCGGATAGCCGGTGTCGATCAGTGTGACGGCGTCCCCTTCGGTGAGGATCACCCAGTTGGTGTTGCTGCCGTGCACCAGGTAGGTGCCGTCCGCCACTTGCCGTACTTCTGCCCGCATGGCCGTCCCGTGTCCTGGAGGTTCGTGCCCGAGGGGGACAGCAAAGCAGATCACCGGCGGGCTGCGGAGGGTGGGGTTCCACCGTCCCCCCGGTCCTCGCGACGCCGACCGTCGTCCCCGTCCCGCAGCGCGCGGGACGCCCGGTTCGGTCCGCCGGGGCCAGCGCGTGCGGGCGGCCCGGCGGTGGACGCGGGCCCCGGCGGGTCGGTCGTGCGGTCGCACCACGCACCCCCGAGGGCGGGGGCAGGGGTACCGCCGGCTCCGCTTCAGCGCACGCCGCGCGTGCGGAACTGGATGCTGATGCGCGGCCCTGCGGCGCGGGTGGACTTGGGGACGCAGTGCTCCCAGGTCCGTTGGCACGAGCCGCCCATCACGATCAGGTCCCCGTGCCCGAGCGGACGCCGTACGGTCTCGCCCCCGCGTGCCGGGCGCAGCAGCAGGTCGCGCGGGGAACCCACGGAGAGGATCGCGACCATGGTGTCCTCCCGGGCGCCGCGGCCGATCCGGTCGCCGTGCCAGGCGACGCTGTCCCGGCCGTCGCGGTAGTGGCACAGGCCCGCGGTGGCGAAGGGCTCACCCAGCTCCTCGGCGTAGTGCGCGGACAGCGCCTCACGTGCCTGGGCCAGCACAGGGTGGGGCAGCTGCTCGCCGGCTCCGTAGAACGCCAGCAGACGCGGTACGTCGATGACGCTGTCGTACATCTTCCGGCGCTCGGCACGCCACGGAACCTCGGTGGCCAGCTGTTCGAACAGGGCGTCCGAGCCGGTGAGCCAGCCCGGCAGTACGTCGATCCAGGCGCCCGCGCCGAGCGTGGTCCGGCCGATCCCGTCGAGGGGGCCGAGGCGCAGTTCGTCGGTCTGGTCGAAGAGGGAGCCCTGGAGGTGGTGCGCGGTCATGGTTCCAGCGTACGCCGCAATCGAAAATATGTTCCCTTCAGTCGTCCCGCAGGTGAGGCGGGGTGGGAGGCCGTCGCGTCGCGACCCTCTTTCGATACATCGGTGTATCGGATACATTCCCGTATCGAACGGAGGGCCGGGATGGCGGCGGAGCAGACCGAGCAGGCCGGGCGGACGACCGCGCGCGTCACCAGGCGCAGGGTCCGCACGCGGGCCAGGCTGCTCGACGCCGCCTTCGAGGTGTTCGCCGCGAAGGGCTTCGGACGGGTCTCCATCGAGGAGGTCTGCGAGGCCGCCGGTTACAGCAGAGGCGCCTTCTACTCCAACTTCGACAGCCTGGACGAGCTGTTCTTCGCCCTCTACCGGCAGCGGGCCGACCTGATCGCCGAGCAGGTGTCCGGCGCCCTCGCCCTCGACGGACCCGACCTCGACGTGCCCGCCGCCGTCGACCGGGTCACCGAGGTGCTCCTCCTCGACCTGGACTGGCTCCTGGTGAAGACGGACTTCCTGGTGCACGCCGCGCGCGCTCCGGACGTCGCGCTGACCCTGCTGGAACACCGGGCGCGGCTGCGGCGGGCGATCGCCGAGCGGCTCGCCCGGGCCCGGGGCCTCGCCGAACCGCCGGCCGTGCTCGGCGACGTCGACAGCGCGGCGCACGCCGTGGTCGCCGCCTACGACGGGGTCACCGCCCAACTGCTGCTGGACAAGGACGTCGAGGGTGCCCGCGTCTGGCTGAAGCAACTGCTCACCGCGCTGCTGACCGACGGCAGCGGCACCCCGGAATGACATCCTCAGGAGAAAGGCAGCGGACGCCATGGACGCGGACGTCATCGTCGTCGGAGCGGGCCTCGCGGGCCTGGTCGCGGCGCACGAACTCACCAGCAGGGGCCGGCGGGTCGCCCTGGTCGACCAGGAGAACGCCGCCAACCTCGGCGGCCAGGCGTTCTGGTCCTTCGGCGGGCTCTTCCTCGTCGACTCCCCGGAACAGCGCCGCCTCGGCATCAAGGACTCCTTCGACCTCGCCTGGAACGACTGGCAGGGCAGCGCGCAGTTCGACCGCGCCGACGACGAGGACTCCTGGGCGGTGCGCTGGGCGCGCGCCTACGTCGAGTTCGCGGCGGGGGAGAAGCGGACCTGGCTCGCCGGGCACGGGATCTCCTTCGTGCCGACCGTCGGCTGGGCGGAGCGCGGCGACCTGCGCGCCGACGGACACGGCAACTCCGTGCCCCGCTTCCATGTCGCCTGGGGCACCGGCACCGGCGTCGTCGAGCCGTTCGCGCGGTACGCCAAACAGGCGGCGAAGGACGGCCTGCTGACCTTCTACCACCGGCACCAGGTGGACGAACTGGTCCTCGAGGACGGCGCCGCCCGCGGGGTGCGCGGCACGGTCCTCGCCCCCGACGACCGCGCGCGCGGAGTCGCCTCCAACCGCGACCGCGTCGGCGACTTCGAGCTGACCGCCCAGGCCGTGGTCGTCACCAGCGGCGGCATCGGCGCCAACCACGAGATCGTGCGGCGCCACTGGCCCGAGCGGCTGGGCACACCGCCCGCCGAGATGGTCACCGGTGTCCCCGCCTACGTCGACGGCCGCATGCTCGACATCAGCGCCGGGGCCGGCGTCCGGCTGGTCAACCGCGACCGCATGTGGCACTACACCGAGGGCATCCAGAACTGGGACCCGATCTGGCCCGGCCACGGCATCCGCATCCTGCCCGGCCCGTCCTCCCTGTGGTTCGACGCCCTCGGCCGCCGCCTGCCCGACCCGTGCCTGCCGGGCTACGACACCCTCAACACGCTCAAGCACCTGCGGACGACCGAGGACATCGCCGGGCACGACCACTCCTGGTTCATCCTCACCCGCAAGATCGTCGAGAAGGAGTTCGCCCTGTCGGGCTCCGAGCAGAACCCCGACATCACGGCCAAGGACCGCAAGGCGGTCCTCCGTGACCGGCTGCTCGGCAAGGGCGCCCCGGCGCCGGTGCAGGCCTTCCTCGACCGCGGCGCGGACTTCGTCATCGCCGACACCCTCGACAAGCTCGTCGAGAAGATGAACGGGCTGACCGAGAAGGCGCTGCTCGACGTGGACGTGCTGCGTCGTCAGATCCAGGCCCGCGACCTCCAGCTGGCCAACCCGTACGCCAAGGACTCCCAGATCCAGGGCATCCGCAACGCGCGCCGCTACATCGGCGACCGGCTCGGCCGGGTCGCCACGCCGCACCGCGTCCTGGACCCCGAGGCAGGCCCGCTGATCGCCGTCAAGCTGCACGTCCTCACCCGCAAGACCCTCGGCGGCATCCAGACCGACCTCGACTCGCGCGCCCTGGGCGTCGACGGAGAGCCGGTCGAGGGCCTGTACGCGGCGGGCGAGGTGGCCGGCTTCGGCGGCGGCGGCGTGCACGGCTACAACGCCCTCGAAGGCACCTTCCTCGGCGGCTGCCTCTTCTCCGGCCGGGCCGCAGGCCGCGCCGCGGCCCGGCAGACGGCCTGACGGGCGGCCCGTCAGACGGGCTGCTGGACGAGGCGCCGGACGAGCAGGTGAGCCGATGATCCGGGTGGCGCTCCCGGATCATCGGCGCCTTCCCGGATCATCGGGGCCGGCCCGTCCCCGCCTCCAGCAGGCGGACCAGCACCGCCGTGTGACTCTGCTCGGGGGACTTCGCGGACGTCAGCAGCGTCACCGGGCCCTCGCGGACCGACTCGCGCAACCGGTCGAGCAGTTCGGCCGCCCCGGGCTCGCTCAGCTCGTCCTCGTAACGGCTCGCGAACTCCTCGTACGGTCCCTCGCCCGCGTGGTACCAGCGGCGCAGTTCGGTGGACGGGGTGAGTCCCTTGGGCCACTCGTCCACGCGGGCCGCGTCCTTCGACACGCCGCGCGGCCACAGCCGGTCGACCAGGACCCGCACCCCGTCGTCGGGCTCGGGCGGGTCGTAGACGCGACGCACGCGGACACTCATGGGCGGGCCGTCCGTTCGTCATCGGGGTGGGCAGCTCCTGGCGAGCGTAGACCGCGGCCACCGGCCGACACCGCTCGGCTTGACCTGAACGAGGGAGAAAGCCGGGGCGCCCGGTCCCTAGTCTGAGGACGTTTGATCACACGCCACCCCCCTCAGGAGCGCACGTGACACACCTTCGCAGACGCGCCACCACCCTCCTGCGCCGCGACACCGTTGCCTTCACCGTCCCCGTCGCCCTGGCGGCGCTGCTCACCGCGGCCGGACCCGCCACCGCGGCCGGACCGGCGGGCGCCGCCGGCGTCGGCGACCCCTACTTCCCGCTCGCCGGCAACGGCGGCTACCACGTCAGCCACTACGACCTGACACTCCGCTACGACCCGGGCAGCCGGCACCTCGACGGCAAGGCGGTGCTGACCGCCCGCGCCACCCGGCCGCTGGCCCGTTTCGACCTCGACTTCCAGGGGCTGAAGGTCACCGGCCTCACCGTCGACCACGTCAAGGCCGCACACCGGCGCGAGGGCCAGGAACTCGTCGTCACCCCGCGGCGCGCCCTGCGCGAGGGCGAGCGGTTCCAGGTCACCGTCACCTACCAGGGCATCCCCGGCCCGGTCACCGACCCCGACGGCTCACTCGACGGCTGGATCCCCACCGACGACGGGGCCTTCGTCGCCGGCGAACCACAGGGCGCCATGACCTGGTTCCCGGCCAACAACCATCCCCTCGACAAGTCCTCCTACGACTTCACGATCACCGTCCCCGAGGACCGCGCCGCCGTCGCCAACGGCGTCCTCCTCGGCCGGCGCACCACGCACGGCCTGACCACCTTCCGCTGGCGCCAGACGGAACCCATGGCCGCCTACCTCGCCACGGCGACCGTCGGAAAGTTCCAGGTCAAGCAGTACACGACGCGCGAGGGCCTCAAGGTGTACGACGCCGTCGACCCGCGTGAGGCCGCGGCCGCGGCGCCCGTCGTCGGGCAGCTGCCGGCCGTGCTGGAGTGGGAGAGCGCGCTGTTCGGGCCCTACCCGTTCCGCGCCGCCGGCTCGATCGTCGACCACGCCCCGAACGTCGGCTACGCCCTGGAGACCCAGTCGCGGCCCCTGTACGACCGCGCCCCCGACCTGAGCACCCTCGTCCACGAGAGCGCCCACCAGTGGTTCGGCGACTCCGTCTCCCTCACCTCCTGGAAGGACATCTGGCTCAACGAGGGCTTCGCCGTCTACACCGAGTGGCTCTACGCCGAGCAGCACGGCGGCAGCACCGCCCAGAAGAGCTTCGACGCCCTCTACGCCCGTCCCGCGACCGACGGCCTGTGGGAGTTCCCGCCCGGCGACCCCGGCAGCGGCGCGAACATCTTCGGCACCCCCGTCTACGCCCGTGGCGCCATGACCCTGCACGCCCTGCGCACCGCCGTCGGAGACCGCGCCTTCTTCCGCATCCTGCGCGCATGGGCCGCCGCGCACCGCTACGGCCACGGCACCACCGCCCAGTTCGAACGGCTCGCGGAACGGGAGTCCGGGCAGGACCTCGGCACGCTGTTCCGGACCTGGCTGTACGGCCGGGGCAAGCCCGGCAAGCCGTAGCGCCCCCGAACGGGCCGCGGAACCTGACGAGTTCCACACACCCGTCGGCGATGGTCGAACGATGATCACCCCTCGCCGCCGGGCCGTGCTGCTCGCCGCCTCCCTCCTGCTCACCGGATGCGGCGGCGTCGCGGCCACACCGGAGCACCGGCCCGCCACCACTGCCGCCGGCACCCCGACGACGCCGCCGGGCAGCCCCGCGCCCGCGATCTCCGTCCAGGCGGCACCGCAGCGGATACCCGGCCTGGGGACGAAGACCCGGGCCGCCGTGTCCGAGGACGCGGCCCAGGTGGTCGTGGTGACCGGCCGGGGCCGCGACTCCCCGCACTCCACGGTGGTCCTGTACCGGCGGACCGGGGCCGGCTGGCAGGCCGGGGAGACCTGGCCCGCGCACAACGCGCTGCGTGGCTGGAGCGACCACCACATGGGCGGCGACCTGCGCTCGCCCATCGGCGTGTACGGCCTCACCGACGCCGGCGGCCTGCTCCGCGACCCCGGCACCCGGCTCTCCTACGACCGGGGCGTCGGCTTCACCTCGCCCGGCACCGGGTTCGAGGGCGAACCGCTCCAGGGCTCCTTCGACTACGTGATCGCGATCGACTACAACCGCGAGCCCGGCACCTCGCCCCTCGACTGGACCCGTCCCCTCGGCGCGGAACGCGGCGGCGGCGTCTGGCTGCACGTCGACCACGGCGGTCCCACGCACGGCTGCGTCAGCATCGCCGAGCAGCACATGAAGGAGCTGCTCCTCGCCCTCGACCCCGCCCTGCATCCCGTGGTCGTCATGGGCGACCATGCCTCTCTGGCCCGCTGAACGAACGGAGTTGTCGCGTGTGCGCTCATGTACTCGTCGCCGAGGACGACGCGATGCAGGCCGAACTCATCCGCCGCTCGCTGCTCGCCGAGGGGCACACCGCCACCGTCGTGCACGACGGCGCGGCCGCGCTGGACGCGGTGCGGCGCAACCGGCCCGACCTCGTGGTCCTCGACCTCATGCTGCCGGTCATCGACGGTTTCGGGGTGTGCCGGGTGCTGCGCCGCGACGACGACATCCCGGTCCTGATGCTGACCGCCCGGGCCGGCGAGGACGACGTGCTGCTCGGCCTGGAGCTGGGCGCCGACGACTACATGACCAAGCCGTACAGTCCGCGCGAGCTGATGGCCCGCATCCGTACCGTCCTGCGGCGCAGCGGACGGGCCGCCGCCGACAGAAGGGACGACCCCGTCGTCCGGGCCGCGGGGCTCGCAGTCGATCCCGAGCGGCACGAGGTGCGCTGCGCCGGCGAACCGGTGGAGTGCACGCCGGCCGAGTTCCAGATCCTGCTGGCCATGGCAGCCGAACCCGAACGGGTCTTCTCCCGGCGGCAGTTGCTCCAGTGCACCCGAGGGTTCGACCGGGCCTCGACCGAACGGGCGATCGACGTGCACATCATGAACCTGCGCCGGAAGATCGAGGCCGACCCGCGCAGGCCCGTACGGCTGCTGACGGTGTTCGGCGTCGGCTACAAGCTCAGCGGAGGTCACGCGTGAGCGCGGCCCGCACCCGCATACCGCTGCGCAAGCGCCTGCTGGTCCGGCTGCTGATCGCGTCCGTCCTGATCGCCGTGTGCTCGGTGGCCGCCACCGCCTGGCTCGCCGTCACCACCACCACCCGCGCGCTGCGGGAGGAACAGGGCCAGGCGCTCGCCGACGACATGGACATCCTCGCTCGGCTCAGCGGCTACGCGGCCACCCATCCGGGCTGGGCCGGCGTCGAGGCGACGGTCCGTGACCTGTCCGCGCGCACCGGCCGGCGCATCGCCCTGACCACCGCCGACCGCACACTCCTGGCGGACTCCGCGCCGCGCGGCACCTCCCTGCCGCCGCGTGCCGCCGCCACCGTCGACCCGCTGCGCACCGACACCTGGAGCGAGCCGGGCGCGCAGCTGAGCGGCACCGACCCGCGCGTGGTGGGCCCCTACCGGCTCACCGCGCTCGAACGCACGAAGCTCGACGCCGCGGCCCGGGCGCGGCAACGCTGCCTCGCCCGCTACGACGTCGACACGACCGTCACGCACACCCCGAGCGGGCGCCCGGTGGTCACCGCCACGGACTCGACCGCCGTCTCCGGTTACGCGTTCGACGAGTGCGGGGACGGGCAGCTCGACACGCCCGCGCCCACCGAGGAGAAGGCGCTGACCGCCCTCCAGAGCCGGGCAGGCGGCTGTCTGACGCGGGCCGGCCTCGATCCGGACATCCCCCTGCTGTTCGGCACGGGCGTCCCCGGCGCGTCCGGCCGGGCCCCGACCCTGGCGCCCGTGTTCGCCAAGGTGGTGGGCGGCGGTGACAGGAACGGCAAGGCGGCCCTGCGCGCCGCCCAGACCTGCTTCGAGACCGCGCGGCGCGGCCAGCTCGATCCGTACGTCGCCCCGGTCGCCGAGTTGTTCCTCGGTGTCGGGGACGACGGCCCGGCTCCGCGCTGGGTCATGTCCCCGGCCAACAAGGCGAAGGTGATCGGCGCGGCCGGGCTGGTACTGGCCGTGACCGTCGCCGTCACCGCCGTCGTCGCCACCCGCCTGGTGCGGCCGCTGCGCGCGCTGACCGAGGCCGCCCAACAGCCCCCGGAGCGGCACGCCCGCGTACCGGTCACGACACGCGACGAGACCGGGATCCTCGCGGAGGCCTTCAACGACCTCGCCGAACGCCGGGAGCGGCTGGAGGCCCAGCGAAAGGCCCTCGTCAGCGATGTGGCCCACGAACTGCGCAGCCCGCTCACCAACATCCGGGGATGGCTGGAGGTCACCCGGGACGGCCTGGTGGAGCCCGACACCGAGCTGCTCGGCGCCCTGCACGAGGAGGCCCTGCTCCTGCAGCGCGTCATCGACGACCTGCGCGACCTCGCGGCCGCCGACGCGGGCACCCTGCGGCTGCACCGCGAGCCGGTGCCCGCCGACGACCTGCTCGCCCAGGTCGCCGCCGCCCACCGGGTCGCCGCCGACACGGCCGGCGTGCGCCTGCGCACCGAGACCGAGGGGGCTCCCTGGCTGGACGCCGACCCGGTGCGGCTGCGGCAGGCACTCGGCAACCTCGTCACCAACGCGGTGCGTCACACCCCGCCCGACGGCACGGTCACCCTGACCGCACGGGGCGACGGCGCGCGCGTCGTCCTGGAGGTCGCCGACACCGGTACGGGCATCGCCCCGGAGGACCTGCCGCATGTCTTCGAGCGGTTCTGGCGGGCGGAGAAGTCACGCAGCCGCCGCACCGGCGGGAGCGGTCTGGGGCTGCCGATCGTCCGCCAGCTGACGGTCGCGCACGGCGGCACGGCGCAGGCGACGAGCACCTCGGGCGCGGGCAGCGTCTTCACCCTGCGGCTGCCCGCGGCGTCGGCCCCGAAAGACGCCTGAACCGGCAGCCCGAGGACACGGCGTCCGGCGAGAACACGGTGCCGTGCGGGAAGGCGAACGCCGGGTGCCGGCGGGAGGAGCGAACGCCGGGTGCCGGGCGGGGAGCGTTGATTCCCTTCGGCCGACGGGGGTACTTCGTCCGACCGAGGGCGTAGCCGCAGCACAGGAGAGGGAGGTCCACGCCATGAATCCGTCGGACGGCCTGCCGATCGCGCGATCCCTGACCGAACTGACCGAGCTGGTCGAGCGGCGGCGGAGGCTGTTCGTCCGCTGGTCCCGTGGTCCCGCCACGGACCTCGACCGGGTGTCCAGCACGGACGAGCTCACCGGCGTGTCCCTGCCCGGGCTGTCCGCCAACCCGCTCGACGTCGAGGAATGGTGGGAGGACCGGTCCCGCGAGCTGTGGGTGGCCCGGCGGCTGTACGACTACGCGCACCTGCCGCACGAGAAGGGCCCCGGTGTCCGCCCCTGGGTCCTGACGGGCCGGGAGGCGGGCCGGGGCCCGGACAACGAGCCGCTCGTGGTCGAGGTGCGGCCACTGGCCTGGATCGATTCCGCGGTGATCGAGGAGGCGCGGGCCGAGGTGCTCCGGCAGGAGGCCCGGTGGGGGCCGCTGCGCCGAACGGGCGGGTGAGGGGCCGCGGTCGGCCCCCCACCCGGGCCCCCGGTCACGAACTGCGTCGTGCCTTGATGCGCCGCTTCAGGGCGCGTCGTTCGTTCTCGCTCGTGCCGCCCCACACTCCCAGCGTCTGGTCGGTCTCCATGGCCCACTCCAGACACTGCTCCCGCACCGGACAGCGTCGGCAGACCGTCTTCGCCTGCTCCGTCTGGAGCAGGGCCGGACCGGAGGTACCGATCGGGAAGAAGAGGTCGGGGTCCTCGTGGCGGCACTCGGCGTGCTCTCGCCAGTCGTCCATCGAAGTCACCTGCGATCTCGTCGTACGTGCTTTCCGGATGAGTTGCTCACGACCGGGTCACCGCAGGGGCTGCGGTGAAACAGGCCGGGCCCGGAAAACGTTCACTGCTCGCGCTGCCCCCACGGGGAGCCGTACGCCGTGAGCAGGTCCAGGAACGGACGGGGAGGGAACGCCTCGGGGCCGAGGACGCCCGCGCCGGACCACGCGCCGGTGGTGAGGAGTTCGAGGGCGACCACGGGGTTGACGGCGGTCTGCCACACCACGGCCTGGCTGCCGTACTCGGCCATGGACCACTGGTTGTCGACCACGTGGTACAGGTACACCTCGCGCGGCGCGCCGTCCTTCACGCCCCGCACCCAGGTGCCCGCGCAGGTCTTGCCGTGCATCAACTCACCCAGCGTCGCCGGGTCGGGCAGACAGGCGGCCACGACGTCCCGGGGCGAGACGGACACCGGTCCCGACGCGCTCGGCACGGTCACGGGCGCGGTGCGGTCGAGGCCCAGGAGGTGCAGCGTCTTCAGGGTCTCGATGAACGCGTTGCCCAGGCCGTACTTGAAGGTGACCCGGCGCGCCTTCACCCAGCGCGGTACGAGCAGCACCTCCTCGTGCTCGACGTTCACGCACTCCACCGGCCCGATGCCCTCGGGGAAGTCGAACACCTCGGGCTCGCTGAAGGGCGCCGTGGTGAACCAGCCCCGGTCGGCCTCGTAGACCACCGGAGGGTTGAGGCATTCCTCGATGGTGGTCCAGATGTTGAAGGAGGGCGCGAAGTCGTGGCCCTCGACGGTGAGGTTCGCGCCGTCGCGGATGCCGATCTCCTCGATCTCGTCGAAGAGTTCGTCGGCGGCGTACCGGGCGAAGACGTCCGAGAGACCCGGTTCGACGCCCATGCCGACCAGTGCCAGGGCGCCCGCCGCGGCCCAGTCGCCGGCCTCGGCGAACTGCGCGTCGCCGAGCCGGACCCCGCACTCCTCGTAGGGCCGGTCCGGGTGCGGCCGTGACAGGGACATCGCCATGTCGACATAGGTGGCCCCGGTGGTGCGCGCCGCGCGGAACAGCGGCATCACGAAGCGCGGGTCGGTGGCGTTGAGCAGCACGTCGCAGCGGTGCCGGGCGAGCAGGTCGGCCACCGCCGCCTCGTCGCCGGCGTCGACGCGCTCGGCGTGGAAGCGGTCGTCGCCGTCGAGCGCGGCGACGGCTGCGTCGGCACGGGCGGGATCGTAGTCGGCGACCACCAGCGCCTCGAAGAACGAGCGGCGGGCGGCGATCCGGGTGATGGCGGTGCCCACACCGCCGGCGCCCACGAGCAGGACACGCATGACGAGAACTCCCTCGGCTGATACGGCGAACGAAGGTGTGCGAAAGGGGGGCCCGAGAGCGATACAACGCCGTGCTCCCGTATAAGGTCAATGGTGTTGGCATAAGGGCGCCCGAGTCCGGGACATGGGCCGAGACCCGGACCGAGGACCGAGGACCGAAACCCGGGACCGAGGCGCGCAGAGCACGGACGCAGGTTGAGGGACGAGAGGGACGAGAAGGGACGGGGGACCGTGGCCAAGCCGGTCGTACCCGAGGAGAAGCGGCGTCGTCGCCGGCCCACCCGGAGCGGTACCGTGCTGTCCGAGCGGCTGATCGTCGAGGCGGCGCTGCGCCTGCTGCGCGAGCACGGCAGCGCCGGCCTTTCCGCCCGACGTCTCGGCATCGCCCTCGACTGCGACCCCAGCACCCTCTACCGGTACTTCCGCGGCATGGACGAGCTGACCCTGGCCATCGGTGACGCGCTCGTCGGCGAGGCACTGCGCGGGTGGCGGCCGACGGGGGAGTGGCGCACGGATCTGCACACCGTCGGGCTGCGCATCCACGCCGCCTACGTCGCCCACCCGCAGGCCGCCCAGCTCACCGCGAGCCGGGTGACCGGCCGGGCCAACGAACTCGCCGCCGACGAGGCCGTCCTGGACGTCCTGCGCACCGCCGGGTTCCCGCTGGCGGACACCGTGCGGATCTACCACGCCTTCATCGACCAGACGCTGGCCTTTGCCGCCCTGGACGCCGCGTCCCTCGCCCTGCCCCGCGCCGCGCAGCGCGCCGATGACGCGGTGTGGCGTTCGACGTACGCGCGGCTGCCCGCCGAGACCCATCCCCGGATCGCCGAGGCGGCCCCGCTGCTGTCGGCCCGTATGGTGACCAGCGCCTATCCGACGGCACTGGGGATGCTGCTGGACAGCGCGCAGGCGACGCTGGCCCGGCTCGGCTCCCGAGTGCCTCCGCTCAGCTCCTGAGAGTCTCGGCCGCCGTCGCGGTCACCGCGTCCGCCACCGCCGCCAGCGCCGGGGAGTCCAGCTTCCACTGCTGCCAGTACAGCGGGACGTCCACCGGGTGCGCGGGAGCGAGGGACACGAGGCGGCCGGAGCGCAGCAGCGGGCCGGCCTGCACCTCGGGCACCATGCCCCAGCCCAGGCCGGCGACCACGGCGGCGACGAATCCCTCCGAGGTCGGCACGGCCTGTCGTACCGGACCGGCGCCGTCGGCGCCCCGGCGCAGCCCGCGCACGAACGCGTCCTGGAGGTCGTCGCTCCGGTCGAAGGTCAGCACGGGCGCCCGGCCGAGGGTCTCGTGCAGCGGCCCGTCGCCCAGGTGGCGGTCGGCGAAGTCCGGGGTGGCGGCGGCCAGGTAGCGCATGGTGCCCAGGGCCCGCACGGAGCAGCCGGTCACGGCCTCGGGCGACGAGGTCACCGCGGCCATCACGAGCCCCTCCCGCAGGAGTTCCGCCGTGCGGGTCTCGTCCTCGCGGTGCAGTTCGAAGCAGAACTGCGGCTCCCGCGGCACCCGGGTCAGGGCCGGCAGGAACCAGGTGGCGAGCGAGTCCGCGTTGACCGCGACCGTCACCCGGGCCGGCTCGCCCTCGCCGCTCATGCCCAGCTCGGACCGCGCGTCGCGCTCGAGCCGGGCCAGCTGGCGGGCGAACCGGACGACGATCTCGCCCGACTCCGTGGGCCGCACCGGCTTGGTGCGCAGCAGCAGGACCCGGCCCGTGCGCTGCTCCAGTGCCTTGACGCGCTGGCTGACCGCCGACGGCGTCACGTGCAGGGCGGCGGCGGCCGCGTCGAAGGTGCCCTCGTCGACCACCGCGAGCAGGGTGCGCACCTGATCGAGCGGGAGGTCCGTCATCATCCGGTCATCACGACAGCTAATGATACGTAAGAATCTTTAGCTGTACGGGCGGTGATCGCTTCCCTAGCGTGGACGGCATGTCCCACACCCTCACCGCCGCGGCCGCCGGGTTCGGCACCGGGCTCTCGCTCATCGTCGCCATCGGCGCCCAGAACGCGTTCGTCCTGCGCCAGGGCATCCGCCGTGACGCCGTCCTCGCCGTCGTCGGGATCTGCGCCCTGTCCGACGCGCTGCTCATCGCCCTGGGTGTGGGCGGGGTGGGCGCCCTGGTGGTCGCCTGGCCCGGGGCGCTGACCGCGGTCGGCTGGATCGGCGGTCTGTTCCTGCTCTGCTACGGGGCTCTGGCCGCCCGGCGGGCACTCCGGCCCGCGGGTGCGCTGGCGGCCGAGGGTGAGAGCACGGGCTCCCTGCGCCGGGCCGTGCTGACCTGTCTGGCGCTGACCTGGCTCAACCCGCACGTCTACCTCGACACGGTCTTCCTGCTGGGTTCCGTCGCCGCCGACCGTGGCCCGCTGCGCTGGACCTTCGGTCTCGGCGCGGCCTTCGCCAGCCTGTGCTGGTTCGCCGCGCTGGGCTTCGGCGCCCGGCTGCTCGGCCGGTTCCTGACCAGGCCGGCCGCCTGGCGCGTCCTGGACGGGCTCGTCGCCGCCACGATGATCGTCCTCGGCGTGACGCTCGTCGTCGGGGCCTGATCAGCCGCACGCTCAGGCGCGGTCCGGAATCTGGGATCCCGTGTCCACGCGCGGTGCGAGCACAGCTGTTGCTGGGATAGTGACCTCCGAACCAGAAAGATGTATCGAGCAACCAGGAAACGCGTGGACACGAGCGAGAGCAGCACCGCAGCCGAGGCCGAGGAGGCCGACCCGAGTCCGCAGGACCGGCCCCGGCGCGGCTGGCGCCGCTGGGCGATGGACACCCGGCCGCTGCGCCGGCCGGCCTACCGGCGGCTGTGGTCCTCGACCATCGTCACGGCCGTGGGCAGCCAGCTCACCGCCGTCGCGGTGCCCAAGCAGATCTACGACATCACCGGCTCCTCCGCCTGGGTCGGCTACGCGAGCCTCGCCGGCCTGGCGCCGATGGTGCTGTTCGCGCTGTGGGGCGGCGCGGTCGCCGACACCGTCGACCGGCGCAAGCTGCTGCTGGTCACCAACAGCGGTATCGCCGTCACCTCGGTGCTGTTCTGGCTCCAGGCGGCGTCCGGACTCGACTCGGTGGCCGTGCTGATGGTGCTGCTCGCCACCCAGCAGGCGTTCTTCGGGCTCAACGCGCCCGCCCGCAACGCCTCCATCGCCCGCCTGGTCCCGGCGGGCGAACTCGCCGCCGCCAACGCCCTCGGCTCGACCGTCATGCAGACCGGTCTGGTCGCCGGACCGCTGCTCGCGGGTTCCCTGATCCCCGTCATCGGGCTGCCCGAGCTGTACCTCCTCGACGCCGTCGCGCTGTGCGTGACGCTGTGGGCCGTGGCCCGGCTGCCCGCGCTGCCGCCCCTGGCGAGCGCCACCGCCCGGCGCGCCGGTGTGCGGGAGGTCGCGGAGGGCTTCCGTTACATCTCCCGGCACAAGGTCCTGCTGCTCTCCTTCCTCGCCGACGTGATCGCCATGGTCCTCGGCATGCCCCGCGCCCTGTTCCCGCAGCTCGCCGCCGAGACGTACGCCCCCTACGGCGAGGGGCTCGCCCTCGGTCTGCTGTTCGCGGCGATCCCCGTCGGCGCGGTGCTGGGCGGACTGTTCTCCGGCACGTTCTCGCGGGCGCGCCGGCACGGCTGGATGGTCATCGGGGCGGTCGTCGCCTGGGGTGCGGCGATCGCCGGGTTCGGACTGAGCGGCAGCCTGTGGCTCGCCCTGGTGTTCCTGGTCTGTGCCGGCGTCGCCGACATGGTCTCCATGGTCTTCCGCGGGGCGATCCTGCTGTCCGCCGCCACCGACGAGATGCGCGGCCGCATGCAGGGCGTCTTCACGGTCGTCGTCGCGGGCGGCCCCCGGCTCGCCGACGCCCTGCACGGCACGGCGGGCGCGGCCTTCGGGCCCCGGGTCGCGGTCGCGGGCGGCGGCCTGCTGGTCGTCACGTCGATGCTGGGCCTGGCGGTCGCCGTGCCCGCGCTGCGCCGGTACCGCGTCTGAGAGGGGCGCGGGGACTACAGCACCCCGCGCCGGTGTGTGCCGTACTGCTCCATGAGCTTGCCCCGGGTCGTCTCCAGCCGGTGCGCGAGGATCTCGGCCACGATCCGTATCAGCGACATCCCGAGCGCCGGATCCTCGTCGCACAGTGCCAGCACCGGCCGCGCCTCGAACTCGTAGGCGCGCACCGGGCTGAACGCCTCCGCGCCGAAGTCCCACCGGTACGGCGGGAACATCCACGACCAGCCCAGCAGGTCGCCGGCGCCGAGGCTCGCGACGGTGACCCGCCGCAGGGACGTCACCTGCTGGACGAGTGAGACCGCGCCGGAGCGGATGACCCAGAAGCGGTCGGCGGTGCCGCCCGCGTCGAAGATCCTGGCGTCCTCCGGGAAGGACACCTCGCGGGCCAGCGTCATCAGGCGCTGACGCTGGGGCGGGGGAAGAGCGGTCAGCAGTTTGGTCGCTTTGGTCATGGCCCGGAGCTCCTCGCCGACGATCGGTGGGGTTCCTTCCCCTTCCCATTTCAGCCGCTGCCGACGCCCCGGGCACCTCGACGGCCCGTACTTTCCGCAGGAGGGCCACGAGGGCATGGAAAAGCCCTGGCTGGACGGGGGAGGCCAGCCAGGGCAGCAAAGGGTGGTGCACGGAGGAGGAGTGACTGCGACCCCGCTCACCAGGTATGAATGAACCGTAAACCATTCGCGGAGATTTTGTGACACCGCAACCCGGTCAAGTGACCTGTTTCACTCAGCGCTCCGCGTCCTGGGCGACGACCCGGATCGTCCGCAGTTGCGGATCGCTCGGATCGGGCAGGTTCATACCCGCCGCCAGGCCGGTGCTCAGATAGCGCAGCACGGGCTCGGTGAGTCGTTCTCCGGGCAGGACGGCCGGGATACCCGGCGGGTACGGCGTGATCATCTCGGCGGCGATCCGCCCGGCGGCCCGGTCCAGCGCCACGTTCTCGGCGGGTCCGAAGAACGCGTCCCGGGGCAGCAGCCCCTGCGCCATGCGCAGTTCGGCAGGGGTCGGCACCTCGATCCGCGGAGCCGGGGCCAGATCGGGCGCGGCGTCCACGAGGTCCTTGAGGGCGGCGAGCAGCTCTCCGGTCGTTTCGCGGTCGTCGCCGTGGGTCAACTGCGCGCCGATGCGCCGGTGGTCGGACAGGTGCATGTCCACGGCCTGGTGCTCGCGCAGCCAGTCCGCGGCCTGGAAGCCGGAGATCCCGAGCCCCTGGACGTCGATCACCACGGGCAGGGGATCGAAGTCGTCGGCGAGCCCCGGGCCGCAGAAGTCCTCCCGGCCCTCGACGTGCAGCCCGTCGATCTCCTCGATCGCGGACCGCACCTCCCGCGCCAGCGCGAGAGTCGCGCCGAGCAACTCCTCGCCGTGCAGCGCCATCTGGCGGCGCCAGCCGTCGAGTCCGGCGTACAGCAGCACCGAAGGGCTCGTCGTGCCCAGCAGATCCGCGCGCATGTTCAGCAGTTCCGGCGTGACGTACTCGCCCTGGAGATGGAACACCGACCCCTGCTCCAGGCCGCTGCCCATCTTGTGGATGCTGGTCACACAGATGTCGGCGCCCGCGTCCATCGCCCAGGACGGCAGGTCCGGATGGAAGGGCAGGTGCGCTCCCCAGGCCTCGTCCACGATGAGCGGCACCGAGCGGCGGTGGCAGGCGTCGGCGATCCCCCGCAGGTCGGCGCAGGCGCCGTACGGGGTGGGACTGGTGACCAGAGCGCCCTTCGCCTCGGGGTGGATCTCGAGGGCCCTCTCGAACTCGGCGGCCGACGGCGGATGCGCCAGCCGCCGCTCGGCGTCCCAGCGCGGCTCGACCCACACGGGCTCGATTCCGGAGAGGATCAGTCCCGACACCACCGACTTGTGCGCGTCCCGCCCGATCAGCAGCTTCTCGTGCGGCCCGGCCACGGACAGCATGGCCGCCTTGACGGACAGGGAACTCCCGCACGTCGAGAAGAAGGTGTGCTCGGCGTGGACGGCGTCCGCCATCAGCTCCTCGGCCCGCTTCAGCACCCGGCCCCGGGTGAGCCGGTCGTCGAGACCGCCCGACGCCAGCACATCGCCGAGGAAGACCGCGTCCCCCAGCACCGCCCGTACCTCGGGATCGGCGCCGCGGGCCTGCTTGTGTCCCGGCGGGGTGAACGACAACCGGCCTTGGCGGCGGTAGTCGACAAGGGCTTCGAGAACGGGGGCGCGTGCGTGGTCGGCTGCCATGCCGTCGCGGGTGCCCGCGGCGGCCGCCGCCAACCCGAGCGGCGCCCCGGTCAGAGCGGCTCGGCGCTCCGGCCGGGCGTCACGATCTCGTCCAGCACCCTGAGCACGGCTTCGTAGGCGAGCCCCCGTGTCCGGGCGTCCCGCACGTCCTGCGTGCGTTCCGCGTCCGTCCGGTCGAGGTCCTCGCTCCGGGCCCGCCAGGACAGCAGTTCCTCGTGGGCGCAGGCCCTGGCCCGCTGTATGCGCCGCAGCAGTTCGTCCGAGTCCACCACATCTGTCATCTCGTTCGCGTACCCGGATCCGGCGGGGCGAATGCTCCTCGTCCGGGAGGTTTGGCCGTCGCAGGCGGGGCCAGCCGGTTAGGAGACGAACGCACCGTCCGGTGGCGGAGAGCGCCGGTGCCTCACGGACGCCGAACCCACCGCCCAGGTGCGGTCGGCCGATCGACGGTCCACCGCCGGTCGGCAGGCCGGCTTGAGCCGTCCGACCATTCGGGACCAGCCAGGGGAGCGAAGGGATGTCTACGAACGACTCGACCGACCGTGGGAACACGCAGGACTGCGTCCACGGGCGCGCAGGACAGGAGCAGTGCCGCCCGGCCGACGTCCGCAGCGCCGTCCGGCAGGCGGTGACCGGACGCTGCGGGACCCTGGGCTGCCGGTACGACGAGGACGGACTGTCGGACGCCCTGCTCGTCGCCTCGGAGCTGACGGCCAACGCCATCCTGCACGGCGGCGGCATCACCGCATTCGACGTCGACATGGCGGGGCCGGCCGTGTGCGTCTCCGTCAGCGACCGCAGTGACCGGCTGCCGGTCACCGCCGCACCGGTCGACGAACAGGGGCGACAGCGCGCCGGCGGTCGCGGCTGGTCGATCGTCTGCCGGCTGGCCCGCGACGTCAGGGTGGCCTGTCTGCCCTCCGGCGGTAAGCGCATCACCGCCGTCGTCCCCGTGTTCTGACCCCCGCGCCGACCGGCCCGGGACGCCGGCCGCGACCCTGCGAACGCCTTTCGCGCAGACGGAGTTTGTTCCTCCGGGGGTAGGGCAGACGGAGGTTCGTGCTTCGGACCGGAGGCGCGCCGACGGGAGCGGGCTGTCCGCTCCGGGGCGCTCCACGCGTTCCGGACGGCCGGCTTTCTCCGTCGCCAGTCCCTGAAACCACCGTTCAGGAGAGCGATACCGCATGCCTATCGACATGTCGACAAGCCAGTCTTCCGCATCCGCCCCCTCCACCGCGCAGTTGCGCCGCACGCACGCCGACGCCCCCGACACCATGGGCCGGTTCGCCCTGCTGGTCACCCTGGAGGAAGGCCCCGAGCGGGACGCCGTTCGCGACGAGCTGGTCACCGCCTGGCTGCCCATGGCCCACCGCATCGCCGGTCGCTTCCGCGACCGCGGTGAGGCGATCGAGGACCTGCGGCAGGTCGCGGCGCTGGGGCTGGTCAAGGCCGTCGACCGTTTCGACCCCGAGCGCGGGGCGTTCGAGAGCTACGCCGTGCCCACCATCACCGGGGAGATCAAGCGGCACTTCAGGGACCGGATGTGGGCGCTGCGCGTGCCCCGCCGGGTACAGGAACTGCGCAACAAGGTGCGCGTGGCCCGCCGGGAGCTCACCCAGAACCCCGGGGCGGCCGAGCCCTCGGTGGCCGACATCGCCACCCACACCGGGCTCACCGAGGACGAGGTGAGCGCCGGCCTGGAGGCACTGGAGAGCTTCAGCACCCTCTCGCTGGACGCCGAGACCTCGGGCGGGGACGACGGCTACAGCCTCGCCGACACCCTGGGCGACTCCGATACCTCCTTCGACGTCGTGGTCGACCGCGAGTCCGCCAAAGAAGGCCTGCGCCGGCTGCCGGAGCGCGAGCGCGCCATCCTCTACATGCGGTTCTTCGAGGACATGACACAGAGCAGGATCGCCGACCGACTGGGCATCTCCCAGATGCACGTGTCCCGGCTCATCAGCCGCAGCTGCGAACGGGTACGCCAGGAAGCGCTGCGCTGACGGCACGACACACACGCTGACGGCACGACACACATCCCCTTGCGAACGGAGAGAAGCAGACCGATGCTGATGCCGCACCCCGCTGTCCTGCGCAGACTCGTCGACGAATACGAAGCGCTGACGCGGCCCGGATCCACCGCGCAGCCACCACAGGCACAGGCGCAGGCGCGTGATCTCGCCTACACGCTGTGCGTGTCCACCGGCACCCGCGACGTGAGGCACGCCCTGGAGACGGCACATCAATGGCTCGAGGCGGCGTCGGCCGCCGACGCCGCGATACGACCGCAGACGGGCAAAGAACCACAGGTGTACGCCTGACGGGCGGGGTGGACGGGAGGGATCCCGGGTCCACCCCGTCGCTGTTTTCGGGGGGCCGGTGGTTGGGCCGCTCCGGCCCTGCGCGGCCGCGAGCCGGTGGCGCACCGGCGGTGCCTCACCGCCCCTCGACGCGGCCCAGGGGCGCCGGACGCGTGTGTACCGCGAGACCCGGGGCATCCGGACCCGCAGGAAACGGGGAGATTCGGGGAGGGTTGCATGGACACGAGTGCTCTGGCGCGTAACGGCCGGATCGAGGTGGAGCGGGCGGCACGGGGCTCGGTGACGAAGGGCGCCGCCAAGGCGGGGCTCGCCGCGCGAGGCGTGATCTATCTGCTGGTCGGACTGCTGGCGCTGCAGATCGCCTTCGGCGACGGCAGGCAGCAGGCGGACCGCCAGGGGGCTCTGGAGGAGATCTCCCACAAGCCGTTCGGCGCGGTCCTGCTGTGGGCACTGGGCATCGGACTCGTCGGCATGGCGCTGTGGCGGCTGTCGGAGGTCGTCTTCGGCGGCGCCGGCGCCGACGGGTGCAGCGCCAAGAAGCGGCTGCTCGCCCTCGGGCGGTGCGCCTTCTACTCCTTCGTCGCCTACTCCGTGCTGGCCTTCGCCGCCGGCTCCGGCAGCGGCGGCGGTTCCGGCGACGAACAGTCCCGGGACGTCACCGCCCGGGCGCTCGAGCTGCCCGCGGGCCAGTGGATAGTCGGCGCGGGAGGCGCCGGGATCATCGTCGCGGGCGTGTGGATCGGCGCCCGCGCCGTCATGCGTTCCTACCGCAAGCACCTCCGGCTGGGGGAGATGTCCCCGCGCATGCGGCGGCTGGTGGACATCACCGGTGTGGGCGGCGGCGCCGCCCGAGGTGTGGTGTTCGCCGCCGCGGGAGCCTTCGCCGTACGGGCCGCCGTCGAGTACCAGCCGGACGAGGCCAAGGGGCTCGACGACACCCTGCGCTCCTTCGCCGGCACGCCCGTCGGTCCGGGCCTCCTGGCCTGCGTCGCGGCCGGACTCGTCCTCTTCGGACTGTTCTCGTTCGCCATGGCCCGCTGGCGCAAGGTCTGACGTCCGGATGCGTGGGAACACGGACCAGATGAACGAATCAGAGTTCCCGCGCGACGGACGGCCCGTGGACATGTACCTCGACCTTCTGCGCGTCCGCATGGACAGCGAGGACTACCAGCTGCTGCTGAAGGTCGTCGCACCCGCGCTGCGCGCCCTCGAGGAACAGCCACCCGAGAGTCTCGACTTCGCCCTCGACCCGCAGGACACCCAGCAACTGCCTCAGGAGATCCGCGACGAGGCCGCCCTGGTCATCGCCACCGCCGTCACCGGCCGGCTGGACAACCAGCTGGTGGAGATAGACGTCGACGGAAGCGGCCCGGTCCGGGTGGTCACCGACGCGGGCACCGCGTCCGACCCCACCCGCCTCGCCGAGATCGCCGGCTGCATCCGCCAGCGGCACCAGGACACCGAGGAGCTGCGGGGCATCGCCGCCGCGAGTGACATGTCCACGGACTTCTGACCGTGGACGGAACCCGTCGTCACTTCGGCGGCGGAGCCACCGGTACCGCGAGCGGCCGGGCCAGGCCGACCACCGCTTCGTCCAGGCGCTGCAAGTGCCGCAGGACGCGGGTCGGTCACCCGGCCGTAGCGTGGCGTTCCCGGCCCGTCGGGCGTCAGCAGCGAGGCGATGCTCGGCCCGGTCAGCACCTCGGCGGTGCTCCGCCCGCCCGCCACGCGCGCGGCGATCGCCCCGATGTTGTGCCGGATGCGCTGCCCGGCCCGGCGCAGCGCCGGGTCCGCCACGATCGACCGCTGTGTCGGCAGCAGCTCCGCCGTGGCCGCCAGGGCCCGCGCGTGGTACGCACAGGTCTCGAGCAGCGCGACGACGTACCGGGCCGTGTCCCGCCGGGTCCGCAACGGCGTGACCGGGTGCGTCAGGGGCTGCGTGGCAGCCCGCAGATCGGCCAGTGCCTGGTCCAGATCACGGGCCCGGTCCAGCAGCTCGGCCGGGGGACCGCCGCTCAGCTGCTCCACAGCCGCCTCGGTGACGTCGGTCAGCCGGTCCAGCACGGTCGCCAGCAGCTCGTTCGTACGCCGGTCCGTGTGCACCGGCAGCACCAGCGCCGCCGCGAAGATCCCGCAGGCCGCCCCCAGCGCGGTCTCCTCCACCCGCAGCACCAGCACCGACATGCTGTAGGTGTGCAGCAGCGTGTACAGCACGCCCAGCGCGGCCGTCACGAAGAAGGACATCAGCGTGTACGACAGCGGCGCCGTGTAGAACATGGCGAACACACACAGCAGCACCACGGCGAACGCCGTCCACGTGTGGTGCCCCACCAGTCCCGCCAGCAGGATGCCGGCCACCACCCCGAGCACGGTGCCCAGCAGCCGCCGCGAGCCCTTGACCAGGATCTCCCCGGTGGACGCGGTGTTGATGAACACGATCCAGCAGGTCAGCACCGCCCAGTACCAGCGGTGCGAGGAGAGCAGCTCGCCGCCGACGATGGCCAGCGACGACCCGACCGCGACCTGCACGGCGGCCCGGGTGGTCGGCCGCCGCAGTCCCGTCTCCTTCCCGGCCGCGGCGGAGTCCTCGTCCCCTTCGCCCCCGCCGATCGCCGCGTCCTCCGCGTCCAGCTCCTCGCGCGAGCGCGCCGTCTCGGGACTGTCCTCGGACTCGTCCTGCGGGCCGTCCAGCGCGACCCGCAGCCCCAGCACCGCGCGCGCCGTCTCACCGACGCCCCGGAAGACGTCCTGGACGGCGGGCGACGCCTTGGGCAGGTTCTCCTCGTCCCGGTAGCCGAGCAGCCGGTTGCGGACGTGAGCGGTGGCCGCGCCCTCCGCGACGGGAATCCGCACCAGCAGCCGCAGCGCCCCCAGATCACGGCGCAGGGCGGCGAGAGCCTCGTCCCGGACCGGGAGATGACCGCCCTCCGGCAGCGGCGCACCCGGCAGGTGCAGGGTCAGCGTGTCGGCCCGTTCGACGCTGCGGGCGGTCAGCAGGAGCAGCCCGAGCCGCTCGGCGGCGATCTCGGCGTCGGCGATCCGGCGCTGGACCAGCCGGGCGGTCGCCTCGTCCGGAGTGCCCTCGTCCAGCCGGCCCTGGATCATCATCGCCGTCTCGTGCAGCCGGGCGGTGCCCTCGCGCACATGGGCCAGCGCCTTCTCCACGTCGTCCGGACCCGCGTCGAGAAGATCGAGCTGGGCGGCCAGCAACTGTGCGAGCCGCGCCCGGAAGGCCTCGCGCAGGCGCTGGAGGATACCGGTCGGCGTCTGTGGCACCAGCACGAAGCGCGCCAGCGCGCTGCACACGAAGGCGACGGCCAGCACCGCCCAGTACTCCGGGAGAGCCGATCCGGTGACCCCGACGAACAGGGACAGGAAGTAGACCTGGAAGCCGACCAGTCCGAGCGCCGTCCCCCGGTCGCCGAACCGGCGGCCGTAGACCGCGCAGAAGATCAACGCCACGAAGAAGACGTCACCGGCCACCGTCCGGGAGCTGAGCAGCGCCGCCAGCGACATCGAGGCGAACGCCACCGGCAGGCCCAGCGCGAGCGTGACGGCCTGCCGGTCGCGCTGCTTCTCCCGGATCGCGAACGTGGCGACCATCGCTGCGATGGCGCCCGCCACCAGGTGCGAGACGTCCGACCCCATGAGCGAGAGCACGGCCAGCGTGAGGGCGATCGCACCGACCGTGCGCAGCCCGGCCGCCAGACGCAGCAGCCCGGGGTCGGACGCCGCGATCCGATCCCGCCACCGTGCCCCGAACGACCGTGCCGCCGCCCTCACGCCGCCGTACTCTCTCCCACGTCCGGAAATCAGGCGCTCTCCGACCCGGTCCCCTCGATCTGCGCCCGCACCTGCTCGGGCGTCAGATAGCTGTCCGTGTACTCGAAGTCCTTCAGCTTCGCCGCCCGGCGCGCCTGGAAGCCGGTGCGCACGAAATCGTCGCCCGCGACCGCGTTGAGCGTCCAGTTGGTCAGCACCCGTGCCTTGGCCACCCCCGTGCGCAGCGCCGACCAGTGGTAGCCGCGGGCCACCGCCTGCGCGGGCAGCCCCCGCAGCTCGATGCCGAGCGGCTTGGAGACGGCGTCGGTGCCGCCGAGGTCGACGACCAGACCGAGGTCCTTGTGCACGTACGGCCGCATCGGCCGGCCACGCAGCGCCGCGATGACGTTGTCGGCGACGACCTTGCCCTGCCGCATCGCGTGCTGCGCCGTGGGCGGGCAGACAGCGCCCTCCTCGCCCTTGGCCTCGTCGGGTACCGCGGCGGCGTCCCCGAGCGCGAACACCCCGTCCTCACCGGGCAGGTTCATCTCCGCGGTGATGGCGAGCCGCCCGCGGACCGTCTCCGCGCCGAGGGTCGCGATCAGCGGGCTGGCGACCACTCCCGCCGTCCAGATCAGGGTCCGGGTCGGGATCACCCGTCCGTCGGTGAAGGTGACCTCCTCCGGGCCCGCCTTGGCGATGGACACGCCCAGCGAGATGTCGACGCCCCGCTTGCGCAGCACCTCCTGCGCGCTGCGGCCGAGCTTGTCGCCGAGCTCGGGCATCAGCTTCGGCGCGATGTCGATCAGATGCCACTTGATCAGGCTCGGGTCCAGGTTCGGATAACGCTTGACCGCGTTGTGGGTGAGGAGTTGCAGACAGGCGGCGGTCTCGGTGCCGGCATAGCCGCCGCCGACGACCACGAACTGCAGCCGCGAGGTCCGCTCGGCGGGGTCGCGGCTGGCGTCGGCGAGGTCGAGCTGGCTGATGACGTGGTCGCGGATGTACGCGGCCTCCGCGAGGGTCTTCATCCCGAAGGCGTGCTCGGTCAGCCCCGGGATGTCGAAGGTGCGGGTCACGCTGCCGGGAGCGAGCACGATGTAGTCGTAGGGCTCGTTGACGATCTCGTCGGTGATGGTCCGGATGACGCAGACCTTCGACTTGAGGTCCACGCCGATGGCGCCGCCCGGAATGATCCGGGTGCGGTACTTCTTGCTGCGGCGCAGCGAAACGGCGATCGACTGGGGCGTCAGCACCCCCGAGGCGACCTGCGGCAGTAGCGGCAGATAGAGCTGGTAGGCGAACGGCGTCACCAGAGTGACGTCGGCCTCCGCGGCCGAGAGGGCGCGTTCCAGCCGTCGAACGCACTCCACTCCCGCGAAGCCCGCGCCCACCACCAGGATCCTGGGTCGTGTCACGATGTCCATCCCTTTCTGCGGCTCCAGGCGGTCTGCCCGACGTCATGCGCGTGCCCCGCCCGCGGGCGTCTCGCACCTCGTCGATCCCACCGCGCCCGGACTGGTTCCGCCAGCCGGGCGAGGCATGCAGACGAACGTTTCTCCTGAGGTCACCGACGTACCCCCCGAAGGGCCTGTGTACGCCCGTTGCCTTCGGGTAGGCCGACGTACATGACAATCGCGGAGGCCGGAGGATAGTGGCGGTGTGGTGCGCGGACGGCTCCGACGACGGCCGGTGGGAGAGCCGTCGGACACAGGCCGGGCAACTCGCCGAAGCGGTGGAGAGCCTGGTGGCCTGCTGGATCACGGCCGCTGAGGAGACCAGACCCCGGCTGCCCGCCCGGCAGTTGCTGGCGCTGCGCACGGTGCTCAGCCGCCCGGAACTCAATATGACGGCCCTGGCCGAGCACCTGGGCGTCGGGCTGCCCACCGCGAGCCGCCTCTGCGACCGGCTCGAGGCCGCCGGGCTCCTGGAGCGGACCGTGCAGCCCAGTGACCGGCGCGAGGTGCAGCTCGTGGTGACCGTCTACGGACAACGCCTCCTCGCCGACGTCGCCGAGCGGCGCGTACGGCGCCTCGCGTCCGTCTTCGAGGCGATGACCCCGTCCGAGCGCACCGCGCTGGAACACGGGCTCACCGGATTCCATCAGGCGCACACGTCGAACCGGGGCCCCGGCGAGCCGCTGGACCGCTGACCGCTTCTCAGGACCCGGGCCGGGGGCGACCGGCGACGTGACCGCCGGCGGGGCGGCCGGTGTCAGATGCCACCGTCGATGTGGCACAGCAGCAGGCAGACGTCGTCGTCCCGCTCGGAGTCGCTCAGCATCGGGTCCAGGATGCGCTCCGCCGCGCCGTCCAGGTCCGCGTCCAGCTCCTCGCCACCGAACGCGCCGAGCGCCGCCGACAGCCGCTCGATGCCCGGGTCTATGCCCTGGGCCCGTCTCTCGACCAGCCCGTCGGTATAGAGCGCCAGGGTGGAGCCCGGCTCCAGCGGCACCGTGTGGTCGGAGATCTCCTGGTGCAGCGGGATGCCGAGCATGGCCCCCGGCTTGGCGTCCAGGGTGCGCACCCGCCCGTCCGGGTCGCGCAGCACCGGCGGCGGATGACCCGCCGCCGCCCATGTCAGCACCGGCTCGTCCGGCTGGAAGCGGGCGATCACGGCGGTCGCGTACAGGTCGGGCTGCAGATGGTGCAGGAAGGTGTGCAGCCGGGTCAGCAGCTCGCCGGGGCTGCCGCCGTCCACGGCGTAGGCGCGCAGCGCGGTGCGCAGCTGGCTCATCATCACCGCCGCGTGCAGGCCGTGCCCCGTCACGTCGCCGATGACGGTGATCAGGCTGCCGTCGGGCTGCCGGAACGCGTCGTACCAGTCGCCGCCGATGTTCAGCCCGTACGTCGCCGGCAGGTAACGGGCCGCCAGCCGCAGGCCGGGGGTGGTCGGCAGATCGGTCAGCAGGGCGCGCTGGAGGGTCTCGGCGATGTCCCGGTTGTGCTCGAAGCGGCGGGCGTTGTCCAGCGCGCCGCCGGCCCGCCGGGTGAGCTCCACGAGCATGACGGCGTCGTCCGGGTTCCAGCGCTCGCCGGGCGGGGTCAGCGTCACGACGCCCAGCGGCGCGCTGCGGGTCGGCAGCGGCACGCACAGCAGGGGCCGGCCGGGGTGCAGCGCCGACGGCGGCTGGTCGTCCACGCCGGGCAGACCGCCGGGCCGCGCGGCCGCGTACTGCGGGCGGCCGGTGCGGGCCGCGATCACGGCGGCCGCCGGGCGCGGAACGGACGGCGCCCGCTCGTCCTCGGCGTCGAAGAGCCAGACGTCGGCCGTGCGGGCGTACTCGGGCACCAGCAACTCGGGCAGCAGGCGGGCGATCTCCTCGTGGTTCAGGGAAGCCGTCAGCGCCGCGCTGGCGTCGGCGAGGAACGTCAGCCTGCGCCGGGCGTCCTCCGCCTCCCGGCGCGCCGCGCGTTCGGCCGCGAAGGCCTCGCGCTGCGCCCGTCCGGCGGCGTCCAGCTCGGCGTGCAGCGCCAGCACTCCCTGGTTGGTCTGGTGCAGCTCGTCCCGGTGGAAGGCGACGAGCTCCTCCTGCTCGGCCAGTCGCTCCAGCACCAGGGCGGTGTCCTCGTCGGCCCCGAGCAGGGCCTCCGGAAGCGCTGTCGCGTCCCCTGCCACCGCTTCGCTGACGGGGCCGGCGGCCGGTTCCGGACAGAGCGCCGTGACGGACCACGGGCGCTCGCCGTCGGCGGCTGCGGGGGAGACCTCGACCCGCAGCGAGCCGTCGGCGACCGTCAGGACGCAGAACCACAGGCCGCCCTTGTTCAGACACTGGCGCAGCCGCGCGCTGAGGCCGGCGGCCAGCCGGGTGCGTTCCAGCGGCGGTACACCGTACGCGGCGGCCACCCGGGCGGTGGTGATCCGCGCGCGTGCCGCGTCGCTGACGGTGGTGATCGGCCAGGTGTGGTTCATGGGCCATCCGGCGGCGTGGGGGACAGGACGGCCACGGCGGTGTCGTCACGCACCGGGCGGGCGGAACTGCCGGCGTCGCGGACCGTCACGGCGGCGGTGACCGCGGGGTCGCAGGACAGCAGGCGGGGGTCGGCCGGGGGCGCCCAGCGGCTGGGCAGCCCGTCGCTGTGCAGGACGAGCAGGCGGTCCGGGGCCCAGACCGCCTCGGACTCGGGCAGGGTCGTGGGCCGGTGGGCGCCCACTATGCCGGGCCGGGACAGCAGATGGCGCCAGGAGTCGCCCTCGCGCAGCCGCGCCCCCACATTGCCGACGCCGGCGAACAGCAGCCGTCCGGTCCGCAGATCGAGCTGGGCCACCGCGACCGCGGCGCCCCTCGTGCCGCGCAGCGCGTCGTCGAGCCGGCGCAGCAGCGCGGCCGGCGGCAGGTGGGGCGAGCGCCGCACTTCGTGCACGGCCGTGGTCGAGGCGCGGGCGGCCTCGGGTCCGTGGCCCAGCCCGTCGGCCAGCATCAGGGTCAGCCGGTCGCCCTCCCGGACGCAGGTCCAGGCGTCCCCGGAGCACGCCGCGCCCCTGAAGGGGATGTTGACGCCACCGACCCGCGCGGCGAACGGGGCGGACGCGCCGTCCGGAGCGCCGGCCCCGGCCCGGGCGGAGGACTGCTCACGGCGGCCGCGGGTGCGGGCCGGGCCGCCGATCCGGGCCAGCGCGACCGTCCCGCGGCCCGGGACGCTGTGCAGGCCGAAGTCGTCGGCGAGCCGTCGGCAGGTGCCGAGGCCGGCGCCCAGGGAGCCCGCCGTGGAGAACCCGTCGCCCAGGGCGGCGGGCACGTCGGACATGCCCGGCCCGTGGTCGATCGTCGTGACCTGCACCAACAGGCCTCCCGCCCGTCCGCTCGGCGGGACGACCGCCTCCACCAGGAGCTGTCCGCCGCGCGCGTGCTTGAGCAGGTTGGTCGCCAGCTCGGTCGCCACCAGGGCGGCGTCGGCGGTGCGCGACCCGTCCAGACCCGCCAGCGCCGCCGCCTGCTCCGCGGCCACCCGCGCGTCACGCACCCGCGTCGAGTCGTGCACCGGGACGTCCCACACCTGGGTCATCGTGGCTCCTCACGCTGCCGCGGCGGGCGGACCGCCCAGGAGGTCACCGTGACCGTGGTGCCGACGCCGGGGGTGCTGTCCAGGGAGAAGTCGTGCACCAGACGGCGCGCCCCGCCCAGGCCGAGTCCCAGACCGCCGCCGGAGGTGTAGCCGTCGCTCAGGGCCTGCTCCAGGTCGGCGATGCCCGGCCCCCGGTCCGAGAACGTCAGGCGCAGCCCCTGGGCCCGCCCGTCGCCGACGTGTTCCGCCGCCATCTCGCCGCCGCCGCCGTACACCAGGGTGTTGCGGGCCAGTTCGCTGGCCGCGGTCACCAGCTTGGTCTGGTCCACCAGACCGAAGCCGAGCGCGGCGGCGGCCCGGCGCACATGCTGGCGCACCCACACCAGGTCCAGGTCCGAGCGGATCGGCAGGCGGGCCTCGACGCCCGCGACCGTCCCGCTCACCGCGGCTCCCGGCGCGGGCCGCCCGGAACCGCGACGGAGAGCAGGTCGAGGGCCGCCTCGGTGCTGAGCGCGGTCCGCAGTCCCGGCAGCGAGAGCCCCAGCTCCACCAGCGTGATCGCCACCGCGGGGCGCATGCCGGCCACCACGGTCTGCGCGGCCAGCAGCCGTGAACTCGCCGCGATCTCGGCGAGGACACGCCCCAGGAAGGAATCGACGATCTCCACCCCGGAGATGTCGATGACCACGCCGGTCACCCGGCTGCGGACGATCTGCTCGGCGATGTCCTGCTGGAGCTGCTCCGCCGTACCGTCGTGCAGATCGCCCTGGAGGGTGATCAGCAGGACGTCGCCGAGCCGGAGCACCGGCACGTGCGCGCCCGAGTGGGAGGGGTCGTGGTTCACCGGGAACCCGCGCTGCCGGGCGTCGCGAGCACGATGTCGGCGCCCAGCCGGTTCAGGGCGTAGGCCAGGGCGTCGGCGAGGCTCGACCGGGTGACCACGGTGCCCAGGTCCAGGCCGAGGTGCACGATGGTCTGCGCGATGGCGGGCCGGATGCCGGAGACGACGCACTCCGCGCCCATCAGCCGGACGGCCGCGACCGTCTTCATCAGGTGCTGGGCCACCAGCGAGTCGACCATCGGCACACCGGTGATGTCCAGGATCGCGAAACGGGCCTGCTGATCGACGACCGACTCCAGCAGTGTCTCCATCACGACCTGACTGCGGGCGCTGTCGAGCGTCCCGATGAGCGGTACGGCGACGATGCCGTCCCACAGCCGGATGACGGGGGTGGCGGCCTCCAGCAGCTCCAGCTGCTGCCGGTCGATGAGAGCCTGGCCCTCGCTCAGCGAGGTCTCCAGGACCACCAGCCGCAGGGTGCCCATGAGCACGGTCAGCACGGTCGTGCACTCCCTGAGGTGCTCGGGCGTCGCCTCGGGCAGATCGGCGACCAGCAGGTCCACGGCGGGCGGGCGCAGGCCGTCCACCTCGGTGGACACCTGACCCGAGGTGAGCCCGAAGCGGGCGCGGGAGGCCACCATCCTGGCCAGCTGTTCCCGTACCGCGGTGAATCCGGCCGCGTCCGTGTCGGCCACGAGGCCGGTCTCGGCCACCTGGGCGAGCGCGTCGACGACGACCCGGCCCGCCTCCACCGCCTCGTCCCGCGAGACGGCGAACACCGTGCGGAACAGGGGTTCGTCGGCCCAGCGTTGGGCGATCTGCTCGCGGCGGCGGTGCAGGAACCTCCCGACGTCACTCGTCGGTGTGGTCTGCTCTGCGGCCGTTTCGTGCTCCGGCACCCGGTTCTCTCCTTGTCCTGGTCGGTTTCTGTGTCGCCACAAGGCGGCGGTCGGTGGGCGGCGGGCTAGGACGCGGGCCGTCTGCCGAACCAGTCGAGACACACGACCAGCGCGTCGTCGTCCGGCTCGGGTCTTCCCCGGTGCCCGGTCAGCCCGCGCAGCACCGCGGCCGGGACGTCCGCCGCCGGCAGCAGGGAGGCGTTGCCGACCGCCCGCGCGAGCCCGTGCTCGCCGTACGACTCGCCGCCCGGTGCCACGACCCCGTGGACACCGTCACTGACGAACAGCAGTCGGTCGCCGGGCAGCAGGGTGAGCTCCTGGGCGACGTAGTCGGTCTCCTCGAACATGCCCAGCGGCAGCTGCGCGTCGAGTTCGACCGGGGACAGGACCCGGTCGCGCACGAGCAGCAGCCGCGGTGAGCCCGCGTCGACGATCCGCATCCGGCCCGTGGACAGCTCGATGTCCACGAGCAGGACCGACAGATGCGCCTCGCCCCGGTAGTGGGCGTAGATCGCCTGGTCGGCGAGGGCCGCCTGGTCCTCGATCGGGATGCCGGCGCGGCGCGCGTTGCGCAGCGCGTTGATGCCGAGACTGGTCAGCAGGGAGGCCTCGATGCCCTCGCCCATCCCGTTGGTGACGTAGACCAGCAGATGGTCGGCGGACGCCTCCCAGTCGAAGTTGTCGCCGAAGACGGCGTAGGCGGGCTCGAGCTGAGCGCCCAGGGCGTACTCCTCCCGGGCGCACGAGCGGGCCGGGAGCAACTGCCACTGCATCTCTGCCGCCAGGGTCAGCCGTTCCCTGCGGCGGGCCCGCGCGTACAGGTCGGTGTCGCGTTCGGCGACCACCATCTCGTGCCCCAGGTTCTCGGCCAGCTCGGTGAGTTCGGCGAGAGACTCCCGGGTTGCCGCGGGCAGCGTCAGCGACAGCACACCCAGCCGGTCGCCGCGCACGGTCACCGGCAGATGCGCCCGCACCCGGCCGTCGGCGGGCTCCTCGACGTACGGCTGCTGCGAGCCGAAGGCCCGCCCGGGCGCGCTGCCCTGCACGGGCACCGGCGTCGTGCCGCCCGGCGCGGGCGGCACGGGCAGCAGTACCGTCAACCCGTAGTCGGCCAGCCGCACTTCCACGGCCTCCGCCGCGTACCGGGTGCGCAGCACCTGGCGCAGGGCGTCGGGGAGCTGGTGCGGGGCCGCGGAGCGCAGGGCACGCGAGGCCGCGGCGAGTCTGTTCACCGGGTCGGTCACAGCGTCCCCCGGGATGCCGTGGCGTCGAATCCGTGGCGCCCCCCGCGGCGGGGGCGGGCTGACAGCCGTCGAGAACCCTGCGAGAGTGTGACCGTGATGTCCCCCGCCTCGCGTCCGCAGCCGCTCCAGGTGGCCCGTGTGACCTCAGAGGCGGCCGAGCTGCTGGAAGTCCTCTGGGGCCGTGCCTCGACGGCGCCCGTCTCCGCCTCCCAGTTGCGCGTGCTGTTCATCCTGGAGCACCACCAGGGCATCAACCTGCGCACCCTCGCCGAGTTCCTCGGTTCCACACCGCCGTCCACCAGCCGCCTGTGCGACCGCCTCCAGGCTGTGGGCTTCGTCGAGCGCAGGGTCGCCGCCGAGAGCCGACGGGAGCTGGAGCTCTTCCTGAGCCGTCGCGGGAGCGTCTTCCTCGCCGACCTCAGATCACGTCGTGAGGCCGCGCTGGAGAGCGTGCTGGAACAGATGCCCGCCGTGCAGCGCGGCGCCCTGCTGAGAGGGCTGGAGGCGTTCTGTTCGGCGGCGGCCGAGCAGATCCACGACTCCGACGCCACGGACGCCCGTACCGCCTGACGGTGTCCTCGGGTGACCGGCTGCGCCCACAGGCTCATCCGTCTTCCCTCCCGCATCACTGTCCCGCTCACTCTGTTGCCTTATGTACACAGTTGTCAAATGACAAGTATTGGACGGCGATCGGCCGTCCCTGCGTGTTTTCCGATGCCTCCGGAGAGCCGCCGCTCAGCCCTGCGTGCCCTCCGCGAGCTGCTGCCGGTCGACGAGCTCCAGAGCCTCCTCGACCTTCTCCGATATGGGCACCGTGAGGCTGACCCCGGTCAGGTCCAGGACCCGGCGCACGGCCGGCGTGGGAGCGATCACGTGCACACTTCCCGGCAGCCCCCGGGCCTCCTGGTACACCCGCAGGATGATGTTCATACCGGACGAGTCCATGAACGGAACCGCCGCGAGGTCGAGGAGGAAGTGCCGCCGGCCGTGGTGCAGCTGGTTGGCGAGATGAGCCTGCAGATCGGTCGCGGTGTCGAGGTCGAGATGGCCTTCGACCGTGACCAGGGCGACGTCCTCGCGAGGCAGGGTGACCTCGACGGACAGGGGGTTCTGGGCAATGGACACACGTACCTCCGAAAGCTGACGGTCGGGAGCGTCTACCCCGATGGGCGACTTCGATGCGCGGCGACGGCGGACGAGGACGGGCGGCAGGCCGCACGGGACGATCGTCATGGTGCGTGTGCCCTGCCCTTCCGCCTGCGGATCTCCGACCTGGTGTCGCGCACAGGCGAATACCCCCGAAGTTCCTCACCATGCACACGAGAAGGAAGACAGGAAAGCGACGGCCGGGACGGGAGGGGCGGGGACGGTTCAGCGCAGCCGGATGCCCACGATGCAGGTGTCGTCGTCGGTGTCGGACCGGCTGTAGGTGAGCAGCCGGTCCAGCTGCTGGTCCAGCGTCGGCGTCACCGTGCGCGCCTGTACCAGCAACTGGGTCAGCGACTCCTCCACGGACCGGTCGCGGCGCTCGATCAGACCGTCCGTGTACATCAGCAGGGTGTCGTCGGCCGCCAGCTGGACCTCCTCCTCCTCGTACACCGTCTCCGGCAGGGCGCCCAGCAGCATCCCCCTCAGCAGGGGCAGCGGCGCCGCCTGGCGGCCCCGCACCAGCACCGGCGGCAGATGGCCCGCCCTCGCCCAGCGCAGCGTGTGCCGGGAGGGGTCGTACAGGCCGCACACGGCCGTGGCCGTGATCGAACCCGTCAGATGGTGGGCGACGATGTTGAGCCAGGACAGCAGCTGGCCGGGCCCCGCCCCGGTCACCGCCAGCCCGCGCAACGCGTTGCGCAGCACCACCATGCTGGTCGCCGCCTCGATGCCGTGCCCGGCCACGTCGCCCACGCACAGCAGCACCAGGCCGGAGGGCAGCACGACGGCGTCGTACCAGTCACCGCCCACCAGGTGCTCCTCCTCGGCGGGCCGGTAGCGGACCGCCACCTGGAGACCGGGGGCCTCCAGGGGCGCTCGGGTGGGCGGCATGATGGCGTGCTGGAGCTGAAGGGCCAGCCGGCTGCGCTCGCTGGCGTGCTGCTCGCTCTGCGCGAGCTGGTCGCGGGTGGCGGCGAGAGCCACCTCCGTCCAGTGCTGCGAGGAGATGTCCTGGTAGGCCCCGCGCACGGCCACCAGCCGTTCGTCGGTGTCGAGCACCGGCTCGGCGACGATCCGCATGTGCCGGGTCACCCCGTCCGGCCGCTGGAGCCGGAAGGCGGCGGACGCCGGACGACGGCGGTGCAGCAGCGTGCGCAGCAGCCGGCCGACGACGACCGCGTCATCGGGGTGGGTGTGCGCCGCCAGGTCCTCCAACGGAACCGGCGAGCTGGACTCGGGCCGCCCGTACAGGGTGAACAGCTGCCCGTTCCAGGTGGTCTCGCCGGTGAGCAGGTCCTCCTCGAAACCGCCGATCCGGCCGAGTCGCTGGGCGTTCTGCAACAGACTGGCCAGCCGTGCCGTCTCGTCCTCGATCCGCCAGATCAGCAGCACACAGCTGCCGTGGCGGCTGATGCTGACATCCGCGACCGCCGCCAGCGGCACCTCGCCGACGAGCGCGGTCAGACTCATCCGGCGCGCCCGGAAGGGTTCGCCGGTGGCGTGCACGCGCTCGATCCGCTGGAACAGGTCGCCGCCCCCGACGGCCATCGGATAGGCCTCGAGCAGCAGGGCCCCGTTGACCACGGCGCGGGGCCGGCCCGCAGGGTCGAGGAAGCGGTCGTTGACGTGCTGGATACGGAAGTCCACCAGCTTTCCCGCCGGGTCGACGTGCGGCACCAGGACCAGGGCCGGATCGTGCAGCCCGTCCGTCAGGTCCATCAGCTCCGCGGTGTCCGGCAGGACGAGCGGCTGCTGGTCCGGGCCCCGGCCATGCGCGTACGTCTGGAGCGTGTGGGCGCACAGATCGGCCAGGGCCTCGACCTGGCGCACCACCTGGGGCGGCTGCCGGTCCAGCGGGGCGGGCCAGGCGATCTCCAGGATCCCGTCCACGCGTCCGGCGCTGCCCGCGGGCACGGCCGCCCGGCCGCCGTCCGGGTGCATATGGCGGCCGATGGTGGGCAGCCCGGTCCCGGCCAGCGACCCGATCCACTGGGTCGCCCCCTCGGTGAGGCCGCCGCGTGCCACCGTGGCCACGTCCGGCGGCACGTACCGCCAGCGCTCCGCCTCGCCGGGGGAGAACCCCGCGCTCCCGGCGAGGGTCAGCGAACCGTCGGAGCCCGCCGCCCAGATCGCCACGGCGACCGCGCCCAGCGGACCCAGCGCGTGCTGGAGCAGGGAGTCGGCGACGGCCTGGGTGTCGTGCGCCGCCGCCAGCGCCCCGCTCTCCGCGGTCCGCAGCCGCACGGCCGCCGACTGCTCCCCGGGATCCTCCGGCCTTCCGACGGACGCCAGGAAGGCCTCCGTCACCTCGGACACCCGGTCCTTGGCCGCCTGGTTGATGACGTCGACCGCGAACTCCAGCGGGCTCAGCCCGGCCTGGCCCGCCAGCACGGACAACTGCTGTGCCGCCTCGCTGGGGCCGCAGCCGAGGCGCTCCACCAGGATGCCCTTGGCGAGTTCGACCAGGGCGCGCCCGTCGGCCTCCGCCTGGGCCGCCATGACCTCCCGGCGCAGCCGGTCCACGGTCGCGGCGAGCCGGCCCACGGGTGAGGGCGTGCCGGCGCCGGCCGGCTCCGGCAGGCTCACGCCCTCCTCGGGGCCGGGCTGCTCCCCGGTCGGTGCGGGCAGGGCCCGGCCCTGGCCGGGCTTGGTGGGCTGTGCGGGAATGCTCACGGTGTGCGGACTCCTCGGCTGGGACGCCTGGTGGCTCGGGCGGGGCGAACGTCCTCAGACGGTCAGCCAGCGTCGGACGCAGGACATGAGGTCATGGGTGTCGACGGGCTTGGTGACATAGTCGCTGGCCCCGGAGTCGAGGCTCTTCTCCCGGTCCCCGGGCATGGCCTTCGCGGTCACCGCGACGATGGGCAGATCGGCGTACTCGGGCATGCGGCGGATCTCGGCCGTGGCCGTGTACCCGTCCATCTCGGGCATCATCACGTCCATCAGCACCAGCGCGATGTCCGGGTTGTTGCGCAGCGTGTCGATCCCCTCGCGCCCGTTCTCCGCGTGCAGGACGCGGATGCCGTGCAGTTCCAGGATGCCGCTGAGCGCGAACAGGTTGCGGGCGTCGTCGTCGACGACCAGGACCGTCCGGCCCACGACGGCATCGTCCGGCAGGTGCGGCGCCACGTGCTGGGGCTCGTCCGGACGGACCAGGGCGAGAACGTCCCCCGGCTGCTCGGCGGAGAGATGCAGAGTGATGCGCTCGCGCAGTTCGTCCAGGCTGGACAGGAACTCCATCGGCTGGCCGGCCGCCCGGGACTGGAGCGTCTTCTCCTGGGCGAGGTCCGCGCGGTGCCCGCTGTGCACGAGCACCGGGACGCCCGTCAGCACCGAGTCGTCGTGAAGGGCCTCCAGGAACCGGGACGCCTCCGCGTCGGGCATGCCCAGCTCCAGGACGACGCAGTGGCAGGGCTCGGCGGCCAGCGCGCCCGCGGCCTCGTGCGCCCCGACGGCGGTGACGATGTCGACCGGGGCGGCCGAGGTGCCGTCCTCGCGCCCGCGCGCCATGTCCGCCACGACGCTCTCGGCGACCAGGGTCAGCAGGCCTCGGGGCCGTTCCTCCACGACCAGCAGCCGACGCGGACGCCGTGCGGCCGTCACGGTGACCGCCGTCGTGCCGGGGGAGCTCAGCGGGATCGCCGTGGGCGGGCCGACGAGGGCGCGCTCCACCGGGCGGCCCCCTTCGAGGACCTCCTGGAAGTCCCGCCGGGCGACCGGCAGATAGAGCGTGAAGGTGCTGCCCCGGCCCGGTGTGCTGTCCACGGTGACCGCGCCGCCGAGCAGGTGCGCGATCTCCCGGGTGATGGACAGCCCGAGGCCCGTGCCGCCGTACTTGCGGCTGGTGGTGCCGTCCGCCTGCTGGAAGGCGCCGAAAATGGTCTCCAGCTGCTGCTCCGGAATGCCGATGCCGGTGTCCTTCACCCGGAACGCCACCACGGTGCCGCCGCGGACCACGCCGCTCGGCACCTCCTCGTCGGAGGCCGGCTCGATGCGCAGCTCGACGCTGCCCCGCTCGGTGAACTTCACCGCGTTGGACAGCAGATTGCGCAGCACCTGGCGCAGCCGGGAGTCGTCCGTGAGCAGGTCGGCGGGGGCGCCGGTGGCCGTGCTCACCGTGAACTCGAGGCTCTTCTGCGTCGTCATGGGGCGGAAGGTCGCCTCGACGTACTCGATGAGCTGCCGCAGCGACACCTGCTCCGGCGAGACGTCCATCTTGCCGGCCTCGACCTTCGACAGGTCCAGGATGTCGTTGATCAGCTGGAGCAGGTCCGAGCCGGCCGAGTGGATGATCCCCGCGTACTCGACCTGCTTCGGAGTGAGGTTGCGCGAGGGGTTCTGGGCCAGCAACTGGGCCAGGATGAGCAGGCTGTTGAGCGGGGTGCGCAGCTCGTGGCTCATGTTCGCCAGGAACTCCGACTTGTACTTCGACGCCAGGGAAAGCTGCTGCGCCCGCGCCTCCAGCTCCTGCCGGGCCTGCTCGATCTGGAGGTTCTTCGCCTCGATGTCCCGGTTCTGCGCCACCAGCAGGGAGGCCTTCTCCTCCAGCTCCGCGTTGGAGTGCTGGAGCTCCTCCTGCTGGGACTGCAACTCGGCGGAACGCGCCTGGAGTTCGGCGGTCAGCCGCTGGGACTCGTCGAGCAGCTCGTCCGTGCGGGCGTTCGCCACGATGGTGTTGACGTTGACGCCGATGGTCACCCGCAGCTGTTCCAGGAAGTCCCGGTGGATCTGGGTGAACGCGGCGACCGCCGCCAGTTCGATGACGCCGAGCACCTGCCCCTCGAAGACGATGGGCAGCAGGACCAGGGCGCTCGGCTCCACCTGGCCGAGCCCCGAGGAGATGGTGACGTACCCGGCCGGCAGCTCGTCGACGAAGATCGTCCGGCGGCTGCGCGCGGCCTGGCCGACGAGCGAGCGGCCGAACGGGATCCGGGTGGGACGGTCGTCGTCGGCCGGATAGCCGTAGGCGCCCACGAGCCGCAGCTCCGGGCCGTTCTCACCGTCCTCGGCGAGGTGGAAGGCGCCGAACTGGGCCGACACCAGCGGCACCAGCTCGTCCATGATCAGCTCGGCGACCACGGGAAGGTCGCGGTGGCCCTGCATGAGCCCCGAGATACGCGCGAGGTTGGTCTTGAGCCAGTCCTGCTCCTGGTTGGCCCGGGTGGTCTCGCGCAGGGACTCCACCATCGAGTTGATGTTGTCCTTGAGCTCGGCGACCTCGCCGGAGGCGACCACGGTGATCGAGCGGGTCAGGTCGCCCTCCGCGACGGCGCTCGTGACCCCCGCGATCGCGCGCACCTGCCGGGTCAGGTTCCCGGCCAGCTCGTTGACGTTCTCCGTGAGGCGCTTCCAGGTGCCCGAGACGCCCTCCACCTCGGCCTGGCCGCCGAGGCGGCCTTCGGTGCCGACCTCGCGGGCGACGCGGGTGACCTCGTCGGCGAAGGCGGAGAGCTGGTCGACCATCGTGTTGATGGTCGTCTTGAGTTCGAGGATCTCGCCGCGGGCGTCCACGTCGATCTTCTTCGACAGGTCGCCGCGGGCCACCGCCGTGGTCACCAGCGCGATGTTGCGGACCTGGCCGGTGAGGTTGTTGGCCATCGAGTTGACGTTGTCGGTGAGGTCCTTCCAGGTGCCGGCCACGTTCGGCACCTGCGCCTGGCCGCCGAGGCGGCCCTCGGTGCCGACCTCGCGGGCCACGCGCGTCACCTCGTCGGCGAACGCGGAGAGCGTGTCCACCATGGTGTTGATCACATCCGCCAGCGCGGCGACCTCGCCCTTGGCCTCGACGGTGATCTTCTGCGAGAGGTCGCCGCGGGCCACGGCGGTGGCGACCTGGGCGATGGAGCGCACCTGGCCCGTCAGGTTCGACGCCATGACGTTGACGTTGTCGGTGAGGTCCTTCCAGGTGCCCGAGACCCCGCGGACCGTGGCCTGTCCGCCCAGGTTGCCCGCCGTGCCGACCTCGCGGGCGACGCGGGTGACCTCGTCGGCGAAGGCGGAGAGCTGGTCGACCATCGTGTTGATGGTGTTCTTGAGTTCGAGGATCTCGCCACGGGCGTCGACGGTGATCTTCTGGGAGAGGTCGCCCTTGGCCACCGCGGTCGCCACCTGGGCGACGTTGCGGACCTGGTTGGTGAGGTTTCCGGCCATGAAGTTGACCGAATCCGTGAGGTCCCGCCAGGTGCCCTTGACCCCCTTGACGTCGGCCTGCCCGCCGAGGCGGCCTTCGGTGCCGACCTCGCGGGCGACGCGGGTGACCTCGTCGGCGAAGGCGGAGAGCTGGTCGACCATCGTGTTGATGGTGTTCTTGAGTTCGAGGATCTCGCCGCGGGCGTCGACGGTGATCTTCTGGGAGAGGTCGCCCTTGGCCACCGCCGTCGTCACCTGGGCGACGTTGCGGACCTGGTTGGTGAGGTTTCCGGCCATGAAGTTGACCGAATCGGTGAGATCCCGCCATACCCCGGCGACCCCGGGCACCTGTGCCTGCCCGCCGAGGCGGCCTTCGGTGCCGACCTCGCGGGCGACGCGGGTGACCTCGTCGGCGAAGGCGGAGAGCTGGTCGACCATCGTGTTGACGGTCTCCTTCAGCTGAAGGATCTCGCCGCGGGCCGGCACGTCGATCTTCTGCGAGAGGTCGCCCTTGGCCACCGCGGTCGCCACCTGGGCGATGTCCCGCACCTGGGTCGTCAGGTTGCCCGCCATGGCGTTCACGGAATCCGTCAGGTCGGCCCAGGTCCCGGAGACCCCGGGCACCTCCGCCTGGCCGCCCAGGGTGCCCTCGGTGCCCACCTCCCGGGCCACCCGGGTGACCTCGGAGGTGAAGACGGACAGCTGGTCGACCATGCCGTTGAAGACGGTGGCGATGTCCCCCAGCAGACCGTCGCCGTCGGTGGGCAGGCGGGTGCCGAAGTCCCCGTCCCGTACGGCCGTCAGTCCGGCCAGGAGCTGCCTGAGCTCGTGGTCGCCGGGAACCGTGTCCAAGGACTCGGTCGCGTTGCTGGTCATGCCTACCCTCGTTCCGCTCCCCAGGAGCCCCCGGGCGGGGACTCGGAACCGGGCCGCCCGGGTGGACGGCCCCGCATGTCGTGCATGGATTTCCGCAGTTCACGGATGTGCGCGATGAGAGAAATCCGCCGCAGGCTAACCCACCGGAGGGCGGTGCAACAAAGCCTCACGTCACTTCGCACGCACAGGAATTCCAGAAGAGGAGCACCATGCATACACGAGCGGAACCGGGGTACACGAACAGCTTTGCCCGGAACGGCGAACGCCGTTCCGGGCAGTGACCGGACTCCCTCGGGGTCAGGCGATCTCGGCTCCCAGCAGGCCGGTGCGCAGCCGCTGCACCATGCGGCTGATCAGCCGGGACACATGCATCTGGGAGATGCCGAGTTCCTTGCCGATCTCCGCCTGCGTCCGCTCCTCGACGAACCGCATATGGATGATCCGCCGCTCCCGCTCGTCCAGCTCGGCGATCAGCGGCGCCAGCGAGTGGAAGTCCTCCACCAGCTCCAGCGCCGGCTCCTCGGCGCCGAGGAAGTCGGCCAGCACGGACTCGCCGTCGGCGCCGCCGTCGGAGGTCAGGGCCGCGTCGAGGGAGGCGGAGGTGTAGCCGTTGGACGCCTTGCGCGCCTCGACGACCTCCTCCTCCGACAGCGACATCAGCTGCGACAGCTCACGGGTGGTGGGCATCCGGCCCAGCCGCGTCTGCAACTCCTCCGTGGCCTTGGCCAGTTCGACCCGCGCCTCTTGGAGCCTGCGCGGCACGTGCACGGCCCAGCTCGTGTCCCGGAAGAAGCGCTTGATCTCGCCGACGATGTACGGAATGGCGAAGGAGGTGAACTCGACCTCGCGGGTCAGCTCGAACCGGTCGATGGCCTTGATCAGTCCGATCGTGCCGACCTGGACGATGTCCTCCATCGAGTCGCCCCGGCCGCGGAAGCGGGAGGCCGCGTACCGCACGAGGGACAGGTTCATCTCGATCAGCGTGTTGCGGACGTACTGGTGCTCGTGCGTGCCCTCCTCCAGGTCGGCGAGCCGGTCGAAGAAGCGGCGCGAGAGCTCGCGCGCGTCCTTCGGGCTGACCTGGGTGGGCGACTCGATGAGCGGAACCCCTCCTCGCGGGCTCTCCGTGCCCGCCCGCGCTGCCGTGGCCGTCGTTGCGTGTGCCGTCACGGCATTCATGCCGCTCACTCCGTTCGTCGAGCCGGTCGATGACGGAGTGGCGTCTGCCCCGGGTCGCGGATCTCATGCCGAACTTTCCGCACCGATTTTTCAGCGGCTCCTTATACCCCCTCTCATCGGTCCGGAACGGACAGACGTGTCCCGAATGTGTCAGCCACGGGCGGGTAAAGGCAGCTGTGGAGCGCGAGAAGGGAGCAGTGTGACCATCGACGGAATCTGGTCGTACACGCCGGACAGTGGACATGCCGAGGGGCGGGATCTCACCGACTACGCCGTCATGACGGCCGACGGCACCCTCGGCCATGTCGAACGCGAGGCCGACCCTCACGGAATGCGGCACCTGGTCGTCGACACCGGCGTCTGGCTGTTCGGCCGAAGCGCCGTCGTCCCGGTGGGCGTCGTGACGGGTGTCGACCACGCCGACCGCAAGGTGACCCTGGGCTGCAGCGGGGACGACGTGAAGGACGCACCCCGCTTCCGCACCGACAGCGAGACGACGGACCCGGCGTACCTCACGGCCGTCGGCGACCACTATCGCCGGCTGTCCTCACGGGGAACGCCATCGGTATGAGGGAAGAGGGACTCGCGCCCGCGCGCCCGGTGCCCGCCCGGGGGGCGTCGAGGACCTCGGTGAAGACCGCCGCGGCGGCCCGGGCCCATGCCCGCGCGGTGGTGGAAGCACGGTGGAACGACGCCGGCCGGCCGGCGCGTGAGGAAGACGTCATCGACCTGCTGCTGGTCGTCTCGGAGCTGGTGACCAACGCCCTGCGGCACGGCGGCGGACTGGCCGGGTTCGAGATGACGCCGCTGCGGGACGGGATCCGGATCGCCGTGCGCGATCACAGCGACACGGTGCCCGCCGTCAAGGGCGGACCCGGCTCCGGCCCGGCCGGCCACCGGGTGGGCGGCTACGGCTGGCCGCTGGTCGTCCGGCTGGCCCGGGACATCGGCGTGGAGAAACGGGCCGGCGGCGGGAAGACGATCACCATGTTCGTGCCGATCCGGACCGTCGGCCGACCGGACTGACGGGACCGGCGCCGCGCCGGAACATCACCACGGCAGGAAGACGTGCACGTCCTTGCCCTCGCCCTGGCCGGCCTCGTTCGGCACCACGCTCACCTGACTGCACAGCGTGTGCACCAGGTACCAGCCGATGCCGCCGCCCCCGCTGTCGGGGTGGAACGGCCGGGGGGACGGCGGAGTGCTGTTGGTGTCGTGCAGCGTCACGTGCACGCCGTCGAAGGTGGGACGCAGGCGCAGTTCGAACGGACCCGGCGCGTACTGGACCGCGTTGGCCGACAGCTCCGTCACGATCAGCACGATGTCGTGCCAGCACTCCGGTGCCGTGGGCGGCACGGTGTGGGCCAGCTCACGGAGGAATTCCTCCGTGGCCAGTCGTGCTCCCGTCACGTCCTGGGGTTCACCGCCGAAGCGGGCCGTCCGGCTGGGAATCGCCCAGGAGGAGAGTGCGTCGTTACCACGCGGCTCGGTTGCCATGTCGTCAGTGCGGCCCCTGAGTCTCCGGGACCGTTGTCCTTTCTCGTACGGCTCTCTGGCGTCGCCCCTACTGGGTTCCCGAGGGCTCTCAGGCTACGCGTCCGTCATCCGTCGGCATATGGGTACGGCGGAACACGATCGCGGGCTCCGCGGCCACGCGGCGTGTCCGGCCCGGCCGTCCACCGGTCGTACGGCTACCGGAACACGTCGTCGGAGTCGTCCCAGCCCAGCACCTCCTCCGGTGGTGCACTCTGCCGCGGCAGCCGCGCCCGGGCCTGGTACATCGCCTCGATCTCCGCCGCGTAGTGCGCCACGATCGAGTCGCGGCGCAGCTTCATCGAGGGCGTGAGCAGGCCGTTGGTCTGGTCGAACGGCTGCGGCAGGATGCGGAAGGCACGGATCGACTCCGAGCGGGACACCGTGCTGTTGGCGGCGGCCACCGCCCGTCCGATCTCCTCCCGCAGGGCGTTCTCCTCGCGGGCCTCCCGGCTCTGGGTGTCGCCGTGCAGCATCAGGTTGCCGCGCCAGTGCGCCAGGAAATCGGGGTCCAGGGTGATCAGCGCGCCCACGCAGGGCCGGTTGTCACCCACGACCACGGCCTGATGGACGAGCGGATGCATCCGCAGCCGCTGCTCCAGCGAGGCCGGGGCCACGCTCTTGCCGCTGCTGGTGATGATGACGTCCTTCTTGCGGCCGGTGATCGTGAGGTAGCCGTCCGAGTCAAGGAACCCGAGATCACCGGTGGCCAGCCAGCCGCCCCACAGCGCGGCCCGCGTCGCGGCCTCGTCGTTGACGTAGCCCTGGAACACCGACGGGCCGCGCACCAGGATCTCCCCGTCGTCCGCCACCCGGATGTCCATGCCGGGCAGGGCCTGTCCGACGGTGCCCGTCTTCTCCCGGCCGAGTGGCTGCATGGTGATCCCGCCGCTGGTCTCGGTCAGTCCGTACCCGTCGTGCACATAGATGCCGATGCCCTCGTAGAACAGGGACAGATCGCGGTGGAGCGGGGAGCCGCCCGAGGTGGCGCGGTGGACGCGGCCGCCGAGCGCGGCGCGCAGCCTGCGGTACACCGTCCGTTCGAACAGGGCGTGCTGGAGCCGCAGGTCGAAACCGGGCCCCGAGCCGCGGCCCAGCCGCTGCCGTTCGACGGCGGCCGCGAAGTCCCGGGCCGTCTGCGCCGCGCGCTCGAACAAGGCGCCGCGGCCGGCCTCCTGGGCCGCCCGCAGGAAGTTCTTGTAGATCTTCTCGAACACCGACGGCACCGCGTACAGATACGTCGGACGGAAGGTGCGCAGCGACTCCGCGAGCGCCTCCGCGCCGATGTCGGGTTGGTGGCCCATCAGGATGCCGCCGCGCAGACACAGGCCCTGGATCATCAGCCCGTACACGTGGGAGAACGGCAGGAAGGCGAGGACGCTCGGCTGCCGGCCGGCGGGCGCGGCCGTGTGGCCCCAGCCGGCCAGCAGCGTGTCGCAGGGGCTGGCCAGACTGCGGTGGCTCAGCGCGCAGCCCAGGGGCCTGCCCGAGGTCCCGGACGTGTAGGCGATCACGGCGGTGGAGTCCGGCAGCACGATCCGGCGCAGTGAGTTCACCGTGGTGAGCGGCACCAACTCGCCGCGCTGCGCGAGCTGTTCCAACGCCCCGGCGTCCAGCTGCCAGACGTTCCGCAGCGAGGACAGGGCCGCGCACACCGATCCCACGGTCATGACGCTCTGTTCGTCCTCGACGACGACGCCCACACAGTTGGCGTCCCGCAGGATCCACTCGACCTGTTCGCGCGAGGAGGTCGGATAGACCGGGACGACCTCGGCGCCCACCGTCCACAGCGCGTTGCACAGGACCGTCCACTCGTACCGGGTCCGCGCCATGATCGCGACGCGGTGGCCTGGTGAGATCCCCGACGCCACGAAGCCCTTCGCCAGGTCGACCACCTCGTCCCGCAGCTCGACGGCCGTCACCTCTTCCCAGTCGGTGGAGGCGCCGTCCGGACGGCGGGAGAGCACCGGGAGTGTGGGGGTGCGGGCGGCTGTCTCGAAGACGGTGTCGGCGAGCCCTCCGGTCAGGGGCGTGGTGACTGGGGGAGCGAGGGCGAAGTCGCGCATGCGCTGCTCCTGAGGTGTACGGGCTGTGACTCCGCCGACGGGGACTGTTATCGACGGTGGTCGAATCTAGCCCAGGCGGGACCGGTTGTGGCCTGGAACGAATAAGTAATCCGCGTTGATGATCTCGGCCTGCCGGCTCCCGGCACTTCCGACGGCCCCGCACTGAGAAAGTCGGCGCTCCGTGGGGACTCGGAGACCATGAGCCACAACAATCCCGACCCCGAACCCGAACGCACCACCGGACTGGAACCGGGCGGCGGCGTCCCCCCGGGCGAGACCCCGCCCGCGGAGAGCAGCATGCCCGGCGCCGGCCCTCGGGAGACGCACAACCCGACCAAGGGCTGGGCCAAGGGCCCGCTCACCGTGATCATCGTCCTGGTCGTGCTGTTCGCCGCCTTCTTCCTGGCGTACGCGATCGTCCTCATGCTCTGACCGGGAGCCGCAGCGGCAAGGCAGCAAGGGAGGTGTGACCTCAGGCCTGGGTGCGCTCCACACAGGTGGTGACCACCTCGCGCAGACTGCCGGTGCTCTTCCACACCTCGCGCTGGAGCCGGGACCCGTTGCCGTTCCGCAGCAGCTCGGCACAGGACGTGCGGGCCCGCTCCAGGTCGCCGGTGTCCGCCAGCGCGTCCTCGACATGCTCCAGCAGCGCCCGCACGACGGTCTCGGCGGGCGCCGGCCGCATGGTCGCGGGGTGCAGCAGGTCCTCGGTGAGCCCCGAGCGGGCGGCCCGCCAGCCGGCCAGCCGGAGCAGGCTCACGCTGTGGTCCGCCGGCTCCCGGCCGGCCGCACTGTCCCGGGCCGCCGTCTCCACGAGCCCGCGCACCAGCGTGGCGATCAGCACCGCGGTGTCCGCGTGCAGACAGACGTCCGCCACCCGCACCTCCACCGTCGGGTAGTGCGCCGATAGCCGGGCGTCGAAGTAGACCATGCCCTCGTCGAGGATGGTGCCGGTGGCCACCATGTCCGCGACCCGGCGGTGGTACCGGTCCGCCGAACCGAACAGCTCGGTCGGACCCGCCGACGGCCAGCGGTTCCACACCCGGCTGCGATAGCTGCTGTAGTCCGTCTCCGTGCCCTGCCAGAACGGCGAGTTGGCACTGAGTGCCGTCAGCACCGAGAGCCAGGGCCGGATCCGGTCGACGACCGCGACGCCCTCCTCGTCCGAGTCGACGGACACATGGACATGGCAGCCGCACACCATCTGCTCACGCGTCGCGATGCCGTACTGCTCCGCCATCCACTGGTACCGCCGGTTCATGCTGACGGACGGCCGTACCGGCAGCGGTGACGTGGCCAGCGCGACGACCGCGCACCCGGCCTCCCGCGCGTGCCGGGCCGCCTCCCCGCGTATCCGGACGATCTCCGCGCCGAGTTCCCCCATGCCCGACTGCGGGTGGGTGTTGAACTCGAGCATCTGGTTGTGCAGTTCCTTCTCGAAGACGTCCTCCTCCGCCCCGCGCCGGGAGGCGCGGGCGAGGACGGCGGCGGACAGGGCCTGGGGCTCCCCGGTCTCAGGGTCGACCAGGAGGAGTTCTTCCTCCACTCCTACGGTGCGCACGGGACGAAGCCTCTCTCTGGCGGGTGGTACGCACCCGAATGCCCCGCCCGGGGCTGTTCACACGGACGCGGGCGCCAGCCACACCGTGGCCAGCGGCGGGAGCGTGAGCGCGATCCCCCCGTCCCGCGCCACGACCGGTGCGGCGTGGACGACGCCGCTGCCGCCGTAGCACTCGGCGTCGGTGTTGAGCAGCTCGCGCCAGGCGGGCACCCCGTCGGGCACGGAGAGCGGGTAGTCGTGACGCACGACCGGGGAGAAGTTGCTGACGGCGAGGAGCGGAGCGCCCTGGGCGTCGTGGCGCAGGAACGCGAAGACGTTGTCCTCGGCGGCGTCGCCGACCACCCACCGGAAACCGGCGGGATCGGTGTCCCGCTCCCACAGGGCGGGGGTCGCCCGGTACACCGTGTTGAGATCACGCACCAGGTCCCGCATCCCGCGGTGGTCACCGGCGGACGCGTACTGCGGGTCCAGCAGCCACCACTCGGGACCATCGGCCTCCGACCACTCCGCGCCCTGGGCGAACTCCTGGCCCATGAAGAGGAGCTGCTTGCCCGGGTGGGCCCACATGAAGCCCAGGTAGGCGCGGTGATTGGCGCGCCGCTGCCACCAGTCGCCGGGCATCTTGGAGACCAGCGCCTGCTTGCCGTGCACGACCTCGTCGTGGGAGATGGGCAGCACGTAGTTCTCGCTCCAGGCGTACACCATCGAGAAGGTCATCTCGTTGTGGTGGTACTTGCGGTGCACCGGCTCCTTGCCGATGTACTCCAGCGAGTCGTGCATCCAGCCCATGTTCCACTTCAGCCCGAACCCCAGACCGCCGCTGTCGGTCGGCCGGGTCACCCCTTCCCAGGCGGTGGACTCCTCGGCGATCGTCACGACCCCCGGGTTGCGGCGGTAGACCGTCGCGTTCATCTCCTGGAGGAACGCCATCGCGTCCAGGTCCTCCCGGCCGCCGAACACGTTGGGCGACCACTGGCCGGAGTCCCGCGAGTAGTCGAGGTAGAGCATGGAGGCGACGGCGTCCACGCGCAGCCCGTCGACGTGGAACTCCTCGCACCAGTAGGTGGCGTTCGCCACGAGGAAGTTGCGCACCTCGACGCGCCCGAAGTCGAACTCGTACGTTCCCCAGTCCGGATGCTCGGCCCGCCGCGAGTCGCCGGGCTCGTACAGCGGGTCCCCGTCGAAACGGCCCAGCGCCCAGTCGTCCTTGGGGAAGTGCGCCGGCACCCAGTCCACGATGACGCCGATCCCGGCCCGGTGCAGGGCGTCCACCAGGAACTTGAGGTCGTCGGGCGTGCCCAGGCGCGAGGCCGGCGCGTAGAACCCGGTGACCTGGTAGCCCCAGGAACCGGAGAACGGATGCTGGGCGACCGGCATGAACTCCACATGGGTGAAACCGAGTTCGCTGACGTACGGCGGAAGCTCCTCGGCGAGCTCGCGGTACGACAGACCCGGCCGCCAGGACGGCAGATGGACCTCGTACACGGAGAACGGCGCCACATGCACGGGGACATCGCCCCGGTGCGCCATCCACTCCCCGTCCGCCCACTCGTGGTGCGAGGCGTGCACGATCGACGCGGTGTCCGGCGGCACCTCCGCGCGCCGGGCCATCGGGTCGGCCTTGAGGAAGCGGTGGCCGTGGCGCGAGGTGATCTCGAACTTGTACCGGGCGCCCTCGCCGATCCCGGGCAGGAACAGCTCCCACACCCCCGACGAACCGAGGGATCGCATCGGGAAGGCGGTGCCGTCCCAGAAACAGAAGTCACCGGCGACGCGCACCCCCTGGGCGTTCGGCGCCCACACGGTGAACCGGGTGCCGAGCACCCCCTGGTGGGCCATGGGCTCGGCGCCGAGCGCCTTCCAGAGCTCCTCGTGCCGCCCCTCGCGGATGAGATGCAGATCGAGGTCGCCGAGGGCCGGCAGGAAACGGTAGGGGTCGTCCACCTTGTGCTCGGCGCCTTCGTACGACACCAGCAGCGTGTACGCGGGCACCGCGTCGAGCGGCAGGAGGACGGAGAAGAGACCGTCGCCCTCCGAGACCAGCGGGGTGGGGTCGCCCTCGATCACGACACTCACGGCGTCCGCGAAGGGCCGCAACGCCCGGAAGACGATCCCGCCCGGCGCCGGGTGCGCGCCCAGCAGGGCGTGCGGATCGTGGTGGGCGCCCGAGAGCAGGCGCCCGCGGTCGGCCGGATCGAGACCGGGCGCCGTGCGGGGGCGGGGGCCGGCCGACTCGGGCGGAGAGGTGTCACGCAGGGCCACAGGGGTCAGCCTCCTCGGACGGCGAGTCGTTCGATCGCCGCCATGGGTACGGGCAGCCAGTCGGGACGGTTACGGGCCTCGTACAGCACTTCGTACACGGCACGGTCCGTCTCGTAGGCACGCAGCAGGGCATGCTTCTTGCGGGGGTCCCAGCCCGCGCGGGCCGCGTAGCCGGCGCAGTAGGCCTCCCGGCAGCGGCGCGCCCACTCCGGCCGCCACGGGCGGCGCTGGCGGGCGGCGTAGTCGAACGAGCGCAGCATCCCGGCGATGTCCCGGACCGGGGAGTGGGCGCTGCGGCGCTCGGCCAGCGGGCGGGACGGCTCGCCCTCGAAGTCGATGACGAACCAGTCGCGCCCGGCGCGCAGGACCTGCCCGAGATGCAGGTCCCCGTGGATGCGCTGGGCGGGCGGGCCCGCGTCGCACACGGAGAGCGCGCCGAAGGCGGTAGTGAGGCCGGGGACGAACGGGCGCAGCGCCGGCACGTGGTGCGCGGCCGTCTCCAGCCGCTCGGTCATCGCCGCCGCCGTCCGGCCGTCCTCGGCGTCCGGACCGGCCGGCAGCGCGGCGGCCAGCGCGAGGTGGACGTCCGCCGTGGCCCGCCCCAGTTCCTCGGCCTCCGCCGTGAAGTCCTCCCCGCGGGCGAGGGCACGCAGCGCAAGAGTCCAGCCGTCCGACGCGTCGGGCAGGAACGGCTGGAGCACGCCGAGGGTCGCCTCCTGCGGATGCGTCGTGCGGAACCAGGCCACGGGCGCGGGCACCCGCCCGCACCCCTGCCCGGCCAGCGCGACGGGTACCTCCAGGTCGGGGTTCACCCCGGGCTGGATCCGCCGGAAGATCTTCAGGATGAACGCGTCCCCGTACACCAGGGAGGTGTTGGACTGCTCGGCCTCCAGCAGCCGTGGGGCGAGTCCGGCGGGCAGCGACACGGACGGATCGGACTCGAAGCACAGCGGTCCGAGCGTGCCGGGGTGCCGCATCCGCTCCAGGAGCAGATGCGCCGACCGGGGGTCCTGCAGCGCGTCGTGGACCGTCAGACCGGCCAGCGGCCCGTCCTCGACCCTGCCGATCAGTGCCCGTCCCAGGCGCGGCGACAGGTGCTCCTGGAGCCCGAGGAGCAACTGGTAGCAGTCGCCGGCCGGGGGCGTGCCCCCGGGAGTGGGCACGCCCGACTGATCGGCGTGCACGAGCAGATGCAGACAGCCCGGATACAGCTCGGTCATCGACAGCATGCGCAGGTCGGTGAGCGGCCGGTCCTTGCCGGCGAACCACCGCTGACGCGGCAGCCACTCGCACAGCAGCGCGGCGAGCGGCCCGACGGAGCGGACGCCGCTCGCGCTGCTCGGTCGCAGGGGTGCGGTCTTCGTCACGGTGACCCATCCTTTCCCCGGCGCTCGCTCACAGGCGGCGGCCGATCCGGGACGCGGCTCTGGTGAGCCGGAACCAATAGAAGCCGTGTCCCGCGAGGGTGAGCAGGTAGGGCAGTTCGCCGATGGCCGGAAAGCGGACTCCACCGAACAGCTCGACGGGATGGCGGCCGTCGAAGCGGCGCAGGTCCAGTTCCGTGGGCTGCGCGGACCGCGAGAAGTTGTGCACGCACAGCACGACGTCGTCCCCGCCGTCCCTGCCCACCGGCGCCACGCGCAGGAAGGCGAGGACCGCCGGGTTGGAGGACTGGAGTTCGGTGTAGGTGCCGAGGCCGAAGGCGGGGTTCTGCTTGCGGATCTCGATCATGCGCCGGGTCCAGTGCAGCAGCGAGGAGGGCGACGACATCGACGCCTCGACGTTGGTGACCTGGTACCCGTAGACCGGATCCATGATCACGGGAAGGGACAGGCGTCCGGGGTCGCAGGAGGAAAATCCTGCGTTGCGGTCCGGTGTCCACTGCATGGGGGTGCGGACGGCGTCGCGGTCGCCGAGCCAGATGTTGTCGCCCATGCCGATCTCGTCGCCGTAGTAGAGGATCGGCGAGCCGGGCAGGGAGAGCAGCAGGGCGGTGAAGAGCTCGATCTGGTTGCGGTCGTTGTCGAGGAGGGGTGCGAGCCGGCGGCGGATGCCGATGTTGGCGCGCATGCGCGGGTCTTTCGCGTATTCCGCGTACATGTAGTCGCGTTCCTCGTCGGTGACCATTTCGAGGGTGAGCTCGTCGTGGTTGCGCAGGAAGATGCCCCATTGGCAGCGGGAGGGGATCGCGGGGGTCTTCGCGAGGATTTCGGAGACGGGGTAGCGGGATTCCCGGCGGACCGCCATGAAGATGCGGGGCATGACGGGGAAGTGGAAGGCCATGTGGCATTCGTCGCCGCCGGAGGCGTAGTCGCCGAAGTAGTCGACGACGTCCTCGGGCCACTGGTTGGCCTCGGCGAGGATGACCGTGTCCGGGTAGTGGGCGTCGATCTCCTTGCGGACCCGCTTGAGGAACTCGTGGGTGGCCGGCAGGTTCTCGCAGTTGGTGCCCTCCTCGGCGTAGAGGTAGGGCACGGCGTCGAGGCGGAAGCCGTCGATGCCCAGGTCCAGCCAGAACCGCAGCGCGGCAAGGATCTCTTCCTGGACGGCCGGGTTCTCGTAGTTGAGGTCCGGCTGGTGGGAGAAGAAGCGGTGGAAGAAGTACTGCTTGCGGATGGGGTCGAAGGTCCAGTTGGAGACTTCGGTGTCGACGAAGATGATGCGGGCGTCGGCGTACTGTTTGTCGTCGTCGGCCCACATGTAGTAGTCGCCGTAGGGTCCGTCGGGGTCTTTCCTCGATTCCTGGAACCACGGGTGCTGGTCGCTGGTGTGGTTCATCACGAAGTCGATGATGACGCGCATGCCGCGTTGGTGGGCGGCGTCGACGAACTCGACGAAGTCGGCGAGGTCACCGAATTCGGGGAGGACGGCGGTGTAGTCGGATACGTCGTATCCGCCGTCCCGTAGGGGGGATTGGAAGAAGGGCGGCAGCCAGAGGCAGTCGACTCCCAGCCATTGCAGGTAGTCGAGTTTGGCGGTGATGCCTTTGAGGTCGCCGACGCCGTCACCGTTGCTGTCCTGGAAGGAGCGGACGAGGACCTCGTAGAACACGGCGCGTTTGAACCACTCGGGGTCGAGGTCCTTGGCGGGTGTGTCCTCGAAAGTGTCCGGGACAGGGGAGTTGACGGTCATGGCGGGCTGGGGCCTCCGATCGGCGGTGCGGGTCACCGGACGTGGAACACGTGGGCAGGTGTCCGGCCGGGCTCCAGGCGCACGTAGTTCGTCCTGCCCCAGGCGTACGTGTCGCCGGTCAGTTCGTCGTGCACGGACAGCGAGGCGCCGTCGTCCAGGCCGAGTTGCGGCATGTCCAACGACACCGTCGCCTCCTGGGTGTGGTGGGGGTCGAGGTTGACGACCACCAGAACCGTGTTCGAACCCGCGCGCTTGCTGTAGGCGATGACCGACGGGTTGTCGGTGCCGTGGAACCGGAGGTTCCGCAGCCAGTGCAGCGCCGGGTTCGCCCGCCGGATCTCGTTGAGCCGGGTCAGCAGCGGGGCGATGCTGCGGCCCTCCCGTTCGGCCGCCGCCCAGTCACGGGGCTTGAGCTGGTACTTCTCCGAATCGAGGTATTCCTCGCCGCCTTCCTCCAGCGCCGTGTTCTCGCAGAGTTCGTAGCCGCTGTAGACGCCCCAGGTCGGCGAGAGGGTCGCGGCCAGGACGGCGCGGATCTCGAAGGCGGGGCGGCCGCCCTGCTGGAGATAGGCGTGCAGGATGTCGGGGGTGTTGGCGAACAGATTGGGCCGCATGTAGGAGGCCGCGTCCCCCGAGAGCTCGGTGAGGTACTCGGTGAGCTCGTCCTTGGTGTTGCGCCAGGTGAAGTACGTGTACGACTGCTGGAAGCCGATCTGCGCCAGGGTGTGCATCATCGCGGGGCGGGTGAAGGCCTCGGCGAGGAAGATCACGTCGGGGTCGGTGCGGTTGACGTCCGCGATGACCCGCTCCCAGAACACGACCGGCTTGGTGTGCGGGTTGTCCACCCGGAAGATCCGCACCCCGTACGACATCCAGTGCCGCAGGACCCGCACGGTCTCGGCGACCAGGCCCTTCATGTCGGCGTCGAAGGCGATCGGGTAGATGTCCTGGTACTTCTTCGGCGGGTTCTCGGCGTAGGCGATGGTCCCGTCGGGCCGGTGATGGAACCACTCGCTGTGCTTGTGCACCCAGGGGTGGTCGGGGGAGCACTGCAGGGCGAAGTCGAGGGCGATCTCCAGGCCGAGCTCGCCCGCCCGCTCCACGAACCAGGCGAAGTCCTCGATGGTCCCCAGCTCCGGGTGGACGGCGTCGTGGCCGCCCTCCGGCGAGCCGATCGCCCACGGCACGCCGACATCCTCGGGGGCGGCGTTCAGCGCGTTGTTGCGGCCCTTGCGGAACGTCGTGCCGATGGGGTGGACGGGCGGGAGGTAGACGACGTCGAAGCCCATCGCGGCGATGGCGGGGAGCCTGCGCGCGGCGGTGCGGAAGGTGCCGTGCGGGCGCCCGGGGGTGCCCTCGGAGCGGGGGAAGAACTCGTACCAGGCGCCGTACAGGGCGCGTTCGCGCTCGACCAGCAGCGGCAGCGGCTCCGACGCGGTGACCAGCTCCCGCAGCGGATACCGGCCGAGCACGGCGTCGACCTCCGGCGTCAGCGCCGCCGCGTAGCGCTCGGCCACCGGAGCCGAGTCGTCGAGCAGCTTCTTCGCCGCGTCGCGCAGCAGGCTGCGCTCCGGTCCGCGCGGGGCCCGGGCGGCCGCCCGCTCGTAGAGCTGACCACCCTCCTCCAGGACCAGACCCGGGTCGATCCCGGCCGGGATCTTGATCTGCGCGTGGTGGCGCCAGGTGGCGATCGGGTCGCTCCAGGCCTCCACGGTGTAGGTCCAGCGGCCCATGGTCTCCAGGGTCACATCGGCTCCCCAGCGGTCGCTGCCGGGGGTGAGCTCGCGCATCGGCGTCCAGGGCGCGCGGCCGCCGTCCGGGTTCTTGAGGACCACGTTGGCGCCGATGGCGTCGTGGCCCTCGCGAAACACCGTCGCGGAGATCCGCACCGTCTCCCCGGTCACGGCTTTCGCCGGTCGCCTGCCGCACTCCACGCGCGGTTCGACGTCCCGCACCGGGATACGGCCGATCGCCCTGGTGGACTTCACCCTTGCACCTCCGCTGGCTCTCAAATGGCTTCGTCCGCCCGGTGTTGGGCGAACCGACTGCACCCGCGCGGAGCGCTACGTCTCCGCGGGCAGGCAGGGGAGCTGCCGTGCCGCGGAGAGCCGCGTGCCGGCGTTTCTCCGGTTCAGGCTCCAGCGCTCCCGGTGGAGGGCGTCCACACCGGCCCGCAGGTACTGCTCGGCGGCGTCCGCGGCCTCCCGCGCGCAGCGCTTGCCCATGAGCACGCACAAGGTGTAGCCGCAGTCCTCGAACGCGGCCCGCGCGGTGCGGTCGTCGGGATTCGTCAGCATGTCCCGCTCCCAGGCCCGGTAACTGCGCAAGGTCCTGGCGACTTCTGTCTTCGCTGGTTGCAGCATCGCGCTGTGCACCTTCCGGGAGTTCGGGCAAGAGGGAGGTCGCTCGAGGCGGCCGACAGACCCGTGGCGCGGAGGCGCGTAAGCGACCAGCCTCCCGTGGCCTTCACTTATGGTGCACGGCGCATCACCCAACGTCCTGTTGGATCTTGTTTGTGGTGTGCTCGTGTTGCACGAATGGCGTAGCAGCCCCACTGTGGTTGTGACTCTGGAGCGATTACCGCTCACGCTTCGTGTTGGACACCCGGCCCGTCGGGCCGCAGGAGTGAGAGCCTCGCCGGTGAGGAGCGAACGACGATGAAGACAGCAGTCCCCTGCTACTACCACCTCGATGTGGACGTCAGTCCGGAACGGGTCGGACAGGTCAGGCGCATCCTGGCCGCCCACCTGTCGTACTGGGACCTCGAGTCACACGTCGAGACCGTCTGCCGCGGCGCCGAGATGCTGCTGACCGCCATCGACGAACACGCCACGGACAAGCACACCTCGATCGAGATGTGGTGGAACGGGCAGCACCTGATCACCGCCATAGGGGGCAGCGACCGCCGACTGCGGCCCGACCAGGACCTGCGCGCCTGCCTGGAGCGCATCGCCGTCATGAGCGACGGCTGGGGCTGCTGCGCCACCGGCACCGGAAGCAACGTCATCTGGTTCTCCCAGCGGGCCCGGTCCGGCGAGCGCGTCCCGCTCGTGCCGACCGGGCCGGTGCCGAGCCTGCGCGAGGTGCGCCAGGTACCCCGCGAACTGCCGGTGGCGGCCCTGGCCGCTCCGGCGGACGAGGCGCACGGCGTCCTGGAGGCCGCCCTGTGACCTCACGGCCGCACCGGAAGGACCGCAAGGACCGCGAGAACCGGACGGACCGGATGGACCGGAGTGCCGGGGTGCCCGCCTGGAGCGGGCACCCCTTCCCGCTGGGCGCCGACTTCGACGGGCAGGGCACGAACTTCGCGCTGTTCAGCGAGGTCGCCGAACGGGTCGACCTGGTACTCGTCGACGACGACGGCACCACCCGAGGGGTCCCGCTGACCGAGGTCGACGGCTTCGTCTGGCACGCCTACCTGCCCGGGATCGGTCCCGGTCAGCGTTACGGCTTCCGGGTGCACGGGCCGTGGAATCCCGGCTCCGGGCACCGGTGCAACCCGGCGAAGCTGCTCCTCGACCCCTACGCCCGTGCCGTCGACGGCCAGATCGACAACCACGCCTCCCTCTTCGAGCGGGCCGGCGACCGCCCCGACCCGGCGGACAGCGCCGGGCACACCCTGCTGGGCGTGGTCACCGACGCCGCCTTCGACTGGGGGGACGACCAGCCGCCCCGGCGCCCTTACGCCGACACGGTGATCTACGAGGCCCATGTCCGCGGTCTGACCCGCACCCATCCCGAGGTCCCGCCCGCCCTGCGCGGCACCTACGCCGGTCTCGCGCACCCCGCGGTGACCGAGCACCTGACCTCGCTGGGCGTGACGGCGATCGAGCTGATGCCCGTGCATCAGTACGTGCAGGACGGCGTGCTGACGGACCGGGGCCTGTCCAACTACTGGGGCTACAACACCATCGGCTTCTTCGCCCCGCACAACGCCTACGCCGCCCACGGCACCCGCGGGGAGCAGGTCACCGAGTTCAAGTCCATGGTGAAGGCGCTGCACGCGGCCGGCCTGGAAGTGATCCTCGACGTCGTGTACAACCACACCGCCGAGGGCAACGAGAGGGGCCCCACCCTCTCCTTCCGCGGCATCGACAACGCCTCCTACTACCGGCTCGTGGACGGCGACTGGGCGCACTACTACGACACCACGGGGACCGGCAACAGCCTGCTCATGCGGCACCCGTACGTCCTCCAGCTGATCATGGACTCACTGCGGTACTGGGTGACGGAGATGCATGTCGACGGCTTCCGCTTCGACCTCGCGGCCACCCTCGCCCGCCAGTTCCACGAGGTGGACCGGCTGTCCGCGTTCTTCGACCTCATCCAGCAGGATCCCGTGATCAGCCGCGTCAAGCTCATCGCGGAGCCCTGGGACGTCGGTGAGGGCGGCTACCAGGTGGGCAACTTCCCGCCGCTGTGGTCGGAGTGGAACGGCCCCTATCGCGACGCGGTACGGGACTTCTGGCGTGCGGAACCCGGTTCACTCGCGGAGTTCGCCTCCCGGCTGACCGGCTCCTCCGACCTGTACGGCCACAGCAGGCGACGCCCGCGCGCCAGCGTCAACTTCGTCACCGCGCACGACGGCTTCACCCTGCGTGACCTCGTCTCGTACAACGACAAGCACAACGAGGCGAACGGCGAGGACAACCAGGACGGCGAGAGCACCAACCGCTCCTGGAACTGCGGGGCCGAGGGGCCCACCGAGCGAGGGGCGGTCCTGGCGCTGCGGGCCCGGCAGCAGCGCAACCTGTTCGCCACGCTGCTGCTGTCGCAGGGCATCCCGATGATCAGCCACGGCGACGAACTGGGCCGCACCCAGGGCGGCAACAACAACGCCTACTGCCAGGACAGCGAAGTCTCGTGGGTGGACTGGCGGTTGACCGACGAGCAGCGGGGCCTCGCGGACTTCTGCCGGCGTCTCGTCGCCCTGCGCTCCGCCCACCCCGTGCTGCGCCGGCGACGCTTCTTCCGGGGCGAGACCGTCAGGCACGCCAAGCAGCCGCTGCCCGATCTCGTCTGGCTGCGGCCGGACGCGCGCGAGATGACGGACCGCGACTGGCACCGCGACGACGCGCACAGCGTCGGTGTCTTCCTCAACGGCGACGCCATCGCCGAACCCGACCCCCGCGGCCGGCCGGTCGTCGACGACTCGTTCCTGCTGCTGTTCAACAGCTACTGGGAACCCGTCGTCTTCCGGCTGCCCGACGCCGCGTACGGCGAGCGCTGGACGGTGTGCGCCGACACGGCGGAGCCCGCCGGGGGTCCGGACGAGACGGAGTACAAGGCGGGCGTGGAAGTGACGCTGGAAGCCCGCAGCCTGATCGTGCTGGCCCGGCCCCCGCGCCGCCGTTCGGCCTGAGACCGGGCCGCTCAGCGCTGCCGACGCGAGGTCACCGTGAACTGGGCGCCGTCCGGGTCGCGCAGCACGGCCTCGTGATCGGTCTCGATCAGCACGCTGCCGCCGTGCTTCTCGGCCGCCCGCGCACACGCCGTCACGTCCGCGACGGCGAAGTGGACCTGCCAGTGCGGACGGATCGTCGGGTCGGGCGCCGCCTCCAGCGCGCCCGACTCGATCCGGGCGACGACATCACCCCGGCTGCGCAGCACGACCTCGCCGCCCTCGTAGTGGACCTCGACGCAGCCGGGGCGGTCCGTGGCCCAGTCGAGGATCTCGCCGTAGAAGATGGCGGAGTCGAAGGCGTCGCGGGTGTGGAGCCTGATGAAGGCGGGCGCGTCCTGCCGCCAGGCCTCCCAGTTGCCGATCAGCTCGCCCTCCCAGACACCGAAGGTCGCGCCGTCCCGGTCGGCCAGCAGGGCCGCACGGCCCGGCGGCAGCGAGATGGGGCCCACGGCCACGGTTCCGCCGCGCTCCCTGGTCCGGGACGCGGCCTCGTCCGCGGCGGGTACGGCGAAGTAGGGCGTCCAGGCGACCGCCATCTGCCACATCGCGGCGACGGCCGCCACCCCGGCGACCGGGACGCTGCCGACCAGCGCGGTGCGGAAATGGTCGCCGAGGACGCCCCTGCGCCACTCCCAGCCCAGTACGGCCGCGTAGAAGTCCTGCGTGGCGTCCAGGTCGCGGCTGGTCAGGCTCACCCAGCAGGGCGCGCCGAACACGGAGTGCGTGGAGACGGCTCCCCGGGCACCGGGGGCGGATGTCGGGCGATGGTTCATGGCACTCGTGTTCCTGGTCTCTCGTCCGGCGGGCGGGCTGCCACCAGTGTCCGGCCGGAACCGTCCCGGGCGCCTGCCGAGCGACCCGGTGGCACGATGGAGCGGTGGCACGAGTACCGCAGGGAACGAGTGACGAAACGGCCCGGATCCTCGCGCTCCAGGAAGAGGTCGGCCAGCTCAAGGAGGCGATCGCCTCCCACGCCGTGGTCGATCAGGCGATCGGCGTGGTGGTCGCCCTGGGGCGGATGACGCCCGAGGAAGGCTGGCTCGTGCTGAGAGAGGTCTCCCAGCACACCAACATCAAACTGCGCAACGTCGCCGAGCTGATCCTCGTATGGGGGCGGCTGGGAGAGATGCCCGAGCAGATCCGCGCGGAACTCGAGGACCTCCTGGACCGGCACGGCCCGACCCAGGTCCCCGGCGCGCCCCCGTTGGAGTGACGCCGGCCGGCGGTCAGTCCGCCTCGGCGGCGATTTCCTCGCGCAGTCGCGCGAAGCAGCTGCTGAGCAGGCGGGAGACATGCATCTGCGAGATGCCCAGCTGCTCCGCGATCCGGCTCTGCGTCATCCCCGCGAAGAACCGCATGTACAGGATCGTCCGCTCGCGCTCCGGCAGGGCCCGCAGACAGGGAGCCACCGCCACCCGGTCGACCACGGCGTCATAGCCGGGATCGGGGTCCCCGAGGGCGTCCTCGAGCGCGTAGCCGTCGGTGCCGGGCAGCTCGGCCTCCAGCGACAGCGCGGAGAAGCATTCCAGCGCCTCGGCGCCGGTGCGCACCTCGTCCTCGGTCAGCTGCGCGTACGCGGCGATCTCGGCGACGGTGGGCGGGCGCCCCGGAGTCGTCTGCGACAGCTCCTTCGTGGCGTTCCGGACCCGGTTGCGCAGGTCCTGGACCCGGCGCGGTACGTGCAGCGTCCACATGTGGTCGCGGAAATGCCGCTTGATCTCACCGGTGATCGTCGGTACCGCGTACGCCTCGAAGGCACGGCCACGGTCCGGATCGTAGTGATCGACGGCCTTGACGAGTCCGAGGGCGGCGACCTGGTAGAGGTCCTCCAGATTCTCGCCGCGACCCCGGAAGCGGACGGCTATCCGCTCGGCCATGGGCAGCCACAGCCGGACCAGCTCGTCCTTGAGCGCCTGACGCTCCGGCCCGTCGGGCAGACCGACGAGCCTCACGAAGGACTCGCCGGTGTCCGGCGCGTCGTCGTGCGGGTGCTGCTTGGTTCTGACGGTGCTACGCATCACGCGCGCCTTCCTCAGAAGGGTGCCGATGAGGAATCGGTCGGAACACCGCGGGAATCGCGCACTCGGGCTGACGGGAGGTACCCGGGACCGGCCGCTCGGCGGAATCCCACGGACGTGCCTCCTGTCCGAAGCACTTTGCTCGATTTTCCCCGCATTCGACCGTATTGAAACCAGCTGGAACTATTTAAGCCGCTTCGTCCCTACTCTCTCATCTCGCGCCGCGCGCTTCTCGTCCCGGCCTCTCGCTCTTGACTCTCCTTTGGGTGGATCACCTCTGACACAGAGGTAATCTCGGCCGCATGGATCAGGAGCGGCGGGATCAGGAACGGCGGGACCGGGAGACGTTCCCGGAAGAGCTCGCCGACGCACTCGTCGGCGTCCAGCGGCTGCTCAGGCGGCGACTGCGGGCCGGCCTGAAGGTTCCGCGGCTGCGCGGCGCCGAGGTCGAGCTGCTGCGCCTGATCGAGACGCGGCCCGGCATCGGGGTCTCGGAGGCGGCCAAGGAGCTCTACCTGGCGGGCAACTCCGTCTCGACCCTCGTCAACCAGCTGGTCAAGGACGGCTACCTGGTCCGCGAGACCGACCCCGCCGACCGGCGCGTCGCCCGGCTGCTGCTCACCGAGGCGGCCGAGGAAAGGCTGCGGGCGTGGCGGGAGCGGCGCGCCGCGCTCGTCGGCCGGCACGTCGCGCGCCTCGACGCGGCCGACCGGGAGGCCCTGCGCGCGGCGCTGCCCGCCCTGCGCGCGCTCGCCGTCACCCTGCACGAGGAGGCCGGGGAATCATGACGACCGACAGCGCCACGGACGCCGTCGCCTGCACGGGGCTCGCCCACGCCTTCGGTGACACGAAGGCGGTCGACGGGCTCGACCTGACCGTCCGGGAGGGCGAGGTCTTCGGCCTGCTCGGGCCCAACGGCGCCGGCAAGACCACCGCCATCCGCTGCATCACGACCCTGCTGCCGGTCCCGTCCGGCATGGTGCGCGTCTTCGGGCACGACGCGGCCGGCGACCGCATGGCCGTACGGAGGCTGCTCGGGTACGTCCCGCAGCAGCTGTCCGCCGACTCCGGACTCACCGGCCGGGAGAACGTCTCGCTGTTCGCCCGGGTCTTCGACGTGCCCCGGCGCGAGCGTGCCGAACGCGTCGACCAGGCGCTGGGCGCCGTCGGCCTCACGGAGGCCGCCGACCGGCTCGCCGGCACCTACTCCGGCGGCATGGTCCGGCGACTCGAACTCGCCCAGGCGCTGGTCAGCGCACCCCGCCTGCTGATTCTCGACGAGCCGACGATCGGTCTCGACCCGATCGCCCGAACGGGTGTCTGGGAGCACATCACCGTCCGCGAGGCCACCGGCATGACCGTCCTGGTGACCACGCACTACATGGACGAGGCCGACCAGTACTGCGACCGGGTCGGCCTGATGCACCACGGCCGGATCCGCGCCCTGGGCACCCCCGCCGAGCTCCGGCAGGGGCTCGGGGAACGCCGACGCGCCGAGGGCGCGCCGGCCACGGCCCCGCTGCCGACCCTGGAGGACGTCTTCCGGGAGGTCGCCGGCAGCGGCCTCGACGAGCAGGCAGGAGATTTCCGCGATGTCCGAAGCACCCGCCGTACCGCTCGGCGCGTCGGCTGACCGCGCCCGTCCGCAGAACATCGATCTGCTGCTGCGGCCGCCCCGGCCCCGGGTCGGCCGGCGGCTGCTGCCGGCCCGGGTCGCCGCCCTGTGCGCCGTCGAACTGCAGAAGCTGCGCCACGACCGCACCGAGCTGTACACCCGGGCGGTCCAGCCCGCCCTGTGGCTGCTGATCTTCGGTCAGACCTTCACCCGCATCAAGGCGATCCCGACCGACGGCATCCCCTACATCGACTATCTGGCGCCCGGCATCATCGCCCAGTCCGCGATGTTCATCGCTATCTTCTACGGCATCCAGATCATCTGGGAGCGGGACGCGGGCGTCCTCGACAAACTGCTCGTCACGCCGACTCCGCGCTCCGCGCTGATCACCGGCAAGGCGTTCGCGGCCGGGGTGAAGTCGGTGATCCAGGCGGTCGTCGTGGTCGTCATCGCCGCCCTCCTCGGCGTCGCCCTGACCTGGAACCCGCTCAAGCTGCTCGGGGTCGCCGCGATCGTCGTCCTCGGCTCGGCCTTCTTCTCCTGCCTGTCGATGACCATCGCCGGCATCGTCCTCAGCCGCGACCGTCTCATGGGCTTCGGCCAGGCGATCACCATGCCGCTCTTCTTCGGCTCCAACGCGCTCTACCCGGTCGCCATCATGCCGGGCTGGCTCCAGGCCGTCAGCAAGGTCAACCCCCTCAGCTATGAGGTGGACGCGCTGCGGGGGCTGCTCCTCGGCACACCCGCGCACCTCGCCCTCGACTTCGGGGTGCTGATCGTGGCCGCCGCTCTCGGCATCGCCGCGGCCTCCTCGCTCCTGGGCCGGCTGGCCCGGTGATCACGTCCGGGAACGTGATGTGCGGCACGCCCGCGGCAAGGCCTTGGGCGGGCTGTCGGCGGATTCTGCCTGCGCACGGCTTGATCAGCGATCAAAGGGGATGAATTCCCTGGCCACAGCGCATTCTGCTCATTTGACAGTGCGATCGGCGCACGGATAGGAAGCAGCCGGTAGAAGTCGAGAGGTGGACTGTGTACGAGCCGAACGTGGTCGGGGACTGGCAGGAGTACGACGAGCATGCCGGTCTGCGGGTCCGCGTCCACCGTCTGGAGCAGAGTGAGCCGCCCAGGGGACGCGACGACGCAGCCGAGGGGCTCACGTACTTCTGCCTGCGGGTGACCGTCGAGAACCGGGGCGGCAACCACTCCACGATCCACCTCGAGGACGGCCAGATCGACGTACGGCTCGGGGCCGAGGGCGAGAGCGCGTTCATCGACTGGCGCAACTCGCAGTTCATCGAGGGCTTCGACGTCTATCCCCTGCGCCGGGCCACCGCCGTGCTGTACGGGGCGGGCCCCGAGACCTCGCTCGCCCAGGTGGACGTGCAGATCCAGCTGCGGGTCGACGACGACTGGGCGGACCGCCGGCTGTGGACGGGCGGCATCGGCCTGGACGAGGGATCCGGCGGGGCCCCGGCCGGCGCGGGCCGCGACAGCCTGGCCCGTCAGGTCAGCAACTTCCTTCGGGACCAGGCCGAAGAGGGCAGCGCCTGAGGGTGCCGCCCCCTCCCGCGGGTCGCGAGTCGGCGGGGTCTGCGCACGGTCAGTGCGGGATGCCGTCGATGATCTCGCGCGCGCCCTGACGCAGCAGCGACACCGCCACCGACGTGCCGAGCGTCGCCGGGTCGAGCCGGCCCGCCCATTCGTGCGCGTTCAGCCGGGTCTTCCCGTCCGGGGTGAACACGCAGGCCCGCAAGGACAGTTCGCCGCTGCGGTCCACCCGCGCGAAGCCGGCGATCGGGCTGTTGCAGTGCCCCTGGAGCACATGCAGGAACATGCGCTCCGCCGTGGCCTCCCGATGGGTGGCCGGATCGCCCAGCCCACTGACGACGTCGATGACGTCGGTGTCGCCCTCGCGGCATTGCAGGGCGAGGATGCCGGCGCCGATCGGCGGCATCATCGTCTCAGGCGACAACACCTCGCTGATCACGTCCTGCCGCTCGATGCGCTCCAGGCCGGACACGGCGAGCAGCAGTGCGTCCGCCTCACCCGCCGCCAGCTTCTCCAGCCGCCGGTTGGCGTTGCCGCGGAACGGCACGCACTGCAGGTGGGGATGGGTGGCGGCGAGCTGGGCGACCCTGCGCACCGAGGAGGTGCCGATACGGGTACCGGCCGGGAGCTCGTCCAGGGTGCGGCCACCCGGGTGCACAAGGGCGTCGCGGATGTCGTCCCGCTTCAGGAACGCGGCGAACACCGTGCCCGCGGGCAGCGGCCGGTCCGCCGGCACGTCCTTGACGCAGTGCACCGCGAGGTCCGCCGCACCCGCCAGCAGCGCCGCGTCGACCTCCTTGGTGAAGGCGCCCTTGCCCTCGACCTGCGACAGGTCGCCCATCCACTTGTCGCCGGTCGTCCTCACGGGGACGACCTCGGTGCGCAGACCGGGATGCAGGGCGGCCAACTCCGCACGCACGCGCTCTACTTGGGCCAGTGCCATGGGCGAGTCACGGGAGACGATACGGATCATTTCCGGAACGGACATGCGGGACACGATAGTCCCTCGCGGCCCGTGACCCGTGCCGCTGCCGGGTTTCGGCCATGGGCGGGCGGCCCGTCGACGGCAGGCGCCTGGGCGCGCGGACGAGTGCGGGCGACCGCGTCCTCGCCGTCAGGACGTCACGTCGAGGACGAAGCGCCGCTTGTCGGTGCCGAGAGCGCCGAGCCGGGCGTAGAAGCGGATCGCCCCCTCGTTCCAGGCGGGGGTCTGCCACTGGACCTCGCTCATGCCCAGGCTCCGGGCCTGCGCGGCCACGGCCCCCATCAGCAGCGCGCCCAGACCCAGCCCGCGGTGGCCGGGGGTGAGGAACAGACAGTCCATGTGGAGGTACTCGCGGCCCTCCCAGGTGGAGATCTCGGGCGCGCACGTCGCGTAGCCGACGACCTCGCCGTCGGGCAGTGCGGCGACCAGGCAGTACAGCCGGGGCGTCGGGGTGTCGAAGAGGAGCCCGGCCAGCCGCTTCGCGAGGTCGGGCACGGGCGGGGCGGCACGCTCGTACTCCGCGTGCTGCGCGGCGAGTTCGACGACGCGCGGCAGATCGGACCGCTCGGCGTGCCGGACCCGTGCTGCGGCGCTCACCTTGCGGCGACCTTCGGCGTGTCCAACCGCCTTGCGGTCAGGGCGTGGTGATCGTCGGCGAGGGCCGGCAGCTCCTTCGCCGGCACGGCCGGCGGCAGTTCGTCGTGAAGATCCATCCGGACATCATGGGGGCGTGCGTGCGCCGCCGTCCACGGCCGGGGAGCGCACACTCCCGGCCGCGGACGGCGGGCGGGGCTCACGCGGCGGGATCGAAGGCGATCCCGGACGGTTTCGCCGAGGAGAGGTGGTTGGCGAAGTTGGCGTCCTTCAGGCCGAAGTTGGCGCTGCCGAAGTTGTAGGCGCTCAACTTGTCCCGCAGGCCCGCCGGGTATCCGTTCCAGCCGACCAGCGGCGGGTACTGCCAGGTGCCCTCGTGGTTCTCCGGCGGTTCGTCGTTGGAGTTCGCCAGCCGGAAGCAGTGCGTGCTGATGCCGTCCTTGTGGTACACGACCTTGGCGTGCGAGCCGTCGAATCGGACGCCGGAGGCCGCGGTCACCGTGAACGAGCCGTGGTTGGACGTCGAGACGTACTGGACCTGGCCGTTCTGCACCCAGACCACCACGTGCTCCCAGTCGTGCCGGTGCCCGCCGATGCTGCTCCCCGCTATGGCCTGGTCCTTCTCGAAGTAGAGGCCGTACAGATACGCGCACCAGCCGTTGTTGCACTTGTAGCGCGAGTAACTGTTGGTGTTGTCCAGGTCGGAGGCGTCCCGGCAGTTGCCGTTGAGGGCGCCGGTCGGGTTCAGCCCGCCGTTGATCGTGCCGTCCGGGCCGATGGCGGGGGTCGAGTAGCAGCCGTCCGTGTCGTAGTCGAACGCGGGCTGATACGTGAGTTCGGCGGCTTCGGCGTTGGACGGCAGAGCCGTCGGCGGGGCGGCGAAGGCCGCCGACGGGAAGGCGACGACGAGGGCGGCGGCACCGGCGAACCCGGTGAGCCACCTCCTGCCGTGGGACGTGAACTTCGATGACGACACTGCGTCCTCCTCAGGGTTCGGGCGCAGCCGAACGGCTGTGTGGGGAGAGGGGGTTGAAAAGCAGCTCAGCTTCCCGGGTTTTCCCTCCCGCGCCAAGGGGGCGCAGGCGTATCAGTGGTGAAGCACAGCCCAATATTTGGCTGCTGGGGCCGGGTCAGGCGGAAATGTCCGGCAGATCCGCCGCCGACTCCTCGGGCGTCAGGTCCGGCCGCAGCCGGAGCCAGGACGGCTGACGCAGCAGCCCCGCCCGGGTCCGCGTGCTGTACCGGACCTCGCCGACCAGCCGGGGCACCACCCACCGCGCGCCCGGCGCCTGCGGGACGGCGTCGAAGGGGCACTGGTCGGTGGCGGCGGCCCCCAGGAGGGCCGCGAGTTCGACCCGTTCGGCCTCGCTCCAGCCGGTGCCCACACCGCCGACGTAGCGCAGTCCGGTCGCGGCCCGCTGCCCCACCAGGACGGCGCCGGGCAGCCCGGTCAGCCGCCCCTTGCCCGGCAGCCACCCGCCGACCAGGACGTCAGCGACCCGCATGTTCCGGATCTTGATCCAGGCGCGGGAACGCACCCCCGGTTCGTACACCGAGTCCAGACGCTTGCAGACCAGCCCTTCCAGGCCGTGGGCGCGGGTCGCCTCCAGGGCCTCCCGTCCGTGTCCGACCAGGGCCCTCGGCGTCGACCAGGACGGCCCCTCCAGCGCCAGCGCCTCCAGCCGGGCCCTGCGCCGCGTGTACGACAGCGGGACGAGGGACTGCCCGCCGAGATGCAGCACGTCGAACAGGACGAGATGCACGGGTGCCGTCGCCGCCAGCCGAGCGGCCCTGCCGGGCGCCCGGACCAGACCCATCCGGGACTGGAGCAACTGGAAGTCGGCCCGGCCCCGGCCGTCCAGGGCGAGGATCTCGCCGTCCAGCACGGCAGGCGTGGCGCCGAGGGCTGCCGCCAGCGGCCGCAGCTCGGGATAGGCGCCGGTGATGTCCTCCCCGGAACGGGCGCGCAGGGTGAGGCTCCCGTCGCCGACGAGGTACACCACCGCCCGCTGCCCGTCCTGCTTGGTCTCGTAGGCCCAGCGCGCGTCCTGGGAGGTGGGGGGCAGCCGGCCCGACGTGGCCAGCATGGGGGCGATGAGAGGGAGTGTCACGGGTGAGTTGTGGACGCGGCCGGGCCGAAACACGCGGAAGTGGCCCCGGTTTCGCCTGAACGGCGCTGCGCCGGTGGCGCGCTCGGTCGTCGCCGGGCAGGCGGCGACCCGGTCCTGCGGAGCAAGGGCGGGACGGACGCCGCCCCAGCTGCCGGGACGGTGGAGGTGCTCCGGCGCCCGCACCGGCCCCGGCCGCTGCGCGATGACGGCGGGCGGATGCGGTCACGGGCGCCGCGCGAAGAGAGCCGGCCGGGTGTGGTCCCGGTCGCCGGCTCCGGTCATGGCGCTCCGCGCCTGCGTCGGTGCCGCAGGTCGCAGACGGGAGGGCCGATCCCCGTCGGCGTCGGCGTCGGCGTCGGGGTCACCGTCGGGGTCGCCCTCGGCATCGGGTCGCCGTCGGGGTCGGGATCGGCGTCGGGGTCGGCCCCCGCGCGGCGCGGCGCGGTACGGGCCGTCGTGCCGGTCGTGGTGAGGGACGGCCGGGGCGCCCCTCACCACACGCACGGCAGCTCCACCTCGATCACCGTCGGCCCGCCCACCGGGCTCGTCACCCGCACCCTCCCGTCGAGCGCGGCGACCCGGCGCCGCATGCCCAGCAGACCGGACCCGGCGCTCTCGTCGACGCCGCCGCACCCCTCGTCGCGCACCCGCACGCTCAGCCCGGTGCGGGAGCGGGCCAGCACGACCTCGGCCCGGCCCGCCCCGCTGTGCTTGGCGGCGTTGGTCAGCGCCTCGGCGATCACGAAATAGGCGGCCGCCTCCACCGCGGCCGGCGCCCGGGGCCCGTCCGGAAGCCCCTCCGTGCGCACGGTCACCCCGAGTGCGCTGCTGCCCGCCAACGCCCGTACGGCCCCGTCCAGTCCCCGGTCGGTGAGGATCGGCGGATGGATGCCGCGTACGACGTGCCGCAGTTCGGTCAGAGCCTCCTCGGCCTGGTCCTGCGCGTCGGAGAGCAGCTCCCGCGCGGTGCCGGGGTCGGTCCCGTACGCCCGCTGGGCCAGGCCGATCCGCATCGACAGGGCGACCAGTCGCGCCTGGGCGCCGTCGTGCAGGTCCCGTTCGATCCGGCGCAGTTCGGCGCCGTGCGCGGCGACCGCGTCGGCCCGGGTCGCGGTGAGCTGCTCGACCCGCCTGGCCAGCAGCGCCTTGGGGGAGGGGCTGAGCAGCGCGGCCGACCAGTCCGCCTCCAGGTCGGCGAGCCGGACGAGCAACGGCAGGAGCAGCGGCTCGCGGTCCAGCAGCGCGCGCCGCACACCGTCGACGAGGAGGCCCACCGGCCACAGCGGCAGCATGAGCACCGTCAGCCAGCCGTAGGCGTAGTAGGCCCCCATCCAGCGCAGATCGGTCAGGGTGCCGGGGTCCGCGACGGCCGTCCGCAGCCGCTCGCGCAGCGGGCCGTCGATCGTTCGGTAGGCCTCCGGTATCTCCCGGCCGGTCCAGGACGCCGTCGACCGCCGCTTGGCCCCGGCGATCCGGCGGATCAGGAGCACGGTCTCGGGCAGCATCCAGATCCCGACCCCCGTGACCGCACCGGTGGCGGCTATCAGCAGGACGGTCAGGAAGAGGTACGACCCGAAGGCCATCGCGGCGGCCAGGAAGAGATGGACCGTGGCCCGAGCCGCCTGTGGCAGGGTCGCGCGCATGGAGCGCCGTTCCTCTCGTGAGGAGAAGCGGGGAAGGGGGCGGTGGGGCAGAGCGACGCGGGGGGCCGTCCGATGGACACGACCGGCTGCCCGGCGGGCCCGCGTGCGGAGGTCCTGGAGCCCGTCCGGCGGACCGGGGCGGACGAGAGCCGCGGCACCGGAGCAGTGGGGCCCGGCGGGCCCGGCCCCACGCCCGCGGCACGACGCCCCGGACCCGGCCTAGTCGTCCAGCGTGACGACGACCTTCTCCGCCGCGCCCGGTGTCAGGGCCAGTCCGAAGGCACGGTCGGCCTCGGCGAACGGGACGCGGTGACTGATGAGCCGGGCGAACCGCTCCTGGTGCTCGACCAGTTCCGGCGTCACCTCGAAGATCTCGGTCGGGTAGCCCTGGGAGGCGATGAGGGTGAGCTCGCTGCGGAGCATGCCGCCGAGGTCGATCTCGCCCTTCTTCTGCACGGCCACCATGACCAGCTTCGCGTGCCACTTCGCCGACCGCACCACGGTGTCGAAGACGGCCGGGGCGCCGGCCGCGTCGATGAAGACGTCGGTGCCCGGCCGGGGCTGGCCGAGGGCGTTGGCGCTCTGCCCGTGCAGTTCGGTGAGCCGCGCGGCCACGTCCTCCCCGGCCGAGTCGATGACGGCGTCCGCCCCGACGGCCAGTGCCTTCTCCAGCCGGGAGGGGATGACGTCGACGACCACCACGTGCTCCGCACCGCGCAGCTTCAGCCAGATCGCGGCGCCCAGACCGATCGGCCCGGCCCCGAACACGACGACCTTGTCGCCCGGCCCCGACCCGGAGCGGTTGACGGCGTGCCGGGACACGGCCATCGGCTCGTTGAGCGAGGCCACGTCGAACGGCACGGTGGCGGGGAAGACGGCGACGCTCCTTCCGACCTCGGCGTTCTCGATCAGCAGGTACTCGCTCATCGCGCCCAGTTTCCCGCCGCAGCCGATGATGCCGGTGGGGGCGTCCTGCGGGTTCACGACCACGCGGTCGCCCGCTCTCAGGCCCGACACCTCGGCGCCGACCTCCACGACCTCACCGGCCGGCTCGTGGCCGAGCGGCACGGGGATCAGCTCGCCGCCCAGGTGGGCGCGGGCGGGCATGCCGCCCATGCGCAGGAAGGTGACGTCGGTGCCGCAGATCCCGCAGGCGCGGATCCGCACGAGCGCGTCCCTGGGACCGGGCACCGGTCGCTCGACGTCCACGACCTCGATCTTGCCGACCGCGCCGGTCCGGACGGACTTCATCGTGCTCATGAGGGTGGCCTCTCGTGCTGGAGAACTCGGTTGTTCGGGACTGGTGTCGCCGGGCTCGGGGGAAGTCCTGACGGGGTCGGGGAAGGGGCACCGCGACGGTGGTGGTGAGCACGCCGCCGGCGTGCGTGGGTGGGTGGAGCCGTCCGCAGCCCGGCAGCCGGATGAAGCGTCGGCCGCCGGGCCCCGGAGCAACGCCGATCCCCGTCCCCACGGGTTCGGCGGCCGGTGGCCGCCTCCGCTCGGGGCGGGCACCGGATTGCTTGAGTCAGGCAAGCATGAATGGATTACTTAAGTCAAGCAAGTGATGAGATTTACTTGCGTTAGGCAATCAAAAGGGTAGGGTGAAAGCATGTCCCACCCGCAGCCCCCGCCCGTCTCGTGGTCGCGGGACCGCATCCTCGCCCGGGGCGCCGGCCCGGGCGCCCGCGCCGGCAGCCCGACCGGACCGCCACGGCGGGCGTGCCGATCCATCGCGCCACCGTGGCGATGCTGCGCAGGATCGCCGAGATCAGCGGGGCGCGGTCCAGATCAGTGTGTGGGACAGCAGCATCACGCTGCCGTCGGTCCAGGGGAGCCGACCCGGAACGGATCGGTCAGCATGGCCTGGAGATCGTGATGGCGGTATGCCAGAGCTTCTGTGTTCACCGGGAGCGTTCACCGTCACCGACCCCGCCACAGGCGAAGAGTGCGAGGTCGACATCCTCAAGGAGAAACTCCGGCGTCCCGTCGCGCAGAGCCGCTACGGTCCTGTCCTCGCGGAGGAGGATGTGATCGGCACCGAAGTCCGTGCGCTCGGCGACCGCGAAGCCCTCGCGAGCTGATCGACGTGTTCCCGGCCTCCCAGCGCTGGAACACCGCAGAGCTCGAGGAATTCGGCCGACGCCACGCCCGTGGGCGCTTCGACCGCGAGGACCTCCAGGCCAACCTTGCGGGTGCCGACTGGACCGACGATCAAGCATTCGCTGCCTACGGTCTCGACCCGACCACCATCACCGCCCTGCGCCGCTGGGCAGTGGCATGGGCCGGCGATCTCGCCGTCCGCATCCTTGAGGAAGCCGACGACCCGGAGCTCGACTGGGACCCGCGAAGGCCGAGGAACGTTGCCGCGTCCGAGCTGGCCCGTACCTGAGCCGGATCTCGCCCCGACTGGCCGCCGACAGGTGCCGGTAGCCGGCTTGTCCTTCCCGCGCGGTGAGGCGCTGCTGCCTCGATCAGAGCAGAAGCGGCGACCGTGTCAGCTCATCGTCTGCACCGATCGCGCCCGGACAAACGTCTTCTCCCGAACCCGGCCTTACCAGCCCCTGCCCGCGGCGGCGTGGAACTGACCGTCGGCGAGACAGCCGAGCGGTGCGCGCTGAAACCGTCGACCGCCTCAGAACACCTCAGCCTCCTGCGCCGCGGCGACCTGGTCCTCCCCGGGAAAGTGATCTCTCCGCCACCCGTATGGATGTCCTGGTGGTGGGGCCGGGAGTGTGCGTGTAGCGTCGGTGGCAGCTGTCATGGTTCCGAAGTACCGGTCGTCCGTGAACATTCATGGGCGATTTTTCTGTTTTCTCTGAGGACCAGGGCGATCACCTCCGGTTCCGCACGGTGCGGGACCGATTCCTAGTCCCCTTGGAGGACGACATGGCCACCGGAACCGTGAAGTGGTTCAACGCGGAAAAGGGCTTCGGCTTCATCGAGCAGGATGGCGGAGGCCCCGATGTCTTCGCTCACTACTCCAACATCGCCAGCTCTGGCTTCCGTGAGCTCCAGGAAGGCCAGAAGGTGAACTTCGACGTCACCCAGGGCCAGAAGGGCCCCCAGGCGGAGAACATCACGCCCGCCTGAGCTTGCAGCTCGACGGCGCCCGCCCCGCGATGCTCGCCGGGCGGGTGCCGCGCGCACCGGAGCATGGCAATGGCTCTGGCCGCGCTCCGGCGAGCCGCCCGGCACGAGCGTGCTCGAGTGCCGCCTCGTCGTGGTCCTGGGACAGGATTCCTGCGGTGCCGTCGCCGCCAGGGCCGCCGTCGAGGAGGGACTGCCCGCCACCGGATACGTCCGCGACGTCGCGAACGCGTCACCCCCAGCGTCCTGGCCGCCTGCACGGCCGGCCCTACCTGGGGCGACATGATCGACACGCACATACAGCACACCGTGGACCTGCTCCTGGACCGCTCCCGCGGCCTGGCGGACCAAGTCACCTTTGGCCACACCATCGTAGAGACGTTGCTTATCCGCCAGACCCGTTCACGCACTCCGGCACGGGCGGTGCGCAGCGCGGCCAGGACCCGCTTGCCGCCCGAGGCCAGCTGTCCGACCAGGCGAGAGACCGTCGGGTCGGAGGCCACCGGCCCGAACACGGCCGGCTCAGCCCGCAACAGGGCCACGTCGGCTGGGCGGTGCCCGCCCAGCGCGAGGGCAAGCGCCACATCGAGCTCGTCGCCACGTATGCGGACGGACCGTTGGCGGCGTCCCGGCCATCACACGCCATGAGTACGGCAGAGGCACCGCCTGGTACATCGCCACCCACCCGGACCCCACCCACCCGGACCCCACCACCCTGGCCGCCGTCCTGGAGCGCATCTGCCAGGAGGCGGGCGAGCGCCCGGAGCGCGAGGTTCCGGCCGGCGTCGAGGTGGTGAGGCGGCGCGGCACGGATGCCGGCTACCTCTTCCTGATCGACCACGCCGGCCGCGGTGCCGAGATCCCCGCCGACGAGGTCGAACTCCTCACCGGAAGACCGGTCGTGGGCTCGGTCACCGTCCCCGAGGGTGGTGTCGCTGTCGTTCGCGAGCCGGTGGCCGAACCGAGTGGTGAGTGAGGTGCGTGGGGGTTCCGTCCGTTTGACGGTCACGATGCGGTCACGGCCGCCCGTGGTATGGACTGGGGCACCTGTGATCGTCTCGGCTTTGCTGCCCAACAGCGGAGCAGAGGGGTCACCCCTTCGTCGAGTTCGCGACTGGAGCATTCGCGACGGCCGCGTCCGCGAGTGGACGCCGGGAAACAAACTCACTTCCGTGAACACATAACGTCATGATCTGCATTTATTGTTACTTTTCATGGATTGATACTCGGCGTGGTGATTCTCTTGCTGGTAGGCGGGGCGGTGGAAGGAAATGCGGTCGTGAGTGGTGGGCAGAGTGGACTTCCCCGGTTGCTGACGGCAGCGGAGACGGCCGCGCCGGTGGATGCGGTGGACGTGATCGCGGAGGACCTGCGGCGGCGTTTCGAGGCTACGAAGGTCTCTTTCCTCATCGTGGACCTGACGGGGCAGGCGGTGGCGCGGCTGTCGACCGCCCCAGCGGAGGACGGGCGGGAGGTGGAGCGGATCCCCTTGTTCGGCAGCGTCTACGAGGAGGTGATCCGTACACAGCGGCTGTATCAGGAGGCGACCGGTCAGGGGCAGCGGCTGATCGTGCCGGTCACCAACCGGGGGGATGCGATCGGGCTGCTGGAGCTGCTCCTGCCTGCCGCACCTGGCGAGGACGTCCTAGATGAGGTCGGGGAAGCCGCCCATGTCCTGGCCTACATCGTGATCGCCAATGGGCGTTTCACCGACTTCTACACCTGGGGGAAACGCTCCAGGCCGCCCACCCTGGCGGCAGAGATCCAGTACCAGCTGCTCCCCCTGTCATTGTCGTGCGAGGCCGCGCAGTTCACACTGTGCGGGAGCCTGGAGCCGTCCGAAGACCTCAGCGGGGACACCTTCGACTACACCCTGGACCGGGACGCGCTGCACGTGTCGGTGACCGATCCCATGGGCCATGACATCGACGCCGCACTGGCCGCCACAGTCTTGGTGAGTGCCCTGCGCGGCGCCCGCCGGGCCGGAGCCGGCCTGGCCGAACAGGCCCACCGCGCCGACCAGGCCCTGGTCGAGCACGGCGAAGGGCACGCCACGGGGCAACTGCTGCGCATCAATCTCCGCACCGGGCGGGCCCAGCTCGTCAACGCGGGACACCCCTGGCCGCTGCGGATGCGTGAGGGCGCTGTGGAGGTGATTACCTGCGAGGTGGACCATCCCTTCGGGCTGTCCGAGTTCGCGACCTTCCCCTACCGCGTTCAGGACCTCGATCTGCGCCCCGGTGACCGTCTGCTCCTGTTCACCGACGGCATGGTCGAACGGCATGGGGAGAGGGTCGACCTGCGCGCCTTGCTGGAGCGCACCCGGGGCCTGCACCCGCGGGAGACCGCGTTGATGCTGACGTCCGCAGTCCGTGACGCTGCAGGCGGCCGGCTCGAAGACGATGCCACCGTGATGTGCCTGGACTGGCACGGTCCCCAGGAGACCCAACGACACGTCAGCTCCGGCGCGGATGCCCAACAAGCCTCAGCCGGCCGCACAAAGCAGCAGCCGTGACCACAGTGTCATCTGGCCAGTGCCGGGCTGCCGCCGAGTGGCACGCGTCGCGCCTTTTCCTGGAATCCCGACCTGCCGTCCGGGTCTTGGTCTCGCTGCCGATCCGCTGGAACTTGTCGGTGGTCGTCGGCCGGCCGGTGGCAGTGTCGGCGACGCCGGTCGCGCGGACGTAGCTCCCCTTGCCCGGCATCCACAGTCCCGCGATGACGCCGGGGATGCCGGCCGTCCGGCGGACGTCCTTGATCGCCCTGTCCAGCCGGGCGGTCGGCTCGGGGCCGAGACCGTCCGGCGGGCACTCGTCCCCGTCGTACCGGACGACGCCCGCGGCAGGGACGGCCGTGGCGGGCACCGCTGTCATCGGGGCCGGCACGGACGCCGCGAGCATCGCCGCGGCGAACAGGCGGCGGGAGGGGTGCGTCGCATGTGGGGGTGCTTCTTCCAGCTCAAGGACTCGGATGGCAACGTCGCCCCCCGAGCCCCGGCTGGAGGCCCCGTCCCGTACGCCGTCCGGCGAGTCCATTCGTCCGGCGCCACCCGGGGCTCCGATGCGGCCTCGGCCGCAGGCCCCGGCGACCTCCGGTTCGGCCCTCGCGGGTACCGCACCGGCTCGCTCCGGTCGGGCGGCGAGCAGTGCGCGGCGGGTCGCCCGCGGGCGCCGCCTACGGCCGCAGCTGGGCCGCGAGTGCCTCGGCGACCTTCCTGAGCGACTCGCCGGCCAGGGCCGGGTCCGCCTTGGTGACGGGCCATCCCTGGGATACCACGAGCGCCAAGTCGCCCTTGCCCGCCACCGCCACCCGTGCGACGGCGACCGTGCCCCGGCCCGGGGTGACCCTGGTCTGGCCGATCCCGGCCTTGTCCTTGGAGAACGCCGTCACCTCGGCGGCGCGGAGGTTGCCGAGGTAGGCGATCTGAGGCAGTGCCAGGTTCACCGCCACCCCGCCCTCGGACGCGGCCACGAGGTCGATCTCCACCGGGGCTTCCGAAGCCGTGAAGTTGCAGACGACGGACACGTTCGGCGGGACGGCGGGGTTGGAGGGGACCCCGGACGGCGTGGGCTGCCCGCTGGGCCAGGCCTCAGCCGGCCGGCCCGGGTGGACGGTCCCCTGAACCGCGGGGTGGCCGCCGGACGTCGCCGGGGTGACGGTCCGTTCGGCACCGGCCGTCTTCAGCGCCGCCGCCGGGTCGAGGCCGAACGGGCAGGCCGACGTACCCGTCAGCTGCTTCGCCGTCGAGGCGACCCGGTCGTAGGACAGCCTCTCACCGCCCGAGGCGGCCCCGCCGGAACTCCCGGACGAGGAACATGCGCTCCCGGCAAGGGCCATCCCGGCCGCGCCGGCCAGGGCGAGAATGCGGCGGTACTTGGCTACAGCGGATGGGTGCGGGTCGACTAAGCGATCAGCTGTCATCCGGTCAGCCTAACTAACTCGTGGGTGGTCTCGGCGCTGGTACTGCGGCGACCACAGACCTACGGACAGCCAGGCTTCGCGTGCTTCCGGAGGCCGATGGCGTCCAGCCGCCGGTGCAGGCGATGAACTCGGCGCCCAGCAGGCTGCCCATGCCCGGCATGCTGGTGATCGCCGCAGCGTGTGCATGCTCGCGGAACAGTGCCTCGATCAACGCGTCGGTGCGGGCGATCTCCTCGGCCAGGTCCATCACCGCGGTGGCCAGGGTGCGAACTATGGCCCCTGCAGTCCTCTCGCCGGGAATCACCGTGTGCTGGGCCCGGGCCGCCTCCGGCGCGGCGGCCGCCACCGCCGGGGCGTGGCGCACCTTGCGGTTCGCCAGCCAGGGGCTCAGGCGGGACTGGCCGGTCCGGCGCAGGGCAGCCGGCGTCTGGTAACCGGTCAGCATGACCAATGCGGCCTTGGACGTGCTGTAGTTGACAGCACGCTCCAAGGCGGTGAAACAGTCCAGGAGCTGGGCGCGCAGCCGGTTGATCGAGCGGGTCCGGTCGGCGGTGAGGTCGTAGCGGCGGGCGGTGAGGATCCTTAGGTCGACGGCGATCTCGTCCTGTTGCTGCAAGGGCAGCACGTCGCGGCGCATGCGGGCCTGTTCGGCGATGACGTAGGCGTCCTTGGCGTCCGTCCTGCCGTCGCCCCGGTAGGAGCCGGAGGCGTGGTGGATGGTCCGGCCCGGGATGTAGAGGATGCTCTGCGCCGGAACGACGGTTCGACTCAGTACACGAATGGACTGTTCGACGTCACCGTGCGTGCAACCGGTCCAATGCCAATTGGCTCTCATCGTCCGCGGCGCGGCAGATCATCAACCGCTGGTCCGGATCTTGGAGTGGCATAAGCACTTCGAAGTGCACGGCGATCACACCGGCGCCCGGATGCCGCATCACCTTGTGTCCGCGGCCGTTGACCTTGATGTCTCGCTCGGCCCACAATCGCGCGAATTCCTCGCTATGAGTGGTGCATTCGGTGATGAGGTCGGTCAACGCCTGGTCCTCCGGGTGCGCGGCCCATGCTGCGCGCAGGTGGGCGATTCCCTCCCGCACGACGCGTTCGCGGTCGACATAGAACTCGCGTATTTCCGGGTGTACCAGGCACAGCCACATCGCATTGCGCTGCGACGGCGGCAGGCTGTCGAAATCCAGCAGCAGCCTCGCCATTTCTTCGTTCCAGGCCAGGATGTCGTAGCGGTGGTTCATCAGCATGGCCGGCAGCGGCGACAGGTCGGCGACCAGCCGGGCCAGCGGCGGCGCTGCAGTGGTGGCGGGCTTGTCGGCGTTGCGGGGGCGCTGCTGGGCCAGGTTGAAGAGGTAGGCGCGTTCGTCGGGGGCCAGGCGCAGCGCCCGGGACAGCGCCTCCACCACGTGCGCTGAGGGCCGCAGCCCGCGGGCCTGTTCCAGTCGCACGATGTAGTCGATGCTGACCCCGGCCAGTTCGGCGACCTCTTCGCGGCGCAGTCCCGGGGTCCGCCGGGCCTGATGACGCGCCGGCAGGTTGAAATCGCGCGGGTCCAGGCGTTCGCGCCGGGTCCGCAGGAACGCGGCCAGCTCCTGTGTCGCGTCCACGGTGCGGGTCGTCATGTTCGACCCAACAGCCAGGGTAGGACTGGTATTCCCAGGAACTTCCTTCCCTTATCCCCGGCTCGCGGCGGTCACAGACTTGTTCCCGATAACGGATCACAAGCACAGGAGGACACCATGTCGCTCACCCTCGACACCTACCGGCTGCTGGGCCGCTCCGGGCTACGGGTCTCACCGCTGGCGCTGGGCACGGCGACCTTCGGCACCGACTGGGGCTGGGGCGCCGAGCAGGACGAGGCGCGTAAGCTGTTCGACCTTTACGTCGAGCGTGGCGGCAACTTCATCGACACCGCCAACACCTATACCAATGGCAGCTCCGAGCGCCTGCTGGGCGAGTTTACCCGCGACAACCGCGAAAGCCTGGTGCTGGCAACGAAATACACCACGCTGCGCCGGCCCGGCGACCCGAATTCCGGGGGCCCTCACCGCAAGAGCCTGTTCGCGTCGGTGGAAGCCAGTCTGCGACAGCTGAATACGGACTACATCGATCTGCTCTACCTGCACGTGTGGGATTTCACGACACCGGTCGAAGAGATCCTGCGCGGCATGGACGATCTGGTCCGGCAGGGCAAGGTCTTGTACGTGGCGATCTCCAACGCCCCGGCCTGGCAGGTGTCGCGCATGCAGGCGATCGCCGACCTGCGCGGCTGGTCGCCGCTGGTCGCCCTGCAGATCGAATACAACCTGATCGAGCGTACCGGGGAGCGTGATCTGATCCCCATGGCACGCGAGATGGGGTTGGGCGTAGTGCCGTACTCGCCACTGGCCGGCGGGGTGCTCACCGGTAAGTACAGCCGCGACGACCTGACCGCGACGAACGCCGCGGTCGACGACGGCACCCGTAAGAATTTCAACATCGCCAACGGCGGGCTCACCGAACGCAACTTGGACATCGCAGATGTCGTGAAGGACGTCGCCACCGAGCTTGGCCGCACAACCGCCCAGGTCGGGCTGGCCTGGACCCTGCGGAACCCGGATGTGACGGCATCGCTCATCGGCGCCCGCACTCTCGCGCAGCTGGAAGACAATCTGGGCGCTCTGGAAGTCGACTTCACGGCCTCCCAACTGGCCCGCCTCGATGAGTCCAGCGCGATCGGACTCGGCTTCCCGCACGACATGCTCGCCAGTGACAGGATGCGTGCGGTAACCCACGGCGACCTGAAGATCGAACCCCGCCGCTGATACCCGATCGAGCCCCGAGGGCAGCACCCCGCGATCGGCAACCGCGGGGCGTAGGGGCGTAGCTTGCGTGGCCGGTCTTGCGAAGGGCAAGGCAGTGACCGACGCGCAAGCCCTGTCCCAGACGTCGATACCGCACTAGGAAACGTGCGTTGAGGCAGTGACCGACGCGCAAGCCTTGTCCCAGATGTGCATACCGCACTACGAAACGTGCGTTGAGGTGGCGAAAGCCGACCTCGCCGTCATGCTGGAGGAGCCGCGTAAAGCTGATCTCGAGTCGAAGTGCTGGTGGCCGGGTTCGCCTTTGCCTGGCGTGGCGTCGATGTCATGGATGTCGACGGCGAACGGCACGGTCTCGTAGCCGGGCCACGATGCCACAGTTCCCGAAGGGCCGCCTCTGCCAGAGACTCGTCGTCGGGCTCGGTGTGTCCGCCGCTTTGAGGGCGGGTGGGTCGGTTCCGACGAATCAGGCGGGTCGCGTCGAGGCCGTCCGGTGGGCGCTCGGCCCTTGTGCCTGGTCCCGGGCCGGCCTTGCAGCGCCGTCCGTGGCGGCCTCGTGACCTAGGCTGCCTCGTCCGTTCGAGGGCTGTCCTCCGCCCGGTCCTCCACTGGTAATGGCGCGTTCATGTACACCGGTGTGCCTGCATCGTCGCGTCCACGCCAACTTGAGCACCTGCCCACCCTCGTGACCAGGCACTTCCCCTCTCATTACTTCAGCTTTATCGGCGCAATCCAGCCGCATTTCGCGCCGCGCGTTACTGCGGACGCTATGTGGATCAAGATCACTGAGTCTCTGTTCACTATTGCTCCCAGGTGATTCACCATGCGCGCACAAGCGCGAAGACTCGTCACGGCCTTCCTGGCCTTTGTTCTCCTCGTGATAGCGGCTGCCGCCCCGTCCTGGGCGGCGCCCCGGGACCGGCCGGGCGGGCCCGGAGCGGGCGTCGCCCAGGTCGAGGCCCGTACGGCCGAGGACCTGCCCGATCCGCCCAAGGCGATGACGCTTGCCGAGCGCCGCAAGCAGGTCGCGAAGGACCGGCACGAACTGTCGCCCATGCGGGGCTACATGACGGCGCCTGAGCGGAAAGCCAAGGGCACGTCTCACGGCCGGCCGGACACGGAGCGCATCGAGCGTGGCCCCGCCGCCGAGACGGGTACGGCCGCGCAGCGCCTCGCCGCGGCGCCCGGGAACCCGATCTCAGTGTCGGCCTGGGCAACCGCGTACCCCGGCATGCTGTCGATCGGCGGGCAGGTGAAGCTGCCGCAACGGGGATCGACGTACACCGGGATGTGGCTGTACGTCCTGGACGAGGCGGGTTCCCCCGTCGTCCAGCAGGAGATCAAGAAGTCCACCGACGACCCCAGCGGGGACACCCCGGACACCGGCGCCTGGTGCTACGACTGGTGGTCGAGTAACTCCTACCCCACCGACCAGTGCTTCTGGTGGGCCGGCAGTGAACTGGGCGGAATCCTGGCGGACGGCAAGAAGTACTACGCCTGGGTCTTCCTGAACAACGCCGACGGCTCGAGCCCGGGCGGCACCACCTCGCCGTTGGTGGAGGCCTTCTACACGCCCGGCATCCCCGGCGCGGCGGCGGGCATCTGCACCTGTTACGCCCAGGCCCACCGCGCCGACCCGGTCAACACGGCAACGGGCATGTTCTACGAGCAGCTCACCGACGCCTCTCTGACGGGCCCTGGTGTGCCGCTGACCCTGGAGCGCACCTATCGGTCGGACTCGACCGCCACCGGTCTGCTGGGGCGCGGCTGGACGACGCCGTTCGACGCGCGGCTGACCCTCGCGACGGGGAAGGCGACGTACCGGACGGGCGACGGCGCGTCGTTCGTGTTCACGCAGGCGAGCGATGGCACGTACACGGCCCCGGCGGGCACGACGGCCAAGCTGGTCAAGGGGACGAGTACGTACACGGTCACCACCCCGGACCACACGGTGCGGACCTTCGACAGCGGCGGTCTGCTGACCTCCGTGGTCGGCGCGGCGGGCAAGGGCCTGAGCCTGACGTACGCGTCGGGCAAGCTCGCCTCCGTCAAGGATGGCGCTGGCCGCACCACCTCCTTCACACCCGGCGCCGACGGACTGCTGTCCAAGGTGAGCCTGCCGGACGGCACATCGGTCTCGTACGGCTACACCGACGGCCTGCTGACCTCGGTAACCGACCCGGCCGGCAGGATGTCCTCGTACACATACGACACGAACAAGCGGCTGTCGTCCTACACCGACCCGGCGGGCGGCAAGGTCAGCAACGTCTACGACAGCACGGGCCGCATCAAGTCCCAGACCGACCAGAACGGCAAGACCAGCACGTTCGCCTGGGACGGCAAGAGCGAGTCGCACACCACCGCGCCCGACGGCGGCGTGTGGACGGACGTCTACGCCAGCAACGTCCTCATGGAAACGATCGACCCGTACGGCAAGAGCATCACCTACGACTACGACCGTCAGCTGCGCCCTGCCGCCATCACCGACCAGCGCGGCAACACCACCGAGATGACGTACGACACAGCGGGGCGGATGCTCACCCGCACCGCGCCGGCCGCGCTCGGCTACAAGGAGAGCTGGGTCTACGACACCGCAGGCAACCTCACCAGCCACACCGACGGCCGCGGCAACAAGACGACGTACGCGTACACCGCGAACCGGCTGACGTCGGCGACGGACCCGACGGGCGGCAAGACCGTCTACACGTACACCGCGCTCGGCTCGCTGGAGACCGTGACGAGCCCGCGCGGCAAGGTCACCACGTACGGGTACGACACCGCGGGAAACCGGACGTCGGTCACCACGCCGCTGGGCGAGAAGACGACATTCACGTACGACAAGGCGGGCCGCGTCCTGACCAAGACGGACCCGCGTGGGAACGTCTCCGGCGCCGACCCGGCCGCGTACACCACGAAGTACACCTATGACGGCCGCGGTCTGCTCAGCTCGGCCACGGACGTCCTGGGCCGTACGACGACCTACGAATACAACGGCGCCGAGCAGTTGACGTCGGTGCGCAACCCGGCGGGCGAGACCGCCACGCTCGGCTACGACGACGCGGGGAACCTGACCCGAACCACCGACCAGGCGGGCAAGTCCCTCACCCGCGCCTACGACGCGAGCGGACGGCTCGCCTCCGAGACCGACGCGGCCGGCGGCCGGACCAGCTACACGTACGACAAGGTGGGCCGGCTGCTCAGCAGCGTCTCGCCGCGCGGGAACGTCTCCGGCGCCGACCAGGCCGCCTACACCACGTCCTACGCTTACGACGCGGCCGGCAACCTCACCGCGACCACCGGTCCCACCGGCGCGACGACGAAGACGACCTACGACGCGATCAACCGGCCGCTCGTGGTCACGGACCCGCTGGGCCACACCACCGGCTACACCTACGACGCCAACGACAACGTCACCAAGACCACCGACGCCGCGGGCAAGACGACCACCGCTGTCTACGACAAGAACAACCGCCTCAGCAGCAGCACTGACCAGCTGGGCAAGACCACGACCTACGCCTACGACACCGACGGCAACCTGCTCAGCCGCACATCCCCGCTCGGCCACAAGTCGAGCTGGACCTACGACGGCGACGGCCGCCAGGCCACCGCGGTCGACCCGCGCGGCAACGCCATCGGCGCCGACCCCGTCCAGTACACGACGACGTACGGCTACGACCCCGCGGGCAACCCCACCAAGGTCACCGACCCGCTCGGCGGGGTGACCACGACCGCCTACGACGCCCTCGGCAAGGTCGTCGAGCGCAAGGACGCCGACGGGCGAACCACCGCCTACGGCTACGACGACCTGGACCAGCTGACCAAGGTCACCGCCCCCGGCGGCGCGGTCACCGCCTACGGTTACGACAAGCTCGGCAACCTCACCGAGCGCACCGACGCGGGCGGCCACGTCACCGCATACGGCTACGACGCGGTGCACCGCCTCACCTCGGTCACCGACCCGCTCGAACGCAAGACGACCTACGCGTACGACGCGGAGGGCAACGTCACCGGGAAGACCACGCCCCGCGGCACCACGGGGTACACCTACGACCCGCGCGGTCTGCTCACCAAGATCGACTACTCGGACGCCACCCCCGACGCGACCTTCGGCTACGACGACGCCGGGCAGCTGACCGCCCGCGCGAACTCCAAGATCTCCGAGGACTTCGTCTACGACGCGGTCGGCAATCTGACCAAGACGCGCGGCTTCGCCTACACCTACGACGCCGCTGGGCAGATGCTCACCCGCAAGTACTCCGACGGCAACACGAGCACGTACACATACGACGCCGACGGCCACACCGCGACAATGGCGGCCGACGGCAAGGTCACCACGTACACCTGGGACCCGGCGGGCAACCTGGTCAGATCGGCCCTGCCCAACACCGAGACCGAGGACCGCACGTACGACCGGGCGGGCCGGGTCACCGCCGTGACCGCCACCAAGGCGGGCGCCACGGTCACCAACACGGCGCTGACGCTGTCCGCGGCGGGCCTGCCCTCACGCGTCGACGTCACCCGGGCCGGCGTCGGCACCGGCGGCTACGACCTCACCTATGACGCAGCCGGCCGACTCACCTCCGGCTGCGCGCCGCAGCCCTGGGTCACCGGTTGCCCCGCGGGCCGCGCCACGTCCTACACCTACGACAAGGTCGGCAACCGCCTGACCTCCACCCTGGGCACCGCCTCGACCAGCTACGCCTACGACGCCGCCGACCAGCTCACCTCGACCACCACCGGCACCACGACCACCGCCTACGACCACGACGCCGAGGGCAACCGGACCAAGGCTGGCGCGGACACCTACACCTACGACCTGGCCGGACAGATCTCCGCCGCCACCGCCGGGGGCGTCGCCTACACCTACGACCACGACGCGAGCGGCAATCAGATCACCACTGTCAAGGACGGCGCGGTCACCAACCGCACCCAGTGGGACCCCAACGCACCCTTGCCGATCCTGGCCACCGAGTACGACAGCGCCTGGGCGGTCAAGCAGTCCTACCGCTACGACCCGCTCGGCCAGCCCACCGCCACCAAGACCGGCGCCGGGGCGCTCTTCTACTACCACCACGACACCCAGGGCTCCCCGGTCGACGTCACCGGTAGCACCGGGACCCTCCACCAGCGCTGGGCCTACGACTCGTTCGGCACCCGCGTCCTGAACACCACCACCAGCGGCGCGCCCGCGAGCACCCCGTCGTACACCGGGGCCCGGTACGAGACCAGCACCGGCAGTCTCGACCTGCACGCCCGCCAGTACGACACCGCCACCGGCCGTTTCACGCGGTCCGATCCGGCGGCCCGGGACCTGTCGACGCCGTACGTCTCCGCGTACGCCTACGCCGACAACGTGCCCAGCGTGCTCACCGACCCCAGCGGTCTGACCCCCGACGACCCGAACAACGACCGGGTCGACAGCCTCGGCGAAGCGATCGGTATCTTCGGCGACGCCTTCGTCGACGTCGCCAAGTCACCCTTCGTGTTCCTCGGAGACCTGGAGGACGCGTTCACCGGTGAGAACGGCGGCGCGGGCGCGTTCGTCGACAAGTACCTTCCCGTCCGGCCCGCCTACCGGCTCTACCGCGCCGAGTACATGCTCCGGCAGCAGGGCTGCGACGCGCTCGCCGACCTGTACGCGGAGACTGCCGACGAACTCGCCCAGCAGCTGGTCCTCACCGGGGTAGGCGGGCTGACGGGGTGGCGGCGGTCCGCGGTGGCCACGGAGCGGGAGCTGCAGTCCGGCGGTTCGTCCTTCCGGCGGCCGCGCAGCGAGATGGACTTCGAGCTGGAATGGGCGGACCACGCCTATAACGCGATCCGCGCCGACGCCCAGCTCGACCGGGTGGCGCAGACCGCGGCATCGCGCGGCTATTCCGCGGCCGACATCAATCAGATCTACAACCACCTGTTCACCGAAACGCATCAGCTCGACGCGGGAATGCTGCGATTCGACGCCAATCCGCGTATCGCCAGGGCCTGGGAACGCCTCCAGAACGGAAATCCACACCCCAGCGATTTCGATCTGCTCGCGCATGAACTGTACGAGTCGAACTGGATGCGTCAGCACGGCGACCAGAACTATCGCCGCGCCCACCAGGCGACCCTGGACGCCGGCCACACCTGGGACGAACATGCGCCCGCGGCAGACGGTATAGGGTTCAGGTGATCAAATCCCTGGCGCGAGCGAACTGGTGGAAATCTCCGTGACAGCATCACTGACGTGCAGGATGATCCACTCTCTGGAAGCGGGATCCGTCTACGCCTGGGAAAACGCGGAAGGGGGCACCGGAAACATCCTGATCGAGCCGGAAGGCTCAGTCGCTCGCCTCTGCACACCGGAGGGAATAATCCTCGGCGACATGCTCCTCGACAAAAACGTCGGGAATGTGGAAAACCCCGACCCGGACCCGAAAGTCCGCCGCTCTTTCCTGATGGCGGCGTCGGTGATCTTCCAGGAGGGGGAGCGGCAGGGGCGACTGCCTGACAAGATCACCCGTACCTACTGGTAGGCGCCACGTCACCACCCGAGAGGCCGTGCTCTCCCAGAGCCCGGCCTCTCGGCATTCCACTGGGAAATGTGCTTCGGCTCATGAGCGGCGCGGGACTCAGTGGACGTCCCTGCCGGGGAAGCTGCACCGCCACTCAGCCCCGCGTGGCGGCTGCGTTGATCTGCGAAAACGAGAGTGCTGTCGGTGATTGCCGCCAACTTGGTCCGGGAATGCTCCGGATCTTGCGCCACGGAACACCTCCGCTCGCGCGGGATGCACAACTCCCCGTGCTCCCCGGTTACCTATTGCCTCCAGCCGACCCCCACGAGGAGGGAGCCATGCCCGAAGTGCCCGGCATCCCCGACACGTCCGGCCGCTCCCGACCAGCCGGATCCTGACATGGTCATCGATTCCTTGCCGAGCGCGGTGTCCTCTGGGCCTCGCCTATGGGCTGGTAACGCCCGGACGCGCACGAGCAGGTTCTCTGCACGGAACAGGCATGCGAGCGGATCTGGGCCGTGGAGCACGCCGAGATGCTGAACATGTCGGAAGCCTGCCCCCGGCCAGGCCGTGCCCGTGCCTGTCAGGCGGCGTTTCCCGCCGAGGCCCGGGCGGCACCAGGGACCGGGACGGCGCCCGTGTCCTCGGCGACTGTGGCCTTCGCCGGTGCCCCGATTCCGAGCTTCTCGAGGATCTTCTTCTCGATCTCGTTGGCGAGGTCGGGGTTGTCCTTGAGGAAGTTGCGGGCATTCTCCTTGCCCTGGCCGAGCTGGGCGCCCTCGTACGTGTACCAGGCGCCGGCCTTGCGGACGAAGCCGTTCTCCACGCCCATGTCGATCAGGCCGCCCTCGCGGCTGATGCCCTGGCCGTAGAGGATGTCGAACTCGGCCTGCTTGAAGGGCGGCGCGACCTTGTTCTTGACGACCTTGACGCGGGTGCGGTTGCCGACCGCGTCGGTGCCGTCCTTCAGGGTCTCGATGCGGCGGATGTCGAGTCGCACCGAGGCGTAGAACTTCAGTGCCCGGCCGCCGGTCGTGGTCTCCGGGGAGCCGAACATCACGCCGATCTTCTCGCGGAGCTGGTTGATGAAGATCGCGGTGGTCTGGGACTGGTGCAGTGCGCCGGTGATCTTGCGGAGTGCCTGGCTCATCAGACGGGCCTGCAGACCCATGTGGGAGTCGCCCATCTCGCCCTCGATCTCGGCGCGTGGCACCAGGGCCGCGACGGAGTCGATCACGATCAGGTCGATCGCGCCGGAGCGGATCAGGATGTCGACGATCTCCAGCGCCTGTTCACCGTTGTCCGGCTGGGACAGGATGAGGTTGTCGGTGTCGACGCCGAGCTTTTTGGCGTACTCGGGGTCGAGTGCGTGCTCGGCGTCGATGAAGGCCACCGAGCCGCCGGCCTTCTGTGCGTTCGCTACTGCGTGCAACGTCAGGGTCGTCTTGCCGGAGGACTCCGGCCCGTATACCTCCACCACGCGGCCGCGGGGCAGACCGCCCACGCCGAGCGCCACGTCCAGCGCGGTCGATCCTGTAGGGATCACCTCGATGGGCTCATTGGGCCGCTCGCCGAGGCGCATGACCGCGCCCCTGCCAAATTTCCGCTCGATCTGTGCGAGCGCCGTGTCCAGCGCCTTTTCGTGGTCGGTTCCTGTCATGAGCTTTCACCCGGTCCGATTGTGTGGCACGCCGCACGTCGGAGAACGTGAGCGTCTACTGCCGACAACGGACGCTCGGAGATCCCAGTAAGCGAACATCCGATCGATTTGCGTGTCCAGTGAAAGGTACCAAACAGAGGGGAGCGGGACGGGCGGCGCACCGGACCGCTCCGGACGCAGACCGCGCCGCCGCCCGCTTTCCCTCGCTGAACCGCGGCGCCGTCGAACGTCGTCACTGCTCCCGACACCCGAGCGAGGGCGCGGCGACGGAGCGGTTCCTGGAGTTCCAGGACTCCTGGGGGACGAAGTATCTGGCGAACGTGAAGCCGTGGTCCGACGCCTGGGCCGAATTTGTACCCTTCCTCTCCTTCGACGTCGAGATACGCAAGGTCCTCTGCAGCACGAACGCGATCGAGAGCCTCGACGCCCGCATCCGCAGGGCCGTCCGCGCCCGTGGTCACTTCCTCAACGAAGCCGCCGCCCTGACGTGCGTCTACATGGCGCTGATGAGCCTGGACCCGACCGGCAAGGGCCGCAAGAGGCGGACCAGGCGCTGGAAGGCTCCCCTGAACGCCTTCCAGATCGCCTTCGAAGGCCGCCTCACCCTGAGCAACAACTGACATCTCAACACCCAGGATCAGCCGTTAAGTTGACGCACCCACTCGCGGACGACGTCGGCCTTGACGCAGCGCGCCGGAGTCCGCCCGGGTCACCACGGGCGTGCAGCGTGGTCGGGCCGATGGCATCCCCGTTGCGATCTCCTGGCGAAATGCCGGGTGGTGGTGGGTCAGGCGGTGGGGTTGGGGCCTAGGGCGATGTCGAGGAGGGCGCCAAGCTGGTCGAGTTGGTCGGGGGTGAGGGCGCTGAACGAGGCCGCGGTGATGGCGTCGAGCGCGGCCTGGCCCTCGGCCAGCAGCCGTGCGCCTTCCTCGGTGAGCCGGTGGCGGACGGCGCGTCCGGGGCCTGGTACCCGCTCGATCAGGCCGCGCTCGGCCATGCGGGCGGCCAGCGATCCGAAGGACTGGTCGGTCTGGAAGGTCAGCACGGCCAGGTCGTGCAGCGAGGCGTCAGGCTTGGCGTGCAGGTGCCGCAAGGTGTCCCACTGGACCAGCGACAGGCCGAGCGGCGCCAGCGCCCGGTTGGCGGCGCGCTGGTGCCGGTGCTGGAGACGTTTGACGGCCAGGCCGACATCGGAGGGTTCGCGCATGGCCACAGTCTACTCCCGATCCAAGGTTGCTTAGATACGAGACCTGATCTAAGGTTCCTTATATAAGCAAGCTGAGTTACAGAGAGATGGAAGACGATGAGCGCCCCCGTTTTGGCCGGTTCCCTCCGGCCCACCCGCACCTCCGGCTACACCGTCGCGTCCCCCGCCGGACCGGTCGAGATGACCGTCCAGGACCGCGACCGCACCCGTCCCTTCCTGCTCCTGCACGGAGGCGGCGGCATGCCCACCATGGCCGGCTTCGCCGACCGCCTCGCCGAGCGCGCCCACACCCGGGTGCTGCTGCCGACCCACCCCGGTTTCGGCGGGACCCCCAAGGCCGACGGCCTCACCGACGTCACCGCGCTGGCCCGCGCATACGTCGCGCTGCTGGAGGAGCTCGACCTCACCGACGTCACCGTCGTCGGCAACTCCTTCGGCGGCTGGCTCGCCGCCGAGATCGCCCTGCAGGAAAGCCCGCGCGTCAGCGGCGCCGTCATCGTCGACGGCGTCGGCATCGAGGTGGACGGCCACCCCATGACCAACCTCGCCGGCATGACATCGCAGCAGATCAGCACCTACTCCTTCCACGACCCGCGCAAGGCACCCGTCGCGCCCGCCGGCCAGGCCGGACCAAGCCCCGACCTCCAGGCCCTGATCGGCTACACGGGCCCCACGATGTCCGACCCGACGCTCGCCGACCGGCTGGCCGACCTCCACCTGCCCGTCCACGTCATCTGGGGCGAGAGCGACGGCATCGTCACCCCCGACTACGGCCGCGCCTACGCCGCCGCCATCCCCGGCGCCGCCTTCACCCTGCTGCCCCGCACCGGCCACCTCCCGCAGCTGGAGACCCCCGAAGAACTCCTCGGCGCCATCCTCGACCTCGACCTCGGCGCCTGACCCACCCGGGCAACCGGCCCCCCAAGAGCAGGAGAGACCATGCACACCCCCCTTGCCGTGACCCGGATCGGGCACGCCTGCCAGCTGATCGAGATCGGCGAGACCCGGATCCTCACCGACCCCTGGTTCACCGAGACCGCCACCTACCACCCCGGCGAACAGCTCGCCACGACCGTCGCCGGCCTCGGCCGGATCGACGCGGTCGTCGTCAGCCACGAGCACTACGACCACTGTGACCTCGACGCCCTGCTCGACGGCGGCTTCGACCTCTCCGTCCCGCTGATCGGCCCCGGCACCGTCGCGACCATCGCCCGCGCCAAGGGCTTCCGTGACGTCCGCGCCATCGAGGCATGGGAGGCGACGACCGTCGGCCCCCTGGTGGTGACCGCGACCCCCGGCGAGCACGGCGTCCACGAGGTGACCTTCGTCCTCCAGGCCGAAGGCCGCACCGTGTTCTTCGGCGGCGACTCGCTACGCGTCCCCGAACTCGACACCATCCCTGACCGGATCGGCCCCGTCGACCTCGCCATCCTGCCGACCAACGGCCTGTGCGTCCGCCCGCTCGGCATGCGGCAGTTCGTCATGGACGCCGAACAAGCCGCCGGCCTGACCGCGGCGCTGCGCCCCACCCTGGCGATCCCGCACCACTACGCCTTCCACAGCGGCCGCCTCGGCGACCGGATGATGACCAAGACCGACCCCGACCCCCGCCACTACGCCGACGCCGTCGCCCGCCTCGCCCCGGACATCGAGGTCCGCATCGTCCTCACCGGCGAGCGCGTGCTGGTCCCGTAAGCGCCGACGAGCAGTACATGCCACTGCCACCCCTGAACCGGGGTGTTGCAACGACCACTGGAACCTGAGCCAGGCCGGGACCCTGTCCCGTGTTCCCGGTGCTCATCAGGTCCGTCAGGTCCTGGGTGAGTCCGATGGTGTGCCGGCCTGCGTCGCCCCCCACGGGCTCACCTCGGCCAGCAGCGAGGTGAACGGCCGCACCGTCGCACAGCGCTCCAGCAGCTGCTTGCGCCAGGCGGTGTCCGCGTCCTCGACCGTACCTCGGGCAGCAGCTCGCCGAGCTCCACGATCGCCTTGGCCAACTGCTCGCGGGTGACGAGCCGCTCGATCCGCTCCGCTCCCATGCCTGAGCCACACTCAGCGGCACTGGTTCCCTGCCACCCTCGCCGCCGTCACTCTCGATGGGGACGTCGAGGAACACGGAGGGCGCGTCCCTCACCTTCGCCGCCGCCTTCCGCAGGCGCAGCAGCCGGGCCTCCCTGCTTCCCGGCGCGCGTGGTCAAGGCACTCAACGCCCTCTTCGCGCAGTACGCCTCGCTGGACGAAAGAGACACAGAGGTACCCCTCGACGGACGAAGGCCGTCGAGGGGATAGGCGAAGTAGCGCTCGGCGAGCCGGCTCCCGACATGTGCCCGAGCCTGTGAAGTCGGCTTCGCGAACCGGCGTCGGCATGTCCTTCGGGGTGCAGAAGCTGATGAACGGCGTCCCTGATGCTCATGCGCCTTCTCACCCGCACCGACGCGGGACGACAGACGCGCATGGGCTCGGCCGAGGGTGCGCACATCGTGTCCGCCTGTTCCCACGTCTGCGTAGTCCTTCTCGGGTTCCCGGGCAGGCGCCTGGCGCCTGTAGCCACGATGGTGACAAAAATGGCAAGATGGGGTAATGGCCCGCTCCACGAACACCCAGTTCGCCGTCGCCGTGCACGTACTAGTCATCCTGACAGTCGCCGCTGATGGCCACGCCGTGAGTTCCGAGGAACTCTCCAAGAGTGCCAACGTCAACGCGGTCTATGTACGCCGCGTCCTCGGACCGATGCGGAACGCGGGGCTGGTCCGCTCCCGGTCCGGCGTGAACGGCGGCTGGGAACTGGCAGCCGACCCTGCCCAGATCCCCCTCGCACAGGTATGGCTGCTCCTTCAGGGCGACGAACCCGTGCTCGGACTGCACGGCCCCGATCCCTCATGTGTCATGGGCCGGTCCGTCCAGAAGTCCCTGGTGTCGATCGACCGTACGGTCGCCCACGCTGTGGCGACGGCCCTCGGGCACTTCACCGTGCAGGACATCGCGCAAGGTGTTCCGGAGGCGGCGCGGCTCCTGGAGAGCGCCTGACCGCGATCCTCCGCGCCGGCCGGGGAGGACTGTGCCGTAAGGCGGAGCGAGAGTCGGCCATAGGCGTTGTGCGAAACGCTTTCGGCCCGCCGGGCTGAAGCCCGCCGGGCCGAAAGCGCGAGGAAGATCTTTCACGCGGAGGCGGGCAGGCTCTCCTCGCTGACGGATCCGGCCCGAGCCGTGGTGAGTGCGATGAGGGTGTCGGCTGCGGGGCCGGAGGAGGCGGGGTTCTGTCCGGTGATGAGCAGGCCGTCCTGGACAACGTAGGGCTGCCAGTCGCCGATCCTGGAGTAGATGCCGCCGAGATTGACGAGTTCGTCCTCGACGAGGAAGGGGACGATGTCGGTCAGGGCGACGCCGTCCTCCTCGGAGTTGGTGAAGCCGGTGACCTTCCTGCCCTGTACCAGGGGCGTGCCGTCTTCGTTGACGGTGTGGCGCAGGACGCCGGGGGCGTGGCAGACCAGGGCCAGGGGCTTGCCGGAACGCAGCGTCGTCTCGATCAGGCGGGCGGAGACGGTGTCCTCCGCCAGGTCCCACAGGGGGCCGTGGCCTCCGGGGTAGAAGACGGTGTCGTAGTCGTCGGCGTTGACGGAGTCCAGGCGTACGGTGGTCGCCAGCGCGGCGGTCGCTTCCGGGTCGGTTTCGAAGCGGCGGGTCTGGTCGGTCTGGTTGGCGATCTCGTTGCTCACTGGGGTCTGGTTGGCGATCTCGTTGCTCTTGGGGTCCAGCGGGGGACGGCCGCCCTTGGGGGAGGCGAGGGTGATGTCCCAGCCTGCCTCCTTGAACCGGTAGTACGGCGCGGCGAGCTCCTCCAGCCAGAACCCGGTCTTACGGCCGGTGTCACCGAGCTTGTCGTGCGAGGTGAGGACGATCAGAACCTTCATGGTGACTTCCTGTGCATCAGTAGGACGATCACCCCTGGTGAGGCGAATCGCGCAGGGGGGCGTGATGAGGCGGGATACGAGGACGCGGGCGCGGTCGGCCAGCCGGAGCCGGCCGACCAGGCAGAGGTGCAGAGGTGCAGAGGTGCAGAGGTGCAGAGGTGCGGCTTACTGAGCGAGGAAGTTCAGCAAAACTTCGTTGACCTCGGCGGTGTGGGTGGTGAGCAGGCCGTGGGGAGCGCCGTCGATCTCGGTGTACTGGGCGGTGGGCAGGGCCTTGGCGAAGCGGCGGCCGGTCGCGTCGATGGGGAGGGTGCGGTCGGCGGTGCCGTGCACGATCAGGGCCGGGACGTCGATCCTGGGGATGTCGGCACGGAAGTCGGTGGGCCAGGAGAGAGGCGCGGCGGCCGAGGCGATCGCGCCCGACCCGGCGGCGATGTTCCAGGCGTTGCGAACCGCCTCTTCGCTGACGCGGGTGCCCAGGTTCTCGTCGAGGTTGAAGAAGTCGTTGTAGAAGCCGGTGAAGAACGCGTACCGGTCGTTCTTGACAGCCTCGGAGACACCCTGGAAGAACGAAGCAGGCGCGGCACCGTCGGGGTTGTCTTCGGTGATCTCCAGGAACGGCTCCAGCGAGGCCAGGAACACGGCCTTGGCGACACGCCCCGAACCGTAGACGGAAAGGTAACGGGCCACCTCGCCGGTGCCCATCGAGAACCCGACCAGCACCGCCTCACGCAGATCCAGTGCTTCCAGTACGGCGTTCAGGTCGGCGGCGAAGGTGTCGTAGTCGTAACCCGCCGAAGGATGACTCGACTTGCCGAAACCCCGCCGGTCATACGTGATCACCCGATAGCCGGCCTCCAGCAGCGCCGACGTCTGCCCCTCCCACGAGGTCCCGTCCAGCGGGTAACCGTGGATCAGCACCACCGGCTGACCCGCCCCCTTGTCCTCGTAGTGCACCTCGATATCCGTGCTGTTCTCCGTGCCGATCTTGATACGTCCCATGACGTCCAACCTCCATAGTGTTTTGCGCTCCGACATCCAGAACTGAACGACTGCTCCACTCACCCGTTAACGCGCCCGCTCCGGCGGGCCCGCCGATCACCTCACCGACGGCCGGAGGCGGCGGGTCGTGATCGGCACGGATGTCCCAAGGGGGTTACTTGGAGGTGGCTCGGGCGGCCTGTTCGACGAGGCGGGTGACCGTGCCGGGGTGGGAGATGGCGACCGCGTGCGAGGAGTTGACCTCGATGGTGTGCGCGTGGGCGCGTTTGGCCATGAAGCGCTGTTCGGCCGGTGCGATCGCGTGGTCCTGGGTGGTGACCAGGTCCCAGGAGGGGATGGTCTTCCAGGCGGTTTTCGTGGTCTTCTCGTCGAAGACCGAGGCGGCCAGCGGACGCTGGGTGACGGCCATGATGTCGGTGACCGACCGGGGCACGTCGGCGGCGAAGGCGTCGTGGAACTTGTCCTTCTGGACGTAGAGGTCGGTGCCGGTGCCTCCGCCGGGCAGCGGATAGGGCACAGCGTTGAGGGCCGAGGGGAGGGTCGCCCCCGGGAACCTGTCGCCGAGTTCCGCGAGGGTCTCGGCCTTGTCGGGGACGAACGCGGCGATGTAGACGAGCGCCTTGACCTCCGGGTTGCCCGCGGCGGCGTCACTGATCACGGAACCGCCGTAGGAGTGGCCGACGAGGACGACCGGCCCCTTCACGCTCTTGAGATAGCTCTCCAGGTAGTCCGAGTCGCCGGCCACCCCACGCAGCGGGTTGGCGGGAGCGACGACCGGATAGCCGTCGTGCCGCAGGCGCGTGATCACGCTGTTCCAGCTGGAGGAGTCCGCGAAGGCCCCGTGCACCAGCACGACCGTGGGCTTCGCTGCCTGCGCGGCGGGCCCGGCGGTGGCCGCGGGGGCCGACGTCATGGACGCCAGGCTGAGAGCGGCCACGCCGGCCACGGCCGCGAGCGCGGAAACACGCCGACGGGAGGGGCGCAGCACACGCTTCATCTTCGCCTTCATATGCGTCTGTATCTCCTTGAGAGGTGTCGTTCTTCGAGCGGCAGGTCCTGCTGTCCCACGGCGCGGGCCGGGGGAGTGCCTGGCACGTCGGCGAATGCAGCGCCGGACAAGATGTCGGACGCACCAGCCGGTTCGGATGGCTCCCCAAGTCGCCGCTCTCACCTGCGTAGATGCGAGACTCTCGCCTTTCTGCCACCGCCGCGGCTACAGTAACATAAACGTAGCCGAGATGATTACGGATAAGAATGAGCACTCGGCAAAGAGGCAGTGGCCCAGTGGCCCAGTGGCCGAGTGGCCGAGCGGTGCAGGTGCGGTTGGCCGTGTGGTGACGGGCGTTGCGGGCGGCTTGTGTCCGGCGGCTGCCCAGCGGGAGCGCGGACCGGGCCGGATAGGAGCCGGAGCGCCCGTGAGGCGTACGTGTTCAGTAAGTTACTTGAGTTACGCAACAAGATGGTAAAGTGGCTTGCATGTCGTCCGAACCGCTCCCGTTGCCCCCCGTCGCGTCTCCGGAAGTGATCGAGATCGAGCGCGCGCTCACTCGCATCACCTACCTGAGCACCCGCGCCCGCCAACACGAACGGCTGATGACGCTGGCCGGGGTTCCGCTGGACCGCGCCGCCGTGGCGCTGCTGCGGCAGGTCGCCGACTCCGAGCCGTTGCGGCCGGGAGAGCTGGCGCAGCGACTGGGCGTGGAGGCCTCCCATGTGACCCGTACGGTGCAGCAGCTCCAGAAGTCCGGCTACGTCACACGGGTCCCCGACCCCGACGACGGCCGGGCCCAGCGGATCCAGCTCACGGAGGCGGGCCGCGCGGCCGTCGACCGGGTCCGGGAGGCGGGCGCCCGGGGGATGCAGCTGGTGCTGGCGGACTGGTCCCCGGAGGAGCTGGGACAGCTCGCCACGCTCTTCCACCGCATGGTCGACGACTTCCTCTCCTACTCCCTCGAGGAAGAGACCGAGCAGCCGGCCGCGGCACCCGGCGGCTGACCTCAGGCGCGGCAACCGGCGAGGCCGACGGGGTCCGTCGGCCCGCTGCCGAGCGAGCCGACCCTCGCCCACACCCGGGCCCCGGACGACGCGAGCCCCGAACGGGCCTCCTCGCGACCCTGCCGCCGGACTCCCGCCTACCCTCCAGTAATGTCGGGCGCCAGGTCATCAGAGGAGGAACCGTGTCCCGGTCCGAACGCTCACCCCTGCTCCTGGCGGGCCTGCTGGCCGGCATGGGCGTGGCCCACTTCGCCGTCCCGCGCCCCTTCGACGCGATCGTCCCGCGCACGCTCCCGGGCTCGCCCAGGGCCTGGACGTACGCCAGCGGTGTGGCCGAGCTGGCGCTGGCCGCGGGAGTGGCCCTGCCGCGGACCCGCAGGACGGCCGCACTGGCCGCGGCCGGGCTCTTCGTCGGGGTCTTCCCCGCCAACGTCAAGATGGCATGGGACTGGCGTCACCGCCCCGCTCCGCTCAGGGCCGCAGCCGTGGCCCGGCTGCCCTTCCAGGCGCCCCTCGTGCTGTGGGCCCGCAGCGTCGCCGAGGGTGCGAACACCGCGAAGATCGAGGGCCGGTCATGACCAAGGCCTTGGAAACCGGCGACCTCGTCGAGGACTTCGCGCTGCCGGACGAGACCGGCGCGGTGCGCAGCCTGACCGACCTGCTCGCCGACGGGCCGGTGGTCCTCTTCTTCTACCCCGCCGCCCTCACGGCGGGCTGCACCGCGGAGGCCTGCCACTTCCGTGATCTGGCGGCCGAGTTCGCCGCCGTGGGCGCCCGGCCCGTCGGGATCAGCGGGGACTCCGTCGACCGCCAGCAGGAGTTCGCCGGCCGGCACTCGCTCGGCATGCCGCTGCTGTCGGACGCCGACGGGGCGGTGCGGGAACGGTTCGGCGTGAAGCGCGGCTTCTCTCTCGCCCCCACCAAGCGGGTCACCTTCGTCATCGGCAAGGACCGCACCGTCCTGGAGGTCGTCCGCAGCGAGCTGCGGATGAACACCCACGCCGACCGCGCTCTCGACGCGCTGCGCGCCCACCGCGCCTGAGCGACGCGGGCGGGAGGGTCCCGAGGGGCCTGTGAACGCAGGGGAGGCCCGAGCGGGGAGCGACGCCGTGCCTCCGGGGTCGGACCGTCGCGGTTGATGCGTGGGGACAAAGGGACCATCCTGGACGGCATGGAGCATGTCGTCGCTGCTGCGGTCATCGATGCTCACGGCATCGTGACGGGCTGGAGCGAGGGTGCCCGTCTGCTGACGGGCCATGCGGCCGACGAGGCCGTGGGCCGGCCCGCGGCCGACCTGCTCGCCGAGGACCTGCCCCGACGCGCGGACGGCGAGTGGACCGGCCCCGTCGTCGTACGCCACCGCGACGGCCACCCCGTCACCCTCGTCGTGACGGCCTGCCCGGTGCTCGGCGCGGACGCCCGCCCCACCGGGTTCACCCTCACCGCGCAGCGGCCCACCGATCCGGAGCCCACGCTGGCGGGGCGAGCCTTCCAGCAGGCCTCCATGTCGATGTCCGTGTTCGATACCGGGCAGCGCTACCTGCGCCTGAACGAGACCGCGTGCATGGTCATGGGAGTGCCGGAGGAGGTCCTGCTCGGCCGCCATTTCCCCGAGACCGTCGAGGAGGCCGAACACAGCCGGGGTTTCGACTGGCATCTGCGCCACGTCGCCGAGACCGGCCGCCCGACGCGCTACGAGAGCTTCACCGGAGCCCCGTCCCTCAACCGGGAGCACGCCTGGACCACCGAGATGTGGCCGGTGCGCGACGACTCCGGAGCGGTGGCCGCCGTCGCCCTCGCGGCCTTCGACAGCACGGAGCAGTACCTGGCCCGCCGGCGCCTGGCCCTGCTGAACGAGGCCGCCGCCTCCATCGGCACCACTCTGGACGTGGTGCGCACCGCCGAGGAGGTGATCGAGCTCCTCGTGCCCCGGTTCGCCGACTTCGCCAGCGTGGACCTGCTGGACTGGGTCCTGGGAGCCGACGAGCCGCCGCCCGTCACGGACGGCGAGGTCGTGCTGCGCCGCGTCGCCCACGGCTCCGGCCACGAGGGCACCCCGGAGGCGGCGGTCCGTCTGGGCGAGACCGACGTCCACCCGCCGTTCAGCCCGCCGGCCCGTGCCCTGCACGCGGGACGGGCCGTCCGCATCCAGGCGGGTGAGCCCGATTTCATGGACTGGCTCGCCGAACGCAACGAGCGCGCACCGGAGGGCCGCCGCTTCCGCAGCGGGGTCCACTCGGTGATCTCCGTGCCCCTGCGGGCCCGGGGCATCACGCTGGGCGTCCTGGTCGGCGTCCGTATCGCCCATCCCGACGCCTACGAGGCCGATGACGCCGTCTTCGCCGAGGAACTCGCCAGCCGGGCCGCCGTCTGCGTCGACAACGCCCGCCGTTTCGCCCGCGAACGCACCACCGCCCTCGCCCTCCAGCACAGCCTGCTGCCCCGGGGCCTGCCCGGACAGGCGGCCGTCGAGGTCGCCCACCGCTATCTGCCCAGCGGCTCCATGGCGGGCATCGGCGGCGACTGGTTCGACGTCATCCCGCTCTCCGGAAGCCGGGTCGCCCTCGTCGTCGGCGACGTCGTCGGACACGGCATCCCGTCGACGGCGACCATGGGCCGGCTCTGCATGGCCGTGCGCACGCTCGCCGACGTGGACCTGCCGCCCGACGAGCTCCTCACCCACCTCGACGACCTCGTCACCCACCTCGCGGCGTACGACGACGCCGGCGAGGACGTCGCGGAGCTCGGCGCCACCTGCCTCTACGCCGTCTACGACCCCGTCAGCCGCTGTCTCACCGTCGCCGCCGCCGGGCACCCGGCCCCCGTCCTCGTCCTGCCCGACGGCACCGCACAGCTGATCCGCACGACCCCCGGGCCCCCGCTCGGGGTCGGCGGACTGCCCTTCGAGGCGGTCGAACTGGAGCTGCCCGAAGGCGCGGTCGTCGCCCTCTACACCGACGGGCTGATCGAGGACCGCGACCGCGACGTCGACCGCGCCACCGGCGAACTGTGCAGCGCGCTGACCGCACCCGCCGCCACGCTCGACGCCCTCTGCGACACCGTGTTGAAGGCCGTCCTGCCGGAAGAGCCCGGCGACGACGTCGCGTTGCTGCTCGCCCGCACCCGGGCGCTCGGCGCGGACCAGGTCGCCACCTGGGACGTCGAGCCGGACCCCGCCCAGGTCGCCGCCACCCGCCAGGCGGCGACCGAGCAGCTGACCGCGTGGGGCCTGGAGGAGGCCGCCTTCGTCACCGAACTCGTCGTCAGCGAACTCGTCACCAACGCCATCCGCTACGGCGCACCCCCCATCCGGCTCCGTCTGATCCGCGACCGCAGCCTGATCTGCGAGGTGTCCGACGGCAGTTCCACCTCGCCCCACCTGCGCCGCGCGCACGCCTTCGACGAGGGCGGGCGCGGACTGCTGCTCGTCGCGCAGCTCACCCAGCGCTGGGGCAGCCGACAGACGGACCGGGGAAAGACGATCTGGGCGGAGCAGTTGCTGGAGCCCGAGTGAGGACCGGGCGGGGCGACCTCGCCGCCCGCTCCTCGGCGGTCACCCGAGCCCGGCTCCTCCGCCGCGCCGCATCGTGAATGCCCCCGCGGACCGGGCGCCTCGGCGTCGGTCCGCGCAACGCGCCAGAAGGTCGCCCGTCGCCGCGGCAGCGCCCTGGCGGTCGTCGTCGCTCAGAACTCCTCGTGCTCTTCGGGGTCGCCGCCCAGGCGCCGGTGCGGCCGCTCCGCGATCGCCGCCACCTGCGCCGGCGCGAGTTCGAAGCCGAAGACGTCGAGGTTGGCGCGCTGACGCTCGGGGCTGGACGACTTCGGAATGGGGACGGCACCGAGCTGGAGGTGCCAGCGCAGGACGACCTGGCCGGGTGTCACGCCCAGCGACTCGGCGACGGCGAGGACGGCCGGGTCCTTGAGAAGCGCCGAACCGCGGCCCAGCGGGCTCCAGCTCTCCGTGCGGACGCCCTTGGCCTCGTGGTAGGCGCGCAGCTCGTCCTGCGGGAGGAGCGGGTGCAGCTCGATCTGGTTGACGGACGGCAGCACGCCCGTCTCCTTCTCCAGCCGCCCGATGTGCCCGGCCGTGAAGTTGGAGACACCGATGGACCGGATTAGACCCTCCTCGCGCAGCTTGATCATGGCCCGCCAGGAGTCGACGAACCTGTCGACCCGGGGGAGCGGCCAGTGGATCAGGTACAGGTCCACGTACTCGAGCCCGAGCCGCTTCCGGGACTCCTCGAAGGAGGCGAGGGTCTCCTCGTAGCCGTGGTGGCGGCCGGGCAGTTTCGTCGCCACCACGATCTCCTCGCGCGGCACCCCGGCCCGGGTCACGCCCCGCCCGACCCCGCTCTCGTTGCGATAGTTCGTCGCCGTGTCGACGAGCCGGTAGCCCAGGTCGAGCGCCTCGGCGACCGACCGCTCCGCCTCCGCGTCGTCCATCGGCCAGGTGCCCAGACCCAGGGCCGGGAGCTTCGTACCGTCGTTGAGCGTGTGCTCCGGGATGGTGCTCACCAGGGGACCTTTCCTCGACTGTGTCGTCCGTGCCGCCCCACCAGCCTCACCGATGAGGCGGGGATCGATCAACCGGAGGCCGCCCGGCGCGGGCGCCCGTCCCCGGCACGGGTGTCCGACGCACTGTCGCCAGGCCGTCGATTCGCTGTCACGATCTTCCCGGAGCCCTGAGGACGACGAGTGAAGACGAGCGGAGCACGCATGACGACGGACAGCCGGGCCACCCCCTTCGACGACCCGACGGCCGAGGAGGCCGCGCGGGCGGCCGGAGTCGAGGTGAAACCGGTCGCAGGACACATCGGCGCCGAGATCGAGGGCGTCGACCTGGCCGCAGGACCCGACGACGCCCAGGTCGCCGTGGTCAGGGCGGCGCTGCTGCGCTGGAAGGTGGTGTTCTTCCGCGGGCAGCGCCTCGACCACGCGGGACACGTGGCGTTCGCGCGACGGTTCGGCGAACCCGTCGTCCTGCGCAGGCGCGGCAGCGCGTCCCCGGCCGACTTCCCGGAGATCGAGACGACCGCCGACCGCCTCGAACTGGGCGGCAGGTTCGGCATGGAGCACGAGGAGTGGCTCCGGCGCCGCCGGCACACCCTGCTGCGCGGCTGGCACTGCGACCACGGCGCCCGCGTCGACCCACCGGCCGCGACGATCCTGCGCGCCGAGACGGTACCGCCCTACGGCGGTGACACGACCTGGTCCAATCTGGCGGCCGCTCACGCCGGACTCTCCGCACCCCTGCGGGAGTTCCTCGCCGGGCTGCGCGCCGAGCACCGGCTCGGCGTCGGCTACCAGCCCCGCCCCGGCGACGACGCGTACGTCCGCCACCTCCTCGACCACCAGGTCGCCTCGGTACATCCCCTGGTACGCGTCCACCCCGAGACGGGGGAGCGCGTGCTGTACGTCAACGGCTACTACCTCGAGCAGATCACCGACCTCTCCCGCGCGGAGAGCCGGGCGATCGTGGACATGCTGCTGGAGGAGGCGACCCGCCCCGAGTACACGGTCCGCTTCCGCTGGGAACCGGGCAGCGTGGCGTTCTGGGACAACCGCGCCACCATCCACCTCGCGCCGAGCGACAACGCGCATCTGCGCTTCCCCCGCACGATGCACCGGGTGATGCTCACCGGCGAGATCCCCGTGGGCGTGGACGGCAGGCCGTCCGAGCCGGTGACCGGAACCGAGCCGGGCCGCTGGTGAGGTTCCTCATGCTCCGCCGCCGGGCCGCCATCCCAGCGCGGGACCCAGCTTCGTGGCCATGTCGGTCAGGATCTGTACGTAGTCCTCGTGCCCGAAGGTGAACGGCAGGGCGAAGGCGACCTCGTCGATCTCGCGGAACGCGGCGTGGGCGTGCAGGCGTTCGGCGATCTCGTCCGAGGTGCCCACCAGGTCGGGGGCGAACAGCAGCCGGGCCGGGCCCTGCGGCGAGGTCGTGCGGGGGAGCCGCTTCGCGGCGAACTCCTCGTACCTCGCGCGCTGCTGGGGTGAGGCGGAGTCGGTGGGGATGACCACGAGTCCCTGCGAGACACGGGCCGCCTCGCCGTCGGGGTGGGCGGCGCGGAAGGCACGGACGTGGGAGAGCTGGATCTCGGCGAAGTCCCTGGTGTCCTGCGGCCCTTCGGCCTTGACGACACTGCTGGTGAGGAAGTTCATGCCGTGTTCCCCGGCCCATCGCGCCGAACCCGGGCTGCCCCCGCCGTACCACAGGCGGCGGCCCAGACCGGGGGAGTGCGGCTGCACCCGGTCGGAGAACACCTCGAAGCCCTCGACCCCGCTGAAGTCGCTGGCGGACTTGCCGCGCACCAGGTCCAGCAGCCGCCGCACCCGCTCGTAGCCGAAGTCCTCCGAGTCGGCGGTGTCCGGGTACAGGGCGTCCTTGACCTGGTCGTAGTGCATCGGCGGGCCGACGCTCACCCCCGGGTTGAGCCGGCCCGCGGAGAGGATGTCGACCGTGGCCAGGTCCTCGGCGAGGCGCAGCGGGTTCTCCCAGCCGAGCGGGATGACCGCGGTGCCGAGCTCGATGCGCCGGGTGCGCTGCGAGGCGGCCGCCAGCACCGCGACGGGCGAGGAGATGCCGTACTGGAGGTGGCGGTGGCGCACCCACGCGCTGTCGAAACCGAGCCGCTCACCCAGTTCGATGATCTCCAGCGTGGTCTCGTGCCCCCGGGCCGGGTCGTCCGCGTCGAACAGCCCGATGGTGAGGAAGCCCAGCTTGCGCAGGGGGCGTGGGGTCGAAGGCACGGGGCTCCTCCATGGTTCGACGGCATGTACGGCCGTACCGGTGTTCTGCGTCGATTGTCGCAGGCGGCCTCAGCGCAGCGGGATCGTTACCTCGTCCTCGACCGGCGGATTCAGCTCCTGGGCGCGGTTCCCGGTGGCCGCGAAGCAGCGCAGCCGGACCGACTCCGGGGTGACGTCCAGCCGCAGGAACGACTTGAAGAACGGCGGGCTGTACGTCACCGAACTCGGCGAGAAGAGCTGGGTGTAGATCTTGCGTACCGGCAGCCGGAACCGCTTGCGGCGCTCCGGGCCGCTTCCCGTGCCCAGCAGGCCGGCCAGCAGGCGGATCCGTCGCGTCACCCTGACCTGCGGGCCCGGCGTACGGGTCGGCGGGATGCCCAGCCGTTCGGCGACCACCGCCTGGGCCTCGGCCTCGGTGAGGGCGAAGAACCGGCGCAGCCGAAGCCGGCGTCCGTAGAGCCGGCTGTAGAAGGCGAGGGAGTCACCGCGCAGCGGATAGCAGCGGAAGTCCCCCTCGGTGACGCCGGCGACGGACACCCGGGGGATGGTGTGGGTGGCGTGCATGAAGGCGCCCCCGCCGCCCGAGACCACGTACTGAAGCGTCCGCCCGTCCGCCAGACGCACCGGGTAGCGCTGGTAGTTGTGGATGTCGCCGCCTATCGCCGCCACGTAGTGGTGCTCGGGGGCGCTGACGACGTCGTCGACGGTGCCGCCGCCTTCGATGGGGCACGGGTGGTGCTCGCCGTCGACGTAGAGGGGCGAGCCGGTGATGAGGATCTTGGGGCGGGGACCCTGCGACACCGTGCGCAGCCACGCGCCCTGTTCGGCGTCCAGCGTGCCCAGCAGCCCGGTGTCGATGCCGATGATCCGCACCGGGCCGGCGTCGATCGCCCAGTACGGCCCGGGCTGCATCGCCTGTTGACCCGTCGCCGACCTCAACGCGCTTGCCTGCGCGAGGCGTTGGCCGTCGTGCGCCTGCGGCCGGTGCCACAGCAGGGAACGCAGCCGGGCGCGGCTGAGGGGGCGTGGCGCGGGTTCGGCGGGCAGGGCGGGGGCGTCGCCGCAGAAGACCCGCATGAACGCGTCCAGGTCCTCGTACCAGTCGTGGTTGCCGGGTATCGCGTAGATGGGCGCCGGATAGTCCCGGTACGGACGGAAGAACTTGGCGTCGTAGTCGTCGGCGCTGCCGACCGGATAGATGACGTCACTGGCGAGCACGGCGAAGGACGTGCCCTGACTCGCCCTCAGGAAGCCCGGCACGACGGCGTACTGGGGATCGTCGCCCTCACCCGTGTCGCCGATGACCATGAAGGAGAAGCTGTCCGGGTCCGTGCGCCGGACGACCTTGTCCCGGGGCGCGCCGGCCGCCGCCCGTTGCGCCACCAGGCGGCTGCGGGTACGGCCCGTCGGGTCCCCGAACCACGACGCCAGCACGCCGTTGCGGGCGGCCCACAGCATCCGGGGATCGAGCCACGAGATCTTCTCGGTCCGGTCCGGCATGAGCTGTCGGTACGCGCCCCGGTCGGCGCCGACCCAGCCGGCGCCTTCGGCGGTATCGCGTGAGGAGTCAGACACCGGTGCACCGTAGCAATGATCCACAGTGCGCCAGGAGGGGGGTGACCGGCGACGACGGTGCTCCCACCGCCCGTCGGCGGGACATCGCGCGCACGACCGCCGACCGTGCCGTGCCGGACGCGGTCGCGTACGCGTTGCCCGAACGCCCGCTGGCCCGCCCGCCGCTGGGTTCGCGCGAGCCTCTCACCCGCTCCACGACCGACGGACGGCAGGCCGGTCGACCGCCTCCTGCGACGTGCCGTCCCGCCCTGTCGGGGTGGCCCGGCTCCACTCGCCGTCGCCGAGCACGAGCAGCGGATCGAACATCACCACCACGCCGGCCATCAGCAGGAAGATCACCGGCCCGATCAGCATCGGCAGCAGCAGCGAGGTGTGGCTGTCGCCGGCCCACGACGAGGTCGCTCCGTGCACATGGACGCTGACCGCGGCCATCGCCGTGTAGTGCATCCCGGACACGGCGACGCCCATCACCAGGCTGGCGCCCAGGCTCGTCAGGAACCCGCGGACCGTGACGGCCGCCCACAGGGCGGCGGTCGCGGCCACCACGGCGATCAGCACCGAGAGCGCCACCGTGAGCGGGGCGTACACGATGGCGCCGTTGAGTTGCAGGGCCGCCATGCCCAGATAGTGCATGGCGGCGACTCCGATGCCCGTGACGGCCCCGGCGAGCGACAGCGCCCCCCGGCCCGCTCCCCGGTAGCCCACGATGAACACACCGACGCCGACCACCACGACCGCTACCGCGAGACTGAGCACGGTCAGACCGACGTGGTAGCCGATCCGTGTCTCCTCCACCTGGAAGCCGATCATCGCGATGAAGTGCATCGTCCAGATGCCGCAGCCGATCGACGCGGCTCCCAGCGTCAGCCAACCGGCCTTCCAGGAACCGCCGTTGAGCAGTGTCCGCACGATGCAGCGCAGCCCCAGAGCTCCTCCCAGGCAGGCCATCGAAAAGGCCGCCACCGGGGTCACCACCCCGTACCGGAAACCGTCGATCGTGCCTTCCATCATCAACTCCCCCCAGAGTGACGCTTGTTCGTGCAGGCAGGTCTACGGGTAGGGGAGCGGTAAAAGCAAGCGTTTCCCAAGAGTCGACGACCGACTCCCCGCCTACGGCACGCGCGCAGGATGCGGCGGCCCTCCCCGGTGGGGCCCCCGGCCTTCGCGATCGCCCGGCAGCTCCGTGGACCCGGCCCTCTCGGCGTGCCCCTCAGGAAGCACTCGGGCCCGGGAGCCGGACGTCACACGTCGTCGTGTCAGGGCGCCTTGCGCAGGGCGGGACCGACGGCGCGATCCCGCGGCCCTCACGATGCGCGCCCGGACGCCGGTGGCGCCCCGGTCCCGGCGCGCCGAGGTCGCCCGGACTCCCGTCGCGCCCAGTGCGTCCAGCCGTTGCGCGAGCCCGGCCGCCGGCTGCGGGTGCGGGCCGGGGGGCTCTCCCGGTCGTCGTTACGGGGCGTCCTTGCCCCAGACGAAGACCTCCGTGCTCGGCCGCCGTTCGGAGAACCGGCCTGATGCGGAGGCCTTGCGCAGCAGTCGACGCAGGTCCGCCTCGAAGTCGTCGCGGCGCGTGCCGAACAGATGCGGTGCCGAGAACGACATCGAGAACACCCCCGCGACGATGTCGTCGACGGTGCGCTCGAGCGGTTGCCCGCCGGGCACCACACGGCGCCGCGGGCCGGAGAACCCGGCCCGGGCGAGCACCGAGGCCTCACCGCCGGGCGTGCCCTGCGGCAGCACACCTCGGCCGGCCCGTCGTACCGGACCGAGGTAGTGCCTGATCAGCTCCCCGATCGCCGCACCGGGCACCGCCGGGTGCGGCAGACCGTCGACGCCGAGCGTCTCGGTCTTCACATCCGAGATGTGCACCAGGGCCCCGCCGGGCCGGAGCATGTCCCTGGTGGTCGCCGCCACCGACGCGCGGTCCATCCAGTGGAAGGACTGGCCGAAGGTGGCCACGGTGAACCGCCCCAGACCCGCGGGCAGGTCCTCGGCCCGGGCCCGCACCCACCGGGCCTTCCCGGCCACTCCCGCTCCGGCGGCCTCGCGCCGCGCCTCGTCGATCATCCCCGCGTCCGGGTCCACGCCGACGACCTCGCCGAACAGGTGGACCAGAGCCAGGGCGAGGATCCCCGGTCCGCACCCCACGTCGAGGAGGCGGCCCCGCCCGTCGAGTTCCAGAGCCTCGGCCAGCGCGTCCGCCAGCCCGGGGGCATAGGGGAGCCGTCCCCGCCGGTAGTGGGTTGCGGTACCCGCGAACAACGTCTCGTCCCACTCCCACCCGGCCACCACGTCCGCCCACCACCTCGCAGAGATGTTCCTTCGTCCGGTCGCCGATGATCCCACGGCCCGGGCGGCGCACACCGGTGCGCGACCGGCCCGCCGCCGGGCGCCCGGCTCACCGGCCGCCGTCAGGACAGCGAACTCACAGGTCGCTCACAGCGAGACCGTGGATGGGGCTCCGCAGCCGTCCGGCACCGAGGGATAACCCTCGAAGCGTCCGGCTTTGGCTGACATGCCACTGTCAAGCCTGCCATTCTCCACCCAACTGCCGCGCACCAGCGGCACGTTGTCCTTCCCGTACTCACGGTCCCGCACAACTCAGCTCGTCCCGGGCAGCACACCCGTCTGTCCGGTCTGTCACCGGCCGTACCCCGCGGCCGCCGCAGTAGGAGAACGAGTGAGACCCAACCCCCGCAAGCGGACCACGGTCGGAGCGGCCCTGCTCTCCACCGCCGCACTCGTGGCCCTCGGTGTCCAGACGGTTCCGGCGACCGCGCTGCCCGCCGCCCCCCACCCCAGCCCTGTGCGCACCGGTGGCCTGGCCGCCGATCTCACGCCCGCCCAGCGCACGACTCTGATCAGGAGCGCCGAGGCGAAGACGACGGACACGGCGGAGTCCCTCGGCCTCGGCGCCCAGGAGAAGCTGGTCGTCAAGGACGTCGTGAAGGACAACGACGGAACCGTGCACACGCGCTACGAGCGCACCTACGCCGGTCTGCCCGTCCTCGGCGGCGACCTCGTCGTGCACACGCCCCCGGCCTCACTGGCCGCCGGCACGGTGAGCACGACCTTCAACAACAACCGCCGCACCGTCTCGGTCAAGTCCACGACCGCCACGTACGGCAAGGCCGCCGCCGAGACCAAGGCCCTGACGGCCGCCAAGGCGCTCGACGCGCAGAACCCCGCCGCCCAGAGCGCGCGCAAGGTGATCTGGGCCGGCGAGGGCACGCCCAAGCTCGCCTGGGAGACCGTGGTGAGCGGCCTCCAGGACGACGGCACACCCAGCAAGCTGCACGTCATCACCGACGCAGCCACCGGCGCGCAGCTCTCCCGGTTCGAGGGCGTCCAGACCGGTACCGGCAACAGCCAGTACAGCGGTACCGTCACCATCGGCACCACGCTGTCCGGCTCGACGTACCAGCTGAACGACACCACGCGCGGCACGCACAAGACGTACAGCCTCAACAACGGCACGTCCGGCACCGGCACCCTGATGACGGACGCCGACGACACCTGGGGAACGGGCTCCGGCTCCAACACCCAGACCGCCGGTGTCGACGCCCACTACGGCGCCCAGGTGACGTGGGACTTCTACAAGAACACCTTCGGCCGCAGCGGCATCAAGAACGACGGCGTCGCCGCCTACTCCCGCGTCCACTACAGCACGGCGTACGTCAACGCCTTCTGGGACGACGACTGCTTCTGCATGACCTACGGCGACGGGACCAGCAGCACCCACGCGCTGACCTCGCTGGACGTCGCAGGCCACGAGATGAGCCACGGCGTCACCTCCAACACCGCGAACCTCAACTACACGGGTGAGTCGGGCGGCCTCAACGAGGCGACCTCCGACATCTTCGGCACCGGCGTGGAGTTCTACGCGGCGAACTCCTCGGACGTCGGCGACTACCTCATCGGCGAGAAGATCGACATCAACGGCGACGGCACCCCGCTGCGCTACATGGACGAGCCCGACAAGGACGGCGGCTCCGCCGACAGCTGGTACTCCGGCGTCGGCAACCTCGACGTCCACTACTCCTCGGGTCCGGCGAACCACATGTTCTACCTGCTCTCCGAGGGCAGCGGCAGCAAGACCATCAACGGCGTCACCTACAACAGCCCGACCTCGGACGGCGTCGCCGTCGCGGGCATCGGCCGGGCCGCCGCCCTGCAGATCTGGTACAAGGCGCTGACGACGTACATGACGTCCAGCACCACGTACGCCCAGGCCCGCACCGCCGCGCTGAACGCCGCCTCGGCGCTCTACGGCGCAACCTCCGCCCAGTACGCGGGGGTCGGCAACGCCTTCGCCGGCATCAACGTCGGCAGCCACATCACCGTCCCGTCGACGGGCGTCTCGGTGACCAACCCGGGCAGCCGGTCCGCCACGGTCGGCACCGCGGTGAGCCTCCAGATCTCCGCCAGCAGCACCAACAGCGGCTCGCTCACGTACGCCGCGACCGGTCTGCCCGCCGGTCTGTCGATCAGCAGCTCGACCGGCCTGATCTCCGGTACGCCGACCACGGCCGGCTCCTTCAGCACGACCGTCACGGTGACCGACAGCACCGGCGCGACCGGTACCGCGGCCTTCACCTGGACGGTCAGCTCCACCGGCGGCGGCTCCTGCACCGCCACCCAGCTGCTGGGCAACGCGGGCTTCGAGTCGGGCAACGCCACCTGGACGGCGAGCAGCGGAGTGATCACCAACTCCAGCAGCCAGGCGGCCCGCACCGGTTCCTACAAGGCCTGGCTCGACGGCTACGGATCGGCCCACACCGACACGCTGACGCAGTCGGTGACGATCCCGAGCGGCTGCACCAACACCACGTTCACGTTCTACCTGCACGTCGACTCGGCCGAGACCAGCACCAGTACCGCGTACGACAAGCTGACGGTCACCGCCGGATCCACCACCCTGGCCACCTACTCCAACCTCAACAAGGCCACCGGGTACGTCCAGAAGTCCTTCAGCCTCGGGTCCTTCGCGGGCTCCACCGTGGCGCTGAAGTTCTCGGGCGTCGAGGACTCCTCGCTCCAGACCAGCTTCGTCGTCGACGACACCGCCGTCACGACCGGCTGATCCCGACCGGCCGATCCGCTGAGAACGACGACGTCCCGCACGCGGGCTCCCTCCGCGTGCGGGACGTCGTCGTGCGCGTTCGGTCCGGATCAGTTCAGCGGATCGAGCGTCAGATACGCCTGGCGCGGCGAGCCGTCGTGGACGAGGGACTCCTGCTGCCCGACGTCGTCGAAGGCGAACGCGTACGCCTTGCCGTCCGCCATCTGCGCGTGGATCTTGCGGGCGTAGTGGTTGGTCACCGTGTCCTGGTAGAAGTTCGCCGTCGTGGTGTCCGGCTGGTTGGGGTTGACCAGGAGCGTGGAGCGGTTGAAGCCCGCGCACAGGGTGCGGGAGATCGGTCCCCGCACGGCGTCGTTCGGCGCGTCCAGCAGCCTGTGACAGCCGAAGATGCTGGCCGCGTCCGGCTTCTGGAAGCTGGTCACGACCGCGCCGGAGCCGTTGGTGAAGTTCATGACCCCGCCCGAGACCCGCCCGTAGTACTTGGTGGCCGGCTGGTCGGCGAACGGGGTGACGGTCAGCGTGGTCGTGGCGTACTTCTGCCAGACGCGGTTGACGTAGTCGTCCATGACGTTCGCCGGGAGGGCGCCCGTCTCCACCCCGTACAGCGGGGCGAGTGCCCGCAGTACGGTGCCGTCGGACCGGGTCTGGACGAGGTTCGCCCAGCCGCCGGGCTGTCCGCGCAGGGCGTTGAAGAAGCCGGTGTAGCCGCCCGCCTTGAGGTGCCCGGTGCTGACGGTGGTCCCGTCGGCACGCTGCACGCCGACGGCGTACGGCGCGGAGAACATGTCGACCTGCGTGCTGTTCAGCCACAGCCCGGAGTCGTTCAGCGTGTACTCCGACCAGTTGAACAGGATGTTCCGGTTCGGGTCGGTCGGGTTCTGGACGGCCGGCTGCACCAGCCCGCCGGTGGTCAGTCGGAAGTCGAGCTTCTGTCCGTAGGAGAAGTAGACGCGGCCGGAGAACTTGGGCATCCGGATCGTGGCGGACTGCCCGGCGGCCGGGCCCGCGATCGAGGCGTCGGGCGCGGGTGTGGGCGGGTTGCCGCCGGCGGGCCATGCGTGGAAGGTGCCGTTCGCGTCCGCCCAGCCCTGCCGGCCCGTCGTCAGCTGGGTGCCGAGGTTGTAGACGTACAGGGCTTCGCCGCGCCCCGAGTTGTTGGTGATCTTCAGCGGGATGGTGTCGGGGACGGCCGCCTGGGCCGGGGGGCCGAGGGAGAGCAGCGCGCCGGCGAGAGCGGCGGCTCCGGCGATTCTGAGCGTGAGCGTGATCCTTGAGAGCACTCTCCACCTCCGTGCGGGTAGGCCTGTGGGGTTGGTCCGTACCATGTTGAGAGCGCTCTCAAAATCGCACCGGAGTTGTGCCCATGTCAACAATGTGAACGGAAACCGAAACAGAAACCGAAACAGGAACGAAGACCGGAACAGAAGGCGGAACGGGTAGCAGAGGCCTCCGGGGCGGTCGGCCGATTCGTCGGAGCAGGGGCGGCGAGGGGCCGAAGCAGCGCAAGCAGCAGGACGCCCCCGGCACGGCTCGTGCCGGGGGCGTCCCCGTGTTCGCTTCCGTGCTCAGAAGGTCCGCTTCAGCAACTCCAGCAGCGCGGCCCAGTGCCGCTCGGAGCCCTTCTCGTCGTACGCGGCGGTGTCGGCCTGCGTGTAACCGTGCTCGGCGCCGGCGTAGACCTCGCACGTGTGGCGGACGCCCGCTGCCGTGAGGGCCTCCTCGAAGCGTTCGATCTGCTCGGGCGGCAGGGAGTGGTCGTTGTCGGCGTGGCCGAAGTACAGCTCCGCCGTGATGTGTTCGGCCGCCAGGTGGGGGCTGTCCGGCGCGTCGGTCGCGAGCCGTCCGCCGTGGAAGCCGGCCGCCGCCGCGACCCGGTCCGGATACCCGCCGGCGGTCCACAGCACCAGCCGGGCGCCCATGCAGTATCCGGTCAGCGCGACCGGGCCGTCCGTGACGAGCGGGCTCTCCCGCAGCCACCGCAGATAGGCGCCGGCGTCCCGCACGGCCGCCTCGGAGGTGAGCGACCGGATGAGCGGGCCGAGGGCCGCGAAGATCTCCGGACGCGCGCCCGGGTCGATGAACTCGGGCAACTCCACGACGGGGGCGCGCCCGTGCCGGTAGAAGACGTTCGGGACCAGCACCGTGTAGCCGGCGTCGGCGAGCCGGTCGGCCATCGCCCGCAGGTGCGGCCGCAGCCCGAAGGCGTCCTGGTAGAGCAGCACGCCCGGCCGGGGAGCCCCGTCACCGGGATGCGCGAGATAGGCGTCGGCGACGCCGTCCTCGGTGCGGATGTCCACGGCTGTTCCCTGTACGGAGGTCATGGGGGTGCCTCTCTGCCTGGTGCGCTACGGCGAACGGGCTGGCGATCGACCGGCCCGGTGGGGCCGGGCGCGACCATCGTTGCATGCACCATCCACCTGCCCTCCGGGACCCCCGGTGCAGGGTGTGGGGCGCGGCGGGCGCTACTCGAACCGGGAGGTGTCACCCGCTCCGTGCCGCACGATCTGCGCCTCGCCCTCGGAGAAGTCGATGACCGTGGTCGGCTCGGTGCCGCAGTCCCCGGAGTCCAGCACGCCGTCCACCACGTGGTCGAGCTGGTCCTTGATCTCCCAGCCCTGGGTCATCGGCTCGTCCTCGCCGGGCAGCAACAGGGTGCTGGACAGCAGCGGTTCGCCGAGTTCGGCGAGCAGGGCCTGGGTGACCACGTGGTCCGGGATGCGCACGCCCACCGTCTTCTTCTTGGGGTGCTGGAGCATGCGCGGCACCTCCTTGGTCGCGGGGAGGATGAAGGTGTAGCTGCCCGGCGTCGACGCCTTGATCGCGCGGAACACGTCCTTGTCCACTCGTACGAACTGGCCGAGTTGCGCGAAGTCCTGGCAGACGAGGGTGAAGTGGTGCCGGTCGTCCAGGTCGCGGATGGCCCGGATCCGGTCGATGCCGTTCTTGCTGCCCAGCCGGCAGCCCAGCGCGTAGCAGGAATCCGTCGGGTACGCGATCAGCGCGTCCGCCCGGATGGCGGCCGCGACCTGGGTGATGGTGCGCGGCTGGGGGTTGTCGGGGTGCACGTCGTAGTACTTCGCCATTGGCCGAGCTTAAGCCGTGCCGGGGGGCGGCCGCCCCGCAGGACCGTCGCGCGGCTCGCCCAGCAGGAACTCCCAGCTGTCGGCGAGCAGCCCCAGTGCCGTCGCGGGGTCGGTCTCCCAGCCGTGGCGCATCCAGCGCCGGGCGAGCTGGTCGAGCTGGGTCAGTGCCAGGAAGCCGCGCAGCCGCCGGGAGTCCGGGTCGAACCGGCCGGCCTGCGCGAGCCCCGCCTCGACCGCGGAGACGACCTCGTCGAACCACCGGTCGACCAGCTCGCGCAGCTCCGGCTCGACCACCGCGGCCTCGTGCGCGGCCAGCACGTAGGGGCGGATCCGCGGCCAGCGGCGGGAGGTGTCGCGCAGCCACGCCTCGAACCCGGTCCGCCGGCCTGCCCGTACCACGGCGACGAGGGCCGGCGAGGCCGGCCCCGGCTCCGCCGGGCTCCCGCGCTCCAGCAGCTCGTCGAGCTCCGCGACGAGGGCTCTCATCAGCGCGGCCCGTGAGGGGAAATAGGCGTAGAACGTCACGCGGGTGGTGCCCGCGGCCTTCGCGATGTCGTCGACCGTCGTGCCCGCGTAGCCCCGTGCTTCGAACAGCTCCAGTGCCGTCGACAGCAGCAGCCGTCGGGTCATCTCCTTCTGGGCGGCGCGCAGACCGGCCACGTCGGACCGCCTCCCGGTCGACTGCGAAAGGGGCCGCCGACCTGCGAGGTCGCGCCCCCGGTGAACGCTCACATCGTACGGCACCGAACCTTTTCGGCCAGGGCCCGGGAAACGGTGGCACGCAGGCGGCGGCACGAGGGCGGCGGCACCGGACGGCACCGGACGGCACCGGACGGCACCGGACGGGACACGGTGCCTACGGGTACCTCTTTTGACATAGGTATGAAGGGATACCTATCCTCTCTGTCATGTCCGACATCAGCGCGCCCTCCGGGGACATCGACCGCGTGGCCGCCGAACTCGCGGCCCGCCTCCCCGCGCTGCACCGGGCCCTGGACCGCCGGGTCGCGTCCACCTACCCGCACCCCAAGCCCCCCGAGGGGCAGCTCCTGCTGCTGAAGTTCGTCGCGCGACAGGAGGGCGCCACCGTGCGCGAGGCCGCCGAGGCCCTGCTGATGAAGCCCAACAACGTCAGCGCCCTGGTCTCCCAGCTCACCGTGCTCGGCCTGCTGGAGCGCCGACGGGACAGCGCCGACAAGCGGGTCGCCCACCTCCACCTGACGGCCACGTCCCGCCGGCGCCTCACCGAGGTCGGTGACCTGGAGACGGCCTTCCTGGCCGAGGCTCTGCGGTCCCTCACCGAGGGTGAGATGGGCGCGCTCGGCGCCGCCCTGGACGCGCTCGGCTCACTGACGCGTCACCTGCACACCGCGGTCAACTGACGCGTGACCTGCACACCGCGGTCAACTGACGCGTGACCTGCATACGGCGGCTCACTGACGCGTCACCTCACACGGCGGCTCACTGACGCGTCATCTGCACACCGCGGTCCACCGACCGGCCCCGGTTGCCCACCCCTGGTCCCCCGGCTCCTCGCTCCCGGGCCCCGCATCCCCGGCGGTTCTCCGTCCGGGGAGCCTCGTGTGCGCCCCGGGGCGACGCCGTGCCCTCCGCCCGTCCGTCTCCTCCCGCTACTCGTCGAAGACCCCGTACACAGACAAGGCTCCTCCATGCCGTCCACCTCCGTGGATCACTCCGGCGTGCCCGCGCGCACCGCCGCGTCGGCCCCGGCCTCCGGCCGGCTGCGCTCCAACCCCTGGCTCACGCTCTGCGCGGTCGCCTTCGGGCTGTTCATGGTGCAGCTCGACGGGTCCGTCGTCGCCATCGCGAACCCCGCGATCGGCCGTGACCTGAACGCCTCCACCGCCCAGCTCCAGTGGGTGACCAACTCCTACCTGCTCGCCCTCGCCGCCAGCCTCATCCTGGGCGGCAAGCTCGGCGACCGTTTCGGCCGACGCACCTTCTACCTGGTCGGCGTGGCAGGCTTCGCGATCTCCTCGGTCGCCATCGGCCTGTCCGGCTCCATCGGGGGCGTCATCCTGTTCCGCGCCGTCCAGGGACTGTTCGGCGGCCTGCTGATGCCGAACACCCTGGGCCTGCTGCGCGCGGTGTTCCCGCCGAAGAAGTTCGGCATGGCCGTGGGCATCTGGGCCATGGTGTCCGCCGTGTCCACGGCCCTCGGTCCGATCGTCGGCGGCCTGCTGGTGGAGCACGTCAGCTGGGAGTCGGTGTTCTACATCAACCTGCCCATCGGCGTCCTCGCGTTGGCGTTCAGCGCCGTCGTCCTTCCGCAGTCCAAGAACCCCGCCGGACACCAGCGCTTCGACGTCCCCGGCGTGGTCCTCCTCGCCCTCGGTCTGCTCAGCGTCGTCTTCGGTGTCGTCAAGGGCGAGACCTGGGGCTGGACATCCGCCGGGACCTGGGGCGCGATCCTGGCCGGCATCGTCCTGCTCGTCCTCTTCGGCTGGTACGAGACCCGTGTCGCGCACCCGTTGCTGCCGATGCGTCTCTTCCGCAGTTCCGCGCTCACGGTCGGCACGGTCGTCACCGCGCTCAACTTCTTCGTGCTGCTCGGCGCGGTCTTCTTCGTCATGCTGTACCTCCAGAACGTCCGCGGCTGCACACCCGTCGAGGCGGGTGTCCGCACCCTCCCGCTGAGCCTCGCCTCGCTGGTCGCCTCCCCTCTCGGCGCCGCGCTCACCGGCCGCTTCGGCGCCCGGTTCTGCATGCCGCTCGGCATGGCCCTCCAGGCCGCCGCCTGCTTCGGCCTGCTCACCTGGTCCACGGACTCCTCCTACGCCACGATGTGGCCGCCGTTCGTCGCGCTCGGCCTCGGAGTCGGCATGGTGATGGCGGCCTCCTCCGACGCCATCGTCGGCAACGCCCCCGTGCAGGACGGCGGTGTGGCCGGCGGACTCCAGGCCACCACCCTCCAGATCGGCGGCGCCCTCGGCACCTCCGTCCTGGTCTCCGTGATCAGCGCCAGGGTCGGCTCCACCCTCGGCGGCGAACTCACCGCAGCCGGTGTGCCCGCCGCCGCGGCCGACAGCCTGAAGGAGGCCACGGACGCCGTCGCGATGGGCGTGGCACCCGTCTCGGACACCATGCCCACGCAGCTCAGGGCGGCGGTCGTCGAGGGCAGCGGCCAGGCCTTCATGAACGGCCTGCACGCCGCCTCCCTGGTCACCGGCCTGCTGTGCGTCGCGGGAGCCGTGCTGGCCGCCGTCGGCATCAGGAAGTCCGCCGCCTCGGGTTGACCTCCGCTGCTCCGCCCGCGGCACCCGTGTTCCGCGGGCGGACGTTCCGGCCGGTGTGAGGTAACGTCCCCGACCGATATGACTGGTTCGGCCCTCCGGGGCCGTGAGGGACGAGGAGAGCGCCGACATGGCCGGCCGGGACGACGGGAAGCCCCTCACCGACGAAGCGGACGGCGCCGACTCGCTGTGGGCGCAGGAACTCCTCGGACATCTGCGCCCCACCGGCGGCGACCTCCGCAGAGTCCTCGACTGGCTGGCGGACACGCTCGACGCGACCGTCTCCCTGCGCGACGACACGGGCGCCCCGCTCGACGGACCGCTCACTCCGCTGGACGAGACCCTGGTCGCCGCGGTCACCAGTGGCCGGCTCGCCTCCGCCGCCTGGGAGGGCGAGGGCAGGTTCGTGCGCCTGATCAGGGTCGAACTCCCGCGCCCTGCCTCGTCGGGCGTGCTCGCCGTGACCCGGACGAGCCCCTTCGACCGGCGCGCCTCCGCCATCGTCACGCACACCGTGGGCGTTCTCGAACTCCTGCTGCGCGCGCGGGAGACCGCCGCGACCGGACACCGGCTGGCCCGCGCCACCGCCGACCTGCGCCTGGCCATCCTCCAGTTGCTGATGGTCGAGGACACCGTCGCCGCCCGCCGCGTCGCCGCGGGCCTGTGGCCCGGTCTGCTCGACACCGACACCGCATGCGTCTACGTGGTCGAGACCGGCCCTGAGGACCGCGACCGTCTCGCGGCGGCCTGCGTGGCGGCGACGGACGACCAGGCGCTCGTCGTGCGCTGTCCCGCCATGGACGGCCATGTCATCGTCGTCGTCCCGAACGACACCGCGGGCCGTGCCCTGCGTGCCCTGTGCCACCGGTACGCCGGCGCCGTCCTCGGCGGCAGCGCCCTGCAGAGCCTCGCCCGCACCGCCACCGCCTACGGACAGGCCGTCAGCGCCCTCGCCGTCGCCCGCTTCCGCCCCGACAGGACGGCCGTCTACGCCGAACGCACCCACCCCGAACGCCTGATGGACCCCGAGGTTCTGCGCACCTGGACGACCCGGCTGCTGCGGCCCCTCGACAGCCTCCCGCACCACACCCGCGCCGAACTCCTCGCCACCACCCGGCTCGGCCTGGAGTTCACCGCCGTCAACGCGGCGAAGGTGCTCGGCGTCAGCCGCAACACCGTCCGCGCTCGCATGGAGCGCGTCGAGAACCTGCTGCGCGCCGACTTCTCCGACCTCACCGTGCGGGCCGCGGTCCACCTCGCGCTGCACACCCAGGTCGCCACTGCCGGGCACCTGCCGGGGAGCGCGGAAGCCCCCGTCCGGCTCGGCGAGCTGCTCGGCGGCCCCGCCCTGCGCGTCTGGGCACGGGAACTGCTGGCCCGCCTCGACTCCGACGGCCGGGACCTGCGCGGCACGCTGCGCGCCTGGATCGCCGCCGGCGGCAACGCCGAACGCGCCGCCCAGCTGCTCGGGGTGCACGCGCAGACCGTCCGCGAACACGTCCGCAGCGCCGAACCGGTCCTCGAACGCCAGCTCCTCGCGGCCGGCAGCGACCTGTACGAGGTCGTCCTGGCCCATGTGGCGGCGGGCGACCTGGACCAGCCCGACCTGCACGAATCCCCCCAGCGGACGGAATCGGGCCATCCGGACCCACCTGTGCACAGGTGAGTCCTCCGGCGGCCGGAGCGGGCATCGACACGATTCCCAGCCGCTCGCCCGGCACGTACGTTCGAGGAGCGGCGGGGGTACGACCGGAACGGGGGACCGGTCGCACCCCCGTGCCTCAGCCCAGCAGCCGGACCGGGATCTCCTGCCAGCCGCTCGCGATGAACGAGGGCACCTGTCGCAGCTCCGCGGCCCCGCTGTCCAACCGCAGGCCGGGGAACCGGTCGAACAGCGCGGGCAGCGCCGTCAGCGCCTCCATCCGGGCCAGTGGAGCCCCGATGCACCGGTGCACACCGATCCCGAAGGCCAGATGGTCGTCCGCCGCGCGCGCCGCGTCGAACACGTCCGCGTCCGCGCCGTAGCGCGCCGGATCGGCGTTCGCCGCCGCGTACGTCGTGATGATGGCGTCCCCGGCCGGGATCGTCACGCCCCCCACCGTGATGTCGCCGACGGCGAACCGCAGCGGCAGTGTGGCGATCGGCGGGTGCAGCCGCAGCGTCTCGTCGACGACGGCGTCCCAGCCGATCTCACCCCCGCGGACGGCCGCCAGCTGCTCTGGCCGGCGCAGCAGCGCCACCGCCGCGTTCCCGATGAGGTTCACGGTCGTCTCGAATCCCGCGCCGATGACCAGCAGCAGTGTGTACAGCAGCTCCTCGTCGCCGAGCCGGTCGCCCTCCTCGTCACGCACGCGGATCAGCTCGGTCGTCATGTCGTCGCCCGGGTGCTCCCGCTTGTACGCGATCAGCCCGCCCAGCACCGTGCCGATCTGCTCCTGGACGTACGCGGCGTGCTCCGGCGTCGGGTCGGTGGTGTCCATGATGGCCGCGACCAGCCGGACCTGGGCCTCCCGCAGATGGTCCGGCACCCCGAACAGTTCACAGACGATCCGCATCGGCAGCGGATGCGCGAAGGCCGCCTTGAGGTCGACCGTGCCGTCGCCCTTCTCGAGCGTGTCCAGCAGCTCCGCGGTGATCGCCTCCACCCGGGTGCGCAGGGCCTCCGTGCGCCGGTGGGTGAAGCTCGGCGCCACCAGTTTGCGCAGCCGCGCGTGGTCGGTGCCGTACGTGGAGAGCATGTTGATCACGCCGACCCAGCCCAGGATCCAGCCCCAGGAGGGGTGTTCGCCGAGTTGCGCCCACTGCCGCCAGTGCCGCCGGGGGTCCTTGCTGACCTGCGGGTCCAGGATCAGCGCCTTCAGGGTGTCGTATCCGGTGGGCGCCCAGGCCGGGATGCCGCCGGGCAGTTCCACGGGCACGATCGGGCCGAGGGCGCGCAACCGGGCGCTCTCGGCGTGTACATCGGTGCCGAACGGGTCGAGGACGATGCGGTCGGTCACGGTCACGAACGGACTCCTGAGGGTTCGGCAGCGGGGGAGCGGGGGCTGAAGCGGACGGGCAGCGCGGTCAGCGAGCGGTGGAACGGGCCGGGCCGCCAGGTCAGCCGATCGCGGGGCACGACCGGATCGAGGTCGGGCAGCCACTGGGTGAGTCGTTCGATCGCCTCGGTGACGAGCAGCAGCGTGTGCTGCTTCACCGGACAGGCATGCGCTCCGGCCCCCCACGACAGGTGCGAGGCGTCGTTCGGGTGCCGGCCCTCGGTGTCCGCCCGCTCGGCCAGGATCCCGAGCGCCCCGTACGACACCACGACGGGCACCGCCTCGCGCAGCCACACCCCGTGGAAGGCGACGGGACGCCGGACGTAGTAGATGCCGTAGTTCGCGAGCGGCGTCTCGTGGTGCAGCACCTCGACCACCGCGTCCATGACGGGGCGGGCGCCGTCGGTGAGGGTCGAGTAGTAGAGCGGGTTGCCGAGGATCCTCGACAGGGTGTTGGACAGCAGGTTCGCGGTCGGGCCGTATCCGGCGCCGAGGGTGAGGAACACCTGCCAGGTGACCTCCTCCCGGGTCAGCCCGGCCGGGTGGTCCAGCAGCCGGCTCGGCAGGTCGTCGCCGCGCCGTTCGGTCTTGGCGGCGATGAGGTCCAGTACGTACTGCGCGTACTCCGCCTCGCCCACGGTCGCCCGGTCGCCGCCCTCCATCATCTTGCCCACGCCCGAGTGGAGCCGGTCGCCCTGGCTCTCCGGCAGGCCGAACAGGTCGTTGAAGACCAGTGCCATCAGCGGCTCGGCGAAGTCGCCGACCAGGTCGGCCTCGCCCCGCGGCCCGATCCGGCCCACCAGCAGCCGCACCGCCCGGTGCACCCGCCCGCGCAGGTCGTGCGGTTCCACCAGGTCGAAGACGTCGATGAGGGTGGTGCGGTAGCGGACGTGCGCGGCCCCGTCGGCGAACAGGGCGTTGGGACGCCACCGCATCATGCCGAGCACCGGCGAGTCGTCGGGGACGGTCGACTCCCACGCGCGCGGATCGTGCGAGAACGTCTCCTCGTCGTGCAGCACGTCCAGCGCGGCACGCCGGTCGGTGATCACGTACGCCGGCACACCCGGCGCCAACTCGGCCCAGCCGACCGGGCCTTGGGTCTGCAGCGCCTGGTAGTAGCGGTGCGGGTCGGCCGCGAAGCCGTCCTCCCACAGCCGCACCGCCATGGGGCGCGCGACGTTGCGCCGGTCCGCGGGACGGGTGGTCACCGGGCCTCCTCGGGGGCACGTCCGATCAGATGGTCCACGAGTGCGAGCAGCGCGTCGATCGACGAGCCGGGGTCCCGCGCGTCGCAGGTCACCATCGGCGTCCCGGGCTCCAGGTCCAGCGCCTGACGCAGCCGCTCCGCACCGTGGTGGCGGGGCGCGTCGGGAAAGGCGTTGAAGGCCACCGCGTACGGCAGCCCGCTCTCCTCGACCAGGCCCAGTACGTCGAACGACGCGTCGAGGCGCCGGCTGTCGACGAGGACGAGCGCGCCGAGCGCCCCGTAGGCGATGTCGTCCCACAGTGCGCGGAAGCGCTCCTGTCCGGGCGTGCCGAAGAGGTACAGCACGACGTCACCGGGCAGGCTGATCCGGCCGAAGTCGATGGCGACGGTCGTCGTCGACTTGTCGCGGACCCCGGCCAGGTCGTCCACCTCGGCGGACGCCTCGGAGAGGTGCTCCTCGGTGTGCAGCGGCCGGATCTCGGAGACCGAGTCGATGAGGGTCGTCTTGCCCACCCCGAACGGCCCCGCGACCAGGATCTTGACCAGATCGCGGGCGGTGTCGGGGCGGTGGACGGCGCCGGGCGCGCCGGCGCTAGGGGCGGTGTCTGAGGGCGCGGAGGCCATCGGCCACTCTCTTCAGCAGGTCGGGGTCGAACCGTGCGGCGGGCGGGATCGGCGCACGGGCGAGAACGAGGTCCCGGTCGACGAGGTGGGCTGCCAGCACCCGCACCGCGGAGACCGGCAGCCTGAGCAGCGCGGCCGCCTCCACCACCGCCAGCGAGCCGCTCTCCAAGGTGTCCAGCAGGGCGAGTTCGGCGGCCGGCAGACCGCCCGGCAGCGGTTCCCCGCTGCGGGCGAGCACCGACAGCCGCTCCAGGTGGGGCCGGCTGGGCCGGGCCACACCTCCGGTCGACAGGTAGGCGGGGACGAGCGGCCGGCCGGCCGGGCGGCGGGTCATGCGGGCGGGTTGTCGTCGGCTCCCCGGGGTCCGGCCGCCATGGCCTTCTCGCCCAGGCGCGCCACCTGGGAGTGGACCCGGTGCGCCAGCAGGTCCAGCCGCGTCTCGCCGTCGCCGTACGCGGCCACGCAGGTGCCGTGGTCGGTCGGCACGATGAGCACATAGCCGAGGTCGGACTCGATGACGATCTGGCGTACCTCGGCCCGTTCCCGGTCGGCGAACGCGGCCGCCGCGGTCCGGCAGGCGCCCTGCACGGTGCTGGTGATGGCGGCCACCCGCTCGGCCGACGGCTGTGACAGGGCGTCGGTGTAACCCGTCACCAGTCCGTCCCTGGTCAGCATGACGGCGGCCAGCACGTGCGGCACCTGCAGGATCGGATCCAGCACCCATGCCGTGTCGCCCGTATGACGGCTGGTCATCTCGCCGCTTCCCCCTCGATGTCGGTGTGGTCTGTGTGATCTGTGCGGTCGTTCTCACCGGGCCGGTCCGCCGGAGTGCTCCCGGGGTCGCCGGCTCCGGTGTTCCCGGCGGCGGCGCGGGCCGCCGCCGTGCCGGACTGGAGCGCGCCGAGCGCGGCCGCGGCCTCCTCCGGTCCCCGCACGGGTCCTTGCGCGGGTCTGTGCGCGGGTCTGTGCGCCGGGCTCTCTTCGGGTGCGGCGGCCCGGGTGCGGCGACGGCGCTGGGGCAAACCGTCGGCGTTGGGCAGCTCGTGGTGCCCCGGTGCCGCCTCGGGGGCGCCGGTCTCCGTGCCGTACGCGTGGGAGGGCGCGGGCCGGTCGGCCGCGGCCCTGCGGGTCGTGCGCGGCGCGCTCGCGGCCGGTGGCCGGTCGACCGGGTCGAGACGGCTGAGGAGATGGCTGTCGACCCGCAGCACCGCGCGCACGCCGCCGTACGGCGAGGTCGAGGAGACGTCGACGCCCAGGTCGAACTGCCGGGTGAGACGGCCGATGGCGGCCAGCCCCATGCGTGGCGGATCGCCCAGGTCGGTGAGCAGGATGGGGTCGTCGCCGGCCACCAGCCGCCGGGCACGGTCGCGTTCGTCCCGCGTCATGCCGAGACCGGCGTCGTCGATGGTGACGCACACGCCGTGGTGGACGTGCTCCAGGCTCACCACGACGTCGGTGTCCGGGGCGGAGTGCCTGAGCGCGTTGTCGAGCAGTTCGGCGACGATGATGGCCACCGGCTCGACGGCGTGCGAGACCAGCGCGGTACCGGTCTCGAGGTGATTGTGGACCCGGACCCGGTGGTAGCCCGCGAGCCGGGCCTGGCCGCCGGTCACCGCGTCCACCAGGTGTGACTCCTCGCGCGCCAGCCCGACCCAGGCCCCGCACACCACGGCGGTGACCTGCGCGCGGCGCAGCGACTGCTCGTTCTCGTGGTCCAGCCGGAACAGCGTCTGCGCCAACTCCGGCTCGTCGTAACGCTGCTGGAGACCGCGCAGCGCGTCCTGGAGCCGGTACAGGGCCGCCTGTATCTCCCGGGTGGCGCCGCGCATCCCGGCCTGCGCGGCGGCGTCGACCCGGGTGCGCTGCGCGGCCACCTCGGACTGGAGAGCCAGCACCACGTTCTCCAGGGCGATGCCCAGGGGGGTGCCGGTGGTCAGCGGCTGGAGCGGGCCCGGTTCGGCCACGTGCGGATGGGCCACCTGGCGGGCGGCGGCGGGCACCCGTCGGGCGGCCAGATGCTCGACCTCCGCCGTGAACGCCCGCAGGGACCCGTCCAGTCGGGTGCGCAGCGCGGCGAGCTCCGCGCGCTGCCGGGTCTGTTGCCGCCGCAGTCGCAGGAAGCCGCCGCCGAGGGCGAGCGCGGACAGCGTGCCGGCGGCCAGGCCGCCGGCCACCAGGTCCGGTAATTCGATCATCGATTCGGTTCCAGGGAGGGTCGGCGTCTCGGTGCTCAGGGCAGAGGTGGATCCGATGGGCTCGGACCGGGCACTCGCAGCACAGTACACACCGTCATCGATCGATCCCGCACGGTTGAGTGAGACTTGCCTCCCCAAGTGCCCGGTATCTGTTCGCTTCTGCGCCGACTGTCTGAATTGCCTTGCGTGGCAAGCGAGTTGAATGACCGTGTCACCGCTGTCGGTCACGTGGTGACCGTCGGCCGGGTGCGGGGCGACGGGACCGTGTGGTCACCCCGGCCCGTGTCCTTCGGCGGCGGCCGGTCCTGCGATCGGACCGGGGGCCTCCGAACGGGGGCCGCGCTCACCCGTGCCGGTGAGCGCGCGGCGGCCGCGCGTACCACCGGCGCGCTCCTCCCCGTTGGGCGGGGCATGGACCGACCTCCGCCCGCACCGCCCCGCGCCGACTGCCCGTCCGGCCTCCTTCACGCCGCCCTGTGGGCGGAGCGGCCCGGGTGCCGGGTGCCGATCTACACCCGGCTCGTCGCGGAGTGGCGGGCCCGCGGCCGGACGGTGCCCGCCCGCCCGGACGTGCCGTGCGTGGCCTCGTCCTCGGTCCGCCGTCTGCGCCGTGACGAGGACGGCACGTACCGCCCGTGACCCGTCAGCGGCCGCACATCGGGGTCAGCACGGCCAGGGTGCCGTTCGCCTGGCGCAGGGCCAGTTCGAGCGTGACGGGCGCGTGCAGTGTCCCGGTCCCGTCCGGCGGTACCAGCCACTCCACGAACCGCGCCGCCCGGTAGGGCGGGGGAACCGCCACCCAGGAGCCCCGGCCCGCGCGTCTCAGCCCCGCGCCGACCCACCGGGTACCGGGATCCGGCGGCAGGAAGAACCCGACCCGGTGTGCCGCGGTGTCCACGAGTGTGGGTCCCGGGACGGGGCGGGACGCCTGCCACAGCAGATCCAGGGTGAGCAGACCGAGCCGGTCCGGCACGCTGAGGACGTCCCAATAGCGGCCGGCCTCCAGCAGGGTGATTCCGTCACCCTGGTCCCATTCCCGCTTGCACAGCCGTGGGTCCGTCGCGGCGGCGGCGAGCCACTCCACGCCGCGCGTCCACATCGCATCGCTCATGTCGGCTCCGAGTGACGTCCACCCCCGACCGCATGCCGGGCATATGCATGCTGGTAGATATTTCTACGTGGCGGAAGGGGTGGCGAACCGTGGCGTTTGGGTGTTCTTCGTTCGAGGACCGAGCCGCTGTTCGGGCCCGGCCCGTCCCGCGCCGCCGGCTTGACCCGCTGGTGGTCGTTCTCCAGGTGCGGCTTGAGCAGGTCAACGCCGTAGTCGCCGCCGTTGGGAGTGCGGATGACGGTGTGGATGTGCTGCTGGGCCGGGGTTCCGCCCGGTCCGCCCATGCCGCCGCCGTCGCTGTCCTCGGTGCCGTAGGCGAGCGGCGACCGGGCGTCGTACCCGATGAGGGCGACCGGGCTGTGCACGCGGTAGTAGAAGGCCGAGGAGTCCTCGGTCTCGCCGATCCAGTAGAAGTAGGTGTCGTCGAGGTGGTCCTCGACCTCCTTCATTCGAAGGACACCTGAAGCGTCACGTCCGTCCGGTGCCGCCCTGCGGTACCGGCAGCGGCAGGTCGGCCTGGCGCAGTTCCGCCAGCAGCTCGTTCTGCCCCGCGAGGAGTTCGGTGAGGATGCGGCGGGCGGCCCGCAGCAACTCGGCCACGTCACCGCCCGCGAGTGCGTAGCTGACCGTCGAGCCCTCGCGGATCGACACCACGATCCCGGCGCGGCGCAGCACCGCCAGCTGCTGGGACAGGCTGGACGGTTCGATCTCGATCTCGGCGAGCAGGTCACGCACGGCGACGGGGCCGCCCTGGAGCAGTTCGAGGACCCTGATGCGGACCGGGTGTCCGAGCATGCGGAAGAACTCGGCCTTGGCCTGGTAGAGGGGAACCTGCATGATCTCTCGCTCGCTCCCTGCCGCGTACGGTGCGTGGTGCGCGATGGCGCGGCGGCCCGCCCGGCCGGCCGTACGCCGCCGCGCGCCACGTGCTGCGTCACGATCCTGGTGGCTGCGGGCTCCGCACACCCGTGTGATGCGCTGATCTGGATGTCTCGAGATGAAGAAATGTTCAATTCGAGGGCATGCGAAGCCGCGGGCAGTCCGGTCGGCTACACCTCGAGCTCGGCTTCGATCCGCTTGAGCTGGTGACGGGCCATGGCCAGGTTGGACCGGCCGCGGTCCAGGACGAGATAGAGGAACAGCCCGCTGCCGCCACGGCCCTTGAGCAGCCGGATGAGGTGGTACTGGCTCGCCAGCGTGATCAGGATGTCCTCGATCTCACCCTTCAGGCCCAGGTGTTCCATGGTGCGGACCTTGGCACGGATCACGTCGGTGTTGCCGGCCGCGGCCACGTTCAGATCGAGGTCCTTGCCTCCGCCGAGCGTGCCGAGTGCCATGCCGCTCGTGTAGTCCACGACGGCGACCCCCACCGCCCCCTCGATCGCGGTCATCGTCTCCTTCATCGAGACCTCCAGATTCGCCATGGCGCTTCTCCTGCCGATTCGCGCGGGCCGGGCTCCTCCGGCCCCGCTGGTCCACCGAACGTACGGAGCGTGTCCCCCGGTGGGGTGACGCGTTTCGGGACTGGCCCCAGGAGCTTCGGAACAGGTGGAGCGCTGATGCCTTTTGAACGCGTACGTACGGGAGTTGAGCGGATCGGGGACGCGGTCGGGGAACGCGTGATCGCGTCGCGCCTCGCGTCGCGCCGTGCCCGGGCGTCCCGTCGTCGGCGTCCCGGCCCTGTGAGATGACGCGCAGGGAGTGGCGCTCGCGGCCCGGCGGGGTGCAGGATGACCCCCACTATCAGGAATCCTGTTGATTCCGCGTCGCGAGGACGGGACCGATCATGCCTCTCACCACCAGATTCCAGGCCAGGGCCGTCCAGCTGCTGCTCGGCGCCATGATGGCCCGCGTGCACAAGGACCTGCGGTTCACCGACCTCCCCGGGCCTGCCGGGACGCTCCAGGTGGAGACCGGCGCCGGGCCGGTGACCTGCACCGTCTACCGCCCGTCCGGCGCGGCGGACACGCCCGCCCCCGTCTACGTCAACTTCCACGGCGGCGGGTTCATCGTCGGGCGTCCCGAGCAGGACGACCACCTGTGCCGATACATAGCCGCCACGGCCGGCTGCGTCGTCGTCAACGTGGACTACGCCGTCGCGCCGCAGCGGCCGTTCCCCGCCGCCGTCACCCAGGCCTACGACGTCACCGCGTGGATCGCCGCCAACGGCGACACGGGCGGCTGGGACGGCTCGCGGCTGGCTGTCGGCGGACACAGCGCGGGTGCCAACCTGACGGCCGCGGTGTGCCGTACGGCCAGGGACCGCGGCGCCTTCTCGCCGCGCCTGCAGATCCTCGACTCCGCCCCCCTCGACATGGTGGCCGATCCGGCCGCCAAGCTGTCCCGCATCGCCAAGCCGCTGCTCACCCCCTCCCTCATGCGGATCTTCACCGGCGCCTACGTCGAGGATCCGGCCGGGCGCGCCGATCCGCTCGTCTCGCCGGGGCTGGCCGACGACCTCGCCGGACTGCCGCCCGCTCTGGTCGTCACCGCGGAGAACGACCGGCTGCGCGACGAGGGCGACGCCTACGCCGAGGCTCTGAAGGCCGCGGGCGTCCCGGTCACCCACCGCGTCTTCGAAGGCGTCGACCACTACTTCACGCACACGGGCCCGGTACCGGCCGGGAAGGAGGCCATCGAACTGATGGCCACCACCCTGCGCGCCGCCTTCGCCGACCTCTCCGTCTGAGACCCCTACGGCACGAGTTCCCAGTCCTGGGAGCCGTCCGTGAGCGCGGTCTGAAGGGTCAGCTGCGCTCCGGCGGAGGCACCCGTCAGGTACAGGTTCGTGTTCTTGACGGACCGGAGCCTGTAGAACCCGTCGGCGGTCTTGACGAGGGTCCAGCTGCCGGTGGCGCTGTTGTCGACCCACTGGCCGATCTTCTGGCCGGCCGTGGCGTTGCCGGTCCAGATGGCCGCCGCCCGGCCGCCCGACTTGTTCAGCAGGCTCACGCCGCCGTTCGGCTCGGTCGTCAGGTGCCAGTACTGCGTGTCCGGGTTCGCCGCGGAGCCCGGGGCCTCGAGCCGGACGTCGGGCACGTCCGCGTTGCCGATGTTCGCGTCGTTCGTCCTGTTCCCGGTGCCGATCACCTGGTCGGTCCTGCGGTTCACCAACTGGAAGTAGGCGCCGTCCGAGTGGCCGAGGTCGACCTCGGCGTAGGCGATCGTGGAGGTGCCCTGGTTGTTGAGGATCACGACGCGTCCGGTGCCCTCGACGTACTGGAGATCGCGGCTGTAGGCGGCCGGGGAGGTCGTCTGGTACTCCTTCCACGTGCTGTCGCTGCGCCCGCTGTCGTTCACCCAGACGTTGCCGCTGCCCGCGGCGTTGTAGACCAGGCGGCCGCCGGGCAGCCTGACGAGCACCGGACTGCCGCCCGTCGCGAGGGCGTGCGAGCCGGCGTCGAGCGGCAGGGTGGTGACGCCGGTGCCCGTGGCGGGGCCGGCGTAGAACCTCAGGGGGTCGTCGGCGAGCACGTACTTGGTGTTGACGCCCCCGCCCCAGTACTCGAAGGTCAGCAGCCACTTGCCGTCGGTCGTCCGGACGACGTTCGCCATGCCCGGGCGCCCGCCGCCGATCTCGGTCTTGCCGCCGCCCATGTCCTGGGCGAGTCCCGCGACGTCCACGACGGGATCGCTCCACCGCGCCGCGCGCCCGTCCCAGGTCCGGTGGGCGAGGATCTGGCCGTGCGAGTCCGTGGCGGTGTCGTTGGCGGGGTCGAGTGTCGGCACACCGGTGGCCGCGTCGAACCCGGTGTAGTCGTTCTCGTCGGAGTAGTAGCAGACGAGTCTGCCCTTGTGGACCATCAGGTAAGGCTCCCAGACGGGGTCCACCTGCCGGCTCGTGTTGGCCGCGGCGACGTTCTGGCCCACCGCACCCGCGCTGCCTCCCTGCCAGCCGCCGGTGGCGACGACGTTCTCGACCTTCCACGTCGCGCCGTCGTCGGTGCTGGAGTACAGGGCGATGGCCAGGTCCTTGCGGTCGCCGTCGTTGGTCGGCGTCCAGTTCGGGTCGGCCGCCTTGCGCTCCTTGTAGTAGGCGTCGTCGCCCGACACGACGCTCGCGAGCAGCAGCGTGCCCTGCTTCAGGTTCCCGACGTCCTGCGGAAGGACGTACAGGTACGGGTTCGTCCAGTTGCTCGTGTACTTCGCGTACGTGACGTCGCCGGACAGATACGCCGGAGCCCTGACCTCCGAGAGCGGCTGCCAGGTCGTCCCGTGGTCGTCGCTCTTGTAGACCGGGAGGGTCTGCCGGTCGGCGCTGCCCGTCGCCGTCACGACCGTCGACTTCTCGAAGGACGCCACCAGACGCCCGCCCGGCAGCTCCGCCGACTTCGGGTAGACGGCGCAGTTGCCCCGCCCCTTCAGGCACGGCTCGCTGCCGAGCTGGTAGAGGATCCCGCCCGTCGGGTTGTACGCCTGCGCGCCCGTCATGGGGATCGCCAGCATCGCGGACGCCGCGACGACGGTTCCGAGCACTCGGGTCGTTCTTCTTCTCTGCACAGCCCCTCCTAGGGGGACGTCCGCGGTGAGGTCCGCGGGGGTCGGGTCAGGCGACGAGGACGCGTACGTCCCAGGGGCCGAGGTCCAGGTCGGCGCCCTCGGGGACCGCAGTGCCGGTCAGGACGTCGCAGAGGGCCAGCGGGGCGCGGACGCCCGTGGGCTCCCAGCTCCAGTTGTGGACGATGTGCACGCGGCGTCCGTCGGGTGCGGTGGCGGTCGTCGCGGTGACGGAGGCCGGCAGGTCCCGCCAGGCGTGACGCGGCGCAGGCGTCAGCCACTCGGCCAGCGCCCGACCGAGGTCGCGCCCGGGCGCGGTGCCGACGTACGTGACCCGGCCGGCGCCGTGCCGACGGCTGGTGACCGCGGGCCAGCGCCCGAAGTGCGGATGGTCGTAGGTGACGAGCACCTCGGCGGTCGGTGACGGTCAGGGCGTCCGCCCAGCGGGTCGCCGTCGCGCCCTCGGGCACGGCGAGCGGGCTCCCGGCTGCCGATCGCACGGGTATCTCCCCGACGAGATTGCTGAACTCGTCGTATCGGACGCCCGCGACGTCGGTCAGCCGGCCGGGGGCCGCTTCGTGCCGGGCCCGGGCCTCGTGGTCGGCGTAGCCGGTGCGCGGGCCGAGGACGAGATGGCCGCCGGCCTCGGCGTACGCCGCGAACCAGTCGAGCGTCGAGTCGGCCGCCAGGTACAACGCCGGTACCACGAGCACCGGATGCCGACGGACGGCCTGTCCGGGCGTCAGCCCCTCCCGCTCGCCGCGCGGGTCGTGCAACTGGCGGGCATGCACGATGCGTACCTGACGGCCCGCCTCGAACGCGCCGCGGTAGAAGGGGTCGAAGAAGCGGTGGTAGGCGGCCGGGTCCGGTTCGCCGTCCGGCTTGGCCAGCGGCGGGTACTTCTGCATCAGCCACTTGCTCGGCGTCGAGTACACCATGGTGATGTCCGCGTCCGGTTCGAGCCCGGCGACCAGCGGACCCGCCGCCTCGAACTCCGCGCCCAGAACGGCGAGTTCACCATAGGTGCGGCCGGGCTGCCCGGTGTGGGGGAGAACGCCGCCCCAGTAGGTCTCGGCGCCGAAGTGCAAGGTGTTCCAGTGCCAGTACTCGATCATGCGGGCGCCGCGGGCGACGAGCGCCCAGGCCGCCTGCCGCCACTGGCCGTCGTAGGCGGGCCGGTTGTCCCAGGGGAACCCGATGGAACCGGCGTCGGTCTCGGTCACCAGGAACGGCTCCTGGCGGGAGGAGAACATCCAGTCGGCGGTCTGGTACAGGGCCCACACCCCGGTGGTCTTCCACTTCTGTTCGTGGTCGTCCGGGGCCGGGTCCGGAAGCAGAAGGCCGTCCTGCATGTCGTAGTACGGATTGCCGGTGGCGATGTCGAGGCGATCGGTCAGTTCGTCGTCCTCCACCGCCGGGCGGGTGTAGGAGATGCAGGTGGTGACGAACTGCCCGGGGTGGGCGTACTCGCGGACGAGGTCGGCCTGCCAGCCGATGAACTCGGTGACCTGGCGCGCCTGGAACGCCCGCCAGGCGACGTCGTACTGGGGCTGGGCGTTGCCGTCCGGCGTCCACAGGTCGGCCCATGTCGACAGCCGGTGCGACCAGTAGACCAGCCCCCATTCGCGGTTGAGGGTCTCGACGTCGCCGTACGTCTCGCGCAGGTGGTCCACGAAGCGCTGGAAGACGCCGTGGTTGTGGAAGAGCTCCAGGCCCGGCTCGTTGTCGACCTGGAAGCCGATGACCGCGGGGTGGCCGGCGTACCGGGCGACGATCTTGCGGATCACCCGCTCGGCGTGGAACCGGAAGCCGGGGTGGGTGAAGTCGACCTCCTGACGTGCCCCCCAGCCGATACGCTCACCGGTGCGCCGCTCGCCCGTGATCTCCGGGTACTGCCGGACCAGCCACGGCGGCACCGCGTACGTCGGAGTGCCGAGGACGACGGAGATGCCGCGCTCGTGGGCGCCGTCCAGCACCGGCTGGAGCCAGTCGAGGTCGAACCGCCCGTTCTCCGGCTCCCAGGTCGACCACACCGACTCGCCGACCCTGATCACGGTGACCCGCGCGTCCGCCATCAGATCGAGGTCGGTCTTGAGGCGTTCGCCGGGGCGTTCGTCGCCGTAGGGGGGCCGGTACTCGTGGTAGTACGCGGCGCCGAAGAGGACGCGGGCAGGCAGAGCCGCCATGAAGGAAACCTCCGGAGGGAAACCAGGGAAGAGGAAGCAAGGAGCAGGGGATGCAGGGAGCAGGACAGGCGCGGCACACAAGGGGCAAGGAGGAAGCGGTTACTGCTTGACGCCACCGGCGGCCAGGCCGCTCTGCCAGTACCGCTGGAGGAGCAGGAAGGCGACGACGAGCGGGACGATCGAGAGCAGCGAGCCGGTCACCACCAGCGCCAGCATGTCGCTGCTGGCGCCGGCCCCGCCGTTCTGCGCCTGCGCGGCCCAGGAGGAGAGACCGACCGTGATCGGGTACAGATCCGGGTCGTTGAGCATGATCAGCGGCAGGAAGTAGTTGTTCCAGGTCGCCACCAGGGTGAACAGCAGCACCGTCACCAGGCCGGGGCCCAGCAGCCGCAGGGCGATCCGGAAGAAGATCCGGGCCTCGCCCGCCCCGTCGATGCGGGCGGCCTCCAGGACGCTGTCCGGGACGGCGTCCTGCGCGTAGATCCGCATGAGGTAGAGGCCGAAGGGGTTGACCAGGGAGGGCAGGACGACCGCCCAGGGGGTGTTGACCAGACCCGCCCTGGCGAAGAGCAGATAGGTCGGGATCGCCAGTGCGGTGGTCGGGACCATGACGGCGCCGAGCACCAGGTTGAAGGCGGTCCGGTCGCCGCGGAAACGGAACTTCGCGAAACCGTACCCGCCGGCGGCCGCGAGCAGCGCGGCGCCGACCGCGCTGACGCCCGCGTACAGCACCGTGTTGACCAGCCAGCGCACGAAGACCCCGTCGTCCTGGGCGAAGGTCGCCTTGACGTTCGTCAGCAGTTGCGGGGTGTGCGAGAACCACAGGCCGAAACTGTTGAAGAGGTCCTGGGTGCTCTTGGTCGAGGCGATCAGCAGCCAGAGGAGGGGGAGAAGGAAGTAGGCCAGGGCGGCCAGCATGGCGATCGTCAACGGGGTGCTGTGCCGGGCCGCGCGCCGACGCCGTCCCGGGGGAGTGGCGGGGGCCGGCCGCGTCGGCTCGGCGACCGTGGCCGTGGGGGTCGTGGTCGTGGTCGTCACGAGGTCCTCCTGCGGTTCGCGGTGAGCAGGACGGCGTAGGAGGCGATCACGATGACGAGGCCGAGCAGGAAGGACACCGTCGCCGCGTAGTTGACCTGCTGGCCCGTGAAGGCGAGCGTGTAGGCGTAGAGGTTGGCGGTGTAGGAGCTGCTGATCACGTCCGGGGCGATGTTCATCAGCAGCTTCGGCTCGTTGAACAGCTGGAAGCTTCCGATCACCGAGAACAGCAGGGTGAGCATCAGCGCCGGGCGCAGGGCCGGCAGCTTGATCGACCAGGCGATGCGCCAGGCCCCGGCCCCGTCCACCGCGGCCGCCTCGTACAGCTCCTCGGGGACGGTGCGCAGCGCGGCGTACAGGATGATCATGTTGTACCCGACGAACTCCCAGGTCACGATGTTCGCCAGGCTGCCGAGCATCCACCCGTCGCTGAGGAAGTCCGGTACGGGCAGGCTCAGTTCGCGGCCGAGCTGCGCGAAGGGGCCGAAGTCCGGCCCGTAGAGATAGCCCCACATGAGCGCGGCGACCACGCTCGGGACGGCGTACGGGACGAAGACGCCCAGCCGGATGACGCGGGCCAGCCGGAGCAGCCCGCTGTCGAGGGCCAGGGCGAACGCCAGCGCCAGCAACAGCATCACGGGGACCTGGACCACGAAGAACAGCGCGACGCGTCCGACGCCGTGCAGGAACTGCGGATCGCTCAGGGCCTGGGCGTAGTTGTCGAGCCCGACGAAAGCCGTGCCGCCGATGAGGCGTTCCCGGAACAGGCTGAGATAGGCGGCGTAGCCGAGCGGGGCGAGGAAGAGCAGCAGGAACAGCACCATGAACGGGGCGACGAACAGCGGCCCGGCCGCCCGTTGACGGCGCACCTCAACTCCCCTTGACGGTGAAGCCCTGGTTCTTGGCGTACGAGGTGAGCCGCGACTGCCAGCTGCCCAGCGCGCGGACGGTGTCGGTCCGGTCGGCCAGGGACTTGCCGACGGTCTCGGTCCAGTCGGTCGCCGCCTGGTCGAGGAACGGGGGCCACTGGAAAGAGGAGTTGACCGTGGAGCTGATGTCGGCGAAGACCTGGTTGACCTTCTGGCCGCCGTAGAAGGACGGGGCGTCCGACACGAACTCGGTGTCCTTCAACAGGGCGTCGGTCGCCGGGAAGAAGAACTGCTCGGTGGCGAACATCTTCGCACTGGCGGGGTCGGTGTTGAGGAACTGCGCGAACACCGCTGCCGCGACGGGGTTCTTCGTCGAGCGGATCACCGCGGTCGTCGAGCCGCCCCAGTTGCCCGAGCTGGGCTCGGCCGCGTCCCACTGCGGCAGCGGGGCCGCCCGCCACTTGCCCGCCGTGGCCTTCGCGGAGCCGGAGAGGAAGACCGGACCCCAGGCGGCGGTGATCCAGGTGGCGTACTTGCCCTTGTTGAGCGCCGCGTACCAGGAGTCGGTGAAGTCGGGCTCGACGCCGATGACGCCTTCCTTCGCGAGCCCGCCCCAGTACGCGCCGAGCTTCCGTGAGACGGCGTCGTCGACGCTGATGGCGATGTCGCTCTTGCCGGACGTCACATACGGCTTGGCGCCCGCCTGCCACAGCAGGCCGTGCCAGGCGGCGACCTGGTTGGCCGCGAGGTTCGTGAGAAGGACGTCGGGGTCGGCCTTGTGCAGCTTGCGGGCCGCGGCGGCGAACTCGTCCCAGGTTCCCGGCACGTCGATACCGTGCCGGTCGAAGATGTCCTGCCGGTACAGCATGCCCATCGGTCCGGTGTCCTGGGGTATCGCCCATATCTCACCGTCACTGCCGCTGATTTGGCTCCAGGTCCAGTCCACGAAGGTGGACTTGAGCGCGGTGGCGCCGTAAGGCCGCAGGTCCAGCAGGCTGTTGGTGATGGTGAACGTCGGAATCGCCTGGTACTCGATCTGCACCAGGTCCGGCGCGCCGCTGCCGGCCTTCAGCGCCGTGCGCAGCTTGGTGTACTGCGGTGTGCCCTGGCCGGCGTTGACCACCTTGACCTTGACGGCCGGGTACCGCTTCTCGAAGAGGGCGACCTCCTTGTCGATGTTCGGGACCCAGGTCCAGAACGTCAGCTCGGTCGGCGTCTTCATCGCCTTGTCGATGTCGGCCCGGGCGACCGGCTTGCCGGAGCCGGCGGAGTCGGCGGAGTCACTCCCGCCGCAGGCGGTGAGGGCGGCGCCGAGCGACAGGGCGCCCGTCGTGCCGAGGAAGAGCCGGCGGCTCATCGGAGAGGGGCCGGACATGGAGGTGGACGTGTTCTGGGGCATGGTGAACTCCCGCCGGAGGCGATGGTCACGGCACGCCTGGCGAGGGCGTGCGCAGGCATGGCGGAGGAAGACGTGCTGAGGAAAGGCGTGGCCGCGACGACCGGGGCTGACACAGCGAGGCGGTCGAGGCTCAGGAGGGGAGGGGAGGGGAGACGGTGGCTGCCGAGCCCGGAGACCCGGCTCGGGGTCCGCCGCGATCGGCGGCGGCCCGGTGCGGCTCCGGCAGGGGGCCGGTGGCGAAGGGCGCGGACCGTACGGCGGCTCGGCTTCGGGTCACGCGCGGGGCCATGAGGGTGGTCGGCCTTGGGTCGGGTCGTGCTCGGTCGGGTCGTGCTGCTCAGCGCGGTGTCGGGTGGCCTCCGTTCGCCGGCGGCGGAGCGGGTGCGGCTGCGCGCGAAGGAGCGGTCGCGCGCCGTCCGCGACCCGGGGTCGTCCGGTGCGGCGGGGGCGCGGTCGAGGAACGGACGACGAGGTCGACCGGTGGGTCGCTCGCCGGCAACGGGTCCGCTTCCGGGTTCTCGATGGTGTGCACCAGGCGCTTGAGCCCTTCCTGCGCCACGGCGTCGAAGGGCTGCGGCACGGTGGTCAGCGGAGGGGTCACATAGGCGGCGACCGGAACGTCGTCGAAGCCGACGACGCTGACGTCCCGGGGCACCCGTCGCCCCGCCTCCGTCAGCGCGCGGATCAGACCGATCGCCATGTCGTCGTTGGCGGCGAACACGGCGGTGACGGCGGTGTCCGCGGCCAGCTCCCGTCCGGCGGCGTATCCGGACGCTGCCGACCAGTCGCCCTCGACGACCGGCGGCACGTCCCTGCCGTGGGCGGCCAGCGTGGTCCGCCAGCCCTCCAGCCGGTCCCGTGCGGCGTACCAGCGCTGCGGTCCGGCGAGGTGATGGACCGTCAGGTGACCGAGTTCCAGCAGGTGTTCGGTGGCCGCGCGGGCCATCAGGTCGGCGCCGTCGCCCGCGGTCAGCACCGTGGGCGCGGCGACCGGGGAGGGTGCGCCGAGGACGAGGACCGGCACGCCGACGCGGAGGGCGTCCGCGCCGTCGGCTCCCCGTTCGTCGATCGGCTCGGAGATGACGATGCCGTCCACGCCCTGGTCGAGGAGCGAGTCCACGGCGCCGGTGATGCCCGCCGGGTCACCCTCCATCGTGTTGACCACCCGGAGCGCGTATCCCGTGTCCCGCAGGGCCCGTTCGACTCCCATGAGCAGGGAGGCGGGGCCGTACAGGGCGGTGCCCAGGGTCACCACGCCGATCGAGCGGGTCCGCCCGGAGGCCAGTGCCCGGGCGGCGTTGTTGCGCCGGTAACCGAGCTCTTCGGCGGCTTCGAGGACGCGTCGGCGCACTTCGGCGGAGACATACTGCTCGTCGTTGAAAACCCGGGAAACCGTCTTCTGCGAGACGCCGGCCAGGCGGGCCACGTCCACGCTGCGCGGCGCCGCGGAACTGCCGCCCCGCCCTGATCCTCGCGTCATGGTCTCTCCCGAGTGGCCGCACGTACGAACGATGATGCCAGACATCGTCCGCCTGACTGCGCAGTCATGTCTGCGCTGTCATGTCTACGCAGTCATAAGACGGCCGTCAAGGGTCGGGAACGCATCTGTCACACACGACGGGGCGTCGGCGCGTTCACGATCAGCCCGCGGGCAGCCACTTCTCCAGGGCGCCGATCAGGCGGTCGAGGGAGGGCGCGTCGGTGGAGCGGTCCGTCATGACCGTCCGCCCGTCGAACTGAAGCGTGTACTGGAACTTGTCGGCCGACCCCATGTCGATCGCGAACGCGGGGACCTCCGCGAGCGCCGGATCTCCGAGCAGCGTCCGCAGCGTCGTGAACTGAGCCGCCGTCGTGCGGCGCACCGCGGTCTCGCCGCCGTCGGTGGTCCGGACGGTGCCGTCGCCCCGCAGGACCACCTGCCGGTTCACCCCGGCGAAGCCACCGCTGACCGTCATGGTCACCAGCTTCTGGTCCGGGCCGGTCACGGGCACCGGCGACGGGCTCGCCTGCCCGGGAACCGACCCGGAGGGAGAGGCGGAGGCACCGGAGGTGGAGGCGCCGGAGGCGGCGGGGGTGGGCGAAGAAGGCGAGGGGGTGTCGGAGACGGTCACGGAGACGACGGTCTCGCCCGTGGGCTCCGCCGCCTTCCCGTCGTCCCCGGAAGAGCAGCCGGCCAGCGCCAGCGCCACGGCCGTGCACATGATCGCCGAACTCCGAGTGAGCACCGTTCCCTCCTTGTGTGCCTTGTGTGCCTCGTGCGGCTTGCGCCCGCGCGTCAGGGCCGCGTGTGTCATGTTCCTGAGCATGGCGTCCTGAGTACCCGTCATGTCAGAGTGCCATGCCGCTCGTCACCGCGCGCCGGAAGCACGCCCGGCGTGGGCGCGCAGTCGGCCTTCGGCGGGCGATGGCCCACGGCGCCCCCCGCCCCCTCCCGCCGGAGAGTGAGGCTCGTGCGGCGGCCCGCCGCACCCCCGTTTCCTGCCCGACCGCGCGGTCTCGCTTGCGGCCGGGCGGGGGAGCGGGCAGGGTTCCGTGGCGTGGCCACCCTGCTGATCGTCCATCACACTCCCTCGCCCAACTGCCAGGCGCTGTTCGAAGCGGTCGTCTCCGGCGCGACGGCGCCGGAGATCGAGGGCGTCCGCGTCGAACGCCGGGCCGCCCTCGCCGCGACGGCCTCCGACGTCCTGGCCGCGGACGCCTACCTGCTGGGCACGCCGGCCAACCTCGGCTACATGTCCGGCGCGCTGAAGCACTTTTTCGACCAGGTGTACTACCCGTGCCTCGACACCACGCGGGGCCGGCCCTTCGGCTACTACGTGCACGGCGGCAACGACGTCACCGGCGCGGTGCGCGGCATCGAAACCGTCACCACCGGCCTGGGCTGGCGGCGCGCGGCCGAGCCGGTGACCGTCACCGGGGAGCCCGACAAGGCGGACGTGGCGGCCTGCTGGGAACTGGGCGCCACGGTCGCGGCCGGCCTGATGGACTGACGGACCGGGGCGCCGTACGTCAGTGTCCGCCCCGCCCGGGCAGGCAGGACCCGTCGACCGTACGCCCGACCACCTCCGCGGTCGCGTGACCGCTGCTGTCGACGCTCCCGTTGACGCAGACCCTGCCCTCGCCGCCCCCTACGCGCATGTCGTGCAGGGGGACCAGGAAGTCGCCCTGCACCTCGATCTGCCGCGCCTCCAGGCCGAGCGCCTCGGCGGCGGCCGCCCGCAGAGCGTCCGGGGTGGTTCCCTCGGCCGCCGCGAGTTCCTGGAGCGCCGCCGCCAGTGCCGCCGCCCGGGGCTGGGCCTGCTGCCGTTGTGCGGCGGTGAGGGGCTGGGCCTGACGGTAGGCGTGGTTCTCGGCGACCCGCTGGTCCCAGCCGTAGGTGATGCACGGGGACGGCGACGCCAGGGTGTCCTCGGGTGGTGGGCAGAAGCCCTTCGCCTCTCCGGAGGCGGAGGGCGGGGAGGTCACCGGACCGGACGCCCCGGGGTCGCTGGACGGGTCGGCGCATCCGGCCGTGAGGACAAGGGCGAGCAGGGCGAGCAGGGCGGGGACGCCGAGCCGCCGCCGTGGCCGTATCCGTGTCATGTCTCGATCATGGCAGGCGGGTAGGACGCGCGGAGAACGGCGCGAGGCGGCCGGGCACGGGTGTCCGCGAGCGGCTCGGTTCCAGCGCTCAGTTCCAGAGCGGGTACGTCACCACCCGGCCGAACTGCTCCGGCCTGTCCCCGAGGTAGGTGAGGGTGATCCGGCTGTAGTGCTGTACCTGCGGGTTCTTCTTCCACGGCTGCGGCCGGTCCAGCTTCACGACTACGGCGTACGGGTGGAAGGCGCCCGCCGCGCAGTACGGATCGCAGTCGTTGACGACGTTGACCCCGGTGGCCCGTGCGGAGTTCGCACCCCAGCTGTCCCAGTGCAGCGAGACCAGTCGGCTGTTGCCGTCGCCGCACGCGAGGATGAAGTCGCCGGGCCGCACCTTGGCGTGCCAGAGGCAGTCGACCAGGACCGGCGTGGTGGCCTGCCGTACGGCTGCCGCGCGCGCCGAGGGCGGCGACGCGGCGGGTACGGCCGAGGCCGATCCGACGGCCGCCGTGAGGCCCAGCGCCGCACAGAGCATGACCGCTGTTCTCGTCGTGTGTCGCATGTCCGCTCCCGACCGACCGGACCGGGAGCCGTCTGTGTCCGCGCCCGGATGAACTTCTCTACCGACGCTACGACGGCGAGCGGAAGGGGACCACTCGAACGGCGCAGAGCCCCGCCGCCGGGCGACGATCGGGCACGCCGAGCCGCGCATCCGCCGGCGACCGAGCGCCCCGGGTCCCGCCGCCCGCCGGCGACGACCGAACGGCGCGGATTCGCGCCGCCGGGCGACCACCGAGCGCGCCGACCCGCGCCGCCCGGGAACGACCGAGCGCCCAGAGCCCTGCCCCTGCCGGCGACGACCGAGCGCGCCGAGCCCGCCGCCCGGCGACGATCGAACGGTGCAGGTCCGCACCATCCGTCGGCGACCGAGCGCGCCGGGTCCCGCCGCCCGCCGGCGACGACCGAACGGCGCGGATTCGCGTCGCCGGGCGACGGTCGGGCCGGACGCCCCAGGCCGTGTCCAGAGCCCCGCCCGGCTCACGACGCCCGGCACCCCTCCGGGAAGGGACTCGAGCCGCGTCGTCGGGGCCCCGCGCATCGGTACGAGTACGAGGGCGACCCTTCGCCTTCCCATCGCTACACACCGGTGGCCGTGAGCCCCGGCCACCGGCAGACGGTGCTCCCTTGCGACACGGCCCGGCGGAGGTCCCGAGGAGCTGCGAACAGGCCCCGAAGAAGCTGCGAGGGGCCGGAAGAGAGCCGCGCGTGGGATCAGGGGAGGCCTGGGAAAGCCTAGGAGACGTCGGCCCGCGCCACCTGGCTCCCCTCCGCCCCGCCGACCTCGGCCTCGGCCGGGCCGTCCGTCACGACCACGACGATCTCGTCCGTGCGGCTCCAGACCCGTCTGTCGGCCTTGGCGGGATTGAGTACGACCTCGTGATCCTCGGGTGTCGCGGCGGGGTCGTGACAGCGGTAGCCGATCGCGCATTCGCCCCGGTCGCGCGCCGCCGCCACGACGGTGGCGAAGGACGCGGGACGGTCGGCGGGCACATAGTGAGGCGCCGGACGCAGTCGCAGCGCGCTGCCGCCGGCGGCGAACAGTTCCTCGAACACCGCGGCCAGGTGTCCGTTCTGCGAGACCTGGGCCATGAGCAGGCCCGTCAGCTGCCCGCCGACGATCGCCTCGGAGCCCGGTCCGAGCGGAGCCAGAGCGCGGTTGCGCTCGTCGGCGAGTTCCGCGACCACCGGCACGGTGCGCCCTGTCTCGTGCGCCAGGGACCGCAGGATCAGCAGGACGACGAGGGTGCGGTGGTCCGGTCGGCCGGCGTGGTCCCCGGTGTCCGGCCCGAGCACCATGATCCGGTCGTAGGAGCCCGGGTCGAGACCGCGCAGCGACGAGGGGTCGGTCGGATCGGCGGTCGAGAAGGTCACGACGAGCCCTTCGGCCGACGCGGGGCCTCTGCGCGGTTCCGGCACCGGCGGCGTCGGTGGCGCCTGCTCCGCCGGATCGGTGACGACGTGCAGGACCGAGCCCGGCCGCGCGCGGCGGCGCAACTGGTCGACCAGGTGCGGCGCGCGACGGTTCCAGCCCAGCAGCAGGAAACGCGACGGGTCGCCCGCGCCCTTCCCGCGCTCATCGGCGGGCGCCGACGGTTCCACGAGGTCGCGGCAGTCCTTCCACCGTGGGGTGTCCTCGTCCGGTGCCACGACCAGGACGCGGTCCCCCGGCGCGACGACGGTCTCCGGGGGCGGGTTGAGCAGCGCGGTGCCGTCGGCGCGCACCAGCCCGGCGACGGCGGCCGTCGCGCAGTCGAGCAGGGTGTCGCCGAACCGGCGTCCCGCGAGCTCGGGAGCGGCGGTGAGGTAGAACTCGTCGCCCGCGAAATCGAGGAGCTCCCGCAGCACGGCCGTCAGGCCGGGGTGGAGCGCGGAGTGGGCGATCAGTCCCGCCGCCGTCCGGTCGGACTCGAGCACGATGCCCCGCGGACCCGCGGCCAGTGCGGCCGCGGTCCGGTACCGCTCGTCCCGTACGCAGGCGACGACGGGCGGGCCCGCGTGCTCGCCGAGGACGGCGCGCAGGGCCAGCAGGGTCCGTACCGTCTCGGCCTCCCCGGCGGCCTCCGCGGCGGGCAGGACCAGCACCGCCCTGGCCGACACCGGGCTGACCGACCGGAGTGCCTCGGGGTCGGCCGTCGAGCCGCTGCGGCAGATCAGCCGCGTGGTGCCGGTCGGTCCGAGCGCGGCCGCCAGCGCCTCCTCCATCTCCGTCTTGTCCCGGTCGGCGAGAACCACCACCGCACCCCAGCGCTGATCGGTGCGCGCCGCGACCAGCTCGCCGACCACCGTGAACACCTGCTCCGACCAGCCGAGCACCACCGAGTGGCCCGCCTCCACCACGGTGGAACGGCCTCGGCGCAGTTCGGTGAGGCGGTCGGTGAGGCCGCTGGTGATCACGCCGATCAGGGTCGACACGTACAGGAGGGCCATCAGGCCCAGCAGCACGCCCAGCAGCATCCGCAGCGGGGCGCCGGTCACCGCGCCCAGCCGCAGGGTCTCCGCGCTCACCCGCCACACCGCGGTCAGCCGGCCCGACAGCGAACGGGGCGAGGAGGGGTCCGTCCACACCAGCAGCGCACTCGCCGGAACGACGATGCCGAGGCAGGTCACCGCCAGCCATGCGACCAGCCTGCCGGTACTGCGGGCCAGTGTGTTGTCGAACCGGTAGCGCATCCGCACCCGTAACGAAACCGGCCCTCGCCGCTGCCCTTCCACCACGCCCCCTGTCTGCTGCCGCCGATGTCCCGTCGCCCCCTGAACTCGCAGGGTGGTGCCCGGCGTGCCGCGACACGCCGTGAGGGCCCTCGTGTTCACCCTTTCGGGAAAGCGGACCGCTCCTGCGGCTGAAAACGTGCGTCGAGCAGCGCGGATCCCCAGACGGACATGGTCATTTCCAGCCGTTGTTTTGGCATTCCCATGACAAACCTGTGCACCCAGTGCCACGCTGCTGCCGAAGTTCACCATTCCTTCACACCCGCATCATGCGGGGCATCCCCCACCCCCCACCCCCCCCCACCTCCTTGCACCCGCCTGCCGTGCAGCGCTCCGGACCGGCCTCATCCCGTCGGTCCGCCTCACCCCGGTCCCCACCACGGGCCGACCGTCGCACCGAAGGAGAACCCGTTGCCCCGGCGACACCACCCCACCCCCCGGCGCAGACGCGCCACCGCCCTCGCGCTGACGACCATCGGGACCCTGCTCGTCCTGGGAGCCCCGGCCGGTACCGCAGGCGCGGCGCCCGCCGGCCCCGGCCCCGGCCCCGGCACCGCCAGGATCACCGCCACGCCTCGCGCCGGTGCGGCGGCGACACCCCTGTCTCCCGCCCGTCGCGCCTCGCTGATCAAGAGCGCGCAGTCCGCCGCCGGGGCCACGGCCCGGCGACTGGCTCTCGGCGCGCAGGAGAAGCTCGTCGTCAGGGACGTCGTCCAGGACGCCGACGGCACCACGCACACACGCTACGAGCGCACCTACGCCGGACTGCCCGTCCTCGGCGGCGACCTGGTCGTCCACCTCGGGAAGGGCCGGACCACCGTGTCCAAGGCGAGCGGCGCGGCGCTGAAGCTGCCGTCCCTCGACCCGAAGCTCTCCGCGGCCGACGCCACCGGCAAGGCCCTCGCGGCCGCGAAGAGCGCGGACACCACCGGCACCGAGACCGGGAGCGCGCCCCGTCTCGTCGTCTGGTCCGGCGCCGGCAAGCCCGTCCTGGCCTGGGAGACGGTCGTCGAAGGCGTCCAGCAGGACGGCACTCCCAGCGAACTCCAGGTGGTCACCGACGCGACCACGGGCAAGCAGATCCTCGCCGCCGAGAAGGTGCACACCGGAACCGGCACCGGTCAGTACGTCGGCACGGTCCCCGTCGGCAGCACGCCGTCGGGATCGACGTACCAGCTCACCGACGGCGACCGCGCCGGGCACAAGACCTACGACCTGAACCAGGGCACCTCCGGAACCGGCACGCTCTTCACGGACGACAACGATGTCTGGGGCAGCGGCCTGCCCTCCGACCGCCAGACCGCCGGTGTCGACGTGGCCTACGGCGCCGCCGCGACCTGGGACTACTACAAGGACGTCCACGGCCGCAACGGCATACGCGACGACGGCGCCGCCGCCTACAGCCGGGCCCACTACGGCAACAGTTACGTCAACGCCTTCTGGCAGGACAGCTGCTTCTGCATGACCTACGGCGACGGCTCGGGCAACACGCACCCCCTGACCTCCCTCGACGTGGCCGCCCACGAGATGAGCCACGGTGTCACCGCCGCCACCGCCAACCTCACCTACTCGGGGGAGTCCGGCGGTCTGAACGAGGCGACCTCCGACATCTTCGCCGCCGCTGTCGAGTTCCACTCGAACCTCGCCGCCGACCCCGGCGACTACCTCGTCGGCGAGAAGATCGACATCAACGGCAACGGCACCCCGCTGCGGTACATGGACAAGCCCTCCAGGGACGGCTCCTCCCGCGACAGCTGGAGCTCCGGCCTGGGCAGCATCGACGTCCACTACTCCTCGGGCCCGGCGAACCACTTCTTCTACCTGCTCTCCGAGGGCAGCGGCGCCAGGACCGTCAACGGCGTCGCCTACGACAGCCCGACCTCCGACGGTCGGGCCGTCACCGGCATCGGCATCGAGAACGCCGCCGCGATCTGGTACCGCGCGCTGACGACGTACATGACCTCGTCGACGAACTACGCGGGCGCCCGCACCGCCACCCTCCAGGCGTCGGCCGACCTGTTCGGCGCGTACAGCCCCACCTACCTCGCCGTCGCCGACGCCTGGGCCGGCATCAACGTCGGCAGCCGGATAGCCCTCGGCGTCAACGTCGCCCCGATCGCCGACCAGACCAGCGGCGTCGGCCAGGCCGTCAGTCTTCAGGTGGACGCCTACACCACCAACTCCGGTGCGGGCCTGACGTACCAGGCCACCGGCCTGCCCGACGGTCTGACCCTCAGCGAGAGCGGCCTGATCTCCGGGACGCCGACCACCCCCGGCACCAGCGAAGTCGCCGTCGAGGTCACCGACGGCACGGGAGCGTCCGTCACGGACACGTTCACCTGGCGGATCGCGTACATCTACGCCACCGCCACCCGCGTCGACATCCCCGACAACGGCGTCGCGGTGGAGTCCCCGATCAGCATCGCGGGCCGCGACGGCAACGCGTCCGCCACCACCTCCGTCCACGTCGACATCGTCCACACCTACCGCGGTGACCTGACGGTCGACCTCGTCGGTCCCGACGGCACCGTCTACTCGCTCCTCAACCGCACCGGCGGCTCCGCCGACAACGTCGACCAGACCTTCACCGTCGACGCGTCGGCCCAGCCCCTCACCGGCACCTGGAAGCTGCGCGTCCAGGACCGGGCGTCGATCGACGTGGGCTACATCCAGAGCTGGCGGCTCACCCCCTGACGGGGTTCGCTCGCTGACCGGTCGGCTCGCTGAACGGGTCACTTCCTGACCGCGGACCGCTCGACACCGCCGCCCGGGTCTCCCACTCCCGGGCGGCGGTGTCCTTCCCGCAGGTGCTGTCAGCGCGGCCGGTCGGCACCCGCCATGCCCCCGGCGGAACCCTCAGGCGGTGCGGCAGAGCACGTTCGGGCCGATGGGCGCCGCGGCGTGGACCACGGGCGCGGGCACGGGCACGGGACGGGCGGTCCGGCCGATGACCGTGGTCCGCGAGCGGTTGCGTGCGAAGACGACGAGGCGCAGCACCGCGAACCGCGCCGCACCGGCGAGTGCGGAGGCGGACAGGTAGACGACCTGCTCGAGCACCGCGCCGGGCGCCGCCACCAACTGCTGCAGGACGAGCATCGCGACGCAGGTCACCGCATACGCGGCCGCCGCGGACCCGGCCGACTGCGCATGCTGGCGCCAGGTCGCGCTCCCGCCCGTGCCGAAGGTGAAGCGGGCGTGCAGCTCGGTGGCGAGGAGCGTGGAGGCCACCGTGATCAGGGCGTTGGCCAGGACCCAGGGGATCGTGGAGGCGAGGGCCGCCACGGCGAAACTGGAGGCGAGCCCTACTCCGCCGCCACAGAGTGCGAAGCGGGCGAAAGCAGCGCAGGCGCCGGGTGTCGCCTGCCGCAGACTCCGCGTTTTCCCCATGATCCGCCCCCTGAGATCGCCCCGTCGCGAAACGCGCACCTCTCGACCCGGCCTGTGAGGCCTCGGCTCGTCGTTTCCTGTTGTGGAAACGCTACGTTGCCTTCACCGACCGGGCAACGAGTTTTTTAATTAAAAGTTGCGTTATCCCAGTTGGTTGCGGTGAAATCGTTGCAATGGCGCGAGTGGTTAACGCAACAACGGTCCTCTGTTCGTTGCAATGGATGAAAAGTGAACGCTTCACGGCAACGTCTGTACGGGCCCAGACCCAAGCGGCCCGTGCGGAAGACCCCGTCGAGGACGGCGTCCGGCGGCTGCGGGCGGTGGTAGCGGTGGTGGTGGCCCGTACTGTCGTCCGATGTGATCACTCGATCGTGAGTTCCTCTGCTCTCGCGGACGGCCTGACCGATGCTCGGAAGAACGGCGCGTGATCGGCGCGCCCGGAAGTCCTGGGTGGGAAGAACGTGACGCGAGAAGCAGGACGGCGTGACGGCCTGGACGAGCAGGCGGTGCTCCTGGTGGCCGGGCTGGCCGATCTGGCGCTGAGCACGCTGGGTTCGGCCGTGGGGACGCTGCGGGGGCTGCTACGCCGCTCGGATGCCGCGGAGCTGGCGACGGAGGCTGAGAACGAGCTGGTGGCGCGTGGACGCCTGGTGCTGGACCGGTACGCCACCGCGCCACCGGCCCACCTGGAGATCCTGGCCCGGCGTGCCCGGGCCCGGAAGGGCGCCGATGACGTGTGACGGGTGGGAGCCGGCCGCGTTCAAGACCCGTATCGACGAGGTGCTGCACCGCTTCGTGGCCGAGGAGGCCGATCGGTTCGCCGCGATCGATCCGCTCCTGACCACGGTGTCCGAGCAGTTGGAGGCGGCGGTCGCGGACGCAAACGGCTGCGAGCGGCGTTCTGTTACTGGGGCTGGCGCGCGGCGGGACAACCCGACAGCGACGCTCTGGTGCGGGCCGCGGCGTCCATGGAGCTGGTGCATGCCGCCGCGGTCGTGCACGACGATCTCATCGACGACAGTCCGCTGCGGCACGGACGCCCCACCGCGCACATCGCCCTGCGGGGTGCCGTGCGGGGCCGTCCGCGCCCGGACGCCGCCGCGAGGTCGCTGGCGATGCTGGTCGGCGATCTGCTCATGACGCTGGCCGGGCAGCTGTTCGCCACCAGCGGTCTGCCCACCGCCTACCTCGCCCGGGCCCGCCCCCTGTGGTCGGTCATGGCGCGCGAGCTGATCGCGGGCGAGTGCCTGGAGATCCTGGCCACGGGAGCCGGGCCGGACATGGCCGCGTCGCTGAAGGTGATCCGTTACAAGACGGCCAAGTACACCGTCGAGCAACCCCTGCTGATCGGCGGCGCCCTGGCCGGGGCAGGCGCACGGCTGCGTGACGGGTACTGCGCGTACGGGCTGCCGCTGGGCGAGGCGTTCCAGCTGCGGGACGACCTGCTCGGCCTGTTCGGGGACCCGGAACGCACCGGCAAGGCCAACGCCGACGACGTGTGCGGCCACCGGCCCACAGCCCTGCTGGCGGAGACCTGGCGCCTGGCCGACGACGACGACCGTGACCGGCTGCGCGCCCTGCTGGGCCGGAGCCGCGCGGAAGCGGACGCCCTGGACGCGGTGCGCGAGGTGATGCGCCGGCTGAGGGCGACCGACCGCATCGAGGACATGATCAGCGCACGCGTCCGGGAAGCCCTCGCCGCTCTCCACGAACTGGACGTCCCCCCGCGCGCCGCGAGCGCGTTGACCGCGCTGGCACAGGGCACGGCGGACCGCCTGTCCTGAACGCCTTCGATCCCGCTCGGCACACAGCCCACGCCTGCCCGGCCGCACCCTCCGCCGGCCGCCGAAAGCCCGAAGAAACGAGGAGCCCGCCATGACCTGCACCGAGGCATCCATGGACGCCCTACGGCACGCCGGCGACGAACTCGCCGACGCCACCGTCGCCGCGCTCTTCGAACGCGGTCAGGTGGGTGCGTTCAACAGCCTGATGCGGTACGTCTCCACCGCCGGGGCCCCCCTCCCGGACGGGCTCCCCGACGTCGCCCGGGACTACCTGGAAGCCACTCGTGTGCCGCCGGCCTGGGTCGACTGGGCGGAGATGGAGAAAGCCCGGCTGTTCTTCATCGACAACAACGTGCACATCTCCACGGCGCTGTCCTTCGCCTCCATGCCCGCCTGCTACGTCGTCCCGCACGTGGCGAAGCTGCTGTCGGCGACCCACGGACTGCAATACCCCTCCAAACGGATGGCGGAGACGGGCCAGTTCACCGTCTACCTGATGCAGCCGGACGCCTTCGAGAGCGGCAGCCGCTTCATTCCCGCCGCCCAGAAGGTGCGTCTGCTGCACGCTTCCATCCGCCACCACCTCCAGCGCGAGAACCGCTGGGACACCGCCGCGCTGGGGACGCCGATCTGCCAGGAGGACATGATCGGCGGGCAGATGTTCTTCTCCCTGCTCGTCCTGGACAGCCTGCACCGCCTCGGCATCCACATGTCGCAGGAGGGCGCCGAAGCCTACTACTACGCCTGGCGCGTGGTCGGCGCCATGCTCGGCGTCGGGCAGGACGACGTCCCCCGGACCCTGGAGGAGGCCCGCGCCTTCCTCGACCTGTACATGATCCGGCACATGGGGCCTTCCCCGGAGGGAGCGCACCTGACCCGGCAGCTCATCGATCTCTACGAGGAGGTCGTGCCCGGCACCTTCTTCGACCCGATCGTCTCCGCCCTCGTCCGCCATCTCATCGGCGACACCTGCGCCGACTGGCTCCACGTGCCGCAGACGCGATGGGACGCCGTCGTCAAGGCGGTGCCCCGTCTTCTCGGCATCCTCGAAACCGTCGAAGACCGTTCCCCGCTCGGCGCCTGGGTCCTGGACCGTCTAGGCCACCTGACCACCGTCCTCGAGCTGTCCTCGCTCACCCGCGGCCGTGTCATGCACTACGCCATCCCCGAACAGCTCAAGAAGGACTACGGCGTCTCCGGCACGGTGACCCGCACCCACCGCTGGATCCCGCCGGCCGCGACGGCTTACTGAGCGACCAACGCTCGAGCGTCCGCGACACGTGCTCAGCGGCCCTGACACGGGACTCGGCGCACGCGGTCCTGATCCGTCGGAACCACGACGCCGGCTCAGGTACCCCGGCCCGGAGTCGCACCCGGCCGAACCGCTCGACGTGGTGATGCCGCGCATCCTGCCCTGGCGGAACCGGACGGGTTCCGCCAAGGCGTGGTCGGAGCGTTACGGCCGTGTGTGCGTCCCGCGTCTCACCTGGTGCGGTGGGCGGGTCAGCGGGTGTAGGTGGTCCGCTGTTCCTTGAGGGAGGCGCAGTTGGAGCCGATCACCTGTACGTAGGTGTTGGCGATGCCGCCGCCCCAGTCGACGCAGTGCCCCTTGCCGATGACGTAGGAGGGTCCTGCGTACGAGGTGTAGCGCCCGTAGTCGTCGTCGCCCTCGTTGGTGTCGGGGACGTAGATCCAGGCGGACATGTCCACGGTGGCGCCGGGGTTGTTGCGGATGGTGACGACGCAGTTGTTGCCGTTGGTGGAGTTGTAGGCGAGGTAGACGGTGCCCAGCGAGCCGACGGCAGCGGAGTTCACGGTCTTGTAGCCGCTCCCGCAGACCTTCTGCGGGGTGGTGTTGGGCGCTGCGGAGGCGGGTGCCGCCAGGGCGGTGGTGGCCCCCACCGCCAGAGCGGCCAGTGCGGCGGCGCCCAGCATGGAGTGAGTGAAGCGCATATTTCCCCCTTGTGTACTTAGGAGTTGGTTGCTCCTGCCTTATGTGACGGGCGGGGCCTTCGGATGGTTGTGCCGGAGTTACTGGTGTTTTCAGTCATAACTGGCGGCACGATTGGCCGAGTTGGGGCGCAACCGAAGGGGCGTGAGCGGCGAGGCCCCTGGTCGCGTCCCGCCGGACTGCTTCCGGGTCCCCGCGTCGGCCCGGCCGGCTCGCGTTGTCCGTTACGGCGTGGCGGTGAAGGAGCGACGACAGGAGCGGGGCCGCACGCATCGGCGGCGTACGAACCGGGCGGAGCGGCGCGTACGAGAAGAGTGACCGCCCGGCGCGGCCCGGCGACGAAGAGGGATCACGCCCGCCGCGGGGAGGGGACGATCCCGCCCGCGAGCTGGGCCAAGGGCGTTCCGCGTGCCCACAGCCGAAGGCGGGGGCCGTCGATCAGGAACGTGTGGGGCTCGCGCGCGGCCCACGCCTCGTCCCGGTGGGTGAAGGTGCCCCGGTGCACGACGAGCCGCAGCGGGGGCCCGGCCCGACCCCGCGACAGAAGCCGCGCCCGGCAGGAACAGGCCGACTCCTCGTCGGGCAGCGGCTCGGCCACGGGCCGGAACGCCACGTCGAGCAGCCGCCCGTGGCCGTCGCGAGCGGCGAGATGGTGGGTGTCGTGGCGAGGAGGCGGCAGCACCCGCCAGCCGTCCCGACGGAGGATCCTGGCCACGGCGAGCACCAGCTCGGGCATGTCCAGCTCCGCCAGTTCCTGGGCGGTGTAGTACCCGCCCCGCCGCCGGGCGGGCCGCCGGGACCGGCGGCGAAGGACGGCGGCGATCGCCAGGAGCGGGGCGAGCGACAGCGCGCAGGCCGGACCGCCGAAGGCGCGGTAGGCCAGCGCGAGCCCCCCGAGCGCGGCGCCCACGACGACGACCGACGCGGCGAGAGCGGGCAGCACCTCGCGCAGCCTCGGTCCGTAGCGGCCCGACGCACGCAGCTCGCGCACGGCTCGTCGGCGCCGGTCCCGCGCCGACTCGCCGGTCCGCCCCCGCTCCCGCTCCCGCCTTCGTGCCATCAGGGCCGGCCCCCCACCCCATACACAACGATGCGTAGGAGGTGGATACCCGGCCGGGTCGGGGATCGCGCCCGGATGCCACTTTTCCGCCACGGCCTTGGCCGAAGAGTGCTCAACGGGCCGTTGTCAGTGGTGGGTGACAAGCTGCTGGTCATGGACGAGGTTGAGTTCTTGCGGGGCCGGGTCTACGGCGCCGATCACGACGACGCGGGACCCCGCCCGGAGCGCGTGTACGTGCAACTCGTGGGCGGCCCGCTGGACGGGCTGCTCCTGGACGTCACGGACCGGTCCCCCCACGAGCTGCGCGAGGTGGCGCTCATCACCGAGATAGGCCGTTACGGACTCGGCGGCCGCGCCCTGTACGGACGACGTGTCGGCGACGACCGCCGTTTCGACTGGCGGGGCGACGCGCCGGGCGCCCCCTGAACCAGCACTGCTCCCGTAGCGGCGCTACTTCAGGTGGGGTCCGTCAGTACTGGCCGGTCCGGAGAGCCGGAACCGCCCGGCGGATCTGGTTCAGCCGCTGGAGGTGCTTGATTCCGCAGGGCGGGAGGGCGGCGGATCGCGCCGGGCGGGGGTGAACGGAACGATGGCTTCCAGGCGGGGAGGGTGATCAAATGTGCGAATGTCCACAAGATCCACACTCTCCGCCCGGATGCCGACCGCCGCGCCCGTGCTCCGACATGGCTGGCACAGGCTGCTGATCGGCCTCTTCCTGCTGGGGCGCGTCGCCCGTGTCCCGGCCGCCATGGACGCCACGACCGGGGCGACTCCTTCGGGCTGGTGGAACGTGGTGTGGGAGGTGCTCGCCCTGGTGCTGGCCGCCTTCGCGGTGAGCGAGTGGGAGATCCTCCAGGCCGCGTCCTGGCGCATGTCCGTGGGGCAGTGGATCTGCATGGTCGTCTTCCATGTAGGTCTGCTCGCGTTCCTGGTCTCCCAGGTGCTCCAACTGCTGTAGGCACCCGCTTTCTTGACGGTGGGTCAGCGGTGATGGGTCCGTTTGTTCGATCGTACGAACATGGCTCCGATGGGGTTACTTCTGTCGCCGCGACTTGATAGGAAACTTTCCTGTCAGTCGCAGTGCAGAGTCACCCCACCCCCCACTCCTCACCTGGAGCCACTGTGGTGCACATATCCCGGCCGGTCGACGGCCCCACTCCCACCTCCCGCCGCCTCTTCCTCGCCCTCACCGGCGCCCTGGCGGCCGCGCCGCTCCTCGACGCCCACCGGGCGAGCGCGGCCACCGCCGCCAAGGGCCTCGACGACCCGGCGAAGAAGGAGATCGCCATGAAGCTGGTGTCGAGCGCCGAGAACTCCTCGCTCGACTGGAAGGCGCAGTACCAGTACATCGAGGACATCGGCGACGGCCGGGGCTACACCGCCGGCATCATCGGCTTCTGCTCCGGAACCGGCGACATGCTCGACCTCGTGGAGCTCTACAGCGACCGCAGGCCCGGCAACGTCCTCGCCAGGTACCTGCCGGCCCTGCGCGAGGTCGACGGCAGCGACTCGCACTCCGGGCTCGACCCGAACTACCCGAAGGACTGGCGCAGGGCCGCCCAGGACACGGCCTTCCAGCAGGCCCAGAACGACGAGCGGGACCGCGTCTACTTCAACCCCGCCGTGCGGCAGGGCAAGACCGACGGGCTGCGCGTCCTCGGCCAGTTCGCCTACTACGACGCCATCGTGATGCACGGCGACGGAACCGACCCCACGAGCTTCCGCAACATCCGCAAGCGGGCGCTGGCGAAGGCGAAGCCGCCGGCCCAGGGCGGCGACGAGACGACGTATCTGAACGCCTTCCTCGACGCCCGGGTCTGGGCCATGAAGCAGGAGGAGGCGCACAGCGACACCAGCCGGGTCGACACCGCCCAGCGCGTCTTCCTGCGCAACGGCAACCTCGACCTCGACCCGCCCCTGGACTGGAAGGTGTACGGCGACAGCTTCCACATCGGCTGACCGCCTCGGCGTGATCCCGGTCGGAGGCGGCGTGCCGGTCCGCGGCCCCACGCCTGACCCGGTACCTCGACATACCGGTGGGTCAGGACGCACAGGGGGAACAGGACGGCGAGGAACCGCCGCTTCCGGCGCGGGAACGCCGTGGTCCAGCGGCCGATCGGCGGCTGGGCTCGGTAGCCCTTGCGGTATCGGCCCAGCCGGCGGCGGGCCGGCCGCCGGGCCCGGCCCGAGCGGTGCACGGAGCGGCCGGCAGGCCGGGCGGCCCGCGGATGACATGGCCGCCGATCGGGGCACGACGGCCCGGTGTGTGGTGCGGCTGGGGCGTAGGAGGTGGGTTCGGGGGTAGTCGGGCCGATATGAACGGGGTAGTGAAGGCGGTCCGGATGGAACCTGTCCCGCCCGACCAGGGTGCTTCCGTCCCTGACGGAGACCCTGCCGAGACCACGGTGGCGCTGGACGGCAAGGACGGTTCCATCGCCCGGGCGCGTCGGCTCACGGGCGAGTTCCTCCGTCGCGTGCAGGGACGGCACGGCCTGGTCGTGTCGGCCCGGGCCCTGGATCTGTCCCAGCTCGTGGTGAGCGAGCTGGTCACGAACGCGCTCAGATACGCGCCCGGACCGGTCCTGCTCCAGCTGCGTATCGCCGGGGCCGCGGTGGAGATCGTCGTCTGGGACAGCGATCCGGTGCTGCCGGAGCCACGGCCGCCGGACCCGACGCGGGTGGGACAGCACGGTCTGGAGATCGTGAGGGCGGTGACCGAGGAATTCGACGTCGCACGGGAGCCGGTCGGCAAACGGGTCGTCGCCCGCCTCGGCCTCTCCGACTGACGCGGACGACGGACACGGGCGACTGGCGCGGACACGCTCCGATCGACGGGGAAGCATCCTGCTCGTGCCCGTGACCCGGCGGCGGCCGGTACGTCGCGGGTGCGCGCACCGGCCGCCACCGGCTGACTCGTGTCAGGGCTGGAGAGGAAGAGTGGCGCAGTTGGACGTGACGGGCCTGCCGTTGAGCCGGTCGGTCAGCCACGAGATCGCGTCGCCCTGGTCGACGAGCAGCGGTGCGAAGTGGTTGATCAGGGAACGGCCGAGACCGGGCAGGACCACCGGCTTGTAGGTGACGTCGGCGCCCTTGGCGCACCACGCGACGGCGAGGGCCCGCGCCTGGGCGTGCGGTACCAGGTCGTCGGCGGTGCCGGTCGCCACCCGCACCGGGGACGCCGGCTCGAGGGCGCCGATGCGCTGGTCGGCCAGGAACGCCTTCAGGGCGGGCTCGGACTGGACGATGTCGCTGAGTGAGCGCCCGTCCGTGGTCCAGGCGGTGCTGTCGGCCGAGTTGTACGAGAGCAGGGCGTCGCCCACGCACATCGTCGACAGGTCCTTGAGCGCGGCGCGGCCGGCCGCGTTCAGGTGCGCTTCGGCGATCGGTACCAGAGCGGGATCGGACTCCAGGAACCCGTTCACCGACCAGCCCAGCGCGCCGGCCAGGTCGCCGCCGTCGATGGCCTTGGTGACGGCGACCAGGTCGGCGGGCGGCGCGCCGGTGTAGGTCCCGGCGAGGGTGACGTCGGGGGCGTACGACGGCTGGAGTTCGGCGGCGGCGGCCGTGGCACCGCCGCCCTGGCTGTAGCCGAACAGCGCCACCCGTGAACCGGCCGTCAGCGACGTGCCGTCGAGGGAACGGGCGGCGCGGACGGCGTCCAGGACGGCGTGGGCCTCGTCGACCCGGTTGACGTAGGTGTGCAGCCGGTCGGTCGCGCCCAGTCCGGTGTAGTCCGTGACCACGACGGCGATGCCCCGGGCGAGGAGACGGTAGATGGCCAGGTCCTCGTAACCGACGGACAGCGTCTGGCCGTTGACGAGGAGGGGGTGTTCGAGGCCGAGGGAGGCGGCGCACTGGTCGCCCTGGCCCATCGTGCCGGGGGCCACGACGACCAGCGGCCGTGGTCCGCTGCCCGTCCATCGGGCCGCCGGTTCGATGTACGCGCCGGTGACCGCCATGGGACGGCCGGCGGAGTCCGTGGACTTGTACATCAGGCGGGTCGCCGTACCGGGCAGCGGTCCGTCGACGCCCGGCAGGCTCAACGCCAGCGGGAGCGGTTCGGAGCGGATCAGGGCACCGTCGGCCGCCGGAAGGGCGGCTGGCGGGTTGTAGAACGTGGGGATGGTGACGCCGCGCGAGACCACGGCGTCCGACTGCGGGGTCGCGTCGGCGGGTACGGCGGTGACGCCGAGGCAGGCGGCAGCGGTGACGGCTGCGGCCAGCAGGCGGGTGGGGGCGGGCATGGCGGACCTCCGGGGAGGGGGGAGGCCGAGCCTTCGTCTGCGGCTCGGGTGGCGGACGGCCCGGTGGGGTGCGGACCGTGACGACCGAGCGGTACGGGATCCCGGTCGTCCACCGTTGTCCCGCACCGCTCTTAGACGAACTGTCAGGACCGTAGCGAGGCCGGGGTTACCTCGGGTAGCGGTCGGCAGGTTACGGTTCAGTAATATGACCGCCCGGTAGCAAGTCCGAAGCCTTCGCCGAGTCGATCAGATGCGGCACATCGAACGCCTGGAATCGGCCCCTTGGCGGCAATGTCCGACAAAACAAGACCCCGGGGTTGCCTGTCGCTAGCGTCCCGAGCCATGAACACCGACCGCACGCGCGGCGCGCACCTCGGCGACCACGACTCCCGCGACGACGCCTTCGTGCCGCCCCAGCCCGGCACCCACCACTCCTCGACGCAGACGGCGACCGCGAGCGGCAGCGCCAGGATCACGCAGAAGAACACCCAGTTGAAGTTCTCGATCCCGGTGATCGGGCCGCTGCTCAGCCTGGCGTACGGCCATCCGCTGATCGCCGGACTCACCGCCGTGGCGGTCGTCGGGGGAGGAGGCGCGGTGGTCGCGGGCGCCCTGCCCGACTCGACGTCCTCGCCCTCGACCGCGCTGGTGCGCGGCTTCGTCATGGAACTGTCGGACAACGAGAAAGCGCCCACCGGCTACGACTTCACCTCCACGCCGCCCGTGGTCGCGGACGCCGGCACGGACGCCCTCTACGTCCAGGGCGGCTTCCTGATGTCCACCAGCGGCAGACTGGCCTCCTGGGGCTCGTCCGAGCCGCCCACGGCGGAGGGCTGCCGGAAGGCCGTCACCGAGAACCCGGAACGGAGGACGGCCGTCTCCGTCGGGTACGCGATGTGCTACCTCGACCGCAACGGCGACCCCGGCTACATCACCGTCACCGCGTCCGGCGCCGACTCCGTCACCGTGGACACCGCCCACCTGGCCTGACCCGAGCGCTGCCAACAGGCCCGTGAAGCCGGTGTGGTTGACTGGGCTCGTGTTGCACGAGTCGGTCTTCCGCACCACGGACCTGCCGGTGAACGACCGGTTCGAGGCGTGGGCGGAGCGCATGGGCCGGACCCACGCGCCCATGCGGCTCAGCAGCGACCGCGTCGCGGACTACCGGGGCAGCCAACGCGTGATCGCGCTGGGCGACGTCGTGCTGTGGCCGGCCACCTTCGACCACCTGGTCTTCCGTCGCACGCCGCAACTCATCCGCCAGTCCGACCCGGAGACGTACCACCTCTCCCTCCTGCTGAAGGGGGAGGGCGCGGCCGACTGGGGCAGACAGCAGGCCGCCTACCGGATGAACGACTTCCACATCAACTCCTCCTCGCGGTCGTGGGAGGTCTTCACCGGCTCCGAGCCCGTCACCGTCCTCGGCGTCGAGGTGCCGCGTGCCCTGGTGGCCGTACCCGGGCGCCGGGCGGACCAGGTGCTCGGCAGCCTCCTGTCCGGCCGGGAGGGGATCGGCGCGCTGCTCTCGCAGTTTCTCCGCCAACTGGTCGCGGACACCTCCTCGTACCAGCCCTCCGACGCGCCCCGGCTGGGCACGGTCGTCGCGGACCTGGTCACGGCCCTCTTCGCGCACACCGTGGACGCCGACCTCCGGCTCCCGCCGGAGACGCGCGAGCGCACCCTCACGCTGCACGTCAAGACCTTCATCCACCGGCACCTGGACGACCCGGACCTGACCCCCGCCGCGATCGCCGCCGCACACCACGTCTCCCGCAGCTACCTCTACCGGCTCTTCCAGGCCGAAGGTCTCACCGTGGCCTCCTACATCCGCGACCAGCGGCTGGAGAACGCCCGCCGTGACCTCGTCGACCCCCGACTGCGCGATCTGCCCATCCGCGCTGTCGCCGCCCGCTGGGGATACCCCCGGGCCGCCGAGTTCACCCGGGCGTTCCGCACCGCCTACGGCCTCCCGCCCAGCGAACTGCGCGAACAGGCGCTGACCGAGGCGTAGGACGTCCGTCGCCGGCAGCGCCGGTGGACGCTCCGCCAAGCAGGTGTGGACCCTGCGCCAACGACACACCACCCGCCCCTCCCGCATCCTGGTGACCACCGCGGCGCACCGCCGCGACACCCGGGGCCGTGCCAGGACGACGGGGGAGTCCTGGCACGGCACGGACACGTCCGGCCGCGCACACCGCTCACGGACGGCCCACGGATGATCGAGTGGTGACGGCCGGGCCACGGGCGTACGGTCTAACGGTGGACCCGACGGCGGACGCCTCCGTCCGCCGAACTCTCCCCAGGGCCCGCTTCCGAGCGGGCGACACGCCATGAGCAGCCTTCCGCAGCCGACCTCAGCGCCCCGGACCACCACCCGACAGGACGGTGGGGGCAACCTGATGGCCCTGCTGGTCATCGCGTCGTGTCAGCTGATGGTGGTCCTGGACATCACCATCGTGAACATCGCGCTGCCGGACATCCAGCGCTCCCTGGACTTCTCCACCACCAGCCTGGCGTGGGTGGTCAACGCCTACACCCTCACCTTCGGCGGCCTGTTGCTGCTCGGCGGCCGGGTCGGCGACATCCTCGGCAGACGGCGGGTGTTCATCTTCGGGGTGCTGCTGTTCGTCCTGGCCTCCCTGCTCGGCGGACTCGCCCAGAACGAGGCCCAACTCCTCGCCGCGCGCGCCCTCCAGGGCGTCGGCGGCGCCATCGCGTCCCCGACCGCCCTCTCCCTGGTCAGCACGACGTTCCCGGAAGGGCCCGAGCGCAACCGGGCGTTCGGGGTCTTCGCCGCGGTCTCGGCGGGCGGCGGCGCCATCGGCCTGCTCGCGGGCGGCATCCTCGTCGAGTACCTGAACTGGCGCTGGGTGCTGTTCGTCAACGTCCCCATCGGACTGCTCATCGCCCTCGCCACGCCCCGCTTCATCAAGGAGTCCGAACGCCACCCCGGCCACTTCGACATCGCCGGCGCGTTGACCTCGACCGTGGGCATGGTGCTGCTGGTGTACGGGTTCATCAGAGCGGCGCAGGAAGGATGGCGGGACACGCTCACGGTGGCCTCGTTCGTCGCGGCCGTCGTCGTCCTCGCGGTGTTCATCCTGGTCGAACGGCGATCGCGGCAGCCGATCACACCGCTGCACATGTTCGCCGACCGCAACAGGGCGGGCACGTACGGCATCATGCTGTGCCTGGCAGCCGCGATCTTCGGCATGTTCTTCTTCCTCACCCTGTTCGTGCAGAACGTGCTCGGCTTCAGCCCGCTCGCGGCCGGGTTCGCCTTCCTGCCGGTCAGCGCGGTCATCGCGGTCGGCGCCGGCCTCGCCTCGCGGTTCCTGCCCACGTACGGCCCCAAGCCCTTCATGGTGGTGGGCGCGCTCCTCGCGGCCGGCGGCCTGTCCTGGCTCACCTTCACCGACGTCGACTCCACGTACGCGGGCAGCGTCCTCGGCCCGATGCTCGTCTTCAGCCTGGGCATGGGCATGGAGTTCGTGTCCCTCACGCTGATGGCGCTCTCCCACGTGTCCCCGCTGGAGACCGGCGCGGCCTCCGGGCTGCTCAACGCCACCCAGCAGGTGGGAGGTTCGCTCGGCCTGTCCATCCTGGTCACGATGTACGGCACGGCCAGCCGCAACGAGGCGGAGAACCAGGTCCCGGCCTTCCTGGCCCAGGCGACCCCCGCCGAACGTCTGCGCTTCCGGCAGACCGGGCAACTCCCCGACCCCTGGGCCGACGAGGTGCTCACCGCCGGCGTCTCGGCCTCCTTCGTGATGGCGGCGATCTTCACGATCCTGGCCGCTCTGATCGCGATCGTGGTGATCCAGGTCCGGCCCTCCGACCTGGAACGCCTCAAGGGCGACACGGCCTCCGGCGGCGGCTGAGCCGCGACCCGCCGTCAGCAGCGGTGCGACTGCGGGGTCTTGGCGACGGCTCCCGCACGACGTCACCGGGTCGGCATGCTCGGCCCCATGGTGCTTCCGCGGCGCCGGTGACTTTCATGGCTCGCGCGGCTCTCATGGCGAGAGGGAAGCGGTCGGCCTCCAGACGGATCCGGACGTCGTCGTCCGGGGCCGTGACGAGGACGAGGGGGCCGTGGCTCGCAGGACAGCCGTCCGGTTAGGGTCCGGACATGGGGCATCGAGACGTGGGAATTCTGCATCCGGGAGCCATGGGTGCACGCGTGGCGGCGCAGGCGGTGGCGGCGGGAGCCGTGGTCCGGTGGCTGCCGCAAGGGCGGTCGGCGGCGAGTAGGGAGCGGGCCGCCGAGTACGGGCTTCTATCCGCCGCGAACATCCGGGAACTGGCCGCGACCTGCGAGATCGTGCTGAGCGTCTGTCCTCCCGCCGCCGCGCTCGACGTCGCCGGTCAGGTGGCGGCGGCGGGTTTTCACGGCGTCTACGTGGACGCGAACGCGGTGAGTCCCGAGCGGATGGCCGACATCAGCGGTGTGTTCGAGGGCGGCGCGGTGACCGTGGTGGACGGGGGGATCACGGGACCGCCCCCGCGCGAGGCGGGGCGGACCCGGCTCTATCTCTCGGGCGACGACACGGCCGTGGCCCAGGTCTTCGCCCTGTTCGACGGCACGGCGCTCACCCCGGTCACCCTGGCGGGGCCCATCGGCCGGGCGTCGGCGCTCAAGCTGGCCTTCGCCGCGTACAACAAGATCTCGTATGCCCTCGCGGCCCAGGCCTGCGCGCTGGCCGACGGGCACGGCGTGCTGGACGACCTGCTCGACCTGGCGCGAAGTCTGCTGCCGGAGACCCCGCTGGCCGGGACGGAACACCTGGCCGGCGCCGGGCCGCGGGCGTGGCGCTGGGAGCCGGAGATGCGCGAGATCGCCCGGGCCTGCCGGGCGGTCGGCGCACCGTCCGGCTTCGCCGAGGCGGCCGCGGAGACGTTCGCCCGGTGGGAAGCGCACAAGGACGATCCGGCCGTGACCGGGGAGCAGTTGATCGCCGATCTCGTCCAGGGGACCCCGTCGTCCACCTCGGGCGACGGGACGGGTTTGCCGTCGCGGTGAGCGGCAACGCGATGTCCATGAGTGAACCGAACAGGAAGACGAATGAACAGTCCGCAGCCGAGCGGGTGACCGCGTCCAAGGCCCGGCGCACCGCTGACAAGGCGACCGCTCCGGCGGCCCGCGCCGCGAAGAGCGCCGCGACGAAGACGGACGACGCCGCATCGGCCACCAAGGCCGGAGTCCAGCGCTCGGCCGAGGTGACGACCGGTGCCGTGCAGAGCGCGGCGCAGAGTGCGTCGCGAGGTGTCGAGGCGGGCCGTCAGGCCATCGTCGCGACGTCGGGCCAGGTCGCCGCGACCGCCAAGACGGCCTGGACGGTCATCGCACACCGGAAGCTGATCGCCGCCGGTGTCGGCGCCGGCCTGTCCGTGCTGACCGCCACGTCGTACGCCGTGGGGCGTCGTTCCGGCCGTGGGCCGCAGGGCCCGCTCACCCGGCTCACCGGCGGTCGGATCTGACCCTTTCCGGTCGCGGTCAGGAGATCGGCCCCCGGCGGGAACCCGTCGGGGGCCGGGTCGTGTCCGGCTCGATCTTCGCTTCCGGGAACGTCTTCGGAGCGGCGAGCGCCGTCCCGTCGTCCACCGCGCCTCCGCTCCCGCGCACGCAGGCGGCGCGCGCTGTCTCCTCCCCGCGTCGGCGGGGCGAGCGCGGCGACGGGGCCGTCCGGCATCGGCCGAGCCGGTCCCATGCCCGTGGTCTCCGGCGCTACTTGATCCGTCCGACATCTTGACCTTGCTCCGAGCCCAGGCTTAGCGTTCCCGCGTCACGTGTGATTGAAACGATTCAAAACGCGAACGATCATCTGGGAGCACTCATGCCGGTACCGGTCGGGCAGGGCGACGGAATGTCACGGCGAGCGGTGCTCGCCGCCGGGGCGACGGCGGGCATCGCGGCCGGGATCGTGGCCGCCCTGGGATCCGGGACAGCCGCCGCGGCGGCGCCGTCCGTCAGCGGGGCGACCGGACCGGCAGCCGACTGGTTCGCCGCTCCCGCCCGTTCGGTGCGGCCCAAGTTCCGCTGGTGGTGGCCGGACGGCCTGGTGAACCCCGACGAGATCGCCCGCGAGGTCGACCAGATCGCGGACGCGGGATTCGGCGGCGCGGAGATCGCCGCCGTCCATCACAGCGTCAAGGACAAGTCGGTACTGGACACCGCGCACCACGGGTGGGGCAGCCGGCCCTGGCGCGACGGTGTCGAGGCCGCGCTGCGCCGGGCCGCGAGACGGGGCCTCACCATCGACCTCACCCTGGGCCCGAGCTGGCCCGTCGCGGTCCCCGGCGTCACCCCGGACGACGAAGCGGCCGCCAAGGAACTCGTCCACGGCCGGGCCTCGTTGAGCGCCGGAGCCACCTTCCAGGGACCGGTGCCGCCGCCCGTGCACGCGCCCGCCGCCGGTGTGACCCGGCAGCGGCTGTTCGCCGTACAGGCTGCCCGCGTCGAACCCGCGTACTCCACCCGCAAGGAGACCGGACTCGACCTCGCCAGCGTCCGCGACCTCACCTCCACCGTCGCCGAGGACGGCACCCTGACCTGGACGGCCCCCGACGCCGGGGAGTGGACGCTGATCTCGTACTGGACGCGCGGCAGCGGTCAGCAGCCCGAGTCCGGACCGCACTCCGCGCCCGCCGCCTACGTCGTCGACCACCTCGACCCGGCGGGCACCGCGGCCGTCACCCGCTACTGGGAGCAGGACCTGCTGACCCCCGGCCTGCGGAGCCTGCTGAAGGCGGCGGGCGGCGCCTTCTTCGAGGACTCCGTGGAACTGGAGACGGACGGCCTGGTCTGGACTCCGTCGTTGCCGGACGCCTTCGCGAAGCACACCGGCCGGCCCCTGCTGCCCCACCTGCCCGCCCTCGTCCTGAGCAACAGCAACCAGGTGTTCGCGTTCGAGGCACAACTGACCCGGCAGATCAGACACGACTTCTGGGAGACCTTCTCGGAACTGTTCAACCGGCACCACGTGCGCGCGCTGCGGGACTGGGCCCACTCCCTCGGCATGACCCTGCGCGCCCAGCCCTACGGACTCCAGACCGACGCCATCGAGTCCGCGGCGATCCTCGACATCCCCGAGGGCGAATCCCTCGGCTTCAAGAACCTCGACGACTTCCGCTGTCTCGCGGGCGGCCGGGACATGGCGGGTCACACGGTGCTGTCCTGCGAGTCGGGCGCCTACAACGGCTCTGCCTACAGCACCACCTGGGACCGATTCCTGCGCACCATGGGCGGCGCCTATGCGGCGGGCGTCAACCAGACCGTCGTCCACGGGTTCTCCTACGCCACCGTGCCCGGCGCGAGCTGGCCCGGCTTCGCGGCCTTCAGCCCCTACAACGGCGGCCCCGGATACGGCGAGTCGTGGGGGCCCCGGCAGCCCAGCTGGCATCACGTGGCGGACATCGCCGCCTACCTCGGCCGGGTGCACGGCGTACTCCAGTCCGGTACCGCCCGCGCCGACGTCGCCGTCTTCCGGCAGACCGGCTACGCCGCCACCGGCATCGGCGCGTCCTGGTTCACCGCGACCGGTGTACCGCTCGGCTGGACCCACCAGTTCCTCAGCGGTCCGCTGCTCGACCTGCCGAACGCCACCGTCTCGGGCGGCCGGCTCGCCCCGGACGGACCGGCCTACAAGGCCCTGTTCGTCGAGGGCGACTTCTTCTACTCCTCCACCCCCACCCTCGCCACGGCCGATGCCCGCCGCCTGCTGACACTGGCCGGGGCGGGGTTGCCGATCGTCCTGCTGGGCGCCTTCGACCAGCCGCTCACCCCCGGCGTCCCCGACGACGGCGAGAACGACCGGCTGCGGGACCTCCTGACCCGGCTGCTCGCTCTGCCCAACGTCACCCGGGTCACCGACAAGGCCGCCGTGGGCGACGCACTCACCGGACTCGGTGTCGTCCCCGACGTACGCCACGCCACAGCCTCCACGCTCCTCAACGCACACCGCGTCACCCGGGACGCCGACTTCTACTACCTCTGCAACGGCAAGCACGCCGAGACGGTCAAACCGCCCGTGGCCGCGATCGACCACCAGGTGACCCTGCGCCACACGCGCCGGACACGCGGCGGGACGACGATCCCCTACCTGCTCGACCCCTGGACGGGCGAGGCCACGCGGATCGCCCGGTACACCGAGGACGACGGCGACGTCACCGTGCGGGTCGCCCTCCAGCCCGGCCAGGTGATGATCGTCGCCCTGGGGCGTCCGGGACTCTTCGGCGACCGGAACGGGGCCAGGCCGCACGTCGTCGACACGGACGCCTCCGAAGCCCTCTTCGACAGGGGTTCGCTGACGATCCGTTCGACCGAGGCGGGCACCCGCACGACACGGCTGTCCTCGGGCCGCACGGTCACCACGGCCATCCCGTCCGTACCCGCCCCGATCACCGCGGGCCGCTGGCAGCTGGACGTCGACGACTGGTACCCCGGTTCCGCCCCCACCCGTACCGACCACGTCCACCGCACGCTGACCCTCGACACGCTGCTGCCCTGGTCGGCGATCCCGGAACTGGCGGACTCGGCGGGTATCGGACGCTACCGGACGACGATCGACCTGCCGTCCGGGTGGACCTCCGCGCACGGCGCCCACCTGGAACTCGGCCAGGTCTCCGACACAGCCCGGGTCACCGTCAACGGCACCGGCGCCCCGGTCGTCGACCGTCTCCACCCGGTCGTCGACGTCGGCCCCCTGCTCCGGCGCGGCCGTAACGTGATCGAGGTGGAGGTGGCCGTCCCGCTCGTCAACCGGCTGCGGGTCGCCCAGCCCGCGGTCTTCGGAGCCGTCGCCCGACAGGACTTCGGTCTCGTGGGCCCGGTACGACTCGTGCCGTACGGGCAGGCCACGGTCGGCTGAGGAGAGGGGGGCCGGAACCCGGCACACCCCGGCGACGCCTTTCGGACGCGTCCGGGTCGCCGATACGACGGCCGGCCCGGCCCCCTCACCGACCTTCGTCGCGACGTTCCGGACCATCGGCCGACTGCGTCCCCCGCGCGCGTCCACCACCGTAAGGACATGGAGCGAACCAAGGGGATCAGCCGGGCCGGGTTCCTGGCCGGGACGGCGGCGGCCGGCGCGGCGGCCGTGCTCGCACCTGCGGGCCGGGCACACGCCACGGAACGAGAGCGCGGACTGCGGCGTCGGGGCGTCGTCTACACGGTGGGGGAGGGCGAGACCCCCGCCACGGGGTGGACGGCCGAGCGGATGCGCGCGGACCTGCGCGCCATCCGCCAGGACCTGCACGCCGACACGGTCGACGTCACCGGCGACGGCGTGGAACGTCTCGCGGCGACCGCGACCGAGGCGGCCGAACGCGGCCTGCACGTATGGCTTCAGCCCACGCTGGGAGACGTCCCGGCGCGGGACATCCTCGAACACCTCGCGGAGACCGGCCGGGTCGCGCAGCGCCTGCGCCGACAGGGCGCGAGCGTGGACCTCAGCGTGGGCTGCGAGTTCTGGCTCTTCGTGCCCGGCATCGTGCCGGGCGGGACGGTGCTGGAACGCGTACGCAACCTCATGAACGGGACCTACGACCCCGTCGTCATGCAACGCCGTCTGGACGCCTTCACGGCCCGTGCCGCAAGCACCGGCCGCTCGGTCTTCGACGGCCGGCTGTCCTACGCCGCCGCACAGGACGACCAGGTCGACTGGTCGCTGTTCGACATCGTCGGCATCGACTACTACTCCTCCTTCCCGCGACCCGCCGACCATGTGAGGGAACTGCGCCGCCACACCCGCCGGGGGAAGCCGCTGGCCATCACCGAGTTCGGCGCCTGCGCCTATGCGGGCGCCCCGGACGCCGGCGGCATGGGCTGGGACGTCGTCGACCACGACAAGGACCCGGAGGAGATCAAGGGCCACCTGGTCCGCAGCGAACGCACCCAGGCGGAGCACCTCACCACACTCCTCGGCGTCTTCGAGGCGATGGGACTGTACGCGGCGATGGCCTTCGAGTTCGTCACCCCGGACGCCCCGCACCGCGCCGACGACCCCCGCTACGACCTGGACATGGCGTCCTACGCCGTCACCAGAACCGTCCGGAACCGCCCCGGTCACCCGGAAGCCGGCTGGCACTGGGAACCGAAACAGGCCTTCCACGCCCTGGCCCGCCACTACGGCCCCCGCGCCGCGCCGCGTTGAGAGGCATGGAACGGCCGGTCGCGGTTACTCCGTCGTCATGGCACGCACATCGACATCCGACCATGACGACGCCGAGCCCGGGACGACCGGTCGGGAGCGGACGGCGGGGCCGGACGAACTGGTGGAACGGCGGGCGCCGGACGGGCCGGGGCAGTTGCCGAAGCACTCCTGGTCGGCCGTGGTCAAAGGCGTACTGCGGGAGTTCCAGGACGACGAACTCACGGACCGGGCCGCGGCACTGACGTACTACGGGGTGCTGTCGCTGTTCCCGGCTCTGCTGGTGCTGGTGTCGCTCCTGGGTGTGGCGGGGCAGTCGGCGACCGACGAGGTCCTCGACAACCTCCGCAAGGTGGCGCCGGGTTCGGCCCGGGACATCATCAGTGACGCGGTGCAGCAACTTCAGGGCCGAGGCGGCGTCGGCTCGGTCATGGCGGTCGTCGGTCTCGTGCTGGCGGTGTGGTCGGCCTCCGGCTACACGGCCGCCTTCATCCGCAGCGCCAACGCGGTGTACGACATGCCCGAGGGGCGGCCGGTGTGGAAGGTGCTGCCGCTGCGCGTGGGGGTGACGGTGGTGCTTCTGGTGCTCGCGGTCGCCAGCGCGCTGATCGTGGTGTTCACCGGAGGTCTGGCCCGGCAGGCCGGCGCCGCGCTGGGCATCGGCGACACGGCGCTGACCGTGTGGTCCATCGCGAAGTGGCCCGTGCTGGTGGTTCTGGTCACGATCATGATCGCTCTGCTGTACTGGGCGACGCCGAACGTCCGGGGCCGCGGACTGCGGTGGATCACGCCCGGGAGCGTGGTGGCCCTGGTGATCTGGCTGGTCGCCTCCGCCGGCTTCGCCTTCTACGTGGCCAGCTTCGGCTCGTACAACAAGACCTACGGGACGCTGGCCGCGGTGATCGTCTTCCTGGTGTGGCTGTGGATCAGCAACATCGCGATCCTGCTCGGCCTGGAGTTCGACGCCGAGCTGGCCCGGCAGCGGGCCGTGGCCGGCGGACTGCCCGAGGACGAGGAGCCCTACGTCCAGCCCCGGGACACCCGGGCCTGGAGCGAGGACGACCGGCGCGGCGTGGAGTGAGCTCGCGTTCAGATCACCGGGAAACCGAAGGAGTACCCCTGCTGCCGCAGCCACGGCAGGACCTCGCGCAGGGCCGCCACGGTCTGTGAGCGGTCCCCGCCCGCGTCGTGGAAGAGGATCGTCGGGCCGTTGGACACCTCGTTCTCGACGGTGGCGACGATGGCGGCGGTGCCCGGCCGCTCGAAGTCCTTGGTGTCGACGTTCCAGCCCAGCGGCCGCATCCCGCGGGACGCGGCGAGATCGCGGCTGTAGGGAGTGAAGGCGCCACCCGGAGCCCGGTAGTACACCGGGCGGACGCCCCCGGAGGCCTCGGTGATCATCCGTTCGGCGTCCAGGATCTGCTGCGACTGGTAGGAGTCCGGCTTGGTGTCCATGGTGGTGTCGTGCGACACCGTGTGGTCGCACAGCCGGTGTCCGTCCGCCACCACGGCCTTGACCAGGTCGGGGTGGGCCTGGGCCTGCGAGCCCACCATGCAGAAGGTCGCCTTCACACCGTTCTCCCGCAGCACCTGCAGGACCTGCGGCGTCCAGTCGGGGTCCGGACCGTCGTCGATGGTGATGTTGACGCCTCGGGCACCGTGGTCCGACGCGTGGGCGATGTCCACCGACACCCGGGCCGGCAGGGAGCCCGCGGCGGAGGGGCTCGCAGAGGCGCCCGCTCCCGCCTTGCCTCCGTCCACCGGGCCGGCCTGCGCGGTCCACACCGAGGTGACGGCGGCCATCGCCGTCACACCCACCGCAGCCGCGATAACCCGGCCGTACCATCCCCGCCCGCCATGCCGCGCCATGTCTGCCCTGTCCGTGTCGTGTCGGAGGATCCCGCCCCTCGGTGGATCCCGTGCAGATGTCAGGACGGGGAAAAGGCACGACAGGATCCGCCTGTTACCGACCACGGACAATTTCGCGGAGGTTCCGGGACGCGAGGGGGGCCGCGCCCGCGCCGCAGGGTGGTCCGGCGACCGTCAACGCGAGGGCCACGCGCCGCCCGTTGCGGTAGCGGTGTGCACGGTCCCGGCCCGACGGCGATGCCCACGGCGTACGCCACGAGCCCTGGGAGCCGTCCCGTCCGGCGGACCTGAGCCGCAAGCGGCGCCCCCGCGCGTCGACGATGTGGCGGCCCCGGTGGTGGACAAGAGGCGGCCGCCAATCCTCCGTCGCCGGGACGGCGGACCCGGCGGCCGACGCCGAGGCGGTGGCGCCCCTGGCCGAGACGGGCGGAGACCGGCGCGGTCCGTGCCGGGAGCAGCAGCGGGAGAACCACGGCTGTAAATGTAAGGGGCATGACAAGGCGGGCTCCGCATCCCACCCGGTTGCGGGCCGGGTCGCATGGCGAACGGCGACCGTGGGCCTGCGCGTTCGCGGCCGGGATGTCCCGGAGGCCGAGGGTGGCGCACGCTCGCGACGTGCCTACCCGCGGCGCCCGGCGGCGGCTCCGGGGAGCCGGGCGCCGGGGCCTGTTCGTGCGGCAGGCGTCACCAGGCGTGCGCGACGTCCACCACGAGGTGGTCGGCCAGATGCTGCACCCGGAACGGCAGGCGCGCGCGTACGCCGAGCCCGAACTGCGTCACCCCCTCGAAGCTCCCGGCGAACCGGGTGTCCCGGAAGGTGCTGTACCCGGCGAGGTTCACGCCCGGCAGCGGCTGCGCCACCCGTCCGGGATAGGTCGAGGCGCCGGTCTCGGGGTCGTAGGAGGGCGCGTTGACCCGCACCTCCAGGATGGCGCCGCCGCCGACGGCGATGGCGCGGCCCGAGCCGTCCTGGTAGAGCCGGTCGACGTACGCGACCGAGAAGCCGAGTTCTGCGGCGCCCGCGCCCGGGACGTCGACGACGAACCGGTCGTAGCAGTCGTGGCGTCCGGTTCTGACGTTCGTCAGCGGCGTCGACGTACCGGCGGAGTACGTCTTGGCCAGGCTGCCCCAGCCGGTGGGACAGGCGACCGCGGCCCGGGTGGCGGTGGCCGGGGAGGCGGTCGCCGGGACCGCGGCCACGCCGAGGGTGGCGGTCAGGAGGGCGGCGGTGGCCCAGACGGTTCTGCTTCGCACCATGATGTCCCCCGAAGGTTGAGTGTCGGACATGAAAGGAGACAGCCCGATTGCCCCGAAGGTTGCGCTGTTTTCCGTATCGATCCGGCGCGATGTGACTCGCGGTCGTGGACGGGAGAGCGCCCCGCCGGGGCGGGGCGGGCGGTCGGCTCGCGGACGGACCGGCCCGGGTGGGGCCGTCAGCTGTTCAGCGCCTGTTCGACGGTGGGGTGGCAGTCGATGAGGGCGTCGAGCCCCACCACGTGCAGCACCCGCTCGACGGGCTTCCGGGCGCCGGCGATGCGCAACCACCCCTGGGCGGCGCTCACCTGTCGGTGGGCGGTGACGAGGACGTTGATGCCGCTGGAGTCCATGAAGGTCACGCTGCTGAGGTCCGCCACGATCCGAGGCGGTGCCGCGCCGTCGGGGGATGTCAGCGCCTGGCTGAGGACGTCCCTGCCGTCGTGGTCGATCTCGCCGCGCACGGTCACGACGAGCACGCCGTCGACCACCGCGGGATGCACGGAAAGCCGGTCCGGCCGGTCTTCCTTCTGGATGTCGGTCACCGTCTCCTCGACTCAGCCTCTGCTTGCCCGGTCGGGCCGGGCGCGGACGATCCATCCCGGTGCTCCGACGGTCTCCGGCCGGCGCGCCCAGCCTTCCCCTGTCGGCCGACGACTTCGTCGGGTGCTGCCCTCCGTCCGCCGCCCGAGACAATACCTCACTACCCCGTGCACGAAAATCTATTGTGACTGAAGTAGACATTGGCCGGTGATGTGGTTATGGTTTCTCTCGTAGCCCAGAGAGACCGAAGGCCCGGCAGACACGAACTGCCGGGGAGCGACAGTGCAGTTGCAGTGCGCAGGACGGTGCGGCGGTGGAGTTCCGAAGCCAGAGCGGTTGCAGGACGGCGACGGGACTGACGGCCGGACCGGGTGGCCCGCAGATCAGGGGGCCGCAAAGAAGGCCGGCGCCGTAGCAGGGCCGGCAGATGGTGAAGCAGTTCCCTGGGGCCCTGGCACCGTACGGTGCCAGGGCCCCACTGCGCTCTCCACACAAAGGGCACAGGCGACAGCAGACGACTTCCGGTGTTGCACAGCCGTCTCGACGACGACTGTCCGCGCGGCGGCCTCGAGACGTCACCGCAGCAGCCCTTTCAGGCTGCCGAGGCGACGCCGACGCCGAGGGCGATGAACAACCAGCCGGTCGTCAGTTCCCAGCGGTGGCGGATCTCAGGGCGGGCGAGGAACGCCCGCAGCCGCGCGGCTACGGCCACCAGAACGAACCAGTAGGCGACACCGATGACGATGTCCAGGGTGCCGAGGAAGAAGATCTGCCGCGATGCCGAGCCGCCGCCGTCCGCGAACTGCGGAATGACGCTGAGGAAGAACAGCGCCGCCTTGGGGTTGAGCACATTGGTGAGAAGGCCCTGGGTGAAGCCGGACCGCCACCGGCCGCGGGCCGGATCGTCCTTCTCCGGCTCGTGCGGACCGGTGCCCTCCTCCGGGTCGACGGCCACGTCCTGCCCGGCCGCCTTCCGTGTGGCGGTCCGCTCACGGGCGGCCCGCCGCGCGCCCAGCACGGCACGGACTCCCAGATGGACGAGGTAGGCCGCGCCCAGCAGCTTGACGGCGTCGTAGACCGCCGGGGAGCGGGCGGCGATCAGCGACAGTCCGACCGCGGCGGCCAGCATGTGCACGCACAGTCCGGTCTGGGCGCCCAGCGCCGCGGCCCGCCCTTTGGCGGGATGCTCGGTGGCCGATCTCACCACCACGAGGAAGTCCGGGCCGGGGACCACATACGCCACCAGCACTACGCCGAGGAAGCCGACGAGATCGACCGACATCCGTTCTCCCTTTCGTAGGCCCCGCGGCCGGGTCGCGGCGCGAGGATCGCTCGTCCAAGAGGCCGGGTGCCCCGGTCCGGCAGGCCACGAGGGCCCGTCTGCTGCCTGCCCACCGCCGGACGACACCCTTTCCGGGAGCGGACCGCCGGATACGGGGCGTCACACCCTGCGGGCCGCGCCCGGACGGCCGAGATCCGGTGAGAGCCATGGGCATCCGGTACCCGCTGACGGACCGGGACAGGCGGACGATGTCGCGGGCGATTCCGGCCGGTCCGGAGGAGCGGGACGATTCGGTGCGCCCGCGGCCAGGCGCCGGAGGGGCCCCGGTCGACCCCGGCCTCGGCCCGCGCGGTCTCCGCCGCCTGCGGTTCGGACCGTCCCGGCCCGCGCCGTCACCAGCCCGTCAGCAACAGGTGGTTGAGCAGCAGGGCCAGGACGGCCTGGGCGGCGAGCCAGGCGCGTGGGCGGGTGAGGGACGCGCAGGCCGGGAGGAGCCACAGGGCGAAGGGGAGCCAGATGCGTTCCGTCTCGGCCTTGCTCATGCCGGACAGGTCCGCGACGAGCAGGGCGAGCAGGGCGGCGGCCACGAGGAGGGCGAGGCGGGCGTCCGCGCCGGAGCGGTACGGGCCGTCCGGTCCGGCGAGCCTCTTCGCCCGGTGCCCCAGGAGCGTCGCGCCGGTCCGCCGCAGGCCCGCCGCCGTCGCCAGGCCCGTCATCAGCACCGTGCAGGCCAGGTTGGCCCACACCCAGTACCCGTAGGGGCGGACACCGCCCGCTCCCTGGTGGTAGCGCGTGACCAGCAGCCGGTACGCCTCCCACCAGTCGAATCCGGCGAGAGTGAACGCCGTCGGCACCACGGCCGCCCCGGCGGCCACCAGGACGAGCAGCTCGGGCCGCTCCCGGACACGCTCGCGGCCGAGCAGCAGCACCGCCGCGCCGATGACGCAGAGGAGGGTGAGGCCGTAGGAGAGGTAGCAGGCCAGGCCGAAGAGCAGGCCCGAGCCCAGCGCCCCGCTCCGGACCCGCCGTCCCGTGACCGCCAGGGCGAGCAGCGCCACGGCCCACGCGGCGACCGCGGCGAAGTACGCGTCGGCGGACGTGCCCATCCACACCGCGGCCGGCGCCAGCACCAGGAAGGGCGCCGCACGCCGTGCGAGCCCCTCGTCGGCCAGCGCCCGCACCGCCACCAGCACCGCCACACAGGCCGTCGCGCCGACGACGACGCACCAGGTCCCGGCCCAGCCCCCGCCGCGCAGCCCGATCCGGTCGAGCAGGACGAAGGTCAGGGTGGCCGCCGGGGGATGACCGGCGACATGCGCGGGCCAGTTGTCGGGGGATTCCAGAAGGATGTGGTGGGTGAAGTCGCGCAGTGTCGCCGGGACATCGTGGAAACGGCCGATGACCTGGAGATACTCATGGCGGGAGGTGAGCCGGCCGGCAACGCCCCGCTGCCAGCCGTCGATCAGGGCGAGCGAGAGGATCCAGGCCGTGGCGGTACCCCAGGCCGCCGCGAGCAGCGCGCGCCAGGGCAGCCGGGCGGCCAGGGCGGGACCGTACCCCACGGTCGCGACCGCCACCACGACGGCCACCGGCGTCCCCGGCCCTCCATGCGGTCCCCAACTGCCGAGGACCGGAGGCCAGTCGACCCGCAGTGTGTGACGGGTGTGCTCGATGTGGTGGCCGACCAGCACGGCCGCCGTCACGAGCAGGACGGCGGCCCCCACCGCGTACAGGTCATGGCGGAGGTCACGACTGATGCGGCCGGAGCGCCGGGCGCGTGGCTCGGCGGGGCGCAGGGTGCTGTTCACACCGGCACGCTAGGCCGGGCGGCGGGCCCGCGAGCCGCGTCCCGGCCGGGACGTCAGCGTTTCGTCATGGGTTGCGCGGCCGGTTCCGGGGGCGCCGCGGCCTACGGTCGGATCATGCGAGACGACTCACGGCTCCCCACCTCTCCGGGCTTCTGGCGCAGTCCGCTGCGCGGCCCCTGGTTCACCTCGGTGCTCGGCCTGGTGCTGCTCGTCGGCATCACGCTGCTGTTCGTGACGGGCCTGGTCTCGTACGCCGCCTACAACCCGGACCTCTCGCCGGTGAACGACAAGACGCCGGACAAGGGGATCCTCGGCTTCTACCTGTTCTCCTGGCCGACCGATCCGCACTGGCTGTACCGGCTGAACCAGGGTGTCCACGTCACCCTCGGCGTCACCCTGATCCCCGTCCTGCTGGCCAAGCTGTGGTCGGTCGTGCCGAAGCTGTTCACGCTGCCGCCGGCCCGCTCGCTCGCCCACGCGCTCGAACGGATCTCCCTGCTGCTGCTGGTCGGCGGTGCGCTGTTCGAGTTCACGACCGGCGTCCTCAACGTCCAGCTCGACTACGTCTTCCCCGGCTCCTTCTACCCCCTGCACTTCTACGGCGCGTGGGTCTTCTTCGCCGCGTTCGTCGCCCACGCCGTACTGAAGGTTCCGGCGGCCGTCCGCAATCTGCGTCGGCTGCGCGAGGAGGGCGAGCCGGGCCCGACGCCCCGGTCCGCGCCGGCGCCCGCGTCCGCGCAGGAACTGGTCTCCCCGCGCCCGGATCCCGCGACCGTCTCCCGGCGCGGCGCGCTGTGGTTCGTCGGGGGCGGCTCGTTGCTGCTGTTCGCCACGACGGCCGGCCAGAGCTTCGACGGGCTGCGCCGCACGGCCCTGCTCGCTCCGCACGGCGGAGCCGACCCGGGCAGCGGCCCGAACGGCTTCCAGATCAACAAGACGGCCGCCTACGCCGGGATCACCGCGGCCCGGACGGACCAGGACGCCTGGCGCCTCGTCGTCACGGGACCCACCGGAACCGTCCGCCTCAGCCGCTCCCGACTCGCTGAACTCCCGCTGCACAGTTCGGCGTTGCCCATCGCCTGCGTCGAGGGCTGGTCGACCTCGGACCAGTGGTGGCGGGGCGTGCGGCTGCGGGACCTGGCCGCGCTCGTCGGCTACGAGGACGACCCGCCGGACGTGTTCGTCGAGTCCCTCCAGCAGCGCGGCGCCTTCCGCCACGCCGCCCTGCGCGCCAACCAGGTCGCCGACCCGCGGTCCCTGCTCGCCCTGTACGTCAACGGCGAGCCCCTGACCCCCGATCACGGCTACCCGGCGCGCGTCATCGTGCCCGCCGCGCCCGGCGTGCTCAACACCAAGTGGGTGGCCCGGATGACGTTCGGAGAGACGCGATGAGGCCACTGCGACGGCCGTTGACCGGCAGTCCCTTCCAGATCCTTCTGCTCGCCTGCTCGTTCGCGCTCGCCGCCTACGCGGGCGTACGTCTCCTCGCCGACGACTGGTTCGGCGTCGCGCTGTGGTGGGTGGGGGCGGCGCTGCTGCACGACCTGGTGCTGCTGCCCCTGTACGCCGTGGCCGACCGGGCTGTCGTACGGGGGCTCGGGGCGAGCGGTCACCGGCGGTGGGCGATGTACGTCCGGGTACCGGCCGCACTCTCCGGGCTGCTGCTGCTCGTGTGGTTCCCGCTGATCAGCGGGATGGTGGAGCTCCGTTACCGGTCGGCCACCGGCCGTTCGGCGGACGGGTTCCTCGCCCACTGGCTGCTGATCACCGCGGTGCTCTTCGGGGCTTCGGCGCTGCTGCTGGCGCTGCGGCTGCGCAGGGCGACGAAGCAGCGGCCGCCCGCCGCCCACTGACCGGCAGTCCGCCAGCCGTCGTGGCCCGCGTACCGCAGCAGGGCCGGGGTGCCGAGCCGGGCCCAGCGGAACGCCCGGCCGGTGCCGCGCGCCTCGGGCAGGCCGACGACCTCGACCTCGGCCCGTTCGTCCACGTCCACCGGCGCGGTCTCGGCGATCAGCAGGCCGCCCGGGACGAGCAGGGCGGCCGCCCGGCGCAACAGGGCGAGCGGGTCACCGCCGATGCCGACATTGCCGTCGATGAGCAGCACGGTCGCCCAGCGCCCCTCGCCCGGCAACGGGTCGAAGACGGACCGCCGCAGCGCCTGTCCGCCCAGTTCCAGGGTGTGGGCGACGGCGGCCTCGCTGACGTCGACGCCCAGCACGGTGCGGCCCCGGGCGGCGAGTTCGGCCACCAGTCGGCCGGGGCCGCATCCCACGTCCAGCACGGCTCCCTCGCACCGGTCCAGGATCGCCAGGTCGGCGGGGTCGGCGCGGGCGCACCACCGCTCCACCTCCAGCGGCAGCAGCCAGCCGTCGGCACGGCGCAGGAACAGCGGGCCCCGGCCGGTGCGCAGGGCGGCGCTGTACGGGTCGGCGGCGGCCCAGTCGCCGGCGACGCCCGCGACCTTCGCGCCCACCGCCGCACGGCCGTCGGCGGGGCCGGCCCCGGTGAGGCCGTACGCGGTGCTCACCGGCTCACCGCCGCCGTGCACCCGGCGAGACGGGCGGCGAAGCGGCTGCGCGGAGCCAGCGCGGCGACGGCCACCGCGTCCGGGGCGGTGTCCACGTCCCGCAGACACGGCAGGTCGCGCACCCGCAGCCCCGCGCCGACGAGCCGCGCCCGCTGCACGGCCCCCGTCGAGGGCGTCGACATGGGCACGCCCCGCAGCAGACCGGGATCGGGGTCGGCGAGCCCGAGGGCCCAGAAGCCGCCGTCCCGCGCCGGTCCGAAGTACGCGTCGCAGCCGTCGAAGTCGACGGTCAGCAGATCCGGCGTCACCTGCGGAGTGTCCATCCCGATGAGGAGGGCCGGGCCGTCGCACCGGGCGAAGGCGGCCGCCAGCCGCTCGTCGAGTCCGCCCGCGCACTGCGGTACGACCTCGAAGCCGGGCGGCAGCCAGGGCCCGGGGGCGCCGTCCAGTACCAGGACGCGGCGGGAGGCGGGCGTGGCGGCCACGGCCCGCAGGGTGTCGGACAGGGCCGCCTCCGCCAGCGCGGCCGCCTCGTACGGGGTGAACGGCGGGGTGAGCCGCGTCTTCACCCGCCCCGGCAGCGGTTCCTTGGCGATGACGAGCAGTGTGGTCACCGTGCGAGCCCTTCGCGCGCCGGAACACTGTCGAGGACGCGGCTCATGTCCCGGACCGCCTGCCAGGTGCCACGCCAGGTGCCCGTCACCTTCGAAGCGCCCGTGCGGGGCAGGTAGGGCACGTCGTGCTCGGTGACGCGCCAGCCCGCGTCGGCCGCGCGCACCACCATCTCCAGCGGATAGCCGCTGCGCCGGTCGGTGAGACCGAGGGCGAGCAGCGGCTCGCGGCGCGCGGCCCGCAGCGGGCCGAGGTCGTGCAGGCGCAGCCCGGTGCGGCGGCGTGTCAGCCGGGCGAGCGCGAGATTGCCGGCCCTGGCGTGCGCGGGCCACGCGCCCCGGCCGCTGGGTCGCCTGCGGCCGAGCACCAGGTCGGCCATGCCGGCGCGGACCTCGTGGACGAACGGCACGAGCAGCGCCGGGTCGAGGGAGGCGTCGCAGTCGCAGAAGCAGACGACGTCGGCGGTGGCCGCGGTCAGTCCGGCGTGGCAGGCGGCGCCGAAGCCCCGGCGGGGCTCGTGGACGACTCTCGCGCCGAGCGCGCGGGCGATCTCCGCCGAGCCGTCGGTGGAGCCGTTGTCGACGACGAGGGCCCGCCAGCCCTGCGGAATTCGGGCGAGTACCCAGGGGAGCGCCCCGGCCTCGTTCAGACAGGGGAGCACGACATCTACTTCTGCTTCCGTGGTCACGGTCTCACCCTACGAACGCGAATCGGGCAAAACGGGCCTTGGCTCCTTACGAAACGCGGACGTCGAGCCGCCCGGGCGCCCGTGGACGCCGCGCGGAGCCGGGCGCGGTGCGAGGCTGGGCGCATGCAGCAGCCGCACGAGTCCCCGCCCCCTCCACCGGCATCGGCCCGGGTCCTCGTCGTGGACGACGACCCGACGGTCTCGGAGGTCGTCGCCGGATACCTGGACCGGGCGGGCTATGTCGTCGACCGGGCCGACGACGGCCCCACCGCGCTGACCCGGGCCGCCGCGCACTGGCCCGACCTGGTGGTGCTGGATCTGATGCTGCCCGGCATGGACGGTCTCGAGGTGTGCCGCCGGATGCGCGGCCAGGGGCCCGTGCCGGTCATCATGCTGACCGCGCGGGGCGACGAGGACGACCGCATCCTCGGCCTCGAGGTCGGCGCCGACGACTATGTCACCAAACCCTTCAGTCCCCGCGAACTCGTACTGCGGGTGGAGTCGGTGCTGCGCCGCAGCCGGCCCGCCACCAGCGCCCGGGTGCTGAGCGCGGCCGGCCTGACGCTCGACCCCGGCGCCCGCCGCGCGACCAAGGACGGCGCCGAACTGGCCCTCACCCTCCGCGAGTTCGACCTGCTCGCGTTCTTCCTGCGGCATCCCGGGCGGGCGTTCGGCCGGGAGGACCTGATGCACGAGGTGTGGGGCTGGGAGTTCGGCGATCTGTCCACCGTGACCGTCCATGTGCGCCGGCTGCGCGGCAAGGTCGAGGACGACCCGGCCCGGCCGCACCTGATCCGGACGGTGTGGGGCGTGGGCTACCGCTTCGAACCCGGCCCTGACCGAGCGGGGGAGTGACCGTGCGCGACACGCTGCTCATCGCCCTGTTCGCCTTTCTCGGCGCCCTGCTCGCCGGACTGCTCGGCGCGGCCGCGCTGTGGCTGCTGCGCCGCCGCTCGCTGACCGCGTCGCTGACTGTGGTGGCCGCCGTCGCCGTGACCGCGATGCTGGCGGGCACGCTGGCCGTGGCGCAGGCGATGTTCCTGTCCGGGCACGACCTGAGCGTGGTGACGACGGTCGTGGCGATGGCCGCGGTGGTCTCGCTGGCCACGGCCCTGGTCCTCGGCCGCTGGGTGGTCGCCCGCAGCCGCGAACTCACCCGCGCCGCCCGTTCCTTCGGTGACGGCGGCGCCTTCACCGCGCCCGTCGGCCCGACCACCGCCGAACTCGACGCGCTGAGCCGTGAGCTGGCGGCGACCAGCGGGAAGCTCGCCGAGTCCCGGGACCGCGAACGCGCGCTCGAGGCGTCCAGGCGTGAACTCGTCGCCTGGATCTCGCACGACCTGCGCACCCCGCTGGCCGGACTGCGCGCGATGTCGGAGGCGCTGGAGGACGGCGTCGCGGCCGACCCCGCCCGCTATCTGCGCCAGATCCGCACCGAGGTGGAGCGGCTCAACGACATGGTGGGCGACCTGTTCGAGCTCTCCCGGATACACGCCGGAGCGCTCGCGCTCTCCACCTCCCGCATGTCCGTGTACGACCTGGTCGGCGACGCCCTCGCCGGCGCCGACCCGCTCGCCCGCGAACACGGCGTACGACTCGTCGGCGGCCGTGTCGAACCCCTCCCGGTCGAGGTGGACGGCAAGGAGATGAGCCGGGTGCTGGGCAATCTGCTCGTCAACGCCATCCGGCGCACGCCCGCCGACGGCACAGTGGCCGTGGCCGCCGAACGCTCGCCCGCCGGGGTCGTCGTCTCCGTCACCGACGGCTGCGGCGGCATCCCCGAGGAGGATCTGCCGCGCGTCTTCGACACCGGGTGGCGCGGCACGCACGCCCGGACGCCCCCGGCCGGCGCGGGACTCGGCCTCGCCATCGTGCGGGGGATTGTGGAGGCCCACCAGGGATGGACCACCGTACGCAACATCCCGGGCGGCTGCCGCTTCGAGGTGACCCTGCCGGCGGCCCCCTGAGGGCCGGCCGGCTTCCGCGCCGGCCGGTCACTTCCCGCTCATTCCCCGCGCAGCCCGGCCCGTGCGAACTCCCGCATCCCCTCAAGGAAACCGACCCGGGGCTTCCAGCCCAGCTCGGCCCGGAGCCGGGCGGAGTCCGCCGTGATGTGGCGGACGTCGCCCAGCCGGTACTCGCCGGTGACGACCGGCCGGGGCCCGCCGTACGCGGCGGCCAGGGCCTGCGCCATCTCGCCCACCGTGTGCGGCTCGCCGCTGCCGGTGTTGTACGCGGTCAGCGTGCCCTGCGCGGAGCCGGCGTCCAGCGCGGCCACGTTGGCGGCGGCCACGTCGCGTACGTGCACGAAGTCCCGCCGCTGCCGCCCGTCCTCGAAGACGCGCGGCGCCTCTCCCCGGGCCAGCGCGGAGCGGAAGAACGAGGCGACGCCGGCGTACGGGGTGTCCCGGGGCATCCGGGGCCCGTAGACGTTGTGGTAGCGCAGCGACACCGCCGTTCCGCCCGTCGACCTGGCCCAGGCGGCGGCCAGGTGCTCCTGGGCGAGCTTGGTCGTGGCGTACACGTTGCGGGGGTCGGCGGGAGCGTCCTCGGCGACGAGCCCGGGGCCGAGAGCCCTGCCGCACGCCGGGCACGGCGGCTCGAACCGCCCTGCGTCCAGGTCGGCGACGGCGCGTGGCCCCGGCCGCACCACCCCGTGCTCCCGGCATGTGTAACGCCCCTCCCCGTACACGACCATCGACCCGGCGAGCACGAGCCGCCGCACGCCGGCCCCCGCCATGGCGGCGAGCAGGACGGCCGTCCCGAGGTCGTTGCGCGAGACGTACTCCGCCGCGTCGCTGACGCCGTCGCCGAGTCCGACCATCGCGGCCTGGTGACAGACGGCGTCGACGCCGGTGAGGGCACGGGCGACCGCCACGCTGTCGCGCACGTCGGCGCCGGGGTCCTGCCGGACGTCGTACACGAGCGGTTCGTGCCCGCGCTCCCGCAGGGCGTCGACGACATGGGACCCGATGAAGCCGGCGCCGCCGGTGACCAGTACACGCATACGGCCACGCTAGGGCCGCGGCCGGGCCGGACCGCCTGACCCGCCCGGCACGTCATCACTCCGTAAGACGCGGAACGCGCGTCGGACCGGCACGAGGCGGACCCGCCGCGAGAGGCTTCCCTGGCCTTCAGCAAGGGAGACCGTCATGGCAGCCTCGCCCTCCTCCGACGAGACGTACCGCTACCCCGACCTCAGCGCCCTGTTCGTCAACTGCACCCTCAAACCGTCCCCGCAGCTCAGCCACACCCAGGGCCTGGTCGACAAGAGCCGGTCGGTCATGGAGGCGCACGGGGTGACCACCGACGAGTTCCGGGCCGTCGACCACGACATCGCCCCCGGCGTCTATCCGGACATGACCGCACACGGCTTCGCCACCGACGCCTGGCCGGAACTCTACGAGCGGGTGACGGCGGCCGACATCCTGGTACTGGCCGGACCGATCTGGCTCGGCGACAACAGCTCCGTGACGAAGAAGGTCGTCGAGCGCCTCTACAGCTGCTCCAGCCTGCTCAACCCGCAGGGGCAGTACGCCTTCTACGGCCGGGTCGGCGGCTGTCTGATCACCGGCAACGAGGACGGCGTGAAGCACTGCGCGATGAACCTGCTCTACAGCCTCCAGCACCTCGGCTACACGATCCCGCCGCAGGCGGACGCGGGCTGGGTCGGTCCGGCGGGCCCCGGGCCCTCGTACCTGGATCCCGGCTCGGGCGGGCCGGAGAACGACTTCACCAATCGCAACACCGCCTTCATGACGTGGAACCTGATGCACCTCGCGGCCCTGCTCAAGCGCAACGGCGGTGTCCCCGCGCACGGCAACCGGCGTGCGGAGTGGGACGCGGGCTGCCGCTCCGACGCGCTCAACCCCGAACACCGCTGACGTCCGACGGGAGCGGCTCACCGGCATCCAGACCCTGCGCAGCACTGCCGGGACCGGCAGTGCGCGGGCCTGTGCCGGTCGCGCATCATGACGCGCGGGGGAGCGGGGGAGTACCACGGAGGGTTCCGGTGCCCGGCGCCGACGCGAGCCCCGGTGGCGATTGCGCCGCCGGCCGGGGATGCCCCCGGCCGGCAGGCGTTCAGGCCGGTCAGAGCTGGCCGGACTCCGCGATGGTGATCTTCGCCGAGGTGGAACCGCTGCGCGAGCCGTAGGACTCGATCTTCTTGACGAGGGCCATGCTGGCCTCGTCGGCGACCTCGCCGAACACCACGTGCTTGCCGTCGAGCCAGCTGGTGACGACCGTGGTGATGAAGAACTGCGAGCCGTTGCTGTTGGGGCCGGCGTTGGCCATCGAGAGCAGGCCCGGCCGGTCGTGCTTGAGGGTGAAGTTCTCGTCGGCGAACTTCTCGCCGTAGATGCTCTTGCCGCCCGTGCCGTTGCCGCGGGTGAAGTCGCCGCCCTGGAGCATGAAGTCGGGGATGACCCGGTGGAAGGAAGAGCCGGCGAAACCGAAGCCCTTCTCGCCGGTGGCCAGCGCGCGGAAGTTCTCGGCCGTCTTGGGGACGACGTCGTCGAACAGGTTGAAGTTGATCCGCCCGGCGGGCTCGTCGTTGATGGTGATGTCGAAGTAGATCTTGAACGTCATGGTTCTATCCTGCCCGGTCTCGCGAGCGCTGCCGAATCGAGGGGGTGGTGTCGGCCCTCACAGTCTCCTGTCGGGGCGGCCGGCGGGGGCGCCGCTCAGTCGACCGGCCAGGTGTGGGCGGGTGCGTTGAGGTGCATGTAGTCGATGTAGAGCTGCGTCATCCGGCGCAGCGCCTCGTGGCGTCCGGCCTGGCCGGAGGCGGTGATGCGATGGAACATCTCCTTCTGCCAGACGGCTCCGTTGTGGCCGGTGACGCACCGCTGCTCGATGATCCCGAGCAGCGGCTCCCGCCAGGCCGCGTCCATCCCGGACAGCTCCAGCCCCCGGTGGGCGAGCGGCAGCAGGCGCCGCAGCACGAGCTCGGCGACCGGCGCCTCGCCCATGCCGGGCCAGTACAGCCGGGCGTCGATGCCGTCCCGTGCCGCCGTGTGCAGATTGTCCTCGGCTGCCCGGAACGACATCCGTGACCACACCGGCCGCTCGTCCTCCACCAGGGCGCGGGTGAGGCCGTAGTAGAAGGCGCCGTTGGCGAGGGTGTCGGCGACCGTCGGGCCGGCCGGCAGACAGCGGTTCTCCACCCGCACGTGCGGCTGGTCGTTGGCGACGGCGTAGACCGGACGGTTCCAGCGGTAGATCGTGCCGTTGTGCAGCGTCAGCTCGCCCAGTTCCGGAACATCTCCTCCGGCCAGCGTCTCGCGCGGATCCTGCTCGTCGCACAACGGCAGCAGCGCGGGGAAGTAGCGCAGATTCTCCTCGAAGAGGTCGAAGACGCTGTTGATCCACCGTTCCCCGAACCACACCCGGGGCCGTACGCCCTGCACCTTGATCTCCTGCGGGCGGGTGTCGGTGGCCTGTTCGAACAGCGGGATCCGGGTCTCGTGCCACAACTCCTTCCCGAACAGGAACGGCGAGTTGGCCGCCAGCGCCACCTGGACGCCGGCCACCGCCTGCGCCGCGTTCCAGTAGGCGGCGAACTCGTCGGGGGAGACCTGGAGATGGAACTGCGTACTGGTGCACGCGGCCTCCGGAGTGATCGTGTCCGCGTAGGTCCGCAGCCGGTCGACACCGTTCATCTCGATGTGCAGGTCCTCGCCCCGCGCGGCGAACACCTGGTCGTTGAGCAACCGGTAGCGGGCGTTCTCCGACAGTGCCGACTCGCCGACGTCCTCCTGCCGCAGCGTGGGGAGAATGCCGATCATGATCAGGTGCGTGCCGACCGACCTGGCACCCCGCTCGGCGTGATTGAGCGCGGCCCGGATCTCGCCCTCCCAGGCGTCGGGACCGCCCTGCGTCAGACGGCGCGGCGGGACGTTGATCTCCAGGTTGAAGCGGCCGAGCTCGGTGGCCCAGGCGGGATCCGCGATCGCGTCGAGCACGTCGCTGTTGCGCATCGCCGGCTCGGCCTCGTCGTCGACCAGGTTCAGCTCGATCTCGAGACCCACCCGGGGCCGCTCGGACTCGAACCGTGACTCGCGCAGCATCTGCGCGAACACATCGAGACACTCCTGCATCTTGATCCGGTACCGGCGGCGGTCCTCGCGGGTGAAGACCAGCGCCGGGACATCACGTCCCATCGGCCCTCCCGGCCTGTCCTGTGTCGGACGCCCTCGTTCTCCAGCGTCCCATCACCGGGCGCCCCTCACCAGGCGGGACGCCGTCGGCACCGGCGTCGTGCGGCGCCGCGGGCCGCGCGCCGACCGCGGCGCGCGCCGCCCCTCCCGAGGCCCCGACCGGTGGGCCGGCCGGCCGTCCCGAAGGCCGCTCGTCCCGTCGTCCGGCGGCCATCGCCCGCCTCCCTGACGGGAGCCCTACTCGACCGGTCCGGTCAGCCGGGCCACCTCCTGCGAGGCGTCCCGGGCTGCCCGCTCGGCCCCGTCCACCGCCTCGGCGGCGGTCCGCAGCCGCTCCTCGGCCTCCGCGCGCTCCTGCTCCGCGCTCCGCAGCTCCTCGCGCGCCTCGCGCAGCCGCTCCTGCGCCGCGGACTCGTCCTCGGCGGCCCGGTCGTGCCGGTCCCGGGCCCGCCTGAGCGACGCCTCGGCGTCGGCCCGTCCGGCGCTCAGGTCACGGAGCCGGCGATCGGCTGCCTCGGCCGAGCGCCGGGCCCGGCCGAGCTGCTGCTGCCGTCGGCGGCGCCGCTCGGCGAGTTCGTCCTTCGTCCGGGACCGCGCCTCCTGCGGCACGGCTGCCGCTCGGGCCGGCCCGCGCGGGGGGACGGCCGCGGCCGCGTCGCCGGACGGGAAGTCGACCGGCGGCGTGAGGGCGCTCTCCAGACGTCCGGTGGCCCACCGTCTCGCCGCGTCCTCGTCCGCCAGCACGGCGCGCAGGGTGGAGCCGACCTCCTGCTGAGCGGCGTCCGACAGCCGGTGCCCGGCCTCACGAGCCAGCTCGGCGGCCTGCCGGGACAGCGCGGAGACGATGTCACGGCGCTGCTCGGACAGCTCCTTGATCCCGTCGGCGTCCAGGGCCCGGTAGGCCTCGCGCAGGGCCCGTCCCAGCTCCAGGAACCGCTCGCCCTCCCGCGGCTGAGCGCGCAGCAGCAGGTTCGCCGCCCAGGCCGCGAGCGTGGGGCGCCGGGCCGCATGGATCCGACGGGCGTCCTCCGCGCGCCCGTCCCGCTTGGCTTCGGCGGCCAGCCGCTCACGTCGGGAGACGAAGTCGGACGGCGGTGTCACGTAGAGCTCGTCGAGCATCCGCTCCACCTCGTCACCCGCGGCGGGGCGAGCCGGTCGTACACCCTTTCGCGCCATGATCATCAGAGTCCACCCGGCCGGGCCGCCGCGCATCCCGACGGCCGGGGGAGCCGGGACAGGGCCGCGTTCCGGCCAAGGTGATCGTCCCTGAGTACCCGTACTCAGGTCCGGGGACGATCACCCCGGCAGAGTGTGGGGTTCATGACACCTCATGGAGGAGCGAACATGAACCGAGCAGGAAAAGCCCTGGTCATGACGGCGCTGGCCGCCGGTGCGCTGACCGGTGCCGGTACGGCGCCCGCCGCCGCGGCCGGGGACCCCTTGCTGCCGCACCCCGGTCCGGACGGTCTGGTCTGGGTGCCGGAGTGGACGGGCGACGGCGGCGTCGCGTCGGGGGGAGCCTGGGAGGGCCTGCCGACCGTCCTCACGGTGGCCTGCGAGGGCGGTGGCGACGTACGGGTGACGATGCGGTCGCAGGGGGCGGAGGTCGCCGCGTTCCCGGTGGACTGTCCGGCGGGAGGCGCCGGGACGGGCTCGGTGGCCATGGCCGCCGGGGTGGTGCGCGCGGGCTCCTTCACCATCGGAGTGGACGCTTCGGCGGACGACATCCGGTGGTCGCTGACGGTGACCCAGCCGGAGTAGCGCAGCGCCACTGCGGAGTACGCCCAACGGCGAGCACTCCCGGAGCGGCACGAGAGTCCACCAGCCGCTCACGGCGACCGTCGGCTCCTCCCGGCCCCTCGCGACCGACCGCCGGCAGGGGTTCGGATCAGGCGGCCGCGGTCGTCGTAGCCGCCGGCCGACCGGCTCTGCGCAGCGCCGCGGTCGATCGCCCCGTCCGCGGCACCCACCGCGGCCGGCCGTCGGTCATGAGCCCATGGCGGGCGCCTCCCACAGGGGAAGACGTGCCTTTCCCGGCCCGGCCGCGGGGCCGTTCCTTCCCTGGTGTCGCACCGGATGCGTCGTCAACCGGGCGGGTTCAGACTGAACGCGTGACTGGCATGTACACCAAGCAGGGGGCGGGGGGTGCGCGCGAAGGCCCTCGCGGGCCTTCGCAGTCGGTGGCGCTCGCGGCCATGATGTTCGCGGTGTCGATGACGTTCATCGACCAGACCATCGTGTCGATCGCCACGCCGGACATCGTCAGAGAACTCGGCCTGTCGGCCTCGGGCATGCAGTGGGTCGTCAACGCCTATCTGCTGGCGTTGGCCGCGTTCTTCGCCCTCGGCGGACGTCTGGCGGACCTGCTCGGCCCGCGGCGCGTCGTCGTGGCGGGCACCCTGGTGTTCGTGGTCTCGTCGGTCCTGTGCGGTTGCGTACCCGCCGGCGACTTCGCGCTGACGTGGCTCATCGTCTTCCGGGCGACCCAGGGGCTCGGCGCGGCCCTGCTCTTCCCCGCGGCGCTGGCGGTGGTGGTGGCCGTCTTCCCGGTGGAGCGGCGCGGCCGCGCGCTGGCCCTGTTCTTCGGTGTCACCGGCGCCCTGACGGCCATCGGACCGCTCCTCGGCGGCTGGCTCACCGGCTGGACCTGGCGGGCGATCTTCTGGGTCAACGTGCCCGTGGCCGTCGTCGCGTTGATCCTGACCGCGCTCGCCCATGTGTCCGATCGTCGCCGTGACGAGCCCCTGGACGTGCGGGGCGCCGTGCTGATCGCGGTCGGCATGGGCGGGAGCGTGCTCGGTTTCCAGCAGGCGTCGGCGTGGGGCTGGGACAGCGTGCTCACCTGGGTCTGCATCGTGGGCGGTCTGGCCGTGCTGTGGCTGTTCTGCCGCTACGAACTGCGCACGGCCCACCCGCTGGTCCGGCTCGCGGTCTTCCGGGACCGCGCCTTCGTGGCCGACGGACTCGTGCTGTTCTTCTCCATGCTCGCGTTCGTCCCGCTGTTCTTCTTCGCCTCCGTCTACGCGCAGGTGTCCCTGAGCGCCTCACCCAACCAGGCGGCCCTGTACCTGCTGTACGTCTTCGCGGGCTTCGCACTCGCCTCGCAGTGGGGTGGGCGGATCCTGGACAAGCGCGGCGCGCGGCCCACCATGAAGATCGGCTGCGTGGTCGGAGCGGTGGGCTTCGCGCTCTGGGCCGGAAAGCTGACCGACCTGTCGATGCACGACCAGTGGCCCTACGCGGCCCTCGCGGGCGCCGGTATCGGCTTCATCCTCCCCCCTGCCTCCACCGACGCCGTGAACCGGGCGATCGACGCCTCTTACGGTGAGGTCACCGGCATCACCCAGACGATCCGCAACTACGCCGCGAGCGTCGGCCTGGCACTCTTCGGCACCCTGCTGACCCACCGCACGACCGAGAATGTCGACGACACGCTTCGCTCGGGTGGAATGCCGTCCGGGACCGCGGAGAGCGCGGCGAGGAACGTCGCCGAGGCGATCACCGGCAGTGCCGACGACCAGCAGCTCAGCGGCGGCTCGGCGGTCGCGCGGACGGTACGGGAGTCGATGCCGCAGATCCGGATGGATTTCGCCGAGGCCAACCAGTGGGTGTTCTACGGGATGGCGATCGCCCTGGGCGTCGGCTACCTGTGTGCGCTGCGGCATCCCGGCGGAACCAGCGGCGTGGAACGGGCGGACGAGCCGTCCGACGACCGCTCGCACGCCCCTGACCGGTCTTCGTGACGACGGCGACGAGCGCCGTGTGACGGACGAGCCGTGAGACGGAGGAGGACGGCAGGAAGCCGGGAAAGCCGGACGGCTTCCCCGGCTTCCGGGTCTCAGCGGCTGCGAACGGCGCTGGTGGTGAAGAATCCCGTGGCCGCGGCGCTGAGCAGGGCACAGACGGCGAGGAGGGCGGTACGTCGCATCGAGGGGCCTTTCCGGTGATGAAGGACGGGTTCTGCACAACGCCGTCCGGCCCCCGGTCGCTTCGCCCCCGGACCGACCCCAACCCGTACGGGTGCGGCCAAGCGTGTGTGCGCACCGGCTCGCCCCGGACACCCGCGCCGCGAGCCGGTGCGCACCGCGCCGCCTCAGCAGGCTCAGACGCTCATGTCCCCACCCGTACCGGCCGCCGGATCAGATAGACCCCCGCCGTCGAGACGAGGAGGGCCATGCACCCGATGAACACCAGCCCGGCACCCTCCAGGCCGAGCGGACCCACCAGTACGCCCACGCCGATCACCGGTACCGAGATGCCCGCGTAGGCCACCACGAAGAGCGTCGAGATCACCGCCGCGCGCCGGTCCCCGGGAGACGCCTCGGCCACCGCGGCCAGCGCCCCGCGGAATGCCAGTCCCTGCCCGACCCCGCCGACGACCGCGCTCAGCACCACCAACGGAAGTAGCTCCCACCACAGGGCGCCCGCGAGCAGCGCCAGCCCGGCCAGGAGCGCGGCGCAGCCCAGCGGCAGCGACCGCCCGACCCCGACCCGGCCGACGACCGACTGTCCGGCGGTCGAGGCGAAGAAGGCCAGCGCCACGACGAGCCCGCTCACGGCGTGGTTGCTCACATCGAGGGACTCGGCCAGGAACGCCGGGCTGACCGACGTGAACACGCCGAACAGCGCGAACCCCACGAACGAGGCGATCGCCGCCGGCCCGAACACCGTCCGCACCTGAGGGGGCAGGGCGGGCCGCCGGGGCCGTACGGTGCTCAGCGGTCTTCTCTGCCGTACGGTCTCCGGCAGCCACGCCACGACGGCTGCGGAACAGGCCACCAGGACGAGATGCACGGCGAACGGCAGGTACAGCGGCCAGTCGGCGTACTGCGCGAGCACCCCGGCGAGCAGCGGACCGCAGCCGAGCCCGCCCATGTTGGCGGCCGTCGCGACGAACGTGGCCCGGGAGCCGCCGCCGGGCGGCGCCAGGTCCATCACGTACGCCGTGGCGGCCCCGGTGAACAGCCCGGCGGACAGACCCGACAGCAACCGCCCCGCGTACAGCCAGCCCAGTCCGGTGGCGGCCAGGAAACACACGGCGCTCGCCGCCGCGCATCCCAGGCCGGCCATCAGTACCGGACGTCTGCCCACGGTGTCCGAGGCGTTGCCCGCCAGCAGCAGCACACCGATGACCCCGAAGGCGTAGACCGCGTACACGACGGTGACCGTCAGCTCCGAGAAGCCGAACTTCTGCCGGTAGAGGCCATAGAGGGGGGTCGGCAGCGTGGTGCCGGCCATGCACACGGCGAAGACGGCTCCGCCGAGCAGACAGGGGAGCCACCCTCGGTGATCACGGTCCATGGCGGCGACAGTAACCCCGTGCGGCGCGCCGCCGGCGCCCGACGTGCCCGACATCCCACGCGTCGTCGCCGGCTCCCCGTTTCCCCCGGGGCCCGGTCCCGGAGCGGCGGAACGCCCCGGGATCCGACTACGGTCAGGAGACGGTCCACTCCCGCAGCCGGCGGGCGATCCCGGCGACGCCGAGCGTCCCGGCGGCGGCCTCGCGCACCAGGGCGACAGCGGCCTTGGGCGGGTAGTGGAGCCCGCGGGAGCCGAGGGCGAGAAAGGCCTCGGTGGCGTGCCAGGCGAAGGCCTCGTTGGAGTGCTCCAGGCACGGCAGCTTCGCCAGGGTCTGGAGCAGGGCACCGGCCTTGAGGTACGAGGAGCCGTAGACGTCGTGGTCCAGGGCACGGGCGTTCACCCGCGCGACCGCGGCGTACAGCGGCCCGTAGTCGTCGACCTGAGGGTCGCCGTCGAGCAGTTCGGCGGCATGCAGCAGAAATGTGACGTCGAGCGGGGGTTCCGGCTGCGTCACGCGGCGTGTCCCCGCTCCTGGTCCTCGAGGTCCCGCAGCGCTTCCCGCTCGGCGGCCCGCTGCTCGGCGCTGGGGTCCGCGTCGCCGGGTTCGGCCGCGAAGGCCGCGCCACTGCGGGCCATCGACTCCCTGAAGCCCTCCAGGAAGCGCCCTTCGACCGCGGTCGCGCGGGCGTAGGCGGCCGAGAGGATGTACTCCTGGAGGCTGACCCCCTCCTGCTTCGCGGCAGCGGCGATGGCGGCGCGCTGCTCGGGGTCGGGGAAACGCAGATTCATCGCTTTGGGCTCCGACATGGCACCCACGGTACCAGTGATACCAGTCGACGGTTCGGCCTCTGTGAAGGCCCGCGTCGGCGACTTCTCGGTGGGCATGGGCATGAGCATGGGCGCGGCGACGCTCGATTCGGCAGACAGGGGAGACCGGCCGGGGGAGCGGACGGGAGAACAGCGGACGTGAGGTTGCGTCAGGCGGGCAGGGGACGCGCTCGCCCGAACCACTCCCTGGTCGCCGCCTTGTTGGAGAGCGCCACGAGCAGGACGCCCAGGGCGGCCCCGGCGCCCCAGGCGAAATGATGGGCGAGGGCCGCGACCGGACCGCCCAGGGTGATCACCCAGCCGACGGCGACCGCCCCCCTGCGCACCGCGCCACCGCCGTTGGCGAACCTCGCGGAGAGGACCAGTGACGTCACGGCGAGCGCCGCGCACGCCGCCGCCGCGAGCAGCAGCATCCCGACGACCAGCATGCCCAGCGCGCCGGACTCGAAGGCGGCGGCGGCCGCGGTCAGTCGCGCCGAAGCTGCGACGCCCGACAGACCCAGGCCGACGAGCAGGACGCGGGCATATCTGGCGGTAACGGGCATTCGAGTCATGGAAGTTCCTTGCGCGCACGGACATCGGTTGCCGGTCGCGTGGGACACGGCCGCCCGGTCGGGCCACCGTAGTCGTCGAGGTCGTCAGGCCGACACCCCTTGTACGAAGGCGACGAAGGCGACGACGGCCCCTCCGCCCTCGGGAGCGCGCCACCCCGGCCGGACGCCCCGCGCCCGATGTGACGGGTCCCCTTGCACTCACGGCCCCTGAGCGGTGAACCTCACCTCGCACGAATTTCCGAAGAACTGTTATCCGTTGCTTGCGCAGAGATCCCCCATATGACGGACAACATCGTTCGGCTCGAGGACAGGGAAGTCTCCATGAGTACACGGCACACGGTGGAGGCGGTGGCGCTCGTCACCGCCGCCCGAGCGGGCGACCAGGCGGCCCAGGACGCGCTCGTCGGCGCGTACCTTCCGCTCGTCTACAACATCGTGGGCCGGGCGTTGAACGGATCGGTGGACGTCGACGACGTCGTGCAGGACACCATGCTGCGCGCCCTCGACTCGCTGGACTCGCTGCGCGATCCCGCGAGTTTCCGCTCCTGGCTGGTGGCCATCGCGATGAACCAGGTGCGGGCGCACTGGAACCGGCAGCAGCCCGTCCACGGTGCCATGGAGGAGGCCGACGACGTCGCCGATCCGGGGGCCGACTTCGTCGATCTGACCATCGTGCAGCTCCAGTTGTCCGGCCAGCGGCAGGAGACCGCGCGGGCGACCCGCTGGCTGGAACCCGAGGACCGCGGGCTGCTGTCCCTGTGGTGGCTGGAGTGCGCCGGCGAACTGACCCGGGCCGAGATCGCCGCGGCCCTGGACCTGACGCCGGAACACACAGCGGTCCGCGTACAGCGGATGAAGGCACAGCTGGAGGCGGCCCGGGTCGTCGTGCGGGCGCTCGACTCCCGGCCGCAGTGCCCGGAACTGCGCGGCGCGCTCGCGGGCTGGGACGGCCGGCCCTCGGCGTTGTGGCGCAAACGCACCGCGCGGCACGCACGCGGCTGCGCGCACTGCTCGGGCCTGTGGAGCGGGCTGATGCCCGCCGAGGGCCTGCTGGCAGGCCTGGCGCTGGTCGCGGCGTCGTCCGCGCTCCTGGCGAGGTGGCACTCCGCCGCCGACACCGTCGCCCTGGTCGGCTCGGCGTCCCCGCTTGCCGGGGACGAGGAGCTGGGCGGCTCCCTCCCGTCGGTGAACCACCGCGGCGCGAAGGACCGTGCCACCTCCCGCACCGACGCCCGTCGCAGGCGCCGCACCCGCCGACGGGCGGTGGGCGGCGCGGTCGTGGCCGCCTGTGTGGCAGGCGGCGGCCTCTACTACTTCGGCACGCAGCCGGACGGCGGGACGGGGGAGAGCACCGCCGTACAGCCCGTGAAGGACGCAGTCGCCTCCGACCGTCCCACGACGGACGGCGCCGGCAGCAGTTCGCCGTCGGCGTCCCCGTCCCCCTCCCCGACGGCGTCGGCGTCGAAGTCGCCGAGCGCGAGCGCCTCGCCGACTCCCCGCACCAGCAGGACCGCGTCCGCCGTCGTCCCGGCGAAGTCGCCCGTGCCGAAGCGGACCGCAGCCGAGACGGCGACCCTGCGGGCGGGTTCGTCCGATCTGGCGACTCAGGTGATCGCCCTGGTCAACAAGGAGCGGGCGACGGCCGGCTGTGGCCCCCTCACGGAGGACGGCCTGCTGCGCGACGCCGCACAGGGCCACTCGGACGACATGGCCGCCCGTGACTTCTTCGACCACACCAACCCCGACGGCGCCGATCCCGGGAAGCGCATCACGGCCGCCGGGTACCGCTGGTCGACGTACGGCGAGAACATAGCCAAGGGGCAGCAGACGGCCTCATCGGTGATGACGTCCTGGATGAACAGCGAAGGCCACCGGGCCAACATCCTGAACTGTTCCTTCAAGAACATCGGCGTGGGAATCCACGACGGCTCCGGCGGCCCGTGGTGGACACAGAACTTCGGCGCCAAGCTCTGACGCGGGCGGCTCTGACGCGCGCGGCGGCCGTCGCGAGACCTGGCCGACGCGGCGCCGAAGTCCCGCCGGGGGAGCGCGGCCGGTGCGGGGAGGCGTGGGCCGGTGTACCGGGCCACGCCCGCGAGGGCGGCCGACGCCTCTCCACCCGGACGGCGGCCCCACGGCCGGCGGGACGGCGCCATGCCGGCGGCGACTCTCCGCCTCGGCGGACGGCGCTGCACCGCGGTGTCTTCTGCGCGCTCGGTGGGACGGTGCCACACCGGCGGCGCACCCTGAGCCTCGGCGGAACGGCCGTCACACCGGCGGCGCACCCTCCGCCTCGGCGTGACGGCGCTGCACCGCGGCGTCCTCTCCGCTCCGGCATCTTCCCCCGGCGGGAGGGCATCTCCGCGGCGAGGGGCTCCTCCCCGGCGGGGGCAGCTTCCCGGCGGGACGAACCGTCCGGCGGGGCGGTGTCGGCGCGACAGGCGGATCAGGTCAGGTGGCCACCCGGGTCCCGCAGACGCCCGGCGTTCGCCGCGTCGGCCAGCATGCGGCGCACCGCGGGCGCGGGCATCCGGACGACCACCGGATCCGGCAGGGTGACCTCCTGCACGGCAGTCCCGCGGCGACCCGAACGCACCCGGTCGTTCACCTGGGCCACCGCGCGCACGTCCAGCGTGAACTGCACCAGCACCGACTCCGCCTTGGGCTTGTGCAGCGGTATCGACCCGGCGGCGTTGGCGGCGGTCGCGGTGGCGCTGCCGGAGCCGTCCACGGTGCCGAGCAGCTGGTTCATCCGGAACTCGTCCGCGTTCAGCACCCCCGCGCCGAGCAGACCGCGCGCCGACCGGCCGTGCTCGTCGGCCCGCTGGCCGTCGGTGCCCGCCGGGCGCGGCGCGTCGAGCCCGCTCTGCGCGACCGTCTCGAAGGTCATCTTGTCGCCCACGCCCAGCACCCGGCCGGCGCGCAGCCGGGCGTGCAGCGAGGCGCGCAGGTCCTGGCCAGTCGCGCCGGTCGCGTGCACCGGTGGCAGGTCCACGCCCGCGGCGGTCAGCAGCGGCAGCGCCGCGATCAGCCACTCGGTGGAGACGGCCTCGCGCAGCAGGTGGTAGGCCGCCTCGCCGCCGGTGCGGAACCGCTCTCCGCCGCCCGCCCGCCGGACCGCGTCGTCGACCGCCTGCTGCACCCTGGGCGTCCCGCGGAAGCCGTTGACCTGGGCCTCCATCGGCAGCCGGACCCCCGAGTCACGCCAGGGACCCAGCCGGTCGGCCTCCGCGTCCTCGGCGGCCACCGCGTGCACACCGACCTGCGGCAGCGGCACCGGGGCCAGGTGTGACAGTGCCCGCAGATCCGCGGCCAGTACCCGGTGGGTCAGGCTGAGGCCCTTCAACGGGGCGAGGGCGACCCGGCGGTTGCCGGAGAACACCTCCAAGGTCGCCTCGATCGGCACGTTCATCCGGGCCGACGGGGCGGAGGCCGCCTCGGCGACGGTCTTCACACCCAACTGGGCACGTCCGACGCCCACGGAGCGGCGTGAGTCGCTCGTGCCGAGCCCGAGGCCCGCGGCGGCGCCGACACTCTTCAACTGGCCCGCGCCCCCGTCGGGTTTGCCCGAACCGGCCACGACCGCCTCGACGCCCCGGCTGTCGCTCTCGTCGTGGGCGGTGGCCCGTTGCGCGGCGGCGGAGGTGATGTACTCCATGTCCCGGCCGTCCGACGCGGTCTCGACATAGCTGCCCGGCCCGGTCCTGCGGATACGGAACAGCGCCCGGTAGGGCCGCTTGCGGCCGTCCAGCAGCTCGACGCCCACCCCGCCGTCCATCGCGCTCGACAACAGGCCCGCCGAACCGTCCCGGTCGAGCACCCGCAGCAGCCGCTGCACGTTGTCGTTACGGTCCGTCAGACGGGTACGCGGCAGCAGGTCGTCCGCGAGGGAGGCGCCGAGGCGGCCCCGGATCCCCTCCAGCAGCGGCACGAAGTCGGGCAGGTCCTCGATCATGCCGAAGCCGAGCGGCAGCGACTCGGCCAGCGCGGGAACCGGGGCGGGAGGCAGCAGCGGCGCGCTCCTGGCCGCACCGCCCGAGGCCGACGTGGCCGCCGGCGTCTCGGGCGCCTTGCCGGCCCGGGTCGTCCCGGCGGGCCGCGAGGACGTGCCGGGGGTGGCGGACTTCCCGGACGTCCCCGTCTGCGTCGTGCCCGAACCGGAGGCCGCGTCCTTGCGCCCCCGCTCGCCCGGTACCTTCAGCCCCGCCGCCCGCAGCTGAGCCTCGGTCAGCCACACCGCGACCGCCGCCGGCACCGTACGGCCGCCGCGGGCCACATAGGGGCCGCCACCCGTCACCGCGACCTCGGCGACCATGCGCACCACCAGATCGCACTGCACCAGATGGAGGGGGCTCTTGCGGGAGGTGTGCGCGTTGCGTTCGACGGTGCCCAGGAGCGTGGACGCCGTCGTGTCGCCGCTGCCCAGGGTCCGGCCGGCCGCCACGCCCTCGGCGAGACGCCACTCGGCGCCGTTCTCCGCGCCCGTCAGCCCGCCCTGCACCGAGACGCTGTTGCTCGTGCCCTCCTGCCCGGTGACCTGGTGCCCACCCAGCACGAAGGTCTCGGTGCCCGCCCCCGTGCCCTGATGGACGACCCGCCCACCGGTCAGCGCGAACCGTGTGCCCACCGCGCCGGTCAGCCCGGCCAGCCGCCGCGCGTGCCGCAGGTTCTGCACCACCCAGCCGGCCGAGACCGCCTGCCGCAGCGCCGCCGTCACCGCCTGCGGGCTGAACCGGTCCTCGATCGCGATGCGCGGCGCGAGGCCCTCCGTCTCCAGCGCCCGGTCCTCGCGCGCCTCCCTGTTGCGGGCGGCGGCGCGCGCCAGCAGCTCGAAGGCCAGGTCGCGCACCGGCTGTGCGTCACCCACGGTCTCCACGAGCGTCCAGTCCCGCACTCCCCGCCTGCCGCCCAGCTGCCGCGACGCCAGAGCGGCCAGGTCACCGATGCCCGCCGCCGCGAACTCCGTCCGGGTGTCACGGTGGCCCGCCCTGCGCGCGGCGGTCGACTCGTCCAGGTGCCGCTTGGCGTCGTCGTCCAGGGTGAACGCGGTCGGGGTGAGCAGACGGACGTCCTGAGCGTCGAGGGGCAGCGTCCCGACCCGCTCGGCGGCGGGCGCGTCCCGGCCCGGCGCGCCGGGGGTGAGCGCGCGGGCCGCCTTGCGCTGCCGGGACGTCATGGTGACGTCGACGTTCAGGCTCAGCGCCCCGCCGAACACGCTCGCGTCCTCCGCCCCGTTGGTGAGAACGTCGGTGCGCAGGGTCGGCCCGGCCAGACCGCGCCGGGTCGTCGTACGGCCCTTCTCGGCACGCGCCGACAGGGTCAGGGCGCCGGGGACCAGCCGGAACTGGCCGAGCGCCATCCCGCCGACCGAGCGCGAACTGGCCCGTCCGCTCTGGAGGTTGCTCGAGACGCCCGCGTGACTGCGGACGAGCCAGTCCTTGGTCTCGCCGAGGTGACCCGTCTCCCGCAGCGAGCCGGTGACCTTCAGCTGCACGTCGTGCGTGTGGAAGCGGGACTTGCGGCGCAACCGCACCCGGACGCCGGTGGACAGCAACTGGTCCTTGTTCACCCGCAGGTTGGTCTCCGACAGTACGGTCACCAGCTCGCGGTAGTTGCGGCGCTGGACCTCGGCCTCCTCCGGGCCGAGATCACGCGGCTGCTCCTCCTCGCCGAAGGCGGGAAGATACCCGGCGAGCCGGGCGTCGGTGGCGAACAGCCGGGTCACGGCCCGCATCATCGGCGCGGTGTCCAGCCGGCTGATCGCCACGCTGGAGCCCATCGCGCCGAACGGCAGGTGCCGCACATCGCGCTCGGCGGCGGCGTCCTCGGCCGTCCGTTCGTCACCCTCCGCCAGGTCGGGCCCGGTCGCGGTGGCCCTTCCCTTGCCCTTCCCCCCGGCGTCCGGCCCGGCACGTTCCGGACGCTTGACGAACGGGCCGGCCGTCACTCCCTCGGGCAGCGGCAGCCCCAGCTCCCGGGCCTCGTCGGCCCGCAGCGAGACCCAGACCCGCATCGTGTGGTGCGCGGTGCGGCCGCCGCCCCGCGCCCTGGTCAGGGGCGAGCTGGGGCCCGTGCCCTCGACGGTGAACAGCACGGTGCCCAGGTAGAGCACCTTCTCGCCGCGGACCTCCGCGCCCTGCCGGCTGGACACGGTCTGCTCGGCCACGCTGAAGCGTGCCTTGCGCGCCCCGGCGACGGGCATGACGGTGCCGCGGACGGCGGCAGCGTTGCCGAGGACACCGAACCCCGCCGCCGGACCGACGCCGAAGGCACCGCCCCGGCCCTTGCCCGCGGTGTCCGTCACCGCGTGCTGGGACTGCTGATGGGTACGCAACTGCGTCGTGCCGGTACTCCATCCGGGGGCCAGTTCGGTGATGGCGGCCCGCATTCGGTAGGTGCCGGTGGTGCTGCCGTCCCTGCTGGTCAGGTCCTCGCCGACGATTCCGTCCCGCAGCAGCCGGGGCAGGTCCTCCAGCACGGTCGCGGTGGCGGTCGCCTCGTACAACCGGGCCCGGCCGGGAGCGCCGGGCCAGGTCAGGGACGGGTGCAGCGCGGAGGCGACGGCGTCGAAGAGCCCGCCGCCGCCCTGGTGCGGAGCGGCCCGGTCCGAGACGGCGAGCGGGGCCATGGAATCGGCCAGGGACACCGCCCGGGCGGTCCCGGGGGCCACCGGACGCGGACGGGGCACCGGCCCGGCGGTCGTGGGCACCAGGTGCTCGGCCGGCACCCGCATGGTGAGGGAGCCCGCACCGTCGGCGCTACGGGGCGAGCGCTCGCCGTCCTTCATGATCCGCACGTTGTAGCGGACCCGGCGCGGTACCTCGACCGAGCCCTTGTCACTGCGCAGCACCCGCGGCTCCGCCGTGTTCCGCTGGGTGCGGGAGTCGCGCGACGACTGGAAGGGCTGGGCATTGAGGGTGGCGGCCCCGCCGGCCCAGACGCCGGGTGCGACCGGGGCCAGCCCGAACCCGGTGAACGCCACGCCCTTCGACGCGGATCCGCTCGTACTCTGCGCCACGGTGGCCGCCGTGTGGTGCTGCACGTCGACCTTGGTGGCCGCGTTCTCGCCGTCGGGGCCCGCGGCGGAGAAGACGCCGGGACGGTCGTCGTCGGCGGGCGAGACGCTCACCGTGACGTCGTAACGGTCCGTACCCCGCACCCCGGTGACGGCGAAGGCCCGGCCGCGCCCGTAGAAGGACTCGGGCCGCCCGGCGAGCTCCGCGGCGATCTCGGCGACGACCCCGTCGCGCCGTCCGACGACATCGGCCAGCGTGGTGGTGACGAACTCGTGGCCGGTGAGGCCACAGGCCGTGGACAGTCCCGCCGCCTCCATGTCCCGGAGATAGGACGGGAGTTCGAGCGCGTCGTCCCCCACCTCCTCGATCGCGGGCGGAATCTGAGGAGGCCTGCGGCGCGTGGTGGACGGGCCGGCCGCGTGGAGCGCGGCGACGGTCGCCGCGTTGCCCGCGGTCTGCTGAAGTCCCAGCAGGGGGTTCGGGCCACTGCCCCGACCGGCCACCCGGGTCGCCCGCGGGAACCGCTCGGGCGCACTGCCTTGACGGTCGTCGCCCGCCTGCCGCTGATGTCGCACGCGCGTCAGCGTATGGAGGCTCCGACCGCAGGACAGGCTGCACGCGAAGTGTTCAACTGCCGTACGCCGAAAGGTCGTCGGACCCCTCGCCAGGCGGGGGTCCACCGCCCCCGGCGGGGTGTCCCTACGGTGCCCGCGCGGCCCGAGGGGTTCCGTACGCCGGGCGTACGCCGGACGCACGGAACCCCTCGGGCCGTCCCTCGCGGTCAGGAGGTGTGGAGGGTGAGCCCGTAGCGGTTGAGGATCTCGTTCACCGGCTGGAACCACGTCTCGCCGCCGCCGCTGCAGTTGCCCCAGCCGCCGGAGGTGACGCCCTGGGCCTGGTCACCGCTGATGAACGAGCCGCCGGAGTCGCCTCCTTCGGCGCAGACGCTCGTCTTCGTCATCTGGTGCACCGCCCCCTGGCTGTAGTTGACGGTCTCGTTCTTCGCCAGGACCGTGCCGCAGTGCCAGTGTGTGGTCGACCCGGAGCGGCAGACGGAGGCGCCCACCGGCGCCTCGGCCGAGCCGCGCACCAGCTGGTCGGAGACCGTGCCCCAGCCGAGCACGACCGGCACCGTCCACCAGCCGCTGCCCACGTTGACCCAGGCGTAGTCGTTGTCGGGGAACGAGGAGCCCTGGAAGTTGCCGATGTACGAGCCGTCCCAGCCCCGGACACCCGCACCGGCCTGGCCGCAGTGACCGGCGGTGACGAACCCGCCGTGGACCGAGAAGCCGATCGAGCAGCGGACGTTGCCCGTGTAGTAGGGGTCGCCGCCGACCGTGCCCGCCGCGAAGGTGCGCGGGGCCGCAGCGACCGTCTCGACGGTCACGGGTCCGGCGGCACGGGCCTGCGCCAGGAACCGCTGGACATCGTTGTCGGAGGTCTTGTCGCGGACGACGGTGACCACCACGGTGTTCGCGGCCGGGTCGACGTGCCAACCACCCACCGCCGAGGGGGCGGGGAGCCGGTCGATGCGTGACTTCGCCGCGTCCAGCACCCGTGCGCTGTGCTCGACGACCCGGACACCGGCTCCCTCGGCGCGCAGCGCCGCACGCGTGGCCTGCGAACTCCGCGAGGTGACGGCCACCGTCAGGCGGCCGCCGACGGCGTCGAACCAGGACCCGGCGTACGCGGTCCCCGCGGTGCGGCGCGCCCTCGGTTCGAGCGCGGTGGCGTCCCGTTCGGCGTCGAGCCGGGCCACCGCCTGCTCCTCGGTGAGCCCGAACTCCCGCCGCATGGCGTCGAGCAGTGCGGTGGAGGCGGGCGCGGCGTCGGCGGCCGACGGGGAGGAGCCGGCCGGGGCGCCGCCCCCGCTCGCCACCGCGGGAACCGTGCCCGCGCCACCGAGCCCGGCCAGCGTCAGGAGCGCGGCCAGACAGACGTGCTTGAACCTTCTGCGTCTCATGGGAGTTGCCCTTCGTCGTTCCAGGAGGTGGGGGTGGAACAGCCGTTGGGTGAGAGCGCTCTCAGATGTGGCGCGGCAGAGCCTAGCCGGGTCTGGTTGTCAGGTCTAGGCCAATGCGGCCCCCGTTTTCGGACCGCCCCCGGCCGATGAGCGGTCCCCGCGGGCACCGACGGCCCTACCCGTGCCCTGTGCAGGGCCGTTGGGGTGGTGGGAGCCGTGTCCGGCTGCGATGGGTGGGGCGTGCGCCGGGGTGACGCGATTGAATCCCACCGGCCTGAGTGTCAAGAGGAGGACAACCGCTATGACCGGCGAGGACATCCTCCTGGGTATCGCCCTGACCGTCGCCCTCGCCACGGGATCGCAGATCCTGGCGAACAAGCTGCGTGTCCCCGCGCTGATCATCCTTCTGCCGGTCGGCTTCGCGGCGGGCGCCCTGACCGACATCATCCATCCGGAACGGCTCGTCGGCCCCGACTTCCCCGCGCTGGTCTCGTTGTCCGTCGCGGTGATCCTCTACGACGCCGGCCTCGGCCTGAACCTGCGCAACCTCACCGGCCGTACCCGCGGAGTCGTCGTGCGGCTGCTGGTCGTCGGCATCCTGGTCACCTTCTTCGCCGTCGCGGGTATCGGGCCCGCCCTGTTCGGCATCCCGCTACGGGTGGCGGCGATGATCGGTGTGATCCTCGTGGTGTCCGGCCCCACCGTCGTCGGCCCCCTGCTCGAATACGTCAGGCCTACGGACAGGTTGCGGCGCATCCTGATCTGGGAAGGGACGCTGACCGACCCGATCGGCGGCATTCTCGGAGCCATCGTCTTCCACGCCGTCGCGACCAGCCATCAGGTCGACATCGGCCGGGGCTACCAGATCGGGCAGTTCCTCCTCAGCATGGGCGTGGGCCTCGCGGGCGGTGCGGTGGCCACCGTCACCCTGTGGCTGGCCCTGCACAAACTGCGGCTCGGTGAGACGCTCGGCACCCTCGCCCAGCTGGCGACGGTGATCCTCGTCTCCGCGCTCTGCGACATCGTCCGCGACGACACCGGCCTCATCGCCGCCATCGTCACCGGACTGGCCATCACCAACCTGCCCGGGATGGACATGCCGGCCCGCAGGCCGTTCCTCGAGACACTCGTCCAAATGATCATCGGCCTGCTGTTCGTCTCGATCTCCTCCGCCGTCACCCCCGCGTCCGTGGTGCCCGTGCTGGTGCCCTCCCTGATCCTGATCGCCGTACTCGTCCTCCTGATCCGGCCGCTCGTGGCATGGGCGGCGTCCAGGGGTTCGGATCTCACCGTCGGCGAATGGGGCTTCATCGGGTGGATGGCACCGCGTGGCATCGTCGCCGCCTCGACCGCGTCGGCCTTCGCCGCCAGCCTGGTGGAGAAGGGACTGCCCGGGGCGTCCAAGATCCTGCCGATCACCTTCCTCGTGATCGTGGGGACGGTCCTGCTCTACGCCCTGACCGCCGCGCCCGTGGCCCGCAAGCTCGGCGTCGTCCGGTCGGCGCGGACGCGCCCCCTCCTCGTCGGCGGGGCCCCGTGGGTGATCGGCCTGGGACAGGCGCTGAAGAGCGCCGGACTCGACGTGCTGATGTGGGCCGGACTCGACGAGGAACGCGAGCGGATCACCGCCGCCGGGATCGAACTGGCCCAGGGCGAGATGCTGGCGACCGCGACCAATCCCCGAGCGCGTCTGGAGGGCGTGACGGCCGTGTTCCTGCTCACCGACGACGACGACTTCAACGCCCTGGCCTCCGTCGTCATCAAGGACAACGTGCAGGGGCCCGTCTACCGGGTGGGACCGCCGCGGGACAGCCACGGAGTGGTCGCCCCCTACACGGGCGGCGACGTTCTCTTCGGCCGCGCACTCGTCCGGCAGCGCCTCGCGGCCCGCTACGAGCGGGGCGACCGCTTCCGCGTACAGCCGGGATCCCGTCCGGTCCCGCCCGACAGCGACATCCTGTTCGTCGTCCGCGCCGACGGCCGGCTGGCCCCGGTCACCGGGACCGAGACGGTCACGCCGCTGCCGGGCGACACCGCCGTGCTGATGGGTTCCGCATGACGTCCTGGGCCGCCCGCTTCCGGCTACGGCAGTACGTCAAGGCCAGCCTGTGGATCGTCCCGCTGCTCGGGCTCGTGCTCGGCGTCGCCCTGGCCGAGGCGGCAGCCTCCGTGGACGGCGCGTCCTGGCTGCCGACGACCTGGGACTACTCCGCGTCGACCGCGACCAGCGTCCTCAGCTCCGTCGTCGGATCGATGATCGCGCTGCTCGGGTTCGTCGTCACCATCGGCGTCCTCGTCATCCAGCAGGCCACCGGCACCCTGTCGCCGCGGTACATGCGGCTCTGGTACCGCGACCGGTTGCAGAAAGCCGTGCTGGGCACGTTCACCGGCACCTTCGCGTTCGCGTACACGCTGCTGCGGAGCATCGAGACGGACTCCGTGCCCAACCTCGGCGTGACCATGGCCGGCGTCGCCGTCTCCGTAAGCCTGCTGCTCCTGCTGATCTACCTCAACCGTTTCACCCACAACCTGCGGCCGGTGGCGATCGCGGACCTCGTGGGACGCTCGGGCGAAAGGGTCGTCGCTCGCGTGTCGGCACAGGTACGGAGCGCCGCGGCGCCCGGCGGGACGCCACCGGCGGCGACCGGCTCGGTGACCCGTATCCGGACGGAACGCGGCGGTGTCATCCAGGCGCTGAACGCCCCCCGTCTGGTCTCGCTCGCCGCCGGGCACGACTGCGTTTTCGTGCTGGCCGCCTCCGTCGGCGACTTCGTGCCGCCCGGCGGCACCGTCGTCGAGGTCCGCGGCGCCGCTTCGCCGCCCGACCCGCGCCGGGTGACCGACCTGCTCGCCCTGGGGGCGGAGCGGACGATCGAGCAGGACCCGGCCTTCGCGCTGCGCATCCTCGTCGACATCGCCATCCGCGCCCTGTCACCCGCGGTCAACGACCCCACCACCGCCGTCCAGGTGCTGAACCACATCGAGGCGTTCCTGCACGCGGTCGGACACGTCGGGACCCGCGGCCACTACGAACTCGCCGACGACCGCGGCCGGCCGCGCCTGGTGCTGGCCGGCCGGCCCTGGGAGAACTACCTGGAACTCGCCGTCACCGAGATCCGGGAGTACGGCGCGACCTCCGTCCAGGTCTGCCGGCGGCTCCGGGCCCTGCTGGAAGGTCTCCTCGCCGGCCTGCCGGACGAGTGCGCGCCCGCGGTCCATGCCCAACTACGGCTCCTGGACGACGCCGTCGAGAGGGAGTTCGCAGACGACCTCCGCCGCGCCGAGGCACGGACGGCCGACTCCCAGGGCATCGGGGGACGGCTCACCCGGGAGGCGGCCCCGGGCGCTCCACGGCCCGGCGAACCCGGCCTGTAGGACCCGGCCACCGCGGGCGCGACCCCGGCCTGCTCCCCCTCAGCCGAGCTTGCGCTGGCGGTCGATGGCCTCGTCCAGGGTCGATGCCGCCATGATGAGGGACAGGTGGGTGAACGCCTGCGGGAAGTTCCCGAGTTGCTCGCCACTCGGGCCGATCTCCTCGGCGAACAGGCCGACATGGTTGGCGTAGGTATGCATCTTCTCGAAGGTGTAGCGCGCCGGCCGGACCCGCCCGGCCCGGGCCAGGGAGTCGACGTAGAGGTAGGTGCAGAGGCTGAAGGTGCCCTCCGAGCCGCGCAGGCCGTCCGGGGACGCGGCCGGGTCGTACCGGTACACGAGGCTGTCCGAGACCAGTTTGCGTTCCATCGCGTCCAGGGTGGAGAGCCAGCCAGGGCTCTTCGCGGCCAGAAAACCCACGCGGGGGATCAGCAGGAGGGAGGCGTCGAGGACGTCCCCGCCGTAGTGCTGCACCAGCGCCTGCTCCGCCTGGCTCCAGCCCTTCTCCATCACCTGTTCGAGGATGGTGTCGCGGGCGTGGCGCCAGCGCGGGATGTCGGCGGGGCGGCTCATCTCGGCGGCCATGCGCATGCCCCGGTCGAAGGCGACCCAGCACATCACCCGGCTGAACGTGAAGTCGTTGCGGCCCCCGCGGGTCTCCCAGACGCCCTCGTCCGGACGGTCCCAGTTGTCGGACAGCCAGTCCAGGGTCCGGGCGAGCCCCTTCCAGCCGTGGTAGCCCAGCTCCACGCCGATGTCCATGCCCTCGGCCATCGCGTAGAGGGCCTCGCCGTAGATGTCGAGCTGAAGCTGGTCGGCGGCCGCGTTGCCGGCCCGGACCGGTCTCGATCCCCGGTAGCCCTCCCAGTGGTCGAGGATCTCCTCCGTCAGGTGCGGGTCCCCGTCGACCCGGTACATGATCTGGAGGCGTTCGCCGGGCAGCTCCGCCCGGTCGTGCATCCGGTCGCCCAGCCACTTGGTGAACGCCGACGCCTCCTCGGTGAACCCGAGGTCGAGCAGCGCCCGCACCGAGAGCGAACCGTCCCTCACCCACGAGTACCGGTAGTCCCAGTTGCGCTCACCGCCGACCTGTTCCGGCAGACCCATGGTGGCGGCGGCGACCGGGGCACCGGTCGGGTGGTAGGTGAGGAGTTTGATCGTGATGGCGGAGCGGTTCACCATCTCGCCCCAGCGCCCGCGGTAGTGGGAGGTGTAGAGCCACTTCTGCCAGAAGTCCACCTCGCGCCACAGCCCCTCGGTCACACCCTCCACCGAGAGCGGCGGCGGCGCCTCACCGTCGGCGTCGCACGTGGTGAAGACGGCGGCAGCCGACTCGCCGCTCGTGAGGGTGACCGCACCCCGCACGTCCTGCCCGTCCCGCGTGAGCGGGAAACTGGCCTGCAGGTGACCGGCGATCCCGGGGGCCCGGAAGACAGCCTCCTGGGGCCGCAGATCGAGCTCGTGGTCCGCCCGGCCGTAGTCGAAGCGCGGCCTGCACTCCAGGACGAACCGCAGCGTGCCGCGCACCACGCGGATCACCCGCGTCAGACTGTGCCGGTCGGTGGGGACACGCCTGGTGTTCGCCGGCATCCAGTCGATGACCTCGCCGACGCCCTCCAGCGACATGAACCTCGTGACCAGCACGCCGGTGTCCGGATAGTAGAGCTGCTTGCACGTCACGTCGGCATGCTCGGGCGTCAGCAGGAAGTGTCCGCCGCGGTCGTGGTCCAGCAGCGCGGCGAAGACACTGGGCGAGTCGAACCTCGGTGAGCAGAACCAGTCCACCACGCCCTGGGAGGACACCAGGGCGGCGGTCTGGAGGTCGCCCACCAGACCGTGGTTGGCGATGGGAGGGTAGCGGTCCATGAGCGTCCAATCCCCAGGATTCCGACGCGTTCCACTATCCGGCAGCCCGTGTCGCGCCGCCTCCGGAGTGGGGCCCGGCGGCCGTGGCAGACACCCGTGGCACCACGAGCCGGCCGCACGGGGGCGCCGGCGGCCGCGCCACCCCGACCCGGGTCGTCACCGGTCGCGACCCGGCGTGGTGCCGCTGCGTCTCGCGGCTCCCGTGCGGCGGCAAGCCGCACGCGCAGACGACGCCGACGCCCCAAGCGGCCGGGGGCGTGAGCGCGAGGAACCCGGATCACCACGCTGTACCGGGGGTACGCCCGACCACCGGTGACGGGCGGTGGCGCCGATACCGTGGTCCGTACCCCCGTACCCTGTTGCGCGTGTCGTCCTCCCGCCTGCAACGTGTCGCCGTCCTTGTGCTCGAGGGTGCCAAGCCGCTCGACGTCGGCATTCCCGCGCAGGTTTTCACGACCCGCGCGAGCATGCCGTACGAGGTGCGGGTGTGCGGCGCGGCGCCCGGTCTGGTGACCGGCGGGGACGGACTGTCGTACCACGTGGCCCATGGCCTGGACGCGCTCGAGTGGGCCGACGTCGTGTTCCTGCCCGGCTACCGCTTCCCTGATCTCGACGACCCGCCGCGGGCGGTCCTCGGCGCTCTGCTGGCCGCCCACGCCCGGGGCGCTCGGCTGGCCGCCATCTCGACGGGGGCCTTCGCGCTCGCGGCGACCGGTCTGCTCGACGGCAGGCGCGCCACGACGCACTGGCACTACACCCGGGCGCTGGCGGCGAAGCACCCGCTCGTCCAGGTCGACGAGAACGTCCTGTTCGTCGACGAGGGCAGCGTACTGACGTCGGCCGGCGCAGCCTCCGGAATCGACCTGTGCCTGCACATCCTGCGCCGCGACCTGGGTGTGGCCGCCTCCAACCACGCGGCCCGGCGCCTGGTCGCGGCCCCGTACCGCAGCGGAGGCCAGGCGCAGTACGTGCCGCGCAGTGTGCCGGAGCCGCTGGGCGAGCGGTTCGCCGCCACCCGCGAGTGGGCGCTGCACCGGCTCCACGAGCCCCTCACCCTCGAGACACTCGCCCGGCACGCCGCCGTCTCGGAACGCACCTTCTCGCGGCGCTTCGTCGAGGACACCGGGTACACACCCATGCAGTGGGTCATGCGTGCCCGTATCGACATGGCCCGCGAGCTGCTCGAACGGTCCGAGCGCGGCGTCGAGCAGATCGCCGGCGACGTCGGACTCGGTACGGGCGCCAATCTGCGGACGCACTTCCAGCAGATCCTCGGCACGACACCCAGCGAATACCGGCGCACCTTCGCGAAGGGCGAGTAGCCGGGACGCCGGGCAGCCGGGGCACGCCCGGACAGGCCGGGCGCGCCGCGTGGCGAGATCCTTTCGAACCATGGCGCGCACGCCCGGGTCACGGAATGGCGCCGCTGCGCGAGGCTGGTGGGCGAACCGAAGGGACATCACTCATGACTCGCATCGCCGTCAACGGATTCGGCCGCATCGGACGCAATGTGCTGCGCGCGCTCCTCCAGCGCGACAGCGACCTCGAGATCGTCGCCGTCAACGACCTCACGGAACCCGCCGCGCTCGCGCGGCTGCTCGCCTTCGACTCGACGGCCGGCCGGCTGGGCCGCCCGGTCGCCGTCGACGGCGACGTCCTCGTCGTCGACGGCCGCCGCATCAAGGTGCTCGCCGAGCGCGAACCGGCGCGGCTGCCGTGGGCCGAGCTCGAGGTCGACATCGTGCTGGAGGCGACCGGCCGGTTCACCTCTGCCAAGGCGGCCCGCGCCCACCTCGACGCGGGCGCGAAGAAGGTACTGGTCAGCGCCCCCTCGGACGGCGCCGACGTCACGCTCGCGTACGGCGTCAACACCGACGCCTACGACCCGGAGCTGCACACGATCGTCTCGAACGCCTCGTGCACGACCAACGCGCTCGCCCCGCTGGCCGCCGTACTCGACGACCTCGCCGGCATCGAGCACGGCTTCATGACGACGGTGCACGCCTACACCCAGGAGCAGAACCTCCAGGACGGTCCGCACCGCGACCCGCGCCGCGCCCGCGCCGCCGGCGTGAACATCGTGCCGACCACCACCGGCGCCGCCAAGGCGATCGGCCTCGTGCTGCCGAACCTCGAGGGCAAGCTGTCCGGCGACTCGATCCGGGTGCCGGTCCCGGTGGGCTCGATCGTCGAGCTCAACACGACCGTCGGCCGCGACGTGACGCGCGAGGACGTGCTGGCGGCGTACCGCACCGCGGCCGAGGGCCCGCTCGCCGGCGTCCTCGAGTACTCGGAGGACGCCCTCGTCTCGTCCGACATCGTCGGCAACCCGGCCTCGTCGATCTTCGACTCGGCTCTCACCCGTGTCGACGGCCGCCACGTCAAGGTGGTCGCCTGGTACGACAACGAGTGGGGCTTCTCCCACCGAGTGATCGACACCCTCGAACTCCTCGCCGCGCGCTGACCGCAGGCACCGTCGCCCGTCGCCCGTCGCCCGTCGCCCGTCGCCCGTCGCGAAGCGTTCCGCGACGGGCGACGGGCGAGCTGCCGGGCGGCTTCCGACGTCATCGGACGTGGTCCGGCTCGGGTGAGGACGTCCGGAGGTCAGAGAGTGCGCGTGGGCGCGCTGCCGATGTTGAGGCCGATACCGCTGTCGAGGCCGGCGGCCAGGGCGAGCCGCATCCTGGCCTCGTGCGCGCTGCCGGGCACGGCGCTCAAGATCACGATCTTGAGGTCGGAATCGCCGTCGGTCAGGACATCGCAGTCCACTTCGACGGGACCGACCTCGGGATGCTCGATCGTCTTGCGGTCCTCCCGGTGGGCGCCCACCGCGCCGCTCGCCCACAGCCGGGCGAACGTCGGACTGCCGGCGGTGAGGTCACGGATCAGCTCGGCCAGCCGGGCGTCCTCGGGGAAGCGACCGGTGGCGCGGCGCAGGTCGGACACGATGGCGAGGTCGGACCGGGCGCTGTTCCGCACGACCACCGGCCAGGAGGCGATGCCCGTGTCGTCGGAGCCGACGGGGAACCTCTCCCGGGCGAAGTTGCGCCGCTCCGGCGGCGTGGTCGACGGATCGCCGACCAGTCCCGCCCACCCGCGGTTCCACCAGATCATCTGCCAGTCCGCGGCGAACACGGCGACCGCGACGTCTCCGAGCCGGTCCAGCACGCGGCGCACGCCCGGCGGGACGTCGTCGGGGATCAGCTCGTCGCGCGGAGGGACCAGCCCGGCCATGCGGTACAGGTGGTCGCGCTCCGGGACGGTCAGTCGCAGGGCGCGCGAAAGGGACGCGACGACCTGGGCCGAAGGAGCCGTGGCCCGCCCCTGCTCCAGACGCACCACGTAGTCGACCGAAACACCGGCGCGTTCGGCGAGTTCCTCGCGACGCAGCCCGACCGCGCGACGGGTCCGGCCCGACGGGAGCCCCACGTTCGACGGGGACAAGCGCTCCCGCCAGGCGCGGATCGTCGCCCCCAGACCAGTTCCCGCGTTCGTCGCCATGGCATCCAGTTTGCCCCACTCCCTCGCCGACCGTGATCGTGGTACTGCCGTTCCTACGGTCGAAGCGTCCCTGGCCCGGCCTCTCCGAGGCGGGGACGATCACCGCATGACCATCACCTTCATCACCGGAGCCAACAAGGGCCTCGGCCACGAGACCGCCCGCCGCCTCGTCGAGCTCGGTCACACCGTGATCGTGGGAGCCCGTGACCCGGAACGGGGCGCGGCGGCCGCGGCCGCCCTGGGCGCGCGATTCGTCCGTATCGACGTCACCGACGACGCCTCCGTCGCCTCCGCGGCAGCTGACATCGCCGCACACGAAGGTGTGCTCGATGTCCTGGTCAACAACGCCGGCGTGCACGGTCCGCACGGCGACCCCGGCGACCTGACCGGCGCGGACGCGCTGAGCGTCTTCGATGTCAACCTCTTCGGCGTGGTCCGGACGACCCATGCCTTCCTTCCGCTGCTGCGCCGGTCGACCGACCCGGTCGTCATCAACGTCAGCAGCGGCATGGGATCGCTCGCCCTCACCCACGACCCCGCACGGCCGGAGTCCTCCGTCGTCGCACCTCTGTACACCGCCTCGAAGGCGGCCCTCACCATGTTGACCACCCAGTACGCCAAGGGGCTCGAGGACATCCGCGTCAACGCCGCCGATCCCGGCTACACCGCCACCGATCTCAACGGCCACAGCGGCCCGCAGTCCGTCACCGAGGGCACCGACGCGATCGTCCGTCTGGCGACCGAGGGACCCGGCGCCGGCTCCGGACGTTTCATCGACCGCAGCGGCCCGATCGACTGGTCCTGAGACCGACGTGGACGGCCGTGCGCAACGGCGCACGGCCACCAGGCGGCGGCCATGGGGTCGTCCCGGACGACAGGACAGGAGTGGCCCGTCGGCGGTGCGGGCCATGCCCTGAGCGAACGACACGCCGGGGCGCAGTGCGCTCCGGCTGTGGCGTCGGCGCTCGCCGCCGACGACGACGCGGAGCTGTGACCGCTCACGTGTAGGCCGCCGCGCGCGGGCGTAGGAGTCGGGGGGCAAGGAGCCGGGGTCAAGCAGTCGCGGGCCGGGGAGGGTTGCGGGGCGCCCTCGGCGTGCTGTCACCCAAGGTGTCCGATCCCGTACAGTCCGCACGGCGTCCGTGCTCCGTCGCGGCCCGGCATCGCCATCGACCAGGAGAAGAATCATGGAACCCGAAGCCGGTCACGGCTCGCTCCCGCTCGGTCCCGGAACAGGGCGGCCGGTCCCCGAGGTCGAGCCCGCGCTCGTGGAGCGATGGCGCGCCGAGGGCGGCGAGCTGGTCGAGTTGCTGTCCCGGGTGCGTGAACGGAGGGGCGGCGTCGCCGCGTTCCGCCTCGGGCCGTCGCCCACCGTGCTCGTCACCGACCCGTCGGCGGTCCAGCACGTACTCGCCCGGTACCCCGAGCGGTACGTCAAGCGCTCCCACCGCGCCCGCCTGCTGATCGGCGACGGGGTCCTGGCCGCCACCGGTACGGCGTGGAAGAGCCAACGCCGGCTGCTGCAGTCCCAGTTCACCGGTACCGGGATGCGCCGCTACGAGCAGCGGATCACCGCGGCCGCCCGCACCACCGCCGAGCGCTGGGCCGGATACGCCCGCACGGGGCAGAGCCTCGACGTCGGGCGGGAGATGCGCCGCTTCGCCCTGGACGCCATCTGGCGCTCCCTCACCGGGCACCCCCTCGACGACGGGACGGAGCGCGAACTGAACTCCGTGGCAGTCGTGGCGACCGCCCTTCCGACGCTGCCCGCCGATGCCTCCGACGCCAGGGGCGCCGTGGCCGCCGATCTCGCCCGGATCGACGCGGTCGCCGGGCACGCCATCGAGGCCGCCCGGAACGGCAGGGCGGGTCCGGACGGCCCGGGCCTGCTGCAAGTCCTCACCGACGCCGGCAGCGAGCATCCCGCCTACACCGACCAGTTGATCCGCGATGAGCTGGTCACGTTGCTCGCCGCCGGGCACGAGACCACCGCTACCACTCTCACCTGGCTCTATCTGCTCCTCGACCGGTACCCCGCCGCCCGCGGACAAGCTCTCGCCGCCGGTGACGAAGGCTCGCCGCAACGCCGCCAGGCCATCCAGGCCCTGGTCCACGAGACGCTCCGGCTCTATCCGTCCGCGTGGATCCTGCCCCGCCACGCCGCCGAGGACGACATCCTCGGCGGCTACGCCATCGAGGCCGGCACCGACCTCCTCGTCTGCCCGTACCTCACGCACCGTGATCCCGAACTGTGGCCGGATCCGGAGCACTTCGACCCGCTGAGGTTCGTCACCCCGGGCGGTCGGCCCACGGATCCGGGTGCCTATTACCCGTTCGGTATCGGGCCCCGGGCCTGCCTCGGCGTGCAGTTCGCGCTCCGCGAGTCGACCGTCCTGCTCGAACAGTTGCTGCCGGTACATACCTTGGCCTTCTCCGCCACCCCGGCCAGGACGACGTACGGCTTCACCGTCCGCCCCGACGGCCCCACGGTCGCGACCTTGGTGGCTCAGGGCCCGCCGGCTCACGATGCGGCCGTCGAGGAGCCGGTGACCGGGTAGTCCGAGGGCCGGGGCCGGGGCTCGTGCTGGTTCTGAGGTCGGCCGCGAGCGCGTTGAGCCATACCTCGATGTCGGTCAGGAGGGACAGCACCCGTGGCGGGACTCCGGGCGGCAGGGTGGGCGGTGGTGTCAGCCGGACACGGATGCCGCCCGGAGGGAAGTCGGCCGCCCGGACGACGGCTGTCGCCGCCTCCTCGCTGACGCGCCGGGCCCACTGCAGCGCGGCGGGAGGCAGACCGGGCGGACGGTCCGTCCGGGGGAGCCAGTAGGCGCCTACCAGGACGCGGGAGCCGAAGTTGAGGGCGGCGAGATAGTCGGGTTCGGGCTCACGGGCGGCGGCGGAGGGCTCCGTTCGGTACTGCGCGTACGAGCCCTCCGCGATGCGAAGCCGGTGCAGGGTCAGCCGGACGGCCTGCCGGGCGGCGTCGCCGCGGCCCGCCGGACCGTCACCGGTCGCCGCGGCGGCGGTGGCCCGCACCACGGGCGCGGCGGATTCGAGCAGCGCCGTCATGCTGCGCCGCGTCTCGGCCCGGGCCCCGAACGGCCAGGCGAGCACACCGCACAGCAGCCCGACCGCGCTCCCGGTCAGCACGTCGAGGACACGCATCTCCGCGAGCCGCCAGGTCACGGGTGCGATCTGCGCGAACGCCGTGGAGACGACCAGGGTGAACAGTCCCTGAGCCCAGGCAGGACCCTCCAACGGCCCTACCGCGAAGGCGATCAGCATCATCGGCACGAGCAGGTACGCGTACACCTCGGTGGACTGGCCCGCCCCGATGAGGAGCACACCGGCGGCCAGCGCACCGGCCATCGTGCCCACGACGGCGGCGCGGACGGCGGACCAGGCGGCGCCGGCCGTGGTCCGCCCCAGGGTCAGCACGGTCAGCAGGACCCAGAATCCGTGCGACAGGTCGAGCGATCCCGCCACCAGGCGGGCGAGTGCGAGGCCGAGGGCGCTGCGCAGCGCGTTCTGGAAGACGACCGAGCGCCGCGTCAGATTGCCGGTGAGACGGATGGTGAACAGGCGGACCGTCGGCGTCCGCGCGTACCAGAACTGTTCCCGGGGCAGGCCGTGGACCGGTCGGCGGCCGTCGAGGGCCAGGGCGACGGCCGTGCGGACGGTCACCGCGGAGACCGCGATCGTCAGCACCGTCGACTGCCGCCGCAGCACCTGGTGCGGGCGGGGGGCCCGATCGGTGGGGTCCCCGTCGCGGGAGCCGAGGAACTGTTCGATCAACTCCTCGATCAGTTCGGGCCCCGCCGCGGGCCGCGACCGGCGCAGCGCGCCGGCCGTTTCGGCGCAGGCCGCCGCGGTGCCGTGCAGCAGATTCTGCGAGGCGGTGTCGGAGGGCGCGGAGTGCGTCTCGGTGAGGGCGGCCAACTGGTCGACGAGCCGCCGGGTCGCGGAACCCGCCTGGGCGAGCGCGCGGTCCGCCCTTCCCGCTCCGGTCGGGCGGGCGCCGACAGGCTGCTGCGAGAAGCGCAGGCCCCGGCCCGCCGCTCTCAGCCGTCCGGCCTGACCGGGCTCCGGGCCGTCGGTGCGGGTCAGCGCGCGGGTGGCCCGGGCCGCGAGGTCCAAGGTGTCGGCGATCCGCTCGCCGTACGACGGATCCGGCGGATCGGGAAGCACCGCCACCTCGCACAGGACGAGCGCCGCCCCGCCGATGGCGACCCCGGTCAGCCGCTCGGGCAGGGTCTGCGGGGCGAAGGGCGGGAAACACGCGAGGATGTAGAACAGCTGAAGCCCGGGGACGGTGCCGGCCAGACGCGGGCCGCACACCGAGCCGAACATCAGCACGAACCCGACGACCAGCATGCCCGCCACGGCCGACCAGGTCTGCACGGCGAGGGCCGTGCCCGCGGCGGTGAGGACGGCGGCGGCCGGCAAGGCGCGCAGTACGGTCAGCGCACGCCGGCGACCGGACCCCGGTACCGGCGAGAGCAGGCCGAACGCGATGGGTGTGAACAGGGCGTATACGGCGGTCACGGGCTGGTCGAGGACGTACGCCGCCGGATAGAACCCGGCCGCCGCGGAGGCCGTGACACGCGTCGCGCGCCGGCCGGCCCGGACGGATTCGGCGAGCGACGGCCGCTTGGGCATCAGCGCTCCTCTCCGCGCACCACCCGAGGACGATCCGCGGCTTTCAGTGTCGCGCGGGTCGGGGGGTCGCGCAGGCGGGCGCCGCCGTGCTGCCGGCACGGGTGCGGATGCCGTCCTCCGTGGGCTGCGGGCACGGGTGCGCGGCCGCGGGGCTCCGGCCGTGCGCGGACCGCCCGAGAAGGGGAAACAGGGTGACGGCGGGCCGGCTGACGGGGCCTGCCCGAAGAGAGCGGAGATCGACCGCCCGCTCCGGGGGTATGCGGGAGGGAACCCGAGGACAACGGACCGAGAAACAACGGACCAGAGGATCTGAGGAAAGGAACACCATGACCACCTACGTGATCACCGTGCCCGGCACCTTCACCGCCGACGTCGAGGACGAGACGCGAACGCGGCTGAGTCAGGCCCTGCGCCCTGCCGATCCGCACCGCACGCGGATGGGCAGCGCGCAGGACCTCGACCCGCTCACCGTGAACGAGGACGACACGTTCACCATCCGGCTCGCCGTCGAGGCGGACAGCGGTCCGCACGCCGAGGAGGACGCCCGCAGGCTCGCGGACTCCGCGCTGCATGCCGCCGGGCTCGACGACAGCAGCGCGCCGCTGGGACCGGCGGTGGTCACCGGCATCGACTCCGACATGTGAGCCGGCCGGGAGGGGCGGGGCCGGGGCGTGGCCCCGGCCGGGCGGACCGGCGCGGACCAGCACGGCGCGCGGCCGAACGGCGCCGGTCATCCGCTGTCTGCCCCCGCCGCTGTCTCGGCGTCTGCCGCCCCGCCGTCCACCGTCCGTCCGTCGGTCAGCGGCCGCCCCGGCCGTGCGTCAGGCGCTGCCACACCGCCCCCGCCATGGCTTCCTCACCCTTGGCGTTGGGGTGTGCGGGAGCCGCGGGGGAGGAGGGCTGCAAGGGTTCGATCCACCGCTCCGACGGGGGCTTGCACATGTCGTGGCCGATGGTCGGGCCGTAGGTGTCCACGTACTCGGCGTGGTTCCAGCGCGCCACCAGACGGAGCATGAGGTTGAGCCGTTTGCCGGTGTCCCGGAGGTAGGGGAAGTCCTGCGTCGCGAACGGCACCGAGGGCGCACAGCCGCTGCCGTCGTCGGGCAGCAGGTCCGGGTAGCCGACGACGAGTATGCGGGCGTGCGGGGCCCGGTCGTGCACGGCCTGGAGCACCCGGGCGACCTTGGGGACGGTCTTGGCTATCGCGACGGTGAGCTGGTCGACGCCCGAGGAGCCGTAGTGGCGTTGGCACGGGTTGCCCGTCGGGTCCTGCGCGGCCAGTTGGGCGCAGGTCCCGATGATGGTGCCGAAGCCGATGTCGTTGCCGCCGATCTGGACGGTCACGAGGTCGCTGTTCCGTCCCACCGCGTCGAGTTGGGGGCCGTTGGTCCCCTGCGCCTTCCACATGTGTTCGGTGGTCGCCCCGCCGCAGCTGACGTCCTTGAACGTGGCCGTCCGGAGCCGCCCGGCCACTATCGACGGGTAATTGTGGTCCGAGCGGGCGCAGTTGGCGTCCACCTGCCGGGGAATGAGAGGGCCGGAGGTGTAGGAGTCGCCGAGCGCCACGTACCGAGCGGCGCTTCCGCCTCCGCCGTGCGCCGCGGCCGGTGCCGCGGAAGCGGCGACCAGGGCACAACTCCCCAGTGCGGCAAGAAGAGTGACGCCCCTTCGCCGATGGCCGGCCGGTCCTCCCGTGCGAACGTCGCGCTGCATCGAGTTCCTCCCCCTTGAAGCCCACGCCCCGTCGACGACGCCGTCCCGTACGGTCGGCATACCGTTCGACTGGGCTTGTATACCGCCCGGTAGGTCACCGGGGCCAGAGTCCGGAGCGAACGCGTTGCCGGAAGAGGCGGAGGCCCGCGGCCGGAGCGGAGAGGCGCGCCGGTGGCCTTCCGCTCCTCGTCAGGCGCGTACGCCGCGCAGCAGGTTGGCGACCAGGCTCGTCGCGAACTCCTCGACGAGCGGCAGGCTGGGCATCAGCAAGCGGTGATAGCAGGCACCCCACAGCTGGTCCACCAGGACCTCGGGATCGACGTCGGGACGTAGCTGTCCCTCCGTCTGCGCCCGCCTCATCCGCCGGACCGCGAGTTCGCGGCGCGGGTCGGAGTAACGTTCCAGCAGAGCGGCGGACAGCTCCGGATCGGTCTGGGCCTGGCCGATGAGCTCGGCGATCACCCGCCCGGCGGGTGTCCCGGTGAGTATCCGGACGAACGCGCGGAGCTGCGCCGTGAGGTCGGCCTCCACGTCGTCGCTGTCGGGGAAGGCCAGCACGGACTCCACGGCGTGGAAGTAGCCGTCGAGGGCGAGCGCTCCCTTGGACGGCCACCACTTGTAGATCGTCGTCTTGCTGACTCCTGCCCGCTCGGCGACCGCCTCGATGGTGAACCCGCCCATGCCGCGCTCGAGCAGCAGGGCGCCGGCGGCGTCGAGGACGTCCGCGCGCACCTCGGCGGTGGGGCGTCGGCCCCGGCCGCGCCGTGGTCCGCGTGCGGCTTCCGGTTCCGACCGTTCCTGCATGGCGCCGACCTCCAGGCATCGTCCGAGGGATCCACAGCCTGGCATATGGACGCAGCGTTCACAACGTGATTATATGGACTCAGCGTTCATAAATGAACTGGAGGCAGCATCATGTCCAAGACCACACGCGTCGCACTCGTCACCGGCGCTTCCGGAGGGATCGGTAGGGCCGTGGCCCGTCGGCTCGCGACGGAGGGCATGGCCGTCGGTGTGCACTACGCGGGCAACAGGAAGGCCGCGGAGGAGACCGTCGCCGCGGTCGAGGCGGCAGGCGGCAGGGCGCTCGCGGTCAGCGGTGACGTCGCCGACGAAGGCGCCATGGCCGACGTGTTCTCCGCCGTGGAGGAGGCGTTCGGCGGGATCGACGTCGTGGTGCACACCGCCGGCGTGATGACTCTCGCGCCGGTCGCCGAGTTCGATCTCGACGCGTTCGACCGGCTGATGCGGACGAACGTCCGTGGCGCCTTCGTCGTGGCCCGGGAAGCGGCGCGCCGCGTGCGCGAGGGCGGGGCGGTGGTCACCTTCTCCACCTCGGTGACCCGGCTGGCCTTCCCCGGATACGCGCCCTACGCGGCGAGCAAGGGGGCCGTCGAGGCCATGACGCTGGTGCTGGCCCGTGAGATGCGCGGTCGGGACGTCACCGTCAACGCGGTCGCGCCCGGCCCGACCGCCACCCCGCTCTTCCTCGAGGGCAAGGACCAGGAGACGATCGACCGCCTCGCCGCGCAGCCCCCGCTGGAGCGGCTCGGCACGCCCGAGGACATCGCCGAGACCGTGGCCTTCCTGGCCGGCCCGGGACGTTGGGTGAACGGACAGGTCCTCTTCGTGAACGGCGGCATCGCCTGAGCCGGCGGCGCGCCCCGCTCCTCTCGTTTCGAGGCCCGGTGACGGGTTCGGGGAGATAGGTCGTTCCAGGTAAAAATACCAAACATGCGGTTTACTTATGCCTCACCGGTGGGATGCTCTCCTTGATCCGGACGGAGCGGCCCGGTCCCGCGTCGTCCCTGTACCGGTGGGGGAGGGAGGCCTGGTGGTCATGGGGGCGCGAGCGCTGCGCACACGTCAGTCTCTTGTCGAAGCGGCCGCCGAGTTGTTCGCCGCCGAGGGGTACGCGCGGACCTCTCTTCCCGTCATCAGCGAGCGGGCCGGTGTGAGCACCGGAGCACTGCACTTCCATTTCGCCAGCAAGAGCGATCTCGCTGGAGAGGTGGAGCGGGCGGCGGCCGACTCCGCGGAGGAACTCGCGAAACGATGTCGCGGCGCGGCGGACACGCTCCTGCAGTCCTTGGTGCACACGGCCTGCAACCTGCTCCTGGCCGTGGTCGCCGACCCCGTGATCAGGGCGGGGTTCCGGCTGAGCGGTGATCCGGCCCGTAGGAACGAGGCGCGGATGCTGCGGTGGTGGCGGACGTGGGTGCACGATGTCATCGTCCAGGCGCAGCACGAGGGGGAGCTCGCCCAGGACGTCTCGATCGACTCCGCGACGACCGTGATCGTGGCGGCGACGACGGGGTTCGAGGTGCTGGGCGCGGCCGACGACGACTGGCTCTCGGTGGACCGCGTGACGCAGTTGTGGACCTTGCTCCTGCCCTGGCTGGCGAGCTCACCGGACCACGCTCCGCTGCTGTCGGGGATCGGTGAGGCGTTGGACGACGTGACCGACCAGCCGACGGTCCGCGCCACGGGGGAGCGCCTCGACGGGAACGTCCCCGAGGACGGCACCGGTTGCGACTGACGCCTCGTCTCCGGCAGCCGGTGCCCACGACCGCGCCGCAACCCCCTTGCACGGCCGGCGCCGACCGCCCCGGACGGGCCGCGTCGCCGACCGCCCTGGACGGGCCGCGGCGGGAGGTCGCCCCGGGCGGGGTGCGCGGACGTCGGCGCCGCTCAGTCCTCGTCACTCGTGGGCGTACCGCGCCCGATATTGCGGCTGTCCGTGGTCACCGCTTGCGTCGCTTCACGTCGGCCACGCGTTCCACGTCGGCCGCGGATTCCGCCGTCGAGTCCGCGGGGGAGGACGCTTCCGCGACGGTACGCAGGGTGCGCACCTGTGGTGAGAGGAGGGCTGCCGCCGTGGCCAGGACGACCATGACCGAGCAGCCGGCGAGCGCCCTTCCGGTGCCCACGGCGGCGGCGACGGGTCCGGCGGCGAGCAGACCGAGCGGGGCGAAGGCCAGGGAGCCGAACCAGTCGTAGGAACTGACGCGCGACAGCACCTCCTCCGGGACCTCCCGCTGGATCGTGGTCGCCCACAGCACGCCGAAGACGTCCGACGCGATACCGGCGCCGAACATGGCCGCGGCGATCAGCCAGACCGGGGCTTCGGCGCCGAGCAGGGCGATCGGCACGGCGGCCGGAAACGTGCAGAGCACAGCCACGAGAAGGGGACGGCCGACCCGCACCCGGGTGGCGAGTCCCGCTCCGGCGATGGTGCCCAGGGCCTGCGCGCCGACGATGACCGACCAGGCCCGCGCCCCGCCGAAGTGCTGTTCGGCCGTCAGCGGCCCGAGCACTCCGACGTTGGCGTTGAGCGCGGCCACCACCACCGAGTACTGCGCGACCACGACCCAGAGCCACTGCCGGGAGGCGAACTCCCGCCATCCCTCCCGAAGATCGGCCCACCCCGACGATCGGCCGCGCGGCCGCACGGACACCCGCAGCCGGGTGGTCAGCGCCGCGCTGAGGACGAACGAGGCCGCGTTGAGCGCGAGCGCCCAGCCGGCGCCCACCAGTGCCACCGTCACCCCGGACAGCGCCAGGCCCAGCAGCAGCGAACTGTTGGTTCCCACCCGAAGCAGCGCGTTGGCCTGTTGCAGGCGGCCCGCAGGCACGACCGACGGCACGACGCCGTCCATCGCCGGTGCGAACAGTGCCGTGGCCGTTCCGGCGACCACCGCCAGCAGACACATCGCCACCAACGGCGCGTGCCTGGTCAGCACCATCGCGGCCAGCCCGGCGTAGGCGGCAGCCCCCAGCGCGTCGGCCAGGACCATCAGCCTCGGTCGCGACATACGATCCGCGATCACCCCTCCCACCAGGATGAACACCAACTGCGGCAACGCCTGGCAGGCCAGCACCAGTGACAGCCGAGCCGCACTCGCCCCGGGCAGCGCGAGCACGGCGAACGCCAGGGCCACCCGTGCGAAGCCATTGCCCAACACGGAGACGACCCGAGCGGATACGAGCAGGGCGAACTGTCGGTCGCGCCACAACGGCGAACCGTCCGAGGAGAGTGTCACGACCGAGCACCCTAGACGCGCCCCGGCGCGACCGGCACCCTGAACCGGCCACTCACCGGCGCCGACGCGCACGACGGGGTCCGCCTCCCGCCCGGACGAACCGGATCGGGACCTGGAGGCAACGTCCAGGCGTACAGGTCTCCCGATCCGCTGTCCCTTCGCGTCGCCCGGGAGTGCATCGACCGGGGCTTCTGACGGTCCGGCGGACAGCGGGCGACGCGCCGGTTCCCTCGCCCGTGACGGGGCGAGGAGGCGGGCCGCCTTCCTGTTCCCGCCGGGCCGGGGCACCCAGAGGATTGTTGCTTAGCGCGCACTGAATTGCGTCAGCAGCAACTCCGCGAAGCCGAGTTGTGCGGCTCGTGAACGCCTTGACAAGGGTTCGTGGCCGACTCCAGACTGATGTTGCGCTTACCGCAATCCGTTTCGTCATACGCACCGAGGTGTCATGAAGATTCCCGCGTGCCGTCTCGCGGACCTCCCGCGAGGCGAGGCCTTCCGGCTCGACATCGATCCGCCGGTCTCGGTGTTCCATACCGACGACGGCGAGTTCTTCGCCATCGACGACACCTGCACCCACCAGGACGCCTCGCTCGCCGACGGCTGGCTGGAGGGCTGCGAGGTGGAATGCCCGCTGCATGCCTCGAAGTTCGACCTGCGCACCGGCGCAGTCGACGCCCCGCCGGCCAAGCGCCCGGTGCGCACGCACGAGGTCGTCGTCGAGGACGGCGTGATCCACGTCCGGCTGTCGACGGACGCCCCCGACCTGCCGCCCTGTGTCGCGTCCCGGCTCGCCGGGGGTTCCGCGTGAGAACCGTGGCCGTGGTGGGCGCCTCGCTCGCCGGGCTGTCGGCGGCGCGCTCCCTGCGCAAGCGGGGCTACGACGGACGGCTGGTCGTCGTCGGCGAGGAGTTCCATCGCCCGTACGACCGGCCGCCGCTGTCCAAGGAGTTCCTGGCCGGCGCCCTCGGTGAGGCCGACCTCGCGCTGGAGGCGCACGACGAGGACCTCGGTGCGCAGTGGCTGCTCGGCGTTCGCGCCACCGGCCTCGACCGCACCCGCCGTGCCCTGCGGCTGGCCGACGGACGGGAGGTCCGCGTCGACGGCCTCGTCATCGCGACCGGTGCCGCCGCACGCAGGCTCCCCGGCGCCGACGGCCTGGCCGGCGTGCACGTCCTGCGCACTCTGGACGACGCCCGCGCCCTGCGCGACGAACTGGCCCGAGGGGGGCGGCTGGTGGTGATCGGCGGTGGGTTCGTCGGCGCCGAGGTGGCCTCCACCGCCCGCGCCCTGGGGCTCGACGTGACGGTCGTCGAAGCGGCCCCGACGCCGTTGTCCGGGCCGCTCGGAGCGGCCATGGGCGGCGTCGTCTCCGGCCTGCACGCGGACCACGGCGTACGGCTGCTGTGCGGCGTGGGCGTCAAGGGGCTGAGCGGGGAGCGGCACGTGGATGCCGTGGTGCTCGAGGACGGCCGCGGCATCCCGGCGGACACCGTCGTCGTCGGGGTGGGCGCCCGCCCGTGCGTGGAGTGGCTGGAGGGGTCCGGCATCGAACTCGACAACGGCGTGAAGTGCGGTGCCGACGGGCGCACCGGCCTGGCCGGGGTGGTCGCGGTCGGCGACTGCGCCAACTGGTACGACCCCCGCGCCAGAGCCCACCGCCGCGTCGAGCACTGGACCGGCGCGCGGGAGCGCCCCGACGCCGCCGTCGCCACCCTGCTGGCGGGAGGTGCGGTCACGCCGGGCGTGCCCCGGCCGCCGTATTTCTGGTCCGACCAGTACGGGGTCAGGATCCAGTTCGCCGGACACGCGGCCGGCGCCGACAGCGTGACCGTCGAGGAGGGCGCCGTGGACGACCGTGACGTCCTGGCCGTCTACCGGCGTGCCGGAGATCCCGTCGCGGTGCTCGGCATGAACCAGGCGCGGTCGTTCACGCGCTGGCGCAAGCAGCTCGCCGCCGCGACGTCTTGACACCGTTCCTGTGGCATCCCATGCTGCCGTTGCGTATGGCACGCAGCGTTGCTTGATGCACAACGCCGTCCGGAGTCGCTCCTCCCGGCGCGTGCATGTCCCCTCCACGACGTTTCCCGAGGAGTGCCCTGTGACCTCGACCGGACTTCCGGACAGCCTGATCGCCACCCTCCCCGGTTCCTCCTATACGGATCCGACGGTCTTCGCCCAGGAGCAGGAGCGCATATTCGAGACCGTGTGGTTCTGCGCCGCGCGCGCCTCGGAGCTGGCGAAGCCGGGTGCCTTCCGCACCGTCGACGTGGGCCGCGAGAGCATCCTGCTCACCCGCGCGCGGGACAACGCCGTCCGTGCCTACTTCAATGTGTGCCGGCATCGCGGGGCCAGGCTCCGCACCGAGGAGAGCGGCGAGGTCAAGCGGGCCTTCCAATGCCCGTACCACGCCTGGACGTACGACCTGAACGGGAAGCTCGTCGCGGCGCCCAACCTCACCAAGATGCCCGATGTCGGGCGTACCGAGTACGGTCTGGTCGCCGTGGCGGTGCGCGAATGGCTCGGCTACGTCTGGGTGTGCCTCGCCGAGGACCCGCCCTCGTTCGAGGAGGCCGTCGTCGGCGACGTCGTCGCCCGCCTCGGCGACGTGGAGTCGATCGAGCGCTACGACATCGACCACCTCTCGGTGGGCAGGCGGATCGTCTATGACGTGCGGGCGAACTGGAAACTCATCGTCGAGAACTTCATGGAGTGCTACCACTGCGCCACCATCCACCCCGAACTCACCGAGGTGCTACCCGAGTTCGCCGACGGATACGCCGCGCAGTACTACGTCGGGCACGGCGCCGAGTTCGGCCAGGAGGTGCAGGGCTTCACCGTGGACGGTTCCGAGGGTCTCGACCGCATCCCCGGGGTGGCCAAGGACCAGGACCGCCGCTACTACGCGATCACCGTCAGGCCGCAGGTCTTCGTCAACCTCGTCCCCGACCATGTGATCTTCCACCGGATGTACCCGGTGGCCGTCGACCGCACGATCGTCGAGTGCGACTGGCTCTACCTCCCGCACGTCGTCGAGAGCGGCAAGGACGTCAGCCGGTCGGTGGAACTCTTCGACCGGGTCAACCGGCAGGACTTCGACGCGTGCGAGCGCACACAGCCCGGGATGAGCTCCCGCCTGTACGCCAAGGGCGGGGTGCTGGTGCCCAGCGAGCACCACATCGGCGCGTTCCACGACTGGGTCAACGAGCGTCTGGGCGGCGGCCCGCAGTAGCCGGGCCGGCCGGTCAGCCCAGGTAGCCCATCCGGTGACTGATCTCGTCGGCGCCCTTGAGCAGCACCGGGGAGAGTGCGTGCAGACGCTCCTCGGTGAAGCGGTACGCGGGCCCCGAGGCGCTCAGTGCCGCGATGACCTCTCCGTCGCGGTCGCGGACCGGCGCGGCCATGGCGTGCAGGCCGATCTCCAGCTCCTCCAGCGTCCAGGCGTAGCCGCGCTCACGGGCCTCGGCGAGGTTCTTCTCGATCTTGGTCTTGGCGGTGATGGTGTGCGGCGTGACCTTCTTCATCCCGGTCTCGGCCAGCAGGGCGGCGCGCTCCTTGGCGGGGAGGTGGGCCAGCAGGATCTTGCCGCTGGAGGTGGCGTGCAACGGGGTCAGCTGGCCGACCCAGTTGTGCGCGGTGATGGCCCCGGGGCCGCGCACCTGGTAGAGGTTGATCGCGTAGTGCTCCTGCAGGACGGCGATGTTCACCGTCTCGCCGATCTCCTCGGCGAGGCGCTCACAGACCGGGCGGCCCTGCTGGGTGATGTCGATGCGTCCGGTCACCGCACCGGCCAGGCGCACGATGCCGAAGCCGAGGCGGTACTTGCCGCGTTCGCCCGCCTGCTCCACCAGACCGCGCGCCTCCAGGGCGCCGAGCAGACGAAACGCGGTGGACTTGTGCACGTCGATTTCGGCGGCCACCTCGCTGACGCCCGCCTCGCCGCGTTGGGCGAGAATTTCGAGGACGCTGATGGCGCGGTCCACCGACTGCACTCCGCCGGCCTGCGAACCTGTCGTTTCGGTGTCTTGGCTGTGGTTGCTCACAACACAACTATACGCGCAGTAAACAACACGGCGGCAAGCAATCCAGCGGAAACAAAGGCCCTTCAAGTTGCGTTGTTCGCAACCTGGTGCGCATGACGCTACCTCCATTACCATGCCTCGCGTATCTACGGCGCGAGCGAGACGAGGCACCATGGCTCCCCTGCAATACGACTTCGTCATCGTCGGCGGCGGATCGGCCGGCAGCGCACTGGCGAACAGACTCTCCGCGGACCCGGCGAACCGGGTGCTGGTGCTGGAGGCCGGTCGCTCCGACTACCCGTGGGACGTCTTCATCCATATGCCCGCGGCCCTGACCTACCCGATCGGCAGCCGGTTCTACGACTGGAAGTACGAGTCCGAGCCCGAGCCCCACATGGGGGGCCGGCGCGTCTACCACGCCCGCGGCAAGGTGCTGGGCGGCTCCAGCAGCATCAACGGCATGATCTTCCAGCGCGGCAACCCGATGGACTACGAGCGCTGGGCGGCCGACCCCGGGATGGAGACCTGGGACTACGCGCACTGTCTGCCCTACTTCCGGCGCATGGAGAACTGTCTGGCCGCCGACCCGGACGACGAGTTCCGCGGCCACGACGGACCCCTCGTCCTCGAACGCGGCCCCGCGACGAACCCGCTCTTCGGCGCCTTCCTCGAGGCCACCCGGGAAGCGGGCTACCCGCCCACCGACGACGTCAACGGCTTCCGGCAGGAGGGGTTCGCCAAGTTCGACCGCAACGTCCACCGCGGACGTCGCCTGTCGGCCTCGAAGGCGTATCTCAAGCCCGTCAGAAAGCGGCCCAACCTCACGGTCAGGACCCGCGCCCTCGTCACGCGGGTGCTCTTCGAGGGCAAGCGGGCCGTCGGCGTCGAGTACCGGCGCGGCAAGGGTGCGCCCCGGCAGGTCCGCGCCGCGGAAGTCATCCTGTGCGGCGGCGCGATCAACTCCCCGCAACTGCTCCAGCTCTCCGGGGTCGGCAACGCGGAGGAACTGGGCGCCCTCGGCGTCGACGTCGTCCACGACCTTCCCGGCGTCGGCGAGAACATGCAGGACCATCTGGAGGTCTACGTCCAGTACGCCTGTAGGCAACCGGTCTCCATGCAGCCGTACATGGCCAAGTGGCGGGCCCCCTTCATCGGGCTCCAGTGGCTCTTCCGCAAGGGGCCCGCCGCGACCAACCACTTCGAGGCCGGCGGCTTCGCCCGCAGCAACGAGGACGTGGACTACCCCAACCTGATGTTCCACTTCCTGCCGATCGCGGTCCGCTACGACGGCTCCTCGCCGGCCGGTGGCCACGGCTACCAGGTACACGTGGGCCCCATGTACTCCGACGCCGTCGGCTCGGTGAAGATCAAGAGCACGGATCCGCGCGAACACCCGGCGCTCCGCTTCAACTACCTCTCCACCGAACAGGACCGTCGTGAGTGGGTCGAGGCGATCCGCGTGGCCCGCAAGCTCCTCGACCAGCCCGCGCTCGCCCCCTACAACGACGGGGAGATCTCGCCCGGCCGGGAGGTGGCGACGGACGAGGAGATCCTCGCCTGGGTCGCGAAGGAGGGCGAGACCGCCCTGCACCCGTCCTGCACCTGCAAGATGGGCACCGACGAGATGTCCGTCGTCGACCCCACCAGCATGCGCGTGCACGGCCTGGAGGGGCTGCGCGTGGTGGACGCCTCGGTGATGCCGTACGTCACCAACGGCAACATCTACGCGCCGGTGATGATGATCGCGGAGAAGGCCGCCGACCTGATCCTCGGCAAGGAGCCGCAGCCGCCGTCGAAGGCCGTGTACTACCGGCACCGTGACGACCGGCGCCGTGACGGCCGGCAGCAGGTCCGGTAGACGTTGGCCGGCTCAGGACCGAGGGCGCTGCCGGACGGCGTCCGCTAAGAGGTGCTGCCCACGAAGGAGGCCGAGGACAAGGTGCTCGCCCATGTCCCGCGCGAGGTCGTCGTCACCGTGACGGCGTCGCCGGTCAAGGGCCTGGAACCGACCCTCGTACTCGCCACCCGCCTCGCTGCGCGGGGATACCGCGTCGTCCCGCACGTGTCCGCGCGGCTGCTGCGGGCGAGGGGCACGCCGAGACGGAACGGTGGCGCCGCGCCGTGCCGGAGCGGCTGGACGGCTGACGAGGTTCGTATACGGAAAGGGGGGCGGGGCCGGAGCTCCGGCCCCGCCCCCCTCGTGCGAGGACCGCTCAGCGGAAGACCACCGTGCGGTTGCCGTACACCATGACGCGGCTCTCGCTGTGCCACTTGACGGCATGCGCGAGCACCTGCGCCTCCACGTCCCGGCCGACCGTGACCAGGTCGCCGGGGTCGAGCGAGTGATCCACCCTGACCACGTCCTGCTCGATGATCTGCCCCTCGTCCAGGTCCGGGGTCACATAGTGCGCCGTCGCGCCGACGAGCTTCACGCCACGGTCGTAGGCCTGGCCGTAGGGTCGTGCGCCCTTGAAGCTGGGGAGGAAGGAGTGGTGGATGTTGATGGCGCGACCCTCGAGCTGCTTGCAGAGGTCGTCGGAGAGGACCTGCATGTAGCGGGCCAGCACCACCAGGTCGACGTCCAGTTCCCGCACCAGCTCCAGCAGGCGCGCCTCGGCCGCGGCCTTGGTGTCCGTGGTGACGGGTATGTGGTGGAAGGGGATGCCGTACGTCTGCGCCAGGCCCTCGAAGTCCCGGTGGTTGGAGACGATCGCCGGTATCTCGATGGCGAGCGCGCCGGTGCGTTGGCGGAAGAGCAGATCGTTGAGGCAGTGGCCGAACCTGGACACCATGATCAGCGTCCGGGTCGGCGTCGACGCCTCGCTCAGGGACCACGTGATGCGGTACGCCTCGGCGACGGGCCCGAATCGGCTACGCAGTGTTCTCACCGTGGCGTCCGGGTCGGAAACGTCGAAGTGAACCCTCATGAAGAAGCGGCCCTGAAGCCGGTCGTCGAACTGCTGGCTTTCCAGGATGTTGCCGGAGTTCCTGACGAGGAAGCCGCTCACGGCGTGGACCAGACCGGCGCTGTCGGGACAGGAGAGGGTGAGGACGAACTCACGACCGGGCTGCGGACGAGGGTACTCAGGGGACACAGCGACCTCCGGCGGTGCGTAATACACAACAAGGTGAGCGATACGCAACATGGTCGATCCGGCGCCGCTTTCGGTCAAGGGTGGCCGCACAAGTGCCCGCCCGGCGAAATCGTCATCGGCCAAACCCTTGACGCAGGTTGGTGGCGTTCGTCAAGGTGTTCCATCACGAGCAATTGAATGCATGATGCGCAACGTATTTCGGCTGAAGGGCATGGGCGCGTGGCAGACCTGTATGTGGCTGGGGAATGGCGGGACCCGTCGGCCGGCGGGCGCCGCGAGATCCGCTGCCCCGCCGACGGGTCCCTCACCGCGATCGTCTCGGAAGGGACGCGCCCCGACACCGAGGCGGCGATCGCCGCCGCCCGCCGCGCGTTCGACGAGGGACCCTGGCCGCGCACCGCCGAGCGGGAGCGCGGCGCGCTGCTGCTGCGCACCGCCGAAATCATCGAGCGCGATGCCAAGGAGTTCGCCCGCGCGGAGTCGCTGGACACCGGAAAACGGCTGGTGGAGAGCGAGTACGACATCGCCGACGTCGTCTCCTGCTTCCGCTACTACGGCGGGATCGGCGGCACCGACGGCGGCCGGGTGATCGACACCGGCCGCGACGACGCCGTCAGCCGCGTCGTCTACGAGCCGATCGGCGTGTGCGGGCTGATCACACCCTGGAACTATCCGCTGCTGCAAGCGAGTTGGAAGGTCGCCCCGGCCCTGCTGGCCGGCAACACGATCATCCTCAAGCCCAGTGAACTCACTCCCTCCACCTCGATCCTGCTGATGAAGGCGCTGGCGGAGGCCGGACTTCCGGCCGGCGCCGCCAACCTCGTCCTGGGCGCCGGGCCCGAGGCCGGCGCCCCGCTCTCCGAGCATCCCGCCGTCGACATGGTCTCCTTCACCGGCGGCCTGGAGACCGGCAGACGGATCATGGCCACCGCGGCGGCGACCGTGAAAAAGGTGGCGCTGGAACTCGGCGGCAAGAACCCCGATGTGATCTTCGCCGACGCCGACTTCGAGACGGCCGTGGACTTCGCTCTCACGGCCGTCTTTCTGCATTCCGGACAGGTCTGCTCGGCCGGCGCCCGGCTGATCGTGGAGGACTCGCTGCACGACCGGCTCGTCGACGAGATCGTCCGCCGCGCCCGGCGGATCCGTCTCGGCGGGCCCTTCGACCCCGAGGCCGAGACCGGAGCGCTGATCTCCGCGCGGCACCGGGAGAAGGTCGAGGCGTACGTCGCGGCGGGCCTCGCCGAGGGCGCGGTGCTGCGCTGCGGCGGGGAACGGCCCGGCGACCCGGCCCTGGCCGACGGCTTCTACTACCCGCCGACCGTCCTCGACGAGTGCCGGCAGGACATGCGCGTCGTGCACGAGGAGTCCTTCGGGCCCGTGCTCACCGTCGAGCGCTTCACCGACGAGGACGACGCCGTGCGGATCGCCAACGACACCGAGTACGGCCTGGCCGGTGCCGTGTGGACGCAGGACGCCGGCAAGGCCCAGCGGGTGGCCCGGCGGCTGCGCCACGGAACGGTGTGGATCAACGACTACCACCCCTACGTGCCGCAGGCGGAATGGGGTGGCTTCGGGCATTCGGGCGTGGGCCGGGAGCTGGGACCGACCGGCCTGAACGAGTACCGGGAGCCCAAACACATCTGGCAGAACATCCAACCCCGGCCGCAGCACTGGTTCCGCGGCTGAATGCCGAAGAGAGGTCGATCATGACCCCAACGCAGACCGAGGTGCCGCAGCGGCGCGGCGCGCCCGAGGATTCGGACGGTACTCCGGTCATATCCGTGCGCCGGCTGTGGAAGGTGTTCGGGCCGAAGGCCGACCAGGTACCCGACTCGGAGGAGCTGTGCGGCCTCACCCGCCGTGAGCTGATGGACCGTACCGGCTGCACCGCCGCCGTGCGTGACGTGAACTTCGACGTCCGCAAGGGCGAGGTGTTCGTCGTGATGGGGCTGTCCGGTTCGGGCAAGTCCACGCTGGTGCGATGTCTGACCCGGCTGATCGAACCCTCCACCGGCGAGCTCGTCTTCGAGGGCGAGGACATCCGCGCCGCGGACGCCAAACGCCTGCGCGAGCTGCGGCGCCGCAAATTCTCCATGGTCTTCCAGCACTTCGGGCTGCTGCCCCACCGCCGCGTCGTCGACAACGTGGCCTTCGGCCTGGAGATCCGCGGCATGAGCAGGGCCGAACGCGGCAAGCGGGCCCTGGAGGTCGTCGAACTGGTCGGGCTCGCCGGGTACGAGAACTCCTACCCCGACCAGCTCTCGGGCGGTATGCAGCAGCGCGTCGGCCTCGCCCGGGCGCTGGCCGGGAACCCGGACGTGCTCTTCTTTCGACGAGCCCTTCTCGGCGCTCGACCCGATGATCCGCCGGGACATGCAGAACGAGGTCGTCCGGCTGCACCACGAGGTCGGCAAGACCATGGTGTTCATCACCCACGACCTCTCCGAGGCGCTCAAGCTGGGCGACCGCATCCTCATCATGCGCGACGGCAAGACGGTCCAGTGCGGCACCGGCGACGAGCTGGTGGGCGCCCCGGCCGACGACTACGTACGCGAGTTCGTCAAGGACGTGCCGCGCGCCGATGTGCTCACCCTGCGGTGGATCATGCGCCCGGCGGAGCCCGACGACGCTCTGGACGGTCCCGAGCTGGGCCCGGACGTCGTGGTGAAGGAGGCCACCCGGGCCGTGCTGGCGGCGGACCGGCCGGTCAAGGTCGTGGAAGACGGCAAGCTGCTCGGCATCGTCGGCGACGAGGAGATCCTCGCGGTGGTCGCCGGGCACGAGGGCGGGGCGTGATGGCCGTCGCCCTGGAGAAGTCCGCCCCCCTGGCCGGCGTGCGCAAGGTCCGCCGGCGCACGGTGGCGGCCGCGATCCTGGTGGCCTGGCTGCTCCTCTTCGTCGTCCTGCGCGGACAGCAGACGCTGACCCTGGCGGCGGCGGACCTCACCGGCCTGCACCGGTGGTTCAACGACGTCAACGACTCCATCGGCGCGGACCGCAACTCCAACCCGCTGTTCCTCTACTTCTTCAACGAGATCCGCCTGGTCATCGACAACCTGGTGACCTTCATCCAGCACCTGATCTCACAGCCGTCCGCAGGCCGTCCCCTTCCGCAGATCGGCTGGCTCGGCGTCGTCGCCGTCGTGGGCTACGTCTCCTGGGCCGTCGGCAACTGGCGGGTCGCCCTGCTGGCCGTGGCGGGCTTCACCTTCCTCGGCCTGCAGGGTCTGTGGCAGGAAAGCATGGACACCCTGTCGCTCACCCTCTCCGCGGTCTTCGTGGCGCTGCTGTTCGCGATCCCGCTGGGCGTGTGGGCGGGGCTGTCGGACCGGGTCGACCGGATCGTGACGCCCTTTCTGGACTTCATGCAGACGATGCCGACCTTCGTCTACCTCGCCCCGCTGACCCTGTTCTTCCTGATCGGCGGGGCCTCCGCCACGATCGCCACCGTGATCTACGCGGCGCCGCCCGCGATCCGCATCACCGCGCACGCCATCCGTTCCGTGCCGCAGGCCACCGTAGAGGCCGCCGAATCGCTGGGCGCGACCCGGCGGCAGGCACTGCTGAAGGTCCTGCTGCCCATGTCCAAGCGGACCGTGGTGATGGGCGTCAACCAGTCGATCATGGCAGCCCTGGCCATGGTGACCATCGCCGCCCTGATCGACGCGCCCGGCCTCGGCAAGACCGTCGTCCAGGCACTCCAGTCGCTCGACGTGGGGACGGCCTTCAACGCGGGGCTCGCCATCGTCGTCATGGCGATCGTCCTCGACCGGGTCACCACCGCGGCCAGTGCCCGCGCGGAAACGGCACGGCGTTCGAACCATCGCCTCCTCGGATGGCGCAGACCGCTGCTGGGCGCGGGCGCGGTGGTCACGGTCGTCCTCGTCTACCTGTCGCACACCTATCTGTGGGCGGCGGAGTTCCCCGGTGACGGCGGCGTCGGCAGCTCCGTCGCGAGCGCGGCGGACTCGGCGACCGGCTGGGCGCAGGACGACCTGTCGGGCCTGACCAACGCCTTCCGGGACGGCGTCACCAACGGCCTGCTCAACCCGTTCCAGTCGCTGCTCACCGACTCCCCGTGGTGGCTCGTGAGCGTGGTGCTGATCGCGCTGGGCGCCGTGCTCGGTGGCCTGCGGGCAGGCGTCACCACGGCCGTCTGCCTGGGTCTGCTGGTCGGCACCGGCCTGTGGTCGGACGCCATGACGACGCTGGCGTCGACCCTCGTGGCGACGGTGCTGGTCATGCTGCTCGGCGTGGTCCTCGGGGTGTGGATGGGGCGCAGTCCGCTCGTGGACCGGCTGCTGCGGCCCACCCTGGACGCTGCGCAGGTCATGCCGCCGTTCGTCTATCTCGTGCCGTTCCTGGCGCTGTTCGGCGCGACCCGCTTCACGGCCATCGTCGCCGCGATCGTCTACGCGGCGCCGGTCGCCATCAAGATCGTCGCCGACGGGGTGCGGGCCGTGCCCGAGACCACCGTCGAGGCGGCCACGTCCGCCGGGTGCAACACCTGGCAGATCATCACCAAGGTCCAACTGCCGATGTCACGCGGTGCCCTGACGCTCGCGACCAACCAGGGCCTGATCTACGTGCTGTCGATGGTTGTGGTGGGCGGCCTCGTGGGAGCGGGCGCCCTCGGCTACGACGTCGTGGCCGGTTTCTCGCAGGGGCAGCTGTACGGGAAGGGGCTCGCGGCGGGACTCGCCATCGTCCTTCTCGGAGTCATGTTCGACCGGATCACCCAGGCAGCGGCGCGACGCGCGAGCGCATAAGGAGCACCAGCATGGCCACACGAGTACGACAGCGGAGAACCGGCATGGCCGGCGCAGCCGTCGCGACCGTCATCGGGCTGACCCTGACCGCCTGCGGCGGCGCGAAGGTCGGTGACGACTCCGCGGATCCGGGCGGCTCCGGCAGCTCGGGCAAGTGCGGCACCTTCAACCTCGCGGTCAACCCGTGGGTGGGTTACGAGGCGGACGCCGCGGTCGTCGCCTATGTCGCGCAGCACGACCTCGGCTGCACGGTCGACAAGAAGGACCTGAAGGAGGAGATCGCCTGGCAGGGCTTCGGGACCGGCGAGGTCGACGCCGTCCTGGAGAACTGGGGCCACGACGATCTGAAGAAGAAGTACATCACCCAGCAGAAGACCGCCGTGGCGGCCGGCTCCACCGGCAACGAGGGCATCATCGGCTGGTACGTGCCGCCGTGGCTGGCCAAGGCGCACCCGGACATCACCGACTGGAAGAACCTCGACAAGTACGCGGCGAACTTCAAGACCTCCGAGTCCGGCGGCAAGGGTCAACTCCTGGACGGGGACCCGTCGTACGTCACCAACGACGAGGCGCTGGTGAAGAACCTGAAGCTGGACTTCAAGGTGGTGTACGCGGGCAGCGAGACCGCGCTCATCCAGTCCTTCCGCAAGGCGGAGAAGAACAAGGAATGGGTGATCGGCTACTTCTACGAGCCGCAGTGGTTCCTGTCCGAGGTGCCGTTGGTGAAGGTCGAACTGCCCGCCTACATGACGGGATGCGACGCCGACGCGGCGAAGATCGCCTGTGACTATCCGGTCTACGACCTGGACAAGATCGTCAGCGCCCGGTTCGCGAAGTCCGGCAGCCCGGCCTACGACCTGGTGAAGAAGTTCCACTGGACGAACGACGACCAGAACACCGTGGCCAAGTACATCGCGGTGGACAAGCTGTCGCCGGACGCGGCGGCCAAGAAGTGGGTGGAGGCCAACCGCGACAAGGTCGACGCCTGGATCAAGTAGCCGACGTCGCAAGGCGGTCCGAGATGCCCGGCGGGCGGTGTGCACCTGTGTGCGCCGCCCGCCGGGCATCGCCGCGTTCCGGGCTGTTTCCCGACGTCACCGGACCCCTTGACACCCTCTGTCCGCGACGGGCACATTGAGTTGCGCAACCTGAACCATGTTGCGCACAAAGCAACTCGACTGGTTTTCGATCCGGAGGTGCGGCGATGGCGGGACCCCGAGTGGTGATCATCGGAGCGGGCGTCGTGGGAGCGGCACTCGCGGACGAGATCTCCGCGCGCGGCTGGACCGAAGTGACCGTGGTCGACCAGGGCCCGCTCCCCGCGACCGGCGGCTCCACGTCGCACGCCCCGGGCCTGGTCTTCCAGACGAACTCCTCCAAGACCATGACCGAACTCGCCCGCTACACCGTCGAGAAGTTCTGCTCCCTCGACGTCGACGGCAAGCCCTGCTTCCTCCAGGTCGGCGGCCTCGAAGTGGCCACCACCCCCGAGCGCCTCACGGAACTGCACCGCCGCCACGGCTGGATCACCGCCTGGGGCGTCGAGGCGCGCCTGCTGAGCGCCGACGAGTGCGTCGAGCGGCACCCGCTGGTCGACCCGGACCGGGTCCTCGGCGGCCTCCTCGTCCCGACCGACGGGATCGCCAAGGCCGTCCTCGCCGTCGAGGCGCAGATCCGCCGGGCCACCGAGCGCGGCGTCACCTTCCTGGCCCGCCACGAAGTGCTCGACGTGCAGCGGAGCGAGGGCCGGGTGACCGGAGTCCTCACCGACCGCGGCGAGATCGCGGCCGACATCGTGGTGTGCTGCGCCGGCATCTGGGGCCCGAGGATCGCCCGCATGGCCGGCATGAACCTCCCGCTCACCCCGCTCGCCCACCAGCTCGCCTGGACCGGCCCGGTCCCGGCGCTCGCGGGCCAGACGGAGGAGGCGGTGCGGCCGATCCTGCGCCACCAGGACGCCGACCTCTACTACCGCGACCGCTTCGACGGCATCGGCATCGGCTCCTACGGTCACCGCCCGATGCCCGTCGCGGCCGACGACATCCTCTCCGTCGACGAGGCGGACGGCATGCCGTCCGTCCTGAAGTTCACCGAGGACGACTTCGCCGACGCCTGGACCGAGACCCGGTCCCTGCTCCCCGCGACGAAGGAGGCCAGGATCGAGGAGGGCGTCAACGGCCTGTTCTCCTTCACCACCGACAACTTCCCGCTGCTGGGCGAGTCCCCGGACGTCAAGGGCTTCTGGGTGGCCGAGGCGGTCTGGGTCACCCACTCGGCGGGCGTCGGCCGGGCCATGGCCGAATGGCTCGTGGACGGGTTCTGCTCCTCCTTCGACCTGCACGAGTGCGACGTCAACCGCTTCGAGCCGCACCAGCTGTCCCCGGAGTACGTCCTGGCCCGCGACTGCCGCAACTTCGCCGAGGTGTACGACATCCTCCACCCCCTCCAGCCCTCCGGAGACCCGCGTCCGATCCGTACGAGCCCCTTCTTCGTCCGCCAGCAGGAGCACGGCGCGTTCTTCCTGGAGGCGAACGGCTGGGAGCGCCCGCAGTGGTACGAGGCCAACGCCGGGCTCGTCCAGGGCCGCAACATCCCCACCCCCGACGACTGGGCGGCGCGGTACTGGTCGCCCGTCGTCGGCGCCGAGGCACAGGCCACCCGCGAGACCGTCGCGATGTACGACATGACGGCCCTCAAGCGGCTCGAGGTCGGCGGCCGGGGCGCCGCGGACTTCCTGGAGGCGCTGACCACCGGCAAGGTCGCCAAATCGGTCGGCTCGGTGACGTACACCCTGCTCCTGGACCACGACGGCGGCATCCGCAGCGACATCACCGTCGCCCGCCTGGCCCGTGACCTCTTCCAGGTCGGCGCCAACGGCAACCTGGACCTCGACTGGTTCACCCGCCGGCTCCCCGCCGACGGCACCGTCCAGGTGCGCGACATCACCCCCGGAACCTGCTGCATCGGCCTGTGGGGCCCACTGGCCCGCAAGGTCCTCCAGCCGCTGACGGACGAGGACTTCTCGAACGACGGCCTGAAGTACTTCCGCGCCAAGCGTGCCCACATCGGCTCGGTGCCGGTCACCGCGATGCGGCTGTCGTACGTCGGCGAACTCGGCTGGGAGCTCTACACCACCGCCGACCAGGGCCTGAAGCTGTGGGACACCCTCTGGCACGCGGCCGAGCCGCTCGGCGGCGTCATCGCCGGCCGCGGCGCCTTCAACAGCCTCCGCCTGGAGAAGGGTTACCGCTCCTTCGGTACCGACATGACCTTCGAGCACGACCCCTACGAGGCCGGCGTCGGCTTCGCCGTCAAGCTCGACCAGGGCGACTTCGTCGGCAAGGCCGCCCTGGAGCGCCGCAGGGAAGACGTCCGGCGCAGGCTCACCTGTCTCACCATCGACGACCCGGGTTCGGTCGTCCTGGGCAAGGAGCCGGTCTACGACGGCGACCGCCCGGTCGGCCATGTCACCAGCGCGGCCTACGGCTACACGATCGGCAAGGGCATCGCCTACGCCTGGCTCCCCGCCGAACTCGCCGTCCCCGGGACAGCGCTCCACATCGGTTACTTCGACCAGCGGGTGGCGGCGGTCGTGGCCGAGGAGCCGCTGTTCGACCCGACGATGTCCCGCCTCCGTGGCTGAGCGGGCAGCCGACGTGCTCGCGCCCGTCCTGCCGCCCGAGCCGCATCTCGCCGCGTGCGCCCGCACCGGCGCCCGCGGGGCCGAGCACCCGTATCCGCACCTCTCGTATGACGGAGCCGTCCGATGAGCCCCAGCACCCCCGGCGCCGACCTCCCCGACCACCCCGACCGGCTCTGGCGCAACCCCGAGCCCAAGCGGTCGTACGACGTGATCGTCGTCGGTGGCGGCGGTCACGGCCTGGCCACCGCCCACTACCTGGCGAGGAACCACGGCATCACCGACGTCGCGGTGTTGGAGAAGGGCTGGCTGGGCGGCGGCAACATGGCCCGCAACACCACGATCATCCGCTCCAACTACCTGTGGGACGCGAGCGCCGGCATCTACGAGCACGCCCTCAAACTCTGGGAAGGGCTGGCCGAAGAGCTCGACTACCCGATCCTCTTCTCACAGCGTGGCGTGCTCAACCTCGCCCACAGCCTCCAGGACGTCCGGGACAGCGTGCGCCGCGTCGAGGCCAACCGGCTCAACGGCGTCGACGCCGAGTGGCTCGACGCCGAGCAGGTCAAAGAGGTCTGCCCCATCGTCAACATCTCCCCGGACGTGCGCTACCCGGTTCTCGGCGGCACCTACCAGCCGCGCGCCGGCATCGCCAAGCACGACTACGTCGCCTGGGGCTTCGCCCGCTCCGCGGACGCCGCCGGCATCGACATCATCCAGAACTGCGAGGTCACGGGCCTTGACGTGGTCGGCGGCCGGGTGGTCGGCGTACAGACCACCCGGGGACCCATCGCCGCGGGCAAGGTGGCCCTGTGCTCCGCAGGCCACACCTCGGTCCTCGCGGCCATGGCCGGCATCGAACTCCCCCTCCAGAGCCACCCCTTGCAGGCCCTGGTCTCCGAACTCCTGGAGCCGGTCCACCCCACCGTGGTCATGTCCAACGCCGTCCACGTGTACGTCAGCCAGGCGCACAAGGGCGAGCTGGTGATGGGCGCCGGCATCGACGCGTACAACTCCTACACCCAGCGCGGCGCCTTCCACATCATCGAAGAGCAGATGTCCGCCGCCCTGGAACTCTTCCCGGTCTTCGCCCGTGCCCATGTGCTGCGCACCTGGGGCGGCATCGTCGACGTCAGCCCGGACGCCTCGCCGATCGTCGGCCTCGGCCCGGTCGGCAACCTCTACCTCAACTGCGGTTGGGGCACGGGAGGTTTCAAGGCCACTCCGGGCGTCGGGTGGGTCTACGCCCACACCATCGCCCACGACACACCCCATCCCCTCAACGCCCCCTTCTCGCTCGACCGTTTCACCACCGGCGCGCTCGTCGACGAGCACGGCGCGGCCGCGGTGGCCCACTAGGGAGCCGAACGATGCTGCTCATTTCCTGCCCGTGGTGCGGGCCCCGCGACGAGGCCGAGTTCCACTACGGCGGCCAGGCGCACGTCCCTCACCCCGAGGACCCCGCCGCCCTCACCGACGAGGAGTGGGCGCGCTACCTCTTCTTCCGGGACAACCCCAAGGGCCCCTTCGCCGAACGCTGGAGCCACGCGGCGGGCTGCCGCAAGTGGTTCAACGCGGTACGGGACACGTCGACGAACCAGATCCTGGCGGTGTACAGAGCGGGGGAGACACGCCCGACCATCACGGAGCCCGGACCGCCCGCTCCCGATCCCCGTCCGGTCACGACGGTCACCGGCCCGGCCGTTCCAGCCCGTCCGGTCACGGTGGATTCCGGTCCGGCCCTTCCCGCCCGTCCGGCGCCCGAGGATGAGAACGAGGCCCCTTCAGGGACCGACGGGGGCCTGGGGGCCGAGCCCGCTGCGCGGCTCAGGAGCCGTCCGCACCGCCTCGCCGACGGTGGCCGAATCGACCGCGACACCCCCCTCACGTTCACCTTCGACGGCACCGACCACCAGGGCTACCGAGGCGACACCCTCGCCTCCGCGCTCCTCGCCGACGGCGTCATCGCGACGGCGACCAGCATCAGACTGGGCCGACCCCGCGGGATCTTCTCCGCCGGCGTGGAGGAACCCAACGCCGTCGTCCAGATCGAGGAGCCCTTCCCCGAGCCGATGCTCCCCGCGACGACGGTCGAGCTGTACGACGGTCTCGTCGCGACGAGCCTCTCCGGTCAGGGCCGGCTGGCCACCGCACCGGACCCCGCCCGCTACGACGCCGTACACGCCCACTGCGACCTGCTGGTCGTCGGCGCGGGCCCGGCCGGCCTCGCGGCCGCCGCGGCGGCCGCGAGGAGCGGCGCCCGCGTCATCCTCGCCGACGACCAGCCGGAACCCGGCGGCAGTCTGCTCGGCACCGGCGACCACCTCGACTGGGTGGAGGCGACGCGCGCACGGCTCGAAGCCGCCCCCGAGGTCCGCGTCCTGCCGCGCACCACCGTCTTCGGCCACTACGACGACAACCACCTCCTCGCCGTCGAGCGCCGCACCGGCCACCTCGGCGCCGAGGCCCCCCAGCAGGTCTCCCGCGAGCGGGGCTGGCGGATCCGCGCCCGGCGCGTCGTCCTCGCGACCGGCGCCCACGAACGCTCGCTGGCCTTCGGCGACAACGACCGCCCCGGCGTGATGCTGGCCGCCTCGGCCCGGACGTACCTGCACCGGTACGCGGTGCTGCCCGGCCGGCACGCGGTCGTGTTCACCACCAACGACAGTGCCTACGCCGCCGCACTCGACCTGGCGGCGGCGGGCGTGGCCATCGCGGCGATCGTCGACACCCGGGCCGAGCCGGGGGAGTGGGCCGAGCGCGCCCGGTCCGCCGGGATCGAGGTGCTGGCCGGGCATGCGGTCACGGACACGGCGGGCGGGACTCGCCTCACCGCCGTGACGGTCGCCCCGTACGGTGAGCCCGAGGCGCGACAAGCGGCCCTGCCGCGCCGGGAGTTCGCCGTGGATCTGCTCCTGGTCTCCGGCGGCTGGAACCCCGTGGCGCATCTGTTCAGCCAGGCGGGCGGCAAGCTCCGCCACGACGAGGTGCTCGGCACGTTCGTTCCCGACAGCTGCCGGCAGGCGGTGGAGGCCGTGGGCGGCGCCTGCGGGGTCTTCGATCTCGCCGCGGCCCTCGCACAGGGCGCCGCGGCCGGCGCCCGCGCGGTCGAGGCGGAGGGGTACCCCGCCGAGACGCCGCCCCTTCCGGCCGTCGTCACCCCGCCGCACACCCCGCCCATGCAGGTGTTCGCCGTCCCCACGTCCACCGGAGCCCCCCGGTTCGTCGACCTCCAGCGCGATGTCACGGTCGACGACCTGACGCGGGCGACCGGGGCGGGCCTGCGCTCGGTCGAGCACACCAAGCGCTACACCACGGCCGGCACCGCCAACGACCAGGGCAAGACGGGCGGCGTGCTGGCGAGCGGGATCGTCGCCGAACTCCTCGGGGTGGACGTCTCGGCGCTCGGTCTGCCCACGTTCCGGCCGCCGTACGTCCCCGTCTCCTTCGCCGCCCTCGCCGGCCGCGACCGAGGCGTGCTGTCCGACCCGGTCCGCACGACCGCCGTCCACGCGTGGCATGTCGAGCACGGCGCCCTGTTCGAGAACGTCGGCCAGTGGAAACGGCCCTGGTACTACCCGCGGGACGGCGAGGACATGCGGGCGGCCGTCCTGAGGGAATGCGCCGCCGCCCGCGAGGGCGTCGCCCTCATGGACGCCTCCACCCTCGGCAAGATCGACGTACAGGGTCCGGACGCCGCCGTCTTCCTCGACCGGCTCTACACCAACATGATCGGTACGCTGAAGGTCGGCATGATCCGCTACGGCGTCATGTGCCGCCTGGACGGCATGATCTTCGACGACGGAACGGTCATCCGTCTCGCCCGGGACCGCTTCCTGGTCACCACCACCACGGGCAACGCGGCCGCGGTACTGGACTGGATGGAGGAGTGGCTCCAGACCGAGTGGCCCGAACTCCGCGTCCACTGCACCTCGGTCACCGAGCAGTGGGCGACCGTCGCCCTCGTCGGTCCGCGTTCCCGCGAGGTCCTCGGCTCGCTCGCGCCCGGGCTGGCCGTCTCCAACGACGACTTCCCGTTCATGGCGTGGCGGGACACGACGGTCGCGGGCATCGGGGCCAGGGTGTGCCGGATCAGCTTCTCCGGCGAACTCGCCTACGAGATCAACGTGTCCCCGTGGGAGGCCCTCGCCCTGTGGGAGGCGCTGTACGAGGCGGGCGCGCCGTACGGCATCACGCCCTACGGCACGGAGGCCATGCACGTCCTGCGGGCCGAGAAGGGCTACCCGATCATCGGCCAGGACAGCGACGGCACGGTCACCCCGCAGGACCTCGGGATGGGCTGGGCGGTGTCGAAGAAGAAGCCCGACTTCATCGGCAAGCGCTCGTACGCCCGAGCCGACACCGTCCGCGCCGACCGCAAGCACCTGGTGGGCCTGCTGCCGCAGGACCCGGAGACGTTGCTGCCCGAGGGAACCCACCTGGTCGCCGACAGCGTGCTGCCCGCGCCGCCCGTCCCGATGCTCGGCCATGTCACCTCCAGCTACCGCAGTGCCGCCCTCGGCCGGACCTTCGCGCTCGCCCTGGTCAAGGGCGGCCGGGACCGTATCGGTGAACGTCTGTACGCCCCCGTGGGCGACCGGCTGGTTCCGGTGACGGTGGCGAGCCCCGTCCTCTACGACCCCGAGGGAGCCCGTCGCGATGGCTGACACCGCTTCGACCGCACGGCGGCGCAGCCCTCTGGCGCATGCCGCCGACCGCCTCGCCGCCGCGACACGCTCTTCCGGGGGCGCCATCCGCCTGGCCGAACTCCCCTTCCTGACCCAGCTCAACGTCCGCCTCGACGCCAAGAGCCCGGCGGCGGACGCCGTCGGACTCGCCCTGGGGCTCCAACTGCCCCTGGAACCCGACACCGTCGTGCGCGGCGGGGAGTTGCGCGCGGCGTGGCTCGGCCCCGACGAGTGGCTGGTGGCGGGCCTTCCCGGCTCTCAGCGGGAGCTGGAGAGCCGGATCCGCTCGGCGGCCGGGGGCGTCCCGCTGTCCGTCACGGACGTCTCCGCCCAGCGCACCACCGTCCTGGTCGGCGGACCGCGCGCCCGGGACCTGCTGGCCCACGGCTGCCGGCTGGATCTCCACCCGCGCGCCTTCGGCCCCGGCCGGTGCGCCCAGACGACGCTGGCCCGCACCCAGGTCGTCCTGGTGGCCCGTGACGAGCCCAGGGCGGGGTTCTGGGTGCTGGTTCGCTCCTCCTTCGCCGACCACCTGACCAACTGGCTGCTGGACGCGGCCGTGGAGTACGGGTGACCGGGCAAGGGCGACCCCGCCCGGGTGCACGGGCTCGGGCAGGCGGGCATGGAGCGACGGCCGACTGAGCGACCGCATCTGCGGCCGGCTGTGCGGTGCAGCGGCTTTCGAGCCAAAACCATGCGAGGCCGTAGGACTCCTTGACCCCACGAACCGCACCTAATAGACATGAGCATGACCAGGCCGACATTGCCGGAGTCGTTGTACCAAGGGGGACAAAGGCGCTGTCGGCCAGCAGCACCAAGCTAGGGGGAAAAGTGAAGAAAGTCAGCTCGGTCTTACTGGCCACCGCGCTCGCGGCGACCGGTGTACTGCTCGCGGGCCCGGCGTCGGCGGCTGTCACCGCGGACTCCACTGCGGGCGGTGCCGTCGCGGCCTACGGGCAGCAGAAGATCAACCTGAAGCAGGACGGCTGGGGCGCCGCGCAGAGCTGCGTGGTGTACTCCAAGTCGTCGGTGCGCTGCTTCAAGACCCACGCGGAGGCGGACAAGGCGCTCGGCTACTCCCGCGCCTCCGACCCCTTGATGATCGGCAGGACCGAAGCCCAGATCCAGGCCACACCGGCCTGCGCGAGCGGCTGGCTGTGCCTGTACCAGGACATCAACGGCGGCGGACGCCGGCTGATCTTCAGCGACTACTACTGGCACAACCTCAACGAGTACGGCTTCAGCGACCAGGCGTCGTCGTGGCGCAACAACCAGGGGTCCAGCCAGTGGGGTTGGCTGGCCCGGGACGAGGGTGGCAACGGCGGGCAGATCTCCATCAGCCCCAACACCTACAGCTCCAACCTGGGCGTGTACAACGACTGGGCGAGTTCCGTCGCCGCCTGACGTCCGACGGCACGGGTTCCACACGTGTCCGAGGGGCGGCGCCTTCCGAAGGTGCCGCCCCGCGCTCGTCTCAGAACGCGTAGCGCACCCGCAGCCAGGGGGCTCGGGCGGCGATCAGCGTACGCAGCCGGTCCACCGCCCGCGCCTTGACGGGGCTCGCGTAGCGCACGTTCAGAGCGCCGTTCTCGGAGCGCTTGGTCTCCTGCACGTCCGGTCGCCACAGGGCGTCCTCGGCGCGGGGGTGCCAGCCGAGGTTGACCTCGTGCAGCTCCCGGTTGTGCGTCAGCATGATCACCTCCGCCGCGGCCTGCCGCTTCACCCGGTCGGGCAGGACGTCGTCGAGATGCCCGAGGAGTTCGGTCCAGGCCTCCTCCCAGCCGGGGCGGACGACGACGGGGGAGAGGTTGAAGTGCACCTCGTAACCCGCGTCCAGGAAGTCCGTGGCAGCGGCGATCCGCTCGGCGACCGGTGAGGTCCGCACGTCCAGCAGCCGGGAGTCCTCCGGGGGCATCACCGAGAAACGGATGCGGGTGCGGCCACGCGGGTCCAGCGCCAGCAGGTCCGGGTTGACGAATTTGGTCGCGAAGGACGCCTTGGCGGTCGGCCACTGCCGGAAGGCGTGTACGAGATCCGCGGTGTTGTCGCAGATCAGAGCGTCCACCGAGCAGTCGCCGTTCTCGCCGATGTCGTACACCCAGGCCTCGGGGTCGCACTGGTTGGGCTCGGGTTTGGGGCCCTGCCGGGCGATGTGCCGGCCGATGTGGGCGACGATCCGGTCGATGTTGGTGAAGACGGTGATCGGGTTGGCGTACCCCTTGCGCCGCGGCACGTAGCAGTAGGCGCACGCCATCGCGCAGCCGTTCGAGGCGCCGGGCGCGATCCAGTCGGCGGAGCGCCCGTTGGGGCGCGTCTTCGGCGCCTTGCGCTCCCCGAGGACGAGCGTCTCTCCCTTGACACGCACCCAGCGCGCGACGTTCCCCTCGTTGCCGTGCAGCCCCGGGATGCCCCAGTGGGACTCGACCTCCACCAGCCGAGCCTCGGGAAACCGGGCGATGATCTGCCGTCCGCGCGGCGAGGCGGCGGCCGCGGGTTCGGCGTGGATCTCCCGTACGGGCAGCAGGCGCCGTGCGGTGTCGGAGTCGCGGAAGGACGGTCGGCCGCCGCGGGGAGGGGCGGGCTCGGGGCCGAGGGCGTCGAGCCCGAACAGGGCGTCGGAGCCGTCGTCCGAGGCGGCGGACGGGGAGTGCATGAATGTTCCGGTTCGGCTGGGGTGGGACTGAAGGGATCAAACGGATGAATCCGCACCTCCCACCTTACGGCGCAGGCCGACGGGACGCGGCGCCCCGGGCGCCGTCGGCCCGCGGCGCACTATTCGGCCGTGACGAACCGCAGACGGCGGCGGACACTCGGCGGGGCGTTCCTGCGGGCGCGGATCTCCTGGACGACGGCGGCGACGACGACCACACCCCAGGCCACCGCGAACACCCCGGTCTGCTCGTCTTGCCCGAGGGCCAGCCAGCCGACCCCCACGCCCCCCAGGGTCAGACCGGCGGCCGCCGCCAGGGGCGACAGGCGCCGGCGGCTCAGGGCGCGGAAGAGGCAGAGCGTGGCCAGGACGAGCGCGGGAGCGGCGAGGATCTCGATGGGGTCGTGGGCGGTGTAGTCGCGACCGACGTCGGCCTGCGCGGGGTCGTAACCGCCGCTGTAGTCGTCCTCGAAGAGCCGGTGGCCGGAGGAGTCGGCCGGCAGTTCGTAGTAGGCGCCGTAGGAGGAGTCGTAATAGTAGAGGGTGCTGAAGTCGCTCTCCGTGACCGAGGTGTAGCCGTAGTCGTCGACCCCGCCGCCGATCGCGACGCCGGCCGTGACCAGGGCTCCGGCCCCCCACCACAGCAGGGTCGAGGTGAAGGGAAGCCAGCGGAAGAGGACGAGCCCGAGCACCGCGGCGGCCACCCACACGTCGACCAGCTCGTCGGACGAGTCCGCGTACATGTCCTGACAGCCGAGGGCCACGACGCCGGAGACGACGAGGCCCAGCAGGGCGATGGTCCTGCCGCCGGTGAGGGCGAAACGGCGCTCGCCCGGTGCGGGCGACGGGCCGTCGCCGGTAGGCGCCGGGTACGGCGTCCGGGAACCGTCGGCGGTGCCGGGGAGGCTCCCGTCGACCGGTCCGCCGGGAGGCGGGACGGCGGGCCTGGGCGGGGCCGGCGCGGTACGGGTCTCCTGCTGTGCCAGCGCCGTGTGCCCGGGGCCCGCCGTGGTGTCGGCCTTCGTGCGCGCGGGCGGCACGGCGGGCGCGGGCGGCGCGCCGGGCGCCGGGGCGGGGGTCCTCGAGGCCGCGTCCGCCGGGGCGCTCAGCGCGGTGAGGGTCGCCGCCAGCGCCTCCCGCAGCTCCGCCGCGCTGCCGTGCCGCTGCTCACGGTCCTTCGCCAGGGTCCGGAGCACGAGGTCGTCCACCACGCCCGGGATCTGCGGGCGCAGCCGGGAGGGGGCGACCGGTTCCTGGCTGATGTGCTGGTGCATCACCGCGAAGGGCGAATCGCCGAGGAACGGCGGGCGGCCGGTGAGCAGTTCGTAGAGCAGGCAGCCCGAGGAGTACTGGTCGGAGCGGCCGTCCACCGGCCGGCCCGTGAGCTGCTCGGGTGAGAGGTAGGCGGGGGTGCCCACCGTCATACCGGTCGCGGTGAGGCGGGTGGTCGTCTCCGCGACGACCTTCGCGATCCCGAAGTCGAGTACCTTGACGCCGCCTTCGGACGTCAGCATGACGTTGGACGGCTTGATGTCGCGGTGGATCAGGCCCTGGGCGTGGCTGTGGGCGAGGGCGTCGGCGATGTCCCTGGCGACCGCCAGCGCCCGGAAGACCGAGAACGCGCCGTCGGCCAGGGCGGCGGTCAGCGTCCGCCCCTCGATGAACTCCATGACGAGGAACGGAGTCGTCTCGCCGTGGGTGGTGTCCTCGCCGACGTCGTGGAGCACGGCGACGTTCCGGTGGTTGAGCGAGGCCACGACGCGCGCCTCCCGGCGGAACCGGACGCGGAACTCCTCGTGCCGGGTGAGTTCGGGCGGCAACACCTTCACCGCGACGGTGCGGCCGAGTTCCCGGTCGGTGGCGCGCCAGACTTCGCCCATTCCCCCGCGTCCGACCGCCTCGACCAGTTCGTACCTGTTCGCGAGCACCCGCATGGCTCTGCCCCTCTAATGGCACAGGGCAGCACGACAACAGCTCGGCCGCCCGAAGGTCCGGAACAGCGGCAGACGAAAGGGCGGCACATCCTCAACTCCCCGGTGGCGGTGTGTCTTTCGCTCGACCGCCCGCTCACCCTACTGGCGGAAATCCACTCATGGGATGATCGGTGCCTTTCAGTACACATGTGCGGATGCCGCTGGTGGCCCCCGGTGCGACGAGATGGTCCACGGACTGCCGGCTCCCTTGTCGTCGGCGGTCCGTGCTCCCTTCACGCCTGCCACGGACAGCCGCCGCCGACGCGCCACCGAGACGACGTCCCGCGGCGGGCGGTCCGCGCGGTGACCGCTCTCATTCGGCCACGCGCAGCAGCAGCTTCCCCGTCGACGTACGCCCGCCCATCAGCCGGTGCGCCTCGGCCGCGTCCGCCAGCGGGAACTCGGCGGTGACCGGGAGGCTCACGGTGCCGTCGGAGACGGTGCGGAAGGCGCGGTCGGCGAGGGCGCGCAACGCCTCGGGCGCCGACTGTGCGAGCCCCAGGATGGAGAAGCCGCCGACCGAACGGCCCCGCGCGTACAGTTCGGGCTGTCCGACGTGCCACGGCTCGGCGCCACTCGCGTTGCCGAAGGACACCAGGCGTCCGAAGACGGCCAGGGCGTCGAGGCCGCGGCGCAGGGTGTCGCCGCCCACCGGGTCGAGCACCAGGTCGACCCCCTTGCCGCCGGTGGCGCGGCGGACGTCGGCGGCGAAGGAGTCGCCGGTGAACACCTCGTCGTAGCCGTGTCGGAGCGCGTGCTCGGCCTTGGCCGAGGACGACACCACGCCGTACACCGCGCCGGCGCCCGCCGCCCGGGCCAGCTGACCGGCCACGGTGCCGATGCCGCCGGCAGCGCCCTGCACCAGAACGGTCTCCCCGGCCCGCAGCCGCCCGACCTCGTGGAGCAGGGCGTAGGCGGTCGGCACCACGGTGGGCAGGGTGGCGGCGGTGCGCAGGTCCAGGCCCTCGGGGAGCGGGAAGACGGTGACGGCATCGGCGACGACGACCTCCGCGTAGGCTCCGCCGTCGACCAGCGCGGCGACCTCCTGTCCCGGCCGCAGCCCCTGGACGCCGTCGCCGACGGCCCGGATCCGTCCGGACACCTCCAGGCCGGGCCGGAACGGCAGCGAGGGCACCCGGTACCCCTCGGTGCGCGCCTTGAGATCGGCGAAGTTCACGCCCACGTAGGCGGCGTCGACGGTGACCTGGCCCGGCCCGGGCTCGGGGATGTCGGCCCGGACGACCTTCAGCACCTCGGGGGCGCCGTACTCCTGGAACTCGATCGCGCGCATGACGGATCACCGCACCCTTCGATGAGTGTTCAATGGGAAGCGAACACTGGGACTGTAAGATATCCATCGAACACTCGGCAACCGGCCGGGACGCTCCGCGAGATGTCCGTCGGGGCGGAGGTTGAGACGGGAGGGGTATGCCGAACCAGGTTGCGGGCGCCGGCCACCGGGCGGCGCCGGTGCACACGGATCCCGAGGACGTGTCCGTGCTCACCGCGCTGTCCGCGGTCTCCGACCCCGTGCGCCTCACGCTGATCCGTGAGTTGGCGGGCTCCGCCGACTGGACGCGCAGCTGCGGCAGCTTCGATGTGCCCGTCGGCAAGGCCGCGCTCAGCCACCACTTCTCGGTCCTGCGCGGCGCCGGCCTGGTCGAACAGCGTGACGAGGGCCCGAAGCGCGTCAACCGACTGCGCCGCGAGGAGTTCGAGAAGCGCTTTCCGGGGCTGCTCGCCCTGCTGCTGCGTGACGAGGGCGCCGTCGACGCCGAGTGATCGGCGGGACTCGAACGCCGCCGCCTGCCGACGGTCGCCTCCCGCAGGCGGAGCCGTGCCCTGTGCCCCGCGAAGCGCCGAAGTGCGTACCGGACGACGTCCTCGGGCGGCAGGTCGCCGAGGGGCTCCTCGCGGACGGCTTACGCCTTCCCCAGTGACCGCCGGGAGCCGGGTGCGGGTCCGCTTCGTCACCTCCTTCGCCGCCGCGCCGGAGGGCGTCGACCACCTTCTCCGGGACGTCGGCCGACGCGCCGTCTGGCCCCCCCGGAGCCGCGGAAGGAGCGCCGGGGCGCGGATCCGGGGCCCGTTGACTCCCGAGATTCGATAAGGTGTTCCATTTAAGGGGGATGACAGGTTAGGGTCATTCCGAACGATCTTGCACGGAGGTGCCCCGGATGGAGAACACCGCGTCCGCCCGCCGGGGCCGTCCCCCCGGTCCCCGGACCGCCGAAGGAGAGCTGACGAGCCGTCAGTCGGCCATCGTCCGCTACATCACGGAGTCGGTCGAGCGGCAGGGCTACCCGCCGTCGATGCGGGAGATCGGCCAGGCCGTGGAGCTGGCCAGCACGTCCTCGGTCGCCCATCAGCTGATGGCCCTCGAGCGCAAGGGCGTGCTCTACCGGGATCCGCAACGCCCCCGCGCCTACCGGGTCCGCCCCTCGTGGGCGCCCGACCTGGGCAGCAGGAACGAGACGCGGGTGGACGTGCCGCTCGTCGGGCGGATCGCGGCCGGTGCCCCGCTGCTCGCCGAGGAGATGGTCGAGGACGTCTACGCCATGCCCCGCCAAGTCGTGGGCGACGGCGATCTGTTCGCCCTGACGGTCTCCGGCGACTCCATGATCGGCGCGGCGATCTGCGACGGCGACATCGTGACCGTACGGCGTCAGGACAGCGCTGATCACGGAGACGTCGTCGCCGCGCTCCTGGACGACGAGGCCACCGTCAAGGTGCTGCGCCGGCAGGACGGGCAGGTATGGCTCATGCCCCGCAACCCGGCCTACGCCCCGATCCGTGGCGACCAGGCGCAGATCCTCGGAAAGGTCGTCGGCGTCCTGCGCCTCCTCTAGAGCGGGCGCGCCGCACTCCCCGCCCGGCGGCTCACAGCCCGGCGACCTTCGCGCTCGCCGACAGCTCGTAGACCAGGGTGACGGTGCGCCGGCCGCCGGGCGGCAGGGTCAGGCTCCAACCGGCGATGCCGTCGGCGTCGACCGTGTCGGGGGCGGGGGAGCAGGCCTCCTCGCGGAGCCGCACCTCCACCGCCGACACCTCGGAGACGGGGATCCGTTCGCGCAGGACGATGACCCGGTCGCCGTGTTCGCCGGGGGAGGAGAACCGGGACACGTGCAGGCGGACCGTGCGGGTGACCACCGTCCGCTGGGTGAGCGTGGCGGTGTCGCGGCTCTCCTCGGTGTGCCGGACGACCCGGTGGTCGTCGCGGCTGCCGTAGGCGAGTTCCACGGGAGCGTGCGGAGCGGTGAAGTCCAGTGTGCCGCGGCCGGTGAACCCGCTGCCCCGGATCAGGTCGACGGGCCCGGCGAGCAGTGCGTGGCCGGACCGGTTGTCGAAGCGTGCCACCTCGGTGACCAGCGGGGACAGTTCGGGTGCGCAGGCGTACTCGAGGCTCGCGGTCGTGGTGAACGAGGAGAGCGGCACACGGTGGGCGCGGCCGTCCGCGGGCACCGAAACCGGCGCGGGGGACTTCAGCACGCGTACCTCGTCGCCGTCGTCCAGCCCCGGCAGGCCGAGCACCGGGGCCGGACCGAGGTCCGCGACGTCCTCCTCGCGCAGCTCGACGTCGACGGTGCGGCGCTCGGCGGGGGAGCGGTCCTGCAGCGTCAGCCGGTCCTCGCCCAGCCGGGGCGGCTCGGTGGACTGTGCCGAGCGGGCCGTCGACAGCGTCAGCCGAACACCGGACCAGTCCTCGCCGGTGCGCTGCCAGACCATCGCGTCGGTCTCCAGCGTGAGGGAGTCGCCGTCGAGCAGGGCCCGGTAGGCGGGCCGCCACAGCGCACACGGGGTGAGATGGCTGAGGCGCAGGCCGGCCGGCCCGGCGGCCACGGCCTCCAGGGTGAGTTCGACATGGGCGACCAGTTCGGCGGGTCGGTCCTCGGCGAGGTCCACGGCCCGCTGCGCGTCGGCGAGTTCGGCACCGAGGGCGGTCAGCCGGGCTTCGACACTGCGCAGTTGCTCGCCGTGAGCGTCGCGCTCCTTGTCCACCCGGTCCAGCTCGCGGGTCCAGCGCAGCCCTTCGGACTCTCCCGCGCCGGCTCCTTCGCCGATCTCCCTCAGCAGATCGGCGGCCAGACGGTCCAGCGCGTCGAGTCGCGCGTGCAGCCGGTCGCGCCGCCGCCCCAGGGCGGGCAACTCCTCCTCTTCGAGGACGTGCACGCGGTGGCGCAGCGCGGAGTCGTCCTCGGCGGGCCGCGGCCCGTGCGGCGTCCAGCTCCGGACGATCCGCGCGTCCAGGACGGTCGCCGCCTGCTCGGCGGTCAGTTCGGCGTGGAGCGTACGGTCGACGGCCAGCGCGCTGACGGGCCCCAGACGCAACCGCTGTACTCCCGCCTCGAGGTCGAGCACGGTCGTGCGCTCGACATGGGCGCGGTCCTCCAGACAGGTGACGGCGGTGACGGGGACGGGAATCGGCTCCGGTGCCATGGACATGGGGTGTGTCAGCTCCTGCGGTTGCCGCCGGACAGCGTCTTGGCGGACGCGATGCGGATCTCGTAGCCGCCGTCGAGGGCGGTGGTGGCGCCGGCGGGCAGGTCCACCCGCCAGACGCGGGTGCCGGGTGTGTGCTGCTCGGGGCCCGCGCCGTCCCGGGGCGCCGTCCAGTCGGCCCGTTCCTCGATCCGGATGTCCGCGTCGGAGGTGACCGGGACCCGCTCACGGACCTCGACGGTGGCGGGCTCGCCGAGCTGGTTGGCCAGCTCCACGTGCACGCGGTGGTCGAGCACGGTGGTGCCGCCGCGCAGCCCCGACGTCGACTCGTGCACGTTCGTACGGCGGGTGACCCGGATGCCCTGGGCCGGGCCGAGCCCCACCCGGCGCTCACCGCCGGGGGCGAGTGTGGGCAGCGCGGTGCTCAGCAGGAAGTCGTCGCCGACGGTGACCTCCACCGGGCCGGCCAGCAGAGCCTGATCGGTGGAGTTGGAGAGCACCAGCGTCGCGTAGACGGTCTGCTCCACGGACGGCACGCAGAGGTACTCGGTGCGCAGACCGACCGGGATCTCGCCGACGGTGACGGTGTGCCACGTACCGTCCGAGGGAATGTCGGCGCGGGCGACGGCGTCGAACCGGTGGTCGAAGGAGCCCGCCGACTCGCGAGGCCGCACGGCATGTCCGGGCAGCGGCAGCGCGGCCACCGCCTCGGCGCGGCGGCGGTACTCGGCCGCCACCGGGTCGAACGGGGAGTCCGGGAACAACCGGCCCCGGCGGCCGCCCTGTTCGTCGGGACCGCACAACACGAGGGCGCTGTAGTCGAGTTCGGCCCCGCTGGGCCGGGGCGGACCCGCCGTCGGCGCCACCGGCTGCGACGCCGCGAAGCCGCCGGGGGCCGCGGGCGGCGGCGGCGCTGCGATCCGGCCGGGCGCCCGGGGAGCCATCGCGGGCGCCGCGAGGGGCATGCCGCCCGCCCGCTGCCTGCCGCCCGGTCGTGACCGCACCGGCTGCGCGGCCTCGTTCGCTCCGCCGCCCCCGAAGGGCTCGGGGTACGCGCTGCCCGCACTGCCCGGCGGCGGCACGGGGGACGGCGCGCCGTAGCCCTGTGGTGCCCCGGCGAGCGACTCGCCGTACCCCTGGGATGCCGGCTGCATCGGCGGAACGGGACCCGGTGCGGGGCCGGCCGCCACGGGCGCCGGCCCGCCGCCGGGAGTTGGGGGAGCGGCGGTCGTGGCCGGCCGGCGAGGTGCCACGTCGTACCCGGCGAACAGGTCGGACAGACCCGTCGGCGGCTCCCGCCAGCCGGACGGCAGGGGTGCGGGCTGACGGCGTCCGATCCGCACGGAGCGGAGCCTGGGCAGGTCGGTACGGCGCCGTAGGTCGGCGGTGGCCAGAGCGATGCGCACACCGTTCCAGTCCTCGCCCGTGCGCTGGGCCACCGAGGCGCGCAGCACCAACCGGCCGCTGCTGTCGCCCTGACGGTGCGTGAGACGGTACGCCGGCACCCAGACCGCGCCCGGCACGCCGTACTCCAGCTCCACTTCCGCGTCACCGCTGCCGTCGAGGGTCAGAACGGCCGAGACCGTGGTCTCCACGTGCGCCGCCGGTGCGTCGGTGGAGGCGCGGGCGAGCCGGTCGGCGGCGACGGAGAGGGCGTGTTCGGCCTGCCCCAACGCCTCCTCCAGCTCGACGAGCCGGGTGTGCAGCCTGGTCAGCCGCTCGTCGACGAACTCGGCGAGCTCCAGCCACGCGTCGACCGGGGTGCGCCGGTGCGGGTCGTCGCGTCGGCGGGCCGGCGGGACCGGCCGCAGCCCCTTGACCTCCTCGATCAGCTTCAGGTGCCGGTCCCGGCGCCCCTGCGCGGCCGCGTACGCGTCGACCAGCTGTTCCGTCTCGCGCCGCAGCGCGTAGGGGGCGGCTCCGGCGAGCGGCTCGGCCTCGACCTCCACCCGTGCCTCGGTGACGCGCACACCGGAGGCGCCGGTGACACGGGCCCGTAGGGACCCGGGGTCCAGTGAGCGAGGCAGTCCCGTCACCCGCACCCGTCCGTCCGCCGGCACGCTGCCCGAGGCCAGGCGGCGGCAGACCGCGCCCTGCGCGTACACCACCACCGAGTCGAGGGCCGACCCCCACCTCTGTGCCGTCCGAGCCTTCATGTGCCTCGCCCCCCACCGCGTCCGTGCTGAGCGAAGCCTACGCGGACCGGCGACGGACCTGGCCGAGCGGACCGGAAAGCCGCCGCGCACAGCGGAGTTCGGCGCGGGGCAGTGCGTTCGCCGGGCGGGCTGACCCCGGTTCCGGACGGCCGCCCGCCCTCCGGTCCGCCCCTCATCCGCACGCGCCGACACGTCACCCGCGCGCGACGAAGGCGCTTTCACGCGACTGCGCAGGGGTACCCGGCGGCCATGGACGACAACAAGCCTCTGGCTCTCGTCACGGGTGCTTCGAGCGGCATCGGGTTCGAGCTGGCCAGGCAATTCGCAGAGAACGGGTACGACGTGTTGCTGACCGCGGAGAACGGTGAGCTGCACCTGGCGGCGGACGAGATCCGCGCCCACGGAGCGGCGGTCACGGCCGTGCAGGTCGACCTCGCGGAACCGGGAGGTGTGGACCGGCTGTACGCCGCCGTCACCGCCCAAGGACGGCCGCTGGCCGCCGCGGCACTCAACGCCGGCGTGGGAAAGGGCGGGCCGTTCGTCGAAACCGACATCGAGGACGAGATCCGTGTCATCGACCTCAACGTCACGTCGACGGTGCGGCTCGCGAAGCGGCTGCTGCCGGACATGGCCCGCAGGGGTGCGGGGAAGGTGCTGTTCACCTCGTCGATCGCGGCGACCATGCCCGGCTCGTTCCAGGCCGTGTACAACGCTTCCAAGTCGTTCGTGCAGTCCTTCGCGGAGGCTCTGCAGAACGAACTCGAGGACACCGGCGTCACCGTCACCTCGCTCATGCCCGGCCCCACGGAGACGGAGTTCTTCCGACGCGCCGACATGGAGGACACCAAGGTGGGCCGGCAGGACAAGGACGACCCGGCCAAGGTCGCGAAGGACGGCTTCGAGGCACTCATGGGCGGCAGGAAGAAGGTCGTGGCCGGCTCCGCCAAGACCAAGGCGCAGGGCCTGGTGAACAGGGTCCTCCCGGACAGTGCCAAGGCGGCCGCCCACCGGCGGATGGCGGAACCGGGGTCGGGCGACGACGACGCGTCGGGAAAGCCGTGAGACGACCTGGCGTCCGTGAGCCCCGGAGCTCCGTCCGATCCGAGTGACGCACGGCCGGCCGTCGGCCGGCCGTGCCCCTGTGGCCGCCGTGCCCCCGTCGCACGGCGGCCACAGGGGCACGGCGTGGGGGTCCTGCCGTCGTCGACCGCTTCGGGCCACCCGGCTGTCGGATCGTCGAGCCGTCGGGCCACGTTTCGAGCCATCGGATCATCGAGCCGTCGGGCCCGCGTCTGCGTGTGTTCGAGCCTTCGAGGAGCCTTCGCGACGGCACAGTCGGAGCGTCCCTCACTGCCGGATCCCGGGTGCCACCGGCCCCGCATCCGCTCATCTGAGATTTGCTCATGTCGCATATGCAATGTGCGCTTATAAGTCGGCGTTCTGGTGACTCGAAGTGTCTCACCTGCGGCCGTCCGGCCGTGGTGAAGGCCCTTCGCCTGCGGCGAACTGCCGCTACGCATCGCCCCGAGGAGTGACCGTGAGCGTTCGTATCGGAGTGGAGGAGGAGTTCCACGTCCTGGAGGTGGAGAGTGGACTGCTCGTGCCACGCGCCAATTCGCTCCTGCGACGCCTGCCCGGGCGTACCTTCACCACGGAACTGCACCAGTCCACCGTGGAGTCGAACAGCGAGGTGCACACGTCCCTCGGCGATCTGTACGCCGACCTGGCCGAGACCAGACGGCGGCTCGACGCGGCCGCATCCTCGCTGGGACTGGCGGCGGTGGCCGCGGGTTCGGCGCCACTCGCGCCGACGACCGCCGCGCATCCCACGGCCGGAGCGCGTTATGGCCGCATGATCGAGGACTACCGCACGGTCGCCGACGAGCAGCTCATCTGCGGTGCTCAGGTCCACGTGGACGTACCGGACCGCGACACGGCGGTGCAGGTGATGTGCGCGGTCTCGCCGTGGCTGCCCGTGCTTCTCGCGCTCTCAGTCAGTTCGCCGTTCTGGCAGGGCTCCGACACGGGGTACGCGAGTTGGCGCACCATGCTCTGGCAGCGCTGGCCCACCGCGGGTCCGGTCGGCTGCTTCGCGAACGCGGCCGAGTACGACGCCACGGTGCGCGACCTCGTCCGGTCCGGGGTCATCAGCGACGAGGGGATGATCTATTACGACGTACGCCCCTCCTCGCACCTCCAGACGCTGGAACTGCGCATCTGCGACTCCTGTCCGCGCGCGGAGACCGTCGTGCTCGTCGCGGGACTGTTCCGCGCCCTGGTCACCGAGGCCTGCGAGAGGCTCCGGACGGGCGGTGTCCCGGGCTGCGACGGACGGCACGAGTGGCTGCGCGGCGCCGCCTGGCGGGCGGCCCGCTCCGGACTCGAAGGCGGTCTGCTGGATCCCGAGACCCATCGGGAGGCGCCCGCCGGGCAGGTCGTGAGCAAGCTGCTCGCCCGGCTGCGTCCCGTTCTGGAGGGCGACGGCGATTGGGAGACCGTCCGCTCGCTGGCGGACGAGGCGCTCGCCGACGGCAGCGCGGCTCGCCGTATGCGCCGTGTCGCGGAGGAAGAGGATCTGCTGGCCTGCGTCGACATGCTCATCGCCGAGACGCGCGGGGAACGCGCCTCCGGGAGGGCGGCGGCCGGCCGGCGCAGGGACCTTCCGTCCCCCGAGGCGACATCGCCCTCCCACCGGTTCGCACGGCCGCTGACCCGGAGGTAACTCGCCATGGACACTGACGACCCATTCCCTTCCGCCGAGCGTCCGGTACCCGGGTACCGGCGCTCGGCCCACGCCGAACGAAACGGAGGCGGCAAGTCATGTGCGGTCTGAGCGGGGAGATCCGCTTCGACGGACACCGGCCCGACCTGGCGGCAGTCGAACGGATGAGTGAACGGCTCGCCGCCCGCGGCCCCGACGGCCGGGGGATCTGGACGCGCGGCGCGGTGGCGCTGGGGCATCGGCGCCTGAAGATCATCGACTTGTCGGACCTCGCGGCGCAGCCGATGACCGACTCCCGCTCGGGGATCACCGGGGTCTTCAACGGCTGCATCTACAACTACCGGGAGCTGCGCGACGAACTGCGCGGTCTGGGACACCGGTTCGCGACGACGTCCGACACCGAGGTCGTGCTGAAGGCCTACCAGCAGTGGGGCACCGCCTGCGTGGAGCGCCTCTACGGCATGTTCGCTTTCGCCCTCGTCGAGCACCGGTCCGGACGCGTGGTGCTGGGGCGAGACCGGCTCGGCATCAAGCCCCTGTACCTGGCGCGGACACCGGGGCGGCTGCGGTTCGCGTCCTCCCTGCCCGCCCTCCTCGCCGCCGGCGACGTGGACACCTCGCTCGACCCGGCGGCCGTCCACCAGTACCTCAGCTGGCACGCCACGGTCGCCGCCCCGCGCACGGTACTGCGCGGTGTGCGCAAGCTCCCGCCGGCCACCGTGCGGGTCGTCGAACCGGACGGCACCCACCGCGACCACCGTTACTGGCAGCCGTCGTACACGCGACGTGCCGAGTACGCGGCGATGGACGCGAACGACTGGCGCGACGCGATGCTGGAGGCGCTGCGCACGGCCGTACGCCGACGGATGGTCTCCGACGTCCAGGTCGGCGTCCTGCTCTCCGGCGGCCTGGACTCCAGCCTGATCGTCGCGCTGCTGGCCCAGGCGGGACAGCGGGACCTGATGACGTTCAGCGTCGGGTTCGAGTCGGAAGGCGGGGAGGAGGGCGACGAGTTCCCGTACTCGGATCTGGTGGCCCGCGAATTCAGCACCGACCACCGTCGGCTGATGGTCCCCTCCGACCGGGTGTCGACGGCCCTGGACGGGGCCGTCGCGGCGATGAGCGAGCCGATGACCAGCCACGACGTGGTCGCCTTCTACCTGCTGTCCGAGCAGGTGTCGAAGGAGGTGAAGGTCGTGCAGAGCGGGCAGGGCGCCGACGAGGTGCTCGCCGGCTACCACTGGTACCCGCGGCTCGCCGAGGTCGCCCGCGAGGACGCCGCCGAGCGGTACGCCGACACGTACTTCGACCGGCCGCACGACGACCTCGCCCGGATCCTGGAGCCCGGCATGCTGGCCGGCGACGACGTCTCGGGCGCTTTCGTCCGGGACCACATGGCGGTCCCCGGAGCCGAGACGGCCCTGGACGCGGCCCTGCGCCTGGACACGCACGTGATGCTCGTCGACGACCCGGTCAAGCGGGTCGACAACATGACGATGGCCTGGGGGCTGGAAGCCCGGGTGCCGTTCCTCGACCACGAACTGGTGGAGCTTGCCGCGGCCTGCCCGCCGGAACTCAAGCTGGCCGACGGCGGCAAGGGCGTGCTGAAGGCGGCCGGGCGGCAACTGCTGCCCCTGAACGTCGTGGACCGTCCGAAGGGCTACTTCCCGGTCCCGGCGATCAGGCACATGGCGGGCCCCGTCCTGAAGCGCGTGCGCGAGGCGCTGGAGGCGCCCGAGGCGAGGCAGCGCGGCCTCTTCCGGGAGTCGTACGTGTCCCAGCTCCTCGAGGCGCCCGACGAGCACCGCACCAAACGGGGAGCGAACGCCCTGTGGCAGGTAGCGTTGCTGGAGATATGGCTCCAGACCCACGGCATCACGTGAGCGGCGGGCTGATGGCGGCGGACCTGGGCGGCGACCCGGTCGCCCCGCCCCCCGGCACGCGGCCGGCGGACTCGAGGGGCACCGCCTTCGCGGCCGCCCCGGCCCCGGCGCCGGTCCCCCTGCCCGAGGCGAGCGGTCCTCGGGAGGCCGTGACGCGGCTGCGCTCGCACGGCTGCTGGTACCCCTCCGCCAGCCCCGACGGCTCCGAGGCGGCCTTCATCTGCGACCGGGGCGGCGTCCCCCAGCTGTGGGCCGGGCCCGTCGACGGGGACGAGGTGCACCTGCTCGACTCCTTGCCGGACCCGGTCAAGGAGGTGTCCTGGTCGCCGGACGGACGCTGGATCGCCTACACCACCGCACCGGGCGGCGGCGAGCACACCAGGGTGCTGTGCGTACGTCCCGACGGCACCGGCCGCCGTGTGCTGGCCGGGGCCGATCCGGGCCACACCGCCTACCTGGGCTGCTGGGCGCACGACGGCTCGGCCGTCGCCGTCACGCTCGCCGCGCCGGGCGCCCGCACGCAGCGCAACGGCGCGGGACCGACCCGTGCCGACGCCGCCCTGCCGGCCAACTGGGCCGACCGGGACGGCCGGGCGGCACTCCTGGGCGGAACCCCGTACGACGCCGCACCGGGGACGGGGCCGACCGTGACGGCGGCCGACGCCGCGGAGCCTCCGGTGCCGTCGGTCCGTCCCGGCGGCGGCCTGTCGGCCTACCTGATCGACCCTGACGGTCTGGCGTCCCCCGTCCTCCTCGCCACGGAGACGCACGCCGCCACCCTGCGGGTGTGCGACATCAGCCGCGACGGCGGTCTCGTGCTGCTGCGCCACGGGCCGCGAGGACGGCGGGAAGGCGTCGTCCGGCGCACGGCCGACTCGGCCACGACGTGCACCATGCCGGTCGCCGACGGCGATCCGTGGATCGGACGGTTCTCACCCGACGGCCGGACGCTGTGGCTGCGCAGCGACGCCGAACGCGAGTACGCGGCGCTCCTCGCCGTCGCCCTCGGCGCCGACGGCCGGCCACAGGGCACGTCCGTCATGGCGGAACGGCAGGACAGCGATCTCGACCTCCTGGCGTTGTCCCACGACGGCCGCACCGCCGCACTGTCCTGGAACGAGCGGGGCGAGAGCCGGCTCGAACTCGTCGAGCCTCTCCCGACGCGGTGGGCCCCCTACGGCCCGCTGCCCACGACGACCGTCCCCCTGCCGCACGAGGTCGTCACCCGTGTCGTGACGGCCGGCCCGCGGGGGCTGCTGCCGGCGCTGTCCGGTTCCCAACGCCGGCCCGGGGTGTGGTGGGCCCCCGACGGCGTGTCCCTGATGCGAACGCCCTGGTCATCCCGTGACGAGGACGCCACCGCGGCGGGCCGCCGACCCGTACGCCCCGTCCTCCTGCGACTCACGGCGCGGGACGGGCTGCCCCTGAGCGGCTGGTACTACCGGGCGCCGGGCCGCGCTCCGGGTGAACCCGCCCCGTGCGTGATCCACCTGCACGGCGGACCGGAGGAGCACGAGCGCCCCGTCTTCAGCCCGCTCTACCACGAGCTGACCGGCCGGGGACTGGACGTCTTCGCCCCCGACGTCCGGGGCTCCTCGGGGCACGGCAGATCATTCGTCGACGCGGACCTCGGCGCGGGACGCTTCGCCGCGCTGGACGACGTGGCGGACTGCGCGGCCCACGCGGTGCCCGCGGGCCCCGCCGACCCGACCCGACTGGCGGTCATGGGCCGCTCGTACGGCGGCTACCTGACCTTCGCCTCCCTGGTGCGGCACCCCGATCTGTTCCGTACCGGCGTCGCCGTCTGCGGCATGTCGGACTTCGCGACCTTCTTCGCCGGTACGGAACCCTGGCTCGCCGAGTCGGCGGCCCACAAGTACGGCCACCCCGAGCGTGACCGCGAACTGCTGCGGGAACTCTCGCCGATGACACGCATCGACGCGCTGCGCGTCCCCCTGCTCGCCGTCCACGGAGAGCACGACACCAACGTGCCGCCGGGGGAGTCCGAGCAGTTCGTACGCGCGGCGCGAGACCGAGGCATCCCGGCCCGGCTGCTCACTCTGCGGGACGAGGGTCACGACTTCCTGCGCGCGGACAACCGTCGGCTGTTCCGCCGGGCCGCGGCGGACTGGCTGGAGCGCCACCTCACCGGTTGAACCACCGGTCGGCAACCGTCCGGCAGCGGCCGCGGCCGGGACCGAAAGCGCGACTCCGTCCGTACCGGGGCGGCACGGGCACCCGCGCCGCTCATGCGCCCAGCGCGCCCGCCCTGACGGCCGTGACCGTCAGGACGGCCGTCTAAGCGTGCTCCGGGCCCGGCTCGGCATCGTCGCCCGAGGACGCTCTGGGTTTGGTGTGGAGGACCTCGCGGGCCTGCTCCGCGGCGCGGGTTATGCCCTCGGCGACGAAGTCGACGAAGCGGGCGATGTTCTCCAGGCGGGCGGCGGCCGGGGTGTCGGAGCCGAGGACGCCGACTCCCTGCCGGGCCGCCTCGGCGAGCTGGAGGCTGGACCGGGCGCTCGCGATCGTCGACTGGTAGAAGACGTCGTCGTCGACGGCGTAGCGCTCGCGGCGGCGTTCGTCCCGTTCCCGGCGGATGAGGCCCTGGCTTTCGAGGAACGCGACCGCCTTCGAGACGGACGCCGGGCTGACGTCGAGGCGCTCGACGAGCTCGGACGCGGTGAGGCTGCCCGCGTCCGTGGTGTAGAGGCAGGTCAGCACCCTGGACATCATCTTGGGCAGGCCCTGTCCCATGAGGAGGGTGGTGAACATCTCCTCGTACGCGCGCACGGCCTCGGCGTCGCGTCCGTGGGCCGGCGCGGGCGTGGCCGCCCCTCGGGGCGTGGCCTGCCTCCTCCGGTGGGTGCGGCGTTCGGTGGCGTGGTGCGCCAGGTCGGCGCGGTAGGCGGTGGGACCGCCGTTCCGCATCACCTCACGGGTGATCGTCGAGGTCGGACGGTCGAGACGTCTGGCGATCTCCGCGTAGGCGAGGCCGTCGGCCAGTCCCAGGGAGATCTGCTGGCGTTCCTGCTGGGTGAGTCTGCCTCCCGGCATCGATGTCTCCTTAGTGCGCCGTGGTGTCCGCAGCATAGCGTTCACTTCTCATCCATTGCAACGAATGGAGGAGTCGTCGTTGCATTGATTCTCTCACCATTGCAACGAAATGATGACGCTGACCTGCATTAACACGAAGTTATTGCAACGAACTGGTTGATGAATCGGTGAAGGCAACGTAGCTTTTGCGATGTCAGAAACAACGCGCCAAAGGAGAGCACCATGCGGAAGTTCGACACCCCCGCCCCGATCGCCGCCGTCCTCGACATCCCCGCGGGGCGCATCCGGTTCATCGCCGCCGACCGGGCCGACACCACGGTCGAGGTCCTGCCCGCGGATCCTTCGAACGGCCGCGACGTGAAAGCCGCGGAGCAGGCCGAGGTCGCATTCGGCGGCGGGCTCCTGCGGATCCAGGCCGCGGCGCAGAACCGGATCCTCGGCAGCTCCGGAGCCATCGAGGTCACCGTCCAGCTGCCCGCCGATTCCCGGGTCGAGGCGAAGGCGGCCAGCGCCGAGTTCCGGGGCGTCGGACGGCTCGGTGACGTCGTCATCGAGGGCTCGCACGGTTCGATCAAGCTCGACGAGACCGCGAGCGCACGCCTCACCCTGCTCGCCGGTGACGTCTCGGTCGGCCGTCTCAACGGTCCCGCGGAGATCAGCACCAAGAAGGGCGACATCCGGATCGCCGAGGCCGTGCGGGGCACCGTCGAGCTGCGCACCGACGCGGGCGAGGTATCGGTCGGGGCCGCCCGTGGAGTCTCCGCCTCGCTGGACGCCGGCACCGCGTACGGCCGGATCCACAACGCGCTCAAGAACACCGAAGGCGTCGCCGACCTGAACATCCACGCGACCACCGCCTACGGCGACATCGTCGCCCGCAGCCTCTGAGGAGCATGCGTCATGACCACCCCGGCGGTCACGGCGAACTCCTGGTGGGCCTCGAAGCTCGACAGCGACCCCGAGTAACCGCCGTGACCGCCGTGACGGCCCGGGCCCGGCTCCCGCACCCTGTTCCGCCCGAGGGCGGCGTGCTCCGACACCACGTCGGCGCACTCCGCCCCTCGCACGTCCTCGGCTCTTTGTCCCCGAGCGGGCCGGAAAGGACGACCGGACTGCCCTCGTCGGCCTCGACGACGTCCCTCCCGACCACCGCCCGCCCGATCGCCGTCCTGGCAGGATGGCGGAATGGAACGTGTGCTTGGAATCGGTGGGTACTTCATGCGGGCTGCCGACCCGGCGGCCCTGAGCGCCTGGTACCGCGACTGCCTGGGTCTGGACGCCGACGCGAACGGCCTATGGCGTCAGGATGCCGGGCCGACGGTGTTCGCGACGTTCGAGTCCGGAACCGACTACTTCGGGTCCCGCGCCCAGCGGACCATGCTCAACTTCCGGGTCCGCGACCTGGAGGCGATGCTCGCGCAGTTGCGTGCCGGGGGAGCCGACGTATCCGAAGAGACGCAGGACATGGAGGGCGTCGGTCGTTTCGGCTGGGTCACCGATCCGGAGGGAAACCGGATCGAGCTGTGGCAGCCCGCCTGACCGCGTCTTCACGCGGGCGGTTGCGTACCCCCTGGCGATGAGTCCATGTCTCACGAGAGACCCGGCGGCGGGGCGTCATCGCGGAGCCTCCCCGGGTTTCCACCCCCAGACGGTGAGCATGCCGGCCGACAGTGCGGCGCATTCCTCGGAGTCCAGGTACCGGACCGCCTCGTCGACGGCCCGGTCGTCGACCAGGCCGGTGGCCAGCATCGCCGCGCGGCTCCGCTGCCAGGTGTCCGCCCAGAAGCGGCTGATGGGGCTGCCCGGGAGCAGCGGCGGCACATGGATCCCGGCGGCGACGGAGCCGAGCCCCGCCCCACGCAGCAGGTGCGGGTACGACGGCACCCAGGAGACGTCGGTGCCGACGGTGGCCCGCAGCCCTTGCCACATCGCCCGCATCACCGTGCTGTACGGCGTGCCGGGCGTCCGGTCGCTCGTCAGGTCGACCGCGTCGCTGAGCACCAGCACCCCGCCGGGCGCGACGAGTTCGGCCAACGCGGTGATCAGGTGGTCCCGCTCGGGCAGGTGCATCAGCACGAAGCGGGCGTGCACGAGCGAGAACCGGCCGGGGAGGGCGTCCGGCGCCCTGATGTCGGCCTCCAGCACGTCGAGCCCGGACACGGGCCGCGCGCTGAGGAAACGGACGTCGCGGTCCACGGCGAGCACGCTCGCCACCCCGGCCTCCGCCAGCAGCCTTCGGGAGACGGTGCCCGTCCCGGCGCCCACGTCGAGACAGTGCCACCCGGGGCCGACCCCGAGAGTCCGCAGCCGCGCCATGGTGATGTCGTCGTAGGCGAGGGCGCCGAAGTCGATGCGCTCGCCCTCGCCCGCCTGTTCGGACGGAAGACGGCCTCACCGTAGCGGCCACCGCCCGGCGCGTCCCCACGCGCGGCGGCGCTCACGTCGCCGCCGGCACGACGAGGCGGGCGCAGGGCTCGAGACGTGCCGGCGTGTGGCCGGCACGTGCCCGGAACAGCGGGGCGTCGAACGGTTTCATGACCTGACCTCTCCACACGGCGGGGCGGTGCGCCGGCGACCTGTGCCGCGGCCGCCACCGCACCGATCCTCCACCGACGGACGCCCGCGCCGCCGAGGCGCGCCGCCCCTGAGCCGATCGGCCGTAGCGAGGAGCGCGCCGTGCCTCGCGCGGGCGGAACCGGTGACGCGCCCGACTGTCACATCACCACGGCAGCCTTGTCACAGGGCCCCGCCGAAATGCCACCCGCGCGGCCATGGCGCGTCCCGGCCGTGGCACCATGCCCTTTTTGGCACCACCGTCCAGGGGGGACAACCATGCGCACCCGCGCAACCATCGCCACCGCAACCCTGCTCCTCGCGGCGCTCACCGCCTGCTCCTCGTCCGACGACACCCCGGCCGCGAGCGACAGCGGGACACCAGCCGCCGAGCCCACCGTCAGCGTGCCGGCCGAGCACGAGGGCGACGACCTCAAGGCCGCCGTCGCCGTCTACACCGCCGCCTACTTCGCCGCGGACGCCGACACCGCGTACGCCATGCTGTCCGCACGCTGCTCGAAGGAGATCACCAAGGACGCGTACTCCGGCGTCGTACAGCAGGTGAAGTCGGACTACGGGCCGGACCACTCGGCGACCGACGTGCAGGCCGAGGTGTCGGGGGAGCTCGGCCGCGCCACCTACAAGGTGGAGGGCCTGCCCAAGTTCGATCAGACGAAGCAGCCGTGGGCGCTGGAGGGCGACGCCTGGAAGTACGACGCCTGCTGACCGAGCACGACAGCAGGACCCGGCTGCCGGACACGGCGCGGCGGCGTTCGTCCCCGCCGTCCCGGCAGACGCGACCTGACGCGGCCTCGGGTCCGGTGACGTGCTGCGCGGGGAGGGGGCGGCCTGCCGGGGGCGGGCGGACCCCGCGATCGGTGTGACCCTGTTCCCGCTCCGTCGAGACCGTCGGCGGTGGAAACTCGACACGGTGCGGGGACGCTCAGGAGAGAGGCCGCGTGGTCCCCCCGGTCCTTGCGGGGACCGTGCGCGACGCTGAGCCCCTCTTCGCCGATCTCCGGCCGGACGAACAGGAAACGCTCACCCATGCCCGGATGCGGGCGGGGATCGCGGACACTGGACAGCAGGAGAGGGGAGGCCGCCCGTGCTGACCGTAGTCCGTGAACAGATGGGCCGGGCCCTGTTCCGCCGCGTCGCCGGGCCCGACGGACCGGCGACGCGTGCCCGCATCCACGACACACCCGGCCCGCGCTGGTTCGCAGCGGACCGCCCGATCCGCACCGTCCACGGTGACGCGTCGATGTTCATCGGCGGACTGAGCGCACTGCTGTTGCAGTCCCTGCACCCGCTCGCCATGGCTGCCGTGGCCGGGCACTCGGGATTCCGCGGCGACCCGTGGGGCCGACTGCAGCGCACCAGCACCTTCCTGGCCGTGACGACCTACGGCACGGCCGCGGACGCTGAGCGGGCGGTCGGCAAGGTCCGTGGCATCCATGAACACATCCGCGGGACGACGGCCGACGGAGTGCCGTACCACGCGGCCGATCCTCACCTGCTCGGATGGGTGCACGCAGCCGAGACGGACAGCTTTCTGCGCGCCCACGAACGCTTCGGCGCCCACCCGCTGGACGCCGCCGGTTACGACGCCTACGTCGCCGACACCGCGCGTGTCGCCGAGGCGCTGGGGGTGAGCGACCCACCGCGCGACCGCCGCGAGCTCTCCGAGCGACTGGCCGCGTACCGCCCCGAACTCGAGGCCACGTCCGAGGCCCGCTCCACCGCCCGCTTCCTGCTGTTCCAGCCGCCCCTGCCGCTTGCGGTACGCCCCTTCTACGGCATGCTCGCCGCGAATGCCGTCGTGCTGCTGCCGCCCTGGGCCCGGGGCATGCTGTGGCTGCCGCGGGTGCCCGTCGTCGAGGACCTCGCCGTACGCCCCACCGGACAGGCCCTGACCCGGACCATCCGCTGGGCGATGGCCCCACCACGCCGGAGCCGCCCGGCGTGATCGCGCGGCACCCGTGGACCGGGCGCCCGCACAGGCGCGCCGTGCGTTGCGCTATCGCTGACGCGAGCGGTCCTCGTTCACGTCGGTACCACTGGGGTGGGGCTTTTCGGAGGCGGCCCAGGTGGCGAGGAGCCGAAGGGCGTCGTGGTCGGGCGTGCCGGGCGCACAGCTGTACGCCGTGAGGGTCAGGCCGGGCTGGGCGGGCAGTTCCATGGCGTCGAAGTCCAGGGTGATCAAGCCGACCGAGGGGTGGCCGAAGGACTTGCGGCCGGTGTGGTGCAGGCGCACGTTGTGCTTGGCCCAGGCCGAGCGGAACTCCTCGCTGCGGGTGACGAGTTCACCGACGAGCCCGGTCAGTTCACTGTCGTGCGGCGCCCGCCCGGCTTCGGTGCGCAGCAGGGCGACGGTGGTGTTCACGGACTCCTCCCAGTCGGGGAAGAAAGCGCGGCCCCGTGCGTCGAGGAACTGGAAGCGGGCGATGTTGACCGGCTCGGCGGCGTCGTGGGCGAACAACGGGGAGTACAGGGCGCGGCCGAGATCGTTGACGGCGAGGATGTCCAGACGGCCGTTGCGGATGAAGGCCGGGGAGTCGGCCATGGAGTTCAGGACGCGCAGGACGCTGTCCGGGAGCGGGCCGCGGGCACGCCTGCCACGGCGGACGGGCCGCTTGGCGGCGGCCCGGGCCAGGTCGTGGAGATGGGCGCGCTCGGCCTCATCGAGCCGGAGGGCGTTCGCCACGGAGTCGAGGACTTCCTCCGAGGCGCCGGCGAGGTGGCCGCGCTCGAGGCGGACGTAGTAGTCGATGCTGACGCCGGCGAGCAGGGCGACTTCCTCGCGGCGCAGGCCCGGTACGCGTCGGTTGCCGCCGTAGGCGGGCAGGCCTGCCTGCTGCGGGGTGATCTTGGCGCGGCGGGAGGCCAGGAAGGCGCGGATGTCGCTCTCGGTGCTCACGCTCTCCAGGCTAGGCCGGGCGGTACACCCGTGGGGGGCCCTGTCAGTACCTGTGACGGTGGACCCGGTCATCGGTGAGCCGGCCCGGCCGCTCCCTGCCGCGCCGAGCGGCTCGGCTGCCACCTCGGGGGCCCGGAGACGATGCCTTCGTCCGTGTGCCGCCGCTCAACCGCCCGGTGTGGTGGGTGGGAGAGTAGTCGTCCGCCGCCCGCCTGGCGGCCCGCGCCGGTACCGGGCAGGCGGCCCGCCGGATGACGACGTCCAGGCCCGGTCTCCCGCGCAGGAGACCGGGCCTGGGGTCAGGTGCGGTTCAGCGGCGGTCGGACGTCTCGCGCCCGGTCCGGTACAGCTCCCGCGAGGTGGCGATCAGTTCGCGGCGCTCCGTCTTCGATCCCACCATCGGCTGGGAACCGTGGAGGGACACCTGGGCGCTCTCGGGCAGGAAACGGACGGTGAGCAGCCCGACCGCGCCGGCGGCCATGAGGTAGAACGCGGGCATCAGGTCGTTTCCGGTGATGCTCACCAGGGCCTCCGTGACCAGGGGGGTCGTACCGCCGAACGCCGCCACCGCGAAGTTGAAGCCGATGCCCATGGCCGCGTAACGGACGGCCGTCGGGAACAGCGCGGGCAGGGTCGCGGCGCTCGGCGCGGCGAAGCACGCCAGCAGGGTGGAAAGGATCAGCACACCGAAGACCGGCGGCCAGGTGCCGTCCGTCTTGAGCAGCAGGAAGGCGGGAACGGCGAGCAGGATCATGCCCGCCGCCGCGAAACCGTAGAGGGGGCGTCGGCCGACGTGGTCGCTGAGCCTGCCGAGGAAGGTGATCAGCAGCACGATCCACACCATGCCCACGAGCACCAGGACGTCCGCCGAACTGCTGGAGCGACCGAGGGTGTCCGTCAGGTAGGTGGGCAGGAATCCCGTGACCATGTAATTCGTGACGTTGTAGAGCAGTACCAGTCCCATGCAGATGAGAAGGGCCCGCCAGTGGTCCTTGACGATGGTCCTGAACTCGGTGCCCGCCGATTCCTTGGCGAGGCTCTTCTCGTGTTCGTCGAGCTGCTGCTGGAACGCGGGCGACTCCTCGAGCTTGAGACGCATGTAGAGGCCGATCGCCCCGAGCGGGCCCGCGATCAGGAACGGGATCCGCCAGCCCCACGAGAGCATCTGCGCGTCGCTGAGGGCGAGGTTCAGTGTGGTGACCAGGGCGGAACCCAGCGCGTAACCGACGAAGGTGCCGAAGTCGAGCCAGCTGGAGAGAAAGCCGCGACGTCGGTCGGGCGAGTACTCGGCGACGAAGGTCGTGGCGCCCCCGTACTCGCCGCCGGTGGAGAAGCCCTGCACCATCCGGGCGAGCAACAGCAGGATCGGGGCGGCGATACCGATCGTGGCGTAACTGGGGATGAGACCGATGGCGAACGTGCCGACCGCCATCATGATCATGGTGGTGGCGAGTACCTTCTGCCGCCCGAGGCGGTCCCCGAGCGGCCCGAAGACGAGGCCGCCGAGCGGGCGTACGACGAACGCGGCCGCGAAGGTGGCGAAGGACGAGATCAGCTGGGCGGCGGGTGACGCCCCGGGGAAGAAGACCTTGCCGATCGTGGCGGCAAGGTAGCTGTAGACGCCGAAGTCGAACCATTCCATGCAGTTGCCGAGCGCCGAGGCGCTGACCGCACGTCGGAGGAGTGGTCGCTCGACGACCTGGACGTCGTCGTCGCCGAAGGGGCGTTCGTTCCGCCTCAGACGGAGCGTCAGGTCCTCACGGACCTGTGCGGGCAGGCTGGCGATGTCGGTCGGCCCGGACCGCGCCGGGTCGGGCTGCCCGCCGGTCAGTAGGTCAGCCACTGAAGTTCCTTACTGGTCTTGCGCGAGGTGACGCGGGTGCGAAGTGAAACACCAGGTGTTCGTGTGCCAAGAGTGGCTTCTGCCCTCTTTCGCAGGGCTCACGCCCAGACCCCGGACGCGCCGACCTCCCCCGTTCGGCAGGGGGCAGGGCCGGGAGCTACCGCCACGAGCGCCACAAGTCCGCCGCGGCCGGCTCACGCCGACGGCCTCGGACGTCGTACGGCCGCCTCGAGGCCGGATGCGCCCTCGAGTTGGAGGCCAGGACGATCGCTCTCACCCCGGGTGGGAAGGGGCTGTTCTTCAGCGTCGAGACCGAGGTGCTCCGGGTACATGCCGACGAGCGCGTCGTCGTGCCCGGTACGCAGCACGTTGACCCGGCCGTATGGAGCCCCCTGCTCTAAAACTTCCGCCACTACCACGGTCTCGCCCCGGAGGTCGGACACGGCTTTCGCTCGGAAACGGCGAAGGCGGCCCTTCGGACCGTGGGGGACGGCGACGAGGGGACGCCCTGACCGATCGGTTTCCAGGGGCCCGCGCGGAGGTGGGTCACGTACTCGGTGGTGGTGGGCCGCGCGCATCGCTCGGCACAAGCGTGGAAGAAGGGCCCCATGACTTCACTCACGGAACAGCAGAACGTCGCCGACTTCTACGACTTCGAGGCCGCCCTGACGGAGGAGGAGCGCAGGGTTCTGCTCAGGACCAGGGCGTTCATGCGCGACGAGGTCCAGCCGCTGGTGGCCCAGCACTGGGCCGACGGCACCTTTCCCCAGGAGCTGATCAGCCGTTTCCGGGAGAGTGGACTGGTCGGACTGTCGTACGAGGGCTACGGCGACCACGGCCCCGCCGCCGGCCATCTGTTGACCGGGATGATGGCGATGGAGATGAGCCGTGTCGACGCTTCGGTCGCCACCTTCTTCGGCGTCCACAACGGACTGGCCATGTACGCGATCCATGCCTGCGGGGACCAGGCCCAGCGTGACCGCTGGCTGCCCGGCATGGCGAGGATGGACACCATCGGGGCGTTCGCCCTGACGGAACCGCTGGACGGCTCCGACATCGCGGCGGGCATGCACACCACCGCCCGCCGGGACGGCGACACCTGGGTGCTCAACGGCGCCAAGCGCTGGATAGGCAACGCCACCTTCGCCGACCACATCGTCGTCTGGGCCCGCGATGTCGACGACGACCAGGTGAAGGGCTTCGTCGTCGAGAAGGGCACGCCCGGGTTCACGGCCGAGAAGATCGCCCACAAGACGTCGCTGCGCATCGTGGAGAACGCGGACGTCACCCTCACCGACGTCCGGGTGCCGGAAGGCGACCGGCTTCAGAACGCCTCCTCCTTCCGTGACGTCGCGGAAGTCCTGCGCGCCACGCGCAGTGGAGTCGCCTGGCAGGCCCTCGGCGTCATGACCGGCGCGTACGAACTGGCCCTGCGCTACGCCACCCAGCGGCAGCAGTTCGGCCGTCCGCTCGCGGGTTTCCAGCTCGTGCAGGATCTCTTGGTGAAGAGCCTGGGCAACATCACCTCCAGCTGGGGCATGCTGCACCGGCTCGCCGCCCTGCAGGACGCCGGAGTCTTCCGGGACGAGCACTCGTCGCTGGCCAAGGCCCATGTCACCGCCCGCATGCGCGAGGTCGTGGCCTGGTCCCGGGAGATCTTCGGAGGCAACGGCATCGTCCTCGAGTACGACGTGGCGCGCTTCTTCGCGGATGCGGAGGCCATCTACTCGTTCGAAGGCACCAGGGAGATGAACGCACTGATCGTCGGTAAGGCGATCACCGGGCAGAGCGCCTTCGTCTGATCGGCCGGGCGATCGGCGCCGAGCCCGTGCAACGCGTGTGAGGGCAGCCTCAGGACAGCCCCGAAGCAGCCCGAACAGCAGAGCCGGATCAATGAAAACGGCCGGTGGGGGTACTCGGTCCTGTCCCAGGACCCTCGTACGAAAGTGAAGCCCGCTCCCATGGCCGACATGCCTGACACGCGAGACGTCGTTGCCCTCATCCTCCAGGACCACCGAAGAATGGAGGACCTCTTCCGTCTGATGCGCAGCGTCGAAGCCGACCGCGCGGCCGCCCTGCGGGAGTTCGCCGACCTCTTGATCGCGCACGCCCTGGCGGAGGAGGAGAAGGTCTACCCCGCCCTCAAGCGCTTCAAGAAGATCGACGACGAAGAGGTGGAGCACGGCGAGGAGGAGCACGAGGAAGGCAACAAGGCGCTCCTCGAACTCCTGGAGGTCGACGAGGTCGGCTCCGAGGAGTGGGACGAGAAACTGGAAGAGCTCGTGGAGGCCATCGCCCACCACACCGACGAGGAGGAGCGCACCATCCTCAACGGTGCCCGCGAGAATGTCGCCATGGAGCGACGCGAAGAGCTCGGCGCGGCGTTCCTGGAAGCAAGGGAACGTCAGCTGAAGGCCGGTTGCGGCGACGTGGACAACGTGCGTCGCATCGTCGGCTCCTGACAGCGGTTCGTCGCGTGACCGGCCCCTGGCGGGAGAGTCCTTCCGCCAGGGGCCGGTGACGTGACCCCCGCGCCCACCGGCCGCGCCCACATGCCGACGATCCTCGGCCGTGCGCGGCCGTAGCCGTACCGTCCTCACCCTGTTCCGGGCCGTCGGCACGGTCTCGCGGCGCCAGGTTGACGGAGCACACCACGGCGACCAGCGGTACGGTCCCCACGGCGCCGATCACCCCCGCCGCGACGGCCCCGCCGACGGCCGCCAGCGCCACCACCACCGGGGGCAACCGGACGGCCCAGCTCCCGTACCACTCGCCGACCGCCGGACAGCGGGCGGGACCCGAAGTTCCCCCGAAGGCCGGTAGGGACTGTCACATCCTCATACCGCGGCCCCGTTCCTGGGCGGCCTGCCGAAGCGGGCCGGAGCCGGGACGTGGCGTCCCGGAGGCGTAAGGGGCTGTCAACGCCGACGGCTCCCATCCTGAGCACAGGACGGGAGCCGTTCGGATGCCTTGCCGTCTGAACCGTCGGCGGCAGTCACGCGTGGCGGTGCGAATGCCGGTTGCCCGTGACGAGGCGGTAGAGGGCGAGCAGGATGAACGAGCCGACGATCGCGGCGATCCAGGTGGAGAGGTCGAAGAACCCGTCGATGGAGTCCACGCCGAAGATCACCTTGCCGAGCCAGCCACCGAGCAGACCGCCGACGATGCCGATGAGCATGGTGACGATGATGCCGCCCGGGTCCTTGCCCGGCATCAAGGCCTTGGCGATGGCGCCGGCGAGCAGGCCGATGACGATCCACGCGATGATGCCCATGATGTCTCTCCGCTTCTTCGTGTAAAGACAGTGTCAGCATCTCGTGTGCACCATTCGCGTTCGAACAAACGTGGCTGACGCATAGTTCGTGGAAGGAGAAGCGACGCCCGGTTGCGAAGCGGGCTCTGTCCCACCGCTTCGGCCGGCTTGCCGTCAAGGGCTCGAAGGTTCGCGCCCCGTGTTCCGGCCGGCCGGTCCGGACGTCCTCGGCTCGCGTCCCGCGCTCCGCGTCCGCAGCCCTACAACGAGGGTGCCGAGCCCGGCAGCGGGCGGCCCGCCGACTCGGCCATGAACCACACCGCCACACCGCCGACCACGGCCGCGGCCATCATGTAGTACGCGGGCATCATCATGTTCCCGGTCGCCCCGATCAGGGCCGTCACCACCAGCGGGGTGGTGCCGCCGAAGATCGAGACGGAGACGTTGAAGCCGATCGACAGCGAGCCGTAGCGCACCTTCGTCGGGAACAGCGCCGGCAGAGCGGCCGGCATCGCCGCCGTGAAGCAGACCAGCAGCAGGCCCAGCGCTCCCATGCCGAGCGCGACCGCGAACAGGCTGCCCTGACGGATCAGCAGCACCGCGGGGACGGACAGCAACAGGAAGCCCGCACAGCCCGCGGCGATGACCGGCCGGCGACCCACACGGTCGGTCAGGGCTCCCGCGAAGGGCTGGACGATCATCATCAGGGCCATCACGCCGAGTACGACGAGCAGGCCGTGCGTCTCGTCGTAGTGGAGCTCACTGGTCAGGTAGCTCGGCATGTACGACAGCAGCATGTAGTCGGTGACGTTGAAGACCAGCACCAGTCCGACACAGAGCAGCAGCGCCCGCCACTGGCCCACGATCATTCGGCGCAGCGGCACCTTCGGGCGGTTCGACTCGGCCTTCTCCAGCTCGGCCGCGAACGCCGGGGTCTCCTCCAGCCGCATCCGCAGATAGAGGCCGACGATGCCCATCGGACCCGCGATCAGGAACGGGATCCGCCAGCCCCAGCTCAGCAGGTCCTCGGTGGACAGCAGAGCGGTCATCAGCGTGACGAGGCCGGCGCCGCCGATGTACCCGGCGAGCGTGCCGAACTCCAGCCAGCTGCCGAAGAAGCCGCGCCGTTTGTCGGGGGCGTACTCGGCGATGAACGTGGAGGCGCCCGCGTACTCGCCGCCGGTGGAGAAGCCCTGCACCAGGCGGGCGGCCAGCAGGAGCAGCGGGGCTCCGACGCCGATCGACGCGTACGACGGGATGAGGCCGATGGCGAAGGTGCCCGCGGCCATCAGGATCATGGTGACGGCCAGCACCTTCTGACGGCCGACGCGGTCGCCGAGCGGCCCGAAGACCATCCCGCCGAGCGGTCGGACCAGGAAGGCGGCGGCGAAGGCGCCGAAGGTGGAGAGCAGCTGGGCGGTCGGGTTCCCGGACGGGAAGAAGACCTTGCCCAGGGTGACCGCGATGTAGCTGTAGACACCGAAGTCGAACCACTCCATCGCGTTGCCCAGCGCGGCGGCCTTCACGGCGCGTTTCACGAGCGCTGGGTCGGTGACGGTGGCGTTCTTCGGGACGGTCGGGACGGATGTCGGGGGAGAGGCGACTGTCGCAGTCGACAAAGCTTCGCTCGCCTACTTTCGTCGGGGGCAGGGGCGGGACTGCTCGGCGGCGTCGGCGGCAGGCCAAAGAGCGACGATAGGCAGACATGTCCCCCTCACGGACCGTGCATGCTTAGGTGCATACTGCACGTAAATGTGGTGTGGGCAGGCCCGAAGGCCCGGTCGGAAGGCCGCTTCGCCGGACCGTGTTGTGACCCATCTCGCGTCCCGCGCACGCAACCGAACCGCAGGTCGCCCGCATGCGCCGGCCGGCCGGGTGCCGGACCGAGGGGTGGGAGGAGTCCGGCTGGACCCGGCCCCGGACTCGGTCGCGGACGCCGAAGGCGGTCCGTTCCGTACGCTGGCGGCATGCGCATGCGCCCCACTCTGAGCTGGACCCCCGCCGAGGACCTGCCGCCGGGTACGACCGATCCGGAGCAGGTCGTCGACGCGCTGAGCGCCGGCGGTGTGCTGGTGCTCAGCGGGGCGGGCATCTCGACGGAGTCGGGAATCCCCGACTACCGGGGCGAGGGCGGGAGCCTGAGTCGGCACACCCCGATGACCTACCAGGAGTTCACCGCCGATCCCCGGGCGCGACGCCGGTACTGGGCGCGCAGTCACCTGGGGTGGCGCACCTTCGGGCACGCCCGGCCCAATGCCGGGCACCTGGCCGTGGCCGCGTTCGGGCGGCACGGCCTGCTCTCGGGTGTCATCACCCAGAACGTCGACGGCCTGCACCAGGCGGCCGGCAGCGAGGGTGTCGTGGAACTCCACGGAAACCTGGGCCGGGTCGTCTGTCAGTCCTGCGGCGCCCGCAGCCCGCGCCGCGAGCTCGCCCGACGGCTGGAGGAGGCGAACGCGGGCTTCGAGCCCGTGGCGGCCGCGCTCAATCCGGACGGTGACGCCGACCTCACCGACGAACAGGTCGGGGACTTCCGTGTGGCGCCCTGTGCGGTCTGCGGAGGCGTCCTCAAGCCGGACGTGGTGTTCTTCGGCGAAGCCGTTCCGCCGCCACGCGTCGAGCACTGCCGATCGCTGGTCCGCGACGCGTCGTCACTGCTGGTTCTGGGATCCTCGCTGACGGTGATGTCCGGGCTCCGGTTCGTCCGTCAGGCGGACCAGGCCGGGAAGCCGGTGCTGATCGTCAACCGGGACCCCACCCGGGGCGACCGGCACGCCGTCGCCCGGATCGAGCTGCCCCTGGGAACGGCCCTCACCACGGTGACCGCACGGCTGGGGATCGCGCTCGAGGACCGCACGGCGCCCGCGTGAGACGGTGACGGCGCCGGACGTCGTCGGCACTTATCGGTACGGGCTGGTCTCGCCCTCGGTCGTCACGCCGAAGGTGTTCAGGAAGTTGCTGACGAGCTGGTAGAACCCGACGGTGATGACGAGGTCGGAGAGCTGCTCCACGGTGAGGAACTCCAGCGCCTCGGCGCGCTCGGCGTCGCTCAGGGTGTGCCGGGCGAGCAGACGGTCCGTGCAGCGGAGGACCGACGCCTCCTCCTGGGACAGCCCCTCGGTGGAACCGGTGGCGGCTGCGGCGAGGGCGGCCTGGCCAAGCCCGACCAGGCGGCCGATGTTCTGGTGGTGGTGGACCTCGTACGGCGCACCGTAGACGTGTCCGACCCGCACGATGGCGAGTTCGCGCAACTGGTCCGGGAGAGAGTTGTGCTGCAGGATCGCGTCGGCCATCTCCAGGAGGCCGGGGGCGAGTCGGGGGGAGTGCATGATCATGCGGAAGACGTTGAGCGAACCGCGCCGGCTGACGGCTTCCCGCAGTTCGGCGGGCAGGGCCGACAGGTCGGGATACTCCATGGCGAACTCCTTCGGCAGGACGGCTCGGTCGCACTTCCGGGTCGGCTGCCACGGCACTGTGCCGAGACTTCCCGGAGCGTAGTGAAGGCGCCCCCTCGCGCGCGCCCGACTTCCCGGATCCCGGGCGCTCCGCGGCGGATTTCCCGGAGAAGAACGCCGGCGCCGCCCTCGACCCGCACCACAGGCTTTCGCGGGGCGGTGGTCGGCGTGTCCGCTCAGGTCGGCTGCGGGGTGAGGCGCTTGTGGCCCTTGCGGTCGTAGTACGAGGTCATCGCGAAACCGAAGAGGAGCCCGACGGCCGCACCGATCGCGATCATGGTCCAGGCGTGGGCGAGTCCGGCGTCGCCCCGTGCGTCGAAGTAGAGAATGGCGCGGACACCGTCGCTGAGCTGGCGCATGGGCTCGAAGTGGGACAGGAAGCGGTAGAACGCGGGGACCGCCTGGAGCGGAACGGTGGCGCCGGACGACGGCAGACCGAGCACGATGAACACGAACATGGACACCAGTTGGCCGATCCCGCCGAAGGCCGCGTTGATGGCCTGGACGCCGAGGCCGACCGCGAGGGCCGCACAGTAGGAGTAGATCCACAGCAGGGGGATGTGCGTGGCGTCCATGCCCAGGACGCTGACGCAGGCGAGCAGTACCAGGGAGACGCTGAGGACCGTGATGCCGGCCGTCATGGCCATCTTCAGCAGCAGCGTCTGGGTGCGGTTGATCGGCACCGTGGGCAGCCGGGTGTGCCAGGGGCCGATCTCGTTGTCCGCGTAACCGAGGGCCGTGTCCACGCCGTTGCTGATGACGTTGCCGCCCATGAAGCCGGCCAGCACGAGGAGCAGCGTGTAGTAGAAGGCGCTCAGACCCAGGCCGCTGTCGTCGCCCAAGGGGTGACCGACCCGGGTGACGACGTTCACCGGGTCGGCGAGCAGAAGCCTGGTCGTCGAGTTCGCTCCCGAGGCGGCGGCCGTCAGCTGTTCGCCGATGGTCCGGGAGGACTGCTGGGCCGCCGTGGTGGTGATCTTGCTCGCGAGCGAGGAACCGAGGCTGCCCTTGGCGGGGTTGGTCAGCACGGTCATCGTGGGGCGGGCGGTCGCGTCCGCGCGGGTGAGTGCGGCGATGGAGTCGGTGAAGTCCGCGGGGATGACCAGGGCGCCGTAGACCTGGCCGGAGTTCAGCTCGTCCTGGGCCTGGGCGAGGGTCGACTGCCGCCAGTCGGCCGTGTCGCTCGAGGTGTCCGAGATGATGGCCGCCGCCACCTGGGCGCCGAAGTTCTGTTTCTGCCCGGTCGGCGGCTCGCCGGTGTCGCCGTTGACGAGTGCGATCGGCAGGTCTTGCAGGTCGCGCTGCGGGTTGACGATGCCGCCCATGTACAGCAGCGACAGCAGCAGGGCGAGCAGTCCGGTGAGGACGGTGGGCACCAGCCACAGCCGGGGACGGCGCAGGAGCGTGGCGGCATGTGCTTGCGGGCCGGGGTCGGGGGTCGTGCCGTCGGCGGTCATGGTTCTCCGTCGTGTCTGGGACCTGGCGGGTGGGCGTCCGCTCCCGGGCCGGCCGCCGTGGGTTGCCGGTCGGGACGAGGAGGTACGGCGAGTCGTCCCCAGTCTGGCCGTGCCCGGGCCCGGGAAGGCGCAGGCAGTCGGCGCGGAGTCGCGGCACCAGCCGGATGGGGCCAACCCCGCCCCTGGCGGGGCCCGGCGGCCGCGCCCTCTCGCTCAGAGAGCGATCCAGTACCGCCGCTTGCCGCCGGCGTCGGTGGCGCGCACATCCTCCAGGACGCCACCGTTGCGCTCGATGGTCCGGGCCGATCCGATGTTGTCGTCGTCGCACGTGACGAGGACCCTCTCCAGGCCGAGCGCGCGGGCCTCGGGCAGCACCGCCCCGAGGGCCCAGGTGGCCAGGCCGCGTCTTCGGGCGGACGGCCGGACGCTGTACCCGATGTGCCCGCCGACATCGAGCAGGACGGCGTTCAGACGGTGCCGCAGATCGATGGCTCCCAGGTAGCGGTCGCCCTCGACGATCCACCAGTGGGTGGCGTGGACGCGCTCCTCTGCCACGGCGACCGACGTGTCGGACTGCTTGCGCAGTTGTTCCACCCACGCGGAGAAGGCCTCGGGGCCGGCGAGGTCGGCCTCGGATGCGAGACGCAGACCGGTTCCGGCCTGGTGGGCCCCTGCAGGCCACTCGTCACGCGCCGCCAGCCAGGAGGACCGGAGTCGGTCCGTGGGGGTGATCAGTGCGGGCATGCGGGCGAAAGTACCACTCGGTCACCCTCTCGTGACCAGGCATTTTCCTTACCTTCGCGCACGTGCCGCCGCTCGCGCACGACGTCGTGGAACTCCGGTACGGAACGGCGGCGCGGCACGGAGGCTACCCGCCAGTAGGTGCGGATCCCGGGCGGTCGACTTGCGCTGGAGTGCGCTCCAGGTCGTAGCGTCGCAGACATCGCGGCGCGCGAAGCCGGTGCCGTCAGGGACCTCGCACGGGATGCCGGGCGGTGGAATCCGTCGCTGGACGGATGAGGGGCTTCGCGCGGTCCGAACAACGGATCAGTGCGCAGGAAAGGCTGGGACACGGCATGCAGAAGCGCAGTCTGCGGGATCTCCAGGTATCGGCCATCGGTCTGGGGTGCATGGGGATGTCCGCCTTCTACGGATCCACCGATCAGGAGGAGGCCGTCGCGACCATCCGGCGTGCCCTCGACCTCGGGGTGACCTTCCTCGACACGGCCCAGATGTACGGGCCGCTCACCAATGAGTCGCTGGTCGGCGAGGCGATCCGGGGACACCGTGACGAGTACGTGATCGCGACCAAGTTCAACTACCGGATGGACGAGGCCGTACCGGGCGACATCAGCACGGTCGGCCCGCAGGACGGCTCGGCGGAGCACGTCCGGAGCTCGGTCCACGGTTCCCTGGAGCGGCTGGGGACCGACCACATCGACCTGTACTACCAGCACCGGGTCGACCCGAACGTGCCCATCGAGGAGACCGTCGGCGCGCTGGCCGAGTTGGTCGCCGAAGGCAAGGTGCGGGGCATCGGCTTGAGCGAGGCGAGCGCGGAGACCATCCGGCGCGCCAACGCCGTACACCCGGTCACGGCCGTGCAGAGCGAGTACTCGCTGTGGTCGCGGGACGTGGAGGACGAGGTCCTGCCCGCCTGCCGTGAGCTGGGCATCGGCTTCGTGCCGTACTCGCCGCTGGGCCGCGGTTTCCTCGCCGGCCGGTTCACGTCGCCGGACGACCTGGACGCGAACGACTGGCGCCGTGAGAACCCGCGTTTCCAGGACGCCAACCTGACGGCGAACCTTCGGCTGGCGGCGAAGGTGAAGGAGATCGCCGCCGAGAAGGACGTGCCCCCGGCCCAGCTGGCCATCGCCTGGGTGCTGGCCCAGGGCGAGGATCTGGTGCCCATCCCGGGCACCAAGCGCCGTACCTACCTGGAACAGAACGCCGCCGCCGTGGACATCACGCTGACCGGGGAGGACCTGGCCCGCATCGACGCGGAGCTGCCCGAAGCGGCGGGTGAGCGGTACGACGAGGCGGGAATGCGGTCCGTCGATCGCTAGCCGCGGTCCAGGGGAAGGCGGGCCCTGCCGGATGCCGGGGCCCGCACGACGCGGACAAGCGCCGCCCGACGTTCACGGGCGGCGCTTGTCGTCGTCGGGCTATTCGACCTTGGCCCAGTCGAGCGTGCGCTCCACGGCCTTCTTCCAGCCCGCGTATCCTTCCGCGCGCTGGTCGTCGGACCACTGGGGCTCCCAGCGCTTGGACTCCTGCCAGTGGGTGCGCAGCTCGTCGGTGTCGCGCCAGAAGCCGGTGGCCAGACCCGCCGCATAGGCGGCGCCGAGCGCGGTGGTCTCGGCGACCACCGGACGGGCTGACCGGGACGCCGAGGACATCGGCCTGGATCTGCATGCACAGGTCGTTGGCCGTGACGCCACCGTCGACCTTGAGCACGTCGAGGTGGACGCCGGAGTCCTGCTCCATCGCCTCGACCACGTCGCGGCTCTGGTAGCAGATGGACTCCAGGGTCGCCCGGGCCAGGTGGCCGTTGTCGTTGTAGCGGGCCAGGCCGACGATCGCGCCGCGGGCGTCGGAGCGCCAGTACGGAGCGAACAGACCCGAGAAGGCGGGGACGAAGTACATCCCGCCGTTGTCCTCGACGGTGCGCGCCAGCGTCTCGCTCTCCGCCGCGTCGTTGATGATCTTCATCTGGTCGCGCAGCCACTGCACCGCGGACCCGGTGACGGCGATGGAGCCCTCCAGCGCGTAGATCGCCGGGCTGTCGCCGAACTGGTACGCCACGGTGGTGAGCAGGCCGTGCTGCGAACGCACCAGTTCCGTACCGGTGTTCAGGACCAGGAAGTTGCCCGTGCCGTAGGTGTTCTTGGCCTCGCCCGGCGCGTAGCAGACCTGTCCCACCGTGGCGGCCTGCTGGTCGCCGAGCACCCCGGTGATGGGGATGGCGGCGCGCAGCGGCCGGGAGGTGCGGGTCACGCCGAACGCCTCGCGGTGGGAGGACGGGTTGATGGCCGGCAGCATCTGCCGGGGGATGTTGAAGAAGCCCAGCAGCTCGTCGTCCCAGTCGAGGGTCTCCAGGTCCATCAGCATGGTACGGCTGGCGTTGGTCACGTCGGTGGCGTGGACGCCGCCGTCGGGGCCGCCGGTCAGGTTCCACAGGACCCAGGCGTCCGTGTTGCCGAAGAGGGCGTGACCCTGTTCGGCCGCCTCGCGGACGCCGTCGACGTTCTCCAGGATCCACTGGATCTTGCCGCCGGAGAAGTAGGTCGCCGGGGGCAGCCCCGCCTTGCGGCGGATGACGTCGCCCTGGCCCGAGCGGTCCAGGGCCGCCGCGATGGAGTCGGTACGGGTGTCCTGCCAGACGATGGCGTTGTAGTAGGGACGTCCGTTGCGCGGGTCCCACACCACCGTCGTCTCCCGCTGATTGGTGATGCCGATCGCGGCCAGGTCCTCGGGGGAGAGGTTGCCGTGCCGCAGCGCGTTCTGCATCACCGAGTTGGTGCGCTCCCAGATCTCCACCGGGTCGTGCTCGACCCACCCCGAGCGCGGGAGAATCTGGGCGTGCTCCAGCTGGTGCTTCGCCACCTCGTTGCCGGAGTGGTCGAAGATCATGAATCGGGTGCTGGTGGTGCCTTGGTCCACCGCGCCCACGAAGTCCGCCATGGGTTGCCGCCTCTGCTGTGGGGGTTCATTCCTCGGGGGTCGGAACTCGGCCGGGAGGCTCCGGCTCCGCCGTCGGCAGGAACCGGCCGATGAAGGCCTTGTAGAGGCCGGCGCCGAGCAGGCCGCCGATCAGGGGACCGACGATCGGCACCCAGAAGTAGAGGTTCCCGTACTGATCTCGCCAAGCCGTGCCGTAGCCCGTGATGAAGCTGGCCAATCGGGGCCCGAAGTCACGTGCCGGGTTGATCGCGTAACCCGCGTTGGTGCCCCACGCCATGCCGATGGCAACGACGATCAGACCGACGATGAACGGGGCCAGGTTGGCGCCCGGCGGAGTGTTCAGCAGGTCCGTGACGGCCAGGATCAGCAGCAGCAGGATCGCTGTGCCGATGATCTGGTCACGGAACGCGCCCCACTCGTGGACCGGCAGATTCGGATTGCCGTTGGCGGGGAGCGTGGAGAACACGCCCTGCGTCTTGATGGTGTGTCCCGGGTCGGCCTTCGCCAGCGCTTCGGTGTAGTTCCACCGCACGATGAGGGCCGCCACGAAGGCGCCGGCGGTCTGGGCCAGCGCGTAGGGCGCCACCTTGCGCCACGGGAAGCCCTTGAACGTGGCGAGGGCGACCGTCACCGCCGGATTGAGATGGGCGCCGCTCAGCCGCGCCGCGACGTAGACGCCCAGGGTCACGCCGAGGCCCCAGGCCCAGGCGATGCTGTCGTGGTTTCCGAGTCCTCCGGGCGGCGTCGTGAGCGCTCCACCGGCGACCACCTGGGCCACCACGCCACAGCCGAAGAGGATGAGAATCATGGTGCCGGCGAACTCGGCCGACAGTTCGCCGACCAACCCCAGCCTTTTCAATCGCTCAGCCATGGAAGCCCGCTTCCCGCCGGCACGGAGCCGGCACGTCGACTGCTCGAGCTCTCCCGCACAACAGCATAAGGCGATCATGGGTCAATCGCACAGAAGGAAAAATTCCCGGGCTGCCGGGGGTTCCGCCGGACGGCAGCTGATTCGGGACAGCCCGCAAATGGATCACGCAATGGATCACTGAAGAGAAAGGAGAGTCGCTCCGTGACGGATTCCTGAAATCGACAGGCCGGTATCAGGAATCGCATACACGACGGGAATGAGGATGGTTCGGCGACCTTCGTCGCTAGCGGGTGACCACGTTGAACACCGGATAGGTCCGTGGTTGGACGTCCGGGAGGCCGAGCTCCCGCAAAATCGGGACGAGGGTCTCGCCGAACTGACGGAAAGCCTCCTCGGACTCCCAGACGTCCACGACGAGCCAGCCGTCGTCCGTGGGCGCGGAAGTGTGCGAGACAAGACCGGCCACCGGCCAGTCGGCGGGGCTTTTGACCGGCCCGGGTCGGCCGGCCACCTTCTCCGCGCTCTGCTCGTACTTCTCCTGGGTCATCCCCGGCATTTCGAGGATTACGACGACGGCCATGCTGAGCTCCTTTGCACAGACAAACGGAGTCTTCCGGCCAGTTGACCAGCTTGGCGCGCCGTCTGCGCGCGGGCGTGAGCCGTACAGGGTACGCGGCGACCGGAACAGCGGCGGCGAGGACGGCGACCGGGGCCGCGTTCCGCACGGTGGCCGCCTCGGCGGGCGCCGCACGGGGAGCCCGCCGACGCGTTCGCCCCGAGGAGCCCAAGAGCCGGGGAGACTGCCGCCGGGCGCGGTGCGAGGTGGCGACGGAGCCACTTGGCCGCAATTACCTTCCGGGAAACATCTTCTGACGTGCAGTCATGTCCGACGACAGGCGGCGGCCTCAACCGCGCGCGGCCAGCGCCTCGCGCCATGCCGGGCTGTCGACGTAGTGGTTGTCGAACCGCTCCGACGAGTCCTTGATCTGCTGCGGGTCGGCCTCGCCGCGCATCACCCGGCCGAGCAGCCGCAGGTAGTCGAAACGTCCGGCGCCAGGGGTGAAGACGAACAGCACGTCGGCCGTCCTGCCCGGCGCCGCGGCGAAGGCGTGCGGGGTGTGCGGCGGCACCACGAGGAAGTCGCCCGCCTCCAGGACGACGATCTCCTCGCCCACGAGCACCTGGAGCGCTCCGTCGATCACGAAGAACGCCTCGGACGCTTCGGTGTGCAGGTGGGCGGGTGCTCCCACCGCCCCTTCGGCGAACGTCGAACGGTAGCTGGTGAGTCGCCCACCGGTGTGATCGGAGTCGGCGAGAAGTGTCATGACACTGCTGGGGTCACGGGTCGTCTCGGCGGCGGCCGCGCGGGTGAGGATCGGGGCGAAGTCCGTGGTCTGCGTGGTCTGCGTGGCCTGGGTGGTAGGCGTGGTCTCGTTCTTCTTCATCATGACTACGACTCTAGGGAGTCGATCGACCGGTATCACGGTGCATTCCGGGGCCTGATCCATGGGTCAATTCGCTCGGGGTCGTACCGCCGGACCCTGAGCTCGGCGCCCCACGAGGAGCCCGCCCAGCGCCTCTCGGACATAGGTTGTACCGATGACCGACCTCCTGCCGCCCGGCGGCGCCGTGCCCGGTGCGGACGATCTGCAGGCCCGGTGGGCTGACGCGTGGCGGCCCGAACAGGTGGTGGAGCGGCTGGGTGGGGTGGGTGCGCCCTGGTGTGTCGCCGCTGGGTGGGCGCTCGATCTGTTCCGCGGGGAGCAGTCGCGGCCGCACGGTGATCTGGAGATCGCGGTACCCGCGGCGGGATTCCCGGAGATCCGGGACCGCTTCGCCGAGTACGTGTGGGACGCGGTGGGTTCGGGACACATCTGGGCGGAGGCCGGAGCCGAGGCCCTGGAGGCCACACATCAGACCTGGCTCCGGGACCCGGCGAGCGGTCGGTTCCTGTTCGACGTCTTCCGCGAACCGCACGAGGGCAGGACGTGGATCTGTCGGCGCGACGAAACCCTGAGGCTGCCGTACGACGAGATCGTCGAGCGGACGGCGGACGGGATCCCCTACCTCATCCCGGAGTTGGTCCTGCTGTTCAAAGCGAAAGAGACACGGCCGAAGGATCGGGCGGACTTCGAGGGGGTGCTGCCGCTGCTGGCCCCGGCGCGGCGCGTTCGCCTCGCTGAGTGGCTGGACCGTGTACACCCGGGGCATCCCTGGCTGGCTGAGCTGACGGGGTAGGGGCGCGGGACGCGTCGGATCCGTGCGCGAGTCGAAGGCGCACAGCCGGCCGGCACGCATCGGGGCCCGCCCCCCCAGGGCCGTTTCGTCGAGCGATCGACCGACGTCTGTCTCAGGTCGTGCCCGCGTACAGCTCTTGCAGCGGCTGTGCCGAGTCGAGGCCGGAGTGGCCGAAGGGCGCGTCGAAGCTCCAGACCATGAAGAGCAGGAAGACCACCAAGGCGCTGAACGCGGTGGCCAGCATCAACTCCCGGGCAGAGCGCCGGATCTGAAGGGCGTAGAGCAGGCCGAGCGTGACGATCCCGCCCGCGATCAGGCCGAACCAGACCACTCCCGGCAGGGTGCTGCCGGCGCTGTCGAGGCGTTGGTGGCGTGCGTCGTCGGCGGCGGCGACCTGATCGAGGAGCGGCTGGTAGGCCTGTGCCTGGAGTTCGTCGGTGGGGGTGTGGTGCGCGATGTCGCTGCGGATGCGGGTCAGCAGTCGGCCCCCGGTCGCGTCGATCGGGCCGTCGTCCTCCATGGCGGGCCATTCGGCGGCCACGGCGTGCCGGGCGTAGGCGTCGATGTGCTGCTGGACCCGGGTGTGGAAGGAGGCGGGGTAGACGTCCAGACGCTGGTCGATCTCGTACAGCGCCTGGGCCTCGCGCTGCACGGTGTCCTCGGCCGCGCCGCGTGCTTCCCACACGCCGGCGATCGCCAGACCGAGGACGATGGCGTAGACCACGCCGACCATCATCACCATGTACTCGAGCACGTCGGGTGTCTGTGAGGTGTCCTCGTCGTCCGCCACGCGGCGGTGACGCATCACGGTGGCGGCGATCACGAAAGCGCAGACCAGCGCACAGGCCAGGGTGTAGATCAGCCATTCCGGCACGGCAGGACTCCAGGATGTGCAGATGAGCAGATGGGGGGCGAGGTGAAGGGCGGGTCCCGGGCGGGTCAGCCGCTGTTGCGGCGTCGGGAGCCCGGGCGTAGCGCGGCGGCGGCCAGGATGGCCGGGGTGGTGATCACGACGGTGGTCATCGTGGTGGACAGGCCGGCGGGCGCCGGACGTGCCGAACCGCCGCCGTAGTGGAAGCGCGGCACCCAGCGGAAGGGCGCGGCGCGGGGCCCCGGGGCGGGCGCGTCGGCGGCGACGACGTCTGTCTCGGGCGGCGGTTCCGGCGCGGGCGCCCGGCGTTCGGCGGCCCGGGGGAGCGGGGTCGCCGACGGGCGCCGAGCCGGTGGGGTGCCGACAGGGCCAGGTGCCTGTGCTGCCGGTGCCGGATCTGCCGAGGGGACCGGCTCACGCGACGGCCGGGGTGCGGGCGGGGGCGACGACGGACGGATGACGGGCCGCTGTGGGGAGGGGGCGCCGATCTCGACCCAGCCGTCGGCGGAACACATCACCACATGGGTGGTGGTGGGAGTGGTGTCGACGACGACCGCGGGTCCGCCGGCGCCCGGCAGCGGGCAGAGCGCGGCGGCGGTTCCGAGACCGACGGTGATCCAGCCGCTCACCAAGGCTGTTCCTCTCCGCTGACGGTGCGCGCTTCGGACAGAGGCACACCTGAGTGGGTGCCGACGCGCTCACCGGGCGGTGGCCGTGCGGCAAGGGGAGCAACGATCATGCTCGGCCCGGGACACGGCTGCGCCCGGCCTTCCGCCCCGCAGGTGTCCGAGCGCCCACGTCCCGGCCGCCGGGCGTGCCGGGGACGTCGGCCGGTTCGGTCGCGGCGCCCGTCCGTTCCTTCCTCCAGGGCGGTTCCGAGCGCTTCAGGGCGCTCCGGGCTGGTCCCGTCCGGGCCGCGCCGGTCGGGGCGGGCTCAGCGGCTCCGGGGACTTGGCGGTCCGGCGAGGAGGACGGCTTCGATGGCGGCGTAACGGTCCCGTTCGCGTGCGGTCGCCCTTCTGCCGGACAGGACCGTGCCGAGCAGACCGCAGAGGAAGCCCGCCGGCACCGAGACGAGAGCCGTGGTCGTGAACGGGAACCAGTTGAAGTCGACTTCCGGGAACGCTGATCCCGGAGAGCCGGAGACGAGGTTGGTACCGGTCATGAGGACCAGGACGCTGACCGAGCCGCCGATGAGCGTGCACAGCAGGCCGGCGCGTGTGAAGCGCCGCCAGAAGAGGCTGTAGACGAGGGCGGGGGCGATGGCCGAGGCGCCGAGGCAGAAGGAGACGGTGGCGAGCGGCTGGAGGCTGCGGTGCTGGGCGACGACGGCGAGCAGGATGACGGGGACGCCCACGGCCAGGGCGGCCAGCCGCGCCAGTGCCATTTCGCGCAGCGGCGAGACGTTCGGGCGGGCGGCCGCGATGTCGTGGGCCAGCGAGTTGGCGCAGGCCAGCGTCATGCTGGCCACGGAGGCCAGCAGGGTCAGGAAGATCGCCGTCGTGACGGTGGCGAACAGCAGGCTCTCCGGGCGGGAGAGATGCATGCCGAACGCGGCGCGCGAACCGAGCAGATAGGCGGTGTTGCCGCGCGGGTCGGCCCCGGCGACGCCCGCACGCCCGATGAGGGCCGTCGCGCCCACGCCGATCACCGTGATCACGGCGATGAACAGGGTGACCGTCGATATCGCCCAGGACATCGCGCGGCGTACCTGAGGAGCACTGCCGGCGGTGTACATCCGCATGGTGACGTGCGGCAGACAGGCGCCGCCCAGCACGATGGCGCACTGGGTGCTCACCATGTCGAGTCCGCGGTGCGGGCCGTCGGCGAACTGGAGACCGTAGCGCAGGAAGTTCTGCTCGGCGCCGCTGCCGTGAGCCGCGGCCTGGAACAGGGTCCGTGGGCTCCAGCCGAAGGTGTGCAGGATGAGTCCGGCGACGACCAGTCCGGACCCGAGCAGGATCACCGTCTTGAGGATCTGGATCAGGGCGGTGCCCCGCATGCCCCCGATGGCCGCGTAGCTGATCATCAGGGTGCCCGCCCCGACGATGCAGCCGGTGCGCATCGCGCTGTCGGAGAATCCGAGGACGTACGCCAGCAACTGGCCCACCCCGGCCAGTTGTACGACCATCATCGGCACCAGCGAGGCGAGGGTGACCACACACGCGGTGATGCGCACCGCGCGGCCGGGCAGCCGCCTGCCGAGCGCGTCGGCCATGGTGAACCGGCCGGTGTGATGCAGCGGTTCGGCCAGCAGGACCATCAGGAGCAGCAGGGACAGCAGGGTGCTCAGGGCCAGTACGACACCGTCGTAGCCGCACAGCGCGATGACCCCGCCGATGGTGAGGACGGTGGCGGCGGAGATGTAGTCACCGGCGATGGCCAGGCCGTTGCGCAGCGGGGACAAGGAGCGGTAGCCGGTGTAGAACTCGTCGAGGTCGTCGCGGTCGGGGCCGGTGAGTACGCACAGCATGAGCGTGAGGGCCACCACGCTGGAGAACGCCACCAGGGACCAGGACTGCGCGGAGCCGTCGAAGTCCGTCACGACCGTGGCTCCTCGTGCGGGACGGGGTCGGGCCGGCGGTGCACACGCCGGGCCAGCGGGTCGACGAACCGGCGCGCCGTGTACTCGTAGAGGAGCACGGCCAGCCAGGTGACCGGCAGTTGCACCAGCGCGAGGAGGAGTCCGGTGGGAAGTCCGCCCGGTGCGAGGCGGGTCATGACGGAGGGGGCTTCGACGGTGAGGGCGAGGAAGACGGCGAAGTAGCCGAGCGCGGCGAACGTGGCGACGCGCCGCTGCCAGCGGCAGGCCCGGCGCAGCCGGCGGAGGTCGCGGTGGCTGCCGGTCCACGGTGGGACACGTCCGGAAGGAGCGTCTCGTTCTGCCGGGCGGCCCACTGCGGGGTGGCGGCAGGGGAGGCGTGCCGTCCGGGCCGGTGCCGCGCCGGGTATAAGTCGGAGCTGTCGGAGGACATCCCAGGATCTCCTACTGGGTCGTGGGCCCCAGGGGTGCGGACCGCGCGCGAACGTGGGGAGCGGTGCGTGTGTTCGGGTGCCCGCACGCTATGCGGGTGTCGGACCGCGCGCAGAGAGTTTTGTGAACTCCCTGGTGAGGACCCTTGCAACGCTCTGACCTCGAATGTTGTCCGAGTGACGGGTGTGATGAGGGGGCACGGCGGTGCTTACCGGGCAGCGTGGGTCGAATCGTTCGAACGGGTGCCGGGAGAGGTTCGTGGGGGTTCGGCGGATTCCCCTGCCGACGCCCTAGTGGGGCGGTTCGTCCGTACCGCGGCGGGTGGCCGTGCGGTGGACGACGTGCGCGGCGGCCACGTCCAGAGCGGCGTGGCCGGTGGACTTGAAGACGGTGAGCCGATCCGGGGCGGTCCGGCCGGGGGCCTCGCCGGAGAGGACGGAACCGAGGAGGACGGCTCGGCGGCCCCCGGGCAGGCCCTGCAACTCGTGGGCGCCGGAGGGCGGGGGAGTCGTGGCGGCGCCCGGCCACTCCGTGAAGAGTGCGGCGTCGCGGATGGTGTCGTCGTCGAGTTCGGGCCCGTGTGAGCCGCCGACCGAGCTGACGTGGGTGCCGGGGGCGAGCCATGCGCGGCGCAGGACGGGGCGGGTCGCGCCGGTGCAGCAGTACACGGTGGCGGCCCCGCGCACGGCGGCCTCGATGCCCTCCGCCGAGCGGCCGGCCGGGTGCAGGGCGGCCAGCGCGCGGGCCGCGTCGGGGTCGCGGCCCGCGACGGTGACGGGTTCGGCCGGGCGGAGCGCGGCGAGGAGGGAGACCTGGGCGCGGGCCTGGGCGCCGGTGCCGACGACCACGACGGGCCCCGGCCGGGCCAGGGCCAGGGCGCTGTGCGTGGCCGCCGCCGCGGTGCGCCAGGCCGTGACGGGTTCGGCGTCCATGACCGCCAGAGGACGGCCGTCCTCCGGGTCGAAGAGGGCGACGATGCCCCGGTGGGTGCTGCGGCCGGGGTGGGCGGGGTCGGCGAACACCGACACGAGTTTCGCCGCGAGGCCGAGGCCCGGCACGTATCCGGGCATGGCGCCCAGCAGGCCGCCGGGCGCGAAGGCCGCTATCCGGGGCGGCGCGGACACCGCGTCCCGCGCCACGGCGACGAGTGCGTCGGACACGGCGGCCATCAGGCGGCACGGGTCGAGGGCCGCCGTGGTGGCCGCCCGGTCGAGGACCAGGACGTCGTTCACGCGCCGCTCGCCGTACCCGTGCCGGACAGCAGGTCACGGAGGGTGTCGACCGCCGAGGCGAGTTCCTCCCGCAGCCTGCGCATGCGGGGTTCGTCGATCTCGGCGTCCGGGCCGACCACGGTGACGGCGCACACCGGCGCCCCGGGGAGCGGGACGACGGCGCGGCTCAGGGAGGCGACGAACTGCTCGTTGCGGCCGTGCTCGACGGCGAACCCGTCGGCCTCGGTCCGCGCGAGGTCGGCGAGCAGGCCGGTCTCGCCGTCCAGGGGATGCCCGGCCTCGCGGGCCACGTCGAGATAGGGGCCGCGTGCCCTGGGGGGCAGGGCGGCCACCAGGGCGAGCGGCCCGGCGAACCGGTGGACGGGCAGTGCCTCGTCCCGGAGTGTGCTGATCATCGCCAGCCGGTCCGGGCGGATCACGTCGACCACGCGGGAACCGTCGTTCTCGAGGACCTGGAGGTTGACCATCATGCCGGTGCGCGTGCAGAGGTCCTCCAGCACCGGGCGGGCCAGGGAGGTCAGCGAGTTGTGCGCCGCCCGGGCCGACAGGCGCAGGACGGCGGTGCCCGGCAGATAGCGGTCGTCGACGCGCAGGACCCAGCCGCGGCGGACCAGGTCCACCAGGACGCGGTAGGCGGTGGCCCGGTGCAGCCCCACCTCGTCGGCGAGGTCGGTGAGCCGGGGCGGCCGGGAGGCCCGGGCGACGGCCTCGACCAGGTCGAGCGCCTTGTCCACGGCCGTCCGCGGTGCGTGCGTCGCTTGCGGCATCGAAACCCTTTCCCTTCCCCGATGACCGGGACGACCGGACAGAGCACCCCGGCGAGACGTGTCCGGCGCCGGATTCGGAGGTAGGCTACCGCTTGTTTCGTGTGGCGAGAGAGTTGTTACGTACAGCGTAACAGGCGAGAGGGTGACCTTGACGTACGAGAGTCCCGGGGCGACGAGCGAGGGCGCCGGAGCGGTGAGTGAGAGTCTCGGAGCGGCGGACGGAGTTTCCGGGGACGGGACGCCCTTCGCGCCGCCCGGGGCCGGCGAGTTGGTGGTGTACCCCGGACTCACGCTGTTCGACGGGACCGGCAGCGCGCCCCGGCCCGGCGCGTCGCTCGTCGTCGACGGCTCCGTGATCCGGTCCGTCGCGGACGAGACGGACGTGGCGGCCGCTCTCGCCGAGGGCGCCGAGGTCGTCGACCTCACCGGTCACTTCGTCACGCCCGGCCTGGTCGACGCGCACCAGCACCTTGCCACCCCTCCCGACCGCGCGGCCGCCGAGGCGGTCCTGCGCCGTCTGGTCCACAGCGGGGTCACCGCCGTGCGGGACATGGCGGACGACCTGCGTCAGGTCGGCGACCTCGCGCGGGCCGCGCTGGTGGGGGAGATCGCCGCTCCGGACATCCACTACGCGGCGCTCATGGCGGGCCCGGGCTTCTTCGACGACCCCCGCACCCATCAGGTGACCCGGGGCGCCGTGCCCGGACACGTGCCCTGGATGCAGGCGGTCGGCGACACGACGGACCTCCCGCTGGCGGTGGCCCTGGCCCGGGGGACCTACGCGTCGGCCATCAAGGTCTACGCCGACCTGGAGGCGGATCTCGTCGCCGCCATCACCGCCGAGGCGCACCGGCAGGGCATCGCGGTGTGGGCGCACGCCGCCGTGTTCCCCGCAACGCCCGGCGAGGTCGTCGCGGCCGGCGTGGACAGCGTCTCGCATGTGACCCTGCTGGCCCACGAGGCCGCCGAGGAGCCGCTGACCAGCTACAAGGACAAGCCCGCCGTCGATCACGAGAGTCTCGTCACCGGCGAGGACGCCCGGCTCGACGCGCTCTTCGCCCGGATGCGGGAACGGGACGTCGTCCTGGACGCGACCGCCGGCATGTGGGCGAGCGAGGAGCTCGCGGGCGACGACCCGGAGAGCACCGAACGCGCCCGCCGCCAGACCGAGTTGGCCATCGCCCTCACGGCACAGGCGCACCGGGCGGGCGTGGCGCTGGCCACCGGCACCGATTACGAGACCGCTCCCGGCGAGCCGTTCCCCGCCCTGTACGAGGAACTCGCCTTCCTGGTGAAGCGGTGCGGCATCCCGGCCCCGGACGTGCTCCGTTCCGCGACGCTCGTCGGCGCCCGCAGCGCCGGCACCGCACACCTGACGGGCAGCGTCGAGCCGGGCAAGCTGGCCGACTTCGCGGTCTTCGCGCAGGACCCGCTGGCCGACATCGACCACCTGCGCACCATCACCCTCACCGTCAAGCGGGGCCGCCGCTTCCCGCGCGCCGCCTACGCCGCCACCCCGTCCAGGGAGAACCGTTGACCGGCACGCCCCTGATCATCAACGCGCTGGGACAGCTCGACAACCCCAACGCCCCGCAGTCGATGGCGGCGGCGGGAGACCTCAACCCGACCGGCGAGCAGTACACCGTCGACGCCCGGACGCTGGCCGAAGCGAAGGCCTCCGGCCTGACCGCCGTCAACATCACCCTGGGCTATGTGATGGGTGACCTGCCTCCCTACGAGCACACCCTGCACGAGATCGACATCTGGGACGGCGTCATCGACCGCCACCCGGACGACCTGCTGAAGGTCACCACCGTCGAGGACATCCGCAGGGCCGCCCGCGAGGGCAGGGTCGGTGTCGTCTACGGGTTCCAGAACGCGGTGGCCGTCGGGGACGACGCCGGGCGGGTGGCCACGTTCGCCGAACGCGGCGTACGCGTCGTGCAGTTGACCTACAACCAGGCCAACCGCCTCGGCGGCGGCTCGTCGGCGCCGGCCGGCACCGGGCTGACCGCGTTCGGACGCGAGGTGGTCGAGGCCCTCAACGAGCACCACCTCATGGTCGACCTGTCGCACAGCGGCGAGCGGACCTGTCTGGAAGCGGCCGCGCACTCCCGCGTCCCGGTGTCCGTCAACCACACGGGGTGCCGCGCCCTGACCGACCTGCCGCGCAACAAGACCGACGAGGAACTGCGCCTGGTGGCCTCCCGCGGCGGCTTCGTCGGCATCTACTTCATGCCGTTCCTCAACTCCACCGGGCACGCGCGCGCCGCCGACGTCGTCGAGCACATCGCCCACGCCGTGGACGTCTGCGGCGAGGACCACGTCGGCATCGGCACCGACGGCCCCGTCACCGCGATCGACGACCTCGACGCCTACCGGGCCCGGCTGGCCGAGCACGTGGCGCAGCGCCAGGAGGCCGGGGTCTCCGCGGCCGGCGAACGGGCGGACACCTACCCGTTCGTGGTCGATCTGCGGGGCGTGGACCAGTTCCGCGAGCTGATACGGCTGCTGGAACGGCGTGGCTACTCCGCCGGCCGCATCGAGAAGATCATGGGGCGCAACTTCGTCGACTACGCCGAACGGGTGTGGACGGCGTAGCCCTGCGACGTGCGCCGTGAGGAATCCCGCACGCCTGTCGCCCGCCTGAGCGGGCACAAGCAGGAGCAGGACGACAGGGAGGACATCGTGAGTCAATACCGCGCACACCACGTGCCGACCGCCGGCCACACCCCGGACGACGACCTGACCGGATACCAGGTCGACGCCACGGACGGTCACGTCGGCAAGGTCAGCAAGTACTCCAGGGACCTCGGTCCGGGGTTCCTGGTGGTGCACACCGGGCTCTGGGTACTCGGCAAGGACGTGGTGATCCCGTCGAGTGCCGTCCTGGGCATCGACCACGACGCCCGCATCGTGCAGTTGTCCCGGACGAAGGAGCAGGCCAAGTCGGCGCCCGTCTTCGACGCGGACACCTTCCTGGGCGATCCGCGCCACCGCGACCAACTGGGTGGACGGCACGGATCCGGTCACTGACACCGGCGGCCCGCACCCCTGACGGGTGCGGGCCGCTCGCCGTTCGGCCCTCATGCGCACGGCCTGCCCTTCTGCCGGTGGGCGGGCCGGTGGCGCGGATGCGGGGTGGCGCCGACGAGGCGGGTGCGGCGGCGTAGGCCGAGCAGCACGGAGAGTCCACTGGAGCCGACAGCGGTCGGCCCCGCCCCGTTCGGGTGCAGGGATGGCCCTCCCGCACAACCTCACCACCGGCCTGCCCACCACCCACCCGTTCACGCATGGCGGGGCCCGGTGGGGCGGGCGCGTACCGGTTCAGCCGGCGGTGGCGGCGTCGGGCCGGCCGGCATCGTCAAGCCGGCCGCGCAGTGTCGCGGCGAATTCCTCGGCGCGCTCCAGCTGGACGCGCAGGGCGAGCACACGCTGCTGCGCGGCCATCTCGAAGCCGCGCACCCGCTCCGTGAGTTCCTCCCGATCCTCCGGCCGCAACTCCTCGCCGGAGTCGAGCCGGTCGGTGGCCTCCAGCAGCGAACGCATCTCGTCCAGGGTGAATCCGAGCGGCTTCATGCGGCGGATGACCATCAGACGCGCGACGTCGGCCTCCGCGCCGTCCTGCGCGCACCCCGCCCTGCCCGGGATGTGCCCGAGCACGACAGCTGCGGTCGTTCCGTCCGGTGAACAACGGGCGTTGTGGCCGGCGGCGGGATCACCGTCAGGTGATCGACGGGATCTTGCACCGCCGACAGCTGCGGCGTTGGTCCGTCGGCGTCGGTTCAGTAGCCGATGGTGAAGCGGCGCTGGACGAAGCGGGGCAGTTCCGCCTCGTCGACGAGGGCGACGGCGGCGTCCTCCACCGAGATGCGGCTGCGCCCGTCCGCGTCAAGTACGGGCTGATCGCCGCCGATCCGGAACCGGCCCGTACGCTCGCCGGGCGCTATGTCCTCCGCTGGGCTGAAGTAGGTCCACAACCGGTTGGAGGTGCGCAGGACATCCAGCGCGTCCCGGTGGCCGCGCACCGCAGCGGTGTACTCCCTCGGCAGGCCGATCGCGTCAAGGGTCTCGTGCAAGAGCTCATCTGAGTCGGCCCGTACGAGTCCGGGCTCGATCTCCAGACTGCCAGCGCCGCCGATGACGATGAGCCGGGTCCGGGGATGACTCTCCAGCGCCTTCAGGAGTGCTCGCGCGGCGGTGGCGTACACCGTGGGGTCGGCGATCGAGCGGGCCACCGTATCGGCGATGTCCTTGGCGGCATTTCCGGGCTGGAACCCGCTGATCAGGACGTCGAGGCCAGGTATGACGGCGGCGATGGCGTCGGCGTCGAGAACGTCGACGCTCCGCCAGACGACGTTCTTCCGGACCTCGTCGATCCGCGTGGCGTCGCGGCTGAGGGCCGTGACGTGGTGCCCCCGGCCGAGTGCTTCGGTGACGACGCGACTGCCGATGCCGCCTGTGGCCCCGATGACTCCGATGTGCATGGCTCTCCCCTGGTGGTTGCTCGCGCGTCAGTTACCCATGCCGCCATCTTCTCTTCACGGCATGCAGTGACTATACGGTGTGAAGTATCGATACGGCGCTCAGTATTATGACGCTGTAGAGTGAGTGATCGTGGGAAGCGTGGGAAGCATCAAAGGGCGCCGTGAGCGGTTGCGGGCCGAGACGACCGCCGAGATCAAGAAGGTCGCGCTGGAGTTGATGGCCTCGGGAGGACCCGACGCGATCACGCTGCGGGCCATTGCTCGCGAGATGGGCATGACGGCTAACGCCATCTACGGCTACTTCGCCACCCGGGACGACTTGGTCACCACGCTGATCAACAACGTCTACACCTCGCTGGCCGACACGGTGGACGCCGCCTGGGGCGCCGCCCCCGCCCAGGTTCCGGCCGCCCGGATCCAGGCGTGGGCCTGCGCCTTCAGGGACTGGGCGCTGGCCAACCCCGAGGGATTCCGCCTCATCTACGGTGACCCCGTGCCCGGCTACCGGCCCCCCGAGGGCGGCGCCGCCCCGGCCGCCGCCCACCGTGTCTGCACCGGCATCACCGCGCTGGCGGCCGCCGCCTGGCCGCACGCCGAACGTCGCTATGGGGACAGCGACTTCGAGTGGTCCGACTTCGACGCTGGTCTCCTCGAGAAGGTCCGCCCGGCCTTCCCCGACCTGCCCCCGGCCGCCGTGGCCCTCGCCCTGCGCATTTGGAGCCACCTGCACGGCCTGGTGTCACTCGAGATCTACGGCCACCTGCAGACCCAGGCCCTTAGCCCGGAAAAGCTCTTCCGTGAAGAACTGGCCCAGCTCATCCGGTCCTTGAACATCGCGCCGCAGGGGTAGCGGCCCTACACAAGGAGCGCGCCCGCGAGCTGAGCCGGCTGTGGGTCCGCCGCCTTGTCCCCCGCAGGCACGCAACCAACGCGGGGCAGCGATCTGACCAACCTGTGCACCACGCTGACGGACGTTCCCCTGGAAAATTGCGTGGTGCTCAAGCGCGAATCCCTGAGCGCGCAGGGTTCAGTCAGTGCAGAGAAGCGTCTTCGCGTCCTGCGGCCAGGAAGCCTTCTTCGAAGGCCACGTTCACGCGCTACAAACGCTGGGCGGAGTCCCACGGAACAAGGTTCGATACGACAGCCTCAAGGCCGCCGTCGCCCGGGTGCTGGGGCTGAGCCGGGCGAGGGCGGAAGCCGACCGATGGATCGCCTTCAGGTCGCATTTGCGCGAGAGCTTGTACTGCCGGCCGGGCATCGAGGGCGCCCACGAGAAGGGCGGAGTGGAGGGACAGATCGGCTACTTCCGCCGCAACCACGGAAGCTGACCAAGCGGTGCATCAGCCACAGTGGCGCCAAGGTCACGGTCAAGTTCTCGAACACGACCGCCAAAACCGCCCAGGGTCAGTTCGGTGTCACGTGCGCCGGCTCCGGCGGCCAGGAAGCCAAGGCCCTCAAGGACGGCACGATTCCCGGCTACGACACCTTCTCGAAGTCGTACCAGTGCCCGAAGGGCTTCCGTGACCACGCCACTGGCTGGCAGATGAGCAATGGCAAGGCCTACCGCACACCGGCTATCAAACTCTAGGCAGGTCGAGCAGGAGGCAGGCACCATCCGCGGTGCCTGCCCCAGCGGGAGCGCATAGCGCACCCGTCCGTCGCCGGTCAGGTCAGCCCGCTGCCGGCGCCCCGGCCGACCATTTGTGCGGTCTTTCGTGGGCGAAGGGTGCATGCCACGATATTCCGTGCCGTGCTGATGCCGTCTCGTATCCCCGTGACGGCATCAGCACTCGCCCCGTAATGCCCGCCGATCGGAGCACGGCTTTTCAGCACCATCCCAGCGCCGAAATCTCCTACCAGCTGCTCCCGTGGACGGAGCAATGGACACCTCGCTTGAGCGAATCGATCGGCCGAGTGGATCGCAGCCTGCCCTGCCCTGCCCTGCCCTGCCCGTCACCGCCCCCAGCCCCGTAATGGGCGGTGCAAGAGGCCACTTGGAGAGGGAAAACGCAACTTCGACAAGGCCCGCGAAGGCAGCTACCTTCACCTTGTCTTCGGCGATCGCCCACCGCTGCACGGGAGTTCGTTCAGGCTGTCCCGCCCGCGACGGGATGAGTGGCCACGCCCACGAATCCTCGTCCCCCTGCGTAAGCCACCGAACCGGGACCACACCAGCACCCCCAACCAGGGAGAGACGCATGCCCCATCTTGCGCTGTACACATTCGGCGTCCTGAAGTCACCTCTCGCCGATCCCGGGCCTCTCACGCGCGAGTTCTACGACAGTGGTGAGGCCGTCTACCGGAAGATCAGTCAGCACCCCGGATACCTCGCGCGTGCTGAAGCGGCAGACGGTGACCGGGGCATGCTCTTCGGGGCGGACTGGGGTGCGTGGGGAGAGTTCGCCGTACCGACCTGGTACGGCAAGGGCCATACGGTGGAAACCACCGCCCTGGCCGCGACCCTCTCACTCTGGACCGACCTGCGCCCCGCCTTCGACGCCATCTACACCGGTCTGCACCGTGAGGCGCTGAACAGGCGTTACGACTGGTTCGAGAGGACAGAGCACCCGAACTACGTGTGCTGGTGGGTCTCCGACGGCGTGATACCCACCTGGCAGGACGGGGTCGTCAGGCTGGAACACCTCCACGACCACCGTCCCGCGCCGCACGCCTTCACCTTCCACCAGTCGTTCGCCCCGGACGGAACTCCGGCCAGGATCAAGGACATCGGGCCGAAGAGCGACCAAGGAATCCCTCGGTGCGGGACGGACGAAGCCGGCCGCGTGGCAGGAGGGTAGTGAGAGCACGTCACGGTGGCCGTCACCGTCATTCACTCGATGTGTCCGGTCCCGGGGTCCACCTGCGAGAGGAATTCCCTGATGGCCGCCTCAAGATCGGCCATGCTGGACGGCACCGCAGGATGGGTGCTGTATCCGAACCCGTACTGGGGATCAGGCCCGGTCAGCCAGGTGAAGTCGTAGGTGCCCGGCTTGCCGTCCGGCTGGCTGACGTCGAACTCCTGACCGTCGACCGACATCCGCCACGGCTCGTTCGCTGACATCACGACCTGCTTTCCTTCAGCCCCGGAGACAAGAGCACCCGTGGCCTCGTCGGCCCACGCGCTACGGTCACATGCACGTGCGGATCACGCAACGGTGAAATCCGCTGCCTTGGTGTCCAGAGTCGTCTCGCCGTCCTCAGCGGTAGCCAGGACCGCGACGTGCCAGACACCGTGCGGGGAGGACTCGGCATCGGAACCGGTGACCTTGACGGTGTAGGTGCAGCGCACGGTTTCCCCACCGGTGGACTTGCAGACGGCCGACTCCGCGGCGGCCATGTCCTTGGCGGTCAGCCCTTCCTTCGCGAAGGACGACTGCTCCGGCCACGCCAGCACCTTCACGTTCTTGACCCCTGAGGACGCCGTGACGTCAGTGGTAAAGGTCAACGAACCACTGCGGTCGCCGTCGGGGGCGGCGTAGCGAGCGGTGTTGTGTGCCAGCGCCGGGGGCTGGTCCCCGGCGTAGGCGACGGCGAACACTCCGGCACCGGCGACAACGACGACACCGGCGGCCACGGACAATGCGATACGTCGCGACATGAAAAGTAGTCCTTCATAGGCTCAGTTGGATCAGACCGGCGCTCGGCTGCGCCGTTGCACCCATACTGGTCGCGCAGTGGACGTCGGGTATGAGCACACGTACTCAACTCGGCTCTGAGTAGGGCCAATTGCTGAGGCCTTCGGAATGTTGCCGGCGGTGGTGACGTGTGGTGATCCCTGCGATGAGCCGCAGTCATGCGGGCCGCGCGGGGTGGAGGACTGACCGCGGAGCGGCGGCCGTTACGCGAGCGGATCCGTACGAGGCGGGTGAGCGCTGATCAGCTGCTGAAGGTGGTGAATGAAGCCCGGTCGTCGAGACGGGAGCCGGTGACACGGTCGCGCACATCGGTGAGCAGCCGCTCCACCAGCTCCGTGGTGGCGTGGTACTCGCTGTGGAATCCCAGGCTCAGGTCGGTGATCTCGTACTCGAACAGCACGTCGACCATCAGGTCCGCCAAGGTCACACCTACCAGGGAGAGATCATCTCGGGCAAGGTCGCAGAGGGGTGGGTGTCAGTCGATCAGCCACTCGTCGAGGCGCTGGACGGACCTCGGCGTGTCCATCTCGTCTGCCCCTGCCAGCAGTCGAGCGTGGTACTGCCGGGTGATGGGCAGGGCGTCCTCGTAGATCCACGAACACACACATCCTGTCGAAGGCCAAAGCCTCCTCACCGTGCGAGAGCAGGTGGCGAAACGTCCGTGATGACAGCCTCAGCAGTGAGCGGCGAATCCTCCAGGAGCGCCACCACACGTGCTCGATACGACAGGCTCACGCGCTGTCCTCCTGCCAGAACCCACCGGACCGATGGCATCTGCCATCCCCGCCTCCAGCCAAGGAGCTGTCGACTCGCCCGGTCTTTGCGCGCAACCCTTAGTTGATGATTTCGGCGCGGTCATCCAGACGGATTGCGGCCAGCCGGTCTCGCCACATCTGGAGAGCTTCGGGTGTTTGTCGCGTCCAGTCGGTGACCTCGCCAACGATCCGGAGAGGTTCCCTGCTGCGAAACGAGCGGGTGGGATTGCCCGGGAACTTCTTGTCGGTGACGTTCGGATCGTTCTCGAACTCCCCGGTCGGTTCGACGACATACACGCGCGGGGCCCCGTCGCCGGCGGCGAGTTCGGCGGCGAGTCCTGCGCCGTCGCGCAACGCGGTGAAGTAGACGTGGTTCATCACGATTTCGGGCAGGTAGTTGGAACGGAAACCGGCGGTGAGGTGATCTCCGACCCGCAGCTCGGCTTTGGTGCCGTGAAAGAACGGACCTTCGTCCAATGCCTCGTTCATCGCTACAGGCTATCAAGCCAAGCTGTCGTGACACCCAGCAATCCAGGACGGCTCGGACGCCGCTATCACGCCAGCAGTAGCAAGATCACCGCAACTACCGCTTCTCGGCGAACGTGCAGGTCATCATCGATGCCGGCACACACCTGGTCGTGGCCGCCGCCCGTTCGGCCCCGGGCAACAAGGCCGACGCCTACGTCTTGCGCATCTCCGGCCTGTTCGACCGGTGCCGGGTGTCACGGTGCCCGGCGACGGCGCCTACATCAACACCGGCCTGGCAGTCCCGTACCGCAAACGACCCGGCCGGGCCCTCTTGGCCGGCAACGCCGGGTCCGTGCGCGGGTCGAGCATGCGCTCGTCTTCGCCCGCATGCGGCACTGCAAGGTCCTTCGAGACTGTCGACAGCGCGGCGACGGTACTTGGAGAGGGTCACCCATGTGGACTGAAGGCGAGTAACTTCACGACCCGTGGATCGATTGATCTCAGTTTCGTTCGGGTGATTTGATCGCGACGAGTTCGACTTCGAAGCCGTCGTCGTTCTCCAGGTAGGCGGCGTAGTGCTGTCCGCCGCCGGCGTATGGATGCCGCTCGGGGAACATCAGGTGCCAGCCGTGCTGAGCGGCGTCGACGGTCAACTGCTCGACATCAGCGGCACCTTCAACGTGAAACGCCAGGTGGTTCAGTCCTGGACGGCAGCGGTCGTGCCGTTCGGCGGTGAGAGCCGGGGAGTGCTCGATGACCAGGTAGGTCGGCCCAAGCCGATAGCTGCGGCCGCCGTCCCAGCTCTGGAAGGCGGCATAACCCAGCTCCTCCAGCAGCCAGCCGAGCGAGGTGAGCGCGCGGTGGAGGTCCGGCACCCACAACTCGACGTGATGCAGCGTGCCGTGCGTCGGCCGGCTCATGCCGCCACCCCGTCGGCACGCTCGACGAGCTGTACGCGTTCGAAACGGGCTCCGGCGCGGACGAGGGCGAGGTGAGGCGCGTTGACCGCCCCCCAGCGGACCTGGGCGGACTCGACGAGCTTGAAGACCATGGCAGGCGCGGCGACCGCGCCGCCGGCGCCCTTGGCGCCCTTGGTCCTCAGCCGTATTGTCGTGAAGGTCGGTTCGATGGGGGTCGTCGTGCGCAGGCGAACCCAGTGCTCGGCCGGGAGGTCGTTGAAGGCCAGCAGTTCGTCGACGGCGTCGGTGATCTTCTGAGTGGCCTTGAGCCACTTCGCGCCGTACGCCTCCTCGCATGCGGCGGCTGTGACCGCATGTTCGCGGCCCTCGGCGGTGTGGATGTCCTGCAGCGCCTTTCGCGTACTGAACTGGGCCGACGTCGGGATGGCGTTGAGCACGTTGGCCGTCTTGTGGCAATCACACAACAGGTCGGCACAGGACTCGGCGGACTCGTGGCAACCGTCAGCCATCGCGATCAGCTCCTTGGTGCAGTCCGACCGACGCGCCAACGTCGGCCAACTCGATGACCATCAAAGGATCATTTGGAAAGGTACGCCCTTTGCACGTCAAGCCGAGGCTGCTCCGGAGGTATTGAGAATCGCTCCCTGAAAGGCGGGACGCTTGCTGTATGTCGGCATCGGCCCTCGGTTATGGCGAACTGGACCAGCACGGAGGACCTGGACAAGCGGCTGCGGTACCGCTACCAGTGCAAGGCGGCTGGCTCGACGCTTCGGCCGGCCTCGGGTGCCTGCTCGACTTTGAGTTGCGCTGCGCCGCGTAGGTTGTTCCTCACGCCGCAGGCCCGGGGCAGGCCAGATGTGACACGCGGGGGATGATGGGCTCGGAATGAAGAACGTAAGGTCAGGAGCTTCCATGACAAAGCGCGTCCACCAGCCCCGTGAGGACGCGGAGTTCGATTTCATCCTCGGGATGAGTGGAGTTCCGGTCCTCGCATACTTCACCGGGACATGGCCCAAGGCGATCGAACCCTGCCGGGCGATGGACCTCGTCGTGGGTGGCATCGCCGACGACTACAGGGGCCGCCTGACGGCCGTCCGCACCGACATCACGCGCTGTCCGGCCGCAACCGAGCGATACGGGATCACTGGAGCCCCGTCCTACGTTCTGCTGAAGGAGGGGAAGGCGGTGGCGCACGGCACGGGGCTCATGACCATCGCCGAGGTACGGGACTTCCTGGACGGCCACCTCTGAGTCGCCACCGCGGCATTAACGGCCGCGACGTACGAGATGGTCTGGCAGTGCTGGCAGCACTCGCAGCGCTGGCGGATCTGGCCTCCCCGGCTCAGGCCAGGCCGCCGTCACCTCGCACGCGAGAAGCGCGACAAGAGCCTGCCCGTCTGAGAACAAGGTCAGGGCCGTTGGTTTGTTACCCCGTTCCGGGCGGGGGAGTGAGCCCGAACCTCTCGACGATGCCGGGTAGCCATGCCGGTCGGCCAAGTTCCACGCCGTAGTTCTCGGCAAGCCCGGCGACCGCTTCGGGCTCCGGCGGTCCGGCGGAGACCAGTTCGGCCAGTTCGCGGAAGAAGTGTTCGAAGCCGGCCGGAGTGATGATTTCGATCATGCGGGCCGGAACGGGCCCGGCGTTCCACATCGTGTGCAGCTCGCCACGTGGCTTTGTGATGTACCCGCCAGGGCCGAGAACGGTCTCGCGGTCACCGGAGCGGAAGCCGATCTCGCCCTCCGTGACGATCGAATACTCGTCTTCCCGCGTATGCAGGTGTGGCGGCACGAGCGCGCCGACAGGAAACGGGTGTTCCACTACCGAGAGTGAGCCGTCCGTGTCAGCGCCCCAGATTTTGAAGACCACCCCGATGGCTCCGATGTCGACCTCGGTTCCCTCCCCAGGTCGCACAACGGTGAGCGGAGGCACCTGCGGCTCTGCCATGGTGAACACCCCTCGGCGCGAACGATTCGCATGTCGAGTCACACCACTGCGTGTCGAATAAGTGTCCAACGCTGATGGAGGAGCCGCAACCATTGCCCCGCGCCTCCGAGCGGTGCGGCTGCTCGGTGATTTCACGGCCCCGCTACGGGTACTCGGGGCCGGTGGCGAAGAAGACACGGCGTTACGCGGTGGCGGCATCGAGCCGCTGGTGGGACGAGGAGGACGGGCGCTGGCTGCCCGGCGGTGAAGTGCACGCCTGGGAACAGGGCACGAACCAGTCGGTGTGCGGACTGTCCCTGCATCGGTCGCAGCTGGCCCGCTTCGCGGGCGTCGCCTGGCCGGATATCCTCCCTGAGTCCGGGGGCGCGGCTGACGCGGTGCGCCGCGTCTGCCCACGATGCGCGTCCGCCGCTGGAGGGCGCGGTTCGGACGCTCGCCGGGACCGGCGAAGGATGAACCACCGACCTTAGCTGCGGCCCATCCGGCCCCCGCACGTGCCCCGCCCCAGGGACCGGCCAGGGGAGATCGTCCACGACGGACGGGCCCCGACACGGCGGCCGACTCGGCGGCCGGCTCGGTCGTTGAGCAGCGCTCGGTCGTTGAACAGCGGTTGGTCACCTCGTACCGGTCACCTCGGTCGATGACCACTGGCCGGTCACGACGGGCGGTTCTCCGTCGGGGGAGAGGGTCGCCTCCTGTCCGTGACGACAGTGGACGATCCGCTCCGCGAGGCCCAGCCTCTCCGCTTCCGCCAGGAACGCGCTGAGCGGCGACCGCATGACGGTGTAGTCGCCGTAGTGCACCGGCAGGATCAGTCCGGGGGCCAGACGGCGTGCCAGTTCCGCGCCCTGGACTCCGTCCATGGTCACCACGAACCCGCCCGGAAGCACGGTGCCCCCCAGGTGCAGAACGGCGAGGTCCAGATTCGGGAAGCGCCGGGCGATCTCGTCGAGGCCGTCGAAGAGCAGCGTGTCGCCCGACACGTACAGCCGAAGACGGGTGGGCCCCGACACCGGGCCGAACTCCAGAAGGCTGCCCATGACAGGTGGCAGCAGACCTCGCAGGACGCGAGGGCCGGCGTGGCGGCCGGGCAGTGACGTCACGCGCACCTGTGAGTCCGTGCCCTGGACGGTGTACTGCTCCCAGGTGCGCAGTCCCAGGGCCCGATGGAAGCCGTGCAGGCCCTGGAGCCGCCGGGAGGCGTGCGGGGTGGTGATCACCGGCAGGGAGCGCGGAAGATGCCGTCGGGCCCGGCGGTCCCAGTGGTCTCCGTGCAGGTGGGACAGGAGCACGGCGTCGAGGTCCGGCAACTGCTCTACGTCCAGGGCCGGTTCGGTCAGGCGACGGCTCACCAGCCCGTAGCCGAGGTAGGCGCGCTGACCACGGTGGAGGAAGTTGGGGTCGGTGAGGAGGGTCAGCTCGCGGTATCGCATCAGTACGGTCGCGTTGCCGATGAAGTGGATGCGCAGAACGTCGTCGGAGCGGGCCATGCTGTCCTTCCTGTCCGGCGGGCGGCCTCACCCCGGCCCGTCCGCCTGTCGTCGAGTACGCACGAGTCCCTGCCCGGGCCGCACGACTCCGCCTGGGCGCCCCGGGTCCACCGTTCGGAGCCGCCCGGCGACTCCGTGCGCCGGAACGGCCCGGCCCCGGACTCCCGGGTGCGGGGTGGGCCCCTTGCCGTGCTGAGTTCGGCCAGGGACCCCGGGTACCCACCGGAGCGAACCCACCAACGCCTCCACACGCCGCATGCGCGCGAGTGCCACGTCGGCGGCCAGGCGCAGCCGGTCCTGTCCGCCGATCACGGTCTGCCCGCGTTGCAGGACGCGGACAGCGGGTACCGCTCATTGCATGAGTCATGATCCGAGGAATGGCGTGACCGCCGGCTCGTCGAGAACAGGTGTCCGTCCGCCCACTGCGGACCCGTCGTCGCGGCGGGGCCGCCGATGACGGCCGACGCGATGAGGGCCGCACGACAGGTACGGGACGCCCTGACCGGAGTGGCGCCGCAGGACCTGCCCCGCCGCCTGTGCACGGCGGTGTGCCGGGCACTGGGCGCGGACGGTGCGACGCTCTCCCTGCTCACCGACACCCCGGCACGCCAGCTGCTCGGCGCTTCCGACAGCACCGCACTGTTGCTCGAGGAGATCCAGTTCACCGTCCTGGAGGGCCCCTGCATCACAGCGGCGGCCGACGGGGAGCCCGTGACCGTGCAGGACCTGCGGCACGAACCCACGCCGTGGCCGCTGTTCGGGGCGAGCATGCGCGAGCAACTGCCCGAGGTCGAGGCCGTGTACGCCTTCCCCGTGTACTTCGGCGACTACGTACTGGGCTCGATGGACGTCCTCGGCCTCAGCGGCGACACCCTGAACGAGGACACGCTGGCGCAGGGGACGCACGTGGCCGAGGTCGTCGCGACCGCCCTGATGAAGGTGCGGGCCCTGCTGCTCACGGGGGGCGAGAATCCCGCGTGGGAGCCGACGGACATGGTCCGGGCCCACTGGTCCGACACCCGCCGAGCCATCGGTGTGGAGGCTTCGCGGCAGGAGGTGAGCCGCGAGGACGCCCTGGCCCTGCTGCGCGCGCGAGCCTTTCTGACCGGGCGGACACTGGCCGACGTCACCGCCGACGTCCTCGGCCGGCCTCCCGGGGCGAAGTGACCCCTCCCGGCGGCCCAGGCGGGCCAGCGCGGTCGCACTGCCGGTCAGTTCCGCCAGGCGGGGACGGACGGCAGTGGGCCGGGCGGATCGACCGTCAGCACGGTCCCGTCCGTGCGGCCGGTCAGCCAGCCCAGGAGTTCTGCCGCCGGCCCCGTAACCTGTGGCCCGCCTCCGCCACCAACCTGGCGCAGCACCGGGTCTCCGTCGGCGAGCAGCACCATGGCAGGGGCATCGGCACGGTCACGGAGCGCGTCCGCGGTGGTGACGAGTTCCCGCTCCACGAAGTGCGGCGGCCAGTCCGTGGGCCTGTGCCCGGTGGCCAGGTCGGTGTGGTGCACCTCCACCTCGCGCAGCATGCTGCTGACGGTGCCGCGCACTGGGCGCAGACCTGCGCCCAGCCAGCGAACCGGTACGTCCCAGGCGTCTTCCGGGTGACCATCGGCGGCCATCAGGAACCGATGCAGCGCGGTCTCCAGGTCTTCGGCCAGCACGGCGGCCCGGCGCCCGGCACCTTCCTCGATCTCGCGCTCCCGCCGGTCCTCGTCGCTGTATTGCGGAAGGTCCCTGCCGGTGCGGGCCGCGGTGAGCAGTCGTGTGCGTGAGTCAGCGCTGCGGGCGATGTGAGTGAGTACGTGCGCACGGCTCCAGCCGGGTAGCAGTGACGGCGCCCGCACGTCGTCATCTGTCAGGGCGGCCGCGGAGGCGAGCAACCGCTTGACGGACGTACGCAGCACCGGCAGCAGATCCGTGGGTGACTGCGGCTCGTCGTGCGACATACGGTGCCTCCTCGTCGTGTCCGCGCCGCAGCAGCGTCTACCCTTCGCCGGCCGCTCCAACCGTCGTCCCCTGGTGCCTGTGCGGCTCATCGGTGTGCGGATCATCGGCGTCCCCGGCTGGCCGTGATGATCCCCGTGCCGGTCCGCAACCGAGCCCTCGGTCATGAGGCACGGAGGCGATCGTTGCCGCGGTCAGCGACTCGCACTGCTCCCAGGAGTCTGTGTGACGCCTGGCGTGACACGGGTGGGCTCGGCCTTCCGCCGAGCCCACCACGCCGGCCCCCCACCGGAGCCGGAGTCGTGTCACGCCGTCAGCGCTGCAGTGTCAGCAGACCCGGACGGTAGGGCAGGAGGCCGTAGTCGCCACCGGAGTCGGGGCTGCGCCCCTGGTAGAGCAACTGCAGATGGCAGGGATCGACGGTCATGGTCTGATCGGGGCCGGTGCGGATCAGTTCGCCATGGCTGATGTCGTTGGTCCAGGTCGCACCGCTGTTGGCCTTGCCGGCGAAGGGATTGCTCTCGGTCGCGGCCTGAGGTGTCCACGAGCCGTTCAGACTGGTGGCCGTGAACGAGCGGAAGTAGCGGCCTTGCGAACCGATCGCCTCGACGATCATGAGGTAGCGGTTCTGGCCCTGCAGCTTGTAGACCTGCGGGGCTTCGAACAGGTTGTTCGTCGTGTCGCTCATGATCACTGTCGAGGTCGCCCCGAAGCTGCCCGGGAAGTTCCCGATCGGCATACCGGCCCGGTAGATCTTGCCGTTGTCACCGGCGAAGAACAGGTACATGTTCGTCCCGTCACCGATGAGCGTCTGGTCGATGGGTCCTGTTCCTGAGCCGGGGATGCTTCCGGAGAAGAGCACCTGCGGGGACGACCAGCCGTTCGGGTTGGTGGGGTCGCTGGACGTCCGGTAGGAGAAGGCGGTCGAGCCCCACTGGTAGGCGAGCACCCAGATGTTCTTCGGCGCGAAGTAGAAGAGCGTGGGCGCGACGGTGGAAGCCGACATCGTGTTCTGGCCGGCCGAGGCCATCTCCGACCAATCGGTGAACAGGCCGAAGTTCATCGAACCCCAACTGGTCCCCGTGTCGTGCGTCGTCGCATAGACGAGTTGCCTGCCGTTGTAGGGGACGACGGTGAAGTCCTTGAGGGAGACCCACCCCGGCTTGGGCTGCGCCAGCGCGCCCGTCGACGTCCAGCGGTATGCCGACGGAAGATCACACGGGCCGGAGTTGTCGCTGCCGACCTTGACGAGCTGCCACTGCTGGTTGGTGCCGCCCCAGTCGTCGTACTGGACGGTGTTCGCGTTGTCGGCGGTGGAGGCGCCTTGTACCTCGAGGGCTTTGTCGCTGTGGCGCGCGATGAGCCTTACGTAGCCGTCCGAGCTGTCGGCCAGCCGCCACTGCTGGTTGGTGCCGTTCAGGTCGGCCCACTGGACGATCGGGCCGCCGTTCGCGGTGGACCAGTTGTAGACGTCCAGCACCTTGCCCGAGTGGCGGGACTTGATGCGGTAGTAGCCGCCGCCGGAATCGACGAACTGCCACTGCTGCTGGCTCTGATCGTTGCGGGTCCACTGGGTGATGCGGGCACCGTCGTTGGTTGCCATGTTGTAGACGTCCAGGGCCTTGCCGCTGTTGCGGTTGACCAGCACGTACGAGGCGTTGGGGTCCACGGTCGCCGCGCCGGCGGGCTGAGCGCCGAGGAAGGTGGCCGCCAGCAGCAAGGGCGCAAGGACGGCGAGTAAGCGTCTCAGACGGACCAGGGACGGGTGGCGAAACCACATCAGAGGGACTCCTTTTTGGGGACGGGGGTGAGGTGACCCCGATGAACCGCGCAGCGGACATGCCGGGGGATAGGGACCATCTCGAAAGTTTCGAAGAATTCCCGGATGCTTCGACGCCACAAGCTAGGAATCCGGGGCCCCCGGGTCAAGACCTCTCGCCGATCTGTCTACAAACAGCGCCTCGCCTCGGGCGTGACGAGCTGTCACGCCAGACCGGAACCACTCTCAGGTGCGCTGTCGGGTGTGCCGGGGATCCGGAAAGTTTCGGGTGAGGATCCGAAACTTCTTGTGCGGGAAGTATTGACGATGCGTCATCAACACCTCAATCATCCCTGTCTGAGAGATCGGCCACGGTTCGAGATATCGAACCTATGGTGTCGCCCTGGACCAGCTGTGCCACACGGCAGATCCACGCACGACCGCACGGCAGATCAACGCACGACCACACGACGGATCCGCGCACGGAAGCACCTGCGCCACCCCGTTTCGTTTCGTTCCGGTGAGGTTCGTACCAGCGCATCGTGGCTCTTCGCGCACTTGAAGAGGTACGCGACGCGGCGTGGCGGTCCCCCGGCTGAGCCGCGAGGGAGTGCCCCCATGCCTGTATCGAAACACCGTCGCCGCCCGCCGCCCGCCGCCCGCCGCCCGCCGCCCGCCGCCCGCCACGCGTCACCCGTCACCCGACCGTCGATGGCTGACCGAGTAGACCGGGTGCCGTCCACGCTGGTCAGGCCGTCCCGGTCCCATGACCGCGGCGTCCGGTGATTTCGTGCTGCCGGGGTTCCGGGCCGCCCCGTCCGTCTGCCGGGCGGGAGCGGATGACGCATTCCCCCGCGCTTCAGTCCTTCCGTGATTCTTCTACCTTGGAGGCACAGCCATGGGCTCGTATGCCCTTCCCGGACCCGCTGTCCGCCGAAAGATCCGCGGCCTACTGTTGGCGCTGGTGGTCGGCGTTCTCGGTACGGTCGCCGCACTGGTCGCACCGCCGAGCGCACACGCCGCCGAGAACACGATCGGCGCCGCGGCGGCGCAGAGCGGCCGCTACTTCGGCACCGCCATCGCCTTGGGCAGGCTGGGCGACTCGGCGTACACGACGATCGCGGGCCGTGAGTTCAACTCGGTGACGGCCGAGAACGAGATGAAGATCGACGCCACCGAACCGCAGCGGGGCCAGTTCAACTTCACCGCCGGTGACCGCGTCCACAACTGGGCGGTCCAGAACGGCAAGCAGGTGCGCGGCCACACCCTGGCCTGGCACTCCCAGCAGCCCGGCTGGATGCAGAGCCTCAGCGGCAGCACCCTGCGCCAGGCGATGATCGACCACATCAACGGCGTGATGGCCCACTACAAGGGCAAGATCGCCCAGTGGGACGTCGTGAACGAGGCCTTCGCCGACGGCAGTTCGGCTGCCCGGCGCGACTCCAACCTGCAACGCACGGGCAACGACTGGATCGAGGTCGCCTTCCGCACGGCGCGCGCCGCCGACCCGGCCGCCAAGCTCTGCTACAACGACTACAACGTCGAGGACTGGACCTGGGCCAAAACCCAGGCGATGTATGCCATGGTCCGAGACTTCAAGCAGCGCGGCGTGCCGATCGACTGCGTCGGCTTCCAGTCGCACTTCAACAGCGGCAGCCCCTACAACAGCAACTTCCGCACCACCCTGCAGAACTTCGCCGCCCTCGGCGTCGACGTGGCCATCACCGAACTCGACATCCAGGGCGCCCCGGCCACGACCTACGCCAACGTGACCAACGACTGCCTGGCCGTTTCGCGCTGCCTGGGCATCACCGTCTGGGGTGTGCGCGACACCGATTCCTGGCGAGCGGAGCACACGCCGCTGCTGTTCAACGGTGACGGCAGCAAGAAGCCCGCCTACACCGCCGTTCTCAATGCACTCAACGGCGGCTCCCCTACGACCCCTTCGGGTTCCGCGCCGATCAAGGGCGCCGGTTCAGGCCGCTGCCTGGACGTGCCGGGCGCCAGCACCACCGACGGCACGCAGCTGGACCTCTGGGACTGCCACAACGGCACCAACCAGCAGTGGACGTACACCGCCGCCGGCGAGTTCAGGGTCTATGGCAACAAGTGCCTGGACGCCGCCGGCACCGGCAATGGCACCAAAGTCCAGATCTACAGCTGCTGGGGCGGCGACAACCAGAAATGGCGCCTCAACTCAGACGGATCCATCGTCGGCGTCCAGTCCGGCCTCTGCCTCGACGCCGTCGCAGCCGGCACCGCCAACGGCACCCTGATCCAGCTCTACTCCTGCTCGAACGGCAGCAACCAACGCTGGGCGCGCACCTGATGAGGCCTGCCGCAAGCGAAAGGGCGAATCGATGAAGACCTACGGTGCGGCATTCCCCGCCCCTCCGCGACGACATCGCTGGTGGTCCCGGGTCGCCGCCGTGGTGGCGGTGACCCTCGCGATCGGCATGCTCGCCACAGTGAATCCGGCGCCCGCCGAGGCGGCCACGGTGGACACGAATGCCTGGTACGTGCTGGTCAATCGCCAGAGCGGCAAGGCGTTGGACGTCTCTGGCGCGTCCACCGCCGACGGCGCGCGGGTCAGCCAGTGGACGCGCACCGACGGAACCCATCAGCAGTGGCAGTTCAGGGACTCCGGCGACGGCTTCTACCGCCTCAAGGCCCGGCATTCGGACAAGGTTCTCGACGTGGCCGGCGCCTCGACCGCAGACGGTGCCGGTATCCAGCAGTGGGCAGACCACAACGGGGCCAACCAGCAGTTCCGCCTGGCCGACTCCGACACGGGCCACGTCCGGCTGATCAACCGCACCAGCGGCAAGGCGGTGGAGGTGCAGGGCGCCTCCACCGCCGACGGCGGCAGCGTCGTCCAGTACACCGACTGGGGCGGCGCGAACCAGCAATGGCAGATGATCAAGCTGTCGTCCGGTGGCGGCGGCGGATGCGGCAGCACCCCGACTCTGGCGAGCGGTACGCACACGATTCAGAGCGGCGGTAAGAGCCGCACCTTCATCCTCAGGGTTCCCGCGAACTACGACAACAGCCACCCCTACCGGCTGATCTTCGCGTTCCACTGGAGGGGCGGAACCGCCGGCGACGTCGCCTCGGGTGGCACGAGCGGGAATGCCTGGTCGTACTACGGCCAGGCGGAACAGTCGAACAACGGTGCGATCCTCGTCGCCCCCCAGGGGCTCGGCAACGGCTGGGCCAATGCGGGCGGTGAGGACATCACCTTCGTCGACGACATGATCCGGCGGATCGAGGGCGGCCTCTGCGTCAACCCGACACAGCGTTTCGCCACGGGATTCAGCTGGGGCGGCGGTATGAGCTACGCACTCGCATGCAGCCGGGCGAACGTCTTCAGGGCCGTCGCGGTCATGTCCGGCGCTCAGATCAGCGGGTGCAGCGGCGGCACCCAGCCCATCGCCTACTTCGGAATCCACGGCGTCGGCGACTCCGTCCTCGACATCGGGCAAGGACGGTCATTGCGCGACAGATTCGTCGGCAACAACGGCTGCACCGCCCAGAGCCCGCGCGAGCCCGCGCCGGGCAGCCGAACGCACATCACCACCACCTACTCGGGCTGCCGTGGTGGATACCCGGTCCAATGGGCGGCGTTCGACGGAGGCCACATACCCGGCCCGGTCGACGGCTCCTCCGGCGAAAGCGGCGTCGCCACCTGGACCAAAGGTGAGATCTGGAGGTTCTTCGCACAGTTCCGGTGACACCTCCGCGCCGTGGGGTGGAGTCAGGAGCCGGGATGGTCCTGACTCCACTCCGTCGGCGTCCACCCCGGGGTTGAACGACGGAGAGGCCTTGTCAGGAGAGCCCCAAGTCCCAGTCGGCGGGCGGTGACGCGCTGACGGTCTGCACTCGACTCTTCGTCCTGAAGACGATCAGGTGCCGGGTGTCCGTACCGGCGTACGTGACGACCACGCCCGCGCCCCTGGCTACGGCGCTCGGGGTGCTGGTCGACTCCGACAGGGACGTGGCGGCACTCGTCGCGACCGGCACGGAGACCGGAGTTCCCGGCACCTCCTCACCGGCCACGCCATGGGCGGTGCCGTCTAGCCGACGGACTCGAGGGTGATCCTCCCGGCCAGCTGCGCGGTGTGCCGGCCCTGTCGCCGCGCCGGGCGGACCGATGGGTGGGTGACGCCCCCCGACCACGGGTGGCACAGTGGCGGCATGTGCGGCCGATACGTATCCACCCGCAGTCCCCAGGACCTCGCCCCGCTCTTCCATGTCCCCGACCCGCCTCCCGAGGAGACGCTCGCGCCGAGCTGGAACGTCGCCCCCACCGACGACGTGTGGGCCGTCCTGGAGCGAGCGCCCCGCGGCAGCGACGACCGCACGGGAGTCCTGCGGGAGCTGCGGTCGCTGCGTTGGGGACTGGTGCCGTCCTGGGCGAAAGACGTGAAGATCGGATCGAGGATGATCAACGCACGCGTGGAGACCGTGCACGAGAAGCCCGCCTACCGCCGCGCGCTCACCCGCCGCCGCTGCCTGCTGCCCGCCGACGGCTTCTACGAGTGGCAACAGATCAAGGACCCCGACACCGGGAAGACCCGCAAACAGCCGTACTTCATCCACTCCGCGGACGACCGGATACTGGCCCTCGCCGGACTGTACGAATACTGGCGCGACCCGGCCATCGAACACGACGAAGACCCGGACGCCTGGCTGATGACCTGCACCATCATCACCACCGAAGCCACCGACGCAGCCGGCCGCGTCCACCCCCGTATGCCCCTCGCCCTCACGCCCGACCACTACGACGCCTGGCTCGACCCCACCCACCACGACACCGACGACCTGCGCGCCCTGCTCGAGCAGCCCGCGGGCGGCCACCTCGACGCACGCCCCGTCTCGACCATGGTCAACAACGTCCGCAACAACAGCCCCCACCTCGTCGACGAAGTCCCCACCTGATGGGGGACGGGAGTCAAGCCCCAGTGCAAGAGGCCGGCGGCGACTCCTCGCACGGCGGCGAGGGCGGACTTCTACGGACTTCCACGGTATGAGGGCCCGCAGGCGTCTTGTCCGATCAGCGAGGAGCAGCAGACGGTGAATGTCGAGATCGAACCGTTCGTACGTGACACCGCGGCACAGTCAGGGGCCGGTGTCCCCTATGCGCTGAAGGTCGTCGCCGGTCGGCTGGCCGAGGACCCGGACATGGGCGTGCCCTCGGGCCTGCCCGGAGTCCTCACCGTGAGGGTCGACGGCGACATGTTCGAAGACTGCCCAGACCTGTTCGTCGGCTACCTCCGTGAACCGGACCGGATCCGGATCCGCTTCGTGCGACCGATTACTCCCGCCGAACCGTCTGCCGAGGTTCCGGACCGGGAGCGGGAGCAGGCCCGAGACCAGCACCAGCATGTCGATCCTGTCACCGCTGCGGTCACCGTGCGGGAGGTCGCCGATGCCTGGCGGCGCATCACCGGCTGGCTCCGGGTCAACGCCTCCGACTCCTACGCCGGGCTTCGAGCCGGTGCTGGCCCCACTGCTCTCGCCGCCCTGGAAGAGGACCTCGGTATCGCGATACCCATCGAGCTGCGCGTTCTGTGGCTGCTGACCGGGGGCGACGACGGAGGCAACGGCTGGGGATGCCTTCCGGGCAACAGAGCCCTCATGCCCCTGGACGCCGTGACCGCGGTCTACCGGCTGAAGATGGACTCCCAGAGCCACCAGGACACCCGCAACGCCGACCGTCCCGAAGACGAGTGGATCACCGTGTGGAAGGAAACGCGGATTCCCGTTGTCGCCGCGGGCCCCGCGGACAGGACTTCGGGCCTGTACCTGGACACCGCAACCGGCTACCTGGGCCGCTGGTCCCGCTCCGACGAGCAGCCCTGCGAAGAACTCGACACGCTGGTCACCTACTTGGAAGAGGCTGCCGACATGCTCGAAGCCCCGGCCCTGGCCACCCGGGACAAACCCGGCCTGATCGGTGGGGCGCTGGTGTGGCTCAGCGGCATCGACCCCGCCCGGGAAGACCGGTGGCAGCCTCTGACCGGCTGACCACAGACGGGAAAGGGGACAAGGTTGCGGGCCGGCCCCGTTGTCAGCTCCCGCCTGCTGTCGCGGCCGAGGCCCGGCGCGTCCGACCGCGCGTGAAGCCTCGGCCGCCGCGCCGCGGGCTGCGTTCCGCCGTGCCGTGTCCCGCCGGGCCGGCGGATCCGCGATGACCGCCCAGACCCTGATCCCGGCCGCCGGGATCTCCCGCGGGCGGCTCGCGGCGGCCCGGTGTGGAGGCGTCGACCGGGCTTATGGCGTCTTCTACGGCTCAGCCAGGGACCGCCGATCCATGGACAAACCTTCCTCTCCCGCCCCTGCGCGGGCGCCTCTACGGTCGAGGTCGCGGGCGCTCACCGGCCCGCCGCAACCAAGGAGCGAGACCCCATGAAGATGACCGGCAACACGATCCTGATCACCGGCGGTACCTCGGGCATCGGGCTGGGCCTGGCTCTGCGCCTGCACGAGGCCGGCAACAAAGTGATCGTCGCCGGGCGGCGCAAGGAACTCCTCGACGAGATCACGGCCGAGCACCCGGGCATCGACGCGCTCGTCCTCGATGTCGCGGACCCCGACTCGATCGCCCGGGCCCGTGAGACCCTGGCGGCGAGCCACCCGGGGCTGAACGTCCTGGTCAACAACGCCGGCATCATGCTGCGGGAACACCTCCTCGACCCGGCCGGACTCACGGCCGCCGAGGATCACGTCACGGTCAACCTGCTCGGCACGATCCGGATGACGTATGCCTTCCTGTCCCTGCTGGTGGGCAGGGACGACGCGGTCGTCATGAACGTCACCTCGGCCTTGGCGTTCGTACCGTTCCCGAGCACCCCGACCTACAGCGCGACCAAGGCCGCGCTGCACTCCTTCTCCGAGAGCCTGCGCGTCCAACTCGCCGGTGCCGACGCGGGCGTCCAGGTGATCGAGGTGGTCCCGCCGGGCGTGCGCACGACCCTGCTGGGCCAGCAGGACGACGATCACGCCATGCCGTTGGACGACTTCCTCACCGAGGCCCTCGACCTGCTGCGCGAGCAGCCCGACGCGAAGGAGCTCGTCGTCGAGCGAGCCAGGTTCATCCGCGACGCGGAGGTCAACGGCTCCTACGACAACGTCCTCGCCATGATCAGTGGCAGCTGACCGACCAGTGACGACGGCACGCGGGCGGACCCTGTTGGGCCACCTCACGGACGAACGCGAGCTGGGCCCGCCTCGGGTGGCCGGCACCGAAGACGCGGAACGGTAAGGAAGCGCCTTCCGCTTCCCCCCGGTCGTCGCACTGGAGGCGACCGGCTCCGGCCTGAGTGCCGACGGGCACGCGAGCGCCCGGCGAACATCGTCGTGTCGGCGGGCCGGGCGACGAGGCGAGGGGCGGGCCGTCCCATGCGCTGGGCGTCCTCGACGGGACCGCCGCCACGGGCCGCCTTCCATGCCCACAGCCTGCGCTGCACCTCCGACAGCCGGCGACTTTCCCCGCGGCCACGCAGGGCAGGTGACCATCGGGGCGGCTCCCTGCGAGCGCCCCCGGCGTCGGCCGTCGCCCGTCAGGCGGTTTCGCTCGGGTGGGAGAGGACTGCTCATCCATGGATCGGTGGTCTCTGGATAGTCGGACGCGATGCGGCGAGGATGAAGGCATGGACAAGAAGGAACTGGCGGAATTCCTGCGCCGTCGGCGCGAGGAGCTGCGCCCCCGCGACGTCGGGCTGGTCGAGGGGCCGCGCAGGCGTACGCGGGGGCTGCGCCGTGAGGAGGTCGCCCAGCTCGCCGGCATGTCCACCGACTACTACGCCCGGCTGGAACAGCAGCGTGCTCCGCAGCCCTCCCTCCAGATCACCACGGCTCTCGCCCGGGCGCTGCGGCTGTCCCTGGACGAACGCGACCATCTCTTCGTCCTCCTCGGCCACAACGCCCCGGCCCGTTTCCAGCGCTCCGAACATGTCAGCCCGACGCTGATGCGGGTCCTGGACCGCCTGGACGACTCTCCGGCCCTGGTGCAGACCGATCTGTTCGACACTCTCGCGATGAACCCCTTGGCCGTGGCGCTGCTCGGCGACCAGACCCGCCACACCGGTCTGGCCCGCAGCGGTTACTACCGCTGGTTCATGGATCCGGCCGAACGTCTGATGGTTCCCGAGGAGACCCACGAACGCCACGGCCGTGCCCAGGCAGCCCGCCTGCGGGCCGCGCTGACAGCCGGCAGCGACACCCCCCGAGCCGCCCAGATCGTTGCCGAACTTCAGGAACACAGCATCGAGTTCGTCCGCATGTGGGAACTTCAGGAGGTCGCCCAGCGCTACGACGACTGCAAGATCATCCTCCATCCCGCACTCGGCCGCATCGACGTCGACGCCCAGATCCTGTTCACGGAGAACCGCGCCCAGACCCTGGTGGTGCTGACCACCCGCCCCGGCACGGAGAGCCACAGCAAACTCGAACTGCTCTCCGTCATAGGGGACCAGCAGCTCACCCCCTGAATGCCGGCCGGCATGACCGACGTCCGTGGCGTTCCCGGATCAGGGCGGCCGAGCGGTCGAGATCGGTGAGGCTGGCGGAGTCAGCCCGGACCGTGAACAGACGCGCACCCTGGCCGGACGCCTTGGCCAGCTGTTTCACCGCCTGGCCCACGCCGGCCCCCGAGGCGGCCCGGTCCGCGAGATTCCGGCCCCGAGCGCCGCTTCTTGCTGCGCCGCTGTCCTGTGGTCCGTGTACGACGAGATGTGGTTTCAAGGTGCCGGGGCGGTGTTACTCGGTCGTCGTTCCGCTTTTCGTACAAGGAGGACTCATGGCGACAGGTGAAACGGGATTCAGTGACGTCGTGTACGACCTCATATCCGTGCAGTACCACTCGTTGAAGGCTGGGCACGATTACGGTCAGTACGTGCGCGACGCGGAGAACGCCGGGAAGAAGGAGATAGCTGATTTCTTCCGATCCGTCATGGAACAGGACTCGGAACGTGCCGCCCGGTGCCATCAGTTCCTGGCCGACCTGTCAGGCACCGAGGAAGCGGGCCCGGCTGTCAGCTGAGGGCTGAGGAACGAAAAAGCGCGGGGCCTGCACACCTGGGCAGGAGCCACGGTCGTTCCTACACCCCGTGAGCCTGGGACTGGCCGAGTAAACCAGGTTCCGGGGTTGCCAGGGGGCCCGAGCGGTACGGGCCGTGGAAGACGGAGCACGGGCACGTCCGTACCGGGCGGCGGTGGTGGCTCGGGGTCTGCGACATGATCAGAAGTACGCCACCGCGCCCGGTGCACGACGAAGGGCCTTTGAGTTCAGCGTGCGTGGCCAGGCCGAGCCGAGTTCAGCGGTCGCTGGCGGGCTTGCTGTGAGTCTGCCTGTTTCTGATACGGCCATGCCATGACGGTAGGTGCGCCCTAAGTTCGTTGCGCGTGCATGGTCAGCCGTGCTTGGCTCGCCCGATGAACTTTCTGTTGACGGCGAGTGGCCTGCGCAACGAGACACTGCGGGACGCGCTGCGGGACATGCTGGGGAAACCGTTCGGATCGGCGAACATCGTGTTCGTTCCCACCGCATCGGTCGCCGAGCCCGGGGACCATGGGTGGTTCGTCGCGGACATGAACCGGCTCCACGGCCTCGGCTGGCGGGAGTTCGACGTCCTGGAGCTGAACGGCCTGCCCCGGCAGACGGTGCTCGACCGGCTGCTCCACGCCGACGTCATCTATGTCGAGGGCGGCAGCCACTACCACCTCGCGCGCAGCATCACCGGCAACGGCCTGGCGGACGGCTTCCTGGAGGCGCTGGAGAACCGGGTCTATGTGGGGGTCAGCGCCGGATCGATGATCTTCAGCCGTCATCTCACCGGACACTCCGCCGACGTCATCGGGGACACCGCTGACCTCCACGCGCTCGGTGCGACGGCCGTGGAGCCGCCGTTCGGCCTCTTCGACTGGTATCTCAAGCCTCACCTGTACTCGCCGGACTTCCCCGAGCGGGACGACGCCTGGGCCGATCGCATCGCTGCACGGGCGGACTTCCCGATCTACTTCATCGACGACGAGACGGCCGTGCGCGTCAGGGACGGCAAGGTGGACGTCGTTTCTGAAGGCCGGTGGCGGTTCCATCCGTGACTGCGGGACTGACCGGCAGGTGAATCATGCCGGCGCGTCCCCCGCCGGCGCGCACGAAGGCTCCGGACGACGCGGCGGTAGGACAGGCCTCCGCGTCGTCCGGAGCTTCGGTGCGCTGAGGTGCGTCACAGGATGCTCTTGAACGCACCCCAGCCTGTGGCGATCTTCACGCGGACGCCGAAGGATCCCTTTCCGTTGCCGGTGTAGCGCCAGACGTTGCCCGAGGTGTCACGGGCGATGACGTCGGCCTTGCCGTCGCCGGTGACGTCGCCGACGCCGGCCACGGCGTTGTACGACGCACCCCAGCCGATCGCCACCTTCACCGGTGCGGTGAAGCCGCCGGTGCCGTTGCCGGCGTAGCGCCACAGGGTGTTGCGCTTGTCCTGGACGAGGAGGTCGCCGCGGCCGTCGCCGGTGAAGTCGCCGACGCCCACGATCTTCTTGTAGGCCGACCAGTTCGCCGCGATGCGGACGCGCGCCGACAGCTTCCCCGCGCTCGTGCCCTTGTAGAGGAACACCTCGCCGGTCGACGACTTGCGGGCGATCAGGTCCGCCAGACCGTCGCCTGTGATGTCGCCGGGCGAGGTGAGCACGTTGTACTGGTTCCAGCCGGTGCCGAGAGAGATGTGCGGGGTGCTCGGGGTGAGGGCCTGGCCGCGCGCGGTCCGGTACACGCGCAGCTCGCCGGTGGCGAACCGCACGAGGATGTCGCCGCGGCGGTCGCCGTTCAGGTCGCCGAAGGGGACGAGGGTCACCGTGGAGGGCCAACCCGTGGCGGATATGGCCGCGTTGAGGCCGCCCGCCCCGTTGCCGGGCCGGTAGGAGATCACCCCGGAGGTGGAGAGCGTCAGGACGTCGCCGATGCCGTCGGGCGCGCGGGAGCCGCTGCTGGTGTAGTCGTGGAGCACCGTGGCGCCGGTGGACAGGGTCACCGTGCGGGACACGGTCAGCGGCACGCCGGAGCCGTCGGCGGGCGGGGCGGTGAGCTTGAAGGTGTACGTGCCGTTGGGCACGAGCGCGCCCTCTGTGTCGCGTAGGTTCCATCGCGCGGTGAGCGTGCCGTCCACCTCGCCCCCGGTGAACGTACGGACCACTCGGCCCGTTGCCTTGCTGGTGAGGGTGGCCGTCCAGGAGGCGGCGGGCTTGGAAAGCAGTCCGCGCCACTGCCACCAAGGGGCGGTGGCGGCGCTGCTCTCGGCTGCGTTGTCGGTCGCGTCGGACTCGATGGCGCCGAGCGGCTGGGTGGCGGCCCCGCTGGGCACCAGGTGGATGCGGTTGGCTGCGTCGACGTAGGCGGCGGGCCCGCCGAACTTGTCCACCGTCCAGGTCACCCCGCGCAGGTCGGCGCCGCCCGCCGCGAGGTCGCCGATCTTCCGGGTGGCGGCCGTGCCGTCGGCGAAGGCGGTGAGCAGGAGCGCCCCGGCCGAGGTGTCATGGCGTACGAGATAGCCGTCGCCGAGCAGCGCCTCGCCGGACGGGACGGGGATGTTCTTCTTGGCCGTGCGGTCGAAGACGCCTGCGGTTGCGGTGGTGCCGCACGACCAGTAGATCCAGCGGCCCACGGCCTGGAGCTCCTGGGGGATGCAGGGGGCGCCGGTGCTGACGGTGGAGATCGCCTTGCCCGTCTTGAGGTCCTTGCCGGTGACAGTGCCCGCGGTGGCGCCCGGCGTCCACAGCTCGGTCCCCCAGACCGAGGCGGCGGTGACGGAACGGGTGACGATGGGCCGAAGGTCGGTGTAGACGCCGAGGTCGCCCACGTACTGCCGGGCCGGCGAGGAGCCGTTGACGACCGCGTAGCGGCCGGTGATGTCCAGGACGCTGCCAGCGACCGAGGGAAGGTAGAAGGCGCCCGCCGTGTCGGAGCGGTCGATGGAGGCCACGGACGAACCGACGTCGGGGTTGACGTCGGCGACGAATTCCACGGCGCGGCCGTCGCCGGTGGCGTACGGACCGGCCTGCTCGTGCTTCCAGGTCCGCCAGGTCGGCGTGCCCGGTGTTCCGTCGGCGGAGATCGGGCGGGTGTAGAAGGCGTTCAGGAAGCTGCTGTCTCTCTCGTCGGTGGCCAGGGTGCCGTTTTGCAGAGAGAGGCGGTCGATTCTGGCGGCGACCGGCGGCACGGGGGTCACTTCCGTCAGGGCCGGCGACCCCGCGCCGGTGTCGGTGACCTTGTGCACCGACCAGTGCCCGGAGTCGGCGCCGCCCACGGCCAGCAAGCCGCCGTCCGGGGTCGGTGTGAGCGATGTGCTCGCGTGCCGCAGGAGGGTGACCGCGTCGCCGCCCGCCAGGGGAACGGCGCTCAGCGGCTCACCGGACTTGTCGACGAGGTTTCCGGGCAGCGACGGCACCGAACGGGCCACCACCAGCCAGCGGCCGGCGATGCCCAGCTGTGGAGTGCCTTCGGTGCCGGGCAACGCGACCGTGGTATCCGGGGCGGACAGGTCGGCCCGGTCCAGGACGTGCGCCGTGGCGCCGTACGCGTACCAGACCAGGCGGTCGGCGCTCAGGGCGACCGTGGTCGGCGTGGCGGCGACCGTCACGTCGGCGGTGACCTTCGCCGCTGCCAGGTCGACCAGCGCCAGGTGGCGCGTGCCGTCGAGGGCGTAGCTGATGACGGCGGTGGCGTCGTCGCCGCCCAGGACGGTGAAGTTGGCGGTGATGCCGGTCGGCCAGCCGTCGACGAGGCTGCCGTCGGCCCGTGCGTCGCCGCCGAACAGCCACAGCACACGGTTTCCGTCGGCGTCCCGTGCCTGGGTCAGTACATGGGCGCCGTAGGTGGCCCAGTAACTGCCGTGGGTGATCGCGACGTCCGTGGTGGTGCCGGTGGCCATGTCCCGCAGGACGACCTTCGCGGTGCGCGAGACGACCTCGGTCACGATGTCGGACGACGATCCGAGGTAACCGGGGATCGCGGCCTGTGACAGGGTGCCCAGCTCGGTCGTCGTGCCGGTGCCGTACGCCGTCCACAGCAGGCCGGAACGGCCTTCCTGGGCATGCAGATAGCCGCTCGGTCCGGCGGATTGGATCACATCCCGACGTGGCAGGTAGCGGTCCGACTGGAAGACCTTCTCGCCCGAGAGAGGAGTGTCGGTGCTCCCGTCCGCGGCCGCCGAGGCGGCGACCGGGAGCGGACCGGTGATCGCGGTGAGCACCGCGAGCGCGGCGACGACGAGACGGGCGGAAGTACGGCGGGCCACACGGCCTCCAGGGCGAGGAGAGGACATCGACATCACTGTGCCGGGTCGGCCGCGTACGGCTCCCGGACAACGGGGGTGTGCCGGGTCCGGACGGTCGGCGACGGGCGGGACATGGGAAGCGGCGCCGATCCGCGCGCGGATGACGTGACCACGGAACAGCCCCTTCGCACGGCGGACAGGCAGATACGAGATCTGCGACCACCCGTGCCCACAGCAGTCCACGGCCGGTCGACTTCCATGACGTCGGCGGCAGACACGCGGTGGTGATGTTCGCTCCCCGGCACAGAACGTACACAGCGAAGGCCACAAACGCACACCAGGTTTACCTGACATTGGCAAAAGGTCCTGAGACCCGGTCAATTGTGATGACCGGCCTCCCTTCGCCTGGCGCGCCATCGCCCCCGCCGCGCGGGTCTGACCGTCGTGGCACTCGTCCTGGCGGTGAATGCATCTCCCGCACGCTGCACGGCGATTGAGCGGGCCGGCCCCGACCGCGACCGATCCGCTCACCCGCACGGCCCGCCGAGCCCTCAAAGGTCCGTCGGGACCGCATCGTGCACGGCAGGACGCCAGTTGCCGGTGCCGGCCGGGCGATGCGCGAGCCCGCCCGGCGCCTTCTTCGTGTACGGGAGTCATGGCCACCGACGACTCGCCCGTCTCGCCTACCTTGTACTCCTGCCGGCTCCGCACCTCACCGACGGCTGGTGGACATCGGTGAGCCGCTTGCAGATCACGTCCTCCGTCCCGACCGGTGCCCACGACTGTCCGTCGGCGCTCGTAGGATGCGTGGATGCCCAAGCCGATTCGGATGAGCCGCCGCACGTGGATTGCCGCGTGGGCGGTGCTGTGCGCGGTCGGCCTTGGCGCCACCGCCGAACTCAACGCGTCCTCGACCCCCGACCCGCAGCCGGAACAGCCCGTCAGTGCCGAGTGCGCCGAGTACATCGCGGACATCGAGGGGCAGTTGGCCAAGGCCGAGCGGGAAGGCGAGGGAGACGGCGTGCTGGCCTTCTCACGAGGCGGCGTCGGCGCCTCGGGCGACTGCCTCGACGAGCTCCGCGACCACTTCGGTGGCGATCGGTGAGACGCGGAACGTGGCTCGCTGCGACAGCAGGGCTGACCTGCGTCGGTGCCCTGACGACCATTGCCGTGGGCGCCGCGTCACAACCGGAGCCGCGGCTCGCGCCGCCGCGGGTCTACTCCTCCTGCCTGGCGGCCGACACCGGCCCGATGCCTGCCGACGACGACCCGTGCGATGGCCGTTGAAGAACGACTGAGGGAGTGTCCGCCGCGTGATGGCACCCGCCGCTGAAGCCTGCATGAGGGCACCGAAGACGACTGCAGCGGGGCCGGGGCTGCGTGGAATCCCGGTGGGCTCCGCTGCCTGTGCCCCCTCGCCGAGCCGGAGTTCCTGTTGGTCCTGGCCTCGCCGGTAGGGTGCGGCGGTGCGCACGGTCGAGTTTTTGTTGGATGAGGCGGCAGAGCTGGCGGTTCGGGAGGCCTGGCGGCGGCTCGCGGACGCGGGGCTGCCCAGTCAGGCGCGCCACCGCTCACCGACCAACAGCCCGCACGTCACTCTGGCCGCTTGCCCGGAGCTGACCGCCCCGATCCGCTGGGAGCTCGCCGACGTGGCCGCCGCCCTGCCGCTCCCGGTGCGATTCACCGGCGTGGTCCGCTTCGAGAGACCCACCTCGGTGCTGGCCTGGGCGCTTGACCTCGACTCCGCGCTGGCCGACTTGCACCGTCGGGTGTGGGAGGCGGTGGCCTCGGACAGCCCGCCCGGGACTCTCAACCCATTTCATGAACCTGGGCGCTGGAGCCCGCACGTCACCCTCGGCCGTACCCGGCGGGCAGGTGCCTTCGTCGGCCGGCACGTTCCCGAATTGCTGCCGGCGCCGCCGCTGTCGGTTCGGCTCATCACGCTGCGCAGCTACGACACCGAGACCGGCGCCCTGGAGGTGCTGGAGGCACGCCCTTGAGCCGTTCCGACGCACGACCGGTCAGCGCCCCCGCCGAAGTGAAGCGAAACGAGCGGGGCGTACACCGTGAGATCCGGGGTCGGCGGCGGTGACTGCAGGGCGCCCGGCGGCTCCTGTGTCGCGCGGCTTTCGCCCTGGGCGGAGACGACGACGGGAGCGGGGATGCAGCGCCCGGCGGCCGGCTCGCGGTGCGTAGGCGGCGCGCGCCTGTGGATGGCGTCCATGATGTCGCGCCGGTCAGGCTCGGGCGGCCGGCCGAAGTCCAGGGCTCTACCGCGGCCTTCGAAGCGCCAGGCGGCAGCAGCCGCGGCTCTTCCTCGTCCGTGCGAGCAGCGCGGCCTCACGCCGCCGAGCCGAGGCCGAACGCGCCGCCCTCGATGAGGATCAGCAGCCCGATCCCGATCAGGACCAGCGGCAGCAGGATGTGACCCCACCGGGCGAGAAGCCTGGCGATGACCGGGCGGGTGGCGAAGAACTTGCCCGCGAAGCACCAGACTGCCACCAGCACGAGGAACACCACGGCGTACACGCTCATCCCGCCGACACCCGCGGTGGCGAACACGGGGACGTAGACGCCGATGTTGTCACCGCCGTTGGCGAAGGTCACCGCAGCGACCTCCAGCGGGCCCGGCCCGCCCTCGTCGGCCTCGGCTTCGTCATCCTCCCCGGCATCGCGGTGGCTCTCCCAAGCCTGCCAGGCGGCTTTGAGACCAAGAACGAGCGGCAGCAGCCCGAGGTAGGGAATCGCCGCCTCGGGCAGGAACGTGGCACCGAACGCGGCAGCCACGGCCACAGCCAGAATCCCCATGAAACCGAGGTACTGACCGAGCACGATCCTGCGGGTCGCATTGTGCTGTCCGGCACCCTGGGCGAAGAACAACGCCAAGACCAGGATGTCGTCGATGTTCGTGACGGCGAACAACCCAGCCGCCTGCCCGATAACTCCCAGATTCACGAACCGGCCCGCTCCATCCGTAGGACAAGACCGGATGACCCTACTCGGGCCCGGGCCACGCACGACGTCGTCACCCCGCCGCCCACTCCAGTCCACGGCCGGCCAGCGCGGCAAGCTTGTCGACGGTCAGCTTCTCGCGCCTGCTCTTCCGGCTCCGGCGGCAGCGGCACGACACCGATCTCCTTCACAGCCCGCACTGTTCGCCCGTCAGCCCAGCTCGCTCGTGGTGGACCCGCCCGGCCGCCAGTGCCCTGGAACCGCTCGTCCGCCATGCTCCCCGATCGGGTTCGTGCACTGCCGTAGCGCCGTATAGCCCCGCGCCCAGTATGCCGCTCGGTGTCGATCACCTGAGCCTTTGCCAGCCTGCTGCGGCACCCGGCAAGGCTGTGGGCTGCGTGGATTGACAGACCTCGTGGCGGCGGGGTCACGGGGTGCTGGGCGAGCGCGCGAGCTGCAGGCGTGGTGCCGGCGGCAGCGGCGTAGGGGCTCCCGTCTCCGGCGCGGCGCGGAACGCCTCGATCACGTAGGCGGCGAAGCGGCGGGAGGCGGTGACCCGGGCGGCACGCGGCGCATCCTGGACGCCCCGGTGGGCCATGAGCATGAGGATCAGGTCGTCGACGACGAAGCCGGGGCGGAGCCGGCCGGTCTCCTGGGCGCGGCGGGCCAGTTCGGCGACCGCGTGCAGAGTCCGCTCTCGGTCGGCGGCGAAGTCCATGGCCTCGGGGAAGGCTGTCATGAAGGCGTCGGCGAATCCCCGGCTGTGCGCGTGGAGTTCGCAGATCCGCTCGACCAGGCCCCGGAATCCGCGCCACGGGTCCGTGTCCGTGAGAGCGTCGCGGACGGCGGCGTGGCAGGCCCGCCGCTGCTCGGCGAAGGTCTCCGAGATCAGGGCCTGCTTGGTCGGGAAGTGCCGGTACAGCGTGGCGGGGCCGACGCCCGCATGCCGGGCGACCTCGCGCATGGGCGCACCCAGGCCCTCCTCACCGAACACCGCGCGGGCGGCGTCCAGGATGCGGGCCCGGTTGTCGCGGGCGTCGGAGCGCACGGTCTGAGGCAAGTGGCTGGTCATCGTTTCTCACTTTAGCCAAACGGACGGGGGCGTCCGTTACGGTCCGACGACGGTGCTGCCGCCCCGCCCCCGCACTTCGCCGGTGATGCCTGCCATGGGGACGGGCCCGGCGCCCACGGCCGCAGCAACCGTGATCCGTCCCCTTATACCGACCCGAGGAGCAGAGATGAAAGCCGTCGTGATCAAAGCGTTCGGAGACCCCGATGGCCTGGAGGTCGTCGATGTTCCCGCGCCCGTTCCTGCCCCGGGGCAGGTGCGGCTCGCCACGGAGGCGATCGGGGTGGGCGGCGTCGACGCCGTGATCCGCCGGGGAACGCTCGCCGCCTACGGCTTCCGCGAGGGCCATCTCCTCGGCAGCGAGGTCGCGGGAAGCGTCACCGCGGTGGGAGAGGGCGTGGACGCCTCGTGGATCGGGCGGCGAGTGTGGGCGTTCACCGGCCTGTCCGGTGGGTATGCCGAGCAGGCCGTTGCCTCGGTCGAGGACATCCTTGCGTTGCCCGACGGCCTGACCGGCGCCGACGCGGTGGCTCTCGGCGGCTCCGGGGTGGTCGCCCACTTCGCCCTGGACAGGGCCCGTTTCAGGCCCGGTGAGACGGTCCTGGTGCGCGGTGCGGCGGGCAGCATCGGGATCACGACGGTCCAGCTCGCAGCCAGGGACGGCGCGGGCGTGGTGGCGGTCACCACCTCGTCGGCGGAGCGTGGCGCCCGTCTGCGGGCCTTGGGCGCGACCCATGTCCTCGACCGCTCCGGCGAGGGCGGCCCGGACGTACCGGCGGCCTTCGACGTGGTGATCGATGTCGTAGGGGGCCCTCAGCTTCCCCTTTTCCTGGACAAGTTGGACTCCAACGGGCGGTATGTGGCCGTCGGCGTGGTCGGCGGGCAGCCGCCGGCGGACTTCGGCATGCGGTTGATGGACGGCTTCCGCAGGTCGCTGTCGTTCGCCACCTTCAGCTCGGACACCGTGCCCGGCCCCGACCGGCAGGCCGTGCGGTCGTCCCAGTTCGCCGACGCTGCGCGCGGGGACCTGCGCACGGTCGTGCACGAGGTGCTGCCGCTGGCCCAGGCGGTGCTGGCCCACCGCAAGATGGACGCGGGGGAGGTGTTCGGCAGGGTGGTGCTGGTGCCCTGATCCGGGCAGGGACGGCGTTCGCGGCCCCGGGGTTTCCATGTGCCGGCCATCAGTCCTCGTCGTCCTCGGCGCCGGAGCCTTCCCCACGACTTGTTGTGGCGCCTTCGCGGCAGGCGTCACAACAAGTCGGGTGCACTCTCCTGGGCGGGATCCTTGGATGTCGGGTGCTCCGGACCGTCGGCCGGGGCGGCGGCACGCAGCGCCGCTTCGACCCGGCGGTTGCTGGTCATGGATGCCGTGACGGCCGTCATCGACAGGAGGAGGCCGGCGGCGGCGTAGAGGGGGGTGCGGATGTCGTAGGTGGTGGCCAGCCAGCCGCCGAGGAAGGCCCCCATGGGGGCGGCGCACATGGCCAGCATGCGGGAGGTGGAGGCGACCCGGCCCATGAGGCGGGCCGGGACGATCGCCTGCCGGAGGGAGGGCCCGAGCACCATCGTGGCGCCCATGCCGGCCCCGCAGACGGCGAGCGCCAGCCCGGCCACGTACGGGTTCGGCGCAGCGGCCAGGCCCAGGATGGCAAACCCTTCGACGGCGGCCGTACAGGTCAGTGCGGTGCCGGTGCCGAGTCGTCGGCCAAGGCAGGAGGCGATGCCGGCGCCGAGCAGGCCGCCGGTGGCCTCCGCCGTGAGGAGCAGGCCGAAGCCGTAGGTGTCGATGCCGAGCCGGTCGTGGGCGAAGAGGGCGAGGACGGTCTCCACAGCGAGGAAGGCGACGTTGCCGACCGCCGGGCGGAGCGCGAGCCCGAGCAGCAACCGGTCCCGGAAGACGTACGAGGCCCCGGCCCGCGCCTGCCGAAGCAGCGACTCGTGGACCTCCGGCACGGGCCGGGGCATGGCGGGAAGCGACCGTACGAGCAGTGCGGAGAGCATGAACGACACCGCGTCGGCGACCAGCGGAAGCGCCCGCCCGAGTGCGAGCAGGGCACTGCCCGCGGGCGGCCCCGCGAATCCGGACATGGCGGTCTGGGTGCCGCGCAGGCGGGAGTTGCCGCGCTCCAGGAGTGCGGCGTCGCGGCCGAGCAGATCGGGCAGATAGGCCGTGGCGGCCGTGTCGAAGAAGAGTCCGCCGAGGCCGAGCAGGAAGGCGACGGCAGCGAGCAGCGGAATGCTCAGCACGTCGAGCGCGGCCGCTGCCGCCGCTATCGCGAGCAGGACCGCACGCGCCGCGTCCATGACCCACATCGTGCGCCGGCGGTCCCAGCGGTCCACCAGAGCACCGCCGAGCACCCCGAAGAGCAGCCACGGCAGCGTCCCGGCGGCCGTGACGACGGCGAGGGCCATCGGATCCCGCGTCAACGTCAACGCCAGCAGTGGCAGTGCGGCATGCGACACCCCGTCACCGAGCGAGGACACCGTCTGCGCGGTCCACAGCCGTCCGAACCCGGTCCGCAACTTCCCCACATCCGCGGTCACTTGGCGCCCCCCTCGGCCTGCTCGCGCGGTGCCGGGTGGAACAGCGCGAAGACCAGTGACGCATCGGGCAGCGACGGATCGGACAGCTCCCGGTACTCGTCCGCCAGTGCCTGCAGCCGTGCGGCGAGCTGCGCGAACTGCTCCTCGGTGAGCCGCAGATGCGCCATCCGTACGTGCCGGTCATCCACCGGCGACGCCTCCAGGTCCGCCACCGCATGACGCATCAGCACATCCGGCCCACCCTCGCCCGGATCCGGCAGCGCGATCGCCCGCGCGGCCATGGCGTAGTACCGCTCGGTGACACCCCGCACCTTCCGCGTCCGTACCACCTTCACCAGGCCGGCCCGCTCCAGCAGCCGCACGTGATAGCTGGAACTCCCTTTCGCGAGCCCCACCTGCTCGGCGATCTGCGTGATCGTCGCCGGCTCGAAGCGGAGCACGGCCATGATCCGGTGGCGCGTGAGGTTGGAAACGGCGCGCAACTGGTCGTCAGTGGTGACGTGAAACGTCTCGGGAAGATCATCAGCAGGCATGCGAGTAATGGTCAACGATCCTTGACCATTACGCAAGGGGATTCACCGGGACCTCCAGAATCTGCCGTCCGGCGCGATGAGCTCGTACAGGTCGGGAGTGATCAACCGCAGCCGATACGGACCGTGCCGGGACCTGTTCGGCAGCACTCCACCACCTGCATGGTCGTCCCGGAACTCTCGAGCCCGATCAGTGCGGCAAGCAGCCAGTAGCCATCTACCGTCCACGGGCCGTGCGCAGAAGCGGAGTTGCTTGCTGTCGACCCACCCGAAACCCGTGCTCCTTCGGATCCGGGAGGAGGGCCGAAGGTTGATGAAGGTGCTTGCCTGAGCGCGGTGTCAGTGGGATCGGCGGGGGAGCCGGCGTAGGCCGTCTTGAGCCGGCCGGGCCACGGGTGGCGAACGCCGGTGTTTCTGAAACGCCAACTCCTCGTTGAGATCGGCTTCGTCATCGGCGTCGGACTCTCAGTGGACGGCGTTCAGGCCAGGTCCGAGCAGCGGGCTGCTGCTGACATGCCTTGACCAGCGGGTTCGTGTAGCTGAAAGTGGCCCTACTGATCGACTGGGGCGGGAAGCATGACACACCAGGATTACGCCGACCGCTGCGAGGAACTCTTCGCGGTGGGCGGTTTCACGAAGGTCCGGAAGCTGGCCGAATCCGGCTTGGAGGAACTCGGGCCCGATCCGGTGCTCTACCGGTGGCTCGGCCTCGCACATGCGGCGGAGGACGAGGACGATCACGACGCCGAGGCGGAGAAGGCTTACGAAGCCGGACTCGCACAGTGGCCCGAGGACCTCGGACTGCTCGTCTCCTACCTGGAGTTGTGCCTGCGGGCCGACGAGTGGACGTACCCCCGACGCAGCGCTCGGGCGGGCCTGCTCAAGGAGCGGATCGCCATGCTGGCTCCAGCGGGGTCGCCCGAGGCGGCACGGGTGGAGAACGCGCTCGGCTGGGCCGGGCGGGGCTACTGGCAGGACGTACGGGAAAGGACGGCCTCGGTGCGGGCCGAACGGGCCGCTCTGACATCCCACAGCGCAGATGTCGCCGAAGCGCTGGAGCAGGGTGGCCAGGCGCCTGCGCCTCCCGAGGATCTGCGGGCCGCCGAGGTGGCGGCCGCGCTGGAACTGCTGGCCGGCCCGTGGCGGGCCCCGCTCCGGTTCTTGGTCCGCTACCGGGTGGCCGCGTACGTCGCCACCTTCATGCTGGTCCTCGCCACCAACAAAGCGCTGGTGCTGAGCGGAACCGTTTCCTACAGCGTGTGGGGCTGGTTCTGGTACGCGCCCCTGCTGCTGGCCGACGCGAAACTCAAGCAGGCCCGGCGGCTGGCCCGGCAGCGGGTGATCGACGCGATGGAGGCGCGGCACGCCGAGACCGCCGCCGCAGGCTAGGACCTGCCCGACGGGTCGTATGAGCTGGTCAGGGCTGTGTCCTGCTGAGGTTCTCAGCGTTGCCTCTCCGGGGTGATGACGGCCTTGGCGGCTGACGTCATGCGAGGGGGGCTGATCCGGGATCTTCCGAAGATCCGCCAGGACTTCAGCAGTGCCATGCCCCGTTCGTCGGGTGCCCGGGATGTGGCCAGTGCCCGGGTGACCGTCTCGCGGGCCGGCCCCGCCGGCCTTTGCGCCGGTTTGACGGCGTGAGCCGCCCGACGGCGGATCGAACGACCCCGCCTGTTTCATCCCTCCACGATGCCTGGACCGTGCCATTCGCAGAACAGGACGGTGGCGTCGTCCTCCAGCCGTCCCTGGTGGTAGTCCATGACGGCGTGCATGAGACGGCGCAGGGTTTCCTCGACGGGCAGGTTGTCGGCGTGGTGGCGGATGATGAAGTCGGTGAAGCGTTCCACGCCGAATTCACGGCCGTCGGCGTCGCGGGCTTCGGTGATGCCATCGGTGAAGAGCAGCAGCCGGTCGCCTGGCTGCAGCTGCTCGGTGCACTGCTTGATCGGCAGGTCGAACTCGCTGCCCATCGGCCCGGCCGGCGGGCAGCGCAGCGTACTGGCCCAGCGGCCGTCGCGGATCAGCACCGGCAGCAGGTGGCCGCGGTTGACCCAGCTGAACTTGCCGGTGTTCAGCTCGAGGTCGGCGAGGATGCCGGTGACGTAGCTGCTGTGCCCGAACTGCTCGACAAGGGTGTCCTCGATGGCCTTGCTGGCTTCGGGGATGGTGGCGCCGACGCGGCGGTGGCTGCGGCAGGTGGACATCGCCAGAGCCGCGGTCAGGCCGGCGGAGGTGTCGTGGCCCATCGCGTCGAAGACCGCCAGGTGCAGGACGTCGTCGGCCATCGCGTACTCGAAGGCGTCCCCCGCCACCTGGTAGGCCGGTTCCATGAAAGCGCTGATCGTGACCCGCCGGTCGGCGAACGTCCGCGGCGGCATCAGCGCCCACTGCAGCTCCGCCGACACCCCCATCGGCCGGGTACGGATCAGCCGGGCGTGGGAGTCGCTGTTGGCCCGCTTGGAGACCAGCAGCAACCCGGCCACCGACGCCAGCGCCCGCACCACGTCCTCATCGGGCTTGCCCCCGTCGCCGGGACCGGGCTGGACGTGCAGGACACCAAGGCGCTGGGTGCCGTCGCGCACCGGCGCCCAGCAGGCCCCGCCGCGCGCCGGCACCGCGATCTCCGTGAGTTGGTAGGCGCGGCCCGGCAGAGTGCCCTCGATCCGGCACTCCTCGCCGCCTTCACCGGCGTCCAGGCCGATTCCGGTGACCTCACGCAGCACCTCCTCCTGCAGATCCGCCACGAACAGCCGCGCCCCGCCGGCACCGGCCTCCTTCGCCGCGGTGTCGAGAAGGCAGGGCAGCAACTCGAAGGGCGCCGTGTGGCTGGCCTCCAGCAGCCCGGCCAGCGCCCGTGCCAAGCCCTGCGCCGTCATACCAGCCTCCGCAACCCAGGGCTCATCAAGCCGACATCCCGCTCTTCCGCCATGACCTATTCCCCACGAGCGCAAGAACACAAGCGCGAGACCGCAAAGGCCCGTGAGCGTGAACCGACGAACACCTGCCACAGGGAATCACAGGGCTCGGCTCGAATGAGCGACCACCGGCGGGACCAGCCCACACCGGACCCTCGGCGCCAGCTGAAGACCGTTGCCCGACCGGGACGGCGTAGCAGGTGTGGCGGCAGCACGGGGTGGGGGCAGCGGTTCTGGTGCCGGACGAAGGCCGCCAGGAGAACGGCGGCCGCGCCGCAGTCCGTGTCGGAGGCGTCAGCGCCGGGCGATCGTTGCGGTCGCCCGATCACGGCGATCCTCGCGACTCCGACAGGCGGTTCCAACGGTTTCTGATCTCCGGACCACAGCCATGAACCCCGGACGAAGGAGTTCGGTGGCGAGGCCGGGTGGCTGAGGCTGTCGGGTCAGCCCCGTTGCCGCCTTTTCTGCCGAAAACAGGCCGTCAGCGCGCTGTCAGTTCGGTGCGGATCTGGGGGAGCACCTTGGTGCCGAGCAGTTCGATGCCGTGCAGGAAGTCGCGCTGGGGCATGCCTCCGACGTCCATCTGGAGGATCTGGCGGGTGTGGCCGAGCAGGCCGTGGAGGTGGAGGATGCGGTCGGCGATCTCGTCGGGGCTGCCGACGAAGACCATGCCCCCGGGGCCGAAGGCGGCGGCGCGGTCGGCGCGCCTCGGAGCCGGGCGGCCCAGTTCGGCCATGCCCTCAGCCATCATGCGATGTTCGTACTCCAGGTAGGTGGCGCGGGCTCTGGCGCCGGTGTCGGCGACGAATCCGTGGACGGCTACGGCGATGTCCGCCTGCTCGGACGGGTGGCCGGCCCGGACCCAGGCGGCGCGGTAGGCGCGGCCGTACTGGGCCCAGTGCTCGGGGGTGCCTCCGAGGATGCCGAGGAACATGGGCAGACCGAGTTCGACCGCCCGGTAGACGGAGTCGGGGCTGCCGCCGGTGCCCAGCCAGATCTTCAGGGGTACCTCGGGGCGCGGGAAGACCGTCGCGTTCTGCAGGGGACGCTTGCGGTGCGGGCCGTTGAAGGAGACGTTCTCACTGCCGTTGACGGCCATCAGCAGTTCGAGTTTGGAGGCGTAGAGCACGTCGTAGTCGTGCTCGTCGTGGTCGAACAGCGGGAAGGTGATGGTGGAGGACCCGCGTCCGGCGACCGTCTCGATGCGGCCGGGTGCGATGGCCGCGGCGGTGGCGAGCTGCTGGAAGACGCGGATGGGGTCGTCGGTCGACAGGACGCTGACTGCGGTGCTCAGCTTGATCCGGCTCGTGGAGGCTGCGGCGGCGTTGACGAGAGAAGTGGGCGAGGACAGCGGCATCGCCCGCATGTGGTGTTCGCCCACCCCGAAGTAGTCCAGCCCCACCTCTTCGGCCAGCTTGACGGCCTCCAGTACGTCCCGGACGGCCTGAGCGGTCGGTCCGCGACGGCCGTCCTCCAGGCGGGGGGTGTTGCCGAAGGAGTAGACGCCGAGTTCGAAGGTCATGACCGGTCCTGCGCTTTCCGTTGCTGAGGGCGGGCAGAGGTGCCCGCCGGGACGCGCCGTGTGGCACGTCCCGGTGACTGGGGCAGTGGGTCAGAAGCTGTAGGGGCCGAAGCGGCCCCAGGCGACCAGGGCGGCCAGGACGAGCAGGGCGGTGTTGAAGGCGATCGCGGAGGATTCCTTGCGGCGGGCGTGGGTGATCGCGGCGAGGACCATGACGACGGCCAGGCCGGTCGCGGCGACCGGCGTGAGAAGGGGTGCTATGCCGGTGGCCGCGGGCAGGATCAGGCCGAGCGCGGCGGCGAATTCGACGATGCCGATGAAGCGGACGGTGGCCGGGGAGAAGTCGGCGGCCCATGGCAGCTTCTCGGCGAGCTTGTCCTGGGGCTGGGTGGACTTCATGGCACCGGCCGTCGCGAACATCGCGGCGAGCACGGCCTGCACGATCCACAGGAAGACGTTCACTGGAGCGGGATCCTTCGGGAGAGCGGGGATGGGGGGTGACAGCGGCGCAGGAGACGCCTGGCCCTCTGCGCCGAACCGGTCAGAAGTTGGTCAGACCCAGGTGCGAAGGGTGGTGGCCAGCGGTTCGGTCCGGTGGCCGATGAGCTTGGCCAGGTCGCCAGGGGTGGGGGCCATGGCGCCGTCGCGCAGGTTGGCGTTGAGCGTGACCAGGAATGCGGCGGTGCCTTCGTCCAAGCCTGCGGCGAGGAGCTGCTCGCGCTCCTGCTCGGCGGTGAGCGGCCGGTAGCGCACCGGGGTGCCCAGCAGTTCGGCTGCGGTGGCGGCGAAGTCCTCGAACGTCCAGGCGGTGTCGCCGGACAGCTCGTACGCCTTGCCCTCGTGACCGGGCGTGGAGAGAACGACGGCGGCGGCTTCGGCGAAGTCCTTGCGCGGGGCGGTGGCGATACGGCCGGCGCCGACGCTGTTGGCGATGACGCCGCGCTCGCGGGCGCCGTTGAAGTCCTGCAGGTGGTTCTCGGTGTACCAGCCGTTGCGCAGGAACGTTGCGGGGATGCCGGAGCCGGTGACGAGTTCCTCGGTGGCCTTGTGGTCAGCGGCGAGTTCCAGGATCGTCGTCGGCGCCTCCAGACCCGACGTGTACACCAGGTGCGGCACACCCGCCTGGCGAGCGGCGTCGATCGCCCGACCGTGCTGAGCCACACGGTCACCCGGACCGAAGGAGACCAGGAGCAGCTTGCCGGCGCCGTCCAGCGCCTTGGCGGTCGCGGGGACGTCGTCCAGGTCGACGACGCCCGTGCGCACGCCGCGGCCGGCGATTTCGGCGAGGCGGGCGGTGTCGCGGCCGAGCGCGAGGATGTCGGCGGCGGGGACGCCGCGCTTGAGGAGGGCGTCGATGGTGAGGGCGCCGAGCTTGCCGGTGGCGCCGATGATCGCGAGGGTCACGGGGAGTCTCTTCCGGTGAATCGGGGGTCAGTTGCTGATGGCGGGGGCGCGGCCGACGTACGTGGCGTCGTCGACCTGGGCGGCGGTGAAGGCGGCGATGTCGGCTCGGCTGACGGCGAAGCCGAGCCTGTCCGTGCCGAAGAACCCCACTCGCACGCGGTCCTGCCGGGGAGTGTTCTTGGGGGCGATGAAGCGCACGACGGTCCAGTCCAGGCCCGAGCGCATGATCTGGTCGGTCATGCCGGTGATCTCGTCGTAGGCGCGGCGCATGAAGGTGCGGGGCAAGAAGGCGATGAGCCGGGTGGCCGGGGTGGGCTTCTCGCGCGGGTTGAGGACGGCGGGGGTGGCGTGGCCGATGTAGCGGCGCACACCGTGGTGCTGCATGGCGGTGAGGATGTGGCCGGTCCCGGCGACCAGCGGCAGGCCGGTGGCCTTGCGGTCCATGCTGGGGCCGAGCGCGCTGACGACGGCGTCCGTGCCGGCGACGGCCGAGTCGATGGCGACCTGGTCGGACATCTCGCCGACCACCACCCGCACCCGCTCACGCCAGGATCCGGGGACCTTGGCGGGGTTGCGGGCGTAGGCGGTGACCTGATGGCCACGCTCCAGAAGCTCGGTCACGGTCAGGGAGCCGATCGCGCCGGTGGCACCGAAGACGGTGATGTTCATACGGTTTCGTTCCTTCGGGGGGGGGAGGGTTCGGCGCGCCGCGGCGGTAGCGCCGCGAGGCCCCTGGGCGCGGGCGGTAGCCGGGGTCAGGAGCAGGTGACGCTGATCTTGCCGAGGGTCCCGGCACGGAAGGCGTCGAACGCCTCGGGCGCCTCCTGGAGGGAGAACGTCGCGGTGACGGGGACACGCAGCTCGCCGGCCGCGACCCGGTCGGCCAGCGTGGCGAGGGTCCGGGGGTTGGGGTCGGCCATGATCGGGTGGACGATGACACCACCGGTCCCGACGGCCTCCTGGGTCAGGCCGAGGGTGGAGGCGATCCGCCCGCCCTCACGCAGCAGCCCCGCCAACTGACCCGCGTCGCCCGCCAGGTGCAGCACCACGTCCACGCCTTCGGGGGCCAGCGCGCGGACCTGGGCGTCGAGATCCGCGGTGTGGTCCACGACTGCGATGTGCGCGTCGCTCAGCCCGGCGACGAAGTCGGCTTCCCGCCCGGGGCGGGCGGTGGCGATCACGCGGGCACCACGGGCGGCGGCGAGCTGCACGGCCAGCGCACCGACGCCTCCGGTGGCGCCGGATACGAGCACCGTCTCGCCCTTCTCCGGCGCGGCAGCGGCCACGCTGTTCAGCGCGGCGGTGCCGGCCAGCCCGAGCGCGCCCGCGTCCTTGATGTCCAGGCCCGCCGGGATCGGGGCGACGCCGTAGCCGGCGGAGACGGTGAGGTACTCGGCGAGGGCGCCGCTGCCGAGGTAGGGCTTCATCGCGACTCCGAAGACGGCGTCGCCGACGGCGATGCCGTCCACGCCTTCGCCGAGGGCCTCGACGGTTCCGGCGAAGTCCATGCCTACGACCAGGGGGAACCGGTGCTCCATCATCCCCTGCAGACGCCCGGACGTGACGGACAGGTCGAAGCCGTTGACCGAAGAGACCGCGACCTTGACCAGCAGCTCACCGGCCTCCGGCCGGGGAGTGGCCACCTCGGTCACGGTCGGAGCGGAGGGGACTTCGTTCAGTGCGACAGCACGCATGACAGGGAACCTCTCAGAAGTGGAACGGCCGACCCGTTTTCAGTGTCGTCAGCGTAACAACAGAAGTGGGCCGCCTGTTCCACTTGGGTAGGATGCATGCATGACCTCCTTCGCAGTCCCCGGAACCGCCCCGGATGAACAGCCCGGATCGGGGCTGCGCATCGATGCCGAACGCAATCGCGACCGCATCCTCGCCGCGGCCCGCCGCCTGTACGCACGTGAGGGACTCGGCGTCTCCATGTCCGCGGTCGCCCGCGAGGCGGGCGTCGGCAAAGCCACCCTCTCGCGCCGCTTCGCCACCCGCGAGGACCTCATCAACGCCGTCTTCGCCGACCGCATGGACGCCTACGCCGCCGCGGTGACCACCGCCCTGGACGACCCCGACCCCTGGCACGGCTTCACCGGCTACATCCACGCCATCTGTGCCATGCAGGCCGCCGACCGCGGCTTCGCCGACGTGCTGACCATGACCTTCCCCGCCGCCAAAGCACTGGAAGAGCGCCGAGCCGAGGCGTACAACGGGGTCCTCGAGCTCATCGACCGAGCACGCGGGACAGGCCACCTGCGCGAGGACTTCACCGACCGCGACCTGCCGATCCTGCTCATGGCCAACGCAGGCGTCGTCAACGCAGCCGGCGACGCCGCCCCCGACGCCTGGCAACGCCTGGTCGCGCACATGCTCCGCTCCTACGCCACCCCCGGCGCCCCGATACCGCCCCTGCCGGATGCGCCCGCACCCACCGCCCTCTATCGCGCCATGGTCCGCCTCACCCGACCCGGCGCCGACCACCTCGGGGAAAACCGCTGATCCCTGCCCCGTAGCGCTGAAGGGCGAGCGCACGAAAGCCCGGAGTTCTCCGCGACGGATCAGGGGCCCGTGCGATCACCGGCCGGCCGGCCCGTTCATCCCTCGGCGTTCGAGTCGTCGCGGGGGCAGCCACGTCCGGACCATGCGGGGCGCAGGCGCTGACCGCCCCGCTCGCCGTACAACGCGGCAGTAACGGCCCAAGGCGCAGCGAACGAACGGCCCAAGGCGCAGCGATCCCGCCGACCCGGCTGACCAAGAGCATCTGGCGCGATCAGGTGGCGTTGCTGCGCTCGCGTGAGGCGATACTCGCCGCTCCGGCACGGAGCATGGCCTCATACAGGGCGTCATCCCCGGGTGCGGCGGGCAGCGGGCCCCGCGCCGGGGCCTGGAACGACTGGATCACAAGAGCGACCAGGCGGCGCCAGGCGTCCGGGACGGTGCCGTCGGCCAAGGTGACGACACCGGCGTTGGCGACGAGCAGGAGCCGGCTGCCGAGCACCTGGAGGAGCGGCGCAGTGCCTGCGCATGCGGATGCGGATGGTCACGGCCGCAGCGTTCCCCGCAGACGTCCTCGACCGCGACGCGCTCACCCGGGCGCTCGAGGACGCCGCCGCCCACTTCGGTGGCATCGACGTCCTGGAGTACTCCCCGGTCGGCACGATGGGCTCCACCACCCTGACCACCCCGGCCCGCACCGAACCGGCCCACGTACAGCACGAGATGGAGTTCCAGCTGTACGGAGCGATCGCTGCCACCCAGACGTTGCTGCCCGCGATGCTCGAGGCCGAGGCGGGCACCCTGCTGTTCACCACGGGTGCCGGCTCCATCGACCCTGTTCCGCAGGTCGGCAACGTGAACGCCGCGGCGGCGGCGCTGCGCAACTGGGCGATCAACCTGCACAAGGAACTGGAGGGCACCGGCATCCAGGCCGCCCACATCGGCATCGACGTATCCATCGGCATGTCGGTCATCCCCGACTTCCCGACTGCCCAGCCCGAAGAGATCTCCCCGGTCTACTGGGACCTGCACACCACCAAGCGCGGCCAGGCCGAACTCGTCTTCAGCCGCTGACACCGCATTTGGTCCACCCACGAAGAGCGCCCACCCGCCCGTAGACCCCCTTCTCGGCAGGCCGCCACTCGGCGTCAGTACCGAGGTGCGGGCGGCGTCAGGGCCGCGAAGGCCGGCTCCGCGGTGACGGAGAGATCGTCCCGTGCTCGCTTCTGGGGCGGCAGGTGGCCGGTCAGCGCACCAGCAGGTCGATCACGCCCGTCAGGTCCTCCTCGCCGCTGCCCTCGGCCAGGCGGCGCCGCATCAGCTCGAAGTAGGGACTGAGCAGTTCCGGGCTGACCCCCTGCTGCTCGGCGGTGCTCACGAAGGTCGGAGTCCCGGCCACCTGCATGGCGAGGTTAGAGACGACATGCTGGGTGTAATCACCACTCCGCAGCTGGTCGGCGGTCCGGTGAACCGCCGGGGCCATCGCGATGAGCCAGTCGGCGAGCAGCACGGCGAGCGCTGCCGGGTCGATGTCCTCCTTGCGGATCAGGGCGAAGGCGTGCGCTGACCCGGCGAACATCCCGTACATGGCGCTGAGCAGGGCCACGTCGTGCAGGGCCGCGAAGCCCGCGTCCTCGCCGACGTAGGCAGTGCCGACCGGGACGCCGAGGGTCTGCTGGTGCCGCTCGAACAGTTCTGACGAGCCGCTGTAGAAGACGTAGCCGCCGGCTTCCGGGACTCCGATCATTGGAGGGACGGCCATGATCCCGCCGTCCAGGTAGCGGGCACCGCGTTCACGGGCCCACTCGGCGCGGGCGCGAGCCTGGGCAGGGGTGCTGGTGGTCAGGTTGACCAGGTCCCTGCCGGCCAGGTCGGCGCCGGCCAGCACCTCGTCGACCGCGGTGTCGTTCAACAGACAGACGACGACCAGAGCGTTCGCTGCCACCGCCTCGGCGGCGCTGTCCGCAGCCGCCGCCCCCTCGGCGGCGAGCGCCGTGGCACGGGCCGGGGTGCGGTTCCAGACGGTGACCTGATGGCCGGCGGCTAGCCAGGTACGGGCCAGCGCGGTCCCCATCGCGCCCAGGCCCAGCAGCGTGACGGGAGTCTTCTCAACAGTGTTCTGTGTCATGCCGATTAGGCTGGTCACAAGTCCGGAGGTGATCAAGTACGCACTTCGTGGTGGGTGGTTACCCCGGGGTGAGCGAGCACGTCGGAAGGGTGGGGCATGACAACGCTGAACCGGCCGGGCACACCAGACGGACACGTCTGCGGGATCGACACCGCGATGGAGGTGATCGGTGGCAAGTGGAAGGTGCTGATCCTCTGGGCGCTCCACGAGCACCCCTGCCGTCGCTTCGGCGAGCTGCGTCGACTGCTTCCGGGGATCACCGAGAAGGTCCTGGCCTCGCATCTGCGGGAGCTGGAAGCGGACGGTGTCGTGCTCCGCGTCTCCTACGACGAGGTACCGCCCCGCGTCGAGTACTCACTGACCGAGGACGGCAAGCGCCTCAACGGCGCACTCCAGCCGCTGGCCGCCTGGGGTCGCGAGCGGCCGACCGGTCGAGGACTGCAGGAGAAGCCGGCCCCGGGTCTGCTGTGAACGTGCTGGTCGTCGCCACTCCTTGATGGTCGACCAACAGGGTGGCGTCATGGCGGACAGCGAGACTTCGTATCGAGTGGCCACCGCCCGGCGGCGTTTCAGCCATCACGGCGCCGAGATCTCCCTGCTGCGCGACCTCTACCGCTGGAGGACGAAGCCGCACCGCGCCGAATATGACTTCCCGGCAACCGGCAACCGGCAACCGGCGACCGGCAACCGGCAACCGGCGATCGGGCTTCGGAAATGTACGTGGACTCGCTGACGTCCGTGGCTGCGAGCTTCAGTGAAATCGCGCCCTAGAGTTCGAAGTCCCTCGCGGTGTCGTTCCAGCTGAGGCTGCGGAGACCGTGATCGGCCTTCTCACCTGACGGGATGTCGGGAGTGTCCTGGAACCACACGACGGTCAGTGCGGAGTAATGCAGCACCGACTCTCGTTCGGGATCGATCGGATGAGAGCTGAACGAGCCAACGCACGTGACGGCAGGCAGCAGTTCGACGGGTCCGAAGCCACCAGCAGGTAGGTCCGGCAACTCCCGGACCGGCGCGACCAGGTGCACCGGCACCGAGGGACAATCCTTCTCGACGCTCCTCAGCAGGTGCTCCAGCTTGCGATCGTTCCAGCGCCGGAACGGGTATCCCTCCAGCATTCCGCCATACGTCGAAGACAGTCGCACCTCCGAGAGTTCGATCGAGCGGCCTGAAGTGAGAACAACGTGCGCCAGTGCCATGGCCCACAACCTATCGGCGCAACAGGACGACTTCTGGTTCCCCGGCGCCGAGGCATGGGTTGGCCCGAAGTCGCAGCCTGCCATGGAGGGAGAGGGCGGCCAGGCACCAAGGCCGTAGTACGTGGCGTACCCGGCTGAGTGCACTGCGGCCGAAGAATTCTCGAAGCCGCCGACCGCTTCACAGCGGAGCAACCGGAGCATCCGGTGCAGTGCGGCTTCTCGGGTGGTCGTGGCCCCACTTCGCGCGGGCCGGTCAGCGTTGAGTGACGCTGCCGTTGCTGTGCTCTCGTGTCTTCGCGACGCCGACCGGGCAGGACACGCCGGCCCCCCCCTGATCCCGTTGTGCCGGGGGACCCATCGGCCGCGGTACGGCTGTCGGGTGAGCCGGCTCGTCATCCCGTGAGGTGGGCAAGAAGTTCGCCTCCGACCGGGTAGGGGCGTTCCTGGGGCAGTAGCCGGGCAGCGGAGTGCAGGTCACCCTCGCCGACAAGGGCGTGGATCTCGTGGGCGAGTGGGGTCACGTCGCGGATGGAGAGCGTCCACTCGTCCGCGTAGCGTCGTACGGCCTCACCGGAGAGGCCGAGTTGCAGGGACCGGTACGGCAGGGGCTGCAGGCGCAGGTCCCGCTCGGGATCCCACTGCACGCGAGCGGGCGCGGTCTTCAACTGACGCTGCCAGGTGGTTCGGTCGGGGTGCACCCCGCGGACGTAGCTCGACAGGCACGCGTGGCGCAGCGCCCACTCGAAGCCGTCACGGCTGATCTCCACAGCGAGGACGGTCTCCTGCCCTGTCTTCGTACCCCAGCCGCAGCGGTACATCATCCACAGGAACGACGGCTTGATCCACGTCATCCGGTCCCGCTGCCAGGTGGTGGGAAAGCGGCCGTCGAGTGCGGCGGGCAGGCCGATCCTTGGTGCGTATGCCTGGTAGACCGTCACTGTGGTGGCCGTATGGAGGGCGCGGATCTGATGCTTGGGTTCTGACACGGTGACCAGATTCGGTGCTGCGTGCGCTCCGCGCCATCGAATATCAGGCCCGATGAACTCGTTGAGCTTTGAATGGAGACAGGTATCTCGGACCCGTCCTCGGTGGAGGCGAGGCGCTGTCCGTGCCGGAGCCGGTGAGGGAGGTCGGCATGAACACCTCACCTTCGCCGTCTCGACGGCGTCGTTGAGGGATCAGGGAGGACGGGCGAAAGGGCGGGAGCCCGGCGTCGGCGCGCGGACGTTCCATCGATGAGTTTCCGGCGGTGGTGCCGTCTACCCGTCGACGAAGGGAGCGCACCATGCGCAAGATCATTGTTTGCACGTTCCTGACGCTGGACGGCGTCATGCAGGCGCCGGGCGGTCCGGACGAGGACGCTGAGAGCGGCTTCGAGCACGGCGGCTGGCAGAAGCCGGTGGCCGACGACGAGGTCGGCGCGGCCATCGCCGGATGGTACGAGCACTCCGACGCGATGCTGCTCGGCCGCAAGACGTACGACATTTTCGCGTCCTACTGGCCGACCGCCGATCCCGGCAACCCGTTCACCGCCCGGATGAACAGCATGCACAAGTACGTGGCGTCTCGGACCCTGACGTCCGTCGAGTGGCAGAACTCCACGCTGCTGGAGGGCGACATCGTCGATGCCTTGCGCAAGCTGAAGGCGTCCGACGGCGGCAACATCAACGTCGTCGGCAGCGGTGACCTCGCCCAGACCCTCATGCGGCACGATCTCGTCGACGAGTACCGGCTGACCATCCATCCGGTGATCATCGGCACCGGTAAGCGGCTGTTCGCCGACGGAGTGATCCCCGCCGCGTTGGAGCCGGTCAGCGTCTCGACGACGAAGGGCGGCACCATCGTCGGCGTCTACCGGCCGAACGGCAAACCCAGCTACGACAGCTACTGAGCGGCTTCTTTCCGCCACGCACGGAGCAGAGAAACGGCGCCCGGGACCGGCGATCGATGCCACCCGTGACACCAGTGATACCCGTATGCGTTCGCATCGGAGCGGCCCGGAGGCCGCCCAGAGGCGAACGGATACGGGGACTCTGGTGCGAGGCAGGGAGCCTGTCAGGCGTTGACCGTCGTGGTCAGCTTGATGAGGGCTTCGGCTGCGGGGCCCGAGGACGCCGGGTTCTGGCCGGTGATCAGAAGGTCATCCTGTACGACGTAGGGCTGCCAGTCGCCGATCTTGGAGTAGACGCCGCCGAGACGCTTGAGTTCGTCCTCGACGAGGAACGGGACGATCTCCGTGAGTGCGACGCCCTCCTCCTCCGAGTTGGTGAACCCGGTGACCTTCCTGCCCTGCACCAGTGGCGTGCCGTCCTCGTCGACCGCGTGGCGCAGGACGCCAGGAGCATGGCAGACCAGTGCGAGCGGCTTGCCCGAGCGCAGGGTGGTCTCGATCAGGCGGGCGGAGTCGGCGTCCTCGGCCAGGTCCCACAGCGGACCGTGGCCGCCAGGGTAGAAGACGGTGTCGAAGTCCGCCGCGGAGACGGAGTCCAGGCGCACGGTGTTCGTGAGCGCCTCGGTCGCCTGCGCGTCGGACTCGAACCGGCGGGTCTGCTCGGTCTGGAAAGCGATCTCGTTGCTCTTGGGGTCCAGCGGCGGACGGCCGCCCTTGGGGGAGGCCAGGGTGATCTCCCAGCCGGCCTCCTGGAAGTGGTAGTAGGGCGCCGCCAGTTCCTCCAGCCAGAAACCGGTCTTGCGGCCGGTGTCGCCGAGCTCGTCGTGCGAGGTGAGAACGATCAGGACCTTCATGGTGCTCTCCTAAAATAGACCAGTCGTATATGAACTGGCGAGAAAAACGGCCCCCTCCTGCGGTTCGCGGAGGGGAAGCGCGCACTGTTCCTACAGGTGCAGGAGTCGGCGGGTCATCGCCGTAGTCGCTTCGAGGGGTTCGACGCTTCGATGGATCTTGGTCATGACGCTGGCGCCGAGCCACATGTCGTAGAGGATCTGTGCTGTTTCGCGCGGCCCGCCGTCGACCGCGATCGATCCGTCCGTGAGACCAGTGGTGATGGTCCGCTCGAGGCGGTCGATGATCGCGCCTGTTCCCTCCTTGAGCGCCAGCCGCATGGGCTCGGACAGGTCGGAGACCTCGGCTCCGAGCTTCACGGCGAGGCACTTGCCCTGGCAGTCGTCGAAGCTCTGGGTTTCCCGCCACAACTGCCAGTAGGCCATCAGGCGCTCGGCGGCAGACTGGCCGGGGTGCGCGAGAACGCGGTCCATGTCGGCGAGATATTCGTCGAAGTAGCTCTTCAGCAGGGCTTCGCCGAAGGCGTCCTTGGAGGGGAAGTAGTGGTAGAAGGACCCCTTCGGCACGCCGGCCTCCGCGAGCACCTCGTTGAGGCCGACCGCGGAGTAACCCTTGTGGGCCATGATCCGCCGGGCGGCGTCGAGGATGTTCCGACGGGTGTCGGTGCTGCGCGTTGTGGTGGCTGGCATGTTCTATATCCTACCCCGGATTAGACCAGTCGTCTAGACGTTGAGGTGATGGTGAGGATCGGCTGCCCCCGCACGGCTGAAGCTTGGCTGCCCCCGCACGGCTGAAGCGGCGCGGGGGCAGCAAGCGTCACGCCTGCTGCAGTGTGCCTGGCTTTTGGCCGTCAGTCCCTGCTGCCGTATCCCTACGGAACGCTTGTCGGCGGTGAGCCGTCCGATGCCGCAGGCGCAGCCGGGCGCAGTCGGTCGAGCCAGGAGATCTGTTCGGCCGTGCTCCGGGCGATGGCCGCGGCCAGGTCCTTCGCCTTGGCGGCATGCCCCTGGGTGCGCTCGCCGGCGCAGAGCATTCGGGACTGTGTGAGGTGAGCGCGCAGGGCTTCGTTGAGGATCCGGTCGAAGGCCTGACCGGTCGCGGTGCCCGCCCTTTCAAGGGTGTCGAGGCTCACCATGCCAGGCATGTCGTGCCCCTCGTGGGGGTGGCTGTCGGGGATCCCGGAGAGTTCCAGCAGATCGCGCAGACGGACCAGGTTGTCACGCAGTCGCAGAGCGGTCTCGGCTGCCAGTGCCGCCAAAGCTGTGTCTCCGTCGCGTGAGGGAGCCAGACGGGTCAGAAGCTGCGCACGCTCGTCCATGGGGATCATCAACTGGATCCATGCGGTGTCGGTGGCGTTGAAGGCTGTTGCCGGCGGCGTGCCGGCTGTCGGCTGCGTGGTGCAGCCGACAGCCAGCAGGGCCATAGCCAAGGCGCATACCGACCGCAGGATCAGAAGGTACCGGCGGAGTTGCACTTGGCCTTCTGAGTGATGCAGTCCTTCACGCGCTGGCCGAGGGCCGCGTTGTCCCAGGCGTTGAAGAAGTCGCCGTGGATGGACGATGCCATGCCCGAGGCCAGCCGAAAGCCTGCGGCGCTCCCGCTGGTCGGGTAGCTGAAGACGAAGGAGATGTTGGGGATGGCGACCGGGTAGGCGCCGCTGCACTTGCCGTTGTACGTGAACGCGACGTGTGACTTGTGGTCGGGACTGTCCAGGTTCTTGCCGTCCCAGCAGTCAGGGAAGACGAGTTGGTGGGTGAGGTGGGCTTTCGGGGCGCAGACCGGCCAGTTGCCGTCGGTGCTGCGGCCGATCTCGCCGCCCTCGCCGGAGCACCAGAACTGGCCGGTTGACCCCGCGGGGGTGGGCGTCTGCGCCTTCGCGTCTCCCGCGATCATGCGGAACCCCTCCGGGAAGGGAACGGTTGCCGAGGGGTCGTCGATCCGGGAGCCGTAGTAGACGATCATGCCCTCCGGCTCGACGGCCCTGTCGCCCTCGTAGAGGGTGGGGATCCAGTACGCCGAGAGGTCCTTGGCGGGAGTGCAACTGGTAGGCGTGTTCGCCAGCAGGGACTGGGCCGTGGAGAACGCGTCGGTGCTCCTGTTGCCGAAGAAACTGTGCATGTGGGATGCGCCGGGAAGGCCCGGCAGGACGATGGGGTCGTCCTGCTTGGAGTGACTGTAGGTGCAGGTGGCGTTGAACTCCGGTACCCGGACCACGCCGGCGGGCACTGCGGCCGGCGTCATGGCGCGGAACTGGGTCAGCTGGGCGTTCCACTTGGCCTGATCGACAGGTACCCATCCGGCCGCCGCGCCGTCTCCCTCGCCGACGAAGGAGAACCAGTTGACATTGACGAAGTCGCCCGGTTCCGTGCTGCGCAGCACGGCGAACACCGTCTGCGAACCGGTTGGGTGGCCGGTGACGTCGGTGGCCCGGGTCACCCAGTTCTGCCAGCCGCCGGTCGGAGCGACCTGCACGACCGCGAGCAGCGGACCGGTCAGGCTTGCGGTGCGCAACTCCACCGTGCCCGAGCCGACGGCGGAAGCGACCCGGGCCGAGACCGTCAGGCGGCCGGTGGGGCCGAGGTCGACGTTGTCGAAGCGCATCCAGTCGCCATTGGCGAGGAACGCCGCGTTCTGTCCGCCTCCGGTGTCCGCGGTGGCCTCCAACACGATGCCGGACTGGGCGGTGTAGGACTCGGCCTGGACCGTGACCGTGGCGGCCTGCGCGGGCTGGGTCGAGACAGTCAGACTCAGGGCAGCGGCCAGCACGACCACGAGAAGGCCCACTAACAGCGTGTACAGATGGACGGGATATCTGCGCATCTCACTTCCTCACGTGCGTCGGGTGCGGGGAGGGGTGTTCCCGGAGAGCGGGAACTGAGCGGTGGAACGTGCTTCGGACGTGCGAAGCAGGTGTCCCGGGCCGCTTCGAAGGGTGGGGCCGCCGGCGCCTGTCGCCGTCCGGTGGAGGACCGTCGATGTCCGGGCGTCGTCCGACACCTCGATCCTGAACGGTTCGGCGTACGCGGCTTCCCAGGTGAGCGCGGTTCGGCCGGCCTCGGCCGCGGTCTCGAGGTCGACCTGCGTCCGCTGCGGATCGGCGAAGGCGCCGGACCACCGGGCCCCGGGGGCGCCGTCGACCGCGCTCCGCGCTCCGCGCAAGGAAGGCTCCCTCGGTGCTCAAGGCGGTGGCGGGCTTGTCCTGGGAGAGCAGGACCTCCGCTGCCTGAGCGGCTGGGGCCGGGAGAGCGGTGTACGTGAGCGGTGAAGCCGCCATGGCAGAAAGGAGGCCGAAGCGGCGCAACAGTGTTTGCACGGGCGACTCCTCCGGTGAGGATGGAGGTCAGGGAGCGCTCCCTCAGGGAGAATGCTGCGGCTGCCCATGACTGTCAATAGCCTTGTTCACCTTGAAAAACGGCGCCGAATCAAGCGCACAGCGCTGGGGGAGCGGTCTCTCATGACTGGCGGGCGGTTCCAACGGCCACGGCTGCGGCGCAAAGAGAGCGCATGTCCGGAGCGCGGTCATGCCGCCCCGGCCTGCGGATACGCTGCTTGCATGCCACGACGCGCAGCCGGAGGTCGCCCCGATGAGAAAGCGCTCCCCGAGAGCCCTCCCGAGTGGCGGAACGGGGGAGGGGCAGGGATGAAACGGCCTACTCTCGAAGTGGTCGCGGCCCGGGCGGGCGTCTCCAAATCAAGCGTCTCCCGCGTCATCAACGGCGAGACGACTGTCGCCCCGGAGATCAGGGACGTCGTCATGCGAGCCGTACAGGAACTGGGCTACGTGCCCAACGGGGCTGCCCGCAACCTGGTGACCCGCCGCACGGACACGCTGGCCGTGGTCGTCTCCGACCCGCCCCAGGGAGTCGTCTCCGACGACCCCCTCTTCTCCGCCGTGGTCCGCGCCGTCAGCAGGGAACTCGAGGCCGCAGGGAAACGGCTGGTGCTCATGCTCGCCGAATCGGACCAGAGCCGCACCAGAGTGGAACAGTACGTCGCCGGCGGACATGTGGACGGCGTGATGCTCGTAGCACTGCACGGCACGGATCCCCTGCCCGCCCGCCCTGGCCAGGCAGGGCCTGCCGGTCGTCTCCTTCAACCGCACCTCAGCCCGGGACGTGCCGTACGTGGCCCTGGACAACGCCGGCGGAGCGGCCCTTGCCGTGAGTCACCTTCTGCAGCGGGGCCGACGCCGGATCGCCGCCATCACCGGACCACTCGACCTCTACGAGGCGCGTGAGCGACTCGACGGCTACCGCCAGACACTGCGCGACACCGGCCGTCGCTCCATCGTGGCGCTGGGAGACTTCACCAGAGTCTCCGGCGCGGAAGCCATGCGCCAGCTCCTGGAGGACGATCCCCACCTCGACGCCGTGTTCGCCTCCAACGACCTGATGGCGATCGGAGCGCTGCGCACCCTGCACCAAGCCGGACGGCACGTCCCGGACGACGTGGCCGTGGTCGGTTTCGACGACATAGAAGCCGCCTCCTACACCAGTCCCGCACTCACCTCGGTGCGCAGCCCGATGGCCGACCAGGCAACCGCCGCGGTCCACTTGCTCCTCCGCCTCATCGAAGGCGGCTCCACGGACCCGGTGATCATGCCGAACGAACTCGTGGTCCGCGAGTCGACTTGATCTGCCCCGCAGGACACTGTGGCTGCGGTCCGACCCATTGGCGCCGCCTCGAGAGCGCCGCCTCGAGAGCGCCGACTCGTGATCGTGGTACGACCGCACGGGTTGCCGGCCGACCTTGCATACGAGCCGCTGCAGCCGAAGCGGCTGCAGTCGGAGCGTCAGGCGTCAAGGCCCGGTAGGACAGCAGGCCGGTACGGCAGCGTCAGGGGTGAGGTGCTCGGGGGCAGTCGTAGGTGAAGCGGACCTCGGCCGCGTGCGGCTCGGGGGCGAGGACGCGCAGCTCCGCCACGGCCCGCAGCCGCCCTGGTCCCTCGAAGGTCCACAGCAGTTCCAGCCGGACCGTCCGCTGTCCCCGGACGACGTCGGCGTGCCGCAGGGCGGAGGAGGTGCCGTCACTGCGCAGCCAGCGGTAGGTGAGCGTGCCGGGGCGGCCGTCGGTGCGGACCACGCCCACAATGCCCGCCGTGGAGTCGCAGTCCAGGGTGTCCCGCGCCGCCGTCACCGACACGCTCCGCACTCCGAGCCCTGTGCTCTCCCGCCAAAGCAGGAGGAGGACGGCGGCGACGAGCACCAGCGCGGGCAGCGCGTACCGGCGCGGTCGGCCGCGCCGGAGGACGGGCGGCGCGGGCACGGCGGGCAGTGTGCGGTGCGGCTGGCGGGCCAGGGCGGCGGTGACTCCCGGGCCGAAACGCAGCACGGTGCCGTCGCCGTCCGGCGTCGGTGCTGCGACGGCGGTCCGATCCTCGGGAGGAGCCGCGTCCTCGACCACGGTGTGGTCGTCGAGGACAGCGGTCGGTCCGTCCAGAACAGCGGTCGGTCCGTCGAGGACGGCGGTCGGGTCGGTCTCGGGTCGCTGGATCCAGTGGCTGGCCAGCGCCGTGGCGCTGTAGTCCTCGTTGTCCCCCGGGGGCGCCGGAGGGAGAGGTGGGGACGCGGGCCGGTCGTGCGGGTCGGGTCGGTTCATCGGATGTCGCACCGCCGGGTCAGGAGTTGCCTGGAGGCTTCGCCACCGGCGGCGGCAGTGGTGGTGACCTGGACCGTCCAGTAGCAGCCGGTTCCGGCGAAGGAGTGCTCGACGGTGAAGGCGTACTGCGTGGAGCCGCTCAGTCTTCGGACGTCGGCAGCCCCGTCAGCGCTGCCCGGCTGCCCGGAGGCATCGCCCGAGAACCAGCCGACGGTCACCGAGACCGGGCCCGTGCCGTCCGTTGTCACCGTGATCGACGCCGTAGCTGTGCTGGTGCCGGTCTGCCGGAACTCTGCGACGGCGACGTCCTTCACCCCGGTCCGCGGTGGGGGAGAGGGGCTCGTGGTGGTGCCGCCGGAGGAGGGCGGTGCCGACGGCTCCGCACTCGGTGTATCGCCGTCGGGGGTGGTCGGCACGGGGCCGGTGGGTGGCGTGACGGAAGCGGACGGCGTGGTGGAGGCTTCGTTCGTACTACCGGACGGGGTCACGGAGCCGGAGGGCGGTGTTCCGCTCGGGGGTGCGGGAGTCACCGGATCGCTCGTGTACGGGGCGTCCGGCGTGGCGCTCGTGGTGGCCAGCACCTCGGCCGCCTGCCCGGTGGCCACCCCGGCGCCGTCCTTCCCGCCCAGACCCTGCGCCAGCAGCGCGACCAGGACGGCGAGGGCTGACACGAGGACGCCCGGCCAGGTGGGGCGCCACGGACGCAGCCGGCCGGGCCCCGTGCCCTGCCTGAGGACCGTACGTGCGGTGTCGGTCCCGGCGTGGGGCGCCTGCTTGGCGGACGGCAGCAGGAACAGCAGCAGTGCGACGAGCGCGGCGAGCCGTCCGCGTCCACGCTCCTCCCAGTCGGGGCCGTAGGCCCCCACCGCGATCCGCTCCAAGTCCTCGACGAAGGCCGCCGCGTCCGAGGGGCGCTCGCTGGGCGACTTCGCCAGCCCACGCCCGACCAGCGGACGCACCGCCTCCGGTAGTTCCTCGACCGGGACGGGGCTCTCGACGTGCCGCAGCGCCAGCTCGGCCATGTTGTCGCCCGTGTAGGGCCTGCGTCCCGTGAGGCACTCGAAGAAGGTGGCCGTGGCCGCGTAGACGTCCCCTGCGGGCGAGGCGGGGGCGCCGGTCCACTGCTCGGGAGCCATGTAGGAGGGCGTTCCGGCCACTCCGGCCCGGACGCCCGCGTCCACCGCGATGCCGAAGTCGACCAGCTTGGAGCCGCCGTCCGGCTCGACCAGGACGTTCTCCGGCTTGTAGTCCCGGTGCACCACCCCGACCCGGTGCGCGTCGGCAAGACCGAGCAGGGACCCCTTCAGGACGACGAGGGCGGCCTCGGGGGTCAGCGGGCCCCTACGGGCGAGGAGGGTCCGCAGGGACACGCCCTCCACCAGCTCCATCACGATGGCGGCGCCGTTCGTCGCCTCGACGTACTCGTAGAGCCCGGCCACGTGAGGGCTGCTCAGGCTCCCCAACAACTCCGCTTCGGCCCGGAAGCCGTGCACGAAGCCGGGGCGGGTGCGCAGCGATTCGCTCAGGTACTTCACCGCCACCGACACGCCGGTCGGCTCGTGCACGGCGCGTACGACCCGCCCGCTCGCCCCGGACCCCAGCTCCAGAGCCTCGGCGTATCCCGGTACCGCCCATGCGTGCATCGTCGTCCCCCTGCCCTGCAGTCCGCGGAGTGTTCCCGGTGCCGTGTCCCGGCACGTCGGACCACGCGGACAGAGACACGATTATGGCCGCCGCGGTTGCAAGCGCACCCGCTCGCGACGGCGGCGCTCCATCTTCCGGGCTCGGTCGGCGCTCGACGCGAGCATCCCCGGTGCCCGGCGGCCACCTCGGTGGGTGACCACCGGTCGGCCACCACACGCCGGAGCCTCGGCCGGTGATCACCGAACGTTCCCTGCAAGGTGATGAGCCGCCGGTGATGCCCGCCGGATGAAGGTCACCGCCCGGCGACGGACGGCGGAGCCGGTACGAGGGACGAGGAGGGCAATGGCTCGCGGGCTGGCCGCGGCCGTCGCCTCAGGTGGTTGGTTCGTGTCATCGAGCGCCGCGCGCCGTGTCACCGAGCCCGGCCGCGCCCTGAGCGGATCTGCAGCTCGGCCTTGGCCAGGCCGGCGAGCGGGGCGGGATCGGAGAGTCCCGGCACGCACACCACCTGAGCTTTCTCCAGAGCGGCCAGCGAGGCGTCGATCACCTCGTCCACCGGCATGCCGCCGTCCTCGTGCACGCACTGCTCGCGCCCCGGGACGGGCTCCTCGCCGCGCGAGCGGTGAAACTCCGTCGCGGTGAGCCCCGGACACAGCACCTGGACGCGCAACGGCGTATCAGCCAGTTCCGCGGCGAGAGTGCGTGTGAACGTGACCACATATCCCTTGGTCCCGCCGTACACAGCGCGCTCGGGCAGCGGATGCGGTGGAAGCGCACCGGCGAAGGCGAGCTGGGAGGCCACGTTGACGACGACGCCCCGTCCGCGCGCCAGCATCGCCGGTATCACCGCGCGCGTCAGCGCGGTGACCGCGAACACGTTGAGCGTCAGTACCTTGGCCATGAGCGCCGGGTCGAGTTCGGCGAAGGGGCCGTATCCGTTGATACCCGCATTGTTGAGCAGGAACCCCACCTCCGGGTCCGCAGCCCGCCGCGCGACACGGCTCAGGTCATCCTGCTCGGACAGGTCGGCCACCAGCGTTTCCACCGTCGTGCCGGTCTCCTTGCGCAGCCGGTCCGCGAGATCCTCGAGCCGCTGCGCCCGCCGGGCCACGAGAATCGTGTCCCAGCCGTCGGCGGCCAATCGCTCGGCGTAGCCCGCGCCGATACCCGAGGAGGCTCCGGTCACCAGCGCCGTACCGCGTTCCGCGCTCATTTGTTGTTCCTCGCCCTTTCGCCGTGTCCGGCCTCACCGCAGGTCGCAAGCATGCGACTGCCGCGCCGCGGCCGTCCGCTCCTTCGTGTCCGGGCAGACGAAGCGGTAGAGCCGCACCTTGAGACGCGCTCGCACCGTGGACGCCGGGCGCCGGGGCGATGTCGCCGCACAGCACACCCGCGTCCGCTCCCGGGCCTGTGACAGCGTGCGCGTGACACGCAGGATGCGCTCGAGACCGGCTTCGCGCAGTGCCTCGGCGACCTGTTCGTGGCGCGCCCTGACGCACAGGAAGACGCGGCAACGCTCCGCGAACCCGCGCAGGCGCACCAGCAAGCTCACAAGGCTGGGCGACACCTCCTCGGAGTCCACGTCCACGATGGCGGCAGGGGTGTCGCAACGCCGCAGCAAGGTGCGCACCTGTTGCTCGGCGGCCAACGCGTCGTCGGAGCGGGTGACCCCGCGCAGTTCGATGACCCGGTGGGTCCGGTCGAGACGGTAGCTCTTCACATACAAGGCCCACTCCCCTGGGGAAACAGAACGTCGGTACGGCCGCGTCCTGACCGGCCTTCCGCGTGCCCTCTCAGCCCGCCGTCACACATGCCCGACGACCACGAGCCGGCGGGCAGGGCAGGGCGTGGTCGACAGAGCGTCCTGCGGCGACTGTCGTCGCCGACGCTCCGCAGCGCGTGCGAGTGGCCTGTGAGCAGGCCGGGTGCGGAGCGTAGTCGCGGGCGGGCGTGCTCCTGAGCGGCCGCGCCACGGTCGCCGACGCGCATCTGGCCGCCCTCGACGCGCGGATCCGCTCACTCAAGGTGAGCCGGGCCCATCCTGTCCACCGTGGCGACACGGGCTTCGACCGTTGAGGGGACGAGACTGACGAACCGGTTGGCGCGGCTTTCCGCCGCCGAGCGCAAGCAGATCACCGACGAGTTCAAGGAGGAGGTGTTCGGCGGCCTCGACGACCCGCGCCTGCACGACCGCATACGCACCGACGGCACCGAGTTGCCGCTCGGCGATCCGATCAAGATGAGCCGCTGGCCCGCCCCATAAGGTCACAGGCATGACGACATCCCCTGCCGACAGCGCATTCGACTCGCTCCGCCTCGACGCCGTACGCGACCAGGAGGCGTTGCGCCGGGTATACGACCTCCCCAGTGAGACGGCCGTGCGCAAGCAGACGACCGAACTCACCGAGCAGACCCGGCGGTTGATCGGCTGCTCATCGCTGGTCCTGATCGCCAGTGCGGATGCCGAGGGCAACTGTGACGTTTCCCCGCGCGGCGGCCCGGCCGGGTTCGTCGCCGTCCTGGACGCACGGACGGTGGCGATACCGGACGCGACCGGCAACAAGCGTCTGGACACCCTGCAGAACGTCATCGCCACCGGACGGGCAGGGCTGCTGTTCGTCATCCCGGGACGGACCACGACGCTCAGGGTGAACGGCCGGGCGTGCGTCTCCTCCCGGCCTGAGCTGCTGTCGCAGCTGACCGCCGTGGGCAAGCCGCCGGCCAGTGCGCTCGTACTGGGGATCGAGGAGGTCTACCCGCACTGCCCCAAGTCACTGCTGCGCAGCGGGGCTTGGAAGCCGGAGACATGGCTGCCGGCCGACGCCCAGCCGGCCTCGGCCGAGGTGACGCTGGCCCAGCTGCGGATACCGGAGCTGACGATCGCCGACATCGAGCAGGCCGAGGCGGACTCGCTGAAGTACCGGTACGAGTGACGGCCCGACCCACCACGCTCTGCGGCCGGCGTTGCTCTGGGCAGCGGACAGCGGACAGCGGGCAGGCAAGGGGTCGAGTTGCGAAGCCATGTCGGGCCTCGCCGCCCCGGCAGAGCCGGTACGGCTGACCGAGCTCCGTCCACGACTTCGGCTCAGGGGCTTTCACGGGGCGGCCGCCGGGTCGGCTCGGGAATGCCGGGTGAGGGGGCGTACGGATCGAACCACTGGGTGCGGTCGGTCTCTTCGCCGCGCGGCCGACAGCAACGGCTTGACCTGTGGGAGGGATATATGCCGGCCCCACTGTCCCGGGGGGAGGGGAAGTGGGGCCGACGTGCGCTCGAACGGCCGGGGGGACGGCGCTGTGTCGAGCTCGCATTCGTCTGCTGCCCCCGGTCGGGAGTTGTATGCACGAGAGTCTGGCGGCAGCATCTACGCCGCCTACCGGCGGCTCGGACTCGCGGACTCGGGGAACCGGCTTCCGTGCCGGGCCTGCGCCAAGCGTGCGGCAAGGCGCCGGTGCATGGGTTCCGTATGCGGCAAGACCCCCTACCGCGCCGGCGAAGCGCGAGGGGCGCGGAAAGCCGCGTGATCCTGTACATCGACCGTGCGTGGCTGCTGGACCTCGCGCACCGTAGCCTGCCCGGCGATCCGGACGTCACCGACTTCGGGACGCTTCAGGCCGCGGTGGCGCGGCACGCGGACAAGGTGATGGACCGGCCCGTCCATCCCGAGGTGCACCACCGGGCCGCCGCGCTCATGCACCAGCTCATCCGCGTGCCCGCGCTGGAGCACGCCAACGAGCTGTTCGGTGCGGTCGTGGCCGCCTCGTACCTGACGGTGTCCGGGGTCGTGGTGACAGCCGACTTCAAACAGGCCGGGGACCTGGCCGAGCGGATCGCCCGTAACGGGTTGGACGTGCGCATGGTCGCCGAGGAGATCAAGGGCTGGGCCGGCCGAGGCTGAGCAGTACTAAGCAGGCAGCGATCGAATCTCCGAGGAGGCGGGCGAGGTGGGCTCGTCTCGAGGAGGAGAAAACAGCGTCGGAGGGCGCCGATGACTTTCGCTGCTCCCGGCCGTCTACCTCTTCGCAAGCGCTCAGAAGCGCAGCAGCTGCTTCGGAGAGGTGAGGGACATGAAGTACATGATCCAGATGAACGTGCCTGCCGCCCAGTGGGACACCATCATGTCGTCGTACTCCAAGGACGACATGGCGGCCATGTTCGCGCACATGAACTCTCTCAACGACGACCTCACGTCCGCCGGAGAGTGGGTGGACGGGCAAGGCCTCGGCGGCCCGTCGCTGGTCAAGACAGTGCGGGCCGGAAGCGACGGACGGCCGCAGGTGACGGACGGACCGGCCGAGCCGGGACGCATCCTGGCCGGGTACTGGGTGGTCGACGTCAAGAGCGAGGACCGGGCCCTGGAGATTGCCGCACGCGCGTCAGCGTGTCCCGGCCCTGGCGGGAAGCCCGGCAACGACCCGGTCGAGGTGCACGCGATCCCCGGAGACCCGACGGAGGCCTGAGCCGCCGCCCGAGGCAGTGCCCGGAAACGTGCGAGCCGAGTTCGTCGATCCCCCGGGCACAGGCCGGCCAGTGCCCGTGGAGGGCCGGGACCGATGGCGGACTGGGGCAGCAGCGGTCGGTGGGGGAAAGGCGGCCCTGGAACTCGATGTCCTGCCTGTACACGCTCGCGCTGCTCCGCCAGGCCCGTCGAGCCGGCGCCTGGGGCCTTCCCGGAACGCAGTCCATCAGTCGCGGTAATCGTATGGAGATGTGCCGGAATCCGACGGCGAGCCTGGCTCGGGATCGCGCGGAGTGAGACTGTCGGCGAGCCGTGGCGGCCCGTCCGAGCAGTGCGTCGGCCGCCGGGCCCTCCCCTGGCCGATCGTCGATCGAGGAGTTCAGATGCGTCTGCGCAAGCGAGCGGTTGCCGTCGTGTTCGTGGCCACCGCAGCCTTCACCGCCCTCGCCCCCCAGGCCATGGCGGTCCCCATGCCCTGGGAGACCAGCGAGACCCCCACGGCCACGACCCATCACACCACTGCCGACGCAGCCGGCGGCAGCAGCACGATCACCCTGCTGTGCGGGAACCCGTGCTACCAGTAGGTGGCCCTCATAAAGGTTGATGGCGCGACCTAGCGGCCCTGCTCGCCGGACCGCGGGCCGAAGGGCGCAAGCCGCGCCTCGGTCTCCTCGATGCCCACGTCATGGCCCGCCCCGCACCGCACGGCCGGGAGCAGCGGCTCACCGCATCCGGCGTGCGCGAGTTCGACCCCGCCCTGCGCGCCGTTCGTCGCGCCCCAGTTCATCAACGCGACGAACAGCGGGAACAGGGAGCGGCCCCGCTCGGTCAGCACGTACTCGTGGCGGGTGCGCGCGCCCGGCACCCGGTAGGGCTGCCGCTCCATCAAGCCGTCGGTCACCAGCTGCCGCAGTCGCTTGGAGGCGACCGTCTCCGCGAGGCCGGTGCGCCGGACCAGGTCGTCGAAGCGGCGCCCGCCGTAGAACGCCTCCCTCACCAGCATCATCGCCGAGCGGGTACCGACCACCTCCAAGGACCGTTCCATGGCGCACCAGCCGGCCGCCGTGAAGGCGTCGCGGTCGGCGAACTCGCCCGTGCGCGTGAACACCGTGTGTTCGTCATGCAGGTCAGCGCGTTCCATGAACCCATTCTAGCCTGGCTAGCGTTTTCGAAAGTCAGGCTGCTACCTTCCTGGCTATGCAAAACAGCAGCCAGCCATCACGCGTGAGCACCGCGCTCGCTCCGACTGCCCCCACTGCCCCGACCGCCGCGCTACCCGTCCGCCCCTGGCGCGGAGTGCTCACCGTGTGCCTCGGCGTGATGATGGCGTTCGTCAACGTCTCCTCCACCATCGGGGCGCTCGGCGCCATCCAGCAGGACCTGCACCCGTCCGCGAGCACGCTCGTCTGGGTGACCAGCGCCTACTCCCTGGTCGTCGCCACCCTGGTGATGTTCACCGGCACTCTCGCCGACCTGATCGGACGCCGCGCGGTATTCCTCGGCGGAGCAGTGGTGTTCACCGCGGGCAGCCTGCTGGCCTACGTCGCCGACGGCACGGGGGTGTTGATCACCGCACAGGCAGTCATGGGCCTCGGAGGCGCGGCGGTCCTCCCCGCCAGCCTGTCGATCGTCAGCCACTCCTTCACCGACCCGCACCAGCGGACCAAGGCGATCGGCGCCTGGGCGAGCTGCTCCGGCCTCGGCCTGGCCGTCGGCCCGCTCGGCGCAGGGCTGCTGCTCGGAAATTTCACCTGGCAAGCCGTGTACCTGATCGACGTCGTGATCGGTGCGGTCACCGTGATCCTGACACCGTTCTTGGTGCCGGAATCCAAGCACCCGACCCGACGCCTGGACCTCGCCGGCGTGCTGCTCGGAACCGTCATGATCGCGTCCGCGACCTACGCCATCATCGAGGGCGGCTCCTCCGGCTACACCTCGGGCCGCATCATCACCATGTACGGCGTCTTCGCCGCCTCCCTCGTCCTGTTCGTCACCGCCGAATCCCGCCACCACGACCCGATGCTGGACCTGCGCCTCTTCCGCAACTCCTCCTACACCGCGGTGATGGGCGTGGCAGCAGCGTCGATGTTCGGCTTCGTCGGCACCTCCCTGCTCGCCGTCCTGTACATGGAACGTGTCCAGCGGCTGTCCGCACTGGCTACCGGCGTCCGGCTGCTGGCGATGTTCGCCACCTACATCGTGGTCAGCGCACTCGCCGGGCGCCTCGTACAGAAGGTCGGCTTCGCCCTCACGCTGACCGCAGGCCTCGTCGTCCTGGGAGGCGGCGCCCTGGCCCTGCTGGCCATCGGCCCCTTCACCGGCTACAGCGCCCTCTGGCCCGGCCTGCTGATCGCAGGCTTCGGCTCGGCGCTGCTCACCGCCCCCTCGACAGCCGCCGCCGTCAACAGCGTTCCCCGACTCCAGGCCGGCATGGCGAGCGCGACCGTCAACATGTTCCGCCAGATCGGCTCCGTACTCGGTCCCAGCATCCTCGGAACCATCGTCACCACCAGATTCCCGCGGTACCTGGAAGAACAGCTGATCACCTCAGGCGTACCGGCCCCGGACGCCTCCCGAATCACCGCCGGCGCCGTCCACGGCGACAGCGCAACCTCACTGCCGACCGCACTCGCCCACACCGTCACCGACTCCGCGGCACGCGCCTTCACCGACGCCGTCCACCTCGGACTACTCATCGGCGGCATCACCCTGCTCCTCATCGCGATCCCCACTGCGGTCTTCGTACGGCACCGCAACACACCTGCCCCCACACCGTCAGCGATCTGACCCACAACACGCTCCCGGAAGAACGGCCCGGCGGACGCGGCGAGTCGCGTCCGCCGACACCGGCTTGCGACAGCGGCTACGCGCACATGCCCGGCCGGGTCCCAACGTCACAGACGCGGGGCACTCGGCTCGGCGAAGCCCCCCACACTCTCACCGAGCGTCAGAGAGGTTTTCCTGGCGTGACTGGTGACTGGTGACTGGTGACTGAGGCCGACAGCCGCTTCGCAGGGAGACAGTTCTACGATCTCGGTTCATGACGACTCCCGACTGCTACACATGCAGCAAGGAAGAGGTTTTCGACAACCTTCCACCACGCGAGTGCGTGGTACATGACCAACACTGGCGGGTGGCCCACGCCTTCAACACCGCAGTGCCCGGATGGCTGGTGCTGCTGCCTCGGCGCCATGTTGCCGCAGTTCATGACCTCACCAATGCTGAGGCATCGTCCCTAGGACTGTGGCAGGTCAAGCTCTCCCGGGCTCTCCGCGGCATGACTGGCTGCGCCAAGACCTACGTTGTCCAATTCGCCGAGGCCGAAGGCTTCGCGCACGTGCACTTCCATATCGTTCCGCGCATGGCAGATCTGCAGCCGGAGCATCGTGGCCCGGGGATTTTCGATCTGCTTCGGCGACCAGAGCAGGAGCGAGTAACGGCTGACCAGGCGGACCAAATAGCCCTCTCACTTCGAACTCAACTTCATGGGCACCCGAACGCTCAGCAACCAGATCACGGAATCTGAGCTGGAACGCGACTTGACGGCAGTGATTGCGCAGATCGTCGGGAGGAGGTCTTCTCTTGACACTACGAGCAACCAGTGATTGCTTCAAGTGCACTTTGGTCAATGGGGATTTACTCACACGCATGTGACGAATGCCATGCAGGCGCCCACGCGGCACACTCCGCTCCTCACCCCCCGAATTGATTGCGCCTGTGTAACTGATCAAGTCACATATTTGCACTTGATGTGAGGCCAGAGACTTTTAACGTTCCCGGCATGAACCTCACCGTCCTTGCAACCTTCAGCCAGACCGGAATCGCCGTCACCCGACAGGCGCTCGACGTGGGCGCACCGTGACCGCCATCGCGCGTGATCCCGAGCGGATTGCCGTGCCCGACTCCCGAACCTGCGCAAAGTGGCGGGCGACGTGAACGACGCGGGCAGTATCGCCGCCGTCGTGGACGGGGATTCCGTGGCCCTTTCCGCGCTCGGCACGGACCGGGCGCGGATTCTCCTGGCCGGTGCCCGGTTCCGGCGTCGCCGCGGGACCACGGCGCGTCATCTGGCTCGGTGCCTACGGCACGGGCAAGTCGGCCGAAGTGCCGGGTGAGGGCGCGGTCGTGCTCGCCAAGGTGCTGGGCGACCGGTACGCGGACAAGGCCGAAGCCGACAACACCGTTCTCGCGGCCGGGGGCACCGACTTCCACGCCGGGATGCTCACTGACGGGCGGGAATGCCGCCGTCGACGCACGGTCGGCCTGTAGGCCGTGCCCTCCCTTCGGCCTCGATGCGAAGGTCAGCCGGGAAACCGTCGGCGCGTCGATGCTCGACGAAGCGGCAGCGCCCGGTTTTCCCCGTGCCGTAGCCCTGCCACGGGCGGAGTGGGTCGAGTGGTCAGCAGGCGGTGATCTCCTCGATCGACGCCCGGACCTGCTCGCGGAGCCAGGCGTGGGCGGGGTCGGAATCGTAGCGCTGGTGCCAGTTGCAGTTGATCGTCGCCACCGGGGACTCGATCGGCAGCGGCCGGGCGAGGAGCCCGAACGCCTCGATGAGCGGGCGGCTGTGGATCGCCGCGCAGGTGACCAGCGCGTCGCCACGAGCGGCGATCTGCAGGGCGGTGGACACCGTCGCCACCGCCGCGACCACCCGGCGCCGCAGGCCTTCGGCGGCCAGCGCGTCATCGATCGGTGCGGTGAGGCGGCCACGCCGGGAGATCACCACATGCGGCTGCGCGGCGTAGGAGGCCAGGTCGAGTCCGGTGGCGCAAGGGTGGTCCGCGCGCATCGCGACGACGAGCCGATCGTCGCCGAGCGGCTCGGACCGGAACTCGGGCAGACTCGGCCTGCCGCCACCGAGTTCGAGATCGACGCGGCCGTGGCGCAGGTCGTCGGTGTCGACGGAGTTCTCCGCCAGCACCCGCAGCTGGACCCCGGCAGCCTGCCGCTGAACCCTCCCGACCAGTACCGGTACCAGGGACGCGGCCGCCGCGTCGTGACACTGAATCGTGAAGGTGCGATCCAGCTCGGCCAGGTCCAGTTCACGGATCGGTGAGAGCACTGCGTGCGCCTGCCTGACCAGCCGGTGGACGTCCTCCCGCACCGACAGTGCGTACGGGGTGGGCGTCATGGAGTGGCCGGTGCGCACCAGGATGTCGTCCCCGGTGACGGCGCGAAGCCGGCCGAGGGTGCGGCTGACCGCGGGCGAGGACAGGTGCAGCCGCTCGGCCGCGCCCATCACGCTGCCCTCTTCGAGCAGGGCGTCCAGCACGGTCAGCAGATTCAAGTCCAGTTGCATGGAAGTAAATCCTAAGGAGCGTTCCATGAGCCAGGAACACAATCAGCTGGCCTATGACCTCGACGGCACGGGACCGCTGCTCGTGGCAGTCCACGGCATCACCGAGAACCGAAGCTTCTGGGATCCTGTCTGCCTGCAGCAGCACTTCCGCGTGCCGCGCGTCGACCGGGCCAGTGCCTGCGGACAGCCTGGCGCCGCCGAGGACGAACTGTCCTGGCTGCCGGCTCGGTGGCCGAAGTTGCCGACCCGCGCAAACCGCGCAACAGGCGCCACAGCCTGGTGTACGTACTGGCGCCGGCGGCCTGCGCGGTACTGACCGGCGCAAGTTCGCTGCCGGCGATCAGCAAGTGGGTCACCGGTGCATCGGCGGTGACACGACCGCCCCGGTGGCAGGAGCCCCAGCCCCGGCGCGTCGGAACACCCCCGCCCGTACGGGCGCAATGGGCACCACCTGTCGCGTCCTTCGAGGGCTCGGGAGGCGCCCGTGGGATGTTGCCGGTGCACGCCCGTGGACCTGAGCGGTCAGGGGGCTGATCATGGCTCGTGTGAGGGCACCTGTGGGTGAGTCTGTCCTGTCGCGGGCGGTGCGGATCTTCGAGGCGTTCACGCCGGACGAGCCGGCCCTGACCGTCTCCGAGATCTCCCGGCGTACGGGCCTGCACCTGGCGACCGCTTCCCGGCTCGTGGCCGAGTTGGTCGCGCACGGGTTCCTCGCGCGAGACGCGGACCGCCGGGTGCGGATCGGCGTACGCCTGTGGGAGTTGGGGACGCGGGCCTCGCCCACCCTGTCGCTGCGGGATGCGGCGATGCCCTTCATGGAGGGCGTGCACGACGTGGTGGGGCACCATGTCCAGATCGGTGTGCTGGAGGGCGAGGAGGTTCTGTTCCTGGAACGGCTGACGGCGCTGGGAGCGGTCGTCAACTACACCCGCATCGCGGGGCGGCTGCCGCTGCACGTGTCCTCCAGCGGCCTGGTGCTGCTCGCCCATGGCGCTACCGACCTGCAGGAACGTGTGCTCGCCGGGCCGCTGCGCAAGTACACGCCGCACACCATCACCACGGCTGTCGCACTGCGCTCCACCCTGGCCGCCATCCGGAAGCAGGGGTATGCGTACTGCCCGGGACACTTCCACGAGGACGCCCTCGGCATCGCGGCCCCCGTGCGCGACGGCGGGGGAGAGGTGGTGGCCGCCCTGTCGGTGATCATCCCCAATGACGCCGCCGCCGCTGCGGTTCCGCCGGTGGTGCGGACCGCCGCGCGTGGCCTCTCCAGGGCCCTGGCGGCGGGTGGCGCCCGCGGCCTGCCTGGCTGAGGGGCCCGCAAGTTCGTCTCTCATTGAATGAGAGTGCCGTCGCGCCTCACGCCCGCTCCCGCGCATCCTTCCTGCAACCCATTGACGGGAGGCGACAAAGTGGTCGTGACGCTGGAGATCTCCGCCAAGGAGGACGTGGCCGAGGGTGTGGTCGCGCTGTCCCTCGTCCATCCGAGGGGCGGACGGCTGCCGGACTGGACACCCGGCTCCCACATCGAACTGGTACTGCCGGAGGGGTCGGTCCGGCACTACTCGCTGTGCGGGAACCGGTGGGACCCGTACACCTACCGGATCGCCGTTCTGCGCGAGCCGCACGGCAGGGGTGGCTCCGCATACGTGCACGACGCACTGCGCCCGGGCAACCTGGTCGGCGTCGGCGGGCCGCGCAACCACTTCCCGCTGGTGCCGTCGGAGAACTACCTGTTCATCGCGGGCGGCATCGGTATCACCCCGCTGCTGCCCATGATCCACCAGGCCGAACTGCTCGGCTGTGATTGGCAGTTGCTGTACGGCGGACGGACCCGGGCGTCCATGGCCTTCGGCGAGGAGTTGTCGGCCGCCCATGGCGAGCGGGTGCACATCGCCCCGCAGGACGAGTACGGACTGCTCGACCTCACCTCCTGGCTCGGCACCCCGCGCCCGGACACGAAGGTCTACTGCTGCGGCCCCGCCCCGCTCCTCGCCGCGGTCGAGGCCGCCTGTGCCGACTGGCCACCGTACGCTCTGCGAACCGAGCGGTTCACCGCCGTCGAACAGGGCGCACCGGTGCGTGACACGCCCTTCGAGGTCTACCTGCGGCGCATGGGACGCACGGTCACCGTCACGCCGGACGTGTCGGTGCTGGAGGCGGTGCGCGGGGCCGGCGCGGAGGTGCTCACCTCCTGTGAGCAGGGCACCTGCGGCACCTGCCTCACTCCGGTCTCGGAGGGCCGTCCCGATCACCGCGACTCGGTCCTCGTCGATCACCAAAGGGCCGCGAACGACTGCATGGTCCTGTGCGTGTCCCGCTCCTGCGGCGACCGCCTGGTCCTCGACCTCTGAGTCCAGTCCTCCGGGACCGGAGAGGCATCTGAGATCCCCGAGACCTGTGACCCACCCCTGTATTCGAGCCGTGCCCAGGAGCCGCCATGTCCGCAACCGCCGAGCAAGCCCCGCCCGCGCCCCTCTGCGACGCCGACCCCTTCTCGCTCTCCGCCCTTGAGAATCCGGACGAACTCCACCATGCCCTGCGGACCGCCGGGCCCGTGGTGTACCTCTCCCGTTACGACGTCCACGCCCTGGCCCGCTACCAGGAGGTGCACGCCGCCCTGGTGGACTGGCAGCACTTCGAGTCGGGGTCCGGGGTCGGACTCGTCAACTTCCGGCACCAGAAGTCGTGGCGACCGCCCAGCCTGCTGCTGGAGGCCGACCCGCCCCGGCACGACGCCCCCCGCCGGGTGCTGCAAGAGATCCTCGCCCCGCCCGCGCTGCGCCGGCTGCGCGCGGCATGGCAGGCGGCGGCGGAGGAGTTGGTCGATCAAATCCTCGCCAACGGAACGGAGTTCGACGCCTTCACCCGGCTGGCGAGTGCCTTCCCGCTGAGGGTCTTCCCCGATGCCGTGGGCCTGGGCCCCGCTGGCCGTGAGAACCTCCTGCCGTACGGCAACATGGCCTTCAACTCCTTCGGGCCCGCCAACGACCTGGTGAAGGCCGACGCGCACCGCGTGGCGGAGCTGTCGGCGTGGGTCAATGCACAGTGCGCCCGCGAGGCGCTGAGCGAGGACGGGTTCGGGGCCCGGATCTGGGCCGCCGCAGACCGCGGTGACCTCACCCACGAACAGGCGCCGCTGGTGGTGCGCTCGCTGCTCACCGCCGGAGTCGACACCACGGTGCACGGCCTTGCGGCCTGCCTGTACGCGTTCGCCACTCACCCCGAGCAGTGGCGACGGCTGCGGGAACGGCCCGAGTCGGCGCGGGTCGCGTTCGACGAGGCGGTGCGCTGGCAGTCACCGGTGCAGACCTTCTTCCGCACCGCCACCACCGACGTGACCATCGCCGGCACCGTCATCCCAGGGGGCACGAAGATCCTGATGTTCCTCGGGGCCGCCAACCGCGATCCTGCCCGCTGGAGTGACCCGGACCGTTTCGACCTCGCTCGTGACCCTTCCGGGCACGTCGGCTTCGGCATGGGCGTCCACCAGTGCGTCGGCCAGCACGTCGCCCGCCTGGAGGCCGAGGCCCTGCTGACCGCACTGGCCCGCCGCGTCGAGGCGATCGAGCTGACCGGTGCGCCGCGCCGCCACCCCAACAACACCCTGCGCTCCTGGGCGTCCCTGCCCGTACGCGTCCACCCGGTGGCCTGAGCCGTATCACGAAGCAAGAGGAACCACCCGTGTCGCCGGAGGTGCCCCGTCCGTGGAGCGGCGCGTGACGCCCAGACACACTTCAGCGAACGAGAGGTTCCCCCTGCTCATCGACCTCTACCTGCAAGGCCGCCTGGACCTTGACGCGTTCGTCACCGAGACCATCACCCTGGACGGCGTCGAGGAGGCCTTCACCCGGATAGACAAGGGCGAAGTGCTCCGCTCGGTGGTGACCCTGTGATGCCTGCCCGCATCGGGCACCTGGTCACCTCGGGAACCTTCAGCCTGGACGGCTTCACGAGGGGAGGGCCGCCTGGAGCGTGGCATACATCGGCATGAGGTCGTCCAGGCCGACGAGGTGCAGGAGCCGTCGCACGGGAGCGGGAACGTTGGCCAGGCGGAGCCAGCCGTCGCTGTCCTGCGCGGCACGGTGGGCGTAGAGGAGGAAGGAGATGCCGCTGCAGTCCATGAACGTGACGTGTTCGAAGTCGATGACCGTGCGGGCTGCGCATTTCTCGCCTGCGCCGTTGTCGAACGCCCAGCCCACGAAGGGCACGCTGCTGCGGTCGATCTCCCCGCTCAGCGTCAGGACGTGCACGCCGGCAGGGGTGGTGTGCTGGGAGACGGCCAGGGGGGATACGTCCATGAGACCACCTCGTTCTTCCTCCGGAGACCCTTGCAACGGAGTCGGTGTCCTTCCCCACGCAAGCGCATGAGCGGTTGCAGCGTCAACAAAATCCGGGTTCGTATACCGCACCACTTCATGGGACGGCGCGGCTGGTAGCGGGGGAGTGAGGCCCTCGTTCTGCGGGTGAGTTCCCTGTTGATCAAGGGCGCGAGGCAGCCGGAAAAATCCCCACGGTGCATCGTCTGCTGGGTGCCCGCGCCGGCAGCAGGGTGGCCGACCGTGCCCGCGGCCAACAGCGCCGGTGTAACCCGGCCGGTGGGCGAAGCGGCTGTAGATCGCGCCTCGGCAAGTCCGGCCCCGGCGTGATCGGCCGCGCCTCGTGATTCCACGTGCCCGAGTCCGCTGGTCGGTATGAGGAGCGGGTGCGGGTGCGGGTGGGGTGTGGCTGGGGTCCGGTGGGTGGAGGTGCAGATTCCGCTGCTTCGCCGGGCCCCAGCTATGGGGTCGGGTGCCCGGGAAGGTGGTGGTTACACCGATTGTCGGAAGTGAGTCGTGCGGCGGGACATGGCTGTGGGCCCCCGGTGTGTCCCCGGGGGCCCACAAGGCGGCTGCCGCTGGCTGGGTTACCAGCGATACCAGCGGCCCTTGCGGCCTCCGGTGTCCGCGCTGCGCATGACGAAGCCCAGCAGCCAGACGACCAGCACGATGACGGCGATCCACCACAGTGCCTTGAGCGCGAAGCCCGCGCCGAAGAGAATCAGAGCCAGCAGAAGAACGAGAAGCAGGGGAACCATAGTTATCAACCTCCGCTGCTCCTGGTGCCCGGCGAATCGAAGAGCACACGGAGGATTCACCTGGTTTCTTTACCGCTCTTGCGGGCACTGGAGCGGGATTGTCCACCGGCGTTCACAGGTCGGGTTACCGACGCCAGTGATCTGCGGGATGGTCTGGGCCGAGGGCCACCACGACATAGCCCTGGGTGCTTGCCGCGAACAGCACCGGGACCCGTGCCCGCGTTGTCGCGGCACACGAGGTCGGTGCCCACAACTGAGAGGACGACCTCTTCGTACGCTGGTCGGACGGCGAAGTGTCCATGTACGGCAACCCGCAGGCCGGGGCGCTCGGCTGCGAAGCCCAGCTGGTGCCGCCGCGGACTGCCCTCGCCGCCACGTGTGAACGTTCGGACTGTCCGTCCGCCCGAGTCTGCGGCCCCGAGCTATACCGCCGCGGGAACTGCTAGCACCCCCGTGGCGGCGCCACGCCGGCACGCTCGACACCGGAGTCCCATGCGCGCACGCCACCCTCTCGTTCGCGGAGATCTGATCCCAGCCTGCGGGGACGGTAGTTGCGGCTGTCCGACTGTCGGGAGGTTGCCGCTCCGGTCGTAGCGAAGTGTGGAGGAGCCCGGTTGCGAGTCAGTCGTCGGCGGCAGGTCGCTTGGGGTCGGTTTCAGGTCGCTGAAGTCCGTGCAGGAGCAGTGCGATCAGGCGTCGGGGGTCGTAGCGGGGGTCGTTGTCGCGTCCGATGCAGAGGTTGCCGATGCCGCGCATCAGCTCGTAGGGCTGAGTGCCGGGCCTGATGTTGCCGGCCTCGACCGTAGCGTCGAGCAGGTGGGCGCAGACAGGTAGCAGGCGGTCCAGGAAGTAGGCGTGCAGAGCGGCGAAGCGCTCGTTGTCGGACTGCAGGGCGTCGGCGAGCCCGTGCTTGGTGACGAGGAAGTCGACGAAGAGGTCGATCCACTGGCGCAGTGCGTCGAGCGGTGAGTCGGCACTGGCCAGCAGGTTCGGGCCGGCCTCGGCGCATGCCTCGATCTGGTGGCGGTAGACGGCTGTGACGAGATCGGCCCGGGTCGGGAAGTGGCGATAGATCGTGGCCACCCCGACGCCCGCTCGGGCCGCGATCTGGCGGATCGGCGCGTCGACGCCGGAGGTGACGAACACCTCGGCGGCGGCAGTGAGCACCGTGTGCCGGTTGCGCTGGGCGTCGGCACGTCTGCCTCGGGACGGCGACTGCCCCGCAGTGCTGTCGGTGGCCATCACGTGCTCCTCCTGTGGCGATTGACAAAGCGGAACGTTGTTCCGGATACTAAACGGAGCGGCGTTCCGCTTCAGGTTAGTCGAAGCGGGAGGTCCCTGACCACCTTGTCCGTTGTCGGTCGCAACAGACCGGCGGACAGCAGGTGCCACCGAAAAGGAATCCACACCATGAGCACCTCCACTGTCACCAGCGCCGACGCCTTGGGCATGCCCGCCCCGGTCCTGTCCTTCGGCCCCGTAGTCCTCTCCGTGCCCGGACGTCCCGTGGACCTCCAGGTACGCGTCTCCGCACCCGCGACCGGAACCGGCCTTCCGGTCATCCTCCTCTCCCACGGTCAAGGTCCCTCGAACAACCTCTCCTCGCTCAACGGCTACGCACCGCTCGTCAACGCCTGGGCCGCCCAGGGGTTCGTCGTCATCCAGCCGACCCATCTCACGTCCAGGACGCTGAGCGACCGGGTTGCCGATGCTCCCGGGGCGCCCTTCTTCTGGCGCTCGCGCTCCGAGGACATGTCGCACATCCTCGACCGGCTCGACGTGATCGAGGAGGCCGTGCCACTGCTCACCGGGCGGATCGACCCCACCAAGGTCGCCGTGGCCGGGCACTCCTTCGGCGGCTTCACCTCCAGCCTCCTGCTCGGGGCCCGGGTCGCCGACACCGACGACGGAGAGGTGAGCCTGCTCGAACCCCGGATCAAGGCAGGCGTGCTGCTCGCCGCGCCCGGCAGGGGTGACGTCCTCAACGGACCGATGGCTGACGCGCTGCCGGTCTTCCGAACGATCGACTTCTCCACCATGACCACACCCGCACTGGTCGTCGTCGGCGACGCGGACGACTCCCGGCACTTCACGGACATGGGGCCGGACTGGCACGCCGACCCCTACACCCTCGCCCCCGGACCCAAGGCTCTCCTCACCCTGTTCGGCGCGGAGCACGGACTGGGCGGGATCGCCGGATACGACGCCGCCGAGACAACCGACGAGAGCCCCGGGCGAGTCGCCGCCCTCGCCCGGCTCACCGCGGCCTACCTCCACACTCGGCTTCACTCAGGGGCCGTGACGTGGCACGCCGCGTGCGAGGCACTGACGACCGGCCCCGACGCGATAGGACGAGTCGAATCCAAGTAGGCCCACCCGCGCGGCCACGCCCCTCATCGGACGATCCGCGCGTCGTACGCACGAGGGCGCGGCCGCGAAAGTGGGCGTCGCGCGGGAGTGATCCCTTCGCCACCTCGCCTTCCCCTTCGGATCTCCACCGGCGGCCGAGGGAGATGCCGACGCACCCGCCGTCAGGGGGTCGGCGCGTCGATGAGGGCCTTGACCACGTCTTCCGTGGTGGCCGTGCCGCCGACGTCGCGGGTGAGGATGCCGGCGCCCGTCGTCGCCTCCATGGCTTTGTTCACGGGCCGCCCGGTCGGGCAGGCCGAAGTGCTCCGGCATCAGCGCGGCGCTGCCGACCGCGCCGATCGGGTTGGCCGGCCCCTGGCCCGCGATGTCCTCGGCGGAGCCCCGTGGACGGGTTCGAACATGCGGGGGAAGCGGCGCCCGGGGTTGAGGTTGGCGCTGGCGGCGAGGCCCAGGTTGCCGGCCAGGGCGCTGTCGAGGTCGGGGAGGATGTCCGCGTTCAGGTTGGAGGCGACCACCCACCGACGAGTCCTCCGGCTTCAGCACGAACGTCGCGGACATCGCGTCGATCAGGACGCTCTCCGTCTCCACGTTCCCTTGTCTCCGGCCGAGGCCGCCCGTGACGCCCACGTCGTCTTGCTCGCCGTACGCGACGACCAGGCCGAGGCCGAGGGCGCGCTGTTCGGCACGGACGGCGCCGCCGAGGCCCTGCGCCCCGGCTCGGTCGTGGTCCTCACCACCGCGGTCGGCCCCGACACGGCACGCAGGTGGCGGCGTGTGGGCCGGTCAGACGCCGGGCGACGGGGGGAGGCCACTGCCGTACTGACCATGCTCGTCCCCTCGGGCAGCGATGTCCGGCCGCCGTCCGCTGTGGCCTCTGGTCCGGGACCCGGCGATACGCACGGATCCGCCCGCCCGAGCCCCCGACCGGCCCGGGCGGGCGGTTGGCTGTACCGGGGCTACTTCTTCGCGCCCTTGTAGCCGGTGACCTTGGCGATCCAGGTCACGAAGTCGGGCAGGTCGATGTTGGCGCCGTGACCCTGGTCCCAGTAGTAGAGGTGGTTGACGTCGTCGTCGAGGCCCGCCGCGGCCGCCGCCAGGTTCGCGGAGATGACATGCGAGGTGTCGGTGTCGTTGGTGCCGAGGCGGATCCACCAGTGCTTCGTCCGCTTCGGGTTGGCCTTCTCCACGAGGTGGTACATCGGGTTCATCAGGTCGAGCTTCTCGGGGATGTCATGCGCGACGCGCCTGGTGGTCAGGCCCGTCGTGTCGTTCCTGGCGCCGTACGCGGTGAAGTGGCGGGCCTTGGTGGTGCCCGTGCCGAACTCGTTGTTCTCGCCGGCCGACAGGTCGAAGGCATCGAAGGCCGGGGCGGTCTTCTTGCGGGCGCCCACGTGGGTGAGGAAGTCGTCCCAGGTGAAGGTCGCCTTGCCGTTCTTCCAGGTGATGAAGGTGTTCTTGGCCAGGTAGGTCTCGCGCTCGGAGTCCGACAGATCGGCGAGGTAGGCGGTGGCCGAGGGTTCCAGGTACTGCGTGACCAGGTAGTCGTCGTAGTTGCGGGCCGTGAGCGCGCCGAAGCCCGAGCCCTTCAGGCCGCGCAGCTTCAACTTCGCCTGGTAGTCGGCGAACTCTGACTGGAGATCCTTGGACACCGTTTGGTCGACGACCTTCCCGGTGGACTGGGTGACGTTGCCGCCCCAGTTCCACTCGTAGGCGCCGTCGGCGTGCTCCAGGTCGGTGATCGGACACCAGGCACCGGTGGCGAAGATCGCGTCGGAGGCGTCGGCGGCACCGATTTCCTTGAGGAGTTCGTCGTAGAGCGGGCTGTCGCCGGACGCGCCGAGCAGCGCGGACAGGGCGCCGCCCGCGCTCACGCCCGCCGAGACGATCCGGTCGGTGTTGCCGGGAACGCGGCCCTTGTTGGCCCGCAGATACCGCACGGCCGCCTTGAGGTCGACGATCGCTGCCGGGGCCGTGCCGTAGTACTCGCCGGCGGAGTTGGTGGTGGTGCGGCCTCGGGCGCCCGGCTCGACGACGACGTAGCCGGCCAGCAGGGCCATCTGCGGCATGGCCGCGGCCCCGCCGCCGCTGGGCGCGGTGGGGGTGGCCGGCGCGGTGGCGGATGCCGACGGAGACGCCGGCGCGGGGGAGTTGCCGCCGCCAGGGGGTCCTCCGGCCCCCACCGCGCCACCGATCCCGGTGGCGGCCGCCACGGAGGACTCGACGTAACCGGCGATGACGTTGGACAGGACGATGGGAGCGTTGGAGGCGTCCACGGCCTTGCCGTCGATCTCGACGGGCACGCTGACGATCAGGCTCTGGTACTTCTCGTCCACCGGCTTGGAGACGTACGGGATGGCCTTCCAGAAGTGGTAGGTCACGTCGTGGGTGGTGCCGTCGGTGTCCGTCAGGGTCGTTGCGATCTCGGTGTATGCGTCCGGATCGAAGACCAGGCCGTCCGAGGAGGACGACGAGTCGGAGGCGGTCTCGCTCGACGCCTGCGCGCTGACGGCGATGCCGCCGACCGCCGCGACACCGGCGGTCGCACCGATTCCCAGAACGACCGACCTACGCTTGATGGCCTTGTGCTTCAACTTGACGCCCTCTCCGGAAGTGTCCCGCCGGTGCTCACAGATCAGCGCGGACCGGGTGATCCGCTCCTGTGAACGTAGAGAATTGTTGACGATGATGCCAACGATCATCCTCGTTTCATGGGTGACGCACAGGACCTCACGGGCGGCTCAAAGCTACGTCCCGCCGGGGCGCAGGACACCGCGCCGGGCATGGCCGGCCGGTAGCGCCGGCCCTCGGCCTCGGCGTGATCGGCCCCGCCCTCGGAGTCGTGTAGCCGGCCGCCCCGCACCGCGCCGGAGCGCACCGGTAGGGCCATGCGGTCACCGGAAGGGCGGCTGATCCCTGGACGGGCCAAACCTCAGGATCTGTATCTGCTGTGAGTTCGCTATTTAGTCGACGATATTGTTGACGATAATTCCGGAGCGTACCTAAGGTCACCGCGAGAGTGTCGAGGTACCAAGGGAGGAAGAGATCAGTGAAACGCCGGAGTCTCCTTGCCGGAATCGTCGCCGCAGGTGCGGTTCCCGCCGTGGCCGGCTGTTCCTCCGGATCGGCGCGTACCAGCGTCGCCGGGGCGCAACTGGCCGCTGCTTCTGGCCACATCGTCGAGGGCACGGCCATCACCGAGGTGTTCGGCGACGGGCAGAAGCTCACCACCGTAGCCCTCGAGTACGACACAGAGATCGACGCGTCGAAGCTGTCGCCGGCCTCGTTCAAGGTCACCGACAGGACCGTGACCAACGTCTACGCCAATACCGCCGCGGCGAAGGCGGGACACGGGGTCAGCGGTCGATACGTCGTCATCGAGCTGTCGCTCATGGACGAGGCGGCCCGCTTGTACGAGGACGGCTTCTCGGGCTCGTCGTCCTCCTCGCAGCAGCCCACCGCCTCGACCTCGGCTTCGCCGTCGTCGTCCGCGACCGTCTCGCCGCCGGGCTCTCCGTCCGGGGGCCCGGGCGGAGGCGGGGGCATGAAGAGTCCCACGCTGAAGACGGCGTCGGCCGAGGTGACCCAGGTCGGCACGGTGACCACCACTGGCGGTGACGCGTACGCCGCGAACAGCGCGGCGATCACGACGAGCAAAGTCGACAACCTGATCGTCGACGACTTCCAGCAGCTGAAGTACACGGACGCCGACACCGGCAGGTCTCTGCAGTACAACCTGTTCGTGCCGAAGAACTACGACAGGTCGAAGTCGTATCCCCTGGTGTTGTTCATGCACGACGGGGGCACGGCGAGTACGAATCCGCTCATCACGCTGACCCAGGGGCTCGGGGCCGTCGTCTGGGCGACGCCGTCGGAGCAGGCCAAGCACGAGTGTTTCGTCCTCGCACCGCAGTTCACCGGCGAGGACGATGAGGGCAGCGACGGCAACGCACCGGCCCTGAAGACCATCAAGGGGCTGATCGACTCGCTGACCGGCAAGTACAGCATCGACAGGAAGCGTCTGTACACCACCGGCCAGTCCGGTGGCACGATCACGTCGATCGCGCTCGACTTCACCTATCCCGACCTCTTCGCCGCCTCCTTCCTCGTAGCCGGCCAGTGGGACGACCTCTCCCAGGTCAAACCGCTGGCCACGCAGAAGATCTGGGCCGTGGTGTCGCAGGGCGACGAACAGGCCTACCCCGGCATGACCGGCATCATGGACGCCATCGAGAAGGAGGGCGCCAAGATCAGCCGCGCCGTCTGGGACGGCCAGCTCACGCCCGCGCAGTTCGCCCCGTACGCCGCTCAGATGCGGGCCAAGAAGACCCCGGTCAACTTCGTGGCGCTGAAGAAGGGGACGGTGGTGTGGCCCGACCTGCAGGAGAACTCCGTCGACAACCACGTCTGCACCTGGCGGGCCGCCTACACGATCGAAGGAATCCGGGACTGGCTCTTCGAGCAGAGGAGGAAGTGAGCCGGTCGATCCCGAGAGCGAGCTGGGCCGGGGATCGGCTTTCGGCCGCAACCAGTTCGGCCAGCACCGGCACGCGTTCCCGTCGGCCGAGGCCAACCGCATGCGCCGGCCAGCCCCGGTCCGTCAGACGTCCGCCCCGGCCGCCCGCACGATGATCTTGCCCCGGTTCTCGCCCCGCAGCATCCCCAGGAACCCGTCCACGATGCCGTCGAAGCCGTCGACCACGGTCTCGTCGAGCATGATGCGTCCACTCTGCAGGTGCGGTACGACGAACTCGTACAACTCCTCTTGGACATCAAGGTAGTTGCGGACCAGGAAGCCATCGATGCGCAGGCTCTTCTCGACGATGTCGGGAAGGTTGCGCAGGGCATAGGGCGTACCGGTGCTGTTGTACTGGGAGATCGTGCCGATCCGCACGATCCGCCCGTACTCACGCAGCGAGGAGATCGCCGCTTCGAGGTGCTCGCCGCCGACATTGTCCATGTAGAGGTCGATTCCGTCGGGCGCCGCCTGGGCGAGCAGCTCGGCCGCCGGCCCCGAGTGGTAGTCGAAGACCTCGTCGTAGCCGACGTGTTCGGTCAGGTAGGCGGCCTTCTCCGGCCTGCCCGCGCTGCCGACCAGCCGTCCAGCGCCCATCAGCCTGGCGAGCCGCCCGGTGGCCGTGCCCACACCGCCGGCCGCCGCCGAGACGAAGATGTCCTGCCCCTCGCGGAACTCGGCGATGCGGGTGAGGCCGACGTAGGCGGTCAGGCCGGTGCCCCCGAGGATGCTCAGGTGCGCGGAGAGCGGTACGCCGTCGAAGTGGGGGACAGCACGTGCCTCGTCGGGGGTGACGACAGTGTGGGTGCGCCAGCCCTGCCGGTGGAAGACGATCTCGCCCTCGCGGAGCGCCGGATGGCGGGAGTCTACGACCCGGCCGAGGGTGCGGCCCTCCAGGGGAGCGTTGAGCGCGAAGTCCGCGTCCATCATTTCGCGGTGGTAGGGGTCCACCGACCAGAACAGGTTCTCCACCAGCGCCGTTCCCGGGCCGGGTTCCGGCATCGGGGACTCGACGAAGGCGAAGTGGCGGGGGGTGGGGAAGCCATGGGGGCGGGCGGTCTGGTGCACGGCGAACGCGGTCTCGGTCATGACGGTGACCGTACGGAGGAATGCGGAGACCGGGGAGTGGGTTGCGCTCATGGAACGGGCCGATCCATGAAGGGCCCTCATAGATGCAGACGGGACCCGCTATGCCAGCCGCAGCCACTGCATTCCCCGCGCCCACTCCGACCGCCGCCACGGACCTCGCCCCGCACGAGCTCCGCATCCTTGTGGCTGTCGACGGCGAGCGTGGGTTCTCGGCGGCCGCCAGGGTCCTCGGGCTGACCCAGTCCGCTGTCTCGCACTCCATGCGCGGGATGGAACGCAAGGTCGGAGCAGTCCTCTTCGAGCGGGGCCGCAAGGGCGCGACGCCGACCGCAGCCGGTGCCATCGCTGCCGCCCACGCCCGCCGGGTCCTGCGGCTCCTGGACACTCTGGCCGCAGAGGCCCGCGGCGCGGAGCGGGGCACGGTCACCGGTCCGCTGCGCATCGCCGCCTTCCGTAGCGCCGCCCTCTTCCTGCTGCCGCCCGTCCTGGAGCGCCTCACCGCCCGGCACCCCGGCATCGAACCCGAGGTGCATGTCGTCCGCGAGCTGGGTGTGGGCACCGCAGGCGAGGTCGTCCAGGGGCGCGCGGACGTGGGCATCGCGACCGTCGGCGCCACGTCGCCCGTGCCCGCTGGGCTCATCGGCGACGTACTCATCGAGGATCCCTACTCGCTGGTGCACCCGGCCGGCCACCCCGCCCCGCGCTCCCTGCCGCTGGTGGACTGGCACGAGAACTGCGGCTCCCACACCCGCCGGTGGTGGGCCGGACAGGACTGGATTCCGAAGGCGACCGTCCTGGCCGAGGACGACGGAGCGGTGCTCTCGATGGTGAGCCGCGGTCTCGGTATGGCGATCATGCCGGCGCTCTCGCTGAACGAAGCACCGGACGGCATCGAGATCACCGATCTCGGACCCGGGCGTCCGACCCGTTCCGTGGGCTACGTCACCACTCCGGAACAGGCTTCCAGCGTCTCCGTCCGCGCCCTGATCCGAGAACTGAGGGCGGCCCGCCCCTGAAGTCGGGGTCGGTTTGATCGTCCCCAGCCTCGTCAGGCCCCTCCGAGCCGTCATCGACCAGAGCGAACTCCTCGCCACAAGGGGCGCCGAGGAGCCGGCAGATCATTTACCCAGCCCCTGAGCGTGATCGGATCGCTGCCCGCTTCCCGGCATGTTCGGTGCAGCGCCTTTCAGGAGGCCAGGCACCAAGAGGCGAGCAGGGCCGGGCGCCCGTCGCGGGTCAGTGAGCGATGGAGGGGCGTAAGGCGCCCCTCCGCCGTCACCGGGCCTGGGGAGCCTGCGTCTCGACGGTCAGGGGGGCGGTCTCGCTCGGGTCGGTTGCCGGTGTGGATACCTCCCCGACGGCACGTTTGAAGTCGGGGCAGTCAACGATCGGTTCGTAGTCGCAGACGGCCGCGTGGCGGAGACTGTCGCGGAGCCGCGTGAGTCTGCTGACCTGCTCATCGAGATCCCGTGCTCTGGCGGCCATCCGTACGCGCAGGTCCGCATCGGAGGGTCGCGCCACCACGAACCGGCCGATCTCGGCCAGCGAGAATCCTGCGCTCCGTGCGCACGTGATCAGCGCCAGGCGCTCCAGTACCTCCGGCATGTATGTACGGCGAAGCCCATTGCGTCCTGCGGAGGTGATCAAGCCCTTCTTCTCGTAGAAGCGCAGTGCCGAGGGCGCCAACCCGGACGTCTCGGCAACCTCAGCGATGTCCAGCAGCGATGGGTCCACCCAACCTCCTTGACTTGAAGCGCAGTTCAAGTAGCAGCCTAGTCGGCATGAGGATTCACCACTTGAACTGCGGATCGGTTCTGACGATCGAAGCAACCTACGACGGTCCGAGCCCCGCACCTGCCGTAAACCACTGTCTGCTGATGGAGACCAGCACCGCCGGTCTCGTGCTGGTCGAAACCGGCCTCGGCCTCGGCGACGTCCGGGATCCGCGCGGAACCCTCGGCGCGGACTGGGTCGCGATGGCGCAGCCGGCGCTCGACGAGGAGGAGACAGCCGTCCGGCAGATAGCCCGACTGGGCCACAGGCCGTCCGACGTTCGGCACATCATCGTTACCCACCTCGATGTCGACCACAGCGGTGGACTGCCCGACTTTCCCGGCGCCGACGTCCACGTCCTCGCGTCCGAACTCGATGCGGCCCGTTCTCAGGCTCCCAGCTTCCGCTACCGGCCGGCCCACTGGGCACACGAGCCCCGCTGGATCACCTACGCCTCCGAACCCGACTCCGGCGAACAGTGGTTCGGCTTCTCCGCCGTGCAGCCGAAGGGGCTGCCCCAAGAGATCAAACTCATTCCCCTGGGGGGCCACACCGCAGGCCACACCGGCATCGCTGTCCAGGACGGTGATCGATGGCTCCTGCATTGCGGCGATGCGTACTACTACCACCGCGAGATCGATGGTTCGAGGGAGGTCCACCCGCTGCTCGACATCGTTCAGACCGGTTCGCAGGTCTCTCGTGACCTGCGGCTGGGGACGCAGGCCCGCCTACGCGAACTGATCCGCGACCATGGCGATCAGGTCGAGGTCTTTTCCGCGCACGACCCGTGGGAGTTCGCCCGCTACGTCGATGACGTCTCACCGGCTGGTCGGCTGGGGTGAGGTGAGATCCAGGCCGTTCGCCACCCGCCTCTCGGTGGACTGTTCACCTGGCTCTGGGCGAACCCACGGCACACCACTCGTCTTCGGCGGGGCGGACTTGATCACCGAGGTTCACCGTGCTGGTCAGGGAGGTCGCGTCCGGGGTGAGCGCACTGGCTCTTACTGGGGAGGCCGGGGCGGACCGGGCGGGGTGTCAGCGCGGGTGCCACCACCGCGTGGTGCCGTCACGGGCGGCGCCGAGGCTGATTCGGGTGCCCATGTGTCGAGCAGCTTTCCCGGGTGCCCACTGCGGTTGGGCACCGTCAGGGTGGATACCCGGTGAGCGTGACCGACGCCGCCATCGCCGTCCTCGACACTGACGGGACGCTCATCGATTCCGATTACCGGCACGGGCTCGCCTGGTACCGGGCTCTGCGCTCGGGGGTCGAGACCTGTGCAGTGTGGCGGCTGCACCGACGACCGATCGTGAGGGGCGGGGACCAGCTGGTCACAGCCGTACGTGGCGAGGAGCTGGAGCGTCGGGTGGGTGACCGGGCCCGGAAACAGCAGGGCACGGACGTCGACGCGCTGCTCGAGAAGCTGGCGCCGCCGCGCGTTGCGCGCGATCTGCTCGTGGCCCCCAGGGAGCGTGGTCACTGGCTGATGCCGGCCGGCTCTGGTCGGCAGCGCCCCGTGGAGGGTCCTCCGCAACGCCCCGTGGAGGGGTTTTGACACGCCCCGCTTCTTCCCCGCCACCTGTAGCAGGTCCGGCGTCGGCTTGCTTCTCCACGACACCCCCGGCGACCTCGCCACAGCAACGGACGACACTCCACTCGCCTGACGCCCGGCCGCGGCCCGAACTGCGGCCGGATGCGGGCGCCCGATCCGGTTGTGCGCCCGCAGCATCCACCGCCCCACCCCCGAGGGAGCACCGCAACCGATGACCGCCAACCAGACAGACCCCGCCACGGGGACGAAGAGCACTCACCCCGAGGCCCCCGCCGAGGCCGCGAGTGACGCGCCCACCGGCAATCCCTTCCAGCCGCACCCCACCCTCCCCGAGGGGATGGGTGATCTCGATCGCCGCGCGATCGACACCGTGCGCGTGCTGGCGATGGACGCGGTGCAGAAAACCGGCAACGGCCACCCCGGCACCGCGATGAGCATGGCTCCCACGGCCTACCTGCTGTTCCAGAAATGGCTGCGCCACGACCCGAGTGATCCGAACTGGATCGGCCGTGACCGCTTCGTGTTGTCGATGGGGCACTCGAGCCTCACCCTGTACATCCAGCTCTTTCTCTCCGGCTACGGCCTGGAGCTCTCCGACCTCAAGGCGCTGCGCACCTGGGGCTCCCTGACCCCGGGCCACCCCGAGGTCAACCACACACCGGGTGTCGAGACGACGACCGGCCCATTGGGCCAGGGCATCGGCAACGCCGTCGGCATGGCGATGGCCGCCCGCCGCGAGCGCGGCTTGTTCGACCCCACCGCCCCGGAGGGCGAAAGTGTGTTCGACCACACGATCTGGGCCTTCGCCTCCGACGGCGACCTCGAGGAAGGCGTCAGCAGCGAGGCGTCATCGCTGGCCGGCACCCAGGAGCTGGGCAACCTGGTCCTGGTCTACGACGCCAACCGGATCTCGATCGAGGACAACACCGACATCGCGTTCAACGAGGACGTCGGCAAACGGTACGAGGCCTATGGCTGGCACGTCCAGCACGTTGACGACGGCGAGGACCTGGCCGCGGTCGACCGCGCGCTGGCCGCCGCCCACGCCGAGACCGGCCGTCCCTCGCTGATCGTGCTGCACACGATCATCGGCTGGCCCTCGCCGAACAAGCAGAACACCGGCGCGGCCCACGGATCGGCACTGGGCGAGGACGAGGTCCGGGCGACCAAGGACATCCTCGGCTTCGACCCCGACAAGACCTTCGAGGTCGCCCCGGAGGTGCTCGAGCACGCCCGCCGGGTGACCGAACGGGGCCGACAGGCGCACGCGCAGTGGCAGCAGCGATTCGACGCGTGGCGGGACGACAACCCCGAGGGCGCTGCGTTGCTGGAGCGGCTGTCCACCCGCCGGCTGCCGCAGGGCTGGGCGGACGACCTGCCGAACTGGGACGCCGACCCGAAGGGCGTGGCCACGCGGAAGGCCTCCGGTGAGGTGCTCGCCGCTCTGTACCCGGTCCTGCCGGAGCTGTGGGGCGGTTCGGCCGACCTGGCGGAGAGCAACAACACCGCGGTCAAGGGGGAGGCCTCGTTCCTGCCCGCGGACCGGCAGACCAAGATGTGGTCGGGTGGCCCGTACGGGCGCACGCTGCACTTCGGCGTCCGCGAGCACGCCATGGGCGCGATCATGAACGGCATCGCGCTGCATGGCGGGACCCGCGTGTACGGCGGCACGTTCCTCACCTTCTCCGACTACATGCGCGGTGCGGTGCGGCTGGCCGCGCTCATGCAGCTTCCGGTCACCTACGTGTGGACGCACGACTCGATCGGGCTGGGCGAGGACGGCCCCACCCACCAGCCCGTCGAGCACTACGCGGCGCTGAGGGCCATCCCCGGCCTGGACTTCGTCCGCCCGGCCGACGCCAACGAGACCGCGGTGGCATGGCGCACCATCCTCGAGCACAACGACCGCCCGGCCGGACTGGCGCTGTCCCGGCAGAACCTGCCCGTCCTCGACCGCACGAAGTTCGCGTCGGCCGAGGGCGTCGCCAGGGGCGGCTACGTACTGGCCGAGGCCTCCGGCGGCACCCCTGAGGTCATCTTGATGGGCACCGGCTCCGAGGTGCAGATCGCCGTCGCCGCCCGCGAAACCCTGGAGGCCGACGGCGTCCCGACCCGGGTCGTGTCACTGCCGTGCTGGGAGTGGTTCGCGGCCCAGGACCGGGCCTACCGTGAGCAGGTGCTGCCGCCCACAGTGCGCGCCCGGGTGAGCGTCGAGGCCGGTGTGCCCATGGGCTGGCGGGAGTTCGTCGGTGACGCCGGCCGCATCGTCGGTCTGGACCACTACGGCGCCAGCGCGGCCTACACCGTGCTGTACGAGCAGTTCGGCCTCACCGCCGACGCGGTCGTCGCCGCGGCTCGCCAGAGCCTTACCGCTGCCAAGGAACCGTCGGCAGCCCCCACCGGCCCGGACAGCGCCGGCGTCCTGCACAGCCCCACCGGCGATCGCTGACCAGCCAGCTCCCCCTGATCTACCCGAACTTCGGAAGATCGTTGTTCACGAGACGGGAGGCGGCCTGCTGAGGTCGCCGTAACCGGTCCTTCGGAATCGAGCACCGCCCGCTTGCCGTGGCAGGCAGCCAGCGCCATCGCGGGTCGCTCCCGCGATGGCGCTGGTGCCGCTGTTCAGCTCGGCCGGGTGCCGGCGTAGGCCTCGATGGCGTCGCGCTGGCAGGCGGCCAGCTTCCCAGAAAGCTCTGAACCCGTACCGGGAATCAGGCCGCGACGAGCTCCTGCTCGCGGTCCGGCGTCTTGACCTTGGGCGTCTTGACCTTGGGCTTCTTGTTCGGCAGTGAGAGCCGGAAAACCTTGTGCCATGCGGAGAACACCTGCTTGGGCAGCGGCCCGGTGACGTAGTCCAGCTCGTACTTCTCGAACAACGCGCGCACCTTCACCGCGACCTCGGCATACCGGTTGCTCGGCAGGTCCGGGAACAGGTGGTGCTCGATCTGGTGGGACAGGTTGCCGGTCATGAAGTGCATGGCCTTGCTGCCGCTGATGTTCGCCGAGCCCATCATCTGGCGCAGGTACCACTGGCCGCGCGTCTCGCCCCTGATCGACCGGCGCTCGAAGACCTGCACGCCCTCGGGGAAGTGCCCGCACATGATCACCGAGTGGGTCCAGAGGTTGCGGACCAGGTTCGCGGTGAACGTGGCGGCGAGCGTGGTGGGGAAGGACGGGCCCGACAGCAGCGGGTGGATCACGTAGTCCTTGAGCACCTGCTTGCGGATCTTGCGGCCCACGGCCCTGGCCCGCGCGCGGAACTCCGGGCTCTTGCGGCGGCGCTTGCTCAGGTTCTTGCCGAGTTCCAGGTCGTACGCCGCGATGCCGTACTCGAAGAAGCAGGCGTTGATGAAGTTCCACAGCGGCTGGCCGAGGTGGAACGGGTGCCACTTCTGGTCCTCGTCGACACGCATGATGCCGTAGCCGAGGTCGTTGTCCTTGCCGATCACGTTGGTGTACGTGTGGTGCAGCTCGTTGTGCGAGTGCTTCCACTGCTCGGCCGGCGAGACGTGATCCCAGTCCCAGGTGGTGGAGTGGATCTTCGGGTCCCGCATCCAGTCCCACTGGCCGTGCAGGATGTTGTGGCCGATCTCCATGTTGTCCATGATCTTCGCCACGGACAGGCCTGCGGTGCCGATCAGCCATGCGGGCGGGAAGATCGAGAACAGCAACACGCCCCTGCTGACCAGCTCGAGCTTGCGCTGCGCCGAGATGACCTTGCGGATGTAGGCGGCGTCTTTCTCGCCGCGGCCGGCGATCACCTCGTCGCGGATCGCGTCCAGCTCGCGGCCGAGCTCCTCGATCTGCTCCGCGGTCAGGTGGGCGGTGGGGTCGATGGCGGTCAAGATGCTCCTACCGTTCGATGTCGCAGGGGCCCGCCGCGGCGGACACGCAGGTCTGGATGAGGACGCCCGGCTCGGCCTCGGTGATCTCGCCGGTGCGCAGGTCGCGGACGGCACCCGCCTTGAGCGGCGTGACGCAGCCGAAGCAGATGCCCATGCGGCACCCGGACGGCATGAGCACGCCGGCCTCCTCGCCGACGTCCAGCAACGGCGTGGCGCCGTCCGCGTCGACGGTCTTGCCGGTGGTGCTGAACGTGACCTCGCCGCCGTCGCCGGCGACGACGATGCTGGGGCGGAAGCGTTCGGTGTGCAGGCGCTCTTGGACGCCGTGCTCGCTCCAGTGCTTTTCGGCGGCGTCGAGCATGCCTGCGGGCCCGCAAGCCCAGGTCTCGCGCTCGGTCCAGTCGGGCACGAGTTCGTCGAGACGGGCGATGTCGAGCATGCCGTCCGTGTCGGTGTGCAACTCGGTCAGACGCAGCTTCTTGTCCGCGACCAGGGCGTGCAGATCGTCGCGGAAGATCACGTCTTGCGGCTGGGGCGCGGAGTGGACCATGACGACGTCGTCGAACTCGATGTCGCGGAGCATGCCCATCACGGGCGTGATGCCGCTGCCGGCCGTCAGGTAGAGCACCTTGGCGGGCTTGGCCTCCGGCAGCACGAAGTCACCGGTCGCCTGGTCGAGCTGGATCAGCGTCCCCGGTTTCACCCTGCGGACCAGGTGGTTGCTGACCTTGCCGTCCGGGATCGCCTTCACGGTGACCGTGATGCGGCCGTCCTGGCGGTTCGTCGGCGAGGTGACCGAGTAGGCACGCCACAGGCGCACCCCGTCGACGTCGACCCCGATCCGCACGTACTGACCGGCCGTGTGGCCTCGCCAGCCCCGTCCCGGCCTGATCACGATGGTCGCGGCGTCACTCGTCTCGGGGTGCACGGCCTCGATGCGACCGCGCAGGTCAGCGCCCGCGCGCAGCGGGCTGACCAGGTCGAGGTAGTCCGACGGCAGCAGCGGCGTCGTGACCATCTCCAACATTTTCCACGCCCTGCTGCGGAGGGCTGCACTCGTCATGACACCAGCTTGATGCGCCTCAAGGCGTAAAGTCCTGTCCGCAGGACGTAAATCTGGTCGACTGAATTGTTCGTAGGGAACAAAACATGAGCCATGCGATCCAGAGGGCCACCGAACTGGCCCTGAATGAGACGACGGTCACCGCACTTCGGGCCACGCTGAAGACCACCGCCGATGAGGTCGTCCAGGCGATCATCGACGAAGTCCCTCCCTACGCCAACGCCCTTTCGGGCAGCATGGGCGGCACCATCCGCCGAGCGGTCCGCACCGCCCTGGGCCACTACCTGGACCTCGCGAGCGGGAACACCACAGGCGGCGACGCCGGTGACGCAGCCTACGAGCTGGGCCGCGGCGAGGTGCGCGACGGCCGTTCGATGGACGCCCTGCTCAGCGCCTACCGGTTCGGCGCCCGCGTGGCCTGGCGATGCCTGGCAGCGGGTGCCGTACCCGCAGGTCTGCCCGCCGCCGAGGTAGCCAAGTTCGCCGAGCTGACCTTCGCCTACATCGACGAGCTTTCCGCCGCGAGCGCCGCTGGCCACGCCGACGAACTGGCCGCCCGTGGCCGGGCTCATGAGCGCCACCTGGAACAACTGGTCCGCGACCTCCTCGCCGGCGCGAGCCCGGACGCGCTGCTTGCCTCTGCTCAACGGGCCGGCTGGCAGCCTCCGGTCTCGCTGACCGCGGTCCTGCTGCCCGCCGCCCAGGCCCGGCCGGCCTACCGCACGCTCGACCCGAGCACCCTCGTCCTCGACGATCTGCCGGACGCCTTCGGCGTGCTGCTCGTCCCCGATGCCGACCGATCACATCTCTTGAGGCAGCTGACCGACCGCACCGCCGTGGTCGGCCCGGCCCGGCCTTGGACTCGTGCGTCCGACTCGTACGCCCGAGCCGTACGCGCGCGCTCCCTCTCCTCTGATATTCGCGACACCGAGGACCACCTGCCCGAGCTGGTGCTGAGTGCCGACATGGACGCGTTCGCAGACCTGCGTGCCCGAGCCCTCGCACCCTTGCGGACCCTGCCTGCCGCGACCGCGCGGCGGCTGGAGGAGACGTTGCGGGCGTGGCTGCTGCACCAGGGCAGGCGGGAAGAGGTGGCGGCGGCGTTGTTCGTCCATCCCCAGACCGTCCGGTACCGGATGTCGCAGCTGCGGGAGCTGTTTCCGGATCTCGGGTTGCCGCACCGGGTCCTTGAACTGACGCTGGCGGTCGGTCTTCGGGCCGGCTGACGCGTTCTTCGACCGCCCGCGAGCGGTCCGGGAATCGTGCTCGTCCTCGGCGCCATCGGCTGCAGACCCTGGGCCGGGCGGAGAGGTGCGAGCTCTGTCGACGACCTTCGGACATCGGGAAGACCACGGGCCGCGAAGCAAGCGTGCGCGCAAGAGGCCCTTCGCCCATGGAAGTTGACCCACGCTGAAGTCGTCGTTCACTTTGGGCGGCTCCCGGCCGGTGGGGCTGGCCAGGTGCCAGCTGCATACCGTCGCCCGGACTCAGGAACTCGGCCACGGCGTTCACCGGAATTCGGGGTCGAGCACCGCCGGAAGAGCGGCGCGTGCATCGCGGCGTGGCGCGACCGGCCCAAGACGGCGTACGTCGGCATCCTCGCCGCGCCTCGGTACCACACGAGACGTGGGAGACCAGCTGTGCCTCAATCGCCAAGGCGCAGCGTGAACAGGCCGGCCGTCCATGGTTGCCGGGCCGGCGGTCGCTGCCGGGCCGGCCGTGATCAGGGCGACGGTGGGGCTCGTTGGACGAGTTGTGCGGCCGTCTTGCCGTCCTTGACAGAGGCGCCCTCAGGAGCACGTCCTAGTAGGGCAGTTCCACCACCTGACCGTCGACGGCGCCTTCCTCACAGAACCGGCGTCGGCCCCAACTCTGTCCCGCAGTACCCGACCCCAAGGCAGGGCATGAAAACGACCACCGGCCCCCGGCACCCGGCACTTCCGCTCTCCTCGCGCCAGGAAATGTGCTGGGAGTGGGAGCGCTGCCACGAAAAGCCCTATTTCGCGGTGGTATCGATCGACTGCTCGACCGCCCTGCGGCTCCTGGGGCCGCTGGACGCCGGCGCGCTGCGAGAGGCCTTCGCCGAGGTCACACTCCACCATGACGCCCTGCGCCTGCGGCTGGACGGGCCGCCGGAGCAGGCCGCCGACGTCATCCGGCCCCACCAGACGCTTCGCGCAACGCCTCTGCCGCTGGAGGAGGCCGTGCTGCCCGCGCGGCCGTACGCGCTCCTGGTGGACCTCAGCACCCGCCCCTTCGACGTCACCGAAGCCCTGGGACGCGCCTACCTGCTGCGCGCGGCCCCCGACCACCACGTCCTGCTCACCAGCTTCCACCACCTGGTGTTCGACGCGGCCAGCCACCGCCTCTTCCTCAGCGACCTGGCCCACGCGTACAACCGGAGGGTGGCCGCCGGGGCACCGCTGCGGCCCGCCTTCTCCTACCTCGACCTCATCCGCGCCGAGTCCACCCGCCCGGCCCTGGACGACCGTGCGGCCCGCCTGGCCGCCCGGGCCGCGTTGTTACGAGCGTACGGCGCCGGGGACCTGCTGCCAGGCCGCACCGCCGGGCCCCCGGCGCTGCGCCACTGCTACGACGAGGAACCCCTCGACTTCTCCACCGAGCAGACACGGCGACTTCTGCACGCCGCCCGGGCCGCCAGGGTCTCCCTGTACTCGTTGCTGATCGCGGCGTTCGCCGGCGCCCTCGGCCATCACTTCGGCCGGGAAAGGATGATTTTCTCCACGCCGTCCCACGGCCGGCTGCGGCCCGAACATCGCACCGCCGTCGGTGAGTTCGCCAACATGGTGCAGATCCCGGTGGACGTGTCGCAGGACGGCGGACACCGGCTGCTGCGGCAGGCGCACGAGGCCGTCCGCGAGGCCTCGGCCACCGTCGACCTGCCGTTCGGGCTGCTCGCCGAGACCGTGCTGGGCCGCAGCGGCGACGCCGGCTTCTTTCGGTACGGCCTCGGACACGCCGCGCTGCGCCTGCACGGGGTGACCGGCTGGGCCCTGGACCGGCAGCGCGACGACGCCACCCCGATGCACGCGATGCGCACCGAAATCATGCCTATATACCAGGACTTCTCCCGTTTGACCTACGCCACCCGCCAGGCGTCCGATGCGGCGGCGGCCACGCTCGCGCTCAGTCTCACCATGACGCAGGACGCCCGCCTGTCGGGGGCACTGCGCCACGAGACGGCCTATCACGGCCCGGACACCGCACGCTCGATCCTGCACCACCTCCGTGAACGCCTGGGCGCACTGTCAGGCTCGGCCAGGACGTGAGGCGTCGGCGACCGGTGCCGGCGCAGGGAGCCGGAGGCGCGCGCCGCAGGCAGGGCGTACACGTACTACCGCCGGCACCCCAACGCGTCGATGGTCCGGTGCGCACAGACGGCCCGCGCAAGTGAGGATCCGACCGTGCCTGCGGGTCGTCGCCTCCGCCACGGGGGACACCGACTGCTCCAGCGACTCGGCGGAGGAAGCTTCGGGCGTGATCAGGTCATCGCATGACGCGGTCGGGGTCTACTGGATAGTCGGGCAGGTCTACGGTGCTGCTGACCTTCTCTCCCAGCTTGAGCATTCCGTTCAGGACCATGGGGCGGGACAGCGCGGTGTTGCGAAGACGTATGCCGGTGGCGGTGCGGGGGGCGAGGAATTTCCCGGTGCGGTTGCCACCTGCCTGGCAGCCCTGGGCGTACTTTCGGAGCCTGGCCTCGTACTGGGTGAAGGCCGCCCGGTAGTCGCCCCGGGCTCGCGCGAGTTCACCGGCGAGCACGTAGGCGGCGACCACCGCGGTTCCTGTCCCCATGCCGCCGATGGTGGCCCCGCAGGCGGCGTCGCCGACGAGGCACACTCGCCCTGCGGACCAGGTTTCCACGTCCACGCGGCTGATCGAGTCGAAGTACAGGTCAGGGGCCTGCTGCAGTGAGGCGAGCAGTCGGGGCACCTCCCAGCCGAGACCGGCGAACGCGCTGCCGATCAGTTGCTTGTGCTGTTCGCGGTCATGGCGGTCGTACGGCAGTTCAGGCGCGGCGAAGACGACGAACGCCCCTGCCTGTGCCGGGTCGCGGTGGTCGGCGCCGACCGAGGCCAGGCGCCCCGGCGCGTTGTAGCCGACCGAGCCGCTTCCCAGGCCGGAGTCGTTGGGCATCATCCAGGTGGCGGCGTAGTAGCCGAGGTGGCTCACATAGTCCTCCTCCGGGCCGAAGGCGAGCCGACGGACGTTGGAGTGCAATCCGTCCGCGCCGATGACCAGATCGAAGTCCCGTGAGACCCCCCGCTGGAAGTCGACCCGCACGCCGGTGGAGGTCTCGGTGAGGCGGCTGATCGAGTCGCCGAAGATGTACTCGGTGCGTGGGCGGCTGCGCTCGTACAGCACTCGGGCCAGGTCCCCGCGGAGCACCTCTATCTCGCCGCCGGCGAACTCGGCCGGCAGATGCAGCAGTGTGCGGCCGCGTGCGTCGACGAAGCGCATCGGGCTGCCGCCGGTCTGGATGTGGCGCAGCTCGGGAAGCAGCCCCATCCGTTCCAGCACCGTCAGGTGCGTTTCGCCGCGGAAGTCGACCGCCTGACCGCCGCCGCGCAGGGCGGGCGCCAGTTCGACGACGGTGGGCTCGAAGCCGTGCCGTCCCAGCCAGTAGGCCAGCGCGGGACCGGCGACGCTCGCGCCGGAGATGAGGACGTTCCTGTTCACGGATTCCTCCACTCTGAAAACTGTGTCCTGCGGACACTGTTGATTACTGTGTACCGTAGACGCAGTTGATTGGGCAAGGCAGGTCAGGAGGAGCGGCGGACATGGGTGACGAACACGCCGAGGCGGTGCGGCTGCTCTGGGGTCCGCACTCCAGACCCGCACGGGGACCCAGGCCGACACTCGACCTGGACCGCATCGCGCGGGCCGGAGTCGAGATCGCCGACTCGGAGGGGTTGGCCGATGTGTCCATGCAGCGGGTCGCCGCGCAGCTGGGCGTGACCAAGATGGCCCTGTACCGGTACGTGCCGGGCAAGGCTGAGCTGGTCGCGCTGATGGTGGACTCCGCGATCGGCCCGTACCCGTCGGTGGGGGCGCGGCACAGTGGCTGGCGGGAGCAACTGCAGGAATGGGCCCGCGAGCTGATTGATGTCTTCGGCCGGCACCCCTGGGTGCTGGACACCACCGTAGGGCCGCGGATCATCGGGCCCGCGGAGCTGTCCTGGATGGAACGTGCGGTCTCCGCCCTGGACGGCACGGGACTGAGCGGCGCCGAACGGATGGACGCGGCTGTCCTGCTGGTAGGTCACGTGCGCGCTATCACCCAGCAGGCCCGTGCAACAGGTCCGGCGGGCAACCCCGAAGCCCAGTTGGGCGCCATCCTCGGCGACCTGATGGAGGCACACGGCGAGCGCTTTCCCGCCCTCACCGCGGCCCTCACATCAGCAGCTCGATCCGGCGGTCAGGACCAGGCATGGGAGTTCGGCCTGCAGCGCATCCTGGACGGCTTGGCCGTCCTCGTCGAGGAGCGCGCACGCTGACCCCCATCAGGCCGTGCCCTCTGGTGTAGCTTCCCGAGATCGGCAGACAGTGGAGGTGGGCTGTCCCGCAGGCCTATGAGCAGATGATGTCTCGGGACTCGCTCAGGGAGCCGAGTACCGGCGGCGGCTGAACGGCCGGGCCGCAAAAGCGCCCCCCGCCTGGCACCGCTCCTGCACCTGCGCCGCTCCCGCACCTGCGCCGCTCCTGCACCTGCGCCGCTCCCGCACCTGCAACCGCTACGGCACCCGCATCGGCTGCCGAGCCTCGCAGGCAGGCGCTTCAGGAAGCGTTCTGCAGGACGGTTTGCGGGGTGATGGCGCGCCGGACGAGCTGTTCGGCGATCTCGGTGGGGCGTTCGCCGCGGACGGACGCGTACCGGATCAGGTGCGTGACCGCTTGGACCGGGGTGATGTCGGCGGTGGCGGCGAGCATGCCTGAGGCGATGTCCAGGGCGGCCTTTTGGGAGAGGGCGATTTGGGTGCGGGTGACGATGTCGAGGGGGCGCAAGGGGCCGGCGGTCCAGGTGATCACTGCGGTGACGGCGACGTCCGCAAGGGCCTGCAGCAGCCGGCTGTCGGAGTCGGAGAGTGAAGTGGGGGTATGGGTGAGGAGATTGAGGGCTCCGACCTGCTGGTCGCGGACGCGCAGGGGCAGCGCGTGGGCGCCGTGGAACCCGGCGGCCGTGGCCAGGGGGATGAAGGCCGGCCAACGTTGCGTGTAGTCGGCAAGATCGTCGGCGTGGACCGGTGCGCCCGTGGTGTAGGAGTCGACGCACGGTCCTTGTGCGATCTGGCCCTGGAACATCTCGGTGACCTCTACCAGGTCCGAGGTCGCGCAGAAGGGGCGGAGCCGGCCGTGCGCGTTGGAAAGCATCACGCCTGCCGCGTCGATGCTGGTGAGCCGGACGCTGTGGTCCACCAGGCGGCGGAGCAGGACCAGGGGATCGACATCGTCGGCGGTGAGGTCGGTGAGACTCACGAACGCCTCGCTCAGTTGCTGTTCGCGGTTCATGCCGGTGTCAACCTTTCCCAGCTCCGGTCCTGCCGTCCGGCGGGGCCTAATCATGGAACCTGATCCTTCCGGCGATGACGTCGCGAGCAGTCTCGGTCACGGTCTGTCCGTGTCCGAAGGCGTGGGCCCTCAGGCGGGCCAGCGCATCCTCTGGACTACTCCCGAGATGCACCATGACCATTCCGGTTGCGTGGTGGACCTCTTCGTGGTCGGTCTCCATGGTGTCCAGCCACTCAGCGGACCAGCCGTGGTGCGTGCCGGCCTGGGCGTGCAACGCGAGCAGCGCCGTAGTGATCGCTTCCGCTGCGGGGAACGCGAAGGACAGCTCCCGTTGTGACAGAGGGCCCGGGGTGTCGCGGTAGAGGTCCAGGGTTCCGATGGCGAGTCCGTTTGCGCCCAGGGGCAGGCAGAACACGGCCTTCACTCCGAGCGCGACGGCCTGTTGGGCAAAGACCGGCCATCGCGAGGCATCCTCACCGCCGGTGAGGTCCGCGGCCAGCGCCGGTGCCGCCTGCTCGAACGCGGTGCGGCACGGTCCGTCACCCAGCGTGTACTGGGCCTCGGCCAGCTGGCCGGCCCGTTCGTCGGAGGACCACCACAGCGCCCGGGCGTCACCCGACCCGGCGAGGGAGACGGAAGCGCCGGTGATGTCCAGCGCGTCGATGCAGGCTCGGCCCAGCACAGCCGGCACTTCCCGGCGCTCCACACCCGACACCGCACCCGAGAGCGCCTCCGGAGTGCCCTGGTCCTCCGCCGCGCCGGGCCAGGGCCGGTCGTCGTCAGGAGGGACGGGGTCCACGGCGCTTCACCTCCCGAGAGGGCTCATCTCCCCATCATCTCACCACACCGTCCTGGCCACGCCGCACACATCGGACACGATGCCCGGCAGGTCACAGGCCCGCGCAGGGATGGGCATCGCGGCGGGCATGTCGTATGCCCAGGGCCAAGTGGACGACGTCCCGCTCTTGCATGCCGCGCCGGAATGCCCGGGGGGCGGCCTGCGGTCCGCTGTCCGTTGTCGCCGCCACGCCACAGGCCGAGAAGGCGCCCGGCCCGGCCGGCCCGTCCAGAACGGCGACGAAGACAGCGTGTGCACGGGCCCATTCCAGAACCGCCACCAGCCCGTCGGCCGCGAGTCCGTCGGCGTGGTCGAGATCGAGAATGAGAAAGACAGTCCGCTCCGGAAGCGCCGCGAGCGCATCGGCGAGTTCAGCTGCGTCGCGCCGTACCGCGCCGGGCCTTGTGGCGCAGAGGGTCACGACGGCGAGCTTGCCGTGGAGCTGGAGGTGAACGGCGTGTGGCTTCATCGGGCCTCCCCGTGGTGGGGCGGGCGACGACAGCCCTGGAAGCCCTGGCAGGCAGCCAGGAGGTCCGGAAACACGGCCGGGAGGCCGTGCATGAGTCCGGCGTTCAAAGCCGCGCAGGCACGATCCGCGTGCCCCGGCCCGCTCGGAGCGGGGACGAGGGCTCAACGAAGCCTCAAAGCGACGGAACCAGGCTGGTCCATCACTTCCACCCTCCCACACGACATGGCGAAGCGGGTGCTGCGCACCCGACCGGTACAGCTCGCCGGGCCTTGCGCCGCTGCCGTCCCGTCTGCCAGACGTGGCACCACTGGGCCAGCAGGACGGTGGCGTCGTCGGGGGGTTCGCCCATCAGGGCGTCCATGGCGGATGGGGGAGTGCACGGCGTGCGCCGCCGAGGGCAGGCCGGGTGTGCGTCGGGCGCAGCCCGGCACGTCGGATGCTCTCAGGCCCGTCTTCGGTGACGGCGCGAGGCTGCACGCAGTGATGGCGCAGGAACAACAGAACCTCGGCCGCCTCCTTCGGGCCGTGGGTGTCGAACCATTCGATGCCCTCCGACATCGGGCGCAGGCCCTGCGCGAGTTCGTTGAGGAGGATGTCCCGCTCGGTCATGATCAGCTCCCGCAGTCCAGCGAGGCGAATACCTCCGTCGTCTCATCGACGAAAGTGCACAGTGCTGCACGGCTTGCCGGCAGTCATGCGGGTCGAGGGCGCCCGGTCAGGCTGCCTGGGCGGTCAGGACGGCCTTGGCCGCCAGCCGGAGATTCCTGATCATCGGATTCGGGTCGCCCTTGCGGCTGACCAGGACGACCTGGCTGGGGGGAGCGCCCTCGATCGGGACGGTGACGAGGTCGGGACGCAGTGAGCTGCGCCGATCGCCGACCGGTAGCACGGCGATCGCCCTGCCACTCGCGACGAGTTCGAGCTTGTCCTCGTAGCTCTCGATCGGTGGTACGCCGGCCCCGAGGATCCGGTAGGAAGTCCAGTCGGCGGTCTCGAACGCGCACGGCGCCGCTTCTTCGCCGGCCAGTTCTTCCGCGGTCACCGACGTGCGGTCGGCCAAGGGATGGCCGCGCGGGACCGCGAGCATCCGGGGCTCCTCGTACAGCGGGGTGGTGAACACGTCGTCGGCGGCGAGCGGCAGCGGGGCCCGCGCGATCAGGGCGTCGACGCGCTTGTCGGACAGCGCCCCGACGTCGCGGCAGCTCAGGTACCGGGTGGCGATCTCGGCGTCCGGGTAACGGCGGCGCAGTTCCCGTACGGCGGCGGTGATCACCAGGTCTTCGACGTGGCCGATGGCGATTCGTTCGGTCTCGGCTTGGTCACGCACGACCAGCTCGGCCTGGCGGGCGGCCCGCAGCAGGGCTTGGGCCCGGGGGAGGAACCTCTGGCCGGCCGGAGTGAGCCGGGTGCCCTGGGGCACGCGGTCCAGCAGTCGTGCACCGAGATGCTTCTCGAGCCGTTGGATCTGGCGGCTCAGCGCCGGCTGGGCCACGTGCAAGTCGGCGGCGGCCCGGCCGAAGTGCTGGTGCATTGCCACCACGGTGAAGTAGCGCACCAGCCGCAGTTCCAAGTCCTGTCCGCGATCGTTCACCTTTCCAGCGTACGCGTCATGCCGTTTCGGAATGATCAGGTTGCCGAACCGGTCTTGGACGGCCAACCGGTCCTGGGCCTTGACTGGAGGAGCAACCTTCCCCAAGAAAGCGACAGGTGCGATGAAGGCGATCCAGTTCCACGAAGCGGGCGGGCCGGAAGTTTTGCAGTATGACGAGGTGCCGGTTCCCGAGATCGGCCCGGGCGAGGTGCTCGTCCGGGTGCACGCGGCGGGCATCAACCCGCCGGACTGGTACCTGCGTGAGGGGATGAAGGTCATGCCGGCCGAGATGAGGCCGACGTTGGAGTTCCCCCTGATTCCCGGCACGGACATGTCGGGTGTGGTCCAAGCGGTCGCTCCGGACGTGCTGGGGTTCGCCTTCGGTGACGAGGTCTTCGGCATGCTGCGGTTCCCCGGATTCGACGGCCGGACCTACGCCGAGTACGTGGCCGCGCCGGCTTCGGACCTGGCTCACAAGCCGGCCGGTATCGACCACGTGCAGGCGGCTGGGGCGCCGATGGCCGTGCTTACGGCCTGGCAGTACCTGGTTGATCTCGGCCACGTTGTGCCGTCTCCTTTCACCGGCCAGGTGCACCAGCCGGTGCCGATCACGCCCGGGATGACCGTGCTGGTCAACGGGGCCGCCGGTGGAGTGGGCCACTTCGCGGTGCAGTTGGCGAAATGGAAGGGGGCACACGTGATCGCGGTGGCCTCGGGACGGCACGAGCAGTTCCTGCGCGAGCTCGGTGCCGATGAGTTCATCGACTACACCAGGACGCAGGCCGCGGACGTGGTCAGCGGTGTCGACCTGGTGATCGACACCGTCGGTGGCCCGGACAGTTCACGCTTCCTGAGCGTGCTCAAGCACGGCGGCACCATGCTTCCGGTGTTCTTCGCGCAGTACGACCCGCAAGAGACGGCGAGTCTGGGCGTCACAGTCTCGAACATCCAGGTCCGTTCAAACGGCTCCCAGCTCGCCGAGATCGGGCGCCTCTTCAACGAGGGCAAGCTCCAGGTCGGGGTGGACAGCACCTACCCGCTGTCCGAGGCGGGCAGCGCACACACGCGAGCCGCGCAGGGCCACATCCAAGGCAAGATCGTGCTGACGGTGGTCTCGTGATCGCCGAACTCACTCCAGCAGGCGGTGGCGAACTACGCGCACGTCCTGGGCGAGCCGTGTGTCCCCGAGTTGGAAGCGGTCCTGACCAAAGGCTGTCCTGAGCTGGTCGAGCAGGGCCGCTGAGGATGGGTGTGGGTCGCGACGCGGTGTGATCGTGTAGATGCCCCGGGTCGGGGGATCGATGAGAGCCAGAGTGGTGAGGTCGGTCCGCAGCGAACACGTCAGCACACCGGGAATGAGCGCGATGGCGTGGCCCGTTGCGACCAGGGCCATCTTGCCGGGGAGATCGGCTGCGGTGAGGTCGATGTGGGCGGTGACTCCGGCGCGGGCGGCGTGCTGGCGCAGCAGGGCTGCCGAGCCGTCGTTGTCCTCGACCCAGGTCTGGTCGGCCAGCGTCCGGATGTGCACCGGGCCGTGTCCGGCTCGCGAATGGTCGATGGGCAGCACAACGACCATGTCGTCCATCCCCAGGAACCGCCGTTCGACACGCGGGTCATGGGGCAGTCCCGGTGGCGCGTCGGTGACGACCGCGATGTCGAGATCGCCGGCGATCACGCGGTCGTGCAGGTGTGAGCTCAGCCCGGGCACCAGGCTCCACCGGAGGGAGGCGTCCTCGTCCAGCAGGCGGCGGATTGCCGCGGGCATGATCCCGGCGGCCAGGGACGGCGTCGCGCCGACGGCCAGAGGCCGGCTGGGCGACCCGTCACGAGCGTCCCGCACGGCACGCAGGGCGCGGTCGGCGTCGTTGAGCGTGACCAGGGCGTGGTGCCGGAACACCTCGCCGACAGGCGTCGGACGCACGCCGCGCGCATGCCGCTGCACCAGCGGCACCCCGAGCTGGCGCTCGAGCCCGGCGATCTGCCGGGACACGGCCGACTGCGTGTAACCGAGTTCGGTGGCCGCCGCCGACAGCGACCCGAGCCGGCACACCGTCACGAACGTCCGCCACACGGTCAACTCCATGGGAGAAGTATGCCTAGTTGATATGCGCATCCCGCATCGCTGTCCTGCTGGATCTGCGCTTGTCGCAGGCATCGCGATGCCTCCACGCTGGGATGCATGACCGCACCGCACACGATCGCCGTCCTCGGCTTGGGTCGCATGGGCGCCGCAATCGCGACACGACTCGCCGGCCATCATTGGGATGTCGTCGGTTGGACACGCTCCGGGCACACTGCAAGCGCTGTCGAGACGACCGGCGACCCGAACGACGCCGTGGCGAGGGCCGACCTCGTACTTCTTGCGTTGTTCGACGGCCCGGCCTGCCAACAGGTCGTCGACCAGGTCCGTGACTCGCTGCGAACGGACGCGATGGTGCTGAACGTCAGCACCATCGCCCCCGCCGAAGCGTCGGAGCTGGCCCGGCAACTCGGCCAGTCCTACGTCCACGCGCCCCTGCTCGGATCCGTGCCGGCTGCCGCCGCCGGCACCCTGCAGATCCTCGCCGCCGCCGACCAAGACGCGCTCGACCGAGCACGGCCGGTTCTGGAAACGCTTGGCACCGTGCGGCGCATCAACGACGCCGCCACGGCCGCCGCGCTCAAGCTGATCGCCAACAACAGCCTCGTCGGCGCCGTCCTCGCGCTGCGCGACTCACTGCGGCAGGCCGACGCCCTGGGCCTGCCCCGTGGCCAGGTGCTGGACGTCCTCGAACTGGGCCAGCTCGGCGGGTTCGTCGCCCGCAAGCGAACCTTCCTCGACGACGAACCGGGCGCTGTCACGGCCGAGTTCACGATCGGTGCGCTGGCCAAGGACATGGCGCTGCTGGCCGCCGCCTCAAACACGCCCCTGCGCAGCGCAGCCGGCCTGGCCGACGCCCCTTCGGACCCCGAGGCAGACATCGCCGTTGCCGCCAGGGTCCCCGCCGTGGAAGACATCGTGCTCGAACCACTTCGTGCCTATATCCGCGGACACGCCACTGGCGACGCCTCCCACTTCCGCGACGCGTTCCTGCCCACTGCCCATATCGAGGGAATACGGGACGGCGCATTCGTCTCGTGGTGCCTGGACGAATACTGCGCTCTCTTCCACGGCCAGCCGGCCCCGGACGAACCGACCCGCTCCCGCCGAATCGACGCCATAGACGTCCACGGCACGATCGCGACCGCAACCATGACGCTCTGGCACGGCGCGGACACCTTCACCGACATCTTCCTGCTGGTCCACGACGACGGCCGCTGGCGCATTGCCAACAAGGCTTATCACCGAAACCCTTGAGAGGGCGGGGGAGCGATCCGGGGCCCGATGTCAAAGGGTTCTTCCCAGGGTTCACCTGACTGATTTGTGGTGGCGGAGAAGGCCAGAGCAGCTCCCGGCCCCGAACGGCACACCGCCCCAGGCCAGGGCCGATTCGCCAAGGTTAGGCCAGGGTGCATCCGGGTTCGGCCAGGGCTCGGGCCGAACGAGGGGGAGCGCACGAAGCGGGCCGCCTGTCCCGACGGCCGTTGGTGAGCCCGGCAGAGGGCGGCGCCGGCGGGTCGACGCTCGGCGGAAGCCACCGCGGCACCGGCGCCCCGGCGGAAGTCGCCGCGGACTGCCCGCCCGCAGTGGGCCCCTGCTTCCGGGTGTGTCGGGTCGGCGGGATATCGTCCCGCTGCTTGTTCCCTTTTTCTCACAGGAGCCTCATGCGCCTCAAACAGGTCTCCCTGGTCGCGACCCTCACGCTCGTGGCCGGCCTGACCACCGCCAGCGTCGGACTGGCCGGCTCCGCGGTATACGCCGACGACACGGCCGCACTGCCGTTGTCCGGTTACGCGCACCTGGTGGTCGACCCCGCCCACCAGCACGTCTTCGTCAGCCAGGGCGCCGGCTCGACCGGCATCGTGGTGACCGATCTGTCCGGCACCCCGATCACCACCGTCGCGGGGGAGCAGGGCGCCACCGGTCTGGCGCTGTCGCCCGACGGCGGCACGCTGTACGCGGCGCTGGCGGACGGCGGCGCGATCGCGGCGATCGACACCGCGACACTCACCGAGACCGCCCGCTGGTCCACCGGCGCGGGCAGCTCCCCGGTCTCCGTCGCGGTGGCGGGCGGCCGCGTCTGGTACGGCTACACAGCCGACGGCAAGGGCGGCATCGGCTCGGTCGACCCGTCCGCGCCCGCGCCGGCAGCGATCCCCCAGCCTGCCCTGTCGCAGTGGACGACCGCACCACTGCTCGCCACGGGCGGCGAGGTGATAGCGGCCGAGGAACCGCAGGGCAACCTCAGTCACGTGGCGACCTTCGGCGTCGCTTCGGGCACGGCGTCGGTCAAGGCGGACACCCTGGTCCACGGCGGCACGGCAACCGGGCTCGCCGTCACCGGCGACGGCACGCGGGTGCTGCTGGCCGCCCCGCAGCAGCTCGCCCTGAGGGCGTACCGCAGCACGGACCTCGCGTCCGCAGACCCCGCCGCGTACTTCACCGGCGGCTCCGGTTCCGCGCCTGGCTCAGTGGTCGTCGACACCGACGGCACGGTCGCCGTCGCTGGCGCCTCCGGCCTCTACCTCTACGCCGGCACGAACACCCTCGCCGAGAACCACTTCACCTTGCCCTCCGGCACGGTCGTCCCGGACGGCCTGGAGTGGGGCGCCGACGGCACGACCCTCTACGCCGTCACCAAGGACTCCTCGGGCGCCTACAGCCTGAACGTGCTGGGCGCCGCGAAGCTGACGGACAGCGAACTCGCCCTGCGCCACCCGCAGTACGCGGTGCCGACCGAGCGGTACACGGTCAGTGGCTCGCTGAGCTCCCGCGGCCTCCTGCCGGCCGGCGCCGCGCTGAAGGTCACCCGCGACGGCACCGCCCTGCCCGACACGACACTCGGCGCGGACGGCACGTTCACGTTCACCGACCTCCGGCCGGACGAGGGCGCATACACCTACCAGGTGGCGTACGCCGGTGACGCCACCCACCGCCCCGCGGCGGCCTCACTGGTCGTGCACGTGGCGAAGCTGCCGACCGACGTCGTGGGCACCGACATCACCTCGGCGAACCCGGGCTCGGTCGTCCTCACCGGCCGCCTCATGGCCCAACTGGGGCTGGGCACCTTCCCGCAGGGCACCACCGTCCAGGTGGCCCGGCGCGACGAGACCACCCAGCAGACCGTGCCGCTGGGATCCGTACCCGTGGACCCGGCCACCCTCGGGTTCACCGTCGCCGATGCCCCGGGCGTCGCCGGCTCGTTCATGTACGTCTTCACGTACGCCGGGGACGCCACCCACCAGCCGTCCGAGAGCGGCATGAGCCTCGTGGTCGCCCCGTACGCCCCGGCGCTGACGCTGAGCGCCCCGGCGACCGCAGTCCGAGGGGCGGCCCTGTCCTTCGGCGGCAAGCTCGGTGACGGCCCGTACGCCGCCGGCCGGACGGTCACCGTCTCCCGCAAGGACGCCGCCCACAGCACCCCGGTGACCTGGACCGCTCCGGTGGCCGCCGACGGCACCATCACGGTGAAGGACACCCCCGACATCGGCGGCGCCAACACCTACACGGTCACCTACCCGGGTGACGCCTCCCACAAGGCGGCCACCGCGGTCGCCACCGTCCAGGTGTCCCGCGCGGCGACCGCCCTGACCGTCACCAGCAGCGCACCCTCATACGCGTACGGCGCGACGGCCACCCTCACCGCGCACCTGGGCACCACATACAACGGCCGCACGGTGTCGATCCACGCCACGCCCTACGGCGGGGCGAAGACCCTGCTCACAACGGGCACCGTGGACGCCTACGGCAACCTGAAGACCACCTACAAGGTCACCCGCAACACCACTTTCACCGCGTCCTTCGCGGGCGACTACCGCTACGCCCCCGCGACGGCCACCCGCGCCGTCAACGGCTACGTGAAGATCGCGACGGCGCTCGGCGGCTACTACACGAGCACCACGTACAGCGGGATCACCTACCGCGTCTTCCACAAGACGGTGAAGCCCACGGTGACCGCGACCGTCACGCCCAACAAAGCCGGCCAGTGCGAGCGCTTCGAGGTCCAGCGGTACTACAGCGGCGCCTGGCACACGCTCACCACGTCGGGCTGCTACGCACTGTCGTCGACGGGCAGCGCGAAGGCGCAGCTCAGCCTCACCAACGCGCTCAACCAGAAGTTCCGCATCCGCTCCAAGTACGAGCGCTCCACGAAGGACCTCAGCAACGTGAGCACGTGGGGCGGGTGGCTCTACTTGGTCGTGCGCACCTGAAACCCGTGACCAGGCCGGAGACCGCCCGGACGACGCTGGACTGCGCCCGCCGTGTGCAGCCTGGCATACGTTCATGGGCGTAGTGGATGGCGCGTTCCCCGAACAGCCTCGGCGGGCAGGACAAGAGTCGCAGGCCGTGCAGATCCTCGGTCGTAGGAGCACCCCCGCGTCGGTGGGGGTGCCTTGTGCGGCGCCGAGGTGGCGTCACCGGTTCGAAGACCCCCGGCCCATCGCGGTCGGGGGTCTTCGGCGGTTCACGGCCCCTCGTCCACAGCAGGCGGACCGGGTCGGTTGATTCCTGCCGGAAGGGGGTCGACGGCAGACGGGATGGGAGTTGAGGTGAGTGGTGGGTGGGCGCGAGTGGGATCATCACGTATGGCACTGATTAAGTACATGACAAGCGCCAAGGGTGAACGATGGTGGATACAGGGTCTCGGGCTCACGGCCGCAGCGGTCTGGGCCGGCGCCCGCGCGTTGGGTAACGGACGACCGCCACTACTGCGGGTGGGTTTCGGCGCAGCGGCGATCGGTTTCCTGGCCGCACTTGCGGGACTCGTCATCGACCGAATTCGAGCAACCAGGCTATGCCGCAGGGGTTTTGCAGATGACGCTGGCTCGGACGAGCCGCAAGAACCTTGATCGATGCGGTTTCGAGGGGGTCGCGCGGTGCCGCGCACAGAGACACCCAGCGCAACCTACTCTCCAACCACCAACACTGTGTCCACGGGTCAACGACCGGGCCTCAGCCGATCAACCCAGCGGCCGGGGCCCCGTCGTGACGGTGCTGGTGAACGGGGCGGTCGGTACCGGCGGGAGGCAGAAGTCGAGCACGGGCGGCGCTGCCGGCCCAAGCCGCCGGAGTCAGAGAAAACTTGACCGATCGTTTCAATATCCCTAGGGTTCGAGCGTGGCCAGAACCAAGGAATTCGACCCGGACGCCGCACTGCAGTCAGCCCTGGAACTGTTCTGGCAGCGTGGCTACGAGGCGACCTCGATGGCGGACCTCGTCGAACGCCTCGGCATCGGGCGCGCCAGCATCTACGCCACCTTCGGCAACAAGCACGAGCTGTTTCTGAAGGCGCTGGACCGGTATAACGAGAGCCAAGACGCGGGCCTTCTGCGCGAACTGTCCCAGCCGGGCCCTGCACTGCCGGTGGTGCGGGCGGTGGTACGGCGTTTCGCGGCCGAGGCGAGCTCCGATGATCAGCGTGGCAAAGGGTGCTTCGTCACCAACGCTGCCGCCGAGCTGGGTGCGCAGGATCCGGCGGCGGCCCGCCGGGTCGAGGCGAGCTGGGCCCACATCGAGACTCTGCTGCACTCGGCGCTGGAACGGGCCCGCGCACAGGGCGAACTGTCCGCTGATCGCGATCCGCGGGCCCTCGCACGGATGCTGCTGGTGCTCATGCAAGGTTTGCGGGTGGTCGGCAAGGCGTCGGATGACCCGGGCCGGGTACGGGACGCGGCCGAGCAGGCGCTGAGGCTGCTGGACTGAACAGCGCACCGCCTGTTGCGGATGCCTCCATAGGCAAATTATGGAATGGGCAGTCAAATATTTGGGGGAGAGATGGCCGTGACGCGGTGGTGGAACGCGACCGCAGGCACCTCGACCGAGGCTGCGTCCGGCTCAGCCTTCGCGCTGCTCGCCACCGTACGGATGTCACTGATTTTCACCTCCAGCAGAACCGCGGCTGGTCGCAGGCGCAGACTTCCGCCGCCTTCGTTCCCTTCGCGGTGGCACTGCCCGTAACGGGCCGTATGGCAGGCCTGCTGATTGCCGGATACGGAGCATCAGCCGTCACCACCTGCGGGCTCGCTCTCTCCGCGACAGGTCTTGCGCTGCTCGCACTCACCGGTCCGGCACCGCACACCCCGTATGTGTACGGACTTCTCCCTGGCCTGCTCACGCTGCCAGCGGGCGGAGCCGCCAGTTCCGCGGGGGCTGCTGTCCTCGCGACACACGGGGTGGAACCGCAGCAGACCGGACTCGCGGGCGGCGTCATGAACACCGCGATGGAACTGGGCGCCACCGTCATCTTCACGGCCGCTCTGACGCTCGTCTCCGATGCCACCTCGCTCGCCGCAACGACGGTTGCCTTCGCCGCTGCTGCTTTCCTCAATGCCCGCCAAATAACCGAGCATCGATCAAGAAAGTCATCACCATGACCGCACGTTTCACCGGTAAGACCGTCCTCGTCACGGGTGCAGGCTCCGGCATCGGCCGGGCCATCGCTCTCGCCTTTGCCGCCGAAGGGGCCTCGGTGGTCGCGGCCGGACGCACGGCGCCAGTGCTTGACGAGACAGTCGCTCTGATCGAGAAGGAGGGCGGCACAGCGGCCGCGGTCACCGCCGACGTAACCCGCTCCGAGGACGTCAAAGCTCTGGTCGGCCGCACCGTCAAACACTTCGGCAACCTCGATGTCGCCGTCAACAATGCTGGAGTCTTCCGGGGCGGCGCACCCATAGCCGACCTCCAGGAGGAGGACTGGCGCAGCCTGCTCGACATCAACGTCACCGGTGTCCTGTTCAGTCTCCAGGCCGAAATCGCCCAGATGCGTAACCAGCCCACCGGCGGCGCGATCGTCAACATCGCCGCGAACCTCGGCGCCCACCGCCGCACTCCGGGCTTGGCCGGCTACATCGCCACCAAAGCGGCTGTCTCCGCGCTGACCCGGGCAGCCGCTCTGGATCACATAGCCGAGGGGATCCGCATCAACGCTGTAAGTCCCGGCCCCTCCGCCACACCCATGTCACTGCGCTCCGGTGAGACCGACGCCGACCGCGCCGACCGGATGAAGAGGGTCTCCCCGCTGGGGCGTGTCTCATCTACCGCCGAAATCGCAGCGGCAGTGCTGTATCTGGCCTCGCCGGACGCCGCCTCCGTGGTCGGCAGCGACCTCGTCGTCGACGGCGGCGCCTCCGCCTGACTTACGAGTCCGAAGCAGGGTTGGCGGTGGCACGTCGGACCCCGATCGTCGGGCATGGTCTGCGTGGTGGGAGACCGGACGCGTGCAGCGGTCATTCGCAGTTCAAAAAGAGCGCCTCGGACTGATATGAGGAGATCCATGAGCCAAGGGGCAAGGACACTCGCGTGGTGGCAATCGGCTCGGAGGCGCCGGTGGGATTACGGAGAGGACGGCACGCCGTCAGACCCGCGTGTTACGAAGCAGCCGACGTTGCCGGGGCCTTCGTGAGGTGCCGGGCGAGGTAGCGGTTCCAGGTGTGGCGGAAGCTCTCCGCGAGCTGGGACCGCGGGGCGAACAGGTCGAAGGCGTGGTAGGCGCCAGGGTAGAGGTGCAGCTCGACGGGCACGCCGTGGGCGCGCAGGCGCGCGGCGTAGTCGAGGCTCTCGTCGCGGAAGACGTCGAGTTCACCGACGCCTATGAAGGTCGGGGGCAGGCCAGCGAGGTCGGTCGCCCGGGAAGGAGCGGCGTAGGGCGTGACGTCCTCGGTGCCAACGCGGTTGCCGAGGATCGCCTGCCAGGCGAGGAGGTTGGTCGAGCGGTCCCAGATGCCGATGTCGGTGATCTCCCGACTCGAGTCGGTCGCGTTGCGGTCGTCGAGCATCGGGTACTGCAGCATCTGGAACAGGGGGGCCGCTGCGCCGCGGTCGCGGATCAGAAGGGCGGTGGCGGCGGCGATGCCTCCGCCTCCGCTCTGGCCGGCCAGGCCGACCCGGGTGGGGTCGAGACCGAGATCGGTGGCGTTGTCGCTGATCCACCGGTAGGCGGTGTATCCGTCCTCGGCGGCGCCGGGCGCGGGGGTTTCCGGGGCCAGGCGGTAGTCAACGGCGACGACGGCGCAGCCGAGTGCCGCGGACAGCTGCTTGAGCCAGGGTGCGTCCTGGGCGGCGAAGCCGAGCACCTGCCCACCGCCGTGGAACCACATGAGGACCGGCAGCGGTCCGGGCGCGTTCTGCGGACGCAGCAGGAGGACGTCAGGGGCTTCGGCGCGCGGCACGTGGATCTCGTGGGCGGTGACGGTGGGCTCGTCGGGGATGGTGCCGGCGATGACTTCGGCGAGCGCGCGGACGGCCTCGCGTGTGGCGGGGACGTCGGTCAGGTCGAAGACGCCGTTCGGGCCGATCGGCATGGCCTGGAGTGCTGCGGCCAGTTCGCTGTCGATCGCGGGACGGGAGCGGGGCATGGTTCTGCCTTCCTGGGTGGGGTCTGCGTCAAGGCGCGGGAGGGTGGTCAAACCGTCGGTGCCGCGAGATAGTCGCCGCACCGACGGTCTTCGGGCAGGCCCGGGTGGCTGTGACACGCCGAGCAGGGCTCGGAGGCGGCGCGGGGACCGAGTGGGATGGAGCGGGGGCCGGCTCAGTTTGTGGCGCTCGCCGGGACGTCGAAGTAGTGGCCTTGGCTGAGGTCCTCGATGAGGCCGGGCTGAACGGGCTTCCAGCCGAGGAGACCCTGGGTCAGCATGTTCGAGGACGGGTTGTCGGCCGTGACGTGGCCGCTGAGGAAGCCGAAGTGGGCGTCGGCCTCGGTCGCCGGGATGCTGACCACGGGCAGGTCCAGGCCACGGCCGATCGTCTCGGCGATCTCCCGGAAGGGGATGCCCTGGTCGTCGACGCCGTGCAGCCGTGACCCGGCCGGCGCGGATTCCAGCGCCAGCCGGTACAGGCGTGCCGCGTCGAGCGTGTGCACGGCGGGCCAGCGGTTGGCCCCGTCGCCGATGTAGGCGGAGACGCCCTGGGACCGGGCGAAGGAGATCAGGGTCGGAATGAAGCCGTTGTGGTCCAGCGTGCTGTGCACCGTCGGAGAAAGCCGGACGACGGACGACCGGATGCCGCGTTCCGCGAGTGCGACCACCGCGTTCTCGGCGTCGACCCGCGGCCCTGCGTCGATCACGTCGGCTTCGGTGGCGGCGTCCTCGAGCCCCGCGAAGGCGAGCAGCACCGTTCCCGACGTGGTCACCAGAGGCTTGCCGGTGCCGGCGAGCGCGTTTGCGAGCGTCTCGATGGCGCGCAGATCCGCCGTGACCGCGCTGTCGAAGTCGCCGGCGAACATGGCGTCGTGCTTGAAGGCCAGGTGGATGACGCCGTCGGCCGCGGCAGCGGCCGCGGCGAGGCCGTCGAGATCGTCGAGGTCCCCTCGGTGCACCTGGGCACCGGCAGCCGTCAACGCGGCGGCGGACTTGTCCGAGCGGGCCAGGCCGACGACCTGGTGTCCCGCTTCGAGAAGTTCGGGAACGACGGCGGAGCCGACGTGTCCGGAGGCTCCGGTGACGAATACGCGCATGGTGCGTGCCTTCCTGCTGCGGGTCCCCACCGGGGGCGGGACCCTGATGTCAGTTTGTGACATCACCGTAGCATCGACGTCAGAGCCTGTCATCACCTGATGTCACAGTCTGTCATCGGGGGTAGCATCGGAGCATGAGCCGATGGAAACCCGACGCACGAGGCCGCCTGGAGAAGGCGGCGCTGGAGCTCTACAACCGCCAGGGCTTCGACGCCACCACCGTCGCGGAGATCGCCACCCGCGCCGAAGTCACCGAGAGGACCTTCTACCGGCACTTCGCCGACAAACGAGAAGTGCTCTTCCCCGCCGACAACCCCCTCACCGACACCCTCGTCAACGCCACGGCCTGCGCCCCCGCCCCGCTCATGCCGCTGGAGGTGATCACCCGCGCCCTGACCGAAGCCGCTCCCGTCTTCGAAGAACGCAAAGACCTGGTACGCCAGCGCCAGACCGTCATTGCCGCCAACCCTGAACTCCAGGAACGCGAACTGGCCAAACTCGCCGCACTCGCCTCCACACTCGCCCACGCACTGCGCGAACGTGGCCTGGAGACCACTACCGCGGCACTCGCGGCCGAAATCGGGATCGCCGCGTTCAAAGTCGCCTTCGAACGCTGGGTCAACGACCCCGACGGGCACGCCCTGGCCCAGCACATTCGGGAAGCCCTGGACACCGCCAGGCACCTCACCACGCCACCCGAGCATGTCGCCTCGACCGACGACTTGAGCTTCACAGACCAGGAGGAGGGAGTGGCATGAATGCGGTGGGCACCCCTGAGAGTTGGTGTGGCAGCCGCGGGGGCGGAGCACTTCTCTCATGCGTGTGTCCGTGCCGAACGCAGGGTTGGCGGAACTCGGGGATCGCGGAGCCCGCAGATGTCGATGGGAACCAGCAACGTTCAGAGGGGACCGGACGCTGACGTCGGCCGCAACGGGCCCCAGGTGTAAGTGTCACGGGGTGAGGGGACCCGCGGGCGAGCGTTTCCTCAGGCAAGTGCGGGGCGATGCCTTCGCTGGTGGGGTGCTGGGCCCGGCCGTACATGCTGACGGCTCCCTTCCTGCGAACAGGGAAGGGAGCCGTCCGGGTGGGCCGGGGCGTTGTGCCGTCAGCGGGTCGCGTGACGGTGCGAATGCCGGTTGCCGGTGACGAGGCGGTAGAGGGCGAGCAGGATGACGGAGCCGGCGATCGCGGCGATCCAGGTGGAGAGGTCGAAGAACCCGTCGATGGAGTCGACGCCGAAGATGACCTTGCCGAGCCAGCCGCCGAGCAGACCGCCGACGATGCCGATGAGCATGGTGATGATGATGCCGCCGGGGTCCTTGCCCGGCATCAGGGCCTTGGCGATGGCGCCGGCGAGCAGGCCGATGATGATCCACGCGATGATGCCCATGGTGCCTCTCCGCTTCGTCGTATAAAGGCTGTGTCAGCTCATCGTCTGCACCGATCGCGCCCGTACAAACGTCTTCTCCCGAACCCGGCCTTACCAGCTCCTGCCCGCGGCGGCGTGGAACTGACCGTCGGCGAGACAGCCGAGCGGTGCGCACTGAAACCGTCGACCGCCTCAGAACACCTCTGCTTCCTGCGTCGCGGCGGCCTGGTCCTTCCCCGCAAAGCGGTCTCTTCGCCACCCGTGCGTATTCGACGTCACCCAAGGCCGGAGGGAGGTCAGGCGGAGAACATCACGCCCGCCTGAGCTTGCAGTGCCATGGCGTGGGGGCACCAGGACGACAGCTGGCACCCACGCTCGGCTGACCCACGCCTCGGGATGCTGAACAGCTGCCCGCAACTGCGCCTCCGGCTGACGGCCCACCCGGACAAGCCGAGCCGCCTCGCTGGCCGCGGACCTGGGCTGTGCGCCTGCCGAAGGATCACACAGACCTGCTCACCGACCCACCGCAGCCTGCCGGCACAGGATCACCCTGGCCACCGGAGGGGACCGCGGCGGGCCGGGACCGTCACTCGGTGCCGTCGCTGTCCGTGGGCTCGTGGAATTCGGGCGCGAGCGGGCCGCGGTCCTCGGGGTCCTCTCCGGTGAAGGCGGCGGCGCTCGTGTCGTCGTCGACGGCCTTGCGGACGGGCGCCTCCTCCTCCATGGCGTCGGCGGTCGCTTCCAGCGCCGCGTCGCCTTCCGCCTCGGTGTGCTTCGGCCAGCCGGCGTCAGACCGAGTGCGGTGGTCGTCGTGATCCGCCCGCATGCCGGACGCGGGGGTGGCCTTGCGATCATCACGGTCGGTCATGGGGTCCTCCTGTGTCGACGGGGGCTCGACGTCCTGCCCGGCGGACCGGTCCGTGGGCGACGAAGGACGTTCATCACAGCAGTGCGCGCGATCGCGCCGCCTCAGCGCCGCTTGCGCGGCAGCACGAGGCCGCAGCGGCGGCGGTCATGAGGACGCCGGCCAGCGCGATCGGTACCTTCTTCACCCCTTTCGCGGAATTACCGACGCCGAGCGCGTCACGCATCCGGTCGTAGAGACTCAGCGGTACGCCCAGGACCGCGTTGCCGGGCGGACGCCGTGGGACGGCCGGTGCGGATGCGTGGGTGCGCTCTTGCGCCCCGGTCTCCCACGCCGTGCCGAGCTGTCGCAGCACTTCCTGCGCTGTGAACGAACCGGCGCCGAGCTCAGCAAGCGTCTCAGTGCACCGGGGTCCGCAGACCGGGCCGAGGGCCGGGTACCCCGACGCGGCCCGTCACACCGGTCGGGGCGTGCTCGCTCAGGACGACAACGTGCTTGCGCGGTTCACCGCACACGTCACTCCCTGCCCTCGGGCAGGTAGTAGGTCTGCCGCAAGAAGGCGGCCATGTCCGCGAGTGCCTGCACATAGCCGGCCTTGTAGCGCGCATCGGTGTCAGTACGCCGGCTCTCGGCCGTCGCCCACTGGTCCAGGAGCAGGGCGATATGCAGGTGGTTGCGGTACAGGGCGCCGTCTTTGCCGTCGAGTGCGGTTCGAACGCGCGCCGGGTCCCAGTCTTCGAGGGTGCTGGTGTCGAAGTTCAGCAGTTCCTCATCACGCTGCTGCACAGGCGCCCTCCTCGCGATCATCAGTTCGACGTACCCGTACCCGTACGGGTACCCAGGGTCGTCGTGTCGTGGGTCGAGTTGCCATGGTGTGCGTCTGCCACGCCTGCGCTACCAGTGGCTGCAGAACCCCCGTCCGCGTGTCCGCACAGCGTGCCTGCGTACCGCCGGGCAGAGCGGCGGGCCGGGCGTGCCGCCCGAGGTTCAGCAGCGCGCCGTACGCCAGTTGCAGGGCGTCTGCTCCGGCGAGGGTGAGTTCGCGTACCACCAGGACCGGCACGTCGTCCACGCTGCGCCGCACTAGCTGACCGGCCGGGAACTGGTCCACCGTCCCGATCCGATGCCAGCTCCCTTGGGGTGCAGTCCCGAAGCGGCGTCGGCCCGCAGACAGCGGCTTCGTCCGGGTTCTCCCTGGTGACGGGTGGCCGCGACCGCGCGGGGCCGAAGAGCGCGCAGGTGATCACCCGGGCGGCAGCCGGCATCTCGCCCTCGCACGACTGCCCGCGCGCCGCTCCGCATCGCGGCGCGGCCACGGGGGTACCCGGGCCGGGTTCAGGAGTGCCGGCTTGTGAAGGGGCGTCGCGATGAGTGTGCAAGACCGGATCGCCGAGCTGCGCCGCATCGCCCGAGAACGGTTCGGGTGGAGCGACCTGGCCGCCGAGCAGACCGAGGCGATGGAGGCACTCCTCGACGGCCACGACGTGCTGGTCGTCATGCCCACCGGATCCGGCAAGTCGGCGATCTACCAGGTGCCGACCGTCATGCTCGGTGGCCCCACCGTCGTGGTATCGCCGCTGATCGCCCTGCAGCGCGACCAGGTCGTCGGCTTGCGGCAGAGCGAGGCACCGGACGCCGTGGCCGTGAACTCCGCACAGCCCCGGTCGGCTACCGACCGGGGCTGGCGGGCGATCCGGAACGGTGACGCCGAATACCTGTTCTTGTCCCCCGAGCAGCTGACCAAAGACAGTGTTGTGGAAGAGCTGCGGGAACTGGGCCCTTCGCTGTTCGTCGTGGACGAGGCCCACTGCGTCTCCGCCTGGGGACACAGCTTCCGCCCCGACTACCTGAACCTGGGCGAGGCCGCCGAACGGCTGGGCCGTCCGCCGGTACTCGCTCTGACGGCGACGGCCGCAGCCCCGGTCAGGGCGGACATCGTCGAGCACCTGAACATGCGCGAGGCCCACGTCGTGACGACCGGGACCGACCGGCCCACCATCCATCTGGCGGTGCGCACCTTCACCGACGACTCCGCCAAACGCGAGGCCGTCGCACGCTGGACGGCCCGAGCGTGCGCCCCGGGCATCCTCTACACCGCAACCCGCAAAGACGCCGAGGCGTACGCAGGGCGACTTCGGCGGGACGGCGTGGACGCCGAGGCGTACCACGCCGGCATGAAGGCGGGCGACCGCCGCCGGATCCACGACGGCTTCATGGCAGGCGCTCCCGCCGTGGTGGTAGCCACCTCCGCGTTCGGGATGGGCATCGACAAACCGGACGTACGGTTCGTCGCCCATGCGTCCGTCCCGGAGTCGCTGGACTCCTACTACCAGGAGATCGGGCGCGCTGGCCGGGATGGGGAGCCAGCCCGCGCGGTGCTGTTCTACCGCCCCGAGGACCTGGGACTGCAGAAGTTCCTCACGGCCCGAGCCCTGGACGCCGACGCACTGTGCCGGATCATGACCACGCTGCTCGGCCAGGACGCCCCGCAGAGCCGTAGCAGGACAGCGCAGCTGTGCGGCCTGTCGCGCCGCAAGACCAGCGATCTGCTGAACCTGCTGGAAGAGGCGGGAGCGGTGACCGTCGAGGGCAGGCGCCGCACCGTCCGGGCTCTGCCCGGCCGCACGGGAGACGAGGCCATCGAAGAGGCGGCACAGGTGTTCGAGCGGCGGCGTCGCGTCGACCGCTCGCGCATCGAGATGATGCGCGGCTACGCCGAGACGCCCACCTGCCGCCGCCAGTACCTTCTGGGCTACTTCGGCGAGCAGCTCGACCAACCGTGCGGGCGGTGCGACGTGTGCGACCGCGACGACGAGCACCCCGCCACCGGAACCGGGCACCGGCACGTCGCTGCCCCGCCCGGGCATGTGCCCTATGAGACGAACGACCGGGTGCGCCACGCGGAGTGGGGTGCGGGCACCGTGATGCGCACGGAGGAAGACCGCCTCGTCGTGCTGTTCGAGCAGGTCGGCTACAAGACGCTCTCCCTGACAGCAGTACAGGAGGGCGACCTACTGACCGGCACCTGATGCGCGCCCGGCGACCGGGCCGTGCCGCATCAAGCCGCAGAGTTGACGGTCCCGCACAATCGGGTGCGCGCGACCGGTCCAGCGCCGTCAGCCGAGGGCGTCGAGCAACGCGCGCTCGCGCTGCGCGCTGAGGCCCGCGCGCCTTTCCCGGTCCAGCCCCTGCTCGCGTTCCCAGCGCAGCGTGTCGGCCAGCATCTCCGCCCGGGGCCGGTGACGCAGCCCCGCGGCGCGCGCCGAGGACCCGTCCCGGGCCGACCACCCCTCCCAGCCCGGCTCGACCAGCCACATCGCCAGCGACTCGGACCCCATGTACTGGGTCACGCCGTTGGCGAGCAGCCACGCCGATTCCGCGGTGACCACCGGACCGGTGTGCCCGCCGATGGCGCGGCACAGCTCGATCCACTCTCCGAACGGAACGACCGGACCGACAGCGTTGTACGTGCCCGTGGTCCCCGTCTCCGCGGAGTCGAGCAGCCAGGAGCTGAGGTCCCGCACATCGACTACCTGGGTCGGTATGGCCGGTGTGCCGGGGACCAGCATCGGCCCACGCGGATCGAGTGCGGCGCGGGCGACCCAGTAGCCGGAACGCCCGCTGTGATCGCCCGGGCCGCCTATGAGCCCGGCTCGTGCGATGAGGAGGCGGTCTCCCACAGCGGCCGTCGACGCCTGCTCACAGGCGACCTTCGCCTCGCCGTACAACTCGAGGCCGACCTCGCTCCGGTCGGTCGGGGCGAGTAGGGCCGCGGACTCGTCCGCCCCCGGCGTGGCGTGGGAGGCGTAGGCGCTGCCGGACGAGACGTACGCCCAGTGCCCGGCCTTGCTGCCCAGCACGTCGAGCGCTCCACGAACGAAGCCCGGCTGCCATGACACCTCGACGACCGCGTCCCATACCCGGTCGAGCAGGGGCTCGTACGGCGACGGACCGCGGCGGTCGGCGGCGACCAGTGTCGCTCCGTCCGCGACTTCTCCACTCTCGCCACGCGCGAGGCAGGTCACCCGATGGCCGCGTTCGATCGCCTGGCGCGACAACTCACGAGCCACCCATGCCGTTCCGCCCAGAACCAGGATCTCCATATCGACACACAAGCACCGGGATCACCGCCCGGCCAGACCGATTCGCCGACAGCAGAGGGGCAGCCGTCAGATCGAACTCAGTCCTCGGGCCCCACAACGACGACCCCGGTCACGAGTACAGGGTCGCCGGGTCGGGGCAGGGACATCGTCGCCGCGATCACACCTCTGACGCTGTTCATCACGCCGAAGTGTGGCCCGCACACAGTGGAGCAGGCGCCGAGACGGCGATCGTCACGTGACGCGCGTCCGCTTCGGCTGCTGAAGCCGCGATAAGAGCAACCTGTCAATGAGCCCAGCATATTTGCTCAATATGCGGTGCCGCTGTCCAAATGGGACTGGCCTGGCGGCTCGGGCATTGAGTTGTCAACAATATTGCTGATAGTTCTCTCATCCAGCGCGCGCGTGTCCCGGACGCCGCCGTCCGCAGAGTCGGCGCACCGTCCCCACCTTTCTCCAGGGAGTGTTCGTGAGTAAAGAGAGAACACGTCAGGCTCGTAGCCGCCGGACTTGGCGGGGCATCGCCGGCGTGGCCGCTGGTGTCGTCCTCGTCGGCGGCGGTTTCGTGGCGGCCAACGCCGCGACAACCGACAGCGATGCGAAGAAGGCCGGCGTCCACTACCCGGTCAACAAGAAGGCCGCCGGCGTCGCGGCCGTGGTCAGCGCCGCCAACGCGTTCCTCAACACCCTCGACTCGGACCAGCAGACAGACACGCTTCTGGACTTCACCGAGGAGAACGCCACGGCGTGGTCGAACCTGCCCTGCGGCTCCTCCTGCCGCCCCGGCATACAGACCGGCTCGCTGACCGACACCCAACTGACCGCTCTCGAGAATATGCTGAAGGTCGCCCTGGGTTCCGGCAAAGACACGGGCTACGACCACGTCATGCAGACCCTCCTGGCCGACGAGGTGCTCGCCTCGGCGGGTAGCGGCAGCTCCGCGTCCGCCGCACCGACGGACAGCACGTCCGGCGCGCCCTCGGCCGACCCGACCGCCAGTTCCACTGCCTCGGATCTCCCGACCGACGTCCCGACCGGCGCCCCGCCCTCCGGCGGCCCCGGCGGTGGCGCCGGTGGTGGCCCCGGCGGTGGCGGCTACGGCAGCGGCGTCTACTTCCTGGCGTTCCTGGGCACCCCGTCGGCGACCGGCACCTGGCAGCTGCACTTCGGCGGTCACCACCTCGCCGTGAACATCACGTACAGGGACGGCAAAGTGGCGGGCGCCAGCCCGTTCTTCACCGGCGTCGAGCCGACCAGCTGGACCGCCGACGACGGCACCACCTATGCGCCGATGGCGAAATTCCGCGACGGCCTGCTCAAGCTCACCGGCAGCCTGAGCGACACGCAGCTGGCCACCGCCAAGCTGTCGACGTCCTTCAGCGACGTCCTGCTCGGCCCGGACCAGGACGGCAAGTTCCCGGCGACCAAGGAAGGCATTCCGGTCAGCTCTCTGTCGGCCAAACAGAAGAAGCTGGTCCTGGAGGCCATCCACCCATGGGTCGCCGATGTGGACGACGCCACCGCGAAGCAGCTCCTGAAGACGTACGAGCGTGAGCTGAACCAGACCTACCTCGCCTATTCCGGCGGCACCGGCCTGGACACCCAGGGCGACTACGTCCGGATCGACGGCCCCAGCGTCTGGATCGAGTTCGTCTGCCAGGACGGCGTGGTCTACCGGGACCAGATCCACTACCACACCGTGTACCGCGACCGTACCCGCGACTACGGCAACGAGTTCTCCTTCTCATGACCGGACCGCGAAACTGGCTGACCATAGCGCTCCGCTGGGTTGCCGGGATCGCGTTCGCGGTACCGGCGACGCTCCTGCTCGGGGCGTCGCCGGCCGCCGCGCATCCGATGCCGCACTCGGTGGTCCAGCTCGACGTGTACCAGACCTCGGTCACCGCCCGGCTCGAACTGCCGGTGGATGACCTCTCCCGAGCCAGCGGGATCGATCTGAGCGACACCACCCGCGCCACGCTGTCCCTGAAGGCCGAGGCCCTCCGCACCTACCTCGCCGAACACATCCACCCGGCCACCACCCGTGGCAAGGCCTGGCAGGTCAGCGTCGGCGCCCTGAGCCTCAGCAGCACCGAGCAGACCTCTACCGGCCCCTACCGCGAGCTGGTCGCCGAGGCCGTGCTCACCCCGCCGGTCAACACCGACGTACGCCGCTTCACCTTCGGCTACGACGTCATCGTCCACCAAGTCATCACGCACACCGCACTGGTGACCGTCCGTCAGGACTGGGCTGCCGGTCACGTCGACGGCGCCGGCACCACCCAGGTCGGCACCATCGGCATCGACACCCGGACCATGACCGTCCCCGCCCTGACGGTCGACCTCGGCCACGGCAGCGCCTGGCATGGATTCCTCGCCATGGTGAAGCTGGGCGGCAACCACATCCTCACCGGCACCGACCACCTGCTCTTCCTGCTGATCCTGCTCCTGCCCGCGCCGCTCGCAGCAGCTGGACGACGCTGGCACGGCCTCGTCGGCGCCCGGCCCGCCCTCGGGCGCATCAGCCGCATCACGCTCGCCTTCACCGCCGGGCACTCAGCCGCGCTGGCCATCACCGCACTCGGCCGCCTGGACATTCCCGGCTGGCCGGTTGAGGCGTTCATCGCCGCGAGCATCCTGGTCGGCGCGATCCACGCGATCCGCCCCCTCTTCCCGGGCAAGGAAGCGCTCGTGGCCGGGATCTTCGGGCTCGGTCACGGCATGGCCTTCTCCTTCGTCCTGTCGGAGATGCACCTGTCCACCGGACAGCTTGTGACCAGCCTCCTCGGCTTCAACCTCGGCATAGAACTGATCCAGCTCCTGCTGGTATGCCTTGCTCTACCCTCGCTGCTGGTACTCGCACGCCTGCGGGCGCAGCCTGCGCTGCGCCTGACCGGAGCAGTGCTCACAGGCACCGCGGCCCTCGGCTGGCTGGCAGACCGTCTCGGCATGCCCAACCCCGTCGCCCGGGCCGCCGACAGCGCCGGGTCCCACACCACGCCGATGCTGGCGGCCCTCACGGTGACCGCACTCGCCTCCACCGCCTGGACCCTGTTCACCCGCCGGCAAGCGCAGCCGGACCCGGCCGAGTCCCCGGCAGCCCCACCTCCCAGGCGTGAAGAGCGACACGGAGCGACGAGGTTGTGACAGGCACTGACGGGCAGAACCGCCGTCGGAGATGGTGGCCGCACCTGATCAGCCCGCCCATCCGATGTCACGGACCTATCGCCCCGGCGTGTGGCATGTACTGAATCCAGCAGAGTCGGCCGAACGCCTCCCGGATCTCCTCCACCGGGAGCGCGGGGTCGCGGACGTCGGTTCAGGCCCGCAGATCCCATGTGACCGCGCGGCGCCGAATGAGGGCGGCAGATTCCGGGAGCCGCGCACACGGGGGAACCGTGCGCAGTGGGCAGAGCGCAGGGGCGGGCCGGATCAGTTGGCCGACGTGTTCCGTGTCATCTCGGCTGCCTCGGTGAGGGCGCGTTGTCTGAGATCGCCGAACAGTTGCATCGTGACGGCGGCCAGGACGTCGTCCCCGCCAACAGTGCGCCCGTCCCCGCGACGGGTGGACAGGGCGAGGAGGGGGTCCTTGAGCAGCGGGGCCGGGGTCGGCTCGCCCGGCACCACCAGACTGACCGTCCCGAACCGCTTGACCCCGCCCTCGCGGACGACCTTGGCCGCGTCCCGGGCCAGGGCCGTCAGGAACACGCTCGCGATTCCGTCCAGGTCGCGGACCATCGCCGGGACCGCCCTCACCCCCCGGCTCCCCAGCAGCCTTCTCACCCCGGCCTCGAACCGGTGGGCGCCGGCCACACCACTCGGTGTACGCGCCCCGCGGCGCTCACGAAGAGACACGAGCGCACCATCGGCGTTGCGCACCTCGCCCATCAGGCCGTGGAAGGTCGGGCTGTGCAGGTACCACGCCGATCCCACCTCCACCTCGATGTTCCGGTCGATCGCCGAGATGAGGTCCTTGGGAATCAGCCTCTTCCTGACCTCCTCGGCCGCCGCGCTTCTCGCGCCCTCGATGATCTCCGTCAGCACGGTCCGCGTCACCGACGCGGCGGCCCACGCGGCCGGCCGGGAGACGTGCAACGAGGTCACGTCCCTGAACACCGCTTTGACGAGCTGAGGCTTGAACGGCAGGTCGGTCACGACGGAGGCGGTCTGCTGACCGCTGCGCTCGGTGCGTAGGGGTTGTGTGGTCATCGAAGAAGGTGCTTTCTGCTGTCGGAGGTGTCAGTGGCCCATGCCGCACCGGGCGGCGAGACCACAGAGCTCTGCGGAGGGCGCCGAGCCGGCACAGGGACTGCCGGGCGGGGCCGCCGGCACACAGAGGTACAGGCGGCCCCGCCCGGATTCTCGGCGTTCCGGCGACCGGGCGTGCGGCAGGGGGTGCCACCCGGGCGACGCGCTGTGGTGCGGCGCCGTGCCGGTCAGGCGACCTGGTACCTGCCGACTTCCAGGAAGTGGCGCAGTGCTTCGGGTGTGTTGTCGTCCAGGGCGGCGTTGGCTGCCGCGCGCAGGGCCGGGCTGATGGACGAATCGGCGAGGATACGGGCGATGGCGACGCGGTCGTCCTCGGCCTGGGCGATGCGGTAGCCGGTCTCCAGCCAGGCGCGCATCGCCTCGGGGTCGTTGGCGTCCAGGAGGGCGTTGGCTTCTCGTGTGACACGTCGGCCGCTGTCCGGGTCGGCGAGGATCCGGACTATGGCCACCCTCAGGTCGTCGGCGTCCGGCTCGTCCGCGGACGGGGACACCGCGGGCACCGTCACCGCGGTCGGTGCAGCCGTGGCGGCGAAGGACGGGGTGGCGAGCAGGAGGGCCGGGGCAAGGATGCCCGCGGCGATGCCGGGCGCTACGCGATGCAGTCGCAAGGGGAATGCTCCTCTTCGTTTGCTGCGGAGGTGAGTTGAGGACGCCTCAGGGGCGTTCACTTGGGTGATGCTGCCACCTGGGTCTGACAGTGGCAGTCGCCCCGCTGCGGTCGCAGGGCACCGTCGTCGCGGAAGTGGCCGGTGTTCCATGGTGGCGCGCCTTCGAGAAGGGCGGCCTTGGGCGCGGCTCGTGGCTGTCGGGGCGTGATCGGGGGGAGAGGGGTAGACGAGGCAGTCGGAGAGTACGGCGAGCGGGTACGGGCCGGTCATCCTGGCCATGTCGGTGAGTTTGCGGTGCATGTTGATGCGGGCTTTGGAGATGACGGCGGCGCGGATGTCGGGAGCGCCAGGTCGGGCGCTGGAGGGTCGGCCACCGCCCCGACAACACCTTCCGCACGACCGCGGTCGAGCCCCGCTCCGACACCGAGTACCGCGTCACCGGCGACCTCACCGCCAAGGACACCACCCGCCCGGGGTAGCCGGCATCGGTCACGGGGTCAGATGGTCAGATGGTCAGATGGTCAGGCGGAGAGTGGCCAGACGGTCAGGATCGCTGAGGATGTCGAGTCCGGTGATGCGGCCGTCCCGGATGGTGAACGACATGACGGACAGCAGTCGGCCCTCGGCGAACGAGACAACCCCGGGCGTGCCGTTGATCAGGACGAGGCGTGCGTCCGCCGCGAAGCGAGCGAAGGTGATTGCCTGGGACGCCACGTCGGACGCGCCGCGTCGCAGGATGCTCGGGACGCGCGTGCCGCCGTCGGAGCGCGCGACAACCTCGGGGTCGAGGACCGCCAGGAGCGCTTCGAAGTCGCCGCCGCGAGAGGCGGTCAGGAAGGCGTCCACGACATCGCGCTTGCGGGCGAGGTCCGTGTCGGCCGCAGGGGCGGCACCCTGGACCCGGCGGCGGGCGCGGCTGGCGAGCTGCCGGGTGGAGACCGTCGTCCGGCCGAGGATGGGGGCGATGTCGTCGAAGGGCAGGTCGAACATGTCGTGCAGGACGAAGGCGAGTCGCTCGGCCGGGGCGAGGGTCTGCAGCACGATCATGAGTGCGATACCCACCGAATCCGCGATCAGGATCTCCCGCTCGGGGTCGACGCGGGCCAGCGCGGTCACCACCGGGTCCGGCAGCCGGATTGACCCGTCCTGCTCGGGCAGCGGATCCTCGCGTCGCGAGGTACGCGAGCGCAGCATGTCCAGGCATATCCGGCCCACCACCGTGGTGAGCCAGGCCCCCAGGTTGTTCACGTCACTCACATCGGTGCGACTGAGCTTGAACCACGCCTCCTGGACGGCGTCCTCCGCCTCGGCGAGCGACCCCAGCATCCGGTAGGCCACCGCCCGCAGCGCGGGCCGCTCCGCCTCGAACTGGTCGGCCAGAAGAAAGTTCTCGCTCACTGTCACACCCCCGTGTCCGTATCCGTCGATCCAGTGACAGACGCTAACGGATCACGAGGAGAGCATCGGATGAACGCCGCGATCACCCCCACTGCCCGGATGAAGAACCCCGCCCTGGTCCTGCCGGACGCCATGAAGGGCATCCAGAACATCTACAAGGCCATGTACCAGGGCGGCGTCTCCCCGCAGACCCTGGAGCTGGTCCACCTGCGGGCCAGCCAGATCAACGGCTGCAGCGCCTGCGTGTTCGCCGGTGTGGCGGGCGCGAAGAAGCACGGCGAGAGCGACGAACGCCTGCATGCCGTGGCCGCCTGGCGCGAGGCGCCGTTCTTCACGGACGAGGAGCGCGCGGCCCTGGCCCTGACCGAGGCCGCCACCCGGATCGCCGACCGCTCCGGCAAGGCCGTCCCGGACGAGGTGTGGAACGAGGCCGCAGACCACTTCAATGAGGAGCAGCTCTCCGCGATCATCCTGATGATCAGCCTCACCAACTTCTTCAACCGCATCAACACCACCATCGAGGAGCCCGCCGGCGCCACCTGGTAACCGGCGCTGCTGACCTGTCGTCAGGGCCGGAGGTGGATGCCCGTCCACTCTCCGGCAAGGCACGGCCGGAGGGGCGCCGTGCACTCCCTGGGCCGGGATGAGACTCTCGGCACCGCCTACAGCGATCACGATGTAATGGTGGTCCTCAAGGGCGCGGGCATCCGGGATCCCGACAGCATTCTGGACGACGACCGATGGATCGAGTGGCGCGGCGGCCGCGCCCTCGTGCGGCGGCAAGATCGGCGCCCACAGAAGGGCGATCTGTGGGAGGACAGCGTGACAGCCCGGATCTCCAGCTGGCGAGCTGTCTCCGAATGGCCGAGACGCTGACGCAACACCTGGTGCTCGCGCCACTCACCCACGCGATCCTCATCGTCGGGCGCTCCCAGGCCGCCGGTGAGGCAGTCGGCGAAGGCTTCGAGGTTCCGACCGAGGCAGCCCCCGGGACCGTTGATGACCTCGCCGATGACACGCCAGAAATCTTCCAGCGTTCCGATCTGCCTGCCGTCCAGCGCATGTATCGGTGTCAGCGCTCGGCGGGTACATCCGGCTCCGTCGCTACGGCCCCTCGATGCCGGCCATTTGTCCGGAAGAGGGCAAGCTGCTTCAACGAGATCCTTGCCCGTGGACTGTGCGGTCGAGGCCACGACACCTGAGTCGAGCACTTCCACGTCCGTCCCTTGCGGGCCCTGATCAGCCCGTCAACGGCACCGGCCACCCCCGGCCCCACACCGCCGGCCACCCGATGAAGCGTCGCCGACTGACTGAAAGAAATTCGGTCGACGGGTAAACGCGGTCCGCTGCCACGGGTGTTGAGAGGTGATGCGGTCGGCAGGGCATCTGCTGACGTTACGTGGCCGCCAAGGGAGATGGTCGGATATGTGGGAATCGGTAGTGCTCGCGGCGCTGGCCGCTACGGTCAAAATCGCCCTTCAGGTGGTCGCCTGGCGCCGGGAGGTGACCCGTGAACGCCAGCGGGGGCGGCTGCTGCTCGCTGCGCTGTGCCTGGCGGGACACGACGTCCGCTTGGAGGAACGCCGCCCGGACGGAGGCGTCCTGAGTGTGCAGGGCGATGGCCGGACCGCGTACAACGATCAGGAAGGGAAGGCACCATGAGCGGCGGGACGGACAGCGCCCGGACCGGTGTGCCCGAACCCGCACGGCGGGCCGACGACGGGGCACCGGCCAACGAAGTCTTTCCCGTCGACTTCGAGGCCTTCTTCGCGGCTCACTATCCGGCCCTGCTGGCTCGGGCGTTGATGTTGTGCGGCAACTATCAGGACGCGGAAGACGCCATCCAGGACGCCTTCCTCGCGGCGCTGGAAAACTGGAACCGGGTCAGCGGCTACGAGCAGCCAACCGCGTGGGTAAGTCTGGTGATGCGGAGAAAACTGTGGCGCACGCTGCGTCTGCGCCTCAGGGCCAAGCGCGCGGCCTTGGACGTGCCCGTGCCCTGCCAGGCGCAACCCCATGAGACGGCGCAGGCCCGACGGGTGCTCACCGCGATGGCCGCCCTGCCGCCACGCCAGCGGATGGTGCTGGTCATGTACAGCCTCTACGCGATGACGCACGAGGAAATCGCCGACGATCTGAACATCGCGGCCTCCACGGCGCGAGGGAACTTGCGCAAGGGACGCGAAAACCTTCGGCGCATGCTCGGCCTCGACGCGGACGCCGAGCCGCTGAGCGAGGTGCCGCTCGTCGGAACCGGCGCCTCCGCGCGTGAGGACCTGTTCACCGGGGTTCTGAACGCCACCGAATCCTGGCTCGGCTCCGCCCTCCGGCAGGACGAGAACGCACTGGAGCAGGCTCGGACAGCTCTTGCCGACCGTGGACCAGAAGGCGCGAGGCGCAAGTGAGAGAGCAGATGCCGGGGGCGACCTTGTCACGCGCACTGCTCGGCTGTGCCCTGCTGGCCGGAGTCCAGCTGCTTGCACTCGCCGTGCTGAGCGCCCAACTCCTGCTGATCATCGTCGTCCTGACCACGAGGACCTGGCAGGTCGCCCTGCTGGGATCGCTCACCGTGATCTCCGTCTCCACCCTGGCCTACGGGCTGCTCGCCAGGACGTCAGCCGTCGGGGCGGAAGGCATCCGCATCGCGTTGACCCCGCGACAGCAGCCCGAACTCTGGGCGCTCACGCTGCGACTCGCAGACGAGCTGAACACCCCCGCACCCACGACGCTGCGCCTGGCCGACACCGTCAATGCCCACGCAGGCGAGCGCAGCAGGCTCCTGGGCCTGGTCGGAGGCGCTCGAACCCTCGATCTGGGCCTACCCCTGCTCCTCGGGCTCACCAGTGACGAGCTGCGGGCCGTTCTGTGCCACGAACTGGGGCACTACGCGCGCCGGCACACCCGCCTTGCCGCCGTCAGCCATCGCGGCAGCGTCGCTTTGGCACGCACGGTCCGCTACCTGGAGGTCCTGGAGACGGATCAGACCAGCCTCAAACCGCCGGTGCGACTTCTCCTGAAGCTTGTCTCGGCATACAACGGAATGTACCTGCGCCACACCCTGGCCGTTCGGCGCAGCCAGGAACTCGAGGCGGACGCCGCGGCGGCCGCGATCGCCGGGGCACACACGCTCGCGCAGGCGCTGCGGACCGTGCATGCACTCGCTCCGCTGTGGGACGAGTTCACCGGGGGCCGGTCCCGGCCGACGGATCCGACAGCATCGAAGGCTGGCAAGAACGGCTCCGGGGCCCTTCGCCGGCTGATGCTTCCCGACGGTGTCTTCCGGGATTTCGCGGACCGGATCACCGAGCCGGTGGGTGTGCCCTTCGAGGACGGCCAGGGCGCCTGGGAACCGGATACAGCTTGGGAGGACGGCGGGCTCGGCAGTCACCCGCCTCTGCGGGTTCGGCTGGCGGCCCTGGGCTGCGACGTCGATCCGGACAGCGTCCACCGGCCGGCTGTGAGCGAACGGGCCCCGGCCGCAGGTCTTCTGCGCAACCTCCCCGAACTGGCCGAAACCTTGCAGGAGGCCATGCGCGCGGTCCACGGCGCGGCCCCCGAGCGGGCCGTGTCGGTGGAACCGCCTCGACTCACCAAGGCGTTCCTGCGCTTCAAGATCAAGACGACACTGATCGGGGTGTTTCTGATCCTGTTGGCGAGCGTTCTCGTCCACGCCGTCGTCTCACCATCGCGCAGCGATCTGCCACCGTTGCCGACGGTGCCCGGTGAGCCGGGCGTATGGCCGGAGGCGTCGCAGTCGCCGCTGACCATCCCGACGTTCAGCCTCCCGCCCATCCCACCCTCTGACCGGTTCACCGCTTTACCGCTCGTGCCCGTGAAGTAGCCGGCGCCGCGGGCGAACAGAGAAGCGAGTCCGCACGGAAATCGAAGAATGCTGATCCGGTAAGCACCCCTGCGGGATCCGCAGCCATTGCTTCCCAACGCCAGGCTGCCAGCCGTTCCGACGCCACTGCCCCGGAAGAGGACCCGGTGGCCCTGGCCACAGACCTGAAGCGACGCCTCACCCCACAGCGACTCGAGGACCTGGCCGAGCTGCTCGCTCTGACAGGTCTCGTTAGGATCTCTTGATCATGGACCTGATGATGGGGAACGAGATGGTCGCCATCCCGCCGGGGCAGGTGACGCTGTCGGACCGGCGGACACAGCGCAGTTGGTCAATTGAGATTGCGCCCTACCAGCTCACGGCATGGCCGGTCACCCAGGCGTTGTATGCACAGATCACAGGCCAGCGGCCGAGTACCAGCGTTGGCGACCAGTTGCCGGTCGAGTGCGTCTCCTGGTGGGACGCGACGCGGTTCTGCAACGCCCTGTCGCAGTGCGCCGGCCTCACGCCCGCGTACCGCATCCGTGCCGAGGCCGAAGTCATCGAGTGGGACGCGTCCGCCGACGGGTATCGATTGCCGACCGAAGCTGAGTGGGAGCACGCCTGCCGTGCCGGGGCGACCGGGCCGCGCTACGGGGAGCTCGACGAGATCGCCTGGTACCGCGGAAACTCACACGAGCGCATCCACGAGGTGGGCGGCAAGCGCCCCAACTCCTGGGGGCTTTACGACATGCTCGGCAACGTCTGGGACTGGTGCTGGGACGTCTACGACGCCGAGGTCTATGGCGCCTACCGGGTGCTCCGTGGCGGTGGTTGGTTCGATGAGCACTGGAGTTGCCGGGCTTCCGCGCGACGCCGCAGCCACCCGACTTTCCAGGTCGACGACGTGGGGTTTCGCGTCGCGCGTTCCGTCGCGCGTTGATCCACGTCGTGTGCAGCGGGGCCCGCGCGGGGGATCACCGGCCGGACAGTTGGCATCCATGGCCCCGCCCCACCACGGCGAAGGTGTGCGGTCACCTCAGCAGCGGAGCATGACCGCGCGCGGAAGCTCCCGTTCGGTGGGCCGCCCATGTCGACCGACCGCGGCTGATCGTGTTCTGGAGTTACCAGGATGTAGGCCCCCTGGCACTGTCAACCTGCGCGGAACGCAATCTCATCGTGCAGGGCGGGACCTGTGAGTGCGTACCCGGCCGGTTGTGACGCCCGGGACACGGGGCACAGCATGAGGCAGCCTTCCCGAGCCCGGCCGGCTGGAGACGAATCAGACCCGGGGACGGGCGCCGAGTCATGCACGAAGGCGCCTTCCCCTTTCACCAGGGAGAATTCTTGAACTGGCGAGATGTTCCGCCGCCCCATCACTCCACGCCGCTGGGCCGCCGCGGCTTCCTCGGTGCCGTCGGAGCGACGACCGGTGCCTCACTGATCGGCACCCTGGACGCCGCTCCCGCCTCGGCCGCCGTCCGGGCCGCCGCCGAACGGCCCGTGCGGACCCGGTCCGGCCTCGTCACCGGTGTCCCTGCGGCCCTCGACGGCGTCACCGTTTACAAGGGCATCCGCTACGCGGCCTCCACCGCCGGTCAGAACCGCTGGCGCGCACCGCGACCGGCACCGTCCTGGACAGGGATACGCAAGGCGGACACGTGGGGTGCCGCCTGTCCCCAGCCCGTTACGGGCATCGACGCGGGCAAGGTGCCGCCGCTCAGCGAAGACTGCCTGAACCTCAACGTCTGGACACCGGAGGCGGATGCGAAGGCCCGGCGCCCGGTCCTCGTCTGGATCTACGGCGGCCGCAACAGCGCCATGTGGGCCTCCCAGCCGGTCTACGACGGTGCGGCGCTCGCCGCCAAGGGCGTGGTCGTGGTCACCTTCAACCACCGCGTCGGTGCCTTCGGCGGCCTCGTCCACCCCGAGCTGAGCGCCGAGACCGGCCACGGCGGCTCCGGCAACTGGGGCGTCCTGGACACGGTGGCCGCGCTGCGGTGGATCCGGCGCAACATCGCCGCGTTCGGAGGGGACCCGGAACGCGTCACCCTGGCCGGCTGGTCGCACGGCTCGTCGTTCGTGAACATCCTGATGATCTCGAAGCTCGCCCGGGGTCTGTTCCACCGGGGGCTGCTCGCGGCCGGGGTGCAGTACACCAAGGACCCGGCACTCGGTCATGTGGCGGGCGGTTACGACTCGTTGGCCGCCGCCGAAGCGAACGGCAGCGCGTTCGCCGCCTACATGGGCGCCTCGTCCCTGGCCGACCTGCGCGCGCTGAGCGCCGACGAGATCGTCTCCAAGGTGTACGCGCCCGGCGCCCCGAGCACCGGCACCGACTTCGGCAACGTCCTGGACGGGTACGTGCTGCCGACCACGTACACCGACGCCATGGAGTCCGGCACCGAGTACGACATCCCGGTCCTCACCGGCAACAACAGGGACGAGAACGGCGCTTCACCGACGCTCGCGATGACGGTGGCGCAGTTCCGGGAGTACGCGGCCACCACCTTCGGCGACCGGGCAGCCGGCTTCCTGAAGCTCTATCCGGCCACCGCCGACGCGGAGGCGGCCGCCCAGTACAACAACTACGCACGCGACGAGGAACGCGTCTCCACCTTCCTGTGGGGCACGCAGTTCCGGGACACCGCCGGCAACCGCAGCCCCCTCTACAACTACTGGTGGACGCACGCGCCCCCGGGCACGGACACCACCAACGCGATCGAGCCGGCGGACGGCGCGGGTGCCTACCACGGCGCGGAGAAGTACTACCTCTTCGGGAACCTGTACGGCACCGACCGGCCCTGGACCGCCGAGGATTACGCGATCGCCGATACGACGTCCTCGTACGTGGCCCGTTTTGCCGCCACCGGAAACCCCAACGGCCCCGCCCTGCCGCCGTGGCCCGCCATGCGCGCCACCAAACCCCTCGCCATGGAACTCGGCGACGCCTTCGCGACCCTCCCCGCGGCCGACAGCGACGCCAAGTTCGCCTTCCTCAAGGCCTACCTGCTCTCCCAGCCCACGGAGTACTGACATGACCGTACTGAGCACCTGGTTCCGTAGGAGAAAGGTCGCCCGGTTCACCGTCCTGGCCGCCGGGATCGCGCTGGTCACCGGGGGCGGTGCGGCACTCGCCGCCGGCTCCCCCGACAGTGCGCGGACGGTCACCGGGGTCAGCGCCGCCGCGACCGACTCCGGCATCGCCCCGGCCATGGCCTGCTCCCAGGTGGCCTCCCTGGACCTCGCGGCCGCCGTACCGGACGTGCCGTTCGAGATCACCTCCGCCGCCGAGGTGCCCGCCGCAGACAACACGCTCGGTAACTGGGCGTACTGCAATGTGCAGGGCGTGATCGCCCCGCAGATCCACTTCCAGCTGCGCCTCCCGCAGACCGGCTGGCAGGCCGACTATTTGCAGCTCGGTTGCGGGGGCCTGTGCGGCAACGTCAGCACGGGCAACGCCGCCGCGTCGTACGGCTGTGTCCCGCTGACCAGCGGCGCCTTCGCGGTCGGCTCCAGCGACGAGGGCCATTACCAGGGCGGCGGCCTGTTCTCCACCGACGCCGCCCTGCGCGCCGACTTCGGCTACAAGTCCGACCACTGGCTGGCCCAGGTCGCCAAGGTCCTCGTCAAGCAGTACTACGGTCAGTCGGCCACCCACTCCTACTTCGACGGCTGCTCCCAGGGCGGCCACCAGGCCCTGACCGAGGCCCAGCGCTACCCGACCGACTTCGACGGCATCGTCGCCGGCGCACCCGCCAACAATTTCACCGCGCTGAACACCTTCTCGCACGCCTGGACCGCCCAGTCCGTCTTCCTGAACGGCGGCCCGGCGACCATCACCACAGCCGACCTCGCGCCCCTGCACGCGGCGGTCCTCAAGGGCTGTGACGCCCCCGCCGACGGGATCGTCACCGACCCGCTGGCCTGCGGCTGGGACCCGGCGAGCATCACGTGCAAGGCAGGACAGACCTCCACAGCCTCCGACTTCTGCCTCACCTCCGACCAGGTCACCACCTTGCGCCGCATCTACGCCGGCCCGACCGACGAGCACGGTGCACTCCTCTACCCGGGCTACCAGCTGCGCGGATCGGAACTGAACTGGGCCGGGATCATCGTGCCCACGACGGCGACCGGCACCACCGGCGACATGAGCTTCGTCCGGGAGACCATCCGTTACCAGGTCTTCGACGAGCCGCACCCGGAACTGACGTACAGGGACGTCAAGTTCACGGCGGCCTACTTCAAGAAGATCATGCAGCCGAACGAGGGCACGTATGACGCCACCGACCCCGACCTGACCGCGTTCAAGAAGGCCGGCGGCAAGCTGATCCTCTGGCACGGCCTGCGCGACCAGCACATCCCGGCTGTGGGCACCATGGCGTACTACAAGGCAGTGCAGAACGTCATGGGAGGAGCGGCGGCCACCAGCAGTTTCGCCCGGCTGTTCCTGCTCCCGGGCGTCGCCCACTGCGGCGGCGGCCAGGGCCCGGACAAGCTGGACGCGCTGACCGCCGTCGTCGCCTGGGTCACCAAGGGCGAGGCACCGGACAGCCTGCTCACCACGGCGGTCGACACCAGCGGGAAGACCACTGCGACGCGACCCGCGTACCCCTTTCCGTACATCGCCGGGAACACCACGGGGGGACCGGCGGACGAGGCGAGCAGCTACACCCCCGTGCGGTCCACGGCGGAGGCGAACCTGACCTTGAACTGGCTCAGCTCGTTCCGCTCCGGCTACGAGACGGTCGGCAACTGGATCCACGGCAAGTGGGTGGTCAGCAAGGGCAAGGCGTGAACTGATCGCCGTCGGCCGGCCCGGCCCCGCGCACGGACGGCGGGGCCGGGTGTGGGTGGCGCCGAGGTCCAGTCCGCCGCGCGGGTGCGCGGTCTGCCGCTGGGCGCGCACGAGAGGCCCCTCCCGCTGGCCGAGCAGCCCGGTGCGCCCGTCCACCATGAGGATCAGGACGGCAGGTCTCTCACCCGGCGGCATACGCGCACAGCCGCCCATTGGTCAGCAGCCGATGGGCACCTGGGAGGTGGCGAACGGAGAAAGGGAACATGGAGCGTGATCGGGTTTCTCCCCAACCGGCGTCGACCGGAGTTGTTCCTTCAGCGGCAGCCTGGACGCGATCAGCTCCTCACTGAGGAATCCGAATCGGGAAACGGCAGCGCCCGCTTCTCGAGTACCAACACCCAGGTCCGCTAGGACCTGCCTGACAAATGATCTTGTTGGGTTTCGCGGAGCCAGAGGATGAGTGCCGCGAGGTGGAGTCCGGTCCGGTAGCGGGCGGCGAGTTTGTCGAAGCGGGTCGCGATGGCGCGGAACTGCTTGAGCCGGTTGAAGCAGCGTTCGACGACGTTGCGGGCCTTGTAGAGATCGCGGTCGAAGGCCGGTGGTCTGCCGCCGGCCCGGCCGCGCCGTATCCGGTTGGCCTTCTGGTCCGCTCTCTCCGGGATCACCGCCCGGATGCCGCGGCGCCGCAGCGTCTGGCGGATCGCCCGTGACGAATACGCTTTGTCGGCGATGACCGCGTCGGGCCTGCGGCGCGGCCGACCGACGCCGGTCCGGGGCACTCTCACCGCGTCCAGGACCGCGTCGAAGGCGGTGGAGTCGTTGACGTTGCCCGGCGTGAAGAGGGGGGCCAGGGGCAGGCCCCGGCCGTCACAGGCGAGGTGGACCTTCGTGGTCAGCCCGCCGCGGGACCGGCCGAGCGCCTGACGATCCGCCGCGCGTTCCGGATCTTCCAGTTCGTCCCTCGACGCCGCCCCTTTTTGCGGGCGCCAGCGGCGTGCTGGTGGGCACGGTTGATCGTGGAGTCGACCGACACGGTCCACTCCACCGCCCCGACCGAGTCGTCGCGGACCTGGACCTCCTCAAGCAGGCGGGCCCAGGTCCCGTCCGCCTCCCACCGGGCGAACCGCTCATAGACCGTCTGCCACGGCCCAAAGCGTTCCGGCAGGTCACGCCACGGAGCACCCGTCCGCAACCGCCACAACACCCCGTTGATCACCTGCCGGTGATTCCGCCACGGACGACCCCGCCCGTCAACACCCGGCAACAGCGGCGCCATCCGCTCCCACGCCGCATCCGTCAGCTCACCACGACCCACCACAAGATCAATTATCAGACAGGACCTAGCTCCCGAGGGACACGGCCAGGGCGGCGTCGGCGAACGGCGCGAGGGCTGCTGTTGTGTGGGCGGGCGCGGCGAGGAGTCCGGAGATGTGGCCGTAGTGGGTGGTGCCGGTCTGACGGGTCCTTCCCGCCGACGCGGGAGTGCTCCGGAGTGAACAACCCGCGCGGCCCAGGTAAGTTTGGCCAGGGCTCACGGCGGTCAGGGCAGGGTCTCGCCGTACTGAACCAGCAGCGCCCGCAGCCGGAGAGCCTTGTCGTCTCGGCGGCCCCGTAGTCGGTTCTTGTTGTTGCGCTTCCACCGGGCGAGCGCCTTCTCCTGCTCGTCGCCGAGAGTCAGGCTCGGCTGTATGTGGCCCCGTGTGGCCGCGAAGTCCTCAAGTTGCTGAAGCATCGAGGTCCACTGGTCTCCTCGCTGGTCCCAGGTCCATCCCGGCAGCGCCTCGAGCTCGGCCTCCTGCGAGGCCGACAGCACATTGCGACGGGCGCGCCAGGAGTTGAGCCACACTCCCACGGGGTGACTGTTCCACTCCTCGCGCTGCTTGATCGACGAGACAGGCCGGCCGGTGACGGCGCAAAACTGCTGCATCACCTCGACTTTTGCGTCTTGGGCGTCCTGATATGGGTCCCAGGACCAACCGGCCACCTTCTCCATGGCCTCGAGCTGACCGCCCGGCAGATCGTCGCCGCGGGTGATCAGCTCCGCCCGCCGCCTCCGGAGGTTGGTCGCCCACACGGTCGCGTCGCGGCGCGACGGCGACTTCTCCCGCTCGCCCGGATCCGGCAAATTGGCCCGCCGCAGGTACTGGTCGTAGCTGGCCCAGAAGCCGGCCTCATATGCGGTCTGGGAGGACCAGGTGGCGATCGTGGCCAGGCGCTCGGCCCGGTCGGCCCGCAGGCGACCGGTGCGCTGCAGCCCTCGCTGCTTGCGGCACCAACGCCCCAGACTTCGCCCGTCGACGCAGGCCTCGTCCGTGGGGTAGCAGTCGCCGGCGTTGGCCTCATAGGCCACCAGCTCCTCGAACATGAAGTCCCACGCGTCGTTCTGCGCCGAGTACTCCAGCCTCCGTGCCGCGCGCTCGCCGATGCGCTCGCGGAGCCACTGGCGCGCCGTTTCCTCCGCCTGCGGAGCGTCCAAGGCCCGGTAACGTTCGGCCGCTGCTGGGTCCAGCAGACGGAGCACCACCAAATGATCGAGGACGTCGGCCGCGGCTGCCTCCGGCTCTGCGAGGAAACTGACCCGCACGTCGTAGGTCTGGTCGAGAAGGTCGAGCGGGACCTCCCTGATACGCACCACGGTCCAACCATCCTCGCGCAGCCGTTGGGACTTCGCACTGTCCCTCCTGGCCGACTGCTCGGTCCCGTGGAAGTAGGAACCATCGAACTCGAGGACCAGGCGCAGTTCGTCGGCGTCGACCACCATGTCGACCCGCTCGACACGCGCGGTGTGAACGGCATCGCGATCGACGTCGATCGCAAGGACCGTGCTGAGCTCGGCCTTCAACCGCAGTTCTTGCACCGATGTCTGGCGCAGCCGGCAGGTGGGGCATCCGGTGCCGTAGCGTTTGCGGAACCCTCCCGTGCGGTTGTTCACCACGGCTTTCCACGGCTCATGCTCGGGAAAGTCGGGGCAGTTCCACCAGACCTTTCGGTTGGACGCGACCGTCAGCGAGTCTGCGGTGACCGCGGACTTATCGACGTTCAGCGTTTCGGCCAACCCCGGTTTCACTATCGATAGCCGGTTCGCATCCGTGATCCGCGTTGTCCCCACAGAAGCTGTTTCCTTCCGCCTCACGTCGCGTCCAGCCACCGTACGCGTCACCCCCGACACTTGCGGCGTCCTCGGCACTGGAAGCTCACCCGCCGTCTGGCTAGCTGGAGCGCTCAGTCGCACCGTCTGACTGCGATCTTCGCGTTTCCGGGAGCTTGCTCAGCTCGTCGGGAGACAGGTACGCGGTGTGGACGTACGTCGCTTGTTGCGTTATGGCGTTTCCCCCGGTCGTGACCGACGATCAGCGCAGGGATAAGCCTGGGGTGGACATGGCCGGGACGCGCGAGCGCCCCCCCAGTGCCGGCCGGGCGGGCACTTGTGAGTCAGGCTGTCGTTTCGGACGTCATGTCGGAGTCGGTCAGCGCGGCAGCGTCGGCGGTCGCGGAGTAGGCCCCGGAGTCCAGCACTGCGCGCAGCCGCGAGGAGTCCACGTCCCTCACGTGGGAATGGCCGGCGGTGAGTAGCATCCCTACAGTTGTGACCTGGACAGTCAGTACGCAGCTCCCTGGTAGTGACGAGACACTGTCCCTCAGCCAGGCGTCTGCTCTCGGTTCCTTTTCTGAACCGGTCCATCTGCCGCTGCCGATCGGGGGATTGATCACTGAGTGGGGCCGCTAGACGGAGCAGGATGGTCTCCGCCCGACGTGTAGGTATATCTCGTGGTCTGTACGATGCCGATGCTCGGCAGATGTCCGGTAAACGGCCTCTGCGGCCCGTCACTCACCTGCTCCGAATCCAGAGAAGACACCACCCTTGAACCACCCGCCTGCTTTCCCGTCACCTCCGTCCCCCGCCACCCGCTGGTGGTTGACCACGCCGGCCCGCATCGGCTTCGTACTCGCCGTCCCCCTGCTCGGTCTGATCAACCAGTACCTGGGTTTCCTCGCGATGATCGCAGCGATCGTCCTGGTGTGGAAGGACAGCCTCTGGCAGAAAGGCGCGAAGGTGGCCGCCACCATCGCCGCCATGGCGCTGCTCGGTGCGGTACTCCCTGACCCGCCCGAGGAAGGCGCCGCCGTGGCCCGGGAAGACGGAAAGGGCGCGGCGGCCCGCACGCTGGCCCCGCCCTCCGCAACTCCAGACGTTCCGTCACCGACCCCGAAGTTGCGGCCGGAAGCCGCGGACTACCGCGGCATGCGCCTGGACGAGGCTCGGGACAAGGCCGAAGCCGCAGGGTTCGGCGCGAGTGACCACAATGCGTCCGACGATGACAAGAGCATCTGGATGCGATCCAACTGGACGGTCTGCTTCCAGAAGACCGGCTGGACCATGTCAGAGACGAAAACGATCGACTTCGGAGCCGTGCAGACCGGCGCTCCATGTCCCGGCACGGACGGCGGTGCCATCCCATGGCCGACAATGCCGGAGCTGACCTGGAAGACGTGGAAGACGGCACGAAAGGAAGTCGTGGCACTTGGCGTCGTCCCCGCGGATCATGTGCGGGCCGCCACGGCCTACCTCAACGACACGCTGCCCGACGAAGGGAAGTACGACAACTGGCGGGTATGCGCGACTGACCCGGTCGAGGGCGCGGACGTCACCATCGACACGTGGGTGACCCTTGGGCTGACGCACCCGGACAACGGCTGCCCAGAGCCTGGCGAAAGCAAGGAAGGCAGGGCGGACCTGCCCGATCGAGACGACGACGGCGACCCCGACTACCGTGATCCGTTCCCAGGCGACCGCAGTCGCAACAGCACGTTCCCCAACGGCTTCCCGGACAGCTCCGGAAACTCGTCCGGCGGAGGCGGCGGGGGTGATGGAGACGGCTGGAACTGCCCCCGCACCCGTTGGTGCTGACCCGTCTGGCGAGCCCGCGTCGACGGAGCACGGCCGCCCCTCCCGAAGGGCCGGGACGTACCTGGCACCTGAGCCTCGGGTCTGCTACCCACGCCATTCGCATGTAGCTGGTGGGGTACTGCCTACCAACTGTGGTCGTGGGGGTGGCCTTCGGGGTGGAGGCACAGGCTGTCGTCGTTGAGGTCGGCAGCTGTCACGGGGCATTCGGGTAGGACAGCGATGCGGTATGGGGTGTTGCCGGGGGCGGGCCAAGTTACCCACCATGCGGTACTCGTGTCGTCGGGGCGGTCCTGGCTCGGGGCGAGACAGACGTGTTCTCCCTCGCGGAACGCTTGGTAGTGGCAGAGGTGATCGGTCTCTGCCTGAAACGCGGCGTCGCCGGACCGTACGGCCGTCACGTGACCGTCGTCGACCCGCTGGCATGGGAAAGGTGGTCCCCCTCAGCTCGCAGCGGCAGCAGCCGTCGGTATTTCGTATGTACCCGCTGTGGGCAGCGGTTGTGGCCGCGGTCCTTGCGTTCAGCCTGGTGGGCATCGCGGAGGTCCGTGACTTCGGTCAGCACAGTGTGGCCGCAGTGGCCGTAGCCCATGTCACCTTGCTCCAGGAGGCCATCTGCCCGAGGGGCATCCTGCCGACTCCGGCGAGCGACTGCGCGGAGGGGCGCGTCAAAATCCTGGCCGGGCTGGCAGCTGTGAGTGTGATGGCAGGGGTCACGCTGCCGCCCTCGGCCCTCTCGGACAGGGCGGTGCCGGCTGGCTGATGGCGCTCGCTTCGATCGCGATGGTGGTCGCCATCTGCTGTGCCAGCGCTGGGGCGCCCGCCCTTCGGCTGTTCGGGGGCGCGCTGGGAGGAGTGTTGGCCCTCGCTCTGGTCGTCTTGAAAGGCACAGTCCCCATGTGGGAGGGCTTGGTCATCCTGGCCGTGATGTTCCTCGGTACCGCGATCTATCGGGCCGAGCATGCTCAGAGCACCTGGCGGCACGCGGTGTGCACAGGCCTCGTGGTCGTCGCCTGCGCCGTGGGGAGCGCGTACTGGGACGGCGACGGCGCGCCTGGATGGTTTCTTTCCTGCTGGCCGTGGTCACCTTCGGTGCTGGCCTGGCGGTGCGCCGCCTGCGGATACCGCGCTGGCTGACCGGACTGGGAACGATCAGCTACTCGGTCTACCTGGTGCATCCCGTGCTGCTGGCGGTGACCGACGGCACGACCGGCCGGGGGGAGCGGGACAATGTCGTTCTCGAAGTGGCTTTCTACGCCGTGCTGCTGCCGCTGTGCGTGCTGACTTACCGTTACATCGAAGTGCCGGGCCAGGCATGGGGACGGAAGCTGACACGCCGCGTCCCGCCGTTGTGACAAGCAGGCGTGTCATACGCATCCCCGAGAGTTGTGGAGAGGACAGTGTCCTGGCTCGCCGGATGTCGGCGTCTGCACCGCCGCTACGAACGCAAGGCCGAGCACTTCCTCGCCTTCGTCGGCATCGCCGTAGCCCTCACCTGCCACCGCCGACTGACCAAGTGAGGCTTTCGGCAAGCCTTCAGCCGCCCTCCTCGACCAAGTGGAAGCCGCACGAGCCGCAGACCGTAAGCCCGGCGGGTGCCGCCCGCTTGCACTGCGGGCAGTGAAACGCCGGCGGTCCGGGGTGTCCGAGGGCAGCGCCCTGCACGGCGCGGACGAGAGGCTCGATGGCGTGCGGGATGCCTCCAGTACGCTGCTGCGGATCGCCGACAACACAGCCGCCCAGCGCGGGCGTGCCGAGTCCAATGTTCTGCTGCTCGCCCATCTCCAGCAGCGCCTGGTGTCCGTCACGCTTCTGCTATCCCCCTGTGACGCCCCGCGAGTGGTACCGGATGTCTCACTGGCTACACGTCGGTGACGTCCCGGGTCGTCGCCCGGTGAAGGGAGTCGATGTCCTCCATGAAGCTCAACATCCGGGCGTTGACGAGGTCGGGGTGGTCGATCTGCGGCCCGTGTCCGGTCGCGGCGACGATCTCGGCGCGGGCGCCGGGAATCACCCGAGGAACGCGTTCGAGCTGGACCTTCGGGTGCACCAGCAGGCTGCGCTTACCCATGATCAGGTAGAACGGCGTCCGGATGGAGCCCAGCTCGGCTTCGGACAGCGGCAGTGGAGCGGGACGGCGTATCCGGAAGGCCTTCACGCCGGCCTGGATCCAGGCGCGCAGATCCGGATCGGATATGACCGGCTGCTCCAGCCACTTGGCCAGAGCCGGGCGCAGCCGCTTAGGAGCGAAGGTGGCGAAGAGGCTGGCGAAGATCCAGACGAAGAAGCGGAGCCCCACCTTCTCCAGTCCGCCCGGGTCGAGGGCGGTGACTGAGGCGAGCCGTTCGGGCCGGCGGTGGACCTGGTTGATGACGAGCCAGCCGCCGTAGGAGGAGCCGACGAGGTGGACCTTGTCGAGGCCGAGGGCGTCGAGGGCCTCGTCCATCCACTGGGCGGCCCGCTCGGGTTGCCACATCGGCTCGCGGTGGATGCTGCGGCCCGGGTCGCCGGGGGTGTCAAGGGCGTAGACGGGGCGGTCGGCGCTGAGCGCGGCCGTGTTGGGGTACCACATCGCGGAGCAGCCGCCCGATCCGTGGATCAGGACGACCGGCGTGCGGGACCCGGCTGCCGGGTCCGCGGGGCTGTACCGGTAGACGTGAGTGGTCCCGAAGCTTGTCTCCACGTCGGTCTCGGAGCGGATCGGTGCGCCCTTCGCGTAGAGCACGTCGCAGGCGGCGAAGTAGCGGTCGCGCAGCTGGTCGTTGACGTAGCGGCCTATGTCGCGGCGCGGTCGGGGCGTGTTCTCGGGCATGGGCACCTCCGTGAGATCCACTCTTTGTGATACGACCGTACCATATGGGTGATACGGCGGTACCATGAAAAGGTGCCGTCGAGCCGGACCGGACGGCGAACAGGCAACCCCACCAACCCCAACCACGGCCGGAGACGCCACGGATGCCCAAGCGAGTGGACCACGATGAACGCCGCACCCAGATCGCTGAAGCACTCATCCAGGTCGCCGGGCGGCAGGGCCTGCACGCGGTCGGCATGCGCGACGTCGCCGCCGAGGCGGGCGTCTCACTGCGCCTGGTGCAGTACTACTTCCAGACCAAGGAGAAGCTGCTTTTCCATGGCCTCCAACACCTGACCGACCGCTTCACCGCACGCGTTGGCGCCCGCCTCGCCGCTGCTGGCCGTGACCCGGGCCCCCGCGCGACAATCGAGGCACTGCTGCTGGCCTCGCTGCCGACCGACGAGGAAGGCCGAACCTTCCACCTTCTCTACAGCTCCTACTCGATCCTGTCCGTGACCGACGAGGCCCTCGCCGCCCAGCCGTTCATCGACAACCCTGACGCCGCCGAGAATGCCCTTACCGGACTGATCCAACAGGCACAGGAGACGGGCCGGGCCGATGCTGGAGCCGACGCTCGCACTGAGGCGATCAGCCTGCTTGCCATGACGGCAACCATGGGTACCAGCATCCTCGTCGGGCAGCGGACGCCGGAGGCTGCCACCGCGGCGCTCCAATACCACCTCGACAGGATCTTCAACAGCAGCCAGACCGCGCCTACGACCCGGTGCGTAGCGCAGGAACTCAAGGGCGAGCTGACCTAGGGCGTGTCGTGAAAGTGCTGGTCACAGCCACTCGTTGATGGCTGCGACCAGCACGGTTGCCTCGTAGCGGACGGCAAGTTTGTCGTACCGCGTGGCGACGGCCCGGTGGCGCTTGAGGCGATTGATCCCGCACTCGACCGCGTGCCGCTGCTTGTAGTCGTCCTTGTCGAACGTCGGCGGTCGCCCGCCACGCGATCCGCGCTTGAGCCGGTTGCGGACACGGTCTGCCGGGACTGGGATCGTGGCCTTGATCCCGCGTCTGCGCAGGTAGGAGCGGTTCCTGTGAGAGTCGTACGCCTTGTCGGCGCGCACCCGTTCCGGGCGTCTGTGCGGCCTGCCAAGGCCCAGCCTCGGCACCCGGATGGCTTCCAGGACCGCTTCGAACTGCGGGAATCGCCCCGCTGCCCGGCCGTGATCACGACGGACAAGGGCTTCTGACCTTGCTCGACCGCGAGGTGGATCTTGCTGGTCAGTCCGCCGCGGGAGCGTCCGAGGCCGTGGTCGGCCGGCTCGACGAAGACGCCGCCGGGCGGTTCCTTCCGCAGGTCCCCCTTTTCGCCGCTCCGGCGGCGTGCTGATGGGCCCGGCAGACGGTGGAGTCGACGTTGACGTCCCAGGTGATCAGGCCTTTCGCATCGGTCTCGGCCTGGAGTTGGGCGAGGATCCTCGCCCAGGTGCCGTCCCGCTGCCAGTGCCGGAACAGGTCGTAGACCCGGTCCCACGGCCCGTAACGCTTCGGCACGTCACGCCAGGGGGCACCTGTCCGGGTCCGCCACCGTATGCCGTCTATCAGCTGCCGCCGCGTCCACACCTGCGGACGACCTGGCTTAATGCCCTGCGGCAGCAGCGGCTCAAGCCGGGCCCACTGGCCGTTCGTCAGATCCCCACGTCCCACGACAGCTGATCATCGACGAACAAGATCCACTTTCGCAACAGGCCCTAGTACTGCAACGGTGTCTGTTCTGATTGCTGGTCAGTTTTCAGGGACTGCGGCCTCGTCGTTTGTAGTACTGACGCGGGCTTGGTGTTGGCGTCTTCTGCGCCAGGTCGACCAGTGCAGGATGTGGTCGACCGGGGTGGGTCGGCGGTTGGTGAGGCGGGTGATCAGGCGTCGGATTTCGGCGAGGCTGAGGTGGACGAGCTGGGAGGATCCGTTTCTGCTTTGTCCGTGTCCAGCTGTCGGGCCCGCAGGACGGTCAGGCAGGCGTGGTCGGCCATGGCCAGGGTCATGTGGCGGTGCCAGCCGGGGTAGCGGCGGACCTGGTAGTCGTCCAGGCCGCATTCCTGCTTCGCGGTCTGGAAGCATTCCTCGACGGCCCATCGGCTGCCCGCAACACGGATCAGTTCGTCCAGCGTCGTGTCGGCGGGACAGTAGGCGATGTAGTAGGAGATCTCCTCGGGCCTGCTGACGCTGCGGCGGGCGAGAACCCAGTGCCGGCGGTCCTCGCGGTGCCAGGGCCGCACCTCGACGTGGGCCCGGTCGAAGATCCGCCGGCCGTGGGCTCCCTCGCCGCAGGAACGGCGCTTCCATTTCTGCCGGGGCAGGCCGGGAAACAGTTCGTGGACGGGGTGGTCGAGGGCCCAGCGGGTGACGACGGTGTCGTGTCTCGTTGTGGCCATGACGTGGAAGACGTCGGCCTGCTCGAGTTCGTGTCGCCAGCCCTTGCTGAAGCCGTAGGCGGCATCCGCGGTCACCCAGGCGAACGGGATCTTCCCGGCGATCGCCTTGCGGACCATCGCCTTGGCCATGGCCACCTTGGTCTCGAACACGACCTCGTCACCGATGCCGGCGCGGCGGCAGCGTTCCCGGTCGTCCGTCCAGGACGTGGGCAGATACAGGCGCCGGTCGATCAGGGTGCGTGCGCGGCCGGTGGCGTAAGCCAGGAAGACGCCGACCTGGCAGTTCTCGGTGCGGCCGGCAGTTCCGGAGTACTGGCGTTGCACGCCGGCCGACCGCACTCCCTTCTTCAGGAAGCCGGTGTCGTCGACGATCAACACGGCATCCCTCTCACCGAGGTGTTCCACGACATAGGCGCGTACGTCGTCCAGGACCTCGTCGGCGTCCCACTCGATCCGGTTCAGCATCCGCTGGATACGGTCGGGCCCGTCATGCCCGGCCTCCTCGGCCGGCGTCCAGCCGTTCTTCCGCTGCAGCGGAGCAACCAGCCCCCGCATACAGGCCAGAGCCGACTCACGCGGCTCCGACCTACTGAAACGGTGCACAAACCGCCCATGCAGAGCGGTCAGTTCACCCGCCCACAACCTGACATCAGCAAGGTCCCCACCCATAACCACACCAGCGACCGACCTGGCCACTAGTCACGGCAAGAACCGTTGCAGTACTAGACGGGGGCGGACGCCTACCCAACGGGGGTGAGCTGGTCGCGGAGTTTCTGCACCGCCTCGCTAATGTCCTGAGTCGGGAATTCGGTTCAAATATCCGGCGAGGCGTTCGAGAATCTCGTCTGCGGTCTTCGTCCAAACGAAGGGTTTCGGGTCCTCGTTCCAGGTCCTGATCCAGGGATGTCCTTCTCCAGGGCCTGGACGTTCTTGTGGACGCCTCGCCGTATCTGCTTGTCGGTGAGCAGGCCGAACCACCGCTCGACCTGGTGGAGCCAGGAGCTGCTGGTGGGGGTGAAGGGCACGTCGACCAGCCTGTCCACGGATGACCGCGCTGCCCCGCAGCGAGCAGACCGGCGACCGCCGCACCTGCCGCCTGGGCCAGGGTGGTAGTGCGGCCGACGTACTGAAAGCGCCCTTCGGTGTCGTATCTGCCGAGCAGCAGCGTGCGGGGAGCGGCCAGAGAGCCCGTGATCGCCGCGATGGCCTCGCTCGTCTCGCGGATCTTGTATTTCTGTCAGCCCCTCACCGACGGGCGGTAGGCGTCATTGAGCCTCTTGAAGACCACACCCTCCATCCCGACCGACGCCCACGTCAGCCACTCGCGTACGACGTCGGCCTCGGTGGTCGACGGGCAAAGGGCCCACGGCGCCGACAGCCGACGAACACGGACTCCAGCGCGGCCCTGCGCCGCCGATACGGCCAAGAGGTGGTGCACGTCCCAGACAGCCGCAGCAGATCGAACGCGACGAAGTGAGCCGGCCACTCCTCCGCCGCCCGAGCCGCCCCGGCACCACGCCGGGCAAGCTGGTTCTGCAACCGCTCGAATGCGAGGCGGCCCGCGGCGTCCCATACGACCAACTCGCCATTTATGTGAGCTGCCAGCCTGTCTCATCGCGGGGTACTTGTCCTCGTCACTTCGTGGTCTGCCCGTCCTGGCGGACCCGGCGGCGGTAGGCGGCGGCGTTGATCCTGCTGCCACAGCTACGCTTCGAGCACCAGCGTCGGGTACCTGCCCTGGAGCGGTCGAGGAAAAGACGTGTGCATGGCTCACCGGTGCAGTGCCGGATGAGGAGTCGGCCGGGACCGCCGAGCAGGTCGCTGGCACTCGCCGCGACAGTGGCCAGCACCTCATTGACTCCGCCGCGGCGTTCCACCTCGCCCAGGGCCTGGAGCGCGGGGCGGACCGGTGTGTGTGCGGCGGCCCGCCGGATCACGGCGGCGTCCTGCGGGTCACCCGGCTCTCCTGCGGCGGCGGCGAGTGCCAAGCGGTAGATCGCCTCGCGCAACGTGCGGGCCGCAACCAGGTCGCCCTGGCTCACCGCCTCCAGTCGGTCGACCACCTCGGCTGCGGTCGCCCATCGGGCGAAGTCCTCTGGCTCAGCGAGCAGTTCCGTGTGACGGGTGGTGCGCCAGGCCACCGTAGCGGCGAAGTCGAGGGCAACGTGATCACTGACGAAGGTGAATCTCACCCCTCGAGTATGAGCGGGGATCTCGAACGCACATGTCGTCATACCTTCAGGGTATGACGAGAGAAGGTGGGCCGCACATGGGGCGGCGAGGCGCGGAATCCGGTCGGAGGCATGCACTTGCGTACGCAGACACCCATGCATACGGGAACGCGCTCAGGCACGCACAAATGGGTGCTCGCCCGGTACATGCTGGTGGCCGTGTTGGTCCGCCTCGCCTCCGAAGGGGCGCGGATCGGTGTAGTAGTGCTCGCCGTAGAACGCACCGGCAGTGCCGGCTTCGGGGGCGCACTCGTCGCTGCCCTGCTGTTTCCCAGCGTCGTCGCCGCCCCGTTGGCCGGTGCCCTCGCGGACCGGGTCCGGCGCCGGCGGCTGTTCCACGCCGGTTGCCTGGTCTACTACGGGGCAGGCCTGACCGTGGTCGCGGGGCTGATTGGGCGGGCACCCGCTCCGGTCGTCCTAACAATGGCCGCCGCGGCGGGCTGCTGTACCCCGCTGCTGACCGGTGGCCTGACCAGCCTGCTGAGCGACCTGCTGCCGTCCACGGAGTTGCCCCGCGCCTTCAGCCTGGACGCCGTCTCCTACAACCTGGCAGGAATCACCGGGCCTGCCCTCGCCTCCGCCCTCGCGGCGGCTACCGGTCCCGCCCCCGCCGTCGTGGCCCTGGGGGCAGGAGCCGCCGCAGGAGGCCTACTGGTCTTCGCCCTGCCGCTGCGGCGCCGCCCCGGACGGGGCGCTGGACCGCGCCCCGCCGGTCTGGGTGCCGCCATCGCGCTGCTGGTCCGCGATCCGCCGCTGCGGTCGCTCACCTGGGCCAGCGGGGTGGGCCAGCTCGGGATCGGTGCTCTGCCCGTGGTCTGCGTGCTGCTCGCCACCCACTACCGGACACCCTGGGCCGCAGGCGGTCTGATGACCGCGATGGCACTCGGCTCGCTGACCGGTTCTCTGGCGTACGCCTGGCGGCCGTGGGGCACCCTGCGCCCCGAACGGACCGTCGTGACCATGCTTTTCGCGACCGGGGTGCCGCTGGCCGCCGTGCCCTGGATGGACAGTGCCACCGCGGCAGTCGGCGGCTTCGCCTTGGCCGGGTGGTGCACCGGTCCGCTCTTCGCCGCACTGCTGGCCGGGCGCGACCGTTACGCGCCCCAAGGTGCCCGTACCCAGGTCTTCACCCTGGGAGCAAGCATCAAGAGCACCTTTGCCGCAGGCGGGGCTGCCCTCGCGGGCGTCTGGCAGGCCGCCGGGCCGGGAAGCCTCGTCCTAGCAGTGGCCGCCTGCCAAGTTGCTGGGGCCGCGCTGGGCGTAGTCCTCCTGTATGGGCGCCCGAACAGGGGCGACCGCCCATCGCCTGAGACACCGAGCACTTGAGACACCCGTGCAGGTCACATAGCGCCGTCCAACCCGGTGTCCTCCGGCAGCTGCGCCAGGGCAGCCGCCCGGATCTCGGGGAACGCGGCCGTCATGTCCGTGCCGCGCCGTGAGCGCAGCAGCACCCGCCCGCCCGCGTACACGGCGAGCTGGGCACGGTAGCCGTCCCACTTAGGCTCCGCGGCACACCCAGCGGGTAGGACAGGGCTGTCCACGGCCACGGTGAGCATCGGCTCGGGCAAGGACCACGTCATGCGGCCATACCTTCCACGTAGCTCGGGGAAACTCCGTAGTTGCTCACCGCCAGGCCGCTTACGCTGTGCGATGTGTCTGCACCGAAACTTCACCACTATGTGTCTCAGAGCTACCTGGCACGATTCGGGCGAGGCGACATGGTCAGGGTGAGGCGCCGGTGCCCGCCGAAGACGCACCTCGGGCACCTCCATCTGTGAGAGTTCTGAGTGGGCGGTTCGTAACGTGATGTCTGTTTCTGCCTGAGGTTGAGGCAAGGTTGCTGCTGGAGGGCCGGTGGGCTATTGCCTCCTGGCGAAGTTGCCGGTGTCCGCCTCGGTGAGGATTCCGAGCTTGACCAGGCGTTTCAGCTTGGCGCGGGTGCCTTCGACGTTCTGGTCGGGCCGTCAGGCCCTGGCGCTGGCGACTCCTGAGCCGTCCATGTAGTCGTGGACCCGTGTGATCAGTCCGTTGCGTACGTGGAGTATCAGGAGGCCGGGGACGGTGAACGTGGTGGCCTTGGGCGGCAGCGTTCCCACCACGACATGCTCGGCGATGATCACTTCGGGATCGGCGGTCTCGTGGGTCGCGATCCTCCTGACCTCCTGCACCTTGGCGGGGCTGGCGCCCCAGACCGCTCGGTAACCGGCGCGCACGGCCTCACGACCCTCGAAGCATGCGGGGAAGCCGGGTGAGGTGAACGGGAACTTGTGCACCGCATCGATGGCGTAGAGATCGGCGAGATCGTCTGGCGACTTGTCGAGCATGGCTTGGTAGTAGCAGGTCAGCACCTCGTGAGGGGTGCGAACGGCAGGTGTATCCAGAGGTGACACGGGGGTCATTCCATTCGCTCAACGCTTGTTGACCCACTCACGGTATGGTCGGCTGGAAGTTCGGTCAACGGCTGTAGAGTGAATCGGTGTCCACTCCTCGCCAGTCCCGCGCCGACCGCCGCCGAGCGACCGAGGTACGCATCCTCGACAGCGCCCGGGAGCTGTTCGCTGAGAAGGGATTCGAGCGCACCACCATCCGCGCTGTGGCGGCCGCGGCAAGCGTCGATCCGGCTCTGGTCATGCAGTACTTCGGCTCGAAACGGGAGCTGTTCAGCCAAGCCGTGCAGGCGTTGCCGACCCCGCTGACGGTCACCGGCGCCGACGAGCTCGTCGATCAGTTGCTGGCCTCGCTCGGCCTCAAGCTCGGCGGTCTTCCCGAGGGCACGCTGGCGATGATGCGGTCGATGCTCACCGACCAGGCAGCAGCCGATCACGTCCGTGCCGCTCTCGGCCGGCAGATCGACAGCGTCGGTGCAGCCCTGCCCGCTGCCGAGGATCCCGAACTGCGCGCCGCACTGGTTGTCACCGCATTGCTGGGCGTGACCATCGGCCACCAGCTCCTCGGCCTGGCCGCACTGCGTGAGGCCCCTGCGGATCACATCGCCGCGTTGCTCCGCCCGGCCATCAAAGCCCTGGCAGGACCGCCGGGGTGAACGAAGAGTCCCCGTTGCTCGGAATGTGAGCAGGCTGTACTCAGGCTCAGCAGCGGTAGTAGGGGTGGAACGGGCTCCACCGTGTTTCCGCGTCGGCTTCATCGGGCCCCCCACGACTTTGGCGTCGCGAGACCCTGGCTCTGCAGCTGCACAACCGTGCGGCGCCTGCTGAGCGGCATGGCCTCGATCGCGGGCTGGACCAGCTCCTTCAGCGGATCGGCGTCCTCACCGCCCGGGTTGCTGGCCGCCACAAGCGCGGTCTCGTCCATCAGATCGATCCGCTTCTGCGCGCGCAACGTGTCGATTGCCAGACGCGATGATGTCCTGCGCAGATAGGCCCCGAGTTTCACACCGGGCTCAAGCCCGGCTTCGCATTGGGGTTGGCCCCTCGAAATTCGTCGGCAGCCTGTGGGTGCTGGGTTTGTGCGTCCGCAGCGGATGGTGGTGAGCCCGACTGGGCAGCCTCTGTCACTGTCTGGCCGGCTCGGGTACGCGCGTACAGGACCTGCCTGCCTGCGCGGTGGGCGCTGACCAGACCGGCGTTCCGCAGGGCGGTGAGGTGCTGGGAGGTGCCGCCGGGGGTCAGGCCGGTACGGCGGGCGAGTTCGGTGGTGGATGCGGGGGCGGTCAGCTCGGTCAGGACCATCGCGCGGGAGCGCCCCAGCACCCCCGCCAGGGCGTTGGGGGCGGTCGCGGGCCGGGTGTGCCAGAGCGTGCCGACGGCGCGGGGTGGATAGCGCAGCGAGGGCTGCCAGGGTTCGTTGAGCACGGAGAAGACGCGTGGCCAGATGAAGACGGAGGGCACCAGCAGCAGGCCTTGGCCGTCGAGCCGGCGCGCTCCGCGCGCGGTGCGGTGTTCCAGGTGCAGGGTGCCTTGGGCCCAGGTGACCTGCGGGTCGAGGTCGGTGAACAGGTGCTGTGCGCCGCCGGCGACCAGGCGGCCGGCGCGGTAGCGGATGTCGTCCTCCAGAAGGGTGAGGATGCGTGACCAGTACGGGGCCAGCGCCAGCTCCCAGTACGCCTCGATCGCATCGGCCAGCCGCGCGAGCTCGGTGGCCGGATTGCCGCGCAGTGCGGCCATCCGCGCTTCCGGCACTTCGGCCGTGGTGTGCAGAAGCGCCGGCGGCATGGCCCGCACCGTGGCCAGCTCCACCTCCAGCGACGGCAGCGGCGTCGTGGGCGGCGGGCAGATGAACCCCGGGATGCGGCCGGCCCAGGGCGAGCGGACGGGCATCGGGACGAGGTCGAACAGCGGGCTCAGGTCGAGACCTGCCGCCGCCAGCCGGGGGCGTACGCGGTCTGCCCATGTGCGGTGCAGGCCGTGTTCGTCCGCACCCTTGAGCACCCGGACGCTTGCCACGACCTCCCACAGCGGAGAGATCGCGAAGCGGGTGCGTGCCACGTCCTCGATGGCGAATTCCACCTCGATCATTTAGCTGAGCCTAAATCTCTGTGGGGAGCCGCGCAGCGTCCCGCACCGTACGCCGCATGACCAAAGCCCCAGATTCTCCGTGGCGCGTGGGCGCCTTCCGCACGCTCTTTGCCGCAAGCGCCCTCAGCCACCTCGGCAGCAACGTCGGTTATGTGGCGATTCCGCTGCTCGCCGTCACCACGCTCGACGCCGGCCCCGGCCAGGCCGGTGCGCTGGCTGCGCTGTCCACCGCCGCCTTCCTGCTCATCGGGCTGCCCGCGGGCGCGTGGGTGGACCGCCTGCCCGGGCGCCGCCTGCTGGTGGCCGCCGACGCCGCTCGCGCGGTGTTGCTCGCCTCCATTCCGGTCACCTGGTGGCTGGGCGTGCTCTCGCTGCCGCAGCTGTACGCAGTGGTGCTGCTGAGCGGTTGTGCCACCGTGTTCTTCGACGTCGGCTCGCAGAGCGTCCTGCCCGAACTGGTCGGCCGCGAGCGCCTGGTACCGGCGAACGCCGCCATCGTCAGCCTGATGGCCGGCGCCAACATCGCCGGCCGCGGCGCCGGCGGCTTGATGGTCCAACTCCTCACGGCACCCCTGGCGATTCTCGGCGGGGCCCTCGCCTACCTCGCCTCCGCCGGCTGGCTCACTGGTATGGCCCGCAACCCCGCTCGCACGCAGCCCTCGAGCGCCAGGCGACGGCTACGTACCGAGATCGCGGAAGGGCTGCGCCACGTCCTGGGCACCCGCGAGCTGCGGTCCCTGGCGCTCACCGCGACCCTCACCAACCTCGGCGCACAGATGATCAACGCCATGTTGCCAGTGCTGTTCACCCGCGAACTGCACCTGCCCGCCGCAGCACTCGGCCTGTACTGGGCAGCCGGCGGCCTGGGCATCCTGTTCGGTGCCCGCCTCGCCCGCCCCCTCGCCGCCAGCCTCGGCCACGGCCGCACCCTGGCCCTGGCCGGGCTGTGGTTCGCACCCGCCGCGCTGGCCGTTGCACTGGTCGGCACCGGTACGTGGCTGTGGGTGGCCGGCGCTGCGTGGCTGGTTACCATGACCAAGACGGGCATCGACAACGTCCTGGGCGTCACCTTGCGCCAGCACCTGACTCCGGATCCGCTACTCGGCCGCATGAACGCCACCTTCCGCTTCCTGCTCACCGGCGCCCTGGCCATCGGCTCCACCCTGGGCGGCCTCATCGGTGAGGCCGCGAACGTACGCATCGCCGTGTGGGCAGGCGCCGTGTGCCTGGCCAGCGCCTTCCTCCCGGTCTTCTGCTCCCCCATCCGCGCCCTCCGAGAGCTGCCGGGAACTTTGGCGCCGTCCCACCGGGCATCAGCGACGTCCGCCACCGAAGCGTGAACCCGGCACCGCCCGCACGCCCACTTCGTGGGCCAACCACCATGCTCGACCCGGCTAAGAAGAGCACTCAGGGGCCAAGGTGATCACGGTGGTCCTGGGATAACGCCCGAGGGCGGAGACGATCAAGGAGCGGAACGCCGCAACGCTCGCGGAGCGACTCGACTTCGGCCCTCCGTTGCCCGTTGCCCGCAGACTGCCCATGCTGCCCGTGGCCCAGCTGTATCTACGCGACATACCCCTGCTGCGGCCGCCAGGACAGGCCGACCTGCGCCAGGTTCTCTGGTGTCCTTACGACCACGTGCCGGCCTTGCGGGAGTGTCATGGCGTGGCGTTGCCGCCGTGGCCGAGATCCTCAAGAAACTGCCGTTGGTCGTCCAGGTATCCGTCCGCGAAGAGCGAACGAGGGAAGAAGAGCGCGGTGAGCGTGGTCTTGAGGTCCGACTGCTCGATGGACCGTTTGAGCAGTGAATGGGCCGCGTCCGGGTATCGCTTGACCGTCAATGCACCGCCTCGGTCCAGCGCACTGCGGTAGCCGCGCTCCGTGTCGGCGGTGTCCACGTTGATGTCGTGGCCTGCGAGGGTGAGCAATACGGGTACACCGCGCAGAGCGCGGAGATCCTGGGTGGCGTCCGCGGTGTAGTTCTTGGAGATGAAGCCCCAGCGGTCGGCGGTCATGCCGTCCGCGTCGCCGCCCATCGCCCTGACGTACTCCTCGAAGGTCGCCTCGCGTTCCAGCAGCCGGCGGGTCGTCTCGCTCCTGGCGATCTCCGCCTCGGTGCGGGCCGCCGACGCGCCGTCGGCGCGCAGCTCGGCGAGAAGGTTGTAGCGGCCCTGCTGGAGCCAGTTGATCGCAGGCGAGACGGCGATGACGAAGCTCACGGGCGTCTTGGCGGCGATCTTCGGCACGACCCAGCCCGCCTGACTGGCGCCCCAGAGCCCGATCCGGTCGCCATCGATGTCCGGGCGGGCGCGGGCCCAGGCGATGGCGGCGGCGGCCTCGTCGGCTCGGTCGTCCATGGACTGGTCGAGCCAGTCGCCGGGTGCGCCTGCGACTCCGGGCTTGTCCCAGGACAGGGAGGCGTACCCGGCCTTGGCATTCGCTTCCCACATGGGCTTGTAACCGTCGTCGTGGGTGGCGCTGACGGGGCCGTCGTCGTGAACGTACACGACCAGGCCGTGCTGCTTGCGGGCGTCCCTGGGAGTGGCGAGTACTCCGTTGAGGGTGTGGCCGCCGTGGCGTATCGACACCCGTTCCTCCTCCATGTCGTAGGTGTTCTGCCACAGCACCACGCCGACGAGACCAGCGGCCACGACCAGGACCGCGACGATGGACCACGCGGCGATGCGGAGCACGCGCCGTCGGGGCTGGATCTTTGCGTACATGAGATCTGACCGCCTCTGTTCGATTCAATCGACATAAAACTATCACTACTGGAACGATCGTTCAGTGAGTGATAGTTTCGAGGGGAGGTTACGGCCACAAGAGGGGACATCGCATGGGATTCGACGCGCCGGATACCGGCACCGGGCCGGTGACAGTCCGGCGGGGGATACCGGAAGGAGCCGAGCGGCGGGTGGCCGAGCTGTATTGGGACGCCTTCGGCCGCAAACTCGGCCCCGCCCTGAACCCGCCGGACAAGGCGGTGTCCTTCCTCACCGCCCACCTGAACGCCGACCGCGCGGTGTGCGCGTTCCTCGATGGGCAGCTCGTCGGCCTCGCCGGCTACCAGCTCGGCGGGCGGGCCCTCACCGGGGGCTCGGCTGCGGCCGTGCTGCGCGCATACGGGCACCTGCGGGGACTGCACCGACTCCTGCTCCTCGCCCTGTTCGAACGCCACCCGGCCCCCGGGCAGCTCGTCATGGACGGCATCGCCGTGGACCCGGACATACGTGGCCGCGGTGTCGGAAGCCTGCTCATCGAAGAAGTGGCCGCAGTCGCGGCTGAGCAGGACTGCCGGGAGATCCGACTGGACGTGATCGACACCAACCCGCGCGCCAGGGCTCTGTACGAGCGGCGCGGCTTCACGGCCGTACGGATCGAGCACACGCCCTGGCTTCGCGGACTCATGGGCTTCGGCGCGGTGACCACCATGCACCGCCCTGTCGGGGCGAACGGGCCGAGAGGATTGAACACACCATGACCGAACACATCGAGATCCCCACCCGCATGCTCGTCCACGCGCTGATCCGCGAGGACGGCACCGTCCGCGCGGACGAGCTCTACACCGTCGCCAACACCCTGGGCATGAGTGACCAGCAGGTGCGGCTGTGCGTCAAACGCCTCGTGACCGAAGGCCGGTTCACCCACGAGGGCCGAGGTCGCAAGGCCGAGCTGCACGCCACCGCGGACACCATGCGTGCCCTCACCCCCAACGCCGACTTCCTACGCCACGCGTTCCAGCAGGACGCCGGGCTCGCGCCCTGGGACGGTGTCTGGCACCTCGCCGCCTTCGCGGTGCCCGAATCGGCGCGCACGGCCCGGGACTCCCTACGCGAGACCCTCGTCCACCTCGGCGGTGCCCCGCTGCAGGGAGGACTGTACGTCTGCGCCAACACTTGGGAACCGTACGTTGAAGAAGCGGCCCGCCACCTAGGCGCCCATGAAGCGCTCACCCTTCTCACCACGACGGACCTGCGAAGGGGCGCCACCCAGGAGCCTGCCGAACTCGCCCGCCATCTGTGGCCCCTGCAGGAGATCGCCGAGCGCTACCACCGCCTCAGCCGCCTCGCCCACCCCCGCCTCGCCGCGCTCACCGGCCCCGACCGGCTCTCCCCCTCCGCACTCCTCACCATCGCGGTCGAACTAGCCGCCGAACTCACGCGCGCCATGGAACCCGACCCACTCCTGCCGCCTCAACTCCTGCCCCAGCCATGGCCCGGCACCCAAACCCGGGCCCTCATCGCCCGGTGCTGGTCCGCCCTGCACCACCGAGAACACGGCGAAGCCCGCCCGGTCCTCTTCCGCCTCTACGCCGACATCACCCGAGAGGTAGCAGACGGTGCCGCGCAGTGAAATGGGTGAGGCACCGCGCGAGCGCCAGGCCTTGGTTGCTCTACAACTCGACGTGTACGGCCGGAGACGTGACGGCGCTCGACGACGACCTGGCGCAGCACGTCCAGGCCGTCGCGCAGGCCGTCCGCGACACCTTCTGCCAGTGGAGTGCGCGCCCTCCCGCCTCCACCGAGGCCGCCATCGGTGAACTGCTCGCGTAGGCAGCCCGGGACGTCGTTTCCGGCCGGTAGGGCGCTCGCGTACCGATCGGCTACAGCGCCTTGCGTACGGTGCCCGAGCCGTTGAGGAGTTCGTCGATGAGCTGCGTGGTCTCTATCTCGAGCGAGCAGACCAAATCCCGGTTGACCTGCTGCACGCGAGTGATCGCGGTGTGCAGCCCGGAGCGGTTCCCGCGCGCAGCTTCCAGACGCATCCAATCCCGGTAGAGGAGCTCGGCCGTGTCGTCGACATCGAGACCGGTCGAGACGGCCCGGCGCGCGGCGTTCAGATCGTGGTGGGGGCCTGCGGGGATGCGGTAGGTGGCCACGGTGTGCGCGACGTCGACGATCAGCGTGATCATTTCCTGCTGATAGGGCCTGGCCCAGGGCAGTGGCCGACCGCCGAACGGCTTGCCCCGCACCAGCGTCAGCGCCTTCTCCAGGTCGGGAAGGCCAGACGGACCCAGCGGCAGTGCGCGTTCGACGAGCTGGAGGAACCGGGTCCAGTCGCATCGCACGCTGGCAGTGAGCCGGTACGCGTCCTCGCCCGCCTTGCGGCGCGGCACGTAGACGTTGCCGGACGGGTCGCTGCCCAGGGAGCTGCGCAGGCCCTGCATCCGGCAACTGGCCCGGGTGGAAGCTGGGTGTGTCCTGTGGCCGGGTGACGGCCAGCCCGGACTTCGGCGGCCCGGAATCCAACGTGAATCAGCGACCAGGCTGGAGAACGGGCGCCACGAGGGGGGCGCGTGTGCTGCCCGGATCCGGTGGCGGAGACTGAGCCGCTGCCGCTGGCACACAGGCCGCCTCCACCGGTGCCGTGGCGTCCACGCCATCTCCGTACACCAGGATCCGGGCGCCTCTGCGCACTTCGACCACGCCCTCCCTGCCCCTACGGGGTGTCGCCGGCGAGGGCCGGGGGCTCACCCGGACCCACTCCTGGGAACGTCAGAACAGCGCCACGCAGGAATTGCCGTCACCGACGAAGCAGACGTACAGCTTCACGTCGCGGACGCTGTGCCCGCTGCCGTTCGCGTAGCCGGGGGTGCCGTTGGCGCCGTTGCTGTCCGAACCGAGCTTGGTGTAGCCGTGGTAGTTCCACCCTCCGTTCTCCCACTTCTGGTAGGTGGTGTAGAGCCCCGCGCCCTTGCCGTCCGCGCAGTTGTCCCAGATCGTGAAGTCCCAGTTGGTGTCGTAGCCCGTCGTGACCTGCCAGTAGTTGTAGGAGCCGTTGACGGAGGCGCAGCCGTCGGACGTGCTCTGGTAGTAGCTCGCGGCCTGAGCCTGGCCGGAGAAGGCCATGACCAGGCCTGCGGCGGCGGCCGCGACCGCGAGCTTCTTCTGAACGCTCTTGAGCGTGATGCCATTGACCATGGCGGTCCTCCTGGATGTCGATGGTGTGACGGTGAACGGATCCACTGGGTGGACGACGGGACAGAGGCCCAAGGGCTGTGCTGCTCGCACCCCGGGGCGAGGTCGCTGTGCGTTCAGTGGGACAGCCTGCGTTCTGCCGCTACATGCGTGCGTATCCGGGGAATTGGTGCGGAGGCGCCACTCCGCGTCCCCGGGTCGCAGACCGCCCGCCCGTCGGGTGCGGCGTGTCGCTGTGTGCGCTGAACGCTTGCCGAGCTGGCCCTCCGGGTTCTTCGTGCCGCTGTCTCCTGTCCTGGACCAAGATGCTCGGCCGACCGTCGGCGAACCTTGAGCAAACGTTGAATTGGCTGGTCGAAGGTGTTATGCCAAGGTGGGATCCGAGAGTCGGGGGCGTGCTGTGACGGTTGAGTTCGGTGTGCTCGGCAGCGTCGAGGCGCGGGTGGACGGCCGAATCGTCGATCTGGGCCATGCCCGTCAGCGGTGTGTGCTCGCAGTGCTGCTGGTGGACGCCAACCAGGTGGTTTCGGTGGACCAGCTCGTCGAGCGCGTCTGGGCCGACCGTCCCCCGCAGCGGGCCCGGAACACGGTCTACGGCTATGTCTCCCGTCTGCGGCGGGCCTTGGCCGTCGCCCAGGGGGCGGAGATCGTCCGCCGTTCCGGTGGGTATGTCCTCGACGTCGAGGCGGTGGCAGTGGATCTGCACCGTTTCCGTGACGTTGCCGCACGGGCTCGCGCGGCCGCGCGGAACGAACAGGACGAGCGGGCTGCAACCCTGTTCGGGCAGGCACTCGGCCTCTGGCGGGGAGATGCCTTCGCGGGTCTGGACACCCCTTGGGTCAACGCCCTCCGCGACGCGGTCGGCCAAGAACGGGTCGCGGTCGAACTGGACCACACCGACGTCCTGCTCCGCTGCGGTCACCACGGCGGACTGTTGTCCGAGTTGTCGGCCCGGGTCGAGATGCACCCACTCGACGAACGACTGGCCGGCCAGTTCATCCTCACCCTGTACCGCTGCGGTCGCCCGGCCGATGCCCTCAACCACTACCAGCAGATCCGGCTGCTGCTGGCCGAAGAGCTCGGCTGTGACCCTGGCCTCCCGCTGAGGCGACTGCACCAGCAGATCCTCACCACCGACCCCGCATTGAACAACGTCCCCGCCGCCGGCCCCGCTGCCGGGCGTGCTCCGGGATCCGCACCCGCTCTCGGGCCGGGTCCGTCGCCCACGCCCCCGCCGGTGGGAACCCCACGGGACGGCGCCGACCTGCCCGGCCCGCCGACACCGCGGCGCGCCCGGACGGGGAGCCAATTCGTCGGGCGGGCAGCGGAGTTGGCGGTTCTCGACGGTGCGACAGGGGATGCCCTGGCCGGTGCGCCGGCGGTGGTCGAGGTGGTCGGGGAACCGGGTATCGGAAAGACACGGCTGCTCGGCGAACTGGGCGAGCGGGCGAGAGCGCGCGGTTTCGTGACCCTGGCCGGCCGCAGCGTGGAGTTCGACCGGGCTCCGTACGGTGCGTTCGTGGACGCCTTGGACGACCACCTCGGCCGTGTGGACTTCCTCCGGCTCCGGCACGATGGATCACTGCCCGGCGCGTTCGCGCTGCTGAGTACGGTGTTCCCCGCACTCCGTGACCGGTTACCGACCGGGCCGGATCCGGTGACGGTCGAACGGTACTGGTTCCACCGAGCGGTGCGGACGTTGCTGGAGGCGCTGAGTGCCGACGGCGGGCTCGTGCTCAGCCTGGACGACCTGCAGTGGACGGATGACGGTACGGCCGAGCTGATCGACCATCTGGTACGGCACCCGCCGAGGACACCGCTCCTCCTCGCCCTCGCCTACCGTCCCCGGCAGGCTCCGCCGCGACTGGCCGCGGCACTGGCGAGGGCCGGAAGGGAGGGAAGTGTGGTCAGAATCGAGCTGGGGCCGCTGTCCCCGGCCGAGGGGGCGGAGCTGTGCGGGGCCAGGCCGGATCACTGGCGTTTCCGACGGCTGTACGAGGCCAGCGGCGGCAACCCGTTCTACCTGGAGGCGCTGGCCCGAAGCGCCGGGAACGAAAGCCCGTCGGTGCTCCCGGCCGACGCGGTGCCTGTCGCCGACGATCTGCCGCAATCGGTGCGTGCCGCACTGCTGGAGGAGCTGGGAGGTCTGTCGGCCACCGCGAGGGCCTGTACCCAGGCGGCCTCGGTGCTCGGTGACTCCTTCGAAGCCGAGATGGTCGCCGTCGTGGCCCGGACCGGTGAGGCACAGGCCCTTGCCGCCCTGGACGAGATCGCGGAGCGGGACCTGGTACGCCAGATCGGCTCCACGCGCCGATTCCGGTTCCGCCATCCGCTGGTGCGGGCAGCGGTGTACCAGGGGGCGGGCGCCGGCTGGCGGATCGAGGCGCATGCCCGGGCCGCGCACGGCCTGGCGCTGCACGGCGCACCGCTGACCGCCCAGGCGTCGCACCTTCAGCGTTCGGCGCGGGTGGGAGACGAACATGCCGTTGACGTACTGGTACGGGCCGCCCGTCAGGTGATGACGATCGCACCGGCCGCTGCCGCGCACTGGACGCAGGAAGCCCTGCGGTTGCTCGGTGAGCGGAGTCGGCTGCGGCCCGAACTGTGGCTCCAGCAGGCCGATGCGCTGGGCATGGCCGGACGACTGCTGGAGAGCCGCGACGTCCTGCGCACGACCCCTTCTCTGCCGCCTGCGCAGGCGGGGGCTCAGCGGGCTCGGCTGACCGTCTCCCGAGCCACGGTGGAGTGGAAGCTCGGCCGTTACAAGAAGGCGACGTCGCTGCTGCTTCGGGAACTGGCGGACCACGACGACCGGCCGGAATCCGAGACCGCCGCTCTCCAGATGGGGGTCGCGACGGTGGCGCTTCGCACAGCCGACTTCCCGACAGCCATCGGTTGGGGCGAACGCGCGCTGCACTCGGCAGAAACCATCGGCGACCCGTGGCGGATCACCGCTGTCCGGAGTCTGCTGGCCCTGGCACATACCTTGGCCGGGGACTCCGTCCGATCGACCGACTACCTGGACCGGGTACTGGAAGCAGTCGACGAAGCCGATGACCAGCAACTGGTCGACCAGATCGACACCCTTGTCACGATCGGCTGGACGGAGATGTTCCTGGGGCACTACGACGCCGCGCTCCGGCACCTCGGTCAGGGCCTGGACCTTTCCCGTCGTACCGGCCAAAGCCTCATGCTCGCCGATCTCTTCGCTGCCTCCGCATACGTACTGATGTGGCTCGGGCATCTGGACGAGGCAGCGAAGTGCGCCGATGACGCACTGGAGGCGGCATCACTCGTCGGCAGCAACGAGCCACGCTCGCTGGCCGAGGCGGTGAACGCGGCGGTCTCGATGTGGCGGGGAGACTTCGCCGGAGCACTGAAGATCTGTGAGGAGTCGCTTGCGCAGGCCGGCCCCGAACCGGCCCAGTACCGGTCGGCGATCCTCGGGATGCTCGGCAATGCGTTGCTGTTGACCGGTGATCCGGCGGGCTGCGTCCGCAGGGTGATCGAAGCGGGTGGTGGCCCCGAAATGTCAGCGTTCGAAGCACCCGTGCGCACGGTGTGGTTGCGGCTGCTGACCGGTGCGGAACTGGCCCGGGGCGATGTGGTGGCTGCCGACATGTGGGCCGGCCGCGCGGCATCCGCTGTGAGCCCCGACAGACCGCCCGGACAGCTCGGCTTCGCTTTGCTGGCCCGCGCCGAGGTACACCTCGCAAGGGAAGACGCGGCTGCGGCAGCGGCTGCGTGCGAGGCCGCTGCCGCGTTCTGCGCAGCTCGAATGCCACTCTATGAAGCCACAGCCCGGCTGACGGCGGGCATCGCACTGTCCGTCGTCGACCGCCGGCCCGAAGGACTCGCGCAGCTGGAACGAGCGAGAGCATTGTTCACTGGCTGCGGGGCAACGGCCCTGTCCGCACTGGCCGATCAGGAACACGACCGCGTCGCCGCCCGAACTCCGCCTCCGGCGACCGGAATCACACCCGGGATCTGAGACTCCCGGCCTGGTGTCGGGGGTGAGGGGAGACGCCCGTGGCCTGCCGAGGCCGTTGTTGGGATTGCTGTTCTCCGCTCACGTGCCGTCAATGCGTCGGCTGCAAGAGGGCGTCGAGGATCACGCGCACTTGGCCGATCAGGTGCTCCGGGTCGAACGTGTCGGGATCGGTGAGCGCGATGCGGCCGAAGTGTTCCGCGCAGGCGACGAGTGCGTGCGCGAGGACCTGCGGGTCGAGTGCCGGGCCACTGTGGTCGGCCAGGACGTGGGAGATCCATCCCTCGACCTGGAGCCGGAACCGTTCCCTGTCCGCCTCGATGCGGTCGCGGACGACCGTGGGCATGTTGCCCGGAGTCAGCAGGATCAGCCGCCACGTGTCCGGGTCCTGGCGGAGCATCGCGGACATCCGGCGGACCGCTTCGGAGGCGGACGCGGCGGGGTCGCGCAGGTCCTCCGCGCTGGGGATCGTCGCCAGCAGTCGTTGGAAGACCCGTGCCTGCTGACGGTCGAGCAGTGCGGACAGCAGGGCGTCGAGATTGTTGAAGGCGCCGTAGACCACCGACCGGGCTACCTCGGCCCTCTTGGCGATGGCGTCGACGGAGACCCGGTCGTAGCCGTCGCTCACGATCACGGCGAGAGCCGCGTCCAGCAGCTGTTCGCGCCGTTCCGCGATCGGGAGCCGCGGGGCGTAGGGGCGTCGCTTGCGCGGCCTGTCTTCCGAAGATGGGGGAGCTGACACCTTGGCATTTTACGACACGCGTGCCTTAATTTACGACAGTGGTGTCGTAATTGGGCGGTGTGCGCCCCGGACGTACGAGGAGCGGCTACATGGCGAAGCTGAAGTGGAGCGAGGTCGAACCGCACGAGGACTACGGTTTCTTCGGCCCGGGGTCGGTGGTTTGGAAGGTCTGGAGCTATCCGACGGCGCCGACGGTCGGTTTCCAGCGGGCTGTGGTGGTGGAGGAACTCGACCCGCCGCTGGTGGCCGCCGTCCACGCGACCCAGGGCATCTACCGGCGCTCCCGCACTCGCTACGACCGCACCCTGCGGTACTTCGCGATGGTGGCCTTCGCTGGTTCACGGGAAGTGTGCAGGGCCGCGGACGTCCTGGTCAGGATCCACTCCAAGGCGATCGGCAATCTGCCCTACGGCGGCGGGACCTACGATGCCAACGACCCCGCCTCGCAGCTGTGGATCCAGCTCACCGGCTGGCACTCGATCCTCTACGCGTACGAGAAGTACGGACCCGGCAAACTCACCGCGCAGGAGGAGGACGAGTACTGGGAGGCGTGTGCGGTTGCCGCAGAGCTGCAGACGTGCTCCCCGGACGACGTTCCGCGCAGCCGTGAAGGCGTCCGGGCGTACTTCGAACGGATGCGCCCTCGGCTGTCCGCCAGCCCGATCGCCCGGCAGGCGATGAACCACCTGCTGAGGAGCGAACTGGTCCTGCCGCCGACGCCGCGCTGGGCGAGGCCGGCGAGCTTGGCCGTCGCGAGGGCCCAGCGAATCGCCACGGTTGCCACGATGCCGCGCTGGATGCGTGAGATGGCGGGCATCCGGCAGTCACGCCTCCTCGACACTCTCATCGTGCCCGTCATGAAGGCGACCTTCGCGCTCGCCCACCTCAGCCCCAAGGCCGAACTGCGCCTCATAGCACGGCTCTCGCCCTCCACGGTTCCGGTGATCGCGCCGATGAAGCTCGGCGTTCCTCCCCGCAAGGAGGACATACTGACGCCCGCGGAAGCCCGCGCCCGCTACGGCTACGCCAAGCCCGCCGAAGCCCATCTCGAATTCCGGGCACAGCAGGCAGCCCGCGTCTTCGACGCCGGTACAGCCCCGAGCGACCAGGGGCTCATCGAGTCGCAGGAGATCCTGGGACCTCTCTCGTAACCAGGACCGACCGTCCGCCCCTGCCGCTTCCTGCCGCTGCACGACCTTGCACCAGCGCGCAGGGCTCGGAGAATGAGCTCCATACCCAGGACGCCTTGTGGCGGTTGACGGACGGACGTCCGGCCCTCGTGGTCCGCCGCACCGTCTGCTCGAAGGCACGTGGCGCGAACGCGAAAGAGCTCTGCGGGAGCCGGATCCCTCGACGAGGGAGTGCGTGAACGCGTGGGCACCGCCGGAGAGTTCGATGATCCGGCCGATCATCGCGCCCAGGGCGATGAGGGTGGCGATGTGCCCGAGGGCGCCCCCCCGTGCCGTCCTCGACGGTCTTCACCAGGTCGGTGGCGGGCACGCCCGCGGCGAGCGCGACACCGACGCTGACGACCATGAGGGCGACGAACGCCTTCGACCTGCGCTTGGTCGGGTACGGCGAGCACGACGACGTCGGCGTCACGAGCGGCCTCGGCCGGGGACGCGGTCGCTCGGGCGGCCTCGGAAGGGGCGAGCGCGGCTCGCCGGTCGGCGGCGATGTCGTAGACGGGCACGGGCAGTTCAGCGGCCAGGCGGCGCGCCATGGGAAGTCTTATGGCGCCCAGGCCGATCACATCCGCCGGTGGGCAAACGCACGTGTGTGGAGCCACCCACGCAGGAGCTTTCGTGCGGCGGCCGGCCCGCGGCACCGGGTCACGACGGCGGCTAGGGTGAGGGCAGACCCGCCCCGGCGGTGACTGCGCGCGTGCCGGAGAATACGGCCCTGACCATCCAGAAAAAGGCCGTGGCAGCCCGGCGTACCAAGCGGGCCGCGGCTGCCGTGCGGGCCGCTTGGGCGCAAGTCCGATGCGGCCGCTTCCGGCCGGCCGAGGGCGCCGGAAAGCCTGTAGACCACCGGCCCGATCGAGAACGGACCCATGAGCGATACGACCCTGCTGGACCTACTGGTGGACGCCGCTCATGAGGCGCCCGGACAAGTCGTGGTGCACGTCCGCCCCGATGGGAGCGAACTGACTGTCACGCTGCGCGAACTCGTGGCGCAGGCCTGGCGCGTGGCCGGCGGGCTGCGCGCGGCGGGTGTCGAGCCGGGAACGTGCCTGCCCTTGGTGGCGGATCGCAGCGAGGACTTCCAGCAGCTGTTCTGGGGCGCGCTCGCGGCCGGCCTGGTGCCGGTCCCGCTTGCCGCGGACGCACACCGTGTTCTGCCCGTCCGGGAGCAGTTGGGCCGACCGCCCGTCGTCGTCGATGAGGCATGCGAAGCGTGGGCAGCCCAACTTCCCGGCAGCGTCGAGGTGTTGCGCCTTGACGAGCTGCGAAAGGCCCCGCCCCTCGTCCGCCCCGCGGCGTGCGGGCCCGACGACCTCGCGTTCGTCCAGTTCTCCTCCGGCAGCACCGGCAGCCCCAAGGGCGTCGAACTGACGCACCGCGCGGTACTCGCCAACCTGGAGCAGATACGCGCGGCTTCCGCCCTCACGGCGGGGGACGTGGTGGTGAGCTGGATGCCGTACTTCCACGACATGGGGCTCATCGGCACTCACCTGGCACCCCTCGCCGCCCGCGCGAAGCAGGTGAAGATCGGGCCGATGACGTTCGCCAGAAGACCGGGCATCTGGTTCGAAACGGCGGCGGCCCACCGCGCCACCGTCCTGTCGGCGGCCAACTTCGCCCTCGCTCTAGTGGTCCGGCGCGTCCCCGACGAGGCCGTCGCCCGGCTCGACCTCACCTCCGTACGCCTCCTGCTGGTGGGGGCCGAGCCGATCTCGGCAGCCGTCTGGCGGGACTTCGCCCGCAAGACCCGGCCGGCCGGCCTGCGGTCCGAGGCCGCTCAGCCGGTCTACGGACTGGCCGAGGCGACGCTCGCGGTGGCCTTCCCCTCGCTCGGCGAGGTGGCCGAGCCGCTCGTCCTGGACAGGGCGGCGCTCAGCACCGGCCTGGTGGTGGACGCGGACCGGCCGGACGGGGCCGTGGAGCTGATGGACGTGGGCCGTCCGGTGCCGGGCTGCGCCGTGCGCATCGTCGACGACGAGGGACATGTCCTGGACGAGCGGAGAGTGGGCCACATCGAGGTGCGCGGACCGCAACTCGCACGCGGCTACCACCGGCAGCCCGACGTCACGGCCGAGACCTTCCGCGACGGCTGGGTGCGCACCGGCGACCTGGGGTTCCTGCGGGACGGACGGCTGTGCGTCAGCGGGCGCCACAAGGACGTGCTGTTCCTCAACGGCCGTAGCTTCCACGCACCGGACCTGGAAGGGGTGGCCGCCACCACGCCCGGACTGCCGCCCGGCACCCCGGCCGTGGTCGGATCGACCGACCCGGTACACGGTGATGAGCGCGTCGTGGTGTTCGTGCCCTGGGCTCGGCCGCCGGCGACAGCGCCCGACGTGCTGGAACGGCTGGCGGCCCGAGTCGGTGAGGTCCTGTACCACGATGATGTGCGGGTGCTTGCCCTGCCGCCTGCCGCGTTCCCCCGCACGACGAGCGGCAAGCTGCGACGACACGTGATGCGGACGCGTTTCGAGGCGGGGGAGTACGCGGACGCCGTGGCCCACCCCCCGGTGGCCGCTCCGTCCGGGCGGAAGCCCCACACATCCGAGGCCGACGGTTCCACCGGCCCGCGAGGTGCGGCGGGCGACGCGTCGACGCGGCCCGGCGGCACCCCACGCTCGCGCACCGAGACCGAGCGTGCGGTGCGGGACGTCTGGTCCACCGTGCTCGGCGTTCCCGCCTCCGCCGTCGGCGACGAGGACACCTTCCGCGGCCTCGGCGGTACGTCGCTGAAGGCGATGGAGGTGCTCGCCGCGCTGGAGGACACCCTCGGCGTCGTCCTGGAGCCCTCCGTCATGCGGCAGGGCACGGTCGCCGCCCTGGCGGACCACGTCATCACCGCGGAGCACGCCCAGCGTGCCGCCGGGACGGCGCCGCCGGCGGGCCGGACCGGCCTCGCCGCGCGACCCCGCCCGCCGCATACCTCCTCCGGCGTCGCCGTCGTCGGGATGTCCTGCCGCTTCCCCGGCGCCGACACCCCCGAGGCCTTCTGGGACCTGCTGGTCCAAGGGCGCGACTTGGTCACCACCGTGCCCGCCGACCGGTGGAACGACACCGCTCCGGATCCGCGGCCCACCGAGCGGTGGGGCGCTTTCCTCGACGACCCGGCCGCCTTCGACGCCGCCTGCTTCGGCATCGGTGACGAGGAGGCCGAAACCCTCGACCCGCAGGCCAGGGTTTTCCTGGAACTCGCCCACGAGGCGATGGAACGGGCCGGTTACGCCGGGACCCGGCGGGGCGGGCACCGCGTCGGCGTTTTCGCCGCGGTGGGGGACAGCGGCTATCGCGAGGTGCTGCGGCGGGCGCTGGGCGAGGACACCGCCCCTGCCGCCCTGGCGCTGACCGGAAACCTGCCGAACCTCGTCGCGGCCCGAGTGTCCCAGGTCCTCGACCTGGACGGCCCGGCGATGGCCGTCGACACCGCCTGCTCCTCCGCGCTGGTGGCGCTGCACCTCGCACGCCGCAGCCTGCTGGACGGCGAGTGCGACCTCGCCCTCGTCGGCGGGGTCAACCTGCACCTCACGCCGCACGCGCACCGGATGCTGGAGGCGGCACAGGCGCTGTCTCCGACCGGTCGCAGCCGCGCCTTCAGTACCGCCGCCGACGGGTTCGTGCCCGGCGAGGGAGGTGCGGTCCTGGTCCTGCGACGTCTGGACGACGCCCGGCGCGGCGACGACGAGGTCCTCGCGGTGGTGCGCGGCACCGCCGTCAACAACGACGGCACCTCGCTCGGTCTCATGGCGCCCAACCCCCGCCGCCAGCATGAGGTCATCACCGCCGCACTCGAAGCGGCCGACGTCGACCCCGCGGCGGTGACGTACGTCGAGGCCCACGGTACCGGCACGGCCATCGGCGACCCGACCGAACTGCAGTCGCTCTCCCACGCCTTCCCCGCACGGGCCGACGGGCGACCGCGCCTGCTGGGCTCGGTCAAGACCAACATCGGTCACCTGCTCAACGCCGCCGCCCTCCCCGCGCTGGTCAAGACGGTGCTCGCGTTGCGGCACGGCAGGCTGCCCGCGTCCCTGCACAGCGCGCCCGCCTCGCCGCTGCCGGAGCACGCGGGCTTCCAGGTCGTCACCGAGACCACGGCATGGGTGTCGGACGGGCCCCGCGTCGCAGGCATCAACGCCTTCGGCTTCGGCGGCACCAACGCGCACGCCGTCGTGGAACAAGCCCCCGAACCGGTCATCACCCCGGAACCCGCCGACGCGGCACCGGGGCCCCGGCTCCTCACTCTCTCGGCCGCGAGCGAGTCCGCCCTGCACGCCGCGGTCCGTGACCTGGACGCCCATCTGCGGGACCACCCGGAGATCGACGAGGCTGACGCGTGCCTGACGGCCGGCACGGCCCGGGACGACAAGCCGTACCGCCTGGCGGTTCTCGCCGACGGCGACCTGCGGGGCCGTCTGGCCGCGCTGGCAGCACGGCGCCCCGCGCAGTCCGGTGACCCGGCGGCGACCGGGCGCGGCGAGGGGTCGACGGCGCCGAGCACGGTGTCCGCCGCTTCGCCCCGACGCGCGGGGGAGCACCCGACGGCATCCGCCACCGCGCCGGGCGCCGACGGCACGTCCCCCGTCCGGGGGTCCTTCACGGGGAGGGCCGGTTCCCGTCCCCGTGTCGTCTTCCTGTTCCCCGGCCAGGGGACGCAGCGCCCCGCCGTGGCACGCGCCCTCCATGCGACGGCCGGTGTCGTCCAGGACACGGTGGAGGAGGCGTCCCGGCTGCTGGGCCCGATCCGTGGGCGCACGCTGGCCGACTGGTGCCTGGACGAGGCCGCCGACCCCGCCGAGCTCGCGCGGACCGAGGTGGCGCAGCCCCTGCTCGTCACGTTCGGTGTGGCGCTCGCCCGGCAGTTGCGCGACTGGGGTGTCGAGCCCGACGCGGTCGCCGGGCACAGCGTCGGGGAGATCACCGCCGCCTGTGTCGGCGGCACGCTGTCCCTCGAGGACGCGGTGACGTTCGCCGCCGAGCGCGGACGGCTGATGGGCGCGCTCACCGAACCCGGCGCCATGGCCGCCGTGCGCGGCGGTGAGGATGTCGTCGCCGGACTGGTGGCCGCGTCGCGTGGGCGGCTCGCGGTCGCCGCCCGCAACGGCCGCGACCGACTGGTGATCTCCGGCAGCGAGGGTGCGGTGCGGCGGGCCCTGGAGGAACTGTCCGAGAGAGGTGTCGCCGCGCGCCGACTGCGGGTGTCGCACGCCTTCCACTCCCCGCTCATGGAACCGGTCGCCGGACCGCTCGAGGACGCCGCACGCCGCATGGTGCCCACCGCCGCGTCCGTGCCGCTGCTCAGTACCCTCACGGCCGACTGGCAGCCCTCCCTCGACGCGGCGCACCTGCGGGCGCACGCCCTGTACCCGGTGCTTTTCGGCGCCTCCGTGGATCGCCTGCTCGCCGCCGGGTACGACACGTTCGTCGAGCTCGGGCCGGGAGCGGAACTTTCGCACCTCGTGCGGGCGATCGCGCGCGACACCGGTGACGGGACGGCGCTGGGGACCATACGCACGCGGGACGTCGTGACGCTGCCGGTCGCCACGGAGGTGCCTGCCGACGGGGCGGTTGCTGTCCGGGCGACCCATGAGGGACTGCTCGAGGTGGTGGGCCGGCTGTGGGTCCGGGGCGCCGGCGCCGACCGGACCGCGCTCGCCCCGGGCGGCCGACGGGTCGCGCTGCCCACCTACCCCTACCAGCGCGCGCGTCACTGGCCCGAGCGGGCGACGAGTCGGTTGCTGCACCGGGTCATATGGCGGGACGCCCCCGCCCCGACGGTGCCCGCCGGGCAGGGGCCGGGAGCGGCCGGGAGAGTCGTGGTCACCGGGCCGGACCGTGCCCGCGTGCGCGAACTCGAACAGTCGCTGGCCGAGCGAGGCGCGCGCGTGGTGAGGCCGGACGGACCGGCGGACACGGCCGACACCGTCGTCGTCCTCGCCGGCTCCCCGGGTGCCGGTCGCGCCGTCACCGGAGCGGTCGAGCGCGCGGCGCTCCACGAGGCGCTCGCCCTGCTGGACCGGACGGGCGCAGGACACCTGCTGCTGCTGACCGAGGACGCCCATGCCACCGGCCGGACCGCCACACCACCGCGCCCCGCGCAGGCCCTGCTCGCCGGGCTCGCTCTCGCGGTCGCACCGGAGACCCCCGGTGTACGGGTGACCGCGGCCGACCTGTCCTCGCTGGACAGCCCCGCACAGCGGCTCGAAGCCGTACTGACCGAACTGGGCACCCCTCACGGGGCCGCGGCGCATGAGCGGCCCGCCACCGTGGCATGGCGTGCGGGACACCGGCTGACACGCGGCGTAGAACCGCTGACGGACGTACGGCCCGGACGGCACCCGCTGCCCGCCGACGGCACCTACCTCATCACGGGCGGAGCCGGTGGCATCGGGGGCGCCCTGGCCCGGGACCTGGCGCGCCGGGGCAGGCCCACCCTCATCCTCACGGGCCGCTCACCGCAACCGCCGACCGGGCTGCTGCAGGATCTCGCGGCGCTGGGAGCCACGGCGCGCTACGTCACGGGAGACGTCTCCGTGGAGGAGGACGTGGTCGCCCTGCTGTCCCGGCTGGCGCGGCTCGACGCGGTGTTCCACGCGGCGGGTGTCGTCCGGCCGGGTTCGTTGCGGGCCACAACGGCCGAGGAGTCGGCGGCCACGTTCGCCGCCAAGACCGACGGCACGCGTCTGCTGGCGCGGGTCCTGCGTCGGCAGCGCCTGCGTCCGGCAATCTGCGTGGCGTTCTCCTCGGTGTCCTCGGTGCTGCCGGGCCTGGCGGGCGGACTGGGTGACTACGCGGGGGCCAACGCCTACCTGGACGCCTTCGCCGCCGCCGAGCGCCTGGCCGGACGCCCGTGGACGGCGCTGAACCTCGGCCCGTTCGCCGGGACGGGGCTGGCCGCCGAGCTGCCCGCGGGCGGGCTGTCGCCGCGCGGTGGCCGAGCGCTGTCCACCGCCGACGCCCTGGACGCGCTGCGGACGGCCTGCGCTCTCGACCCGGCCCAGCTGGTGGTCGCCGACCTCGCGGCACCGACGCCGGAAACGGCCCCGCGCTCGTCCGCCGCTCTGCCGGCGGCGCTGGGCCCGACCCGATCCGCCCCGGCGCGACCCCACCCCGGACGGACGGCCGCGTCCTTCGCCACGACGGCCGTGACCGGCACCGTCCTGCGGACCCTGCTCGCCGAGGCGCTGAGCCTGGACGCCGACGCCGTCACCGACGATCAGCCGTTCCTCTCCCTCGGCCTCGACTCGCTCACCGCGGTCGACCTCGTCAAACGCCTGGAACGCGAGCTGGACCGGACGCTGCCCGCCACGCTGTTCTTCGAGCACCGGACCGTGCGCGAGCTGGCCGCCCACCTCGACGCCCGACCCGCCGCGGAAGCCGGTTCCCCGCTCACGCCGGAGGACCCCGGCAGGCCGACCGTCCCGTGCGGCACGCCGTTCCCGCTCACGCCGGTACAGCTGGCCCTGCACACCAGCAGTCGGCTTTACCCTGACCTGCCCGCTCGCGGCTGGGTCCGGCAAACGGTGACCGGCCCTCTCGACACCGACCTGCTCGGCCGGGCGCTCGCGGCCCTCGCCGACCGGCATCCCATGCTTCGCCTGCGCGTCCGGGACGACGAGGGGCAGCCGGCCCAGCTCATCGCCGACGCGACACCCGTGTCCGGATGGTACGAGGTGCACGAGCGCGGTGAGCGCGGTGCCGCCCCTCAGGTGGAGAAGCTGGAGGCCGCCCTGGCCAACCGGCCGTTCGACCTGGCCGCCGAGCCTCCATTGCGCGCCCTGGTCCTGCGGGAGAGCGCTGACCTCGCGCATCTCGTGCTGGTGATCCACCATGTGGCCGGTGACGGCTACAGCCTGAACGTGCTGGCCACCGAGCTGTGGGCGCTGTACTCGGCCCTGGCACGGGGACGAGCGGCCGGTGGTCTGCCGTCGTTGCGGACCGACTTCGCCGTCTGGGCCGCTGCCGACAGCGAACCGTCCGCCGCCCGTGTGTCGGACCTGGCCCACTGGTCGGACCTGCTGTCCCGACGCGGTGCACCGCTGGCCCTGCCCTACGACGGCGATGCCGCGCACGTGCCCTCGGCACCGCTGACCGCCCACCCAGGCCTGATCGACGAAGAGGTCACCGCAGCGCTGCGGCGACGCGCCGCCGACCACGACGTCACGCTGTTCCACCTGCTGCTCGCCGCCTACGTCCGGTGCCTGGCGCGCTGGAGCGGCCGACGGGACGTCACCGTGAACGTCGCCCGTGCCCGGCGCGATGCTCGCCTCGACGGCCTGGACCGGCTGGTGGGCCCGCTCGCCGACACCCTGCCGCTGCTGTGCGACGTCGACCCGGACGAACCGCTCGCCGCGCTGGCCCGGCGGTTGCGCGGCGACTGGCTGGAGTGCGAGCGGCACGGCACTCTCACGAGTCTTGACGTCGCCCGGCTCGTGCCCGTTGAGCATCCGGGCCCGCGTACGGCGAGCCCGGCAAGCTTCAGCCTCGCCCATTTCCCAGCGACACCGGCGGCGGACTGCCCCGTGGCGGCGCGGCCGACCGCCGCGGGCACCGGCTCCGCGGCGACCCGCCTCGGACTGCTCTGCTGGGAGGACGGCCCGCTGCTGAGGCTCTCCTGGAACGTCCCTGTCCGTCTGTTCACCCCGCGGACCCTCGCGCGTATGTCGGTCGAGTACCGCGAGGAACTGGTGGAGTTCGCCCGCCCCACGGACCGGACGACGGCACGGGACAGGCCGCTGGACGGTTGCGCGGCGACCGAGGCGGAGCCGGAGCCGGAGCAACAGGGGGCACCATCGGCGAACCTTGTCGCTCGGCTCCTCGACCGCTTCCGCGCGACCCCCGACGCGCTCGCCGTCGACAGCGGCACCGCCCGCCTCACCTACGCAGCCCTCGACGAGGCCTCCGGCGCGCTCGCGGCGCGCCTCCGCGCCCAGGGGGTGGCCCGCGGCCACTTGGTGGGTCTGCTGACCGAGCCCGGTGCGGACACCGTGACCGGCGTGGTGGGCATCCTGCGCGCCGGGGCGGGGTGGGTGCCGCTGGACGCGAGTCACCCTCGCGCTCGGCTGACCGAGCAGCTTGCCCGCACGGGCGCGCACACCGTCGTCCACGACGCCGCGACCCGTGAGGCGGCCGGCCGGCTGACCGGCACGGGACTCGTCCCGATCGAAGCCATACCGCCGGAGGCGGAGGCGCCTCACGGCAGGGCGTCCGGGCCCGCGCCCGCCCCGCCCCCGGCAGACGCCACCGCCTACGTCATCTTCACCTCCGGCTCCACCGGCCGTCCCAAGGCCGTGCCCATCACCCACCGTTCGATGGAGAACTACCTGGACTGGTCGGTCCGCACCTTCGGCTACGGTCCCGGCGACCGGCTGGCCAACACGGCCTCCCCCTGCTTCGACGCCTCCGTGCGGCAACTGCTCGCACCCCTGCTGGCGGGGGCCACAGTGGTTCCCGTCCCCGGTGCTCTGGTCCGCGACCCGGAGCTGCTGCTGGACCACGTCGAACAGGCGCGTATCACCGTGTGGAGCTCCGTGCCGAGCCTTTGGGAACGACTGCTCACGGCGGCCGAGGCACAGGTCGGGCGAGGCGGGACCCGACCCGACCTGTCCGCCCTGCGATGGATCCACGTCGGCGGCGAGGCCCTCCCCGCCAACTGGGTACGCCGCTGGTTCGACCTGTTCGGCGAGGGACCGCGCGTCAGCAACCTCTACGGGCCCACCGAGACGACCATCAACGCCACCTGTCACATCATCGGCTCCCGCCCCGGCGACGAGGTCCGCACCCTGCCGATCGGCCGTCCGGTCGCCGGTACCGAACTGCTCGTCGCCGGCCCCGGCGACAAGCCCGCCGCACACGGTGAGGCGGGAGAGCTGCTCATCTCCGGCATCGGCCTGAGCCCCGGATACCTGGGCGACCCGGCACTCACCGACGCCGCGTTCGTCGTCCGGGACGGCCGGCGTTGGTACCGCAGCGGGGACCGCGCCCGCCTGCGCGAGGACGGCACCCTGGAGTTCCTCGGACGCCTCGACGACCAGGTCAAGATCCGCGGACACCGCGTCGAACCGGGCGAGGTCGAGGCGGCTCTGCGCACCCACCCGGACGTGGCGCACGCCATCGCGCTGGCCGACAACGACCGGCTGGTCGCCTTCGTCACCTCGGTGCCGGATGCCGCGCCGCCCTCCGCCGTGGCCCTGCGGCGGCACCTGGCAGACAGCCTGCCGCCGTACATGCTGCCGGCCCGGATCACGCCCGTGACGTCCTTCCCGCTCACCGGCACCGGGAAGATCGACCGCCGCGCGCTCCTCGGTCCGCGCGACGGCGGTCCCTCGGACACCCCTTCGAAGGAGGAGCCCGCACGCGGCGCAAGCCTCCCGGTGACACCGACCGAAGTCCGGCTGGCCGCCGTCTGGCGCGGCCTCCTCGACGTCGACGTGGTGCACCGGGAGGACGACTTCTTCGAACTGGGCGGCGACTCCCTACTCATCCTGCGGGTCTTCGCCCGCCTGGAGGAGCACGGGAGCCCACTGCCCCGCCCGACCGTCGTCTACGCCCACCGCACACTCGCCGCGCTCGCCGCGGTGCTCGATACCGCGCAGGCCGGGAACCGCGCCGACACCCCCGGCGCCGCGCCGCACCGCACCGACGGTCCGGGGCCGTCCGACCCCTTCCCTGTCACGCCCGGCCAGCGTGGCTTCCTCCTCGCCGAGGCCCTCGCGCCAGGGACGGACTCCTCCTGGCTGGCCCGCCTGACGCTGACGGGTGAAGTAAAGTCCGACCTTTTCCAGTCGGCGGTGGACACCCTGGTGGCGCGGCACCCGATGCTGCGCACGGTCTTCCCCGCCGGGGCCAGGCCGCCGGTTCAGCAGGAACTGCCGGCCACGCTGCGGCTGCCGGTCGACTTCGAGACCCTCGACGGTCCCCACCAGGTGCAGGAGCGGATCACCGCCGAGCGGTGCCGCCGCCTCGAACCGTGGGCGTGGCCTCTGCTGCGCCTGCGACTGCTCACCCTCGCACCGCGGCAGCACGTCCTGATCGTCCACGCCCACCACCTCATCGGCGACGGTTACAGCGCAGCCCTCCTCATCACCGAACTGACAGCGGTGTATGACGCGCTCGCCGTCGGCGAACCCATTGCTCTGCCCGCACTTCGCGGCACCTTCCGCGACCACGCCGTCCGCCTCGCCGCCATCGGGACCGAACCGGCGTCCGCCACCGGCGTCGCGCCGGACGAGGCGGACGAGACGGATGAGACGGACGAACGCCGGGCCCGCCTGGAAGCGCCCTACCCACGGCCGCGCCTGCGCGGATTGCCGCACCGGGACGACGTGAACAAGGCCGGAACCGGACCGTACGTGTCCCATGACCTCATACTCGAAGCGGATCAGGTGGCCCGGCTGCGCCGCATGGCCGCCGACGCGGGCGCCACGCTCCACGCGCCGGTGCTCACTGCCTACTACCGTGCGCTGACGCGGCTGACCGGTCAGGACGACCTGATCATCGGCCTCGCCGTCACCGGCCGCGACAATCCGCAGCCCGACATTGACCGGGTCTTCGGCCCGTACGCCCGCGCCGTGCCGGTACGTCCGGCGCGAGGCGTCCCGGGCAGCGCGTCGGGCAGGCCACGCGACTTCACCGAGGACCTGCGGCGCATCCTGACCGAATCCGTCGACGCCCAGCGGCACACCGGCGTCACCCCACGCGACGCCCACGGCCTTCCGCTCACCTCCCAGTTCTTCTTCACCTTCCTGGACTTCACCGCACTGGGCTCGTGGGACGCCCGGTCCCTGCGGGTGTCCTGGGACGACGGAGGCAGCGAGTTCACGCCGCCGGCGGCAGGTACGGACGTGTTCATGGCGGCGCGGCCGGAAGGCGACCGCCTGCGGATCACCGTGCGCGCCTCGTCGGCCGCGCTCACCGCGCAGGCGCTCGCCGACTTCGCGGAGGCACTGCACGCCGACCTCACCGCCGCGACCGACGTGACCACCGGGCGGAGCGCACCCCGCCCGGTCACCACCACACCCCGCCCGGTCACCGCCACTCGCTCCCTGGACGCCGCGCTCGTCGGCTACCTGCCGGCGCCCGCCCACCTTGCCCGGCTGGCGGGCATCCCCGAGGCGGCACTGCCGCGCGAGGACCTGCGCGCGCTGCTGTTCCCCGACGGGGGCCCTCGCCTGCTGGAGACGGTGGTGACCCCACTGGGGCGGTCGGGCTTCGTCGCCCTTCCCCGGTTCGCCGACGAACTCGCCGGTGGGGTGGGCCTGGTGGCGCACACCGCCCGCGCCGTCGACCTGGCCTCCCGCGAGGGCGCCCGGTGCGTCTCCCTGGCGGGCATCATCCCCTCCCTGACGGGCTACGGCTTCGACGTGCTTCGCGCGACTTCTGCGGGGTCGGCGGCCGTCACCACCGGGCACGCCGCGACCGTGGTGTCCGTGGTGAAGACCGTGCACGCGGTGCTGGACACCACGGGCCAGGATCTGGCCGACCTCGATGTGGCGGTCGTCGGCCTCGGGTCGATCGGCGCCTCCTCGCTGGAACTCCTCCTGGACCGCGGACCACGCCCCCCGCGCCGACTGCTGCTGTGCGACGCGCCGGGCAGCGGTCCCCGGCTGAGGGACCTCGCCGACCGGCTGCGCGGGGGACGCGGCCCCGCCGGCATCGACACGGTCGAGTCCACCCCGTCCGCGTTGCCACCGGCCGTGTACGAGGCGGACCTGATCATCGCCGCGGTCAGCGGCGGGGGCACCCTGCTCGACATCGACCGGCTCCGGCCCGGCACGACGGTCGTCGACGACTCGTTCCCGCACTGCTTCGACACCGGCCGCGCCCTCACCCGGATGCGGGAACGCGGGGATGTCCTCGTGGTCGGCGGCGGTCTGCTCGCCGTCGGCGCGACCGAACGGCATCTCGAGGCCGCACTGCCGGCCGGCGCCACCGCGGACCATCTCGCGCGGCAGTGGCTGGAGGGGACCCTCGCCTCTTGCCGGGCGGAGTCCCTGCTGCACGCCTCCGGAGCGGATGTGCCCCTGGTGCACGGACTGGTCCACGCCCGCACCGCGCTGGACTACTGGAACGCCATGGGCGAGGCCGGCCTGGAAGCGGCACCGCCGCACCTGCACGGCAGCACAGTCGATCCGCATCCGTTCACGCACGCGCGGCGTACCGGATGGTGACGCCGTCCGGGTCATGTCGGCGGTGCGCCGGGTGAGCGGTGCACCGAGCCGTGCGCCGGTCAGGTGGCCGGGCGCTTCTCACGGTACGGGCGGTCCGCTGATGCGGGGGTCCTCACGGTCGGGGGCCGGACGTCGGCCTCCCAGGTGTGCGGGCCCTTACCGCGGGCGCGAGGCGTCCAGGGGACATGCGGCGTGACGCGCGGGCAGCGGTCGTCAGTGGCGCCGGTCACGGTGCCCGGCGTACGGGTCGTCGCTTCGCACGGGGGAGCGTCTGGGTGCGGGGGAATCGAATGCCCGCCTGATCGGGACGAGGGCTGAACAGCTCATGCCCTGTTGATCATCGACGGCGGACTCTGGCCAGTTCCGCGTTGAACTGGGCCCCGGTGAGGAGGGCCAGGTTGGACAGCCACAGCCACACCAGGAAGACGATGATGCCGGCGAGCGATCCGTACAGCCGGTTGTACGTGCCGACGTGCGAGACGTAGAGGGCGAAGCTTGCGGAGGCGACGAGCCACAAGGCCACGGCCAGAGCGTCCCCCAGCAGCCTTTGTCGCACCCCACGCGTTCCGGCCGGGCCTGAACGGAACAGCACCAGCACCAAGACGGCGACCAGGCACAGCAGCAGCGGCCACTTCAGCGCGTTCCATGCGGTGGCGGCCGTGCTGCCCATGCCGATGAACCGGCCGACGGTGTGCGCCGCTTCGCCGGTCAGGATGAGCACCAGGGCACTGGAAACCAGAAGCATCAGCAGCACCATGGCGGTCAACACCAGCCGCGGTGCCGTCCGCCACGCCGGGCGCAGGTCCTCGATGCCGTGCATGGCGTGCAGGGCTCGGCGGAAGACCCCCAGATAGCTGGAAGCGGACCACAGGGCGCCGATCGTGCCGAATACGGCCAAGGTCCAAGCAGCCGCGTGCTGTGCCGCCATGCCCTGCAACGTGCTCTGCATGACGGGGCGGGACTCGGTCGGCACGACAGCGATCACGTTACTGATCAGGTTGTCGGTGGTCGAGGCGCCGACGACTCCCAGCAGCGAGACCGTGACAAGGAGCGTGGGAAAGAGCGCGAGCACTGCGTAATACGTGAGTGCGGCAGCGAAGTCGGTCACGTTGTCGTTCCACACCGAGGCGGGTGTCCGCCGCAGAGCGGTGACGGTGTCGTGCCAGCCCGGCATATCGCGCGCATACGTCGGGGGCCGCAGAAGCGGTGTGGTTGCCCGGTGTGTCTGCGAGCGGTGTGCAGGGAGCCCCGGTTCGGCCCGGGGCAACGGTGCGCGGCCGGCACCGCCCGGCTCCCGCGCAGGCGTTGGCGAGTTGCTCATCAGGCGGGCGCCTCCCCCTCGTGCCATACGCCGTTGTCCGGCTCTCGCAGGCAGCCTTCCCCGGCGAGCCGTTCGTACGTTACCCCGCACGGCACGCCTCTCTCACCGACGCGCGACCTGGATCGGGCTACAGCGACCCGCTCGACACGGTCGCCAGGTCGCTGTAGCCGCTCCCGGCCTGCCCCCCCCGAAGGCCGGCCACTGATTCTCCACCATGGGGTGGTACGGAGGGCTCTCTTCGTCCCGCTGGTCTTTGCCGCCATCGTGCTCGGCGTCGTCGGAGTGCCGGCGAAGGACCTGTCTCACCTGCTGGTCGACGGTGTGGTGGTTTTGGCCGCCGACCTCGTCCTCCCCGGCCTGCGTCCGGGCCGCCGTCGCAGTCGCCTGCGCCGGTGACGCGGTCACCCTGGGAAAGCCCCCCGCTCTGCCCGGTCCGTGGACGGTGCGGAGGCTTCGGCGAGGTCGGCTCCGGTGTCGGCGTCACGCTGGGACTGGCCGACGCCGTGCCAGTCCAGGCACATGACAGTCGCGTCGTCCTGCAGGTGGCCGTGATTGGCCTCGACGATCGCCGCGATGAGGGTGCGGGCGGCTTCGCGGGGATGCAGCGCGCGCGTGTGGACGAGCAGGTCCGCAAGGTCGAGACTGTTGGCGTTGCGCTCGAGCATCCCGTCGGTCAGCATCACCAGCCGGTCTCCAGGCCGCAGATCCAGCGACTGGACCCGGTAGGTGTGAGGGAAATGGAAGCCGAACGGCATATCGATCTTCGGAGTGATCTGCCGCACCTGTCCGTCCCGCATCCGCAGCGGCCAGGGGTGCCCGGCGTTGATGAACTCGGTCTTGCCGTCGATCAGGCTGATGCGCAGGAGCTGGCCGGTGACATAGCCCAGGCGGCCGTGCTCGCGCATGGCTTTGTCGGCCTGGCATGCCTGTTCGGCGAGATCGGCACCGGCCCGCCGTGCCCGGCGCAGGGCACCCACCAGCAGGGTGGCCAACAGCGCGGCGTCGACATCGTGCCCCATGGCATCGGTGACGGAGAGCTGGACCGTGTCCCGGTCGATCACGTAGTCGAAGGTGTCACCACCGACGTGGTCGGCTGGCTCCAGTGCCCCGGCGACAGCGAACTGCGCCGCCTCACACGCCAGGGACGCCGGTAACAGACGGTGCTGGATCTCCGCGGCCAGGCTCAGCGGGGTGGTACGGCGGCCCCACTGGTACACGTCCGTGAAGGACCGGTTCGCGATGACGATGTACGCCAGAGCGTGCGCGGTCTCGCCGATCTCCCGCATCACTTCCGCGTCCGGCATCACAGGCAGGAACAGTTCCAGGAGCCCGATGGCATCCCCGCGGTTGGTCACCGGGGCGACGATCCGCACCAGTGCGCCCTCGCCCTTGTCCTCCACGCTCGGCCGCTGGCTGCGGATCACGTCGTCGTAGAGGGTGCCCCGCAGCGTGATGCGCTGGGCGGGCTCAGCTGTCTCGACGCTGCCCGCCGCCCCCAGCCGTACGACCGAGCCGCCGGTGAAATCGGTGATCAGGAATGACACGGACGCCGCTCCGAGGCGCTCCGCGAGCATGCGCGCAACCACGTCGAGCGACTCCACGGGCGCTGCGGCCTCCGCCGCCTCCAGCGCCTCCGCCAGAGTCATCGCCCTGCCTCGGCCATGCCCGTTCTCATAAGTACGAGTGGCCGGCCCACCGTCCCCGGCAGGCTCACATGCGGTCACGGTGACTCCTCGCTGCTCGCCTGACGTTCGAGGCTCTGTCCCGGTTGCGCAAGGAAGCCGGCGCCAAGCCCGGTGGCGGGCCCGGTGCCGGGCAGATGTCACATTGCATCACAGCGCTCCTGCAGATGCACCTGTCGGCCGACCACTCCCAAAGGGACGGCCGCCGTGTGGAACGCCCAGGCCTCGCAGTCGCCCGACTTGTCACAGTTCCCAGCACTCCGGCGCGGGCGTCGACCATGCCGGGTGCCGCGGGACCCGAGGCCTGACGGGAGTAGTGAGGAAGTGCAGCACGGTGCATGTAGCTCGGTGCGGCCGAGTGTCACGAGGTGACTGCCGTTGATGCCGTACGTCTGGCCGCTGGGCTCGAAGTGCATCCGAGGGACCGGGCCTCGGGCTGGTCAACGCGCCGTTCGGCACGGCGCATGTGCGTGCTCGGCGGTGGAACGGAGCTTCGGCCCCGGGGCACCCGCACGATGTTCTGCCTGCGGCCTGAATCGGTCGTCGCAGCCCGATGTTGGACACCCTCCCTCCGTCCGGGAATCCCGCATGCGGAACTACTCGCTAGTCGCCGTGGCGCCCCTTCGTATGCGTATTGGGCGGCTCCATCGTTGCGCGTCGTATCGCGCGGCGTTGGGCGGCGGTGGTGGCACCCCAGATGCCGTCGTCCTCGCCGTGTTCGAGCGCCCAGGTGCGGCAGGCGATGAGTACGGCGCAGCGTCGGCATACGGCTCGGGCCAGGGAGGCTTCGGTGCCCGGAGCTGCGAGGTCCGAGACGGGGAAGAAGATCTCCGGATCTTCTCCGGCGCACGCGGCCTGATCGCGCCAGTCCGGAGTCGCCGGGTGTCCGCGGCATGAACCGGTCATGATGCACCTCTCACGGCCGCCCGTAGGCAGGCGAGCGACGGATACGGCGCACGGCGGCGCCGCAGCCCCGGCAGAGGTTTAATGCATATTAAACTTATATGCCGGATGTGCACTAGAGGGTGCAGCGGATGAGCGTAGGTGGGCTGGCCGGGCCGGGCCGCTGGTGACGTTCCGTACCTGCGATCGGTTCTCTGTACGGCCTCCCGTGGCTGGGCAAGCGCGTCGCCATGGCCCGGTCGCCATGGCCCGGCCGATCTGCTGATCTTCGGACTGCTTTGTCGGTGTCGGCCGGGCCCTTCGCCGCGCTGGGGGGGGGCGGAGCGGGTAGCGCCCGCACGGATCCGGTGCTCCACGTCGTGCGGGGGATCAGAATGAGGCGGTTGGCCATATCGGCCGGATCCTGTCGCCGCTTGAGGGCCGTGCGGACCTCACATGGCGGCGGTGGACCGGTCGAGTGCGTCGGCGGCCTGTACCTGTCGCGGGCTTCTCAGCGCGGCGAGGCCGTCGCGGGCGGCGAGCAGCGTCTCCCGGGCCTCCGGGTGCCCCGTGGCGGTGAGGACCAGGCCCAGGTCGAGCCGAGCCGGTTCGATCCAGGCCGGCATCTGCGCGGCTTCGAAGTCCGCGAGCGCTTGCCGGAGCGGAGGTTCGGCCTCGTGCCAACGTTCCAGGGCCGCCAGGTCGTTGCCGATCTGCTGCCGGGTGACCGCGTGGTACAAGGCCATCAGCTCATGCGTGCGGCCCGGGATTCCCGTGCGGCAGATCTGCTCGCTGCGGCGGTGGATGTCGAGGGCCTCCGCTGCCCGGCCGGTCTGGCGCAGCAGGGTGCCCAAGCTGTTGAGGATCGTCAGTTCGGCCAGCCGGGCCTGCGGGGAGGTCTGCGAGGCGAGGCAGCGGCCCGCCTCGCGCAGGCGGCTGTGGGCCTCCTCCACCCGGCCCAGCCGGTGGAGTGCGCCCGCGCCGTAGCCGAGTGCCCAGCCTTCTTGCAGCCCGTCACCGCACTTGCGGGCCGCCACGAGCGCGGTGTCAGCCGTGGTCAGGGCGGCTTGGGGGTCGTGGACACAGAGGTTGTAGGCCCAGGCGAGGTAGTTGAGGTGGGCCGCCTCTGCGCGCCCGTCGGCCAGTGAGCGGGCGCAGTCGGCGGAGCGCCGGAACACCTCCACCCACTGCTCCCAGTGCTGGTTGACATCGGAGAACCAGTGCATCGCCTCCGCGGTGTCCAGAACCTGCCGGTGCCAGCCGGTGTCGTGGGCCCGGCGCAAAGCGGCGAGCCACTGGGCTCGCTCGGCCTCCAGCCAGGCCCGCGCCTGTTCCCGACCGGTGGGTGCGCCGTCCGGGTCCGGGTCGCCGTGCGGGGCGGCCCGGTCGCTGTCGACCTCGAAGTGCAGCGCGGCCGCGGTGGCCCGGCGCAGCATCCATCGCGCCGTCCGGTCGAGGGCGGCGTCGCGGACGGCGGGAGCGTCCTCCGCCTCGGTCTGCTCGGCTGCGTAGAGCCTGAGCAGGTCGTGGAAACGGTAGCGTTCCGCGTCCGCATCACTCTGGAGCAGTCCGGCGTCGGTCAGCTCCTCGGCGCAGGTGACCGCCTCGTCGTAGGACAGGCCGGCCAGGAGGGCGCCGGTCTCGGGGCTGAAGTCCGCTCCGGCGGCGAGCGAGGCGCGGCGCAGGAACGTCCCGGAATCCGGGGGCAGTTGCCGGTACGAGAGTGCGAAGGCGGCGCGCACCTGGAGGCTTCCGGCCTGGAGGCCGTCCAGCCGCCGGCCTTCGGCGGCGAGGCGGGCGACGAGCTTGCCCAGCCGTTCGTGCGGTCGGCTCAGCAGCCGTTGACCGGCGATCCGGACGGCCAGGGGCAGGTGTCCGCACAGGCCGGCCAGATCGCGTGCGGCCTGCGCCTCCGCCTGGACCCGTTCCGGGCCGAGGATGCGGGTCAGCAGTTCCACCGCTTCCTCGCGTCGCAGCAGCGCCAGATCGCTGCGGTGGACGGATTCCAGGCCTGCCAGGGTGTGACGACTGGTGACGATGGTGAGCGACGTCCCGGTACCGGGCAACAGGGGGATGACCTGGGACTCGTCGGCGGCATTGTCCAGCAGCAGGAGCACCCGTCTGTCAGCGACCATGGAGCGCCACAGGCCGGCGCGGTCGTCGGTGTCGGCCGGTATGGCTGCGTCGGCGACGCCCATCGCGCCCAGCAGCCGGGTCAGCGCGTCCCGGGGGTCGGTCGGCTCAGGATCCATGCCGCGCAGATCCACGGCGAACTGCCCGTCCGGGAAGTGCGGGGCGAGGCCGTGCGCGGCGTGCACGGCGAACGCGGTCTTGCCCAGGCCGGGTTGACCGGTGACCACGGTGACCATCGGCCGACCCGGGTCGGCGTCGCGCGCCAGGTCCAGCAGTTGGGCCAGGGCCGGGGCGCGGGCGGTGAAGTCCTGGATGTCACGCGGCAGAGCCAAGGTGACGGGGACGGCCGTGCCGGTGGCCGGTCGGCGGCGCGGACGGCCTTCGGCGGCGGACTTCTCCAGGTTCGCCGCCTCGCCGTCGTCCAGTCCCAGCGCTTCGGCCAGGGCCTGAACCGTGCGGCGCTGTGGCCCCCGGGTCCGTCCGCGTTCCATGTCCGCCAGAGCTCTGACACTCACCCCGGCCGCATGGGAAAGCGCCTCCTGGCTCAGTCCGGCGCCGTCCCGCAGATGACGCAATCGCTGCCCGAACTCCCCCGTGAGAGGCGTGCCACCGTGCACTCTTGCTGTCCCCGATCGTCCGGCTCTTCCTGTGCGAGCCCCCGGCAGAAGTATGGCGGACGGCATTTCTGCCGGGAGAACCGCCTGGGAGACGGAGACCGGAGGTGATCGACTGAGGACTGACGCGGGGCGGCCCCCGGTCCTGCGCAGCCCCGGCGACCAACCCTCGGCGGACGCATCCGCCAAGGGCGGAGCCTGTGCGGGCTCGGGAGGCGCACTGACCACCCCGCCGCCGAACGACCGTCACCTGCGTGCCGGTGATCACTGATGGGGGAGATCTCGCATGAACAGCACGACTGAGCACAGCGGTGGGGTGTCCAGGCGGAGCGTTCTGGCAGCCGGTGCGCTGACGGCCGCCGCCGTGGCGTACCAGGCGGGCCGGGCGCCGGCGGCGTCGGCCGCCGCCAAGCCCGCCATCTTCTACGCACCTCACCAGGACGACGACGCGATCGGTCTGGCCGGATCGATCCTGGAGCACAAGGCTGCCGGCCGGCCCGTCTACCTCGTGCTGGTGAGCGACGGCAGGAACCCGGATCTGGCCCAGCTCATGAACACCGACCCGTGCCCCCTGACCACTTGGTCCAGCCCGCACCCCTGTGCTGCGGGCGGCAGGCACAACCTGAACTGGCCGACCGACGGAACCGCCAAGATCGTCGCGGCTCGGACCGCCGAGTTCATGGCCTCAGCGAAGGCGCTGGGCGTGGACAAGGTCGTCAACTTCAAGGTCGTGGACGACGGGTTCGACAGCACGTCCGCCTACGACCGCCTCGTCTCCCGGATCGACGCGAAGGTCAGGGCGCTGGCCGCGCGGTACCCCGGCGCCTCACACAAGTTCACCGCGGGCTGGCTGGAGGGCACCGAGACCCACAAGGCGTGCAGTGACGTCGCCTACCGCCTGATGAACGACGGCACGATCTCCGACGTGCGTTTCAACTACGTCTACGCGTACGGGCGCCCCCGGGAGCGGCGCGCGGACGGTGCGGCGTACGTGCTGAACATCCCCAGCTCCCACATGAAGACCAAGCGCAGCGCGATGTACGCCTACAACACGTGGGACCCGAGCCGGAACCTGTACGCGCTCGGCTACCACAGCGTCCCCGAGCTGCTCGAGGCCGCGCACGCCGATCCCCGCGAGTTCGTGTACACGCTTCCGGCCGACTACCGGCCGGGCAAGGGCAACTGAGCGCCGCGGACCACCAACCACATCACCCAAGGCCGACGGCACCGAGCCGCGGCCCCACACCACTCACCAACGGGGGAACCTCCATGAACACCCTGCGTCACCACTCCACCTTGCTGACTGTCGCGGCTACGGCCCTCGCCCTGTCCCTCACCGCCTGCCAGAGCGACGCGGACACCGAGTCGGCCTCTGCGGCGACCTCTTCGGCTACCGGGAAGACGGCGGACGGCAAGGGCGCCGGTGCCTCCGGTCCGACGGAATCCATCGACTCGACGAGCCCGGCGAACTCCGCTGACTCCGAAGGCACTTCGGGTTCCACCGGTTCGAACGGCGAGCAGGCGACCGCCTCCACCCCGGTCTGCACCGCGGAGGACGTCACCGTCACGGCCGCCACGCAGGACGGCCCGCCGTACACGCACCTCGTCCTCACGGCGAAGAACGCCTCCCGCCGCTCCTGCCGGCTGACGGGCTTTCCGCGCATCCAGTTCCTGGAGAGCCACAAGCAGGACGTCGCGGCCGTCGCCAAGAGCAAGCCTGCCACGTCGGTCGTGCTCGCGGCGGGCGCACCCGCCTACGCCCTGGTGAAGCTGTCGGACGGAGGGGTCGACGAGGACAACGAACCCGTGTCGGCGTTCTCCGTCATGCTGGAGGACGACTCCACGGTCATCGCGGTCACCGCGCCCGGCAGCGGCGGCATCGCCGTAGACCCGGCCAAGGCACTCACCGGATACTGGACCCCCGAACTCCGCAATGGCGCCGATGACTTCTGAGACCCGCTGCGAGGCATGACGCCCTGTCGCCCCCTCTCCGCCCGGCCCCATGAAGGACAGCGGAGTCGTGGTGACCGATGCGCTCGCCGGCGCATCGGCCACCCGGCGCTTGATTCGAGACGGCAGAGGTGAAGGGCCCCACGAGAGGCAATCTCGTGGGGCCCTTCGCGGCTGCGCCCCAAGCCGTGCCGCCGCGACCTACTGCGACAGCTACCGGCTGGCCGGCGGCGGCCACCGGCGGACCACGCTGGTCATCCCGGTGCTCTGCGCCGCCGCGGCCGCCGCCTCCCTTCTGCGGTTGCCGAAGACGCCGAGTCGGTACCTCATGAAGGGCCGCTCTTGTACCGCGCTTCGCCGGAACCTGGCGGCCGTCCGCCGCGCGAGCCTTCGACGTGAGCACCGAGGTGTCGACGACTCCGGAAAAGACCCGGTCGGCATCGCGACAACAGGCCGTCAGCGTGAACATGCGGGAGGTCCGACCTGCTTCGCAATGGATCCGAGGGCCCTCCGGGTACGTTGGCCGACGCACCGATCATTAAGGCAAGCGGTACGACCTGGGGGGATCCCGTGGCAGTTCTGTTCAGCATCGTCCCCCTTCTTCTGATCGCCCTTGCGGTGTACGGCGCCGTCGTCGTGCTCCGCCGTTCCCGTCAGGTCAGCAGGGCCTGGTCCAGCGGGATCACGGCGGATGCACGGTGTATCAGGTCATACACGACGACCAGCCGCAGTGGAGACAGCGTGACAACCACGCTGCACCACGTCTACGAGTTCATGACCCGGGACGGGCGCGTCATCCGGTTCGACGAGACAGGTGGGCCGTCGACCCGGGTCGAGAGTGACATCGTGACGGTGCACTATCTGCCGGAGCGCCCCGAACGCGCCACCGCCAAGGTCCCTGCCCCAGGGAAGCTCGCCGCGAGCACGGGATGCGCCCTGCTCTTCATTACCGTGTTCATCGCCTTTGCGATCTTCCTCATCGTCGTCGTGAACTCGGACTCGATGCACTGACACCCTCCGCATCTGAAGACCGGACTGCCGCTCATCGCCCCAGACTGGCCGAACCAAACTTGCCGGCCGCATCGACGATGCGATCCGCAAAGGCCCTTTCGGCGTCGTAGGCGAATGGCTGCGGCCTTCCTGGACGGCTCGTCCCGGTCCAGGGTCCCGCCGGTCATGCTTTACGGCTGAACGCTTCGGGGCAGCGCCAAGCTGTTGTCGGGGGTCAGGCCGCTGAGCTTTTCGGGGTTGACCTGGAAGCGCAGGTTCTGGATGCGGTCGTCGACGAGGTCGAACGAGAGGGCACCGACGGTATGTCCGCCGAGGGTGGCCAGGACGCCGAGTTCGCCGTTGATGATGGCCGGCTCCATGGTCAGGGCGGCCAGTTCGGGTTTGGCCAGGAAACCTACGAACCAGCGCGCGACGCGGTCGATGCCGTGCAGGGGGCGGTGGGCGGCGGTGACCTTGCCGCCGCCGTCGGACCAGGCGGTGACGTCGGGGGCGAGCAGTTCCATGACGGCGTTCAGGTCGCCGCCCGCGCAGGCCGCCAGGAACTGCGCGGTGACCTGCCGGCGCCGGGTCCGGTCGGCGTCGAAGCGGGGGCGGCGGGCCTGGACGTGCTCGCGTGCGCGGTGCGCGATCTGGCGGACTGTCGGCTCGGGGCGGTCGAGGGTTTCGGCGATCTCGGCGTGTGAGTAGCCGAAGACCTCGCGGAGCAGGAAGACGGCGCGTTCGACGGGGCTGAGGGTCTCCAGGACGACCAGCATCGCGGTGGAGACGCTGTCGGCCAGTTCGGTCTCCGCGGCGATGTCGGGGGAGGTCAGCAGGGGCTCGGGAAGCCACGGCCCGACGTAGGTCTCGCGGGTCGCCCGTGCCGAGGTGAGGCGGTTCAACGAGAGGTTGGTGACCGTGCGCACCAGGTAGGCCTTGGGGTGGCGAACCGTGTCGCGGTCCGCGGTGCTCCAGCTCAGCCAGGCGTCCTGGAGGACGTCCTCGGCGTCGGTGACGCTGCCCAGCATGCGGTAGGCGGTGGCGAACAGCAGCCTGCGGTGTTCGAGGTACGGGTCCGGCTCGTCCCTGGCGTCGACCATCGGCTCATGCTGCCAGCGCCGTAACCAGGGCGGCAAGGCCCGAGGCCGCGGCACTGGGAGAGCCGATGCGCCCGTCACGCCCCGGGATTGCGGGTGGCGCGGCCGCCCTTGGAGACGATGGTGGTGACGTTCATACGCTTGCTGAACCGGTAAGTCGTGAGCGGGCTGCCACTGACCGTCTCCTTGTACGCGACGGCGATCCGGCCGGTGAGGTGCAGACGGCGGGGGGTGTCATCGGCCTTGGTGAACTGGATGACGGCGTCACGGCGGCCGAGGCTGACCGGCTGGTGGAAGTAGCCGAAGCGAAAGGGCTTGACGGCCTTGCCGCGCACGAGCCGCGCGATGGTATCGGCGGTGTACTGAGCGGTGGGCAGGCCGCTCTGGCAGGTGCCGTGGAGCTGTCCCCAGGCCAGCCGGATGGCGGCGGCGTCACCGATGGCGTGGATCTCCGGGTGGGAAACGGAACGCAGCTTGGCGTCGACCAGGACGAGGCCGCGGTCGTCGGTGGCGATCCCGGCGTCGGCGGCGAGCGGCGACACCTTGACGCCGGTGGTCCACAGGCAGGCGTCGGAGGGGACGAGCCGGCCGTCGGCCAGTTCGACGGCGTCGGGCAGCACCTTGGTGACGCGGGCGCCGCTCTCCACAGTGACGCCGAGGCGGTCCAGCGCGCCGTAGAGGTAGGCGCGGGCGTTGGCGCCCATCATGCCGCCGGGCTCGTCCAGGCTGATCAGCGTGACGTCCAGGCCGGGGTGGCTCTCGGCGATCTCGGTGGCCGCCTCGACGCCGGTCAGGCCGCCGCCGCAGACGGTGACCGTGCCGCCGGACGCGGCGACCTCGGTGAGGCGCGCGGCAAACCGACTGGCGATCTCCGGGTTGTTGAGGGTGAACGCCTGGGTGTCGGCGCCGGGAACCTTGCCGGTGTCGGTCGAGCTGCCCAGCGCGTAGACGAGCGTGTCGTACCCGAGAGCCTTGGTGCCGCCGATGGTGATCTGCCGGGCCTCGGGGTCGATGGCGGTGGCGGTGCCCTGGACGAACGTGACGCCGGTCCCGGCGAGCAAGTCGGGGATCCGGTGGTCGGCCAGCTCCTGACCGGCGGCGATCTGGTGCATCCGCAGCCGCTCGACGAACTGGCTCGAGGGGTTGACCAGGGTGATCTTCACGCCGGTTCGGCGGGTGCGGTGGGCCAGCCGGATGGCGCTGAACAAGCCCGTGTAGCCGGCGCCGAGGACGACGATGTGGTGGCCGTTGTTCATTGGATCTCCCAGGGTCGGGCACCGGCTTCGGTGTCGGTGACGCCCATGGGACAAGCAACCCGCAGCGGACGTGACAGGCCGCAGATGTGATCCACGTCGCACCATGCAGATCACTGTTGTGCTGCCCCTCGAGGGAGCCGGACTCCGCCAGCGATCTCAGCGTGGGGTCCTCGACGCAGACTGATATGCGCCTGCACCCAGCCCAACGCGCCGACGCGCTGGGCGGTGCCCTCCACGGCCGGCCCACGGCATCGCGGGCGAACCGCGTCCGTGATCGGAGGCGACGCGCCGCACACCACCCGAAGGCCCCGGGCCGCGCCGCGCACCGGGGTGCTCCCGACTCCATACCACGGGCGGGTGCCAGGTGCGGATCGTCTCCGACACCGGTCCTGCCCTCCCAGGGACGGCAACCGGCCCTGGGGGACAGGTGGGTTCGCCGGGCGCACGCTCAGCTGCGAGGGAGCTTCGACAGACTGCTCCACAGGGTCGACGGTGTCTCGAAGGTCTCCATGACCAGCATCTCGTCCGGCAGTTCCACCGAGAACCTGTCCTCCAGCTCCGCCACCAGGCCGAGCAACGTCAGTGAATCCAGGCCCAGTTCCGTCAGACTCGCATGCGCGTCGACGGGTGTCTCCTCGTCGAGGAAGGGGAGCGACTGGCGGAGCACGGATTCGAAGTCGCTGTAGGAAAGGTCGTTCACGGGCTGCTCCTCGATGCTGTGGGGCCTGCGGGCGACGACTGCGCCCCCGTACCGGCCAGGGTAGTCCGTACGCGATCAAGAAGGGGAGGCCTTTCTGAAACAATCTGTTCATGTTTGGCCAATGATTTCCCCGAGCAAGTATGTCGGTGTGACGAGTCATCAGCGGAATGAATTATTCTATGACGTATCCACACTTCTGAAATCGGTCGACGACACATTCGAACCGGAGCGGATCGCGCCCGATGCGCATTTGCTTTCCCTCGCTTTGGGATCCCTGCAGCTGCTGGAGTTCCTGAACCGGCTGGAGGAGCGGTTCCGGATTTCCATTCCGGATGAGGATCTCGTCGTCGACCGTTTCTCCACCCTGGAGAAAATCGTCGCCTACGTCGCCTCGCGGCAGGCGGAAGCCGGGGACGGGCGGTGAGTGCAGGGCAACACGCCGAATGGTCCGGTGTCCTGCGGAACGCGGGGCCGGACGAGGTGTGCGACCCGCGGGCCACGGAGCGCGCGGTGGCTCAGGTCGTCCAGCGCGCGCGGGGCGGCGGGCGGCTCGACGACATCGTCCGTGGCCCCATGACGGTCAACTCCGGGCTGTGGGTGCTCTCACGGCTGTGCCGGGACGGAGCGGCGCGCGTCGACCCCGACGGCACGGTCCGGACCACCGCCGGGACCCCGGCCGCCCGCGACGACGGAGCGCCGGGTCTGGTCGACCTCACGCTCGCCGACGGACTCGTCGACTGGGATGTCCTGGCCGAGGTCCTCACCCGGCGCACCTACGCACCGGACCCGGAGCTGCACCAGAGCTTCGACACCTTCGCCTCGCTGCGGCGACGGCTCGCGGTCATGGACTACTACGACGACCTCGACGGCCGGACGGTGCTGCAACTCGGCGACGACGAGATGTTCGGCGTGGCCATCGGTCTGGCGGACGGTGTACGGCACGTGCATGTCGCGGACACCGACGAGCGGGTGCTCAGGTCCATCGGGGAGGAAGCGGACCGCCTTGCCCTGGACCTCACCACGCACGTCGTCGACGTACGCCGGGACCGGCCGAATCTGTCCGGCGTGGACACGTTCTTCGTGAGCGGGCTGAAGGATCCCGGTGGTCTCTTCCTGTTCGTGGCGACCGCCCTGTCGACCGTGTCAGGAGCGGGTGCGGTCGGCTACGTCAGTTTCGATCTCGACGTGTACCGGGCCGGCAGCGGTTCCGGCCAGGGCGGGGAGCCGGCGCAGCGGGAGGTGCTGCGGATGTTCGACCGGCTCGACTGCACCGTCACCGCTCTCCTGCCCGGCGACGACGGGCTGCTGGAGGACTCCGTCCTGGCGGACCTGGGCGAGGCCACCCGGGGCGCGGCGCGACACGCCGCCTCCCCGACGGAACTCGGGGCACGGCTGCGGAGACTGCTCGCCCAGCGGCCCGCCGGCGCCGATCTGTTGCTCTACCAGCCCGGATTCCCGCACGCGCAGCTCAGGCCCATCTCGCTCGCCCGGATCGAGACCGGCCCGGCGAGCAGGCGGCTGGCGAGCCGCTACCTCGGGTTCCTGCAGAGCGCGGTGCCGGCCGTGAGCGGCGGCTGAAAGCCGGTCAGGGGATCCCGGGACGCGCCGCCGTGAAGCTGGCGAGCGTGACGAGTGAACCGCGGGGACTCACTCCCTTCCGAAGCCGGCCGGTCATCGGGTGAGCACGGATTCCGCGGTGGCCCGCCGACGGTGTCGAGACGCGTCTGTCACACGGCGACTCCCGGCGGACCGAGAACATCAGGACCGTTCGACGCGGGGTCGGCGGATTATCGGCCCGACTCGGCGAGGGATTCCCGTAGTCTCGCGTTCCACTCCTTTTCCAGGGTCACCGTCTCGGTGATGAGATCGGCTATGCGCTGTACCGCCACTGATCCCTTGCGGAAGCGCAGGAAGAAGTAGTTCCGGGTCATTTCCCAGCGCCGGGAGAGGGCTTCCGCGTCGGCGGCCCGATCGGCCAGCAGCGGGAGGGCGCAGGTCTCGGCGGCGGCCCGCAGGAAGCGCGCGTTCAGGGCGCGCTGGCTGGCCAACTCACCGAACCAGGCGCTGACCTCGATCGTTCCCACGGGACTGAGCGAAGCGAACGCGTCCGGGGTGGCGCGCAGTGCGTCGGCGCACGCGGTCACCAGATCCGCGCCGGTGGAAAAGAGCGCGTTCCCTGCGACGGCGGAACGGAACCGATCCTGTTGCCTCTCCTCGCGTGTCTCCTTCCGTGCCGCCTTGTGTGCTTCCCCGCGTTCGAGCGGGCCGGCTTTCAGGACCACCGTGCGGTTCCGCCAATCCGGGTCGCCCCTGCGGGCCTCTCCGAGCGCGTCCGAGGACATGGCGGTGAGCAGCGTGCCGCTCTCCATGAAGCCGTCGAAGAGCGACCCCTGATAGCGGTCGACGATCCGCAACGCATCCGCCTTCTCCCCGCCGTTGCCGTCCCCGGGATGGATCACTATCCGGTGCGAATGATGCTGCTGGCCGTGGAAGGAGCTGTGGGGGACGTGGAAGGTGTCCACCCAGGCGATCACCGGATTCCCGTCCGACAGCTGGGCCCGAATGTATTCCTCGGCTCGTCGCGAGTCGGCGTGCTGAATATGGTCGGCGGCCAGGCCGTACCATTCGCTCAGGATCTCCTCGGGTGTCCGGCGGTGGATCCCGATCTGTTCCACGGGCCATTCGGATTCGACGGCGTCAGCCCTGCGATGGTATCCCCAGTGATCTCCCAGAACGCTCGGATCGTGACCGAGCCAGGCCGCAGTGATGCCGAAGGTCGCCGAAATGCAGTCAAGTGCCAGGAAATCCCGGTCCGCTGCGCTCTGCCGCTCCAAGAACTCCGCTCCTTCGTTGTCCATCGTCGTCCGCTGTGTTCCGGCCAATCCGACGTGACCTTCCGCGACCCCCTTGACGCAGGGCGCCCGCGAGCCCTAGAACGCGCCGGATGCTACGCTGCGCCCCGCCGGGCCGTCGGTGAACCGGTCTCGCCGACCTTCCACTTCGGCCGTCAGACCAGCACATACCTATCGGAAAGGAGACGGAGGCGAGCGTTGAGCGGCCTCCGGTTCCCCATGACCAACTCCAGCACTCCCGCCACCGAGGGAATAAACGTCAATGATCTGTGCTCGTACGCAGTCGACGTATGGGTGAGCGACCACAGCATCCTGACCGACGAACAGCGCCTCCTCAAGATCCTGCGCACGGCCGCCGAAAAGGGAAACGCCACGGTACTCGGCGAGTCCTCGCACATCTTCCCGAACGGCGCCGTCACCGCCATCCTCCTTCTCTCCGCCTCGCACCTGAGCATCCACACCTGGCCGGAATTCAGCCTCGCCAACATCGACCTGCTCGCGTACGGCCGCCTGAACGGCGAACGGATGATGCAGAGTGTCGAGTTGGGTCTCTCGCCCACGAGGATCAACGTGACGCGCATGCTGCGCGCGGTGCACTGACCCGCACCGTTCACAACCACCCCGACAGCGACGTGAGGAACGCGTCGAAGCTGTCCCGGTGGATCGCGTGCGTGGCGTCCGGCACGGTCCGCACCTCGAACCCCCGCCGTGTCAGCTCCGCCCGCATCTCCCCGCTCACCAGCGTGCTCGGCTCCGCAGCCTGGACGAGGGAGCGGACGAGCGGCTTCTCCGGGGTGTGATCGGCGGCACGGTACGCGGAGAGGGCGAGCGCCGACCTCTCGTCCCAGGCGTCCAGCGCCGCCAACTCGGCCGCGACCTCCCGCTCTCCCCACTGCGGGCGCAGACTCCTGATCAGCAGCCGAGGGGCGCGCTTGAAGAGGGTGAAGACGGCCGGGTCGAGGGTGCCGTCCGGGCCGCCGAGCCGCCAGGCGGGCTCCGAGTAGACGGCACGCTCCGGCTCCAGTTCCGCCACGGCGAGCGCCAGGGCCAGGGCGCCGAGCGAATGGCCCAGCGCCAGCTCCGGTCCGCGGGGCAGTGTCTCCAGCAGGTCCTGTGCGAACAGGTGCGGCGCGTACACACCCCGGCCGCTGGCGCCGTGACCGCGCAGGTCCACGGCGAGGACGCGATAGCCCCTGCCGGTCAGGACCGGGACCAGTTCGTGCCAGGTGTGGTGGTCGGCCATGAGGCCGTGGACGAGGACGGCGACGCGGTCGCCGGTGCCCCACTCCCGGGTGTGCAGTCGCATGCCGCGTCCGCCCTCACCCGGCCGTGGCGGCTTCCTCCGCCGCCGCGGCCGCCAACTCGCCGAAGACGTCGGCGGATTCCGGCAGCACCCACAGGCGTTCCGCCCACCCCGGCGCGCCGAGCTGCCGGCCGTGCCGGACGATCCGTTTGGAGACCGCCTCCAGCACCTGGAGCCGGTAGGGCCACAGCGCCTCCTGCTTGGTGCGTACCGCCGCCTCCGACGCCGGGATCAACACGGGGACCGGCGCGACCTGCTCGCGGCCGACCGCGAGGCGGCCGGCCTCGGCCGTGGCGTCCGCGAACAGCGAGTACGGCATGTCCTCGTAGAACCCGACCCGTTCGGGCTCCAGCGTCTTGCGGGCGATCAGCTCCAGCGCGGCCTGCCGGGTCAGGACGTGGTCGACATGCCCGCCCACGGCCAGCGGTACGAGCACCGGGCCACCGCCCGCCACCTCGGCGGCCAGGTCGGCGCTGACGCGCTCGAACAGCTCCGGCTCCGTCGCACGGGCCGCGTCCACGGCCTGCGGCCCGAGGAAGTAGCCGTCCCGCCAGGCGGCGCGGTCGGCGGCATCCACGTGACCGAGCACGGTCAGTTCCGCGCCCAGCACCCCGCACGCCACCTGCTCCTCTTCCAGCAGCAGGCGCGAGGCGAGCGCGGGACGGCTTCGATAGTGAGGGCGGCGCGTCCACGTCTCGTGCGAGAACACGTCCACCACCCGGCCGCCGAACCGGGCCAGCAGTGCTCCCAGGGCGAGTTGGGCATCGTCCGGGTGGGGAGACAGGAGGGTGAGGGCGCGTGACGGCTGCGAGCGGGGCCGCGGAGCGGCGACCACCAGACCCGCCGCATGCCATCCGGCGATCAACTCCCGTTCCCGGGAGGGCCAGGAGCGGTACGGGCGGGTGCCGTCGCACGCGTGCCACAGTTCCGCGGCCGACGAGGGGAACACGGCCGGATCGACCGGTTCGCCGAGGAACCGCACCTCGGCGCCGTCGAACTCGGTGTGCGGCAGCCGAATCGGCCGGTCGTCCGCCGAGAGTGCGTGCGTTGTGCGCCGGACCAAGGGGGCGGGGGAGGGGCGCTCTGGCATGCGCAGGAGTGTAGACCAAGGGCCGATCATGGAACTATGGGAAGGAGAAAGACAGTCAGAGCACGCGACAGGTCTGTGATCCACTCCGTGATCCGCACGCGACGAGAGGCTCGAACAGCATGTACGTACTCACCCGGGACCTTGCTGCGCCGGAAGCCGCCCGTCTGCGAGAGGCCTGTGAGCGCACCGGACTGCCGCTGAAGGAGCCTGCGGCGCAGGAACCGGGGGGGCTGGCCGCGCACGTCGCCGACGACCTCCTCGTCGCCTTCGTGGCCGCCGAGGCGGACGGCTCGGCTCCGCTCGAACTGCGCGAGATCACCCGCGAAGGCGCCTACGCGGTCCTCGTACAGCCGGCGCCGACCGCCAAGGGCACGCTGGCGGCGCTCCGTTCGGGCGCGGGCTTCGTCATGGCCGCACCGCTCGGCGTCGAACGCCTCGTGTCCTTCCTGACCTACCTGCGGGACGTCGCAGCCCCCGCGTCCGCCCAGATCCTCGACCTGGACGAGACGGGCGTGCTCACCACTCCGTCCGCGTCCGTGCGGCTGTCGGACGCCGAGGCCAAGGCGCTGCGCGCGCTCTCCGACCGCCGGGCCGTCATCGTCCCGCGGCCCGACCTGCTGCGGCTGACCGGCGAGGACCCGCGGGACGTCATCGAGTCGCTGCGGGCCCGGTTCCGGGAGGTCGGCTCGGGCGCCCAGATCCTCAAGGTGCCGCACATGGGGTTCCGGCTCGTCGGGGAAGTGCGGCTGAAGGCCGGCGCGTGACAGCGGCGGACCGCCCGCCGCGCCCGGTTCAGGTGTGGTGGGCCCGCCTGGCCGACACGCACCCGGAACTGGTGGGACTGCTCGATCCCGTGGAACTCGGCCGCTACGAGGCCACGGCCGACCCCGACAACAGGCGCCGCTTCCTCGCAGGCTGCGCGGTCAGCCGGCTGGTGCTCGGCGAACTGCTGGGCGTGCGGCCCGCCGACGTGCCCCTGCGGCGCGTGTGTCCGCGCTGCGGCGGGCCGCACGGCAAGGTCACGCTCGACGTACCGACCGGGAGCGCCCACGCGGACGTCCGCTTCTCCGTCTCGCACAGCGGGGACGTGATCGGGCTCGCCGTCTGCCGTGGCGCGGACGTCGGGCTCGACGTCGAGGACGGCGTCGGCGCCGATGTGGAGAAGGTGGCCCCCCGTGTCCTCGCCGACACGGAGCTGGCCGCTCTGCAAGCCCGCCCGCCCGCCGAACGGCCGGCGGCCTTTCTGCGCTACTGGACGCGCAAGGAGTCCGTCCTGAAGGCGATCGGCGTCGGCTTGCGTGTTCCGCTGCGCCGACTGGAGGTGTCGGATCCCAAGCTCCCACCGGCCGTGTTGAGGTGGCCGGAAAAGATGGATGCCTGCCAAGAAGTGCGCATGGCGGATACGGTGGTTGGCACGACGCACCCCGCGTCAGTCTCGGTGACGGGAACAACCGAAGTGACACTCGTACGGCACGACACGTCGGCGATGATCCGGGCGTGGCGGTAACTCCGTTTATTCTGCATCGACTTCTTTTACGGACCACGGGGAAGGGTTAGGGTCAGATGTCGGACGTCGTGCTGTTGACCCCGCGTGAGATAGCCACGGGGGCACTCAGCCTGAACAATCAGAACGTGACCGTCACCGACGAGGAGTATGTCCAACTCGACCCGGCGCTGCGGATTTTCTACGAGAAGGTCCGGGAGAATCTGGGCCTCGCCTGCATCACAGGATATCTGCGCAATGCCGGACACTCCGTCACATCCCTGAATCTGCACGGCCGTACGCCCAGCGATGAGGCCATCATCGAGCTCATCCGCCGTGAGCGCCCCCGTTTCATCGGTATCAGCATCATGTACGACCTGCACATCATCGATGCCATCCGGCTGATCCGGTGTGCGCGGATCGCCGACCCGGACGTCTTCATCGCCATCGGCGGCGCGTTCTGCACCTACAACGCGAAACTCATCGCCGAGCGGGTACCCGAGGCCGACTGCGTCACCTTCGGCGAGGGCGAGCTGACGGTCGTGGGGATCATGGACCGGCTGACCGCCGGGACCGACTGGCGGGAGACGCCCGGGCTGTTCTACCGCGACGGCGACCGGGTGCGCAGCAGCGGTATGCCCGTGCTGCCGGACCTCGCAAACCTCGTCTGGCCGGCCCGTGACGTGCTGCAGTACCACAAGGCGGCGGGCATCGCGACGCCCGTGGCCTCCACGTTCACCAGCCGGGGCTGCCACGCCAAGTGCACTTTCTGCTATGCGCCCCGCCAGCCCGGAGTGGTGGACGGCTTCTGGCGGATGCGACCGCCCGGTGACGTCGTCGACGAGATCGACTACCTGCAAAGGGAGTTCGGGACCCGTTTCATCTGGTTCAACGACGACAACTTCGGTGGGGCGTTCGGCGACGGCTTCGCGCACGCCGTCGAGTTCGCCGAGACCGTCCTCAGCCGTGGTCTGAAGTTTCAGTTCCACTGTGAGTTCCGGGTCGACTCCGGGCTGATCGACCACGAGGCTCTCGACCTGCTGCACCGGGCGGGACTCTCGTCCGCGCTGCTGGGCATCGAGTCCGGGTCGCCCGGCATGCTGCGGCGGTTCAAGAAGGGCACCACGGTGGCCTACAACCTGGACGCGGCCCGCATGTTCAAGCGCAAGGGCCTCGGCCTCGACCCGGGCTGGATCATGATCGAGCCGAAGACCACCATCGACGAACTCTGGGAGAACCTCGAGTTCATCGTGGCCGCTCGGATCCACGAGGCGGACAACCCGTTCTTCCTGATCAACCGCGCCATCGCGCTGCGCGGCACCGAGATGTACGACAAGATCGAGGAGCCGCTGCCGCTGGCCGACATCGAGGGTCTGGAGGGCGACGCCTACGAGATCCTGCGCACCGCTCGCCGTGACTACCGCGTGCCGGACCCCCGCGTCGAGGCCCTGTGGAGCGCGTGGAGCGAGGTCGGCGAGGAGATCAGCGACCGCAAGGAGAACGTCCTGCCGTTCATCGCCCAGAAGATCGCCCTGGGCGCCCGCCGGCTACGAGGGACGGAGCACAATCCGCGCGCCTTCCTCAGTCGGCTGCGGGCCTGGCGCAACGGGCTGCCGGAGCTGTTCCTCGCCTTCATGAACCATGGACTCGTCCTCGCCGAGACCGACCCGCCCGACCTCGCCGGCCGGCTCACCGCCGATCTGCGGGACCTGGTGGCCGACTACGACGCCGAGCACCTCGGTGAGTCCTTCAAGGAATTCGGCGAGCGGGTGGAGCGCGTCTGCGGCGCCGAGGCCCTCGTCGCGGCGGGAGTGGCCCGATGACCCTGCGCTACGGAGTGGTCGGCTGTGGGCGCGTCTTCCAGCGCTATCACCTGCCCGTCGTCACCGACCACGAGGACTACACCCTCGTCGCCGCCTGCGACACCGACGCCGACAGCGCGCGCTCGGTCCTCGGTGCGGCGGCCGACGGCATCCTGGTCACCACCAGCCTGGAGGAGTTCCTCACGGTCGGCAGGCCGGACGTGGTGGCGGTGTGCACCCCCAACGACGCCCACACCGAGCCCGTGCTCGCGGCCCTCGCGGCCGGGGCGCACGTCCTGTGCGAAAAGCCGCTGGCCGCCGATCTGGCGGAAGCGCGCCGGCTGGCCCGGGCGGCCGGCGCCGACCGGCTCGCGGTCAACCTGCCCTACCGCTTCCACGAGCTGGTGCCGGCGTTCCTGAAGGCGCTGCCCGAGGGCCCCTGTGAGATCACCTTGACCTTCACCACCGCCGGCCAGCGGCTGTGGCGGCCTGTGACGAACTGGTACGGCGACGCGGCGCGGGCCGGCGGCGGGGCACTGGTCGACCTCGGCGCGCACGCCCTGGATCTGCTGATCACCGTCTTCGGACGGCCCCGCCCGGTCTCCTGCCGGGTCGACGCGGCAGGTGTGGAGGAGCGGGTCGTCGCCGACCTGGAGTTCCCGGCAGGTCACGCGAAGCTGCGCATCGATCGCCGCAGCCGGGTCATGGGCCTCACCCTGGAGGCCACCGCCGCCAGTGGCGAGAGCACCGTGCTGGACCTGCGTCGCGGCGAGGTGCGCAGCGCCGCGGGCACGGTCACGGCCGAGGACCGGCGGCCCGAGCTGGCGGCGATCCGCGGCTTCCTCGACACGGTGGCGGGCCGGGCCCGGGGCCGCACGGTGGCCCCGGCGCAGGCGCTGGAGGTGCAGGAACTCATCGCGGCGCTGTACGCCGACGCCGAGTGCGATCAGGAGCTGACGCTCTGAGCGACGCCCTGTCCGGTTGCGGGGGAGTCGGATATGACCGGCCGGAACGTCTCCTTCAGCTCCCGCAGCCGGGCGCGTGAGCGCTCACCCGAGTACAGGTGCGTCGCGCCGATCTCCTCTTCCGTGATCCGGTCCAGGAAGAACAGGTTGATGACGTCGGACGGCGTGGCGCAGGTCTTGCAGAAGCTGAACCGCGGCCGGTCGTGCATGAACAGGTCGTAGTGCTGGTGCGAGCCGTACTGGTCGAGCAGCAGCTTCCGGTCCTGCGCCAGGTTGCCCATCGGTTTGACCCAGGCGTGCGGGCATGCGGAGACGTCGCCCTGGCCGAAGAGCTGGGCCATGGTCGCCGTGACGAAACAGCCGAGGGTGCGCACGTTCGTCTTCAGCTGTTCGGCCATGTGCTCGACGTAGGCGCGCGGCGGCAGGACGTCCGCGAACTCGTCGTAGCGCTCCACCAGCGGCATCAGGTGATTGCCGGGCGGCGGGCCCATGCGCTCCGCGGTGTCGCCGCGCACGGGGAAGAAGTACAGCGTGGTGCTGCCCGCGACCTCGTCGCGCAGGTACTGGGCGAACTCCAGCTGGCCCGCGTAGTTGGCGTCGGTGAGCACCGACTGGATGTCGATGCGCAGCCCGGCCCCGGCCGCCGCGTGGAGACTGCGCATGATGACGTCGTGCAGTTTGGCCTGCTTCGGGGGCAGACGGTGCCGGTTCAGCTCCAGGGTGTGTCCGTCCAGGGAGATGTTCAGCTGGACGTTGCCCATCGCGGCGAGGGCCTCGATGCGCCGTTCGTTGAGGAACACGCCGTTGGTGATGACCTGGACGGTCTCGTAGCGGCGGCTGGCCTCCTGGACGAACTCGGTGGACCCCTTCAGCCAGAAGAACTCACCGCCGGAGAGCCGCAGAATGGGCGCGTCCACGTGCTCGTGGTACATGTCCAGTATCTCGTGCCAGTCCTGACGGCGATCGGTGGTGAGCCGCAGCCGTGCGTCCGGCACGTTCATGAGGAGGTTGTACTCCTCGGTGAGGCAGTAGGAACAGCGCATTTGGCAGAGCTGTTCCTCGATGACCATGTCGTTCATCAGGAAGGGGAGTCGACCGCCTTCTGCCGCCGAGGCGGTGAGTGCGGCACGAAACTTTTCCTTAAGGCGCATGAAAGTCCCCGTTTTGCGGTCGGCTTGGGATTTACGGCCAGGTCGCTCGACGGGTCAACCCTAACTGTTCGTCAACCATGTAGCCATAGGACCCAGTTGCGGCTCCATGAGCGCGCAACATTCTGTACATGTGCGGATCCGGCGGTCTACACGATCCGGGGGTGGACCTTGATCGGCACCGTTGGCTAGCATGCCGTCGGTGAGGGCCGGACAGCCACGGGGGCACTGAAGGCATGAGCGCAATCCGCCGTATCGACGTCACGCTGAAAGACCACGACTACGCCGTCCATGTCGGATCCGGCGCCCGCCGACTGCTGCCGGCCGTTCTGAAGGAACTGGGCGTCGGCCGCGTCGCCCTGGTGAGCGCCGTACCGGAGGGGGAACTCCCCGATCCCGGTGTGCCGTTCACGGTCGTGCCGGTGGCCGACGGCGAGCGGCTCAAGACGCTCGCGTCGGTCGAGTCGTACTGCCGCGCCTTCGTCGCTGCCGGGCTGACCCGGTCCGACGCCGTGGTCGCCTGCGGTGGCGGCACGACGACGGACACCGTCGGCCTGGCCGCCGCCCTCTACCACCGCGGCATCAAGGTCGTGCACCTGCCGACCACGCTGCTCGCCCAGGTCGACGCGAGCGTCGGCGGCAAGACCGCGGTCAATCTGCCTGAGGGCAAGAACCTGGTCGGCGCCTACTGGCAGCCCAGCGCGGTGCTCTGCGACACGGACTTCCTGCACACCCTGCCCCGACGCGAACTGCTCAGCGGCTACGGGGAGATAGCCCGCTGCGCGTTCATCGGCGCCGGCGATCTGCGCGGGCTCGACCTGACCGAGCAGATCGTGGCGAGTGTGACGCTGAAGGCGTCGGTCGTCGCCCTCGACGAACGCGACCGGGGTCCGCGCCACATCCTCAACTACGGCCACACCCTCGGGCACGCCATCGAGCGTGCCACCGACTACGCCTGGCGACACGGCGAGGCGGTCGCGGTCGGCACCGTGTTCGCCGGGCTGCTCGCCGGCCGGCTGGGCCGCGTCGACCAGGACCGGGTGGCCGAGCACCGGGAGATGGTGGAGAGCTTCGGACTGCCCACCTGGCTGCCCTCCGGCGTGCCCGTGGCGACCCTCGTGGAGCTGATGCGGCGCGACAAGAAGGGGCAGGACGCCGATGCCGGACTGACGTTCGTCCTGGACGGCCCCCGTGGGGTCGAACTGGTGCCCGGGGTCGACGAGCACCTGGTCTCCTCCGTCCTGGCGGACCTGCCTTCGGGCGCCGCCCCCACCTCGGCCTGAGGAGCGCCATGCCCGACGCCCCGCCCGGCCCGAGCGCCATCTCGGGCACGACCCGGCTCTACGTGGTCCTGGGCGACCCGGTGGCCCAGGTGCGCGCCCCCGGCCTGCTGAACGAGTTGTTCGCCCGTACCGCGCGGGACGCCGTGCTGGTCCCCGTGCATGTCGGCCCCGACGGCCTCGCGGAGGTGATGTGCGGACTGCGCCGGATGCGCAACCTCGACGGGATCCTCGTCACCGTGCCGCACAAGATCGAGGTGTGCCGGTACGCCGACCTGCTGGGCCCGGCCGCCGAAGTGGCCGGTAGCGCCAACGCCCTGCGCAGGAACCCCGACGGGACCTGGCTCGCCGACAACTTCGACGGCGCCGGCTTCGTCCACGGGCTGCGCGACAACGGCCACGACCCCGCGGGCGCGACCGTCGTCCTGGCCGGGGCCGGCGGCGCCGGACGGGCCGTCGCCGCGGCCCTGCTCACCGCCGGTGTCGCCCGGCTGCGGCTGTACGACCCCGACGCGATCCGCCGGGAGGACGTGCTCGCCCGGCTGGACGCACGCTGGCCGGGTCGCGTGGTGGTCGGCTCCGAGGGCGACTTCGACGGTGACGGCGCCGACATCGCGGTGAACGCGACCCCGCTGGGTATGCGTCCAGGTGACCCGCTGCCCTTCGACCTCGCACGTCTGCCGCGTACCTGCGCGGTCGCCGACATCATCATGAAGCCGGCCGAGACCGCCCTGCTCAAGGCCGCCCGGGAGAGCGGACGGCCCGTGGTGTACGGCCGCCACATGCTCGACAGCCAGGTGCTTCTCTACGAGAAGTTCTTCGCACTGCACGCACCGCAACGAAACGGGAGGTGGGAGCCGTGATCGACCATGCCCAGGCCGTGGCCCTGGCGCAGCGGGCCCTGGCGCACCTGGAGGCCGGCACGACGGACCAGGCCGAGGACGTGCTGCGGGTCCCCGTCACGGAATACCTCGACCCGGACCGGTGGCGGCGAGAGATCGACGTCGTCTTCAAACGGGTCCCGCTCGCGCTCGCGCTCTCCGTCGAACTCCCGGGCGCCGGCTCCTACAAGGCCCTGGACGCGCTGGGCACCCCGGTCCTGCTCACCCGAGGACAGGACGGCGTCGTACGGGCGTTCCTCAACGTCTGCCGCCACCGCGGCGCCCAGCTGTGCCCGGCCGGAACCGGCACCCGGCACCGCTTCCGCTGCCCCTACCACGCCTGGGTGTACGACGACCAGGGCGGCCTCGTCGCCGTGCACAAGCCCGGCACCTTCGGGGACGTCGACACCGCCGAACTGGGGCTGCGCCCCCTGCCCGTCGTGGAGAGCCTCGGCTTCGTATGGGTGTGTCTCACCCCCGGCGCCACGATCGACCTGGACGCCTGGCTCGGGGAGTACGCGCGGGAGCTGGAGCGGCTCGAACTCGACAAGTGGCACGTCTACGAGCAGCGCGAACTGCCCGGACCCGGCTGGAAAGTCGCCTTCGACGGCTACCTGGAGAGCTACCACATCCAGGCACTGCACCGCACCACGTTCGCCCCGACGTCCACCTCCAACCTGATGGTGGTGGACTCCTTCGGGCCGCACCAGCGGATCCTGTACCCGGTCAAGTCGCTCCGGACGCTGCGGGACGTCCCGGTCGAGGACTGGGACCCCGCTCCGCACTGCGGCACGGTCTACACGGTCTTCCCCAACGTGTCGATCGCCGGCACCTGGGAAGGACACGGAGTCGTCTCCCAGATCATGCCCGGCCCGGGCGTGGACCGGAGCAGCACCGTGCAGACCATCCTGACGCGCGTGCCCCCGGTCACCGAGGAGGACCGGCGCTACACGGCGGAGTTCAGCGAACTCGTCGAAAGGGGTGTGGCGGACGAGGACTATCGCACCGGATTTGACGTACAGGCAGCTTTGTCCTCCGGGGCGAATACGCACTTTGTGTTCGGACGCAACGAGTTGGCGTTGCAGCATCACCATCGCTGGCTGGACCGTCTGCTTGCAGGATCCAACTAGGCGCCGACTGAGATGTTTTGAGTCTTAGTCAGGATGGACAGCCTCTGACCCACCGGATAGATTGTCACTCGTCCGAACGAATGAAAGGCTGTCTGTGAACCGCGACGAAGTGCTCCAGGAGATCCACCAAATCGCCAAGGAGTTTGCCGCCTCCAGTGGTCGCACGGTGAATGAGAACAGCAGCAACTTCCTCGAAGCCTATGGATTCACCTCGTTGGACGCGCTGGAGTTCCTGCTTCTCCTCGAGGAGCGGTTCGGTGTGACGTTCGAGGACGAGGACCTCACCGAGGACACGCTCACGTCCGAGGACCGGCTGGCCGACTACGTCGTCGAACGCCTCGGCTGAGTACCGGGAGCCCCGCCATATGACACCCCCCAAGCTGACGGAAGTCGCTGAGGGATTCTCCGTGCACGCCGTCAGTGCGCTGGACGCGCGCTTTCTGTACCGCGAGATGTTCGAAGGCGGAACCTACGCCGGTATTTCCCTTCCGGACGAGCCGTTCGTCATCGACGTCGGGGCGAACATCGGGCTCTTCACGCTGTTCGTGAAGCAGCGGCGGCCCAAGGCGCGCATCGTGGCCTTCGAGCCGCTGCCGGAACTCGTCGCGGCCCTGCACGCCAACGTGGCGGAGTTCGGCCTCCACGACGTGTCCGTGCACGAGACGGCCCTCGGGAGCGAGGAAGTCGCCGGCGTGTCCTTCCGCTACTATCCGCTGCTCCCCAGCAGTTCGACGCTGTACCCGCAGGATCAGGGTCAGCTGAAGGAATTGCTGGGCAGGAGCTTTCCGCCGCGGGTCGTGGAGCGGATGTTTCAGGGACGCGAGACCACCGTCACCGTCGAACGGCTCTCCCGCCACATCGGCACCGACCGACCCGTAGATCTGCTGAAGATCGACGCGGTGGGCTCCGAACTGGAGATCCTGCGGGGTGTCGACGCAGAACTGCGCCCTCTGCTGCGCAATGTGTTCATCGACGTCCAGGACGTGCACGGCCGGGTCGCCGAACTCTGTGCGTATCTGAGGCAGATGGGCCTGGAGCCCAGCGTTCTGAAACCGCCGATGGCGGACGGAGAGGACACGCTGAACCACCTGATCCACGCCGTGCGGCCGTGACACAAGGAATCCTGCGAGCTCAAAGAGGGGGAACACAGGGATGCTGACGCTCGGCCTGGGCGGGTCCAACCACGACTTCGCCGCCTGTCTCGTCTCCGACGGCGTCATCGCCGCCGGGATCGAGGAGGAGCGGGTACGCCGGGTCAAGTACTCGGTCGGAGTCAACTCGCTGTTCAACCAGTCGTGGCGGTACTGCCTCGACATGGCGCAGGCACGCCTCGCGGACGTCGACGTCATCGTCGCCGACGACACGCTGTTGGCACCCGCGTACTTTCCCTTCCGTAAGCGCATCCACCTGATACGCCATCACATGGCCCACGCTGCCAGCGCTTTCTTCCCGTCACCCTTCGAACGGGCCGCCATTCTCGTGGTCGACGGAGCGGGCAGCCTGATCGACGACCAGGGCGTGGAGACCCTCACGACCGCCGTCGGCGAGGGCACCACCATCACCGAGCTGTCCAAGGTGCTCGGCACCAACTGGTCCACCGACGGCCTCAGCGCCCTTCGGGTCTACCAGGCCGGTGACAGCGACCACTCCCTCGGCTACATGTACAAAGCGGTCAGCAAGGCCATCGGCTTCGTCCTGTACGAGAACGAGTACGAGGGCCGCCACTGGTACCTGTCCGAAGACGGCAAGACGATGGGCCTCGCGCCCTACGGAACTCCGCGCTACTGCAAGGAGTTCCGCGAGTACCTCACGCTGCTGCCCGACGGCCGCTACGAACTGCACCTGAAGAACGGCGGACTGCTCGACTTCATCGAGCGCGCCCTCGAAGGCTACGAGGGCGACGAGCGCTTCGCCCGAGCCGCCGATCTGGCCTACGCGGCCCAGGACACACTGGAGGAGACCCTCCTGCACGTCGCCCGCCGGCTCCACGCGGACACCGGGCTCACCGACCTGTGCCTGGCCGGCGGAGTCGCGCTGAACTGCGTGGCCAACGGCCGGCTGCTGCGCGAGACCCCCTTCGAGAACGTCTTCGTGCAACCCGCCGCGGGCGACGGCGGCTGCGCCGTCGGCAACGCCTACTACGGCTACCACGTCATCGCCGGCCGGCCCCGTGAAAAGCCCGCCCGTACCGCCCAGCGCCACGCCTATCTGGGCCGGACCTACGAGGACAGCGAGGTGCGGGCCGCGCTCGACGCCTGCGGACTGCCCTACCGCAAAGTGGACGAGCCGTCCCGGATCGGGGCCGAACTGCTCGCGCAGGGCAAGCTGCTGGGCTGGTTCACCGGCGGGTCGGAGTTCGGGCCGCGTGCCCTGGGCCACCGCAGCATCCTGGCCGATCCCCGGCGCGCCGAGATGAAGGACATCATCAACGCCCGCGTCAAGCACCGCGAGCCGTTCCGGCCCTTCGCCCCGGCGGTGCTGCGCGAGCACGCGGCCGACTACTTCGACCTGGACATCGAGTCGCCGTACATGCTGATCGTGGCCCCGGTCCGGGCCGAGAAGCAGAGCGAGGTCCCGGCCATCGTGCACGTCGACGGCACCGCCCGGGTGCAGACCGTGACAGCCGAGGACAACGGCGCGTACCACCGGCTGATCGCGCACTTCCACCGGTTGACCGGAGTTCCGGTGGTGCTCAACACATCGTTCAACGACAACGGTCAGCCGATCGTCGAGACCCCGCAGCAGGCCCTCGAGTTCTACGGCGGCAGCCGGCTGGACTGGATGATCATCGAAAACTACGTGGTGGCGCACTCGGCCGACGACCTGGACGCTTTGGCGACCTCCCTGTCGTCGGCGACCGGCAGCCCCGCCACCTACTGAGACCGACTGAGAGGGACGCACTGTGGCTCTGGCACTCGACGGTGGGAATCCGGTCCGCCGCCACGACTTTCCGGCCTGGCCGTACCACGACGACACCGAACGCGCGGCGCTCCTCCGCGCGGTCGACCAGGGCCAGTGGTGGCGAGTCGGCGGCTCAGAGACCACCTCGTTCGAGGCGGAGTTCGGCGAATACCACGGCGGCACGACGCTCGCCGTCACCAACGGCACCCACGCCCTGGAACTCGGCCTCGAACTGCTGGGCCTGAAGCCGGGCGACGAGGTGATCGTGCCCGCCTTTACGTTCATCTCCACCTCCATCGCGGTACAGCGCGCGGGCGGCGTCCCGGTCCCGGTCGACGTGGACCCCGTGACGTACTGCCTCGACCCGCAGACGCTGGAAGCGGTCCGCACACCACGGACGCGCGTCGTCATCCCCGTGCACATGGCCGGGCACGTCGCCGACATGGACGCCATCGGCGCCTGGGCCGCCCGGCACGACGTCGTCGTCTTCCAGGACGCCGCGCACGCACACGGCGCCGTCTGGTCCGGCCGGCGCATCGGCGACTTCGGCACACTCGCCGCGTTCAGCTTCCAGAACGGCAAGCTGATGACGGCCGGCGAGGGCGGGGCGCTGCTCATGCCGTCGCAGGAGTGGTTCGACGAGGCGTTCGCCCGGCACAGCTGCGGCCGGCCCCTCGGCGACACGCACTACGAGCACCGCACCCCGTCCTCCAACTACCGCATGACGGAGTTCGCCGGGGCTGTCCTGCGCGCCCAGCTCGGACGGCTCGCCGAGCAGAACGCACGCCGCGAGAGCCGCTGGAAGACGCTGTCCGCGGCGCTGCGCGAGATACCCGGCGTGGTCCCGCAGGGCCGCGATCCGCGCTGTGACCTCAACCCGCACTACATGGCCATGGCCGCCCTCGACCCCGCGGCGCACCCCGGGACCGACCGTGACCTGGTGGTCAGGGCGCTGGTCGCCGAGGGCATCCCCGCTTTCGTCAACTACCCGCCGGTCTACCGCACCCAGGCCCACGAGGCGCTGCGCGGCAACGGACTGCCGGACACGGCCGAGCTCGCCGAGCGCAACCCGGTCAGCGAACATCTGGGCGCGCACGGCTTCTGGCTGCACCACCGGGTGCTGCTCGGCACGGACGCCGACTGCGCCGACGTCGCGGAGGCCGTGGCCAAGGTGCTGACCGAGCTGGCGGGGAAGAAGCGTTCCGGTTGATGAGGGTCGCCGTCATCGGGCTGGGCTGGGTGGCCCGCGAGGTATGGCTGCCCCGGCTGGTCAAGCACCCGGACTTCGACGTCGTCGCCGTGGTGGAGCCGCGGCCCGAGGCCGCCGAGCGGGCCGCCGCCCTGATGGGCGGGGCGCGGGTGTACGGCGGCTACGAGGAGCTCGGGCCGCGCGAGGCCGACCTCGTGTTCGTCCTCACCCCCAACCACACGCACGGAGCCCTCGCGGGCCACTTTCTGCGCCAGGGCCTCGCCGTGTTTCTGGAGAAGCCCACCGGCACCGACTTCGGCCACCTGCGGCTCCTCGAAGACGCCGCCCGCGACGGCGGGGGGCGGCTGCTGCTGTCCACCGCCGCCCGCCACCGCGCGGACGTGGGGGAGCTGGCGCGTCTCGTCGCCGACGGGGCGCTCGGCACGCCCCGCCACGCCGAGCTGAGCTGGGTGCGCTCCCGGGGCATTCCCGGCAGCGACTGGTTCGCCCGCCGGGAGACGGCCGGCGGCGGAGTCCTGGTCGACCTGGGCTGGCACGTCATCGATGTCCTGCACCACCTGTGGGGCGCCTCCGGCGTGCGCCACGCCACCGCCCTCGCCTCCAGCGACTTCCTCACCCGCGCGGGCTGGGGCGCGGACTGGCACACCGGCACGGCCGGCCTCCAGAATGCCGACGTGGAGGACCAGCTCACCGCCCTGGTGGCCACCGAGCGATACGGAATGCACCTGCGCTTCGCCTGGGCCTCGCACGAGGCGGTCGACCGCACCCGGCTGGTGCTGCACGGCACCGCGGGCACCGCCGAGCTGACCACCACGTTCGGCTTCAGTCCCCGACGCGTGAGCGAACCGACGCTCACACTCCGACAGGAGGGCGGAGAGCGCCGAGTGCCGCTGCCCCCGGCCGGCGTCGGCGACGAGTACGACCAGCAACTCGACGCGCTGGCCGGCGAACTGGCCCGGCCCGATGCCACGGACCGGGCCCTGCGAGAGGCCCGCGAAGCCCTGGCCGTCGTCGAGGCCTGTTACCGCGCCACGTCCGCCCGCTGGACAGCACCGGAGACGAATTCATGACTGCATCCCTGTCCGAGCCCACGGCGCTGCGCTACGAACCGCTGCGCGGCCTCGCCCTGTGGGGCCAGGAGGAGAAGGCCGCCGCACTGGACGTGCTGGAGAGCCGCTCCCTGTTCCGCTACTACGGCCCCGCGCTGCAGCGCCGCGTCGAGCGGTTCGAGGAGCGGTTCGCCGCCCTGCACCAGGCACCCCACGCGGTCGGCGTGTCCTCCGGCACCGCCGCCCTGACCTGCGCCCTGATCGGCCTGGGGATACCCGAGGGCGGTGAGGTCATCGTGCCGTCGGCCACCTTCATCGGCTGCGTCAACGCCATCGTGGCCGCGCGCGGCATCCCCGTCTTCGCCGACATCGACGACTCGCTCACCCTCGACCCGACGGCGTGGGAGAAGCTCGTGACCGCGCGGACCTTCGCGGTCATGCCCGTCCACCTGAACAACGCCGCCGCCGACATGGACCCCATCCTGGCCGTCGCCCGTGAGCACGGCATCCGGGTCCTGGAGGACGCCGCCCAGGCCTGCGGCGTCAGCTACCGGGGGCGCCCGGTGGGCTCGATCGGTGACGCGGGGGCCTTCAGCTTCCAATTGGAGAAGAACATCACCGCCGGCGAGGGCGGCGCCGTCGTCACGACGGACCCCGACGTCCACGACCGCGTGGTCCGCTACCAGGACCAGGGCGGGCAGTTCACCACCTCACGCAGCGGCGAGCGCGGCGGGGCGGCAGGTGAGGCCTTCCTCGGCGCCAACCTGCGGATGACCGAGATCGCCGGCGCCCTGCTGTCCGTACAGCTGGAACGGCTCGCGCCGATGCTGCGACGGCTGCGCGACATCGCCCGGACCGTCCGCGCGGACCTCGCCGACCTGGAGCTCGAGTGGCGGCGGCTGCCGGACGAGGAGGGCAGCGGCGGCGATCTCACGGTCCTGCTGGACGACCGCATGGCCGCCCGCCGGTTCCTCACCGTGCTCACCGCGGCCGGCATCCCCGCGGCCACGCTCTATTCGGGCCGCCTGGTCCAGCAGAACCCCGCCGTCCGCGCCGGCCGCACCCCCTGGGGCGTCGCCTGGGACGCCACGGCGCGGCTGCGCGCCAGCGAGGCCGTGCTGGGCCGGTCCGTCACGGTCGGACTCGGCGCGACCATGACGGACGAGGACGTCGCCCACCTGGTGGCGAGCATGCGGTCGGCGGCCGAAGCCGTCCGAAAGGGAGCGAACCGTGAGTGACCTCTGGCCGCGGGCCGTCGTCCTGGACCTGGACGGCGTTCTCATCGACAGCATCCACGTGATGCGCAGGGCTTTCCAGCGGGCGTACGACCTCACGGTCGGCGACGGCGAGGCACCCTTCGAGGAGTACCTGACCCACCTCGGGCGGCACATGCCCGACACCCTGGCCATCATGGGCCTGCCCGCCGGGATGTACGACCCGTTCGTCGTCGAGAGCCGCAAGCTGGTCCACGAGATCGAGCCGTGCCCCGGCGCCGCGGAGCTGCTCGCCGGACTGCGCGAGGCCGGCGTTCCGACCGCCGTCGCCACCGGCAAGACCCATGGCCGTGCCGTGGAGGCACTGGCGGCAACCGGCCTGCTGGACCTGGTGGACGCGGTGTGCGGCAGCGACGAGGTGGCGCACGGCAAGCCGGCCCCCGACATCGTCCTGCTCGCCCTGGAGAAGATCGGCGCCGCCGCCGAGGGCGCCGTCATGGTCGGCGACTCCGTGCTGGACCTGCGGGCCGGCCGCGCGGCCGGCACCCGCACGGCCGCGGGACTCTGGGGCCAGGGCGACCGGGAGGAACTGCTCGCCCACCAGCCCGAACTGGTGGCCGGCTCGTGCGCCGAGCTGGCCGCCCTGCTGCACCGCCGTGAAGGGACCCCCGCGTGACCATCGCCCCGACCTCCCGTGACCTGCTGCTGCTCAACGGCCCCAATCTGGGCACGCTCGGCACGCGCGAACCCGGGATCTACGGCACTACCACCCTCGCCGAGGTGGAGGAGTCGGTGGCCAAGCTGCTGGCCCGCGCCGGGTACGGGCTGCGCAGCGAACAACACGACGGCGAGGGCGAGTTGATCCGTGCCCTGCACAAGCACCGGGACACCGCCGCCGCGATCGTCAATCCGGGCGCGCTGATGATCGCCGGCTGGAGCCTGCGCGACGCCCTCGCCGACTACCCGGCGCCCTGGGCCGAGGTGCACATCTCCAACGTCTGGGCCCGCGAGTCCTTCCGGCACAACTCCGTCGTCTCGCCCCTCGCCGTGGGCGTCATCGCGGGCTTCGGCACGCACGGGTACGAACTCGCCGCCGAGGCACTGCTGCGGCGGCTGGAGACGGCGGCGCAGGGTACGGCGAAGTGACCGCCGCGGACCTGTGGGAGGCCTTCTCCCGGGCGGACCTGAACCCGGACGCACTCGCGCTCGGCGACCTGACCCGCCGGGCGGCTGTCGTACGGGTGACCGAGCTGGCCGAACGGCTGCGCGCACAAGGCGTACGGTCCGCGGAACCCGTCGGACTCCAGGGGCCCAACCAGCCGGAATGGGTGCTGGGCCTGCTCGCGCTGACGGCGGTGGGCGCCTGCCCCCTGCTGCTGCCCGCGGACTCCCCACCGGCGGAGACCCGCAGGCTGCTGAGGACCGCCGGGGCGCGCCGGACGCTGGTGACGGACCCGGGCGAGGCGGACCGGACGGTGCTGCGGGCGCAGGACGGCGGCGCGGGCCACGGGCTCGTCGGTGACGGGATCACCGCGGCCGACGCGGACTCGGCTCCGGCCGCCCACGCCCCGGGCACGGTTCTGCTGGTCTCCTCCGGGTCGACCGGGACGCCCAAGCTCGTGGCACGGTCGCCGCGTTCCGTGCTCGACGAGGGCGTGCGCTACCACCACGCCGGACTGGCGCGGCCCGACGACTGCGTACTGCTGCCGCTGCCGCTGAGCCACGCCTACCCCCTCGGCTGGCTGGCCGGCGCGCTGGTGGCCGGGGCGCACGTGGACCCGGTTCCGCCGCGTGCCGTCGGCGCCGTGCACAGCCGGCTGCGCGAGCGGGCGACGGTCCTGGTCACCGTGCCCGGGCTGGCCCGGGTCCTGGTGCGCCGCCGGGCTCTGACCGACGACGCTCCGTTCCCCGCGCTGCGCCGGGTGATGGCCGGCGCCGGATACGTCGACGCCGAGCTGGACGCGCTGTGGACCCGCGCCGTCGGCGTGGGAGTCTCCCGCAACTTCGGCTCCAGCGAGACGGGCTCCGTGCTGTGGGGAGACCCCGGACTGCCGTCGGGAGCCGTCGGCCGTCCGATGCCCGGCGTCCGGGTCGACCTGCTGGACCCCGACGGCACGCCTCTGCCGGGCCAGGGCGCGGTCCAGGGAGAACTCGCCGTCGTCCTGGAGGACGGCTCGGCCCACCGCCTGCACGACCTCGCCGATCGCGATGAGCACGGCGTTCACCGCATCCTGGGCAGAGCCCGGCTCGGAGTGGTCCGGCGGGGGGCCCGCTGGGTCTCCACGATGGAGGTGGAGTCGGTGCTCCGGGCGGCTCCCGGCGTCGCCGACGTCTCGGTCACGGCCACGGGTCCGGACGACTCGGACGATCAGGGGCTCACCGTCGAGTACGTGCCCGCCGACGCCGAACTGGCCGCCCCGTCACGGGTGCAGGCCTACGCCCGCGCCGAACTGGCCGCGTACAAGGTGCCCGACAGCTTCCAACCGCGCTACCGGCTGCGCCGCTCCGCCGTCGGCAAGGCGCAGGCGGCCCCCGTGTACCGCCTCGCGCGCGCCGCCCGCCCCGGTACCACGGCCGACCAGGTCCTGGCGGCGGCCCTCACCGAACTCGGCCTGCCCCCGCGTCTGGCCGACGGCGGCACCGCCGCCGACCTGGCCGGGACGGCGGGGCTGCGCGCGGACATGCTGTCGCCGGTGTTGGACACCGCCTGCGCGCTGGGGCTGCTGGTCACGGACTCCGCCTCGGCGGGTGCGCCGGACGCTTGGGCGTATTCCCCGGACGTCGTGCCGGCCGGCCGGGCGCTGGCCGCCCGGGTGCGCGGCGAAGCGGCGGGCGAGCGCCCGACGCTGCCGGCCGCGCTCGCCGGACCCCCGGCGCCGGAGAAGGCCCTGCGCGGGAGTATCGAGGGGCTGCTGGCCGAGACCGCCGTCGACGGTGCGCTCCTGGAGATCGGCGACGGCGGTGCCCTACCGGCGGCCGACGCCGAGTACGGCGCCTGCGTGGTCCTCGGCGGTGTCCACGGCCCGGCCGCCCGACTCGGCTCACTCGCCGCACTGCTGAGGCCGAAGGGGCTGCTCGTGGTCGCTGACGCCTTCGTCCCCGACCCGCTCGCCCTCACCGGCGACATGAGCCGTACGACGGCCGTCCGCTGGCTCGTCGACGGACACCTCCACTGGTGGACGACGCAGGAGCTGCGGGCAGGGCTGGAGGCCGTGGGGCTGCGGGTGGAGGAGAGCCGTGGTGCCGAGCAGGCGCCGTACGCGATCCTCGTCGCCCGGAAGCCGTCGTGACCGGCACCCGCCCGCGCACGCGTCCCGGCACGGCGGACGGCGTCCTCGCGGTGGACGTCGGAGGCACCAAGCTCGCCCTGCGCGCGGTCGCCGCAGGCGCGGCCGTGTACGAGCGCACCGTTCTGTGGCCCGTCGGCGGTGACGCGGGAGGCGAGTCGGAGCTGCTTGAGGCGTCCGTCGCCGAGGCGGTCGGCGCGCTGGGGGGAGCCCCCGTCCGGATCGGCGTGGCGGCGGCGCCCAATGTCGGCGCCGACGGATCCGTGGTGAGCTGGCCCAATCGGCCCGACTGGGTGGGCCGTTCGCTGAGCGCCCCCTTCGCGGGCAGCGGCGCCGAGGTCCTGTTCGGCGACGACGCGACGCTCGCCGGGCTGGCGGAGGCCCGTTCCACGGGCAGTCGGGACCTGGTCTACCTGGGCATCGGCACGGGCGTCGGTGGCGGGCTGGTCAGCGGTGGCCGACTGCTGACCGGCGCCTGGGGCACGGCGGGCGAGCTGGGCCACCTGGTGGTCGATCCGCAGGGCCCGCGCTGCCGGTGCGGCACACGCGGCTGTCTTCAGGCCGTGGTCTCGGCCGAGGCGCTGGCCGCTCACGCCACCGCGACACGTGGGCTTCCCACGACGACCGCCGAGCTGGTGGCGGGTGTGGACCGCGCCGAACCGTGGGCGGAGCGCACCCTCGACCACGCGGCCGACTCGATCGCCCGCGCGCTACGGGTCCTCGTGGAGCTCGTCCAGCCCGCGCACGTACGCATCGGAGGCGGCCTCGGAGCCGCACTCGCGCCCCTTCCCCGCAGGGTTGCGCGACGCCTGTCCGCGACGGCCCGCCCGGGCCGTCCCCTCCCCGAGGTCGGTCCGGCCGTCCATGGTGCGCATTCCTCCCTCGCCGGCGCCGCCCTGCTCGCCGCCCACGGCACGAGCCTGCTCGGCGGGGCGGACCTGTTCCATGAGGGGAGCCCGTCATGACCCGGCCGACGGTCAGCGTGGTCATCCCGACCCGCGACAAGGCGGACAGCCTGCGGCTCGTCCTGGCGTGCCTGGCCCGTCAGGTGTGCCCGGAGCCCCACGAGATCGTGGTCGTCGACGACGGCTGCACCGACGGCACCGCGGACATCCTGGCGGCGGCCGCCGCACAGCTGCCCCTGCACACCGTGCCGGGACCGCGGGCGGGCCGCGCCGCCGCACGCAACGCCGGGGCGGCCGTGGCGCGCGGCGGTCTGCTGATCTTCCTGGACGACGACATCCTGCTCCCGCCGCCCGCCCTGGCGGCCCATGTCGCCGAGCACACCGGCCTCGAGCCCTCCTGCGTCCACGGACCGGTCCGCGAACTCCCCGCCGCCCGTCGTCTGTTGGCGGCCGCAGGGGACGAACTCCTCCCCGATCCGCACGCGGCGGCGACGAGCGGCCGGTTCGGGCGCACGGTGGCGAACGCCCTGGAAACCCTGGTGACGGGCATGGCCACGGGCGAACTGGAACCGGTGGCACCCTGGTTGACCTGCATCGGAGCCAACACCTCCATGCCGTACGGACTGTGGGAGCGATCCGGAGGCTACGACGAGACGTTCGGGACGACATGGGGGTGCGAGGACCTCGAACTCGGCCTGCGCCTGTGGTCGTCGGGCGCCGGGATGCGCCTCGCCCCCGCCGCACCGGGCGTGCACCTCACCCACGAACGCGCCGACCGCTGGGAACAGCACACGGTGAACCTCACCCGGTTCACCGAGAAGCACCCCGTGCCCGCCGTACGGGCCCTGCCGGAGCTGCTCGGTCCCTCGGGAAGCTGCCGCCGGTACGTCACGGCCGTACGGACTTCGGAAGAGAGCGCCCGCCCATGAACCACCAAGTCGGCACCCGTCCTCCCTCGGGCGGGCTCGCCCCGCTGCCGCTGTTCTCCCGCCAGGACTGGTGCTGGGAGTGGACCCGCAGCTACACAGGTGACTCCACGCCGATCGAGTCGTCCGAGACCCTGCTGTTCCAGGGGCCGCTCGACACGGGAGCACTGCGGGACACGCTGGCCGAGATCGGTACCCGGCACGAGGCGCTGCGCCTGCACCTCGTGGCAGGCGCCGGGCCGGACCCGTCCGCGGTCTGGCCCGGACAGGGGCTGCGGCCCGAGCCGGGGCCGCTGGACACCGTACGGGCCGCACCGCGGGACCGTGCGGCGGAGGTGACGCGGGTCCTCTCACGGCCTCTCGACCTGACGGACCGTATGACGCGCACGACCCTGGTGCGCACGGCAGAGGAGGAGCACGTCCTCGTCGCGCAGTTCCACCATCTGATCTTCGACAGCGCGTCCCACCGCCTCTTCCGGGACCTGCTGGCCCACGGCTACCGCGAGCGCGTCGCACCGGACCATGGCTCCGCCAGGCGCCCCGGCGAGCCCGCCAGTTACACCGGCCTGATCAGCCGGGAGCTGGTACCCGAGGTGCGCTCCTCGGTGCGCGGGCGGGCAGCCGCCCTCGCCGGGGAGCTGCGGGCCTACGGGGCGGCGGATCCGCTGGCGGGCGACGCCGGGGCGGTCGTCGCCGAGGCGGAGTTCGGTTCCCTGCCGCTGGCGCTCACGGCCGAGCGGACCCGGCTGTTGCTGCGGCGCTCGCGCGCCGAGCGCGTCACGCTCCACACCGTCCTGCTGGCTGCCCTCGGTCACGCCGTCGCCACGGCGTACGAGCGGGACCGCCTGGTGTGCTCCGTGTACACGCACGGGCGGACCTCCGCGAGCGCCCGCGAGACGCTCGGCCTGTTCAGTACCGTGGTCCCGGTGCCGGTCGACACGGAGCACCGGTCCCTGCCGGAGTTCCTCAAGGCCGTCCACGGCAGCGTCCGGCGGGCCTCGGACTCCGCCGACCTGCCCTTCAGCGAGATCGCCTCCCGCGTCCTGGACCGCCCGCCGGGCGACGGGGCCTACTACCGCAGCGCTCTGACCCACCTGGAACTGCGGCTGAGCGGGGTCACCGGCTGGCTGCCGGAGGAGCCGAACCCGGTTTCGGCGTTGCCGTCCGGGCTAGCCGTGACCCCGCAGGATCTGTATCCCGAGCACCCGCTCCCGGTCTTCGCCGGCCCCGAGCAGGCGCTGGCGTGCGCCAGCACCCTCTTCGCCGACCTGGAGATGGTCGACGGGGCACTCACCGGCTCTCTGTGGTACGAGAAGCACTATCACGACGCCACAAGGGTGGCACGGGTGGGCGAGATATTCCTGCACTTCATAGAGCGATTGAGCGAGGACGGCGTTTAGTGATGTGCCGTCAGAAACCGTGGTCGTGATCCACGTTGAAGAGATCTGACGGATATCCGGGACCGACACGGCTTTGTGGCAAGTCTTATTGACGGGAGATCACTTCGCCTGGAAGCATTCCCCTGCCACCGGCCGGTGGCAGGGGAACTCTCCTGCGAAGATGGGAAGTCGACATGATCAAGGTCAACTCTGTAAGCCTCGCTCTCATCAATCTCGAGCAGCTCCGCCGTCAGGCCGCGGCCGAGGCGAAGTAGGACCACCGACAGGTGCCGTACGGGAGTCATGACTTCCCGTACGGCACTCGTCGCATCTTCGGGCGAGGGAGCGCATGGACCGGGCGAGTGGATGTGCGTACACCATGGAATTGAGCCGTCAGCAACAACGGCTCTGGGAAGTGGAATGCGTGGTTCGAGGAAGTGCGCTGCTGCACACCGGCATTGCGCTGCGCCTCGACGGAATGCTCGACGAGAAAAGGCTTTCCCACGCCGTGACGTCCGTATTTCGGCGACATGAACTGCTCAACACGGGCTTCCACGCGGACGGCGAGACGCTGACCCTCGGCCCGGCCACGCACCACGAGCCGCGCGTCCTGCACCTCCCGCACCTGGCTGCCGACCAGGCCGGGCACCTCGCCGAGGTACGCCGAGCGGCGGCCGCGGCCCATGCGGAGGTCTTTCCCCTTGCCGGCGAGCCCTTGGCACGCGCCCATCTGACGCTTCTCGGCGACGGCAGCGGCGTCCTGCTCCTCACCTTCCACCGGCTCGTGATGGACCTGTTCTCCCTGCACCAAGTGGTGACGGACCTTCAGGAGGCGTACCGGCGCGGGCCGGACGAGCCACTCGCGCCGGCGGACCGGTACTCCGCACTCCTGGCGGCACGCGAGCACCGCAGGTCCGCCGACTGGGAGTTCTGGCGTACGGAGCTGTCCGGCTTCCCCACGCCGTGGATCGGCGAACGGCGGCCGGAGCCGGGCTGGCTGCCCGACGGCGCCGAACTGCGCGTTCCCCTCGACCCCGCCCTGTCCGGCCTGATCCAGGCGAACGCCCGCGCCGCGCGCTGCACGCCCACGGTGTACGTCACCGCCGTAGCGGCCCAACGGGTGCTGGAACGCTCCGGGGCCGCCGACCTGGTCCTCGGCACCATGTCCGCGAACCGCATGGACTCCGACGCGGTGGGCCCGCTCGCCCAGGCGGTCCTCGTCCGCGTCGGCCCCTCGGCCCCGCGCGGCGACCAGGGTGTGCTCGCCCAGGTGCGGCGCGGGCTGCGCGAGGGAATGGCGCACCAGGGAGTGGAGTTCGAGGAGATCGTCGATCTGCTCACGGACGGGATGGGCGTCGCGCGCGACGACCTGGCCCCGCTGAGCGTGAGCGTGACAGCGGACTCCTGGCAGAGTTCCGTGGCCGGGCTCGCCTTCACCCTCTTCGACCTGGATGACGACCAGGCCGATGGGGAGAGCGAGGGCACCGCCGGGCCGGTGGTCCGCCCGTCCCAGCTGGACCTTGAGTTCAACCTGTCGGGACCACAGCCGCAGTTGGTCCTCACCTACGACCGCCGGTGCTTCGGCGCGCAGTGGTGCGAACGGTTCGCGGCCGACCTGCTGACCGACCTGGAGGCCGGCGGCGGCTGATCCGACCCCCGGCCCGGCCGGCCACCGTCACTCGGTCAGGCCGACCCGCCACGTGTGCGGTCGATCGACTCCAGCCCCAGCCGTCGTACGTCCCCGAAGCGCGCCTCGTCGAGCAGCGCGGTCATCAGCGTGACGTCCAAGTCCTCGACGTCCGGAGCGGACTCGGCGGCCTGCGAGGCGATCCGGGCCGCGTCGATCGAGGTGCCTCCGGCGTCGTAGAAGTCCGAGTCCTCCTCCGGGAGGGAGCCGAGCACAGCGTGCCATGCCTGCGCGAGGGCCGCCGCGAGACCGTCAAGTCCCTTCGGATCCTGCCGCGTTGCCGAGGTGTCCACATCCGCCATGGCAGGAACATAACGCACCGCGCTCACCCCCATCCGGAGTTTTACAGTTGTGTGGCATGACCGCTCTGACGAGGGGCTATGCCCTGCGCCGAGGGTAGCGTCGACAGCGTTACGGCGTCTTCTTCAAGGCAGGTCATGACGGCGACATCCCATGAGCCGGATCAAGGACTTCCCCTCTCCTCGCGTCAGGAGTGGTGCTGGGAGTGGGAGAGGTGTTACGACGAGCTCTACCCCAAGGCCGTCTCCCTCGACTGCTCGACCACCCTCCGCATGCGAGGCGCCCTGGACGTCGGCGCGTTACGCGACGCGCTCGCCGAAGTCGCGCTGCGTCATGACGCGTTGCGGCTGCGGCTGCTCGACACCGGGACGCCGATCGAGCAGATGGTCCGACCGCGGCAGGCACTGCGTCCGGAGCCGTTCCCCCTGGAGACCATGGACCTGGGCGACGCACTGCGCCGACGGGAACTGCACGAGATCCTCCTCGACCTGACCACACGGCCCTTCGAGGTCACCGACTGGCTGTCCCGGGCCACCCTGCTGCGGCTGGCCGCCGACGACCACGTCCTGCTGACCAGTTTCCACCACCTGGTCTTCGACGAGCCGAGCCATCAGGTCTATCTTCGCGACCTCGCCGACCTCTACAACCGCCGCGTGGCCGCGCCCGTCGCCGACGGAGGCCGAACACCCTTCTCCTACGTGGACTTCGTGCGCACCGAGAACACACCTCGAGCCCGCCTCGACACCGCGTCCCGGATGGCGGGCTGGGCGGACCGGCTGCGCGCCCACGGCTCCGGGGACCTCCTGCCGGGCCGGGCCGACGGGTTCCTCCCGCTCCAGCACCACTACGAAAGCGTCCCCCTGGACCTGTCGGCCGAAGAGTCCCGGCGGCTGCTGCGCGCGGCCCGCGCCGAGCGTGTCTCCCTGTACGCGCTGCTCGCTGCGGCGCTGGCCCGGACACTGGGCGGCTTCTACGGCCGTGAGCGGCTGATCCTCTCCACGCCCTCGCACGGCCGCGTGCGCCCCGAGACCCGCTCCGCCCTGGGCCTGTTCTCCAACATGATCCAGGTGCCGGTGGACCTGGGGCAGAGCCCACCGAGCGGACTGTTCCGGCAGGTCGACGGCGTCCTCAGGGACGCCTCGGCGGTCGTCGATCTGCCGTTCGGCCGGCTCGCCGAGGCCGTCCTGGGCCGCCAGGGCGACGCGGCCTTCTACCGCCACGCCCTGGCACACGCGGAGTTGCGCCTGTACGGGGTGACCGGCTGGATCGTCGACCGACGGGAACACGAGATACCGATGCACGGACTGCGCACCAGCCTCGCCCCCTACTACCAGGATTTCTCCCGGCTCACATACGCGACACCGCAGTCCTCGCTGGCCGCCGCGGCCACTCTCTCGGTCAGCCTCACCATGGAGGCGGGCGGGCTGACCGGCGCGCTGCGCTACGAGACGACGTATCACGGACGCCGTACGGCCGAGGCACTGGCGAACGGCTTCCGGGGACGTCTGACGGACCTGGCGCGGGTCGGGGCCCGAAGGCCGTGAATCCGGTCAGGTCCGGGTCGGGTCAGGGGAGCGCCGTGCGGGGGACTCCCGGCCCGGTCCCTCCGCGAGGACCTCGTACCGGCGCCACTCCTCCACCGTGGCGGGCGCGTCGGGACCCGACCCGCAGACGACGTACCGGTGCGGGGTCATGACGAATCGGTGCCCGGGCAGGGCGACGGGGACCGGTTCGGTTTCGTGTCGTTGCATCGGCCGGCCGGCTCCTCGGTCGCTCGGGTCGTACAGGACAGCTGCCGGGGTTCGGTCGCGTCGCGCCAACTGCCTTATCGGAGACGGCCGGAAGACAGTGCTGTGAAGATTCCCGAGGACCGGTGATCACCCGATCGAACTCACATATTCTGTCCGGCGTCGCGTTCGGATACACAGGGCACTGCGTGGCGCGGTCGCGCCGGGCAGGCCGAGAGAGGAGCGGACGGGTGAGTCACGCACGCGGTCCGGAAACGGACCCGACGGGGGACATGCGATGACCAACGGTCTGGCGGCTCGACTACCTCTGGACCTACTGCGCGAGCGGAACCTGCGACGGCTGTTCTGCGCGCAGGCCGCCTCGGTCCTGGGCAGCAGCATGATGCCCATCGCGCTGTCCTTCGCCGTGCTGGAGCACGGCGGCGGGGCGAGCGGGGTCGGCCTGGTGCTGGGCGCGCAGACCGCGCCCCTGATCGTGTTCCTGCTGGCGGGCGGTGTGCTGGCGGACCGGTGGGGCCGTCGGGTCACCATGATCGGCAGCGACCTCACCCGCGCGGCCATCGAAATCGCCGTCGTGGTCATCCTGTTGACCGTCGGCATGCCGCTGGGCGGCTTCGTCGCCTTCGCCGCGGCGCTCTCCGTGGCAGCCGCGTTCTTCCACCCCGCCTTCCACGGGTTCGTCCCCGAGGTCGTCTCCGGCAAACGCCTCCAGGAGGCCAACGCCCTCGGCTCCACGTTCAATTCGATCGGCTCGCTGCTGGGACCCGCCGTCGCCGGCGCGCTGGTGGCCTGGACCGAGCCGGCCTGGGTCATCGCCATCGACGCGGCCACCTTCCTGGCCAGCGCGCTCTTCCTGGCCGGAGTGCGCACCTCGTCGTCCGCCACGAAGTCCGGCCGCGAGGACGAGAGCTTCTTCCAGCAACTGCGGCACGGGTGGCGGGAGTTCAGCTCACGTACCTGGCTGTGGTCGCTGCTCGCCTACACGTCGCTGGCGTCCACCTTCGTCCTGGGGCCCGTGATGGTGCTGGGCATCGCCTTCGTCGGCGGCAAGGAGAACGGTGCCGCCCAATGGGGCACGGTCATGGCCGCGCAGGGAGTCGGCTCACTCCTCGGCGGATTCGCGGGAATGCGGGTGCGCTTCCGCAGGCCACTGCTGGCGTCCGTCTTCTGCACCTTCGGCCTGGGAGCCTTCGCCGGTCTCCTCGCCGTGCGCGCGCCCGTCTACGTCCTGGTCCTGGGCTCGCTGCTGTCCGGCGCGGGATTCGCGCTGCTGCACATCCTCTGGACGAGCAGCCTGCAGGCCGATGTGCCGGCCGATGCGATGTCCCGCGTCAGCGCGTACGACGGTGTGGCGACCGTGCTCTCCATGACCGTGGGCTACTGGTGGGCGGCCCCGACCGCGGACCGGGTCGGAGCAGCGCCGTTGCTCTGGTTCGGCGTGGTGTGGACCGTGGCGAGCGCCGCCGTGATGATCACGCTGCCGCAGATCCGCCGGTCCGCGTCGGCAACGGAGAAGGACGAGGACGGCGGGATCACCCCGGAGGCTCGGGAACCCTCCGCGACGCGTTGAGAGGTGTGAGAGGCGATCGGGATCGTCGGATTCGTCTCGGCCGCCTCGGGGGAGTGGGCCGCCGCGGCCCTCCGGCGTGAGCGGCATCGCTCCGCCGTGCGATCCCCGATGTCTTCGCCGTGGTCTCCCGACGTGGCATGTCCTCGGGCGGGAGCCGTCCGACGCCAAGGAACGAAAGGGAAGTCGATGCCTCATCCCGCTCTTTCGATCATCACCGGAGACGTGAGCCCCGTTCCGGGCGATGTGTACGCCATGTTCCGCGCGCAGGCCGAACGCCATCCTGCGCGGACAGCGGTCCGGCAGGGCGTCGAGGCGCGCACCTATCGCGAACTGCGCGCTGGCGCAGAGCGGTTGGCCGGCCGGCTGTACCGTCGAGGGGTAGGACCCGGTACGCCGGTCGCTGTGTACATGGAGCGTGGCGTCCACGCGGTGGTTGCCCTGCTGGCCGTCCTGCGGCTCGGAGCCACGTATGTGCCGCTCGACGTTCACCACCCGCTGGAGCGTTCCCGGGCCGCCCTGTGTGCCGCCGACGCGACCTGCGTACTCGCTTGCGGGGATGCGCCGTTCGAAGAGGCCGAAGCCGTCGATGTGCTCCGTCCCGAACCGGGGGAGGAGGTCCCCGCCGGCGCACCGTTGCCCGTCCCCGACGATCCGGCCTACATCCTGTTCACGTCGGGGTCGACCGGCGTGCCCAAGGGGGCCCGGCTTCCCTACCGTGCTCTGTCGAACCTGGTCTCCTGGCTGCGTCGCAAGGCGAGTGTGGGCGTGGGGGACCGAACGGTCCAGTTCTCCCGGGTGAGCTTCGACGTGTTTCTCACGGAGGTGCTCGGCACTCTGACCACCGGCGGTGAGCTGCTCGTGCTCGACGAGTCCCGCCGGGCGGACGTCGAATACCTCCTGCGATTCTGCGAGGACCGGCAGGCACAGCGGTTACACCTGCCGTTCGCTGCGCTCCGTCCCTTCGCCGAGTGGGCGGAGTACAAGAGGGCCTCGCTGCCGAGTCTCGTGGAGATATCCACGGCCGGTGAACAGCCTTATGTCACCACCGCGTTGGAGCGACTCCTGAGCGCCGGCGGGCGGTCGATCCGGCTCACGAACCAGTACGGACCCACGGAGACCCACGTGGTCACGGAGGCGATCCTCACCGGCGATCCGGCCGGCTGGCCGCGTACGCCGACCGCCGGAGTCGCCCTTCACAACACCGTCGTCGCCCTGCTGGACCCCGCGGGCGCCGTCGTACCGCTGGGTGACGAGGGCGAGGTGAGCGTCGTCGGAGCGCCGGTGGGGCTCGGGTATCTGGGGCCGGTGCCCGCAGCGCCGGGGGCGGGTTTCGGCCCTGTCGAAGCGCTGGGTGGACGCTGGGGCTACCGCACTGGCGATCTGGGCCGGATCGAGGGCGGCGAACTGGTCCTGCGCGGTCGGATCGACGACCAGGTGAAGATCAGCGGCCACCGCGTGGAGCCCGGCGAGATCGAGATCCTCGCCGACCGTGCCGCGAGCCTCGCCGAAGTCGCCGCCGTGGCCGTGGACACGCCCGGCGGTACGCGGACCATGGCGCTCTTCGTGGTACCGGCGCCCGGCGCCACCGTGGACCCGAACGCTCTGCGCGGCGCACTCGCCCGCCACCTGCCGGAGGCCGTGGTACCCAGCCGTGTCGTCCTGTGCGATGCGCTGCCCCGCACCAGCACGGGCAAGATCGACCGCAGAAGCCTGGCCGAACGCCCCGCCGACCGGGCCGTCCCGGTCGTCCTGTCGGCCCCGGAGCCCGAACTGCCCGCTGACGAAGCGCGGATCGCGGGTCGCCTGGCCGCGGTGCTGGGCCTGGATCGGGCTCTGGCGACGGATTCCCTGCTCTCCCTGGGCGGCAGCTCGTTGCAGGCGATGACCCTGATGACCGAGCTGGCGGCCGAGTTCGGCAGCACGCCCTCGATGGACCGGCTGCTGGGCGGCGCGACCGTCTCCGATCTGGCCGGGCAGCTGCGGGCGGGCGGTTGGGAGGAGTCCGACGAGCACCGCCCGCCGCACGAGGCGACCCACTCCGTCCCGCCCGTCCCGTCCGTCCCAGCGGAGCCCGCCGTCCCGCCCGTCCCAGCCGACCCCAGTGTCCTGGGCGTCCCCGCCGTCCCCTCCGTGTCCGCCGGGGCGTCCGGGAAGAAACCGACGCCGTTGCTCCCCGCGTCGATCGTGCAGTCCGAGATCTGGCTGGCCGGCCGGCTCGGCGACCCGACGGCGTACACCGTCACGATCGCCCTCGACATCGCCGGCAGGCTGGACCGCGCACGCCTGCGCCACGCCCTGCGGCGCACCATCGCCCGGCATCCGGCTCTGCGTTCACTCCTGAAGCGCAAGCGCGACCGTATCTTCGTCCACCGTCCGCAGGACTGGCTCACCCCGTTCGAGTACGAAGTCGTCGGCGGGGCGGAGACGCGGACCGCCGCGGAAACAAGTGAAAGAGCCTTCGCCGACCGGCCGTTCGACGTGGGAACGGATCTGCCGATCCGCGCGGCCCTGCTGCGCGGCCCGAGCCAGGACCGGTTGGTGGTCGCCTTCCACCAGCACGCGGTGGACGCCGCGGGCATACAGACGGTCATCGACGATCTGGCCCACTGGTACCGCACCCCGGACGGCGCCCGGGAAGGAGCGACGGACGAGGCTCCGGACGCAGGGACACCCGGTCCGGGCCCGGCGGACGCCGCCACACTGGCGTACTGGAGATCGGCCCTCGCGCGTGTCACCCCGGCCCATACGACCTGGCTGCGGCGCGAGGGCGGCTCTCCCTCCGGCCGGCCGGTCCACCGGCGCCTGGAGCTTCCGTACGAGCTGCTGCACCCGCACCGGAGCGCACCCACGAACGGCACGGTCACCCGGTTCGCGAGGATCATCGGTACCTTCGCGCATGCCGCGCACGCTGTCGGAGCGCCCGAGGAGTTCCTCACCGGTGTCGTGACTACGCGCCGCGTCCCAGGAGCCTCTCCCGCCGTGGGCTGCCACTTGGGCCTCCTGCCGATCCTGCTGCGGCCGGCTGCCGGGCTCTCCGACACGGTGACCGCCGTACACGCCGCCATGGCGGCGGCGCTGTCCCACCGGCAGATCTCCTCTGGCGAGCTGTCCTCCCTCCTGCCGAAGGGCCCGGTCCTCACCACGACGTTCGGACTCGACGACGCGGAGCAACGAGAGGTCGACTTCGCGGGCACCCGTGCAACGACCCGCTACGTACCCGCGCGTTCTCTCCAGTTCCCCTTCGCTCTCACCCCGTGGACGAGCCCGCTGGGGACCGCGGGGCTGGACGCGGTGTTCGACGACGGCCTCTACCTGCCGCACACCGTCGACACCCTGTTCAAGGAATGGACCCGCCTCCTGGGCCACTCCGCACAACGGATCTGACCGCATGTCGGAGTGGTCGGTCGGCAAACGCGTCACTGCCCGCATCCCTCCGCCCGACGCCGCGGTAGCGACACCACGGCCCGCAGTCCTCCCCTCAGCCGCCTGGACGGAAGGTGTGGCGTGCTCGTCAGGCGGACACCATCACGCTCAGCAGCAGCAGGAGCGTCACCGGCACAAGCGTGATCACCACTGCCGCTCCGGCCGTCAGAATGCGGAACGTTCTGAATGAGCGGCGGTGGGGCAGAGCCCAGGCCGAGCGAACAGCGCCAGGACCCAGCAGAGCGCTGCTCGTATTGACCCCGGCCCGCCTCCGCCCGGCTCGCGCTGTACTCCAGGGCGAGGACCGGCAGGCCGAGCGCGGATGCCACGAGGGGGATCCTCCACCAGGTCGGGTGGCCTGCTCGGGGCTGAGGCGCGGCATTCTGCGTCGTCATAAAAGCCATTGCGTCAGCGCCGACCGCCGCGGGCATCGGGAAACGTACTCATGCACACGGCGCGTTGAGCTGAGTAGGGGCCCAGCTCGAGGGCATCACCGCCGATGCCACTGGCCTGACGCTGTTCGCGACGGTGCGGCGCGCTGACGAGCGGGGGCGATCCCCGCAGTCGGCTTCGTGTTCGTCGCCGACGCCGCTTCGATCGTCAGTCGAGACCTTCGATGATGCGGAAGTCGCGCTCGACGCCGTCAGCAAGTGCGGCCAGCGCCTCCTGGTAGGCCGCACTCGCATGTGCGGCGACCGCCTGTTCGAAGCTGTCGAACTCGATCAGGACGGTGCGCTCGGCGATTCCGGCGTCGTGTGCGACGACCCGGCCGCCGCGAGCGAGCGGCCGTCCGCCCGCGGCCCGGACGGCTGGAGCAGCCAGCTTGTTGTAGGCAGCCAGCTTCTCGGGGTCCGCAATGGTGCGGTAGGCGCTGACCCAGTAACCCTTGGCCACGGTACCTCCTGTGTTCGGAATTGATACTCATAAGCATGCTCGGATTCATGGCCGGCGCGCTGTGGGTCAGCGAGCCGACGGAGGCGGAGTCGAAGTCGGACGGCTTCGATCCTCGGTTTCAGGTTCGACTCGACCGGCCCAGGCCCGGCACACCGACTGGGGCTGTGATCGGATCGGTCTCGGGTGAGCGTCGGCGGGCGAGGGCGAGGGCGAGGGCGAGGGCGGCCATCGTCGTGATCGCCATCGCGGCGACGCCGACCAGCGCCGCGGTCGTGTAGGCCTCGTCGTTCGGGAAGAGGCGGCCCGTGGCGGTGCCGGCGGCCGGGACCAGACCGCCGATGGCGCGGCATGGCGCTGCACCTGCGCGGCCAGGAGTTGAGCCTGCGAGAGATCGCGGCCCGGCTGGCAATCACCAAGGGCGCCCGGGAGGGGTAGCACCCCCCCCGGGTGACCGTCGTGAGAATGCTGCGCGAGCACGACGAACAGACGGCCCCATACGGAGCCCGGCGTGGCGCTGGAGGCTGCTGAGAGCATCGCAGGGCGGCGGTCAGCGGACAGCTGGTGTTGAGGGCGGGACGGGTGGCCGTGAGACGGGCGGCCTCGGCCTTCATCAGCTTCCCTCACCGGATTGGAGGCGCTGAGGTGGTCAAGGCCGGACGGCGCCGGCACCGGAGGCCGGCGAGCCTCGACGGCCCGCTCTGGCGGCTTCCGCAATGCGCGGCCGAGGGGTCAGCGCCGCGCACAGCGCCGGCACGAGGATGTGGCGGGTCTCGGCCGGGGTGAGGGCTGCGGGGGTGGGGAGGGGATTGAGGTAGCGCGTGTAGATGAGGCCGCCGAGGATCGTCACCACGGCCGTGGCGCGGGCGGTTGCGTCCCGGCCGCCGAGAAATTCAACAAGCCGGGCCAGCAGCTCGTGTTCCAGATATTCGCGGATCACCTCGGCAGCCTCGTCGCCCTGGGTGGTGAGCTGTCGGAAGTCGGCGTTCTCCCACAGGTCCGTCACCGCGTCGATCAGGCGGTCGGGGAGGGTGGCCGGGTCACCGCCGAGGACGTCGTCCACTGCCAGCGCATTGGCGCACTGGAACTGCATCACGTCCGCGAACAGGCCCTTCTTCGAGCCGAAGTGATACGCGATCAGCGCCGGGTCGACCCCGGCGGCCCCGGCCACCGCGCGCAGGGTGGTGCGCCGGTAGCCGCGCTCCAGGAACAGCATGCGGGCCGCCGAGACGAGCGACTCGCGGGTCGGCGGGTTGCCGCGGGGGCGGCCTCGGATGCGGGCGGGGGCAGGGGCGGCGTTATTCATCAGCGTTGAGCCTGCGTTTCGTGATCGGCACAGTCAAGGGCGTTCCGCACACCACTCGAAGGGATGCCCCGACATCATGCGTATCGCAGTCTTCGGCGCCAACGGACCGACCGGCCGCCACCTCACCGACCAGGCCCTCGCAGCCGGCCACGAGGTCGTCGCCGTAACCCGGCGCCCTGGCTCCCTCCCCGCGCGGCCCGGCCTCACCGTGGCCGTCGCCGACGCCACCGACCCGGCGGCCGTCGACGCCGCGCTCGGTGGGACGGACGCCGTCCTCTCCTCGCTGGGCACGCGCTTCAGCAAGGAGACCATCACCATGTACTCGGCGAGCGCCACCGCAATCACCGGGGCCATGGCCCGCCACGGCATCAAGCGGCTGCTCGCCGTCAGCTCCAGCATCGCCGACCCGAACTGGCGGCCCACCGGCGCGCACTTCTTCAACCATGTGCTCGACCCGCTGGTGAACCGACGCCTCGGCCACACCCTCCACGAGGACATGCGCCGTATGGAGACCGTGATCCGTCAGACGAACCTCGACTGGACCCTGGTCCGGCCCTCGGGCCTCTTCGAACACCCCGCCGTCACGGACTACGACACCGCCGAGACCAGCGCCGACGGCGTCTTCACCGCCCGGGTCGACCTCGCCGCGAGCATGCTGCGCGAACTGGAGGAACGGCGGTACATCCGCACGGCCATGGGCGTCATCACCACCACCGTGAAGCCGAACATCGCCAAGCTGATCTGGAACGAGGGCGTGAAGAAGAAGTGAACCGGACGGCCACCGAACTTCCGGACGCAACGCGGGCGTTCCTCACGCGCCCCCGCACGGCCACCCTCACCACCCTCCGCCCCGACGGCACCCCGCACGTCACCCCCGTCCGCTTCACCTTCGACGCGTCCACCAGTCTGGCCCGGGTGACCACCAGGGCCAGGACCCGCAAGGCCCGCAACGTGGCGGCGGGAGGCCTGGCAGCCCGTGTCGTGCTCTGCCAGGCGGAGGGCTTCAGCTGGGTCACCCTCGAAGGCCGGGCCGCCGTCACCGAAGACCCCGAAAGCCTGGCCGAGGCGGTCCGCCGCTACACCGCCCGCTACCGCGCGGCCCCGCCCGCTCCACCGGACCTGGTCGCCATCGAGATCGCCGTCGAACGCATCCTGAGCCTCAACCTGTGAACCCCCCGTACTGAAAGCGACGTGACACCGCGATGCCCACCCTCCCCGTCCTCGACTCCACCCTCCACTACCGCGAGTCCGGCGATCCCGACGGACTGCCGTTCGTCTTCCTCCACGGCAACCCCACCTCCTCCTACCTGTGGCGCAACGTCCTGCCGGGCGTGGCCGCGCCCGGCCGCCGCCTTCTGGCCCCCGACCTCATCGGCATGGGCGACTCCGGCAAGCCCGACCTCGCCTACTCCTTCGACGACCACGCCCGCTACCTCGACGCCTGGTTCGACGCCCTCGGCCTTGCCGAGGCCGTCCTCGTCGGCCACGACTGGGGCGGTGCGCTCGCCTTCGACCGCGCCGCCCGCCTGCCGGGCAGCGTCCGGGGCCTCGCCTTCACCGAGACGATCATCAAGCCGCTGGTCGGCGACGAATTCCCGGCGGCCGGGCGAGAGCTGTTCACCCTCCTGCGTACCCCCGGGGTGGGTGAGGAGATGATCCTGGAGAAGTCGCTGTTCATCGAGGGGCTCCCGGACACGCTCGCCACCCCGCTCGACCCCGCTGACCTGGAGGTCTACCGCCGCCCGTTCCCGACCCCGCACAGCCGCCGCCCAGTACTGGCGTGGACGCGCATGATGCCGTTGGACGCCGAGCCCGCTGACCTCGTGGCCCGCGTCGAACGCTACGACGCCTGGCTGGCCGCCAGCCCCGAAGTCCCCAAGCTCCTCACCGCATTCGAACCGGGCCCGGGCGCAATGACCGACCAAAAGGCCGTGACCTGGTGCGAGGAGCACATAGCGGGCCTGGAGGTCTCCCGCCACGGCCTGGCCGGCCACCACTCCCCGGAGGACCGGCCCGAGGAACTGGCCGCGGCGATCACCGCCTGGGCCGACCGCCACGGGCTGGCGCGCCAGTAGGCGTCCTCGATCTCGGCGGTGCCGGTCCCGCCCAGGGGCGAGGCTGCTCGTGGGGTTCAGGAAGCCGCCGCAGCCCACGAGGAGCTGGGTCTGCACCCAGCCCATGGCTACGCGGCCCGGTCGGTCAGCAGGGCGCGGGCCAGCCCGGTCTGCAGGGCGGCCAGCCCGCGGACCACCGGTACCGCGGTGGCCAACATGAACACCCCCATGGCGGTGTTGAAGCCGATGTCGGCCGCCCGCGAGGAGTTGTCGAATATCAGCTCCACCAGTCCCTGGTCGTCCGGCCCCTGCGGCAGGGACCACGACCAGGTGCCGTAGAACAGCTCGCCGACACCGCCGAGGGTCCATGTCAGCGCCACACTGAACGTAGTGATCTGGAGCGGGAAGGCGACGACCAGATGGACCAGGTCGCGCCAGGACTGCGGTTCGCGCACCGCGCGCAGCGCCCCGTCCCATCCCGTGCCGACCGGCCGGAGGTGCTGCGACGGCAACGGGCTGCCCGTGACAGCCGTCACCCGCCGGCGTTCCATGTCGGCCAGGGCCCGGGCCGCGCGCAGGGTCCCGGCCAGGATCGGCAGTCCGATCCAGACCACGAGAGTGGACACCCCGAGGGCGAATCCGGTCACCGCGACGGCGAACGCCGCCACCCCCAGGGGCAGTCCGGACAGCAGATACCCCATCTCTCGGCGGAACCGGTGGGCAACGGGCCCGGTCTCGGTGGACGCCGGCGGCACGGTGCGGAGTGAAGCGGTCTCAGTCATGGCACCACGGTCTCGGTTTCGCGCGGCCGCGCCCAGCCTGCTACCTGGCCAGCGAGGGGTAGGGCTTGCCCCACCCCCAAGGGTCCGGACCGGGACCGGTGATGGCACCGAGGCAGACACCCACTGAGTGTGACTGACCCTCACCCCCGAGACAGCCCAAAGCCATCAGCCCGGGGCGAACCCGCGTTCGCGAGGCTCAGACCGACATCGAGGCCGGCACGACGCCGGGCAAGCACGTGGTGCTGCTCGACGACTGAGAAACACACCCATCCGCGCCGGTCGGAGCCGACTGGCTGCACGAAGGGAACTGTCATGGGCGGCAACAAGGAAGAACCAGCAAGACCAAGGGAGTTGTGACTGAGCACTTCATTTGGCGAGTGAGCGCGTGAGTGGCGACTTGAGCGGGCTGCGCCGACGGCTGGAAACACTCGGCCAGAGGCAAGGTGGCTGGCGTGTGGGAACGCCGTATCGCCTATGTGAGTGGGGTGCCCGGGGCTGGGTGCCCGGGCGTGTCTGGTTCAGCCCTGGAGGGCGGTGAGCCAGTCGGTCAGCAGGCGGTTGACCTCGTCGGGGCGTTCCTGCTGGATCCAGTGGCCGCAGCCTTCCAGCAGGTGGGAGGCGGACAGGGCGGGGAGGGTGGTGGGGTAGGCGTTGATGGCGTCGGCCATCCAGGTGGTGGAGGCGTCCAGGGTGCCGCCGATGAACAGGGACGGCTGCTTGATCGGAGCCCCGCGGTGGGGGGCCAGGTCCTCCCAGTCACGGTCCATGTTGCGGTAGCGGTTGAGGGCGCCGGTCAGGCCCGTGTGCTCGAACTCCGCGGCGTAGACGTCGAGGTCGTCCTCGCTCAGCCAGGCGGGAAGCGGGCCGGCGGGAAAGCGGTCGCGCAGCCGCCCGCCGTGGGTGACGAAGTGCGGGTCGGGCCGGCCCTGGGCGGGCATGGTGTCGGCGGACAGTGCGGCGTAGAAGCCGGCGAGCCAGCCCCGGACGTCGGGCTCGATCTCCGCCTCGGCGCGGCCGGGCTCCTGGAAGTAGGAGACGTAGAACTCGTGCTCCGGGCCGCCGATCCGGCCGAAGACATCGGTGGGGCGGGGACCGCCCGGCGGCGCGTAGGGGACGCTCAGCAGGCCGACGGCGCGGAAGACCTCGGGGTGGAGCAGGGCGGAGAAGGCGGCGATGTCGGAGCCCCAGTCGTGGCCGACGACCACCGCGCTCTCCTCGCCGAGGGCGCGCACCGCGGCGACGTTGTCCTGCACCAGGTCGAGCATCCGGTAGGCGTCGGTCGCGGCGGGCTTGGAGGAGCGGCCGTAGCCGCGCACGTCGATCGCCACCGCCCGATAGCCGGCGGCGGCGAGGGCCGGGAGCTGGCGGCGCCAGGAGTACCAGGACTCGGGGAAGCCGTGCACGAGCAGGACGAGCGGGCCGGTGCCCTGCTCGACCAGGTGCAAGCGGCCGGCCGGGGCCTCGACGGTGCGGTGGCGGAGCTCGGCGGTCGGCTCGGGCTGCATGGATTCTCCTCGGTTCGCGGGCAGACACGGCTACCCGTCGATCATGCGGCGCGGAGGCCTCCCGCCGCCATCAGCGTTGCCAATCTGGCAAGATCGCAGGTAGGGCGGTTGAGCGGTGCGGCTGGAAGGAGCGGGAACCGTGGCAGGCGAGGACCTCGACGGCATACTGGCGGCGATGGGGCCCAGGCTGCGAGCCGTGCGTGAGCAGCACGGCGCCACGCTCGCCGGTACCAGTTGCGCGACCGGCATCTCGCCGAGCACGCTGTCGCGGATCGAGACCGGCCGGCGCAAGCCCACCCTGGAGGTGCTGCTGCGGCTGGCGAAGGAGTACGGCGTCTCCCTGGACGAGCTGGCCGGTACCGCACCCGTCCCGGTGGCCGAGCCGCGCACCTCGGCGCCGCTGAGTTTCGGCGACGACAAGGCGGTGCTGCCGCTGACCCGGTACGTCGGTGGCTTGCACGCCCACAAGCACGTACTGCCCGGCGTCGAGGATCCGCCCGCGCGGCCCCGGCAGGTCTCTCACGAGGGCTACGAGTGGCTGTGCGTTCTGTACGGGCGGCTGTGGCTCGCGCTCGGCAACCAGGATCTTGTCCTGGCCGCCGGGGACGTCGCCGAGTTCGACACCCGCACCCCGCACGGGGTGGCGAACGCCGGTCCCGGCGGGCCGGTCGAGTACCTGATCCTGTTCGGGCCGCAGGGCGAACGACTGCGGCCGCGGACCTCGCCGGCTCCCGGTCCCGGGGTCCGGTAGCCCGGTGACCGATCCAGACCCGGTACCGCTCAGCGTCGCGCAGCGGCCGCAGGTACCGGGCATCTTCGGCAGCGCCCCAACCGACATCGACAACAAGGCTCACCCATACCCTGCTCAACTCGCCAAACCGAGTGCCGAGGGGGCCCTCTGCGCTCAGCTGTAGTAGGCGATTTTGTCGTCGAGGACCTCCATGGCCCGGGACAGCGCCGCGACTCGCTGTTCCAGGGCGGCACGGCGCTCGCGGAGGAAGGCGACCCGGTCCTGCGCAGAATGGTCGGCGCGCAGGATGGCGACGAATCCCCGCAGGTCCGCGATGCCGAGGCCGGCCTCACGAAAGCACGTGACCAGACCGATCCAGAAGACGTCGTCCTCGGTGTACTGCCTGTGTCCGCCGACGGAGCGTTTGATCGGGCCGATCAGCCCTTCGCGCTCGTAGTAGCGCAGCGTGTCGAGGGAGACGCCGGTGCGGTCGGCAACTGCCGCCGGAGTGAGGAAGGTGGTCACGGGGTTCCCTTTCCGACCGCTGCTACCGCGCTTCGGCGAAGCGCGCCAGGTGCTCGTCATCGAGCTGCACACGGCGTGCGGCGAGTGCCTCCTCGATCTGCTCCACCCGGCTCGCACCGACGATGGGGTCGATCCCCTGCCGTATCAGCCACGCGAGGACGACCTGGTTCTTCGTGGCCGACAGCTCGCCGGCCATGTCCTCAAGGACCGAGAGCACCCGGGCAGTGCCCGGATGATCATAAGTCTGCGGAAGCGGCTTGTCCGCGCGCACGTAGGAACCCCACATCAGCGAGGTGTACGACCACACGCTGAGCCGCTCCGACCGCGCGAAGTCCAGGTCCTCATCGGCGAGCAGGCGATGACCCGCCTCCGCGAGAAGGGTGAGGGGGCGCGGCTGGACCAATGAGTGACGCAACTGCAAGGCCGACCAAGGTTCCACGCCCTGCTCCCGGGCCAGCGACCGGGCGCGCTCGACGCGCCAGGCGGCATGATTGGCCGCCCCGACCCGCCGAGCCGCTCCCTTCGCGACCAGCGCGCCGAAAGCACCGACGGTCTCCTCCAGCGGCACGGTGCGGTCTTCGGCGTGGGCCCAGAGCAGATCGACGTGATCGACTCCGAGACGCCCCAGGCTCTCCTCGACGCCGGTCTGCACGGCACGGGCGGAAAGGCCTTCGGCGCTCTGCGGCCAGGAGTGCGGGACGAGCGGATTCTGTCGGACCTTCGTCGCGATCCGCACCGCGTCGCGCGCGCCGGGGCGGGCACGGAGCCACGCTCCAATGACCCGCTCGCTGGCGCCGCCGACGCCGCTCGGATCGGCCCAGAAGGAGTAGCAGTTCGCGGTGTCGAGCCAGACACCGCCGCCGGCGACGAAGGAGTCGAGGATCGCGAAAGCGTCGTCCGGGCCGACTCGGGTGCCGAAGTCCATCGTGCCGAGGACGAACTGGGGGCCGGTGATGTTGAGGTCCATGCCCACCATCCTCGGATCTGGTGCGCACTCCAGATCAAGTGCTGTTGCAGAGATACATCGCCCGGCCTCCGGCGGTCGGCGCCGCGTGTGGCGGACGCACGAGACGACGCCCCACGGACGGCGATCCCGTCGAGCGGCCCGCCGCACGGGTCACGCGGGGAGACCCGCGGGTTGTCACCGACGGCGTGGTGGGTAGCTGTCGATTGCCTTGGCCAGGTGCTCGGCGTGGTCTTCGAGTAGGGGCTGCATCATCTGCGATTGTCGCCCCACGTCATGGTCCGCCCACTAGTACGGCTGAAGGGGTCGGACTATCCGTTGTGTGCTTCGATCTCGGTCGCCAGCGTCTGTTGGGTGGCCGCCCACGACGCCAGGAGCGCCAAATTGTCAGCGGTCGGCGTGCCCGCGGGTGCGGTGTAGACGATGAAGTGCAAGCCGGGTTCGGCGGGCAGTTCCAGGGACTCCACATCCAAGTCGAGTCGGCCCACGATCGGATGGCGCACACGCTTGCGGCCGGACCGGTGCAGCCGCACGTCCTGAGATGCCCACCGCTGCCGAAATAGCTCACTGCACGTTGACAGTTCGCCGACTAGGGCGATCAGCTCCTCGTCATGCGGATTGCGGCCGGCTTCCATGCGTAGCTTCGCGGCCACGTCACCGGCAATTCGGTCGTAGTCGACAAAGAAATCTCTGGCCACCTCGGGGTTCAGATAGACGAACCGCGCTGTGTTAGCGGGCCGTCGCGGGCCGGCCAGCACCGGTGAATACAGCGCACGACCGAGTTGATTCATGGCGAGCACGTCATAACGGGCGTTACCGATCCAGGCCGGCGCATCGGAGATCGCGTCGAGCACCTGTCGCAACGTCGAGCGCACCGTCACGGCAGGCCTGCGCCGGCGTGGGCCGCTGGGCGCCCCGGATTGACGCGCGAGATGGAACAGGTGGTCACGCTCGGCCTCGTCGAGTTGCAAGGCAGCGGCCAACGCCTCGAGCACGCCATCGGAAGCACCGGCGAGGCTGCCGCGCTCCATGCGCACGTAGTAGTCGACCGATACCCCCGCCAGCAGCGCTACCTCCTCGCGGCGCAGACCTTTGACCCGGCGGTTGCCGCCGTAAGCGGCCAGGCCCGTCTGCTCGGGTGTGATGCGGGCGCGACGCGAGCTGAGGAACTCCCGTATCTGGGTGCGTAGATCCATCGTGGCCATCCCCTCACCGTAAGCCCGATCTAAGGGGTACCCGATGCGGTCGTCGCGGTGCCGCCGTCTACCGGGATGATGGTGCCCGTGAGGTAGGACCCAGCCCGGCTGGCGAGAAACACGGCGATACCCGCCATGTCGTCGTCGCGGCCGAGCCGGCGCAGAGGGGCCGCCGCAGCGATCGTGTCGCCGATGGCGTCGAGCGTGGACGCCATCATCTGCGACGGGAACACTCCCGGTGCTACCGCGTTCACCGTGACGTGCTGTGGGCCCAGCTCTCTGGCAAGCACTCTGGTGAGTTGATGGAGTGCCGCTTTGCCGCTGGCGTACGAGTAGTTGGGCGCCTGGGCGACGTGGATGGCGGCGATACTGCCGATGTTGATGATCCGCGCGGGATCATCGGCGGTGCCCGCCTTGCGAAGTGCGGGGAGCAGCGCCTGCACCAGCCAGAACGGCGACTTGAGGTTGAGGTCGATCACTGCGTCCCAGGCCTCGTCCGGGAACGTCTCCAGCGGCTCGCGCCACATGGCTCCCGCGTTGTTGACGAGGATGTCCAACCGTTCCGAGTCAGCCTTGACAAGATCAGCGAGGCGCTGACACTCGTCGTGCCTGGACAGGTCGGCGGGGATTGCCTGAACGTCGCCGAATTCGGACAGCAGACGCTGTGCCTCCGCGCACCTGTCTGCCTTGCGTGAGCTGATGACGACGCGGGCGCCCGCCTGGAGAAGGCCGCGCGCTATCATCATCCCAATTCCCCTGGTGCCGCCAGTGACAAGGGCGTACTTCCCACGCAGATCGAAAAGTTCTGTGTGAGTGGTGCATTGATTGTCCGCCATTGGTCTCCGTCCCTTCTGTCGTGGAAAAATGGGCCGACATGGTCGCGGATTCGAGGCAGCTGATTGAACTGATGGGGTAAAGCTGCAGTGCGTGTCCATGGAGCGTTGTCGGCGCTTTCGACTCAACCAGGTTGACAGGCGTCTTGGACGTCTGGGAGACCCTGGTGATACAGGTACTGTGAGAGCCCCCTTGCCTGGTGCGCTGACCCACTGAGACACCTTGGGTCTGAGACACCAGTACAGATCACCTAATCCCGTCCAGGCCGGTGTCGTCGGGCAGGTGCGCGGCTGCTGCCCGGATCTCCGGGAAGGAGGCTTGTCATGTCGGTACCCCGGCGGAGCGCAGGAGTACACGGTCGTTCTGCGTAGCGGGCGAACTGGGCGCGGTAGCCGTCCCACTTCGGTTCCGCGGGCCAGCCGGGCGGCAGGGCCGGGGTCGGCGGTCGGGGTAGGCAGCACGGGCTGGGGCAGGTGTCACGTCACCGGGGATCTCTTCCACCAGATGGGCCATGCCGTCTCGGTGTGCCACGAACGGCCGGGCGGCCGCGGGTCTCGGCAGTCAGGCGCGTGTGCTGGTGTGGCGAACAGTCGGCCCCCACCCCTGCAGGACCGAGGTCATGCACCACCGGCAGAGGGGACTGCCGCCGTGGCCGTACGTATGGGTCTCGTGCTGACTCTCGAGAAGGTACGGCTCGCTGTAACCTTACGAACTCCCTTGCACGGTCCTACCTTTGAGTCATGGAAACTCAGCATCCCGGCCCGCTGGCGGAAGTTGTGTCACCCGTGACAGCCGGATGGCGGTTGCTGTTCGTGCCCAGCCGGTTCCGCGAGCTGGCCGTCGCGCTCGGCGGGAGCATCATGGTCCCGTCGATGGTCGCAGCCCCACTTCTGCTGGCCGCTCTGGTGGCCGCCGTGGTCTCGGGGAGCTCATTCCTCTGGGGCAGTTTCTGGGTCCTACTGGCGCTCACGGTCGTCGCAGTGGTCCTGCTCACCGTGGCCATGATGTACGTCACGGTCTCCATGACGGTGCGGTGGGTCGAGCTCCGCCCCCTGGGGACTCCGGCCCAGGTCGTGATCGCCCGCTTTCTGCGTTCGTCGACCATGGCGATGGCTGATCTGCAGCGAGTCGTCGTCATCGACCGACTCAGTCTGGGGCAGCGACAGTCGATCAAGGTGGTGTTGCATACCGGCAGCGAGACGGTGGAGTGCGAACCGGCGACGTCCGCACCGCTCTCTCGGGTCGACGCACAGGCGCTGACCGCCTGGTTGACCGAACAACTCGGCCGCGCCCAGGTGGCGGTGGAGCGTCAGACGGAGGTCAAGCGCGACTTCCTGCGTCCGGACGAGTGGTGGACCCCGTCCCGCACCGCCGAGCTGTGGCGGGTACCTCTCGGCGAGGTCGACGGCATAGCCGCCCAGCGCGGCGTCGAAACCTATGGGTACACGCCCCGGGCCGCCGCGATGTACAGCCCTGGCACTTCGGTCACCGTCTACGACCCGGGCCGGGCCTACGAGGTCGCCGAAGAACTCCGTGCGGAACGAGCCGCAGCCCAGGCCGCCGAAAACACGGCAGCCCCCGGCCCGGCCGAGGACGACGCAACGGATTCCCGCTGACTCGATCGGTCCGGTCCTGCCCTGGCTCGGGGACATGCACTCGATGAGCGGGCGGATGGCATCGCCTGCGTGGTGGCCCGCGGTGGTGTCCGCGTGCCCGGCGCGGGCGGTCATCGGACGCGTCCACACGGCACGCTGGTCAGCGGCAGAGCCGACACCCTTGTGGAGGGAGCCGGCCCTGGTGCAGCTCCTGCGCCAACACGAGCCTGCGTTGTCCTGCCGGCGACAGCTGGTGGGAGCCGGAGCCGTAGCAATCTGTCCGCGCAGGATCCCCCAGACCGATCTTCCCCTGATCCCTGGCGGCCCGCCCGGATGTTGGAGTGGTCCACCAGCTCCGGGAGTGGGTCCACCAACTCCGGGACCTTGCCTGCATGCCGTCACCGTCATCACCCAGAGCCGGTGTTCCCGCGATGCAGCGCAGGGGCGCGGGCGATGATGCTCCTATTGCTGTCAAGCGGCTCGGAGCCAGTCGCGGTAGGCGTGAGCGAGGTCGTCGTCCCTGCTGAGTCCCCTTTCGAGTCTGGAGATGGTGGTGGGCCAGACGCCGAAGTGCTGGGCGACGGTGGTGAGGGTGATGTTCTTGGCCTGCCGCAGAGGCCGTAGGTCGGCTATGCCTGGAATGTTGAGCGTGGTGGTGAGACAGCGGAACATCTCCCGAGTGATGGCCCGCTTCAACATCCGGATAATCTCTTTCTTCGTCCGTCCGGCGGCGACTTGCCGTGTGACGTAGGCGCGAGTTCGGACGTCGCCGGACATACGGACCAGGGCGATGCGGTAGAGCGCGGAGTTGGCGGTCCGGTCCCCGCCCCTGGAGAGGCGGTGGCGGTTGGTTCGGCCGCTGGATGCGGGGACCGGGGCGGCTCCGCACAGAGCCGCGAAGGACGCCTCGGTTCGCATCCGTTCGGGATTGCCGCCCGCGGTGATCAGCAGCTGCGCGGCGGTGTCGGGGCCGACACCGTAGGTCGCCCGCAGGCCGGGGTTGTGTGTGGTGACTTCGGCATCCAGGGCCCGCGTCAGCGTCTCGTGCTCGGCAGTGAGTTCCTTGACGCGGCGGGCGAGGCTTTTCAGCGCGGTCAGGACAGCGGTGTGCAGGGCGTCGCCGGCCGGTCGCAGCCGAGCCAGGGCCTCGGTGCGGTCGGTGCCCTTGAGCTGCCCGTACTTCGAGCGGATCGCCTCCGGAGCGGTGACGAGGACCTGGCCGATCTGGTTGAGCGCGGCGGTGCGGGCCTTGACGGCCGAGCGGGCGGTGTTGTGCAAGGCGCGTATCCCACCGACCGTGTCGTCCTTGGGGGAACTGGTGGCGCGTCCGGACAGGGCGGCGCGTGCGGCGGCGTAGGCGTCGATGGGGTCGGACTTGCCGGTGCGGCGACGTTCGGCCTTGTCGGGGCGGTTGACCTCGATGACCTGGTGTCCGTGAGAGCGGGCAGTCCGGGTGAAGCCGGCCCCGTAGGACGAGGTGCCTTCCACCCCGACCGCGATCACCCGCCCGTGGGCGGTCAGGAAGGCCAGGGCCGCCGCGTATCCGGCGGTGGTGGTGGCGAACTCCGCGTCGGCGAGATGGCCTCCGTTGTCGCTGATGACAGCGACGTGGACGGTGTCGGTGTGGGAGTCGACCCCGCCGAACACATCCTGGTCCACGATGTCCGCCGCACCCTCTGATGTCATGCTGATACAGCCTTCCCAGCCGAAGGTAGGCGCCGGCCGGGTGGCGCAGACAGGACATTGAAGGGGCTTCTGACCAAGCTCCTATCAGGTCATGTTCCGCCCGGCCGGGGCCATGAGAACAGATCCCGGCGGCCGGACAGAACAACGCGAAGACAGTCCAGCAGGGCGTCAGTCAGTGCCCGGGTCACGACCACCGGAACCCGAGTATCAGCATCAATGTCAGTGCCTGCTTCTAGGATCCATCGAACACGCACCGGTTCACGGAGGTTCCTCGCATGCCCATCACCGCGCCCGACTACTCCCGGTACTTCATCGACGGGAGTTCCTTCGCTTGCGGAAGCGACCTGACCGGGACGCTGACCGTGGTGCGCGTGGGCGAACTCTCCCTTTCCTCGGGTCAGGTGGTGGCGTGTGACCCGTTCGTGTACCTGGGCAGTGGGGACGTACAACCGTTCACGGTCGCGGTGGAGCCCGGCCGTTACGCCGTGGACGCTGCCGTCGCCACGCTGGTTCGTCCAGGCGCGGAGTCGGGGCCCCACCCGCACACGCGCGTCGCGGCTGTCCGGCTGGTGATACGTGACGTGGAGGTGGCCGGGTGGGAGCTTGCGCTGCTGCCCGGGCAGGATCCGGCGGAACTGGGTGACGAGCAGTACTTCGGCTACGGCGTGGACGCGGGTACCGGTTGCTTCTACGACGCCTCGGCCGAGAACGCTTTTCCGGGGACGGAGGACGAGGAAGGGGCGGTGTGGGCGGCCATGGAATCTGTCGGGCACGGACCCGACGTCTTCATGGCCCAGGGCGAAGGCGGCCACAACCTCGCCGGGTTCACGTCCGGGTGGGGCGACGGCGCATATCCGACCTGGATCGGCCGCGCGGCGGACGGCAGCGTCGCCTGCTTCCTCACCGACTTCTTCGTCATACCCCACTCGGCCGAGGCCGACGCGCTGGCTTCGTAGCCCGCGAGGCGGCGAAGGTCTGCGCCGCACGGCGGGTCCATCGGTCGAACACGGCGGTCCTACCGGAGTGCTCTTTCCAGTGCCCCCGAACTGCCGCCCGGCAGTCGGGACACCGCGCCCAGTGTCACCCGCTGGACCCAAGAGCACGATGAAGAGATTGCGGGTGGGTCAGGCCTTCTACGCGGAGGCCGAAGAAGCCGCCGCCCTGACGGCCGCCGCCTTGGCCGACGGGTTCGCCGGCAGACCGGCGAGTCGCGGGGCAGCGTGCACTCGCCCGTCATCACGCTGCGAACGGCAGTGGAGAACCAGGCCACATACGTGTGGGGGACCTCGCCGTTCGGCCGGAGCGTCCTCATCCGCCTCCGCGGTCCGGGCCGGTATGGCGCCCGCCGCTCGAGTCGGCCCGCCGCTCGAACCGGCCGGCACTCCTCGGAGCCACGGCGCGCGCGACTGTGTCCGCGCTGACCGTGCGGTCAGCGCGGACACGGCCCTGCAGCTCCTCAGGGAGGCGCACGGTGAGGTGGACACCGGCCCCAGGCCGTCCGCGGCCTTCCTGGACGCCTCCGGCATGGTGGTCCCGACCGCGGCGTACACCGCCGTCGAGGTCCATATGGCCTCTGCCGCCCAGCAGTTCGCAACCCTGGCCGAACAGACCGCAGCTCGCCTTGTCCGCGGCCGCGAGCGGAGAGCTGTCGCCGGCGCAGTGCGTGCTGTACGCGGGCGTTGCCGGGCCCTGCGCTAGAAGGTCAGGTTCCAGGCGTCGATCTTGCCTGTGTCGGAGGCGGCGTTGTCGTTGACGCGCAGCTTCCAGGTGCCGTTCCCGAGCTCCGAGGAGGCGTTCACGGTGTAGGTCTGGGCGATGTTGTCGGCGCTGCCGCCGGCGTGGTTGTGCAGCGTGTAGACGGTGCCGTCCGGCGCCACCAGGTCGACCTTCAGGTCACCGATGTAGGTGTGCTTGATGTCCACACCCACCTTGAGGGTGGCCGGGGCGTTGCCGGTCACGCCGGTCACGGCGATCGGGCTCTCCACGGTCGCGTTGTCGTTGACGGCGAAGTCCGCGAGGTTCTCGAAGTACTTGCCGGGCGGCGGGGTGGTCCCGACGGCCTTGAGGGCGTCGACCTGTCCTTCGCCGAAGAACGAGTTGCTGGCCGTCGTGCCCGTGCAGCGGCTGTCCGAGGGGCAGGCGATGTCGTTGGCCTGGGCGGCCAGCTTGGCCCGGATCTGCGCCGGGGTGATACCCGGGTCGGCGCTGGCGATGAGTGCCGCCACGCCGACCACGTGCGGGGTGGCCATCGAGGTGCCGCTCTTGCTGCCGTAGCCGCCGCCGGGGACGGTGGAGTACACGTTGCTGCCCGGCGCCGCGACGTCGATGACGCCCTGCCCGTAGTTGGAGAACGAGGCCTTGGTGACGCCCGTGCCGTTGGCCGCGACCGTGACCACGCCCGGCAACTCGGTCGGGATGTCGAGGCAGGCGTTGGTGATGGTGCGGGTGACCGGCGTCGAGTCGTTCGGGCTCGCGGAGTCGGTCGTCTTGTGGGCGAGGTCGTAGTTCTCGTTGCCCGCCGCGGCGATCTGGAGGGAGCCCTTGCCCTCGGCGTACTCCTGGGCGCGCTTGACACCCTCGATGATGGCGGCCTGGTCGATGTTGTCCGGGCAGTTGAACTGCCACGGGTCCGTGTAGTAGCTGTTGTTGGTGACCTTGAAGCCGTGGTCACCGGCCCAGACGAAGCCGCAGATGGTGTTCTCGGCGAAGAAGAAGGAGTTGCCCGGCTCGGCGACCCGGACCGCGGAGATCCTCACCCCGGGGGCCACGCCGACGACGCCCTTGCCGTTCTTGGCCGCGGCGATGGTGCCCGCTACATGGGTGCCGTGCGTGTCGACGTCCCGCCAGGCGCCGGCACGGGTGTCGGGCTTGCCGTAGGCGCAGGAGACCGAGTCGGCCGCGTCGAAGTTGGGCGCCAGGTCCTGGTGCCGGTCGTCCACACCGGTGTCCAGGATGCCGACCTTGACGGAGGCGGAGCCCGGGTTCACGGCCCAGGCCTGGTCGGCCTTGATCTGGCTCATGTCGGCCCGGACCGGTTCTCCGGCCGGGGTCGAGGCCTGGGCCGGATCGGCCGGGAGCGCCGGGTTGTAGGCGTCGGCCGGGACGTCCGAGGTGCGCGTGGCGCCGACCTGCTGCACGCCGGCGACGCCGCGCATGGTGGCGGCGAATCCGCTGGACGCCGAATGGGCGACGATCACGCCGATGGCGTCGAAGTTCGAGAAGACGGTGCCGCCGTTGGCCGCGATCGCGGAGCGGACCGCCGAACTGTCACCGGGGGCGGTGATCACGAGGTAGGCACGCGTGCCGGCCACCCAGGTCGCGTTCCGGGAAGCCGGTACGGCGGCCGGAGCGTGGGCCTTGGCGGCCGGCGCGGTGGAGGAGGCGACGGGGAGCGTGCCCGCGAGGGCACCCGGGGCGCCGAACGCGAGGGCGGCGCCGAGCGTGGCCGCCAGCACCAGCGTGCGTCTGGGGCGGCTGGATATGTGGGGTATCAATGCGTCCTCCGGAGACGGCCCGGCCGTGCTGAGGGCACCGGCCGGGCCGTACGAAACGAGTGGTGGATGCAAGATGTCAGGTTCATGCTCCCGTACGGAAGTACCTTTCCGCGCACGGACGTCATAGGGGCATGGCTGAAAAGAGACGCACTCCGGGCAGCCGGGCCCGGGGTTGATCGCGTCCTGGAGTTGTGGGGACGCGATCAACCGCGCTCTCGTCGACATCCGGCACGAAGGCCGCCAGACAGACCAGTTGCCCTGCCCCGCTCAGCCCAGTGATCCCTGCCCCCGGACAAGTGGCCGAGCACAATAGCAGGCTTCGGTAGGGTGACCGGCCTGGCCTCAACGGGCGACGGGTCTGCGGCCGCGCGAACCGCATGCGAGGTCACTAGCCGCCTCCGTCCCCGGGCGCTACTCGCTCCCGGAGTCACGGCTTGTCTGGTGAAGCAGTCGCGGCGTGTCGCGAACATGGCGACAATGTCAGGGCTGAGATGACACACGGGGGTGTCGAGTGGACCAGAATGACTTGGCGGCGATGGCCGCTCAGGCCCTGTTCTCCGTCCTGGGGGGCGCGGCCAGCACAGCGGCATCGCAGTTCACGCAGGACAGGTTGAACCGCTCCGCTCGCGGTCGCGCGGCTCTGGACGGCTTGAACGCCTCTCCTGGTGATCCCGCTGCCCAGCGTGATGTCCAGGCCGCCCTTACTGACGAAATCAGCGGCGACTCCGAGTTCGCTGATCGGCTCGCCGTACTTCTGCATGCACCCGTACAGCAGACCACCGGAAGCGTGGTCATCACGGGCAGTCGGGTGAGGCACAACCAGATAGCACTGGGCCCTTTGACGATCAACAACACGCCCGGCACACGGGCCTTCCTCGCCTTCGCAGTTGCGCTGCTGCTTGTCCTGGTTGTGCTCGGCGCGTACGGCGGCGTGCAGATCATCACCGCCGACGACGAGCCGAAAGCCCAGCCTCAGGCGACTGGGAGCCTGGAAGGAGGAGAGCCGACGCCACGGGACAGCGACGGTGGCGAAGGCAGGACCGACGGCCCAAGGGTAATGACAGCCGCAGAGGCCGACGCAGCCCTGCCCACTATCGAGGACATGCCGCCTGACTGGGGGGTTTTCGACGACGACCGCCACCTGTACTACACAGACCACGAGTTGAAGGACTGCTACGCGGACGGGACGATGTTCGATACCGACGCGGAAGACGGGGACGGCATCCGCCCTTACGCCTGGTTCCGAATCTACGCCTGCTCATCACCGGCCCGGGCCGCTGCTGCGTTCGACGAGTTCGGCCCGACGAGCAAGGTGACAGCGATCCTTCTACCGTCGCTTGGCGATGAGAGGACAGCGTGGACATACGGCGGAGACAGCGAATCGGCTACGTCGTTGGTCCGTATGGGAACAGTCGTTCTCAAGCTGGACTACGCGTTTGGCGTGCGGCTGCAGCCGGCGCATCAGGATCGGATCAAACAGTGGAGCCGCATGGCCGCAGAACGCGTCCAGCGCACCCTCGCCAGCACGTGACGGACAGCGCCACACACCGAGCCAGCCGCGTTTCATCACTACCGAGTTGGGAGCCGCAGGCGAGCTAAGTGGCTGCAATCCAGCTGCCTGGCAGGGGCGCCCAGCCGGGACACCGTCGGCCGCGTCATCAGCGCCCCATCTCGGCCGCCCAGCCAGGCCGATGCGGTGGCCGTTGCGACGGTCCTGGCCCGCCGGGCCGCCGGGGGAGTGATGTGCCGCCTCGGCTTGTTCTGTGACCTCGTGTCGCGACGGCTGGTCGCGCCATGGGGCAAATTGGGATGCTTTTCTGCGGCAGGCTCGTCAGACTCGCGGGATGGCTGCGAAGATCACCCGCTTCAACCCCGACCAGTTACATGAGACGCCGGGCTATCACCACATCACCGTTGTGGAGCCCGGCCGAACGGCTTACCTGGCGGGGCAGTGCCCGCTCGATCAGTGCGGCTCCCTCGTTGGGCCGGATGCCCTCGAGATGCAAGTCGACCAGGTCGTTGCGAACGCAGTTGCCGCCCTCGCGGCGGTGAATGCCCAGCCACATCACGTGGTGCGTTCGGTGATCTACGTGCGGAGCGACGACAGGGAGGACTTGGGCATCGTGTGGGGCCGGCTTACCGCTTCCGTCCTCGGACCGGCATTCACGTCCGCCAGCACGCTCTTGGGGGTTGCGCAGTTGGGCTTCGCTGGGCAGCTGGTCGAGGTGGACCTCACCGCCGCGCTGCCCGACTGAACGGTGCCTGACCCCGGTGCCGGGTCGAAATGTTCACGAGCTTCGAGCTTCGACAGCACCGTCCCTCCCGTGATCGGTAGCCTGCTCGGTGCGGAGGGGCAGCGGAGTGAATGCGTGCCGCCAGCGATGCCTCCCGTTCTCGTGAACGAGACGGTGAACAACCGCTGTCGAGTCTCGTAGACATAGCCAGTAGCCGGCGGGCCGAGGGTGGAGGTGCTGACAATCACCTTGCGATCGATCAAGCTGCCGGGCTCCTCGGAGGGCCCCGGGTGGCGGCCGGACCGACGCCACGGTGTTCGCAGCTTCTTTCACTCGGGCCACGTCAGCCGCAGTGGTTCCCACGGCACCCCCTGACTACTTTGGCGGGCTCGCCGGGCGGGCTGAGCAGGGGCACGCTGGGAGGCGTGAGCAGCGCGCCGATCGTCGTACACCCGCCCTCCCGCACGGGCGGCCGGAGAGCCACCGTCAACTCCCAGGGCCAGGACGAGATCTTCGGCACCGCCTACAGCGATCACCATCTGGTGGTGTTCCTCGAGGGCTCGGGCATCCAAGATCCCGACAGCATCCTGGACGACGACCCGGCGGATCGAGTGGCGCGGCGGCCGCGCCCACCAGTGGAGTGCTGCCTGAGTGCCTGACGCTGTCGGGGGCCTTGGAATCGGGGTGACCGGCCCAGGTTTCGCACAGAGGCAGAGCGGCAGTGCGCTCAAGCGGCGGGCTTTCGAAGGCGATGGGCTGGGAAGCATCCGAACGTGGCCAGCTCCGAGGACAGACCGCTCGCAACCGATGACCCTGGCAACGCCTTGCTCGCGTTCACGTGGGAAGACCAGGCAACGCCGCCGGGAGATGCGCCACTGCCGGCAGCGCTCGTCGCCCTCTGGTGTGCGGGCCGGGTCCTCATGGTCTTCGATCGGTACCGTCAGTCCTGGGAACTTCCTGGCGGGCGCATCGAGTAAGGTGAATCGCCTCGTCAGGCAGCTCTGTGCGAACTGTTGGAGGAGAGCGGGCAGGAGCCTGACGGACCGTTGCGGCTCGTCGGCTATGCCAAATTTGTACTGGCACCCGACCAGCGAGTCGAATACCTGGCCGTGTTCGCAGGTCACTGTGCCGGAGCCCGCGACTTTCAGGCCAACGAGGAGACCGCAGCGGTTCACTGGTGGGATCTTCTCGAAGCACTCCCAGGGCATGTTCAGCGCATGGACGCCTAATCTCGCCGAGCTCGCGCGCTGCCCAGCAGTTCGCCCCACCCGGGCTGAGTGGCCGACGCTCCGCCTACGGCGTCTGCGGGTGCAGCCAGCCGACCCGGTGCTCGGGATCGCGCACGGGGTGCGACACAGCCGCGGCGGGTCCGTGCTGGAGGAGGCCGGTCATCGGCGCGGCCGGCAGCGCTGTCGGCCTTGAAGAAGGCAGTCCCACCAGCTCCGCGTCCAGCAGCCTGTCCGTCCGCGGCTCGTCCGTCGTCAAGACGGCATTCACGCCAGCAGCCGCTCGGACGTCAACCGGCAATCCGGCGAGCGCGGCCAGGCGCTCCCTCTCGTCCAGGCCGTCGTTGCAGCACTGCCCGCATGTTGACCGCTGCGCGCCCGGCAGGGGTAGAAAACCCCAGATTCCTGGGGTACCCAGGTGCCTGCCGCGGTCGAACACTGAGGTCATGAACACCTCGGAGAACATCCTCGTCAAGAACAAGGAAACCGTGCGCGCCTTCATCGACGCACTTTTCACCAAGGGCGACCTCGGCGCGATCGACGACTACCTTGCTGCGGACTTCGTCGACCACGACCCTCCACTGAACGGCCCCCCCGACCGCACGGGCATGCGCTCCGCCGGCGCGCTGTTCCGGGAGGCCTGCCCGGACTGGCACAGCGAGCCATACCTGATGATCGCCGAGGGCGACCTGGTCGTCGAGTGCTTCACCGCGGCCGGCACCCAGCGCGGCGACCTGTTCGGAGCGCCGGCCCCGGCCGAGGGCCGAACCGTGGTCCTGCGCGGAATCAACGTCTTCCGGGTCCAGGGCGAACGCATCGTCGAACGGTGGGGCCGGCTCGACGAACTCGGCGTCCTGGAGCAACTGGGCATCGTCCCGGCACCGGCGTAACGTCGAAGTCATGGCAGGAGCGACGGCCGCGGCGGCGCGCCTGGAGCACCGGACGTCGGCCCTCCTGGCCCTGTGCCGGGCCGGGCTGGACGCGGGAGCGCTGCGCTCGGGCTTCCTTTCGCGACTGCGCATGATCGTCCCGGTGGACGCGGCGTTCTTTGCCACCGTCGACCCGGCGACCCTGTTGTTCACCTCCGCGGTGGCGGAGGACCCGCTCGGTACGGCGACGTCGCTGTTCCTGGAGAACGAATTCGGGCGTCGGGACGTGAACAAGTTCGCCGCTCTGGCCGAGTCGCAGCATCCGGTCTCCTCCCTGGACCAGGCCACTAGCGGCGATCGAGCCACCAGTCCGCGCTACCGCGAGGTGATGGCCCCGCTTGGGTTCGGCGACGAGCTGCGCGCGGCTCTGGTCGTCCGCAACCAGTGCTGGGGCGTATTGTGCCTGCACCGCCAGAACTCGCCCGCCGGGTTTTCCGCCGAAGAGCTGAGACTGGTCCGCCGCCTGGCACCGCACCTCGCTGAGGGACTGCGGCAAGCCGTCGTCAGCGATGCACGCGACCCGGCGGCGGTGTCCTCGCCCGCCGAGACGGCGGTCCCCGGCATCGTCGTACTCGACAGCAGCCTGGCCCTGGTGTCCGTCAGCGCAGAGGCCGAGCGGTGGCTCGCCGATGTACCCGATCATCTGTGGTCCAACACCAGCGATCTGCCCGTTCCCTTCCAAGCGGTCGCCGCCCGGTTGATCGCCGCCGAACGAGAGCAGTCCTGGGAATCTCCACTTCCGGCCGCGGTACGCCTCCGCGGCCGCTCCGGCCGGTGGCTTTCCCTGCACGCAACCCGCCTGCAGGACCCGGCAGGTCCACGGATCGGCATCGTGACCCAGGCCGTCCCACCGGCCGAACTCGGCTCTCTGCTGCTGAGTGCTCACGACCTCACCCAGGCTCAGGTCCGCGTCGCGGCCCTCATCATCCGGGGCCGCTCCACCCGGGAGATCGTCGCCGAGCTCCACATCTCCGGTAACACCGTTCAGGAACACCTGACAGCGATCTTCGACAAATTCGGTGTCCGCAGCCGGCGGGAACTGGTGGCCGCGGTGCTGGGGAGCAACGCACGGTAAGGCTGAGGTGCGCCCCCCCGGAGATCACCCGTCGGCCTGCCGGGCAGGGCATCATCCGCGGCATGGTTCCATCACCGCCCGCCCCGCCGAGGTCGAGGACCCGAAATCACCGGTCATTTGGGAGGGCGCCTCGTGATGGGCACCAGGCCCTCGGCGGTCGCCACGCCGGTCGAGCGCACCAACCGCTACACGAGCCTCGTCGCGCTACCGGACGGCATCAAGGCCGAGCAGGTCACCCACACCTCAGGAACCGCCCGGCCCCCCTGGCGGGCTGAACCCAGGGTGCCTCTTACCCACTGAGCCTCTTTCATCCTGTGCTGCACGAGTGAAAGAGGCTGGTCAGTGACGTGGTGATGCGGCAGGGCCCCTCGTCGTTGGTGTGGTGATCTCACTCATCACACCAACGCGCTCACTCGCCAACTATGGCGGGTTGACCGCGCAGGTCATCAGCGGGTCTTGGGTGGAGGGCCACGTCCAGAGCAAGGGGGCTGCTCAGGTTCTCCGACCGGGCCGCAGTGTTCACGCTGCCGGGGCGACCTCATCATTAGCGCTGTGGCCCCGCAGGACGACGGACACGGGCGGCCCATCCATCTGGAGCTGTGCCCGGCCTGCGACGTCGTCAGTTGTCGTCGGGTACAGGTCGTCGCGTACGCGCAGTAGCCGTACGGGGTGGCGGAAGCGGCCGGCTTGTGGGTCTTGCGTTGGCAGGTGGCGCAGGGCCCGTCCTGGCTGCCCAGGCAGACGAACGCGGACGGGTCAGGGTCTGCGACCGGGGGCGGGGGAGTGCTCATGGCGTCGGAGTCCTTGCGGCGGACGGTTGAGGGAGGCCGGGGTGGTGGGGGTGGTGCCGCGGGGTAAGTCGGTGATGCCGAGCTGGGTGTCGGGGCGGCAGTGGGTGCAGGCGCGCAGGTCGTCGGCGAGGAGGCGTCGTGCTTCGTCGCGACCGACGGGACGCCACCGCTTGCCGGCCATATGACAGTTACCGGCATGGATCTGGATCGGCGGGCGGCCGGCGCCGATGCCCAGCTCCACCGTTTTCCCGGGCGCTCGGGGCGCCCGGGATACCGGCGCGAGCGGGCGGCGATCGCGGTCTTTTTCGTCGATCGAGAGCACGACTGCCCCCTCAGGCGGTTCCAGATAGAGAGCACACACGTCGGCGGCCCGCTGCCAGAAGTCGGGGGGTGTCCCGGCGGGTGAGCCAGCCTCCGACCTTGTGCGGCTTCAGGTCCAGATCCGCCAGCATCCGGCCGACCTGGGAAGCAGACACTGACGCGAAGCACGTGCCGGCCACCCGTTGCGCGATGGCCCGATGTCACCAGGTCGCTTCCGGGTGCGGCGGCTCGCTCGTCGCGGTGGCCACGATCGCCATGCGCACCGCTGGCCCGTAGGTCCTCGGCCGTCCCGACCGTTCGGCAGCTCGAAGGCCGGCCGGCCCCGCAGGCGGCGAACCGTCCCCGCCACTTGCGCACCGTGCTCACACTGATCTCCAGCTCCGGGCGATGGCGTCGTTGGCGAGCCCGTCCGCTGCCGCGAGCACGATCCGGGCCCACAACACCGCCCGAACCTGAGACTTTGCAGAGGCCACCGTCCTCAGCAGCCGCTCGCGGACCTCCATCCCGAGCACCACCTCAACTGCCGTCCCCGTCCGCTGGCCCCACCGCACACGGCCATGATCACGGCGGGTGGGACGCCGCACCCTGCAATACGGGCCCGTGCCGAGCCCCCCACATCGATGCAGCAACACGTGCGGCCAGTGCCCGAACCATCATGCCCACCAGTGCTGGCCGCACATGAACGTCATCACGGTCCGGTTCCGCACTCGGTTCGCTCGTACAGCAGCCGAATTGCCGGACAAGCAGACTGTGCCGCTATGTCGCAGGCGAAGCCCCAGGCACTGCTTGAGTTCTAGTGGTCGTCGCAACGCCCCAGTGCAAGGGGTGCGATGGACTTCAAGATCCGCGACAAACGTGGCCCTTCTCGCCGTTGCCGACGCCGTCGATGAGAGCGGACTGCGGGACCGGTTCGAACAGGGTCGGCGGCATGGGGGGCGTGGCGAGGAAGGCGACGATCCTCGGAATCTGGTCCGCCACGCTCGCGCTGTGCTCTGTGAACGCCTCGATCGAAGCGAACCTTTGAATGACCAGCAGCGGTCCGTCGGCATCTCCGCGCGGGCGGTGTACCGAGTAGTGAAGGCACCCCGGTTCGGCGCGGATCTGCGGAGCGAGTTCGGCCAGCACCTCAAGGAGGTCCTCGCGTCGTCCGTTCTTGGGCTCCATCGTGGACACGGCAACGACCGCGCCGGTCCTGATCGGCTGGTCGCCCTGGAGCACTGCCAGTGCCGCGTCTGCCTCGGCCTGACTGCGCAGCCGGATCTCCCGGCCGCCCACTGCCGCTGCGGCCGAGGCCGCGACGGCGATCGCACCAACCTGGTCGGCACTGACCCAGTCCGGATCGCCGGAGTCGACCAGGCGGGTCCTGACCGGCCCGAGGACCAGGGCGAAGACCCGCTGCTGTCCTGCCGCCTCGGCCTCGACCACCTGCCGCATCATCAGCAGGGTGGCCTGCTCCATGCTGACCAGGCCACTGCCGGGAACCGGCGTGAACGCGAAGCCCCGACGATCAACGTGTAGGCGCCACGGGCGTTCAGCCTGGGCAGGAAGGCCCGCAGGACGGCCACGTGCGCGGCCGCGAGCCCGACGAAGGCGTTCTGCCAGTCGCTCTGGTCGATCTCCCAGAGCCGCTTGCCGGCCCACCACCCACCGATCGGGGCCACCACGTCGTCGACACCACCGAGCCTGCGCTCCATCTCCTCGGCAAGCTGCTCGGCGCCGGCGAACGTCGTGTAGTCGTGGACTACCAGGTGCAGGCGGTCGGTCGCCGCGTCACCGAGCACGCGCCGGACTCCTCCGACCGCTCCTGGGTGCGGGTCGGGACAACGACGTCCGCACCGGCAGCCAGATAACTGCGGACGACACCCTCTCCCACGGCTCCCGTGCCGCCCGGAACGACAACCCGGCGACCGGACAGATCGGGAAGTGCATTGCTGCAGTGCATGAGATGACTCCTCGGGAGCGGTGCGGGGCAGTCGACCGGCGGTCCTTCACTGACCCCACTCACTTGTTGGGCAAGCCAACGTTGGTTATCCCAACATAGCAGGTGTGTGTTGGGGCGGCCAACGGTTAGGATGGGGGCATGGCGGACATGGATCACGCATTGCAGCCCCCGGCCCGACTGCGTGAGCTCGCCAGTTGGCAGACGGGCAAGGTGTCGACGCTCGGCGCCCGGCTGACCGTGCAGCGCATGCCACTGAGTGCCCGCGCCGATTTCGCTGTCCTGGCGGCGCTGGAGGAGTACGGAGCGCTCAGTCAGGCCGAGATCGGCCGCCGCCTCGGCCTCGACCGCAACGACGTCAGCGGCATCCTCAACCGCCTGGAAGGCTGCCGCCGGGTCGACCGGCAGGCCGACCCCGCCAATCGGCGCCGCAACGTCGTCACCCTCACCGCTGCCGGAAGGCAGCACCTCGAGGAACTCCAACAGCACGCCGATGCCGTCCAGGCCGAACTGCTCGCCGGCCTCGACGCCGCAGAACGACGACAGCTTCACTCCCTGCTTGCCAAGCTGCTCGACAGCCACAAGCCGCAACCCGCTTAGGTGACGTTGCCCGCAGCGACAGCAACCGGGACAACACCCTGCCCAGCGGACTGCCCGCTAGCTCTCCTGGCGGAGCCCTCCACTGCGCAGCTGGCCTCCACCTCGGCGGATCGACCATCCGATCAACCCCCAGCGCACCGAAGAGGGAGTAGCCGAGGGTTTCTGCGTTCGCCTGGCAAAGAAACTGGCCACCCCTGCGGAGTCAGACCCGGCTGGGGCTCTTGGGCGTTTGTCGGCAGCGCGGAGGCAGCGGCGCGGAGCCGCTCTGAGTCGTACAGGTGACAGTTCGTCCAGGCCCAGAACACAAGGCTTCGGCGTAGTCGCGTGACGACACCCGGTACATGGACGCCGCTGTGAACCAGCTGCGGGCGGACGGGTCGATGTCCGCAACGAGGACGTGGCCCGCCTCTCCCCGTTCGTGCGGCAGCACACCAACATGCACGGCCGGTACTCGTTCAATTTCCCCGACCTGCCCGGCGGCCTGCGCCCACTGCGCGACAAGGACGCCACCGGCGACGAGTGATGCGGCAATGCCGTTCGGCATCATCGGCTCGCCGTGGTCGCTGACCAACTCGACCAAGGCGTGCATGCTGGTCAGCGACCCAGAAGGGGTTCGGGGAACCGTCTCGCCCGCCGAGGCCGTGACGGCTTCGGCGGACCCGCCCGTCCCGTGGGCGGCCCGGCACGCCCTCTGCCGGCGCGAAGGCCGGCGGTACCGGGGTCACGGCGGTGCCCGTGGGCGGCGGTGGGGTGTGGGGACCTGCGGTCAGGCGGTGTGTCGCGGCGATGGAAGGCGAGGGCGGGTCATAGCCGTGTGGCCGTGCGGATCAGCCCGGCGAGGGCGAGGGAGCGGCTGTGCGCGGGCCAGGCGATGTGGGTGACGACGGGGGGTGCGTCGGTCAGGGGGACGGCAGTGTGCTCGGCCCATAGCCAGGCGCGGGCGGAGTCGGGGAAAACGGCCACGGTGCGTCCGAGGGCGATCAGCTGGGCCAACTGCGTCTGGTCGTGGATCTCGGGGCCCGGGCCGGGTGGGTAGGTGCCGTGGCGCGACCAGCGGGCGAGTGGAAGATCGGGGATGTCGCTGACGTCCGCCAGGGACAGAGTCCTCTGCGCGGCGAGGGGGTGCGAGGCGGGCAGGATGGCGATCTGCCCCTCGGTCATCAGTTCCTCGCTGTCGAACCCGGTGAGGGAGTTGAACGGCGCGTGCATGAGCGCCACATCAGCGCGGCCATCGCGCAGCATCCCTTCCTGTTCACACGTGCCGCTCGGTAGCACCTCGATCTCGGCGGCGTCGGGCTCGGCCGCGTAGGCGTCGAGGAGCTTGTGCAGCAGCTCGTGAGACGCGCCGGCCTTCACTGCCAGCACCAGGCGGTTGCGGGGGCCGCCCGGACTGTCGGCGCCACCGGCGCGACGGGTGCGGCGAGCGGCAGCGGTGGTCGCGTCGAGGGCTGCGCGGCCCTCGTGCAGCAGCATCTCTCCGGCGCCGGTCAGGGAGACGCCGCGGCGGTTGCGTGTCAGCAGACAGACGCCGAGGCGCCGCTCCAGCTGCTGGATCGCCCGGGACAGCGGTGGTTGGGCCATGCCGAGGCGCTTGGCGGCGCGGCCGAAGTGCAGTTCCTCTGCGACGGCCATGAAGTACCTCAGCTCGCGGGTCTCCAAGGTGTCCATGGCCACAGCATACCCCGGTGATACCTACTGGGTATGACAGGGCACTGTATCGGTATTGGATGCGCCGCTTGTCCGCGAGGGAGCATCGGCGGCATGAGCGAAACCATGAACGCACCCTCCGCGACACCCTCCGCGTCACTGCCCGGCGGCACCTGGACCCTGGGTGATCTGACCGTCACCCGCTTCGGCTACGGCGCCATGCAGCTCGCCGGCCCCGGGGTCATGGGCCCGCCCGCCGACCACGACGGCGCGCTCGCCGTCCTACGCGAGGCCCTCGCCCTCGGGATCACCCACATCGACACCGCCGGCACATACGGACCACGCGTCACCAACCAGCTGATCCGTGAAGCGCTTCACCCCTATCCCGCATCGCTGCACATCGTGACCAAGGTCGGCGCGGTCCGCGATCAGCAAGGTGGCTGGCCCCCTGCCCGGCAGCCCGAGGACCTGCGCCGCGCCGTCCACGAGAACCTTGAGGATCTCGGCCTCGATTCGCTCGACGTGGTCAATCTGCGGCTCGGCAACGCTCAAGGTCCCCAGCCCGGCTCGCTCGCCGAGCCCTTCGAGACCCTCGTCGAACTCCAGCAGCAGGGCCTGATCCGGCACCTCGGAGTGAGTAACGCGACGGCGGAACAGGTCGCTGAGGCACAGGCCATCGCGCCGATCGTGTGCGTGCAGAACGGGTACAACATCGCCTACCGTCAGGACGACGAGCTGATCGACGAACTCGCCGACAAGGGCATCGCCTACGTGCCTTTCTTCCCGCTCGGCGGCTTCACCCCGCTGCAGTCCACAGCGCTTTCCGCCGTGGCCACCCGGCTGGATGCGACGCCGATGTCGGTCGCCCTGGCTTGGCTGCTGCGGCGGTCGCCGAACATCCTGCTCATCCCCGGCACCTCGTCGGTGGCACACCTGCGCGAGAACGTCGCCAGCACGGGACTCTCGCTCTCCGACGAGGACCTCGACGAGCTGGACAAGATCGGCAACTAAGCAGGACACAGCCCGGTCCCCAGCGAAACGAAGGGGCAGGGGCAGTACGATGCGGGCCTCATCGTTGGTGACCGGGGGGCGTGTTCACACATGCTGTTGCGCGGTGGCGCCGCCGGAGGAGGCTCCACCGCGCCAGGGTTGAAGTTCAGCGTGAGGGACGGGCTCCACTCGCCGGGCTGTGGTCACGGTCGGCGGTCAGGCTTTCAGTTGTCCCGCAGGAACGCGACGACTCCGGCCCGGTGCCAGCGCTCACCGTCATCCAACTGCCCTCATACACGCCAGAGCCGAACCCGGTCGAGCTGCTGTGGGCCCACGCCAAGGGATGATGTCGAGGGCGCCGAGGTCCACGGATGCCGAGGCCAGTGGCCTGGGATGCTGCCGCTCCCAGCCCGACAGGCCGTCCGCCGCATGCTGATCACCTGGTCGTGTGCTCAGCGTCGGCTGTCGCCGGGCGCGAGCAGGCTCGTGACCTCGGCGATTGCCTCCGCCGGGGGATGGAATTACTTCCATACGTTCCCGGGCTCTTTGTGCCGGGACTTCGCCCTCAGCATCAGCAGGCTCGCCCCCGCCTCGCCGAGGTGCGTGAGCCCGGAATGCCGCCACTCGTGCAGATCCCAACCCGTGCCGCTTTTGCCGCCGAGGGCGGTGTGCTCGTCCAGCAACATGCGGGCCTGCCCGTACGACAACCGAACCAGCCCGGTGTCCGGGCACACGTCGCGCGGCGCGAGGACCTTGCCCGGGCCCGGCTTGCGGTGGGTGATGAACACCGGCCCCCGCGCACGGCCCTTGAGCAGACGGGGCAGCGTTGACACCTCCCCGAGCCCATCGGTGCCAGCCGTGCCGGACGGTGAGACCGTTAACGGCGTTAATACCTCTTCGGGTGCGGCGTCACCGGGCTCCCTCACGGCACCGACCGTTAACGCCGTCAATACCTTGGAGACGCAGGCCCCGGAACAGACGGTGCAGGACGACCCGGGACAGCCTCGCCGACTCCCGTACGGTGACCCGTTCTCCGTGGTGACCCGCCTCCACTGAAGATGGAACCGCCAGCGTTTGCTGAGGGTGCGCGGGTGTGGCTGAGGATGCTGCGCGAGAAGCAGCCTGCCGAGTACGCGGCTCTGCTGGACGAACTGGCGGGCCAGCGAGAGCACACGCCGGGCTGACCTCCGTGCCCGGAAACGCAAAGGGCCCCTCCGCTCCCAAGTCTGGGAGCGGACGGGGTCACGAGCCTGTGTGGACGGCTCACACATCCGCGCGAAAAAGGGGATGCCGACACCGGTCCGTCGCCGGTCGACCGGCGCAAGAGGGCAGCAAACACCACCTGATCTGCGACGGACGCGGCACCCCGCTCAAGGTCATCACCACCGCGGCCAACGTCAACGACGCCACCCAGACACTGGCCCTGGTTGACGGCATCCCGCCCGTCGCCGGCCGCCCCGGCCGTCCTCGCAAGCGCCCCGAAGCCCTGCTCGGCGACAAGGGCTACGACTCCGACCCCCACCGCGAAGAACTCCGCAAGCGACGGATCCTGCCTGTCATCTTCCGCAAGGGCGTCCCGAACATCAAGGACCTGGGCAAACTCCGCTACGTCGTCGAGCAGACCTTCGCCCTTCTCCACCACTTCAAACGCCTGGCCGTCCGCTGGGAACGCCGACCGAACTCCACAACAGCTTTGTCTCGTTGGCCTGTGCCCTTATTTGCTGGAGGCGACTGAACAGGCGCCGGTCCTGATCGCATCACGAGCCTTCAGCTACAACTCACCCAAAGAGCCGGCCGCCCGCGTCTGGGTGAAGTCGTACACCAGGCCCCACGCCCGATCGGTGTCCAGGACAAAGTCGCCCGTGAACACGGCGAAGTCGTCCATGATCGGGACTTCGACCTCGGCGCCCGAGGGCACGATGCCGTCTCCTGCGAGCAGAGACATCCGCTCGGCGTCACTCATCAGATGGACGACCGCGCGATCACCTCGGAAGGCCAGGATCAGCACAGGGAACTCCTTGTCCGGCGACCGAACCTCCACGTACCCCTGGCCGCAGGAACGCAGGTCGTTGAAGCGATCTGACAGGTCCTTCACCTCTGAACGTCTCTCAACCGGATGGAACAGCCCAGATTCCGGCGACGTCGCCGCCCACATCACGCTCATCCAGCCACTCTTCCCCACACAAGCCGTCGCCCGCGATCCAGAGCCACGCTCCCACGCTCCACCATGACGGGACTACCGGGACTGGGCTGCATGATCGTGTTACGAGTTCTTAGGACCATCTGGGCTGCACCGGTCGCGACGCCGACATGACCAGCGACTCCGAGCGCAGTGCCGATCTTCCGGTGAACCTGTCGGCAAGGCAGCTGCTAGGTGGCTGCTGGAGGTGACCACCGGGCCGCTCAGGGCGGCCTCGCGCTGGTTGTACGGGCGGTCCCTGCCCGTTTGCTGCTGCCCTCGCCTCATCGACCGGCATCTCGCGGCCATGCATGCGGCTGGCGCCGAAGTCATCGCGAGCGGCACCGGCCTGCGCGCGGTGTGCGGGCCGCGAGGTGTGAAGGCGTTCACCGTGGACGTGGACACGCCGTACGGGCCGAGCCTGGGCGCGACCGTCACAGCGGTGCTGCTGGCCGCCCGGGCCACCGGCACGAGCCTGATCACCCACCCTTCCATCGAGCCGGAAGTCACCGAGACTGCGCGCTTCCTCGCCGAGCGCGGCGTCCTCATCCACTTCGACGACCAAGGCCTGCACGTGATCGGCAGCGACTGGATCGGTGGGGCGAGTTCGCGGTGGCCGGGGACCGGATCGAGGCGGCCACCATGGTCATGACCATCGCTGCGGCTGGCGGTAGCGTCCACCTCGACAACATCACCGCCGCCGGCTTCCCCAGCGGCCTCGTCCAGGTCCTCACCGCGGCCGGAATCTGTCTGAGAGACGCGACGGACGGCGGCGTGCACAGCCAACCGAAGGGACCGTTGCGGGCCGTCGAAGCCGAGACAGGCCCCCATCCAGGCCTTCCCACCGATACCCGTTCCCGGTCGGCCAGCAGCCATCCCGGACCCCCTCCGCCAGACTGTGCCTGTCTGCCCGCCTGGCCCGCCCTGACCACCGTCATCAAGGGCATACTCCACCCGGTCGTGCCCACGCCCACCCACACACCCACCTCCGCCCTCTACCTCGCCCGCTGCACCGGATGCGACGCCGCCTACACCGGCCCCTGGAAACGGCTCAACACCACCTCCCGCCGCCTGAGGACGCCGCTCCGCAGGCCGGCCGCTGCGCACTGCCGCAGCTGTGCCGAACCGCCCGTCTGCCTGTCTGTCTGCGGGCCGAGACCGACCGGCAGCTTGCTGCCGTCGCCCCGGCGTCATGACAGCACCAGCGCCTGGTCGCTGTCTTGTTCGACAGCGCTCCTCGCCCCTACCAGCAGGCGGGGGAGCGATCCTGTCCCAAAAGCTGCGAGGTGGTCGTCGATCGTGCCGTCCGCGCGTGGTGCCGATCAACGTCGGCCACCGGGGGCGTGCTGGCTCACTTACGACCTCACGGTCGGGGTACTGGCGACGAACGCCACCTTCGCAGCTACCTGGCCTTCCTTGGCCTCGCCACAGTCATCTGCTGTTGAAAACAGCTCACCCGCCTCATTGCTCAGGAGGGGTCTCTGTCGGCCACCGAGTTGCCAGTGCTCCTTGCTTTGATACAGGTTGCCGTTTGTTGGAGGGAAAGCATGACCCGCATTACACCGCCACGCCCTTTTGATGTGACTTCGGCCTTTCCGGAGCTCGCGGGGATGTCCCGAACTGCTACCCGGCTGCACCCCCGAGCCGGTTCTCCCACCGTGCACGAGAGCTCGGTCGGGGGTCCGCTGCTCTGGCCGGCCAGTGAGGCGTGGGCGACATGCTCGCAGGAGCACTACGCCCGTCGGCTCAACACGCCAGAGGAGGTGCGCACGCTGCGACGGACACTTACCAAGGCATGGCGGCGTCAAAAGCCCGGAGAGGCCCTGCTTACCCAGGAGGAGAGGGCTGTCGTGGAGCGGATCCACACCGGCCATGCCCCCCGCCTGCTCCCCACTGGCTCACACCCCCTGATACCTGTGGCGCAGCTGTACGCGCGAGATGTTCCTGATATGACGTGTCCTCAAGACACAGACCTGCTGCAGGTGCTGTGGTGCCCGTTCGACGACGCGATCGAGGGATGCTCGGAAGCTGTCCAGGTGCGGTGGCGTCGAGCAGCAGATGTGACGGACATTCTGGTTGCCGTGCCCGAGCCGGCGTACATCGGCAATGACGACCTGATCCCCACGCCCTGCGTCGTGCATCCTGAACAGGTCAGCGAGTACCCCTCTGCTGACGAGCTGGAGGAGGAAGTCTGGAGGCGCCTCTACCGGTGGGAGGACGAGGTAGGGCTCAGCTACCGGGGGGATCTGTCAGGTGCGCCTGGCTGGAAGGTCGGCGGCTGGGCCGCCCCGTTCACATTCTGGGAGCCTGACGAGGAGGATGAACGCCGGTGTCCGACGTGCCAGGCTCCCACGTCGCCCTTGCTTACCGTGCCCAGCGACGAGTGGGACGGAGAGAGCGGCAGCTGGCGGCCTGTGGGCGACGAAGATGAGGCAGATGCGCCCCCGTACCCGGGCAACCGCAACCCCACGCAGGTAACGGTTAGTCGGGGCTACACCCTGCAGTTCTACGGATGTACTGGCGATCCCCGGCACCTTCCTGTCACCGTCATTCAGTGACTGTCGTCTGCAGCAAGCCGTGTTCGTAACGTATGGGCCGCTATTGCGGCGGTGGCCGGAGTGGTGAGGGGCAGCATCGAGAGGGCGAGCACGGCGGCGATGCGGGGCAGTTTCTTGATCACCCCCGGGTTGTAGCGGCCAGCCCCTCGGGAGCAGCAGGACGGGGAAGAGCGCTTCACCCAGGCGGGTGCCCGGGCGAGCCGGGGATGCGCCTGCCTGCACGGACGTCACGGCCCGCCTGTGCGTCCCCTGACCGCGAGGACGCCCCCGCACCAGGCCGGACGTGGTCCTTGCGGACAAGACACCCATGCGGCTATCGGGTCAAGCAGCCGCGGCGAGTGGTGATGGTTTCTTCGGGTGTAGAACTTCACCCGCCCGATGACACGGAGCCGTCCGACCGGCACGACCCGTGTTTCGCTGCGCTCTCATAAATCCTGGTGCGCCGGTCTGAGCCGCCTCGTACGATGCGTTGCGCACCGGCCGAGTTCACCCTGAGCGCCGGCGGCGACGACGATGTCACTGGATTCGAGTACACCTGCACGCCCGCCATCTCCTCGGCTAACTACCCGCCGGACGTGTCCAACCCGGGAAGGTCCCGCCACTGCACTCCGGTCCGCACCCGGTGCAGGATCCCATCGATCACCTGTCGATGATCCCGCCATCGGCCACAAGCGCGGGTACGTCTTCCTCGGCACCGCAACCACCGCAGCTCTGCTCATCTGGCTTCGAAGTTGAGCCCCGGTCTCACAGAGCGATTGGCCGATACGCCAGGGCCTGATCGACTATCTCATCAGCCGAAAGCTCCCGCTCCGGCGGCCAGAAGATCAAGTCGCTGACATGACCGGACGGGCATGCCAGTGCTCTGCTGAGCCTCTCCAGCCAGTCGTCTACCTCGCTAAGCATGCCCCCAAAGATCAACTAAATCGATTACTTCTCAAACACCCCTACCGGGGCAAAACGCTCTTTCACCTTGTCCTTTAACCTCCGCTCCGACTCTCACGCCCCCTTTAATGGAGTGATCATGACGGGCTGATCCGACACACTGGTTCGATGCGGCATGATGATGAAGAGCCTTTGTCCGGCGGCAACGTCAGCGATGGTGTCGTTCGCGTCGGGGACACCGTTCGCCGTCCGGCCGGACCATGGACTCCCGCGGTGCATGCCCTGCTTGCCCACCTGCATGAGGAGGGATTCGGCGCGGCGCCTCGCCCACTCGGCATCGACGATCAGGGACGTGAGGTCCTGACCTTCATGCCGGGAGATGTGGTCTGGCCCGACCGGTTCTCGCTGATGGAACCCGCTCGACAACTGGCTCGCGTTGCACGGCTGATCCGGGACTTCCACGACGCCGTGCAGGACTTCACGCCGCCGTCCGATGCACAGTGGCAGACGCTGATCCCCGCTGAGGGCAGTGACATCATCGCCCACAACGACCTGGCCCCCTGGAACCTCGTGGTCGCAGGTGAGGCGCGGTGGGCCTTCATCGACTGGGACACTGCGGGCCCCGGCTCGCGCCTGTGGGATGTCGCATACGCCATTCACGGGTTCATCCCGCTGTCCGCGCATCCGGACTGGCAGAGCCCGGACGCGGCGGACCGACTGCGAGTCTTCGTCGACGCCTACGGTCTCGCAGAGTCCGAGCGTCGCCGGTTGGTCCCTATGCTGGGGCGCCGTACGCGTTCCATGCACGATTTCCTGCACGACCAGGCAGCCCAAGGAGCCCAACCCTGGGCAAGGCTGTGGGCTGAAGGCCATGGCGACGCCTGGCGAAACGATGCCGAGTACATCGAGCAACGCGAAGACCAGTGGATGCACGCCCTGCTCGCTGGCTGAGGCATCAGTGCCCGTGCCTGGCTCCCGGCGTCGAACGACATCTCAAGTCTGCCGGGGCAGGCCTGGAGGCCTTGCGTACCATCCCCCGCCCTGGCCCGGTGCGCTCCCGGCGCCGCGCCGGCATCGATGCCGACGGCCTGGTGACCTGCCTGTCCTGCGGACACCGCTACCGCTCGCTCGGCCCCCACCTCGCCCGCGCTCACCACATGACGGCCGCCGACTACCGGGTCGAACACCGCCTCCCGGCCACCACCGTGCTCATGGCCGCCGGCGTACGCGTTGCCCTGTCCCGGGCCTGTACCGCTGCGATGACCGAGGACCCGGACCTGATCGGCCGGATACGCTCCGCGACACCGCCCCCGCAGGATCTGGCCCGGCTCTCCGCGCATGCCCGGGCCGGCACCGACGACCTGCCCACCGTCCAGGCAGGGTGCGTCGCAGCCGCCCGGCGCACCCTGCCCGCAGCCCATCAGGCCCGCCGCGACGTTCTGGAAGCGAAGGCGAGAGCAGCGGGATTCGCCTCGATGGCAGCAGTGATCGACGCGACACGGCACCTGCCGAGCCGGGCAGCAGCCACAGATCGGGATCGGCGCGAGCACCGTCAAGCGGTGGCGGCGACACCCCGAACACAACTGACACGGCACCACCGTTCCCGCGTACGGAACTGCCCGGCCCGGCCCGCCCGGGAGTTCAGAGCCAGGCACTCACAGGGATTGGACGACGACTCCAGCCTCTTTCAAGAACTCCGTCGACACGTTGGTCAAGACGCTGACTCTTCGACGAATCGATCCGGGAGGTCCGCGCCGCCGCACTAGTTGAGGGCGTTGCCAACGGGCAGTCCGGCAAGGTTGCCGTTGGCCGCGCCGGTGCCCTGCGTGGTCGTTCCGTTGGCTTGAGTCCCGTTGTTGAGATTGGCGCAACTGACGCCGAAGGCGGGGGAGAGGAAGTCACCGATGCCGCCGGCGGTGGCGGGGGCGGCTGTGCCGAGTCCCACGCCCACGACCGATGCGGTGAGAGGCAGAACTGTGACTGACTTTCGCGTGATCATGCTTGGGAAACGACAGCAGTGGAGACAGGGTCACTGGCAGCCCTGGCGTTCGCAGCGGCCAGGCCGATCCGCGGGCGCTCACGACCCTCTGACCTCGTCACCGACTGCCCCGTCCTGAGCAGTCGGGCCGGCGGTGACGGCGTACTGGTGTCCTGGCTGTGCGCAATGGTCTGCGTAAACGCTGTGACCTGCGGTGGTCGGGCCTGTGGTCGGGGGCATTGCGCAAGCCACGACCGGGTGCGCATGCGCCCGCTCCGCACCGTCTACGGCACCTGCGAGCCCATCCAGCTGACCCGCTGCTCGGGATTGTGCACGGGGCGCCATACAGCCGCGGCGGGTCCGTGCTGGAGCTGGTCGGTCATTGGCGCGGCGAGCACTGCCATTTCCCGCAGGAATAGGGCCACCGCGAGATCCACGTCAGCCGACGCGTGTAGGGCACGGATACGGCTGTTGATGCCTGCGGGGCCGGTGCCGTCCAGGACGAACAGCAGCCGTGGGAAGAGCGGGTAGTGCCGCCGCCATTCCTCCTGGACCGCCTCTGCCGTGCGGCGCTGGCCGACCGGCATGGGTGTGTACTGGTGGAGGCGGGCGTAGGCGCGGAGTTTGGCGGCGAGGCGTTCGGGCCCATGGTCGCCCGGTCGACCTCGAGGAACGCCCGCAGCGTCGACCAGTCGTCACCGTTCCGGCTCCCGTGTTGGTAGTAGAGCAGCGCGTGCGGGATGACCGCCTCGCCGCCCCCGATGGGGTGGTGGACGTCGGGCAGGAAGTCCAGCGGCCGGCAGGTCTCCCCGCGGCGGCGCGCATCGAGCAGGAACTGCAGCCCCTTTTCCGTGACGGTCAGGGTGTGGCTCACCCGCAGCCGCGCCGCTATCGGATCCGACTGTGTCCGCCGGAAGGCGGGAACTCGACTCCGGACAGGCCCCCTTGGGGACATCCGCCGGCCCGGCGGTGGCCGCAACCGTCGTCGACCTGAACCCAGCCGTTCGGGAGGCGCTCCTCGCACTGGTCGAGCCTGACGTTCTCGGAGATCCCATGTCGCCGCTGCGCACCTCGGGGAGGGGCAGTCGTCCGTTCGCTGACCTGCTTGCTTGGTGCTCAGCGAGTCCTCCCCCGTTATGTTCTTCGCGGTCCTGCAATGGGGCTGCTGGCCTCCGGGCCCGGTATGACTGTGTCCCCTCTGTCGAAGGAATGACCTGGGGGGTGGTGTCGCCGGGGCCGTGGGGTGCCGTCGGAGACGCTGATGAGAGACCCGGCCACCGCCCGGTCCGGCGCAATGCCGGGCACAGACGTGGGCGGCAGGTCTGCATAACGTGGATGCGCGAGCACGGTGCCACCGCCCTGGCCGGCACGGTCAACGACCTGGAAAGGCTGCGATGTTCGACATCGAAGGCGTGGGCGTCTTCCTCGGGATGGACGTCGGCAAGACCGCTCACCACGGTCACGGGCTCACCCCGGCTGGGAAGAGGGTCTTCGACAAGCCGATGCCCAACAGCGAGCCGAAGCTGCGGGCCGTCTTCGACAAGCTCAAAGCCAAGTTCGGCACCGTCCTGGTGATCGTGGATCAGCCCGCCTCGATCGGGGCTCTGCCGCTGACCGTCGCCCGCGACACCGGATGCGAGGTCGCTTACCTGCCCGGACTCGCGATGCGGCGGATCGCCGACCTCTATCCGGGCGAGGCGAAAACCGACGCGAAGGACGCGGCAGTGATCGCCGACGCGGCCCGGACGATGCCTCACACGCTGCGCTCGCTGGAGCTGACCGACGAGATCACCGCCGAGCTCACGGTGCTGACCGGCTTCGACCAGGACCTCGCGGCCGAGGCCACCCGCACCAGCAACCGGATACGCGGCCTGCTCACGCAGTTCCACCCCAGCCTCGAGCGCGTGCTCGGACCCCGGCTCGACCACCCGGCTGTCACCTGGCTCCTCGAGCGCTACGGTTCCCCGGCAGCTCTGCGGAAAGCCGGCCGCCGCAGACTCGCCGAACTCATCAGGCCCAAGGCCCCGCGCATGGCCGCGCGGCTGATCGACGACATCTTCGACGCCCTCGACGAACAGACCGTCGTGGTCCCAGGAACCGGCACCCTCGACATCGTGATCCCGTCCCTGGCCGCCTCGCTCGCCGCGGTCCACGACCAGCGCCGGGCACTGGAAGCCCAGATCAGCAGCCTGCTGGAGGCCCACCCTCTTCACCCGGTCCTGACCTCGATGCCGGGCATCGGAGTCAGGACCGCCGCAGTCCTACTGGTCACCGTCGGAGACGGGACCGCCTTTCCCAGTGCCGCCCACCTCGCCTCTTACGCCGGCCTCGCCCCCACGACGAAGTCGTCGGGGACCTCGATCCACGGCGAACACGCACCCAGAGGCGGAAACCGGCAGCTCAAACGTGCGATGTTCCTCTCCGCCTTCGCCTGCATGAACGCCGACCCGGCCTCCCGCACCTACTACGACCGGCAAAGAGCGCGCGGAAAGACCCATACCCAGGCCCTCCTCCGACTCGCCCGCCAACGCATCAGCGTCCTGTTCGCCATGCTCCGTGACGGCACCTACTACGAGTCCAGAACGCCCGCCATCACCCTCGCCGCATGACACCCCAAACACCCGCACACCAGGCACCACGTCCTTGACGAAGGACATAGAGACACCCCCCCGTAGGGCAGTTGGTGCTGCCAGGGCGGGTGGTCGACTGCTTGCCGCGATGACACGTGGTGTACATGACAAAGCGGACCAATAGCTCTGAATTGCGGCGAAGTTATGGACCAAACGTGAAGTATTTCACGCTCCGAGTTTACTTGCTTTGCAGATTTGATGGGTTTTGATCGCTTCTACGTCTCTGGTTAACAGGCTGGACGTACTCGTATCTTGCGATCTGACCGCTTGGTCGAACACATCCAGGCCTAGCCCAACGCGGCTTGGCGGGGGAGCAGTTCATATGAATACGTACGGGGGGAGGCGTCGGCTGCGCACAGCCGGCGCGGTGCTCTGCGCTGCCTTGGCACTGGCAGTGAGTGCATCCAACGATGCTTTTGCAGTGGGTGAGCGAGCTGCCGCCTCGCCCGCCGACACCGTGACGGCCGCCGGGAGCGCTGAGGAGGCTCCCGCGGACGGCGATGCGGGTGAGGACGTCAAGGCGCTGGCCGAGGCCGCGCGCACGGGAAAGCCCGTGGAGATCATTTCGATGCGCGGCGAGAGCAGCGAGGTGTACGCCACCCCGGAGGGGCACCTCGAGGCGCGCGAGCACCTGCGTCCGGTACGGACCCGGGTGGACGGCCAGTGGCGGGACATCGACACCAAGCTGACCCGCGGCGCGGACGGAACGGTGGCACCCAATGCCACGACGGTCGGCCTGACGTTCTCCGGCGGCGGATCGTCCCCGCTGGTGAGGATGACGAAGAACGGCCGAGAACTGGCGCTGTCCTGGCCTCGCAGCCTGCCCGCTGCGGAGCTGAGCGGGAATACCGTCATCTACCCGGAGGTGCTGCCCGGCGTCGATCTGCGGATGACGGCGCAACAGGACGGCTTCACCCAGCTCCTGGTGGTCAAGTCGGCCGAGGCCGCGGCGAACGCTGAACTGGGCACCCTGCGTCTGAAGCTCGACGCCGCCGGCATGCAGGTCAAGGAGACCGCGGAGGGCGGCCTGGCGGCGATCGACCAGGGCGCCAAGAGCGCCGTCTTCGAAGCGCCCCGGCCTGTGATGTGGGACTCCAGCAACAAGGTGCCCGGCACCGCCACGCCGTCCGCCGCCGGGCCCGCCCCGACGACGTCGCCGAAGACTTCGAAGACCTCGCAAGCCACGGACGCCGGCACCCCAGCTGCCCCTGCTGCCTCTGGCGCCACTGCCGGTCCCACCCGATCCGAGGCCGTCGCAGCAGAGTCCGCGAACGTGGCTCCGGTCGGCGTGGACGTTCCAGCCGCGCAGGACGCGCTCGTACTGACGCCGGACACCGACGTGCTCAAGGGCAAGGACACGGTGTACCCCGTGTTCATCGACCCCCAGTGGTACTCGCCGAAGGCCACAGCGTGGACGATGGCCTCCAAGTACTGGGCGTCGTCACCGCAGTACAAGTTCAACGGCGACTCGGACGCGGGCATGGGCTACTGCAACTGGTCGTACTGCGCGCCGAACGACACCAAGCGGCTTTTCTACCGCATCCCGACGTCAAAGTTCGCCGGCCGGACCGTGCTGCAGGCGGAGTTTGTGGTCCGCAACACCTGGTCGGCGTCCTGCGCGGACCGCAGCGTGGAGCTGTGGCGCACCAAGGACATCTCCTCTTCGACGACCTGGAACTCACAGAACGCGTCCGGCTTCTGGATCGATCACCTCAAGACCGCTTCCTTCGCCTACGGGTTCACCGGCTGTGCCGCCAAGGACGCAGAGTTCGACGTGAAGTCCGCGGTGCAGCAGGCGGCGGACAAGAAGTGGTCGACGATGACCTTCGGATTGAGGGCGGCGAGCGAGAGCGACGGATACGCCTGGAAGCGCTTCTCCGACGACGCCTATCTGCGCGTGCAGTACAACCGGCCGCCGCCGCAGGTCAAAACGTCCCAGCTCACCATGGAGTACGGCGGGTCGTGCAAGAAGCCCGCCAGTGCCGCGCGGGTACGCACCCTGGGCAAAATCTACGCGAACGATGTCACCGACCCTGACGGCGACTCCGTCTCCGTGGAGTTCCGGGCGAGCTGGGACACCGGTGACGGCAAGGGTGTGATCACCCGCTGGAAGTCCGGACTGACGACGGCAAAGAAGTCCGGCTCGGACTTCGCGATCGGCCTGCCGTCCTCCATCCCCGCCGACAAGACCGTCAACTGGTACGTCCACTCCTATGACGGCGCCCAGTACTCGTCGTGGTCGTACACCGGCGACCCGACCGCCTGCTACTTCGTCTACGACAAGAGCGTGCCGAAGGCGCCCGGCATCTCCTCCGCCATCTACCCGGCCTCGGACCCTGAGGATCCCGAGGACCCTTGGTACGACGGAGTGGGCCAGTACGGCAGCTTCGTGATCACCGGCGCTGTCTCCGACGTGACGAAGTACTGGTACGGCATCAACGGCGACCCGGTCTCCGCCAACACGGTCACCACTTCGGGCGGAGCGGCCAAGACCGTGCCCGTCCTGCCGCTCAAGCCGGGCCTCAACACCTTTACCGCCCGGGCGTTCGACGCGGCAGGCAACGGCTCCGAGATCCGTACCTACCAGTTCCGGGTGAAGGCGGGGCAGCTCGAGCGCGCCGACTGGGGGATGGACGAGGCGGCCGGCGCCACCGAGGCGGCGGGCAGCGCACCCGAGCAGAGCGCCGCTCTGTACGGCAACCCGACACCGGGGGTCGAGGGCAGGTTCGGCACCGCGGTGCAGTTCGACGGCGTCGACGACTACGCCGCCGGCGACGTCGCGACCATCGACACCGACGTCAGCTTCTCGGTGTCGGCCTGGGTGAAGCTGTCCGCCATGCCGTCCGGCGCGGCGGTCGTGGCCTCCCAGCGGGGCAACAACGCGCCCGGCTTCGAGCTGTACTACTCCAAGGGCTACGACCGCTGGGTGTTCAACCAGTACAGCGCCGACAGCACCGTCGGCACCCCCGTACGGGCCATGCAGGCCGCCGCGGGCGGGGTCAAGGCCGGGGAATGGACCCATCTGGTCGGTGAGTACGCCGCCGGGGAGAAACTGCTGAAGCTCTACGTCAACGGCACGCTGGCCGGGTCCACGGCCTACTCCACGCCGTGGAACGCGCGGCGCGGCATGACGATCGGCGGCAGCTTCCTCGGTGACACGCCGGCGTCGCCCTTCCCCGGTGCCATCGACGAGGTGAAGACCTTCGAGAAGCCGCTGTCGGCGGGCGAGGTGGCCGGCCTGTTCAGCTCGAACGCGATCGGTGCCGGACGCCCGGCCCGCGCCGTCTTCCACCTGGACGAGGCCGCCGACGCGACCGCCCTGAGCGGCCGTGCCGATGTCAACCCCGCGGTCCTCAAGGGCGGCGCCACCGCCGGCTCGCCCGGCGTCGACGGCAACGCGCTGACGCTGGACGGGACCGACGACTACGCCGCCACCAGCGGTCCGCACATCAACACCTCGTACAGTTTCGCCGTCTCCGCCTGGGTGAAGCTGACGAAGACCAAACCCACGCACGCCGCGAGCGTCGCCTCGCAGACCGGTGACGTGGTGACGGGCCCGGAGCTGTACTACTCCAGTTCCTACGACCGCTGGGTGTTCAACCAGCACAGCGCCGACACCGCCGACTCCACGGTGGTGCGGGCCATGCAGCCCGAGGGCACCACCGCCTACGGCGGTGAGTGGACGCACCTGGTCGGCGTCCAGGACACCGTGGCCGGCCAGCTCTCGCTGTACGTCAACGGCACCCTGGCCGGCACCACCGCCCTGCCCTCGACCTGGTACGCGGGGGGCGCGGTACAGATCGGCGCCAGCGCGTTCCAGGGCGCGCCCACTTCGTTCTTCCCCGGCCAGATCGACGACGTGCGCCTCTTCGACCGGCCGGTGTCGGCCGGTGAGGTGCAGCAGCTGTTCAAGCAGCGCGCGGTGGTCAAGGGGCGCTGGAAGTTCGAGACGTCCACCGGCACCCCGCCGACCTCACCCGACGCGTCGTCCACGGGTAACGCCATGACTTTCTACAACGGTGCCCAGACGGGCTCGGGTTGGGTCGACGGTGCCGTGGTCCTCGACGGCACGAACGACTACGCCGCCGCGTCCTTGGTGCCAGTCGACACCAGTGCCAGCTTCACCGTCAGCGCCTATGTCCAGGCGGCCGCGACCCCGACGGGCCCGGTCACCGTCATGAGCGCTCCTGGTGCCAAGAAGAGCGCGTTCGCGGTGCGCTACGAGCCCAGTGCCACCCCGACGACCGATCCGGGACGCTGGCGGATCGCCACGGCCGACACCGACAGCGATTCCGCCAGCGTCTCCGACATCGGCAACGGCATGTTCTTCAGCCCCACCGACTGGAACCACATGGCGCTCGTCTACGACGGTTTCTCGAAGGAGATCCGTCTCTACGTCAACGGAGAGCTCCAGGAGACCGCCTGCGCCGACGCCGACGACGACGGGGTGCAGGACGACGCGAGCTGCGCAGACACCGTCTCCTGGGCCGACGACGTGCTGACCTACAAGGCCGCGAAGACCTTGCAGCTCGGCCGGGACACCACCGGGACGACGTCCAGCCAGTACTTCCCCGGCTCGCTGTCCGACGTCTGGGTTTTTCAGGGCGCCTTGACCGAGACCCAGATAGATCACCTCGCCGTCGGCATGCCGGGCGTGGACACCGCCGTCCCCAGCGGCGGCTGATCGGCACCGCCACCAGGAACGGGCCGGCCGCCACCTGCGGCCGGCCCGATTCAGGGGCCCACTGCATTGCTCCGCCGTGCGCGGCTTCCTGCTGCCTGCGGAGCACCCGACGGGAGGAAGACAGACCCGCATGAAGACCAGATCACGAGCAAGAACAGGCAGGCCGTGGCGCCGGGTGGCGATGGCCACGGCCGCCGTGCTGAGCGCGACCCTGCTCCAGGCATCGGGCGTGCCCGCCGTCGCGCAGGGCTGGACCAAGCCCCCGCTGCCGCAGGCCGAGTCACCGGTCGCAGGCGGCCCGGCAGGCAAGGCGATACCCCGCAAGGTGACCAAAGGGCCCCGAACACCCCCCGAAGCGCCGGCAACCACCTGGCCGAAGGCGAGCGCGGCGACGGTCACGCTGCGCCAAGAGACGACCCCGATCGCGGGTCTGCCGCTCACCCTCGACACCAAGGTCAAGCGGTCCGCGGAAGCAGCCACCGGCACCTACACAGTGAGCATGCTGTCTCGCGCGGCAGCCAGCAGGACGGGCGTCGACGGACCGGTCTTCACGCTGACTCCCCGGCCGGGTGATGCCCAGCGCGGCGGCAAGGTGAGGGCCGGGCTGGACTATTCCTCGTTCGCCGGCCTATACGGCGGTGGCTATGCGGGCCGGCTGACCCTGGTCCGGCTGCCCGCATGTGCGCTGACGACGCCAGAGAAGGCGCAGTGCCGTACCACCCAGCCGGTGCCCACCGTCAACGACACCGAGAAGCAGACGCTCACCACTCAGGCGGTCGCCCTCAGCGCGAGCACCGCGACCGTCCTGGCCGCGACCGCTGCGGCCGGAAGCGACAAGGGTGACTACAAGGCCACCTCCCTGGCCGCCTCGTCGACCTGGAACACGGATCTGAGCAGCGGCTCCTTCGCCTGGTCGTACGACATGCCGGTACCCCAGGTGCCCGGCGGACTGAAGCCGCAGGTCGGCCTGTCGTACTCCTCCGGCGGTATCGACAGCCGCACGGGCAACACCAACAACCAGGCGTCCTGGGTCGGTGACGGCTTCGACCTGGCACCGGGCTTCATCGAGCGCAGCTACAAGGGATGCACGGACGACGGGGCGACCAACGCCGACGGCAACAAACCGGGCGACCTGTGCTGGGCCTACGACAACGCCACACTCTCCCTGAACGGCTCGGGCGGGGAACTGGTCCCTAACGGGACCAACTCCTTCAAGCTGCAAAACGACGACGGCACCAAGATCGACCGGATCTACGGCTCCACGTCCGACGTGCGCTCCAACGGCGCCCGCAACGACGAGTACTGGCGGGTGACGACCCCCGACGGCACCCAGTACTTCTTCGGCTATAACCGGCTGCCGGGCTGGGCAAGCGGCAACGAGACCACCGACTCGGCGTGGACCGTCCCCGTCTTCGGCAACAACACGGACGAACCCTGCAACGCCTCGACGTTCGCCGCCTCCTGGTGCCAGCAGGGTTGGCGCTGGAACCTGGACTACGTCGTGGACCCGCACGGCAACGCCGTCGCCTACTACTACGACAAGGAGACCAACTCCTACGGCCGCAACCTCAAAGCAGCCGACGACACCCCGTACGTCCGTGGCGGCACCCTGGACCGCATCGAGTACGGCCTGAAGCCCACGGCGATGTACTCGGCGAAGGCGCTGGCCAAGGTGAACTTCACCAACAGCGAGCGGTGCATCGCCGACTCCTCGACCACCTGCTCCTCCATCTCCTCAGACTCCGCGTACTGGTACGACACCCCGTGGGACCTGAACTGCGAGGCGGGCACCGACTGCGACAACGGCCGCTTCTCCCCGGCGTTCTTCACCCGCAAGCGGCTGACGAGCGTCACCACCCAGGTCCTGGCGGCCGGCTCCTACAGCAACGTCGACGGCTGGAAACTCACCCACCGGTGGGGCATGGCCGACACCGACTACCAGCTGCTCCTCGACTCCATCCAGCGCACCGGCTACGACGGCACGGCCTCGATCACCCTGCCGAAGGTCACCCTTGCCTACACCCAGCTCGCCAACCGGCTCGACAAGATCGGCGACGGCTACGCGCCGTACATCAAGTCCCGGCTGTCCACGGTCGCGGACGAGTCGGGCGGCCAGATCGACGTCGGCTACTCGGCGCCGGTATGTGACGCGGCCGCGCTGCCCACACCGGAGACCAACACCACACGGTGTTTCCCCCAGTACATCGGCGGCAGTTCCACCGACGACCCGGACCGGCAGTGGTTCAACAAGTACGTGGTGAACACGGTCACCTCGACCGACCGTACCGGCGGCGCACCCGACCAGGTCACCATGTACGACTACCTGGACGGCGCCGCCTGGCACTACGACGATGACGACGGCATGACCAAGGAGAAGTCCAAGACCTGGTCGCAGTGGCGCGGTTACGGCCACGTACGCGTGCGCAGCGGCGGCCAGGGCGGCGCGTCGGCGATGAAGTCGCAGACCGACAGCTACTTCCTGCGCGGCATGGACGGCGACCGCAAGGCGTCCTCCGGCGGCACCAAGAGCGTCTCCGTCACCCTCGACCCCGGTGAGGGCGACCCGATCACCGACCACGACTCGCAGGCCGGTTTCGCCTACCGGACGGTCACCTACTCCGGACCGGGCGGCAAGGTGCTCGCCAAGACGGTGAACCGGCCCTGGTACAAGGAGACCGCGAAGAAGGTCCGCACCTGGGGCACCGTCACGTCCAACCTCACGGGCAACACCTCCAGCAGGTCGTGGACGTCACTGGACGACGGCGCGGGTGCCAAGTGGCAGACCACGGCGACCTCCGACACCCACGACCCCGCCACCGGCCTGGTCACCCAGACCGAGGACCTGGGCGACACGACCACCTCCACCGACGACCAGTGCACCCGCACCACCTACGTCTCCGGCAGCGTTCCCGTCGCGGCCCCCGCCCGGGTCGAGACGGTCGCCAAGGCCTGCGACGCCACCGCCAGCCGCCCGGCCGACGTCATGTCCGACGTACGCACCGCCTACGACGGCGCGGCGTACGGCGCCGCGGCTACCAGGGGCGACGCCACCAGGACGGCGAAACTCAAGACGTACAGCGGCTCCAGCGCGCTCTACCTGGAGTCCACGTCCACCTACGACGGCTACGGCCGGGCCCTGACCACCACCGACCTCACCGCCGACGTCACCGTCACCTCCGCCGGCACGCTCACCCGTTCCGCCCGCGCCGACGGCCGCACCACCACCACCGCCTACCACCCCACCACCGGATTCCCCACCAGCAGCTCGGTGACCACCCCGCCCGCCACGCCCGGCGACAGCACGACCGTCCAGACGTCCACCACCGCCTACGAAGCGCTGCGCGGACAGCCCCTCACGGAGACAGACACCAACGGCAAAGTCATCACCTACGCCTACGACCCGCTGGGCCGCACGTCCAAGGTGTGGCTCGCGGACCGGCTCACCGGCCAGACACCGACCTACGAGTTCACCTACACCATCACCGACAACAAGCCGGTCGTGGTCGGCACGAAGACCATCGGCAACAACGGAGCCCAGGACACCTCGTACGCCTTCTACGACGGCTTCCTGCGCCCCCGCCAGACACAGGCCCCCGGCCCGAACGGCAAGACCCTGCTCGCGGACACCTTCTACGACGAACGCGGCCTGACCGCGAAGGAGTTCGCCACCTACTACACCGACACCACTGCCCCGTCCACGACCCTGTTCAAGCCCGCGGACGCACTGACCGTCGAGACCCAGAACCGCTACACCTACGACGGGCTCGGCCGCGTCACCGAGCTGAAGCAGATCGCCGGCAACGGCGACGGCGGAGCAGTCCTCGGCGTCACCAGGACGATCTACGGCGGCGACCGCACCACGGTCATCCCACCGGTCGGCGGTACCGCGCGGACCACCCTCACCGACGCCCGCGGCAACACCACCGAACTGCGCCTGCTGCACGCCCGGGTCGCCGAGGCCGCCTACGACAGCACGCTGTACGGCTACGCACCGCGCGGTGAGCTCACCAAGGTCACCGACCCGGCGGGCAACGCGTGGACCTGGACCTACGACCTGATGGGCCGGGTCGCCGACACCACCGACCCCGACAAGGGCGCCGGGCACTACGACTACGACGACCGCTCCCAGGTGACCACCACCAAGGACGGCCGCAACGCGGTCCTCGCCCACATCTATGACGGCCTGGGCCGCAAGACCGAACTCCGGGACACCTCCGCGACCGGCACCCTGCGTGCCAAGTGGGTCTACGACACCGTCAGCGGAGCCAAGGGACAGCTCGCGTCCAGCTCGCGGTACGTCGGTGGCCAGGAGTACAAGTCGAGCGTCGTCGCCTACGACCGCCAGTACCGGCCGTTGCGCACCTCGGTGACGATCCCGTCGACCGAGGGCGACCTCCAGGGCACCTATCTGTCGACGACCTCGTACAACGCCTCGGGCACGGTGCAGGGGGTCGGCTACCCCAAGGCGGGGGCCCTGGCTGCCAACAACGTCGTCTACACCTACGAGGACGGCACGCTGCGGCCCGTCAAGGTCACCGGCCCGCAGGACTTGACCGCCACGACGGCCTACAGCTTCGTGGGCAAACCCCTGCAGTACAGCATGGCCGCGGGGGGCGGAAAGAACACGCTGGAGACCAACACCTACCAGTGGGGCACCCAGCGGCTGGCCACCTCACGGGTGGACCGCCAGGACGTCACGGGCGTCGACCAGTTCAACACCTACTCCTACGACGAGGCGGGCAACGTCCTGTCCGTCGCCGACAGTTCCCGCTCCGGCACCGACAACCAGTGCTTCTCCTACGACTACCTCGGCCGGCTGACCGAGGCGTGGGCCCAGTCGGCCACCAGCTGCGCCGCCGCGCCCAGCAGCACCGTGCTGGGTGGCCCGGCGCCGTACTGGACGTCGTACGGCTACGACAAGGTCGGCAACCGGCTCTCCGAGACCCAGCACGCCACCACCTCCGGCGCCTCGGACACCAACCGCACCTACCACTACCCCGACGCGGGTGCCGTCCGCCCGCACACACTGGGCTCGATCGACACCACCACCGGAACCGTCAAGTCCACCGACACCTTCACCTACGACACCGGCGGCAACACGCACACCCGCCAGCTGGGCAACGGCACCTCCCAGACCCTGGACTGGGACGCCGAAGGCCACCTCGCCAAGGTCACCCAGCCGGTCGAGGGCGGCAGCGACAAGGTCACCGACTACCTCTACGATGCCGCCGGCAACCGCCTGATCGGCCGCACCCCGACCGAGACCACCCTCTACCTCGGCTCCACCGAAGTCACGCTGGCCAAGGGCGCCACGACCGCCAAGGGCACCCGCTACTTCGACCTCGGCGGCGGACACCAGGCCGTCCAGGCCGACGACGGGACCATCTCCTTCACCCTCGCCGACCACCACGGCACCTCCCAGTTGTCCGTCAACGCGGCGAGCCAGGCACTCACCCAGCGCCGCACCCTGCCCTTCGGCGGACTGCGCGGCACCGTCCCCAGCACCTGGACCGGCACCAGGGGCTTCGTCGGCGGCACCACCGACACCGTCACCGGCCTCACCCACCTCGGTGCCCGCGAGTACGACCCGGCCACCGGCCGCTTCCTGTCGGTGGACCCGGTCTTCACGGCCGCCGACCCGCAGCAGATGCACGGCTACAGCTACGCCAACAGCAACCCGCTCACCTACTCCGACCCCGCGGGCACGGAGATCGGCTCCCGACCCAACTCCTGCCAGTACGACATCAAGTACTGCTCCAAGCACCAGCAGAAGGAAGTCGGCTACGACGCGAAGTCGGGCACGTCCGACTACCACCGCGGCAACATCTACAAGCGCTCCCAGGCCGCCAAGAAGCACTGGGTGGCGTCCAACACCCCGGTCACCAAGGACATCGACAAGCTGGCCGACCAGTACTGGTCCCCGCGGATGAACGGGGAGTTCACGGACGACTTCTGGTACAACCCGGTCTACGAGTCGTCCAAGGAGGGCTCCGCCTGCTACGGGCGCGAGGGCTGCCGTCAGGCCTATCTCTACGTGCTGCACGGCGGCAAGGACGTCGACAAGGCGAAGGAGATCGCGGCCACCTACTGCGTCTACAACGCGGAGGAATGCAACGACAAGGCTGCAGCGGTCGCCCGCGGCAACGTCATCCGGGACGCCGTGGCCACCGCCCTGCTGGCCTACATCGGCGGGGCCGCCGGCGCGGAGAGACCCTGCAACAGCTTCGTCCCGGGTACCGAAGTCCTCATGGCCGACGGCACCACCAAACCCATCGAGGACGTCAAGACCGGCGACAAGGTTCTCGCCACCGACCCGAAGACCGGCCGCACCAAGGTCAAGACCGTCACCGCCGAGATCACCGGCAAGGGCCTGAAGAACCTGGTCCGGATCACCCTCTCCATCACGGCCGATGGCAAGAAGCTGACCACATCGATCACGGCGACCGACGGACACCCCTTCTGGGTCCCGGAACTCGGCGCATGGGTCGACGCCACCCGCCTGGCCGCCGGCGAACGGCTCACCTCGTCCGCCCACGCCGAAGTCCGCATCACCACGATCCAACGCCGGACCCAGCCGGCCACGGTCCATAACCTGATCGTCGCCGACATTCACACGTACTACGCGCTGGCCGGGGACATACCCGTCCTGGTGCACAACGGCTGCGGCGATTCTTCCCACGCCGCCGACTGCTATTGCAATTGGGGGCAGCCGGTCGTTCCGCGTGCCAAGGCTCCCTCCGGAAATTCCGGAACCGCGACTCGAGACGTACACGGTACCGACCGAACGGCAATGCGTGGAGTCGACGTCGACCATGTGTGGAAGAACGGAACCTTGTACACCCAGGAAGACGGCCAGATCGTCAGAGTCCTGAGCAGTGGAAATGGAACATACGATGTCGTCGTGCGCGATATGAGCAACCCGACCGGGGCACCTACCACCGTCATCAAGGACGCAACACAGAACTACCTGGACAACAAACTCAACAGCGGGAGGTGGGGATGACCGACGATCAGTCCTCCTGGACCGGTGCAGTCACGGAGCGATTGCGATGCTGCGTCTGCGGAGAGTCGACCGACGAGTCGCCCGACTACGTGCTCGTCGAGCTGACAGCGCCCCCTGCCGGTACACGTCAGTGGCTCGGCGCCCATGCCGGGCATCTGAATGCGGTGCTTGCGGAGGGATTCAACGTCGAAGTCCATTTGATGTGATTCCCCGGGGTGGCCGCTCCTTTGCGCAGCAAGGGAGCGGCCTTCTGAGGTGTTGTGCATGACGAGCCCGCGAGTCCCTCTTTCCCCCGGTTCGCGCCAGGTTCCACGCTCATGCGGGGTCCGGAAGCCAGGGTGCGGACGTCCTCAGTATCCGGGGGAGAGCATGGGCGTCGGAACGTTGATCCTGCTGGGGGCGGCCGGCGGCCTGTTACGCGGACTCCCAGCAAGAACGCGCTGCCCGCGCCGAAGCGCAACGGCGGCAACAGCGCTTCGGCCCGCGCTAAGAGGTCGTTTTCTCCCGTTGTTTCATCCCGGAATTTGCAGTTTGGTCCGCGGTTCCGGGTCGCGCCAAGAGATGGTGTTCTCGCTGGTGAGGCGGCGGGCCATGAGGTCGGTCATGGCGAGGTGGATCATGGCTTCGGATCGGTGCGGGTGGGTTTCGTAGTCGCGGGCCAGCCGGCGGTGGAGCATGAGCCAGCCGTAGGTCCGCTCGACCGCCCAGCGTTTCGGGATGGGGGTGAATCCCCTGCTCCCGGGCTTGCGTTGAGTGATTTCCATGTCGATGCCGAGGGTGGCTGCGTGCTCGACGAGGTGCTGGCGGTAGCCGCCGTCGACCCACGCTTTGCGGATGCTGGGATGTGCGGCGGCGACCTGGTCCAGGAGCTGGGTGCCGGCGATGGAGTCCTGCACGCTTGCCGCGGTGACCAACACGGCGAGCACAAGGCCGATGGTGTCGGTGACGATGCTTCGTTTCCGTCCGACGATCTTCTTGCCGGCATCGATGCCCTGGCTGGTGGCGAGCACACTGGTGGAGGTTTTCACGCTCTGCGCGTCGATCACGCAGGCCGACGGTTCGGCCTCCCGGCCTTCCTTCTGTCGTAAGAGTTGCCTGAGCAGGCCGTTGAGCTGGGCGAATACGCCTTCCTGCTGCCACCTGGCGAAGTAGCCGTAAACCGTGTTCCAGTGCGGGAAGTCGTGCGGGAGGTAGCGCCACTGGACCCCGGTGCGGTCCACATACAAGATCGCGTCCATGATGTCGCGCAGGTCATGCTCGGGCGGCCGGCCGAAGTCCAGAGCTCTGCCACGGCGCTCGAAGCGCCAGGCTGCCAGGACCGGCTCGACCAACTCCCAGCGGGCATCGGACAAATCACTCGGATAAGGACGTCGACTTGGCATGCCTCCGGCGTACCGCCGCTCAACGAGTGCGCCCAGGCGCACAGCAATGACGACGGAAGCACGCAGCATGGGAAGCCGGTCATCCTGGGATGAGACAGGAACGAGCAGCACTCCGCCCCAACAGCCACACCTCAGGACTCATCGACCCCAGCCACACCGGCTGCCTCCTTCGCATCGCATCCTCACCCATCGATAATCTGTCTATAAACAGGCAAGACAGATGAAAACGACCTCTAAGACGCCGTTTCTGATGGTGTGATGGCCGCCGCAAAGCATGATGGAAGGGTGTGGATTCTCGAGATGCTCCGACGGCGTCGTTTGGCTTGGCCGACCAGTCCTCCTCCGACCGTTCCTCCCGCCGGACCGCCGTCGTTTCATTGCCCGCAGTGCAAGCAGGCGGCACCCGTCGGGCTTACGGTCTGCGGCTCGTGCGGCTTCCGCTTGACCGAGGATGAAAGGTGAAGGCTTGCCGGAAGCCTCACTTGGTGAGTCGGCGGTAGCTGATAAGGGCTGCGGAGATGCCGACGAAGGCGAGGAAGTGCTCGGCTTTGCGTTCGTAGCGGCGGTGCAGGCGGCGGCAGCCGGCGAGCCAGGACACCGTTCTCTCCACGACCCAACGGTGGTGGCCCAGCCGGGTGGAGGACTCGATGCCCTTACGGGCGATGCGGTGCCGGATGCCTCGCTTGCGGAGCCATCGGCGCAGGTGGTCGTAGACGTAGCCTTTGTCGGCGTGGAGCTTGGCCGGGCGCCGGCGGCGCGGCCCGCGACGGGAGCGGATGGGCGGGATCCCGCGCATAAGCGGTTCCAGGCCGAGACTGTCGTGCATGTTGGCGCCGGAGATGCCCAGCGACAGGGGAAGTCCATTGCGGTCGGTGATCAGGTGGATTTTCGGTCCGCTCTTGCCGCGGTCGGTCGGATTCGGTCCGGTCAGTGGCCCCCTTTTGCCGCCCGAACGCTGACGGAGTCGATCGCACACCGCGACCAGTCCAGCTCACCCCGGGCGCCGAGCTCGTCAAGGATGAGCTGGTGCAGCCTGGCCCAGACACGGTCCCGGCTCCACTGGGCGAAGCGCCGGTAGACCGTGGGCCAGGCCGGACCGAACACCGGCGGCAACTGCCGCCACGTGCAGCCCGATGTGGCCACGAAGACGATCGCCGCCAGGCATTCGCGGTCTCCGGCCCGCCGTCGCCCGCCACCTTGCGGGCGTATGACCTCCGTCGGCGGGACCACCCGCCGAAACAGCGTCCACAACTCATCCGGTGCCAACCGCTCGATCAGATCCGTCATGCACGGCTCAATGACCGATTCCGCCATCAGAAACGGCGTCTAAGAGGTCGTTTTCATCTGTCTTGCCTGTTTATAGACAGATTATCGATGGGTGAGGATGCGATGCGAAGGAGGCAGCCGGTGTGGCTGGGGTCGATGAGTCCTGAGGTGTGGCTGTTGGGGCGGAGTGCTGCTCGTTCCTGTCTCATCCCAGGATGACCGGCTTCCCATGCTGCGTGCTTCCGTCGTCATTGCTGTGCGCCTGGGCGCACTCGTTGAGCGGCGGTACGCCGGAGGCATGCCAAGTCGACGTCCTTATCCGAGTGATTTGTCCGATGCCCGCTGGGAGTTGGTCGAGCCGGTCCTGGCAGCCTGGCGCTTCGAGCGCCGTGGCAGAGCTCTGGACTTCGGCCGGCCGCCCGAGCATGACCTGCGCGACATCATGGACGCGATCTTGTATGTGGACCGCACCGGGGTCCAGTGGCGCTACCTCCCGCACGACTTCCCGCACTGGAACACGGTTTACGGCTACTTCGCCAGGTGGCAGCAGGAAGGCGTATTCGCCCAGCTCAACGGCCTGCTCAGGCAACTCTTACGACAGAAGGAAGGCCGGGAGGCCGAACCGTCGGCCTGCGTGATCGACGCGCAGAGCGTGAAAACCTCCACCAGTGTGCTCGCCACCAGCCAGGGCATCGATGCCGGCAAGAAGATCGTCGGACGGAAACGAAGCATCGTCACCGACACCATCGGCCTTGTGCTCGCCGTGTTGGTCACCGCGGCAAGCGTGCAGGACTCCATCGCCGGCACCCAGCTCCTGGACCAGGTCGCCGCCGCACATCCCAGCATCCGCAAAGCGTGGGTCGACGGCGGCTACCGCCAGCACCTCGTCGAGCACGCAGCCACCCTCGGCATCGACATGGAAATCACTCAACGCAAGCCCGGGAGCAGGGGATTCACCCCCATCCCGAAACGCTGGGCGGTCGAGCGGACCTACGGCTGGCTCATGCTCCACCGCCGGCTGGCCCGCGACTACGAAACCCACCCGCACCGATCCGAAGCCATGATCCACCTCGCCATGACCGACCTCATGGCCCGCCGCCTCACCAGCGAGAACACCATCTCTTGGCGCGACCCGGAACCGCGGACCAAACTGCAAATTCCGGGATGAAACAACGGGAGAAAACGACCTCTAAGCCCCTTGAGCCGGTGAGCGATGTGGGGATCGCTCCGGCGTGACACGGCGGCGGCGCGCGACGCGGTGGTGCGGTCGCGCGCCGCTTCACGTTCGCGTTGTTCTGGCGCGAGGGAACCGGGCTTTCACGCCGACCTTGTAGAGCCACGCGCCGTCGCGAGGGGCAGCGCTCAGGGCCGCAGGCACCCCGTACGCTCCAAAGCCTTGCAGGCGGCGAGGTAGCCCGCGATTTTGAACGCCAGTTCGTGAGAGCCGAACGTATCGGCGCGGGCGTGCCGCAGCACCACCCGAGTGGCGATCACGATCCCGTGCTCGGGCAAGCTCAGCTGCTCCTCGATCCCCAAAGCGGCAGCCGCGAAGAAGCGCGGCAGGACCGCGGCAGGTTCGTACTCCACCGCAAGCTCTTCAGCTACCTCGAAGGCGAAGCCCTCCGCTGCGGGCTCGAAATCCACCTCGATCTCCGCGAAATGTGGCGCGCAGTTCTGCTTCTGATGCAGTACGTGTACGCCACGGATCGGATGCGACGGGAACCGAGGCAGCGCTGACGTCATGCCGGAACGCTATCCCGGGCCTGGCCGTTGGGTGCGCACCAGTGGCTGCCAGCGGGCCGGTGCGCGTCGCCGACGAACTCGGCATCGACGCCGACCCGGACGCCATCGGCCCGCGGCTGCTGATCCTCCTCGAAGAGGTCAACGCCACGATGAAGCAGCTGGCCCGCTACTGGGAGAGGACCCGCGAGTCCGGCGACCCGAAGGTCTCCCCGGCGATCGACGCGCTCAACGAGATCCTCTACATGGGCCGCCAGGTCCGCATGCACGTGCTCCTGGTCGCCCAGTCCGCCACCGCCCGCGCCCTCGGTGGCCCGGAGGTCCGCGAGCAGTTCGCCACCCGCATCCTCGCCCGCTACAGCATGAGCGCCTGGCGCATGCTCGCCCCCGAGATCCACCCGGCGCCGAAGCCCACGAAGCACGTCGGCCGCGCCCAGGTCGTCATCGGCGGCACCGCCCGCGAGACGCAGGTGCTGTTCTTCACCGACGCCGAAGCGTGCACCGACCCACCCGCACGCCTCGCCGGAACCGCTCGCCCCCTGTGCTCGTCTTGTGCGCTGACTGTGTACGAAACGGGCAAGTGGGGGACGTCGTGACGCGGAATGTGACGAAGGCCGGTCTCATCGCGGTGGCCATGGTGACGGTGTTCGGGGCCTCGGCCTGCGGCGGGGAAGCCGGCGCGGCGGCCTCCGGGGGCGGGGCGCCGTCAGGCTCGGCGGCGGTGCCCGACGCCGACCTGGAGAAGCTGGCCGCGGCGGCGCGAGTCACCCGGAACGTGCCGTGGAACCTGGACATCCTGGACCAGCGGTCGCGTCCACTGAACGGGAAGCTCACCACCACCGCCACGGGCAAGGGCGTGCACGTCTATGTGATCGACACCGGGATGGACATCGCCCACAAGGAGTTCGGCGGACGCGCCCACCTCGGCGCCGACTTCGTGGGCCCGAAGGACTCCGGTGACTGCTTCAGCGAGGAGGGGACGGGCCACGGCACGTTCGTCGCCGGCGTCATCGGCGGGGCGAAGTACGGGGTGGCGCCCAAGGCGGAGCTCGTACGGGTCCAGGGCGTCCTGTGCGAGAGCGGGGGCGGCGGTTCGTCGGCGGCGGCCGAGGCGGCGCTCGTGAAGTCGGTCAAGTGGGTCACCGCGCACGCGCAGAAGCCGGCGGTGGTGAACATGTCGCTCAACCTCGACCACCGGTCGGCGGCGTTGGAGTCCGCCGTGAAGAAGATGGTCGATGCGGGGATCCCGACGGTGGTGTCGGCCGGAAATTTCCATGACGACGCCTGCAAGCACTCCCCGGCCGGCGTCCCCGGCACGATCGTCGTGGCGGCCTCCACCTCGAACGATCGGGCGTGGAGCGACGGCGGCTCCTACGGCTCGGGTTACGGACGGTGCGTGGACCTGTACGCCCCCGGCCAGAAGGTGACCTCGGCCCTCGCCGGCGGCGGTACGGTCACGGAGACCGGCGGCGCGACGTCCTGGGCCGCACCGCACGCGACCGGCGTGATCGCGCTGTACCTGTCGGCACACCCGCACGCCACGGCCGACCAAGTCCACGTCTGGCTCGACCACACGGCCACCCGCGGTGTCATACGCGGTGTCCGCTCCGACACCCCCAACCGGCTGCTCAACACCGGCGGCCTCTGACCTGGTGGGTCAGGGCACCACTTTCGGTTCCCCGCTCTCGGGCTTCGAGTCACCCGACCGCACCTGCGGCCCCCTGTGCACGGCACGTCCGCCGTGCTTCTCCCGGCGCCCGGCGGCCACCCGCTTCATGGATGTCGGCCCTGCGTTCCCATCGGATGCGCAGACGGCGGAAGCCGTGCAGCCACGCGAAACTCCTCTCCGCGACCCAGCGGTAGGTGCCCAGTCCCGTGCCGTGCAGGGTGCCGCGTCCGGCGATCGCGGGCACGATGCCCCGGGCGCGGACCTGGTCACGGTAGATGTCATGGTCGTAGCCCCGGTCAGCGAACAGCGAGTCCGGCTTGCGTCGGGGACGGCCGATGCGGCCGCGGACCGGTGGTATCGCGTCGAGCAGTGGCAGCAGTTGCGTGACGTCGTTGCGGTTGCCGCCGGTCAGCAGGACCGCGAGCGGGGTGCCGTGGCCGTCGGTGATCAGATGGTGCTTCGAGCCGGCCCGGCCCCGGTCGACCGGCGAGGGGCCCGTGTGGTCCCCCTTTTAGCGCCCTGACGTGGGAGGAATCGACCACGCATCTTGGCCAGTCCAGCCGGTAGGCCGCATTCAACTCGGCCAGCAGGACTTCGTGCAGCGGCTGCCACACGCCGGCCTCGTTCTAGGGTCCGCCTTCAAATTGATCTTGCCCAGAGCAGGATTGATGCGAGTGTGACCGCTGCTTCGTAGGAGGTGGCGGTTTTCTCGTAGCGGGTGGCGATGCCGCGGAATCCCTTGAGTTGGTTGAAGCAGCGTTCGACGGTGTTCCGGCGGCGGTAGGTCTCGCCGTCGAAACCTGTTGGCCGGCCGCCTCGCCGGCCTCGGTTGCGGCGGTGCATCTTCTGGTCGTTCTTCTCCGGGATGGTGTGTACGATGCCGCGTCGTCGCAGGTAGGCGCGGAATCCGCGTGAGCTGTAGGCCTTGTCGGCGATCACGTGACCGGGACGGCAGCGGGGGCGCCCGGGGCCGGTGCGGGGCACTCGGATGCGTTCGAGCAGAGGCCTCGCGCAGACGCCGTCGTGCCGTTGCCCCGGGGTCAGCAGGACGGCCAGGGGCCGGCCGCGGCCGGCCCCTGGCGAGGTGGATTTTGGTGGTCAGGCCTCCTCGGGATCGGCCGAGGGCGTGATCGTCCGGTTCGTCCGTCCGGTGTTTCCCCGATGGCATAGCGGCGGAAGCGGGTGTAGACCGTCTTCCACGGGCCGTAACGTTCCGGCAGGTCATGCCAGGAAACCCCGGTCCGGATCTTGTAGACCACCCCGTTGATCATCCGCCGGTCCTCCGCCCGAGGCCGGCCCCTGCCAGCACTCGGTATCAGCGGAGCCAGCAACTCCCACTCGACATCGGTCAGTTCATGGCGACGGATCACGAAAACATGATCCACCATCGAACGATCTTTTGAAGACGGACCCTAGTCCCGCAGCCGTCGCCAGCACGTCATGCCCGACCCGAAGCCGAGTTTCTGCGGCAGGTACTCCCACTGGATCCCCGTATGCAGCACGTACAAGATTCCGCACAGCACATCCCGGTCCGGCAACGGCCTGCGGCAGGGATACCGGAACCTGCGCTCACGCTGCGGCAGCAGCGGTTCCACGCGGTCCCATAACTCATCCGACACGATCCACGGCGACGTCCCCACACCGGACCGAACGCTCAACTCCCGCACCAGTCACGGCAGCCAGGAACGACCCACCGCTTTGCGTTAGCCGTTGTTATAGCCCTCTCATCTTCAGCAAGAACACCAACGCACCCACACCAGCCGCTACCAGCATCAATACGACCAGGCAGCCTAACCAAGATCGAGAAAGCCACTCAGCGCAAACCGCAGCCCCCGAGCACATCGGCCTGGCCCGCAAGCACGTGGACGACCTGCTGGCGCTGCACGACGACTTGGTGGGCGGCTGCCGCGACATTCCCTTCGTGGCCGCGGCAGCCGGGGACGGGCGGACGTGGTGCGAGCAGCAGGCGGAACTGCTGCTCGCCCGCGGTCTCGACCACCTGCGGCAGGCAGGGCCGGTGAAGGCGGACGAGCTGGCCGGGTTCGCCAGGACCGTGACGACCGGCCGGTGCGCTGCCGTCGTGCCTCCCCAGCCGGCCGGTGACTGAGCTACGGCCGCAGGATGAGCTTCCCGGCGGCGTGACCGCTCGCGCTCAGCTCCTGCGCCTTCGCGGCGTCCTCCAGCGGAAGGCTCTGCGCGAGGCGCATCGTGAGCTTGCCGTCGGCTGCGAGGCGGGCGTACTCGCCGAGGCGGGAACCGAATGCGGCGCCGGGGCCGGAGTAGGGGATACCCAGCTCGGCGGCCTTCGGATCGGCGATGGTGATGATCCGGTCGGTGCCGCCGCGCAGGTCGATCGACACCTCCAGGTCGCCCGCCCCCGCGGTGTCGTACACGGCGTCGATGCCCTGCGGTGCGGCCTCGCGGACCCGGTCGGCGAGGCCGGCGCCGTAGGCGACCGGGATCGCGCCCAGCGAGCGCAGGTAGTCGTGGTTGCCGGGGGAGGCGGTGCCGATGACCGTGGCGCCGCGGGCGACCGCGAACTGAACACCGACGGCGCCGGACACACCCGCGGCTCCGTGCAGCAGGAGCGTGTCGCCTTCCCCGACGCCGAGGGCGTCGAGCACGCGGACCGAGGTCTCGACGGCGACGGGCAGTGCCGCGGCGAGGTCCCAGTCGAGGTCCGCGGGCTTCGGGCCGAAGTCGACGGCCAGCGCGTGCTCGGCGTACGCGCCGGTGACGGTCCAGCCCAGGACCTCGTCACCCACCGCGACGCCGGTCACGCCTTCGCCGACCTCGTCGACGACGCCGGCCGCCTCCAGGCCGGGGATCGCCGGGAACGGCGGCGTCATCTGCGGCCTCCTCCCGTTTTGGATCTTGAGGTCGAGCGGGTTGACCGCTGCCGCCATGACCTTCAGCCGCACCTGTCCGGGTCCGGCGTGCGGCTCGTCGACCTCTGCGAGGCGGAGGACTTCCGGGCCGCCGAACTCGGTGTAGGTGATCGCCTTCATGTCCTGCTCCGAATCTCGTCGCTCTAGGTGAAAGATCAACCTTGGCCGGGACCTGCGGCGGCCGCACCGGCACTTCGACTAGTTCCGGCGGGGCCGTTCATCGCGGCTGGAGGCTCAGGAACCAGCCATGTTTGTGGGCGCGGTCCAGCCGGTGGATCGGATCCACTCGACCAGATCCAGGGTGGCCGGCTCGATCGAGCGCACCACCGCGAGGTCCGACGGGTATTCCGCCGCCTCCGCGAACTGGCGGAACATCGCCTTGTCGAGGTCGCTGGGAAGCACGCTCAACGGCAGGGCCTCGTACCGTGCCGGGAGTCCGGCGTGCGCGCCGAACGCCGCGGCGATCTGGGGGCCTGTCAGCTCGTCGCCGACGAGCTCGAAGGCTCCGCCGGGCGCCTCCGCGGTGTCGAGCAGGAGCGCGGCGGCGACCCGGCCGATGTCCCTGATCGAGATCATCTTCAGGGCGGCATCCTCCGGCATCGGCAGCCTCAGCACGATCTCTCCGTGCTCCAGGCTCGGTGCCATCACCTCCATGAAGGGGGCCGGGCGAACCATCGCGGCCCGCAGGCCGGACTTCCTCAGGTGCTCCTCGATCCAGTGCTTGGAGTCGTGGTGCGGCACACCCCTCTCCCGGTCCGCTCCGATGACCGAGTTGAACACGACGTGCGGGACGCGTGCCGCGACCGCCGCGTCGACGAGCGCGGTACCGACGCGGATCTCCGCCTCGACTTCTTCGAGGCTGTTCGCCTCCGGGGTCATGAAGTAGAACGCCTCGACCGCCGTCAGCGCGGTGGCCAGCGACTCCGGGTCGTCGGTCCGGATGGGCGCCAGCTCGACGCCGCGGGCGGCCAGCGCCTGAGCCCGGTCGGACTGCGGGGTGCGGACCAAAGCCCGTACCCGCGCCCTGCGGTCCAGCAGAGCGTCGACCACCGCCCCGCCCTGTTGCCCCGTCGCGCCGAAGACTGCGATCGTGCCGGCCGTCTGTGTGGCGGTGGGGGAGGACGACGCGGGCGCGGCGTCCTCGAACTTGATCTGTTGTGACATGTCTCCACGATGTGGTCTGCGGCGCCAGGCGCACCACCGGTATCCCGCCAGGTTCTTCCGATAACCCGCCAGAGGCGGGTAGCCTCGATCGCGTGTCCGACCCCAGCGGCGAGCCGACCTTCTGCACCGACCATGCGCCGTTGTCGGCGCCGCTGGCCCATGGCGCCGACGTGGCCGCGCACTTCCACGACTACGGCCAGCTCCGCTACGCCGCGCGTGGGGCCCTGGTCACAGCGACCCAGGTGGGCACCTGGGTGGCGCCGGCCAGTCGGATCATGTGGGTGCCGCCCTTCGCGGTGCACAGCAGCAAGGCGTACGGCGAGACGGACATCCGGGTGCTGTCGCTGCCCGTGACGCTGACCGGACAGCTGCCGGCCGAGCCGTCGGTCTTCGTGGCGAGCGCGTTGCTGCGCGAGGCCTATCTGGCGCTGATGAGCGAGGGCGAGCCGCTGGAGAGCCCCCGTGCGCGGCTGCTGATCGACGTCGTACTCGCCGAGCTCGCCCGCGCCGCACAGGAGCCGCTGCGCCTCCCGGAGCCGAGCGACCGGCGTCTCAAGGCGGTCACCGACCTGCTCCACGTGGACCCAGCAAGCCCGGCGACCCTGGCCGAGCTAGGCCATCGCACCGGCGCCAGCGAACGCACCCTGAGCCGGCTGTTCGGCAGCGAGCTGTCGATGAGCTTCCACCAGTGGCGCACCCTGCTGCGCACCCAACGGGCGCTGATCGAGCTCAGCGACGGCGCCTCGGTCACCGACACGGCGATCCGGCTGGGCTGGTCGAACCCCAGCAGCTTCATCGACGCCTTCACCGAGCTGGTCGGTCAGACGCCCGGCCGCTATCGCTCGTCGGCTCGGTCCTCCCGCAGCTCCCATGGGTGACAGGTTGGCGGGTAGCCGTAGTGCCTGGCGGAACATCGGTGGCAGCCCAATGGTGCGGGTGCCCACGCTGCAAGGGTGACTCCCTCCGTCACTACCCAGAGCTCCTCGCCGGCATCGCCGGCCTCGGCCGGTGCGACCCTGAGCGACCTCATCGTCCAGTCGCTGGCCCGGCACAGCTCGTCGGAGGCGTTCGTCGCGGGCGACCGACGACTGACCTACGCCCAGGTGCGAGACCAGGTCCCGTCGAAGCCATGAAGGGTGAGGGGGCGGCGGCCGGCTTCCTGCCCGGCGATACAATCCGCGCGGCGTCGGGCCCCAGGGGGCCGGCGGTTTCGGGGAACTGCCGCGGGGGGACTGTGTTGAGATTCCGGTTGCGCGCGCTGCGCGCGTTCGTGTTGCTGGCCGGGTTCTTCCTGATGGGCTTCGTGCTGCTGGCGGCCATGGGGGCGCTGGACTGGCTGATGGTGACCCGGGTGTTCGTCGATCGGGCGGCGTGGGCCGAGGGGGCGCTCCTGACCGTCACCGTGGTGCTGGCCCTGGCGATCCTGCAGGGCATGCTCGCCTTCCTGAAGGCGGGACGTCTTCAGCCGGAGCGGCACGCGCTCGCGGTGGGTCCCGACCAACAGCCCGAGTTGTGGGGACTGGTTCGGGCCGCCGCCGAGGCGACCGGGGAACGGCCACCGGACGAGCTGTACCTCGAGCGGGTGAACGCCGCCGTGGCCGAACAGAGCCGCCTGCTGGGCCTGTTGCCCGGTCGCCGCCGCATGTACATCGGCCTGCCGTTGCTCGTCGGTACGACCGTCCCCCAGCTGCGCGCCGTGCTCGCCCACGAGTTCGGGCACTATGCCCACCTCGACACCCGGCTCGGCGGCGTGGTCATGCGAGGTCGTGCGGCCGTGCTGCACACGGTGGACGTGTTCGGGCGGAGCGACACCTGGTTCCACCGGGCCGTGGGCATGCTGTACGTCAACTACGCCCACCTGTTCCTGCGCACCTCGCAGGCCGTGGGACGTGAGCAGGAACTCGCCGCCGACCGGACAGCCGCCCGGCACGCGGGGCGGGACGCCACCGCAGCCGCACTGCGTGCCCTGCCGGTGCTCGACGCCGCACACGAGCACTACCTGACGGCGTACGTCGGGATGGGTGAACCGGTGGGCGCCCTGCCGCAGCAGGGAGAGGTGTACGGCGGGTTCCGCCGAATGATCGACGCCCGGTCACCCGAGGGCATCGCCGAACTGTCGACCGGGCGACGCCCGCCGCACCCGCACGCGTACGACTCCCACCCTCCGATCACCGAACGTGTCGCACTGATCGAGGCGTCGGCCGAGGACGGCCGGGCCGGTGAGCTGGACGACAAGAGGTCCTCGCTCACCCTGCTGCGCAACGTGGAGGGGGCGTTCACGGCGCTGGAGGCGTGCACGCTGGCCGCTGAAACGGCTGGGCTATCCCGCTTGGGGTGGGACGACCTCGTCCTGGCCCGCGCTGTCGTCGACGCGGAGGGGTGGGCCCGGCCGTTGCAGATCGCCGTGGCCAGGGCGCTGCGCTCGGCGGCCCGCGCCCACGACGACGCACCGGCCGGGCCCGTCGAGGACGATGCGCTGCCCGGTCTGGAGGCCGTACTGGACGCCTTCGACCGCGGCCTGCTGTGGACGGAGATCGCCGACCGCATGCCCAAGCACCACCAGGCGGCACGCCTGACCGGGGCGTCCGCCCGCAACTTCATGCGGCCTCGGGTCTTCGACGGCCTCGCGGGTCTGGTCCACCTGCGTCTCGTCGAGGCCGGGCGAGCCACCCCCGACATGGACTGGTCGGGCCGGCCCGGGCTCGCTCTGCCCGAGGAGTGGGAGCAGGGCATGGACGACGCCCTCGACGCGGCCGTCGCCGACACCCCGGACTCGGCACCGCTGCGTTCCCTCCTGGCCGGCATCGGCTCGGGCGGCCAGAGGCCGTGAGCGCGGCCGCCCCGGTGACATCCCGACGGCCGAACTCCTAGTCCATCCGCGCGGCGGCCGTTCTGCGCCCACGGCGCCGTCGGCGTCCTCGGGCCGCCCGCCTCCGGGGCCTACTCGGACAGTTCCACGAGAGGCGGATGCAGGGCGGGCGGGACGTAGGGTTCGGCGGCCGCGATGCGGTGGCTGCCCACGCCGTGCCTGCCGCCGTAGCGCGCCAGGAAGCCGAACTGGGCCAGCGAGGCGAGGCCGGTGACCGCGGTCGCGGCCCACTGCGCGGGCCCCTGGGGCAGGAAACGCGGCGCTGCGCGCCGCCGCACGGATCCGCACCGCACCACTCGCCACGCCCCTGCGGGTGATCCACGCCCACGTCGAAGTCCCGGCCCAGAGGCCGCCCGCGGGCCTGCACACCCTCCGACCGACAACCGGCTACACGTACGAGCCCGGCGGGACCGCGCAAGTGCCCATCGTGGCGGTACACCTGGGTGACATCGCACTCGTCGGCCTTCAGGCCGAGCTGAACGCCGCCACCGGTATGGCCGTCAAAGCCGCCTTGCCCTTCCCGCACACCTGCCTCGTCACCATGGTCAACGGCGCGGCCAAGTACATGGCGGACGCGGGCAGTTACGACCGCATCGCCTACGAGGCCATGAACCGAGGCGGCCACTCACGACCACCCTGCCGTGCGACGACGTCGGGACGTAGTGCGGCTATGGGGAGTCACCATGGCAACGTCTTCCCTGACCCGGGACGCCGAACTGCTCGCGCTCCACACCGGGATGTCTTACCAGCAGGCCTTCCAGATCGCCGGAGCCACACGGCGCCGCGATCCGCTGATCCCTCGACCCGCGGGCGTCCAGGAGCTCCTGGAGCGATGGGTGCTCCGGACCATCGCCTGGCCGTCACACGACCCCGTTTACCCGTGGGGCATCGTGTGGTACGGCCGGAGGGGAAACACCTGACGCTACGCATCGAGGGGGAAGCCACGGCTGCGGAGTTCGCGCGTGTGCTGCCGCCGCGCATCGATGAGGACGGGCAGTTGCTCGGCATTCCCGGCGCGCGGATCTCCCCGCCCGACGAGCGCGGTATCAGCGTCTCGCTCCTGGGGACGCCAGCACGCGTCCGGATCGTCGGTGTCGCCGCCCGTGTGTGGAGGGAGGTGCTGGCGGCCGCTGAGAGGTAGGCCCAGGAGGACGAGAATCAGGTCAGTTGCCAGCAGCGGTCGCCGTGGCGTTGGACCGACGAGGAGCAGGCGAACGCCCGCCACTTGGGCGCGTTGTCGGTCGTGCGCTCTTGCCGGGCCGACGACACCGCGTGGCTGGCCAGCGGGGTCTTGCGGCGGGTGTCCGAGTGCTGAATGCCCAGCCGGGCGTCGAGTCGATGGAGGGGACGATGTTGTGGGGCGACAGGAATCCCTCGTATGTCAATTCCGCGGAACGTCGCCACGCACGGGGAAAATGAGCTTCTTCCAGCAACACGCCATGCGGGCGGTGGTGTTGGCAGGCGGCACCACCGGTCCGGGGTGCCAACAGAAAGCAGGCCGGTTCCCCGGCTCCGGAGGCGAGCGCGGAGGCATGCTGGGCACTGTGTTTGTGGGCGTGCACCGCCCTTGAGAGCGCGCCTTTGAGGTACCGCCCTTCCTTCGGCGCGCCTGGTCTTCACCGTCCTCCCTGCCGGATCTGCCCACGCTAGAGGTGGGCAGGGGGGAAGGCGCTGGTTGCGCCGATCGGCTGACCGTGTCGGACTTCCGGTCGCGGCGCGGGCGGCGCCAAACCGAATGCCTGGTGCGGCAGCTCCAGCGTGTCGGCGAAGCAGCGCAGTACGTCGACGTCCTTCATCGGCGAGATGCCCCGCTCGTATCGGGAGACCTGGGCCGCGGAGTAGCCCGTCTGCTTGCCGAGTCCGGCGAGCGTTTGGCCCTTGGCCTGCCGGGTCTGCCGTATCAGCTCCCCGGTTGGGAGGCATCGCCCCTTCGCCCGAGGGTGTCGCAAGCTATCTCTCTTCGAGCTGGATCTCGGTGCGCCCCGCAACGGGCGATACGGGCCGCCACGTCGACCGGCGGGCCGGGGGGTAGCCCCACCTTCAAGTGGGTGGTTGGCGGTATCCCGGGCCCGGACCTTGATCGAAAATACTGGGCTCACATCAGGTCGTCACCAACCAGAGACAGGACTCTTTCGTGTACGAGTTCCCGCACGCTGCCAACGGTTCACGTACGTCCGCAAAGAGTGGCCGCCCGCGAGGGGAGCGCAGGCTGCGGGTCGCTGCCGTCGGGATGGTCGCCACGGTCGTGATGAGCGCCGGTCTCGCCTGGCCGGCCTCGGCTGCCGGTACCGCGGACGCCTCGGCGGCGCGGGACGGGCACGCGGCCACCCGGGCGGCCCTGGAGTCGGTGGTCCAGGACGGGGTGCCGGGGGGGATCGTGCTCGCCGAGCTGGGGAACGACACCTGGGCGGGACGTGCGGGAACCGCGGATCTGGCGACCGGCCGCAAGCCGCGGGCCGACGACCGCTTCCGGATCGGCTCGATCACCAAGACGTTCGTGGCGACGGTGATGCTCCAGCTGGAGGAGGAGGGGAGGCTGAGCCTGGACGACACGGTGGACCACTGGCTGCCGGGCCTGGTGCGGGGCAACGGGCACGACGGCAGCAAGATCAAGATACGGCAGCTCCTCAATCACACCAGCGGGATCTACAGCTACACCGACGACGGCGACTTCAAGCGCAAGGAGTTCGGCACCGACTTCCTCAAGCACCGGTACGACACCTGGACGCCCCGCCAGATCGTCCAACTGGCCATGAAGCATGAGCCCGTCTTCGCCCCCACCGGCGACGGCGAGTGGAGCTACAGCGACACCAATTACGTCATCGCCTCCATGGTGATCCAGAAGGCCACCGGACACTCGTACGCCCATGAGATCGAGCAGCGGATCCTGCGCCCCCTGCACATGGACTCCACCACGGTGCCGGGCACCCGCGCCCGCGTCGCGGGACCCAGCGGACGCGCCTACTCCAAGCTGACCGGGGAACTGGCTGGACCGGGAGAGCCGAACAGCGCGACCTACGACGTCACCGAACTCAACCCCTCCTTCGCGGGCGCCGCCGGAGAGATGATCTCCAACAACCACGACCTCAACCGGTTCTACCGGGCCCTGTTCTCCGGCCGGCTCCTGAAGGCGCCCCAGCTGAAGGAGATGAGGACGGCCGTCTCGCCCAAGAACCTGCCGAACTTTTCCTACGGCCTGGGTCTGATGAAGATGACGCTGTCGTGCGGCACCGAGATATGGGGGCACAACGGCGGTATCCAGGGCTCCATTTCCCAGTCCATGGCCACGGCCGACGGTGGGCACGTGCTGTCGCTCAACTTCAACGGCGACTGGAACGTCCACGAACAGCGGGTCGTCGACGCCGAGTTTTGTGGCTCCTGAGCTTGTCGTTTGACCTCGGCATGAGATGAGTCGAGGATTCGAGACGCAGGACGGACTGCGGTGGGCAGCTGCTTACGGGCTGGTCCGGTCTGTGTGGCGCAACGGTCCGATCGAGAACGCGCATGCCTCACGGCCGACCAGTCGTCGTAAGGCACTGCACGACGGGACGATGTTCGCCCGCAACACCTGGCTCACCCGGCGGGCGTTCGACATTCTGGGTTCCGACGATCAGTTCCGTCTCTACGAGTTGGAGGACCTGGTCCTGGACCGGGACCTGGTCTGGCCGGGATGCGAGGGAACCCTGACGGACTTCGGCTGGGGGTTCCTCGGGGACATCAAGAAGCACGCGAAACAGCGCATCGACATGCTCGCGCACTTCGAGCAGAGTCTGTCGCCGGACGACTTCCTTGTCTTCGCCAGCGCACCATGGTTCGGGGCCCGCGACGACCACTACGGGATGCCGATGTGGCCTGCCTGCGTGGAAGCAGCGGTGTGTCGGCTGCGAGGCGAGGACGAGGAGTTCTGGCGTGTGGAGGGCGATTGGATGACCCGGATGGGCCCGGCTCCGGCTGCCGTCACTGCGGACCTTGAGGCGACCCGGGACCTGCTGCTGGAGTCGCCGTGGGAGCTGGGTGCCGAGAACCTGGACTGGTTTGCGTGGAACCCGATCCTGCGATCACGTTGCACGCAGGCATAGGCGGGTGTGCAACGTTCGGTCTATGCCGTAGCCGGCGGGACGTATTTGTCGCCGCACTTGCTGCCCTGCTGGGGGCGTCGAGTGATGATCAACCCGCAGGCCAGATGACCGCGGTGCCAGCGCAGCGTAGAGCTGAGTTGTCTGGGCAGGCCATCGCCGCTCTACTCATCAGGCGCCACCAGCTGTGAGGGTCTGCAATTCGAGGCGCCCTGGCGCTCTTTCCTTGCGTCAGGCCTTGACTGGGCGTAGGCCTCCTCGGGTATGGCGTTCCCTTCTCTTCTCCTGGGGCCCCCCGGTTTGGCTGATCGTCAGTGCGGCGGACACCCTGCTGGAGCCCGGCGAGGAGGCCACGCCCTGTCGCCGACGTCCCTCAATGGCCGGACCGGGCGGGGGGCTTGGGAACCATCCGGACCCAGCGGTGACGGCCGACCGATGCCAGTGCACAGGCCGCATAGGTGTCGTGCCAGGCCGGTCGCCATTTGTCCCTGACGCGAGACGCGGATACCTTCCAGTGCATGTCTGCCAGGCCACCGCTGCCCACCACCCTCACCGGTCGCCACGTACGCCTCGAGCCGCTGGCGATGAGGCATCTGGGGGAGTTGTTCGCCGCGGGAGGCGGTGACGAGGAGATCTGGCGGTGTCAGGGCGGTCCCGCCCCGCAGACCGAGGAGGAACTGGGCGCCAAGCTCGCCGGGCTGCTGGAGGACGCCGAGCGAGGCGACTGCGTACCGTTCGCGGTCATCGACAGGGCCGACGGCAAAGCCATCGGCTGGACCACGTACATGGACATCGACGCGGCCAACGAGCGGCTGGAGATCGGCTGGACCTGGTACGGCCGCGCGTACTGGCGCAGCGCCGTGAACACCGAGACGAAGCTGCTGCTGCTCACCCTTGCGTTCGAAGAACTGGGCATGGGACGGGTGCAGTTGAAGACCGATCACCTCAACCACCGCTCACAGGCGGCCATCGAGCGCATCGGGGCGCAGCGCGAAGGCGTGCTGCGCCGCCACCGCCGGCGGCCGGACGGCACCTGGCGGGACACGGTGTACTTCTCCCTCCTTGCCGAGGAGTGGCCCGCGGCCAGGGATCGCCTGATCGCCCGCCTCGCAGGGCAGGGCTTCGGCGGATAGTGCCGTCAGGGGGTCCCGCCGGAGGCGTCGCCCGGATGACGCCTCTCGCGGCGCGCCACCCCGTGCGCCGATCTCGCCGACACCGGTCCCTGCCCCGCCTGTTACGCGCTGATGCCATGTCAGGTATGTCGGTGCCGACGGCAGTTCGAGGGGGAGGGGGAGCAGGACGGGCGGAGGTCGGCGACGGCTGATCGTGTGGTGACTTCGGGACGCTGATCAGGATGGGGGAGCCGTGCGCGAACTCCAGCGCGGCCGCTTCCGTGGGGGCGGTCGCCACCACGCAAAGCCAATTGCGTGTGAGTAATCCTAGGCGTGCCTTACGTGCATTTGAAGTTAATCGATGGGGTGCCTACCGTTGAGGCGAAAGCGCAGGAAACACCGCGCAGTTCGGCCCTCGACCGCCTCAGCACCCCAGCCTTCGCGCCCCTCCTCAGACGGGAATACCACCATGTCCGAAACGCTCCAGACCACCGATGTCGCCGCCTCCGACGCCGACCTGCTCGCCCACACCGCGATCGCCGTGCGTGAGGCGGGTTCGGCGCTGCGCGAGCGTTTCGGCGAGGTGGTCCCCTACCAGAACCGCGAAGAGCTGATGCGCGCGCTGGCAGTCAACGACGACATGGCTCTCGACATCCTGCGCCCTCGCCTGACGGGCCTGCGCCCGCAGGCCGGCTGGGTGGAGGACGAACTGGACGGCGGGGCGCTGCCGGCCGGCGAGTGGTGGGTCGTGGATCCGGCCGAGGGCAACGTCAACCACCTGCACGCTCTGCCGGAGTGGGCGGTGACCGCCACCCTCGTGCGGGAGAACCAGCCGGTGCTCACCGCAGTGCACCTGCCGTTGACCGGCGAGACCTACACCGCGCTCACCGGCGCGGGCGCCCACCTCGACGGCCGGCCGCTGCACGTCTCCCGGACCGCCGACATCGGCTTGAGCATCGTGGCCACGAGCCAGGCCCGGCCGGACGAGGACGAAAAGGTCGTGCGGCAGGTCGGCTCCTCGATCACCGCGATGCTCTTCGACGCGCTCGTCGTCCGCGTCGCCGTGCCCGCGACCCTGCACCTGCTGAACGTGGCCGCCGGCCGGATCGACGCCTTCTGGCAGTTCGCCGGAGCCCGCGCGGATCTGCTTCCCGGAGCGCTGCTCGTCACCGAGGCCGGCGGACGGATCTCCGACGCCGAGGGCCGCCCCTGGACCCCACAGAGCAAGAGCTTCCTGGCTACCGCGCCCGGCGTCCACGTCGAGGCCGTATCCACGCTCTCCCGCTGACCGCACACCACAACCCGCACGCACGGAAGGACCAGATCATCATGACCACCATCGCAGTTCTCGGAAACGGCCGCGTCGGCGGCAACCTGGCCGCAGCCCTCGCCCGGGCAGGACACGAAGTGACCGTGGCGGACCGCACGCCGGGCGCCGCCGCCGACGCCGCCCGGACTGCCCGGATCGTCATCAACGCCACGCCGGGCGCCGGCTCGTTGGACCGGCTCGCCGCTCTGCGCGAAGAACTCCGGGACAAGATCCTCGTCGATGTCTCCAACGCCACCACCGACGGACCGGACGGACTGCCCGCCGAGCTGATCTACCCCGGCTCGAGCCTCGCCGAACAACTCCAGGAAGCACTACCCGAAACGAACGTCGTCAAGACACTCAACACCATGCTCTACCCGGTGATGACCGCGCCGGCCACGCTCGCCGAGACACCGACCGTGTTCCTCTCCGGCGAGGACCCGCAGGCCAAGCAGACCGTCCGCGAACTGCTCACCGACCTCGGCTGGCAAAAGGAATGGATCACCGACCTCGGCGGGATCCGGACCGCCCGCGCCACAGAGGCCGCGATCCTGTTCGTACCGCACGTCATCCGCTCCACCGGATTCACCCCCTTCGCGATCTCCATCGCCCGCTGACTGTCGAGCCGCATCGGCTGCAGGCAGCCGGAGCCGGCACGTGGGATGAGGGTTTCCGGTGGGACGCGATCGTGGCATGTACCGTCCGACTCAGTGGGGGAGTCGACGTTGACCTAGCCGAATGACTCCTCTGTCAGAGGCTCAGAAGTGCCTGGCCGGCCGCGCCACCGTCCGCATCCAACCGGTGAGGGCCGTGACACCCGCGCCGACCTCTACCTGGACGCCAGATCCGGGCAAGGCACGCGCGGTCACTACCCAGTCTTCGCGCTCGGGCGGTGGGTGAAAGCGCCCCGGTAGGCGGCCGGGGTCATGCCGATCTGGCGGCTCAGGTGCTGGCGGAGCGACTCGCCGGAGCCGAGGCCGCTGCGGCGGGCCACGTGGTCGACCGTGAGATCGGTGGTCTCCAACAGCTCGCGGGCCCGCAGCAGCCGCTGGTGAAGCAGCCATTGAAACGGAGTCACACCAGTCTCGGCTGTGAAGCGGCGGGTCAGGGTCCGCACACTGACCTTTGCCTGACCGGCCAGATCCTGCAGGGAGATCGGTTGGTCCAGATGTTGCAGTGCCCAGATGCGGGCGGCGTCCAACGAGGAATCCGTCTTGGCCGGTAGCGGGGTCTGCACGAACTGCGCCTGCCCGCCGTGGCGCACTGGAGTGACGACGGCGGCCCGGGCCGCCACATTGGCCGCAGCCGCGCCGTAGTCGGAGCTGATCAGGTGTAGGCACAGGTCGATCCCGGCGGCCGAGCCCGCACCGGTGACGATCCGTCCATCCTCGCCGAACAGCCGGTCGGCGTCCACGCGCACCGCGGGGAAGGCGCGCTGCAGCTCCTCGGCCAGGGCCCAGTGGGTGGTGGCAGCACGGCCGTCGAGGAGCCCGGCCTGGGCGAGGACGAAGGCGCCGCTGCAGATCGAGGCAATGCGCTTTCCCGCGGCGGCCGCCTCCCGCAATGCCTCCAGTGCGGCCGGCTCGGCATCGTGCCGGCTGCCGGTTGAGGGAACGATCACCGTGTCCGCGGCTGCGACTGTCTCAAGGCCGTGCCGGATCACTACCTCGATACCACCGGAAGCGGCGACCGTGCCAGGCACGGCGGTGCACACCGTCACCTCATAGCCGGGGCGTCCTTCGACTTCGGCGGCCCCCAGCAGGGTCGACGGCATGGACAGGTCGAAGGGCTTGACCGCGGGGACGGCCAGGACGGCGACGCGATGCATGGCTAGATCCTTGGATCTCGTGGCTTTCAGGCCACTGACCCTACCGTGTGTCCGCACGGCACAGTTTGGCGAGCGGTCGGGCCCCCGCGAACCACGTTCCCCCTTCAGGGAAGCGTTCCATTTCTGAGGACATCGGAGAGAACGTCATGGCTGAATCAGTCGTCATCGGGGCAGGTGCGACCGGGGTCGCGACCGCCAGGCAACTGGCCGACAGTGGCAAGCGGGTCCGCCTCATCACCCGGAGCGGCGGCGGCCCTGACCACCCCGGCATCGAACGGACCGCCCTGGACGCGGGCCACACCGACGAGCTGGCCGAGGCACTGGTCGGAGCGACCACGGTCTTCAACGCCGCCATGACCGCCTACCAGACCTGGCCAGAGACCATGCCGCCGTTGTTCGCTTCGATTCTCACCGCGACCGAGCGTGCCGGGGCCGACTACGTGATGCTCGGCAACCACTACGGCTATCAGCAGACCACCGGGCCGGTCACCGAGCACACCCCGATGACCCCGCACACCCGAAAGGGTCGGGTGAGGGCCCAACTGTGGCAGCAGGCCAAGGATGCCCACGACGAAGGGCGGCTGCGGGTCACCGAAGTGCGGGCCGGCCAGTACCTGGGCCCAGGCGCAGTCTCCGCGTTCACGCTGCTGGTCGCGCCCCGGGTCCGCGAGGGCGAACTGGCTCTCGTCCACGGCAACCCTGATGCGGCTCATTCCTTTTCGTACACCGAGGACGTCGCAGCGGCGCTGGTTGCGGTCAGTGGCGACGAGCGGGCCTGGGGGCGAGGCTGGCACGCCCCGGTCATCACCACGACCCTGCGCCAGGCCGCGACCGACCTCGCCGAACTCCACGGAGCACCCGAACCGAGGTTGGAGCCGCTCACCGAACGGGATATGACGCTGCTGTCCTTCACCGATCCACTGTGGCGGGAGTTCGCCGAGATGAGCTACATGTCCGAGCGTCCGTTCCTCGTGGACGACAGCGATATCCGCGACACCTTCGGACTCCAGCCGTCAACTCTCCGCGAAGCGCTGACGGCCTGACGCCCGGGCGGTCCGGGGCTCCCAGCCCGCCCACGCCTGGACATGAGGTGCGCGAAGTGCGAGCGTCCTGAGTCGGTGCCGGATCCACGGTGTGCGCGTGAGAGTGACCCGATCCTCATCGTTGAGACGGCACGCGCGACGCGTCAGGATTCGAACTCCGAACTCCAGGTGCCCAGGGCGATCTCGGCGGTGATGCCGGGCCCGAAGCCGGCCATCAGGCCGCGGTGGCCCTCAAGGGCTGATGCTTCGGCGAACATGCGCGCCAAGGCGTCGAGTACCACCGCGCTGGCTATGTTTCCGTACTCGGTAAGGGTGGCGCGGCTGAAGCGGAACGCCTCGGGTGGCACGTCCAGGAAGAGGCTCAGGTCGTCCAGGATGCGCGGACCGCCCGCGTGGATGATGTAGAAGTCCATCTTGCTGGCGTTCCATTGGTGCTCTTCCGCAACGGCCTGCAGTGCTGGGGCGAGTGGCTCCATGGTTCCGGGCACGCGCTTGTCGAGCTGGAAGTGGAAACCTGTGGACCGGACCGCGTAGGAGATCCAGTCCTCGGTGCTCGGGATGATGTACGAGCCGTTGCGTTCCAGGCGGACTCCGGTGCCACCGTTGCCCCGGATCACGGTTGCGGCGATTCCGTCGCCGAACAGGCCGTTGGACAGCAGCGATCCGACGCCCAGATCGGTGGGCTGATAGCACAGCGAGCAGAACTCGCAGGCGACGACGAGCACGTTGGCGTCGGGGTACGCCGTGCAGAAGTCGTGTGCCCGGTTGATGGCCGCGCCGCCTGCCGCGCAGCCGAGTTGGGCGATCGGCATCTGCCGTGTCTCCGGCCGGAAGTTCATCTCGCCGATGAGCCATGCGGTCGGCGGGGGCATCATGAAGCCGGTGCAGGAGACGTAGATGATCATGTCGATCTGCTCCGGCTCCAGTTCCGCGTAGTCGAGCGCCCGGCGCACCACGGCCGGAACGCGGGCCTTGGTGTGGGCCTCGTAGGTGGCGCTGCGGGCGTCGAAGCCCGGGTGCTGCAGCACCTTCTCGATCGGCTGGATCAGATGCCGCTTCTGTACCCCCGTGTGCTCGATCAGGCGAAGGATCAGATCGAGCTGCGGATGGTCGCCGTGCAACCGCTGGGCCAGCTCGAGGGTCTCTTCGTTGGTGATGACGTACTCGGGTACCTGGATTGCCGGCCTACAGAGAACCGCCATGGAATGCCTCCCGCTGACGTGGTCCACATAGCCGGGCCCTGGCCGGATGCGGGCTATTCGTCTTCCGGCGGCAGCCACCCGGAACCGTCCGCGCGGAAACAGTGCGAACGGACCTGTGGTGGGCTTCGGCGCCGGTTTCGATACCCTGGCACGGGCGCGGTCGGGGCAGATGTCGAAGACTCAAGTTCTCCCCGTTCGGGCGGAAGGTGCTCCGCCACGGCTTGATCAGCCGTCTGACTCACGCTACGACGGGAGGGTGAGCGTCGCATGTCGAACGAGAAGCACAATGCGACGGCCCGGATCATTGCCGGCCAGCCGGAACGACGCCGTCGGTGACGGCCTTGTTCCCGGCCACGGCGAGGCGGTGTGGACGTTCGCGTTTCCCCAGGCGAAATACCACGTGAATCCCCAGGCCATGGTCCGGTGGAGTGGCGGCTTGGTCCTTCCTGCGGCGACCGAGGATCTCAGATGCCGTCGCGGCGTGACGACGAGCGGCCGCCTCGAAGAGGGGTTCAGCCCTCCGTCTCCTCGACCAAGGGATCATCGGATTGCTCGCCCAGGGCCGTCCCGGACGCCTCCGCTGGCGTCAGGTACTTCCTGATCGTCTTGCGATCCCACCCCAGGGACACGGCTGACTCGCTCTGCGAGCGGCCCGCAAACCAGTGGCCGTAGATCTCGGTGATGCCGACCACGGCGTAAGTTCTCCTCATCCGGGCAGAGCGTCGGCCTGGCGACACCGGCCGAGGGCAGGCCACCGCGAGCTCCGCGTTGACCAGGTCCCTCGATCCCGAACTCCGCCGTACCCATCACGATCAGGAGAATTCGGGATGAGGAACTACGTCATTCTTGAACACACTTGACCGCCGACAGGCGGACGATTCACACCCGGAGCCGGAATCTGCGCCCCGCGGCTGGGCCCGGCGGGGCGGGGCGCAGTACTGCGGTCGGCAGCCATGCAAAGGCGTACGAGGGGAGCTCGGACACATGGACTTGGGGCGTTGCCGGGGGTGCCGCGGTCACCAAAGGACGGGCAGCGCGAGCGGATAGCGCCAGATCGACGTCCTGTTCCAGCGCACTTCTTCGGCCGGCTTCGCGAGCTTCAGGTCGGGGAAGCGCTTCAGAAGGGTTCCGAGTGCGACTTGCAGTTCTGTGGTGGCGAGCGGAGCGCCGAGACAGTGATGCCCACCCCAGCCGAAGGTCATGTGAGACGGGCCAGTGCGTTCCAGATCCAGCTCATCAGGGCGGTCGAACTTCCGGCCGTCACGGTTGGCCGTCAGATAGGAAACGTGCACGATGTCCCCGGCGCGGATCGTCACCCCGCTCAGTTCCACGTCTTCGGTGGCGACGCGGGGGATGCCGACGCCTTTACGGAAGGGGATGAAGCGCAGCAGTTCCTCGATGGCCTGCGGGAGCATCCCAGGATCGGAGCGCAGCATGGCGAGCTCTTTGGGACGGGTGAGCAGGGCGTAGGCGATGTTGCCGATCTGGTAGGTGGTGGTGTCCTGGCCGGTGATGAGCAGGACCATGGCCATAACTGCCAGTTCCTGGTCGTTGAGAATCTCATCTCCGTCACGAGCCGCGGCCAGAGTGCTGATCAGGTCCTCGCCGGGGTTCTCCCGTCGGTGTGCCGTCAACGTCTCGAAGTAGGCACGCAGAACGGCCTTGGCCTGTACGGCGTTGTCCCGGTTGCCGATGCCGGTGTCCATCATGGTCCGGGCGTGGGACCGCAGTTCGGCGCGATCGGCCTCGGGGATGTCGAGGACCTCGCAGATGGTGGCCAGGGGCAGGGGGTCCGCCAGGTGCTCCGTGAGGTCTGCGGGAGAACCGTGCTCCTCCATCCGGTCCAGCAGCTCGTCCACGACATGCTGGGTGCGGACCCGCATGCGTTCCATGTGGCGGGGTGCGAAGCCTTTGGAGATCAGGCTGCGCAGGCGGCTGCTGCCCGGTGGGTCCATCACGTTGATCGCCTCGTCCTGAACGATGGGTTCAGGGGTCATGCGCGGAAAATTCCGGCCGATGACGGCGCTACGGCTGAAACGCCGATCGGTAGTCACCGTGCGCACATCGTCGTAGCCTGTGACGAGCCAGGCTTCGCCGTCGCCGTGGGGCAGCCGGATGCGGGAGACGGGCTCTTCGGTCATCAAGTGCTTGAGCACAGGGTCGAACTCGAGCGCCTCGGCGTAGTCGAACGGACAGTTTCTCGGGACGGCGACTGGTTCCATGCGAGGCTCCCGACGGGGGTGTGATGAGTAGCTCGAAGATGCCCGGGGCCGGACAGGACATGGGTGCCCGATCGCCTGCAAAGGCACTCGCCCCTGCGGCCAATCGGCCTATAAGGCATCCCTCGAACATGGTGCGCCGGCCTCCGTCGCCGATGCCGCGGGCCGTGCGATCGTCCGGTCGCTGCCCGCTTCGCGCACCTTGCGGCGCAGTCGGGTCAGGAACTGGACGACGGTGTTGTCATGGACTCGGGCGCCCCCGGGCCAGCTCGACCCGGACCAGCTCGCGGCGCCGCACGATGCCACCGTAGGCCGCCATGAGTGCGGCCAGGAGACGGGACTCGGTCGGCGTCAGGTCGCCGCGGGTACCTCGGACGCCGACCAGGTGCCGGACGGCGTCCAGTACGAGGTCTCCCGCTGTGGCGGCAGGCAGCGGAGCCACCCGTTTGAGGGCTGCCCGCGCCTGGCACACGTCCCGCCCGTCGGCGTCGGGCAGGCCGATGTGGAGTACGGCGGCGGAGATGCCGGCGGTGGCTAGCGCAGGACGGTGGCGCCATCCGGTGCGGGTACGGTGTCGAAGTCCTCGTCACGCAGCCCGCGCACCAGCACGTCACGCAGGGCGTGATCGTCCTCGACGACCAGGATCGTCTGACGCATGGTCCTCCCTCTGTTCCCGTGCCACGTCCGTATTCGTCGTACCGGGGGTCAAGCGCTCGGGCAGCCACCAGCTCACGGCGCACAGGCACGTCCCCAGCCAGCCGAGAGCGAACAGCCAGCCGCCGACGATGTCAGTGAACCAGTGCACCCCGAGGTAGATGCGGGTCAGCCCGACCAGCGCGCCCCAGCCGCCGATGATCAGCACCAGTGGGGCCCTGCCGCGCGGCCCCCGCACGCAGACGGCGATGACGAGCAGTCCCGCGGTGAGGGCCGAAGTGGTGGTGTGACCGGACGGGAAAGCCCATCCTGAGGCATGCGTTGCCCAGTCCGTCCGCGGCGGCCGCGGCCGGGCGACGAGCGTCATCACCGCGTACCGCAGCGCTTGGCCCGACCCGAGACAGATCAGACAGAGCGCAACGGCCAGCGCGCGCTGCCGGAGGGCGTGTCCCGCGATGATTCCAGCCAGTGCGGCCAGCGCGAACGGGATGACACCCGTCCCGGTGGCGGTCAACCCGCGGGCGAAGGCCACCGCCACGTCCGGCCGGTGGTCGGTGGACCACGAGAGAAGGCCAGCGTCCGCGAACAGCGGTGTGCCGTCGTGGCCCACGACGGTCATGGTGAGAACACCGAACGCTGCCCATGCGCCGAGACCGCAACTGCCGGCCAGTTCCGCGACGTCGCCGCGCTTCACGACGCCGCCACCAGCGGACGCAGGCGGGTGGCCGTGAGCCGCAGGGCCAAGGTTTCCGCCCGCCTGCGCAGTGCCGACATGGCGAGCAGAGCAGCCAGAGCGCCCACCACGACCCCTGCCACCACGTCGTGGGGGTAGTGCGCTCCGACCCAGACTCGCGAGGCCGCCATCGCTCCTGCGGCCACCATGGCGACCGCGCCGAGCCAGCGGGACACGAACAGCAGGGCGACGGCCGCCGCGGCGGCGATGGCCGCGTGGTTGCTGGGGAAGGACCAGTCGCCTGGCGCAGGACACGCCTCCAGCGTGGTCACCCGCAGGCTCTGGCAGGGCCGGTACTCGCGCACCAGCAGCTTCAGCGCCGCATCCACCCCGTAGGCGACGACCACGGCGAACGGCACGGCGAGCGCCGTCACCGACGCGGTGGCTCCCGCCCGCCGGGCGCGCCACCAGCCGATGGTCATGAGCACCGCGAACAGGGCGAGTCCGTACGTCGACCACGCCGACACCGTGTCGTCCAGCCACGCGGGAGCGTGCCGGGCGAGGTTCACCACCTCGGTGTAGGCCGACCCGTCGACCGCCGAGCCATCGAAGGCGAGAATCATCCGCGTCCCTCCTTCACTTTCGCGTCCCGGCGCGAGCGGTACACCTCGGAGGCGACCGGAATCAGCGACACGGCCACGATCACCGCGACGATCGGCAGCAGATAGCGGTCCACGTTCGGCACGGAGGAGCCCAGCGCGTACCCCGCCAGCGTCAGACCCAGACTCCACACCAGGCCACCGGTCACCTGCCAGACGGTGAACGTCCGCACCGGCACCCGTAGCGCGCCCGCCATCGGGTTCAGGACCGTGCGCACCACCGGCACGAAGCGGGCCAGCACAATCGCCTTCGCATACCCGTAGCGCTCCAGCAGCTCCTCCGCGCGATCCGCCCCCTCCCGCAGGCGGGCCGAGCGGCTGCGGGCCAGCAGGGCGCCGCCCGCTCTTCGGCCCAGGAGATATCCGCATTGCGCACCCGCCAGCGCTCCCACCGCCGCGGCGACCAGAAGCGGGGCGAGCGACAGTCTCAGGCCGCGGTCGGCGGAGCCGGTGCACAGCAGACCAGCCGTGAACAGCAGCGAGTCGCCCGGCAGGAAGAAACCGATCAGCAGCCCGGTCTCGGCGAACAGCACCACACCCACACCCAGCACGCCGAAGGCGGACAGCAGGGACCGGGCGTCCAGCACATTGACAGCGAGCTGCGACGATAGGTGCACGGCTGTGGTCATCGTGGAGAGCCCCTTCGTCGTTCTTCCGGACGCCGGGTGCAGTGAAATGGTGGCACCCGACAACTGACTACAATCCTGTAGACGGTCTACTGAACTGTAGACGATGGCGGAGTGAGGAACGTTCCATGACCGACGCGAAGGACGAGCGGCGGCCGGCAGGCGAACTCGAAGCCGCCGTCATGGCCGCGCTGTGGGCCGCCGGGGCCCCGCTCACGCCCGGCCAGGTGCAGACCGAACTCGGCTCCGGCCTGGCCCGGACCACGGTGGCGACGATCCTGATCCGTCTGCACGACAAAGGCGTTGTCAACCGTGGGCGGGAGGGGCGCGGCTACGCCTACTTCCCCGTGCAGGACGCTCCCGGGCTCACTGCCCGGCGCATGCATACCGAACTCGACCGGGACGCCGACCGGGAGACGGCCCTGGCCCGCTTCGTCGCCCAGCTCAGCCCCGGCGACGAGCAGCATCTGCGCCGGCTCCTGGAGGGTGACGAGCGATGATTGCTCTGCTGCTCGTACCGCTCGTCCTGCCCTTCCTCGCGCGGCCACTGGCCCGCCGAACCCTCGGCCGCCTGGCCCCCGCCACCGCGCTGTGGGTCCTCACCGCCTCGGCCCTGGCACTGGCAGGAGCCTGTATCGCCGCCCTCGGAGCCCTGGTCCTGACCGGACTGCTCAAGCTCCCTGCCTTCGCCGCCCTCGGCGAACTGATCCACCCCCTGCGGACGCCCTCGGACTACCTCGTCCTCCCCGCCGCCATGGCGGCCACCGGAGTGCTGACCCTCAGTGCCTGGAACCTCGTACGCTCGGCCTTCCGGCAGACCCGCACCTTCCGTACCGCCCGAACTCAGGCCGACCGCCGCCCCGCCGCCGGCGACCTGTGCGTCATCGACTCACCCCACCCGGACGCATACGCCCTACCCGGACGGCCCCACCGCATCGTCGTCACCACCGCCATGCTGCGCAGCCTCGGCCCCGCCGAGCGGGAGGCCCTCTTCGCGCACGAACGCGCCCACAACCAGGCCGGTCACCACTACTTCCTGGCCGCCGCCGAACTCGCCGCCCACTGCCATCCCGCCCTGCGCGCCGCCCGCGACACCGTCCGGCTCGCCGCCGAGCGGGCAGCCGACGAGGCCGCCGCCACCGCCATCGGCGACCGACGCCTGCTCGCCACGGCCATCGCCCGCGCCGCCCTCGCCTGCCACGCCTCCCCGTCCAGCCGCCCGGACTTCGCACCCGGGGCGACGACCGGCCCCGTTCCGCAACGCGTCACCGCCCTCCTCCAACCGTGCGAGGGGCGCTCACGCGCCAAGCGCTTCACTGCGTCCCTCCTCGTGGCCTGCACGGTCTTGTCCGTCGCCACCGGAGCGGCAGGCGTCGTCGACTTCCACCACGAAGTAGAGGTCGCCCAGGGCGAGGAGGCTCCCTGACCAGTTCGGAGCCGGCGGCCTGACCACGAGGCCCTCGCTCTGCCCGCCCAGTGATCATTCCCGGGCGAGGGTCGGCTCCAGCCGCCGCAGGGTCACCAGTGGCACGCGACCGGAAGAGCGACGAAAACGGCGGAGCGCGCGGCAGAAAGGGCACGCGGGGAGCTGGAGAGCGGCGTCCTCGCCGCCCTGTGGGCCGTGGACGAGCCGCTGACCGCACGGCAGGGTTCGTGTGCTGGAGCGATGGGCCGACGAGGAGGCCGCGGCGCGGATCGGCAGCCGTACGGTCGTCGCCCGCGCCGCCGGACGGGCGGCTCTCGCCTCCGCCGTCCTGCCACGCCCCGCCGCGCTGGCCTCGACCGGCGGGGCGGTACCCCAGCGGGTACAGGCCCTGCCGGCTCCGCCTCCCGAGCGCCGCCCCCTGCCTTTCGCGGCGGGCGCCCTCCTGCTCTCCCTGTGCTGCGCGAGCCTGGCCAACGCCGCGTCGGACAGCGAGAGGCCTGGTCGAGCGCGCGGAACGCGCCCGGTGCGCCGCGGACGCCGGGACACCGGGCACGGTGTGGGCGGACCACCCTGCACAGCGGCCGGACGTCCGCTGCCACCAGGGTGGAACCGACGGACATGGAAGACACGGCAGGTGGTGGCGTAGTACCGCGGTACGACGTGCGCGGCGCGGTTCAGCCTTCCGGTACCACCGGATCGGAGCAATTCGGCGCTTAGCGTTGCCGGTGCGGCGTCGGAAGCGACGGACGCCGGTGGCCGACAGAAAGAACGCGAATGATCGACGCACGGCAGTTGACCAAGAAGTACGGCGAGAAGACGGCCGTCGACGGGCTGGACTTCGTCGTGCAGCCGGGAACGGTGACCGGCTTTCTGGGCCCCAACGGCGCGGGCAAGTCCACGACGATGCGCATGATCGTCGGCCTCGACGCCCCGACGAGCGGCTCCGTCACCGTGAACGGCCACCGGTACGCCCGCCACCAGGCACCCCTCCAGGAGGTCGGTGCCCTCCTGGAGGCGAAGTCGATCCATCCGGGCCGCTCGGCGTACAACCACCTCAGGGCCCTCGCACTGACCCACGGCATTCCGGGCCGCCGGGTCGATGAGGTCATCGACCTCGCCGGACTGGGCAGCGTGGCGAAGAAGCGGGCCGGCGCCTTCTCCCTCGGGATGGGACAGCGGCTGGGCATCGCCGCGGCGCTGCTGGGCGATCCGCAGACGGTGATGCTGGACGAGCCGGTCAACGGGCTGGACCCGGAGGGTGTGCTCTGGATCCGCAACCTGCTGAAGACGCTTGCCGTAGAGGGCAGGACGGTCTTCGTGTCCTCGCACCTGATGAGCGAGATGGCCCTGGTGGCGGACCACCTGATCATCGTGGGGCGCGGGCGGCTGCTGGCCGACACGACCGTGGCGGACCTGATCCGCGAGGCGGGCGGCGACACGGTGAACGTCGCGACGCAGGACCCGGCGCGGCTGCGGGACGTGCTGGCGGGACCGGGCGTCGAGGTCACCGGCCGGATCGGCTCCGAGGAGCTCCAGGTGACCGGGCTGACCACCCGCGAGATCGGGCTGAAGGCAGCGGAGCACGGGATCGCGCTGTTCGGCCTGAGCGCGCGGACCGTGTCGCTGGAGGAGGCGTTCATGGACCTGACCAGGGATGCGGTGGAATACCACGGCTCCACGCCCGGGATCGAGACCCTTGGGAGGCCCGCATGAGCACCCTCACCGCAACTGCCGAGGAACCCCGGACCACGCCCGTCCGACCCGTCTACCGGGTGACCGGACGGCGTGTGCTGTCCTCCGAGTGGGCCAAGCTGTGGTCCCTGCGCTCGACGTGGATCACCCTGGGCCTCGGCCTGCTGTTCCTGGTGGCGTTCGGCCTGATCTCCGCGAGCCACTACAAGTCGGGGATCAATTCCGGCCACACGGATCGGGACTTCGCCGATGCGACGGCCGTCAGTCTGTCCCTCTTCGGTACGAACTTTGCCCAGCTGGCCCTGGGGGTGCTCGGTGTGCTGGTCACTGCGGGGGAGTACTCGACCGGCATGATCCGCTCGACGCTCGCGGCGGTACCGCGCCGGCTGCCCGTGCTGTGGTCCAAGGCGGCCGTGTTCGGGCTGGTCGCGCTGGTCGTGGGGACGCTGGGCGGCTTCGTCGCCTTCCTGATCGGGAGCGGAATCGTCTCGGGCACGCCCGCGGCCATGAGCCTCTCGCACACGGGTGTCCTGCGGAGTCTGCTGGGCGCGGGACTCTACCTCGGCCTGGTCGGGGTGATCGGCACCGCCCTGGGCGCGCTGCTGCGGTCAGTGGCCGGCGGAATCTCGGTGCTGGTGGCCGCCCTGATGCTGATCCCGGGACTGATCTCCCTGCTGCCGAGCTCCTGGCAGGACGACATCAGCCCCTACCTGCCGTCCAACGCCGGGGAGGCTGTGTTCGCCCTGACCCACGACTCCACGACCCTGTCACCGGGCGTCGGACTGCTGGTCTTCCTCGGCTGGACGGCGCTGGCGCTGGGCGGCGCGGCGTACCGGCTCGTGCGCAGTGACGTCTGACGCCTGCACCATGGACAGGTGACGCCCGTGACCACCGATGACCTCAGCGGGATGGGACCGCTGGTCGCCCGTCTGTCCCGAGGCGGCCAGCGGTTGCGGCAGGCCGACAGGACACATCCGTGGGTGCTGGACACCGCGGTCGTCGTCCTGGTCTTTGTGCTGTTCTGCCTGCCCGACCTGTTCCACGGCGGTGGGGACAACGGCGACGGCGACGGCGACGGCGACGGTCCGCGCCGGTTCCGCCTCGCCCTCACCCAGCTGCCCGTCGCGGGAATGCTGGCCTTCCAGACCGGACTGGTTCTGCCCCTGCTGTGGCGGCGACGCAAACCCCTCGTGGCCTTTGCCGCCATCACCGTGGTGTTCATCGTCCAGTGGTCCGTGGGCGCGGCGCTGCGCGCGGACGTCGCCCTGTTCATCGCCCTGTACAGCCTCGCCCTGCACGGATGGCTGCGTCAGCTGCCGTGGGCCTGTGCGGCCATGGCGACCGCCATGGCACTGGTCGCGGTCCGGGTGTCCTCGGCCGTGTCCGTGTGGGACGCGCTGTTCTTCCTGCTGAGCACGGCGACCGCGGCCCTCGCGCTCGGCCTGATGGTACGGATCCGCCGGGCCCAGCTCGCTGGACTGCGGGACCGGGCCGCCCGGCTGGAGATCGAGCGCGACCAGCGCAGCAGGCTGGCCACGGCCACCGAACGCACCCGCGTCGCCCGCGAGATGCACGACATCGTCGGCCACAACCTGTCCGTCATCATCACGCTGGCCGATGCTGGCGCCTACGCCACCGACATTGCCTCCGAACGTGGCAAGGAGGCGCTCCAGCTCATCGGCGATACGGGCCGCCAGGCCCTCGGCGAACTGCGGCGCGTGCTCGGCGTGCTGCGCGAGGCGACGGACGGCGGCTCCCCGGGCGGGCCCGAACTCAGCCCACAGCCCGGCATCTCGGACATCGAGGTACTCTGCGCCAAGGTACGCGCCGCAGGGCTCGAGGTCGTCTACCGGACCTCCGGCGACGTGGACGCTCTCGACAGCGGCGTGCAGCTGACGGTGTACCGCATCGTCCAGGAAGCCCTCACCAACACACTGAAGCACGCCGACACCGACACCCTTGTGCGGCTGGCGATCGTGGAGAAGGACACCCGGCTGACCGTCCGGGTCCAGGACACCGGCCCGGCCCTACGGCCCGGACCGCCGAACGAAGAAGGACACGGTCTGGTGGGCATGCGGGAGAGAGCGGCTTTGTACGGAGGCACCGTCAGCGCGGGGCCGGCGGGTGACGGAGGATGGAGCGTCGAGGCCGTTCTCGACCTCACGCCGCAAGGTGGTGACGAATGACCACCGTGCTCATCGTGGACGACCAGCCCCTGCAGCGCTACGGCTTCCACCTGCTCCTGGACTCCGTCGCCGAGACCGATGTCGTCGGTGAGGCCGCCCACGGCGCCGAGGCCGTCCGCAAGGCGGCCGAACTGCGCCCGGACGTCGTCCTGATGGACGTTCGCATGCCCGGCATGGACGGCATCGAGGCCACCCGCCGCATCGTCGCCGCTGGGGGCCGTTCGCGTGTTCTCGTGCTCACCACCTTCGACCTCGACGAGTACGTCCACGCCGCCATCCGGGCCGGTGCAAGCGGCTTCCTCCTCAAGGACGTGCGCCCCGAGGAACTCCTTGCCGGCATCCGAGCCGTCGCCTCCGGCGACGCCGTCATCGCGCCCGCCCTCACCCGCCGTCTCCTGGACGAATACGCCCGCTACGTCCCCGCTCACCGCGCAGGCTCCGCCGAGGACTCGCGACTCGGCTCCCTCACCGACCGCGAGCGGGAGATCCTCGTCGCCGTCGGCAAGGGCTGGACCAACGGTGAGATCGCCGCCCGGTTCGTGCTGTCCGAGTCCACCGTCAAGACCCACGTCGGCCGCGTACTGGCCAAGATCGGAGCCCGCGACCGCATCCAGGCCGTGATCTTCGCCTACGACCACGGCCTCGCCCGGCCCAACGCGGACTGAGCCGATCGAGCGGCGGCCGGGCGGCCCGCTCGCCGGCCGCGACACATGGTCATCGGCCGCGCAGTGCGCCAGGTTGGCGGCGTCCGTCAGAGTTCCGGACGGTAGCCGTGCGCCCCCATGTGGCGCAGCTTGCCGGCTATCTGCTTCTGGTGGGTACCGCTGGTGTCGAACAGGAAGGCGCGCACGATGTCGCTGCCGGTAGCCCTCGCCACGTAGGCGGCGTCCGCGAGCGAGGGCGCCTTCGCGGCGGGCCGGACGCCGTAGAGGTCCTGGAGGTCGGAGCCGACGTAGGCGTAGCGGTGCTGGAGGGGCCCGACAATGCCGGACGCCGGAGACCTTCAGTTCTCCCGCCGCGCTCGGCGGGACCTGGCGGGCGCCGGGCGGTTCGGTGACGGTGACGTCCGCGCCGTTGGTGAGGCGGGCGTCAACGATGCACGGTCATGCAAGCCGATGGCCCGAGGTCGCCGGGTGGGGTCTACTCCGTCGCTCCGTCGCTCCGTCGCTCCGTGCGTCCAGCCGGACCACGAAGCGGTCGCGCCATAGCGTAAGTCCGGAATGATCCGGACATACCGTCGCCTGGATCCCGTCTTACGGAGGCACCTCGACATGACCGTCGCCAAGCCCGAACTCACCGGGGACTACGTTCTCGACCCCGCCCACACCCAGATCGGCTTCGTCGCCCGCCACGCCATGGTGACCAAGGTCCGCGGCGTATTCCACCAGTTCGAGGGCACCATCCATCTGGATGGCACGGATCCGACCCGATCCACCGCCCAGGTGGTGATCAAGACCGAGAGCATCGACACCGGCGTCGAACAGCGCGATCAGCACCTGCGCACCAACGACTTCCTGGACGCCCCCACCTTCCCCGACATCACCTTCCGCTCGACCGCGGTCGAGCCCCGCTCCGACACCGAGTACCGCGTCACCGGCGACCTCACCGTCAAGGACACCACCCGTCCGGTCACCATCGACTTCGAGTACACCGGCAACGCCGTCGACCCCTACGGCAACCTGCGGGTAGGACTGGAGGGATCGGTGACCATCTCCCGCAAGGAGTTCGGCGTGACCTGGAACGCGGCCCTGGAAGGTGGCGGCGTGCTGGTAAGCGACAAGATCGTCCTGGAGTTCGACATCTCCGCGATCAAGCAGAGCTAGCTAGGGCCTGTCCGATGGATCGCACGACTGGACCACGGGCGCATCGTTTCCCTGTCTCCGAACGTGCGCACTGAACGCGTCGGTCGGGGTCGGCTGCCGACACGGAGGGCGTCCAGCGTCCAGGTGCCGCCGCAGTACCTGCCGGAGCAGTTTGGGCGAATAGCGGTTAGGCAGCGGCGTCGCTCGGCCTGACTCCCCGATCCCTCAAGTTCGACGACGTGGGGCCGGACCGCCCCTGACCTGGAACCTGTACCAGGCCAGGGGCGGCATCCTCTCGCCCTTGACGCGGCGGCGGTTACGCGGCCGTCAGGCCAGATGCTCGGTCATGCGCAGAGTCACTTCCCGTGCCTCGCTGACGATTCGCCGCACGAGATCCCCCGCCGGTGCGATGTCGCGCACCAACCCCTGGGAGAGGCCGACGGACCAGATTCCGGCGTCGAGGTCACCGTCCTCGAAGACGAGGCGTCCTCGTGCACCGGTAACCAGTGGCTGGACATCGGGGAAGGTACCCCCGTCGGCCAGGATACGGACGACCTCGTCGCTGACCGCGTTGCGGGCCACCCGAGCGGTGTTGCGCAGTTGCCGGAAGATGAGACGGGTGTCGAGTTCGGAGGCGTCGATGATCCGCTGCTTGACCGATTCGGCGACCGGCGCCTCCGCCGAGCACAGGAAGCGTGTGCCCATGTTGACCCCGTCCGCGCCGAGCGCGAGTGCCGCAGCGAGCCCCCTGCCGTCGCAGAATCCGCCTGAGGCGATGAACGGGATCGTGAGCGCGTCGGCGGCCGCGGGGATCAGTACCAGACCGGGGACGTCGTCCTCGCCGGGGTGCCCCGCGCACTCGAAGCCGTCGATCGAGACCGCCGCCACGCCCAGCCGTTCGGCCTTGACGGCATGCCGGACACTTGTGCACTTGTGGATCACCCGCACGTTGTGCTCGGCAAAGAACTCCATGTGCGGTTCAGGACTCGACCCGGCGGTCTCGACGATCGTGACCCCGGAGTCGACGATCGCGCGCCGGTACTCGTCGTAAGGCGGTGGTGTGATCGTCGGCAGGATGGTGAGGTTGACGCCGAACGGCTTGTCGGTGAGCTTGCGGGTGCGCTCGATCTCGCGGGCGAGCTCTGCCGGGCTGGGCTGGGTGAGCGCGGTGACGATGCCGAGGCCGCCGGCCTCCGAGACGGCGGCGGCCAGTTCCGCCCGGCCCACCCACATCATCCCGCCTTGTACGACGGGGTACTCGATGCCCAGGAGCTCCGTGAACCTCGTCCGCAGCCGGGGCGCGGACGGTGCGGCCTCACTCATAGATCTCACCGCGTTCGGCACGCTCGACCAGTGAGCTCGGCGGGATGAACCGGGCGCCATAGGCCGAGGCCAACTCTCGGGCCCTGGCGACGAACCCGGGCAGACCGCCCTCGTACTGGTTGACGTACTGCAGGACCCCGCCGGTCCACGCGGGAAAGCCGATGCCCTGGATGGATCCGACGTTGGCGTCGGCCACACTGGTCAGCACTCCGCTGTCGAGGCAGTCGATGGCCTCGAGGGACTCGGCGAAGAGCATGCGTTCCTGGAGATCCCTGAGCGGCGGTACGCACCGGCCCGAGCCGTAGCGGTCGCGGACGCCGGGCCAGATGCCGAGCCGTTTGCCGGAGTCGTCGTAGTCGTACCAGCCGGCGCGCTCGCGCCGACCGATGCGGCCCTGTTCCAGCATCCAGTCCACGACGTCCTCCGAAGGATGGGCCACCCAGGTCCGGCCCTCGGCCTCCTCGGCCGTGCGCGTCTCGATGCGGATCCTCTGTGTCAGCGACAGCGTCAGCTCGTCCAGCAGCTGGAGTGCGCCCGCCGGGTACCCGGCCTGGAGCGCGGCCTGTTCGACGCTGGCCGGTTCGACTCCCTCGCCCACGGCGGCGACGGCTTCGGCGATGAAGCAACCGATCACGCGGGAGGTGAAGAAGCCGCGCGAGTCGTTGACGACGATGGGGATCTTGCCGATCTGCAGGACGTAGTCGAAGACCTTGGCGAGAGTCTCGTCGCTGGTGTGCTCGCCACGGACGATCTCGACCAGCGGCATCTTGTCGACCGGGCTGAAGAAGTGGATGCCGATGAAGTCGCGTTCCCGTGCGACGCCTTTGGCCAGCAGGGTGATGGGCAGGGTCGAGGTGTTGGATCCGAGCACTGCGTCGTGCTCGACGATGTCCTGGATCTGCTGGAAGACCTGCTGCTTGAGCGGTGCCGACTCGAAGACCGCTTCGATGACGAAGTCCACTCCGGTGAAGTCGGCGGCCTCGGAGGTCGTTGCGATCCGGCCGAGGAGCGCGTCGGCCCTCTCCTGGCTCTTTCCTCCGGCCGTCACTGCCTTCGCCTCAAGGCCGCGCGCGTAGTCCTTGCCCTTCTCCGCGGCCACGGTCGTGACGTCCTTGAGGACGACGTCGATGTCGGCCTTCGCACTCACGTAGGCGATCCCCGCGCCCATCATTCCTGCGCCGACGACCCCGACCTTGCGTGCGGTGAAGCGCTCGAAGCCCTCCGGCCGGCTCGCGCCCGAGGTGATACGGCGCAGGTCGAAGAAGGACGCCTTGATCATGTTCTTGGTGATCTGGCTGGTGATCAGGCTGACCAGGTAGCGGGTCTCGACCAGCGAGGCCGTGTCGAAGTCGAGGCGGGCCCCCTCGACGGCGGCGGCCAGGGCGGCCCGCGGCGCGGGCATCGGTGTTCCCTTGGTCTGCTTGCGCAGCAGGCCGGCCAACGCGGGCAGGGAAGCGGAGATTCCCGGGCTTTGCACGTCTCCGCCCGGCAGTTCGAAGCCCTTGGCGTCCCACGGCTGTACCGCTTCGGGGTGCTCGGCGATCCAAGCCCGTGCCTTCGCCTCGGCCTGCCCGGCGTCCTCGACGACCTCGTCGATCAGCTCCAGCGCCAGAGCTGCCCGGGGGCTGAACTCCCGCGCGGGCAGGATCACGTCGGAGAGCGCCTTGTGCAGGCCCAGCATGCGGACGGTGCGGGTGATGCCGCCGCCGCCAGGGAGCAGTCCGAGACTCACTTCCGGCAGACCGAAGCGGCTGCCGGGCGTGTCGGTGGCGATCCGGTGGTGTGCGCAGAGGGCGACCTCCAGGCCACCGCCCAGAGCGGTGCCGTTCAGTATCGCGACGACCGGCTTGCCCAGGCGTTCCAGCCTGCGCATAAGTCCCTTCATCCGGTTGATGTAGGCCGTCTCCTCGGCCGCCTTGTCGGCACTGCCCGCGCTCAGCCGGTTCAGGTCACCCCCCGCGAAGAAGGTCTTCTTGGCGGACATGAGCAGCACCCCGGCGATCTCGTTCCGCTCAGCCTCCAGTCGTGGAACGGACTCCTCCAGTCCGGTCATGAAGGCGTCGTTCATGGTGTTGACCGATGAGGAGGGGTCGTCCAGGAGAAGTGTGACGACCCTTTCGGCGTCCCGTGCGTAAGTGATGGCGGATCCGGACATGTCGTGGCTCCCATTCGGTAAGCGATGGCCCAGGCGTCAGAGGCGTTCGATTACGGTGGCGATGCCCATCCCGGCACCCACGCACAGCGTCGCGAGGCCCCGGCGTCCGCCGGTACGCTCGAGCTCGTCCAGTACGGTGCTGAGGATCATGGCCCCGGTGGCACCCAGCGGATGGCCCAGCGCGATGGCTCCGCCGTTGACGTTGACCTTGTCGTCGGGGATCTTGAAGTCTCGTTGCCACTTCATGACGACCGCGGCGAAGGCTTCATTGAGCTCGAACAGGTCGATGTCCTCGGTCGTCAATCCTGCCTTCGCCAGAACCTTCCTGGTCGCGGGGGTCGGCCCGGTGAGCATGATGGTGGGATCCGCACCGGTGACGGCGGTCGCCACGATCCGGGCGCGAGGGACGAGTCCGAGACGCTCACCGATCTCCCGGTTGCCTATCAGGGTCAGCGCCGCGCCGTCGACGATGCCCGAACTGTTGCCGGCGTGGTGGACGTGGTGAATCCGCTCCAGGTGGTGGTACTTCTGCAGCGCGACCGCGTCGAAGCCCGCCTGTGCGCCGGCGGCGGTGAAGGAGGGGGAGAGGGCCGCGAGTTTCTCCACGGTGGTACCGGGTCGGCGGTGCTCGTCGTGGTCGAGCACCAGGACGCCGTTGAGGTCGCGCACGGGCACGACCGACTTGCCGAACCGGCCTTCCCGCCAGGCGGTCTCGGCCCGTTCCTGCGAGCGGGCGGCGTAGGCGTCGACGTCCTCGCGGCTGAAGCCCTCGATGGTCGCGATCAGGTCGGCGCCGATGCCCTGGGGGACGAAGTACGCGTCGTACGCGGTGGTGGGGTCCTGTGCGTAGGCGCCGCCGTCCGAGCCGATCGGGACCCGGGACATCGATTCGACACCGCCCGCGAGAACGAGGCTCTCGTAGCCGGAGGCGACCTTCTGGGCCGCGAGGTTGACGGCTTCCAGCCCCGAGGCGCAGAAGCGGTTGACCTGGACGCCGGCCACGGTGTCGGGCAGCCCGGCGACCATGGAGGCGGTGCGGGCGATGTCACCGCCCTGCTCGCCCACGGGGGAGACGACACCGAGCACGATGTCGTCGATCCGGTCCGGGTCGAGGGTGGGGTTGCGTTCCCGGACCGCGTGGATCAGGCCCACGACCAGATCGACCGGCTTGGTGCCGTGGAGGGCGCCGCCGCGATTCTTGCCGCGTGGCGTCCGGACGGCGTCGTAGATGTAGGCGTCGGACATGACGCTCCCTTTCTTGGGACGGGACGTTGCCCAGAAGGAGTCGGATACCGCTGCGCGGGACACCGGGAAGCTCGGCGGGGGAGGGCTCCCGCAACCCCGAATGGAGAACCGCGGCGAACTACAGGCCCAGGTCGCGGCCGACGATCTCCTTCATGATCTCGGTGGTGCCGCCGTAGATGGTGGTGATCCTGGAGTCGAGGTAGTCATGGGCGATGCGGTACTCCAGCATGTAGCCGTAGGCGCCGTGGAGTTGAAGACAGCGTCCGACGATGTCGACGTAGTGCTCGGTGGCCCAGAACTTCGCGGATGCCGCGTCCACCGCGGTGAGTTCGCCGCGCGAGTGCCGGGTGAGCAGTTCGTCCAGGTACACGCGGCCTACCCGGGCTGTCGTGACCATTTCGGCCAGCTGGAAGCGGGTGTTCTGGAAGGTGCCGATCGGCCGGCCGAACGCCTTGCGTCCCTTGACGTAGTCCAGGGTCCGCTCCAGCACTCCCTCGATGGAAGCCACGGCGTTGGCGGCGATCGAGATCCGCTCCTGCGGGAGATTGCGCAGCAGGGACTCGAATCCCGAGCCCTCCTCACCCAGCAGGTGGGCGGCGGGTACCCGCACGTCCTGGAAGTACAGCTCGCTGGTGTCCTGCGCGTGCAGCCCGACCTTCTCCAGATTGCGGCCTCGTGCGAATCCCGGACGGTCGGCCTCGATCACCAGCAGGCTGATGCCGCCGTGGCGGTCCGGACCGGTCCTGACCGCGGTGACGATGAGGTCGGCGTTCTGGCCGTTGGAGATGAAGACCTTGCTGCCGTTGACCACATAATCGTCCCCGTCGCGGATGGCGGTGGTGGCGATCCCGGCCAGGTCGCTGCCGGTCCCGGGCTCGGTCATCGCCACCGCGACGACGAGCTCTCCGGCGGCGATACCCGGAAGCCAGCGGGCCTTCTGCCGGTCGTTGGTCAGGTCGGTGAAGTAGGGCACCACGATGTCGTTGGACAGCGTCACCGCCGCGAGGCCGTCCGCCGCGGGGTGGCGGGAGAACTCCTCACCGATCACCGCGTTGAAGCGGTAGTCGGTGACACCCCCGCCGCCGTATTCCTCGGGGATGTTGAAGCCCAGGATCCCGGCCCGGGCAGCCTCCTCGAAGAGCTCGCGGCCGACCTTGCCCTCGGTCCGCCAGCGCTCGGCGTGCGGAGCTGCGTGCTTGTCGGCGAAGGCGCGGGCCGTCTCCCGGAGCAGCTCGTGCTCCTCCTCGTAGAGCGACCGCTTGGCGGAGGTCACATCGGTCATCAGGACTCCTGTTTCAGACTCTCGGGTAAGTGGAAGTACGTGCGGTCAGCCGCCCGGCAGGAGCACCGGCTTGGTTGTCAGGCCGGCCCGTTGGTCGGCCACCGCCCGGTCGAGGTCGGCCAGCGGGTAAGTGGTCACCAGGCGGTCGAGGGGTAGCAGACCGCGCTGGTATCGCTGGATCAGGTGGGGGATGAGCACTGCGGGATCGGCGTCGCCCTCCACGCAGCCGCGTATCTGGAGCCCGCGCATCATCAGGGACCGCACGTCGAGGCAGACCTCGGCGGGACCGAGTCCGATCAGGGCGAGCACACCGCACGGCTGGAGCAGGGTGAGCGCGCGGGCGATCGACTCCGGCCGGCCCGTGGTGTCGAGTACATGGGTCACTGACGGCATCGGCTCGTCCAGCGAGGCGACGACCGTGGCACCACACTGCTTGGGGAGCGTGCGCCGGGCCGGGACCGGCTCCGCCACCACGACCTCGACGCCTTCCGAGAGGGCGGTGAGGGCGGCGACCGAGCCCACGCCGCCGGCCCCGAGGACCAGGAGACGGTCGCCGTGCCGGGGGCGCAGGACATTGAGCACCGCGCCCGCTCCGGTCAGGAACCCGCACCCCAGCGGCGCGATCGCCTCCGGGGGGACGTCACCGACGGGAACGCAGGAGCGGGCGTCGGCCAACGCGGCCGTGGCGAAGGACGACTGTCCGAAGAAGGATCCGAAGACGGGCTCTCCCCGTACGCGTATCGTCGGCGAACCGTCGAGACGCCGCCCCGAACCGTTGAGCGCGGTAGCCCATGCGCAGTAACCCGGAAGGCCGGCCCGGCACTGGGCGCATCCGCCGCACGAGGCGAAGGAGACCACGACCCGGTTCCCGACCGCGAGCTCCTTGACAGCTGAACCCAGGTGTACGACGGTGCCGCACCCCTCGTGGCCGAGGACGGCCGGGCGCTCGCCGAGCCACTGCCGGGTGACGAGATCCGTGTGGCACACGCCGACCGCCTCGATCCGGACGATCACTTCGTCGGACCGCGGGTCGTCCAGTTCGGCGTCGACGAGTTCGCTGGGGGCCCCGCCGCGCGAAAGGACTGCGGAGACCCTCATTCGCGTTCCAGGCCGAAGTAGAAGAGGTGACCGCTGTCGGACATCGCAGCAGCCTTGCCGTTCATCACGCCCAGGAGAGTCGTGTCGTCCACCCGCTTGAAGTGGTCGAAGACCGGCATACCGTCGTACGCCATGGTGGCGGTCACCTCGCCACGGAACTCGATGTTCCAGAGGCTGGCCTCGCCCAGGCCCGACGTGGTGTCGGAGTAGAGACCACCGTCATCCGCGCGGCAGATCAACGGTTTGGCGTCGTCCAGCGCGACGAACCGCTTGCCGTGCCACCGGCTGCGGGCGAGTACCCGTTCCACGGGATGGCCGGTCGGGAAGGCGAAGCCCCGCCAGGAGCCGAGGATTGACGAGGCATCGACCGTCTCGAGGTCGGCCCACAAGGCATCGAGCGCGTCCGGGTCGACCGGGCCCGCCGTGGCCCGCAGGGCGTTCCACCGCTCCCGCACGGGAGGCGTGCCGCCGCTCATCGCACACGCAGCCGACGCAGCAGGGCCAGCTGGCCGTTGGTCCGGCGTACGAAGCTCTGCGCCGACTGCCCGGCCGGGGGCCCGAGAGGTATGAGGCGCTGGACGGCGACCGTCTGTGTCTCCGTGTACTTGCGGATGCCCTCCGCCCCGTGCCGGCGGCCGAGTCCGCTGTCGCCCATTCCGCCCATCTCGGCCTCGATGCTTCCCGCCGCGGCGGCCGCACCGTCGTTGATGTTCACCGATCCGGAGCGAATCAGGCCGGCCATCCGGGCGGCTTCGCGGGTGTTCTTGGACCAGATCGACGCGGACAGGCCATAGGCCCCCCGGTTGGCCAGGCTCAGCGCCTCGTCGTCCGTCGTGTACCGGTACAGCGAGACGACCGGTCCGAAGGTCTCCAGGGCGCAGACGTCCATCTCCGGGGTGACGTCCTCAAGGACCGTGGGCTCGTAGAACAGCGGCCCGATGTCGGGACGCGCCCGGCCGCCCGTGAGTACCTTGGCCCCCTTCGCGACGGCGTCGTCGACGTGGGCCTCGACCGCCGCGAGCTGTGCCGCCGAGACCAGCGAACCGAGGTCGGAGGCGTAGTCGTACGACCTTCCCAGCCGCAGCGACTCGGTCACCCGGACCAGTTCGTCGCGGAAGGCGTCGTACACCTTCTCATGCGCGTAGACGCGTTCGACGTGAATGCACATCTGCCCGGTGTTCGCGAACACGGCCACGGCCGTGCCGGCCGCCGCTGCGGCGACATCGGCGTCCTCGCGCACGATGAGTGGATTCTTCCCCCCGAGCTCGAGGGAGGCGCCGATCAGCCGCCGGGCGGCGCGTTCGGCGACGGTCCGACCGGTGGCGGTCGATCCGGTGAAGCAGACGAAGTCGACCGCGTCGACCAGGGCGGTACCCACCACGGCTCCGTCACCGGCAACGATCCGCCACAGGCCGGCCGGCAAGCCCGCCTCGTGCAACAGGGCTCTCGTCCAGAGCAGGGTCAGTGCGGCCTGGGGGTCGGCCTTGGAGACCACGCCGTTCCCGGCGAGCAGTGCCGGGAGCACGTCACCCACCCCGAGGTAGAGCGGGTAGTTCCACGGCGAGACGACCCCGATCACGCCCCTGGGGACCCGCAACTGCTTCACCCTCGTCAGCCCGGGGACCATCCCCCGCACCCGGCGGCCGGCCAGGTACCGGCCGGCGCGGCGCGCGTAGTGCCGGGCCAGGGTCGCTACCTGCGCCACCTCCTGCCAGGCGTGGTAGCGGGCCTTCCCCGTCTCCCACTGGATCAGGTCGAGCACCTGGTGCTGCCGGTCGAGGAGCAGGTCGTGAAAGGCGAGCACGATCTCAGCGCGCCGTGCGACCGGCGTTCGCGCCCACTGTCGCTGGGCGGCCGCGGACGCGGCGGCCGCGGACTCCACATCCTGCGGAACACAGGAGGGAACGGGCGCGACCGGCGACAGGTCGAACGGTGCGAGCGCGGTCAGGGGTTCCGCCGCGCGCGGCTCCCGGCAGGTCTCGTCCCGGTGCACCCACGCACACCAATGTCTGATCAGTTCGTCGGTCACCCACAGGGGGCGCGAGTCGGTCACCACCGTGGGTGAAGGCGCGTGCATCGGGTCCTGCTCCGTGCTCATGAGGGCTCCTAGTGAGGGGGCCTGGCAGGTGCGTGGGTCTGGTCGGTCCGGTGCCGTCACGGCCCGCGCGACTGCGACGCCGACGGTGCCGGGCGGAGACAGCGTTTTAGCGCGTGCACAGGTCTTGCCGACGACTGAACGCATCGTTATGTTAATCAAAAATCACATCACAGGACAACCGTGTGACCTGCTTGAAGTTGGCACCACGTGCGCTTCTGCGAGGTGCCGTCCGACCGCGTGGAAGGTAGGGAAGTAAATGGAAGATCTCACTCGAAGGCGCGCCCTGTCGATCGGCGCCATACTGGGCCTCGCGAGCGTTACGAGCACCCCGAGCGCCTGGTCATGGTCCTCGGCGGGCTCGATCGCCGGAACCGACACGGTCACCGACCCGTTCCAGGTCTGGGACCCGGACGCGGACGACGTCGCGGCGCGGCTCCTCGCCGACGGCTCGATCCCCTCGGTCAACAGGGCCTGGGACTCGTGGGTCCGCAACAAGGACGCTCTGCCGTCCGGCATGCCCGGCTACCTGACCGAGTACCTGAGGGGGGTCAACCAACTCCCCTCGTGGGCCGACCCCGAGCTGCTCGCCGCGTCCGAGAAGCTCTACAAGCGTCTGAACAGCTACCTGTTCGTTTCGGAGAGCCTGGGCAGCGGGATTCTCAGCACCGTGATCCCGCGGGAGGCCAGGGCGGTCTACTGGTCGGCCGGCGGTGCCAACATGAAGGACCGCGCGGCCAAGACCTTCACCTTCGGGTACGACCTGCACAGTCCGACGGCCTGGCAGCCCTCGGGGTACTTCATCGTGAGCGCCAACAAGACGCGCCTGGTGCACTCGGTGGTCCGCAACCTGCTGGTGACCTCACCGCGCTTCATGGAGACAGCGGACCAGCCGAAGCCGATCAGTAACGGTGACATCCTGGTCACCTTCCACTCCGTGGCCACCGTCGCGTACGACAACATGAAGAAATGGGGCATCAAGCTCTCGGCCAAGGAAGAGGCAGCCGACCTGCACGCCTGGCAGGTCGCTCTCCATCTGCTCGGTGTGCAGCGCCAGTTCATCCCTGCCAGCTGGGCCGAAGCGCATAAGCAGGCGGACCAGATGCTGTGGCCGATCGTCTCGCCGACGGTCGAGGGCATCAGTCTGACCAAGGCGTTGCTCGGGTACATCGAGGACGCCACCCTGGGGCTGACCACCGGGTTCGTCAACGAGATGGTCCGCTACCTGATCGGTGACAAGTGCGCCGACTGGCTGGGTCTGCCGCGCGACTGGGTGTCGCGAGGTCTGATCCAGGCCGCCTGGCCGACCTACGTCGCGTTCCGAGAGGGTCTCTCACCCATCGTCCCGGACGGCATCTACCTGTTCGACCAGTTCGTACGCGGCGTCGCGATGATGTTCCTGAACAACGGGACCTCTCCGACACAGACCCCGATCACCCTCCCCGCCGCCAACCGGCCCGGGGCCTGAGCCGGTCGGAGACTCCGCCTCGCGGCCGTCCTGGCGGATCGCGGAGTGCCACCTGCCCGGCGCACCGGAAGTCGCCGCTATCCCAGGCCGAAGGCCGCGATGACCAGGGCGGTGACGGAGCTGCGGTTCTCAGGGGTGTCCTGCCAGTGCAGTCTGCGGCCGGTTTCGACCACGACGCCGAAGCCCGCGTGCACCAGCAGGCGCGCCTGCCGTGGGTCCAACTCTGTTCTCACCATGAGCAGTTGCTGTTCCCACACGGCGATGTGGTCGCGCTGCGCGCGGATCAGTGGCTGGCGCAGACGGTCTGGCAGGCCGACGACCTCGGCCTCGGCGACGCTGGTGAGCGCGGTGTGCTCGAAGCTGTAGGCCACGTAGGTGGCCGTCAGCGCGACCAAGGCGTCGTGCGGGTCGTCGGTTCCCTCGAGGCTCTGGTCGACCGCCTGGGTGAGCAGTTCCGCGGCCTGCAGGCATGCTGCCACCAGGATGTCCATTTTGGTGGGGTAGTGCCGGTAGATCGCGGACGGAACCAGTCCGACCGCCTCCGCGATCTGTCCGTTGGTGACCTTGGCGAACCCGTCCCTCGCGAACAACGGGATGGCGGCGGCCAGGATCTCCGCGCGCCGAGTGCGTGGCACCGGGCGGGCGGGCGGTTCAACGGAGCGCGGTCCGTCCACCCCCGGCGCGGGGTCGGTCGCGGCCACGCTCAGGGCGGACGCCAGCAGGGCACTCTCGGCCCGGCGCTGGGCGATGGAGACGTGATGCGTCGTGATGGATCCGATCACTCCGAGCGCCGCCACGGCACACAGCTCCGCTGACGGTGTCGCGTGCTCGCGGCGTACCGCCTCTGTCACCCTTCCCACTACACGCGCGAACTTCGCCCGCAGGAGCCGTCGGTCCTCGTGGTCGAGGTAGCGGGCCTCCCACCGGTACAGTCCGCCCGAGGCGCGATGGGTCACGGCGACACGGGTGACGGCGCGCAGCAAGTCTGCCAGGTCCGCCTCGGGTGGCACCCCGTCGAGCGCTCCGACCAGCCGGTCCACCATGGTGTTCGCGCACTCGGCGAACAGCGCGTACTTGTTGGGGAAATGCCGGTACAGGGCCGCCGCGCTGATACCCACCTCGGCGGCAATCTCCTCCATGGACGCCGCGTGATATCCGCGCTGGCTGAACACGCGGCCGGCCGCCTCGGAGATGAGCTGTCTGCGGTTGCGTGGCCGCGCGGCCACGAGCGGATCGGCGCTCACCGAGGGGGTGAGGTGTACGGGGACAGAGCCATGCGTGCAAGTCAATCACAGGGCGCCCCAGGGTCAGAAGCCGCCAAGAAGGGGGGCCGGGCATCACGTGATCAATGATTCACATCTATGTGATTTTTGATTAACAAAGTCCTTCTTGAGCGGCTGCTTCGCAGGCATAATGTCGCCCGTCCCCGAGTGCAAGGAGTGGCATGTCCACGGATACGGCTCCCGCCTGTTCCTTCCGTCACCACTGGATGGCGCACGCGGCCACCCACGCGATGATGCGGCCCGACAAGCCCGCCTTGCGATACCTCGGGGTCACCACGACCTGGGCCCAGCTCTCCAGTCGCTCGCTGCGACTGGCCGCCGCGCTCGCCGACCGCGGCGTGCGTGAGGGGGACAGGGTGGCCATGCTCACCCTGAATCACCCGTGGTTCGTAGAGAGCGTCTTCGCCGCGAACAGCCTTGGGGCCATGGCGGTTCCGCTCAACTTCCGGCTCGCGCCGCCGGAGCTCGACTGCATCCTGTCCGACTGCACACCGTCCGCGATCGTGGTCGACGCGCAATTGCTGCCCCGACTCCGCGACGTCCCGGCGATCGACTCCATCGGCACGGTGATCGTCATCGGTGAGCCCGGTGACGCCGGCGGGCGGTATGCCACCTACGAAGGCTTTCTGGCCGGGCACCCGCCGATGGAGCTCCCGGACGTCAGCGAGGAGTCCACTGCCCTGATCATGTACACGTCGGGAACTACGGGGCGGCCGAAGGGGGTGATGCTCTCCCACCGAAACATGCAGGTGCAGGCAATCACCTGCCTCCAGGCGATGGAAATCTTCGACGACTCCGATGTCGGCTTCCTCACCGCCCCGTTCTTCCACATCGCGGGGCTGGGGTCGATCGTCGCGAACATCCTGGTCGGCGGCACGGTGGTGATCCACCCACTCGGGGCCTTCGACCCCAAGGCCGTGCTCGACGCCTATGAACGTGAGGGCGCCACCATCGTCTTCAACGTACCGCAGCAATGGGACCTGATCTGCGCCGAGCCAGGCATCGGCGAACGCGACCTGAAGCTGCGTGTCATCAGCTGGGGGGCCGCCCCCGCGAGCGACGCGACCCTCCGCGCCATGAGCAGGAGCTTTCCCGAGGCGCTGAACGTAGCGGTGTTCGGACAGACCGAGACGTCGCCGATCTCCTGCGTCCTGCGCGGCCAGGACTCGCTGCGCAAGCTGGGATCGGTGGGCCGGCCCATCCCGACCATCCAGTACCGGGTCGTCGACACGGCCATGAACGACGTGCCGGCCGGTGAGGTGGGCGAGATCGTCTACCGCGGCCCCACGGTGACTCGGGGGTACTGGAACAAGCCCCGGGAGACAGCGGAAGCCTTCCACGGAGGGTGGTTCCACTCCGGCGACCTGGTCAAGCAGGACGAGGACGGCTTCGTCTGGGTCGTCGACCGCAAGAAGGACATGATCATCAGCGGCGGTGAGAATATCTACTGCGCCGAGCTGGAGAACGCCATCGCCGAGCACCCCTCGGTCCTCGAGATCGCGGTGGTCGGTCGCACCGACGAGCGCTGGGGACAGGTGCCGGTCGCGTTCGCCACGGTGGCGCCCGGGGCCACCCTGTCGCTGACCCAGCTCACCGACTTCCTCGACGGGCGGCTGGCTTCCTTCAAGATGCCCAAGGACCTGGTGGTGGTTACCGGCCTCCCGCGTAACGCCGGGGGAAAGGTCGTCAAGGGAAAGCTCATCCACGGAGTGATGTAGGGCCATTCCTTCGGAGCACGTCGCTGCACCTCCCTTCCCGTGTTGGCAGCGGCATCACGGCAGAGTGATCTCCTCACCGATCGATTGCTCGCGGGCGGACGCGACGACCAGGGCCGTGGCTGCGGCATCCTGCACGGCCACACCGACGGACTTGTAGAGGGTGATCTGGTCCGGCGCAGTGCGCCCCGCTTTGCTGCCGGCGATGAGTTCGCCCAGCTCGGCGTGCACGTGATCGGCTGTGATGAGGCCGTCGCGGATCGGGGTGAGCAGATCGTTGCTGCCCGCGGGGGGCGGGGCAAGGACGGCCTGGCGGGATTCGACGCACACCAGCGCCTCGGCGACCGTGGCGTCGTCGATCTCACGGCCGGCCGGGTTGTACCCCACGGACGTGATGTGGACCCCAGGTGTCAGCCAGGGGCGGCGGATCACGGGGTCGACGGTGTGCGTCGTCGCGGCGGCGATGTCCGCGCCGTCGAGCGCCTCGGCGTAGCCGGACACGGCCTGCACGTCGGCCTCCAGGGCGTCGGAGAGTTCCTCGGCCAGGGCAGCGGCTTTCGCCGGGTCCCGGCCGGCCACGCGGATGTGCCGGATCGGGCGAACCCGGCAGATCGCGCGGGCGTGGGAACGGGCCTGCACGCCGGTGCCCAGCACCGCCAGCACGGTGGCGTCCTCGCGGGCCAGCAGCCGCGCCGACAGTGCGGAGCAGGCGCCGGTCCGGGCCGCGGTGATGGCCGTACCGTCCAGCAGGGCCGTGGGCTCACCGGTGTCCGGATCAAAGGCCATGATCAGCGCCTGATGGGTAGGCAGCCGTGTCCCGTCATTGTGGGGAAAGAGCGACACCAGCTTGGTCATGAGCATCCCGGCCGACGGCAGAAAGCCCGGCATGGCCGCCAAAAATCCATCGCGTTCGGGCACCAGGGCGGCGACACGGGTGGGTACCGAGGCGCGGCCCGCACTGAGGTCTGCCATCGCCGACGCCAAGGCATCGATCAGCGCATCCACATCGAGCAGGGACTCGACCTGCGAGCGGCTCAGAACGAGCATGCGCCTCAACCTCCTGTTGCCGATCATTCGGCTAGCGACCCCGCAGCCGCAGTCGCGGCACGCAGCGGCGGTCGGCCCGGGGCGTGTCTTCTGCCGCCCTTCGGACTGAGCAGGCACGGGCACCGTAGTCGCGTCCTCGAGTCGGCTGCGGCACCCGCCTCGGCTGACTGGCCGATCTGCAACGGAGTCGTGGGTGCTCAGGGGGAGCGGGTTGGTATGTCGTCGGCTGGGGGTCTCGCGTCGTCTGCGGTTGCCGGGCGGGGGAAGAGGTGATCCTCGAGCGCGTCCATGGCGCAGAGGAATGCCAGCATCAGGGCGGGCACGAGCAGGGCGAGCAGGATCACAGGACCTCCCGGAGGCGGTCGGCCCGTGGAGCCGATGGTGCCGCTTCTCAGGATGGGGCCGAATGGCGCACTGCGCATGTCATGCAGCCTGTCGCAGCGTCGCCGGCGCCGGGTCGGGCCGCCGTCGGCGTGAACCTGGCAGCGAAGGAAGTCGCCGCCGGCGCCGGTGAGGAGGCGTCATAAGGGTGCGGCCGACTATCCGAGCACCGCATCGTCGTGGTCTGGACGCGTGATGCAGTGGATGTCATGATCACGTTGTCGTCGGGTGTGCGCCGGGTACGCAGGGAGAAAACGTGAAGCTGTACCTGGCCGCGCCTCTTGTCCTGGTGGCGCTGCTCATCGCTGTCTCCGGCGTTGCGGCGGTTACCAGGGGCTGGGTGCTTCCCATGAACCGGCGCCATATACGCGCCCCCCGCATCTATGGCTGGGGTCAGCTGGTACTGGCCTTCGCGCTGTGCTGGCAGCTGGTCTTCGGATTGCTGATCAGCGATTCCGGCGTCCGGCCCTTGGGAACGCTGATCGGCGCCGTGATCATCCTTGCCGGTCTCCTCGTCATGATGGTGGGTCAGCTCGGCGGTGGTGAGCGGAACGGAGGCGGCACACCGTAAGCCCTGGCTGAGGGGTCGTGTCCGGAGCCAGGCAATGAAGGCAGCTGCTGTGACGGTGTGCCAAGGAAGACGCAGCCGCGCCTGTCACAGCGGTCCGCGTGCCCAGATGCGTACGGGGAATCGCCGGGCCCGGCACTCGCGTCACGTCCAGATCGCCGAGGTCGAGCCGGATCGGCTGTGGCGGCGGCTGCTGCAGAACCAGCGGGGCGCGCTCGTCGCGTATGCCGTACGACCGGACACGGACGCGGTGATCTACCGGCTGCGGTTCCACATCTCCTGACCTCTGCGCCCGAACGGCCCGCACCTCACCGGTGCGGGCCGTCGGCGTTCCCGAAAGGAGCTGGTCCGGCACCCGCGGTGGACTCCGGCATATGGGTTCCGTCAAAAGCGTACGGGCCACCGTATGGAAGGCGTCAACGCCCGCCGAATCCGGCCAGCGAGGCGCTTTCCTCTAGTCGTCCGTTCGATCCGATCCTCATCTAGGAGCTCGCGATGGCCGACCTGGCCTTCGTCGTCACCACCATCACGGTCTTCGCGCTGGTGGCCCTCGTCGCCAAGGGGGTGACGAAGCTGTGACCGTCGAGAATATCGTCGGCCTGATCGTGGCCGTCGCCCTGCTGGGCTATCTCGTCCTCGCCCTGGTGTTCCCGGAGAGGTTCTGAGTCCTGATATGAGCCCCGTCCTCGCCGGTGTGCTCCAGTTGCTCGCGCTGATCGCGGCGCTGGCCCTGGCATACCGCCCCCTCGGCGACTACATGGCCCGGGCCTACTCCTCCGACAGACACCTGCGTGTCGAGAAGTGGATCTACAAGGGCATCGGCGCCGACCCGAACACCGATATGCGCTGGCCCGCCTATCTGCGCGGTGTCCTCGCCTTCTCCGCGGTGAGTGTTCTCTTCCTGTATCTGTTGCAGCGCGTGCAGGGCAGCCTGCCCGGCTCGCTCGGCTTCTCCTCGATCGACCCGGACCAGGCGTTCAACACCGCCGCATCCTTCGTGTCGAACACCAACTGGCAGTCGTATTACGGCGAGCAGGCCATGGGCCACGTCGTGCAGACCGGCGGCCTTACGGTGCAGAACTTCCTCTCCGCCGCCGTCGGTCTCGCCGTCGCGGTGGCACTCGTACGAGGATTCGCCCGCTCCCGCACCGGTGAGCTGGGCAACTTCTGGGCCGACATGGCGCGCGGTGTCATACGCATCCTGCTGCCGCTCTCCGTGATCGCTGCGATCGTGCTCGTGGCCTGCGGTGCCATTCAGAACTTCTGCGGGATTCACTCCGTGGGCCGGTTCATGGGCGGCTCGCAGGAGTGGAACGGCGGCGCGGTCGCCTCGCAGGAGGCCATCAAGGAGGTGGGCACCAACGGCGGCGGTTACTTCAACGCCAACAGCGCCCACCCCTTCGAGAACCCCAACGCGTTCTCCAACCTCTTCGAGATCTTCCTGATCCTGCTGATCCCGTTCGCGCTGACGCGGACCTTCGGCCGGATGGTCGGCTCGCTGCGCCAGGGCTACGCGATCCTCGCCACGATGGCGACCATCTGGGTCGGCTTCATCTGCCTGATGTGGTGGACCGAGTTCGCCCACCACGGCCCGGCGTTCGAGATCGCGGGCGGGGCGATGGAGGGCAAGGAGACCCGCTTCGGCATCGGTGCCTCGTCGATCTTCTCGGTCTCCACGACGCTCACCTCGACCGGTGCGGTGGACTCCTTCCACTCGTCCAACACAGGTCTCGGCGGCGGGCTGAATCTGCTGGGCATGCAGCTCGGCGAGATCGCGCCCGGCGGCGTGGGCTCCGGCCTCTACGGCATGCTGATCATGGCGATCATCGCGGTGTTCATCGCGGGTCTGATGGTCGGCCGCACGCCCGAGTACCTGGGCAAGAAGATCGGCACCCGCGAGATCAAGTTCGCGGCCTGTTACATCCTCATCACACCGGCACTGGTGCTCATCTTCACCGCGGCGGCGATGGCGCTCCCGACGCCCGGCAACTCGATGACCAACCCGGGCGCGCACGGTTTCTCCGAAATCTTGTACGCGTACACCTCGGGCGCCAACAACAACGGCTCGGCCTTCGCCGGTCTGAACGCGGACACGCAGTGGTTCAACACCACGATCGGCATCGCGATGCTGTTCGGGCGTTTCCTGCCGATGGTGTTCGTGCTGGCGCTGGCCGGTTCGCTGGCCGAGCAGCAGCCGGTGCCGGCCACCGTGGGCACGCTGCGTACCGAGAAGCCGCTGTTCACCGGGCTGTTGGTGGGTGCAATTCTGATCATCACCGGTCTGACGTACTTCCCAGCGCTGGCGCTGGGGCCGCTCGCTGAAGGGCTGGCGTCATGACCAGCGACATCAAGAAGCACGACGACGCACAGAAGCAGGACACCATGTCCACCTCGACTCCGACGCTCGCCCCCCACCAGGGCGCACCCACCGGTCACAAGACCGGCGAAGGCCGGGTCGGCGCGGGCCTTTTCGACCCCACGCAGTTGGTCAGGTCGCTGCCGGACGCTCTGCGCAAGACCGACCCGCGGGTGATGGTCAAGTCACCTGTCATGTTCGTGGTGCTCATCGGCTCGGTCCTGACGACGGTGTTCTCGTTCAAGGACCCGGGCGACTGGTTCGGCTGGGCGATCAGCGCCTGGCTCTGGCTCACCGTGATCTTCGCCAACCTTGCGGAGGCGGTCGCCGAGGGCCGCGGAAAGGCCCAGGCGGACACCCTGCGCAAGGCCAAGACGGACACCGTGGCGCGCCGGCTGTCCCAGGACAGCAGGGCCGAGGAGCAGGTGCCCGGCACCGAGCTGCGCATCGGCGACCTGGTCGTCTGCGAGGCGGGTGACATCATCCCCGGCGACGGTGACGTCGTCGAGGGCGTGGCATCCGTGGACGAGTCGGCGATCACCGGTGAATCGGCTCCGGTCATCCGCGAGTCCGGCGGCGACCGCTCGGCCGTCACCGGCGGCACGAAGGTGCTGTCCGACCGCATCGTCATCAAGATCACGACGAAGCCGGGTGAGACCTTCATCGACCGGATGATCAACCTGGTCGAGGGCGCCGCACGCCAGAAGACGCCCAACGAGATCGCGCTGAACATCCTGCTTGCCTCGCTGACGATCGTCTTCCTGCTCGCGGTGGCCACCCTGCCGCCGTTCGCGGACTACGCGGGCACGCATCTGACCATGGTCGTGCTGGTGGCCCTCCTCGTCTGCCTGATCCCGACCACGATCGGCGCCCTGCTCTCCGCGATCGGCATCGCCGGTATGGACCGGCTGGTGCAGCGCAACGTACTGGCCATGTCGGGCAGGGCGGTCGAGGCCGCCGGCGACGTGTCGACCCTGCTGCTCGACAAGACCGGCACCATCACGCTCGGCAACCGGCAGGCCGCCGAGTTCGTACCGGTAGCCGGCACGACCGAGGCCGAGCTGGCCGATGCCGCCCAGTTGTCGTCGCTGGCCGACGAGACGCCCGAGGGCCGCTCCATCGTCGTCCTGGCGAAGGAGAAGTACGGGCTGCGCGAGCGTCACCAGGGCGAGCCGGCGCAGGCAGAGTGGATCGCCTTCACCGCGCACACCCGCATGTCCGGTGTCGACCTCACCGAAGACGGCACCGCCCGCAAGGTCCGCAAGGGGGCCACCGGTTCGGTGCTCACCTGGGTCCAGGAGCAGGGCGGCACCGTCGCAGACGACGCCGACACCATCTCCAACTCCATCTCCGAGGCGGGCGGCACACCGCTGCTGGTGGCGATCGAGGACGCCGACAGGGCCCGGGTGCTGGGCGTGATCCACCTCAAGGACGTCGTCAAGGAGGGCATGCGCGAGCGGTTCGACGAACTGCGCCGCATGGGCGTCAAGACCGTCATGATCACGGGCGACAACCCGCTGACGGCGAAGGCGATCGCCGAGGAGGCCGGCGTCGACGACTTCCTCGCGGAGGCCACCCCCGAGGACAAGATGGCCCTCATCAAGCGCGAGCAGGCCGGCGGCAAGCTCGTCGCGATGACCGGCGACGGCACGAACGACGCACCCGCGCTCGCGCAGGCCGACGTCGGCGTGGCGATGAACACGGGTACGTCGGCCGCCAAGGAAGCCGGCAACATGGTCGACCTCGATTCCAACCCCACCAAGCTCATCGAGATCGTCGAAATCGGCAAGCAACTCCTCATCACCCGGGGCGCGCTCACCACCTTCTCCATCGCCAACGACGTCGCGAAGTACTTCGCGATCATCCCGGCGCTGTTCGCGGCCGTCTACCCGGGCCTGGACAAGCTGAACATCATGAGCCTGTCCTCGCCCGACTCCGCGATCCTGTCCGCAGTCATCTTCAACGCGCTGATCATCATTGCGCTGGTCCCGCTCGCCCTGCGCGGCGTGCGGTACCGGCCGGTCAGCGCGGACAAGATGCTCCGCCGCAACCTCGCGATCTACGGCCTGGGCGGGCTGATCGCACCCTTCATAGGCATCAAGATCATCGACCTGCTCATCTCACTCATCCCCGGGATCGGCTGACCGCCATGAACCACTCGGTTACGAACACTGCCCGGTTGCTCTGGGCCGGCCTGCGCGCCCTCCTCGTGCTGACCGTGGTGACGGGCATCCTCTACCCGCTCGCCGTCACCGGCGTCGCCCAGGGCTTGTTCCCCGGCAAGGCGAACGGCTCCGAGATCAAGGCGGACGGCAAGGTCGTCGGCTCCTCGCTCATCGGCCAGGCGTACAACCTGCCGCTGAAGAAAGGCCAGGAAACCCCCGAGCCCGACCTGAAATGGTTCCAGGGGCGCCCTCGGAACGGCCTGGGCACCAACAGCGTCAACACCCGGTACACACTGATCCTCTCCGGCGCCACCAACCGTTCCGGTGACAACTTCGACCTGATCAAGTGGGTCAAGGACGCCAAGGCCGCGGTCATCAAGGACAACTCGACCACGGACTACAAGGTCGAGCCGTCCGACGTACCAGCCGACGCCGTCACCTCCTCGGGCTCCGGCCTGGACCCGGACATCTCCCCGGCGTACGCCGACCTCCAGGTACACCGGATCGCCGAGAAGAACGGTCTGTCCGTCGCCCAGGTCCACAAGCTCGTGGATGAACACACGGACGACCGGATCCTGGGCTTCATGGGCGAGCCCACCGTCAACGTCCTCGAGCTCAACGTCGCGCTCAAGAAACTCGTGGCCAGGAGCTGATGGGCTTACGCGCACCACGCGGGAGTGGGCGGGCCTGGACGCGTTCCCGATCCGTGAACTCCCGCACCCCTGACATGGGTCGGCATCTTCTGGCTCTCCGGGCCACAGGAAAGGCGCACACCGATGACCCGGGAACCGGTCGTAGAGGACGACCCCCAGCTCGTACGGGCGCTCGTGATCAACAGGCGGGCGCGGCAGTACGGCGTTGACGGGGCCCCGACGGTGCCACCGCGCTCCGGCTCGCCGCCGCCCGCAAGACCGATGGGGTCCTCCTCGATCTGGGGCTGCCGGAGATGGACGGCACAGCAACAAAACGAACTATCTGCGTGTGTACATGGCCGCTGCGGCGCAAGCTGGAGGCGGACCCGGCCCACCCCCGCTACCTGATCACCGAACCGGGCATGGGCTACCGCTTCGAGAGCTGACCCGCTCCCGACCGCTCCAACCGCATACGGGGCAGAGACGAGACCATGGCACGCGGCAAGCTTCGTATATACCTCGGCGCGGCGCCGGGCGTCGGCAAGACGTACGCGATGCTGTCCGAGGCACACCGCCGTGTCGAGCGAGGCACCGACTGTGTGGTCGCCTTCCTGGAACACCACCACCGGCCCCGCACCGAGGTGATGCTTCATGGCCTGGAGCAGATCCCCCGCAAGGAGCTGGAATACCGGGGGAGCGTGTTCACCGAGATGGATGTCGACGCCGTCCTGGCACGGCACCCCCAGGTGGCTCTCGTCGACGAACTCGCCCACACCAACATTCCCGGCTCCCGCAACGCCAAGCGCTGGCAGGACGTCGGGGAACTGCTCGCGGCCGGGATCGACGTCGTCTCGACGGTCAACATCCAGCATCTGGAATCGCTGGGGGACACCGTCGAGTCGATCACCGGGGTGCGGCAGCAGGAGACCGTCCCAGACGAGGTCGTCCGGCGGGCGGACCAGGTCGAGCTGGTCGACATGTCGCCGCAGGCCCTGCGCCGGCGGATGGCGCACGGCAACATCTACAAGGCCGACAAGGTCGACGCGGCCCTGTCCAACTACTTCCGCCCGGGCAATCTGACCGCGCTGCGGGAGCTGGCGCTGCTCTGGGTGGCCGACCGGGTCGACGCGTATCTGACCGAGTACCGCACCGAACACCGGGTGGCGAAGATCTGGGGCTCGCGTGAGCGGATCGTGGTCGGCCTGACCGGCGGTCCCGAGGGCCGCACGCTGATCCGCCGGGCCGCCCGGCTCGCCGAGAAGGGCGCGGGCGGCGAGGTGCTGGCCGTCTACATCGGCCGCAGCGACGGACTGACCAGTGCCTCGCCCAAGGAGCTGGCCGTCCAGCGCACCCTAGTGGAGGACCTGAGCGGCACCTTCCACCACGTCATCGGCGACGACGTCTCGTCGGCTCTGCTGGACTTCGCGCGGGGGGTCAACGCCACCCAGATAGTCCTCGGCGTCTCGCGGCGCCGGGGGTGGCAGTACGTCTTCGGGCCCGGTGTCGGTGCCACGGTCGCCCGGGAGTCGGGCCCCGACCTCGACGTCCACCTGATCACCCACGACGAGGCCGGCAAGGGCCGCGGATTGCCGGTTGCGCGAGGTGCGCGGCTCGGCCGTGCACGGATCATTTCGGGCTGGCTGGCCGGGATGGCCGGCCCGACGCTGCTCACGCTGCTGCTGACCAACGTCGACGCCGGCCTCGGTCTCGCCAACGACATGCTGCTGTTCCTGACGCTGACCGTGGCGGCGGCCCTGCTCGGCGGCCTGCTCCCGGCCCTGGCCTCGGCGGCCTTCGGGTCCTTTCTGCTGAACTACTACTTCACCCCGCCCCTGCACCGCCTCACCATCGCCGATCCCAGGAACATCGTCGCCCTCGTGGTCTTCTTCGCCGTAGCGGTATCGGTGGCCTCCGTAGTGGACCTGGCCGCCCGTCGTACGCATCAGGCGGCCCGGCTGCGCGCCGAGTCCGAGATCCTCTCCTTCCTGGCGGGCGGCGTGCTGCGCGGCGAGACCAGCCTGGAGGCCCTGCTGGAGCGAATGCGGGAGACCTTCAGCATGGAGTCGGTCGCCCTGCTGGAGCGGGAAAGCGATGTGACCCCGTGGACCTGCGCGGGCAGCGTGGGCCCACAGCCTTGCCAGTACCCCGAGGACGCGGACGTGGACATGCCGGTCGGCGATCACATGGCCCTCGCGCTGTCCGGCCGAGTGCTGCCCGCCTCCGACCGTCGGATCCTCGCCGCGTTCGCCGCCCAGGCCGCCGTGGTCCTGGACCGCCAGCGCCTGCAGTCCGAGGCCGACCAGGCCAAGGAACTCGCCGAGGGCAACCGCATCCGCACCGCCCTGCTCGCCGCTGTCAGCCACGACCTGCGCACCCCGCTCGCCGGGATCAAAGCCGCCGTCTCCTCCTTGCGATCGGACGACGTGGCCTGGTCTGAGGAAGACCAGGCCGAACTCCTCAAGGCCATCGAGGAGGGCGCCGACCGCCTCGACCACCTGGTGGGCAACCTGCTCGACATGTCCCGGCTCCAGACCGGCACCGTCGCCCCGCTGATCCGCGAGATCGACCTTGACGAGGTGGTGCCCATGGCTTTGGGCGGCGTACCCGAGGACAGCGTGGAGCTGGACATCCCGGAAACCTTGCCGATGGTCGCCGTCGACCCGGGCCTGCTGGAGCGGTCGGTGGCCAACCTGGTCGAGAACGCGGTCAAGTACAGCCCCGCCGGTGAGCGCGTCCTGGTGGCTGCCAGCGCCATGGCCGACCGGGTGGAGGTGCGGGTGGTGGACCGCGGCCCGGGCGTCCCGGACGAGGCCAAGGACCGCATCTTCGAGCCGTTCCAGCGCTACGGAGACGCCCCGCGCGGCGCCGGCGTCGGCCTCGGCCTCGCGGTCGCCCGCGGCTTCACCGAAGCCATGGGCGGCACCCTCAACGCCGAGGACACCCCCGGCGGCGGCCTCACCATGGTCCTCACCGTCCCGGCCGCGTCCGACCGCCGACCCCTCACCTCCGCCCTTCCGGGGACCGCCGCCTCCTAGCGAGCGGCCCTCACCGGTTGCGGCAGCCCGGGCGGCCCAGCCATGGCATCTCGCACGTGGGTTCGATCAGGTTCCCTCTCGACACGCGATTCCACCACCGGGTGCCCATACGCGCCTTGGTGCTGGGTACCGGCGCCGGGAAGCCGCATACTCGATGATCATTGCACCGCCGCCAGGGCGGTGGCTGTGACGACCGTTTCGGTGGTCAGACAGGGAAGGTCATGGGGGATATGAGTGATGCCGACCGGCCGATAATGCCGGAGGTTGTGGATAGTCCCGCGTTGCGGACACAGCCGACAGGCAAGGCGGCGCAGTGGCTGCTGCGGCACCAAGTGCAGCCGGTGGGGCCGGCGGCCGGTGAAAGTCATGCCGAGCCGCATGCCTGGTGGAAGGTGATGTGCCTGACCGGGGTCGACTACTTCTCCAGCCTGGCCTATGTGCCGGCGATCGCCGCTTTGGCTGCGGGGGCAGTGGCGCCTCTGGCGACGCTGCTGATTGTGGCGTTGACGTTGCTGGGAATGCTGCCGATGTACAGGAAGGTGGCCAGGGAAAGCCCGCACGGTGCGGGATCGGTGGCCATGCTGGAGGATCTGCTGCCGTTCTGGCGGGGCAAGCTGTTCGTACTGGTGCTGCTCGGGTTCGTGGCCACCTCGTGGATCATCACGATCACTTTGTCCACGGCGGATGCCTCCGTGCACGTGGTGGAGAACCCCTTCTTTCCCTCCGTACTCCATGGTCATGAGGTCGCACTGACCGTGGGGCTGCTGCTGGTCCTGGGGGGTGTTTTCCTGCTCGGGTTCAGTGAGGCGGTCAGTGTTGCCATTCCGCTGGTCGCGGTGTTCCTGGTGATCAACGCGGTTGTCATCGCTGTGGGCCTGGTCCAGGTGTTCACGACGGATGGCGCGCTGTCTGCCTGGAGCGACGCGCTCGTTGACGCCGGAGGCGGCTTCGGTGACCTTGCCGGTCCGGCGTTGCTCGCATTCCCTTTGTTGGTGCTGGGCCTGTCGGGCTTCGAGACCGGTGTGAGCATGATGCCGCTCGTGGCGGCCGACGGTGTCGACGCCGAGCAACGGCTGCGCTCAAGGATCCGCAACACCCGCAGGCTTCTGACCACGGCCGGTGTGATCATGAGCGTCTACCTGCTGGCGGCCAGCTTCGTGACCACGGTCCTGATTCCGGAGAAGGAGTTCGAGCCCGGCGGTGCCGCCAACGGCAGGGCGCTGGCATGGCTGGCCCACGAACACTTCGGTGAGGCGTTCGGCACCATCTACGACATCAGTACCATCCTCATCCTGTGGTTCGCCGGTGCTTCCGCCATGGCAGGGCTGATCAACATCGTTCCCCGCTACCTGCCCGGCTACGGCATGGCTCCCGAGTGGGGACGCGCGGTGCGTCCGGTGGTCATCGTCTACACGGCCCTGTGCATCCTGATCACCATTGCCTTCGACGCCGACGTCGATGCCCAAGCCGGTGCCTATGCCACCGGGATCCTGGCGATGATGGTTTCCGGAGCCTTCGCCGTGACTGTTTTCGTCGCGCGCAGTCGCCGGCGCGCGTCCACCGTCGGGTTCGCCCTGCTCACCGCGGTCCTGCTCTACGCCCTGGGTGCCAACATCATCGACAAGCCCGACGGCATCGCCATCTCCGGCTTCTTCATCCTGGGCATCATCGTCGTTTCGCTGGTCTCCCGCGTCGCCCGCACCACCGAACTGCGCGCCGACCGCCTGGTCTTCGACGAGGCCGCCCGCCGCTTCATCGCCGAGACCCTCGCCCATGACGATTCCATCAACATCATCGCCAACCGCCGTCAGGCTGGCGACGAAGCCGAGTACAGCGCCAAGGAGCGCGAACAACGCGGCACCAATCCGGTACCGGGCCCCGCTGACGTGCTCTTCCTGGAGATCGACGTGGTCGACCCGTCCGATTTCAGTGAGACCCTCACTGTCCACGGCGTTGAAGTCGACGGTTACCGCATCCTGCGCGCTGCGGCACCGGCGGCCCCCAACGCCATCGCGGCCATCCTCCTCGCGCTGCGCGACGCCACCGGGGTGCGGCCGCACTGCTACTTCGCCTGGGCCGAGGGCAGTCCCCTGGTTCACATGATCCGTTACTTCCTCCTCGGCCGCGGTGACACCGCCCCGGTCACCCGCGAGATCATCCGCAGCAACGAACCCGACCCCGGCCGCCGCCCCGGTATCCACGTCGGCGGCTGAGCCCGTCACCTCCTCGGCGCGGGCGGGTTCACCCCGCACGAGCCCAAGCGCGGCGACATGGACGCCCTATCCGTGGCAGGCCGTGATCGACGCCCTCCCTGCCTGATCAGCTCGACCCCATCCGGAGTCCGCGAGTGCCGGACTTCCGCAATGCCGGAGTTCGGCAGTCCCAGAGTCTGTGAGGAAGGCGCGCTGCACCTACACGGTGAAGGTCACCAGCGCCGAGGCGGCCGAGATGCCCCGGGGCACCTGGCACGTCTTGGCGCTGGCGACCGCCGAGGACGGCGGCACGGGGCACGGCGTTCGTGTCCCGTGCCCCGTCCTCGACGTCAACGGCTCACGGATACCCGGGCTGCCGGTCCGGGGCCCGGACCGGCCCCCGGACCGGCAGCCCGGGTCAGCCGGCCTGGGACGGCGTCTGCTTGATGCCGTCGACGATCGCCCGGGTCAGAATGGCGCTGGTGTAGGTGACCGTGCCGGGCTTGATCAGGGCGTCCGTCCCGCTGAGCCGCTTCACCTGGACCGAACGCTCCCCGAGGAAGACATGGGTCTTCGTGTCGAAGATCCACTCTTCGCGCTGGCCGCTGGTCTCGTCCAGCCGGGCCACCGCCACCCCGTGCCGGCCGACCGCGTCCACCGCGTCGTCGACGACCACGACACCGGGGATCTTCGCGGCGGCCTTGAAGAGCGCCGAGTACAGCTCCGCCGGCGGGTAGCTCTCGGTAAGCAGGTCACCGATGGTGGTGAAGGCCTCCTGGTCCGGGGTGTTCCCCTGGCCCTCGGTCTCCTCGTAGATCTTGGCGAGCAGCTCGTCCGGGTCGGTGGTCAGCTTGGTCAGGTAGTCGTACGACGGGGCGCCCAGGTTCGCCTCCGGCGTGTTGCCCTGCTCGTCGGGGAGGCTCAGCGTCTCGCCCTCGGGGCTGTCGTTGACGGCGGGGTCGATCAGCCAGCCCTTGGTGCCGTCCGGGGAGTCCCACAGCTGCCGGGTGTGCAGCCGGTGACTGGCCAGGGTGGTCTTGTCGTGGACGGTCTTCAGAAAGGTGTCGGCAGACTTGGACTCGATGTAGATGTACTGACCGGGCTTGACCACCGGGTGGTCGTCCTCGGCGGCCGCCAGCGAGATCTGGTCCAGCAGCTGGGGCAGGCCCTTGGTGGTGGCGGCGCCGACGGTCGTGGTCAGGGCCGGTCCGGTGGCGACACCGCCGTCCCTGACCCCGTCACCCCCGGTCCGTACCACCCCGGCGACGACCACCCCGGCCAGCGCGGCGGCCAGCACGGGCAGCGTGATCGCCGGGCGTGGCAGCCGCAGCCGCCTGGTCCGGCCCGGCGCCGCCGCCGTGCGCTGTCCCTGTCGCTCTTCCTGAATCTGGGTCATCAGACGCTCCTTGTGGAACTGGTGACGACCCGTCGGCAGGTCACGCGCCGTCCGGGCGAAGAGCTGTGCGCTCTCCGCCCCCTCGGCCGGACTCTGCCGGGACGTGTTCGCGTTCATCGGTTTCCTCCCTGCGCGGGCCGGACCACGTGTGCGTGATCACCTCTTACCTGTCGGCCGGTGCGGCCGCCTTCCCGATTTCCGCCGACTTTCTCGGACGTCCGGTCGGCCGCTGGGTGTCCGGCCGCGCGGCCGGCCGGTTCGTCGTCGCTGAGGGCCCGCAGTTTTCTGCGGGCCCTCGAGAGGCGGGAGGCGACAGTGCCGACCGGGATCCCCAGGGCTTCGGCGGCGGCCTCGTAGTCCAGCCCTTCCCCCAGGCAGAGCGCCACGACCTCGCGCTCCGGTCTGCGCAGACCGGCCAGGGCGGTGAGGGCCGTCGCCAGCCGCCGCCGGTCGTCGATCCGGTCGGCGACCTCGTCGGCGTGGTCGGGCACGGACAGTTCGGCCGCCGCGGCCGCGCCGGCCGCCGCCCGATACCGCCGGTTGCTGCGGTGCTGGTTGCGGGCGGTGTTGGTGGCGATGCCCAGCAGCCAGGGCCGCAGCGAACCGCCCTCGGGGTCGACCCGGTCGCGCAGCCGCCACGCCTCCATGAAGGTCGCGGCCATCACGTCCTCGGCCGTCGACCAGTCGGCGGTCAGCCGGAAGGCATGGTTGTAGACGGCGCGGGCGTAGTCGTCGAACAACTCCGCGAACGCGCTCGACTCCCCGGCCCGTACCCGGGTACGCATATGAGTGCTCACCTCAATGAGCTGTCCGGCACACGACACCGACTTCCCGTGACCTGCGTCACATTCGACCCACCGACCCGTACGGGTCCCGGCGTAGAGGTTCGCACGCGGGCGCCGTCACGTCCGGCGGTGTTCGGCGGCACCCGGCACTGCCGCACTCCCGGCGCCGACCCGACGTCAGTCGAGGTCGAACCCGTCCTCGGGCGGGTGCGGGCTGAGGTGTCCGCAGTGGTGGCAGACCGCCCCGTCCGCACGGTCGAAGGTGGAGCCGCAGGAGTGGGGGCACTCCCCCCGTGCGAGCACGGGTCCCGAGCCGCGCACGCAGCCGGGGCGCGCGTGGTCGGCGTCGTCGTCGAGCTGCCGGCCCGCGGCCGCCAACGCGGTCTTGACCGGCCGTTGTTCGGGGCGGTCGTCGGGTTCGAGGTAGCTGGCCAGGCAGTCCGGCCGGTCGGAGATAGCAGTGTCGCCGAATTCACCGCCGTCAAGTTCGAGGGGACCTACCTCCAACATCACGGAGCACCCCCACGTCTGCAGCCGAGCGAGGATGCGGGGGAGTGGGCTTGTGAACGCCTTCGCCACACCGCTGGTCGACCCGGAGCGCTCCGACGATCGTGGTTGCCCGGACAGCACAGGAGGCCAGGCGGGTGGTCTCGCCCTCGCTCGCACGCCTGGCTTCGGTTCCTTCCAGGGGCAGCGTTTGTCCGCCGGTTTGGGCAGCAGTCGCGGAGCTTGAGGCCCGTGAAGGTTCATGAGACACAGCAGCGCGAGCGATGCGCGGTGCGTCGCCTCGTCGTGCCTGCGGGCGTCACTGCCCGGCGCGTGGCCGGGTGAGTCCGGTTTCCACCTTGGTCAACATCTGGCCGAGAAGGTGGAGGGCTCGTGTACGTGTCACTTCACGCACGGTGCCCGTCCAGTAGGCGTCGGCGAGTTCCTCTGTGACCACGTGGCGGCAGAGCCCGGTGCCCCTGCCGGGGAAATGGCGGCCAAGTGATCATCCACGTGCGGCCCGCGGCGTGCTTACGGCTACCGGAGGCGGGGAAACGATGATCTCTATGACGAACGCGATGCAGAGCTACGGTCTCCTGTGGACCGACCCGGACGGCGCCCCGCAGGCGTCCGCCGGCAGGTACGACAAGCGGTCCGCGAAGCACCGCCGCACGGAACTGAAAGCGGTGGGCTGCACCCGTGTCGAGATTGTGCCGGTCAGACCTGGAGAGGTTCCCGAACCGGCTGCCTGAGCGGAGGGGGGAGAGGGACGGCATCGGTCACCGCGCCGCTGCTCCGGCGTGCGCCCTCACCCGGTGTCCGGGGTCCTCGATGCCGACCAGGCCGTGGAGTCGAGCCGCCATCGTGCCCGAAGCCGCCCTCGTCGGCCCAGTTCGGCTCCGTCCGTCGCCACCACCTCGTCCAGCAAGTGGCAGCCGCGACCGCTTCAACGCCCGTCATCCGCCGGGCCGCGCCCTCGCCGGCGTCGGCCCACGTGGGCAGCGCCGTCAGGGGGGAGCGCCGAGCCACGAAACCAGGGCAGCCTTCAGGTCACGCTCGGCCTGAGCGTTCCGGCGGACATGGCCGTCGGGGCGGCAGGAACGCGCCGAAGCCCTCACCGGTGATCGGGGTCTCCGGCACCCCGACCGCGTCGACGCGATCGGCCCACGGACGGGCTGCGGCGACGAACACCGGTTGCCGGCAGGGATACCGGGCCGGCCTGGCCGGCGTCCTCGAACGGCACCGGCCTGGCGAAGTCCCAGTCGGTGCCGGTGGCGATGACACGCCGGTACGCGTCGTCGAGTGGACCGCGCAGGCCGAGCACCTCGGCGGTACACGCTGCGGGCTGAGCGCCTTGGCCCGGACGCGGCGCTCGGACAACTTACGGCGCCACCGCATCGACGCCCCCGAGCGCTAGCCCGGCAGCGAGGGTCCGGTCGGGCCACTGCCGACGCTCACGGCCTCCGTCGTCTCCATAACCTTTATCCTGACGCCCTGATGTGCTCGCGCTTTGTTCCGAAGAAGAATTCGAGATGTCCCCGAAGGCATTCGCAATGGCTTCACGTATCCGCCCCAGGGAAGGGATGGCCGTCGGGAATTCGGCACCCTGCCGACCTTGAAATGGCGGTCGAGTGAGACGGCCGGGAAATCTTCGTTCCCGAGATGCGGGAGCCACGGGGGAAGACCTGACCACCTCGGAGACCCCTGCACTCTCGCTGCCGTTTCGACGCCTCCACAAGCGCCCTTTCCTCGCCCGTCGCCAAGCCTCGGGGTTGACTTCATGGCCGGGCTGAGCGGCACCTCCGGCTGCCGGATCGCGCAGTTCACGCTCCCGCGGGGCGCGGGCACGTGAATCCTTGACCGCAATTCACCTGCGATCACCTGTTGCACATCGCATCGTCTGTCGCACTGTCCATGGACGTAACTCACCGAGCTCACCAGGACCGTCGCAAGCCGACCGCAGCCGCTTGCCCCGCGAGTGCGTCCTAGGTGACGGGAAGGGGGCGGCGGTAGGTGCGCTCGCGCCATTGCTTCGCTTCTGGATCCCAGGTGAAGGCGACATGGTGGCCGTCCTCACGTACCGTCGCCGCGATCCAGTAGCCGTCGTGGTCCCAGCGGATCGTCGCCGCCGTGCCGGGGCGCCGATCGGACCCGCCGAGCGGTGCGTCCGCGGCGCACAGCTCAGGAAGCTGAGCGAGGGCCTCCGGTTGGACGGTCACTTTCATCTCGACCAGCCACCCGTCCTCGGTCCGCAGGTGGATGAGATCCACAACGTCTGACGGCTCGTCGAGACTCGCTCGCGCCTGCCGACGGATGAACCGGTGCATGATGTCGCGCGTCCCGGAACCCATCCCCTTGGCCAGAGCGTTCCCGAAGTAGGTGGAGATCGCCTGCAGGAACGGCGTTGCCGTCATCGTCGCCACGACGAGCAGGACGTCCGACAGCTCGGCGGCGGGGGATGCGCCGTGATCGCCGGGGCTGTCCTCGGGAAACTCTGGTGGCCCGTACGTGAGTTCGCTGCTCATGATCCCCTGCCCGATCGCCGGCATGTGTCCCTCGTCGAGCACCCAGGGTATTCAGGGCCGTCCCGGCTGCCTCGCCCGAGGGACCGAAATCCGGTTGAGCATCGGCGCCCAGGGGGTGTTACGAACCTTCGTATGCGGCGGACATCACGAAGCCGGCCGTCTGCGGCAGCCGCTCCAGGAGGGCGAGGACGCTGGGGCGGACGTCACGCCGGTGCAGTCCGGTCCGGTTCGGCGCAGTGCCGGCGAGGACATGGAGGTGGTCGGACTCCGCATCGGTGAGCCGCAGGGCTCCCGCGATCGCGGCCAGGACATCGCCCCCGAGGGGCGTGGCGCCCTGCCCTGCTCGAGCCGGATGTAGTACTCCGTGGAGATGTACGCGAGGACCGCCACTTTCTCGCGGCGAAGACCTGGTGTGCGGCGTCGCGGGCCGGAGGGGAGGCCGACGTCCTGCGGGCGCAACCGCGCGCGGCGGCTGCGTAGGAAGGCCCCGAGTTCCTGTTTGTCCATACGCCCAGTGTGCGCGCGGCGCGGCGGCGGATCCTGGTACAGCCTGTGCCTGAATCCCGCCGGCAGCCGGCCGGACGCTGTTGCCATGACGAACAACACGAACACCACCGACAGTGCACCCGCCGGCCTGCTCACCGGCAAGGTCACCTTCATCACCGGCGCCAGCCGCGGCATCGGGGCGGCCGCGGCCCGGCTCTTCGCCTCAGAGGGCGCCGCCGTCGTGCTCGCCGCCCGCAGCACCGACGCCCTGGACCGCATCGTGAAGGAAATCCGTGCCGACGGCGGCATCGCCGACGCAGTCACCTTGGACCTCGCCGACCCCGCGAGCATCCGCGCCGCCGTGGATCGCGTCGAGGAGCTGCACGGACGCCTGGACGGTGCCTTCAACAACGGCGCAGTGATCCAGCAGCCCGGCCCGGTCGACGCCACCACCGATGAGGACATCGACAAGCAGTTCACCGTGAACTTCCGCTCGCACTGGACCGCCATGAACGCCGAGGTCGCCCTCATGCGGCAGGGCGGCGGCGGGGCCATCGTCAACACTTCGAGCATCGGCAGCCGCCGCGCCAATCCGGGCCTGCCCGCCTATGGAGCCATGAAGCGCGCGCTCAACAGCCTCACCGAGACCGCCGCGGTCGACCTGGCCCCCGCCAACATCCGGGTCAACGGCATCATTCCCGGCGGTACCGCCACCGAAATGATCGACGAATGGGAAGCGGCGACTCCGGGACTCATCGAGGGAATGAGCGCAAGGATCCCGATGGGCCGGATGGGTGAACCCCGAGAGATCGCCGAGGCGGCCGCGTGGCTGCTCAGCGACCGGGCCTCGTACGTGACCGGCGCGATCGTCCCGGTCGACGGCGGTGCCGACGCCTGAAAAAGAGCGGCCCGGTCAACTACTCGCGGGACGCATCCGGCGCCGCCACAACGGTCGCGCTCGCTCGCGTACCGGGCCGGGGACCAGGTAGCCGACCAGGCTTTCCAAATGACCCGTCAGGTTCTTGTGTCGCCGCAGCTCGCGGATCCGCTCGGTGGGAAGGTCGGGCCAGCCCACGGCGAGTCCAGCAGCCTGTGGGGGAGTGAAGGTCAGCGCATCGAGGGTGTCGGACGCCAGCGCCTCGGGGATCCAGTCGGTGCCCGTGTCGTCCTGGCCCAGACGCTCGATCACCCACATCCGGCGCATGAACTCCTGCTGAGCTACCCGCGCAAAGTGTCCCTCGGCGTGGTCGAGCATGCGCCGGTTCGCGAGCAGCGCCAGCTTCGCCCACTGGCCTGACATCGCCACAGGCCAGCATCGGCAACCGTGTCGACGGTCATGCAATTCCCCACCTCAGGTGGGTTCGGCGTCGGCTAATTTCCCATCCGCGCGGTCATGTCTCCCCACGGGGACGGCGGTCGCGAACGGCGCTAGGCACTGGCGGCTGCCGCCTTGGGAGCGGCGGCCAGTCGCAGGCCGACTTCCACGAGGGCCCAGCCGAGACGGGTACGGAGGTCCCGGGGGCGCCGGGGGCGCCGGGGGCGCCGGGGGAGCCGGGCCGCTGCGGCGAGACGGTACGCGTCGGCTTCGGCACGGAGTTCGGCAGCGCGGACATGGTGCAGGGCGAGGTGGTTCTCGGGGTGCATCAGGCTGCGGCCTTTCATTCCGTGGTGAGGGGGAAGGCGTGTGTGTGGATGCGTACCTGGGCGGTGTTGGCGTCGTCCTCGTCGGCGGCGCGGTCGCGGTAGGTGTCGACGAGTGCGTGCATCTTCTCGACGAGCTCCTGCGTCAGTTCGGGCGTCAGCCGCAGTGTCGCGCTGCTCATGTCCCAGGTGCGGTTCCATTCCTCCGGCCATGCCTGGCGGTTGCCAAGCCAGGTCGACAGGTCCCGGGTCTGGGTCGTGGCGATCTCGTGGAGGTACATGTCGGCGGCTCCGCGCACGTCCGGGCTGGCATCCGTGAGCAGCGCGTCGTCGAAGCGCAGGCCCTTGTGGACCGCCTTCCACCACCGCTCCCGGCCCTTGCCGCGCTCGGGGGCGTCCTCAATGAAGCCGTGAATGGCGAGCTGCCTCAGGTGGTAGCTGGTCGCACCGCTTGACTCGCCCAGCTTTTCGGCGAGTTGAGACGCGGTGGCCGGGCCACCAAAGCGCAGGGCGTCCAGCAGTTGCATGCGCAGTGGGTGTGCGAGCCCCCGCAGGGATCGGGCATCGAGATTGCGGACGTGTGAGTCCTGAGGCTCGTTCATGTCCACAAAGATAGCGATGCAAAGCAATGCTTGCAATCAAATCTTTGCATCGAATGCTTTGGAGTGACTGCGTAGCACCGGGCGGCGTCACAGGCACCAGACTTTCAGCAGATGAGGCGATTTGCCAGGTATGTGCTCTCTATTCTGAGCCAGCCGCACAAGTGCGCGGCCGGTGAGGTGACCTGAAACCAAGTCACCTACCTGACGGCCTGACCAACCGTGGAAGGTAATCGACCAGCGAACAGGGCGCTATGCGCCCTATATGGAGACCCGGCGCGCTGGGCCTGGCGGGGTTGCGATCCTGATGGCTGCACACCTGCGGTGACGGCCTCGCCGGCGCCCTCCCCGGCGCCGACCGGCGCCGAGGCCGTCACACAGTTCCCCATGCCGACCGGGACCAGCACGCCCACACCGCCCCCGGCGCCCACCGGCACCGCCGCCTCGGAACCTACGGAACCGTCCCTCGAGGCCCCTTCGCCCTCTGGGCCGGCCTCGGTGACCGAGCCGACGGACGTTCCCATGCCGCCGGCGGGTCAACTGAAGTCAACGGCTGAGGAGATCGCCGAGGCCAGGGCCGCGGAAGCCTACTGGACACCCGAGCGCATCGCCGCCGCCGTACCGGTGGAGTCGGGCAAGGAAGAGGGTGGCGACAGCAACGGCCGCGAAGGGGGCACCGGGGGCGCTCCGTCGCTGGGCAAGACGCTGCGAGCGTCCTCCGCGTTCGACAATAGAGGCGTGGCAACCACCGGTGTCTTCCTCGCCGCCGCGACCGTTGGAGGTGCCGGGCCAGTAGTAGTTCGCCGGATCCGGGAGTAGATAGTGGACGCCGTCGGGGGCTAGATGGGACCGTGTTGCTCTGGGTGCAGGCGATCGGGGAGGTCATCGAGGAGGTAGGCGAGCGTTTCGGCGCCCTGGAGCAGCGCCTTGACCTCGGCTTTTTCGTCGGAGTCGTGCCAGTGGTCCTCGGGCAGCCCGGTGCCGTAGAACAACACGCAGGCGTCGAGGGTCTCGGCAAGGAGGGCGGCGGGGGCTCCACCGCCGTTGCGGATGCGCAGCGCCGGGCGTTGCAGCGTCCGGCTCATCGCGTTCTCGAGCGCCGCAAGCGCCGGGTGGCCGGGCGGGGTGACGTAGGGGTCCTGGTTGGTGGGGGAGGTGCTCAGCTCGTATTCGAAGCCGTCGCTGATCTGCTCGGCGACCCACTGCCGTAGCTGCCCCATGACCTCGTCGGCGCTCTGGTCGGGCACCAGGCGCAGGGTGATGTCGGCGGAGGCGACCGCCGGGATCACGCCGCGGGCCGGATCGTCGGGGTCCCCGCCGAGCAGGGTCACGACTTCCGCCGCGGGCCGGGTCCACACGCGCTCCAGCACGCTGTAGCCGACCTCCCCCTGCACGCTGCGGCTGCGCGTGCGCTCCAGCCATGCATCGGTGTCGAAGGGTATCTGTACGATGCCACGGCGTTCTTCGTCGGACGGTTTCGCGACGGTGTCGTAGAAGCCGGGCAGGGCGATGCGGCCCTGGTCGTCGTGGAGCCGGCCGGCGAGGCGGCAGATCTCGGTCAGCGGGTTGGGCGCGGCGCCGGCGACGACGCCGCTGTGGATGTCCCTGCGCGGCCCGCGCACTTCCAGGTGGGCGTTGACCGATCCGCGGACACCCGTGCAGACCGCGGCTTCCTCGAGCGACCACAGCATCGTGTCCGACACGATGACAACATCGGCCGCCAACTGGTCGGCGTGGCTGCGCACGAGCTCGGACAGGTGCGGGGAGCCGACCTCTTCCTCCCCCTCGATCAGGTACTTGAGCGTGACAGCCGGGGAACTGCGGCCGGTGGCCTCCAGGTGGGCGCGAAGGGCCCAGATGTGAGCCAGGACCTGTCCCTTGGCGTCCGAGGCGCCGCGCCCGTACATCCGTCCCTGACGCAGGGCCGGCGCGAAGGGGGCCACCTCCTGCCATTCCTGGTCCTTGACGGCGCGGGACGTCGTGGTGGCTGTAGACCAGGACCGTCGGCGCGCCGGGATCCTCGGCCGGCCAGTGGGCGAACACCGCCTGCACACCGTCGGTGTCCCATTCCTCCACCTGGGGGAAGCCGGTCTCGCGCAGGTGGGCCTGCAGCCAGCGCGCCGACCGGGTCACGTCCCGCTCGCGGGCCGGGTCGGCGGACACGGACGGGATGCGAACCCAGGCCGCCAGGTCGTCCAACAGGGTGTCGACGGCGTCGTGCAGGTAGTCGCGGACGGCGTTCCCGGGTTCCTTCACGATGTTGCCTCTTCCTCTATAAGCGGCGTGTTCGGGCGCGTGCCGACCGAAGGGGGAGGGGACAGCGTTCGCAGGCGGTCCCGCACCGCGTCGCGGAGGTTCTCCAGGCCCTCGCCGGTGCTGGCGGACACGGCGACGGCACCCGGATGCTCGCGTCGCAGCCCGGTCGTCTGGTCGGGGTCCGCGAGGTCTGTCTTGTTCAGCACCAGCAGTTCGGGGACGCCGTCGGCGCCGATGTCGCGCAGCACCGCACGGACGGTGGCGATGTGCTCGGCCGCTTCCGGAGACGAGGCGTCGACGACATGGAGGGCCAGATCCGCCTGGACGACCTCCTCGAGCGTCGACCGGAAAGCGTCGACCAGCTGGTGGGGGAGGTGACGGACGAAGCCGACGGTGTCGGTGAGCGTGTAGGTCACTCCGTCAGGGGCGCCGACCTGCCGCACGAGCGGGTCGAGGGTGGCGAACAGGACGTCGGCCACGTCGGCGTCCGCGCCGGCCAGGCGGTTGAGCAACGCAGACTTGCCGGCGTTGGTGTAGCCGGTGATCGCCACGGACGGCACTCGGTTGCGCACCCGCCGCTGCCGTGTCACCTCCCGGCGGCGTGCGGTACGGCGCACCTGCTCACGCAGGGCGCGCATCCGCCTGCGCAGATGACGCCGCTGTATCTCCAGCCGCATCTCGCCGCGTCCGCGTACGCCGATGCCCGCGCCGCCGGCCACCCGGCCGCCGCCGATGCGCGACATCGCGCGGCCCTGACCGCGCAGCCTCGGCAGTTCGTAGGCGAGCCGGGCCAGTTCCACCTGCGCCTTGCCCTCGGAGCTGCGGGCGTGCTCACCGAAGATGTCCAGGATGAGCCGGGTGCGGTCCACCACCCGCACCCCGATAATCTCCTCCAGACCGCGCACCTGCGCGGGAGTGAGCTCGCCCTCAGCGATCACGAGGTCCGCTTGCCGGGCGTCGACGAGCTCCGCGAGTTCGCGCACCTTTCCCGAACCGAGATACGTCGCCGGGTCGGGATGGTCACGGACCTGCACCAGCCGGTCCAAGACGGCGATCCCGTCGGTCGCGGCCAGGCGTTCCAGCTCCTCCAGCAGGTCCGTCTCCGCCGGACCGGATCCGTCCCGCTCCGCAAGGCCCAGCAGAACCGCACGCCACTGCCGCGGCTCCTGCCCACGGCCCGCCCCTGCGGCACGCTCGCCGATCAACCAGGTACCTGGCATCGTCATCTCCCTCTCTCGCCGACGTCCCGACCTGCGCCGGCGCATCCACACTCCTGGAACCGCAGTCCCTCCTCGCACGGGACGTGCCGCCGCACACCCGAAGGCGGGGGATCCGCCGGGTACCCATCAACACCGTGCCTACCGGGCGGGCCGGCCACGTGTGTGCGTGCGCGATCGCCGAGGATGGCCAGTCGCCGGGACGAAACGGGGCAGTGTAGTCAGCGGCCTGCCGCGCGGTCGGCTTCCAAATGGCGACGTCGAAGCCCAGGGACACCCGGCCTCCGGGTATCAGGGCGAACTCCTGCCCGTCCAGCGGCGACGGCCCGACCGAGGAATTTGACGAGCGAGCTCCCTGTTGCGCACGTCGCGGGGAGAGGCCAGTCGTGCACGGCTAGGGTCCGTATGTGGCACACACCTTCGAAGAACTCGTGGAGCAGCAACGCGCCGCCGACCAGGCGCACGCGACCGTACAAGCCCTACGCACCAAAGGCGACCCGCCCGCTTACGAGGCCGCATGGCAGGCATGGCGCGACCTCGCCCAAGACGTGCAGGACGCAGTCACCGTGCACGCGAGAGAGCAGGGTGCGATGCGGGCCGGCGTGGAGCTTGCAGTGAAGAAGGCGGTCCGCCACGGGGAGTAGCGAGCGCGCAGCTCGCCCCTTGGTTGCCGATCAGTACACGGCCGCCCACGCTGTCGGCATCTCGCAGCGCACTGTCGAGCGCTACATCAAGGACCAGATCCGCCGGTCCCGCGCCGACCTCGCCCAGCGCCTGGAAGACGCCGTGCGCGCCCGCTGGCAGCCCCGCGTCCGCGAACTCGCCCGCCGCCAGGCCGCGACCACCACCGGCCTGGTCATCACATCCGGGCGCGGTTCGGCTATACCGCCGCGCCCGGCACCGCCTCCGACGCTCGCATCCGGCACCTCACCCGGGCCCTGCCTCCGCCGTACGCGGCCCGCTTCTTCAGCGCGCACGACGCTGGCGTCAGCGAGCAGCAGCTGCGCGTGATGTGGGGAACGAGATCGGGCGAAGCGGCCTGGTGGCCGCCAGTGCGGCACGTGCCGCAAGTGCTGGTTCGGCAGCCTTCCTGTCGCCAGTAACCGGCGTTGGCCGACCCGCTTGACTGATCGAAGGGAGGCTGTGAAGCGTTCCCGGCCGACAGCGCCGGGCACGTTCGCGTGGTGGGCGGGCGCGGGCGTCAGCGGGCCTGCTTGGGAGTCCCTTCGGGAGACTGCGGTCGGGAGGCGGAGGTGCCGGTCCAGCTGGCGAGGAGGGCCAGGGCTTCGGCGGAGGGGGAGGCGGGTTCGGGGGTGTAGATGGTAAGGGTCTGTTCGGGGTCGCCTTCGACGGCCAGGACCAGGTAGTCGAGGGTGAGGTCGCCGACGAGCGGATGGTGGAGGCGTTTGGTTCCGGTGGTGTGGGCGACGACGTTGTGGTCGGCCCACAGACGGCGGAAGGTGTCGCTGTGCAGGGACAGCTCACCGATGAGCTCGGTGAGCTGTGGGTCGTCTGGCTGGCGTCCGGCGTACAAGCGCAGCGCGGCCAGGCAGTCGCCGGCGACCCGGTCCCAGTCGGCGTACAAGGTGCGGGCGGCCTCGTCGAGGAAGACGAAGCGGGCGAAGTTGCGCTCGCGGCGGGGTCGGGCCTCGAAGTCTGTGTAGAGGGCGTGCGCCAGCCGGTTTGCGGCCAGCACGTCCGTGCGTCGCCCCTGGACCACCGCGGGGACACTGAGAGAGTCCAAGGTCCGGTAGAGGACGGGGTGGACCCTTTGGGGGGCGAGCGGGCGCTTTCGGCGGGCCCGTGTGGTGGCGGTGGGCTGGGCGAGGTCGAGGAGGTGGGCGCGTTCGGTGTCGTCCAGCTGCAGGGCGCGGGCGACAGCCTCCAGGACGCCTTCGGAGACGCCCTGGGTGCGGCCCCGCTCGAGGCGGACGTAGTAGTCGACGCTGACTCCGGCGAGCTGGGCGACTTCCTCGCGGCGCAGCCCAGGGACGCGGCGCGCGCCGCCGTGCGGGGCGAGGCCGGCCTGGTCGGGGGTGATCCGGGCCCGGCGGGTGCGCAGGAACTCACGGATCTCGCTGCTGCGGTCCATGGGTCCACGGTACGGCCGTACCTGGCAGGTCCGCGGGCTGTAGGGGGTACTGGCAGACCCCCGGAAGAGCGGTGCCCTCTACGACGGCCCACTGGGCGTTCCTGGGTGGTTGCCTGGATTGCGGGCCTGGTGCACGGCACTGATCGTTCGCGAAGTACGGAGAAGCTCGTCATTGCCGCCGCCTGCCCTTACGCCGTACGTCTGGAGAAGAGGACACCCCCCATGCCTTCGCAACTGACCGGCACCGTCGCTCTCGTCACCGGGGCGAGCAGCGGTATCGGCGCCGCCACCGCCAGCCGGCTCGCCGAGCAGGGCGCCTCGGTGGCGCTCGTGGCCCGCCGCAAGGACCGCCTGGAGGCCCTTGCCGCTGAGATCGAGCAGGCGGGCGGCACCGCGCTGGTGGTGGCAGCGGACATCACCGACCGCCTCCAGGCCGAGGATGCCGTACAGCGAGTCATCGAGCGGTACGGACGGCTGGACACCCTGGTCAACAATGCCGGTCTGATGCTCCTGGGCCCCGTAGTCGGCGCGGACGTCGAGCAGTGGGACCGCATGATCGCCGTCAACGTCCAGGGCCTGCTCTACACCACCCGCGCCGCCCTGCCACACCTGTTGAAGGCTGCCGAACAGGACCCGCGCCAGGTCGCCGACATCGTCAACATCGGCTCCTACGCCGGCCGCGTGGCGAGCAAGGGCTTCGGCGTCTACAACGTCACCAAGTTCGGCGTGCACGCCTTCACCGAGTCCCTGCGCCAAGAAGTCACCCAGCGCCACGTGCGCGTCGGTGTCCTTGAGCCGGGCGCCGTGGAGAGCGAGCTGGGCACGCACAACAAGCCCGAAGTCCGCGGTGAACTGATCGACCCCTTCTTCGAGGGGACCGAGGTCCTGGCTGCTGAGGACATCGCCGACGGTGTCGCCTACATGGTCACCCGTCCCCGCCACGCCTCCGTCGGCGAACTGTGGATCATGCCCACCGAACAGGCCTGAACATCCCCGCCCTGGTAAACACCAGGCACCACCCCCACACCAGGTGCCGCACGCGGTGCTGAAAGGAATCCCCCATGAGCAAGGTCATTCTCGTCACCGGCGCCGGACGCGGTCTGGGCACGGACATCGCCCGCCAGGCCCTCGCCGCAGGCCACCAGGTCGTCGCCACCGGCCGCCGCCCCGAGGAAGTCGAGAAGACCCTGGGCGGACCGCAGGACAACCTGCTCGCCACCAAGCTGGATGTCACCAGCCTGGACGACGCGCACGCGGCTGCACAGGCCGCCGTCGACCGCTTCGGCCGCATCGACATCCTGATCAACAACGCCGGGAACTTCTACGCCGGCTTCTTCGAGGAGATCTCTCCGGAGCACATGCACCGGCAGATCGCGACCAACCTCTACGGGCCCATGAACGTCACCCGCGCCGTCCTGCCCGTCATGCGCCGCCAGCGCGACGGCCACATCATCACCCTCTCCTCGATCGCCGGCCTGGTCGGCGCGGAATTCAACGCCGCCTACGCCGCCTCCAAGTTCGGCGTCGAGGGGTGGATGGAATCCCTGCACCACGACATCGCCCCGTACAACATCCGCACCACGATCGTGGAACCCGGCTTCTTCCGCACCGAGCTGCTCGTGGACGCCTCCACCACCTGGCCCGAGCCGACCATCGACGACTACGCCGAGCGCACCACTGCCACGGTCGAAGCCTGGAAGAGCATCAACGGACAGCAGCCCGGCGACCCCGCCAAGCTCGCCCACGCCCTGCTGACCATCGCCGGCCAGGACCAGCCGCCACAGCGCTTCCTCGCCGGCGCCGACGCCATCGAAGGCGCCACCGCCAAGGCCAAGGAACTCCTCGCCCAGGCCGAAGCCTCCCGCGAACTGGGCGACAACCTCGGCCACGACGACGCAGCTTGAGCGGCAGCCCATGCACCGGACAGGCCGCCCAACCTGTCCGGTGCACCGGCCTCCACGGGCAGCCGCCTCGCGGCGAGAGGCCCCGGACCGATGATTGCGCAACCGGCCCCGTCGCCGACTGCGCAGGACGGGGCAGTGGGCTAGGGGCCGCCGGCGCAGTCGGTCCTCCTGCGCAGTCCGACCGGCGGTGGCGGCGCTGGCGTGCAGCGCGCGGTTGCCCCCGGAAGACTCGCCTTCCGGGGGCATCCGCGCGCTGGGGGTCAGTCGAAGTTGTAGATGGTGACGGTCACGGATCCGCCTTCGGCGCTGATGGTGTATGGGCCGGGGCCCGTGTAGGGCACGCAGCCGTCGGCGAGGATGTCGTCGTCGTTGATGCCGGTGTCGTCCTCTCCCACGAAGGCGCACACCTCGGTGACGGGGTGGGGGACGTACCGGTGTTCGGCGCCGCCGAACAGCGGGTAGCGGGGCAGGGTGGGGGTGTTGATGTCCCGGTCCGGGTGCTCCCACAGGGCGGTCTGCTGGCCCCAGGGCGCCCTCACGACGACTTCACCGTAGGGCTCGGGCAGGTCGTTGTCGTCGCTCTCCCGGGGGTTGGAGAACTCGATCGAGTACGTGATGGGCCCGATAGCCGCCTGGGCCTGAGCCTGGGCCGTGCCGACGCTCGCTCCGCCGACCAGCATCAGGGCTGCCGAGGCAAGAACCACCAGCCGGCCCGTACATGTGGGACGCATCCCAATCCCCTCTCACTCTTGGTAGTCCGATGACTACGATGAGTACGCTATGGGGTGGGTGGAGTCGCTTCGCCAGGCCTACTGGGTAAACCCCCCGGAGGAATGGGCCCGCAGCCCACCGCAGTGGTCGTTTGCGCGGGCGTGCACCCGAGTGCCTGCCCGCGGCCGCCCTGTACGACCCGCACCCCGGCGAACCCCGCACGCCCCGCCCGGATATCGGCTTCGCCCTCGAAGGTCGCCGACCCGGACATGGCGTCGCCCAAGCGGGCGTCGCGCCGAGACGACATCCCGGGGCCGCCTGGGTAGAGGCGCTCGGACGTCCAGGGGTTCAGGGTGGCAGGTGAGGAGGGCGTCGATGCCGGGCGTCGGGGGAGAGGCGGGGTCAGGCGGCGGTTTGTGGTGTGAGGGCCTGCTCGAGGGTGGGGTAGAGGGTGATGACGTCGTCGAGTCCGACGATGTGCAGCAGTTCCGCCAGAGGCTTCGGGGTGTGGGCCAGGCGCAGCCAGCCGTTGCCGGCGCGGGCGGCGTTGTTCGCGGCGACGAGGACGTTGATGCCGCTGGAGTCCATGAAGGTGACGGCGCGGAAGTCGATGACGGTATGTGGGGCGAAGCCGCCTTGTGCGGTGAGCGCCTGGCGGAAGAGATCGGTGGTGGTGTGGTCGATCTCCCCGGCCAGTACGACCACGTGGACGCCGTCAGCGGTCATGTGGTGGGAGACGGTCAGTTGGGCCTGGCTCATACCGTCTCCTGCCCGGAAGGGATGTGGGTCCTCGCTGCTGTGATGCCCGTCTTCGCCCACGCAAGCGCACGCTGCCGTTACGTGTCAACCGCGCTCTGCGGGGCGGACTGAAGCCCCAAGTATGGGGAAGGCGGCAGGTGGCCGTGCGATGCTGCGTAGGCTACGTGAAATTCGTGTGACGATCGCAAGAGACGGGGCGGGCGCGTGGAGCAGGCCGTGGGCGACGAGGGGCAGGCGGCACAGCGCACCGATCCGCTGTCGGCATCGGCCGCCTACGACGGCAGCTCTTCCTGTATCGGGGACGCGCGGCGCCTGGCCACGGGTTTCCTCACCGAGGTGCAGGCCGTGCACGGGTTGCCGGTGTCGGAGCGGGCGCTGGGCATGACGCAACTGGTGGTCAGCGAGCTGGTGACGAACGCGGTGAAGTACGCCCCGGGACCGGTCATGCTCGATCTGCAGCTCAGTGAGGGCATGGTGCGGGTATCGGTGTGGGACAGCGATCCGGTCCTCCCGGACGTGGCTGACACCGACCCGGAGCGGGTGGGGCGGCATGGTCTGGAGATCACCCTTGCTGTCAGTCAGGCCTACGAAGTGCGGCGTGAGCCGGTCGGTAAGCGCGTCACCGCGGTGATCGCGCTGGCCGACGATCCGGACGGGGACATCGCCGGCCGCACGGCCCCGTAGCTGGATGAGACTGGCCCGCATGATCAGAGCGATCCGGGGAAGGCGCAGCGCATGCTGCCGCCCCCTTCGCTCGCCGAACGAGTCCGGCATGCTCTTACCGAAGCGGGCTTCCACCTGAGCACGGGCACGGATGCCGGTATGCCGGGCCTCGAGGTCATCGAGACGCCCGAGGGAGTGCTGATCAGATGGACGGCCTCCGACGAGTTCCAGAATCTGACGCACGCGCAGCTCGGCGGGGGTCCGAACGACGGCGTGCGGGCGATGGTGCAGGCGGCGGTATCGGGACTTCTCGAGCAGCAAGGCCACGTGATCACAGCGGCCGAGGGCGATGACCTGCTCGTGCTGCCGACAGCCGTAGGACCCTCCAGGCAACGCTGACGACAGCCGGCGCAGCGGTGACGCCAGGCTAGGGAGACCCGTGTAACCCGGCTGGTGGCCGCAGCAGCGGTCGGCCGCGCCCCCGACAGTTCCGGCTCGGCGTCCTCGGCCGTGCCTCGTGATTTCCTCGGGTTCAAGCGCGGTCGGCCGTTGTGAGGTGGGGGTGTGGTGTGGCTGGGGTCCGGCGGTTGGAGGTGCAGATTCCGCTGCTTCGCCGGGCCCCAGCTATGGGGTCGGGTGCCCGGGAAGGTGGTGGTTACACGGTTTGTCGGGAGGGATGTCGTGCGGCGGGACATGGTTGTGGGCCCCCGGGTGTCCCCGGGGGCCCACAGGGCTGCTGCTGGCGGCTGGTTACCAGCGATACCAGCGGCCCTTGCGGCCTCCGGTGTCCGCGCTGCGCATGACGAAGCCCAGCAGCCAGACGGCCAGCACGATGACGGCGATCCACCACAGTGCCTTGAGCGCGAAGCCCGCGCCGAAGAGGATCAGGGCCAGCAGAAGAACGAGAAGCAGGGGAACCATAGTTATCAACCTCCGTCGCTCCTTGTGCCCGGGGAATCGGAGAACACGCGATCGATTTACCTAGTTTTTCTGCTACCTCTGCGGGGACTCGAGGTGGTTTCACGCCAGCGCAGGCCGAGAAGCGTCCTGCGCCTGATGGCCGTCTCCGAGCAATCCGACGTCATCCCGCGACAACTCGGCTGCTAATAAGCGGTGTTCAGACAGAGGAATCGCTGCTGACCGTCACCGCGATCGAGGAAGGACGGCGCCAGGCCGGTGGTGTGAGTTCCAGGCCCGCGCGGTCGCTGCGATGAGATCCGGAACACTGTGTTCCGCCTGCCCGAGACGACGCAATCATCGACCTCCTCACGTCCGTCCATGACGTTCATTGTGAGAGTCGCGGAATGCGATCGACTACCGCCGGACCGCGGCCGGGGCCGCTTCGGCGGCGGGGGCGTCGCGCAGGCCGAGCCGCAGGTGCTCGACGTGGAAGAGGGCCTGCTCCAAGAGCTCGGCGACGTGGTTGTCGTAGAGGGCGTAGACGATGGAGCGGCCCCGGCGTTCTCCGATGACCAGTCCGAGGTTGCGCAGCAGGCGGAGCTGGTGGGAGCAGGCGGAGGCTTCCATGTCCACGGCTTCGGCGAGGTCGCCGACCGCACACGGGCCCTCCTGGAGGCGGGCCAGGATGTACAGCCTCGAAGGGGTCGCGAGGGCCTGGAGGGTGGCGGCGACGTCGGTCGCTCCCGCCGCGTCCAGGCGCTCGCGGGGGGTGGCGTGGTGCTTGTCGTCGGCTCCGTGACCCATGGCGCCCATCCTACCGGTCACATATGAAGACCTGTTCAGATGTTCCTGTACGGTGGGTGTGTAGCCGTCTTCCGCCCTGAAGGGTTGTTTTGTCATGCCTTCCGACCTGCTCCAGCGGCCCGAACGGGCAGCGCGGGCCGCCTCGGGTACGGCCCCGAAGCGCCGTACCCGGGTGTTCGCCCTGGCCGAGGCTCGCTGGGCCGCCGCGGCGCTGGTGCTGTTCCTGATCGCGCTGCCGCTCCAGCTGGCCGGCGCGCCCGACTGGTCGTGGGGCCCGCTGTACGCCGCCGCCTACGTCACCGGCGGGTGGGAACCGGCCTGGGCCGGGCTGACGGCGCTGCGGGACAAGACCCTGGACGTGGACCTGCTGATGATCGTGGCCGCCATCGGCGCGGTTTCGATCGGGCAGGTGATGGACGGCGCGCTGCTGATCGTCATCTTCGCCGCCTCCGGCGCACTCGAGGCCCTGGCCACCGCCCGTACCCAGGACGCGGTGCGCGGTCTGCTCGACCTCGCACCCACCACGGCCACCCGGCTGGCCGACGACGGGAGCGAGTCAACGGTCCCGACCGAGGAACTGGTGGTCGGGGACACCATGCTGGTCCGTCCCGGCGAGCGGGTCGGCGCGGACGGCCGCGTCCTGGACGGGACGAGCGAGGTAGACCAGGCCACCATCACCGGCGAGCCGCTGCCGGTCGCAAAGGAGACCGGGGACGAGGTCTTCGCCGGCACGCTCAACGGCAGCGGCGCGCTGCGGGTCAAGGTCGAGCGGGACGCCTCGGACTCGGTGATCGCCCAGATCGTGGCCATGGTCGAGGAGGCATCCGAGACCAAGGCGCCCACCCAGCTGTTCATCGAGAAGATCGAGCAGCGCTACAGCCTGGGCATGGTCTTCGCGACCCTGGCGGTTTTTCTGATTCCTCTCGTGTTCGGCGCGGACCTGACCGGTTCGCTACTGCGGGCGATGACCTTCATGATCGTGGCCTCGCCGTGCGCGGTGGTCCTGGCGACGATGCCGCCGCTGCTCTCCGCGGTCGCGAATGCCGGACGCCACGGCGTCCTGGTGAAGTCCGCCGTGGTCATGGAGCGTCTCGGGCAGGTCGACGCGGTCGCCCTGGACAAGACGGGCACCCTGACCGAGGGCACTCCCCGCGTCACCGACATCCGCCTGCTGTCCGGCTCCGGGCTGGCCGAGGACGCCCTGCTGGCGCTGGCGGCCGCCGCCGAGCACCCCAGCGAACACCCCCTGGCCCGCGCCGTTGTCGACGCCGCCCGCACCCGCGGCCTGGCCATCGCCGGCATGCGGGACTTCACCTCCACACCCGGCGTCGGTGTCACCGCCACTGTCGATGGCCACGCGGTTGCGGTCGGCGCACCTGCCCGCCTCCTCGACGGCCACGACGACCCCGGCTCAGCCCGCGCCGCCGAGGTGGCGGCCGGCCTGGAGGACGGCGGCCGTACGGCCGTCGTGGTCCTGCGCGACGGCTCCCCGGTCGGAGTGCTGGGCATCGCCGACCGGCTGCGTCCCGACGCCGCCGCGACCGTCGCCGCCTTCACCAGGCTCACCGGCAGCACCCCGATGCTGGTGACGGGCGACAACCCGCGCGCCGCCGCCCGCCTGGCCGCCGAGGCCGGCATCACCGGCGACGAAGTCCACGCCGGACTCCTGCCCCAGGACAAGGTCGAAGCCGTACGGCGCCTTCAGGCCCGAGGACGCAAGGTCCTGGTCCTCGGCGACGGCGTCAACGACGCCCCCGCCCTGGCCGCCGCCCACACCGGCATCGCCATGGGCCGCGTCGGCTCCGACCTCGCCCTGGAGAGCGCCGACGCCGTCATCGTCCGCGACGACCTCGCCACCGTCCCCACGGTCATCGCCCTCTCGCGGGCAGCCCGCCGCTTGGTGGTGCAGAACCTGCTCATCGCCGCAGTGTTCATCTCCGGCCTGGTCGTCTGGGACCTGCTGGGCCATCTGCCGCTGCCGCTCGGTGTCCTCGGCCACGAGGGCTCGACCGTCATCGTCGGCCTCAACGGGCTGCGTCTGCTGCGCGACGCCGCCTGGAACCGCGCCGCGCAGGACATGCGGTGAGCCGCCGCACAAGCAGGCTTTTCCACGCCGGGGCGGCCAGGTCCACTGTCTGCCGCGGCAGCCCGGCCAAGGTCCCGCGAATTCCGGAATAGAACAGCGGGATAAAACGACCTCTACGCTTGCTGTTCATGGTTCGCCGCCGAACGAGGGTCGAACTTGTTCGGTGTGTAGCAGTTCACCAGCTATGTATGGGGCCGCAGGTCGAGCCTGTGCTGAGCGACAGCGCAGTGCCTGCTGATTCGACCACACAACAGGGTGGTGACTGGCATGGCGGATACGGGTACGTACCCGTGCCCTTGGCGAGATGGAAAGGAGCACGACGATGTCCGATGCAACGTCCGTATCCCCGAGGAAGCCAAGGACCAGCTGGCCGCCATAGCTGCCGCCGAGGGTTTGTCGCTGCGCGCGTATCTCGCCCGTTTTGCTGAGTAGGTGAGCCGGTCCGCGTACTGGACCTCACGCCCTGAACGCAGCAGCACCCACCCCGCAGCCCCGCCATAGCAGGGGGCTGCGGGTGTCACCAGGGCGTGGCTGCCGCTGACCCGGTACGTCGGCGGGCTTGCACGCCCACATCACCGATCAAGTCCAGGAGCTACTACGCGGCCTGGCGTGGTAAAAGGATGTTCACACAGCTCAAGCACGACCCCGTCGGCCTTGCCCACTTCGAAGAAGGGCGCAAGCCCGAGCCCCCCGGATCCGTGATCGACACCCGGAGCGTAAAGACCTCCGTCAACGTGGCCCCTGACCCGGCGTGCGGGAGCCGCTCACCGCTCAGCCGCCACCTGGGTAATACAGGTACAGGACTACCGAGTTGATCGGTGTGAAGTCCCTCCAGATCCCTTCCTGCGGCCACAGGACGTCCTCGCAGTCGCCTGTCCCGTTGTACCCGGTGCACACCATGGCATTAGCGTTCCAGCCGTACTGGTTGTTGTAGAGCCAGTGCTTGTTGTACTGGCCGCTCAGGTTATGTGCGCCGTAGCTGTACCAGATGTGTGTGGGTTTCGACGAGGACGAGAGGAAAACACCCTCGCCATACAGGCAGACAGCTCCGTCGGGACAGTTGTACCGGGTCGCCTCGGCCTTTGCCTGAGCGGGACCGACCGCCATCACAACCGCAGTTGCGGCTCCTAATGCCATCACCAGGGCTCGGCGAATACTTTCCCTCATGGATCCCCCTCCATTGCCAGCCATTCATGCATCGCACATTGATGACCGTAGGCACGTTCCGTGGCCCACGAGCACCAATCCGCGCACGATGCCTCCCCAGTTCGTGCACGGTGAACAATGCGGCAGTAGAGTGCCCGTGCATGACGGGGGTGCATCGGCATGACGAACCGTAACGATCTTCACTTAGCAGGAACCGAGGCGTTCGAGGCTGTTGCCTCAGCCTTGTTCGCTCCTTTGCGGGTTATCGGTCCCGGCCCGCAGGAGTTCCAGGCCGTGGTCGACCACACCGCCATCGGACCCGTGGTCGTCGCCCGCATCCAGGCCACTGCCGGAACGGTGATGCGAGACAACCGCAGCATCACCTCCAGCGACGTCGAGTGGATGCACTTCACTCTGCACCACCACGGTCCGCTTACGGCGACCCAGGACGACCGGACCGTTACGGTGAGACCCGGTGAACTGTTCGCTTGTGACAACACCCGGCCCTACCGGCTCATCGGTGCCGACCCCAGCGACATGACCGTGTTGTGCGTTCCCCGGGCAAGCCTCGGCAGGCACGCGAACTCCATCAGCCGGCGCACTGCGCTGCCCATATCCCCCCAGGGCGGGATCGGCTCACTCCTCGGCCACGCACTGTTCGCAGTCAACGAGGATCTCCCGCGCCAGGGTGTAGCGCGTACGTATCTGGCCGACGCGCTCACCGCCCTGCTCCTCGCTGCTTTCTCCGACACCACCCCTGAGCGGGTCTCCGTCGCCAGCGAGCTTGTTGACCGTATCCGCAGCTACGCGCTGGCCCACCTTGGCGACCCCCAACTCGGTGCGGAGACAGTCGCCCGCCAACACCGCATCTCCGTCCGGCACCTGCACGCACTGTTCAAAGGCAGCGATCTGACCTTCGCCGCCTGGGTTCGGCACGAACGCCTGCTACGGATCCGCAGGGATCTCCTCGCCCCCGCCTCCTCAGACGTTTCCACGGCCACTATCGCAGCACGATGGGGCGTACACGACACCAAGCACCTCGGCAGGGCCCTGAAACGCGAGTTCGGTGAAACCGTCAGCGACCTACGCCGCGGCCAGCAGGCTCGCTGACCGTGGGTCAGAAGGTAGCCGAACTCGAGGGCGCCTACACGGCCGTGGAGGAGGAGGACAAAAAGGGCAGCAGGCCGAAGACCGGGCTGCTGGTGGCGTCGATGGGCAGCTTCGAGCGAGCCTGGAAGACGGCCGTCGACAAGCTGAAGGCCCGTGAGGAAGCGGAGCACCTGGTGGCGGTGGCCGGGCTGGGGCTGTCCCAGCAGGAAACGGTCGACGCCGCCCGGGAGCTGAGCCAGGCTGATCTGCCCATGGTCGGCGACCTCATCACCGCAGAGGGCTTCGACGCGACCGGCGCGGTCGACGGCAAGGGAGCGATCAACGGACTGGTCCGGGTCGCCCTGTCCAACAACGATCAGCTCACCGCGATCAGCACGTACTCGGCTGCCACAGCCTCAATGGCGTTTCTGCGGCGCCCGCTCTGGTGGAAGCCACCGACACGTCGGTCTTCCTCATAGGCGCCAGGCTCAGGCCGAGCCGGTCGTGCCCGGGCTGGCTCCGGTGGGCCCGCCCACGACCGAAAGCAGGTCCACGACGAAGATCAGCGTCGAGCCCGCCGGGATCAAGGGAGACGGCGACTGCCTGCCGTATCCGAGACGCGGGGGAACGATGATCTCGCGTCGGCCGCCGACCTTCATTCCCCGCACACCCCGGTCCCAGCCTTTGATGGCCCTGCCACCGCCCACGGCGAACTTGAACGGCCGGTCCTCCTCCCAGGAAGAGTCGAACTCTCTACCGGACGCGAACGTGACACCCACATAGTGAACCCGGACGACCCGGCCCGGCTGTGCCTCGGCTCCATCCCCGACCACGAGGTCCCGGATCGTCAGCTCGGTGGGCGCACCACCCTCCGGGATCTCGATTCTGGGCTTCGTCAGTTCGCTCATCACGGTCCCATCGCTCGCCACCGGAATCCCTCGCACGGGCAGGCCGGACACATGGACCCTCCATGCGGCAGACGATCACGCTACCGGCAATGCCCACAGGCCACCCCCGAGTGAAGCTGACCCCACCGGAGGCGGGTCGCGGCGACGACCAGCTTGGTGTCGGCATCGGTGATGACCTGCACGTTCGCCGAGAACCGGTAGTTGCGTGAAGACGCCCCGGTCTTCCGGTCACGGACGGGACAAGGGTGCCGTCCACGATCCACAGCCGTTCTACCGTGTCTGCCGGCCAGGCTGCCGGCTCGATGGCCAGCAGCGGCCGCAACCGGTGAACAACTCGGCACACTGTCGCAGGCGAGCATCCGAACAGCGGGGCGAGCTGCTGCATGGTGAGGTTGGTAGTACACGGCGACCGGCAGCACACGGTCGGCCAGCGGCAGGCACCGCGGACGGCTGCCACCGGGCCCGTTCCCGCCCCGTTCACGGACCACGTTCAGCAGCCGCTCGAACTGCCGCATCCGCAGTCCCGTGAACGTCTCCACCGACAACGGATCAGCCCTCAACACCCCACGCACGCAAGGGAAATGCCCGCTTCTCAGCATTCTGCAACACGCCTTTAGACGGTGTCCTATGTGGTGATCATTCGCTGGTCTGTTCATGGGGCGGGGTACGTCGCCGCTCGCGGCGATCATCTAGCGCCTGGCGGGCTCTGCCGCCGTGCTTCGGCATATCGAAGTCGGCGGCCCACCGCCGGTTCCTGATCTCTCATGGCTGTCCCGCTACCGCAGGCTCACCCCCCGCTACGAACGCGATCCACGCGACTACCTGGCCTTTCTCGGCCTGGCTGCGGCCCTGTGCTGCTACAAGCGCCTCCTCCGGCTCACCACGTAGGACAACGTCTTAGGTGGCCTGACCTGAATCGTCGGTCAGAGCAGCCGCGGTCAAGGTGAGGTGCTGGACCAGAACCGCGGCTGCTGTGTCGGCGTCGCGGGCCAGCACCGCCTCCTCCAGCCTGCGGTGTTCCCTGGCGCCGTCCCGGTCGGGGTTGCGGTGTGCCGACCAACGGCGGGCCAGCTCACTCGCGGTCCACAACCGGTCGAAGGTCTCCAGCAGCACGCGATTGCCACACCCCTCCAGCAACGTGCGGTGGAAGGCCCTGTGAGCCTCGGCCCAAGCGCCGGTGTAGTACTCGCCCTCCTCCGGCACGTACGCCGGAGTGCGAACCAGACGATGGTGGGCGGCCCGCACACGGGCCTCCCATTCGACGTCGCCGCGCTCGATGGACATACGCAGTACGACCGGTTCGACGGTCCGGCGGGCTTCCGCGATCTCCTGCCAGCGGCGGTCGGAGAAGGACGGGACTGCGAAACCGCGATTGGGCAGCCGGTCGGCGAGCCCCTCGCCGACCACCCGCACGAGCGCCTCGCGCACCACGGCCAGGCTCACGCCCTGCTCCTTGGCAAGATCCTGCGGCTTGAGGGGGGCGCCAGGGGAGTGGTCCCCGCGCATGATCGCGTCCCGCAGGTGTGCGTAGACCTGCTCGGAGAGCATCTGCTTCCCCGGCGGGGTCGGGGAGTGCGCCGTCTGACTCATGGGCCCATCCTAGACGGTTGATAGACGATCCCTCGAATAATCGATTATTCGTGTTACCGTCGATTTAGTAGCCGATCAGGGCGTCCTCGTCCGGAAAGGAATGACCGCTGTGCCTGCCAACGACCCTTTCGCCCGCCTCCCCCAGGCGGCCTCGTTCACCGTCACCAGCACCACCGTCACCAACGGCGCCGCCTGGCCGCCCGAGCAGCACTCCTCCTGCCTGCCCGGCGGGAAGGACACATCCCCGCAGCTGTCCTGGAGCGGCGCCCCGGAGGGCACCAAGAGCTACGCCGTCACCGTCTACGACCCCGACGCCCCCACCGGCTCCGGGTTCTGGCACTGGGCGGTCGCCGACATCCCCGCCACCGTCACCGAGCTCCCCGAGGGCGCCGGCGACGACACCGGCTCACAGCTGCCCGAGGGTGCCTACCAGTTGCCCAACGATGCCCGCGTGGCCCGCTACACCGGCGCCGCCCCGCCGGCCGGACACGGGCCGCACCGCTACGTCGTCGTGGTGCACGCCCTCGACATCCCCGTCACAGGCGTCCCGGCCGACGCCACACCGGCCGTCCTCGGCTTCACCATGGCCGGTCACATCCTCGGCCGCGCGGTGTTGATCGCCACCGCCGAAACACCCGCCTGACAGCACCGCCCGACACCCGGAGGCACCACCGCCATGCACCTCGACACCCTTCCCGACGACGCCCGCACCGGCGGCGGTCCGATGGACCTCAACGCCGTCCGTGACGTCAGCCGTGCCGTCAGCGCCGCTCACCTGTTCATCTACCTTGCCCCCGAGACCGCCGAGGAGGCGGCCGAGCTCGGCGTGACCGACCGCGGGCCGGCGTATCTGGCCTTCCGGTCGGCCGCGATGGGCGCGGTTCCGTGGCAGGTCACGCTCGCGGCCTTTTACAACTTCAGCCCGCGGGCAGTGCGGGCCATGGCGGGCGTATGGGACGCTGCGCCGCCCGAGCGGTGGCAGGCCGCCCGCTTCGTGGCCGCCGGACGGGCGATGCGACGCGTCAACGTACAACTCACGGACGACCACCTTGCCGAGGCGCGCTCGCTGATCGACCCGGTCGTCGCCGGTGCCGACTACGCCGGCAAGGTGCTGGCCGCCGCGAACGCCTCGGTCGCGCTTCCTCCCGATCCTCTCGTCGCACTGTGGCAGCAGATCACGGTGGCTCGCGAGTGGCGCGGCGACGCCCATCTCGTCGTACTCGCAGACAACGGCCTCGGGCCGTGCGACTGCCTCGTTCTGCACACTGCGACCGGCCGCCTCCCGACAGCTCTCGCGCGAGCGACCCGTCAGTGGGACGACGAGGAGTGGAGCGCGGCGACGGCACGCCTCGTCGCGCGCGGCTGGCTCGACTCCCATGGCGTTGTCACCGACGCCGGCAGTGCGGCACGCGAGCGCATCGAAGTGGAAACAGACGAGTACTGCGCCGCGCTGTGGGCGCCGATCGGCAATGCAGGTGCCCGCCGCTTCGCCTCGCTCATCGCGCCGATCACCAACGCATTCACCGCAGCGGGGACGTTTCAGGCTGTTCGTGGTCGGTCTGGTCTCGCATAAATGGTCCTTTGCGCGAGCAAGATCTATTGCCGGCCGCCAGACCCCCGTCGAACCCGGACTCGTTTTCGCCCGGACAGGACCTAGTCTGAACTTGGTCACGCAGGTTTGAACCGGGGATGTCAGCTCCGGATTCGGTGTATCTCCCGTTCCGCAAAAGCGCGGAAGCTGCGCGGCGGGCGGCCAGTGAGGCGTTGCACAGTGTCGGTGGTGCGGTCCTCGGCGCCTTCGGCGATGGCGTGGTCCATGCCGGCGAGCATCGCGGCGAACTCGGCGGGCATGTCGGCCGCCAGGCGGTCGCGCATCTGCTCGTAGGTCAGCCGACGGTGGGTGATGGTCCGGCCGGTGACCTGGGTGAGGACGGCGGCGATGTCGCCGTAGCTCAGCGCTTGGGGCCCAGTGATGATCAGGTCGGTCTTCGGAGCCTGCGCCTCGGTCAGCGCATGCACGGCGACGGCGGCGATGTCGTCGGCGTCGACGAACCCGACGCGGCCTTCGCCGGCTGCCGTTCGGATGGTCCCGTCCGCTCGAATGGTCCGGGCGTGCGCATGGTCACCGGTGAAGTTCTGCATGAACCACGAGGGCCGCAGGACCGCCCACTGGGTGAACAGGCCGGGCAGGGCCTGGTGAACCTGTCCCACGGCAGGGCCCCCGGCGGGGATCGCCGACGAGCTGAGCAGGACAGCGCGGTGGACTCCTGCGGCGCGGGCCTGCTGGAGGAAGGGCAGCATGACGGCTGCCGGGTCCGGAGAGCCGAGCGGCGGAATGAGATAGACCCGGTCCGCGCCTTCGAGTGCGCCCTCGAAGGACGCGGGGTCGTCCCAGTCGAACCGCACGGGACAGGCCCCGCCGACGGGGGTGGCGCGTCGGCTGGCGGCCTTGACGCGCCGGCCTACGGCGGCCAGTTGGGCGGCGACGCGGCTGCCGGTGGTGCCGGTGGCCCCGATGACCAGGGCGAACTCCTGGGATTTGTTCATCAGTTGTTCCCGGCGAAGTGGGTGGCGGGGTTCTGGACGGCGAGCGGGTTCCAGTAGTCGCGGTAGTGGGCGATGAGGCCGCTCCTGACGGTGACCACGGCGATGTAGGACATGTCGAAGGGGCTGTCAGTGTCCACCAGACGGCCCACACCGCGCATTTCGACCACGATGGTCTCGGGGGCGATGGTCTGATGGATCTCCACGTAGGGGAAGTCGTGAAGGTCTATGTGGTCGGGGTAGTCGCGCATGTACTCGGCGACCGCCGCCTTGCCCTCCAGCCGCTTTGGCCAGCCTTCCGGCGCGAAGGGAAACTCTAAGATCCCGTTCTCGTCCCACAGGTCGACCCAGGCGGATATGTCCTTGTCCAGCAGCATCTGCAGGCCGTGGCGGTACAGGTCCACCGGTGCGGTGTTCGTGCTCATGGGGTGCTCCGTCCCGTACGATACGGACTCTGAGTCCGTTTCATGCGTTCGACGATACGGACTAAGGGTCCGCTTTGCAATCGGAGGAACCGCATGCCCGAACGCAAGCCACGCGCGGACGCCACTCGCAACCGGGAGGCCGTCCTCGCGGCTGCCGACACGCTCTTCGCCCGTTGCGAGAGCCCTGAGGCGGTCACCATGGCGGACATCGCGGCAGCGGCCGGCGTCGGCAAGGCAACGCTCTTCCGCGGTTTCCGTGACCGCACCGGCCTGATCCACACGCTCTACGAGATGCGGCTCGCACCGATCAGGCTCGCCGCCGAAGAGGGGCCACCACCTCTGGGGCCCGCCACCCCGCCACTGGAGCGTGTACCCGCCCTCCTCGACGCCGTGCTGTGCTTCAAGATCGACAACCGCCACCTTGCCCTGGCACTGGAGGGAACCGGCGGCGACAGCCCCTACGCGGCGGAACACTACGAGCGGTGGCACAGCACACTCCAGGCCGCACTGGAGCAGATTCCCGGGCTTGCCGACAGCGATTTCACTGCGCATGCTCTGCTTGCCGCCACCCGCGCCGACCTCGTCGAACACCTCGTCGGCCAACAGCGGATGACTCGTGAGCAGATGCGGATTCACCTGGCGGCCTTCACCGCCAGAGTCCTGGAAGCCCGTGTACCACTGGACTGAACACCCTGGACCGACGTCGGATGCCACCAGTGAAGGCGTTCACGCCATAGCGCGCTCCGGAACTGGTTCCGTTCCTGCGGCGCCTCATGACTGCTGAATTCGACGCGTGCCTGCTGAGCGACCACTCTCTATGGGGACGAGTGGGCATCTTCGTCCATCACGAGGAACAGGAACGCCGCTTCCACGCGGGCCTCGACCCGATGACTGGTGAACCAGGCCCCCACGCAGGCATGTTCGACTGACAGACAGCCAGTGTCTTCATCGAGGAGACAGGCCCTAGTACAGGGGAGGACGCAGTGGCCGTCTACGAACTCAAGAACCGGCTGGTCGTCGGTATCGCCTCCAGTGCACTGTTCGACCTAGCGGAGGCGGATGCCGTATTCCGCGATCAGGGAGAGGAGGCCTACCGTGCTTACCAGGAGGAGCACCTGAACGACACGCTGGACAAAGGAGTCGCCTTTCCCTTCATTCGCAGACTGCTTTCCCTGAACGACCTCTCACCCGATGACCCTCTGGTGGAGGTCATCATCCTGTCCCGCAATGATCCCGACACCGGACTGCGGGTCATGCGGTCCATTCAGTCCTACGGTTTGCCGATCAGCCGGGCCATCTTTATGCAGGGCCGCTCGCCCTACCGCTTCATGCCAGCCCTGACCATGTCCCTGTTCCTGTCTGCGAACGAGGACGATGTCCGCGAGGCCGTCGCACTCGGGCTACCCGCCGGCCGCGTGCTCGGCCCAGCGGTGGCAGACGAGGGCGATGACCAGGATCTGCGGATCGCCTTCGACTTCGACGGAGTCCTTGCCGACGACGCCTCAGAACAGGTCTACCAGGTTGGCGGCATCGAGCGCTTCCGCTGCCACGAGACGACGAACGCCGCCGCCCCGCACGACCCAGGCCCCCTGCGCGACTTCCTAGCAGGCGTCAACCGCCTCCAGCGACGCGAAGAAGAACAACGAGCAGAAGACGCCCACTACAAGATTCGTGTCCACGTTTCCCTCGTCACCGCCCGCGACGCACCCGCTCACGAACGACCGGTGCGCAGCCTGAAGAACTGGGGCGTAACCGTCAACGACGCCTTCTTCCTGGGCGGCATAGACAAGAGCACGGTCATGGAGGTCCTCAAGCCCCACATCTTCTTCGACGATCAGGTCGGCCACCTGACCGGCACCGCCCGCAGCACGCCCAGCGTGCACATCCCCTTCGGAAAGATAAACGAACCGGACCGTTCGGCGCCCGACGAAGCGCATTGATGAGCGATGGCGGCCTAACGAGCTCGTTAAGCGCGGATCGGGGGCACGTCGTAGCGGCTGACGGCCAGATACGTCTCCGGCGTCGCCGCTTCGAGGAGACCCTCGTCGCCTTCCGGGTCGAACTCCGGCTCCTGGGGGCTGGCCCCAGTCATAGAAGCGGTGGCCCTTGGCGCCGGTGCCCGCCGAGAGCCGCTGCCAGGCCTTCTTCGGCAGGCCGTAGGCGAGTTGGCCGGCCCGGAAGACGCCCGCGCGGGTGGCGATGGGTCGCTTGCGTGAGACGGCCAGGACGTAACCGATCTGGCGCCTCTCCAGCTCGGCGCTCAGGTGCGGATCGCCGCCGTAGACCTCGTCGCCGGTGACCCACGCCGCGGGGACGCCGGCATCAAGAGCTCGGGCGATCATCTCGGTGGCCAGTGCGGGCTTGGTCGCGAACGTCAGGTCGTCGGGGACGCCTGCCGCGCGGCACCGATCGGGGTCCTGGGTCCAGGAGCGCGGGATGTAGAGGCGGCGGTCGATGGCGGCGTGCCCGGCCGCACTCGCGTAGACGAGGTATACGGCGACCTGGGAGTTCTCGATCCGGCCCGCGGTTCCGGTGTACTGGCGCTGGATCCCGACGCTCGCGGTGCCCTTCTTCAGGTCCCCGGTCTCGTCAACAACCAGTACGGCGCCCTCGTCTCCGAGGTGCTCGACTACGAAGTCCCGTATCTCGTCGCGGACTTCGTCGGCATCCCAGCGGGCCCGGCTGAGAAAGTGCTGCATGCCGGCCGGACTGGCGTCACCGGCGTGCTCGGCGATCGTCCAGCAGTTCTTCCTCGGCAGGTCCACGAGCAGCCCCAGCACGAACACCCTCGTCCGGCGGCGCGGTTCCACCCGGGCGAACCGGCCCGCCACCTTGCCCATCAGGCCATCGAATACAGATTGCCACCGGGCAAGGTTTACGCTGTGGCCCACGGCCACCGGCTGATCTTCGATTGTCGACACAACTCACGATGATCAACGGTGGCTGCCCTCAGAGGAGACCGACCTCACTCAGCACGATCAAGGCCGGCGTCAGACCGGCTGTCCGCTGTCAGAGGGTGGCAGCACGCAGCACGATCAGGGCGACGGAGGCCATGGTGAGGACCACCGCCGGAGACGCGCCCTTGCGGTCACCGACGCGCAGGTGGAAGGCGACCGCCCCGGCGAAATAGAGCGTCAGGCCGATCGCGGCGGCGATTCCGATGGGTCCCCACCAGAGTCCGGCGATCGCACCGGCCGCGCCCGCGATCTGAGCGCCGATCAGGAACGCCATCATGCTCTGCGGCACTCCGAGGGTGGACATCTGCTCGGTGATGTGCCGGGTCCGCAGAGACTTGGCCCCAGCCGATACCAGGAGAAGCGCCGATATGAACACGGTGACGACGGCAAGAGAGACGAACATGGCTGAAACCTCAATCATGCGAGATGCGAGTAAGGGGCGTGCACACCTCGACGACGATAGGCGGCCACCAGGTACCTCCAGGTAACCTTCGGCGCATGAGCCTGCGTCCCGGAATTGCCTTCCTCGCCGACTGTCCCGCTCTCCTGGCCATGGAGATCATCGCCAGCAAGTGGTCCATGGTCACGCTCTTCGCGCTGACCGACGGCCCGTTGCGCCACGGCGAGCTGGTCGAGCTGAGCGGTGGCATTTCGCGCAAGGTACTGACCCAGACGTTGCGCCGGCTCCAAGCCAACGGGCTCGTCGAGCGGCACGCGTACGCCGAGGCGCCGCCGCGCGTGGAGTACGGCCTGACCGATCTCGGGCGAACCCTGGAGGAGCCCATCAGGATGCTCACCGCATGGGCACGGGAGAATGGCGAGGCGGTCGTCACCTTCCGGGAAGCAGCCGAGGCGGCCAGGATCATCGAGGCGGATCAGGCGACCCCCGTGAAGGCCCCTCCTGTTGATGAGAACCTGAGCCGTTTCTGACCAATAGAGCTGAACTCCTGGTCGCTGATGTTTTCGGCGCGCAGCCCTGGGCTTCGCCGGGCGATAACGAGGTCTTCCTCGTGGAGGCGCTTGCAGGCGGCGAACAGTTTCCGGGACATGCCGAGGTGGACCTCGGTGCCGGGGATCCGACAGGTGAGGAAGTCGTCGAGCCCCATAGTGCGGATACCGGCGCGCGGGTCGGCCTGGGGTGCCGCTCCGCGGGCCTCGGCCCGCATGGCGAGGATGAGGCCGTCGTCTTTCAGAGGGGTGGTCAGGCCGGAGCGCCGGTGACGGGAGACGCGCTCTGCGGGCACCGGCGAACTCGACGACCATGCCCACCTGCTCGTGATCTTCACGCGCCACAAAATCCGCGCAGAGCCCAGAAGTTGGACCAGAACCCGCTCCCGCATACACAGCTACGCAGGCGCCCACTCATCTGCACTGCTTCTCTTCGATCGCCGATGAGTTTCGGTGTGCCGGACGGTCCAAGTCGGCACACCTGACAAAGGGAGAACCCGATGGGCAAGACGCGCTCGCATCCGATGACTCACATCGCCCGTCGCATGTTCGAGCTCCTGGAGCCGATCTGCCTGGTCACCTTCCTCGCCGACGAGTGCAACGAGGAACTGGCGGCACTCGGCCACCGCACCTACTGGGACGGCTACTTCGCCAGCCGCGCCGCACCACTGGGACAGGTGCCAGCTCACGTCGTGCATGCAGCCTTCTACAACTTCGCCTACGGGGAAGCCGCACGGCACATCCCCAGCGCCTGGGAGACGATCCCGCCCGAGGCCTCCGTCGCCGCGCGGGAGCGGGGCAGCGCGGCCTCCCTACGGCGCATCCTCGGCGATGAGCTGGCCGACTCCCCGGGTCTGGTGCGCGCCGCCGACCTGACCACCAAGGCCGCGACGAGCGCCCCCGCCGAAGGCCGGGTGATGTACGCCGGCATGCGCACCCTTGAGGTGCCCAGCGACCCCGTCGCCCGGCTGTGGCATTCCGCGACCATGCTGCGCGAGCACCGCGGCGACGGGCACATCGCCGCTCTCGTCGGCGCGCGCATCGGCGGCACGGAGGCCCACGTGCTCTCCGCTCTGGAACAGGGCATCCATCCCCCGGAGTCGTTCGGGCGCATCCATCACCTGCCGAAAGAGCGCTTGGCCGCGGTCATGGACGGCATGCGCGAACGCTGCCTCATCGACACCGACGGCCACTTCACCGACGAGGGCCGCGCGACCAAACAACGCATCGAAACCCTCACCGACGAACTCGCCACCCCGCCCTACGACGCCTTGTCCCCGGCCGAACTCGACGAACTGATCACCGAGCTGGAACCCATCACGGCGACGCTGATGGCCACAGGCTCGCAGTGACACGCAGAAAATGCTACAGATCTTCATGATCAGAGAAGGCGCAGGACACCGACGGCGGGGCAGCTGGAGGCTGTCGGCCAGGTGGTGGAGGAGGACGGTCTGCTGCGCGCGTGACAGTCCGGCTTGCTGCACAGTCTGCGGCGCACACCGCTGCTCACCGAGCCACCGCAGGCGCTGTACCTCACCCCGGGCCGGAGCGGTCGGCGGCCGTTTGCCGCGCCGTCAGCCTGATCCCTCCCAGGCCGTGTTGAACAACGCGCATTCGAGCAGGTCGGGGCCTGCACCGTAGGGCCAGCCGCCCGTGGTGAGAGTCTGCCTCGGTTTTGGCACGTACGGCCCTTGGTGCTGTGCTGGCCATGACCTGGCCAAAGTCTCTACGTCGTGTCGGCAGACCTGGACTTCAAGCGGTGCGTTCCTGAACCTGCTTCTCCCATCCCCTCCTCTTGTCAGGCGGGCCGGGTGAATGAGCCCTGCGCGTGGGAGCGCTCTGCGTAACAGAGGCCGTCTCCACCCGCCCGCCGTACGAAGACCTGACGCTCGGAGGGATGGGGGTTGGTATGCAGGATGGCGGAATCAGACGCTGCCCGGCTGCGCCGGGAACGAAGCGTGACGCCTGCGTTGTCGACTTCCTACCGTCGTGCCTCAGGAGTGTCAAAGGTCCAGGTAGGGGCCCAACGTGGCAGCGGTGACCAGTCGCGGCAGTACACCGGCGCCGCGGGCAAGGTCACCAAATGCCAGGCGGGCGTCTCCCTGCACCTGGCCAATGAGCGTGCCTCCGCGGCTGTCAACTGGCGGCTGTACCTGCCCGCATCTTGGGATCCCGCCTCGCCGGAGGCCGATGCGGACAAGATCGCCCGCCGCGGCCGCTGCGGGATCCCCGCCCAGGCCGGTCATGTGGAGAAGTTGCAGCTGGCCCTGGACATGATCGACGAGGCCCGGTCATGAGGCGTCGACGTTCCCCTGGTGGTCGCGGACGCCGGATACGGTGACACGCCCCGCCCGGAGAGCTTGTCGTCCCCTGGCAGGCCCAGCTTGCGGTACCCGGAACCGGTGGCGACAACGGCGGCCTTCGCCCAGTGCACGGGTGTCGGCGGTGTCGGTGACGGTGACGGTCTTGATGTCCCCGGTCAGGTCGACCTCGACGACATCGTCGTCGACCATCTCCGCGCCGAAGCGCATCGCCTGAACCCGCATGTTCTCCATGAGGACCGGGCCGTCGATGCCCTCGGAAGTGTGGGGAAGTTCTCGGCCTCGGTCGTCCAGTCAGCGCACCACCCACGAAGATCGCGCCGCCGAAGACGAGCGGCTTGAGTTCGGCGCGGGCGGTGTAGAGGGCGGCGGTGTATCCGGCGGGACCGAGCCGATGATGACGACATCGCGCACGCCGTCACTGTTGGTACCGCTCACGCGCTCACGCCTCCTGCTTGGCGTCAATCTCCGCGATCAGGGCCTCGATGCGGGTCTTGATCTCGTCGCGGATGGGGCGCACCGACTCGACACCCTTGCCCGCCGGGTCCTCGAGGGCCCAGTCGAGGTACTTCTTGCCGGGGAAGACCGGGCAGGCGTCGCCGCAGCCCATGGTGATGACGTAGTCGGACGCCTGGATGGCCTCGCTGGTGAGCACCTTCGGCTTGGCGTCGGCGATGTCGACGCCGGCTTCCTGCATCGCCTCGACGGCGGCCGGGTTGACCTGGTCGCCCGGGATCGAGCCGGCGGAGCGAACCTCGATCCGGTCGCCCGCGAGGTGGCTGAGGAATCCGGCGGCCATCTGCGAGCGGCCGGCGTTGTGGACGCAGACGAAGAGCACGGAAGCGAGCGGGGCGGTGGACATGGGTTCTTCCTTCACGAGGATGGACCAGCGGGTGGTTCAGGCGGGCAGGGAGGGCAGCAGTTCGGTGTTGCGGGCGTCGATCGCGTCGCGGATGTCCCGTACGACGGCGACCGCGGCGCCGTCGGGGTCGGCGACGGGCCAGTTCAGGTAGCGGCGGCGGGCATGACGGGGCCTGTCCCTGACCTTTAAGGGGGCGCGGCAGTTCGCCGACGGCGTGGAACTCACCGTCGGCGAGATAGCCGAGCGGTGCGCACTGAAGCCGTCGACCGCCTCGGAACACCTCAGCCTGCTGCGCCGCGGCGGCCTGGTCCTCTCGCGAAAAGAGGACAAGCGGGTCTTCTACCGCGGCGACGGCGCCACCACGGCCGAAAGGCTCGGCGCACTTCAGCAGTACCTGGCGCGCTGCTGCCCGCCGGGCTGCGCCTGATGACCCGCGACTGCTGACGCTGCTGACGCCGCGATCGGTCAGGTGCGCAGGTCGAGCATGGCTGACATCGCGGCCACCGCGGACGGCGCGACCTGGTAATAGACCCAGGTCCCGCGCCGCTCGGAGGTGAGCAGGCCGGCTTCGCGCAGCTTCTTCAGGTGGTGGGAGACAGTCGGCTGGGAGACGCCGACGTCGGAGATGTCGCACACGCACGCCTCGCCACCGGGGTGCGAGGCGACCCGGGAGAACAGCCGCAGCCGCACCGGGTCGGACAGTGCCTTGAACATCACGGCCATCTTCTCCGCATCCGCCTGCGACAGTTCCCCCGCGGTGATCGGCGGGCAGCACGGCACCACAGTTCCGGTGTCCAGGACCGGCAGTTCGACAACCTCTGACTTCGACATGCGTCTATGTTGACACTCATCGATACGGGTGGCAAGGTCGGGATATCGACAGCGATCGAAACAGTGGCCCGGGCCGGGCCGCGCGCACCCGGAGGACGATCACCATGACCACCACCACTGCGGACCTGCCGGTCGTCGTCATCGGCGCCGGCCCGGCAGGCCTCGCAGCCGCCGCCCACCTTGTCGAGCGCGGCATCGAACCACTGGTCCTGGAAGCCGGACCGGCCGCAGCCTCCGCGGTACGCGAGTGGTCCCACGTCAGGCTGTTCTCCACCTGGGGCGAGCTCACCGACCCGGCCGCGGAGAAGCTGCTCGCCCCCACCGGCTGGACCAAGCCCGACGCCACCGCCTACCCGTCCGGCGGGGACTGGGCAGAGCTCTACCTCCAGCGTCTCGCCGACGTCCTGGGTGACCATGTCCGCGTGGGCGCCACCGTCACCGGCGTCTCCCGCACCGGACGCGACCGCATCGTCGACGCCGACCGCGAAACCCAGCCCTTCGTCGTCCACTTCACCACCGCCGACGGCGAAGAGCGCGTCTTCGCCCGGGCCGTCATCGACGCATCCGGCACCTGGACCACACCCAGCCCGGCCGGCGCCAGCGGCCTTGCCGCCCTCGGAGAGAACGCGGCCGCCGACCGCGTCAGCTACCGCGTACCCGACCTCGAGGACCCGGTGATCCGGGCCCGGTACGCAGGCAAGCGCACCGCCGTCATCGGCTCCGGAGCCTCCGCCTTCACCGCGCTGGCCACCCTCGCCGACGTCGCCAAGGACGAGCCGGGCACGCACGCGGTGTGGATTCTGCGCCGGGGCCTCTCGGGCTCCACGTTCGGTGGCGGCGAAGCCGACCAGCTGCCCGCCCGCGGCGCCCTCGGGCTCGCCGCGAAGGCGGCCGTCGACAACGGCTACGCGGACGCGGTCACCGGATTCCGCACCGAATCTATCCAGCGCGATGGCGAGGGCCGCCTGGTGCTGGCCGGTGAGGACGGCCGTCGCCTCGACCCGGTCGACGAAGTCATCGTGCTGACCGGCTTCCGCCCGGACCTGTCCTTCCTCTCCGAAATCCGCCTCGGCCTGGACGAACGGCTCCAGGCACCCACCGAGCTGGCCCCGCTGATCGACCCCAACCAGCACTCCTGCGGCACCGTCTACCCGCACGGCCACCAGGAGCTGTCCCACCCGGAAGCCGGCGTCTACCTGGTCGGCATGAAGTCCTACGGCCGCGCCCCTACCTTCCTCGCCATGACCGGCTACGAGCAGGTCCGCTCCGTCACCGCGGCGATCGCAGGCGACCTCGAGTCCGCCGACCGAGTCGAGCTCACCCTCCCCGAGACCGGAGTGTGCGGCGGCGCCGGCCTCTTCGACGACCCGGCTGCCGGGCAGGCCGACACAGGCGGCTGCTGCGCTCCGGCGCCTACGCTCGTGCAGATCGGCGTCGGCGCGCCCGCTGCCGTGGTTGCCGAGGAGGGGTCGGCGGGCGACTGCTGCGGCTCGTGACCGACCTCAACACCCCTGAACGCGGGGCCGCGACCGGAACCGGGGACCGGTCGCGGCCCCGCGCCGCCCTCCTGGCGCTGTGCGCCACCCAGATCACCAGCTGGGGCATCGTCTACTACGCGTTCCCCGTGCTGAACCCGCAGATCACCGCCCACACCGGCTGGCCGGTCGGGGCGACCACGGCCGCGTTCTCCGCCGCGCTACTCGTCTCCGCCATCGCCGGGATACGCGTCGGCCGCATCATCGACCACCGCGGCCCGCGGACCGTGATGACCGTCGGCTCCATTTTCGCCGTGCTGAGCATCCTCATCGTGGCCGCAGCCCCCAATTTGCCGGTCTTCGTGGCCGGCTGGCTGCTCGCCGGCCTGTCGATGGCCGCGACCTTCTACCAGCCCGCCTTCGCCGCGCTCACCCGCTGGTGGTCCCCCGACCACGTCCGCGCCCTCACCATCGTCACCCTGGCCGGCGGCCTGGCCTCCACGATCTTCGCCCCGGTGACCGCGGCACTCGCCAACCACTTGTCCTGGCGCGCGACCTACGCCGTCCTCGCCCTGGTGCTCGCCGCCGTCACCATCCCCGCCCACGCTCTCGCACTCAACGCACCCTGGCCGAAGGCACCACCGGTCCCCGCCCACGCCACCGGCGGAGCGAACACGGTCGCCCGCAGCCGCCCGTTCCGGATGCTGGCCGCCGCCCTGACCCTTTCCGCGTTCGCTGTCTCCGCCGTCGTCGTCGCGCTGGTCCCGCTCCTGCTCGAGCGTGGCTTCACCACCACCGAGGCCGCCTGGGCACTGGGTCTCGGCGGCGCCGGACAGACCCTCGGCCGTACCCTGTACGCCACCCTCGCCCGCCGCACCGGGACAACAGGCCGCACAGTCGCGCTCATCGCGCTCGGGTCGCTCACCACAGCCGCCCTCGCGCTGGTGCCCGGCCCATATGGCCTGCTGGTCGCCCTGTCCGTCGCGGCCGGGATGGTCCGCGGCAACCTCACCCTCCTCCAGGCCACCGCTATCACCGACCGCTGGGGCACCACCCACTACGGCCGCCTGTCCGGACTCCTCGCCGCCCCCACCACGGCAGCCTCCGCCCTTGCCCCCTTCGCCGGCGCCGCACTGGCCGCACCACTGGGCGGCTACCCACAGATGTTCGGACTGCTGGCACTCATCGCCGGAATCGCCGCTCTGGTCACCTCCGGGCACACGCCGTGAGGCCGTTCCGCCGCGGCTGCGCAAGCTGACCCTCATCCTCCACGTCACCGCCTCGGTCGGCTGGCTCGGGCCGGTCGCCGACTTCCTGGCGCTGGCCGCCGCCCTGCTGGTCCTGCTCACCGCGGCGGCCCCTCGGCTTCAAGCCGCGGTCGTGACCCGCCACCGGCGCCGCCGCCGACGCCAACGTAGCTTCCCGCCGCACTGAACCTGTACCCCGAGCCGGCCGGTCGGCGGACATCGCCAGATGACGCGCCGCAGCGCAAACGCGCCCGGGTGGACCTGCAGGTGCCGCCCGGGCGTGCGCTTGCTGGGTGAGAGGTCACTGGTAGGCGTGGACGACGGCGTGGCCCTTGCCGCAGCCGATCAATATTTCAGGGAAGTGGAGGAGCATGACAAGCAGTGGGGGAGTGTGGGCCACGCAGGCACACACACCCCCCACTGCCGGAGTGGGTCAGCTCTTGCCGAGGAGGTCGTTCATCTGGGTGATCTCGGCGGTCTGCGAGGTGACGATGGCGTCGGCCATCGTCTTCGCGCCGGGGAAGGAGCCTTCTGCCTTCTCCGTCTTCGCCATCGTCACCGCGCCTTCGTGATGCTTGATCATCATCTCCATGAAGGCGGTGTCGAACGCCGTACCGGATGCCTTCGCCAGCCGGTCCATCTCCTCGGCCGTCATCATCCCGCCCGTGCCGTGAGCGGAGTGGTCCATGGCGCCCTCGGCGGGCACTTCCTCGCCCCAGGAGGTCAGCCACCCGGACAGGGCCTTGATCTCCGGGCCCTGGGCCTTCTTGATCTGCTCGGCGAGCTTCTTCACCTCGGCCGACTTGGCGCGGGACGGGGCGAGGTCGGCCATCTCCACCGCCTGGCGGTGGTGGGGGATCATCCCCTGGGCGAAGGCGGTGTCGGCGGCGTTGTGCCGGCCCTGCGAGGCGGAGGCCGAAGCGGACGCCGAGGTCGCGGTGTGGCCGTTGTGCCCGGCCGCGCTGTCGCCACTGCCGCCGCATGAGGCCAGGACGAGAGCGGCCGTGCCGGCGACGGCCACGGCGGCGCCGCGGCGGATCAGGGAACGCTTGCGGATCATAGTGGTGCAACTCCTTCACGTGCGCCCGTCTCGGGGCGCGCGGAATCAGGGGGAAGAGAACAGGCCGAAGACGGCACCCGCCCCGGACAGGGCATGTGGGAGTGCCGTGCGGGCCGCCCTATATCCGCAGGAGTTGCAGTTCGGAAAGATCAGGCGGCGCCCGTCCCTGCACGACCGACGCCGACGGGGCGATCGAAACACCGGCCGCGGCCAGGAAGTCGGGCAGAGCGCCGGCCGGCGCAGGCGGCGCGTATGGGGAGCCGATACCCGCCGCCGCACACGTGCCGTCCGCGTGTGAGAGGTGCCCGGAGCCGCCGTCGGTGTGCGAGCACGCCGCGCTCGCCTGCACCGTGGCAGAAGCATGGGCCATGGTCATGGCGTGTTCGGATGCCGGCGCTCCGCCGGGAGCCAGCGCGTGCATGCCCAGGACCCCGGCCAGCACGGTCAGCAGCAGCAACGCGAACAGCGGCCCAGCGGGGCGGCGGCTCGATCGGGTGCTGCTGGTCATGCCCGTCATCGTACGGATACACCCGCGACAGCGTGACGTTGGGGGACCCGCGCGCACGCCCGGCCTGCTGGAGGACACGGACTCATCGCCATGACATCCCACATGCTGAGCAGGCCCGATGCGCCCATGCCGCCCCGCCTCGGCCACCTGCGGCCCCGCCCGTGGCGAACTCTTCGTCGTGGGCTGTCGGTGTTACGCCACGTCGGTGCTACGCCACGCCCCCGGTCTCGGGTACCTGCTTGCCTGGTGGCGTGAAGGCGGCGAGCACTGTGGCGGTGATGTGGTGGGCGGCGCGGTCGGAGGTGAGACGGCCGGCCCGGATCTCCTCCGCGGCGCTGTGCATGAACGGTGTCCCAGTCGAGGTCTGCGGGCCGAGGGGGGCGGCGGTCGAACGCACCGCTTTCGGCCGTCCGGGGTGCTGTGGCAGGGCGGGGCCGATGGGCCTTTACTGGAAGGTGAGGATCACCAGAACAGGCGACCGAAGTATTTTCGCCCGGTACTGGATGCTTCGCCAAGGCAGGAGGTCGTGCCATGGACCCGCCTCCGCGAGAGCGCGACCTACCGCACCTCGTGGTCGACCACCCGGACCGGCTGCGCGGCCGGGTCTTCGTCCTCGACGACCAGCCGATGCTGGTCGGGCGGGACTCCGACTGCCAGCTCCAGGTGGGCGATCCGGGCGTCAGCCGACGGCACGCGGTGGTGTGGCGGGCCTCGGGCCGGACCACCGTCGAGGATCTGGCCTCCACCAACGGCACCATGCTGAACGGTCACCCGGTGCTCGGGCAGCAGGTGCTGCACTCGGGCGACGTGCTGGATTTTGGGCCCTTAGAGGTGCATTACGAAGAGCTGGACCCGGCCGACCGGACCGTTCAGGCCCCGATGCCCGGAGGCGGCGCCACCTCGGACACCATGCCGGGCTGGGGCCCCGCCTCTGAGCCCGGACCTACGCCTTACGGCGCTCGCGCCGCAGGGCCGCCACCCTCCGGGCCGCCGGGGCGCTCGGCACCGCGCGAGGCCGGCCGTACGCCGCCCGGCGGCGAGCGGCGGTTCGACATCGGGGCGCAGCAGGCCGACCGGCTGAGCAACGTCGCCGGGGACCAGTACAACTACGTTCAGCAGGCTCAGCGCGAGAGCTTTTTCAAGGAGATCGCCGCGACCCGTACCAGGGCGCGACACCTGATCATGCTCGGCTTCCTGCTCTTTCTGGTCGGAAGCGGGATCTACGGCTGGGTGATCATTCGGTTCATTGCCAGGACCAACGACGATGTTTCGTCGGGGAGTTCGGGCTTCGACTCCTCCCCGGAGCTGCTCGGACCGAAGGTGGCCGGGGTGCCGGTAGGGGCGGTCGGGTTCGCGATGGCGGCCATCGGGACGGTTCTGATGGTCATCGGGATCGTTCTGCACATCGTGACGACGTCCCGGCGCCGCCGCTTCGAGGACGCCGAGCGGCAGGCGTCCTGGCAGCAGCGGTGAGGAGATGGAGAGCCATGGCCTTCAACATCGGCAATCAGCAGGGCGGCGTGGTCAACAACGTGGCCGGGAACCAGACCCTTCACGGTGGCCAGTCGGCCGACTTCACGGCGGGCGGGCAGGAGGTGCGCGGCCTGGTACGGGACCTGAGGGCGTCGATCGGGCAGACGGCGTTGCCGCCAGCAATCGAGCCCGAGGTGCGGGCCGAGCTGGACTCGCTGGACGAGGAGGTCGCACGGCCGGAGCCGGACCGGGAGGCAGTGGCGGGCCGGCTCGGCCGGATCACCCGGCTGCTGTCCTCGGCGGGCGCGCTGGCCACGGCCGGCACCGGGCTGATCGGGCCGCTCGGAGCGCTCGCGGGCTGGCTCGGCGCACTCGGCCAGCCGATCTTGCGGGCGATCGCAGGCTGATGGGGAGGACTGCTCTGCTCTCACTTTGGCACAAGCGAACGGACGTCCGTCCCCGGTTGTCCGGGGAGGCACCCGAACCCGCCCGAACCCGCCACGCCGCGGGAAGCGCGCACTTCGCGCACCTCACCGGCTCAGCGAGTGACGAGGAGCCACGTCACCCTCATGCCGACACACCCAGGGGGAGAGCCCATCAGATCCGCCAGGAGCGGAGCACGTCTGCGATGTCGTAGATGGTCAGTCGGGTCTCGCGGACTTTTCTGATCAGGTCGGACAGGGCGCCGTAGGGAGGGTCGACTCCTTCCCCGGACTGGTCCATGTACTGATGTGTGACGAACGCGGCGAAGAGGCTGTTGCGGTGGGGGAGTGGTTCGAGACGCACGATGGTGTGCAGGAGCGCGGCCGCGCGCCATGCGACGTCGGGGTTGGACGTGGCGAGAGTCGGCATGCGGGTCTTGTGGCGCGCGACAGCCGCTACAAGGGCCGAGTAATCGGTGACCGACACGTCGTCGTGGCCAAGAGCGAGGTCTTGGACATCCAGGAGCCAGGAGACGTCGATGTACAGGATTTCGCTCATCAGGCGGCGTCGGTCCCTCGGTCGCGCTGGGACACGGGAACTTCGTCCGGGAACGCCTCGTCGAACTCACCACGCAGCTTGTCCGCCCACGAGGCGGCGCCGGACACGAACCGTTTGCGCTGCATCTCCCGGACACCGAGATCGTGCAGGTACTGCTTGAGGCTCTTGCCCTCGGCTGCCGCAGCCGCGCGCACGCCTTCCATTTCTTCCTCAGTGAAGGGCACATTCAGTGATGGCATGCTGAGCATGGTACCTACTTGGTACCTTCCGGTGCGACCGCATCAGTGTGAGGTCGCACCGTTCCTCTCCCCAGCATCCGTTCCTGCTCTCCTGCCCCGGCGCCCCTGACCGGGTTACAGCTCGAACACCCGGCGGGTGGCCGGCGCCGAGAGTGACGGGGATGCGGTTGTCGAGGGTGCCGGTTCTCGTCGCCCGCCCCGCACCCACGGAGGGAGTCGCCGACCGTGTTCGACCGGACCAGCTTCTGACCGGTACGCGGATCGCGTCTCAGTTGTGCTGCTCGACGTCCAGTAGTGCGAGGGCGTTGCGGATGCCCTGTTCGAGTAGTTCATCGGAGAGCTGCCGGTCGGTCAGGGCGCGGGAGAGCTGCAGGGTCCCGGCCATCATGCCGAGGAGGCTGAGTGCCTTCACACGTGCGGAGGAGGGGGCCTCGGGCGCCATACGGGCGGCAATGCCCTCGACGAGGATCAGCACACCGTCGGTGTACGCCTGCCTGGTCGTCTCGGTGCAGCGCCCGATCTCGTCGAGCAGAGCGGCGTTGGGACAGCCGTCACCAAGGCTTTCGCGGTGCTGGGGCGAAAGGTATCCCCGCACTATCTGCTCGAGTCCGGCACGGCCGGGCTCGGCCAGCGCGACGACACTCTCGGCCTGCACCTTCAACTGGTCGGCGATTGCCGTGGTGACGAGGTCGTCCTTGGACGCGAAGTGAGCGTAGAAGGCGCCATTGGTCAGACCCGCGTCCTTCATGAGCGTGGAGACCCCGGAGCCGTCGATCCCGTCCTGCTTGAACCGGCGGCCCGCCGTCTCGATGATCCGCCGCCTGGTCTCCGACTTGTGCTCTCTTCCGTACCGCACCACGCCACACACTCCTTCGCCGGCCGGAAGGACCGGTTGCCCTTCACCGACTCAGTCAGTCTATTGTATTGCAAACGTAATCCAAAGAGTCGGCAGCGGCGACGGGCGAGCAAGCGTGAGGCGTTCGTCAGTGAGGGCACGCCCATCACCGCATCCGCGATCACCTCGTCGAAGACGCGCCGTCATTCTCGGGCGGGTTCGGCGACGCGAAGACGGGCGTCAGTTCGGCATCCGGTTGAACCTGCGGACGATGCGGTCGAAGACCCGGGCCGGAAGGACGCGGTGGAACACGCTGATGCCGGCGGCCGTCGAGCCCGCGGTGCGCCGCAGTTTCGGGTTCCGGTCGGTCGGTGGTCTTCTGACGTTCATACGACCAGTGCAGATCTCAGCGGGGAAGCTTGTTGCTCTTGCGGACCTGTCCGTCGAAGACCCCGGCGGGAAGGATGCGGTGCGCCGCGCTGAGGAGCCGGGCGCTCCGGCCGGCGGTGTACCGCACCCGCGGCTTGGAGTCGGTGGCGGCCGCGACGATCGCCTTCGCGACGATGGCGGGGTCGTCGCCGTCCTCGTTGACGGCCAACGCCACCTGGTCGGCGATGCGCCGCTGCTCCGCATAGATCTGCAAGGGCATGTCGGGTGCGACGGTGTTCGCCTCGAACGAGGATTTGGTACCGCCCGGCTGGACGATGAGGGCCCGGACCCCGTATGCGCGGATCTCGTGGTCCAGGGACTCGGTGTACCCCTCGAGGGCGTGCTTGGACGCCGAGTAGGTGGCCATGTAGGGCGCGGGGAGGAACCCGAGGACGGACGAGATGTTGATGATGCGCCCGCTTCCCCGGGCGCGCATGTGCGGGAGAACGGCCTTGGTCATGCGCATCACACCGAAGACGTTGATGTTGAAGAGGTGCTGGGCCTGCGCGAGAGAGTTCTCCTCGGCGGCGCCCGAGGAGCCGATGCCCGCATTGTTGACCAGGACGTCGATCCGCCCGAACCGCTCGATCACTTGGTCGACCGCGGCAGCGACCGAATCGTCGCTGCCCACGTCGAGGGCGAGGAACGTCACGCCGTCGCGACGGTCGGCTGCCGACGTCTTCCGGCTCGTTCCCACCGTCTCGAAACCTGCTGCGACGAGCGCGAGGGCGGCCGCCTTTCCGATTCCGGTGGATGCACCTGTCACGAGTGCCACCGGCCGAGTTGTCGCCATCACGAGCTCCCTTGGTTTTGAAGTACGTCCGTATGCCTTACGTTCGTACGACAATATGGTGCCCGTCGGACGATGGCAAGTGGTCGCGTCTGGTGATTCGAGAAGGAGCCGGGGGTGGTGGGGTGCCAGTACGGGAAGCGTGGCTCCGCCCGGGCCCGGTTCGAGGCTCGACGCGCATCGCGGAGAGACCCCAACGGGCAGCGGGGTTAAGGGTGTCGGCGCGCGATGGAGGATCGCGGACTTCGCCGACGGGAAACATATGGGGCCTGATCGGCCGGGCGCCCCACGCTTACTCAACCGATTGGTTGACAAAGTGGCGGGCTCGATCGTACGGTTATTCAACCAAGGAGTTGAACATGGAGGGTGGGAGTGGTCGACGACCGACTGTCCCGGGTTTTCTCCGCGCTGGCCGACCCGACGCGGCGCGACATCGTCGCGAGGCTGGCCGACGGCGACGCCACGGTGAACGAACTGGCCGAGCCCTATGACGTGACCGTCCAGGCCGTGTCGAAGCACATCAAGGTCCTGGAGGATGCCGGCCTCGTCAGCCGCACCAGGGACGCCCAGCGGCGGCCCTGTCACCTCGAAGGTGAGGTGTTCGACCTGATGACGAAGTGGATCGAGCGGTACCGCCGCGAGGCGGAGGACCGCTTCCGTCGACTGGACGCCGTGCTCGAGCAGATGGAGGAACGGCCCGCGCATGACAACCTGCCCAGGGAGGAAGCATCATGAGCACCACAGAGGCCGACGGCCGGCTCGAGACGAGGATCGAGGCCGACCCGGCGCTGCCGACCATTGTCATCACCCGCGAGTTCAACGCCTCGCTGGACCGTGTGTTCACGGCCTACACCGACCCCGACCTCGTCGTCCAGTGGCTCGGCCCTCGTCGGCTCACCATGCGGATCGACGAGTACGACGCCCGCAGCGGCGGCGCGTACCGCTACGTACATCTCGAGGACGACGGCACCGAGTACGGCTTCCGCGGTGTGTTCCACGAGGTGCGCCCCCAGGAACGCATCGTGCAGACCTTCGCCTACGACGGTTTCCCGGACAGCGTCAGCCTGGAGAAGGCCGTCTTCGAAAGCCTCGGCGGCCGGACCCGCGTCACCACGACATCGGTCATGGAGACCGTCGAGGCCCGCGACGCGATCATCAAGAGCGGCATGCAGGACGGCCTACGCCAGGGATACGAGCGGCTCGACGAACTGCTCGCGGGCCGTGAGGGCGGCAAGGGCGACCACAGCACCAACTCGGCAGAGCAGCTTCGGACCGACGGGAAGGGCCTGAACCCATGACGAGCGCAGCCGACGAACACCGAATCATCGCAGGAGCCTTCACGGAGCGCGTGCGCGGCGTGAGCCCGACGGCATGGGACAACCCGGCGCCGTGTGAAGGCTGGGTCGCCCGGGACGTGGTGCGCCACCTCGTCGAATGGTTCCCGGCCTTCCTGAAGTCGGGCGCCGGCGTCGAACTTCCCCAGGGGCCCTCGGTCGACGACGATCCGGTCGCGGCCTGGACGGTTCACTGCGACGGGGTGCAGGCGCTCCTCGACGACCCGGCCACCTCGGGCAAGGTCCTGTCGAACCCCCACATCGGCAAGGTTCCCCTCGACCAGGCGGTCGACCGCTTCTATACGGCCGACGTCTTCATGCACACGTGGGACCTGGCGCGGGCCAGTGGCCAGGAGGAGACCCTCGACCCCGTCAGGTGTGCCCGGTTGCTCGACGGGATGCTGCCGCTCGACGACGTGCTCCGCAAAAGCGGGCAGTACGGACCCAAGGTCGAGATTCCAGAGAGCGCCGACGTGCAGACGCGCCTGCTCGCCTTCATCGGGCGCACACCCTGAGCGACGAGCCCCGGACCGCCGGATCGAGTTCAGCTGGCGTGGTACCTCGGCAGTTCGACGGCGCCCCGGCGCCCCTCTGGGCGGAACAGGCCAGATGGTGCGGGACATGAGGTTGTTGACGCCGGTCTTCATTTCGTCGTGGCGATGAGCGCTGGAAGATCACGGTGCGCCCGGACGTTGCCTCGGGTATGAAGATCAGCGAGGCTTCCAGGGTCAGCGGCGTGAGCGCGCGATCGTTGCGGCACTACGAGGATGAGGGCTTGATCGTCCCGGGTCGGTGCAGCAATGGGTTCCGCGACTACTGCCCGTCCACTATCGACCGGGTGCACGTCATCCGCACGCTGTTGGAGTCCGGACTGCCCGTGCGGTTGATCAGGGAAGTTCTGCCCCGCCTCGCTGACGGACCTGTTGTCGGTACGGATGTCGTGTGCGCGGAGTTCCTGCACGAGGTGCAGAGCTATCGCGATCGGCTCGCTGCACGTATCGCCGTTCTCAGCGATCAGCAGACGGCACTGGATGCCTACTTACGAGAGGCCCGTCGCACTGGTCCATGACCGCCGTTTGACCTTGACACAAGTGTGAGACTCCTACGTTTCGTGCATGGAGATCAAGGAGCAGCACGGAGCTGAGCAGACGGTACGAGCACTGGTCCAGCGGTCGCACCGGGGACCGGAGGATTTGACCCTCACGGCCGATCTGCGTCGACCCACCCCGGGGCCCGGTGAGTACCTGATTCGCGTAGGTGCCGCCGGGGTCAACTTCGCTGACGTCATGCAGACCCGCGGCATTTACGGAGGAGGCCCGCAGGCGCCCTACGTGGCGGGCTTCGAAGCCGCGGGCGAGATCGTGGGCGTCGGTCCGGACGTCGAGAGCCCGCTTCAGCTCGGCACCCACGTCGTTGGAGCCGGCCCGGGCGCCTTTGCGCAGTACATGACGATGCCGGCCGCAGGTGCACTCCCCGTGCCCTCGGGCTGGAGCGACGCCGAGGCCCTCGGCCTCGTGCTGAACTGGGCCACCGCCTTGGCGGCACTGAAGCCGTTGGGCGAGATCAGGGCTGGTGACGCGGTGCTCGTTCATGCCGCGGCCGGAGGCGTGGGCCAGGCCGCTGTCCGCCTCGCACGCCACTACGGTGCCCGCGTGATCGCCACGGCGTCACCGACCAAGCACGACACCGTCAGAGCTCTTGGCGCCGACGCAGTCCTGGACAGCGCACGCCCCGATCTGGCTGAGGAGATCACCCGCCTGACCGGCGGTGTCGACCTGGTCCTGGAATCGGTGGGACAGGCCACGTTCGAGGTCAGCCTGTCGGTCACCAAACCCTTCACAGGACGCGTCGTCGTGTTCGGCGCCTCTTCTGGCAACGCCACTTTGACCACACACGATCTGATCTTCACCCACCATGTGCAGGTCAAGGGCCTTCACATCGGCGCACTGGCGGACGCAGCCCCGTCCCTCTACGAGTCGTTGCTCGTCGAGATAGAGGCACTCATCACCCGAGGCGTGTACCCGCCCGGCACCCCACAGGTTCACCCCCTGGCCGAGGGGCCGGCAGTGCTGCAGCAACTCCAAACCGGTCAGACCCGCGGCAAGCACGCCCTCGATCCCTGGCGCTAGGAACGATCGTGACTCCCCGCAGTGCCCAGCTGTCAGCCGAGGGGCAGTTGCGCCTCGTACAACGAAGTGTGACGCCACAGAGAACGCATCCCACCGGGCATCGCGCATGACCGAGCGTTTCGAGTTGGCCCTACCGGCTGATCTGTCGGCATGGCCTCCTGGTCCGGATACTGAGGACATGGGATTCGCCGTCTTCATGACCTTGCCCGGACTGGTCATCCTGCTGACCGCCGTGGCCTTCGCAGATCAGCTGCTTCTCCGTGCCGGGCGGGCCGGACTGCTGCCATGGCGGAACAGCGCCCGGCAGGGCCAGATATCGGCGACCGGGTTCGAGCAGCTCCACGCGAGCTTCTCACCCGGAAAGCAGAACGAGCTCAAGGAGCGGCAGTCGGCACTGGTGTTGCCGGACGACGAGGAAGACGGGGCACCACCGAACCGGACAACGGTAGACCTGGAGGCAGGGACGGCGGTCGTCCGGATGCCGCAGGCCGACCAGTAAAAGGCCACCCAGCACGGTCAGACTTCAAAGAACACGCTCAGCCGCCCATGGGATGTCAGCTGAGGACCTGGGCACCTCCGCCCAGCCAGGGGTCAGATGGCGAGGCGGTGTACGGCCTCAAGGAGAGCGTCGACGTCGTGCTCGGTGGTGGAGAAGGAGGCGACGAAGCGGCAGACACCCGGCTCCCAGCGGTCGTGGTAGAAGGCGAATCCTTCTGCCAGGAGCTGGTCGATGACCGGCTGGGGCAGGCGGCAGAAGAGGATGTTGGCCTCGACGGCGTGCAGGAGATCGGCGCCGGGAATGGCTTTGAGACCGGTGCCCAGTCGTTCGGCCATCGTGTTGGCGTGGGCGGCGTTGCGCAGCCACAGGCCGTCGGTGAGGTAGGCGTCGAGCTGGGCGGTCTGGAAGCGCATCTTGGAGGTGAGCTGGCCGGCACGTTTGGCCCTGAAGGACAGTTGCGGGGTGAGGGCTCGGTCGAAGACGACGATGGCGTCGGCGGTCATGGCGCCGTTCTTGGTCGCTCCGAAGGACAGGACGTCGATGCCGGCCTGCCAAGTCAGCTCGGCTGGAGTGCAGCCCAGGGCGGCGACGGCGTTGGCGAAGCGCGCTCCGTCCATGTGGACGCGCAGACCTGCGTCCTTGGCGATGCGGGCCAGATCGCGGATCTCGTCGGGGGTGTAGAGGGCGCCGGTCTCGGTGGCCTGGGTGATGCTGAGCACGGAGGGCTGCACGCTGTGCACGTCACCGACCTTCCGCATCGCGGCCGCGCGCAGCTGGTCGGGGTCGATCCGGGCGTCGTCGCCGGCCAGGGGAACAAGCTTGGCCCCGCCCGTGAAGAACTCCGGGGCGCCGCATTCGTCGGTGTTGATGTGGCTGTCGCGGTGGCACAGCACGCTGCCCCAGGGAGGGGTGAGGGCGGCCAGGCTCAGGGCGTTGGCCGCGGACCCGGTGGAGACGGGCAGGACGTCGACGTCTCGTTCGAAGATCTCCGCGAAGCGCGCGCCGGCGCCGGCGGTGAACCGGTCGGCGCCGTAGGGCAGATCCTGGCCGACAGCCGCGGAGGTGACGGCCTGCACGATCTCGGGCGAGGCCCCGGCGGTGTTGTCGCTGGTGAATATCCGCTGGGGCGTGGCGGTGGCGGTGACGCTCATGCGCAGGGGTGTCTTTCAGCTGATGATGGGGGAGGCGATGACGACGGTGACGTCGGCCGGCTCAGGGCCGGTGCGGTAGACGTGCGGGGCATCTCCCGCGAAGGCGAGCAGGTCTCCGGGGTACAGGTCGGTGGGGGCGTCGGCAGGCCCGGCAGTGAGGTGACCGGAGGAGACGAGCAGGTGCTCGACAGTGCCGGTCGCGTGCGGCACACCGTCCAGGTGTGTTCCGGGGGGCATGCGCAGCCGCCAGATCTCCAGGCTGTTGCCGCTGCTGATACGGCGCAGCAGTTCGCGTCCGACTTCGCCGTCGGCCAGACCGGTGCCGGGTACGAACACCGGCCCCGGGTCAGTGTCGCGGGCCAGGAGGTCGGTCAACGGGATGCGCAGGGCGATCGCGAGCGCGTCGAGGGTTTCGATCGTCGGGTTTCCCCGCCCGGCCTCCAGCTTCGACAGCGTCGCCTTGCCCAGGCGCGCCCTGCGGGCCAGCTCGGCGCTGCTCATGCCACGCTGCTCGCGGCGCCGGCGGATCTGGGCTCCGACCGCGATCGCAGTGCTGCTGGCGGGCCGGCGCTCTCCCGGTGGCGGCGTCATCACCGCTCCCGGTGGGTGGCGCTGTAGGAGACGCGGAGGCGGCCCTTCTTGACCTTCAGCGTCGGCAGCACGACGTCGGCGAGGTCGCCGAGGCTGCGCGCGTGGGTTCCGCCGCACGGAGCCGAGTGCAGGTGGGCCAGGTGAACGATGCGACGTCCATCGGCGTCGTTCTCCCAGGTCACGGGCAGGTCCTCGGCAATGGCCTTGGCGACCTCCGTCCGCAGGGCCTCAGTGGCCTCCTCCCTGCCCTCCGGGGTGTCCAGGCGGGCGTCAGGCGTCGGCGCGGTGAACTCGATCCGGGCTTGGCCGGGGAAGTGGTTGTTGGCAGCCAGCACCCAGCCCTGTGCCCGTCCGGCCGCCTCGATCAGATGGCCGGCGGTATGCAGAGCTGCATGCGCGAGACGCGTCGGAAGGTCGATGCGAACCTCGACCGGCTGCCCGACCGAGAAGTCCGGCAGCGCCGTCCCACCGCAGGCCACGGCCAGGATCAGCCCGGAGTCGTGATCCCGCACGGGGACGATCTCGTGACCGTCCACCCAACCGCGGTCGGCCGGCTGCCCGCCGCCCTGGGGGTGGAACAGACAGTGCTCGACCGCCACCCACGGTGTGCCGTCGTGCTCGCCTATGGCAGCGACCCGAGTCTGGGCCTGCTCTTCGTACGTGTCCGCGTAGTAGGCCGGGACCTGCATGACACCCCCGCTAATATTGGTGAACTATGCGTTCACTATAGCGAACGATGTGCGCTGCATCCAGTCCGACCCGACGTCGAACCCGAGGTCGAGACGAGCGGTCGGAGCCGGTGAAGGCTGCTACGCCATAGCGGGGTCAGCCCGAAACGGATCAGGCCCCTGGGCACAGGACCTGCCGACACATCGACACGGACGAGGATCCGACGGACCGAGTGCGTTCCGTGCAAGGGGATGTCCTCGCCCATCGACTGATGCCAGCACTCACCTTCCTGCCCGCCATGCGCGGGACCGCTGCGGGAGTAGGGCCGTGGCGGGAGATCGGTCGGCAAGCGCCTCACGGCCCGCATCACCCTGCCCACGAGCAGCGACATCACTCGCCGTTGACAAGCAGGTCAGCCGGTGCCGCTGACACCGGGCAGCGAAGGACCCGGGGCGCACAGCGTGCCCGGAGCCCTGCTCACCAGCCATGTGCCGCCGACGACAGTCCGAGGGCGGCGGCACGACATGGGGCACTCACCAGTCGTCGGGCGCGCTGCCCGCTCACGCGATCGGTCGGCCCTCACTGTTGTGGCCCCGGTGCCGTTCCTCCATCGGGGTGCGACCGTGCCACAAGCCCGAGAGGCCCGAGGTCCCGGCCGGTGCGGCCGTGCCGCTGGCCTGTCGCCGTGCCGGCCGACGGCCCCCCGTCCCCGCCTACCCGCCCGCCACCCCCTCGCGGCACGCCCGCAGCAACTGTTCGTCCTCCAGGATGTCGCTTCCGCCGAAGCCTTCTGAGCGGGCCCGGTGCCGGCGGGGGTTGGCGAGTTCGGCGTGCAGCAGATCGTGGAGGGGCGACCCCGCCGGGCCCATGCCGGTGAGGCAGTCGGCGATCGTGCGGCGGGTGTACGCGTTCTCCCGCCAGGCGGAGCGGAAGACCGGGAGGACCCGCTCGGCGTCCCCGGTGACCCGCCACAGCGCGCACGCCGCCGTGGTCCGCTCCCACACCTCTCCCGCGTCGAGTGTGCGACGCAGTGCGTCCGACGCGGAGCGCGCCGACGGCCCCAGCCCGCCCAGCGCCTCGGCGGCCGCACGTCGCGGAAAGGAGCGCTCGGCCGTCAACTCCCGTTGCAGCAGCGGGAGTACGGCATCGGGGTCGCGCTCCAGTGACCAGAGCGCGGTCGCGGCGGTCACCCCGCACTCGGTGTGCAGCAGCTCGCGCAGCGCCGGTATCGCCGCCGGGTCCCCCAGACGCCCCAGGGTGCGGGCCGCGTCCGTCACGAGCGAGTCCCGGTTCCGCAGGTCCTCGGGCGTGCCGTGCAGCAGTCGCAGCACCTCCGGGGCGGCGGCGCCGTGACCCAGGGCGGCCAGCGCCACGAGCAGCGGCGCGGCACGGTCGTAGGTGTCGGGGGAGTCGAGGGGGACCTCGGCGAGCCGGACCCGCAGCAGGGGGCCGAGCGCGGTGGCCGCCGGGCTGGCATACGGGATCGCGTATCCGAGGTCCTTCGGTACCTCGGGCTGCCGCAACACCTTGGCCAGCAGGGGCACCGCTCGCGGATCGCCTGTCATGGCCAGCGCCTTGAGGGGACGGCCCAGCGACGGCGCACCGCGCTCCCACTGCCGCACCCGGGCATCGGGACGCTCCATGACGAGTGTCACGAGATGGTCGGCCGCCGGGGAAGCCAGGTGGAACAGATCCTCCAGGACGGACACCGCGGCGTCGCGCAACCGCTCGTCGTCCGAACCCAGCTGCTCCCCGATGAGCGCGACCGGCTCCGCGTAGGACGCCCGCCACTCGCGGAACAGCCCGGCGGACATCCATACGGCGTTGCACCGGTCGGTGGCGTCGGGGCCGGCCAACTGACCCTTCAGGAGGGCGATCCGGTCGGCGACCCGGCTGCCGAGCGCCGTGTGGAGCGTCCGCAGCAACTGGGCGCCTTCCTCGTCGGCGGGGCGCAGCCGGCGGAGGTGTCCGATGAGGGTGCCCGTGTCGGGCCGCTCGGTCACGTCCGGAACCCGGAGCCGCTGCGATCTGTCGCGCAGCAGTCCGATGACCGTGGGCACGAGGTCGGCGGGGAGACGCCCGGGCGCACATCCGGCGAGCTGACCGAGCGCGGCGAGCCGCAGCCCCGGGTCGCCGGCCGTCGTCCCCAGCCGGGCCAGACAGTCCACCGCCGGCGAAGCCGCCCCCGGATGCAGTCGCGCGAAGAACCCCAGGCCTTCGGCGAGCGCCAGCCGGACCCCGCCGTCCGTCTCGTCGGCGAGGCGCTGTCGCAGCAGGCCCAGTACGCGCGCCGGTTCACCGAGGAAGCGGACCAGAGCGGTCGGCACTGCCCGCCGCACCTCCGGGTCCCGGTCGGCGACGAGCGAGGCGAACACCGCGGCGCCCGACCGCACCGCTGCACGAGCCATCGCGTAGTTGGCGTCGGGATGATCGGCGGGGGCACCGGACTCCTCGCCGAAGTCCCACGTGTCCACGGTCCCGCCGCCGATACTGGCGAGGAGCTCCACGATGCCGCCCCGGTCCGCGACGTCCTCCGAGGCGATCAGCGCGAACAGGAAAGGGATGCAGGCGAGGGTGGAGTCGTACACGTCGCCCTGGTGGTGCACTGCTCCGTACATGGCGTCGAGCGCCCGCTCCCGGTCCTCGGGTCGCGGCGATGCCAGCCCGCACAGCAACGCGGGCACGTCCTCGGCGCTTCCGTAGGCATGCTTCATCGAGGCCCAGTCGACCTCGTCGATCCCCCTGAACACGGCGTCCCTCCCGGACGGTCGGCAACTGATCGCGAGTGTGCACCACGGCACTGACAGTTGCCGACCGTCCGGGAAGGGGTGCCGGTCGAAGGGTTGATCGCCATCGAGGTCGTTGAGCGGCCCACTGGGCTCGACGCGGTACGGGCCGGCGTACTGGTGGCCGAGCCCCAGCCTGTCGTCCAGCGATGGCCCGCCGGTGTTGTCAGGCCGCACAGCAGCGAGACCCGCTCCGGATCGACAGCCGTGACACATGCGGCGTGTGGACGGGTACCAGATTCCTCGGCCGTGCCAGGCAGGGGTGACGACAAGCTCACACAGTGGCCGCTACCGTCCTCACCGCTCCTCATCGTGCGGTTGGCGAAAGCGCAGTCTCACTCCGCGACTTCCGCCCTGCGGCGGCAAGGGGGACAGTATGATCAACACCGTGGGCGGCTCCGAGCACGGTTCGACAGGCCACCGGACGGAAGGTGACAAGTCCGTGAAGGCCCTGCGACTGTTGACCCTGAACACCCTCTTCACCGGCGATGTTCCGGCTCGGCTGCGTGCTCTTGGCACGGTGCTCAACCGGTCCGACTACGACATCGTCTGCCTGCAGGAGGTCATGTTCCGGCGCAACGCCCGGCTGATCCGCCGTGCCGCTCCTGCATACCGCTACGGCGCGTACTCGGGCACGGTCCTGCTCAAGGGTGGCCTGGTACTGCTGTCCCGCCGGCCGATCAGCCGGTGGCGGTTCGTGCCCTACCCCATGATGGGCCCGGTGCGCGGTGAACTCCTCATGCGCAAGGGTGCGCAGCTGGCTTCCGTCGCCACCCCGGCCGGTGAACTGGTGGTCGTCAATACCCACCTGTCGGCCAACCGCGACGACGACTGGTCCCCCACGAACCGGTACACGCGGATCGCAGCTGCCGAACTGGCCCGGATCACCGGGCTCGTCGCGGCCATCGACCCCTCCCTGCCCGTCGCCGTGGTCGGTGACCTGAACGTCCCGCGCGACTCGACGGCACTCGCGAACTTCGTCGCCGGAGCAGGGCTGCGCGACATCCTCGCCGACGACACGCGTCCGACCTACCGGCCCACACCTCGATGGCCGTCGCCGCCGGCCTTGGACCACGTCCTGGTCCGGGCCGCAGCCGGGGAGACACTGACCGGCAGCGCTGACCTCGTATTCCAGGACAAGGTGACACTGGGCGATGGCCGCCAGGCCTACCTGTCCGACCATTACGGCGTGCAAGCCCAGCTGATTCGCTCGAAATGACACATGGACCTCCTGAACGCCGCAGTGACCGTGCCCGCGATCGGACCGTTGTCCTTGCGGGCTGACAGCTTCCTCGCGCGGTTTTTGGGTCCTTCGACGAGTCAGCACGGGATCACACGAGAGCGCTGGCCACAGACGCAATCGGACCAGTTCGGTATACGCTCTCGCGTTCGGACCGCAGGGTTGGGATCTGGTACCGGCGGCGAATCCTATTTACCGCTCGGATAGATCCGAAGAAAACCCGCTCGCTCATAAAGTGTGAAGGGAGATACGTAGGACTGGATGCGGGAAGGTTCACTCATACCGGGGTCGCGGTCACTCGTTCTGCCGCGCTTCCGGAAGAGACGGGGCGGCGTTAGCGGGATATGGCGAAAGCGACGTCCCCTGGCCTTCCTCAACGCAACGTGAGGCGCAACGCGACGAGGACAGAAGATCTACCCGCGACTCCTGACTGGCCGATGGGTGCGACATACTCAGTACTTGCGGCGCAGGGCGCCGCCATGGGAGACGGTATGTGGGCCGAACATGGGGTCACCGAGCCGCTGTTACGCGATTTCCTCGGGCTCTTGGAGGCAATCCAGGAGGAACTCAATTCTCGGTGGGACGGCCAGGATCGCTTTGGTCGGCACGAGAACAGCGCATGACGGTAGAAAGCACATGAACCATGACTATGTAAGTCCTTCGTTTGCGCAGCGTGAGTATCGTGAGTATTACTCCGACGCGCACTCCTACGGGACGGGAACCGACTGGAACGGGGGGCCTGGCGACGGCGTCCATACGGGGGTTCCTCTGACTGCACCCGACACGGGCTGGGATGCGGTCGAAGAACTTGCCTATCTCCTGCAGGAAGCTGTTCCGGCGGAGCAGCCGGCCAGGGTGCCGCCGCCTCGCAGCGAGCCTTCATCCGGCGTCGGCTTCACCGATCCGCTGGACGGCCTGGCTCAGCCACCGCCCGCCCGACGCCACATTGTCGGGCATCGCAAGCTGCAAGTCCGAGAAGCCCGGCTCAAGTGGTTGCAGGCCGGCAGTTTCGCTCTCGTTGCCCTTGTCACTGCCACCGTGGCGATGGTCAGCGTCTTCGGAGGCATGGTGACCTACAGGCCGCTGCAGAGCATCACCTCGGGAACGGGTGTCGGCATCGCCCCGTCGTGGCCTCTACTCGTGTACGGCCCCTGGGTGGCGGCCTCGCTGTCCATCCTGCGTGCTGCCCTGCATCGACGCCGAGCCGTGCACTCATGGTTCATCGTCCTGCTCTTTTCTTCCGTCGCGGTGATGCTGTGCGTGGCACAGGCAGACAAGACCATCACCGGAATCGCTGGAGCTGCCCTGCCCGCCGTTGCGTCACTCGCGTGTTTCCAGCAGCTTGTCCGGCAGATCACACTCACCCTGCCGCCCCGGCAGGCCACGCGCCGCCACCGCCTGTAGCCGCGGCGGGCGAGGCGGAACGCGGTCGGTGAGACGGGTGATCAGGCGTCTGGCCGAGGTGGATGAGCTGGGAGGATCCGTTCTCTGCTCCTCGTCCCCGCAGGTGATCGCTCGTACGGGGATTCCGGGGACGTGAACACGGCCTCCGTCTGATTTCGTGCTCCGACCAAAGGGAACCCCTGGGCCCGACCGATCTTACGAATGACCGCCTCAGACCCACGCTTGGAAGGTAGGACAAACACAGGCCAATTCAGCAAACCGTCAACCGAGCCCTGGACACAGCACAGGCGCCGGTCGAGCGCGGCGTCACACGACTGAAGGCGGCGGATCTTCCGCAGGTCCCGGTGCAATTCGAATCGAATGCCGTCAATCGCCGCGGCCGCCTCTACCCTGGAGCGGCAGGTTTGAAACGGCTCGGTAAATACTTACGGTCGTTGCCGAGCGATCACATCAAGCCATGACGGCCTCAACCTCCCTGAAGTCGCTTGCGGTTATGGCGTCAACCATTCAGCATGAGGCTTCCTGGGTAGCAATTGCCTCTGGCACCAGCCATCACGAAACAGACGGCAACAAGTGGCCAAGCCCATGTGTATGCGCGGCCACTCGCAGCCCTGTATCCCCCTGTGCTGGATGCGAAAGATGTTTACGGAAGGGCACTTGAAAGTTTAAATGGAACCTGAAAGCCTGATCACTCACACGGCAGCTGTAAGTCCTGATCGTTGAAGTATCCGTGCAGGCCAGGAGGGTGAGTGCGGGTACGGAACGGCCACCGTGATCATGAATGTTTGTGACGACGATCAAGGATCAGGTGGCCGTGGAGGCCGCGATAGCCGAGCGGGCCTGGACAACGGTGTTCGGGTCGCTGATGGCGGCGGTGGCCGTCTGCTTCCCGCGCCGGGACTCGCGGATGCTGGGCAGGACGATGACACGGGGGATGTTGATGGAGTTGGAGCGGCGTAACTGCTGGACGCTCGCACAGGCTCTGGGCCATGACGGGCCGTACCTGTTGCAGCACTTTCTCGCGCGGCGCCTGGAACCATGACTTGGCCCGCGATCATCTCGCCGCCTGGACGGCAGGCGAACCCGGCGACGCTGAGGCCATGCTGGTCGTCGACGAGGCCGGAGGTGAGAAGTCCTCCACCGACTGCGTGGGTGCATCCCACCAGTACTCCGGTGCGCTGGGCGGGGTGGGCCTGTGCCAGGTCGCCGTCCATCTCACCTACGCCAACGCCTCCGTGCACGGTCACGCACTCATCGACCGTCAGCTGTACCTGCCGGTCCGGCCGAAGACGAGGAACGCCGGCTGCTGCGGCACGTGCCCGACAAGATCACCTTCGCCACCAAGCCGCAGCCGGCCGCCGCGGTGCTGCACCGTGTCCGTGAAGTGGGCGTTGCCTCCCGCTGGTTCACCGGCGACGAGGTCTACGGCAGTCTGGAGTTGCGCCGCACCGCCCGCACCCTGGGTTTCGACTACGCCCTGGCCGTCAAGGCCGACCACCGCGCCACCACCGCCGTCGGCCGCTTCGCGGCCACACAGCTGGCCGCGAAGGTCCCGGCCAGGGCCTGGATGGGCCTGCGCACGGGCAACGGCACCAAGGGCGACCGGCACTACGACTGGGCATTGATCGACGTCCTGCCCGACGACACACCTCCGGGCCAGGACGCAGCCACCACCGGACACGCCTTCCTCCTCGTACGCCGCCACCGCTACACCCGCCAACTGGCCTTCTAACGCTGCCAATCGGCCGCCCCCGTCAGCCTCACGACCCTCGTGAACATCATCCGCACCCGCTGGAAGATCGAGGAGGGTTTCCAAGGAGCGAAGGGCTTGGCCGGACTCGACCAGGGCTAGGTGACCTGCTGGACCTCCTGGATGCGCTGGAGCCTGATCAGCCTGTTCGCCGCCGCCGTCATCGCCGTCACCCACGCCCGCACCCGCACCCCCGACGGAGCCGTACACGGCCTGGAACGCCCCGGCCAGTGGCCGCGAACTCCTGGCCATCCTGCGGATCACCGCACTTCCGCAACCCCGACGCGACCGGGACCACATCCTGCACTGGTCCGCCTGGCGCCGCCATTACCAGCACCAGACCATCGAGGCCCACCGCCGGTGGAACAACATCACCGCCGCGGCAGCCCGTGACCCTGGCCCATGGATCAAGACTCACAGCTGCCGTGACAGAAGGGACGGAGGAGGATTTTAAATGCCGAAAAGGTCATTTCTGGCAGATTCTGCGCGCATATTTCCCAATGCTGGAACATGCGCAAAATGTCAACTCATCCGACAGGCGATGGCTCTCTGGCTGAGTGGCTGGTCCGACCGCAGTCTGTATCTTGCTGAAGAATCTGCCAAGACAGCCGCTGACTCTTCATGCGACTGTGACCTGCGTACTAGAATGTGGTTGGCTTTCGTGCTGACAAGGAGAGGAGAATTCGATCGCGTAACGAAACTTCTCTACCATCCAGAGAATCCGAATAGCAGTCTCTTCGGCCCGGTGATCTTGCCGGCCGGACTCTCGCTAGCCCGGTCACACCTGGCTTTCATGGCCGGAGACCTGGACGCAGCAGCGGCCCTGAGTGACCAGGTGCTTGCGCAAGACGAGGGTAGCCGTGAAATCCGTATCGCGAGTCACCTCATCCTGGCCTTGATCGCTTTGCGGCGTGCAGATGTGAATGCGGCTTCGTCGCACATGCAGATGATTACCGACGACGCATTCATGGGGCGTCTCACCCTGCTGGCGGGACAGTGCGCATGGGTAAACGTGCGGATACGCGAAGCCCAAAGGGGAGCCGAGGGGGTCGCACCAGTCATCGAGGAACTCGTTGACTTCGGCCCGGTCAGCAGGAGCGTACTCCTGTCACAGTCGGCTGCTGCCCCCTGGATTGTGCGGCTGGCGCTGAAATTCGACCAGAAGCCAACGGCGCACAAAGCAGTGAAGCTAGCTCAGAAACTGGCTGAGATGAACCCGCAGCACCATGCGCTAGCCGCATCGGCCCTCCACGCGCAGAGTTTATTCGAGCGAAATTTGGTCGATTTGCGGCTCGCTGCGAAGGCGCAGGTCCACCCCTGGGCGCGAGCTTCGACTATAGAAGACATCGGAAAGTTCTTGGCCCGTGAGCGGTCGCAAAAAGATCAGGCCATAAGAATATTCGAGCAGAGCGCTGACGCCTATATCAAGGCGGGAGCCCCGCGCGATGCCTTGCGAATCAAGAAGAGGCTGTGGGATCTCGGTGTTAGGCACCATCAATCCCGTTGGCGCGCAACCCCACCGACGGCGATCGCGAATCTCACCGAAACGGAAGCCAAGGTAGCTCAATTGGTAGCACAAGGAATGACCAACACCCAGACGGCCAAGCACCTTTTTATATCTCCTCATACTGTGGCCTACCATCTGAAGAAAATATTCTGCAAGTTACGGATCTCCTCACGCGTGGAATTGGCCAGGGACTGGACCAATATTGAGGGTTTTCAGAGTGGCCTCCGTACGGGTGGCGGCGGGACCTTAGGCAACGGACACGGCTTCCGTGCCGTCGAGAGAGGTGCCTAGCTCTCAACTCTCCGGCCCTGGAAGCCTGTTGGTCTCGTATCCTGCCGCACTCAACTGCTCCACGCACTGTGGAGTGGGTGACGATGCTGATCGTGACCCGTGAGGGTGACCGACGCTGCACACTCCGGCTGTCCAAGCGTGTGGTGATCGCTCTCGCGTACCTGTGCCGACACGACCCGCCGGCTCAACTCGCCGCGGGTTTCCGTGTCTCCGCCGGCACCGCCCACGCGTAGGTCACACCGTCGTCGGGCACCTGGCCGACAAGGCGCCGGGCCTGCTGAAGGTCCTGCGCGGGACAGACGTCGACCATGTTCTCGTGGACGGCGCACTCGCCGAGTGCGACCGGGCGAATTCCAGCGGACTTCCGGCTGGGGACAATCTGATGGCCACCGCTCGTCAGAAAACCCCTAAAACACATCGCAGAAGGCCGCGACCATGGTGCTTCCCTGGCCTGTGCGGGGTGTTGAGTGATGAAAGCTGAACCACAGACCAGACTAGATCCCTGTCAGCTTCCCCGTATCCCTCACATTGGTAGTCGCCGAGACGATCACATCAAGTCCATGACCCTTTCCCCTGTCTTCGAGGTGTCTCTCAGTTCGTCCGGGTGCCGCGGTGTGCCTTGATCACCGGGTCCGGTGACCTCCAGAACGGGCCTCGTGTTTCTTGTGGGAGTTGCTTCTCAGGTCCTGCATCACGAACATCCCCGCGTGTAGCGTGACCCGGCGCTGACGCAGCGGACCTGGTCGACGAGGCGGAGCCGCATGCAGAGCCAGGCGACGGTACGGGAGATGCGCATCGGCGACACCTCCAAGGACCGGATACGCGACCTCGGGGCCATCTTCATCGACCGGGGATACTGCAGAAGTGGTGTACGACGACGGCCGTCGGGAGCATGCCCCGGTGTGCGGTCCAGCGGCCGTCGAAGGCCTCGATGCGATGTCCGTCGACCAGCGGCGGTGAACTCGCGGCGCCGTTTTCTCCACGGCCCGCGCTATGACCGCCTCCACCTCGGGGTGGAGGATGACGCCGTCGCCGAGGGCGTCACTGCCCAGCGTCTCCACGACCGTGACCGACCCCGGGAGCAACTCCTCGAACACGTGCTTGGTCCTCCCTCGGAAGAATTTGACGCAGTCTTCCGGGCGGCTGTGCGCGCGGGCCCCATTCTCGGGGGTAGCCCAGCGACACCTCTTCGAAGCGGACGCCTTCGTGGTGGGTGGTCCGCGGAATGTGGAGATGACCGTAGACCATGCATGCGACCCGGAAACGGCGGTGCCAGTCGGCGGTCAGGCGGGTGCCGCACCACATGGCGAACTCCGGGTAGCGCAGGATTCGCGTGGGATGCCGGTCCAGCGGATAGTGGTTCACCAGCACCACGGGGAGATCGCCGGGGATCTCCGCCAGCCTGCGTTGGGTCGCAGCCACCCGGGCCCGGCACCACGCCTCGCGGCTGGGATAGGGATCGGGGTGTAGCAGGTACTCGTCGGAGCAAACGACCCCGGTGCCGTGCGCGTACGCGAGTCCCTCCTCCTTGGTCGTGCAGCCATCAGGGAGGAACGAGTAGTCGTAGAGCAGGAAGAGCGGTGCGATGGCTGCGGGTCCGTCCGGGCCGGCCCAGACGGGGTAGGGGTCCTCGGGTGTGATCACACCCATTTCCCGGCACATGGCGACAAGGTGGTCGTACCGTTCCACGCCGCGCAGGGTGATCGTGTCTCTTTGGTGGGTCCACAGCTCGTGGTTGCCGGGTGCCCAGATCACCTTGCGGAAGCGGCCGGCCAGTAGTTCAAGGGTCCAGCGGATGTCGGCGACGGTTTCGGCGACGTCACCGGCGACCAGCAGCCAGTCCTCGTCCGACGTGGGCCGAATCTTCTCCACGAGGGCGCGGTTCTCGGCGTAGCCGACATGCAGGTCGCTGATGGCGAGCAGGCGTCCACGGCCGTCCGTCGACTCCACCTTCACCCCTTCCGACAGTCGAATGGCACCACGCAACACATTGGCCCACCGCAGGACACCCGACCCTGAGCTGTATCTGGCGGATCACTTCCCGCGGAATGCGCTGCCCGAGCCAGCCGTAGTCCAGGGGCCCATCAGTACAGCGGCGGGCCCAGACCAAGCTCGGTGCTGGGAGATGCCTGTCGGGCTGCGCATGATGCCAAACCTACATGCCCTCTTCATGGGTCTCATGCCCTTCGGTCAGGAGCTACCAGACCAGGGGATGCCTCGCGAAGACCGTACTGTCTAGTGTCGTGCAGGTCAGCTCTCGATTTTCGCGGACCAACTGCGGTCTTGACGAACTGCCCAGCAAATTTCAGGGGTCTTTGTGTCTTCTCTTCTTCACATCGATGCGAGCATCCGCCATGAGGGTTCCACGTCGCGTCAGCTGACCTCGTACTTCGCGACCCAGTGGCGGCAGAACCACCCTGACGCCGGCTACGTCTACCGCGACCTGGCTGCCCAGCCCATCCCTCACCTCACCCATCCCGTACGCGAGTACCTTCTGGACCCCAGCCGCGATCACGGTCAGACGGACGAGGAGAAGGCGCTCGTCGACACGGTGGTGTCCGAGGTGCACGACGCCGACACGATCGTGCTCGGCGTGCCGATGTACAACTACACGATCCCGTCAAACGTCAAAGCCTGGATCGACCTGCTGGTCAGCCCGGCCCACACGATCCTCCCGGGGACCGATTCCGGTCCGCTCAGCGGCAAGTCGGTCATCGTGGTGACCGCGCGCGGCGGCTCCTACGCACCGGGCACCCCGCGCGAGGGCCAGGATTACCAGGAGCCCTACCTGCGGGACGTCCTGAAGGCGATCGGTCTCGCGGACAACCTCACGTTCGTGCACGCCGAGTTGACCTTGGCCGCGATCGTGCCGGCCATGGCGGAGCTCAAGCCGCTGGGGGAGAAGTCCCTGGCAACTGCCCAGGAGACGCTCAAGAAGCTCGCCGCCTGATGCCTGCATGCCCGCAGATCTCTTAGGAGTCCGCACCCGCTTGCCGCGACCCGCTGGAGACTGCGGGCGGGCGGAAGCGCATCGCCAGCCGGCCGAGGACACAGGCCTTCTGGGGCGGCCACTTCTTCCTCGCCGACCGTGCAGCCGGTGTCATGCAGGTCAGTTCTCGACCTTCGCGGACCATCTGGAGTCTTTCGGCCCCGCTCACGCTGCGCCAGCCGTTCCAAGACATCGCAGGCTCGGAAGCCGACCAACACACGGTCGAGCTGACTCACCCCTATAGACGTACACGCTTGCCGAACAGCAGTTGGCCGTCCCCGATAGCCGGTTAGGAGTTCGAGCCAAGGTGCTTCCCGACCTGATCACCTCGCTACCGGTCATCCTGAGTGAGAACGCGGGCCGGTTCCCGGACAAGATCGCTTTCGAGGACGACCGGTACGCGGTCACCTACAGGGAACTCGACGCACGGACGAGGAGACTGGCCGGTCACCTGGTCGGCCTCGGTGTCCGGCGCGGCGACCGGGTGGCTCTGTGTCTCGGCAACTCGGTGGCGATGGTGGAGAGCTACCTCGCCGTGGTACGGGCTGGAGGCATCGGCGTACCGATCAACCCGCAGGCCGCCCCGGCGGAAATCGAATACCTCCTGGCCGACAGCGCAGCGGCGTTCGCCCTCACCGGCACTGCACACGCAGAAACTTTCCTTCAGTCAATTCCCCGTGCAACCCGTGGGGTGTCCGTCGTCGTGGCCGGCGCCCTCGGGGCCGGTGCCGGGCACATGCTGCCCCCGGGCACCGTACCGTTCGAGGAACTCGCCGCCACCGAGCCCGTCAACGATGCCCCGGACGACCTCGGCCTTGACGAGGTGGCCTGGATGTTCTACACCTCGGGTACCACCGGCCGCCCCAAGGGCGTCCTTTCCACCCAGCGCAACTGCCTCTACTCTGTTGCCTCCTGCTACATTCCCGTGCCCGGCCTCTCCGAGCATGACCGCGTGCTGTGGCCACTGCCGCTCTTCCACAGCCTGTCCCACATTGCCTGCGTCCTGTCCGTCACTGTCTCCGGCGCCACCGCCCGGATCATGGACGGCAGTTCGGCCGACGACATTCTGACTGCCCTACGCGAGAACCGGTCCACCTTCCTGGCCGGCGTCCCCACCACCTACCACCACCTGGTCGGCAGGGCCCGCCGCACCGGCCTCTCTCTGCCCGATCTCAGGGTCGGCCTCGTCGGCGGTGCCGTCACCGGCCCTGGACTGCGCCGCTCCTTCGAGGAGACCTTCGGCATCCCCCTCGTCGACGCCTACGGCAGCACCGAGACCTGCGGGGCCATCACCATCAACCCGCCCGACGGCCACGTGGTCGAGGGCTCCTGTGGCCTTCCCGTGCCCGGTGTCGGAGTCCGGATCGTCGACCCCCGCACCGGGCAGGACGTGCCCGCCGGGCACGAGGGCGAGGTCTGGGTCAGCGGGCCGAACGTCATGGTGGGCTACCACAACAACCCACAGGCCACCGCCGAGGCCCTACAGAACGGCTGGTTCCACACCGGTGACCTGGCCCGGCGCGACGGAGCCGGCTACTTCACCATCTGCGGTCGTCTCAGGGATGTCATCATCCGCGGCGGTGAGAACATCCACCCCGACGAGATCGAGGCCGCCTTGCGCGTGGCGGAGGGCGTGGCCGACGTCGCAGTCGCGGGCATGCCCCACGACACCCTCGGTGAGGTCCCCGTCGCCTGGGTGGTCCCTGGTCCGGGCGGCGTCGACCTCGCCCGGCTGCTCGACCACTGCCGCACCCAACTCTCCCAGTACAAGCTCCCCGAGCGCATATACGAGGCCCGGACCATCCCCAGGACCGCCTCGGGGAAGGTCGTCCGGCGCCTCCTCGCTGACTTGCCGGCCCGGCTGCGATACGCCGCCGACGGTCACCACGAGGGACTGATGCTGAGGGACTGGAGCAGGGTGGCAGTCTCCCCTGACGCGCCGGAAGAGCTGCGCTGGGCAGTGGTTGGTCGGACCGCCGTCACCGACGGCCTGGTCGCCGCTCTTCGGAAGGCCGGCGTCGCCGACGTACGGCAATACGCTGACCTTTCAACGTCACGCACCACCCCTGCCGCGGCCACCGACGTGACGGTCCTCGCAGAGGCAGACGCGGACACATTGACGCCGACCTGCACTGGAGGGGGCAAGGAGACCGGGTCCCGGCTCGTCGTCCTTACCCGGGGCGCGATGGGCGTCACCGACCGGGACGAGACGCCAGATGGCGCCGAAGTCGCACTGTGGGCAGCCGCACGGGCTGCACAGGCCGATGGGGGTGGCGGCGCGCCGCTGACCATCGTCGACGTCGAAGCCTGCACCCCGGAGTCCGAGTACGCTGCGGCGCTGATCGCCGCCGTCTCCTCGGGCCTGCCCCAGCTCGCCGTACGGGACGGGGAACTGATGCGGCCCAGGCTCGTGCGCCTCCCCGTCGCCGCCAGGCCGGATCTTGCCACGCCGGGGATTGACGGCGTCGTGGTCGTTACAGGTGCCGACACGAAGACTGGCTCGGTCCTCGCCCGCCACCTGGTCACCGAGCACGGAACACGACACCTCGTGCTCGTCCAGGCAACGCCTACCTACGACGAGTGGAGCCAGGACGAGCCACTGCCGGAGGGGGTGGATATCGTCCGCGTCGTTGCCGACGGCTCGGATTCGCTGAAGTTGTATGAGGCGCTGACCAGGACCGGTCCAGTGACCGCGGTCGTCCACACCGCTGATGATCCCGAACTCGCCCGAACGCTGCATGACTTCACCGCCGACGACGATCTCGCCGCGTTCGTCGTGGTGACCGACGCTGCCGCACTGGTGGGCGCGCAGTCCGACGGCCTCGCCTCGACGGTGGTCACCGCCGCCCTCACCGAGGCCGTGGTCCGCAACCGCCGACTGCACGGATTGCCCGGCTCGCTGCTGGCCCTCGGCCGGCCGGACGAGGGCCCCGCCGCCTTCGACGCGCTGATCGAGACCGGATCCCCGGCCCTGCTGGCGCTTTGGCCGAGCACCATCAATCCCGGCGACCGAGTGCAGACGCTGCTCGACACTCTGACGGAACAGGAGCCCCGCGCCACCGCCCAGGCCGACGAGACGATCACAGCCGCCCTACGCGCGCGCCTGGCCGACCTGGACGAGCGGGCCCAGCTTGCCCTGCTCGGCGAGATGATCCGCAAGGAGACTGCCGCCGGCCGCACCCACACGAGCACCGAACCAACCCTGGCTGGCCGGTCCTTCCGCGACCTCGGCCTCGGCTCCCTCGCCGTCGTCGAGCTGCGCAACCGGCTGACCGAACGGACCGGGCTGCGTCTGCCCACAACCGTGACCTTCGACCACCCGACTCCCGAGGCCCTTGCCGCACACCTTCGGTCCAGGATCCTGGGTCTGCACGACACGGCCAGGGAGGCGACGGCTGACAAGGATCGGACCGGGGCCGCCGACCCCGCGGAGCCGATTGCAATCGTGGGTATGGCGTGCCGCCTGCCAGGCGGTGTGGCGAGCCCCCAGGACCTGTGGCGGCTGGTCAGCGAGGGCCGGGACGGTGTGTCCGGCTTCCCGGAGGACCGAGGCTGGGATCTGGACGGCCTGTTCGATGCTGACCCGGAGAAGACCGGCACGTCGTATGTCGATCAGGGCGGCTTCCTGCACGAGGCGGGCCTGTTCGACGCCGGGTTCTTCGGAATCTCACCGCGTGAGGCACTTGCCATGGATCCGCAGCAACGGCTGCTGCTGGAGACCTCGTGGGAGGCGCTGGAGCGGGCCGGGATCGACCCATGGACGCTGAAAGGTCGTGACATCGGGATCGTTTCAGGCCTGATGGGACAAGGGTACGGGCTGTCGGGTGCGGCTCCGGCGGAACTCGAGGGCTTCGGCGAGACGGGCACGGCGTCGAGCCTGGCATCCGGGCGCGTGTCGTACGTGTTCGGTTTCGAGGGACCCGCGATCACCGTGGACACGGCCTGCTCATCCTCCCTCGTGGCCATGCACCTGGCGGTCCAGTCGCTGCGCCAGGGCGAGTGCTCCATGGCGCTGGCAGGCGGCGCGACGGTGATGGCGGACCCCTCCACGTTCGTGGAGTTCTCGCGGCAACGTGCACTGTCCTCGGACGGCCGGTGCAAGTCGTACGCGGATGCCGCGGACGGTACTGGCTGGGCCGAGGGCGCCGGTGTCGTGGTCCTGGAGCGGCTGTCGGAGGCGCGGCGCAACGGGCACCGGATCCTTGCGGTGATCCGCGGCAGCGCGATCAATCAGGACGGCGCGTCGAATGGTCTGACGGCGCCGAATGGTCTTTCGCAGCAGCGGGTCATCCGTAAGGCGTTGGCGTCGGCTGGTCTCTCGGCGGCTGAGGTTGACGTAGTGGAAGGGCACGGCACGGGCACGGTACTCGGCGATCCCATCGAGGTGCAGGCCCTGCTGGCGACGTACGGCCGTGACCGTGAACCCGGGCGCCCGTTGTGGCTGGGTTCCCTGAAGTCGAACATCGGTCACACGCAGGCGGCGGCGGGTGTGGCTGGTGTGATCAAGATGGTGGAGGCGATGCAGCACGGCGTGATGCCCGCGACGCTGCATTTCAATGCTCCGTCGTCGCAGGTGGACTGGTCGGCGGGTGCCGTCCAGGTGCTGACCGAGGCTCGCGCGTGGCCAGAAACCGGCCGGCCCCGCCGTGCTGGTGTGTCGTCCTTCGGTCTCAGTGGGACGAATGCGCACCTGATCCTGGAACAGGCCCCGGAGACGGAGCCCGTCAATGCGGAGCCCGTCGAGTCCGAGCTGACGTTGGACGTCGTTGATGGTGTGGTGCCGTTGGTCCTGTCCGCCGCCTCGGCGGCATCCCTGGCGGGTCAGGCCGGTCGGTTGGCGTCCTTTGTGGAGTCGAGTGAGGTGTCGCTGCCGGATGCGGCGGGTGCGTTGGTCGCTCGGCGGGCGATGTTGTCCGAGCGGGCGGTGGTGGTGGCCGGTTCGCGGAGTGAGGCTGTGGCGGGTCTGGAGGCGCTGGCGCGGGGCGAGTCCCGTGCTGGTGTGGTCACCGGCGGGTTGTCGTCGGCCGCGGTCGCGGGGCGGACCGTGCTGGTGTTCCCCGGTCAGGGTTCGCAGTGGGTGGGCATGGGCCGTGAACTCCTCGATTCCTCACCGGTGTTCGCGGAGCGGATCGCTGAGTGCGCGGCGGTGCTTGAGCGGTGGGTGGACTGGTCGCTGGTGGATGTGTTGCGGGGGGATGTTCCGGCTGCGCTGCTGGAGCGGGTGGATGTGGTGCAGCCGGCGAGTTTCGCGGTGATGGTGGGTCTGGCTGCGGTGTGGGCGTCGGTGGGTGTGGTGCCGGATGCGGTGGTGGGGCATTCGCAGGGTGAGATCGCCGCGGCGTGTGTAGCGGGTGCGTTGTCGCTGGAGGATGCTGCCCAGGTGGTGGCGGTACGCAGCCAGGTGATCGCCGCGAGCCTCGCCGGCCGTGGCGGTATGGCGTCGGTGGCCGTGCCGGCGGCCGAAGCGGCCGAGCGTATCGAGCGGTGGGCGGATCGAGTCGAGGTGGCGGCGGTCAACGGTCCGTCCTCGGTGGTGATCGCCGGTGATGCCGAGGCCCTCGCCGAAGCCCTCGATGTCCTTGCGGCGGATGGCGTCCGCGTGCGGCGGGTCGCGGTGGACTACGCCTCCCATACACGGCACGTCGAAGCGGTCGAACACGTACTGACAACCGCCTTTGCCGACATCCGTGCTCAGGCACCGCTGATTCCTTTCTACTCGACTGTGACGGGTGAGCGGGTAAAGGACGCGGGTGTCCTGGGCGGCGGGTACTGGTACCGGAACCTGCGTAGCCAGGTCCGTTTCGGTCCCGCGATCGCCGACCTGCTGGGTGAGGGTTACTCCGTGTTCGTGGAGTCGAGCGCTCACCCCGTCCTGGTCCAGCCGGTCAGCGAGATCGTCGACCAGGCCGACACAGAGGCCGTGGTCGGCGGTTCGCTGCGTCGTGATGATGGCGGCCTGGGCCGGTTGCTGGTCTCGATGGCCGAACTTTTCGTCCGGGGTGTGGTCGTGAACTGGGCGGCCATGCTGCCGGTTGCCGGTGCTTCACACGTTGAGCTTCCGACGTATGCCTTCGATCGTCAGCATTACTGGCTGCGCTCCACTCCTGCTGTCGATGCTGTCGCGCTCGGTCAGGCCGCCGGCGGTCATCCGCTTATCGGGGCGATCGTCGGTCGGCCGGACTCCGGCGGTTTCCTGACCACCTCGCGGTGGTCGGTGGACGCGCACCCCTGGCTGGGTGATCACATCGTCGGTGATGTCGTCGTCGTGCCGAGCGCGGCGTTGGTGGAGCTGGCCATCCGGTTCGGTGACGAGGTCGGCTGCCCGGTGGTCGAGGAGCTGACCGTGGACCGGCCCGTGCTGTTGCCACTGCGTGGCGGCAGAGCCGTACAGATGACCGTCGGGGAGGCCGACGAGCAGGGGCGGCGGCCGGTCGAGGTGTACTCCCGCCCGGACAACGCCGCTCTGGACGCGATGTGGACCCACCACGCGCACGGCACGTTGGTGCCCGGCCCGGTGACCCCGTCCGCTTCCGGTGGCGCGTGGCCGAAAAACGCTCCCGCAGCCGATGTGGCCCTCGACAAGGCAGTCGGTGACGCCGACCGCTACGGCCTGCACCCGGCACTGCTCGACGCGGCGGTCCGAACGGCGTTCCCTGATGAGGACGTGATCGCTACCCGGTGGAGCGGGGTGGCCTTGCTGGCCTCCGGCGCCGTGGCGGTGCGGGTCCGCACGGCCCATAGCGTCACTGGCGAGACCCGTCTTGAGCTGATGGACGCCACCGGCGTGCCGGTGCTGACCGCTGATGCCGTTGTCGCCGAGCCGTTTTCGCCCGAAGAGGCAGAGACCGAGGACGCGTCGGCCCCTGGCGCCCTGTTCCTGGTCGACTGGGTTGAGCTTCCCCTTTTGGCAGGTGAGATGAGTGAGGACGCCGGCACTACGGCGACCGTCGTCGATGCCGAGGACGTTGCTGCCCTCGCGGCGGACGGGGCAGCGGTGCCGGGCCTTCTGGTGTATGAGGCGGGGCGGGCGCCCGCCGGCCCGCGCGAGGCCGTCGCCGCCGCGTTGGCCGTGGTCCAGGCATGGCTGGCGGCACCGGCCCTGGCGCACACCCGGCTCGTCGTGATGATCCCGGACGCCGAGGACGATCTCACCGTTGCCGCCGTGTCGGGCCTGCTGCGTTCGGCGCAGTCGGAGCACCCGGGCCGTATCGTCCTTGTCGAGAGCGGCCATGCCGGGCACCGCGGCAGTGCGGCGGCCTCGGAGCACTCGGCGGCCGTGAACGCCGTGCAGGCCGTGCGGCTCGCGGTGGCCACGGGCGAGCCCCGAGTCCGTGTGCGCGGTGGCGTGGCCTTCGCCCCCCGCCTCCGGCGCGCCCCGCTTGCCGAAGGTACCCGGCGCGGGCTCAACCTTGACGGCACCGTCCTTGTCACGGGCGGGACCGGGACGCTCGGCCGTCTCGTCGCCCGGCACTTGGCGACGGAACACGGCGTACGGCACCTGCTGCTGGCCAGCCGGAGCGGACCGGATGCCGAGGGGGCGGCGGCGCTGTACGAGGAGCTGACCGACCTCGGGACGACCGTCACCATCACGGCGTGCGACACCGCCGACCGGGACGCTGTCGGGGCGCTCCTGGCCGCGATATCGGATGCACACCCGCTCACCGCCGTCGTTCACACCGCCGGAGTCCTCGACGACGGCGTGGTCACCGCCCTGACCCCGGACCGTTTCGACACCGTCCTGCGGCCGAAACTCGACGCCGCACTGCACCTGCACGAACTGACCCGGGACGCCGATCTTGCGGCGTTCGTCCTCTTCTCCTCCGCCGCCGGAGTCCTCGGCAACCCCGGCCAGGGCAACTACGCCGCCGCCAACGCCTCCCTCGACGCCCTCGCCCTCCACCGCCACCGCTCCGGCCTGCCCGGCACCTCCCTCGCATGGGGCTATTGGAACGACGCCAGCGGCATGACCCGACACCTCGGTGCCACCGACCTGCACCGCACCCGGCGCCTCGGCATGGTCGGGCTCTCCGCCGCCGACGGCCTGGCGCTCCTCGACACGGCCCTGCGGGCGGGCGACGAGACCCCTGCCGCGCTCGTGGCCACCCGGTTCGACCTGCCCGCACTGAGGGCATCCGCCCGCGCCGGAACTCCCGTAGCACCGCTGCTGCGCGGCCTCGCGCCTGCTCCTCGGCCAGCGGCCGCGTCCTCGCACACGGCCGTAACCGACTCCCTGCGTCAGCGGCTCGACCGCCTGGGCCAGCGGGAGCGGTCAGAGGCACTGGTGGACCTCGTCCGCCGGAACGCCGCCCAGGTGCTTGGCCACTCCGGCGCTGACGCCATCCGCACCGACCGTGCCTTCAAGGACGCCGGCTTCGACTCGCTGACCGCCGTCGAGCTGCGCAACCGGCTCGCGGCCGCGACCGCTCTCAGCCTCTCTTCCACCATCGTCTTCGACTACCCGAAGCCGACGCTGCTCGCCGACCACCTGCGTGCACGGCTCTTCGGCGACGACGAACAGGGGGGCGACGGCCAGGAGCGGGGCGCTGAGGAGCACACCACCGCCACCGTGGCTGCCCTCTCCGACGATCCGATCGCCATCGTCGCGATGGCCTGCCGCTTCCCCGGCGGTGTGGAGAGCCCTGAAGACCTGTGGAGGCTGGTTGCCGAAGGCGTCGACGCCATCGGAGAGTTCCCCGACGACCGCGGCTGGGACATCGACCGGCACTACGACGCCGACCCAGACAGCGTCGGCAAGACCTACGTACGGCACGGCGCGTTCCTCGACGACGCGACCGGCTTCGACGCTGCCTTCTTCGGGATCTCACCGAACGAGGCGCTCGCGATGGACCCCCAGCAGCGGCTGCTCCTGGAAACCTCCTGGGAGGCGTTCGAACGCGCCGCGATCGACCCGAGCGAGCTCGCCGGGCAGGACATCGGCGTCTTCGTCGGCGTCAACAGCCACGACTACACCGTACGGACGCACCACGCGTCCGGCCTCGAAGGCTTCCGCCTGACCGGCAATTCCGGCAGCGTCATCTCAGGCCGGATCGCCTACCAGTTCGACTTCGAGGGCCCGGCCATCACGATCGACACTGCCTGCTCGTCCTCGCTCGTCGCCCTCCACATGGCGGCCCGCGCACTTCAGCAGGGCGAGTGCTCCATGGCTCTCGCCGGCGGCGTGATGGTCATGGGCAACCTGGAGACCTTCGTCGAGTTCTCCCGGCAGCGCGGCCTCTCCCAGGACGGCCGCTGCAAGGCCTTCGCCGATGCGGCGGACGGAACCGGCTGGTCCGAGGGCGTCGGCGTGCTCCTCGTGGAACGGCTCTCCGACGCACGCCGCCGCGGCCACCAGGTCCTCGCGGTGGTCCGAGGCACCGCGGTCAACCAGGACGGAGCGTCCAACGGACTCACGGCGCCGAACGGACTCTCACAACAGCGGGTGATCCGCAAGGCGCTCGCCGACGCCGGTCTGTCGACATCGGATGTGGACGCGGTCGAGGGCCACGGCACGGGAACGGTCCTCGGTGACCCCATCGAGGCCCAGGCACTGCTCGCCACCTACGGGCAGGGCCGACCCGCCGACCGCCCGCTGTGGCTCGGCTCGGTCAAGTCCAACATCGGGCACACGCAAGCCGCGGCCGGTATGGCAGGCGTCATCAAAATGGTGATGGCGATGCGGCACGGCGTCTTGCCCCGCACGCTGCACGTGGACCGGCCCTCAACCCACGTGGACTGGTCCACGGGTGCGGTGCAACTGCTCGCAGAGACTCGCCAGTGGCCCGAGACCGGGCACCCACGGCGCGCCGGCATCTCGTCCTTCGGTATCGGTGGCACCAACGCGCACATCGTGATCCAGCAGGCGCCGGTGGAGGACGCTGAGGCCTCCGACCGGGCGGTGACGAACGAACTGGCACCTGGCATCGGATCGGCAACCGTCTCCGACCAGGTGCATGCTGCCGATGCGGCACCCGCCACAGATCTCGTATCGTCAGGTTCCGCTCTTCTGCCCGTGCCCGTGCCCGTGTCGGCCCGGACAGCGGCGGCTCTGTGCGCCCAGGCCGGGCGCCTTGCTCGCTTCGTCGAGGCACGCCCTGAGCCGGCCCTTACCGACACCGCGCACGCGCTGGCCACCACTCGTGCCCAGCTCGACCACCGGGCGGTCCTGCTGGCCACCGACCGGCAGCAGCTTGCCGATGCGCTGCGCGCGCTCGGCACCGGCACGCCCACTGCCGGCACCGTCACCGGCAGCGCCTCTGAGGGCAAGCTGGCCTTCCTCTTCACTGGGCAGGGCAGCCAGTGGGCCGGCATGGGCCGCGAACTCGCTGAGCGACACACGCTGTTCCGGAACGCCTTCACCGCCGCGTGCGAGGCTGTTGAACGACACTTGGATGGTCATCTGGAGCGTCCGCTGCGCGAGGTGGTGTTCGCCGAGCCCGGCACGGCGGAGGCCGCACTGCTCGACCGTACCCTGTACACGCAGGCAGGTCTCTTCGCCCTGGAGACCGCTCTGTTCCAGCTCTTCGCCTCCTGGGGTGTACGTCCGGACCTGGTCGCCGGCCACTCAGTCGGCGAGATCTCCGCCGCCTATGCCGCCGGAGTCCTTGACCTGGCGGAGGCAGGCGAACTGGTCGCCGTCCGGGGCCGGTTGATGCAGGCCCTGCCCGAGGGCGGCGCAATGGTCGCCGTACAGGCGACCGAGGCCGAGGTGGCACCACTGCTGGAGGGGGCCACGGGCGAGATTGCGATCGCCGCAGTCAACGGACCCGGCGCCATCGTGCTCTCGGGTGCCGAGGACACCGTCCTCGACGTGGCCGCGCGACTGGCCGAACAGGGCCGGAAAACCAAACGCCTGAAGGTCGGTCATGCCTTTCACTCGCCACTGATGGCCCCCATGCTCGACGAGTTCCGAGCTGTCATTGCCTGGCTGCGTCCCCGCCCAGCCGCCATCCCCGTCATCTCCACGCTCACCGGTGCCCTTGCGAAGGACGGCCAGTTCGCCACCCCGGAGTACTGGGCCGACCAAGTGCGCCATGCCGTGCGGTTCGCCGACGCAATCACCGCGCTGCGCGACCAGGGCGCCAAAACCCTCCTGGAGGTCGGACCCGGCGGCGGCCTGACCGCCCTCGCCCTCGACACTCTCGGCACGGATCACCGGGGCTGCTTCGCCACCCTGAGCGAGGACGGCTCGGAGGAGACCGCCGTCCTCACCGCACTCGCCGAACTGCATGTCCGCGGCACGGACATCGACTGGTCTGCTCTCCTCGGCACCCCGGCCACGGCGATCGGTACCGAGCTGCCCACGTACGCCTTCCAGCACCAGCGGTACTGGGTCGAGCCCGAGACCACCGCCACCGACGCCGAGGCGCTCGGCGCCCGCTCCACCGGGCACCCGCTTCTCGGCACGGCAGTCGAGATCCCCGACGACGACCACGTCAGCCCGGTCAGCGACGGCGGCACCCGTGTGGTGCTCACCGGGCGGCTCGACCGGCGTGCCCTCGGTCCGCTCCTCGATCCCGGCACCGGTACCCGTTGTGGCCGCCGTACTCCTCGACCTGCTGGTCCATGCCGGAACCGAGGCGGGAAGCGGCGCCGTCGAGCAGATCATCGTCGACACCGCGCTGACCGTGCCCGAACACGGCCACCTCCAGCTCCGTGTCCAGGTCGATGTCCCCGGCCGGGACGGGCTGCGCCCGGTCGTCGTCCACAGCAGGCGGGCCGGCGACGAGGCCAGCACCTGGACACGCCACGCCCGCGCACTGCTCCGGCCCGGCCTGCCCACGCCATCCTTCGACTTGCGCACCTGGCCGGCCACCGGAGCCGACGCCCCGGCGGACCTCCTCGACTTCCGCGGGGTACGAGGAATACACGGCCTGGCGGAACAAGACGGCCAGCTCTTCGCCGACGTCTCCCTGCCTCCGGAACTCGTCGATGAGGCCGCGGGGTTCACCCTCCATCCCGCACTCCTCGACACCGTCTTTCGCCTCCTGGTCGGCCGCACCGGTGAGAGTGAGCGCGAGCTCACCATGTGCGCGGACCTGGCCGTGTACGCCGAGGGCGCCACTGCCCTGCGGCTGCGGGCCACGCCTGTGGAGGGCGGACGCCACCTCGTGGAGCTCGCCGACCACACGGGCGAACCAGTCGCCGCGCTCGGACCACTGACCCTGGGCCGCATGGACAGCACCGCTATCGCCGCCGCGGTCGGCATCCCCGCTCTTCGCGAGGCACGGGCGACGGAGGACGGTCCGTTCGTCCGACGCGTTGTGGGACGTCCGGCCGCCGAGAACGGATCGCTGGCCCACCGGCTCGCCGCGCTCGGAGCCACCGAACAGCAGCGCGTCCTGCTGGACCTCGTGAAGGAGAGCGCGGCCGTCGTTCTCGGCCACACCAGCGCTGAAGCCCTCGACGAGAAGCAGCCTTTCAAGGACCTCGGCTTCGATTCCCTCAGCGCCGTCAAACTCCGCAACCGGTTGCACGACTTCACCGGCATGAGCCTCCCCAGCAGCCTTGCCTTCGACTACCCGACCCCTTCCGCCCTCGCCTGCCACCTGCGCACCGAGCTGCTCGGTGAGGAAGCCGCGAACTTGTCGGCTGGAGTCGTCCAATCCGGACCTGCCGTGCCCGCGGACCCCAACGAGCCGATCGCCATCATCGCCATGAGCACCCGCCTGCCCGGCGGCGTCAACACCCCCGAGGAACTGTGGCGACTGGTTGCCGAGGAGCGCGACGCGCTCTCCGGCTTCCCGCAGGACCGGAACTGGGACGTCGACAAGCTCTACCACCCCGACCCCACCCACCCTGGCACCACCTACACCCGCGTCGGCGGATTCCTGCACGACGCCGCCCAGTTCGACGCCGGACTCTTCGGGATCTCGCCGCGCGAGGCCCTCGCGATGGATCCGCAGCAGCGGCTGCTCCTGGAGACCTCATGGGAGGCCCTGGAGCGGGCCGGAATCGACCCCCTCTCCGCCCAGGGCCGTGACATCGGTGTTTTCACCGGCATCGTCCACCACGACTACGTCACCCGGCTGCGGCAGATCCCCGAAGACGCCCGGGGCTACGTGATGACCGGCACCTCGTCGAGCGTGGCGTCGGGACGCGTGTCGTACGTGTTCGGCTTCGAAGGGCCGGCGGTGACCATCGACACGGCTTGCTCGTCCTCCCTCGTGGCGATGCACCTGGCGACCCAGGCGCTACGACGCGGAGAGTGCTCGCTCGCCCTCGCAGGCGGTGCGACCGTCATGTCCAGCCCGGACGCCTTCGTGGAGTTCGCCCGCCAGCGGGGTCTCTCCGCCGACGGCCGGTGCAAGGCGTACTCCTCGACCGCCGACGGCACCGGCTGGGCCGAGGGCGTGGGCGTCATCGTCCTGGAGCGCCTGTCGGAGGCCCGCCGCAACGGCCACCGGATCCTGGCCGTGCTGCGCGGCAGCGCCGTCAACCAGGACGGCGCCTCGAACGGCCTGACCGCTCCCAACGGACCCTCCCAGCAGCGCGTCATCCGGCGCGCTCTGTCCGACGCGGGCCTATCGACGAAGGACGTCGACATGGTCGAGGGGCACGGCACCGGCACATCCCTGGGCGACCCGATCGAGGTCCAGGCACTGCTTGCCACCTATGGACAGGACCGGCCCGCCGACCGTCCGCTGTGGCTCGGCTCGCTGAAGTCCAACATCGGCCACACCCAGGCAGCGGCGGGTGTCTCCGGCGTCATCAAGATGGTCGAGGCGCTGCGACACGGAGTCATGCCGTCGACGCTCCATGTGGAGGAGCCGACACCGCAGGTGGACTGGACGGCCGGCGCGGTCGAACTGCTCAGAGAGGCGCGAGAATGGCCGGACACGGGCCGGCCGCGCCGAGCCGCCGTCTCCTCCTTCGGCGCGAGCGGCACCAACGCCCACGTGATCCTGGAGGAGTCACCCGAAGAGCCCGTCGAGGCGCCGGTGGCAGGAAGCGGCGTGGAGCTGCCCGCTGCGCCCGTCGTGGTGCCGCTGGTGGTGTCGGCGCGGAGTCCCGGTTCGCTGGTGGGGCAGGCGGAGCGGCTGGTGTCGTTCGTCGGGGAGAACGCGGGCACACTGCCGCACGTGGCGGGTGCGTTGGTCGCTCAGCGGGCGATGTTGTCCGAGCGTGCGGTGATCATGGCCGGCTCCGGGGAGGAGGCGTTGGCGGGGCTTGGTGCGCTGGCGCGGGGTGAGTCTCATCCCGGTCTGGTCACTGGCAGCGCGGTGGGTGCGGGACGGACGGTTCTGGTGTTCCCGGGGCAGGGTTCGCAGTGGGTGGGCATGGGCCGTGAACTCCTCGATTCCTCGCCGGTGTTCGCGGAGCGGATCGCTGAGTGCGCGGCGGCGCTCGAGGGGTGGGTGGACTGGCCGTTGGTGGATGTGTTGCGGGGGGATGTTCCGGCTGAGGTGCTGGAGCGGGTGGATGTGGTGCAGCCGGCGAGTTTCGCGGTGATGGTGGGTCTGGCGGCGGTGTGGGCGTCGGTGGGTGTGGTGCCGGATGCGGTGGTGGGTCATTCGCAGGGTGAGATCGCCGCGGCGTGTGTGTCGGGTGTGTTGTCGCTGGAGGACGCTGCTCGCATTGTGGCGGTACGCAGCCAGGTGATCGCGGGCAGTCTGGCGGGCCGGGGTGGTATGGCGTCGGTGGCGCTGTCCGAGACCGAAGTGGCCGGCCGTATCGAGCGGTGGGCCGGCCGGGTGGAGGTGGCGGCGGTCAACGGTCCGTCCTCGGTGGTGATCGCCGGTGATGCCGAAGCCCTCGCCGAAGCCCTCGACGTCCTTGCGGCGGATGGCGTCCGCGTGCGTCGGGTGGCGGTGGACTACGCCTCCCACACCCGGCATGTCGAGGCGATCGAGGAGGTCCTGGGCGAGGCGTTCTCCGACATCCGTGCTCAGGCCCCGCTGGTTCCTTTCTACTCGACGGTGACGGGGGAGTGGGTGCGGGAGGCGGGTGTCCTCGACGGCGGTTACTGGTACCGCAATCTGCGTGGTCAGGTCCGTTTCGGTCCCGCCATCGCCGACCTCCTGGCCGGCGGTCATACGGTGTTCGTCGAGGCCAGTGCCCATCCGGTTCTGGTGCAGCCGGTCAATGAGATCGTGGACCAGGCGGATGACACGGTCCGGCTGCGTGCTGTCGTCGGCGGCACCCTGCGCCGTGACGACGGCGGTCTGCGCCGGCTGTTCACCTCGATGGCCGAGCTTTTTGTCCGGGGTGTGCCTGTGGACTGGGCGGCGATGCTGCCGGCCGGTGCCGGTTCCGGTGCCTCGCAGGTCGAACTCCCGACGTATGCCTTCGATCGACGTCACTACTGGTTGCAGGAGGCCGATAACGCCGACGGCAGCGGCGCCTCGGGCGAGGACACCGACGCGGACTTCTGGAGCGCCGTCGAGCAGACCGACGCGGACTCGCTCGCCGGACTGCTCGCCTCGGACTCCGCCAGTCTGCGAGACGCCCTGCGCACTGTCGTGCCGGTGCTGGCGGACTGGCGCGGCAGGCGCCAGCAGCGGTTCAGCGCTGAGCGCCTCCGTTACGCCATCACCTGGCGGCCCCTGGACCGGGAGGTGTCGGGAGTACCCGCGGGCCGCTGGCTCGCCGTACTGCCGCCGGGATGCCCGATCGAAGGTGCGACCGGTTTCCCGGCTGACTCCACGACCGGCTCCCAGGTGGCCGAGCTCCTCGCGGGACTCGGTGCCCAGGGACTCGACATCGTGCCCTTGGAGATCGCTCCCTCTGCCCTCACCCGCACGGGGCTCACCGAGCAGTTGAGCGGCATCCGAGCCGAGTACGAGCCGGCAGGAGTTCTCTCCCTGCTCGCCCTCGACGGCACGCACGACGCCACTGTCACCGCCGCCAGGACCCTCGCGCTGATTCAGGCCCTCGGAGACGCGGGCGTCGACGGGCCACTGTGGTGTCTGACCCGGGGCGTGGTGAACACCGGTGTCCAGGACACCGTCACCGATCCTGGCGAGGCCGCGCTCTGGGGCCTGGGCCGCGCCGTGGCCCTTGAACACCCCGACCGGTGGGGCGGCCTGGTCGACCTACCGGCAACCGCCAACGCCCGCACCGCGCAGTATCTCGTGGGCGCGCTGAACGGCGCAGCGGGGGACGACCAGCTCGCCGTACGCCGCTCCGGCGTCTACAGCAGGCGGCTCACCCGCAAGCCCGCACCCGAGGCGCCCGCCGACGGCGGCTGGCAGCCTCATGGCACAGTCCTTGTGACTGGCGGCGCCGAGGCCGTCGGCGCACATGCCTCGCTCTGGCTCGCCCGGTCCGGCGCGCGCCGTCTCATCATCACGACCACGGCTCAGGCGCCCGCCGACGCCGTCACCGAGTTGCTGGACAAGCTCGCGGCCACCGGGGTGGAGACGACAGTCGTCTCCTGCGCCGACGCCGACCGTGAAACGCTCGCCCGACTCATCGCCGAGACCCCGGAGGAGCAACCGCTCACCGCCGTCGTGCACGCCGCCGACACCGCCTGGACCAGCAACATCGCCGACACCGGCCTCGCCGACCTCACCGAGGTCTTCGCGGCCAAGGTCGACACCGCTATATGGCTCGACGAACTGTTCACCGACACCGACACCGACACCGACGCCGGCGGGGCCCCGCTCGACGCCTTCGTGGTCTTTTCCTCGATCGCCGGAATCTGGGGCGGTGGTGGCCAGGGCGTCTCCGGCGCGGCCAACGCAGTCCTGGACGCCCTGGTCGAAAGGCGCCGCGGCCGAGGACTCGCGGCTACCTCGATCGCCTGGGGAGCCCTCGACGAAATCGGCCCTGCCATGGACGAGGCGACCCTCGCGCAGCTGCGCCGCCGCGGTGTCCTGCCGATGACCCGACAGATCGCGATGACCGCGTTCGAACAGGCGGTGGAAGCGCGGGAGAAAGCCGTGACGGTCGTCGACATGGACTGGGAGGCGTTCATCCCGGCGTTCACCTCTGTACGGGTCAGCCCGCTCTTCGCCGACCTGCCCGAGGCCGCCGCCGCCGTGCGCGCCTCCCAGCCCGATGCCGAGAACATCAGCATCACCTCATCCCTGGTGGACTCCCTCCGCGATGTCCCCGAGGCGGAACAGAACCGTCTCTTGCTCCGGCTGGTGTGCGGACAGGCCTCGACCGTCCTCGGACACAGCAGCACGGACAGCATCGGCCCGCTCCAGTCCTTCCAGGAGGTCGGTTTCGACTCGCTCGCCGCGGTCAACCTCCGCAACAGCCTGCACGTGGCCACCGGTCTACGACTGCCCGCGACACTCATCTTCGACTATCCGACCCCGGACGCCCTCGTCGGTTTCCTGCGCTCTGAACTGCTGACGGAAACGGGCGACGACGACCCGGACACGCGGGAGGACGATCTGAGGCGCGTCCTCGCGCAGGTCCCGCTCGCCCGGTTCCGGGAGGCCGGCCTTCTCGACAAGCTGCTCAGCCTCATTGCTCCCGAGGACGGCTCCGCCCCCGGGGTGACGACTCCCGAGCCAGACCCGGTGACGCCCGCCGCCGAGGACGATGCCGACCTGATCGACGTGATGGACGTCGCCGACCTCGTAAAGCGCGCCCTGGGAAACGACACCAACTGATCACCCGACTTACCGACATGTGGTTTATCGGCAGCGACAAAGACGGAGGACCTACCGAGATGACGGCACCGGACGAGCAGATCGTCAACGCACTGCGTGCCTCGCTCAAGGAGAACACGCGGCTCCAGCAGGAGAACCAGCGTCTCTCCGAGTCCTCGGCCGAACCCATCGCGATCGTTTCGATGGCCTGTCGGTACGCGGGCGGCATACGCACCCCCGAGGACCTGTGGCGGGTGGTGACCGACGGCATCGACGTCTACACCACCTTCCCCGAGGACCGCGGCTGGGATCTGGAGGGCCTCTACCACCCCGACCCGGACAACCCCGGCACGACGTACGTCCGCGAGGGCGCGTTCCTGCACGACGCCGGCCGATTCGACGCCGCGTTCTTCGGGATATCGCCGCGCGAGGCGCTCGCGATGGACCCTCAGCAGCGGCAGCTCCTCGAGGTTTCCTGGGAGGCCCTCGAACGAGCCGGCATCGACCCGCACTCCGTACGCGGCACTGACATCGGCGTGTTCGCCGGCATGGTCCACCAGGACTACGCCCCCGACCTCAGCGGCCTCGAAGGCTTCCTGAGCCTGGAGCGCGCCCTGGGCACCGCGGGCGGCGTCGCCTCGGGACGGGTCGCCTACACACTCGGCCTCGAAGGCCCCGCCGTCACCGTCGACACCATGTGTTCCTCCTCCATGGTTGCCATCCACCTGGCCGCCCAGGCACTGCGGCGAGGCGAGTGCTCCATGGCCTTGGCCGGCGGCGCCACCGTGATGGCGACCCCCGGCGGGTTCGTCGGCTTCGCCCGGCAGCGCGGCCTCGCCTTCGACGGCCGCTGCAAGTCGTACGCGGCCTGCGCGGACGGCTCCAGCTGGGCCGAAGGCGCAGGTGTGATCCTGCTCGAGCGGCTGTCGGAGGCACGCCGCAACGGACACCGGGTCCTCGCGGTGATCCGCGGCTCCGCCCTCAACCAGGACGGCGCTTCCAACGGCCTGACGGCGCCCAACGGACCCGCGCAGCAGCGCGTCATCCGCAAGGCGCTGGAGAGCGCCGACCTCACCACCGCCGACATCGACATGGTCGAGGGCCACGGCACCGGCACCGTTCTTGGTGACCCGATCGAGGCGCAAGCCCTGATCGCTACGTACGGCCAGGACCGGTCGGACGACCGGCCGCTGTGGCTCGGCTCGGTCAAGTCGGTAATCGGCCACACCCAGGCCGCCTCCGGCGTGGCCGCAGTGATCAACATGGTGCAGGCGCTGCGGCACGGTGTCATGCCCGCCACCCGGCACGTCGACGCCCCCACTTCGCAGGTGGACTGGACGGCGGGCTCGGTGGAGCTGCTGACGGAGGCCCGTGCGTGGCCAGAGGCGGGCCGGCCGCGCCGGGCCGGTGTGTCTTCGTTCGGTGCCAGCGGTACGAACGCCCACCTGATCCTGGAGCAGGCGCTGGAAGGAGAGCCCGCCGCAGAAACTGCCTCCGGCCCCTCTTCGGCTCCAGCGGTCGACGGCGTGGTGCCGCTGGTGCTGTCGGCGGCCACGGCCGCCTCGCTCACCGGCCAGGCGGAGCGTCTGCTTTCGTTCGTCGAGACGTCCGGCATGGTCGCACTCGCCGACGTGGCGGCCGCATTGGCCACCGGCCGGGCGACGCTCGCCGAGCGCGCGGTCGTCGTGGCCGACTCGCCCGAGGAAGCGCTGGCGGGCCTGGGCGCGCTGGCGCGCGGCGAGGCCGCACGCGCGGTGGCCGTCGGCAGCGCGTCGACGCCGGGCGGGGCCGGAAAGGTCGTGCTCGTCTTTCCGGGGCAGGGTTCGCAATGGACCGGCATGGGCCGCGAACTCCTCGATTCCTCACCGGTGTTCGCGGAGCGGATCGCTGAGTGCGCGGCGGTGCTCGAGCGGTGGGTCGACTGGTCGCTGGTGGACGTGCTGCGAGGGGATGCTCCGGCCGAACTCCTGGAGCGCGTGGATGTGCTGCAGCCTGCGAGCTTCGCTGTGATGATCGGCCTTGCCGCCGTCTGGTCGTCGGTCGGTGTGGTGCCGGATGCGGTGGTCGGTCACTCGCAGGGTGAGATCGCTGCCGCGTGCGTGTCGGGCGCGCTGTCCCTGGAGAACGCTGCTCGCATTGTGGCCGTACGTAGTCAGGTCATCGCCGCACGTCTGGCGGGCCGTGGCGGTATGGCGTCGGTGGCGCTGTCCGAGGCAGAGGCCGTCGAGCGTCTGGAGCGGTGGGCCGGCCGGATCGAGGTCGCGGCGGTCAACGGTCCGGTGTCAGTGGTGATCGCCGGTGACGCCGAAGCCCTCGACGAGGCCATCGACGCGCTGGAGGACCAGGGCGTACGCGTGCGCCGCATCGCAGTCGACTATGCCTCGCACACCCGGCATGTCGAAGCCGTCCAGGAGATCCTGAGCGAGGCCTTCGCCGACATCCGCAGCCAGGCTCCTGCCGTGCCGTTCTTCTCCACCGTGACCGGCGAGTGGATTCGCGAGGCCGGTGTCCTCGACGGCGGCTACTGGTACCGCAACCTGCGCCGGCAGGTCCGCTTCGGTCCCGCGATCGCTGACCTCCTGGCCGACGGCCACACCGTGTTCGTGGAGTCCAGCGCCCACCCCGTCCTCGTCCAGCCGATCAGCGAGATCGTGGTCCGCGCCGAGGCCGACGCCGTCGTGACCGGCTCCCTGCGCCGTGAAGACGGCGGCTCCCGCCGCCTGTTCACCTCGATGGCCGAGCTCTTCGTCCGAGGCGTCCACGTCGACTGGAGCGGCGTCCTTGCGGCCGGAGCCGACGCTGGCCGCATCGACCTCCCGACATACGCCTTCGACCACCAGCACTACTGGATCCAGCTGACCGGCACCGCCGACGACGCCGCCTCGCTCGGCCTGAGCGGCACCGACCACCCGCTGCTCGGCGCGGTGGTCCCGCTGCCACAGTCCGACGGTCTGGTCCTCACCTCCCGACTCTCCCTGCGCACCCACCCGTGGCTCGCGGACCACGCCATCGCAGGCGCGGTCGTCGTACCCGGAACCATCTACGTCGATCTGGCGGTCCGAGCCGGCGACGAGTTCGGCTGCGGTGTCCTGGAGGAACTCGTCATCGAGTCACCGCTCGTGCTGCCCGAGCAGGGCGGCGTCCGAATCCAGGTCGCCGTCAGCGGCGCCGGCCCCAACGGCTCGCGCACCGTGGATGTCTACTCCCTCCGCGAGGAGACCTCCGACGAGGCGGGCCAGGGGGGATGGACCCGGCATGCCACCGGCCTGCTCTCCAACGCCGCCTGGGCCGACAGGACGACGCCCGCCGTCGACTTCGCCGCCTGGCCCCCGGCCGGCGCGCAGCCCGTCGCCATCGACGACTTCTACTCGGATCTGGCCGCCCGCGGATACGCCTACGGTCCGGCCTTCCAAGGCCTGCGCGGCGTGTGGCGCCGCGGCGACGAACTGTTCGCCGAGGCTGTCCTGCCGCCCGAGCAGCGCGAGAACGCCGACCGGTTCGGCATCCACCCGGCCCTGCTCGACGCCGCCCTGCACACCAACGCCTTCGCCAACCCCGACGACGACCGCAGAGTTCTGCCGTTCGCCTGGAACGGTCTCGTCCTGCACGCCCTGGGCGCCTCCGCCCTGCGCGTACGAGTCGCCCCGAGCGGCCCGGACGCGCTCTCGTTCCAGGCCGCCGACGAGACCGGCGACCTCGTCCTGACCATGGACTCGCTGGTATCCCTGCCGGTCACCGCCGAGCAGCTCGGCGACGGCGCGGCCGGCCGGGAGAGCCGCGACTCGCTGTTCCGCGTGGAGTGGACCCCGCTGCCCGCCCCCGAGGGCGCCGCCGCCCCCGCCTCCTGGGCGCCTCTCGCCACCGTCGACGACGTGACGGCGCTCGCCGCCCGCGAGACCCTGCCGCCGGTCGCCGTCCTGACGGCGACGACCGGCGACGGCGAGGACCCGCTCGGCCTCACCACCCGCGTCGTGGCCGTGGTCCAGGCGTGGCTGGCCGCCGCACCTGCCCTGGACGCCGTACCTCTCGTCGTCGTGACCCGGGGCGCGGTGCCCGCGGGTGGCGACGCTGACGTCACGGACCCGGCCGGTGCCGCGGTGTGGGGTCTGGTGCGGGCTGCCCAGGCCGAGAATCCCGACCGGATCGTGCTCGTCGATCTCGACCCCGCCGGTTCCGCCGGAGCGGGTCCCGTCCTCGGGCCCGTGCTCGCCACCGCGGAGCCGCTGGTCGCCGTCCGCGGTACGGTCCTGTCCGTCCCGCGTCTGGTACGCGCGGCCGCCGTCGAGACCGAGCCCGCTGTCGACGCCGACGCCGACGCCGACGCCGGCGCTGGTGCCGAGGCCAAGACCGGGAGTGGTTACGCCTTCGCTCCTGGGGGCACCGTCCTGGTCACCGGCGGCACCGGCTCCCTGGGCGTCTTGGTCGCCCGGCACTTGGTCGACGCGCACGGTGTGCGGCACCTGCTGCTGGTCAGCCGCCGCGGTCCCGACGCGGAGGGCGCGGCCGAACTGGCTGCCGGACTTGGCGAGTCGGGCGCGGTGGTGACGGTCTCCGCGTGCGATGTCGCCGACCGGGACGCGGTGGCGGCCCTTCTGGCGGCCGTGCCCGCCGAGCACCCGCTCACCGGTGTCGTTCACCTCGCCGGTGTCTTGGACGACGGTGTGATCGGCGCGCTGACACCGGAACGCATCGAACGAGTCTTCGCCCCGAAGGTCACCGCCGTCCGCCACCTGGACGAGCTGACCCGCGAACTCGCCCCGCAACTGGCCTCGTTCACCGTCTTCTCCTCGGCCGCCGCTCTGCTCGGCTCCGCCGGCCAGGGCAGCTACGCCGCCGCCAACTCCTACCTCGACGCGCTCATGGCCCACCGGCGGGCCGCTGGCCTGCCCGGCGTCTCGATGGCCTGGGGCCTGTGGCAGCAGGCCGCCGGCCTGACCGCCCACCTCAGCGAGACCGACCAGGCCCGCATGAGCCGTGGCGGTGTCCTGCCCCTCACCCCCGCCGAGGCCCTCGCCCTGCTCGACACCGGCCTGCGAGCCGAACACACCCTGCTCGTACCGATCAAGCTCGACCTGCGGTCCTTGCGTGCCGACGCGGCCTCCGGCGGCACCGTCCCGCACCTGCTGCGCGGCCTGGTGCGCAGTGGCCGCCGCCTCGCACGCGCCGGCGCAGGCGACGGCAGTGACCTGCTCCGGCGCCTCGCCGGACTGCCCGAGGCCGAACAGGAAGCCGTCCTCCTCGGCATCGTGCAGGCCGAAGCCACCGCGGTCCTCGGCTTCAACGCCGCCGAACTCGCCCAGGGCACACGAGGGTTCAGCGACATCGGCTTCGACTCGCTCACCGCGGTCGAACTCCGCAACCGGCTCAGCGCCGCCACCGGCATCAAGCTCCCCGCCACCCTCATCTTCGACTACCCCACCCCGGTGGCACTCGCCCGATACCTGCGCGAGGAGCTCGGCGACGACACGGCGGGTGCCACCGCCACCCCCACCGTCCCCGCCGAGCCCGACGAGCCCATCGCCATCGTCGGCATGGCCTGCCGACTGCCCGGCGGCGTCGACGACCCCGACGGCCTCTGGCGTCTCGTGGCCGAGGGCCGCGACGGCATGGTGGCCCTCCCGGGCGACCGCGGCTGGGACCTCGACGGCCTGTTCGACGCCGACCCCGATAAGCCCGGCACGACCTACATCCACAAGGGCGGATTCCTGCACAACGCCGCCCAGTTCGACGCCGGCTTCTTCAGCATCTCGCCGCGCGAGGCGCTCGCCATGGACCCACAGCAGCGGCTCCTCCTCGAAACCTCGTGGGAGGCCCTGGAGCGGGCCGGCATCGACCCCCTCTCCGCGCGCGGCGACAACATCGGTGTCTTCTCGGGCGTCTCCATCCACGACTACGTCGAGTCCCTCAGCAACATGCCCGACGAACTCGAAGGCTTCGTCACGACGGCCACCGCCGGTAGCGTGGCCTCCGGCAGGGTGTCGTACGTGTTCGGCTTCGAGGGCCCCGCGGTGACCGTCGACACGGCCTGCTCCTCGTCCCTCGTCGCCATCCACCTCGCTGCCCAGTCACTGCGTCAGGGCGAATGCTCGCTCGCCCTCGCAGGCGGTGTCGCCGTCATGGGCTCACCGATCGGCCTGCGCGGCATGTCGCGCCAGCGCGGCCTCGCCGCCGACGGCCGGGTCAAGGCGTTCTCGGCCGGTGCCGACGGCACCATCCTGTCCGAGGGCGTCGGCATCGTCGTCCTGGAACGCCTCTCGGAGGCCCGCAGGCGCGGCCACCGGGTGCTCGCGGTCGTCCGCAGCTCGGCCGTGAACCAGGACGGCGCCTCGAACGGCCTGACCGCCCCCAACGGGCCCTCGCAGCAGCGGGTCATCCGCAAGGCGCTCGCCAACGGTGGCCTCGCCGCGGCCGACATCGACGTCGTGGAGGCGCACGGCACCGGCACGGAGCTCGGCGACCCCATCGAGGCGCAGGCCCTGCTCGCCACGTACGGCCGGGACCGGGACCCGGAGCGCCCGCTCTGGCTGGGCTCGCTCAAGTCCAACGTAGGTCACACGCAGGCCGCGGCCGGCGCCTCCGCCGTGATCAAGATGGTGCAGGCGCTCCGACACGGCATCATGCCGCCCACGCTCAACGTGACGGAGCCGACGCCCCAGGTCGACTGGACGGCGGGCGCGGTCGAACTGCTCACCGAGGCCCGCGCTTGGCCGGAGGAGGGCAGGCCGCGCCGCGCCGGCGTCTCCAGTTTCGGCATCAGCGGCACGAACGCGCACCTGATCCTGGAACAGGCACCGGAGGAGCAGCCCGCGGCGCCGGCCGCATCGACCGCCGGAATGGTTCCGCTGGTCGTGTCCGCCGCCTCGACGGCATCCCTGGCAGGGCAGGCCGCACGCCTCGCCTCGTTCCTCGAGACGGCGGAGACGTCCGAGACGGCTGAGACCGCGCCGCTGGACGCCGTGGCGGCGACGCTGATGACACGACGGGCACTGCTCTCCGAGCGGGCGGTGGTGGTGGCCGGTTCGCGGGGTGAGGCTGTGGCGGGTCTGGAGGCGCTGGCGCGGGGCGAGTCCTTTGCTGGTGTGGTCACTGGCGGGTTGTCGTCGGCCGCGGTCGCGGGGCGGACCGTGCTGGTGTTCCCGGGGCAGGGTTCGCAGTGGGTGGGCATGGGTCGCGAACTCCTCGATTCCTCGCCGGTGTTCGCGGAGCGGATCGCTGAGTGTGCGGCGGCGCTTGAGAGGTGGGTGGACTGGCCGTTGGTGGATGTGTTGCGGGGGGATGTTCCGGCTGCGCTGTTGGAGCGGGTGGATGTGGTGCAGCCGGCGAGTTTCGCGGTGATGGTGGGTCTGGCTGCGGTGTGGGCGTCGGTGGGTGTGGTGCCGGATGCGGTGGTCGGTCATTCGCAGGGTGAGATCGCGGCTGCGTGTGTAGCGGGTGCGTTGTCGCTGGAGGATGCTGCCCAGGTGGTGGCGGTACGCAGCCAGGTCATCGCGGGCGATCTGGCGGGCCGCGGCGGTATGGCGTCGGTGGCGCTGCCTGAGGCTGAGGTGCTCGAGCGTCTTGCGCGGTGGGCCGATCGAATCGAGGTGGCGGCGGTCAACGGTCCGTCCTCGGTGGTGATCGCCGGTGATGCCGAGGCTCTCGACGAGGCACTGGAGGTTCTTGCGGCGGATGGCGTCCGCGTGCGCCGGGTGGCAGTCGACTACGCCTCCCACACCCGGCATGTGGAGGCGATCGAGGAGATCCTGGGCGAGGCGTTCTCCGACATCCGTGCTCAGGCACCGCTGGTTCCTTTCTACTCGACGGTGACGGGTGAGTGGGTAAAGGACGCGGGTGTCCTGGGCGGCGGGTACTGGTACCGGAACCTGCGTAGCCAGGTCCGTTTCGGTCCCGCGATCGCCGACCTGCTGGGTGAGGGTTACTCGGTGTTCGTGGAGTCGAGCGCTCACCCGGTTCTGGTCCAGCCGGTCAGCGAGATCGTGGACGAGGCGGATGACATGGTCCGGTCTCGTGTCGTGGTCGGTGGTTCGCTGCGTCGTGAGGAGGGCGGCCTGGGCCGGTTGCTGGTTTCGATGGCCGAGCTTTTCGTCCAGGGCGTCCCCCTCGACTGGGCGGGTGTTCTCCCGGCCAGTGCCGCCGCCACCCAGGTCGATCTCCCCACGTATGCCTTCGATCATCAGCATTACTGGCTGCGTTCCACTCCTGCTGTCGATGCTGTCGCGCTTGGTCAGGCGGGTGCTGATCATCCGTTGCTGGGTGCGGTGGTGGCGGTGCCGGAGACCGGTGGTGTCCTGTGTACCTCCCGGCTGTCTCTGCGGACGCATCCCTGGTTGGCGGATCATGCGGTGAGCGGGGTTGTGCTTGTGCCGGGGACGGGTCTGGTCGAGCTGGCGGTTCGTGCCGGTGACGAGGTCGGTTGCGGTGTGGTGGAGGAGTTGGTGATCGAGGCGCCGCTCGTGGTGCCGGAGCAGGGCGGTGTCCGTGTCCAGGTCGCGGTCGGTGGCCTGGAGGGGAACGGTGCCCGTGCTGTCACGGTGTACTCGGCGTCTGAGGACACCGCCGGGGATCACGACAGTGACGTGTGGACCCGTCACGCCACGGGCCGGCTGGGGGCGGACCTGGGCGGGGGTATGGGCATGGCCGGCTTTGACGTCTCGGTCTGGCCGCCGGCCGGCGCTGAGCGGGTGCCGCTCGATGTCGCCGGGTTCTACGAGGAGATGTTTGATCGCGGGTATGCGTTTGGTCCGGCGTTTCGGGGTCTGCGTGCGGTGTGGCGGCGGGGTGAGGAGGTCTTCGCGGAGGTCGTCCTGCCCGACGAGCAGCGGGACAACGCCGTCAGGTTCGGTATCCATCCGGCGCTGTTTGACGCTGCTCTGCACGCCAGGGGGCTTGTTCGGCCGGACGAGGTTGCTGACGGAGCGGGTGGGTCGCGAACCGTGCTGCCGTTTTCTTGGAACGACGTGGCGTTGTATGCGGCTGGTGCTTCGGCGTTGCGGGTGCGTCTGGTGTCTTCCGGGCCGGACGTGCTGTCGTTGCAGGCGGCCGACGAGACCGGCGAACCTGTCCTGACCATGGACTCGCTCGTGTTCCGGGAGGTCTCCGCCGAGCGGTTGGGGGCGGTGGCCGGTGCGGCGGGCGACGATGGTTCCCTGTTCCGGGTGGAGTGGGCCGAACTGCCCGTGCCTGCCCCGATTCCGGAGTTGGTGCCGTCATGGGCAGCGGTCGCCACCGCCGACGATGTGGCCGCCCTGGCCGTCGACGCACCGGCCGTGGCCGTCCTGGAGGCCTGCGGGGAGGGGGCTGACGATGCCGATGAGGTGCTCGCCCTGACGGGCAGGGCGCTGGGTGTGCTCCAGGCGTGGCTGGTGGCCCCGGCTTTCGAGAGCGGCAAGCTGGTGGTGGTTACCAAGGGTGCGGTGCCCGCGGGCGGCGACGCTGACGTCACGGACCCGTCCGGTGCCGCGGTGTGGGGTCTGGTGCGGGCTGCCCAGGCCGAGAATCCCGACCGGATCGTGCTCGTCGATCTCGACCCCGCCGGTTCCGCCGGAGCGGGTCCCGTCCTCGGGCCCGTGCTCGCCACCGCGGAGCCGCTGGTCGCCGTCCGCGGTACGGTCCTGTCCGTCCCGCGTCTGGTACGCGCGGCCGCCGTCGAGACCGAGCCCGCTGTCGACGCCGACGCCGACGCCGACGCCGGCGCTGGTGCCGAGGGCAAGACCGGGAGTGGGTACGCCTTCGCTCCTGGGGGCACCGTCCTGGTCACCGGCGGCACCGGCTCCCTGGGCGTCTTGGTCGCCCGGCACCTGGTGGCTGAGCACGGTGTGCGGCACCTGCTGCTGGTCAGCCGCCGCGGTCCCGACGCGGAGGGCGCGGCCGAACTGGCTGCCGGACTCGGCGAGTCGGGCGCGGTGGTGACGGTCTCCGCGTGCGATGTCGCCGACCGGGACGCGGTGGCGGCCCTTCTGGCGGCCGTGCCCGCCGAGCACCCGCTCACCGGTGTCGTCCACCTCGCCGGCGTCTTGGACGACGGAGTGATCGGCGCGCTGACACCGGAACGCATCGAACGAGTCTTCGCCCCGAAGGTCACCGCCGTCCGCCACCTGGACGAGCTGACCCGCGAACTCGCCCCGCAACTCGCCTCGTTCACCGTCTTCTCCTCCGCCGCCGCTCTGCTCGGCTCCGCCGGCCAGGGCAGCTACGCCGCCGCCAACTCCTACCTCGACGCGCTCATGGCCCACCGGCGGGCCGCTGGCCTGCCCGGCGTCTCGATGGCCTGGGGCCTGTGGCAGCAGACCACCGGCCTGACCGCCCACCTCAGCGAGACCGACCAGGCCCGCATGAGCCGCAGCGGTGTCCTGCCCCTCACCCCCGCCGAGGGAATGGAGCTGTTCGACGCGGCCTTGCGGGTTCCCGCAGCCCTGGTGGTGCCGATCAAGCTGGATCTGCGGAGGCTGCGTGCTGATGCCGTGGCCAGCGGGGGTCTCCCAGGGCTTTTGGGTGGTCTGGTGCAGGGCGGACGGCGGCGGGCACGGGCGGGAGAGAGGCAGGCAGGGGCGGGGGACAGCGGTGGTGGCCTTGCTGCCCGGCTTGCAGGGCTCACACCACAGGAGCAGGAAGCGTTGCTGCTCGATTTCGTCCGTGGTCATGTGGCGATGGTCCTCGGTCATGCCGGTATCGCGCAGGTCGGGGCGGAGACGGCGTTCAAGGACGCCGGGTTCGACTCGCTCACCTCGGTCGAGTTGCGTAACCGCCTTCGTGGGGCCACCGGCCTCAAGCTCGCCGCCACCATCGTCTTCGACTACCCCAACCCACTCGCCCTCGCCCGCCATCTCCACCGCGAACTCGGGATCACAACGCAATCCGTGGCCGGAACGCATCCGCTGCTGGCTGAACTGAGCAGGCTCGATGCCACCTTGGCCGAGACGCTCGCCGACGACTCGGTCCGCGCCCAAGTGACAGCCCGGCTTCAGGGCCTGCTGGCCTCCTGGTCGCTGGCGAACGGAACCCCGCCCGCTGAGGAGGAGCTCGACTTCGATGCCGCCTCGGACGACGAGCTCTTCGACCTGATCGACACCGAGTTCGGCAACTAGCAACCGCCGACTGTCACAGCCTCTAGGAGCTGAACCCCGATGGCAGATGAAAGCAAGCTTCGCGACTATCTCAAGCGGACCCTCGCAGAGGCACGCCGTTCCCATCAGCGTGTGCTGGAGCTTGAGGCCGAGAAGTCGGAGCCGGTTGCGCTTGTGGGTATGGCGTGTCGTCTGCCCGGTGGTGTGGCGGGTCCGGAGGATTTGTGGCGGCTGGTCAGCGAGGGCCGGGACGGTATGTCCGGTTTTCCGTCTGATCGTGGCTGGGATCTGGAGGGCTTGTTCGACTCCGTCCCGGGCCAGGCCGACACCCCCTACGTGCCCCGGGGCGGGTTCCTGTATGACGCGGCGGAGTTCGACGCGGGTTTCTTCGGGATCTCGCCGCGTGAGGCGCTGGCGATGGATCCGCAGCAGCGGTTGCTGCTGGAGACCTCGTGGGAGGCGTTGGAACAGGCCGGGGTCGACCCGGGGACGTTGAAGGGCCAAGAGGTCGCGGTGTTCTCCGGCGTCTATGAACAGGGGTACGGCTTCAGCGCGGCGGAACTGGAAGGGTTTATCGGCACGGGGGCGATGACGAGTGTGGCCTCGGGTCGGGTGTCGTATGTGTTCGGTTTTGAGGGGCCGGCGGTGACGGTGGACGCGGCGTGTTCGTCCTCGCTGGTCGCGATCCATCTGGCGGCGCAGGCGCTGCGGCAGGGGGAGTGCTCGCTGGCGCTGGCGGGCGGGGCCACGGTGATGGCGACGCCGGGGGCGTTCGTGGCGTTCTCGCGCCATGGCGGCCTCGCCGTCGACGGCCGGGTCAAGGCGTTCTCAGACGCCGCGGACGGCACCGGTTGGGCCGAGGGCGTCGGGGTGGTGGTTCTGGAACGGTTGTCGGAGGCCCGGCGGCGTGGGCATCGGGTGCTCGCGGTGATCCGTGGCAGCGCGGTGAATCAGGACGGCGCGTCGAATGGTCTGACGGCGCCGAACGGTCCGTCGCAGCAGCGGGTGATCCGTAAGGCGCTTGCCAATGCGGGTCTTTCGCCGGCGGATGTGGATGTGGTGGAGGGGCATGGGACGGGGACGGTTCTGGGTGATCCGATCGAGGCGCAGGCGCTGATCGCCACTTACGGGCAGGACCGGCCCGAGGACCGGCCGTTGTGGCTGGGGTCGTTGAAGTCGAACATCGGTCATGCCCAGGCGGCGGCGGGGGTGGCTGGTGTGATCAAGATGGTGCAGGCGCTGCGGCACGGGGTCATGCCGCCCACGCTGCATGTCGATGCCCCGTCGGCGAAGGTGGACTGGACCGCGGGCGCGGTCGAGCTGCTGACCGAGTCGCGGGAGTGGCCCGACACCGGCCGGCCACGCCGCGCTGGTGTGTCGTCCTTCGGTGTCAGTGGGACGAATGCGCACCTGATCCTGGAACAGGCCCCGGAAGAGCAGCCCGTGACGCCGGTGGAGTCGGTGCCTGAGTCGGTGCCTGAGTCGATGGTGGACGTCGGCGACGGTGTGGTGCCGCTGGTGGTGTCGGCGAGGACTGCCGGGTCCCTGGCGGGCCAGGCCGGTCGGTTGGCGTCCTTTGTGGACTCCAGTGAGGTGTCGCTGCCGGATGCGGCGGGTGCGTTGGTCGCTCGGCGGGCGATGTTGTCCGAGCGGGCGGTGGTGGTGGCCGGTTCGCGGAGTGAGGCTGTGGCGGGTCTGGAGGCGCTGGCGCGGGGCGAGTCCCGTGCTGGTGTGGTCACCGGCGGGTTGTCGTCGGCCGCGGTCGCGGGGCGGACCGTGCTGGTGTTCCCCGGTCAGGGTTCGCAGTGGGTGGGCATGGGCCGTGAACTCCTCGATTCCTCACCGGTGTTCGCGGAGCGGATCGCTGAGTGCGCGGCGGCGCTCGAGGGGTGGGTGGACTGGCCGTTGGTGGATGTGTTGCGGGGGGATGTTCCGGCTGCGCTGCTGGAGCGGGTGGATGTGGTGCAGCCGGCGAGTTTCGCGGTGATGGTGGGTCTGGCTGCGGTGTGGGCGTCGGTGGGTGTGGTGCCGGATGCGGTGGTGGGTCATTCGCAGGGTGAGATCGCGGCCGCGTGTGTAGCGGGTGCGTTGTCGCTTGAGGATGCTGCCCAGGTGGTGGCGGTACGCAGCCAGGTCATCGCGGGCAGTCTGGCGGGCCGGGGTGGTATGGCGTCGGTGGCGCTGTCCGAGACCGAAGTGGCCGAACGTATCGAGCGGTGGGCCGATCGAATCGAGGTGGCGGCGGTCAACAGTCCCACGTCGGTGGTGATCGCCGGTGATGCCGAAGCCCTCGCCGAAGCCCTCGATGTCCTTGCGGCGGATGGCGTCCGCGTGCGCCGGGTGGCGGTGGACTACGCCTCCCACACCCGGCACGTCGAGGCGATCGAGGAGGTCCTGGGCGAGGCGTTCTCCGACATCCGTGCTCAGGCACCGCTGGTTCCTTTCTACTCGACGGTGACGGGTGAGTGGGTAAAGGACGCGGGTGTCCTGGGCGGCGGGTACTGGTACCGGAACCTGCGTAGCCAGGTCCGTTTCGGTCCCGCGATCGCCGACCTGCTGGGTGAGGGTTACTCGGTGTTCGTGGAGTCGAGCGCTCACCCGGTTCTGGTCCAGCCGGTCAGCGAGATCGTGGACGAGGCGGATGACATGGTCCGGTCTCGTGTCGTGGTCGGTGGTTCGCTGCGTCGTGAGGAGGGCGGCCTGGGCCGGTTGCTGGTTTCGATGGCCGAGCTTTTCGTCCAGGGCGTCCCCCTCGACTGGGCGGGTGTTCTCCCGGCCAGTGCCGCCGCCACCCAGGTCGATCTCCCCACGTATGCCTTCGATCATCAGCATTACTGGCTGCGTTCCACTCCTGCTGTCGATGCTGTCGCGCTTGGTCAGGCGGGTGCTGATCATCCGTTGCTGGGTGCGGTGGTGGCGGTGTGCCGGAGACCGGTGGTGTCCTGTGTACCTCCCGGCTGTCTCTGCGGACGCATCCCTGGTTGGCGGATCATGCGGTGAGCGGGGTTGTGCTTGTGCCGGGGACGGGTCTGGTCGAGCTGGCGGTTCGTGCCGGTGACGAGGTCGGTTGCGGTGTGGTGGAGGAGTTGGTGATCGAGGCGCCGCTCGTGGTGCCGGAGCAGGGCGGTGTCCGTGTCCAGGTCGCGGTCGGTGGCCTGGAGGGGAACGGTGCCCGTGCTGTCACGGTGTACTCGGCGTCTGAGGACACCGCCGGGGATCACGACAGTGACGTGTGGACCCGTCACGCCACGGGCCGGCTGGGGGCGGACCTGGGCGGGGGTATGGGCATGGCCGGCTTTGACGTCTCGGTCTGGCCGCCGGCCGGCGCTGAGCGGGTGCCGCTCGATGTCGCCGGGTTCTACGAGGAGATGTTTGATCGCGGGTATGCGTTTGGTCCGGCGTTTCGGGGTCTGCGTGCGGTGTGGCGGCGGGGTGAGGAGGTCTTCGCGGAGGTCGTCCTGCCCGACGAGCAGCGGGACAACGCCGTCAGGTTCGGTATCCATCCGGCGCTGTTTGACGCTGCTCTGCACGCCAGGGGGCTTGTTCGGCCGGACGAGGTTGCTGACGGAGCGGGTGGGTCGCGAACCGTGCTGCCGTTTTCTTGGAACGACGTGGCGTTGTATGCGGCTGGTGCTTCGGCGTTGCGGGTGCGTCTGGTGTCTTCCGGGCCGGACGTGCTGTCGTTGCAGGCGGCCGACGAGACCGGCGAACCTGTCCTGACCATGGACTCGCTCGTGTTCCGGGAGGTCTCCGCCGAGCGGTTGGGGGCGGTGGCCGGTGCGGCGGGCGACGATGGTTCCCTGTTCCGGGTGGAGTGGGCCGAACTGCCCGTGCCTGCCCCGATTCCGGAGTTGGTGCCGTCATGGGCAGCGGTCGCCACCGCCGACGATGTGGCCGCCCTGGCCGTCGACGCACCGGCCGTGGCCGTCCTGGAGGCCTGCGGGGAGGGGGCTGACGATGCCGATGAGGTGCTCGCCCTGACGGGCAGGGCGCTGGGTGTGCTCCAGGCGTGGCTGGTGGCCCCGGCTTTCGAGAGCGGCAAGCTGGTGGTGGTTACCAAGGGTGCGGTGCCCGCGGGCGGCGACGCTGACGTCACGGACCCGGCCGGTGCCGCGGTGTGGGGTCTGGTGCGGGCTGCCCAGACCGAGAACCCCGACCGGATCGTTCTCCTCGACACCGCTGCCGACTCCGGCCTCGACGTCACCGGCGTCGAAATGGGACCGGTCCTCGCCGCTGTACTCGCTGCCGGCGAGCACCAGGTCGCTGTGCGGGGCACGGTGTTGTCCGCGCCACGTCTGGTCCGTGACACGACCGGTGCCGCCGTCCCCGGCATCTCTGATGTCCCCGCCGTCTTCGACTCTGAGAGGACGGTTCTGGTCACAGGTGGTACCGGTTCGCTGGGCGCGCTGGTCGCCCGGCACCTGGTGGCTGAGCACGGTGTGCGGCATCTGGTTCTGGTCAGCCGGCGTGGTCTGGCGGCCGAGGGGGCGCGGGAGCTGGTTGCCGAGCTTGGCGAGTTGGGTGCCGAATCGGTGGCTGTGACGGCGTGTGATGTCGCTGACCGGGATGCGGTGGCCGCGCTTTTGGGTTCCGTGTCGGCGCAGCGTCCGCTGACCGGTGTTGTCCACACCGCCGGTGTGTTGGACGACGGTGTGATCGGCGCGTTGACGCCGGAACGGTTGGCGTACGTGTTCGGGCCGAAGGTGATGGCCGTTGGTCATCTGGACGAGCTGACGCGGGACATGGACCTGTCGGTGTTCGCGGTGTTCTCTTCCGCGTCGGGTTTGATCGGTTCGGCGGGGCAGGGCAATTACGCGGCGGCCAATGCCTATCTCGACGCGGTGGCTCACCGGCGGCGGGCGGCGGGCCTGCCCGGTGTCTCGATGGCCTGGGGCCTGTGGGAGCAGGCCGCCGGATTGACCGCTCACCTCAGCGAGACCGACCAGGCTCGTATGAGCCGTGGCGGCATCCTGCCTATCGCTCCCGCCGAGGGAATGGGGTTGTTCGACGCGGCCTTGCGGGTTCCCGCAGCCCTGGTGGTGCCGATCAAGCTGGATCTGCGGAGGCTGCGTGCTGATGCCGTGGCCGGCGGGGGTCTCCCAGGGCTTTTGGGTGGTCTGGTGCAGGGCGGACGGCGGCGGGCACGGGCGGGAGACAGGCAGGCAGGGGCGGGGGACAGCGGTGGCGGCCTTGCTGCCCGGCTTGCAGGGCTCACACCACAGGAGCAGGAAGCGTTGCTGCTCGATTTCGTCCGTGGTCATGTGGCGATGGTCCTCGGTCATGCCGGTATCGCGCAGGTCGGGGCGGAGACGGCGTTCAAGGACGCCGGGTTCGACTCGCTCACCTCGGTCGAGTTGCGTAACCGCCTTCGTGGGGCCACCGGCCTCAAGCTCGCCGCCACCATCGTCTTCGACTACCCCAACCCGCTCGCCCTCGCCCGCTATCTCCACCGCGAAGTGTTCCCCGACGGCGTCACGGCCGGCCCGGACGTGGACGAGGCACGGCTGCGGCGCGGGCTCGCATTGCTCCCACTCGCCCGGTTCCGGGCGGCTGGAGTGTTGGACGCCCTGGTCAGGCTGGTTGAACTCAATGACCACGAACCGCCGATCGGCATGCTGGACGACGCCGATGATGAGACCGCGATCGCCGATCTGAACGTCGACGACCTCGTGCAGCTGGCGCTCGGAGACAAGTGACCTTGCGGCACCTGATGGTTGGGGATTTCAAGTGAGTGCTCCTTATGAAAAGGTCGTCGAGGCGCTCCGAGCATCGCTCGAAGAGGTCGGCTCGCTGAAGAAGCAGAACCGCCAGCTCTTGGAGGCCTCCGGGGAGCCGGTTGCGGTGGTGGGTATGGCGTGTCGTCTGCCCGGTGGTGTGGCGGGTCCGGAGGATTTGTGGCGGCTGGTCAGCGAGGGCCGGGACGGTGTGTCCGGTTTTCCGTCTGATCGTGGCTGGGATCTGGAGGGCTTGTTCGACTCCGCTCCGGGCCAGGCCGACACCCCCTACGTGCCCCGGGGCGGGTTCCTGTATGACGCGGCGGAGTTCGACGCGGGTTTCTTCGGGATCTCGCCGCGTGAGGCGCTGGCGATGGATCCGCAGCAGCGGTTGCTGCTGGAGACCTCGTGGGAGGCGTTGGAACAGGCCGGGATCGACCCGGGGACGTTGAAGGGCCAAGAGGTCGCGGTGTTCTCCGGCGTCATGGGCGCCGACTACTTCGCGGGTGGCAACGTGCATTCAGAGCTGGGGGGTATCGGCACGGGGGCGGCGTCGAGTGTGGCCTCGGGCCGGGTGTCGTATGTGTTCGGTTTCGAGGGTCCGGCGGTGACGGTGGACACGGCGTGTTCGTCCTCGCTCGTCGCGATCCATCTGGCGGCGCAGGCGCTGCGGCAGGGAGAGTGCTCGCTGGCGCTGGCGGGCGGCGCCAAGGTGATGGCGACGCCGGGGGCGTTCGAGGCGTTCTCGCGCCACGGCGGACTGTCCTTGGACGGCCGGTGTAAGTCGTATGCGGACGCCGCGGACGGCACCGGTTGGGCCGAGGGCGTCGGGGTGGTGGTTCTGGAACGGTTGTCGGAGGCCCGGCGGCGTGGGCATCGGGTGCTCGCGGTGATCCGTGGCAGCGCGGTGAATCAGGACGGCGCGTCGAATGGTCTGACGGCGCCGAACGGTCCGTCGCAGCAGCGGGTGATCCGTAAGGCGCTTGCCAATGCGGGTCTTTCGCCGGCGGATGTGGATGTGGTGGAGGGGCATGGGACGGGGACGGTTCTGGGTGATCCGATCGAGGCGCAGGCGCTGATCGCCGCCTACGGGCAGGACCGGCCCGAGGACCGGCCGTTGTGGCTGGGATCGTTGAAGTCGAACATCGGTCATACCCAGGCTGCGGCGGGGGTGGCTGGTGTGATCAAGATGGTGCAGGCGCTGCGGCACGGGGTCATGCCGCCCACGCTGCATGTCGATGCCCCGTCGGCGAAGGTGGACTGGACCGCGGGCGCGGTCGAGCTGCTGACCGAGTCGCGGGAGTGGCCCGACACCGGCCGGCCACGCCGCGCTGGTGTGTCGTCCTTCGGTGTCAGTGGGACCAACGCGCACCTGATCCTGGAACAGGCCCCGGAAGAGCAGCCCGCAGTGCCGGAGCCTGTCGGGCCTGGGCTGGCGGGGACCGATGAGGGTGCGGTGCCGCTGGTGGTGTCGGCGAGGAGTGCCGGGTCCCTGGCGGGCCAGGCCGGGCGGTTGGCGTCCTTTGTTGAGTCGAGTGAGGTGTCGCTGCTGGATGCGGCGGGTGCGTTGGTCGCTCAGCGGGCGATGTTGTCCGAGCGTGCGGTGGTGGTGGGTTCGCGTGCTGAGGCGTTGGCGGGGCTTGGTGCGCTGGCGCGGGGTGAGTCTCATCCCGGTGTGGTCACTGGCAGCGTGTCGGCTCTGGGCGGGGCGGGAAAGGTCGTGTTCGTCTTTCCGGGGCAGGGTTCGCAGTGGGTGGGCATGGGTCGTGAACTCCTCGATTCCTCACCGGTGTTCGCGGAGCGGATCGCTGAGTGCGCGGCGGCGCTCGAGGGGTGGGTGGACTGGCCGTTGGTGGATGTGTTGCGGGGGGATGTTCCGGCTGCGCTGCTGGAGCGGGTGGATGTGGTGCAGCCGGCGAGTTTCGCGGTGATGGTGGGTCTGGCGGCGGTGTGGGCGTCGGTGGGTGTGGTGCCGGATGCGGTGGTCGGTCATTCGCAGGGTGAGATCGCCGCGGCGTGTGTGTCGGGTGTGTTGTCGCTGGAGGACGCTGCTCGCATTGTGGCGGTACGCAGCCAGGTGATCGCGGGCAGTCTGGCGGGCCGGGGCGGTATGGCGTCGGTGGCGCTGTCCGAGACCGAAGTGGCCGGCCGTATCGAGCGGTGGGCCGGCCGGGTGGAGGTGGCGGCGGTCAACGGTCCGTCCTCGGTGGTGATCGCCGGTGATGCCGAGGCTCTCGACGAGGCGCTGGAGGTTCTTGCGGCGGATGGTGTGCGGGTGCGTCGGGTGGCGGTGGACTACGCCTCCCACACCCGGCATGTCGAGGCGATCGAGGAGATCCTGGGCGAGGCGTTCTCCGACATCCGTGCTCAGGCACCGCTGGTTCCTTTCTACTCGACGGTGACGGGGGAGTGGGCGCGGGAGGCGGGTGTCCTTGACGGCGGGTACTGGTATCGGAACCTGCGTAGCCAGGTCCGTTTCGGTCCCGCGATCGCCGACCTCCTGGGCAACGGCTACACCGTCTTCGTAGAGTCCAGCGCTCACCCCGTCCTGGTCCAGCCGGTCAGCGAGATCGTGGACCAGGCCGACACAGAGGCCGTGGTGGCCGGGTCGCTGCGCCGTGACGATGGCGGCCCGCGCCGACTGCTGACCTCAATGGCCGAACTGTTCGTCCGAGGCGTCCCCGTCGACTGGACCCGTGTCCTCCCGGCCAGTGCCGCCGCCCAGGTCGATCTGCCGACGTATGCCTTCGATCGTCAGCATTACTGGCTGCGTTCCACTCCTGCTGTCGATGCTGTCGCGCTCGGTCAGGCCGCCGGCGGTCATCCGCTTATCGGGGCGATCGTCGGTCGGCCGGACTCCGGCGGTTTCCTGACCACCTCGCGGTGGTCGGTGGACGCGCACCCGTGGCTGGGTGATCACATCGTCGGTGATGTCGTCGTCGTGCCGAGCGCGGCGTTGGTGGAGCTGGCCATCCGGTTCGGTGACGAGGTCGGCTGCCCGGTGGTCGAGGAGCTGACCGTGGACCGGCCCGTGCTGTTGCCGCTGCGTGGCGGCAGAGCCGTACAGATGACCGTCGGGGAGGCCGACGAGCAGGGGCGGCGGCCGGTCGAGGTGTACTCCCGCCCGGACAACGCCGCTCTGGACGCGATGTGGACCCACCACGCGCACGGCACGTTGGTGCCCGGCCCGGTGACCCCGTCCGCTTCCGGTGGCGCGTGGCCGAAAAACGCTCCCGCAGCCGATGTGGCCCTCGACAAGGCAGTCGGTGATGCCGACCGCTACGGCCTGCACCCGGCACTGCTCGACGCGGCGGTCCGAACGGCGTTCCCTGATGAGGACGTGATCGCTACCCGGTGGAGCGGGGTGGCCTTGCTGGCCTCTGGTGCGGCGGCGGTGCGGGTCCGCACGGCCCATAGCGTCACTGGCGAGACCCGTCTTGAGCTGATGGACGCCACCGGCGTGCCGGTGCTGACCGCTGATGCCGTTGTCGCCGAGCCGTTTTCGCCCGAAGAGGCAGAGACCGAGGACGCGTCGGCCCCTGGCGCCCTGTTCCTGGTCGACTGGGTTGAGCTTCCCCTTTTGGCAGGTGAGATGAGTGAGGACGCCGGCACTACGGCGACCGTCGTCGATGCCGAGGACGTTGCTGCCCTCGCGGCGGACGGGGCAGCGGTGCCGGGCCTTCTGGTGTATGAGGCGGGGCGGGCGCCCGCCGGCCCGCGCGAGGCCGTCGCCGCCGCGTTGGCCGTGGTCCAGGCATGGCTGGCGGCACCGGCCCTGGCGCACACCCGCCTCGTCGTGATGATCCCGGACGCCGAGGACGATCTCACCGTTGCCGCCGTGTCGGGCCTGCTGCGTTCGGCGCAGTCGGAGCACCCGGGCCGTATCGTCCTTGTCGAGAGCGGCCATGCCGGGCACCGCGGCAGTGCGGCGGCCTCGGAGCACTCGGCGGCCGTGAACGCCGTGCAGGCCGTGCGGCTCGCGGTGGCCACGGGCGAGCCCCGAGTCCGTGTGCGCGGTGGCGTGGCCTTCGCCCCCCGCCTCCGGCGCGCCCCGCTTGCCGAAGGTACCCGGCGCGGGCTCAACCTTGACGGCACCGTCCTTGTCACGGGCGGGACCGGGACGCTCGGCCGTCTCGTCGCCCGGCACTTGGCGACGGAACACGGCGTACGGCACCTGCTGCTGGCCAGCCGGAGCGGACCGGATGCCGAGGGGGCGGCGGCGCTGTACGAGGAACTGACCGATCTCGGGACGACCGTCACCATCACGGCGTGCGACACCGCCGACCGGGACGCTGTCGGGGCGCTCCTGGCCGCGATATCGGATGCACACCCGCTCACCGCCGTCGTTCACACCGCCGGAGTCCTCGACGACGGCGTGGTCACCGCCCTGACCCCGGACCGTTTCGACACCGTCCTGCGGCCGAAACTCGACGCCGCACTGCACCTGCACGAACTGACCCGGGACGCCGATCTTGCGGCGTTCGTCCTCTTCTCCTCCGCCGCCGGAGTCCTCGGCAACCCCGGCCAGGGCAACTACGCCGCCGCCAACGCCTCCCTGGACGCCCTCGCCCTCCACCGCCACCGCTCCGGCCTGCCCGGCACCTCCCTCGCATGGGGGGTCTGGGACCAGACCGGCACTAGCGCCAACCTGGGCATGGCCAATCAGCGGAGGATGGCGCAGGGCCTGGTGGCACACTCCAGCCAGGAGGGTCTGGCGCTGTTCGACGCGGCGCTGCAGTCAGGCGACGCGGTGCTCTTGGCGGCCAAGCCGGACTACGCCGCGCTGCGCGCCCAAGCCGCGTCCGAACCCGTACACGTACTGCTGCGGAGCCTCGTGCGTGCCGGCCGTCGCACCGCTCGGCACGTGGCCCCCCGTGGGGGCGGCCTCGCTGAACAGCTGGCCGCCACGCTCCCGGTCCAGCGGGAGCAGATGCTGCTGGATCTGATCCGGCGCGAGGTCGCTGTGGTCCTGGGCCATTCAGCACCCGGCAAGGTCGACGCCGACCGGGCTTTCCGGGAGGTCGGCTTCGACTCGATGCTGGCCGTTGAACTCCGCAACCGACTCACCGGACTCGTAGGGATCCGCCTCCCTGCCACGATCATCTTCGACCATCCCACACCCCGGAGCCTGATGCGCCGTCTGCTCGCGGAACTGTGCCCTGAGGCCGCCTCCGAGTTGGCGGGTCGGGAGGACGAGATCCGGAGGGTCCTGGTCACCACGCCTCTGTCCCGGTTCCAGGAACTCGGGCTCATGGAGAAGCTCCTGCAACTGGTGGCGAGCTCCGGTGGTGAAGGTGCCACAGCGCCGGACGCCGCCGAACCGAAGCAGGACGGCAAGCTGCTGATCGAGGAGATGGGCGTTGACGACCTGGTGGAGCGCGCAATGAGGAAAGCCCGGAAGCAGTAGCGGACGCGCGACCGGAACGAAGGGAGACAGGGAATGACCAGCTCAGAGGCAAAGCTTGTCGAAGCGCTGCGGGCTTCACTGATCGAGAACGAGCAGTTGGAGAACGAGAACAAGAAGATCCGCGACAGCTTCACTGAACCGATCGCCATCGTGGGCATGGCGTGCCGGTTCCCCGGTGGGGTGTCGTCACCTGAAGAGTTGTGGGAGTTGATCGCCGATGGTCGTTCCGCAGTCGGCGCATTCCCCACCGACCGGGGCTGGGATCTTGAGAACCTCTACGACCCGGAACTCGATCGCGCCGGCACGACCTATGTACGGGAAGGCGGGTTCCTGCACGACGTGGGCGAGTTCGACGCCGGTTTCTTCGGCATCTCACAAAGCGAGACGCTGGTCATGGACCCGCAGCAGCGTCTGATGCTGGAGACGTCGTGGGAGGCGATCGAACGGGCGGGCATAGACCCGGCTACTCTGCGTGGCAAGAACGTCGGCGTGTTCGCCGGCGTGGGCGGGCACGATTACGCCACCGGTTTCCACAGCGTCCCCGACGAGCTCGAGGGCTACCTGATGACCGGCGGCTTGGCGAGCGTCCTGTCGGGACGGGTTTCCTACACTCTCGGGTTCGAGGGGCCCGCAGTCACGGTCGACACGGCCTGCTCGTCGTCCCTGGTAGCCCTGCACATGGCAGTGCAGTCCCTGCGTTCGGGCGAGTCGTCGTTGGCGCTGGCCGGGGGCTCCAGCGTGATGTGCACTCCCGCTGGCTTGGTGTTGGCCTCGCGTATGCGGACTCTTGCGAAGGACGGCCGGTGCAAGGCGTTTGCGGCATCCGCAGATGGAACGAACTCTGCCGAGGGTGTGGGCGTCCTGCTGTTGGAGCGGGTTTCCGATGCCGTCCGTGAGGGACATGAGATTCTCGGCGTCGTACGGGCCACTGCGGTGAACCAGGATGGCGCGTCCAACGGACTCACCGCGCCGAACGGGCCCTCGCAGCAGCGGGTGATCCGCCAGGCACTCGCTACCGCTGGTTTGTCGTCCGCCGATGTCGACATCGTCGAGGCGCACGGCACCGGAACCCCCCTGGGCGACCCGATCGAGGCACAGGCCCTACTCGCCACCTATGGTCAAAGCCGTGACCCCGGACTGCCGCTGTGGCTCGGTTCAGTGAAGTCGAACCTCGGACACGCGGGCCATGCGGCAGGCGTCGCTGGTGTGATCAAGATGGTGATGGCCATGCGGCATGGTGTGCTGCCGCAGACTTTGCACGTGGACGAGCCCACGCCTCAGGTTGACTGGTCTGCTGGAGCGGTTGAGTTGCTGACCGAGGCGCACGAGTGGCCCGAGATCGGCCGTCCTCGTCGGGCGGGGGTCTCCGGCTTCGGCGTCAGCGGCACCAACGCGCACGTCATCCTGGAGCAGGCGCCCGAGCGGACATCCGTGAACCCGTCCGACGAGAAGGCGCGCGCGCTGAGCGACTCGGTTGTGCCACTGGTCCTCTCGGCCCGTGGCGAGGCGGGTCTCGCCGGTCAGGCCCGGCGCCTTGGTTCGTTCCTGAGGGAACGTCAAGAGCTGGATCTGCTCGACGTCGGCCGGTCGCTGGTGCGGAGCCGGGGTCTTCTCCCCGACCGTGCGATCGTGCTCGCCGAGAACCGGGAAGAGGCGCTGGCTGCATTGGACGCCGTGGTCGGCGGTGAGTCCGCGACCGGTGTCGTCAGGGGAACGGCCGAGAGCGTAGTAGGCCGGACTGTCTTTGTGTTCCCCGGCCAGGGCGCACAGTGGGCGGGCATGGGAAGGGAACTGCTTGAGGCGTCGCCCGTGTTTGCAACCAGCATGGCCGAGTGCGCCGAGGCGCTTGACCCGCTGACCGGCTGGTCGTTGCTGGATGTGGTGCGGCAGGCAGAGGGCGCCCGGTCCCTTGAGGACCTCGACGTCGTGCAGCCGGTGTCGTGGGCACTGATGCTGTCGCTTGCCGCGCTGTGGGAAGCGTGCGGGGTCGTCCCGGATGCGGTCGTGGGTCATTCCCAGGGCGAGATCGCCGCTGCCTGCTTCGCCGGTGCGCTGTCCCTTCCGGACGCCGCCCGCCTCGTGGTGTACCGGGCCAAGGTCATCCGTGCCGAGTTGTCGGGACGCGGAGGCATGGCGTCCCTCGTTGCCGGTGTCAAGGCCGCCTCCGTGCTGGTCGAGGAGTTGCCGGGCCTGGAGATCGCCGCGGTCAACGGACCCTCCTCAGTGGTCGTGACCGGTGAACTGCCCGCCCTGGAAGAGCTGCTCGCCCGGTGCAAGACCGAGGGCATCCACGCCCGCAGGATTCACGGGGCCAACGCCGCCGGACACTCCTCACAGATGGAAGTGCTGCGCGACCCTTTCCTTGAGGCACTTACTGGGGTCTCCGGCGGGCCTTCGCGCGTGCCGCTGTTCTCCACGGTGACCGGGCGACTCCAGGACACCACGGAACTGGACGCTGAGTACTGGTATCGCAACCTGCGGCAGACCGTGCAGTTCGACCCGGCCATTCGGTCCCTGGCCGGTGATGGACACGGAGTGTTCATCGAGGTCAGCTCGCACCCTGTGCTGGCGTCGAGCGTCCAGGACGTGCTGGAGGAGCTCCAGGCACCCGCTGTCGTCACCGGGTCGCTGCACCGCGACGAGGGCGGCCCACGCAGGTTCCTCGCCTCGCTGGCCCACCTGCACACCCACGGCGTTCAGGTCTCCTGGGGGGCCGTCCTCGGCCACGGTACTGAGCGGCCCGTAGATCTGCCCACGTACGCCTTTCAGCGCCGGCGCTACTGGTTGGATCCGGCAGACTCCGGTGGGGACGCACCAGGCCTCGGTCTCGAGGCGGCGGACCATCCCCTGCTCGGCGCGGTCACCGAGATCCCCGGCTCGGACGGCGTGTTGTTCACTTCCCGGCTGTCGCTGCGCACGCACCCCTGGCTCGCCGACCACGCGGCCGCCGGAGTCGTCCTCGTGCCCGGAGCCGCCTTCGTGGAACTCGCGGTCCGCGCCGGCGACGAGATCGGGTGCAGCCTGGTCGGCGAACTGGTTATCGAGCGCCCCCTGCTGCTGCCCGAGAGCGGCGGTGTCCAGGTACGTGTGTGGGTGGGTGAGCCTGACGAATCTCGCCACCGCACCGTCCAGATCCACTCCCGCTGGGAGGAAGCCGGTCCACGTGGGAGCTGGACCCGTCATGCCTCCGGGCGCCTGGTGCCGGAAGAGGGTGGGGCCGATTTCGACCTCACCCAATGGCCGCCGCCCGGCGCCACCGCCGTCGACCCGGACGTACTCGCCCACGCCTACGACGGCATGGCACAGGCGGGATACGGCTACGGTCCGGCCTTTCGGGGCCTGCGCGGGGCATGGACGCGCGGCGAGGAGGTGTTCGCCGAGGTCTCACTGCCCGAGGCAGCAGGCACGGGTGATGACTACGGGCTGCACCCGGCCCTCCTGGACGCGGCCATGCACGCCTGTGCCTTCCGCACCGACATGGCCGGCGAGAGCCCGAAGCTGGCGCTGCCATTTGTCTGGCGCGACGTCAGACTGCACGCCGTCGGAACCTCCACACTGCGGGTTCACCTCACACCGCTCGCCCGCGACACGATCCGTTTGCGCCTGGCCGACGCGTTCGGCGCACCAGTGGCTGCCGTCGACTCGATGGTCTTGCGACCGGTGGTTCCGGAACTGCTGCGGGTCGGATCGGGTGCGTCCAAGGAGCAGATGTTCCGTGTGGCCTGGGAGCCTATCTCCGTCAGGAGCGTGCATGACGAGCTGAACGTCGTACCCGTGACAACTGCCGAGGACGTTCGTGCCGTGGCCGGAACGCCCCCCGGCATGTTCCTCCTCGATGTGGCCGGGAACGGACGTACGGACCTCGCCGCCGTCCGGGATCTCACCGGGCGAGTGCTGGAAGTCGTCCAGGCGTGGCTCGCAGAACCCGCCTTCCAGGACACTCCTCTCGTCGCTCTCACACAGGCCGGTGCGGTCGTCCAGGACGGGGACCCGGCTCCCGATCTGGCCGTTGCGACGGCTGCCGGCTTGCTGCGTTCGGCACAGTCCGAGAACCCGGGCCGCATCCTCCTGGTCGACACGGACGGCACGGAGGCGTCAGCCCGTCGCCTGCCCGATGTACTCGCGTCCGGGCAGCCTCAGGTGGCACTTCGCAGAGGCGCGGTGGCGGTGCCGAGGCTCGTCAAGGCCGCCCCCGCCGATGCCCATGGCCGTCCACTGAACCCCGAGGGCACGGTCCTGATCACCGGCGGTACGGGCAGGCTGGGTCGCCTGGCGGCCAGGCACCTGGCTTCCAAGCACAAGATCAGAAACCTCATCCTGGTCAGCCGGAGGGGACCGGACGCACCGGGCGCGGCCGAGTTGGAAGCCGAACTCGAGGGGCTCGGGGCGCTCGTCCGAGTCGTAGCGTGCGATGTGTCCGATCGAGACTCCATGGTCGCGCTTCTGGGCTCGGTTCCCAAGGACACCCCCCTTACCGCAGTGATCCACGCAGCCGGAGCGCTGGATGACGGTGTGGTGACGTCCCTGACGCCCGAACAGCTCGATGCGGTGCTCCGTCCGAAGGCCGATGCGGCACACATTCTGGATGAACTCACGCGCGATCTCGACCTCGCGGCCTTCGTCCTGTACTCCTCTCTTTCGGGGATCTTCGGTTCAGCGGGTCAGGGCAACTACGCTGCCGCGAACTCCTACCTCGACGCGCTAGCTGTACGCCGTCATGCTTCCGGATTGCCGGCGACCTCACTGGTGTGGGGATGGTGGGGGCAGGGATCGGACGCGCTGGACAAACTCGCTGAGGTCGAGCTGAAGCGTTTCGACCGCTGGAACAGCACCGAACTCACGGCGCAAGAGGGCATGGAGCTGTTCGACCTCGCGCTGCTTGACCGTGACGCTGTTCAGGTCCTGACGAAGATGGAACTCGAGGCGATATGGGACCAGGCCAACTCCGCATCCGTCCCCCCACTGCTGCGCGGCCTCATCCGCGTCAGTCGGCGGCCCGCCCGTGATGGGGCGACCGGGGCCGACACGCTGGCAGATCGGCTGGCCGAGGCGTCCCCGGACCAGCGAGTAAAGATCTTGGTCGACCTGGTCCAGCGCGAGGTCGCCACGATCCTCGGCTACGTGTCTGCGGACGAAATCGGACCGGACCTTTCCTTCTTCGACATCGGTTTCGACTCTCTGACCGCCATCGAACTCAGGAACCGGCTGTCGGCGCTCACCGGCGTCCGCATCCCGGCCACCTTCGCCTTCGAGTACCCCACCGCGGAACTGGCCGCCGAGGATCTGCTGGAACGCCTCGAATCCCCCGTGGGCTCGCCGGAGGACACTCCACGCATGGTGCGCGGAGATCAATGACCGACCCGCCACCCTGCCGGAATCTGACAATGCGGACGTCCAGCCGGGAGTTGATCGTACGTCAGACCGGGGCAACTCCGGCCCGTGATCTCAACCTCCCTTAGTGACGTGCGGACGACGGGACCAGCCCACCGTGAACCCGACCGGTACGCAGCACGGCCGGCGCACCGGTCACCGATCTACCCGCTCCGCCACTCGCCGACGACGAACACCCAAGGAGACAAAGCATGTTCGACAAGGACAAGTATCTGGAGCACCTCGGCTTCTCGGGAACGCCCGACGCAAGCCTGGCGACCCTGCGGAAGATCCACCGCGAGCACCAGATGCGGATCCCTTACGACAGTGGTTACGCCCTGGACCTGAACAGCAGTGGCGACGCCCTCGGCCTGGCCCAGGCGTCTTTCGACCTTGACCCGGCCTTCGAGACGATCGTGCTCAGCGGCCGGGGCGGCATCTGCGTCGAATTGAACTTCATGTTCCATCGGCTCCTCGTCGAGTTGGGCTTCGACGTGCAGGTGCTGGCCGCAGCCACCCTCCTGCCGGGGGGAGTGTGGGGCCCTGACATCGAGCACATGGTCATGCGCGTCACCATCGACGGTGAGGACTGGCTCGCCGACGCCGGGCACGCGGGCATCTCCATCGTGGAGCCGCTGCCGTTCTCCGGAGAGACCGTGGTGCAGGACGGCATCGAGTTCCGGTTGACCCGTCGGGAGAAGCACTACTTCCTCGAGTACAAGACCCGCGCCAAAAGCTGGCGCGACAGTTACCGCTTCCTGCCGGAGACGCGTACCACCGCGGACTGGGCCCGCTGGCGCGACGCCCTGCCGCTGGACGAGATGGCGGCGCACCCGCGGCGCCGCCGACGGGTGATCGACAACGGGCAGGTCACGCTCACCGCGAACCTCTTCCTGTCCGTTGAGGACGGCGAGGAGCGGCTTCGTCTCATCCGGGACGAGAACGAGCTCGAAAAGATCGTCAGCACCTACTGGAGCTGAGCAGACGAACCACCACGACCGCTTGCGGAAAGGCCGGAGATGCTCGCGAAAGCTTCAGCCGACCCCGCCGTGCACAGCCGGACCTCCGGTCAGCAGCGGCCTCGGTCGCACCCAGGGTTCAGACGGCGGACCGTCTGCTGAAGACCCCGGCGGGGCGGCCGCCCCGGCGTATCACCGGCTTCCACAGGACAGAGTGAGGCGGAGTGAGAGAACAGATACCGGTCCACATAGGCGAACGTTCCTACGATGTGCTGATCGGCCCTGGGGTGCGTTCCATGCTGGCCGAAGTGATCCAGGGCCTCGGCGCCCGGCGGGTCGCCGTCGTGTCGGCCCGGCCCGCGGAATGGGTGCCTGACACGGGAGTGGAGACCGTGCTGCTGCCCGCCCGGGACGGTGAGCCGGACAAGAACCTCGCCACCGTCGAGGCCCTGTGCGCGGAGTTCGTACGCTTCGGCCTCACACGCAACGACGCGGTCGTCTCCTGCGGGGGCGGAACCACCACCGACGTCGTCGGCCTGGCCGCCGCCCTGTACCACCGGGGCGTGCCAGTGGTACATCTGCCGACCACGCTGCTGGCCCAAGTCGACGCGAGTGTCGGCGGCAAGACGGCGGTCAACCTGCCCTCTGGTAAGAACCTGGTGGGCGCCTACTGGCAGCCCGCCGCCGTGCTGTGCGACACCGACTACCTGTCCACCCTGCCCCGGCGTGAGATGCTCAACGGCCTGGGTGAGATCGCCCGCTGCCACTTCATCGGTGCCGGTGACCTGCGCGGGCTCGGCCTCGCGGAGCGCATCGCGGCCAGCGTGAGGCTCAAGGCCGGCGTCGTCTCGGCCGACGAGCGGGACACCGGCCTGCGACACATCCTCAACTACGGCCACACTCTGGGCCACGCCCTGGAGCTGGCCGGCGGCTTTGCGCTCCGCCACGGCGAGGCCGTCGCGATCGGCACGATCTTCGCGGGCCTGCTCGCCGGGGCCCTGGACCGGATCGGTCCCGGGCGGGTGGCGGAGCACCGGGAGGTCGTCGAGTTCTACGGCCTGCCCACCGCGCTGCCCGAGGGGATCGAGACGGCCGAGCTGATCCGCCTGATGCGCCGGGACAAGAAGGCGCTCACCGGCCTCGCCTTCGTCCTCGACGGGCTCGGGGGAGCGGAGCTGGTCCACGACGTGTCCGAACAGGTCGTCGCCGAGGTCCTGGAGCGCATGCCACGACAGCCACTCGGGCAACTCATCGAGCCGGCAGGCTGCCACGGAACGGGAGCCCCGCTGGCATGACGCGCTCATCAGAGGCAGCGCACGGCGAGGTCCGGGGCAGGAACACGCGGGAGCCGAGGCTCGCGGACCGCCTCGCCGCGGCCCTGGACAGACCCGCGGCGCAGCAGCCCGAGTGGCCGGACCCGGCCCAGGCCCGGACAGTGGTGGAACTGCTGCGCACCGCGCCCCCGATCGTGGCCGAGTCCGAGACGGCACAGCTCTCCGAGCAGCTCGCGGCGGTCGCCCGCGGCCAGGCATTCCTGCTGCAGAGCGGGGACTGCGCGGAAACCTTCGCCGAGACCACCGAATCGCACCTGCGAGCCAACCTCGGTCTCCTGAAGCGTATGTCGCTGCTCCTTGCCCACGCCGCCGGGCTGCCGGTGGTTCCCCTCGCCCGTATGGCCGGACAGTACGCGAAGCCGCGCTCACAGTCCGTCGACGCGGACGGCTTGCCGGTCTACCGGGGTGACATGGTCAACTCCGCCGAACGCACCCTTGCCGCACGCACTTGTGACCCGGACAGGATGCTGCGCGCCCACGGGCACGCGGCTCGCGCGATGACGCTCGCCCGCCGGGCGTACGCACAGGAGCCGGCGAACCCGCACACCGGCCTCCCCTCGTACCTGCGAGGCACCCCCGGCGGCGGCCGCTCGGTCCGCACCGCCGAAGAGATCGGGCGCGAACAGGGCCTGAGCGGCGAACAGATCTATGTGGGCCACGAGATGCTCTTGCTCGACTACGAATGTGCCCCGCTCCACACCGCCGGGTTCACCACCGGTCCGGAACCGCTGCTCGTCAGCCCACTCGCACACTTCCTCTGGATCGGCGAGCGCACGCGAGGCCTCGGCGACGCGCACCTCGCCGTCGCCGAACTGCTCGCCAACCCCATCGGGGTGAAAATCGGCCCCAGCACAACCCCGGAAGAAGCCGTCGAGTACGTCCGCAGGCTCGACCCCTATGCCACGCCCGGGCGGCTGACGCTGATCAGCAGGATGGGCCACTCCCGGGTCCGCGAGGTGCTGCCGCCGATCGTGGAGAAGGTCACCGCAACCGGCCACCAGGTGGTCTGGCAGTGCGACGCGATGCACGGCAACTCCCGCACGACGCCGGATGGCCGCAAAACCCGCCATTTCGACGACATCATCGCGGAGATCAACGGCTTCTTCGACGTCCACCGCACCCTCGGCACTCACCCCGGCGGCCTCCACTTGGAGGCGACCGGCGAGGACGTCACCGAGTGCCTGGGCGGGCCCCGCGGCCTCGGTGAGGCTGACCTGTCGGCCCGCTACCGTACCGCCTGCGACCCTCGCCTGAATGAGGAACAGTCCATGGAACTGGCCTCCACCGTCGCCGATCTGCTCGCAGAGGCCATCCGGCCGGCTAGCCAGCAGGTCACCTCCGCCGGCCCCCGGAACCCGCGATGACCAACACCGCCACCCCGCCGCGGGCCCCGATCAGCGGCACCACCCGCTTGTACGCGGTGATCGCGTGAGATACGAGGCAAGCGGGTCGCGCTCGCCGGGGCTGGCGGGGCGGGCAGCGCCATCGCGTCCGCGCTGCTGACGGCTGGCGCAGACCGGATCGCCGTGACCGACCCCGAACTGGACACGCTTGTCGGCCGACTCGCCACGTACTGGCCCGGCCGGATCCACGCCGTCGCCGAACTGCCCCTGGAGGTCAGCGATCTCGCGGTCAACGTGACCCCGCTCGGACTGCGATCCAGCGACCCACTGCCGTTCCGCCCGAAGCCCTCCCGCCCGCAGCGGTGGTGGGCGACATCATCATGAAACCCCACGAGACGCCCCTGCTGCGGCAGGCCGCCGCCCTCGGCCACCACGTCCACCACGGCATCCACATGCTGAACGGTCAAGTGGGGTCCTACTGCGAAGTCTTCGGCCTGAGCGCACCCAGGACCGGCTGACGCACACACCCGCCACGCTTTCACGTCCAGCCGACCCCCACCCCGACAGACGGCTACCAGACCGGGGGATGCGGGGTGGTGAGCCCGGTGCCTACCGTGAAAGTCGCACTCTTGGGTCTGATCCTCGAGGTGGAACCTTCCGTCGGCCACGTGCCCCGCCCGCTTTATGCCGTCCGTCGGCCATCGGCCGAGAAATGTCCGAAGTGGAGATGTGGAGATACATGAACGCGCGACCGGCACCAGAGTTTCCCTCGTGGCCGCAGTACGACGACGGCGAGCGCACCGGCCTGATCCGGGCTCTGGAGCAGGGTCAGTGGTGGCGCATGGGCGGGTCGGAAGTGGACTCCTTCGAGAGTGAGTTCGCCGACTTCCATGGTGCCCCGCATGCTTTGGCCGTCACCAACGGCACCCATGCCCTGGAGTTGGCGCTGCAGTGTCTGGGTGTCGGTCCGGGCACGGAGGTCATCGTGCCGGCCTTCACTTTCATTTCCTCGTCCCAGGCCGCTCAGCGGCTCGGCGCGGTCGCCGTCCCCGTCGACGTCGATCTCGACACGTACAACATCGACGTGGCTGCCGCAGCGCGCGCCGTCACCCCTCGCACCAAGGTGATCATGCCCGTGCACATGGCGGGGCTCGTCGCCGACATGGACGCGCTCGACAAGCTTTCCGCGGACACCGGCGTGCCCCTGCTGCAGGACGCTGCCCATGCGCACGGTGCCCGCTGGCAGGGCAAGCGGGTGGGCGAGTTGGGTACGGTCGCCGCGTTCAGCTTCCAGAACGGCAAGCTGATGACCGCCGGCGAGGGTGGTGCACTGCTTTTCCCCGACGAGGAGACGTACGAGGCCGCCTTCCTGCGGCACAGCTGTGGCCGGCCGCGCACCGACCGCCGCTACATGCACCAGACGGCCGGCACCAACATGCGGCTCAACGAATTTTCTGCGTCCGTGCTCCGCGCCCAGCTGCGCCGCCTCGACGCCCAGCTCACGCTGCGCGATCAGCGCTGGACACTGCTGTCCCGGCTGCTCGGCGAGATCGACGGCGTCGTGCCCCAGGGGGGCGATGCGCGCGCCGACCGGAAGTCTCACTACATGGCCATGTTCCGGATCCCCGGCATCTCCGAGGAGGGCCGCAACGCCCTGGTCGACACGCTCGTCGGGGCCGGGCTGCCTGCCTTCGCCGCCTTCCGGGCGATCTACCGCACCGACGCGTTCTGGGAGACGGCCGCGCCCGACGCCACCGTCGACGAACTCGCCGCAAGGTGCCCGCACACGGAGACGATCAGCACCGACTGCATCTGGCTGCACCACCGGGTGCTGCTCGCCTCCGAGGAAGCCCTCCACACCACGGCCGAGATCATCGCCGACGCGGTGGCCGCACGATGAAGGTCCGGGCTGCCGTCGTCGGGCTCGGCTGGGCAGGCCGCGAGCTGTGGCTCCGACTGCTGAGCGAGCACGAGGACTTCGAGGTGGTCGCCGCCGTCGACCCCGACCCGGCCTCCCGGGCAGCCGCCGTGGCGATGGGCGTGCCCGCCCACACCACCATGGACGCCCTCGGCCCCCGCACGGTCGACATCGCCGTCGTCGCCGTACCCAACCATCTGCACGCCGAGGTAGCGGCCGCCCTGCTCCGCCGCAGGATCTCCGTCTTCCTGGAGAAGCCGGTCTGCCTGACCACCGCCGAGGCGGACGCCCTCGCCGCGGCCGAACAGAACGGCGGGATACTGCTCGCCGGCAGCGCCGCCGCCCACCGCGGCGACGTACAAAAGCTTGCCGAGCTGCTGCCCCAGGTTGGCCGGATCCGCCATGTCACCCTGGCCTGGGTCAGGGCGCGCGGCGTGCCGCAGCCCGGCGGCTGGTTCACCCAGCGCAGCAAGTCCGGTGGCGGTGTACTCGTCGACCTCGGCTGGCACCTGCTCGACGTCCTCACCTACCTCCTCGGCCCCGCCCCCGTCACCCAGGTGATCGGCTCGGTCTCCGACGACTTCGTCAGCAGCGGTGCCTGGTCCGCTACCTGGCGCGAGGACCAGCCCACCGACGTCCCGGCCGGCAACGTCGAGGACACCGCCCGAGGCTTCCTGCTCCGCGAGGACGGCATCTCGGTCTCGTTACAAGCCAGCTGGGCTTCGCACGAGGCGTTGGACGCCTCCGTCATCACCATCGAGGGCAGCAAGGGAACGGCACGGCTGCACTGCACCTTCGGCTTCAGTCCCAACCGGGCCCCCGAACGGGTGCTCACCCTCACCCGGGAAGGCACCACACAGCAGATCCCGCTGCCCGCCGAGCCGATCGGCACCGAGTACGGACGCCAGCTCGACGGCCTCGCCGGGCTCCTGGCCGACCCGGGCCGACGCGGCGTGGCCGTCGCCCAGGCCCGTAACACCGTCCAGCTGGTCGAAAGCTTCTACGCATCGGCCCGCGCCGCGCGACCTGCGGACCACGCGCCCCAATTCGCCCCCCACAGGTGAGGACCGCATGACCACAGGGTCGGAACACCACGCGGCAACGACCTCCGAACAGCACTCCCCAGGCTCCAGACAAGCAGTCATCTTCGATCTCGACGGAGTTGTCGTCGACAGCTTCGCCGTGATGGGCGAGGCCTTCTCCCTCGCCTACGCCGAGGTCGTCGGCCCGGGCGCGGCGCCCTTCGAGGAGTACCAGCGCCATCAGGGCCGCTACTTTCCCGACATCATGCGGATCATGGGCCTTCCGCTGGAGATGGAGGAGCCCTTCGTCCGTGAGAGCTACCGGCTCGCCCACCAGGTTCAGGTGTACGACGGTGTTGTCGATGTGCTGAGGATGCTGAACGAGCGCGGCCTCCGGCTAGCCATCGCCACCGGCAAGGCAGGCGAGCGCGCCCGGTCCCTGCTCGGCGTCCTCGGCCTGCTTCCGTACTTCGCCCACGTCATCGGCTCAGACGAGGTGCCCCGGCCCAAGCCCGCCCCCGACATCGTCAGACGCGCGCTCGAACTCCTCAACGTTCCCGCAGACCGGGCCATCATGATCGGCGACGCCCCCACCGACCTGGCCAGCGCCCACGGCGCCGACGTCACCGCCGCAGCCGCACTCTGGGGCTGCCACGACGAGATCGGACTGCTCGCCGCCGGCCCTGACATCGTCCTGCAACGGCCCGCCGACCTGCTCGTCCTCTGCCCGGTCGTCCCGGCCGTCCACGGGGCCGAACCGACTGAACTCTGCCCCAATGGACGATCGAGGCGCCTAGGGGACTAAAGCGACATGGGGAAAGGTCCGTGCCCGGCCGGACCGTGATCGGGTCGGTCGGCGGGTCAGGATCCGGAGGAATCGTCGTACCGGTGGAAGCCGTGGCCCGTCTTGCGGCCCAGTCTGCCCTCCCGGACCATCCGGGTGAGCAAAAGGGGCAGCTCGGGGACCAGGTCGGCGGAGTTCTCCGCCATCGAGCGGGCCACGTCGGTGATCGTGTCGATCCCGATCAGATCGAGCAGCGCAAGCGGACCCATGGGATGTCCGCAGCCCAGCACCATTCCCCGGTCGATGTCGTCGGCGTCGGCGATGCCCTGGTCGTACATCCTGACCGCCGCCATCAGATACGGCACGAGCAGGGCGTTGACCACGAACCCGCTTCGGTCAGCGGTGCGGATCACCTCCTTGCCGAGGGTGTCCCTGGCGAAGGACTCGGCCGACGCGGCGCACTGTTGCGAGGTGCGGTCCGTCACCACCACCTCGACCAGGGGCATCAGCGGTACGGGATTGAAGAAGTGCATGCCCACCACGGACCCGGCTCTGCCGGTGGCGTCCGCCAGATCGCCGACCAGCAGGCTGGAGGTCGTCGAGGCCAGGACGGCCGCAGGGTCGGCCAGCACCCCGTCCACCGCCTTGAACACCCGTCGTTTCACATCGAGTCTCTCGGCCACGGCCTCCACGACGAACTGCCGGTCCGCGAGGTTCTCGACATCGGCGGTGACCCGCAACCCGGCCATGGCCGCCGCCTGCTCCGGCACCGTCATCCGGCCCTTGGCCACCGCGCGGGCGAACGCGGCCGTCAGCCGTCCGACCGCGTCCTCGATCCGGTGCGGGGCGGAGACCAGGACCGTCACCTCCACCCCGGCGCGCAGGCTCACCTCGGCAATGCCTGCGCCCATCGTCCCGCCACCGATCACGCCCAGTCGTTCCACCGTCGTCCTCATCGAGTCCCGCCCTCGGTCACGGTCCAGCGCAGCAGGGCGGCACCGGCAGCCATACCCGCGCCGAAGCCCGCCAGGAGCACCAGATCGCCGTCCCGTAGCACGCCGGAACGGTTGGCCGCGTCAAGTGCGACCGGCACCGACGCGGAACCGATGTTGCCGCTGTGACGCAACGGCAGATGGGTGTCCGCCCGCTCCAGGCCACTGACCTCGGCCAGTTCCGCCACCAGCCGGCCATTGGCCTGGTGCGGCACGAAGTGCTGCACGTCGGCCGGTTCGTAGCCGGAGCGCTTGAGCAGCCCGGCGATGAGGCCCGGGACGTTGTCCAGGACGAAATCGCGCACCCCCCGGCCTTGCATGCTCAGCAGGTGGCCCCCGTCCGCGACCGTCTCGACGGAGGCGGGACGGCGGCTGCCCCCGGCCGGCATGCTGATCAGCTCGTGGGACTCGGCCCGGCTCACCAACTCGACCTTCAGCAGGCCGCGTTCCGGATCGCCGGGCGCATGCGGGACGGAGCCGATGACCGCGGCCCCGGCTCCGTCCCCGAACAGAACACTGGTCGCCCGGTTGTCGAAGTCGATGAACCGGGTCCACACGTCGGTGCCGATGACCAGGACCTTCGTCGTCGAGTCCAGCGCCCCGTACGCCCGGGCGATGGACAGCGCGGTGACGAACCCCGTGCAGGCGATGTTGACGTCGAAACAGGCGGCCCGGTGGGCGCCGAGCGCCAGTTGCACCAGTGACGCGGTGGAGGGGATCGGGGCGTCACCGGTCGTCGTGGCGACGATGATGAAGTCGATGCCGTCCGCGTCCAGTCCGGCCTGGTCCAAGGCGGCGCGCGCGGCGTGGACGGCGAGGTCGGACGCTGCCTCGTCCGGTGCCGCGTACCGCCGTTCGACGATGGCGGTCCGGTCGGCGATCCACTCGGCGGAGGCACCGGGTACCCGGGCCTCGATCTCCTCGTTGGTCACCACCCGTTCGGGCAGGTAGGAGCCGGTCCCCAGCACGGATGTGACGTACCCCTGTTCCCTTTCCATGGTCACGCCGCCCGCCCGCTGTCGTGCGCGTACGCGCGCATCAGGGTCAGTCGGTCCTCGCCGATCCGGGCGCGCCGCTCGGGGTCGGTCACACCCAGGCCCGGACGGTCGGCCAGGCAGAGCACGCCCACCTTGCCGATGTGCTGGTTGAGCTGCACCAGCCGGGTCGCCACGCCGGCCTCCTCCAGCGGGAACAGCGAGGTCAGTGCGGGCACCAGCGATCCCTGGCCGAACAGTCGTGCGGTGTCGACCTGTTCCTGGAGGTTCGCCACGTGGCTGCCGATGATGCGCTTGAGCCGCATCCACAGATAGCGGTTGTCGAACCGGTGCTGGTAGCCGGTGCTCGAACCGCAGGTCACCACGGTGCCTCCGCGCCGCGCGAGGAACACCGAGATACCGAAGGTGGATTGGCCCACGTGGTCGAAGACGATGTGCGGATCCTCGCCCACGCCGTCACGGATGAGCCGGCCCAGCCGCTTCCCCTGCGCCAGCGCGACCGCCGGCTCGTCGCCGGCGTCACTGCCGAAGCCGTACTCCTCACGGTTGATCACCAGGTCACAGCCGAGGGCGCGCGCCACTCGCGCCTTCTCCTCGGAGCCGACGACTCCGACGGCGATGCCGCCGCCGTTCTTCACCAACTGAACGGCGTAGGCTCCCAGTCCGCCGGACGCGCCCCAGATCAGGACCACGTCCCCCTGCTTCATCCGTGCGCCGCGGTCGCTGACCAGCATCCGGTAGGCGGTTCCGGCACAGGCCGGGACCGAGGCGGCCTCCTCCCAGGTCAGGTGTGCCGGCTTGGGGATCAACTGGCTGGCCCGGGCGATGGTGTAGTGGGCGAGGCCGCCGTAGTTGGTCTCGAAGCCCCATGCGAGCTGGTTCTCGCTGAGCATCCCGTCGGCCTGGACGGACGCCTCCTGGTCCTCGACACAGGCCGCGTTGACCAGCACGTGGTCACCGACCCGCCAGCGCCGCACGCCGGAACCGGCGCGGACGATCACTCCGGCGGCGTCCGAGCCGAGGACGTGGAAGGGCTGGTCATGCCGCTTCGCCCAGCCGCCCTGGCGCCCGTAGGCCTGGAGGAAGCCGAAGGTCGACAACGGTTCGAAGGTCGCGGACCAGACCGTGTTGTAGTTGATGGAGCTGGCCATGACGGCTATCAGCACCTCGTCGGGCGCGAGTTCCGGCATCGGCACCGTGCCCACGTGGAGGGTCTTGCGCACGTCGCGGTCGCCTTCGATCCCCTCGAAGATCTTCTCGTCCTCGATCCGCAGGTGCGCGGCGAGGAACTCCGCCGGTACTTCCGCGGCGGCCAGTTCCTGCGGGCCGGCACCGGCACGTATTGCATCGGAGAGTGACATCATCGGGCTCCTCGTCAAGCCATGTGAGGCTGGTGAAACGATCGGTTTTTCTGGGTCGGGCTCGGCCCTCACCCCGCGTACAGGACCCGTCTGCTGCCGTCTACGGGCGTCGAGGGGCGGCGCGCGCATCGCGTGTTCCCAGGTACCCGGAGTGCCCCGCGTCGTCGACGACCTCGAACGTGGCGCCGGGGATCGTGTCGGCGAGCTCGCGGCCGTATACGGGCGTGGCGACCAGGTCCTGGGCGAGAGAGACCACGCGGCACGGCACAGCGATGTCCGCGCTGGCGGCGCGCCGGTCCGGCGTCGGCTTGGTCATCGGAGCGCGCGGTTACGGGCAATAGGGCTCGGGCCGCCAGGCGGTAGCCGGACGCGCCGAGGCCTACCACGACGCCGGAGGCCGGAGAAGCGGTGATCGATTCGTGCCGGAACTGCTCCCGCGCCCACACGTTGCCGAGGTGTACCTCGATCCACGGGTGCTCGTAGCTCGCGAGCGCGTCCCGCAGGCTCCAGCCGGCGATCGTCGGCGTGGGGGCGGCCAGGGGCATCTCTGCTTCTCTCCCGATTAAGGGTCGGGTTGGTCTGCAGGCCCGGAGGCCTCTCTTGTGACCTCCGGGGGAGAAGGAGGGGCGCGGTGTTCGGTGCGTGCTTTCGCCGTGCGCTGCCGAGGTCTCGGAGCGGTGCGCTCGGTGAGTTGCGGGTTCCTCGCATGCACTTGAGGCAGCGGGGAAGCGTGTCAGGTGCCGCGACGTCGCGGAGGTCTTTCAGAACGGCCCCAGTCGCCGGGCCACCAGGTCGATGACCTCGGCTACGCGGTCTACGAGGAAGAAGTGGCCGCCCCGGAAGACCTCCGTTTCACTCGCCCCGGTGGTGTGCTCGGCCCATGCCTCGGCCTCATCAAGGGAGACCCGGGGGTCGCTGTCTCCGGTGAGCACGGTCACCGGGCAGTCGAGGCGTCGGCCGGGCTCGTGCCGGTACCGTTCAATGGCGGTGTAGTCGCTGCGGATGGCCGGCAGGATCATCGCCAGCACCTCCGGGTCGCCGAGCAGTATCTCGTTGGTTCCGCTGAGCTTCCTGAGCTCGGCCACGAGTTCAGCGTCACTCCCCGTGTGCACCCGCTCGTCACCATAGCGGGACGGCGCCCGCCGGCCGGACGCGAACAGCCGTACCGGCGCAGGCAGCCCGGCGTCCTGCATGCGCAGCGCCACCTCGTACGCGAGGACAGCGCCCATGCTGTGGCCGAACAGGGCCAGTGGCTTGTCGTCCAGGTGCCGCAGCGCGGCGAAGATCTGGTCCGCGAACTCGGGGATGTTGTCGATCCTCGGTTCGTGGAGACGGGTCTGCCGACCTGGGTACTGGAGGGCCAACACCTCCACCGATGGGTGCAGCGCCTTGGACACCGGGAAGAAGAAGCTTGCAGAGCCGCCCGCGTACGGAAGGCACGCAAGCCGCACATTGCTCTGCGGCGCGGGGTGCGAGACACTCACCCATTTCTCGAACTGCGCCGTTGCTTGATGCATGCCGGACGAGCTCCTCGTGGTTGGTGAGGGAATAGAGGAAGCCTAGGTTCGTGCAGGTGGAACCGCGTATCCCCAGATCTGATAGTCCCAAGCCCTCGAGCGGCCCGAACGCCGGTACGGATTGTTAGTCTTGCGCCGTCCCGATTCCGGCAGTTGTGCCTGCGCCAGCCACCCTGCGATGAGGGGTTTCCCGTGCCCGAGACGTCACCGCACAAGCAGTCCGCCAGCGCGAGCCCCGAGACAGATGTGGACGTGATTGTCGTCGGCAATGGCCCAGTCGGGGCCACTCTCGGGATCCTGCTGGCACAGCGCGGCCGACAGACCATGGTCCTGGAACGGCGCCGACGCCCCTACACCCTGCCCAGGGCGACCAGCTTCGACGGCGAGACGGCACGGCTGCTCGTCGGCTGCGGGACGGGCCCGAGCCTCGGCCGGATCACCGAGCCCGCCACCGGTTACCAGTGGCATTCCGCCGACGGTGAGGTACTCCTCGACATCGTCTTTCGCCCAGAAGGCCCGTACGGGTGGCCTGACGCCAGTACCATGCACCAGCCCGCCCTCGAGGAACTGCTGGCCTCGCGGGCAGCCGGGCTGCCCGGAGTGACTGTGGTACAGGGCCGCCAGGTGGTGGGAATCGAGGAGCAAGACGACCGGGTCGTGGTGACGGCCGAGGACGAGGACGGCGCAGCCCAGACGTACACCGCGAGGTGGGTGGTGGGCTGTGACGGTGCCAACAGCTTCGTCCGGGACCGTCTGGATGTGCCGGTCACCGATCTCGGCTTTTCCTACGAGTGGCTGCTGTGCGATGTGCAGCTGCACGAGCCGGGCGAGTTCGTCCCCACCAACGTCCAGATCTGTGACCCTGCCAGGCCTACCACCCTGGTCGGCAGCGGTCCGGGGCACCGGCGCTGGGAGTTCATGCGGCTGCCCGGCGAGCGTGCCGCGGACCTGAACCGGGAGGAAACCGCCTGGCGGCTTCTCGCTCCCTACGGGGTGACCCCCGACACGGCGACGCTGCTGCGCAGCACCACGTACATCTTCCAGTCCCGCTGGGCCGAGCAGTGGCGGGTCGGTCGGGTACTGCTGGCCGGGGACGCGGCCCATCTGATGCCGCCGTTCGCCGGGCAGGGCATGTGCTCGGGCATCCGCGACGTAGTCAACCTGGTGTGGAAGCTGGACCTGGTAGTGGGCGGCCTCGCGCCGGAGTCGCTTCTCGACACCTACACAGAGGAACGCCGCGCGCAGGTACGCAAGTCGATTCTGTCCTCGGTCCAGCTGGGCCGGGTGATCTGCGTGACGGACCCCGTGGCTGCGGCCGAGCGCGATTCCACGATCCTGGCAGGCCGCCGCGGCCGCGGTCCGGCGGTTCCGGACCCGGCGTTGCCCCTCACAGAGGGGCTCCTTCACCGGAGAGTGGACGGGTCGCCCATATCCCCGGCGGGCGAGGTGGTCCCCCAGGGCCGGATACGCGGCCTTGGAGGCACTGGCCTTTTCGACGATGTGGTCGGCCGCGGCTTCGTTCTGATGCTGGCAGAGGGCACGGCCGCCGACCTCGACGCGGAGCAGTCGGCCTTCCTCACGGATCTGGGCACGCACGTGGTGACGCTGCTCCCCGAGGACGGGACGCCGCAGAACATGTCGGTGGCCGACGTGGGCGGCGTCTACCGCACTTTCCTGGCTCGCCACGGGGCCGACGCGGTATTGATCCGTCCGGACTACCACGTGTATGGGGCGGCCTCAGGCCTGGGGGCAGCGGCGGCGCTGGTGGACGACCTGCGGGCCCGCCTGGTACTCCAGTCGCGTGCTGGAGCAGGAGTACTCCAGCCGTAGTCCGTGATCCTGAGCATGGCCGGGGTGACCCAGCGGGACCAGGACGGGTAGCGGCGGACCTGGTGCTCGTCCAGGGCGGCCAGGCCCTTGCCGGACTGGAAGAACTCCTCCACCCGCCATCTCGATCCAGCAACGCGCACCAGGGTGCAGCGGCACCGGTGCGGGCGAGTAGCAGCGGTAGTAGGCGAGTTCGCCGGTGCTGCGGTCACGGCGGATGAGCAACTGGCGACTTGCGGGCCGGGGGCCGACGAGGTCGGTGACGGCCCGGTCGTAGAGGCGGTGGCCCTTGGCCCCGGCACCTGCGGACAGCTTCTGCCAGGCCCGCTTGGGTACCTGATCGGCGAGGGCGTCCGCGCGGAACTTCGCGGCGCCGGTGGTGACTTCGTGCGAGCAGGCCACCGCGAGCACGGAGCCGGTGCCACGTTCCTCCAGCGCGGTTCGCAGCGTCGGGTTGCGGAGCCGGAGGTCCAGGAGCGCGGAACCTTCAGTCCCGGTCCACCGCTGCGTGCCCGTGCCGCCCGAGTGCCAACTGCCGGACGCGACGCCGGGGTTCGACCCGCGTGTCCTGCGATCCGGCTCATCAGGCCTCAAACGCCTCCTGCCGGCGGGCAGGGTAGACTGTGACCCGCAGCCACCGCGTGATCGTTTGTCTTCACACACCGATGATCAACGGTGGCCGCGCCCGTCTCCACAGTGCGTCAGGGTCGCGCAGGTTCGCCTGCCGCCCCGTGTCAGGAGGACATGTGCAACGTGGCGAAGTCTGGTGGGTGGGGTTCGACGAGCGGCGACTGTTCGTACTGCTGTCGGTAGACGACGCGTCCGGGATCCGGGCGATGCAGGTCGTCGCGCCGGCGGGCGTCGACATGAGCGGTCTGGGCGTCGAAGTGCGAGTTGGCGCCATGGAAGGGCTGCCCTTTGAGGGCGTGCTGCGGTTCGCGTTCACGCGTCCAGGCTTTATCCCGTGCACGTGGCTGACCACCGTGTCCCGGGACGACCTGATCGAGCGGGCAGGCGTCCTGCCCTCCGCGAAGCTCAGCGAGATTGAGGACGCCCTCCGTCTTGCCGGACAAACGCAGGAGTGGACCCCGGCGACAACCGCGAAACTCAGCGAGATGCGGGACGCCCTCCGTCTCGGCGGCCTCGGGTAGGCGAAGAAGGAACCGACGCCCCCAATGCGACCAGGCCGGTGATCGGGTCCCAGGAAGCGGCCCAGTCCATGCCGTAGACGTCGGGAAAGCGTAGCTCTCGCTTCAGCAGGAGATGCAACATGCGCTCATCGGATATCCCGCCGACATCAATGGTGACCACCGCGCCATGCTGCCATCTCCTGGCGGCCGGTGAGGCCGGCTGACATCACCGCTCTCCGTGCCCGTCGGCTGGGGCGCGGGCGGCGAGCGCCGCCAGCAGCAGGTCCACCGCCTCCTCGAAGGAACTGTCCGCCATGGCGTGCAGTTCGTCGCGTACGGCGGTCAGGGCCGGGTACGCCTCGGGGTTCACCGTCCGGTAGACCTCCGTCCACGCCTGCTGGTCGGCCTCGCGCTGGTGCGCCGGGAGCGCCAGACTCGCCGCGTCCATGGCGGCGTGGCCGAGGACGGTGTCGATGAACGCCAGGTAGAGGCGGACGGCACGAGCGGGTTCGAAGCCCGCGGACAGCAGCAGGCCGACCCCGGTCTCCACGGCGCGGATCTCGTTGTCGCGGCGGGTGACGCGGTACGAGGCCATAGCGGCGGCGCGTGGATGGGCGAGGTATCCGGCGCGCACTCGCAGCGCCATCTCGCGTAGTGAGGCCGCCCAGTCGGGGCCGGGGGTGAACCCCTCCATGGCGTCCCCGATGATCCGGTCGGCGATGGCCAGCAGCAGGTCGTCGGTGTTGCGGAAGTAGCGGTAGAGCGCACTGGGGTCGCAGTCCAGGACGGCGCCCAGACGGCGCACGCTCAGCGCCTCGTGGCCGTGCTCGCCGATCAGCCGCAGCGCGGTCTCCACGATCAGGTCCTTGGACAGAACAACCCCTGAGCGTGTGGGGCGGCGACGCCTGCGTTCCTGCGGGACACGGGTGGGCATACCGGGACTCCTCTCGCGGCGATGGACTTCCGCACGCTCAGTGGACGGCCGGCCGCGGTGTTATGTCAACAGGGTTGACGCAATATGTGCGCCTATTGTTCGATCGCATTTCCCCCACGGCTCTTCCCTCCCTTCCCCGTCCCCTCCCCGCGAGGAGCCTTCCATGACGTCCACCCCGCCCGGCCGGACCACCCCGGCCCGTCCTCCCGCAGAGCTGCGCCGCTCCCTCGGTGTCGTCGACGGTGTCGCCATCGCCGCCTCCAGTACGGCGGCCACCACCAGTATCGCCATCGGTATGGGCACCATCGCCGCCACCGTGGGCCTCCAGGCCCCTGCCCTCATGCTGCTGGCGTTCCTGCCCGTGCTGGGTATCGCCTCGGCATACGCCCGCCTCAACCGCTCAGAACCCAACTGCGGCAACGGCTATGTATGGGTCGGCAAGTCCCTCGGCCCGTGGCCCGGCTTCCTGACCGGCTGGGTCACCATCGTCGGCACGGTGATCTTCCTCGCCTTCACCGGCGCGGTCACCGGTTCGGTGGTGCTGATCTTCGCCAACAAGGCCGGCCTGAACAGCCTCGCCGGGATCTCCCTCGACCCGCAGTCCACGGCCGTGAGCACCGCCGTCGGCCTGGTGGTCCTCGCGGCGGTCACCGTCCTGGCGGTCACCGGGGTGCGCAGCGCCACCCGGCTGCAGTTCGGCCTGCTCGTCTTCGAGTACGCCGTGCTGCTGTTCTTCTGTACCTGGGCCCTGGTCACCGGCCGGCAGGAGTTCTCACTGTCGTGGTTCAACCCCTTCGAGATATCCAGCGGTAAGGCCTTCGCCCAGGGGCTGGTACTGGCGGTGTTCTTCTTCTGGGGCTGGGACGCGGCCTTCAGCGTCACCGAGGAGACCAAGAGCCCGGAAGACTCCGCTCGCGGTGGCTTCATCGCCCTGTTCGCCATGCTCGGCCTGTTCATCTTCGCCTCGGTCGCCTTCCAGCGGGAGATGAGCCTGCCCGAACTCATCAAGAACGGTCCCCAGGCGCTGCCGTACCTCGGCGCCAAGCTGGCCGCCGAACCCTGGGCGAGCCTGCCGTTGCTCGCCCTGATGTTCTCGGCCGTGGCCTCCGTTCAGTCCTCCGTCATCCCCACTGCCCGCGGCCTGCTGGCCATGGGCCGTGACCGCACGATGGGCCGGGTGTGGACCCGTATCAACCCCAAGTACGGCACCCCTGCCGCCGGAACCGTCATCGTCATGTCGATCGCCGCCGGCATCGCAGGGCTCGCCGTCGTCATTCCCAAGCTGAGCGACATGCTGCTGGCCGCCGTCAACGCCATCGGCCTGGTCGTAGCCCTCTATTACGGCCTCACCGCGCTCGCCTGCGCCGTCCGCTTCCGCGCCGCCCGCCACGAAGGACCGCGCGAGGCACTGCTCGCGATCGGCGTGCCCGCCGCCTCCGGGACGATCCTGCTCGGCCTCGGGGTCTACCTCGGCTACTCCTACCTCACCATGAGCGACCACTTCGAACTCAGCCCGGACAACGGCTGGTTCATGCTGTCCCTGCCCGCCGCCATCGTCATCGGCGGATTCGTCATGGCGGCGGTCGCCAAGTACGGCCGCCGATCGCCGTACTTCACCACCGGGCACGGCACCGATGCCGACGCCCTCGCCCTCCCCATGGACCGTACGCCCGCCTGATCCCCCACCCTCCCCGGAGATCACCCCATGTCCCACCACCAGGCCGCCGATCTCGTCTTCACCGGCGGCTCCGTCCACACCGTCGATCCCGCCCGCAGCCGCGCCACCGCCGTGGCCGTGCGCGGCGGGCGGATCGTCGCCGTCGGCCACGACGAGGTCCTCGATCTGATCGGCGCCCGCACCGAGGTCGTCGACCTCGCCGGGCGCCTGCTGTTGCCGGGCTTCCAGGACGCGCACGTCCACCCCCAGGGTGCGGGCATCGAACTCGCCCTGTGCCATTTGAACGACACCGTCGACCCCCGGGAGTATCTGCGGCGCATCAAGGTGTACGCCGACAGCCACCCGGACGCCGAGTGGATCACCGGCGGTGGCTGGTCCATGGAGGCATTCCCCGGCGGCACCCCCACCGCGGCCCTGCTCGACGCGATCGTTCCCGACCGGCCCGTCTTCCTGCCCAATCGTGACCATCACGGCGCCTGGGTCAACACCCGCGCCCTGGAGCGGGCCGGTCTCGACTCCCGTACACCGGACCCGGCCGACGGCCGCATCGAACGCGACGCCGAGGGCAACCCCACGGGGATGCTCCAGGAAGGCGCGGTCCACGTCGTCGGCGCTCTGGTGCCCGACCCCACCCCCGAGGAACAGACCGCAGCTCTCCTGCGGGCCCAGGCCGTACTGCACTCGTACGGCGTCACCGCCTGGCAGGACGCCATCATCGGCGCGTACGCCAACATGACCGACCCGGCCCCCGCGTACCACGCGGCCATCGCGGACGGCCTGCTCACCGCCCGGGTGGTCGGCGCCCTGTGGTGGGACCGCGGTCGGGGCTCCGATCAGATCCCCGAACTTGTCGCCCGACGGGAGGAGCTGAGCCGGAGCCGGTTCCAGGCCACCACCGTCAAGATCATGCAGGACGGCATCGCGGAAAACCACACCGCCGCCATGCTCGACCCGTATCTCACGAGCTGCGGCTGCGCCTCCGACAACAGCGGCATCAGTTTCATCGAGCCCGGCGAGCTGAGGGCGCACGTCACCGAACTAGACGCCCTCGGCTTCCAGGTCCACTTCCACGCGCTCGGGGACCGCGCGGTCCGCGAGGCGCTGGACGCCGTGGAGGCCGCCCGCGCCGCCAACGGATGGCGCGACACCCGCCACCACCTGGCGCACCTCCAGGTCGTCCACCCCGAAGACGTCCCGCGTTTCCGCTCGTTGAACGCCACCGCCAATATGCAGGCACTGTGGGCTGCCCACGAACCCCAGATGGACGAGCTGACCCTGCCCTTCCTCGGCGCTCAACGCGGCACCTGGCAGTACCCGTTCGGTGATCTGCTGCGCGCCGGCACCACCCTCGCGGCGGGCAGCGACTGGCCGGTCAGCAGCCCGGACCCGCTGGCAGCCGTCCATGTCGCCGTCAACCGGATCGCCCCCGACGCGCCCGAGGGCACGAAGGCCTTCCTGCCGGAGCAACGCCTCGACCTGGGGGCCGCCGTCGCCGCGTACACGGCGGGCAGCGCCCATGTGAACCACCTGGACGACACCACCGGCAGCATCACGCCCGGGAAGTTCGCCGACCTCGTCGTCCTGGACCGCGACCCGTTCGCGGGCCCGCCCACGGAGATCGCCGCCACCCGCGTCCTGCAGACCTTCGTCGAGGGCAAGCGCGTACACGCCGCCTCCAACGCCTGAGCGGGGTCGGGGACTGGCGCGGTGGCTATCGCTCCGTTTCCAGTCCCCGTCTGGCGGAGCCCCATTCCGGCGGTGACTCCTGCACGGCGCAGCCCGAAGATCGATGCAGGTCAGTCGCGTGGCCGGCCCCCTGACACGGCCGTCGCCGGTTGGGTCCGGTCGCCGGCCAGCAGGCGGTAGAGCGTCTGGTACGCGCTGGCCATGTTCAGGGTGTCGAACCGGTTGCATACTCGTTCCCGGCAGGCCTGCGGAGAGAGGCGGTCCACGGAGCGGAGCGCGGCGGGCAGTTGTTCGGGCCGGTCGCAGATGAAGCCGGTGACGCCGTCATCGACGATTTCCGGTACTGAGCCGCGGCGCAGGGCGACGACTGGTGTGCCGCAGGCCATGGCCTCCACCATGACCATGCCGAAGGGCTCCTCCCAGCAGATGGGGAAGACGAGGCACCGGGCGTCGGCGAGCAGGCCGAGTTTGGTGGCGTGATCGGCTTCGCCGATCCATCGGGCGTCCTCGCCCAGCCGGGGCCGGACCTCTGCGTCGACGTAGGCCCGCTCCGCCGGGTCGTTGCACGCGCCGGCGATGAGGATCGGCATGTCCGCCCGGCGGGCTGCGTCAATGGCCAGGTGGACTCCCTTGTCCGCGGCGAGTCGGCCGAGGAAGAGGGCGTGACGGCCCTTGCGGAGGCGGTACGGGTAGTCGGCGGTACGTACCGCGTTGTATATCTGGCCGGACCACAAGATGTCCGGGGCCTGTGCCTGCTGGGCTCGGGAGATGGCCACCAGATGCACCGTGTCGCCCAGGGCGCGGTAGTACTCGCCGGTTACTCCGGAAACGGGTCCATGCGCGGTCACCACGGTGGGGGCACGACGTCGGCGTGCCTGGAGGGGGCCCGCGGTGCTGTGGTCGTGGATGACGTCGGGACGAAGAGAGGCCAGAGTTCCGGCCGCTCGTGCGGCATGCACCACTTCCGGCCCGACAGATCCCAGGTGGTCGCCCTGGGGGGTCTCGTATGTGGCGACGAAGCGACCCAGGGTGCCGTTGTGTCCCACGCCGATGACGGTGACCTGGTGGCCCAATTCGACGAGCCCGTCGACCAGGGCCGCGCACATCGCCTCGGTCCCTCCGTAGCCGGCCGGCGGGAGTTCGAACCAGGGCGTCGAGATCATCGCGATGTTCAGCGGAGGGATGCGGGGCATGTCGTTCACTCTCCTGCCGGCAACGGGGCAGGGGTTTGGCGGTGTTGGTGGTTCGGTGCCGCGCGCAGGGGCCGACGGGGCTGGTGCACGATCTCGACTTCGTCGGGCAGCCCTGTGACGCGGGTCGACTCGCCGTCCACCTCCAGTTCGACGCGTCGGCCGGCCAACGGGATGTTGTGGATGCGCAGACGTCCGTAGCGGGCCGGCCAGGCCGGGGCGACCCATACCTGACCGTGCGACATCCAGGGGTCGATCCGCAGCAGTGCGCGTACCAGTTGGACCGGGGTGGCAGCGGCCCAGGCCTGCGGGGAGCAAGAAGTGGGATACGGCAGCGGCGCGTCGTAGTCGCTGCGGTCGAAGCCGCAGAACAGCTCTGGCAGCCGGCCGCCGAAGGCCTCTGCGGCGTCGAGGATGCCGGTCGCCACCCGCTGGGCATGTTCCACGAAGCCGTACCGCATCAGGCCTGTGGCCACAAGGGCGTTGTCGTGCGGCCAGACCGAGCCGTTGTGGTAGCTCATGGGGTTGTACGCACCCATCGTGGACGCCAGGGTGCGTACGCCCCAGCCGGTGAACATCTCCGGTGACAGCAGCCGCTCTGCCACGTGCTCGGCCTTGTCGCGGTCGGCGATCCCGGTCCAAAGGCAGTGGCCCATGTTGGAGGCCAGGGCGTCGATCGGGCGTTTGTCCCGGTCGAGGCCGACCGCGTACCACCCGCGTTCAGGCAGCCAGAACTGCTCGTTGAAGGCCTCCTTCAGCGCGTCCGCGCGCTGCGTCCAGTGCTCGACCGCCTTCTGGTCGCCCGCCTCGTGGGCGAAGTGCGAGCGCACAACGTAGGCCGCGTAGACGTAGCTCTGCACCTCGCACAGGGCGATCGGCGGTTCGGCCAGACTGCCGTCGGCGAAGTTGACGCCGTCGTAGGAGTCCTTCCACCCCTGGTTGAGCAGGCCGTTGCCGGTCATCCGCTGGTACTCCACGAAGCCGTCGCCGTCCCGGTCGCCGTACTCCTCGATCCACTGCAGCGCCCGGTCGGCATGCGGCAGCAGCTCCTCGACCGCATCGGGCGCGATGCCCCACCGGCTGAGCTCCCCCAGAACGATCACGAACAACGGGGTGGCGTCGGCAGTGCCGTAGTAGACGCTGCCGCCGCCGCGGGCCAGCGGGAAGTCCAGTCCGAACCGGGTTTCGTGCAGGATGCGCCCGGACTCTTCCTCGGTGTCCGGGTCGGTCTTGCGGCCCTGGTCGCGGGCCAGGGTCTGCAGGGTGCCCAGGGCCAGGGTTTGGTCCAGCGGCAGTGCCATGTACGAGGACAGCAGCGAGTCGCGGCCGAACAGGGCCATGAACCACGGGGCCCCTGCGGCGATCGCCGTGTGCTCGGGGTGCCGTGGGTCGAAGATGCGCAGCGCGCCCAGGTCCTCCAGGCTCCGCCGCAGCGTCTTGTGCAGTTCCGGGTCCTCGATGTCGGTGATGCGCGGGGCGCTCTCGCGCCAGGCACGCAGGCGGCGCGCCGGCTCGGACTCGCCGGGCTCCGCCCCCGGACGGAAGACGCTGCCGGCCTCCTCGCCCTCGACGCTGGGGCGGACCAGGACGGTGGTGCACCACTCGCCACGCGCCGGCAGCTCGGCGAGGAAATCCAGCCCGTCCGGCCGCGCGGTGGCATCGCTGCTCTCCACCCGCACTCCGCGCAGGGAATCACCCGAGTGCAACACGAGTTCCAGAGCCTCGCCGGTGGGCGTGGCCGTGACCTCGCCCACCAGGCGTACGCGGTTCTCCTTGACCGCGAACACATCGGCGAAGTCGGCGCCCACATCCAGTGTGAGCGGCACCGTCATCGGACGCGTACTGAGGTTGCGCAACCGGAGGTCCTCGCGCATCCCCTCGCCGACGTAGCGCCGACGTTCCAGCAGGAGTTCGCTCTGCGAGCCGTGTGGCGGGACGCGGGAGACGAACGTCGTGCTGTAGGGGTCCTGGGAGAGCACGGTGAGGTGGTGCGGCCGGTGGCCGTCCACTCGGACCTGCCAGTCGGAGATGACCCGCATGTCGCGGAAGAACAGCCCCTGCGGCACCTCGGCCTCCATGTCGCCCGAGGTGCCCGAGACGCAGAACGTCGGCCCCTCGACCAGTGTGACGGTGGCCGCCGTGAGCACGGCCGGTTCCGTCTCCTCGATGATGGTGCCGACCTCGTCGGTCATGGCTCCTCCTAGCCCGAGGCGCCGACGAGAGCCTCGAAGTCCCGGGGCAGCTGGGACATCACGTGGCGGAACTCGCCGTCACTGACCGCGTCCTTCAGGGTGCTCAGCTCGGCCCGTACGCCCTCGCGGGCCTCGTCCGGGCTCACCCCTGCTCGCCTGCTCACCCGATTGATGAATTCGTCGAGTCCGAAGGGCTCGGCCTCCGGAGTGGGAGAGACCAGGGGCTCCTGCAGCGGCTTGGGCAGTTCGGACGCGAGGTCCTCCGCCTCACCCCTGGTGAGCCGCTCAGCCAGGGTTTCCAGGGTGGCACGAGTGACGGGCTCCGCCTTCTCCGGGGGGACGGGGGCGCGCCGGGTGATGGTGTCGAGGAAAGTGTTGTAGTCCATGAGCCGTCCCTTCTTGCTGTGCCTGTGCAGCTCCCTGGCGGAGCTCTTGAGACAGCCACCGCAGGCTGCGTCGTGGGTGTGGGGGTGACGGGCTGATGCGCGTCATGGTGCATGCGGCTCAGCCGAGGCCGAGCAATATCTAATATTTCCGGCATTTCTATGCTCCGGATGTGGGCCACACCCCGCCTGCTCCCGGCGGGAGGAAAAGCGGTGAGCGCGATAGGCCTCCGAGCACAAGTGCCGACGGCTTCCGCCACGGCAGGGGACGCCGGCTCCGGTCTACGGATGGTCGTCAGAGTGCTGTGTCTGCTGGCGCGGTCGGCTTCCCCGCCGCGCTCGACCTCGTCACGCCCACCGAGTTCGCGGGGCCGGGATGCCCGGCTGGGAACGCTACGCCCTCGCCCGTGCCCAGATCGTTCTCGACCGGCTTGACGGCGACATTGTCGCCCACAAGGCGCGTCTGGATGCCGAGGAGGTTTTCCAGGACGCCCGTGGCCGCCGGCTGGACGCCTATGCCAACTCGCTCTGTCGCTCCGTCAAAAGGCGAGTGCAAGGGGTCGGCGGTCACCCGACGCGGCTGCCTGTCGTGCCGCCACGGTCATCGCCGAGCAGGTACTCGTCACCATGTCGGCGTCACTGCCGCCCACCCAGGATGATCCTCCAGATGCGCGTTGCCACCTGCAGATTGAGCCGCGTGTCCACATCCCCCAGGTCGCGGTCGCTGATCTCACGAATGCGCTGCAGCCGGTAGCGCAGGGTGCTGCGGTGGACCGTCAGCGCGGCAGCCGCGTCGTCGTAGTTGCCTCCGCAGTCGAAGTAGCGCGAGAGCGTCTCCACCAGCTCCGTGTCATGCCCTGTGTCGTAGTCGATCAGCCGGCCGAGCCACTCTCGCACGAAGCCTTCGAGCTCCCGGAGATCGTTGCCGGGCCCCAGGATCCGGTACAGCCCGAGGTCGTCGAAGAACGTCGTCCCACTGCGCTGGCGGGAGTTCTGCCGCACCTCCAGGGCCCGCTGTGCCTCCTCATAGCAGCGGGGAACGCCGTCCGGAGAGTCGCAGCGGGTGCTCACCCCGATCGCTCCGTCGGGCGTCCCCAGCTCTTGGGCCAGCGCCGCGTGCACGGCATCGTCGTCGGGCCTTGCTTCGGTCAGCAGAACCACCCGGTCGCCGCGACGGGTGATCAGTGGACGGATCGCCGTGGTGCCCGTCGCTCGCTCGACGGCACGGGTGAAGGAGTCGTCGGGGGCGTTGCCCGGCCAGTGCACCACGACCACGTAGTGGGTACGTTGCAGGTCGTGGCCGACGGCTTCGGCCCGGGCGTAGGCGCTCGCCTCGTCAGTGCCCTCCAGCAGGTCGTCGATCAGCTGGCGGCGAAGCCGCAGTTCCACCTCGGTGATGTCGCGCATGTGCATGAGCTCCTGGGCGAGCGACCACTGGGCGTGATCCAAGGCGAACATGGTGTGCTCGTTGGCCGTCGCCTCGGGGTCCTCGAGGGCAAGTACGCCGAGGAGGTCGCCGCGCGGCCGGGCCAGGGCGATCAGCCGGTCCTTGACCCTGACGGGGCTCGCCTCGCGCCCGACCTGCCGCAGCATCTCTGCCTGGTAGGTCGTGGACCGCACCGGATAGGGATCGGGCCGATCGGGACCGGCCCAGGATCTCAGGTTGCCGAACCGGTCCTCGATGAGCGCCGACAGCCCGGTGAGCTCGTACAGCGCCTGGGTGATGGCGTCCTCGCCGCCGCCCCGGGCAGCGACACGGGCGAGGGTCTCGTGCACCGTCTTCTGCAGGTTCAGCTTGGAGCGCATGGTGTCCAACTGCCGCAGGGCTGTGTCCCGTTCGGTGCGGAGTCGGCTCAGTTCGGCGGCGTTGTCGTGGTGCGCGGCGCGCGTGACCGTCAGTGACATGGCCGCCGATGTGAGCCCCACAAGGGTCGAGAGGAGGACGTGCCCCTGCTCATCGGGCCCGGAGTGGGAGGAGACCACGATGTAGCCGAGCAGACCGCCGACCCCGCGCAAGCCGAACGCCCAGTTCCAGGACCAGTCCGGAAGGGATACGGAGCCGTCAGCCTCGCCCAGTTCTTCCAGGCTTTCGTCGACCGTTGGCGCTCCCGCGTCGTCGCCGGGGACGCGGGACAGGCCGTCGTCCGTCGCGAGGTATCCGGCCTGGGCGTGGTAGGGCCCGAGAGCACTGACGTGCCGCATGGCCAACCGCACGATCTCACTCTGCTGCGTGCAGGTGAACAGGGTGCCCGACAGCGCCAGCAGCCCGTGTGGGTCCAGCGCCGCGAGCGGACGGGGGTCCTGCCGTTCGGTGCCCGCAAGGTTGCCCGGGTGGCGGGTCACATCTTGCTCGGGGACGTGAGGGGGAGGTCTCTGTGACGGATGGCAGGCCATCACTCCGTTCCCTTCCGGTCTCTCTCTTCCGGTCATCGGAGACGATCGAGAGAGCGGGATCCACGCCTGGGTCAGCCCTGAGTACCCGGCCTGGGCAAGGCCATGCGACTTGTCCGAATTTTAGCCCTACTCCCGTGGACCGACCGATTGTGTTGATTTCTGACCTGTCGGGTGCAGGCGGAGCGCGCTGCTCTCTTGCCACTCTGGGCGTGTCAGGGATCGCCGGGCGCACCGGCAGCCGTGGCAGGAAGGACTGGCCGATGAACGAGCAGACCCGCAGGACCATCGCCTCGTACACGACCTACCAAGAGGCGGAACGCGCCGTCGATCACCTTTCCGATCAGGGGTTTCCCGTCGAGCGGACGGCCATCATCGGGCAGGACGTGCGCCTGGTCGAGCAGGTGACCGGCCGCATGGGCCATGGCGAGGCCGCACTGCACGGCGCGGCGAGCGGCGCCCTGCCCGGTGCACTGATCGGGTGGATCTTCGGGCTGCTGAACTGGCTGGACCCGGTCGTGTCGGGACTGCTCCTCGCCCTGTACGGGCTGGTTTTCGGAGCACTCGTCGGCGCACTGCTCGGCCTGCTGGCGCACGCGGCCCAGCAAGGCCGCCGCGACTTCGCCTCGGTGAGCTTCATGCAGCCCAGCAGGTACGACGTCGTCGCCGACGACGCGGTCGCCGACGAGGCGGCGCGGCTGCTGGCCGAGCTGCCCAGCGAGGCCGGCACCGGCACAAGAAGCGGGACTCGGAAGAGCAACCGCCCGCAGAGCGGTCCCGCCGTCACCTGAGCGAGTGCGGAAGACCCGGCGCGACTCCGTGGGCGAAACGGAGATTGCCCGTCGCGGAAGGAGTTCCTCATGGCCAAGGCAGTAGGCATCGATCTGGGCACGACCAACTCGGTGATCGCCGTCTGGGAGGGCGGCGAGCCGACGGTCGTACCCAACAGCGAGGGCAACCGCACGACACCGTCCGTGGTGGCCTTCACCGACACAGGCGAGCGCCTGGTGGGCCAGATGGCCCGCCGCCAGGCGATCCTCAACCCCAAGGGCACCATCTACTCCGCCAAACGGTTCATCGGCCGGCACTTCGACGAGATCTCCGAAGAGGCCAAGGCCGTCGCGTACGACGTGGTCGAGGGAGAGGGCGGCGCCGCCCGCTTCAAGGTGCGCGACAAGCTCTACGCGCCCGAGGAGATCAGCGCGCAGGTGCTGCGCAAGCTCGCCGAAGACGCCTCCAAGCAACTGGGAGAGCGGGTCACGGAGGCGGTCATCACGGTGCCCGCCTACTTCAACGACGCCCAGCGCACCGCTACCAAGGACGCCGGGCGGATCGCCGGCCTGGAGGTGCTGCGGATCATCAACGAGCCGACGGCGGCCGCCCTGGCCTACGGCATGGACAAGAAGGAACACGAGACGGTGCTGGTCTTCGACCTGGGCGGCGGCACCTTCGACGTGAGCATCCTCGACGTCGGCGACGGCGTGGTGGAGGTACGGTCCACGGCGGGCGACAGCCATCTGGGCGGCGATGACTTCGACCGCCGGCTGGTCGACCTGCTCGCCGACGGCTTCCAGAAGGAGAACGGCATTGACCTGCGCAAGGACCCGCAGGCCCTGCAGCGCCTGTTCGAGGCCGCCGAGAAGGCGAAGACGGAACTCAGCTCGGTGACCCAGACCCAGGTCAGCCTGCCGTTCGTCACCGCCGACGCCTCCGGGCCCAAGCACCTGACCACGACGATCATGCGCTCCACCTTCGAGCAGATCACCGCTGACCTGGTGGAACGCTGTCTCGGTCCGGTCAGGCAGGCCATGGAGGACGCCAAGGTCGGCGAGAACGACATCGACGAGGTCATCCTCGTCGGCGGCTCCACCCGCATCCCCGCCGTACAGGCCCTGGTACGCCGGCTGACCGGCGGCAAGGACCCCAACATGAGCGTCAATCCCGACGAGGTCGTGGCGATGGGCGCCGCGATCCAGGCCGGGGTCCTCAAGGGCGAGGTCAAGGACGTTCTGCTGCTCGACGTCACCCCGCTGTCGCTCGGCGTGGAGACCGCCGGTGGCGTGATGACGAAGATCATCGAGCGGAACACCACCATTCCTGTGCGCCGTACCGAGACCTTCACCACGGCCACCGACAACCAGCCCGCCGTCGACGTCGTCGTCCTCCAGGGCGAGCGGGAACTCGCCGCGGACAACCGCGTCCTCGGCCGCTTCCAGCTCACCGACATCCGCCCCGCGCCGCGTGGCGGACCCCAGATCGAGGTCATCTTCGACGTCGACGCCAACGGCATCCTCAACGTCACCGCCCGGGACAAGGACACCGGCAAGGAGCAGGGCATCACCATCAGTGACACCTCCAACCTCGACCGCAGCGAGGTCGAGCGCATGATCGAGGAGGCCGACCGCAACCGCAACCAGGACCAGGCGCTGCGCGAGGCCATCGACGCCCGCAACGAACTCGACGCCATCGCGTACCAGGTGGAGAAGCGCCTGGGCGAGCTGGGCGGCGACGCGCCCGCGCACGAGAAGGCCCGCGCCGAGATGCTGGTGGGCGAGGCCCGCGAGGCGGTCAAGAACGAGGCCGGGGTCGACAAGGTCCGGCCGCTCGTCTCCGAGCTGCAGCAGGTCTACGCCGGTCTGGCCGCCCAGCGGCCCGGAGCGGCGGCGGGCGAGCAGGACGGCACCGGGGCGCCGGACGGAACGGGTGCGGGCGGTGCCGCGCCGGGCGGCACGGGCGGTGACGACGACGTGATCGACGCCGAGTTCGACAAGAGCTGAGGAGTCCGTCATGCCGATCCCTCCCCAGGACCGCTCGCCGGATCCGCTGCCGGAAGGCGCCGTGGCTCCACCGCGCGGGGACATGCCCCAGGCCGGGCCGCCGCGCGCGGACCTGCCCCAGCCCGGGCCGCCGACCGACCGGGCCGAACCGGGGCCCGACGCGGCGACCGGCCCGGCCGCACCCGACGACGAGTACACGGCCGCGCTCAAGGAGGTCGAGGACCGCTGGCGCCGTGCTCTGGCTGACCTCGACAACCTGCGCAAACGCCACGCCAGAGAACTCGACCGGGAGCGCGTGGCCGAACGGGCCCGCACGGCCTCGGCCCTGCTGCCCGTCATCGACAACCTGGAACTGGCCCTGAGCCACGCCGGCGCGGAGCCCGACGCGATCGTCGAGGGCGTGCGGGCCGTACGGGACCAGGCGGTCACGATCCTCGACCGCCTCGGCTTCGAGCGCCACGCGGAGACCGGTGCCCCGTTCGACCCCGCCCGGCACGAGGTCGTCGGCGTGGTCCAGGACGCCGACGCCGAACCGAACACCGTGGTCCAGGTGCTGCGCCCCGGCTACGGATCGGGCGAACGGCAGTTGCGGCCGGCCGCCGTGATCGTGGCCAAGCGGGAGTGACCGTCGATGGCAAGCGACTTCTACCAGGTCCTCGGCGTCCCGCGCACCGCCGACCAGGACGAGATCCAGCGGGCGTACCGCAGCCTGGCCCGCAAGTACCACCCCGACGTCAACAAGGACCCCAGCGCGGAGGACCGCTTCAAGGAGATCAACGAGGCCTTCAGCGTTCTGTCCGACCCCGACCAGCGGGCCAAGTACGACCGGTTCGGCGAGGACTTCCGGAAGGTCCCAGACGACTGGGAGGAGCGGGTCGGCGCCGACGTGGGCGCCGGCGGCGGCTTCCGCCGGGGCGGCGACGGTCCCCGCGTGCGGTACGCCGGCTCCGGATTCGGTGGCGAGGGCGTCGACATCGAGGACCTGTTCGGCTCCTTCTTCGGCGGTGCGGGACGGATGCGCACCCCGGGAGCCGACCAGGAGGCGGAACTGCCGCTCACCGTCGAGGAGGCCTACCGCGGTGGCCGTCGGAGCGTCACCCTCGCGGGGCCCTCCGGACAGCGGAGCTACGACGTCGACGTGCCGCCCGGCGTCATCGACGGCCAGCGCATCCGGCTGGCGGGCGAGGGCGGCCGCGGCAGCGGCGACGCGCCAGCCGGCGACCTGTACCTGCGGGTGCGGATCCAGCCGCACCCCCAGTTCCGGCTCGAAGGCCGGGACGTCCACGTCCAGCTCCCGGTCACCCCCTGGGAAGCCGCGCTCGGCGCCACCGTACCCGTGTCCACCCCCAGCGGCGCCACGGCGAAGGTCAACGTGCCCGAAGGCTCCTCCAGCGGCCGGCGGCTCCGGCTGCGCGGCGAGGGCATGCCCAACCCCCGCGGAAAGAACGGCGACCTGTACGCAGAGATCCGGATCATGGCGCCGCCCCGGCTGACCGACCGCGAGCGCGAACTGTTCGAGGAACTCGCAGCCGTCTCCTCGTTCGACCCCCGGAGGACCCGATGACCGACCGACCGGCCGCAGCGCGACGCGAGCGTACCCAGGCGGCGCCGGCGGGCATGCGCGTCCAGTACGCCATCGTGCCCGTGCCGAGGCTGTCCCTGGACACCGTGGCGCGCCGCTCCGGCCTCCACCCCGACCTGGTCCGCCGGTTCGTGGCCCTCGGCCTGGTGGACGCCGACCGCGACCTCGCCGGGCGGCTCTCGTTCGCCCCCACGGCCCCGGCCGCTCTCGCCCGCGTCCAGCGGCTGCGCACCGGGTTGTGCCTCAACTATGCATCCATCGGACTGGTGCTCGACCTGCTCGACCGCATCAGCCTGCTCGAAGCCGCGCTGCGCCGCACCGGGACGAGGAGTGATCCCCCACCATGGACATGAACCGCCTGACCCAGAAGTCCCAGGAAGCCCTGCAGGCGGCCCAGAGCGCCGCCACCCGCATGGGGCAGACCGAGGTCGACGGCGAACACCTGCTGCTCGCCCTCCTCGACCAGGAGGACGGCTTGGTGCCACGACTGGTGCAACAGGCCGGAGGCGAACCCAAGGAACTGCGCGCCGCCGTGAAGGAGGAGCTCTCCCGGCGGCCCAGGGTCACCGGACCCGGCGCGGCGCCCGGGCAGGTCTTCGTCACCCAGCGCCTGTCCCGACTGCTGGACGCGGCCGAACGCGAGGCCAAACGCCTCAAGGACGAGTACGTGTCCGTGGAACACCTGCTGCTCGCCCTCGCCGAAGAGGGCACGTCGACCGCCGGCGGACGGCTGCTGAAGGAGTCCGGTATCACCCGGGAGTCGTTCCTCGGCGCGCTCACCCAGGTCCGCGGCAACCAGCGCGTCACCTCCGCCAACCCCGAAGTCGCCTACGAGGCCCTGGAGAAATACGGCCGGGACCTGGTGACCGAGGCGCGGACCGGGCGGCTGGACCCCGTGATCGGCCGAGACGCGGAGATCCGCCGTGTCACCCAGATCCTCAGCCGCAAGACCAAGAACAACCCCGTCCTCATCGGAGACCCCGGCGTGGGGAAGACCGCCATCGTCGAGGGCCTGGCCCAGCGCATCGTACGCGGGGACGTACCCGAAGGGCTGCGCGACAAGACCGTGTTCGCCCTCGACATGGGCTCGCTCGTGGCCGGCGCCAAGTACCGGGGCGAGTTCGAGGAGCGGCTCAAGGCCGTCCTGGCCGAGGTCAAGGGCGCCCAGGGCCGGATCCTGCTCTTCGTCGACGAGTTGCACACCGTCGTCGGCGCCGGTGCCGCCGAAGGGGCGATGGACGCGGGCAACATGCTCAAGCCGATGCTGGCCCGCGGCGAGCTCCACATGATCGGCGCGACCACACTGGACGAGTACCGGCAGCACATCGAGAAGGACGCCGCCCTCGAACGCCGCTTCCAGCAGGTGGTGGTCGACGAGCCGAGCGTGGAGGACACCATCTCCATCCTGCGTGGCCTGCGCGAACGCCTGGAGGTCTTCCACGGCGTGAAGATCCAGGACACCGCGCTGGTCGCCGCGGCGACCCTCTCCCACCGCTACATCACCGACCGGTTCCTGCCGGACAAGGCCATCGACCTCGTCGACGAGGCATGCGCCCGGCTTCGCACCGAGATCGACTCCATGCCCGCCGAACTCGACGAGATCACCCGCCGGGTGACCCGCCTGGAGATCGAGGAAGCGGCCCTGTCCAAGGAGACGGACGCGGCCAGCAAGGCGCGTCTGGAGGAACTGCGCAAGGAACTGGCCGACCTGCGCGCCGAGGCCGACGCCAAACACGCCCAGTGGGAGGCGGAACGGCAGGCCATCCGCCGGGTGCAGCAACTGCGCCAGGAACTGGAGCAGGTCCGGCAGCAGGCGGAGGAGGCCGAGCGCGCCTACGACCTCAACCGGGCCGCCGAACTGCGGTACGGCAAGCTCCAGGAGCTGGAGCGCCGGTTGCAGGCAGAGGAGGAGCAACTGGCCGCCAAGCAGGGCCAGAACCGGCTGCTGCGCGAGGTGGTCACCGAGGAGGAGATCGCCGAGATCGTCGCCGCCTGGACCGGCATCCCCGTCGCCCGCCTCCAGGAGGGCGAGCGGGAAAAGCTGCTGCGGCTGGACGAGATCCTGCGCGAGCGGGTCATCGGCCAGGACGAGGCCGTCAAGCTGGTCGCCGACGCCATCATCCGGGCCCGCTCCGGCATCCGCGACCCGCGCAGGCCCATCGGCTCGTTCATCTTCCTCGGCCCCACCGGCGTCGGGAAGACCGAGCTGGCCAAGACGCTCGCGGCGGCTCTCTTCGACTCGGAGGAGAACATCGTCCGTCTCGACATGAGCGAGTACCAGGAGCGGCACACCGTCAGCCGGCTGGTCGGCGCGCCACCTGGATACGTCGGCTACGAGGAGGGCGGCCAGCTCACCGAGGCGGTACGCCGCAAGCCGTACTCGGTGGTCCTGTTCGACGAGATCGAGAAGGCGCACACCGACGTCTTCAACACCCTGCTGCAGGTCCTCGACGACGGGCGGATCACCGACGCCCAGGGCCGCACGGTCGACTTCCGCAACACCGTGATCATCATGACGTCCAACATCGGCTCGCAGTACCTCCTCGACGGCGTCACCGCCGACGGCGAGGTCAAGCCGGATGCCCGGGCGCTGGTGATGGGCGAACTGCGCGGCCACTTCCGGCCGGAGTTCCTCAACCGCGTCGACGACATCGTGCTGTTCAAGCCGCTCGGCGAGGCCCAGATCGAGAAGATCGTGGTGCTGCAGTTCGACGAGCTGCGCCGCCGGCTCGCCGAGCGCCGAATCAGCGTCGAACTCACGGAAGCAGCCAAGGAGTTGATAGCCCACCAGGGCTACGACCCGGTGTACGGGGCCCGGCCGCTGCGCCGCTACATCTCCCACGAGGTGGAGACCCTCGTCGGGCGGGCCCTGCTGCGCGGCGACGTCCAGGACGGCACCACCGTCCGGGTCGACGCCCCGGAGGGCGAACTGGTGGTCAGCTACGAACAGCCGCCGGCCGCCGAGGGAGCGAGGGCGGCATGAGCACCATGCAGGCCACGACCGCCCGCTGCCCGCACTGCGGACGCGCCAACCGGGTGCCCGTGGCCGCCGAGGGCAGCCCGAGGTGCGGCAACTGCAAGAAGCCTCTGCCCTGGATGGTCGACGCGAGCGACGACGACTTCTCCGAGGTGGTCGAGCAATCGAGCGTGCCCGTCGTCGTCGACCTGTGGGCCACCTGGTGCGGCCCCTGCCGCATGGTCAGCCCCGCCCTGGAGAAAGTCGCCACCGACCTCGCCGGACGGATCAAACTGGCCAAGGTCGACGTGGACGGCAACCCGCGGCTGGCCCGCAGGTTCGAGGTCCAGGCCGTGCCGACACTGCTGGTCCTGGCCCACGGCAGGACCGTCGCCCGGCAGGCGGGCGCCGCACCCGCCCCCGCGCTGCGCCAGTGGGTGGAGCAGTCGATCACGGGCCGCGCACCGGCCCAGGAAGGATGATCCGCGATGACCCTCCACGCCGACCCCCATCTCGCCCTCGTACGGCCCGTCGCGCCGCGCACCCCCGAAGGCTGTGAGGAGTGCCTGCAGCTCGGTTCCCCCTGGGTCCATCTCCGGCTCTGCCTGACCTGCGGCCACGTCGGCTGCTGCGACTCCTCACCCAACCGGCACGCCCGGCGGCACGCCGCCGCAGACGCCCACCCCATCGCGGCATCGCTGGAGCCCGGCGAGGACTGGCGGTGGTGCTTCGTCCATGAGGCGTTCGTCTGATGTCCGGGGACGAGGCCCGGCCGGACCCGGCGCCCGCGACCGACGGCACCGACGACGCGGACGAGGTCGTCCCGTTCGAGACCCCGGACGTCTACGGCGCGTACCCCCGCCTGAGCGACGATCAGATGGCCCGCCTCGCGGAACACGGCCAACGGCGCTCCGTGGACGCCGGCGACGTGCTGATCCAGGAGGGCGAACGCTGCGAGGCGTTCTACGTCGTCCTCAGCGGCTCCGTCGCCATCATCGAGGACTACGGGACACCGGAAGAACACCTGCTGCGCGTCCACGGCCCCGGCCGCTTCATCGGCGAACTCGGGCTCCTGCACGACCAGGTGGCCTTCTACACCGCCGCGGTCCGCGAACCCGGCGAGATCATCGCCCTGTCCCTGGACCAACTGCGCCGCCTGATCAACCGGGACCCCGCGCTCGGCGACGTGGTGCTGCGCGCCTGCCTGGGCCGCCGCGCCCTGCTGGTCGGACAGGGCGCGGGCTTCCGCATCATCGGCTCGCGCTACTCGCCGGACACCCGGCGGCTGCGCGAGTTTGCCACCCGCAACCGGCTGCCGCACCGCTGGATCGACCTGGAGACGGACCAGGAGGCCGAGGAACTGCTGCGGCGCTTCGGCGTCGGCCCGCAGGAGACACCGCTGGTCATCTGGCGCGACACCACCCTGCTGCGCAACCCCAGCAACGGCGAACTGGCCCGGCTCATCGGCCTGCCGCCGCTGCCCGCCGAGAACGGCCGCGACGACCTGCTGATCGTCGGCTCCGGCCCGGCCGGCCTCGCCGCCGCCGTGAACGCCGCCTCCGAGGGCCTGAACACGACCGTGGTCGAATCCCTGGCCACCGGCGGCCAGGCCGGGACCACTTCCAGGATCGACAACTGCTTCGGCTTCCCCTCCGGGATCTCCGGCGCCGAACTCACCGAGCGCGGAGTGCTCCAGGCGAGCAAGTTCGGCGCTCGCCTCGCCGTTCCGGCGGAGGCCACCGGCATCGAGCCGCGTGACGGCCACTACGCCGTCTCATTCGCCGACGGCGGCGAGATCACCGCCCGTGCCGTCCTGCTGGCCACCGGCGCCCACTACCGCCGCCTCCAGGTACCCGGCATCGAGCGTCTGGAGGGCGTCAGCGTCCACTACTCGGCCACCGTCTACGAGGCCCAGCAGTGCCGCACCGATCCCGTGGCCGTGATCGGTGGCGGCAACTCCGCCGGCCAGGCGGTGCTGTTCCTCGCCGGCTACTCACCTCAGGTGAACCTCCTCGTACGCGGCTCCTCCCTGGACGCACACATGTCCCGCTATCTGATCGACCAGGTGGAACGCCATCCGCAAGTACGGGTGTTGCTGCACACCGAGGTGACGGAGGTGATCGGCGACGGGGTGCTGCAGGCGGTGGACGTGGTCGACCACCGCACCGGCGAACACCACCGCATCGCCGTGCGGGCCCTGTTCGTCTTCACGGGGGCCGACCCGTACACGCAGTGGCTGTCGGGCACGCTCGCCCTCGACGCACGCGGATTCCTCCTCACCGGGGCCGATGCCCAGGCCCGCTCGGGCCCCGGTCTCTGGAAGAGCCAGGGACGCGACTGCCTGACCCTGGAGACCAGCCTGCCCGGGGTCTTCGCGGCCGGCGACGTCCGCAGCGGCTCGGTCAAACGCGTGGCCTCCGCCGTCGGCGAAGGCGCGATGACCGTCCACTTCGTCCACCGCTACCTGGGCCACACGGCCGCGCCCGGCGGCGCCGACACCTCCCCGCACACCCGTCCGAAGGAGTCCGCTTGGCTCGCATGACACCCAGCGAGCGACGAGATCACGAGAAGGAGAAGGAGGCGATGGGAATGACCACGCCCGTCCGCCGCCACCGCGGCGGCGCAATTCAGGAGAGGCCCATCGGCTGGGCACGCAATCCACTGACGGAGTTCGACCAACTGCTCAACGAGATGGGCGGACTGATCGAAGCCACGGTCGGAAGCGCGGCGCCCGCAGTCGCGTGGACCCCCCTGGCGGATGTCACGGAGTCCGACGACGCCTTCCACGTCGAGATCGAACTCCCCGGCGTCAGAAGCAAGGACGTCAACGTCGAAGCAAACGGCCAGGAGCTCGTGGTCACCGGAGAGATCAAGGAGAAGGAACGCAAAGGCGTCCTGCGCCGGAGCACCCGCCGCACCGGAGCGTTCGAGTACCGGCTGCGGCTGCCCGGAGAGGTCGACACCGAAAAGATCAATGCGCAGATCTCGGACGGAGTGCTCACCATCACCGTCCCCAAGGCCGAGGTCGCAAAGTCCCGGCACATCGAGATCAACGAGACGAGTGAAAGCTCCCAGAGCAGCGGCTGAGACGCGAACGCCGCGGTGCGGACACCCCATCCGGCACCGCGGCCGGGCCGGCGAGGCCCGACACCGGGGCGGCCCACCAACCCCCGTGAGGCTCGGCCTCCTGGGCCGTCGGACATCGCTTGCTTCCGCCCGCTCCGCACCCTCGCGCGCAGTGCCAGGGCATCGTGTCGCTTCCATGGAGAAAGCGAAAACGGTGTCCCGGAAGGTGGCAGCGCAGCACAGTAGACCACCCTGCGCACGAGACCGCCTCCGGCATGGCCGAACAACGCCTCGACGACGAGATCGAACAGATCACCCACGCGCTCCACGAAGCCGGCCCGACGAGCCGGGACGGAGTCGAACAGGCCGTGGCGGCCGTTCCTGGGGCCCCGGCGCTTCCGCCGTGCCCCGCGTGAGGCCGAGCGGGAGTCCCGGGTCAAGAGTCTTGCGAACGGCAGCTACGCGCCGGCGGACTGACCCGGCCGGCCCGACAGCGCACCGAGCGACCTCCATGACCAGCGATGACCGGGACGGAAGGAAGGCAGCGATGAAATACGACGGATTCCTCGCCCGTGTGCGCGAGCTAGGCGAATACAACGACCAGGACGAAGCCGCGGACGTCACCAACGCCGTGCTGGAAGTGCTGGCCCAGCGGATCAGCCCGGGAGAGGTCAAGGACCTCGCATCCCAGCTGCCCGGCCCCCTGGGACAGGTTCTGCACCACGCCACGCCGCAACAGGCCCAGAGCTTCGGGATCGAAGAGTTCTACCGCCGGGTCGCCGAGCGCACCCATGCCCGTCCGCGTACGGCGCAGTGGGACGCCAGCGCGGTCCTCACCACCGTTGCCGACGCTGTCACCGGCGGAGAACTGAATCAGATCATCAGCCAACTCCCCTCCAGTTACGCGGTCCTCTTCGGCAAGGCCGACCTCGCGGACTGAGCTGGTGAGGCGAGCGCCCGGCACGAAAGGCCCACGCACATGGTTGATACAGGGTTCTTGGCCTGATCCGCCGGGCGCCCGACGGACTGCCGGGTGCGCTGAAGGCCGTGGGGGACCTCAACCCCGCGCAATGCCGCAGGAGCGTGGACCGGTTGCAGCGGGCCGTGGCAGGCACCGCCTGGTCCGGTCGCCCCTCACAGCAGGAGGTCGAAGACGGCTCGGGCCTCGTCCCAGTGCCGGGTCTGAGGGTTCTTCAGGTCGGGGTGGAGGATCTTGAAGCTCTGGGCAAGGGCCAGACTGAGTCCGCCGACGATCTCCGGATAGGCCGCCTCGGTCTCCTCGTCGGGCGTGCGATCCAGAGCGGGGTGGGTGGCGAGCTGTTCCAGGATCGGCTTGATTTCTACTTCGTGGTCGATCTTCCGGAAGCGGTGAATGCTCTCCTGCAGGCCTTTCGTGATCGGTAGGTCAGAGGTCTGGATGATGTCGCGTCCATTGGCCTTGGCAGTGGCCTGGGCGACGGTCAGCAGATCGTAGAGCTTGGCGTCGACGAAGTCGCTGTAGCGCTTGAGATCGTTCTTGTCGACGTCCAGCCCCGCGGCCGCGCGGAAGAACCTTTCGAACCTGGCGATAGACATCACGGTCATGACGGCAACCTCTGGCTGCGGGCGCCGGGGCGGCTCCCGGCCCCCTGGGCTTCCCAGTCAGCCTGGCCGACGGGGGCGCGCGAACGCATGCGCATGTCGGGCCCAATTAGCCTCCCTGAATAGCCCTGCCAGGCCCAGGCGTCCGACAGGTGAGGTACTGGTGTGGCGCTGGGCAGGAGACGAAGGACGACGGCGTCGGAGTCCAGGACCCACCAGCCGCCCTTGCCGGAGACGAAGGGCGCCTGCGGCTCCTGGACCGGGTCCTCGGGCAGCACCTCTACCGTCCGGATGCCGTGCGGCCCGCAGTGGCGGCAGGACTGCGGCGCCCTCCCGCTGGGCCGCCTGGTGGGCCATGGTCCTCAGCACCCTGTCGAGGCGGGCGCCGCCGCCCGGTTCGGCGGCCGCCGCCAACTTCGCCTCGGCCGGGGAAGCCCTCGAGGCCATGCCGATTTCCTCGCCCGGTCTGCGGCGGCGGCGCTGCAGCGCCCTTCGCAGGGCGAGAGCGCCGATGGCAGCGCACCGGCGCCGAAGACAACATCTCGAACCCCGTGGGCGGTGTATTCCACCGTCCAGTGTTCGCGAGCACAAGACGCCATCTCGGCCGCGTTCGCCTGTTCGGCAGGCAGGTCGGTGATGGTGTAGACGGCCTCGCTGGACAGTTCCCTGGTGCCGTTCCCTGACTGAACCAGCGCAGATCCGTCCGACATCCGCCACAGGCGCCAGGCGGGGCCTCAGCCGGTCGCTGCCTGCGCCCCGAGCTGGGACGCGCCGCTCAGGGCGCATACCCAGGCCGGCGTCGACTTCCGGCCCGGGTTCGCGAAGCCGACCCATTTGGTCGGGTTGGTCGGGAGGCATTACGACCTTCCTCGCGGGCGGCGTCGTGCACCGTGCCTTCAGCGGGACCTGGGCTCCGTCAGCGGGACCCCGTGGCGCTCGGCCAGGGTGCGAACCGTGTCCGGCAGCGGAGGCGCGCCGGCGGCTGGGGAGAGTAGACCGGTGTGGATTCGAATGAGGCCCTTGGCGTCGCGGGTGAGGACCCACGTCGGGTGCTGGAAGCCGATGGGGAGTTGCTGCCCCGTGTTGAGCCGCAGCGTCAGCCAGGTGCCCTCGGGATCCAGCTCCAGGGCGGCGATGCGGGACCAGCGCAGCACGATCAGGTTGTCCGGGGCACCCACCCCGATGCCCAGGTCGTTGACGAGGAGCCGCTCCTTGCCGGTGCTGGTCAGGCCGACGAAGCGTATGAGCATCAGGAACGTGCCGAAGACAGCCAGTCCCGTCACCGCGTCCGGCAGGTGGAAGACGGTGATGTTCAGTGTGGTCAGTGTGACGAGCAGGAGTAGGTAGAGCAGATTTCGCAGCATCTGTCGGTTCCAGCCCTTGGGGTCGCACTGATACACGGCCACGGGCGAGAGGACGGGGGGCGCAGGTGGCGGCGCGGGCCGGGTCGACGTCTCCGTAGGGGCGTGGGCGGAGCCGGCGGCCATGGTGGCGGTGTGGTCCTCAGCGCCGCCGTCCGCGCACAGATCGAGCAGCCACCTTGGCGACGGCCGCTGTTCGGGTTCCTTGTGCAGGCATGCGCGCACGAGGGTCCGCAGTGCCTGCGGCACCGCGGACGTGTCGGCCTCGTGGTGCACAGCGGCGTACATCTGCCCGTACGGCTCGCCATGCCCGAACGCGCTGCCACCCGCCGCCGCGACCAGTACGGCGCCGAGGGCGAAGACGTCGCACGCGCCGGTGATGTCACCGCGGCCCTGTACCTGCTCGGGCGCGACGAACCCGGGGGTTCCGATCACGCCGCCGTCGACGGTCAGCTGTGTGCCTTCCAGCGGGCGGGCGATCCCGAAGTCCAGGACGCGCGGCCCGTCCTCGGCCAGGACGATGTTGCTCGGCTTGAGGTCGCGGTGCACGAGGCCGCAGGAGTGGATCGCCTCCAGCGCCTCGGCCAGCGCCGCTGCCAGGGCCCACAGCCTGGCCTCGCCCAACGGGCCGTGCTGCCGGATCTCGTCGGCAAGCGTCGGCCCTTTGACGAACGCACTGGCCATCCACGGCTCTGGCGCGTCGGGGTCGGCGTCCACCACGGCAGCCGTGTGGAAGCCGCCGACCCTGCGGGCGGCCTCGACCTCTTTGCGGAACCGGGCCCGGTACCGGGGGTCGGCCGCGTACTCGGGCCTGATCACCTTGATCGCGACCTCGCGTCCGCCACGCGAGCGCCCCAGATAGACCGAGCCCATGCCGCCGCTGCCTATCTCGCGCACGATCACGTAGTCCCCGATACGCGCCCTCGTCACGGCTCCCCCTCCGATGCTCGGCTCATTGCTGGCTGCGCATCAACTCACGCGAAGCGTATGGTAGTTGGTTCCTCAGGTGCGTCTTTGGCAGGTGGGAGGGCGTCGGAGTGGAGCAGGACGACAAGGGTGCGGCCGGGGAGAGCTCACGGGGCCGGGCACGGGCGAGCCGGAATTCGGGGCCTGCCGCAGGTGGTGGGCAGGGGTGAGGCGTTCAGCTGTCCAGGCGGCGCCCTGCGAGCCAGGTGACCATCTCGGGGTCGTGGTGGTCGAAGAACAGGGAGCTGCCGGTGTCGAGGGTGGCGATCTGGGCCATCTGCTCGTCGGTGAGCTCGAAGTCGAAGACGTCGAAGTTCTCAGCCATACGCTCGGTACGTACGGACTTGGGGATGGCGACGACGCCGCGCTGGGTCAGCCAGCGCAGCACGACCTGGGCGACGGACTTGCCGTACTGCTTGCCGATCTCGGCGAGCAGCGGGTTGGTGAACAGGTCGTTCTTGCCTTCGGCGAAGCCGCCCCAGGACTGGATCTGCACCCCGTGCTCGCGCATGAGGTCCTGGTAGCCGGCGCGCTGGAAGAAGGGGTGGGTCTCGATCTGGTCGACGGCCGGGGTGATCTCGTTGTTGAGGATCAGGTCGATCAGCCGGTCGGGGTAGAAGTTGGCCACGCCGATCGCCTTGGCCACGCCCTCGCGGTTGAGTGCCTCCATGGCGCGCCACTGGCCGTAGACGTCGCCGAAGGGCTGGTGCATCAGGTACAGGTCGAGGTAGTCCAGGCCCAGCTTGGTCAGCGACGTCTCGAACGCGCGGCGCGTGTTGTCCTGGGCAGGGGCGTCCTGGACCCACAGCTTGGTGGTGACGAACAGCTCCTCACGAGGGATGCCGCTGGACTTGATGGCGCGGCCTACGGCTTCTTCGTTGCCGTAGGCGGCGGCGGTGTCCAGCAGGCGGTAGCCGGCGGCCAGGGCCTCGGAGACGGCGCGCTCGGTGTCCTCGGCGGGGATCTGGTAGACGCCGAAGCCGAGGATCGGCATCTCGACGCCGTTGTTGAGGGTGACGGTCTGCATGAGCGGGGTGTCCTTCGCTGTGCGGTGGGAGGGCGGGTGGTCAGGGGCGGATGAGGGCCTTGAGGACCTGGCGGTCGGCCATGGCCTGGTAGGCGTCCGGTGTCTGGTCGAGGGGGAAGGTCTGGTCGAAGACGCGGCCGGGGGTGATGGTGCCGTCCAGGACGTCGGGCAGGAGCTGTTCGATGTAGGCGCGGGCGGGGCTGGCGCCGCCGGTCAGGGTGACGTTGCGCATGAACTCGGCCGGGCCGATCGGCCCCTGCTCATACTGGGGGACGCCCAGGCGGCTGATGGTGCCGCCGTCCAGGACCGCGCCCAGCGCGGTGTCGAGGGCCTGGCGGGTGCCGACGGCCTCGATGACCTTGTCCACGCCGCCGGTCAGCTCGCGGATGCGGGCGATGCCCTCCTCGCCGCGCTCGGCGACGACGTCGGTGGTGCCGAACTCGCGGCCCAGGTCGGTGCGGGCTTCGTGGCGGCCGGCCAGCACGATCCGCTCGGCCCCGAGCCGCTTGGCGGCGATCACCGCGCACAGGCCGACCGCGCCGTCCCCGACGACCAGCACCACATCGCCGCGGCCGACCCCTGCCGTGACGGCGCCATGGTGGCCGGTGGTCATCACATCGGAGAGCGCCAGCAGCGACGGCAGCAGCGCGGAGTCGGCGGCCACCGGCAGCTTCACCAGAGTTCCGTCCGCGTACGGAACACGGACGGCTTCGCCCTGCCCGCCGTCGACACCGTCGAAGCCGTACCGGCCGCCGTTGCGGCATGAGATGTGCAGGCCCTTGGCGCAGTAGTCGCAGGTGTTATCGCAGTAGGTGAACGGGGCGACGACCAGGGCACCGGCCTTGAGGCCGGTCACGTCCGTGCCGGTCTCCTCCACGACGCCGAGGAACTCGTGGCCCATGGGGCGGCCGGTAGCGGTGGCGGGCGTCGACCCGTAAGGCCACAGGTCGCTGCCGCACACACAGGACGCGACGACGCGAACCACGGCGTCGGTCGGCTGGACGATCTTCGGGTCGGGCCGGTCCTCGACGCGGACGTCGCCGGCTCCGTACATCACTGCTGCACGCATGAAAGGTGTTACTCCGAACGAGGGGTGGGGGGGCCACGCGAAGCGCGGCATGCCGGGGCGGGGTCAGCGTTCGAGCATCTGCGCCTGGGCCTCGGTGTGGGTGTCGCCGGCGGCGGGCGGCAGGCTGGAGAGCTTGTCGAGCTGCTCGGCGGTCAGCGTGACGGCATCGGCGGCGGCATTCTCCTCGACCCTGGACACGCGCTTGGTGCCGGGGATGGGGGCGATGTCATCGCCCTGAGCGAGCAGCCAGGCCAGCGCCACCTGACCGGGCGTGGCACCTGCCTCGTCGGCCAGGGCCTTGACCTCGTCGGCGAGCGCCAGGTTGCGCTGGAAGTTCTCGCCGGTGAAGCGCGGGTTGTCGCGGCGGAAGTCGTTCTCGTCGAACTGGTCGGTAGAGCGGACTGTGCCGGTCAGGAAGCCGCGGCCCAGCGGGGAGAAGGGAACCAGGCCGATGTTCAGCTCCCGCAGGGCGGGCAGCACCCGCTCCTCGATACCGCGGGTGAACAGGGAGTACTCGGACTGGACCGCAGTGACCGGCTGGACGGCGTGGGCACGGCGGATCGTGTCCGGGCCGGCCTCCGAGAGACCGAAGGCGCGCACCTTGCCCTCGGCGATCAGCTCGCCCACCGCGCCGGCGGTCTCCTCGATCGGCGTGTTCGGATCGACGCGGTGCTGGTAGTACAGGTCGATGTGGTCGGTGCCCAGCCGCTTGAGGGAGCCCTCGACGGCGGTGCGGATGTTGGCGGGACTGGAGTCCAGGTTCCACGCGCCGTCGCCGGCGTGCGAGACCAGGCCGAACTTGGTGGCCAGCACCACCCGGTCCCAGCGGCCCTTCAGCGCCCGCCCGAGCAGCTCCTCGTTGGTGTAGGGGCCGTAGATCTCGGCGGTGTCGATCAGCGTGACGCCCAGCTCCAGGGCTCGGTGCACGGTCCTGATCGACTCCGCGTCATCGGTGCCGGAGCCGGTGTAGCCGTGGGACATGCCCATCGCGCCCAGCCCGATCCGGGAAACGTCCAGGTCACGTAGCTTGATGTACCGCATCTCGTCCTCTTCCGATCATGGTGTCGCCTGGTCTCTCACTCTTGCCCGGCCGGCAGGCCGTGCCCGTCGAAGTCCGGGCGACGCAAGAGGCCAGCGTCTTCCTCATTCACCTTCGCCCGGATTGCTCGGGTGTGGCAGGGCGGGCTCTTCGGGGGTAATGACAGGGCCCCCCTCCCGTCTGCGGCGCGGCTGTCTACCGGGTGAAACTGGAGTCATGGCATCCCAGAGCGCGAACAGCGAGGGCGCCGAGCTGGGCCGTTTCCTGCGCGCCCGCCGTACCCAGACCAGTCCCGAGCACGTCGGTCTCACCGTCGGCGCCGGCATCCGCCGCACTCCTGGCCTGCGCCGCGAGGAGCTGGCCACCCTCGCCGGCATCAGCATCGACTACTACGTGCGCCTGGAACGCGGCAAGGAGAACCGCCCCAGTCCCGCCGTCCTCGACTCGCTCGCCCGCGCCCTGCTCATGGACGACCAGGAGCATCAGCACCTGCGTGAACTCGCCGCGCGTGCGGCCCGCTACGTCTCCGAGCCGCCGCCGGCCCCCAGCCGCACCGTGCGCCCCCACCTGAAGCTGCTGCTGGAGTCGCTGCGGCCGAACCCGGCCTACGTCATCAGCCGCAGCATGGACATGCTGGCCTGGAACCCCGGCGGCCTCGCCCTGTACGCGGGACTGGAGGAGTGGCCGGCCAAACACCGCAACCTGGCCCGCTACCTCTTCCTCCACCCGGCCTCACGCTCCCTGTTCACCGACTGGGACCGCCAGATCACCGCCTGCGTCGCCCGACTGCGCGCCGTCGCGGGCACGGCTCCCGACGCCCCGGACCTAACCAACCTCGTCGGCGAACTCCTCCTCAAGAGCCCCGAGTTCGCCCGGCTCTGGGAACGCTACGAGGTCACCGGCCGCAAGCCCGCACAGAAGACTTTCCACCACCCCCGCGTCGGCACCGTCACGCTCACCTCCCAGTCCATGCAGCTGGAAGGAACCCCCGGCCAGCGCATCGGTGTCTACACCGCCGAACCCGGCGCACCTGACCACGACGCCATGCTCCTGCTCGACATGACCGCGCCCGCAGCCGTGCCCCACCGGGACGTTCCGCACGCATCGCCCTGACCGCTGTTCTCACAAACGGTCCTTTGCCCGAACAAGATCACAGATGGCCTCCTGGTGATCGCGAACTGGCGGTTCTGTTCGCAGAACTCGTTGTCGCTCAAGAGCGGATTCGGGGTACTTCTGAGAATCGTTGGTGACAGCATCCGGTGGCATGACGGTCCCTCAAGAAGCTCTGGAGCGACGTCGGACGACGTCGAGCGGCACCTCTGCCCGCGCTGCACGGCGGAGCCCGGCTCGCCGTGCCGCTCGCGTGCTGGAGCCGTCGCCGGCACTTACCACACCGGCCGCTTCACCAAGGTGTCCCGGCTCGCCAAGCTCCTGCGCGTGCCGGCCCCCGCCGACCGCGGGCCCGGCCAGCCGTGGCGCCCCGGAACCCCGGTCCCGCTCGCCCACGCGCCGGACACCCCGAGCGCCGACATCCGCATCGGGAACGCGCGATGCTCCACGCTCACCCAGGAACTCCAATCGCAGCTCGACGCGCTGGCCAAGCACGGCATCGAGCGCGACAAGGTGTTCTCCGAGAAGATCAGCACCCGGGTCCGGGTCCGCCCGCAGTTCGAGGCCGCGCTCACCCTCGCCCGCCAGAAAGGCCCACGCTCCGCACTGCCGGGTCATCTTCACCGTCTACGAGATGAAGCGCCTGGGCCGCGGCGCTGCCGAACTCACCGCGCTCGCCGACCACCTGACCGCCCACCGCCTGGTCCTGGAGATGCTCGCCTGACCGCTGCCCGGGATGTACGACCCCAGCGGGCCCGGCCGCCTGCTGTTCGCGTTCTTCGCCGCGATGGCGGAGACCGAGCGGGAGAACATCCGGGAGTCGACCCTCGAAGGGCTCGACGCGGCGGCCCGCAAAGGCAAGCACGGCGGCCGACCGCCCGTCATCACCGAGGACTGACCGCCGCCGGTCTCGGCCAGGGTGCCTGGGCCGTGAGGGAACCAGCTGGTGACGCCCTTCACGGGAGCGGGCCGGTATATCCCAGAAACCTGCTGCGAGGGTCAGCCTCCGACACTGTGGCCCGGGCGGGTGATCCGATAGCGCTGCCGTGGGGGCGGGGTTTGTGACGGTTCTTGAGGACCTCGCCGTATGTCGGAGGGATACCCGCGCTGTTCTGCCAGCGGCAGAAACACCGGCCGGACCGGACTCGACGATCACTACAGTCCAGTCTCATGACGACGATTACGACGCGTACGGTCGAGTATCCGGCCGACGGTTTGACGATGATCGGGCACCTCGCGCTCCCGGCCGGTGTCGACCGCCGGCCCGCGGTGCTGCTCGGACCAGAGGGCATGGGGCTCAGCGACGTAGAGCGCCGCCGGGCCGATGCTCTCGCCGAGCTGGGATATATAGCGCTGGCTTTCGACCTTCATGGCGGCCGCTACTTGGGCGACCCCGAGGAGATGCTGGCCCGTTGCCTGCCGCTGCTCGCTGATCCCGAGCGGATGCGGGGCATCGGCCATGCGGCGCTCGATGTGTTGTGCACCGAGCCGCGGACCGACCCCGACCGGATCGCCGCCGTCGGCTACGGCACCGGGGGTGCCATCGCGCTGGAACTCGGGCGCGATGGCGTCAACCTGCGCGCGATCGGGACAGTCAACGCGACTACCACGGGCCGACCGGGCGAGGCGGCGCGCATTCGCTGCCCGGTGTGGGCCGGGGTCGGGTCGGAAGACCCGATCATGCCGCCTGCGCAACGGAACGCGTTCGCCGCGGAGATGCAGGCCGCGGGCGTCGACTGGCGCCTCGCGGTCTACGGCGGCGCCTTGCACGCCTTCCACCACCCGCCGGTCGACCACCCCGTGGTCCCCGGCGTCGGCTACCACCCACAGCACGCCAAGCGAGCCTGGCGCGACGTCGTCGACCTGCTCGCCGAGTGCCTGCCCGTGACGGAGGATCTGGGGCATGACCCAGGTAAGCATGCTGGCCCCGGGCACTGACAGCCACTCCCCTCGATCTGTTGCCGTGGGCAGATCACATCCGGGTCAGTGCCGGTGCCGCCTGGGCGGGGGTGAACCCGACGCCGAGACGTCGATGCCGGACACGACCGGGCGTCAGCCGGCGGCGGCGTCCAGTGCCGACTGGAGCGACTCGCGGTAGCCATCGCTGGTGTACGTGGCTCCGGAGACGGTGTCGATGTCGGCGCTCTGGGCCGTCAGCGCCTCTCTGGTCAGCTGCGGGACGGCGTACGCGTTGATCTGCTGGTCCCTCGGGTTCTCCTGGGGGTAGGCGACCGCGGTGACGTCGGTGAGCTTTCCGTCCTTCAGCGTGACCCGGACCTGCACAGGGCCCCAGCGGGTCTGGACGGAGTCACCGGTGAGGGTCCGGGTTCCGGTGGCCGCGGATCCGCTCGTTCCGCTCGATCCGTCCGATCCGTCCGATCCGTCCGATCCGTCCGATCCGGTCGTTCCGCCCGACGGGCTCGAGCTGCTGGACGGCGCGGGGGAGGAGGCCAGTCCTGCGACGGCCGGGGTCGTGTGCGGTTTGAGCGACAGCAGCAGCACCATCCCGGAGACGGTCGCGGCGCTCGCCAGCACGATGCGGCGCAGCGGGCGGTTCTTCTTCAATGTGTGCAAGGCGGCCTCACAGCTCGAAGGACTCGTGGTGGATGCGGTGGTCCGGGACCCCGGCGGCGCGCAGGGCCGCGTACACGTGCTGCGCGAACCCGTGCGGGCCGCACAGGTACACGTCGTGGGCGTGCAGGTCGGGCACCGCCGCGCGTAGTGTCCCGGCCGTGAGGTCCGGCCGCCGACCGCGTGGGCCGTTGAGCGCGTACTGCACCTTCGCTCCGCGCCACTGTGCGACGGTCTCCAGCTCGGCGCCCAGCGCGAGGTCCTCGGCGGTGCGGGCGCGGTAGAGGAGGGTGACGTCGCCGGGCAGAGTCTCGAACAGGGCCCGCAGCGGGGTGATGCCGACGCCGCCCGCGATGAGCAGGGACTTGTGCGCGCTCTGCCGGTCCGCGGTCAGCGCCCCGTACGGCCCCTCGGCCCACACGCGGGTGCCCGGACGCAGCAGGCCGACGGCGGCACTGTGGTCGCCGAGCGCCTTGACGGTGATGCGCAGCAGGTCCGGGCGCGGTGGCGCCGACAGGGAGTACGGCGTGGACGTCCAGCGCATGCCGTCGGTGAGGAACCGCCAGCGCAGGAACTGTCCCGGCCGCGCGCCCATCTCGTCCAGCCGTCGGCCCCGCACGACGACGGAGTACACGCCCGGCGCCTCCCGGTGGACGGAGTCGACCCGCAGCCGGTGGCGCAGGTTGAGCTGTACCGGAGCGAGGATCCGGAACCACGCCACCAGGGCCGCGACGCCGAGGTACAGGACGTACCAGGCGGCCTGCGCGGGCCTGCTGCCGACGAGGTCGGACCCCAGGGCGAGCTGGTGGCCGAAGGCGAGGAAGACCGCGGCGTACGTCAGCAGGTGTGTGTAGAACCAGAACTCGTGGCTGACCCTGTGGCGTACCGCGCGGGCCGAGGTGATCCCGACCGCGAACAGGATGACGGTGCCAGCGGTGGCCTTGAGCATCTCCGGGTAGTCCAGGACGACCGTGAGCATCTCCTGCACGAATGACGAACCGTCCTGGGCGGCGTACCCGAGAAGGATCATCACGACGTGCGCCACCAGCAGACAGATCGTGTAGCGGCCCGCCATGGCGTGCCAGCGTGTCACCCGGTCCGCCCCGATGCGCCGTTCCAGGAGCGGGACGCGGGCCATCAGCCCGACGAGGACGGCGCAGGCGTACCCGCACAGCAGTCCCGCGATCCGCCCGGCCCCCGTCAGCCAGCCCGCGGCGCCCACGACCGACCCGGTGTCGAACCACCACAGGCCGACCACGGCGGCGGCGCCGCCCCACAGCAGGGCGAGCACGGGGCCGACGGGGGAGCGCCGTGGAGCGGGAGGCGCTGGGGCCACCCTTCGTCGCGCGTAGGCCGTCGTCATCCGCCTGTCCCTTCGCTGTCCGTACGGCTCCGTTCCTCGGCCGTCCGGGACGACACTGTGCCGACGCAACCTCTGAGTCAGCTCTCAGCGACCGGTGGGCGGGTCGGTCCCGCCGCAGGTGGGAAGGCCCGCCGAGGCGACCGGCGCCGAGGGGCGGCGCGGCGTACTCATAGGGAACTCAGAGGTGGAGAAGGCAGCCCGTGTCACGGGGAGACCGCATCCTGGTAGCTGAGATGAACACTTCCCGCCCGCGCGGCCCAGGCCGCCCCGTGCTGACCCGGACCGACGGCGCCCCGCTCCGGGTCCTCGTCGTCGACGACGACCCCGACCTCGCCGAGGTGCTCTCCGGCGCCCTGCGCTACGACGGCTGGGAGGTGCGCACGGCCGGTGACGGCGTCTCTGCCGTCGCCGTGGCACGCGAGCTGCTGCCCGACGCCATCGTCCTCGACGTCATGCTCCCGGACACCGACGGCTTTGCCGTGCTGCGCTCGCTGCGTGCCGTGCGCCCCGACGTCTGTGTGCTCTTCCTGACCGCCAGGGACGCGGTCGAGGACCGTATCGCGGGCATCACGGCGGGCGGCGACGACTACGTGACGAAACCGTTCAGTCTCGAGGAAGTCGTCGCCCGCCTGCGCGGACTGCTGCGCCGGGCCGGCATGGCCCGGCAACTGGCGGACGGACCGCGGCTGGCCGTCGGCGACCTGGTCATGGACGAGGAGGCCCGCGAGGTCACCCGCGGCGGCGAGCTCGTCGAGCTATCCCCGACGGAGTTCGAACTGCTGCGCTTCCTCATGCGCAACCCGCGGCGCGTCCTCAGCAAGGCACAGATCCTCGACCGCGTGTGGTCCTACGACTTCGGCGGGCAGGCCCACGTGGTCGAGCTGTACATCTCCTACCTGCGCAAGAAGGTGGACGCGGGGCGCCCGCCCATGATCCACACGGTGCGGGGCGCCGGATACGTACTCAAGCCGGTGGCGCGGTGAGGACGGTGAGAACGGGGCTGAAACACCGTCCCGCACGTCGTCCGCTCCGGCGCCCGGCGGGGAAATGGGCGGCCCCGCTGCCCACCTTGCGGGCCAGGCTCACCGCCGGCCTCGTGGTGCTGCTCGCGGTCAGCTGCGCGGCCGTCGGGGTGGCGGCGGTGGTGGAGCTCAACGGCTTCCTCACCGGCCGCCTCGACCAGCAGCTGCGCGAGGCGGGCGAACGGTTCCCGGCGAGCCTTGAGCACGGCGGGCTCTCCGACCACGACGGAGACGGCGACACCCGTCGGCAGACCGCCGGGACCTTCGGCGCCCGGCTGGTCGGCGACACGGTCACGAACGCCGCGCTGGTGGGCTCCGGCAGGGGCGCGGGCACGGACGCACAGGACGTCACGCTCGACGCCGCGGACCGCAGTATGCTCGCCGCCGTCCCGGCTGACGGCAAGGGGCACACGATCGATCTTGCGGCGCTGGACGACTACCGCGTGATGGCGGTTCAGGGCAGGGACGGTGATGTCCTGATCACCGGGCTGCCCACGGAACCTGTCGATGCCACCGTCCACCGGCTGGAACTCGTCGCCGCGGTCGTATTCGGCGCCGCGCTCGCTCTGGCCGGCTTCGCGGGGGCGGTGTGGGTGCGATGGTCGCTGCGCCCGCTCAGCAGAGTGGCCGCGACCGCCACGAAGGTCAGCCGGCTCCCGCTGTCCAGCGGTGAGGTCGGCCTCTGGCCGCGCGCGCCCGAGGCCGACCCGCGCAGCGAGGTGGGACGGGTCGCCGACGCGTTCAACACGATGCTCGGCCACGTCGAGGACGCGCTGACCAAACGACACGCGAGCGAGGAGCGGCTGCGCAGCTTCGCCGCCGACGCCAGTCACGAGCTGCGTACGCCCGTCGCGTCGATCCGGGGTCACGCGGAACTGGCGCTGCTGCACCCCGGCCCGGTGCCGCCGAAGGTGGCGCGGGCCCTGGAGCGCATCGAGGCGGAAGCGGCCCGCATGGGCGCGATGGTTGACGACCTGATGCTGCTCGCCCGCCTCGACGCGGGCCGCCCCTTGGAGCGACTTCCCGTCGACCTGACCCGGCTGGTTCTGGACGCGGTGACGGACGCGCAGGCCGCGGGCCCCGGCCACCGCTGGACGCTGAAGCTGTCCGAGGAGCCGGTGACGGTGACGGGTGACGCCCACCGCCTCCATCAGGTGCTGGCCAACCTGCTGGCCAACGCCCGCCTGCACACACCCGGCGGCAGCACGATCACCATCTCGCTGGAGACCGAGGGCGGCACGGCGGTGCTCAAGGTCCACGACGACGGCCCCGGCGTCTCCGCCGACGTCCGGCCCAGGATCTTCGAGCGCTTCACCCACGGGGACCGCCGCCGCGCGGAGGGCGTGGAGAGCGGCAACACCGGCACCGGCCTCGGCCTGTCCATCGTCGCGGCGGTGGCAGAAGCCCACGGTGGCGGTGTCGCCCTCGACAGCGGCACCGGCTCGACGACCTTCACGGTGCGGATCCCCGTCGGCAACGGCTGACCGGACGGGCCCTTGTGACGGAGTCAGCAGACCGGTTGACGACGTGGATCTGGATGCGAACGTCTCGGCCACAGAACGACACCCAGAAGTACACGCGAGTGGCCTGAGCACGAGCCGGGGACGAGCGATCGCAGTGCTGCCGCGTTTCCTGAGCCGGCCACAGCGTCCGGGGCTCGTTCACGTTCCGGTGGCCGACGCCCCGCGTAGTGCGCCGGTTCTCGCCTGGCGGCAGGAGGACCGGCGGCGACTGGTCGCGGACTGCGTCGCTTCAGCCGTGGACCCGGCGCGGGGCTGAGCCCGTACCGCCTCAAGCAGTGGCACGGACTGGCCACTCGATACGACAAGTCAGCCACCATCCATCTCGCCGGACTCCATCTCGCCGCCATCTTCATCGGGTCAGCGACGTGATCCGAAGGAACGGCCCTAGCCGTCCCGCGCCCACGGCCGCAGCTTCTCCGGGTTGCGGATCACCCAGATACGGGTGACGCGCCCGTCGGAGACGTCGAACGCGGCCACGGTCATCACGACCCCGGACCGCTGGGCCACCAGGCCCGGCACACCGTTGACCGACCGTTCAAGGAGTTCGAGGCCGGGAGCCTTGTCGGCGATGGCGACCATGTACTCGGCGATACGCGCGCCGCCCTCGACCGGGGTCAGGGCGGTGGCGACCATGCCGCCGCCGTCTGCGGTCATCACGGCGGCCGGGTTGAGGAGACCGACCAGGGTCGCGATGTCCTTGCTCTCCCAGGCCTCCTTGACGTGTCGCACGACATCGGCCTGGCCGGTCGCCGGCACCGGGGCGCCCGCGGGGCTCACCCGCCGCCGGGCTGAGGCCGCCAGCTGCTTGCAGGCCGCGGGGGTCCGGCCGAGCACGTCGGCGATCTCGGCGAACGGGTACCGGAAGACGTCGTGCAGGACGAGGGCCACCCGCTCGGCGGGTGTCATCGACTCGAGGACGACGAGGAAGGCCATGGCCACCGATTCGTCGAGGACGATCTGGTCCGCGGGGTCCGCGGGGTTGGTGGGGCCGGGTCCGGCGGGACCGCCGCCCGCGTGGGTCCACTCGGTGCGGTCGGGCAGCGGCTCGGGCAGCCACGCGCCGACATAGCGTTCACGGCGGGCCCGCGCCGAGCCGAGCAGGTCCAGACAGATGCGGCCGGTCACTGTCGTCAGCCAGGCGCCGGGGGACAGGATCTCCTCCTGCCGGCTCCGGGGCAGCCCGTACCAGCGTGCGTAGGCGTCCTGCACGGCGTCCTCGGCCTCGGTCACCGAACCGAGCAACCGGTAGGCCACGTTGATCAGTTGGCGTCGCTCGCCGGCTATCGCGTCCGTGCCGCCCCCGTCAGTCCCATGCTGTGGCCCCGCCTTACCTTTCGCAGCCCCGTGTCGTCGGGCTGGTGAGACCTTATCGACCTACTGCCCAAGGGCGGAAAAGGGGACTGTGACATGGCCACTCAGGTGACGGCGGCGACGACGGCGAACGCGTGGCGCGGCTCCTCGTTCCTGCGGATCGCGATCGCCCTGCAGACCCTGACCATCTTCATCCAGGCGGTGTCCGCCGGAATGCTGCTGACCTCGTCGTACGGAGCGACGTTGCACGATGTCGGCGCCCGTGTGATGTACGGGGCGTCGATGCTGTACCTGCTCGCCGCCGTGCTGGCGTGGAAGCCGGGCGGTGGCCCGGCCCGGCCCGTCGGGCACGCGTCGGGGTTCCTCGTGCTCGCCTCGGCCCAGGTCGTGCTCGGCATCGCGCATGTCCCGTCCGTCCATCTCCCCTTGGGGGTGCTGATGTTCGGCCTGAGCATGCTGGCCCTGGCCCGGCGCTGAGGCCCGGAATGAGGGCTCGTCGGTTCCAGAACTTGCCCCGTGACTGATCTTTGCCGGGTGCACCTGGGAAAATGAGCAGCAGTGCCCCTTGGTACGGTGCGCCGATGTCATCGATCAAGCAGTTCCAAGTCACCTTCGACTGCGCGGAACCTGAGCGTCTCGCTCGCTTCTGGTGCGAGGTGTTGGGGTACGTCGTACCGCCGCCACCGGAGAGGTTCGCGACGTGGGACGACTTCAAGCGTTCACAGCCCTCCGAGCAGCAGGATTCGTGGTTCGCCTGTATAGATCCCTCAGGGATCGGCCCGCGGCTGTTCTTCCAGCGTGTCCCCGAGGGAAAGGCTGTGAAGAACCGGGTGCATCTTGATGTACGGGTCGGCACCGGCCTCGTGGGTGAAGAGCGCCTCGCCGCACTCGAGGCTGAACGCGCGCGCCTGGAGCCGCTTGGCGCAGTACACGTGCAGACGTTGTACGACGGCCACGATGCCTGCATCCCGATGCTGGACATCGAGGGCAACGAGTTCTGCATCGACTGAGCCAGCTTCGAGCCGCCGAGGTGGGAGGCCGCTTCCCTTGGACCTCTCCGACCCCGAGCGGGGCGGGAGTTACCCGTGAGGGCGAGGTTGTGCAGCCGGGCGATACCGAGCATGGCGTGGTGCGGCGCGCCGTCGCCCTTCAGGCGGCAGTCCCGCGGGATCTTCCAGGTCTTCATCCGGGCAAGGTGTGCCGACAGGGCGCCGCCGCTTGCCCGCTCTGACCGTGCGGGAGGAGGAGATCCTGCGCGCGATCCGCCATTCCTCCCCATTCTGCCGACTGGGGCTTCCGGCGCGCGCTAGCCTCGGCCGAGCCTGTACGGATGCGGGAGTGAGGGACATGGTGGCACGCAGACTCCTGGCGTTCGCCGACGCGCTGGTGCTTCTCGGTGCCGAGCCGCCGCGGCTGGCGGCGTTGGATCGGGCGCTCGGTGGAGCGTTGAATCTGGCGACCGCCGGGGTCAGCGGCACGGTGATCGGCATGGCCGACGCCAACGGACGCCTCCTCGGCCTCGGACGCGACGCGATCCGCGGTGTCGGCGCCCGTCTGGACCGTACCCATGGGCGGGCGGAGCGGACCGATGTGCTGCGCGCGGCGCACACGGTCATCGTCGTGGTGGCCTTCTTCGAAGCGATGGAGGAGTTGGAGCTTCCGTTCACCCTCTCCGAGGTGCGATTGACTCGGGACGAGCAACTCGCCCTCGCCCGAACCGGATCGGGCTCGATCCCGCAGACGTCGGACCTGGTGTCGCTGTTGCTCGCGACGGACCTGCCCTGCCCGGCACCGCACATACCGCACTCGGCGCTCACCGCGATGCTGCTCGGGAGTTACGCGAGCTACGGCCGCAGATTCCGCGACTTCCTGGAAGGCCTTGCTCTTTGGGAGCACATGGACGCGTTGCGGCGCCTTCGGACCCATGCGGCTCTCACGGATGACCTGCCGCGCGCAGCTTATGACCGGTACCCAGAGTCTGTACGTCGAGCTCGCAAAGGAAGCACCCGAATTCGGCTTCTGGGTCACACACGTGGCGCAGCAAGCGATCCACACAGACGTAGGCCGTGCCCTGTCAGGGATCGAGACTCTCCTCACCCGCACCACCGAGGCGCTGCGCCCGCCGGTCGACGTGGCCTCCGCGCTGGCGCGCGCTCACCAGGCGGCGTTCGCTCACCCAGTGCTGGACGCCGCGTCGGCGCCGGACGGCATCAGGATTCCCACCCTTCAGGACCTCTACCTCGACCCGGACTTCCGCGTCAGTGCCGTTTCCGGGCAGGCCGCACCGGCCGACCACGAGTGGTGGGATCGACTGCCCCTGCGCCGAGACCTCACCCGCTACCTGGCCGGGGCCCTCACCTCTCCTCAGCTTGCCGAGGTGCCCCTGCTGATCCTGGGCCAGCCCGGTGCCGGCAAATCCGTCCTCACCCGGGTGCTCGCCGCGCGGCTCCCCTCCGTCGGATTCCTCCCTGTGCGCGTGCCGCTGCGGGATGTCCGGGTGGAGGACGAACTGCAGGACCAGATCGAACAGGCGATCCGCGCCTCCACCGGCGAACGGGTCAGCTGGCCGGAGCTGGTGCGCGCGGCGGGCGGCAGCACTCCGGTTCTGCTCCTGGACGGCTTTGACGAGTTGCTGCAGACGACCGGCGTCCACCAAACCAACTTCCTGGAGCGCGTGTCCCAGTTCCAACGGCGTGAAGCGGATCAGGGGCGGCCCGTGCTGGCGTTGGTGACGAGCCGGACCTCCGTGGCCGACCGCGCCCGCTACCCCACCGGCATGGTCGTCCTGCGCCTGGAGCCCTTCCGCGCCGAGCAGATCACGACCTGGCTGGCCGTGTGGAACGAGGCCAACACGGCCGGATTCTCGGCACAAGACCGCGGCCCGCTCACCTGGCAGCACCTCGAACGTCACACCGAACTCGCCGTACAGCCTCTGCTGTTGACGATGCTCGCGCTGTACGACGCCGCCGAGGGTGCTCTGCGGCGCGCCGACGACTTCGACGTCACCGAGTTGTACGAGCAACTGTTGTCCTCCTTCGCCCGGCGCGAGGTCGGCAAGACGACACTCCATGCCCTCCCCGACGAGGACACGGCCGCCCTCGTCGAGCAGGAACTGCAACGCCTGTCGCTCGTGGCCTTCGCCCAGCTGAACCGGGGCCGCCAGTGGGTGTCGGCCGACGAACTCGAGCAGGACCTCACCGCCGTACTGGGCAGGCAGCCGGTGCGACCACCGGGGTTCCGCACCCCGCTCACCGCCGCCGAAACGGCGCTCGGCCGCTTCTTCTTCGTCCAGCGAGCCCAGTCAGTACGCGACGGCCAGGTACTCGCCACCTACGAGTTCCTGCACGCGACCTTCGGCGAGTATCTGGCCGTGCGCCTCACCCTGCACCTGCTCACCGACCTGCTCGCACCCCGCCCCGCGCTTTCCCTCGGCGACACCCGCATCGACGACGACCTCGCCTACGCACTGCTCTCCTACACCTCCCTGGCGTCCCGGCAGATGCTGCGCTTCGCGCGGTCACTGACCGGCAGGCTGTCCGCGGCGGAACGGCGCCGGCTGACCCGGACCCTCATCCAGGTCCTGACCCAGCACGCGACGCGCACCGGCGACCAGCACCCGACCTACCAGCCCGCCCTACTGCGCACCACGACACGCCACGGCCTGTACGGATCCAACCTCGCGCTCCTGACGGTGCTGTTCGCCGAGCGCTGCTCCGCCGCCGAGCTTTTCCCGGGCTCCGCGGACCCGCCGGGTGCCTGGCACCGGCACTGCCTGCTGTGGCGCTCAGCGATGAACGAGAGCCAGTGGACGGACTTCGCTCTGTCCCTCGACGTGCATCACACGTGGGACGACGAGGGCCGGGCCCTGGAGATATCGCTTCGCTCCGAGCCAGGCACCCCACCGCAGGCGCTCGACATGAACTGGCACTTCCGCTATCCGCGAGGTAGCGGAGGCCCAGGCTGGTCACGGTCGTACTGGGACGAGCTGTGGCACAAGACAGCCGTGTCCGGCGGAACCAATGACTCGGTGATGCGGCATGCCCTGGACCCGGTATTCCGGTGGCTCGGCCAGGCCGTGACCGTGTTCAGTCCGGTCGACGGTGCTCCGGCCTCGTCGCTCGCCCACGACCTGCTCGAACTGCTGCTGGCCGATCGCACGACCATGAGCGACAGGGAGCTCGGCGATCTCTACGGCCGGGTGCTCCGGGGAATGCGGCTGCTGATGGACATGCGCCACCCCCAGCTGGTGTCGGCCGTGCACGCCCTTCTCACGGCCTTCGGCCAGGACAAGCAGCGAGTCCCCGGCGACGCACACGACGACGTCCCGCTGTTTCTGAAACAGCTCATTCAGCTCATGTTCGGTGAAAGCGAGAGGGTGCAGCCATTGCCGGTGACCGTCTTCGGTGCCCTCTCCCATGCGCTGGCGTCCCACCGATTCTTGGTGCACGCCCTCGTATCCGCGGAAGACCGGGCCCTGATCGCGCGCCATCACGATCCGGCCACCGGCCCGCCGGAGTGAGCAGGCGGGCCGGCCACTCACACCCACGTGAACACTGATGAGGTGCCCCCTGACAACGGCTAACACAAAGGGGTGGATCGGCCCTGATGGCCACGTCTGGATCGGGAGTTGACGTTCGGGCCGATGTGGGAATGTCGCCGTGGATCGTGTCGGATGAGCTGTGGGACCGTCTGGAGCCGTTGCTGCCGCAGAGTGAGCGCAGGTTTCGGTATCCCGGCCGCAAGGCATTGCCGGACCGCGAGGTGCCGTGCGGGATCTTGTACGTGCTGCACTCCGGAATTCGTTCAGTCGCTGAGGTTACGGCGGTTGGAGGTCGAGGCAGGTCTCGGCGATGAGACCGGGTCGTCATGGCCCCACGTCACCCGCACCCTCAAAGATCTGTACCGCTCCGGCAGCCTGAACCGCTCGGCCGTGGCCGCGGTGTTCGGTGGCTGGCGGGTTAATTTCGCCTTAGGGACTGGATTCTGACGGATATTCGTCGTGGCAGGTACATGGCAGGCAGGCATTGTAGGGCGTACCATCGCAACGCCCCGGAGGGCGGTCGACGGTGCGTCCGGCCCCCACCGGACAACCGCACCGCTCCTTCGCGTACCCGGCCCCGCCGGGGCCGGATTCCCCCCACGGATGAAGGAGCAGCAATGCCCCTCGGCACTTGGATCAAGGCAGGCACTTCCGCCGCAGCGCTCGTCCTCACCATGGCGGGCGCCGCGACCGCCGCCCCCGCTCCCGCGGGTGAATCGTCCGCCGCGCAGGCGGCAGCGGTGACCCTTCGCTACGACGACAGTCGCGCCGGAGGCTGGGAAGCCGCGATCGCGGCGGGAGTGTCCTCATGGAACACGAACGTGAGCAACGTCCATCTGGTGGAAGCGGCACCCGGCACCGTGGCCGAGATCGTGATCGTCGCCACCACGGGCTGGCCGCAGGCCACGCTCGGCCCCGTTCGTCCGGGCCGTCAGGTCCGCGTCGAGCTCGGCAGCCAGGCGGTTGACCAGGGCTACGACAAGACCCGGATCGCCGCTCACGAACTGGGTCACAGTCTCGGCCTGCCGGACACCAAGCCCGGCCCCTGCTCACAGCTGATGTCGGGATCGAGCCCCGGCACGGCCTGCACCAACGCCACACCGAACGCCACCGAGCGCTCCCGCGTACAGTCCGCCTACGCAAGCGGAATCGCCGCGCTCGTCCCCGCTGACGGCCGGATCCTCATCGACGCGCCCTGACCACGCGGCCATCAAGCGGACGTGCCTCCCAGGGATCTCGACGAGATCCCTGGGAGGCAAGAACGCATCTGACTGTCGCTGTTCACCACGCCGCAACTCCCGGTCCTGCCGCCGTGCGCACCCCCACATGGTTCTGCGCGACCTGGCACACGCCCAGGCCCTGGCTGACGACGCGCTCTCGAGCGACGGCAGCGTCTGGGTCGGTGAGTGGCAGACCCCTCCGGCCAACCGCCGCCTATTTAGCGCTCGTGACGCTTCACAGCGTCATCGCGGTGATCTTTGCTCCGCGCGCGGGCCGGTGGGAGGGCGCAGCCTGGGCATGCCGCCTCGGCCACATTGAGCCGGTACAACTGCAGGTCTCCCGCTCTGACGAATGAGAGGCCGAAAACCGAGTGGTCAGAGCGGGCGACAGAGCATGTCACCGCACATGGTGGCGCACAGACCATCGTCGTTGTGCTTGGGTCATGGGACGGGGCATTCAGGCAGACGACAAGGGGATCGAGCCGGGTCACCCGCCAGTCGGTACTCGTGGCGTGGGGGCTGTCCTGGCTTTGAGCGGCCGGACTTGCCGTCCTCAGTACCTTCGGAACCAATCCCCGCCGACCACCCCGACCACGGTATCGAGGCCTGGTCACGAGGACGAGGACGACTCGAAGACGTCACAGGGCCTCTCGTATGGATCAAGGGGGGCGGGTGCGGCGGGAATTGCCAAGGTGGCACTCTGGGACGATGCAGCCCTGGAGCCCATCTGTCGAGAACGATCTGCGGCATCTGCTCAATCAGTGGGACCCGATCGGCGTCGCCGACGACGTGCAGGACGAGTACGACTGCATGCTCGCCCCCATGCTCCAGCGGCTCCGTGGCGGTGCCAACGAGACGGTGATCGGTGAGTTTCTGCGGCAGGAGGTGGAGGAGCACTTCGGTCTCGATCCTCTTGGCGCGCGACCGGAAGCGATGGCCATCCGAGTGATCGCCTGGTGGACAGCTGTTGGAAAAGCCCATGGCAACAGCGCGTAGCCGCTCCTTTCGGATCGTCTGTTCGTTGGTCCAGCCCTTGCAGATGGCCCGGCAGTCCCACGTCGCGCCATGCCGGTAAATCTCACCGGGGACGATCGCGGTAGCGCTGGCGCCGGTATCCGCCGTGAGGTGGTAGCGCGCGAAAATGACCGACTCGCCGCCATGGGGCTAGCGCAGGGCTCCCATGTCGCTGATCCGCGGTTCAGCACCATCCGGAACGTGTCATCGTCCAGCAGCCAGTGGGTGTGAACCATCGGCCTGCCGAGCCCGCTGTGCGGTAGCGGGCCGACGCGGATTCCGACCCGCAGCTGCAGGGGCACATCTCCAGGTGCCTCGGCGCGGGGGCGCGAGAGCCCGTGGCGTTGCGCATCGGGGAAGCCGCCGACCAGCGCGGCAGAACCTCCGGGTCGGTGCCCGCGACGTATCCGTCGCCGGTGTGCTGGCCGAACGTCCGCCGCTCAGGCAGCTCATCAGCCGCTCTCGTCCCATCAGTTGGGCCCAGTGGAGGTGCCTCACTCGTCGGCGTCTCGGCCAGCAACACCCACGATTGAGTGCTCCAACTGGCTCCGGACAATCACGGCCGGCGCTGGAGTTCGCCTGGAGAAACGCCACAGCGGTCGTGTAAGGCCGTCCCCGACCAGGCGCCTGCGGAGCGGACCCGGGAGGGAGCAGGGGTCAATAGGCCGCGAGCAACTGCTCGAGCAGAGCCGCGGTGGCTTCGCCGGGCGAGGTCCGGGTTACGACGTTGAACTCCCAGGTGATGCGCTCGTTCAGAGGGACGATGGTGATGCCTTCGCTTGGCGGGATCAGCAGTTCGGGAAGCAGCGCGATGCCGAGGCCGTTGGCGACGAAGACCGGGATCGAGCTGGTCTCGGTCACCTCGGCTCTGACGTCGCGCACAACCCCGCGTGCGCTCAGCGCGGCGTCGAGGACGTCCCGATTGCCGAAACCGACAGGCGCGTCCACGAAGCGCTCAGCCGCGAGGTCCTTCAGCGCTAGTCCCGCGCGCGATGCGAGTTCATGGTCGGCCCCGAGGATCACCGCGTAGGGCGTGGTGGCGAGCCGGTGCACAGCAAGGTCTGGGGCGGTGGCCGCCGGAAGCCCGTACAAGCTGAGATCGAGCCGCCCTCGCCGGACGGCGTCCGCGAGCTCCGCCGAGCCGGACGACGACGCGCGCAGCCGGAGGTCGACGAGCGGGTGTTCGCGGTGGAAGGCACCGATGACGCGCGGGATCGCGAGGTAGCTCACGCTGGAGAACACCCCGATGCGCAGCTCGCCCCGCAGTTCGCCTCGCGGGTCGGCCGCGGTGCGGGCGCGCGCCTCGGCGTCGGCCAGTGCGCGAAGCGCAGGCAGCACCGCCTCTCCGGCGGCGGTGATCCGCACCCCTCGCTGGTCTCGCTCGAAGAGTGCAGTGCCGAGCTCTCGTTCCAGCGCCCGAACGCCGGCGGAAACGGTCGACTGTGCTGCGTAGACCCGTTGCGCGGCACGGGTGAAACTCAGCTCGTCGGCGACAGCGATCGCATACTCGACCAGTCGGGTTTCCATCTTTCCGCCTGCCGCTCCATCGTCCGAATCGATAACTGTGACCAAGAGTATGCGTTAGACGCGATGGCAGGTGGGCGTCGAGCATGGAGGAATGACGACAACAGCGGCTCCCGCCCAGACTCCAGCCACCGCACGACTCCCGCATGGGGCGGGGTTCTGGATCATCGCGGTCGCCTTCGGCACCGAGCTCGCGTTCTGCGCCGTCCCCACGCCCCTCTACGCGATCTACCAGCAGCGCGACGGCTTCCCCACGATCGTCGTCACCATGATCTTCGCCGCCTACGCGGTCGGGGTGATGCTGAGCCTGTATCTCGCGGGCCATGTCTCCGACTGGCTCGGACGCCGACGGGTGATTCTCGGATCGCTGCTCATAAACCTGCTGGCCGCGATCCTCTTCCTCGTCCGGAACGACGTCGTCGGCCTCATCGTCGCCCGGTTGGTCAGCGGACTCGGCATCGGCATCCTCACCGCCACGGCGACCGCCTACCTTTCCGAACTCGGCACGGCGGCCCACCACGCCAAAGGCCGCGTCGCCCTCGTGTCGACGTTCGCGAACCTCGGCGGCATCGGCCTCGGTCCTCTGATCGGCGGACTCATCGCGACCTGGTCCACGCGCCCCCTCGTCGCGCCCTACGTGGCCTTCGCCGCCCTCCTGGTCGTCGAAGGGATCCTGGTCGCCTTCGTTCCCGAAACCGTCGAGCGCAGTGAGGAGCGCCCTGCCTACCGGCCGCAGCGCGTCGCAGTGCCGACGGCAGGCAGGGGCGCGTTCTGGGCGGCCGGAGCGGCGGCGTTCGGGGCGTTCGCGGTGTTCGGCACCTTCATGGGACTGTCCTCGACCTTCCTCGTCGGTCTCCTCGGGTTGCATGCGCACCTGCTCGCCGGCCTGGCGCCATTCGTCGTTTTCATGGCGGCGGCCCTCGCGCAGATCGTCACCGTGCGGCTGGCGATACGCCTCCAGATCAGGCACGCCATCGCGCTCGCCGCGCTCGGGCTCGTGAGCATCGGTGCTGCCGCCGTCGGTGCGTCGCTTCCGCTCTTCCTCATCGGCGGCGGGGTCGCGGGCGCGGGGATCGGCATCCTGTTCCGGGCCGCCCTCGGCACCGTCGCCGCGGTCGCGGATGCGGAGCGTCGAGGCGAGGCACTCGCCGGCATCTTCCTCATCGCCTATGCCGGCATGACCGTCCCGCCGCTCCTCACCGCCGCCGCGCTCAGGATCTGGCCCACAGTCGCCGTGCTTGTCGGCCTTGTCACCGTCGCCGCGATCCTCGTCGCCATCTCCGGCTCCCGGATGCTTCGCCTCTGAAGGCGTGCGCGGGCGGGGTGGCGAACACGGTGGCTGCGGCGGCGCCCGGCCAGGGCGCCCGCGCTGCCTAGCACGGCCAAGGACTGCACGAGGCGCCTGCCCTTCCCCGCGCGGTCCGTTCGGTCCTGCTTGGTTGTTGCTCCGCGAATCTCCATGTGTGGGATCGGCTTCCTGCAGAGTCGGGACTGATCCCGGGGGCATAGATCCATACTGGCCCAAGGTCGTTTTTCGGGGCGAAGGGCGGATTCATGGCGGAGGAGCGCGTCGAGATCGTCATCGCGCCGGACGGCACCGTGGACATGAGCGTCCACGGTGTCGAGGGCATGCGGTGCGTGGAGGACACCGACGGTCTCGTCCAGTTGTTGGGCGGGGTGGTCGAGAGCCATGAGCTCACTGACGAGGCGTACCAGCAGGCGGAGGCTGATGAGCAGGACCGCTTGTGGCAGGGCTGAGCGGGCGGGGTACGAAGTGGCGCCTGCACGCGGTCGTTCCGCGCAGCGCCGCCAACGGTCCCGGCACCCGCTGCGTCATCTGGAGTCAGGGATGCGGCCTGGGATGTCCCGGCTGCTTCAACCCCGAGACTCATACGACCCGGGGTGAGGGTCTGGTCCGTACGGTCGGTGAGGTGGCCGATCAAGTGCTGGCCGACGCTGCCCGGTTGGAGGGTGTGACGCTGACCGGTGGTGAGCCGCTGGAGCAGCCTGCCGCGGTCGCCGCGTTCTGCGCCGAGGTGAAGGCGCGCAGCGGCCTCGGTGTCATCGTGCTGACGGGCTTCCACCGCGCCGAGATCGAAGGGGACCCGGCACGGTCGGCGGCCGTCGCCGATGCCGATCTGGTGATAGCGGGGCGTTACAACGCGCGGCTGCACCTCGCCCAGGGCCTGCGCGGTTCGTCGAACAAGGAGTACTGGGTACGCACCGGCCGCTACACGGCGGCCGACCTGTCGCGCGTACCCGAACTGGAGATCACCATCGCCGACGACGCGACGGTGACGTTTACCGGGATGCACGCGCCTGGGGGGGAATTCTGAATGGCCACCGTTCGCATTCACGACGAGATACGGCTGTACCTGCGTGCCCGGGTGGCGCTGATCGTGCTCGTCACGGTCGAGGAGCAGCGGGCGCTGGAGGTGCTCGACCAGGTGCGCCGCGACCGGGATCCCTCGTCCGACCTGATCAGCTGGGACATCGGCGACGGCCTGGCGTCCGCGCTGGGCCGGCAGCTGCCCAGCGCAAGCTCGCCGGTGGACGTTCTGGCCAAGATCCAGGAGTTGGCCGTCAAGGAGCCGGAGCGCCGTGATCTGTATGTGCTCAAGGACTTCCACGCCTTCTGGGACCGCGACCCGGTGGTCCGTCGGCGGCTGCGCAATCTCGCCCACAAACTCGTCTACACCGGCTCCTCGCTGATCGTGACCACGCCTGTGCGCGCCATCCCCGTGGAACTGGGTGATGACGCGGTGGTGGTGGAAATGCCGCTGCCCGAGGCCGACGCGCTGCGCCGCGACCTCGACCAGCTCATCGACAGCACCAAGGGCGTCAAGTCCACCCTCACCCCGGGCGGTCGCAGCCGTCTGGCCCAGGCCGCACTGGGCCTCACCGCCGCCCAGGCACGCCGGGCCTTCGCCAAGGCCATCGTGCGCGACGAGGTGTTGGACGACCGCGACATCGATGTGGTGGTCGACGAGAAGAAGGCCGTCATCCGGGAGAGCGAGGCACTGGAGTTCTACAGCGTAGAGGAGAGCCCCGACGACCTCGGCGGCCTCGACGTGCTCAAGGACTGGCTGCGGTTGCGCGAGCGTGCCTTCAGCGACGCGGCGCGTGAGTTCCGCCTCCCCGCGCCCAAGGGCATCGCGCTCATCGGCATCCCCGGCACCGGTAAGAGCCTCACCGCGAAGATGATCGGCGGTTTGTGGCGGCTTCCGCTGCTGCGCCTGGACGTCGGCGCGCTGTTCGGCTCGCTGGTGGGTGAGTCCGAGGAGCGGGTGCGCAGGGCCCTGCGGCTGGCGGAGACCGTGTCGCCGTGTGTGCTGTGGATCGACGAGCTGGACAAGGCGCTGGCGTCGGGCGGCCACGATGGCGGCACTTCGCAGCGGGTCTTCGGCACGGTGCTGACCTGGATGCAGGAGAAGACGGCCCCGGTGTTCGTGGTGGCCACGGCCAACGACGTCGGCGCGCTGCCGCCGGAGACCCTGCGGCGCGGCCGGTTCGACGAGGTGTTCTTCCTCGACCTGCCCACCCTGGAGGAACGCCGCGAGATCATCACCGTCCATCTGCGTAAACGCGGCCGCGCGCCGGAGAGCTTCGACGTACATCGACTCGCTCAGCTCTGCGACGGGTTCGTCGGCGCCGAACTGGAACAGGTCGTCGTGGACGCGATGTATGCCGCCTTCGCCGAGGAACGCGACATCACCACCGACGACATCGCCCGCGCCGTCGCCAGGACCGTCCCGCTCAGCAGGTCCCGGCGCGAGACCATCGAGGACCTGCGCGCCTGGCTGCGCGAGGGCAGAGCCCAGTCGGCGTCCTTCGCCGGGGCGGCACAGGCCGCCGCCCACCAGGTGCCGGTGCTGGAGGTGTGACGGGCGTGGGGCGGCTTACGGGGGAGGCCGCTCAGCGGCGGGCGGGCGCGCAGTACAGCGGCGACTCGACGGCTCCCCGGGGAATGGCTGAGCGGGAACGGCGGTGCCCCGACCCGGCCGAGGCCGGCGCCCCGAAACTGACTGCCGCTGCTCCGGCTGAGCCGGCCGACCGGGCCGGGCCGCCTGCCCGTACCGATCGGGCAGGACGCTCAGCACAGGCTCCGGGTCTCGTGCTCGGAGCGGATCGGATGGATTGGATGGAGCGGAACTGATGCGCATATGGACAGCCGTGCCGACGCTGCGGCTTCCCCTCCGGCCGGACTCCAGGTGGCGCCGCCGGGCCCTCGAAACGGTGCTGCTCGCGGCGGACTCCGGTGCGCCTGCTGCCCTGCGTGCCGTCGCCAGGGACATCGAGTCCCAGGGTGAGGAGGAGGTGTGGCGGGCCTGGCTGCGGCTGCCGGTGTCCGGCAGTCCTTCCCGGCGGTGGGCCTCTCCCCTCCTGGCGGAGTTGTCGCCGGGTTCGGGCGGGCCGGTGCCCGACGAGGTCGTCGAGGCGGCCTGGAGCGACTGGCTGAGCGAGCACCATGCCTCGCTGTGGTCTTTGCTTGAGCGGTGGAACCGGGCCGCGGCGGCCTCGGATTCCCGCAGCTCGCTGCTCAGCCGACTGGCGCTGGGCGACGAGAGCGTGGCCTTGGAGCCGCGCCTGTTCGTCGACACGGCCGCCCGCTTCGGGCACCCCATCGGCGAGCGGGCCCGCGCCCGGCTGCTCGATCTGCACGACACCGAGGCGGTCGACCTGTTCTGCGCGGCGGCCGTGGACGACCCCGAGGCGGTGCGGTTCTGCGTCACACACCATCTCGCCCCCTCCGATGAGGTGGAGCGCGCCGTGTTCTTCGTCCGCACGGAGCAATACGAGCAGTACCGGGCACTCGACCCGGACGGCGCGCTGCTGACGCTCGGCTACCGAGGTGCGCCGACCGAGGTGCGGTCGGCGCTGCGGGCCGCGATGACCGCGCTCGGTGACATCGATGTGCTGCGGGTGCTGGCCGGACGGGGCTCCCTGACCGATGACTTCGCCTCCCTCTCCGAACAGGAACGCGCTTACCTGATACGGCAGTTCGCGGGCCGGGAAGCGTGGGCGCAGCTGTGGCAGGTCACACTCCTGATGCCGTTGGCCGAAGCCGTGGAGACGGTTCGCGCGTTCGGCGACTGGCGGCCGTCCGGCGAAGACGAGCGTCAGGTGTTCGACGCGCTCAGGGCCGCGAACCCACGGACCGTACGCGAACACCTGGACGCTCTGACCACCGCGGATCCCTGGTGGGGGACACCGCCCACCCGGATCCTGAGAGACGACCTCGACGAACGGTTGATCAGCTTCGATGACCTCGATTTCTCCCCGGACGGCACACAACTCGCCTTCGTCGCCCTGGCCGACGGCTCCCGCGGGCCGGAGGTCCTGGGGAGCCCAGCCGCGGTGACGCGGGCATGCGCCGGGATCGTGGACCTCGGCAGCGGAACGCTTTCGCAGAGCTGCTTCTCTTTCGAACAGCCGGTGGACCGGGTCGCGCATCTCGGCGCAGACTCCATCGCCGTCGCGGAGCAAGGCTTCGACAGGCCCGTCGACCGCCCGCAGATCCACTGTGCCGACCGCAGTGGTGTACGGACGCTCGACTTCGCGACCGGCTCGTTTGCGGGCCTGGAACGCATCGCGGGGGAGCGGGCCTTCGTCGTGGCGACGGGTGACGACAAGTTCTTCACCTGCAGCTTCGACGGGCCCGTTGCCGAGCTCGACCTTCCCGACGGCATCTACTTCGACGAAATCGTGGTGGATCCCGACCGCCAGTTGATCGCCGTGGTCGACGCAGGGGACCTCATGGTCGTCCAGTTGGACGGCGCCGTGGCGAAGCGGCTCGTGAGCGACCTGGACAGCTGGAGGGAAAGCACGGTGCACGCCGCTCTGTCGCCTTCCGTCCTGGTCCGCTGCGCCGAGAACGGCGATCTGGACGTGTGGCGCGAACCCCTCACTTCGACCCTCACGCCGGCGACGAGGACCGTCTGGCCACTCGAGAAGCCGATCGGCCTCGTCTGGTCCTGCGCACTGAACCGGTTTCTGGCAGTCACCCAGTCGCACGTGGACCTCCTCGACGTGCCGCAGGATCCGGACAGCCCCCTGCCCGAGGAACTCGTGGCCGAGAGGATCCCCCTCGTCGGAGACCAGGAGGGCAGGTCCTTCGCGAGGCTGTCGCCGAAAGGCGACGTGCTGGCCGTGAGCACCTACCGCGACATCGACCTCTATGACCTGACCGCCCTGGCCCTGCGTCCACTCGTTTCCAGACCCATGAGTCTGATGACGCACCGGGACCTGGTCGCCATGGGCGTGGTGTCGAGGAACCCCGACCTCGACGCGGAGGCCCTCGGGACGCTGGGGCTGCTGCGGACCTGCCTGGAGCACCGGTTCCGCCACGACGTCGGGCTCGGCGACACGACGAGTACGGCAGCCGTCCCCGACACCGAGATCGAGCTGGGGTCGTGAGGGTGGCGCTGAGGGCACACGCCACCGGCGAGCACGAGGACCGGCAGCCTGACATCACACACCGGGGGACCTCATGACCACCCGCATAGGCATCGACTTCGGCACCGCCAACACCGTGGTCGCGGGCTGGGACCACGAGGCGGGCCGCGGCGTCCCCATCCCGCTGCCCGGGATCGACGTGCTGCGGGAGGCCGGCCCCGGGCCCACCCAGCGGGTCGTGCCCTCGCTCATCGCCTATGCCCAGGACGGCACCACACGCCGCCTCGGCGCCCAGGTCACCCCGGAGACGGACGAGGATCCCGCCTTCACGGTCTTCGCGTCCACCAAGAGCAACGTCTCCGGCCGTGCCTACGACGCGGGCCGCCCCGTCGGCGACGGCAAGGTCACCGGCCGGGAGGCCGCCACCCGGTTCCTCAGCGACGTCATGGCGCTGGCCGTGCTCGCCGTCGAGGACGACGACCTCGAGATCGTCGCGACCGCGCCCGTGGAGTCCTTCGACGGCTACCGCGACTGGCTGGTGCGGGAAGTGCGCGACGGTCTGCCCACGGCCCGGCTGCGGGTCGTCGACGAGGCCACCGCGGCGGCCGTCGGCTACAGCGCCCGCCTCAACCCCGGTGACGTCTTCACCGTGATCGACTTCGGGGCCGGCACCCTCGACGTCTCGGTCGTCCGCGTGCAGGAACCCGACGCGGCCGGCTCCGGCGCCGGTGTGCGTTCCATCGCCAAACGGGGCTTGGACCTCGGCGGCAACACCATCGACGCGCTCCTCGCCGAACACGCCGTCGGCCGGCTCTCGCTGCCGCTCGGGGACCAGATCGCCCGCAACCAGGTCTTCCGCCGCCTCCTGGCCTCCGCCGAACAGGCCAAGCGTGAACTGGCCGGCGCCGAACGGGCCGTGATCAGCGCCCGCGACGCCCGCACCGACTGCGTGCATCAGGTGACCGTCACGCGCGCCGAGTTCGACGCTCTGCTGCGCGAAAAGGGCGTGCTGCGCCGGGTGAACCAGGCACTGCGCGCCTGCCTCGACGATGCCGCCTCCCGCGGCTTCACCGCCGACGACATACGCAACGTCTTCCTCGTCGGCGGCAGTTGCCTGATCCCCGCCGTACAGGACCTGGTGCACCTGCATTTCGACCCCGACGTGGTGCGGATGGACCGGCCGTTGGAAGCGGTGGCGTCGGGAGCGGCGGGCATCGCGGGCGGCCGCGAGCTGTTCGACCACATCCAGCACGACTACGCCATCAGACACCTCGACCGCGACACCGGGGCCTACGAGTTCGAGACCCTGGTCGAGGCAGGCACCGCGTACCCCACCGAGGAGCCGGTCAAGACCCTCACCATCAGGGCGGTGCACGAGCGGCAATGGCGCCTCGGCCTCGCCATCTACGAACTCGCCCACGCCACCTACCGCGACGCGAGTGCCGAGCTGGAGATCGCCTACGACACCGCCGGCGGCGCCCGCGCCGTCGCCGTCACCGCGCAGGAGCGTCAGCAGCGAGCCATGCTGTGGCTCAACGAGGACAGCCCGACCTTCCTGGAAGCCGACCCTCCCGCCACGGGCGGCGAGGACCGCTTCCGTCTCGAGTTCCGCATCGACGGCCATAAACGCCTCACCGTCACCGCCTACGACCTGCACCGCCAGACGCTGGTACTGGACCGGCAACCGGTCGTTCGGCTGGCATGACGACCCGCTCCCGCCCCCCTGCCGCCGAGCCCCGAGGAGATCGCGATGTCCCACTTCACCCGAGTCCGCACGGCACTGCGCGACCCGGACCTGCTCGTCCAAGCCCTGGCCTCGACCGGCTTCACCACCGTCGAATGCCACGACACCCCGCAGACCCTCTACGGCTACCAGGGCGACGCCCGCCCGGACCGCGCCGAAGTGATCATCCGCCGGGCGCACATCGGCCGTCTCAGCAACGACATCGGCTTCCGCCGCCGCGACGACGGCACCTTCGAGGCCATCATCAGCGAGCACGACAGGTCCCGCTACGACCAGCCCTGGCTGACCGAGGTCACCCGCGCCTACGGCCACGCCGCGGCGTTGCGCTACGCCGAGGACAACGGCTACGAGGTGGACACCGATGTGGTCGAGGAGAACGGCAGCCGGCGGCTGGTACTGCGCCGCTACACCTGACGAAGGGGAGCTGACGAACTGCAGAGAGGTCTTCGCGAAGAGCGCTGAGACGACACGTCGCATACGGGGACGACAAGGACTCGTCGAGGAGTATCAAGCGCGCGTCCGGGCTCGGCCACCGGACTGCGCTCAACCCTCCAGGCTGGCGATCGCCTCGGCCAGCCACTTCTTCTCCTCGGTGCTGGTGGCGCGAGCGATGCGCAGCATGCCCTGCCGGAAAAGATCCGGCGCCTCCTCGGCCCGTACGGGCTCGCCACCGCGGTAGAAGAAGCTCGCTGGGATGTCGAGGAAGGTCTGCCGACGGCGCAGGACCGCGGCCTGCTCGGCATGGTCCGGGAGATGGCGCAGGAACGCGAGCAGGGTGAAGAAGCGCTGCCCATCGGTGATTTCGGCTTCCTTCGGGTGCCGCAACCGGGCCAGCAGTTCGGTGCGGCCCGCCTCGGTGAGGGACAGGATCCGGCGGGGCGCGGCAGCGCTTCCGGGCTCGGTGCGCTGCTCGACCAGACCCGCTTTCACCAGCCGGGAGATGGCCGGATAGAGCGCCCCGTCACTTACCGGGCGGATGTGGCCACTGAGCCCCTGGATACGGGCTTTCACCTCGTATCCGTGCTGGGGCTCCTCGAAGAGGAATCCCAGAATCGACAGCTCCAGCATGCATCGAGCTCCTTCCTGCGCATGGCAGCGCGCTTGCCTGTCCCGTCCTGTCATGCTATCTCTTTTCGCTGTACCTCGATTAGAGGTACAGCGAAAAGAGGGGTGCGGTCATGGGGGCAGCAGAACACCGACGCAGGCTGGTGTCGCTCGCGTATCCGGTCTACTTCGAGCTGCTCGCGGGGGTCACGGCCGGGATCATCAACATGGTCTGGGTGGCCCGGCTCGGCGCGGACGCCGTTGCCGCGGTGGCTGTCGCCACAAATGCTGAGAACCTGCTGCTCGGCGTCATCCTCGTCGCCGGCTCGGGCACGACCGTGCTCGTCGCACGAGCCAGAGGAGCGGGGGATTCGGCAGCGATGCGTTCCGCCGTGCGCGGCGGATGGGCCTTGTGGGCGCTCGTCACACCCTTGGTCGCCATCGGTGGATACCTGTGCCGCGAACCGCTCGCCCACCTCGTACTCGGCGGCAGCGGCGGCGACTCACTGCCCCTCACCACTGGCTATTTCTCGATCGCACTGCCAGGAATCGCGGTGTTCTTCGCCACCAACGTCGTCGATGGCATCCTCAAAGGTGCGGGCGATACCCGCACCCCGATGAAGCTCGCGATCCTCGCGAACGGTCTGATTCTCGGGCTGGATCCCTTGTTCATCCTGGGACTCGACCTCGGGGTGCGTGGGGCGGCGATCGCCACAGTGCTGGGCCGGGCGGTCGCGCTCATGTGCGGTTTCGTGGCGCTGCACCGTAACGGCGTGCTGCGACAGGCGGCCCAGGCGGCCCAGCACCGGGCCGGTTCGCTCAGCGCCGATGTGCGCAGGACGGCTGCGACCGGGTTTCCCATGTCGGCCGACTTCGTCGTACGGATGGCGGGGGCGCTCGCGCTCGTCGCCATCGTCGCCCGGATCGGCGTCAGCGAGGTCGCCGCGTACGGCATCGCGACGAAGGCGATGTACGTCGCGACCATGGCCTTCTACGCGATACGCCAGGCCGCCTCCATCCGCACCGCTCATCTGCTCGGTGCCGGACGCGATGAGAGGCGGGCCATCGGACGACAGGTGTTGCTCCTCGCCGCATCGCTCGGACTCACGGCCATGCTCACACTGCTCGCCGCCGGGCCGTTGATCATGCGGACCTTCGGCAGTGAGGGAGAGGTGGCCGAGACGGGGGCCCTGTATCTGCGCTGCCTGGGGCCGTACTTGGTGCTTCTGGCTGGCTTCATCGCGCTGGGCGGGGTGTTCGAGGGCAGCGGTGGCAGCCCGGCCCTCGCGCGGATCACGGTATGCGGCGTGGCGCTCCAACTCGCTCTTGCATACAGCCTGTCAGGTTCGGGGCTGCCCGGCATCTGCCTGGCCATGGCGCTGGCCATGGCAGTTCAGTGCGCGGCCATCGCCAGGATGTATCAGCGCACAACACGTACGACAGTCACCGGCTCCGACAGCAGTCGGCTGAAGGTCTCCCTGGCAGAGCCCGACAGCCCTTCACCCGACAATCGACTTGCCTGACGGAGTCGGGACGGACCTCAACTTTTGACGGCCCGCGCGATCCTCAAGGCGGCCTGGGCGGTTGGGCGGTGGGCTGGGAAGGGCGAGTTCCTGGCAGCCCCGGGGGCCATCAAGGTACCCGTCTCCGGCTCGGCGCTCACAACAGGACTGGTTCCACAGTGATGTGAGCCTGGCTCAGGTGGTGACAGCACTGCGGGACAGGGCGGTGCGCAGCGCGAAGGCGCCGAGCAGGCCGCCCGCCGTGAACCGTTGGGCGGTCATGGCACGGGGCCGGGCAGCCAGGAACCCTGACACCCGCGCTGCGCTCAGCATGATCAGAGCGTTCACGGAGATCCCCACGACGATCTGCACACCGCCGAGCTGGAGCAGTTGTCCCCAGGCCGGGCCTTGCTGCGGGTCCAAGAACTGGGGCAGCAGGGCGGCATACATAAGAGCGATCTTGGGGTTGAGCAGGTTGGTCAGCAGCCCCATGGAGAACAGGCGGGCATCGGAGACCGGAGGCAGGTTCTGGGATGGCGCGAAGGGCGAGCGGCCGCCGGGCTTGAGCATGTCCCACGCGAGGTAGGCCAGGTAGGCGGCCCCGGCAAGCTTGACCACCGTGAACGCCACCGGCACGGCGGCGAACAACGCAGACAGGCCCGCAGCCGCGGCCAGCAGGTAGCACACGAATCCCACGGCGGTCCCACTGAGGCTGACCAAGCCCGCCCTGCGGCCTTGGGTGATCGCGCGGGAGGCGAGGTGGATCATGTTCGGTCCCGGAGTCAGCGCCATGCCCAGTTCGACCAGGGCCACTCCTCCGACTGCGGTCAGAGTGATCACCGGTCAACCTCCAGGTCGTTCGTCGGTACCTGATACGGAATGGGGCACGCGGCTGCAACTGACGGGTGCGACGCATGACAGCACCTGCCTTGCCCGTTGCAGCATATGGCCTCGCCGCTCGGTATCTTCATGCGCCCCCATTCCCCGTTCCTGGCCCGTCGACGACATCGAGTGTGGGGCGTCAAGTCAGGTTGAACTGACGCTCCATGTCACCCGGTCAGTGACCACAAGCCCGCCCTCTTGACACGAGTTCCGCCTCCGAGGCTGGAGGAACCTGTGTCGCTGCGTTCCCGGGGCCACCCGCGGTGACTCGTCAGTCGCTGCTTGACCTTGCCACTGGCGGCAGGGTTGAACGATGACCGGCATGAACAGCACCGCACCGAAAATCAGCAGGATCGTCGCCGTCACCGGAGCCGGCACCGGGATCGGCCGGGCCACCGCCCGCGCCTTCGCCGCCGAGGGCGCCCGCGTGGTCGCGATCGGGCGGCGAGTCGAGCCGCTCAAGGAAACTGCTGCCGGGAACGACCGGATCACACCGCTGACCGCCGACATCACCGCCAAGGGCGAGCCCGATCGGATTCTCCAGGTCGTGCTGGGGACACACGGTCGGCTGGACGTGCTGGTCAACAACGCCGGCATCGTGCGCGGCGGCGCCCTCGGCACGCTGACACCGGAGATGATCGAGACTCAGCTCGCCACCAACCTCGTCGCCCCCACCCTGCTGGCTCAGGCCGCGCTGCCGCTCCTGGAGGCGTCGGGCGGGGTGATCGTCAATGTCAGTACGTCCGTGGGGCAGCGGGCCTGGCCGGGCAACTCGGTCTATGCGGCGACCAAGACCGCTCTGGAGCTGCTGACCCGCAGTTGGGCGGTCGAGCTGGCACCCCGCGGGGTCCGGGTGGTGGCAGTCGCCCCCGGCGCGATCGCCACCCCCATCGGCAAGCACCAGGGCCTGACGCCGGAGCGGATGGCAGCGGTGCGGGAGTGGCAGCTCGCGCACACCCCGCTGGCCCGGATCGGCCGCCCCGAGGAGGTGGCCTGGGCGATCACCCAACTTGCCGCCCCGGCTGCATCGTTCGTCACCGGAGTCGTACTCCCGGTCGACGGCGGAGCGGTCGTCGCGTGATAGGAGTGGCCTGGGAGGTGGGACGGGTGCGAATCGGTGAGCTGGCCAGGGCGACTGGGACGACCGCCCGTGCGCTGCGGCACTACGAGCAGGCGGGACTGATCTCTTCCGAACGGGCCCCCAACGGCTACCGCGTCTATGACGAACGGACCGTGGTGCGAGTCCGCAACATCCGCCACCTGCTGGCCGTTGGACTCAACCTGGACGACGTGCGGGTGTTCCTGCCGTGTCTGGACAGAGATGTGGCTGCGGCACCGCCATCCGACACGGGCCTGCGGGTCGCCCTGGAACGGCTGGCGGTCCTCAACCAACGGATCGCCGCCCAGACCGAGGTCCGCGACCGGCTGGAAGCCGCGTTGCGACGGGCAACCGGTGTGTGAATCCGCCCCGTAGCCTGACCGCCCGCCTCGCCGCGCAAGTCGGAGGAACCCGGCATCGCCGCACCCAATGACCGGCTGACGGAGCGTCTGATGATCGTATGGTGTCAGGCCGCCGGTTCGGCGGTCGCCGCGTGCTCGGCGTCGTGGGCGGCGAGCAGGGAAGCGTGGGTGGGGGCGTCGGGCACGTCGGCCGGCCGGTTCCTGGCGAACTCCTCGCGCAGTACCGGCACGACCTCCTGCCCCAGCATCTCGATCTGCTCCAGCGCGGTCTCCAGCGGGACTCCGCCGCCGTCCACGATGAACAGCTGGCGCTGGTAGTCGCCTGCGTACTCGCGGAAGCTGAGCGTCTTCTCGATGACCTGCTCGGGGGTGCCGACGGTCAGCGGGGTCTGCTCCATGTACTCCTCCATGGATATCCCGCCGCCCATCACCGGTGAGTTGTCGAAGTGCGGGCGGAACTCGCGGACGGCGTCCTGGGAGTTGCGGCGCATGTAGACGTGGCCGCCGAGGCCGACGACGGCCTCCTCGGGCGTGCCGTGACCGTAGTGCGCGTACCGCTCCCGGTACAGGTCGATCATCTTCTTGGTGTGTTCCTTGGGCCAGAAGATGTTGTTGTGGAAGAAGCCGTCGCCGTAGTAGGCGGCCTGCTCGGCGATCTCCGGGGAGCGGATGGAACCGTGCCAGACGAACGGCGGTACGTCGTCCAGGGGCCGCGGCGTGGAGGTGAAGCCCTGGAGGGGAGTGCGAAACTTCCCCTCCCAGTCGACGACGTCCTCGCGCCACAGCCGGCGCAGCAGGGCGTAGTTCTCGACGGCGAGGTTGATGCCCTCGCGGATGTCCTTGCCGAACCACGGATAGACCGGGCCGGTGTTGCCGCGGCCCATCATCAGGTCGACCCGGCCGTCGGCCAGGTGCTGAAGCATCGCGTAGTCCTCGGCGATCTTGACCGGGTCGTTGGTGGTGATCAGCGTGGTGGACGTGGAGAGGATGATCCGTTCGGTACGCGCGGCGATCCATCCCAGCATCGTGGTCGGCGATGACGGCACGAACGGCCGGTTGTGGTGCTCGCCGGTGGCGAAGACGTCCAGTCCGACCTCTTCGGCCTTCTGCGCGATGGTGACCATCGCCTTGATCCGCTCATGCTCCGTCGGGGTGCGGCCCGTGGCCGGGTCAGCGGCCACATCGCCGACGGTGAAGATGCCGAACTGCATCGTCCTCAGCCTTTCATTAGTTGATACGTCAACTGTACTCTCGTGGCGCGCCCTGCGCACCTCTGTTCCGATCTCGCGGGCCCGGCCGACCGCCCTCCTGCATGGTCCGCTGCTCCAGGTGCTCGAGAACTCGTCTCGCGAAGCCGGTGAGCACCTTGAGGTCCTGGGGCTGGGGGCCGACGAACAGACGGCGCACAGCCTCGACATGGCAGGGCCCGGCCGCCGCGCTCATCTCCCGCCCTTCGGGGATGATGACCCCGGATGTGCCGCGTCCGTCCTCAGGGCATCCCTCACGAACGACCGGCCTTCGCTTCACCCTGCGGGAAACCTGGTGCGACATCCGACTCTTCTCCCAGCCCACACTCGCGGGGCCAGAGCCGCGGAGCGCGTACGGCCGCCGGGCGCGTCCGCGAGGTGGACGAGCGCGGCGTAGTCGGCGACGGACAGGCCGGAGTACCGGAGTACCGGAGTACTGAGGACGGGTTCATGTGATGCCTGCCGCCACAGCTTCCGTGCAGAGGCGAAGGAGGTCAGGGGCGCGGGGGATTCCCCCGCGGCATGATGACGGCGTTCGGCAGGGCCGGCGCGGGAAGGCGGCGCCCCGGATAGCCCTCGACGACGCCGAAGCGGTCGGAGGACGCCTCCCAGTCCTCTCGGGCCCGGACGATGTCCTCGTGGCTGCGGCCGACGAAGTTCCACCACATGACGATCTCCTCCTCGAATGGAGGGCCTCCGAGCAGGATCGTCCGCGCCGGACGGTCCGAGTCGTTGACCACCGTCAGGGTGTCGGCACCGCAGGGCACGTAGCCGAGTTCGGCCGGGTGCAGACCGGTGTCGATCAGGCGGACCTCCCCGCTGTCCACGAGAAGGCCGTGCTCGAAGGCGGGGTCCACGGAGAGAGTGACCGTCGCGCGCGGTTCGAGGGTGATCTCGGCACCGAGCAGGGGTGTGAAGGTCCGCACCGGAGAGGTGCTTTGGGCGAGCGAGCCGAGGAAGACCCTGATCTCGGCCCCGTCGACCCGCACGGTTTCCGGGACGTGGCGCTGGAAGTCCCGGTCGGCGTTCCGGTGCTGCCCGGGCAGCGCCACCCACAGCTGGACGCCGTGGAGGACCGTGGTGTCCGGGGCGGAGATCTCCGAGTGGGCGATGCCGTAACCACCGGTCATGAGGTTCATCTCGCCGGGCCGGATCAGGGCGCGGGTGCCGAGCGTGTCCTCGTGCTCGATCTCCCCCTCGAACAGCCAGCTCACCGTCTGCAAACCGGTGTGCGGGTGCGGGGCGACATCCATGCCGCCCGTCTCGGTGGCGTCGGTGGGGCCGTAGTGGTCGGCGAAGCACCAGGCTCCGATCAGCGTCCGGGCCCGCTGTGGCAGGGTCCGCCGCACATGCATCGCCCGCGGGCCACCCAGCGGCACCTCCCGCGCCGACAGCACGTCCACCCGGGGCGCTGCGTCCGGTCGGCCGTCGTCGACCGGTGCTCCGCACCGCAGTACGGCAGGTTCGCTTTCCACGTTGCTCACCGGGACCGCCTCTCACATCTCCTAGTTGTCATATCAACTATCCTGCCATGACGACAGGCCGGTGGCCACCCCACCTACTGGCGGCGGGCACCCGAGCCACCCCGAAGGAGACCCGAAATGAGCAGTCGTACCCCCGGAGCCGCACGACGGAGGAACTTCGTCGACAAGCAGAGCCCCAAGGCCTTCCGCGCCCTGGTGCAGACCTCGGAGGCGGTCCGTGCGACCGCCGCCGACGCGGGGCTCGACCGCACCACCGTGGAACTCATCAACCTCCGTGTGTCCCAGATGAACGGCTGCGCCTACTGCCTCGACCTGCACACCAGGTCCGCCCTGCGTGCCGGCGAGTCGGCACGGCGACTGGGAGTTCTGACAGCCTGGCGGGACACCGACATGTTCAGCGACTCGGAGCGCGCGGCGCTCGCCCTGGCCGAGGTGACGACCGATCCGACGAACGCCGACGCACAGGCGTCCGCCTACGAGGCCGCCCGGCAGCTCCTCACCGATGAACAGATCTCCGCCGCGATCTGGGTGGCGATCGCCATCAATGCGTTCAACCGGGTGTCGATCATGAGTAAGCATCCGGTGCCGCCGCTCTCCAAGCGGTAGGGCCCAAGGCCGCAGTCGGGCAGACCCGCCGTGCGCCGCGATCATAAGAGGCCGGCGATAGCCCGATGACCACGAATCACCTACATCGCCCGAGCCGACGATCACGGCGCCCCCGGTACCCGGGCAACGCAAGGGCGGTCGCCATTCTCATCCCGGCTGCTTGGCCACCACGACGGCGCCCGTAATGGCCATATGACCCCACGCCCGGGCCGGCGCCGACCGCCACACCTCGGGCCAGCACTGCCTCAGAACCCACACTGCTCGGTGCACCTGTGCCACCACTCGCCGCCCGGGCCGCCCCTTCCGATCAGGACTTGTCCTCGTCCAACTTGCCCACTACACGAGCAGAGATGTCCGCCAGCACCCGCAGCTCTGCCGGCGTGACGTGGTCGAGGAACAGGGCGCGCACCGCCTCGACATGAAGCGGAGCGGCGGCCTCGATCGCCTCCCGCCCCGCATCCGTGATCACCACGAACGCCCCGCGCCCGTCCTCTGGGCACTCCTGCCGCGTCACCAGCCCGCGCTTGGCCATGCGGGCTATGTGATGGGACATCCGGCTCTTCTCCCATTCCAACGACTGGGCGAGATCCAGAAACCGCTGACGCCCCTCTGGCACATCCGTCAGTTCGACCAGCACCGCAAAGTCCGCAGTCGACATATTCGACTCCGTCTGCAACTGGCGTCCCAAACGGCCCCCGAGTCTCTCGTGCAACCGGACAAAGCCACGCCACGCGTGCTGCTCCTCCGGCGTCAACCACCGCGCCGTCTCTTCCATGAAGGCAAGTGTAAAGGTAGTTGACGAATCACTGAGTGGGCTCGTTCAGTCAAGCGGCGGTGACACCGCACCTGGGTCTCTCTCCGACGCCCCCGCCATGGCTACGTCGGAACGCCATAGCCACCTCGGCAAGTGCCGCAGCATCCCGACCGAAGAAAGACCGGCGCCATTGTCGGTGACGATCACGATCCGGACGACCTCGCCACCGTTGCACGCCTTGTCAAAGCCGTCGGCTTCGGCCCCGTCGCGACATGGGCCCCCCACCAAAAGGACAGGCCTCGAGCGGGCACCCAGTCATTCGGCTTTGCACGTCAGCGCCGTCCAGCCGACCGGGCGTGCGCCCTGACCGTGAACCCCTCGTCCCGTCTCGTGGGCCGATCGTCCGGACAGCAGCTGTTGATATGTCATCTAACCTCGGATACGTTAGGTGATGCATCAACTATCGCGGCGTGGATCCCGGCACGGATCCGCACAACCCGGAACTCAAAGGAATCACAATGAACGTCACCTTGTGGGCTGTCGCGGCCCTACTCGCTCTGGTCTTCCTCGCCGCTGGCGCTGCCAAGCTCGCCCAGCCCAAGGACAAGCTCCTCGCATCCCCGTCCATGGGCTGGGCCGAGGACTTCTCGCCCGGTGTGATCAAGACGATCGGTCTCCTGGAGGTTCTCGCCGCGCTCGGGCTGATCCTGCCTGCGGCGGTGGACATCGCCCCGACCCTGGTCCCGCTGGCCGCGTCCGGCCTGGCACTGACCATGTTCGGCGCCGCGATCACTCACAGTCGGCGCGGTGAGCTCCAGTCGGTCGTCGTGAACGTGGTTCTGCTCGCCCTGGCCGTCTTCGTGGCCTGGGGCCGCTTCGGCCCGCACTCCTTCTGACGGCGACAGCAAGAGGGGAACACACACATGCCCGCCGGCACCCTCTACCGGCCCGTCCGCCGCCTGACCACTGCGCAGCACGGCTTGGAGGGCGAGGGCTTCCCGGTGCGCCGCGCCTTCGCCGGGGTGCCGTTGCCCGAGCTCGATCCGTTCGTGCACATGGACCACATAGGCATGGTCGAGCAGGCGCCGGGCGAGGCCCGGGGCACCCCGTGGCATCCGCACCGCGGCTTCGAGACCGTCACCTACCTCATCGACGGCGCCCTGGAGCACCAGGACTCCAACGGCGGTGGCGGTCAGATCGAAGACGGCGACACCCAGTGGATGACCGCGGGCGCCGGCGTCCTGCACATCGAGAAGCCGCCGGAGCACCTGGTCACCAGCGGCGGGGTGTTCCACGGTGTGCAACTGTGGGTCAACCTGCCCCGTGCCAAGAAGATGAGCCGGCCGCGCTACCAGGACATCCGCGGCAAGCACGCCGGACTGCTCACCACCCCCGACGGCGGCGCGCTGATCCGTGTGATCGCAGGGGACATCGCCGGTCACACCGGCCCGGGCATCACCCACACCCCGATCACCGTCGCCCACCTCACCGTCGAGCCCGGCGCCCAGGTCGACCTGCCCTGGGACCCGGCCTACAACGCGATGGTCTACGCCCTGGCGGGCCACGGAACGGTCGGTGTCGAAGCCCGCCCGATCCGGGAGGGCCAACTCGCCGCCTTCGGCGCGGGTGACGCACTGCGCCTGACCGCCGACCGGTCCCAGGAGTCCCGCTCTCCCAAGCTGGAGCTCTTCGTGCTGGGCGGCCTTCCCCTCCGCGAACCCGTCGTCCAGTACGGCCCGTTCGTGATGAACACCCGCGAAGAAGTCCAGCAGGCCTTCGAGGACTACCAGGCGGGCCGCCTCGGAGTCATCCCCGCCGCGCACCTCCCTCACATGCCCTGAACGGCCATCAGAAGCTGTTGTTCTCTGGGCATGATCGGGTGACTTCCGTAGGAAAGACGGGCCGCCACTGTCGGACGGCCGTAACGCCGACCGCAACCAGAGGCGGCAGCACCGGTTCGGCCGGTGCTGCCGCCCTTCTGGCATGTCGACCGATGCTCTGCCGGGCCGTACTCCGTCCTAGGTCGGGATGAGCCGGGCCGCGACCGACGCGAGGGTGGTGTACGCGTCACGGCGCAGGCGGCCTGCACCCCCGCAACAAGGCAGAGTGGCGGAGACGTAAATCGAGCAACGGCAACGGCGCCGCTCAGCTGAGCTCACCGCTGGAGGCGATCCCGCCGGCGCGGGGCACGCGCGGCCGGACCCGTCGTCGCCCCACCGGGGTCATTCTCGGCGTCGTCGTCGATGGTGAGGAAGCCGACCCGGACCTCGGTCGGGATCGGGATCGTGGTGAAGACCGGCGGGGGCCCTGGGCGACCGCGGCTACGACCGTGACAAGTACCGCCGTACGGTCCGGAATCTCGGCGTGCAACCACTGATCGCTCGCCGGGCAGCGAGCACGGTTACGGACCTGGCAGCCAACGCGGGGTAGACGAGCGCGCGTGCACTCACCTGCACTCGTTCCGCGCCTACGAATCCGCTGGGAGATACACGAAGGCATCCACGAAGCATTCCTCACCCTCGGAAGTGCACTGCTCTGTCGACGGCATATGAACTTAGCTGTAGCCCTCTAGTTTTTCTTCTGCAGAGTGCGGGTGACACCCGCGATGACGGCGGTCGTCAGCACCCAGCCAGAAGCGATCAACAGGTAGGCGAGCCCCTGGATGCTGTCGTTCGACCACCACCAGGCCGTGCGTTGTCCCAGGCCACCGACGGGCAACAAGAGGTCGAGTGTGTAGACAAGGGGCTGGGACTTGGCACCTTCGTCGAGTTGGACCGGGTTGGCGGAGCGAGCGCCGAACGACAGGGCGCCCAGCAAGGTCAGCGCGAGGAGCGACAGCGCCGGCCCATAGCCAACGGCCACGTCGAGCAGGCCCCCCACACCCGCGCGGCGAGGGCAGAGTTCGACGCCGATGGCGCTGTCTCGTCAGCAGTACCCGACGGGCGTCGTCGTCGTGGTCGGCGTTCCGGTACCAGCTCGCCAACTGTTCATAGGGCTGGGGGCTGCAGCCCAGTCTGCGTCGTATCCACGCCACGCGGTGGACCACGGAGCCCCGGCGCCCCACTGCCTCCCGCTGCTCGCCTGCCTCGTCCGTTGCGATGGAGCCGTAGACGAAGCGTCCAGCTCCACGACGTCCGGCTAACTATGCCGACTGTCGTGAAGGTAGGACACCTCGCGCCCCGCAGTCCACGGTGCCGGGCGGTGGCCGGGCGAGGGTCGAGTCGGCGGTCTGCGGTTGTTGTGGGGTGTGGCGGGTGCTGGTCGGTTGGCTGGGGGGTTGGGGTCGAGGGTTGGCTGGGGGTTTGGTGGGTGTTTGGTGGGTTTGGGTGGGGTGGGGTTGTGGGGCTCTTGCGGAGAACGGGGTAACCGGTATATTTCTGGTCGTTCGTGTGGGTGTCCGGGGTGTGGGTGGGTCAACTCGCTTGAGGGGGGAGGGAGTTGTTCCGCTAGCTGGTTTGTTGTGGGCGGCTGTGGTTGCGGGTGGGCTGGGGTCGTTTGTTCGGTTTGTCCGTGTGGTTGTCGAGTGGGGGCCGGAATGTCGGGTGTGGCGGGTAGAGCGGTGACGGGTGCGGGTGTGGCGGGGGCCGCGGTGACGGGTGCCGGTGGTGCGGGTGTGGCGGGGGCCGCGGTGACGGGTGGTGCGGGTGGTGTGGGGGCGGCGGTGGGTGTGGGTGGTGGTGGGGGTGTGTCGGGTGTGGTGGAGGCGGATGTGGTGGTGGTGGGGGGTGGGCCGGTGGGGCTGGTGGTGGCGTGTGAGTTGGCGGGGTGGGGGGTGCGGGTGGTGGTGGTGGAGTCGGAGGTGGTGGTGTCGGGGCGGCCGAGGGCGACGACGGTGCATGCGCGTGCGGTGCAGTGTCTGGTGCGTCGTGGTCATCTGGGTGGGCTGGTGGGTGTGGGGGGTGGTGGTTCTTCCGGCGCGGGTGGTGGTTCTGGCCGGTCGGGTGGTGCGGGCCCGGGTGGTGGTGTGTGGGGCGGTGGTGCGGGCTGGGGCCGTGCCGCTGAGTCGGTTGAGTCGGGCGGTGGGGTTGAGTCGGTTGGGTCGGGTGGTGGGGTTGAGTGGGTGGGTGCTGGCGGGGTGGGGGGTTGTGGTTCGTGTGGTGGGGGTTGTGGTGGTGGGTGGGGTGGTGGTTCTGGGCCGGCGGGTGGTGTGGATGCGGGTTGTGTCGTGGGTGGGGTGCGTGGCAGTGAGGTGAGTGGTGCGTCTGGTCCGGGTTCCGGTTCCGGCTTGGGTGCGGGTGGTGGTTCGGGTGGTGTGGGTGGTGGTCCGGGTCCGGGTGGTGTGGGTGGTGTGGGTGGTGTGGGTGGTGGTGTGGGGTTTCATTTTGGGGGGATTGGGGGGTTGGTTGTTTCGGTGCCTGTGTTGGAGCCGGTGGCGGTGTGGAAGTGTGAGCAGGAGGTGTTGGAGGGTCACTTGGAGGGGCGGGCGCGGGGGTTGGGGGTGCGGGTGTTGCGGGGGTGTCAGGTGGTGGGGGTGCGGCAGTGGCGGGGTGGGGTGGTGGTGACGGCGCGGGGTGTCAGGGGGTCGGTGGTGTGTCGGGGGTTGTTTGTGGTGGGGGCGGACGGGGCGCGCAGTGTGGTGCGGGAGCAGGGGGGTTTCGGGTCGCGGGTGTTCGGGGCGTCGGTGTCGGCGTTGGCGGGTGATGTGCGGTGGGGGGCCGGTGGGGGTCTGGAGGCGGGGTGGCATCGCACGGAGCGGGGGTGGGTGGTGGTGAAGGAGGTGGCGGGGGGCAGGGTGCGGTTGCGGACGGTGAATCTGGCGGGGGCGCATCCGCGGTGGCGGGTGGAGCCGACGCTGGAGGAGTTGCGGCGGGAGGTGTCGTGGATCGCGGGGCGGGAGATCGCGATGGGGGAGCCGTTGTGGCTGAGCCGGTTCAGTGATTTTTCGCGGGTGGTGTCGTCGTACCGGCGGGGGCGGATGTTTGTGGCGGGGGATGCGGCGCATGTGCATTTCCCGATCGGGGGGCAGGGGTTGAGTACGGGGTTGCTGGATGCGGTGGATCTGGGGTGGAAGCTGGCGTTCGCGGTGCGGGGGTGGGCGGGTGCGGGGCTGCTGGACAGTTATGACCTGGAGCGGCGGCCGGCTGCGCAGCGGGTGATCGCTCATACGCGGGCTCAGGTGGCGCTGATGCGGCCGGGTCCTGAGCTGGAGCCGCTGCGGGTGTTGTTCGGTGAGTTGCTGGCGGGGGGCGGGGAGGCGGGGGTGCTGGCGTCGATGGTGAGTGGGCAGGACACGGTGCTGCCGGTGCGGGGGCGGCGTGGGGTGGGGTGGGAGGGCAGGTTTTTGCCGAATGTGGCGCTGGTGACCGGTGAGGGGTCCACGGATGTGATCGCGTTGCTGGGCGGGGGCGGGCCGTTGCTGCTGCTGTTCGGTGAGCGGGGTGCGGGCGGCGGGTTCGAGGAGCAGGTGCGGGGGTGGGCGGGGCTGGTGCGGGTGGTGCGTTGCGAGGAGGTGGCGGGGCTGGAGTGTGCGGCGCTGCTGGTGCGGCCGGACGGTTATGTCGCCTGGGCGTCCGGCGGGGAGGGCCCGGCCGGTGTGCTGGAGGAGTATTTCGGTGCGCCGGCCAACGCGGGAGAGGCGGCGGCCAACGCGGGGGAGGCGGCGGCCAACGCGGGGGAGGCGGCGGCCAACGCGGGGGAGGCGGCGGCCAACGCGGGGGAGGCGCCGGAGGCGGCGGGGGAGGCGCCGGAGGCGGCGGGGGAGGCGCCGGCCATGGCGGGGGAGGCGCCGGCCATGGCGGCCAAGTCGGGGGTGGTGCCGGGGGTGGGGGAGGTGCCGGCGGGTGTGGCCGGCTGACGGGGTCCGGCTGGTCGGCGGGGCCGGGGGTGTGCAGTGACCAGGCGGCGGGGTGGGGCGGGGTGCCGGGGCGGCCGTCCGCCGTCTCTGCCGGGATCCTCGCCGCCGTACCGCAGGACCTGCCAGGATTTGCCGGCCCGCCGCCGTGCCCGGTACCGCTGTCGTCGCCGCCGGGCCCGGTCCGGTGCGCTCGCCGCGGGCCTGCCGGTCCGCCGCCGCGCCCGGTACGACCGGTACCGCTACCCGCTGCCGTGCCCGGTACCGCCACCGCTACTGCGCCGGGTACGAGTGCCGCCACTGCCGTCACTGCTGCCGCGCCCGCGTACCGCTGTCGCTGCCGGACCTGCGTACTCGGCCTGCCGGACCGCTGCCGCGCCCGGTACCGCCTCCGCTGCTTCGCCGGGTGCCAGTGCCGCCACCGCTACCGTTGCCGCCCGCTGCCGCCGCCGGGCCTGCCGGATCGCTGGGGTGCCGGGTACGACGAGTGCCGCTACCCGCCGCCGTGGCGGGTGCCAGTGCCGCCGGATCGCCGCCGCGCCCGGTACGACCGCTACCCGCTGCCGCGCCGGTATCAGTGCCGTCACCGCTGTCGCCGCCGCGCCCGGTACGAGTAACGCTCCGCGCTACCCGCGCCCGGTACTGCGCCGGGTGCCACCGTCACCGCTGCCGCCGGCGGGCCTGCCGGACGGCCGCTGCGCCCGGTACGGCCGCTGCCGCTGAGCGTGGCGTTCTCCGCCTCGTACGTGGCCGACCAGGTGCTG